>CAVPDX010000001.1:0-367944 GCA_963702775.1 uncultured Acidobacteriaceae bacterium
GGCGTCCCGACGATGTACGCCGCGATGCTGCATCTACCTGAGGCAGACCCGGACAAGACAAAAACGCTGCGAGCGTGCGCCCTCCGGCGGCGCCGCGATGCCGGTGGAGGTCATGCGCGGCTTCGAGCAGAAGTTCGGCTGCATCATCCTCGAGGGTTACGGCCTGTCCGAGACCTCGCCCGTCGCCTCGTTCAACCACCCGGACAAAGAACGCAAGCCCGGCTCGATCGGCACCCCGATCCAGGGCGTCGAGATGCGCCTCATCGACGACGAATGGAACACCGTCTCAGGAAAGGACGCGATCGGCGAGATCGCCATCCGCGGGCACAACGTGATGAAGGGGTACTGGGGCGGCCCGAGGCCACCGCGGGGGCGATCAGGGGCGGCTGGTTCTGCACGGCGACTGGCCCGGCGGACCAGGACGGCTCTCTTCATCGTGGACCGAAGAAGGACATGATCGACCGCGGCGGCTACAACGTCTCCCGCGGGAGATCGAGGAGGGCCTCCACGAGCACCCGGCGGTCGCCGAGGCGCGGTGATCGGCGTGCCGCACCCGTCGGCGAGGAGGCCGCCGCCGCGGTCGCGCTCCGGCGGGGCGCCCGCCGCACCGGAGAACTGCGCGCGTTAGCAGGGACCGGGTCGCGGCTACAAGTACCCGCGCAAGATCTGGCTGGTGGACGCACTACCAAGGGCCCGACCGGGAAGATCCTGCGCCGCGAGGTGCAGTCGCCCGAGGACGAAGGGTGACCGCACCGACCGGAGGGCGGGAAGAACCCAGGTGCCCAATGCCGGCGCGCTGGACTTCCTGCTCACCGGCGCGGCGTTCGGGGTGCTGCGGCAGCTCCGGCCGGACGGCTCGCTGCTGCGGCTGGCCGCCGGGCTAGCCCGCCGGGCCCGCCTGGTCGGCGGCCAGGCGGCGGCGCTCGCAACCGAGCTGACCCTTATAACGGCAGGAAGGTCGGCGCAAGCACCGAGCAAAAAGGACCGCCGGTTCGCCGACCCGGCCTGGACGAGCAATCCGCTGCTCAAACGGACCGTCCAGGCCTACCTGGCGGCGGGCCATTCGGCGGCAGGCGCTGCTCGACGGCGCCGGAACTCGACTGGCGGGACGACACGCGGCTGCGGTTCGTGCTGACCAACCTCATCGCCGCCGCCGCGCCGAGCAACAGCCCGCTGCTGCTCAACCCGGGAGGCTGGAAGGCCCTGGGGAGCCGACAGCCGCGGCGGGCAGCGCGCTGCGCGGGATACGGGCGCTGGTGTCCGACCTGGCCGCGCCGCCGCGGGTGCCCTCGATGGTGCCGCCGGGCGCGTTCGAGGTGGGCAGGGACCTGGGCGATCACGCCCGGCGCGGTCGTGCACCGCACCGAGCAGGTTCGAGCTCATCCAGTACCAGCCGACGACGCAGACCGGTCTACGACTACCCGCTGCTGATCGTGCCGCCGATGATCAACAAGTACTACATCACCGACCTGGCCCCCGGCCGCAGCATGGTCGAATACCTCGTCGCGCAGGGCCACCAGGTGTTCGTCGGTCTCCTGGCGCAACCCCGACGCCCGGCACCGCGACTGGGACCTCGACACCTACGGCGAGGCCATCGCGGCCGCCCTCAACGCCACCACAGCAATCACAAACGCCGCCAAGGCGAGCGTCTGCGCGCTGTGCTCGGGCGGCATCGTCACCTCGATGGTCGCCGCCCACCTGGCGGTTACCGGCCAGCTAAACGAGCTTGCCAGCATCTTGCCTCGGCGTGACGGTGCTCGACCAGGAGCGGGCGGGGACCACCCAAGCGATCATCGACGAGAATACGGCAGCGGCTGCCATGGCGGCCTCGCGCGCCAAGGGCTACCTGGACGGGCGGTCGCTCGCCAGGTCTTCGCGTGGCTGCGCCCCGACGACCTGATCTGGAACTACTGGGTCAACAACTACCTGGTGGGCCGCCGCCCGCCGGCGTTCGACATCCTCGCCTGGAACGCCGACACGACCCGGCTGCCCGCCGCGCTGCACCGCGATTTCATCAAGCTCGGCCTGACCAACGCGCTGACCAGGCCCGATGCGGCGACCATGCTCGGCTCGCCGGTCGACCTGGCCGGGGTCGACGCGGACGCCTACGTGGTGGCCGGCACCGCCGACCACATCTGCCCCTGGCAGTCGTGCTATCGGACCACCCAGCTGCTTGGCGGCCCGGTCAGGTTCGTGCTGTCCACCAGCGGCCACATCGCCGCCATTGTCAACCCGCCGGGCAACCCCAAGGCGAGTTTCCAGCACCGCGCCGACCAACCCGCCGGACCCGGACGAGTTCCTCGCAACCGCACAGACGCATAAAGGCACCTGGTCAACGATTACTCCTCCTGGCTGGCCGAACGCAGCGGCGACCGCCGCAAGAGCCCGCGCACGCTCGGCGCGGAGGGCTCTCCGATGCAGGGCACCGCGCCGGGAACCTATGTACATGACCGCTAGAGTCCCCAGCGTGCTCGACGACGACTGAGGGGAGAAACGGCATGACACGGACCGCCATCACCGACGGAGACTTCTACCTGCTCGAGCGGCAGCTGCCAGAAGACAGCCGGGACCTCGTGCTCCGGGTGCGCGACTTCATGGAGAAGTCCGTCGCGCCGGTCATCAATCACTACTGGATCAGGGAGGAGTTCCCGGACGACCTGGTGCCAGGTCTGGCCGGGCTCGGCATCGCCGGGCTGGCCTGCGAGGGCTACGGCTGCCCGGGCGGCAGCAGCCTGCTCGACGGCATGATCGCGCTGGAGCTGGCGCGGGTCGACTCCTCGATCGCCACGTTCATGGGCGTGCACGGTGGCCTGGCGATGGGCTCGATTTACCTGTGCGGGTCAGATGAGCAGAAGCAGCGCTGGCTACCGCCGATGGCCCGGATGGAGCAGATCGGCGCGTTCGCGCTGACCGAGCCCGACGTCGGGTCGGGCGTCGGCCGGCGGCCTCACCACCACCGCGCGGCGCGACGGTGACGTCTGGGTGCTCAACGGCGCAGAAGAAGTGGATCGGCAACGCGACCTTCGCCGACTTGGTCGATCGTCTGGGCCCGCGACGTGGCCGACAACCAGGTCAAGGGGTTCGTCGTCGAGGCCGGGACCGAGGGCTTCACGCCGGTCAAGATGCACGACAAGATCGCCCTCCGGGTCGTCCAGAACGCGGAGATCACCCTGGACAACGTCCGCGTGCTCGAGGACAACCGGCTGCAGCAGGCCGACTCGTTCCGCGATACCGCCAAGGTGCTCCGCCTGACCAGGGCCGGCGTGGCCTGGCAGGCGACCGGCTGCGCCCGCGGCGCCTACGAGCACGCGCTCGCCTACGCCGAGCAGCGCGAGCAGTTCGGCCGCCCGATCGCCGGCTTCCAGCTGGTCCAGGACCTGCTGGTGCGCATGCTGTCCAACGTCACCGCGTCGGCCTGCCTGTGCGTGCGGCTGTCCCAGCTGCAGGACCAGGGCCAGGCCAAGGATCATCACTCGGCCCTGGCCAAGGCGTTCTGCACGGTCCGGATGCGGGAGACCGTCGGCTGGGCCCGCGAACTGCTCGGCGGCAACGGCATCCTGCTGGAAAACCAGGTCGGCCGGTTCGTCGCCGACGCGGAGGCGATCTACTCCTACGAGGGCACGCGCGAGATCAACACGCTCATCGTCGGCCGCGCCATCACCGGCCTCGGCGCCTTCGTCTGACCGGGGAGTTACGTCTCCGGCGACGCAACGGCCCCCCCAGTGCGGGCCCAGCGCAGCCGGGACGGTGTCCCTCGCTTTCGATAGCCCCGCACTCCGGGCACACCAGGTGCGCCCAGCAGGCCGCCTCCCCGCCGAGGGGCTCCTGGTCTGCCAGCGGCTCGTCGCGACCCGGCACACGCACCTCCCGACGACTAGCGGCGCAGCTCGACCCAGATGGCCTTGCCCGCGGGCCCGAGCGAGTCGACGCCCCACCGGCTCGCCAGCGCGTTCACCGCGCCCAGGCCGTGCATCTGCGCCGTCGGCAGCGCCTCGGTCACGCCGAGCGGCAGCGAGCAGCGAGTCGCGGACCGAGATCCGGATCGCGTCCCCGGGCGCGGACAGCGTGACGGTGAAGCCCGAGTGCGCGTGCACGATCGCGTTCGCGGCCAGCTCGGTCACGACGAGCGCCACGTCGTCCCATAGGTCACCGGCGCCCCACCGGTCAAGCGCGGCGACCGCGAAGTGCCGGGCCTCCGCGGGCGCCTCGGCGCCGAAGGCGAAGGTCCGCATCGCGCCGGACCCGGCGGTGGTATGGGAGACGACGATCTCCTGGTGCAGGCGCGGGCGTACCTCGGCGAACGCGTCGCACTGGCCCTCGGCGGCGGCCGAACCAGCCGAATAGCCGCAGAACAGCGAGAACGCGTGCCGTCTGCTGAGCTCGTTCCACATCTCCTCGAGCCGGATCGCCGCGTCGATCAGCCCGGTGTCCCACAGCAGGGCCACCATTGTCCCCGTACGCGCAGACCGGGCCGCGCCGCGGACCGCGCTGCGGATCAGGCCGCCGATCACCCGGTCGAAGCCTGCCTGGTCGGGCACCTCGGAACCGTCGGCCGCCATCAGCTTGGCGACTACGTGCACCACGTCGAACGCCAGGTAACTGCCGCTGCGCGCGGCCTGCTGCCAGATCCACCCCGGCGGCGGTCAGCCGCCGTTCGAAAGCCCTTCGGTGCCAGACGGTCGCGATCACGATCGCGACGCCACCGCCCTCGAGCGCGCCCAGCAAATACTCGCTTACCCGGTCGGCCAGTTCGTCGTCGTGACTGTAGAACTGAACGACGTGCCTCCCGCCGTTCAGGTGCTCAGCCCCGACAACCACCGTTTATTCCATCTGGTCTGCCTTGCGTCCATTTCAAAGGCCTACCTTCCCGCCAATCGCCGGGCCATGCGCGCAGGGCGGGAGTCATATCCGAACCGGCCGTAGAAGTGGATGCGGCAACGTATGCCCCATCAAGTACATAATGTCACATCCGGGCAACAGGTTACCGACCAGGACCGTGCAAGGCTGGCGACCGTGCACCACTGATCGTTCGGTAAATTTCTCCTTAAATTGGCAGAACGGGCCGTAGGCGCGCGCTTCCAGCTCAGCGATGCGCCGGGGGTGGCTGGCACTGCGTTTCTGCATGCGGAACAAGTTCCTTCTTGGCAGTCAAGGGCGGCCTAGGCTCGGGGCGTGAGCGATCCGCAGGAAGCGGCCGCCAGGCCAAGGCCAAGCGCATGGAGCAGGTCATCCGCGGCTACTTCGACGCCTGCAAACCGGCGACGCGGCGGCGGTGGCGGCCTGGTTCGCGCCGGGCGCGGTGCACTACTTCCCGCCCGACATGTACGACGGGCCGTTCCGCGGCGGCGAGACGATCGGCGCGAAGTGGTCCTGGGCGGTGCGGACGCTCGGCTCGCGGTGGACCGTCAACGAGGTCATCTGCGACCCGGACACCGACCGGGCGGTGATCGAGTGGACGCACCAGGAACCAAGTCGGGCGTCGTGCTGCGCGGCGACGAGTGGTACGGGTTCGACCCGGGCACGGGGCTGATCGCCGAGATCCGCGCCTACTACGCCTCGCCGCAGGCGGCCGGCCTTGATCGCCTTGAGCTGGCCGGGTTCCCCTACGCCGAGCGCGGGTACGCCGCCAGCAGCTGAGTACTAAGGAGCAGAACATGCCACTGGTCCGCATCGACCTGATGGACGGCCGCCCGCCGGAGAAGATCCGCGAGCTGCACACCCGGGTCGCCGCCCTGGTCGCCGAGATCCTCGACACGCCCATCGAGCGGGTCCGCACCTACATCACCCAGTTCCCCGCGGAGGCCTGGGGCATCGGCGGCGTCCCCGCCGACGTGGCCCGCGGCGACGAGGTAGCCGCCCGCCGGGCGGCGGCCGCGGAACGCGCCCGCGACACCGAACACGCCGGGCCGTGAGCTCCGGCCCGGACGGGATCGGGGTGGTCGTCGGAGCCACCGGGACTATCGGGCGGGCCGTTGTCGGGCGGCTGACCCGGCGCGGGTGTCGGTGCTGGCGGTGGCGCGCGGGGTGGACGACTTGAAGGCGCTCGCCGCGGATTGCGAGCTGGTGACGGCGTGCGCGGCCGACATCGGCGGTAACGACGCGATCGAGGAGATCGCCGCAGCGCTGGCTAGACCTGGGCTGACCGGTCCGGTTCGGATGGCGGTGTTCGCGGCGGGGCTGCCGGTGCGGGGGTCGGCGGACAGCATCGACCCGGACGCGCTGGCGGCGGGGTGCAACATCAAGGTCGGCGGGCTGCTGCGGCTGCTGCACGCGGTCCGCGACCGGCTGTGCCGGGGTCGCGGTTCGTGGCGTTCGCCGGCTCGCTCGGGCTTGAGCCGCGGGCGCACGAGGCCGGTCCTGGCGTGGTCAACGCGGCAATGTTCAACCTGATGCGCCAAATCAGCCTGCTGTACGGGCCGCGCGGGGTGACCACCCACACGCTCAGCCCGGGACCCGCCGATACGCCCAGGCTGCACCGGATCGCGGCCGCGGTGGCCGCCGAACGCGGCCTCGCCGAGGAGGAGGTATGGAGCGAGTACGCGGCGCAGAACTCCCTCGGCGGCTGCCCACCGTCGACGAGCCGCCTGGGCGGTTGAGCTGCTGCTCGACCCGGAGGCCGACCTGCTGCACGGCAGCGTGCTGTACCTGGACGCCGGCGGGCACCGCGGCATCCATTGATCGCGCGCGCTGACCGCCGGGGATAGTCGGCCAGTGCCCGATGACGACGTTGAGACCGACGCCCGCGCCGCCGAGCGGCTGACCTTCTTCTCCGACGCCGTGGTGGCGATGGCGATCACGCTGCTCGCGATCGACCTGCCGGTGCCCGAGGGGCGCACGGTGACGGAGTTCTGGGGGACTCGGTCAAGCCTGGTAGCCGGGCCTTTTCCGCCGGGATCACGCGCGACATGGCGCTGCAGGCATTTCGGCTGATGCTCGGGTTCGGGCTGTCGATCCCCGTTCTCTTCGCCACCACCAACGCCTGGCTGCTGTTTCGCGATTCCGTGCTCAACCCGTCCCTGCGGCGGTCGCGGCAGCATCGGGGGCACACCCGCGGGGCGGGCGATAGCCCAGACGACCGGAAATGAGGCCGGCGGCTCCAGCACCAGCGTGGTGGTTCGCCGCATGTTGGAGCGCATCCGGGCGCTGTCGCCGACCACGCTGACCGACGCCATCACCCGCCCGTCCCGGCCCCTGACCGGCGCGCCGACGGAGACGATGCCCAGGTGCCCCTCCTCGTTGTTTTGCGCCCAGCCGCGCTCGGCCACCACCGCGAGCCGGCGAGCAGCCGGGTCTTGTCGGTGATCGTCCACCGGGTGCCCACAGTCGGCTTCCAGTCCGCCAACGGCCTGGCCAGCTCGTCCGGTGGCAGCGCGGCGAGCAGGATCTTCCCCGAGCTGGTCCGGTCAGCCGGCAGCCGGTGCCCGACCTGGCGGAAGATCGGCAGCAGGTTCAGGCTTTCCAGCCGCTCGACGTAGACCACTTCGAGACCGTCGAGCACGGCCACGTGCACCATCTCGCCGGTCTCGTGCCGCAGCGTGGTGAGCACCGGCAGCGCGGCCTGGTGCAGGTCCACGTGCTCGGTGACGTTGCTGCCGAGCTCGTAGAGGACCAGGCCGAGCCGGTACCTGCCCGGGGTGCTGCCGCGCTCAAGCAGGCGTTCGGCGGTCAGCGTGGTGACGAGCCGGTGCACGGTGCTCTTGCCCAGACCCAGCTGGCGGGACAGCTCGGTGATGCCGAGCTCCTGCGCAGGCCCGGGAGAACGCGCGCAGCACGCGGGCGGCGTTGCGCACCGAGACGAGCAGGGTACGGTCCGCTGCGGGCGGTCCTGGGGGCATGGTTAACCGTAACTGCGTTCTGCTATGCGGGACAAGAACGTTGGTCCAGCAGGCGCCCGCGTCGTACGGTCTGGGGAAATCCGCTACCGCGGCAGGAGTGACAGGCGCGTGGCACACATCCTGTGGTTCGAGGATTACCAGCCCGCACACGCCGCCGTGCTTGGCGGCAAGAACGCGAGCCTCGGCACGCTCATCGGGGCCGGGCTGCCGGTGCCGCCCGGGTTCGCGGTCTCGGCCGACGCCTACCGCCAGGCGCTGGCCGACGGCGGGCTGAACGGGCAGCTTGCCGCCTTGGTCGCCGCGGTCGATCCGCGCGAGGTGGGCTCGGTGGCGGACGCGGGGAAGCGGGCCCGGGCGCTGATCGGAGCCCTCGATCCGCGGGACGACCTGACCGGGCCGATCGCGGGAGGGTTATGCCGAGCTGTGCGCGCGATGCGGGGATCCTGCGGTTCCGGTCGCGATCCGCTCCTGGGGACCTTCGAGGACCACCCCGACGCGAGCTTCGCCGGCGAGCACGACACCTATCTCTGGATACGCGGCGGCGACGCGGTGCTGCAGCACGTGCTGCGCTGCTGGGCGAGCCTGTTCACCGATCGCGCGATCGTCTACCGGCTGGAGCGGGGCTACAACTCCGCGACGGTGGCGATGAGCGTCGGCGTTGAGCAGATGGTCGCGCCCCGCGTGGCCGGGGTAGCCTTCACCCTCAACCCGCTGGACGGCGACCGGTCGCAGGTCGCGATCGACGCCTCCTGGGGCTTCGGCGAGGCCGTGGCCAGCGGGCAGGTCACGCCGGACAACTTCCTCGTCGACAAGGTGATGGGCACGATCACCCGGCGGACGATCTCGGCCAAGACCACCGAGTACCGGCTTTCGGATTTGGGCACGGTGGAGGCCTTCGACGTCGAGCCGGCACGGCGGGACGCGCCGTGCCTGACCGACGACGAGGTGCTCGCGGTGGCCGCTCTGGCCAGGCGCGCGGAGAAGCACTACGGCTGCCCGCAGGACGTGGAGTGGGCGCTGGATGACCGCGGCGTCTGGCTGCTGCAGAGCCGCCCTGAGACGGTGTGGAGCCGTCGGGCCAAGGCGCCGCGGTGGGCCGCGGGCTGACCGACCCGATCGCCAGCATCGTGGCGACCTTGATGAAACCCCTCTCGGGCACGCCCGAGGGGCACGGCTCAGACCCATCACCCCGGCAGCCAGAACCGCCAGCGGCGGCTTCCTACAGGAGGACAACCATGGCCGACCGGTTCCCCAGCCCGTTCGAGATGCCGACGCCGCCAGGAGCGGAGGGGTGGCAGGACCTGTACGCGTATTCGACGGTGTTCAGCGAGGACCGCCGCGAGTACGAGGAGTCGATGTTCTGGTTCATGGACGGCGTGCACTCCCCCGAGGTGGTGCCGCCGTGGGACGCCTCGATCCTGGAGTTCGCGCTGATCTCGCTGTCGCAGTACAACACCAGGCACTACGTGATCCCGCCGGCGCTCGGGGTGGACATCCGCATCCTCAACGGCTACTCCTACCTCTCCCCGGTCGGGGTGGCCGACCCGGCCGAGATCGGCGCCCGGGTGCCCGAGTTCGCCGAGCCGGGCCGGCTTCTACTTCGCCAACTGGGACCGGCTGTACGCGGCGTGGATGCCCAAGGTGCGGGCGCTCATCGACGAGCTTGAGGCGATCAGCTTCTTCTCGCCGCTCCCTGATCGGGAGGACATGGCCGTCCTCACCGAGGGCCGGGGCACCGGCAGCGCGCTCGGCCTGCTGTCCAGCTACCACCGGCTGGTCGACCTGACCCTCAAGCTGTGGCACCACCACTTCGAGTTCCTCAACCTCGGCTACGCCGCCTACCTGGACTTCTTCGGCTTCTGCAAGCAGCTGTTCCCGTCCATCCCCGATCAGGCGATCGCCAAGATGGTGGCGGGCATCCAGGTCGACCTGTTCCAGCCGGACAACGAGGTCAAGAAGCTGGCCGTGCTGGCGGTGGAGCTCGGCCTGGGCGGACCGGTTCCTTGCCTCGGACTCGGTGGCAATCCTCGATGAGCTGCGCGGCGACTCCCGCGGGGTGACAAGTGGCTGGCCGCCTGGGAGGAGGCCAAGCAGCCCTGGTTCAACTTCTCCGCGGGCAGCGGCTTCTACCACAGCGACAAGGTGTGGCTGGAGAACCTGGACATCCCGCTCGGCTTCCTGCGCGCCTACATCGCCAAGGTCCAGCGCGGCGAGACGCTGGAGCGGCCGATGGAGGCGGTCATCGCCGAGCGGGACCGGATCGTTTCCGAGTACGCCGAGCTGATCGACGGCGAGGAGGACCGGGCGACGTTCTCGGCCAAGCTCGGGCTCGCCCGCACGGTGTTCCCCTACGTGGAGAACCACAACTTCTACGTCGAGCACTGGGCGCACTCGATCATCTGGCGCAAGATGCGGGACCTCGGCCGGGTTCTGGTGGCGGCGAGGAGTTCTTCACGGACCCGGACGACATATTCCTGCTGAGCAGGCACGAGGTGCCCGAGGTGCTGTTCGACCTGTACCACGGCTGGGCGGTGGGCATACCGTCGCGCGGGCCGCGGTACTGGCCACGGGAGATGGCCCGCACAAGATGAGATCATGGACGCGCTGCGCAAGTGGTCGCCGCCGCCCGCGCTCGGCGTGCCGCCCGAGGTGATCACCGAGCCGTTCACCATCATGCTGTGGGGCATCACCTCCGACAGCATCGCGCAGTGGCAGGCCGGGGCTTCGGAGGACGGCGGGCTTGAGCGGGTTTGCTGGTCGCCGGGCATCGCGGAGATCAGAAGCGCAATCGTCTGAACCTTACGCATGATCTGCCTCCAACCTGATTTCGCTTTGAGGAAAACGGTGTTGCTGATCCACGGAACTCTTATCCTCTGACTCTGGTGCCGATAGGAATTGGTCGGGGCGCGCGGATTTGAACCGCGGACCCCCTGCGCCCAAGGCAGGTGCGCTACCAGGCTGCGCTACGCCCCGACATTTGTGAACGATTGGTGAAATCAACCGTCCATCGCATTATAAACGACGAAGCGCGCTATAATTCTTGACTGGATATGGCGAGCCCGCGGTATGCGTTGGTTGCTTATGTACGAAGTCCAGTAGGAGAGTTCGTCGAGAACCTCCGGCGGGAGCTGCATCCCACCTGTCCACATCTGGCGGCCCACATCACGTTTCTGCCGCCGCGGCCTTTGCAGGGTACCGAAAGCGAGGCGCTGCAGGTAGTGGCTGGGATCTGTGGCCAGGCCGAGCCTTTTGAAGTGACCCTGGGCGAAGTGGAAACCTTCGTTCCGACCACTTCCACGATTTACATTCGCGTGACTCATGCCGCGTCGCGGCTGTTGCAGTTGCACGACCAGCTCAACGCGCAGGCCCTTGCCTTCGCCGAAGAGTGGCCTTACATCCCTCACCTGACGATTGCAAAAATGCCGACCGAAGAAGCCGCGAACCAGGCGCTGGGGGTGGCTCGAGAACGCTGGCAGCAGTATTTGGGAAGCAAACGCATACTGCTCGACCGCCTCACCTTTGTGCGCGAAGATGCAGAGGACCACTGGGTCGACCTCGCCCCGGTTTTGCTCGGCGGGAGTTTGGTTTCCCCATAGGAACATTCAGCCCACCGCAAAGGGCTCAACCACGGCAGAACACATCGTGCTTACGTCTTGACCGACAGTCGCGCCGGGAGGATAATTGCCGCCTCGACCGACCGCATCTTTCCTTGGCGGTCGGCCGCCGAGTGGCCCCTTCACTTTAATCCCCCTGCTGCCGGGCCCCCGCACGCACGCTTTGAGGGAATCACAGTTAACCGCCGCGTGGCGGCGAGGAGGTAGCATGTTCAAGCATCACTGGGGAAATACTGGCGATAGTTTCCGAATACGCTTTGCCTGCGTGATTGTGCTGGCTCTGTGTTTCGCGGCGTCTCAACGCGCGCAAGCGCAGTCGGAGCCGGCCTACACTTTCAGCGTCCTCCACACCTTTAAGGGCACGAACGGGGCAAACCCCGCTGGGTCGTTGATCAGGGATAAGGCGGGCAACTTGTACAGCACCACTGGCTACGGTGGCGACGCGGGCTGCGTCGACACCGGTGGACTTTCTGGCTGCGGTCTCGTGTTCAAGCTGAACAAACAGGGCAAGCAGTCCGTGCTCTATAAGTTCACCGGAAATGCGGATGGGGGGAACCCCGACGTGGGGTTAGTCAGGGATAAGGAAGGCAACTTCTTCGGCACTACCATTTTCGGCGGCAAGTACGGCTTCGGAAACGTGTTCAAGCTGGATACGAGTAACAAGGAAACCGTGTTGTACAGCTTTACTGGCGGCACGGATGGAGCAATTCCTAACTCGATCTTAGTGCTTGATCCAGCGGGCAACCTCTATGGCGCTGCTGAGGCAGGCGGCGATCTGAGCTGCACCAACCCCCTTTCCCTCAGTGGCTGCGGAGTCGTATTTAAAGTGGATAAGGCGACCGGCAAAGAGACCGTGCTGTACACCTTCACCGGGGGTACGGACGGTTCAGTCCCGCTTGCGGGGTTGATTAAGGACGCCGAGGGCAATGTCTTCGGCACTAGCTTCTTAGGCGGTGATTCAGGTTGCACAGGGCCATTTGGCCCCGGCTGCGGAGTGGTGTTCAAGGTGGATAAGAGTGGTAAGGAGACAGTCCTCCACACCTTTAAAGGCCCGGACGGGGTTGGACCCGAAGCGGGTCTGTACATGGATAAGGAGGGCAACCTCTACAGTACAACCTTAGTGGGAGGCGCCGGAGGCTACGGAGTGATTTTCAAGCTGGACAAAACGACGCGCAAATTCACCGTGCTGCATGTGTTCAACGCCAAGGATGGGGCAAATTCTTCCGCTGGTTTGATCGCCGATCCCGCAGGCAATTTCTATGGTACAGCTGCTTATGGAGGCGCTTCCAACAACGGTGTAGTTTTCAAGCTGGCTAAGGGGACGAACAAGGAGACTGTGCTATACAGTTTCAGCGGGGGCACGGATGGAGGCGAGCCGGTTGCAAGTCTGATTCGAGATGCGGCTGGTAACCTGTACGGCACCACTTTTGAAGGAGGCGATCCTACTTGCAGTGGTCAGTTTGTGACTGGCTGCGGAGTGGTATTCAAGCTTGCTCCTTGATTGTGAAGGGTGAAGCCATGACGTACGTCTATATGCCTTGACAGGGGCTCTTTTTGGGCGTACGTTTTCCGCCAGATGTGGGAGGGCTTGTTCTGAGCAGTCTCTTCAGGCCTTCCTGAACCCCCGGCTTCGGAAACTTTTCGGCGCATATTGGCCGTAGTCGTTCACTAGGAAGTGCGTCTCCTACGGGCGCACCTTGGCAGGTCATAGAGAGCGGTCGCTTCGACTCAGACGAAGCATTCTCTTCGAAGCAGTCGCGATCCTAACCCGACTTTCACAAGAAAGGATAACTATGAAACGCATTAGCATTACGTTTGTTCTCTGCACCTTTGTTGTTTTGACGGCGTGGGCGCAAGCACCAACAACGCACCCAATCACCAAGTTCAACGTTCCCGGTGCGGGGACGGGCGCCGGACAGGGCACAATAGGTGGTGGCATCGTTGACGATGGGTCGGTCGACGGGGAGTACATCGACTCGAACGGCGTTTACCATGGGTTCCTGCGCAGCCCCTCAGGCGACATCACCAAATTCGACCCGACCGGCAGTGCGGACACGTTCCCGGTGGGGATGAACTCGACTCATCACATTGTGGGCTACTATCTCGATTCAAACAGTGTATATAACGGATTTACGCGCTCGCCCAGCGGCGAGATCAAAAAGCTGGATGCTCCTGGGGCGGGCAAAGCTAAGGGACAGGGCACAATCCTCGAGGACATCAACGACAAAGGCGAGATCGCGGGTTTCTACTATAACTCGAACGGTGTGCTTATTGGCTTCGTGTATTCAGCGGGCAAGTTCAAGACATTCAAGGCTCCGGGGACCGGTAACAACGCCGGACAAGGCACGGGGATGGCCGGCTTCGATGGTCTCACTGACGCAGGCGCGATCGCGGTGGACGGCATTGATTCCGACAGTGTGAATCACGGCTATCTGCGCAAGCCGAACGGCGAATTTTCAAAGGAGTTCGACCCGGTGGGCAGTGTGAATACCTACGTTGCCGGAATCAACACGAATGACACCATTGTGGGGATATATCTCGACTCTAGCGGTGCCGAGCACGGCTTCGTAAGGGAGGCCAATGGTGTGATCAACCCGGTCAATGTCACGGGCGCCATCCTCACCGCCCTTTACAACATCAACTCGCTGGGAGCGTCCGTTGGACCGTACTATGACTCAAGTGGTCTGGCGCATGGCTTCGTGCTGTCTCCCAAAGGGGCCATCTCTACCTTTAGCGTCCCGGGCGCGAGCGGGGGCACCTTTCCGGGTAGCAACAACAACGCAGGGTCGATCACGGGGAATTGGATCGACTCCAGCGGGGTAAATCACGGTTTCATCAGGAAGTAAAGCACCAAAAAAAACCCGATACGAGCCGCCCGATTTCTGGGCGGCTTTTTTATCAAACGGACGGTGTGACTGTCACCCTAGAATTGACTTGCCGCTTCCCGGCTCCTAAGATGATCCGCCAAGAAGACGCTCTTCGCGCGTGATCGACCCAAAAGAGAAAGGACTTGCTCATGCTGGAGATTCAAACGAAGCAGTTGCCGCCTGACATTGTTGTGCTGGAAATCACGGGGAGAATCACGATCGGCCGGGAGTGCAAGCAACTGGAATGGGCTACCGAGAGCCTGGTCCGAGAAAAGCAGCAGAAGAAGATCATCTTCGACTTGAGTGGGGTGACCCATATCGACAGCACAGGAATTGGGATCATCGTCATGTCGGCCGGACAGGTAAAGGGCGCCGGAGGAGAGTTGCGCCTGGCCGGAGCCAACAAGCACATCGAGCAGGTTTTGAAACTCACCAGCGTAGATAAAATTGTCTCTTGGAACTCAACCGTGTCGGATGCGATCATAGGTTTCTAGTCGAGGCTCCGCCCAGCACTACAGTTGCTTTTGCCCCTTACGAAGTGTCATCCCGAGCGAAGCGAGGGACCCAGGTGTTTGCTTGTGGCGTCGACACTGTTGGCGCAAGCAAGAACCCAGATCTCTCGCTTCGCTCGGGATGACCTGCGTCAATGTAATGGATGAAATGCATCATAATTAGTCACATGCATCATAATGAGTCCACGCAAATCCAGTAACCGCCAGATTACCTGCCTATTACGTTACTCCCGCCTAGTCCGCATGGCCCCTGGTACATTTCCCTCCCGTGCGTTGCGGAGGCCCTTGGCGCACTGTAAACAGATGACAGGGAAAGGTTTGAAATGCCGCGCCGGAGGCCACTTCGGGCGTGGATTTCAGACACAAGCCGGAGGGCACAGCATGCAGATCGGAGTCTACGGTTCAGGGTATCTGGGAACAGTGATTTCGGCATGTCTGGCAGACTTTGGCACTCCCGTTTCGTGTTGTCATCCCGACCGTACGCGCATGGTCGAGATGGCCCAGGGCAACATCCCATTCTTTGAGAAGAACCTGAAAGAGGTCATCCGGCGCAATGTGCGGGCCGGGCGACTGGCTTATTCCACCGACATCGAATCTTTCGCGCGCAAGACGCAAGTTATTTTTCTCGCGGAAGATAGCGCGGATAATCTGTCCGATGTGGTGATGCGGATCGCGCGGCTCGCAACCAAGCCTCCGATTCTGACGATTGTTACTCCCGTGGCCGTGGGCACGGCCACGGCGCTTGAGAAATCGCTGAAAGATGCGGGCGTGCATGGGACGATCGTTTCGCAGCCCATGTTCTTTACCGACGGCTGCGCGGTGGAAGACTTCAACTGGCCCGACCGGCTGATTCTGGGCTCGAGCTTCAAACGAAGCGGTGCAGGTTCTCAAACAGATTTTTCATCCGCTGGTGATGCGCGGCGTGCCGGTGATTGTTACCAACCAGTCTACGGCGGAACTGGTGCGCGAATCGGCGACGGCGTTTGTGGCGACGAAGATCTCGTTCATCAACGAAGTTGCGGCGCTGTGCGAACGCGTGGGAGCCGATGCCGTGAGCCTGGCGCTGGCCCTTGGCCTCGACAAGAAGATCGCTCCGCGCTGCCTGCAGCCGGGAGCGGGCATGGGCGGCGTGTTTGCCGAGTCGGATATGGATTCGCTCGCGCAGTTGGCTTTGGCCAACGGTGTTCCGCTGCGAGTGCTGAGTGCGGCGCGCGATGTCAACCATACTCTGGCTGAGCGGCTGGTCGATAAGATTGCCATGGCCTTGAATTCCGTCGAGAACAAAGACGTCGGAATTCTGGGACTGGCGTTCAAGCCGAATACGAATTCGATCGCCGGCTCGTCGGCGGTGCGGCTGGCCGAGACCCTGGTCGCGAAAGGTGCGCGCGTGCGGGCTTATGACCCCGTGGCTCATTGCCGAAGCTAAGACACGGCTGGATAGTTCGGTGCGCTATTGCGAATCGGCTTATGCGGCGGCGGAAGGTATGGACGCGCTGGTTGTCGGTACGGGCTGGCCGGAGTTCCGTGTGCTCGATTTCGACCGCATCAAGCACCTGCTCAAGAAACCCATCATCGTGGATACGAAGAACCTGCTCGATGCCACGCGGCTCCGCGCCATGGGGTTTGAATACGTGGGCGTAGGGCGGGGCTGATCCTGGGTTGGCGCAGCGCCTGAAGGCGCATTGAATGATGCTGGGTTTTACGGTATGCCTGATGGCATACCCCGATACGAACCTGACTCAGACCGTCAATCGAAGTGGCAGCGGAATACACTCCTCCCCAGGATATGTGAGCGAGGAACTTCTAAATCCCGCAGAACAGTCCCCAGCACAGCCTGAGCGCCTGGCGTCATTCTGCGGATTGTCCGATTCCTGCTCTGAAGTTCTCGATAGCATCTCGTTTCTTTTTTTCTGCTTGCCCTTTTCTGGTCTGACTCACCTGCTGACTTCCTGGTGGAGCCGTTTTATCAGCTGAGGAGTAACCTCTCCGACGACGGGCGCCCGCACAGGGCTTTCTAGGGAAGCCTAATGAAACGCCCGCATTCAGATCTCCTGCCAGAGTCACACATGAGACTGTATAATCGACACGGCGGTGGGAATAGCTCAACTGGCAGAGCACCGGACTGTGGCTCCGACGGTTGCGGGTTCGATTCCCGTTTCCCACCCCAGAATCTTTCCCTGGCACCCCAGGTTGTCTGATCCGGGCTCTAAGACTGCGCCTGTTCCTGCGAAATTCCCAGGTTGACGATTTCGAGATGAGGCATCACTTCCCTTACCTCGGTCAGCACGACATACAGCTCAATGCCCGCCAGCTGGAACTCCACCACAGGAGAAGAAAGTCCTCTGGTACGGCTAGTGAACTACGGTAAAATCATCCATTCCGTGGGCAAGGGCGATGAATCGGATTTTCCATCCATTTCGAAGCGCTTCGCGGCAACTGGGACCGCTGGAGCAGCGCTTGCTCGATTGGTTGTGGGTGAGAGGCAGCGCGACGGTGCGCGAACTGACTGAAGAAGCTTGCCAGGAGCTGGCCTACACCACGGTGATGACTACACTCGACCGCCTTTTCAAGAAAGGTTTGCTGACGCGATCGGAGGAAGGCAGGGCCTTCCGCTACGCTCCGCGGCTCAGCCGGGAGGAGTTGCATCGCGAGGCGGCGAGTCAGGCCATTCGCCAACTGCTGGATGCGACTCCAGCTTCGTCATTGCCGCTTTCGTTTCTGGTGGAGATTCTTGGCGAACGGGACCAGCAATTGCTCGATGATCTGCGAAAGCTGGTGGATCGCAAGCGCCGCGAGCTGGCTCAACGGGAACTTGGCCAGCACGACGTGAACCAGAAGGAGAAAGAATAATGTTCGCCGCGCGGGGGCTGGCTGTTTCCTTCTCGATCTCGGTGATGCTTTACAGCGTCTTGTCGTTGGCGGTTTGCGCCGTGTGGCGGAGCGCGTGGGTTTACTGCCAGCGCTACTCGGCTCGACGCTGCGCGGACTTGCTTTTCACTCTGCGGGTAGTGCCATTCGCGCTGGCAACTGGAGTGACCCTAGCGTTGGCTGTGCCTTCGTTTCTGCTGCTCGAACCTCGCGTCTCGAATGAACCCTTGGGCGCGCTGCCCGTGGCCCTGGGTTTGTGCGGGCTGGCGGTGTTGCTCGCGGGATTGTGGAGTGCGGCGGCGGCATTGCTAAAGGCTTCGCGAACGGTTTCGCTGTGGTCGAGCGAGGCGCATGTGCTGGGCGTTAGCCCTAAAGATTCAAGGGATTCGGTCCCGGTTCTCAGAGTTTCGGCGCCAGCGCCTCCACTTACAGCCGCCGGCATCTTGCGGCCGAGCGTGTGGTTGTCGCGGGCTGCGCAGAATATTCTGACCGAGCGGGAGTTGCGTAGCGCTCTGCGGCATGAAGTCGTGCACATTCGCCGACGTGACAATCTGCGAAAATTGATTCTGCGGCTGGTGGCGTTTCCCGGCATGACGGAACTTGAAATCGCGTGGCGCGAGGCCACTGAAATGGCTGCCGACGATGGCGCGGTCTCCAGCGCTTCGGAAGCGCTGGATCTGGCGGCGGCCGTGATCAAGCTGTCTCGACTGGCTCCGCTGAAGCCTGCGGCAGAGCTTACCACGGCATTAGTTCACAGCCCCGCGGAGTCAGTGAATGCGCGGGTCGAGCGTTTGCTGGCCTGGAAGGAACCTCAGCGGAACCCGGCGAAGAGATATTCCTGGGGATACGCGCTATGCGCCGCCGTTGCCGTGGTGGTTACAGTGGCTGTTACTTACAGCGAGCTTCTCGTCCGGGTCCACGCGGCCACCGAGTGGCTGGTGCGGTAGGGATCGATCTGCAGGGGACGAAGCTCCGACTAGCTCATCGAGAGTCAATGAGCGCTATCGCTTGGTTTCGCCAGTTATCCCTGTAGGCCTTGTTCGGGCTGAGTCGTCTTCACGCCGGGGCGTTCGGAAGCCGCCCTTGCTCGCCCCCGACCATCCCTCACTTCAGACCGAAGGCGTAGACGACGTCGTTGTTCGAGCCGACATAAACCACCCCGTTCGCCATCGCGGGCGAAGAAAATACTCCTCTACCGGTGGCGTAGCTCCACTTCAAACCGAGGTTCCGAACATTGTTGACGTTGAGGACATTTTCAAACTGGTTGAAGCGCACCATATTCGCCCCGTGGAACTCTCTCCATGCGGCTTGGGCGGTGGGCAAATCGTCCGACGGTGAAGGCGAAATCTTAGCTTGGCTGAAGCAGGGTCCTGCCAGCAGAAAAATTGCGATGCAGGTCCGACACGAATGTTTACCAATGCTGGTCTGAGATTGGATGTTGGTCGTCATAAATAATCTCCGTTTCATTTCTCAGACTGAGCAGTCAGGAGGGGAAAGTGCTCCTCATTTACTCCTCAAGGAGTGATCTTGAATACAGTTCCGCCCGCATGGTTATTTGGTGTGGTGCCATACAAATTGCCCTGCGCATCGCGAATTAATCCCGCGGTGGGGTTTGCTCCGTTGGCGAAATCGAAGAGGTGCAGCGTCGTTTCTTTGCCGGTTGCCGTGACTTTGAATACGACTCCGCAGCCCACATTGCATGTTTTCTTTTCGATCCCGCCCGCGCTAGTCGTGCCATATAGATTGCCCTGCGCGTCCCTAACCAGGCGGCCCCCGGGGAAAGCTCCATCCGAGAGATTAAAGCTATGCAGTATGGTTTCCACCCCGTTTGTATCCAGCTTGAATACCGTCCCCCAGTCGTAAGCGCCACCCTCGCCAGTGGTGCCATACAGGTTCCCCGTTGTGTCTCGGATCACCTCGCTGGGATTGTCGCCGTCGGTTGGGTACCCGGCAAAGCTGTATAGCACCGTCATATCACCCGCCTTAGTCATCCGGAACACTGTTCCATGGCCGTAGGCACCCCCGCCGCCGGTGGTGCCATAGAAATTGCCAGCCACGTCTTGGACTAGACCGGAATATGGATTGGCCCCATCCGGCGATCCCGCGAAGCTGTGGAGCACGCCCACCTTGCCAGCCTTGAACTGAAAGACCACTCCCCCGTTGAACTCGCCTCCAAATTCGGTGGTGCCGTAGAGTGCGCCACTGGCATCCTGTATCAAACCCGCATACGGATTTGCTCCATCAGGTGGTCCTGTGAAGCGATGCAGCATAATCTTTTTTCCCATTTTATCCAGTTGAAAGATGGTTCCGTAGCCAGAACGACTGCTGTAGAAGGTAGTCCCGTGCAAAGTGCCCTGCGAATCGCGGATAACTGGTGCCGTAGGAAAGGCCCCCGTACTGCGGCCAGTAAAACTGTAAAGGACGGTTTCTGTGCCGGACTTGGTCACCTTGAATACCACCCCGCAGCCGGGAAAATGGTTGTCATTGCACGGTCCGGTGCCGCCTTCGTACGTGGTGCCGTAGAGGTTGCCGGCCGCATCCCTTGTCAAGCCGTTGGGGGTTGCTCCATCGGTTCCCCCGGTGAAGGTGTAGAGCGTTGAGAAGGTCTGCCCTTGCGCCAATGGGATCGATGCCACAGGGATGGCTGTCACCAAAGCCAGAATCGCGCTCGGGTTACGCAAGCGTCTTCGTTGTGCGTTACTTGTCATAAACCTTAGTAGTTTCATTTCCATGTGGTTCCTTTCTTGTGGAGTTTGACGCCTCAGGGGGTGTGCACCGACGTTCTGGAAAATTGCTCTTCGGAGAAGCGGGACGCATCGATCTGATACGAACGAGCGCGTCCTGTCAGTGACAGAGGTCACAGCTTGATGCGCGGTGATGACCGAGAGCCCAGGGCGAAGCCAGAGGCAAGTGTTGCAAAATCGCGGTTACACTCACTGACACGGCGCGTTGAAGCGGAGTTCAACGGCCTTGAGAATCGGACTTCGCCCACTATGAAAGTGTGCTGAGCGCCTCGTTTTGCAGGGCTGGACGGGCGAGTCGCCAGTCCCCACACGCGTTGACATAAGCTCCTGCGGACGTTAGACTTAACAGTTTTCATAGCCCTCATTATCCAGCATAGCAACATTCAATGGATGAAACGCTACGACAACTAGGCGAATTACTGCTCGGATCGGTGCCGACGGTGATTCTGATGACACTGGTGTACGCACTCTATACGGCAATCGTCCACAAGCCATTGCAGCGCGTGCTTGCTGAGCGGCGCAGCAAGACCGAGGGTGCGGTCGAGAAATCGCGGGCTGACATTGCCGCGGCCGAGGCGCGCACGTCCGAATACGAACAGCGGCTGCGCGAAGCGCGGGCGAAGGTATTCCACGCGCAGGAGGCCCGGCGTAAGGCCGCGCTGGATGCGCGGAGCGCTGCGCTGAACCAAGGTCGCAACCAGGCCCAGGCCCAGGTGCAGGCGGCCAAAGCTGACATCGAGAAAGATCGCGAGTCGGCGCAGGCAGGTTTGCAAGGCGAGGCTCAAACCCTGGCGACGGAAATTATACTGCGCGTGCTGCAACCCGCCGGAGCGGGGCGCTAATGCCAAAGCTCACGATGAAGAGGATGACTTCCCCTAAGAAAATTGTCCGCGAGTGTCTGTTGGTGCTGCTCGTGATGAGCTTTTCTGGAACGCTTGCACCGCTGCATGCGCAACACGAACCCCCCGCACCGCAAAAGCAGGAGGTCAGACAAGCGCCAAAGGAACCCGGGCTGGCAAGGCAGTTGGCGCATGAGACGCGCGAAGCCGCAGGGGAAGAAGCGGACGAGACGGCTGTGTTTAAGCAGTCTCCGTCGGTGCAGCTGATTGCGAAGTGGACCGGGATGAATCTACAGCATGCGTACTGGCTGAGCGTGTTGTCGAACTTTGTAGTGATTGCGGTGGTGATCCTCTGGGCGGCCCGCAAATATCTTCCCGGCGCGTTTAGCGCCCGCACGGCGGCGATCCAAAAAGCGATGCAGGAGGCGCAAAAGGCCAGTGAGGAAGCGCGCCGGAGGTTGGCGGAGATTGAATCACGGCTGATGAAACTGGATGTGGAGATTGGAATGATGCGCGATGCCGCGGAGAAAGATGCCGCGGCGGAGGAAGCGCGCATCCAGGCGGCGGCTCAGGAGGATGCGCGGAAATTGGTGGAAGCGGCGCAGCAGGAAATTGCGGCTGCCGCCAAAGCGGCACGGCGCGAGCTGACTGCTTATGCGGCGGATCTGGCCGTGGGTCTGGCGAGGAAGCAAATTCACGTGGATGCTGCTACCGATCAGGCGCTCGTGCGTAATTTTGCTGGAGAATTGGGTTCGTCTGAGGCTTCAGGCCGCGGAAAGGACGGGAACTAAGCATGGCTTCGGTCGCCAGCACGTATGCCCGGGCTTTCGCGGATGTGGTGCTCAGTGCGCATCTCGACGCGGATGGTTCGATTGCGCAATTGCGCGCCATCGCCAGTTTGCTCGATGAGAGCACGGATCTGCGGCGGGTATGGGAGAATCCTGCGGTTCCCGCCGAACAAAAGCGGCGACTGCTCGATGTAATCGCGGAGCGAGACGGGATTTCAAAGCCAGTGAGAAATCTGGTCGCGGTCCTGATCGATCACCGGCGAATTCATTTTCTGGAGTCTATCATCCAGCAACTCGGGAAAGAACTCGATGCGCGGCTGGGATTCGCCGAAGCCGAAATCACCAGCGCTCGCCCCTTGGGCGAGGCCGAGAGGCGCGAGTTCGAAGCGCAAGTCGGCAAGCTGACTGGGAAAAAAGTGCGCGCGAGATATGGGCAGGACGTGTCTCTTCTAGGAGGCGCTGTGGTCCGCCTGGGTAGCACGATTTACGACGGTTCGGTGAAGGGACAGTTGGAGAGATTGAAAGAAGCTATCAGCTCCTAGCTTCTAGCTCCTGGCCAGTGTGGCTAGAAGCTAGAAGCTAGAAGCTGGTTTTAGAGCTATCTATGGCACAAATCAAGGCAGACGAAATCACCAAACTGATCCGCGAGCAGATCGAGAACTACGAGTCGAAGATCTCCGTGGACGAAACCGGCACGGTCATCACGCTGGGCGACGGCATCGCGCGCGTCTACGGCCTCGATAAAGTCATGGCTGGGGAACTTCTATCCTTTCCCCACGGCGTGGCCGGCATCGCCATGAACCTGGAAGAAGACCAGGTCGGCGTGGTGCTGCTGGGCGAATACACCGAGATCAAAGAAGGCGACGAAGTGAAGCGCACGGGCCGCATTATGAGCGTCCCCGTGGGCGATGCCATGATCGGGCGGGTGGTCGATTCGCTGGGCCGTCCCATCGACGACAAGGGTCCCATCACCAGCGACAAATTCATCGCACTGGAACGGCTGGCGCCAGGCGTCATTGATCGTCAGCCGGTGCGCGAGCCCATGGCGACCGGGTTGAAGGCCATCGACAGCATGATTCCGATTGGCCGCGGACAGCGCGAGTTGATCATCGGCGACCGGCAGACGGGCAAGACCGCGGTCGCCCTCGATACCATCATCAATAGCAAGGGCAACGACCTGGTCTGTATTTATAACGCGATTGGGCAGAAGCGTTCGTCGATTGCGCAGGTGGTCAAGATTCTGGAAGATTACGGCGCGATGGAATACACCATCGTGGTGGCGGCATCAGCGTCAGAACCCGCGCCCATGCAGTACATTTCGCCGTATGCGGCCTGCGCCATTGGAGAATATTTTCGCGACACCAAACGGCATGCGCTGGTCATCTACGACGATCTATCGAAGCATGCCGCGTCCTACCGCGAGATTTCGTTGTTGCTGCGGCGGCCTCCGGGACGCGAGGCCTATCCGGGGGACGTGTTTTACCTCCACTCGCGACTGCTCGAGCGCTCGGCGAAGTTAAGCGACAAGAATGGCGGCGGATCGCTGACCGCGCTGCCCATCATCGAGACGCAAGCGGGCGACGTTTCCGCCTACATTCCGACCAACGTGATTTCAATTACCGATGGTCAAATTTATCTGGAAACAGATTTGTTCAACCAGGGCGTGCGTCCGGCCGTGAACGTGGGTCTGTCCGTGAGCCGCGTGGGCGGCAGCGCACAGATTAAGGCCATGCGGCAGGTGGCGGGAACGTTGAAACTGGAACTGGCGCAATATCGCGAACTGGCGGCGTTTGCGCAGTTCGGCAGTGATCTCGATAAAGCCACGCAGGCGCAACTCAATCGCGGACAACGGCTGGTAGAGTTGTTGAAGCAGAATCAGTTCTCGCCGCTGCCGTTCTCAAAACAGATTCTGATCATCTTCGCTGGCACGGGAGGGTTCCTCGACGATCTTCCAGTGAATCAGGTGCGCGATTTCGAGAAGGAACTTTACGAGTACGTGGACGCAACCAACGCCGGCCTGCTGCGCACGATCATGGAGAAAAAGATTCTCGATGACGGTCTGAAGGCGCAGATCGCAGACATGATCAAGCAGGCGAAGCAGCAGTTTGTGGCGTCAAGGGAGACGGTAGCGAAATAATAGTTCTCAGTTCTCAGCAAGAACGCAAAGCCGAAGGGTTTTAACTGGGAACTGAGAACTGGTTTCAAATGGCCAACATTCTCGACATTCGGCGCCGCATTCGCAGCGTGGTGAACACGCGGCAGATCACCAAGGCCATGAAGGTAGTGTCGGCCGCGAAGCTGCGCAAGGCGCAAGATCGCGCTCTGTCGGCGCGCCCGTATGCGCAGATGCTGACGAATGTGCTGAAGTCGCTGGTGGCGCGGGCGGAGATTTACGATCCCGAGACCGGCGAACCGAAGCATCCTTTGCTGGCGCAACGCCCGGAGAAAAATATTCTGCTGATCGTTGTCACCGGCGACAAAGGGCTGGCGGGCGCCTTCAGTGCCAACGTGACCAAAGCCGCCAGCCGATTCCTCGAGTCCAAAGAAGGCAAGAACGTCGACATCGAGGCGATCGGCCGCAAGGGACGCGACTTTTTGCGGCGGCGCTATCCCGCCGCTCCCGTGCAGACACACAGTCTGGCCGACACCGACGAGTCGCTGGAGACTCAGCCCGAGGCCGCCCAGCGTGCTGGGGCGATACAAATTGCGGGAGAGCATGTTGGAGTCCTCGGCAAGTTGGAGTTTGCGCAAGCGCGACGCCTGGCGGAGAGTGTGATCGAGCGTTATCAGCGCGAGGAGATTGACGCGGTCTACGTGGTCTTCAACGAATTCAAATCGGTGATCGCGCAGCGGCTCATCGTCGAACAGATTCTACCCATCGAGCAGATCGGCGAGCAGGCGGTCCGCCTGGCCGAGGAGATGACGGAAGAGGAGAAGAAAAAAGCCAAAGAAGCCGCAATCAGCGCGGGAGTGGGCTTGCGGAGTTCCGAAACTCCTGGCGAACACGCCGCGGCGCAATTCGGCACGGCGCAGGTGGATTACATCTACGAGCAGGCGCCCCAGGACTTGTTCCGTGACTTGCTGCCGAAAAATGTAGCGATTCAGATTTTCCGTGCGTTGCTGGAGTCGGTGGCCGCGGAGCATGCCGCGCGCATGACCGCAATGGATTCGGCGACCAGCAACGCGACCGACATGATCGATTCGCTAACGCTGGCCATGAACCGGGCGCGGCAGGCGAAGATCACGAAAGAGATTATCGAGATCGTGAGCGGCGCGGCTGCCATGTGAAGAAGCTCTTAGCTTCTAGCTACTAGCTTCTAGCGAAAGATTCAGGAATGACTGGGAAGTTCGAGGTTGACATTGAGGCCCCTGGTGCAGGAGCCACACGATTAAGCTAGGAGCTAGCAGCTAGAAGCTGAATTTATGCCAGAAAACATCGGACATGTCGTTCAAATCGCGGGGCCGGCGGTAGACGTTCAGTTTGCGGAAGGCCATCTGCCGCCTATTTATGAAGCTGTAAGAGTGGTGAGCGACGGCTTCACCGTGCCCAGTCCCGTCAATGTGATTCTTGAGGTGCAGCAACACTTGGGTGAAGGCCGCGTGCGCTGCATCGCCATGGAAGCCACTGAAGGCATGGTGCGCGGCATGAAGGCCATCGATCAGGGTGGACCAATCTCCGTGCCCGTGGGTCGCGGAACACTGGGACGCGTGATGAACGTGATTGGCGAGCCCGTGGATCAACTGGGCCCGATTGAGTACAAGGAACGAATGCCGATTCACCGGCTGGCGCCGGCCTTCGACGAACAGGCCACGACCGCGGAAATGTTTGAGACCGGCGTAAAGGTCGTCGACCTCATTCAACCCTTTTTGAAGGGCGGCAAGATCGGTTTGTTCGGCGGCGCGGGTGTGGGCAAGACCGTCGTCATCATGGAACTGATCAATAACGTCGCCAAGCAACACGGCGGCTACTCCGTGTTTGCGGGAGTGGGCGAGCGCACGCGCGAAGGCAACGATCTATGGCTGGAGATGACGGAATCCGGCGTGATTAAGCCGGGCGACCCGGCGCACTCCAAGGCCGCGTTGATCTATGGTCAAATGACGGAACCTCCCGGCGCGCGATTGCGCGTCGCGCTGACCGGACTCACCGTCGCAGAATACTTCCGCGATGCCGAGGGCGCAGATACCCTGCTCTTCATCGACAATATTTTCCGTTTCACGCAGGCGGGCTCGGAAGTCTCGGCGCTGCTGGGCCGCATGCCCAGCGCCGTAGGCTATCAACCGAACCTGGCAACTGAAATGGGCGAATTGCAGGAGCGCATTACGTCCACGAAGAAAGGTTCGGTCACGTCGGTGCAGGCGATTTACGTTCCCGCCGACGATTTGACCGACCCGGCGCCGGCAACAACATTTGCTCACCTTGACGCGACCACCGTGCTCTCACGCGCCTTGACCGAGATCGGAATTTATCCCGCAGTCGATCCGCTGGCTTCCACCTCGCGTATTCTCGATGCCCGCATCGTGGGCCAGGAGCACTACGATGTGGCGCAACGTGTGAAAAAGACACTGCAGACTTACAAAGATCTGCAGGATATCATCGCGATTCTAGGCATCGATGAGCTAAGCGAAGACCAAAAGCTCACCGTGGCGCGAGCGCGTAAGATTCAGCGCTTCCTTTCGCAGCCGTTCCACGTGGCCGAGCAGTTCACCGGCGCCGCGGGACGTTATGTGAAGATCGCCGATACGGTAAAGGGCTTCAAGGCGATTGTCGATGGCAAGTACGACGACATCCCGGAACAGGCGTTTTATATGAAGGGTCCGATTGAAGAAGTGCTGGAAGCAGCCGAGAAGATGAAGGCGGCAGCTTAGAAGCGGGCTTCGGCTTTCGGGTTTCAGCACGGCGGAGAAACTGCGAAGGCGCCGTGAATGCCCGCTACTAGGAATTTTCGGTTTTGCCGAAGCCCGAAAGCTGAAGCCCGAAGCCGATTCTTATGTCCGATACTTTCCAACTCGAGATCGTCACACCGGAAAAGAAAGTCGTCGACACGTCGGCGAGCGAAGCTCAGATCCCCGGCAAGAACGGGTATTTGGGCGTGCTGCCGGGGCACGCGCCACTTATCACCGAACTGGCGGTGGGAGAAATCACATTCCGCGCCGGCTCCGAAGAGCAGCGGTTGGCGGTGGCATGGGGGTTTGCCGAGATCCTGCCGGGGAAAGTGACGATTCTCGCCGAGACGGCCGAGCGCCCATCCGAAATCGACGTAGAACGAGCCCGCAAAGCTAAAGCACGCGCCGAACAGCGGCTAAACAGCGGCGATCCTAGTGTCGATGTCGAGCGGTCCCTGAACGCCTTGCACAAGGCGGAGACGCGGCTGCAAGTGGCCGATCCGAAAGCCCATTCATAGCTGGCAGTTCTGCGCAGACTTTTCCTGCCAAACATTGAAATAAGTCTGGTGGGAATCAGCGAGGCGCAACATAAGTACACCCCGGCCCGGGGGCCGGGGTGGTCTTCGCTAGAGCGCGAGAGAACCTTTAGGAAAAGGCCTATTTCGGTGCGTCAGCAGTCTTCTTGTCGGCCTTGGGCTTCTTCTCTTTCTTCGCCTTCTCAGCCTTGGGCTTTTTGGCCTTCTTGGTCTCTGATTTCTTGTCCGTGCTGGAGGTGCCGCTCGTTGCCTGGGCAAAGGATGCGGACGTCAGCGATAGGGTCAGCGCAATCGCGAACAACAGTGTTAACAACTTTTTCATGGTCCTACACGCTCCTTAAAGGGATTGGGGTTCGAAGTCTACTGGACGCACTTTCGCTGTAACTAGATAGCAGAAGATTGTCCCGTATACGCAAGATTATAGCCACATTGCCCTTAAAACTCAAGTTTAAAACTAGGGTTTGTCTGGGAGGCTATTTTACATACGCCAACGAGTAGACCGCTTCGTAATTCTGGGGCAATGGTCGGCAGCGTCGACGAAAGCGGAATATCTACGCCAGTGGCGAATCGCTCATGCGGAAGCGCGTGCGCACGTGCTCGGAAATGAGTTCAATCGCGGCTCGGTTCGCTACAGGGTCGCTCTGTGCAAGATACTTCATAGCTTCCACCAGCAGGCGCTGGCCATCGACATATCGCGGATCGGACATACGCTCTCTTTTTGTAGGACGACCCAACTTAGGCGGAACGGGAATGGTAAAAACCTTGGCCATGGATGAACTCAAATAAAATCCTAGGGCAGTATAGCGCCCAATGTTCTTTTTTCCTCATACATTCTTATCTTTAGATTCAATTATTTACCCACGCGGCGAGATAAATTGCGTTTTCCTTGTTGTTTTCAAGTGAAACACGTCGTTGCTGATCTTTGCCGGTATCCGTACGGCCAGATACTTTGCCAGGCGATAATCGCCCTGGGGTTGGAAGAACTGCTGTTGCACGGAGATGCCGCGCCTCGAGTCGATCCAGAGCACGATCTTCGAGAAGTTGTTGCGGACTTTCTCGCTCTTCGGTACCAGTTGCAATTTCGCGGTTGCGATGCCGCCCACATTCTCTTCCCCCAGGTAGCTCACATCGAATGATTTCTTCAGATCCTCGCCGCTGCCACCGAACCCAAGTACGAGATAGCTCTCAATCTCACTGCGATTGCCAGCCGCCGAATATTCCATAACCTGCTCGATCTTAGGCTGATAAACTTGGAGCTTACCCTCCTTGTACAGGACGAATTTGGTGTCAGGCTGCTTGATCTCTGCCATCATTTCGATTTCGTTTCCTGCCCGCCGGTAGTAAACCGTGCCCTTCTGAACGTCAGTGTCGTCCACCACTTTCTGATACTGATCCCATTCGAAATCGGCCTGCGCTGTGCGGAAGGTGGCCGCGGTGGCGTCCATTTTCTTTAACACGCTATTCAGGGAAGGCGCTTCCTGCGGCTGAAAAAGGAGACTCAAGGCCAGAAGCAAGACGTGGATGGAGATCGTCATGGCCTGCCTTGACCACTATCGCAGACGATTGTTTGGCTTTGAGGTTCGATTGTCATCCTGAACAAGCGTTCTTCGCGCAGTGAAGAGTCCGTCCCGAGCTTGCCGAGGGAATCTAGGCGAGCCGCGCGAGGCGTCGCGCTTTTTGCGCCGCAACAATTCGCGCGTTTGGCTCGTTTCCTCATTTTCGTTTCACCCAAACTCGATACCCCTGCACCTGCCTGGTGCCATCGCGCAAGGCTTCGTAGTTCACGATTGCGACCTCTCCCGAAATCGGTTGAATGACATTCAGCAGCTGATTCCTTACCGATTCGCCGTCTCCCGGTTTAATCGCGCTGGCTGAAATCTGGTAAACCAGACCGCCCTGCCCATCGGGCGTGACCACCACGTCAGTCAGATGCGGATCGTGGGGCACGGGTTTATCGTTGAAGTTAATCACCCGGGGCGAGAAGAAGACAAAGATCAGGATCACCGTGACCATAATGTCGTAGTGCAGCGTGCCCCGCTCATGCTGCCATAAGATGTAGCTTCGGATTGTTCCCCAGACGCCGTTCATCGGTAGGGAAGGCGCGCCACTGGCGGTCGTGCTGATCTCCACACTTTGCAAGTCTAGTGACCGCGTCCTTTCTTGGCAATTGAGGAGCTTCTAGCTCCTGGCTTCTAGCTCAGGACCCATCCGACGTCGCTGTTGGGCTAGAAGCTAGGAGCTAGCAGCTAGAAGCTCCTTTTCGTAATCCGCTCCGCCCCGACGTAGGGTCGCAACGCCTCGGGAATCACCACGCTGCCATCGGCCTGCTGGTAGTTCTCGACAATCGCCACCCATGTCCGCCCTACAGCCAACCCACTCCCGTTGAGCGTGTGTACAAACTCTGGCTTGTTCTTGCCCTCCGGACGGTAACGGATATTCGCTCGCCGCGCCTGATATGACTCGAAATTCGAGCACGACGAAATCTCGCGAAACAGTTGCTGTCCCGGCAGCCAGACTTCAATGTCATACGTCTTCGCCGACGATGGTCCCATGTCGCCCGTGCACAGAATCACGGTTCGATAGTGCAGCCCAAGCTTTCGCAGGACCGTCTCCGCGTTCCGCGTCAGCTTCTCGTGCTCTTCATAGGAATTCTCCGGCCGGGTGAACTTCACCAGCTCTACCTTCTGAAACTGATGTTGCCGGATGATGCCACGCACATCTTTACCGTAGGATCCCGCTTCGCTGCGGAAACACGGCGTATATGCAGTGAGTGAGATCGGAAGCCGGGCCGTATCGAGAACTTCGTCGCGATAAAGATTCGTGACCGGAACCTCGGCTGTCGGAATCAGCCAGAGATCTTTTTCGCCGTGAGGCACGCGAAAAAGATCGGCGGCGAACTTGGGCAATTGTCCCGTGCCGTACATCGAATCAGAATTCACCAGGTACGGAGGCAACACTTCGGTATATCCATGCTCGCGGGTGTGCAGATCGAGCATGAAGTTCGCCAGCGCCCGTTCGAGTTTCGCGCCCAGATCCCAATAAACGGCAAAGCGCGCTCCGGTCAGCTTAACCGCGCGTTCCAGGTCGAGCACACCCAGTTCTGCGCCTAGTTCCCAATGTGGTTTGGGAGCGAAGTCGAACTTCGGCGCCGCACCCCAGCGGCGGACTTCAAAATTTTCCTCCGCGCTGCGACCCACCGGGACGCTCGTATCCGGCATGTTCGGAATTCCCGCAAGAACGTCCCGCAGGCGGGCATCAAACTCGGCGGCAATCTTTTCCCGCGCCTGAATCTGCTCACGCAGGTCTTTCGTCTCGGCCATGGCCTCGGTGGCATCCTGGCCACTCTTCTTCAGTTTGGCGATTTCTTCCGAAGCCTTGTTGCGTCGTGCCTTGAGCGTTTCGGCCTCGGTGATGGCCTGCCGGCGCTGCGTGTCAACCTCACGAAAATCCTTGAGCACGGCGGCCGGGTCCGAGCCGCGTTGGCGCAGCATCTCCTCCACTCGGGCCAGATTGTCGCGGACAAAACTCAGATCAAGCATGGGAACTAACTACTCTATCGGAAACCGTGCGGGGAATGCACGCCCGGCGCTACTTCTGCGGCGCAAGCGATTTCAAATAAGCCACGATGGCTTCCGCATCCTGCTGATTGAAGCGGTATTGCGGCATCGGCGGACGGCCCGGCAATCCGCTATAGGCGATGCCCGTTCTCAGAAACTTGATGGCCGCATCTTTCTCCCAGCCCGGCAGCCCGGCAATGGCAGGCGTCTTCTCCGCCCACACCGGCATCGCCACGATGGGCTTGAAGGCAAGCGTCGTCCCCTGCAGCATCTGTTCCTTTATCTCTTCACCTTTTTCGTTGTGTGGGGAGTGGCAATCGCCGCACATGCCGACGTCTTCAACCAGATACTTTCCGCGGGCGAGCGATGACGTGGAAGCACCCTTCTTCTGCGGCGTTTGAGCAACCAGGACAGGCGCAAGCGATAAAACGGCCACCGCTGCGGCGGCAATCATCCTTCGCATAGGGACCCTCGAAGCCGAAATGGGGTTTTACGTCGCGAAATTTTACACCGCCGAGGAAGCAATGTCGACGTTCGAATCGGGGCGCTTTCGCGCAGCATGCCCGACTGTGTAAACTAACTTCGCGATGAGATTCTTCCGCCCCTCCATTGCCAGCCGCCAGTGTCCTCTATCAGCGGTGGTCGCTGTCCTCATTACTTGCGCGTCGATCCCGGCCAGCTTTGCCTCGGCCTACAACGCCCATCCCAAGCTGGTGGTGGTGATTGTCATCGATCAGTTTCGCGGCGACTACCTGGAGCGCTACCATCACCAGTTCGGCGAAGGCGGCTTCCGCCTTTTCCTCGACCACGGCGCCAACTTCACCGACTGCAATTACGACTACGCCAACACCCGCACCGCTCCCGGCCACGCCACTCTGTTCACCGGCGCCTACAGCAACGGCCACGGCATCGTGGCGAATGAGTGGTGGGATCCGAACAAAAAGAAAAGGGTCACTTCGGTGGAAGACGACGACACCCGGCAAGTAGGCGTTTCCCCGGATCAAACTAATAAAGGTCAAACTAATAAGGATCAAACTAGTAAAGATCAAACTAGTAAAGACAAAGCCGGGGCATCGCCGCACAACCTGCTTGCCGATACCCTCGGCGACGAACTCAAGCTGGCAACTCAAGGGGTATCGCGAGTGTTTAGCCTTTCCTTGAAAGACCGCGCCGCCGTTCTGCCCGGCGGCTTCGCAGCCGACGCCGCTTACTGGATCGAGCCGAAAAGCGGTGCATGGATTACTTCCACTTACTATCGCCCCGACTTGCCGAAGTGGGCACAGGAGTTCAACACCGGTAATCGGGCGGCAAAGTATTGGGATCGCGACTGGGAAGCCAACGGAGAAGTGTTGCGCTCAACCAGGCATCGCAAAGGCAAAGACGGCTCCGACGCCAGTTTCTACGACGTTGTAGGTTCCACTCCGTTCGCCAACGAGTACGAATTCGAATTCGCCAAGGAGTTGGTCGTTTACGAGAATCTCGGCGCCGGAGAGGCTACCGACCTGCTCGCCATCAGTCTTTCGGCTAACGATATTCTCGGCCACCAGGTTGGGCCCGATTCACCGGAGATGGCCGCCATGGCCCTCGCGCTCGATCATGAACTCGCTGATTTTTTCAATTTCCTCGGCCATCGCGTAGGTCTCGCAAACCTATGGATCGCACTCTCAGCCGATCACGGCGTTTCCGCCTTGCCCGATGCAGCGAAGAAGCTGCGCATCCCTGCCGTGAATCTGGATGCGGGAAAGATCGAAGCCCGGATCAACGGCGCTCTGACCGCAAAGTTTTCGCCCGGCCACGCCGCCTCGTACATTAAGCTCGACTACCCGGTGGCATGGCTCGACCAGGATGCTTTCACCGCTGTTCACGTAAAAGAGCACGACGCCGAAACCGCCGTGGGTGAGGCCATGAAGCAAGCTGGACTCCGCGACTTCTATACCAAGTCGCAACTCGCAGGAGGCGCAGTCCCCGCAAACGCTCTGGGCAAGAAATTCTTGAACAGCTATTCACCAGAGGGCGGCTGGTATGTGCTGGGAGTTCCGGAAATCTACACAGTAGGTTCGTCCAGAGGCACCGATCACGCCTCGCCTTACACATACGATACACACGTACCCTTGGCTTTCTATGGATTGCCGTTTCGTCCGGGAACCTATCGCACGCACACCGAGCCGGTAGATCTCGCGGTCACGCTGGCATCGTTGCTCGGCATCAACGCTCCCACTCACGCCGTGGGACGCGTGCTCACCGAGGCGCTTGCTCCTCCGCATCGCGCGGAAAACTCTGAGGAGTTTTCCCGCGAAGGAGAACCAAAGTGACCCCGTCCTCCCCAAACGGTGGCAAGGCTCCGCTGGATCTCAGCGTGACGGTCGCCGGTATTCAACTCAAGAACCCGATCATCGCGGCCAGCGGGACGTTCGGCTATGGGGTTGAGTTCGAAGATGTCGTTCACCTCGACAAATTAGGCGGATTTATCGTCAAAGGTCTTTCGCGCGAGCCCATGACCGGCAATCCACCGCCTCGCTTGTGGGAAACCGCTGCCGGCATGCTCAACGCCATCGGCCTGCAAAACATCGGCGCAACAGCGTTTCTGGCGGAGAAGCTGCCTAGACTCCAGCAGATCAAGAACATCGTTGTCTTCGCCAACGTCTTCGGCTACTCCCGCGAGGACTACGAAAGAACCATCGAGATTCTTAACGACGGTGAAGGCATTGCCGCTTATGAACTTAACGTTTCCTGCCCCAACACAAGCGAGGGCGGACTGCAATTCGGCACCGATCCGCGCTTGCTCGACGAGGTAGTCACCAAGGCGAAACGCGCGGCCATGCGGCCTCTGATCGTCAAGCTTTCTCCCAATGTGACCAGCATCGCGCAGATGGCCCACATCGCGCAGGAGGCCGGCGCTGACGCCATCTCGCTGGTCAACACTTTCATGGCCTTGGCTATCGACGCCGACACGCGCAGGCCGCGCATCGCCAACGTCACCGCAGGGCTTTCCGGACCAGCTATCAAGCCCATTGCGCTGCGCATGGTTTACGATGCGGCGCATGCCGTGAACATTCCAGTGATTGGCATCGGTGGAATCTCAACCGCGGCCGATGTTGCGGAGTTCATGCTAGCGGGCGCAACCGCCGTTCAGATCGGCACGGCCAGCTATTGGGATCCCTGCGCCACCGAGAAGATTGTCGACGAACTGCACCGCTGGTGCCAGGATCGCGGCATCACTCGACTAGCAGACTTAACCGGCGGCATGATCCTGGAGTGATGATTTTGGAAAAGCGAGCCCGAAGCCCAGTCGCGAGGCGACGTCATTCATTAGCTCCGCACGCAAGTGCGGGGGCGCCAGCCCAAGAGGAACAAGTCCCGTAAGGGACGGCACCCAACGTCAAACTCTACCGCCAAGCCCCCATGATCGCACCCATCGCCAGGTAGCAAATCAACTGATAGCCCGTATTAATGGCGTACAGTTTGGCAGGCTGCCGACTGAAAAGAGCGTTCGTAAGCTGCACTGTAGTCACGAATCCCAGCCATACTGCCAGCCCAACTTTCATGCCATACAGCGGTGTGCTGATGGTGGCGACCGCAATGATTTTTCCCAGCACCGCCGCCGATGCCAGACTCGCTAGCAGCGACAGAATGTAAGACGGCCCTGCACTCTTCTGCATCTCGGCGAGCTTCGCCTTGTCGTCCGGGTCATACCCCATCAGAATCGTCCACGGACGAGCAAACAACAACGGCGAATACCACACAAACCCGACCACCATCGTGGCCAGCGCGCTCGCCAGCACCGCCCACAGGTTCACACCCATGAAATGCATGGAATACCTCCGTTGAATTTTCTTAAAAGGATGAGGCCAGTGATGAAAGGACAACTGCCACGAAGATGAAATGAACTGCAGATTGTTGATTTCCTGATTTCTGACTGAAAACCGTAAAGGTCGGCCGTTCAAGCAACAAACAGCAGTCAACAATCAGCAATTGTTTTTATTAGCGCCCGTGAGTGTACCAGATCGACCCCGGAGATTTGTAGTTCCGTCCCTCGCCCCATACGACGTGTGTATTCCCGAGGTTATCGATGACGATCGAGAAATAGTCGCCAAAGGGAAAGCGGAAACCATCGGGCCGCACATAATCGTAGCTCCGGTCGAAATCCCGAGTCCCGCCCGAGAGTCGGTTCTCGGCCGACCAGGTGGCTCCGCCATTGCTTGAATTACGCTGAAAAACATTCCACAGAGAATGGTTCCGCGTGTCCATCCACGCGATGCGCACGTCACCAGCCGCGCCCGCAGTAATCGCCGGGAAACAGTGCTCCGCCTGCTCGCTTGCGGTCGAGACATCGGCCTTTGCAGACCAGCTTGCCCCGTCCGAGGTGGAAGACGAAAAGTAGATGCGCTCGGGGCCGCCGTTTGCGCCGCCTGCATTCCACAGCGCATAAACCGTTCCTGCCGCGTCGGACGCCAGCGCAATCTGTGCGCCAAGGTATTCGGCCTCGCATCCCTGATCCGCGCAGCCCGGCGGCGCGCTCGAAACGTCCAGCAGAGCCGTGTTCCAGCTGCGGCCGGAGTCTGCCGACCGGCTCACGTAAACGCTTACCGGCTGCCTGCTGAGTTCCCGCCTCGCGTACGCTGTCCAAGCGAAATAGACGTCGCCCGTTGGATCGACAGTCGCTCCACCCGCCAGCGACCAGCCCGGCTCCGCGTTCGGATTCACCGTCGTCGAAGAAAAGTTCTGGGCATAGTCATGCGACGCGGCCACCACGAACCTCTGCTCATGATTGAATCCCACGTACACATCCGCGCCGTGTACCGCCAGCACAGGCTTGTCCGCGTCTTCGTTGTCGCGCGAGTGCTCCACAATCGCGAGGTACCAGGTGGCTCCAAAATCCTGCGACCGGGCCACCATCACGTCGCGCTTGTTGTTTTGCAGCCACGAGGCGTAAACCGTTTGCCGATCCACGGGATCAACCATGATCTGCGGATCGAATTGCCCGGTCGACGACGGAACCAGCGCACGCGGCGGTTGCCACGATAATCCATTGTCGTTGCTGACCACCAGCGCCATCGTTGGCGCGGTGCAGGCTGGGCAGTCACTCACCGCGCCATACTGCGGAAAAAGAATGTAAATGTGGCCACGGCCGTCCGCCGCCATGGCGGGCTCCCACTGATCTCCGGTGGTATAGCCGACGCGCTGTTGCGGAGAGAAATCCGGAACAGCCAGCGCCGCCTGCGCGGTCGTAACCGCCATAAGCAGGCAGATCGCAAATTTTTGCACACTCCGTACGCGGCTGGATGCTGAAACCACACACTTCTCCTGGGACGGCGAACTGCGACAACGCTGGACGCACTTTACCGTGAAACGATTAGCAGCGTCAATCACCCGAAAAGGCCACAGCGTAGCGCCGGCGTTCAGCAGATACGCCGGCAGCCTGCCGGCATGTGGGGACAGCCGCCCTCGGCTGTCCCTCGAGCGCAGCTCAATGTTTTCGCTACCCTCTTCCGGAGCGTGACTTTCTGCCGGTTTCGTCATCTAATGAAAGCGATACAAGCAACGCCGTACGAGGAGCAATCTTAAGATGCAGAAAGCCACATTTGCAGCGGGATGTTTCTGGGGAGTAGAAGCGACTTTCCGGCAGATTCCAGGCGTCATCTCAACCCGCGTAGGCTACACCGGCGGAAACACTGACAATCCCAACTATAAAGAAGTTTGCACCGACCGCACCGGCCACGCCGAAGCCGTTGAAGTCGAATTCGATCCGGCCAAGGTTCACTACGCCGACCTGTTGAAAGTCTTCTGGGAGAACCACGACCCCACGCAGGTCAACCGCCAGGGTCCGGACTGGGGCACGCAATACCGTTCCGCCATTTTCTTCCACACGCCGGAACAGCAGGCCGAGGCGCAGGCCTCGAAGGCAGCGCTCGAGAAGGCGCATCGTTACTCCAAGCCGATCGCCACCCAGATTGTCCCCGCGGCAGAGTTCTATCCCGCCGAGGACTACCACCAGCAATATCTGGAGAAGCGCGGCCTGGCCAGTTGCCACATCAAGGCGTAGGAAGACGCCGGCGCGCCCGGGCCAAGTCAAATCCAAACCGCTGCGAAACGTGATCCACTCGGGCAGGCACGACGTTTAGAGGTTGCCGAAAAACTCGGGTTTTGGGCGGAGCAGCGCTTCCAGCGCTGCGTTAAAGGCTCTGTTTCTAGGGCCGGCTTCAATCACTGAGGTAGGTTTAGGGACTTCTTCCGCAACCTCGTCCAGTCGTGCCGTCCAGACCAATGAGGATTGGGGCTTTAGCCCCCAGGTACGCTCGCGCCCAACCGTTGAGGATTTACAAGATAGCCGTTTAGCGATGAAGCTCGTGTATGCGCAGCCCCGGACGCACCCGCAGAAAAACTTGAAACGATACCGGATGATCGCCATACGCCGCATCCAGTGCCGCAGGCCTTGAGTAAACGGTTACATCCGCGCCCAGCCCCACTTGCCACGCCGAATTCTGTACCAGGTCGCGCGTGCCGCCGAAGGTGTAGGCTCCAATGCGGTAGGACGGTTGCACTGCCGGCGGAAACAACTCGTTCTTGTCCACCAGTTCCATCCGCATGAATGCGTAATCGCGGCGCCGAAAGTTCAGCGTGGATTCCAGCAAATAATCGTTGAGGTTGATTCCCGTGCCGATCTCGTGCACGCGTCCCCATACCAGTGAAGTCGCCCAATTGCCCGCTACCAGCGGACGGTTGTATTCCACAGAGGCCGTCTGGCGCCACTGGTTCCAGGGTTCCAGCGCCTCCGGGTGGTCGAGGTGCCCGATACTGTATTGCGCTGTCCAGTTCCGGCTGGGGGCAAGACTCATCCGCCCAGACCAGGAATCCAGTGCGGCGAGTTGAATGCTCCAGCGTTCTTCATTCGGCTCGTGCCCGTTGAACGCGCAAGCTTCAATTCTGAAGCGGTCGATCACAAATCCGCTGGTGATCACCCCAAAGCTGGTGTGCGTCGAGTCCTGCAAGTGATGGCTGAGCGGCACCAGCGGCAGCTCCTCAGCCGAGGTGCGGTGAAGGAAGGTGACCGGCCCCAGCGCGGGCTCCGCCGACGGCCCGCCATATAACTCCCACGTGATCTTCTTCGAAAGGGGCAACGTATAAAGCGCGGCGAGTTCTGCAAAAACGTTGTGTGGATGCTGGTGGTCGACCAGCGGTTCTCCGTGGTAAGTCTCGCCGGTTTGGAACAGCTCCGGAAAGCCGGGATGCGGTGAGGTCAGCGATTCAGCCGAGAACATCTGCCGCAAAAGGAGAGTCCCGCTGCCCAGCCGATGCTGCTCCATCAGCATGGCCCAATTCACCGATTCGGCCTTGCCCTCGCCCCGTGGTCCGCCCTGCTGGTTGTAATCGGCGAAGATGACGCCATGCGCCATCAGCTCCCAGCCGCTACGCATCCCCATCCACGCTTCCTCGGGAACCGACGCCGGCTCCCAGGCAGTTCCCGACCCATCGTGCGGCGAGGGCAATTGCGAAGCTTCGTGATCTTCATTTTGCATCTGCATCTGCATTCCGCCCATGGAACTATCCTGCGCCGAAGCCAGAGACACGACTGAACAGATGACGATCGAATACAAGACAGCTCTGCCCATAAAAGCCTCGATCTCGAAGGAAGGAAACGACCGGCGTCTAGGCACGCACACGGAGCGCATACCACCGAACGACAGAAGGGGATTGTGGGGGCTAGATTCTGAAAATGGTGGTGCCAGGAGGACCGGCGGCAGGCGGAATCAATGGCGAAGACTCGCTGCTGTCAACCGCAGCTTGAAGCAAATAGGTTGCGTAGGTGTTCGGCGCTGGCATGGTGGGCCGGGACGAAAAAATCCCCGCCGCTAGAACGGAGGCATGAACATTCGCGCAGCAGCCATGATCCGCTGGTTGATGATCCGCAGGCTTTGGGTTGGATGGAATTTGACCCGGATGACATCCAGCGCTGGGCGAAACAGCAGTGGAAGCCGATAGCAGGCAAGTCATCGCCGCACAAGCGGCAACCATCGCGCTCAACAACGCGATCGCTATCACGCGCGAGATGATTCGTGAGAAGAGTCGTGTCACAACTAGGTCCCGGTAATCTTCACGCGAAGTTCTTCCGGCAGACGTTCCCGAATCTCTTGCGGCAAGCGGTCATGCACGCGGCGCGCGCCTTCCTTGGCCGCATCCAGCACCGTAACCGGCGCGGGCGTAGCCACCGCCACCACCAGCCAGATCAGCGCAGACAAGGCAAAGCCGGCCAGCGCCGCAATCTCCAGCCAGAAGGCGTGCCGCGGGCCAAAGTGCCGGATCACTCCAAACGCCAACAGAAAGACGCCACCTGAAATCGAAGCCAGCGCGATCAGGCCCACATCGACAATGCGGTGTATCCGCTGGCGGCCGTGGCAGCGTTCGCATCCCGCAAAATGGCTTTCGTAGTCGCTGCGCATCTCCGGCGCCAGGCCGGAAATGTCGTAGCGCCAGCCCGCCAGGATCTTGCCCACTATCGGATCGATGCACTGCTGACTCATAAGTAACTACGTTGTCATTCCGAGCAAGCGCTCTTTGCGCAGCGAGGAATCTGGGAGAGCCGCGCGCACCTACGGAGCCTGCCCTGAGAGAGCGCAGGCGACCGAAGGGCGCGTTTGGCTCGCATCCTCATCAGACCGCGCCGCTCGCGCCCTACATCCGGATCGGCGGTAACACCTCAGTCTGCATTGCCACCAGCACCTGATTCTGAAAAAGACGGTTCTGGAACAACCCACCGCGCTCGGCCAGCGCCCGTTCCGCTTCTCTACGCGCTATTTCCGGATGATTGTTCTGCTCAGACAGATGCGCCAGCACCACAAAAGCTGCATTATTATCATAGTCGTTGGCAAAAAAATCCGCGAGTTTCTCGTTCGACAGGTGTCCCACGTTGCTCGCCACCCGCTGCTTCACCGCCCAGGGATACGAGCCGCCGCGCAACATCTCCACGTCGTGATTCGACTCCATGATCAAAATGTCAGATCCGCGCAAGTGATCGCGCACATTCACCGGCAGATAACCGAGATCGGTGGCCACGCTTATCTTGGCGCCTTCCACGCGAAAGGTGAAACCCACCGGATCGGCCGCGTCGTGCGGGATGGTGAAAGGTTTCACCTCGATATCGCCAACTTGAAAGCGATGCCCCGACTCGAAGCGTTCGAACTTTTCGAGTTGCGGCCGCTCGCCGCTCGCCGTGCGCATGGCCCGTGCCCAGGCCGCGTGCGTCGCGCCGGTCATGAAGACTGGGATGCGCAGCTTCTTCGCCAACGTTGCGAGGCCGTAGATGTGGTCGGAATGTTCGTGGGTAATCAGAATCGCCGAAAGCGACTGCGGATCTTCGCCCAGCGACTTCAAGCGCTTGAAGGTCTCGCGGCAGGAAATTCCGGCATCGACCAGAATCCTGGTGCGTGCGCTGGCCACCAGTGCGCAATTTCCCCGGCTGCCGCTGGCCAGCATCGAAACCGTCACACACATGCCACAGAGCATACTCGCCTCCCCTGTGGATTGCGAGTAACTTTTTAGTTATCCGATACCTTGGGGTAGACCGGCCTCCGGCTTCCGGCAACCGGCGTCGGCGAACTAGAACCCAGAAACCAGAACTGGGGGCCGGACGCCAGGAGCCGAAAGCCGGCAGCCGCTACACCGGCACAGCCACATTCTCCACAATCTCGCGCAGCACCTGATCTGCCTGCTCGGATCTTTTCAGCGTCGAGGCATAGCCTCCGTTGACCACAACACGATGGGCGAAGACTGGAACGGCAAGCATCTTGAAATCCTGCGGAGTGCAAAAGCTGCGGCCATCGAGAAACGCCATGGCCTGGGCCGCGCGATATAGCGCCTGCGCCCCCCGCGGCGAGACTCCCAGCGACAAATATTCCGACGCGCGCGTGCGGCGCACGATTTCCAGAGCATAAGTCACCAGCGATTCATCAACGCGAATCAGCTTGACGGCTTCCTGCATCTCGAGCACGTCCGCGCCCGTCAGCACCGGGCGCAGATGCTGCAGGTGCGCCGCACCTGCTTCTGACCGCAGAATCTCGCGCTCCGCCGCCGCCTCGGGATAGCCCATGCGCACCCGCATCAGAAAGCGGTCGAGTTGCGATTCGGGCAGTGGATAAGTTCCGTGATGCTCGACGGGATTCTGTGTGGCGATCACCAGAAACGGCTGCGGCAACTCATATGAGTGAGCGTCGACCGTGACCTGGCCTTCGTTCATGGCTTCGAGCAGCGCCGATTGCGTTTTCGGCGTAGTGCGGTTGATCTCGTCGGCCAGCAGCACGTTGGTGAACACCGGGCCGCGCTTGAACTCAAACTCCTGCTCCATCGCCGAATACACGGAGATGCCCAACACGTCGGAGGGCAGCATGTCGCTGGTGAACTGCACGCGCTGGAAGGTGCAATCGATGGCGCGGGCGAGAGCTTGTCCCAGCGTAGTCTTGCCCACTCCCGGAACGCCTTCAATCAGCAGATGTCCACGAGCGAAGATGCTGACTAGCGCCAGGCGTACCACATCGTCCTTGCCGCGAATCACGCGGCGCAGGGCTCGTTCCAGTTCGATGGCTTTATGGGATACAGCGATGGCAGTCTCGGGCGACATTCAATGCATTTTACTATCTGGCACAATGCCGGCGGTGTTACCGATGTCATTGGACTTCAGCTTCTAGCTTCTAGCCACTAGCTTCTAGCCAAAGCCTCCAAGTCTTGAGTCACTCATCCCGAAGGGAGACGGAGACTGGTTTCCCTCAACCTCACAAATCAAGAATGCGAGAACGCATGAATCTTGCAATTGCTTTGAGCCAGAAGCTAGGAGCTAGCAGCAAGGAGCCGGTTTTACTGCATAAACTCCGCGGGACGTCCCGTCAGCCGCTCGATTCGCTTGGCAATCGGGGGATGGGTCGAGAACAAATTTCCGAAGTTCATGCCGAGCAACGGCTGGATGATAAACAGATGCGCTGTCGACGGGCTGGCCTGCATGGGCACGCGGCGCGAGTAGGCGTCTAGTTTTTGCAACGCGCTCGCCAGCGCATACGGATTGCCTGTGTATTTTGCGCCGGTGGCATCGGCCTGATATTCGCGTGATCGCGAAACCGCCAGCTGAATCAAGCTGGCAGCGATGGGCGCCACGATCAGCATGAACAATGCCGAAAGGCCTCCGCCGCGCCGGTCGTCGCGGCCGCCGCCCATGCCGCCGAAGATCATGGCAAAGCGTCCCATGCTGGCCAGCATAGTGATGGCTCCGGCAATGGTTGCCGCCACCGAACTGATCAGGATGTCACGATTGCCGACGTGCCCGAGTTCATGCGCCAGCACGCCTTCGAGTTCTTCATCATTCAGCAGCCCCAGAATCCCGTGGGTTACGGCTACGGACGCGTGGCTTGGATTGCGTCCAGTGGCGAACGCGTTGGGGGACTCGGTGGGGATGACGTAAATCTTCGGCATGGGCAGGGCGATCTTCTGGGTCAGGCGCTCGACGATCTCGTAGGCGCGGGGCAGTTGCTCGCGCGTGACCGGCTGCGCGCGGTACATGGCCAGCGCGATCTTGTCGGAGTAGAAGTAGGAGACGAAGTTCATCACGGCGGCAAACGCCAGCGCCAGCAGCATCCCGTTCTCGCCGCCGAAGTAGCGGCCAAAGAACATCAGCAGCAGCGTGAGCGCGGTCAGCAGGAATGCGGTCTTAAAAGTATTTCCCATAATTTTGTCATCCTGAAGCGACTGCCTTTCGTCGCCGAAGGATCTGGGCGAGCCGCGCTTTGCGACGCAGGAATCGCGCGTTTGGATCGCTTCCTTGTTATTGGATGTTACGCCTCGCGGGCAGATGCAGTTCGGTCCGTTTCGGGAAAATTCCGGCTGAAGGGGGGGTACCCCCTCCCCCCCGGTCTATTGGAATCATGATGTTAGCGGGAAATTGCGAAATAATCTCTTGGAATCAATAGCTTGCGGGCAAAATCTTGAAAGCAAAACAGTTATGGCTCCATTGCGCAAACAGCGCTCAACTTTCGCCTCACTATTGTCGTCGAGGCGGGCTGTGGAAGGCAAGGGCAGATGTCACAGTGGCGGCTTTTCGCGTGCGGATCCGATTTAGAGAATGCCTGGCGGTTGGTCGTGTTGCGGCAAGGGTGTGCGGGGGTCCTTCGACTCCGCGGGGCTGCGCTTCGCTTACCCCGCTCCACTCAGGATGACAGCAGATTCCTCCCAACGCCGTCGCTAGCGCTCCGGCTCCGGTCGGAATGACAAAGTTGTGGTGGGATTGCGGGCGGCTTGCGGCTGAGTCCCCACTTCTCGCAAAAGACGCGAGAAATGCGCACCCGGTGGTTCGCCGGAAAAGTGGCGAAAAAAACCACAGGATGGGAGCCCGTCCGAGTTCTCGCTTAGCAGGTCTCCCAGCCTGACGACAATTACGGACTATACATCAGCACTTTTCAGCTTCAGCTTCCGGCGAGCCGCTCCCGCCAGGCAAAGTACGCCGCTACCGAGCAGGACCAGCGTGCCCGGTTCCGGAGTAGGGGATGGGGTGTAGCTCATGAATTCCTGCGCCGTGCCATCCCCAGGAGGCTGGGAGCCGGGTACGGGAACGTAAACCGTGAATCCGGCGAATTTCCACTTGGGGGCATTCAGAGCCATGGTAAGGTACTGTGCCGCCAGAGTGCCGGCGCCGCTCGAAATGTAATAGGAGTTGTTTCGCGCGTTGGCTGAGAAATAACCCCAGATGGCAAAGTTCGCCTCAGCCGCGTTGGAGATGGTGCCATTCAAGACGCCTTTGAATATCAAGGCAGCGGCTTCGTAATACTTGTACTGGCCGTCAAACAGCCCTTTGCCGCTCAGCAGCGGCACTTGAGTCGCCATCCACGTCTCGCCGAAGTAAATCTCGTTGTCATAGGTGTCGCACATCAAAGTCATGGGCGTACCGTTGACCGCGATCGTGTACGGATAGGTATAGACACCACCCTCAACGGGGCCTATGGGTGAACTCATCAGTTGCATAGTTGCGGTTGAATCGGCCAGAGCAGAAACCGTGCCCATCGACAGCACGGCCAAGAGAAAAAGAGAGAGCCCCGTAAGACGAAGTTTGCGCATTTGAGTTGTTTTCCTTCCGCCGGATCAACGTTTTCCATCCTGCTGTCCCTGGCGGCATGGGTCATTGGGCACTTTGGACCTGCAGAACTTTCCCGTAACCCCCCAATTGGGGTATTTTCCCCACGCTTGGAATTTCTTTTCAGTCTCCCGATAGAACGTCAACGGGGATGGTTGCTTCTGAAGTTTCAACTACGGATCGAACCGGTCATGTAACCGCGTAGTCCTCGGGCGCATAAAAGCGGATCGATCCCCTTGCATCAACCCGCTGGCAAAGATCCGACACGACCGCGCCCTTTTAGAACTTGCCGTTCTGGGCTTCCACGTAGATCCCGTAAACGGAACTGGCGGGGCAGAACAACGGAATGTGAATCGTGTCAATGCCGGCCGCTTTGCTTCCCGCATCGTCGGTTTGTAGGCGGTATTCGCAATAGTCGGCGCCGCACTTCAGGCCCAACATGTCGTGAGCGTCGCCCCAGTTCCTGACGGGGTAGTACAAGTTGCCCAGTTCATCGCCGAAGGAGCCGAGAATTTGGCAGTCCGCACCACACGCGACTGGCCAGCGCACGTGAATCATGATTTGATCGCCAATCCGCACCTCGCCGTCTAGGACGAAGTAAGTCTCCAGGGTGCACTTGGACGTAACTGCCTGCGCCTGCGCGTGCCGAGGCTGTAAATCGGTGGTGAGTGTTGTGGTCTGCGCGACCATTAGCGTAGATAGGATCGCAAATAAAAACGAGAGGAATGTGATACGAAGCAAATGCATTGCGTTTTCTCCTTTATTGCTGCTCAAGCCTGGGTTGCGGGTGATCAGGCGGTCACTGAGACGCCGTTCGAGCTGGACTGTGACGGCTGCAATCCGCTAGCTTGGCCGGATTGCTGGAACTGCTGCTGCAAGCTGGCGAATGCGCTTTGCGCCTGCGAGAGGTTGCCGGATTGTAGAGCAGTGCCCAGTTGATCAAGTAACTGGCTGATCTCGCTCGATCCGCCGCCGTGATGATGGTGATGACCTTGGGTTGCCCCGGTTTGCGATTGCGTCGCCTGGTTCTTGAAGTCCTGCTGAATGGTCGAGAAGTCCTTCTGGGCGGCGGAAAGGTTTCCGGACTGGAGATCTTTTGCCAACTGCGTGAAGGCTTGAGCAATGGGATTGTTGCTTTGCGAGGATGAAGTTGAGCTATTGGGAACGAGGCTCTGCAAGGTGACAAAATCCGATTGCGCGGCCGACAGATTGCCCGACTGTAGATCTTGTCCGAGCTGCTGGAAGGTCTGCTGGATTTGCTGAAGACTGTTCTGAGCGTTCTGCGAGTCGTAGTTATAGAGGCTGGTGGAAATGCCTGAGACTGACATGGGTTGATCTCCTAATCGCCGTTTTATGCCAAGGGCTTATTGACGCCGCATCGGCATTTTTCTGGCCGAGCCTTATTGGCTTGCTCACAGAGAGTGGGGCAGGTGTCGTGCCAAACACGTTCGGCGGGGTGAGAAGTCGAGGCGACACATTCGGCGATAGTTAGCGGCTGCTCGGCGAAATATGTGCCGCTTTGTGAACGTGGCTGGGCAGTTCGTGCCTATGGTAGGTGGGCAAGACTTTGTATGGCCTGTTTAGTGGCGTTACGGAGCCAAGTCGAAATCAAAGTCAAAGACAGCGGACAGGAGTGTCCGCTCCACACGAGCAGCGGATGCTGTTTATGCTTTCTGCGCTTCGCGCTTGAGCGCGCGGTCGAGGGTTTGATCGAGGGCCGCCTTGGCGCTCTCGTATTCCGATTGCGAAATTTGGCCTTGGCGGCGTTCGATTTCCAACTGGAAGAGTTCCTCTTTCAAAGCATCAAGCAGCATGGAAGCGGGACGCGCCGCTGGAGTTGTCGCGACGGCGGACGTCGCGAGCATTGGCGCGGGTCCGTATTCGTCTTCTTCATCTTCACTATGCAGAGCGCGCGGTACCGGCGCTCGCCTGGGCGCAGCAGTCTTTTGGCGTGCCAGCGCGCGGGCTGCGGATTGTTGGCGCACGGCCACAAAGACTCCGCCGAGGAGCAATGCTGCCGCGATGCCTCCGAGAATCTGCCAGCGGTATTTCTGCAAAGGGTCAGGAGCGTCGATAGGTGGGCCGAGCCCGCCGCCGGGGCGGTTGTTCGCCGGGGCGCTGGCTTCGGCTTGGCCGGTGTTGCTTTCCTGCTGAGGGCCTTGAAGCACGCCTTGGCCGGAGACCTTGAAGGCAAGGTTCTGGCCGACGGTGGTGTTGGAAGCCACCTGCACGATTGCGTCGGGTTCCTGCGGGTAGGGAACCGATTTGAATCCGGCCGAATCGGTTGCTGCGGTGAATTGCATCGTCTTGGGCAGCATAACGACGAAGTGCTGCAAGGGGTACACCGACTTGGGATCAACGTTGGCGCTTCCCGAGTAGGGCATCTGGTAGGCCACTTCGAAACGTGTGAGCCCCGGCCGCAACGGAAAGATGAAGGCATAGCGATTCTTCTCGCCTTCGGGCACGGGATTGGTTTTCAGCGGGTTGCCATTTTCGGTGGTGGCGGTGGCTGAATCGGGAATGATCTGCGCTCCGTCGGGAATGTAGAACTCGACGTTGCGCTCGTTCATCTGAGTGCGTGGAGGCTTGGAAGCATTCTGCACCCCGAGTTCGCGCACGACCGTGAGTTGTCCCTGCTCGACTTGCAGGCGCACGATGTCGGCGACCACGTCGAGTCCGTCGAGCTTTTTGGCGACGTCATAGACCTCGAGTTCCACCGAGGTGGTTCCGGGAGGCGCCATGCGATGGTAGGTCACACCCTGGTGTATAGCGCGCACCAGGTGCGGGGACTTGTCGTCATCGAGCTTGAAACTGAACTTGCCCTTGGCGTCAGTTTTGGTGCGGCCGGCTTCGTCCATGCCTTGGCCGAGCTTGAGCAGGACGACTTCGTCTCCGCTGGAAGGCTTGCCGGTGGTGGAGTTCTTGACTGTGCCGGTGAGAGTTTGGGCCGAGGCGAGGGTGGTGAGGAGGAGCGCTGCATATGCTGCTCGAACGAACGCCAGCATAAAGCGATGTGAGAACTCCTTGGCAGGACGCGTGTTAGTGCCGGGAGGCATGGGGTCCTTCGACTGCGTGAATGCTTCGCTTCGCGGAGCATTCACTACGCTCAGGATGACAGGGGCTGGTTTCAATTTCGGATTCCTTTTTGCGGGGCGGGATTTTCCAGGCGGGCGATCTCGGCCAGGATAGTGGCGGCTTCGTCTTGCAGGGAGGACTTGAGCGAGGCGAAGTCGGCGTCGGGAACTTTGCCCGCTTTGTATTCGAAGTTGAGGTCGCGCAGGTTTTCGTAGACCGCATCTTTGCGTTCCCGCAGGTAGCCGGCTCGGGTTTTCTCCGGACCGAGAAAGAGCCTTCCGGGCATGTAGAAAACGAAAAAGAAAGTGGCCGCGAGCATCAGGCCGATGAGGAACAAAGTCATAGGTCGCTCTCCGTCATAAATCAGTCTCCTTGCGGGCCTGGTCGCGAAACTGTTCGAGTTCGGCGCCGGCCACCGGGCGCAGGCCGTCGGCGAGAGCGGGCTCCGGACGGTTCTTCCATAGGCGAATCACCAGCGCGATCAGACCGAAGCCGAGCAACAGAGCTACGTAAGGAACGATATAGGCGGCGCGGTCGAAGCCCTTGGTGGTGGGAGCCGCGAGAACCGTCGGTCCATATTTTTGCACGAAGCTTTGCTCGACCAGGCTGTCGCTGTCTCCGCGATTGAGCGAGGCCAGGAGTTCGTTGCGCATGCCGTCGGAGGCTGGGCAGCCGACGTGGTTGCACTCCAGAAGAATCTGTTTGCAGCCGCAGATGCACATCATCTGGTGGCCGATTTCGTTGAAGCGTGTGGCGGGATCGCCAGCGCCGAGGAGCGCGAAGACGGCGGCGCAGAGCAGGAGGGTCTGCGCGGCTTTGCGATACCTGGCTGGTTTCGTCCTAGGGTTCGAGTTCGTCATTGCCTCCAAGGTTCAGGTCTTAGGTCATAGGTGTCAGGTCTTGGGCAAGCCCTAAGACTTGACACCTGACACCAGACACCTAAGACCCTTACATCAGTCTCCCGTGACCGGCGCAGTCTCTAGCCTAGCTGGCGCTGGAACGCGGACGGGCGCGGGTGCGTTTGGAATCAGGGCCAGGACGGTTCCTATCAGCATGATCCAGACGCCCATCCAGATCCACATCACCAGCGGATTCAGGTGCGCCTTGATGATGGGGTGCCCGTTATCCTGGTTCAGGCCCTCGAACACGATATACAAATCCTCGTTCAGCGAAGAGCGGATGTCGGGCATGGTCGAGGTCTGCTGGCTGGCCTTGTAGAAACGGCGCACTGGGGTCATGGTGTCGATCTGCTTGCCGCCCTTGTAAACGTCCATGATCGCCCACTCGCTGGCGTAGTTGGGTGCATCATCATCGGTATAAGACCGGCAGACCAGGGTATAAGGGCCGATGGTCATCTTGTCGCCGTTGGCCATCTCCTGCTCTTTGTCCTGATTAAATGCGGCTCCGGCCAGACCGATGATGACCACCACCACGCCGAAGTGGACGATGTATCCGCCATAGCGACGCGTGTTGCGGTGGGTGAGCTGCACCATCGAGGCGAACATGCCCTGGCCGGTGTGTCGCGAGATGACGCGGCCGCCACGGTAGAACTCGGAAGCCACAGTGAGCGCCACCAGCACCGAGAGCGAAATCGCCATCAGCGCGTAGAAATATGAGATGTCCTGCCACGGCTTGAGGCCGAAGGGCGATCCCCAACTCTGTGGCGTGACCATCAGGAAGATGGCGACTGCGATGGCGCCGATGGTCGGCCACATAAAGTTGCGCTTCAGGCTTTCGAGGGAAGTCTTGCGCCAGGCCAACAACGGGCCCACAGCGGTGAGAATCAACAGCAGCAAAGCCACAGGAATGGCGACCCGGTTGTAGAACGGCGCGCCCACCGTCACTTGATTGCCTTGCACCAGTTCGGAAATTTTCGGAAACCAGGTTCCCCACAGCACGGTGAAGCAAAGAAGAACGAAAAGCAGATTATTAAACAGAAAGCTGGACTCGCGCGAGACCAGCGATTCGAGCTTGTGCTCGCTGCGCAGGTGCGACTTATTCTTGACGAAGAAAATCAGGAACACGGCGAAGGTGATGACGAGGAACACCGCGAACCAGTCGCCAATAGAGGACTGCGCGAAAGCATGCACCGAGCTGATGATGCCGCTGCGGGTGAGGAACGTCCCAAGAATCGCGAGCCAGAAGGTGGCGAAGACCAGCCACATGTTCCACATCTTTAGCATGCCGCGCTTTTCCTGCATCATGACCGAATGCAGAAACGCGGTGCCGGTAAGCCACGGCATGAGCGAGGCGTTCTCGACGGGATCCCATCCCCAATAGCCGCCCCAGCCGAGCACGGAGTACGCCCAATGCGCGCCGAGAAAAACTCCGCAGGTAAGGAAGGCCCAGGTAACCATGGTCCAGCGGCGGGTGATGTGAATCCACTTCTCGCCGGGATACTTCATGATCAGCGCGCCCAGCGCGAAGGCGAAGGGTACGGTGAATCCGACGTAGCCCAGATAAAGCATGGGCGGGTGAATCACCATCTCGGGATACTGCAGCAGCGGGTTCAGGCCATTGCCATCGGCGGGGATCGAGCCCTGCATGAGGGCGAAGGGACGCGCGGCGAAATCGAGCAGAGACAAAAAGAAGATCTGCACCCCAGCCAGCACTACCGAAGCGTAGGCGAAGAGGCGCGGATCGGTTTTGTAGCGGAGCCGCAATACGAATCCGTAGGCAGCGAGCAACAGCGACCAAAACAGCAGCGAGCCTTCCTGGCCGGACCACAGCACGGCGAATTTATAAGGACCGGGAAGGTCGCGGTTGCTGTGGTGAAAGATGTAGGCGATGGAGAAATCGTCGCGAAAGGCGCAAGCGACCAGGATAATGGAAGCGAACAGGACGGCGCCGAAGGTGGCAACGCCGGCGCGGCGGGCGGTTTCGCCGATGCGCTCCGAACCTTGGCGGAGTAGCGCGCCGAATGAAGCGCTGTCGGAAGCGGCCACGCGAGCAGGAGTCTGACTCCCCTGCGGCGAAGCCTGCTTCTGAAAGACGAGCGCAACGATGCCCGCAAGGAACGTGTAAACGCTCAGCGCCAAAGCGAGAAGCAGCGCAAAACTACCCAATACCGCCATGTGACAGAACCCCAACCTATTTTTTCAGAAATGTCCCTCCGAGGCAAACCGGCGCAAGGCGGCGGCCCAAAGTTCAGCCGCCGTTGCTGTTGATCAGTCGCGGGATGCTCTGAAGTCTTAGGCCCTTTGCTGCTGCTGATGGTAGCGCTGCTGTACTTCGCGTTCCGCGGCCAGCCAGTCCTCGGACTCGTGGCCCGAAACGGCTCCGCGCTGCTGGTAGAGTTCGTAGGCCCGGCGGCGAACCTCATCTTCCATGTTGATCGGAACCAGTCTGCGAGACTCGGTTTTCACGACCTCAAATTTCTTACGCGTTTCGGGCGTGATCTTCACGTCCGGCTTTGCTTCGGCGGGCGCCGGTGCCGCGGCTACTGCTTTCACGTCGGCCACGTTGGCCGGAGTGCTGGTGATCGGTTGCTCCTGGTTAGGGTTGGTGCCCTTGATCTTGTTGCCTGAGGTAGATTTTGCTCTTGCCATATCGGATACTCCTTAATTATTAGATACCCAAAAATTTAGGAATGAATTGGTTGGCTCGAATTGGTTGATTCAATGACCCACATACACATCGCCCCACAGCTTTCGCGAGACATTTAACTTTGGTGGCAGAAGTATTCTCAGTATAAGCCTGTGGCGGCTGTGGAAACCTGCTTTTGCGAATAATTTGGGGGGGGTGCCTTTGCTATAATCGGACTCTCGGGATGGCGCTATCGTCTAGGGGTTAGGACGGAAGATTCTCAATCTTCAAACCCGGGTTCGATTCCCGGTAGCGCTACCAACCTTTCTTAAGCCGTGTTCTTCCAACAGGTTGTAGCCTGCCAAAATTTTGTCACGGTGCATGTCCCGGTAATTCCGCGAATTTTCGAAGAAAGTCGGTATTACGGGATATGTCGAATCGAAAAGTCAGTATCATCGAACGAGTCAAACGAAACGGAAAATGGGCCTGGGGCAAGAAATGGGATCTTCCGGCCAAGTTCACTCTCAAGGAAGGTTCTCGGCAGGGCAAGTTCTACGTCCTTTGGTATCAAGGCAACGACAAACAATTTACGGCGGTGGTTCCCGCCAAACAGGAAAAGTTTCCCGATCTCGAAGCGGCCTTGCGCCTAGCGAAGATGAAGCAACGGCATCTGGAAGATGCGGCAGACGGCTTGGATCGTCCTGATCCCATCAAGCCAGTGAACCGGGTCAGGATCCAGGAAGCTGTGCAGAAGTTTGTCACTCAGGTCGAGCTGACCAAAGATCCGCTTACCTACAAGGTATACGAGCAGAACCTCCGGGAGTATTCGGAATGGACGAAGCTGACCTATGTTGATCAGATCGACAAGAATCACTTGTTTGAGTATCGGAAACACGTAATTGGATGGTGGGAATCAACGTCTGACGGCGGATTGGAAACTGCTACGGATCAACAAAATGGTCAAGACCGTTCTGAAATTGGATCACGGTAAAGGGCCGATCAAGAAGAGCGACCTCGGCAAGATGAAGCCGAACGGCGATCCTGATATTTACACGCCGCAGGAGTTGCAGGCGTTTTTTGGGGCATGTAAGCCGGACGAGCATTTGCGGTACTCTTTGGAACTTGCACACGCACATCTTTCAGGACTTCAGCGTAACGGCCTATCTCTGGCTTCATTCCCCTGTAAGGGGCTGCGGCAAGACTACGCTATGCAGGCTTCTGCACGACCTGAGCGCCAACGCGCACTACACGGTGGGCATCTCCAAGGCGGCGTTGTACCGGATCGTTGAGGCCCAGGGGCCCACGCTAATAATGGACGAGGCGGAAGGACTGACGAACGACCGCGAGATGCTGTCCCTGATCAATGCGGGCTATTCGCGCGCCACTGGAACCGTCCTCCGCGCTTACAGGGATGGTCTGCGTAGCTACAGGGTTTACTGCCCGAAGGTGATCGCATCCATCCAGCCGATCCCGCACACGATCATAGACCGGTCCATCAAAATCGAACTGCAGCGGTTGCTCGAAGGCGATAGCGTTGTGCCGCTGCACGAGGATGACGAATCGGTGGGGCAGGACCTGCTGCCGGCCATGCACGAATGGGTTTCCGGACATAGTAACGAAATCGCACGCACGTATCGGTCCCCCGGCACCCGCCTCGAGTTTCTTCACGCACGGCAAGCCGACATTTGGCGGCCGTTGTTTGCGATCGCTCATGTGCTGTGCCCCGGCCGGCTTGAAGAATTGCAGGCGACGGCTTTGCGATTGACTGATGAAAAGAGACGATTCGAGCAAGAAACGTCGCCGGAGATCAATCTGCTGCGGGATTGTCGGGACGTATTTGCGAATCTGGCCAATCCTGCGAAGCTGCCCACCGAAACCCTGATCACCGGCCTGGCCAGCTTGCCGGAAAGCGCGTGGCTGAACCTTACCGCCCTCGAGCTGTCAAGAAAACTGCTGCCCTTTGGGATCCGTCCACGACAACACTGGATTGGAGGCAGGAATTTCCGCGGATATGCGCGTGCGGATTTTCTGGACGCATTCGCGCGTTACTTGCCGGCTCCGCAAGAACTGGGCACCAAGCCCGCTAGAGGCGCTAGACCCGCTGGGCTGAAGGCGGTTTGATCAGATGGAGAGGCTGGAATCCTAGGGGGTCTAGGGTTCTAAGGGAAGGATGACAGACCGTCATGGCAGGCGTCCTCCGAAACTAACCCATGGCTCTCTGTTCACCGGGATCGGCGGATTCGACTTGGGGTCATGGATTTGTTCATGTTAGTACGGAACGGCATTCCGATGATGCGCGAGAAGTATCGGAAGTCCGCACGCAAGAACCATAGCACTTCGGCGTGGTGCGATTCCGGAGCTAGCCTAGGCCCGCGCGGAGCCGAAGCAGAGACCGGCTATCAAAGTGCCCTGCGAAGTTTGCGGAACACCATAAAGTAAGAATGATTTTTTCTCGCGTGCTTCTGTGGATAGGGTTTGCCGGGTGGGAGCCCCTTGGTCACGACAACAAGTAGGTCAATTAGCCTGAAACCGGGTAGATTGGCCAGTTCAACATGCCTCCAGCGTTGGGTGTCCATGGTTTTGAGGATAAGAATGCCCCCGCGCTTCAGAATTGGGCGTGCCTCGGCAGTGCCGGCAGCATAGAGCGCATCAATTTCCCGCTCGTTCTTTGGCCCATTGTCGTCCAAGCCGAATGCGGACTTTTGGTTGCTGCCGCTGGGATTCTCTTTGGAGCGGCGCTTGAAGCCCATTCTTGTCACATATGGTGGATCAAAAATGGCCGCATCTAGACTTGCATCTGCAAGCGGAACCGACCGAAAGTCCGCCCGCCGCGAGGGCCGCAGCCTGCGCACGTATAATTGCGCTCACCGATGGCTCTGACTCCTGGCACGAAGCTCGGTCCGTATGAAATCCAGTCTTTGCTCGGCGCAGGCGGCATGGGCGAAGTGTACCGCGCTCGCGACACGCGGCTGGAACGTGATGTGGCAATCAAGGTCCTGCCTGCGCATCTCTCCTCTGATCCCGATCTCAGACAGCGCATGGAGCGCGAAGCGAAGGCGATTTCGTCGCTGAATCACCCGCACATCTGTATCCTGCACGATGTTGGCTCACAGGACGGCATTTATTTTCTCGTCATGGAGTTACTGGAAGGCGAGACGCTGGCCGACCGCCTGCAAAGGGGAGCGCTTCCTCTGCCAGAGGCGTTGAAGATTGGAATAGAGATCGCCGAGGCACTCGACAAGGCGCACAGGCGAGGAATTGTGCATCGTGATCTAAAGCCGGCAAACATCATGCTCGCCAGGAATGGGCCGAAGCTGATGGATTTCGGTCTAGCCAAGCCATCGCCGGGAGTGGGTTCGGGGTCCAGTTCATTGACGCCGAGCACTCCAACCATGAGCATCGCGATGTTGACTGCTTCGGCTTCCCCTTTGACGCAGAAGGGCACGGTGGTGGGAACGTTTCAGTACATGGCGCCTGAAGTTTTGCAAGGCGCCGAGGCCGATGCGCGCTCCGACATTTTCAGTTTTGGCTGTGTGCTCTACGAAATGCTCACCGGCCGGCGCGCATTTGAGGGAAAGTCACAGTTCAGCGTTCTGGGCGCAATTCTGGATAAAGAGCCAGAGCGCATTTCGACCGTCCTTCCCGATTCGCATCCACGATTGGACGAAACCGTATGGCTGTGTCTGGCGAAAACTCCCGAGCAGCGCTACGGCTGCATGCACGATGTGCAGATTCAGCTGGAGGCGTTGGCCGAAGGTTCGCGAGTCGCCAGCGTTCAGGCGGCACCGATGCAGTCTGCGCCTCCCCGTTCGCGCCTCCCCTGGCTGATCGCAGGAGTCGCAGCGCTGCTGGCGATCAGCGTAGCGACGGCTTACATGTTGCAAGCGCCGAAGTCCCTGCAGATCGTGCGTTCTTCCATTCTGCCGCCGACAGATACTTCGTTCGTGACGATGGTGGCAGGCTCGGGTCCGCCGGTCCTCTCGCCCGATGGAACCCTGCTGACGTTCACGGCGCGCGACGAGAAAGGCAAGGTCTTGTTGTATTTGAGATCGCTGACCTCCCTGACGGCGCGGCCTTTGCCAGAAACTGACGATGCCATCTATTCATTCTGGTCGCCCGACAGCCGGCAGATTGCTTTCTTCGCGGCCGGCAAGTTGAGGAAGATTAACACCGATGGCGGGCCGCCGCAGGATATATGCGACAGCGTCAGCGGGCGTGGAGGCACCTGGAGTAAAGACGGCATCATCGTATTTACGCCATCTTCCAATCAGAGTTTATTCAGCGTATCAGCCGCGGGTGGAACGCCCCAACCTGCCTCGAAGCTCGATGTGGACAAAGGCGAGAATAGTCACCGCTGGCCCTGGTTTTTGCCCGACGGCAAACACTTTCTCTATTGGTCGCGAACCTCCCGTCAAGGCGAGTCTCCGGTGCTGTATATCGGCGAACTCGGCTCGTTAAAGGCAACGCTGCTAACCAAAAGCGAAACCATGGCCCAGTATGCCTCCGGCCATCTTCTGTTCCTGCGCGATCAGACCTTGATGGCCCAGCCCTTTAACCCGGGACGGATGGAACTCAGCGGCGAACCTCAGCCAATTGCCGAGCACATTGCGGTGAATGGATCGAGCATCCGTGCGATGTTCTCGGCCTCAGAAACGGGAACGCTGGTCTATCAGTCCGGCGAGGCTTCCACCGGATGGGACCTTGTATGGTGGGGTAGAGACGGAAAGCAAATGGAGACGGCCGCGCAGGCTTCTCGTTACATCGGACCGTCACTGTCGCCCGACGGTACACGCTTGGCAGTCACAATCTTTGTTGGAAATCAGGGAATCGCTGACGTTTGGGCTTTCGACCTGTCCCGCGCGACCCGCACCCGTCTGACCTTTAGTAGCAGCGCCGCTACCTATGCCAACCTGGGCGGGGCGATCTGGACGCCCGACAGCAAGGATATCTTTTACACCTCGATCTCCAAAGGGGTGTTCCGAATTTACGCCAAGCCCACCGACGGCAGCGGTTCCGAGCGCCTCGTCCTGGGAAGTGCTGACGCTGCCGCATATCCCAGGAGCGTTTCACCCGACAGCCGCTATCTGATCTATGAAAGGCGGCTGAACCAGAATGAAACCGGCGATCATATCTGGGCGCTGCCCTTATCTAGGGACGGGCAGTCTGGCGACGGGAAGCCGTTTCCTATAGTGCAGGATGCTTTTGACGAGAGGGCGCCAACCGTTTCTCCCGATGGAAAGTGGCTGGCGTACCAAAGCAACGAGTCAGGGCGGCCAGAGATTTACATTACTGCCTTTCCCGCCGGCGGTGCAAAGTGGCAGGCCTCGAGCAATGGCGGAATCACGCCGAAATGGCGCCGCGATGGCAAGGAATTGTTCCTTCTCGATCCGCTCGACAATATAGTTGCGGTCGATGTGAATGCGTCCAGCAACGCCGTGAAGCTGGGCGTGCCTCACATTTTGTTTAAAGCGGTGGGAATCCAGCGTGACTTTGGTCCTTACGACGTCACTGCGGATGGGAAGAAGTTTCTCATCAACAGCGGCAATCTCAAGGAAGGCACCGAACCCTTAACCCTGGTACAGAACTGGCCGTCGGAGTTGAACAAGTAACTTCCGGCTTTCCTCGACTCGTCGAAGTTTCCGATTGCCTGCCTGGAAAATTTCTACTGGATAGATGACGAGCAAACCGGAAGTTGGAATGAGCCATAAGTCCTCTTCTGGGAAGTCTGCCGCTGACTATCAGCGAGATTTCTCCCGAGTGACGGACAACCCAGAATAATCCTTTAAGTTAGCGCTTACGGGGCTGAGCGCATCGCCGACTCTGTGTAAATTCTCCGCTTTGAAGAATTCTAAAAACACTTCCAAACCCATTTGCCGAACTTTCAGACCCCCTTGTTAGGAGCCCGATCACGTCTTCGCCGGAATCCAATTTGATTCCAAGGGCGACGAAGAGTCCCAAGAATGATGGGAGATGAAGATGCTCCATTGTTCTGTGAGCGGACTCCCGAGGAGCCTAATAACATGCGTGCATGTCCACAAATCCGAGACGTTCTCGTCGCCAAGAAACTAAAACGCTGGCTTTTGATTGCTCACCACCCTTTTGTTGATCGCAGTTGCCCGCCTTCGCGGGCGAGGCGTAATTTTTGGAGGTTGCTGAAAAAACATCCAGCGGTTGGAGCCAAACTGGGAATGACGATAGGGTCCGTTTACATCTAAGGAACAGGGGGCGAGTCACTTGCACCGACACTATTGCCAAATGGGATTGATCGGCGACGGTATCCGCTGCGACCAGCCACCACAGGACGATTGCTGCCGCAAGCATGCGCACAATTTCATCATCACCTTCGGTAGGGAGCAGTGGCTGTGCGGTGGTTGCTGCGACCAGCACCTGAGCGTAAAGGGAGTGTTGCACTGTGAGGGCGAAGATCAGGACGCGAAGTCCGTGTTGCCTTGGAACCTTGACATCGATTGGGAACCTCCGCGTCACCGGGAGGGCCAACAAAAACCCCGCTCAAGCCTGTCGGGCTCAAGCGGATCATTCGGTCGGTATAACCCGTGGTCGCCATGCAAAATCGCCATGGCCAAATTCGTGCCGCATCAGCAAGTTGGTAGGGCTACATTCAGAAGCTGATCTTCAGAATTTTGCCGTTATTTCCAACAAACCATCCCGCTGTCGGATCAGCAAAAGCCACAGCCCAGTAGCCGCTCACGTCGGACAGTTTGTACCAAGTAGTTCCTTCGTCGGGAGTCCAGGCCGCCGATCCCGAGGTGAAGTTTGGCTCCGTCTCCGCAGTGATCACGACGACGCGCTTGAAGTTGTCGTCTTCCTCCTGGCCTCCGTAGGAAACCTGCCGCGCATAGCTCAGGCAGAAAACGGTTCCCTGAACCGGGGGTTTGTTTGTAAGTGTCCAAGTATTACCGCCATCGTGCGACGTTGCCATGTCCGCGTATTGGTTCGAGGCCAGGTCGCCCCCGCCCACAATGCCGTCGAGAGGGTTCCGGAAGGATACGCTGACCCCGCCCGCAGTGGACGAACTCCGCAGCGGTGTATCATAGGCATTCCAGCTGTCGCCCCCATCCGTGGTGGCTAAAATCCGGGCGATTTTTGCGCCGCCAGTGGCAATCCAGGCATTCTCTTCGCCCTGAGTCGCGACACAGGTTCCGCTGGCCGCAAACTGGGCTTCCCCTTCCTGCGCTTTCGGCATATCAGAACTGATGCTCTTCCAGGTCGTTCCATTGGTCGTGCGAATGGTGGGGAACACACCGTTCACCGAGTCGCTCTGCGCAATGCCGCTGTTTGGCCCCCAGAAGGCGAAACAATCGTAGAAGGCTTTTTTAATATGGTTCGTGAACTCGATCTTCCAGGTTGCGCCGCCATCTTCGGTTTTGTAGATGCGAAAATCCGTAGGTCCGCTGGTGCTAGGTACCGAGAGCAGATACGCGATCTTATCGCTTACGCCTTGCACATCCCGGAATTGCAGTTTTTCAGCTCCCGGCACGACGGACGCTTTCCAGGTGTTTCCGCCGTCGGTCGTGACTACATACGTACCGCCGGTCCCGGCTGCCCAGACTACTTTGGAGTTCACCGGGCTGACGGCAATGAGCAACTGGGTGGTTCCGCTGTTTTGTGGCGTGAGCTTGGGTTGATGAATTTGCGGCTCCTGTCCGAGGCCAAGGATTGCCGTCGCGACGGCGAACACCAGCACAAACGCCAGCATGAACGTTATCGATTTGTGGTTTTTCATGGTTTTCTCCGTTTCTCCGAATGACAAGCGAAGCGAAGTGGCCTCATGGGTCACTCCAGTGGATAACTCTACCAACGAGTGGGTTGAACTGCGACGGACACACTAAGCGAAGGGCGTGCTAATGCTGCTCCTCCGGCCACAAAGGTGTCAAGTTTGAAGGAGCCGCCAAAGGCCCGGTATCGCAGATACCATCTCAGGCACAGCTCGCTCTCGCCAAGAGCCACACTGCGATGCATCGCAATGATGCGAAAACCCGAAAGTTTCCGGCCTCCCAGTATTGGAAAGAGACGGGCGGTCAGGACGCCAGACTTGCTAGAACTGGCGAAACCGCAGGCAGTATCGCTAGGAATCCCGCCCCCCAAAATTGTTGTGCGCTGCGTGCTTTGGTCAGTCAGCGTGCACGCGGAGGATCGTTTTTCATGTCGAACTGGATTGAGAACTGTTTAATTATCACGAAGGGTGATCCCGCGGTCGTATGGGATGCCATCCGAGGCGAGAACTCGCCCTTTGACTTCAACCGGCTGATCCCCATGCCCGAGGGTTTCATTTTAAAATAAGTTCACGAATCAATTCAGTGCCCAGAACTTTTCTGTATTCATTCCGGCCCACTCTGGCCTTATTCTGAACCTCGGTGCTACCGATTACTTTCTTGGCCACTTCTTCTTCGGCGGCGCTTTTATCTAAAGCCGCCATGTTTTTATAAGTGATCCAGAGAATTATATTGGGCTGATCCGGTGATTTTGGAGTGAGGCTGAAGACCTTGTAATCGATGATTAGCCCAGCTTTCTTAAAGGCTTCCATGGTCGGCTTCCATGTCGAATTTAGCCAATCGATGTACTCTTCAAAATGCCCGTACTCAACTCCTATGTAGGCCACGTCCGTGACCGGGCCCTCGGTATACTGGCGCTCATTCTTGGCACCCGCATTAACATCCTGGGCACGTGCATTAAGCGAAAGTGAGGAAGCTGCGAGACACATGGATAGGATAGTAGTCTTAATCATTTTCTCTTCTCCTGTTGTGATATATCTCTACTCGGCTAACACTCGGATTAACCTGACCGCGCGCTGCATAGATATCTGGTATCGATTCTGGCGATAGAAGCGAGTGAAAACTATTGCTGCAATCGGTAATGTGATCAGGGTCAGAACGCTAGCCTCGGGTCCGACACCTTGCCGCCCGTCAGCCAGTGCGGCCCGGCGGAGGACATCACTTGAAAACTCCATTACCAGTTTGCGATCGGCGGACTCTCCTCCACCGTTGCTGGCCCAGTTGCTCGGACCATAGGAGGGTCCACTGGTTGTCGTTCAATTTTCCCCAGTCATCCCGTGAAACCCCCATGATATAGACCTTGATCGGTTTGCCATCCTTGTCCTTAATCTCGCCCTCTAGTTTCTCAAATACGAGTGCCACCCAGTCGTTGCCTCTGGGTTCGACCGTGACCACGGTGGCGTCAAATCGTGTTAAGCTCAACGGGCGGCGGGTGTAGAGAGCATCGATATACTCCTGCCGTGTTAGTTTTCGCTTGGCAGTATGGACGCATAAATCCGGAGCCAGCATCCTCTCGATTGTGTTCTTGTCCATCGGCGCCACAACCGCTTTACCGAATTCTCATGGGTTATAGCGCGCCAGCCACGCGGCAATTTCACGAAACACATCCTGGCGCTGCTCCCATACTGTAGGGAAGTGCGGCGATCCAGGATACGTCACCATCCGCGTGGTCTTGCCCCGCGCCGCCAGCACTTCAAACAACTCCCGTCCCTGATTGGTAGGCACGCGCTGGTCGGCGGCGCCATGCAGAATGAGCAGCGGTGTGGTCACGCTTTCTGAATGCATGGCTGCGGAGAAACGCAGAAACGCTTCGGGATCTTTGTCCGGCCAGCGCGCATCGTAGTCAGTCTGCCAAACGTCGCTGGTCAAGGAAAGCCAGTCGGTAAGGCCAGCGCCTTCGATGGCAGCTTTGTAGCGATTGGTCTGAGTGACGGTCCAGCAGGTCATAAAGCCGCCCGCGCTCCAGCCGAACATGGTGAGCCGATTCGGATCAGCCCAGCCCTGGGCGATGGCGTAATCGGTGGCGCTATCCACGTCGCGATAGGGGCGATCGCCGAAGTGTTGGTAAATAGCGCTCATGAATTCGGTGCCGTAGCCGGTGGAGCCGCGATATTGGGGTTGCAGAACGATATAGCCCATGCCGGGAAATATCCTGGTACGGTAGTCGAACCCGAGCGAGTTGTTCAACTCCGGCCCGCCGTGCGGCAGCACCATGAAGGGGTAGAGCCGTCCGGCCTGATAATCCGCCGGAAAGGTGACGATGCCCTCCAGGGCGATCCCTTCCCTGCTCGTCCAGTGAACGGCGCGAGCTTCGCCCAACGCAACCTTTGCCAGCTGATCGTCGCCCTCGTTGGTGATCTTCTGCAGCGTATCGCCGTGTGCGATCGCAACATTGGAAGTGTGTTGCGGATCGGCAACAGTAAAGGCCTGTACCTGTGGTGCGGAAGCAATCTGCGACGACACTGGCCCGTCGTCGATGGTGCCTGCGGGCCACTGATAGGTGGCAATAAGAGAGTTGTTCCGAAAAGCGTCGACCTCCGACTTGACGCCGCGCGCCACAATCACCCAGGCGTTTCCGTTAGCATCTACCGACAACTGGAGCGCACTGCCTTGGAGTTTGGGCGTGCGATCCAACGGAGTTCCGCCCTCGGCCGCAACTGTCCAGACGTGATCTGGCGTCAACACCGGCGAAGTTGTGCTCAGGAAGACCAATTCCTTGTCGCCGTTGATCCAACCAATTCCGTCGGCCGCATTATTGATGGTGGCGACGTGCCGCGAACCCGTGGCGCTGCAAACGTCGATAGATGAGCGGACATCGTGATTGCCGATCTTGGGTGACTGCGACAAAGCGGCGATGGAATTGCCATCGCGTGACCAAGCAACCTGAACTACGTCTCGCAATGCCGGACACCACCAGGCGCCACCAGAGCCATCGGCAGCAATTACATAAAGACTTGTGGGCTCGGCTTCGATCACGGTGTGTATATCCGAGAGTGGATCGGGAAGCCGCGGATCGGCGAGGATTGCATAGTGTGAACCATCTGGGGAAATCACTGCGGTTGTATAGTTCGAACCACCTGGGGAAATCCCTGCCGAACCCACGCCCCTTGGCAGCGCGGTGAGCGGGAGAGGAGTGGCTGCCGCGGCCGTGCCCGCCGGCGCGAGAGCCAACGTGGCCAATTGCGCCATCTTATTCACTTCGAATGTGCCGTAAAGAGCGGAACCGTCGCGAGTGAATCCCGAAGGCTCGAATTTCTCTGGAATAGTGAGGTGACGAGACTCACCGCCAGCCGCCGCGATCAAGTGCCACTCCGTGTTGTCCGGGCCCGTGGCGCCACCGAACTGCACCCGGTAGAGAACATTCTTGCCGTCGGGCGAAACGGCTACGGCCGCCGCGCTGTGGAGAGTAGCTGCATCGTCCACGGTGAAAGGGTGGCGCGCGCTTTGAGTGGCGGCAGCTATCGAGGACAAGAACAGAACAGCAAATGCAACAAATAGATTGCGCATAATGTCTTTACAGCGTATTGAAGTTGCCATTCTTCTGCCGTTCTTATTTCTTGGCGGTCGGCGGCAACACACCGTTCAAGCGCAGATACATTGCCGCTTCGGCATAGTGGTCGGCCCAAGCACCTGCGAGGATCATGCTGGCCCAGGCACGGGAACCCTGGCGTTCGGGGAAGATTTCCGTGGTCTCGGCTAGTCTTGAGTCGTCCATTTTCGCCAGCGCGTCGGAACAGAAATCGAAGGAGGCTTTGAGCGCGGCCACGAGCTTGTCTTTCGAGTCCGTCTCTTTCACCTCGTCGACCTTGGGAGCGGGGACAGCAGCGGCCTTGCTGCATAGCAGATCATTTGTTTCGGCTATGTGGACGACGAGATGGCCGAATGTCATCTGGTCGGCGGTGGGTTTGTAGTTGAATTTCTCAGCGGGCATGGCCTCGACGGCTGCGACGGTGTTTTTCCGCCGGCCGGGCAGGATGTCTCGTAGGGCGGAGCTGACCGGGTCCTTCGTTGGCGCGGGCGTTGTTTGTGCAGCCGCCAACGCTGCGAGTAACAGCAAGGCAGGGATCACAAGAGTCGTCTTCATTTTGTCCTCATCTTTTTTGGTGAATCGGGCGGACTGCCGCAGCCGCAATTTCCCGGACATCAGCCTTCAAGCTCTACAACCATTCGAACGCGTTTCAATACTCGATTTCATTCGCTTCTTCTCCTCTTGTATGCCCTGTCGGCCACAGCGTCATCGCAACGCCAATACGTTCTTGGCGATGCCCCTCGTCACGGAACATATGCCGTGAAAAACCAGTATTTGCAGGAAAAGTGACATGCGGTGTCCGAAATGAGACAAGCGGTCAGAGTTGGCCGTCAAATACCGTTGTCACGGATCCGTTCACAGGGCAAGCCGGAATTAAATTGTGGCAGCGGTATCCAGCACAAACGTCTGGGCGGTTAGCGGCCAAAGACTTTGTACCTTCCGTTTCAAACGCTTCGTTACATTGGGATGGCAGCACGTGGAGTCTTGAGCTCCTTACCTTTCTCCCCAATCAACCTCGACAAAGGCCCTTCTGCAGGCTGCGATGGTTGTGGAGTTGCCGCGTTTTGCCAGCAACTGCCCGATTGCCAGCTCGCAAACCTGGACCGGTGGACCGGTGAAATTGCTTTGCCGAGAGAACTTGGCGCTCTCGACGGCCCTGTCCTCAGTGATGTCTCCTTCGAAGGCAGCTATAATCCGTGCCGGAGGGTCGACACACCCATTGCTGCAGACCACACCAGATATGGGACGGACGAGATGGATTTTGATCCTGTGTGCGTGGACGATTGTAGGACTGTTGTTTGCCGTGCGCAGGATCGTGCTGGTGAAGGTACAGGGTATGCACGTCAGCTGGGCGCTCGTGGGTGCGGTCGAACTTGTCTACTGGTACGTATGGGCGGCGTACACACCGCTTGTGATTGGTCTGGCCAAACGGTTCCCGTTGACGGGGCCGAGGTTTGTACCTCATATAGCGATCCACACAATCGCGTCGCTCATGATGGCTCCCCTGGCATCTGTCACCGAATACTTTCTGAGCCGTGGACTTGTGCAGTCAGTTTTTCGCATAACTGATCCTGGCGTGCTGCGCCTTCTCCCGCCGTTCGCAGTCAGTGTTCTATCTATGAGCTTTACTGGCATGCTTACGTACTGGTTAGTTGTGGGACTGTATCAGTCGATCCACTTTTATCAGGCTGCTATGGAGCGCCAGACTATAGCGGCGCAACTGGAGACGCAGCTCTCCCATGCCGAACTTGAGAACCTTAAGAGCCAGTTACATCCGCACTTTTTGTTCAACAGTCTTCACACCATTGGAGTCCTGATGCAGGAAGACGTCGATGCTGCGAGCCGTCTGCTGGTCTGCCTCGGCGACTTGCTGCGCATGGCCCTCGAACGGCGGGAGAACGAGATCACCTTGCAGAGCGAGCTCGAGTTCGTCGGCAAGTATCTGGAGATCGAACAGACACGCTTTCATGATCGCTTGAAAGTTCACCTGGACGTGCCGCCCGACCTTCTAGCAGTCTATGTGCCGAGCCTGGCGCTTCAGCCACTGGTGGAGAATGCCATCAAGCACGGCATCAGCGTCGATTCCGCCGCAGGCCAGCTTGAGATCGCTGCCAAACGCCACAACGGCAGAGTTCGGCTCTGCGTCCGCGACGATGGCCCGGGTCCGGCACCGGGATCGCGCCTGCGATTCGGCGTCGGACTCACCAATGTCCAGTCACGCTTGAAACAGCTCTACGGGGACGAGTCGTCGCTGGCACTTACCGGGGGCAACGGTCGAGGCTGTGAGGCCATCATCACCATTCCACTGCGGAGTTCGCATGAAGACGCGAGTCCTCATCGTCGATGACGAACCGATCGCCCGGCGCGGTATCCGTCGCTATCTGGCCGAACACAACGGCATTGAAGTTGTAGGCGAGGCGGCGAACGGAATAAGTGCGGTGGAGCAGATCAATGAACTTCATCCCGACATCGTTTTTCTCGATGTGCAGATGCCTGATCTGGATGGTTTTGGAGTCATGGAAAATGTGGAGCCATCGACTGGCCCCGCTCCCGTATATATCTTCGCCACGGCTCACGATGCGCACGCCATTCGTGCATTCGAAGTGCACGCTGTTGACTATCTCTTGAAACCGTATGATAAAGAGCGATTTGCCAAGGCACTGGTTCACGCACGCCAAGTCCTCGAACAAGGCAGGAAAGCAAATCGAGGTCTCGAACCACTGCTCCAATCCCTCCGTAGTCTCCGCCCGTTGGAACGCTTTGTGGTGAAGGACAAGAAGCGGATTTTCTTTGTTCCCGTTTCCCACGTTTTGTGGATCGAAGCCACGGGAAACTATGCCTGCATACACACCGCCAGCGACAGTCACCTGTTGCGGGAAACCCTGGCACATCTGGAAGAGAAGCTGGTGCCACACCACTTCATCCGAGTGCGGAAATCGGCCATCGTGAACAGTGCCCGCATTAGCGAGATTCGTCCCATGTTCGATGGGGTATACGACATCGTACTGGCAGAAGGAACGGTGGTCACGTCGAGCCGCAGATACGCTCACAAGTTACGGGCGCTGCTGGAATCGTAGTCTTGGCAAACTGGGATGTAAATTGGAGCGTCGGCGTGGAATGCCAGCGACGAAAATGAATTCAGGACCGCGCAGCAACACTGGGAAACTGACAAATGGTCTGCATCAGGAAGAGGAGACCCAAGCCTTTGGAGTGAGTTCCGGAAGGCGCCGGAGGTAAGAAAAGTCTAGTGGAGAATATGACGACGGACTGGCCTCTACCCGGTAGACCTTAGCGGGCATCTTCCGTCCGTCCCACAGCCTTGTCCCCAACTCCTCCTCTGCAGCGGGTATCTGCCTAACGCTCCGGATGGGGACGCAGGTCAGGTTGCATTTGCGCTGAAGCGAGATTTTCCGGCTATCATGCGAGCCAGCTGCCACAGCAACGCTTTTTGAGGCTGATAAGGGACCAGCCGGTGGAGTTGTTGCCCCCGGTGGATTCGATGGAGTCACTATGGCAGGACGACCGGAAGCGGGCGGCGGTAGAGAATAAATTGAGCGCTGCGATCGTGGGATCCGATTCAACGGTGAAGGCGGGACTAGAGAAGCTGGTGGCTGAGACCGGTGCCAAGGAGGTGATTATCGTGACCGATACCTATGATCATGAGGACAGGCTGCGATCCTATCGGCGGGTGGCGGACGTTAGTGCGATCATTGAGGCGAAGCCCATTGTCACTGTTGGGGCGTGGGGGAGAGATTAGCTCCTGCGAGGATGTCGCAGAGGCGAGAAAGGATCGCGCAATCGCGAAGATGTGTGTGGGAGATGCAGTCGGCAGGGCTGTGGGCTTTCTGCTGAGATCTTAAGTTTAGAGAGGGAATTCTCTGCGGTCGTTATCGAGGAGCATGATTCATCCGGAGTCACCTGGCGCTCGTTTCCATCTTGTCACGGTGTGTCACGGTAAATGCCTTTTTTCGGGCGTCTAATTTGCCATTTCTACTGTGACTTTGGAAAATGGGTAGGACTACTCAACACCGCATAAACACTAGCGTTTTCCATGTTTTTGTGACAAAATACGATGCTGTCCGGGACTGTTTCCCGGCAGCGCTACCAACCTGCCATCCTAAACCGCTGAATCCGGCGCGGTTTCAGCCCAACGAATTGCATAGCAGTATTCCGGCTTTCGCTCTGCAATCACGCTGATTTGTGACGGCTGTCATTGCGCTTTCAATCAAAGCCGCAGAGTCTTAGTGCGACATTTCCCGGATTTTCTTAATCGAGTTTCTCGAAGTTTCGCTCGTTGTGTATCGGCCCTTTCAGAAATTCCAAGAGACTCGGAAACAGGCTCTAAGCAAGCAGGCTTTTGTCCAAGATTCCTCTGCAAAGAAAGGCAGTGCTATGAAAGGCGATCGATTCCCGACCCTTGTGAGCAAGGCTTTGGCGGTTGTGACCATAGTGTTAGTCGTGCTCACGCTAGTTGTCATCGCGACCCAGAGGGCGCAAGCGCAAACCTTCAAGGTGCTGTATTCGTTTAAAGCTCGGCCAGATGGGGTAGGTCCAAATTCCGGTCTCCTTCGATATGTAAACGGACAGCTCTACGGAACAACCGGCAGTGGTGGCGCCCATGGGAAAGGTACCGTTTACAGGCTAGTTCACTACAAAAGTGGCTGGAAAGAGAATGTGGTTTACAGCTTCGCCGACAAACCTGACGGTGCCGGCCCGTCATCGGGCTTGGTCCGCGACCCAGCCGGGAATGTGTATGGAACAACTGGGGGAGGCGGTGCCTATGGTTTCGGAACTGTATTCAAGCTGGATAAGAGCGGCAAAGAAACCGTGCTCTACAGCTTCACTGGCGGCGCAGACGGTTCGCTACCCGGGGCTGCGATAAGGGACGCATCGGGGAACCTCTACGGCACTACAGTATTTGGCGGCAGCTCAAACTGTGGCGGCGGCTGCGGAGTTGTGTTCGAGGTGGATACGACAGGCCAGGAGACAACTCTTTACAGCTTCCAGGGCGGTACAGACGGGGTGTGGCCCGACGGGGGCGTGGTGCAGGATGCGGCAGGGAACCTATACGGCACAACTTCATGGGGTGGCCCGGCCGCATACGGAACGGTGTTCAAGTTGGATACGACCGGACAAGAAACCATCTTGCACGGGTTTTCCGATAGCCCGGATGGAAGGTACCCTTGGGCAGGCGTCATCGAGGACGCATCAGGCAACTTTTACGGCACCACCGTAATCGGTGGTGGGAGTTGGTGCATAGAAGAAGGGTCACACTGCGGAATCGTATTCAAGGTGGACAGCGCCGGGGACGAGACCATCCTTTACAGTTTCACTGGTGGCTCAGACGGGGGCGATGCCTACGCAGGTTTGGTGCAGGATGCAAACGGAAATCTATATGGCACGACCACGTTTGCCGGCAGCGGTAAGGGTTGTTATAGCAATGACGGCTGTGGAACGATTTTCAAGCTGGACACGAGCGGCATGCTGACCGTGCTGCACAGCTTTACCGGCAAGGACGGGTGTGGATCCGCGGCAGGCTTGATAATAAACGCGGCAGGGATTCTGTATGGTACGGCTCCTTGTGGTGGCGCCCACGGCAAGGGTGTCGTGTTCGAGATCATGCCGTGACTGATTCTCCGGCAGCTTGGACGAAATACTTACCCCGTGGCGATTTCCTTGGGCAAAGTTTCCTGGAAATCGCCACAGGTTTTGTACCTGCCTATTTTCCCTTGTAGGTTCGCGGTGAGCCAACTCCAGCGCAAAAATCCCAGCCGACCATGCAGGCGGGGTCGCCCTGCGTGATGTCGTTGAAATCGGCCTTATACACCTTGGGTTCACCGTATTCTTTGTAAATCAGATCAAGTTCGTCGTGGGTCGACTTCTCCCGAAGACCGGCAGCGTTGACGATGCCGGCGAAGGTCGGCGAGGCCCAGCTCGTGCCACCGACACTGCCCCAGCCTTGCAGATAAATGGCAGCACAGCAGAAGTCAGAGGCAATGTCGGGCGTTCCCCTATGGCTTCCGACGATCTTTTCGATAATGTTCTGGTCACTGGGCCGGGGCTCATACGGACTGATGCCGCCGCCCCCGCCGCCGTAGACTTCGTCAATGAAGTTGCCGTTATTGTCGCGGTTGAAGTAGGTGCCACCGACCGCGATCACGTAGGGCGAAGCTGCGGGGTGGATGGTATTGCCGACACCGGAATCCCCGCTGGCAGCGAAGAACACCACTCCCGGATGATTGAGGAAGTAGTGGTCGTACTTGACCTCATCGGCCCACTCCGAATCACCCCAACTCATACTGATCACGCCGCCGCCATTTTCGGCGACCAACTTCGCTGCCACCGTGACCGCTTGCCAGGTAGGATCCGTGTTGCAAGCGGGGGATCCGCACAGTACGGACTCCACCAGGAACAACTTGGCCTTGGGCGCCATAGCGTGGGCCCACTCAATGTCCAAGGATTCTTCAACTTCCCAGTCCGAATAGATCGGAGGCTGCTTGCCATTCGCGTAGACAACGTGGAGCGTGGTCTTCGGTATGCCAAAGTACTCCGAAAACGCGTCCAGATCCGCTTGCGCACTGGGATAGTATCCCGCGTCGATGATGGCGATGGCTCCTATTCCGCCGGTGGGCACCTTTGTGCTCGTGGCGATGGGGCAGCCCGTCGGCCCCGAAACTAATTTGTAGACACAAGCCAACGATGCCGGCGTCTCCGCATCGGGAGGCGGCTGCGGCTGGTGCTGGTCTTCGCCCACCAGAAAGTAATTCGTACTGATCCGGCCCGGTACCAAAATACTGGATTCTGGAACAATGATCTCGTGTCCGTTTATCGTTGAGCCAGTAACGATCTGAGCAGAACATGGCAAGAGGCAAGCGCCCAGCAAGGCAACCGCCGCGAGGGTAGAAGGTGCAAAGAAACGCCTCATCTCGAATCTCCTTTTTTTACCCCAGAATGCCCGGCGATTCTACATCGATTTCTCCTTGCGCAACAGTGTGAAAAATCTTGCACGTTGAGGCGTACCTCGGCATCCCACGGGATGATTTACGCCCGGAGCAAATTGCGCGCGATGAACAACACGTTGGCCGGGCGCTCGCCCAGCCGGCGCATGAAGTAGGGATACCACTCCGTGCCAAACGGAATATAGACGCGCATGCGCCAGCCACTCCGCACCAGGCTTTGCTGCAGATCGCGGCGGATGCCATAAAGCATCTGGAACTCGAACGAGTCGCGGGAAATCTTTTCGCGAGTGGCGAAGGCCTGAGCTTCCTGAATGATCGCGGGGTCGTGCGTGGCCATGCCGTGATAAATTCCGCTCTTCATCAGAATCTTCATCAGCTTGAGGTAGTTGGCATCGACATCGGCCTTGGAGGCGAAGGCGATCTCCGGAGCCTCTTTGTAGGCGCCTTTGCAGAGACGAATGCGGATGCCTTCGGCCAGGAGTTTTTCAACGTCGCTCTCGGAGCGTTTCAGGTAGGCCTGGATCACGGTGCCGACGGAGTTTGCATGGCCCGGGATGCGGTGAAGCTCGTGTACGAAATCGAGCGTGCGTTGCGTGTAAAGCGAGCCTTCCATGTCGACGCGCACAAAGCCGGGAGGATTCATGGAGGCGGATTTGGCGACGAGCCCGCTCACCTGGTCGCGGGCCAGTTTTTCATCCACGTCGAGCCCCATGTGCGTGAGCTTGAGGCTGATATTGGCATTGAGCTGGTTGGCGGCAATCGCATCGAGAACCTGTCGATAGAGCTCAGCGCTCTGGCGGGCTTCGTCGGGATTGGTGACATTCTCGCCCAGGTTGTCGATGGTTACGCTCATGCCGGCGCGGTTGACGGCCTGCGTAGCTCGGACAGCGTCGGCGATCTCAGTGCCGGCAACGAAGCGGCTGGAGACGCGGCGGCCGAGCGGGGAACTCTCGGCAAATTTGCGCATGGGTTGGTTCTCGGAAAGATGGACGAAGAAGGCTCTTAACATTCCGCACCTGGTTTAAGGAAGCGAGCCAGACGCGCGATTGTTGGGTCGCGAAGAACACGGCCCTTCGCGCGGCTCGCCCGGATCCTTCGCTGCGCAAAAACCGCTTGCTCAGGATGACAACGACTGACCGATTGGTAGATGAAGACGAGGAGCACAGAACGTTGTATCACAACGCGTGCGTGCACGGGCAATACGGTGATCCTTACCAGCTGTAGTGCGCGGTGTAAGAAACTATCTTTTCTTCGTTGGGCGCCACGGTCACAGGAAACTCGATATTGTGGCTGTCCGTCTTCTTATATTCCGCTGAGCTCGATGCAATATCCCAGGTCAGCGCCCGATAGAGGTGTTCGACCACGCGGACTTCCACCGGTTCTTTCTTGTGGTTGCGCACCTTGATCTCAAAAGACTCGGTCGCGGTGCGCTTGCTGGTGTCGACGATGTAGTCGGTGCGGCGCCGCTCTCCGGCGAGATCGAAGGCGTTGCCGGTGTAGATGCGCACGGTTTCATCGTGCGGGGTGTGGTCGATCGTATTTTCGCCGGTGAATTCGATCTGGCCATCGTCGTTGCGGCGATAGAAGCGCACGCGGCCCTTGGGCAGCGGCATGCCGAGATGGTTGGCATCCGAATTCTTAAACTCGCGCATCACCCAGATCTTGGGATTCGATTCCGTGCCGTAGGAGTGATCGTTGCGAATGTTGTCCCAGTTCCAGTTGTTGTAGCGGTTGCTGTCGATCTTGACCCCATCGTAAACGTAGATTTGTTTCGTGCCCACGCCGGCCGCGCGAATGAATTCCACTTGCTTGGTTTCGCGGTCGCGCAGCGTGGTGGTGCGTTCCAGCGTGTAGAGGTGGTATTCGTCGAAAGTCTTTTCGGTGACCGGCTGACCAGGTATCGCGGACGCCGCACCAATATCGACCAGTCCGGCATAGGCGCGGCCATTCATTCCCTGCTTCTGAATCTTATTCACGTCGCCAGCCATGAGCTTGATGCGCGCATTCTCGAAGGTCTTGCCAGTCTGGTTGTCCATCGTGACCCAGCCCACGATGTCAACCAGATCGCCCTTCTCCGGCGCGACGATGTTGTAATCGGCCTGCCAGGTCATGCCTCCCGTGACGTAGGAAAACTCGGCGGGAAACTTACCCGCTTTGTCAGCGCCAAGCAGCCACTCCAGGCGAGGCTTCAGGATGCTGTCGTCAGTCAGAGCAGGGAAGACGGGCGTTCCGGGCAGATTAAAGCGCAACTGGCCGTTGACTTCTATGATCGGCTGCTCCGAGCCGGCAGCCATCTGCGACTGATAATACTGCTGGCCGTACTGGTTCATGGCGGATTCGTTGTGCGGGACATATCCGCTGCGAATCACCTTGCCCTCGACGATTTTGGTGCCCTGCATGGTGCCCACTTCAAAATCGATTGTCTTGCCCTCATAGAGCGAGAGCAGCAGAGACTGCGAAATCGGGTCGGCACGATAATTCTGCTCCAGCACCTGCACCGCGTGCTTGCCGGTAGGATCGCGCAGAATGACCGAGTCCGGCTCGAGGTGCATCGTAATGTCGCTTACGTCGACGTGGTTCTCACCAGACTTCAGGTCGAGCGGCAGTTGCTGGCGCACCACCGCGAAATTCTCGTTGTAGATGGTCAGGGAGGCCTGAGAAGACTGCTGCGCGAAAAGGCTGCCAGAAAGAAACAGGCAGCAGACGAAGCGAGCGATCATAAAGCTGCACCTCCGCGAGAAACCCGGCGAGCACACCTTTACTATTAGACACCGGCGAGCTGGCTTGGGCCTCCGCCTCTCACTTAAACTCTATCGAGAATGGAACGCGGATGGGAGTGATTCTTGCGTTGCTGCCCTAGCAATCGGGCCTTTCAGCTTCCGTGGTCTTCCAGAAACTTCTCAACCTCGATCGCCGCCATGCAGCCGGTTCCGGCGGCGGTGATGGCCTGGCGATAGCGCCGGTCCTGCACATCGCCACAGGCATAAACTCCGTGGACGCGCGTGTGCACATAGTTGTGCGTCTTGATGTAGCCCTCAGCATCGGTGTCGAGCTGGCCGTGGAATATCTTCGCGTTGGGCTCATGACCGATGCCGAGAAACAGCGCGCTGGTGGGGAAGTCGGAAACCTCGCCAGTCTTCACATTTCGCAGCTTCAGGCCGGTGACCTCCTGCTTTGTGTGATCGTAGACGTCTTCGACCACCGTATCAGTGAGGAAGTGGATTTTCGGATTTTTTTGCGCCCGTTCCAGCATAATCTTCGAAGCGCGAAAGCTGCCGCGGCGATGAATAAGCGTGACCTTGGTCGCGAAGCGAGTGAGGAAGAGAGCTTCCTCCATGGCAGAATCGCCGCCGCCGATCACCGCGATTTCTTTTCCTGAGAAGAAAAAGCCGTCACACGTAGCGCACGACGAAACTCCATGACCAATCAGCTTCTGCTCGTTGGGCAGGCCCAGCCACCGGGCAGATGCGCCGCTGGCGATAATGAGCGCTTGGGTGTGAACCTGATGCACGCCGAGATGGAGCAGGAAAGGTCGCTGGCTGAGGTCCGCGCTGGTGAGATGCGCCGTCCGGTATTCGGCGCCAAATCGTTCCGCCTGCTTGCGCATATTCTCGACCAGTTGCGGTCCCATGATCCCCTCGGGGAAGCCGGGGAAATTCTCCACCAGCGTGGTGAGGGAAAGCTGGCCGCCGGGCTCGTGGCCCTCGACCACAAGAGGCTTCAAATTGGCGCGGGCGGTGTAGAGCGCGGCGGTATGTCCAGCGCAGCCGGAACCGATAATAACTACGTTGCGGGTTTCGCTCATGATTGGTTAGCCGTTAGATTGCGGATTTCAGACTTCGATGCATCGCGCCACTGGGGACTGAAAAATTACCCTGTGTAACCCTGTGTCCTCTATGGTGAAGATTTTGTTTTCCTGTCATTTCTTTTCTTCGACGGGTTTAGCGCCAAGCTTGTCCGCTGTCGCTTTCGCGGCTGCCCTCGGTCCCGGAATCTGGGCCAGCTCCGCCGGCACAGTGCGCCGGACACCGAGCAGGGTTCGATAATTGGCAAGCATTTCGGAGGCGCTGTGAAATAACGGTTCGTAGGCGCTCTGGTCGGGCGCGGGCCCGTTTTCAGAACCGGAGCAGCGGGCCAGCGCGATCGATGATTTTCCGAACCGTTCCAGCCGGATGCGGCTGGCCGGAGTGTTGGCCGCGACCATATTTCCGGCACTGCCGATCGCCGAAGCGCTGTCCTCCATCGCGATCTGGATCAAGTCCTTGGGGTCGCGCACATGCAGCACCAGAGTCTCGACCATGTTCCTGCCGTCATTGCTGAAGGAGTACTGCACGCTGGCAAACAAGGCCTGACCAGAAAATTCGCGGCGAATGCGGACGTAGCGGGCGACCGAAGGCTCATCCGATACGTGCGTGCTCTCCCCCGGTTGAAGAAAGTTCGGGGCGTCGGCCAGCGTCGACAGGCCATGCGAGATTTCGAAATCGGGGGCGAAGAGCGGCTGCTTGGGAATGCGCGCCAGCGCCCCGGCGATCTCCTTCTGTTCTCCGGCGGACGGTGTGCAAACGTTCAGCATGTTGACCTTCACCTGCGGCTGGCTGGAACCATGCTCGGCAGCCTGCTGGCAACGAGCCGGAAGAGTAAACGGAAATGCAACGATAAGCAAAAGAAGTTTTGGGAGCACGGCAGAATGATAACCCAGTTCCCAGTTCTCAGGTTCTCAGTTCCCAGTTGTCAGCAAATCGGGGTTTAACTGAGAACTGAGGGCAGTGGTGCAGTTTGGCATTTACGCGACTTTTGTCATCCTGAGCGTAGCCGTTTTTCAGGCGTAGCGAAGGATCTCCCGCTTAACCGGCCTAATGCGTAAGGCAAACTGCACCACCGACGAACTGAGAACTGAGAACTGGTTTCGATTAGAATTCATCCATGGCGAATCTGACGCTGGTTTACGGCATGCGGCTGCTGCCCGCCGACGAAGTGGCCGAAGTGGGCCAGGCTCCGGTGAAGCTCACTAACGGACGCGAGGCGCACGTCACTATGCACGTGCTCGAAGGCAGCAAGGAAGAGATCGAGAAACAGTTGCGCACCAGCCTGGAAGCGTTCTTCGATCTATATCCGGAGATCTAGCCAATCCGGACGTGCGGACCGGTGAATTGCCGGTCTGCCCGATTTCGTGCGAAGCGGCGAATTGAAACCATGAAGCAGTTTTATTGGCAGCTGCGCGCAAGAATGTTGACGGCCGGTTTATGGCCGCAGGGATGGGTTGCGCGCGGAGCCTGTTATTCCCTGGGTTCTGCCATCGGGCTCTTCGCCCTTGAAATGCTGTTGAAACTTTTCGCGCCTCGGGCGGCGGCAGGCGTTGGCTTTTGGGTTAAATTTCTTCTTTTCGACGCGGCTTTATTGTTTTTCATTCTCGCTTTCCGCTGGCTCAGGCGCAGGCTTCTGTGGCGTTTGCGCAACCGTCTCATCGTGACTTACGTCTTCATCGGCGTGATTCCCGCCGTGCTCCTCGTCGTGATGGCCCTTATCACGATTTATCTGTTCGCGGGACAGTTTGCCAGCTTCGTGGTGACTTCGGAGATCAACTCGCAACTGCGCAGCATGCAGGCCTCCAATGCAGCCGTGGGCAACGAACTTGCCGCGCGTATGGAGAAGGGCGAGGCCCCAACGGCGGAGTCTCTGGCGGGTTTGAAGAAGCGCGACCGCGCTTGGGGGAGACGTCACGTCGCTGCCTGGCAGGGTACCAAGTTGCTTCCCCTGAATAAGACAGCCCAGAGCGGCACGGTAAGTTTCCCAGATTTTCTTAACCAAGATGACAATGCATACGCCAAGGCAATCCGCGAGGGCCAGCCATTTAAGGAAGTCGTTCGAGACAACGGCGAGCTTTACCTGCGCGCGACCTCGGCATTCGCGGTGGGGAACGAGCCCCTGATCGTCGTAACCAGCGAACCTCTGGACAGGAATCTAATGGCGGACATTGCTGAGAACCTGGGAGAAATCACGCTGTACGCCGCGGGAATCGCGGCCGACGGCGCTCAAGCAAAAGACACCGGAGAAAAGAAAGAGGCCAGACCGGGAATCCCTTTTCCGACAGGCCCAGAGACAAACAAGAAAGGATTTGCTTTCAGCGATACCAAACCGGGCTCTACGACTAAGGGGGGACTGCTGTATCCCACTTTTTCCGTTGGCTCGTTGGCGCCAAGCACTGGCTTTACGGATCGCGAAATCACTTTCGGCACGCCGCTTCCAGTGGTCGATTGGAAGACCGGAAACCCGGAGCGAGTGGGCACGCTCCTGGTGAAGGTTCGCACCCGGCCTTCCGTTCTCTACACTCATTTGTTCGCTGCGTTAGGAGACATTGCGCAGGGCGTCGAATATCTGCTTCTTTTGATCCTTATCTTCTTCGCGATCATTGAGTTGGTTGCTCTGATCATCGGTACGCGAATGACGCGCACCGTGACCAGCGCCGTGGCGCAACTCGATGACGCTACCAAGCATGTGGATCGCGGCGATTTCAGCCATCGCATTCCCGTTAAATCCTCGGATCAACTGGCGCAACTGGCGCTCTCGTTCAATTCGATGACGGAGTCCATCGAAAAGCTGATCAAGGAGCAGAAAGAAAAGCAGCGGCTGGAAGGTGAGCTTGCCATTGCGCAGGAAGTGCAGGCGCAATTGTTTCCACGGCAGGTTACGGAGCTGGAGTCGCTTGAAGTGCATGGCTTCTGCCGCCCCGCGCGCACGGTGAGCGGCGACTACTACGACTTTCTTACCGCCAGTTCCCACAAGCTGATCCTGGCCGTCGGCGATATCAGCGGGAAGGGAATCTCGGCTGCGCTGCTGATGGCGACCATCCACTCGGCGGTGCGTGCCTACAGCGTCGAGAGCTTGCCCCAGATTCGCGGGCCAATGGCGCGCGAGCCCGTCGCGGTAGGCGCGGTGTCAGGTGCGGGCCGGATGATGACGGCATGGCCCGAAGGCGTCGAGATTTCTCCGGGAGCGTTGCTCGGCCTGCTCAACCACCAGCTTTATGAGAGCACTCGTCCGGAAAAGTATGCCACGCTATTTCTAGGCATCTACGACGCACGATTGCACAAGCTCACTTACAGCAACGGTGGTCATTTGCCGCCTATCCTGATTGGCGAAGACGGTGCAGTGCGGCGACTGGAAGCGGGCGGGACGGTAGTCGGGCTTTTCGACAACATGACGTATGACGAAGGCTCGGTGGAAATGCATCCCGGAGAAATCCTAGTCGCTTATAGCGACGGCGTCACTGAGCCGGAAAACGAGTTCGGCGAATTCGGCGAGGAGCGACTGATTGAGCTGGTCAGCACGAATCGGCATTCTTCGCTGGTGCAAATCAGCGAAGGGGTCACGTCCGCGGTCGACGACTGGATCGGCGACAACGAGCAGCCGGACGACATCACGCTGGTGCTGGCGCGGGCAAGGTAGACATAGAGCGTTTGTCATCCCGTCTCTAACGACGGTGCATCCTGTCAAGCGTTTTGTAGCGACACTTCGGCGTCGACGCCAGAAGGAGCGCCATTTCGCTCTAGTAGAAAGCTTTTGACTCCCAGACCAAGCTCGTCACTCTGTTCAATCCTGCAGCGGGACACCAGGTCCCACCATCCATCTCTTCGGGACTTGCACCCACGATTACTCACTTCGAACTCCCTGACTTTTCAGGGAGGCAGGCTGCCCACTCAAAACGTCGGCCCCTTACTCGCCAACCACGGAATGACTCGGGCTCACCTGCATGACGGCCTGACATAGTTGCGCGTACGTCCAGTCTTCGCGCAACATCAGGTACAAGCGCGTGGCCAACTTTCTGGCCACCGCCACCTTGGCGACGCTGCGATTCTGGCGCACCGCCAGGCGGCGATAGAAGCGTTTCAGTTGCGGATCCAACCGCGCCGCCGTCTGTCCCGCTTCCACCAGCAAAAAGCGCAGAAAGGAACTGCCCTGTTTGCTGATCTTGCCCAGCCGCTGTTTCCCGCCGCTGGATTCCTCACTCGGAATCAGGCCGAAGTAGCTGCCCACCTGCTTGCCTGATCCGAACCTCTCGGCCGGCCCCAGCGTCAGCACCATGGCCAACGCCGTCACCGAACCCACTCCCGGATGCGTCATCAGCCGCACCGCTTCCGGCCGTTGCCGCGCTTCTTCTGCGACTCGCCGGTCCAGTTCGACGATCTCCGCTTCCAGCCCGTCGAGCGCTTCCAGCAACCGCTTTCGCCGCTCCGCCGCGTACGGCAGCAAGGGCAACTGCTCCAACTCCGCCCGCCCCGCCTTGGTCCACAGTTTCCGCTTTTTCTGCACTCCGCAGCTCAGCGCCATGGCCTGCAGTTGATTCTTGGTGCGCGTCCGCGCCTGCACCTGCTTGTGCCGATGCACCAGCAACTGCCGCACATCCCGCACCTCCAGGCTCGGCACCCAGATCCGCGGAAACCGATCCTGGCGCAACAGATCCAGCAGATGCTCCGCGTCCCGCCGGTCCGTCTTCTGCCGACGCACTACCGACGCCCTCACCTTCGCCGCATCCCCCAACCACAACTCCATGCCCACCTCCGCCAGCAACCGCTCGAACCACGGATAGTGCCCGCAAGCCTCCATCCCCACCCGCACTTCCTGGCCCGCCAGCGACCGATAAAACTGCTCCGCTTCTACCCGATGCTGCAACCGTTTTTCTCCTATCTCTCCCGTTCGATTGTCAAAGATCGCGACCTGCTGAAACCCAGGATGGAAATCGCATCCTATAATCAACATGACGTTGGCTCCTCTCACGAGCCTTGGTCTTGTTCGTCGCATACCAATCTACTCGCGACGGGCCAACGTCGTTATGCAATCAAGCGAAGCGAGGGATATAGGTTCTTGCCCGCGCCACCGGCGTCGGTCCTCCAGGCAAACACCGCGATCCCTCGCTTTCGCTCGGGATGACACGCTGAAAAGGGACAAACCGAAACTTGGCAGAGCATCAATGATTCAGATCTTCTGCTTCTTCCACTTCCCCTGCTTGAACAAAATCGCGCTAGCCACGGCCATCGAACTCTCAGCGATGGCTATCGAAAAGAACACTCCGTTCGAATGCATCTTGAGCGGAATCGACAGCCAGTACGCCAGCGGAATCTCGAAGAGCCAGAAGCCAAAAAAATTCACGATCGTCGGAGTGATGGTGTCGCCGGCGCCGTTGAAGGCCTGCATCATCACCATGAAGTAGGCATAGCCCAGGTTGCCGTAGCTGATGATGCGCAGGCAGGCCGCTCCCAGCGGCACCACTTCTGGATCGTGGGTGAACAGGCGCACGATCGGTTCAGAAAACAATATAAAGATGACTCCGACCGAGCCCAGGAAGATCATGTTGTAAAGGCCCGTGCGCCAGACCGCTTTTTCGGCACGCTCGGGATGGCCTGCGCCCAGGTTCTGGCCGACAAGCGTCGCCGCCGCGTTACTCATTCCCCAGGATGGCAGGATCACGAAGACAACGATCCGAATGGCAATCGTGTATCCAGCGAGGGCAGCAGCGCCGAAGATGCTGACGATGCGCACCAGGCCGATCCAACTGGTGTGCGCAATCGCGAACTGCAGGATTCCGGTTAGCGACACGCGGATCAGTCGCCACAACACACTCCACTGCAGACGAACTTGGCTGGCGAGGATGCGGAAGCGCTCCGTGCCCCGCATCAGACGATAGAACTGGTAAAGCACGCCGATGCTGCGTCCGGTGAACGTCGCCAAGGCCGCGCCGGTCACGCCCAGGCGCGGGAACGGTCCCCAGCCAAAGATCAGGCAGGGATCGAGCACCAGGTTGATGATGTTTGAAACCCAGAGCAGTCTCATGGCGATCGCCGCATCGCCCGCGCCGCGAAAGATTGCGTTGTTGAGAAACAGCAGGAGCACGGCGAAACTTCCGCCCAGGCAAATCCGGGTGTAGCCGCTGCCGGTCGCGATGATCTCGGGCGATGCGCCCATCAGTCGCAACAGGTTCGGCGCATACAGTCCACACGGCAGGCCGATGGTAAGCGAGACCATTAAGCCGAGAGCAATCGCTTGCACGCCCGCGACTGCTGCGCCTTCAGGATCTTTTTCTCCAATCCGCCGCGCCACCATGGCGGTGGTCGACAAACTCAATCCCATCGCCACTGCGAAGACGAGGCTCAGCATCGACTCCGTAAGTCCGACCGTGGCTACGGCATTTGCGCCGAGTCGTCCTACCCAGAAGACGTCGACCACCGCGAACAGCGATTCCAGCACCATCTCTAGGACCATCGGGACGGCTAAAAGTAAGATGGCGCGGTTCAGGCTGCCGGTGGTGTAGTCCTGGTGCGAGCCGCGAACGGCTTCCACCAGTGAGGCCCACAATGTGTGCTGCTGCTCCGCAGTCGCTGTGGCTTCCATAGGTACCTGCTAGCTTCCCACGCTATTCGCCAGCAAAACCTTTGCGAATGCGCCGATCAAATTACCGAGAGACAGAACGAGACGTCCGAACTTGCGGACTCAAAGAGGATGGCGAACTAACGAGGGTTGAACATTGTCATTTCCATCGCGCAAATCTCCGGACGGAACGCAGGGGACCCACAACGAATCTCAGAAATTGTATCGCGAAGCGCCAGCGCGCGACAAATGCAAACGCTCCAGGTTCCGGCAACGGCCTACTTCTGCGGCAACGGGGTCACGCCCGGGGTTGCAGCCATATTCCCTACCATCCCCCCCAGAACCAGCGGGCCTATTGGCGTGAACACGATGCCGCGGCTGTCGGCGCGCGGATCGTAGGTGTCCTCGCTGATCGTCTCCCATTCGTGATGATGCAAGTCGTAGTCGAACGTGACGGCAGATCCTTCCGTCGGCTTGCCATCGTAGGCCACGCCCTTGTAGTCGTGCGGAGTGCGCGTGCCTCCGGAAAAGAGAATCTTGTGCTGGCGATTGGAGCCGCCGCCCGCGATGGCGAAGCGCGCCGTGCCGGGATGTGCCGGCAGTTTGCTCCATTCAATCTTGTTGGGATCCTTCTTGTCGATCTTGCCCAGCCAGCATTCGTCGGAGGCTATATATCTCGGTCCACCCGCCGGACCTGCTTTCGCGCCATCGACGATCACGATGGTTTCGTCGGCCACGCCGCCCGAGAGCCCGAAGACCGACGTGCCGGGGAAGGCAGTGGCCTGGCTCCAGGAATCTTTTTCTAGATCGTAGATCTGCACATTGTTCACGGGGCCATTGGGTGAGCGGCCGCCGATCAGATAGACGAAGCGGTTGTGGGTAATGCCGGCCACCGCGCCGTCGACTGGCACAGGTATGTCTTTGCCGCGAGACCAGCGATTCGCGTTCACTTCATAGACGTTTACGTCGGGAAGTGTGAGTTCAGCGCCCTGATTATCGACGACAAAGCCGCCCATGAGAATGACCAGTCCTTTGGCGCCGACGGCCGCGGCGTTCAGACGGCCCCCGACTCCGGGCACGGTGCGGCCATGGCGCCACTTGGGGTGCGCGAGGCTCATCACATAGACCTGGTTCGTAATGTCGTCCCATGTCTTGCGGGGGCCGATTCCCATCAAGGAGATTATCTCCATGCCGTCGCTGACGCCAGCTACGGCATTGCCCGAGACCGCCGCCGGCATCGGAGGGATTTTCTTTGGTTCGCCCGCAGCCAGCAGGGCCGCGGCACAGAGCACGAGGAAGATGAGAACAGCGGATTTCTTCATTGAACCGATATTACCGTACCTAACACCGCGAAGCCTCCTCACTTCGCTCAGCGGGACGGCCGAGCGCTTGCCCTGAGCCCGCCGAAGGGCGGCTGTGTCCGCGCGAAGGGTTGATTCCGTGATCGAGGCAGCTATTCGATGAAGCCCTGGCGCACCGCAAGGATATAGTCTGTATAGGCTGGCTGCTCCCCGCCGGCGCGCACGTGGCTGGCAATCTGGCCGCGATGATAGGCCGAGTGCAGCAGGACGTGAGTCACAATATCTCCCACAGAGTTGGTCCAGGCCTCGCCTTTGCTGTTCTTGTACATGACTTCATCCGAGAGTCCCGAGGGAGAAAGCTGGCTCAAAAATTCTTGCCACAGCTGCGCCAGTTCGGTGATCTGCGTCTGGTATTCCTCGAACCCGAAGTCTGGCCACACCGGCAGGCTCTGCGGCTGTTTCAGGATACGTTCCAGCCACAATCGCTCGGCGGAGAGAATATGAGCCAGTAATTGCAACGGCCGCGTGGTGGAGCGAGCGCTGACCCCTAATGTCGCCAGCACTTCACGGTTTGCCCAGGCATCGTAAGCAAACTGACGTCGCAGATGTCCGATTAGCTCCATAATTCTCTCCCGCCATCGCAGCTGGAAAATAGGCAAAAATATCTTAACAGTCCGTTCACAATCTGGCGGTAAACTGGCGGAAGATGCCAAGCAAAGCTGCGACATCGCGGACCGCAATAGAAGAGCCTCGTGCACCCGCAAGCGGCGAATCGATCCGCGATCACAATCACTCGAGGGCCAAGAAGGCCGTCAGGAAGGGCTCGGAGTCGCCCGACGATCTAACGGGCACGGCACTCAAAGCATTCCTGATCGCCCGCGACGCCGCGTTCAACGTGCGTGACCTGCTCACGCACTCTTCGCGCATGGCTTTCCTGGCCATCAAAGAGTGCGAGCAGGAGCTCGACGTCATCGAGCGTTACATCGACGACCGCCTGCCCGCTGCGATCACGCGGGTCAACGAGATACGGGCACGCCAGTTGCTCACTAGCCTGAAGTGCACCACCAACCTGGAACGCATTGGCGATTTGATGATGAGCGTTGCCATGCGCGTGCAGTCCCGCACCTCGAAGATGGCGGCTTCCGATGTGCGCCAGTTGGTGGAAATGTCAGCGACTCTGCGCGAGATGCTCGACCTCGTGTATCGCGGATTTGTCGATCTCGATCTGGAGTGCGCCCGCAAGGTCCTGCAAATGGATAAGGACATCGACCGCGTATGTCATGGACTCTTCCAGAAACACCTCACCGAGCACCCCTCGGAAAATCCCTCCGGCTTTGACGTGCTGCTGATGGCGCAGGCTTTGGAGCGCGCCGGGGACCACACCACCAATCTTGCGGAAGATCTCTACAGCCTGATCGAAGGCCGCAGCCTGCGCCACGCGCCCAAGAAGCGCGCCGCAACGTAAAAACAGTTGCCAGTGGCCAGTGATCAGTTGCCAGTTTTCACGGCCAGCTTCTTTGACGAAAGTTCGGTTTTCACTGGCCACCGACCACTGGCCACTGCACACTGCTCAAATTCATCATTCGTTAACACGCGGGCAACATTCTCGCAACATTCCCAACATAGAGTCTTACTCAAGTATCCGCACAGCAGAATGCTTGCCTTACGGCCAAACAGTGATTCGTGTGACGATGAACTCTCCCCTGGGATCTTACGAAGCGCTCGGCAATGTGGCTGTCGCATCAGTACCTCGCATCCTGGTTTTCGTCGTCGAAGACGAGGAAGATATCGCGCGGCTGATCTCCCATAACCTGCGGGCTGCTGGTTTTGACGTACAAAGCTTTGTCAGCGGCGGGTCGGTGGTTTCCGAGGCCCTGCGCGAGATGCCTGCGATCTTTCTTCTGGACGTGATGCTTCCCGGCGCCGACGGCTTCGATCTCTGCCGCCAGATCCGCCAGACTCCCAGCCTCTCTTCGACGCCCATTATTTTCCTTACTGCCAAAACCGGCGAGGCCGACCGCGTCAAGGGGCTCGAAATGGGCGGGGACGATTATGTCACCAAGCCCTTCAGCCCGCGCGAACTGGTGGCCCGCGTGCGCAGCGTGCTGCGCGGTTTGCGCCAGCCGCCGGTTACGCCCGAGGTGCTTCGACTGGGCGATCTTGAAATCGACGCTTCTTCGATGACGGTGCAGGTGCAGGGCAGGCCGGTTCTTACCACCGTGCGGGAATTTCGCCTGCTGGAGTATCTTGCCACTCACTGCGGGCGCGTGCTCACGCGCGACCAGTTGCTCGACGCGGTATGGAAAGAGACTCCTTTCGTAACGCCGCGCTCGATCGACGTCTACGTGCGGCGGCTGCGCGAAAAAATAGAAGCCGACCCACGCCATCCCAAGTATCTGAAGACCCTCCGGGGCATCGGCTATCGCTTCGAATCGCCCAAATAAGTAGCAGTGATCAGTGGCACAGGTTCACTGATCACTGGCCACTGCTCTACCGGTTAATGTCGTCCTTCGACTGCAAACGCTTCACGTATTTTTCCAGGTTGGCCCGGTTGGCATCATCCGGCGTGCCTGCCAGCGCGGCCTGCATCTCCTTGACCGCATTGTCGAAGTCGCCCTGGCCGCTATAAACCCGCGCCAGTCCGACGTGCGATGTCCAATAGTCGGGGAACTTCTTGGCGTTCGAGCGAAAAACTGCGAACGCTTCTTCCTGCTTCTTCTCTCCCTGCAACTGTCGACCGTAAAAGTAAAGTTGCTGGGCCGTCGCCATTCCCAACCCTTTGTTGAGGGCGGCCGTGGCGTCGTCTTTGCGGCCCATGGCCTCGAGAATGTGCGACTTCGTCATCCAGTTGTCGAAGCGTTCCTCCGTCTTGATCGACTGATCTTCGTCCTTCAGCGCCTCGTCCAGATTTACTTTGTTGGTCAGGTAATAGGTCGCCACGTCGTCCCAGCTCTCCCAGTAATACTGATCGAGCCCGCGCAATTCCTGGTGAATCCTGGCCTCGACGGTGTCATTGAGGTTGACCGCAACTTTGAAGGGCACCGCAACTTTCTCCCAGCGCAGGGTCACCACTGTGGAGTCGGGTTTGACGTCATCAAAGTCATAGGTCAGCGCGTCGTGGAATTCCGCAGACTGTGGTTTCACCGTGACCCGCAGCGCGTCTTCATCCTGCTTGTAGCTGAAGCTTCCCCACGCGGTAGACATCTTCGAGAAGATCACCGTCCACTGATTTTCGCCGGGAATCATATGGAGGCCATACGTGCCCTTATCGAGCGGCTGGCCTTCGATCATGACCGGATCGGTGAAGGTGACGACGGTATTTTCGTTGGCTCCGGCGCGCCAGACTTCTCCATAAGGCACAAGCTTGCCCCAGATTTGGCGGCTGTTCACCAGCGGCCGGTGGTAGTTAACGGTGATGTCGGTAAGGCCAATACGCTGCGTGACCAAGGCATGCTGGCTCTGCCGCGGCAGATCAAGCATGACAGTTTGCGCGGAGCAAACACTGGCCATCAACAAAATGCTAGCTAACGGGATGAGCAGCCGAATTCTGTGCATGGAAAGACTCCTCTTCTTCTCTTTTTTTCTTCGATATGGAGATCGAACAGCCGATTCAGTCGCACCCCTGGGTCGAAGCAATCCGACAAAGCAATCCGATAAAGCAATTGGATGGAGCACGTGCGCCTGACCGCTATGCTGTTTGGCTTAGACGGAGGAGAGCAGTTGAGGTGAGCAGAGTGCTGACTATTATGGGTGCAATGCCTGTTCTCAACAGTTAACGCTCTTCCATGAGGAACTTTGCGTTAGTACGACGGGCTGGTCGAAGAATATAATCTTTTTGGTATGCGCACGCGTCACAGCGAAGCAGAGATTAACCGATTGATGAGGGAGGCTTGGCTCCAGACCAAGGCACGAGGGAAGAAACGATTCATTTTGAGGGAAATGTTGTGGAGCCTCCCGATTTGGTTCGGAGTTGTGTTCGGCGTTCCGGCTTTGAAGGCATTTGCAAATCACTCGCCATTCTCTTTGCGCTTGATGTTGTCTGAGTATCGGACCGCTTTCCTCATCGTCCTTGCCATCCTCCTCCTGGGAGGCTATTTGACTGGTCGCTGGAGATGGACGGACTTCGAAAAAAAGTACCCTGAGAATAGTCTCCCGCCCTGGAACTAACGACCTTTTCTGCTCACTGTCGAGCTCGGCGATGGCTGCCAGTCAATTATCGTAAGATCGCCATAGCACTCATACTAAATTCTCGACAGACTCTTAACCTGCTTGACAATCCCCGTCCCCGGGAGCACAATTCTAAAAGGCGAATAAAAAGCGAATAAGCCTCCGCGGCTTCCCAGCCCCGGCGTTCCCTGAAATTTCCCGAGGAATCTATGTCTTCCGCAGTGGTTTCCACTTCGGCGGCCCAGGGCCGCCCTTTTGTTTTTGAGATTGAAGAGGCCGCCGAACCTGCCCGCAGCCTTCCGGTGCAGAGCTTGCCGAGGCGCGTCCGCCGCAACGAGCTTTTTCTACTTCCAAAGATAAAGATGCGAGACTCGCTAGCGTTAGCCCGGCTTCGCGATTGGCCGTTCGTCCTGCGCCAGAAATGGTTTCCAGCGGCATCGCCGCCATGGACGCCCTTACCGGAGGCTTGCCGCGCGGCTGCCTGACTGAAATTTGCGGTCCAGCCTCTTCCGGCCGCACCACCGTGCTGCTGGCCACGCTGGCCGCTGCCACCCGTCGCGGAGAATTCTGCGCGGTCGTGGACGCCAGCGACGCGCTCGATCCTCAGTCCGCCGCCGCGGCGGGGGTTGAACTGGATCGACTGCTATGGGTGCGCTGCGGGGAGAATTCCGCTCATGCCGAGCATCGACTGGAACAACTTCTGCGCGCAACGGATCTGCTGCTCGAAAGCGGAGGCTTCGGACTGATCGCCCTCGATCTTGGCGATCTGCCGCAACAGACGGCGCGCCATATCCCGCTGACTACGTGGTTCCGATTCCGCCGCGCCGTGGAGCATACGCCCACGGTGCTGCTGGCCATCGAGCGCCAATCCATCGCCGGAAGTTGTTCTTCGTTATTGATCAAGCTGAGCGTCTGGAGCCGGCATGGCGGCATTCATTAGCCCCGGACGTAAGTCCGGGGGACGTGACGGAATCCAAGAAGAGTCCCGAAGGGGACGGCACGGTTTCTTGCGTGCAAGTTCCCACCCACGCGCAATTGCTGACAGAACTGGAAATCACAGCGGAATTAGTGCGATCACATCTAGATCGCAAACCAGTTCATTCCGCCGAGATCACATTCGCCAGCAAAACTGCCTGGGCGGGATGAAGAATTGAAACATGAGAGATTGATTCATCGACTCAATGACTCAGTCTCTCAATGAGTCAATTCAATGCCTTTTGCCTGCATCTATCGTGCCGAACTTCCCCGTGGCCGCGGTTTTCGCGCCGAGCCGGAGTTGCGCGCGCAGACCGTAGCCATTTTCGAAGGCAAGCCTCCGCTAGAAAAAATCTTTGCCGTGAATGTGAGCGCAGGCCGCGTGGGCATCGCGCGGGTATGACAAAGGCTCAGGCAGAATTATGTTCGGAGTTGACGCTGCGTCCACGCTCTTTGCTGCAAGAATCCGCCGCGCACGCCGCACTGCTGGATTGCGCGCAATCTTTCTCGCCCTGCGTGGAAGATGCCGCGCCAGATACGGTGCTGATCGATCTCGAAGGCATGGAATCTCTTTTCGGTTCGTTGCCTGAAATAGCTCAATGCCATGTCGCACCGCATTACCAGTCTTCGGGCTTGAGGCCAATGTCGCCGTGGCTTCGAATCCCGACGCGGCCGTGCTCGCCGCCCGCGGGTTTTCCGGGGTGACCGTGATCCCGCATGGAAAAGAAGGCGAGTCTTTGGGATCTCTGCCCGTGGAAGTTTTGTTTACCGATTGGATACAGGAAAAGAGATTGAGGCAAAAGAGAAAGGGCAAACAGAAAGAAGCGAGGCAGAAAGAAATGCCGAGCTGCTCGCAATTCTCGATCGCTGGGGCATCTCGCAATCTGCGTGCTCTGGCCGCGTTGCCGGAAATTGCGTCTGAGCGAGCGTTTGGGTCAGGAAGGCTTGCGCCTGCAGCAACTGGCGCGGGGCGCGGCTTCTCGCACACTGGTTCCAGTTGAAGCGCCGGCAGTATTTGAAGAAGCAGTCGAGTTGGAATATCCAATCGTTCTGCTGGAGCCGTTGGCTTTTCTGCTGAATCGACTACTCGAACATATTTGCGCGCGCCTGGCTTCGCGTGCTCTGAACACACAAGAACTGCGGCTAACGCTGGAACTGGAAAGTTTTTCGTTTTTCAATCAACAATCAGAAATCAGCAATCAACAATTGTCCAACAAGCCGCACCCTCCGTCTCCCTCTTCCCATGCTCGATCCAAAACTTTTTCTCAAGCTTCTGCAATTGGATCTGAATGCTCATCCGCCGGGCGCGCCCATCGTGAAGATTCATCTTGCCGCGGAACCAGCGCGGCCGCGGTCGGCCCAAGGCGGTTTGTTCCTGCCTCCGTCACCGGAGCCGGAAAAACTGGAACTTACGCTGGCGCGCATTGCCAGCCTGGTCGGCGAATCTCGCGTGGGCTCGCTGGAATTGCTGGACACCTACCGTGCCGCAGCTTTTCGTATGAAGCGCTTCGTGCCTGGAAACTGTCCAACCCAGATCTCTGTCATTCCGCTCCAGAGAGCCAGCGGGGGCGGAAGAATCTGCTGCAACTCGCAAGAACCCGCCATCGCCGCTCTGCGCATGTTCCGCCCACCGCTGCGCGCCACCGTGACTTTGGAAAACGGTGAGCCGGTGCGCGTCGCCTGCTCGAAGAAAAACTGCTCGAAGAAAAATGAAGTGCAGGGCCAAGTGCTCTGGAAGGCCGGCCCATGGCGCAATTCCGGCGACTGGTGGGAGCGGGAAGCCTGGGCGCGCGATGAGTGGGACATCGCTCTGCAAACCACAGACGGCGTCGCTCTCTACCGGCTAGTGCGCGATTTGCTCGGCGGAAACTGGTTCGTGGAAGGCACGTATGACTGAAGGAATTGAATCATTCAGAGATAAAATCATTGACTTCAATGTTTCAATCGAATTGGCAATGATTCAATTGTACATCGAGCTTCACGCCCGCTCCGCTTTCAGCTTCCTCGAAGGCTCGTCCTTGCCTGAGGATCTAATGTCGATCTGCGCCCAACTCCAAATGCCCGCCATGGCCTTGCTTGACACTGACGGCGTTTACGGTGCGCCGCGCTTTCACCTGGCAGCCAAGAAACTCGAAATCAAAGCCCACATCGGCGCGGAAGTCACCGCAGGTTCACCACGGAGTCACGGAGTCATAGAGAAGAACAATCAGAAATCAACAACCAGAAATCAACAATTGAAGTCCTCCGTGTCTCAGCCTGCCCTGAGCCAAGCCGAAGGGTATCTCCGTGGTGAATTCCGCCTTCCTCTCCTCGTTTCCTCCCGCGCCGGTTATCAAAATCTCTGCCGCCTGATCACCAAAATGAAGTTGCGCGCGAAGAAAGGTGAGGGCGCAGTGCAGAAGGAGGAATTGCAAGAGCATGCTCAAGGTCTGATCTGCCTGACCGGCGGCGCAGACGGCCCGCTGGCCGCTGCTTTGCAACAGGACGGCATCGAAGCGGCCCGCCAGCAAATCGAGCAACTGCGCGGAATTTTCGGCCACGGCAATGTGTACGTCGAATTGCAACGTCATTTCCATCGTGAAGAAGAAACTCGCAATCGCGCCGCCATCGCAATCGCCCGCTTGCTCAATCTTCCTCTGCTCGCGACCAACGGCGTGTGCTATGCCGCCGCGAAAAATCGCGAACTCTGCGACGCATTCACCGCCATCCGCCATCACCGCACGCTGTCGACCGCAGGACGTCTGCTGGCGCGTAATTCCGAGCGTCATTTGAAGTCGCCGCAAGTGATGCAGCAACTTTTCGCCGATTTTCCCGAAGCCATCACGAATACGCTGGAACTTTCTTCACGCCTCGAATTTACGCTCAACGATCTCGGCTACGAATTTCCGCGTTATCCCGTGCCCGAAGGCGAAACCATGACCTCGTTCCTGCGCGAGCGCGCCTGGGAAGGCTTTCGCCATCGCTATGGCCGCGCTGAAGCTGACATGCAAGCCCGTGCCCGCCGCCAGATTGAACGCGAACTCGCGCTCATCGAAAAACTTAAACTCGAAGGCTACTTCCTTATCGTGTGGGATCTGGTCCGCTTCTGCCACGAACAAAATATTCTGCTGCAGGGGCGCGGATCGGCCGCCAACAGCGCCGTCTGTTATTCCCTCGGCATCACCGCCGTCGATCCCGTCGGCATGGAGCTTCTCTTCGAGCGCTTCTTATCCGAAGAACGCGGCGAATGGCCTGACATCGATCTCGACCTGCCCAGCGGCGACGAGCGCGAAAAAGTTATCCAGTATGTTTACCGCCGTTATGGCGAACGCGGCGCGGCCATGACGGCGAACGTAATCACTTACCGCAACCGCATGGCGGCGCGCGAAATGGGCAAGGCATTGGGATTCGATCCGGAAACGCTCGCCAAAATTTCCGCAGCCGTCGCCACTTGGGAATTTCGCGACGAAAACGACGCGCTCGACCGCCGCTTCCGCGATGCCGGACTCGATCTCACTCACCCGCGCCTGCGCAAATATTACGAACTGTGTCTGGCCGTGCAAGACATGCCGCGCCATCTTGGCCAGCACTCCGGGGGCATGGTTATTTGTCAGGGACAACTCGATTCCGTGGTTCCGCTCGAACCCGCATCCATGCCCGGCCGCGTGGTGGTGCAGTGGGACAAAGAAGATTGCGCCGACATGGGCATCATCAAAGTCGATCTGCTCGGCCTGGGCATGATGGCTGTGCTCAAGGATTCGATTGAACTGATTCGCAATCATTACAGCGAAGAAGTCGATCTGGCGCATCTTCCGCAGGATGATCCGTCGGTTTATTCCGCTCTGCAAAAAGCTGACACTATAGGTTTGTTCCAGGTGGAAAGCCGCGCGCAAATGTCGTGCCTGCCGCGCCTGCAACCAAAACGTTTTTATGACATCGTGGTGCAGGTCGCGATCATCCGGCCGGGGCCCATCGTCGGTCAGATGGTGAATCCTTTCCTGCAACGCCGTCAGGGACGCGAAGAGGTTACATATCCGCATCCATCGCTCGAGCCTGTCCTCAAGCGCACGCTTGGCGTTCCGCTTTTTCAGGAGCAACTGCTTCGTCTTGCCATGATCGCAGCCAACTTCACCGGTGGCGAAGCCGAAGACCTGCGCCGCGCCATGGGCTTCAAGCGATCGCAAGCCCGCATGAAAGAAATCGAAGCCAAGCTGCGCGCCGGCATGACGCATAACAAAATTCCGCCAGAGGCGCAGGAACAAATCATTCTCTCCATCACCTCGTTCGCGCTCTACGGGTTTCCCGAATCGCACGCCGCCAGCTTCGCGCTGATCGCGTATGCCAGCGCTTTCTTGAAGTGCCACTACCTCGCCGCCTTCACTGCCGCCCTGCTCAACAACCAGCCCATGGGATTTTATTCTCCGGCGACGATCATCAAAGACGCGCAACGCCATGGATTAAAAATGCTGCCCGTGGATGTTACCTGCTCCGAGTGGATGTGCACGCTGGAAGCAGTACCGAGTACCGAGTACCAAGTGCCCAGTAAAACCCTAGTCATTCCAAATCGCGAGTCATCGCAAGCAATAGAAACCTTTGTCATTCCGACCCCCGAGCGCAAGCGAGGGGCAGAGGAATCTCGGTCTTGCTCGCGACTCGCCCCTGCGCTGCGTTTCGGCCTGCGCTACGTTCGCGGGTTGCGCGAAGACGCTGCTAAAGAATTGGTGCGCGCACGCGCCCACGCTCCATTTACTTCGATTCACGATCTCACTCGCCGCGTTCCTGAACTACGCAAGGACGAACTCACCACTCTCGCGGAAATTGGCGCGCTGAATTCAGTGGCCAGTCCCAAGTCCCAAGTACCAAGTAAAAACTTTGTCATTCCGACCATGGAGTTATCGCGAGCGATAGAAAAAACCTTTGTCATTCCGACCCCCGAGCGCAAGCGAGGGGCGGAGGAATCTCGCAACTCGGTACTAGGTACTCGGTACTCGCTTCACCGCCGCGATGCGCTCTGGCAAGTGGAACGCGCCGTCCGCGGCTCCGGCCCGCTGCTGGGAAAATTGCCCGAGCCCGATTCGCCTTCCCCACTCCAGCCCATGAACCACGAAGAGCGCCTGGTTGCCGACTTCCACGGCACCGGCCTCACCGTGGGGCCGCATCCCATGGCTTACCGCCGCGACTGGCTCAATGCGATGGGCATTCGCCGGGCCAGCGAACTCCGCGACCTACCCAGCGGCAAGCGCCTTCGCATCGGAGGCTGCGTAATCACACGCCAGCGCCCGGGAACCGCCAAGGGATTTGTGTTTGTCAGTCTGGAAGATGAAACCGGAGTGGCCAACGCCATCATCACACCCGATCTTTTTCACCGCAACCGCCTGCTGCTGGCCTCAGAGCGCTTTCTCGCCATCGAAGGCATCCTGCAGAATCAGGACAATGTGATCTCCGTCAAAGCGGAGCGGGTGTTGCCGCTGTTTGTAACGAAAGCCGAAACCGTCTCCCACGATTTCCACTGAACCAGGCTCTAGCAACCACCTCTCGACCGATACCCAACTTGACGGATACTCAACCTTCCTCCATCCTCTTCGACATGGACCCGCACATGTTTATAGCCGAAGTCTACCGCCGCATGTCTCTGCGCGCCGCAGACACCAAACACCCGCCACCGACTCGGCAGAGAATCGACCAGGTTGCGGAAGAATACCGCCATTTCTTGCCCGGCAATAAAGATGCGGCGGTCCTCGACATTGGCTTCGGCGATGGCTGGTTTATGGCTGCCTGCCTGCAACTGGGCTACACCAACATCTCCGGAGCCGATTTCGCCCCGGAGAACAAACCCTACTTAAGAGAGTGGAGCGTCACCTTACACAAGATCGAGAGCGAGATCGGAGAATTCCTGGCGAACCATCCCAGTGAATACGACTTCATTCATATGTCGCACGTCATTGAGCACATCCCCAAATACTCTCTGCTTTGGATTGTCGATGCCCTGTATCAGGCGTTGAAGAAGGATGGCATCCTGTTTCTGCGAACCCCGAATATGGAAGGACCCTGCGCCAATTCTTCTTATTACGTCACTCTCGCCCACGAGTATGGTTTCGCCGGCTCGAACTTAACCTCGCTGCTGTCCAATTGCGGCTTTGACGATATCCGCCTGCAGGCGCCCGTCTCGCCCAAGCGCCTTCGCCAGCACCTCGGCGTCTTACTGCGGTGGCCATTCATTCAGCAAAGCCGAATTCGGCATCGTCTGTTTGGAGCGAACGTTGGCGGCAATTTTGGCCCCGAACTCGTAGTCACCGGCCGTCGCGGCAATTTCCCTCCGCTGTTCAACGAGAAATACCGTTAAGCGAGGCCAACCAGCCGCCGAACCAAGACTTGAAACTGAGAACGAAGAACGAAGAACGGAGAACTGCGAACTGAGAACTGAGAACTGAGAACTGCCTTTACCGCTCCGGCGCCGCCAGTTCTTCAGATCTGCCGTTCTCCTGCGGCGCGAACGGCAGCCGGACGGCTACACGCATCACGTCGCGCTCCTCCGGCGAGAACATCTTTTTGAACCGGTTGGAATCGATCATCGGCTCGCGCTGCTCCGGGGGCACGCTGCTCAAATTGCGTATCGCGGTTCTAACTATGGGCCGCCGCTCGGGTGGAATGTGCTGCATCCGGTTGAACACTTCACGCGCCTGTTGCTTCTGTCCCGGCGTCAGGTGTGCCCACCGGTCCATGTTGTTTACGATGCGCTGCTGCTCCCCCGGCGGAAGGTTCGCGAAATAGTGCAATTGTTGCCGCAAGCGCTGTTGCTGCTGCGGATTCATCCGGCGGAATCCAGGATCGCTTTGCAAGGCGCGATCCTGCTCTGCCGGAGGCAGACCTTTGTACCGGCGCAGCCAGTCACCGGCATGGGCTTGCGCGTGAGGCCGCGGATGATTTTGACTCTGTGCTGGCGGCCGCCCCTGGACCGGACGGTAGTTCCTGCCCTGCGCCAGGCATGGAGAGAAGGACGCCACGACGGTCGCGGCCGACAGTACAGCCGTCGCCATCCATCCCGTCATGAAATGTCCCCGCATTCTCCCCCGTTCGTAGTTTGCGTCTTCGTATCTTCGCCAACTTCGAAATGCTCTCAGTGCTACGGAGTCTCCACCACATCACTCTGCAACTCCATGTCATCCAGCAATTCGAAGTTGGAATACAGATCGTGATTCTGCTCCAGGGCCTGCAGATCGCTTACTGCCGTGCCCGGCCCCGCTGGCGTCTGCGGCTCGACCATCTCTACAGCGTTATCGCCCTGATAGAAACCGCCGTTCTTCATGAAGAACAGGCCCGCGCCAACCCCCATCAGCACCGTAAGCGCCGCTGCCATCACTGGACGCCGGAACCACGCCAGCCAGCCCGTCTGCGGCTTGGCCATCTCCTCCCGCAGGCGTGCCTGCAGCCGCACATCAAAATAGGGCGACGGCTCCGGCGTCTGCCATTCGTCCAGCAACGCCATCGTCTGCTTGAACTCTGCCAGCTTTCCGGCGCACGCGCCGCAACCCGCCAGATGTCCGCCGATCTCCGATGTCACTTCCATCAGGCCGGACGCCAAATCCGGCATCAATTCTCGAATCTCCTCGCACTTCATAACCTGCTCCCCTCAACCTCTTTTCGCCACCGTCAGTTCGCCCGCTTCAATTGTCATCCTGAGCGGGACGCTTTTTGTCCCGCGAAGAATCTAGGCGAGCCCCGCGACCTCTTGTCATTCCGAACCGAGCGCTAAGCCCGGTGAGGAACCTGCTTCTTGGAATCGCGTGTTCGGCTCGCTTCCTCACACAAATCCTTTCAACTGTTCCCGCAAAGTCTCGTACGCCCGAAATAACAACGACTTCGTCGCCGACTCGCTCAACTTCAAAACCTCGGCAATTTGTTTGTAATCCATCTGCTGATACTTGTGCATGATCACCGCCAGCCGCTGCCGTTCCGGAAGCGCCTCCACTTTGCTCCGGATCGCCAGCATCCGCTCTCTCCGCACCAGAGATTCTTCCACCGACATCCTACTGTCGGCCACGTCCATCGTCGTGCCGCTTTCCTCATCTGGCTCGTCCAGGCTGACCGTTACCTCCGGACGTTCCTTGCGCGTGTCGCGCGCGTGATTCACCGCGAGGTTGGTCGCGATGCGATACAACCACGTGGTGAACTTAGCGCTGGCTTCGTAGCTCTGGCGCGAGCGGTACACCCGCAGAAAAACCTCCTGCGCCAGATCCTCCGCCGCGGCGCTGTTCCGCGCCATGCGGTACATGAAGCTCACCAGCGGCCGGCGATACTTCTGCACCAGGAAGTCAAACGCGGACTGGTCCCCCGCCTTCACCCGCAGCATGACTTCGGCGTCGGTATAGCTCTCGGCGCCGGCCATCGCTGGTTCCAAATTGCCGGCTGGGCGAGGCCCTAGCGCGGCCATTAGAACCCCTCGGTCCATGGCGGCAGTGCTCACACTAGATCGAACCCCGCCGTGGCTGGAAAGTTGTTCTTTTTCATGCTTCTCCGAACCCTCGGAACTTCCCGCAGATGATGGGGATACAGGGGATCGGAGTGGGTTGGCCTGGTCCGGCATGAGGAGTTACTCTGGGCAGCCGGCTACCGGCGACCCGAGCCGCCTTGCCCCTGCCGCCGATAGGCTATCACGGCGCATTCCTTCATCCAAGTTGCTTAGGAACAGACATAGCGGGTGCCTATTTTTCGCGCACCATTGCGCCGAAGGGGATCAGCCTTTTCCACAGAAGCTTAAAGGTTATGCGTCACATCTTCCCCAAGGGCAGAAGCCTAAGCTTGGGAAAGACCTCGTCAGCGTCTGTTCTTTGACAACTGTTGGGAAAGACCTCGTCAGCGTCTGTTCTTTGACAACTGAAAGATTCCGATGCAGAAGGAAGCGAAGCGGCTCCGTTCTAGTAACTCATTGCGGCTCAAGATTTTGCGAGGAGTAGCATCGAATTCAAAGGGGTTTGCTCAATAATCCTCATCTAACTCTTTTGGTTCCAATATTTTACCTATAAGTACTTTAGAAACAATATTTTAGCAGGGTCGATGCGGATCGCGTTCCAGTAAGCCTTCTGTTTTCAATAATTTACCAAGATCGATCCACAAAATTTTTCATCTCGATCTTATCAACGTTGGCCCTCTCATCGCCTTAGTTGATTTAGGGGTACTTTGGGATTTGAGGTTCGCAACCGCCGCAGCCTGTTCTGTCTGGCTTGCCCGCAAAACCGCGACTTGGCGAGCGACGTTGAAACCTTCGCCGATAGCCACGGTGCGTAAGAACCACTTTGCCGCGCACTCGTGATGCGTGCGCCGCAATACGAACCATGCCCCGGTCAGCGCTCCCGCCCCCAGCAGACTCACTCCGATCTGCCCCGGCACTCCGGCATGAACAAACGGTCTGGCCACGGGATCGAGTTCGTCGTAATGCCGCTGATAAAGGACTCGCGTCGTCACGCCGTCGGCCAGAATCTCCGTACCGAGCCCCACAAACGTCGTCCATGTTGCCTTCGATACCGGCGCATCCGGCAGCTCTTGCCCCCACCCAGCCCCGACCCACACCAGCAGCATGATTACAACCCACTTGCTCATCCGACGACTGCTCCTTACCGCAGTCATCGGTTGGGTTCAGCTCACGCGTTAACGCTTGAAACGCGACCGCGTACTTTCGTTCCTTAAGGTTTTCTCAGCAGGCGCTCGACCGGACAATGCGGAACCGACTACAGCGCCAGAACGGTAGTGAGTCAGTTTGAATTTGTTTTGAAAGGGCGTGGCTTCAGCCGCGCCGCATGTGCCCGAGAATCCAGTCGCGGCTTTAGGCCGCCGAGGGGCGGCGTTTTTCAAACTAGTTCACTGATGCTAAAGCGGACGGGCGAATCAGATCACAGGAGAGCTTATGTATAATGATGAACTTACCACACCAAAGTGGGCGCTTAACTCAGCGGTAGAGTGCCATCTTCACACGGTGGAAGTCATAGGTTCGAATCCTATAGCGCCCACCACTTAACTCATTGCAGTGTGACGACTTCTCTGATCGGACTTTCCGTATTGGAGCCAAGCTCGTCACCATTGGTCACCAATAACGAAAGTTGTTCGACCGCTGCCCGCTGATGCGCGGGGACAGGAATGGTGTAAATCCCGAGGGTCGTGCTGATCTGGGCATGGCCAAGTTGAGCTTGGGCATCCTTCGCCGATCCGCCCGCCAACTGCAAAAGCGTGGCGTGCGTTCGCCGGAAAGTATGCCAGCTTAACCAGGGTGCGTCGATCTTCGCCCCTGCGGGCTTGAGTTCGCGCAACAGAAGGTTGGTATCGCCGAAGGGCGTTCCGTTGCGGGTTGCGAATAGTAGGCTCTCTTGACTCTCGGCGACCGAGCGGGTGGCTAGAGCCGACAGAGCCGAAATAAGAACATAAGGAAGCGGGAGCGTGCGCCTGCTTCCACGAGTCTTGGGAGACCCAATCGTTCCTCGGTAGACAGCCTGCTCGACGCGAAGTTCCCCACGAGTGAAATCCACGTCTTGCCAGCGCAAGCCAAGAATCTCTCCCACGCGGAGGCCCGTCAGCACGCCAATCAGGACCATTGTGCGAATAGGTTCGCGGAGAATCGCCAATAGTCGGACAATCTGATCTGGCATGAGCACTTGTTTGCTCTTGCGGGGCTGTTTTTCGGGCAACTCCACTCCAAGTGCTGGATTTTCGCCCGCAAAGTGTCCCCACTTCCTTGCATTGACGAAGATTTTCGACAACAGGTTGCGAAGGTGATTGCATGTTTCCCAACCCAACCCATTCTCGAACTTTTGCAGAATGAACCGCTGCACCTCGACCGTCTTGATGTCGCACAGCCGAGTTCGGCCGAAGGCAGGCAGCAGATGCAGGTCTAGAGTTGAAAGATAACGCTTCCGAGTTGAGAGTTTCAGAATAGGGAAGGCCAAAGGAATGAAGAACTGTTCTACGAATTCGCGCAGGCTCAGCGTGGAGTACGGTACTGCCTTGCCTGCATTCACCGCGCTCAGTTTCTTCTCGGCTTCCTTGCGAGCCTGCTTGATGGACACTTCGGAAACAGAGCCGAGGATGATTGATTCTCGCCTGCGTCCGATTGTGCCATCGGGCATTATGTAGTCTTCCCACCATTGCAGCTCCCAAATCGGATTGCGTTTACCACGTTTACGGATACTTCCCTTTTGATAACGTCGGCGAGCCATATCTTGCCAGCCTCCTAACTGGGCTAGCCCGCCTTGCTTTTCCGTGATGGGAAGTATAGCCATAAACGTTGTTAATCGTTAAAATTCTTGGTATCTCGCTAAATTTGCTAAACGAACTTAAAATTAAGCAAAGTTTTATTTAGCGAGTTCTTCGAGTTCTTTGAATAAATTTTCAAGCTTTGTTTTCAATAAGTTGCAGGCACGAACCTTGTCTTCGTCCCGGAATAAGAACTTAATTTGGGATTGCAGCCTTACGATCTGCTGTTTAACCCCGTTGATCTCGCTTAAGAGCGCCTGAATCTTGTAAACCTCTTCCGCGCGATGCTTAAATGGAATCTCGTTCCTGGCGGCATCCGCTAGCAACTTGTTCAGGAGTACTATTCCGTGAGGCCTGCGAACGAAGAGCTGAATCCCGCAGGGGTTGCAGACGAAATAGGGTTTGCCGTTTTTGTCGGTGCGCTTTTCGAGTTTTTCGCTGCACAAGAGACAGGGTAGAAACTGCACTTCTGGTCACCTCCAACGTTAACGTTGCAATCTGCCTTTCTTGGTGCTCCGATCAGCAGCGCCAATCACATTCGCGGTACGAAAATTGAAAGACGCGAAATGAGCCGTTCTTCGCTTCGGTGTGTCCCGTTGATTTCACGAATTCCCCCATTTCGATTTCAGTCTGGACCGCGCATATAGCCTCTACAATTGGAAAGGCTTCTGGCGTTGGCGTGGCCAAAAGGGATAACCGGGATTCTGGCGAGACGGGACGGCGGAATGGATGGGCAATGAGGGCTGAAAGCGCAAAGAGGATCGTCGACGCCTATTACGATGTGTTTGATCAGATGAGCCTGAAGACATTTAACCAGGGCATAAATTTTGTCCTGCAAAACCTCCAAGACAAATTGCGCACTCTAAAGCCCCTTCGTTCTCGCGAGGCTCTTATGGCTAGGTTAATTAAAGAACCTGAGCCAGAACCCTTCGAGTTGGACGCGCAAGTTGAGATGATCTATCTGCTGCCGTACACCATTCGCAAGGGAATGCCAGAGGCAATGCACGAGTTCACCCAAGTGTTTCCGCACGATCCCGGTGGACGGCCCCGTTCCTTATCCGACAAAGAATCAAGGTACGTGTGCGAAGAGATCGGCAAGTTGATCGCGATGGGCGTGCGCCTCCTGGATGCACAGAATCGCCTAGCGCGTCGGATGTCTCAGAAACAAGCGAAAGGTGTAAGCCTTAGGACCGTTCAGAGAGCTTGGCAAGACAGAGCGATGTGGTTTGCCACTGATACGAGGAATCGTAAAAGCCTGAAACAGCGCATCGTAAACAAGTTGCGAGGCGAAGCTGCCGACACTTAGCTTGCAAGCGCAGTCAAGGAAACTTCGTACTATGACACTGGCCAATCTGCTGAACAGATGGTTCTTACTATAAGGGACGGAGTTCTCTTTCTTACCTTCTCTGCCGTCTATGCCGTCAAACGACGGGAAACTGATGGAGTTTTTCTCACGCGCATCACTTCGCATGGAGTCTTTCTACTCTGTTAACCAAAGGTCTTTCTACCACTTGCGGCCCGTCGGTAGCTGCGGGTACTGTTGGCAGCACAAGTCGCGCGGTTCGGACACGCCGACTGTCGTACTAGCTGCTGCACTGAGCAGGAATCCCCCCAACGGTAGGAAAGCTGATTCTTGAGAACGAACGTGGCAAGCTGTGCTGAACGATTATGAAGATCACTCACCGTGAGGCTTTTTTGTCGCGGTGTTTTCACGACTTTGTACGAGAGTTTCAAACTTCAACCGCGAACTACAGCCCCTTTTACGCGATGCCTGCCAAGTGCAATGGAAACTGCCTTATTTCGAGAGCGGCTGGGTGCGATGAATCTGGACGACGAATGAGGCGAGCGAACGGCTAAACAGCAGCCAGACCGCCTTACCGTCTTGTGCTTCAAACGGTCGATTCAGAACCTGGGGCAGGAAATGCCTCAATTAAGGGGATTATCAGCATGACTCGGCTTCTAGGTTCCCGCCTTTTGAGCAACGCCTTCTCCCGAACCTTTGTTTTGTGCTGCTTCTTGGCTGCGCTTGCCCTGTCCCAGTTTGCTTCCGCCCAAGCTCCGACCGTTACCAGCGTCGTGCCGAACATCGGACCCACTGCCGGGAACCGGAAGGTAACGGTCCACGGCACTAACTTCGTCAACAGTAGCTTGGCAGTCACATTCGGTGGTGATGCCGGTACCTCTGTTACTTTTGTATCGTCCACAGAGTTGACTGCGGTCACCCCCAAGCATGCTTCTGGCAAAGTCACTGTGACCGTCACTGATTCTAACGGCGACGGAAGTCTCGCTGACGCATATACGTACACTGCTGGCCCAGTGGTTTTCACGGTTTCGCCAAACTCTGGCAGCCCTGCGGGCGGCAATGTTGTAAAGCTTTTGGGGGCTAATCTAAAGCCCGTCAATCAGGTTCTCTTCGGTACCTCTTCCGCCACAATCAAGTCCACCGGCCCGAGTGAAGTGGATGTCGTAGCGCCCAGTGGCGCAGGTAGTACCAACGTCACCGTACAAAGTCCCGAAGGCAAATACACTGTGGTCAATGGTTATACCTACCTTCTCAGCGTCACGACGAAGGGTATGGACGATTCCAACAACAATTTCCCCTATAGCAACACACTGAACTCTATCGGAGGAAAGCCGCCCCTCAAATGGAGTCTCGCTTCTGGCACCCTTCCGAAGGGATTGGTTCTGTCCTCGTCTGGGACGGTCTCTGGTACTCCCGATGATCAGATCAATACCTTCACGCCGACTTTCAGGGTGACTGACTCGTCCCAGCCTCCTCAATCCGTCAAGAAGCAAATCACATTTAACAATCTTTACGGATTTCAGCCCATTCCGATTCCCGAGACATTTTTCGGGATGACAATCTATAACCAGGTTAGCGTTTACCCTACGGTCCCCATCGGGTACCTTGGCAAGGGCGACGGCACCACGTGGCCATTCATTGAACAGCAACAGGGTGTGTTCAACTGGACGGCGCTAGACGAATACGTGCAGGTAGCCCAGGACCATGGCCTATCCTTTTACTGGACTAATGCCAACATTCCGCCGTGGGCTGCTGCCGATCAGAACAGTTGCTCCTACTATCAGGGAACGAAAATCAAGGCCTGCACCAGTATGGTGAGCAACATTCAGTATGTGGACGATTTCATCAATGCCCTGGTCGAGCGTTACCAAGGCAAAATTCAAATGTACGAACTCTGGAACGAGCCCAACGTGCCCAATGTTTTCACTGGCACCATTCCGCAAATGGTGGAGATTACGCAGCATGTGTACGCCGACGTTCGCGCCGGCGATCCCAACGCGCTGATCGCGGGTCCGTCGTCGAGTGGTGCGAACTGGCTGCAGTCCTATTTCGAGCAGGGTGGTCCGGAGGGCGTCGATATGATCGATCTTCACGGATATCCGAACGTCGGCCTGAACGATGTTCCCGAGGCAATTGTTGCGTTCAGGAACGTTAATTGGAGAATCAACATGGCGGCGATAGGATTGCAGGGCAAACCGATCTGGGACAGTGAAAACTCCTGGGGAGGCCCTAATGCGAACCAGGATCCAGACTTCCGCGCTTCGTTCGTGGCGCGTAGCCTCCTGGAACACTGGTCGGTCGGTATGCCGGAGGCCTTCTGGTACGGTTGGGACGAGCCTGTGTGGGGCACTCTCTGGACACCGAACGGGGGTATCACGCCTGCCGGTACTGCTTATGGGGTCGTTGAGGGCTGGATGGTTGGAGCCACGATGCCTTATCCTTGCACCATGAATGGGGGCACGTATTACGAAGCGACTTATACTTGCGATTTGACACGATCCGGGGGGTACGAGGCGCGAGCGGTGTTTGATACCACGCAGACCTGCAAGAACGGAGTCTGCACAACCTCCTCCTACACGCCTGATCCCCAATATATTCAATATCGCGACATCACTGGAGCAGTTTTCCCTATCTCTCCGGGAGAGACGATCCAGATCGGCCTAAAGCCCCTCCTTCTGGAAAATCAGAATCCTTAAAAGGTGGCCCATGAACACCAGCGAGTTAAACGTAGGCAGGGTCGAAGAAACATCGTTTCCGCTGACGGGTACAACCCCTCACTCGTCAGATACGCCCGTGCTCAGATTCCGCGACATTGGGAGCAAGGTTAAGAACGTACCCTTAGGGCGGTTCGCGGTCATGCCTTATCGCGCCTACATAGCCGGCAGCTACTATGTGCCGAAGATAAAACAGATCTTCCGCTGGCTGGTACGCTCCCGCGAACACACAAACCATTCCTACCATCTCACCGACCTTAATCTTAAGTATCTCGCTAATACTCTTTCGGTTGCGACGGGGGCTTCAGTCCAAACCATCGAAGCTTACTTGCATGAACCGCTGCAAGACTCAGCCCTTATCGAGTTTGTTTCCCGCATGTCGCGACTGCGGGATAGTCAAACTGTGGACGCGGAGTGCCGACTAGGGAGGCGTTTGGGTTGGTATGCCCTTGTCAGGCACCTCCGTCCGCGACTGGTCGTCGAAACCGGCGTTGATAAAGGCTTGGGTTCAGTTCTGCTGTGCTCAGCTTTGATGCGAAATGCCGAGGCGGGCTACGAGGGAGAATACTTGGGAACGGATATCAATCCGAGAGCCGGTTCACTCCTGCGGCCTCCGTACTCACACTTTGGCAGCATAAGCTACGGGGACTCGATTGAGTCCCTCAAGAAAATACAGAAGCCGATCGACATTTTCATAAATGACAGTGACCATTCGGCGGAGTACGAATATCGAGAATATCTGACTATTGCAGATAAACTTTCTTCAACTGCTGTCGTCCTCGGTGACAATAGCCACCTTACGGATGCCTTGTTGAGGTTTTCTCGGGAGAGAGGCCGCCAGTTTGTATTTTTTAGGGAGGAGCCTCTCCACCATTGGTATCCCGGAGGCGGGATAGGCATTTCGTTTATGGCATCTGGCCTGCCGGACAAACCCTAACTTTGGGACACCAATGAGATACGCAATCCTGTCTTTTCTATTATTTCTAGGTTCATGCCTTGCTCAGGCCCAAACTGTAACCACATTCGAGGGGATCGATGATTCCGAGGTACCGACTCCGCAAATAGACAACGATCCGAATGGAGCCGTCGGTACCAAGCAGTACATGGAATGGATCAACGTTTTCTATCAGGCCTATGATAAGACCACATTCGCTCCGGTATGGGCCACACCGCAAGCCGGTGCCGGACCGTGGCTCAATAACGGCCTGGTAAACTGCGGGCCCGTGGGCGGAGACGGCATCATTAACTTCGACCGCCTAGCTTCACGCTGGGTCATTGCTTTCCACACTAACCCAGCCAATGACCAGTACTACTACTGTATTGCCATTTCCAACACCGATGACTTAACGTCTCCTACCCTCGCTTGGTACACGTATGAATTTTTCCTGAATCCAGTCCTGGGCGCCAACTCGAAGGGCGAAACCTACTTTCCCGACTGGCCCAAGCTTGGCACCTGGGAAGACGCTTACTATGCCACCTTTGATTTGGAGGACCGCGCCCAGAAATATCTCAACATCGGTGTTCTTGTCTGCGCGCTCGATCGCACCAACATGCTGCTGGGAAACACGCCCAATCCCATGCAGTGTTTCAGCAACCCCAATCCGATTCCAACAAACGGCACATTGGCTTTGAATCACAGCCTTATCCCTGCCGATGTGGAAGGCACGACTTCGCCGCCAACCGGCCGGGACGAGTTCCTGATAAGTATCCAAAACCCTCCTAACGACGGACATACCACCACGTCGAACGCCATCAACCTGTGGGACTTTCATGTCGATTGGGTCACTCCGACGAACTCCACGTTCACGAATATTCCGCTCACCGTGCCGAGCTATACACCTGGGTGCTACATGCCCAAGTACATATTCGACACTTTTTGCGCTCCCGAAAAAGCGATTGATCCGAACACCAAGCTTCACTATCACGTTGACTCGGTTGGCGATCGCTTGATGCCGCGTCTGAGTTACCGGAATTTCGGCACCTACGAATCGTTCCTGGTGAGCCATACCATCCGGGTCGGTAAACTCAATAGCATACAGACTGGAGTCCGGTGGTATGAACTCCGCGGCAGCGGAACCCCGGCGCTTTATCAGAGTGGCACCCTGTCTCCCGACACGAGCCTCTACCGCTTCGTGCCGAGCATCGCTCAGGACCAGAACGGCAACGCTGCCGTCGGCTACAGCGTATCCAGCACTTCTAGCCATCCGTCGATCAAAGCCGCCTGGTGGAACTTGGGCAGGCCGTTTTCGCCGATCGAACTGCCGATCCAGACGGGTGAGGGGGACGAGGAGGACACGCAAGAGTGGGGTTCTTACACAAGCATGACAGTTGACCCCATCGACAATTGCACGTTCTGGTATGTCAACGAGTATCTTCCCGCCAACGAGACTGGCCCTCCGCCAGATCGCAATACTAGAATCGCCAACTTCAAGATTCCCACCTGTGGATCCACGATCTCGCCGATCAATTTCGTTCAAGTGGCTTCAGCCACGCCCTCGACGAATCAGGCCGTAGTTACAGTGAGCTATCCTCAGGCACAGACTCTGGGCGACATGAATATTGTTGTGGTGGGCTGGCATGGTACCACCGCGACCGTGAGATCGGTAACCGACAGTCTGGGTAATCTCTACAGTCTGGCGACTGGCCCTGTCATCGGCGATCAGCTCAGCCAGTCGATCTACTATGCTCCCAACATCCTGGCCGGTACTAATACCGTCAGCGTGACATTCGACCGTGCAGCGGCTAAGCCCGACGTCCGGATTCTCGAATATAGCGGGCTCGACCCTGCGACGCCGTTGGACGTAGCCGCTGGCGCCCACAACAACAGTCTGCTTGCCAGCAGCGGATCGGTAACCATCAACTTTAATTCCGAGCTTCTTTTCGGAGCTGGCATGGCGCCAACCGGCACAAAAGGGCCGGGCGCAGGCTACACTTCGCGCATTATTACCCCGGATGGCGACATTGCGGAAGATAACATCGCAAATGTGACGGGCAGCTATAAAGCGACGGCACCCTTAAACACGAAGGGCCCATGGGTTATGCAGATCGCTACCTTTAAGGCAGCCGGACAGTAGGTCGACATGACCTGCACCGCTTTTCCCGCACAAAGGTGGGGTAGCTAGTTAGTGCTGTTTTTGAAAGAAAAGTAAGATTCCGGGTAAAACTATGCGAAACATGAGAATTCTGAGCATCCTGCTATCAGTCGTTTTGCTACATGTCTCCTATGCACAAACGTGCCCGGCAAACGGGCTTGCGCTAACTCCGCCGATGGGATGGAATAGCTGGAACGCATTCGGACTGCAAAAAAAGCCCATCACAGCCACTGTTGTCGAGGGAGAAGCCGATGCTATGGTTTCCTCCGGGATGGCGACCGCCGGTTACGCTTACGTCAACATCGATGACGGGTGGCAGGACGAACAGCGCGATAGTCATGGCAATATCCAACCCAATCCCCAGTACTTTCCGAACGGAATGCAGCCTGTCGTTGATTTCGTCCACTCGAAGGGCCTCAAGATTGGGATTTATTCCTCTCCTGCCGCGAAAACCTGCGCCGGAAATATGGGCAGCAAAGGCCACGTTCAACAGGACGCCAACACGTTCGCTTCCTGGGGAATGGATTTCTTGAAATACGACTGGTGTGGCGGTGCACAAAACGACGAAAGCATGGAACAGCAGTTCGCCGATATGTGCAACGCACTGGAAGCCACGGGCCGACCGATGGTCTATTCACTTTCCCTGATTGGGCAGATGCAGGTTTGGACGTGGGGCGAATCGGTGGGCGGCAATATGTGGCGCGTGGCGCTGGACGTAAAAGCGGACTACTTCAGGATGGCGGAACAAGGCTTCATTAATAATGGGCTGGGCGCTTACGCCGGGCCGGGACACTGGAATGATGCCGACATGCTCCAGATCGGCAACCCAGGCGGGGCCAACCAGACAGGAATGCTTTGTACGACTCCGAAGACGGCGGAAGCTCTGGGTTACTGCCACACACAAATGGGTTTGTGGGCGATTCTGTCTTCGCCGCTAATAGCCGGCAATGATCTACGAAGCATGAACGCCACAGTCAAGGATATTTTGACGAACCCCTACATCATCGCCGTGGACCAGGACGCGAGCAGTGCGCCGGGTACACGGGTATGGCAAGTCGGCCCACAGGAGATTTGGGCAAGGCAGATGTCCGATGGCACAATTACGGTGGGAGTGTTTAATCATGTCAGCGGAGATGCGCCGGTAGCTTTGCCGTTCAGACTGATCGGCGTGACCGGACAAGTCGATGCGATTGATATGTGGTCAGGGAAGGACCTGGGATTGATCAGCGATGGTTACGTGGTAACCGTTCCGCCTTTTGACGCAGGAATGCTTAAGCTCACGCCGCAGACGCATGTCAAGACGGTGAAGTAGCGATGCCAGTTGGTGCGCCCGAGAATGGCCCGCAACTTGGGCGGGCGTCATGTGCGAGAAGTCCTCGCACGTCCTTACCGGACTCCACTAACCCGAACCATTTCCGACTAACACCGACGTGCTGACCAAAGCGCACGATTTTCTGTTTCAAAAACATAGCACGTCTACGAGAGTACTAGCAGCCCATGCCGCACTTACACTAACTACCACACTCCCTGTTGCTGGTATAGCCTTGGTTGCGACCGGAGCGCCAGCCACTTCAGAGTTAGCTACACAAGCGGGAACGTACGAGAAAGCCGCGTTGAAGGTGACGGTGCAGCTTGTGGCGGTCGCACCGGTGCCGACATTGATTTGAAAGCGGTTATCCGTACCACCGCTGACAATTGATGGACTGGTACCGCACCCCGCCGTGATCGTTGGTTTGGTTCCTTGAACCCCTTCGGTATGCGCCAGGAACAGATTCGATCCTATTGTTGCGTCAGACTGACCTGCCCCCCAGAAATTAGTCCAGACGAAATGTGACTTCTCCCAATTAGAATGGCCCGCCCGGGGCGAGGAGGAGGAGTCGTGCGCAAGAGTCGATTCAACGAACAGCAGATCATTGGCATCCTGAAGGAGTCCGAAGCCGGAGTGCCGACGGCGGAACTGTGCCGCAAGCACGGGATCGCGTCGCAGACGCTATACCGGTGGAAGGGGAAGTACGGCGGGATGGAAGTGAGCGAGGCGAAGCGATTGCGGGCGCTGGAAGAGGAGAACCGGCAGTTGAAGCACGCGGTGGCCGAACTGCTTCTGGACAAGCGCGCATTGCAGGCGGTGGTTACAAAAAAATGGTGAGCCCGCAGTTGCGACGGCAGGCGGTGGTCGTGATGCGCTCGGAAGTAGCGGTCTCAGAGCGACGCGCCTGCGGGCTGATCGAGATCTATCGCCGGACGTATCGCTACGAGCCACGGCCCGAGGACCCGCGACTGCGCGTGCGGTTGCGCGAGCTGGCGGCAGAGCGGCGAAGGTTCGGATATCGCCGATTGACACGAATGCTGGTGCGTGAAGGATGGAAAGCGAATCACAAGCGCGTGTACCGGCTGTACGTTGAAGAAAAACTGAGCCTTCGTCGGAAGCGGGGCCGACGCCGACGCGCCGGATCGCGCCTGGTGCTACCGCCGCGCCCGACGCAGCCCGATCATCTGTGGACGATGGACTTCGCCAGCGATGCGTTCACCAGCGGGCGCAAGTTCCGGACGTTGAATCTCATGGACGGCTTCACTCGCGAGGCACTGGAGATCGAGCCCGACACCTCGCTGCCGGGAGCACGTGTGGTGCGTGTACTGGAAGGACTGAAGCAGCAGGGACGCAAACCGGAGGTCATCGTGATCGACAACGGGCCGGAGTTCGTCAGCCAGGTGGTGGACCAGTGGGCCTACGAGAACGGAGTCCAGTTGCACTTCATCACGCCGGGGCGACCGATGGAGAACGGCTACATCGAGAGCTTCAACGGCAAGTTCCGCGATGAGTGCCTGAACGAAAACTGGTTCTTCGATCTGGCGGACGCACGTCGTAAGATCGCCGAGTGGAAAGTGGACTACAACCACGTGCGACCGCACTCGGCGTTGGGATACAAAACACCGATGGAGTTTGTCGCTTCGTGGAAGGCAGGCTTCTACATTGCTGGACTGGGGCAAGGGGCCTCAAACGCCGGCCCCTTGCCCCAGACCCCCATCCCCGCTACGCTGCGGGGCGAACAAAAACCGGAGAAAGTCTCATTATCCCTGGACTAAAAATGGGGGGCAGGTCAAGACGATTCCAGAGACACTTTCCCACCGTTCGTGTCTGATATGTACTTCTCAGTGTTGGAATCAGTGGAGATATTGGGTACACTCAGAGTTCGATCTTCAATGGTGTCCGACCCGCCGGTAAGAGCGGAACCCACGTTTCTCTTAATGTTGAAAAAGCTGAAATCAGTTGTTAGCGGGGTAGCTAGCTGTTGTCCATAGATTCCTGACACCATTATTGCCGCAGCTTTTTGCGACTGATAAGGACCGTTGGAAGGCACGCAGCCGGTGTCAGTGCAAACCGCACCAGATTGTCCCGCCCAGTCGCGAAGCTCTATGGTCGATGCAGGGGCATTCTGGCCTATCATCACGCACTTCTGGAAGTTCTCGCAGTGGCCTTCGCTTGAGTTAAAGGGATACCCGACGGGTGTCGATGTACATTGCCGCGACGGGTGTATGGGTGCAGGCCGAGTGGTTGATCGTTAGGTCTTTAATGGCGTGCGGTCCTGTGTCAGCGACCACAACTCCGGCCGTCCTGGGGCCACAATTGCCATTGATGTCTGTCCCGGCGAGAATCTCGATGTCTTCGAAGGGACCGGAGTTTTGCGTGATGTTGGTGTAAAGATAGAGCGCAATCTCGGGCGAGCCAGTTAGCTTCACGTCCCGCATCCGGCTCTGTTCGTTCGCTGACATGGAGCGGTAGTCCACACAAGTCAGAACACCATAGCATGTGATGGCAAGGTTCTCGAAGGCAATCCCGAAGGCGTTGTTTCCGTTACCGGGAGTGCTTACGTCGAACACAGGCAGAACACCGTACAGGGTCCCGCAACTTGAGCTACATGCAGTAACGGTCCCCGGCACCACTGCATACACCACCGTGGACGACGGGTTGCCTGGACAATCTGAATCTGCTGTAGTGTTGTTTGCGCTGGAGGTGCCACAAACCCTCATACGAAAGTTATTCGTGGAGTTCGAGGAGCTGTCAATCCCGATGCTTTCACCTTGAACTAAGTTCATTCCACTGGAGGTGATTTTGAGATATGTCTTGGTGTTGACCGTTGAAACGCTAGTGCTACTGATACTCCAAATGCGAGACTGGTCGGGTGCAACACAGCCAGTAACCGGGTTATTGGCGGCTCTGCACACGCCAAATATCGTCCCGAGGTTAGTAGTTCCAAACGTATCGCCGCGCCCGATGCCTCGGAAGCCACCAAACTTAGAGTTGAGGACGACCGTACCTTGAGGGGGTTGAGTGGAAGTCCCTGCGACCGAAATCGCGAGCGGCAACCAGACCCGATAGTTACCCATCAAAACAAAGCCGCTAGTGAGAGTGGTACCCAGAGCTTCGGCGTTCGCAACTGAGCAAGGATAGTCCCCGCTGGGGAAGTTTACTGCGTTGAGCAGTGGACCCTTGGACGCACTATTAACAACTTTGGCGCACCAGTCAGCCCCAGCCGTGTTGGCCGACACGTCAACGAAGGCAGAACTGTAGATCACAGTTCCTTGATCGTTAACTACTAGCGGTTGACCCGATGGCGCGGAGGGCAGATCGAACGCCGCGTTGGGAAGTTTTACTGCCGTCGCTCCGCTTGCGTCGACTACATTACCCGTGATAGTCAAGGGGGTCTGGCCGGAGGCTAGAATCGCAGAAATACAAACAGCCATTCCAAGCAACGTTGATTTTGTCTTCAGGCAAACGTGATTCATCGCTTGTTTTCTCCTTTTAGGTTCTGTTTTCAAGCCTCGGGATTATTATGCTCAACGCACCCCACACAAAACGCTCATCTCCGGACGATTGGCAACAAAAGTTAGAAGACCGCGCTGTGGAATTATTGAAATCCTCGAGGTTGTTACGAAAGCCGAAGAAACATACCAACTGGCACACTCCCCGAGGAGCGTTAACCAGCTTTGTTTTCAGGAATCAAGCACAGCTTGTTAAGGTGACGATGCCGTTTTTGTGTTGAGTGGAGACGAGAGTAGAAGAAGCGAGTAATTCCGTTTTTCGGAACGTCTGGGATGAGGCTTACGTTTACCGTTCCGATTTCCTTCTCCGCGCGAAAGCTCGTCACCAACTCGTCACCAAAATCAACCAATTTGGGCGCTCTACACAGTAAGATGGATCCACGGAAAGCACGGCAGGCAAAGGGTTTAGTTGTAGTGATGTCAAACTTCACACGGTGGAAGTCATAGGTTCGAATCCTATAGCGCCCACCATCTTCTTTCGCTTACGGGCGAGAATCTGCCGGTGGAATCGACTGGTGACTCAGACGGCGGTCGTCGAAGCCGCGAGTTCAGATTTCGGGCAGGACACAATCTCCGCCTTTCTTGTTCCAATTCCGTAACATAGGCAGAGCGGAGGGCACACCATCCACTACACATTTCCGGATCACGTCTGGCCTCGAGCGGCGGGCGAAGATGTCTGCAACCGTACGGAAGGTAAGCAGTAACAATTTCTTCAGCATTGCTCGCACGCGTTGTATCCCCGACTCTTTGTTCGCGAAGCGTAACGCCGTAAAAAAGCAATTGACACCCGCAAGCACTCAAGCAAGAATCCAGTTCCTTCCCTTGAATATCTGCTGCGGTTTTCTCAAAACGCAGGGCAGGTGGAGTTCATTTCTGGAGGTCTAAACAAATGCTGCATCCTGGTGCAGTTCGTCCCCACGTCAAGGAGGGTCATTCGCAATTGCATGGTGGAGTGAGTGGACTGAATGCGCTCGCCACGCGAAATACTGGCTATCAGCCCTTGCCTAAGCCTCTTGGTCTGCCTCCGTACCACTACGCGTTGAGCGACCACTTCGAGGCCATCGAGAAAAACGTCACCACCGCCAAAAAGATGGTCTTACACGTATTAGGCGACTCCGGCGGTGTGAAGGACGCCGAATTTCAATCGAACGTGGCCGACGGGATGGTAAACGATTTAAGCAAGGCCACCGGGGCGAACGCTCCCCAGTTCTGCTATCACGTGGGCGACGTCGTCTATTTCACCGGCGCTCATGACGATTACTATTCCCAATTCTACGAGGCTTATCAGCAATACACGCCTCCCATCTTCGCGATCCCGGGCAATCATGACGGAGAGGTTGACGATCCAAAGGCGCAAACCTCCCTCGATGGATGGGTGGCTTACTTCATGCAGGCCAATCCCGATGTCGATCCCATCTCCAAAGACGCTCCCCGCGTAGGTTTGAATCTCCCCAATCCCTATTGGACCCTGGTTACACCTTTCGCGACTTTCATCGGCATGTATACGAACGTGCCGGAGCATGGTTCGATCGACTCAAATCAGCAGCAATGGCTCACCAATGAGTTCGCCACCGCCCCCGACGATCGGGCGCTGATTCTCGCACTCCACCATCCGATCTACTCGTTCGATATTTTCCACAGCGGAAGTTCGAAGATGGCCGACGCGCTGGAGAATGCCATTCGCGATACCGGACGAGCCCCAAATCTGGTCTTGACCGGCCATGTCCACGACTATCAGCGAATTGAACAGCGCATCGCGCCGGATGGCCCCACTCCCTTCCTCGTCGTGGGAAACGGAGGCTACCACAATTTGCATCAAATCCACTCGCCCGACGGAACCGTCGCCGCCGACACCAAAGCTAAACTCGTTTACGGAAAGGTGACGTGGGGCTATCTCACTTTAACCATCAACAAGAAGACCATCACAGGCCAGTCCACCGAAATAGATAAGAGCGGAAAGGTAACGGAGGGAGACAGCTTTTCGTACTCCGCGGCGCCGATCACTCTCAAGAATCCCAAGAGCGTACCTACATTGTAGGGAGCCGTGCTCGCTCGCGAAGTGGGCTCTTACCGCAACACTCTCTGCGGTCGTGGGTTAAAGTCTGGGTGCCTCGCTTTCGTATGGACGGGGCCCTACAAATCCACGATAGAGGAATTACATGAAGAAATGTCTTACTCTCGCCGCGTTGCTGCTGCCCATCTTCCTGGCGGGATGCTCTCATCCGCACCCGGCATATGTCGAGCCCCCTCCACCACCCGACTTTCAGGCGATAGCCCAGCAAGGCTTCCACGATGGATTCGCAGCCGCGCGGCGCGATGCTCAGCAGGGAAAACCGCCGGACATCGACCACCATCCACGATTCCGCCGTCCTCCCGTGCCACCGCCGGGCATTGAGGACTACCGTCGCGGTTTCCGAAGGGGTTATGAGACGTTCCTGCATCGCGGTTAGCAATCGCTTCTGCGAGGAAGTGCGGGTGGGGATGGAGGCTTGCGGACACTATACGTGGTTCGAGCGGTTGCTGCAGGAGTTGGGAATCGAGCTGTGGTTGGGGGATGCGGCGCGGGTGAGGGCGTCGGTGCAGGATTGAACACAGTGACGATCTTGGTCTGGGAGTCAAAGACTTTCTACGAGAGCGAAATGGCGCTTGTACTGGCGTCGACGCCGAAGTCTCGCCACAAAACGCTTGACGGAACATACCGTCGTTAGAGACGGAATGACAAATCGTCTTGCTTGCTGACGCTAAGCTCTACTTCCAGAAAGGATTCTTCAGCCCGGCGGGCTTGAGGGCGCTGTCGATCTTCGTTTCCGCGCCCGAGTCATCCGAGATTTTTTCGTCCAGTAAACGTGACGAAGGCGCATGAATATCTTCCTGGCAACAGGATGGCATCTTAGGAGAAGGAAATTCGTATTTCATTGGGGCTACCTCCACAGTCTTTATGATCTATATTCATTGAAACATCCAAAGGGCGCCACGCAGGCCGCAAATTCTCGATGCGGCGCATCGAAAAATCAGCAGATTCGAATCACTGACTTTTCCTCTGCTTCTTGCGCCGCTGACAAAACTGCTACGATTGTCTCCACAAGTAAACGTCCTTAAGAGACTGGACTCATCCTCAAGGAACACTTTCCATGAAATATCGCAAGCTGGGCCGCACTGGATTCGAGGTCAGCGACATCGCCTATGGGCTCTGGGGAATGAGTGGCTGGAGCGGCTCCGACGACCGGCAGTCGCTCGATTCCCTGCAACTCGCCGTCGATTCGGGCTGCAACTTCTTCGACAGCGCGTGGGCTTACGGGGAAGGCAAGAGCGACGGCCTGCTGGGCGAAATCATAGCGCGCAACTCCGGCAAACGGCTCTATGCCGCGTCGAAAATTCCTCCCGCCAATGGCCAGTGGCCTGCGCTTCCAAAATACAAATACAGCGACGTATTTTCCGCGGATCACGTGCTCAAGTACACCGACCTGATCCGCAAGAAACTGCGAGTGGACTCAATCGATCTGCTGCAGTTCCATGTGTGGGATGACAGTTGGACCGATGAACCGGAATTCCGCTCGACCGTAGAGAAGTTGAAAGATGGCGGCTGGATCCGCCACTTCGGCCTCAGCCTGAACCGTTGGGAGCCGGAGAATGGCATCAAGGCTTTGCACACCGGATTGGTTGACGTGGTGCAAGTGATTTACAACATCTTCGATCAGGCGCCCGAGGACAAACTTTTCCCGCTCTGCCAGGAACTCAACGTGGGAGTGATTGCGCGGGTGCCGCTCGACGAAGGCAGCCTGGGCGGCAAGATGACGCTCGAAACCCGTTTTCCAAAGAACGATTGGCGCTCGGGATACTTTGGCCCGGAAAATCTGGCGAAGACGATTAAGCGCGTTGACAAGCTCAAGAAAATCCTGCCTGCAGGCATGACCCTGCCGGAAATGGCGCTGCGCTTTATCTTGTCTCACCCCGCGGTCAGCACGACGATCATAGGTATGCGCGATCCCGAACACGTCCGCCAGAACGCCGCCGCCAGTGACGCCGGCTCGCTCGATTCCGGCCGGCTCGCCGAATTGAAAAAACACCGCTGGGACCGCAAGCCGCAGCGCTGGTCGGATTAGCGCTCTAACTGCGGTAGGTGTGAGCGAACAAATTTGCCTTCCCGCGGGGAATACAAAGTCGACAGAGGTCTAGTGGGCAAACCGATTATAGAGCCAGGCAAAGACAGCTCCACCAACGAGACCATCTACGGCTCCGTACAGAGTTCCGACGATCACTTCCGCAATGCTGCGGGTGGCATGGTAGCCGAGGTAAACCGATGACATGGTCTGGAGGAATTGCCGGCCAAAGTTGCCCCAGATCAAATTGGCCAGACTCATCACCAGCATCGCCAGTCCCCACAGGATTGCCGACGTTAAGGCCAGAGCTTTGGTATTAAGTTTCATAGCTCCCTCCTTAATGTTTATTGTAGCGCTCAGGCGAACCTGCCGGACTTGATGCACCGGCGAATCCCTACGACCTCTGGTAGTAGCAAAGGCCTACAGTCTAGTCTCACCTCTGCCCGGTCTTACTTCTGGCCAGAGCTATGACAAAAACTTTCCCCAAAACTGCATTCGGGTTAACCCTGCTCGCCCTCGTGCTCGCAACCAACCTCCGCGCCCAGAATTCACGCGGATCGCTGCGCGGCACAGTACAAGATGCGACCGGCGCCCGGATCGCTTCGGCTAAGATTGTTGCCCAGTTGTCGCGGTCGTCGGTGCAACGCGAAGTTACCAGTGAAGATCGCGGCGAGTTTCGTCTCGATGACGTTCTCCCCGGCAACTACCACGTTACCGTCACCGCCGCTGGATTCTCCCCCGCGCAGGCCGATGTCGTCGTCGAAGTCGCCACCGTCCGCGACATCACGGTCACGATGAAGCCGGCTTCCGCGTCGGAAACAGTGAAGGTTCAAGCGGAAGCGTCTTCTATTACCACGCAACCCATCGATCTGGCGAGCGCTGTTCACCAGGGCGTGGTTTCCACGCGGGACCTTGAAACACTTCCCCTTGCCGCGCGCAGCTTCGCCAACATCGCTTACCTCGTGCCCGGCACGGAGCCGGTCGAACCCTCCGATCCTACAAAGGCGCGCATCACGGCGGTCTCCACCGGAGGGAGTTCGGGCCTGAACAACGAACTTTCGGTCGACGGCGGCGACAATTCGGATGACTGGATCGGCGGCTTCCTGCAGAACTTCTCCCCGGAAGTAATTCAGGAATTCGCCGTGCGAACGGCTCAGGAAGATGCGGACACTGGAGGCACCACCGCCGGTTCAGTCGTCATCACCACCAAGCGCGGCACCAACGAATGGCACGGCAGCGGCTCTTTGTACGAGCGCGCAGCATCGTTGAACGCCCGCTTCCCCATCGAGAATCCGGCGCAGACGTGTGATTCGAACGGTTGCACGAACAATCCCAAACAGCCCTTCTCGCGCCAGAACTACATTGCGACGCTGGGCGGCCCGCTGGTGAAGGACAAGGTCTGGCTGTTTTCGTCAATTGAGTATGTCCACGAGAACGCCAGCATCGCCTACAGTCCGACCAGCACAACCCAGTTCGATGCGTTGTCCACATTAGCCTCGGAGGGTCTCATCCCCGGGGTCAGCTCGATTGCCGTGCCCGCGAACGTCCCGATTCCATTCCGCGACTACATTGGCTCTTTGCGTTTCGACTGGGCGCAATCGGCGAACTCGCAATGGTTTCTGCGGACCTCGGAAGACAGCTACATCACGCACAATGCGCTAGTCCAGCAAGCCACGCTGCCCTCGACCGGCCTGACCACGCACAACAACTACTGGAACACGGTCATCAGCAACACCTATGCCTTCAATTCGCGATGGCTGGGCACGTTCGTATTTGACGCCAGCGAACTGCACCTCACCCAGACGCGCAACTCGACTCTGGGATTTGCCCTGGCCTTTCCTTTCAGCGCCACGTCGCTGACGGTCTCCGGATTCGAAACCTTTGGCGACAATCAGTTCGCCACGCCCATCACGCTTTTCCCCTCGCTGCGCAATCAGGATAAATACCAGTTCCGTTATGACGTGAGCCATGCCAGCGGCGACCACGCATTCAAGTTCGGCATCAACTTCATTCATGAGCCGGTGCTGAGCGGGGCATTTCCTGGGAATCAGGAAACGCTCTATCAATTCCCCAACGATCCCACGTTTTATCTGACCGATCCGGCGCAGTTCACTGCGGATTACCTGGCAGGCGCTTCCACCACTCCCGCCGGCGATGGCAGCTTCTCGCAAAGCGTGCAGCGGCTCGCGCTCTACGCGGAAGATTCCTGGCGCGCGACACGCCACCTGACGGTGAACTACGGGCTGCGCTGGCAGACAACTTATGGTTTATTCACGGGATCGGGCCGCAGCCTGGCGGAGAATGCCGCATTCGTAACCCTGCAGGCTCTGCAGATTCCGGTGAGTGTGCCGCAAGACTACCGCAAACAATTCGGCCCGCGCGTCGGCATGGCATACGCTCCCGGCGACAGCGGCAAAACCGTGATCCGCGCGGGCTTTGGCATGTTTTACAACGATCTGGCGCAGAACGGATGGGCAACGGCATTTCAGGGCGTCAACTCGACGAACGCCGTCGCAACAGGTTCGTGCAGCTTTGACGGCACCACGAATCCGCCGTCGACTACGGGCGCCGGTTGCATTCCGGGCGACGCTTTTGGCGGTGTGGGAAATCTTATCGACGGCCGCTACCGGACTCCCTATGCGATTCACGTGACTGGCGGCTTTCAGCACGCCTTCAATCAGCGCTGGACCCTAAGCGCCGACTACACCCACGAACAGGGCAATCACGGCTATCGCGGTTACACTTTCACGGGCGGCACGAATCTGTTCACGCCACTCATTCCCGCATCCGATCCAAACTATGCCGCAGACCAGGCGGCGGTGGTTCCTGACCTGAACCTTTTCAAATCCGACAACCGCTCCAGCTACAACTCACTGATGGTGCATTTGCAGGGCAATGTTTCCCGCCGCTTCAACCTGACGGCGAACTACACGCTTTCAAAGGCGAAAACCTGGGGATGCCTGCTCGGGGAACTCTTTGACTACGTGAATGGTGTTTGCGATCCGCTCAATCCTTTCGGCCCCGGAGACTACGGCCCGTCCGGCGAGGACGTCACTCATCGCTTCGTTCTCGCTGGAACTTTGCATATTCCGGGCGGCATTGAATTGACCACCATCACGCAGGCCGAGAGCGCGCGCCCCATCACGCTGACCACTCCGGTCGGAACTCGCGCCGTCATCAACGGCGTGGAGTCCACGCTCGACCAGTTCCGTGGCACGCCCTTCATCCAGGCCGACTTCCGCGTTAGCCGGCCTTTCAAGTTCGGCGATCGCACCGAGATTCGCCCCTTCGCCGAGTTTTTCAATCTCTTCAACCGCAACAACCCCGGCGCAAATTATGTGACTGATATTTCCGCCCTGCCCAACCCCGTCGACAATCTCGCCAATGCTACCGCTATCTGTCAGGATCCGCCGGCGTGCACCACCTACGTGCCCATCACCAGCTTCAAGCAATTGCTCGTGCCCTCGGGCGCATTGGGAGATTTCTTCGGCCCCGGAACCACGGTCGGCATTCCCTTCGCCGCGCAGATCGGCGTACGGGTGACTTTCTGAGGTTTCGACTCGTCTCGGTGACTCCGATCACATACTTTCCCCCGCGTTCCAGCTACAAGTGGAATAGCCCGTCCTACGCTCCTTCGACGGCCGATCGGACTGCCGTCCTTCCTCGGAGGTCTGCATGCCCCACGCAACATCGACCGCTCTACCCAGCTTCTATGCCGGTGAAGAACGTTGGTATTTCCTCTACCGAACTGCCGCCGTCGCCGCGCTGATTACCGTTGCTCTGTTTCTGTTTCAGATCGCTGCCTTTTTCATCTGGCCGCCGTCTTCAACCGTGGCCGGCCACTTCGCGGTGCTGCAGTCACGTCCCTTGGTTGGACTGATCAGTCTAGATTTTCTGATCATTGTTGACGAAGTGCTAGCCATCCCGATCTGCCTCGCTCTCTACCTGAGCCTGCGCCGCGTGCACGAATCGCTGATGCTCATTGCCACGGGATTCTCCGCGGCGTCCATCGCCTGCTTCCTCATCGCCACACCCGCGTTGAACATGCTCTATCTCAGCCGGCAATACGCCGCAGCCACTTCCGCGGGGGAACGCGAAGGTCTTATCGCCGCCGGGCAAGCCGTACTTTCGTCGTGGATGGGAACGCCGTTTCAGGTGGGCAATGTCGTGGGATCGATCGCGATGCTGATCGTCGGGTGGGTCATGCTGCGCAGCAAGATCTTCAGCCAGGCTGCCGGCTATCTCGGAATCGCCACGGGCGTGGTGGGTCTTGGGATGTACGTACCCAAGGTTGGAGTCTACATATCTATCCTCTCGGTCGTGGGAATGCAGGTCTGGTATGTGATGATCGCGATGACCCTGTTCCGGCTCCGCAATCGCGCCACTCAATCGGCGTTAGCAGGAGAGACACAAAACAGGATGGCGGCTGATTGAGGGCGAACCAGTTTCGAGCGAGGGCTGTGGCACTTATGAGTAATGGCGATCCTCATACAGTGTCGCCAGCATCTGCCAACGCAGACCGCTCCCAACCGCGCCCATCATCAGCCCGAAACAACTCGAGATTCCCGGGGGCGTTGGGAGATTTCTTCGTCCCGGGAACAACGGTGGGGATTCTCCCAGATGAAACGGAGGCGTTCAACCGCGCGCCCCATGCAGAAATCTGCAACTAGTCCTTGACTTCCCCGTAAGGAGGATTAGGATTGAGGTATCACCTCCGATCCAATTCAGGATCGAATGGGCCGATAGCCAAGGAATGTCACCGCTTCTTGGTTGCCGGCCCATTTAATGTTTACCCTAGAATCCTCTCATCAGCAGTGAGCGACTGCGTTCCAATAATGGTGGAAGCTGCGGTAGGCGCTACTATTTTCTACCTCCGGCCGCGCTTGATCATCTCTGACATGGGCTCACCAGGAATTTCGATTGGCTCAAACGCGGGGACAGTAAATTCCCTGACCCTTCTCACCACCGACTCCGGCGCCTCGACTTCCAACTGCACCACTCCATCCTTGTACGCCCGCGAGTAAATGCGCGCCTTGGCTTCAAGCATGGCCAGCGTCTTTCCTTCTTTTTGCGGGACCCGTAAATGCACGCGGCTCACCGGATCCTCTTCGATCATCATGTCGATGCGCGCCAGCAGCCGGTCCAGTCCTGTGCCTTCGGCCGCGGACACATACACTGTCTTCGCATCGAGTACAGCGCCGCCCACCAGGCTTTCGGCCACTTCCACGTCCAGCAGATCCACTTTATTCATCACTCGCAGCCGCGGTTTCTTCTCGGCTTCCAATTCTTTCAGGACAAGCTCGACCTGTGCATCCTGCTCGGCCGAGAGTCGGCTGCTGGCATCGGAAACATGCAGGATCAGCGATGCCCGCTGCACCTCTTCGAGCGTGGCGCGAAATGCCGAGACCAGCGTGTGCGGCAGGCTGCGAATGAATCCCACCGTGTCCGACATCAGAATCTTGCGCTTCGACGGCAGCACGACTCCCCGGATCGTAGGATCGAGTGTGGCGAACATGCGCGGTGAAGCCAGCACCGCAGCGAGCGTCAGCGCATTGAACAGCGTTGACTTGCCCGCGTTCGTGTAGCCGACCAGCGCCACGGTCGCGACGGGAGCCGACTCCCGCCGCTGCCGTTGCTGCGCCCGGATGCGGCGGACGTTCTCCAGTTGCTGCTCCACGTGCCGGACGCGCCGGGCAATCTTCCTGCGGTCGGTTTCAAGCTGCGTTTCACCGGGACCGCGGGTGCCAATGCCGCCGCCGAGTTGCGACATCTCCACGCCGCGCCCGGCCAGCCGCGGCAGCAGATATTGCAACTGCGCCAACTCCACCTGCAGCTGGCCTTCTCGCGTGCGCGCGTGCCGCGCAAAAATGTCGAGAATCAACTGCGTGCGGTCGATCACCCGCCGGTGAACTATTTTTTCAATATTGCGCTGCTGCGAAGCGCTGAGATCGTGATCGAAAAGAAGAAGGTCGGCATTCACGGACGCGGCCGCGCCCGCAATTTCTTCGAGCTTGCCGGCGCCGATCAACGTGGCAGGATCGGGACGGTCGCGCCGCTGCAAAATCTCGCCGACAACTTTGGCGCCCGCGCTGCCCGCTAGCGTACGCAATTCCGCCAGCGACTCCTCGGCATCGAACTCAGGAATGTTGGGTTTGTTGGTGGACTTTCCCGGGTTTGGACCCGAACTTTGTGGCCCCGGCTTTATCTTTATCTTGCCGCCGCTCGCCGCCGACGCCGCATCGCGGGCTGCCTGCGCTTGCGCGGTAACCGCTCCCTTCGCACCGTTGCGCCCGCGCGTGCGCACCTCAATCCCCACCAAAAACGCGCGTTCCTGCGCATCTTCTTTAGCGCGCACGATTTCTGCGCCGAGAGGCACAGCTACTCTTGCGGACGCGCCATCGCGGGTCTTCTTGGAATGAGAACTGCGCACGCCGAAAACGCCTTACCCTTCGGTGCCCGAGGCACTCGCCGCCGCCGAAGCCGTTATCGGCGCCGACGTTGATGTCGCCCCAGGCGCAGCTACTGCCTTGGCATCGGGATGCGCCAAGTGCGCACCGTGCGTCGCGGTGCGGCCCATCACCACCGTCGAGATAGCGTGCTTGAAGATCAATTGCTCCTGTCCGTTGGCCTCCAGCACCACGGAATATTTATCGAAAGAACGAATCCGGCCCGTCAACTTCACCCCGCTCAACAGATAAATGGTTATACTCAATCGCTCTTTGCGGGCCGTATTCAGGAAGGAATCCTGGATGTTCTGCGCCGGCTTGCCGCTCTCCATAGCCGATCTCCTTATTTTTTGACTTCAACACACCAGCCTCGCCTCGTCCGCAGAATCGGGGCAAGCTCAAAACCACAGCATGTTCCTCGCAGACTTTCCCACTAAAAGGAACAAGGGGGGACGACCCTGCCTCCTCGCCGTCTGATCATTCCAGTACGTGCGCCGCCTGGCAGGTAGCTGTGAGTACGATACGGTGTCCCCTCGCGCTTTTCAACCCGGAACTTGTGGAAGACCGGGTTTTCTTTGACATCGTGAAGCTTTTCTTACCCACCTCTGAGCGTTGTGTACAATCCCGGCGTGGGCAATTCCGCCTTATGTAATGCACCGCACCCTTCTGTGATCGGAAGGGCAAGTGAAACCTCAGGAGGCATCATGGCAAGCGCCGCTCTCGCAAGTTTCCTTACACCCCAAATCAACTTTCCCCCGGACTTCAACACCAACTTTCTGATGCTAGTCCGCTGGATTCACTTTCTGGCCGGCATCACCTGGATCGGCCTGCTCTATTTCTTCAACCTGGTGAACGTCCCCCTGATGAAAGAGCTGGACGCCTCCACCAAGGGCAAAGTCATGCCGGCGCTTATGACGCGGGCTCTGTGGTGGTTCCGCATGTCGGCGGCGCTGACCGTGCTCGCCGGCCTAATCTATTGGGGAAATATCGTCGCCGCCGACGCGCACAACGGAGGCGGCTCCAGCGGCACTGCGATGGGCAGCTTCTTCCTGATCTGGACCGTGGTTTGGGGCCTGCTCTACGCCTCCCTTATCCCGGGCAAAGGAATCTTTGACAATGGCGTATTTGTGGGCGTGGTGCATGCCGTGGTAGTCGCGGCCGCAGCCTGGCTCTTCCTGAGTCTCAACAGCCATGGTTGGGAAAGTAACCGCCTGCTTTCTATTGGCATCGGCGGCGGCATCGGCTGGGTCATGCTGCTCAATGTCTGGGGAGTGATATGGCGCATCCAGAAGCGAATGATTCAATGGACGCGCGACAACGCCACCAACGGCACTCCCATGCCCGACAAAGCCAAAGCCATGGCCCGTCAGGCCTTCCTGGTTAGCCGAGCCAATGCTTTCCTGTCAGTTGTAATGCTGTTCTTCATGGGCGCAGCCAGCCACTACCCGTTATTCGGAAAATAGGCTTTGCTTCTCCAATAAAAGAGGGAGCCGAGATTCCGGCTCCCTATTAGGTAGAAACTTCAAGATCCGACTAGAAGGTGAACGTAGCCCCCAAGCGGATGCGCCGTGCGATCTGCCAGAGGTTAGCCTGGCCGTAAAGCCCGCTCAAGTTGACTCCGCTGGCGTTGATATCCGACGCAAAGTTATAACCGGTTTCGGCTGCCTGGTAGAACGCCGCTCCGCTAAAGAGATTACAGGGGCCGGCAGTGCCACCCGGGCCGCAAAGCCCCGTGGGAGATACGGAGTTCACGTAGTGAGTCGAATTTAAATCGCCCCAGTACGCGACCACGGAGTGCTGGTTGAACAGGTTGGCGAGCGTTGCGTTGAAGCTAAGTACCTGGTGCTCGTTGTTTTTGTTGACCTTGATGGCATGGGAAAGGTTCAAGTCGCTCTGGATGTACCACGGTGTGCGCTTGGCCGACGGATTGGTCAGGGTAATGGCGCCCGTCGCGTCTTCGCTTGCATTGACGAATTGTCCTCTGCCAAAGATGTATGTGGATTCCACCGGGTCAGCGCCATTTCCATAGCCGAGGTCAGCGTATGAACTCACCGGGCTGCCCTGATAGGCAACCTGGAAAAGCCCGATCGTTGTGGTGTTGGTCTTTCCCTTCCAAGGCATGGTGTAATACGCGTATCCCTTGATCGCGCTCGGGCGATCCGTCGGCAGGGGCCCATCGTTGGACTGGCCGTTGTCCTTGAAATAGTAGAACGGCTCGTCGAACGAGCGGGTGGTGTCGGGCGAGTTACGTCCGGTCGTGCCACCGTCGATCTGGTCGGTGGTGGTCAGGCCGGTGTAGTTGCCCCACAGGCGGCTCCAGGTGTAGCTGAACATTCCCGACCAGCCCTTGCTCTGCGTCTTGGTCAACCGCAATTCCACGCCGTCGTAGTCGCGGATCGCCACAGGCATGGCTGGACATGTTGGACAAGTGCCGAAGGCGCCCGTCGGGTTAAATGCGGCTGTTCCTGGGCCGTATGCATCGCCCAACGAGGTCAGGTAGTTCGCGTAACCGTCGATGGTCTTGTTGACTCCCTGGCCAGGGTTCACGACCGTGTAGATTTCGAAGGCATTCGGATCGGACAACGAAGCGTCCTCAATCACGTGGTCGAGACGGCGACGATCATAACGCGCTTCGAAAGCCCAATCCTTGGCGATCTGATAGTCCCAGCCGACGACGATCTCGTGTTGACGATAAGGATTCACGCCACGCGCGATCGGTTCCTCCGGGCGGAAGTTGAGGTTTTCGATAAGCTGAACGCCGCTCGTGGCGTCGGTGAAAACCGGCGGTACTACGCCACCCGCAAAGCTGGCTCCCGCGCTCGCGATGCCAGTCGGGCAGGCTCGGCCAGCGGCGTTCCCCACCAGAGTGGCATCGGCGTTGAGGAACCCATTCGGGGTCCCGTCGGGACCCACAGGATAGGTGCAAACCTCGTATCCCTGCGCGCCCCATGAAGTCTGGGCCAACAGCAGCTTCATGACGTCGTTGACAACGCCATAGCTGCCAAAGATCTTCATCTTGCCGTCCCGCGATCCCCAGGCAGCTCCCAGACGAGGCTCAACCTTCTGGCTCCAGTCGAAGTTGATAGCGCTGATCCCCGCAATTCCGATTCCCGGGGGCGCAGGCAGGCTTTCTTTCTCGACACGCAGGCCGAGGTTCAGAGTTAATCCATGCCCCACGGTCCAGGCATCCTGAATGAATAAGGCGTGGTTATTGTCGACGGCCGGAACGACTGCTCCAGCCGAGTTCTTCAGGATGGTTGCGAAGTCGATGACTTCCGCAAAGCCGTACTGGCCAGCGCAAATTCCCCAAGGGTCCGCCGACAGAAGGGCGCACTGGCCGGCTCCATAGGTCGTACCTGCTCCGTAGCCAAAGCCCCCGCCGACAACCATGGCTGCGAAGGGCAGGTTGCCGTGCTGATTAATCACGTTGGACAGACGGTTGAACTGGTAACCCGCTTTAATGTTGTGCGTGCCCAACCAGCCGCTTTTGAAGAACGCCACATCTTCATCGAACTGGTAGTGCTTGCTGGCATTGACTTGAGTATAGCTCTGATCAAAGGGAGCAGTGCTCGAGCCAGCTGCCTGGTTCAGCGCGGCCGGAAGGGGGGCGCCGGTATTGTCGGTCGTTGCTCCGGTCTCGTTAACAAGGTCTACACCCTGGTTCGGCCAGCCAAAATCGTGATAGTTGGTGAAAAAATAGCCATAGCGCGTGGTCGAGACGATCTTCGGCGTCAGGGTGATATCAGCTCCGATGTTATACGTGGAGTTCGGGGCCGAGTAGCCGAGGCCGTGCGCGTACTGGGTTAAAGGAGTATTGATGCCCCCAAGACCCGCTCCTCCAGTGTTCAGAAGACCGTGTACATCATCCGGATAGGGCAGACTGCTCCCGGCTTCGCGTGAGTATTGATAAAGCCACGAAGCGAAGAGACGGATTTTCTGGGTCGCAACGAAGTCAAAACGAGCGGTAGTGAAGTACTGCTGGTTGTCCTGAGTAAAGAGTTGGTTCCCCAAGGTTGAATTCAGACAGGAGATACCGGTCGGGTTAGTGGGGCTGAAACACTGTGATGGGTCCATGTTCACCGATCTGCCCAGGGAATTGTATTCCGGAGCAAATCCCAGGAAGAACCAGAGGCGGTCCTTTAGCACCGGGCCACCAACCGTAAAGCCGGCCTGAGCGATCCGGAAGTGGTCTCTCTTGGGGTCATAGACCTGCGAATCGGCGTCAAAAGGAAGTGAGGTAGTCGGAGACGGATCGTAACGCAAGGCTTGGTTCTCAGCACCGCCCAACACGCCCGAGCCGTCGATCCCGTCGTTTTCATAAGTGGCGAAAAAGGAGCCGTGGTAGGCGTTGCTGCCCTTCTTCATAACGACGTTGACCACGCCGCCGAGAGCGCCACCGTGTTCCGCCTCGATACCAGAACTCTTGACCTGGACTTCCTGAATGAACTGGAAGGGGACGTTGGCGCTGGAAGCGCCGCCGGAGATGTTCTCCGTGTCCTGACCTTCCACAAGGTAGCTATTCTCCGAATCCGCGCCGCCGCCGACCGAGAAACCGACGGACAAACCGTTGCCGGCGCTGCCCGGCAGTGAACCGCCGGAATTGCCGCTCATGCCGGCCCCACCACCCGCCAGAGGCTCATTGCGGGCCATGGGCGCGTATTGAATGACCGACTGGAAGGTGTATCCATGCGGAGTGTCATTCAACGTTTCGTTGGTAAGGTTGGTCTGGTTCGTATTTGTGGTGACATCAATCGCCGGCGCTTCGCCGGTTACTTCCACGACCGTGCCCTGCGCGCCCACCGACAAAGGCAGATCAAGAGTGGGAAGGTGGCCTATTTCGATCGCGATGCCTTCGCGTTTCAGTTCGGAAAACCCAGCTGCCTTCACAGTGACTGTGTAGATGCCGGGCGGGAGGTTGGCAAAGCGATAGTAGCCGCTGCTGTCGGTATCCAGCTTCTTCGAACCCACCAGCGCAGGGCTATTCAACTCTACGCTAGCCTTGGCGACGACTGCGCCGCTAGGGTCTTTAACGGTTCCCTGCAGTCCACCGGTCGTTTCCTGCGCGAAAACGTTGGCTACCAGCAGCAGCACAGAGAACAAGCAAACGGCAAACATCCCGATCTTTGTTGAGAAGCGACTCATAGTGTTGTCTCCAAATGGATAAACGATTTCATGGTTCGATTAACTCTGGTTCGATTAACTCTTACTTGATTCCTGAAACGCCAAGACGACGGCCTAACCTGGGAGCATACGATCATCGTCGCTAGATAACGGTCTAGCCTGGTACGCAATACCTGTGAACAACACCATCTAGCAACTCACGCTCCAAAATATTGCCGGTTAACAGCCATTGTTTTCAATGAATTGCAACCATGACGGAATTTATGGCTCTCTGAATTGGAAGATCGGCGGGATGATTCTATGGTTTTACGTATAATTACGAGTAGCCGAAAACCGTCCGGCAAGCATCCCATTTGACTTTTGCCGCCGACCTGCGTCTGTCAGACGCCATCGTAACTTCGAGCTGCCATTTCGCATCCAATCGCGCATTGGGGAGATGAAAATGAAACGTTTTCCGGCGATGTTAAAGATGTCTCTGGCTCTCTTGATTGCCTGCTCGGGTTTCTCTGCAGAAGCTAAAGCGCAGAATACCGCCGCGGAATCTGGCCGCAAGCCCGTATTGGTCGAGCTATTCACCTCGGAGGGCTGCTCTTCTTGTCCCCCGGCGGATGCGTTGCTGCAGAAACTGGAAGCGCAACAACCGGTAGCTGGAGCCGAGATCATCGCGTTGGAAGAGCATGTGGATTATTGGAATCACGACGGCTGGGTCGATCCCTTCTCTTCGCCGGAGTGGACGCACCGGCAGGAGGTTTATACCGCCCTCGTCAAGAAAGACGTATACACGCCGGAACTCGTGGTGGACGGCCAGAGCCAGTTCCTGGGCAGCGATGAACAAGCGGCTCAACTCGAAATCGAGAAGGCTTCGCGCGGCTTGAAAACTGACGTTGCAATCACGCCGGGTAAGCCGGAAGGCAAAGGCTCGCAGCGCTTCACCGTCTCGGTAGGGAAGCTTGCCGGAAACAAGCCCGGCGATGCGGCGGAAGTCTGGCTGGCGGTTACCGAGGATGGTCTGCATTCGTCGGTGGGCGCGGGAGAGAATGCGGGGCACGTCCTGACTCATGTTGCAACGCTGCGTTCGTTGCGCAAGATTGGCGTCGCCGATGCGAGCGGCGCGCCGGCATCCTTTGCTGGAGATGCCGTGGTGAAGTTCAACTCCCACTGGGCTTCTGAAAATCTGCACGTGACGGTTTTCGTGCAGGAGAAGAAGAGCCGGGAAATTCTGGGAGCGGCCTCAACCAAGGTAAAAGGCTAGTTCGTAAGGTTAGTGCCGGCGGCGATTCTTCGCCGGCCTTGGCGTTGACTTCTGCTCGCCCGGAGCCAGCACCCGCCGCACGATCGGCGAGTTCATCTTGTATTTGCGCTCGCTGACGTTGCCGTTATCGTCTTTCACCCGCAGGACGAAGACGGGCAGCGTGCCTTCCTTGCCAAAGTTCTCATTCGTAACAGTAATCGGAAGCACGCCATCCAATCCATGTTCGCGGTAGGCAGTCTCGTAGCGGTGCTTGCGGACATTCCAGGTGAAAACGCGAATCTGATCGTAGTCGTACGGCAGCCCGTCGTGCGGTTCGGTGATAGCGCATAGATACTGCGATACCTTCTTGCCCGTACCCTCTTTACCCGAATCCTCGACCTGATTCAACACAAAGAAAGCAACGAAGCGCTGGCCTTCGGCATACTGCGCGACTTCGAGCGGAATATCCAGATCCACCATGCGGGCCAGCACCCAGCCCACGCGGTTCTGCTCATCGCGCACCAGCCACCAGTCCTCGAGTACCGGGCCAGAGGAGGTTTTCGCGCCGTGCACCGGCTTGGCTGGAGCCGCGCTGGCCTGCTTCTCAGCCGTGGCGCGTTTCAGGATGGAAACCTTCGCTCCCGACGAAAGCTGGTACAGATGCTCGGTCTCGCGGCCGGGTGTGAGGTGCAGGTTGGTATCGTTGCGCAGCACGCCGGGCGCTTGCACCGGATCGTTTAAGTTCTCCCGCGTCAGCTTTTGCAGACCGTCATAGGTTTCCTGGTTCACCAGGTAACGTTGCTCGATCCAGCCCTCGATGCCGCTTGCCGTGCGCACGCGGGAGAAGCGCTTCTCGTGCTCCAGCACCTCGACCCGATCTCCATTCTTTACCGTGCCGACGCGGTTGTAGATGGTGGCCACCTGATCGCGCAGCGTGGCCTGTACCGCCGATACGTAATTTACTTCCAGTACCCGGTGACCTTTGCGATTGCAGGCGGAAAGCGTGAGCAGGAAGACAGCGGCCTGCACGCATACAACGGCGGATCGAAAAAGATGCGATGGTTGAAACGATTTCACGATATTAGCGTCGTGCACTTCGCGACACTTGCCCGGCGAGGTTCAGTTCCCACTATAGCGCGTTGCAACCTGGTTTCCCGGCACGAAGGTTGACGGAGAATGCACTCCGAAACCTGAATCGTAGGATGATCGGATTAACCCTTCAACGTTGTTCAGTCTATAGTCGGCGAATGCAGGATCGTTCTCGCTCCGGTAGCGGCAGGGAGCCGCTCGTCAGACTGCCTTACGGGTTCACAGCCTTCGGCGTCTTTCTCTTTTTCGGCGCGTTGATGGCCGCCCTTGCCGCAACGACCCTGTCACGGCCGGGCACGGCTCTCGACCGTGTGTGGGCGCTCAATCCCGCCGCCTACAGTCAACTTGCGCCTCTCGGCAGATCCATGGGCGTTGCCTTCCTGATTCTCTGCATGGTTTTGGCGCTCGCCGGAGTGGGGTGGTTCCGTCGGCGGCTCTGGGGGTGGAGATTGGGCACTGTGATCATCGTCACTCAAGCGCTGGGAGACTTGGTCAATTGCCTCCGAGGAGACTTCCTACGCGGCGGTGTGGGCCTGACGATCGCCGGAGGATTGCTCGTATATCTTTGGCGGCCATATGTGCGGGCCATTTTTGATGGAAGCACAAAGCGAGCGTCATGACACGGCGACGCCCCTTCAGTTACCATTAAGAATACGCCATGAAAAACATATCCATGAATCGGATCGCCGTTCTGTCGCTTCTGGCTTTGGTATTCGCTGCGGGTTGGTGTGCGGCCGCGGATCAGTCTGTGAATGACGTGTTGCGCCCGCCCAAGGGTGCGCAGGTCGCCATCGTAGTATTCGAGGATTTGCAGTGTCCGCAATGCCGCCGTGTGGCGCCTATTCTCGAGCGGGCGTCGAAGGACTACAAAATTCCGCTCGTACGCCACGACTTCCCCCTCCCCATGCACAACTGGTCTTATAACGCAGCTGTGATAGCGCGCTACTTCGACGAGCCTTCGAAAGAGTTGGGCAATGAATTTCGCGACTATATCTTCGCGAACCAGTTCGAGATCAATCCGCAGAACCTGCAGAGCTATGCCGAGAAATTCGCCGCCGCACACAAAGTCGGTCTCCCCTTCGTGGTCGATCCGCAAGGCAAGCTCGCCGCCGAGGTGAATGCCGACCGCGACCTGGGCAAGGCCATCAACCTCAATCACACGCCCACCGTCTACGTGGTCAGCAGCCGACATCCCGACAAGCCTTATGTAGAGATAGACCCGACGCGTATTGACAGCCAGCTCTACTTGACGATCGATGCGATGGAGAAGGAGTAGTTCTCAGTTTCTGGTTCTCAGTTCTAACCCCTGGCGTTCGTGGCACTCGTAAGTTGTTGGGTTTTGGTGGAAGTCGTTGATTCTTTTTACCGGCTCCTAACCGGGCACCTTCATGTTGCTTCGCTCCCGGCTAAGTTGTTGATTCTTCGTGGAACCAGTTTCCGTAGCGAAAATCGAGTTCAACCCGCGCGCAGAATGCCCTTGTTTTGCGTTTAGGAGGCACTGGGGCGCGTTTCGTGTTCCCGGACGAGGTCAAAGCCCATCCCAGAAATTTCCACAGGCTAGAATCACCTCCAGCGCGGTAATTATCTCAGAGCTAATATGGAAAATTCGGCGCTGACGAAGAATCAACGACTTACGATCCCATCACGAAGAATCAATCACTTACAACGCTCGTGCAAAGAATCAACGACTTGAAACGGACGAAAACCAGCGATCGTTCCTCTACGGCAGAAGGTTCTCTTCCCACGTCTCAACGCCGGGCGGAACTATACCCTTGAGCAGGCCGGCGAAGGCTTCCAGCGTTTTGCGGGCGTCGCCGATCAGGTAATAAAACGCTTCCCAATTATCGCTGTCCTCGCCGTCGTGATTCGGAATGACGTGCTCGAAGTGCCACGCCTCCTGCAGTTCGCGATAGGCACTGGAGGCACGCGTCTCAATGTTTTCCAGATCCGGAGCCGAGAGTTCGCCTTTTTGCCGGCGCGTGCGGCGCAAAAGCTTGCGGCGCATCACGTCGGTGACGAACTCCTCGAGCGACAGGTTGCGCTCGGGCGCCTGCAGATACAGGATCTCCTCTCTCGAAAGCGGCGAGATGAAAATACTCAATCGCTTCGCACTGGCGAGGCGAGGATGAGTTTGCAAGGCGCGGCCCACAAATGGATTCCCTTCGAAGAAAACGTCGCCGCGTCGAAGTAGCGCTTCGAGCTCTTGAACATCCAGCGCTTGCAGGTCGCTGCGGACTTCCATGACGGCGTAGCGATCATTCTGCCGCAACGCTTCTACCTGCGCGCGCGTGCGGAAATGGTAGTCGACGCCATCGCGTTCGCCGGGACGCGGCGCGCGGCTGTTGACCAGCACCAGTTTGTGAAGCGAGTCGTGCAGTTGGGGATAAAACTTGCCTAACGCTTTGAAGAGTGGGCTCTTTCCCACGCACGACGGCCCGCTAACAATTACCACACGTCCAGTCTCGTCACGACCCATGGTTCAACACCTGCAATTAAGCTGCCTGCCGCGGATAACCACCAGTGATCTTGCGGATAAACCCGTGAAAGCGATGGATGCCCGCAGCGCCCGGCAGAAACATGTACGGACACTCGCCCGGAACCACCTTTAGCCCGCGCTGGCGGCAGAACTCGACTGCTCTTGCGCTCACTGCGCCTTTGCCGGCAGCCCTGTACATCCAAATCCGTGGTATGTGCGCCTCGGCGCAGTCGTTCACAACTGCCTCGGTTTCGTTTGGCGCAGTCATCAGCAAGGCTGCATCCACCGGAGGCTGAATGTCTTGCACGCGGGCAAAGCAGCGGCGTCCCTTGACTTCCGCGACGTTGGGATTCACCGGAACAACGTCATATCCGCGACGGCAGAGTTCATCGAACAGCGCTACGCTGAAACTGGCAGGATCTCGCGACACGCCTGCCATGGCAATCCGTTTCTGGGCCAGGAAATCCTCGATGGTTTCGAGGGATGCTTTGAGCGCTGGATGTCGAGCGGCCATACTACCTCCCCGCCCGAAGGCAAATGCGTGATGGCTCCGAGCGCCTACATTTTTATACGCGCGCCGGGCAAATGTCAGTGATCAGGAACACGAGATTAATCGCCGAATCCGATGCCGATGGCGCGGGCGGTGCGCACCAGTTCGCCTTTCGGATCGACGGATTTGAGGTGGCCGATGGCGTGGGCCACATCCACAGAGACGATGCTGCCGCCGCGCAGCGCGACCATCTTTCCGAATCCGCCTTCGGCAATCAGTTCGACCGCGGCAACGCCGAAGCGGGTAGCCAGGACGCGGTCAAACGGAGAAGGCGAACCGCCGCGCTGAATATGCCCCAGCACGCTCACACGTACCTCTTTGTTCGAGAACAGCCCAATGGCGTCGCCGATGGTGTTGCCCACGGGCCATCCGCGCGCCATTTGCTTGAGTTCGTGCGGCAGTTTGATGCCCTCGGCGACGACCACGATGGTGAAATGTTTGCCGATGCGCTCGCGCACCGCAATGTATTCGCACACGCCCTTGATCGTAAAGGGGATTTCGGGGATGAGGATAATGTGGGCGCCGCCGGCAATGCCGGCTGCCAGCGCGATCCAGCCGCAGTCGCGGCCCATGACCTCGACCACAATTACGCGATGGTGCGAAGCCGCAGTGGTGTGAATCTTGTCGACGGCATCGGTCACGGTGTGAATCGCCGTGTCGAAGCCGAATGTCACCTCGGTGGCGGAAAGATCGTTATCGATCGTCTTGGGGACGCCGACGATCTTCAGCCCCTTCTGAAAAAGTTCGTTACCGATCTTCTGCGATCCATCGCCGCCGATGGTAATGATGGCGTCGATGCCCAGCTTGGCGGCGTTCGCGATTACCTGGTCCGATATATCGCGCGAAACTTCCTCGCCGTTCTCGACGCTTTTATAGTGAAACGGATCGCCACGGTTCGTAGTTCCGAGGATCGTTCCGCCACGGGGCAGGATGCCAGAGATTTCCTTGAGGGTGAGTTCGAAAGACTTCTCCGGCCAGATGAGGCCGTCAAAGCCGTCGGGGATGCCGATGACCTTCCATCCGTATTTGAGGATCGCAGCTTTAGTGGCGGCGCGGATGACGGCATTGAGGCCGGGAGCGTCTCCGCCTCCGGTGGCGATACCGATACAGCGAATGTCAGACATAGAAAACCGTCGTAGTCGTTTCGTCGTTGGCTGGCCGGTCATCGGTCGTCGGCTTAGACCGCCGCCTTTACGATCATACTGTGACTTTGAGGGATGGCAACTTACGAGTGGTCGTGGATAGAACGGCCTTCAAGTTCACCAGTAGAGTTAGACTCGATGGCCGACGTGGATTCACGAGGATTCTGAGGACTGAGCGTCGTCCAGGCCAAGGTCGGCTCTCACCTGTGACGGATGAACATTGGCTTATGAGGAAAAGTCAAAGGCCCCACTTCTCGCAAAGAACGCGAGAAATGGAGGCACCCACAGTCGTGATGCGATTGCGAGGCGCGAGCCACCCGCCGGTTGCGAGAGGCGGCACTATTACCCCGTTCGGATTTCGTAACAGGGGACCGGAGTCCTTCAATTTCCACACGTTTAGGTTCTAGCGTGGGGGCGCAGCTCAATCCAAACATTGGAGAACATCGATGCCTAAGAAAGTAGTTGCTATGCTTACTCTCCTTGCGCTCGTCACCTGCCTTGGCGGACTCGCCCAGCCCCTCTCGGCGGCCACCACAACTGTGACCGGGTCCCTGGTTTTTAACTTCACCTTTAACCTCAAGTCGAGCGAGCCGAACAACGTCTTCCCTTGCATGGCCACAGCGGTGGTCAGCGACACGGGGAGCGGAGCCGTCATCACGGAAAACGCCTCTTCGATAGGGAATACCGACAAAAACGGGTCGGTTTGCACCGTCACGATAAACTACTCCTGGAATCTCGCCTCGGCCGGCACGGACAAGATCGTAATGTCGTACGTCGCCTCGAGTAACCCATCTGGCACCAGCCTTTGCGGCTCCAGCACGGAGGACTGCAGAACCTCCCAAGTTCAAAACTTCATTACCATTAGCGTTCCCGCCAACGGGACGATTACGACCGAGAACGTCACCGTGACGCTCTAGAGCTATCACGGCCCGGGCGACCCGTGGGAGACCGGCCTACGGGCTCTCCACGACTAACGCTGCCCCTCTCGCCGTGGTTTTCGGCGAGTGGGGCAACCTTGACCGGAATCCAGGTGCGGCCGGGGCCAGCCCTTGGGGACACCACCGCCGCTGCTAGGGCGAGACGTTCAACGTTGAATAGACGATGGCAGTGCCGGTATACCCGGTATATGTAACCACCATATAGTACGTCTCGGACATGGTGAGGCCCTCAGCGGCCGTGCATTGCTGGACGGGGTTCCCGTTTGAGTCTGTTGCGGCAACACAGTTGACTTCTCCAGTCGTAATCGGTGTTCCGAGTGGTTGTTCTGTGGTGAGCGTGACGAGGGCAGAAATGTTCTGCGATCCGGACTGCGTCGTCCCCATGATCGTGAAGTTCTGCGTTTCAGTGCCATTGGCGGTAAGGCCCGCCGAGATCGGCGTTATGGTCATCGAAGTGACGACTTCGGCCGCGGTCGCCGTTGTAGTGGCAGTAACGGAGCCTGAGGCTGCCGTGATGGTTGTCGTTCCTGCTGAAAGCCCCGTCAGCACGCCGCCTGTAGTGATGGATGCCACGGTCGGATCCGAACTGGACCAGCAGACGGTGCTCCCCGTGCAGCTTGTGCCCGCGCTGAGCGTCCCCGTGCTGCCATCGCTGTAAGTGGCTGCCGCGACCATTTGCTGCGTGGCCGCGCCGGGCCCGAAGGCCACGGTTGGATTGGGTGGATCAATTGTGATGCTTGAGACCGTCGGGTTCTGGAAAAAACCCGTGCAGCTTACGGCCAGAGTCAACGTTGCCAGCGCGGCGAACGCGCCCGCCAGGCGCAGCTTAGTTTTCGTCGACGACATAGATCCGAGACTCCTTGGCGCGCTCGCCTGGCTTGATCCCTGTTTGGTCATGCTCTTAACTAACTTGCCCTGAACTATCTGCGGACGCGCGGGAGACGCTTCCCGCTGCGTCTCTCGTGTGCAATCAGGATACGACTTCAGCGCAGCCACGGTTGTAAAAAATTGTAGCAGAGAAGATTCCGCGCCGAGCGCGTAACTGCACTTCCGTGCAGGGACGGAACCAGCGCGGCTAACGCCGCTTCTGGATAGGAACGCCCGAGAGCCGGGGAACTTGCAAAGAAAAAGGGCCAGTGCTGGACTCAGCACTGGCCATGTGCCTACGCACTTATCAGTTCATTTTCCCTTGTGCTCCTTGGGTGCGCTCTCGTGCTTAGGCGGAGCGCTCTGCTTTTGCGGCTTGGGCGCGCTCGGCCTGGGCGCACTCTGTCTCGGGGCGCTGGCCCTTGGCGCCGGACGCGCCGTGTTCTGCGCATGCTGCTCACCCGTCGGATGGGTATTCGCTGCATGTGCAGGAGCCTTGGCCTTTGGTTCTCTCGCTGGGGCCTTCGCCTCGCGCGCCGGAGCCTTAGCTTTCGGTTCGGTTGCCGGACGGGCCTTCGTCTCACGCGTTGGAGCCTTAGCCTTTGGTTCGTTTGCTGGACGGGCCTTCGTCTCACGCGTCGGAGCCTTAGCCTTCGGTTCGTTGGCTGGACGGGCCTTGGTCTCACGCGTTGGAGCCTTAGCCTTCGGTTCGGTTGCCGGACGGGCCTTCGTCTCACGCGTTGGAGCCTTAGCCTTTGGTTCGTTTGCTGGACGGGCCTTCGTCTCACGCGTCGGAGCCTTAGCCTTAGGTTCGTTGGCTGGGCGGGCCTTCGTTTCGCGGGCCGGAGCGGACGGGCGAGTGTTGGCCTTCTTCGAAGCTTCGTTCGAAGCTTTCGCACGATTCCGGGCGGGCACCGATGCGCGCGCTTCCTTAGGCGACATGGCCGGGGCATGATATGGGGCTCCGGCCTTGGCAGCTACCACGCCCTTGCCTTTAAATTCGCCGGGCTTGGCCGTGGCAGCCACTGCGGGCGCGCCATGATTCACCGAAGCGAACAACTGACGGTTGTGGCTCGCCGCAGTTCGCTGCTGAACCTGCGCTGCGACCGGACGAGTGTGCTTCTCGCGCCCATAAGCTTCTTGTTGCGCGGTGGGGCGGGCCTGCACTCCGCCTTCGCCGCCGTTAAAGGCAACGTGCGATTCGTTGTTCACGATCACAGTCCGGTTCACGTAGACATTGGTGATGCGAGTTTCATCCACGTGCATTACAGCGGTGTTGTAGAAGAAAGCTCCGCCGCGCCACTCGCCGCCATAGAAGCCTTCGCCGCCGTAGCCGAAGCCATAGTTAATGCCGCCGTAGAAACCGATGTGCGGCCCCCAGTATCCGGCATTCCAAACGTAAACGCCGTCGTTCCAGCCCCAGTAACCGGGCGTCCACAACATGCCCACGGGGGCGACGACCCATGTGCCGGGCACCCAGTAGTAGCCGGCATCGTCGCTCCAGGCCCAGTAGCCGGGAGTCCACAGGTAGCCGGGACCGGGGCAGAGCGGCTGCTCGTAAACCGGCAGCGCGGGCGGACCGATGCGAACTGAAATGCCGATGCCGATCCCGATCTGCGCGGCAGAAGTTGATGGGAGAGCTGCGGGAATAACCAGCAGCAGAAGTGCAAAAGCCATGAGACGAAATGAAGAGTGAAGTTTCATCGTGTTTTCCTCGTGCCTGACGGCTTGCCTTGAAAGAGGCAGCGACAGTCAGGCGAATTTGGCTTACTTTGTGGTGCGAAATCGTCCGCAACAGTTGTTCAGCCTGAAAAGCCTTCTTTATAGATGAAACACCTCAGGTGGGAGTATGTTGCTAGGCAAAGAAGTGGTTTGGAATGTGGAAGTTTCTCAGTTCTCAGTTCTCGGTTCTCGGTTCCCAGTTCCCAGTTCCCAGTTCCCAGTTCCCAGTTCCCAGTTCCCAGAAAAGGCAGCACCCGTAGGGGAAGGGTTGTCAATGGTTCTCGGAAGTGGAAATAAAGTTTACGCAGTTGGGGGTTGGTTTCGCTGAGAACTGGGAACTGAGAACTAATTGGTTCTCTTCGAGCGATTGATGCGTTCGTCGATGGGCTTGCGGCCGGCGAATCCCTCTTCTGTACTGTGCCAGTGAGTGATGGAGCGTTCGCCCATCTTCCAGCAGAGCAGCACGATGCCGCCTTCGACTTCGCAGGGAAAATCCAGCAGGCCAATGTCGAGATCCTTCACTTGTACGCCGATGGAGTCGATTTCCGCGATGGCGTCTTTGGCGCGCTGCTCGGCCTTGGCGCGCTCCGCCTTGCGGCGGGCGACGGCAACCACATCGACGTGAGTGCCGCCGTTCAGAAAAATGCGGTGATTCAGCGCCTGCATTTCGGCTTCGACTTCTTCCATGGTCTTCTTGCTGGTGATTGCGGTCCGCAGAAGAGATTCGAGCACGGGAAGCAGCGACTGAGCTTCGTCGAGAGTGAAGGTTCGGTCTGACATGGCGGCTGGATCTATTCTAGCGCAAACAGAAAGGCGTCGTCGGTCATCGCTGTTCGGCCGAGGGTTCAATGCCAATTGCCCACCACTGATTTATACTAACTGGTTTCTTGTCACCTCAAAGAGATCACAGGGTAAGGAGCGCTGTTTTGAAAATCCTGGTTTGTATGAAGCAGGTGCCGCAGAAGGATGCACCGCTCAAGCTGAATGAGACCGCGGCCTGGATCCGCGACGACGTATCGTATGAAGTGAACGAGCCCGACGCTTTCGCGCTGGAAGAAGCGCTGCGCCAGAGAGAAAAGCATACCGGAGAAGTCGTGGTCATCACTTCCGGTCCGGCGCGCGCCCAGCAGGTGTTGCGCGAAGCCCTGGCCAAAGGCGCCGACCGTGCCATCCACCTCGAAGACAACGCTTTCGTCGGACTGGATGCTTTCAACACCGCAAAGGCTTTCGCGGCCGCGATCAAGGACGAAAAATTCGACCTGATCTTCACCGGCCTGCAATCCGACGATTACGGCTACGCACAAACCGGCGTGATCCTGGCCGAACTGCTGGGTTGGCCGCACGCCACCATCATCATGCAGATCGAAAAAAACGAGACCGGTATTCGAGTGAAGCGCGAACTCGAAGCGGGATTCTTTCAGTTCGTCGACATGCCGCTGCCTGCCGTGCTTACGATTCAGTCGGGGATCAACAAACTGCGCTATGCCACGCTGATCGGCATCAAGCAGGCGAAGAACAAACCCGTCCGCAAGGTAGCGCTGGCGGAAGTGCAGTCTGCGATCGGCGCGAACCTGCAGGAAATTGAACGACTTTACGTGCCGCAAAAAACGAAAAAGACCGAACACATCGAAGGATCCCCAGCCGAGATCGCGAAAAAGCTGGTCGACAAACTGCGCAACGAACTGCGCGTGCTGTAGCGTAGACGTTTCCCGCTGCGTGTTTTGGTTTGAGCGAGAAGCTAGGAGCTAGAAGCTGCCCTTATGTCTGATTCAATCGTAGTCGTCGTCGAACAGCGCGAAGGCAAACTCAACCGCGTCTCCTGGGAGACCATCACCGCAGGCCAGGCCATCGCCGCAGCCACCGGCTGGACTCTCGAAGCTGCCGTCGTGGGAGGCCCAGCGTCTGCCATCGCCGCGGAAATCGCGGGCAAGAAACTCGCGAAGGTCTATGCGGTCGAGTCGCCAAAGCTCAAGCCTTACACGCCTGATGCTTTCGCAGCCGCGCTCAAACAACTGCTCATGACGAAGCAGCCCAAGCTCGTGCTCATGCCGCACACTTATCAGGTGCGCGACTTCGTTCCCAAGCTGGCCACTGCGATGGGACGCGCCGTCATCAGCGACTGCATCGGGTTCAAACACGAAAACGGGAAGCTGGTCTTCACCCGGCAGATGTTTCAGGGCAAGCTCGCCGCCGACGTCAGCTTCACCAGCGATGCTCCTTGGTTTTCAACTTTTCAGAACGGCGCTTTTCGCGGTGACCAGGCCGAAGCCGGAGCTTCTCCAGCCCCCGTCGAGACCGTAACCGTCAACATCGGCGATGGAGTCGTGCGCACGAAGCCTCAAGAAGTTTTCAAGGAAGTAAAGCAGGCCGTCGATCTCACTCAGGCCGAGATCATTGTTTCCGTGGGCCGCGGCATCAAGGAACAGAAAAACATCGAAATGGCCAAGCAACTCGCCGACGCGCTGGGCGGCGAAATCGCGGCTTCCCGCCCTATTTGCGATTCCGGCTGGTTGCCCATGGACCGTCAGGTGGGCTCCTCTGGACAAACCGTCGCGCCGAAGCTCTACCTGGCTCTCGGCATCAGCGGCGCTATTCAGCACATCGTGGGAATGAAAGGGTCGCGAGCGATCATCGCAGTGAACAAAGACTCCGAGGCTCCGATCTTCGAAATCGCCGATTACGCGATAGTGGGCAATCTGTTCGATATAGTTCCGCCGCTGATTGAAGAAGTGAAGAAGGCGAAGGCGGGAAGCTAACATCTTTGCCACGGATTCACACGGATCAACACGGATAACTCTTGCAACGCCAAGAGAAAAAGATGAAGAAGTGATCCGTGTAGATCCGCGCAAATCCGTGGCAAAGATTTTTATTCCTCTGCCGTCTTCCTCCCAATCGCGGCCGCCGCGATCTGCGCCACATCGAGCAACTCCGGAGGCGTGGGAGTAGCCGCCGCCAGCCCATCGCGCAGCATCGAGTTGCAGAACGGACACGCTGCCGCCACCACGCTCGCACCTGTTGCCACCAGTTCCTGCGCCCGCTCCAGATTGACGCGCTTGCCGGTCTCTTCTCCCAGGAACATCAGCCCGCCGCCACCACCGCAGCAGAAGCCGCGTTCGCGATTCCTCGGCGGTTCTACTACCTCGCCATAACGCGCAATCACCTGGCGCGGCTGGTCATACACTCCGCGGTATCGGCCCAAGTAGCAGGCGTCGTGAAACACCATGCTCTTGTGCTCTTCGCGGTTCAGCGGCAGTTTGTCCTGATAGCGGGCAAGCAGTTCACTATGGTGCTCGATGGCAATGTTGCCCCCATGTTCCTTCCAGTCCTCGCCAATCGTGCGCACGCAATGGGGGCAGATCGAAACCATTTTCTTTACTCCGGCCTCGCGAATGTGTTCCAGATTTCCTTGCGCGAGTTCGCCGAACAGATAATCGTTGCCCAAGCGCCGCACCGGATCGCCGCTACATTTCTCGTGCCGCAGCACGCCGAAGCTGATCCCCAGGTGATTCAGCACCTCCACCAGCGCCAGCAGAATCTTCCGCCCGTTCGGATCGAACGATCCCAGGCAGCCCATCCACAGGCAATACTCCTGCGAGCCGTCGTAATACGGCAGCCCATTCTTCTCGATGAACTTCTCGCGATCTGACGGCGGAAATCCCAGCGTGTTCCCCTGCCGCTCCAGCGTGACGAACATTTCGCTGCCGTGGCTGTTGTCCCACTTGCCGGTATTCACCGCGCCCCGCCGCAGCCCCACGATGACCGGCAAATGCTGAATGCCCACCGGACACTGAAATTCGCAGGCCCCGCACGTGGTGCACTCGAAAACTGCTTCCATCGACAAATGTTTCCCCAGCAACGGCTCTTCGCTCTTCGGCCCGACTTCGTTCAGATAATGCCGCGCGCCGAGAATGATTTCCTTGGGATTCAAAATCTTGCCGGTGTTGTTGGCGGGACAATGTTCGGTGCAGCGTCCGCACTCCACGCATGAGTAGGATTGCAGCGCCGTGATCTGTGTGAGATCCTTGCCGGTAACCAGGCCGAAATCCTCATCGCCCACCAGCGGTGGAATCTGGCTGAACTCAGGCCGCTCCAGAAAAATCGTCAGCGGACTCAGCACCAGGTGCATATGCTTGGTGCTCGGAATCAGCGTCAGGAAAAACAAAATCACTAGCGTGTGCGTCCACCAGAGCGCCCAACCCGCTGAGGTACCTTCCGGCACCCAGAAGTTGGCCAGGTAGGTGATCATCAGCGCGAAAATCAGAAATGCAATCAGCCCCGACTCTGGCGAAAGCGGCTCCAGCCATTTCGGACGGATCACGAACCGCCGAAACGCCAGCCCCGCAATCGAAATCGCCACCGCAACCGCGAATAATGCGGCAATGAAAAAGTAAAGATGTCCCCAGGAGCCAGTGCGCGAAAGAAATGGATGACCAAATCCCGCCGCGAAATGGTTGAGCGTCACTAGCGCAAACACGCAGAAGCCCCAGAACACAAAAGCGTGCGCCAGGCCGGGCAGTGGCCTCTGGGCGATGACCAGTCCCTGCGCGCCCACTTCCCACAACACTTTGCGGATGCGCGGTCCAATCGGGCGCAGTTTGAAGTCGGCGTCCGGCTTGGCTGCCAGAATGATGCGTAGAGCGGCGCCAAACTTTCGCCAGAACAGAAACCCGGAAACTAAGATGGCACTGAGCAGGACGACTTGTCCCGGCCAATTCATATGAAAGATGTCTCCCGAGAACTTGACAGTCTAACGTAGCCGGAGCCTTGTGTGGAGACGGTCGCCTCGCGAGCTTGCTGTGAGCGCAGCCTGGGAACTCCGAAACCTTGAAACCTTTTCTCTTCACACAGGCTCTATAATCAATTGAGTTTCCGACCGCCCGGCCTTCGGGCATACCCAGGCTGTGGCGGCGAGGTCGTAGCGCCGGCATCTTGCCGGCTGTGCTGAGGGCGTCTCGCCCTCAGGGCGGGAGCGAGGACGCTTCCGCGACAACCGCTGAGACGGCGGCGCTACTCCCGAGGGTGCTGGTGGAAACGCTGGCGCCTCCCGCGCTCCGTGAGGAGCGCATTGGAAAGGAAGCGCCGGAATGTTCCCGCCTGCGTCTTTCCCTTCCGAATAACGAACGACCGTGCCCCTCACCGACAAATTCCGGCGCCCCATTACCGACCTGCGGATTTCCGTCACCGACCGCTGCAACTACAAGTGCGTCTATTGCCGCACGGGAAACGAAGGCGCGCTCTACGGGGATCTGCCATTCGCCGACTATCTGCGTATGGCGCGGGTGCTGGTCGCGATGGGGATTACCAAGCTTCGTCTTACTGGCGGCGAGCCGTTGTTACGCAAAGGAGTTGTCGAGTTCATCCGCGATCTTGCCCAACTCCGCACCTCGAACGGCGGGCACGGTGGCGAACCGCTCGACATCGCACTGACCACCAACGGCCATCTGCTCGCCGATCTGGCGCAGGCCCTGAAAGACGCCGGCCTCACTCGCGTTACCGTTTCCATGGACGCCGTCGATCCCGACCGCTTTGCCCGGATTACACGCGTGCCCAACGGATACGACCATGTGCTCGCCGGGATTCGCGGCGCCCGCCGCGCCGGACTGTGGCCGCTCAAAGTGAATTGCGTGCTGATGCGCGGCTTCAACGAAGACCAGATCATTCCCTTCGGCATGTTCGCGCGCGAAGAAGGCGTCACCGTGCGCTTCATCGAATTCATGCCGCTCGAAGAAGGCCGCACCTGGTCTCCGGCCACAGTAGTCACACTCGACGAAATTCTGTCCCGCATGGCCGACTACCGCCCGCTGATAGAAATTCCGCACGCGCGTTCGGAAACCGCCCGCCGCTACCGCTTCGACGATGGCGTTGGCGAAATCGGCATCATCGCCCCGGTCTCGCATCCCTTCTGCGGACACTGCAGCCGCATCCGCATCACCAGCGACGGCAAAATCCGCACCTGCCTGTTCTCGGCGTGGGACCACGATCTGCATGCTCAAATGCGCCGCGGCGCCAGCGATGAAGAGTTGGCCGATTTCATCCGCGGCGTCGTGCAGAAAAAAGAAGAGCGCCACCACATCGGCGAGCCAGATTTCGTGCCGGCGTCACGCACCATGGTTCACATCGGAGGATAAGGCCCTTCGCTACGCCAGGATTCGGACGCGGCTTGCGTCTCTTCCAGTTCGGCTTTGAAGTTTCCCAGCGGTGCCAGGACGCGCGCGCTGATCCAGCCGGTCCGAGCTGTCGAAGAACCGAAGCACAAATTAATCATAACCCCCACGTGAATTATGTAAAGGGCCCCTTGCCGAATTTGTTGCAGGTGGTTCCCCGCCTCACCCCTTGGAATATTTCCGATTCGGTTCCCATCCACGCTTTGAAAGCTACTCGGTGAATACCACCGACTGCACGCCGGAGATCTCAAAGCGTTTGCGGCAGCGCATGTTCTTGCAGGCCATAAGGTCGTCTTTGCGCAGCATGTAGGACCGGGCTTTGGCGAAGCGGGCGCGGTCGCGCTCGTCGGCGCGTCCGGCTAGCTGGCGCTTCTTGGTGCGCACCACCCAGGTGACTTCGTACTCGGCGGGCTGGTGGCAGTGGGGACAGTTCAGCGTCGCCGGTTTCTTCTCGGTACGCTCGTCGAAAAAATCGCGCTCTTCCATTAAACCTGATTATTGCATGTTCGGCGCGGTACAAGCTATGGCAACATGAAGGTCGGGATAAGCTGGAAATGGCGCGCAAGAAAAAAGTAAAACAGTTCCGCGCGGTGCAGGCCGTGAAGGAGTTGGCGCGGGAGCGCATGGGCGCGCCCCCGGGCGAAAAAGTGGTCCCTCACAAAAACAAAAAGCCGGCGAAACACAAGCCTACGCTGGGCAAGTTATTGGACGAGACGGAATAAGGTAACCCGCGATGCCTAACGCGACTACTGGCTGAACGTAGCGGTCACAGTGGTATTGGTTTCCACGAGGACCGTACAGACCGAGTTACCGACACCACTGGTCGAATTGCAGTTTGTCCAACTTGAGAAAACTGAGCTGCCCGTGGGCACGGCGGTCAGCGTAACCGTGGTGCCGGCAATGAACTGGTTGCTGCAAGACGACGGGGACGAGCAACTGATGCCGTTGCCAGTAACGGTTCCGGTACCTAGCCCGGCAAAGCTGACAGTGAGAAGTGGCTCGGGACTAGGGGCAGTGCAGCCTGGGCTGAACCCGTCCACAGTGATCGAGGCATAGTTGCTCACAATGTCATTCGGGCTGTCATAAAAAGTGGCGTAGATTTGGGCGATGCCGCAGTTGAGATTCGGTGAAGCCACTCCGGTAGTACTCACCTGTATCACCTGCGGGTTGTCCGAGGCCCAGGTCACCTGATCCGTAATGTTTTTGGTCTGGGGAGGATGTGAGTAAGTTCCATACGCCTGATAGAGGAAAAACAGGCTTGGGTCGGCAGCACCGAAGGTTCCGCCCGCAGCGGGCTGGATCTGAATCGATATCAAGTGCTGATTGAAGCCGCAACTCGACGCGTTAAGAAGAAATGTCGCGGCGGCAACCAGAGCACAAAGGCTGAACCACTTCCGGCTCATCAACGACTCCTGGGATCACGCAACCCGGCTGAATCCACACAGCAAGGGAAAAATAAATTTAGTCAAAGGTGGGGCAAAAAGCAACTATGAACAGCGAGGTGGAATGCCGTTCATCACCCCTTCACCGCCTCAGCGACGACTTCTGCAAACTTGCGGATGTCGTCTTCCGTAGTGTCGAAAGAGCACATCCAGCGCACGATCGATTCCTCCTCAATCCAGACGTAGAAAAAGTATTGCTGCTTGATCTTTTCGATGGAGTGGCGCGGGATCTGCACGAACACGCCATTGGCCTCGACCTTCCAAATGACTCTGACTTCCGGGATGCGTCTGAGTTCCCGCTCCAGCACCCCAGCCATGCGGTTGGCGTGCTCGGCGCTGCGCCGCCACAGGTCGTCGCTCAACAGAGCCTCAAATTGCGCCGCGATGAAGCGCATTTTTGAGGCCAGTTGCATGCTCTGCTTGCGCAGGTAGAGGAAGTCTTGGCTCTGTTCGGGATGAAAAAACACGACCGCCTCGCCACCCAGAATTCCATTCTTCGTGCCGCCAAATGAGAGCACGTCCACGCCTAAATCCAGCGTGCCCTGGCGGAGTGTTTGGCCAAGCGAGACTGCGGCGTTGGCGAGGCGCGCGCCATCCATATGCAGGAACATGTCATGCTCGTGGGCGAAGCGCGCAAGCGCTTGAATCTCTTCCGGTTGGTAGACAGTGCCCATTTCGCTGGCCTGCGTGATCGAGATGACGCGCGGCTGCGCATGATGTTCGTCGCCGATGCCGTGATAGGCCTGGCGGACCGATTCCAGCGTGATCTTGCCGGCCTGCTGCGGCAGCGGAATCAGCTTGCATCCGGTGTGCTTCTCCGGCGCGCCGCATTCGTCGGTGTAGATGTGGGCATGGTCGCTGCACAGGACCGAATGAAATGACCGAGTCAGGGCTTGCAGGCTCAGAACGTTGGCGCCCGTCCCGTTGAAGGTGAAAAAGACGGCGATCTCCAGTCCAAAATGCTCCTCGAACTTCTTGATCGCCGAACGGGTGTAAGCATCGTCGCCGTAAGCGATCACATGGCCGTGGTTGACCCGGGCAATGGCCTCCAGGACCTCGGGATGCACGCCGGCATTGTTGTCGCTCGCAAAACCGCGGATGGGCTGGGTGAACACCGATGGCATACCGCATAATCTAGCAGACTCTCAGAATCAGGGAACCTCATTCCGAACCCCGGCAGTGGGGCAGTTTGATTGTCATCCTTCCATGAGAAGGCGCTGTGACGTCAACCGAAGTTTTTGGTTTGGGCTTCGATTGTGTGCCTTCGTTTTCTAGCGGAGAGGTTGTCAGCAAACGGGCGAGGGTTCAGTCAAGGTCGAGCGAAGCGAGCCGAGGGAAACCTTGACGGGTTCCCTGCCCGTCTGCATGCTTTTCCGCAAAACGAAGGCAACGAGACACGGCCCGTGAAGCCGCTCCCTCGAGTATTTCAAACGAGAAAAATGAACAACCAGTGCTCTGGAGGTCTTTATAAATCAGATCGTTAGTTTGAAAGCGGAGTCCGGCGCTGGGTGAGTTTGAACTCGATTCGCAAAGCAACTGTTCCAGGATTCGTGAACTGATCGCACCTGATGACCGTCGCACTCAAACTGACGCTCACGTTACACTTCCCGACCTAAAATCAGGGCCTCGTCGCAAGGCTGAATTGCCGACAGCCCAAAGAAGCTCTATGATATCGACACGTCTCGGAAGGGGTGCTCAATGGACCGGCGAACATTTGTCGAACTGATAGCCGCATCTGCGTGTTCACTGCCGCTGTCTGCCGTAGCACAGGGAACTCAAATGGAAAGAACTGAGCCCATCATCGTGGGACCCGGTCAGACGCGGCATGCCGATGGTCAATCCCTTGTCGTTCCTGACGAACTACAGTGTAAGGTGAGAACATCAGACCTTGGGGGTCGCCTTTGCATCATTCTAGCCGATCACGGTCCATGGGAAGGGCCACCGCTTCACACTCATCGCGATGGCGACGAATGGTTCTTTGTCACAAAAGGTGAGTTTGTATACGAGGTTGGGGGTAAGCTCCATCGCGTGGTTGAGGGCGGCAGCCTGGTGGCGCCTCAAAAGATTCCGCATCGATACATCAATGGGCCCACGCCCGGAACGCTGTTCGTCGGCCTTACACCAGGTGGCCGTTTAGAAGAGTTTTTCGAGGAGGGAGCCCGGAGGAGGAGGAACCCAGCTCCCACTCCTCCTAGCCGCGACGAGCTAGTCGCGTTGTACGCCAAATACAACGTGGATTACATTGGGGGAAGGCTGACAGAAGCAGACTTCAAGAAGGCCACAACGTGAAACGATGTTATCTTAGCGTTTACAAAACGTGAAATGGATCTTCTTCCCGAATCGTTTCTCCGGTACCGGTACTCTATTTGCGATGTTCGTCGGTTTTCCGCACGTGACCGATGTCGAAACGGACGGGCTGCCCCGGCAAGATATGATTCTGTCTGGGCGCCGTCGCATCAGCGGCACCGGAGTGGCCTACCCTCATTAAAGGGCCGACGCACCCAACAACCTCGCTACCCTGAGTTAACGTTAGATTCCGTGTTGAACTGATTCGCCACGCTTCCATTCGCACTTAATCGGCTGTGGTCGAGGCCGGGTGCACATTGGGGTTCTCAGTATCAGGTTGGTGCTGCCATCTTTCTGTCGGCCTCGAAGGCCCGGGTTGATCTCCCATGTACAAATGATGCGCCGAGAGGAAGACCCTTCGCTCCGCCTGAAAAGCGGCTCCGCGCGGGATGACGCCGTCCAAAATATATTCACCGAGCCACCACCACGATCCCGCTTGACCTCTTAGGTTATTTGTTCTATATTGCAAAACAAATGAAGCGCGGGGAACTTCTCGGATCGCTGGAACACATAATCCTGCTGGCGCTGGCCCGTCTGGACGGAGGCGCCCATGGCATGATCGTTCGCCGCGAGATTGAAGAACGTACCGGCCGCAACATCTCCATCGGTGCAGTGTATGCGACTTTGGAGCGGCTCGAAGCCAAGGGATACGTCAGCTCATTCACCGGCGAGCCGACCCCGGAACGCGGAGGCCGGGCGAAACGGTTGTTTCGCCTCGAGGCTGCCGGCAAGGGGGCGCTGCAAGTATCGGGGCAAACCATTCGCAACATGACGGCTGGCCTAAAGAGCCGCTGGGAGCGCATATGAGCCGCAACTCGCCGCCCGCGTTCGCTTGCTGGCTTCTCGAGTCTGTCATACCGGCGCCGTATCGAGAGGCTATGCTAGGCGATCTCGTCGAGGAATACACTCTTCGCGCCGAATCTGCTTCGCCACTCGCTGCGTCACGATGGTTTTGGAGTCAAGCCTGCCGTTCCGCCCCGTCGATGGTTTGGTCCTGGCTGCGAAGCTGGGATTGGCTTATCAGCATGAGCATCGCGATGGGCGTGTACGCGGTCATGCAACTCCTCGAGTATGCCGCCAACTTGGCCATCTCGAAGTTCGTTGCCCCGCAGCCGACGACCGAAGTCCTTCTTGCGCCGATTGTGTTTCTCGCGGCCACCTCAATGGCTGGTTGCATCGCGGCACGAATTCGCCGCGGCGCAACGATATTTCTTGCATTGATGGTGATGATTACAGTTGCCGTTCTGATCGCGCTAAAGGTTTGCACAAGACCCGTACCGTGGTGGTATCAGTTTGGGTTTCTTACTCTCGGACCACTCTCGGTGTTACTCACACCGGCGGTGTTTCGGGGCGAGCAAACCCGCGTGCTGACGAATCGGCGACCTTAAAGAAAGCAAGACCCGGAATGACCAATTCTCTAATTACGAGGAAAACAGCTATGACGCTCAATGTCTGGAAATCGAAACGCTGGGCCGCTTGCGGTATCGCCTTGGTCGCCTTTACCGCTGGTTCGCTAATCACCGGCCGGTTGGTTCATGCCAACAAAGTTAAGGCCGATAGCAACCGAGTATTTGAGCTTCGGGTTTATCACGCCCTGCCGGGCAAATTGCCGGCGCTTGAGTCCCGGTTTCGCGACAAGACCTCCAAGATACTCGCCCGGCATAACCTGAACGTTTTGGGTTACTGGGTGGCCGAAGAGCCTTCAGCGAATTCATTCATTTGGATCGTCGCTAGTTCCAGCCGGGAGGAAGAGAAAAAGAACTGGGATGCATTTTTCGCCGACCCGGAATTTCAGGACGTTATAAAAGCTGAGCAGGCCGAAAAAACCGTGGAAAAAGTCGATGCGACACACATGCGTCCCACGGATTTTTCCATGATCAAGTAATGCCGCACACCACTGGGCCTTCACTATTTCTTCACTGGCGGGCGGCGATTATTTTGCGTCCGAATGGCACTCACAATAATCTTCTAACCGGAGGCTAACCGACCGGGTTGTGGCCTCGTCTAATTCAGCGAAGTACTCTGCCTAAAGCGGCCTGGAGATAGCAGGCCCCATTTTGAACAGTCGTTTTCGGAAGACGGCGCAAGACCTGGGAAGTGAACTGGATTACGGATCAAGTACGGGTGAAAGATGAATCTAACAACGCGCACTAAAGCGCCCCGCCGGGATCGCCACCGGGATCGGAAGATGGCTTCCGGTCCACAGGAGCGGCAAAATGGTAAATTCATTTACGTGAAACTTCGCGGTTATTTGGTTCGGAGTCTTCTATTGTCCGCCCTTGCGGCCAGCTCAGCCACGCTCGCCTGCTCCAGCCACGCCGAGTCTAATGCCCATGCGGATTCGCAGCCCGCTATGCCAGTGCAGGTGCAAGAGGCGCAAGCCACCCCGGTGAACGACGCCAGCGAGTACGTTGCTACTTTGAAGTCTCGTGATTCCGCCGTCATTATGCCGCAGGTGGAGGGTCAGGTCACCAAGATCTTCGTCCACTCCGGCAACTCGGTTGCCGCCGCGACGCCGCTGATGGAAATCGATCCCCTCAAGCAACAGGCCACGGTCAAGAGCCAGGAAAGCGCGCGAGCCGCGCAGCAGGCCAACCTGGATTTTGCCAAGCAGCAGTATCAGCGCAGCCAGGGGCTCTACTCGGCAGGCGTTGTCAGCAAACAAGATCTCGACCAGGCTAAATCCGCGATGGACGCCGCTCAATCCCAGATGGACTCGCTGGATGCTCAAGTGCGCGAGCAGGAGGTGCAACTGCATTACTACCGGGTGACCGCACCCTGGACCGGCATTGTCGGTGATATTCCCGTGCACGTGGGCGACCGCGTTACCACCACGACGCAGCTCACGACCGTGGACAAGCCCGGCAGTCTCGAAGTCTACGTATATGTGCCGATTGAGCGCTCGTCGCAGCTCAAGTTGGGACTGCCCGTGCAAGTGCTGTCCAGCGATGGGAAAGTGCTGGCCGACAGCCGCGTGAGCTTCGTCTCGCCGCAGGTGGATAACACCACGCAAACCGTGCTGGTGAAGGCGCGCATCGCCAATAGCAACGACGCGCTGCGGCAATCGCAATTCATCCGCGCGCGCATTGTGTGGGGAACGCACCAGAGCCCGCAGGTTCCCATCCTTGCCGTATCGCGGCTCGCGGGACAGTACTTTGCCTTTGTGGCCGAGCCGGAGAAGGGCGGTTCGTACGTGGCGCGGCAGAAGCCGCTCAAGGTCGGCCAGACGGTGGGTAACGATTATGAAATCCAGGAAGGCATCAAGCCTGGCGACAAAGTGATCGTTTCTGGGACGCAGTTCCTGCTCGATGGGGCGCCCGTGATTCCGCATAGCTAGAGCCGGGCTTCGAGCCTCGGCTCTGGAGCCGCAGTTTTTCAAATCACTTCAGGTGATTCTAAGCAGTTGGGCCGAAGCCCGAAAGCTGAAGCCCGAGGCCGATTTTCCTATGTTCGTTGAATTCTTCATCCGGCGTCCTGTGTTCGCCTCGGTTTGCGCGCTGCTGATTGTTCTGGCAGGCGCGGCGGCAATTCCCACACTGCCCATCGCGCAATTTCCCGATCTTGCTCCACCGCAGGTAGGCGTCTCGAGCGCCTACATCGGAGCCAGCGCGCAGACAGTGGAGAGCGCCGTCACCATTCCTCTGGAGCAGCAAATCAATGGCGCGGAGGGCATGAAATATATGACCTCCACCAGCGGCAATGACGGTTCGAGCAACATTACCGTCACCTTTGATTTGAACCGCAATCCGGATCTGGCCACGGTCGATATTCAGAACCGCGTGAACACGGCGCAGGGACGCCTGCCCGCCGCCGTGAAGAATGTTGGAATCACGACCGCAAAGACTTCGCAGAACTTTGTATTCGGCGCTGCCATCACGGCCGACAACAACAAATACTCGACGCTCTTCATGAGCAATTATCTCGACATCTACGTCCGGGACGCGCTCAAGCGCATTCCCGGTGTCGCCGACGCGATCGTTTTCGGCGAGCGCAAGTATTCCATGCGCCTGTGGCTGGATCCGGGGCGCATGGCGGGACGGGGACTAACGGCGCCAGATGTGATAAGCGCTCTGTCGGAACAGAATGTGGAAGTTGCGGCCGGCCAGGTCGGTCAGCAACCCGCCAAGGAAGGACAGCAATACCAGATCAGCGTGCGGGCTGTGGGGCGGCTGAGCGAAGCCAGTCAATTCGGCAACATCATTCTGAAGACCAATGCGGACGGAACCCTGGTCCGCCTGAAGGATGTGGGCCGAGCCGAGTTGGGCGCGGAAGACTACAGCTCAGACCTGCAATTCGATGGACGGGATGCGGTTGGCATCGGGGTCACGCAGCTTTCCACCGCAAATGCCCTCGACGTCGACCGCCGGGCCATCGCGGAACTGGACCGGCTTTCTAAGAGCTTTCCTCCGGGGATGCGCTACAAGCTGGCATTCGATGTCACGGACGCGGTCAAGGAATCCATTCGCGATGTGGTCTTCACGGTAGGTGGGGCCATCTTCCTGGTCATCCTGGTGATCTTTATCTTTCTCGGCGACTGGAGGACGACGATGATTCACTTTATCGCCACTCCGGTTTCGCTCATCGGCACTTTCATCTTTGTGAAGCTGCTGGGTTTCTCCGTCAATACGCTGACGTTGTTCGGCATCACGCTCGCCACCGGCCTGGTCGTCGACGACGCGATCGTCGTGATTGAGAACATTGAGCGCCATATCGCTGAGGGCGAACACGATTCCCACAAAGCGGCGGCCGCCGCCACGGCTGAGATTACCAGCGCGGTCATCGCCACTTCGCTGGTGCTGGTTGCCGTGTTTGTGCCGGTTGCATTCTTTCCCGGAACCACCGGCATCCTGTTTCGCCAGTTTGCGCTGACCATCGCATTTTCCATTGCCATTTCCGCCTTCAACGCGCTCACTCTGGCTCCCGTGCTGGCGGCAATCTTTCTGAGCGGCCCTCACCACCAAAAGTGGTGGTGGCTGCAAAAGTTTGACGACGGTGTCGCTGCCCTCACCCGTGGGTACCGTCGCCTGCTGGGTCACTTGCTGAAATACAAGCTGGCTATGGCAGTGCTGTTTTTGGCCGCTCTGGGACTCACTTACTGGGTGTTTACGCGTGTCCCAAGTGGCTTCGTTCCAGACGAAGATCAGGGGTACCTCATCATTGTCATTCAAGCGCCGTCGGGAGCTTCGCTCGAATACACGAAGGCGATAGGCAAGCAGGTTTCCGATTTGCTGAACGATATTCCGGAGGAAGAGGGAACGTTTTCTGTCGCCGGCTTCAGCTTCGCCGGCAGCGCATCGAACCAGGGTCTGATCTTCGTTCCGCTGAAGCCCTATTCCCAACGCAAGGGCGAAGAGCACACCGCTACGGCTATTCTGAACCGCATTCGTCCCAGGTTGTTTTCGGTTCCAGGTGCGATTGTTTTTGCAGCGCTGCCGCCTGCCGTCAATGGTCTCGGGACATTCGGAGGATTCCAGTTCATCGTGCAGGACCAGTCCGCGCACACGCTTGAGGAACTATCCAACGCGACCCACGGCTTAATGCAGCAAGCTGCCGCACACAAGGAACTGGTGGGCCTGTTCACGCCCTTTACCGCGAACGATCCGCAATATCTGGTGACTATTGACCGCGAGAAAGCAAAGAGCCTGCATATACCGCTGTCGCAAATCACCGACACGCTGGGCGTGTACATGGGCTCGGCCTATGTGAACGATTTTGACTTCAGCAACCGTTCCTATCGAGTCTATGTCCAGGCCGACAAGCAGTTCCGTTCGGAAGCACAAGACATGAAGCGGTTCTACGTGCGCTCCGATAACGGGGCGATGGTGCCACTGGATAATCTGATCAACATCACGCAGACTACAACCCCGCAGGTGATCAGCCACTACAATCTGTTCCGCTCGGCAGAAATCGATGGCTCGGCTGCGCCCGGCTACAGCTCCGGGCAGGCGATCGCCGGGATGGAACAGTTGGCCCAAAAGATGCCGCAAGGCTTTTCGTATAGTTGGACGGGGCTATCGCTGGAAGAACTGCAGGCGGGCGGAACGTCTCTGATTCTGTTTGGATTGGGCACGCTGGTCGTGTACCTGACGCTCTCGGCACAATATGAGAGCTTTGTGTTGCCTTTCATCGTGCTGCTGGCCGTGCCCATGGCGTTGCTGGGCGCGCTGGGAGCGCAGTGGCTACGCGGGTTGCAGAATGACGTTTTCTGCCAGGTGGGATTGGTGATGCTGGTCGGACTCTCCAGCAAGAACGCGATTCTGATCGTAGAATTCGCCGAGCAGTTACGGGAACGGGGAATGCCGCTGGTGGAGTCCGCTATTCAAGCAGCCTCGATTCGTTTGCGTCCGATTCTGATGACTTCGCTGGCCTTCATCCTTGGCGTCGTTCCTCTGGTCTTCGCCACCGGAGCCGGCGAAAACGGGCGTCACTCCGTGGGCACCACCGTCTTCGGGGGCATGATTATGTCGACCGTGCTCAATCTCTTCTTCATCCCCGTCCTGTATCTGATTATCGAAGGGTGGCGGGAACACGGAAGAGCGCCGGAAAAACGGTAGCGTCGTCAATCTTCTGCGGGGCGATGGTAGCGCCGTCTCGGCTGGGAGCCGGCATTACATTGTGAGTCTGAATGGGCGCGACTTTAAGCCGCGCCCTTCGCCCGCCGTCTTGGTCAATTCCAGCTTTTTCTTCTTGCGCGCTTCGCGCCGCCGTACCTTGGCCACCCATTCCCGGGAATACATCGTGCCGCGACACTTCGGAGAGCCGCAGTAGCACGGCGCAGGGTCGTCGTCATCATAAAGGTTGTAGTCCCAAAGCAGTTCTTCGCCGGCGGCGATGTCGCGAATGGCAAAAATCCACACCCGGTTCTTGATTTCATCGATCTCGCAGTTGGGATCGCAGGAATGGTTCAGGTAAGCGCCCAGCCCTTCGCCATCGATGACCGTCTTGCCATCCTCCAAACCGTAGAGGTAAGTGCGGGGCGCGCCGTCGTACAGCCGGTCGGCCTCCTCCGGAGTGATACGCGGACCCACATACTCGACAAGGCGCGTACCTTTGCGAACCGGCGTAGTGGTGAACACGCCAACGGAATGAATGCGTGAGGGGCGAACCACAAGGGGCATGCAACTAATTTCGCACGCCTGAGAGGTTTGAAGGAAGACGAAAAACTAGCAAAGACTTGGCCGCGAAGGATTGGTGCGGCTATGGATCATACACCGCACTGCCATAGCCTTGTTTGCGGGCGGAGTCCTGCATGTCTTCCAGATGCTTCCTCATCTCTTCCAGTTGAGCCTGCATCCCTTCCGCCTGCCGCTGTTTCCGCAGTTGCTGCTCGTTCCACTGGGCGCAGTTTTCAATGCAGTTTGCCGGAGCAAATTGGATGGACTGCTTGATCTCTCCAATTTGTTTTTGTAAGGAGGCAATCTGATTTTTCTGCGCCGAGATCTGTGAGGTCCAGACTTCCGCTGTCGGCTTCGCGTCATTTACGGAAGCACTCGCTGGAGCAGCAGTCGAGGTTGAATGTTCCGCGCCCTCCGCCGCCGGCGTGGGCGCCTGCACGGTCGCGGCCTGCGAGCGAATCACTTCGTTGGTGATGACCTTGACTGGCTTCGCGTCTTTGCCTTGCGCGGTTTTTGACTTTTCCTTTTGTTGGCGCTGCTGGCGGGCGAGGTCGCCGAGAGAAGGCTCATCCTGGGCGCAGGCCGCAGCGGCAAGCAGGCAGACGGCTACCGCTAAACAAAGCAAAAGCCTCTGCTTCTTGCCCACGGAAAGCCCTCCTGAGATCGCTCCAGCACATGTTAGCCGTTTAGCATTCATGGCCAGCATTACCAACGGACCTTGGCCTTTGCTCCAGAAAGAAATAGTTGGAGCACGTGTGCTGGAACTTCTGTGGCCTCCGGATCCGGATGAAAAAAATTTACAGATCGAATCCGCTTAACTCTTTGGAATGAGCAACTTGCAGACTTCGATCTGCCGTCGATCCGGCTAAAATATTGAATCGAAGGAACTTATTCGCAAAATCTTGGATTGATTGGACTTACGTGGCCTATTCGGTTGTCAAAGAGCGGATAAAGATTTGGGTTGATTATCGGACGAAGCGGAAGGGCGGCACAAGGGCAGATGTCACAAGGTGTGGCTGTGGATATCTTTGGTTGATCCATGCGGGCGGGAAAATATGCATGGGCAGAGCCGCCGCCGGTCGATGGGTCGGTTTCCGAGTAGTTGACCAACGGTCTAGGAAGAGTCGATTCGGGTTGTGAGTGTAATCGCGATTTTTCGCCAACCATCATGCTGAGATACATGTAACCGCAAATGCTTCAGCCTGTGCCGCGAAGACCAAAAAAAACCCTGTGTCTCAACACGTTGCAACTGCGCGACCTGGACGTCGGAATTGGTCAGGCTAAGGCCTGCCGGTCGAGCCGTTGTAGACGATGCTGTAGTTCAACAGCAGATCGCCTGGCAGTCACGTTCACGGGCGCGCAGGAATGACGACTGGACGACGAGTATTCCGTGATCCGGGAGGGTCATTCAGAACCCAGGAGGCATGGCCGAACGCGTAGAGGTTTTCAGTTGATGCGACATATAGGACTCCATCCGCCACGGCGGGCGAGGCATACACCCCAATGCCGGTGTTGAAGCTCCACAGTTTCGCACCCGTACTGGCATTAAGGGCATACACGTTGAAGTCGGAGGAGCCAACGTACACCACCCCGTTCGCCACCGCGGGCGAGGACGAGGATTCCACACCGCCGCCGGTCGAGAAGCTCCAGAGTTTCGCACCCGTACTGGCGTTCAAGGCATACACGTTGTTATCGTAGGAGTTAACATACGCCACGCCATTCGCTACAGCGGGCGAGGCGGCCAAGGCCCCGCCGGTCGTGAAGCTCCAGAGTTTCGCACCCGTACTGGCGTTCAAGGCATACATGCTGCCGTTTATGGAGTTTACATACACCGCGCCATTCGCCACGGCGGGCGCGGAGATAAAGTAGCCGTTGTAGCTGCCGGGTGTGAAGCTCCAGAGTTTCGCGCCCGTACTGGCGTTCAAGGCATACACGTTGTTATCGGTGGAGTTAACATACACCACGCCATTTGCCACGGCGGGCGCGGACCAGATGTACGAGCCGGTTGTAAAACTCCACAGCTTGGCGCCCGTACTGGCGTTCAGGGCATACATGCTGTAGTCGTCGGAGCCAATATATACAACGCCATTCACCACGACGGGCGAGGCGTACACTACGTCGCCGGTCGTGAAGCTCCACAGTTCCGCACCCGTACTGGCGTTCAAGGCATACACGTTGTGGTCATCGCAGCCAAAATATACAGCGCCGTTCGCCACAGCGGGCGAGGAGGACACTCCGTTGCTGTTGCCAGTCGTGAAGCTCCACAGTTCCGCGCCCGTGCTGGCATTCAGGGCATACACCCCGTTGAAGTAGTAAATCGAGCCAACATATACGACTCCATTCACTATTGCGGGCGAGGAGCTCCCGGTGTCAAGCCTGGCGTTCCAACGAGGAAGGAGGGAGGCGACCCTCGAAGGATTCAGCATATTCTCGTAGGGATTATTCCGGGTGTTGTCGGGCGTGAAGCCGAATTCCACCCAGTTGGTTTGCACCAAGAAAACGGCCTTCGCGTCGCCGCTGTCGGTCGCGAGCTGCACCACGCTCACCCAATGATCTCCCGGCACAGCTGAGGAGGGAACCTGAATGGCAACATTAGAAAACGAACCTGAGCCGTCGGCAAGGGCCGAGGCTTCAAAGGTGGTATCGAAGTAGATGTCAATCGAGGCGTAAGTGGAAAAGCCGCTGCCCGAGACGAGGACGTTGGTGGTGGGTGGGCCCACCGCAGGCCCCAGTTGGACCGCGGGCTGGCCAAAGCAGAAGCTCGCAAGCATCAATACCGCGATTATGGATTTCACGATGGTGCCTCCCGCATTCGACGAATTAGTGAATCAAAGAAAAAAGCCGACTTACCAGCGGCGGCTTTACGCAGCCACCTGCGGTAACTCGGCTGTCTTTAAGTCCACTCAGGGGGCCCGTCGAACTTCTTAAAGACCCGTGGCTTTCCGTCGCTCGCTACACGCGAGGTTTGGTCTTGAAAAGTCCTTGCCCCGTCAGGCTACGGTGACAATCACTCATTGTCAGTGACTCATATCACGGTTCAGGGTGATCGCAACGAAATCGTAAAGCCCCGTGGGAGATATCTAAGTGTCGAGAACAGGCCTCTCTGACAATGTGGATCCCTGTCAAACACTTTTTGAGCGTACTGCTCCGTGCACTCCGAAGAGCGCGCCATTTCGCTCTAGTTGAAGGTTTCTGCCATACCAACCAAAAGCTCGCTCGTAATCGTTTCAGGTCAGAAGCTCAGTTCGACCCATGCATCTCTTCGGTCACAACTTCGATCATGATTACTACTTCGAACTCCTCCGTGAAGGAGGAGCGGGCTGCCCAATCAATAGCTCGATGTTCTACTGCACACCACGGCCTGTTCCGAGCGTGGCCGCGTGCGAATCGAACTTTTTCACTCGCTCGTAATCCCATCCCTTGTGCCACATCCAGTGCAAACGAATCGCGAGTCTCCGCGCCATCGCCACCTTGGCGATCTTCCGCCCCCGGCGCATCACCAAGTGGAAATACTTGCTGCGCCATTCCGGAAGCCTGCGAACTGTGACCTGGGCCGCTTCCACCAGCAAGAAGCGCAATATCGAACTCCCCGGTTTGGTGATATGCCCCAGTCGCCGCCGATTTCCGCTGGAATCTTCCAGCGGCACCAGTCCGAGATAGCTCGCCACCTGCTTCCCACACTGAAAGCGCTTCGCATCTCCGATGATCAACACGAAAGCCAGTGCGGTCAGCGGACCCACTCCAGGATGGGTCATCAACCATCGTGCCTCGGGAAGCTTCTCGGCCTCTTGCTCAATCGCCTGACTCAGTTCCGCAATCGTCGGATTCAGCCGATCCAGCAACTCCAGCAGATCGCGCCGGCGTCGGCTCGCCCAGGGAGCTAACCGGATCGACTCCAGTTGTTCCCGTCCGTGCTCCCGCCATAACCTCTTTTTGCAACGTAGCCCTTCGTTCAGGGCTACGGCTTGCAACTGATTCAGAATGCGGGTGCGCGCCTGCACCATGCGGTGGCGGTGCCACAGCAGTTGCCGCAGATCGCGATTCTCCCAGCTCGCTACCCAGATCCGCGGAAAATCATCCTTCAGCAGCAAGCGCAGAATGTGCTGTGCATCCTGGCGATCCGTCTTCTGCTTGCGTTCGCGCTTCCTGGCGATTTCGGTGGCGTCCCCGATCCACACCTCGAAGTTCAGTTCGCCCAGGAGTCGCTCGAACCAGCGCGCATGCTCACTGGCTTCCATCCCCACACGCACTTTCATTCCCTGTACCCCAAGACCACGGTAGAACTTCTCTGCTTCCTCGCGGTGCTCAAGGCGCCGTTCCTGTAATTCCCCTGTGTCCGTATCGACAAACGCAATTTGCTGAAAGCTCGGGTGGTAATCGCATCCTATAATCAACATATCGGCTCCTTTTCTCCCGAGCCTTTTGGTTGGTTAGCACCACCAAGTTTACTCGGGGCGTGGGAGCCAACATTGTCATGGAATCAATAGCGCTCGCAACCAGAGCTTGGATTCCTGGGAGTTGACGAGCAAAAGTCGGAGCCCCTACCCGCCGAGGAACGTACCAACTTTGGCCGTGCGCGAACTCAGCCGTCGCTCACAGGGACAGCGCGACTTCTCTCGCGGCCTCTGTGCCCCTAACTGCACTAGCCGAGGCTCCCAGGCTGGATAATCTGCTCCCGGTGATCGCCGGCACAAGCTGAATCTGCACCAACCGCGCAGGCGCAGCATTCGACTTCTTCGCCAGCAAATTAGCCGAAGGAATGCCGGTGCGGGCAAACGATTTCTCGCAGTCCGCGGTGGAAGGACCGCGCATATTCCCCTCCATGAACGCCAGCCCGGGACAGCGAGTGCAAGTCGAGCCATGAGCGCACTGCGAGCAACTGGATAAATCGCGCAACCGAATTGAACGAACTTCTTTCAGTTGTTCGGAGTTGCGCCAGATGTCAATGAAGCGCTGCTGCCGCACGTTCCCGCAGGACAAGGGAAACTGCACGCAAGGGTAAAACTCTCCGTAGGGAGAAACGTAGCAGGCGGTATGGCCTGCGCTGCAAGGCAGGGACTGCATGCTGCTCTCATCGGGCGCGGGCGGCAGCGCACAGAACTCTTCGGCGCTGCCAACAAAAGACTCGTCCCGGAACAAGGTGTGCAGCGCGGACTCACCCGCGTTCAAGTCGAGGATGGAGCGGTCGCCATCCATCTTCGGCGTGATCGTCGGATCCAGCGTGTAACGGGCATCGACTTCTTCCGCCAACGCGCGAACGCCGTGATAATCCTGCATATTCTGGGTCATCATCACATTGCCGACGACTACCTTGAGGCCCTGCGCCCGGAGAAAGCGGATGGCGTTGATCGACCGGCGCAGCGAGCCGGGAAGCTTGGTGATGGCATCATGAACTTCCGGCCGGTGGGAATAAATGCTGACCTGAACCGACTCCACGCCGAGATCGCGCAGGCGCGCCGCCTGGGCTTCGCGAATGAGCACGGCATTGGTCTTGAGCTTGATGCAGAAGGTGAGATCGCGCGCGTATTCCAGAATCTCGAAAAAATCCTTGCGCAAGAAGATCTCGCCGCCGCTGAGCGTAAGAATAAAGACCCCGGCTTCAGCCATCTCCTTGAGCAAGTGCTTGATCTCAACCGTGGTCATCTCGCCGTGATCGTCGTGATCGAGGTAGCAGTGAATGCACTTTTCGTTGCAGCGGTAGGTGAGATCAAGCTGCACGCTGAAGGGAACGCCCAAGCGCAGAGCCCGTTCACTCATTTCCTGCATCAAGGCGCTCATCTTTTTTGTTCTAACCCCTGTTCTAATTTCTGCACAGACGTAACCGGCTTCGGAATCGGTTGCTCGGAAATCAGCAGAATGCCATGCCTGGCCAAATCTTCGGCCAGCGCCTCGGCATCGCGCATCGCTTCCTCGGGCTTCACGTCGAACTCGGAGCAGATGCGGCGCTCCACGATCTCATCCAACGGAGTAGCCCCGTCGGCGGCCTGCCAGAGAATGGTTGCGGTGGGGTTCAGCGTAAACAGCGTCGAACCCTGACCCGACATGACCAGCATTTCTTCACCCAGCATGCGGGCTGCGATCCGCGGACTGCGCGCCACGTAGAGTGTCTTAGTCATTATCCAATCATCTCCCAGACGCGCGCATCCGGCACAAAAGTCAGCCGGTACACGGGCACGCAATCGACGAAGTCGCACGCCGCCTGAAACGCCGAGCACACCAACTCCTCGTCCTCGGCAAAGAAAAGCATATTGGCCAGCAGTTCGCGCCCGGCATCGGCTGTGGTCACGGGGTCGATGCGATTCTCCAAGCCTTTCGCCAGCAGGTAAAGCGCGGCCACCGGCGCAGACGTGTTCTCGCCCAGTTTGGCCAGTTCCCCGGTGAAGGGAGTGCCAAACGCAACATAACCCTCGCTGTGCTGAGGCACGTTCTCCTGAGAGACGTGCTTCTGAGAAACGCTGGTGGAACCGTTGCGCTTGCGGACGTAGGAAATCTCATCCGTCAGAAGCGTAGCGTCGGCGGGTGCAAACCGCGAAATCGTAGTCTTCCCCGCTCCTGAAACTCCGGCAAACAAAAAGGCCTTGCCATTGCGTATGGCGCTGGCGGAGTGCAATAGAAATCCACCCTGCCGGGCTAGGAGCAGCGTATGCGTAATGCGCAGAACGGCGTCGATCGAATAGGGATTCAGCGACTGCTGAATCCACCCGCGGCGCGCCGCGGGATCCCATTCGGCGCGGAAATCTCCCCGTTCCATCCGCCAGCGGCCAGAGCGGTGGGTCACGCGCACATCCGCATCCGGATCGGCCAATGCAGGCCGTCTCAACTCCACGTCGAACTCGAACTCCGCATCGGCCACGGCGCTTACAAATCCGGCGTAGCGTTCTTCCAGCAGCGCGAGAAAACCCGCATCGTCCGTGTTTACGCGGACGGCCACGCCGCCAATCGCAATCACAACGCTGCAGCGGTCGACTTGTGCGGCTAGCCCTGGCACGGATGAATCGATTCCCTTGGACCCCATACCCCACGAACCAGACAATGAAAGTAAACGAGGGCGCGTGCCGCAAGAAACGAGCGCCGAACAATCTTTGCTATCATTTTCGCGAGCACAGTCAACTCCGCGGGCACTGCGACGCGCTCACCCGCCAGGATGAAGTACGCGATGCGGCCAAGCAACTCATTCGCGGCCACCGGAGGATCTGGAACGGGCAGCGCATCGCCTTGCGTAATCCAGCGTGGATTCTGAGAATCACCCGCAGTACCCACGACGCGATGAGCACAGGCCCGCCTTCGCGCCCTACCAGCACTAAGTCGCCGATGCGGACTTGATCGGGCGCGACTCGCTCAACCAGCAGCGTTTCGCCGGGCCAAACAGAAGGCAGCATGCTCCAGCCCGTCGCGGCGAAACGAAGCTTGCCGAATGAGCACAGAACGTCCGCCGCCAGTTCGCATTTCAGAGCGTGGGCGTCGGCAGGCGCCGGCGAACTCATGACACCTTCGTATTCAGTGCGCAGCCGCTTTGACTGGGGCTGATCTTGCCGCAAGTAAGCGCCGTGGTCACGAAGACCTCTTCGCAGCGAAAGGACGGCTTCTCGTAACGCATTTTCTCGGTTGCCGCAGGACGCGGTTCTTGGTTCGATGAGTGATTCAATCCCATAATGATCGTTCCCCACTATCGTAAGGCCGATTGCAGCGCCGCATCGCGCACCCGGACTCTGGTCTGTTGTTGGAAACCCATCATACACCCCTGAGTTTTGAGGAAACCCGCAAAATTTAGATGCGCAAGAAAGATTTCCACAGACATTTCCACTCCCCTTGCAACCAATAAAAGCCCGTCATGGGTTTCGTCCGCGTATTAGTATAGGAGGACGTTTGTTCCGAGCCTCCGCACAGTATCAGGCAAACAAGTGTCGGGCAAAGAAGCGAGAGGAGAGAAGTGCTATCAGAGCCGCTGACCATCGAACGATTTGAAGGCGCGAATTATCAGCAGCGCGTCCTGCGCTTGACCGGGCCGTTGACGGCAGCGACGACAGAACCTTTCCAAAATGCCCTGCGGTCGGAAAATGCTGGAACCATTATTCTCGATCTAAGCCAAGTTCCTTACATCGATTCCTGCGGACTGGGATCTCTGGTTGGAACTTATGTGAGTTGCCAGAAATCCGGCAGGCGAATGGCCTTGAGCGGCATCACCCCGCGGGTGTGGCAATTGTTTCAGATTACAAAGCTGGAGCCATTCTTCCTGGTCTTCCCCACTCTCGCGGCCGCGGTCGACGGATTGACCAACGCCGGCAGCGCATGATCCAGCGCTGAGAATTGGCGGAAGCGAGTGGGGGTCGAACGGGCAAAGACATTGATAACAAAGGAAATCCTCTGGAATCAATCCGGCTTCCCGATCAAAACCTTAACATCCGCCGGGGGCTAGCACAGTTTTCGTACAGCTTTGGTCTTGCATTCGCCAAAGAACCCGCACCGAACTCACCGTCTGTGCTAGCGGTTTGCTAATCGGCTTTCCCGGAGTGGTCCTCTTCGTTTTCAATAACTTATACCCGCCCTGAGGTTGCATTTTCGGGTCTATTCGGGCTTAGTCGGGTTCTTCAATGCAACGAAAATGCAACGGAGACTGACCGTGCAAACAGGCCGAAATCCGGAGGAGAAGGGAGCCTCAGCGCGGGCGCTTGCAGGCTTGCCCCAATTGTCTGTTCCTTCGGCTGCTAAAACACGGCACGACCGCTCTGTCTTGAATAGTAATCGCTACAGCGCCTCATAGATGTTCACAGACAGGTTCTGTGTCACTCCGCCCATCCGCTCAGGCGAATCATTCACCGCCAGAAAGAGCGCCCCCACAGGTGCCGTTGGCACCGCTAATACGCAAAAGCGGCCCACCGCAAAGATTATGCGCGAGGGATTAGTACTGGCATCGACGGACTGATCTGCGGTACTTCCACCGATACGCCCAATGAGAGCGCCGCGAGGCGCGCTGACTAACAGCGGAGAACCTGTTATCTGCGGGCTCTGTTTGTTCTCGTAATCACCATCCGCGGAGCAGCCGCCAGCGGGAAACCCTTTGGGCTGCCACGTCTTAGTTGGATCCGGTTCGCCATTCTGATTTACTACCACGATCTTGAGCAATTTTGTTGGATTGGCGTAGTCAAGCACCTGCGTCCATTGTGCGTTTTGAGGATCTGGGATCTGCTTTTTTTCGACGATCAGACGCCAGGCGGGTTGGGGCATTTCCGTTCTCCTTACTTCGAAGTCACCACCAAATGCAGTTGATCGGACGCTAAAAGCTGTTCCTTCTTCGTATCCGCTTCCAAAAGAACGAAGCAAGGCGCACTCGCTTTGTCCTGCGCACTGGAAGACGTTTGCCCGACAGCATGGACCCGCACCTGCATGCCCAAGTCAATACATTACCAGTTCGAAGCGGGTACACGCCGTACCAGGTTGGCGTCGACGATATTTGCAATTATGAATTTCGGTATCAGTACGATGGCTGGATCGACTCCTGGCTGGATCGGAATACTATTGCCGCGCTCCAAAGCAGCGCGATCTGGATGGACGATGACTCGTTCATCAAGCCGCTTTCATTCGCAAGTCTCGGCGATCTGAATCAGTGGCGCGAGACGCTTAGCGAAAAGCTGGAATCAGCCACCTCTATCGTCGTCTTTGAGGGGTCCATCGACGCCAACCTGCTTGACAAGTTCCCGGACAGCGAGTGGACTTATCGCCTCGAAGACGCCATTTCCGTAATATTCCCACTGGCGGCAAGCGGAGCTCTTGCAACATTTGAGTCCGTCTACCGTTCGGGCGAGTTGGTTTACACTAGTTGCGTTGAGCATGTCTCGCGCTTCTTCGAGCGGACCTACTCCCTGGCGCAGCAGCTGCGGAACGTCGGATCATTGATAGTCACTCGGGTCCGATCCCGCAGGGGGTTGGCAGATACCCTCGGCATCTTCTTGAACGAGTGATCCTGGTACCTGCACCATAGCGCGCATCCTCCAGCGGTGCCGATCAAAGCGGTGGAAGGCTGCTTTTCCGGCACGACGCGGAGGGCGTGTTTCCGGCCACTACCCGCCTAGATCCTCTTCCCAAAAAACACGCCCTCCAATTTCAGTTAAGGAGGGCTTCGTGAGAATTGAAGAGAATGCTCCCTATTGTCCGGCGCCAACCAGATGCGGCGCCGAACGACCTTTGCTTGTCCATCACGTCGCCAAGCTGATCCACCGTGAACGTCGAACGGTTCGCCGCCTTGCACAAACTGACCAACTGCACGGATTTAAGCTGGGTGGCGGCGGACAATTTGGGGCTTTTGGCGCGCCGACGTCGAACGCTTTCTTGGGGGGCATGATGAACTCTAGCTCCAAGAAACCTAGGGCCAGTCGCATCCCGGCGCTGGAAGTCGAACTTACGAAGAGCCCAGACGGCAAGCTGCGTTCGTTCCGCGTCTCCATCGGCACAGCGGCCGTCATGGTGCTTTTGATGTGTCTTAGAGGGGGAGCTAGCGACAGCTGGCTCCCTGCGTTGAAATGGATCGTCGCAATAGTGCGCTGAATTGGCTGGACCGAGCGCAGCAGTTGCCGACAGGCACGCTCCGACGCGCAGCTGCGCTTTAAAGCCATCCAGAATTCAAGCCCTGCATCTCACGAAGGACCCGTGGCACTAACGACGAGAGTTTCTTGGCAGTGAAACGCATTTCATGCCGGAAGATCATCAAATCCAGGAACACCAGGACAACATCAGGAACATCATCGACAGCAACAGTATCGGCGGTGGGGCAGAGTTAATTCGTGCAAGAAGAGGAACGACGAGCAGCAGTGAGGAGAAGGATGAGCAGCAGGAGGATGATGAAGAGGAGAATGAGCAGGATGATGATGGTGACGATGATGAGGAGCAGGAGGAGAATGAGCCACCGATGAGCGGCAGCTATCTAGGAAGAATGCGGACAATCCGCCTCCGCCGGCACCACCGCCGGCGCCGCCACCGCCACCACCACCGCCACCACCACCGCCAACTGGCCGCCGCCCGGTCGCCGGCCCCAAAGCCCAGGATGCAGACTTATCAGTGCTGTGTTAGTCCCTCCGATTCCGGTTCGTTGAGCAACTTGAGTCGTCGCTTGATGCCTTGCTGGATCGAAGTTGCCACTGATTCAGGAAATCCCGTTGGTAGGTCGGACACGACTGAGTCAACTACCGCCGATGCAGAGTCCCGCAGTTCTTCGAAGATGCCTCTAACCACGCTTCCCCCAACACCCGCTTTCTCGGCCGTTTGGAAAAAATGGCGCGGAGCAATATTCATGATTTTGTAATGGCGCTTGGAACCGACTGCCATAGCTAAGCGGAACTGTTTCCAGAGTATCTGTTTTACATCAACGCTTGGTTGAGCTGAGATTACGTCATAGAACGGAGTCAGGCGGAATCGCCCACCGGATGACAGAAAGACGCTGAAATTCTTCGCATGTCCGTCCGTGGCTCCGAGCAACCAATAGATGATATTAGCTTTCAAGAACGATCGCTGATCCGCAATAGGTTCGTCGCTTCCTCGTAGTAGTTGAAGTATTTTCTCAATGCCTGGTCCACCATCGCTCTCGTACTTAAGATTCGGAGAAACGGAGAGTGCTTGGCAGCAGTCCTCTTGGGGAAGGCGCAGCAGCCTCTTGTCAGCGGTCCATAGCCTGTCGAATCGTTCGACAACGAGGACTCGTTTGTCTCCGAAGGATGACATTTCGGCGTTTGCCGCGGCAAGGTCCAATCCTTTTACAATCTTCAGACAGAGATATTCGTTTTCTACGCTATAAGTTAGATCTATTCCGTTTGGAAGGCGACCGACCGAAGGTTTTAAGATATGGGTTGTAGCTGTAGTACCGCGGGGCTTGTACCATTCTCCGTTCAAGAGGAGGAGTGCCGTTTTCTCCTGTGCACCGGCAATGGAGATGCGGAAGCTTTCGTCCTCTGTAATCCCGAGTGGAGCGGTCGCTAAATTGTCTAGTATTTCTGTAATTTCGCGCTCGTTAACCGGAACACCGTCCACAGCTCCAGGTGGGCCTGGCTGCGAGTCCCGCGGTAGGAACTGAAGGGCGCCGACACAATCGTGACCAATCGCTCCGAGAAGGCTGTATGCATCCGTTCCTTCAGCGCGCGCGCGCGCAGCGATTCGTCGCCGAAGGGATTCGTTGTCGGGCAAGAGGTTCTCAAAGACCGCAATTACGGGCGCGCCGGTGTACTCTTGCTCACGTATCGGGAGAGAGAGCGAAACGGGGATGGCTGGCGGCCATGCGATCCAAGAATGATCGTATTGGAAAGAGATTGCCCCTGAGATTTCACGACGCAGTTCGCCGACGAGGCGGCTGTTTAGAAATGTGCTCACCGGTTCATAGCGCGCGCGTCGAGGCATTAAAATAGCGCCTCAATGTCTTTCGCTGATGTTTTGGTTCTGGGTCGAATAACCATTTCGAGATCGAGTGCGGCAAGCGCCGAAAGCAGTGTGGCTGTTCGCATTGTTGCCAATGTTTCCAAAGCGGAGACTGTGGACTGCCGAAGCCTAATTCGCGAGGCTAGCTCTGCTTGCGTTAGCCCAAGTTCAGTACGTCTTTGTCGAAGTAGATTGCCGAGTTGTTTAGGTGTGCGGGCGACTTGTTCCATATGTGTTTTGCCTTATTTGCGGTGTTCCGATGAATCCCATTATGCGATTTTCCGCATGAGCACGATTTATACGGTTTTCCGAATAATAGCACTTTATACGGTTTCCCGCATAGAAAGTATTTATGCGGTTTTCCGTATGAGATGACTGCTGGCCCCCTTACATAAGTTCTGTGTTCCAAGAGATCGATAGCGAGTCCTGCGGGAACGTAGGCCACCTTCAGTTCATCACAGGCCTCTTGGCTACGCCTAGGGCCTCAAACGCCAAGCGCCTCAACGAAACACTGAAAGCCGCCGCAAAGCCTGTGCAATCAATATATGGCGGGTTCAGTCGGAACACACGGGTATTCCCTAGGCTACATTTCGGCCACGCCAGCCGCGTGTTCACGGGCAAAGTTCTAGCGGCCCGAGTCAGTGGCGTTCCGTGTGCCACGCTGATAGCAAACGACTTGAACGTGTAACAGGTATCAGTTGACGGTATCATCGCCAGTTGCGGCCACCGTAGCTCCCCGTGAGCGAGTCTGATCTTCAGTGACCGAATTTTCGATTCCAGAGTAGACCGTGGGATGCCGAGCTTACGGACGCGCCAGATGGTCCCGAATACCCAGCCTCCACGTTCGCATAAAGCCGCCTCAATTATGCTGCGCGCGCACCAACTCATCGTGATCAATGACGAACACCTTGAGAGCGCCCGCGGGTATCATCCATTGCCCTCGATTTTGGTAGGTAGGGTGAAAGCAAAGCATGCGCCACGGGGAGAGTTGTTGGCAGCCCATAGGCGCCCGCCATGCGATTCAATGATGGAGCGGCTGATCCGTAGTCCCATGCCGGTGCCGTGAGGTTTGGTTGTAAAAAACGCATTGAAGATCTGGTCCGCCCGCTGCGAGGGAAGCCCTATGCCGGTATCGCTGACGGACACCTGAAGTTGCTCGTTTTCCGCCCGCTGAGACGCGATGGTTATCTCGCGTGTTCCGTCCACATCCTTCATCGCATCGATGCTGTTCATGATCAGGTTCATGGTGACCTGCTGCAATTGGACGCGATCTCCCATGATCAGGGGAAGGTCTTCCGACAGTTCTGTGCGCATTTCGACGGAGTATCGGGTAGCCTCGCTGCGCAAAAGTTCGGTCATTCCTCGAATGATGTCGTTTACATCAACCAACTCTCGTTGCGCAATTTCCTTCTTGAAGAGCGAGCGGATGCGGCTCATGATCTCGGCGGCTCGGGCTGTATCCTTGACGACTCGTGATGCAGCCGCGCGTGCCTCTTCCAGATCAGGCTGTTCGCGCGCAAGCCAGCGCAAGCAAGTACTGGCGTCGGTGACGGCGGCGGCAATCGGCTGATTCACTTCGTGCGCCAGCGAGGCAGTCAATTCTCCCATGGTGGTCATCCTATTTATGTGCGCGAGATCCGCCTGGGCCTCCCGCAATCGTTCGCGTTCTTCACGCGCCCGCTTGCGTTCAATGGCGATGCCAGCGAGATGGGTGGCCATTTCCAAGGCGCGGGTCTCAGATGGATTCGGACTGCGCGGTTCGCGGTAATACATGGCAAACGAGCCCAGCGCCTTGCCCGAATGCGCCAGGATGGGAGTGGACCAGCAGGCACGAAGCCCCGTGGCGCGCGTGTCGCCCGTCCTCATCGAGGAGAAGAACAGAGCAAAGTAAGCCGGCAAATTGTGCTTCCACAACCAATACTAGCTTCTCCAGTATTTCCGTTAGCGGAGCATCGCGGGCTATCATCTCCAAAATGCGGTTCTCTCCCTCACGCAGTGCTGTTGCCAGCTTGCGCTCGGTGATGTCCATCATGGTACCCACAAATTGCACCAGATCCCCGGATGCGTTCAAAACAGGATGGCCGACGGTATGAGTGTGTTTGACCGTGCCGTCCGGAAGAAGGATTCGGTGTTCCCCTTCGTAATCCGATTTTTCAGCGATTGCTCGATCGGTCGTCTCTTGCCACTCGGTTCGATCCTCCGGATGCATACGCTGCAGGCGTTTTCTCCAAGCCGACAGGCCCTCTTTCGGATCAAAGTTATATATGCGATAGCATTCCTCGGAGAGATGCACAGCGTCTCTTTCTGGCAGCTGCCAGGCCCAACTCCCCGTATGCGTGAGCCTTTGCGCTTCTGCAAGATAACTTTCGCTCCGCCGCAGCGCTTCTTCTGACTGGGTGCGTTCTGTGACGTCGCGGACGGCAGCAGAGACAAGCGTGCCCCCTTCCGTTTCCAGCGGACTGAGACTGATTTCCACGGGAAACTCCGTTCCGTCCTTCCGCCGGCCATACAGCTGCATGCCTTCACCCATCCGCCGCACCCGAGGCTGGGCAAAGAACTCCGCGCGTTTTTGAGGGTGTGAACCTCGAAATCGTTCCGGCACCAAAATCTCAACCGCTTGCCCCAGCAGTTCGTCCCGCTGATACCCAAACAGCTTCTCGACTTGAGCATTGACCAAGGCGATCCTGCCCTGCCGATTCATGACGATCATTGCGTCCGGAGCGGATTCCAGAAGCCCGCGGAATTTCTGCTCGGCCTGCTTGCGCTCGGTGATGTCGATCACGGTGCCCACGTATTCAACGAGATCGCCGGATGGACTGAAAACGGGATGACCTACGACATGGATGTCTCTGACGTCGGCGCCGGGATGAATGATTCGATAATCCAGCTCGAACTCCGCTTTCTCGCGCCCCGCTGTCTCGACCGCTTTTCTAAGTTTGGCTTGATCATCGGGATGGATGCGATTAAAGAATGTTTCGTATCGCGGCAGTCCACCCTGCGGATCAAAACCCACCACGCGGTAGCATTCCTCGGAGAAGTACCTGATCTCGCCCATGGCAGGTGTCGATGCCCAACTGCCAGTGTGGCTGAGCCTCTGCGCTTCTGCCAAGTATGCCTCGCTCTTCCGGAGCGTCTGTTCCACTTGTTTTGCCGCGGTGACGTCCATCACCGCTCCCACGAACTCTACGCTGCCCGATTCATCGCTTATGGCACGAGCCACAACATGGATATGCTTGATGGAACCATCGGGCATCAGCAAGCCGTGTTCAATATCAAAATCCTTCCCCTCCTGGGACGCGTGTTCAATGGTCTGTTGCACGAGCACCGCATCCTCCGGATGAACCCGTTGGAGGACGCGTTCCGCGGTAGGTGTCGTGTTTCGGTCGTATTGGAAAATTCGAAAAGTTTCCTCTGACCATATGAGTTCGCCGGTTGAGGGTTTCCAGCCGAGGCTGCCCGTGTGGCTGAGCCCCTGTGCCTCCGCTAGGTAAGTCTCGTTCTGACGGAGCGCCTCCTCGACCCGTTTACGTCCGACTGTGAGTTGGTCGCGAGCTTGGAGAAGCTCTGCCTCGACGCGGCGCCGAACGGCGGCGAACCAAGTGAGAAGTAAAGCGAACAGTACGAAGACAGCGTAGTGCGGGATCTCAGAGCGCGTAACGTAGAAGCTGTAACGGGGCCCCGTGAAGAAGTAGTCGAAGCTTAAACTTGAAAGTACAACAGCAAGAATCGCTGGCCCGATCCCTGCGTACCAGACAGTTACGACGATGGCAAACAGGAAAAGTGGCACTTCCACGTTGCGGAAACCGTAGCGTTGTGCCAGAAGCGCCGAGCCCAGGGCAATGGCGGAGGAAGCCGCTGCGAGCCCGTAGCGCAGAACGGGGGGACTGGGCGAACTGCGATTGGAGTTTCGGTTGGGCCATGGTTCGCCTCACATCAAAGTCTTATAACATGTGAGTTGCCTGTGCGCTCACGCTTCACGGTGCCGCGACCAAAGGCAATTCAATGAAGCTGGCTTGGCCGGGCGCGTGATACACGCGCTGTTCGGTCTTGCGGTAGTCGTCCGACTTCGCCCAAAAAACGTTGGGAACAAAAGTTTGCGGATTACGGTCATACAGCGGGAACCAGCTTGATTGAATCTGCACCATGATACGGTGTCCGGGCACGAAGACGTGGTTGGCCGTGGGAAGGTTGAAGCGGTAGAGGAGAGGTTGGCCGGGGCTGATGGGACGTGCGGTTTCCAGGCTCTCGCGATAGCGGCCACGGAAGATGTCGGCGGAAATCATCAACTGATACCCGCCCTTCGAAGCGTCGCCGGCAACCTGGTCGGGATACACGTCGATCAACTTGACCACCCGATCGCTGTCCGTGCCGCTGGTGGAGGCGACGAGATTGGCGACGGGCTGTCCGCTCAGAACATCGCGTGCAGACGGAAAACTGATGTCAAGCACTACGAGACGATATTCGAGGATTTGCATGCTGAGATCTCGAACGATCTTGTTGAGCCAAAGTGGGTCGATGCGCGCATCCGCACAGACAGCCGGTCTCGCTAAACCGCGACGTAGGCGATCTGTCAGAAACGGCAAATCCTGAGTGCTCAGATCTATGAGGCCAAAGAGACCACCCTCCTTCAAACAGCTGACCGCCCAGGAAAGAGTATCGAACTTGTCGGGATGGTCGTGCAGCGTAAATAATGCCAACCCGCAATCAAAGGGGCCGCGTCGGTGAAGCTCACTGCGATCGGAGGTGTAGCAGCACCTGCGGCTGCAACACGCTTTCTTTGCTAACTCCACCATTGATGGCGACGAATCGTATCCTATATAGGCTTTTTCTTCTCGGCCAGAACATAAAATCGGACCCACGCCACCCACGCCGCAACCAATCTCGAATATGCGCATTGGTTCGAAATCACGCATCCACTCTTCGATGGTTATTCCGAGGCTCCAAGTCGGGTGATACCAGCGCTCGAGGCGTGCTATGAAATCGCCGTACTGTCCTGAAACGCTTGAAAAATGCTCCCTCACAGTCTCCACCGAAGGCGCTCGATGACTCTTATGGCAATCGTTTGCATATGCGTCAACCGCTGCCAAGAGCGCGTCTTCACTGGCCACAGCATTGCCACCCGCTTGAAGGGCGCCAAGCGTAAAGCGGTCTTCGTAAAGAACACCGGAATCTCTATAAAGATGATTCTCACCTCGGAAGAGTCCGATCACTGGGATGCCAAAAGCAAATGCGATGCCAATTTTTCCTGCAAGGGCACTACTAAGAGGGCTGCTAGCTAAAAAGGCTACGACAACGTCGCAATCAAGAAGCATAGCCGTCTCTTCTCGAAACATGCTTTCTGCAGATGGTGTCTCCCCATGCATAGCATGTCGATCTAAGGACGGGACAACCTGATATCCAGCATGTTTAAGCCGATCCGTACTCCGGTCAACGAAGGCTCTGTCGGAGTCGATTTGTGGCGCACCGATCCAGTAGATCTTGTTCTTTGGTCCGTGTTTTTGCATATCGTGTAGAGAGTGACTTGAAGGGCCCGTCTGGTCGATTAATCGTTTCACGACGACCTTCAAAAAAGGCACCTAACGCGATGCGGTAGGTTGTTCAGTCCTCATCATCGAACCAAACAATTTCCGACCATCGGTCCTCGGGAACATGCACCGCTAGAAGCCGCGCTCGGGTTGCGATGCGTTGATATGTCTTGCGGTCCCCGCATTCGTTTTGTAATCCAGCTTTGGCGAGATTGAGAATCGCCCGATCCTCCCACTTCGCGGATCTACGCCGCCGTTCGGCTCTCGGGGGTACTTCGATTTGAATGATCGAGTTCCGCTCGGGCTGGACTTGGAAATCAGGGGTGACCCGTCAGAAGGCTGCTTGTGCGGCTATAGCCACGCCGGGCGGCAGCACCGGGTCACCGCCAACACCCGCGTCTGGGGTATCGCTGAAGAGAAAAACGGCAGGAGTTGCAGCGCCGGATAAGACACCGGGGAGACTGCCCCTCTGGTAGCAGCCCCCGAGGTCAAGAAGCGGACGGTCGAGGACGAGATGGAGACGCATCTGGCCGCCAAGAAGAGCGAGGGCCTGAGCGCCGCGACTCTCCGCAAATTGAAATACCAGCTTGGAACGTTCGAGCAGTTCCTATCCGCGAGGTCGAAATTCTTCCCGTCTGAGATCACCTCAACCGATGCATCGCCCGAGTACCGCAGCCATTTCATGCAGGAGCAGTCCCGCACGAAGGAACGGTTCCTCCGGCGGGAGTACCTGCAGTCGCTTTGGTGGGCTCGAACATAGACGGCAACGACTGGGCGTCTCTCAATCATGCCCCCAGCCTAGCCACAGTATCTAGCACACCCGATGGCACCAAAGTGCAAATCTTCAGTAACCATGCGGGTTTGAAATGGCGGAAGCGAGTGGGGGTCGAACCCACCGGTGACAGGAAGACCTGCCGCCCGCCGGTTTTGAAGACCGGGACGATCACCGGACCGCATGCGCTTCCGAAAACAATCGCCACGGATTTTCACTGACTTCACAGATCAGTTCCTGACTTGCCCTCGGCACTGATAAGACGATCCCTGTGAATCCGCGCAAATCCGTGGCTTGGTTTTCGCAGGCCGCCACGGCTCACTTCGGCTGCGGCACAATCCGCAGATAAGGCCGCGGCGCCTTCCACCCTCCCGGATACTTCTGCTGCGCTTCCTCGTTCGACACCGAAGGCAGGATAATCACTTCCTCGCCCTGCTTCCAGTTCACCGGGGTCGCAACTTTGTGCTTGGCCGTAAGTTGTATCGAATCGAGCACGCGCAGGATTTCATCGAAGTTGCGGCCCGTGCTCATGGGATAGGCAAGCTGCAGCTTGATCTTCTTGTCGGGGCCGACCACGAACACCGTGCGCACCGTGGCATTATCCGCCGCTGTGCGTCCTTCGGAAGTGTGACCGCTCTCGGCCGGCAACATGCCATACAGCTTCGCAATCTTCAACTCCGGGTCGCCGATCATGGGATAGTTCACCTTGTGCCCCTGCGTCTCCTCAATATCGGAGGCCCACTTGCCGTGGCTGGTCACCGGGTCCACACTCAAGCCGATAATTTTCGTATTGCGCTTGGCAAACTCCGGTTGCAAGCCCGCCATATAGCCCAGTTCGGTGGTGCACACCGGCGTAAAGTCCTTGGGATGGGAAAATAAAATCGCCCAGCCGTCGCCAATCCACTGGTGAAAGTGAATCGTGCCCTGTGTGGTTTCGGCCGTGAAATCAGGAGCAGTGTCGTTAATGCGGGGGATTCGGCCGGTAGTCTCGCTTGCAATCGCGGTGCTCATAATTTTTCTCCTTGTTTAATCAATTTCGTTGAACTCAATTTCGTTAAATTCAATTTCGCTCGAAGTGTTTAAGATGGCCAGCCGCGGCCTTGATTTGGAAGAGCCTCGCGTGAAAACGAAACCCACCCATTTCGCCGGGTGGGTTGGAAGAAATCCAGAGTCGGTCCCTACCCGCACGGCGGTGAACACATGCAACAACACGCGGCGCCGGCGTTGGAGGGGCAGAACACCAAGTTAGGATAGAAGCCCGCACCAAACGCTGTCAACCGCGGGACCGCGCGCTTACTCTGTGTAAGCCTGTGTTCTCTGAGTTGAGCATTTTTAGTAAGGAGCACTGGATGCAGGAGCAGCCGCCTCGGCTGCCGCCGCGCGACGCGAGGCAACTCCTTTACACTTTCCCTGCATCGACAAAGCGAAAGCTCGCATCTGTAGTTGTTCAAGGCAGGTCTTAGAGCAGTTCATGAGCCAACCACAACGGCGTCTATCAATGACACAATGGGACGTTTTCTCTTCGCGTCCACTCGAAGGCAATTCGCTCGCCGTAATCCACGACGCCCGCGGCCTGAACCGACGCCGAGATGCAGTCGATCGCCAAGGAGATGAATCTCTCCGAGACCACATTCATCCTGCCCCGCGATGCCGCCACCGAGCGCGAGCAAGGCATTCGCGTCCGCATCTTCACTGTGCAGGAAGAACTGCCGTTCGCCGGCCATCCCACGCTCGGCACCGCGTTCGCGCTGCGCGGCCGGGTTACCGAGAAACGGCGCGCAAGAAATCGTCCTTGAACTCAACGTCGGCAAAGTGCCAGTCCATTTCGAAAACTTGGATGGCGAACCTCCCTTCGGCGAGATGACGCAGATCGATCCCACGTTTGTAATGCAGCACGACCGCGAAGCCGTAGCGCAGCTACAGGATTGCGTCCCGAAGATTTCGACGATTCCCTTCCCATCGAAACCGTTTCCACCGGAGTTCCCTTTCACGGTCGCTCCGTTGAAATCGCTGGCGGTCGATGCAGAATCTGCAGATCGATCTCAGCCGCGCCGCCGAATATCTAGCCAAGACCGCAGGCAAGTTTTTTTATTTCGTCACTCGCGAAACAGTTGATCGCGATGCCCGCCTCCACGCCCGCATGCTGTTCTACAACGGCGAGGACCCCGCCACCGGCTCCGCCGCCGGTTGCACCGCGGCTTGGATGGTAGCCCACGGCGTGGCCCAGCCCGACGAACGCGTCCTCATCGAACAAGGCGTCGAGATGAAACGTCCCAGCCGGATTTTTGTGCGTGCGTCTTTCGATAACAAGCGCGATAGCAAGAGCAGCGATAACCGCGTAGTTAACGTGCGCGTCGGCGGCCACTCGGTGGAAATCATGCGCGGCGAAATTTTTCTTTAGCCGCTCATGCACAAGCAGCGCAGAATCAGGTCTTTCTTCGCACCGCAAAAAGTCAATGGCCAAACTCTGCCATTTGCTTCGACGCTACTTTACAGCGCTCACGCTTACCGATAGGATTCATTCGCTCTTATATTCTTCGCGAACAGAGAAAATTTCCGCTGACTCCGGTTTCTATATCTGGCCGCAACCGGCAACTGGCGGATTTCCAGGCGGTGAATGAAACCCAAGCGCACGATCCTTTGTGTGGACGACAACGAACAGTCTCTTTCCTATCGCAAAATCATGCTTGAGACCCGCGGCTACCGCGTGGCCAGCTACTCCCGCGGCGAAGAAGCCCTGGAACGTTTTAAGCAGGGCGGCGTCGATCTCGTCGTCACCGACATGGCCATGCCCGGCCTCGACGGCCCGCAGCTGATCGCCGCCATCAAGAATCTCTCGCCCCACACTCCCGCCATCTTAATTTCGAGCAAGGTGCGCGTGTACGATCACGAATCGCAAGCCGACGTATTCCTGGCCCGAGGAATGTATGCCCCCGCCGACCTGCTCGAACGAATTCGTCTGCTACTGGTGCGCAAACGCGGCCCCAAACGAATGCAGGAGCGCCCGCCGCAACTGTCGCACCGCCAAGGCGCAGCCTGAGATGCCCAGCGCAGCGAGCCGTTGCTCCGCGCTCTTCTCCGCGACTCCGCGATGAAGGGTTCAGCCCGAGCCGAATCGAATCCAACCATCGTGTAAACTCAACTCAAGCATGGCAGCATTCATCGAAGCGATTGACCTACATAAAACCTACCGCGTCGGAAAAATCGACGTTCCTGCCTTGCGCGGCATCTCCTTCAGCATCCAAAAAGGAGAATTCGTCACCGTAGTCGGCCCCTCCGGCAGCGGCAAATCCACCCTCTTCTACCTTCTCGGAGGGCTAACCCGCGCCGATTCCGGAAAAGTCATTCTAGACGGCGACGATTTCTCGACGCTCTCCGACGCCGACCGCACCCGCATGCGCAAGCGCAAGATCGGATTCGTCTTTCAAAAGTTCAATCTGCTTCCCACACTCGATGCCCGCTCGAACATCGCCATCGCGCAGGAAATTGCCGGCAACAACGGCCGCGATCCCGCCTTCTTCGTCCGCATCTGCGATTTATTAGGACTCACCAAGCGCCTGAACCATCGCCCCAGCGAACTTTCCGGCGGCGAGCAGCAGCGCGTAGCCCTGGCACGCGCGCTCATCAACCAGCCGGCAGTCGTTCTCGCCGACGAGCCCACCGGCAATCTCGACACCGAAAACTCCAACATCGTTCTGAACATGTTGCGCCAGTCCAATCAAGAACTCGGCCAAACGGTCCTGATGATCACCCACAACCCCGAAGCCGCCAAGTTCGGAGACCGCATCATCCACATGCGCGACGGCCACATCGTGAAGCCCGAAGAAGACCCGCAATGGTCCGTCCACTAATGCTCGTATGGGGACGGGCGCCCTCTGCCCAGACGCCAGCAAATGTATAGACTGCCGGTCGACACCGTTGCTCCGTCCCAACCCCTCATTTATAATCGAACTCGCTGAGCGGGAGTAACTCAGTGGTAGAGTGCGACCTTGCCAAGGTCGAAGTCGCGGGTTCAAATCCCGTCTCCCGCTCCATTTCTCTTCCGGCCCACTCAGGAGATTCCATGAGACCCTGGCCAGCTTGTCTTCTCGGCATCATCCTCGCAATATCAATTGTGCTGCTGGCCTGCGGCGGCAGCAATCATCCGCTTCAGTCCGTCGCCGTAACTCCCGCGGCCGCCAGCGCTTCCCAGGCCCAGTTCACCGCCACGGGCGCTTACAACACCATGCCCACTACGGCCGACATCACCAGCACGACAACTTGGTGTATTGGCTCAAGCAGCGGTCTGTGTTCAGCCGACGTGGCTCCGATCGCAGAGGTCACGGCCGGATTGGCCCAATGCGCCGCTGGCCGTTCGGGAACCGTAACCGTCCTCGCGGGACAACCCAGCAACCACCCCGGCGTGAATCAGGGATATCAGTTGCAGCCCTTCGGCGCAGCCCAGCTAACCTGCCCGTAAAATGCGGCTACGGCGTAGCTTCGCGCCGCAGAGAATCGCTTCAGTGGAATCAAAATGTCGGTTGGACTTTTCTCCCTCAAAACGCTAACTTAATCTCTAGGGGCGCGGTACCCAAGTGGTAAGGGAGAGGTCTGCAAAACCTTTATGCGTCGGTTCGATTCCGACCCGCGCCTCCAAATTTTCAACCCCTTAGAATTAAATTTGTCATTCCGAAGCGCGCAGCGCAGAGGAATCCGCTGTCCCCGCCTCCACCTCCGCCCACTCCGGATCGGCACAAGCCTGTATCGTCAACCCAGTCTCCTTCAGCAAATGCCAGGCCTCGCGATAAGCCCCATACTTCTGCCGCACACTCCCAGGAGTAAAGTGGATCGAAAAATTCGTCCTCCCCAAAACCTCAAACGGGATGATGTACCAATCATCGATCGGAATCAGCAAAATCGCAAAAAAATCCACCGTCCCCGGCTCATACTTTTTCCGCTGCGGACCATTCACATTCAAGCTGTACCCACCATTGCGCCGCGTGTAGATCGTAGACTTAACCTGCACCCGCACCACCCGCGACCCATTCTCCACGCCCACGTCATACCGGCCCGAATCCCCAAACAGTCGCAACACCTTCATCCCCAACCCCACCGTCAACATCATGAAGTAAAGCTCCGCCCACTCCCCGCGCTCCTTGCACCCCTTCAACCGCCCGCCAGCCAGCCGATTAGCTTTCCACCGCATAAGCCCTCGCCTCTCTCCCTTTTGGACAAAAAAATACGAGGCTCTCCCGAGCCTCGCACAAGCATTGTCATCCTGAGGCGGACGCTTTTGTCCCCTGTTGTCATCCTGAGGCGACATCTTTTCGTCGCCGAAGGATCTCCGCCACCACTGCCCTGAAAGTCGCCCCAAATCACTTTTTCCCGCCAGCTTCTCCCAGTGTCTCAACACTTACCACACGTGTCACGGACATCCGTCACACGGATTTCACTTTTGCCTGTGGAAAACTCCCGGCAGTTCACGCAACCGCATACAACCTAAGCGCCAGCACCCGCCCATACCGCTCAAAATCGCGGTCAGTAGTAAAGATGTGCCAGTCCTGCCGCTGCGCCACCGCACAAATCAGGAAGTCGATTGCCGATCCCGCAATTCCGCGTCCCCGGCACAGGTTGTGCATGCGAGCCGCTTCTTCGTAGTCTGCAACCTCGATGCCCGGCTCATCGAAGGCTCTCAGGTAGTTCCGCAACCTCTGAAACCGCTCTTCCTCGCGGATACCCGAAAGCAGTTCTTGCCGGATCGCTCCCATCATCTGGGCCCGCCCCTCGCGGATCAACTCCGCCAGCGCCCGCGTCAACACTCTCTCGCGGACATTCAAATCAGCATCCTTGCGCCGCAGCGCCAGCGACCACACCGGAGTGTCCACGAGTACGGTCATATTGTCATTCCGAACAAGCGTTCTTCGCGTAGTGAGGAATCTGGGCGAGCCGCGCGAAGTGTCGCGCTCTTTGCGACACAATAATCGCGCGTTTGGCTCGCATCCTTATCATGCTGGACGACAGTCACGATCGCGTCTTCTTGCGCCCACGCCGCTCCGCTTTGTAGTCGTACCCCGGATCGAACTCAAAAGTGCCAAACGCCCCCAGGATGCGAACCTGCTTCCGCCGCCGGACATACTCCTCCAGAGCCGTCGTGACCGCTTCTTTCTTGGTCTTATGCTTCCCCGCCCGCCGCGCCTCTTCAATCAATGCGTCATCTAAAGCCAGATTGGTAGCCATGTGTATATATTTACACATCGCGTTGTGTGAGTCAAAGGTCTTTTCGGCCCGTCCAACAGACCGAGGGTGCCCCATCCTTCGCGCACTTTGCGAAGGGTGGGATTCTACGGCCCCATCCCTCTGAGGATTTGGGAAGCGCCACGACCGGGAAAGGCACGACTTCAGTCGCGCCGCAAGGCCCCACAAAAAACGTTTGTCATTCCGAATCGGGCTGAAAGCCCGGTGAGGAACCTGCTGTCCGCCAATACCATCACGGACCGAGGGTGCCCTATAGCCTGCCCTGAGCGGAGTCGAAGGGTCTCGCGTCTTTTGCGAGACGTGGGATTCCACGGTCCCATCCCTCTGAGGACCTGGGAAGCGCCACGGCCGGGAAGGGCACGACTTCAGTCGTGCCGCCAGCCCACAAAAAATGTTTGTCATTCCGAACCGGGCTGAAAGCCCGGTGAGGAACCTGCTGTCCGCCGATACCACCACGGAACGAAGGTGCCCCATAGCCTGCCCTGAGCTTGTCGAAGGGTCTCGCGTCTTTTGCGAGACATGGGATTGCACGGCCCCATCGCTCCGAGGATTTAGAAAGCGCCACCACCGGGAAGGGCACGACTCCAATCCTGCCGCAAACCTTCCCACTACCGTGTCTTCGCGGGGAGAGCCTTTAGCCTCTTAGATCCCGAGCCGAGCACATTCGGGATGTTCACCTTTAGGTTGAGGGTGTCGCCGATGTATTGCCGCGCACGAAAATCGACGGGGAACAGATACATGTAGTCCGCCGTAAGATCGCGCACCAGACGCAATGCGAACGGATTCTTCTTCAACTCCTCCGTTATGCGCTCGAGTTCTGCCTTGGGGAACCGCGCAAAATGATCGAGCTTGATCGCATAGTCGACGACCTTAACCGGAAGGGGCGCGCCCGCCCGTTCGAGGGCCTCCCGGTACGTTTCTTCGAGTTCCTCGAGGCCGACGGCCTGGGAGATGCGTTTGACCATTCCAAAGGCAACGTCCCGCGTCAGCGAGAGCAGGACCTTGTCAGTTTCGCTGGCGAGATCTTCAGGGTCTTCCAATATCCGCCTTTCCTGAATAACCCTGGCGATGAACGTCCGGAGTTCGTCGATGTTGTTCTCAGCGGAAAGAAGAACCGCCCGAAGCGTTCGCAACCCGAGCTGATAGCTTGCCAAAGCTAGGTCGACCTTCAGGTCCGCCCTCAGCGCGCCAGGGAAGTTACGCAGAATCTGTCCAAGAATCCGCAGGCTCTTCAGGGCAATGTGAATCTTGACAACCTCCGCCAATCCATCTTCGTACTTTATGGCCTCCGCGTGCTTCTCCTCCACCGCTTGGATCTCCTCCTCGGCTTCGTCCTTTCGACGAAGAGCCTCTTCGCGGTTCTGCTCCACATTTGTTCCCGGCAGGACCAAGCTCCGCCCGTCGGCGCCGAGCCGGTTCACAAACTCAACGTGCGAACTCAGGTCGCAGGGATGATGCTCACGGTAAATGCGATTCGCATTTGCGAGAAGGTATTCAATAAAAGCGCGGTCCTTGGTTAAATAGACATAGAAAATAATGATGTTGGCGTAGTCCTCGAAATAGACTTTATCGGCTATGTCTTGAAGCTGCGCCCTCAGATCGCCTTCGCCCGTTAGGTTGGCAATGTTGTCCTGGAAGTATTTCGCCACAAAATAACAGTAGATGTATTTGTATTTGAATTGCACGGACCCGTTTGCCCGACTCAAGATCTGGGCCTTTACCAGCTGATCGATCAGGTCGTTCAACCCAAGGCTGATCTTGTACTGCTCGTAGTAACCAGAGTGAATGGCCTCGAGATCAACGGCTTCCAACTCCTTCTTTTTCGAATGAAACGAATAGTAGGCAATCCGGGAGATGTAGGTGTATTTCGTGCCGAGCTCAACCGCCTTCTTACTGACGGAGGCCAGTGCTGCGGTTATTAGCGCCTCGTACATTTGACCGTACGAGCCCGCCGAGCTGCTCGATCCGCGGCCAGCTGCATATGACTGCAGGATCGCAAGAATAATAACCGGGTACGAGGGCAGGAGATTCTTGCCTAGAAGCGTATTAACCGTGGTCTCAACCGCCGATATCGAGTGCGCCAGGTCCGCCTCTGTCTCGCTGTAGTCCGACCCCAGCGAGTACCATTTTCGGATGAGCTCATTTCTGCGTAGGTGCCCAAGCTCCCGAATTTCACAGATCTCATAGTCTCGAAATGGCTTCTCACCACCCCCGGCCAGTTGGTCCAGCGCAAATACTTCGTCCGAAAAACATAAGACATTTCCGAAGCACTTTTCGGCCTGCTCGAGCAAAAGGCGCTGGCCGCGCTCCCCATATTTCAGCTTGTGCCAGTCGTCGACGATTAGAAGTTTGCGGGTGGGATCCATCTGAGCGTAGCGCTCAACCACGTCGCCGCAGTATTGATCACCTAAGGCCCGCTCCACCGCCCGTCTCAACGCCGCCTCTGCACTCCTTCCATGGACATCCTCGCCGTTCAGCAGAACGGGAACAAGCCTACCGTGCCGCCGAAGGTCCAGGTACAGGGTGTGCGCAAGGGAGGACCTGCCCGAGTCGTCCGGTCCGCTGACGATAACGTGCTTGGAATCAGCGACAAATTCCGCCACGTCCCGCCCGAGCACGACTCTAATCGTCGCGCCAGACTTGACGATCTTCTTCAGCGACTTCCTGACGAGGTCTGGATAAACAAACAAATCGTCAAGCGCGAGATCCGGTTTACTAGGGTGAACGAAGCCGGTGCCGGGGTCGCTCAGAAACCGTAGGAAAGGGGCCGATATCTGGAATGCTCCGCGCGCGCGGTTATGCGCGAATTCCGACCAGCCGCCATCACTCTCGCACGAGTACCTCTGTCCGCTCCATCGGAAGGGCAGAACTCTCAATCCCTGCTCAAGGTCCAATTCGAGCACATTGAAGCCACTATTGCCCGGACTTTTGGAATCCTGCAGAACTGCGCCCTCAATGTACTGCGCTCCCGCGCCGTCCGGCTTGGTTTTCTTGTACACCGAGCTAACATGTTCGTGCCCGGTGAGGACGATGTCCGAGGAGATGTCGATGTGGTCGCGAAGAAGACGAGCGTGACTCGCTTCCAACCAGTTGTCGCGATGGTGCAGGAGCGAGATCGTTAGGCTCGCGCCCTCCTCCTCGCCAACGCCGTCGGAAGCAAGCAGTCGTGGCGGGAAAAGCAGAGTTCCCTCGCGCTCGATCTTACGTGACATCCAGGCGGTGTTGTAGCAGTCAAATGTTATCGCCACAGATCCCAGCTGCATCTTTGTCTGGTATCTCAGGCGTTCCGGTTTCGGAATCTCATCCCCCTCATTGAAGCGGGACTCAAAGGTGAAGAAATTATCTTGGACCTCAGTCACCTTACGAGCGATTTCTCCAGCCGGATCGAGAGTCGCGATTTTTTCCGCGAGCCCATCGAGCAGGGCGGACCGGACCTCGCCGTCGGACCCGAAGTTGCAGTCGTGGTTACCGGGGATAAACACGAACACAACCGGCAAGTCGGGGTACGTCTTACGAATCGCGTCCCTAAGTCTCGCAAAGAATCCAGCGGCAATCTCATACTCCCGAGCAGACCCAGAGTAGGCCACGTCCCCAGTGACCGCGAAGGCGAGGCCCTGAACCTGCTGGAGCGTAGGTTGGATCGCTGCAATGATCTTGTCCGAACGGGAGACCAGAATATTCGAGTTTACTTGAAAGTGAATGTCACTTAGCTGGACGATGGCGACGCGCACAAAACAGACCTCCAAATTCCTAGAATGACGGACGCCGCTCCTACGAGCATCCGCTCGTGCTCCCGCAACTCCCGCAGCGATAGCACGAACCGTTTCTTGTCATGATGCTGCCGCAGAAGCTGCAGGTGGGGGCGTCGCCCAGGTCGATGATTCCGGCCAGCGCGTCGGCGGCGTGGATGGAACCGGTTCCCGGCTCCCGGTCCCCGGCCTCTGGACGCCGGATGCCGGATGCCGCATCCTCAGGCTGAGAGCTTATCGGTGACAGCTTTGGCCGGAAGCTCTCGAACAGCATCTGCTGCTGGCCGGTCAGGAAGCGCAGTTGGAGCCAGCGGAAGATGTAGTCCATGATCGACTTGGCATAGCCGATTTCGGGATTGCCGCTCCATCCGCTGGGTTCGAAGCGGGTGTGCGCGAATTTTTCGCAGAGCAAGCTCAGCCGCACTCCATGTTGCAGAGCGATGGAAACCGCCAGGGCAAAGCTGTCCATCAATCCGCTGACCGTCGATCCTTCTTTGGCCATGGTGATGAAGAGTTCGCCGGGATCTCCGTTGGGATAGAGGCCGACAGTAATGTAGCCCTCGTGGTCGCCAACCTTGAACTTGTGCGTAATCGAGGCACGCTCTTCCTGCAGCTTGTGCCGCACCGCGCGCGGAGGCGCGTTCATGTCCTCCGGCTCATGCGCCGCGGCCGCCGCTATCCGCGCGTCGTCTTTGCCCGAGTTCGCCGTCTTGGTACCGGCGGCCGAAAGCGGCTGAGATTTCTTGCAGCCGTCGCGATAGACGGCGACAGCTTTCAGGCCTAGCTTCCAAGCCTGGAGGTAAGCCTCCATGATGTCTTCGACCGATGCGCTCTCGGGAAGATTCACGGTCTTCGATATAGCCCCGGAGATAAACGGCTGCGTGGCCGCCATCATCCGCAGATGGCCCATGTAGGCAATCGAGCGCGTTCCCTTGGCCGGCTTGAAGGAGCAATCGAAGACGGCCAGATGGTCATCTTTTATATGCGGAGCGCCTTCGATGGTACCCGTGGCGTCGATGTAGCTGACGATAGCATCCGCCTGCTCGTGCGTGTAACCCAGCTTGAACAGCGCCGTAGGCACAGTCTGATTGACGATCTTAATCATGCCTCCGCCGACTAGCTTCTTGTACTTCACCAGCGCCAGGTCAGGCTCCACCCCGGTTGTGTCACAGTCCATCATGAAGCCTATGGTGCCGGTTGGCGCTAGCACTGTTACCTGGCTATTGCGGTAGCCGTGCTTTTCGCCGTGAGCTAAGGCTTCGTCCCAGCATTGTTTACTGGATTCGTAGAGTGGAGTCGGGACGTTGGTTTTGTTGATGTTGTTTACTGAGGCGCGGTGCATGCGGATTACGTCGAGGAAGGGCTCGCGGTTTATGTACCAGCCGGGGCAGGCTCCGCCGGGCATGGTCTGTGCAGAAGATGCGCTCGCTTCGCTGGCTGGGCGGGCGAATGCGTCCGTCCCCACATGGCCTGTGGCTATGCCAGCTGCCTAGATTGGTTTCGGCCAGATTTCTTTTTGTGGCTTCTGTGGCTGGGGTTAATGGGTTGCACTGTTCGGCTATGCGGGAACTTTGCAAATAGGCTTCGCCGCACATGATTGCGGTTACGCAGGCGGCGTAGTCGCGGCCAGCATCGGAGTCGTAGGGGAGGCCTGCGGCCATTAATAGAGCGCCTAGATTCGCGTAGCCTAAGCCGAGCGGGCGGTAGTCGTGAGAGTTGCGCATGATCGCTTCTGTGGGATAGCCCGCATTGTCTACCAGGATTTCTTGCGCGGTGATCAGGATATCTACCGCGTGCCGGTAGGCTTCTACGTCGAAAGTTCCGTTGGGAGCGAACTTCAGGAGATTCAGGCTGGCAAGATTGCAAGCCGAATCATCCAGGAACATGTATTCGCTGCAGGGATTGCTGGCATTGATTTTTGCCGTGTTCTTGGAGGTGTGCCAGCGGTTTACCGTGGTGTCGTATTGCATGCCGGGATCGCCGCAATGCCAAGTGGCCTCGGAAATTTTCTTGAGCAAATCTTTGGCTTTGTAGGTCTTCATGACCTTGCCGTCTTGCACGGTTTTGGTGGAGAAGTCGGTGTCGCGGATTACGGCGTACATGAAGTCGTCGGTGACACGGACGCTGTTGTTGGCGTTCTGGAAGAAGATGGAAGAGTAAGCGTCGGAATCGGGATGAGAGCCGTCGTATCCCTGGGCTACCAGCGCGTGAGCTTTGGCTTCTTCTTTCTGCTTGCACTCGATGAACTCTACGATATCGGGATGGTCGATGTTGAGGATGACCATCTTGGCGGCGCGACGAGTTTTGCCTCCGGATTTGATGACTCCGGCGAAGGCGTCGAAGCCTTTCATGAAGCTTAGCGGACCGCTGGCTGTGCCTCCTCCACTGAGACCTTCGGTGGAGGAGCGCAACGGGGAGAGATTGGTGCCGGTGCCGCTGCCCCATTTGAAGAGCATGCCTTCGGTCTTGGCTAATGTGAGGATTGAGTCGAGCGAATCTTTTACTGAGTTGATGAAGCACGCTGAACATTGCGGCTTGCTGTAGCCGGTCATGCCGAACTCGACCTGCTGGGTTTGAGGATTCCAGTGCCAGTTACGGGCGTCGGAATTGGGCTCAATGCGGTCGCAGCCTACGTTGAACCAGACGGGCGAGTTGAAGGCGGCGTACTGGCGGACGAGGATGTGGACGAGTTCATCGTGGAAGGTCGCGCCGTCTTCGGGAGTTTTGAAGTAGCCCTGAGCCAGTCCCCAGTTGCGGATGGTTTCGGCCACGCGGGTTACCAACTGGCGGACTCCGGTCTCGCGCTCGGGCGTGCCTAGAGTGCCGTGCAGATATTTGCTGGCCACGATGTTGGTGGCGGTCATGGACCAATCTTTGGGGACTTCGACGTCTTTTTGTTCGAAGATCACGTTGCCCTGAGCGTCGGTGATCTGGGCCAGGCGGAGATCCCACTCGAGTTCGTCGTAGGGGGAGACGCCGGGCTTGGTGAAGAAGCGGCGGAAAGAGAGGCCGGTCTTCTTCTGGTTCTGGGTGGCAGGGACGGCCGTAGGGGTTTCAACGGTAGTGGTTTTTAGCTCAGGCATTGATCTCTCCATTAATTAGATTCTATTCAACATCGCCCGATTCGGCGTCCCGTGGCGGCGGGCGGGGATTTCGGGCGTTCCCGAACAGGAAACTGTTCAGGGTATTGCTTGGCCCACGCGACCTTTTATATTTGGGCTCACGATTTTTCGAATAGCAGGCCTCCGCAAACAAGCAACAACGCGGCTGCGCCGATCAATTCGTTGCCGATAAAGAATCCCATCATGCTGGCGCCCACTCCCGCCTCAAGCAGCACAGCCAGACCGCAGAACAGAACAAGCGTCTTGCGCAATTTCGTTTCTGTGATGCCAGCCAGTAGCGCGACAATCGCGGTTACGAACCAGTGCCACCCGAGCGAGAGAAAAACGACCTGGAAGGCCACTTGAAGGCGGGGATCCAGATTCGACTTGGCCAACGCCGGGAAACCGCTGCGGTAACCGGCGAAGGAATGTAGCGCAGCGCTTCCGAGGAGCACCACGCTGCCTAAGATGACGAAAGCGCGTGCAACCTTGTTGCGGCCGTTCATCGAAACCTCCCAAATGAGCCGGGTTCTGTAAAGAGCTATTTCTCCCCTTTGGGGTGGTTCTTCGTGTAAAGCTCCGGATCATTTTCTGCTTCCTTGCGGTGCTGAAGCCCCGCTCTTCCACGGTGCTGCTCGCGCCGGTTGCGCTTGATACATCTAACCTCAGGGGCTAAAGCCCGTTCTCATTTGTCCATCGGGCGGCGCGGCTTAAAGCCGCGCCCTTTCAAAGCCAAATAACGGCACGACTAAAGTCGTGCCCTTCCCGATCCTTACCCCTTCCCACTCCGTGCCATCCTCCGTCGGCCTAAAAGCCGGAGGGTAGGGGATGGGGACAGTGGAGATTCTTGTTGGCCCCGGAATCTGGACATAGGGCTGAGTTGATCGAATCTGGTTTCGGCTTCGAAGCCTGGACTGCGATTTGAATGCTTTTGGCAGAGTCGGAGAGAGCCTGCCCCTTCGGCAAGCTCAGGGCAGGCTCTGAGCTTGCCGAAGGGAGTGTCCGACCCACACGGGGTGTGCAATCGGTCAACTCGATCGACGAGGAAAAGTCTGCTGGCAGACCGCTTGCTTTTTCCGCAGAGTTGATCAGCCATTGATTCAGAGTCGCGCAGATGCTGCGGCGCTGGGCTTGGTCGTTGATTACCACGAAGCGGAGGAAGCAGCGTCCGGAAGACAGACGGGCGCGCATGGGATTGGCGCGCGTGAACATGCGATCGAGAGTGAAGGCCATGTCGTCGTCCTCGGAGAACTGGAGGACGGCTAGCATGCGGCGTTGGGATACATCAGCAGCTGAAGCCGTGTTCTTTCCCAAGAGCGAATCGCAGCGCTGAAGCGCTGCGCCACCCAAAATCGCGCTGGCTAGAGCTGAGTTGACGGCGGGAGATCCTTCGCTCCGCTCAGGATTGCGGCTGCGGGGCTCAGACGCCCCGCAAAGCGCCGTAACTTCTTCAGCCAGGGCGAAAATGCCGGGCTTGCTGGGGACTACCAGCAAGCTGTGGGGGGAGTCGCAACGAGACCAGCGGGACCACTGCAGGCGGCGGGGATCGATGGGGCGATCAAGGCCGTGCCGAGCCAGGGAATCTGCGACGATTCGGGTTAGAGCTTCCATTTTGGGCTCCTCAGAAACGGCTTCGGGCTTTAGCTTTCGGCTTCGGCCTATGAAACCGCGCTTTACTGTGTTTTGTCGTCCACGTTCTGTCGTCCACCCGGGGGGGATCGGGTTGACGGTCACCGCACTTCAACCGGCTCTCGGCTACCGGCTTCCGGACTGAGAAGCCTGGCGCTTGAGCCCTTTTTTGCGCTTACGGAGGCGCCGGTCACCTCTGGCCTGACGCCCTCCGGTAAGTTCTGCTTACTTCGTTTCGTCGTGAAACCGGCTCCGTTCCCGCGGAGCGAGGTTTCAAAAAGTACTCATGGGATTGCAAAGTTACTCCCGCTTATTGTACCTGTCAAGGGGGAAACACCATAGGTTGTATCTCCAGCAATGACGGCCTTGGTGCGGGGTGGTGGATTTGTTTTCCACAAGAAAGATTCATGGGGCGTTCATAAATCAGTTGCCGGTTGACGGTTGTCACGCTCAGGAGCCAAAAGCGTGGATTCTTTCGGGTTGACTTAGGCGGCGCTTAAACGCCGGTCTTCCGAAACGGAGGCACCTCTCACAGAGCCCTAGAGGAATGCGGTCGTGGAATTCCAGGTCTAGCAAAAGAGGCGAGACCCTTCGACTCCGCTCAGGGCAGGCTACGAGGCACCCCGGTCGTGGTGGCGCGGGCAGACAGCAGATTCCTCGACTCCGCAAGATCGTCCGCTTGGCGGACGATCTTGGCTCCGCTCGGAATGACAAAAGACATTTGGAACTGGCAGCATTACTTGTTAAAGGAAGCGAAGGCCAGGGCTGGGGGCGCGGCGGTCGCGGTAGGGTTGAGGAGATTTGCGGGTCAGGTGGGGCGGGAGCGAAACGGTGGGAGTCTCGCGCTGCCTCAGGATGTCTGGCTGCGGAGAGGTTTCGTCTGGGGACGTCTCGTGGCAGGGCGGAGTTGCGTATTGTGGTGGCAAGTTGGACTGGGTTGAGCTTTCGTCGGGGGCTGGCGTCTCGCCGGATTGCAAGGGTACATAGATGTCCTGGAAGATCTGCCGGGGCGCGATGCTGAGCATGCCTTCGGTCGATTCGACCAGGTAGTCGCCCTTGCGACCGCAGTGCTGACGGCCGAGACCGTCGGTGAAAGTGAGGCTGGTGGTGAGTTGCGTGGCTTTGACCAGAAAGCGCGTGCGATAAGTGATCCATGGATTTGCTCTCATAGTGCCGGTTCTCGGTTCAGTTCTCGGTTCTCAGTTTTGCTTTCAGTTTTGCGATGACGTATGTGATGGTTGGTGCTAATCGACAGTCTCGATTCCCCGAGTTGCGTCCTCGGCTGAGTTCGTGTCATCAGCCTCGGTCCGATTATTTTTTGTTGAGGGCGAATCAGAATGTACGAGCGAAAGAGCGCTTGGTCAATTCAGTATTTTTGGTGCAGTTGAGGAAAATGCTGGCCACGGATTTTCACGGATCTTCACGGATCAAGAAACTTTTCAAAGGTGTGGCTGTAAGCCGCGTGGAGGGCTTGGGTTCAGTTTGTGCGAGAGCGTGAGGACAAATGTTCCAAAGAGTCGGGAGGTGGATTGTGCACAGGGGTTGCACAGGAAATGCAGAACGGCAGCGGGCAGTGATCAGAGGCTAGTGGCCAGTTTTCAGCGGCGGTCGACAGTGCGGAGAAAACCACGTGAGGACGTGGTGTCCAAATTCTTTGGCGCTGCGTGGGGAGAAGGCCTTGAGGCCGCTGAGAGGTGTGTAGTGTTAGGGATCCTTCGACTGCGTGGCCGCTCCGCTTCCGCGGAGCAGCCACTGCGCTCAGGATGACAATCCCGAAGGATATTTTTCTGGCTGAGATTAGCGGTGCGCCATTGCTGGCTCTTGGACATGCTTGCCGGATTTGAAGGCTTCGTAGCGATGGTTGACTTCGTCCCAATTGATTACGTTCCACCAGGCGGCCAGGTATTCCGGACGGCGGTTGTTGTATTTCAGATAGTAGGCGTGCTCCCAGACGTCGTTACCGAAAATCGGGAAATGGCCCTGAGTAATCGGGTTATCCTGATTGGGAGTGGTCATGATGTGCAGATCGTCGCCGCCTTTGCTGGCCAACCAGACCCATCCGCTGCCGAACTGTTTTACGCCGGCGTCGTTGAATTTGGTTTGGAAATCTTTGAAGTTGCCAAAAGTTTTGTTGATGGCCTGGGCGATGGGGCCGGTGGGATCGCCTCCGCCTTTGGGCTTCATGATCTTCCAGAACATGGTGTGGTTAACATGGCCTCCGCCGTTGTTGCGGACGGCGGCGCGTATGTCTTCGGGGATGGCGTTGTAGTCGCGGATTAAATCTTCGGCGGATTTCTTGGCCAGTTCGGGATGCTTTTCGATAGCTGCGTTGAGATTTTTGACATAGGCACCGTGATGCATGTCGTGGTGGAGAGTCATCGTCTGCTTGTCGATAATGGGTTCTAGCGCAGCATAGTCATAAGGCAGGGGCGGTAGTTCGTGAGCCATGAGTTTTCCTCCAAGGTTCTTATTGTACTGATGACGAGATCAGGGATGCGGATTCATGAGGTGCGGTTGCGAGGAGATTTTACAACGCTTTTGGTCCCTCAGGGTACGACAGGACGATTTTGGGTCACAGGGTTGTTGCGGTGACAGCGGAGTCTAGTTCGTGAGTGGGCCCAGGATTTCGCGGACTTTGCGGGCCAGGCTTTGGAGGGTGAAGGGTTTTTGCAGGAACGTTTTTTGGGCTTCGGGGGCTGGTGGGGTGGAGAAGGCGTCCTGAGCATAGCCCGAGAGGTAGAGGACTTTCAGGCCGGGGCGCACAGGCTGGAGTTGCTCGACTAGTTCATGGCCGTTGAGGCCGGGCATTACTACATCTGTGATGACGAGATGGATTTGGTCAGGGTGGCTGGCAGCTACGGTTAGTGCTGCCGGACCGTTCGCCGCTTCCAGGACGCGGTAGCCGCGGGACTCCAGAGTTTCGCGAACGAGTTGGCGGACGGAGTCTTCGTCCTCGACCAGGAGGACGGTTTCGGTTCCGCCAGCGGCGGCGAGGGAAACGGGAAGGTCGCCGAGAGCTTCGGAAGGTTCGTCGACTCGCGGGAAATAAATGGTAAAGACGGTGCCGCGGCCGACTTCGCTTTGGACGAAAACGTAGCCGCCGCTCTGCTTGATGATGCCGTAGACAGTGGAGAGTCCGAGGCCGGTGCCTTTGCCTTTTTCTTTGGTGGTGAAGAACGGTTCGAAGATGCGGGCCTGAGTTTCGCGGTCCATGCCCTGGCCGTTGTCGCTTACGGAGATCATGACGTAGGGGCCGTTTTTAATGATGGTATTTTCCGGGCGGTAAGACTCGTCGAGGTTGACGCTGGCGGTGCGGATGGAGATTTTGCCGCCGTTAGGTATGGCGTCTTTGGCATTGACTACGAGATTCATGATCACCTGCTCGAGCTGGCCGGCATCGGCGCGAGTGCAGCCGACGTTAGGAGCGAGAGTGGTGGTAAGTTCGATATCTTCGCCGATGAGAGGGCGGAGGAGGCGCTCCATGTCAGTAACGATGGCGTTGACGTCGATAACCTTGAGTTCGAGAAGTTGTTTGCGGCTGAAAGCCAGGAGTTGACGGGTGAGGTTGGTAGCGCGGTCGGAGGCCTGCTGAATGGCTTCGGCTTTGGCGTGCAGCGGATGCCCTAGAGTGAGCTGGTCGAGTAAAACTTCGGTGTAACCGCTGATCACCATTAACAGATTGTTGAAGTCATGAGCGATGCCACCTGCCAGACGACCGACAGCTTCCATTTTCTGCGCCTGACGGAATTGATCTTCGAGCAGGCGGCGCTCGGTGATGTCTTCGGCAATGGCTTCGAGAACGTCAGAGGGTTCGTCGCCACCGGCCACGGCGCGGCCGCTGATGCGGACGGTGATGATGCCTTCATCCTTGCGTTTCCAGCGGACTTCGAAACCATCTATGCGTCCGCTGCTGCAGAATTCATCGACCAGGCGAGTGTATTCCGCGGGGTCGACGAAGACGTCTTTTTGAGGATCGAGGGCTAGGATCTCGTTGGCAGAGCTGTAGCCGAGCATTCCGATGAGTGCGGGGTTGACATCGAGAAAGCGGCCCTCGAGGCTGGAGCGATAGATTCCGTAGACGGCGGTCTGCACGAGCGAACGGTAGCGAACTTCAGAACGGCGCAGAGCCTGCTCGTTGCGCTTGCGGTCTATGGCCGCCGCCAATTGTTGTGCAACCAGGTTGAGGACATCCCGGTCATGCTCGGAGAAGCGGGTGTTCTTGGAATAGCTGTTGAGGATGATCGCGCCGAGAATGTGTTGGTTGATTTTGAGCGGGACGCCCAGCCAATGAAGGGGAGGCTTGCCGGTGAGGTGGACTTCGCCGCGACGATGCATCTGTTGAGCGATTTCGGGAGTGCAGAGCAGGGGTTCGCCGGTGCGCAGGACGTAGTCGACGAGGCCTGAGGTTAGTCTTTCATGAGCGGGAGCGGGTGAAGACGTTTGCTCGTCGACGCAGTAGGGGATGGTGAGCGATTCCGATTCCGAATCGTGAATGACAATAAAGAAATTGCGGGCACACATGAGTTCGTCGATGATGCCGTGGACGGCCGCGAAGAATTGTTGGAGATCCTGCGCGGCGCTGGCTTTTTGGGCAATGCGATAGAGAGCTGAACTGAGAGCTTCGGCGCGCTTGCGTCCTGAAATGTCGCGATAGTGCGCGCAGAAGGCATTGGGCTGGCCGGCAACGATCAGGGGAGCGGCGGAGATGCAGACATCGATCAAGGAACCGTCTTGGCGGCGGCGTTGGGATTCGAGGGTGATCTGTTCGCCGCGGCGCAGGCAGGTCGCCGCCCAATCCGATTCTGCGGCGCGCTCGGGAGGAACGATGAGCGAGTCAATGGGCTGGCCCATGGCCTGCGATGCGGAGTAGCCAAACATGCGCTGGAATTCGCGGTTGACGCACTGGGTGCGGAAGGAGGCATCGAGAACCACGAGAGCGTCAGGCGAACTTTCGAAGAGTTGTTCTAGATATTGGCGGCGGAGGCCGAGAACTTCTTCAGTACTTTTTGGTTGCGTTAAGTTTTTTCTGCGGAATTGGTTTCCGCGGGAGCATTTTCCGGGAAATACCATGAAAGCGAAGACGGCTGGGCGGTGGGGTTGGGAAGAGTGGGTGGAATGAACGCAGGTGGAGTTCCGCGCTTGAGCGCGTGGCGCAAAGTTTTCGCGCGTACTAATTCCCCCGACTGCGGCGCCCGGGTGACACGATCCCTCATTGCGGAAGCTCCCCCTCAGAAGCCAACCAAAAGCATGGTAGAACGCGGTGGAATCACTCGAAAGTTACTGAGGTAATTCTAGGAAATTGGTAACTGGGTAATTTTGTAATTTGGTAATTGAAGATCTTATAGCACCGATTTTTTGGCGGAGGGGCAGAACTGAACCTAATTCGATGCGGCGTATAGGTGGGCACCCGTTACCACAATTGTCGCCGGTCGCTTCGAGCGTGGCTTTTTTCTGATGACGATCTCGACGTCACGGTCAAGCGCATTGAGAAAATTCATCAGCCGCTCGACGGAAAAACCCTCCAGGCGATAATTCACTAGAGCGGAGATCTTCGGCTGATTGATGCCGAGCAGGTGTGCCGCTGTGGTCTGCGACAGGCGACGCGCCTGAATGATTTGATTGATAGCAACTGCCAGGCGCACTCGTGTTTGCTTCTCGCCGGGATTGCGCAGGCCGAGATCTGCAAACACGCTGCCTGAACTTTGGACGACCGCCTCGTTGTTATTGTTATTGCTTCTTCGGTTTGGCATATCGCACCTCGTAATCCTCGCGTGCTGTCTTGAGTCTTCGAGAAACCAAGTCGACATCCATCTGAGCTGTCTTAACGCCTTTCGGCGATTTCTTCTGAAACACATGCAACACATACACAGCGTTGGCAAACTTTACTGTGTAGACTTCTAGGATATTCCGTCAAATCCCGCCGCAGGCCCTCTATTGCTTGCGCAGTTGGTCGAGGGCGGCCAGAACCTCGGCGCTGTGGCGGGCAGGATCTACATCGGTATAGGCCTTTGCGATGTTGCCGGTGGGGTCGATCAGGAAAGTGTGGCGGGCGGCAAACTTTACCACTCCCAGATCCCTTAGCGAACCGTAGGATTGGCTCACCTTGCCGTCTCGATCGGCCAGCAGCTTGAAATTCAGTCCTTCCTTGGCGCAGAACTTTTTGTGCGAGTCCACGCTGTCCATGCTTACGCCTAGAACAACGGCTTGGCGCTCGGCGTACTTGGGTTGATCGACCTGGAAGTTGTGGGCTTCGCGGGTGCAGCCGGGAGTTTGATCCTTGGGATAGAAATAGAGGACGATCCAGTTGCCGCGGTAGTCCTTCAAGCTAATGGAAGCGCCTTGCTGGGAAGGCAAGGAGAAGTCCGGTGCGGCGCTGCCGAGAGTGGGCGTTGCGGCACGCGATTCCTTGATGAGGCGCGGAAGCAGGATGCTGAGGATGCCAAGCACGATCACGATCAGAGTGATTCTCAACATTTGACGACCCTCCTGGCCTGGATGCAAACCGGACCCTTGGCATTGTAGAACGTTTCAGCATCGCCTCCTGGAGCAGCAAAATTCTGCGTAATTGAATATCATGGAGTATTGCGCTTAATTGGAGATATCAGACGTGGCTCAGACGGAAACTGACGGTCAAGAGGTATTGGAAACGCGGGAGTGGGTAGACTCGCTGGACTATGTGCTGTCCAAAGGCGGCGGGCCGGTGCGCGCAGGGCGACTGCTGCAGCAACTGGCGCTGCACGCGCGGCGCGCCGCGGGAGTGAACCTTCCCTTCTCGGCGACCACTCCCTACCAGAACACGATTCCCTCTGCGCAGCAGCCGCCATTTCCTGGAAGCCAGGAAATGGAACGCCGCATCAAGAGCCTGGTGCGCTGGAACGCGCTGGCCATGGTGGTGCGCGCCAACAAGATTCAGGAAGGTATTGGCGGGCATATTTCGACCTTCGCTTCGGCGGCGACTTTGTACGAAGTTGCTTTCAATCACTTTTTTCAGGCGCGGAACGAGAGCGGCGACCGCGACTTTGTTTATTTTCAGGGGCACGCCGCGCCAGGGATTTATGCGCGAGCTTATCTGGAAGGGCGAATTCCGAAAGAGAAGCTGGAAAATTTTCGCCGCGAGTTAAAGCCCGGGGGTGGGCTGAGTTCGTATCCGCACCCGTGGCTGATGCCAAATTTCTGGGAGTTTCCCACGGTTTCGATGGGACTGGGGCCGATTCAGGCGATCTATCACGCGCGCTTTATTCGCTACCTGGAGAATCGCGGCCTGAAGCAGTCGACCGGCGGGAAGGTTTGGGCGTTTCTGGGCGATGGCGAAATGGATGAACCGGAAGCGCTGGGCTCGATCACGCTGGCTTCGCGGGAGCAACTGGACAATCTGATTTTCGTGGTGAACTGCAATCTGCAACGGCTCGATGGTCCCGTGCGCGGCAACGGAAAGATCATTCAGGAACTGGAGGCGATTTTCCGGGGCGCAGGATGGAACGTAATCAAAGTCATCTGGGGCACGGACTGGGACAGCCTGATTCGCGCGGACCGCGATGGGCTGCTGGTAAGGCGTTTGGGAGAAATCAGCGACGGGCAATACCAGAAATATTTCGTCGAGAGTGGAGCTTACTTCCGGCAGAATCTGTTCGGCACGGACCCGCGTCTTCTGAAGATGGTGGATCACCTTTCCGACGAGCAACTGGCGCGCATGCGGCTGGGCGGGCATGATCCGATCAAAGTTCATGCCGCTTACCGGGCTGCAGTGGATCATGCCGGATCGCCTACGATCATCTTGGCTAAGACGATAAAGGGTTATGGGCTGGGCGAAGCGGGCGAGGGCAAGAATATTACGCACCAGCAAAAGAAATTGAATGAAGAAGAGTTGGAGATGTTTCGTTCGCGGTTTGGGATTCCGATTCCCGACGAAGAATTGCACAATGCGCCGTTCTACAGGCCCTCCGATGAAAGCGCCGAGATCAAGTACATGCAGGCGCGGCGGCAACAGCTTGGGGGATACATGCCTCAGCGCAAGGTGCAGGCGCCGCCGCTGAAGCCCGTGCCGGAATCGTATTTTGAGGAGTTTTACAAAGGCACGGAGGGACGGGAAGCCTCGACCACGATGGTTTTCGTGCGGCTGCTGGCGAAGTTGCTGCGTGATCCGGAATTAGGCAAGCTGATCGTGCCCATCATCCCCGACGAAGCTCGCACGTTTGGCATGGAAGCGTTGTTCCGGCAGGTCGGGATTTACTCGAGCGTGGGGCAGCTTTATGAGCCGGTCGACATGGATACCCTCCTTTATTACAAAGAGGCGAAGAATGGTCAGATTCTCGAGGAAGGGATTACCGAGGCAGGGTCGATGTGCTCGTTTATCGCGGCGGGCACGGCTTATGCGAATCACGGGATCAATACGATTCCCTTCTTTATTTATTACTCGATGTTCGGGTTCCAGCGGATTGGCGACTTGATTTGGGCGGCGGCCGATATGCGTTGCCGGGGATTTCTTGTGGGCGGAACCGCAGGACGAACTACGCTGGCCGGCGAAGGGTTGCAGCATCAGGATGGCCACAGTCACGTGCTGGCGCTACCGGTGCCTAACTTGCTGGCCTACGATCCTGCATTCGCGTACGAGATCGCCGTCATTATTCAGGAAGGCATCAAGCGCATGTACGTGGATCAGGAATCGATTTTCTATTACCTGACCGTGACCAACGAGCCGCTGCATATGCCGGAGATGCCGAAAGGCGAGCAGGTACGCGAGGGCATATTGCGGGGGCTCTACCGGTTCAATGCATCGGACGCAGCAGATGCAAAACTGCGGGTGCAATTGCTGGGCAGCGGAACCATTATGTACGAAGTGTTGAAGGCGCAGACGGTCCTCAAGGAAAAATACGGCGTGGCTGCGGATGTTTGGAGTGTGACCAGCTATAAGGAACTCTATCGCGACGCCAACGACTGCGAACGCTGGAACATGCTGCATCCCGGAGAATCGCCGAGAGTTCCCTTTGTCACCGAGACACTGAAGGATGCTGCGGGACCGTTCATTGCCGCATCGGATTACATGAAGGTCCTGCCGGAATCGCTGGCCAAGTGGGTGCCGGGAAAACTGGTGGCGCTGGGGACGGACGGTTTTGGCCGCAGTGAGAACCGGGCGGCGCTGCGCGACTTTTTCGAAGTGGACACGAAGCACATTGTGCTGGCTGCGCTGGGTGCGCTGGCGCGGGAAAATAAAATCAGCCTTGAACAGGTGAAGCAGGCGGTCGTCGACCTCGGGATTAATGCGGAAAAACCGAACCCGGCAACGAGTTAGCGCTGAGCCGTATTGGTGGTAAGTTTGATAAGGATGCGAGCCAAACGCGCGATTATTGTGTCGCAAAGAACGCGACACTTCGCGCGGCTCGCCCAGATTCCCTCGGCGGGCTCGGGACAGGCTCTTCACTGCGCAAGAAACGCTTGTTCAGGATGACAAGGCGCGCCGCTTTGCAAATCAATAAGGGAATGGAATCAGTGATCGAATTCAAGCTCCCCGCACTGGGTGAAAATATTGAACAGGGCGACTTGGTGCGCCTTATGATTGCGCCCGGCGCCACGGTGAGCGAGGGCCAGTCGGTGATGGAACTTGAAACCGATAAAGCGGTGGTGGAAGTGCCTTCGTCGGTGAATGGGACGGTCAAGGAAATTCTGGTCAAGGAAGGCGACAAGATCAAGGTGGGACAGGTCGTTTTTACCGCGGACAGTAATGGCGCCGCTGCCGCGGAAGCGAAAACAACCCCGCGTCAAGAAGAGCCTGCTAAACGTGGCGACAAGGCTCAGGCGGCGCAAAATTCTTCCAGCACTTCTTCTTCCAGCACTTCTTCCGGTGTGGCTGCGACAGCCGCGAAGTCGCAGCCGGTTCGCGCGTCGCTATCAGAATCTCAGGCGGCGGCGCAGCGAACACGATCAACCGACGCCCCGGCGGCCAGCGAGTTCCGTCTGCAGGAACTGGGAGAAAACATTTCAGAGGGTGATCTGGTGCGCTTGATGATCGCTGCGGGCGCCAAGGTTTCGGAAGGCCAGCCTGTGATGGAACTCGAAACCGACAAGGCGGTGGTTGAAGTTCCCTCCACGGTGAGCGGCGTTGTAAACGAAGTGAAAGTCAAAGAGGGCGACAGGATCAAAGTTGGGCAGGTGATTTTTACTTTGCAGGGTGCGGGTGCATCGAATGCCGAGGCCGTTCGTCCGCCGAGCAAGCCGGTCGAGCATGTCACCGGGCAGCACGGAGCACGCCTGGCTTTTCAGGCCGCGATTCGCGCCGAAGGCAAGACGGAGGAACAGGCGCTGCCTCCGGACCAGCCGCGCCTGCAGCCCGCTACCTTCTCTATGCCCGTGCAATTGGGCAAGGTTGCTGGAACTGAGTACCGTGAGCCGGTACCGGCGGCTCCAAGCACACGCCGCCTGGCCCGCGAAATTGGAGTCGACATTTATGAAGTCAAGGGCACCGGACCCGGGGGGCGCATCAGTGAGGATGATGTCAAAGCCTACGCTAAGGCCTTGGTGACCGCTGTGGCCGCAGCGTCGCAAGCTCCGCCCCGCGCCGGACATTTCATCGAGCCGAAGCTTCCTGACTTCGCGAAGTGGGGAAAAATCGAACGGGTTTCGATGCGCGGGGTTCGACGCAAGACGGCGGAGCATCTGGCGGAATCCTGGAACACGATTCCGCACGTCACGCAACACGATCGCGCCGACATCACGGAACTCGAACAGTTGCGGGCGAGATTTGCTCCCAAGGCCGAGCAGGCCGGCGGCAAGATGACCGTCACTGCGATCGCACTGAAGGTTTGCGCGGCCGCGTTGAAGGTGTTCCCCCAATTCAATGCCAGCATCGACATGGAGAAAGAAGAAATCGTATACAAACAGTACATCCATATCGGGGTTGCAGCGGATACGGATCGCGGCTTGCTGGTGCCGGTGATCCGCGACGTGGACAAGAAAAATATCGTGGAGCTGGCGGTGGAGTTGTCGCAACTTTCGCAGAAGGCGCGGGAGAAAAAGATCACGCTCGCCGATATGGAAGGCGGCAGCTTTACCATCACCAACCTCGGCGGCATCGGTGGCACTGCGTTTACGCCGATTGTGAATCATCCCGAGGTGGCGATTCTCGGACTTTCACGTTCGCGCATGGAGCCGGAGTGGATTGGCGGAAAGTTCGAGCCGCGGCTGATCCTGCCGCTTTCGCTCTCGTACGATCATCGCCTGATCGACGGCGCGGACGCCGCGCGTTTTCTGCGCTGGGTCGCCGAGGCGTTCGAACAGCCTTTCCTGTTGTCAGTTCAAGGATAGTTAATGGTCTCGAAAAATGAGCAAGGCTAAGACTCCACAGGAGAAGAAGCAACTCAGCTTATCTAGAGATCGCCGCAATCTCTATGGGGAGTGCCCTACCTCTAGCAGAAAGAACATCAGGCGTGGAAAGCACAGGAGTCGCAGAGAGTTGCGGCGGGTTGCCTCGCGGGAGCTTCTGGCCCTTAAAGGCATTGCCGAAGATCTTCCCGTCGACGAGATCGAATCCCGGACTAAATCCAAGCTTCTGATCGCCAAGAGAGCTAGCTTTAAAAAAATTCCGGACAAGCCACTCGCCCAAGCCACCGCGCGAAAATTGAAATGGCGATTTAAGGGATCGAGCAAGCCTGATGCCTGAAAACAAGCCATTAAGCGTCGCAGTAGTCGGAGCAGGCCCCGGCGGTTATGCTGCCGCGTTTCTTACATCTGATCTCGGCATGCAGGTTACGCTGATTGATCCGGAAGTGAACCCCGGCGGCGTGTGCCTTTATCGCGGCTGCATTCCTTCAAAGGCTCTGCTGCACGTTGCCAAGCTGATTGAAGAATCTCAGCAGGCTAAGAACTGGGGGATCGAATTCCCTTCACCCAAGATCGACCTGGCGCGGCTGCGCTCGTGGAAAGAAGGCGTGGTCAAGAAACTCACTGGAGGATTGGGAATACTTTCGAGGCAGCGGCACGTGGAATATATTCAGGGCCGCGCGGCGTTTGAGAAGTCGACTACGTTGCGGATCAGCAAGGCCGATGCCACCGAAGAAGTTCGCAGCTTCGACCGCATTATTCTCGCGACGGGTTCGCGGCCTGCCATCATTCCGGCGCTTAAACTCGACTCGCCGCGCATGATGGATTCCACCGGCGCGCTCAATCTCGAGGATATCCCAGGCAGTTTGCTGGTGGTGGGCGGCGGGTACATTGGCCTGGAGCTTGGTTCGGTGTATGCGGCGCTGGGCACGCGGGTTACGGTGGTGGAGATGCTGCCGGGGTTACTGCCGGGCGCGGACCGCGATCTGGTGCTGCCGCTGCACAAGCGTCTGGAGAAAATGTTCGAGGCAATTCTGCTGAACACTACCGTCGCTTCGCTTAAAGAAGATGGCGCTGGCATTCGTGCGACCTTTGAGGGCGCGGGGGTGCAGGACAAAGACCGAGAAAAACTTTTCGATCGTGTTCTGGTTTCCGTGGGACGAAAGCCGAACTCGGAGATTGCCGGACTCGAGAAAACACAAGTGCAGGTCAGCGCTCGTGGGTTCATCGAAGTCAACAAGCAACTACAGACTGCCGATCCTTCTATTTACGCGATCGGGGATGTAGTCGGCGAGCCGATGCTGGCGCACAAGGCTATGCATGAGGGACGCACCGCTGTCGAAGCCATTGCCGGACACAAGGTGGCTTTCGAACCGGCTGCAATTCCAGCGGTGGTGTTCACCGATCCGGAAGTGGCGTGGTGTGGCCTCACTGAAATTCAGGCGGAAAAAGAAGGCCGCGAGATCAAGGTTGCGAAGTTTCCCTGGGGAGCATCCGGACGCGCGGTCACACTGGATCGTCCCGAAGGCATGACCAAGCTGCTCATCGATCCCCGAACCGAACGCGTGCTGGGTGTGGGGATCGTTGGGGTTGGCGCGGGGGAACTGATCGCCGAGGGAGTGCTGGCCGTCGAAATGGCCGCGCTGGCGAAAGATGTGGCGATGAGCATCCATCCGCATCCCACGCTCTCTGAGACGGTGATGAATGCTGCAGAGGTTTTCTTTGGCACGAGCACGGACGTGTACCGCCCCCGACGTGGATAATATGGGTAAGGAACCCATGTCCACTTTTTCTAAAGGAATATTTCCCCTCACGCTTGTTCTCGCGGCGTGTTTGCCGCTGACGGCTCAGAGTGCAATCACCCAGATCCTGCAAGGCTCGACGGCGACCCCCACCGCGCCTGCAAAAGCCTCCGATCAATTGGGTCGCGACACGCCGTATGGCACGGTGTACGGATTTCTGCAGGCGGCGCAATCGGGAGACTACGGGATCGCAGCACAATATCTGCAAATGAGCCCGTCACGGCGCCAGAGCGAAGGCAATGAGCTGGCCATGAAACTGAACGTCGCCATGAATCAGGCGTTTGCCGGCAGTCTGCGGCCGAGCCGGCAGCCTGAGGGCACGCTGCAGGAAGACGTTCCGCCCGGCCGGCAAAAGCTGGGCACTATGTCGGCCGGCGACGTGGACGCGGAACTCGAACTGGTTCGAGTCACCGATCCCCGCGCGGGGAAAATCTGGCTGATTTCTTCTGACACATTGACGAAGGTGCCGGAGCTCTACGAGCAGGTGGAGGCGCGGCAGGTCGAAACATGGTTGCCCGGGTGGATGGTGAAGCATGAGTTGGCCGGGATGCCGCTGTGGCAATGGTTGGCTCTGCTGTTGCTGATTCCCGTGGCGGCGGCGGCTGCCTGGGTGCTGTTAGTGCTGCTGCAAATTCCTTTGCGGTGGTGGACGAGGCGGCATGGGGATGCCGAGCTAGTGCATTGGCGCTCGGTTTCCGCTCCAGGGTGGCTTTTCAGTGGCGCGATTATTCACCGAATTCTGGCGAGCTATCTGGGCATTGCTTTGCTCCCCCGGCACTACTACAACCAAGTGGTCGCGGTCGCGGTTATTACCAGCGCATTCTGGATTTTCTGGCGGGTGATTCGCTGGTTCCTGCAGCGAGTGCGCCGGCGGGCGCTGGCTCGCGGTCACTCAGGTACAGGTTCACTGATGTTGCTGGGCGAGCGCATCATCAAAGCAATCGTCGTGGTGATGGCGCTGTTTCTTGTGCTGAGCGTGCTGGGTTTCAACATGAGCACGGCGCTGGCGGGGGTCGGCATTGGCACCCTGGCGGTGGGCTTCGGGGCGCAGCAGACCATCGCGAATTTATTTGGCGGCGTTTCGGTGCTGGGGGATGAAGTCATCCGGGTAGGCGACCTCTGCAAGTTCGGCGACCGCACGGGAACGGTCGAGGACATCGGTCTACGCTCGACGCGAGTGCGCACGGAGGAGAGAACGCTGCTGGCCATCCCCAATGGCACAGTCGCGACTATCAATGTCGAGAACCTGAGCCGGCGCGACAAGATGCTTTTCAAGACGGTGCTGGGGCTGCACCTGGACACTCCGGCGGAGCATGTACGTTACGTACTTGCGGAGATCCGCGGCGTCTTGTCCGGCCATCCGAAGATTGAGCGCAGCACGAGCCGAGTCCGCCTTGTAGAGTTGGCATCGAGTGCTATTAACGTTGAGCTGGCGTGCTACGTGATGACCCGCGATTACGACGAATACGCAACTGTCCGCGAAGAATTGCTGTTGCGGATCATGAATTTTGTGGAGGATTCGGCGACCAAGCTGGCGTCGCCATCGCAGACTCTATACTTGAGCGGCGGCCCGACGGCGGCAAAGCAGATCATTGATAAGCAGATCATCGATAAGGAGATCAGTGATAAGCAGATCAGTGATTCCCGGCAGGGCAGCGGCTTGAAGGCGCCTGGGGAAAACCCGAAAGAATGAAGTTCGCCGGTTTGATCATCACCACATCTTGTGACCGAGATCACAGGCTACTTCCGTAGACAATGGCATCATTACGTCTCTAGCCATCTGGCTATGTGAGAGACTCCTATGGTTACCTTGCCTTCTGTCACTTCTCGCGTTTTGAATTCCGACCTGGCGGCGCGCATCATGAGCGCCGACGAAGCGGCGGCACTGATCGAGTTCGGCACTCGAATCGGCATGAGCGGATTCACCGGCGCCGGATATCCGAAGGCTGTACCGATGGCGTTGGCACGGCGCATCTCAGACGCAAACCTGCGCGGCCAAAAAGCACAGGTCAGCATATTCACGGGCGCTTCCACCGGACCGGAGCTGGATGGGGCTCTGGCCATGGCCGGCGGCATACAGCTTCGGCTGCCTTATCAGTCTGACCCGGAGACTCGCAAAAGAATCAACGCGGGCGAGATGGAGTATATGGACATCCACCTTGGTCACGTCGCGCAATATGTGGAGTATGGGTTCCTGGGCAAGATGGACTGGGCGCTGATCGAGGTCACAGCAATTCTCGAAGACGGGCGGCTGGTTCCGAGTTCGTCGGTGGGCAACAATCGGACGTGGATCGAGCAGGCGGAGAAGGTGATTGTGGAAGTGAACGCCTGGCAGCCGGCTGAACTGGAGGGCATGCACGACATCTATTACGGGCTACAACCGCCGCCGAACCGCCAGCCGATTCCGCTGGTGCATACGGGGCAAAGGATTGGCAGTCCTTATCTTCACGTTGCGCCGGAAAAGGTCGCTGCGGTAGTGCTGACAGATTCTCCTGATCGCAATAGCTCGTTCAAAGCGCCGGATAGTAGTTCGCGCCTGATTGCGGGCCACCTTTTGGAATTTCTCGGGTGGGAAGTGCAGAAGGGACGCATCCCCTCCTCGCTGCTCCCGCTGCAATCAGGCGTGGGGAACATCGCGAACGCCGTGCTGTTCGGGTTGCTGGAAGCTAATTTTGAGAACTTGACTTCGTACACTGAAGTCATTCAGGACGGCATGATTGAACTTCTGCGCTGTGGCAAGCTCACCTGCGCCTCGGCAACGGCATTTTCTCTGAGCCCGGAGATGGGGGTGAAGGTCAATGCCGAGATGGCAAACTTCCGCGAGCGGATTGTTCTGCGGCCGCAGGAAATCTCCAACCATCCGGAAATTATCCGGCGGCTGGGGGTGATCGGCATGAATGGAATGATTGAAGCCGACATCTATGGCAACGTGAATTCCACGCATGTCATGGGATCGCGAATTCAGAATGGTATTGGAGGGTCGGGAGATTTTGCGCGCAACGGGTACCTGGCGATCTTCATGGCTCCGTCCATCGCACAGAAAGGGGCGATCACCACAATCGTGCCGATGGTGTCGCACGTCGACCACACCGAACACGATGTGGATGTGGTCGTAACCGAACAGGGGCTCGCCGACCTGCGGGGCTTGTCGCCGCGGCAACGAGCGAAGGTCATCATCGAAAAATGCGCGCACCCGGATTATCGTTCCCTGCTGCGCGATTATGCAGAGCGCGCGGAACGGTTATCTTTCGGCAAACATACTCCTCATTTGCTGAACGAAAGCCTGAGCTGGCATGAACGGTACGTGCGCAGCGGACGCATGCGGCCGAGCGAAGAACGGAACTAGTTGTCCAGATAGGGATGGGAGTCCAACGTGCGATTCCCAAAGCAGGTTCCCTTCGGCATTCGCCTCAGGGTAGGCTCTCACCGGGCTTGACGCCCGGTTCGGAATGACAAGAGATCAGGGAAAGCAAGCCTTACTTTTCGTGCCAGCGCTGCGTCAGCCACAACAGAAACCGGTGCGTCGGATAGTACACCATCGCGGGAACAACGATCAGATATCCCAAGAGATATAAGAACCCGGGCACGGCATGCTGTTCGTGAGAGAACGGGCCGCGAGCCCAGTTGACATCGTATTCTGGACGCCAGAAGTAGTTGACTGGAACCACGATCCACGCGGTTAGCGTCTGAAACTTCCATCCTCGGCGGTCGTAGCCCAAACGCCAAATCGCCCACAACAATAATGGCGGCGTGACGACGTGAAACAGGCTTAACAACCGGATCCCCAGAGGAACGTGCGGATCGAACATGAATTCCGTCCCGCCGATCAGGTGTCGCCCACTTACAAGAGCACCCGCAAGGTCGATGGTGTATAGGGTTTGGAACAACAGCAACGCGGTTGCTTGCCAGGAAAACAGGAGCGGACTCTCGAGCCAGAGAGCGGCGGTGATGAAGAAATTGCCGAGATCGCAGAAAAAAAGAAAATTTTGCGATCCGTACTGCCGCCAGTATAAGGGTATCCAGGCGATCACGCACGCGGTCCAGGCAAGTTTGAGCCAGAGCGGGATGCTCATGAGACGTTATTGTATGCGTTATCTGCGGAACACCCGCCATGGAGGCGGGAGGAGACGGAGGAATTCATCAAAAAGTCTTATCCGTGTCTCCGTGCTCTCCGGGGCGTATTTCGGAAATCGCGAAGGGGCAAAAGACTGATTTGGCAAGGCAAAACCGGCTTGATGGGAATTACTACCGTAACTTGATGAGCCTTACGGGTGTACCTACGATGACCTCAGTATGCCCTACCAAGCGCTCTTATTCTGCCCCGATGAGAAGACGGCCCGCACCGTAACGCAGGTTCTGAGCGAACTGGATTTCTCCGTTGTGCCCTGCACCGAACCTTTCGCCGCGGTCAAGAAATTGATGGGTGAGCGCTTCGACGCCGTAATCGTTGACTGCGATAACGAGCAGAACGCCACGTTGCTGTTCAAGAGCGCCCGCAATGCAGCTAATAACCACTCCTCTTTAGCGGTTGCGATGGTGGAAGGGCAGGCAGGAGTGGCGAAGGCTTTCCGAATCGGCGCCAATCTGGTTCTCACCAAGCCGGTGAATGTAGAGCAGGCGAAAGGCACGCTGCGAGTTGCGCGCGGACTGCTGCGCAAGAGCGAAGCGGCAAAACCTGGACCGGGCGCGGCGACTACAGCTGTGAAACCTGCGGCGCCTGTGGTTGCACCTCCCAAGCTGGTGCCGCCACGCACATTTCCATCTGTGGCGACCAGGCGCCCGGCAGCGCCAATCGCGCCTTCGGCGGCGGCAAGTATTTCAACTCCAAAGCCGGCGCCGCGACCAACGGTGGTGGCGTCCGTTCCCACGAGAATCGAGGAGACGGATACCGATCTACTCGACGCGAAGGATGAGGAAAGTGGTTCCCCATTGATCGTTGCGCATGGAGCAAAGACTTTTGCCAAAACGGAGATCCCGTCAGCGGCAGTTGGGCATTCGCCGACTCCGGGAGCGTTGGGAACTGGTGCCGCGAGCGCGCCTGCGCCCGCCCGGGAGCCGAAGCCCAGTGCTGGGAGTAGAGAGAAACCGTCAGCGGTTATCTCTGAACCGGAAAGGCCCGTGGAACAGGTCGCAGCCAGTGCGGAGGGTTCTGCAGTCGAAGGAACTGCGGCGATCACGCCAGCGTTCACACTTGGCGGCAATGTCAAGAGCGGAACCGAGTCCGCGGGCGGGGGAAAGAAGAAGGCCCTGCTGGCGGTGGCTGCAGTTCTATTGGTTGCCGCGGTTGGTTACGAAGTGTGGATGCAATGGGTACGTTCCAGCGGGGCTGCCGTGCCTTTCACGCACGTCGCGCAACCGGTAACAACTTCTCCTGCAGCTCCGCAAACCGCGCCGCACGTGGCCCCGGTCGCGCCGCCTTCCGTTGCATCATCTTCCGTCCCGATTCCGACAGCCGATGCGCGGCCAACCGATACCAAGGCAACCGCAAGTCACAAGAGTGCGCGACCTGTATCGGAGTCGGAGAACGATGCTTCGGCGGTATCGCCGGATGAGCGTGCAATTGTCATCAAGAATCATCCGGTGCAACCTAAGGTTGGAAAACCTGTGCCGAGCGCGGATGTGACCGCACCCGCCCTGGCTGGAATAGCTCCCAACAATAACGTGGCGCTTCCCAATCTGATGGGCAGCGACAAAGCTCCGACGCCCGTGCTTCAGAATCTGCACATATCGCAGGGAGTATCGCGTGGATTGTTGGTGAAAGAGATCCCGCCTGTATATCCGGCGAGGGCACTGCAGATGCGTATCGAAGGCGCGGTTGAACTCTCGGCAACGATCAGCAAGAACGGCGACATTTCGGGGGTCAAGGTTCTTAGTGGAGATTCGCAACTGGCACGCGCCGCGGTTGATGCAGTCAAGCGATGGAAGTACAAACCATATCTGCTGAACGGTGAGCCGATGGAGATTCAGACGCCGGTCACGGTGAAGTTCAAGCTGCCGCGGTAAACAACAGCAAACTCCGCATCTTGACATCTGGAAATCCCCCGTTTCGGCGGGTGCGTTCACCCCCTCCGACAAAGGCGCTGCCGCGCAAGTCGCGCACACGATCTATACCCGCCATACCTTTAACGGCTGGCGGCCATTAATCCTATGTGCACCGACGACTCTCACCCACGGCGCTCAGTTCACACATCATTACCTCGAATGCCTCGGCCATCACACGCGTGGCGCTGGTGCTGCCGGAAGGGGCGACGCCTGGTGCTGACCACTTGACCGACGCTACGTCAACCTGACGCAGTTCCGCCTGGAAGGTTATCTGTCGAAGGAACCGGATAAGCCGCTGGCGAAGGCCGATCCAACCGTCGTGAGCCAGGTCTGGAATGACCTCGATCCTGTCCGCAACCCACTGGACAAGGGTGCGAAAGCGCGGCGGGAAAATAGGCGAGAGCATAGCGCGAAGGCTAAGCAGATTTCTCGCCGGGCTTGCAGCCCGGCTCGGAACGATAAGTTTGTTTGAGAGGTTCGGCAGCAGTGTTCGTGCAGTTAATCGTGCTGCAGGACTTCATCGATTACGGCTTTTCCGCCTTTGTCTACAGTTATGACTTTGTGGATGGAGACGTAGCCGCTCAGCGTGATGTCGACGATGTAGTTGCCGGGATCGAGCGCGGCTTCGACGGGCGAGCCCTTATCCAGCATGTGCTGGTTGATGGCCACCTGGGCTCCCTTGGGTTGAGTTTTGATGATGACCGTCCCCATGCCCTGTGCTTCCTTACGGCCAAACAGCTTGTTCATTTTTCCGACGGTCTTGATGTCGTCGACATTGCCGAGCGCCCGCAGCGCGGGCGTGAAACTCACAGTCTGGCCGAGGCTGAACTGAGCGTTGGTGGTCTCATCGAGGAAACCCGATTTGCGCACCAGGACCACGTGCGGTCCTTTGTTGAGGGAGACCTGGGCGGGAGTGAGTTTGCCCGTATCTTTGCCGTCAATGTAGACGTTGGCTCCGGCAGGCGTGCTGGATACAGCTAGCGTCGCCATAAGTTGGGTCAGGTGGGCCACGACAAAGGATTTGCTGCCGGAGGTCACTTGGATGGCTCGCGTATCGGAGGAGTAGCCGGGCTTGCTGGCTGTAACCGAATGTTGTCCAGGGTCTAATCCCGGCAAAGTGAATGGTGTCACCCAGGAGGGATCGGTTTTCCCATCGATTTGCACTTGCGCGCCCTGAGGAACGGAATCGACGGCCACTTGTCCGGGCACGACTAGCGGAGCTTCGGGCGCCGCGGGTTTCTTCCTGACATTCTTGGCTCTGCCTGCGTGAGTGGGCGCCCGCTCAGCTTCGGCCACGGGGCGGGAAGGTTGGGCTTCGGCCCTTGCGGCAGGCTGCGCGGGTGACGTGGGCTGGGGTTGGGTGGGGGCAGCTGGTTGGCTGGCTGCAGGTTGAGTTGCCGATTCGGCGGTGGCGCGAGATGAATCGCCATCACTGTTCAAGCTGTTGACGTGGAGAACCAGAGCCACGGCGATAATCAGAATCACGACCGCGGCGCCGGCGATGGAATAAACCATGAGCCGCGGCGGGACGCTTTTGATCTCCTTAAGCGCCTTCTCTGCGACTTCACGCGGCTGAGCCTTGGGCTTCTCCTCTTCATATTCATAGATCGTGGAGTTGCGGGATTGGGAAGCTTGCGGCTCGAAGGGCGGCGGCTGCGGTGCCGGAGGTGCGATGTAAATTTCCTTGAGCGGAGGCAGTTCGGTCATCTCCGAGAAGCTGACACCGCCTCCCCCGCGTGACGGACTGTCGTCCTCGGCCATCATGGGATCGAAGGCAATTTTCGGCCCCTGGGCTCGGGAACCAACCACAGCGGACTCGTCGACAACTGCCGAAGAAATAGAAGCGAATGGTTGCGATGCGGCGTCGATAGTTGGCTTAACAGGCGTGGATGATACCGCCTGAGTGGTGGTGCATCCCTCTCCGCATCCCGCGGCGGCGGCCGCTACTTTGCCAGGAGCAGCTTGCGGGGCTGCGATTTTCCGTTCGGCTGGCTGACTCGAAACTGGCGGACTCTGGATTGCTTTGCTTGGCGCTGGCTGCGCAGCCTGAGCCCTCGACTCGGCGGGGCGACTCGCAACTGCAACCGTCGGCTTGGGCGCCGCAGGTGGAACGGACGCGCCGACGAATTTCGCCTGGGTCGCGTTTTTGACGGCCTCCGGAATTGCTGGACTTTTTGCGGGCGCTGCCTGCTTCGCCGCGTGCGACTTGGATTCCTTGCACTTCTCTAAATCCTCGAGCAGTTCCCTTCCGTTCTGGTAGCGCTCACCCGGATCCTTAGAGAGAGCTTTCATAATGAGATCGCTCAACGCGGGGTGGAGTTTCGGATTCACTTGTGCGGGCGGCACCGGTGTGCTCTCGAGAATGCTCTGACGCAAGGATTCGGCATCTTCCCGATCGAAGGCCTTGCGGTCCGTGACCATTTCGTAAAACATCGCTCCCAGACTAAAGAGATTGGACCGGGTATCAATGGCGTCGCCGCGCACCTGCTCCGGAGACATGTAGTGCAGGATCGATGGAACTCCGGGCATTTGCGCCGTAAACTTGCCCACGCTGGAGACACCGTAGCTCAGAATTCTTACTGTCCCGTCCCAGCCGCACATAATCTTGGCGGGCTCCAAACTATAGTGAAAAATCTTGTGGGAGTGGGCGTGCTCGAGGCCGCTGCAAACCTGCCTTCCGATATCAAGCAGATCCCAGATGGAAAATCCTTCTTTGCGGGCGAGCATGGTGGCGATGCTGTTGCCCTGGATGTATTCCATGGCGGCGCAGAATTGGCCGTCGATTTCTCCCGCCCCGAAAACGGGTGGCAGATTGGAATGGCTGAGAACCTTGGCGGTCTCGACCTCTTCCAGTAAACATTTCTCCAGTTCGGCGGCGTGTTCGCCAAAGGCAGACAACTGGATCGCTTTCAACGCAACGGTTTGGCTGGTCTGCGGATCGTTCGCCTTGTAAACGGCGCCGGTTGCAGACTTAGCCAGTTCACTCAGAATTTCGAAGTGGCCGATCTTTGTAGACATAGTTCCGTGCCTCATCCTAGAAAAAAGCCGCGCAGCCTCCATTCGAGAACTGCGTGGGTTAAACTCGGGGCAGGTTATGGCTTAGGATATCGCTGCAGGCGATTTGTGTTCGAGTTACCAAAGTACTGAGAAAACGATGGGATGAAAGAGGTATGTCGGCCTCAGTGGTGAAGGGCTGTTTTTTCCGCGGGCTTGCGCCGCGGCTGAAAGCCGAGCCCTTTCAGAGCGCTCCGATGGACCCGCCGGTAACCGCAAAGGGGCGTAAAACTACTTCACCTCACGCCGTGACTTTCCGCCAAAAACGTTTAACTCTATTGAAACAAGCGAGTGTGACAATTGTCATGCAGGCCGGATGACGATCTCCACTGGCGACAGGCACGAGACGAATTAAGTATGGACGCTGGATGGTTTTGTTCGCGAGGTGACGCCTTTTGCGGGATCGGATGCAAGTTGTGGCGAGCGGACTTGTTCATTTATGCTTGAGATCTGCCCGGACTGAGTTGATCCGCTGTCCGGCGCGTCGCATCTTTCCTGGGGTTCAACAGGGGTTCGCAATATGACTTTGACCCGATTTGTCACCAAAAATGCCCTTCGCAACAAACGGCGCAGCATCCTGACGGTGCTGAGCATCGGCGTTCTCCTTGCTCTTGCTGACTCTCATGATCACGATATGGCGGGCTTCTACATGGATAAGGGCAGCGCCGAATCGACGCGGAAAGACTGGTGATGCGGCATCGGGTTTCGCCTTACCTTAACTTGCCCGGTTTTTACCGAGAGAAAATTCGGGCGTTGCCAGGAGTGGTTGCGATGGTGCCCGACTTCCTGGTTTGGGGGAATTATATAAAGATGAAAAGCCGGAGAATTTTTTTGCGCAGTTCGGTACTGATCCGGAGGAGTTTTCAAAGTGTACCGCAGAAATGCAGATACCGCCCGAACAGCGCGTTGCGTGGCAGCGGGACCGCCGGGCGTGATCGTCGAGTGACGACACTGACCAAAAATACGGATGGAAATTGGGTGATCGCATCGTGCTGAAAGGCACAATTTATCCGGTCAATCTTGAATTACCATGCGAGGTATTTTCCAGTTCTGACCCGATAACAAGTCGGTGTATTTCAATACTAAGTATGTCGAGGAGTCGGTAAGTTGGTTTAAAGGCCAGGCGGGCACGTTCAGCATCTGGCGGCTTCGCCCGGGGATGTGAGCCAAGATCGCCAGCGAGGTGGACGATATGTTTCGCAATTCGCCGCAGCCCACGAAGATCGGAAAGCGAGAAGGCTTTCGGCCTGGAGTTTGTGGCCATGCTGGGCAACGTAAAGGCATTCATTCTCATGATCTGTTGGCTGTGGTTTTCGCAACCCTTCTGGTTTCCGCCAACACGATGGCAATGTCGATTCGCGAGCGGACTCGGGAAGTTGCCGTTTTGAAGACTCTGGGTTTCACCCGGCAGACCATGCTCGGTCTGTTTGTAAGCGAGGCTGTCGCCTTCGCTATGGCGGGGGGCTATTTGGAGTGGGCTTGGCGTGCGCTGCTGATTTACGCGGTGAGCCACTCCCCTTATATGAGTTTTTACAACATGAAGGTGACGCTCGGCATGTGGGCTGCCGCCTTGTTCGTCTTCGGGTTTGGTGGGGCTGCTGAGTGCCGCACTCCCTTCTTATCACGCTTCGAAAGTAAATATCGTGGATGGCTTACGCCACATCGGCTGATTTATGACTCTGAGCAGTTTTGTCGTGCGCAATACGTTTCGCAACAAGCGGCGCAGCCTGCTGACGATGCTGAGTATCAGCTTCTCGCTGCTGTTGCTGACTATGATGGTTTCCATATGGCGCACGTTCTATGTTGACCTGGGAGCCCCGCTTACGGCGAAGCGGATGATTACGCGCGACCGCGTCTCTTTGTCGTTCTTGTTGCCCGCGTACTATCGGGAGAAGATTCGAAATATCCCGGGAGTGGTGGCCGTTGCGCCTATGACTTATTTTGGCAATCACTATAAGGATGATCGTTCGAGCAATGCTTTCGCCCAGCTCGCCACCGATCCGGACGAGTATCTGAAGGTTGCCTCCGACAAGATCATTCCACCAGATCAGGTGCTGGCATGGCAGCGCGACCGCGCCGGGGCTATCGTGGATGTGACGCTGGCTGACAAGTATGGCTGGAAAATCGGCGACAAGATCACGCTGCTGGGAACCATATTTCCGGTGAATCCCGAGCTGACAATTCGCGGCATCTACCATCGCGATCCGCCACAGAACGCGCTGTATTTCAACGCCAAATATCTGGAAGAAGCCATGCCTTATTTCAAAGGGCGAGCCGGATGGTATGCCATTCAGGTAGCCGAACCGAGCGACGTGGCGCGAGCCTCGAGTGCGATCGATGACATGTTCCGCAACTCTCCTCAGCGGACGAAAACGGAGAGCGAAAAAGCATTTCAGCTTTCGCTGGTGGCTACCTTGGGAAACGTGAAGGCTTTTATCCTTGGCATTTGTGGCGCGGTGGTGTTTGCCATCCTGCTGGTTTCGGCGAACACCATGGCGATGTCAGTGCGCAGCCGGACTCGTGAAGTGGCCGTGCTGAAGACGCTGGGCTTCACTCGGCAGAGCGTTTTGTCGTTATTCGTGTTGGAGGCTGTCGCATTGGCCGTGGCAGGTGGTGTGGTGGGAAATTGGTGCGGCTGCGGGATTGATCCGCTGGCTGACGCACTCGTCAGTGGCGATCGGCATTCCAACTGACATGCGGGTCACTCTGCCTGCAGTGGGGTTGTCGTTGCTGGTTGCGGCAACCGTAGGATTTTTGAGCGGCTATGTTCCGGCTTACGGCGCGTCGCGGATAAATATTGTGGAAGGATTGCGCCACATAGGCTAGAAGCGGCGCTGCGGTTGCGCGGGCATCTGTTGCAGGACGCGCTACGAAGGGGCCGGCGCTACGGAAATTAGAGTTGTCACGAAATAGAGTTTATTTATGGCCATACCGATCAGCTACAACATTCGCAATTTGAAGCTCCGCAAGGGGCTCACCATTATGACCGCGCTGGGCATTGCGTTGACCGTTACTACAGCGATTTTCCTGATGGCCCTGCTGACGGGCATGAAGCGCGCATTTGTTTCCAGTGGCAATCCGCAGAATGTGCTGGTGCTGCGCAAGGGATCGGAAGCAGAATTGTCGGGCGGCTTCGATGCTGCGCTGTTCCCCACGCTCAAGGTTCTGCCCGGCATTGCGAAAGACAGCCACGGTGAGCCGATGGTTTCTGGCGAGTGGGTGGTGGTGATCGTGCTTCCGCGCAAAGATGGTACGGGCGAAGTAAACGTCACGGTGCGCGGCATGATGCCCGATGGTCTCGAGCTTCGGCCCAGCGCAAAACTGATTGAAGGACGCTGGTTCCAGCCGGGGCAGCGAGAAGTTGTGGTCAGCAAATCCATTCGCTCGCGCTTTTCTCATGCCAACATTGGCGACACTATGGAGTTCGGCAAAGGCGCGTGGAAAGTGGTGGGCGTATTTGACGCCGGCGGTTCGGCGTATGAATCCGAGATCTGGGGCGATGTGAACCAGATGGCCGCTGATTTCGACCGGCAAGGTGGCTATTCCTCGGCTTACCTGCGAGCCACCGATCCGGTGACCGCTGACGCTCTGACGAAGCGGGTGAGCGATGACCAGCGCCTTAAGCTCGAAGGCGTGCTGGAAACGGATTATTATGCGAAGCAAACGAGTTCGGGCGCTCCCATCAAATACATCGGCATCGTGGTCGCGATCATCATGGCCATCGGATCGAGCTTCGCTGCAATGAATACCATGTACGCTGCGGTAGCGTATCGTGGGCGCGAAATCGCAACTTTGCGAGTGCTGGGATTCTCGCGTCCCGCGATTCTGACTTCGTTTGTTCTGGAATCTCTGATGCTGTCTTTGCTGGGCGCGATCGTGGGAATTCTATTGATGCTGCCCTTCAACGGAATGCAGACTGGAACGTCGAATCAAGTGACCTTTAGTGAGGTGGTATTCAGCCTGCAGATTACGGCGCAGGTTGCCGCCTACGCGATTGCGTTCGCGCTCATCATGGGATTGGTCGGCGGATTTGCTCCGGCTTGGCACGCGGCAAGGCAGAATATTCTTACGGCGTTGCGAGGTTGAGTACAGCCCTGATGAGACCGAGGTAGCACAAAAGTGGCCTCCGGCTTCCGGCCTCGGGCCAGAAGATCTTGCGTTCCGAAAGCCGAAAGCCGGACGCCGTTTCGAAACTTATGCCGATTGACGCAAAACACGAAGACTTGCAGAGCCTGCGCATCGACCGCACCGGGCACGGCGCGGGCAATGGAGAACCTCCCGTCTGGGCACGCCGCTACATTGTTATTGGGATCGTAATTGTAGGGTTGCTGAGCCTGTCGGTTCTGGCCTATCGCCTGCTTTCGCGCGACGTACCGGAGGTGGAAGTTACGCGCGCTGCGGCGGAGAGCAGCGATGTGGGTGGAACCGTGCTTTCAGCCACGGGCTATATCGTGGCTCATCACACCATCAACGTGAATTCCAAAGTCACCGGACGGCTCGCCTGGATCGGCGTGGAAAAAGGCGACAAGGTGAAAGAAGGCCAGATCCTGGTGCGGCTGGAGGACGAGGAGTTTCGCGCTACCTACGAACAGGCGAAGGGCGCATTGGACAATGCGCGCGCTTATCTCGAGGAACTGGAGCACGGGTCGCGGCCGGAAGAGATTCAGCAAGCTCAACACAATCTTGATGAAGCCCGCGCCACGCTGACCAACGACAAACTGACACTCGACCGAACCAAGGAACTTTCGGCTGGGGGCGTGGTTTCGCGGCAGGCGTTGGATGACGCGACGGCTAAGTTCGAGTCGGATCAGGAGCGGGTAAATTCGCTGGAGAAGGCTTTTCAACTGATGAAGCTCGGGCCGCGACAGGAAGAAATCGCGCGCGCCCGCGGAGCGGTCGTGCAAGCGCAAGGGCAGCTCGATTACGCCAAGTCGCAACTCGACGCCACCGTGATTCGCGCGCCCGTCAGCGGGACGATTCTCGATCGCACCGCGGAAAAGGGCGAACTCATCACTGCGCAATTTGCGAGCGCGGCGGCGGGCGGACCGCAGGGATCGGTAGTGTCGCTGGCGGATTTGAACGATCTTCAAGTTGAACTCGACATCGCGCAGGCTGACTTTGCCCGGCTCGGTCCTAAACAGAAAGGTATCGTCACCACCGACGCCTATCCCGACCGCAAATACAAAGGGGAGATCGCGCAGATTTCGCCGGAAGCCAATCGGCAAAAGGCTACAGTGCAGGTGAAAGTGCAGGTGCTGAATCCGGATGAGTATCTGCGGCCCGAGATGAATGCAACTGTGAAATTCTTGGCCGATGAACCGAAGAACGCCAGCACGCAGCCAGCGGGAGCGTTTGTGCCCGCCGGCGCGGTGCGGGATCGCGACGGCAAGAAGATCGTGTTCCTGGCCTTCGACGGAAAAGTACGCATGCGCGAGGTTCATGTGTTGAGCGAGCGCAGCGATGGCTTTCTGGTCGACGGATTGGTGGGCGGAGAGAGCGTGATCATCAAAGGGCCGCCAGAGTTGAAAGATGGAGACACAATTAAAATCAAGGGGCAGTCATAATTATGAGCACCGTTATGGAAAACAAAGTCGCAACGGGAACCAAGGTTGTCCAGGCGCGCAACGTCAGCAAAATCTTCAAGCGCGAGGCCTTTGAAGTTACTGCGCTTGACGACGTGTCGATTGACATCGCGGCCGGAGAATTTTTGGCGCTCATGGGCCCCTCGGGCTCGGGCAAGACCACGCTGCTGAATATGATTGCCGCCATCGACAGGCCCACTTCCGGCGAACTACTGGTACAGAATCAGAATATTTTCCGGTTCAGCGATTCGCAGGCGGCTCATTGGCGCAATGAACACATCGGCTACGTCTTCCAGACGTTTAACCTGATTCCGGTGCTGACCGCGTTTGAAAACGTGGAATTGCCGTTGCTGCTCACACATCTCAACCAGCAGCAAAGGCGCGACCACGTTATGACCGCGTTAAAACTCGTCGGCCTGGAAGAGCGGGTCAACCATCTCCCCAAGCAGCTATCCGGCGGACAGGAGCAACGCGTCGCAATCGCCCGCGCAATCGTGAGCGACCCTACTCTGTTACTTGCGGATGAGCCCACCGGTGACCTCGACAGTCACTCGGCAACTGAGGTTCTAGAGATCCTGAAACGCCTGAACGAGGACTTCCACAAGACGATCGTGATGGTGACGCACGATCCGCACGCAGCTTCGTATGCGCACGTCACCCGGCATCTGGAGAAGGGGATGCTGCTGCCGCCCGGATAACATAAAAGGAGAACCAGCATCGGCTAGCATCTCTAGCTTATGATCCCCGGCAAATTTCATCGAGTAATTTACCCTCGGGAGAAACCAGCCGGATATGAAGCGCCATTTCTCCAGCCGCGTGCGTGGAGCAGCTCAGGCACGGGTCAAACGCACGGATCACCGCTTCGACCCGGTTCAACATGCCTTCAGTGAGTTTTTCGCTGCGCACGAAATGCTGCGCGGCCTGTAGAATGCCGCGATTCATCGCCAGATTGTTGTGGCCCGTCGCGATGATCAGGTTGGCCCAGGTGATCAACCCCTGCTCATCCACGCGATAGTGGTGAATCAGCGTGCCGCGCGGGGCTTCGCAACAACCTACTGCTTCGAGATTATTCAGCGATGCGGAGTAGCGGGCGTGGCGTTTGGTAATGATCGGATCAAGCAAGTACTCCTGAATATGCTCGAGCGCGAAAAGTATCTCGATCAGGCGCGCGTAGTGATAATGAAATGAACTCAACACGGCACCGCGTTCCAGCGAGCGGAATTCCACCCATTCCTGCTGCGCCAGCGGCGTGCCGCAGTTCTCTACCAGGTTGAGCCGCGCCAGCGGGCCCACGCGGTACATGCCTTCGGGATAGCCCAGCGGCTTGTAGTAGGGGAACTTCATGAAAGTGAACGGCTCGACGGCTTCGCCCAAATAATCCGGATAATTCGCGGCTTCCAAATTGTCCGCCACGATGTTTCCATGGGAGTCGGTAAAGCGGAGTTTGCCCTCATAGTAACCGGCGCGCTCATCCACCGTGACCAGCCCCATGAAGAGGCTGGGAAAATTCGCGAACGTGCGGATCTCTTCGCGGAAGTTCTCGAATTCGATTTTGAACCACGCCAGCGCCTTCTGTGCGATCGCGATCACTTCCGGTATCTGCGCCAGCAGCTTGTCTCGTTTTTCGACGCTGAGCGGTTCATTCACTCCGCCCGGAACCACCCAGGCCGGATGAATGCGTTTTCCGGCGAGGGTTTCGATCACTTGCTGTCCGAACTGCCGCAAACGGATCCCGCCGCGGCCTAATTCCGGATGCTTGCGCATGACGCCGAAAAGATTGCGCTCTTTGGGGTCGGCATCCATCCCTATGAGAAAGTCCGGCGACGAAAGATAAAAGAAACTCAGCGCGTGCGACTGAATGATTTGCGCCAGATTCAGGATGCGCCGGAGCTTTCCGGCAGAAGGCGGAACCTTCACGGCAAGCAGCGCATCGCACGCCTTGGCCGAGGCCAGCAGATGGCTCACTGGACAGATGCCGCAGATCCGCTCCATCAGGTACGGCATCTCGTAGAACGGGCGGCCAACGCAAAATCGTTCGAATCCGCGAAATTGCGTAACGTGGAAATAGGCCTCAGAGACCTCGCCTTGGTCATCCAGTTGCAGCGTGATCTTGGCGTGGCCTTCGATGCGCGTAACCGGATCAATCGTAATCGTCTTGGACATGATCCTGACTTTCTAAGTCCTACGCCCAAGCGACTAAGCGCCAAAGCGAGACAAGGCGGCTACATCCGGAACGCGCCCGGCGAGCAACTCGCTAATCACGGTGAAGATCGTGTCAGCAGAGGGTGGGCATCCCGGTACAAACACGTCTACTCTCACAACTTCGTGAACCGGACGAACCCGCGGCAACAGCGAGGGCAGGCGTTGCACCGGCACTTGTTCCTGAAGCAAACCGTTTGCCTTGTAAACGCAGTCCAGTAACTCGCCCACGGGTATGGGATTGCGCATCGCGGGCACATTTCCCGTCACCGCGCAATCGCCCAGCGAAACCAGGACACGGGTGTGCTCCCGCACGTGCAGTATCTTATGCTCGTCCTCGTCGCTGCTGACGGATCCTTCGATCAGTGCGATGTCCACGTGCGCGGGAAACTGTTTGTAATCCACTAGCGGCGAATAGACGAGATCGAATTGCTCACTCAGATCCACCAGACGTTCATCCATATCCAGGATCGACATATGGCACCCGGAGCAGCCGTCGAGCCAAACAGTTGCGAGTGCCGGCTTGTTCATCGCAGCCCCTCCCGCATGTCGGTCAGGTAAGAAAGGAAGTCTGGATCCTTGCGCACCTTGCCGCCAACTTTGCTTTTATCAAATAGGGCGCCGGTGGGGCACACCGCAACGCATTTTCCGCAACTGGTGCAGGTATCGGACTCGCCCCAGGGCTGTTGCAGATCGCTGATGAGCATGGAAGTGACGCCGCGGCCGAGGAGATCCCAGGTGTGCGCGCCTTCAATTTCGTTGCATACTCTCACGCAGCGCGTGCACAGAATACAGCGGTTGTGGTCCAGCGTGAAGCGTTCGTGAGAGACATCCACAGAAAGCTGCGGAGAGCGGTAGGGAAAGCGCACATGGGTCACGCCGAGGGCCTTCGCCAGGTCCTGCAATTCGCAGATATTGTTGGCGACGCAGACCGAACAGACGTGATTCCGTTCCGCGAAAAGAAGTTCGAGCACCATACGCCGGTATTTTTGCAGGCGCGGCGTCTGCGTCGTAACTTCCATGCCCTCTTCCACCAAAGTCACGCATGCGGGTTGCAGGCGATTCGAACCTTTCACTTCCACCAGGCACAGACGGCACGCTCCTACTTCCGTGAGCCCGTCGAGGTGGCAGAGAGTGGGAATCGCCATCCCATTTTCGCGTGCGGCATCGAGTATGGTCTGATCGGCATTGGCGCTGACGTCGGTGCCGTCGATCGAAAGAGTTTTTACGGCGGGCGCGGGATTCATGCCGAGACCTCCGCCACCTTGCTGCATTCGCACACCCCCGCGCGGCAGAGTTTGTGCACGATGTGCTCCGTGTATTCATCGCGGAAATAGCGCAGAGTGCTCAGCACCGGATTCGGAGCGCTCTGCCCCAACCCGCACAGGCTGGTGCTGCTGACCATGTCGCAGAGTTCTTCCAGAAGTTCCAGATCCTGCGGAGCGGCGGTTCCATCGGTCATGCGCGTCAGAAGTTCGAACATCTGCGCCGTTCCCGCCCGGCACGGAATGCACTTGCCGCACGATTCAGACATGCAGAATTCCATGAAATAACGCGCCACATTGACCATGCAGGCGCTGTCATCCATCACGATCATACCGCCGGAACCCATGATCGATCCGACTTCCTTCAACGACTCATAGTCCACGGGAAGATCGAGGAATTGTTCCGGGATGCAACCGCCAGATGGTCCGCCGGTCTGCACCGCTTTGAACGTATGCCCCTCCGCTACGCCGCCGCCAATTTCGAAAATAATCTGGCGCAAGGTGGTGCCCATCGGCACTTCAATCAAGCCGACGTTCTTGACTTTTCCGCACAACGCGAACACCTTTGTGCCTTTGCTTTTTTTCGTCCCCAGCGAGGCATACCATTCCCCGCCGCGGCGAACGATGGTTGGAATGTTGGCAAACGATTCGACGTTGTTGATCAGAGTAGGCATTTCCCACAGGCCAGACTGTGCCGGAAACGGCGGACGCGGGCGCGGGGTGCCCCGCCGGCCTTCAATCGAAGCGATCAGCGCAGTCTCTTCCCCGCAGACGAATGCGCCGCCTCCGATGCGGATTTCAATGTCAAAGCTGAACTTCGCGTTGCAGATCTGGTTGCCTAGAAAGCCCAGCCGCCGCGCCTCGCGAATCGCGGTCTGCAAGCGCTTGATCGCCAGCGGGTATTCCGCGCGCACATAGATGTAGCCCTGACTCGCCCCTACCGCATAGCCGGCGATGATCATACCTTCCAGCACGCGGTGCGGATCGCTCTCGAGCACGCTGCGATCCATGAACGCGCCCGGGTCGCCCTCGTCCGCGTTGCAGATGACATACTTCGTGGTTCCGATCGTCTTGGCCACCGTGCTCCACTTCAGGCCCGTGGGATAGCCAGCGCCGCCGCGGCCGCGCAGCCCGCTCTTCGAAACCTCCTGCACAATTTGCGCCGGAGTTTTCTCCGACAACGCCTGTACCAGTCCTTGGTAGCCCTCCGCAGCGATGTACTCCTCAATTTTTTCGGGATCGATTCGGCCGGAGTTCTCCAGCACGATACTGGTTTGCCGCTGGAAGAAAGGCTGTTCGCGGGAGCAAATCAGACGTTCTGGAGCTGTACCGCCCAGATTTGCGACGATCTCCACCGCGTCCCCTTCCGCCACATTCTTCAGGAGGTGGCCATCAGGCTCACTGCTCACGAGCGGTCCGAGCGAACAAAGACCCATGCAGCCGGTTCCCCGTACCCGGCAACTCACTCCGGTGCGCTGCGCTTCTTTTTCCAGCGCCGATTTGATGGCATCGCTATGAAGGGACAGGCACCCCGCGGCCACGCAAACATTCACTTCGCGCGGAGAACCCTCTTTCACCGTTCGCGCTTCGTTTGCGATCTGTTCGAGTTCCTCGAGCGTCATCAGTTCTTCCATCCTTCCAGCTTTTTGCGAAGAACAGTCTCATTGACGTTGCCAACAGTTTCTCTGTCAAAAATGAAAGCCGGCGCCATGCTGCAGGATCCGATGCAGCGCGCGCTCACCAGAGATACGTTTCCATCGAGCGTGGTTTCACCTGCCTTAACGTTGAGCAAATGTTCTGCCCTGGCGACGAGCTGGCCGGCTCCCTTGATGTAGCAAGCCGTGCCTAGGCACACCAGGCAGGTGTGTTTGCCGGGAGGCTTCAACGTGAAGTAGTGATAGAAAGTCGCCACTCCGTAAGCCTGACTCAAAGGTACGCGTAGCGACTCAGCGACAAATTTCAATGAGGGCTTGTCGAGGTATCCAAAATATTCTTGAACGGTGTGCAGTGTTTCGATCAGGGCGTCGCGGGCAAACCCGTGGCGCCTCATGGTTCCATTTACAATTCGCCAGCGCTTATCGCTGGAAGGGGGCGGTGGCTTCTTCGCGGTGGCAGGCATGACTTCATTACGAGCAGTAAGCGTCAGTATATAACTAAGGAAGATTTCTTTCACTTCATCACAGCGACATTTGTGCGTCACGTTAGCGGCGATTTCCGGATTTGGAACATGGTCTGTTCTCGAGTCACTTCGCTTTCTGGCAAAGGACCGGAAAGCCGAAGCCCGACGCGCGTTTACTGAGAACTGAGGGCTGGGAACTGAGAACTGGTTACCTGACGAGAACTGATCCGCAGCAGCAGCGTTACCGCTTCCTGCCGCAGCCGTTCCAGACGGACCCACAGATGGTCCCCACAGAGCGCGATGCGGATTTCCTCGGCTTTCACCTTCGCGCTGTAACTGCCGATGATTTGCACACATTCGTGGGTGTCTTCCAGACGGTCAAAAACGACGTCGCTTGCTCCGCGCCGCCGCGTCAGAGCCTGCAAACTCTTCCGCAGAGTGCTGGGACACATCAGGCAAGCTTCCGTGCGGTATCCCAGCATCTGCTCGATGGCGAGAAGTACCGTGTAGTCGATGCCTTCGCTGAAAGCAATGAGCAAAGTCCCGGTTCCGGCAATCAATTCGACCGGCATCATCTGGAAAGACTCCAGCAACGGCACGGGAATGCCGGGAAATATCGCAGGCAAGCGGGCAGCGCTCATCGCCATCGCGCCGCTGCGCAAAACCGGGCAGGACCATTGCCGAGCCAGCGCGGCCGTGACTTGAAGTTCGGTGGCGAAGCCAAGTTCCTGCAGCCAGGTCCCGATCTTTTTATTACTCTCGCCTTGGCTCCGACTCGGGCCGCGATCTGCAGTTCGTTGCGCCGAGAGCGCAGTGCGCAACTGCTCGGCCGTTAGTTGCTGCCGCGAGAGCAGAATGAGCCCCAGAGGAATACGATGGGGCGCATCCGCAGCGCGCTGAGCAACCGGACGCATCCGTCCCAAGAGTTCCAGCAGCGCCGGCTCCAGGCATTCCGGACGGCAATAGCGAGCTCCCTGCAAGCGCACTCCCCGCGACCGGCATCGCATGCGCCGCCACCTGTTTCGGACATGGACCGAATCGCAATTCGCGCACAACGGCGCGAACTTTCCAGAAAAGTCGCGCCAAGCCGCTCTCCAGCGGTGCATGCGAGCTTGCACTCGGCCCATCATGCCAGCCCAGCCGGGTCCAGCGGCGACACGTCCGTGACCCGCAGACCATAATTTCCGTCGATCACCACGACTTCACCGCGGGCCACGAGCCTGCCATCCAGCAGCAACTCAACTGGTTCCTGTATCTTTCGATCCAGCTCGACCACCGCTCCGGGGCTGAGGTCGAGCACCTCCCGCAACAACAGGCTCCTGGTTCCAAAACGCATGGTCATGGCCAACTGCACGTCCTTCAACATATCCAGCGCCCCTGCACTCGGTCCCGAATCAACCGATGAGGCAGGGGATGCAACTGCTGAAGGTGGATCGATCGCCGCTGCGGAGGCTGCGGTCTTGTCCACTCTCAACTCCGCCACCAAGGCGGCGCTGAGGACGAACTCCAGCGCCATGCAACTTGGGCCAGCCTCTCCAATCTGCAGCCAGAACGTCCCGGCCGAAGGCCACGAGGGCCCAGCCGCCGCCGATTCCAACCGCATTTGAACTTCGCCCCAACGGTCTTTGGCGCCGCTTGAAACGACACCAGAAACCTGCCGCAACAGTTCAACCACGGCCTCGCGGTGATCTGCCGTCGGCTCGGCTTCGGGAGCTGCCGGCTCGCTGGTGAAGATCTGTGCCAGGCGGAGCATGGTCGCGCCCGCGAAACGCAAATTCATCTCCCCCCGCAGCGCTCCCGAGCACGTGACTGCAGCCCAGAAATCGCCTTCGCTCGGCGGAGTGAGATCGGGCGGAGCTTCCGTGCGCACCACACAGGGCACGGCGGAACCTGTGATCTGCCCAACCACCTGGGAGAAGCTGTCCCCCCAAATCTGGAGAAAGATCTGCAGAAACTCCGCGGGCTGGGATTGCGGTGCAGGTGCGGTCGCTTCGGTCATCGCTTACTCATCTCCTTGATCTTCATCGTTGCCATTCCCGCGCGCGCCTCTTCCGGTTCGCCTGCGAGTGCAAGTAGCTGGGCTGCACGTGTGTCCCCGGTACGGGCCGGTGCGGCGCGAAACATCTCCACTCCTGCCACCAGCAGCGAAGCCGGCTGGGTTGCACTTCGGCGCAAGGGAAGCAGCTGTCCGGGTACGAGGTGGGATATTTCGCCGACGGCAGCTCGTAACTCCTTCGCCGCCAACTCCGCAGAAAAAGGACAGGCCAGCAGCCGGCGTTTGAGCTGACCGCGCCACTCCCCGTGGCCGCGCGGGCGATGATCGATCCACTCCGCCGAAATTTTGCGCAGCAGTGCATGAGAAACGGAGACTGGAACGGCGAAGTTCAACCCTCCGCGTACCTCGAGCATGGCAATTTCAAAACTCAGGGAAAGAACCTTTTCGTCTGGAAGCAGCAGGCGTTGCGCTTCTGACGGCTCCATCCGCTTATCAAAGCCCACTTTGAGGTCCACAGCCTGCCAGGCCGCGCCCAGTTCCCGGCACACGATGCGGGCAACGCTCTCGACAATCTGCTCTTCGATCTCCGTGCTCTCGCGGGTGGCGGAGATGCCTTTGCCCTCACCCCCGAGCAGCAGATCGACAATCGGGAAAATTACCTTCAAGTCCATCTGCAGCGCGCCATTCACCCCCATCGGTTCCAGCTTGCAGGACGCCAGGTAGGTGGTTTCTGGAATACGGTCCAGAAATTCGCGGTAGGTCAAATGTTCGGCGGAAACCAGCGTGGCCGTGATGACTACGCGGAGATAAGCTCCGAGGGCGTTGGTCAGGCTGCGGGCAAACCCTTCGTGAAGTTGAGTAATGGCCTTCAGTTGCTCCCGCCGAATCTGGCCGGCGCGGCGCACGTCCCAAGGCTCAACTCTAGGCTCTTTCGCGCGGCCAGCGTCAGCGCTGGCGCCGGTGCGGGCTGCCCTCACCATGGCATCGATTTGTTCCTGGTTCAGTTCATTCTGCATAAAGTAGGACCCGCGAAAGCTTATTGACTGCGACCTTTGACTGCGATCTCTACCGCGTCAGACCCCGCCGGCTTGCGCTGCGCGGCCGGCCGGCTTCGCCGTGCTCATCAACTCCTCCAGCCGCGCCCGCAAACGCACCACCGCCAAAGAATGAATCTGCGATACGCGGGACTCTCCAATCCCAAGTACCGCGCCCACTTCTTTCATCGTCAGCTCTTCGAAGTAATAAAGGGCTAGGACCTGCTGCTCTTTTTCCGGCAGATCAGCGACCGCGCGGGCCAGCAATTCCTTCATCTCCGAGCGCATGCAGCGGAAGAATGGCGTATCCTCGGGCGCGCTGGGCAGGTAGTCGCACAGATCCTCGTCCTTGCCGTCCCACGGAGATTCCAGGTGAAGGCTGCCAACTTCGAGGCCATCCAGCTCAGTCAACAGCTGTTGAAATTCTCGCAGCTCAAGATTCAGCTCCGCCGCCACCTCCACCTCTGTGGGAGCCCGGCTCAAATCCAGGCTGAGCTTGCGCTGCGCTTCTTCGACGCGGCGCGCTTTGCGGCGCAACTCGCGCGGACCCCAGTCCATCTCGCGCAGACTGTCGAGAATCGCGCCCCGGATGCGGAACTTGGCATACGAACCGAACTGCACGTGCTTCGAGCGGTCAAACTTATTCAGGGCGTCGATCAGCCCGATCACCCCGGCGTGCACCATGTCCTCAAGCGGCACGTGCCGGGGCAGGCGCTCGTGAATGCGGCGCGCCAGATAGCGCACCTGCGGCAATTGTTCGAGCAGGATGCGGTCACGCTCCTCTTTATCCTGCCAGCTGGTGTAGGCTTGCGCCGTGTTCTTGTTCATATCCAGTTCCTACTTCCATGTTCGTGCTTCGCATGCTTGTGTGTGTGCAGTCATAGCTTCAGTGCAAGACTCCCAGCGATTGCACCTCGATGACCGGAGGCACTTCGAGCGGGGAGAGCACCACAACTTTCGGCAAGAATGGCTCGAGCAGCCGCTTCAGGTGATAGCGCGCCGGAGTGGAACAGAGCAGCACCGGGCTGGCTACGGCCAGGTGATCCCCTGCGAGGCGCCGCAATCCGTCGAGAATACGGCGGGCAAAGGGAGGCTGCAGAGCGGTTGATCCGGCCGGGGCAGCGCCGCCGAAGGCGCGGCCCAACTCCTCTTCGAGCGAATGATCGAGCGTGACCACGCGCAAGCCTCCATTTTCTGAGAGCAACGGCTGTACCAGCGCCCGGGCCAGCGCCTGGCGCGCCGCTTCGACCAGCAACACTGGATTCTTGTTGGCCGGGGCGAGGTCGAGCAGGGTTTCGAGAATGGTGGAGAGATCGCGGATGGAAACTTGCTCGCGCAAGAGCTGCTGCAGAGTTTTCTGCACTTCTCCCAGGCTTAGAACTTTCGGAACCAACTCTTCAACCAGCTTGGGATGGCTTTCGGCCAGCCGGTCGAGCAGCCGCTTCGTCTCCTGCCGGGTGAGCAATTCGTGAGCGTGCTGCTTCACCACTTCTGCGAGATGGGTGGCAAGCACCGAAGTCTGGTCGACGACGGCATAGCCGGAGGCCAGCGCCTGATTCTGCAGCGCTGGCGGAATCCACAGGGCGGCGACTCCGAAGGCCGGCTCTTTCGTCGCCAATCCCGGCAGCGGGCGCGGCGCACCCTCCGAGCTGATGGCCAGCAGGTTGTCCTGATGCAACTCCCAGCGTGCCACCTCGACCCCGCGCAACGCGATGGCATACTCCTTGGGCTTTAGGCGCACGTTGTCGGTGATGTGCACCGGCGGAACAATGAAGCCGAGTTGCTGCGCCAGGTTCTGGCGCAAGGCTTTCACCCGAGCCAGAAGCTGGCCTCCTTGATTCTTATCGACCAGCGCCACCAGCGCGTAGCCCACCTCCAGGCTAAGTTCGTCGAGTTTCAGCAGGTCCTCGACCGAATCCGAAGCCGGCTTCTTTTCGCCAGCCGCAGCTGCAGCGGCGGCAGATGCAGGTTCCTCCGTGAACTTGGGGGCGCGCCAGGCCAGAAATGCGGTGCCCGCGGCGAGCAAAAAGAAAGAGAACTTCGGCAGCCCTGGAATTGCGCCCAGCGCCAGCATCACCCCCGCGGCGATCATTAAGGGGCGGCGGCGCGACAGCACCTGCCGCCCCACATCTACCGACAGCGTGGCGTCGGATGAGGCGCGCGTAACTACGATGCCCCCAGCCATCGAAACCAGAAGCGAGGGGATCATCGTCACCAGGCCATCTCCCACGGTCAGCACAGTGTAGGTTTTCAGCGCTTCGCGGAATGGGATGTCGAGTTGGAAGACGCCGATTAGAAACCCGGCGATGATGTTGATGGCAGTAATAAGGATGGTCGCAATGGCGTCGCGCTGGTTGAAGCGGGCGGCACCGTCCATGGCGCCGTAGAATTCGGCATCGTGTGCGATCTGTTCCCGGCGGGCCCGCGCCTGCGATTCATTAATCAGCCCGGCATTCAGGTCGGCATCAATCGCCATCTGCTTGCCGGGCATGGCGTCGAGGGTGAAGCGTGCAGTCACCTCCGCAGTACGCACCGCGCCATGCGCCACCACCAGGTACTGGATTGCAATCAAGGCAACGAACAATACGAATCCCACCACGTAGTTGCCGCCCACCACGAACTGGCCAAAAGCCTCGATCACATGCCCCGCAGCCGATGCACCTTCGTTGCCGTGCAGCAGGATCCGGCGGCTCGAGGCCAGGTTCAGCGACAGGCGAAACAAAGTGAGCAGAAGAAGCAAACTGGGAAACACCGAGAACTGCGAAGGACGCAAAATCTGGATGGCGGACAAAAGCACCAGCACGCTCACGGTCATGCTCATGGCCAGCAGCACGTCGAGCAGAATGCTCGGCAGCGGCACCAGCATGACGAAGATCAGGCCGACGGCCGCCACAGGCATGATCCACTCCACGACGCTTTTTGCCCCTGGCCCCGAGGGCGGGAGGGGAGAGCGCGAGGGTGGGATTTGGTGCCATGATTTAAGTTCTCGGCGCCGCCGCGGACCTGGCGTCTTGGGTCTGCGAGGCCGGATTTTGCGAGGCTTGGGTCTGCGCCCGCCAGATGGCCGCCAGGATTTCCGCCACCACCGCATAGAGTTTGGCCGGAATCGCCTGGCCTACCTCAACCGCCCGATACAGTGCATGCGCCAGCGGCGGGTTCTCCACCATCGGAATGCCTTTCCAGCGGGCGATTTCCTTGATCTGCGCCGCCAGCAGGTTGCGGCCCTTGGCGACGACGACGGGGGCATCCATTTCCACGCGGTATTCGAGCGCGATGGCGAACTCTGTGGGATTGGTGATCACGACCGCGGCCCGTTCAACGTCCTTGAGCATGCGGCGGCGGCGAGCCTGGCGCTGCAGGCGGCGAATGCGCTGCTTGACCGCGGGATGCCCTTCCATTTCCTTGAATTCGTCCTTCTGATCCTGCCGGCTCATCTTCAATTCGTTTTCATGACGCTGGCGCTCGAGGAAATAATCCGCGCCCGCCCACAGCAGCAGCACGAGAGACCCTTTCCATGCCACTTCGTGCATTCGCCCTACGGTGAAGGCCATGAGCGCGCGACGACTGCCATGGAGCAGCGCAGGGAAGAACCGGAAGTCCCGCACCAGCACTCCGATGGCGAAATAGACGACCACGGCGGTCGGCAAAAGCGACTTCAGCAAACGGCTCAGCGCGGCGAGAGAAAACAGCTGTTCCACATGGCTCACCGGATCGAGACGCTTCCAGTTGGGAGCCAGCGCGGAAGGGGCAAACACCAGTCCGCCCTGCACCAGACCTCCCGCAGTCGCGATCACCCAACTCATGCCCGCAGCCAGCGCTACACCGCGAAAGACCGGCCAGGCGTTGCGCCAAACCGGAACCAGTTGTTCCGGATGCGTGGCCGCCAGTTCCAGTTCCTGGCGCAGCATGACTCGCCACTGGCTGGCAAAGGCTGGCATTTGCGATGCCAGAACCACGACTGCGGTCATTGCAGCCAGGCCCGCCGTCAAGTCGCGGCTGCGCGCAACCTGGCCTTGCTCGCGGGCCTTCTGGCGCCGGCGCGGTGAAGCTTTCTCGGTCTTGCTCTGATCGGCCATGACAGTGGTCAGTTCTCAGTTCTCGGCGTCTCTCCGCTCTCATTTCGCCAAGTGCAGCACCCGTTCTGCGGTTTGAATGCCCTGCGCGAACTGCTGATTGAAAACCCGCGGCCAGTAGGCCATTGCCCCGATCAGTACCGCCAGGCCAACCAGGTTTTTCACCGCAAGTCCGATGAACAGAACCGGCAACTGGGGAGACGCTTTACCCAGAAAACCCAAAGCCATGTCGGCGACCAGCGTGGCCACCAGCGATGGCGCGGCGATCTGCACTCCCGCCAGAAAGATTCCTCCGGCGGCGTGGAACAGGCCGCCGACGGCGGCGAGCGTGACCGCCACACCGCCGGGCGGAAGATAGGCGAAGCTGCTCACCAGCGCCCGCAGCAGCCAGTGATGCACATCGAGTTGCAAAAAAATCAGCAGCGCCGCCATTTGATGAAAGGCCGCGAGCACCGGCGTATCCGCCTGGGTTTGTGGATCGAAGACGTTGGCCAGCGAGTAGCCAATCTGCACTCCCAGAATCTGCCCCGCCATCAATGCCGCTTCAAACAGGAAGTTCGCCACCAGTCCGAGCACCAGCCCGATCATTCCTTCCCCGAGGGCAACCTGCGCCCACTGCCACGATCCCAGCGCAAGCGCCGTGGGACCGTGCAGCGGGTGCAGCAGAAACGTCAGCAGCAGGGTCATACCCGCCTTCACGGGAATTGGCACCGCATCGCTTCCCAGCACGGGGCAGAACACCATCAATCCGGAAATGCGCGCGCCGGTGAATACAGCACCCGCCAGCAGTTCCTCGAGATTGAATCCGCCGGTCATCGTTCCTCTCAGCACTCGTTTACCAGCCACTCGGTTACTTTTTCCCTCACCGCACAAAAGGATGAAAGTCAGAAAATAATTGCAGCGTGAATATGCTGATGCGGCGCACCATCCACGGCATCAGCAGCAATACCGCCGCCGCCACCGCCGCCAGCCGCGGCACGGTCGAGACCGTCATGTCCTGCAGCGAAGTCAGCACTTGCACTATGTTGATCAGCAGGCCTACCACGACGGCAGCGATCAGCAACGGGCCACCCATCCAGAGAGCCGTCGCGATGGTGTGCCGCAGCAACGCTACGATTTGATCCGACCCCATAACACGCTCCTTTTTATAAAAGCTCACTTCAGGCGAAACTTTTCATCAGCGACCCCACCAGCAGGTTCCAGCCATCCACCATGACAAACAGCAAGATCTTCAGTGGAGTCGAAATGATTACGGGCGGCAGCTGCATCATGCCAATCGAAGTCGTCACCGCCGCGACCACCAGATCGATCACCAGGAATGGAAGGAACAGCGCCACCCCGATCTGAAAACCGGTCTTCAACTCCGAAAGGATGTAAGCCGGGACCACCACGCGCATTTCCACGTCCTCGGCCCGCGCCGGGCGCGGCGCCTGCGCCAGTTCGAGAAACAACGCAAGATCTTTTTCCCGGGCGTACTTGAGCATGAAGTGCCGCAGCGGAGGCGCTCCTCGCGCCACCGCTTCGAGCGCATCCACCTGCCCGCGCTGGAAGGGCACGATGGCAGCCTGGTAGATGGAGCGGCCCACCGGTTGCATCAGGAAATAAGTCAGCACCAGCGACAGCCCGATCAGGGTCTGGTTGCTGGGCGCGGTCTGCGTGCCCAGAGCTTGCCGCAAAAAGTGAAAGACGATCAGCAGGCGCGTGAATGGGGTCACGGCCACCAGCAGGGCGGGCAACAGGGTAAGCAGGCTTAGCAGGACGACAATGTTCCACGGCACCGAACCGCTGGCCCCGCCCGGCGCGGTCCAGTTCATGCCGGAGGAAGCATGCCGCGGTCGCAATGCCCAGGCTGCCAGGACATGAAAACGGGAAAAGGCCGTTGCCGAATGGGCAAGAAAGAGTGCTCCGGTCACGATCTCTCTCCCCGCCACTTTATGGCTGCCGCCGTCGCTGCCGGGGCGGGCGCGGCCTGAATCCAGGTCGCTGGTGCAGCGTCATCTTCGGTCTGGCCGCCGTCTGCCAGCCTGGCAAGAAGCACTAGCGACGACGGCGTCCCGCCCAGGAGAAAACGTTCGCGGTCGAACTCGACCACAGCCACGAAGCGGCGTTCGCCGAGCGGCAAACTCTCGCATAAGCGGAGACGGCGGGGCGCGCGCCGGCCGAGCCGCAGAACACGCTCCCACAGCGCAAGGCCCCGTCCTCGGAGCGCGCTCGCCGATCCTCGCAGAGTTTCTACTGTCATGAAATTCTCTGGAGCAGATTCACCCGATCCACATCTCGCTCCCGCCTCAAGCCAGTTCCGTCAGGCGCACCGCCAGGTTGTTGCCCATGACTTCAAACTCGATCCAGCCCAGCAGCGTGCCGTTCAGGCGCAGGGGAACGTCCTGGCCCAAGCGCCAATGGGCGTCGATGACCGATCCGGAGCGCATCTTCAAGAGATCCGCGATCCGGAAACCGGGCAGCGGCAGATCCACGCTGAGTTCGCATGGCAGCCCGAGCACCGGCCTCCACTGCGCGTCTTCCTCGCTTTCGCCGCCCGCTGCCGGATTCGGAGCCGCCGTACCCGCCCGGCCCGCCGGTTGCCCGGCTGCATTCTCCTCCACTCGCGCGGGACTAGCTTGCGCCGCCACAGCGATTTTTCCTCCGCTCTCGCTCGCCCGCTCAGCGCTGAATCAGGAACTCAGTAAAGTAGACTTCCTCGATTGCCAGGCCCGGCACGCGCTCTTGCAGGGCGCGCAGTAGATCCTCTTTCAACTTCGCCTTGCCCTTTGCGGTCAACAGTTCGTCGACATGGGATTGCGCCAGCACGCCGACGATGGTGTCGCGCACCGGCCCGATCGCAGTTCCGTTTTCACTTTTGCCCAACTCGCGGCCCAAACCGAGGTCGATACCCACACGCAGGTAAGCCCTTTGCCCGGGATCCACCAGGTTCAGAACGAAGGTCTCCAGGTGCAGAGTGCTCTTCACTTGTGAACCTCCGCTTGCCGGACCGTCCGGTCCATTCTTGCGAGTGCTCCAAAACCCCGCCCCCAGAGCCAGTGCTACAACCGCGAGAATGGAGAGGACGACGACACCCGTTCGACTCGATGGCTGCACTTTGTTTGCTGTGGGCATTCGGGAAAAGAAAAGCAATCGAGGGTCCGTAGTTATGCACGAAAGGGAGGGTGGCAGATGTACTCAGCTGCGAGACAGCAACTGCCCGCAGATCAACAGATAGGCAACTCTTGCGCGCGACCTCACTTTCATGAGCGAGAACTTGCGAGAGAATCTTCCCGGTTTTAAGAGAATCGTCATTAGGATTCTCTGAAAAAGAAATCTTCGTCTCCGGCGGCAAGTCTCGCCGCCGGAGACAAAATCGGTTGTAGCTGGCACCCAGGACTTACTGCTTCAGCGCGATCGTGTCCTGCGTGATCTGATCAAACGTCGTCACCGCTTTGGCATCAGCTTCGAAACCACGCTGCGCGACGATGAGATTGGCAAATTCGGTGGCAATGTCCACGTTGGACAACTCCAGCGACCCGCCGGAAAGCGTTCCTAGTTCACCCGCACCCGGAACTCCAAGCACGGCCGGGCCGGAAGCCAGCGTGGGCGTGAAATCCGTGTTGCCATCGAGCTGCAGCCCATTGTTGTTGGAGAAGCTGGCCAGCGCAATCTGTCCCAGTGCCTGCGTCTTGTCGTTGCTGAACGTGCCGGTGATGGTGCCGTCGGCACCGATGGCGAAACTCACCAGCGAACCGCTGCTGCTGCCATCCTGATCGGCCGACGTCGTACTGTTGGCCGCCGCCACCTGCGTGATCACTGGAGTAGTTCCGTTCAGCACATTCCAGTTGAAGGTCTGATCGGAAGCGCCGTCGGCAAAGTTCTTGATGGAAATCGGCGGAATCGCGGCCAGGGTGCCGGGCGTCGTGGTCACGCTGACAGTATCCCCGGCGGCGAAGGGCGTCGATCCCGCATTAATCGTAAAACCGATCTGGCCGGAGGTGAAAGGAGTTCCAACGGTCGCCGTCCCCAGCAAACCGGATTTCGAACCGGTAACCGTGAACGTAGTTGCGCTTGTCGCAGTCATGGTGATGGTTTCGGCCACCGCTGCTGCGCCCGCAATCACCCCGGAGATGGTTCCGTTTCCCACGTTAAGTGCCCCGTACGACGGAGTCCCCGCCGTGGGCGCCGTGGTGGCCGTCAGCACTCCATTTCCATTGAAGACAAGTGTCCCCGTCGCCAGAACTCCGGTCTGCGGCACGCCGCCAACTGGGAGCAGGTCGGAAGCCGGAACGGCCAGGCTGTACGTCCATTCATTGGCTGCTGTGTTCGTGAATGTGGCGGTTAAGGTGTGGCGGCCGCCCAATGAATCGTAAATCGTGACTGGAGTCGAAAATGTGTCTCCCGGGGCAGAATCGGCATCAAGGTTGGACGTCAGCTCAACGTTGGCCGTCGCCGTTGGCGGACTGATGGTGCCGCCGCCGAGTTCGAGAGGCGCGATAGGAGCGCTGGTATTGACCACGCCGCTGGTCGCGGGATAGCCCAGTACTTGCTGTCCCGAAGAGGTGACCAGGTAGTTGTTGAGTTCGGAAAAGTCGCCCGCGCGCGTGTAGTCGATGACGCCGCTCGAATTTTGCACCGCGAAAAATCCGGTGCCCTGAATGGCTACGTCCGTGGGCACCCCGGTAGCACTCACGCTGCCTTGGGTAAACAACGAAGGCATGGACCCCACCTGCGTGCCGGCGCCCACCTGAATGGGATCTCCCGATCCCGTGGTTCCCAGATTCTGGTAAAACAAATCACTGAACAGCACGCTGGTATCTTTGTAGCCCGTGGTGTTCTGGTTGGCAAGGTTGTTGGCGATGGCCGACAGGTCTGTGGATTCGGCCGTGAGACCGGAGAGTGGAATAGAAAAATCAGGCATTTGGAACGCTCCTTGATCTTACGGATTAGCGATTTTGCTGGTTAGTGCCGAAATAGTCGGCGATGCGAAGTTGGACGACGCTGCAGCCGAAGTTGAAGCAGCCGTGGAAGGCGCAGCAATCATGGCTGGAGCCGCAGCCAGGGCGGCCGCTGCAACCGGGTTCGCGGTCGCGTTGGTCGAGCCGCCTGTCGCTTGCGAAGTTCCTTCACTCGAGCCCGTGCCTCCGGTCGCAGGAACAACCTGCTGCAGAAGCTGATAAATCGAGGTGACCTCGCTTAGTTCGCTGAACTGCGCCAGTTGCGCCACGAACGTCGAAGGATCGACCGGACTGGTCGGATCCTGATTCTGCAATTGCGCCACCAGCAGCTGCAAGAACATGTTGTTCAAGCTCTGTCCACTGGGCAGGCCGTTCGTCGTTGAGGTGGGTGTCGTCGGCGTCGTCTGAACAATCGGAGTTGTGCTCATATGAATGTTCTCCTTCAAGCAAGAATGCTGAGACTGCCCCCGCTGCCAAACTCCCACGCGGGCAAAGGGTCCGCAGATTCCTCCGCAGTGGCCTCGGATAGTGGCAAATTTGCCCCTGTGCGCGCTGGGACAAACGAACGCTGCGGGGAATCGCCGCCGCCAGAGTTATTGTTAGAAAAAGCAAACCCCTGCATGAAATTCACGCTGTTCAGCCGCAGGTTCTGCTGTTGCAGCGTGCTCGTGATTGCCGGAATGTCGTTGCTCAGCAGGGTGCGCAAATCTCCCTTTTCGCTGCCAATCACCAGTCCCACATCGTTTGCGTGAACCACCGTGCGAACCTCGACCGTGCCGAACGCAGACGTGTTCATCCCAATCCGCATCTCGCTTTGTCCGATGCGGTTCACAAGTTGTGCCACTTGTACCGGCCCGGGAACGGCGGCCGCTGGTGATTCGCCAGACGCAGCGATCGAGTTGGCCGAGGGAGCCGGAGCGCCTGTGGGAAGCGGGTCCGACTTCGGCAGTGAGTCGTTGGCGATCGCCGCTGGCGTAGCCAGCGGCACAGCAACTGGAGCAGAAGTCGACGGGGCCTGGACCGCCCCGGCTGCGCTTGGCGAACCAGCAACCTGTACGCTCGCAGCGCTCCCGTCTACGTCCCGGCGCGAGGATTGTGTGGCCTGTAGACCCCCGCTTGCAGTCGGGGTGAGTGAGTCTTTGACGTTCGTCGGAGCAGCATTTTGCGGGTTGCTCTGAGAGGTATTGCTCTGGGAAGCGTCGCTGGGCGAAGCGCCAGCCTGCGAACCAACACTCGCTGCGTTTCCGCTGTTCGCGTGATTGTCCCGGATCCCAGAGCTAGTCCCTGGGAGAATCATCCTGGGCAAAGCCGATGCCGCCGATTCCGTGCCCGGCCCCGGACCGGAAAAGAAGACCGAGAACGGCGTCTGATCCGCCATCGACAATCCCTTGCCCGATGCGGAGCCCGCCGACGAAGGCGAAGTCGCAATTGACGTCCGTGCGACCGTGCCCAAGTTCGCTTCGCGAACGCTCGGGCTGGCAACCGCGCCCGTCATCGTTCGGACAGCAGTTTGCAATGTTGCCTGCACCGGCGTATTCAAAATAGACGAGGCGGGAATCGGATCCTTTGCCGAGGCGATCAGGGGAAGTGGATTCCCGCTCGGCGGCTCCGCTGGCAGGGAATCAGCGGGAGCCACCGTGCCAGCCGCGGCATCCGGCGTAACGGCAGGCGCAGGGTTTGCTTGGCCGCTGTTTAGGTCGACGGTGGAGGAGGGTAGAAACGACGCCGCTCTCTCGCCCGCAGAGTTTGCACTTGCCGAGAGAGAGAAAGCAGGACCAGACACAGCAGGCTCTACCGCCTGGTCTATTGGGGGCGTCTCCTCTACTGAACCCGATCCAGTCCCGTTGGCTCCGAAAGAGATCACCGAAGAGACCGGGGAAGAACTCCCAGGATTGGTGCCATTCTTCAGGTTGTCCGAATCCGTCTTCGGCCAAACCATACCTGACGCAATCTCTACATTATTTGTCGCGGAGAGAGCCGGTGCCAGAGTGTTTTCAGCCGATGTCGTCGTGTTTTCAACCGGCGCTGTCGATTCCGTTGGAAATGCGGCGGCGGCGAAGAGTCCAGATGGCTGGTCAGCATTCACCATCGAGGTCTCGTTTGCCTGGCTAGTGCTCACCTCTGGAATGAAGACTCCGGCCATCGATGGATTGCTCGAACTGCCCGCAATTCCGCTGGGGCTGCTCACTGCACCGAAGCGCCCAACCGCCGGACTCGGCAACAAGTCGCCAACGGCAGCACTCTGCGTTGTAGTGTCATAAGCGACCGTCTGCAATCCAGATTCACCGGCTCTGGTCGCAACCTCCGGAGTTCGGGCTTGGACAGCCGCAGCCAGTGCCGGGGAAAGGCTTGGTTGCGCGAGGCTTGGTTGTACGAGGCTTGCTTGTGCCGGGCTCGTTTGCACCAGGCTTGGTTGCGCCGGGCCCGACTGTGAAGGATTCGTTGCAATCTGGATCTCCGTCACCGGAACGTATCCCGGAACAACGACATTCACTGCGGCCGCAGCGCTCACTGCAACGGAGTTGCTGTTCAGCGGTTTCTTCAGTTGGGCAATCCCCGAAGCCGAACCTTGCGCCTGCAGATTGCTCACCGAGCCTGCATTTTGCGCAACCGAACCGCCTGACGCTTTCGGTTGGCCCGTTGTGCCTTGTGAAGGTATCGAAAGACCTTGAGCAGCCGCAAGGGACGCCGCAAATCCCCCTGCCCGCGGAACCGAACTCGTCTGTGCGTCGGAGTTCGCCGTCGCAAGCTCACAAACACAATTCGAAATGGCGTCGAGGATCGGAATCACGATGACGCTTCCGGTCAACATCCGGAGGCTCGCCCGAGTTCCTGCATTCGGCTCGCCACACCCATGCCTGCTGTTAAGGGACCGAGGAGTGAGCCAACTGTTGTGGATTCAAGTAAAGTCAGCCTTTGCCGAAGAAGAGAAAGGATTCCGTAAAGACGGGAACTGGGCAAGTTGTGTCCTTGCGCCCGGCAAACTTTAGCCACGGCGCAGGTATTCCCGCCGCAAAAGAAACAAGTCATCCAGACTGCGCTGCTCACGCCGCAAGACTTCCTTTCGATAAACGCTGAGTTGCCGGTCGCGCACGCTTTCCAGAGTCTCCCGCGCCCGCCGCGCCTGTTGCAGGATTTCACGCTGCTGCTCGCGCAATTGCTGCAGTCGCACCAGTTGTTGCTCGAGTTCCCGCTTGTGCCGCAGCAGTTCCGCCTCGCAAAGCAATTCGAATCGCAGTTCAGCCGCCGTCGTGCCCGACTTCAGCTCCCCAGTCTGTGTAGAACGGAGTTCTTGCCGGCGCAGGTCCATCTGTTCGATCAGGTGCTGCACTCGCGCTACTTGCTGGTTGGCGGTGCGCAGCCGCAACTCCTGCTGGTGTTCGATACTCTGGCGGAGATGCAGCACAGCCTGCAGCGGGAAATGGAAAGCCATGTTTATTAAAGTCCGTTGTTAGAAATTCCGTTCAACCCGGCAGAGCCAGCAACCTCGTAATGGTCTCCGCCAGCGGAGCAGCCTCTCCAGGCTTCTGCATCAGGAACTGATCGAGTGCGGGAATCAGTGTGAGCGCTTTGTCCAGCGTGGAATCGCTGCCCTTCTGGTATGCCCCAATCCGCACCAAATCTTCGGAAGCGGAGTAGGCGGCGAGCAACCGGCGCAAAGTTTGCGCTTTCTGCAAGTGCGGCGCGGAGGTCACGGCCGGCATCAGCCGGCTGACGCTATCGAGCACCGCGATCGGCGGATAGTGGCTGCGCACCGCCAGCCTCCGGTCAAGCATCACGTGGCCATCGAGCAAAGCACGCGCTCCATCCACCAGCGGATCCTGCTCGTCGTCGCCTTCCATCAGCACGGTGTAAAACGCCGTAATGCTGCCCGCGCCGAAGCGTCCCGCGCGTTCGATCAAACGTGCCAGCATGTTGAAACACGAGGGAGTATAACCCTTCGCGGTCGGCGGCTCTCCGGCCGCCAGTCCAATCTCGCGCTGCGCCATCGCCAAGCGCGTCAGAGAATCTACAACTAGAAGAACCTGCTTGCCCTGCGCGCAGAAGTGTTCCGCCACGGCGGTCGCGGCCAGCGCCGCGCGAATCCTTAACAGCGGAGACTGATCGGAGGTCGAAACCACCACGCAGGCGCGCTTGCATCCCTCTTCGCCCAAAGCGTTCTCGAGGAAATCGCGAACCTCGCGGCCGCGCTCCCCCACCAGGCCCAGCACCGTCAGATCGGCGCCAGTGTTGCGTGCCATCATCCCGATCAGCGTGCTCTTGCCCACCCCGCTGCCCCCAAAGATGCCGACGCGCTGCCCCCTTCCGCAAGTTAGGAAGGCGTCGATCGCGCGAATGCCGCAGCCCAAAGGCTCGCGAATCGGGATGCGCTCCAGCGGCAACGGCGCCGCCGCATCGAGCGCGCGGTATTCCCGCCCGCGAAACGGCCCCAACAGATCGAGAGCCTGCCCGCTGCCGTCAATCACCCGCCCCAGCAAGCCGTCGCCCACGCGAATCGTGGGCCGCTCTCCCCAAGTAGAAACACGGTCGCCGTAGCGCACCCCGCGAGGCAGCTCTAATGGCATCGACAGCACCGTCGAGCCGCGGAAGCCAACTATCTCTCCGGGAAGAATGCGGCCCTCGGAGTTCGTGATCTCGCAAACTTCTCCCACTGAGCAGAAAGGCCCCTCCGATTCGACCAACGGCCCCACCACCTGCGTCACCCGGCCCTGCCAGCGCAGCGCCGAGCACGACTCCACCCGGGCAAAGTAGGGCGCCAGCACAGCGTCCGAGTTCATGGCTTGTCTTTCTTTTCTTCTTCCAATTTTTGTTCTCCCAACTTTTGCTCTCGCGGCCGCGCCGCCAGCAAGTCCATCAGTCCCTGCTCGATTTCTTTGAGCTGCACCTCCAGTCCCATCTCGGCGGTTCCCATCGAGGTTCGCAACTGGCATCGCTCGATCGCAATGGCGGGATCCTCCATGACCTCCGGCAGGCTCCCCGGCTCCATGCACGAAGCCAGGTAGCAGCGCCAGTCCGCAGCTTGCTGCGGATGCACCGCCAGCACCACCCCCGTGGCGCCTTCGATTCTTTCCAGCGCCACCCGCACCATGCCCATCAAGAGCAGCGGATCTACCTGCGCTTCGCGGCGCACCACCTTGCGCGCGATACTCAATGCCAACTGCACCGCCTGTTCTTCGATCTTCTGGTAATAGCCCGCCCGCTCCCCGGCAAAATCCGTGAGCGCTTTGGCTACCGCGGAGCGTTCCCGAGCCAGCGACTCTTCAAACTTCGCGCGCGCTTCGAGTTCGCCTTGCTGGCGTCCCATCTCTCGCGCCCGAAGCTCGTGCTCCGCCGCCTGCGCCGCCAATGCCGGGGAGTTGGTTCCTTCCCGGCCAGTCACCGGCTGGCCGGCAGAACCTGCCACTTCGCCATAGGGGAAGGCCGACACTTCGAGCTGCGCGCTCGCCGGGGTCATGGGCGCTGAAACCTGCGCCCGGCTAGGTGACGAACTCATCTTCGGTCTCCGGCGTCAGCGACAGCTTGCCCTCGGCTTCGAGCTTGCGCGCCACCGCCACCGCCTCCATTTGTGCCTTGTTCACGTCGCGCGACTTTACCGGTCCCAGCACTTCCATATCTTCTTTCAACATCTCCACGGCGCGCGACGACATGGACTTGAAGATGTAGTTCTTGACTTCCTCCGAGGAGCCGCGCAGAGCGGTCGCCAGCGTCTTCTTGTCCATCTGCCCCAGCAGTTCGCGGATGCCGGCTTCGGGCACGGTAAGCAGATCTTCAAAGGTAAACATCAGGTTGCGGATCGAAAGCGCCAGCTTCGGATCCTCGCCCTCAATCGCCTCCAGAATGTCTTTGCCCGTCTTCATATCCAGCCGGTTCATCAGATCGGCCACGCCCCGCAAGCCCGCATACGCCCGCCGGCTCTGCTCCCCTAGAGCTTCCAGACGTTTGTGCAGAACCACCGCCACCTTCTGCGCCATCTCGGGGGAGAACTGCCGCAACTGCGCCAGCCGTTTGATCGGCTCCGCCCGCGATTCCGGAGGGAGTTTCATCAGCACTGTCGATGCCTGCTTCGACTCAAGATGGGCCAGGACCAGCGCGATGGTTTGAGGATGCTCGCCTTCGATGAACTTCGCCAATTGCTGGGGATCGGCCTTGCGCAAGGAATCAAGCTTGCCTCCGCTCAGTTCGGCGGCCTGCGAGACCTGGCGCAGCAATTCGCTTGCGCCCTCCTTGCCAAAAGCCTTGACCAATATCTTATTGGCATATTCGGTTCCGCCCTGGCTGACGTACTCCCCGGTCATCACCAGCCGGTGAAACTCCTCGAGCACCACCAGCGCCATCTCGGGACTGACTAAATCCAGGCCTGCGATTTCCTTGGTGATCTGCTCCACTTCTGCCGGCGGCAGATGACGGTAGATTTCGCTCGCCGCATCCTCCCCCAGCAGCACCATCAGGATCGCGGCCTTGTTCAAGCCGGTGTAGGTGGCCGAAGAGGTCATGCTTCTTTAATCCTCCCGCACCCACGACTCAACCAGCCGGCTGGCCGCCGCCGGCTCCGCCTTCACTTTATCGGTGAGCATCTTCTTCAGTTGGCTGGCGCGCTGCCCTTCGCCCTGCGGCTGTCCCGCCTGCTCGATGGGACTGAGCGCCCCGCCGGCGGGCGCGGGTTTAAGCGCATTGCGCTGCGCCACCCTCCCCGGCAACTCCCGGAAGGCAGTCATCGCCAGTTTCTTTACCGGCCGCAGGATCAGCATGTAGACCACAAGAAATAACGCGGCCAGCGCCACGTAGCGCAAGATCCATGACCACGGCTCGACCAACCCGCGCCAGCGCTCGAACTTGCCGGGCGGGACCGGAGTCTCCAGAGGCAACTCCTGGAACGAAAGATTTTCCACGGCCAGCACGTCGCCGCGTTGGGCATCCACGCCAATCGCGGCGCGGGCCAGCTGTTCAATCGTTTTCATCTCGTCGGCGGTGCGTTTGCGCCGCGTGGTCGAGCGCTTGCCCGCCTGCTCGGTGACCTCAATCGCATCATCGACCAGAACCGCCGCCGCGATCCGCCGCACCCGCCCGGCAGGCTCCAGGCTGCGGTGCAGAGTTTTGCTGACGGCGTAGGTGGTCGAATCCGACTTTGAACTCGACTGCTCGCCCGGAACTGCGGCTGCCGCAGTTGCCGCCGGGGTTGCAACGGATCCCGGCTTCGCCGCCGTGCCCGCGCTTGCTGCCGGCGCTGCCACAGGCGGTGTCGTGGCTGCCGGGACGTTGCTGGCGGTCCCGGGAACTCCCGCCACAGCTGTCGCCCGTCGAACTCTCCTCCGCATGCTCCTGAGTCAGAGTTGCAGTGGACTTCGGATCGTACACTTCCTGCGTCTCCTCGCTGGTCCCGAGGTCATACTCCACGTGCACACTCGCCCGCACATGATCCGCTCCCACCACCGGTTCCAGGGTGTGGACCAGGGTCTTGGCCAGGTCTTCATCCGGCGCAAACGCCCTTCCCCCAGCTCCGTCCCGCATGCGCACCAGCGGCATATTGCTGTCGGCGTCCACCACGGTGACGTTTTCCGGACGCAGGCGGTCGACCGCGCTCGCCACCAGTTGTGGGATCGCCAGCTGAGCTTGTTCCGACAATCTTCCGCTGCGAGTCTTCAGAATCACCGCCGCCTTGGCTTCGTGCTCCTGCTCGGTGAACAGGGATTCCTGCGGCATCACCAGATGCACGCGCACCGCTTGCACCTCGCTGAGCGTGGCCAGGGTGCGCTCCAGTTCGCCCTCGAGCGCACGCTGGTAGTTCACCTTTTCCGTGAAATCCGATCCCGCCCAGTTCGGGGTGTCGAACAATTCAAATCCCATGCGCGCGCTGCGCGGCAGCCCCGCCGCAGCCGTCTCTAACCGGCTGGCATCGAGCTTATCTTCTGGAACCAGCAGGCTGCCTCCATCCGGCGAAATCTGGTGCGGGATGTTTTTCGCAGCCAGCTTCGCGCCCAGCCCCTGCGCTTCTTCCGGACGCAGCCCGGAATACAGCGTCACATATTTCGGCTGGCCCAGCAGCGCCACAAACACCCACAACGTCCCGGCGACCAGGGCCACGCCTCCGCCCAGCGCCAGCCGCTGCTGGAAGCTCAGCCCTTTGAAAAACTCCCCCAGGCGGTGCATCACGTCGTCGAAGGATTGAACTTTGTTCTCGGCCATCGCTGGGTCGTCTAATTGTCATTCCGAGCAAGCGTTCTTTGCGCCGCGAGGAGTCTGCGCGAGCCGCGCGATGCGTCGCCTGCTTTGCAGGAAAACGCCTGCGGCGCAATAATCGCGCGTTGGGCTCGCTTTTAGAACTGCATGCGCGAAATCTCCTGGTAGGCGGAGACGATCTTGTTGCGCACCTGCATCATGAGCTGGAAAGAGAGATCGGCCTTTTCCACTGCGATCAGAGCGCTGTGCACGTCGGCGCCGTTCCCTGCCAGCACCCCCGCCACTTTGGTTTCCGCCTGCGAGCCCAGTTGGCCCATCTCATCCATCGCGCCCCGCAGCGTGTCGGCAAAGCCGCCGCCGGCGTCTGCAGGAAACCCCGCCGCCGCGCTATCGATCTCGGCGGGAAGAATGCGCAAGGAGGAAATCGGGCTGCTCATGCTCTGGCGTCCTCTTTAACTGTTCTAGTTCTTCTGGAAATTATTGTTGCTTGATGACTGTTGATTGATGATTGGAAGCCGCTGCTCTTAGTCAGCAATCAACAATTTTTCCTTCCTAGCTTAGAATCTGCAGCGACGTCTGAATCATGCCCTTGGCCGCCTGCACCGCCGCCGCATTCAGCTGATAAGCCCGCACCGCGCTTAACAGGTCCGCCATCTCCATCACCGGATTCACATTCGGGTACGTAACATATCCCGAAGCGTCGGCATCGGGATGCCCCGGTTCGTAGCGCGCCGGCATCGGCGAGGCATCGCCCACCACCCGCTCCACGCGCACCCCGCCCGCCGGCGTTCCTTTCCGCAGACCGGCCAGCAGCAGCGGAAACCGCGGCATGGCCTGGGCGCGAAACACCAGCAGTTGCCGCCGGTAGGCGCCGCCCCCGGCCGTGCGCGTGGTCTCGGCATTGGCCATATTCGCCGCCACCACTTCCGCCCGCCAGCGCTCCGCCGTCAGCGCCGAGCCGCTCACTTCCAGCATGCCAAACAGATTCATGACGACGTCCCTCCTGAGTTTATGGCTTGCGAAATGATATGGAACTGGTCTTTCAACAACTGCACGCCCAGGCTGTACTTCATCTGAGTCTCGGCCAGCAGCAGGCTTTCGCGCTCTACGCTGACGTTATTGCCGTCGGGACGCTCCAGCAATCCGCGCAACCGGTGCACCACCGGAGTGTATGAAGCATAGGCCAGGCTTCCCGTTTCACTCCCCGCTTCGTTCCCCGCCGCCTGCGCGCTGGCCCGCGCCAGCTCCGCCCGGAAGTCGAGGTCGCGCGTCCGGTAGCCCGGCGTATCGATGTTGGCCAGGTTCGCCGTGATCAGCTTGAGCCGGGCCACATCCACATCGAGAAAGCGGCTGAGCGCCCCCGTCATCGGCAGTGTCAATCATGGACATAACTGCTCCAGCTCGGGAGCCCGTAGCTGCGGACTTTATTCCGCACTGTGCGCAGGCTTACTCCCAGTAGTTCGGCTGCCCGCGAACGGTTTCCTCCGGTGGCTTCGAGCGTCATCTCTACCAGCCGCCGCTCCATAGCGCCGAGCGAAACCCCGGCCCGCAAATAATCTTCTCCAGTGCTCTCGCCGAGAGCCTCCGGCTGAACGCCTTTAGTTTTGTTTTCGTCTTTGTCCCAGCCCGATCCCTCCCAACCTTCCAGCCCGATCTCCGGGCCCGTCGCCAAAGCCACCGCGCGGCGCACGCAGTTCGCCAGCTCACGCACATTGCCCGGCCAGGCGTGCGCTTCCAGTCGTTCGATGAATTCCGCCGTCAGACGCAGGGTCCTGCCTTGCGGACCATAGAGCCGCAAAAAATGTTCCGCCAGTTCCCGGACGTCTTCCCGCCGTTCGCGCAACGGCGGCAGGGTCAGCGGAATCACGTTCAGCCGGTAAAACAAGTCGGCGCGAAATTTCCCCTCCCGCACCATTTCCGACAAAGTGCGATTGGTCGTCGAGACCACGCGCACGTCGATGTGCACGCTGCGCGTATCGCCCAGCCGGTCAAACTCCCGCTCCTGCAGAACGCGCAGCAGCTTGGGCTGCAGCCCCAGCGGCATCTCCCCCACTTCATCCAGCAACAGCGTTCCCCGGTGCGCCAGCTCGAATCGCCCCGGCTTCGCCACCATCGCTCCGGTAAACGCTCCCCGGGTATGGCCGAACAGTTCGCTTTCGAGCAAAGTCTCGGGAAACGCCGAGCAATTAACCGCCACAAAAGCTTGATCGCGGCGCGGACTCAGCCGGTGGATCAGCCGCGCGACCAACTCTTTTCCCGTGCCGCTCTCGGCCTCGATCAGCACGTCGGCGCCGCTTGCCGCCGCCTGGCGCGCGCGATCGAGCGCCCGCAACCAACCCGGAGCGTGTCCCGCCAGCCCTTCGGCCGCCTCCGCTTGCGTCCGCGCCTGGGCCATGATGCGTTCCGCCGCCTGCTCCAGTTGTTCGAATGCCACCGGCTTCACCAGATAATCGCAGGCTCCGCCCTTCATGGCGGTCACCGCATCGGGAACATTGGCAAAGGCAGTGAGTAAGATCACAGCCGTGTGCGGTGCCAGCGCCCGCGCCTCGCGCATCACGCTGAAGCCGTCGGCGCCCGGCATGCGGATGTCGGTGACCACCAGCGGATGCATGACCCGGCGGAATTTTTCCATCGCCTCGGCGGCATTCCCCGCCGTATCCACGCCCCAGCCGCGGCGCAGGAAATGCGCCTCCAGCGCCGCCCGCATTCCCGCTTCATCGTCCACCACCAGAACTCGATTCATCTCATCCTCTTGTCATTCCTGCTTTTGTTGTCATTCCGAGCCGGCGCCAAGCCCGGTGAGAGCCTGCCCTGAGCCTGCCGAAGGGAACCTGCTTTTTCTTCCCTCAAGGGAAACGTCAGCGTGAAGCTTGCTCCCCCGCCCGCCCGATTCGTAGCCGCGAGCGATCCCCCGTGCTGCTCCACAATCTTGCGGCACACCGCCAGCCCCAGCCCCGGACTGCCCGGGTGCGTGCTGAATCCCGGGGCAAAGATTTTTTCGCCGTGTCCCGGGAGAATCCCCGGTCCGGTATCGCTCACCGAAATCGCCGCCGCGGCGGCATCCCCCTGCTCGACTCTGTGTCCGCAGATTTCCACCCAGCCTCCCCCCGGCATGGCCCGCAATGCGTTGAGCACCAGGTTCAACAGCACCTGCTCCAGACGGTGACGGTCGGCGGCGAACCACACCCCTTGCAGCCGGTTGCGCAGGCACAATTCCACCCGCGCCTGCCGTGCCATCGGCACCAGGAATCCGCCCGCCCAGTCGAGCAACTGCCCCAGATCGGTGGGCGCGCGCTCCGGCGCCGGCAGACTGTGAAAATGCAAGACGTTGTTGACGGTCGCGGCCAGCGTGCGCAGTCCGGCCTGCACCTGCTCGACCCACTGGCGGCATTCCCCGGACAGCGCAGAGCCGGCCAACAATCCGGCAAACAATTCCAAACTGCCCAGCGGATTGCGGATTTCATGGGCCAGGGTGGCCGACATCTCCGCCAGCGCCTGCTCCCGCCGCAGCTTGTCCCGCTCCTCCACCAGTCGCTTGGCGTCGCTCACATCGCGCAGGATGAAGACCTCGGCATCCTCGACCGCCGCGTGCCGCACCGCCAGCCAGCGCTCGCCTCCTTGCCCGTCGGCGAGGCACTGCTCCTGCTCGCCCGCTTCCGAGCGGGCCCGCTCGAAAAGTCTGCGTACCTCGCCCGGCACGGATGACAACGATGCCAAACTTTTTCCGGATTCAGCCGTCGGGTGGGAACTTTTCTGGTCCGAGCTTAACAGGTTGGAACTCTTCTGGCTGGAAGCGAGTAAACGCCGGCCTTCGGGATTCACCAGCGAGATTGCGCCGTCCGCCTTGGCCACCAGCACACCACAGGGCAGCCCATCCAGAATGCGGTCCAGATGCTCGCGCATCTGCCGGTTCTCTTCAAGACTCTTGGCCAGCCCCGCGTTGCTCTGTTCCAATTCGGCGCGCAGCCTCGCCACCTCGGAGCGCAGCATGCCATACGACCGCTCCAGCGAATCTGCCGCCTCGGCAAAAGATCGAAACGCCTGCAGCAGAAACTCTTCAGTCTCGCCCCGCGAAATCTCTACGCCCGGTGGCAGCGCCATAGCTGGCGCCGACAAACATACGGGCATGGGCAACGAAGTCATAGCTGCAGGCAACATTTGCACGGCAATGGCCAACGAGGGAGGGCAGTAGCTGAGATTCTTCTTATGTATGGACGAGGGTTATCGCCCCGGAGGGGGTCCCACAATAGCCGGACGCGTTCAGCACCGCGAAAGGGTTGAGAAATGAGAACGTGTCCCGGGGACGGAACGCAAGGTGCACCATCCCCCCACCAATTCTAGGGAACGTAAAGTCTCGTTTTGCACGGGTTTCCGCCAGCAAACTCGATTATCGAAGCATACCTCTTACCAGAAAGACTTTCGTAGACCAATTGCACGTCTTCTCCAACAAGTTGTCCCCATGAGCCAACGCTCTCGTTGGTGTCCTTGGCCTGAGACCCGCCGGGTGCAACACAAGAACCTTTGACGCGCATTCCGAAGTTTGTTTCGATTTTGAATGAAGCTGGCAGTACGGCTTGATTCTTCCCCTTCGCGAGCTGCAGGTTCAACGCCGGCCCGCTGCCGACGTTCACGACCAAAAGCGTGGCAGCGCCTCCACTCATTGTCAGCGCGGGCCTGATTTGGGCTTCGAGTTGCTCTTGCGCCATTGCGAACTGCTGCGCCGTTGCCTTGACTTGCTTATCCCCCGCTAGTCGCAGCCCATGAGTTTCCCACAGATACCAAGCGATTAGGACAGCATTTATCAACAAGAGAACGTCCTGGAAAATCGTGGCACACGCGATGATGTGCTGATCATTCATTCTTGGGCCGTGTCCGCCTCCCCCTTCGCCGAGATTGTACTCCGAAGTAATCTTGTCCCACCGGGCCCGGCGACTTATCGTGATTGCGACCTGGGGGAGACAGGGATGAAAACTATTCTGGCAACTCTACTGCTTTCACTTACCCTTTGTGCACAAACCGGACAAGAGGCAATGCCGGTTCTCGCCATCGTTTTAATGGGCGCCGCGAACCCACGCATATCCATTGCCGAATGTGACCAATACGCGCAAACCGACGCACGCTCCTGCAAGTACGACGCTAATGCAGCTGGGCTGAAACCCAAGTGCGTTATGGTCGTCTACGCCGATGGCAAAGGTACCGTGTACTGTTCAAAGTGAACGGTAGAAAATGTTGGGGCACCAAACAAGATGAAGCGTGCCGGCTCGCGCCAGGTTTTTCAGCGAGTTAGGTAACCTGCCCGAAATCGCCGAAGGAGACTGCGCGGCTGCACCTCTCAACTTGCCCGCGCGGCGCATGAAAGAGCCCGAACTCCGGGTGGCACCGACTGCTGAAAAGGAAAGTAAATATGCTCGCTCAAAATCGTGTCCCCATTCTCGACCAGGATTGAGGCCCGCTCCATCACCTGCTGCAACTCGCGCACGTTGCCTTTCCAGGGATGGGCTTCGAGAATCTCCACCGCCTCCCCGCTCAAACCCGGACAGGGGCCATTCATCGCGGCTGCCATGCAGGCCAGAAAGTGTTTCGCCAGCGGAACAATATCGCTCCGGCGCTCTTCCAACGCCGGCAGTTCCAGGGGGAACGCCGAGAGACGGTAGAAAAGATCTTCGCGGAACTCTCCCCTCCCTGCGCGTCCCGCCAGATCCACATTGCTGGCGGCGATCACCCTCACGTCTACCCGCGTCAGCTCAGCCGTGCCCAGCCGCTGCACTTCCTTTTGTTCCAGAAAGCGTAACAGCTTGGCCTGCATGCCCAGGGGCAACTCACTCACCTCGTCCAGAAACAGTGTCCCCCCATGGGCCGCGGGAATCCGCCCCACCTGCGCCTGTATCGCTCCCGTGAATGCCCCGCGAGCATGACCAAAAAGTTCCGATTCCAGCAACGCTTCCGGAATCGCGGCGCAGTTCACCGCCACAAAGGGCTTCGCCGCCCTCGGACTCAGTATGTGCAGCGCCCGGGCCACGAGTTCCTTGCCGCTGCCCGTCGGCCCCACCACCAGCACCGTCGTCAAGCGCGGAGCCACCAACTGCGCCAGCCGATAGATACGCTGCATCGCTTCGCTTTGGCCAATCATGCCGGGCAGGGGCTCATATTGATTTACCCCCCGATTTTCCCCGGCTGCCGTCGGGCTTGAGGCATCTTCTGCAGCCGCCCGGGACGCCGGCCCATCGCCATCCTGCCCCGCCTTCCCCGCTTCGTTTTCCGGACTGGCGGCAGCGGAATCCAGCAATACCACCTGCATCCCAGGAAAGCGCCGCGCAATGATCGCCCTCAGCTCTTCGCTATCCAGGTCCTGCAGCCGACGGTCGAGAAAAACTACCTGCCAGCCTCCTTGCTCCAGTTTCGCCAGAGCTTCGGCGCCACCGCGGGCATGTTGTACCGGCCGCCACCGGCCATTCAGACGATGCAGAACTTGCTCGCGCAGAGCGCTGCTCGGACTCGCAATCAGCGCTCCCCCCGCGGCTCTGGCGATGGTCGGAAAACTTGGCATGGCGCTCATCTCGAGTCTCCTTCTGGAACAAACGCGTGAGAAATGATTTTTCTTGCGAAGCGTTGGGACGGAATCACCGCAAACTATTTTCCGCGCAGCTTCACCGTCACCCTCTCCAAGTTTCCCGTCCGTTCGCGTTCCCATATCGCGCCGGCGCGCTCCCAGCCGGCTTGCGCCACCAGCAGCCCCAGTTCTGGACGCGAGAATTCAACCAGCTTCATCTCTTGACTCCAGCCAATGGAAAACCCGGCTCTGTTTGTCGCAGGGTCGGCCCTGCCCCCCGTTTCGATCCGCAAAACGCTTCCGGGCTCGGCTAGGCTCAAAACCGATTCCAGCGTTCGAAATAATAAGCCGGACAATCTTCTACGCTCGAACCGTACCCACAGGGAAGAATCCGCAGAATCATCCAGCGCGATGCGAACGCGGTTCACCTCGGCCACGGGGCCCAGATCGTCCAACACTTCCCGCAGCAGGGCCTGCAAGTCGGTCGGCCTCTCAGGCACATCGTTGTTCGGCTCATCGTCGTTCCGTTCGTTCTCTTCCTCTCCATCCACCACCTCGCGAATCGCCCCCACCAGAGCGCGCATCCGCTCCGTCAGCTCCAGCCCGGCACGCAGGCCCTGGGCATATTGCTCGGACGTGCGCGGAACCGCCAGCGCGACTTCCATCGAGCATTGCAGTCCCGTCAGCGGTTGATTCAGGGCATGCAGCAACTGCGCCAGCGGGCTGCGTATCCCCGGCTCAGCCGGGGACGCAGTCTTCTGTTGCTGCAGCGCCCCGCGAGAAACGATAGGGATCACGCCCGCACTCCCGTCTCCCCACTGAGTTCATATCCCACTCCCCGCACCGTATGAATCAGCTTCCGCGCATGTCCGTCATCCACTTTCCTGCGCAAGTAATTGATATAAACGTCCACCACGTTCGTCGTTGTATCGTAAGTTAAGTTCCAGACATGCTCGATGATCATGGCGCGGGACACTGGCCGGCCCGCGTTTCGCATTAAGTATTCGAGGAGAGAAAATTCTTTTGAGGTTAGTTCGATTCGCCTTCCGGCGCGTTGGGCGCGGTGTTCCACGCGATCGAGATGAAGGTCTTCGATCACCAGCACGGACTCGGAGGGCAGGTGGCTGCGGCGCAGCAGGGCGCGGATGCGGGCTGAAAGTTCGCTGAAGGAAAACGGCTTGGGCAGATAATCATCGGCACCCGTATCCAAGCACTGCACCCGGTCTTCGACCCGGCTTCTCTGGGTAAGCACCAGCACCGGCAGGCTAGGACGCTTCAGGCGCAGATGGCGCAACACAGTTACGCCGTCGAGTTTCGGCAGGTTCAGATCGAGGATGACCAGGTCATAGTCAAATTCGCTTCCCATGATCCGCGCCTGCTCGCCGTCTTCCACGACGTCGACCGCGTAGTGCTCCCCTTGCAACCCCTGGCGCACAAACCCGGCTAGAGCCGCGTCATCTTCCGCAATCAGAATGCGCATAAGCGAGCCTTAATCACAAAGCGATTCTAGTTAGAGAAGGCTCAGTTGGAACCGAAACCGCGATGCACGGAAGTATGGGTTTGCAGAAATGGAGCGAGGTTTCAAAACAGGATTGAAAGAATCCGTCTACGAGATCAAAATCCCCGGCACCCACGCCTCAGAGGGACAAGCTCTTTCCGGTTCGCAGCTGCTTCCAAGCTTCGCGGTAGTATTCGTAGTTGTAGGCATCCCGTCGCATGGGCCGCACTGGGCATAACATCACGTCGGAGCTTTTGGTTTTCAGGACGACGGACGCGGGGATGATGTACCACACGCCCTCGGGGACGATGTAGGCGGCGAAAAAATCGATCTGGCGCAGCGAATATCGCCTTCCGCCTTGTTGGTTGGGTTTGCATGCGCATCGATAGCCGCTGCCCATTCTGTAGCTGGTTGACTTCACCTGGATTCGGAGAAGACGCCCCCTGTATTCGATGCCTACGTCGTAAGCGCCCGAATCTCCCCAAGGCTTGGAGACCCTGAGCCCCTTTTGCAGCGCCCAGGCCATAAAGAGCAGTTCCGTCCACTCGCCGCGCTGCTTGAAATTCTTGAATCCTTTGCACTTAGCCATGTGCCGCGCCTCGTTTCGCTCTTCGCCCAACGGAAAAGGCGCAGCCTGTGGGCCGCGCCTGGTTTTTCTAGAGTTTCTTACTCTATACCTTCAGTATAGCATTTTGAATAGGGTGAAACCGTCACGTTTCCCAGAATTATATTTCCATTGTTGTGAGCGACTTAGGCTCGATCGTGTAATTTCTGCCTATTGACAAGATTTTTGGCGCGAGTTGTGCGCGGTGAGCCTGCACGATGCGGTTACGGTGTCGCAACAGCGCCTGGGGAAGCGCGTAGCCCATCTTGGTCGGCAGGGATGAATGAGGCGTGACGCTCCTCTGCACTTCTCTCTGGGTTGCGACGCGGCGCCGGACAGCCGAGGGCCGAGATCTCAGAAGACTCCCTGTCGGGCCACTGCTGGATATCGACGGGCATGGGGTCCCGTTCGGCTTCGCTCAGGGCAGGCTCTCGACTCCGCGTGACCGTCCTTCGGATGCCCATGCTCCGCTCGGGATGACAGAGTGGAAGGGGAGTTGGGGTCACCGAAAGTCAAGACCCCCACCCTAACGTCGCAAAGAGAGCGACGTTAAGGATGGGGCACCCGGGCGCATCCAGGTCTGGTTATCCAGTCGCCACGAGGGACATCGGCGCGTCGGCTGACCGGGCCGGCGTACGCGCAGGTCGCAGCAGGAGCCAGAGCGCGAGGATGTGCATCCAGAAAAGCGCTGGCACATAAAGAATGGGGATGGCGTAACCGGCGCCGAGTTGCCCGGCCACGGACGGCAGGTTCATGCGGACTGCGAGCGCCGTATCGATGACGAGGTCGGCGAGGCCGATCAGATTGAACGCCCATACCAGCGGCCAGAACAGGAAGCGCACGCGCACCGTCAGCAGCGCGAGGATTGCGAGCAGTGCGGTGGCGAGGTCGCCGTAAGCTGCCGGTCTGGCGAAGGCCGCTGGCAGGCTCGTTCCGACAAACCCAGGCAACAAGAAAACCAAGCCGAAGAAACGGAAACTGTTGAAGGTGGCGATAGCGCGGTGCGCCTCGACACGATTCATCGCCCTCAGCCGCGGCCAGACGTAAATCGCGATGCACAACGCCCAGGCGAGATAGCCCAGCGCCATGTCGGTCAGAAAGATGGTTGACGCGTTCATATGCAAGCTCCTTTATTGGATAGATTGTTTTCATCGGGAGGAGGCGGCGCTGCGCCGCATGCTAGCGAGTTCTCCGCGATTGTTCCTTTAGTCGTTCGAGCCTGGGGCGAAGGCTTTCGGCGCGCCCTTCAAATGTGGTCAGCGGCATCACTTGGGTTTCCATTCGCGGCCATACGGGCAGGCCCGTAATGACATCATCCAATTGCTCCGCGGACTCGGCGCTTACGATAAGCGCCAGTCCAACTGCGCCGCTCATCGGTCCGCCAGCGAGAATCTTCTTCTCGTCCTGGAGTTTCTGGCACAGTTCCAGGGTGGGGAAAATGAATTGCTCGATGAACGCTGTCCCCTCTTCGGGGGTGGTTGGACGACCTTGAGGTACGAGTTTCATTTGGACCAGATATTGCATTTGCCGTTCTCCTTTGCTGAATCGCATTGCTGCGGCGTTTCTCTCTTAATAAGATGTATACACATCTATTAAGGATCAAAACAATTATGCTTCCTGAGATACCCGCGTAATTTCCGCCAGAAGCCCGCTCAGTTGGCCAGTAGTCTTCACGCCCAGGACAGTTCGCAGCTGATTCTGCGCCCGGTTCCAGTGGCGCAAGGATTGCTGGAACTTCTCCCGGCCGGCGTGAGTCAAAGAGAAAATCCGCATTCGCCGGTCACCGCCCTGTTTAGCCCGTACCCACCCATGGTCTCTGAGGAGCTTCAACATTCTGGTCAGGCTGGTGGAATCGAGGGCGAGGATCTCGCCCAACTCTCCCTGCGCAATTTCGCCAACCTGGTCCAGCGCCATCAGGAGCGTGAACTGGGTGATCTCGATGCCGTGGGATCGTAACTCCCGGTTGTAGAGTCGAGTCACTGCCCGCGCGGCCCGCCTGAGATTGGCACAAGTACAGGGCAGGAGGGGCAATGTTCTGCGGGGGTCCCGAATAGTTCGATGCATGATATATGTGTACACATGTATTAGGCGGATTTGTCAAGGGAGGGGGCGCCCGCCGAACAGCCCAGGGCGGAGATTCCAGCGGACTCCCTGTCGGGCCGGTGGTCTATATCGACGGGCATGGGGTCTCTCGACTCCGCTCGGGATGACAGGGTGGAAGTTGGGGCGCTCCATTTTTTCCGCCCTGCCCCACCCGTCCCGTTTTGTCGAGGTCAGTGGAGGTTCTCTGGGCGGGGTAGATCGGCTAAGATCCGGTGGTCGCAAACCGGGCAGAACGGCAAGGGCACCTTCCAGTTCATATCCGTGCCGCTGAGCAGGAAATCAACGTTAACCGCCTGCATTGGCGATCCGCAATGCCGGCATTGCCGGGGTTGCGCGGGGGCAGAGCCATCGTCGAGAAAGTCTTTGATGGATTGCAAAATTTGCGCCCGGGATGGCGGTGTCATCTCCACAGGAATATCGTGCCTGAACGCTGGAACGTTGTCGGCACGTCGCGGAACTTATGAATGTACGGTTGGCGGAAGAAGTTCTACACGCCCTGGCTCTGCCATTCGTTCACTTGCCGTTGCAGCAGGCCATAGCAGTCGCAGGCTGCCTCTTCCAGATTATTGCGGTCGAGGATGGTTACGCTTCCCCGGGTGTAAGCGATTAAGCCGGCTTTCTGGAGCGCGCCGGCGGAGACGGTCACGCTGGAGCGGCGTGTTCCCAGCATCTGGGCGAGGAATTCCTGGGTGAGAGGAAGATCGTGTGAACCGACGCGGTCTTGCGTCATCAGCAACCACCGGGCGAGTCTCTCATTCACTTCATGCAGCCGGTTGCAGGCTGCGATTTGGGTTACCTGCACCGCCAGCAGTTGGGCATAGCGGTTCAGTTGCCGCTCGAGGGTGGGGCACTGTTCGAGGGCAGCCCGCAAGGCGTCGGCATCGATGCGGAAGGCAGTGGCGTCGGCTTGAACTACGGTTCGAGTATGGCTGGTGAGAAAACCGGCAACCAAGGGGACGCCGGAGAAGCCTTCCTTGCCGATGAGACCGACCTCGACGCTCTTGCCGTCGGGCATGACATTCAAGACCGAGAACATGCCGGAATTGCAGAAGTATGCCGATTTCAGGGTCTCGCCGGCTTCGTGAAGAACCTGGTGGAGCATCAATCTCACGAATTCCAGCTTGGGCATGATCGTTTCGGACTCTGCGCGGGGCAGAGCGAGCAGGATTTCGTTGTGAATGTGATTCCCGTCGCCATCTTGCGGGGGCGCGGGGTTTCGAGAGTTGCCATCTCGTTTGGAGGAGGAGGCAGTGATACGAGTAGAAGAGGACTTGGCCATAACGGCTCCTTGCACAGCGTCGACGCTGTCAGATTTCGCAAGGAACCGTCACCCTGTGGGCGCGGCGGAAAGATGCTAGAAGAGACACCTTCAGCATACTCTCATTTGTTCTGTTTGGCTGGAATTAAGTAGCGGTGCAGTTGATAGGGAAGCGAGCCAAACGCGCGATTATTGCGTCGCGAAAAACGCGACCCATCGGCGCGCTCCGCTTGCTCAGGGCAGGCAGCGTCGCGCGGCTCGCCGAGATTCCCTCGGCAGGCTCGGGACAGGCCCTTCACTGCGCAAAAAGCACTTGTTCAGGATGACAACCAAGCTGCACCCCTACCGCGAATTAGGAGCATAAGGTGATTCCTGGGCAAACTCTCGACTTTCGGGGAATGTTCCGTACGAGACAAATTATTGTGCGCTGGCGTACAGTGTTTACGGTATGTACGGAGTCCTCTAAAGAGACTAGGTTGTGGGCAGTGCCTTCCCCCGTCGCCGGCTCATTCGAGCACGATTAGGATCTCGCCAGCCACCCGCCAAGGCACGCGGGTTTTAGCATGACTTTCAGGGTCCTGATCGCCGACGACAGTCCCGCCATCCGCAGTGTGCTGCGATTCTTCATCGAACACAGGACCGACTGGCAAGTATGCGGCGAGGCCGAGAACGGGCGAATCGCCGTGGAGAAAGTTACGGAACTGAAACCGCACGCGGTGATCCTGGATCTCTCGATGCCGGTGATGAACGGTCTGGAGGCGGCTCGCGAAATTACCCGCGTCGCTCCGAACGTGCAGATGGTGATGTTTACCCTGCACACGAGCGAGCAACTTCGGAAAGATGCTGAAGCTGCGGGCATCAAGGATGTGATCTCAAAGTCGGACACCATTGGGGATCATCTGCTGGCTTCGCTAAGAACCATCTGCGCGGGGCGGTTGCCCGCCGCCTGAATCTTGTGCGCGGAATTTGGCTCATTCTTAAATAGCATTGCGCTGCGCTCACGCTTTAAACATGGTGCTGAGGTCGCGAAAGCTCACAGCCTGTTCGGCGAAGGTGAAGGTTCCGTGCTCACGCATCTCGTGTGCGGCGCGCAGAAACGCGCCGAGAGCAGCACGAGAGAGCGCGCTGCCGACGCTGATCCGCTTGACGCCGAGGGCAGAGAGTTCGGCAAGGCTTAGTTGGACACCTTGCAGTCCCATGATGACATTCACGGGACGATCCACGGAACTGACCACGGCGGCAATGTCGTCCTTAGTGCTGAGGCCGGGAGCATAGAGGACATCGGCGCCGGCTTCCTGATAAGCCTGCAGACGTTTGATGGTGTCATTCAAGTCAGGACGGCCCACCAGATAGTTCTCCGCGCGAGCCGTCAGGGTGAACGGGAAGGGGAGCGCGTGGGCGGCCTGGGCTGCGGCGCGAACCCGGTCGGCAGCGTGCTGCAGTTCATAAATAAGATGGCCGGGCTGGCGAGACATGTCTTCGATGGAGCCGCCGGCCACTCCCGCGGCGGCCGCCAGTCGGATGGTTTGGGCGACTTGTTCGGGGGCGTCTGCAAAACCGTTTTCGAGATCGGCGCTGACTGGAAGATCGGTCGCCGAGACGATGGCGGCGACATGAGCGATGATTTCGTCGCGATCAATCGTGTTGTCGCGCCGTCCCACCGAGAAGGCATAGCCGGCGCTGGTGGTGGCGAGGGCTTCAAAGCCCAGGTGGGCGAGCAGCCGGGCGGTTCCGGCGTCCCAGGGATTGGGAATGATGAACGCCCGGTCACGCTCATGGAGGGCGCGAAAGGTCCGTCCTTTTTCAGCTTGCGTCATGCGGATTCACCTCGGTTCCTGGAGTCTGGCGAGCGTCGGTTCCATGAGCGTCGTTTCCGCGAGCGTCGAGGGAAGGCCGAGCGTTCCATCGACTGCTTCCACGAAGTTTCTTTCTTCGCGAAGTATAAAACGCTTGGTCTGGGCCATGGCGAAATTCTCACGCGCCTCCGGATCTGACCTTAAGCGCGCCCGGTAGGCCTCGTAAGCGGCGAGATTGTCGAACGCAATCAGGCCCCAGGCCACATCATTTGTGCCTTCATAGGGCAGAAAATAACCGATCAGGTGGCCGCCGCATCGCGGAATAATGCGGCCCCAGTTCTCGGCATATTTCTTGAACTCGGTCGCGCTGGAAGGGATCGATCTGGTAGCGAATGATGCAGGTAATCGTCATTGCAGTCCTCACGACACCGGTAATCCTCACGACATCCAATATGCCAGTTGCGGAACAACTACACTTCGTTTACGATCAAACTATGAATGTGGAGCATGATGCCGACGCCGCAGTCTGCAGAATCGCAGGTGCCATCGGCGAGCCGGCGCGCGCCCGCATGCTCTATTGCCTGGTGGATGGCCGTGCCCGCACCGGGACGGAGCTTGCCGTGGTCGCGGACGTGAGCCCGTCCACCGCCAGCGTGCACTTGCAACGACTGAGGGCCGAGCGATTGGTGAAAGTTTTTGCCCAGGGCAAGCATCGCTATTACAGTCTGGATGGAGCCAACGTGGCCGCCGCTCTCGAAGCCTTGAGCGTGCTGGCGGGCGGATCGCGCGCGGCATTCGTGCTGAACACGCCAAACCGTCTGCGCGCGGCGCGAACTTGCTACGATCACATCGCCGGAACGCTGGGCGTCTCGCTGCATGACCGCTTCCAGGGACTGGGCTGGATCTCTACTGATTCCACGGCGAGCGAGAATGAGTGCGACCTCACTCTGCGAGGCGCGAAGGGGTTCGAAGGTCTTGGCATTGACATCGAGGCGAACCCGCGCGCTACGCCGTCGCTTCGCCTACGCCTGCCTCGATTGGAGTGAGCGTCGCCCTCATCTCGGCGGCGCGCTGGCAGCGGCTCTGTTGAAAGTCGTGCTGAAAAGAAAATGGATCGTTCAGGATCTTGACAGTCGCGCTCTGCGGGTCACGAGTCTTGGCCGGCGTGAGATGGTGACGCGCTTTGGGCTGCAGGCGGGAAGTGCGCTCGCTGCTTCCTGAGAATATCCATCGCAAGAAACGTTTTGCATTCCGCGATTGCAGGTGTATGTTCGCAGGGGAGAAATCGAGCCATGTGTTTCTCAGCCACAGCGAACTTTGTGGGCAGCGGAGTTCTGGGCACCGTTGGGGTGGTCACATTAACCCGGGTGAAGCACCGCCGCGAGCTGCTTTTCGCGTCGCTGCCCCTGCTATTTGCCATTCATCAGTTCATTGAGGGATTCGTCTGGCTTGGCCTCGATGGCACCTTATCGCCGGCAGTCACTCATGACATGGGCGCAGCGTTCATGTTGTATGCCCAGGGATTGCTCCCTCTCCTGCTGCCGCTAAGCGTGTTCCTGTTCGAGCCCACGGCGGATGCCCGCAGCCGTATGTTGCCGTTCCTCGTGCTCGGCGGAGCAACCACGCTCTACATATTGTGGGCGTTGACGGCCTACTCAACGGAGATTTACGTCAGAAGCAACAGCATCGTCTACACGAATCCAGCCACCAACAACACCGCGGTCGGAGTGCTGTACGTAATTGCAACCTGCGGATCGCTATTCCTCTCAAAGATCAGGCCGATGATCATTTTCGGCGCGGCCAATCTGGCGATTCTCCTTGTCGTGATGGAGGTCAAGCGCTACGCGTTCACCTCGCTGTGGTGCGCCTACGCGGCAGTCGCCAGCGTGATTATTCTGGCTTATTTCTGGCGAAGCCATCCGCACCGCCCGTTCGTCTATGCATAGCGAGACTCCTGCTTGAAGATCCGCATCATGAACTTAATAAGGATGATCCTATGAGAACCAGACTAGCCGTAATGCTGTTCTGTATCGTGGCAATGTCGAGCGTCACTGCGCAGACGGCGACGCAGAGCGCGAAAAGCGGTTTTGTTAAAACTTCCGATGGCGTCAGCATTCACTATCTTGAGGCGGGCAGCGGCCGGCCGATCGTTTTCATCCCCGGCTGGACCATGCCGGCTTGGATCTGGCAGAAGCAAATCGACGAGTTCTCGAAGAAGTATCATGTGATTGCCGTCGATCCGCGTTCGCAGGGCGAGAGCGACAAGCCACCGTACGGCCACCTGCCCGAAACCCGCGCCCGCGACTACAAGGAGTTAGTCGATCAACTTGGCTTGAAGCATCCGGTTTTGGTGGGCTGGTCGATGGGCTGCGGCGAACTGGTCAAATACGCGGAGCAATTCGGCACCGATAATGTCGCGGGCTTTGTGCTGGTCGACGGCTATCTGAACGACAAGCCGAGCGATCTGTTCCTCCCCATTTCGGGCTGGATAAACTTCCTGCAGCAGGATCGACAGAAACAAGCCGACGGTTTTGTCCGCAGCATGTTCAAAAAGCCACAGCCCGAGAACTACCTGAAGCGCATCATCGCAGCCTCCACCCAGGTTCCGGCCGACACTGCGGCCCTGCTCATCTACAACATGATCGCCGTAAAAGATTTCTCACCCGGCCTGGCGCGCATGGCAACAATGAAGGCGAAAAGCCCAGTGCTTTTTATGTACCAGCCTGAATCGCAGACCAGCGCCGATTACCTGAAATTAAAGCTGGGCGACAAGCTCCAACTGGAACGGTTCGAAGGCGACGGCCATGCCCTGTTCGTCGACGACCCGGAAAAGTTCAACCACGTGCTGGAAGAGTTCCTGAAAACCTCGTCGCATTGAAGCCCCACTGAAGGGGAACCAAACTTTGCTCTCTCGACTCGGAAAGACACTGCTCACCTGTACTCTGGCGCTGTACTTCCTGTTCGTGGCTTTTAACAACATCATCGACTATCGAACCAACTTCCAGTTCGTCGCGCACGTCCTGAGCATGGACTCGATCCCCGCCGATGCGCATGTGCAGTGGCGGGCCATTCGCAGCCCGCAAGTGCACCACCTTGCCTATTGGACGATCATCCTGTGGGAACTCGCGACCGGCTGCATCTGCGCACTCGGCGCCAAGCGTCTGTTCTCAAAAGTTCGTTCCAAGCAACAATTTGAGGCTGCGAAAACCTTGCCCATCGCCGGTCTTTGGCTGGGTCTGCTGCTCTGGGCGCTCGGGTTCATTACGATTGGCGGAGAATGGTTTCTGATGTGGGAATCCAGCGTATGGAACGGCGAAGCTTCAGCCCTGCGCATGTTCATCCTTAATGCGTTCGCATTGTTGTTTCTGTACCTGCGCGATTCTTCTGAAATTGAATCGAGTTCAAAATAGAAATGCCCTACTTGGAATTGCCCAGCTCGCCGCACGCGCCCGGGATTCGGCCCGTGAAGATCCACTACAGAGATGTGGGCAACGGAGAGCCCGTGGTTTTTCTACATGGCGGATGGGGTTACCGCGTGTATCCGATCACGCGGCAGATCAAGGCCTTGGAAGAGAAAGTCCGATTCATAATTCCGGACAGGTCTGGCTATGGCCGCTCGGCACAATTGCGCGGACAAATGCCGGTAGACTTTCATCGGAGGGCCGCGGAGGAAACTCTTCTCGTATTGGACGCATTGGGGATCAACCGCGCAACTTTTTGGGGGCACAGTGACGGAGCAGTGATCGCGGCAAAGATCGGCGTATCGGCTCCACGGCGCTGCGAGAGGTTGCTGCTGGAAGCATTTCATTTCGAGCCGGGCAAGCCTAACTCGCGCAGCTTCTTCCGGCAATTCGCGACCCATCCTGAAGACGTGAAGGAAAAGATGCAACGGCTGCTGATTGCGGACCATGGCACAGTTAAAGACCGATGGAAGAACGTGGTGCAGCGAAATTGCCGGGTCTGGCTTAAGCTGGCGGCCCAAAGCAAGCGGCCAAAGGACGATTTATTCGACGGGCGCCTGAGCAGGCTGAAAGTGCCAGTGACATTCATGCACGGCAGAGGCGATCCCCGAACCGAACCTGGAGAGATGGAGCGAACTCTCGAAGCGCTGCCGCATGCCGAGATGCGCTTTGTCGAGACCGGCCGGCATAGTCCGCACAGCGAAAGAAAATGCTGGCAGGAATGCAATGAGATTCTCAGCGAGTTGCTGGCAAGGAAATAGCTCTTAAGCCGCAGTCCACCAAACTCGCTGACAAGATGGGTTCTACGCGTAGTTGATGGGGTTTCTAATCAGCCATTGCTCATCGCGCACTTTGCCGATGTTCCTAAAAGCGCCACCGGCGGCGCTGGCAACCAGACGGCGGTTTTCCCACAAAACGCCCGCGCTGAAACCAATCGCTCCACCGAGGAAACCGAGGGCCAAGGTTTTACCCAGCGATCTCTGCCGGGATCCTGGGCAACTGCCGAGTACACCGAGGCACGCCCCAAGCGCCGCGGGCCTCCAGGCGCTGCGAACCGACTCGCCGAGAAAAGGATTGAGAGGCTCACCGTTGAGGAATTTTTCTCCCCCGGAACGGGCACCCTCGATTCCGGAGCTAACCAGCTTTCCACCATACTCAGCATTCGATTTTGACCACTCGCGCAAGTCCATCGGGGTCCTCACCGTTCGATCAGAGATCTCGATCAGATTCTAAGGTCACTACACCACGGGACGGAGGGTAAGTCCATGGTATCCGTCACATGCTGTTGTGAGCGGCATTACAGCGGAAGGTTCACGGGAATGTGCGCTGCCCGGCTTAGTGGGGTGCAGGCATGAGCCGCCTCCCAGAGTGCTGTAGTGCAGCATCGGCAAACTGTGCGTTCGGCGGCTCTTGTGGCAAGATATATCTGACTTGTGTGCACAGCAGCATGGCCGAGGCGAAAATGAAACCATCTCCCGTCCTCATCAAGAAATACGGAAATCGCAGGTTGTACGACTCTTCTAACAGCAAATATGTGAATCTGGACGATCTTGCGACGTTCATTCGCGAGGGTAAGGAGGTCAAGGTGGTCGACGCCAAAACGGGGCAGGATCTGACGCGCGTGACCCTGACGCAAATCATCACCGAGGATGCCAAAGAAAAACCGACCGGACTGCCGCTCGAACTGCTGCGCCAGCTCATCGTCGCATCCGACGAGGCGGGGCAGGAGTTCGTGATGTGGTATTTGAAGTCGGCCTTTGACACTTATCAAAAGGTAAAGGATGGAGTGCAGAGCCGGCTGGGCGAGGTGCAATCCACCATTTTGTCGCCGGCAGACACGCTGAAGAACTTCCTGTCGCCGACGCCGTCCTCACACCCCCGAGCCGAATCGGAAGTGGATGCTCTGCGTGAGCGAGTCGCAGAGTTGGAGAGGCGGCTGAAGAAAGGGGCGCGAGGGAAGCAACGGAAGCGCACAAAGAGCTAATATGGATGGAGCGAAGGCAAGCCGCAGAAGAGATTTCGCGAAAGCGCAGCATTCTCGCCACCTGCATCTCCTGTGAAGCTTTGTGATTTTCCATCCCGCGGAAGGCCACAGCACAACCCCGAACGCTTCAGGCGCGCGTGCCGAGCAATTTGTCAGGCGTCAAGACGAATGTGAGTCACGTCTATCTGAACGATAAGGAATTTGGCGGGTGCGCTCAGCCCGTACATGTAAATAGAGAACAGCAATGCTGAAGGCGAATGCCCACGCGCAGCACGGAACGGCGAGATGCCGGATGGCCTGGGCGAACATACTTATCTCGTCTCTGCTGCTCTTTTTCTTGCCTGGTTTCCTGCTTGCTCAACAGATCGTTCTGAAGGGCCGCGTCATCGATCCCGATGGAAACGCTCTGCCGAACGGCACGGTCCGACTGATCGATCACGGTCAGGTGCGGGGACAAACAACCATCGGTCCCGATGGACAATTTCAAATCGCACTGCCTTCCGCTGGACAATTTGTAATCAAGGTTGATGTATCCGGATTTCGTCCGGTCGAAGAGCGCGTCAGCATATCTCGGGCGGGCGCTTCCGAAATCACCGTGAAGATGACGCAACTTTCTTCCCGGGTTGAGAACGTCACGGTCATCGCCGATGTGAACCAGTCCGACGTGCTTTCTCCTGATCCGGCCGAGAAAATATTTGTCCGTCAGGACTTGTTAGATGCCAACCCCGGCCGCCCCGGCGCCCCGGTATCGCTCCCCGGCTACCCTATCGAAACCGCATCCAGCGGCATCAAAGCGCCGCAGTATTTCGCCCCGGGCGTGGCAGGAGATCACGGCGAACCGATCGCACAATACCTCGCGGTGGGCAGCTACCTGGTACCCAATAATCTGTCGGCCAATGCCCACGGCAATGGCTATGCCGATCCAAACATATTCATTCCGGAAGTTTTGGAGAGCGTTCAGGTGGATGGTGGAGCCTTCAACGTACGCGAAGGAAATCATTCGGTCAATCTGGCGGCAACCTACGGGCTGCGCTCCCATCTCGATCCGTTCGTCACGTTCACCGGAGACTATCGCGACATCGAACTAGTGGTGGGATTGAGTCCGAGGCCAGAATCGTGGATGGCCTTTACAGCCTCTTATGGCAACGGATTCCTGCGCAGGCTGGAACATCGGCAGCAATATAAATTTAATGGCGAGCGAGTATTTCGCGTCGACGAGCATCGCCTCACCTGGTTTGGCATTGGGTACTATGGTTTTTCCTACGTGCCAGGACTGGTCCCCATCTTTCCCTTGAACGCCTATGACGCTGATTTTCCAAACGCCGGAGACACGATCGATCCGCGGCAAAAAGACCAGACTCACACCGCTCTCGTTGCCTTGAACGATGTCTGGCAACTGAGTAGCAGCCAGACAGTGAATCTTTCCGGGTTTTTTCGCAGTTACAATCTTTCTTTGTTTTCAGATTTTGGAGAGGGCCTCATCCGGCAGAGTGAGTTTCGTACCGTCGCCGGGGGCGACGCGAATTATGTAAATAAATTTGCAGAATACCTGTCACTATTGGCGGGCTTCGATTACGATCGCGAAGCCCCGCGCCGGGACGATCTTGACCACTACGGATTCTTTAATGCCCATGACCCAGCCTATTACGGGCCGTTCACTCCTGCGGATGGAAATAACGTGACCATCGGATCACTAACCCCCTACATCGCGGCCGATGGAGGGCTGTCTCACTACTTTCGCTATTATCTGGGTTGGCGTCGCGATGAAATTGATATCGATAACGACGATCTGCTGCACGCTCAGAATTCGTTTCAGAAATGGGTGGGCGTGAACTCACCCAAGGCTACGTTTTCTTTTCGTCCGAAGGAATCCTGGTACGCTCCTGTAATCTCTCTCAGTTTTGGACAGGCTTTCTTTACGGAAGATCCTCGAATCGGCACGGGAACCGGCGCCGGCATTCCAGCCTCGCCGGGCAGCCCTGTAGCGACCTCCCACTCCTATCAGGTCGTCGCCAGCAAGATCGTTCACAAGACCGATATGCGGCTGACTCTGGGCCATGTCACCAGCAGCGCAGAGTTGGCGAAAATCGATCCTGATACGGGCCTGCAGATTAACCAAGGACCAAGCCGCCTGCGGTTCATGACGATTGCGGCGCGCCGAGACTTTCCATACGGATCGCTGGTGGCAACCTTCTCCAAGGCCGATGCCCGCGACCTGGATACGGCAGCCCCCACACCGGAAGCGCCGCGGACCATTTTCGATTTGCTGGGCACCATTCAGAAGCTGCCGTTCCGGCTACAGATGCGGGGTGAGTTTGAATATGTAGGCACAAAACCGTTGGGCACAGGATGTCTGCCGAACTTGAGTGCCGAATGCACGGGCACTCCGGTCAAAGAGTTTCGTGGAGCGGTGGTGCGGCCGTTTCTGAATGGCCGCATGAATGTAGGAGTGAACTTTCTGATCGCGGGCGGCTACACCGGGCAGACCACGGAGAACTTTTATCCGTCCGATGTCCAAGAGGTTGTGGGAGTGCGCATACCCTCCTATGCCAGCGTAACTTTCACACATAGGTTTGGTCACCCGGTCGCACCCTGAGGCGTCGCGAGCCGGATAGCTGGCATTTTGCGCTGCCCGCCTGATAGAGTTGTTCGAGGCGGCGTCAGGTTTCAGTCATCCAAGCTGGAAGTGCATGATCGGCCTTCTTTCCATCCTCGCGTTAGGTTTTTTTCTGGGGATGCGCCACGCCACCGATCCCGATCACGTCATTGCCGTCACCACCATCGTCAGCAATCAGCGCAACAGCGTGCGGGCAGCCCTGATCGGAGCATTTTGGGGCGTCGGGCACACCGTGACCATCTTTGTGGTCGGAGTTGGAATCATTCTTTTTAACCTCGTCATTCCCGTGCGGGTCGGCCTCAGCATGGAGCTGTCCGTGGCCGTGATGCTGATTATTCTCGGCATATGGAATGTGGCGGGATTTCTCCAATCAGTTCCTACCGCATCGGTGCCCGATCAGGTGGAGGAGAAAGTTGTGCACTCTCATCCTCACAGCCATGGAGACCACATTCACAGTCATCCGCACGTTCACCAGCACCAGCACTCGGAGGACGCGCCCTTGCATTGGATGGACCGCGTGTTTGGGAAGGTCGGCCTGTATCAATATTTTCGGCCGCTCGTGGTGGGCATCGTTCACGGGCTGGCCGGTTCGGCGGCCGTGGCGTTGCTGGTGTTGACTACGATCCGAAACGTGCATTGGGCAGTCGCTTACCTGTTGATCTTTGGAGTGGGCACGATTGCAGGCATGATGTTGATCACCATGAGCATTGCATCGGCGTTCAGGATGGTAGCAAGCGGCCGGCAGAAGTTTTCGAGACGGCTGGCGTTGGCTTCGGGGCTGCTGAGTCTTGGCTTCGGGCTCTTCGTCGCTTACCAGATCTGCTTTGTGAATGGGCTGTTCACGAACCACGCCCAGTGGATCCCGCGGTAGGCAGCATATATCGTTCGCCGCCGCTTTGGCTGACCGTCTTCCACCTTCCACATCGTTTCCATCTCTGTGCAGCCTCTACGGACGGGCTCCAGCCAGCACTAACCCGCAGAGACGGTCGACGAAGTCGGGAGTCAATTTGCCATGCCGGATCAGGAATCGCATGTAGATAGGGCCGTACAGTGAATCGAGAAGTAAGTCCATGTCGACGTCGTCGCGCAGTTCACCGCGCTGAATTGCCTGGCGCAGTGTGGTATAGGCCTCCTGGCGGCGCGGCCACAGGAAGCGTTCGCGAAAGGCGGCGATGAGGTTTCGGTCGCTCTGCCCACCCCCGACCATGGCGGAAACAATGCGTCCCCGCCGGCTGCGAAAAATCTTGACGACCTGACGCATCTGCCGGCTCAAGTCTGTGTAAACGGAGCCGGTATCCGGGAAGTGGAGATTGCGGCTGGTGCTGCTGGCGAACGCGTCTGCAATAAGCGCGGCCTTGTTCGGCCACCAGCGGTAAACCGTTGCCTTGCCGACGCCGGCGTGCGCTGCCACGGCTTCGATACTCAGATCGGAAAAGCCATTCTCTCCCAGGAGCTTTAACGTGCTGCGCAGGATCGCCAAGCGGGCCTCTTCGCTACGCGGGCGTCCGGGAGCGCGTTTGCCGCGGCCTCTTTGACCGGCGTGAGCCGGAGACTTCTGGCGCATGGTGCTACACTACCATATAGTCGAGACGGATTTGGAATCCAATACGGTCAGTATCGAATCTAACTTCAGGTCTGCCGGTTTAGAAACCGCGGGTTCTGTTTGCATCCTTGCACTTTGGCGGTTCGAAGTCTGGAGTCGTGCCTAACCGATGTGGATTGTAGCGTTAGCCCTCAGACGTCCCTACACATTTGTCGTGATGGCGCTCGTCATCATCATTCTGACGCCCATCACAATTCTGCGCACGCCCACCGACATCTTTCCGGACATCAATATTCCAGTGGTTTCTGTGGTCTGGTTCTATACCGGCATGTCTCCGCAAGACATGGCCGACCGCATTGTGGCCAATTCTGAACGCGGCATCACCACGACCGTCAACGACATCGAGCACATGGAGTCTCAGTCGGTATACGGCCTAGGTATCATCAAGGTTTTTTTCCGACCGGGCACGAATGTTCAAGGAGCGATCGCGCAGATCACGGCCATCTGCCAAACCAGCGTGCGCGGATTGCCGCCGGGCACCACGCCGCCGCTCATCATCTCTTATAGCGCCTCTACGACCCCCATCATTCAGCTCGGACTCAGCAGCAAGACCTTGCCCGAGCAGCGACTCTTCGATCTGGGCCAGAACTTTCTGCGCAACTATCTGGCCACGGTGCCGGGAGCGGCCACGCCGTATCCCTACGGCGGAAAGATTCGCCAGGTTCAAGTCGATCTGGATTTGCCGAAGCTGCAGGCTTACGGGCTTTCGCCTAACGATATCGTCAATGCGGTCAACGCGCAGAACATTATCCTGCCCACCGGCACCATCAAGCTTGGTCCGACGGAATACAACGTTGAGATGAATGGAACTCCGCAGACCATCGCGGAATTGAACGACCTGCCAGTCAAGACCGTAAATGGCTCGACGCTTTATATGCGCGACGTTGCGCACATCCGCGATGGTTTCGCGCCGCAGACCAACATTGTGCGGCAGGATGGCAACCGGGGCGCGCTGATGTCGATCTACAAGAATGGCAATGCCTCCACGCTGCAGATTGTCTCCGGGGTAAAGAATATTGTGGTGCAGGCGGCGCAAGCATTGCCGCCGGAGTTGAAGATCACTTCTCTGTTTGACCAGTCCCTGTTTGTACGCGCATCCATTTACGGAGTTTTGCGCGAAGGGTTGATCGCAGCGGCTCTCACCGCGGTGATGATCCTCATCTTCCTGGGCGATTGGCGTCCTACGATCGTCATTTCCATCTCGATCCCGCTATCGATTTTTGTTTCGATCATCGTGCTGGGCGCGATCGGACAAACCATTAACATCATGACTTTGGGAGGATTGGCACTCGCCGTCGGCATTCTGGTAGATGATGCCACGGTGGAAATTGAAAACATCGAGCGCAATCTCGCCATGGGCAAGGAGATGAAGCAGGCGATCCTTGACGGAGCACAGCAGATCGCGGTGCCCGCCTTCGTCTCCACGCTCAGCATCTGCATCGTGTTCGTGCCCATGTTCTTTCTGACGGGCGTGGCCAAATTCTTGTTCGTGCCGCTGGCGGAGGCCGTGAGCTTCGCGATGCTGGCCAGCTACCTGCTCTCGCGAACCCTGATTCCCACGCTTGTGATGTACATCATGCGCGGGCATGAGCATCGCGCAGAGACGCCCAAGTCGTATCTGGGACGCTTTCAGCGCGGCTTCGAGCGCAAGTTTGAAGACTTCCGCCGGGGTTATGAGCAACTCCTGGAAACCACGCTGGAGCATCGTGGGGTATTCGTGCTTTGTTTCCTGGCCTTCTGTCTGCTCTCACTGGGGTTGTTCACATTTCTGGGAGAAGATTTCTTTCCGCAGGTTGATGCCGGTCTGCTGCGCCTGCATGTGCGCGCCCATCCTGGCTTGCGCGTAGAAGAGACGGCGCGGCTCACCGACGAGATCGAAGCGACATTGCGGCAAGAGATTCCTAAAGGACAGTTGCAGACGGTGCTCGACAACATCGGTCTGCCCAACTCCGGAATCAACCAGTCGTACAGTTCGAACGGAACCATCGGGTCGAGCGATGTTGAGATTCTGATCGCACTCGATCCAGAGCATCACCCGCCCACCGCCGGGCTTATGCGGCATTTGCGCGAGGTTTTGCCGCAGCGTTATCCCGGGGTGGAGTTTTTCTTTCAGCCCGCCGACATCGTTACCCAGATTCTGAACTTCGGGCTGCCAGCGCCGCTGGATGTGCAGATCGTGGGCACGGACATGCAGACCAGTTATGAGATTGCGCAGAAGATCGCCAACAAAATGCGGCACATTCCCGGCGCCGCCGATGTGCACGTGCAACAGTTGCTCTCGCTGCCTACGCTGCATGTGGAAATCGAGCGCACGCGAGTCACGCAGGTAGGGCTGACGGCGCGGGATGTGGCGCAGAGCGTGCTGGTGTCGTTGAGCGGCAGCTTTCAGACGTCGCCGAATTTCTGGCTCAATCCGCATAACGAAGTGACGTACCAGATGGCGGTGCAGTCGCCGCAATACCGTATGACCAGCATGCAGGACCTGATGACGATACCGGTCACGTCGCAGCAGGGTCCGCAGTTGCTCAGCAATCTGGTACAGGTGTCTCCGGTGGCGCGGGCCGCTACAGTGAACCACTACAATGTGGTTCCGGTGATCGACGTTTACGCCAGCACTCAGGATCGCGATCTGGGTGCGGTCGCTGCGGACACCGACAAGGTGCTCAAGACGTTCGATGACCAATTGCCTCGCGGTACCCACATCATCGTGCGCGGGCAAGTGGCTACCATGCGCTCGTCATTCATTGGATTGGGCCTGGGGCTGGTCGGAGCCATTGTGCTGGTTTATCTGTTGATCGTAATCAACTTCCAGTCGTGGCTTGATCCGTTCATTATTATTGCAGCCTTGCCGGGAGCACTAGCGGGAATCTGCTGGTTCCTGCTGCTGACGCGAACTACGTTGAGCGTGCCATCGCTTACCGGTGCGGTCATGTGCATGGGCGTCGCTACGGCGAACTCGATTTTGATGGTCAGCTTTGCACGGGAACAGATGGACGAAGGCATCCCCGCGGTGCAGGCCGCGGTGGCCGCTGGATACACGCGTATTCGCCCTGTGCTGATGACAGCGCTGGCCATGATTATTGGAATGGTGCCCATGGCGCTGGGGTTTGGTGAAGGCGGCGAGCAGAACGCGCCTTTGGGCCGCGCCGTCATTGGCGGGCTTTTGTTTGCCACGGTTGCCACTTTGTTTTTTGTGCCGAGCGTATTCGCCATTCTCCACAGCCGCCGGGAGGCGAGGCTTGCACGGCAGAGACAGATGTAGACAGCAGACGCAAACTGTTTTCGCAGTAATTGGAGTTCCGCATGAGTGCAGAAGACCGATCTAAATCGCCGGGGGCGGCGTCGCGGTCCGAACAGGGCGGCGTCTCGCAGTCGCGGCCGGGTCAAACCGAGGAGCATCATGCGCTGAGCGCTCAGGCCCAGCGCGACGAGGAGATCGCGGCGATTCAGCAGCACTCCCGGCACCAGCCTCCGGGGATCCAGAAACCGCCCGAGGTTCCGCCCGCGCCAGGTCGCAAAGCAATGATGTTGGTGGCGGTTGCGTTGCTCGTGCTGTTGATTGCGGGCGGGCTCACGTTGTGGGTCCGCTCGAGCCACGAACGCGCGCTGGCCAAGGAGACGGAACGCGAAACCGTGCCAACGGTGGCTGTGGTTCATCCGCTCGCGGAAAAGCCCGACGAGGACTTAATTCTGCCCGGTTCTCTGCTGGCCTACGTGGAGTCTCCCATTTACGCTCGCACCAACGGTTACCTTGTACGCTGGTACAAAGACATTGGGAGCAAGGTGCGCAAGGGCGAGTTGCTGGCAAAGATCGATACACCTGAGGTTGATCAGGAGCTGGATCAGGCTCGGGCCGCACGTCTGCAAATCCTGGCGCAGATGGATATCGCAAAAATTACCACCGACCGCTGGGACAACCTGCGCAAGACCGACTCCGTCTCCGCACAGGAAGCTGATCAGTATCAGAGTGGATACAAGCAGAGCCAGGCGAACCTTGCGGCAGCTGACGCCAATGTGCGCCGGCTCGAACAACTTGAGGGTTTCAAGAACGTCTACGCGCCGTTCTCCGGCGTGCTCACCCGCCGCGATGTCGATCCCGGTGCGCTGATCAACGCCGGCTCTGGGACTGTCGGCACCGAACTGTTTCGACTCGCGCAAATCGCTCCCCTTCGTGTCTATACCAGCGTTCCGCAGGCCTACTCGCCATTCATAAAGGTTGGCTCGAAGACCGCCGTCACCTTGCAGGAATTTCCCGGCGAGAGATTTGTCGCAAAGGTTGTGCGCACGGCGGAGGCCATCGATCCCACCACGCGGACTTTGCTGACTGAAGTTGACGTGCCCAATACGGATGGGCGTCTCCTGCCCGGCTCGTTCGGTGAGGTGCACTTCGCCGTCGGCTCGGGTGTAAATAAGGTAACGATTCCGGTGAATGCGATGTTGTTTCGTGCTCAAGGCGCACAGGTCGCGGTCATCGGTCCCGGCAGCAAGGTGCAACTGCGTCCTATCAACATCGGACGCGATTATGGCGCTACCCTGGAAGTTCTCGGGGGCATCTCTCCCAGCGACCAGGTTGTGGTTAACCCCGCAGACTCGCTAGAGGACGGACAGCACGTGACCGTGGCGCAGCCGCAGCAGAAAGGCAGCGGATCGTGAAGCATGCCGCAATCACGGTTGCCCTCGCATCACTCGCGCTCGCCGCAGGCTGCACGGTGGGGCCGCGATATAGCCGGCCAGCTGCGCCCGCGCCGGCTCCGGATGCGTGGAAGACGCAACCGCCATGGGAGCAGGCTGCGCCTAAAGACGCCATTCCCAAAGGCGCGTGGTGGCAAGTTTTTCATGATTCCACGCTCGACGCCTACGAACAACAATTACTCCAGGCTAATCAGTCGTTGGTGGCTGCGCGCGGCCGTTTGGAGCAGGCGCGGTCTTTGGCGCGGGTCGCCACGGCGGACATGTTTCCGCAGCTTTCGGCGGATCCCAGCGCGTTGCGGGAGCGCGCCGGGGCCAATCGCCCGTTAAATGGCGCAGGTCCGACCATGGTGAGCGTCCCGGGCTTGCCGCAGCCCATCACTCTTTATTCGCAGGCTACTTCCTACACGCAAAACGTCTACACGATTCCGTTCTCGCTGAGCTATGAGGTCGATCTGTTTGGACGCGTCCGGCACAACGTGGAGGCGTCCAATGCCTCTCTACAGTCTACTGCCGCTGATCTGCAAAACGTGCAGTTGGTGCTGACCGCCGAACTGGCCGCTGATTACTTCACACTGCGGGAGTTGGACGCCGAGTGGCAGGTGGTGCAAGAGTCGGTGGGCTATCAGCGCAAAGGGCTCGCTCTGGTGAATGACCGCCACAACGGTGGCATTGCCAGCGGACTGGAAGTTGCGCAACAGTCCGCGCTGCTCGACGCCACGTTGTCGCAACTCGCGCTGGTGCAGCAGTCGCGAGCGCAGTATGAGCACGCCATCGCGGTGCTGGTGGGCCAGGCGGCTTCCAACTTCAGCGTACCCGTCGCACCCTTGCGGGCCACTCCGCCGCCCGTACCGCTCGGCGTGCCCTCCGACGTGCTCGAGCGCAGGCCCGACATTTCGACGGCGGAACGCCAGATGGCCTACCAAAATGCTCAGGTCGGTATCGCGCACTCGGCGTTCTATCCGCACATCACTCTGAGCGGTTCGGGAGGATGGCAGAGCCGCGACCTCGGGTCGCTGCTAAACGCACCCAGCCTCTTCTGGTCGCTGGGCGCGGATGCCTTGCAGCCCATCGTCGAGGGCGGTCGAAACCGTGCCAATCTTGCTGCCGCGCGCTCCGCGTACGATCAAGCCGTGGCCAACTATCGCCAATCGGTGCTCAACGCGTTTCAGGAGGTCGAGGACGGAATCAGCAATCTGAGCACACTTTCGCAAGCTCTTACCACGCAAGGAGCGGCCGTCGAAGATGCGCGCCGCGCACTGGACATTGCCAACAATCGCTACATCGGTGGGGTGACCAGTTATCTTGACGTGATCACTGCACAGACTACTCTGCTCACCAGTGAACGCCTGGAGACGCAACTGCTGGGGCAGCAAATGGTCAGCTCCGTTTATCTGGTGAAAGCCCTCGGCGGCGGCTGGAACGCCAGCGACATCAAAGACCAGCAGGTTCATCCTCGAGCCGGCCAGGCTTTGCAGCCATAAGCATTATCTCTTCGAACGGCACTGCAAGCCGTAGGAGCCCACTGCTAAGTTGACAGCCGCGCCAAACGAGTCTAGTATTATAGCTGAGGGAAATATATCCATCTCTCGTTCGTTTGCCCTCCAGTATCCTGCACAAAAGGGAGCCCATGAAAAACACAAAGTTTCTTGTGAAAGTGAACCGTGGCGGCGCACGAGCTGCTGAATACGTATTGCGAGTGGACCGGAATCCCATTCAGACGACAACCAACCGAAAGCTGGCACTAGCCATGGGGAGATTTACGGCCGAGGATGCCATCAAGTCTATGCAAAATTCCCGCTGCAACCCGGAGTTGGTGTCGGTACAGATTTGACCAGTGGCACGTCTGCTGCTTGCGACGGTTCCGATATGACAACCCGCTGATGTAACCCGAAGCAGTTCCTTTCCTTGTTCACATCCAAGTCCACCGCTCAGGCGCTTAGGCCCCGGTCGACTTACGTCCGGGCATAACGTTCGCTGTTGGGCTTCGAGCCGCTCAGAGCGAAGAACAGGATGTAGAGATAACAGAGCGTGGGCAAGATGAGAGCATCGTGAAGGCCCTGGCCCCAGATTGCTCCGCCATACGACTTGGCATTCAGCAGGTCGGCGGTCCTGCCAACCAACCACGGGATCACCGCGCCCCCGACGATGGCCATGATCAGAACGCCGGAACCGTCGCCCGTGAGCGGGCCGAGTTCGGCCACACCGAGAGTAAAGATGCTGGGAAACATGATGGAATTGAAGAGCCCGACCAGCAGAATCGACCACATTGCTACGGGACCGTTGCTCAGAACAGAAATCGTCACCAACAATCCTGCCATCACCGCGCAAAACGCAAGCACCGGTCTAGTTTTGACCTTCTGCAGGACGGCCGATCCAATGAACCGCCCCACCATTGCGCCGCCCCAGTAGAGCGAGATGTACTTGGCCGCCGCGCGTAACGCTTCCTGATAGCGATGTGCGGCATCCGGGAATACTGAAGTTGAAGCTAGGTGTCCAATGTTATCCAGCGCAAGGTAGTTTGCAATCGAGCTGCCGATAGATACTTCTGCCCCCACATACACGAAAATCGCAATGGCCCCGAAGGTAAGATTCGGATGGCGCCAGATCGAGTCGGCAACTTTTTCACCGATGTGATGTTGTGCGGCTTCAATCTTTGGAAGCCTGAAGCTTCCAATCAAAACTGCAAGCAAAGCGAGAGTTACGCCCAGAAATACGTAGGGCTTGATAACCGAGGCGGCCTGCTGGACAGGATCCACTGCAGCAACCGCGGCCGCGCTCAGAATAAAGAGTGCGCCGATCCACGGTGCAACCGTCGTGCCAAGAGAGTTGAAGGCCTGTGTGAGATTCAACCTGCTGGAAGCTGTGCGCGCTGGCCCCAGCACGGTGACATAGGGATTCGCTGCGACCTGCAGCAGCGTGATACCGGCGGCAAGGATAATTAACGCTGCCAGAAAAAGCCCGAAGGAAGGCACCTTAGCGGCCGGCACGAACAGAAACGCGCCGATGCCCATGGTCAGGAGACCTACAACCATGGCTCGCTGATATCCCAGCCAGTCAATGATCTTGGCCGATGGAATGGAAAAAACAAAATAGGCCGAGAAGAACGCCGTCTGCACCAGCATGCTCACCGCCAACTTCAGGTTGAAAACCTGCTGGAAGTGAGGAATCAGCACGTCGTTCAGCGACGTTATCGCACCCCACATGAAGAACAGAGTAGTCACCACGGCCAGCGGCGCCCCGTAGGAAGAAGAAGTGTCAGACGCGGCAGCGGCGGTGGAACCGCCCGGCGTTACGATTGCCATGGTGAAATTGTCCTTTGCCCCGAAGTTCAGCCAGCCCACTCGTTTTTGCATGATAGCATCGCGGGCCGGGAAACAGCGGCTCGCTTAAGTCCGCTTTGGAGACGGGTAAGGAGGATGAGGGTTTGCCCTGGAAAGATCAAAGCTTCACGGTCAAGGAGCTAGGGCCTCGAGCTTCACCAGCCAGTTCGCCGGCTCGGGAAGGATGGCGAATGTAGGGAGCTTGCCGCGTACCATGGCAACTTCGTCACAGGCGTGAAACCTGGGGCAGACGTGGCAATCCTTGTAAATCTTGTCGGGGAGGTCTTCCCGGCGCGCCATGGAGAATCCCTGTCGCGCAAAGAATTCAGGAGCGCGGGTGAAGAGGCAAATGCAATCCACGCGATGCCGATTGGCTTCGGCCATTAAAGCTTTCATTAACCGGGTACCGCCGCCGTGGCCCTGCGTCCGTGGTCCCACGGTGATGGAGCGAATCTCGGCGAGGTGCGTGCCGTAAAGATGCAGCGCGCCGCAGCCAATGATGCGGCCTTCATCTTCAAGAACCACAAAATCTCTTACGTTCTCGCAAATCTCCGCCAACGTGCGGGGCAGCAAAGTGCCGTCGCCCGAATAAGCCGAGATCAGTTCGTGGATTTGCTTCGCATCCGGCAAAATGGCTTTACGCGTGCGCATGGACCTCCTCGCGTAGAGACTCGATTTTCTTTCTCGCGGCAATAATCCCCTGCCGCACCCTGGCCGGCGCAGTGCCGCCAACAACGTCATGAATCGCCAACACGGAAGCCGGCTTCAGGCAGTCTCGGAAGCTCTCATCGAATACAGGGTTCAGGGCACGCAACTCGTGCAGCGTCAGACCCTGAAGTTCGCAATGTTTGTCCATGCACAGCCTGATAGCTCTGCCGATTTGTTCGTGCGCGAGTCTTGAAGGAACGCCGCGGTTGACCAGGTAAGTGGCTGCGGCCCACGCGTTCATGAATCCGGTTTGCGCTGCGTCGTTCATGCGCTCGTGATCGAACGCGACAGCTTTCATCCACGCCGTAACCAGCGGCAATAGCCCAAGCGACATATCGGTGGCGTCGAACAGCGGCTGCTGCGTTTCCTGCAAGTCTTTGTTGTAAGCCAGCGGTAATCCTTTCAATGTGAACATCAGTGCGGTCGTGCTTCCGATGACGCGGCCAGTTTTGCCTCGCACCAGTTCCAGCAGATCCGGATTCTTCTTCTGAGGCATAGCACTGCTGCCCGTCGAATAAGTCTCGGGCAACTGAACGAAGCCGAATTCCTGCGTGGAGAAAATGATCATCTCCTCCGCCCAACGGCTTAAGTGCAGCGCCAGAAGCGAGAGCGCGTTCGCGAACTCAAGAGTGAAATCGCGGTCGCTGGTGGCATCGATGCTGTTCGCCGTGGGACCAGCGAAGTCGAGTTCATCCGCCATGAAAGCGCGATCCAGAGGCAAAGTCGCACCCGCCACGGCGCCCGATCCCAGCGGACACAGGTTCAGACGCTTGCGGCAATCCGCAAGCCGGTCGGTATCTCGCAAAAACATTTCGACATACGCCAACAACCAGTGCGCAACCATTACGGGCTCAGCCCGCTGCAAATGCGTGTAGGCGGGCATTGCGGCGTTTCCGGCCCGTTCGGCGCGGTCGGTGAAAGCGCTGCATACGTCAGCCAGTTGGCTTCGCAACTCATCGATCGCTGCCCGCACATAGAGGCGCAAATCGGTAGCGATCTGCTCGTTGCGGCTACGCCCGCTGTGCAGTTTGTATCCGACTTCGCCGATCCGCGCCACGAGTTGCTTCTCGACAAAATGGTGCACGTCCTCGGCTTCCTCGTCTTGCACCAAGCCATGTGACGCGGCGGCCATCTCGCCAATCTGCTGCAGGCCTTCGAGAATGCTGATGAGTTCGTCGGCAGACAGAATGGCAGCATTCTTCAATGCGCGAGCGTGAGCGGCGCTCGCCGCCAATTCGTAGCGCAGCAGGCGGCGGTCGAAGTTAAAAGACCGCTGCCAGCGTTCGAATTGTGGATCCAGCGGCTGCCGGAACCGGCCTGACCACATCTTCATCGCGCAACCTCCAAGCGAGCCCGGGCGCGTGTGCGCGACGGCAGGCCGAGGATGCGAATGAAGCCTTCCGCGTCTTTCTGGTCGTAGCTATCGCCCATGGTGAACGATGAGAGATCGGTGCGGTAGAGCGAGTGCTCAGACTGACGGCTTACCACCGAGACGTTTCCCTTATACAGCGACAGCGTCACGCTGCCGGTTATTTGGGCTTGCGTGCTGGCGGCAAAAGCATCCAGCGCCTCGCGCAGCGGCGTGAACCACAAACCGAAGTAGACCAACTCCGCATACTTCAGGCCCACGTGCTGCTTGAAGTGCGCGACCTCGCGCTCCAGGCACAGCGCTTCCAGTTCGCGATGTGCCGCGACCAGCAGCGTTCCACCGGGCGTTTCATAACAACCGCGAGACTTCATTCCGACGAAGCGGTTCTCCACCAAGTCCACTCGGCCGACCGCGTTGCGTGCGCCGATTTCGTTCAGCAACTCGACCAGCGGCACGGGATCAAGCTTCATACCATTCACGCTGACAGGAATCCCCTTTTCGAAGCCGATCGTCACCTGCTCGTTCTTGTCCGGCGCCTCCTGGGGAGAACGGGTCATCTGCCATGTTGTTGGCAGCGGAGCATTCGCGGCATCCTCCAGTTCTCCGCCTTCGTGACTGAGGTGCCACAGATTACGGTCGCGGCTGTGGATCTTCTCACGGCTCGCCGCCACTGGGATTCCGTGCTGTTCGGCGTAATCCAGGCAGTCTTCACGCGATTTCAGCGACCACTCCCGCCACGGCGCAATCACTTTAAGTTCCGGAGCGAGCGCCTGGTAGGCCAATTCAAAGCGAACCTGATCATTCCCTTTTCCTGTGCAACCATGGGCTACAGCAGTCGCACCCTCGCGCAAAGCTACGTCGACTTGTTGTTTTGCGATCACGGGACGCGCCAGCGATGTCCCCAGCAGATACTTATGCTCATAGACTGCACCCGCCTGCAGCGCGGGAAAAACGTATCCGGTCAGGAACTCCTCACGCAGATCCTCCACGACCACCTTGCTCGCGCCCGTGGCGTAAGCCTTTTCGACAACGGCTTCGATGTCGTCTCCCTGGCCCACATCGGCGACCATTGCAATGACGCTGTAAGAATAGTTCTCTTTGAGCCACGGAATAATGATGGAGGTGTCGAGTCCTCCGGAGTAAGCAAGTACAACTTTTTCAGGCATGAGCACTCCTTGCGGGCAGACGATCGCCGCCGCCCAGCAGTAAATAAAGAATAGCTTTTTGCACGTGCATGCGGTTCTCCGCTTGCTCGAAGACCACCGACTGCTGCGAATCTATCACCGCGTCGGTAACTTCCGACCCGCGATGCGCCGGCAGGCAGTGCATGAACACCGCGTGGGACGCGGCTTCCGCCATGAGATCCGAATTGACCTGATAAGGCGGGAAGGTCTTCGCTCGCTTGCCCTCTTCCTTCTCCTGTCCCATGCTCGTCCAAGCGTCAGTGTAAACAGCATCAGCTCCGGCAACCGCTTCATGCGGGTCGTTCAATAAATGAATTTCGGCGCCGGTCTGCTCTGCAATCTTTCGCGCGTCGGCGACAATTTGTGGATTGGCCTCATAGCCCACCGGCGTCGCAACCCGGATTGAGGACCCCAGGCATGCGCAGGTGAGCAACAGCGAATGCGCCACATTGTTGCCGTCGCCGACGTATGCGAGGCAGCGGTCCTTCAAATCTCCGAATCGCTCCAGCAGCGTGAGATAGTCAGCCAGCGCCTGGCACGGATGCTCGAGATCGCTGAGCGCGTTAATTACCGGAATCGAAGCGTGCTGCGCCATGCCCTCGATAGTCTGTTGCGAGAACGTGCGCAGCACAATCAAGTCCACCCAGCGCTCCAGGTTGTGCGCCACATCGCTCAACTTTTCGCGGGCATCGAGACGTTCGTGAGTCTGATCGACGAACATGGCAGTACCTCCGAGACTCACCATTCCCGCCTCGAACGTCAGCCGGGTTCGTAATGAGGGCTTCTCGAAGAACATGACGATCTGTCGGCCCGTGAGCGCTCTGCGAAAATCCGCTGGACGCGACTTCATGATTCCAGCGAGACGCAAGACGGCATCGACGCCGGACGGGCCGAGGTCGCGAGTCGAGACCAGATCAGGGCACCAGAACACTTGCGGAACACGCTCGGCGGCGGCCGCGATCCTGCCTTGCACATGACTATTCAACTTTGGCTCCTTGCGCTGGACCCGCGTCTCCGCCGGTTGCGACTTGTACTTGCAATGCGCTGCGACTGACTGACTCATGAATATGTGACCTCCGTACCACACGACAGCTTGGTCAGATAGAACTGCGACAAGACATCCGCCTCGGTGGCAGGCAGGATTCTCACTCGTCCCACACCTTGTTTTAGCGCCTGCCCGCAGGCGTGCAGCTTGGGCAACATGCCGCCGCTGATGACCGAGCCGGCCGCGAGTTCGGCGGCCTGTTTTGTACTAAGCCACGGCATCACGCTACCCGCTGCATCTTTTACTCCGGGCACATCCGTGAGGAAGATCAGCGCGTTAGCCCCGCAAGCCGCCGCGCAGGATGCCGCCATTTCATCGGCATTTACGTTGTAGTACTCGCCGTCGGCCCCCAGAGCCAGCGAGGCCAGAACCGGAATCCCGCCCTGCTGCCACAGGGCGTCGATCCAGCACGGCTCGGCAAAACAAATCTCGCCCACGAATCCCAAATCGCGGCCGTGGACGTACTTTTTGCGTGCGCGGAACGTCATTCCGTCGCCGCCACAAAAACCAATAGCAGGCATCCCCGCCGACTGAATGGCCGCCACCAACTTCTTGTTGATGATTCCGGCCAACACCATGAGCGCGACGTCGCGAGTCTCGGCATCGGTGACGCGCAGTCCATCCACAAATTCGCTTTTCTTCCCTAGGCGATTCAGCATCCGGGTCAGCGCGCTGCCTCCGCCATGAACCACAGCCACGCGATGGCCGTCCTGAGCCAACTCCGCGATAGACCGCGCGCACTTCCGCAACGTCGCTGCATCTTCGATCGCCGCTCCGCCAATCTTCACTACGATGGTCACTGCAAACCCTCCCGCTCTTCCCATTCATACATCAGGTTCATGTTCTGCACGGCCTGTCCCGCGGCGCCTTTCAACAGATTGTCCACGCAGGAAACCAGCACCAACCGCCGGCCATCCTCCGCCAGGCAAAACCCCAGATCGCAATAGTTCGTGTGCAGCGAAAAATGCAACTGCGGTAGCTTCGGCGTCGCAAACACTCGCACCCAATGCTTGCCCGAATAAAAATCACGCAGGCAAGACTCCACTTCTGCCGGCTTCATCGCTCGGTTCAGATGAACATAGATCGTCGACAAAATGCCTCGCGGAATCGGCAGCAGATGCGGAGTAAAAGTCAGCTCCGCGTCTTGCAATCCCAACTGCTCCACCATCTCTCCGAGATGCCGGTGATTGAACACCGAGTAGGCCGAAAGATTGTCCGCCACTGAAACGAAATGAGTACGCGACGTGGGCGCTTTGCCTGCTCCCGATACTCCCGACTTCGAGTCCGAAATGATTCCACGCTCGCGGTCAATCAATCCAGACTGCAGCAGCGGCGCTAACGCCAGAATCACTGAGGTCGCGTAGCAACCCGGATTTGCCACCAGTTGAGCCGCTCCAATGCGGTCGCCGTTCAACTCTGGCAGGCCATACACGGCTTTTGCCGTGAGTTCCGCGGCCGTGATCGCATCCGCATCCTGAAACGAATAGATGGCACGATGCTGCTCCTGCTTCAGCCTCCACGCGCCGCTAAGATCGATCACCCGCAGTCCCTGCGCGATGGCCTCAGGTACGAGAGACCGCGATGCTTCATGCGGTGTAGCCAGGAAAAGCAATTGCACGCCCTGGCGTTTCAGTTCATGCCATGAAAGTGGCCGCAGTGGATAGCCTCCGTTGCCGGACAGCTCTGGAAAAACGTCCGCCAAATCCGCCGCACCATCACTGCCGCCCTCACGCCGCATGAGTACGGGCCTCCCCAGGCGTGGATGGCGTTCGAGAAGGCGCGTCAACTCCAATCCGGAATAGCCGCTTGCCCCCAGCACCGCACTCTTGAGTTTCGCAGACATCAACCGATCATCTCCTCGATGCGAACCGCCACCTTCTTTGCCGCGTCCTTGTCTGGACAAACGATCAGGATCGCGTCGTCACCGGCAATCGTTCCCACCACTTCGTCCCATTCCTGTTCATCGAGCGCTGCCGCTACGGGCTGAGCGCTGCCGACAATCGTTTTCACAACCAACAGGTTCTGCGCGGGACGCACATCCAGCACAAACTCGCGAACCAGCCGATGCACCGGGGGCAACGCCAAGCCCGCAGCACCTTCACTTTGAGGAAGCGTGTAACCGGACGCCGTCTTGCTCAAATTCAGATCGCGAATATCCCGCGATAGCGTCGCCTGACCCACCTTGAATCCCCGCTTGCGTAACGCCCGCTGCAAATTCTCCTGGCTGGCAACGGGACCCTGCCGCAAGGCTTCCAAAACGGCTCTCTGTCGCAGGGCTTTATTCATCATGAATATTTATTCATATATATGAATAAATATTCTCTATCTTACAGGCCTCACCCTCTCTGTCAAGAAAAAATATCGCCAATTCCATTTTTAGTAACTCTCGGCGGAGATGGGCTGGGCACCCGACGAGGCTGCCTCGCTGTGAGCTGAAAACCGGGGCCAGTCCGCAAATCCTTGCTAGACTACTCGCGGTCAAGAGCACCGAGTATGAGGAGCACGAATGAATAAAAGGCCCACCCTGGTTGCCGAGTTGGTTGCCGAGTTCCCGATTCCTGCGCGCGTTCCAGCCATCCGCCTAAGCTGACCGTGGGCATGTCCAGAAGAATAGGAGGTCTCGTGCGTTACATCCTGGCTCTCGATCAAGGCACAACGAGTTCCCGTGCTCTCTTATTTGACGACCTCGGTGCCGTCCGGTCTGTCGCCCAGCGCGAGTTCACGCAAATTTTCCCCGAGCCCGGGTGGGTTGAGCACGATCCCGGAGAGATTGCGTCATCACAGATCGGGGTTGCCCTGGAAGCTTTGGCCAAGGTCAAAGCGCAGCCGAGCGATGTGGCCGCCATCGGTATCACCAACCAGCGCGAAACTGCTATTGTCTGGGACCGCGCTACTGGCACGCCCATTTACAACGCCATCGTCTGGCAGGATCGCCGCACCGCCGCTTTTTGCCGGCAACTCAAGGCGCAGGGCCATGAACCGCTGATCCAACAGCGTACGGGCCTATTGATTGACGCCTACTTCTCCGGCAGCAAAATTTCCTGGATTCTTGAACACGTCCCCAACGCACGGCAACTCGCCGACGCGGGCCGCCTGGTGTTTGGCACCGTCGATACCTGGCTGCTGTGGAAGTTAACCGGCGGGCGAGTGCACGTCACCGACGCGAGCAATGCTTCCCGCACCATGCTTTTCAATCTTCACTCGGGAGACTGGGATAGCGAACTTCTCGATCTTTTTAGGATCCCAGCATCGATGTTGCCAGCCATCCGTCCATCTAGTGAAGTTTATGGAGAAGTAACCTCTGTCTCAGGACTGAACGGCATTCCTATCGCTGGCATCGCCGGCGATCAGCAAGCCGCACTCTTTGGACAAAGATGCACCCGCCCCGGCCTCACCAAGAACACCTATGGCACGGGCTGCTTTATGTTGCAGAGCACAGGCACTCGCGCCGTCGCATCTACACAACGCCTGCTGACGACTGTGGCCTGGAGAATCGGCGACGACACTAGTTACGCACTCGAGGGCAGCGTGTTCGTAGGCGGGGCGGTCGTGCAATGGTTGCGCGACGGCCTGGGGATCATTCGCTCCTCATCAGAAGTGGAAGCTCTGGCGAACTCCGTTTCCGACAATGGCGGAGTGTATTTCGTTCCCGCCTTCGTAGGCCTGGGCGCCCCTCACTGGGATTCCTACGCCCGCGGCGCAATTTTCGGACTCACCCGGGGGAGCACGGCAGGTCATATAGCGCGCGCTGCCTTGGAAAGTATTGCCTATCAGGTTGCAGACTTGATGGAAGCGGTTCAAACCGACGCAGGCACACCGCTCAAAGAGTTGCGTGTGGATGGCGGTGCATCCGCCAACGACGGCCTGATGCAATTTCAGGCGGATATTTTGGGCGTGCCCGTGGTGCGCCCGGCCATGACGGAAACAACTGCCCTTGGCGCCGCATTTCTGGCTGGCCTGTGCACGGGCTACTGGAAAGACGTGCGGGCAATTTCTGATTTGCCCCGCGAGGAACGGCGGTTTGAACCGCGCCTGCTCCGCTCTGAAGTGGGCGCCATGCGACAGCGGTGGAATGAAGCGATCTCCCGTGCCAAGTCGTGGGAGCAAATCGTGGGAGAATGAAACTGCTTGCAGCGCCGGCGTCCCGGCGACTGTCGCCCGTGAGCTTGCAAATGAAAGGCCTAACGAGGAGCAAGAGACACATCGTCGTCGGTGTGGGCGAGTTGCTTTGGGACTTGTTGCCCGCTGGGAAACAACTGGGCGGAGCGCCAGCCAACTTCGCCTACATCACGTCCCTGCTCGGCGATGAAGGAATTCCAGCCAGCCGCCTCGGCCAGGACGCTCTAGGTGAGGAAGCGATTCTTCGCCTGCGTGAACTCGGACTTCCCACCGCATTCATTCAGCAAGATGTAGACCATCCCACCGGAACGACTCAGGTCGAAGTAGATGCCGCCGGTCAGCCGCGTTTTGAAATTTCCGAGTCCGTCGCATGGGACTTTCTCGAGTGGACGCCACAATGGCAGAGGTTGGCACAGCAGGCTGATGCTGTGTGCTTTGGATCGCTGGCGCAACGCTCGGAACCCAGTCGCGCCGCCATTCTCAAGTTTGTGCGTGCCTCGCGGCCCAACGCAGTGCGCACTTTCGATGTCAACCTCCGGCAGAATTTCTATACCGCAGAGGTCCTCGCGGAATCGATGAGGCTCGCAACCATCGTTAAGCTTAACCATGAAGAACTTCCAAAGATCATGCGATTGTTCGAATTGGAGGATCGCGGCGCGGAAGACTCGGCGCGAAGTTTGCTGTCTGTGTATGATCTGCAGTTGGTCTGTGTGACCCGAGGCGATCGCGGCAGCCTCCTCGTATCCGCCAGTGAACGCAAGGAACATCCCGGCTTCCCGGTGAAGATCGCCGACACCGTGGGCGCGGGCGACGCTTTCACCGCGGCTGTGGTGCACGGATACCTGCGTCGAACTCCCCTCTTGCAAATCAATGAATATGCCAACCGGGTTGGCGCGTGGGTCGCCAGCCAGTCAGGTGCGACGCCAGCCCCAAAGGCAGGCGGTTTGGCCCAAGCCTTGGCAGGAATCGGCTAGGACTCCCCAGAACAACCCCTATTTCGCGATCGCTGGCAACATCTGTTTCTGCTCTCGGTCTAAACGCTCCGCCATCTCCCGGGGCAGGTCATCGAGCAGCTCCAGAAACGCCGCATTGGTCCAACCAAATCCCACCACATTCATATGATAACCAACTTCCACGTGAGCCTCGGAGGAGCGAGTGACAACGTTATACTTTTCCCGGATATTGCCATCGCGCCGGAAATTCTCCGCCACCATCGACAGAAACTCGTACGAAATTCTGTCTGCATCGCTATTGAAACCGTAGCGCCGCAATCCCTCTACCGCAAGCATCTCGATGTTTCCCCAGCCATAGGGCAGGTCCCACTGCGCGCCCGTCTCCTGTGTGCTCATGGCCAAACCACCAGACTCTTCGAAAGCCGGCAGATTCTTGACCACTGCCTTAGCTTGTTGTGGCGTCGCCAGCCCCGCCCACAGCGGATAGAAAGTCGTCGCGTAACGATACGATGACCGCTGTCCGGTCTGCAAATCGAAATCGAAAAAGAATCCCGATTCGCCGTCCCACAAGTAGAGCGCGATCAGTTTCTTGCGCTCTTCCGCGCGCTGGCTCCATGCTTTCGCATCGTCCGCATGTCCGAGCCAACGGCTAATCTGCTCCAGATCCTTCTCCGTCTTATACAGCAAACTATTCAGGCATACCGGCGCGTAGTGATGAGTCGCCGCGCCGAATGGCCCAAACCGGAAACTAACGTCGAACCCCGACTCCCGCATCGAACGGTCGCCCTTGTAGAAGTCAGAACTTAGCTTGAATTCGCGCCGCTTTTCGCATGGTTCGCGCGCCACCGTAGAAGAGGCTTCACAAACCTGCTGAGTGTAAGGATCTCCCGCAACTGCCTGCCTCGCGCTCGGAAGATTCTCCACGATGTAGCCGTCTGCTTGGGCAGGATGAAAGAAGAAATACGTCGCCACCTTGCGATAGATACCGTTTTCATCCTGCGACGCTTCAGCAGGGGGACCCTCCCCGAAGTCGTAATATCGAGACAAACCCGTGTCGCCCGCTCTATGGGGATCGCGGTTCCACATTTCATAATCCTTTTCAAGATCGGCGTAGGCCCTCGCCAGCCACGCAGGATCCGCTTTGCCTGATTTCTGCAGCGCCTCATACACATCCACGATCATTGAACTCAGAAAAGGTGGCTGCGAGCGAGTCAGATAGTATGTGCGGTTGGCGTTGAGCACCGCACCATAGTGTTCGATCTCGAAAAAAAAGTTTTCAACCATCCCCCGCGCCAGCTCCAGTCGCCCCTCCCGCAACAGGCCGCGGATAATGAAGTAGCTGTCCCAGCCGTACATCTCATTGAACCGGCCGCCAGGAACGACATACTTGTTTTCCAGGTACAGCAGGCCGGGAGGTTGGATCTTGCTGGTATCGACTTCTCCGAGACGATGGATTTCAACGGGCAGGTGTTCGACTCGTACGTTGCAGTTGCGGGAAAGCTTCCGCACGGGCTCCGGCTCGGGCATGCCTGCCGGCAGATACAAAACTGGGGCGACCTTCATCTTGGGATCGACCAGGCTCTCGCAGTCTGTCATGGATCGCGTAAGCGTATCCCACGCAGTTGAAATGTAATCGAGGATGGGCTTGAGTCCTTGCCCATAGGCTGAAGTCGCTTGCCCGGCTGCAATGGGCGGCGCCACCACTCCAGAGGCGACCGCAACCAGCATCAGCCAGCATGTTGCGAACGCCAGAAATCTATAAAATCTGTTCGAAACACCCGTGCGCATGAGCTTGAAAAGAAGGCCTTCCCCGGCCACCGCGATTTTAGTTTATTCTCTTTAAGTTTGGGGTTTGGCGTCTGAGGGGGCCCATTGACCGGATCCAAGCTGGTGGTTTGTCTGTTCATCTGTATTTCGGTTTTCCTGTCCATTGCATCGAGCGCCGCACAGCAAATTCCAGAGAATTCTTATCAGGATCTGCGTTGGCGTATGATCGGTCCGTTTCGCGGCGGCCGCACTCGCGCCGCCACTGGCGTTCCCAGCCAACCCAATGTGTTCTATATGGGTCAGGTCAACGGCGGCGTCTGGAAAACGGACGACTACGGCCGCACCTGGTCCCCGATCTTCGACCACGAATCCACGCAGTCCATTGGCGCCATCGCCGTGGCTCCTTCGAATCCCGACATCATTTATGTAGCCAGCGGCGAGGGCCTGCACCGCCCCGACCTTTCGGTTGGCAACGGAATCTACAAATCGACGGACGCTGGGAAGACCTGGACTCATCTCGGGCTGCGCGATGGCCAGCAAATTCCCGCGCTGGCCGTCGATCCTCGCGATCCCAATCGAGTTTTCGCTGCGGTGCTCGGCCATCCCTACGGACCGAACGAAGAACGCGGCCTTTTCCGTTCCACCGATGGCGGCCAGACCTGGCAGAAGGCAATCTACAAGAACGAGAACACGGGAGCCTCCGATGTAGAAATTGATCCTTCCAATCCTGATGTGATTTACGTCTCGATGTGGGAAGTACGCGAAGGCCCTTGGGAGGACGGCAATGAAGTCGACGGAACTGGGGGAGGCCTGTACAAGTCGACTGACGGCGGAAGCACTTGGCATCCTCTCACCAACGGCTTGCCGCACGATCTCTCGCAAATCAACGTTGCCATCGCGCCCCCCGATCCCCGCCGCCTTTACGCCACGGTTGCGACCGCCTCGCGCGTACTCGCCGTCTACCGTTCTGACGACGCCGGAGAAAATTGGTCGAAAGCAACGGATGATCCGCGTCCCTCAGGCCGAATCGGTGGCGGCGATCTCCCAATCCCTAGAGTGGATTCCAAGAATAAAGACATCGTCTACAGCGCCAGCACCGTAACCATGAAGTCCATCGATGGCGGCAAGAGTTGGTCCGGATTCCGCGGCGCTCCCGGCGGCGACGATTACCAGAATCTGTGGATCAACCCCAACAACCCGAACATTATTCTTCTCGTCAGCGACCAGGGCGCGCTGGTCACCGTCAACGGCGGCGACTCTTGGAGTTCCTGGTACAACCAGCCCACGGCTCAGATTTATCACGTTTCGGTAACTCCCACTTTCCCCTATCGCGTGTGCGGGGGGCAGCAGGAGAGCGGTTCGGTCTGCATCTCAAGTCGCGGCAACGACGGCTCCATCACTTTCCGCGAGTGGCATCCCGTCGGCGTAATCGAATATGGCTACGTCGCACCCGATCCGCTCGACCCTGACATTATTTACGGCGGAGGCAGAAACGAAGTTTCGAAGTTCCACTGGTCCACTGGCCAGGTGCAGAACATCACGCCCATACCGCTTCGCAGTGCGAAGTACCGCACCGACCGCAGCGAGCCCACAATGTTCTCGCCTCTCGACCCGCACATCCTTTATTTTGCGAGCAATGTGCTCTTTAAAACCACCGACGGAGGAAATTCCTGGCAAGCCATCAGCGACGATCTAACTCGGCAAAATCCCGGAATCCCAGCCAGCGTAGGCAGTCTCGCTCCGAAAGATGCCGCGAAAAAACGCGGTGTAATCTATGCCCTTGCGCCTTCGTTCAGGAACATCGGCACGCTCTGGGCCGGCACCGACGACGGCCTGATCTGGCGGACTCGCGACGGCGGCAAGAAGTGGAACGACATCACTCCCAAGGAACTTACTCCCTGGAGCAAGGTCACGCAGATCAGCGCCTCGCACTTCGACGACGACTCCGCTTATGCCTCGGTGAGCCGTTTCCGCATTAACGATCTGCAGCCTTACATTTACCGCACTCACGATGGTGGTAAGACTTGGAAGCTGATCACGACCGGCTTGCCTGATTTCGGACCGGTGGACACGGTGCGCGAAGATCCAGTGCGCCAAGGCCTGCTCTTCGCCGGCACGGAGAATTCAGTGTGGGTTTCCTTCGACGATGGAGATCATTGGCAATCCCTGCAACTGAATCTCCCGCACACTTCCATGCGCGATCTTTGGATTCACGACAACGATCTCATCGTCGCCACGCATGGGCGTTCGTTCTGGATACTGGATGACATCGCTCCCCTGCGCGAAGCGGCCGCCTTGATCTCCGCCGATGCCCGTCCTTTCACGCCTGCCCCTGCTTACCGGATGCAGCGCGATACCAACACGGATACACCACTTCCACCTGACGAGCCTGCCGCAGCCAACCCGCCCGATGGCGCGATCATCGATTACTATCTCGCGCACGCGGCCTCTGCTCCCATCACTCTCGAAATCCTTGATGCACACGGCCAACTCGTTCGCAAATATTCCGGCGACGATAAACCCGACGTCACGGAAGCTGATCTAAGAAAACAACTCATCCCGCTCTACTGGCTGCGTCCATTCCGCGCGCTGCCCACCGATGCAGGGATGCACCGCTGGGTTTGGGATCTGCACTATCCCGCGCCCGATTCAGCCCGCCACGAATATCCGATTTCGGCGATTCCCGGAGACACACCTCGTTACCCGCTGGGTCCCACAGCTTTGCCCGGCTCCTACACGGCGCGGCTCACCGCAAACGGAAAAAGTTATACCGCGCCCTTCACGGTCAAGATGGACCCTCGCGTAGAGATCTCGTCAGCCGGCCTCCAAAAGAAATTCCAGCTTGAAACACGCCTGGCATCGCTCTTGACCGAGACCTCGAAGGCCGTAATGCAGGCTGGATCGATTCGTGATCCGCTGCAAAAACTCAGCCAGCAAGCCACCGGCACAGCCCACGATTCCATTCAAGCTTTCCACACGAAACTCGTAGCTGTTCTCGGGGCGCGGGCAGGCGTCGTTTCACCCTCTGCCGACGAAATCACTCTCACCCGAGTGAACGAGCAAATCGCCACCTTGTACGGCCAGGTATGGCAGGCCGACGCCGAGCCGACCGCAACACAGTTTGAAGCTACCGCGGCAATCGAACGCGATGCCTCGGATGCAATGAAGCGTTGGGACGCTCTTAAGGCTTCCGATCTTCCCGCGCTCAATCGCGAACTCCGAACCGCGAACTTGCCGGAAGTGAACATAGACCCGGATCCGCACCACGAAGACGACGGCATGGATGAAGAGTAGGAGGCGGATGTTCCCCTCCCAACTAACCTACAAGGCTTCAACGGCGTGCTGCAGGTCTTTGGCGATTTGAGCAGGATCGCTGCCCGCCGCAAAGCTCATCGGCTGGCCGATGCGCACACGAATCTCTCCCGGCCGGGCCCACTTTCTACCCGCATGCTTCACTTCATACAGCCCCACGATTCGCATAGGCAGAACCGGAACGCCCAGATTATTTGCCAGCAGGCCAATTCCGGCGCGAAACGGATTCATCTTGCCATCCACAGTATGCCTTCCTTCTGGAAATACCACCACGCTGTATCCGCGATCCACGGCCTCTCCCGCATAGGCAAAACTCTTTCGAAACCCAGCCTCGCGCGGCAGCGGAAACAAATTCAACAGCGAAACGCCCAGGAACCATCGCGTGCGATCATAGATTCTTCCGAAAAAGCTTCCCCCCGGCGCCGGCGTGCGCAGAGCTTCCAAATCCTCTCCTCGAGTCGCAGTCGCCATGCGGTTCCGCAGTCGGGCCGGCAAAGCTGCCTGGACAAATCCCACATCCACATCAGAGATGTGATTGCAAACCACCAGCAACGGTCCCTTCGAACCCCGCAGATTCTCCCGCCCTTCGATCCGCGGCCAGCCCAGCAAAACCATGGCGGGCATCATCAAGGAATAATGCGCCAACCATCGCGCCCACGTCACCGGCCAGCGCAACACCCATCGCGGATAGTGATACTGGGCCCGCGGCCGCGCTTCACCGCTCAACATCCTTTCCACATCGCGTACCGTGCGTGCCGCGCTAAAACGAGTCTCGCTTAGGTCTACTTGATAGCGATCCTCCAGCGCGCTGATCAACTCCACGCGGTCCAGCGAACTGAGACCCAGGTCGGAGTCGAGCACCGCGTCGGCATCCAACTTAGTTACACTTCGTCCCGTAATGCGGCCGATCAGATCCATCACCGGGCTGTCGCTCGCAGCATCTTTGTTTCCGGTTTGCAGAATCTTGCTTGCTGCGAATTCGGCAATCAGATTCCGGCGCGGCTTCTGCGTATTCGTGCGCGGAAAGTCTTTTTGCGGCCACTGTACCCATGTCCGCATGCGCTGGAATTCGGCTAGGGATTGGTTCGCGCGCTCCACCACTGCCTTCACACTTGTTTCGTCACGCACGTCGTCGCGTAAAATGACCACCGCACAGGGCTCCGCATTTCCTCCCCGCTCAATCCCTACCACTACAGAGTCTTTCACCTCGGGTTGACGCCGCAACGCCGCCTCCAGATCTTCGGGATAAATATTCAATCCGCCCGGAGTCACGATTACGTCTTTCTTGCGTCCCTTGAAATAAAGGTTCCCGGCCTCATCCACCGAGCCCACATCTCCAGTGCGGTACCAACCCTCGTCGTCGACAACTTTTTGCCGCCGGCCTTCATTCCAATACCCCGCCGCCACTCCTCCACCGCGGATCAGAATTTCGCCATCTTCGGCCAACTTAACGTCGCGTCCCGGCAGCACCTTCCCGATCGATCCTTTCCCCAACTTGAAGGGATGATTCACGCTGATCAGCGACGTAGTCTCCGTCAGCCCATATCCCTGAATTGCAGCGTAACCAAGCCGGTCCCAAAATTGTTCGGTCTCCGCATCCAGCGCCGCGCCGCCACAAATGAATGCCCAAAACTTCCAGCCAAACTGCCTGCGAATCGAGCAAAAAATCCACCACCGGTGCAGGAAGTGCTTTCCCGCCGATTCCCGGAAGCGCCGCCGAAAGGCTTCGATCTTTCCGCGGTCTTCAAGATCGCGTTCGATCTTCTGTTTCAGCGACTGCAGAACTCTGGGCACACTCACCAAAACTGACACCCTCTCCCGCCGGATCGTGCTCATAATCTCCGACGGCCTCAACTCCTCCTGAAAAATAACGGTCCCACCCAGCAGCGGAGGCAGAAACATCCCAAGGAATTGTCCAAAGACGTGGCTCAATGGCAGCAGATTCAGGAACCGCAACGGATGCACCCAACGCTCATACTTCAAATACCGCTGCATCTCCTGCTCCAACGGCGCAATGTTAGCCAGCACGTTCCCATGCGTGATCACTACACCTTTGGGCTCCGCCGTTGTCCCAGAAGTAAAAACAATCTGCAGGGTATCGTCGCGCCGGATCGCAACCTCGGAGGTGGCCCGTCCTTGTCCCCGCGGTTTTTGCAGGGACAGGGCGGGGATTTTAACTTCCTCAAGGGCTATCACAGGAACCGCGCTGGAAATGCTCTCCCCAGCGTGCCTCCGCGAACAAACCCAAAGCTTCGACTCGACTTGCGCTGAAACCCGCGCCGCAAACTCCGCCGATGCCCCGTCATCCATCGGGACCACAATCACGCCGCGCATGGCGCAGCCAAAAAACGCCGCAACCCACTGGGCGCAGTTCTCGCCCCACAGCATCACCCGGTCGCCATTGCCGATTCCCCGCGTCTCCAGTTCCCTGCCAAATTGAAGCGCCATTTCCACAACCTGACCGTAAGTGAACCACTCCATGCGGTAACCGCGGTGCTGCCCGTAGGCACGCTCATCGCGATGCGCTTGAAAATTCGCCAGAAAAAACTCAGCTAAAGACTCAGCCATGGGTTACAGACGCGAGTGTGATGTCGCCACGGTGTAAGTTTAGTGGAAGAGCAAAGGCCGGGGCCGAGGCTGTGGATTCCCCGTAAAATAAACTTGGACGGGGCTGTTCCTGGTTTGGGAAATGGACGCGAAATTGGGGTATCCCCCTCCCCCATCCCCTCTGAAAGTCTTGCGGGGCGCGGGTTTCGCAAAAAGTATCTGCAAAATCTTGATGTCAAAGGGCTTAGAGGTCAAAATCTTGAGAACAAATGCTTTAGCGCCCCGTTCTCTGGCCTCTGCAGACTGTCACGGCCTCGACAATGATCGCGCAATAAGGAATTAGGGCACAAGGACAGGTGTCACAATGCGGCTGTGGAAAACTGAAGGGGACCGGCGTCGCTTGCCGATTACTCTCTCCCCACTCCGAGCGCGTGTGCCACGCGATTGATGTAGTTAAACCACGACGCGATCAGAGTGATCTGCAAAATCGCGCGGTCGTCAAACCCGACAGTCCGCAGCCCCTCGATATCGTCCTTACAAAGCTTGGTCGCGTCCTTAGTTAACTTAATCGCATAGTTCACCATGACCCATTCCGCGCGACTACAGTAAAATTCCCACATTAAACATTAAACGTTTTCGCAATGGTGGCGCGCGTGGATCTTCTGAGTGACGTAGAAGTTCGAGTGCTGGGGGCGTTGATCGAAAAGGACATCACGACGCCCGATTACTATCCCTTGTCGCTGAACGCGCTGGTGAACGCATGTAACCAGAAGAACAATCGCGATCCGGTGATGACGCTGGACGAGGATGCCGTGCGCGCGGCGCTGGAGTCGCTGCAAAGGCAACGGCTGGCTGGGCCCGCGAGCGGCGCCGACGGCCGGGTCACGAAATACGAGCACCGCCTGCAGGAAGTCTTCAACTTCGACCGGCGTGAGACCGCGATTCTCTGCGTGCTGCTGCTGCGTGGTGCGCAAACTCCGGGCGAACTGCGGGGCCGGGCCGAACGCATGTACCGATTTGAAGAGCTGGAGGACGTGCTTGCGACGCTCGACCGGCTCAGCCAGCGCCAGCCTCCGCTAGTAGCGGTGTTGCCGCGTCAGCCGGGCACAAAGGAATCGCGCTACATGCATCTGCTCTCGGGCAACGCGGCTCAGGCGGAAGTGGCGTCGGCTCGAACGCCATCAAGTTCCTCGGGAGATGACGATCGTGTTGCTCGCCTGGAAAATGAAGTGGCGGAACTGAGAAGAGATTTTTCCGAAATGCGGCAGCAGCTCGCAGCGTTTCGGAAGCAGTTCGAATGATCGCGGAACCCGTGTCCCACGGCCCACATCGTGTCCGGGCTCCCACAAAGCCGGGTGTTCTGCAACGCTTTAACCCAAGCAAAATCAACGTCGCACGCGTTGGTCAACTCCTTGCTCTCTTGCTAGTGCTGCTCAGCAGCAGGAGGTGACCAACCATGAACCGCATCAACCTGTTTCGCACCGCGAACATTCGTTCCACTCCGGCAACGCCTGATTCTGTTGCTTGGGGCAAGACTAACTTTGACAAGAACACCAGCACGCTGGTATTCGCTACGGCTTTAATTATTTGCTCAGTGGCCGTCGGATGCTCCAGCGAGAAACCGAAAACCGAAAGTTCGACCAGCCAGCCAGTAATGACTCAGCCCACGCTGCCCGCGACTGCTCCGGCATCGGTGCAACCAACAGCCTCAGCCCAGGCCGCCACGAAGCCGATCCATAAGAAGAAAGTGGTCCGCAAGGCGCCAGCGACCGTGACTTATGCCGACAAGACTTCCGGCGTCTCATTCCAATATCCGCGCAAGTATGCCTTGGAAACGGGCGACGCCGCCAGCGAACTGGTCTCATCCGATCCAGTCCCCATGGATTTTGTGCAGCCGGGAGGAGTCGCTCTGGCTGCGGTTACGCTGCCTGAGTCCGCATATCCCAACAGCGATCTGGCCTCGGCCTACTTCAACGTCAGCCTGAACAAATCGCTCACGGCGGAGCAGTGCGGGGAATTCTCCGTTCCGCAGCCGAACCCTGCAACGCCGACAGATCCCGGCGTGCAAGCCACTGCACAACTTTCCAAGCTGATGATTGGCGACATGGAACTGCAGTCCGCGGAAAACACGGCCAGTCAAGGGACTCGTGAGGAAATGTCGAAGTATTATCACGTCCACGAAAACGGGGCCTGCTACGAGTTCGCGCTCAAGGTGGTTACGATTGGGGTCGAGAACCAAGGTGGCGCGAAGCATGTGGATCGCGACCGGGTCTTCGAGCGGCTGGAAAAGATTCTGGCGACGGTGAAAATTAATCCGGTGGCCGCACCTGAAGTGACCGCCAGCGCGCCAGCTACCTCAAGTGCTCCGGAAACTCCGGCGCAGTAACTGGTTGTGAATGGGCCACGCTGCTTTGGCGGCGTGGCCTTATTTGTTTACCGCAGAGTCTACCGCGGCGCCGAAATCATAATCAGCGATGGCGATTACCCGCGCAACTGGCTAACGACCGTGGCGATGTCGTTTTCCTGAAATAGTCGAATCGCGGCAATGCCGGCTGCGCCCGCCTGCAGACAACTTTCGGCATTCTGCAGAGTCACCCCTCCCAGAGCGAGCACTGGTATTTTCGCCCGGCAGGCTTGGCGAAGAGCATCGAGGCCGACGGGGCTGGTTCCGGGCGCGTCTTTTTTTTCGAAGACAGGAGCGAAAAGGGCGAAGGTGGCTTGATGAGATGCGGCTTGAATTACCTCTTCTGGCGAGTGACAGGAGACTGCTATCACTGGATCTCGTGGCGAGATTTCTCGGGCAAGAGTGCCCGAGCCACACGGTCGGTGCCAGGCACGTCTTACTTGTTGCGGCGAAATATCGTCGGCTCGCAGATGAACGCCAGCGGCGCCGCTGGCCAGAGCGACGTCGGTACGGGAGTTGATCAACAATGCAGTTCTCAGTTCTGGGTTCTCAGTTCTCAGTTCCTGGATTATCCGACTTGCTTCGCGGGCAAGCGACTCCAGTTCGTGCGCTGGCAAATCTTTTTCGCGAAGCTGGATGTAGTCGACGCCTTGACTTGTCGCTTCCGCGATTTTGTCGAGAAGGCGAATGCGCCGCTCGCGCTCGGAGCCAGGGAAACCAGAGCGGTCCGTGATGTAGCAGAGGAGCAAGCTATCAGCCATCAGCTTTCAGCTTAGAACAAGATCGGGATGTCTGCGGTTCGCGATAGTTTCCCAAGTTCCTAACCACAGAGGGCACGGGGTTTCACGGGATAAGGCCAGTTTCCTCATTCCGTTCACGGCCTGGTCTTGGCAATCTCAGGCAGGACTTCCTGCTCTTTCTCTTTCTTTGGCTGGCCGCCCAGATGGTGTTCGGTCAGACCGTCACGGAGGAATGCAAAGGCGTCTTCGGGAGAATCGACGAACTGGAACAGGTTGAGGTCTTCGGGGGCGACGGTGCCGGCGTCAACAAAGGCCTGGAAGTTCATGATGCGGTGCCAGTATTCGCTGCCGTAAATAACGACGAGAATTTTTTTGGCGAGCTTGTCGGTTTGGGCGAGGGTAAGGATTTCAAAAAGTTCGTCGATGGTGCCGAAGCCGCCGGGAAAAATCACCAGGGCTTTGGCGAGGTAGGCGAACCAGAACTTGCGCATGAAGAAGTAGTGAAACTCGAAGTTGAGCGCGGGCGTGATGTAGGGATTGGGATACTGCTCGAAAGGCAGATTGATGTTGAGGCCGATAGTTTTGCCTCCGGCTTCGTGGGCGCCAAGGTTGGCGGCTTCCATGATGCCGGGACCGCCGCCGGTGGTGACGACAAAACGGCGGCGGCGCGCAGGAATTTGAATGGACCACTGGGTCAGAAGAAAGGCCAGGCGGCGCGCGTCTTCGTAGTAACGCGCCATATCAACGGCGGCCATGGCTTGCTTCAGGTTCTTTTCCTGCTGTGGAGCGGGAGCTTTCGCGTCGTTTTTTTCTGCGGCCGTCAGATTCTTGCGGGCCGCAGCGCTACCCTGGCAGCGGGCCGAGCCGAAGAAAACGACCGTGTCCTGGATCTGCTCGCGGCGAAAGCGCGACAACGGTTCCTGATACTCGGCCAGGATGCGCAGAATGCGTCCGTCGGGACTATTGAGGAAGGGTTCGTTTTCGTAGGCCAGTGGCGCGGGCTGGAGTTTATTGGTCATGTAGAGACTCACAAAGCGTTAAGCGATTCGCGTGATGAAATCCTGTGTTACAAAACTCAAAAGGCAATCCTTCGGCTACCAGTGTTGGTGGTATCAGTGTTCGTGGTAGTGGAGGGCTTCCCAGAAGCCGATCCAGATGTCGAGCAATCCCAAGCCGCTGCACAAACCACGGAAAAATCCACTGGAAAACATGGTGCGAAGCCCGGGATACGAGAGAAAAAGATAGTTGTCGGTCCACTCCGGGGTCCAGGGCAGGATGACCAGGAGCACGCCGGCAACGGCGCTGATCAAGACAAAAAGAAAGACGGACGTGCGGTGCACCCAGAGTTGCAAACCGCTGTGGACGCCGCGAGCCGCGACTGCGCCCTTGGGCTCGAGCGACGGTTCTCCGGGCGAGGCTGTGCTGGTTTCGACGTGCGACTTGGGATCGGTCACTGGGCGCTCCGCTGCAGCGGGGCTGAAATGAGGGGCAGGCGGAGAAACACTCCACCGTGTGCGGGAAAGAAAGTGTGCGGGACAAAACCCATCGGGCTATTCTACGACTTCAGGGGCTTAATGCGCTCGGCGACGTCGCGATAATCAATGTTGCGACCGTAAACTTCCATGAAATGCTTGAGAGCAGAGGTTTTGTCGCCCGCGGTTTCGTAAGCGGCCGCGAGTTCATAGTGGAGAGCGGTCCGCGTCTCTTCGTCAACGCCGGGGGCGTGGAGCGCCTTGTCATACCACCGAATCGCGGCTTCGGGTAAGCCCTTGTCGAGGAAGCATTGGGCCAGCCAGGTATAGGTCTGCATAACTTGCGGGAAGGGATGCCCGCGATCGACGGCCTGGCAGGTCTTCTGCAACTCGCCGATGGCTTCATCAAGCAATCCCATTTCACGGAAGGCGATCCCGAGGTTGTAATGAGTCTCAGGATCCTCGTCAGTGGCCGAGGAACCGGCTTCCAGATCGTGTTTGAGGTCGCCGAACATTTCCGCGAGGTCAATGCCAGCGTCCTCGCCAAAAGGAGAAGCCTTCGCGCTGGCAGTTACACCGGGCGTGACTGGCGAGGGAACAACAGGCGGGGCAACGACTGGCGAAGTGTGTGGCATGGGCCCAGCGGGCGCGGGATGGTGCGTGACTGGGGCAGAAACATGAGCTGAAATTGTGGGGCTGCCGGAAGATGCCGCCGCCGCAGCGCTAGCGGCGGCTGGAGCGACGACTGGCGGAGCGGGCAAAGGCCGCGGCAGAGTTGGCGTCGAGGCCATGGGAACCTTAAGCTGCGGTGTGTGCTCGATCTGAATCGCGGACTCGGGTTCGGCAACCGGCGCTCCCTTGAGGAAATCATCCCCCAAAGAAGCTTCGAGATCGGCTACAAACTCGCCCATGGGCTCCGTATCGGGCACGCCGAAGGCTGTGGGCGTGGCGTTTCCAACCGGCTCAAGTTCGGACTGGGGTGCAGACGCTTGCGCGGAAGGCTCGGCCTCATGCGAGATCGTGCCCGGAAGAAAGCCCTCGCCCAGGGAAGATTCAAGATCAGAAACGAACTCCTGTAGGGGCCCCGGCACCGGCGCGGTGGAAGGCTCGCTAACTGGATGCTGGGCTTCAGCATGATGAGCTTTAATATGTTGATGCTGCAGTGCAGCAGCGGAGTGTAGCTCAACCGGCGGGGCCTCTGGCTCGGAAATTTGCTCGGCGACCGCCGCGGATTCTGGGGCGTCGACCGAAATTTCGTCGACCGAAATTTCGTCGATCGAGTATTCGCTCTGAGGCTCATCGGTAGCGAATTCTGAGACAGCTTCGACTGTTGTTTCTTCCGCCGTCGGCGAGGTTTGCTGCGAGGCTGCGGCGATTTCAGCTTCAAGCACACTCAAGGTAGCTTCATCGTCGCTCAGATCCTGCAGCCTTTCGAAAGCTGCCGAGGCCTGTTCGGGCATGCCATGCTCGAGGTAGAAACGGATCTCCTCCGCGGCCTCGTTGGTTTTCTCGGGGCTGAGCGTCGCTTTGCCGCGCTTGCGCTGGTCGGGCTTGCTTGTGGGTATCGCATGGCCGCCAACGGCTTCGGGAACCTCGATTGGCGCAGCTTCTGCAGGCACGATGTCAGTCTCGACCGTGTCGTCCCACTCGGAGGACAAATCGATCTCTGCGGAAGTGGCGGGGGCTTCGTCGAGCGATGCGGCAGGGTCGACCTGAGCTAGCTCTTGCTCTTGGGCTGAATCGCTGACGACAGAGAATTCGGATTCTTCCGCATCCACTTCTTCCCCGGCCTCGGGCGTAGCTGCCGGCCAAGGAACTGACGCTGCAGCCGTGACTGACTCTTCCGGAACTGCTGAGGGCGACTCAATAACGGGTTCGGCGGTCGCGGAGGCGGTCGCGCGGTCTTGGTAGCGGCCAGCGAGTTCTCCGTAACGGGTAGCTTCTTCAGGATAGCCCGCCTCAGAATAGATGTTCTGCAAAGTGCGGCAGCAGACACCAGCTTCGGCGAAACGCGCGGCCCGCGTGTGCAGCGCGGCCAGACGCTGGTTCAGACGCAGATCGTTGGGCGCCTGAGGCAAGGCTGCCATCAGCGGTCCCAGAGCCTTGGCGGGCATGTTGTAGGAAATGAAAAGCTCGGCATCGGTGAGCGCGGAACGAACCGCCAGCGCGACTGCATCGGAATAGTGCTGGTGGATAGAAGGAGCGGTAGCTTCGAGTTCATCGACGATCACCGCTGCTTCCTCGGCGGAAATGAGCTTGGCGCCGGCATCGCCGCCGATCTGGCTGACCACCTGCTGGTAATTGCCCATGTGCAGGGAATTGCCCGGCTCCATGGTGGCCAGCTTCTGATAAAGATCGCGAGCCCGGGAGAGATCGCCGGACTGCACCGAGGCGTGAGCCAGCAACTCGATGACCTCGGTGATGTGAGTGCTCTCTCCCGCTTTGTGGAAGAGATCGAGAAGCTTCTCCAGCAAAGCCGGATTGTCGCGCACATGCCCGATGACGGAGTGCAGGTTCTTTAGAACCTTGTCGGAATCCTCGGCCAGCAGGCGCTCAGCATGCTGGTCATACACCTGGAGCGCGTTTTCGTATTGGCCTGCCTGCATGAGGGCATCGGCGAAAGTAGAAATGGCGGGCAGGTCGTTGTGCACAGCCAGAAGCTTGTTGGCAAGAGTTCCGGCATCGGAAAGACGGCCGGTCTTCAGATAGGCCTTAAACAAGTCGCGCAGGCCTTCGGGATTGGAATCGAGATCGGGAACTTTCTGCAGCGATTCGATCGCGCCTTGGGCGTCCCCGGTCTGCAGCAGATTGCGTCCCTGCATCAGCAGCGCGTAGCTGTTGCCGGGGTCGAGCGCGAGCATGCGCTGCAGAACTTCTTCCGCTCCGGCGAGTGAACCCTTGGAACGCAAGGTCTCGGCGGCGGCGGAAAATATCTGCCAGGCATCATTTTTCTTCCCCAGGCGCACGTAGACTTCCGCCAGGCGGACGCGCATATTCGTGTTTTCCGGATCCATCTCCAGAATCTTCTGGAAGATGCGGACAGCGTCCTCCAGTGCGCCCGACTTCAGGAATTCGTCGGCCACCTGCAGATACTGGGCGCGCGCGTCATTGAAGAGTCCCTGCTGGGTGTAAAGTTCAGCCAGCTTCAGCACGCTCTCCAGCGATGGCTTGAGCTTGCTGATCTTCTTGTACATGGCGATCGCTTTGACCGTGAACCCCTGGTTGGCATAAGCATCGCCCACACTCTTGAAGCATTCGGTGGCTTTGTCGACCTCGCCCAGGCGCGAGTAAAGGTCGCCAACAGTATTGGTGACCGTGAGATCCTTGGGGTCCGCTTTGAGAACCTTCTCGTACTCCACGATGGCATTTTGCATCTTGCCCTGCTGGACATACTTCTCCGCAGCGCTGAGCACCTTCTGTTTGTTGAATCCGAAACCGAACGCCATAAGAGTACGAACTCCAGCCGCCTGGTCTAAGTTGACACGCTCTGATAAGCGCTGAGCAACTGATGATGCGCCGGGAGCGCTGCCCAGCAAATCCCCACCTGACCTAACTCCTATTCGGAGATGGCCGGTTGGACTAGGGCAATTGTACGTCTGGAAGGCGGGAGTGCATGGTTACTAAGGGTTACCTAAAGGGAGTGTACGAACGAGTTACGACGGGAACCAGGGATTGAACCTTCGCATAGGGGCCAGAGCATCTGCTCGCCTAATCGACCTGCGAGAACTCCTCCGATCGCTCAGTTGGTATAGTCTCTAACAGGCTGGTTTGCGCCGTTCGGGTGATCTGGCGCAAGGAGCGAAACATGCGGCTGCTAATAAACTGGGTTCTCAGTGCCTTGGCAGTGTGGATCGTAGCTCGCGTGGTGCCTGGAATTTACGTGAGCGGCCCCGTCGCAGCTTTGATTGCCGCACTCGTGATTGGCTTCATCAACGCGACCGTCGGAGCGCTGCTGAAGATCCTGACTTTCCCACTGACCCTGCTCACGCTCGGACTCTTCTGGTTCGTGATCAACGCCCTGATGCTCGAACTGGCGTCGGCGCTACTGGCACCGGGTTTTCAAGTGCGTACCTTTACGGCGGCGTTCGTCGGGGCGATCGTGCTGAGCCTCGTGAATATGGTGCTGAAGTGGTTGGTGAATCCGCCGCGCGACCGCAGTTGAGATCTGCGACTGCTTAGGGCGTGATTCGTGTGGCGACGGCCCTCCGCAGTACAGCCGTTCATCCGGTCCACTTCGCCCCGGTCTTCAAGATGTTGACGATCTTCTCCAGTCGCCGGGTCCGCGTTTCTTCCTGCTTAGCTCCGAGAATGGCAAGAGCCATCTCCTTCTTATGTGTAAAGGAGAGCTTGTCCCAGTTGGCCTGCGCAGTTTTATTTTTCGCGAGAGTCTTCCTCAACAGCGGCGGCGCTTCCACGGTTCGTTCCTCTTCATCCCGTTCCATCACTACATCCACGATGTCGCCAGGTTGAACTCCCGCACCAGCGCACAGCTTTTTATTCACGGGCATCATGCGACGCGCTCCGCACGGCATCAACGAGGACCGAAACGGAAATCCGTTGATTGTCCCCCGAATAGGCACTCGCGCACGCGTGCCAAAAAACTCCGGCACATCAACCGGCGGCGTGATCGCCGCCACCACGCCCGCTTCCTTTCCTTCGATTTTTGCGGTGAACTTCAGCTTTTGCTTGGTCATCGAGTCCTCCGTCGCCTCGCACCATGCCGTTCAAGTTATCCCCGAGCGAGTCTCGATGCTAGGCGCCCCAGACGCACCAGCCGATAAAGAGGGAACAAAGATCTGGGAAGACGAACCGCTTCCCACTCGCCGGGACCGGGAGTGAAAGTGAGCCGCGTGAGAAACCGCAAACGGTCAGCCTTGCGTTCACGAAGCTGCATCATCAGGCGAAAGTACGATATCTGCTGTTCCTCGTAAGAAACTCCGCAAGCCACATCGACGGCGATTGCGTCGGCGAAGGCCCGTGCAGCACTGTCCTCAAGAAGCGGCCCTTCAACCGGCGCCGGAATCGGAGTTGCGAGCAGCCGGTTCGCCAGCAATAGCGTGATACGCAGAATCCGCTCGATGCCTAATTGCCGCGCCTGAGCCTGCACCCAATCCCAATCCAAACTCCCCAGCTTTAGAATCTGTGCGATGTCGCACAGCCAGATCAGCCGTCCCCAAACATGTTTCGCGGCATGTACGGAGAGCACCAGCAGCAGATCCTCGGGAGAAGGAGTTTTCACGTGGCGGCCCGCAACCGCCACGTTCACCGCGCGCCTGAACAATGCCTCCATATCGAAATCGACCGCATAGAAGCGTGGCTGCAGGGCCCACTGCAGCTCCAGTAGATTCTTTCCCGCCGGACTATCGAACGTGCACTCGTATCCCGAAGCGATGTAATCCTGTTCTGCGTCTTCAGGAATAGGCAGGCGCTGCGTATACCCCAGGCCACGCACCGCATGCTTGATCCGCGCCACGTCACGCCCGCGGACAAACAAGTCGATATCGCCCGACCGCCGCAGTGCCATATCGCCGTAGTAAGCCTGCGAAAGCACGATGCCTTTATACGGGATCACTTCGACGCCGATTGCGCCGAGGCAATCGAGAATACGCATCAACTCCCGCGCCAGAAAAAGCGACTTGTGAACGTTCCTCTCATAATTCTGCCGAAGTGCTGCCAGCACCGAAGAAGGAACGATATCTGCCAAATGAGAAAGGTCTTGATAGAGCAGCGAAGACGTGCCGTGATGATCGGCGAGTCGAAGTACGGCGTCCCACTCGACGGGTCCGGCTTGCACTGCCGGATCGAGCAAGCCTCGGATGCGGCCCAGATCGCTCTCTCGTGGCTCGGCAAAGCTTGCCGTCCGCACCAGGTCCCACTCGGGAGAGCGCGCGCCAGTGGTCGCTGGACCGTCCACGGACGTGTCGGATTCGCTAATGTGATTCACTGATGTCAGCCATCTTAACAAGACAAGACAGCCACCCTGGAACGACTTATGTTGGGACAGCCGCCTCGGCTGTCCCGCCGAGCGAAGCAAGGCGGCCTCTTCGCAACGGTCTGCCCCATCAACGGCCTCAAAAGCGAAGGTTACTTCCGTCACCCTCGCACGTTCTTTCTTTGGACCGCATCGCCTGTTAGTTCTGTCAAACTGGATAAGACATGGCAAACCCGTTGAACTGACAAAGATGGAAATACTTACACCCAAGGCGGTTCGGCGCAGCACGCGATTGCGGGTTGAGATTCCCGTGACCGTGACCAGCCTCGACCGCAGGCATCCCTTCTCCGCAAAGTGTGTGGCTCTGGTGGTCAGCCCGCAAGGCTGCGGATTGCGCACGTCCCAAGCCTTACCGCTTGAAACTCCTGTGCTGCTGGGTGATCTGCCAGGGGGCGGAAGCGCTTCTGCACGCGTGGCAACGTGCCTGCCCTTGGGCAATGACGGCAAGTATTTCCTTATAGGAGTTGCGCTCTACAACCACGGCAATGTCTGGGGGATTGCCGACCCGCCAGAGGATTGGAATTGCGCCTCAAATCCCAGCGCCGCCTCTACAGCCAACGAAAGCACTAGCGTTGGCCGGAAGGGCGCCTGGCCCTACAACCTGTTTTCCGCCCACGGCGAAACCCCCGGTAGAAAATAGTGGCCAGTGGCCAGCAATCAAGGCTACCGTCAAAGATCTACACTGACCACCGGCCACTGACCACTGCATCACGGCATCACGTTCCTTCGTAACCTCGTGCCGCGCACGCCGAGGCTCCATACTTGATTCACGATGTCGCAGACGCCAGAATCGGAAACGCCAGCGCCCCCCTCGGCAGAAACCGTTCCTCAGAAGGATGGACGCCCATTTCGCGTCAAGTTCCGGGGATCTGTGCTCACGCTCATGCGATTGCCCAACCGGCGTGAAGTGCGGGGAAAACTGCATCTGCTTTCCACCACCGGCGGCCTCATGCACGTGGAGACCCCGCTCGACGAAAACCTGAAAGTCGAGCTGATCTTTCACCTCGGCAAGATCACGATCCGCGAAAAGGCTGAGATCATGTTTCCCATGTGGGCAACCCAGGGATGGCTCCAGCCCTTCCGCTTCGTCGATCTACCCGAAGACAGAAAGACCGCCCTGCAAACCAGCCTGCAGTCATTTGTGCAGGGGAATCCAGCTTAGAAATCGAAGCCAGCGTGAGCCATGATTTCTCCGGCGCAAGGCTGCCCGATGAATGAAATCAACCCAGTTCCGGTCGTTACCTCTATGCAGCGACCGTCGCTTGCGGAGCTCCAGCGGTGTGTATGCTAACCTCCGCAGGGTTTGTCGTTTTGAGGATGTCTCTAGCTCTAGAAACCTCCGCTGCTGTGCCATGAGCAAGGACTACGAATTTATCTGACTTGATGGCGGTTTCATACTTAAGGATGCTGTCTTTCGGGATGCCGATACTGTAGAGTCCCGCGCCAATAGCGCTGGCCCCTCCGACGACCACGGCCCCCTCCAAACCAGCGACGATCCAGCTCACCAGCGGCCCAGCCACTAGGACGGGCCCGATGCCTGGGATTGCGAAGAAGGCCGCCCCAAACAACAGGCCCCAAAACCCGCCCCAGAAGGCTCCCATTTTGCCCCAATATTTCATCCGGTCACCGGCGTTGTAGTAGCCGACGACCTGCTCTTCCGAGTGGTAGTCCTTTCCGATAATCGACAACTTCTTCATGTCGTACCCCGCCTTCTGAAGTTCCTTGATCGCGGTCTCTGCGTCGGTGTGACTGTTAAAGATTGCTACTGCCGAGTTATTTTCAGACTTCGGATCGTTTGCAGACATAACCGATTTTCCTTTCTTCTTCTTTTTGACTTCAAGAGGGGCCACATCTTTGAGGGCGCGGACAATCAACCGATGTTCGTGGAGATGCAGAAAATTAGCAATACATGTCATCCTGTAGCAACGATTCTGGTGCAGTCTCTCCAGTGTTCTGGTTTTGTAACAAAAGGCCGGCACTCACTTAGCGAATGACGGGCTAACCGGAGGTAACTGTACCAGGCGATTACACTCATTGACCCTGATTTTCTGCAGCGGTCAATGCCAGGACGTGCTGGATCGGCGTTTATCATGGCCATGTCAAGAGTCTGTGCACTCGTTGTCGCATTACCTTGTGAACCCCCGCGCCCGGAGCCCGCCCTGAGCGAAGCCGAAGGGTGATAAAGACTTAGGAGAGGACACCAACGCGAATGACATCGAGCAATCTAGTTTTCTGGGAAGTCGACACGCAGGCAGACTTCATGCTGCCCGGCGGCAAACTCTACGTGGCCGGCGCCGAACGGCTGCTGCCAAACATTCGCCGCCTCACAGACGCCGCTCGCCAGGGCCGCGTCTTCCTAGTTTCCCATGGCTGCTACCATACGAAGGACGATCCCGAGTTCAAACTGTTTCCGCCTCATTGCATCAAAGGCACCAGCGGCACAACCGTTGTTCCCGAAGCTCTCACGGAAAAAGTCTTCACAGTCGCGAACGATCCCGCCGCAACACTGCCGCCCGATCTGTCCTCATACCAGCAGATTCATCTCGAAAAACAAACGCTCGACATCTTCGAAAGCCGGCACGCCGACGAACTCGTAAAACGATTGGGTAAGGAGTCGGAATTCGTCGTCTTCGGCGTGGTCACGGAATACTGCGTCCGCTTAGCGGCCAAGGGATTGCTGGAACGAGGCCACCGCGTCTCCGTGGTCAGGGATGCGATCGAAACTCTGAAGGCCGAGGATGGAGAGCGCACGCTAGCCGAACTGCAAGCTCTCGGAGCAAAATTCATCACTACCGATCAGGCGCTCGCGCAACTCGATTTTGCGAAATAAGGCACGAGGGCTGGCGTAATCTGGTAGTCTCTCTGCGAAAGTGCGATGCCGGGGTCTATTTTATGAAGAAGAATGCCTGGAGAGGATTAATCGAGGTCGGTTTTATCGTCTTCCTCTTTTATTCCAATCTTCTGATGGGAGAATTTGAAGGCTCCGGCATGGGCTCCAAAAAAGGTTTGGCTTGGGCCCTCAGGGACATTATTACTCGTGCGAATTTTGAAATTGCCGCCGTAGCGGCGCTCATCGGCTATATCCTTTTTGAATTTCTACGAAATAGATCCTAGCTCATCCAGACAATGCCTCAATCGCCCGCACCGCATCGGGCGAAAGCGTGAGTGATCGGCTGGCCAAATCCTGCGACATGTGTTCAGCATTCGTAGTGCCGGTCAGGGGCAGCATCCCCACCGCGCGCGCAAAAGCAAACACAATTTGAGCTGCAGTTGCGCCCGAGTGCTCGGCTAGGCCTGTAACCACCGGATGGCGAAGCACCTCCGCATTCGCCGTGAGCAGCGAAAATCCCTGATAGGTGATCTTGCGCTCGGTACAGAGCCTGCGCACGTCGCGATCCCAGCCAAAGCGGGCGAAGCAGCGATTTTGCACGAACGTGGGAGCCTCAGCGCCGCCGTCGATCATCTGCTCCAGATGCCGCAGCGAAACGTTGCTCACTCCCAGCAGGCGAGTGCGACCCGCGTCGCGCTCCTTTCGCATCGCTTCCCAAACTTCGGCGTCGGCATCAGTCCAGCCATGACCGGAAGCGGGCCCGTGCAGCACGAAACTGTCGACGTAATCGGGCCCGAGATGTTCCAGCGAACTGGCCAGCGATTGTGCGACCTGCACGCCAAGGCCAGCCGCGGGATCGTAGGGCAGGCGATGATCCTGACCGGGCCGGTAAGTAAATTTCGTCTGCAGAAAAAGATCGGCGCGGGCCACCGCTCCCGCGCGATAAGCAGCCGCCAACCCCTGACCAACTCCAGATTCAAAGTAGTGCCGCCGCTGGTTGGCCGTGTCAATGCCCCGGAACCCCACGCGCAGCGCAAGCTCGACCAGCCCCGGCGTTCGGTCTTCCTTCCACGCGGTGCCGTAGAGAAAATCGGGAAGCACTGAAGTTTGCGGATTGGGCATGACGGTTGAAAATTACGAATCGGAAAGGCGAAACTCCGCGCTTATATTCTAAGGCGCGGCAGTAATTTAGCTAAGCTGCCTGCCCCGCTTTGGCCGCGCCAACCGGAGGATCCTGCGTCCGGGTCCAGGTATAACGCATGCGGTGGATCACGGTCAGAGTCGACAGCACCGCGATTACCCACAGCACGGGCGCCATGCGGTTGAAGAGCGCGCCAATGATCACCAGCACCAGCCGCTCCGGACGCTCCATAAATCCCACACGGCACGATCCAATCAGCGACTCGGCGCGGGCCCGCGTGTAGCTCACCATGATGGCGCTGATCATCACGAACGCAGTCAGCACCACATAGAAGAAGCGGTCGCCCCGCGCATAGAACACCAGCAGGCCAAGGAACTGCGACGCGTCACTGTAGCGGTCGACTACCGAGTCGAAGAACGCGCCGAAGCGCGTGACCCGGTTGGTGGCGCGGGCGACCTGCCCATCTACGAGGTCGAAAAATCCTGAGAAGATGATGACCAGGCCGGCGTAGAAAAACATGCGCCGCTGGGTGAGGGCTGTGGCAGAGCCGAACAGAATCGCCGCCCATGTGTTCACCACCAGCCCCATGAAGGTGAGCACGTTGGGGTTGATGCGCGACAGCGCCAGCCAGCGCACGATGGTATCGAGCAGCACGCCACAGGCGCGGCCGAAGGCGCTGGTCCAACTGTGCCACGACATCAGGCGTCCGCCTTTTCGGAGCCAGCCTCGTCGTGGATCGTCGTCAGGCTAAGGATCTCCAGCTCGCGTTTGCCGTTGGGCGTGATCACGGTGGCTTCGTCGCCAACTTTCTTATTCAGTAGCGCGCGGCCGATGGGGGACGTCGTCGAAATCTTTCCGCCTGCCACGTCAGACTCTTCGCTGGTCACCAGCTTGTATTCGATCTCTTCATTCTTTGAGCTGTCGTAGACCTTGACAGTGGAACCCAGCCCCACTTTGTCCTTGGGGATGTTGTTCATGTTGGTCAGCGACAGGTCGGCGAGGCGCTTGCCGAGCTGGCGGAAACGGGCCTTGACGAACTCCTGGCGCTGCTTGGCCATGTGATACTCGGCGTTCTCGCTGAGATCGCCGAGAGCTGCGGCCCGCTTGATCTCCTTGGGCAGATCGTGAACCAGCTCGCGTTCGAGGGCGTCGACTTCTTCCTGCAATTTCCTTCTGAGTTGATCCGTCATCTTAAATGGGACATTTCAAATCGGGCGATACGTAGTTTACGCTTCTGAGATTATAAACCTGTTGCGGGCGGATGGAATTTTGCAAGCCGATTGGGGGCGGCTTGCCCGGCGTAGATAGGCAAGCCGCTCCGGTTCTAAGGTTGAAGCTGACCATACACCACAACTACATTGTCATAAGCAACTATCACGCGCCCGTTGACGACCACGGGAGTCATGAAATTGATGCCTTCGCCTAAAGAGTCGCGACCGGAGTACATGTTGCTGTTCCACAGTTCGCTGGAGACGTAGTTGGCGTCGTAGGCGTGCAGGATGCCCGAGCCGCTCGCGCTTTTCTCGTAGACCCAGACAATCGCGCCCTGGTTGCCATTCGCCGAAACCACGCTGTTGCCGCCGCGAGTTCCGTAGAAAGTTGGCGATGTAGCAATCGGCGAAGGACTGAGCGACCCGTTCTGAAATTGATATTGCCGTAAGGGCAGGTTCGCCGCTCCGGCATAGACGTTGCCGTTCCAGTAGGAGGCGTTTCCGTAGAGGCGGTTCCAACCAGTACCGTCGGCGGCTTCGGGAGTGGTGGTGGGGCCGCAGGTTTGTAGCCCGACGATGATTTCCTGCTTAATTTGAGTATCGCCTTGAGGATTGAATTTCCCCAGGTTGTCGGTGTCCACAAGAAACAGGCGGCCTTCCTTACTCAGGCTGATGGCCAGATTGGCGCCGTTGGTAAAGCTGTCGGAGGGCAATATGCTGATGCCACCGGAGCCCAGTTCAAGGTCGTCGATGTCGGTACAAGCGTCGTCGTAGGGCGTGAACCAATCCACGATCTGAAAGCTGCCGTTGACCAGAGCCAGCTTGATCATGGTGTTGCCATAGTTGTTGCCGCCGAGATCGGCATTGAAGCTGCCGTTGGCCGCATCGACGTAGATGTATCCGCTGGAATCGACCGCTGGCGATGCCCCGCCCTGCCAGAATCCGCCGCCGCCGCCATGAGATGCGGCGCCGTTGACCCAGTCGGTTGCCTGGTACTCGGTGGTCGGATTGAACACCGCCTGCAGAGCCAGGGTTTTGGGATCGAAGGCCATCAGCCATCCGTGGTAACCGCCGTGATCAGAGAACGAACCCCACGCCACGATGACCGAGCCATTCACCATGGTGAGGCCTGTGCGCTGGTTGTGAATCGAGGGATCAAAGGCGATCTGCCCGTTCACATTCCCATCTCCGTTGCCCGGAACGCTGGCTTGGATCAACATGCTCCCCGCTCCGGCGTCTTGACCGCTGCGGATGTCGATGGAGCGCAACCATTGCTGGGGCGTGCCGTTGTTGACCAGCGCGGTAACGAAGTACATGATGCCGGTGCTGCTGTCGATGACGGGAGTGCCAGTAATGCCGGCTTCCGGCCCTAGCGTGGTTCGGCCTTTAAAAGTGTCGGGCAATGCCACGATTCCGGCCGCCGGATCCAGGTAATGCCGCTCCCACAAGCTCCCATTATCGGGATTGTCGCCATCGATTGCGTACACGCTGTCATTCTCAGTGACGGTGATGATCACATTGTGGGTGCCCAATGCGCCCATATCCAGGCTGTTAACAAAAAGGGGTTGGGCCATGATGATTCCGTCCGCGCTAAAGGTTCCCCATTCACCGAAGGTGTTGGGGTTGACAATTGTGGAATTGAGAATGGTTTCGGTGTACAGTCCCGTTCCTGCAGGATTTCCTTTCCACATCAACACACCGGTAAGCTGGTTATTTTGTGTTTGGCTGATGGGTTCGGGAACCACGGGTGTAGAACCACTACCGGGGGGAAGTCCAACGCAGCTCATCAGGCCAAGGCTGAGGATCGGAATCATGAGCGCTTGTTTGGACCGAATCAGACGAGAGTGGGTCACGGGAACCCTCCGGTTTGCCAGTGAAATACTTGAACCCGGCCTTTGGGGCGGCAATTGGATGGAGAGCCCAATTGAAAGGGTTGTCGTAGCCGCCTGAGAGCTTGGTGCCGATTCTAGTGCTCGGCAGGAGACGTTCTTCTCTCGCCCCGGTCAGAGAAGTTCATAGTTTGCCGAAGGGGTTTCCCTCGCCGAATCTGTAGTTTAGCTGAAGTAAACAGGGTACATCTTCCACGCGAGAGCACACTGAGAACCGGGGAGAGACTACAACCTTTGAGTACCTTCTACCTACACTTTTTCCTTCCTAACAATACAGGGCTTCTGGTAGCTTATCGAAACCGCTTGGATATGGGCCTCCGCTCGAACGAGAACCCACCTCAGTTTTCCGGTCGGTGAACGGAAGTACATTCGCGTCATTTTGCCTCTTGTGATTCTGCCCGGCGTTCCGCTCAACGCTCAGCAATCGCAGCGTTAGTCGATTGGCTCGACCGTAGCAATTTATAAAAATTTGGAGGATTCCTGCATGCACGGAACTGCCCTGCTACTCGTGTGTCTTTGTTCTTTCATGGTTTCTCCGCTTTTTGCGGGCATCGATGTGACTGCTCCCCAAAATGGTGCGACCGTGCAATCGCCGGTGCACTTTTCCGCCACGGCTGGGTCGACCTCTTGTCCCCAAGGCGTGGCCTCGATGGGCATTTACACCTCGCCTGGAGTTCTGGCGTACGCGCAGAACGGAACCAGCCTCGACACCGATCTCAGCCTGGATGCGGGAGTTTACGATACAACGATCCAGCAGTGGGATTATTGCGGAGGATCTTCGAAGACTTACGTAACCATCACCGTCAGCGGAGGAACCGGCGTGTTCGTGACTGCGCCCGTCAACAACAGCACCAGCCCATCGCCGGTGCATTTCGCCGCTACGGCGACCACCACTTGCAGCAAGGGCGTGGCATCCATGGGAATTTACCCGTCACCCTACCATAGAGCGTATGTCTCGAGTGGGGCCACGCTTAACACCAATCTCAGCCTCAGTCCGGGAACCTACCATGCGGTTGTAGAAGAATGGGACAATTGTGGAGGAGCTTCGACCGCTGCGGTCACGGTGACCGTGAGCAGTGGCGGGGGCGGTGGGAGCAAGTTCTCGAACTTGCAAGCCAGCGATGGCTGGCTAACTTATGGTGAGCTACCCCCCGACTATGCCATTTGTTCGAGCTGCGGACCGGGAGTGACCTGGCAGATGAGCCAGCAGATCAAATCGCCATCGTTGAGCGGCGATTCCACCAAATACAGCATCGGAGGGACGACTCCTTATTCCGACGTGCTGTGGGTCAATCATCTGATTGGGCCAGGATCGACGCAGGGCCTGCCGGACAACGACCAGACGATCGTGCCTACGCTCTACAACTTCACCTACGACACGTATTTTTACGGCACCGATTTGTCATTGTCAGAGAACCTGGAATTCGATCTCGGCCAATTTTTCGACAACACCGGCTTGATGTTCGGACTGCAATGCCAAATCGTGAACGGTAGCGTTTGGGGGCTCTGGGATGACGTGACCAATCGCTGGGTCGCGACCAGCATCCCGTGCAAGCCGCAAAGCAATTCTTGGAACCATGTGACCTTCCAGTTTCAACGGACCTCGGACAATCAAGTGAAGTATCTATCCGTCACACTGAACGGTGTTACCACAAACATCAATAAGCAGTACGGATCGTTTTCCGCCGTAGGATGGTATGGCCTGGTGCTCAACTTCCAGTTGGATGGAAATTACAATCAGTCTCCCTATTCCGTCTATCTGGACAACCTGACCGTCACCTACTGAAGGTCTCTCCGCCTCCCCACCCTTCGCGGTTTTCTTGTGAACGGTGGGGAGAAGTTCCTTATCTACCTCACGACAACCCCCCGCCTGCTTTATCCATCCAATGTTTGCCTTCCGTCGCGGATGCGACGTGCATTTAAAGACTTCACCCCCTAAACAATTTTCCCGGAGTGCTCTTATGCCGACTCCTCTTGCATTTCGTATCGACGCAACAATCATGGCTCGCTGCCTTCTCATGGCTATGTTTTTTTGCGCGGCGGCTGGCTTTGGGCAGGCAAGACCCGCCGGCCCCGATTGCGACAACACGAACAACACCAGCGCCAGTTCGCGCTTTCGCGGAAGCCCGCAGAATGCGGCGCCGGGAAATGTCAGCAAGCTGCCGCTTCGCTCTTTGCTATACACAGGATCGCAGACGCGAATTTACACACGTTATATGCCGTGGTTCGGCGATCACCGTCACCGCGACGTGGGCTACCGTTCCGATGACCAGCAACAGGTGAGCCGGCAGGTCGCCGACATGATCAGCCGGGGCATTCAGGGAGCTATCGTGGATTGGTACGGCCCCAACGCCGGAGTCCACAACCAGAGCACTCTTCTGTTGATGAAAGAAGCGGAGGCGCAAGGCTTCGAGTTCGCCATTTCAGAAGATGCCGGCGCCTTGCGAGACTGCGACAAAGGCCGTTGTGACGTGACGGAGAAGCTGATCTCAGACTTGAACTATGCTTCTGAGCACTTCTTGTCGTCGCCGAATTATCTTCGCTTCGACGGGCGGCCGGCGCTTTTCTTTTTCGGATTGGAAAAGTTTCCTATCGATTGGCGGCGTGTCCGCCATTCCGTCCAGGGAAATCCACTTATTTTCTTCCGCAACTCAGGAACGTTCAGCAACCCCGATGCGGATGGAGCCTTTGCCTGGATCGCCCCGGAGACTGCCGGAGCCGGAGATCCGATGGCGATGCAGTATCTCGATCGCTTTTACACGAAAGCGCAAAACTCCAACAAAATTGCGATGGGCTCGGCCTATAAAGGATTCAATGACGCCGATGCCAGTTGGGGCAAAGGGCGCGTGATCGACCAGCAGTGTGGAAAGACATGGCTCGCAACCTTCGCCGAAGCAGGTCGATTCTATTCGTCGGACCATCAGCTTCCCGCTTTGATCATTCCTACCTGGAACGATTATGAGGAAGGCACGGAGATCGAGACGGGAATCGATAACTGCGTGCAGGTACAGGCATCGGTGGGAGAACAAAAACTGAATTGGACTATTTCGGGGGATGAGGCCACGATCGATCACTATGCCGTGCTGGTCCAGGATGGTTCGCAGTGGAGAGACGCTGCCGATGTTGCTCGGCGTGAACATTCCATTCCGCTCAGCCGTCTGGCTCTGACGCCGCAAAGTGGAGCGCTATGCGTGCAGGCGGTTGGGAAAGCGTCGTTCCTGAATCATTCGTCGGGAGCGATTCAGTATTCTCCGGCGGGCAAGCGGTAGAGAACTGCGCCGCAACATTTTGGAGATATGTTCCAACTGGAACATTTGTACGTACAAAATGTTCCAGTTGGAACATTAGAGCGGTTTCGCGGAACACTGTGGATATCTCGGAAAACTCGGAAAACCACCTTGAAGCTATAGTTGGTGGGCGGCAAGTGGCTGGGAGGGATCGGTTTAGCGGCCGCGCTGGGGAAGTGGTAGAAAAGACACAGGGCGAAGAAAAAGCGTCTGAGGTCGGCCGCTTTGCATTTAACATAACGAGAAATGCTTGATATCACGCCAGACGACGTCGCGCTATTGAATGACACGGACCTTCGCACCCTGATTGGTCGGCTTTGCGAGTCAGAGCTTAGATCGCGGGGTCTGTCTGCGGCGGCGGTGACTTGGAGTGGCCATCAGAACTCGGCAGACGGAGGGCTCGACGTTCGTGTGGCCTTGGGGGAGGGGGAGGCTATCGAGGGCTTCGTGCCGCGCCCGCAGACTGGTTTTCAGGTGAAGAAGAGTCCCATGCGGCATGCTGCCATTCTTGATGAGATGCGCCCTGGCGGTGTCTTAAGACCAATTATTCGGGACCTCGCGAATCGGTCGGGTGCTTACATCATCGTGAGTTCGGAATCAACGTCCGATATCTCTCTTCGGAACAGGCGCGAGGCCATGCAGGAGGCTGTGCAGGAGCTTCCGAATGCCGCAGAGCTGAAATTGGATTTCTACGACCGGGGCCACATCGCGACTTGGGCGCGTGACCACGCCGGCATGGTTCTCTGGGTCAGGAGCAAGATCGGTCGTGCTGTACCAGGTTGGCGCTCATACGAAGCCTGGGCTTACGCGCCCGAGGGGCTCGAGGGCGAGTACCTGCTCGATAACACCCATCGCATTCGTGCGGGCACCGAGACCTCGGAGTCCGGGCTCTCGCCAGCGGAGGGCATTGGACGAATTCGCGATCGACTCCGCCGCCCTGGCAGCGTCGTCCGCCTTGTGGGATTGTCGGGAGCGGGAAAAACGAGGTTTGTACAGGCCCTTTTCGACAGCCGAGTGGGCGATTCGAGCCTTGATCCCGGTTTGGCGCATTACACAGATGTGGCCGATGGACCGGACCCTTCGCCCGCAACTCTCGTTCAGAACCTAATTGCGTCACGATCGCGCGCAATTATCGTCGTGGACAACTGCCCGCCTGACCTACATCGGCGGGTCTCAGACGCATGTCGAGTACCTGAGAGCACTGTGAGCGCGATTACGGTTGAGTATGACATCCGTGAGGACCAACCCGAGGGGACGGAGGTCTTTGAACTAGAGGTGTCGTCGGAGGACTTGATCGAAAGGTTGCTGAAGCAGCGATTCCCTTACCTGTCATGGGTCGATCTTCACACCATTGCGCGGTTTTCCGGCGGAAACGCACGAATCGCCATCGCGCTGGCCGAAACTGTTCGCCGCGAAGAGACGATTGCTGGCATGTCGGACGAAGACCTCTTCAAACGATTGTTCGAGCAACGTCACGGGCCAAGTGAGCCGCTTTTGGTCGCGGCACAGGGTTTGTCGCTTGTCTATTCGTTCCAAGGCGAAGACGTCTCGGAGGGTCATGAGGCTGAGCTTTTCAGGCTTGGCGCCACAATCGGCAAAAACGCTCAAGAAATGTTCCAGAGTGCCGCCGAACTGCGCCGCCGTGGCCTAGTTCAGCGGCGTGGCGTCTGGCGAGCGGTCCTTCCGCAAGCAATTGCAAACAGGCTAGCAGCGCGTGCGCTTCAGGACATTCCGGTCGCTAACATTGAAAAAAATCTCGTCGATGATGCGCCCGAGAGACTTGTAAGGTCCTTTTCTAGGAGGCTCGGTTATCTCGATGGGTCGCCGGAGGCGCAGCAAATCGTCAGAGGCTGGCTTGGAGTCGGTGGCTTGCTGGCTGATGTCTTAGACCTCAACGATCTCGGCAGAGATATGTTCAGAAACATAGCACCAGTGGACCCGGAGGCCACGCTCTCGGCGCTCGAACGGGTTGTGCTCGGGTCGGCAGGCGATGAATCCGTCAAGAAATGCGCGCGCTACGTGCAGCTGCTCGTGTCACTCGCTTACGAACCTGAGCAGTTTGAAAGGTCTGTCGCGCTGCTCGTCAAGACTGCCCTAGCCGCTGCGGGCGGTTCGAGGGAGTCCATCGCCCAGGATAGAAATGGCGCGTCCAAAGCGCTCAGCTCCCTCTTCATGATTCAGCTCTCGGGCACTCACGCATCCCCAGAGCAGAGGGAATCAGTGATTCGGTCATTACTAGGCTCAAGCGATCCCGCCGAACGCGAATTAGGCCTGAGGGCCCTCGATGCCGCTATAACCGCGTCGCATTTCGGCCCTGTCCTAAACTTCGGATTTGGGGCGCGTTCACGAGACTTTGGCTACTGGCCTGCCACTAGGGAGGAAGTGGTCAAGTGGTTCAGTCGATTTCTAAAGCTGGCTGAGGACTTGGCATGCTCTAGCCACCCTGGGGCTCCGCGCGTACGCACCATCATCGCGAACAAGTTTCGCGGTCTCTGGACAGGGGCCAGGATGTATGAAGACCTGGAACGCATCTGCGACTCGATCTCGCAAGAAGTCTTCTGGAGCGAGGGATGGGCCGCTGTGCGGGAAACAGCGTATTACGACTCTGAGGGGTTCAGCCCCGAGGTGGCTAATAACCTTGCCCGGATCGAGGCACTCCTTCAGCCCCAAGGGACAATCCAACGGGTGCGCTCGATCGTTTTACCGGAATCAGGGTCAGTTATTGGCATCCTCCTGGTGGGCGACCGCAGCGAGAGCATCGAGTCCGCAATGTCTCGACTGGAGGCGACGGCTCACGAGCTCGGCACGAGTGTAGCGGCGGATAGCGTCGCGTTCACAGAGCTTCTTCCAGAGCTGGTCCGCGCGAGGAGTGATCAAACCTGGAGCTTTGGGCGCGGACTGGCGCAGGGCGCAGATGACCCAGCCAAAATCTGGAGGCAGTTAGTCGCCCAACTACAACCCTTTGCTGTGGAAGGAGCGACCCCATGGGTGTTCCGCGGATTTCTGAACGGTCTCCACCAGGAAAACGCAGCGCTCGCGGAAACTATGCTGGACGATGCAATCCGCGATGACACTCTCGCGCAGTGGTACCCCGTGCTGGAGACGGGAATTGGCAAGATTAATGAACAAGGAGTTTGCAGGCTTCTTCACTCGCTGGAGATTGGCAAGGCTCCGATCAACAATTATCGCGCTCTGCAGAGAGGGCTAGTAACAGACGGCCTCAGCGGCCCGGACTTCAAGACGCTGCTGCTGAGAATTTCTGACCAAAGTGACGGCATTCATGTTGCCGTCGAGATTCTCTATATGCGGCTGTTTTCCAGCCAGGGTGGCGTCTCGCCCGACGAGTTTGTCGAAATTGGATGCATGCTAATGCTTCGCCTCGACGTCACCGAAGGAACGGACCCAAACTTCGCACAAAGGCTCCAGATTATCGGAAGACGCTGCCTGCTTGGAGACACGGGCGCTGCGACTGTGCGCGAGATCTGCATCAAACTACGCAGCGCCGTCTCCAGGTCCGAAGCGTCTGCCTACGGCCACCGCGAGTTTCTGCAAGTTCTTTTCAGCGCCCAGCCTGCTGCTGTTCTGCAATCCCTGTGCAGCGGTGACGCGGCAGTGGCAGAGATCGGAGTCAGAATCTTGGCGAATTCCGAGCTGTTGCACCCGCATGCTTTCGATGTGATTCCGGAGGAGGAGCTTCTTCGCTGGTGCGACGAATTACCCGATGTGCGCTATCCCATCGCGGCGGCGGGCGTAGCTGCGATTAGGCACGATACGGACGGTCCGCACTGGGCGGACATTGCGCGCAGGATTCTGGAGAGGTCTCCTGACCGGATCGAGGTGCTGAGAAAATTCATCCGGCAATTCAGGTTGCCGGGCTGGGATGCGCCGCAAACTGCGGAGGTCCAGTCGGACATGCGGCTTCTCGATGAGATGGCGGCCTACTCCGATCCTGGGCTTGTGGAATTCGCAGGCAATGAAAAAGCCAGATTGTCGCAGGCGATCGCTGCGGCGAGGGAAGTGGGCCCCCCGGTTTACATGGGCCGGGAGGAGGGCTTTGAGTAAGGCCGGCTTACCTAGGATTTGCGTCCTGGACTATTGTCTGTCTCCCCTTCGGGGCTGGGGTTGGGTGGTTTCGGTCTGCATCCTTCTCAGGGATTCGGTTGTCATGCGCGCGAACTTATCGCGGCGCTGAAGCTGCTCCACCCAAAACCTTGAGGTCTGAGGAGTGGGCCGGGGAAACCAAGGTCCCCTTGAGTTCACGAATCAAGTGCAACACCGTACAAAGGTGTTGCGATGGGAAAGCGAAGTTATGAGCAGTTGGGACTTACGGAGCGTATTGAGATTTACCGTCTGCATGCAGACGGTAAATCTCTGCGGTTCATCGCCGGAGTTCTTGGGCGGAACGTGGCGACCATCAGTCGTGAACTGAAGCGCAACAGCAAGGCGTCCAAGAAGTGGAGCGGTGGTTACGATCCGCAGCGCGCGCAGGAGTTGATGCTGCGCCGGCATGCCCGCGGTCGAGCCCATAAGATGGAACGTCAACCGGAGCTTCGCGGGGAAGTTTTGCGACACCTGGCCGAGGGATGGTCGCCGGAGCAGATTGCCGGACGCTTGGCCCAGGGAGCGGCCGGGCAACGGATCAGCTACGAATCGATCTATCGCTATATTTATTGGCGCAGTTGGTCGTTCAAAGAAACGCTGCATCGTCTGCTGCCTCGCCAAAAAGGCCGTCGCGGAAAGCGTTGGAAGAATGGCCGGTGGTCGATCGAGTCCATCGTAGGTAGGGTTTCCATTCATGATCGCCCGGCCGCGGTGGAGGCCCGAACCCGCTCCGGCGATTGGGAAGCCGACCTCATGAGCTTCAGCAAACCGGGACAGTTCCTGCTGGTGGTCCAGGAACGCAGATCGCGGCGCGCCCTGCTGCTGCGGCAGGAGGCGAGAACGGCGCAGTCGGTCGCCGACAATCTCAGCGCCATGGTGGAAGCCATGCCGCCGTGCGCCTGCCAGTCCATGACCTTTGATAACGGAACGGAGTTCAGCAAGCACTATCTCCTGAGCCGAAGGTTTGGCATCGCGACCTGGTTCTGCGACACCCATTCGCCGTGGCAGAAGGGCGGCATCGAAAACGCGATTGGTCGGTTGCGCCGTCAGTTACCCAGAAAGACCGACCTCAATGCGCTGCCCCCACTCCGCCTCGCTGGCCTTCTGGAACGCTTCAACGACACCCCCAGAAAGTGCCTCGCCTTCCAAACTCCCAACGAGGTATTCTTGCAACACACTGTTGCACTTCAAACGTGAATTCATCCCCTCGCTTCGTTCGGGATGACAAGCGGCGTTCGGGATGACAATCCTCTACGATGACAATCCTCGACAAGGCGTGTTGGATCAGGCTTGGAATTCGCTGGCTTCGGGGAAGCGGAGTTTGCATTTGGACAGGGCCAGGGCCAGGAGTTCCTCGACCTTGGTTTCTTCGCAGTTGCGGGACATGGCTAGCTCGCTTACCAAGAGGTAGCGGGCGCGTTCCAGCATCTTCTTTTCGCGGAAGGATAGGGGCTTGGCCTGGTGGAGGGCGATCAGGCTCTTGAGGACTCCGGCGACCTCGATTAGAGAGCCGGTGCGCATGCGGTCGGAGTTTTCCTTGAAACGGTCTTTCCAGTCGGCGGTGGTTAGGTCTTCGGCGATGGAGAGGAAATCGAGAATCTTTTGCACCTCGCCGTTACGGACTACCCGCCGAATGCCCACGTTGCCCACGTTGTTGCAGGGCACCATCACCTTGAGGCTGCTGGCCTTGATATTGAGGAGATAGAACTTTTCTATGGTGGCGCCGATGGAGCGGCTGCTGATTTGTTCAATTACTCCGACGCCGTGGTTGGGATAGACGACCTTGTCGCCGATGTGGAAATTCGAGTCTACACCATTCATAAAAAGCACCTGGGCAGGTGAAGGGTCAGCGGGGAGACTTGTCTTTACTGTAAACATACTATTCCGAAATGGGACTGAAAGCAAGGATGGAGGCGGTATGGGGGTAGGGAAGCGAGCCAAACGCGCGATTATTGCGTCGCAAAGAGCGCGACGCATCGCGCGGCTCGCCTAGATCCTTCGCTGCGCAAAGAACGCTTGCTCAGGATGACAATTTGCGGCACGGCTGAGGCCGCGCCCTTTCAAAACGATTCAGCTGTAAGCTACTGTGGATAGATGGGTTACAGCTCCTCGACAAGCCGGGTCCTTGAACTGGGTGCTTAAGGGTCGGGCTGGGTTCGGGCGGACAGCCGCTTCTCCATCCATCCTTGCAGGATGAGAACTGCTGCCATGCGATCGACTGCCTTCGCGCGTTTTTCGATCGATAGCTCGGTCTCCCGGAGCAGCCGGTTGGCTTCCGCCGAGGTCAGGCGCTCGTCCCATAAGTGAACTGGCAGGCGGAAGCGCTTGCGCAAGTCCTCGGCGAAGCCCTGCATCTTTGCGGATTGCGTGCCTTCGGCGCCACTCATGCGCAGCGGAAGCCCGACCACGATCTCCCGCACTTCGTATTCGCGAATCACCCGCTCCAGGGCGGCCAAATCCTGGCGCTTGTTCCGCCTCTGTAAGGTCTCGAGTCCTTGGGCAGTGATCCCTAGAGGGTCGGACACGGCGATCCCGATTCTTCTGGAGCCTACGTCGAGGCCAAGAATTCGCCCTGGGCGGTCAGAGTTAGGCTTTGGCTTTATTTCTTCAAGGCTCACGCAGGCGATTATATGCGCCGGAAGCCGGAGACCGGCAGCCGGCTTTCGGCTTCCGGCTTCCGGCTTCCGCCAGTCAAAACCTACACTGCCGCAGACTTGCGGAAGAATCTTATGAGGCCGTTTAGGAGTTGGCCTACCCGAGCCGTTTGGTGGAAAAGGCGTTGTGCATGTTCGGCGTTGAGATAACCAAGGCGCCGTGCCAAAGCAACTTGGGTCTCAATTTCAAAAAGCGAACCTCGGGAGTAATGCAAAAACTGAATGAGATCCCTTTCTGAGGATCTTCCTTTCCCTTCGGCGATGTTGCTCGGCACAGATACCGCCGCTCGCCGCAATTGGCTGGTCAGCGTGTACAGCTCTTCCTTTGGGAACGCCTTGGTCGAGCGGTAAATGTCTTCGGCAAGATCCATGGCCGCTTGCCAGGCTTCAAGGTCTGAGTATGTTCCGCTCATTAGTGGCCTCCTCTTAACTGTCAGGTCAACGGTAGCGAAAAAACCGTCGAACGGGCGAAGTAAGTGTCATAGGGAACTTTTTTCGCAGGGCGCTGGAGCCGTTTCGGGAAAGGGCTGCCGCGTAAGGCTCATCACCGCGCAAAGGGTTCCGCGCTGTAATGGCCGGAAGCCGGAGACCGGGTGCCGGCTGCCGCTATTGTCCTCGGACGGCGCGGCGGTAGGCGGCGACATTCTTATTATGATCTTCTAGGGTACGAGAGAAACGGTGGTGGCCGGTAGCGTCGGCTACGAAGTAGTAGTAGTCGCTTTGCGAAGGATGCATGGCTGCCTCCAGAGCGCTTTTGCCGGGATTGCCGATGGGGCCGGGAGGAAGTCCGGCATGGGTGTAGGTGTTATAGGGTGAGTTGAATCGCATGTCGTCGTGGTGCAGAGCACCGGTGTAGGTTCCGGCCAGGAGTTCGGCATAAATGATGCTGGGGTCGGCGTCGAGTGCGATGTGTTTCGCCAGCCGGTTGTAATAAACGCTGGCTACCAGCGGGCGTTCCTCAGGGACGGCGGTTTCTTTCTCGATGATCGACGCCATGGTGACGGTGCGCTCTAGATCAGTTACAGGCGTGTCCACAATCAATCCAATCTGGCGAGCGACCTGGCGGAACTGCTTAACCATGGCTGCGGCCATCTCTTGCATCGTCTGCATACGGCTGAATTGGTAGGTGTCAGGAAAGAGGTAGCCTTCGAGAGAGGGTGCGTCGGGAGCCATGTCGGCGATGAGCGCCGTATCGGATTGCACAACTTTAAGAAAATCTTCCGCGGGGCCGAGGCCAGCAGCTTCGACGGCCCGCGCAATGTCGAACATGGTGAAGCCCTCGGGAACAACTACGGTGTGGAAGTAGACGTCTCCGCGGGCCAAGCGCTTCTGCACGTCGATCAGATTGGCGGGCTTCTCGAACAGGTATTCTCCGGCCTGCAGGGGACGGCGGCGCATGTAGTGCCAGAGAATGAATGCTCTCTCGCTGCGAATGACCCCGGCCGACTTGAGTGCGGAGGCGATACGGCGGGTGGAGTATCCCGGATGTAGCATCACAAACGTCTGCGCCGGAGGCTCGGTGGGAGTCAGCAGAGCCCAGACGAACCAACCCCCGCAGGCAAGCGCCGCAATCAGGAGGAGCCAGAAGATCTTGCGCACGATTCCACGAGTTTAGATGATGGAGAACAGCTCGCGTAGCTGACTTTAGTAAGATTCTGGGTTCAACGTTGGCAAGGGACATCAAGAATCCCAAATCGCGGAAAGCCCATAGATCTGGCGCTGCGCGGAGACCTACGATCCTTCCGGCGGGCTTCAGTTTTTTGAGAGCTGACAGTGCCGGAAGTGGTCCGTGCTTGTTTTGCACCCTTTGTCACCCTGTATACTCAAATGTTCAGGAGTCATCCCATACTTCATGAGACGTAGTTCGCCCTTTTGGACCCTGACTTTGCTTCTGGCTGTCTTGCCTACGACTGGCTGCCTGTTTCATACGCGGCCGGTGGAGGAAACATACTCCAAGGCTCCTCTCAAGGAATCGACCCAATCGGGGTTGATTGACAGCATTGAGCAGCAGGGCGCGAAGATCCAGTCGCTGCAAGCGACTGTGGACATCGATACTTCCATAGGTGGCGCGAAAAAGGGCCACGTCACCGACTACAAGGAGATTCGCGGCTACGTGCTGGCACGGAAACCGGCCATGCTGCACATGATCGGATTGCTGCCGATCGTGCGGACTACGGCCTTCGACATGGTGAGCGATGGTCAGGAGTTTAAGCTGTGGGTTCCGCCCAAGAACCGCTTCGTGATGGGGCGGAACGACGTGGAGACGCGGGATGCAGACCACCCGTTGGAAAGCATCCGGCCGCAGGATATCTACGACGCGCTTCTAATCCGGCCAGTCGATCCCGAACATGAGATTGCCGTTCTGGAGAATGGCGATGAGATCTTGCATGACGCCAAGGGGCATCGCGTTCTGCAAGAGGACTACGAACTGATCGTCATCCGCAAGAAGGGCGAGAACGAGGGTGTGCTATCGCGCAAAATAGTGTTCAGCCGCACCGATCTGCTGCCCCACCGCCAATACATCTACGACGATCAGGGCAAGCTGGTAACCGACGCCCGCTACGCCAACTACCAGGACTACAACGGCGTCAGCTTTCCCTCGCGCATCGAGATTTTCCGGCCGCAGGAGGAGTACGACATCACCCTGAATATTTTGAAGCTGGAAATCAACAAACCGCTGCGCGACGATCAGTTTGCTTTGCAGCAGCCTCCGGGGGCGGAAGTGGTGCATCTGGATCGTCCGCAATCGAGTGCCGTGGCGCCGCGGCCGTCGATTTCAGGCAACACTCGTTAGCGGCAAGCGTTCACGCATTTGGGCGCTGTCATCCCGAGTGCAGCGAGAGCCTGCCCTGAGCGAAGTCGAAGGGGATCTTGGTATTTGCCTGAGGCGGCATTTGGATGGCGCAGGCAGAGACCTAGATCGCTCACTTCGTTCGGGATGACAGGCGCTCGAGGTTCGTTCGGGATGACAATGCTGGTTTGGGATGACATCACAAGCGGCTGAATTCCGCTTTCCTCACCCATGATCAATAAGATGGTTGTCGCCAATCTGGTGCAAAGACCGATGCGGTCGCTGATCAGCGTCAGCGCGGTAGCGCTCGAAGTGATTTTGATTTTGCTGATTGTGTCTTTTTTCTATGGGCAGTTGAATGGATCGAAGGCAAGCCAGATGGGAGTAGGCGCAGATGTGATGGTGCAGCCTCCAGGGTCAACGGCGTTGGTGGGGGTTACGGGCGCGCCTATGCCGGTGAAGGTGGGCGACAAGTTGCGGCAGTTGCCGCATGTCCTGGTGGCCGCGCCGGTGATTTGGGAATTGACCACCAAGCCTACGCTGGAGATTATCTATGGCATCGATTTCGACAGCTACAACGGCATTTCGCCGGCATTTCGCTTTCGTTCCGGAGGAGTATTCCAAGGACCGTATGACGTGATCGTCGACGATTATTTTGCCGGCGCGAAGCGGGTAAACGTCGGAGACTCGATTGACATTCTCGATCACCACTTCCGCATCTGCGGGATTGTGGAGCATGGCAAGGGGGCGCGCAAGTTTGTGCCGCTCTCCACCATGCAGGATTTGATCGGCGCTCCGGGCCACGCTTCGGTCTTTTATGTGAAACTTGACGATCCCGCCAATGTCGACACGGTTGTGGATGAGATCAAACAAATCCCCGGCATGGAAAATTATGCCGTGCGCTCGATGCAGGAATATCTATCGATGATGGCACCTGAGAATCTGCCGGGTTTTGAGACTTCCATTCGGATTGTCGTAGCGATTTCGATGATTATCGGCTTCCTGGTGATTTTTCAGTCGATGTACACGGCGGTGATGGAACGCACGCGCGAGATCGGCATTTTGAAAGCCCTGGGTGCGTCGAAACTTTATATAGTGAGCGCTGTGATCAGGGAAAGCGCACTGCTGGCGATTGTTGGCATTGTCGTGGGGACAATTGTCAGTTTCGTAGCGCGCCGCATCATTCTCATCGAGTTGCCGACGCAGCGGCTGTTCTGGAGCAACGAGTGGGTACTGCGCGCAACGGTACTCGCCATCGTCGGAGCTTTGGCAGGAGCGCTGTATCCCGCCTACAAAGCGGCGCAGAAGGATCCGATCGACGCGCTGGCGTACGAGTAGAGCACTCAGCATCCGTTTGACGGGGTGAGAACAGGACGGGAGGGAATATGCACCCCCAGGATCCAGTCCACCAGCCGAATCCGAAAGGGGACGGGCGAGAATCGCCAACTCTTATTTGCACTTTACTTCACGAGTCCATCTGCGTCTTTTCCGGCCCTGACTATCAACACAAAGCACGAAAGCGCCAATAGGGAAAATGTGATTGCGTATAAGAATGCGATTAGCAGATCGGCCAGGATCGCGTAGGGCCCGCTTGGCGTGTGGTAGTCAAAATAGGCGGGTAGAAAGCGTACAGCACTGTATCCGATAAAAGCGAATATCAATGAGAGCATCGGCCAGCGTAGAACTAGTGGATTGGAATTCTCTGCTTTGCGACTATACCTTACGGCCCAGAGAACCGATAACATTATGCCCACGGCTGCGCAGCCCTTGCTTAACCCCGCCAATTTCGGAGGCAAAGAAATCGTCAAATAACCGATAACTCCTAGGACCACATTTGGCACGACCTTAGCCAGATCCAGCAAGTTAGTTGCTTGGTTTTTATCTTTTTTCTTTTTCATCTGGCACCCACACAGGAACGGTCAGTTTGAGCGACGGAAGCGAGCGCGGCGACGTGATGGTAATTTCTTCAGGACCTAGAACCGGCCTATGGTCGGTCTTTATCGCCGTCGCGTCTATCTGTTCCTGATAATAGTTCGCCCTGGCCGATGGTAATTCGGTAGGCCACAGGTGAGTGCGAAGAAATTCTTTGAGGGATACAGGAAGTTTTATAATGACCCAGCAATTCCCCGCATATCCCTTTGGTATGCTGCAACCTTGCTTTCCTTGGCGCGTGGGTAGTTCAAGGTGAACAGCTTGTGCCGGGGTCTGGTTGATGATGCTGCTCTGAATCGAATACCCGGATTCGCCTTTAGTTGCCTCGGATCGGAACGTGAGACGAGCGTCCACATGCTCCTTTTTTTGAGGCAACGGGAAAAACAGAAAATATTGCCTCTGGTGCTTGACGACCGAATGCAGATCGGCAAAGATGGTTATCAGGCCCAAGCGAGGCTCGACGGCAAAATCGACCGGGTCGCTCGCGTCGTGACGAGCTGTGGCTCCGTTATACGCGTCTCCCTTCGCCAGCACTAATCGAGCCACGTTGGTGTGGCTTGCGTTACGTTGAACACCACCCGCACCGTTGTATCCGTCCGCTTTAAGTTCTGCTTGTTGCTCCCGTGCTCCCTGCCATAGGTACGTTTTAGTCCAGTCACCACCTCTTCCATAGTAAAGCGCGTGAAGTTCTGGTGGACTGGCTAGCTCGTCATCCAAGGTACACACTTGGTCGAGTTCCCCGCTGGGTAATCCTTCATTGTTTTGGTTCAGCGTGAAATGGAGAAGGGGCGTTCTCCGTTAGTGTAGATTCCGCCCCTTCGGGGCGGGAATTTTCAAGGCATGGGGGTCTATCGTCCGATGACCGTTTCCGTTCAGTGCACAGCGCGAGAGGATTGGCTCCCGCGCTGCTAAGCATCGGCTCGATGAGCCCCACCAGGTTATCCCTTAGCATGGTTGCCTCCCGGCAGAGCCCGCTTCCGTTTCACCCGGCGAGGTCATTGTAGCTGCGGTAGAAGAGTGTGCAAATCTTAAAGACGACGTTCGTTGCCGGCGAAGTTGTCGCTGCCTACGAGCTTGTTCTAACTTGCGATCGCGAGCCGCGTGGATCTCGGCCTGTCGTCCGGCTAGCCTGTCCTGCGGCGTCACATAGCCGATCGCGCTGTGCAGTCGCACTGTGTTGTAGTGATCGACGTAGTTTTGAATCAAGCGGCGCGCATCGTCCAGCGTCAACGGAGTAAGTGGCCGGATACACTCCCGTTTGAGCGACTTATGCCAGCGTTCGATCTTCCCGTTCGACTGCGGGTAGAACGGCGAGGTGCGCACGTGCGCCATGCCCGAGATGCGAATGAACTCCTTGAAGTCCCGCGCGATAAACTGCGGTCCGTTGTCGGAGATGATCCGCGGCTTAGCCCCGGGGTACTTCTCCTTGGCTCGTTCCAGAATCATCTCAATGTCCGCTTCCTTCATCGACTCCCGCAGATCCCAATGCACCAGAAAACGGCTGCATCCATCCAGCACGCTGCACAGGTAATAGAACGTGCCCGACAGGTTGATATAGGAAACATCGACATGCCAGTGCTGGTGCGGCGCGAGCGGCTGTTCGAAGCCGGTGCCCTTGCGTGACGGCTTCGCTTTCCAGCGCGACAGCAGTCCCGCTTGTTTCAGCACGCGCCATACGCTCGCCGGACTCACCGCCACCACATCGTGATCTAACATCATGAACGTGAGTCGGCGATAGCCTTCCAACGGATTCTTCAGATGGAAACTCACGATCGCTTCCTTCTCCCACGGCTCCAACCAGAAGTCTCGGGGTACCCAACCGTTGTGCTCATTGACGCGTCCATAGCGCTGCCGCCAGTCGTAGAACTTGCTCACGGTAACGCCCAGCCACGCAATGAATCGGCCGACGCTGATCTCTGTCTTCTCCGACCAGCGCCGGACGAAATCCACCACCTGATCCCGCACATCGTGTGGCACCCAGGTCGCGGTCAGAGTTCCCCAAGGCTTTTTTTTAACGCGATGTGCTCCGCCATCAGCTCGGCCAGGACCTCGTCCTTGGTCTGCACCTTCTTCTCCAAGAACTCAATCCGCTTCTGTTTCTCCTCCGCCTGGCGGCGAGGACGCTCCGCCGAGTGGAAGGCGGCCGCGCCGTTCTCGAAGAACTCTTTTTGCCAGCGGTAGAACACGGTGGGTTGCAGCCCCAGTTCCTCACACAGATCGGAAACCGGGACCTTTGTCTAAAAGATGGCGCCGCAGAATGGCCACCTTCTCCTCAGCAGTGTAGTGCTTGCGCTCTTTTTTCATACGTTCGCTCCGCTATCTTAACGGACGAACGCGTTCTCCATTTCCAGCTGAGGCGGGACATCATTACTCAATTCCCACCACTCGTAGTAGAGCGGTTGACGAGAATAGTTGCGCACCGTCCGGCAGACGCAGTATTTCCTTGATCCATTGCTGGACGAGGGAACGGGGCTAATTTCGTTCCATTCAGAGGACCAAACGAGGTTGAACGCTTTAACTTTAATTGACCCTTCTTGTCGATTGGCGGGGGTTGCTGTGCTTGGGTTGCAGGTTGCCTCAGATCGTTGAGCTATCGCCACAGTGCGCGCGCCCACTAACGTTGTGGTGAGTAGCATTAGTTGGAGTGCGAACCGCCTCAACTGACGCCCTCCGAAAACGAATCGTCGGCCTCTGCGCCGAGGGCTACATTATCGCGCCTTTGCACATTACACTGCAACGTGGTGCTTTCCTCAGCAGGCTAGCCCTTCGTTGGTAGGAAGCCGAGGCAAGACCATCTAGCGGTCGCTTCCGGGTGAGTCGTTAATGTGGTACAGTCACGCGGTAACCAGTAGGCATTTATGTTGTTTAAGGATCTGGACCTCGGTCCCGACGACGCCAAGGGAGATACTCGCCTCGCCGAATATTTCATTCGGACTCCTGAATACGACCGCGTTCGCTCCGGGGCTGCGGCGTTCGTGATCGGTCGCAAGGGTACAGGGAAGACAGCAATCTGTCAGATGATTCACGATGAGGCGCAGAACACGCCAACACTGTTTTCTGCACTGCTCTCCTTCAAGAACTCCCCAACCAATGAGCTCTTTCAATCCGCCGATCAGACATATAACTCGCCCAATGAGTACATTTCAATTTGGAAGTTTCTGATTGCGTATGAAGCGGCAAAGCTAATCTTGAAAGATGAGTCTATTGACAATCAGACAAGACATGACTTGCAGACCTTCCTTCAAGAGACTTTTGGAACAAGTGACGTTAGTCCGCTAGATGCCGTAGGGATGCTGAAAGATCGCAGCTGGCGCGTGTCATTAAAGCTACCTTCGAAGTACCTTCCAAGTGGCGAGGTGGCTCGGTCATCGTCTGATGCTTATGATCAGCACATTCATTTCGGTCGAGCCGCTACGGCGTTGATGCGGAGAATCACGTCCGTGCAATCTACTAATACCTTCTTCATCATCTTCGACGAACTTGACGAGGATTACAGAATTGAGGGTAGATACTTCGATTTGATTATCTCGCTTCTTAAAGCGACTTATCAGACACGATGCGAGATTTCACCCACACTGGAGCTGAGGCCGGTGGTAGTGCTCAGGGAAGACATATTCTTACAACTCGACGACCACGACCTGAATAAGATCGACGATTTGCTGATCCATCTGCGTTGGAACGCGGATTCCACAACACACGAATTTAGCCTCCGGGGTCTCATCAACCAGCGGTTTAGAGCTAACCTGGCCGACACCCGTTTGCATGAAGGAGCAGATGACTTGTGGCCGCAGTTTGTAAACGAAAATGATTGGCAGGGTCCTTACTCATCCGCATGGGAATTCTTTGCTCTGCGCACAATGGCGAGGCCAAGGGATATCATTAAAGCGCTCAAGTGTTGTCAATCCTTTGAACAACACGAGACGCTGGGCCCCGTTGCCGTTCAGAAAGCATCGCGTGCTTACAGCGATTGGTTGTCCAAGGAAATTGGCAACGAAATGTTTCGGGTAGTTCCTGAGTACCGTTTGGCGCTCAGCCTTCTAAGAAAACTTGGCTCCGTGAAGTTCGATGCACCGGCGTGGCGCGAGGTCTTTTCTCATAACGTGGTGCTGGCGCAGAAGTACAGTCCGGACGCCGTGCTCGAACGATTATTCGAATTCGGTGTGGTCGGGACGGTCCTTGGCAAGAAGCTACGGAGTTGGACGTTCAAGTACACAAACCCACATATAAACTTCGATATTGGGGGCATGTTTGGATTGCATCCGGGGCTCTACGATTTTCTGGCCATTCCGGTTCAGAGGGTGGTTTCAAAGCAGCCGGAGTTACAACCGGGCAAGCCGACCGAAGGTCGACAGAAATCAGCTCCCGAGGCCGCTGAGAAGAACAAAGAGAAGAAGAAGAAGAAGAAGAACAAAAACAAGAACAAGAACGAGAAGAAAAACAAGAAGAAAAAGAAGAAAAACAAGAAAAAGAAGGAGAAAGAGATCGCTCCGCAAGTAGCGTCGGGCCCGAAGACCGATGCAACTCAACCCTCCACGGGTAATAGTTCCAATGCTCACCAAGTTGGTTCGAAGCCGCCCTCAGACCAGATGTCCTGACCCATCAGGGATTTATGTCTTATGTTTTCAAGTGGGAACCTTACGGACAGCCAGCTTCAGCAATAGCATCGATCTTGGGTGCACGGGCTGTCCTCGCCGAGCACGCAAAATAGTGTGTCGACTCAATCCAGTTTCGCCTTCCAGGAAGGCTAATGGTGTTTGCAGCAGCCATTGTCTCAGTCGCTCGTCCGCGATTCCACTATTCAGGCCATATCGCACAAGCGAGGGCGTGAGTGTACTAATGTCGTCGCTCTGTTCCCACCCTCGTTCAGTCTCTTTGCCGATCAAATGAAAACCTGTGGCCGTCACGGGATATCGTTTCAGCAGACCAGCGCTATCTGCCTTGCAGGCCCTGCCATCTGGCGCGGTGCTCTTGGACTCGGGGTGGCGATGATACTGGTGAAATACCATCTCGAAAGTTTGTACTAGGATTGGCAGTTTCGGTTTGTCCAGAGTGTGAGTTGTTCCATCGTGAATGTTGACGTGCGGCATCAACATCCAGCGTGAAGGATCTTTTTCGAACGGTGCCAATAGTGTCACCTGGGTGTCTGTCAGATTTACCAAAACCGGAGATAAAGCAAAGTTGTACGGTCGTGCCTGATCCCGGCGGAGACGACGCAACGCTGTCATCACATTTGGGGTGCTGATGGCAATGCGCCTCATGACGGGCAGGTGAAACCAATCCGGTTCCTGGCATGGAAGACCAAGAGCCCGGTTTAGCATCCACTCCCACCCTTCCTTTATCCACAGTGGTACTTCGCATTTCGTATCGCGCCCTTCTTTGGGCCAGTAATAGAGTCCCAAGCCGTGCTCGCTTACTTTGATCAGGCGAAAGCCGGAATCGTCACGCGTGTATAGACCATAGCGTTTGGCGGAGATGCCATAGCCGTTGAGCTGCCTCTGACGACCATCGGCATCGTGATTGAGTTCTTCCACGATGTTCAGAATTGAGCCGGATACAATATTCGGGTCGTACGGATTAAGGCTCTTGAATCGATCGACGATTTGTCGAACCTGTTTCCATGGCAGCGCCTTGATTGCATCCGCTCCGTTGGGCATTCGATGCGTACCACCCTCGCAGCGAACGAGTTCACCTTTCTCCGACGACACGATGGCCATGGAATCCGTGTCGCACATTAGGTACGTTCCGCCTGCATCGGTAACCATCCTTTCCAACATTGCCAACAGCAGGCGTCCGCCTGCCGTGATCAGTGCTGCGACCGGTGGAAAATACCACGGTCCCGGAACTTCCATCACACAGGTTCGCTCAGTTCCACTCAGTTCGCCCGAGAAGGTTCCTATCTTTTTCGCATCGTTCTTTCCCACCTGGAGCTTGTTCACCTCGGCATAAATCCCGTAGCATCCGGCGTTCGCGAGTATTTTGAGGAAGTAGTAGAGAGGGTCCGTCTTCTGTTTTCCCTTGCGATCCTCGATCACCTTTCGAAAAAAATCATCGCGATAGGGGTCAATGGAACCCGTCCCCAAGACTACCGATTTCATTTCCCTTTGAATGCCCACGGGTTCAATTCGTATGGCCCGCAGAATCTTCGGAGGGCGTCCCTTGAGCAATGTTGACCCCACGATGTCAGGACCAGCAAACCAGATGGGTTTGCCGGACGTGAGAGGATTCAGTCCGATATTGGATTGATTGCCAAATTGCCCATCGCCGTAAATCGTGCGGACGGGCAGTATGTCGCCGTCCGGCTGGATCAGCGCGAAAAACGCCAGTTTGGGCCAAGTCCACTGATCTAATAAACGATCAGGGGAAAGCGATTGGAGAAGTGCCTGGACTTCGTGAGTTACGTCACGAACTCGGACCTTCTCTGCTATCAGCAATGACCACAGCCCCAGCAGAGTGTTTACCGTGGGGTATTGGCTAGTGAAGTCGGTGTAGACAACCGGAACGGGAGTGTGGCGGATGCGAATCTCCGCCCGTCCGCCATAATACGACTGCATGCAGATGCCCTTTGTTCTCTCATCCAATTGGAATTTCTGCTCGGGTGAAATGACTCCCATTGTTTTCAGGAATGCTTTGGCAATCGAAGCAGCGGAGTAGGCTCGCTCTGGCGGAAGATCACCGAGAGGGTATCTCTTGAATTCTGCCAGCAGTGCGTTTAGCAGACCAACCGTTGCACATACATCTTGCCTGCAGTAGTCGATTTCTTCCGCTCTGACTCGTCCGGATGGCACGTAATCAGGAAGCTTCCCCGGCACTTTGAATTCCCGGCACGAACTCTCAAGGCTGAGGCTCTTATTTCGTAGGGCCCAAACCAGCGTCTTCAAGTCGAGGAATCGTCCGATCCGGTAGGGCTGATTCATATCGCCGCCAGCCAAGCGAATGAAAGCGGCTTTGGAGTCTTTAGGTCGCAGTTGCACACGGGGACGAAATGTGTTGGGGACCCATTCACCTTTCTCTTTGTTCCGGTACCGAAAAACGACAAAACTCCACCCGCGCCCACCCGCTCCGCGCGCTACGCGATACTCCACTGCCAAACGTGAAAGATCGAATGGGAGATTGAATGCGACAATCGCGGCTCCTGCCTGGATCGCCGTGTACATCACTTTCTCGACGAACACGCGACGGTCGTAGCACCTGAGCTTCAATTCACCTTTCGTCCTTTTGTCGTTCTTCTCGCGGACGTACTTGCGGACTACTTCTATCTGCTTAGGGCTTAGGTCGTCCTCATGAAATATCCCCTCTTCCAGGGGCTGATAAGTATCCTCCGATCCCAATTCACAAAACTGATAGACGCCAAAATTCAGACTTTGGAGGGCATCGATTGTCGTCTCAGTGTCGATGACAAGAACGTATTTGGGCAGCGGCTGCTCTTTCTTGGCTCCGTTCTTTTCCCGAGGCTCCCCGTCCAGGATGCAGGTATGACACCGCAGAAAAATTTCGTGATTCATAGTAGAGATCTCCTATTCAGAAAGCAGATCGGCCCATCGGAACATCGCGTCAGCGAGCATTTTCAGGAATACGGCTGTTGCCTTAAGTGCGCTTTTCACGCGCTGGGTGGAGTCTGGTGCGCGCCGCATCTCCGCATCCGCTCGACGCCGAAACTCCGTCACCATCGCGTGACACGGAATGCAGAGAGGTGCCTTTAGAAATTCATCGTGGTTCTGACCGGCGGTGTGGTCCAGTTCGATCAATATGCCGGTACGGCCACAAAGCAAACACCGCCCCTGTTCCAAGCGGCGAGTGTTCCGGCGTGCCGTTTCGATTGGCTTCTCGTCCATCATGACGACGCCTCCGGAACGGCGTAGATTTCGTCGAGAGTTAAAGCCCCCGCTTGAGCGAGGGAACTAAGAAGATCCGGGTCCGTGATCAGGACGTGACCCGCAATTGATTTACCTTCAAACTGAGCCAATCCTTCGGCATCGCCCGTACGCAGATACTTGCCGACAGCCGACATGTATTTGCCCAGTTCGGAAGATTGCCGCGAGCCTCGCACGGTGACCGGCGCATTGCCGAGGCTGGTCGGAATCAGCATGGGGCGGCTTCTCCGATCCGCTTTGGTTGGTCTCCCACGATCGCGTAATTCAGACCTGAGGTATTTACGAACAGTGCGCGGATCGATGTGTTCCTCCCATGCAGCAGCCGTTAGGCTGGAACCTGTACGGCGCATCCTCGCCAGGACATGGAAGGCGCGATTGTAAGTTTCTTGCTTATGTCCACGTCTCTTATTGCAATTTCGCATAAAGTGTGACCTCGCAACAATCGAACAGATGCGAATATAAACTGCTTTGGATCAGCTACATAGAGCAGCAATAAGCAGCAATATCATTATTAAGTGGCAATAACATTGTTCTAGTCTATAATTAAATGGAAATATGTACGACGATGATTCAGATAACATGGCGGAAAATATTATGGGCTTTCTTGCGGAAGATGGCTCAAGACCGCGCCGAGGCCGAGACTTCGCCATTAAAGACGGACGCTTGTGGGCGAATCGGGATAGTCTCGTTGGCCTCTTAGAGACGACATGGGCTGACGTGGGAGATAAATTACCGAGGATCAAGAAGTCCAGCGACGTGTACGACGCAGTGCGGGTGTGGGAGGAGAACAACCGTCACAATCTTCTATACGTGACGCAAGCTCTGCTCCGTCAATCCACCAGTCCTGCAACTATCAAGTCACTAAACGAAAAACGCCGCCGAATGCGGGCCTTGAACAAATCCACTCACAATGCATCCGAATACCTTCGGAATTGCTGCGCTCTTGTTGAAACTGCCGTGCGAGCCTTCAATACACCAAGCACCGAGAACGAACGAGCAATCATCGACGAAAAATTAAAGGAACGTGCAATCGTTGTGGCTCACGCGGCGAATGCATACCTTGCACTTAAGGAGCAGCAAGAAGAAACGGCGGAGCATATCAAGGATTGCGAAGCCTGTTTTGCGCGGGCGGAATTCGTGCGCTTCTGCAGGAGCCGTAGATACCGTCTAACACCGTTGAATACAGCAAATGCCCTTGCCGGACTGCCGGATATCGGGTGGCGGCAATCCGCAAAGCGATGCAAGAAGCAGGTTTGCCCCGGCCTCAATGGAGGCTCGATGCAGGTTTTTGAGACCATTCGACGAATCGTCAAGTCATGTCCTCGAAAATGGGAACTCATCAAACATGCTGAGCGCTGGCTGAGGGCTCAACGAAGGACCAAGTCCTATAGTGCGTCAGACTTGCAGACAAATTGGTACTACCTACGTTTGTCGATCAAGTCAGCTCTAGAAGCGGGCATTCGTTCCCGAGACCTCCCCTTTGCAATCACCCGAGATTATTGGAAGCGCAAATATCACCCTTCCAATCCGGATGTTCTGTTTGCGGAAGAGGAACGCATTGTAGTTTGACGAAATATCAGATTCTTTGAGGCGGGAGGAATAGATGTCTCCAATTCAAGTTTCACAAATCAGCGTGCGGCATGGTGTAGTTACCTTGTTTGGTTATGGGACCACCGTTCGCATTGAACGAGGACATTTGGTCCTTGAGGACGGGATCGGGGCTGATCGTCGCCAAGCGCGCTTTCCCCGAGTTGGACATGGCCTTCGACGGCTGGTCGTGATCGGATCAGACGGCATGGTCTCCCTTGCGGCCCTCCGCTGGTTGGCCGATCAGGACGCGAGCTTCGTGATGCTTGATCGCGATGGCTCTGTTCTTGCGACGACCGGCCCAGTTCGGTCTTCGGATGCCAAGCTGCGACGTGCTCAATCCCTTTCCCTCTCGAATGGAACAGCCCTGCGCATTGCGCGGGAGTTGATCCGCCAAAAACTCGTTGGACAAGAACGAGTCGCCCGTCACAAGCTCTTAGATTCCTCAACTGCCGATACCATTGCTCGATTCAAGGCTGAACTGCCACAAGCCGACTGCATCTCGACAATCCGGTTGATCGAATCACAAGCGGCCCGAGCGTACTGGTCGGCGTGGAGTACGTTGCCTATTGAGTTCCCGAAGAATGACCTGAGTCGAGTTCCCCAGCACTGGAGAAGCTTCGGAGCCCGTGTCTCGCCGCTCACGGGATCACCCCGCCTCGCCGCCAATCCGCCGAATGCAATTTTGAACTACCTGTATTCTGTGCTGGAATCTGAAGCTCGGCTCGCAGCTGCCGCGCTAGGACTTGATCCGGGGCTGGGCGTTTTGCATGTCGATACCCCATCTCGTGACAGCTTGGCCTGTGACCTCATGGAGCCGGTTCGTCCTCTGGTGGACGCTTACTTGCTTGACTGGATAACCCGGCAGCCGCTCAAGCGAGAGTGGTTTTTCGAGCAGCGGGACGGCAACTGTCGACTCATGGGTCCATTCGCCGTGCGGTTGTCAGAGACAGCCCCGATCTGGCGTCACTCGGTAGCTCCGATAACGGAGTGGGTAGCGCAGCTATTGTGGTCAACAACGCAAAAGAGAATGCCGACCGATTTGCGGCCGACGCACCTGACCCAAACCCACAGGCGCAAAGCGAAGGGGGTCTCGTCAACACCGATCGTGCCAATAGCACGGGGAGCAGAGAATCTTTGTCGTGGTTGCGGGAAAGCCATCAACCCCGGTCGAGAGCATTGTGCCGATTGTGCCGTCGGTCCTGCGACCGAACGGCTTGCGATTGCATCTCAGCTTGGGCGTGCCGCTGCTCAAACTCCCGAAGCTTTGGTCAAGCAAGCAGCCTCCCAACGTCGGCATTCTCGGGCACGGTCATCATGGAAGGACTCCAGCCAACCGGCATGGCTCACGCCTGAGTTGTTCTCGCAGAAGATTCAGCCGCTCCTAGCAAACGCCTCGACATCCGCGATTCGATCATCCATAGGGGTGTCCCGGTGGTACGCAAGCCGAATTCGTCAAGGCTATCGCCCGCATCCGAGGCACTGGCAAGCGCTCGCACAACTCGTTCGAGGATTTTCGGAGGTAAAGGGCCGCAGACGTACGCCGGACGGCCGGACGGATAGAAAAATCGAGTCTGCGCTGGACAGGTGGAACGAAGGGGGCGCGGGCACGCTATAGTTGGGCGTATGGATCATGTCGGAAAGCGCCGCCGCTCGGAGATTATGAGTTCGATCCGATCCGGTGACACGCAGCCAGAGAAAACGGTTCGGTCCATCGTCCACCGCTTGGGGTATCGATTCCGGTTGCACGTGAAAAACTTACCGGGCAAACCTGACATGGTTTTGCCACGGCACAAAAAAATTATTCTCATTCATGGCTGCTTTTGGCATGGGCACACGCGGTGTTTGAAAGGAAGGCCGCCGAAGAGCCATCTCGATTTTTGGGTGCCGAAGTTGGCTGCTAATCGGCGGCGCGACCGCGCCGTAGCTGCAAAGCTGCGGCGACTCGGGTGGAAGGTCTTGGTGGTTTGGCAGTGTCAACTGCGCCGTGACGAGGCCTTGCAAGCGTGCTTGCGGGCTTTCTTGGAGCGCTAAGTCATCTCGGCATAACCGCCCGTCGGCCAATAACGACGAATGTCCTCGTAGTTTTTTCTCTCTTCTTCCGGCAGGGGCAGGTCGGATGTCCGGTAGGTATCCTTTGCGTCGCATCGGTTCAATTCTCGCATCTCGTGCGGAGTCAGGAACGGAGGAGAAATTACAAATGGCTCAGCGCCCGACCTGACGAACTTCAGATTCTTGAAATCGCATGCGTCAAATTGCGGACGCTGACCGGTATCGAACAAAACCCACCCAAGGGTTAACATTGGTGCTTTGTCGCTGTACTCAAAGTTGAAAATTTGCTCGAATGTAATTCGTTGTTCGCTAGGCATTCCTGCGTTTCGTTCGTTGATTCCGTCTATCAACTCTTGAGTCATTATCGTTCGGAATACCTGCTTTATATCAGATCTCTTTAAGATCTTAGCCTCGCTTATGAGGGTGGGGATCTTCTTCTCGCTTCCGATCTGCGCGATTAGCTTGTCGAGCAATGTTTCATCCGCGCGGGTCAAATCATCATTTAGGAGTCGCGCATCTACCGTCACAGCCAGCAAGCTGCCGGGACTGATCCTTCTCGCCAGAAGTCGGATGTCAATAAGGGCAGCGCTCGTGAGCGGGTCATCGTAGTCAAGCCAACAAATGGTTCGTATGCTATCCCAGTGGAGCTTGGGCAACTCGACGTTCGAATGACCGAACCTAAGTTCAACCGATCCCAGAGGAACATTGAGCTTGAAACGTTTCTGCGTTCGATCATCATCAGCATCCTCGATGCTCACGAGATTAGTTAAACCGCAAACGGAGTTAAAAAGGGTGAAGTCGGCAAAATAAACCGAGCCCATACCGACATATCGATAGCTTTCTGACCTGCCCCCTGCTTTCGTTCACGTAAGAATACGACAACTTTCATCGGTCCCATCTCCGGTGTGAGCCGGGATGGGGGAGCGCGAGGGGCAAGGGATGGCGTTTGAATCCCTTGCCTCTCGCTCAGCTGTGTAGAAGCTCGCTGCCTGCGCCGCGGCAAACTCTTTCGGCGTACGGTATCCCAAACTGCTGTGCGGGCGCTCTTCGTTGTACTCGGTCTTCCACGCTGCGATCTTCCGCCGCGCATCGAACAAGTTCTGAAACCAACTCACGCTCAAACATTCATCCCGCAGCCGTCCGTGAAAGCTTTCGACCCGCGCGTTCTGCGTCGGCTTGCCCGGTTGAATGTGCACCAACTCGATCTTTCGTTCCACGCACCACGCCAGAAAATGCCGGCTCGTCAGCTCTGGCCCGTTGTCGCAGCGGATCGTTGCCGGCTGCCCCCGCTCGGCCACGATCCCATCCAACACCCGCGTGACTCTCCGGCTGGCAAAGCTCGTATCCACTTCCAAAGCCAAACACTCCCGCGTGTACGCATCCACCACGCTCAGCACCCGGATCGTCCGCCCGCACGCCACCGCATCGTGCACAAAATCCAGCGCCCACTCCTGGTTCGCCGCTGTCCGCGCCAGCAGCGGTTTTCCCTCGCGCACACAATGTTTCCGTTTCTTCCGCCGAATCATCAGTCCGGCCTCGCGATATACGCGATGCACTCGCTTGTGGTTCACATGCTCTCCCGAGCGACCCAGCAACACCTGCAGCCGCCGATACCCGAAGCGCGGCTTCTCCCGCGCCAACTCCATCAGCTTCGTCCGCAGCGGTTCATCCGTGCGCCGCGACCGATAGCGGTACGTCGCCACCGCCATCCTCATCACCCGGCACGCCCGCCGCTCACTGAAGGCATACTTCTCTTGCACCTGCTCGACAGTCGCCTTCAGGACCGCGAGCTCCACCCGTTTTTTTCAATCACCCACTGCAGCGCATCCTTGTCCAGACTCAGATCCGCCACCAGCTTCCGCAGCCGCGTGTTTTCGTCGCGCAGCTGCTTGGCTTCCTGCGCCTGGCTCACATCCATACCACCGTACTTCGCCTTCCAGGCGTAGATCGTGTGCTTCGACACGCCCACTTCCCGCGCCACGTCTTCCGCCTTGCGCCCCGCCTCCAACTGCTTCAGCGCCCCGATTATCTGCGCTTCGGTGTGCCTGCTCTTCGACATACTCCTTCCCCTTTCCTTCGTCCGAAATCATACTCGGACTTGTTCGGAAAACGGGGAGCAGGTCAGTCTGGTCAGAGGCGTGCGATCAACAAAATCGGATCTCGGTCCGCTTGCGGCTTTCCCGACCAGGCATAAGAGCCAAACCTCCTTGCCCAGCGCTTCATCATTGGAGCGCTTGAACAAGACCATGGCGAATCCACGGTATGCCGAAGATATCTTCCGACTGGATAGAATATATGACAAAAGAACAGTCCTGAATCGTGAAACGGTTATTGTGGTGGTCGGTTCACAGATTCCCGCAGAGCTACTTGACCGACCCGTGGCACAACTCCTCCGGGACGGGATCGATCAGAGAAGTAAAGGGAACCCATTTCGCCGTGCGATCGTGCTGAATGATCAAACGTGGTACACAGAAGCTCAGGTTATCAGCAACAATCCAGTGATCGCGGTGGGCGGACCGGAAGCGAACAAGCTGTCGGCGGAGTTCGGTAATTGGCAGCCCCCACCCTCATCACGTGAAGGCAAGTACACGATTCGAGAAGACGGTTCACTCATAGGATTCCTACGAAAGAACCAAGCAGGCCTGCCGCAGGCAGCCTTGTGGGGCCACACTGCGAACGGCACGCGCGAAGCGGTTGAGCATTATATCCGCGACAAGAAGGGGCTGGCTGACTTTCTCCGAAAGTCTTGGCGGTGACGGAGGCACGCCGACCGAGCACACATGCCAAGCGGAAGCTGGGGGTGCATATTCCCTCCCGTCCTGTTCTCACCCCAGCATCCGTTTGACCCTTCTTTTCTCGCGCCTGTAAGATCAAAAGTCCTAACCACAGAGGACACGGAGGCGCACAGGGTAACCCCAGATCTACCCCGTGCGACTCCGTGTCCTCTGTGGTAAAGGTTTTGACCAAGCGCTAATTGCTGACTGCTGATTTTCCCCATGCCGCACGAATTGCCCAAAGCCTACGAGCCGGGCGCGATTGAAACGCGCTGGGCCGAGTACTGGGTCAAAGAGAAACTCTTCTCCGTGCCCACGCCGCCTGCGGGCGAGACGCGTCCCGTGTTCACGCTGCTATTGCCGCCGCCGAATGTGACCGGCCGCCTGCACATGGGCCACATGCTCAACCAGACGCAGATGGACATTATTGTGCGCTGGCATCGCATGCGCGGCTTCATCACGCTATGGCTGCCGGGGACCGACCACGCCGGCATCGCCACGCAGATGATGGTGGAGCGCGATCTCGCGAAGGAAGGCAAGAGGCGCCACGATCTGGGCCGCGAAAAATTCATCGAGCGCGTGTGGGAGTGGAAGAAACTTTACGGCAACGCGATCCTCGACCAGATGAAGCGCCTCGGCGCATCGGTCGACTGGAATCGCGAATACTTCACCATGGACGAGAATCTTTCGCGGGCTGTGCGCGAGGTCTTCGTCCGTCTGTACGAAGAAGGCCTGATCTATCGCGGTAAGTACATCGTCAACTGGTGTCCGCGCTGCGAGACGGCGATCTCCGATCTCGAAGTGAAGCACGAAGAAGCGGCCGGAAAGTTGTGGGAGATTCGCTATCCGGTCGTGGGATCAAACGAATTCATCACCGTGGCCACCACGCGTCCGGAGACGATGCTGGGCGATACCGCAATTGCCGTGAACGCGAAGGATGAGCGCTACACGCATCTGCATGGCAAGCATGTTCGGCTGCCGTTGATGAACCGTGAGATCCCTATCATCACCGATGAACTGGCGCAGCCGGAGTTTGGCACGGGCGCGGTAAAAGTGACGCCCGCACACGATCCCAACGATTTTGAGGCTGGCAAGCGTCACAACCTACCGCGGATCGACGTGATGGACGAGCACGCGCACATGAACCAGAACGCGGGCGCGTATACCGGCCTGGACCGCTATGAAGCGCGAAAACGGGTGCTCGCGGATTTGCAGGAACAGGGATTCCTGGCCGGCGAGAAAGACTACGCGCTTGCTCTCGGCAAATGCGATCGCTGCGGGACCGTGGTCGAGCCGCGGCTCTCGGAGCAGTGGTTCATCAAGATTCAACCGCTGGCGCAGAAGGCGATCGAAGCCGTCGAGAGCGGAGAGATCACCATCGTCCCGGAGAATTACAAACAGATTTATCTGAACTGGATGAACAACATCTACGATTGGTGCATCTCGCGCCAGTTGTGGTGGGGACATCGCATTCCGGCGTGGACGTGTGATGGCTGCAAAGAATTTATTGTGGCACGTGAAGCCCCTGTAACCTGCCCGAAATGCGGCGGCAAGAAGTTGGAACAGGTTTCCGACGTGCTCGACACCTGGTTTTCGTCAGGCTTGCTTCCGTTCACGACCTTGGGCTGGCCGCAGCAAACGCGCGACCTTGAAGTGTTTTATCCGACCACGCTGCTGATCACGGCTTATGAGATCCTGTTTTTCTGGGTCGCTCGCATGATCATGTTCGGCTGCCACTTCATGCAGGGACACGAGCAGGATGCGGCGATCAAGAAGGCCAGCGGCTGGGGGGACAAGAAAAACGACAGCGTACCCTTCCGGCAGGTTTACATTCACGCGCTGGTGCGCGACGCCGAGCGGCAGAAGATGTCGAAGACCAAAGGCAACGTGCTCGATCCGTTGGATATTATTCGGCGCTTCGGAACGGACGCGACCCGCTTCACTTTGGCGGCGATGGCTGCACCGGGAACCGACATTGCCTTCAACGAAAGCCGCACCGATGGTTATCGCGCCTTCGCCAATAAGATCTGGAATGCGGCAAGATTTATGTTCATGAATGTGGATAGCATTGAGGAAGGCCTTGCCCAAGAAAAAGGCATCGATGCGGCGACCGTCGGATTCTGTGCCTCTTCCCTGGAAAAGAATTCGTCGGGAGCGGGACTGCCGGCGTTCAACATTGAGACGATCGAGGACCGCTGGATTCTTTCTCGATTCAATCGGGTAACGAAGGATGTGAATACGGCGCTAGATAGCTACCGGTTTCACGATGCAGCGAACCGAATTTATGACTTTTTCTGGGGCGAGTTCTGTGACTGGTATATCGAACTCATAAAACCCAGATTCTCGCTGACTCTGGGAAGCACCCAGAGGGTGCTGGCGCTCGGTTCTCAACCCGAGAGGGCCGTGGCACGTGCGGCGTGCGCGAATCTGGTAAGCCTGTTTGAGGCGTCGCTGCGGTTGCTGCATCCGGTCATGCCGTTTATCACAGAGGAGATTTGGCAGACGATGTACGAATACCAGCCGCCATTTAAATCGATCGCGCTGGCACCGTATCCGCAGGCGGATGAGAAACAGGTTGATCTAACTGCCGAGACAGAGGTCGCGATCCTGCGAGAATTGATAGTGCGCGTGCGGAATCAGCGCGCGGAGCTAAAAATCGAGCCGAAAGTCAAAGTACCCATCCGACTGTTTGCACGCGGTACGGAAACTCGAGCCTTGATCGAGCGGAATCAAAGCGCAGTAGAGCGGCTTGCGAATGTTGAGACAATCGGATTTACTAATGCTCCGTTAGTCGATACGCTCGGTGCGCGTCAAACTTCGGGATTTGAGCTGCTCGTGATCTACGAAAAGAAGATTAATGTTGCCGCCGAACGCGAGCGCCTGAAGAAGGAATTGGAGCAGATCGAGAAGGAGATCGCCAACGGCCAACGACAATTGAGCAATGAGCAATTCCTAGCGAAGGCTCCCGCACACGTGATTGAGGGGATTCGTAGGCGCGCTAACGATCTGGCGATGCAGCAAGAAATGACTAAGAAGCAGATGAGGGCTCTGGGGCAATGACAATTCAGAGACCCGGCGGCGGATCCTACGTGAATTATGGACTTTAGCGGCCGACGCATCACCGCAATTATCGAGAACGCGCTGCTGGAAGACCGGGCAACGCGCGATGCGACCAGCTATGCCTGCATCGATCCCAACCAGCGCGCGTCGGCCACGATCCTCGCCAAGCAGGATTGCATTCTATCGGGGATCGGCTGCGTTGGCCGCATTCTCGACGTCTACGCCGCGCTCGACGGTGCGGTGACTTCGCACTATGAAGTGACCACTCATCCCGAAATCTTCGATGGCGTGCGGCTGCACAAAGGTCAATCGGTCGCGGTGATCCGGCACAACGCGCGCGTGATTCTGTCGTGTGAGCGGGTGATCCTTAACTTTTTGCAGCGCATGAGCGGAATCGCCACGCTCACCCGCAAGTTTGTGGACGCCGTTTCCGGCACCAAGGCACGCATTCTCGATACCCGCAAGACCGCCCCCGGACTGCGATTGATCGACAAGTATGCAGTGCGCTGCGGCGGAGGACAGAATCACCGGCTCGACCTTTCCGACGGAGTGCTCATCAAGAACAACCACATCGCGCTGGCCGGAGGAATCGGGGCGGCGCTGGAGCGCGCCGTGCGCAACCGGCGAGGTGCGCAGCCGATCGAAGTCGAAGTGCGCACCGCAGCCGAACTGGAGGACGCGCTCGCCCATGGCGCCGAAGTGATCCTGATGGACAATATGTCTCCCGAAGAAGTGCGGCGCTCGGTAGAGCGCTGCGCTCAACTGGATCGGCCTGTCCTGCTGGAATGCTCGGGCGGCATCCGTCTGGAAAATGTTCGTGGCTATGCTGAAACGGGCGTAGATTATATTTCGGTCGGTCTGCTGACTCACTCGCCACAGGCGGTGGACATGAGCCTGCGAGTTGCGCCGATTTAACATACCCGGTAAACGATTTGTGCTTTTTCCTCCTCTCCCGCATAATCACCGCATCAAGAAGACCAGCACAGCGCGGAACGCTCCAGTTTCGCGGGCAAAGCCGGCCCTGAGCCGAGGAGCGTCACTACCCGAACAGCCGACGGATGTTCGTCTGGGCCGCGTCGTGCGGTTGCTGATGGATCACCCGACCGTGGTGGTGAGCGGAACCAAACTCGCGCAGGAAATTTCCTCGAACCGTTCCGAAGTCTGGCGGCTGATCCAGCAATTGCGCGGGCTGGGAGTGGATGTCGCCGGGCATCCGGCAACGGGATATCAACTCAGGTCGGTTCCAGATCTGCTGCTGCCGGAAATTCTGGGACCGCTCGTTCGTGGCACCATCTTCGACAATCAGCTTCATCATTTCTACAAGATTGGCTCAACGAACACGGCGGCGATGGCCGCCGCCGCGGCTGGCATCGCTGAAGGCAGCGTATTTCTTGCCGAAGAGCAAACTGCGGGGCGCGGGCGCGGATCCAACACGTGGCAGTCGGAACGCTCGACGGGCATTTATTGTTCGGCCGTGTTGCGTCCCGCATTGCCGCCTTCGGATGTGCTGGTGCTAACGCTCGCGGCCGGCTTGGCGGTGCGTGCGGCCCTTGCGCAGGTAGAAGCGCGTGTCAGCGTCGACCTGAAGTGGCCCAACGATGTGCTGATCAAGGGAAGAAAGGTGTGCGGGATTCTCACCGAAATGCACGCCGAAGTCACTCGCGTGCGCCACATCGTGGTAGGGGTCGGAATCAACGTAAACCAGAAGAGCTTTCCGAAAGTGATCGAGAGTGAGGCGACGTCGCTGCGCATGGAAACGGGCAGCGAAGGCTCGCGCGTCGAGGTCGCTGCCGCTTTGCTAAAATCGCTCGACCGGGAATATCGTGCGCTGATCGAAGAGCCCGGCGCGCAAGAGTCGATTCTGCGCCGCTTTACAGAACAGTCGTCGTGGGCGCGAGGGAAGCAAGTCTATATCGAAGAAAGCATACCCAGAATCGAAGGAACTACCGAAGGCCTGGATGAACGCGGCTTCCTGCAGGTGCGGACTGCGCAAGGGTTGCAGAGGGTTTTGAGTGGTACGGTGAGAGCGCGATGAAGGAAAGCAGTTAGAGATCATGCTTCTTGTTCTCGATGTCGGCAACACCAATACGGTTCTGGGAGTCTTCGCCAGAGTTGCAAAGGTGCATCCCGGCGGCGATACTGCCGAGGCTCCGCGCTACGAGCGCCTCATAGCCCACTGGCGGGTTGCGACCAGACAAGGCAGCACCGTCGACGAGTACGGCGTCCTGTTCCGTAATTTGTTCTCAATGGCCAGTCTGGAGGCGTCGGGGATTCGCGGCATCGCGATTTCATCGGTCGTGCCGCCGCTCGATCCCGTGCTGCGGCAGGTGTGCGAGCATTATTTCAATTCCAAGCCGCTGTTGATCGAACCCGGCGTCAAAACGGGCATGCCGGTGCATTATGACAATCCCGCCGAAGTGGGCGCCGATCGCATTGTGAACGCCGTGGCTGCGTTTGAAAAGTTTGGCGGACCGTGCGTCATCGTCGACTTCGGCACGGCGACGACCTTCGACTGCGTTTCAGCGAAGGGTGAGTATCTCGGCGGAGTGATCTGCCCCGGCATCGGCATTTCGGCCGACGCGCTTTTTCAGCGGACGGCGCGCCTGCCGCGGGTCGAAATTCGCAAACCCGCGCGAGTGATCGGTAGCAACACCGTCGGCAGCCTGCAGTCGGGACTTTACTATGGCTATCTCGGCTTGGTCGATGGCATCCTCGAACTCTTGCTGCAGGAATTGGGCAAGGAAACAAACGTGATCGCCACCGGCGGCCTGGGCCCGATGATTGGTACGGGATCGAAGTACATTAAGACTGTCGATGATCTTCTAACCCTCGAAGGCCTGCGCATCATCTGGGAGCGGAATGTGGCGGCGCGGCCAGCGCTCGCGCCCAAAGCCGATCCAGCCTCCTCGAAAGCAGCGAAGAACAGCGGGGTTGAGCGCGCCACTCCGCGTTCTCCCCGCTGAGCCGCCGTGGAAAATTACTTCAACTATTTCACCGAAATTGAAGAGCAATTCCTGCGCCGGCGCGGCAGTGGCTTGTTGCTGACTACACTCGACTGGGCCCTGATTGAAACCTGGAAAGATGCTGGTATTCCTCTCGAAGCTGCCTTGCGCGGGATTGATGCCGCGTTTGACCGCTACGACCAGCGCCCGACGAAAACAAAAAAGATAAACAGCCTTGCTTATTGTTCGCAGGAAGTGCTGGCCGCAGCGGAAGACATGAAAGAAGCGGCCGTGGGAACTGCGGCCGCTTCACCGGCCAAATCAGGCGCGGGGCAAGGCTTTGAGCCGGCGACAATCGCCGAATTCCTGCGCCGCAATGCGGATTTACTGGAAAGGGCGAAGCTGCCCCGGAGCGCCGGAATCTCGGTGCAGGCGGTCGCCGCGGAATCCGCCGCAACCCTGCGCAAGTTGGCCCAGGAAACCGAGAGCACGAAATCCGCTGCTCGGCTCGATGACTTGGAGCGTCGTCTCACGGTTTTGGAAGAAAAGCTTTTTGCCGCATTGCTGGCCGCTACAGCCGATGAAGAGATCGTAACTGTGCGCGCCCAGGCTGACCGTGAACTGGCGCCCTACCGACGCAAAATGGCGGCGGCACAGATCGAGCAACTGCAAAAGCAGTACGTTCACAAACGCCTTCTCGAGAAATATGGTCTGCCGCGCCTGAGCCTGTTTTACATGTAATGACTCATTCCTTCGATGCTCTCATCCTCGGTGGCGGCGCGGCGGGATTGATGTGCGCCATCGAAGCCGGCAGGCGTGGCCGTCGCGTGGCCGTGCTCGAACGTGCCGACCGACTGGGCAAGAAAATTCTGATCTCCGGCGGTGGACGTTGCAACTTCACCAACCTTCATTGCCGACCGGAGAGCTTTCTTTCCTCGAATCCGCACTTTGCCAAGTCAGCTTTGGCCCGTTATACGCCGGGGGATTTCATCGCCCTGGTGGAAAAACATGGTATCCCATATCACGAAAAAACTCAGGGCCAGCTTTTCTGCGACCGCTCCGCTCGCGACATTGTCGGCATGCTGGAAGACGAATGCCAGGAGGCGGGCGTGAGCATTTTCCTGAATACACGGATTTTCGAATTCCAGCGAGCAACAGACTTCGTGGTACGCGCCGCGAATGCGGAGTTCACCGCGCCGGCGTTGGTAGTTGCTACCGGTGGGCTTTCGATCCCAAAGATCGGCGCGACATCATTCGGCTACGATCTGGCGCGGCAATTCGGACTTGCCATTCGCGAACCCTGGCCGGGGCTGGTGCCGCTGCTGCTGAGCGCCGAGGATTGTTCGCGCTACTGCGGTCTGGCCGGGGTTTCGGCGGAAGTGACCGCCTCCTGCGCCGGCCAGCGGTTTCGCGAGAAGATGCTTATCACGCACCGCGGCCTGAGCGGTCCGGCAATCCTACAGATTTCGTCATATTGGAATCAGCCCCAGAATAATCCGCAGCCCATCCTGATTGATCTAGCCCCTGAACGCGAAGTCACCGCTTCACTTCGCGACCCCAAGGCGCCGAGAAATATGAATGCCCTTCGCTCAGAGCTGCACAAGTCTCTGCCTCATCGTCTTGCAGACCGTTGGCTGGACGCACACGCGCCCACGTCATGGACGAATCACGCGCTGGCAGGCTTGGAGAACCAGACGCATGCCTGGGCAATCTCACCGGCCGGCACGGAAGGCTACGAGAAAGCCGAAGTAACGGCAGGCGGCGTCGACACCGACGAGCTCTCAGCCAAGACGATGGAGAGCCGCAAGATTCCAGGCCTGTTCTTCATCGGAGAAGTGGTGGACGTGACCGGCCATCTCGGCGGCTTCAATTTTCAGTGGGCCTGGGCTTCGGGCACAGCTGCTGGACGCTCGCTGTAAGAAAGCTACTGTGGAACCTTCGCTTCCTCTACGGTCTGTCCGCGAAAGTGGCGCTCGTAATCCAGAAACCAAGTGAGAAGAGCAAGGCCAAGCATCGGCAGAATAAGCCAAAGCCTGACGGTGGTAAAGTCGGCCATGATCGTGGCACCCCCCACGACCGCCAGCACGTTGCGGATGGAATCAAGAGCGGCTTCGCGATGCATGTGCCTTCCCCAGGTTACGCAGGCTTTCCAAAGATTAATCATTTTCACTTTGCCCCCGGCAATTGACTGCGAAACGCCGAACCGACAACAAGAACAGCGAGGGCCATCGCAGCTTCGTGGCGCGCCTCAATAGTTAGACGAAATCCTGCCCCAGACTGCGGGTCAGCTCCCAGGCCAATAAAACCCAGCCTGCACCGATTAGTTGTGCAATCGAAGCCCACATTACTGGGTCTCACCGCACTCTCTCACCAACGTAACCTTGCCGTAGCCTTGAACCGAAAGTAACTTGTTCGATGAGGATCCATCCTCAGGCGGGGAGCATCGGTGGCCGATCGATCCGGCAAAACAAGCTCTGGCAAATCAGCGGCAGACGTCTTTGACCTAAGTTCTTCCCCATGGATACTGCGCAGCATTGTCGTCGGATTATTTCTGTTTGCAGCGACTGGTTACGCCATGAGCCACTGGCACAACCAGCTTCGGACGGCTCAGGTCCCGCAGCACCCCGGCGTGTGCACCATTAGCGAAGACGATGCCGCCGCGCTGAACGTCGACCCTAGCAGCGACATTAACGCGCTTCCTACCTACCGCGGGAAGATCCGACAGATGCTGCTGGAGGAGAAGCTCGACGAACTCGATTGCATCGCCGACCGTGCGCGATCCGCCAAAGAACGATTCGCCGGCGGTTTCTGGAAAATTAAGCAAACCTACGCCGGGCTTTCTGAGCCGGTCGAATCTCCCATGCACGCTACGTCAGAGGATTGGGAGGCGCTTTTGCAGCGGCTTCAGCAGTGGGGGACCGCGCGGCCGAACTCAATTACCGCGCGGGTTGCGCAGGCCTCCGCTTATCTCGGCTATGCCGGGTACGCGCGGGGGACCGGATATGCCAGCACTGTGAGCGATAGCGGGTGGAAACTGTTTGAAAAACGCACTGCCGAAGCTCGACGCATTCTGGACGAAGCTAAGGACTTTCCCAAGTGCCCCGAGTGGTACCTTACCATGATGCTGGTGGCCGAGAACCAGGGCTGGGACGCGACTGAAAAGCGCGCTCTCTTCGAGGAAGCGTTTAAATTTGAGCCGGGTTATTTCTACTATGCTCGCGTACGTGCTAGCCGCCTGCTGCCCAAGTGGAGTGGGGAGCCAGGGGACACCGAGAGGTTCACCCAGGAGGTCGCCGATCGCATCGGAGGAGATCAGGGCGACATTCTCTATTTTGAGGTGGCGAGCGCGGACTATGTGATCTCCTGCTCCCCAGACGATCCCCAGCTGTCGTGGGAAAGAATCGAACGCGGCTTTGAAGCCTCCGAGAAGCAATACGGAGTATCCATGCTGAACTTGAACCGTATTGCTTTCCTGGCCACTCATTTCGGTAAGCGCGATCCAATCGTCGCCGACAAAATCATGACCCGCATCGGCGAACAATGGGATGAGGAAACCTGGGACTCGAAAGCGGACTTCGATATGGTAAAGAAATGGGCGGCTTACTCAGCCCCATTTGCGGTGAAGCTCCATGAGATGGAAGCTGCCGCAGACGCCAATATGAAAATGCCCGAGGGCCCTCGTTACAAGGCCTCTTTCGAAAAAACCTATCGCGGACTCGTGCAGGAATGCGTGCGCACCGATGGGGGCAGCGTGGACAAGTGGGAAGGTACATTTGAATCGCTGACCAGCGTAGGGGCAAAGGGCACGGTCGAAGATGCCAAGATCTACTCGATGGGCCCCGTTGTCGCGTGTGTGTACCTGAAGCTGCGCGATCTCCAGAAGGACAAAACAATTATGTTTCCCTCGCCGCCGCAAGCTCCGTACTGGGTAAGGCTCGATCTTAACTGGGCGGATTTCGCCCCTGTCGCCTCCAAGTAAAGAACGAGTCGACAATCGGCGATTGACAATCGGCAATCTTCCCCAACTTCTCTCATGCCGTAGAATCAACTCTTGCTCCTAAACATTGAAAAGCTCATCTACGGCGGCGACGGCCTGGCTCGCCTTCCTGCCGGATCGGCGAGAAATGCATTAACCCGCAATCAAGACCGCGGACGCGGCAAGGCCGTATTCATTCCTTTTGTTCTCGACGGAGAAGCCGTTGAAGCCGCCGTCACGGAAGAAAAAACCGGCTTCGCCCGCGCCAAGGCTCAAACAATCGTAGAATCCTCGCCGCACCGCATCGAACCTCCTTGTCCATATTTCCGCCGATGCGGCGGATGCCATTATCAGCACGCCACCTACGAGCATCAACTCGAAATCAAGAAAGAAATCCTGCACGAGAATTTGCGCCGCATCGCCAAGCTCGAACTGCAGTGCGAAATTCAAGTGCATGCCTCGCCACCGTGGAACTATCGCAATCGATCAAGGCTGCGGGTGCAGACGCGGCCTGGGTTCGCCTCGGGATATTTTAAGTTCGCTTCGCATGAACTCCTTGCAGTCGAAGACTGTCCCATCAGTTCGCCGCTCATCAACCGCGGTATCGCCGCTCTGTGGCAAGCCGGACGAGCGGGCAAGGCCGTAGAAGGTGTGCGCGAGATTGAGTTCTTCTCCAACGCCGACGACACAAAATTACTCATTGAGTTCCTGTGTGCTCCCGAGGCTCGGCGTGCTGCGGTGCGGGCGTGGGCCGAAGAATTGTGCGCGGCCATGCCAGAAATCGTGGGCGTGGCGGCGTTCCGCGAACCGCAGAAAGGCGTTCAGGAACCGCTGGTCGCTGTCGGCGTTCAAGAACTAACCTATAAAACTAAGACGGCCGCCTACCGCGTGTCTGCGGGATCGTTTTTCCAGACCAACCGTTTTCTCACCGACAAACTCGTCGACATTGTGACGGCCGGCCAATCCGGAGAACTGGCGATCGATTTGTACGCCGGTGTAGGCCTGTTTTCCACAGCCCTGGCATGTAGCTTTCGTCACACGATTTCCGTCGAATCGTCACAGACATCCGCCAACGACCTTCAATACAATCTGCCCGGGAATGGAAAAGCAGTTCGAGCGGCGACCGAGCAATACCTGACGGAGCGGAAGCGCTGCGTGGGCGCAGACCATGTGGGAGCGAACGATTTGCCGGCGTGCAATCCCGACTTGATCGTAGTGGACCCGCCACGCAGCGGATTGGGAGATGCCGTGGCGCGCGCGCTTGCCAGCATGAGCGCGCCTCGCCTGACCTATGTGTCCTGCGATCCGGCAACTCTGGCCCGCGACCTGATCCCCTTACTGGCGGCCGGCTACCGCCTCGAGGAGGTGCACCTGATCGACTTGTTCCCCCAGACGTACCACGTCGAGAGCATAGTGCGATTACTACGCTGAACAAGCATTTGAAGACTCTGATCCGGCATTTGCTCGTGCGGGGACAGCCGTCTCGGCTGTCCAGCCGGGCGCAGCGAGGCGGCTCGTCAGCTTGCTGAGAGTCGGATCATCAGGGAAGTAAATGACGCCGTCGCACCCAATCACGCAACCCCCGTCTCCGCCCTCCCCGCACAAATTCCAGCTCAAGCCGACGCGGGAACCAATGCTCTGGGCCGCGCTGTCCTACTCCTCCGGAATCATTGCCGGCGTTTACGCCTGGCGCCCAGCGTCGTGGTGGATAGCCGCTGGCGCGGCCTTTCTAGCCGCAGGTTTCTACTTCGTGCGCCGCCGCAAATATTTCGGCGTGAGCCTGGCTCTCGGTGCGTTCTTCCTAGCAGGCGCGCTTCACATCCAATTAAGACACCCTGCCATTCCCGATACCGGTCTGCAGCCGTTCGCCTATGACCAGCCAGTCGAGATCACGGCGCACGTCACCCGGGAAGGCAGGCTGCGAGAGGCATCTCCGAATGAAATCAGACAAAGCCTCGACATCGAGACCGAACAGATCGTCACCGAAAACGGCACGCGTATTCCCGTCCACTCTGGCGTGCGTCTCGGAATCTACAGCGACCAACCGGCCCACATGCATCTCTTCCGCTATGGCGAGCGCCTCCGCCTTCCCCTCACGCTGAAGCTGCCGCGCAACTTCCGCAATCCTGGTGCCTTCGACTATCAGGGCTACCTCGCCGCCAACGGCATCGCGGCTATCGGCTCGGCGAAAGCGGAAGACGTGCAACTACTCCCAGGCTTTGCCGGCGACCGCATCGAACTCCGGCGCACCCGCATTCACTCCAGCATCATTGCCAAAGTGCATGCGCTGTGGCCTCCGCAGCAGGCCGCGCTCATCGACGCCATGGTCATCGGCGAAGAAGCTTTCGTCGACCGCGATACGCGAGTCGACTTCCAGCGCTCCGGCACCTACCACATCCTGGTGGTTTCGGGCATGAACGTGACCATCCTGGCGTTCGTCGCCTTCTGGACGCTGCGCCGCCTGCAGTTCGGCGAGATTCCCGCCACTCTGCTGACAATTTTATTCTGCGTTGCCTATGCCTTTCTTACCCAAGTGGGAGCGCCAGTCTGGCGGGCCACGCTCATGTGCGCCATCTACCTCGGGACGCGACTTCTGTACCGCGACCGCGCCATGGTCAATGCACTCGGCGCAGCTGCTTTCGGGTTGCTGGTGTTCGATCCCCGTCAGCTCTTCACCGCCAGCTTCCAGATGACGTTTGTTTGCGTGCTGATCGTGGCCGCAATCGGCCTGCCGCTGGTAGAGCGCACTTCGCAACCCTACCGTCAGGCTCTCGCTCACTGGGACGCCGACGATTACGGCCCATCGCTGCCCCCGCGCATCGCACAGTTCCGCCTAGACCTGCGCCTGATTGCAGGCCGCCTCGCGCGTTTTCTTGGCACGGCATGGTCGTTGCGACTGGTGCGCGGCACGACAGTCGTTTGCCTGCGCACATTTGAATTACTGCTGGTCTCGGCGGTAATGCAGATGGGGTTGGCCCTGCCTATGGCGTATTACTTTCATCGCGCCACCACCATCGGCCTTCCCGCCAACGTGGCAGTCGTTCCCCTTACGCATCTCCTAATGCCCACTGCGATCCTGACTATCGTGTTGGGATACCTGTCGCCAGTGCTGGCGAAACTTCCCGCTCTGCTCACCACCTTCGCGTTGCAGGCAATTACCGGCACGGTTCACGGCTTAGGAGGCCTCCGCCTCGCCGACCTTCGCGTGGCAACACCGTCCGTTGTGATGATGATCGCAGCGTCCGCAGCGCTTGTCCTCCCGATCACACTCGCTCGCAAGCACGCACTGTTAGCGGTCACCGGGCTGCTTGCTTTGCTCGCGGCATCCTTGTCGCTAGCCTTCCTTCCGCCCAAGCCGAATACGCGAGCGGGGCTGCTCGAAGTAACCTCCATCGACGTTGGTGAAGGCGACGCCATTCTGCTGGTGACGCCACAAGGCCGCACTTTGCTCATCGACGCGGGCGGGCCCATCTGGGGCGCCGGCTCGCAACTCGATTTTGGCGAAGATGTCGTCGCGCCCTATTTGTGGACGCGTCGCATCTCCCACCTCGATGCCGTCGCAATCTCCCACGGCCACTCCGACCACATCGGCGGCATGCCCGCGGTCCTCAAAGACTTCCGTCCCAAAGAATTGTGGATCGGTCTGCTCCCGCCAAGCAGAGCTCTCGACAACCTGATCGCCGAGGCGCAAACACTGGGAATCAAAGTAGTCCGTCATTGGGAGGGAGACAGATTTGAACTGGGCGGAGCGAAAGTGGATGTGCTTTTTCCGCCCCGCGACTGGCCCGTAGGATTGGAACCGAAGAACAACGACTCCATGGTCCTGCACGTCAGCTATGGCGCGACTTCCGCATTGTTAGAGGGCGACGCCGAGAAGGCTGTCGAGCGTCGCATAGCCGGCCTGCACCATCCGCGCGCCGACCTATTAAAGGTGGGGCATCACGGCAGCGCCACCTCCACCACTCCGGAAATCCTGGCGGCCGTGAGGCCGACTTTCGCCGTGATCTCGCTGGGCTTCCGTACGTCATTCGGCTTTCCCAAGCGAGACGTCCTCCAGCGCCTTCAAAACTCCGGAGTCCACGTCTACCGCACAGATCTAAACGGCGCAGTCACGTTCTATCTCGACGGCCACAGCGTAACAGCCCACATGCCGGCTCTCGAATAGAAACCAGCGTGGAAGGGCGGAATGTGAAAGCCCGGCACGGCAGTGCCGGGTAAAAGTTAGGATGGCGAAGCGAGTCCCGTTAGGGACGACACGAGTTCCCCCGCGTCTAAGTCCGGCTTTCGGGGTCATTCTTCGCCTTTTCAAGCGGGTGGAGCAGGCCTTCAGGCCTGCGTTAAAAGCCATCCCTGAATCGGGCTTTAGCCCCTGAGGGACTTCCTTATGCGAGCAGACCGACTACGCCTGCGTCTCATCATCAACCGCTTCGTCCCCACCATCATCCTCCGCAGGCTGCCGCCGGTATTCCTCGATCAGGTTCCGCGCCTTCTCCGCATCCTCTTCCCGCACCAGGATGATCATCCCGCCCAACCCAGGAAACGCATCCTGCAAAAGGCTGGCCGACGCCAGATCGTTTTCAATCCTCGCGGAATCGAGCAACCCCTTCACCACCAACGCCTCCGATTCCTCTTCGCTGTCAAAGACCTTCACCAGCTTTTCATTGGGATCAGGCCGCTGTTCTGGCTTTAGATCGGGCTGCGCTGCCATAAGTCTTCCTTTCAGGAATCCGCCACCAGGCCGGACCCGCATCAGTCGATTCTAACTCGTCTCGCGAATCTGAGTTGGCTCCGTCGATCCGGCAATGCTTATGTGGAGACAGGTGCCGGATTGTGAGGGGTCGGAAAGTCAACGAGCGTTATCGCCTGATTGCGACAGTTATCGTGCTTCGGCCCTTCCTCTGACCCGAAAAAAAGCCGCCCAGAGATCGGGCGGCCTAGTATTCTTTTATTCCGAACGGCTTAAAGTGTTACTTCGTCACGCGGAAGTCCACGTTGCTGATCAGCGTGCCGGAGGGTGTTTTTACCTCGACCTTGCCGGTGGTTGCGCCCTTGGGTACGGTGGTCGTGATTTCAGAACTTGAAACTACTTTGAAAACAGCCGCCGTTCCGTTAAACTTGACGCTGGTCGCGGCGGTCAGATTGGTTCCCAGAATCTGGACGGCAGCTCCCACCTTGCCGGACGTCAGTCGTGTTTCGACAAACGGGCCGAGACCTACAGACAGTCTGTAGACCGTGCCATCCTCGTTGGCCCCGTCCGTGTCCGTTGTCCCGTAGAGGTTCCCATTGGTGTACTGGACCAGCCCCATGGGGCCTGCGCCGTCAGTTGCAATTGCTTTGCGAGCAAAAGCTGTAAAGCGTCGTCAGCGTGCCAGTCGGGGTGATTTTGAAGATTGTGCCACCCCCCTTGGCCCCTCCCGAGCTCGTTGTCCCGTAGAGGTTCCCATCGGTGGCCTGGACCAGCCCTACACGGGGCTCCGCGCCGTCCGCGCATTGGGAGCAAAAGCTGTAGAGCGTCGTCAGCATGCCACTTGGGGTGATTTTGAAGACCGTGCCACAGCTGTCGGTGCCTCCACAGTCGTTCCCTTTAGCCCCGCCTAGCACCGTTGTTCCGTAGAAGTTTCCATCGGTGGCTTGGACCAGCCCGTTGGGGTTGTTGCCGTCCGGGCATTTGTTTTCTTGCGAGCAAAAGTCGTAAAGCGTCGTCAGCATGCCAGTCGGGGTGATTTTGAAGACCGTGCCAGCGCTGCTGAACGGCCCGCCATATGGCGTTGTCCCGTAGAAGTCCCCGTTGGTGGCCTGGACCAGCGCCGCTTGGGGGTAGAAGCCGTCGTTGAAGTCGTGAAGCTTCGTCAGCGTGCCACTTGGGGTGATTTTGAAGACCGTGCCCAACTGGTTGTCCCCGCCATAGAGCGTTGTCCCGTAGAAATCCCCGTTGGTGGCTTGGACCAGCGCCGCTGCGGGGTAGTTGCCGTCCGCGCAATTGCTTTGCGAGCAAAAGCTGTAAAGCGTCGTCAGCGTGCCACTTGGGGTGATTTTGAAGACCGTGCCGAGGCCGTTGGCGCCTCCGCGAAACGTTGTCCCATAGAGGTCCCCATTGGTGTCTTGGACCAACCTCGCTTGGGGGTCGTCGCCGTCCGTGCAATCGGTTTGCGAGCAAAAGCTGTAAAGCGTCGTCAGCGTGCCACCTGGGGTGATTTTGAAGACCGTGCCAGCACCGACGGCCCCACCCCCGCCCGTTGCCCCGTAGAGGTCCCCATTTGTGGCCTGGACCAGCGTCCCGACGGGGCCTGCGCCGTCCGCGCCGTCGAAGCTGTGCAGTACCTTAAAAATCTGCGCTTGCGCCGAGTGCGACGCCGTGACAAGCAGCAGCACGGCCAACGCCAGCGCGGCACTTGCTGCCCGCAGGCGTATGCACCAAATCAAGGATGAACTTCGTAGTGGGCTTGTCATAAAGAACCTGCCTTCTTGCCGCGTCACGGAAATGCAGTACCATCATTGGCTCGACGCGAGATCATCCCGTTTCATGACGATCTGCACAAGATAAACTGGCCGGACGCAAATACATTTCCGGTAGTGCGGGTCATTCGCCTCAGGGGATGCTGCGTCCCACGGTGGGAGCTGCTCTTCGGGGAAGCGGACGGGATAACAATGCGCCTACTAGGGCGACCTGTCAGTGACATGGATCACGTCTGGGACACTCACTGTTGTAATATCGCCATTACACTCATTGAGCCTGTAACCCGCCTGCTCCCTCAGGAACTTCATTATCTCTGGGTGAGTTCCTCGCCTTGCAGTTCCGCCCTCAGTTCGTTGACTGCCCGCCCCCGCCTCCGTAAGATTAAGCGTCCGAAAATCCCAGCAGCTTCATCACGATCGACCAGACACGATCGACAGACATGATCGAACAGAAATGATCGGGCAAACCATCTCGCACTACCGCATCGTCGAAAAAATTGGCGGTGGCGGCATGGGTGTGGTCTACAAAGCTGAGGACACCGAACTCGGCCGCTTGGTTGCGCTCAAATTCCTGCCCGACCGGCTGTCGCAAGATCCGCAAGCGCTCGAGCGCTTTCGCCGCGAGGCGCGCGCCGCCTCGGCTCTCAACCATCCCAATATTTGCACCATCTACGAAATCGGCAAGCACGAGGACCGCTCCTTCATCGCAATGGAGTTTCTGGATGGCGTAACCCTGAAGCACCTGATCGGTGGCAAACCGCTGGACAGCGAAACCGTGCTCGCGCTGGCGATCGAGATCGCCGACGGACTGGACGCCGCTCATTCCCAGAACATCGTCCATCGCGACATCAAGCCCGCCAACATCTTTGTGACCAAGCGAGGCCATGCCAAGGTGCTGGATTTCGGCCTGGCCAAGCTGACGCCTCCCCTTAGTTCTTCCAGCAAGGCCGCATCCGCCGATACCGCCAGCAACGAGGAGCCGCATCTCACCAGCCCCGGCTCTACGATTGGCACAATCTCTTACATGTCGCCCGAGCAGGCCCGCGCCAAAGATCTGGACGCACGCACCGATCTGTTCTCCTTCGGCGTCGTGCTCTACGAGATGGCGACCGGCACTCTCCCATTTCAGGGCGGCAGCGTTGCGGAAATCTTTAAATCCATCCTCGATGCCACGCCTGTCCCGGCCGTGCGCTTCAATCCCGAAGTATCCGCGGACCTGCAGCGCATCCTCGACAAAGCTCTGGAGAAGGATCGTACCCTGCGCTACCAGAGCGCTGCCGATCTGCGAACCGATCTGGCGCGCCTCAAGCGCGACTCTGACTCTGGCCGCCTGCCGAGCGCGTCCACAGTGATCGCTGGCACTCCGGCGGCGGCGGTTTCTTCTTCGATCCCGGCAGCGGTTGTCCCAGCCAGCTCCCGCAAGAAGATAGCCGCCGGCATCGCCGCAGTTTTGCTGGTCGTCATCTCTGCTGTCGCCGTCTATTTTCTGCGCCAGCGATCCGAAATTCGCAAGATCAATTCCATCGCCGTGCTCCCGTTCGTAAACGCCACTTCCGATTCCGCCAACGAATACCTCAGCGATGGTCTCACTGAGAGCCTGATCGGCACTCTTTCACAAGTGCCCGACCTCAGAGTCCTGGCGCGCAGTACAGTCTTTCGTTTCAAAACCAACCAAGACGATCCCCGGCAGATCGGCCAAAGCTTGCAGGTAAGCGCCGTCCTCACCGGACGCATCACGCAACATGGCGACGATCTTCACATTCACGCCGAACTCGTGGATAGCGCCGACGGCAGCGAACTTTGGGGGTCGCACTATGAATGCAAGCCCGCCGATGTCACTCAAGTGCAGGGACAAATAACTCGCGATCTTTCCACCCGGCTGCGCCACATCGACAGCAACGTATCGTCGAAACTCGGCAGCGCGGGCACTTCGAATCCGGAAGCCTACCGGCTTTACCTCGAAGGCCGCCAGCTTTGGTACGGCCGAACCCCCACCGGCCTCAAGAAAAGTATCGACTTGTTCAAGCAGGCCATCGCCGCCGATCCCAACTACGCGCTCGCCTATGCCGGCCTTGCCGACACCTACAACATCGCCTCTGGCTACGGTATAGGAGTTTCCTCGTTGCAAGGGGAGATGCTGGCCGACGAGGCCGCCCGCAGAGCCATCGAACTCGATGATTCCCTTCCCGAAGCCCACACCGCTCTCGCCTTTGCCCTGGCTAACTCGCGCAAGTGGAGCGAGGCCGGCTCCGAATTTCGGCGCGCCCTTGATTTGAATCCCAACAGCGCCACTGCCCACTACTTCTACGCGATTGGCTATCTCGCGCCCGAAAACCGCCTGGACGAGGCCCTGGCCCAGTACCGCACCGCTTTATCGCTTGATCCTCTATCCTCCATCGTCAACACCAACTATGGTGTGCTGTTGATGCAGGCCAAGCAATATCCCGAGTCGCTCACGCAGTTCCAGAAAGTCCTCGAAAGCGATCCGAACTTTCCTCCGGCGCATTACCGATTGTCCCAACTCTACGCCGCGACCGGCCGCTTTTCCGAAGCGGTGACCGAAGTCCACAAGGTCTTCTCGAAAAACACCGCCGTGACCGAGGATGCAAAAGGCTATCTCCAACTCATGTCGACCTTGGAAGGCTCCGATCGTTCCGGCGCAGTCGCCGTAGCAGCGGCCCTCGCGGGAGACAAAGACCTTGCCTTCCAGAACCTGGAGAAAGCCTACACGGATGGAGACACCGAACTCCTCATCTGCATCCGCAACCCCGCCCTGGAGTCGCTCCGCTCCGATGCCCGCTACGCCGACCTGATGCGCCGCCTCGGCCTGCCGCAATGAGAGGGTGGAGCAGGCCTTCCGGGCCTGCGTCAAAAGGGTCTGTGCAGTTCACTGGGCTTCAGCCCTTGAGGTAAGACCTCCTGGGCCTTCCACTGCCGCGTGGCCCCCGTGGATGAGCGGCGCGTCAACGCCGCGTAAAGTCCGTGACCGAATCCGGGCTTTAGCCCCGGTGGTCGCCCCCCCAACCCAGCACTTTCGGGCCGTTTGCATTCTTTCCCTAGTAGAGGACAATGCTACAAACCGGGCGCAACGCAGAACGGCGGCGCAACATCAAACCTGTGGGCGCGAGAGTGGCGAGATCACGAGAGTGGCGAGATTAAGACCGGCGAGATTAGGGGCCAGCATGAACATCGGGGAGCCAGCAAACCAGCAGAGCAACCCTCTGCCCGGGGAACAACTAAGAGACGATAAGGAAGACGAGGCTCGTAGAATTCGCCGCCTGCAGATCATGATGAGCATGGTCACGTCGGTGATCAGTCAGGACCCGGGCCTAACGGTCGAGGAAGCATCAGAGCTCGCCGCAGGTGCGAAACGCGCCGCGCTGGCGATGTTTCCCGACAAAGAACTGGCCTACGACCTCCTCTACAAACCCCGACTCCAGCGCCTGATGCGAGAACGCTTCCGCCTGCAATAGAACAATCAACTAGCCCGGCAGTCTCTCCTTCGCGGCGGTTCTTTCCGAACTTCGCAGCTAAGAGTTTTGAGATGCGTCCTTCCTGCGTAAGCCGGGCGAGAGAGTAATCCTCCCGCGCTGCTATAATCAAAAATTGCGCCCATGTCCACGAAGCGACTGATCCGCTCCACAACAGTTCTGTCCATACGCCGCAACGGCAGCGTGGTGCTGGCCGGCGACGGCCAGGTTACACTCGGCGAGTCCGTCATCAAACATACGGCGAAGAAGATCCGCCGGCTGTACAACGACAAAATCCTTGCGGGATTCGCCGGTTCCACCGCCGACGCCTTCACCCTTTTCAGCCGGTTCGAATCCAAACTCGAGCAGTACCACGGCAACCTGGGACGCGGCGCAGTCGAACTAGCCAAGGATTGGCGTACCGACAAATACCTGCGCCATCTGGAAGCGCTGCTGCTGGTCTGCGACAAGGAGCAGAGTTTCTTGTTGAGCGGACAAGGCGACGTGATCGAGCCCGACAGCGGAGTGGCAGCCATCGGCAGCGGTGGCCCCTATGCGCAAGCCGCAGCCGAAGCCCTGTCCAGGCACACGCAACTAACTGCCCGCCAGATCGCCGAAGAAGCCATGAAGATCGCGGGCAAAATGTGCATCTATACCAATGACGTGGTAACGATTGAAGAGCTGTAAAGAAGTGGCCAGTGATCAGCGGCCAGTGTCCAGAAAAACCCCTGGCGCAGAATACTGGCCACTGACCACTAGCCACTGACCACTAATTTTATGGCCATTTACTTACCCAGCAGCGCCGAAGAAGAGCAACTGGCACTCGACGAACTTACTCCCCGCGAGATCGTAGTCGAACTCGACAAACACGTGATCGGCCAAAAGGACGCTAAGCGCGCGGTCGCGATCGCGCTGCGCAACCGCATGCGCCGCCAAAAGCTCACACCCGAACTGGCCGAAGAAATCATCCCCAAGAACATAATCATGATCGGGCCGACGGGAGTGGGGAAGACGGAGATTGCGCGGCGGCTGGCCAGGCTGGCGAATTCTCCATTCTTGAAAGTGGAGGCTTCGAAGTTTACTGAAGTCGGTTATGTGGGGCGCGACGTTGAATCGATGGTGCGGGATCTCGTTGAGATCGCCATCGATAACGTGCGCGAAGAGAAGCTGGAGGATGTGGCCGACAAGGCTGAGCTTAACGCTGAGGAACGGCTGCTGGATATTTTGTTGCCGCCTTCTCCGCCGGTGCGGCCCGCGGAGCCTACCACCGCCGGCGGCGTAGTGATCGATGGCAGCACTGCTTTGGCGGAATCTTCTTCGCGCACACGCGAAAAGCTGCGCCAGCAATTGCGCGAAGGCAAGCTTGACGAGCGCCAAGTTGAGATCGACGTGCGCGAACGCAATTTTCCATCTTTTGAAATTATGACCAACCAGGGTGTTGAGGAGATGGACATCAACATCAAGGACATGCTGCCCAACATCTTCGGCGCTCGCACCAAAAAGCGGAAGATGAAGGTAAACGAGGCTTTCGAATATTTGATCCAGGAAGAAGAGCAGCGGCTGATCGACATGGATCAGGTTACTCGCATGGCGATTGATCGCGTGGAGAATTCCGGGATCGTGTTTCTGGATGAGATCGACAAGATTGCCGGGCGCGAGGGCGGGCATGGGCCGGATGTTTCACGCGAGGGCGTACAGCGCGACATTCTGCCGATTGTGGAAGGCACTACGGTGAACACTCGGTATGGCATGGTGCGAACCGATCATATTTTGTTTATTGCCGCCGGAGCTTTTCACGTTTCCAAGCCCAGCGACCTGATTCCCGAACTGCAGGGACGTTTTCCGATTCGCGTGGAGTTGCAGTCGCTGACCATGGAAGACTTTGTGCGCATTCTCACCGAGCCGAAATCGTCGTTAGTGAAGCAGTACACGGCCTTGCTTGAGACTGAAGGCGTGAAGCTGGAGTTCACACCGGAGGCCTTACAAGAAATCGCGCACTTTGCGTTCCGAGTAAACGAGAGCACGGAAAATATTGGCGCGCGCCGGCTGCATACCATCATGGAGCGAGTGCTGGACGAGCTAAGCTTTGACGCTCCAGAGAAAAAAGGTGAGCACGTGATTGTAGATGCGGATTATGTGCGCAAAATGCTCACCGACATCGTTAAGGATCAGGATTTGTCGAGATATATTCTTTAGGCGCGGGCAAGAACCTTCTCACTCTCACATAGCTTATGTTGATCCTTCAAAGTTCCATTCCTGTGTGATGTACTCTTCTACTGGGATGAGGCTCCTACCGGGACAATTCTTGTTGGCAGCGAGCGCATTGCTTTGGCTGACTGGCTGCGCTTCGATCGGGCCGCCGCTGCCGCCTTCGCTGGAGTTGCCCAAGCCGCCGTCCGATCTGCGGGCGGCGCGCAAAGGCGACAAAGTTACTCTTACCTGGACGATCCCGCCTCGCACTACCGACCGGCAGAGAGTGCGGTTTCTGGGCAAGACACGCATCTGCCGGAGCCTTGAGTCTACGATCAAGGAATGCGGAACCCCCGTGGGAGATGCCCCGCCCCCGGCGGATTTCGCACAGACGAACAAGAATAAGTTGTCTATGAAAAAGCTGACTAGCAGCTTTACCGACACTCTCAGCTTCGACTTCGAAATTCGCAATTCTTCCAACTCGGCGACCTACGCGGTAGAAGTATTGAACCGCGACGGACGCGCAGCCGGATTGTCGAATCAGGTGCATGTTCCCCTCGCGCCCGCTCTGCCTCCGCCCAAGGATTTCACAGCGCAGGTCACTGCCCAGGGCGTCCTGCTGGCATGGACGAGCGCGCCCCTGTCTCTCCCTATGCGCAACCCCATTCGGTGCGCCTTCCGTCTCTATCGCCGGGCTGAGGGCAGCCAGCAAAAGATCCTGGTGGGCGAGCAGCAAGCCGGCAGTGGCCACACTCAATCGATAACCGATCAAAGTTTTGAGTGGGAGAAAACCTATTACTACCACGCCGACACTCTGACCGTGATCGAGCAGACCGGTAAGCCGAATATTTCGATTGAGGGCGACGACACGCCCGAGGTGAAAATATTCGCGCACGATGTCTTTCCTCCCGCTGTCCCTTCGGGGTTGCAGGCGGTGTTTTCCGGACCTGGGCAACAGTTATTCATCGATCTGATTTGGGCTCCGGTTACCGACGCAGACCTCGATGGGTACGACGTTTACCGGCATGAGGACGGGGGCACGACGGTTAAGTTGAACACAGAACCTGTGAAGATGCCGGCGTATCGGGATACGCAGGTGGTTCCAGGGAAGACTTATTTCTATTCGGTCTCGGCGGTGGATATTCGTGGCAACGAGAGTGCTCGCTCGGAAGAATCCAGCGAAAGCGTGCCTTAGCGGAATCGGTAATTGAAAACAGTGAGGCATGACTGGGTAGTGGTGCAGTTTGGCCTTTACACCACTTTGTCATCCTGAGCGTAGCCGTTTTTCAGGCGTAGCGAAGGATCTCTCGCTTAGCCGGCCCAATGCGTAAGCCAAACTGCACCACTGCCCATGATCGGACAATTGCCGGATTTCCACTTCTCGTGGTTAGATAGATGGCGATGAAATATTGCCGCTTTCAACTGCATGGTGAGGCTCACTACGGGCTGGTGGAGTCCGTTGCGGGGCGCGACGCTATCTTGCGAATTCTGCTCACGGCTCCAGAAGAGTCCGACGGCGACGTCGAGGGTTTGCGCACCCGCCGGATCGAAGCGATTGCGCTCGAGGAGGCAACCCTGCTGCCGCCAGTGCGCCCGTCGAAAATTGTGTGCGTAGGACGCAACTACCGGGAACATGCCTCCGAACTCGGCCATGAGGTTCCAAAGGAGCCTCTGCTCTTCTTCAAGCCGAGTTCGGCCCTGCTGGCGCCGGGCGGTGTGGTGCGGCGTCCGCAGCTTTCCGAGCGCGTCGATTACGAAGGGGAGCTGTGCGTGGTGATGGGCAAAACCTGCTATCAGCCGCCGGCCGATGAAGATGTACGCCCCTACATCCTCGGCTACACCTGCCTGAACGACGTGACTGCCCGCGACCTGCAAAATAAAGATGGGCAGTGGGCGCGCGCCAAAGGCTTCGACACGTTCTGTCCGGTCGGCCCGGTGGTCGCCGATGGAGTTGGTCTCGATCCCTGGTCCGGGGTCGGAGTCGAGACCCGCGTCAACGGCGCGGTGCGGCAGTCGGGCAATACCCGAGACTTCATCTTTCCACTGGATGTAATCATCCGTTACATCGCGCAAGTCATGACATTGTTTCCCGGCGACCTGATTGCCACAGGAACGCCGGCGGGCGTCGGTCCGGTCGTAGCCGGCGACGGGATGGAGGTCACCGTGGAGGGAGTGGGAACCCTGCGGAATTCCGTAGTCGATGAATAACCGCGCGTAGGGCCCTGCCGTTGTTTTTGAAAGGGCGCGGCTTCAGCCGCGCCGCCACGCCCACAAACCCACAACCGTTGTCATTCCGACCGGAACCCGACCCTGAGCGAAGCCGAAGGGGACGGCGAGGGAGGAACCTGCTTCTTTCCCAAAATCTTGTCAATAGGCAAAAACTACGCGATTCCGCCTAAGTTACTGACAGCCATGACAATATATTTCTGGAAAACGTGACACAATCACCTATTTCAAAATGCTATACTGAAAGTATAGAGTAAGAAACTAAGAAAACAAGGCGCGGCCACAAGCTGCGCCTTTTCTTTTGTCCGTAGTTTTCTCGGGGAGGACCCCCCTCAAACGCCACATGGACGAATTCAAGTTCTTCAAAAATTTCAAGGAGCGCGGCGAGTGGGTCGAAGCGCTCTTCATGCCTGCGGCCATCCGCCACGGCTACAAAGTCCTAAAGCCCTGGGGAGACTCCTCGCCCTTCGACGTAGCCTTGTGCTTCGGCAATCGCATCGTCAGAGTCCAGGTCAAGTCCACCTCCAAGCGCTACGGCACCGGATACCTCTGCCAGTTCAAGCCCAACTATTTCAGCCAGCCCTACTCCCTCGATCAACTCGACTTCTTCGCCGCCTACGTCATTCCGCAAAACACCTGGTACCTGATCCCAGCCCCGGTCATTATCGGAGGCGAGGTCAATAAATCAGGCCTCATGCTCTTCCCCATGGAGCCCGAGAAAAGAGGCCGCTACCTCTACGAATCCTACCGCGAAGCCTGGCCCCTACTCCGCCCCGGAAGGAAGAATTTTTGAAAGGGCCCGGCTTCAGCCGCGCCGCCAAGCCCGACAAAACCACAACCGTTTGTCATTCCGACCGGAGCCGGACCCTGAGCGAAGCCGAAGGGGATGGCGCAGGGAGGAATCTGCTGTTCTCTGGCCCAAGAGATGGCCCGTGTGGAACGGACACTCCTGCCCGCTGCCTTTGACGTTGATCTTCATGCGCCAGGATCTTCACGACGGAGGGTGCCCCACTTCTCGCGTCCTTTGCGAGAAGTGGGATCGCGGTCACACTCACCTCCACGTTTGTCATTCCGACCGGAGCCGGACCCTGAAGGGGACGGCGCAGGGGAGGAATCTGCTGTTCTCTGGCCCAAGAGATGAACCGTGTAGAACGGACACTCCTGTCCGTTGCCTTTGACGTTGATCTTCATGCGCCAGGATCTTCACGACGGAGGGTGCCCCATTTCTCGCGTCTTTTGCGAGAAGTGGGATCGGTCAGACTCACCTCCACGTTTGTCATTCCGACCGGAGCCGGACCCTGAGCGAAGCCGAAGGGGACGGCGCAGCGGAGGAACCTGCTGTTCCCTGTCCTTCGAGACGGACCGTGTAGAACGGACACTCCTGTCCGTTGCCTTTGATCTTGATCTCAGATGTCAGGATCACCGCAACCAAGGCCGCCGACCCTCCGCTCATTGCAAGTTTGGCGAGTCGTCCCAAATCCGAAAACACTAAAGGGCAGAGCGCGATCCGCGCCGAACAATTGAACCAGACCGAAGAATACACTCGCACCAAGAGGCTACGAAGCAGGGGCCATTCGTTACTGCGGTAATTTCCCTCGGAACGCAGCAGGATCGACAATTGAGGGAAACCACAAAGTAACCCTGGCCTTCTCGCTTTGAAGTCTGAGGCGAGGAATAGGGCACTACAATCCGACTATCTTCTTCCCGAGGTTTCGACATGATAACAGAGACGCGCTCAGCGTTAGAGATACAAATAATTCGTTTTTTGGAGAACCCGGAGCAGACGCGCGACCTTCCCGAAATCGTGAAAGCGTTCCGCGGATTAGCAGACGATGCCTCCATCAAAGCTGCGTTGCACCGGCTCAGCGCAGAAGGAATCCTACAAATCACCCCGGAGTGGAAATTCCGCACCGCCGCCGCGGGTGCCCAGTAGGATTGCAAAATATTTCATCTTGCGCTTGGCCCGCATACCTGACAGAATGAGCGTTCCCCCGAATCAAACCTTTGGGCCCCATAGCGGAATCAAATCTAATATATGGCTGGCGTCGAAATGAACAAGGTTTTGGAAGCCACTTTGAGCACTCTGCAAGGCAGTCGACTGGAATTGAGCTTCTCAGACTTGGCGCGATGTGTCATTAGGCAGGAACATGTCGATGAGGCAACCGCAAAAGCGGCAATCCTGCGGCTCAATTGCGAAGGTCAAGTGGAAATTACCTCGGATTGGTCAGTGCGCTTGCTTCAGGGAACACTGGAAGTAGTCGCCGCCTAGAAGAGTCTCCTTTTGTTCCACAGCTTGAGCGCCCCGCCACGTCGCGAAGACCGTCTTACCGCCGAAAGTAAGCCGAATGACTATCGCGAACCTGCCCAACGCGACTACGACCGAATCCTGTATTCCTCCGCGTTGCGCAGGCTAGGCGGGGTTACACAGGTGGTCGCATCTCACGAGGGCCACGTCTTCCACAACCGCCTCACCCATTCAATGCGAGTGGCCCAGATCGGACGCAGACTCGCCCAACGATTCCTCAAGAGGTCTCCTGAAGAAGCGCGAGAGGTTGGCGGCATAAATCCCGATGTCGTCGAAGCTGCGGCGCTAGCGCACGACCTAGGACACCCTCCTTTCGGACACATCGCCGAGGAGGAACTTCGCGCCTGTGTGGTCAGACGGGATGTGCTGGACGGTTTCGAAGGGAACGCGCAATCCTTTCGGATCGTAACGAAGCTCGCACTTCGTTCCAACGAACCAGGTCTAAATCTAACGCGTGCAACACTAAATGCCCTCCTAAAATACCCTTGGACACGGCAAGCCGAGGGATACGAGAAGGAAAAATACGGCCTGTACAATTCCGAGAAAAGAGCACTTCAACTTCGCACGTAAGCTCCAACCACCCGGTGACAAGCGCAAGAGCGCAGAAGCGGAAATAATGGACTGGGCGGACGACGTCACCTACGCTGTGCACGACGCCGAAGATTTTTATAGAGCTGGGCTGATTCCCTTAGATAGGCTCGCGTCGCTTGACGACGGATCAGAGCGTCAACGCTTCTTTGACGGAATGTACAAACGCACAGAGCTAGCTAAGCAACTTGGGAAAAGCTCCCGCACGGAACTCGAAGAGGCCTTTAGGAAGGCCGTTACGGCATTCCCCATCTCCGAGCCATATACAGGAAGCCGCGAGCATCGCTCAAGACTCAGAGATTTTTCTTCCAATTTGATCGGACTCTTTGTAAACGCTATCGACCTGCACGTGCCAGCCAACCAAGAAGAGCGCTCTGTCGAGATAAGGCCCCTGCAGAGTATTCAGGTCCAAATCTTGAAAGCCTTGACCTGGTTCTATGTCATTTACAATCCGGCCCTCGCAACTCAACAATTCGGGCAAAGAAGGATGATTCGAGAACTTTTTGACATATTCCTCAACTCCGCGTCAGCTAGCGACGAACAGGAGCGTAACATCATTCCATTTGCGTTCCGGGACGAGATTTACGAAAACAAGGGAGATCCCGCAGCGCTCACCCGAATCGTGACGGACATGGTTTCGAGCATGACAGAACAAGGTCTCACGAAACTCTATCGGAGGCTGACAGGCGTCGACATGGGGTCAATCCTCGACTACAAGCACGGCAGCTGAATCCAATTTGCCACCGCCCTTGACGTCATACTCCCACCGTCTGTGCGCTCGGTTTCCCCGCCAGCAACTGCCTCAACACATACTGCAAAATCCCACCGTTGGCGTAGTAGAGCGCCTCCTGCGGCGTATCGATGCGGACCAGGGCGTTGAACTCGATGACGCCACCTTTGCCCTTAGCGTGAACTTTCACCGAACGTCCGGCAGCAAAGTGTTCGACACAATCGCAGATGCCGGTGATCTCAAACACTTCCTCGCCCGTCAGCTTGAGCGATTCGGCATTCTGTCCCGCCAGGAATTGCAAAGGCAGAACTCCCATGCCGACCAGGTTTGAACGGTGTATGCGCTCGTAGCTTTCGGCGATGACGGCAGAGACTCCAAGCAACCTCGGCCCTTTGGCCGCCCAGTCCCGGGACGAACCTGATCCGTATTCTTTCCCGGCAAGAATAATCAGCGGCGTATCCGAAGCCTGATACTTCTGCGATGCGTCGAAGATCGACATCTCCTGATTGGTAGGCAGGTGGCGGGTGAATCCGCCTTCCACGTTCACGAGTTTATTGCGCAGGCGGACGTTGGCGAAGGTTCCGCGCACCATCACTTCGTGATTACCGCGGCGCGAGCCGTAGGAGTTGAAATCGCCGGGCTTGACGCCATGCTCTTGCAGATATTTTCCCGCGGGACTGTCTTTCTTAATCGAGCCAGCAGGAGAGATGTGATCAGTGGTGACGCTGTCTCCGAGCACGGCCAGCACGCGTGCGTTCTTGATCTCCTCAACAGCCGAGGGCTGAAGATTCATCCCGTCGAAGTACGGCGCGCGGCGGATGTAGGTGGAATCCTTCTCCCACGCGTAAGTCTGGCCTTTGGGGATCGAGAGTCCGCGCCAGCGCTCGTCTCCGGCGAAAACATCGGCGTAGCTCTTCGAGAACATCTCGGCGGTAACGGAGTGCTCGACGGCTTCTTCGACTTCGCGCTGCGTGGGCCAGATGTCGGCAAGGTAAACCGGCTTGCCGTCTTTGCCCTTGCCGATGGCGTCTTTGCGGAGATCGGTGTCGATACGTCCGGCGAGCGCGAAGGCAACCACCAGCGGCGGCGACATCAAATAGTTGGCGCGCACCTCAGAGTTGATGCGGCCTTCGAAGTTGCGATTGCCGGAAAGCACTGAGGCGACAACCAGATCTTTTTCGTCGATCGCCTTCGAAACTTCTTCCGGCAGCGGTCCCGAGTTGCCGATGCAAGTGGTACAGCCGTAGCCGACGATGTGGAACTTCAGCTTCTCGAGATACGGAGTCAGGCCGGCATTCTCCAGATAATCGCGAACGACTTTCGATCCCGGCGCCAGCGACGTCTTTACCCAAGGCGGAACTTGTAAGCCTTTTTCGACCGCTTTCTTCGCGACCAAGCCGGCGCCGATCATTACCGAGGGATTCGAAGTGTTGGTGCAGGAAGTAATCGCGGCGATCACTACGCTGCCGTGCTTGAGCGATTTCTTCACGTCAGCGGGAACATGTTCGTGCACGTTGGGATCTTCGATGCCGATGGCTGCAGGGCTGCCGCCTTCCTGCTCCCAGCGCCCTGAATTTGACGTGGTTGCTGCGGCCGTTTTCGCCGCGGATTTCGGTTTGATCAGCGAGGGCAGCGCCTTGTTGAACGAGTCCGCAGCTTGCGACAAAACGACCCGATCCTGCGGGCGTTTCGGTCCAGCAAGGCTAGGCTCGACCGTTCCGAGATCGAGCGAAAGCAATTCAGAATATTCCGCTTCCGCTGTTTTGTCGTCGTGGAAAAGTCCCTGCTCGCGGCAATAAGCCTCGACCAAAGCAATCTGCTCGGCGCTGCGTCCGCTAAGTTTCAGATATTTCAGACTCTCTTTATCGACGGGGAAGATGCCGCAGGTAGCGCCGTATTCCGGCGACATGTTGGCAATCGTAGCGCGATCGGCAAGTGGCAGATCACGCAGGCCGGGCCCGAAGTACTCAACAAATTTCCCCACGACTCCATGCTTGCGCAGCATTTCAGTGATCGTCAGAACCAGATCGGTAGCCGTAGCGCCTTCGCGCAAACGCCCAGTAAGCTTCACGCCCACGACCAGCGGAATCAGCATCGAAACCGGCTGCCCGAGCATTGCGGCTTCGGCCTCGATGCCCCCCACACCCCATCCCAGCACCCCCAACCCATTTATCATCGTCGTGTGACTGTCGGTGCCTACCAGGGTGTCGGGGTAGGCTGGATGGTGGCCGCTTGATTCTTGTCCGGTTTTTTCCTTGACGAAGACGACTCTCGCTAAATATTCGAGATTTACCTGGTGGACGATTCCCGTGTCGGGCGGGACTATGGCGAGGTTGCGGAATCCGGTTTGGCCCCAGCGCAGGAAGGAGTAACGCTCTTTGTTGCGTTGGAATTCCAGCAGCGCGTTTACATCGAAGGCGGTCGGGCTACCGAATTCGTCGACCTGCACGGAGTGGTCGATCACCAGTTCTACTGGCTGCAGAGGATTGATTAGCGCGGGGTCGCCGCCAAGGTCTTTCATGGCGTCGCGCATGGCGGCAAGATCGACCACACACGGGACGCCGGTGAAATCCTGGAGAAGGACTCGGCTGGGGGTGAAGGCGATTTCTTTGTCGGGCTTGGAGTTTCTGTTCCAGGCGGCCATCGAACGGATGTCTTCTTTCTTCACGTTGCGTCCGTCTTCGGTGCGCAGGAGGTTTTCGAGCAGGATGCGCAGGGAGTACGGGAGATGTTTGGTGGAGATGCCTTGCTGGTCGAGCGCGTCCAGGCGGTAGATTTCGTATTCTTTGCTGCCGACTTTGAGAGTAGAGCGGGAATTAAAACTGTTCAGCGACATGATGGCCTTCCTGAGTAGTGGCGCAATTTGACAAGGAAGCGAGCCGAACGCACGATTATTGTGTCGCAAAGAACGCGACACTTCGCGCGGCTCGCCCAGATCCTTCGCCGCGCAAAGAACGCTTGCTCAGGATGACAATCAAACTGCATCGCTCCTCCTTCCTGATATGTAGGTGCCGCAAGCGACTGGCGCCGCATGGCGGGCTGGAGCTACGTCTGGAACTTAACAGTTTAGCTGGTTTGGAGCGGATTGCGTAGGGGTGAATACGGGATTCGCGGTGCGGGTGCGAGAAGGCTTTAACCACAGCGGGCACGGGGTCTCACAGGATAGATCTGAAAAGTCTCAGCGATGCTTTTTACTTTTGCGAGAGAAGGTAGAGGTCGTCGTGCCCGCTGGGGCGGGCGTAGACGACAGTCGACAGGTCGCGGGAAACGATGAAGGCATTACCCTCGTAGTCTTCGCGCATAGCGAAGGGGAGCTTCAGGGCGGGGATGGGGGAGCCAATCGGAGTCCCGTTGCGCCAAGGTTGGCGGTAGATGGTGGTTCGACCATTGGAGGTGAGGGAGTAGATGAAGGACTTTCCGTCCTCCGCGAAATATGCGAGATAGGTTGTGATGCCGGATTTCAAGGTGGTGCACTTTTTGTCGGCGAGGGAATATTGATAAATGCCGGGATGTTCATCCCAGAGTGCGGTGCCGAGGATGAATCTCTGGTCGGAAGAAAGATCGACGGCGGTACCGCAGTCTTTGAACAGGGGGACGACAGGGGAATCGTTCAAGAAGATTCTCCAATTTCCGGCAGTGCGGTCATTTGCTTTGCCGCCGCCCAGAATGATGGATTGATCACCGGGTTCCCAGATGCCGAAGCCGATCCAGTTGCCCGGCCAGGTCAACTGGCGAAGGTGAGTGCCGTCCGTGTCAATGACAAAGAGCCGCACGTCCTGGCCAGATTTGTCGGAGAAAAGGAATTTGGTTCCATCATTGGAGAAAGACAGGGTTTCGAGAAAGAGGCGGCCGGCGGCGAGCCTTAGACGATTATTGCCATTGACGTCGGAGATCCAGAGATCCGCTTCGCCCGATCGACCTTCCTCGGGAACAGTGACATAGGCCAGACGGCGGGCATCGTTGGAGAGCACCGGCTGGGTAACACTTTCCGTGACGATGTCGGAGAATTGCTTGGAAGCGGGGCGATAGAGGGTGAGGGCTCCGGCGCTCCTGCCATTAATGAAATAAATGCCTTTGCCGTTGGGATCGGACATGGGAACCCGATCGGGGCCGGGGCCGAAAGTGATCTGTCTTAGGGAGTGATCCGCGAGGGAGAATGCCCAAAGGTTGGTGATGCCGTTGATCTGGCGGCTGACGTAGAGGCTCTTGCCGGGCACGGCCCACGAGGTGAACGGGGAGGTGTCGGGGAGGTCGGCGAGGTTTTCCATCTGATGGGTCGAGAGATCAAGCCGCTGAAAAGAAGTTTTTCCTGCACCAGCGGATGAAATGAGGAGCAGGCTCTTTCCGTCGGGATACGTCTTCAGGTCGGCGCTGTCGAGGTCGCCGGCACGAATATCGAAGACCGATTCTTCGACAGAACCAGACTTGGAGTAGCGAACGATGGGGCCGTCGGCCTTTCGAATAAACAAGGATTGACCGTCGGCGGAAGGGACGAGGGCTCTGCCCGAGGCAAGGCGTTTCGGAGTGCCCCCGAGGGTGGGCAGTGTCCAAATGTCAAAGTTACCCAACGTCTGGGCGAAATAAATCTCGGTGCCATCGAAGGAAAAATTGAGGACAGTCTTGTTGCCTTCGTCCTTGGTGAGTTGGAGGGGGTCGCCGCCGGAAGTGAGCATGACGAATACCTGGTCGTATCCCTCGACGGGAGAAGTGAAAGCGATAGTGCGGCCGTCGGGGGAGATGGCGGGATAGTCCATCGATCGGTTCCAGTTGCTGATTTTTGCGATCTTGGCGGGGCCTTCTAGCGCGCGGCGACTCAATAGATGGTAGGCACCATAACCGGCGGCAAGAACGAGGACGAGGAGCAAGGCGCCGACAGAAATAACCTTGCCTTTATGGCGAGAGGCGGCTGCTGCGATTACGGAGCTGTCGGAAGGATGAGCGGCGGAGACTCCGGAGGATGTAGTCGCGGAGGCTTCAGGAATAGTTCCCGAAGGTGTAGAAATTCCTGACTGTGCGGATGAAGAGAACGCGGAAGGGAGAGAAGCGGAGGAGATGCGGCCGGAGCCAGTGTCGCGGCGCAGGCGCTTGAGGTCGGCGCGGAGTTCGGTGGCGTTCTGGTAGCGGAGGTCGAGATCTTTTTCCAAGGCCTTGCCGATGATGCGTTCCAGTTCAGCTGGAATTTCGGGATGCAAGCGCGCGGGCGGAAGGGGAGCGCGATTGAGAATGGCATCGAAGACCAGGCCGGAGGTATCGCCGCGGAAGGGCAGGGATCCGGTGGCCATTTCGTAGAGCACGGCGCCGAAGGAGAACAGATCGGAGCGGGCGTCGAGTTCCTTGCCGCGAACCTGTTCGGGAGACATGTAGGCCATGGTGCCGAGAGCCGAGCCGGGGCTGGTGAGATGGTCGGAATCGACCGCGAGAGTGGCCATCGTAGCGGCGGAGGGTTGGGCCTGAGTGCGGGGGTACGTGACCTTGGCAAGACCGAAATCGAGAATCTTGGCGTGGCCGCGTTTGGTGACGAAGATATTGGCTGGCTTGATGTCGCGATGGACGATGCCTTGGGCATGGGCGGCCTCGAGGGCGTCGGAGATTTCGATGGCGAGGTCGAGGAGTTCGGTCGACCTCCATGGGACGGCCGGCGATAAGGTACTTGAGAGTTTGGCCTTCAAGGCATTCCATGGCGATGAAAGTGCGCCCGTTTTCTTCGCCGATGTCATGGATGGTGCAGATGTTGGGATGGTTGAGAGCGGAAGCGGCTTTGGCTTCGCGGCGAAAGCGGCTGAGGGATTGGGGATCTTTGGCCAGATCATCGGGAAGAAATTTTAGAGCTACGAAGCGGTCGAGGCGCGAGTCCTGGGCCTTGTAGACGATTCCCATGCCGCCGCCGCCGAGCATCTCGAGAACGCGGTAATGCGAGATGGTTTGTCCGACGAGTGAGGAGGAATCGGGCATTTCTGTGTGCACATCTTAGGTTGGGGGTGAGTGCAAGTCAACGAGGGCAGAACTTCAACAGCAGGTTCCTCACCGGGCCTTTGGCCCTGTT
>CAVPDX010000002.1:0-1915625 GCA_963702775.1 uncultured Acidobacteriaceae bacterium
AGCGCAATTGCTGCCGCGCGCCCGCGATGGTGAACCCCTGTTCGTAGAGCAGTTGCTTGATGCGCAGCACGCTTTCCACGTCGCGTCTGCGGTACATGCGCTGGCCCGTACTGCTTTTCACCGGCTTGAGTTGCGGAAACTCGCTTTCCCAGAAGCGCAGCACATAGGCCGGCAGCCGGCACAGCGTGGCCACTTCGCCGATGCGGAAGTACAGTTTGTCGGGGATAAAGATTTCATCCGTCTTGTTCTTGCCCGCGCTCTTTTTCCTTGCACTCATATTCGCACTCACGGCTGTGGGTCTCACAATTGTGACACACCTCTGCCAGACCGACATGAAGAATTTTGCGTTGAGCCTCCGCTGCTCGTGAGCCGATGCACGAGAGCCGACCCCGGCCGGAGCGGAGCGAATCGCCGAATCGCCAGCTCCCAACTGTCCTAAAAAGGAAACGCCTCTCAAGAGGTGCTTCTCCTGAGAGGCTGGTTAAATTCTTAGCCCATGCGAAGTATCGTTTCGCAGACGGTTAGTGTTTCTTCTTTTTTGCCTTCTTCTTCGTTGCCATGAAGGTTCCTCCGTGAACGATTTTCCCTTGCAAAGGGTGTCACAACCTTACGGGACCCGATCACAAACGCCACCCAATTCGTAGTACAGGCAGCGTCCTTAACACAAGATATTGCGGCAGTATGAACGTAGTGTCAACACAATAATGCAGAGAATCGAAGAATTCTGCTCCGGATGGAATCGTCAGGAGCCGCCGGTTAGGGACAAGTTCCGACGCGGTAGACTGGATCCGAGGAAAATGAAAATGAGTGTCGACCTCGCTTCCCATTATCTCGACGAAGCCCGCCGGCAGTTCCGCGGGCACAAGCGCATGGCCGAGGGTGCGATGGCGCAGCTTCCCGACGAGGATCTTTTCGCCACCCTCGATCCGGAATCGAACTCGGTGGCGATTCTCGTGAAGCATCTCGCCGGGCAACATGCGCTCCCGCTTTACCGATTTCCTCACCACCGACGGCGAAAAGCCAGACCGCTTTCGCGACCGCGAATTCGAACTGAGCGCCGCCACCACGCGTGCCGACGTAATAAAGTGGTGGGAAGAGGGCTGGAACTGTGTCTTCGCCGCCCTCGAAACGCTCAAGTCCGAAGATGTCATGCGCACGGTAACGGTACGCGGCCAGCCCCATACTGTTCTGCAAGCCATCAACCGGCAGATCGCGCACTACGCGCAGCACACCGGGCAGATCGTTTTCCTGGCCAAACATCTGCGTTCCAGCGAGTGGAAGACCCTCAGCATCCCGCGCGGCAAGTCGGAGGACTACAAAACCGCTCCGCCAAAAAAGTGAGCGAGGATTGCCGCCACAACGCTGAGCCGACTTGCACGATTACGGCGCCAACGGGCACCGAAGTTTCCCCGGTGCTAGAATCATACGTTTTGTGTCTGAGTCTGAATTCATAAGGTAGCCTTTATGCCATCCACGATGCTGGCCGTAGTGAAGCCGGAAGCTGCGCCGGGCGCGGAAATTCGCGAAGTCAAAATTCCCGCCTTCGGGCGTACCGACGTTCTGGTCAAGGTCAAGGTCGCATCCATCTGCGGCACCGACCTCCACATCTACAACTGGGACCGCTGGGCGCAGAACCGCATCCATCCTCCGCTGATCCCGGGGCACGAGTTTTGCGGCGAGGTAGCCGCCTTCGGCGATGAAGTCACCAGCGTCAAGGAAGGTGACTTCGTTTCCGCCGAGATGCACGTGGCTTGCGGCAAGTGTCTGCAGTGCCGCACCGGCGAAGCCCACATCTGCCAGAACGTGAAAATCATCGGCGTCGATGCCAATGGCGCCTTCGCCGAGTACGTCGTTATCCCCGAGTCCAACATCTGGAAGCTCGATCCCGCCATCCCGCAGGAATACGCCTCGATTCTCGATCCCCTGGGCAACGCGGTTCACACCGTGCTCGCCGGCGAGATCGCAGCGAAAACCGTGGCCATCACAGGCTGCGGCCCCATCGGGTTGTTCTCCATCGCCGTGTCGCGAGCCGTAGGCGCGACCAGCGTATTCGCCATCGAAGTAAACGAACACCGGCGCAAAATTGCCCGCGAGATGAAGGCCGATTACGTGCTCGACCCATCAAAAGAAAACGCCAGCGCAATCGTGATGGAGAAAACTGGCGGCCTCGGCGTGGACGTGGTGCTCGAGATGGCCGGCCATCCCGATTCGATTCGCACCGCCTTCGACATCGTGCGCCGCGGCGGAAGAATTTCCCTCCTCGGCCTGACTTCCAAGCCCATCGCGCTAAACTTCTCCGAAGACATTATTTTCAAAGGCATCACCGTGCAGGGCATCAACGGTCGCCGCATGTACCAAACCTGGTATCAGATGACCGCGCTCCTGAAAGCCGGCAAACTCGACCTGCATCCGGTGATCACCGACCGCATCGCGATGAAAGATTTTTCCCAGGCCATGGAGCGGCTGAAAACCGGAGAAGCCAGTAAAATATTGGTGTATCCCAACGGCGTGAAATGACACTGCCCGTGTGGAGCGGGCACTCTTGCCCGCTACTGTTTCAGCCAAGGAAGCACACGCAGGATAAGATCTGCAGATTGAAGTGAACCATGGCTCTTGATGCATTCGTACGCTGCACCTGCATTCGCGACGGCAAGGCCAAACCTCATCCGTTCCCCGACCGCCTCACCTTTGCCAAGTCCGGCGACCCCATCCTGACCGGCGATCCCACCGATGAAGAGTGGGAGGCGCACGATCGCTGGCTCACGGAATCGTGCGAGCACGAGGGATTTATCCTCTCGTTTTTCCTGGGCAACATCACGAAAGTCGGGAATCTGCGAAGCTTTCTGCGTCAGCTGCAAGGAAAGCCTGGCCCGCGCTTTCCCATCTTGCTGGAAAAAGTTCTCTACAACGGCACCCACACCGGCGACCATATTCCCATCAAGCAATCGCCGGCGCTGCTGAAGGAAGTCGACACCGTGCTCCATTCCAGCGACATCCTGGCCGACTCCGAGAAAGAATTCTTCACCAACATGAAGCTTCTCTGCGAAGCCAGCATTCAGACGGGAAACCCGATTATGTTTTGATTTTTCGAATCCGTATTGATCCGTGTAAATCCGTGGCAAAGAACTTTCGAGGTTCTATGACCCCTGCAACCCGCACCAACCCACTCTCCTATCTCACCACCCAGCTCAACGAACTCAAAGCCAAAGGCACGCACTTCAAACTGCGCGTGCTTGAGGACGAGCAGGCCCCCGTCTGCACCTTCGACGGCAAGAAGGTCATCAACCTCGCCTCGAACAATTACCTCGGACTGACCACGCATCCCAAGTTGCGCGAGGCGGCACTCGAGGCCACGCGCAAATACGGCGTGGGATCGGGCGCCGTGCGTACCATCGCCGGCACCATGAAGATCCACATGGAACTCGAAGAAAAGATCGCGCGCTTCAAGAACGTCGAGGCCTGCGTGGTCTTCCAGTCAGGCTTCGCCGCCAACGCCGGCACGGTGTCGGCCGTACTGGGCAAAGATGATTTCATCATCTCCGACGCGCTCAATCATGCCTCGATCATCGACGGCGCGCGCCTGTCGAAAGCGCAGATTCTGGTCTTCCGCCACAAAGACGTCGCCCACGCCGAAGAGCAACTGGCCAGCGTGAAAGACCAGCCCGGCAAGAAGCTGCTGATCACCGACGGCGTCTTCTCCATGGACGGCGACATCGGCCCGCTCCCCGGCCTGTGCGACCTAGCCGAGAAATACGGCGCAATCATGATGGTCGACGACGCCCACGCCTCCGGAGTGCTAGGCCGCAACGGCCGCGGCACCGTTGATCACTTCAACGTCCACGGCCGCGTCGATATCCAGGTTGGAACCCTGTCGAAGGCCATCGGCGCGTTAGGCGGCTACGTTTGCGGCACGCGCGACCTGATCGACTTCCTCTATCACCGCGCGCGGCCATTCCTGTTCTCGACATCGCATCCCCCGTCAGTAGCGGCAACCTGTATAGCGGCTTTCGAGGTTCTAGAAAACGAGCCCGAGCGCATGGAGAAACTCTGGGAGAACACGCGCTTCTGGAAAAAAGAACTTGGTCTGCTAGGCTTCGACATCGGTGGCCGCGCCACCCCAGCCAGCGAGACTCCCATCACCCCGATCATCATCGGCGACGGCAAGCTCACCATGGACTTCTCCCGTGAACTGTTCAACGAAGGTGTCCTGGGCACCGGCATCGCATTTCCCACCGTCCCCGAAGGCAAAGCCCGCATCCGCACCATCATGACCGCCACGCATACGAAAGAAGAACTGGAGCAGGCACTCGAAGTGCTGGGGAGAGTCGGGAAGAAAATGGGGATTGTGAACTGATCAATCTCCCCGATACACGATCTTCCCACCGACAATCGTCGCCACTACTTTCCCCACAAACTGCCATCCATCAAACGGAGTATTGCGCGACAGCGACCGCGACTTGGCGGCTTCAAACATCCAGCGCTTCTTAGCGTCGAAGATGGTCACATCCCCGAAGTCGCCACGCTGCAGCGATCCGCGCCCGCGCAGGTCGAAGACGCGCGCCGGACCAGCAGTGAAGAGTTCGACGATACGCGTCAAAGGAATCTTGTGCTCGCGGTGAAGCTTCGTAATCGCCAGCGCGAGCGCGGTTTCAAGTCCGGTAATGCCGAAGGCCGCGCGTTCGAACTCAACCTGTTTCTCGTGCGAGGCATGCGGAGCGTGGTCGGTGGCGATGGCATCCACAGTGCCGTCGGCCAGCGCCACCAGAATGGCTTCGCGGTCGATAGCCGAACGCAGCGGCGGGTTCATCTTGAAGTTCGTGTCGTACTCGCCCACGTCTTCGTCGAGCAATGTAAAGTGGTGCGGCGTCACTTCGCAAGTGACGCGAGCATGATGAACGCCGCGCTTGCCTCGGCGCACGGCCTTGAGCGCATCGGATGTAGAAAGATGCGCCACATGCAAACGCGATTCGCGAATCTGCTGCGCGAGGCTGACGTCGCGATCCACGATGCCAGCTTCAGCGGCGGCGGGCATTCCGCGCAGCCCGAGGCGAAAACTGGTCGGGCCATCGTGCATGGAGCAGTGCTCCGTCAGCCGCGTATCTTCGGCATGCTGCACCACCGGCAGGTTCAGCTCGGCGCCAAGCCGCAAAGCCGCGCGCATCACTTCGTCGTCGAGAATGGGCTTGCCATCGTCGGTGACGGCCACTGCGCCAACCCGCTGCAGAGAAGAAAAGTCAGTGAGCGCCAAACCCCGCGAGCTGCGCGTGGCTGCGGCGATAGGGAAGACGTTCACTACAGCGCCGCGGTCAGGATGCCGCAACCACGCGACCCACTCGTCCGTGTCTACTACGGGCAAGGTGTTCGGCATGGTGCAAACTGAGGTGAACCCTCCTGCAGCAGCAGCGGCGGTACCGCTGGCGATCGTTTCCTTGTAGCCTTGACCTGGCTCGCGCAGGTGAACATGCAAGTCGATAAATCCCGGGGCAACGATGAAACCGCGCGCATCAAATTTTTCGTCGGCGTTTCCCCGGATCTTATTAGGCAAAGCAACTTCGGCAACGCGGCCGTCGCGCAGTAGAACATCCATGGGTGCGTTGATCTTCGCCGCTGGATCGATCAAGTGGCCGCCCTTGATCAGCAGGCTCGCGGTTCGCTTTGGATTCTTAGCATTAAGCATGATCCGTGTGAATGCGTGAAAGTCCGTGGCTCACTTAGCCTTCCCCAAAGCCCGCGCCAGAATGGCCATGCGCGTGGGCACACCATTATGAATCTCGTCAATGATCACGGACTGAGCACCATCAGCGACTTCGGCAGTCAGCTCCAACCCGCGGATAATCGGTCCGGGATGCATCACGATGGCATCGCGCCGGGCCAGTTTCAGCCGCGCCGCCGTCATCTGGTAGCGCGTTACGTAGTCCTGCAGGCGAATCTTCTGACCGCCGAGCCGTTCCTTTTGCAGGCGCAACAGCATGATCACATCCGTCCCGCGCAGCGCTTCTTCAATGTGGCGCGTCACGCGCAACCCTGGCGCGAGAGTGGCGGAAACCTCGGGCACAAATTCCGGCGGACCGCAGAGCGTAATCTTCACTCCAAACCTGCTCAACAAGTGGCAGTTGGAGCGGGTCACGCGGCTATGGAAGATGTCGCCGATAATCGCGACCTGCAGACCCTTGAACGATTTCTTGTGCTTCAGGATGGTGACGGCATCGAGCAGCGCCTGCGAAGGATGCTCGTGCATGCCATCTCCGGCATTGATAACCGGAATGTCGAGGTGCTTCGCCATCAAGTGAGGCGCTCCCGCGCAAGGATGCCGAATCACGATGACGTCTGCGCCCAACGCGCGCAGAGTGTAGCCGGTGTCAAGCAAAGACTCGCCCTTCTCGATGCTCGATCCCGAGGACTGCACCAGCGTCGTAATGGCGCCCAGCGACTTGGCTGCGATCTCGAAAGAAGAGCGCGTGCGCGTGGACGCTTCGTAGAACAACAGCACGATGCGCTTGTTGCGCAGCAACGGACGCGCCTTCAGCGGATTCATCCGGCGGGCCAGCTTCAGCAGGCCCAGGATTTCCTTGTCCTCCATGTGCTCGATGCTGAGAAGCGAACCGCGCGCCGGCTTGTTCATCGCGTAAAGTTCATCGCGTAAGAATTCAAACCGTGCATCATACGCGGCCAGCGCGGCCTGCGGCAAGGCCGGTTCCAGGCGTTCCTAATGCAGCCAGGAGGATGACGCTCTAAGGCCGGTTCCGGCGGCTAAAGAAGGCGCCAGTCAAGGCTCCGGCAAGGCTGCCTGCAGCGATCGAGATCAGCAAGAAACCTACCACGGCGAGGACCAACTTGGCGGCCAGTCCTTCCGGCTTCTTGAAAAGGTCGAGGGCAGCTTGCATCTGCGGGTCGTTAGAGCGAGTCGCGACCTGCTGCAGGGCGTCGAGCATCTGCCGGCGAATTTCCCCGCTGGAATGCAACATTGCAAAGACAATGCCGAAGATAATGGCCAGCACGCCAGAGGAGATAAGAGCCGTAACCGCACCCAGTTGCGCTCCTCTGCGGGCATCGATTCTCCACGTAGGGTTTCTGCGCTGATAGAAAATGACCGCTAAACATCCAGCTGCAAGCATAGCCAGCGGCGGAACCATCAGGCGTAGCGTCATCACGATAATGGAAATCAACGCTGCAATCGCGCAGGCGCGGATCGCCCGCGGCCACTCGATCCCGCTCGAAAGTACGGGCGCACCAAGCGCCGGCGGGAGAATGGGACCATCCGCCGAGACGTTGGACGAAACGTTGGACGAAACATTACCCACGGCTGGCGGCGCCTCAAACTCCGGCATGGCCACGCGAATCTGAGGCGCGCCGCAGTGGGGGCAGAAGGGCTTGCCTTCTTCGATTCTTTGATCGCACTTATAGCAGGGATGGTCCATCGAAACTGAGGAGCAGGGACTAGCCTGAAGGTATCGCACGTGAGCTGCAGACGCAAGGTAGGGCAAGTGCGCAGGCGAGGGCTTCGGTTAGCGGGCGTTGTGGCCGGATCAATCTTTCGATTGGCTTTGAGCCCCTCGCCCTGTGCCCCGCCGAGTTGCACGAAATCATGCCAGCAGTTTCGCGGCGTCCTTGGCGTGGTAGGTGAGGATAATGCTGGCTCCGGCCCGGCGTATGCTCTGCAGCGACTCCATCATCACGCGGTCGCGCTCGATCCAGCCGTTGCGGGCGGCGGCTTCGATCATGGCGAATTCGCCGGAGACCTGATACGCGGCCAGCGGCAGATCGAAACGCAGGCGGGCGGCGGCGATTACGTCAAGATAGGGCATGGCGGGTTTGACCATGATCATGTCCGCGCCCTCTTCGACATCGAGTTCGATTTCGCGCATGGCTTCGCGCAGGTTGGCTCCATCCATTTGATAGGAGCGGCGGTCGCCGAATTGCGGGGCGGAGTCCGCGGCCTCGCGAAACGGGCCATAGAAGCCAGAAGCGAACTTCGCGGCGTAGGAAAGAATCGGCGTATTGATGAAGCCGGCCTCGTCAAGCGCGCGCCGGATGGCGGCGACGCGGCCATCCATCATGTCGGAAGGTGCAATCACGTCGATGCCGGCGCGCGTGAGCGAGACTGAAGTGCGGGCCAGCAGTTCGAGGCTGGCGTCGTTGTCGATTTCAAACTTGGACTCAACCGCCTGCGCCACCATCGACGCCAGCTCGTCGATGACCTTTTCTTTCTCGTGCGGTCCTTCACCGCCGCGACTCCCGCGTCACGCATGTCTCTGGCAGCCGCGCCCAGCGATTGCGGCGAGGCTTTCACGATCCCGCAATGTCCGTGCGACATGTATTCGCACAGGCAGACATCGCCCATCAGAATCAGGCCCGGGACTTCGCGCTTCATGGCGCGTGCGGCTTGCTGCACGATGCCGTCGTCGGCCCACGCTCCGGTGGCAACGTCATCTTTCTTGTCGGGAAGGCCGAAAAGAATCACCGCGGGCACGCCCAGCGAATAAACCTCCTGCGCCTCTTTCACCGCTTCATCCACCGAGAGGTTGAACACGCCCGGCATGGAGCGAACTTCCTTGCGTACACCCTCGCCGGGACAAACGAACATGGGATAGACAAAAGCCTCAGGAGTGAGGCGGGTCTCTCGCACCAGGTCGCGAAGCTGGGCGGTGCGGCGGAGACGACGAAGACGGGTAACTGGAAAGGCCATAGAGATCACCTGGGACGAATTAGCGCCTTTCAAACCTTGATTCTAGCAGGCTCGCGCAGCTTAGGGACAGGTCTTGGGTCATAGGTGTTAGGTCTTAGGCGCGACCAAGAGGCTCGTCTCGATCGAATGCAGTTGGTCACTCAAGCCGACGACCTGACACCTACACCCAAGACCCGCTTTGCGAGGTGACGAAAGTAATCCGCCGGGCCGGAAGCCCGATAAGAATCCCCGCCCAGATCCATAAAATAAGAGGCGGATGAGTCTGTTCAACCGACATCGCTGGTTTGTGCTCGCGGGCGAGATGACGCTGGCGTTCGCCGTTGTGTCGTCTGACGGTGCCGCGGGGTCCAGCGCTCACCGCGATTTTTGACGTTGGATATCTTCTGCTGACTCTCGCTGCGGGCGGGGTCATGCTGGCGAATGCATGGTCAACGCACGGCGCAAATCGACGTTTCTGGGCGCTGATGGGCTCGGGATGCATTCTCTGGGCGTGCAACAGGCGGCATGGGTCTACTGCGAAGTCCTGCGTCACATTAGCCTTTCCCGATCCCTCGATCATGGACGTGTTCTTGTTTCTCCACCTGGTTCCGATGATCGCGGCGGTCGGGCTGCGCCCGCATCGCAGCGAGGCCGAGACAGAAATTCCGCGTAGGTGCGCTCGACTTTCTGATGCTGGTCGTCTGGTGGGTCTTCCTCTATGCGTTCGTTGTCTTCCCTTCGCAATACGTGTCGTTAAATGTGGCCGAGTACGACCGGAACTTCGGCCCGCTCTACATGTTCGAGAGCGGCGTGCTGGTGTTAGTGCTGGGGATTTCCGCCCGCGGTGCAACTGCCGGTTGGAAGATGGTGTATCTGAACCTGATGGCGGCCAGCGCGCTCTATGCGCTCGGCTCGCAGGCGGTGAACCTTGGCCTCACGAACGGGCACTACTACACGGGTAGTCTCTACGATGTTCCACTGATGGGCGCAGTCGGTTGGATGCTGGCGACTGCGCTGACCGCGCGCGCGCGGCAGCCGGAAGCCGCGCCAGCCAAGGCCGAAGACAAGTGGGGCGCCATGGCATTGCGGCTGGCGATGCTGGCGATGCTCTCTCTGCCCGCCCTGGGACTCTGGGCCTACCGATGGGACGACTCGCCCGCTCTGGCGCGGACCTTTCGCTTGTTCACCATACTGGCGGCGATGCTGGTACTTGGCGTGTTCGTGTTTATGCGCCAGTATCTTCAGGACCAGGCGTTAATCCACCTCCTGAAGCAATCCCGGCGCAGCTTTGAAAATGAGCAACGGTTGCAAAGCCACCTGGTGCAGACGAGAGAAGCTGGCTTCTTTGGGCCAGTTGGTGGCGGGCGCCGCGCATGAGATCAATCATCCCCTGACCGCGATCATGGAGTATTCCGAAAAGCTCTGGTCGAAAGAGCGCTTGACCAGCGACCAGGACGCGCTGGTCCGCAAGATTGTAAACCAGTCGCAGCGCACCCGCGAGCTGATCTCGAACCTGCTGAGCTTCGCGCAGCAAGGTTCCGGAGAGAAGACGACTGGTTGATTTGTGCATGCTTCTGCAGCGCAGCGTGCAAATGCGCGGGCTGCAGAGTCATCGATCAGAAAATCCGCATAGAAACCTCGATCGAGCCCCACCTGCCGGCCGTGTGGGGCGACGGTCACCAGTTGTTCCAGGCCTTCGCCCAGATCGTCGAAAACGCCATGGACGCGCTGGAGGAAGCTGGCGGTGGACTGCTCCAGGTCAGCGCCCACCTTCAAGGCGAAGAAGTAGTAGTGCAGTTTTCCGACAGCGGCCCCGGCATAAAAGAGCCGCAGAAGGTCTTCGATCCCTTCTATACGACAAAGCCGATCGGCAAAGGCACAGGTCTGGGACTGAGCGCCGTCTATGGCGTCGTGCAGGATCATCGCGGACAGATCACTTGCCAAAACAGGCCGGAGGGCGGCGCTGTCTTCGTGCTGCACTTGCCCGTGGCGAGCCGCGCCGAATCCCAAGCGCTGGCAGCGGCACAGTCGTAGCGGGTTTGGGTGGAGCAGCGCTTTCAGCGTGCGTCAAAGGCTTTGATCAAGAGACGGCTTTAGCCGCTGAGGTGCCTGCACTAATCTCTTTCCGCAACCTTTTCCGTAACCCCCTTCCTGTAACATAAATCCGATGTCCCAACCGCTAATCCACAACTCCGCGCGGGTGCTGGAGTTCGACGCTCTGCGCGAACTGCTGCGCGGATACGCCTCTTCGCCGCCCGGCCAGGCGAGAATCACGGCGCTCGCGCCCTCCACCGATTCCGCCTGGATCAGCTGGGCAACAGGAACTAACCGGCGGAAGTACGAGAGTTTCGCCGCGTCGGCGGGACGCTTCGATTTTTCCGGCCTGCTCGACGTCACAAAATTGATTCAGCGGTCCCGCATCGCGGCGCAGTGCTCGAAACCACCGAGATTCGCGACGTGCTGCTGGTCGTGGACCGCGCCGCGGAGTGGCGCGAGATCGCATTCCATCCCCCGCGAGCATGAAAACGGAATGGCAACGAATCGCGAACGCTTTCGGAAGGCGTGCCCGACTTCACGGAATTCCTGCGCTATTTTCGCAACAAGATCGAGCCCGATGGCACTCTCGAAGACCGCGCGTCGCCGGAACTGGCGCGAATTCGCCGCGAGATCGAAAAGCAAAGGCGCGTGATTCAGGAATCGCTGCACGGCTACTTGCGGCGTTTAGCCGAGGGCGGCGCAGTGCAGGATGAACTCATCACCATCCGCGGCGAACGCTTTGTCATCCCCGTAAAAATCGAACAGAAGAGGCGCGTGCAAGGCGTGGTCCACGGAGCGAGTTCCAGCGGCCAAACCGTTTTCGTCGAACCGCTGGAGACCATCGAGCAGAATAACGAGCTAGTGCGCTTGCTCGACGAAGAGCAGGCAGAGATTCATCGCATTCTGCTCGAGATGACGCGCCGCATCGGCGAGCAGGCGGAAGCAATTCTGGCGTCGGCGGAAGTTCTAAGCGAACTGGAATTGCAGTTCGCCAAAGCTCGCTTCGCCGAAGACTACAACTGCGTAGCCGTAAAGTTGAGTGGGAATCTGCAAGAAACGTGTGGGGACGGTCGCATTCGCGAGCCTGCCCTGAGCGAAGCCGAAGGGTCCGCGAGCGAAGCGAGCCTTCTTCTCCACAACTCCCGCCACCCACTACTGGAACGAAATCTAAAGTTAAAAGGAGCCCAAGTAGTCCCAGTCACCGTAGAACTCGAAGGCGCCCGCCGACAGCTGGTAATCACCGGCCCCAACACCGGCGGAAAAACGGTAACTCTAAAAACAGTAGGCCTGCTGGCGTTAATGGCGCAATCTGGAATCCCGGTTCCCGCCGACCGCGCCGAGATGCCGGTATTCGACGCGGTGCTGGCCGATATCGGCGACTATCAATCGATCGAGCAGAATCTCTCAACCTTCTCCGCGCACGTCACCAACATCGATTTCATCTCGCGCACGGCGACCGCCAACTCGCTGGTGCTGCTGGACGAACTGGGTTCGGCCACCGATCCCGAGGAAGGCGCAGCGCTGGCGGTAGCGATCGCCGGATACTTCGGCCGCATCGGCTGCATGACGGTGATTTCCACGCACCACACGTCGTTGAAAGTTTACGGCGCAAATACTCCGGGCGTGATCAACGCCTCGGTGGGCTTCAACGAGACCACGCTGCAACCGACGTACGAATTGAAGATGGGAGTGCCAGGAGCGTCGGCGGGAATCAACATCGCGCAGCGCCTGGGCTTGAATCCGGCGATCATCGAGGCCGCGCGGGCGCGGCTGGGCACGCAAGCCCGCGATGTAGGCGAATTTCTCGACAAACTTCATGCCGGGTTGCGCGAAGTGGAAAGCGAACGCCTGCGTCTGCGGACGGGCGAACAGGACCTTGAGCGCGAAAAGAACCGTTTAGCGGTTGAAGGAAAAAACGAGCAGCAGGCCAAGATTCGCGAGATGGAGAAGAAACTGGAGAGCGTGCTGCGCGACTTCGAATACCACGCGCGCGAAGCGGTGACCGCAGTTCAGGACAAGGCAGCAGCGCAGAAAGTCTCGAAAGAAGCCGAGCGGCGCATCGCAAAGCTGCGCCGCGAATTTCGCGAGCAATTCGATTCCACCGTGGTGGCGCACGCCAGCGGAGCCGACCAGGGCGATCCCCACGCCCAGCCGCAAGTGGTAAAGCAAGTCTCTGAAGGCGACACCGTCAAGCTGAAATCAACTGGCCGCTCCGCCACAGTCCTGCGCAAGCTGGGCGACTCTCACTTCGAAGTGGCGATGGGCGCAATGAAAATGAAGATCGCGCGCGACGATATAGCCGAAGTGTTTGCCAGCGCCCCCACGGCAGATTCTCCCGTGAAAGCAGCAAGGGCGCGAGGGATTTCAGTCACGCTAGAAAACGAAGGCCAACAGGCCCCATCCGAAATCAACGTAATCGGCTATAACGTCGACGACGCCACGCGCGAAGTACAAAAGTTTGTGGACCGCGCATTCCTGGCCGGCCTGCCGCGAGTCCGCGTAGTCCACGGCAGCGGCATGGGCATCCTCCGCAAAGCCTTGCGGCAGGCACTGCAGCAGCACCCGCATGTAGAGTCAGTAGCCGAGCCCCCGCAAAACGAAGGCGGAGGCGGGGCCACGGTGGTGGAGTTGCGGGTTTAACTTGTCAGCATGACAGAATGAAAGGTCGGTTAATAGCGAGGGGTTTTCCTAGAACATCAACGCAATAACCGCGTATTCCACAGTTTTTCCGCAGGCAAATGCTGCTGCTATATTCCCATCAGCGGCACCCTAGCTCACAATTCCAAACGGAGAAGTGTCGATCCTCGAAACACCATCCATGCCCGCTGAAGATTTCAAAGAGACCGTGAAGCAGCAAGCGGATATCGTCCGCATCATCGGCGACTACATCAAGCTGAAAAAGGCCGGGGCACAAAACTATTCCGGGCTATGTCCATTCCACGGCGAGAAAACGCCGTCGTTCTCAGTGCACGCTACGCGCCAGTTTTATCACTGCTTCGGCTGCGGCGTCTCGGGAGACGTATTCAGCTTCGTGCAGAAGATCGAGAACATCACTTTTCCCGAGGCAGTCCGCCTGGTGGCTCAAAAGCTAGGCATTCCGCTGCCCAAGACGACCTATTCGAGTCCGGGCGAGGCCCGGGATGCCAAGCTGCGCGCCCAGTTGTTTGAGATTCAAGAACGTGCGGCCGCGTTTTTCCAGGAATGCCTGAAGCGTCCTGAAGGAGCGCGGGCGCGCGAATATCTGCAAGGACGCGGGCTGGACGCAGAAACGATTGCCAGTTTCCGCATAGGCTACGCTCCGGATTCCGGCTTCCTGCTGCGCGACCGCCTGGCAAACGAGTTCAGCGAAGAAGTGCTGCGCGAGAGCGGGCTGTTTTCGTGGAAGCAGGAAGACGGGCTTCGGGCTTCAGGCTCCGGGCTTCGGCCAGACGGCCCCGAGTCGTACGAAGATTTGCCGAAGCCCGAAAGCCGAAGCCCGAAGCCCGCATCTGCGATGTATTCCAAATTCCGCAACCGCGTGATGTTCCCCATCACCAACGACTCCGGCAGAATCATCGCCTTCACCGGCCGAACCCTCGCCACCGACGAAAAGTCCGGCCCGAAGTATTTGAATTCGCCGGAGACCGGAATTTATTCCAAAGGCCGGGTTCTGTTCAATCTGGACCAAGCCAAAGAAGCAATCCGCAAGCTCGACTACGCCATTCTGGTCGAAGGCCAAATGGATTGCATTTCCGTCTACGCCGCCGGATTTCATAACGTGATCGCCAGCTCAGGCACGGCCTTCACCGAAATCCAGGCCAAGCTGCTTGGACGCTTCAGCAAAAATGTGGTGGTCAACTTCGATCCCGACACCGCCGGAGCCAAAGCTACCGAGCGCACGCTGGGCCTGCTGGTGGAAGAAGAATTTCAGATCAAGGTCTTGACGCTGGAGCAGGGCTTCGACCCCGATCTCTTCATCCACCGCAAAGGGAAAGACGCCTACGGCCAGGCGCTGCGCACGTCGCAAAAGTATTTCGACTACCTGATCGATCGGGCGCGAAACCATTTCCCGGTGCGCAGCGCCGAAGGCAAAAAAAATGCCGTGAACTACCTCCTGCCGCACATCCAGCGTATTCCCAGCCGGATCGTGCGCGACGAACTAGCCCAGGAGATCGCGCAAAAGCTGGGCATAGATTCGACGGTCTTGCGGCAGGAGTTGCGTCACGTGGCTGCGGAGCGTTCCGCCGCGCAAGTGAAGGCTCCAGCGGAAGCTCAAGCCACCGACGCCGAACGCATCCTGATCCGCGCGCTCGCGTCAGCCCGCCAAATGCAGCCGGGCGAGCATGTCTCCGCCCGCGATGGCGCACGCGAGGTTATTAAGGACGAAGAATTCGACCCTGCGCGGCAGGCCCAGTACGCGTTCCAGAGCGAAGGCCTGCATCGCGGCCTGGCCACCGAATCGCTGGTCGAGGCCCTGCTCAACGCCGGATCCGAAGTGGCTGATGTAATGGAAGTGCCGTGCTCCGACAGCGAGCGTCGTGTGCTGGCTTCCATCCTGCTGAAAGAGGACGAAGAACTCACCGCCGAGCGTCTGGAGGGGGCAGTCCGCGCTCTCCGCCGCATTCACCTGCGGCGGGGTCTCGAGCGAGTGCAGCGAGAACTCAACAAACCCAGTGTCAGCGACGATAAGCCGCTTAGGAACCAGTTACTTCTTGAAAAGGATCGCCTCAGCCGCGCGCTTCGCGATCCCAGCTTGGCGGAGGACGGCCTCAGAGCTTCCGGAAGCAAGAAAACTGCATGAAACAAAATAACGATTAAAATCATCTAAACATTTGGCAGAGTTAGATTTAGCTGCGTCCGGCGGGAAGAATAACGGGGCAACTGATAGACGGAGCAATACTTATGTGCTAACATTCATAGGTTTGTGCTAGGCGCACAACTCCGCGCTACCCCAGATTCCCACCTTTGCAAGCTGTACCACACGCTCCCCGCGAGCGAATTGAAGAATTTTGAGGATCACCTTTGGCTCTCGAAGACAAGTACGACGATATTAAAAAGCTGGTCGATGCCGGCAAGGAAAAGGGCTACTTGACCTACGACCAGGTCAACGAACTCATACCGCACGACGTGGTGAGCCCCGAAGACCTGGACGACCTGCTGACCACGATCGGCACGCAAGGCATTGACGTGCTGGAAGGCCCCAAGCTGCCTTCCGCCGCGCTCGATAAGAAGTTTGAAGACATCGAAGAAGGCGAGGACGTCGAGCTCGACCTTACGCCTGGCGCTCTTGAAAAAACCAACGACCCCGTCCGCATGTATCTCCGCGAGATGGGAACCGTCCCCCTGCTCACGCGCGAAGGCGAAGTGGAAATCGCCAAGCGCATCGAGCGGGGCCAGATCCGAGTGCTCAAAGCGCTCTCCCGCTCGCCCATCGTAATTCACGAATTGCTGGCCATGGGCGAAGACCTCAAGAAAGGCGTGCGCTCCATCAAAGAAGTCGTCACCTTCGACGAAGAGGAGATCACCGACGAGATTCTGCAGAACCGGCTGAACGAGTTCACCGGCAAGATCGACAACATGGCCAAGCTGTACAAGAAGGTCGCCGTGTTGCAGGAAAAATACGCGACCGTCTCGCAGAAAAAACGCCCCAAGGACCATCGCCGCGCCCGCCGCAACCTGGCCCACGCCATCGTCCACGTTTCCATGGCGGTGCGCAAGCTGGGATTCACCAACGCCGAGCGCAAGCGGCTCATCGACCGCGTCAACAAGACAGTCGACAGCATGCGTTCGCTCGACCGCCAGGCCGGCAACCTCGAGCGCAAGGCCGACGCCACGCGCAGCGAAGACCAAAAGAAAGAATATCGCCGCCAGGCTCGATCCGTCCGCGGCGAAATTGAAAAGCTCGAAGCCGAAGCCGGACTCCTGTTCCAGGAGATCAAGCGCACGCAGCGCGAAATCATCCAGGGCGACATGGACGCCGAGCAGGCCAAGCGCGAGCTGATTGAGGCCAACCTGCGTCTTGTGGTTTCGATCGCGAAAAAGTACACCAACCGCGGCCTGCAGTTCCTCGACTTAATTCAGGAAGGCAACATCGGCCTGATGAAAGCCGTGGACAAATTCGAATACCGCCGCGGCTACAAATTTTCCACCTACGCCACCTGGTGGATTCGGCAGGCCATTACCCGCGCCATCGCCGATCAGGCGCGCACCATCCGCATCCCGGTGCACATGATCGAAACCATCAACAAGCTTATCCGCACCTCGCGTCAACTGGTGCAGGAGCTGGGACGCGAGCCCACCAGCGAAGAAATCGCCAAGCGCATGGACATCCCCGTGGCGAAAGTGCGCAAGGTGCTGAAGATCGCGCAGGAGCCGATCTCGCTGGAAACCCCAATCGGCGAAGAAGAAGATTCGCATCTAGGAGACTTCATCGAAGACCGCGCCGTAGTCTCGCCTGCCGAAGCCGTGATCAACGTCAACCTCAAGGACCAGACTGGACAGGTCCTGCGCACACTGACTCCGCGCGAAGAAAAAGTAATCAAGATGCGCTTCGGCCTCGAAGACGGCAGCGAGCACACCTTAGAAGAGGTAGGCCAGTCGTTCGCCGTAACCCGCGAACGCATCCGCCAGATAGAAGCCAAAGCCCTGCGCAAGCTGCGCCATCCGTCGAGGTCGCGGAAGCTGCGCGCGTTCATGGATGGAGTTCGGGACTAAGGCTCACCACAGAGTCACAGAGACACAGGGAAAACAATTCGGGACAAAAGGCGCGGGGTGGGCTGCGGCTTTTTCTTTCATTTCCCGAATCGACATCTCATTTTGAAATATTTCATCTTTGGCTGTGAAATACCTTCGTGCGCCAACTATAATCGATCACGCAACAGGGTCGTTTGGAGGATGGTGCCAGTCAGTACTAGACGAACGCCTGGTCATCGCGTTCGAGTGGCTTCAGCAACTAAGGGTTCCTTCACCCTCTGACGTCACTCGAACCCCTAATTCAGCCTAAGGCTCGGACCACTCTCGTCTTGCGTTCTGTGACGACCACGAAACACCTTTCCCAGCGGCTTGTGTCCTCCTGCTGGAATACATCCGCGACACGCACGATGAGGCTTTGACGATCTGGCGAATGAAGCCGAACGAGCAAGATGCCGCAGTGCGTCCCAGGTGTGAATCGCCGCACGTCGGAGAAATCCAGATCCTGTGTGATTAAGAATCGCCTGTCTCGCTGCGCCGCTTCCCAAACCTGGTTATCACTCTTGCCGCTCAGGTTTTCTTCGGCAATGGTGTTGAACATCGTGATCGAGGTTCGCCAGAACCACCGCAAGGCGGACGGGAAGATTCTCGTCGAGTTTGATCCTCATCGGATGTGCGGCGTAGCAGGAACCGGTAAGTCTTCTGCTGCAGAAGCGGCTGCGAAGGTAATCGCGGCCTGAACATCCTCGGTCTTCAGGGCGGGAAAATCGGCGAGAATTTCTGCGATGGAATCGCCAGCGGCCAGGCTGGCCAGCACTGTACGGAGCGTGACTCGGGTGCCCCGAAAAACCGGCTCACCGCCGCAAATCTGTCGGTCCCTTACGATTCTGTCTTGGTGGTTCATCAGCGGATCATCGCTTGAAGAGCATCATACCATCGGCGAGGAGGAAGTCAGAAACTAGCTCCACACTCTTGTCATTCCGTCTCTAACGACGGTGCATCCTGTCAAGCGTTTTGTAGCGACACTTCGGCGTCGACGCCAGAAGGAGCGCCATTTCGCTCTAGTAGAAAGCTTTTGACTCCCAGACCAAGCTCGTCACTCTGTTCAATCCTGCAGCGGGACACCAGGTCCCACCATCCATCTCTTCGGGACTTGCACCCACGATTACTCACTTCGAACTCCCTGACTTTTCAGGGAGGCAGGCTGCCCACTCAAAACGTCGGCCCCTTACTCGCCAACCACGGAATGACTCGGGCTCACCTGCATGACGGCCTGACATAGTTGCGCGTACGTCCAGTCTTCGCGCAACATCAGGTACAAGCGCGTGGCCAACTTTCTGGCCACCGCCACCTTGGCGACGCTGCGATTCTGGCGCACCGCCAGGCGGCGATAGAAGCGTTTCAGTTGCGGATCCAACCGCGCCGCCGTCTGTCCCGCTTCCACCAGCAAAAAGCGCAGAAAGGAACTGCCCTGTTTGCTGATCTTGCCCAGCCGCTGTTTCCCGCCGCTGGATTCCTCACTCGGAATCAGGCCGAAGTAGCTGCCCACCTGCTTGCCTGATCCGAACCTCTCGGCCGGCCCCAGCGTCAGCACCATGGCCAACGCCGTCACCGAACCCACTCCCGGATGCGTCATCAGCCGCACCGCTTCCGGCCGTTGCCGCGCTTCTTCTGCGACTCGCCGGTCCAGTTCGACGATCTCCGCTTCCAGCCCGTCGAGCGCTTCCAGCAACCGCTTTCGCCGCTCCGCCGCGTACGGCAGCAAGGGCAACTGCTCCAACTCCGCCCGCCCCGCCTTGGTCCACAGTTTCCGCTTTTTCTGCACTCCGCAGCTTGAGCTGACTGAGGAAACGAAAGCGAACAAGGCAGGGTTTTACGATGCGATCCGAGAATCGATCGACCCTGAACTGGTGGACCAGATCGAGTGGAAGACCAACGACGGCGGGAGGATCAAGGTTCGAGAACTCGTCGCCCTCAGTTGGATCGCGCTTTCTCGGATTGAAGAGGAGATACCCGGGAAAGACGAGTTCAGCCCAGTCGCCATGTACCGCAACAAAGGCGCATGCGTGGCCGCTTACAACACGCTTATGGGATCCGACGAAATCAGCCAGAGAGCGAAGGGCGAGATCCGAGAGCTGAGAAACAAGGCGGTTAAGAGCGCGATCGGCATGCTTGGGGACATTCCTCGATTGTTCGATCTCGTCTACACGGAGTTCCCGGAGGCCTACAACGAGGCGTCCCCGGGATTTGGAAGGGTCAGTAGCGTCCGCATTTGGGAACCTGCGAAAGCGGACTCGAGCGACCCGAAGTACTTGTCTCACCCTGCGCACACGAAGTTTTACAGGCACGAGTGCAAGTACGACTTTCCGGACGGGTTTGTTATGCCACTGGTCTGGGCTCTGGGCGAGTTGATGGAGTACAAGGATGGGAAGGTGAGCTGGAAGGTCGACCCATCCCGCTTCATCAAAAAGAATCTCGGCAAGACGCTCAAGGTGTACTACGGCATGATCCAGATGGCCAACTATGATCCCCAAAAAGTTGGCAAAACCGGCGCGTGTTACTATCTCGCCGCGAATGACTTTAAGTCACGGCTATAGACCGCAGGGTCCGCACCGGATGCCCGGTGCGGACCCCTTCTGGATTAGCCGCCAACGTGTGTGCTGCCGGTTCCCGCGCCGCTTCCTGGGCGCTCTGAGACATATACGGCCAAATAGGCGAAGTGCCTCCTAACAAAGTGGACAGTGCGATCCATTGCGGCGTACCAAGAAACGACGGCGCCGACCGCCAGGAGGACTACCACCAACAAAATGCTCGGGCTAGCCGGCACCGCGGCTGTGGGGCTTGTCCAGTGCCACACTATCCTGTGCAGAAGCAACAGGAGAAGTGTAAGGCAGAAGGCGATAAGAAAGTTGAGCGCCAAACTGAGCTCCGCCGCTATTCTGGGGAGTGGTAGCTTTGCCTCTAGTTGTCTTATCTTCAGGAGTTCATGTAGATGGCGATACAGGATCGCATGTTGATCATAGGTCAGGGCGGTTGAACCCTCCAACTGAAAGCCGAGGCGCAGTTCTTCCTTGACCTGCTGCAGCAAGGAGGATTCGCTTCGCGTAGCGGTCTCCCATGTCCGCCGCCAAAATCGGCGGTTGATAAGAATACCCACGGGCGAAATCAGCAACCCCATAGCGTAGGCGGCAAAGAGCAGGAGAATGAGGACAACAAGAGAGGGACCCCATTCCACTCTTGTGAAGGCGACCGCAAAACTGCGAAAGTCAGGGAGTAGGATGGCGAATATCACTATGGTTAGGAAAGCTCCTGGAGCTATTCGGCCGATAACGTCAAAGTACATTTCCGGGATCGCATTTGCCCAATTCTTGTCATCAGCCATTGCGAACCTCGTAACTTCTTACGGTAGAGGGCTCCATGCCCCCGAACCGTAAAGAAGGATATCACTATCGTGCGTGGGTTCATGCAACTACCTTTCATTTAACGCCGCCGTGGCACGCGCAAATCTGTGCGCTGCCGGTTGCCGACCCTGCCGGGCCCGCCACAGGTCGTACTGCGACTGCATGTTCATCCACAGTTCTGGCGCGGTACCCAGGGCGGCCGCCAGCCGAATGGCCATGGCGGCGGAGATTCCGGCCTTGCCGTTGAGCACGCGCGAGAGCGTCACGCGCGTAATCCGCAGAGATGGGCTGCTGCGGTGGTCACGGCCAGTTCTCCCAGATATTCGCGGAGAATTTTGCCGGGATGGGGCGGTTTGTGCATTTGCATAATGACCTCATCGAGTGTAATCGGTCGACTCGTGTCGTCCCTCCGGGACTCGGTTCTATTTTCCTCCCCTTTTCCCAGCGCTGGAAGCGCTGGGCTATTATCGGCCGCCCCTCCGGGGCTTGTGGCGCGCGGCGATCTCCGGATGCCGGATCGTGCAATTCCCATTTTGGGATTTGGTTCCGCTTCTTTCTTAGAATTTTCTTGCCTTCGTTTGGGAATGGCTATTCAATGAATAGATGAGGCGGCATTCGCGAATTTTTCCACGAATGCCGCCTTTTTCGTTCTGAGGTAGATTGCATGAAGAAACGGAACAAGCGGAAGCTGAAGATCCCCGACAAGAAACTCCGCGGCGAGTGGGCTGAGATGCATTTCATGGTGCGCGCGACCGACCATGACTTGCCGGTGAGCAGGCCTTGGGGAGATTCGAGGAGCTATGACTTTGTGGTGGGGTGGCCGGGGCACTTTAAGGCGGTGCAGGTCAAATCCACGACGTTCGAGGTGGAGAAAGGTTATGTCTGCAGTGTAAGCGGCAACCAGCCGTATCCGCCGGGCTCGTTTGATTTCCTCGCGGCTTACGTTATTTTCGAAGACGCCTGGTACATCATTCCTGCGGAAAGGATTGAGGGCTTTACAAAGCTCACGCTCTTCCCGCAGTCGGGACGGTCGAAGTACGAGAAATATCGCGAAGCGTGGCAGCCATGAGTTCACGAATCAAGTGCAACACCGTACAAAGGTGTTGCGATGGCAAAAAGAAAGTATGAGCAGTTGAGCCTCAGGGAACGGATTGAGATTTACCGTCTGCATGCAGACGGTAAATCTCAGCGCTGCATCGCTGGCGTTCTGGGGCGGAGCGCGGCGACGATCAGCCGGGAGCTGAAGCGCAATAGCAAGGCGTCCAAGCAGTGGGCCGGGGGCTACGATCCGCAGCGGGCGCAGCAGTTGATGCTGCGTCGTCATGCCCGCGGTCGAGCCCATAAGATGGAACGTCAACCGGAGCTTCGCGGGGAAGTTTTGCGACGCCTGGCCGAGGGATGGTCGCCGGAGCAGATTGCCGGACGCTTGGCCCAGGGAGCGGCCGGGCAACGGATCAGCTACGAATCGATCTATCGCTATATTTATTGGCGCAGTTGGTCGTTCAAAGAAACGCTGCATCGTCTGCTGCCTCGCCAAAAAGGCCGTCGCGGAAAGCGTTGGAAGAATGGCCGGTGGTCGATCGAGTCCATCGTAGGTAGGGTTTCCATTCATGATCGCCCGGCCGCGGTGGAGGCCCGAACCCGCTCCGGCGATTGGGAAGCCGACCTCATGAGCTTCAGCAAACCGGGACAGTTCCTGCTGGTGGTCCAGGAACGCAGATCGCGGCGCGCCCTGCTGCTGCGGCAGGAGGCGAGAACGGCGCAGTCGGTCGCCGACAATCTCAGCGCCATGGTGGAAGCCATGCCGCCGTGCGCCTGCCAGTCCATGACCTTTGATAACGGAACGGAGTTCAGCAAGCACTATCTCCTGAGCCGAAGGTTTGGCATCGCGACCTGGTTCTGCGACACCCATTCGCCGTGGCAGAAGGGCGGCATCGAAAACGCGATTGGTCGGTTGCGCCGTCAGTTACCCAGAAAGACCGACCTCAATGCGCTGCCCCCACTCCGCCTCGCTGGCCTTCTGGAACGCTTCAACGACACCCCCAGAAAGTGCCTCGCCTTCCAAACTCCCAACGAGGTATTCTTGCAACACACTGTTGCACTTCAAACGTGAATTCATCAGCTGCTCCATCGTGATGATGATGCCGAGCCTGGATATATCGACGAGATTCAGGGATGCGCTGAAGAAATTTCTCCCGAGTGGATCGAATGAGTGAGTTGCGCGGCGCTGTTTCTTTCTTGTGGCGGGCCTAAGTTCTTGACCATAGGCGAAGCTGATTTTCGTTTCCAAAGTTCCTCCGCACTTTTCCTCAGCTTTCCACAAGGAAGTTCTGTCGTCCACAGCTTCCGCACAAGCGGGAAATGTTTTTCTGTTGCGGGTCGCAACATTCCGGATAAGAGTGGGTTCAGCGAATACGTGGCAATTCTCAACGCTTGCTGATTGATGATTGCGGTGACGCCGGTGGCAGACTGGCAACTCTCGAGGGTGAGTTGCCGGGGGAAATTCGGAAACGCGCGCGAGTGCGTACCGGTTGCCCGGGCATTGCGGCCTCCTCCACAGTCCGTCTTGAGCGGGCTGGGTAGCTGGCTGCCGCAGGGGTTGCAGAGAAGTGATTCTTAGAATCACCCTTCTGTAGCCGGTACTGGTAAAAGCGGCACTCCCTGGGAGCGCTGTCGGACCGGCACCATCGTCTCGCCGCTCCCTAGCGGCGGGAAGGCAAGCAGAGAGACCCACGAAACGATGCGGCGTCGGTGGCTGGCCGACGTCGCATTCGTTCTTGGAGAAGCTTTCGCCGCGGATTTGCGCGGATCTGCGCGGATAAACCACGTCTCTTATTCCTTCTCAATACCTGCTTTTTGTTGCGGACCGGTTTTCGCGAGACTTCCACAATATATTGCAGGGCTTCACAGCTTCTGCACAATTCATTTTGCGTTTCGCTTTGTCTTCGCTTATGCTGGGCGAGAGAATACGGCAGAGTTCAATTCGGAATTATGGCGACTACCGATTACAACCTCAGCACTCTTCCGGCGAACGTGGAAGCGGAGCGCTCGATTCTGGGCGCGATCCTGCTGGACAACTTCGCTTATAACCAGGCTGCCGAGCATCTCCGCATTGAAGATTTTTCGTTGGACTCGCATCGGCGGATTTATGGACGGATGGTCGATCTGGCGGAGTCTTCGCGTCCGATCGACATGATTACGCTGATCGAGGAGCTGGACCGGCATAAGGATCTGCAGGCGATCGGCGATGTGGGATATGTGTCGAGCCTGCTGGATGGCGTTCCTGACCGGCCCAGCATCGAGCACTACGTCAAGATCGTGCGCGACAAGGCCCTGCTGCGAGGGCTGATTCACGCGGCGAATACGGCGATTGCGCGGGCGGCGGATCAATCGGACTTGGCTGAGGAAGTGCTCGGCGACACCGAGGCTGCGATCTTTCAGCTTTCAGAGAAGCGCATTGGCCGTGGTTTCATGGGCGTGCAGGAGATTGTGCGTGAGTCGTTCGGCTCGGTCGATGCTTTGTTGCAACGCGGGCAGCGGATTACAGGGCTGGCCACGCACTATGAAAATCTCGACGAGATGACCAGCGGGTTGCAGCGCTCGGATCTGGTGATCATTGCAGCGCGGCCTTCGATGGGCAAGACGGCATTTGCCATGAACATCGCCGAGAATGCCGCGATCAAGGATCAGCAGGTGGTGGGAGTGTTTTCGCTGGAAATGTCGCGCGAGGCGCTGCTGCTGCGCCTGCTGTGTTCGACGGCGGAAGTGGACGCGCACAAGATGCGCACTGGCTCGTTGTGGCAGGATGACACGCGCAAGGTGGTGCGGGCGATGGAGCAACTTGGCGCACGCGCCCATCTTCATCGACGATACGCCGGGCATTTCGCTGAGCGAGATGCGGGCCAAGGCGCGGCGACTGAAGCAGGCGCAGCAGGGAAGGCTGGACTTGATCATCGTCGACTATCTGCAGCTGATGTCGGGCGGCGGCAAGCGTTACGAGAACCGCACGCAGGAAGTGTCGGCGATTTCGCGCGGGCTGAAGGCTTTGGCCAAGGAACTCAGCGTGCCGGTGGTTGCCCTCTCGCAGTTGAGCCGCGCTCCGGAGAGCCGGGGCGGTGATCACCGTCCGCAGCTTTCCGATCTGCGCGAGTCGGGTTCGATCGAGCAAGACGCCGACCTGGTGATGTTCATCTTCCGCGAGGAAGTTTACCGGCAGGATGATCCCGACTTGCAAGGTAAGGCGGAGATCATTATCTCGAAGCAGCGCAACGGGCCGACGGGCAAGCTGATGCTGGCTTTCCGCAAGAACTGTACCCGGTTCGAGATGATGGCCGAGGGCGGGATGGCTCCCGAGGAGTAACTGGGAGGGTACAGGGATCCCTGTAGTCCGGATTACAGGAATGCCTGTAGTCTTGCTGGGTAAGTAATTTAGACGATTCGAGTTGCGCAGGATAGTCGTGCTGTGGAAAAGCTTGTGGAACCGTGTGCCGCGATTGCAGTTTTGATTGTTAAAGAATTGTCATCGATTGCGGGGCAGCGGATTTCCAGCCGCTAAGGTCCTGAATAGTAACCAGTTAGGCAATTCACTCGGCATTAACATGGGCGGCAGCGGCGGAAATGCGGGTTATTCCCGTATTGGAGATTTGCACATTTTGGGGGTGTCTGACCTTTGAATTCGACGACATCTCGGGCGGGAGGCCGGGCTCCGGCCGCTCACGGCAAATTATCCACCAGCGAAATCTCGCGTTCATCGGCATCGTTCATGATCGCCCGTTTCCCCATCCGCAGTGGCGCCCACCCAGAACGGAGCGCTGCGCAGCGAAAGCAAATCGCGCACCTGGCGTTTGGCCGGGTCATAAAGACTTAGCGTGGGACGCCCATTCGGCAAGTCCTCGGCGAACACAATCCCCTCTCGCGTCACGGCCCAACTCGCCCAGGTGCAGGGCCGCAGGTGTGGCAGCATCCTTTTGCGCCATAGAGCGATGGTCTGATGGCCTAAGGGAGAGTGTTCTGCTTGTCAGTTGCTATCTTCGCCGACCTTTAGGACGGCCAGGAAGGCCTCCTGAGGGATATCGACGCGACCGATCCGCTTCATGCGCTTCTTGCCTTCCTTCTGTTTCTCGAGCAGCTTGCGTTTGCGCGAAATGTCACCGCCGTAGCATTTCGCGATGACGTTCTTACGGATGGCGGAGACGGTTTCGCGGGCGATGATTTTCGCTCCGATCGAAGCCTGGATCGCCACTTCAAACATCTGCCGGGGAATGAGTTGCCTCATTTTTGAGACCAACGCCTTGCCGCGATCGTAGGCGAAATCGCGATGCACGATGATGGAGAGCGCGTCGACCGGCTCGCCCGCCACCAGGATGTCGAGCTTTACCATGGGCGACTCCCAGTAATCGGCCAGGTGATAGTCGAGCGAAGCATAGCCGCGGGAGACGGTCTTCAGGCGATCGTAGAAGTCGAGCACGATTTCGTTCAGCGGTAACTCATAGTGCAACATGACGCGAGACGAACTTACGTACTCGAAAGTTTTCTGCTTGCCGCGTTTTTCTTCGACCAGTTTCAAAATGCCGCCGACATATTCTTCGTTGCTGAGAATTGTGGCCAGAATCACCGGCTCTTCGACTTTGGCGATTTCGCTGGGGTCGGGCCAGCGCGAGGGATTGTCGACTTCGATTAGCTGACCGTCGGTCTTGGTGATCTTGTAGCGCACGCCCGGAGCGGTAGTGATGAGTTCCAGCGCGAACTCGCGCTCGAGGCGCTCCTGGATGATCTCCATGTGCAGGAGGCCGAGAAAGCCGCAACGGAAGCCGAAACCCAGCGCTACTGAGCTTTCTGGCTCGAAGAAGAACGACGAATCGTTCAGCCGCAGTTTTTCGAGCGCCTCGCGCAGGCGCGTGTGCTCATGCGCGTCGACGGTGTAGAGTCCGGCGAAAACCATGGGCTTGATTTCTTCGAAGCCGGGGAGCGCGTCGAAGGCGGGATTGGCGTCGTCGGTGATGGTGTCGCCGATTTTCGTGTCGGCTACGTTCTTGATGTTTGCGATTAGGAAACCGACTTCGCCGGCTTTCAGTTCTTCGACCTCGACCGGCTTGGGGTTTTGCACGCCGAGAGTTTCTGCGTCGAAGGTTGTGCCGTTTGACCACAGGCGAATTCTCTGGCCTTTGCGCAGCGTGCCCTGGAAGACGCGAGTGAGGATCACTACGCCGCGATAGGCGTCAAACCAGGAATCGAAGATCAGCGCCTGCAGCCGGGCATCCGGATTGCCTTTGGGCGGCGGAATTCGCTTCACGATGGCTTCGAGAACGTCGGGCACGCCCTGGCCAGTCTTGGCGCTGATGAGCACGGCATCGGAGGCGTCGAGGCCGACGGCACTTTCGATCATCTCTTTGGTGCGCGGGATGTCGGCGCTTTGCAGATCGATCTTGTTGATGACGGGAATGATTTCGAGGCCATGATTAATGGCGAGATAGGAGTTGGCCAGGGTTTGCGCTTCCACGCCTTGCGAAGCATCGACTACGAGCAGAGCGCCTTCACACGACGCCAGTGAGCGCGAGACCTCGTAGGAAAAGTCTACGTGGCCGGGCGTGTCGATCAGATTGAGCTGGTAGGTCTGACCGTCGTGCGCGGTATACATCATGCGGACGGCGTGGGCCTTGATGGTGATGCCGCGTTCGCGCTCCAGGTCCATGGAATCCAGCACCTGAGCTTGCATCTCGCGCGCGGTTAGCGATCCGGTCAGCTCCAGCAGGCGGTCCGCCAGCGTGGATTTACCGTGGTCGATATGCGCGATGATCGCAAAGTTGCGGAGGTTGATTGCGTCCATGAGTGCGGGCTGAACTTTGATTTTAGCAGGCGGGGTGTGGTTCCCGTTTTGCCAGCTCTCCTTTAGCATGAGAGTGTGAACGAGCCTTCTTTCACTGCGATTGATCATGTTCAACTGGCCATGCCTCCGGGCGAGGAGGAGAAGGCGCGCCGCTTTTACGCAGGTCTGCTCGGTATGACGGAACTCTCCAAGCCCGAGGAACTTGCCAAGCGTGGTGGATGCTGGTTTGAAAGTGGCAGCGTGCAACTGCATCTTGGAGTGGAAAGCGACTTCCGTCCCGCGAAGAAGGCACACCCGGCGTTGCGCTGCCGTGATTATGCGGCGCTGGTGCAACGTTTGCGGGACTCGGGAGTCGAGGTGAACGAACCGGACGATATCCCGGGAGTGCGGCGCTGCCATATGCACGATCCGTTTGGAAACCGTATTGAGCTCATCGACGGCTAGACGATTTCCGTTAGAATTCTGGTCGCATGCTCATTCTCGCTTCGGCTTCGCCGCGTCGCCAGGAGTTGCTGCGCAACGCCGGCATTCCATTTACCGTGCAATCCGCTTCTATCGATGAAACGCCGCTTGCCGGCGAGGCTCCGCGAGAGTGTGCGGAGCGGCTGGCGCGGGAGAAAGCGCTGGCGGTTTTTCAGAGCAATCCACAGCATTTCGTGCTGGGCGCGGACACGATCGTTGTGGTCGATGACGTCATCCTCGGCAAACCTCGCGATGCGGAGGATGCTGTCCGCATGTTGCGATTGTTGTCGGGGCGGACGCATATGGTGATTACGGGAGTGTGCGTGGTAGGGCCGGTCGTCAGTAGCGTCCGAACCGCTTCTGAGACTACACTCGTTACTTTTTGCGAACTTTCTGACGATGAGATTCGCTTCTACGTTGCTACCGGCGAGCCTATGGATAAGGCTGGGGCCTATGCGATCCAAGGCATGGCTTCGCGGTGGATCCCGCGCGTCGAAGGCGACTACAGCAATGGAGTGGGATTGCCGGTGGCGCTGGTTTATCGGATACTGCGGGAGCGGGGGGCGGTTTGAACCTCAGTCGTCCCTCGAGGACTGGCTCACCTTTCCTATTTTTCCCAGCGCTAAGCGCTGAACTATTCTCAGGGCGTCCCTCGGGAACGCGCGGGGTTAGGACTTTTTTTCTTCTTCTTTTTCTTTCTTCTTTTCCTCTTCAGGGTCCTTCATCGCTGCTTTGAAGTTACGGATGCCTTCGCCGAGGCCCTTACCGACGGCAGCAAACTTGCTGGTCCCGAAGAGCAGGAGCGCGATCGCTATCACCAACAACCAGTGCCAAAGCGAAAACTCACCCATAACTCCTCCGCGAAACTTCAAGGCGCCGGCTAATGCGGCGCGGGCGGTTCGAACTCCCTAGGAAAAGTCTAGGCCATGCCTACTTCTGAGTCAAAAAGTGCTGTCGTAATTTACGATGCGCGAAGCCCTCGGCTTACCAAGCTGCCCTCGCGAAGTCTATGCTTAGAAGCGCAGGTTTCTGGAGGTTCGTAGTGATTCTCAAACGTTGCTTTCTAATATTGGCGCTGCTGGTTGCGTTTCATGCTTTGCCGTTCCTTACCGCTCAAAGTTCGGCTCAGGCTCCGGCCGCCACGCCGGGCGAACATCGCAAGACCAGCGTGCCTTATACCGGGGATCTTTCCGTCTTCGATTCTCCCGGGCGCGATAAGCGCTTGCAGGTCGACCGCGTCATGGACATTTTGGGCATAACGCAGGGAAAAACTGTGGCCGACATTGGAGCCGGGTCGGGATGGTTCACGGTGCGAGCGGCGCGGCGAGTGGGCGACGCAGGCGTGGTTTATGCCGAGGACATCAATCCGGAATCGATTCGCTATGTCGATGAGCGGGCGCAGAAGGAGCATTTGAGCAACGTGAAGACGATTCTCGGCAAACCTGATGACCCGATGCTTCCGCCGGGTGGCGTGGATGCCGTGCTGCTGCTGAAGACTTATCACGAAGTTGCGGAGCCGGTTGCATTTGCTTGCGGAATCTGCTCGGGGCGCTGCGCTCCGGTGCGAGAGTTGGAATCATCGACCGCAACGGAAATGGCGAGGATCATGGTGTGGGCCGCGATGTTGTCGTGCGTGAGGCCACGCAGGCGGGCTACCGGCTGCTTAAACAATATGATTTTGTGAAGGGCGACAAAATGGATTACTTTCTGGTCCTGGTTCCCGAGAGTATGCCTTAAACTTCTTCGATCATTCCAGCCAGAAGCAACGCGCGGCGTGGCAATTCGGAAATGACGATGAATTCATGAACCGCGTGCGCGCCCTCGCCTACGCCGCCCATGCCGTCGAGCGTGGGGATGCTCATGCCCGCGGTAAAGTTTCCGTCGGAGCCACCGCCTACCGCGGCTTCTTCCAGCTTCCATCCTACCTGTTGCGCGATGCGGCGAGCTTTCTTGTAGAGCGCTGCCACTCCGGCGGTTCGCTCCATGGGGAGACGGTTGATGCCGCCGGTGATCTCGAGTTTGCAGTGCTTGTCGAAAGGCTTGAGAGAGCGGAGCTTGCGGTCGATGCCGGCGGCTTGCTTCGCACGCTTGATGCGGACGTCGATGGCGACGGACGCCTCCGCTGCGATCACATTGGTGCGCGTGCCGCCTTGAATCACGCCGGGGTTTACTGACACGCCTTGGCGCAGATTGTTCAGCTTCGCGACTACCGCGATCTGCCGCGCAAGTTCCAGAATCGCGCTGTGACCTTTGCCGGGATCCAGTCCGGCATGAGCGGCTACGCCTTTCACGCGCAGCGTGTATTCTCCTACGCCTTTGCGCGCGGTTTTTACTGCGCCCCGCAGCCCGGCGGCAGGCTCCAGTACCAGCACTCCGGCAGATTTTTTCGCCAGAGCCTCGGTGATTTTTCGCGAAGAATGGCTGCCTACTTCTTCATCGGAAACCAGAAAGACCGTGATCGGCCGCGGCAGTTGCCATGCCAGGCTTGCAGGGCAGTCGATGGCATGGAGCATGAGCGCGATGCCTGACTTCATGTCGAGAACGCCGGGGCCGTGCAGGCGTCCGTTGTCGATTTTGCAGGGCATGTTCGCGAGCGTGCCTAGTGGATAAACGGTGTCGTAGTGGCCGAGCAGAAGGACTGGCTTGCGCTGGGATTCCTTCGAAGTCGATTTGCAGACTGTCGCCGAAGTCGTTGCTGCGATGGAGTTGGGTTCGCCCGCCGAGCGCTTCGAACTTGGACACCAGGAATGCGCGATGCGGTCGACGGCCTGCTTGTTGTCGCTGGGGGATTCGATTTCGACGAGTTCGCGGATCGTATTCACGATCCATGCTGGCTTCCGAGAAATAGCGCAGGCGATCGGACCACGCGGGCTGCGGAGCTGCTGCTGATCTTTTGTCGTCTTGTTGGGCACGTTTCCTCTCGCTTGGCTCCGTCGAGTTGCGCCCTCAGAATGCAATGCGGTACAGTATAATCTTCAGGCTGATGCAGGGCCTGATTACACGACTGATTCACACGGATACTGATTTAGACGAACTATGATCGAGAGCACTCCTCCCGTGATCGACGCGGCCGCATCCAAGACGGGGCTCGACATTCACGATATCCTGAAAATTCTGCCGCACCGCTATCCTTTTCTGCTGATTGACCGCGTGCTGGAATTGAAACGCAAAGAGAGCATCGTGGCCATCAAGAACGTCACCATCAACGAGCCTTTTTTCAATGGACATTTTCCGGGATTGCCCATCATGCCGGGCGTGCTGATCGTGGAAGCCATTGCGCAGGCCGGGGGCGCGCTTCTGCTCACCGAGGTGGAGGATCGCGCCGACAAGGTGATGGTGTTTACGGGGATTGAGCGGGCGAAGTTTCGCCGTCCGGTGAGCCCTGGCGACCAGTTGCGGATCGAAGTGGAAGTGAAGGCCTGGCGGGCGGTTGCGCGCATGATCGCGGTGAGAATGCAGGGCATCGCGAAAGTGGATGGCAAGAAAGTGGCGGAGGCGATCGTGTCGTGCCAGCTCATTGACAGCTCGCGCGGGCGCGGCCAGGGTTCGGATGGCACGACAGGCGCGGCTGAATGAATCGAGTACCGCAGCCCGCGCAATGTCGATCTCCCGATGTTCGATGACTCGATCATGAACGTTCATCCCACCGCCATCATTGATCCGCGGGCAAAAGTGCCGGCATCATGCCAGGTTGGGCCTTACTGCGTGATCGGCGCTGAGGTCGAACTCGGCGAAGGCTGCCGACTGGTATCGCATGTCGCCATGGAAGGGCCGACTAAGATCGGCGTCGACAATGCGTTCTTTCCCTTCTGCGCCATCGGCATGGCGCCGCAGGATATTACCTACAAAGGCGAGCCAACGCGGCTGGAGATTGGCGACCACAACGAGATCCGCGAGTGCGTCACCATTACCCGCGGCACCGTGAAAGGCGGCGGCGTCACCAGAGTTGGCAGCCACACGCTGATCATGGCCTACGCGCACATTGGACACGACAGCGTGATCGGCGACCACTGCATGCTGGTGAACGGAGCGACGCTGGCCGGACATGTGACGGTGGAAGAGTGGGCCGTGGTCGGCGCGCTTTGCCCGGTGCATCAGTTCGTGCGCATCGGCGCTCATGCTTACATCGGCGGCGGGACGACCATCACGCAGGATGTCTTGCCGTTTTCCATGACTTCGGCCGCGCGCGACACACACGCATATGGCATGAATAAGGTTGGCCTGGAGCGCCGCGGCTTTTCCAAAGAGCGGATCCGCAAGATTCATCATGCTTACAAGATGCTGCTGGCGTCGAAGATGAACACATCGCAGGCGCTGGAGAAGCTGAAGGCGGAGCCGGATCGCGGGGAAGATGTGGACGTGCTGATCCGGTTCATCGAAGCGTCGGAGCGAGGAGTCATTAAGTAAGTGGTCAGTGATCAGTGGCCAGCAAGATATCCGGCACTGGACACTAGCCACTGGACACTGGCCACTGACCACTACTTATGCGCATCGGCCTCATCGCCGGCAACGGCAAGTTCCCTTTCCTCGTGCTCGACGCGGCGCGCGCGCAGGGATACGAAGTGGTCGTGGTCGCGATCAAGGAAGAAGCTTTTCCTGAGATCGAAGATCGCGGTGCAGTCTCTGTTCACTGGCTTTCGCTGGGCGAGCTTTCCAAGTTGATCGAAATTTTTCAGCGCGAAGGCGTACGCCGCGCCGATTATGGCGGGGCAGGTGAAGCATAAACAGATTTTTTCCGCCATCCGGCCGGACTGGCGGATGGCCAAGCTATTGCTTTCACTCGCCACGCGCAACACCAACAGCCTGCTGGGCGCCGTGGCCCATGTTCTCGCCAGGAAGGCATCACGCTGGAGAATTCCACCAGGCTGCTGGAGCCGCTGCTGGTAAAGCCGGGAGTGCTCACGCACCGCGAACGCCTACGAGCAGGAACGCGAGAACATCCATATGGCCGCACCGTTGCCCGCCAGCTCGCGCAGCATGACATTGGCCAGACCGTCGTGATCGCCGAAACGGCTTGCGTGGCGGTCGAGGCCATGGAGGGCACTGACGCCACCATCGAGCGCGCCGGGCGCATCATGGGCTCGCTGCACGGCGACGCTTCCACGCTCAGCCGCGAGCTTACCGTGGTGAAATCGCAAAACCGAATCAGGATATGCGCTTTGATGTTCCCGTGATTGGAGTAAAGACCATCGAAGTCATGCAGGCTGCGGGCGCGACGTGCCTCGCGCTGGATGCGGGGAAATGTTTGCTGCTCGACGGAGAGAAGATTCTCGACGCGGCGAATGCTGCGGGGATTGCGGTTGTGGCGGACGCGTTTGGCGGCTAGCCGAGAAAGCAGCTTTTAGCCGCAAAGATCGCAAAGGAGCGCCGCGAAGTGCGCGAAGAAGGAGATATGACTTCCTTGAACTCTGAAGCCGCCCTCATCGCTGAACAGCTTCGCCGCGCCTTCGAGGGCGACGCGTGGCACGGTCCTGCCCTGCTCGAACTGCTTCAAGATATGGATGCCACCACGGCTGCCGCTAAGCCATCTGCCCGGCGTTCACAGCATCTGGGAACTTGTGCTGCACATTGCGGCCTGGGATGCTGCGGCTTGCCGCCGACTTGCTGGTGAGAAATGGCAGCCCCTGGGTACAGCGAATTTTCCCTGTGGTTCCCAAACCCACCCAAGCCGCATGGCGCAAGGCCGTTGCTCATGCGAAGCGCACGCACGACGTGTTGGTTAAGACGGTTGCGGCGTTGCCCGAGTTTCGTCTGCGCGAGCGCGTTCCGGGAAAGAGATACGATTTCTATTTCATGCTGCACGGAGTGGCGCAGCACGAGCTTTATCACGCGGGGCAGATCGCCATCTTGAAGAAGGCATTGCGCGATTAGTCATTGAGTGATTGAGCCGTTGAGTGATTGAAAATCCGATCGCTCAATCCCCCGATCACTCCATGACTCAAGTCTTCACCACTGTTTGAAGATCACGGCTACCGCGGCCACGATCATTGCGAATCCTACGATGTGGTTCCAGCGAATCGGCTGTTTCAGGTAGAGCACCGAGAATACGGAGAAGACGACCAGTGTTATGACTTCCTGAATCGTCTTGAGTTGTGCGGCGCTGAATTCGTAAGAGCCAATGCGGTTGGCCGGCACCTGGAAACAATATTCGAAGAAGGCAATCATCCAACTGATCACGATCACCTTGAACAGCGGCACCTGGCGATACTTCAGATGGCCATACCAGGCAAACGTCATGAAGATGTTGGAAATGGTAAGCAGCGCGATGGTTCGCATGAGTGCTTAGGCTCCTTCGAATTTGGGTGATTGAATAATCGAGTCATGGGGCGATTGAAGTCCTTGACGCATGAGAGGACACCAATTGCTCAATCGCACGATCGCAAAATCACTCAATCCTCCAGATGCTCTTTCCCCGCTTTACGTTTACAATTTGTTGTTCCTGCCGTCAACCGGCTGGCTGAGAGATCCTTCCTGAAAGCTGACAATCCGATTTCCGTTGCGGTGGTGGGGGTGGGCGTCTTTGGACGCAACCACGCGCGCGTCTACAAGGAACTGGAACAGCAGGGCGAACCGGTTCGGCTGGTGGGCGTGGTCGATCCCAATCTTGACCGCGCGGATGCGGTGGCGCGCGAGTTCGGCTGCCGCGCTTTTGGCTCGGTCGAGCAGATGCTGACCACGCACAGCGAAATCCGCGCCGCATCGGTGGCCGCGCCTACGGTCCATCATCTGGAAGTGGCTCGCTCACTCATGGAGGCCGGCGTCGACGTTCTCATCGAGAAGCCGCTGGCTGCATCGCGGGCCGAAGCGAACGAGTTGGTGCACCTGGCGGCCACCCACAATCGCATTGCCCAGGTCGGACATCTCGAGCGCTTCAATCCTGCGGTGAGAGCAACGATTCCGTTGCTTACGCAGCCGATGTTCTTCGAAGTGCACCGGTTGAGCGTCTTCACTCCGCGCTCGCTCGATGTCGATGTAGTGCTCGACCTGATGATTCACGATCTCGACATCGTTCTCTCGTTTGCTGATTCTCCGGTGAAAGAGGTTCGCGCCGTCGGATTACCGATTCTTTCCGGCAAAGTGGACATCGCCAATGTGCGGCTGGAATTCGAATCGGGATGCGTGGCCAACTTCACCGCCAGCCGCGTCTCCACTGAGCGCGTGCGCAAGCTGCGTTTCTTTCAGCCCCAGCAGTATGTTTCGGTCGACTATGGACGGCAGGAAGTGCTCGTCTTTACCGTCGGGGGCGATGCAGCAGCATCGGGCACTCCTACCGTCAATCCGCAGATTAAAGTGGCTAAACCCTCGGTGACTTCGGAAGAGCCTCTGCATGCGGAGTTGAAGTCGTTTCTGCATGCCGTGCGGGAGCGGTCCGCGCCAGTTGTGCCGCTCGAAGATGGTCGCCGCGCTCTTACTCTCGCGCTCGAGATTGTGGCAGCGATTCGCGAGCATGGGAAGAAAGTCGGGCTCGCGGGCATGGCAACGGGAAAGCCCTGAGCGAAATTTAAATCACATCACTCCTCCGGCAAGTGCCGTCATTTTCAATGTTTTACAAATGTTTACACACCTAAGTCCCACGCCATTTGTCGTGGGCAGAATCCCTTGAAAGATGCGAAAATGAAGCTAGCTTGGCCGCGCTGGTTCGTTGCGTCATCCTCTGAAGGCGTGATGCAACGAAGAGTGGGGAATGTGTGTCTAACGGACAGGCCTGTGGCTAAGCCTGACTTAAAACAAATTTAGTTCATGCCCATCACGCAAATTCCATTCCAGGATCCGGTGGCTCCGCCTGAGAAGCCGCAACCGGAGCAGCTTGGGCTCTACGATGCCCAGGGATGGGAAACAGCCTACCGCGCGCTGGATGACGATGCCCGCGTGCCGCATCTGCTCATCCAGTTGCAGGACGATCTGGCGCGCTCGCGCCGGCGCGAAGCCGTGTGGATTTCCATCATCGTCCACTTGGTTCTCATCTATCTGCGCTGTGCAAGATCGAGTGTCTTGAAAAATACCTTCCCTGGCACCCGGTTGTCGGTGACGAAAAAAGCGACCGACTTCAAGGACGCGACTTTCCTGGAGCTTCCGCCGGACTTGCAAAAGGTGCCGCACAAGCCGAACACAAACATTATTTCCGATAAAGACCGGATCGCGATGACGCGGCATCCTCAACTGGACGTGAAGGAGTTGCGCAAGATTCTGGCGTCGCCGCCTCCAGGACCGCCGGGATCGACGCGCCGCAGATGGCGCAGCAAGCGCCCGCTCAACCGTCGGCCGGTGTGGCGCAGAATCAGCCCGCGCCGCAGCAAGCGCCGCCACCTCCGCAGGTCGCCCAGTTACAAACGCCCCGACCCGACATCAAGAGCGAGTTCAGCAAGTATGGCGGCTCGATGTCGGCGGGCGACCAGATTCAGGAAGCAGCCCGGGCAACGCAAGGCTGGGAGGCGGACGGCAGGGCGGCGGCGGCGACTTTGGTTTAGGCACAGGCGCGCACGGCCGCCAGGTGGGGAATCTTGAGATACTGAGCGACACCATGGGCGTGGACTTCGGCCCCTACCTGCAGCGCGTACTGCATGACGTGAAGCAGAATTGGTACCGCGCGATTCCGGAATCCGCGGAGATGAAACACGGAAATCTAATCATTGAATTCGCGATCACCAAAGATGGAAGAGTTGCGGGCATGAAGCTGGTGACCGGTTCGGGGGACATTCCGCTGGATCGCGCAGCCTGGGCTGGAATTACGGGCTCGGATCCATTTCCAGCCTTGCCCGCCGAATTCGGCGGACAATATCTTGCCCTTCGCTTCCGCTTCTACTACAACCCCACCAAAGAAGAGCGGGAAGGACTGGAATAGTTCCTCTACCGTGACGATTCAGTGCCGATAGTTTTCCTCTTTCTCTACCACACAAGCTCTACCACACGCGGCAGCGGTTCTGATTGACCATCGGCGATCCCGTCTTGCAATGAAATGCTTCCTGAAACTCCGGCATGTTCGAAACCACTCCGTTGGTGCGGTATTTCTCTGGAGAGTGCGGGTCTACCGTGGCGCGTAGCCGTTTGGTTTCGTCGCGAGTTTCTCCACACCAACTTTGCCCGTAGCCCACGAAGAATCTTTGCTCGGGAGTGAGGTCGTCGAGCGGTTGCAGCTTCTCTCCTTTGGTATCTTCCTTCCACGCCATGTATGCCAGAATCAGGCCGCCGAGGTCGGCAACATCCTCGCCCAAAGTCAGCTTGCCGTTGATTTTGATATCGTCGATGATCGTGTAAGTCGAGTACTGGTCTGAGATGCAACTGGCCCGCTTCTCAAACTCTTTTGCGTCGTTGGCGGTCCACCAGTCGCGCAGGTTGCCTTGAGCGTCGAACTGGCGGCCTTCGTCGTCGAAGCCGTGGGTGAGTTCGTGGCCGATGGTGCCGCCGGTGTCGCCGTAGTTCGGCGCTGCGTCGGATTTTGGATCGAACGCCGGCGGCTGCAGCACTCCGGCGGGAAAGTTGATGTCATTCATCTGCGGGTTGTAATACGCGTTTACCGTGGGCGGAGTCATGTCCCACTCGCCGCGGTCGACGCGGCTTGCCGATCTTGGCTAGTTGCCGGTTGAACTCGAAATTGCCAAGCCCGTTCAATGTTGCCCAATTCATCTCCACGTATAATTTCAAGCTTGCTGTAGTCGCGCCATTTGTCGGGATAGCCGATCTTGTTGGCCATACCGTGCAGCTTTACCAGCGCCTGCTGCTTGGTTGCCGCCGACATCCAGGCAACGAGTTGATGTCCTGTTCCATGGCCGCCTCGATTTCCTTCACCATCTTCAGGGCTTCCTGCTTAGCCGCCGGACTGAAATATTTCTCCACGTAGACCTGCCCAGCGCTTCTCCCAGGTCGCCGTCCACGTATTCCGTGCAGCGCTTCCAGCGCGGCTGCAGTTCCTGCTGACCGCGCAAGGTCTTCCCGTAGAAAGCGAAATTTTCATTCAGAAACGCCGAAGAAAGAAACGGCGCTTCGGCATGCACCAGGTGCCAGCGCATGTAGGTTTTCCAATCGGCCAGGCTTTCTTTGTCGAGTTCCTCGTTCATAGCCTTGAAAAAGCCGGGAGACGCTACATTCAGCGAGGACAGCGACGGCAATCCGACCTTGGTGAAGTAAACCTGCCAGTGAAAATCGGGGCTGAGCTTTTCGAGTTCGCCGCTTGTCATCTTGTGGTCGAGATTCTTAGGATCGCGCCGCTCCACACGCGTCATCGAACCTTTAGCCAAGCGCAGTTTCGATGCGCATCACCGTCTGCGCTTCTGCAGCCGCGACCTCTGGCTTGTCGCCCATCAATTCGAACATCTTCTGCACGTGCGTCAAGTAAGCTTTGCGCAGCTCAACCGACTTCGCATCGTCTTTTACGTAGTAATCGCGGTCGGGCAGGCCCAGACCTCCTTGGTCCGCTTCGGCAATTACCTGCGAGGCATCCCTGTAGTCCTGAGTGGAACCGAACCTAAACAGGACGTTGTTGTACACCATGGCCGCGGCCACGTCGGCGATCTCCGCCTTCGAAGTAGTCTTCGCAATGCGATCCAGACTCGGCTGCAACGGCGCCGCGCCTTTCGCCTCAATCACCTTCTCGTCCATGCAGGAAGCGTAGTAATCGCCAATCTTTTGCGTGGCCGGCGTTGCGATTGGCGTCAGGCACGGCGGCGGCCTCCAGAATTCCGCGCAGCCTCATGCGATTCTCATCCTGCATCTTCGCGTAAAGACTCCACGAAGACTGGTCGGGAGGGATGGGATTGTTCTTGATCCATCCGCCGCAGGAATATTGGAAAAAGTCCACGCAGGGATCGACGGTGCGATCCATCGAAGTGACGTCAAGAGCCGGTTCGTACTTTGACGATGCGGGCGCGGGCCGTTGTGCGCCAGCCAGGGAAAGGAGAGATGCAACTACAAGTGCAAATGACGCATGTACGCAGAGATGCCATGAAAGCCTCTTCTGTAGGAGTCGAAACGCTGGAACCTAAGAGTATAAGGCTTGCGCCTTCAAGAACCGGGAGAGAGGCCGCACCCAGAACGTATGGGGACTCGCCAAAGCCCGAAGGCCAAAGCCCGAAGCCCGCTATCCCTTCCGTAGCCGGATCGATCCATCCCCTGTGTGAATCATCAGCAAGTTTCCCCCGCCGTTCAGTTTGCCGCGAACTTCGCCTTCGCGGATTTTGCCTTCGGTCGTGACCGGCATATCCAGATCGATGTGGCCGTCGCCGGTGTGCAGATCCACGTCTGCGGCCAAGGTTGCGGGCACCTCCAGAGTGATCGAGCCGTCTCCGGTTTCGAGCCTCCAGCCCGTGGCCAGCGCAGACCCAACTGCCGCACGCGCCTCCACGCGCCCGTCTCCCGTCTTAAGGTCGAGCTCGTCAAAGCGGCCATTGGCGCGGATATGGCCGTCTCCGGTCGTCGCCCGCAGCTTGCCGTCTACACTGTCAATCTCCTCCGAGCCGTCGCCGCTGTGCAACTGCATCTCGCCTTTAAACTTGCTCGAGTTCAATCTTGCCATCGCCGGTGCGCAGGTCGACCCGGCCCTCGCGCGGCATCTGGATGTTGATGTCCACGCGACTATCTTTCCAGCCGATCGAAAAGCCGTGGCGGGGGAAGCGCACGTTGATCTCAACCGTGTCGCCCGTCTGGTGCTCTTCGATCCGAATGCCATCTTCGCCAATCTTGTAGCCCGTAGTCGTTACCTTTGCTTCAATCGTGTTCTGGTCCCAGGTGGACACGTGAATGTTGGCGTCAGACGTATCCACTCGCAGGTCGGGATTGCCCGTGAGCTTGTAGGTCTTCGACCACTCATCTGCCCGCGCCGGCAGCGTACAAAGCAAGCCGCCAAAAGCCAGAACTACGAATAACCAGCGTTGATAACTCGTGCGTTTCATAAAATCCTCCGCCAGGGCAGGCACACTGCCGCCCAGCCTCTTAGACGAGATTACGCGTAATTCGTGAGTTTGGTTCCATGCAAAATGGCGCGGAGCGCGAGGCGTGCGGTCGCCGGCTGGGCGATTGACTCGACACTAAAACCGCGCCTGCCCCTTTCTGACGGCGTACAATAACATCGTGGTGAATGCTCAACGCCAGAACGGTTCCCACAAGCATCAGCGGCACGCCATCTACGCCACAGAAACTTCCGGCCTGCTGCTGATCGCCCTTCTGCTGCTCGCCCTCACTTTGATTCGCTACTGGCACGTCATCCACTGGAGCGTGCGCTGACGGTGCCTTCCGCGCACCCTGAACCGCTGCTGGTGGTGGTGCTGGGCCCAACAGCCAGCGGGAAGACGGCACTTTCTCTTGCCCTTGCCGAGCGCTTCCGCGGCGAGATCGTGAATTGCGATTCCGTCTCCATGTACCGCGAGTTTGACCTCGGCACGGCCAAGCCCACTGCATCAGAAAGAGCCCGAGTCCCGCACCATCTCCTGGACTGTGTCGCGCCCACCGGCCAGGTCACGGCTGGTGAATATGCCCGCCAGGCGCGGCAAGTGCTGGAGGAGATCAAGAGGCGCGGCCACTTGCCCATCGTTGTCGGCGGAACCGGACTCTACCTGCGCGCACTGCTCGAAGGACTTTTCCCCGGCCCGGAGCGATCTGAAGAACTGCGTGCGCGATTGCGCCAACGAGCGGAAGGCCGCGGCTCCAGTTACCTTCATCGCATTCTCCACCGCCTCGATGACGCCGCCGCTAAGAGGATTCATGCCAACGACACGGCCAAGCTCATCCGCGCCATCGAAGTGTGCCTCGCGTCGCGCCAGAAGATGACCGACCTCTGGCAGCAACATGGGAGCGATCCGTTGCGCGGCTTTCGCCTTCTGCGGCTCGGCCTGGATCCTGCCCGGCAAGCTCTTTACGACCGAATCAATCGACGCGCACAACAGATGTTCAAAGCTGGACTAGTCGAAGAGACCCAGCGTTTGCTTCAAACCTACGGCCGAGCCGCTGGACCGCTCTCCTCCCTCGGCTACATGCAGGCAGTGCAATTCCTTAGTGGAGAGCTCACGCGCGAGCAGGCACTGCAAGCCGCTCAGCAAGCACACCGCAATTACGCCAAACGCCAGATGACTTGGTATCGCCGTGAGCCGGATGTCCACTGGCTGCGCGGGTTTGGGGATGACGTGGAGATCCAACAGGCGGCGGAGGCTCAGGTCTCAGGTCTCAGGTCTTAGGTCACGGGTTCTGCTATCGTTTTCTTCATGCTCCGCAAACTTGCCGTCTTTCTGTTCACTCTTGCGCTTACAGCGTCTGCAGTCGCCAAAGAAAAATATCAGCGCCCTGGTCCCATCCACCTGACGCGCGGTGACGAAAAATGGGCTGAGAAAACCCTGCACAAGCTGACCCTCGAAGAAAAAATCGGCCAAGTGTTCATGATCTGGTGCCGTGCCAGCTTTCTCAACGTCGAGAATCCCGAATACCTGCAATGGCGCGAGGACATGCAGAAGTATCACGTCGGCTCCTTTGCCATGACCGTCCATGTTGACGGTCCATACCTTCTCCGCAGCGAGCCCTACGAAGCCGCCGAGTTGCTCAACCGGCTGCAAAGCGAATCGAAGCTGCCCCTGCTGTTCGCCGCCGATTTTGAACGCGGCGTCTCGATGCGATTGATGGGAACCACGGTCTTCCCGCACGCCATGGCTTTCGGCGGAGACGGCAAGATGGAAGACGCTGAAACCTTCGGCAGCATCACTGCCGAAGAAGCGCGCGCGATTGGCATTCACTGGAATTTTTTCCCCGATGCCGATGTCAACTCGAACCCTGCCAATCCCATCATCAACACGCGCTCCTTCGGAGAAGATCCCAAGCAAGTCGGCGATCTGGTCGCGGCCTATATCAAGGGAGCACATGAAGGCGGAATGCTGACCACCGTTAAACATTTCCCCGGTCACGGCGACACGGCTACCGATTCGCATCTCGGCGTAGCCAGCGTCACCGTAGACCGCGCCCACCTCGACTCCATTGAGCTGCCGCCTTTTCGCGAGGCAATTGCCGCGGGAGTCGATTCCGTCATGGTGGCGCACGTGACTGTACCCGCCCTCGATCCCGACCCGAACCACGTGGCTACGATTTCGCCGCTGATCGTCTCTGGCCTGCTGGAAAAACAGCTTGGCTTTAAGGGAATCATCGTCACCGACGCGCTCGATATGGCTGGCCTTACGCATCTTTTTGCTAACAACATTGGCCGTGCCGCGGTTGAAGCTTTCAAGGCCGGGAACGACTTGCTGCTTATCCCTGCAGATTTTCCCGCCTCATACAATGCCATGCTTCAGGCGGTCCAATCGGGCGAGATCACCCCCGAACGCCTCGACCGTTCCGTGCTCAAGATCCTGAAAGCAAAGGCATCTCTGGGCCTTCAGGATGGCCGCATGGTGGATATAAGCGCTATCGCCAACCTGGTGGGCAAGCCTGAGAACTTGGCTTTCGGCCAGCAGGTCGCCGATGCCGCGGTTACGCTGGTGCGCGACAATGGCAAGGTTTTGCCCCTCAACTCGCTCAAGAATCCGGGAACTGCGAAGAGCGCACTTCCGTATACCACAGCAGAGGAGACGCACAATCAGGTAGTTGCCGTGCTCTTTTCAGACGATGTGCGGACGGACTCCGGGCGCGCCTTCGGCCGTGAACTTCGCGCGCGAATCCCGGATGCGCACCTGATCTACGTGGATCCGCGCATCGCCGCTGCCATGACCGCCGATGTGCTGAATGCAGTCGACGAGGCTAAGACCGTGATAGCCGCTGTTTATGTGACCCCGAGCGCAGGCAAGGGAAATTCGATTGCGATGGCGGATGCGACCGGCGCGCTGCTGCAGCAACTGCTCGACCACGCGGCGGAAAAAACTGCGGTCGTCGCTATCGGCAATCCCTACCTTGCGGCAGACTTTCCCAAGGTGGAGAATTATTTGTGTACGTTTTCCAACGCGACGGTGTCGGAGCTAAGCGCGGTCAAGGCACTGTTTGGAGAAATGGCCATTCGCGGCCACCTTCCCGTGAGCATCCCGAATGTGGCCCAGCGAGGCGCCGGCATTAAACGTCCGGTACGTCCGGTCCAAGTTGCCAGTGGAGGTTCCTAATATGCGCACGAATAAATTCTCTGCATTTCTCCTGGCCGTTGTCGGCCTCACGGCACTATTAGTCCTGCCCGCGTGCAGCGTCAACGTGAAGAAAGAGGCCAACGGCCAGGACAAACAGGTGGATATCAACACCCTCGTCGGCGGCGTCCACGTCAGCAAACAGGCAGACGTTTCCGACGTCGGTCTGGCGGTTTATCCCGGCGCACGCATGAAAGAAAAAGATTCCGACGGCAGCGATAAGAGCGCCAATGTAAATATCTCCGGCTTCGGTTACGGACTGAAGGTGGTGGCGCTTGAATATCAGTCTGACGATACACCCGCCAAGGTGATTTCTTTCTATAAAGACCAGTTGAAGAAGTACGGCAACGTCCTGGAATGTCACACCTCCCATCTGAATCTGGACACCAAGAAGGGGCACCGTTCCGGCGGCTCGAAAGAGCTGACCTGCGAGGGCGACTACGGCAGCAACATCGAACTGAAGGCCGGCAAGGAAGACGACCAGCACATCGTGGAAGTCGAACCGGAAGGCAAGGGATCGAGTTTCTCGGTGGTTTACGTGCGCATCCACGGCAAGGATGCCGATATCTAGGATGAGGTTTGCGCCGGAGTTGGGGACGCAGCACTGTATTCGATTTTGGGTGGCGCAGCGCTTCAGCGCTGCGATAACTGGCTTTCTTTTGAACCGGGCTTTAGCCCCTGAGGTATCTCCTTACGGAGGAAATCATGTTTCAACCCATCTCGCGTTCAATCCTGGTGGCAACATTCGGCATCGCAATGTCTATCCCCAGCCTCGCAGCCCAGTCCCAAAAACCAGATGGCGATCAGGACAAACATCTGGACATCCGCAGCTCTGCCGGCGACTTGCACCTGGGCAATGATGCCTACGCGCGAAAAACCGGACTGCCACTTTATCCCGGCGCGCGCCTGCGCCGCGACAAAGAGGATAGCGATACCGTCAATCTCGGCCTTCTCACCGATGCCTTTGGCTTCAAACTCGTGGTTGCGAAATACGAGTCCGACGACGTACCCGGCAAAGTTGTCGACTACTACCGCGAGCGCCTGAAGAAACAGTACGGCAAGGTTCTTGAATGTCACACCAGGGAGCACGGCGGCGACGTCCACGCCGACATTCACGACGACAAGGACTCCAAGGAATCTAAAGAGTTGAAGTGTGAAGGCGACGACACTGGCCCGGTCACCGAACTGAAAGTCGGCACTGAGGATCATCAGCACGTAGTCGCCATCGAACCGAACGAAGGCCACAGCGGCTCAATCTTCGCCCTCGTCTACGTGTACGCGCGCGGCAAGCAAGGCGACATCTGATTGTGTGGGATCGTGTGGAGCGGGCACTCCTGCCCGCTGCTTTTGACTCTGCTTTTAACTTTCACTTCGACTTTGGTTCCTAGATGTCGATCCGGGTGCCCCACTCTTGCGCGTTCTTGCGCAAGGGTGGGAGTCCACGGGCCCATTCATCTAAATTGTGCAATTGGCGCTCAGCAGGCATCATTGCCAATCCTGACCGCCATTCTTCACGCTTTTCCTTCGCCCTGTGGCTTTTCTACCACTTTCCCGCCGCGTCCGCTAACCCGATTCGCCTCAGCCTTTTGCCGACCATCAAGTATAGCTTTAAGGTGGTTGTCCGAGTTTTCCGCGATTTCCACAGTGTTCCGGTAAAAACGCACCTATGTTCCAGTTGGAACATTTGTACATACAATCGCAAAACGCTCTTATGTTCCGACTGGAACATTTTGTACGTACAAGGGTTCCGGCAGGAGCGCTCGCCCGCTTACGCCCCCGCGCTGTGGCCCTGGAACTTTACCTCCACCAGCTTGCGGTCCTCGTCGGATACCTGGAACATGGCGCGCGGTTTCAGGTTCATGAAGCTGGCCACAAACACCTCGGGGATCTGGTCGATGCGTGTGTTGTAGGTGTTGACGTCGTCGTTGAAGAACTCGCGACGGTCGGCGATGCGCTCTTCCAATTCGCTGATGCGCGCTTGCAGCTTGAGAAAATTTTCGTCGGCCTTGAGCTGCGGGTAGTTTTCCGCGACGGCGAACAGGCCGCGCAGCGCGCCCGTCATCATCAAATCAGCCGTGGCCTTCTGCCCAATGTTGGCCGCATTCATTGAGGCGGCCCGCGCCTGCGTCACCGCCACCAGCGTCTGCTGCTCGTGCTGCATGTATCCCTTTACCGTCTCGACCAGGTTGGGGATCTCGTCGTGACGCTGCTTCAGGAGCACATCAATGTTCGCCCACGCGCGGTCGTTGTCGTTGCGCAGCCGCACCAGCTCGTTGTAGAGGATGACTACATAGACGAGCACTCCCACCGCGAACAACAAAAGCGCCGCGCCTTGGATCACGCTTCCGCCCATCGTCAGTACCCTCGTGCTGGACCGCGGCCTCGACCGCGGCTAGGAATGATCCCAGTGAAACAGCAGACGGGGCACGCATGCAAGTGACTTTAGGAGGCAGCGTCCGAAGGTAACAGACGAATGCAAAAGGGCTGAGCCCACAGGCTCAGCCCTCAAATTGCTTCTCCGGCCCCGCGGTTAAGGCTTATGCGGAGTCAGATCGCATGCGTGCTTCACTTCATCCAGATTCAGCCCTTCGGGCGCGAACTCGGCGATCCCGTAGCCATTTTTGGTCCTGACTTCCACATTGAATACTTGGGCCCCGATCATGCCGCGAACTGTGCCTTTATCCATGGAAAGAGACCGAGCTGCATCCAGTCCCAGCCCTTGTGGTCATGGCTTCCATCGATTCGCACCATGACTTCCATCTTGGCCGATACCAATAGAACGGATAGGGTTGGCCCCAGTAACCCGGATAGCCGGGATATCCTGGAGGGCCGGGCTTCCTATCGCGACCCCGGCGTTAAAGTCGGCGTACTTGTATTTGCCGTCGATGCATGCCAGTTCGACTCGCGGCTTGAAGTCCGGATCTCCCTAAGATAATTGTTCGCCTGCAACTCGAACCGACTTTCTTCGCCCCGGTCATCTTGTCTTCCGACTGAAACTCCATCCAGTTGCCGCCGGCGGTGACGCCATCTTTTTCATCCTGGTTGGGGCTCATAGCGCCTTGCTGCGCAGACGCCGAGATGCCGCGGCCAGCAACATGAGGAAGGTCGCGAACACGGCCGCCGCAGCCTGGGCACGAATTCTTATCGTGAAGAAAACTCAATGGTTTCAAGATTCCTCCCGTACAAGCGCGTCCGTAATAATTGAACCCCGAACTCAGCCAAAAGTTGCGCTTGAAGCCGGGTCCCTTCAAATGCCGCGGAAGCTTCACTTGGCGTCGATCTTGAGATCAATGTAGACCTCAGGACGGTCGTCGAACTGGCTGACGGACTTGGTATCGCTCTTATGGCCGTTGCACTGAGCATAGACTTCATAGTCCACCGACGACAGGCCAGGGAAACGATACGTCCCTCCTGTCTGACGATATAGGTCTTGACCGCGTGGGTTCGACTGTTGGTGAGGTAGACGATGGCTCCGGCAGGGGTTGTCTTGGCGGTCGAGAACTTTGCCATACAGCAGGCGGCCCTGGGCTTTGTCTTTCTTGTCGGGAGCGGCATGGGCTGCAACAGAAACAACGAGCAGCGAGAGCGCCGGCAACGAGGACGAGCGAGGCATTTTTTACAGCCAGGGTCCGAGTCATGTGAGTCGTTTATCCTCTACAATCTGCTGCACTCAACCGTGTGTACTCGTTCCACCCAATTTGATTCTATCGGGTCAGGTGCAAACCGATATCCACACGCTCGTCATACTCTACGTGGACATTGACCGGTTCCGCCAGATGCAATGGTTGGCCGTCTTTAGTTTTCACGCCCTTGAGATCGGCCCACACCACATAGTCGGCCTTGCCAGCGGGAACGCGCTGGGCGAATTCGCCGGAATGATCGGAAGAGACCTGCCACTTAGGCTTTTTATCGGGGACGCGGCGGATCTTCACCGTTATGCCATAGGCGGGATGATTGTCGGGATCCCAGACCGTTCCGAAAATGAGCGCATACGGGTCAGTCGGTTTCAGCTTCTTGTCCGCGGGAGAAGCATTGGCCTCCGGCAAGATGTGCCGGGCCCAGCACAGCGAAGAAGAAAAGAGCAGGCAGAACAAAGACAAGCGCGCAAGCAGAACGGTGAGCCGGAGACTGCTATTCGTCACCGTCTTCGGTCTCCACTTCTTCTTCCTCTTCCACGTAGCCCTCTTCGACCGCCTTCAACTCCAGCGGACTGGTGGTCACCACTTCGAAGTCCGTGCCACACTCTGGGCAAGAGACGATCTCGCCCTCGTCGACCTCTTCCTCTTCTACGTCCAGATCAGTTTCGCATTCAGGACAAAGAACCATGATTCCTCCGCAACCATTCGATGCCATTTCCTTAGATACGCCTGATAATATTTAGATTCTTCTGCCGCCGCAGGTCAAGGGGCAGGGGTCAAACTTTTTCCCGGCCGTCTGCCAGCCGAGCCCTTGACATTTCTGGCACGCGGAGCCTACATAATTTCTCTACCACGGAGAGGCAGCCACCACCAGCCCAGCAAGGGAGCCAGCGGAAAGAGTTGGAGGCGTTTCTGGCGCGCCTCTGAAATTTCGGAGGATAATGTCACTTTGGGTGAAGGCTGTTTGTTATATAAGGAGCGTTCTGTGGACATAAAAGAGAAACTGAGCTCAATTGGAAAGCCAGTGCCGGAGTTGCCGGTCGTTGATGTCGAACGCGCACAACAGCATTACAGAGATGCGCTCGGGTTTCAGATCGGATGGCTTTACCCAGGCAAAGAAATTGGGGCTGTGTTACACGCTGACAGTGTGGCCGATATTTTTTCGAAAGAGGAAGCCGCCATTCGAACCTGCCGTTCACTGGGTGTTCGCCGAAGATATCGATGCGTCATACCAGGAAATGAAGTCGTTAGGGCGCGAACATCGTGGATCCTCTGGAAACAAAACCTTGGGGATTACGACAATTCACTATAAAGGATCTGGACGGGAACCTCTTCTATTTCCACCATGACTAAGCAAGACGCCGCATAACAAATCAGGACACTACCCACCGTTCGTGCCCTTGCCGGAACGTCAAGTTTGGGTATCTACTGCTAAGAGGAGGAAAGAGAGTGGTTGACAGGAGCGGTTACCTTGCGCGGTCGCGGTCGAGAAATGACGTTGAGCTTTCCGCCGTTTACCCCGGCGGTGATCTGGCTGCTGGGAATCAACACAGCGGTGTTCCTGCTGCTGTTGGCCTTCGGAACGCCAGCGGTCAGAATTGGGTGGAGACATATCTCGGCTTGGTTCCGAGCATGACGATCTTCCATTTCATGATCTGGCAGGTTGTCACTTACAGCTTTATTCACTTCACATTCTGGCATTGGTTCGGAAACATGCTGGGGATTTGGATGTTCGGGGCCAGCTTCGAAAGCGCCTGGGGGATGCGCCGCTTCCTGGAACTGTTCTTCATTGGCGTGGTCGGGGCCGCGCTCACCACGATTATTTTTTCCTTCGCCCACATTCTCACCACTCCAAACACAGCCACCATCGGCGCTTCCGGCGGCGTCTTTGCCATCCTGATGGCATTCGGCATGGTCTTCGGCGAGAACGAAATCATGATGATTCCGTTTCCCTTCCTGATCAAAGCCAAATATTTCGTGCTCATCCTGATCGTGGTGACGGTAGCGTTCGCGATCGGTGACCGGGGAGGGGTTGCGTACCTGGCCCATCTCGGCGGGCTGCTGTTTGGATACTTGTACGTGAAGTTTTCGCCCGCGCGAGGGATGTCAGGCAAGTTCTCGTTCTCGGAGTGGTACTACGGGATGAATAATTCTTACTACCGCTGGAAGCGGCGGCGGGCGGCGAGGAAGTTTGAAGTCTACATGCGCAAGCACGACCGCGATGTGCATTTTGACGAGCATGGCAACTATGTCCCGCCGGATGACGATCCGCGCAAGGGCAACGGCGGGTCGAAGTCGGGGTGGGTGAATTAGGTTCGTGTCTGGCCACGGATCGCACGGATCACTGCAATCGAAGCCAAAAGAAAAAGCAGGTCCCTCCATTCCGCTCGCTTTCGCTCCGCTCCGGCCGGGATGACAAAGGGTTTATGAGTTTCAATCTCGCGAAAAACCTCTGAAATTCCGCCAAAACTTTTGCCGACAACCCATTCCCGTCCGGCTTTGCCTTTGAATCCCAAGTCGTGACCCCCGCCTTCGACCGGCAGCAGTTTGGTCCTTGCAGGGATTAGCTTTAAGGCTTGGTCGATTTCTGCGATCGAAGCGAAGGGATCGCGCGTGCCTTCAACAAAGAGCGATGGGGTATGCAGATGGAAAAAATGCTGGGTGCGAAGCTGGTCGGGTTTGCGAGGCGGATGCAGAGGATAGGAAAGCAAAAGCAGACCGGCGGCCAGTTCCGGGCTTTCGTCTGCTTTTTCAGCGCGTTCGGCGCACAGCATGCTGGCTTGGCGTCCACCGTAGGAGTGGCCGCCGAGAAAGATGCGTCCGGTGGCTAAATGCCTGATGGCGGCGGCTGCGTTCTTCAGTCCGGCGCGATCACGCTTGGCGTCGCCCGGCCCCGGTGGACCGTATGGTCGATCCTGACGATACGGGAGATCGCAGCGCAGGACGACGAAGCCGGCCTCGGAAAAAGTTTCGGCCAAGGCAATCAGCAGGGGAGCCTGGCAATTCGATCCGGCTCCGTGAGTGAGGACAAGTCCGCTGCCGTTGGGGTTCGCAGGGCGGTGCAGAAGGCCGCGGACGAAGGGATCGACGGTGACGTCGGTGAAGACTTGCGGACTGGATATGGCGGGCATTTGGAAATGGCTTTCTAGACTCTTAGTAGGATGCCGTCAGAGCGCCTCGCTGCGCTCGGCTGGACGGGCAAGAGTGCCCGTCCCCACACCGTCTTACACGCCTACTTCCTCCAGCTTCTCGTACACTTTCAGGATTTGAATCTCGTGCGCCAGCCTCGCCCAGCAGCGGAGCAGCTCGGGATCTTCCAGAGCGGCGCTGCGCAACTGCTCGGAGTTCCAGTAACGGAGCAGTAGGTAGCGGGAATCTCCGCTGCGGTAGAGAAGATCGCGGCCGTATCCTTTTTTCGCGACGATGGTGTTGAGTTCGCGAATAGTCGCGAGCGAAGCTGCTTCCATCCCGGGTTGCGGCTCCCAAATTGCGACCGACAGGAATTCCTGAGACATACTCGGCGATTATAGCTTCTGGCGCGCGGCAGTGCGCTTCGGTCTGGGGTGCGCAGCCGCGCCAGCCTCGGCAGACGTCACCAGGTGCAAACGCATGAAGTTGGTGGAACCGGAGGACTGGCGCGTGCCTGCGACCACTCCCAGCACGTCTCCGGGCTTGAGCAGGCTGCGGCTCAACAACTCTTGCTCGGCCACGTGAACCATATGTTCGGCGGAAAGCGCCTGATCGCACTTCATGGGATGCGCGCCCCAATAAAGGTTGGTGCGCTGGGCCACGGTGGCATTGTGGGTGAAGGCATAGATGGCGGCCTGCGGGCGATATTTGGAAATCATGCGGGCAGTGTTGCCGGTCTCGGTGAAAACGGCGATGGCGCCCATGGGCAAGTCTTCGGCGGCGTGCGCGATCGATTCGCAAATGGTTTCGGCAACGGAGAGGCCGTGGCGCTCGCGGCGCCGGCGGGGCTGGGTGAACTCGCCCATGTTGCTCTCGGCCTCGACGACGATGCGCGCCATCATGGCGACTGCCTCGCGAGGATAGCGGCCGCTGGCGGTTTCGGCGGAGAGCATGACCGCGTCGGTGCCATCGAAAATGGCATTGGCTACGTCGCTGGCTTCGGCACGCGTAGGACGCGGGTTTTCGATCATCGACTCGAGCATCTGCGTGGCCGTGATGACGGGTTTGCGCCACACCGCGGCACGGCGGATCACATGCTTCTGAATGACGGGAACTTTTTCGGGCGGCATCTCGACGCCGAGATCGCCGCGAGCGACCATCACGCCATCGGAAGCTTCGAGGATCTCCTCGAGGTGATCGATGGCCTGCGGCTTCTCCAGTTTGGAGATTAGAGGAGTGTCGGTGCCGCGGGCATTGACGATTTGCTTGACCATGTTCACGTCGGCGGCCGAGCGTACGAAGGAAAGCGCAACCATGTCCACGCCGTGTTTGAGGCCGAATTCGAGATCCTTGCGATCTTTTTCAGTCATGGCGGGGATGGACAACGCCGTGCCGGGCAGATTGATGCCCTGATGCTCGCCCAGAGTTCCGCCGTTCAAAACCTCGCAGACCACATCGTTTCCGCGCACGGTGCGCACGCGCAATTCGATGAGACCGTCGCGGAGAAGAATACGCGCCCCGGCGGTGACCTCGCGGGCAAGATCTTGAAAGGTGGTGGAGATGCGGGTCGCGGTGCCGGTAATATCGCGTGGGGTGATGATCACAGTCGAGCCACTTTTCAGTTCGATCGGCAGGTGGTCAGCCAGGCGTCCAGTGCGGATTTTGGGGCCTTGGAGATCCTGCAGGATGCAAACGGTACGGTTTTCTTTTTCCGCAACTTTGCGCAGGCGTTCGATGTTGCGGGCGTGGTCCTCGTGTGAGCCGTGAGAAAAATTCAGGCGCGCCACGTCCATACCGAGGCGAAGCAGATCACGCATGGCGGCTTCAGAATGGCAGGCGGGGCCGATGGTGCAGATGATCTTGGCGCGGCGGGCAGCGGGCTTCCCGCCGGGCACCGGGGATGTGATCGGCGCTGAGACTTCTGTAGGAGTTTCCGTTTTAGGCTTCCTCATCGGTTCCAAACTAGAGAGTTATCCAGCGAGGACGTTATTGTAATCGCTTGAGATCGTCGGCTATCCGAACGAATGTCTGAAGAACCTCGTCGCGAACTTGTGTTGCGTACCTTTCGGCCTGTACATCCTTTTCCCGCAGCGACTCTTCTGCCCAGTGCTGCCGCTCACTGCCCAACGGTAATCCGTCGCATTCACTCTCAACTCCCTTCAAGAGCATGACATCGGCAGATTCTGGTTCCTTTTCCAGATTGGCTAGTTCCCAAAGAATGCCGTGAGCCTCGCGTACCGCCAGGAGAAGACCAACCTTGCCACTTTGCGCCTGACGCACCAGATCGAGAACCTGTTCTCTCCTCTTGGCCACGTATTCTTCGTGACTCATGTGAACGCGTTCTGGCATGGACAAGTCCAAGGCGGCCCGCTTGCTTACGCCCTGGGCGCACTAATCGCAGTCAGTTCCTTTCCCAGCGTCGTACGCGGACGGTGCATGGCATTGAATTCTGCGCCCACGAGGACAATCAAGGAAACCATGTACATCCAGACCAGCAGGGCGATGGCGGCGCCGAGCGAGCCGTAGAAGATGCTGTAGTCCGCATAATGGCGCAGATAAATCCCAAACAGCAGAGTAGCCGAGAGCCACATTCCGGTAGCGAGCGTGGCCCCCGGGATTACGCTATGCCAGGGCTGCGTGCGCGGAACCGCATTGTGATAGATGAGCGCAAGCACCGCGATGCTGGTCAGGGTTGCAATCAGCCAGCGGATGAAGGTCCACATCAGGAGAATATAGGGACTGAACTCGCGCGCGGTGTAAAACAGGATGTCGGTCTCAATTTTGCTGCCGAAGGCCACCAGCAAAGTGGCAAAAGTCATAGGAATGAGGGCGAAGATGACGAGCAGGAATGCGATGAGCCGCTCCTCGAGAAGTCCCCAAGTTTTCGGCAACTCGTAACAGCGGCGAAAGCCATCCATCCACGAGATCATCACTCCAGAGCCGGTCCACAGCGTCAGGAGAGAAGCTGTGATGAGCAAATCGACCGGGCGGCGCGCTCCGCTCCTCAGGAAATTCATCGCGGCGCCGCTTCCGGCGGGCAGGATGCGAGACAGCGCGTAAGAGATTTCACGAAGGAACGGCGCGCCTTTGCGCCAAGTCGCTAATACCGAGCCCACAACGAGCAGCGCCGGGAAGAACGTAAGAATTGAAGAATATGCGGAAGCCTTGGCGGTAGAAAAAGCATCGTGCTGGAAGGCCCGCCAGAAGGCCAGCCTCAGCAGACGCAGAAAACGAAGCAACGCCGGCGCCAGCCTAAAGCCGGAAGGCGCAGGTTGCAACGAAGGAAGCAGGCCAGATTCCTCGATCGGCATGTGCTTTGGGTTTGCGTGCATCCAGAAAATGTTTCGGGGGCGAACTGGTTCGCCCCCGATAATTTACCGCAAATCGGCTTACTCCGCCGCCAGTTCCTCGGTTTCGCCCTCGTGGCGCATCATCTCGAGAGCACGCTCGGCTTCTTCGTAGGCCGCCGAGACTTCCGCCTGTACCTTGGCCGCGGCCTCTTCCATTTCAGGCGAGAGGCGCACGTTGCGGTAGTATTCCATGCCGGTTCCGGCAGGGATGAGGCGGCCGACGATTACGTTCTCCTTGAGGCCGCGCAGGTAATCGACCCGGCCGTTAATCGAGGCCTCGGTGAGCACGCGCGTGGTCTCCTGGAACGAGGCCGCCGAGATGAACGAGTCGGTCGCGAGCGACGCCTTGGTGATGCCCAAAAGCAGCGGGCGCCCGGTAGCAGGCCTGCCGCCTTCCTTGATGACGCGCTCGTTCTCTTCGCGGAAGTGGAACTTGTCCAGCTTATCTTCCAGAAGGAACGTGGTGTCGCCCACATCCTCGACCTGCACCCAGCGCATCATCTGGCGGACAATCACTTCGATGTGCTTGTCCGAGATGTTGACACCCTGCAACCGGTAAACTTCCTGGATTTCGTTCACCAGGTAAGCCTGCAATTCTTTTTCGCCGAGCACAGCCAGGATGTCGTGCGGGTTGAGCGGGCCGTCCATAAGCGGTTCTCCCGCCTTGACGCGCTCGCCTTCCTGCACGTTGATGTGAACGCCGCGCGGCACTGAGTATTCTTTTTCCGTGCCGTTGTCGGCCTGCACGTAGAGTTTGCGCTGGCCTTTCGAGACCTCTCCGAACTTCACCGTGCCATCGATTTCGCTGATGACCGCGGTCTCGTGCGGCTTGCGCGCTTCGAACAGTTCGACCACACGCGGCAGACCACCGGTGATGTCCTTGGTCTTGGTGGTTTCGCGCGGGATCTTGGCCAGCACATCGCCAGGTGAAACCGCGTCGCCATCCTGCACCATAAGGTGAGAACGCGAAGGCATCAGGTAGCGCTTGCTGGTCTTGCCTTTGACCACGATGGCCGGCTGCCGCTTCTCGTCGGGCGAATCGCCGACGACGTGCCGCGACAAGCCGGTGACTTCGTCCACTTCTTCGTGCAGCGTGACGCCTTCCTGCAAGTCCTTGAACTGAGCGGTGCCGCCGATTTCGGTGAGGATGGCGAAGGTGTAAGGATCCCACTCCACCATAACCTTGCCCTGCTGCACCGGGTCGCCGTCGTTAACTTTGAGCTTAGCGCCGTAGATTACGGAGTAGCGTTCACGCTCGCGGTTTTTGTCGTCGACAACCGCGATCGAGCCCTGGCGGTTCATCACGACCAGATCGCCGGATTTGGACTTGACCGTTTGCAGTCCGATGAAGCGCACCGTGCCGTTGTTCTTGGCGTCGAGGCGCGACTGTTCGGAGACTCGCGATGCCGTGCCGCCGATGTGGAAGGTACGCATCGTGAGCTGCGTTCCCGGCTCGCCGATCGACTGAGCGGCGATTACGCCGGTAGCCTCGCCGAGTTCAACCAGGCGTCCAGAAGCCAGGTTGCGGCCGTAGCACATGACGCAGACGCCGCGCTTCGATTCGCAAGTGAGCACCGAGCGAATCTTTACGCGTTCGATACCGGCGGCCTGAATCGATCCGGCGAGTTCTTCGGTGATCTCGTGGTTGATGTCCACGATCACGTTGCCGTCGTAGTCTTTGATCTTTTCGAGCGAAACGCGGCCCACAATGCGGTCGCGCAACGGCTCGATAATTTCGCCGGCTTCGACGATGCCCTGGACGTAAATGCCATCCACGGTACCGCAGTCATACTCGCTGATGATGACGTCCTGCGCCACGTCGACGAGACGCCGAGTGAGATAGCCGGAATCCGCCGTCTTGAGAGCCGTGTCGGCCAGACCCTTGCGGGCGCCGTGGGTCGAGACGAAGTATTCCAGCACCGTGAGCCCTTCACGGAAGTTGGCCGTTATGGGAGACTCGATGATTTCGCCGGAAGGTTTGGCCATCAATCCGCGCATGCCGGAGAGCTGGCGGATCTGCTGTTTCGATCCCCGGGCGCCCGAATCGGCCATGACGTAAATCGGATTGATGAAGCCTTCCTTGTCGCGGCGCTGCATCTGCCCGAACATCTCGTCGGCGACTTTTTCCGTGATGGCCGACCAGATTTCGATGACCTTGTTGTAGCGCTCGCCGTTGGTGATGGCGCCGTCGAGATACTGCTGTTGCACGGCAACCACCTGCTTCTCGGCGTCGTTCACCAAAGTCTTCTTGCTGTCCGGGATGACCATGTCGTCGATACCGATGGAAAGGCCGGCCCGGGTTGCATACTTAAAGCCGAAATCCTTCACCTCGTCGAGCATCTTGACTGTGGTTTCGAGTCCGAACCGCAGGTAGCCGTAGTTCACCAGGGCGCCAATGCCCTTTTTCTTGAGCAGACCGTTGATGAAGGGCATGCCCTCGGGCAAGTGATCGTTCAGAATGGCGCGGCCCACCGTGGTATTGACGAAGGAACGCTCCACGTGAACCGGCTCGGTGTGAATGATGTCCTGATCGTCGTAAGCGGTAGTCAGGTCAATCAGTTCGCCGGTGTAGCGCAGGCGGATGGGCGAGAGCGTTTCCACTTCGCCCATCTCCAGCGCCAGCAGAACTTCTTCAATGTTGGCGAAGACGCGGCCCTCACCCTTCGCGCCGGGCTTGGCTTTCGTCAGGTAGTAGAGACCGAGCACCATGTCCTGCGTAGGCACGGTAATCGGCTGGCCTGACGCGGGCGAAAGAATGTTGTGCGAGGCCAGCATCAGCACGCTGGCTTCAACCTGCGCTTCCGGAGACAGCGGAATGTGCACCGCCATCTGGTCGCCGTCGAAGTCGGCGTTGAACGCCGTGCAGACCAGCGGATGAATCCTGATGGCCTTGCCTTCCACCAGCACCGGCTCAAACGCCTGAATGCCCAGGCGATGCAGCGTAGGAGCGCGGTTCAGCAGCACCGGGTGATCTTTGATGACTTCTTCCAGGATGTCCCACACGATGGGCTCCTGCTGCTCCACCATTTCTTTCGCTTGCTTGATGGTGGTGACGTTGCCGGTCTGCTCCAGCCGGTGATAGATGAAGGGCTTGAACAGTTCGAGCGCCATCTTCTTGGGCAGTCCGCACTGGTGCAGCTTGAGTTCGGGACCGACCACGATGACGGAGCGGCCGGAATAATCCACGCGCTTGCCCAGCAGGTTCTGGCGGAAGCGGCCCTGCTTGCCCTTGAGCGTGTCGGAGAGAGACTTCAGCGGACGGTTGTTGGCGCCGCGCAGCACGCGGCCACGGCGGCCGTTGTCGAACAGCGCGTCGACGGCTTCCTGCAGCATGCGCTTTTCGTTTCTAACGATGACTTCAGGCGCGTGCAGGTCCATCAGCTTCTTCAACCGGTTGTTGCGGTTGATGACGCGGCGGTAAAGATCGTTCAAATCGGAGGTCGCGAAGCGGCCGCCATCGAGTGGAACCAGCGGGCGCAGCTCCGGCGGAATCACCGGGATGACGTCGAGAATCATCCAGTGCGGCTTGTTGCCGCTGCGGCGGAAGGCCTCGACCACTTTCAGGCGCTTCGTATACTTGAGCCGCTTCTGCAGCGAACTCTCGTTCTTCATCTTCTCGCGCAGTTCAATGGCCAGACCGTCGGTGTCGATGCGCTTGAGCAGTTCCTTGATCGCCTCGGCGCCCATCATGGCCTTGAAGCCGGCGGGACGGTATTGCTGGTCGAGTTCGCGGAACTTGGCCTCGTCCTTGATGACCTCGCGCTCTTTCACGGGAGCGTCGCCGGGCTCGACCACTACGTAGGCCTCGAAGTAAAGCACGGACTCGAGGTCGCGCAGCGAAATATCGAGCAGGTGGCCGATGCGGCTGGGCAGGCCCTTGAAGAACCACACGTGCGAGCAGGGCGAAGCCAGCTCGATATGGCCCAGGCGTTCGCGGCGGACTTTGGAGAGCGTGACTTCCACGCCGCACTTGTCGCAGATCACGCCGCGGTGCTTCATGCGCTTGTACTTGCCGCAGAGGCATTCCCAATCGGTTACCGGGCCGAAGATGCGGGCGCAGAACAGGCCGTCCCGCTCCGGCTTGAAGGTGCGGTAGTTGATGGTCTCAGGCTTGGTAACTTCGCCGTGAGACCAGCTCCGGATTTTTTCCGGAGACGCCAGACTGATGCGGATGGCATCGAAATCCGCAATCGTGTTTTGCATTTCGAACGGGCTCGAACGAAACAAGGTGTTCCTCCGCTTTCCTCGGCAGTGTCGTTGCCGCTTACGGCCCTCGTTGCTAGTTCTCAGTTCCCAGTTCTCAGCAAAACCGGGATCGAACCTTGCCCTTCATGCGGCATTGAGAGCGAATGCCGCAGTGGCCGTAATTCAAAAAACTCTTCATTCGCTCCCAGCTCCCAATTCTCCTCAGCGTTAACGGAGAACCGAGAACTGAGAACTGGTTTCTTCAGTCTGCTGCCGCGCTGGCCGTGGGCTTCTTTTCCCCGGCCTTGATCAGCTCCACGTCGAGGCAGAGCGATTGCAATTCGCGGATCAGCACGTTGAACGATTCCGGCACGCCCGGCTCCATGGCGGCTTCGCCCTTGACGATGGCCTCGTAAATCTTGGTGCGGCCGTACACGTCGTCGGACTTCGCCGTCAGCAGTTCCTGCAGAATGAATGCTGCGCCGTAGGCTTCGAGCGCCCAGACTTCCATTTCTCCGAAGCGCTGTCCGCCGAACTGCGCCTTGCCACCCAACGGTTGCTGCGTGATCAGCGAGTACGGCCCGATGGAACGCGCGTGAATCTTGTCGTCCACCAGATGCGACAGCTTCAGCATGTAAATGTAGCCGACCGTGACCGGCTGTTCGAACTTGTCGCCGGTCATGCCGTCGTGCAGAATCGTTTTGCCCGAAGTCGGCAGACCAGAACGCTCCAGCAGCGCCTTGATCTCGCCTTCCTTCGCGCCGTCGAATACCGGCGAACCCATGTACACGCCACGCGCGAGCGTGGGCGCGACGGCTTCCAGTTCGTCGTCGCTCATCTCGGCGATGATGTCGGCGAGCTTCGAGTCCTTGAACAGAGCCTTCAGTTCGCGCCGAATCGCTTCGGTGCGCGTGTTTTCCTTGAGCAAGTTGGTGATCTTCTCGCCCAGGACAAAGCCCGCCCATCCCAAATGGGTTTCGAGAATCTGGCCCACATTCATACGGCTGGGTACGCCGAGGGGATTCAGCACGATCTCGACCGGCGTACCGTCATCGAGGTACGGCATATCCTCTTCCGGCAGAATGCGCGCGATGACGCCCTTGTTGCCGTGACGGCCGGCCATCTTGTCGCCCACGCTCAGCTTGCGCTTCATGGCGATGTAGACCTTGACCAGCTTGATCACGCCCGGCGGCAATTCGTCGCCCTTGGTGAGTTTTTCTTTCTTCTCGTTGACGATTTTCTTGAGCACGTCGATCTGGCGCGAGGTCATTTCCTCGATCTCGTCGATCTGCTCATTCACTCGCGGATCCTTGTCGGCATACTTAATGCGCTTCAGATTGCGAGTGGAGATGCGCTCAATCGCGTCGCGGTCAAGAATGTTGCCCTTGGTCAGCAGACGCTTGTTGGTGCGCTCGTCGTGCAGATCGGCCTGCACTTCCTTGCCGCCGAGAATGTTTTCCAGACGCTTGAGGCGCTCGTCGGTGAGAATCCGGATTTCGTCGGAAAGGTTCTTCTCCAGCTTGCCGATCTGCGCCGCTTCGATCGACTTCGCGCGCTCGTCTTTTTCCTGGCCCTTGCGGGAGAAAATCTTCACGTCGACGATGACGCCCTCGATGCCCGGCGGACAGTAGAGCGATGCGTCGCGCACGTCTCCGGCCTTTTCGCCGAAGATGGCGCGCAGCAGTTTCTCTTCCGGCGTGAGCTGGGTTTCGCCCTTGGGCGTTACTTTGCCCACCAGGATGTCGCCCTGCCGGATGCTGGCGCCGATGCGGATCACGCCCGCTTCGTCCAGATTGCGCAGCATCGACTCGCTGACGTTGGGAATGTCGCGCGTCACTTCCTCCGGACCGAGCTTGGTGTCGCGCGCCTCGATCTCGTACTCCTCGATGTGCAGCGAAGTGTAGTAGTCGTCCTTCACCATCTTCTCGGAGACCAGAATCGCGTCCTCAAAGTTGTAGCCGCGCCAGGGCATGAAGGCCACCAGCACGTTGCGTCCCAGAGCCAGCTCGCCGTGATCCGTGCAAGGACCGTCGGCGATCACTTCGCCCTTGAGCACGCGCTGTCCCTTCTTCACCACCGGCTTCTGATTGATGCAGGTGTTCTGGTTCGAGCGCTTGAACTTGGTGAGCTGGTAAATGTCGCTGCCCACCTCGCGCGAAAGCTGCGTGGGATGGTGTTCACCTTCGACGCGCACGATGATGCGGTCGGAGTCTACGGAATCGACAATGCCATTGCGCCGTGCCAGGACGACTGCGCCGGAGTCGCGCGCCGTTACGCCTTCCATCCCAGTACCGACGATCGGCGCTTGCGCGCGCAGCAGCGGCACGGACTGGCGTTGCATGTTCGCGCCCATCAACGCGCGATTCGCGTCGTCGTGCTCAAGGAACGGCACCAGCGATGCGGCAACCGAGACCAGTTGCTTCGGGCTGACGTCAACGTAGTCGACTTCGTCGCGGCTCACCAGCACAAAGTTGCCGGCCTTGCGGGCATTGACCAGTTCGGCCACGATGCGGCCTTTGTCGTCAAGCTCCACATTGGCCTGCGCGATGGTGTGCCGGTCTTCTTCCCATGCGGAAAGATAGAACGAGAACGGATCAACCTGCGCGGGCTTCTTGCGTTTCTCTTTCAATTCGTCGTTGATCTTCTCGATCTCATGCTTTTCCATGTGATCGCCGACTTTGTAGTCGCTGTCGCCCGTGTTCACCACGCTGACGTAGTCGATCACGCGGCCGCCCTTGATCTTGCGGTAGGGCGACTCGATGAATCCGTAATCGTTGATGCGCGCATAGCAGCTCAACGACGAGATCAGTCCAATGTTCGGACCTTCCGGCGTCTCAATCGGGCAAATGCGGCCGTAGTGCGTGGGGTGAACGTCGCGCACTTCGAACCCCGCTCGTTCACGAGAAAGACCGCCCGGCCCGAGCGCCGAGAGCCTTCGCTTGTGCGTGATTTCGGAGAGCGGGTTGGTCTGATCCATGAACTGCGAGAGCTGCGACGATCCGAAGAATTCGCGGATCGCGGCCATCACCGGCTTCGCGTTGACCAGGTCGTGCGGCATCGCCGTCGACATTTCCTGGTACACGGACATTTTTTCTTTAATCGCCCGTTCCATGCGGACCAGACCGATGCGGAACTGGTTCTCCATCAACTCGCCGACCGCGCGCACGCGGCGGTTGCCCAGGTGATCGATGTCGTCCACCGACCCGATGTTCTTGCGCAACTTCAGCAGGTAAGCGATGGTGCCGTAGAAATCGTCGGGATCGAGGGTGCGCTTGTCGAGACTGGTCGCGTCCTGGTTCTCGAACAATTTGATGTTGAACTTCAGCCGGCCCACTTTCGAGAAATCGTACTTGCGCGGGTCGAAGAACATCCCGTGGAACAACGCCGTCGCCGTGTCCAGCGTCGGCGGATCGCCGGGACGCAATTTGCGGTAGATTTCGATCAGCGCTTCCTGCGGCGTCTTTACCGAATCGCGCTTCAGCGTCTGGCTGATCACCGTGCCCACATCGTCGCGCTCAGGGAAGAACAGGCTCATCTCGGTCACGCCCGAGTCCAGAATCTTCGAGACTTTGTCGGCAGTCACTTCGCTGTTGGCTTCGAGCAGCACTTCGCCGGTAGTCGTATCTACCACGTCGGCGGCCGCCCATGCTCCCTCGAGATCGGTAACATCCACTTCGATCTCGGAGATCTTCGCCTTCTGAATTTCCTTCAGGATCTGCGCGTTCAGCTTGCGGCCGGAGTGCGCAATTTCCTCCCCCGACTTGTTCTTGACGCTGTGCGCCAGCTTCATGCCCAGCAGGTTCGTGGGCTTCTCGCTGGCCGTGGTCTAGCGTCCAGTAGAGTTTCTTGTCTTTGATCGCAATGCGATCGACCGTATAGAACGTGCGCAGAATGTCTTCGCCGGAACGCAAGCCCAGCGCGCGCAGGAAGATCGTTCCCAGGAACTTGCGCTTGCGGTCGATGCGGACGTAAAGCACATTCTTCTGGTCGTACTCAAACTCTACCCAGGATCCGCGGTAGGGAATGATCTTGCCCAGAAAGTAAGTGCGGTTGTTGGCGGTCTCGAAGAACACGCCCGGCGAGCGGTGCAACTGGCTGACGATCACGCGCTCAGTGCCATTGATGATGAAAGTCCCGTTCTGCGTCATCAGCGGCACATCGCCGAAGAATACTTCCTGTTCCTTGATGTCGCGGATGGAACGATTGCCGGTTTCCGCGTCCTTGTCGAAAATAGTCAGGCGCATCGTGACCTTGAGCGGCGCGGAGTAAGTCATGCCGCGCTCTTCGCACTCGGCCACGTCGTACTTCAACTGCAATCCAACCGGGTCGCCGCACTTGTTGCAGAAGTCGGGCGTGTTCGCGTTGTAGGTGCCGCACTTCTGGCAGAGCACATCGCCGGGATGGAACGGATCGGTGATGACCGTGTTGCCGCAGTTCTTACACGTCGTGCGCAAGTGATGCAGCCCCTTGAGGTGGCCGCACTTGCACTCCCAGTTACCGATGGCGTAATCCACAAACTCAAGTTGTGATACGTTGCGGAAGTCGGTGATCGGGAAGACGGACTGGAACACCGCCTGCAATCCGCCGTCTTCGCGTTCGCTCGGCAGTTTGTCCATCTGCAGAAAGCGGTCATAGGAGCGCTTCTGCACCTCGATCAGATTCGGGATCTGAATGGTTGCTGGAATTTTTGAAAAATCAAAACGTTTACGGAAGGCATTATTCTTCATCGTCAAGAAACTCCCAATGTCAGGCGCAGCCGTGCGCTGCGATTAACCCGCGGAATGTGGGGCGCCCTATCGCGCCGCGCTGCTTAAGCTGTTTTCGAACCTGTTTAACCTGGAAAACACGACGGGGCGTCCGCAGGGACAAGCGTTCCCGCAGACGCCGTGCAAGGCGTTTCGCCAATCTGAATTTGTTATCTTTCGCGCCAGTTCCTTCGGCCGTTTCCGTTCCGCCTGCCCACGGAACAGTGCCCAAGCTTCCCTGCGGGTCTCGCCCGCGATGAGTGAGGCCTAGGGAAGCGGTGTTATATAGATGCTAACACCACCGCCCCGGCTTCACAACCAGAACGTGAATATTTCCAAGACTTGCACTACGTCGTGCGTTTGCGCGGGCACTCCTGCCCGCGAGAGCCTTCGCCAAACGCTGCCGGGACGCGGGCAGGCGCCGCTTCGCTCACACCCGCTAAACGGCGTCACTTCACTTCGACGATCGCGCCAGCCTCGGTAAACTTCTTCTTGATGGTCTCGGCTTCGTCCTTGGAAACGCCTTCCTTAATGTTCTTGGGCGCTCCATCCACCAGTTCCTTGGCTTCCTTCAAGCCCAGGCTGGTGACCTCGCGGACGGCCTTGATTACATTGATCTTATTGGCGCCGACTTCCTTCAGGACGACGGTAAACTCCGTCTTCTCCTCGGCCGGGGCCGCACCTGCTGCTGCCGCGCCGCCGCCCGCCACCATCACCGGGGCCGCCGCTGCCGCCGAGACACCCAGCCGCGCTTCCAGTTTTTTCACCAGTTGCGCCGCGTCCAGCAGCGACAAGGCTACGATTGAATCTTCCAACTGTTGCAGGTCTGCCATGTTAGTTTCTCCACTTTCAAGTATGAATTTCTTGATTTACCCTGGGCCGGGTTTCCAGTGCGGCAGGCTCATTTCCTGGCGCCAGACAACGCCTGGATCAGAACCGCGCAACCCCTGACTTCGGATAACCAAATCTCTTCGGACGGCTTTCGCCATCCCGAACTTGTAGCGCCGGCGGGCTGCCAGCTCTTAGCCCTGCGCTTCCGCAGGAGCGTCGACCGCAGGACCACTGCCCGCAAACTTGCCCTTCTCCACGCCCTGGCCCATCACCACCGCCACGTCGCGTCCCACGGCATTCATCACCGTGACCAGTCTCTGCGCCGGCGAGTTGATCAGGAACAACAGCTTGGAGTAGATCTCTTCCTTCGAAGGCATGCTGGCCAGCGCTTCGATCTCTTTGATCGAAATCACGCGGCCCTCGACCACGCCTACTTTGAAGGTGAACTCCGGCGTGTCTTTGGCGTACTTGGTAAGCGCCTTGGCCATGGCCACGGGATCGCCCGTCGTGTAGGCGATCGAAGTGACTCCGGCCAGGTTCTTCAGCCCTTCCTCGATCTTGGTGCCTTTGGCGGCGCGCTCGGCTAGCGTGTTTTTCACGACCTGATATTTCGCGCCCGCGCCACGCAGAGCCTTGCGCAGCTCGTAATCCTGGGCCACGGTCATCTTGCTGTAGGTGGCCACGACCGCGCTTGAAACGTTCTGCAAGTCTGCACTCAGCTTCTCGACCTGCTCTTTCTTTCTAGCTTTGGTAACTGGCATTGTCTAGTCCTTCTGAGATCTCTACTTTCTTGTCATCATGAGGGAGACGCTTTTAGTCTCGCGAAGGACCTGGGCGCGCCGCGCGAAGCGTCGGGTTCGTTGCGACGCAATAATCGCGCGTTCGGCGCGCTTCCTTATTAAGCCTTTGCCGCAGTCTCAATCGGAGCCGTATCCAGCAAAATCCCCGGCCCCATGGTCGAACTCAAAGTGCAGCCCTTGATGTACTTCCCCTTAGCCACCGACGGCTTGGCCTTGATCACACTGGTGATCAGCACGGTCGCGTTCTCGATCAACTTGTCGGGCGAGAACGAAATCTTTCCCACGGGACAGTGCACCAGCGCCGTCTTGTCGGTGCGGAATTCGACCTTGCCAGCCTTCACTTCCTGCACCGCCTTGCCCACATCCATCGTCACCGTTCCCGTCTTCGGGTTCGGCATCAGGCCTTTGGGACCAAGAATCTTTCCCAGCCTTCCCACGGATTTCATCACGTCCGGCGTGGCGATCAGAGCGTCGAAGTCGGTCCAGTTCTCCTTGGTGATCTTTTCTACCATCTCCTCGCCGCCCACGAAATCTGCGCCTGCAGCTTCGGCTTCCTTGATCTTGTCGCCAGAAGCAATCACCAAAACCTTCTTCGATTTGCCCAACCCATGTGGCAGCACCACGGTGCCGCGCACCATCTGGTCAGCGTGCTTGGGGTCAACCCCTAGCCGCAAAGTGATCTCAACCGTCTCATCAAATTTCGCAAACTTCACTTTTTGCAGCAGCGGAACCGCATCCTGCAGCACATAAGGACGCTTTTCAACTGCCGCGTGCGCCTTCGCGATGTTCTTTCCTTCTTTTTTCATTTTGCTTTCCCCGTCTCCCACCGCTCGATCCTTGCTTCGATCAGCCGTGGTCCATTTGACTATTGAGCCCTTGAGCGATTTGGTAATCGCACGATTTGTCTTTCAATCGCACAATCACTCAATCTCCCGATCACCCAACCACTTCAATTCCCATCGACCGCGCCGTCCCGCGAATGCTCTTGATCGCGGTGTCGACCGAAGCAGCGTTCAAGTCAGGCATCTTCTGTTTCGCAATGTCTTCTACCTGCTTCAACGTTACCTTGCCCACCTTGTCCTTGTTCGGCGTACCAGATCCCTTAGCGATCCCGGCTGCGCGCTTCAGCAGAATCGATGCCGGCGGAGTCTTGGTGATGAAGGTGAAAGACCGGTCGCTGTAAACCGAAACCACGACCGGGATGATCAATCCCTCCATCTCCTTCTGGTTGGTGCGAGCGTTGAACTGCTTGCAGAACTCCATGATGTTGATCTGCGCCTGGCCGAGTGCTGGACCCACCGGCGGCGCCGGGGTCGCCTTGCCCGCCGCGATCTGCAACTTGACGAAACCTGTAACTTTCTTTGCCATAATCTCTCGATATTAAGAATTTTCCGTTCGGGGACGTCCAACCACTATGAAACCAGTGCCGCTGGATTGCTCGACCTGCTCCACTCCCCAGTCATATTCGGCAAACCTGGAAGACACCCGTAGCCTCTCGGCTTCGGCGCCCTCCTTACTCAAGATAAAGTAGGAGCAATTCTTTTCGAAGGCTAACCGCGGCTCGCCATGACCCACCGATAGAAAGGAGGGTCCCGTGGGCTGCGCTAAGTACGCCGTCCGCATATCTCTCGCAGCCCCTTGCAATGCAACCTCAACAGGAATCGCGGTCAACGCGAGTCCAACCGCTGGAACCAGCTTCTTGGCTACCGGATCAACCGTAATCCCCAAACTCTCAAGGGTGTGTGCGCCCATAACTTCCATATCCCCCGGCTCTGCCATCACTACATTATCCCCGCCCGTAAAACCATCGGTAGACACGAATACAGGCGCGAGATCTCGCTCGATGGTCTTGCCCTCAATAGTCCGAAACTGCATTCGCCGAACGGGGCGCACTCCCATGGACTCAAGACGAGCGCGCAATACCCAGCTATAAGAGGCTCCGGTGTCGACCATAACCTCCAGTTCTTCTGCTGATGAAGAACTCGCCGGATTCCAAACCCGCAACTTGGCTGTGAAAATACTCATAAATCACCCCACAACCCTTGCTATGCCACCTTCTCCACCTGGTTAAACTCCAACTCCACCGGCGTCGAGCGGCCGAAAATCGTCACCATCACCTTCAGCGTCTCGCGATCTTCATTCACTTCGTCCACAATGCCTTGGAAGGTTGCGAACGGCCCTTCCGAAATCCGTACGGTTTCGTTCTTCTCGAACTTGACTTTCAACTTGGGCTTCTCGCGGCTGTCCGCAACCTTGTAAACGATGTGCTGCACTTCTTCGTCGGAAAGCGGCGTAGGCTGTTGTCCGGTGCCCACAAAGCCGGTCACGCGCGGCGTGGATTTCACCACGTGCCAGACGTGATCGTCCATGTCCATCTCCACCAGCACATAGCCGGGATAGAACATGCGCTCGGACGTGTATTTCTTCCCGCCGCGCACTTCCGTGACCGACTCGGTTGGGATCAGCACTTTGCCGATCTTCTCCTGCAGTCCGAAAGCCTGCACGCGCGATTCCAGGGACTCCTTCACCTTGCGCTCAAACCCCGAATAGGAGTGGATGATGTACCACTTCATGTTCGGGTTGCGAGGCGGCTCGCCGCCTGTGCCGATTCCTTCCGCGCCCGGTGGCTGCGGTGACTGTTCTCCGCCTGCCGCCGCCTCGTTTTTTTCTTCGTCCTGCATGATCAAGTTAAACTCCGCTCTGCGCGTTCGGACTTAACTGGCCCCCAAAATAGCTATACAAGAACGTGACTCCCCTTTGAATGACGTTATCGATGACGAAAAAATAGACTCCGAAAATAAATACCGTGACCACGACCACGGCGGTGGTGCCGCGTACTTCCTTCCACGAAGGCGCGGTGACCTTGCGCATCTCGGTGCGCACATCGTTGTAAAACGACTTGACTTTCTCCGGCCAGACCTTGAGCCGGTCTACAAAACTCTCGCCGGCCGTCGTGATCGAGGTTGTCATCTTCTTCGTTTCCACTCCCATACTTCTCCTGGCCTTTCCCTGCGTCCTCCAAAAATCTGGCAGGGGCGGAGGGATTCGAACCCCCAAGTCCGGTTTTGGAGACCGGCAGTTTAACCGTTGAGCTTACGCCCCTAGAACCATTGAGTGATTTCGTAATTGGGTAATTTAGTAATTGAAAACCTTCAACCCGTCTTAGCGGGGTTTTCAATCGCCAAATCACACAATCGCCCGATTACTCAATTTACTTCACTTCTTTGTGCGGCGTGTGCTTGCGGCAACGGCGGCAGAATTTCTTGAACTCCAGCCGCTCCGTCGTCGTCTTCCGGTTCTTGGTGGTCGAATAATTCCGCTCTTTGCAATCGCCGCACTGCAACGTAACAATCTCTCGGGGCATCTCTCACTCCAAAACAGCTGCTAGCTGTTAGCTCCTAGCTTGTAGTTTTTGTCATCCTGAGCGAGACGCTTTTTGTCTCGCGAAGTACCTGGGCCCGCCGCGCGAATCATTCTCGCGTTTTTTGCGGACGAATGCGAAATCGCGCGTTTGGCGCGCTTCCTTACGTGCACAATCTCCGCAATCGTTCCCGCGCCCACCGTGTGTCCGCCTTCGCGAATGGCGAAGCGCAAGCCCTTCTCCATCGCCACCGGCGTGATCAACTCGATCACCAGGCTCACGTTGTCGCCCGGGCATCACCATCTCCGTGCCCGCGGGAAATTCTGCCACACCCGTCACGTCCGTCGTCCGCAAGTAAAACTGCGGACGGTATCCCTTGAAGAACGGCGTATGCCGCCCGCCTTCTTCTTTCGTCAGGATGTAGACTTCCGCTTTGAATTTGGTGTGCGGAGTGATCGAACCCGGCTTCGCCAGCACCATGCCGCGCTCCACATCTTCTTTCGCAATGCCGCGCAGCAGCAGTCCGGCATTGTCGCCCGCCAGCCCTTCGTCCAACTGCTTCTTGAACATTTCCACGCCAGTGACCACCGTCTTGCGCGTGTCGCGGAAGCCGACGATCTCAACTTCTTCACCGACTTTCACCTTGCCGCGCTCGATACGGCCCGGTCACCACCGTGCCGCGCCCTTGAATCGAGAAGATATCTTCAATCGGCATCAGGAACGGCTTATCCAGTTCGCGCGCCGGCTGCGGCACGCTCTTATCGACCGCCTCCATCAATGCGTCAATCTGCTTCTCCCACTTCTCTTCCCCATTCAAAGCCCCGAGAGCTGACAACCGAATCACCGGCACGTCGTCTCCAGGGAACTTGTAGGTCTTCAGCAGCTCGCGCACTTCCAGTTCGACCAGGTCAAGCAACTCGGGATCATCCACCGCATCGCATTTATTCAGTGCGACTACGATGTAAGGCACACCGACTTGCCGCGCCAACAGCACGTGCTCACGCGTCTGCGGCATCGGACCATCGGTCGCCGCCACCACCAGAATCGCGCCATCCATCTGCGCCGCGCCCGTAATCATGTTCTTGATGTAGTCGGCGTGGCCCGGGCAGTCGACGTGCGCATAGTGCCGGTTCGCCGTCTCATACTCCACGTGCGCCGTAGCGATCGTGATGCCGCGCGCTTTTTCTTCCGGAGCGTTATCGATCGAGTCAAACGACCGAAACACGATCTTCGGATTGTGCTTCTGCAACACCTTCGTGATGGCCGCCGTCAACGTGGTCTTGCCATGGTCAATGTGACCAATCGTCCCCACATTGCAGTGCGGCTTAGTGCGGTCAAATTTCTCTTTCGCCATAATTCGTCCTTTGTAGCGTTCTCCGTAACGCCGACGCTAACCCTAGTAATACTGGTACAGCTTCTTGAACTTGTGCCGCAGCGCGACGTCAACTGTCTCTAACTTCGACAAGTAAAACTCGCGCATCTGCGCCTGATCGGACAGCGACAGCGCCTGATACAGGTGACATCCACTCAACTCTTTTCCCGCCGCTGATCCGCTCGCGAATTCTTCTAGCAATCGGGCCGAAAGCACTGCGTCAAACTCCCGGACGCGAATTCCCTTGCGCTCCAACTGCTTCAGGAATCGTTCCACCTTCTCGGGCAAGAACGCCTGCTCCACTGCGCTCTGCAGCTTGGCAAATTCCTGCTGCTTCTCGATCTTGATCGCAGCCTGCTCGAAGCCCATCCTACACACCTGACTTAGATCCCATGCAAAGAACGCTCGGGATTTCGACTGCGGGCTCCCACTTCACTCACGCCCGCAAAACGCCTCAACTCTGGAGCGGGAGACGGGAATCGAACCCGCGACCAACAGCTTGGAAGGCTGTGACTCTACCACTGAGTTACTCCCGCCCTGTTCCGCCAGCCACTTGAGACGTACCAAGCTACTTCTCTACTGCAATCCATGGAGCCGATGACCAGGATTGAACTGGTGACCTCTCCCTTACCAAGGGAGTGCTCTACCAACTGAGCTACATCGGCCTTAAACCAGCTGTCAGCTGTCAGCTGTTAGCCATCAGCTCTCAGCTAAAGTCCCTCATTCCGAATCGCCCTTGCGATCGGGATGCAACACATCCTTGCGGCGCATCCAGCTCTTGAACGCGAACAGGCCCAGAATCAACAGCGTCAGCAACCGGATCCGCGGATCGCTCAGCGTGGTATACGCCAGCGCACCCAACACCAGGTACGCAATCAACGCCATCGCCAAGCGACTCATAAGCCCGCACCGAAAACTCAACAAATCTGGTGCACAGGGAAGGATTCGAACCTTCGTACCTCGCTAGGAGGGACAGATTTACAGTCTGTTGGCTTTAACCACTCACCCACCTGTGCACAAACCGCCGGGTGATGCAGCCGTCGCGCTTCATCCAGCAGACAACCGCAGCAGGCAACTTGCGAACCCGGAAGCGAAGCAGCACACTTCTGCTCCGGTCCACCCGGCTACATTTTTGCAAACCAGCTTTCGCAAACCTGATTTCGCAAACCTGATTTCGCAAACAAGGGAAACCAAGAATCGCGCCTACGAATTTAGCGCGAAGGTCACTGCACGCCGGAATCGTTCCGAATAGGGTTCCGAATGAAGTGCGTTGGAAAAACCTGTTGCGCCACCTAGAGTTCCGCTGCTTGCCGGATACGTATCCTGGAGCTGGCGAAGGGATTTGAACCCCCGACCCCCTGATTACAAATCAGGTGCTCTACCGACTGAGCTACGCCAGCATTCGGGGACAAGTGCCCTTCCAGGCACAAGTATACCCTTTGATCCCTTCCAGATGTCCGGGACAATTTATTAAGTTATCACAAGGGATAAATTTCGCGCAACCGGCGCTGCCGACGACCAACACGAAGGCCAAGCAGTTCTTACTGTACCAATCCGACCTGTTCCAATCCGACGCGCCGCAACAAATCCTCGAAACGGGGATCGTTCCGGATCGGGTCATACATCGGGTCCACTTTGATTTGCACGACCGCATTCGAGTGCTCCGAGTACGCTTTCTGGAGCAGTTCAATCACTCGCTCTTTCTGGCCTGTGCCGGCATAAGCCATCAACAACATTGGGATTCGGTCAGCCCGCGAGCCAGAAACCTGCTCAAGTTTCGCCAACGCCCGGCCTGCCTCCTCGGCGTGCCCCGAGCGGCCATCAGCGGCCGCCCTCCACGCCAACCTCCATGGCCCTTCATCGCGGTCCGGCCAGCGGTTGATCAAGTTGACTGCGTCGTCATATCTGTCAAGCTGCAGATAGTTGTTAAGCATCAGGACCCGCGCATGATCAAAATTGGGATCGAGTTCGAGCACCAACTGGCATTGCTTCAGCGCGTTGTCATATTGGCGCGAGTTATACAGAATCGCTGCGTAATCGCTGGCAATAATAAGCGATAACGGATCCAGCAGCCGCGCCTGGTCGCTCTCGGCAAACGCTTCCTCGAATCGGCCTTGCCACGAAAGAAACTCCGCATACCACTGGTGCCCAGTGGCATACTGCGGATCGAGTTGAATCGCCCGCCGGAATTCCTTCTCCGCTCCCGCCCAGTCGTAATCATAGTTCTCTCTGATCAGGGCCAGCGAGGCGTGCGCCTCAGCCAGACTCTCATCCAGTTCCAAAGCGCGCAAGGCCGCCGTCCGTGCCCTCGGCATGAGCTGGTTTTGCGGACCCACGTACCACGTGCTCATCAAAGTGAAAGTATCCGCCAGCCCGGCGTAGGCGCGGCCGTAATTCGGATCTTTATCGATCGCCTGCTGGAAGTAGTCGGCTGCCTGTCGAAATCCGGCCACTGTCCTCTTGTTCCAGAAATACCGGCCCTTCAGATATAGGTCATACGCTTCATATGAGTTCGCCCCCGGCGCGGGCGCAGCCGCCTTCTGCGCTGCCTCGATCGGCCGGCGCCCGCTCAGGCTGAACTCGATTTCATTGGCAACTTCGCGCGCAATCTCCGCCTGCAATTCCAGCAGATGGCCCAGATCGCGATCGTATTCCCGCGCCCACAGGTGGCTCTGGTCCTTCACCTGGATCAGCTGGGCAGTGATTCGCACCCGCTCCGAATCGCGCCGCACGCTACCCTCGATCACATACTGCACCCCCAAATCCTTTCCGATCTGGGGAATTGATTCCTGCGAGTCCTTGTAGTGCATCACCGAAGTCCGGGCAATTACTCCCAGATGGACGGGATCGAGGTCTCCGAGTTGGCTGATCATCTCTTCTGTCAGCCCATCGCTGAAATATTCCTGCCCCGGATCCCCGGTGAAATTCTCAAACGGCAGCACCGCCAGCATGGTTCTGCCGGGCTTTTCTGCCGCGCCGTCCCGCGAACGCCAGGTCCAAAGTGTAGACGCCGCCAACAGGACAAGCGCAACCACAGCGAACGCGATGATGGCCGATTTCCAATCCCTGGCGCGTCGCCTATGCGGGGGCAATTGAATTTCGGATTCACTTGCCGCGCTCGCAGGCGGTACAGGCCCTTCGGTCTCCCGCGTTTCTATCTCCGGCCCGCTATTGGCTGTCTCTGTAACTGGAACCAGAAACCGGTAGCCCTGGCCTTGCACGGTGAGGATGTAGCGCCGGCCGGCCGTCTCATCCAACGCCTTCCGCACCATGAAAATGGTCTGCGTCAGGTTCGACTCTTCCACAAAACTGTCCGGCCAGACCGCTTTCATCAATTCATCTTTGGTCACAATCCTTCCGGCATTTTGGATCAACAAGAGCAGGACATCGAAGGCCTTCGGAGTTAGTGCCACAGCTGTCCCACTCCTTCTCAACACCCGGCTTTGCGGGTCGAGACGGAATTCGTCGAACTCGTACAAGTTGCTGGTCAGACTTGACATAGCCCGGCTTTTAGAAGTTTTGAGAACTTTTGAACGCCGATTTTAGGACATTCGAGGGACATGCGAAGTAGCTTTTGCCGCAGGGGACGGCGGGGTTGGCGTACACCACAGACTGCCGGAATTCTAGCACGACTTTTCCCAGGCGATCTCGGGTTCTGGCAGAGTAGAGTCTGCCTGTCCCAGGAGTTCCTTGCGCCCGCATCCCCGAAAAGAAAACAAATTCCTCTGGAGGAGATTTCCTATGTCGCGCAAAAACGTTTCTTGGAGCTTTCTGCTGGTTATATTTTGCTGGGCCTCGCTGATCGCTCCGGCATCAGCACAACATTTCAAACCGCTTACGGGCACTCTCACCAGTGTCTCCGCTGGCCGAAACGAGGTCTTTGGCTTCGATTCCCATTTTGCCGTTTGGCGATTCAATGCCACCACGAAAGCCTTCGTCAAAATCTCGGGGGCGTCGCTGGTTCACATCGCGTTGGGCGGCGGCTCTGTCTCACAGCATGACGACATCTGGGGGTTAGACGCTCACGATAACATTTACCATTTTAACTACAGCACCAAAGTCTTCGATCAAACCGCGGGTTCTCTATCACAGATAGCCGTCGGCATAGGCAACCAGGACAATTGCCACCCTTATGAAGTCTGGGGCGTAAACTCCTCTGATCAATTCTTCAGATACGACTATTGCACGAAGAAGTTCGTCGGATTCAATTCAGGCTTCCTGACTCAGGTCGCAACCGGTGGAGGCGATGTATGGGGCCTTAATAGCTCTGGCGCGATTTTCCACTTCGACTTTTCTACGCAGCAGTTCGTGCCGGTTCCAGGCACACTGGTGCAAATCGCAGTGGGAGTAAATGACGTCTGGGGAATCAACGGCAGCAATCAGGTTTTTCGCTACGACCCCAACGCCAACTCGTTCCCCCAGGTATTCGGAACACTCGGCCAAATCGCGGTCAGCGGCGATGGTGTCTGGGGCATTAACCTTACCAACGAAATCTTTCGCTTTGACCCCAGCAGCGAATCGTGGGTCCAGATTACCGGTTCTCTCAAGAATATCGCGGTCGGGTCCGGCGCCGGCGTCTTTGGAGTCAATTCTTCAGGTCACGTCTTCACATTCGTTCGCCCCTAGAAGATGCGAATCCCAGCAGCCGGGGTGCTGCATTCACGGGATCACGCGAACCGCTCCCCCAGAACGTCATCCGGTTGTGGCGTCTGGGGGTGCCGCTTTCCCGGAAACATTCCAATCCCAGCCTAGGCGCATAAGTCCACACTCAACTCCCGACCTCTGAAACGTTCTCCCCACAGTGTTATCATTTCAGCCCTGACCGCATTCCATGCGAATTAGGCGCACCCTCCCCATCGTCCTCGCGGTTGTAGTTATCGCCGCGGCGGTGACCCTCGCCGTCCAACTCCGAAAGCACGCTCCGCCCGAGCCCGCCCGCTTGCTGCCCGGCGCTGACGCATTTTTCTATCTCAACCTGAGTGCGGCACGCAAAGCGAATGCCGGCAAAGATCTGCCCGCCGTCAGCCACGATCCGGAGTACGAACGTTTCATCCGCGCCACCGGCTTTGAGTTCGAGCGCGATCTGGATAAGGCCGCATTCGCCGTCCACTATCCGGCAAAATGGCCAGGCGGCGGAACCGGTGGCTCTTCGCCGGAAGCACGATTCTCCGAAGTGCTGGAAGGAAAATTTCAAGGCGACCGCCTCACTACCTATCTGCGGCAGATCGCCCAGTCGGTCGAAAACTATCGTTCGGTCGACATCTTCAAGATTCTTCTGGAAGGCAGAATATTGCGGGTCGCGGTGTTGAGCGCCGATTCGGTAGCCGCCTCCAATCATGACGATCCTGCCGTTATTCATGGAATCATTGATCGGTCCAAGCGGCTGGCTTCTCCATTCGGAGGCCCGGCCTTGTTGCGGCAATACTACAAGCACGTTCAGCTAGCCAGCTTGGCCTGGGTAGTGGCGCGCATCGATCCCTCCGCACCGGAAACTGCCGGATGGAGCACGGTTTTCACCAGGCCGGTCACGCTCGTTATTTCGGGGAGCGCCCTCAACCCGCTTCACCCGATGTCGCTCGCGGTTCACCTTCGTGCCGAAGCTTTTACACAGTCCGCCGATGAGGCACGCGCCATCACCGACAAGGTCAATGCCTTCCTCGCGATGACTCACGCGGCCGAGACTTCCGTCGGAACGCACGGCGCTGACGCCGATGTGAAAGCGCTTTTTGACAGCCTGCGGATTGAGCACGAGGGTGACCGTGCCGTGCTGACGGCGACGATGCCCATCGGGTTTCTGCACAAGGTATTGTCCGGTTCTGCGCCCGAGTTGGGCGAGCCTTCCGAGCGCGCCATCGGCTCAAACGCCAGCGAAATCACGTTAGAAAGGAGATCGGCGGCCTGTGCAACTAAACATGATTCCAATCGTCTGATTCTTACGGAGAACAACTCCGGCGGGTACAATAAAAGAACGCATGTCGAGCCTCCCACTTCCGATCGCCGCATTTTTTGCCGGCTTGATTTCATTTCTCTCGCCCTGCGTGCTCCCGCTGGTGCCGGGATACCTTTCTCTAATCTCCGGCGCCGGCCTGGAAGAACTCAAGGCGCCGCAAGCTCGCCTGATGCAGCGGGTGATGGTGAACTCCATCGGCTTTATCTTGGGGTTCAGCGTCGTTTTTATTGCGCTGGGCGCGGCGGCGACCGAAATCGGCCAAGTGCTTGGGATGTACAAACACATGTTGGCCAGAATCGCGGGCGTCGTCATCATTCTTTTCGGATTGCACCTGACCGGCATCTTCAAGATCAAAGCCCTCTATACGGACGCTCGTTTGCACAGCGTAAAAGGCAGCAGCACTCCGGTGGGTGCGTTCGTTATCGGTTTCGCATTCGCCTTCGGCTGGACTCCTTGCCTTGGTCCAATCCTCACTGCGATCCTCACCATCGCCGGCGAACAAGATACGCTGGTGAAAGGCATCCTGCTGCTCGCGGTCTATTCGCTTGGACTGGCCGTGCCGTTTCTGCTGACGTCGCTTTTGATGGAGCGCTTTCTGAAATTTTACAGCCGCTTCCGCTCGCACATGCATGCGCTCGAAGTGGCCTCCGGCGTATTGCTGATCGCGCTTGGAGTGTTGCTGGTGATCGGCCGTTTCACTTTGATTTCGAATTGGCTGTCGTTCCTGAACCGCTTTGCTTTGTGACTTGGGGCAAGAGGTTTTCGATTGGGTTTGAAAGGTCACGGCTTCAAGCCGTGCCGCAGAGGGGCCACGACAGAACTGGGGCTTTAGCCCCTGCGGCCATCATTTCGAACTCGGCGGTTCGAACTTGTTGGAAAGTTCCTGAATGGAGAGTTGCCTTGAAACGTAGTCCTCTTGCTCTCGTAGTCGTGGCGTTCGTAGTTGCGCTCATGCTGTACTTTGGCTATCACCAGGCGCGCAAGCGCCCGGGGATTGCAGGCGCGTCCTTCTCCCAATCCACTGTCGCTCCCGATTTCTCTCTCGAGGCGCTCGACGGCAAAACCATGCGCCTCTCTGACTTTCGCGGCAAGGCCGTGCTGCTCAACTTCTGGGCGACGTGGTGCGGCCCCTGCAAAATCGAAATGCCCTGGTTCGTCGACCTGCAGAAAGAATATGGCTCGCAAGGATTGCAGATTGTCGGCGTCGCGATGGATGACGGCAGCAAGGAAGACATCGCAAAGTTCGCCAAGGATATGGGCGTGAACTATCCCATCTTGATCGGAAAGGAAACGGTGGGCGATGAATATGGCGGCGTCCCCGCATTGCCGGAGAGCTTCGTAATTGCCCGCGATGGCAAAATTATGGATAAGATCGTTGGCCTGAGGGGCAAAGCCGAAATCGAGGACTCGATCAAGAAGGCCCTAAACACTCGGCCCGCCGCCAGCCAGGCCTCGGCCTCAGAAAAGAATTCAGCCCAACAATGACGATCTGCCCAATGAAGACGCAGCCACAAAAAACTCGCACTGCCACGCCGCTCTGCGTCCTGCTTATGCTCCTTCTCCTGGCGACCGCCGGCCTGTCGCCCGCGCAAACGCTAGGCAAAGCTCCAACACTTACCATGGCTGCCATTTCGCTGGTAACTGCGCAACGCGGCCAGCCAACCATGGTGAGCCTGAATTTTCGCATCCCTCCCGGCTATCACATCAACTCGAATACACCCAAGTCGGAATTCCTAATTCCCACCGCCTTGAAGATGGACCTGCCCACCGACATCGTCCTGGGAAAAATTGAATATCCCGCCGGCGAGGACAGAAGTTTTCCCTTCTCGCCCGATGAGAAGTTGAGTGTGTATAGCGGAGACTTCACCATCGCTGTAGCCGTTCACCCGCTGCACACGGTCGTGCCGGGAAAATACGAAATGCGCGGAGTGCTTCGCTACCAGGCCTGCGACAACGCCGCCTGCTACCCGCCGAAAAGTTTGCCGGTGAATTTTCAAGTGAAGGTCGTGAAGGAACCGGCAACGCACCACGCCAACCCGGGGCAGAGCCCACACGTGCACAATTAGCTGCTAAAGGTTCCCGAAATGGGGATGCCGATCTGAAATATTTCTCGCACACTCGCGTCGGCCCTTTTACCAGACCATAACCTAACTCTAGGGCCCGTGGTGTAATTGGTAGCACGTTAGCCCGTCATGCTAGAAGGTGCGGGTTCGACTCCCGCCGGGTCCACAGCATTCCCTGTCTTTGGTAGGGATCTGATGAGGAGTTCGGACGGGCGAACTCCTCAAAGTAATCTTGACTTCAAGTCTTTGGCTGTCGATACTATATTCATAGCTTGACGGGCTGACGCCCCGAGTTGAATTCACGCTCGGGGTTTTTGCTTTTGGTAAATCCTGAGGACCTGGGACGCTGCCTGCCTTAGTCGCCACGCGGCGATGAGCTGGCGAGCGCGAGAATCGCTCCGGCAAACAGCAGCGTGTCAAAGAAGTAGTTGATCCCCTCAACTTTGACGTCGGTGCTCGGGTTGGCCAGCGCCGCGATAAGGATCGGCCCATAGACGAACACAACCAGCAGCACAATCCAGGTGCCCAGATAAGTTGCCGCCATCCGCGTCATTTTATTCAGCAACATGAAAGCGCCGGCTACGACAAGAATCGCGCCCGTCAGGTAACTGATCAGCAAGTGCCCCGGGATCCACGCTGGCATCAGTTTCTCGAGCGGGACCCCAGGGACATTCGCCGGGTGCAGAAAATGCTCAACCCCATAAAATATTGCGGCAATCGCGATCAAGACGCGGCCTACGGTAATGAGAACGCTTCTGCCTCGCCCGCCCCCTTGTTCGCGCATCGCGTTTCCCGCAAAAATCCAGCCTCCGCCTCCAAATGACATTTCTCGGAGAGCCAGCGTCCATGAAAACCTGTCTCTGGGGTTGGAGTAAACTCCCGGGATGTCCATCATCGCCACAAAAAGAAACATCATGATCCCGATTAGCAGGCCGGACCAGCGCACCTGAATTCTTGTCGCGATGCTCAAGGACGCGGCTACCAACCCGACGCCAACGAGGTAGGTCCAGAACAGGGGCCAAGGCATAAACTTGGGCACCAACTGCATGATGCCCTTTGCGGCAGCGAAATGCTCTGCGCCGAAGACCGCCAATGGGACGGCGAAACACAAATTGCTCAGGGCTACGATCTTGTCCAGGCCGCGCCCCTGCGCGATATCGGTCTTCGCGGCCCACAGCGCAATCAGCAAAAATAGAACCCCGGCGCTGCACGTGGAGACTACTGTGCGAGAGATCTCAAGAAATGCTACGACAATGACCGAGTGCATGTGGATGCCAGGCGTTAACTCGCGTGCTTTGCCTACGGCGCGTTTTCCTAGTGTACGCTTGCCGTAGCTGGTTCGATTCGCGAACATTTTTCGGAACTGGCGTCTCACAGATGACGGCCACGGGCGAGGTCGAATGTACAACTGGCGTCAGCGCTGGGCTTGACCTGCGCGCCTGGCTGTCATACATTTGCGGCCATCCAGTTTGGAGGCGTGTCCTTATGCTGAACGGATTCAAGAAGTTCATTCTGCGCGGCAATGTCGTGGATATGGCGGTGGGCGTGGTGATTGGCGCCGCATTTGGAGGCGTAGTTGCTGCGCTGACCAAAGATTTGTTGACTCCACTGATCGCTGCCCTGGTGGGCAAACCTGATTTTTCGGCGATTAGTTTCACCATCAATGGGACGGCTTTCCCGGTCGGGGACTTCATCAATGCCTGCGTTTCGTTCCTGCTGGTCGCGGCGGCAGTGTACTTTTTTGTGGTGACGCCGGTGAACGCGCTGGTGGCGCGCATGCATCGCGGAGAGACGCCGCCTGATCCCACGACCAAAAAATGTCCCGAGTGTCTGAGCGAGATTCCGATCGAGGCGCGGCGCTGTTCGCACTGCACGCAGCCGGTCATGGGACGGGCGGCATAATCGGACGAGGTCTGCTCGGATAACATGGCAGTATGAGTTTTCGCCGGATTTTCTGCAGTTGTCTTTTGTCTTATATGTTGCTGGCGGCGGCGCTGCGGGCACAGGCGCCAGCTCAGTCTTCCTCGTCACCGTCCTCTGCACCTCCCTCAACCTCGAAGGTCAAGCAAACTGCGTCAGCTGCGGAGTCGAAACTGGATTCCGGAGTGGTAAGGGCTGGGGTGTACCGCAATCCCAGGTTTGGATTCACGTGCAAGATTCCGCCAGGGTGGGTCTTGCGGACTGAGGAGATGAATGCGCCGGAGGATGACAGCGCCAGCGCCGACAAAACAGCTTCAGATTCCAGCAAGACAGGCCGCGTGCTGCTGGCGGCTTTTTCGCGGCCGCCCGAAGCGCGCGCGGCGGATGTGAACTCATCGATTCTGATTGCTGCGGAAAGTGCGGCGGCGTATCCCGGATTGAAGAACGCGGCGCAGTATTTCGGTCCGCTGACGGAGGTGACGAAGGCGCAGGGGTTCGAGGTCAAGCAAGAACCTTTTGAGTTCGTCGTGGGGACCAAAACACTGGTGCGCGGAGATTTTCAGAAAAATGTCGGCACGCGCGTGATGCGGCAGTCGACGCTGGTCATGCTGGCGCGCGGGTATGCAGTGTCGTTTACCTTCATCGGCGGGACTGAGGACGAAGTAGAAGAGCTAGTGGACGGGCTGAGTTTCGCCGTACCGAAGCGCGTGCATTAGCCAATGGGGATTTGGCAATACAACTACTCTGTCATTCTCAGCGGAGTATGAGCGTCCGAAGGACGGTCATGCGCAGTCGAAGAACCCCATGTCTGCCGGCATACCTTGCGGCTCCGCAAGGGATTTTCGCCCGCGCGATCTAATCTAGCGGTTCCGGCTCCAGCGCGATATTCTTTTCCCCGGCGGCTTTCTTCTGCGCGTATTTCTTCATCCATGCTTCCCAGCTTTTGCCCGCGGCCGTGTCCCGTCCCGTGAAGGCGAGGGCGGCTATGTCGGCGTAGGCGATGGAGACTTTCTCGTTCGAACTCTTCGGATAAAGGCGAACAAAGGAGTCTTTCAGCGTGGCTCCGGTACGCCGGTCGAAAAGATACCCTTCGATTTGCGATCCATCTTTGCGGGTGATGGTTACATCGCCGCGATAGTCGAACGCTTTCTCCAGCGCAACGCGGATTTCGTCGTCGGTGGCGAGTTGCGGAATCCAGCCTTCAAGTTGTTCGTGAGCAGTGCCGGGAGCGACTTCGAGCGCGTCGGGATTGGCGTGGGGCACGGCTTGCGCGGCTTCGTGATCGATGTGGCCGGATTCTTTGCCCTGTCATAAACTCTACGCGCGGGCTTTCCTGACAGACGAATCGTCTGGTCGCGCAGTGATCTGCACCAGCGGATGCACTGGCGCCTGCGGCTCGTCGAGCAGGCGAAGGGCTTCTTCGTCGCGATAAGCTCGTAAACAAAGTCGCCTTCACCGTCGCCAGGAATCCACCAAATGAACTAAACGTTGCGTTCACCGCTGAGGCTTCGTAGCCGCTATGGACCATGCAATTAGCGCACGCCGGGTTGCCGGATTCCGTGCCGTAGTTGCTCCAGTTCGTAGTCGAGAGCAGCTCGGCGAATGTTTCGGCGTACCCATCCTGCAGCAGATAACACGGCTTCTGCCATCCGAAAACATTGTAGGTGGGCATGCCCCACGGCGTGCAGGGGTAAGTGCGCTTGCCCATTAGAAATTCCAGAAAGAGCGGCGAAAGATTGAACTGCCAGCTCTTTTTTCGGTTCGACAGGATCGCGCGGAACATCCGTCGCGTCCGGGCGCGTCCGAGAAAGTGTTTCTGGTCGGGCGCTTTGTCGTAGGAATATCCGGGCGAGAGCATCATGCCTTCCAGGCCCAATTCCATCATGTCGTCGAAGAAGGCGCGCACGGATTTCGGATCGGCTCCGTCGAACAGCGTCGTATTAGTCGTGACGCGGAAGCCGCGGCTGAGCGCTTCTTTGATCGCATCGACCGCAATGTCGTATCCGCCTTCGCGGCAAACGGCAAGGTCATGCTCTTCGCGCTGGCCGTCGAGGTGCACGCTGAAGGTCAGGTACTTACTCGGCTTGAAGAGATGAATCTTTTCTTTCAGCAGCAGCGCGTTGGTGCAAAGATAAATATATTTCTTGCGCGCGACCAAACCCTCGACGATCTCACCGATCTGCGGATGCATGAGCGGCTCGCCGCCGGGGATCGACACCATGGGGGCTCCGCATTCGTCGATCGCGCGAAAACATTCTTCAGGAGAAAGATCTTTCTTCAGAATGTGCGCGGGATACTGAATCTTGCCGCATCCGGCACACGCCAGGTTGCAGCGGAACAGCGGCTCGAGCATCAGCACGAGCGGATACTGCTTGCGCCCGGCGAGCTTCTGCCGCAGCACATAGCTCGTCACAGTCCACATCTGTGAAACAGGTACTGGCATTATCGGGTCGGTATCCCCTGTCTGCTTATCTTATCAGGGGCAACGGGTTAGATGGCAGGGAACGGACTCGAGGTTCCGGAAAATGAAACCGCGGCGGGTGGCTCACTGAAGCCTTGTTTGGCTTGAGTCGTTCAGTGCAGAACAAATAGGGTGCCCCATGTCTCGCCGCTTTTGCGAGACATGGGAGAGGCAGACTCTATTTCGGCGTCATCCTGAGGGAAGCCGTTTTTCAGGCGGAGCGAAGCATCTCAGGCTAGCAGGTATTTGCAGGAGATCCCTCACGCGGCTGAAGCACGCCGCGTTTGGGTATGACAGCGTCATCGCGGGAGGAATTTCAAACGGACCCACCACCCTCAAAAGCTCTTATATGCCAGCGTCGGCGTCCCGTTTACCGGGACGATTCAGGGCCTTGTCGGGATCGAAAAAGTGAGCGTTCGCGTGGTATAATCTCAATAGTCGTCAAACGAACCTAAGTATAAGACATTTCAATAACTTGAAGTCTATTCGTGGGCGCACTTCAGAGCCGGGGTGGGGCGGTTTTCTAGGGCAGTTTTCCAGGATTAACTGGGCCCGGTTGTGAGAGAAAGTCGGGGCATTCTCCCGCGGAGCGGAATGGCCACCAAAGAGATCAATACTCCCATCGTCGAAACCAAAACAAAAAACGGAGTTGTGACGCCGATCACCTCCGGCAACGGCGGCGGCAACAGCGACTACACTGCCGACTCGATTAAAGTGCTCGGCGGCATGGAAGCGGTGCGCAAACGGCCGGCCATGTACATCGGATCGACCGGTGACCTCGGCCTGCACCACTTGGTCTATGAAGTCGTCGACAACTCCGTCGACGAGGCGCTCGCCGGTTTTGCCACCAAGATTGAAGTCACGATTCACATCGACAACAGCGTCACGGTTGTAGACGACGGGCGTGGCATTCCCGTGGATGACATGGATATCGACGGGGAAAAAGTTTCCGCGGCGCAGGTGGTGATGACTACCTTGCATGCCGGCGGGAAGTTTGATTCGTCCACCTACAAAGTTTCGGGCGGACTGCACGGAGTCGGCGTTTCTTGCGTGAACGCTCTCAGCGCAGAATTGGAACTGGAGATCTGGCGCGATGGCTCGACCTGGGAGCAAACCTATTCGAAGGGCGAGCCTACCAGCAAGATGAAGAAAGTGGGCGCCGCCAAGCGGCGCGGCACGAAAGTTCATTTCCTGCCCGACCCCACAATTTTCACAGAGTTGACATACAACTACGACACCCTGGCGCAGCGCTTGCGCGAACTCGCTTTCCTGAATAAGGGACTGCTGATCACGCTAACCGATGAGCGCACCACCGACGCCAAGAGCGGCGAGGCCAAGCATACAGACTTCAAATACAACGGCGGCATCGCCGAGTTCATCAAGCATTTGAATCGCGGCAAGCAAGTGCTGCATGACAAGCCGATCTACATGGAGGCGGAGCGCAGCGGCGTGGCCATGGAGATTGGGCTGCAATACAACGATGGCTATTCCGAGTCGGTGTTCAGCTTCGCCAACAACATCAACACGGTAGATGGCGGTTCGCATCTTTCGGGCTTCCGCATGGCGCTGACCCGCACCATCAACTATGCCGGGCAGCAGATGGGCCTGTTCAAGGACGTGAAAGAAAACCTGACCGGCGACGATGTGCGCGAAGGCCTGGTAGCGGTGATCAGCGTCAAGCTGTCGCAGCCGCAGTTTGAAGGGCAGACCAAGGGCAAGCTGAATTCCGATATAGGCGGAATCGTGCAGGCGTTCATCAATGAGCGGCTGGGGGCGTTTTTCGAGCAGAATTCTGCCGTTGCGAAGAAGATTATCAACAAGGCAGTCGACGCGGCGCGGGCGCGCGAAGCGGCGCGCAAGGCTCGCGATCTAACGCGGCGCAAAGGTGCGCTCGATTCCGGAGGTCTGCCGGGCAAGCTGGCGGATTGCTCTGAGCGCGATCCGAATCGTTGCGAGTTGTTTTTGGTGGAGGGCGAATCAGCCGGAGGAACGGCGAAGCAGGGGCGCGACCGCCGCTTCCAGGCGATTCTGCCGTTGAAGGGAAAAATTCTCAATGTGGAAAAAGCGCGCTACGACAAGATGCTGGCGCACGAAGAAATTCGCGCCATGATCACGGCGCTCGGCACCGGCATTGCCAAAGACGATTTCGATCCCACGAAAGTGCGCTACGGCAAGATCATCCTGATGACCGACGCCGACGTTGACGGTTCGCACATCCGCACCCTGCTGCTGACGTTCTTCTTCCGGCATATGCAGGAACTGATCAAGCGCGGGAACGTGTTCATCGCGCAGCCGCCACTGTATTCCATCAAAAAGGGCAAGTCGATGCAGTACATCAAGGACGACGATGCCTTCGACAAGGTGATGCTGAAACGCGCAGCTGACGGGCTGATCGTGCGTTACGGCGAGGGTGCGGCCAAGCTGGAGGGAGCGAACCTGACGCGCTTTATGAGCGTGCTGAAGGAGTATCTCAACTTCTTCGACAAGGTGAACAAGCGGCTGCGCGATGAGAGCGTCACCGAACTGCTGCCGCGTCTGGATTTCTCGAAGCACGCGGATTTTGAAGGCGATAAGAAGACTCCGCCGAAAAAGATCGAGCGCCTTGAGCGCGAATTGAAGAAGCTGCAAAAAGATCGGAAGTTTAAGAGCGTGGAAGCCGCCTTCGACGAAGAGCACAACCTGTGGGAAGTGCGTTTCGTAAACTCGCAGGGATCCGAGCACGTGATCAACTGGGATCTGGCGTCCAGCGCGGAGTGCCGGCAGTTGATTTCTAAGTTCAAGCAGATCGAGCCGTATCTGGAGCCGCCGTTCGTGGTGGAAGCGGTGGTCAAGTCTGCCGCCGCGAGCAAGGAAGATGAGGCGGACGAGGAGAGCGCGGAGACGGATGAGAAGTCCGAGAAGAAAGGCGGCGCTAAGGCTGCCGCGCCCAAGCACAAGGCCGTAATTGAGCCGGTCGAGAAAGCGACGGCGCGCGAGCTGTTCGAATACGTGAAGAAAGAAGGCAGCCGCGGCTACGACGTGCAGCGCTACAAAGGCCTGGGTGAGATGACGGCTCCGCAGTTGTGGGAGACGACCATGGATCCGGAGCGGCGCACTCTGCTCTCAGTGAAGCTGGAAGACATTGCCGAGTGCGAGACCATCTTCACCACGCTGATGGGCGAGGATGTGGAAGCGCGCCGGAAGTTCATCGAAGAGAATGCGCTGGATGTGAAGAATCTGGATATCTAAAACCATCAGCCGAGCTGTTCGTTTCCGAGGGTTCTCCACAGATACCAGCACGCTACAGATCTGTATGGTCGCCAGCCTTCACTCAGGTCATTTGCGGTACGGGAGGCTCCATAAAGATTCCTCACGGCGCGTTCGAGACCGACATCGCTTGATGGCAGCACGTCGGGATCGCGAAGAACCATGATACGGAAGACTGACAAGGTCCAAGGCCCAATACCCTTGATCCCGACGAGGGCTTCTTCCCAGGCTGTTCCCCGTTTCACCTGATCCCGGATTTCCGCTGATCTTCGAAGAATCGAAATGCAGCATTGGGCCCGGCGCTCAGGCATGCCTAAGGAACGGAGGGAGTTAACTTCTGGCACGTCGTTGGTTGACCCGGAAACAATGCGCGGATAGCTCGCCTTAACTTGGCCGGCGATGCGACACGCGAGCTTGGTAGATATTTGCTGGGCCATTACAATGCGAACCAGCCCCCAGATCGGGTCCTCCGTTGGCTGAGAAGGCCAACGAGCAGCCTGTGCGGCAATCACCTCTCCCAGAGTGGCATCCTGCCTGGACAGTAAATTTTCGGCGGAAAGTGGCGAGTCGGAGGAATGCGAGTTTTCGAACATTTTTACGAACCCGAGGTCGGCCTTCTTAGTTTGACGCGCCCCGGGATGCGAGTCATCTCGTAGTCTCGCCGCTCAGAGCGCATGTCTCTAAGGAAATCAAAATAACTCTTTTTCTTTCGCCACTCCGAGTCGGCAACCTTCCGTAAGGCTGCTTCTAGCGTGCCAGAGGAAATCGTTCTGGGCGTAGGAGACTTGGATTTCAAGACCGCGGACAGCCGAGAGGCCAGTTCATCGAGCTCATCCCAGCGGAGAAGCGCAAGCTTTGCCAAAGTAAACTCTGTATCGAGCTTTTCTTCGCCAGCCTCCTTTGCTTCTTCCGCAGTTAGTCTATTTCGGTTCTGCCGGAGGGCCTTAAGCTTGCTTTGAACCTCTCGTTCCTTGGTCGCGAAGCGACGTCCAGGTAGCGCGTACTTTGCGCCCAGTAGGCGGCCGAGTTCCTCGATTTTGGCGCTGAACGAAGGAGGACTCACAAGTATGAGCGCGTCGAATCGGTGGCTACGAATAATCGCACTATCAAAGTAGTTGATGTGGTTCGTCGCGACGAAGTACAGAATCTTTCGTGCATCCCAGAGCTCCGCGAGCTTCGGCAACATGCTTGTCGTGAGAAACCTTCCGAACGCGTCCTTTTCCATGTCGCGTTCCCGAACGAGTTCATCAATTTCGTCAAACAGAACCACCGTGTGGTCCAACTCGAAAATCTGCCTGAAAATTCTGTCTGCGGTTTTCTGGACTTGAGTCAGGCCCTCGGCTACAAAATGGCTTGCATGTATCTCAACGTAGCTCCATTCAATGACGTTCGCTAGTGCGCGAATCAGGCTTGTCTTGCTGGTTCCAGGCGGCCCAAAAAGGATTGCGGACCTCGCGCACTTCTTTTCGATTGGCTGACTATCGGGCTCAAGATGATCGGTGCAGTCGTGGGAGCGCGCGGGATTAATAAACATCTCCCAAAGGCGCTCTGAAACAGGCGTCCTGTTGGATCCCCACGTCTTGCCGCGCGACGCGATTTCGCTCTCTGCTTCCTCGGGAGTGAGCTTTTTTTGGGGCCTGCTGAGGTTCTTTAGGGCCTCTTCGCGACACCAGACGCCGACCAATCTCCTGAGCGCCTGTGCATATGAGAAAACGCTTGCTGTTGCCCAGCTTTCGGCCTCCCCGGGATTACTGATCCGATGGCCGGAGGACCAGCCGAAGACCTTGTCATCGCCCTGTGCGGGTATTTTTGTGGACTCCGCGTATCGCCAAAGATTCATGAGGTGCTTGGAGTATGGCTTGAATAGCTCCTGAATGACCTTGGTCTCAGCCCTCTCCCGGAGGCCGCATTGCAGCAATACGGCAAAAGTCTCAAAGACGTAGCAGTATGCGTTGCCGGCGTCACGGTAATGGAACAGGGGTTTGTAGTGATGCCATGTACCTACGTCATTTTGAGTAGAAAAGAGGCACCTCAGAGCTTGCTTGATGAAATCTTGCTTCGCGAGGTCTGAGTGGAAATTCCGATCGAACCGGAGAAAGATTGCGAGGCTCCATGCCAGCTGGTCGGTATCGAGCACGGAGGATTTCGGCTCGGAGTGCAGGCTGATTTCGTAGGCCAGCCGTTCACGAGCCCATGAGAGCATTCCCGCGCGCTTGAGTGGAAGGCTCTGTCCCCGGTATCCCGAAATTCTGGCGTACCCGTGCGGAAACTTTTTCTCCAGCTCGCTCAGAATGTCCAGAGTCCAATAAGTGTGAAATGCATTCGGTGGAGACCAGTCTCGCTCCTTCTGATCGGGGTCGGCTTCTCCGATGCCGAATCTTTCAGGGCCCTTTCTAAGTTGGGCGAGGATTCTTAGCAGATGCTTCTCGAGGGCACTGCCCCATGTCTCCGAGAATCGGATGACCAACGGAAGCGCGCGACACCTGCAGTAAATCTGGGCAGAGCCTTCGGATTCCCACTTGCGGCGGAGGGACCTTCGCGCGAAGGCCTCATACATCGAATCAACCGGCTCGAATTCCGTGGGCCAGAATCCGGGCGGGCAGTCGAGTAACGAGCTCAAGCAGGTGGCGGTCGTCGTCAAGTGTCGCACGCGCCGACTGCGTTCGAGCGCCTTTTCTTCAGGAAAGAGTTTGAAGCTTATGCCGGACCGCAGACTGAGGAGGCTGGGCACGTGCAGCAGACAGAAGCTCTGGAGGGAGCGGCGCGCATCTGTCAGTTCCTCGAAATTCAACATCTACACCCTACCTGCCGCGCGTGAGCGCTACTGAATGTAGGTGCGTGGTCCCAATTTTGCCTGAAGGCTGGCAAGGTCGCGATAAATGCGACATGCCGGGTCCTCCATGGCGTTCTTGCGAGTGAGCATCGCGTCAACTTGTTCTAAAATCGCGTGCGCTTCCTGCACGGATGCGTGTGGGTCGATCAGGATTCCCTCTGTGCGCCTCGGTCGCGCCAGGGCCTTCGCTTCAGAAACAGCTTCGGTCAGCGAGGAAATCGTCGAGACATACTCCCGGACTGTGGAGTCATTGGGCGCGCGCGTAGCGAAGACGGGCACGCCTGCGTTTTTGGCCTCGTTGATCTCCATGGCCGCCGATACTCCGACGTAGCCATCCGGACAGACCAACCACAGAAAGCTGGCAGCGCGAATGCAGTCCATGTGGCGATCTTGGACAAGGCGTATAGATCGAACTGGATCACTTGCTACGAACAGGAACTCCCCTTGGTTGGCTACTACCCGCGGATCGGCAGGAGAAAGCACGCGCACGCGGAGAGCGGCGAATTCGTGCACAGCGGCCGTGATTCTTTCCATGTGTCTGTGAAAGCTTCCCGACACGACGACAGCAAGATCTTCGGCGTTCGGCATTTTGGCGAATGGCCGTCGGCCGACGGTAGAACGCGAGATCATTTTGGCCTCCGGCGAAGGGTAGTCGGGGAAACGCAGGGGTCACAGCTAGACGGCATAGTCTACACCCAGCCGTTCTCCCGGGTACACACAATCGTGTGGCTTTCCCTTCGTTAGTAACACGATAGTGTATTTTTCCTTTGTAAGTCAATGAAAATATGTTCTATTATGACCCCGATCTACACACATTCGTGTGGCATGAACTGGAAACAAAAACTCGGGGAAGACGTGAGACGGGCCCGAAACAAGAAGGGCTGGAACCAAGAGGACTTGGCTGCCCTCGCGGGCCTTCACCCGAACACAATTGGAAATTATGAGAGAGGTAGGCGGGCGCCGGATTTTGATGATTTGCAGAAAATAGCAAATGCTCTTGGGGAGCCGCGCTTCGAGATCAGCGATGAAATCCGGATCGAGTTCGGTAAGAATGGCAGGCCGCATCTCGCGCCGGTCGCGCAGCAACTAACGATCAAGTTCGATGACAAAAAGGGCGTCGATGTAAGGATCGAGCCGACGACCGAGGGAATTACGATCAGAAAAATATCGGCGTGAATGTTCGTATCATGCCTGTGGTGTCGTTTCGGTAAAAATCTTGTCAATATGTAGAAGTTACACGAATGAGGCTAAGGTGATGGAAACAATCCAGATATAAAGTTGGGGTTGGTGACGGTTTTACCCCTCTCAAAATGCTATTCTGAATATATAGGGTAAAGTTTTCAGAAAAGGGCGCGGCCTATGGGTCGCGCCTTTTCTATTGCCCGGACGGCGGTTGGGTGGGACGGACAGCAGATTCCTCCCTACGCCGTCGCTGTCGCTCCGGCTTTGGTCGGAATGACAACGGATTGGGGGGCGGGCGGCGTCGGACGCGAGGGATGGAAAAGCACATTCCTCCGCTCCGCCGTCGCTGTCGCTCCGGCTTTGGTCGCAATGACAGCGTATTGGGTGGCTGGCGGCGTTGGATGCGAGGGATGGGAAAGCAGGTTCCTCCGCTTCGCCGTCGCAGTCGCTCCGACTCCGGTCGGAATGACAAGAGTAGTAGTGGAGGGTTTGGTGATGCAGGAGTGGGGGCAGTTCACGAATTTTAAGCAGCGCGGGGAGTGGGCGGAGTTGCGGTTTATGGCGGAGGCTGCGGGGAGGCTGTTTGCGGTGTGCAAGCCGTGGGGAGACTGTCGAGCTTACGATGTGGGAATCGAGCATGGGCCGAACTTTCTGCGGGTGCAGGTTAAATCCACCAGCTACCGGCGTGGTGATGGCTATTGCTGTCAACTGATGCCCAACCACGCGAAGAAGCAAGACTACACCCTGGAACAAATTGACCTGTTCGCCGCGTACGTGATTCCGGTTGACGCGTGGTATCTGATCCCAGCATCGCTGGTGCTAGGCGTGCGGCGAATCACCTGCGTCATGCTCAGCCCGGTGGTGCCGCCGACTAAGAAAAAGAGCTACTGTTACGAGGGTTACAAGGAGGCGTGGGGGATGCTCGCTAAGAGCAGGCGCGGGCTGGCGAGGTATGGGCGATAGAGTTTCGCGGTCTTGATGTGCTCGCCCCAGGTGCCTCGGGAACTGGAGCCCACCAACGTCGCAGGCATGCGTCGCAGCGAAAATCAGAGTCGGGTGGGCGCCCGGCGAAACGGAGATCCCTACTTCGTTCGATGACAACCCTTGAATTCGGATTAATTCCAAAGGCTATGAGGACGCTGCAGTTGATTTGTGGAGTAGCGAACCTACGGCGGCTCCCAACGACAGCAATGTAATGAGCGAAATAATCCCGAGAGAGATGACGCAGTAGATGCACCACACTCCGAGAATATCTTTCTCGACGTGCGCCAGGTACAGGGAGAATCCGAGTCCGGCCATGGCAACCGCGAGCACGAAGCGGTAGGCGCGGCGCCAGGCTAGCGCGCCCATCAGGAGATATCCGGCGATGCCCAGGGCGGCTACCGGAATGCCCGCGAGCATGGCGTAGGGGCTGTGATTGACGATGCCGCAGTCCCAGCGCTCGTTGATGCTGCAGGGTGAATCGCCGGCGGTGCGGTAGTGCTCGCGCAGGGCGAGAGTGGAAACCACAATTCCTACGGCGGCTAGTACGACTAGAACATACCTCACTATCTCTTTCTCCTTTCTCACGGCTTACACGTTTTTACCACGTTAACTCGCAGCGTGTGCGGCGGCGATATCCTGAAGCAGATCGGAGGCCTGCCAATCCGCGCCGTGATACCACTTAGAAATTTTTCCGTCGGGAGCGATCACCGCGGTGCTGAGCGAGTGCGTGATCAATCCGCCGTCTTGTTTGTAGGTGAGAGCGAAATAGCTGGCAAATTCAGGTAGCTCGGCGGGCGGAATCGCAGAGAATTCCCAATGGGCGAAAAGCGCGGGGTCTTTCCTTCCAGCGCAAGAGAAGCCGTAAGCGCGGAGAACCTTGGGGGTATCGTGAGCTGGGTCGAAGCTGACGCTAAGCAGGTGAGTCTTGCCGAAACGCGCCGGATCGGCGCGAACCTGCCGGTCGATGTCGGCAAACTCGTGGCTCACGCGCGGGCAGAAATCGGGGAACGGGCAGCGTGTATAGATGAGAGTGAGAAGCAGGGTCTGACCGCGATATTGATGCAGCGAGATGCGTTTACCGTTCTGATTGATGAGCTTAAAGTCCGGTACTTCGTCGCCGGGAGCAGGGATGTGCAGGCTGGCTGTAGGCTTTGCTGCGGGAGGCTGCGAGTGCCCGGTGATTTTGAGGTTCTCCAGCCAGTACTTTCCCGGCTCGGCGACGACGACATCGGCGGTGATGGAATCGCCGGGTTGAAGCTGATCGAGCGCGGCCGGAGGCTTGATGGGATAGGGCATGATCATCGCATCCATAAAACCGGGGATGGGCTCGTTGTCGACGTCGGCCGTTCCGGCTTGCTTGTCGATGGAGATGACTTTTCCCCTGAGAGCGTGGCGCTTGGCGGGCTGAAGGTTAGCTGGGGCGGGCTGCGAAGTTTCGCGATTGCAGGCCGCGAGAGTCAGCAGGGCTAATGCAGAGAAGAATGCGAGACGCCCTGCGGATGAATTGAGTTGACGGTTCATCTTCAGTCTTCCTTTATTATCTCCGAATATTATCTCCGATCATCGTCGGAAGATCGTGCCGCGGCAAACGTGCTCCGATGGTTTCGCCCGCTTCAATAGTGGAAGTGATAGCGTAGTTCGACATAGATTTCGCGGGGCAGGTTCCAGTGATATCCGCCGAAGGTAAGGCTGTTGTCATACTCGACGCGGCGGTTGGCTACGTTCAATGCGGTTAGCGACGCGGTGAAGCGTTCGCCGAAATCTTTGCCCAGCGAGAGATCAAACGTCGTGTGCTGAGGCAGATAATCGCCGGGATAGGGCGCGCCGGGGAATGCATTTGTGAAGCCGGAGCCGTAGTAAACGTTGGTGGAAGCGTAGGCGCGCCAGGGGAGTGAAACATCACCGCCAACGTTGAGCGTGTTGCGCTGGTCGTGGTCGAGCGGGCTGAGTCCTGGAGAAAACGAGAAATCCGTGAGTCCGCCCGTGATAGTGCCAGCGCCTTCGGCAATCTGGTTGGAATAGGCGAGGTGCAATTGCCCACGGTGGGCGAAGCGCGGAGAACGGAGGGTGAGTTCCCAGCCGCGAATCACCGCTTGCGAGACGGTGAGCGGGAAAAAAATGCTGGAAGCGCCAATGTTGTTGTGGTCGAGAAAATTGACGACGTTGGTTTTGAAGTTATCGGCATCAAGGACCCATCCGTGGTAAGGGATGCTGACGCCGAACTGATGTTCTTCGTCACGCTCGCCGTAGAGAGTGGCGAAGCCAAGGCCCTGCTGCCCGGTGTAGCTGACAAGAGCCGGGCCGGAGACGGTTTCGATCGGCGGCGCCTGGTAGTAGTGCCCGTAGAAGGCGCGGAATGTCCAGTGGAGATGAGGAACGGTCGCGGTGACGCCGAAGCGCGGCTGGATAGCGGACTCATCGACCGGGCGCGCGGTCGAAGTGACCGCAAAGTTGCCTTCGGAGAATCGCGTGGGGCGCATACCGGCGGAGAGCGTCAGCCATGAAAGGGGATTGAATTTGTCGTCGATGTAGAAGGCTTCAAGATTGGCGGTGGGACTTTCGTTGTCGTTGATCGCAGGGTTTCCGCTGCCATCGTTGAAAATCGCGCCGAAGAGTTGATTATCGCTTTGGTAGAAGCTTAGAAATCCAACCTGCAGGTTGTTCTTCTTGTAGTTCGCGGCGAGGCTGGCCTGGCCTCCGACGTAGGTGGAACCGCGGTCTTCCGTCGTGGCGATCGGAATATCGTTGGGATCGCTATCGTAGTTTCCGCGATTGTAGTGGTAGAAGGGTGAAGCCGTGGTCATGAGATGCGAGTTGAAGGTATGAACCCATGTGAATAGAACGCCGGCATCGGCCTCGTGTTCGCCGTCGCGCAGGCCAATGCTGGGGGAGTACTGACCGCTCGCAGGATTGTTTTTCGATGTCGTTGGGGAAAGGATCGTAGGGGATCTGGAAATAATCGCGGCGAAGCGAAGTCATGAGGCGAAGCTGGTTGGCGGGATCCACATTGTAGATGAACGACCCGAATCCGCCGACGCCATTGACGGCATCATGCACGACCTGCGGAACGGGCGGTTGCAGACCGAGGTTGCTGCGGTTGCCGTTGACGCTGGCGTAGTAGGCGAAGCGTTCGGTGTGGCTGCCGAAACTGATGGCGTCGTCGGTCTGGTAGAAATTGCCGGCGCTAAGCACTACCTCGGCTTCATTGTTGCGTTCGAAGCCAGTGCGGGGAACTACGTTGAAGACTCCGTAGGTGCGGTCGCCGAACTCCGCTCCGTAACTGCCGCGATTGACTTCAACATATTCCAAATCTTTAGGGTCGAACTGCGGCGCGACATTTTGCGCGATCGCAGTGTTCACTATTGGGATGCCGTCGAGGAGCCAGGTGGTCTGGTGGCCGCCGCGCATATGGAGCATGTCGTGGGTGACATAAGCGCCGGGGACGTAGTTGGTGATCATGCCAAGGCTGTTGGTGCGGTCTGCGCCGGGAGTGCGTTTGATGTCAAGCTGGTCGACCAGTGTGATTGGAGTTGGCGAGTCGGTGGGTGCAACTTCGGGCGCTGCGGAAACGGTAACCTTCGTCGTGGCTGTTGCTACCTGCAATTGAAAATGAACTACCGGCACCGTTCCCGAGATGACGGTGACATCCTGCGCCGTCTGCGCGAATCCCGGGCTCGCGACGGAAATGGAATAATCGCCGAGCGGCACCGCATTGATTTCAAATTCGCCGTTGGGGCCGGTGGTGATGATCTTGGCCCAGTCCGACGACTTTGCTTTCAGCATCACCATTGCGCCCTGAATGGGGCGATGCTGGGGATCGTGCACAACCCCGCGGATGGCGCCGTAGATGTTGGCGAGGGCATAAATGCTGGACAGCAACAACAAAGCAATGCTGAGGAAGCTGATCCTGCGAGTCATTTTGTCTCCTTGCGAATCGGGTTGAGGCGTTCGTCGCCGTCGTCCGACGTTAATGTCAGCAACGAACCGCGACAGCATTCGGCCACAAAACACACATGCGTCGACCGGCGAACCTAATTCAGGATTGGAGTGGCTTCAGCAGGCAGGCGGAGCGCGTGAGGATTGGAAGTCGGCGAAGACGTCGGCCGGGGAGTCGAGTTGGGTTTCGGCTTGCCGCGCAGTGATGGCTTGCAAGAAGGATTCAGCCGCTCGCGACTCAGGATGAGCCCATTGAGCAATAGTGACGGCGCGGCGAAAATCATGGTAGGGGCAGCTCGCGTCGCGGACGACACGACCCTGGGATCCTGCGCCCAGCGAATCCTGGCAGTGATGAACTCCCTTGCGCAAGCAGCATGCATGCGGCGGCGCGGCTCCAGCCGCGAGCGCCAGCGGGACAAGATTTCCCACCAGCGCGAACAACAACAGCAATCTGGCGGTCAGGCGATGCATGCGTCTAGTAGGAACAAGAACCCCAGGTAGGAGCAGCATAGAACAAGGTCGCGAGCAGGCGCAAGCAGCCCTCGAACAGATATGCGGACCCTAAAGCACTTCAGGCTTTGCCCTTGATCTTAGCCCACCACCAGCGGACGCCGACGAACAGGAAACGCCAGTCGGAGAAGAATTCCGGCGGCTTGCCTTCGAAGGCATGGCCGATGAATTGGAGAATCCATCCCAGGACGAACAGGGCCAACGCGTAGGGCCACAGGCGGTGCACGAAGATGCTGACCAGAAAACCTGCCAGTGAGAGGACAATGGTTGGGATGCCCAGCGTGTGGCAGACGCGGTTCACGGGATGCTGATGGCTCGAGGAATATTGCGAGATCCACTGCTCGTTGGTTCGGTTGCCCAGCATCCAGAAGGATCATACATTGGCGGTGTACTTCTTTGCACGGCTTGGGTAGTGGCGCAGTTGTGATTGTCATCCTGAACAAGCGTTCTTTGCGCAGTGAAGGATCTGGGCGAGCCGCGCGTTGTGTCGCGTTCTCTGCGACACAATAATCGCGCGTTTGGCTCGCTTCCTTACCAAGCTGCACCACTGCACGGCTTGGCGCGCAGTTGAGGCCGCTCCATCCCGCGTGGTAGCATCCTAAGTTTTGGCAGGTATGTTGGGCTGGCCTGTATACTGCACTGATCCTCATTGGGGCCTTCTGGCCTTCCAAGCCCGCTTCCACGCCTGCGAAGGAGCCTACTCGTGAAAGTTTATTCCGGAGAAAACATTCGTAATGTTGCGATTGTGGGGCATGGCCACGCGGGGAAAACCTCCCTGGTCTCGGCCATGCTGTACACGGCGGGGGCCACGCCGCGGCTGGGGCGCGTGGACGATGGCACTTCAACCACCGATTACGATGAAGAAGAAATCGCGCGCAAGATGTCGATTGCAGCGTCGGCGGCGTATGTGGAATGGGGCAAAACGAAGATCAACGTGATCGATACGCCGGGGTTCAACATGTTTGTCCATGAGGCCAAGATGGTGCTGCCCGTGGTAGACGCGGCGATCGTCGTGGTTGATGGCGTGGCTGGCGTGGAAGTAGTCACGCAGAGGGTGTGGAACGATTGCGAGGAGTACAAGACTCCGCGGCTGATTGTGGTGAACCGCATGGACCGCGACCGGGCGAATGCGGAGCGCGTGCTGGAGTCGCTGATCAATGCGTTTGGCCGGAATGTTATTCCGATTGAGCTGCCCATCGGCAGCGAGAAAAGCCTGACCGGCGTGGTCGATCTGGTGCGCATGAAGGCTTACACCTACGAGCTGGGCGGGAATGGAAAAGGTAAAGAGACGGAGATCCCGGCCAACATGCGGGCGCAAGTGCAAGAGTCGCACGAGCAGCTTGTCGAACTGGTGGCGGAGGGCGACGACAAGCTGATGGAGAAGTTCTTCGAGGCCGGAACGCTTGGGGAACAAGATCTAATCCCGGCGCTGCACAACGCGATTCGCGAAGACAGGCTGTTCCCCGTCGTCTTTGCTTCGGGGCTAGGCAACATCGGAGCGGACCGGGTGATGGATTTTATTGTCGACTACACTCCAGCGCCTTCCGAGCACGAGTGGGTGCAGGGCGAGCCGGCGGCCTCCGGCAATGGAGACGCGCCCAAGCGGCATGAGACCGATGCGGAACCGGTGTCGCTGTATGTGTTCAAAACTGTTTCAGATGCGTTCGCGGGCAGGATTTCGTACTTCAAAGTTTTCTCCGGCGTGCTGAAGAACGAGTCTACGATGCAGAATTTCTCGCGTGGGTCTGCGGAGAAGCTGTCGCACATTTCCATCATGCAAGGCAAGACCGCGGTGCCGGTCACAGAGCTGCACGCCGGAGACATTGGAGCGGTCGCGAAGCTGAAAGACACGCTGACCGGCGATACGCTTGGAGATAAGGCTTCGCCGATTCAGTATCCGCGAGTGAAGCTGCCGGAACCGGCGATTACCTTTGCGATTGAGCCCAAGAGCCGCGCCGATGAAGACAAGCTGGGACCGGGCATCCACAAGCTGATGGAAGAAGATGCCATGCTGCGCTTCTTCCGCGATCCGCAGACGCAGGAGTTTCTGATCGCGGGGACCGGGCAGCAGCACATTGAGGTTACGGTTTCGAAGCTGAAGAAGCGGTACCACACCGAAGTGGTTTTGAAAGCGCCCAAAGTACCTTATCGCGAGACCATTCGCGCCAAGGCCGACGTGCAGGGACGGCACAAAAAGCAGACCGGCGGGCACGGGCAGTACGGCGACTGCAAGATCAAGATGGAGCCCATGCCGCGCGGCGGACAGTTTGAGTTCGTCAACGACATTTTTGGCGGAGCGATTCCCAAGAACTATATTCCGGCCATCGAAAAGGGAATTAAAGATGCGGCGGCGCGGGGGTATCTGGCGGGATATCCGGTGGTGGACTTCCGTGTGATTTTGTATGACGGGTCGTATCACGATGTGGATTCGAACGACATGTCGTTCCAGATGGCGGGCCGCATCGCTTTCAAAAAGGCAATGGAACAGGCCAAGCCCACGCTGCTTGAGCCGATCATGGTGGTCGAGATTACCGTGCCCGACGAGTTTGCCGGCTCGATCATGGGGGATTTAAACAGCCGGCGCGGACGCATCCAGGGCATGGACAACAAGGGCGGCAACACAGTTGTGAAAGCCGAAGTGCCGATGGCGGAGATGCTGACCTATGGGGTGGATCTGACCTCAATGACGCAAGGCCGCGGCAGCTTCAATATGGAAATGCACCACTACGACACCGTGCCCGCGGCACTACAGGAGAAGATTGTCGAGAAGGCTAAGGCAGCGCGAGGCGAGGTGAAGGAAGAGGAAGAGTAAAGGGTTGACGATAGTTCAGCCGAGAGGCGACCTTATCCCGTCTCACTTTCCCGCTTCACAGGAACGATATGCGCGATGACGCGGTTGCGCTCACGCAGTTCGACTGTTTTTCCTGCGCGAAGCCATGCTTTAAGTTGCCTCGTATTGCGCAACTGACTCAGCGTTATCGATGGCATTTTCATGGATGGGCCACTCGAAAGAAGGGCTCATGCTTTCATTTTAGATATATCGGTTCTGTCAGAATTTCATCAAATGCCACCATGGAGGATTTTGGCGGACGCGCAAACCCGGCAATGTTTAGGGGCACGAGCGTGCCCAGATCGTTCTTGACTTCGGCCCGCATGACAGACCATGCTGAAACCTAGGCCTCAACGTACGCGCGAACCGTGGGCGTGGTTTCGGTCAAGTTTCGCGACCGTTGTGAGGCGCGCGAAATTCCCGAAACGGGCCAGTGGCTTAGTCCAAAGAGCAGGCAAGTCGTCTGTTTTCAAGATTTTGCCCGTAAGTGATTGAGCCTGTTGGATTATTTGTTGATTTCTTTGTAAGTTGCTGATTCCAATATACCGGGGGGAGGGGGGTACCCAGCGTCCCTCCTCAGATTCCCGATTCGGTCCAAAGAAACTTCGCAAAGCGAACGTGGCCACTGCCAGAAACTATCCCGGCCCTGAATCAAACCGCGAGCGCCTCGTTTCCGGCGCTCCGGTCGAAGACGACTCCTCATTTGAACTCAAACTTCGGCCTCAAAAACTCTCAGAATTCATCGGCCAGAATAAAGTAAAGGAAAACCTTGCCGTCGCCATCGAAGCCGCCCGCTCCCGCTGCGAGGCTATGGACCACGTCCTACTCTATGGTCCTCCCGGACTCGGCAAAACCACGCTGGCCAACATCATCGCGAACGAACTGGGCGTGCACTTCCAGCCGACCGCGGCGCCGCTGCTGCAGATCAAGGGCGACCTGACAGCGATCATCACCAACATGCAGGAGAAGCAAGTCCTGTTCATCGATGAGATTCACCGGCTGCAGCCCGTGCTGGAAGAGCTGCTGTATTCGGCGCTGGAAGATTACAAGCTGGACATAATTATCGGCCAAGGGCCTTCGGCGCGCACGCACACGTTGGAAGTGAAGCCATTTACGTTTGTGGGCGCGACCACGCGGGCGGGATTGATTTCTGCGCCGTTGCGGGCGCGGTTTGGCATCGTATTGCGGCTGGAGTTTTATACGCCGGAGGATTTGCGCGTGATCGTGGAGCGGTCCGCCGAGATTCTGGCAGTTGCAATCGACGACGCAGGTGCGATCGAGATCGCCAGCCGCTCGCGCGGGACTCCGCGCATCGCCAACCGGCTGTTGCGGCGAGTGCGTGACTACGCGCAGGTGCGCGGCGCGGGCAAGATCGACTTGCCCACGGCGCAGGCCGCGCTTCAGATGCTGGAAGTGGATAAATACGGCTTCGACGAAGTGGACCGGCGGCTACTGCTGACGATCATCGAAAAATATCAGGGCGGGCCCGTTGGCGTGAACACGCTGGCGGCCGTGCTGGCGGAAGAACCGGACGCCATTGAAGAAATTTATGAGCCATTCCTGATGCAGATTGGATTCTTGAACCGTACTCCGCGCGGGCGCGTGGCGACGCAGTTGGCGTATGAGCATTTTGGGATTACGCCCAGCCGACGGCAGAGTTCGCTGTTTTGAGTCCACCAAGGAGGCACAGAGAACCGCAAGGCCAAGCGCAGCTCCTTGTGCTAGCCCGTAATCCTCTGCTGCTTGCGTTGGCTGCTTGCGTTACCCCAGACCTGACACTTTTCGGTAAACCTCAGAACAAAGTCTTTCCGTCTTGGGAGGCGCGCACATGGTGTATCTTGCTAAATTCCTCCCGAGGCGAGAACCGGGAGACTTGGGGGTTGCTTTTTGGGCCGAACTCGGCGTTTCTCAGTCAAAACGCTTCTAAGATTCCTGCTGGCGGCCGCAGTGACGCTGCTGGGAGCCTCGGAACGCGGATGGGGCGCGTCCCCTCCGCAGGCCGCAGGCGTGGTGCGGAGTTCCGGTGCAGGTGGGCAAAACCCGGCTTCCTCGCAGAATACGCCGGGACAAAATTCGCAAACCACTCCCCAGAATCCTCCGCCTCCGGAATCGAACCCCGCGCAGCGAGGACAGAAACCTCCGCCGTCTTCGCAGAACCCAGCGCCATCGGCCCAGTTGCCTGAGCCGGTTATAACCAACCCCGAGGTGAAACCGGCGCCGAAGCCAGCGATAGCGCCCCCGGCTCTGACCATTCCACGTTTGACGCGCGCTCCGGCGCTGGAAGACTTTTTAGATATGAAGCCCGAGGGCGAGATCGCGCTGCAGATGGCGAAGGTGACGGGCTTTGTGCAACGCAATCCGTATGATGGCGAAAAAGTTTCGGAGGAAACAGCCGCCTATCTGGGCTACGACCGGAAAAATGTGTACATCGTGTTCGTTTGCTTCGACGATCCCAAGAAGGTGCGGGCGCGCATGTCAGTGCGCGAGGATATCCACGACGATGACGAAGTCGCGGTCATGTTCGATACCTTTCATGACCTGCGACGAGCCTATGAGTTTCAGACCACTCCGCTCGGCGTGCAGTGGGATGCGATCTATACCGAGGCTGCACGCCAGGAGACGGGCGGCAACTGGGATGTCTCCTGGGACGCAGTTTGGGATTCGCGGGGTAAGGTAACCAGCCGCGGCTTTGTAGTGTGGATGGCGATTCCATTCAAAAGCTTGCGTTTCCCGGAGACGAAACAGCAGGAGTGGGGGCTCATACTGTATCGTGGAATCGTTCGCAAGAACGAGGACGCATTCTGGCCGCAAGTCTCCTACAAAATCGCGGGCAGGCTGGGACAGGAGGCGACTCTCTATGGGTTGGAGGGAATTTCCCCGGGCCGCGACATCGAGTTGATTCCCTACGGAATCATGCGCGGCTTCCGGGCGCTGGACACGAGCGACCCATACAACCCGTTTTTTCAGCATGCGGTTGCACAGGGGCAGACGGGCCTGGACGCGAAGTTCGTAATCCAAGACCACTTTGTGTTGGATCTGACCGCGAATCCGGACTTCAGCCAGGTCGAATCGGAAGATCCGGAGATCACGGTGAACCAGCGGTTCGAAGTGTATTTTCCGGAGAAGCGTCCGTTCTTTCTGGAGAATGAAGACTACTTTCGCACGCCCATCGATTTGTTTTTCACGCGCAATATTCAGGATCTGTCGGCGGGAGTCCGGTTGACCGGAAAAGATGGGCCGTACTCTGTCGGCGTGATCGCCACCGATGACCGTGCACCGGGTTTTGCGGTTCCAAGCGTTTGTCCTGCGACGTCGCTCATTTGTTCCGACAGTCTGTATGGGACGCGGTCGTACTTCACGATTGCGCGGGCCAACCGCGATATCTTCAAGCAATCGAGTGTGGGCGTTGTCTTTACAGACTGGGAATGTCCAATCACCGGAGAATTCAATCGCGTAGGCGGAGCGGATACCCGGTTGCGGTTCAACGACAACTGGATTCTGGAAGCTCAGGCGGTAACCAGTTCAAGCAACCTGCAGGGACTGAATGCCTACCTCTCGCCGGGTGGCAACCTGGAAAGCACCTGCCAATACAACCTATTTCCCTTCAGCTCAGGCAATCTTGGAAATGGTAACCACTATGCCGGCCCGGCCGACAAAGTCGAAGTCCGGCGCAACGGGCTACATTTCAATTACATCGGCACTTACCAGGACGTCAGTCCGGGGTTCGTAAGCGTGCCGGGATTCGTGAACCGCGTGGATATTCGCGGAGTCTACAACACCGTTTATTACCGTTTCCGCCCCAAGAAAAAATGGATTTTGAACTGGGGTCCTTCGATGATCCAGCGATATGTATTCGATCACGAAGGCAACCGATTGGACACCTATTACGATCCCTATTTGAAGATTGAAGGACAGGGACAGACCTACATTTGGCTGCATCCTTACGAAGAGTTAAGGGAGCGGCTGAGGCCTCAGGATTTTTGTTTTCTAGGTTTTTCTTGCAACCCCCCGATCGCCAACCGGGACTACCACGAACACAACGGCGAAGTTCGTTTCCAGACCGGTTACTTTCCGAAGGTGACCGTTGGAGCCCAGTACGATTGGGGAGACGGAGCGAATTTCGTAGCGTCTCCAAGCGCACCAGCACCGCTGAATCAACCATTCCTGGCACGTCAGAACACGGCCAGCGGTACGCTGACATTGCGTCCCATGAAGCCGCTGAAGATTGAAAATACCTATCTGTTTGAGCGCTTGCGGGCAACTGACAGCACATATCTGCTGGCGGTCTCGCAGATGCCCGGAATCGGGAAGGGCATCTTCAATAACCACATTGTACGCAGCAAGTGGAACTGGCAGTTCACGCCGCAGCTCTCGCTGCGCGTGATTTTGCAGTACAACTCGATCCTGGCAAATACTCCGGGCAACACGGTTTACCCGTATACCTATCTGCCGACCGAGAAAGAGTTCAATGCCGACTTCCTGCTGACCTATCTGGTGCATCCGGGCACCGCGATTTATGTGGGCTATAACAGCGATTTGCAGAATCTGGACCACGAGCTGATTCCAGGCCCTGAGGGCCCGGCGGGACTCTATACGGCGAAAGGCTATATGAACGACAGCCGGCAATTCTTTGTGAAAGTGTCGTATCTGTTCCGTTTCTAAGCAAGCTGTCAGCTTTCAGCCGTCAGCTTTCAGCGAAAACTGGTGGCATCGACTTTTGCGCACTGCTCAAGAATTTCAAAACGGATGGGTGATAGCTGAGAGCCGATAGCTTGCCGTTGCTGAATCCTGGGGCATTCCGGTAGAATCTAAGGATTCGGATCGAGGTCTGAACCCTATGAAGGCTGCTATTCATCCCGCTTATAACGAAGTGCGCGTGCATTGCGCGTGCGGCAACGCGTTTGTCACCCGGTCTACCCATAAGGGAGACATCAGCGTAGAAATCTGCTCCAACTGCCATCCCTTCTTTACTGGCAAAACGAAACTGATGGATACCGCTGGCCGCGTGGAGCGCTTCCGGCGCAAGTACGCGAAAAACACGCCCGCCAAGGCCGAGACGGCAAAGAACTAACATTTGCCAAGGATTTGAGCGGATTACCACTGATACCCACGAGAATTATGCCCTCGCTTCACGGCGGGGGCTTTCATTTGGATGGCCAAGTAGAATAGACCTGTGCGTAAGTCCTGGGACATCTCGGGTGGGTCGTGTGGGGACGGGCGCATTCGCGAGCCTGCCCCGAGCGGAGTCGAGGGGCCCAGCGGGCGAAGCCAGCCAGTCCCCGCCCGCCTGTCGGTCGGAGGGATCGCGATTTCCCCGGCGACGGTACTCGCCCCAATGGCTGGGGTCACGGACACAGTCTTCCGCCGCTTCATCCGCAACCTTGGCGGCTGCGGACTGATCATGACCGAGTTCACCTCGGCCGACGGCGTGCTGCGCAAGAAAGACCAGAAGGCCAAGCGCTATCTCCATTTCTACGAAGACGAGCATCCGATTTCGGCGCAGCTTTTCGGCAGCGATCCGCAGGTGATGGGCGAGGCAGCGCGAATGGTCGAAGGCTTGGGTTTCGACCTCGTCGACTTGAACCTGGGTTGCCCGGCAAAGAAGGTAGTGAAGTGCAACGGAGGCTCCGGCCTGCTGCGCGATCTGCCGGCGATCGGCCGCATCTTTGAGGCGGTGCGAGCTGCGGTAAAGATTCCGTTCACGGTGAAGTTTCGCGCCGGATGGAACGACGACGAGATCGTCTGCGTGGAACTCGCGCGCATGGCAGAGTCGTGCGGATTGGCAGCAGTCGCGCTTCACGCGCGCACCCGCGAGCAGGGTTACAGCGGTCAGGCGCGCTGGGAGTGGATCGCCGCGGTCAAGGCGGCCGTGAAGATTCCGGTGATCGGCAACGGCGACATCCGCACGCCCGAGGACGCCTGTGCCATGGTCACGCAAACCGGCTGCGATGCCGTAATGATTGGGCGGACGGCGCCGTCAAATCCATGGGTCTTTAGACAGATTCAGCAGTACTGTGCGGACGCGGAAACTTCGGCTGCCTTCAAGTGTTATGACGAGCCCACCGAGGCCGACCGCTACCAGATGATCCGCACCTACTTCCAGATGCTGATCGAAGAAGAACTTCCGGATGCCGTCGGCAAGATGAAGCAGTTCGCCTCCTGGTTCACGCACGGGGTGCCGGGCGGAGCCGCGCTGCGCAAGGCCATCTACGAATCGAAGAGCGCGGTGGAGATTCTGGGCCGTGTGGAGGAATTCTTCGAAGTAAGATTGTATGGCGCGGGCACTCCTGCCCGCGAAACTATGGAGGCGGCGCAACGCTCCTAGGCGTTGCAAGCCTATTTCATCTGGTCGAGAATCGATCCTACAATCCCTCCCACCACACCGCCCTCCACGGTTTTTCTCGTCTCATGAGGCATGTATTCGTAGAGCGCATGCGCCAGCTTCGAGATAGGAAGGGTTTGCAGCCAGACTCGTCCAGGCCCCGTCAGCGCGGCAAGAAAAATTCCGTCGCCGCCGAAGATGAGGTTCTTGATGCCAGGGACGGTGGTGATTTGAAACGACACGCTGGACTGGAAGGCGCCGACATGCCCGGGATGCACGCGCAGAGTTTCGCCCGCCTGCAAATCGCGCATCACCAGCTCACCGGACAGTTCCAGCCAGAAGGTGCCCTGTCCATTTACTCGTTGCAGCATAAATCCGCTGCCGCCGAAAATTCCCGCACCAAGGGATTGCTGGAAGCCCAAGCCGATTTGAATCTGCGGAGTCCCGCACAAAAATCCGTGACGATGAATCAGATACTCATGACCCGCCGATACCTCTACGGGCACAATGTGGCCCGGCAGCTTGGTCGCGAATGCCAGCTCGCCGGCCGCACTAATGGCGCGGTATTCGGTCATGAAAATTGATCCTCCGCCGGCCGCGCGCTTGATCACTCCGAAAAGCCCGCCACCGCCCGCGAACTGCGTGTGCGTGGTCATCTGGATGGAACTGCCCATCCAGGAAAGCTCTCCAGCTTCGGAGATGATCGATTCGTTGGGGTCTAGCAGGAACTCGAGCACGGGCATGGTGGCACCGGTGATACGGCTTTGCATGGGAAACCTCGGTGGAAGTATACAGGCCCCCGGGGACAGAGCCACCCGTGCCTTTTCGTCGACGAGGCCAACTCCTCACATACAGCCTTCGAACCAGCGGAAAATGGTTACCTCAGTTAGCCTATCGTTCGCCATAGCGCTTGGGGGCCAATTCACGTTCGCCCTTTGTCCTGAGAACTGGAAGGCAACATAAACATTGTTCTCATTGCAAAACCAGGGTGCGTCCTCCTGGCCGATCTTCACAAGATCGTCGTAAACATTCTTGGAAGAGGTTTTTCGGTCAGCGCAGCACATCTGTCGAAACTGGATCTTCTTGGATTGAAGATAATCTTCAACCTCCGCACGGCTTAGGCCTGGCCTGAGGGTATCGGAGTATGCGTGGAGCGTCCTCTGGTATGCCTGATCGCGTTTTTCTTGGGCGCGCTTTCCCAAGACATGTCGAACGCCGACGACGGCGAAACAGATCCCGAGGAAGGTCAGGACGGGCAAGAGCCAACGTTTCCATCGCGATCTAGCCATATGCACGTGGGGCACTCTACCCCGGGCCCCGAGTAACCATCTTCCCCGAATCATCCTTCTCCACATACGCCCAAGGCATCTTCGGATCATGGGTGAAGACCGTCACCCACTTTTCCGGAATCGCCTTCTCGTAGTACTGTTTTTTGCTTTCGATGGTCTGCAGCGGATAGAGGTCGAAGCCCATGCCCCAGGTGAGGTCGATGTGCGCCGTCGTGGGGATCAGATCGGAGATGTAGCAAGCGGTGCGGCCTCCACTTTCGACGATCACGGCTTGCATGTGCGCGGTGTGGCCGGGGAAAGTTTTCACCGAGATGCCCGGCATGATCTCTTCGCCGCCTTTGAGCAGGGTCATTTGTCCGCTTTGCACGAGCGGGTCGTAGTTGTCGGGGATGTAGCTGATGGCGTCGCGTTCGCTGGGACGCCGCGCGTATTGCCATTCGCCCTCAGGCGCGTAATACTTCGCCCGCGGAAAAGTTGGTGCGATCTTGCCATCCTTACGCACGGTATTCCAGCCGCAGTGATCGAAGTGAAGATGCGAGTTGATCACGATGTCGATATCTTCGGGAGCGATTCCGCCGGCGGCGAGATTGGCGAGCAACTGCGCAGGCTGGCCATAGAACTTGACCATGCGCTCGGAAAGCTTGTTTCCCATGCCAGTTTCGACCAGCACGTTTTGTTTGCCGGTGCGCGGATTGTCCATGCGAATGAGCAGCGAGTTGAGTCCGGCTTGAACGTAATTTCGCTCGTCGGCGGCAACTTTGCGCGACCACATGACTTTGGGCACGACGCCGAAAAATGCGCCGCCGTCGAGCGGATAAGTGCCATCGGAGAAGATGCTGAGTTCAAAATCGCCGAGAGTGAGGCTGGGCATGAAGCTAGTGTGCCACAGGCAGGAAAATCATGGCCACCGCTTCGCTCTTACCGGCTCTTTTTCTCCCACGCGCTTGCTGACTTCGAACTTCATCTTGCCGGCTTTCTTGTCGGCATCGACGATGACGTGATCGCCGTGCAGGATCTCTCCATCCAGAATCTTCAACGCCAGCGGATCCTGAATCAGCTTTTGAATGGCGCGCTTGAGCGGACGCGCTCCGAAGTTCGGATCGTAACCCTGCGTGAAGAGCAGATCTTTAGCGGCGTCGGTCAGCTCGATTGAAATCTTGCGGTCGGCGAGCAGACGACGCACGTCCTCCAGGCGCAGCTCGATGATCTTGACCAACTGCTCTTTGCCGAGTGGGGCGAAGACGATAATGTCGTCAACGCGGTTCAGGAACTCGGGCCGGAAGTGGCCGTGCAGCGCGTTCAGGACCTGTTCGCTGGCCTTCTCAAACTCTTCCGGCGTTTGCACGTGGTCGGATTGCAGGTAACTCGACCCGATGTTCGAAGTCATGATGAGAATCGTGTTCTTGAAGTCGACGACGCGGCCTTTGCCGTCGGTGAGGCGGCCGTCATCCATAATCTGGAGCATCACGTTGAATACGTCGGGATGCGCCTTCTCGATCTCATCGAACAACACAACCGCGTAGGGACGGCGGCGGACTTGCTCGGTGAGCTGGCCTCCCTCTTCATAGCCGACGTAACCCGGAGGCGCGCCGATCAAGCGGGCGACCGAATGCTTTTCCATGTATTCGGACATGTCGATGCGCAGCAGCGCGCGCTCATCGTCGAAGAGAAACTCGGCGAGGGCGCGAGCGAGTTCGGTTTTACCGACGCCGGTCGGGCCGAGAAAAATGAATGAGCCGATGGGCCGCTTGGGGTCGCTGAGCCCCGCGCGCGAGCGGCGGATGGCGTTGGCGACGCGCTCAAGAGCCGCGTCCTGGCCGACGACGCGCTGGCGCAGGCGGTCTTCCATGGTGACCAGCTTTTTCACTTCGCCTTCGAGCATTTTCGAGACGGGAATACCGGTCCACTTGGAGACGATGCGGGCGATATCTTCTTCGTCCACTTCTTCTTTGAGCATGCGCGGCGCGCCGCTGCCTTTGCCGTCAATTTTTGCTGTGAGCTGGCTCAACTCTTCTTCGGCTTGCCGCAGCAATCCATAGCGGATTTCGGCGACACGCTGCAGGTTGCCCTTGCGCTCTTCGGCCTGCTCTTCGATCTTGAGCTTCTCGATTTTTTCCTTCAACTCGCGGGAGCGGGCGATCAGATCTTTTTCTTTTTTCCAGTTGGCTTTAAGGGCGTTGGCTTTTTCGCGAATTCCGGCGAGTTCCTTCTCGATGACGGCCAGCCGTTCCCTGGAATTGGGGTCGTCTTCCTTCTTCAGCGCTTGCTTTTCGATTTCGAGTTGCGTCGCGCGGCGCTCGAGTTGATCGATATCGGTTGGAAGTGAATCGATCTGGATGCGAATCGACGCTGCAGCTTCGTCGACGAGATCGATGGCCTTGTCGGGCAGAAAGCGGTCGGAGATGTAGCGATAGGAAAGCGTGGCGGCGGCGACGATCGCGGAATCCTTGATGCGCACGCCATGATGAACTTCGTACTTCTCCTTGAGCCCGCGGAGAATTGCGATGGTGTCCTCGACATTGGGCTCGCCGACGAAGACGATTTGAAAGCGGCGTTCGAGGGCGGCGTCTTTTTCGATATATTTCCGGTACTCGTTGAGCGTGGTGGCCCCGATAGCCCGTAGTTCTCCGCGAGCGAGCGCTGGTTTGAGCATGTTGGAGGCGTCGATCGCGCCTTCTGCCGCTCCGGCTCCGACCAGAGTGTGCAACTCGTCGATGAAGAGAATAACCTGGCCCTGCGAGTCTTCGATTTCCTTCAGCACAGCCTTGAGGCGGTCTTCGAATTCGCCGCGATACTTTGCTCCCGCCAGCATGGCTCCGAGATCGAGCGCGACCACGCGCTTGTTCTTGAGGACTTCAGGCACGTCGCCGGAAATGATGCGCTGGGCAAGGCCTTCAACAATGGCGGTTTTGCCGACACGCCGGTTCGCCGATCAGCACAGGATTATTTTTCGTGCGCCGGGAGAGAACCTGGACCACGCGGCGGATTTCTTCGTCACGGCCGATCACAGGATCGAGCTTGCCGCGGCGGGCCTGCTCGTTGAGGTCGCGAGCGTAACGTTCAAGCGCCTGATATTTGGCTTCGGGATTCTGATCCGTAACTTTCTGTGAGCCGCGGACTGCGGTCAGGGCTTTCAGAATCGCATCGCTGGTCGCGCCGTCGCGGGCGAGGATCTGCTGCGCGGCATCGCCCTTGAGATGCGTGATGGCGAGGAGCAGATGTTCCGTGGAGACATATTCATCCTTAAAGTTGGAGGCCTCTTTGAAGGCCTGTTCCAGCAACTTATTGGTGGCATTCGAAAGCGTGGCCTGCGCCGTTTGCCCGGAAACTTTGGGAAGCTTTTCGATCTCGCGATAGAGTCGCTGAGAACAGACTGCGGACCAATGCCGATCTTTTCCAGCACAGGCGGAACGATGCCTTCTTTGTCTTCAAGCAGGGCGGCGAGCAGATGCATGGGCAGCAACTCAGGATTGCCGTGCTCGGAGGCGAGATCGTTCGCGCGCTGGACGGCTTCCTGCGCTTTTACAGTGAATTTGTCCCAACGGATAGGCATGATGAAACTCCATGTTAGTATTTCGAATGTATCTTCACTTAGAAAAATGCGAGATCATTATTTCAGCGTCTCCACACTTGTTTGCACGGCGCGTGGATACTGACCCGTTTCTCCATGAACGGTGACGATTGCTAACTGGTTCGATAGAAGTGGGTACCCAGCCGATTGAATGAAAGTTCTGCCGTTCTTAACAACAGATCCCATAAATCCACCAGATCCAGGGACCACCATGCTCCCAGGGATAAAGTCTCTGTCGAACTCGAAAGCCACCTGAAAGGGAGCGTCTACCTTTACATTGCAATGTACGATTGCCGCTGTTGTCTGTGACTGCTCGCCATTTATAGTCGAATCGGCAATCAAAGTGATTCGCCAGAACCAGCAGCGTTTGGGTTCGGGCTGATTCGCCGCCGACTTAACCACAACGCGTGTCGGCTTTGATTTCAAATCGAGCGAGCCTGCCCCGAGGGCGGCGTCCATTCCGGGCACTCTCACGCAGTCCCTCCGCTGAGATGCCAACCGTGAAGAGTCGGAAGGCCGCTTCTCCACGATAACGTTCGATAGATACTTAGTTGAATCCTTGTAAGCCATAAACTGGGTTGTGACTAACGCTGCGAGGCTGATGGCTAGAGTTAGCCATCTTGGAACGCGGAACTCTCTAACGTGCGCCTTCGAAATGTCGAGGACCGGCATCACGATCCCTGGTGCGAGTAACCACCAGTATTTCGGTACGGCGATGCAATAGTCCGCCAGAACGTGGAATGTCCAATTCACGGGCACCTCCGGTTACTTCGGTATCCGGTGAGCATTCACTCCTAACTAGGCCCTGCAAAAATTATACGGGAGGCGGTCACCTCTGCCGCCTCCCGCTGAATGGATTGATGGGCCGGGCAGACTGAAGCCGGCGCTACGTTACGCGGCCTTGCTGGGGGCTTTGGCTTCAAGGGTCTTCTCGTTTTCTGCTGGCCCCGCCCACGTTGACCTTGATCTGCTTGGGTTTGGCTTCGGCTTTCTTGGGCAGCGTGATCTTCAGACACGCCCTTGTCGTAGTTGGCCGCAACTTTCTCGGCGTCTACGGTGGTGGGCAGAGTGAAGGTGCGGGTGAAGCTGCCGTACTGGCGCTCCACACGGCGGTAGTTCTCTTCTTTCTCTTCCTTCTCGATTTTGCGCTCGCCGTGCACGGTGAGGGTGTTGTTCTCGATGCGCACGTCGATATCTTTCTCGTCAATGCCCGGGACTTCGATCTTGAGAGTTACGTTGTGCTCGTCCTCATAGACATCGACGGCAGGGGCAAAGCTGGAGGCGGTCAGAGATTCATCCTGGCCATCTTCGTTAAGGGTCTCGCGAAATAGGCGGTTCATGCGGTCCTGCAAGGTGGCAAACTCACGGAAAGGTTCCCAACGGGTAAGTACAGTCATGGAAAATCCTCCTTCAGAAAATCGTGGCTTGGAATGTGGTGAGAAGCCCATGGACTCACATCGACAGGGCTTCAGTCAATACATTCGATGCCGCAGTTATGATGAAGGAAGCATAAAATATGAGTAGTATCGTTGTCAAGTTAAATATACACCTTAATTTCATTGCCTTACAGAGGCAATCACGCACTTCAGGTAGGAAGTTTCTGGGACATTCAGGAGAATCGGATGGTCTTTAGACTGTCCGCGAACCTCGGCGAGACGCAGGGTGCGATGAGCGTCACGGGCTGCGTCAGCGAGCATTTCGACGAAATCGGCTTGACTGACGTGGTAAGAGCAAGAACACGTAACCAGGACCCCGCCCGGGCGGAGCATCTTCAGGGCGCGCAGGTTAAGTTCCTTGTAGCCGCGGAGGGCGGTATTAAGATCGCGCTTGGTTTTGGCGAAGGCTGGCGGATCGAGAACGATGGTTTCATAGCGCTGTCCGGAAGCGGAGTAGTCCTTGAGCAGGTCGAAGGCGTTGGCTTCGATCCACTCGATGGTCGTGGCCATTGAGCGCGGCGTTCTGGTCGGCGACTTCGAGAGCAGGTCGGGAGCTATCAATGCCGGTGACGTGCGTGCAGCCCGGGGCTAGATGCAGGGCAAAGCCGCCGTGGTAGCAGAAGACGTCGAGGGCTTCGCCATGGGCGTATTGGGCAGCGGCGGCATAGTTCTCGCGCTGGTCGAGGAAAGCTCCGGTCTTCTGGCCTTCGAGCGCGTCGAAATGGAACTGGACGCCGTTCATGGTGAAGATCGTAGAAGTTTTTTCGCCCTGGATCGGGCCAGATGGGCGTGGCGGCAAATCTTCGAGTTGGCGCACACGCGGGTCCACGCGCTCGACTACGGAAGCCGGACGAAGGCGCTCGGTTAGCTCGGAGGTGACGGCTTCGCGCACAGCTTCAGCATCCATGGCCTGGGTGAGAATCTGCATTGAGAGGATGTCGTTGTAGCGGTCGACGATGAGGCCGGGCAGGAAATCTCCTTCGCTGAAGATCACTCGGTAGGCATTGGTGTTCTGGATGATCGGCTCACGATAGGCGATGGCGTGGGAGATGCGTTGGCGAAGCAGAGCGGGCAAATCGGCTACAGTGTCATGCGAGATGAGGCGGAGAGCAATTTGCGAGGAACTGGAATAAAGTGCGCTGCCGAGGGGCTGTCCGCGATGGTCCACCACGCTGACCAGTGAGCCCGCGGGAACACCATCGGCTGCAACGATGTCGGAGCGGTAAACCCAGACGTGACCGTCCTTCAGGCGGGATGCGCCGCGCGCCGAAATCGTGACGGTGAGACCATGCCGGTCGTCTTGGACATGCAGCCATCTTAAACGCAGTTCTTAGCTGGCGGCTTGCCCAGTGGGGACGCCTGCGGCCTTCTCAGATTTGGCAGCAGTGCGCGGATTCAGCTCGTAGCGGGCCGCTTCCAGATCGATGTGCAGGGAGTCGAGGGCTGTCATGGGCATTTCGGTACCCCAGCCTTCCATTTCAGCTTCCGACCAGCTCCCATTAAGGCGGATCGCGCCCGTGATGTCTTCGGGAAAAGCGTGACGGAAATCCCCTTCGCGGATGAGGATGTCGCCAATGAGGCGTCCGGTACCCATGTCGAAAACGCGGCGGCTAGCTTGGCCAGCAGCGTTGGCGAAGCACAGGAAGACTTCGCCGGCATCGGCGAATTCCTGACGGTAATACCATGCCTGGGGCGCGTCGATTTTGGGATGATGGCGGCGTGCGCGCTTGTGTTCGGGTTCGAGCGCCTGCATTTCGTTGGCGGGATTGAAGTACAGGATGCGCTGGCAGGAATCGCAGACCACGGTTTGCTGTCCAGTGCGCACGTCGTTATAGGTTTGCGGTCGCAGCATCACCTGACAAGCCATGCATTTGTGATCGCGCACTTCGGAAATGCCGCTGCCGCGAAATTTGGCGACCCGCTCGTAATGGCGCAAGAGATCCTCGGTCACGCCGGACCGCATTTGATCGCGTTTCGCGCGCCACTCCGTGAGCTGCTTTTCGTCCTCGGCAGTACGCTGGCGGGCTTCAACTTTTTCTTTTTCGATCTCGGCAGCTTCCGCCTTCAGTTCGGCCTGTGCGACTTTTACTTCCTTGTCGCGTGCGTCCGCATTCACCATCAACTCAAGAATCTTGTCTTCGGTGGCAGCGATCTCTTTTTCCGCAAACTGAATCTCGTGCAATAGCGCTTTATATTGTTCGTTGGTTTTTACGTCAAGAGACTGGTCGCGGTACTTGGAAATCTTGCCGCGAAGGTCGGTGATGGTGGTTTCGTACTTGCGGCGAGCAGCTTCGTCGGCCTTGACAGCGGTTTGGGCCTTTTCCAGTTGACCCTTGGTGTCGGCCAGCTTGTGTTCGATCGCGGCAACGCGCTTAGGGAGCTCTCCGATCTCATCCTGCAGGCGCCGGATTTCCTTGTCCGCTTCCTGCAGGCGCAACAAGTTTTCTATTTCTGCAAGCATCCCGAAAAGGCTCAGGTTTGATTCTACCACGCGGAAAACGCAGGCTCCTCCCCACCAGCGCGCTAATGCAGCCGCACCGGAGACCTTGGCGGGTGTAGACTCTTTCATTCGTGCCGTGCGTTCTTATCTTTGAATTTCTGGTACCCGGAGTTTCAACGTGAAGAAACAGATCCTGCTTTCTGCTCTCGTTACTGCTGCTCTTGCTCTCACTTCTGGCCTGTCAGTGCGGCTTTGGGCGCAATCGTCCGCGCCGGTGAAGCCGCTTACCATTGAAGCAATCTTCGCTCCCGGTGGTCTGACAGGGAAGGGTCCGGAAAACACGGAGTGGAGTCCCGATGGGACCAAGCTTTCGTTCGTGCAACGCGACGATGCGGGAGAGCATGGCGAACTGTGGTATGTGGACGCGGCTACCGGCGAGAAAAAGGTCCTGGTCAGCGCCGCCAAGTTGGCATCGCTCGCGCCCGACGCCAATAAGGTAAAGGATGAACGTGAAAGAGAGCGCCTGACACGCTACCACGTCGCGGCCTACCTCTGGGCGCCGGATTCGAAGCACTTGATCTTCGACTCCCAGGGACAGCTCTGGCTTTTTGATTTAGCCACCGGTACGGCCGTGCAGTTCACCTCGGCGCCCGATCCCAACGTCGACCCCAAGTTTTCCCCCGATGGCAGCCACGTCTCCTACGTACGCAAGCACAATCTCTACGTAAGGCCGGTGAACGGTAAGGGCGAAAAGCAGCTGACGAAAGATACCAAAGACGATCTGTTCAACGGCGACATCGATTGGGTCTATGCCGAAGAGTTGCAGGTGCGCAGCAACTATTTCTGGTCGCCCGACAGCAAGCAGCTTGTCTTCCTGCACATGGACGAGACCAAGGTTCCAACCTATCCGCTCGTCAACTGGGCTCCCACGCACCCGACCGTAGACAACGAAAAGTATCCCAAAGTGGGGGACCCGAACCCTGTGGTGAAACTGGGTGTGGCCGACGCTGAGAAAGGCAAAGTTCGCTGGCTTTCACTGACCAATGATGCGGATGCTTACATCCCGCGTTTTGGCTGGGTTCGCGATGGCATGATCTGGGCGGAGGTACTGAATCGCAACCAGGACAAAATGGATTTGTATTTCGTCGACGCGAAGTCAGGGAAGTCGCGCATCGTTCTGACAGAAACTACTCCCGGAGCATGGATTGACTTCGAGCATGTGGAGGTTCGTTTCCTGAAATCCAGTGGCGGATTCCTGTGGCCCAGCTGGCGTGACGGAAACATGCATATCTACTATTACAGCTTCGATAAGCAGAATCCGATGAGTGCCGACGCAAAACTGGAGCGGCAACTTACGCGCGGCGATTTTGCAGTGCTGGGCATCAACGGAGTAGATGAATCCGCGGGCACGGTGTTTTTCGCCTGCAACAAAGACGACCCGAGACAACGCCACATTTATTCGGTGAAGCTGGACGGAAGCGGTCTGCAGCAACTCACGCATGATGAGGGGCTTAACTTCGGCGAGTTCTCCGACGATGGCAAGCACTATGAGCGGACATTCATGGGCCCAATGGCGGTGCCGCAGATCACGCTGTGCGCGGTGGGCGGCACGTGCTTCTCAGTGTGGCAGGCCCGCGATGCAGTCGCAGCGTATGGGCTGCGATCCCCGAAGTTCCTGGAGTTCAAGGCGGAGGACGGCACTACGCTCTACGGACGTTTGTTGCTGCCTCCGGAGGTTCCAGCCGGCGGGAAGATTCCGCTGATCGTCAATATTTACGGCGGGCCAGGAGGGCAGGTGGTTCTGAAAACTCCTCCGAATCCGTTCGATGAGATCCTGGCACGTCAGGGCTTCGCGATTTTTGCCGTCGACAACCGGGGAACCCCGGGCCGAGACCGCAAATTCGCGACCGCGATTCGCCACGAGTTTGGAGCGGTCGAGCTAAAAGATCAGCTTACCGCGCTCGATCAGCTTTTCGCGCAGTACCCGCAACTCGACAAAGACCGCATCGCGATCTGGGGATGGTCCAACGGCGGCTCCATGACGCTCTACGCCATGACGCACTCCGACCGCTTTCGTGCCGGCGTCGCCGTGGCGCCTGTGACCAACCAGATTAACTACGACAGCATTTACACCGAGCGTTACATGGGTCAGCTCAAAGACGACCCGACGGGTTATGCAGAGTCCGACGTGACCAAGTCGGCCGCCAACCTGCATGGCGCTCTCATGCTCGCCCATGGCACCGGCGATGACAACGTACACTTCCAGAACAGTGTGCAGATGATCGACGCGCTCATCAAGGCAGGCAAGCAGTTCCGGCTGATGATTTATCCCAACAAAACCCACAGCATCGCAGGCAGCGATGCGCGCGACCAGCTATTCCACATGATTGAAGACCACTTCGAGCGGGAGATGAAGTAGGGCGTGGCTATTTGCGCTTGTCGGGCTTCCGGGACGAGCTCACCCTGTTCGTGCTTTCTTTTGCAGAACTTTCTTGGCTGGAATCCTCTTTCGAGGAAGTCTCAGTCGACGAGGGCTCCTTGCCAGGACTTTCCTTCGAGGAACCTTCCGACTTGGATTTCTCTTCCTTCTTCGAGTCTCTACCGCTGCCGTCCGAAGAAGCCGTACTGGACTTCTTGGCATAATCGGTAACGTACCAGCCCGATCCTTTGAACTGCACGGCGGGAGCGGAAATCATCTGCTCGACCCGGCCTCCGCACTGCGGACACTTCTTGACCATCTTGTCGGAGAATTTCTGGATTTTCTCGAAGCGGTGACCGCACTTCTCGCACTGATACTCGTAAAGAGGCATGGGTGTTGAGACGGTTGTGAGGAAAAGTAGTTTCCCATTGATTCTAGGGGTGAGAGTTCGATGGCGTCAATTCAGCGATCGGCGGTCCGGCCAACAGCAGTGTTACACTTCGCGCATGAGAGACTCAGGCCCCGAGCCCGCCCAGACTGCTGCGGTCCTGGAGAAATCTCTCTCATGCCACTGGCCCGGCGCTTTATCTGGTGGCCACGCCCATCGGCAATCTGGAAGACATTACGCTGCGCGCCGTGCGCGTGCTGAAGGAAGTGGATGTTGATCGCCTGTGAAGACACACGCCAGACGCAGAAACTGCTCAACCACTACGGCATCGCGACCCGCACCATCAGCTACCACGAACACAACGAGATGACGCGCGCCGCGGAGCTGGTGAAAGAGCTGCAAGAGGGCGCGAGCGTCGCGCTGGTGACCGATGCCGGAATGCCGGGAATTTCCGATCCCGGCTTCCGGTTGATTTCGCTGGCGATTCGGCATCATGTGCCGGTGGTGCCGATTCCCGGGGCGTCGGCGTTTCTGGCCGCGCTGGTGGCAAGTGGACTTCCTACAGATTCGTTCCGCTTCAGCGGATTCCTTCCGGCCAAGCGCGGCGAGCGGCGGGCAGCGTACTGAACGCGATCAAGACCTCGCCGCGCACCCAGGTTTTCTACGAAGCCCCGCACCGTGTTGTCGAAGCGCTGGCTGACGTTGTCGAGGTTCTGGGAAACGCCCGGCATGTAGTGATCGCCCGCGAAGTGACCAAGCTGCACGAGGAGTTTCTCCGCGGCCGCGCAGGAGAAGTTCTGGAGACGCTGAAGGCGCGCGATGGAGTGAAGGGCGAGATCACGCTGCTGATCGGGAAAGCCGAGGAAGAAGAACCTCCTGCGGGAACGGGCGCTCCCGCCCGTCCCGGGATTCGGCAGAGGATGGAGCAGATCATGGCGGCAGAGAAAGTCGACGAGAAAGCCGCGTTGAAGAAAGTGGCGAAGGAACGGGGGATATCGAAGAGCGAAGCGTACCGGGAATTGCAACGAAGTAAGTGACTCCCTGCTCAGAGCCTACTTCCCGGCCAGCTCCCGCTTCACCGCCTCGCTAACCATCTTCCCGTCCACGCGGATGTCCGCGGCGCTAAAGCGAGCCATCACATTCTTCATCACCGTGCCCATGTCTTTCATGGTGGGAGCAACCATTTCGGCGATTACGACCTTTACTCCGGCAACAATTTCGGCCTCGCTGGCGGCTTTCGGCAGGTATGTCTCGATCAGTACGATCTCGGCGGCTTCTTTGTCGGCCATCTCCTGGCGTCCGCCTTTGGTGAACTGCTCGACCGATTCCTTGCGCTGCTTGATTAGTGAGGTCAGCACGGCTTGCGACTCCTTGTCATCAAGCGGCGCCATCTTCTCGATCTGACGGTTCTGCAGCGCGCTCTTGACCATGCGCAGCGTAGAGAGGCGCGCCTCTTCGCGCGCCTTCATGGCGGCAGTGATGTCTTTCTGAATCTGTTCAACAAGAGCCATAAGCACAATTATATGGGAGTAGTAACACTCCGACGGCTGGAAACATTCTTCGACTAAAACCGCACCAAACGATCCTGAAGTGCATCTGATGCAACCAGGAGGGAACCACCATGACCAGAGTCGCCATTTGGGCACAACTGGAAGCCAAGCCGGGTAAAGAAAAGGAAGTAGAAGAATTTCTTAAATCCGCCCAACCTTTGGCCGAGCGCGAACCGGGCACACTCACCTGGTACGCCATCAAAATGGGACCGGGAAAATACGGCATCTTCGATACTTTTGCCGACGATAACGGCCGCAACGCCCACCTCAACGGCGAAATCGCCAAAGCGCTATTCGCCAAAGCCGCCGACCTTTTCGCCAAACCACCCGAGGTGGCCAAGCCAGAAGTGTTAGCCGTGAAGCCAGCGCGAGCTGCCTGACATCATTTGCCGTCGTTTCATTTCAGAACATACCAGCGTTCCGATGGACTACGGAAGAAATGGACTACGGAAGAAACGTATTCCTTATATCTTCAGAACTCCATCGGAATGCTGCACAGAACTGTTTCACCCCGGGCCAACGCCTTCAAGTACGTGCATCTCAATGTGTTCAGCGAGGATCCGTGGCTCATAGTCGCCAGGGAAGCCCACGCTGTACAGTGACTCGCATCACACCACACCAGCTACGGTTCCAGTAGACTTATAAACTATCCTGCGCGCAGGGGACTTTCCTATGCTGCATAAAAACCGTCTTTTTACTCCTGGGCCAACGCCGCTTCTGCCCGCGGCGCAAACGGCTATGGCTTCATTTACGGCACATCACCGCACCGCGGACTTCCGCGCGCTGTTCCAGCGCGTACTCGTGGACATGAAGGAATTCATCGGCACGCACAACGATGTTCTGGTGCTGGCTTGCTCGGGGACAGGTGTCATGGAAGCGTCGGTCTCGAACTTGACATCGCCCGGCGACAAGGTGCTGGTGCTCACCGCCGGCAAGTTCGGAGAGCGCTGGACCGGTCTTGCGAAGGCGTTCGGCTGCAACGTCGAGGTCTTGGCCGCGCCCTATGGCGAAACGTTTTCATTGAATGACGTTCGCGCGAAGCTCACACCCGATGTGCGCGTCGTTTTTGTGCAGGCAACCGAGAGTTCAACCGGCGCCCGGCATGATGTGGAAGGCATTGCAAATATCGTGCGCGCCAACGGACCCGACACGCTGCTGGTGGTGGACGCCATCACCGGCTTGGGCACGACTGATCTCGATGTGGATGGGTGGGGCGTGGATGTAATCATCGGCGGATCGCAGAAGGCGCTGATGATTCCTCCCGGCCTCGCCTATTGCGCGGTCAGCGAGCGGGCGTGGCATCGCATGGATACGACGACTTCGCCGCGCTACTACTTCGATTTGCGCAAGGAACGGAAGTCCGCGGCCAAGGGCGAATCGGCGTACACGCCGGCGACCTCGCTGTTTGCAGCTCTTGGAGCAGCGCTGGAATTTATTCGCGGTATGGGCAATGGCGACGGGGCTAAGGGACGCGAAGTACTGGTCGACAATGCTGAAGTCTGCGCCGCGATGACCCGCGCCGGCGCACAGGCCTTGGGATTGAAGCTCTATGCCACGTCGCCGGCAGCCGCGCTCACCGCGATCTGCTCTCCGGACGGAATTGATTCCGGAAAAATCGTCAAAGAATTCCGCGAGTCCTTTGACGCCGTCGTGGCTAATGGTCAAGGCGAAATGAAAGGTCAGATCTTTCGTATTGCGCACATCGGTTATTACGACTATCTGGACACGATCGGAATTCTGGGCGCGCTAGAGCACGTTGTCGCCCGCGCCACCGGCAAAGCCATCGACTATGGTTCAGCGGTGCGCGCGGCCCAGGAAGTCTACGCACGCGGCTTGTCGGGCAAACGGCAATTAGTTGGGGCCTGAGGAGCGGAGTCGGCTCCTTTGCTAAAAGGATGAGCGCACAAGTGAAAATCGTTATAGCGGAAAAAATCTCTACTTCAGCGGTGGAGCAGTTAAGAGAGCCGAACTGGATTGTGCTCACCGCGGACCAGCTTGAGGGCAAACTGGCGGAGCACCTGGAGTCGGCCGACGCTTTGATTGTGCGCTCGGCGGTGCAGGCAGATGCCACGCTGCTGGCCCATGCCAAGAAGCTGCGCGTCGTTGGCAGAGCCGGCGTAGGCGTGGACAACATCGATCTGGACGCGGCTACGCGCCAGGGCATCGCGGTCATGAACACGCCAGGGGCCAATGCCGTCGCCGTGGCGGAACATACCTTGGGAATGATGCTGGCCATGGCGCGCCATCTCTGCCGCGCCGACTCCCTTATGCACGCCGGAAAATGGGAAAAGAAATCTCTGCAAGGTACGGAGCTGCGTGGCAAGACGCTGGGCATCGCCGGCCTCGGCCGCATCGGCATGGAAGTCGCGCGCCGGGCTCACGCCTTCGGCATGGAGATCGTCGGTCATGATCCGTTCGTTTCTGTGAGCGTGGCGAAGGAGCAAGGCATCCGGCTGGCGAGTCTCGACGACCTTTATGCCGCGGCCGATTACATCACGCTGCACGTGGGCCTCACACCACAAACCACAGGCATGATTAACGAGGCCGCGATTAAGAAGATGAAAAAGGGCATCCGCCTGGTAAATTGCGCGCGCGGAGAACTGGTGAACGAGGCCGATTTGGTGGAGGCTTTGAAACAGGGCCGCGTGGCCGCCGCGGCGCTCGATGTTTTTGCCGAAGAGCCCTTGAAGAACTCGCCGCTCCAGGCGCTCCAGAATGTGATCCTCACGCCCCACATCGGCGGGCAGACCTTCGAGGCGCAGGAAGCCGTCGGCGTGCAGATCGCCCAGCAGGTGCGGGAATACCTGAAGCACGGCGTCATCCAGAATGCGGTGAACGTGCCCTCCGTTTCCGCCGAAGAGTATGCCGAGATGCAGCCCTACATCGTTCTCGCGGAGCGTATGGGAGCGTTTCTCGCGCAGATTTCCGAGGGCTCGATGGAAGAGATCTCGCTGCGCTACGGCGGCCATATCGCGGAGTGGAAGACGGAACTGATTCGCAACGCGGCGATCAAGGGCATCCTCAACCAGGCCCTGGAAGAGAAGGCAAATTTGGTGAATGCGGCGTCCCTCGCCGATCATTGCGGACTCCGCGTTCATGAGACGCGTAAAGTTGAACCCTCAACGGGGGACGACAGGGCAGCGCTCTCCCTTTCTCTAAAGAGTTCGACAGATGAACATATGGTGAAAGGCGCCGTTCTGCACGGAACTGCGCCACGGCTGCTGCACATCGATGACATCGACATCGAAGCCCCGCTCGGACGTGACCTGATCTATCTGCGGAACCGCGACGTTCCCGGCGTGATCGGCAAGGTGGGCACGATTCTGGGGGAAGGTGAGATCAACATCGCCGACTTCTCGCTGGGGCGGCGCAGCGCCGAATTATCCGCGCACGTGAGGGAAGCTATTGCCGTAGTTCACGTCGATGGGCCAGTTCCGGATGATGTGCTGAAGAAGCTGGAGGAGATTCCAGCAGTGCGGCAAGCCAAGGCGGTACGGCTGTTCTAAGAATTGCCAATCGCCATCCCATTGCCGATTTGAAAAGCTGGATCCACTCGCATTCGGCAATTGGAAATCGAAAATTGGAAATAGGGCGACTTCAGGAATCAAACTTAAGAGTTCGACGCATCCCGCCGCAGCTTCTTGCTCTCCGCCAGCAGAGTCATCGAATGCATCAAATTCTGCATCGTGACAATGCCTACCAGCCTCTGATCCTCGACCACCGGAATGATGCTGAGATTGCGCGACGTGAGTTTGCGGAAGGCGGTAGCCAGCGACTCCTGCCGCGCGGAGACTTCGAAAAGTTTGTTCATCACAGCCTGGACGTAGCCGTTGCCCTCCATGCGCAGCGCCTCCAGAATGCGCTGCCGGGAAATCACGCCCACCATATCGCTTCCCCGGACTACTGGGAAATCATCCTGCAGAGTATGCACTGCCTTATCCAGCGCGTCTTCCAGCGTGTCCGCCGGAGAAAGAGTCGCGAAGTCGGTAAGCATCACTTCTTCCAAGCGCAAATCGTCCAATACCGACTGAAAGATGACGGCCCGCTCTTCAAGCTGCGCCGCCGAAAAGATGATCAGACCCACCATGGTGAGCCAGGTGTTGCTGAACAAACCCGCGACCATCAGAGTCATCGCCAGAGCATGGCTGATCGAGACGGCGCGGCGCGTGGCTGCGGCGGAATCCATGCTGCGTGCGAAAAACGCGCGCAGAATGCGGCCGCCGTCAAGGGGATATGCCGGCAGCAGGTTCAAGCCGGCAATGTAAAGATTAGCCCAGACCAGGCTGCGTGGCAGATTGTTCGACTGCAAGAAAGGCCACTCGCGCAAGTGCGCCCCAACCCCGGCAAGGTAGATCACACCGGCCGCGACTATGGCGAACAAAAGATTCACCAGCGGCCCGGTGAGCGCGATACGGACTTCCCGCTTCCAGGCCGCCTCAGCCGACTCCGGTTTCCCCACGCGCGATTCATCGAAAACGGTTACGCCGCCGAGTGGCAGAAGAATGACCGCCTTCGGAATCAATCCGAAACGCCGCGCCATCAGCATCTGCCCGATTTCGTGGGCTCCGACGCAGGCCAGCACGATCCCAACCAGCGCCAGATCACGCGGCCCGTTCGCCGGGTGGTTCGCATTGGTTTCCGTCCAAAAAACGAACAGCGGCAAGATCAGAAACGTCAAGTGCAGGCGAACCTCAACTCCGAACAGGCGCCCGACGTGAATCGACCAGCTTCTCATATTCCGGCTGCTATTGTTATTTTACATGGTCGGCTATATTGGCTTCGGCACTCGAAGGTACAAGCCATGCGCGTGATCGCCGGCAAATACCGGGGGCGGCCTTTGCGCTCGTTGCGCGGGATGGACATTCGCCCCACTTCCGACCGGTTGCGCGAGACGCTATTCAACGTGCTCACCGCCGGCAATCCCGAAGCGCTGGCAGGCAGTGTGTGGCTGGACCTCTTTGCGGGCACGGGCGCAGTAGGGATTGAGGCGCTGAGCCGTGGAGCCAAGCAAGCCTTCTTCGTCGAGACCTCATCCGCGGCTACGAAGTTGATCGAGCAGAACCTGCAGAGCCTGGGGATCGCGGAGGGCTACAGCATTCTGCGGCGACGATCTTGCCGGAGCCCTCTGGCGCCTGCAACGGGGACATGTCGCCGCCGATGTTGTGTTCCTCGATCCGCCTTACCGTATGCGGAAAGCCTATGAAGAAACTCTCACGGCGCTGGCCGATTCGTCGGTGGTATGGGCCATGACCTTGGTGATCGCGGAGCATGAAAAGAATTTCGATCCGGGCAATGAATTTGGATCGCTGTTGAGAGTTCGCAAACTAACTCAGGGAAACGCAGTTCTCAGTTTTTACCGCATCGGTGGTCCGCCAGACTTGAACGATTGATTTCAACTATTGATTTGATCGGCTGAAGAAGAAGCGCCAGTTAAACACTAGAAGAAGAGCCTCACGCAAAAAGCCTAACGCTCACATGAGCAGATCGCCGGCGCGGCGCACGATCGGATGCTGCATTTCCTGCAAGTCGTTCTTCACCATATTGAGGCCGTAGACGCAGCCTTCAAACTCGCGCGAGAGGTGAGCAAACAGCGGCGCCACCTTGGCATATTCGAAGTGCTCGAACTTCGAGACAATGTAATAGCTTTCCTTGCCCGCCTTCATCCACTCCACAAAATTCTCCAAACGATGGTGGCGCAGCCGGAAGTGATTGATGCTCTCGGGAAACATTCCGGTGAAGAACAGCGCGTAGTCGCCAATGTGCTTGCGCACCTGGCGCTCGCGGTCAAACGATGGAGCGGGGCCGTAAACGGGATTCGACTCGATCAGCATCTCGCCCAAATCAGTCAAGGGGCGATCGCCTGCGTCGTGAATCTTGTACAACTGATCGGTTTCGCAGAACTCCGCCAGCAAGTGCGAGACGTAGGCGACCACTTCCGGATCGCGGATACCAATTTCTTCGGCGTAGCGGCGCCCAACCAATTCCTGGAACAACTGCCGCAACGGATGAGATTCCGGAATCATTTCTTTTGATCCCCCCGAAAACCCGGCTGCAGCAGGGCTTTCGAATCTTCTTGAGTAACTAGTTATCTCACTTACGCCGCAAACGCAAGTGACTTTTGTTTATGCGGCGCATCATTTTTACTAATCAGTTGGAAGTGTGCAAGTCCCTGCGAGGTTGCTGCGGATTTCTGTTGGCACACACACGTCTCGGCTGCTAATTACATGCGTCAGCACCGAATAGAATTGTCTGTAACCTACGTTCTGCCAGAAAGGAACCAGCGAAATGAAACGAACAAACATCTCCAGTGGTACACCGTGGGAACCTACCGTCGGTTACTCCCGCGCGGTAAAGTGCGGACCGTACATCCACGTCTCAGGCACTACAGCTACGGGGCCAGGCGGTAAGGTTGTGGGCGTAGGGGACGCCTACACCCAGGCCGTGCAGACTTTGAAAAATATCGAGAGCGCTCTGCAGAAAGCCGGCGCCAGCATGAAGGATGTCGTCCGCACTCGCATGTTTGTGACGAACATCGCGGAATGGGAGAAAATCGGCAAGGCTCACGGAGAATTCTTTGGTGACATTCGTCCGGCGACCTCGATGGTGCAAGTGAGCGCTTTGATCTCGCCCGAGATGCTGGTCGAGATCGAGGCGGAGGCTTACCTCGAAGCGAGTGAGTGTCCCCGCCCAGACCCAAAGCGGACGAAGGCTGCGGGTACTTCCCTTTTTCGGCCTAAACGAAACAAAGATTCTTGAAGGCGCGTCAATTCCGGAATTATGCATAATTCCGGTCAATTCACTTGACATCGGCTTCGCCGTGAGCATAATTCATCAATCCCGTTTCTGGTCCGGACTGGGGCCGGCTCCGCCGGTTGCGAAGAGCCGGAGGAGGTATTATGAGCGTGTTGGAACTTTGTGATCGGGAAATCGCCGCGGTTCCGCTGGAGGCAACCGTAGCCGACGCCATCAACAAAATGCTCGACCACCACGTTGGCGCCGTGGCGGTGGTCGACTCCGAATTCCGGGTCGCCGGAATCTTTACCGAGCGCGATGTCTTGCGCAAGATGGCGCTCAGTGGCAAAGATCCGAAGACCACATCCGTGCGCGAGCTGATGACCACTCCGGTGGAGATGGCAACCCGGCGCACCGGGCCGGGCGAGGCGCTCACCACCATGCTGGAGCGTCATTTCCGCCATTTGCCGGTAGCGGAGGACAACGGCAAGCTGTTGGGGATTCTCTCCATCCGCAATCTGCTGGAGTGGCGCGTCGAAGATCTAAGCCACGAACTGGACGCGCTCGAGCAGTATGTCTCCAATGATGGGCCCGGCGGATAAGGCACCGGCAAAAAATCAAAGGCCGGCATTTCGCCGGCCTTCGCAATCAATCTGAATCAAGCACTACTTCTTGGGAGCGATTGCATCTTTGGCGGCCTTGGCCACGCGGAACTTGACCACGGTCTTGGCTTTAATCTGAATCGGCTCGCCCGTCTGCGGATTGCGTCCAACGCGCGCTTTACGGTGCGCCTTTACCAACCGGCCCAGGCCGGGCACAACGAAGACGCCGTTCTTCTTGGTTTCCTTTACCGCGACGTCAGCCAATTGCTCGAGAAACGCCGCCACAGTCTTGTTTGGAAGTTCAGTTTTCTCGGCCAGATGGCGGACGAGTTGAGTCTTGGTCAAACCTGAAGCCATTTTTCCCTCCTTGGGGAAAGACTTTGATTTTTAATTCCAGCGGGCTTGATCTTACATCACCGCCCTGTGGAAAACACCCTTATTCTACGCGGGTTCCGCACATATAACACTCGAAAACGTGCATTTTTACATGCTCATTTGCAGGCGGCAATCCCAAAATGGCCCAAACACGCCTACCGCAGCGATTACCGGTCAATCTTCCGAGCGAAAAGCCGCTGACAGATCCCGGCATCCACGCAGTCCGCGCCTCCGGAAAGCCCGATGTCGAGCATGCCATAATGCTGAACAGGAGAACTCGGATTTGAGCTGCGCGATCTGCGAGATTCGCAAGGAAAAGCGCTTCTGTCCGGCGCATACACGGCCGCATCTGCCCGCAGTGCTGCGGCGAACAGCGCGAGGTGACGCTCGATTGTCCCAGCGAGTGCGCCTACCTGCAGCAGGCGCGGGAGCACGAGAAGCCGCGTCCCGCGGACCAGTTCGACGCCTGCTTCGCTGTTCCTGCAGATCGAGATTTCGGAGCAGTTCACTTACGAGCGCGAGCATCTGCTCATGGGGCTGAGCTATGCACTCGTCAAAGCGGCTCAAGCCGATCGCAGCCTGAATGACCGCGATCTGATCGCTGCGCTCTCGGCAATGTGCACACGTTATGAGCGGCTGGTGAATTCCGGGCTGCACTACGAACAGCCACTTACCAGCGCAACCCAGCTTGCCGCCGCGGCACACCTGGAAGAAATGCTGAAGCAGTATCGCGAGGCCGAGCAAAAACAGCTGGGATATTCCACGTTGCGCGATTCGGACGTGCTGAAAGCTCTGGCATTCCTCGTTCGTCTGGGCCACGGACGCACCTCGGGCCGACCGAAGTCGCGGGCCTTCATCGATTTTCTCCGTGCGCAATTTCCTGAGAAACAGTCGGCCGTGGTCACGCCGCAGGAAGCCGGCGGCCGGATCATTGTGCCGTAGAGCGCTGCTGGCCACGGATCTTGACGGATTCCGCGGATAAACCAAGCCATAGCGGATCCTCCAAGATGTGGCTCTTGATCCGTGAAATCCGTGGCTCAGGTTCTCGTCTTTTGCACTCTCTGACCTACCGGCAGCGCGTCGCGTAATTCGCTAATCGTCTTCTTCAAGACTGGGTGCACGGCGTCGAGCGCGATTTCCGCCAGAGGCTCGAGCACAAAGCGGCGCTGGTGCATGGCGGGATGAGGGATCGTGAGTTCTTGCGAATCCACGATACTTGATCGTCAAACATCAGAATATCAATGTCAATGGATCTCGGGCCTTTTTTCTGTACGCGCCGCCGCCCCATCTCTTCTTCGATCCGAAGAATCGCGGTCATGAGCTGCGGCGCGGTCAAAGTCGTTTCGAGCGCGGCGGTGCAATTCAGAAACCACGGCTGGTGAGTCAACTCCACGGGCTCGGTCTCGTAAAAAGACGATACTGCCACGACGCGGCCGGTCGCGTTCAGCCGAATCAGCGCGTCCCGCAGCTGCGCTTCGCGGTCGCCGACATTCGATCCCAGAGAAAGATAGACGAGGTGGGGCACGGTTTGGACGCTAGTGTCAGGCTTTATTGAACTGGTTTCCACTGAAATTTCTCGTGAAACTCCTAATCCTAACCTGTACTACCCAACACCTTGGTCACTTTTGGCCGGCGTAGCCAAACGCTAGAATTATAGGATGACGTTGGAGTCTCTTCTTCTGAGCCGGGACGCCGAAGTGGTCCGGGTGCTGCGCCCGACGCTGGAAAAGCTGTCGATCGAGGTTGAAATCTGCCAGGAAGCCAAGAAAGCCAGCGAGATCCTCATCTCCGAAAAGTTCGACGCGGTGATTGTGGATTGCGATGACCTGCAGCGGTGGGACTGGAGGTGCTGCAGTGCCTCCGGGCCACTCCGAGCAACAAGAATTCCGTAACGTTTGCCGTGCTGAATGGAAAGAAAACCACCACTCAGGAGGCTTTCAGCATGGGCGTGAATTTTGTCCTGCAAAAGCCCATCAGCAACTTGAATGCGTCCCGCTGCTTCCACGCGGCGCTGAGTTTCATGGAACGGGAACGGCGCCGCTATTTCCGACATCCAGTCAAGATGCTGGTCAGGGTGGTTTTGGACGAAAAGGAACTAAGAGCTACCAGCACGAACATAAGCGAGCGCGGGATTGCACTCATGCTGCATCAGGCGCTGCCCAAGAATGCAACTCCGCGTCTGCAGTTTAGCCTGCCTGAGACCAAGATGGCGTTGGAGATTGAAGCGGAAGTGGCCTGGGCCGACCTCAAAGGACATGCCGGATTGCGCTTTCTCAAAGTGCCCCAGAGCTCGCAGGAACTGCTCGAAAAATGGCTCAGTGAGCGGATGGAAAAGCAACTCCCCGCGGACCCGGCAGCCTCAAGTCCGGGAATCATTCAATAAAGGCAACCCTCCTCACAATACGTCCAGCAGGTCTTTGACCTCCGTTTTACAGAACCCTCTGCCCGGACCTTCTCGAGGTATTCAGTTTGCAACTTTGTGCCGCCGCTTTCGCATGGCAATCTGATCAGATACTGGAGAGTCATTGCCATGCTTCCTGCCGCTTACCGAATCAGCCGCATACAGAAAACTCTGCGCTGGTTTGAAGAAGACATCCCATTGCTGAACATGCGAGTGAAGGATTTGTCGGATGAGAGGCAGCGGTCTGCGCGGCAGTTCGCCGCAGCTCTAGTCAGCCAGACTCGGGCTGAACTGGATCGGCTGATCGAGGAACAGCCGGGTTACGAAGCTGGTGATGTTCCGTGCGAACCGGCGGATTAGCTTTTAAGTTCTTACGTCCGCATCGCACGATTCCTCCCCGCCAGCGACGGCGCTCTGGCTCCGGTCGAGAATGAGCGGTAAGGCCCGTGGAAAATCTTCATGTGTTGGGTGTGTTAAGACTGAGGACCCCGCGGCGGCTTGAGAGTTGTAGGACTGGCGGGGGCGTGATCTTCTTCCGATAGCGTTACTTCCTCCCACAGGGTTTTGTCGCGCAGGATGCGGGACACTAGCGCGGTGTGCATAGCGTGGCCGGCGCGGTCGGCCACAATCTTGCCCAGGATCGGCTTACCCAGCAGCGCCAGATCGCCCACCAGGTCGAGAACTTTGTGCCTTACGAATTCGTCGGGAAAACGCAATGGACCGTTTTCAATTCCGTCGCGCGTGAGCACGATGCAGTTCTCCCGCGAGGCCCCGCGGATCAGTCCCATGTTGCGCATGGCTTTCTCGTCCTCGCGTGAGCCGAAGGTGCGCGCTGCGGCGATCTTTCGCAGGTAGCTGCCGTTAGAAAGTTCTACCTGAAAAGTTTCTTTGCCGATCAGCGGGTGGGGGAAATTGATCGAGTACGAGACGGAATAGCTGTCCGGCGGGATACACCGAGATAAACTTGTTGCCCTCGCGCATCTCCACTTCTTGAAGAATCTTCAGATATTTGCGGGGGCGGCGCTGTTTGCGCAGACCGGCTTTCTGGATCAGCTCGACGAACGGAAGAGCGCTGCCGTCCAGGATGGGAAGTTCGAGGTTATCGAGTTCGACGATGGCGTTGTCCACCCCCAAGCCCACGAACGCCGAAAGCAGGTGTTCGGTGGTGGAGATGAGCACGCCCTTTTTCATCAGGCTGGTGGCGTAACTGACGCGGGCTACGTTGCGGCTGATGGCTTCGATCTCGAAGCCGTCGAGATCGACCCGGCGAAAGACAATTCCTGTTCCCGGCGGCGCGGGGAGGATTCGCATCGAGACTGGCGCGCCGCTGTGGAGTCCTACCCCACTGCATTCCACGGCTGAGCGGACTGTCTGCTCTTGGGTCAATCGCGTCTGGTTTATGTCCCGATGAATGAATAGATTACAGCCGCCCGGCGAACCTCGACTGTGGTAAAAAAGCCACAGTATGTAAAGTTAGGTCGGAGAACGAACCTCCCCAGGATCCAGTCCGAACTACCCTAACCAGAGGCAGATCAGTGAGATAACTTGGCTTCGAGAAACTCTCCGGGATTCCGGCAGCACGGGGGTTACTTTAGCGTTTCTTTGCAGGCTTAATTGGATTGTAGCCCGAATTCGGATCGAACATGGCCGGGTCGAGACCCTGATTGAATTGAACGGAATTGATGAAGCGCTGCGATTGCATATCCCCGTTGTAGTAGCGCGTGAAGCTGTAGGGCGTCATTACGCCTTGTACCGGCCTGTAATTGTCATAAATCTCCTCCTCGGTGTTGCGCTGTTTATCCACCGGGTCTCGCCATTTGTAACTTTTCTTGAGGGGAAGATGGGTGTCTGAGGTCGAGGAGAATACTCACGGCTTCGTCTTTTGAGTTGATCAACGTAACCTGCTGCGCCGGAAGGTTGCCGGCTAAGGCGTTACCATCGTAGAAGAGAGCCACGGTGGGATCGTTGATCCAGACGCGCAGCATGGTTTCCAAAGATAATCTTCGACGCCGCAAATAATCTTCGAGGTCCTTTTTCTCCACTTCGTGCGCGCCTTTATAGGTGACTTCGTATCCCTTATTGCCGGTATAGACGTAAGCCACGTCGCGTTCTTTCGTGACCTCGAGCCGTTCCTTGTCAGGATACTCGACGAATCGCCAGAACACTGCTCCGGCGCCCGTGGGACGTCCGTGATAAAAGCCGTAGGTGCGTCCCTGCTGCTGCATATCGCGGATATTCAAATAGGTTGTGCCGCCCAGCGCCTGGATCGCCTGTTCGATCAGAGCATGCGCCTGGCGGGCATTCTCCTGATCGTTTCCCAGGTTCGCGAGTCCCAGGTTCGCGGGATTCGATGGGGCCTTGCCCGCTGCGGAATTCGAACTGAGCGGCGTTGCCGGGCTTGCGGACTGAGTTGCGTCCGGACCAGGCCGTGCCAGCCTAAACGCCAGCACGACGATAAGAAGCAGATTTTTCATTTAGCCGATAGCATGCAGCAGCAGGGCAGTTTGATGCGCGTAAATCAAATTGTAGCTGCTTGCCGCAGAATTGCAGACCACGGCTTTACTGGCGTAATTTTCCCCCTCTTTTTGGATGCGGGGAAAGGGGCTGGCGTCTTACGCCGGCGGAATTTCATCCCACCAGCACGGCTCCGCCGTTTACGTTGAAGATTTCGCCCGAGATAAAGCCGGCGTGTTCGGTGCATAGAAAGAGCACCGGGGCGGCAATCTCCTCCGGCTTGCCTACGCGGCCCAGCGGTATTGTCCGCCGCACCTTGTCGCCGCTAACCGGGTCCTCCAGTGTGGCTCGCGACATATCGGTTTCCACCCAGCCGGGGGCAACGCAATTCACGTAGATTCCAATCGGCGCGAGCTCCGATGAGAGGCTCTTGGTCAGACTGATCATCGCGCCTTTGGTGGAGGAGTAATCGACGTGAAAAGCCTCGCCGCGCTGGCCGCTAGTGGAGCTGATGAGGACGATGTGTCCGGCGGCGGATCCGGTTCGCGGCTGGGCTTTCATCTGCGCCACCGTGTGTTTAACCAGACCGAACACGGCGTCGAGGTTGATGGAAAGAGTGGAGCGCCATTGCTCATCGGGCATTTGATCGATGGCTACATCTTGCCCCAGCCAGACGCCGTGATTGGCGACGAGAATGTCGATCCGGCCGAATTGTTTGACGGCCTCCGCAACCAGTACGCGAGCGGAGTCTGGGCTGTCGAGAGTACTGGCGATGGCGCGACAGTTTGCCTCGCCGCATTCTCTCGCCAGAGCCTCGGCCTGCGATTTTGCTTTCTGATAGCTGAACACGACCTTCGCGCCTGCTGCCGCGAACATGCGAACCGTGGCTGCGCCGATGCCGCGCGAGCCGCCTGTGATTAGAGCGACCTTGTTGGAGAGAGAGAGGGAGACAGACATAAGTTGAATTCCGGTTTCTAGTTTGCTGTTTCTTGTTTGCGTTGCATGTTGGCAGCTACGTCTTCGATTCAGTCTTCCACGGTATATCGATCACACTGTAGCTTCCGGGGAGCGTAGCGTTCACCACTTCAACTATACGGCCGAGATGCGGTTCAATCAGACTCCAACGGTTTTTGCCAAGTGCGACAATCGCAATCTTGCGGTTCGTCAGGTTTTGCTGATAAGCGAGATTCTTATCTGCGGTCAGCAAGAGGTCGAACCCGGCTTCTTCCGCGACACGCAGAAGGTCGCCGTTGAGAAGGTTGCTCCATCCTTGCTGATAAGCCGTTTTGATTACATGGCCTGGAAGGAACTTGCGAAGCGGGGATGGCGTTGCTTGATCGAACAGGATCAGCATCAGCGGGCCAGCAAGGGGGCGTCCAAGCTTTGGGCTGCGAATTCGAGCACAGTTACCACCAAGTCTTTCGAAAGCCCGTCGAACATTTCGACGATCTCGTTTATGGTGAGGCCGTCCTCCAAGTTCTCGAATACCGCAGACACGGGGACCCGAGTGCCACGGAAAACCCAAGCGCCACTGAGTTTGCCAGGAACGCTCTCGACCGCCGGACATTTTGACCAGTCCAACATAATGTTCTCAGTTAATCGTAGCTGAGGCGGTGCGCGGGCACAAGAGAGGAAAAAACAGATATTCACCTGCGCAAGGGTGATCTCTTGCCAACCGGGTTAATGTAGCTGCGGTAGCGAGTGGATGCGAAGTTCTCCCGACTCAAAGCTGGCATAGCGTAGCCCGTCGGGCGACAAGGCTGCGCGCCCATTCTTCGGGAAGGGTCGATTCACAAGCGGAGTTGACGACCTTCGATCGAAGACGATCCAGCGGCCGCTGTCCCTGCGGTCATCGCACATCGCGAACGCTGCGTAACGCGACATATCCGTAGTAGCGCTTTGGACCGATCCACAATCGTTACGCGGAATCCACGGCAGCAACTCAGTCGTCTTGCCCTTGTTCCAGATGACCACTTGCCCTGCGTTGTCGCCTTTTTCGGTTCCACTGATCTGACCGACGACACTTCCATTCGCCAACAGACCAACTATGGTTGCCGTCTCACCGTCCTTCAGTGAAACCTCCCAACTCGTTCGATCCTCAGCTTCCGCTATCATCGTGCAGCGTTGCTTCGCACCTGCGTAGACGACCCCTGACGAGACATACTCGTTTGGCCGCACTTCTTGTTGGCAAATCATGTACGCCAAGCCGTGCTCCCCGAACTTCCGGTCTCTTGCGTCTATTGGCCAGTCCTGACGCCAACGCTCGGTCTGTAAAGGCGGAGAGCCATCCAGCACATCATAGGTGCGTGATTGACCTAGGGTAAAGCCTTCTTGGAATACAAGGGCGCGATTACTAAAAGTCGTTTGCTCCAGAAAACGATCAATGCGCGCAACCTCTTGTAAGTTTGTATCGAGAAGGAGGACTCCTGATTTGGATTTGCTCGTGCCGTCCCTATTAAGGTTTACCAACTGCATTCTAAAAAGAAGCGTACCCCTTGGACCTGCCGTCGCCTCGCCGTCGGCCACAAGTTCACCGTATCCATCGGCGAGATAGGAGATGTCCCGCTTAGCTTTCAACTTCCCGTCCACACTGAAAACCAGAAGTCGAGCTGAACCGTCGACCTTGCGATCAGGCTCGACCCTTGAATCGGGGCTTGTGTTAAAGCCGACCGCTACCTCATCGCTGTTTAGCCAAACCACAAAGCGATAACCGATGATGAGCCTTGGCGACTCGTCTCTCGTCGAAAAGAAGTTCTTTGGCAGGCCCAGAGGAGAGAGGTCGATTCGTACCTCGGGAGCTGGTTCTAGCTCCGACGCCGTATGCGCTCTCGAACAGCCGAAGAGTACACAAGCAATCGCAACTATGCCCGCCGTCACAATCAGCTTTCGACGTGATCCGATGATTGAGTTTTTCCAATCCACACTTACCTGGACATCACGAATGGTGTCAACTGTTGAAATCAGGGGCCTGACTAAAGACCTGAATGGCGACCTCGAAAGGGCCTTAAAACCCATCCTTTGCCGACGAAGCCCGCTCCGACTTCAACTCCCGCAGCAGCAGCCGCACCAGCATCCCATCAAAACCGGTGCCGCTCATTTTGGCCAGCTCATCGAGCGCCTGGTCGGGAGTTCGTGCCGCGCCGACCGATTGCTCGGTCAGCATGTTGGCGTAGGCATCGGCGAGAGCGATAATGCGCGCCCACAAAGGAATCTGCTCGCCCTTGGCGCCATCAGGATAACCCGTGCCATCGAAGCGCTGGTGATGATGCTCGATGGCTTGGCGCATCATGGCGCTGTGCGGCAGGATTCCGGCGATCTCGGCTCCCACGCGCGCGTGCATTCTTACCAGGAAGAACTCGTCGTCGTTGAGCGGCCCCGGCTTATTCAGAATGCGCTCCGGCACAAAAATCTTGCCCACATCGTGAATGCGCGCGGCATAAACCAGGTCAGCGGTTTCCTCCGGAGGCAGCCGGAGGGCTCGCGCCAGAATTTCGGTATAGCGTGCCACCAGATCGCCATGGCCCTGGGTACGCAGCTCGCGGGATTCGGCGGCCCGGCTGAGAATCTCAATCGATTCCTTGAGCAGCGGCACATTGCAGTCTTCCTCGCCGCCGCAGAGTTTCACCAGCACCTGACCCAGTTCTTCCAGATGCTCGGGCCCGTTATGTTCGCGCTGCAGGAACCCTTCGATATAGGAGGAAATCTGCTGCCGCTGTGCGGCAAACTCCTCGCCCGCGGCAAATTCCTCGGCCGCCGACACCAGATTGCCCCCGGAACGTTTGGAAACATACATGCCCGCGTCGGCCACACGGATAATGTCTTCGATAGAGAAGCCATGCGTGGGGAAACTGGCCACGCCGAAGCTGCCGGTGATGTGGTGTTCGCTCAGCATCGGATCGGAAACAATCCACTGCCGCAAGCGCTCGGCCAGCACCTGAGCCTGCTCCGGGCCGGTTTCCGGCATGAGGATGATGAATTCGTCTCCGCCATAGCGCGCCACCACGTTCGACTGCCGGGATTTTTGTTCGAGCAACCGGCCAACTCGGGCAAGCACCAGATCGCCTTCGAAGTGGCCCATGGTGTCGTTGACTTCTTTGAATTTGTCCAGATCGATCAGCACAACGGAGAACGGCCGTCCAGAGCGGGAAGCCCGCTTCCACTCCGCCGACAACGCTTCCCAGAAGAAACGCCGTGTTTTTATCCCCGTCAGGCCATCGGTAATCGATTGCTGTTGCAGCTTTTGGAAGACGAAAGCGTTGTGAAGTGCCGTAGCCAGCAGGTCGGCCAGGGTATTGAGAATGAGAACGTCCTGCGGGTTAAATGCGCTCTCGCCGCGGCTTTCGATGTTAAGCGCTCCCAGCAGCGTCTCGCCATAAGTGATGGGAATGCACAGCACCGACCGCGACTCCGGCAAAATCGCTCCCATCTGACCTTCTGCGCCGTTTTGCACCAGAGCGCGCTCGCCGGTGCGTGCCACGCGCCCCAGAATGCCTACGCCCAGCGGAATGCGCTTGCCCATCGCATGCGCCGTGGCTCCGGCCTCGGCTTTAATTTCGATCTCCTTGGTTCCGTAATCGAGCAGGCCAATACCAATGTGATCAAAGCTGAAGTTCTTCTGGATCTCTCCAACAATCTGCCCCAGCATGTGCACGGGATCGTCACTCGAAATCGCGGTTCGCGAAATATTGTTAAGGAATGCCAATTGGCGCGAACGCCGTTGTTCGTCGGCGAACAGGCGCGCATTCTCCACTGCAACCGATACCTGTCCGGCCGCGGTCATGAGTACGTCTAGGTCGCGCTGTTCGAACACAAATTCCCGTTCCGTGCTCATGGCGACCATGGCTCCTGCGGGCTTATTGCTCAGCAAAATAGGCGCAGCGCACAGGCATTTGGCGGGATGTTCAGGGCGATAGGTGACGCCCAACCGCGCTCGCGTCTTCTCCAGGTCGGAGCGGATGAGCAGTGGCTGCCCGGTGCGGATTACATACTCAGTGAAGGCATTCTCCAGTTTGCGCGAACGCTTGGGTAGAGGGCGCCCGGCCTCCACTTCCAGTTCGAAGCGGATTTCGTCTCCCTCCTGAAACGCAATGTAGAAGTCGCTGGTATTGAAAATCTGCCCCAGTTCGGTGTGGATGGTGCGCAGCACTTCATCCTGATCCAGCCGCGAGCTGATCGCCTGCCCGATTTCGGTGAGCAACTCGTACTCTTGCGTGCGCCGGTGGGCGTCATGCGCCATCAGGTAGTTATCGAGTGTGAGCCCCAGTTGCAGCGCCAGTCCCACCATCAAACGCGGGCCCGACGTGCCGAAGGCCTTGCGCTCGGCATGAGGAAATAAAATCACTCCGAAGGCGTGTTCGCGGGTCTGCAGGCTGACGGCTGTAAGGTTTTGGATGCCGTCACCGGTGAGAACCTTTTTGAAGTCGGCGAACGATCCGGTCGAGCCGATGGGCAGCGGTTCCGTCATATGGGCCACGTCATGCACGGTGAACAGCCCACCTTGCCGGTAGGCGAGTTCACAGACGTACTCTCCTGCCCCACTCCGGGTGAGGACATTGAGGAATTCCGCAGAGACTCCACGCTCCACCGAGGGCAACAGTCCGCGCCAGCGTTCCGAGATGTAAATGACCGCCTGCCGCGCCGACAAGGCGCCCGCCAGCCGATCCAGTGCCGACTGCATGCTGGGCAGCAAATCGTCAGCCGAAAGCAAGCGCCGCGGATCCACTCCCAGCGTAGAGAGAGCCAGAGTATTCTCCTGTACGGCGTTGCGTTCGTTCTCAAAAAGCACCATCACCATAGCGATACCCAGCAGCATTTGCGGAACCGGGCCGAGGACGTGACCGACGCTACCAAACATTTCCGCCCATGGGGTGCTCGCTTGAATGGAACCTAGCAGCACCGCCCACAGCGCCAGCGAAAAAGCCAGCAACTGGAAGGCGACCGATCCCTTCCGATGAGCGTGTAAGTAGAAAGCTGCCGAACAATACAGCAGTACCGCGCTCAAGAAAACCACCCCGAGACTAAGCGGACGCTCTCCCGTCCCCAATGCGTGTCTTAGCCAGTAATTGCGCAGATCGACGCAGGCCGCCGCCGTTCCAACCAAAGCGAGAGCCCAGTCATACCAGCGGAAGCGGAAAGATCCTCGGGTCAACCTCGTCGAGACGAAAATGCTTATGCCCATCGCAGCTGAAAACAAAGAGCTCAGAAAAAACGCAGGGATGGCCGGAGGGCGGAAATAGCGGAACGCATCGAGGGCGTAATGAATGGAATAGCAGGCCCAGGCAACCTGCCAGGCGCGGAAGTAGGCCTGGCGGCTCTGCTGGTAAAGATAAGTGAACAGCAGGCAGAGCAATAGGGCAACAACGCCTGGAATGATCACAATGCTGGTCGCAATACTATTCATGAGCCTCTGGCCAAGGCTTCCCGCGAAGATCTGAATGAGCAACTTGGGAGAAAGCCGATGATGAATGTTTTCACAGCCAGGGCTGCGAACACAACAAGATTTAAGTACAGTGTCCCTGACCCTGGTTACTTGGAATCAGTTACCTGGCGCGACGTAGCTTAATGCCCGGTTGACGATATCGGCCGCGCCCCATACCATCGAAACTTCGCCACTTATGCCTGAGCACCCTCTCGCGAAACCCTCTGAATCCAAGCCGCGGTTGCGCTTCGCGCCTTCCCCTACCGGATTTCTGCACGTGGGCAGCGCCCGTACCTTCATCTTCAACTGGCTTTATGCGCGCCACAACGGCGGCACTATGATCCTGCGCCTGGACGACACCGACGTCGAGCGTAACACCCAGGCTTCGGTGGATTCTATTTTTGACGGACTCAATTGGCTCAGCCTAAGTTTCTACAAGCCAGGCTGGGACGAAGAGTACAAACAGTCCGAGCGCATCGAACTGCATCGCAAGACTGCCTGGACCATCTTCGACAAGGGTCTTGCTTATCGCGACTTTACTCCCGCACACACCGGTGATGCCGAAAAATCCGGTGTGCAGGGAACCTGGCTGTTCAATCCAGGTGCGCGCGACCTTTCCCGCGAGGAAAGCGGCCGCCGCTCTGCCGCCGGGGAGCCGTTTGCGCTGCGCTTTCGCGTGCCGCGTGAGGGGCAGGTCGTGCGATTTACCAACGCGGTCTATGGAGAGCAAGTAAAATCTGCGGCCGACATCGAAGACTTCGCTCTGCTCCGTTCCGATGGCATGCCGACTTACCACCTCGCCTCCTGCGCCGACGATGCCGACCTGCTCATCAGCCACATCATCCGCGGCCAGGACCATCTCACCAACACTTTCAAGCATGTGCTCATCTTCGAAGCTGCCGGCTTCACCCCGCCGCAGTTCGCTCATCTGCCATTGCTGGTCGCGCCTGACGGCACCAAGCTTTCCAAGCGCCGTCACGGTCCCGTAGTCAGCGTAACTACCTATCGCGATGCTGGATTTTTGTCCGAAGCTTTCATCAATTTCCTCTGCCTCCTGGGCTGGTCGCCCAAGAACGACCGCGAGAACATGTCTTTGCCGGAACTCATCGAGGCCTTCTCTCTGGATGGCATCAACCGCTCGAATGCGGTGGTGAACTTTAAGGAGGCGGTCGCTGGACCCGGCGCCGCAACCTCCAAAGTTGTCATCCCGAGCGAAGCGAGGGATCTTGGTGTTCCCGCCCCCGAAGACGCCTTCGACCCCAAGGCCCTCTGGCTCAACGCCGAGCACATACGCGGCCTGCCGGTAGAGGACTTGAGCGCCCGCCTGCTGCCCATCGTGCGCGGCGCCGGTTTCAACGTCACGCCGGAAAAGATGTTGCAAGTCACGCCGCTGATTCGCGAGCGCATTAAGCTGCTGCGCGACGTGCTCACCGCCGCCGACTTCTTTTTCGTCGATCAACTGCCGCCCTACGATCCCGCCGAACTCATCCCGCAGAAGGGAGACATGGCGATGGCGTTGAAGGTCCTCGCGCGCGCGCGCGATGTGCTGGCCAACGTCGAGTTCAAACACGATCCGCTGGATCAGGCTCTCCGCGCCGCTGCTCAAGAGCTGGGAGTTAAGCCAGGACAGATGTTCCAGCCCATCCGAGTAGCCGTCTGCGGCCGCAAGAATGCCCCGCCGCTGTTTGAGACGCTCGAAGTCTTGGGGAGGGTAACTACGCTGGCGCGGATCAAGCAGGCTCTGCAGAAGATCGCATAGCGAGTCCGCTAGGTACTGTCGAGGGGCGCAAAGCAAAACCCCGAACCGTTTCCAGTTCGGGGCCGTCGACCTGTCCAGTTAACAGGGATTATCAAGAACCGCCCGACTCAAGTCAACGTAACTTTCGGGTATGGGAGAGACTTGAGGGGGTTCTATAAAAGGGGATGCCAAGAAAAACCAAACCTCCCTGCGAAGGGAGAAGTGTTTTTACTTGACATCCCCTTTTATAGAACCCGCGCGAGTGCCAATTACATAGACTTGGATGTCCGCCTCCCTGTTTCAAAACCTATCTCCCGCACGTCAGGTTCACTGCGAGAGACCGGTCTTCGCCGACATATCCATAAATCTCGTACGGCATCGCAGTCTCCGAAGACAATGCTTTGAGTTTTGATGCCTTGAGGATCCACATTCCCGCGTTTCCTTTGTCAACGATCCTGTTCAGAATAGATTCTACGGTCTCGTTCGCAACGTCCATTCCTTCGACCCTTTCCGCCGAGAGTGAAAATAGTCCGCTCATATCCGTACCTTCTCCGGGTGCGATCACACCACGTATGTGCGGCCAGAGATTGCGTCCTAAAAGGCTAAGAGGTTCAGGATCACTATGGAAATGGCCTATCGATAAACCCAGGAACGCAGCCGCATGATCTGGGAGCGGCGTGGGGGAAATGTCAAGGACACCCCTCTTCAAATCAGCTTGATACCCGGGCATCCTCGCTCTGATTGTCGCAATGAGTTCGGCAACGGTCATTTCTCCCGGCTTCAGATCTAAAGTAGTTCCACAGATATCGCTACCCTTAGCACCCCCTAAGACAATGCCGATGGGTATGTGATTATCAAAGCCGATTGCCGCCAACTCCGTGAACGCAGAGCCCGCCGAGCCCTCCTGAACACGAATCACGGTATCGAGGTTTACGAGGCGATGGCCACTATGGTCTGGGGAAAACGGCAGAGCACCCGACTGTTGGAAGAGGACACTCAAAGCCAGGACCGCCAAATACATCTTGATAGCTCACTCCAATGAATCGGCAGATTCTATATGCGAAGGTGATCGTCAGTTGCCATTTACCGTTATGCTCGTACAGGAAAATACGAGCGTATAGGTACCCAAAGGATAAGACCCGTCCGTTATTGTTTGTGTCTGAGTTGTAGTCTTCTGCGATGGGCACTGGGTCGAGCAAAAACTAAGGTTGTCGCCGATCTGACCTTGCGGGTTTGTTTTTGGACTACCAGTGGTGGGGGGCGGAAGCAGCAAACCGTTGGCTCCCATTTTGACATTTTCAGTAATTACCTGTCCCGCCTGTTGTATGGGGTTGCCGAACTGATCAGTTAGCTGTCTGGCGACTACTCTTGTCCAGCCAGCTTGCCCTGGATCGCAGCCGGTAGTGGCTTGATTCGTAATGGTCAACACGACTGGAATGGATGTCGGGACCTGCACCGTGACCGGGGCTTGCACCGGCACCTCCTTGAAGCCACAGTAACCGCCCACTCCCTGCTCGATGAGGACCTCGCCCGATGCCGTGGTCGTACCCGCTGATACTCCCGTGACCCCTGCTATCGTCACCGTTGCTATCGCCGGGTTCGCGCTCGCAAGATCACTGACGTCGGGCATGAGGTCCTCCGGGTCGCCCGTGCAGACGTTGGTCCCCATGATTTCGTAGGGTGATAGGTTATCGATTAGGGTGATGATCGTACCGGGATCGAAAGCCTGACCGGTGGTCCCGCAGCAGATGGCATTGGGCGGCTTGATATTAAATCCAAAGGTGCCATCTAGAGCCAGATTGCCTGGCGTCAGGCTGCCCAAGCCGGGGCTAAGGTCGCGCAAATCGTAGGTGCCGAAGCTGGCGTCGGCGGGCAGCACGTTACCTCTGCGGTCGGGTAGGCGGTTGCGGATCAGGCTGGCGACGTTCACCCACATCTGGTCGCCGGGCTGAATCGCCTGCTGCATTTCGTAACTCTTCTGGCCATTATCATAATGCAGCGTGAGCAGCGCATTTGTAGGTTTTTGTCCGGAATTCGTAACAGCCATGATCTGGTTGTGGTTGGCATCGGCCCGCCACTCGCCTCCGGCAAAGTGTCTAGCCGCGTTGCTGGAGAACGGGGTGTCGAGATAATATCTGCCGCTCGCGTCGTAGCTGGACGCGAGGGCTACCAGGTCGCCGGGCGATGCCGCCGCGGACAGCGTGACCAAAGCCCAGTGCGCATCGTCGGGAATGCCAAGCTGCTTTTGCATGGCGCCAATCTGAAGTTGCTGTGTGGCAAAAGGAGCCAAATTCAAATCCGCCAGCTTGACCTGGCCGCGGATTGAATCCCCGCGCCAGTTCAGTGTGACGCTGGCAGCCACCGGTTTGGCTGTGGTGTTGCGAACCAGAATTGTCGGCTGCAAAACCGTCCCACTGGGAAGGCCCAACGCAACGTCGGGCGTAGGGAGCGCCAGCATGGGAGCGTAGCTTGTCCATGGTTTGCCTTCCATTCCGGGTCGCTGGTGCTGCGCTAGCCCCGGGTAGCGGCTGAACATGGCCAAAGAAACCGAGGACTTGGCCCATTCGTCGTAGACGAGATGAACGCTGTCGAGCCCCCCTGCATTCGCCGGAACCTCGAACTGAATGCCGCCACACTGTCCGCTCAGGCCGGCGGCGCCGAGCAGGCCGTGGAGATTGAGGCGAACTGTCTGGCGCGCAGCCAGCGAAACACGCTGGTTCCAGCGCTTGCCCGCCGCATCCGAGAGCCATAAAGTCCCCGCCAGCGTCTTCTCCGAGCGATTGCTAAAGATGAGCAGATCGTTTTGCATGGCGTGCGGTTGCCACCAAATGCCTTCGCGGCTGCCGCCGAGAGCCGCGCGCGACGCCAACGCGGAATCTGCGACTGGAGAAGCATCCACGTGGAAGCTGATCGGCCCTCCGTGCAGCGCAACGATAGCCGCCGCATAAAGATTTCCGGCGCTAGGTGAGGTGAAGCGAAAGACGAGAGCCGTAGGAGCCGGGCTGGCTGAGCAAGCTGGGCGAATGCTTGAGCAGACCTTCATTCACCCACACGGAGGCCGACACATTCGGTGGAATAGTTACGGGGTCGAGAGGAATCTCCTCGCCCGAGGCGACCCGCAGAACAGGAGTTACGGTCAGCGGTCCGGAGGCTAGATTGTTCTTTAGTTGAAGCTCTGTGTCCCAACCCGGCTCAGAGGTCCAGTAAGGGGCGAAAGATTCTTGCGGTTTGCGAACCGGCTTTTCAGCGTAGGCAGCGGAAGCGCCGAGAACGGCCACAATGGTAAGCAGGAGAGCGCGGCGGAGAGCTGGCATGTGTCCTCGCAGGTTGATTTACCGTTCCCTTGGCTCGGCCCATCGTGATAGTGAGGCGCAGGATTGCATATGCTTCAAGCTGGCGAAACAGACGCCTGTGGATCGTTACGAAAACGGAACAACGGGGGCTGGCCCACGCGCGCTTCCATTTCCACGACCGAGGCTGCCCCACCCGTCGCGGAGTTTTTGACGAGTGGGCACACGGGCTCCGACGCCTTTGCCCGGCGATCCTACGACGAGATCGGACCTTCGCGGAACATAGTGGCTCCCAATAATTTCCACAGGTCCCTTGTGACATCTAACCTTGCCATCCACAGCCCTAATGGCGGATCATCACCGCAGGGGCAGCGCGCCCTTCAAGCTCGTTGCTGCCTTGAAATCCGGCTAAGTCGTTTGGGCTCAAGATTTTGCCCGTAACTTAGTGAGCCCAATAGATTATTGCGCAATTTCGCCCTAACACCATGATTCCAATAGACCGGGGGGGAGGGGGGGTACCCCAGTGTAAACAGCTATTTCCCGATTAAGGAAAATCAAAATCGATTCGCAATCCACAGCCGATCACTAGGAACTCACGACTAACAACTTAAGTACACAGGAAATCCCCGAACTCACGATTCCAGAATCCTTGTCAGCGGACCTCCACTACTCGGCTTGCGATAAGATCAAGGAGGAATGAATCCATCTCATCCGCCAACCGAAGCTGGAGAAAAAGCTGTGGCTGCCTCGCCCTCGCCCGCTCCCTCGAACTTTATCCGCGACATCATTCTTGAAGACCTCAAGACCAACAAGCACAATGGCCGCGTCCAGACCCGTTTCCCTCCCGAGCCGAACGGCTATCTGCACATTGGCCACGCCAAGGCGATTTGCATCGACTTCGGACTGGCCGACGAGTTCGGCGGACATACCAATCTCCGCTTCGACGACACCAATCCCGAGAAGGAAGAAACGGAATACGTCGAGTCGATCAAGGCTGACGTGAATTGGCTGGGCTTTCAGTGGGACGGGCTCTTCTACGCTTCCGATTATTTCGATCAGCTCCATGAATGGGCGATCAAACTCATCAAGGACGGCAAGGCCTACGTTGACGACTTAACGGCAGAGGAGATTCGCAAGCATCGCGGCACGCTCACTGAGCCGGGCAAGGACAGTCCGTATCGCAACCGCTCGATCGAAGAGAATCTGAATTTGTTTGAGCGCATGCGTGCCGGCGAATTTCCCGACGGATCGCGCACGCTGCGGGCGAAGATCGATATGGCATCGCCCAACTTGAACCTGCGCGACCCAGTAATGTACCGGATCCTGCACGCCAAGCATCACCGCACCGGCAGCAAGTGGTGCATCTATCCGATGTACGATTATGCGCATGGGCAATCGGATTCGATCGAACGCGTCACTCACTCCCTGTGCACGCTTGAGTTCGAAGACCATCGCCCGCTCTACAACTGGTTCATCCAGCAACTGGGAATTTTCCCGTCGCGGCAGATCGAGTTTGACCGCCTGAACCTCACCTACACGCTGTTGAGCAAGCGCAAGCTGCTGCAACTGGTGCAGGAAGGCCGCGTGCGCGGCTGGGACGACCCGCGCATGCCGACGCTCTCTGGCATTCGCCGCCGCGGCTATACGCCCGAGGCGATTCGCAACTTCGTCGCGTCTATCGGTGTGTCGAAGACGACTGGCTCGATTGAGCTGGCCATGCTCGAACACTTCGTCCGTGAAGATCTGAACAAGCGCGCCCCGCGCGTGATGGCGGTGCTGCATCCGTTGAAAGTTGTGATCGATAACTATCCGGAAAATCAGATTGAAGAGATGGAAGCGGTAAACAATCCTGAGGACGCGAACGCCGGCATGCGGAAGGTTCCGTTCTCGCGCGTGCTCTACATCGAGCAGGATGACTTCCGCGAAGTTCCTCCGAAGGGATATTTTCGCCTTTCTCCCGGCCGCGAGGTTCGCCTGCGCTACGGCTATTTCATTACCTGCAAGAGCGTGGTGAAGAACGATCAGGGCGAAATATTGGAGGTGCATTGCACCTACGACCCCGCGACGCGAGGCGGCAATGCCCCTGACGGCCGCAAAGTGAAGTCAACCATTCACTGGGTCTCGGCCGCAGATGCCATCGATGCCGAGGTGCGAATCTACGAGAACCTGTTCAGCAAAGAGAATCCTGGCGACGTTGCCGAGGGTCAGGACTTCACGGCGAATCTCAATCCGCATTCGCTCGAAGTGATCACGCACGCCAAGCTGGAGCCTTCGCTGGCGAATGCAGCTGCGGGTAACCGGTATCAGTTCGAACGTTTAGGATATTTTTGCGTCGATCCGGATTCCGTGCCCGGTACGCTGGTTTTCAATCGAACTGTGGCGTTGAAAGATACGTGGGCAAAGATGGAAAAAAGGCAGGGCGGCGTCGGGTCATAAGTGGGGGGAACTCAAGAGCGAGTTTTTCAGGTTACAACGTTGCCGCGCAGAATGAACTTCTTGAATCCGTCTGGCATAAGTGTTATGTCTCCCTCCGCAAACTGAAATGCGTGAAACTGTACGGCAGAGGGCAGGGAAGGTCAAGCGGCAGAAGCGTCTGTTCGGCCAAGGAGAGACCTCGTAGGGCCTCAGACAACAGGCCTCTCAAGGTTGGTCCTGATGTTCAACTGCGCCGATGAAACCTGCGCGAGACGCCCGCCGACGTGGACTTTGCAGGACGTTCCTCAAAAAAAGCCGGCGCTGTCATGGTCGCGGTTGGCTTTAGGGCTAGCCCGAGCATTTCAGCCAACGAGCGCCATTTGGAGGCGGTCTTTGGGGCATCCGGGTGCGCAAGGACGCGGCGGCACTGTTCGCGCTGCTCGTCGGTCACGTCCTGTTGCGCAACGAACACGTCAAAAGCCATATGGGCGGCCGCGGCTGCCGGGCTCTCGTATGGGCGCCCTCGTCCATGTAGATAGTCCATGGTGCAATCCAGCGCCGTCGCGAGTTTGTCGAGCGCGTCTGATCGCGGTCGATTCTTGCCCTTCTCGCTCTTCGTGATAACCGAATGGTGCAGCCCTGCCAACCCGCCGAGCTGCTCCTGGGAGAGTTCCTTTACCTCTCTTAGAGCTTTCAATCGATCTCGGCGAAACGGCACGGTTGTCCCACCTTACGAGAACGGAACCTAGGGTAATCGAGAGCGGGAAAATATGCCAGCTGGCACAAGTTTTGTGCTAATCGGCACAGAGTTGGTGTATGCTTTTGTTGAAGCGGGACCGCGCACATAAGACTCCACGGTAGCGCGCTTTATCGAGAGGCGAAAATGGAAGCGGAACAGCCGGCCCGTTTAACCGTAGAACTGGATTACTATGGCCAGCACGCTCGAGAATGGGTAGCGCAGAAAGCTGGCCAGTACGTCGTCATTAAGAATAAAGAGGTTCTAGGTTTCTATCGAGATTTCGAGGCGGCATACAGAGCGGGTGCAGCGGCGCATGGGCTTGAAACGGACTTTCTGGTCAAGCAGATTCTTGAATACGAGCCGGTCTTCATTGTGGTTTAGTTGTGACGACCTATCACTCGCCAGTTCGTGATTCTCGCGGTCTCAAGCTCCACGGACCTCGACTGAAAATCACAATACGCCCTCCCATTTTGGGCGGTCAGCAAACATCCTCGTTGGCGGCAACCAGATTCACCGAAACAGATGCCCTGATAGATACTGGTGCACAACGAACCGTTATCTCCCCTGAAGCAGTGCGAAGAGCAGGTCTCTCGAAGATCAATGAGGCAGACGTTCGAGGGGTTGGAGGAATCGTTAGGGCCGGTATCTACATCGCTTCATTGCAGTTCCCCCGATGTAACCTGGGAACCATTGAAGTGATGGAGGTCTCCTGCTGCGAGCTCCCGCACATCCTCTACCACTGCCTGCTCGGCCGCGATGTTCCCTCACGCTGGAAGCTCAACTATGATGGGCCTGCTGGCACGTGGTTCATTGAAGAGGGGGCCAGCACACCTTGGGTGGAGCCACCTGAAGGAATGGATCCACGTGATCCCAGGCTTATCGGGGCGAATTAGGACTCATGGCGAGGGTGTACGAAGGTTTCAGATTCTCATCGGCATCACGATATAGCGGTACTTGTAGTCATCGCCCTCGGCCGGCCGCAACTGCCCTGCTGATTGCGAATCCTTCAACTCCAGCCGCACTTCCCGGTTCCGGCGGCTTTCAGGAAGTCCACCAGGTATTGCGCGTTAAAGCCGATGGTCAACGTCTCTCCATCGTAGGGCGCTTCAATCGAATCCTCAGACTCACCCGCTTCCGTCGACGACGCCGAAATCTTTACCTCGCCCTTTTCCAGCTTCAAGCGCACCGCGCGTGATCGCTCGTCGGCAAACTGTGCCACCCGCAGGATCGCCGAGTTCAAGTCGGCATTGTTCAGGGTGATGCTCTTATTGTTGTCTTTGGGCAACACAGCCTCAAAGTTCGGGAATTGTCCCGTAAGTTGCCGCGAGGTCAGGAGCCGCGATCCGATGCGGAAGAAAAGAGTCGAATCGTCTTTCGCAAACTCCACCGTCTCGGCATCGGTCGAATCCAGCAGCGATTTCAGTTCGTCCATCGCTTTCTTCGGCACCAGCGTCTTCATCTCGCCGGAGACGCCTTCAAACTTCTCGCCGCTGCGCTCGCAGTGCGCCAGCCGATGCCCATCGGTCGCCACCATCGTGATCGACTCCGGCTTCAGCAGCATCAGAGCCCCATTCAGCGTGTAGCGCGACTCCTCGCTTGAGATCGCAAAACCGGTGCGCGCAATCAACCCACGCAGTACCTGCCCCGGAATCTTTACCACTCCCGCGGTCGGAAACACCGGCAAGCTGGGGAAATTCGACTTCGCCATCCCCACCATCTTCGTATTCGAACGCCCGCAGCGAATACTGACCCAATGATTTTCCAGCAGTTTGATCGTGATATCGGCGTCCGGCAGTAGTTTTACGTAGTCATGCAGTTTGCGCGCCGGAATCGTACATGAGCCTTCTTTTTTTACTTTGGCGTTGCACGAGGTTCGCAGGCTCAGATCAAGATCCGTCGCCGTTAGCCGCAACTCGCCGTCAGCGGCTTCAAATAAATAATTGGAAAGAATCGGAATGGTGGTCTTACGCTCGACCACGCCCTGCGTCGCCGTCAACTCCCGCAGCAATTCTACTTTGCTGACCGTGATCTCCATCGTTCCCACCGCCGTGCCCGCAGCAACCACCGCTTCCACCGGCATAGACTTTGCTCTCCCTGCCGCTTGCTACTTTTATTACTTCCCTTATATCAAATGCAAAAGCTATAAAACCAGCAGTAACAGTAGGCGGGTCGGAGAAGTGGGAAACTTTGGCAAGCGACCCATTGTCACCACTTTAGGGACCGTCCCTTCGTGTGAGAAATCGGTCCCCAACCTGGCGGAGACCTCACAATAAGATTTCCGCTTCTGCCAATACTCCTGATGCTTGCACAGCTTCCACATCTCATTCACAGCTACAAAAAAGGAAGACCATATCCCTCGGTGCAAAACGCAAAATACTCCACGACTATCCGCCCAATTGCTCGGTCAGCTTATTGAGCAACCTGTTCAAATCCTTGTCGTTCTTGCGAGCCTCTTCAATTTTCTCCACGGAGTGAAGCACGGTCGTATGATGCTTTCCCCCAAACTGCCGTCCAATCTCGGGCAGCGACGCTTCCGTCATGTGTTTGGCCAGATACATCGCAATCTGCCGCGGATACACGATGGCCCGCGAATTATCTTTGGCTTTAATCTCCACCAGCCGCAGCCCGAATTGTTCGGCCACCATTTTCTGAATCGACTCGATCGTGACTTTGCGCGCCTGCGAATCGATAAAATTCTTCAGCACCTGCTGCGCATAAGGCAGCGTAATTTCCGCGCCAATCAGCGAGGAATGCGCCACCAACCGGATCAGGGCGCCTTCCAATTCCCGCACGTTCGACCGGATATTCTGCGCCACATAGAGGGCCACATCGGTCGGCAGCGTCACTTTCTCCTGCTCGGCTTTCTTCTGCAGGATGGCCACTTTTGTCTCCAGATCCGGCGGCTGAATATCCGCAATCAATCCCCACTCAAACCGGCTGCGTAACCGGTCTTCAATCTCCGCCAATTCTTTGGGCGACCGGTCGCTGGCAATGACGATCTGCTTCATCGTGTCGTGCAGCGCATTAAAGGTATGGAAGAATTCTTCCTGCGTCCGCTCCTTGCCCGTCAGGAACTGGATGTCGTCGATCAGCAGCACATCCACGCCGCGGAATCGGTCGCGGAAGCTCGTCATCTTGTCGTAGCGCAGCGAGTTGATCATGTCGTTGGTAAACTTCTCGCTCGATACGTAGCAGATGGCGGCCTGCGGCTGGCGCCGCTTCACCTCGTGCCCAATGGCCTGCATCAGGTGCGTCTTGCCCATGCCCACGCCGCCATACAGAAAGAGCGGGTTGTAGGCTTTCGAAGGGCGCTCCGCCACCGCCTGGCAGGCGGCATGCGCGAACTGGTTTCCCGATGCCGATCACAAACGCGTCAAAGGTGTAGCGCGGATTCAGTTGCGCCGCGCCATCCCAGTCGAAGCGCGCCTGCGCGGGAGCGGCTCGCCGTCGCCGGACCGGCCGAGAGCCCGCCGTTGTGGCGCACCGCAGTCGCCGCCGGATCGTCCTCGGGCGTGACGAACTTCACGTCGTTGAACTCCAGCCCCAGGTTGTCGATCGCTTCCTGGATCAGGTCCGCATATTTATCGCCGGCGTGGCGGAACTCCGCCGTCGGAACCCGCACAAACAAAATTCCGCCGCTGGAGTGGCTGTAGCGCGTCGGTTTTAACCACGTGTCGTAGGAATGCCGGTTGATCTTTTTTTCCAGCGCATCCAGAATGCGCGTCCATGGATTCGGGGAGAGCGTTGTGCCTTGAACTGACATAAATTATGAAATACCCCGCCGCGGCGTCCCGGCGGCTGGCTTGAGGGCGCCTGTTTAAAACTGCTGTTTACCTACGCGCTGATGGACCTCTTAGTGTACTGCGGAATGCGCCCGCTGTATCGTGCGCGCTTGCCATGATGAATGAGATCTTTTTCTTGAAAACCAACAGTGCCGCATGGTAGCACAAATTTTTTTTCGCCGGACGAAAATCTTCACGCGCAAATATTTCGCGAACATCGATTCAGAACCCGAAGCAGCGCGCCTGTCAAGTGTCAAAAATGTAACTGCAACGCAGCGCAGTGCAAACCGCGTCTATGTTCTCTTGCGCACCAACGAAGAACGTCGTCCATCGGACTTGATCAAAATCAATAATCGCAGCATCTGGAAACTGGAAACCAGAAACCGCAAGCCGAGAACCTGCCCTTTGCCCTCAGCCCACCTCGTCATTTATACTTACCGTTTGCCCTAACACTGTCGACGGAATCAGGAGCAGCTATTTTTCATGCCCAAGCGTACATTCCAACCCAACCGGCGCAAGCGAAGCAAGAAGCATGGTTTCCGCACGCGTATGAAGACCCAGGGCGGCGCCAAGGTGATTTCCCGCCGCCGCGCCAAGGGACGGAAGCGGGTTTCCGTGAAACCCGGCTTCCGCGAGTAGCGTTTCCGGTGCCGCTCACTTCTACAATCGAGATCCTCAGCCGCGCGTCGGTGCCCGAAGGCATGATCGCCGGGGCCGCGCTGGACACTGGGCCGGACTTCGCCATGCCGCCAAAGAAAACAGCCCGATTCCCGCGTTGGGCGCGCCTTCTGCGCCATGCGGATTTCGAGCGCGTTTACAAGCAAGGACGCCGCCACTTTTCCGCGTCCATGACCGTTTTCTATTGGCAGCGCCCCAAGGCGGAAACGCCAGAAGGCGGCATCGAGCAGGGCTGGGGCCTAGCCCCTTCTTTGCGCGTGGGATTCACGGTCGGCCGCGCCCTCGGCGGCGCGGTTCAGCGCAATCGCATGAAGCGCCGCTTGCGCGAGGCGGTTCGCATGTCCTATCCGCAGGCTGCGGTTGCCGCGGACATGGTCATCAACCCGAAGAAATCATTGCTGACCGCCGATTTCGCCGCAGTGCTGAACGAAGTCAGCCGCGCGTTCGTAATAATCGAACAGAAGCTTTCGGGGAAAGCGGACTCTGAGAGGCAACGAACAGGAGACCCGAAGCCCGAAGCCAGAAAACCGATAGCCGCTCTTGAACAACATCGCCAAATTCGTCGCGCTGCAACTGCTGCGGGCCTACAAGTGGGTCGTCTCGCCGCTGCTGCCGCCAGCCTGCCGCTACGTGCCGACCTGCTCCGAATATGCCATGGAGGCGGTCGAGCGTTACGGCGCACTGCGCGGCGGATGGATGGCTCTCACCCGCATCCTGCGCTGTCATCCTTTCGCCCGCTCCGGCTACGACCCGGTGGTAAAGCAGGCGACAGGCTGCGGCAAATTGTGATTCAGTGTGGGACGAATTCAGGGGATCCTGGCAACGCAACTCAGAGGGTGGAGCAGGCCTTCAGGCCTGCGTCAAGGGCAGCGTCTAGATTGGGGCTTTAGCCCCCGAGGTACTTAAGGTAAACATTTGGCCGAATACAAAAATCCGCAACAGGAACCCGGCGCCGAGCGCCGTCTCCTCCTCGTTTTTGTTCTGACGTTCGTGGTCCTGATTATCTTCCAGCCGCTGCTGAAAAAATTCTTCCCGCAGCCCGCAGCGCCCAGCCGCAGCACGCAAAGTCAGCCTGTGCCCTCGCAACCCGCCGCCGCTGCGTCTGTCGCCCCAGCGCCATCGGCTCCGCCCGCCGTCACGACCAACACCGTCACTAAGCAAGCCTCCACGGAAACTGAAATCGTCATCGAGAACGATCTCTACAAAATCACCTTCACCAACCGCGGCGCCCAAGTCAAATCCTGGATCCTCAAGAAGTTTGACAATGACGCGCAGAACGGCCTGCTCGATCTCGTCAACCCCGCCGCCTCGCAAAAATTCGGCTACCCACTTTCTCTCTGGACTTACGACGAGACTGTGCGCAACCGTCTCAACTCCGCGCTCTACGTGCCCTCGAACGAAGGGGCTCTTTCCGCCCCGGCCACAATCACCTTCGAATACGCCGATCAGGATCTCGTAGTCCGAAAAACTTTCAGCTTCGACCATACTTACGTTCTGAACGTCGCAACCTCCGTCATCTACAAGGGCTCAGAAATTTTCGCCCCGCCCGCCTGGCCAGCCGGATTCGGCGACGAGGGTCACTCCCGCCTCCTACGCCGCGGCTCGCATCGACTACCACAGCGACGCCTCCACCGACCGCACTGCCTTGGTCTTCCCGAACTTCGTCTTGCGTCTGGCCGTCAAAAGCATCAGCGGCGGCAGCACAATCAAAGGTCCATTCGAGTGGGCGGGCACCGGCGATCAGTACTTCACTGCAATCTTCATTCCCGACGATCCCGCCACCGCCGCCATGGTCACCCTGCGCAACTCCATGGAGATTGCGCAGAAGCCCGGCTTGAATCCCGTAGGCGCCGGTTCGAAAGACACAGCCAACGTCGATGTGCTGGGCACAGCCGTGGGCAGCCTTCGCGGCCCCACCACCGAGCGCATGTACGTCGGCCCCAAAGAGCTGGCCGTCCTCGATGCCGTTCCCGTCCCCACCATCAAGAACGACAGCCCCGATCTCCGCGGCATCGTCGACTTCGGCTGGTGGGGCATCCTGTCGCGCCCGCTCTTCCTCTGGCTCAAATGGACCTTACAAACACATGGTTGCCCAACTGGGGATGGGCCATCGTCATTCAGACTCTAATCATCACCGTCGCGCTGCTGCCGCTGCGGATCACGCAGATGAAGTCGATGCTGAAGATGCAGCGCATCCAGCCCCAGATCAAGTCCATCCAGGAGAAATACAAGAAGTACAGCCTGCGCGACCCGCGCAAAGCCGCCATGAACGAAGAGATCAGCGGCGCTGTATAAGAAGGAAGGCGTGAATCCCGCGGGCGGCTGTTTGCCGCTGCTCATCCAGTTCCCGTTCCTCATCGCCTACTACCGCATGCTGGGCGTCGCGCTCGATCTTCGCCATGCGCACTGGCTCTGGATCACCGATCTTTCCGCGCGCGACCCCTATTTCATGTTGCCCATCTTAATGGTCATCAGCATGTTCGCCATGCAGCGCATGACTCCGCAAACCGGCATGGATCCGGCAGCAGCAGAAAATGATGATGTGGATGATGCCGCTATTCATGGGTTTCATCTTCTTCAATCTGCAGGCGGGATTGAATCTGTACTACGCGGAGACCAATTTGATTTCGATCGCGCAGCAGGCCATCATGAACCGCACCAAGCTGGGCCGCGAAATGCGCGAAATGATGGAAAAACGCGCGCGGAAGAAAGATAAGTGAGCTGTCTAGCTCTCAGCTTTTAGCTATCAGCCTGAAGCGCACGAGAGCCAGCATTGCGCTAAGATTTGATTTCGAAGCGTGCCCCGTGGACCCCGTACCTCAGTGTTAGGGATTTTAGTTGTGGAAAGAACTGCTGTAACCGAGCCGATCAAGCTAGAGAGCTAGAGGCTAATAGCTGAAAGCTACCTTATGGATAAACTCGCCGCCGCCAACCGCATCAACGAATTCCTCCAATCCGTCGTCACCAACGGCGGACTTCATCTCCGCTACCGCATCGTGGTCGACCCTCCGGCGCAAAACGACTGGGAGAAGCCCGAAATCTTCGTCGACTTTTCCGGTCCCGATTCGACTCTGCTGCTCGATCGCGGCGCCGAACTTCTCCGCGCCCTCGAACTGCTGGCCCTCGAAATTCTGCACCTGCCCTCCGGCGAGCACGATAAGATTTCGTTCGACTGCAAGAACCAGCGTTCCATCCGCCTGCAGGAACTCCGCATGGCTGCCAGCGTCGCCGCCGAAAAAGTTCGCCAGACCGGAACGCCGTTTCACTTTCGCCCCCATGTCCTCGCGCGAGCGCCGCATCCTTCACCTCGCCCTGCGCGACCAAACCGATCTCCGCACCGAAAGCGACGGCGAAGGCTTCAACCGCTGTGTAGTCCTCTATCCCGCAGACTACAAACCGGCTGGCGGCAGGCAAGCCCGCCGCACACTGCCGTAGTCTGGATAATCTCGTCTGGGATTTGTGATTGGACACATATTTCCGCTCCTGCGCTAAATGACGCTACCGAAGGTGATGGAAACGCCTTGCGGGGCCGGCGGTAGACACGCTGCGAGGGATCCTTCGACTCCGACACTCGGTCCGCTTCGCGGGCCGCGCGTCTCCGGTCAGGATGACAAAACTTCTAGAGCCTACCTAGATCCGCAGTCAACGCCGATTTGCATTCAACACATTTCCCGTTCTTGCTTCTTGCCCGCCCCACAGGCAAAATAGATCGCTCCACCGATTCAATCCCAGAGGCGGTCCATGCATCCTAGCTCGTCACGCAACTATTCTTTTCTCGCTACTTACTTCCTATGCTTAGCATGGATCTCCGCCGCCCAAACCTCAGCGCTCGTTTATCCGCAAGCCCGCCGCAGCGACCAGGTCGACGACTATCACGGCACCAAAGTCGCCGATCCCTACCGCTGGCTCGAAGACACCGATTCCGCCGAAACCCACGCCTGGGTGGAAGCCGAAAACAAAATAACCTTCAGCTATCTGGCGCAGATCCCCTACCGCCAGGCCATTCACGACCGCCTCACCAAGCTGTGGAATTACGAGCGCTTCACCACTCCCAGCCACCACGGCGGCCGCTACTTCTTCCTGCACAACACCGGACTTCAACAACAGAACGTTCTCCTGGTCGCCGAATCGCTGACCGCCGAACCACGCGTCCTGCTTGATCCCAACACTCTCTCCACCGACGGCACAGTCGCGTTAGCCGACACCGCCATATCCGACGACGGCAAGCTCATGGCCTACGGCATTGCCACTTCCGGCTCCGACTGGAACGAGTGGCACGTGCGCGACATCGACACCGGCAAAGATCTCTCGGACGACCTTAAATGGGTAAAGTTCTCCGGCGCTTCCTGGACCAAAGACAACAAAGGATTCTTCTACAGCCGGTACGACGAGCCCACCGGCGCGGCCATGCGCGAGACCAATTATTTCCAAAAGCTCTACTATCACCGGCTCGGCACCGCGCAATCCGAAGATAAACTTATCTACGAGCGTCCTGACAATAAAGAAATGTTGTTCGGCGGCGACGTCACCGACGACGGCCATTATCTGATTATCACCGTCGACGCAAGGTACTTCACCCAAGAACCGCCTCTACTACAAAGACCTAACCCAGCCGGATTCCCAGGTCGTAAGACTGCTCGACGACTTCGACGCGCAATATCAGTTCATCGACAACGACGGCCCTGTCTTCTGGTTGCAAACCGATCTCGACGCTCCCCGCGGCCGCCTCATCGCCATCGACACCCGCCATCCCGAGCGCGCCAACTGGAAGACCCTGGTCGCCCAGGGCCCCGACAAGCTCGAGGGCTCCCACACCATCAACAATTCATTTTTCCTGGAATACTTGAAAGATGCCCGCACCGAAGTCCGAGTCCACGACCTCACCGGCGCCTTCCTGCGCAACGTGGACTTGCCCGGCATCGGCACTGCCGGAGGTTTCTGCGGCAAACGCAAAGACAAAGAAACTTTCTACGCCTTCACCAGCTTCACGTCCCCGGCCACGGTTTATCGCTACGATCCCGTGGCCGGCAAGAGCACGGTCTTCCGCCAGCCCAAAGTCGATTTCGATCGCACGCGCTACGAAACCAAGCAGGTTTTCTACTCCAGCAAAGACGGCACCCGCGTCCCCATGTTCCTGACGTACAAGAAAGGCATCAAGCTCGACGGACAAAATCCCACGCTGCTCTACGCCTACGGTGGATTCGATATCTCACTCACGCCCGCTTTTACCGTGCCGAATCTGGTGTGGCTTGAGATGGGAGGCATCTATGCGCAGCCCAACCTGCGCGGCGGCGGCGAATACGGCGAGGAGTGGCACCAGGCGGGAATGAAACTGAAGAAGCAGAATGTCTTCGACGACTTCATCGCCGCCGCCGAATGGCTGATCGCCAACAAATACACGTCAACTCCCAAGCTCGCTATTCGCGGCGGCAGCAACGGAGGCCTGCTGATCGGCGCATGCGTTAACCCAGCGTCCCGATCTTTACGGCGCAGCCCTGCCCGAAGTTGGCGTCATGGACATGCTGCGCTTCCAGAAATTCACCATCGGCTGGGCCTGGACCTCGCGACTACGGGTCCTCCGACAATCCCGAGGAATTCAAAGCCCTCTACGCCTACTCGCCGCTGCACAACCTGAAGCCGGGAACAAAATATCCGCCCACGCTGATCGCAACCTCCGATCACGACGACCGGGTAGTGCCCGGCCACAGCTTCAAATTCGCGGCTACCATGCAAGCCGATCAGGCGGGCACAGCGCCCATCCTGATCCGCATCGAGATCAAAGCCGGCCACGGCGCTGGCAAGTCCATCACGAAACTAATAGACGAAACAGCCGACACCTGGGCCTTCGTCGCCCACAACCTGAATATGAAGGTGGATCTGCAACAGTAGCCTGGCGAGGCAGCACAACTCATGTGGGGACAGCCGCCCTTCGACTTCGCTCAGGGCAGGCTCTCGGCTGTCCAGCGAGCGAAGCGAGCCAGTCTGCGCACTCCTGTCACTCACGGAGTCCTCGCTGGGAGGTCTCGATAATGGCGCCGGTTTTGAAATGATCCGCCGCATTCCCTCTCAAAAATAAAAAGAGGGCAGCGAACTCGCCGCCCTCCATGGTTCGTGCTGCGTTTATTTTGCGGGTGCGGGTACCTTGGCAAAATCCACGCTCTGCACCGGTACGCCGCCGATCGAAAATCGACCGTCGGTCCAGGTAACATAGCTGACTGCCACTGAGCCCGTGTCATTTTTGTTCAGGTCCTGATCGTAGTCGTAATCTCCCGCGTAACACGGAGACAACGTCAGGATCGTCCTGTGCCGGCTGGGTGATTATGCCACTGCTGATGGTGATATCGGCCAGCCACGACTTGCCGTTGTTTTGCGACTGGCGGCCGACGCGCTCGTAGTTGCAGCCCGCATCGCCTACATTGTTGCACGCGCTGGTGGCCTTTCGCCGGTCATACCAAGAGGCCGTGACGAGGCCTCCCGAGGTTGCCGTGAGCGAAGGCATCCACTGCGTTTTGTTGGCAGCGTCTTTGTCGGTGTTGAGTTTGACAGCGGTCGACCAGGTCTTGCCGTTGTCGGTGGAACGGGTGTAAAAGATGTCGCCGTGGTCGCCGTTGATCCCGGCCCCAGCGAAATCATAGTGGACAACCCCGCCGGGCCCCACTGCTGGTTGGCCCCAGCCCATGTGCCGGATGATCGGATTGACCTGATAGAAATAGCCGCAGGCCTGATCGCCAGGTGGGCTGAATCGCGGACCCATAGTCACCTGACTCCAAGTGTTGCCGCCATCGGTGGAGTAGAACATGATGTTTTGGCGGGTCGCGTTCCCTCCGCCTCCCTCATCCATGCTGGCAATAAATACCGTGGCGTTGGTCCCAACGGGCGCGACGCCGCGGGGTGAGCCGGTAAGCTGAACGTTACGCAAGAAGGTGCTGGTGTTCAGTTGCACCGGTGTGCTCCAAGTGTTGCCGTCGTCCGAGTGGGTAACGAAAAGACATCCGCCCGCGCCGCAAGTTGTGGCATAGTTGTTCCAGGAGACGTACATGCGGCCGTAGGTGCCACTCCGCGCATTGTTATCCGCCCACATCGACGGGCGATCATCGTCGTTGCCGTTATGCGGACAGCCTCCGGTGGCCCAGGTCTTGCCGTCGGTCGATGTCCATAACCCGATGCCGAAACCGCCGCACCCGGTCACCAAGTCGCCGGCAAAGAACATGCCCAGCTTGTTGTTGTAAACCACCAACGGGTCCCCATAGTTCGTACCATGGCCGTTCGCAAAAGGTGCAGGCTGAATTTCGGTGAAGGTCTTTCCGCCATCGGAGGAGTAAGATGTGCCAGAATAGTTCGACTGCTCATAGTTGGCGTTATAGTTCACCACTATGGTCTGGCCTTTATCCGCTATGCTGCCCGCCGACATGCTCTCGCTGCCGCATACGTCGTCGGAAGAGTTGCAATCTGATCCGTTGCTGACCCGAACGTTAGGAGGAGTGGCGGGCTCCTCACTTACCCGGCCCGTCCCCGGTTGTCCGCCCTTCATGATGCCGCACTCCACCAGGATTTGGCCCGCGCGCATGTTATCTTCCATCATGAGCTTCGGAACATTGATCTGCGAGCAGTCTACGCCCGCCGTAGCCTGCGCGGTGGCTTTCGTTGGTTGAAGGACACATGCCGCCAGTAACAGCACCGGCAGCGCAAAATAACAGAGGCTTCTTTCGTTAATCTTCATTGTTACCTTCCCCCCTTTTGGGCTGATTCTTGAAGTTCAGGTTGTGGGCTGGAAATACCACCCTGCGCACCCGGAACGCGAGCTGCCGCAGTCCCAAAATATTGCTCGTCCATCCAGATACCGGCTTTCTTCTTCAGATCTTCCAACCGCGTTTGCATCTTCTCGTCTTGCAGAGTTTTTTCGATGCGCGTACTTACCTGCCGCTGGATTCTCTCTCAAGAATAAAAGAGGGCAGCGAACCCGCCGCCCTCCGTGGTTCGTGCTGCGGTTATTTTGGTGGTGCGGGTACCTTGGCAAAATCCACGCTCTGCACCGGTACGCCGCCGATCGAAAATCGGCCGTCGGTCCAGGTAACATAGGTGGCTGCCACTGAGCCCGTGTCAGCGTTGTTTAGGTCCTGGCCGTAGTCGTAATCCCCTGCGTAGCATCCCACAACGTCGGGATCGTCCTGGGCTGGCTGGGTGATTATGCCCGTGCTGATGGTGATATCGGCCAGCCACGACTTGCCATTGGTTTTCGACTGGCGGCCGACGCGTTCGTAGTTACAGCCCGCATCGCCTACACTGTTGCACGCGGTGGTGGCCTTTCGACGGTCATACCAAGAGGCGGTGACCAAGCCTCCCGAGGTTGCGGTGAGCGAAGGCATCCACTGCTCTTTGTATTGAGCGTCCTTGTCGGTGTTGAGTTTGATAGGTGTCGACCATGTTGTGCCGTTGTCGGTGGAACGGGTGTAAAAGATATCGCCGTTGTCGCCGTTCGTCCCCTGCCCGGCGAAATCGTAGTGCACGACCCCGTTGGGCCCGACTGCTGGTTGGCCCCAGCCCATATGACGGATGATGGGATTGACCTGATAGAAATAACCGCAGGAGGAATCCCCGGGAGGATTGAATCGCGGGCCCATCGCGACTGTCGCCCAGGTGGCGCCGCCATCGGTGGAGACGTACATGTAGTTCTGGCGGGTAGCGTTGCCGCCTCCACCCTCGTCCATGCCGGCCAGGAATACCGTGCTATTCTTCTGTCCCTGCGGCAGCGCGGCGCCTCGCGGCGAGCCGGTGATCTGCACGTCGCGGATGAAGGTGTTGGTGTTGCTGACGATGACCGGACCAGTCCACGTCACGCCGTCGTCGGAGTAGACGACCGAAAGAGCTGCATTGCCGACGGCGAAGTTGTTAAAGGAGATGTACATGCGGCCATAGGTAGCGCTCCTCGCGTTGTTATCTGCCCACATCGATGGTCGATCATCTGAACTGCCGTTATGGGGGCAGCTTCCGGTGGTCCAGTTCTGACCATCGGTCGATGTCCACAACCCGATGCCTTGACCGCCGCACCCGGTCGCTAAGTCGCCGGCAAAGAACATGCCCAGCTTGTTGTTGTAAACCACCAATGGGTCCCCGATATTCTCGCTGTGGCCGTTCGCAAAAGGCGCAGGCTGAATTTCGGTGAAGGTCTTTCCGCCGTCGGTGGAGACAGATGTGCCGGAATAGTTTGCCTGCTCATAGTTGGCGTTATAGTTCACCACTATGGTCTGGCCTTTATCGGCTATGCTGCCCGCCGACATGCTCTCGCTGCCGCACACATCGGAGGAAGAGTTGCAATCTGATCCATTGCTGACACGAACGTTAGGAGGAGTAGCAGGCGGCTCGCTCTGCCGGCCCGCCCCTGGTTGTCCACCCTTCATGATGCCGCACTCCACCAGGATTTTGCCCGCGCGCATGTTATCCTCCATCATGAGCAACGGAACGTTGATCTGCGAGCAGTCGACCCCCGCCGTAGCCTGCGCGGTGGCTTTCGTCGGTTGAAGGACACATGTCGCCAGTAACAGCACCGGCAGCGCAAAGTAACAGACGCTTCTTCCATCGTTGATCTTCATTGTTACCTTCCCCCCTTTTGGGCTGATTCTTGAAGTTCAGGTTGTGGGCTGGAAATACCACGCTGCGCACCCGGAACGCGAGCTGCCGCAGTCCCAAAATATTGCTCGTCCATCCAGATACCGGCTTTCTTCTTCAGATCTTCCAACTGCGCTTGCATCTTGTCGTCTTGCAGGGTTTTTTCGATGCGCGGCCTCACCTCGCCAAGCTGTCGACGGTCGCGCTTCACCAGTTGAATGAGCAGAGCGGCGGCCGGGGTATCTTCAGCCTCGGACCACTCACCCTCTTTGAGTGCGAACGCCACTTTCTCCATCTCTGGAGACAAACTTCCGGGCGTAAAAGCCAGCGGCTTGGGGTCAAGCATGCCCTCGCCGGACTTCATGAGATCCGCCGCCAGTTTTTCTTTGTTGGTTCCGGCCTTGTACTCACGAAGAATCTCTTCAGCCCGGGCGCGGGCAGCTTGCGCGCCCAGAACTTTCCCATCTTTGGAGTTCCCCTGCCGCTTCCAAATGAAGAGCCGGCGAATTTGCACTACATCGTAGTCAGCCGAGTGCGCGGAATAATATTGGCTGACTTCCTCCTCTGTTGGCTTCGCCTGACTCATCAGGGCAGCGAACTCCGCGTCCGACAAGACCTGCATGCGCGCGATGGCTAACTGGCGGGCGACTTCGGGGGAGGACTCGAGGTGGTTGGCAACGGCCTGCTGCGACAGCATGAGCACCGACGCATAGTCGTCGCCCAGGCGTCGACGATCCTTTCCTGCCTTGTCAGGATCGGCGCTGGAGCCTTCGATAGCCTTGATCCGCGACTCGAATTCCTCCTGAGTAACTTGGGAATTCCCAACCTTAAGCACCACCCGGTCGTTTCCCGGAGCAGCTTGCTTTGTGCTTGGGTTTTCAGATGGAGTCGCAGGGTTCGGGTTGACAGGCTGTTGCGCGCAGCAAACCACAGCCACAAGGGTCAGCAGCAGACAGTAAGGCGTTTTTTGGGTTCCAATCAAGTCAGATCCTGATCAGCCAACCTGTTCGTTCGTCAGGGCGCCGCCAATCGCGATAACGGAGTGCCAAGGTTCAAAACAGTTGGCTCAACACTGATCGGACCGATTGGAGCAGAACGATGCTCGGTAGTAGCGGGAGAACTTTAGTTCAAGAGCCTGATACGTGTCAATATGAAAGGTCTTGCACACTGGGGATGAGGGTCGGGATTTAAGCATCTGCAGCTCGAAAGAACTGTGGGATTCGATTGCCCAATCCGGGGGGCGCCGACACCGCATTTGTGGTGGCTAGGTATCTGGCACAGTAACGGTGGCAATGGCTTTTGGCAGTTCAGTAGTGAAACAGTGAGAAAGTTAAGTGCGGCTCGTCAGAGGAGTTCGCGCTTTCAAGGCAGTCACGAACCACATCAGCCATGTCCTCTTAGTTTGCGTCCCCGGCTCGTTCCGCGCCATCTGCAGCTCGGTTTTACGAATCATCTGCGGCCACAAGGAATCGGGATCGGAGTTGAAGACGGTCTCCGCATCTCCCGGAAAAACGAACCACGCGCCCAGTTCCATTTCCTTTCGCAGTTGATCGGCATGCCATCCGGCATAGCCCAGATACACATGAAAAGCTTTAGGGGCAGCCCGATCGGTGAGGGCCTGTTCAAGTTGGGCCTTCGTGGCAATCTGGTAGACCCCATGGCAAATCTGAGTCGCTCCATCGAGCTTGGCCGGCGCCTTGCGCAAAGCACGTATCTGCTCGGAATCCAGTGGCCCTCCGAAATAGACCGGGTCGGAACGGTCTTTCGCGGCCTGGTTGTCCCCCAGCACACGTGACATCGGAAGCTCGGTTCGGCGGTTGAGAATCAGTCCGACCACACCGCCGGCATCGTATTGAACCAGCAAGATTACGGTTTCAGCGAAATTCGGATCGCCGAGGTTTCGGCTGGCCACCAGTATCTTTCCAATACCCAGAAGTCGGGGTTCTCTGGATTGGACGGGAAGAGGAATGGCTGGAGCGATCTGGCTCTTGGGGTAGGAACGCCTCGACCCGATTTGCAACGTCCAGATTGTTCGCTACCTGCGGCGCGTGGGCAACAATCGTGGCAAGAACTGCGAAAAAGCCCAGCTTGGCCAGAGACATGGCTGCTCTCCTCAGACTGAATCACGTCCTTGATTTTCGAACCTGCTCGCGTGCCTGCGAAAATTATACTCAACCTCGTCGCGTCATCTCTGGACGGCGCACGAACGCGTTATGCCGCCGGTGGATGGAGGGGCAAAGTCGCTGGAAAGCGTGGAGTGAGGCTATGGAACTACGATCAGCCCTATGGCATGAAATCTGGTTCGCCCGCAATTCAACCTTGGAGAATCAAGACAGTCAACGTGCCAGAAAAGTAATTGGTGGAACGTGCCGCGAAACTCTTGCGGATTATGATGGGACATGTAAACACATTCTCAACCAAGGTGGGAAACACCGTTGACTGAGGTTGAAAAACTTCTAGGATCCGTAGCCGCGCAATTGATGAACGGCGACGAAGTCCTGCTCGACGGACAGAAGCTTCGCGTCAAGCGCGTGGGAAGCGGCCGGTTGCGAATGGTCCAGTTCCAGATGAATGGCCTCATTTATGAGGCGATCGAGCAGAACCGCGAGAAGCCCAGCCGCTGGGGCAAGCTGGCCAGGGAGAAACATCAGGTCGTGCAGTTTCTGGATGTGCAGACCCACAAATATGTCGCGGTGTCGGTCGATGGGGAAGTGCAACAGTATTGAAGCCTTAATTGTCGAGTTGTAAGCGAAGCCTCGCCTATTTCACCTCGAGTGGAAAAACAACCGTGCCGATCTGGGAGGAGTTGTTGTCGCGGGCCATGAAACGAACATCGTAGGAGCCGGGCGGGAGGTCGAGTTTCTCGCGGAGCTTGATGCCGTCTCGGGCGAATTGGCGAAGGACATCGAGCTTGGGATTGCCGCGCACAGGATGAAGAAATTCACCCGCTTCTGGGGTGTCATGCGTGAGGGCGATGGCGCCGACTTCTAAATCGATCGGGCTGGAGCTGGCTTGATCGACGTTGATGCTGCTGAGTGGAATGGTCACCAAAAACTCAACTGTGGTTTTCTTGCTGGGAGCGGAAGTTGCGTTGCCAGGTGTCGTGGGGGCAGGCGGCAGCACGCGAACATACATGGGGACGGCGCTGAAGGCGAGGGAAGAAGCGAGGGCGTTGATTTCGGCGTCGTGGGCGGATTGGGGGCTGGCGGGAGCGGGGTTGCCGTAATAGAAGCCGTTGCGGGTGCGAACGCTGGCGTGCTCGGCGGAAGCCTTAACGGAGAGATTGCGCCAGCCGGGTTTACGATCGTCGGGACGGATCGAAAATCCGAGCATGTAGTACGAGCGCGAGTCTTCCACGGCTTCGGCAAAACATTTCATGAGTTCGTTGGATTCGACGCAGCGGTTGCCCCCGGTGGCGTCGGCAAACTCGCGCAGACTTTGGTCGTTGGAGCGTTCCCGGTAGACACCCCTACGGTTTTGGGATGCAGGATCGTGCGTCCATGCCATGGGCTCGAAAGGGTAGATTGCAATATTGGCGTCAATCAGACTCTTGAAAACCTCCTCAAAAGCGTTCGGCTCCCACATCTCGGTGGGGGAAAATGCGCGTGCGAGCTGAGGCTCCGGAATGTTCCCGGCGGCGAAGATCATGGTTTTCCGGCCGGGGATGCCTGCGTAGCCCTGAGCGATTTCGGTGAGCTGCACCAGCGTTTTCTCTGCCGAGTTTTTGCGGGGCATAATGTTAGGGGCGCCAAGGTTTAGCTTCTTGAGCGCTTCGATCAGGGCGCTGGTGTCGGTGCTGAACGGGTGGACCAGCAGAAGATTTTTGCTGGTGATACAAAGCAGGGAGACAGGCTGGTTGTGAGCCAGACCCTTAGAGAGAAATTTTATGAAAAGATCCTTGGCGTCGCTGCGTTGGACGGGGGCGGTGTTCAACAGGTCGAGGACCATGACGGTCAGGCGGAGTTGATGAGTGTCGTCGAAGGGAAGATTCGAGAAACCGCGGTCGAAGCGCGCCGTAAGCGGGGCGTCGTTTGATCCGGCGTGCACTTCTTCGAAGAGCGAAATATCCTGGGGCTTGCCGTTTTCTTCCAGGCGGAACGCGTCTTTGGTGAGGCCAGCCAGATGTTGACCATGATTGTCGCGCACTACGACCGGAACCAGGACGAGGTCAGTGCGGGCCTTAAAGGTAGGAATGGTTTGAAGGTCAGGGGTGTCAGCGGCGTTGGCAGCGTCCTCCGGCTTTTGCGGGGCGGGGGTTTGCTGGACGGGCAAAGCGGAGGCCAGCAAGAGCAGAATGGCAAGCGTGCAGCAGTTCATGGCAGCCTCGTTCCTCTTGACGGTGCATGCAGTATAGAGCATCTTACCTCGGGGCTAGAGTCCCGGGCCGCTAGTGATCCCGAGGGCAGACGGAGCTTCGCTTCGTGGACAGCCGATGGCGGCTGTCCCACATTTGATGCGTCGCTTCGCAGAGGGCCAGCAACTCTTATTTGGCGAAGAAGTAATCGAAGGATTTCACCGCGGTAAACTCGTCATCCTTAATATCGAAGACGGTGTAGAGCTTGGTCACGTAAAGAACGTCTTGAACTTTCTTCGTGAGGGCAAGCAGCTTCAGTTCGCCGCCCGCATTCCGCACTGTGGTGAAGCTGCTCACCAGCTCGCCCACGCCCGACGAGTCGATGTAATCGACGTTGGCCAGGTTGAGCACGATCTTCTTCTTACCGGCGGCGATGAGCTGGCGCACCGTGTCGCGTAGAAGTCCGGTCTCTTCGCCGAGAGTGATGCGTCCATTGATGTCGACAATCGTGACGTGGCTGACTTCGCGGGTGGCAATGGTCATTGGGATCGATTTGGCTATGGTGTTAGCTGGGAATGTTAGAGTGCGGGGCCGCGCAAGTCAATGGGGCGACACTAGTCGATCAGCGAATCCATAATCCGCGGCGCAACGTGGATCGGTTGTGTGTCTCGTATTTCCTGAATCGGCGAGGTGACGATCGGCGTCGCATATTCCGGGTGGCGAAACTCCAGGTGCATGCCCCGCCCTACATACTGCAGCTTCAGCATCGACCCTCCCCAGGTCGACCCCGCGATCGCCACTTGAACCGGGTCCGGGCAGAACTCCGGATGCCCCGAGATCAGCGCGTCGCTTCCCCCCAGCAGCACAGCCGTGTAGCAGTGATGCATGGTTTGAATGTGCAGAACCGTCGACGGCGGCAGATCGTGGAGAAACACTCCTCCCTCGATTTCCGACTGAATGATGGCGTGGTTGACGTCATCCGCCAGGTTGGGGTGCGGGCTAAACATCACAAGTGCCAGTGATAGGGTAATGGGTTTCAGGCGGTCCGGCAAGGTCTCTTTGGATTTTTCCCCAAACGTAGGGAGGATGCACTTTCGAGCCTAGCCTCGCACCATCTGACAGCCGACGTCATAGTCCTAAGGAATCGTCGCCACCGACCCCTTAGGTCCCACCACCAGTGCTCCGCCACCAGGGTAGCTGCTCACCGCATTGAACGACATCCCGGCCTCCTTGCCAAAGCTAATCCGCGTAGCTTTCCCAGGCGGCCGCAGATCGTAAACGAACTTCGATCCCACGAGAAAGACTCGCGCTCGATCCTGATTGTCCTCCAGGTCCTTATTCTTAAGATTTCGACGTCTCCGGTCATAGGCCACCGCCGAATAGTAAGACTGCGGAGATATCCGCGATAGCGTCCAGGTTTTTCCCCCATCCTTCGTGAACGCCAGGTCGGGACCATCCTGATCCGGAAGTTTATAGTCGCCCCCTGCAATTACACCGTGCTTGGAGTCGCGGAAAGCAATCGAAAAAATCCCGGCCGACTCCGGTCCGTGGACGATCGGAGTCTCGAAAACTTGCCAGCTTTTGCCGCGATCGCCAGAGTGAAACACGCGCGCCACGCGGCCCCCAGTCGCGAACCAGATATCAGAATCCATAACAGCGATACAGGTGTTGCTGGCAGCGAACGCGCCCTCACCTTCCGCGGCGGCCGGAAGCTCGGCCGCTGGAATCTGAGTCCAGGTTTGGCCGTCACTAGTAATGAGGAGTTCGAACTTCAGTTTGCCGCTTTCGTCCGCGATGGGATCGCCCAGGACGATCCCATGCGTCGCATCCCAGAACGCCATCGAATCAAAAAATCCCTTGGGATTTGTATTGGTGAATTGCAGTTGCCAGTGCTGGCCCGCGTCCGCCGTGTGGTAGATGCGCGACTGCTCGCCGGGACCGACAGACATCACAAAAGCCTCCTCGGCTGAGAAAGCCACCACCGCGCGGAAGTCAAGGGCAGCCGCGTCCGGAACCTTCGCCAGAAGCCACGTTCGGCCCGCATCGGTAGTGCGGAGATAGGTGCCGTGAGTGCCCGAGGCCCACGCCACCTTCCGCGAAACCGCGCTAGCTCCGCGAAGACTCTCCGTAGTATGCGACAAATATGTCTGCGGCGCGCGCTGCGCCAGCGCGGTTGCGGCAACTAGAAATATCAGAAGATTCCGCATGCTGGAAATTGTCTTAGAAAAATGCACGCGCAACCTCTCCTCTTGTCATTCCGAACCGGGCGCTAAGCCCGGTGAGGAACCTGCTTTTGGAGTCGCGCGTTTGGCTCGCTTCCCTATCCTGTCGCGGACCCGCCCTTATTTGGCAATGAAATCGGCAAACGAGGCCGTCTTGCCAAAATAAATCCGGAGGGTGCACTTAGAGCCATAATGCGCGAAAGCCACTTCGAGTGTGCTCGCCGCATCGGGTATTGGATCGGTTTCCATGGTCGCGCGCGCAATGTCCTGCTTCTCGTCGTACGCCGCTCCCGCAGTAACGTTTTTGTTGACCACGAGCGTCCACTTGTCTTTGGCAGGGATGGGATAAACCGTAAAGGCGCCTATCGGAATCGTGGCCCCGCCAAAACTCAGCGGCGCTTCCGTGAACAGGGTCATCGGACTCCCGCCCGGAGCCCAAGGCCGTCCATTGGCAGCCTTGTCGTTCTTGGCGCTGACCGCTGTGTAGTTGATGCGGACCTGGCGGCCGTCGTCGAGGTTGCACGCGGCGGCAGCGGAATTCGCGGATTGCGCCGAACCGGCGGCGGTGAGCGTGAAAAGAATAGAAGCAGCGACGACCATGCGTGCGCGGAACATGGGAGACCCTCTGGCCCAAAAGTGTAGCGCCGAAAGCGGCGAAGGGGAAGAATATTTGAATCCCGCTCTGGGTGGATTAAGCCCGGGCACCCTCGGGGCACGCCCGTGTGGGGAACTGTTCGTGTGGCGACGGGCGCATTCGCCCGTCCAGCGAGCGAAGCGAGCCGCCCCGTTCGTCGCTGGCCTTCAGTGACGTACTAACGTCCCACTCGCGTTGCTACCGTGAGTGACGAGTACCGGAGCAGACAACCCGGTACCAAGCGAGGGCTCTACATTCATGGCGAAGGCAGCGAAGCTGAAGATTCTCTACGGTGAAGGCGATGCGGAAGCGCAGGCCGCCGCCGCGGCGGCATTTGAGCAAGCCGGCCACACCGTGCAAAAGGCATTAGGACGCAAAGAAATGGAGGCCGCGTTCCGCAAGGGCGGCTTCGATCTGGTAGTCCTTGGACCAACCTTAAGCCGCAACGACCGCCATCATCTACCCTACGCCGCGAAAAAGGCGCAGGCGGAAATCAGCATCCTGGTCATGCACGCCGACGGAAGCCGTCACCCCTACGTGGACGCCTGCACCGACACCGGCGCCAGCATCGAAAACGTCCTGGCCCGCATCGAAGGCATGGCCATAGCAGGCATGATGCCAGCCGCCGCCGCCGCCGGAAAATAGTATTGAGCACCTAGTGCCGAGCTGCGAGAGGCAGCTTTGCGACCCTAATGCCCCGCAAGAACTCCTGACTTGTGAGAGCTAGGCTTGCACGCCATGCTGTCGGCGGCGCTGCAAGTCTTTTCATATTGCCAAAGAATCCGCATCGTGCCAAAATGTTGGCCGTTTCCCATGCCTGAACCGGAGGTCCAGCATGAAACCGTCCCCCGGGCCCCGCAAGACTGTAGTTCTCTCTGATTCGACGCGCCGACAACTCAATACGTATGCGCTGGCCGCGACCGCGGCAGGAGTCAGCATTCTGGCGCTCGCCCAACCGGCTGAGGCGAAGGTCGTTTACACGAAAACCAACTATGTCATTCCGTGGAATTACGCCTACCAGCTCGACCTCAACCATGATGGAATCACTGACTTCCTGATTCTGGATTTCGGCACTTCAACGAAAAGCGGTGGCCGCCTAAGGACCAAAGAAGCTTTCGGGAATGCAATTCAAGGTAGCTGGGTTTGTGGCACTCGTTGTGGCTCCAGTTCTGAGGGGTTTCCCCTTGATTGGGCCCTGAAGCCCGGTGCGCAGATCGGGCCAGACCAGGGCTTCATAGCCTGCTTTTGTGACGGAGAATCCATGGTTGCAGGCTACTGGTTCGATGTTAAGAATCGCTATCTCGGCCTTAAGTTCCAGATTGGTGGAGAGACCCACTACGGTTGGGCACGCCTGAATGTTCTAGCCAACCAGAGACTTCAGCTTACAGCCACGCTCACTGGCTACGCCTATGAAACGATTCCCAACAAAGCCATCCGCGCAGGCCAAACCGACGGTGACGACGCTGTCGGCCAGGTCTCCTCGGAACCAGAGCAATCCGACCCGCAGAATGTGGTCGTCAAGGAGGCCAGGCCAGAGTCACCTTCATTAGGTGCGCTCGCCCTGGGTGCTCAGGGCCTTCGCGACTGGAGGAACCAATGACAAGCTCGGGATATCCTCGCAAAGCTGTCGGCCTTCGGCTGCGCCGATCCCTCCTACGCCGTCTGCTGTTGCTGGCTGCCGTGGTTACGGCATTCGCGTTAACTCAGTTCGCTGCAGCCCAAACCTTTAACGTACTCCACGCGTTCACTCTTGGAGCTGATGCCAGCTCCCCGTTTGGGGGAGTGACACTCGATTCCGCAGGGAACCTGTACGGAACCAGCGCGTTAGGGGGCGCCTTTGATTACGGCGCCCTCTTCAAGGTGGAGAAGAGCGGCAAGGAGACGGTAGTTGTCAGTTTCGACTTCAACGATGGTTGGTCTCCGACTGCCAGCCTTTTTCGCGACTCCGAGGGATATTTCTACGGGACAGCGGGCTACGGCGGTGCTGGAGGCAAATGCGGTGGGTGTGGAACCGTCTTTAGCTTGGACCCGAGTGGAAAGCTGAAGCGGTTACTTACGTTTTCCGGTGGGGTGGACGGCTGGATTCCGTTTGACGGTGTGACGCGAGACCCGCTGGGCAACCTCTACGGCACGACGGGTTATGGCGGTGTGCCCAATGCTTGTGGCGGCCTCGGCTGCGGGTTGGTATTCAAGCTCGACGCGGGCGGGAAAGAAACTGTTTTGTACACCTTTCAAGGAGGCGCGGATGGAGGAGTTCCATCCGGGGATTTGCTCAGGGACGAAGAGGGGAACCTTTACGGCACGGCTTCTCAGGACGGGCCCGCATGTCTGCAGGACTGCGGAGTCGTGTTCAAGGTGGACCCGAGCGGAAAAGAAGCTGTGCTCTACGGCTTTACGGATCAAGCCGACGGTGGCGAACCCGTGGGCGGCGTGGTTCGCGATAAAGCAGGCAATTTTTACGGTACCACATCATATGGCGGAGATTTTTCGAGCTGCCCAGGGTCAGGCTGCGGAACCGTTTTCAAGCTTGATCCGCAGGGCAAGGAAACGGTGCTGTACGCGTTTCACGACGAAAGTGACGGGGCGATTCCACAAGCTGGCGTGATTCGGGATGCGTCCGGCAACCTATACGGCACGACACAAAATAATGGTACTAGCTTCGGGGTTGTCTTCAAACTAGATCCGACCGGCAAAGAGACCGTGTTGCACGCCTTCAGCGGCGGCGCCGACGGCGCACAGCCAAGGGGAAAGTTAGCCCTGGACTCCAGCGGAAACCTGTATGGCGTTACCGAAAACGGCGGCGATCCAACCTGTAAATGCGGGGTTGTTTACGAGATTAGCGCTGCGCCCTAGAAGTGTACGTAGCTACTAGGTACTCGGGACTAGCCTACTTCTTCCGCAGCCTCTCCACTACCCGCTCATAATCATCCACCGAAGCATACTCAATCACAATCCTTCCCTTTCCCATGCCGATCCCGAATCCGAACCCGCATCCCCAACGTCCGCTCCATATCCGTCTGCGCCGCCCGCACATTCGGATCCACCCACCGCGCCCCGCCTTTCTTCTTTTTCTGTCCCGGCAAGGTCTGCCCCGGCAGCATCGCAAACGACCCGTTGATCCGCATCACCCGGTCTTCAATCTGATCCCACTTCAACTTATGGGTCACCACTTCTTCCGCCACCGCCTCGATGTACTCGTCATTCTCCAGCCGCAAAATCTCCCGCGCATCGCTGAAGCTGAGCCGGCCCTGCCAGCATGTAATCCATCACCTTCTTCGGCAGCCGCAACAGCCGCATGTAATTCGCCACCGTCTCCCGCGACACGCCAATCCGCTCCGCAATCTGCGCCTGCGTCAGCTTGAACTCCTGGCTCAGCACCCGAAACGCTTCCGCCTGCTCAATCGGATTCAAATCCTCCCGCACCACGTTCTCGAGCACGGTCATCTCCGCCGCCTGCTGCGGCGAGAGCCGCCGCACCAACGCCGGAATCGAGTCCTTCCCCGCCATCTTCGAAGCCCGCAACCGCCGCTCGCCCAGCACCAGGATGTAGCGCCCCTCTTCCTCCGCTGGCCGCACCACCACAGGCTGCACCACCCCATGTTCCTTGATCGAATCGCGCAGCTCCCCAACGTCTCCTCATCAAACACATACCGCGTCTGGTAAGGATTCTTGTCAATCGACTTCGATCGGAATGTACGCCACCCGGTTCCCCACAATCCGGTCATCCGCCACCGCCTGAATAGAAATCACCTCATCGCCAGGTAAGGCTCGAACGTGGGCGGCCCATCCTTCGCGTTTTGTGCGAAGGATGGGGACATCGGCTCGTGTGGGTCGGACACTCCTGTCCGACCAGCCTCCAGCTCCGTGACGAGTCAAAAGCCGGAGGTCCATCACTACTCTTGTCATTCCGAGCGAAGTGAGGAATCTGGTGCTCGCCGACACCACCACCGCTCACGGCAGGCGCCGATGTCGGAAAGGGCACGGCTTCAGGAGCCTGCCCTGAGCCTGGCCGAAGGGTGCCGTCCTGAGTTGGGAGTGATTCGGGCTTCAGCCCCTGGGGAAGGGTGGTCGGCTCGGGGATCGAGAGTCGCGACTCGGGACTAGCCACCACACGCGGCCCCGGCAACAAAGAAGCCAACCCCCGCCCCAAAGCCCGCCGCTTCTCCACCTTGCTCCTCTTTCTTCTCGCAACACCCGACCCCCCACCTTCTCCGCCGCCGTAGTAGTCATCAATTGTTTATCTCTCCTTCTGTCATCCTGAGCGCAGCAGGTGCTTGCGCAAAGCGCAAGCACCTGCGGAGTCGAAAGCCTGCCCTGAGCTTGTCGAAGGGGACCCCTGCACCTCACACATCGCCCCAGCCCCAAAAGGCGTTCTCTTGAAAATGCCGGCGCTAATCGTTGTCATCTCAGCCGACCGCAAAAGTCCGCCCACCCCGCCAAAATATATCGATATACGTCAATGTAATATATCGACGTACATCGATATATAAGCCGTCTTATCATCTCCGCCGCACCCGGAAGCCCGAGGTCGCCGCAGCCGGCAGCCGGCCTAGGATCTCCTTAGCCAGCCGTATGTAGCTCTCCGCCCCCTTCGACCGCGGATCGTACACCAGCGCCGGCTTCCCATGGCTCGGCGCCTCCGCCAGCCTTATGTTCCGCGGTATGGTTGCCGCGCACACCTTCTCCCCAAAAAATCTTCTCAGCTCAGCCGTCACCTGCTGCGCCAGGTTGGTGCGCTCATCCAGCATGGTCAGCACCACGCCCTCAATCTCAAGCCCTGGGTTCAACTCCACGCGGATCCGCTCCACTGTGTCCATCAGCTCACTGATGCCTTCGAGCGCAAAGTATTCCGCCTGCATAGGAATCAGCACCGAGTCGGCCGCGACCAGCGCGTTCAGCGTGAGCAGGTCGAGCGCCGGCGGACAGTCCAGCACGATGTAGTGGAAGCGGTCGCGCAATGGCGCGATCGCGTCCCGCAAGCGATACTCGCGCCGCTCCGCCTCGACCAGCTCGAGGTTTGCCCCGATCAGGTTCTTGTGCGAAGGAATCAGCCAGAGCTGCTCCAGTTCGGTCACAGCGAGCGCTTCCTCGCCGGAGGCTGCGCCCAGCAGCAGGTGGTAGGTGGAAATACGTTCCGGGATCTTTCACCAGGCCCAGGCCGCTGGTGGCATTCGATTGCGGATCGCAATCGATGAGCAGTGTGTTCACTTCAGCCGCCGCGAAGGACGCGGCTAGGTTGATGGCAGTCGTAGTCTTCCCCACGCCGCCCTTCTGATTGGCAACAGCGATGACGCGTCCCATAAATTGTCGAGGAGCCAGAGCTGTTGGCAGAATAGTGCGGTTCGCATTTCAAATGCAAGGACGAATAACCATCCGCCGGTTGAATTCGTGTGCAAAACGTGTCCAATGTTCCGGTCGGAACATTCAGCAGATTCCCGGAAGCCAGAAACCGCTCCAGTGTTCCGACTGGAACATTGAGATCGATTTTGTATCAGTGGAGCGCGAAATTTGGGAACGAGAAGTCGAAGGTGCACCGAATGTTCCAGTTGGAACATTGCGCTGGGTGTTCCAGTTGGAACATTGCGCTGGGTGTTCCAGTTGGAACATTGTGCTGGGTGTTCCAGTTGGAACATTGTGCTGGGTGTTCCAGTTGGAACATTGTGCTGGGTGTTCCAGTTGGAACATTAGAGCTATTTTGTAAGTCTGCAACCTAATTTCCCACTTCAGCGGCCAGAGGTTGGGATTTAAGGCAAAAAGCATCCATCATTTGTCGATAAACTGGCCGATCTACTCCACTTGTTTACTTTGCTGGTTCCAGGCGACCGATTAGGAGTGCGCGGGATCTGGACTGGGGGACGGGGATTGGGGCATCCCAAGCTAGGTTGTGGAGGATGGAACGGGCGGGTGGTACCTGGGCGGTGGAGATCAGAAGTGCCAGGCGTCCCTTGGGGACTAGCAGGGCGGCGGCGGTTGGGAGGGTGTCGGCTAGGCGCTCGACGGCGCGGAGGGTTACTACGTCGAAGGAGGATGGGGGGAGGGTTTCGGCGCGAGCGTTTTGTATATTGATGTGCGTCAATGTAAGGGCGCGGGCTACTTCGCGGAGGAAGGTTGACTTCTTTTGGCTGGATTCGATTAGCGTCAGGGCGATGTCAGGGGCCCAGAGTTTTATGGGGATGCCGGGGAAGCCGGCACCGGAGCCGAGGTCTGCGGCTCGGACTTCGGCAACGTCAATGTCAAAACCTTTTACCACAGAGGGCACGGGGGACACGGGGTAAACCTTGGGGAAGAGGTGGCGGGCGGCGAATAGGGATTCGCCGAAGTGGCGGGTGACTATTTCTTCTTCGTTGCGGATTGCGGTTAGGTTGATGCGGGCGTTCCAGTGCTGGAGTATATCGATGTACGTCGATATACTTTGGAGTTGGGTTGCGGAGAGGACAGCAGATTCCTCGTTGCTGCGCTCCTCGGAATGACAAGGGTTGGATAGGAACGGGTGGAGCAGTTCGGCTATGCGGCGCTTCTCCATCACGAACAGATTAAACCAAAAGGCTGGAGCACTGGTGGCAGCGGTCGTGGAGCTGCTGTCAAGAAGCTGCTTCGGCTGCGTAGGATCGTCCTTTGGACGATCCTATTTCGCTCAGCATGACAGGGCCGGGTGTAAGCTGGAAGGATGAAGAAACAGTTGGCGGACCAGTCGTTTCATGATCGGCGATATCAGGAGCGGAAGCGGGCGGAGGCGGCGCGGAAGGTTCCTAAGAAGAAGGTTAAGCCTAGTAGCGAGTCCCGAGTACCTGGTACCTAGTCGATATCGAGCTGCTCGGTGGCTTCCGCTTTGGGGCTGTGGTGACGCAGGCAGGAAGCAGATTCCTCACTTCGTTCGGAATGACAAAATCTAATTGCGCTGCCGACATTGACAGCGGGCGGTGTGTTCTGTAGATTCTGATGGAACTGAAAGTACTGACATGGCTACGACATGGCTACTTTAACCGCGATGCAGAAGCAGTACATTTTGCATTGGGGAGAGATGGGGACGCGGTGGGGGATCAACCGGACGGTGGCGCAGATCCATGCGTTGCTGTATTTGTCGCCGCGGGCTTTTCCGGCGGAGGAGATTGCGGCGACATTGAGCGTGGCGCGGTCGAATGTGAGCACGTCGATCCGGGAACTGGAGAGCTGGGGGATTGTGCGGGCGGTGCATGTGCTGGGGGACCGGCGGGAACATTATGAGTCGATGAAAGACGTTTGGGAGATGTTCCGGCTGGTGATCGAGCAGAGGAAGCGGCGGGAGATCGATCCGACGCGGGAGTTGTTGCGGAGGTGTTTGGAGGAGCTGGATCCTAAGGAGCCGGGGGCGGATTTTACCCGGGAGCGGCTGGCGGCCATGGCCGGATTTTTTGAGGCGGTGACGGAGTTGCATGATCAGATGAAGCGGCTGCCTACTGGGACGGTGAGGAAGTTGTTGCGGATGGGGGCTAAGGTGCGGAGGAAGAAGTAGCTAGTTGCTGGTACCTAGTACCTGGTACCTAGTATCCAGTACGTAAACTTTGCGTTTTCTGGTGGGCACGCTCATGGTGGGGATAGGGGTGCTGGCGGCGAACAGCAGGTTCCTCACTTCGTTCGGAATGACAAAAGTTAATCGGAAATGACAGAAGTTATTGGAACGACAAAGGCCATTGTCCGGGCGCTTGGCTTCCTCAGGATGACAGCGGTTTATATACTTCCATCAGGTGAGTGAGGCATCGTGCAAGCTGAAGACAAAAAGATTTGGGTGACGTTGAGCGGTTTGCCTTTGCGGATTGAGTTGGAGTGGCCGTTTCACCGGTCTGGATCGGGGGCGGATTTTTGGGTGGTGCACGGGGACATTGGGCTGGAGGGTTCGGAGGGGTTGCATGCGCCGGTGGCGGTGAATTTGTCGGCAACGGTGCGGGAGGTGATGCCGTCGCTGGAGGCTAAGGATGCGGAGGCTCCGGTGATCAACGCCTTGCGCAAGGAAGTGGACCGGAAGCAGATTGAGTTTTTGAAGTCGGGGAAGTTGAAGCCGGTGTCGTTTTCCAGCCGGCATTATGACTTCAAGCGGGGGAAGTGGGTGTTTGGGAAGGCAACAGACGAGGTGATTGCGGAGTTTTTGCGGAGGAAGGTTTATTGGGAGACGAGGTTGAGTACCGGCAGTGACGACGGTTCCGTCCAGGGCAGTGGTGACGGAAGCGAAACCGAGATTCCTCGCGTTGCTCGGAATGACAATGCCGTTGTAAAGAAGGTTTGGATTGGGGATCCGGCGGAGGCGCAGTATCTGGAAACAACGGCGGAGCATTTGGTGGATGTTGCGGGGCGATGGTTAGCGGGGAATGGCTTGGTGGTTATCGAGGGGGAGTGGGCGAGGGCTACTGCCGGGTTGATGGCGCATGGGGAAAAGTTTGAGGGTGCGATGCGGGCTGCAGTGGAAGAGTTGGAAAAGAAGCACGCGTTTGAGCGCGGGTAGAAAATCTTTTGCCACAGATTCACACGGATGGACCTTCAAGGCAAGAAAGTCACACATCTCTTCGGTTATTTGTTTGCTTGACTCTTTCTTAGTGCTGCGGCTGGTCCGCGTGAGAACAATCCCCAGCAGAATCTCGGCGCGATGGCATAGTTCACCTGCACCAACACGATCGCGGCGATGCTGTAATAAGTATCGATAAAGCACAAGGCGGCGCCAGCGGCATACAGGGACTGCGCAATCACGATGCGGCGGATGACGGCAGGACGGATCTCCGCCGGCACATCGTCGGCGAGGAGGAGAGCGCGGGTGGCGTAGCTCCAACTCCAATATAAGGTGAGTCCGAGCAGGAGAATGTTGCACCAATAGACGAGCAGCGCGGTGCGGTAGGTTATGAATTCGGCCAGCAGAGAGGTCGAGAATGGGGTGAGCGAGACGGCGCAGAGAAACGAGATGTGAATCCAGGAAAGATTGCGGTCGGCGCGGGCGAAGTGGTTGAGTTGAGTTTGCTGGCCAACCCAGAAGATGCCGAGGGTCATCACGCTCATAAGAAAGATGAGCAGCCTAGGCGATAATGCGACCAGCACGCGCCACAGGTCGCCCTCGGAGTGGACGGCCTCGGCGGCGGGAACGCGCAGGTCGAGGACGAGCAAGGTCATGGCTACGGCGAAAATGCCGTCGCTGAGAGCCGCGAGACGCTCGACATTTTGACCTGCAACGCGGTTGTAAAGGGAATGCATCCAAGGAAGTCTAGCATCGGGGGCTTGCTCGTGTTGGGGGAGACAAGGGCTTTACCACAGAGGTTGCAGAGTACACACCGCGTCGTTCTTGTGATGGCGTGTTGGTTGGCGGCGATGGCTCCAGGGCTGGGATGGGCGCAAGGCAGTGAGCCGGCGCAGAATCCTGCTCAAGATTCACAGGCTCCGGTGCAACAACTTCCCGATGCGCCGGGTGAGAGTAAACAGAAAGAGCAGAATGGAAATCCGGTGCAGGCGGTGGCCGGGATGACAAGGGACGCGGCAACGGCGGGGTTGAAGAAAGCGCGGGACTGGGAGTCGGGGTGGATTGCGGGAGAGTACATCGGCAAGAACCGGACGCTGGTTACACCGACGGCAGAGCAGAGGAAAGAAATTTATCTGCGGCAGACGCTGATTACTCCCGAAGCTTACATGAAGCGAATGTTTGCCGCCGGGATTGATCAGGTGCGCGGAGTGCCTTACCAGTGGGACGATGGATGGACGGGTTACGCGGAGAGATTTGCGTCGCGGGAGGGACAGTTTATTGCGGCGAACTCGCTGGCGGCGTGGGGCAATGCAAAGCTGGGATATGAGGTTCGCTACGATCAGTGCAAGTGTAAAGGCTTGTGGCTGCGGACGTGGCATGCGTTCTACAGGAACTTGATGACTTACGATCGCAGCGAGGAGCACGTGCGTCCGCAGTGGGCTTTATATGGCGGGGCTTTTGGCGGAGGGATGATCTCTACGGCTTGGAAGCCTAATCCGAAGAATGCGTTTGTCAATGGTGGACGAGCGGCGGCGGAGCAGGTGGGGTGGGGGACTTTGCTGAATTTCTTTACGGAGTTTTCGTATGAGATTAATCGGAAGCAGGGAGTGAAGTAGGGGCGGCGAAATCTTTGCCACGGATTTGCACGGATTCACACGGATAGGGCTTAAGCGGGGAGTGGACGGTAGGACTCGGGGGCAACGGTGCTGGCGGCGAACAGCAGATTCCTCACTTCGTTCGGAATGACAAAGCTTGAAGATTGACACAGGTAATCAGGTTGTCGGCGAGCCGCCTGCGTCCACATTCTTGTTGCCAATCCTCTTACTTCATCTATTGGAGCAATGTGCCTCCGTTGCCGTTGGGTTCTTCTTCTGGGGCCAGGACTACGGCGGCGGCTACGCGGTCGCCGGGCTCCATGTGCAGCAGGCGAACACCTTGGGCGTTTCGGCCGGATTCGCGGATGGTTTTGGAATCCATGCGGATGATTTTGCCGTATTGGCTGATTAGCATTACTTGCGAGTTTTCGTCTACCAGAGCGATGGCAACGACTTTTCCTACACGCTCTGTGGTTTTGATATTGATTACGCCTTTGCCGGCCCGGTTGGTTAAACGGTATTCGTCGGCGGGGGTGCGCTTGCCGTATCCGTTTTCGGTTACGGAGAGGATGAGGGTGCCTTTTTGAGTTAGGTCTACGGTCTCGGCTGGGCGGGATTTCGGCTTACTGCTTCTGTTTCACCTTGGCTCGCTTCGCTCGCTGGGCGGGCGAATGCGCCGGTCCCCACATGGTTCTTCTCCGTCCCCGGCTCTGTGCTTCGGCGGTTTTGTCGGGCTTTGGGGTTACTGTCATGCCTACTACGTAGTCGCGCTCTTCTAGGTTGATTCCGTTGACGCCATAGGCGTTGCGGCCCATGGGGCGGACGTGGTTTTCGTCGAAGCGGACGGCCATGCCTTCGTGGGAGGCGATGAAGACGATCTGGTTGCCGTTGGTGATGCGGGCGGCGACGAGTTCGTCTCCATCTTCGATGTTGATGGCGTTGATGCCGTTGGAGCGGACGTGCATGAACTCGCGGAGTTCGGATTTTTTTACCAGGCCGTTGCGGGTGGCGAAGAAGATGAATTTGTTTTCCTCTTCGAGATTGCGGACGGCGAGCATGGTGCGGACGGTTTCGCCGGGTTGCAGTCCGACGAGGTTGCCGATGTGTTTGCCTTTGCCGGCGGCGCTTACGTCGGGAATTTCGTAGACCTTGAGCCAGTAGACTCGGCCTTTGTTGGTGAAGATGAGGATGTAGGCGTGAGTGGAGGCGATGAAGAGGTGCTCGACGAAATCTTCGTCGCGGGTCTTCATGCCGGTGCGGCCTACGCCTCCGCGGCGCTGCATGCGGTAGGTGGAGATGGGCGTGCGCTTCATGTAGCCGGAGTGGCTGAAGGTTACGGCTACCTGCTCGTCGGCGATTAAGTCTTCGAGGACGATTTCTGCGGCTTCGTCTTCGATGCGGGTGCGGCGCTCGTCTCCGTAGAGTTCTTTTACTTCTTCTAATTCCTTGATGATGACTTTGCGGAGCTTGCTTTCGGAGGCGAGGATGGATTCGTAGTCTTCGATTTTTCCGCGAACTTCTTTTAGCTCGTTGGAAATTTCGTCGATGGAGAGCTTGGTCAGGCGGTGCAGTTGCAGTTCTAAGATGGCTTCGGCCTGGCGCGTGGTGAAAGGCTTTTCGGGATCTTGTTTGGGAGCGCGGCCGGTGGTGTTGATGTCGATTTTCTTGCCAGCGAAGTAGGCGACTAAATTTTCGCGGGCGTCGGCGCGGTTGGCGCTGGCGCGGATGATGGCGATTACGTTGTCGAGGTGATCGAGCGCGTTGAGATAGCCTTCGAGGATGTGCTCGCGGTCTTTTGCTTTCTGCAGCAGGAAGGCGGTGCGGCGGCGGACTACTTCTACGCGGTGATTGATGAAGTGCTTGATGGCCTGGATCAGTCCCATTTCGCGGGGCTGGCCGTTGACCACCGCCAGCAGGATCATGGAAAAACCTTCCTGCATGGAGGTGTGTTTGAAGAGCTGGTTGAGAACGATTTGCGGTTCGGCGCCGCGCTTGAGTTCGACTACGATGCGCATGCCTTCGCGGTCGCTTTCGTCGCGCACGTCGGAAATGTCTTCGATGTCTTTGTCGTTGACCAGCTGCGCGATGCGCTCGACCAGGCGGGCTTTGTTTACCTGATAGGGAATTTCGGTGACGATGATGGCCTGGCGGTCTTTGGTGATATTTTCGATGGCGGCTTTGGCGCGCATCATGAAGCGGCCGCGGCCGGTGCGGTAGGCTTCGAAGACTCCGGCGCGTCCGTGGATTACGCCGGCGGTAGGGAAGTCGGGGCCTTGGACGAATTTTAGGATGTCGGCTAGCTGGGCGTTGGGGTTGTTGATCAGCGTGATGGTGGCGTCGACGATTTCGGTTAAATTGTGCGGCGGAATTTTTGTCGCCATGCCGACGGCGATTCCGTCGGAGCCATTGATCAGCAGATTCGGAATTCTTGCTGGGAGAACGTCGGGCTCGACTTCGCTGCCGTCGTAGTTGGGGCGGAAGTCTACCGTTTCTTTATCTAAATCTTCCAATAGCGCAGTGGAGACTGCGGCTAGTTTGGCTTCGGTGTAGCGATCGGCTGCGGGAGGATCTCCGTCGACGGAGCCGAAATTTCCTTGTCCGAAAATCAGCGGGTAGCGCATGCTCCAGGTTTGCGCTAAGCGAACTAGACGCGTCGTACACCGCCAGATTGCCGTGGGGATGGTACTTGCCCATCACGTCGCCGACGATGCGGGCGCACTTGCGCGTGGCACGATTGGGCTGGAGGCCCATCTGCTGCATGGTGTAGAGAATGCGGCGGTGAACGGGCTTGAGTCCGTCGCGGACATCGGGCAGAGCGCGGCCGATGATGACCGACATGGAATAGTCGAGATACGACTTGCGCATCTCGTCTTCAATGTTGACGGGCTGAATGTGCAGAGCGCCGGGACTGCCGTCGCCGGGGGGCGGTGGCGTCAGGGGGAGTTCGGGATTTTGATCGTCAGGCATTTAAGCTTCTAGCTCCTAGCTGCTAGCTAACCAATTCGCCCGCCACATCCAAGGCGCTGTCGCAAGTTGCGAATTTGTGCTAAGCAGTTGCATTCACAGGCGGTTATGGGATTTTGATCGACTAAATATTGTAGCACGTTTCAGGCTTTGATTTTTGGGGCGGAAAATGTTCGGCGTCCCAAACTCATAACCCAAGGTGAGACCCTTTGACTACGCTCAGGCAGGCTCCGGTTCATGGTAAACCGGCGGCCGCTGTTGCTAAGGGCGGGTGATTACTTCGTTGGGAGATGCAGGAAGGACGAATTTCACATTTCGCGTGGCATTGGCTTGAAGGGTTTCGAGCGACGTTCAGCGAGGAGAGTTCGATTTTCTTGTTCCAGTATCCGTCGGTGTAATAGTCGCCGCGGGCGTAGAGGACGCCGTCGGCTATCGAATAATCGTGGACTTCTTCGGTGTGTCCATCGCGAAAAACTAGAACTGCGGGTGGAAGATCTTGCGCAGGAGATGTTGCGGCGTGAGTTGATTTAGGGTGAGTTAGTTTCTCGGGATTGATGTTGCTGGCTTGAGCGCGGTTGTAGTCGGGCAGAACCTCGCCGTTCGCTGCGTTGCTACTGATGCGGACGTAGCGGCCGTTTTGGAGCTCGATGATTAAGGGTTGGGTCGAAGACGAACCGCGGCTGAACTTCGGTTGGGCAAGAGAGTCCGAGGGGCCGGACAAGGCTCGGACAGCTTGCAGCACAATTGCAGGCGGCTGCGAGGCTACGGGGTAGCCGGTGGAGTAGATGCCGTCGGAATCGAAGAAATCGTCCAGGAATGGGAAAGGAAGAGAGGTGCGCGGAGGTCGCCGGAGCCCGTGAGGATGTCCGTTTTGTGCGAAAGCAAAGCTGCCGGTGGGTTGGTTGAAGCGCTGGATCGCGGAATGAGACGCGAGGTGCGCGGTTCTTTGGGCTGCGGCCCAAGGAATTGAAGTTATTAGCAGTCCGAAGAGCGCGAGTGAGCACGCCGGCCTGGACAGAATCGGGCGCTGGATGGAGCGGTTCACGAGAGTATGATACTCCAGAAACAGTTGCCAGTACCGCGTAGCGAGTTGTGAGCTGACGTGGGCTCGTCGGCAGCGCGCACGCATCCATGCCCGTCAGACATCCCCATTAAACCATCATCCCGATTGAACGAGGACTACTTCAGCAGGGGCTGGCCGGGGGAAGCGATGGCGAGCTTGTGCAACTTGGCGGTGACGCGGTCGCGATCGGCATCGGTCTTGGCCGAGGCGAGGCGGTTGCGGAGGGCTGTGATCTTGTGCTGACGGGCGCGGCGCCGGCGAATCTCTGGCCGGCGGCTGGGTGCTGACATAGTTTGCTCCTGAAGTGAATTGAGAAAAATGAACTGCGCAGCGGACGTGTAAGCCGAATTCGCCGGGTCCCGTTGCAGCTATGTAAGTTATTGAATCGGAACCGGCCAGAACTGTCAATGATTCGGCGAGTGAAATAGGTCCCAACTCGAACACGTTGTGCATGCGGGCACGCATGCATTCAGCGTGTGCGAAGATGAGTTTGTGAAGACGCTGAACGAATTATATTCATCCCTGTCTGCCCGGCGCCGCTATGAAGTCTGGTTTATTCGTCTCGGACTCGCGGACGGCAGTGGGGCTTGGTGGTTCCGATACTTGCTTATGAATCCGGGCCGGTGCGGTTGCCCGGACGAACCTGGCGGGATGCCCGTGCAAGTGTGGGCTACGTGGTTTCCGTGTGGGGATGGAAAACCGCAAAGCTTCATTCAAGGATTTCCATTGCAGGGGCTGGATCTCAGCGCCAGAAGGCAAAATCCATTTCACTTCCGTGTCGGCGACAATGAAATCGGTGAGGACTCATGCCGGGGGTCATTGCAGATGGATGGGCACACGATTTCATGGAATCTACATTATCGTTCCAGGTTTCGCGTCACTCTGAGCAGCAAGGGCTGGATTGGATTCTCGCGTACGCCGCACTCCGACGCCATTTTTTCCGGCCAGATCACGCTGGACGACCGAAGTGTTGAAGGAAGTGTTTTAGGGCACGGAGTTCAAGGCCACAATTGCGGATACCGGCATCGCAACTTCTGGACTTGGACTCATGCATATTTTCCGCGCTCCGGCGCGCACCCGAGCACATTGGAAGCATTGGTGTACGAAATGCCATTTGGACTCGCATTCAGCAAAGCGGTACTTTGGCATGATGGGAAGCACACGAATTCCGGAGCCTGCAAGAGATCAGAAGAGATCCGGAAACATTCGGGTGGAGTTTTGGTGGTTCCGCGAAGGACGGATTCCGGCTGGAAGCAGCAATTGATGGCGCTGGGCCGAGCATTCATCGTCTGCCGTATTTGAAAACCGATTGTGCAGGCAGCTTTGAGGTTACAAACAACAGCCTGGCCGGAGCAAGGGTGCGTCTGGAGAGGCCGGGAGGATTGGTCGAGCACTTAGAAACGAAAACTGGGGCGGTATTGGAGATGGTCGGCGGATAACTTCATTGGGAAGACTGCGCTTGCGCCAGGCGCTCGGCGACGATGGTGTAGGCGGAAGGATTAAATGCCATGCCGATATGAGTGCCTGGAACTTCGTAGTCGGAATCAGGATCTCTGGTCATGCAATAACGCCAATCCACAATGCCGTCGTCGCGCGTGTAGATTGCGGTCTGAAGCATGGAATCGGGGACGTCCCGTCGCAGCGAGTCCACGAAACTGCAAGTACAACGCCCGGTGTAGCAGTGAGGCAGCACGCTGCTGCCGTGCTCCTGCAAAATGCGCAAGCGAATGGCGTCTGCCGCATTGATGACAGCGCGATTCGCCACGGTGCCGCGAATCGGCGAGGCTAAGGTTATGACCGATGCAATGTCTTTGGGCCGGGCACCGGCAATGGAGCGCGCGATCACGCCTCCCAGGCTATGGCCGATCAGGTGGATCTTGCGGCCGGTCTCATCCAACGCTCTTTCGATGGTCTCGTTCAGATGGCGCTGGACCAACAGATTGGGGCAGTCGGCGTTGATGCCGATACCCGAAAAATAAGGCCGGTAGCCGATTCGTCCAAGCCAGGAGTGGAGTTCTGTCAAATATAGATCGGTGCCGAGAAAACCGGGGATGAGAACGACGCCGGAGTCGTCCCCGGGTGGCGCACCAAAGCCGTAGTACACAGGGGTGGCGTGGAGCAGCAGAACCTCGGCTCCGAACAGCGCTTCGGTCCACAAGGAACGGTGGGCCTGCGGTTGAGTTTGGGGTGATTGCTTGCGAATAAACTTCCGTGGACGGGTTGCCTTCTTCCGTGTCCGCAAATTTCGCCCTGAGTCTGCCCGCATTCACGCTCCTTGACCCTGAGTGCTTGTGTCGGGCGTATGCTTACCATCGCGCATTATACTTCTCCCCCTCCTGGATGCTCCATAGCACATTCGAGGGATGCGGCGGTTCACCTACTTGCTGTTGGAAGAGTCGTACAATCTGCGACTCCCGATTTCTTGATGAGGACGGGGATGATTTCATTTTCGCCTCTATCATGCTGCTATGCACACAAGGAACATACATCTTGACACAAACACCTGCAAGCCGTATATTTCAGTTGATGCTGCATTGCAGCAACAAATACGGAGGTGCCAAATGCCAACCACAGTAAAGCATGAGTCTTCATCCTTTGTTTCTCTTTTGTCGGGCTGGGCGCAACAGGGGGTCCAAGGTTTCTTTGCCACGCAACGAATCCTGCTGGACCTGGCTATGCGCCAGAACGCGAACTTAATGCACTCGATACGGCAACAATTGTCCCACCCCGATCATTCTCCGGCCGCCATTCTGAGCGAAGTAGCTGCCGAGGGTGTGTCGAACTTCATCGAAGGACAAAAGATCCTTCTTGAACTGGGACAAAAACAGAACGAAATCGTGATGTCGGGCGTGAAGGAACGTGTCGGCGATGGACCGGCGGCGCAGGCAGTTGTCGACCTGGTAAGCCGCAGCGTGGAAACCTTCATCCACCTGCAGCAGGAGTACTTGAAGATCGCCGGAAAGCAAACTCACACCTGGGTAGAGGCGGCGAAGGCTGGAAAACCATACCAGACTGAACATCTGGAGGAACTGGCCCGCGAGTCGATGGATACTTTTGTGAAAGCCCAGAAGCACTTCATGGACGTCGTCTCGGAGGAAGTTGCCAAGGCCACCGGCGCCAAGCACACCAATGGCGTCAAGAAAACCAAAAAGACCGAACTCTCTCAAGTGGCGCGTGAAGCCACCGGGGCGTTGATCGAAGCTCAGAAGAGGCTGGTGGATGTAGTTGGACGGCAGTTGAATGACAGTGTGAAAACTGCAGGCAAGGCCGTGGAGCTTGTAAAGCCGTTTCCCTTGCTACCGTTGGCAGAGCTGACACGCGAAGGTGTGAAGAGCTATGTCGATGCGCAGAAGGAGTTGATGAACGTGATCAAGCCGACGGCTGAGCACCATGCTTCCAAGACCGAACATAAGACGAAGCGGACAGGGAAGAAAGCGGCTGCCGCGGCGGCCTAACGGCCAGAGCAAGGATGCGCAACCGGCTCTCGCTTCTGGTTTTGAATCGTGGGCCGATGCTGTAAAGATAGCGCCAACGTGCTCTTGCGCCCGCGAGAGCACGTTGGCGCGTTTGTGCCTGCCTCTGAAATGATGAGGCGCTTGCCTCTCGAAGAGTCCCGTTCCTGCTCCCTGGGCGGTGCGAGGGTTGCAGATCACACAACTTTCCTTGGTGTAAGTAGCGCATCCTCACCAGTCCAAGGCTGAAGATCAGAAGGCCGATTCCCTACTCAGCCATACACCGGACTTTACTAAGCCGCACACCGCACACTCTTGTGAACATTCCGCTGTAAGGTTGCTCACAACCAGGGGTGATGCGCGCTACGGACTTATCCACAGCGCTGTGATGTAGTGACTTCAGTCACTCCAGTCGAGGCTGTGAGGATCTCCGATGGACTTACGCGAAGTAAAAGTGCGCGATGAGCAATGGCTGATTCGAAACCAAATCAACTACGCGTAGAAGCTTGGGAGATTTTCACTCGGGGATCCGTAATCGGCCCCGACGCACGAACAGCAGTCGCGCTCATTTGGCCATCGCAGTAAGCAGTTCCTCACTGGCAAGGAACTCACACAGATAGTGGTAGGAGCAGAAATGGCCACCGGTGAAGCAGTTCAAGAACGGATTCAGATTCCTTTTGCCACGGAAAGCCTCACGGCAGAGCGAATTACCTACCTGGAAAGATTAGTCAGTCAAGCCAAAACTGCCGCTGCCGTGTTTACGCAATTCACTCAAGAGGACGTGGACCGCATCGTCAAAGGAATGGTGCTGGCCGGCCTGGGACAAGCTCAATATCTGGCCCGCTTGGCGGTTGAGGAAACCAGGCTCGGGGTCATGGAAGACAAAGTCCTGAAAAATATGTGCGCCACGGAGTTTGCCTACAACTACATCAAGGACAAACGTACGGTTGGCGTCATTCGTGAGTATCCGGAACGGAATCTGGTGGAGATCGCCGATCCGATTGGCGTGATCTTCTCGCTGACGCCGATTACGAACCCCACGTCCACGGTGCTGTTCAAGTGCATCATGGGGATCAAGACGCGCAATGCGGTTATTTTCAGTCCGCATCCGAACGCGTGGCATTGCTGCTCTGAGGCGGTGAGGATTATGTACGAGAGCGCGCTGAAGCAGGGTGCACCCCAAGGGGTTTTTAGCTGTCTGGAGTCGCACACGCTGCAGGACAACGCCTACCTGATGCGGCATAAAGATGTGGCACTAATCGATGCCACGGGTGGGCCGGGCGCAGTCAAAGCGGCATATAGCTCCGGCAAACCGGCTCTTGGTGTGGGGCCGGGCAATACCCCGGTCTATCTGGAAAAGAGCGCGGACCTGAATACGGCAGTCGTGGACATTATTCTCTCGAAGACCTTCGATAACGGAACCATCTGCGCCTCAGAGCAAACCGTGGTGATCGACGATGAGGTTTATGGCCGCGTGCTGAAGAAGTTTGAGGAACTGGGCACGCACATCTGCAACGAAAAAGAAACCGAGCTGCTGGGGCGGACGGTGATCGATCCGAAGACAGGATGCATGCAGGCCGCGGCGGTCGGGCAAAGTGCGGCTGATGTTGCGCGCATGGCCGGTCTGGCAGTAAAGCCAGGCACCAAACTTCTGATCGCACCGATTCAAGGTGTAGGGCGCGAATATCCGCTTTCAGTGGAGAAGCTGTTTCCACTGCTCGCGGTTTATCGAGCGAAGTCCGTCGATGAGGCGCTTAAGGTTTGCATCGACGTGAATCATGCCGGGGGGCTTGGACATACGGCGGTTATTTTTTCGCGCAACGATGAGGTCATCCGCAAGTTCGGTGAGGTGATGAACGCGGGGCGAATCATTGTGAACTCGCCGGGCTCAGTGGGAGCGCTGGGCGCGGTTTACAACGATCTGGTGCCGACCTTTTCCTTCGGATGCGGCACCGGCGGCGGCAACAGCACAACCGATAACGTAAACATCTATCACTACCTCAACATCAAGCGCGTAGCTCGGAGGACACAAGCCCATATGTGGTTCCGGGTTCCCAATCAGATTTATTTCAACCTCAAGGCGGTGGAGAACATTCGCCAGTTTCCGTCGAGCTCGACCGTTATCGTTACGAATCCTTCCATGGAGCAGATCGGGCACATTGATATTGTGCGACGCCACCTTCCGGAGGGGACGCGTGTCCACGTCTCGGTCATCCCCGACGCGGAGCCCGAGGTCAAGGTGATCCTGCAAGGAGTGCAGGAACTCAACTTTTACAAAGCTGACCAGATCATTGCGCTGGGCGGCGGCTCAGTGATCGATGCGGCCAAGATCATGAAGCTCAAGTACGAGTCGCCGGAGGCTGACCTGGAAGAGCTGGCCGCGCCTTTTCTCGATCTGCGCAAGCGCGTGGTTCAGTACCCGACCGAGAAAATTAACCGGGCTCGTCTGGTTGCAATCTCCACCACCAGCGGAACGGGGAGCGAGGTCACTCCCTTTGCAGTCCTCACGGACAAAGAGCGCGGGCGCAAGGTGACTCTGGCCGATTACTCGCTGACTCCGGACGTAGCTATTGTCGATCCGCAATTCGTTATGTCCATGCCGAAGGGCCTGACCGCGGACACGGGCATCGACTGCCTGACTCATGCGCTCGAAGCTGCCGTTTCCAGTTACGGTTCGGCTTACACCGATTGCAACGCCATTCAGGCGATCCGGATGGTCTTCAAATACCTGCCCATCGCCTATGAGCATCCCCGCGACGAAGAGGCGCGTAGCGAGATGCACAATGCGGCCTGTATTGCCGCGATGGCATTTTCCAACGCGTCGGTCGGCGTAAATCACGCGCTGGCGCATGCTTTCGGGGCGCGCTTCGGCGTGGCGCACGGCCGGGCCAACGCGCTCATGCTGCCGCATGTGATTGCGTATAACGCGTCCGTGCCCAGCAAGTTTGTGCCTTCGCCGTATCAGAAGGGATATCTCGCGCACAAGAAATATGCGACGATCGCGGATTTGCTGGGACTGGGCGGACACACGATCGAGGAGAAGGTGAAGAACCTGGTAGCGGCGACGGAACAATTACTCGACCAACTGGGCGTTCCGCGTTCGATCGCCGACCTGGGAATCTCGAGGGAAGAATTCGAGCGGGCAATCCCTGAGCTGACCAAGCTTGCCTTTGACGATCCCTCCTGGCGGTCGAATCCTCGCATGCCGCTAATGAGCGAACTGGAGGAACTGTTTTGGAAGGCTTATGAAGGCCGGAGCCCAGCAAAGCCGGCTAGTACATCTCAGCAACGAAACGCGTAGCGGATAGGAGTACGTATGGCGATGATCGCCGTGTGGCTCAAGATCGACGAAGAGAGCGTGGTCCAGGCGCTGCAAGAAGCGGGCGAAAAACTGGATAGCGTCGAGGGCGAAGTGGCGCTGGATTTTACTTCCGTGCAGCGGATCGATGCGAGCGCGGTCCGAGCGCTGGAAGAGTTCGCGGGTCGCGCACACGATAAAGGCGTCAAGGTCGTGCTGCGCGGCGCGAACGTCGGCGTCTACAAAGTGCTCAAGCTAGTAAGGCTAGCCTCGCGGTTTTCTTTCGTGAGCTGAGATGCGTAATGGTTTGGTGAGTGAAGATTGGCAACTGAAGGAGAGCTGTGATGCAGGACAATCAACAGGGTGACCGACTTTCCTGGGGCGACACGGTTTTCCTCCACCTTGAGCGCGAGGGCATGCCCCTCAATGTGGCTTGCGTCTGCGTGTTTGAGGGTAAAGTCCCGTTCGAAGATTGCGTTCAGTTTGTCGAATCGAAGCTGCCCCTTCTTCCCCGTTACCTGAAGCGCGTAGTGCCCGCGCCGCTCAATATTGGCCTTCCCAGTTGGGAATACGATCCAACCTTCGACATCCGCAGCCATGTGCGCGAGGTTACGCTCAAGCGCGGTTCCGACGCAGAGTTGAAAACGCTTGCGGGGAAAATCTTCAGCAAGGTAATGGACCGGCGGCGCCCGCTGTGGGACCTGACCTGGGTGCACGGGCTGAAAGGTGATCGCAGCGCTCTCATCTTCCGCCTGCACCACTGCCTCGCCGACGGCATCGCCGGGGTTGGAATCATGAACGTGCTCATGGACGCGAGCCCCGTGGCGCCTCGGCTGCCTAAGCGAAAACTCCGGCTGCGAGTACCCCCGCCGCGCGACGTCGTGACCTCGATAACAAGCGGGTTCGTCGACTCCTACGGGGAGCTCGTCAAACGGATTCTGGGAGGGCTGGGGGACGTATCGACCATGGCGGAGCGCTTCGCCGCGAATGGCGGGAGCCTGGCGACAGAGGAGTTGAAGCAGCTTCTTCCAGAACTCAGCGCGAGCACCGAGCGGCTGCGGTTCAACGTTCTCTACCGTGGACCGCAGAAATTCGCCTGGACCGAAATTCCTCTGGCAGAAGTCAAAGCCATCAAGCAAACCTGTGGGACCAGCGTGAATGACGTCATTCTCGCGCTGGTGACGGCCACCATCCGGCGCTACGTCGAAGGGCATGGCGACCGGGTTAAGGGGCGGCTACTGCGCATGATGGTTCCCGTGAATCTGCGCGGCAATGACAATCCAAGCGATTTGGGGAACCGCATCTCACTAGTCCCGGTCACCGTTCCGCTGGATATCCGCGACCCTCGCAAGCTGCTGGCTGCCGTCCATCGGAGAACCGAGTTTCTCAAACGCGCGCACGCCGCGGAGTTGGTGAGTTTGGCTGGAGGTTTGCTCGGCATGCTCCCAACGACAGCACAGGCGTTGGGCGGCCAGATTCTCGGCCAGGTGCCGTTCACGCCTTTCAACATGGTCTGCACCAACGTGCCGGGACCGCAATATCCGCTATACCTGCTTGGCCATAAGATGCTGGGCTGCTATCCCTATGTGCCGGTGGGTGGCGAGATGACGCTCAACTGCGCCATCCTGACCTATAACGGCACGGCGTATTTCGGATTCAGCGGATGCGTGTACGCAGCGCCGGATCTGCGGCATTTGGAAGCGTTGCTGCAGTTGAGTTTCACGGAGCTGCGGGACGCCGCCGGCGTCAGCTCCCCACGAAAGGAAGAAAAAAAGAGAGAGAAGAAAGTAGAAAAGAGAGCAAAGAAGGAAACGCGCGCGAAAGCGATGGTTGCATCGACGCTGGCACGAGCTCCGGCGTCATTTCGTGCATCCATTCCGCTTCCTCCACTCGTTTCAGCCGAATCAATAGCAGCAAGTTCCCCGGTTAGGGAGGGAAAAGTCTTGACGCAAATGATCGCCTAGGGTCGTCAAGCAGGAAGGTAGAGAACGTGGCAGGCGCGCAGTCAGTTGCGCAAATGACGTCTTGGTTGGCCCCGGGCCGAACCCTCTTCCTGATCATTCATCTTCTCGGTGTAGTGGGGTTCTCCTACATTGTGGCGAAACGCCTGGTGCCACTCGTTCGGGGTGAACGCGATTTTCGCTTCGACCACCCAGTGGAGCGGCTCGGCAGGGTTCTGAAATTCTGGCTGGGTCAGTGGAAGCACCCGCGCTACCGGTTCGCAGGAACCGTTCATATTTTCATTTTTGCGGGATTCATCGTCCTGGCCATGCGCGCCTTCACGGTGCTGATTGTCGGGGTCTCAGAGGGTTTTGTCATGCCCGGCCTTTCCGGAAGAGCCGGCCCAATCTACAACATCATCACGGACTACGCCGCCACCATCGTTTTCCTATGCATGGTGATCGCGGTGATTCGCCGGTTGGTTTTCAAACCTGCGCGGTACGCGGTGCCGGCCAGGTACGGCAAAGCCCACGCAGCCGACGCCATTTTCCTTCTGGCGCTGATTGCAATTTTGATGGTGGCTGACAGTCTGTTTGCAGCGGCCAGGGCTGCCGGTCAGGCACAGCAAGGCCAAGTGATGGAAGCATTGGCTGCATTTTCTCTCCCGTGGATGTTGCAGAAGGCTCTGGCTTCATTTCCCTTGTCCACTCTGGGCAGTCTCTATTTCGGCGGTTATCTTCTTCATGAACTGACCTTCTATTTTCTGCTCTGCTATCGGCCCTTTGGAATCCAGTTCCACGTAGAGACTTCGCTCTTCAATATTTACTTTGCAAAGCTGGACCGCGAGGTTCTGAAGCCGGTGCGATGGGGCGTCAGCGACGAGCATCTCGATCAGGTGAAATCTTTTGGAGTGAAGACGTTCGAAGACTTCACGTGGAAGCAGATGCTCGATTTCTATTCCTGTGCCGACTGCGGGCGGTGTTCTGACAATTGCCCGTCTAATGCCGTGGGAAGGCCTTTGTCGCCGCGGTTCATCTCCATCAAGGCAAGAGACTATGCCTTCCAGCATTATCCGGTTTTCGGACGTGCGCATAATGGCACGGCGCTGATCGGCAGCAAAGTGTCGGGCGGCATCTACTCCGACGATGAAATCTGGTCGTGCACGACCTGCGGCGCGTGCGAAGAAGAATGTCCGCTGTTGGTCGAATACATCGACAAGATTGTCGACCTGCGGCGCGGCATGGTCGATGACGGAAATGTGCCCCAGTCTCTGCAAAAGCCATTGAAGGCGCTGGAGAGCCGGGGCAATCCGTACGGCAAGATGGAGAAGAAGAAGGCCGACTGGACGAAGGCCAAAGACTTCCCGCAAACGTGTGAAGTAAAAGTTCTCAACGGAAACAATCGCGCGGAAACTTTGTACTTTGTCGACAGCATCACCTCCTACGATGACCGGATGCAGGCAATCGGGCGGGCAACGGCGAGGATCCTCGACCACGTCGGAGAGAATTTCGGAATTCTGGGCGCGGCGGAAAAAGATAGCGGGCATGAAGTCCGGCGGTTTGGCGAAGAGACTCTTTTCATCGCTTTGCGCGACCACAACGTGGATGCCATCAAAGCCTCCGGTGTACGAAGAATCGTCACTGCTGATCCGCACGCCTACAACGCGCTGAAACACGATTACAAGGATAAGGATGTGCCGCCGGTGGAGCACATCAGCCAGGTGATCGCCCGCGAGGTGAAGACCGGCAAGATCAAGTTCAGTCCGGTCGAAAACAAGGACAGCTTCTACACCTACCACGACCCGTGCTATCTGGGTCGGCATAACCAGATTTACGACGATCCTCGCGAAGTGCTGGATGCGATCCCTGGTTTGAAGCGGGTCGAAATGAGCCGGACCCGCGACCGCTCGTTCTGCTGCGGTGGTGGTGGGCTGATGCTGTTCTACGAGCCCAAAGAAGACCAGCGCATGGGTGTGAAGAGGGTGCAGATGGCGGCGGAAGCCGGGGCCAATGTGATCGTGACGGCCTGTCCATTCTGCATGACGAATATAGAAGATGCGATCAAGGTCGCAGGTTTGGAAGGAAAGATGACCGCCATCGATCTGGCGGACCTGGTGGATCAACAGATGGCGCGGGAATGATGCGAAAGAGGAATCTATGGTTTGGGTACTCGACTTAGTTCTTATCGCATTTTTTGCAATTTTGCTGATATGGACCCGCGGAGCATTGCGTGTCTTTGCGGGTACTCCGCTGCTCCGTATCTGCGGTGTCGCGCTCTTCGTCGTCAGTGTCTTTGTGGCATTGACCGCCGTCTTAGGCGGTATCGCAGTGGCGACCGGAATCGATAAGTTTCCGGCCAACTGGCTAGCCGGAACACTGTTCAGCAGCTACTTAATTCCCGGGTTGATCTTGGCCATAGTGGTGGGCGGAAGCGCGACTGTTGCCGCAGTCGCCACCCTGCGACGGTTAGACGCCGGTGTGCCGACCTCGGTGCTTGCCGGTGCGATCATGCTGGGCTGGCTCGCCGGCGAGCGCCTGATCCTTCCCTCAGCGGCGTTTTCTCCTGGCTTTTCATGGCTTGAGAACATTTATATCGGCGCTGGGCTGCTGATGGTTGTGCCGGCGCTGGCCGCTCGGCTGATCGAACGCAGACATCATTTTCCCGCCTAGAGGCGGGCAGTTATTTGGCAGCTGATTAGGAGATTGAACATGGAAATTCTGGTTTGCGTTAGAAGAGTGCCCGACACTTCGGAAAACGAGATTCAGCTCAACGGCGCGGGAAACGATATCGAGCGCGACGAGTTGGTCTACTCCATTAATGAACCGGACAACTATGCGGTCGAAGAGGCCCTGCAGATCGTTGCCCGCGCCGGTGGCAGTGTGACCGTCGCCACGGTTGGCGCTGAAGACGATGAAGAGGTTCTGCGCCGCGAAATGGCGATGGGCGCAAACCACGGAATTCTGATTACTGACGACGCCTTCTCTGGATCGGATGGCCGAGGCATTGCCACCATCTTGAAAGCCTTCGTGCGGAAGGGAAACTACGATCTCATTCTGACCGGAGTTCAGGCCGAGGACGGCGGCGCCCAGATCGGCGGAATGCTGGCCGCGCTGCTCGATTATCCGTTCGCCTCTCTGGTCAATTCCATTGAAGTTCTGTACGGCAAGAAGCTGAAAGTGAGCCGGGAGATTGAAGGCGGCAACCGCGAAATGAATGAGATTGATCTGCCCTGCGTGCTCTCGATTCAGACCGGCATTAACGAACCGCGTTATGTCGGCATGCGCGGCATCCGGCAGGTGGCGTCTGTGCCTATCCCAACTTTCGACAGCTCCAGCCTGGGGATTGACCCGAAGGTTGTAGGGGCAGCTGCAGCGAAAGTGAAGCGGGTGGACTACTTCATCCCGTCGCTGGGCAAGGGAGCCGCAATTCTGCACGGCTCCCGGGAAGAGAACATCGAGAAAGTTCTGGAATTAGTGGCAGCCAAAGGAGGGTTGAAATAATGGCTCGCATCTTCGCTTATATCGTGCACAAAAATGGCGTGGCCGACGATTCCGCGTTCGAGTTGGCGGCTGCCGCCCGCAAGATCGATCCCACTGCCTCGCCTACCGCCATCCTCACCGGTTGGGGTGCTGACCTCGATGCCGCGTGTGATTCGCTCGGCGCTTCCTACCCAGAGATCTGGAAGATCGCCAATGAATCTCTGGCTTACCCCAATGCCGAACTGGTGCGGAAAGCTCTGATGAACGTGTTGCCGAGCAACAACATCGTGTTGGTTGCCCACGATCATTTTGGCATCGATCTGGCCCCCGGACTTTCCATCAAGCTGAATTCCGCTTTCGTCTCGGACGCGGTAGACATCGCGGGAGTTGAAGCCACCAGTCTCAAGGTAGTCCGCCAAGAATTTGGTGGACAGGTGAGTGCTCATGTTCGTTGTGACATCTCATCGGGCGCGGTGCTCACGATACGTCCGGGCGCGTTCAAGGGCGGAAAGATTGCTTCCGGAAGCACGCTCGTGGTTGACCAATCAGTAAATATCGGCGCTCTGGCAGCGGGCCGACGTTATCTGGAGACGGTTGTCGCCGAGGCTGGTGATGTCGACATCACCAAGCACAACGTTTTGGTATCCATCGGCCGCGGCATCCAGGAAAAAGATAATGTCACCATCGCGGAAGAACTGGCCGAGGCGCTGGGCGCGGCGGTGAGCTGCTCGAGACCCGTGGTCGACGCCAAGTGGATGGAGAAGTCACGTCAGGTGGGCTCGTCCGGAAAAACCGTCAAGCCTAAGGTTTATCTGGCATGCGGCATCAGTGGCGCGTTCCAGCATCTGGCCGGCATTAAGGGTAGCCCGTTCTTGATCGCCATTAACAAGAATCCCAAGGCGCCGATTTTTCAGGTGGCAGATGTAGGAATTGTCGATGACCTCCTGGAATTTCTGCCGGCGTTGACCAATAAAGTCCGCGAAATGAGCAGCATCGCAACCAAGTGAGGAACCGAAAATGATTACCGCCAAAACCTTGAAATTGAGTTTGAAGTCGCTCAAGGACTTCGCCAAGAAACGTCTGCCGGATGAAGTGCTCCGCGAGTTCGATGAGCGCGACGAATGTCCGCTCGAAATCGTTCGCCACATGTGCAGCCCGGACAAGCTGGGAATTCAGCTCCTGTTCATTCCTGAAGAATTCGGGGGCATGGGCGGCGGAGCCTTCGACGTGTACTGCGTCTGCGAGGAGATGGCGCGCATCGATTTGGGTGTCGCCACGGCGGTGCTGGCCACGTTTCTGGGTAGCGATCCGATCACGGTCGGCGCCACTCCAGAACAAAAGAAGATCTGGCTGACGCGGATTGCGGAAGAGGGATTGTTGTTCGCCTACGGCGCTACGGAGCCGGAAGCCGGCAGCGATTTGGGAGCGCTTCGCACCACGGCGGACCCGGTTATCGAAAATGGCCGCGTCGTTGGTTACAAGATCAATGGCACGAAACAATGGATCAGCAACGGCGGAATCGCCGATGCCTACACGGTATTGGCAAATACGCCCAGCGGGCCGAGCTGGTTCATCGTGGAGAAGGAGGCCAAAGGCTTCACGCACGATAAACCGGAAGATAAGCACGGCATCCGGCTCAGCAACACAGCAGCGCTGGCGTTAGACAACGTTTTTGTCGGCGTCGACCGGCTCATCGGCGGGGTCGAGGGTCAAGGTCTCAATCAAGCGCAGGCGGTGTTCGGTTACACGCGCTTAATGGTCGCAGCCTTTGGTCTGGGAGGCGGATGGGCCGCGCTCGACCGCGCCATTCCCTACTCCACAAAACGCATTCAAGCCGGAGCGCCGCTCTCAGAAAAGCAGGGATACACCCACAAGCTGATCGTGCCCAACGTGGCGCGACTGGAAGCGGCCCGCGCTTATATCGAAGAAACCGCCGAGCGCATCGACACCGGCACTGAAGGCAGCTTGAACACCGAGGGCGCCATAGCCAAGTACATGGCAACGGAAGCAGGGAATACCGCTGCCGAAGCCAGCATCCAGGCGCTCGGTGGCTACGGCTACACGCATGAATACATGGTGGAAAAAATCAGCCGCGACGTTCGCATCACCACCATTTACGAAGGTACCTCCGAGATCATGGAGATGACCATCAGCCGCGACCGTTGGCAATCTCACCTCAAAACGCGCGGGCAGCACTATCACGTGCAAGCGCGAGAGTTCGAAGCGCTGCACGTACAACAACCCAACGTGGGCGCCGATACGGTGGCACTAGCGTTTCACGCATTAGCTGAGGTTATGGAGAAAGCGCGGGTGGGGCGCCTGACTCGTTATCAACATATTCTCCTGCGCCTGGGCGCGTTGATCGCTGATGTCGAGTGCGCGGGAAGTCTGTCCCGTCGCGCCGCTCGGCTGGCTGAAAACAAGCTGCACGAAAAAGCCAACCGGCGCTTCGATGCGACGGCGCTGGCAGCGATCAGCCGGGTCTTTGCCCGTGATGCCGCACTCAAGGTGGGCGAAGACGCGTTGCGATGGGTGATCGGCGCAGGAGGCGTAAGCGAGCCCGAGATCGCCAAGTTTGAAACGAGCTTGGGATTGTCCGCCATTCACCGCGCGCAATCGGGTTTGATTTCAGATCTGGATTACATAGCAGACGTACTGTATGGACGCGCGACCAAGCATACGGAACTGGCCGCGTAGCGGTTAACGACTTTGTTAGCAGGAGTCTCGTCATGGAAGACACTTCATATCGAGCTGTCGCAATTGTAGGAGTTGGAGCGGTTTTACCCGATGCTCCGAATGTGGAAGCTTTCTGGAAAAACGTGAAGCAGGGCCGCTACAGCATCAGCGAGGTCAAACCGAACCGCTGGGATCCCGAGCTTTACTATGATCCCGACCACAGCGCCCCGGACAAAACTTACTCAAAGATCGGCGGATGGGTGCGGGAGCATGTGTGGGATCCGATTAAGTGGCGTTTGCCGATTCCGCCGCGCGTGGTCGAGGGCATGGATGAGTCGCAAAAATGGGCTATCGCTTGCACCCGCGAAGCGCTGGAAGATTACGGCTATCCCAAGCGCCCGCTGAATACCGATCGCACGGCGGTGATCCTGGGCAATGCCATCGGCGGAGAAAAACACTATCTCACCGTCAGCCGCGTGCTCTTTCCGGAATTCGCGCGCGAGCTGGCCGATACCGCCAGTTTCGCCTCGTTGCCCGAGGCTGCCCGCCGCGACATCACGCGTCAGTTCCATGATCGTGTTGGGAAACTCTTCCCTGAAGTCACGGAAGACACGATGCCCGGCGAATTGTCCAACTGCATCGCCGGCCGCATTGCCAACCTCTTCAACTTCCACGGTCCGAACTTCGTTTGTGACGCCGCGTGCGCATCCGCGATGGCAGCTCTCAGCTCCGCAGCCGAAGGACTGATACAAAACGATTTCGACGTCGCCGTCACCGGCGGCCTTGACCGCAACATGGGTGTCTCGAGCTTCGTCAAGTTCTGCAAGATCGGCGCACTCTCGGCGACCGGTACTCGTCCTTACGCGGAAGGAGCCGACGGCTTCGTCATGGGTGAAGGCGCGGCGATCTTTCTGCTCAAGCGCCTGGCCGATGCCGAGCGCGACGGAGACAAGATTTACGCCGTGCTGCGTGGCATCGGCGGATCGAGCGACGGCAAGGGAAAAGGCATTACCGCGCCCAATCCGATCGGCCAAAAATTTTCCATTGAGCGCGCCTGGCAGAATGCAGGGTTATCGCCCGCGACTGTGACCTTGATCGAGGGCCACGGCACCTCCACCGCCGTGGGCGACGTCGTCGAAGTGCAAAGCATGATTGATGTGCTCAGCAGTGCTCAACTTCCCGCGCATTCCGTGGCGCTTGGTTCAGTCAAATCGAACTTCGGGCACCTCAAAGGAGCCGCCGGTGCCGCCGGACTGCTGAAAGTCGCCCTCTCGCTTCGCGACAAGGTTCTGCCTCCGAGTGTGCATTGCGAACACCTAAATCCCAACATCGACTTTGCTCACTCTCCGCTCTACATAAATACCGAACTGAAACCATGGACGATGCCGGCAGATGGTGTGCGGCGTGCCGGTCTCAGCGCCTTTGGTTTTGGCGGCACCAATTTCCACGCCGTGCTCGAAGAATACATTCCTCATCGGCTCAATGGAAACGCCAAACGGTCGGTGGCGGTCAGCGAGACTCCGTCGAGAGTGAAAGAGTCAATTATGAATGCCCAAGATGTTGTTCGCACATCTACTTCCTTTTCTAAAGCTCCGCTACGGGGAGCGCTGGTAATCGGCGCGGCGTCTGGAGCTGCGCTCATTGAGCGTTTGCGCGCGGTGGAGAAAGATCTAAGGCGGGCCGGGCGCCGGCGATCGCTGCACCGGCAGAATCAGACCTGCGCGCGCCCGAGCGCCTGGCCATCGACTACGCCAACGCTACCGAACTGGCGGACAAAGCTGGCAACGCGCTGAAGGCACTGGCGGCTGATCAACCGGCCATGTGGAAAGCCCTGCGCGCGCAAGGCATCTTCCGCGGTCGTGGTCCGACTCCCAAAGTGGCGTTCCTGTATACGGGGCAAGGCTCGCAGTACGTGAACATGCTCGCGCAGCTCCGGGCGACGGAACCGATTGTGGCCGAAACCTTTGCCGAAGCTGATCGCGTGATGGCGCCCTTGCTCGGCAAGCCGCTTAGCGAATTCATCTTCGTTGACAACGCCGACGCTGAGGCCGTCGCCAAGGCGGAAGAGGATCTCCGCCAAACCGAGATTACTCAGCCCACCGTTCTGGCGATTGACCTCGCGCTGACTCGGCTCCTGGCTGCTTACGGCGTCGCGCCCGATTTTACGATGGGACACAGCCTTGGCGAATACGGCGCGCTGGTTGCTGCCGGCGGCTTGCCTTTTGCAGACTCGCTGGAAGCCGTCAGCGCCCGTGGCCGCGGAATGACCGAGGTGGCGACCAGAGATAACGGCCGCATGGCCGCGGTGTTTGCTCCGCTGGAAGAAATCGAGCGAATACTGAAAACCATCGACGGCTATGTGGTGATCGCCAACGTCAACAGCAACCGCCAGGGAGTGATCGGCGGCGCCAGCCACGCAGTTGAGCAGGCGATGGAAGCCTTCCAAAAAGCTGGCTATGACGTAGCCCCGCTGCCGGTCAGCCACGCCTTTCACACATCAATCGTGGCGGGAGCGAGTGAGCCATTGCGGCGCGTGCTGGAGCGTCTGCATCTCGAATCGCCAAGGTTGCCAATCGTTGCCAACACCAACGGAGAATTTTATCCCACAGGGCCTGATGTCGTGCCGCAGATGCTCGACATACTCACGCAGCAGGTCGCTTCGCCGGTTCAGTTTGTTAAGGGCTTGCGCACGCTCTACGATGCTGGCGCCCGCGTGTTTCTGGAAGTTGGACCGAAGAAGGCATTGCAAGGATTTGCCGAGGACGTGCTCGGCGGCCATGGCGATGTGGTTTCGCTGTTTACGAATCATCCTAAGTTCGGCGATCTGGTTGCGTTCAACCAGGCGCTATGCGGACTTTACGCTGCAGGACTGGGCCGGGGGACCGCGGACGTCTTGCGCGAGCCAACCGTCACGGCTGTCGGCGCGCCAGTGGAAGCTCCGCGGCCAATCGCCGCAGACCGAGAAAGCGACGCCAATTGCGACAGGATCCTGCGCAGCAACCCCGTCGAACGGCGATCGCTATCAAGAACTCGGCCGTCTATTTGCCGACGTTCTCGATCGCGGCTACGAGATCTATCGGGGCAAGAACGAACGCCCCGCCCGGAGCCCGTTGTGATCACCGGAGCGGCGTTGGGTCTTCCCGGAACTGAGCGCATTTTCGACGATGCCAACATCGGCCGTATTCTGCGGGGCGACCAGTTTATCGATTCGATCCCCAAGCGCTTCCGCAGCGCCATGCTCGATAAACACATCACGCGCCTGGTGAAGAGCGAGAACGGCGAACCCAGGTTTGAAACCCTCACCGATGTTGCGGACGTCATCAAGCTGGCGGGCCGCGGAGGCGCTTTTGATCTGGAAAATGAATTTGGAATTTCCGCCGAACGCGTGGGTGCTCTTCGATCGCGTCACTCAGCTCGCCATCGCCGCAGGCATTGATGCCTTGCGCGACGCCGGCATCCCGCTGGTGATGCGTTACAAAACCACGACCAAGGGCACGCAGTTACCCGAGCGCTGGGGATTGCCAGACTCCTTGCGCGACGATATTGGCGTGATTTTTGCTTCCGCTTTCCCCGGTTTGGATTCATTCGCGGATGAGATGGCGCGTTATTACATGGACCACGAACGCCGCGAGCAGTTGGCAGGCTGCGAAACTCTGCTCGCCCGCGCAGTCGAGGGGAACGGTCACTCCACTCTGGTGCAAGAGCTGGAACGCCGCATCGACGAGTTACGTGCCGCTATCGAAAAAGAGCCTTATGTTTTCAATCGCCGCTTCCTGCTGCGCGTCTTGTCCATGGGGCATTCTCAATTCGCGGAATTCATCGGAGCCCGTGGTCCCAACACTCAAATCAACTCTGCCTGCGCGAGTACCGCGCATGCGGTGGCGTTGGCGCAGGACTGGATCCACGCCGGACGATGCAGACGCGTAATCGTGGTCTCCGCCGACGATGTCACCTCCGACCATTTGATCGATTGGATGGGCGCGGGTTTCCTGGCCACCGGAGCGGCAGCCACCGACGAAGTGGTCGCAGATGCAGCCATTCCCTTCGATCGCCGGCGGCACGGCATGATTATCGGCATGGGCGCCGCAGCTCTGGTGGTGGAAAGCGCCGCCGCCGCGCGGGAACGAGGAATGCAGCCCATTTGCGAAGTGTTGTCTACCGTGACGGCCAACAGTGCTTTCCACGGCACTCGTCTCGACGTGCAGCACATCGGCCAGGTGATGGAATCCCTGGTTGCCAAAGCCGAAGCAGGCAGCGGCATTGCGCGTCGCGAGATAGCGCCCCAGACGGTATTCGTCTCCCACGAAACGTATACCCCGGCGCGCGGCGGCAGCGCTTCCGCCGAGATCAACGCTCTGCGCCGAATCTTCGGCGACGTTGCGGATCGCATCGTGATCGCCAACACCAAAGGTTTCACTGGCCACGCCATGGCCACCGGCATTGAAGATGTGGTTGCGGTCAAGGCTCTAGAAACGGGTTGTGTGCCTCCGGTCGCCAACTTCAAGGAAGTTGATCCGGAACTCGGCCCATTAAACCTGTCCAAAGGCGGTTCCTATCCGATCGAGTACGCCATACATCTGGGAGCGGGGTTCGGCTCGCAGATCAGCATGATGCTGCTGCGTTGGGTAAAGACGAAAGACGGCGCCCGTCGCAACCCGAACGCTCTCGGCTACGCTTACCGCATCGCCGACGCAACTGCCTGGAGTGCGTGGCTAAGTGGGATTGCGGGTCGTCCGGTCACCAATCTGGAAGTGGTCCACCGCACACTGCGCGTGCGCGATCAAGGATTGGCCGCGCGGGTGGCGGAAGCTGCTGACGAACTTCGAGTAGTCCCGGTGGCAGCCCCAGCGCTCCAGCAATCTCAGTTCACGCCGGTCCCGGATGCGAGACCGGCGCAACCGCCGTTGAAGGCGGCCGCCGAACCCGCACCCAAAGTTCAAGTCGCCGCAGCGAAGGCGGAAGTCAAAGTCGCTGCTGCCGGGGCTTCCGCGCCGCCTAGACCCGCGGCGACTGGCGATCCCGTGAAAGAGAAAGTGCTGGCGCTGGTAGCTGAGAAGACAGGCTATCCAGTTGACATGCTCGATTTGGATCTCGATCTGGAAGCCGACCTGGGCGTAGACACCGTGAAGCAGGCGGAGGTCTTTGCCGGCATTCGCGAAGTTTACAACATTGCGCGCGACGAGAATCGCAAGCTGCGCGATTACCCAACCTTGGCGCATGTGATTAGTTTCGTGTATGACAAGCGCCCCGACTTGAAGAGCATGGCCGTGGCTTCGACTCCATCTCCTGCGGCGCCAGTGGCAAAAGAAGAAACCAAAGCTGTCCTAACGCGCGCTTCCGCAGCAGTTCCTGCGGCGGTAGTTCCTGCGAAAGGCGTCGCCCTCGATTCTCTGAAAGATCGCATTCTAGCTCTCGCAGTGGAGAAAACCGGCTATCCAAGAGACATGTTGGACTTGGATCTGGACCTCGAGGCGGATCTCGGCGTCGACACCGTGAAACAAGCAGAAATGTTTGCTGCCATCCGCGAGATATACAGCATTCCGCGTGACGAAAACCGCAAGCTGCGCGATTACCCGACGTTGGCGCACGTCGTCCGTTTCGTATTGGAGAAGCGCCCCGACTTGGCAGCAAGCCCAAGCCCAGCAGGGGAAGAAGTGAAGGCTGCGACATCGGCACCCGCGGTGGTCTCTGAGAAAGCTGCGCCCGCTGCAACGCAAACCGTCACCGGCGATTCCGTGAAGGATCGCATCCTCGCTTTGGCAGTAGAGAAAACTGGCTATCCCATCGAGATGCTGGATCTTGATCTCGATATCGAGGCCGACCTCGGCGTCGACACGGTGAAACAAGCGGAGATGTTTACGGCAATCCGAACCACGTACAACATTCCGCGGGATGAGAACCGCAAGCTGCGCGATTATCCGACCTTGGCACACGTGATCCGTTTCGTATATGAAAAACGTCCAGATTTGGCCGGAGTCCCTGCGGCTCCATCCGCACCAATCGTCAGCGAGCCAACTGTGCTGCCCACACCGCCGTCCGCTCCGACCGACGATGTGATCAAAGAGAAAGTGCTCGAGATTGTCGCCGAGAAGTCAGGATATCCCAAAGACATGTTGGACCTGGATCTCGATCTGGAAGCCGACCTCGGCATCGACACCGTAAAACAGGCGGAGATGTTCGCGGCCGTGCGAGCGGCGTACAACATTCCGCGCGACGAGAACCTCAAGTTGCGCGAATTCCCAACCTTGGCTCATGTGATCAAGTTTGCTCACGACCGGCAGCCCGGCTTGGTTAAAGCTCCCGCTGTGAACTCTTCACCTGCGCCGCAGAAACAGGAACCGGCGCCGAAAAAACCGGCAGGTTCTGCGTCCGGGGGTTCTAAGCCGATTGCCGCCCGTCCTCTCCCAGCCAATTTCGATGCCGCCAATCTTATTCCGCGGCGCGTACCTGTTCCCAACCTGCGCCCGCCGCTCACCCTCTGCAAGCCAACTGCGGTGACGTTGGGGTCGGGCCGCCGTGTGGTGATCATGCCGGACAAGTCTGGAGTCGGAGACGCCCTGGCGCAACGGCTAAAGACGATGGGCGTCGAGGTTCTCCGCATCAAAGACGCACCGGACGCAGACACGCTTGCCACCCTTTTCAAGAGTTGGCTGGCTGCTGGCCCGATACACGGTGTGTACTGGCTACCCGCGCTCGACAATGAGGGACCCCTGACTGACATGGACCTCGCTGGCTGGCATGAGGCCCTGCGGGTTCGGGTGAAATCGCTGTATACCACCATGCGCGTTCTGTACCAGCAGGTTTCGGCGTCTGGCACATTTCTTGTGTCGGCGACGCGGCTGGGGGGACAGCATGGCTATGACGAGCCTGGCGCGACATCGCCGTTAGGCGGCGCGGTCGTGGGTTTCGGTAAAACGTACAACTGGGAGCGACTGGACGCTCTGGTCAAAGCAGTCGACTTTGAGACAGAACGCAAGCCTGCAGAAATCGCAGACCTCTTGATCGAGGAGACCCTGCGCGATCCCGGCGCAGTCGAAATCGGCTATAAAGGAGGTCTGCGCTGGACGGTTGGCCTGCAAGAACAGCTCTCCGCCGATGGCAAGCCTGGTCTGATCTTGGACAGCCACACCGTCTTTGTAGTCACCGGTGCAGCCGGCAGCATCGTTTCGGCCATCACCGCAGATTTGGCGACGGCGTCTGGAGGCACGTTCTACCTGCTCGATCTGGTCCCTGAGCCTGATTCGGAGAATCCCGATCTCAAGCGCTTCGTGACCGACAAGGACGGCCTCAAGCGTGATCTGTTCGCGCGCATCCAGGCACGTGGCGAGCGTGCTACGCCGGCTCTTGTAGAAAAAGAGCTGGCAGCCCTGGAGAGGGCGCAAGCGGCTAGCAACGCCATTCTGGCCGTGCGCGCTGCCGGCGGTACCGCGCATTACTTCAGCGTGGACCTCACCGGCGCAGAAGCCGTCGCAAAAGTTATCAAACAAGTGCGCGAGCGCAGCGGGCGCATCGATGTGCTGCTGCACGCCGCCGGCACGGAGCGCAGCCACTTTCTGCCCGACAAAGACCCGCGTGAATTTGATCTGGTCTTCGACGTCAAGAGTGATGGCTGGTTCAATCTTCTTCGCGCCATCGGCGACATGCCGCTAGGGGCCACGGTCGCATTCAGTTCGATAGCTGGGCGCTTCGGCAATGCCGGACAAGCCGATTACAGCGCGGCCAACGATTTGTTGTGCAAGATCACCTCGAGCTTCCGCACTACCCGGCCGGCCACTCGCGGCATCGTCATCGACTGGACGGCATGGGGCGGTATTGGCATGGCGACCCGCGGCTCCATCCCCAAGATGATGGAACTGGCAGGGATCGATATGCTACCGCCGGAAGCGGGGATTCCGTTGATTCGCCGTGAACTGACTGTGGGAGGGACCCGCGGCGAAATCGTCATCGGCCAGCGTCTTGGCATTCTGGTGAACGAGTGGGATGTCACTGGAGGAGTGGATGTATCTGCCTTTGATGCCTCGAAGATCCTGCCGGGGCGGGGACCGATGATCGGCAAGCTGGCGACCGTCGCCTTGCAGAGCGGAGTCACCGTTGAAACGACCCTTGACCCTGCCATTCAGCCCTTTCTGCACGATCATCAAATTGACGGCACACCAGTGCTGCCCGGGGTCATGGGAATCGAGGCCTTTGCCGAAGCCGCACTGTGCCTGCTCCCCGGTTGGCATGTCGCCGCGCTCGAAGACGTGAACTTCCTATCGCCATTTAAGTTCTATCGGAACAAAGCGCGCACCCTGACGACTGATGCGGCCATCCGTCCGCAGCGCGATAACTTGCTCGCCGACTGCCACTTGATCGGCAGCCGGCCGCTCCCCAACCAGGCCGAGCCTCAGGTGACAACGCACTTTACTGCCCAGGTTCGACTCGCTAAAGAGCGGCTCCCCAGACAAACACTCAACGCGGTGGTCGCGCCGGCGCTGGGTTCGCCCGAAGGACACATCATTGAAGCGGCAGACATCTATCGCCTGTACTTCCACGGACCCGCGTACCAGGTTGTGGAGAGGGCGTGGTGGGACGGACATCGAGTGATCGGACTGCTAGCCAGAGGCTTGCCCGCGAATCATCTGCCGTCCGAACTACCGACGGCATTGGATCCGCGTGTGATTGAGCTTTGCTTCCAAACCGCAGGAGTTTGGGAAATGGGCGCGCAGGGCCGCATGGGCCTGCCGTTACACATTGACCGCATCTCATTCTTTCTACCCACCGCAGAATCCGAGGACACTCGCTGGTACGCCGTCGTGACTCCCGATCATATTCGCGGCAGCTTCGAGGCGGAAGTTGTGGACGCGAAAGGAAACCGGTACCTGCAACTCAGCGGCTATCGCACGGCAGCATTTCCCGGTGCCGTGGATGCCGAACCGTTGAAGGTACTGCAAGCCGCGATGGCACTGGAAGCTGCCGCCGTATGAGAGATAACACATGACCAAGTTGTCCCTGACAATTTTGTCCTGACGATCCGCTGATCGGAGGACTTATGAACCACGAATTTCAACGCGTAGTCATCGTGAACCGTGGCGAAGCCGCAATGCGTTTCATCCACGCGGCCCGCGATTTCAATCAAGAGTACGGCACATCGTTGCGTACCATCGCGCTTTTCACCGAGCCTGACCGCCATAGCATGTTTGTGAGGGAAGCCGACGAAGTAGTGTGTCTCGGTCCCGCGCTGGTTCTTGACCCCAACACCAAACAGACCAAAAGCAGTTACGTCGACTATAGCCGGCTCGAACGCGCGCTGACGGAGGCGCGCTCGGATGCGGTGTGGGTGGGATGGGGTTTTGTGGCTGAACACGCCCCATTCGCCGACCTTTGTCACCAGTTAGGCATCGTCTTCATCGGACCGGATGGCGATGTGATGCGGCGTGTAGGCGACAAGATCGCCGCAAAACGATTGGCCGAGGAGGCGCACGTCCCGGTGACGCCATGGAGCCACGGCCCAGTGGAAACAATGGATGAAGCGCGGGACCATGCGGGGCTCCTGGGCTATCCACTCCTCCTTAAGGCCACCGCTGGAGGCGGCGGTCACGGGATTCGCCTGGTGCGTTCGCCGGATCAACTCCCTGAAGCCTTTGCCAGTGCCCGGGCCGAGGCATTCAAGGCCTTCGGGGATCCGACCGTTTTCCTGGAGCAACAAGTACAACGAGCGCGCCACGTCGAGGTCCAAATTATTGCCGACCACTACGGAACAACGTGGGCTGCCGGCGTGCGCGACTGCACCGTCCAGCGGCGCCACCAGAAAATTCTTGAAGAAGCGCCCTCGCCGGTGCTTTCTCCGGAACAAGATCGGGCGCTGCGCGAAGCGGCGATTCGCCTGAGTCAAGCAACTGGCTATCACAACGCAGGCACCGTCGAGTTCCTCTACGAACCGGAGAGCAATCGCTTCTCGTTCATGGAGATGAACACCCGGTTGCAGGTCGAACATCCGGTAACCGAATGCACGACCGGACTCGATCTGGTGAAGCTTCAGATTCATGTTGCCCGTGGCGGACGTCTCGAAGGCGAGCCGCCGCGCATTATCGGTCATGCCATCGAAGTACGGCTGAATGCGGAAGACCCGGAGAACGCCTTTGCTCCGGCTCCAGGCATGATTGAGCGGTTCAGGAATCCGACCGGGCCGGGCGTGCGCGTCGACACCGGAGTGGCAGAAGGCGACGCCATCCCGTCGGAGTTCGACTCGATGATCGCGAAGATCATCGCCTACGGCCAGACCCGGAAAGAAGCGCTTTCCCGCCTGCAGGGGGCGCTGCGGCGAGAGCGTCGTCGTCATCAAAGGCGGAGCCAGTAACAAAGCTTTCTTGCTCGAATTGCTGAGCCGCCCGGAAGTGCAGAGTGGAGAAATTCATAACGGGTGGCTCGATCACCTGGCGTCCGCTGGCAAGCATCTCTCCCGCCGCTACGCCGACGTGGCACTGGTTCAAGCCGCCATCGAGTCCTACGGCGCTCAGTTGGCGGTAGAGCAGGCGCAGTTCTACGCATCGGCTGTGCGCGGACGCCCGCAGGTGCGCAGTGAAGCGGGCCGAACAGCGGAACTACGTTACCGTGGCCAGTGCTACTCGCCAAAGATCTATCGCCTCGGCCCCCATCAATATCGCGTGGATATAAATGGATCGCGCATCGATGCCCAGATCGACCGCCTGGGCCCGTTCGAATGTCGCCTCAGCGTATTCGGGCAGCGCTTTCGCGTCGTCTCCGTAGTCCAGGGACTCAGTTACCGGATCGAAGTCGACGGTGTGTCGCACCAGATTGACCGCGATGACGGCGGCATCGTGCATGCGCCGGCGCCTGCAGTAGTGGTTTCCATTGCCGTCAAGCCGGGCGACGCCGTTGCGGCTGGGGATCGACTCGCTGTTCTCGAGGCCATGAAAATGGAGATGCCGGTCGTGGCTCCATTCGCTGGAAGAGTCCGGCAGGTAATGACCATCCCCAACGTGCAGGTGGAAACCGGAGCCCCACTCCTGCAGATCGATCCTGTCGCCGACGGCGACACGTTTCAGACTCGGAGCGAGTGATTTTTGGCGCGTCCGCTACCCGCGGGCAGCAACGGAAAAACTGTCCAATCCGATTGTCATCACAGCCTGGATGAATTCCGCCAGCTCATGCTGGGTTTTGACGTAGATCCAAAGCACGCTGCACAGCTGTTCGCCGAATGGAGCCAGAACTGTCCCGTTGATGGCGATGGAATAAGTCACGCGAAGATGAAATCCTCAACATCTTTGTCGACATATGTGCCCTCTTCCGACGTGAGCCGGAAGTAAATCACCGAGCCAGTGGCGAAGAGCCCAGCGCAGAAGCTTATCTGTTCTCGTACTTGCGAATGTTGGAAACCTGCGGCGAAGGACTCCCGCCAGCTTTTGTCAGCGCACTGCGGCGGGCATTGGCTCACTATGGCGTGAAAACTCTGGATCGTTCGCCGCACTGGAAGAGAGTTTGCTCTGGATCTACAAATCGCATCATCGCGTGGAGCAACAAATCGCGCCGGTTCTTGAGATCCTCGAGCGGCGTCTGCGCCATGTCCATAAACCATCCCGGCCGCGGAAGAATCTCAGCGGACTCTGCTTGACCGCTTGGTCTCGATGTCGAACGGCCTTTTCCCGGCAATCTCCGACCTGGGCCGCGAAGTGCGTTATCGCTACTTCGACCGGCCTTTGTTTGAGCGGGCACGCCAGCAGGTCTACGACGAAATGGAGGAACACCTCGCCTGCCTGGCTGCCAATCCTGAGGCCCCGGACCGGCACCACAGAGTCCGCACCTTGATCGAATGCCCGCAGCCGCTGTTCGGATCTGATCTCCAGCCGATTTTCGTCCGCCGACCAGACCATGCGCAAATTGATGTTGGAGGCCCTGACCTGGCGCTACTACCGCATTCGAAAACTAACGAACTTCCGCTCCGTGCGCTCTGGACGGACAATGCTGCGCAACCGCTGACTACGATTACGAAGGACAAGCGCATTCACGTCTTCACAACGCACGCCGAGTACTCCCACCTCACTGAGGCAGCGCGGGCGCTGTTTCCAATGATTGCGGAAGTTCCGGCAGATCATGACATCGTTATCGACTTTTACATTTTCCATTCTGGCAAGCTGGGAGATCCCGAAGCTACACAGCAGGAATTGCGATCGGTTACTCAATCAGGTCGGCTTTCCCCGCTCCATCCGGCGCATTGTCACTACCGCCGCCGGGGCTGGTCACAGCCATGGCATGCCCGGCATGCATTTCACCTATCGCCCCAGCGGGAATACGTATGAAGAGGAAAAGTTTTACCGCGGCATCCATCCCATGATGGGGAAGCGCCTGCATCTCTGGCGGCTGGAGAATTTCAAAATCGAACGGCTGCCGTCCGTTGAAGATGTGTACCTGCATCCATGCCATCGCCCGCGATAACCCGAAGGACGAGCGCTTGTTCGCTTGCGCTGAGGTGCGTGACGTAACGCCAGTGCGCGACGAAACCGGCCGCATCGTGCAACTGCCGTATCTGGAGCGCATGTTAAACTGAAGCCATGGCTGGCATCCGCGTGTTTCAGTCGCGGCGGCCGAACTATCAACGCCTCCATTGGAATCGGATATTGCTGAACGTGTGGCCGCCATTTACCTTGGGCTGGAGGAATTGCGTGATATAGTGCGCAGGCTTGCGCCCGCGACCGAAGGTCTGGGACTGGAACAAGTCGATAGTGCGCGCCCGCATTCCCAATCCGGCGACCGGCAAATTGCGCGATACGGTGGTGCGCATCTCGAGCCCGGGCGGCAGCGGCATGCTCATCAGCTTCCGGGCCGCCGAACCAGCCACAAGCGATCAAACCGTTGACCGAATACGACCAGAAGGTCGTCCGCATGCGTCAGCGCGGGTTTATCTACCCTTACGAAATAATCAAAATGCTCACGCGCGCTCGGCGGAAAACACGCGGGCGGAATTTCCCGCTGGCGATTTTGTCGAGCACGATCTTGATCTGCCGGGCGGCTTGTTGCGGTCGATCGTCCCTACGGCCAGAACAAGGCCAACATTATCGTCGGCGTGATCCGGAACTTTACCAGCAAGTATCCCGAGGGCATGGAACGCGTTCTGTTGCTGGGAGATCCGAGTAAGAGATCTTGGGCGCAATCGCTGAGCCGGAATGCCGCCGCATCCTCGCGCTCTGGATCTGGCGCAGGCCAAGGGCGTTCCTCTCGAATGGTTCCCGCTCTCGGCTGGCGCCAAGATCTCGATGGACAGCGGCGTGGAAAATATGGATTGGATCGCCCGCGTCCTGCGAGGCTTGGTGGAATTCACGCAAGCGGGCGACGAAGTGAATCTGGTGGTGAACGGGATCAACGTCGGTGCGCAACCCTACTGGAACGCCGAGGCCACCATGCTCATGCACACGCGGGGCATCCTTATCATGACGCCGAAAGCGGCGATGGTGCTTACGGGCAAGCGCGCGTTGGAATTCTCCGGCAGTCGTCTCGGCGGAGGACAATCAAGGGATCGGCGGTTACGATCGGATCATGGGTATCAACGGCCAGGCGCAGTATTGGGCAAGAGATATCGACGAAGCCTGCCACATTCTGTTGCGCCACTATGATCACACCTACGTGGCTCCGGGCGAGCGTTTCCCACGGCAGGCCGAAACTACCGATCCGATCGATCGAGATGTGCGCGTTTATACTCACGGCAAAAGCGGCAACGGTAGTGGCGAGGACAGCTTCGCGACAGTCGGCGATATCCTCTCGGACGAAACCAATCCTGGCCGCAAGCGTTCTTTCGATATCCGCAAAGTAATGATGGCGGTCGCCGACCAGGACCATGCACCGCTGGAACGCTGGGCCGGCATGCGCGCGGCGGAAACTGCGGTCGTGTGGGATTCTCATCTCGGGGGCTATCCCATTTGTCTTATCGGTATCGAATCCCAGCCTTTGCCTCGTATGGGATTTGTCCCTGCCGACGGGCCCGACCAGTGGACTTCCGGCACTCTTTTTCCGCAATCTTCCAAGAAAATCGCACGCGCGATCAACGCGGCCAGCAATAATCGACCGGTGGTGGTCCTGGCTAACTTGTCAGGATTTGATGGCTCGCCCGAATCGATGCGCAGGCTGCAGCTTGAATATGGAGCCGAGATCGGAAGAGCTGTAATCAATTTCAAAGGCCCTATCGTGTTTTGCGTGATCTCCCGCTACCACGGCGGCGCCTATGTGGTTTTCTCCCGAAGTTTGAATGAAAACGTGGAAGTGGCAGCCCTGGAGGGGACGTTTGCTTCCGTCATCGGCGGCGCCCCGGCGGCTGGCGTGGTGTTTGCCAGTGAGGTCGAAGCCAAAGCCAAGAAGGATCCACGCCTCCAGCCTCTGAGCGAGGCGATAGCCAAAGCTGAAGGCGCGGAAAAAGGCCGGTTGCGCGCCCAGTGGGAGGAACTTTTCAAAGTTATACACTCCGAGAAACTGGGCGAAACTGGCCGCCGAGTTTGACCGCGTCCACAGCGTGCAGCGGGCACTCGACGTAGGCGCTTTGAATTGTATCCTTCCGCCTGCCAAACTGCGTCCTTATCTTATCCATGCAGTCGAGCGCGGAATTCGAAAAGAGGAAGAATCCGAGTCTACAAAGTCGATGGGCGGATTATCGGAGATCAAGATCACGGAAGCGGCTTGACAAGGTTCGTATCAGGGCACCTTCAGAGCCTGCCCTGAGCGCAGTCGGAGGGCATGCCGTAAGGCTTTCCTGATGCAAGCCCCATCAGGCGCTGGAAAGTGAATGCAATGAACCTTTATTGGCTGGAGCAAACTGAAGCAGACGTACCGGCAGAAAATGATTGGTTGAGCACAAACGAAGCCACTTGCCTGAAGGGCAAGCGCTTCGCCAAGCGCCGCTCCGACTGGCGACTGGGACGCTGGACCGCGAAACAAGCTATGGCCGTATGCCTGGATGTCCCTGCACATCCCCAAGTCTTCAGGAATATGGAAATCCGTCCGGCGGCGTGCGGCGCGCCAGAGGCCTTTTTGGACAACCAACCCGCGGAGATCACTATCTCATCTAAGTCACCGCGATGGTCTCGCCGCTTGTGCCATCGTGAGGTCGCAAGTGGATATGGGATGTGATCTGGAAATGGTCGAGCCGCGCGGCGATGAGTTTGTCGCCGACTATTTCGCGCTCGAAGAGCAAGCGCTGGTCTCGCGCGTATCTGCGGCGGACCGCGATAGGCTCCTCGCCCTGCTTTGGAGTGCGAAAGAAAGCGCGCTCAAAGCCTTGCGTGCGGGCCTTAGACTCGACACCCGCCGCGTGGTCGTTAGTCCTTTCGAGGTATCGTGTGATCTCAATGGCTGGAGCCGGCTGTTGGTGCGCTATACAGGCGAATGTGGGGCAGAGGGCCAGGTCTTCCACGGGTGGTGGCAATGTGCGGACCGCATCGTGCGAACCGTGGTCGCTGCTCCACCGCCAGATTCGCCTATTCCTTTAACCATCCCCCCACACTTCTTCGACAGTGCTTTCTGCTGCGCGTAGCGGTGGGCGGTTTGCATGTTGGGAGTTGTATGGCACACCGCGACAACCAATTCGATTTTGACTTTCATCGTCATCGGTTCTGGCTTTGGCGGCAGTGTCTCTGCACTTCGACTGGCGGAGAAGGGATATAAAGTCGCGGTCATGGAGATGGGCCGGCGCTGGACGCCGGAGAATCTGCCCTCACACCAGTTGGTCGATCCATCGCTGGTTGTGGCGTCCCAAAATCGGACTGCGCGGCTTCTTCAACATGCGGTTCTTCAAGCACGCAACCATCTTTCCATGGGTGCGCCGTGGGTGGCGGATCGATCACTTACGCTTGTACTTTGCTCTCGCCGCCAGAGAAAGTGTGGGAAGCTGGGTCCTGGGCAGGTTTAGCCGATTGGAAAGCGGAAATGCCCCAGCACTACGCAAGCCGCGTCGCGAATGCTGGGGGTAACGGAAAACAGAATCCTCGGGCCGGCCGATCATCTATTGCGGAAAGCTGCGGAGGATGCGGGCTCGGGAGATACGTTTTATCGCACGAAGGTTGGAATCTTCGAGCCCGCGGAAGGAGAGTCGGGCAATCAGATCTTCTCCGACCCATATTTCGGCGGCGAAGGCCCTGCGCGAACCACTTGCATCGGCTGCGGTGGCTGCATGATGGGATGCAGTTATGGGGCAAAGAATACGCTGGATATTACCTATCTGTATCTGGCCGAAAAGCACGGAGCGCAGATCTTTCCGGAAACACGCGTAGTAAATGTCCAGCCACTGCATGGGATCGGTGATCGCAGCGCGCGGCTACGAAGTATCCACCGTAAAGTCCACTGCGTGGATACGCCAGCAGCCCAGTCGCTTCACTTGCCGCGGCGTGGTCTTCTCCGCTTCCTCTCTGGGCACGATGGAACTGCTCTTTCGACTTAAAGAAAAAGGCTCATTGCCCGCCATCAGCAGCCAGCTCGGCCAAGCATGTTCGAACCAACTCCGAATCGCTGATCGGGGCGCGCACTCCGGGTTATTCTGAAGATGTGTCGCAAGGCATCGCGATCGGCTCCGGCATCTATATCGACGAGCATACTCACATCGAAGCCGTCCGTTATCCCAGCGGCTCCGATGCAATGGGTTTTCTGACCACCATCCTCACCAATGGCCATCCTGGTCCACAACGGGTTGCACTTTGGCTGAAGAACGTGATGGCTTCTTTGGTTTGCCATCCGTTCAAGACTATAAGAGTGTTGCAGCCTTTGGGCTGGGCGCGCGAGTTTGTGATTTTGCTTTGCATGCAGGCGCTCGATGGAGAGATCGAGATGCGCTGGCAGCGCCTGTGGTTCTGGCCGTTCCGGAAATTTCTTGTCAGCCGGGGCGAGAAGGTGCCAACGTATATTCCAAAGGCCAACGAGTTCGCAGAGAAATTAGCGCAAGTCACGGGCGGTTTTCCGATGAGCATGCTTCCGGAGATCCTCTTCGATGTTCCCGGCACTGCGCACTGCATCGGCGGTTGCGTGATCGCCGATAATCCCGCTCACGGTGTGGTGGACGCTCAGCATCGCGTCTTCAAGTACAAGAACATGTACATCTGCGACGGATCTGTCGTCTCGGCCAACCTCGGCGTCAATCCCAGTCTGACGATTACCGCACTCTCCGAGCGGGCGATGGCGTTCATTCCTGCAGCGGGAGACACCGATTGGAATGATGGCGTCGAGGACGTTTCGTATCAGGGCCCGCCTTCAGGCGTGCCGACAAGGCCCTAGCAATCAGTCAGTGCTTAGGCGCTGCATTCGTTCAGGATGAACAGCCGGGCGTGCAGCAGCCGCAGGCAGCACGCGGTCCAAGATTGCCTGTTCACTCTGCAGCCAGAGACGGCTGGTGTAAAGCAAGGCGCTGCACTGGAGCGTGATCCAGTCCTCGGTCATCAGCGGTGAACGGAACTCTTTTCGATTCCTAATCCAATGTTGGGCGACGTCACGTGCGATCGCGAAACCCAGGCCGCTGCCAGATCCTCCAACGTCTTCCAGAACCCCATCCAGGGTAAACACGACTTTCGACAACATGATAAGAGAATCCGGGGAACTTAATGCCCTTCATCGCAATGCGTTCCAAAAGCCTCATCGCGTCCGCCCCGCTCGGCAGACGCCACGCCGGCAGTTCTTCGAGAAAATTCTTGACCATCTCAGCAATCATCCGCCCCTTCGGAGAAGCGCTTCTGATGTGCGGCTGAGTCATGGCCAGAACCTCGCTGCAAATGCCTATTGGATCGCGCAAACTCACCATCAGAAATAGAAGCGCAAGATGCCGTCGTTGCTCGCGGCTCAGGCGTTCCCTCAGCGCCCAATCGATGATCGTTAGCACACTAGTGCGATTATCGTAGAGCAGATTGCCGGCATGGGGATCGCCGTGGAAAATGGCGTTTTCCTGCGCCGCCAAAAGCGGGACCGCGATCACCGCCTCGATGAGCTGCTCGGCAATTTTCCTACGCTGCGGGGCGGGCAGGCGCGCCGCCGCGTTCGTTACCTTGATCCCACGCTCCTCAGTCATCGCAGTAATTGTGGGGGTACACAGCGGCCGAATCAGCCGCGGCACACGAATGCCTTTCATCGATCGATACAGAGTCCATGCCTCGACCAGCGTCTTCTGCTCGCGGGGAAAGTTGACCTCGTGCTTCAGCAGGCGGCGGACTTTTTTGAACGTATCGGGAAGCAGGTTCGCTGGAAATCCATAATTGCGATGGCGGTCCGCGAAGTATTGCGCCAGTCCCTGCAGATAATCCATGTCCTCGGCAAAATATTCGGGGATGTGAGGCTTCAGGACTTTGAAGGCGCCGCGTTCACGCTGCCCGCTCTCGGGGTTGAGCCAGGAGAAGCGCACGACCGCACTGACGCTGGCCTCCGACAGTATGGACGGCGCGATTTGGACGGCGTATTCATCCAGCCGCGGTCCCAACTCTTGTCGAATGATCGCGACAACATCCTGAGGGCGAACATCGCGAATGCCGTTTTCCAGCCGCGCCAGCGCATTCCGCAGGGCAGGACGCAGGTTCCGGTTGCGGGCGATAACTTGTCCCAATTTCTGTAAGCCGGGAACTTTCGCGATCAACCGCAGCAAGCGCGTTTCAGCCGAAGTGTTCGGTGGAAGCTCAAGTTGCTCTACCAGCTTGGGAGCGAGGCGGGCGGGCGAAAGCCGCGCCACCACGAACGTCATAGCATCCCGCACCGGTGGACGCCATGCCATGTAGGCCTTCGGAACCAACCTTTCCACCGGAACGATCCCGTCGACTATCCATTGCGCCATCGTTTCCCGCATGGCTTGGCCGGCAGGGCTCCGCAAGACGCCTTCAATGGCTTTTGTCTGCTCGGCCGCAGTTGCGTCCTTAGGCAGGAAGTTCGTAAGGGCAGCACGCAACTGCTCCGTACCGAGTTGGGGCGAGCCATCTCCGAGGGACGAAGACAGCATAGGGTCACCTGCAGACATGATAACTTTCCCACAAGCCGCCTCGCCGTGACCACCATCACTGCAGACGCACGATCCACCCGCATCGTCGCCGAAGCGCACGTTGGGGATCACTGGTCAGTGAGTGTTAACGATGTCACAACAGCGATACTTCGGTAGCGCGCTACTCGATTGCGGACCTTGGGATATCTTCGTGAGGCAACTCGATTAGGCCGTGACCGAATACTTCTCGGGGTTACCATCCTCCGCTGGTTCCTCCATCTGCGTGGGCCCGAGAACATAGCTCGAATCACCTGTACCATCCTCGACGGCACTGTCGATCAACTCCTCGAGGAAGTCATAATCTCTTGCTTCCAGTTCCGCCTTCCACTCGGCTTCTTCTTCCCAGCTCCATGGCCACTCTGTGCTCGTGTCCATCTTGAACCTCCTACGCTCCTGGTTTTTCGGACGTATCGCTTTCGGCTTGTCGGACTTCCCGGATGATTGGGACGAGTTCTTTCTTATTGCATGATGAAACTCGGTCGGAAAATTCACAGTGATCCGGGTCACGTCGTCCGGGCAGAGTACCAGGAACCCTAACGGGGTTCACTCTAGAAACGATTGCCGTTTTTGAACTGCTGCGCGTTCCCCACAAAAAACTCTTCGTATTTCCGCTTGCCCGAGACTCCAGATTCTTCTCCGTTGATCTTGCCCCAAATAAGCTCCGCAGGTCCGGAGTCTGGGAGTGCTCGCATTCCCTGCGCCGAATAGTAATAGTAATGATCCTTCGCCCATCCGTATTGCTCAGCGGAAGACGTTCGGAGCACTCCATCCGAAGGAATCTTGAGAACGTATTGGGACCCTTCTATAGGCACCGGTGGAGCGCCCTGCACCTCAAACTCGATTCGTACCCAACCCGTGTATCCCTCGGGAATCAGAAAGCGCGATGATCGGTAAGCTGAATTCCGCGCACTCATTCCCAGCCACAGGGCAAGACCAATCGACAACGCGAGGGTAAGGACGCCAACGAGAAGCCGCATGACCCGGCTCGCAGATTCTGGAAAAATCCAACTCGGTCTGCTGCCGCCGTGTGGTCTGAAACTGACAATTGCGGAATACGCAGTGGCTGACAGCAAAAGAGCGATAGCTACGTAGGGCAATTTCATCTGTGTCTGAACAGGTAATCTTAGTTCCCGTCAATCCTGTGCGCTGAGATAAACCCTCCTTCGCGCTCAACTGCGGACTTTGCCACCGCCAGCCAGACTCCAGAATCCGTCGGAGCAGACAGAGTGTGCTCGCGAAGCACGGAACTCTGTTTGTGGAGTTTCGTCCGGATTGCTGGACCGTAGAAACACCAAGTCGCCAGAGACGCGAGCAGCGCCAGCCTTGCGGCCGCACACGGTTTGAAAAGGCTCAGATAAGCGGCAATCAAAAGGCACAACGATCCCAGCAAGGACACTAGTTCCACCGGATTGAATGGGACCCCATACGCTGCCAGGGCCAGCAGGGTGCAAACATGGAATCCGGTGATCAGCCCGGTAGCCAAATAGAGGCAAAAAGGAAGCATGGGGAAAATCATACAGCTAAGAAGAACGAGTCGCATCGCGTGCCGCGCCGTCGACTTATTACTCAGGCGGATGCCAGTAGAGGACCACCAACAAAAACACAAGACCAACAAATGCTCCTATCGCCAGTGAAAGAAGAATTCCGTGAAAGGTGGTGAACGACGACTCGTTCTTCTTCTTTTTCTTCTTCCATACCTTCATGGTTCCGGCCATCTGCGCACTTGAAAGAAATCTGCTGCGAGCCTGCTCGCGGCGGCGCTCACCCTGCGAGGGGTTTAGGGTTGCGCTCCGATCTCAAAGTTCAGAGTTGAGAGCGACAGCCGATACTGGTACTGAGCGTTGACGTATGCAATCGCGGCGTCGGTTTGCTGCAACTGTGCCTGACTGAGTTCAACGATTGAGCCCAAGCCAAGCTGATAACGGCTCTGGGCAAGGCTTAACCCCAGGTCGGCTTCCTTGGCGAGTTCGGCGGCCACGCCTTCGCGCTGAAATGCCGTATTCGTCGACAGCCATGCGGTGCGAACATCGCGCACCACCCGGTCGCGTAGATCCCGCGTGCTCTGGGTGGCAGCGTTGGCCCGGTACTTTGCTTCGGAAGCCTCTGCTGTGAAAAGAAAACCATTAAAGATGGGAACGTTCACATTCACCCCGATAGCGCCGTACCAGCTGGAAATAAAATAGTTGGGGGAGCAGGGGGTGCCACTAAGGCAGTCGGGCCGCACCGGTGACGCTCCGGTTATGCCGAGCGCGCTGATGGTCGGGAAGAGCTGATCACGCTGGGCCCGGCGGAATTTTTCGGCTGCCTGTGCGTCATAGGTGAGCGCCTGCAGATCGGGACGTTGCAGCACGGCGGTGTTAATGAGCGCATCCACATCCGGCGGCGGGGGTGGGGATGGCGCATCGTTATCGCTCAACTCGAATTGCACTTCTTTGTCGAAGCCAAGAACCGCAGTGAGTGCGGCGCGGGTGGAATCAACATTGTTCTGCGCATCGATTTGCAGCAGCTTAGCTTGCGACAGATTCACCTGGGCAAAGGCCAAGTCCACCGTGGATTTCAGCTTGTTCTTCGCCAGTTCGTTGATTTGATGTTCAACAGACCCTCGAGTAGTCACGGTTTGTTGCGCCACTTTGAGCAGAGCCTGGGCCTGCAGCGCATTGTAAAAGTCCTGGTCGGTCGCCAAAACTATATCTTCGGTGGTGGCCAGCGCATTGGCATTCTGAGCCTTCTCCAGGAGCATTGACGAGGACACCAGATTAGTCGTTCGGCCGAAATCGGTGATGAGTTGGCTAAGTACAACTCCCGCGCCCGCGTGTTCAAGCAGGCGGGATGCAGTGAGTGCGCCCGCGCCGATGCGGCTGCCTTCATTGGCGTCGACGGCAGTTATGGCGCCATTGAAATTGGGGAGTTCGGCTGACCTGGCCTCGCGATAAACCTGGTGTTGTGCCAGTGCCAGCAGATGCCCCACACTGATTCGGGGATTGTTCTTGAGAGCCAACTGCTCCGCCTGCACCCGGGTTAAACGCATGGGACCGCCTGGCGTCTGCGGAGACGGCGGGGCTTGAGGAGCCAGGGAGGAAGGTATCTGCAATGCGGACCCGCGCGGGAAGGTGGCGACCAGCGCGATTTGAGGCTCCGCGGGCCTCACGCTAGCAGCCGGATTTTGTGCGGCCTGCGGCTGCGGGGCCGCGGGTAGCTCTTCGACCGGGCCCGGTTTGCGGGGACTCTGCGCCAAGCCACGCTGGGGCAGAACCGCCCACACTGAGAACAACAGCGCGCAACTAATCAACATATAGGCCCTGGTCATCGGGTTGCCTGTCGACCTCCTTCATGACGCGCCGTGCGGGTCTGTGAGCGACGCCAGTAAGCGGGATATTGCTGTTTCATTTCGCGATCTCCGACGCCGGGGTTCCGGTGTTTTTCGCCCCGCGCTTGCCATAGACCAGCAAATAAGCTGCCGGCACGATGAAGATGGTCAACAGCACCGAGGAGGTCAAGCCTCCGATGATGGCCTTCGCCATTGGCGCATACTGTTCCGCGCCTGTCCCCAACTTCAGCGCCATCGGAATCATCCCGATAATGGTTGCCAGAGAGGTCATCAGGATGGGCCGCAGGCGCACGCGGCAGGCGGTGATGACGGCATCCGCCGGCGACATTCCCTGCCCCTCCAGATTGTGCGCGAAATCAACAATCAGAATGCTGTTGGAGTCGGCGATGCCGACCAGCATCAGCACGCCCATCAGCGACATAACATTCAACGTGGCGTGGGTGAGGGGCAGGATGATGAGCACTCCGACGAACCCCATGGGAATCGCCAGCATGATAAGGAAGGGATCCACGAAAGATTTGAATTGCGCGGTCAGAATCAGATACAGCAGGAGAAACGAGATCAGAAATCCGAGGGCAAAACTCTTGAAGGATTGTTCCATTCCATTCACCATGCCGCGCAGGTTCACGCGCACGTTCGAAGGAATTTTCTCCTTCGCGATAATGTTGCGGATGGCGCTGGTGACCCGCTGTAAATCTTCGCCGGTGGGGGTCACGTAAATGTCGGCTACGCGCTGAATCTGGTAATGGTCGACCTCGGTGGGCGTCTGAATCTGACGGACGGTGACAACGTTGTTGAGGACGGTGGTTGGCCGGCCTTGTCCGCAGGTCCAGGCAGTCTGGCCAGTTCCGGGCCCCGGCAACTGTTCCGATGGGCCGCAGTTCATTTGCGACCCGTTGCTCGGATCGCGCAGAGGAATCTGCCCGAGGTCCGCCATATTGTGAATCGCACTTTGGCCATGTTCAAAGAATTGCACCGTCAGGTAGTAGTCGTTGCCGGTCTTGCGATCGACCCAGTAATTGGGAGCGATCATGTAATTGGAATTAAGAGCGGTGATGACGTTATCGACCACATCTTTCTGCGTCAGCCCCAACTCTCCGGCATGAACCCGGTCTACATCGAGGCGGAGCGCGGGATAGTTCATGTCCTGCGGGATATAAATCTGGCCGACGCCGTGCACCTCGCGAATCCGCGTTGCCAGGTTCTGCGCGATGTTATAAATCCCCTCGAGGTCGGGGCTGCTGACCTGCACGTCAATCGGGGCTGGCAGGCCCATGTTCAAAATAGCGTCGACCATGGAGCCGCTGGAAAAGAAGGTGCGAATATCGGGAAACTGGCTGGCTATCTTGTGCTGCACGCGGTCCATGTACTCGAAGCTGCTCAAGTGGTGCGGCTCGTTCAATTGCACTTGAACCGTCGCGGTGTAAGGACCAGCGTTGGTGGTGTAGAGGGCGGAGAAATCGGGAACGACACCAATATTGGAGACGATTCTCCTCAAATCTTTAGCTTCGACTTCGTGCCGGATCAGGTCCTCCACCTTCGCAACGTATTGGTCGGTCACTTCGATGCGGGTGCCGGTGGGAACTTTCAGGTTGATGGTGAACTGGCCGGCATCCGTCTTGGGGAAGAAGGCTAAGCCGAGCAGGGGATAGATCGCGAGGCTGGCCACGAACACGCCACTCAAAATCAAAACCGTGAGCCCGGGACGCTGCACCGCGCGTCTCACCCAGTACTCGTAATAATCCAGTACCTTGTTGAACATTCGGTTGAAGCGGGCATTGAATCTCTCCATTCTGGAGGGATTCTTCACGGCAGGGTTATACTCCCGGTTATCGTGAACTTCGCCGTGCGGCTTGGCTTTCAGATAACGCGAGCAGAACAATGGAATCACGGTCATCGCCACCACAAAGGAAGCCAGCAGCGAGAGGCAGAACGCCAGAGCCAAGGCAGAAAACAGAAACTTGCCCACACCGTAGAGAAACACGACGGGGAAGAAGTCAACGACGTCCACCAGGGTCGCGGCCAGCACCGCCAGGTTTACTTCCGCGCCGCCCACTTCGGCCGCCACCATGGGGAGGGCTCCCATTTCCAGATGGCGATAGATGTTCTCCAGTGAGATCACGGAATTGTCGATCACGCGGGAAAAGGCCAGCGCCATTCCTCCCAGGATCATGGTGTTGACGGTGCCACCCATCAAAGCCAGGACCACGAATGCGGCCAGCGCGGAAAGAGGAATGGACAGCAGCACCGCGGACGTGGCTCGGAAGCTGCCTAGGAAAATCAGGATCATCAGGCTGGTGAGAATCAGACCCAGAAATCCTTCGTGTAAAACGGTGTCGATGGCTTCCTTCACGTACACCGATTGATCGAAGACGATGCTCGTCTTCAACTGTGCAGGAATGTCGTAAAGATGCTTGATGAGCTGGCGGACACCATCGACCACGGCAATGGTGTTGGTGTCGCCGCCTTGCTTCATGATGGGAATATAGGCGGATCTCTGGCCATCAATTCGCACGACGTTGGTTTGAATGCCGTGTGCGTCCTCCGCCTTTCCTACGTCGTTCACCGTCACCCAGGAATGGCCTTTGACTTTGAGCGGGACGTTGCCCAACTGCTCCATGTTGTCGACCAGGCTGTTGGAGTAAACGAAGTAATCGTACGGTCCCATCTTGACGTCGCCGGCGGGCAGAATCAGGTTTCCGTCGTTGACTGCGCCCACGACGTCCATCAGGCTCAATTGCCGGGAAGAAAGTTTGTAGGGATCGACGTAGACCATGATTTGGCGGTAAATTCCGCCGAAAACGCCAGGGATTTCGGCGCCCGGCACCACCGCGATCTGGTTGCGAATTGCAAACTGCGCGTAGTCGTGCAGTTGAGTTTCGTTGAGACCCTCGCCTTTCACCGTAACCAGCGCCACCGGTAAGCTTGAGGCGTCGAACTTGAGAACCACGGGAGGCAGGGTTCCCGGCGGCAAGCGCTTCAGGTCGGCGAGGGCCAGGTTGGAGAGTTCGGTGACATCGGCATCAGGACTGGTTCCGGGCTGGAAATACACGCGTATGATGCTAACGCCCAACAAGGAGCGCGATTCCATGTGGTCCACGCCAGCCGCCAGGGTAAAAAATCGCTCCAGGGGATCGGTAATATCGGTTTCAATATCCTCTGGTGGCATGCCCGAATAGAAAGTAGCCACTACGACCTCGGGCAGGTTGATGGGTGGGAATAAGTCGACCGGCATGCGCGAAACGCTGGTCACACCAATGACTAGAAGTGTGAGGCAGATCACGATGATGAAGTACGGATTACGAATTGAGAACCCTGGCATAAGCCCTATCCAATCTCCCTTGCTCCGAACTGCTAAGGCACGTCAAGTGGCCCGCTCTACTGCTGCGCATTCTCCTGGTTGTACCCGGGCACTGGAATCACTTGAGGGCGAACTTTTTCGCCGGCTCTCAGGCCGCTACGATCGCTGATGACAACCTGCTGGCCTTCACTCAGCCCAGCAATAATCTCGGCGTCGGCGCTGGTTTCGATTCCGACTTGCACGGTTTGTTCCTGAAGCGTCCCGTCCGCATTCACAACAAAGACCGTCGTCTTATCGTGGACGTGATTCAAAGCCTGCACGGGCACGCAGGGAATGTTGTCCTTACGGTCGAGTTGAAGGTCCGCCTCAGCGTATAAACCGGGCAACAGAACTCGCTGCGGATTGGGAACATCCACTTCGGTGTGCATAGTGCGAGTATCGGCGCGCACGTCGACCGAAAAGCGCGCCACCTTGCCGGGAAATGTGCGGCTGAGCGCAGGGACGTGGACGTTGACGGAATCGCCGATGCGGATGTATCGAACATAAGACTCCGGAACCGGAATCACGAGCCGGAAAAGATCATCCTCAGACAAGCGGACCAGCGGCATAGCTTGCGTGCTCGAACCTGTTCCCGCCTGCATCAGCGTGCCAAGGTTGGCGAACCGTTCCGTCACCACTCCAGCGAACGGCGCCGTGATCTTCGAATAATCGAACAGGCTCTGATCGTGGGACAATTTTGCCTTGGCCGCCGAGAGTTGACTCTGGGCCGCTTCCAAGGCTGCCTGACCGGCGTCCACCTGCGAGGAGGCGGCCAAATCTTTTCCCTGCGCGTCATCGACTTCCTGCTGCGCGACAATTCCTGGCTGGCTCTCGAAAACTCCATTCAAGCGCGTAAACTCCAGGTGAAGGGCCTTGTACTGCGCCTGATAGCGGGACAACTCGTGATCGGCACGGGTCACTTGGTTCGCGGCATTTTTGATTTCCGCCTGGTCCTGCTGAAGTTGAGCCTCCAACTCCGGAATTTCCAATACCGCCATGATCTGGCCCGTCTTTACGTGCGTTCCATAATCGACGTCCAGCGTCTTCACGTAGCCCGACTCTTTGGCATAAACATCAATCTCTTGAAAGGGCACCAACTCGGAGGACAAAGTAAGTTGCCGGCCGAGTGATTTCTTCACGACCTTGGTTACACCGACGGTGATCGACGGTCCGTTCGCCTGAACCTTTTCGTTGCCGCTCCCCGAGCAAGACGAGAGGGCGACAGCCATCGCGGCCAGAACGACAGCGAGACCAAAGAACCGGAGCTTCTTGGATATGTGGGTGGCGCGCATCTTGGTGTTGCAACTTTGAGTCATTCGAGTTTCCTTGACCAGGGTTTCCCTGGCCGCAGTCTACCTCAGCGTCCGCATAAGCTCGCGCAGCTTTGCCACGGAGAAATCCCGCGATCGGCAAAACTCAATTATTTTTTGCTCCGCACGTTGCAATTCTTCCGCAACGCCGGGAATCTTAGCCGCGATCTCCGTTGGAACCGTCAGAACGCCGTGACGGTCTCCATGCAACAACTCGCCCGGCCGCACTTCCATTCCGCCCACGCTGATATCGGCCCCAATCTCGAAGATGTGAGCATAAGCGTGAGAGACCGCCAGGTTTCCGGCAAAGACCTGGATGCCCATGGTGCGGACGGAGGGCAATTCGCGCACCGCGCCGTTGGTCAAATAGCCCACGCAGCCCAGGGCCTTCAGGATGGCAGCGTGCATGTCGCCAATGAAAGCTCCTCGTCCCGGCGGGTGGTCCATATCCTCGAGCACGAGGATGCGGGGCGCGGGAATTTCAAGAATGCTCTTCCAGAACTCCGCGCGGTCGCGGAATACGTGGCCGACAATGGGCGGTTCGCCGCTGCGCAGCCGGGCTGTAGCCGCATAACCCACCATGGGAGGCGCGTCGGGGAACCAGCAGCGAACGCTGGCGTCGGTAAATCCCGTGTTATACAGCCTGAGGTGGAACGATTCGATCGCGTTCGCGACCATGCACGTATCGAACCGGCGAAGAGCATCAAGCTCTTCCGCGGTCAACAAAGGTGCGACCGGCATGCACGTTTCCTTTCGCGACTGGGCTTGCATCCACAAATGCAAGGTCGTCTGCTCAAGTTTCAGCACTTCTGCAAAAACTGGACGGGGCCGATTACCGGCCTGGTACCGCTTGCCTGTTTGTGCCTAGGTTTTGATTCCCGTGCAAGAACTTCCTCTGAAGCGACCGAAAGCAAGAATCCAACCACTCAAAACTGCTTATCAAGCACGCTGGGATCGCCGGGAAAGAACTTACGAGAGACTTTCAGAGAATGGCGGGGGCCGATTGAAGAGGCTTTCTTCTAGAAGGATGTTTTGCGCGGGAGGTTCTGCAGGCGTGGCTTGGCGGTAAGAACTGGGAGATCGCGAGACATCGAGACAGATCAGCGGAGGCATCCAGTTGGCTGCATCCTTGGCGAGACGCTGCCGTTTCCACTCCGGCGTGGTCCGCGCCTGCACGGTTTTCACCGCGGGCGACGAAACTTCCCCCGACGAATAACGTGTAGCCACGCTCACGGTCAAGGAGCATACGGCAGCCAATACCACCACCGCGCACCAAGTCTTGCGCCGCTGCCTTTCGGAATGTCTTAGCAATGACATCTCAGGAACAGTTTCCGATCCACCTGTTTGTAGCATATAAAATTCGGCGGTTACAAACAAGGGGGACAAGCTGGTGGTGGTGACCTAAGTGCACACTCCCAAGCTGGGAGAGTTTCTCAGACCGATGCATCAGTGGGTGGAGCAACGATGCGTGGGCGCGACCTTCGGGGTTGGTTGAATACGAGACTCGCGCCCGCATGGTCGGGTAATGCGGAGCGCCAAGGTTTGTGGCAGCCGGACCTGTAAGCCGAATTCTGTCCGCCGGATTGCTCCGGCGGGACGGTCATTCCTCTGGGCCACGCATTGCTGCGGGGCTCTAGCGACCTACCCGAAGGTTGGACGCACCGAGCCGGCACGTGCCCGAACCCGATTCGAAAATCGAGTCCCGGCTCCCTTCCTATTTGGTCTTGCTCCGTGTGTGGTTTGCCCTGCCCGCCGCATTGCTGCTGCGGCGGTGCGCTCTTACCGCACCTTTTCACCCTTACCCTCATCGGCGAAGACTCGGGCGGTATGTTTTCTGTGGCACTTTCCGTCGAACGGACTTAAATCCGCCCTCCCGGACGTTATCCGGCACACTGCTCTGCGGAGTTCGGACTTTCCTCTCCCTGCATCCGAAGACGTAGGAAGCGACCGTCCGGTCCAGCTGCCAACAGAATCATTATATCCCGGCATCCGGCTATCAGCGTCCGGCTCTCGGCGTCCGGCCATCGGTGTCCGGCCATCACTTCAGCGCTGTCGCTCCACATGGTATTTATTGGCTGATAGACTAATTCCGCGTAAGAACTCTGTGTTCGGGAGACCGGAAGCCGAACTCATGCACACTCTCGAAGCCATCCGCATCGCGCTGCAGTCGCTTTGGGCGAATAAACTGCGCTCGGTGCTGACCCTGCTCGGCGTGGTGATCGGAGTGGCTGCTGTGATCGCCGTGGTCACCTTCGTCTCCGGCATCAACGATTACGTGGCCCAGAAGGTCTTCAACCTGGGGGCGGACGTTTTCTTTATCTTCAAGGTTTCCCCCGCCGTCACCAACGTCGACCACTACCTCGAAGGCGAAAAGCGCAAAGACCTCACGATGGAAGACTACCAAGCCGTAGCGGAGGCTTGCCGGAATTGCAAGTATGTCGGCGCGATCGTGCGCAACGAAACCGGCAAGGTGAAGTACGCGGAGCAATCGATCAGTGACACGTCGGTGCGCGGCGCCACTCCCGCGATGGCTCCCATCTATGACATGGACCTGAGTTCCGGCCGGATGCTGAACGAGACCGACTTGAACAACCGGTCTCCGGTCGTGGTAGTGGGGAATGACATCGTGGAGCATCTGATGGCGGGCACTGATCCGCTGGGCAAAGAGATTCGCATCGACGGCTGGACCTACCAAATCATCGGTGTGGGCACCAAGAAGGGCAAGACGCTGGGGCAGAGCGCCGACAATTACGTGATGATTCCGATCACTGTGTTTCTGAAACAGTATGGAGTGCATAAAAGCAGCATTCGCATTGCAGGCAAGGCCGCAAGCGCGGGCCCCCGCTCGACGACGCCATCGGCGAAGCGCGCGCCGCACTGAGCGCCAAGCGTCACGATCCGCTTGGCGGCGAAGACAGTTTTGACATCGAAACCAACGCCAGCCTGGTGGGCATCTGGACGGACTTCAGCCAGACCTTCTTCATTGCCACGATTGGCATTGCCTGCATTTCGCTGGTGGTAGGCGGCATCGTGATCATGAACATCATGCTGGTGTCGGTGACCGAGCGCACGCGCGAAATCGGCATTCGCAAGGCGCTCGGAGCGCGGCGCGAGGATGTCTTGCTGCAGTTTCTGATCGAGTCGGTTACGCTGGCAGTCACGGGCGGCGCGCTCGGCGTATTGTTGGGTGTTGTTATTGCCTTGGTGGTTACAGCATTGATCGGGATGCCCTCGTCGATCAAGCTGTGGGCCGTGGTGGCGGGACTCATGGTGTCGGCAAGCGTGGGAGTGTTCTTCGGAGTCTATCCCGCAAGAAAAGCCGCGCGGCTGGACCCGATAGTGGCGTTGCGATTCGAAACCTAGAAGAGCAATTTGTAATTTGGTAATTGTGTAATTTTGTGATTTGACAACCAACCCAGGTTGCGGTCCAAATTACCCAATTACAAAATTACCAAATTACTCAATTCCTCATGATGCACAAAGACGAATTCGGCGAGATTGTGCAGATGGCGACCGACACCATTCGCGGCAACAAGATGCGCTCATCGCTGACCGTGCTGGGAATCGTGATTGGCGTTGCCATGGTCATCGGCGTTTCCTCCATCGGGCGCGGCCTGGACGACAACGTACGCAACGTGGTCTCCAGCGTTGGCTCCAACATCATCTTTGCCTATCACCTTGAGCCTTTTACTTTTGGGCGCCTCAGCGAAGAAATGCGAATGCGCAAGAAGCTAACCTTCGAGGATGCGGAAGCGATGAAGTTCCTGCCACATGTAAAGGCCGAATGTGCTGGCCTGCGTTTTTTTCGCCCTGAACTCGGCGTCGGCACCTTTGCCGTGAAATATCAGGATCGCAAAGTTAAGAACACGATACTCGAAGGCGATACCGCCTCCGCGAAAGATGTCTATGATCTTCCCATGGGCTCAGGAAGATGGTTCACCGAAGCCGACGACGAGCGGCGTGCCACTGTGATCGTTATCGGCCACGACACCGCAGAAGAATTGTTTCCGCTGGAGAGCCCGCTGGGCAAAGAAATCAATATCGACGGCCGCTTGTTTGCGGTAATCGGCACGATTGCGAAGATCAAGTCGGTGTTTGGCGGAGGAAAGGATCCCAACGATAATCGCATTTTTTTCCCGCTGAGCACGTTTAGGACACTTCATCCCGAAATAAAAGATCACTGGCTCAGCGCCAAGGCTACGTCTCACGACGATGTGCCCAAAGCGGTGGACGAGATTCGTGAGCTGCTGCGGCGGCGTCGCAAAGTTCCGCCCGATAAGCCGGATGATTTTGTGGTGATGACCACGGACTCGATCTCCGACGTTTGGAACCAGCTCACCGGCGCGCTTTTCGTGGGCATGTTTGCGATTTCCAGCGTAGGCTTGGTTGTTGGCGGCGTGGGCGTGATGAACATTATGCTGGTGAGCGTTACCGAGAGGACGCGAGAGATCGGCGTTCGCAAAGCTATCGGGGCTCGTAAGCGGGACATCCTTTTGCAATTCACGCTGGAAGCGATCATTCTCACTGCTATCGGCGGCGTGATTGGGATTCTGCTAGGTGCGATCACCGTCTGGAGTATTCCTGCATTGTGGCCTTCGCTTCCCGCTCACATGTCGATGTTCTGGGCGGTCTTCGGCTTCGCTTCTGCTGCGGGAACCGGGCTCATCTTTGGCATCTATCCCGCATGGAAGGCAGCGAACCTGGATCCGATTGAGGCGCTGCGTTACGAGTAGAGGCCGCATGCGGCGCTACTCCGTTCGACACTGACCGCATGATCACTTCCTCCTCAGAGATAGTTCAGATCATCGCGGCCCTCGGTATCGTTTCGAGTTCACTCTATTACCTGCTTTGCCTCTGGAGCGCAGCGGCGTTCGTTCGCGAGCGAGAGGCGGGCGAAGCCTGCCCTCAGCTAGCCGGACGGAGTGCCCGTCCCACAGAGTGTTTGCCGCCCCTCTCAATTCTTAAGCCACTGCGAGGAACTGATCCTGAAATCTATGAAAGCTTTCGTAGCCACTGCCTGCAGGACTATCCCGAATACGAAATCATCTTCGGCGTGAGCGACGCGAATGATGCTGCGATTGAGAGCGTCAAGACTTTGCAGCGGGAATTTCCCAGCCACAGAATTCAGTTGCTGGTATGTCCGAATATCCTGGGTGCGAATGTGAAGGTCAGCAACCTGGCGCAGATGCTCGCGTCCGCGCGCTATGACTACTTGATCGTCAACGACAGTGACATTCGAGTGGGGCCTGACTACTTGCGCCGCGTGACTGCGCCGTTGGCCGACCCACGAGTGGGAATAGTCACCTGCCTCTACCGGGGAGTGGCGGGTGCGCCGCTGGGTTCGCGCCTGGAGGCGTTGGGCATCAGCACGGATTTTTGCGCAAGCGTATTGGCCGCGCGTCAAGTTGAGGGCGGCATCCGATTTGGGTTGGGTTCTACGTTGGCTTTTCGCCGCGCTGAATTGGAAAAGATCGGCGGGTTCACTTCATTCGTGGACTATCTTGCCGACGATTATGAACTGGGAAAGCGCATCGCTGCCCTAGGGCTGACCGTTAACTTGTCGGACGTTGTTGTGGAGACTTATCTTCCGGCTTATCGACTGCGGGAATTCTTCGCGCATCAACTTCGCTGGGCGCGCGGGAGTACGGGACGCGCGGGCGGGCGGTTATCTGGGTCTGGTTTTCACGTTTGGTTTTCTGTGGGCCTTACTGGCGCTGGCGGCGAGTCGGGGAGCGCTTTGGGCTTGGGGTAGTCTCGCGGTCACGTTGATTCTTCGTTTTACAGTAGCTTTGATTGTGGGCTGCAGAGTTCTGAAGGATCGTCAAGTGCTGAGGGATACGTGGCTGATTCCGCTCCGGGATCTAATTGCGGTCGTGGTCTGGATGGTGAGTCTGGCCGGTCATACTGTCACCTGGCGCGGCGATCGTTTCCGCTTGCAAGCTGGCAAGCTCACGCGGATTCCACCGTAGCCCTTTAAGGATGCCCGACCATCGCGGCTGCGGTGGCAGGAACAGTACTGCGGCCATTATCGAGAACTGCCCGGATTTTGCTGGCCAGTTGTTTCGATGTGAATGGCTTCTGGAGGAAGTTGTCTTCGACATTCACCACATCGTGATCCAGCACGGTTTGGCCGGCGTAGCCCGAGACGAACAGCACTCTGGTTTCGGGACGGACCATTTCCAGTTCCTTTGCCAGTTCGCCGCCACTCATGTGAGGCATGACGACGTCGGTGATGGCGAGGTGAATCATCGACCTATGATTCTTGGCAACGGACAAGGCATCCAGGCCGTCTTTTGCCTGCAGCACATTGTATCCACGAAGGATGAGAAGTTCGGCCGCCGCTCTGCGCAGAGCCTCCTCATCCTCGACTAGCAATACTGTCTCCCAGCCGCGGAGCGCGACTTCCGATTCATGATTGGGCGTTTCCAAATTGCTTGGCTGATCCTGCACACAGGGCAGGTAGACTTTGAAAATCGCGCCTATTCCGGGTTCGCTGTAGGCCCACACGAATCCATGATTCTGCTTGACGATGCCGTACACCGTGGCGAGGCCAAGTCCGGTTCCGTTGCCGGAGCGTTTCGTAGTGTAGAAGGGTTCGAAAACGTGCGCCAGATGATCCGCAGGAATACCCGTGCCGGTGTCGCTCGTGGTGAGGACGGCATAGCGCCCTGGGGGAATGATAGCCTGCTTGCGATGGATATATTCTTCGTCGAGTTGCGCGTTGGACGTTTCAATCGTGCACCGTCCCCCGTGAGGCATGGCGTCGCGGGAGTTGGCCGCGAGGTTCATGAGAATCTGTTCGATCTGCACCGGATCCAAACGAATTCTGCCTAGTCCCTTGCCGGGAACGAAGATAAGCTCGATATCTTCTCCGATCAGGCGGGGCAGGTTCTTGACGATTCCACTAACTACCGGGTTGAGCTCGGCAACACGCAGGGCTTGCGGCTGCTGGCGGCTGAATGCGAGCAACTGGCGCGTCAGATCGGCGGCGCGGCGGGCAGCCGAAAGAATCTCCCGCATCTGCGATTGGGTAGTACTTCCGGGAACGATCGAGTCGAGCGCGAGTTCAGAGTAGCTGGTAATGATGGTAAGCAGATTATTGAAGTCATGGGCAATGCCTCCAGCCAGGTGACCGATAGCGTCCATCTTTTGTGCCTGCATCAACTGGGCTTCGAGGCGAAGGCGTTCGGTGTAATCACGCCCGTTAAAAACAAAATGGGTGATGCGGCCTTCGGCGTCCCGTATCGGACTTATGCTTTCATCTACGTAGTACACCTCCCCATTTTTCTTGCGGTTTACCACGATGCCGCGCCGGGTATCGCCGGAACGAATGCTCTTCCACAATTCGCTGTAGAGTACAGGCGCTTGCTCATCGGACTTCAAAATGTTTTCTGCCTTGCCAGTGAGATCCTCGCGGGCATAGCCGGTCAGAGCTTCAAATGCGGGGTTTACATATTCGATGATGCCTTCGCTGTTCGTTATCAAGATGGTGTCGGCCGACTGCTCGACCGCGCAGGAGAGCTTGCGCAAAGATTGTTCCGCCGTTTGCCGCTGCTGCTCGATCGCGTGCAAGTTGAGCGCACAGCGAATCGTGCGCACCAGGTTGACTCCATTCAGCGGCGATCTTTCGACGCAATCGTAGGCGCCAGCCTGGATGATTTCAGCAACTGCTATCTCATCGGCGTGCTCCGTCAGCAAGATGAAGGGGAGGGCCCCCCTGAGGTGCAGGAATTCCGAGAGCAACCTGGTGGCTGCCACATCGCCGGTCTCATGTTCAAATAGGACGAGCCCATAATCGCTGCTCGCCAACATCGTTTTAGCTTCTTCCAGCGAGCCCGCGTGATCGAGTTCGGCGGCGAAAGCACTCCGGTTCCGGTCCAGAATTTCCCGGATGAGAAAGAAATCCTCCTCCAGGCTTCCTACCAGCAGGACGCGCAAAACAGAGGGTCCGAGTTGGGCTGCGGTTGACAGAGAATCCTCCGCCCTACTCTTTTCACATCGGAGAGTTTCGTTCGTGCCGTTGGCTGGGGAGAACGCACACAATCATTGCGGTCGAAAAGGAGTCCCACATTGGGGATGAGTTCAGTTCGGGCTTGGATTGGAACGGATCAGTGCGGCGCCTAGTCAGCACCAGCCAATCGGCAGCCGATGTTGCGCTGTGAGCGTCGCTGTTGTGACTTTAAGTTCTGGCGCTCCATGCCGATATGTAAAAGCAGGGGTAATCGGGAATAACGAATTCGCACTTCGGAACGAAGAAAATGAGTGCCTTTCATGAATAGCATCCGTGCTTTAATCGTGGACGATTCCTCGGTCATGCGCAAAATCGTGGAGCGGTCGTTGCGCCAGGCGGGCGTCGAAATGACCGATGTATTCCAGGCGGCGAATGGTGCCGAAGCTCTTGGCATCCTTCAGGACACTGCCGTCGACCTCATCCTTTGCGACATCAATATGCCAGTAATGGATGGGTTGGAGTTCGTCAAACAGCTCTCGGGAGTGGCCAAGGCGAAGGGCGTACCGGTGGTTATGATTACCACCGAAGGCAGCGAAGCCCACGTAGTGCAGGCCATCTCCTGCGGGGCGCGAGGCTACATCCGCAAACCCTTCACGGCGGAGCAGGTGAAGGAGCATGTCATCCCCGTCCTGGCAGGTAAATCATGAAATCCGTGAGCGAGTTGCTGGCCACCGATGGAAGCCACGAAAAATGGATCCCGCTGCTCGAAGTGGCCACGCGGGAGGTCTTCGAACTCATGCTGGGCAGCCAGCTCACCATGCCCGTAGGCTCCGAGGAAACGAATCGGGAAGTTACTTCCATGATCGGATTGGCGGGGCAACTGTGCGGCGTACTCAGTGTGTGCTGCAATGGGAAGGCGGCGGCACTTATGACGTCCCGAATGCTGGGCGTGCCGCTGGACAAGGTCGGGCCAGAGGTGGCGGATGCGCTCGGCGAAGTCTGCAATATGGTGGCGGGCAACTTCAAGAACAAGATCACCGGCCTGGGCGACGGTTGCTTGCTCTCCCCGCCCACCGTAATTACCGGCAGTGACTACGATCTGCACTCCCTGGCAGTCTCTCCCGCGCTTGAAGTCAGGCTGCTGTTTGAAGGCCTGCCGATCGTCATTTCCCTCGAGATTCACAGCTAAGGAGATCCGCAGTTGGTAACCCGCCGTGCCGAGTCAGGTTCGCGCCGGCGCGGCGCCGAAGACGGTTGATACCAGAGCGTGAATTTCCTCCACCGACTCATCCAGTTCAAAAGTGAACCGCACCAGATCTACCCCTTCGAGGTCGCGATGTTCCTTCAGAAGGATCGCCCATGCCGGATCCGATACCAAGTCGACCATGTGGCGCTCGTAGTAGCCATAACCCAGTCCGCGCATGCGGCAGAGCAGGTCGCTCAAGTGAACCAGGGCCACCAGCGCCCGCGCCTTCTGGCTGTGCTCGACGGCATGATGATGGCCAATGACCTCGATGATGTCGTCGGCCAGTTTCCATTTTTCGGCCAGGGCCTGTCCGGTTTCGCAGTGCGTGAATCCCATAAGGGCAAGTTCCGCCTCATGCAGCGGAATCTCTTCCCGGCTGGCGCGCTCCATGGCCGCGGCAAACTCCTTGGGAAAAACCATGCAGTTCACCATGAACCCAAGGTCGTGCAGCAGCCCCGCCATATAAGCCTTCTCCCTATCCCCCGTGGCCAGCTTTTCGCTGAACTTCCGGCACACCATGGCGCACCCCAGTGAGTGTCTCCAAAATGCCTCCGGATCCAGCGCCCATTTTTCCGCCGGGAAAGCCTGCCCGAGGCAACAAGTAAGAAGGATGGTTTCGACGCGGCGCAAGCCCAGGCTTATGACGGCTCCCTTAATGGAATGAGGCAACTGCGCCAGTCCGAAGAGAGGGGAACTGGCCACGCGCAGACATTGCGCGGCTATGGTGTTGTCATACGACACCAGGCGCACGACCTCGTCCACTCTTACATCCTCGCTGGAACTGCTCAACATCGTCAGCAGAGGGAGAAAGACCGCCGGGATGGCGGGCATGGTATCGATATGCTGCACGCGCTCACGAATGGTTGCGGTAGATAATGTCGTCATAACTTGCCACTGCGCAGCGATGGCTTCCAATAAGCGATGGTTCCGGGAAAATGGACCAGGTGAAACTGGTCATTCAGCTTCATCAGAGATTCCGAGGTCCCGAGAAAAAAATATCCGCCGAAATTAAGGTTGGTAAAAAAATGGTTGATCACCTTCGACTTTGAGGCGGCGTCAAAATAGATGAGCACGTTGCAGCAGAAAACCAGGTCCATGCCTTTCATGAAAAGCATCTTGGAATCGTCCTGCAGATTCAGCCGGCTGAAGCTAACCAGCTTTTTTACCTCTGGACGCACCTGCAGTTTTTTGTCACCGACCACCGAAAAATACTTGAGCTTGAAATAGTTCGTAGTGTTGCGCAGCGCGTAGTCGCCATAGATACCGGCCTTGGCCGCTTCCACGGAACGGTCATTCAGATCCGTCGCGAGAATCTCCACCGTCCAGCCGTTCAGTAAACGCTCGCTTTCCTCAAGCATATTCATGGCCAGCGTGTATGGCTCCTCGCCGGTGGAGCAGCCTGCGCTCCAGATGCGCAGCCTCTTGGTGATTTGCTTGGTTTTCTCCGTCACAATCTCTGGCAGAATTACTTTCCGCAGCGCGTCGAGCTGGGGCTGACTGCGGAACAGGCTAGTCTCTCCAATGGTGATTTCGTTCAACAAGTGCCGCAGTTCTCCATCGCGGCCGGGCTGTGCCGTAAGATGATCCCAATATTCGCGTGGAGTCCGCGCGTTAAGCTGTTTCATCCGCCGGCCGCAGCCATCTGCCAGCAGATAGAGCTTTTCCTCGGCCTTGTAGATGCCAGAGACTTTGTACACCAGGTCGCGGATTTGCCGATAGACCGGGTCAATGAGTTCACCGCTCTTGATAAGAGCAGCAGCGGGTTGGGGAGCGGTTGTCATCTTGCCGGGGGTGCCTGCGCGGCATAACTTTTTTGGTCGAGGTGCGAGTGAGAATCGCGGCTGTGCAGCACACGGCGCGTGATCTGATCCGCCAACTGATCGAGAGGATAGGCGGCATCGTCCAGCCCCGAGGCGCGTACCAGACCGGGCATTCCCCAGACCACTGAGGAAGCCTCGTCCTGGATGATTACGTCACCGCCGGCATCGCGAATATCCTGCGCTCCCAGCACTCCGTCCGAGCCCATGCCCGTCATCACGACTGCAAGAACATTTGCCCCGCAAGCTGACGCCACCGAGCGAAACAACACGTCGACGGCTGGCCTGCAGGAGTTCTCCCGCGGCTCCTGATTCAAATCCAGGCGCCAGGACATGCCCGCCCGCACGACCTTCATATGGAAATCTCCCGGCGCGATCCAGGCATGCGCGGGTGACAAAACTACACCAGCGATGCCCTCTTCCACGGGAATGGCGGAGCGGCTGGCCAGCCGCTCCGCTAGCAGGCGCGTGAAGATTGGCGGCATGTGCTGCACCACGACAATCGGGACTGGAAAGTCATTTGGGATCCGCGGCAAGACTTCCGCCAGCGCATTCGGACCCCCGGTCGAAGTGCCGACGGCCACGATCTCGATCCGTGGGTTGGTCTTTGGCCGCACCTTCACAGCCGCGCGGACCTGGGGAAGGGCTACGAGCTTTAAGGGGACAACCCCACCGCACAGCGCCTTGATCTTGGGAATCAATTCGGCGCGGATGCGTTCGATCGCAACTGCGGGACTGCCGGTGTTGCTGGGTTTTGTAGCGTAGTCCGACGCGCCCAGCGACAGCGCATCAAGCGTCGCCGCCGCCCCGCGCTCGGTCAGCGTGCTGAACATGATGACGGGCAGCTTGGGATACAACTTGCGAATAGCCGCAAGCGTCTCCAGGCCGTTCATGACGGGCATTTCGATGTCCAGCGTGATCAGGTCAGGTTTGAGCTGTGGAATTTTAGCCAGCGCAATTCGCCCGTCACTGGCCGCACCGACTACCTCAAGCGCGCGGTCTCCCGGCAAGGTGTCGGAAAGCAGTTTGCGAATTACTACCGAATCATCCACCACCAGGATGCGAATTCGAGTCATAGCGAATCATGCCTGTCCACTAGAAATCGCAGGCTGGTTACGAGCCCGCGTGGGCCGCCCGGCTCTGCGCGGCCGCGCTGTGCCCGTGCGCGTTTTCGCTGGTGTTGATTTTGAATTGCTCCACCAGGCGGCGAAGCTGGGTAGCGGTCTCGACCAGATCCTGCGCCGCCTTCTGCGTGTCCCCTGCGCCGCGCGATGTGCTCTCGGCCGCTTGCGTAACTCCGGCTATGTTGCTGGTAATCTCGCCACTGCCGCGGGCTGCGTCGCTGACATTGCGCGACATTTCGTTCGTGGTCGCGTTCTGCTCCTCAACCGCGGAAGCGATCGTGCTGGAAATGCCATTGATCTGGTTGATCACCCCGCTGATCGTGCCAATCGCCTCCACGGCCGCCTTGGTGTCAGTCTGGATGGCTTCGATTTTGCGGCTGATGTCTTCGGTGGCCTTGGCGGTTTCCTTGGCCAGTTCTTTCACTTCGTTAGCTACTACGGCAAAACCTTTGCCCGCCTCTCCGGCGCGAGCAGCTTCAATGGTCGCGTTCAGAGCCAGCAAGTTGGTCTGCTGCGCGATCGAAGTGATGACCTTGATCACCTGGCCGATCTCTGTCGACGAATCTCCAAGTTTGGATACGGTAGTGTTAGCAGTTTCAGCGACTTTCACTGCCGAGGTCGCGACCTTCGCGGCTTCGGTGGCGTTCTTGGCAATCTCCTTGATGCTGGCGCCCATCTCTTCCGCCCCGGTGGCCACGGTCTGCAGATTCTGACTGACGGAGAGCGTCGCTGCGGAGACCACTTTCGTCTGCGCCGAAGTTTCTTCCGCGTTGGCGCTCATCTGCTGGCTGGTGGCCGTCAGTTCCTCGGCGGCGCTCGATAGAGCCTGCACGTTCTGTCCAAGCATCTCCATGCTTCCCCGCAGCGTGTCGGCTGTCTTGTTAGTGGCTTTTCCGACCTCTGCAAAAATTCCCTGGTACGAACCCTGAACGCGGACCGTGTAGTCGTTGGCCGCCATTAGCTGCAAAACTTCGTTGGCCTCGACCAACCCACCCAGGCCATCGATACACGCGTTGAGGTTATTCTTCAGCGTGTTGAAATCCCCGTTGTAAGCGTCGGTGATCTTGGCCGGCACCTTGCCCTTCGAGATGTCGTCCACGTATTTCGCGGCCATGTTCAACGGCCCGATCACCGCATCCAGCGTGGCGTTGAATCCTTCCACGATCTTGCGGTATTCGCCGCTGTGTTTGGAGGCATCGGCGCGAGCGGCAAGCTTGCCGTCCACCGCCGCCTTCGACAGCATGCTGACGTCGGCGATCAGGCCATTGATGTTGTTTTTCATCGCGACCAGCCATTCGTGGATCTGGTCGGCGTCGGAAGCCTTTGACATGGTGGCCGTCATGTCGCCATTCGCAATTTTGGTCGCGTAGGCGGTTAGCTCGATCAGCCAGGCGTGCACACCGTTGACGGCATCCTTCATCTTGGCGTGGTCGCCCTTGCATGCGATTTCGACTTTCTCCCGCAGGTTGCCGCCTCGGATCAGACTTAGAATGCGGTTGCCTTCTCCGATCGGCAGCAGAATCGCATCCAGCATAGTGTTCACGCCTAGCACAATCTCGGCGTATGCGCCTTGGAACTGTTCTGGCTTCCCGCGATCCGAAAGTCGGCCATCCTTGGAGGCCTCGGCCAGTCGGGCCAGTTCCTTATGCAGGCTCTGGACAACGACAGCGATGTTATTGACCGCCTGCTTCATCTTTTCGTGATCGCCTTTATAAGTCTGGGCAATCAGTTCGTCGATCTTGCCTTTCGAGATTTGAGCAAGAATGCGGTTGCCTTCGCCAATGGGCAGCAGAATCGCATCCAGCATGTTGTTTACCCCACTAACAATCTCGGAGTATGCCCCTTGAAACTGCTCCGGTTTTCCGCGATCCGAGAGTTGCCCATCTTTGGAAGCCTCGGTGAGGCGGGCCATTTCTTTCCCCAGCCTCTGCAACACGAACATCATTTCGGTGAGTGCCGGCACCAATTCGTCAGCTTCGGACCTACGCCCGATTTTCTTGTATTCGGGCAGATCCTCAAGTTCTCCTTGCGAGACCCTCTTGACCGTGCTGATGACATGAAGAACTCTTTCGCGGACGAGATTGACGGCCACGGCCGTGCTCCCGAAGACGCCCTCGTACGTCCCCTCAACCCCGCTCGTGTAATCGTTATTCGCCATCTTGGACAGTACGGCGCTCGCTTCTACGAGGCCGCCGAGCCCGTCCGCGCAATTGTTCAGATCGTTCTTGATGGTGTTGAAGTCGCCGTTGTAGGTGTCCGTGATCTTGGCGGGGATAGCGCCCCTTGAGATTTGCTCTAAGCACTTGGCGGTGATATTCACCGGGCCGACAACCGCATCCAATATGGCGTTCATGCCGCGCACAATTTCCGCGTACGTGCCCTCGTGCTTGCTCGCGTCGGCCCGCGCCGACAGCTTGCCTTCCGCAGCCGCGTTCGACAGCATCACGGTGTCCGCCAGCAATGCGTTAAGGGCCAGATTCTGATCCATGACATTCTTCTTCTGCAAGTGCGCGCTTTTCATTTCCAGTTCTCCTATGCCGATATCGATTGCGGATTGGTTAGCCGGCTCGCCGCCATCGAGCGTTCGCAGTTCGCGGAACAGCATTCGGCCAGACAAGGGTTTCATCGGCACACAGAGGGTGGACTTTAGCAAGAGCAGTGCTTATTGGCCGGAACACGATCAAACCAGGGAAACCATCAGGCAGGAAACGGCGGCACCGGCTTCGTCTTGTCCCAGAGTTGAACCAAGTCCATTTCTGGCGGATGAGCCGTATTCATCTCCCGGCAGAGTTGTGCCGATAAACAAGGAGTGACCGCACCTTCCTCTGCGTTGAGCCCCGGACAAGGCAAACCAGCGCCCAAGCCCGAAACTCATTTTGTCGCGCGCCAGCCCATTCTTACTGCCGATGAGAAGGTTTTCGGCTACGAACTCCTATTCCGCGATGGCGTCGAAGATTTCTTCAGCGGCTCAGCGGCGGCAGCGGACGCAGCTTCCCGCAGCACCGTGAATACCTCGATGCTGCTGGGCCTCGATGTGCTTTGTGACGGACGCCGGGCCTTCGTGAACTGCACCCGCGACATTTTGCTCAAGGATTACATCACCTTGCTGCCCTCGAGCCAGACCGTGGTCGAGGTTCTAGAGACGGTCCCAGCCGATGATCTGGTGGTCGCGGCGTGCCGGCGGCTGAAGGAAGCCGGATACACGATTGCGCTGGATGACTTTGCCGTGAATGACCCGCGAGAAGCCCTCACCGAGCTGGCCGACATCATCAAAGTGGATCTCAGGGTCACCGCCGCAGCTGATGCCGCTGCTATGGTGTTACGGTACGGGCCCTGGCGGTGCCTCATGCTGGCAGAAAAAGTGGAAACTCGCGAGGAGTTTATCGCCACCTGTAAAGCTGGGTTTCGCTACTTCCAGGGATATTTCTTCCGCCGGCCCGAAACCCTTACCGCCCACGAAATCCCCGGCAACCGCCTCAACTATCTGCGCATGCTGACGGCAGTTTCGCAATCCGAGTTGAACCTGCGCGACATTGAGAATCTGGTCAAGGGCGAGACCTCCCTGTGCTACCGTTTGCTGCGTTATCTGAACTCGGCGGCATTCGGATTCGGGGCCGAGATTCATTCCGTGCGGCACGCGCTTTCCATTCTGGGAGAACGCGAAGTCCGCCGCTGGATTCGGCTGGTAGCCACTCTCGCCGCCGGCCAGGATAAGACCAGCGACCTGGTGCTGGCTTCGCTGGTGCGCGCCCGGTTCTGCGAACTCCTATCGCCCAAGATTCAGCATGGAGATTCCGACCTGTTCCTGATGGGAATGCTTTCCCTCATGGATAACATTCTTGAGATTCCCATGCGCCAGGTTCTCGACAAAGTTCCCATCGATCAGGAAAGCAAGGCGGTACTACTGGGCGGGGCCAGCCGTCTGCAGCCGTTCTATCGCCTGATGCTGGCCCAGGAATCCGGAGAGTGGAAAACCGTGAGTGAACTGACCAGCCAGCTTCATCTCAACGAAAGCGACGTTGCCGAGTCTCATTGGCAAGCGCTGCAATGGGCACGCGAGGTCAGTGCGGGAAAATAGATTGTTATCCTGTGCAAGTGTTCTTTGCGCAACCAAGAGCCTGTCCCGAGCCCACCTAGCGGCCGGCGGCCACGGCTTCCGCCATATCGGTCATCTGGCAGGCTTTTTCGATGTCCAGCACATGCAGGAGACGGTCATGCAGTTTGTGGACACCGAGAATCATGCTGCGGACTGAACCGCGCAAAGTTTCCGGCGGAGGCTCGAAGGTGGTTTCCTCGACTTCGACCACATCGCCGATTTCGTCCACCAGCAAGCTGACCGAGCCATCCTCGGAACGCACCACCACATTCATGGACAAGCGTGCCTGGAGGGCTGGGCTCCAGTTCGAGACGCCGCCGCAGATCGACCGCAGTAACGATTTGCCCGCGCAGGTTGATCAGGCCGCTCACCACTACTGGCGCCAGCGGGACCTTGGTCATATCGAGCGAGCGGATGACTTCCTGGACGCCTTTCAATTCCACGCCGAACAGCAGCTTGTCCAGATAAAATGTGCAAAACTGTGGAGTTTGAGCCATGGTCTAATTCGCAACCTCCGCTGAATTCGTTACGGTGCCGGGCCGGGTAAGGCTCCAAGTCCGCGCTTCGCAGAATCGCCGGGATGTCGAGCAATTCCGTAACCCGATTGCCAATCACGACGGAGTAGAGCACTGCGGCCCGGTTCGCCGCCGACCGCACGTCCGCCCGGTCTTCGACGATGTCCAGAATCCGCTCCACGACCAGGCCGAAGGAGCGGCCATCGTGATTCAAAACCAGCACCTGAATCGGGCCCGAATCGCGCGACGGCGGAGCTTGCAGGGCTCGTATCGGGCTGTTCTGATCGCTGTCCTGGTTATGAAGCGCGACATCAAGGCGAATCAAGGGCAGGATCTGGCCGCGATACTGCGTCACCCACTGGCTGCCCGACATTTCCACTTGCGCCACGGGAAACTCCTCCAGCCGCGCCAGCGTGCTCAGTGGTATGGCCATGCGGGAATCGCCCGGTCCCGCGAACAGCAGGAAAGTTTGCTTGCCGGCCGCCGCCGCTGTGGCTCCCGTGGTTTTTTCGGCCAAGGCACGGTCCCGGGTTTCCGTGACCACGCTGGCGTATTGCGCCAGACCGAGTACGTCGAGGATGAGCGCTACTTTGCCGTCGCCCATGATGCTCGAGCCGGCAAAGATCTTCACCGTCTTCAGCTGTTTGCGCAGCGGCTTCACCACGATTTCTTCGGTGTCGTTGATCTGATCGACCACCAGTCCGAATTGCCGCTCGTCGGCTTGCAGCACAACGATGTTGACGGCGCCGTCTCTTTCTGTTCGTGGGGCGCGCATCAGCGGCAAGTTTCAGCTCCCGGTTGAGGAACACCAGAGGCAGCAGCCGCCCGCGCAGCCGGTAGACCGGAGCGCCGTGGACCAATTCGATGCCCTTCGCCACTTCGTCGGCCTTGAGCCGCACCAGTTCGAGCAAGCTCACCTGGGGAATGGCGTAACGGTCGCCGCTGCAGGTCACAATCAGCGCCGGAATGATCGCCAGGGTCAGAGGAATCTTTACCCGAACCGTCGTGCCCCGGCCGAAAGCGGACTGAAGGTCCACCGTGCCGCCGATTTTTTCGACGTTCGTCTTCACCACGTCCATGCCCACGCCACGGCCCGACACATTGGTCACCTTTTCGGCGGTGGAGAATCCAGGAAGGAAAATCAAGTTGAAAATCTCCCGCTCCGTCATGCGCGCAGCCTGATCGGCGGTGATCACTCCGCGTTCCAGCGCCTTTTGGCGGATGCGCTCCACATTCAAGCCCGCGCCATCGTCGCTGATTTCGATATTGACCTGCCCGCCTTCATGAAAGGCGCGCAGAATCAGCCGTCCACTTCGATCCTTGCCCGCCTTCACGCGGTGCGTCCGGAAGTTCGATTCCATGGTCCACGGAATTACGCACCAGATGCGTGAGCGGGTCTTTGATCGCCTCGATGATGGTCTTGTCCAGTTCCGTCTCTTTGCCCTCCATCTCGATGCCCACTTCTTTGCCGCAGCCCAGCGCGACGTCGCGCACCGTCCGCGGGAACTGGCCCCAGATGTTCCCGATGGGCTGCATCCGAGTCTTCATCACTCCCGCCTGCAGTTCGGTAGTGATCAGATTCAAACGCTGGGAGGCAGCCAGAAAGCCGGTGTCTTTCATGCGATTGGCGAATTGCAGCACCTGGTTGCGCGCCAGCACCAGTTCCCCCACCAGATTCATCACCTTGTCCAGTAATCCGACATCCACACGTATGGTGCTGTCGGAGGCCGACGCCGCTGTTACCCGCGAAGCTTGCTGGATGTGCAGCGCATCCACTACATCGGCCGGCCGGGCCGCGCCCTGCTCCACCAGAATCTCGCCCATGTGCCGCGGGTCGCCTTCTTTCTGCTTCGCGGCCGCAAGCTGGACCTCTGCCGGCGTGACCCCCGCCCGTTGCATCAGAATGTCGCCGATATTGGCCGGCAAGCCAGCTGCTTCGGAAGCATCTTGCGGCACCGGAATAACCGCGTTCGCTATCCGAGCTGTCGGCGCTTGCTGCAGGCGGGTCAGGGTGGCGATCAGAAGGGAATCATCGCGCTCGCCTTCCTGCCCGGCCTTCTCGATCTGGCTCAGCATCTGGCGGACCGCATCCACCATGCTCAGCAACGCGGTGGTGATTTCCGGGGTCAGCGTAAGCTGGCGGTCGCGCAATCGGGTCAGCAAGTTCTCTCCTACATGCGCCACTGCCTCCAGTTTGGTGAAGCCCAGAAAACCGCAAGTGCCTTTGATGGTGTGAATGGTCCGAAACACGCCGGCCAGCGCTTCCGTGTCCTCCGGATTCTTTTCCAGACCGACCAGATCACGATCTAGCCGGTCCAGGTTCTCGTAACTCTCGATCAGAAAATCTTTGACAATATCACTCTCGCTCATCGTTGTCGTCCTCTCCGAATTGCGAGCGATGCCCCGGCGGGCAAGGGGGCTGCTTGCCTTCTCTAGTTCTCTATCGTCCGTCGCGCGATTCTCATTAGAGACTTGACCTCCAGACCCCTCTTGCCGCGGCGAAAAAGGATTCGGATAATCTCGTAACTTGCTGAAAAAGAGATGTTGATGGACAGAAAGCGTCATTGACTCGACTTTGCAGGACTCCTAACATTGGCAGGCAGAGTTCTGCGCCGCAAATGATCAACCAGACCATCTCGCACTACCGGGTCATCGAGAGACTCGGCAGTGGCGGCATGGGCGTGGTTTACAAAGCCGAAGATCTCAAACTCGGCCGCTTTGTCGCCCTGAAATTCCTGCCGGATGAATTCGCCAACGATCCGATGAGGCTGGAGCGCTTTCAGCGCGAGGCTCGCACCGCCTCGGCTTTAGACCATCCAAACATTTGCACGACGTATGAAATTGGAGAGCATGAAGGGCGTCCTTTCATCGCCATGCAGTATCTGGAAGGCGTGACTCTGGCCCATCGCATCGCCGGGCGTGCGCTTGACACGGAGATTGTGGTCGAACTGGGCATTCAGCTTGCCGATGCTCTCGACGCCGCACATGCTAAGGGCATCATTCATCGCGACATGAAGCCCGGGAATATTTTTGTGACGGAGCGCGGACAGGCCAAGATTCTGGATTTCGGTCTGGCCAAAGTCGCAGCGGGTTTTGCGCCCGGCTCGGGATCATCGATAACTTCCGGGCTCTCGGCCACGCAGGAGAACTTAACCGGTCCCGGCTCTGCTTTGGGAACGATTGCCTTCATGTCCCCGGAGCAGGCCCTGGGGAAAGAGCTGGACGCGCGCACCGACCTGTTCTCCTTCGGCGCGGCGCTCTATGAAATGGTGACCGGCGCGCAGCCCTTCCGAGGAGACACAACGGCTGCGGTCTTTGATTCGATCCTGCATCGCGCTCCGGTCGCGCCCGTGCGGCTCAGCCCCGACGTTCCCGCGGAACTCGAGCGAATCATTAACAAAGCATTGGAAAAAGACCGAAACCTGCGCTATCAACACGCGGCCGACATCCGTACGGATCTGCAACGGCTGAAACGAGACAGCGAGTCCAAACGCGTGGCCTTGATTACTGAAACGACGCAAGCCGAGCCGGCAGAAGCTGAAGAACAACCCGGAAGCTCGGGCTGGATAAAGGCAGCTGCCGGCACTCACGCGCTAAGCCCCCGAGTCGAAGCTGCTTCCCGGGCAGCCTCAGGACGCGCGCTTGCCCCGCTGCGCCGAGTTCCACTCCTCTTCCGGCTTCTTACGCCGGCAGTAATTCTCGCACTTGTCGTTGCCGCTTTTTATTATCATTTCCGCAAACCGCCGCGACTCACTGAAAAAGACATGATCGTGATCGCGGACTTGGCCAACACCACCGGCGATCCCGTATTCGACAGCACACTGAAAGAGGCGTTGGCGGTCGACCTGGAGCAATCGCCGTTTCTCAACGTGCTCACGGATCGCAAGCTGAGCGAAACCCTCAAGCTGATGGGCAGGACCCCAGACCAACGCATTACGCGGGACGTCGCCCGCGAAGTTTGCACGCGCACGGGAAGTAAGGCTCTGCTCGCCGGATCGATCGCCAACCTGGGAAGCCACTACGCGATCGTTCTGAAAGCCGTAACCTGCAGAACTGGTGACGTGCTGGGAGCGGCCCAGGGCGAGGCCGAGAGCCGCGAGAAAGTTCTGCAGACCCTGGGCGAGGCCGCAGCCACTTTGCGCGGCAAGCTGGGAGAATCCCTCGCATCGGTGCAGAAATTTGACAAGCCCCTCGACGAGGCCACCACTCCGTCTCTCGAGGCGCTTCAGGCCTATACCGAGGGCGACCGGCTGGCCCGCGAAAAGGGCGACACAGATGCTCTTCCCTTGCTCAAGCGGGCCGTCGAACTCGACCCAAATTTCGCTCGCGCTTACGCCACGCTGGGCATACGGTACAACAATCTTGGCCAAGCCACTCTGGCAATCGAGAATGTCCGTAAAGCATATGAATTGCGCGACCGGGTCAGCGAGCGCGAGAAATATTACATTTCCTGTACTTACTTCACGCTGGTCACGGGCGAGTTGGAGAAAGCAATTCAGCAATATGAATTGTGGATCCGCGATTATCCGAGAGATTACGTTGCCGAAACTAATCTTGGAGTGAATTATTTCACCATGGGCCAGTTCGAGCGGGCAGCCGCCGTAACCCGGGAAGCGCTGCGCCTGGAGCCCGCCAACATCATTGCCTATAACAATCTCGGCGTGGCTTATTTTTCCATGAATCGGCTGGATGAGGCGAAGTCCACTTTCGATGAAGCGCTGGCTCGAACGTTGGACGGCCCTTACCTGCGGCAATCCATTTATTACCTCGACTTCCTGCGCAAAGATTTGCCGGGCATGCAGCAGCAATTGGCGTGGGCAATGGGCAAGCCAGGTGCGGAGGACATTCTGCTCTCGGCGGAGTCCGACACGCAGGCCGATCACGGCCACCTTGAGAAATCACGCCAGCTCTCAGCGCAGGCGGAAGAATCAGCTAAGCGCAATGACTCCAAAGAGACGGCGGCCTTCTGGCAGGGGAACGAGGCGCTGCGTGAAGTTGAGTTCGGCAACTCCGCTCCGGGCCTGAAGCAAGCCCGCGAGGCCCTGGAACTGGCGCCGGGACGAGACGTCAAGGTGGAAGCGGCCTTGGCCTTGTCCCGCGGCGGCGATGTAGCTGCGGCTGAAAAACTAGTGGAGGCGCTCAATCAGGAGTTCCCGTTGGATACACTCATGCAGAATTACTGGATTCCGACCGTGCGGGCAGCGATTGCCTTGCAACGGCACGAGTCCGCAAAGGCTATCGCGCTTCTGCGCGCAGCAGTGCCGTACGAGTTGGCCGATCCACCTCCGTTCACGGCAGGCACGATGTATCCGGTTTACCTCCGCGGGCAGGCTTACTTGAGTTCGGGGAATGGGACTGGAAACGGAGAGCTGGCCGCCGCGGAATTTCAGAAGATCCTCGAGCATCCCGGCGTGACCGTGAACTTTCCCCTAAGTGCTCTATCCCACCTCGGCCTGGGGCGGGCGCGCGTGCTTTCTGGCGATAAAGCCGCGGCGCGTACTGCTTACCAGGATTTCTTCGCCCTCTGGAGAGATGCTGACTCCGATATCCCGATCCTCAAGCAGGCCAGAGCGGAGTATGCCAAGCTGCAATAGAGGAAAGTGGACGGCTGGACCTGGACCGCATTGCCTTGGTGAGCCTTCCTATGATTCTGCCTTCACCGCGGCTGCTCCAGCGCTTACGTATTGAATCGTAGCCAAAACTGCCTGCTTAATCGTTAATCGAGGCCGCCAACCCAGCGCCCGAATCCGGGAGCAGTCCAGTAAGATAAACGGGCTGTCCCCGACCCAGCCGCGTTCACCACCTGAGTAGGTAAGTTTGGGATGTAACCCGAGATACTCGCAAATCCAGGCGATGGAATCATTGACCTCGCAATACTCGTCTGTTCCAAGATTAAAGATGTTCAACTTGCCATCCGCCCCCTCGAGGGCAAGAAATATCGCGTCGATGCAATCTTGCACATACAAATAAGATTTCCGCTGATGGCCGTCGCCCAACACGTGAAGACGTTCCGGATGCTCGGCAAGCTGCTGGTAGAAATCGAACACGTGCCCATGCGAGTACCGCTCTCCCAGAAGCGATACAAAACGGAAAATGTAGCCCTGCAGTCCGAGGCCTTCGCAGTAGGCTTGAATCAATCCTTCTGCCGCCAATTTAGAAGCTCCATAAAAAGAAGTCTGAATGGGAAAGGGACAGGTCTCGGGAGTAGGGAAAATTTCCGGCTCACCATAAACCGATCCCGTCGAAGAAAAGACGATCCGTTGGGAGCCTTGCTCGCGCATGGTTTCCAGCACGTTCCAGGTCGCGATCGTATTCTGCTCCAGATCCTTGCGCGGTTTACGGTTCCAAAGCGCACGTCCGCATTGGCGGCGAAATGAACCACTAGTTCCGCGCCTTGCATTGCCTCAGCCACCTGCTCCGGTCGAGCAAGTCTGCCTGATGAAAGCTAAACTGAGGATGCGCCAGAGCACTTCAAGGAATCGCCGTTGTCCAGTCGACAAATTGTCGAACCCAACCACGGTGTGGCCTGAGGACAGAAGGCGGTCGACCATGTGACTGCCAATAAAGCCAGCAGCGCCCGTGACAAAGACGCGCAAAATAACCTCCTTCAATAATCGAAACTTGGATCCACGCCGATCTAGCGCCCTTCTTTGCGACCTTAGCGAACTCTTAGCGCGCTTCGCGGTTAAGAGCTTTTTCAGTTCCTAAACTATCCGGAGATGTGTGCCGCAGAGCGATCCGCGTTCCCTTCAGCTCAAAGCGGCTGTCGCGCCAAACATAGCGCAGCTTTAAGTAGCTGGCGAACCAGACCAGAAAGCCAAGCAAATCGCGCAGCGGGTAAAGCCACGGTGAGCGCCGTATCTGCGGATCACGAACTACCATCCAACCCACGAGCCATGCCTCGACCAGCCGGTTCAGCACGGCAGCCCCGAGCAACAACGCTCCAATCCCCCAGTGTCCCAACCCTGCAGCTGCCAAAAATCCCAGCAGGCCGTAGGGCATGGCGAAGATCAGCCCACTGCCAAAGTGACCTTTGGGCCGCGAATAACGCGTCGTCTGCGCCCAACGCAATTGGTTTTGCCACATGTGGCGGAATGATTTCTGGTTCACCACGTGATCGATAATGTGGCCCGAGAGCACGACCCGGTATCCCGCTTTTGCGATCAGGTTTCCGATAGCGAAGTCATAGGCAATATAATCTTTCAGCGCCGTGTAGCCGCCGATGCTTGCCAGCGAATCCTTGCGCAACACCGTGGTCGGCCCCAGCCCGAACTTCATTCCTTCCAGCAGATTCGCCACCAGCACGCCCGCGGTCATTTCCACCGACATGCCGATGGCAGTGAGGCCGGAGAAAAATCCGGCAGCATTCTTGCCACGATACACGCAGGTCACCATGCCAACCCGCGGGTCCAGCAGCGGAGGCACAATCTCCCGCAGATAGCGTGGATCAACTTCGACGTCACTGTCCGTTGTAACCAAAATATCGTGCGCCGCGGCTTCTGCCATGCAGTGAAACGCGTAGACCACCGGATTGGGCCACGGCGTTCCCGTGACCAACACCCGGCTTGGGATGTTCGGATAGCGGGCGCACACTTCCCGAACCACTTCCAGCGCGGCATCGTTTGGCTCGTCTGCGGCAAACAAAATTTCGTAATCGGGATAATCCTGCTGAAAAAAACTCTCGATGTTCTCTTTAAGCCGCGCTTCCAGACCGTGAACCGGCTTGAGCACTGACACCGGAGGCAGGCGCGCATTGTCGGGAATGGACTGGAACTGCTTATGCGCATCCGAGCGAAAGCGGATTACTCCCAACAGCGCCAGGCCCAGAAACACGGCCGAGGACAATGTTCCGACCAGCGCCACGCCCAGAACGAAATATAGAATCAGTCCGATCAAAGTTGTATTGGATGCGCCAGATTGCCAGGCTTCCCGGCCAGGACAGCAACTCACACTATACATTTTCGCCCCAGGAGGACGTAAGTTGCGCATCAACCCTCTTGCTTCCGAGGCTACCCGCAAGATCCCATGGCTGGAAAACGCGTGGTTACCTTTGTGCCTCACTCTTCGGAGCTATTCCGCACCGACCCAGTTTGTCGCAGACTATACGCGGGCTTCAAATGCAAGCAACTAGTGTCAAAGCAAACCGGCGCCGGCAGGATCGTATCCAGGCAGTATTGCCTGTGCGAGTTCGAGGAACCGATGCTCATGGCGCGTCGTTTGAGGGACTGGCGCACACTCTCGATCTCACGCCGACCGGCGTGCGGCTGGGAGCGATTCGCCACCAGCTCAAGGTGCTCGATACGCTAACCATTCTTTATCGCCAGCGCCGAATGGAATTCACGGTGGTATGGACGAAATTGCTTAATGGCAGTAATGAATACCAGGTTGGTTTGCAGGCCTTTTCGCAGGAGAAGGAGCCCTGGGGACTGAGTCTTTCCAGTTCCAGTCCCGCCGCTAATCAGGGCCTCCGCAATATCCGGAGCAGCCTAAACACGAGAACAACTCATGAAAATTCCAAACAACCAGTGGTCAAAAATCTTGTGGTCGAATGAAGAAGGGCAAGATGTCGCCGAGTACGCCATGATGTTGGCTGTCATCCTCGTCATCGTCCTAAGTACGGTCCGCCTGATCGGGAGTAACGCAGGCAACGTGTTCTCGTTAGTCGGCAGCGCAATTCAGTAATCTCAGTCCAATTGCGCCAGCTACGTTATTTCTTGTAGATCACGCCGCCCTTCATCACGAACGAAACATTTTTCACCGCACCGATGTCTTGAAGCGGATCGCCGGAAACCGCCACGATATCGGCCAGATATCCCGCTTCCAACACGCCAATCTGCCCGTCCCAGCCCAGCAGTTTCGCTCCATTGATCAGATCTGCCTGCAGCACGGCCATCGGCGACATGCCGTGCTTCACCATCAGCACCAACTCCTCCGCCTGCGTCCCGTGAGGAAATGGGCCCACGTCAGAGCCCACCGCCATCGGAACTCCCGCTGCGACCTGCTTGCGGAAATCCTCCACCTTCAGGTCGAGCATTTTGTGCTCATACCCCGCCCACACCGGCGTATCCGCGTGGTCGGCAAAATACTCGAAGATGGTGAAGGTAGGCACCGCGAAGATCTGTTTCTCGCGCATCAGCCGCATAGTTTCGTCGCCGAGCTGATTCGCATGATCGATCGAAGCCACTCCCGCCCGCGCCGCAAACAGCGTTCCCGGCTCGCCGGTGGCGTGCACCGCCACGCGCTGGCCTACACGCGCCGCCTCCTCAACCGCTGCTTTCAGCTCAGCCTCGGTGTATTGGTAAATCGTGGAAAACTTGCCGTCACGTACCTTATCCGGACCGGTCTCATAAATCTTGGTGAAGTCCGCTCCTTCCTTCATCTGCTGCCGCATCACCGCCACCAGCTCGGCGGCATTGTTAGCGTAATCTGCGTTCGGCAGCACATGCTGCGCCGGGTTGAAGCCGAGAGCGTCTTCGTGCCCGCCGAGAATGTTGATTGCATTTCCGCTGATGCGCAACCGCGGCCCCGGAACCAGCCCCTGATCAATCGCGTTGCGAACCGCCGTATCGGCCGACCCCGCACCCTCAGTTCCCATGTCGCGTTCCGCGGTGTACCCCGCCATCAAATCGTCCCGTGCCGCGAGCACCGCCATGATCGTGCGCTGCGGCACCGATTCCCGCACCGTCTGTAGGTCCTCCGCTCCGGGATGCAGAAATAAATGCACGTGCGCGTCGATCAGCCCCGGCAATAGAGTGCGGTCCCCAAGGTCGATGACCTCTGCACCCGCCGGATGCTTCACCGACGAGCCCACCTCCGCGATCCGTTCGCCCTGCACGAGCATCTCGCCGGGTTTCACCACGCGCCCGCCCTTAATGTCGAGCAGACGAGCCGCGTGCAGCACAATCGGATGCTGCGCTGCAGATTGGGACGGAACCTGCGCCGCAGAAAACCCGTGCAGGAACAGCAGGAAGCAGCAAGCTGGGAGGAATAAGAGTGGCCTGGTCATATTGTCAGCCTGGAATGGTAACACTTTCAACGGCCAATCATCTGCCAAGTTGGTAGTGAGTTTGATTGTCATCCTGAGCAAGCGTTCTTTGCGCCGCGAAGGATTCGGGCGAACCGCGCGACGGGTCGCTCTTTGCGACCATCAATCGCGCGTTTGGCTCGCTTCCTTATCGAGCTGCACCACTCCCGCTGAGCTCCAGACTCTTCAATTCATCGATCAACGCTTTCTCTACCTTCTTCTGGTGCTCAACCGTCAGCTTCTTCCCCCCCGAAGTCAAATAGAACGCATCGATCGCCATCTGCCCCTCAGTATCAATCAAAGCAATTTCAATATTGCACTTCTGATGCGACAAGCACGAGCTGATCCCGTGCAACAACCGCGGCCGGTCCTGCGCAATCACTTGCAGCAGCGTACTCGTCGATGAGCATTCATCGTCAAAATCAATCCGCGTCTCCACCACAACTTTGACGCGCGCGCTCTTCTCCCCCCGTTGACGGTCGCGCAGCATTTTTTCAAGATCGGCTTCCCCAGCCAAAACCGCGGCAACGCTCCGTTTGAATCGGTCCCACTCCGACAAATTCAACTCCAGCGTGCGAAAACGATCCGTGAAATAAAGCGTGTCCACCACAGTTCCAGCCTGGTTCGAAAAGGCGTGTGCCTTTACGATGTTCATTCCCCAGGCCGCCAGTACTCCCGTCAAAGTCGCAAACAGCGACGGCCGGTCCTTGGTGACCAGCGTCAGCTCATACCAATGCCGGCCGCGCTTCAGCTCCACTTGCACCGGATCGTGCCCAAACTCCTCCGCCATATCCACGTGCCGCATCACTTCTTCGGCGGAGTGTACCCGCAAATATCTCTGCGGGAACCCCTCTACAAACTCTTTGAACTTCGCGCTCATCACGGGGGCCAGGCTGCGCAGTCGCGCCAATTTTTCTCCATTTGCATCGTGCACGCGCTGATCGGCGCTGCGGTTCAAGTAATTCGCGGCGCCGATGTAGAGTTGCCAAACGTTCTCCGCTTTCCACGGCGTGAGCGCCTCGGGATTTACCGCCTTGATATCCGCATACGTCAGCAGGCACAGCATCTTCAGCCGCTCCGGTGTTCCCATTTTTTCGGCGAAAGCCGCCACTGTCTCTGGATTAAAAATGTCCCGCCGCAGTTGCGCTGACATTTCCAGATGGCTCCCAATCAAGAACAACACGACGGCCCGCTCTCCCGCCTCCACATCCAGCCGGTCCAGACATCGGGTCGCGATCTCGAGGCTCGCCTCCACATGATTGCCGCCAGGCACGCCCTTCCCCGTGTCATGCAGTAACAGCGCAAGATAGAGTAATTCCGGATCTTCCAGTTCTCCCAGCAACTCCGCATAACGCTGATCCCATTCAGATTTTGATTCCTTCAACCGGTGCAGACTCTCAATCGCAAGAATCGAGTGCTCGTCCACGGTGAAGCGATGATAGAAATCCCGCACCACCAGAGAATCAATCGGCTTCAATTCCGGCAGCAGCAAGGTGAGCAGGCGCAACGAGTGCATGGCCCTCAGCGCCTCTGCGGCATGCGGCTGCAGCAGTGTTTCCTGCAAGTAAAGCCAAAGTTCCGCCCCCCGCGGCGGAGTCACCGCCAGTGCCGGAAGCTCTTGTTCGACGCGATGCTCCGTGGTCGCACTCAATTTCAATCCGTGATGCGCCATAAAGTGAAACAGCCGCAGCAGCATCTCGGGATCGCGCAGCGAAGAAGACTGCTGCAGAAAGATCATCCCATCGACTACGGAAAAGTCTGGACTCGACGGCCGCGACCGCCATCCCTGAAACTGCCGGCGCAGCGATGACCAAGCTTCCGGAATCTCCTCCTGTAACTGCACCACCGTTCGCTGCACAGCGCGCGCGTGTCTGAAGTAAATCCGCATCCAATCCGCAGCCGTCAGCTCGGCCGCATCCGAAGCCCCAATCTTTCTGGCAGCTGCTTCGTCCTGCGCCTCCCAGCTCAACGCATTGTCGTCGCGCCCGTGGCGAAAGTGTAGAAAACACCGCGCCGCCATCAGAAATTCCAAAGCCGCATCTATTTGCTTCCGCACCGGCGCGCGCAGCGAACTGGCATCCGGCCAATCCCCCAGCTTGCTCATGGACGAGATCAGCGCCAGCCAGCACGCCACGTTGTAGTCACGCAGTCCGCCCGGCGTCTCCTTCAAATTCGGTTCCAGGTGAAATATCGTCTGCCCGAACTTTCCATGCCGTTCCCGCGTCACCTCGGCCAACCCCTGCAATAATGGCTTCGCTTCGCGGGTCACCACCTTTGGAATGACTTTATCGTGCAGCCGCGCGAACAACCCCCCGTCGCCCGCCAGATAGCGGCAATCCAAAAGAGAGATCGTGAATTCAGTATTGTTTGGATCGAAACGATCGCATTCCGAAAGCGTTCGCGATGCAGGACCCAACCTGAGCTTCAGATCCCACAGCTCTTGCGAGAACCGCCGGACCGCATCTTTGTGGGTTTCTTCGGCCCGGCGGTCGGCATAAAGAAACAGGAGATCAATATCGGAATAAGGAAACAGCCAACCGCGCCCGAAGCCTCCAGTTGCCACCAGAGCGAAGTCCCGCGGTCCCGCTTCATCAGTTGACGCCAGATCTCGCCACAGCCGTTTAAGAACCCCTTCGATGAGCCGCGTTCGTTGCGAGACTGCGGCACGGCCGTCTCCCGTCGTCGCGAAGTCGCGCGCTATCCGCGCGGACCCTTCCGCCAGGGAACTTCGCAGTTCGCTCAATGAAGACGCTTCCATCATGACAAGGTGTCAATGAATCGACGATCGCTACCCTATTGCGGCATGTCGTTTACACCTGGCTGGTGACACGCTGCCGTTAAGATACCGTCCGGTCGCGTCCCGGTAGAATGTTGCTCTTTTGCCCCAGTCTTGCCCTATAACGCTCCTTCGCCCCGCTCCTCGTTGCGGATGCGAATGGCTTCGTCCACGCGCGTCAGAAAAATCTTCCCGTCGCCGATCTTGCCGGTGCGCGCCGCTACCAGGATCGCCTGCACCGCCTTCTCCACCATCGCGTCCGCCAGCACCATCTCCAGTTTGGTCTTGGGAATCAGGTCGACGCTATACTCCCGGCCGCGGTAAACCTCGGTGTGACCCTTCTGCCGCCCATGCCCGCGCACCTCGAGCACCGTCATGCCCTCGACTCCAATCTCGTGCAGAGCGCTTTTCACCGCTTCCAACTTGGAATTCTGGATAACCGCTTCAACTTTCGTCATGATTTCGTTCTCAGCTCGTGCCTCCGCAAGCTTACTTCATGCGAACACAATACCGCAGACTCACTCTATCCTCTGCCGCCGCTCCACGGAAATTGAAACAATCTATCGTTCCTATCAGGATTTGTTATTGCAGTTAAGATGCGAAACCAGGAGCGCTCACTCCCGAACAGCCTTCTTCACTTGGCCTTGGAGAAATCCTCCACGGCAAATAGTTGCCCGCCGCGTTCGACCACGCCCACTCCGATCGAGTCCATATCCGGATCCAGAATGTTCGCGCGGTGCTTCGCAGATTTCAAAAAGTCCTGGTGAATGCCATCAGCACTGGCGCCCTGCATCACATTTTCCGCCAGCCAGACAAAATGCGCTCCGGCCTGATTGGCCCGCGAAGCCAGGCTGGGCTCCCCGGCAAACCCATGCTCTGCCGAACCATGTTGCGCCATCACCGCGGCATGCCGCCGCGCCGCCGATGCCAGAGCCTCACTCCACTTCAAACCTGGCAACCCCTGGGCTCGGCGCGCTCGATTCACCCCGGCGAATAATGCTTGCTCGGCCGCACTCGCGCCGGCTGGCGCCTGTGCCGTCAAGGCCACGGAGACTCCAGCCATCACCAGTGCTGCCACCATGATTATGCGTCGCATACGAATCCCATACAGAATCTTACCCGGGTTTACTTGGCCGAGTTCTTCCTTTCCTCCGGAGCCGTTAAGGCCGATTACTGTACACATACTTCCCCGAAACTTCACCCACGACGAACTTCTCCGGCAAGAGTCCATCGACTCGTGCTTTCTCATACGGCGGCACAAACAAGAATACCCGCCCGTTCGCCGCCCAGTCCCGCTGCAAGTCCGCATCAGTCAAATAAATCTTGGGCGCATCTGCAAATGTGGAACCGAACCACATCGACGTAGTCCGGCCCTCCACCAGATCGATGGGCCGCCGCAGATAGAACAGCAATGACGACCCAAACGCCTGGTCGCCATAGATCATCACCTTGTCCCCGGGCCGCGCCCGCGCTGCGATCTCCTGGGCCAACTGCTTCGACGAAAGATACGGGCCAAACCGCGCCAAAGCAATGTGCGCCGCTACCAGGAATACCGCCATTCCCGCCGCCAGCGTCCAGGTCGCAGCATAATGGCGCCGCCGCAAACGCATAATAAACGACGTCAGCGGAGCCACCAGAAGCACCACCGCCGCCAGCGCCGCCGGCAACCGCAGCGCCGCAAACGATGCGTAGCTTAAATCCAGCATGTGCGATGTAGAAAGCGTATACGCGCTCGTATCCTGCTCGCTCAGCAAACGCCCAATATCGGGCTCGAAGGGCAGCTTCCGCGATTGCCAGAGTCCCACCACCAGCATGGCGCAGGCAACAACCCCAATCAGAGCCAGCACGCCCGCGGACATAGTCAACCAGCCAGTCCGCACGCCGCTTTCACACTCCGCCTGCTCGCACCGCGCTACACCCTCCGCCAGCAACAGCAGAAGCGCCAGGTACGCGGGAAACGTGTAGTACTCCTGGTTGGTCGAGAGGGCAAAAAAGATCAGCACCACTCCCGCCCAAATCCAGCACAACAACCGCGTCCGCGAAGCAAAATCACCCGGCCGCCGCCTGCTACTCTGGTCACTCGTGCCCGCACTGCCGTGCCTGCCTCGCCACTCTTGCATCGCAATCTTCACCGCCGCCGGCAGGTATAAGCTCCACGGAAAAAGCCACACCAGATGCAGCGTCCAATAGAGCGTCGCTGGAAGCTTGTTGTAATCTCGCGGATATCTCTTTCCCAGGAATCTCAAGAAATGTTCATTCACGAAATAAAACCAGAAAAAACCGTGATGCTCCGCGGTGCCCGGATTCCTCAAACCTGCCAGAATGTGCCACGGCGCCGCGATCGCCAGAAACAACACCAGCCCTGAAATCAGCCGGAACTCTCGCCACCGCCGCCACTCTCCCGTGACCATCAAAAAGAAAAATGCCGCCCCGCACGGAAAGGCCAATGCGATGAGCCCCTTGGTCAGCACGCCCAGCGCCATCATCACGTATCCTGCGTACCATCGCCATGGCTCAGCTTCCGGCTCCAGCGCCGTCAGAAAAAAATACAGCGCCGCCCCAATCAACACGCTCAGCAGCACATCCGGAATCAGAATGCGCGTAAACAAATACACCCCAGCGCACGTGTAGACGAAAAGCGCCGCATAAATTCCGGCCCGCTGCCCGAACGCACGCCTGCCCCACAACAGCGCCAACACGCCCAGCAGCAGCACCGACACCACCATGGGCAATCGAGTACTGAATTCGTTCACTCCCCAAACTTTGTAACTGAATGCCACCAGCCAGTAAGGCAGCGGCGCTTTCTCCAAATACCGGACGCCATTCACATGCAGCGTGACGTAATCTCCCGTCACCAACATCTCCCGCGCCGCCTCGGCGTGCGTGCTGTCGGCATCATCCAGCAATCCCGGCGTGAACATCGACCCCACGTAAATCGCCAGAAACATTACACCCAGCGCCCAGTAAGCAAATCTGGACCCGCCTCTACTTTGTTTTGGGTTTTTCAAATGCAAAATGACCCGATCGCCAAATTACTCAAGTCTTTTAGTTTTCTTTGCGCCGAATAAAGTACTTCCACTTGTCCATCGTCGCCGGCACCGCTACATCAAAGAACCCCACCATCATTTCCTGCGAAGTCTGATCACCCCAAGTCACCGTCTTCTCGGGATCGGGATTGTGCGGATTGTTCCGCGAATTGTCATACCACGCCACCGCCCGCAACTTGGTTCCAGCCTTCAAGTCCCTCGGTTCCGCCAGCTTGTAACTCAACTGCCAATGAAAATGATAGTTCACCCGCAGCAGCGTTTCGACGCTTCCATCGTCGTGCACAATGTCATATTCGAAGCGCTTGCCACGAAGGTGCATGTGCGGGAACATGCTCAACAAAGTTGCGTCGTTTGGCAATGTCCCCTGCACTTCCACGCGAAAATCCTCTGTCCCAGGCGGAATGATCAACGCATGATTGTTGAGTTGCAGCGTGATCACCCTCTTCTTCGGCGGACTCTTCGCAAACACCAATCCAACGCTGGTCTGATCCCTCACCGTCTCGCCGTTTGTCGTGTAGTGCATCTGAAACACCAGATCCGATCCCGCAGGCACGAACTTCGCCATCCCGTCCGCCCACTGATCTGGTGCGCTCCCTGGCGCATATACCAACAACAGATCGGCGGTCGTTTCGTGCGCTTGCCGCCGTTCCTCCGGATCGCTCAACATCGATGCCGTGAACGGCTCGCCCACCGGCGCGCGCCGCAGCCACTCCGACTCTGGAGGACGGATGTACACCACGGCGTGGTGCACATGCGCCGCGCTCGAAGGCCGCACCTCCGCCATCTGCACCCACTTATCTTCCGCAAAATGCGTAGGCGCAATCTCGTAGGTATATTCCACTTCACCGCGTGCCGGAATCTGCACCGGCTTGGGCATCCTCACTACGAAATCCGGCTGCGTAATGTTCCAGCCATTGCTCCAAGTCCGCGGCGCAGGTGCATCGCGCGCATCCCCTGCCGGCGCTCCAGTCCTAGCCCAGGCTGCAATCGCCGCAATCTGCCCCTCACTCAGCGACGGATCATTGGCAAAGTGTCCGTATCGCGGATCGGCAAACCACGGCGGCATCATTCTCGTCTGAGCCGCAGCCGCGATCTTCGCTGCCCAAGGCCGCGTCTGCTCATACGTCACCAGCGGCATCGGTGCAGCTTCTCCGCTCCGGTGGCAAGCTTGACACTTGTCTTTGAGTATCGGGAGCACGTCCTTATAAAAAGTAGGTGGGGGAGCTTTTTCCTTCCGCGAGGGAACTGAACCCGGCATCTGCAAGAGCGTCCCCGTCAACAGCAGAGTTATCGCGGCCACGAAAGCCATCCCGAGCTTTTTCACGAGCGCAGAAACTCCAAAGTCAACGCCCACGCCTGCCGCGCCGAGTGCGGCTCATACGCTGCGCGCTCGTCGCAGAAAAATCCATGATCGGCACGCGAGAACTCTGCATTCACATAAATCTTCCGCTGCGCGGTCAGCGCGTCAGTCACGGCTTTCCGGTGCTCCGGCGTGATGTGCTTGTCCAAGCCACCCCAGATGAGCAACGAAGGCGCTTGCAGCTTAGCCGCCCGATCCAGCAACCCAGGTGCGATCCCTCCTCCGTAAAACGAGACCGCCGCGTGCAGCGCCACCACGCTGTTGGCGAGAAATGAAACCCTGCCACCCATGCAGAATCCCACACTCGAAATCTCATTCGCACGGACCTGCGCATTCGATCGCAGCCACTGGTACGCTGAGCGCAAGTCCATCTCCGCCGTTTCTGTCGTCACCGCTTTCGCGTGCGGCATCACGGCAGGAAAGTCTGTATAGCTGCCCTCAAAGCCGGGCGCCGCGGTGCGATGAAACAACTCCGGCGCAATCGCAACGTATCCCTCCGCGGCGAACCGATCACAAACATTGCGGATGTGGCTGTTGACGCCGAATGCCTCCTGGAACACAAGCAGCCCAGGATGCGGCCCACCCTCAGGACGCGCCACATAAGCCGCCATCTGCGTTCCGTCCGCAACCGCCAGTTCCACTTTTTCTTTTACGATTTCTGTCCCGCTCATCTTTTTCAACCCCGTGATTCTGTGATCGGCGCACACGCCACGTCATTTGTGAGGACGGATGTCTTCTTCCTAGTCTCGCACACCGACAGCTCTCGGCGCGCACTCCGCTCGGCAAAATGCTACAGTGAACGTTCATGTCCGCCCCCAATTCCCTCTTCGTTCGCGCCTGCAAGTCCCAACCCGTTGACCGCACTCCCGTCTGGTTCATGCGCCAGGCGGGACGCTACATGCCCGAGTATCGCGCTGTCCGCAAGCAACATTCCCTCCTCGAAATCTGCAAGAAGCCTGCGCTCGCCGCCGAAGTTACCATCACGGCTGCCGAAATTCTAGGCGTCGACGCAGCCATCATCTTCGCCGACCTCCTGCTTCCGCTCGAGGTCATGGGCCTGCCCTTCCATTTCTCCGCCGGAGAAGGCCCCGTCATCGAGAAGCCCGTCCGTACCCGCGAAGATGTCGCCCAACTCCGCACCGACCGCGCTGCTGACCTCGGCTATGTTTCCGAGGCCGTGAGTCTGGTCGCGAAACACTTCGCCGGGAAAATTCCTGTCATCGGTTTTTGCGGAGCGCCTTTCACTCTGGCCAGCTACATGATCGAAGGCGGCGGCTCCCGTCACTATCTCCACGCCAAGAAGATGATGTACAACTCTCCCGCCGACTGGGACGAATTGATGCGCAAACTGGTTGACGTCACCGCAGAATACTCCGCGGCCCAGGTGCGCGCCGGTGCGGATGCAATTCAGATTTTCGACAGTTGGGTCGGCTGTCTCAGCGTCGAAGATTACCGCCGCTACGTTCTGCCGCACGTCACCAGCCTCGTCCGGAATTTGCAGAAGACCGGCGCGCCCATTATTTATTTCGGCACCGACAGTGCTACGCTGCTGCCCGCAATGAATGAAACCGGCGCCGAAGTCATGGGCCTCGACTGGCGAATTCCCCTGGACGTTGGCTGGCGCAACCTGGACCATCGCTGCGCCGTACAGGGCAATCTCGATCCCATCCTGCTCTTCGCCGACTGGAAAGAATTAAAGTCTCGCGCCCAACGCATTCTTCAACTCGCCGCCGGACGCCCCGGCCACATCTTCAATCTAGGCCACGGGATCCTGCCTGAAACTCCGGTAGAAAACGTAAAAAATCTCGCCCGCCTGGTCCAGGAGTATTCTCCGTCCCTTCTCACTCCCAACGCCCGTGAATCGCAAGCCGGAAGCCGGAACCCGAAAGCCGGAAGCCGCGTTCCATGACTCGCATCGCCATCGTCGGCGGCGGCATCTCCGGACTCACCGCCGCTTTCGCCCTCGAAGAAAGTCGCCGCGCGGGCGCAGTCGAATACGTCCTTTACGAATCCTCGGCGGATCTCGGCGGTGTCCTCCGCACCGAGCACATTCACGGCTGCATCGTCGAGGCCGGTCCCGATTCCTTCATCAGCGAAAAACCTTGGGCCGCCGATCTCTGCCGCACGCTCGGCATCGGCGACCAACTGATCGGCTCCAACGATGCCGATCGCAAAACATATATCCTCGTTCGCGGCCAACTCATTCCCCTGCCCGATGGATTGATGTTCATGGTCCCAACCAAGATTCTACCCACCGGACTCTCGCCGCTTTTTTCCTGGAGCACCAAACTACGCATGGCCCGGGAACTCCTTCACCCTCCGCGCACCGGCGAAGCCGACGAAAGCGTAGCCTCTCTAGTCGAGCGCCACTACGGAGCCGAAATGGTCGATCGTCTCGCCGATCCGCTCCTCTCCGGCGTCTACGGCGGCGAGGCCGCCAACCTCAGCGTGCGCGCCGTCCTGGCCCGCTTCGCCGAGATGGAGCGGATGCACGGCAGTCTCGGCCGCGCCATGCTGGCGGCCAGAGCAAAAATGCAGCGCAACTCAGACAAACCTGCTCCGCCGCTTTTCACTTCTCTCAAGAACGGCATGCAGCAACTCCCCGAAACCCTTGTCCCGCGGCTCAATCAGGCCTCATTGCTAACCAACACTGCGGTGCAGTCTATTCAGCCGAGAACTGGAGGCTGGAGCGTATCAGCTGGCATGAAGTCGGATCATTTCAACGCTGTAATCCTAGCGGTCCCCGCGCTCGCCGCCGCGCGGATCCTCTCCACTTGCAGTCCCGCACTCTCCGCCGAACTCGCTGCCATCGGCTACAGCTCTTCCATCACCATCGGCCTGGGCTATGATCGCGATGTCCGTCAGTCACTACCCCCGGGTTTCGGATTTCTCGTGCCCCGCAGCGAAGGCAAGCGCTTGCTCGCCACGACCTTCGTTCACAACAAGTTCCCTCACCGCGCTCCTCAGGATCGCGCCCTGCTGCGCTGCTTCTTCGCCGGCTCCAACGCGGAAGACATCTGGCACCTTTCCGACGACGCCATTATCGCCGTAGTCCGCAACGAACTGCAGCAGATCCTTCGCCTTCGCGCCGCGCCTCTGTTCGCCCGCGTTTATAAGTGGAAGTCCGCTATGGCTCAATACGGCGTCGGCCACCTCGAACGCCTCGACCGCATCGAGCGCCTCCGCCACCAACTACCGGGCCTGGCTCTCGCCGGCAACGGCTACCGCGGCATCGGCATCCCCGATTGCGTCCGCTCCGGACAGGACGCAGCCAAGCAAGCTCTCACTCCGCAGAACCTCGAAACTCTGTCATCCTGAGCGAAGCGAAAAGCCTGCCCCGAGCGAAGTCGAGGGGACCTCAGCAATCCCCCCGGCCTCCACGCACTTCCATCGCCGCCTAAGCCGGAACATCCACCTCCTTTACCCTCCGCTGGCGCCGCACCCGCGCCGCCACCAACCGGATCTCGTCATAAGTGATCTCCGGCGGCAAAGCATCCTTTAAGGGTTTTAAGCCGTTGACTCCAAGCCGCGCGCAAGCCGCCTCGATCACAGCCAATTTGTTTCGATCAATCCAGCCCGCATCAAACTCCAGGTCTCCCCGTTCCACGAGATTGGCAACAGCGTTCACAACCGTGGACAACTGCCGCCCGCGAATTTTTGCGATGTCCTCAAAGCTATGCCCCGCGCCAACCAGACGCATAGTCTCCAGTGCTGGAGCGGTCATTTTCTCAGGGGCAACGGAAGCGCGAGCGCCATTCCGGTAGCGCTCCAAAGCAGCGAGAATTCCACGGCCATACACTTCAGCTTTCCGCTCGCCAATTCCCGTGATGCTCAACAGTTCCGCCATAGCCGCCGGCTGTCGCCGGCAAATTTCCTCCAAGGTCGTATCATGCAGCACAACAAATGCGGGACAATTCTGTTCCTTCGCCGTAATCCGCCGCCACTCTCGCAAATATTCGCTCAACTCCGCATCCGCCGTGGAGGCATCCGCTGCCGCAATCCGCGATTCCTTCCCGGCATAGCTGACGCCCCCAACCGGCGCAGTCATCCACTCCGCCCTGCTCCCGCACACATCGCAAGCGTCACAAGTCTCCCACTTCGGAGCCTCTCCAAAATGCCCGCAAATCTGCCGATGCCGGCAGCGCCGGGACTCCACAAATTCCCGGATAATCCGATACCGCTCCCACGCCCGTTCGCGCTCCGCCGCATCCGTAATCTGATTCGCAAAAAATCCCAGCAGCCCGGCATCTTTCTTCTGCCACAGCAAAACGCAATCCGCGCTCGCGCCGTCGCGCCCCGCGCGTCCCGCCTCCTGGTAGTACTGCTCGATCGATTTCGGCAGCGACAAATGAATCACCGCCCGCACCGCCGCCTTATTGATGCCCAACCCAAAAGCGATAGTCCCCACCAGCACCCGCACTTCGTCCGACATCCACCGTTCCTGATTGCGCCTCCGATCCTCGCTTCCCATCTTGCCGTGATAGCCAACAGCGGCAATCGCCGCGATCCCCGAGAAAATCCACCGTCTCCTCCACCCGATTAATCGTTGGAGAATAAACAATCACGTTACTGCCGGAATAGCTCCGCAGAGCCCGCACCAACAATTCCATCTGCTCCAGCCCTTCACACTCGCGCACCAGATAGCGCAGGTTCGGCCGGTAAAAACTCGCAATGTATTTATCGGGATTCCGCAACTGCAATTGCGCCAGAATGTCATGCCGCACATGCCGCGTTGCGCTCGCCGTAAATGCCGCAATAGGACGATCGGGAAACTTGGTCCGCAGCTTGTTCAACTGCCGGTACTCCGGACGAAATTCATGTCCCCACTCGGAAATGCAGTGCGCCTCATCTACGGCAAAAAACGCAATCGGCACATTCTGCAACCAACCCATAGTGTCGCCGCGAGCAATGCGCTCCGGCGAGACATACAGCAGCCGGTAAGCCCCATCCCGCGCGCGCTTCATCACGTTCATCTGTTCACTATCGCTCAAGCGTGCTGTTGAGCACTGCCGCCGGAATCCCCATTTGCGCCAATTGCGCCGCCTGATCCTGCATCAGCGCGATCAGCGGAGAAATCACCACCGCCGTCCCGCCCGATACCACCGCCGGCAATTGATAGCACAGCGACTTGCCCCCGCCCGTCGGCATCACTACGCAAGTATCGTGCCCGGCCAGCAGGCTGCGCACAATCCGCTCCTGCAGCGGACGAAACGTGCTGTACCCCCAGTACCGCCGCAGCGGCGTCAGCAAATCAGTTTCCGCGGCTCATGAAGAGAAGTATAGGCTCTAGGCGAATATTAGGAGAAACAGAGTTCGCAGATATTTTGCGGAACACTTTCCAAACTGGGAACCAGCAGCACGGCAACGCTCGTGGGGGACGGGCGCATTCGCGAGCCGGCCCTGAGCGAAGCCGAAGGTTCCAAGCGAGCGAAGCGAGCCGTCCTAAACTTCGCCGCAACGTAGACTCGCGCTCAATCTACTTTGCAGCAATGGCATTGTGCTTCTTCAACAGATCGATCGTTTCCTTGAGAGGCAAAGCCTTGATGGTATGCCCATTCCCCGACACATCGTGCGCCTGGAACATCGAGTTATAAATCGCCTCCTCCGTTGCCTCGATTACGGCTTCAAACAACGGCGACATACTCTCATTGCTCAACAACTCCTTAGGCCGATACACGGCTCACTGGCTTCGATTCGCACATCTGGAGAACTGGAAAATGCAATGACGTAATCTCCGCTGCCATTGGTCTCCGCTCGATCCTGTCCGCGCCAGACCCATCATCGCCCGTGCCGCCAGCCGGCTCAGATTGCTGATGGTCCAGCGGAGCGTCGGTCGCCACCACGATCATGCAAGAGCCATCAGGCGTCGCCGGCGTGGAATATCCCACCATATCTTTCTCTGCCGATGCAGTCTTCGGATAAACATGCCCCAGCTCTTTGCCGACAGGCACCCCCGCAATCATGAGATTTCCGCCGAAATTCGTCTGCACCAACACCCCACCGTGTACCCACCCAGCGAAGTCGGAGGCCGCCGCGATGAAGTTCCAATTCCTCCCTTCCAGGAAAAGGCAATCGTTCCCGTTCCCGCTCCAACCACACCTTCTTCGACTGCCCTCCCTGTGGCGTTGTTGATCGCGGCAAAAACATCGTCGGGCGTAATAGGCCGGGAACGGATGTCGCTCAACCAGCCATCGTTCGTCTCCCCTACCACTAGGATTCACCGAGAGGACGTTTCGTTTCCCTTCGGGTTGAACATGTAGGTGACGACGCATCGGCCGCCCTGAAACGGAGTCTGTAGCCGGTGAGCAGGATCGGCGTCTCAATTTCGCCCATTTCGTTCACCTGCGTCGAGCCGGTCAAGCTTGCCGTATGCGTTGCCCAAAAAAACTGCGCCTGGCACGCGCTCCTGATAAAGATTTCCTCCGATGGGCAAGATCGCGGTGACACCTGTGCGAATGTTTTCGCCGCGGATGATCGTGGTATGCCCGACTTTAACTCCGGCAACATCCGTGATGGCATTCAGCGGCCCGGGTGGCAGCACTCCTACTTCCACTCCCAGGTCACGTGCACGCGGACGCGTTTCAGTTTGTCCGAACATTACCGCGCATGTGGCGGATAACAAAGCAATCGTGAAAAGAGTCTTGGTTTTCATAAGAATTATGAGCTTTCCCCGAGCCGAGCAGATCCTCCAAAGACTCCGTCAGCTCACAAATTACCCTTTGATCCTCTCTGCCCCCTGTGGTTCAAGGTTTTTTCATCCACTCCATACCTTACCTCCGGATGAATCCTCGCAAACCCAACCCACACCACCCCGATCACCAAAAAGCAAAGCAAGCTGCCTTCCGGCCCTACACTTCCTCCGGTAATCCACCGCGACCCGTGAAACGACGAACTCAGCAGATGCCCTGGCGAAACCTGGCCGCTATCGGGCACAGAATAAAAGAAACTCTCGCCCCAGTCCCACGCCGCGTGAAATCCCACCGCAAACCATAAGCTGCCGGTGCGCCGCAGCGTAAGGCAAAAGAACAACCCGATGAAGCCTGCGGCCAGTGCGCCCACCCACGCCTCGCCAGGATTCTTCAAGTGCACTGCGCCAAAGATCGTAGAAAGCAACACCGCCGCCGGCCAGAATCCCATACCCCGCGCCAGAATGAACTGACTATAACCGCGCAGCACAAATTCCTCGGTCAAGCCAACCAGCAAAAACAGAACGCCCCAAAAGATAGCGAACCGCACGATGCGGAAGCCGTGCAACACCACGTGACCAAAATCGAACGCGCGCATCCCGTACAAAATCACCAGCAGGACGGTAATTCCTAGAAATCCCCAAACCACTCCCTTCCAAAATGACTTCGAAAATGCCTCGCCCAGGGGCAACCCATAAGCGCCCCATTGTCTTTTCTCGACCCGCGCCATGATCAGCGCTGGAATCGCCGCAGCCGCAAACACACCCGCTTCGCCCAGCATCATGTTCCACAGATTGCCCAGATACAGACTGCCCAGATGCAGAGATGAAATCAGCCAACCGCTCACGGCGAGCAAAACCACAAACATGCCGATATAAATCGCGAATGCCCAGCCCGCTCGCAAGCCGCCATTTCCGGCGAAGACCGCGCGCAGGCGCGACCGTGGCGGCATTTCGTTTCCACTCGCGGCATGGCTGCAATCCGCATTGTTGCTGACTTCGGGTGCTATGTCCGGATTCAACGCTGATCCCTCCTCCAACACTTAGCCAAACTCGCCGCAACATGGTAAAACACTTGTCCTGCCTTTATGACCCGATTCTTTACCCGCGAACGCTTCGGACGCCCACAGTTTCTAGCCGGCGCATTGCTCCTGGCTTTCCTGGCGCAGGGGGTTTGGCTAGTCTATTCCGAACTGCACGCCACCGAGTCAAGCGGAGGCCTGGGCGCGGCCGAGCAAGTTCGCATCGCTTCAGGCTGGCGTCAATTTCACGGCGGCGGCATCGCCGGAGCGCCTTTCCCCGATCCTCCAAACCAACTTCCCCTCGAGGTGTCCCGCGATGCCAGCAACTTCGATACTGAACACTCTCCACTGCTTTCCCTGGTAACCGCAGCCCCGTTGCTAGTCGTGCCCCAGAGTCTGCTCAACCCCGAATTATCCCCTCACTGGCGTTGGCTCCCGCACCTTCCATTCTTAGCCTGCGGACTCGCTCTCGGCTCGTCCCTGTGGTATGTCGCCCGCCGTCTCTGCGGCAACCTTGGAGGCTTCCTCGCCCTAACCCTCTACTGTTTTTCTCCTTCGATGATCCGGGCCAGCGCCGTCTGGCACACCGAGCCTGAAGTCCTGGCCGCCTGGGGATCATTCGGAGCCATCTTCACCGCCATCGCCGTAGCCCACACGCTCTACGCGCCGCGTGAAGTCGTTCTCTGGAACTGGCGCCGTATCGTGTTACTCGGCATCTCCCTGGCAATCGCTGTAGGATCCCAGTTCTCTATGATCATCGTCGTCCCTCTTGCCCTAGTATTCCTGCTCTACCTTGCGCCCATCCGCCGCGGCGCAGCCCTCGCCATCTGGATCGCCGCCTGTCTGGTCGCGCTAGTCCTGCTCTTCGCGATCTACTTCTTTCATCCCCACACTTTTCTCGAAGCCATGCACCATGCCTCGTTCTGGGGAGCAACTTGGCGCAGCTTCACCGTCCTCGCCGTCTACCGCGAAGTTGCGCACGAGATGCTGCAAGCCTGTCCCGCGCTAGCGCTGCTGATGCCAGTAGCCATCACAACGTACATTGTCTGGCCGCGCACCCGTTATTTTGGCAATACCGCTCCCGGACTCGTCGCCCTGCTCTTCATCGGACTAGGCATGGCCCATCCCGACCAAGCCGGTGAAGGATTCCTCTTGGCCGCGATCCCCTTCGTCCTGATCTTCGTCTCCGGCATCCTTGCCGATCTTATGGAGACTCGCTATCGCCAGCTCGTAACCGCATCAGTCTGGGGATTGATATCAGCCGAGGTCCTCTGGACCGTTCTAAAGCTGGCTCAAGTCCCCCAAGGATGAGGTTCTAGCTTTTCGTAACGGGCACATCGAGGCAGTCGGTGACGTTGCCTTTCACACTCAAGACTTCCCGATACACGTCCATGATCCGTCGCACGGATTTCTCCCAGGAGAATTTCGTTACCTGGCGGTAACTGCGTTCCTTCATCTTCTCGCGGAGAGGCTGGTCCATTAGCACCCGGTGCAGCGCCCGCATGATTTCAAAGACATTCTCCGGGTGAACGAGCACAGCGGCGTTGCCCACGACTTCGGGCAGCGACGACACGTTTGAAGTCACCACTGGCGTGCCGTGGGCCATCGCCTCCAGCGGCGGCAAGCCGAACCCTTCGTACAACGACGGGAAGACGAAGATTTTCGCAGCATCGTAGAAAGTGCGCAGCACTTCGATAGGGACAAAACCCAGAAAGCGCACGTCGTTCTGCACGTCGCTGCGGATCACTGTCCGCCGCAAGTCGGGATTGCCGGAAAGGTCGTCGCCAATGATGATGAGCTTCAGGTCGGGGAATGCCTGCTCTTTTTCCAACTCCGTTTTCAGAGCGGAGAAGGCTTCAATCATGCGCACCACGTTCTTGTGCGGACTGATTCTTCCGGCATAGAGCAGGAAGGGATAAGTGACCTGGTAGCGCTCGGCAATCAACTGGCGGTCGGCGGCGCTGGCGTGTCCGTGAAGGAATCGCTCGTCGATCGCGTTGTAGACCACCTCGATGCGTCCGGCAGGAATGTCGAACAGCTTCTCGATCTCGATCTTGGTAAAGTTTGAAACCGCGAAGATGCGCGCTGCTCGACGCAGCACTCGCTTGGTTCCGTGAAAGCGCCAGGTGCCCCCAAAACCGGTCTGCTGGCTCCCATGGGAGAGATGCTCCAGCATATCGTGCACCGTCATCACGTAGGGGCAAGGCAACGCGCGCGGCACGGAAAACAGGTTCGGAATGTGCACCAGATCGCACTCCAGCCGCTTCACCACCACGCGAAATTCCCAGTAGCTCTTGAATGAGCGCTCCGGCTCAGCCAGAGGAACGGTATGAAAATTGGGCGGCAGAAAACCAATTTCCTTGACCTTGGCCGGAGAGCCGATGAGGAAGTACGTGGTCTCGTGGTCCAACCGTCCCAGGGTGCGAACGACATTACGGATGTATGTGCCTACGCCGAACTCGGTCATCCGCCGAATGTCGATGGCGATCTTCACCGAAGGCATTTAACCACAGAGCGAAGGGAAGAAAATAGCAGAATAGAACGGCACGGTGGCCAATCGATGATCGGCGGCGCCTGCGGATTTCTGCCCCAAAATAATTCCGATTGCGGATCGCGGCAAAGATCTTGATAGGGGCAATTTGCACTGGTTGAGGGGTATCCCCCCTCCCCCCCACCTTCTGAAAGCCTTGCGGGGCGCGGGTTCCGCAAAAGTGGTCTGCAAAATCTTGATGTCAAAGAACTTAGAGGTCAAAATCTTGAGAACAAAGAACTTAGGACTGGACCGATGGCGCATAGCCCGCGGTCACGGCCTCGATCATCATTGCGCAACTTCGATGCCTGGCACAAGGGCAGATGTCACATTGAGGTTGTGGAAATTATTGGGAGTGAGCGATGTTGCGAACGGGGATCGTGCGGGCGCGAGCACGCACTGGAACCCCTGAGTTCGTTTGGGCCGCGCTGGTCTCCCGAGATATCTCCAGGTGAAGATTCCCGATAATCGAGTCGTTTTTTTGACTTCTCCTATGACGGGTGGTCAACGAGTGAAATCGCGATCTTTCGCCAAATAAAGGGTGGTTCATTCACCCAGTTTTCTAAAGTCCGCCGCTTAAGTGCCGATGAAACATTCCGAATGGGTTAAATCGAGCCTTCCTCGGAGGAATCGATGGCGTTGATGACTTGGGATGAGTCTTACAGCGTGAAAGTGTCGATGTGCGACGAAGATCACAAGAAGCTGTTTTCCTTGCTGAATACACTGCATGACGCGATGAAAGCAGGCCACGGATCGCAGGTTCTCCAGCAGGTCGTGAAGGATTTAGGAGACTATACGAAGCACCACTTTTTGCGAGAAGAATTGCTGCTTCGCCAGACCAATTACCCAAACCTCGATTCTCATAAGGCGCAACATCAGATTTTCGTCAAGAAGGTCGAACAGTTTCAGTCAGAACTGAAGGCTGGAAATATGGCTCAATCCATTGCGGTGACGGAGTTTCTTAAAGACTGGCTGACCCATCACATCAAGCAGACCGACCGCCAATACTCGGCGCATCTAAATTCTAACGGGGTTTCGTAGGATTTTGCCGTCCCGCGGTCCCGTCGTTCTTGCCCGTGATAAATCTCTCCGAGCAGCCCATCTAAGTTTGATGTCGCAACCAGGCCGTTACACGCTTTGACCCTGGGGTCGTCCTGGTCAATGAGCGTTATCGCGATGTTTCGCCAATTGAGCAGCCGCAATTGGAAAACGTCCAGCAAAATCTCGGCACAATGAATGTACTTGACACTGGCAACTAGATGTGTGCTAGTGTCAACTAGATCGGAGGTGCGGATGCTGGAGCCTAGCATTGACAAACAGGTGGCCGCCATTCGTGCGTTTACGCGTTTTTATACCCGCAAGATTGGCGTGGTGGATGGAATGGCGAGCAACCCGTTTTCTCTGGCGGAGGCCCGAATATTGTATGAGCTCGCGAATCGCGAGCAGCCCACAGCTACAGACATCCGCAAGGAGCTTGGGCTTGATGCCGGATACATCAGCCGCATCCTGCGCGATTTCGAACGCCGCAGGCTCGTAACCCGAGAACAGTCCATGACGGACGAACGACTGAGATTCTTGTCACTGACCGCCAAGGGGCGGAGAGCCTTCGCACCACTTAATGAGCGTGCGGATCGCAATGTGGCAGCAATGCTCCAAGAACTCTCGCCCACGGAGCGGAAGCGTGTGATTGACGCGGTGCAAACGGTTCATAGACTGCTGGGTGACACAGCGGCACCAAGAACCCCCTATTTGCTGCGACCGCACCAGCCGGGCGATATGGGCTGGATCGTGCATCGCCAGGCAATTCTCTATGCCGAGGAATATGGGTGGGATGGAACATACGAGGCCTTGGCGGCGGAAGTTGTGGCGCAATTCATCAAGAATTACGATCCGAAGCGCGAACGCGCCTGGGTTGCAGAAAAGGATGGGGAAAGGGTTGGTGCCGTCTTTGTCGCTAAGGAATCAGACGCAGCCGCAAAGCTGCGTCTGCTGCACGTTGAACCGGAGGCGCGTGGGCTAGGAATTGGCAAGCGGCTCGTTGCGGAATGCGTCCGCTTCGCGCGGCAAGCCGGGTACCAGAAGATGACACTGTGGACGCAGAGCACTCTGCACGCGGCGCGACACATCTACAAAGAAACAGGTTTCCAGGTCGTTCGCGAAGAAAAGCATCACAGCTTTGGGAAGGATCTTACGGCTGAAACCTGGGAACTGAAACTTAAGGACGGCAGCGTAGGGAGATGATCGCGCAATGAGTGATATCGCGATGTTTGAACAGTTACGCTCGAATCCTGCTTGTTTGGATTACCGTTCTGCGGCGGTATGGTTCACACCGATCCACCCATGGAGAAAAAGGCGCCTATAAATCCCCAGTAAGCGAGGACGGGGATATTGGTCAGTACGCAAATTGTACCCGCGACCTTGCTGCCTGTGCCGAACGCAAAAACGCCGATCCCAATGCCGATGACCCCGATGGCTGCCAATAGCCACACGCCCGTCAGAAAACCCGGAAAGTCTGGCATATAGTCCGTGTAAGGAAGGACAGCGCAGGCAGGGCCAACGAGAGAAGCGATTCCGGCAGCTATGGCGATTGGGGTCGATGCCGGTCTCCACTGCTTCCCGAGCCATCGGCAAAACAGCACCTCAACCATGAGGGCTGCAATCAAGACCACGATAATGCTGTGAGCGAGCATAACAGTGGAAGTTTATGCGAAGAGGCATCAGCTGTGTTGACAAAATGGGGGTAGCCTTCCGGGTGCAAAGGGCGGTACAGGCTGCCGCCAACGGACGTTCCCCATGCCATCCATAGAACGGTGATGCCCGTCACTGCAGGCATAGCCGAACCAGCGTAGTTTGGGTTCGAGGTTTCCGAGCCCTTCCTCTCTGCAACTGGGCCCAAATCAAGGCAACTCGGAAGTCAGCGGGCTTTCCCCACCTGAGTCCTGCTCGTCTCATCATTGCTCTCCGGCCCACTGGAAAACCCAAACCGCAGCGAATCATCACAACGCGCCACGAGAATGTGGCGGGAGGCGAACATGAAAAATCAATTCCGGATCGCTGTAAGCAAAGCTCTGGCGATCATGTCAGTCACGCTAATCATGGCTCTAGTCCTGGCGCCCGGCGCCTGGGCCGCGAACACGTACAAAGTTCTACTTAAGTTTAACGGCACCGACGGCGCCGGACCTGAAGATGCCCTCGTCTTCGATTCGTCCGGCAATCTCTATGGCACGACAAGGGGGGTGGGAGCTTTGGAGCTGGAGCGGTTTTTGAACTGACGCCGAATCCGGATTCGAGCTGGACACAAACTGTGCTTCATGCCTTCAGGGGCGGTAAGGACGGAGTCGTCCCTCAAGGGACGCTAGTATTCGATCAGGCAGGCAGTCTCTACGGCGTAACGCTAGGCGGTGGAGCATACGGTGATGGCACCGTTTTCAAGCTGATGCGCTCAGGTGGCATATGGAAGAAAAGTGTGCTCCATCAATTCAAGGGGGGTAAGGACGGAAACACCGACATATGGTGGCGCCAATGGGGACTGCGGAAATCAGTGGGGGCCGCCGGGCTGCGGCACGGTTTACAAGCTGATCCCGAATGGAAAGGGGGGATGGTCCGAGCAAGTGGTTCGTCGCTTCGCAGGCAACGCGGCAAGCAATCCCCAAGGACCGATAGTGCTGGACGCGGCGGGCAAGCTGTATTCGACGACAAGCAACAATGGCAGTATCAACGGCCACGGAGCCGTGTTTGAGATTACGCCGTAGCGTCGTTCTCCGGCCACCCGACTTTGGGTATCCGCTGCCGAGTGGCCGGGTTTTATGCCAATCAGTAATCCTACGATTCACAACGCGCCACCCTCAAGTTGTTCGAGCCGGTCGTAGCACTGTCAGGCGTGGAGCTCCGAGGCTTACGGGAATAACTGTCGAGACCAGGCCTTAGCGCTCAAACCCTCAATGAGCGATATGGCGATGTTTCGCCAACGACCTTCGACTGGTCCGATTGTCAGTGGCATTCCTGAACCAATGGCAATCTGGCAACACGGGCTCATTCATTTGCCAGAGGATGTTCTCCTGCATCAGTGTGCCGGATTGAACCAAGGCTGCAATCAGTTTTCAAGGAAGGGCACGCTGCCGCTGGAGATAGTGCGCCCGTGCCATATACTGAGTGCTCGTGAACCTGCATCCACAGGCCGTTAGGATGGTCCTGGCTCAGGGGTTCCCGGTCGCGGTCGACGTCGTCGGCGGGAGCATGACCCCCACGATCGAACAGGGGACCAGAGTGATGGTCGAGCCGGTCGCCGAAGACCTGCACCCCGGAGACATTGTTCTGATCTTGAGCTCCAACGAGGCCGAATTGGTGCTCCATCGAGTGATCCGCCTCTTTGCGGAGGGAGGTCAGCATTTCGTCATTCACCAAGGGGACGCGCAGAGCGCTGCCTTCGACACCTGCCTGCGCGAGGCGGTCTTAGGGCGGGCGGTTGGGTTTCCGCTGATGCCGTCGCGTGCGCTACCGACGCTGGAGGTGCTCGACCCGGCGGCGCTCACACGGTTCCAGCGACGGCGGCGCGTCTCGCTGCTCTACTCGCTCGGCCGCCGGACGACCTTCTGGTTACGGGTCATCGATCCCGCGCTGGCCCGTTGCCTAACGCGCATGTACCGGGAGCTGGCCAGCAAGGTGATCGGATGACCTTTCGGGATTCCCTATCCCCGCCATTTGCACGTAGCGCACGATGCCGTCGCTACGTAATGAAACGCTAGGCCACGTACTTCCGGAAACAGGTTGTCCGCCCCGATATTGCCGGGCCGCTATCGGAGATGGCGGATCAAGGAAAAGCGGAGTCAACTGTTGTAACCACGCCATTTCGCTCATTGAGAATTGGCCGCGTGGCGTCAATGAGCGTTAAATGGCGATGTTTCGCCAATTGACATAAGAATAAGGCGGACCTGCCGCGCGAATTTTGGAAACAGGCGTGCGCTAATCGCCGCTTTACCGCGGTGGCTTAGGGCACATGCCCCCACACCGTCCCGGTCACCGTAGGTGCGACCGCCCGAGGTAGTTCCGATCAACGTGCTCTTGTGGGGATCGTCTCGTAGGCATAGCTCATTAACGCTAAAGCGGAGATTTGCATATTGAACGCTCAGCGACGCGATTTTCGCCAACCACGCAGAATGCGGCTGCGGATGACCTCGGGCGGAACTATAGCCATACGTCATTCACACGCAGACCATGCGTGCAGTCCAAACCGCCCTATTTCATTGGGAGTTTGGAGTGAGCTTGAATACGACGCCACATCCATTGGTGCAGACCGTGAGCCCACCAATGTAGGTTGTCCCATAGAGGTTTCCTTTTTGGTCGAAGACTAATCCTCCAAACGGCTGTTTCCCGTCAGCGCAGTTATCCTGTCCACAGAAGTTGTAGAGGACTGTCTCCTTGCCAGCAGCGGTGAGCTTGAATGCAGTGCCGTATCCGTCGGCGCCGCCCCCGCCGGTCGTCCCATATAAATTTCCTTTCTGGTCGAAGATCAGCCCTGCCACGGGATATGCCCCGTTGGAACAGTTGGTCTGCGAGTGGCAGAAGCTGTACAGGACCGTTTCCTTGCCCGCTGGACCGAGCTTGAATACGGTGCCGGCTCCGTGGGCCCCGCCCCTGTCGGTCGTCCCATACAGATTTCCTATCTGGTCGAAGATTACCCCGGCTTCGGGATATTGCCCGTCGCCTTCAGTGCCGAAACTATGAAGGACAGTTTCCTTGCCGTCTGAAGTGACTTTGAATACGGCGCCGGCTCCGTGGGCTCCCCCCTGAGAGACCGTCCCGTACAGGTTTCCTTTCCGGTCAATGACCAGCCCGCCTTCAGGAAGTTCCCCATCGGCGCAGTTAATCTTGGGGCAGAAGCTGTACAGCACCGTCTGCTTGCCTTCCGGCGTAAGCTTGAACACGACACCACATCCGAGATAACAATTGTTGGGGATGCCGCCATCGAGGGTCGTCCCGTAAAGATTTCCCTTTTGGTCGAAGACCAGGCCTCCCGGACTGGCGCCATCACCGCAGTTGCTCTGGGCGCAGAAGTTGTAGAGGATCGTCTCCTTGCCGGCTGGAGTGAGCTTGAATACGGTACCGCCAAAGCTGGACCCGCCGCTTGCGGTCGTCCCGTACAGGTTCCCTTCACGGTCGACGATCAGCCCGACACTGGGGTAAAACCCATCTCCATTTTGACCACCAAAGCTGTGAACGACGGTTTCTTTGCCGTCTGGCGTGAGCTTGAACACCGTGCCAGATTCATAGGCCCCGCCGTATGGGGTGGTCCCATATAGGTTTCCCTTCTGGTCGAAGATCAGGCTCGTCGAAGGGTATGCCCCGTCGTGGCAGTAGTTCTCCGGACAGAAGCTGTAAAGTACAGTTTCGGTCCGGGCCGATGCCGTACCCAGCAGTACACCAAAAACGAGAAGCGCCAGCACGGCGTTTCGCTTTGTAGAAGATCCTTTTCGCGACATGGATTTTTCCCCTGAGCGAAATTTTTGAACGTGATCCGCTTTTCCCATTACGTGGGCGGAGATCACGGGAAGGCCCGCCTGCCATTCTCAAAGCGCGGCCATTTTACACCATTCGCAATCCTTGTGGTTCTTAGATCAGCTGACACAACCGGGCGGTTACACTCAATGCCGCCGTCAGATCGCGGGCCGTCAAGTCTACTTTAGTAGGCATGTGACGTCCTCGAAAGTAGGCATTTCTTCCACAGACTAACTCGCTGAATCTATTGACTCGCCCAAAAGGTAGGACGTGGAATGAACAACTTACGCGGTAAATTTTCTGCAAAGTGAAATGTTCCAGTTGGAACATTCAGCACATTTCCGGCGCATAGATACCCGACGCGGAGCAGCCTTTCCAACCTATACGCGTACTTCCGCCTGTGCCTTAGCGCGGCGCTCCGCATACAGCGGAAACGCCTCGCAGAGACCGAGCACTTCTCTTCGGATTCTTCCCAGGACTGCGGCATCGGTCCGGTGAAGTAGAGCGTCCGCGATCCAGTGGCCGACCTGCCGCATCTCGGCTTCCTTCATGCCGCGGGTGGTCAGCGCGGGGGTGCCGATGCGGATGCCGCTCGGCTTCAGCGGCGGATTCACATCGAATGGGATGGCATTCTTGTTGACCGTGATTCCGGCCGCTTCCAGAGCCTTCTCGGCTTCGCTGCCCAGCATGCCTTTGGAGAAAACGTCGACCAGCATCAGGTGCGTATCGGTGCCGCCGGAAATTATGCGGAAGCCTTCGGCGGCCAGTGTCTCGGCGAGAACTTTCGCATTCGCGACGACCTGCTTCGCGTAATCCCGGAACTCGGGCTGCATCGCTTCGTGGAAGCAGATCGCTTTGGCCGCGATGATGTGCACCAGCGGGCCGCCCTGCATTCCAGGGAAAACTACTTTATCGATGGCCGCCGCGAACTCCGCCTTGGAAAGGATCATACCGGCGCGCGGGCCGCGCAGCGTTTTATGAGTAGTGGAGGTCACAATGTGCGCGTGTGGCACTGGCGACGGATGGGCACCGCCTGCGACCAGCCCGGCAAAATGCGCCATGTCGACAAGGTAGAGCGCACCCACCTTGTCCGCGATCTGCCGCATGCGGGCGAAATCGATGATGCGGGGATAGGCGCTGCCGCCGCCGATGATCAGCTTGGGGCGTTCCTGCTCGGCCAGCTTTTCGAGCGCGTCATAGTCGATGGTTTCGGTCTCTTTGGTTACGCCATAAGGAACAATCTTGTAAGTCTTTCCTGAAAAATTCAGGTGATGGCCGTGCGTCAGGTGTCCGCCATGGGCCAGGTTTAATCCAAGAATGGTGTCGCCGGGCTGCAACACCGCAGCGTAGGCTTCCATGTTCGCCTGCGAGCCGGCGTGGGGCTGCACGTTGGCGTGCTCGGCGCCGAACAACTGCCTGGCGCGGTCGCGCGCCAGGTTCTCGACCACGTCGGCGAACTCGCAGCCGCCGTAGTAACGCTTGCCGGGATATCCCTCGGCATACTTGTTGGTAAACACCGAACCGGCGGCTTCGAGGACGGCTTCGCTGACGAAGTTTTCCGAGGCAATCAGTTCCAGGCCTTCGTGCTGGCGGCGGGTTTCGTTGTCGATGGCGGCGGCAATCTGCGGATCGACTTCATAAATCGGGCGGGACATATTCGTTGCGGAGTTCTTCATATGGTTTCCTTGGATGTCTGGTATACGTTGGGCCGGTGAAGTTCCATGTATCGCTGGGGAGCTATTAACGGAGCGAAGCCGAACTGGGAATAAAGTCCGTGAGCGTCGCGGGTCAGAAGAATCCAGCGGCGCAGATTCTGGAGCGCGGGATGTTGGATGAGGCATTCCATCAGCCACTTGCTCAGTCCGCGGCCGCGATGCGACTCCAGCACAAAGACATCGCCCAGATAAGCCACGGTAGCAAAGTCAGTGACCACGCGGGCAAATCCAACTTGCGTGGGTGCCCCATGCTTGCCCTGAGCGCCGTCGAAGGGTCTCGCGTCTTTTGCGAGACGTGGGGATTCGTCATAAATGCCGAAGCACAGCGAGTGTTCAATTGAGCGCGCTACGGTTTCTCGCGGGATGCCCTTGGCCCAATAGCAATTCGTCAGAAAGCCGTGCACCACATCCAGACTCAGGCGCTCGCGGTCGGTGCTGACCAGAAACTCGCCACGGCGATGCTCCATCACTGTTTCGGCATCGAGGATGCGACCGGTGGCCATGCCCACATTCTACCGCTTCATCCGCAGTGGCTGTCGGGCTACTCGAACGCCGTCCGCAAGAACGAAGCCAGTTGCCAGCCATCCATGTAGCTGTAGGGCATCTCGCCCATGGTGTAGTGGCCGCAGGGCAGCACTACGACTTTGTGATTTAGTTTGTGGCGCTCGAATTCTTCCACTACATTGCGCGAAAGTTCGGGCAAGAAAGTCAGATCGTATTTCGCGTAGATGATGAGCGACTTCCGCGGCCAGCGCGCGAACTGATTGAAGTACGCCATCGGACTCACAGCCAGCCAAGCCTGCCGCAGCGTCTCGAGGGTGATCTGCGATTCCATACCTTGCCGGATGTGGCGCGTGGATTGTCCGTGCCAGACCACATCGGCAACGTAGGTGGAAGCATGATTGAAAGCGGCGACCCGAATGCGTGGATCATGGGCCGCCGCGATGAATGCGTAACACGAACCTAGACTGGTGCCGACGATTCCGAGCTTGCTGTAGCCCTGCTGCTCCAGCCAATCGAGACAGCAGCGGACATCCACGACGCCTTGCCGCACCGCATCGAGCGTGCGGCCGATGTTGGCGGAAACGGCATAGTCCGCGCGGCTGATTTCGGCGGGCATGCGGATATCGTGATAAGGCATGCTCAGCCGCAAGACTGCGATGCCCAGCATGTTCAGCAGTTTGCAAAGACTCACGTAGGCAATCGCGTCCGCGTTCCAGTGCGGCAGCAGCACGACGGCGCGCCGCCCTCGCTCGGGAAACCAGCGCGCATTCACCAGATTATTTTCCGGATACGGCGTTTTCACCGGCGCAGTGAAGCGCAGGAACTCCGCGGACGTTCCTTTTACTTTGGCTTCGAGCTTCTGATCTGGAACTTCGCGGGTAGAGAATACTTTTACTTCGCGCTTTTCCAACCGGAAATCGCTTGGCTGCTGATAGGAATAAAACTCATCGCTGGCCGCGACGATGCGCCGGTTGAAGTCGGTAAGAAATTTCGCTGGATCACCCGCAGACTGACCCGGCTGCCAGCCATTCCGGCAAGGCCAATCCTTCGCCCACTCCGCGCCCCAGTCCAGCGGACGCACCACGCGGTTGTTGTCCACCGAGGTGAGCCGGTGTTCCCAGTCGTACATCCATTGTGCGTAGCGCGAGGGCATGGTTGATCTTCCAGTGTAACAAGCCGAAATCTATTAACTCAGGCGACGCCATTCAATGGTTGCGATGAGGGGTTGGCGGCGAGCATTTGGTTCTTAAACGGGACGGTTCGGAGAAATGCTTGCGGGCTGTGACATCCGTCACCGAGAAATTCCCAGGAAGGCGAATATCAAGGGAGCGGCACGGCCACTGCAAGGTAGAGGTGCAGTTTGGTAGGGAAGCGAGCCAAACGCGCGATTATTGTGTCGCAGAGAACGCGACACAACGCGCGGCTCGCCCAGATCCTTCATTGCGCAAAGAACGCTTGTTCAGGATGACAATCAAACTGCACCACTACCACCGCAAGCATTGCTTGAGTTGTAGCTACGTTTGGAGTTACAATGGATTTGGAATGGGACGACGCGAAGAATCAGGCAAATATTCGTAAGCACGGACTCGATTTCGCTGACGCGGAGGAAATGTTTCGTGGTCCTCTTGTCGCCGACCCCGATACTTCCGAAGACTACGGAGAAAAGCGGTGGGCCGCAGTGGGCATTAGCCGGGGCCGCATTTTGCAGGTCGTATTCGCGGAGCGTGGCCCCGACACGGTTCGGATTATCTCACTAAGAAAGGCAACTCGACGTGAAATTGAACAGTACGAAAAAAAGATCCAGAACGGACTGGAAGAGGGTTGATGCCATGAAGGACTCCGACATCGATTTTTCTGACTCCCCGGAACTCGGTCCTGACTTCTTCGCCAGAGCCATACTCTGGCCGGGGCCGAAAAAACAAATTACTTTGCGCGTCGACCCCGACGTTCTGGCATTTTTTCGCAAACTTGGCCGGGGCTATCAGACCACGATGAACGCCGTCCTGCGCAAGTATATGGAAGCCAGAAAACGGCAGACGGTGTGATCCAGTCTGGAGTCCCGACCTCGGGGATACCTTAGGGGCTGAAGCCCCAATTTCGTATGATGTCTCGTGAGGCAGGCCTGAAGGCCTGCTCCACCGTCCGCTGCACTGTCAGAAATCTAGATTTCGGCGCGGCTGAAGCCGCGCCCTTTCAAAGCAACTTGTGAGGCGGCTTCTAACTCTGGAAGGAGGATGTATGACAGGAAACGGTCTGGTGCAGGTTGCGAGCCCGCATTCAGTGAACGAAACGGTGACGCGGTTGGAAAGCTATCCTCGCTCAGCGTGGGGTGCAGGTGTTCGCTCTGATCGATCACAGTGGCGAAGCTGAGAAGGTGGGAATGAAAATGCGTCCTACCAAGTTGTTGATCTTCGGCAATCCCAAGGGAGGGACGCCGCTGATGGTGGCCGCGCCCACGCTGGCGATCGATCTGCCGCTCAAGGCGCTGGTGTGGGAAGACGAGGCCGGCAAGGTTTGGGTTACCTACAATAGTCCCGGAGTACTTGCAGCAGCGGCACGGCGTGCCGGAGGAACTGATCAAGAATATTGCGGTCGTGGGCGCACTGGTGGCGAAGGCTGTGGAATAATGCTGCCGTCGTTATTCTTTGGCCCAATTCTTTGATCCAATTCTTTGACCCAATTCTTTCGCCGCCGATTCTTTTGCAGTGGGAGGCCCTGTGATTGAGAATTCCAATCGAGCCCGCGATCACTTAGCCAACGAGCGCACGTTCCTCGCATGGGTGCGGACCAGTGTCGCCATTGTGGTGTTTGGGTTCGCGATTGGGCGTTTTGCGGTTGCCCTGAGGCAGTTAGCCCGATTTCAAGGACAAGTGCCAAAAACCACAGGCCTATCGGTTTGGATGGGGATGATTTCGATTTTCGCCGGGGTCGCGATGGTGATGGCTGGACTGTTGCGCTATCGAAAGACGCGGGCGCAACTGGATGAGGGGAAGTTCGAGCCCGCGGGATTTCTTGTGGATCTAGTCACGGTCTTGACGGCACTGTTTGGGCTGGCGCTGGCAGGATATTTATTTTATGTGGAGAAGAGTTTGGGTTAAAGAAGTGGGCGCCCGCAGGGAGCGCGTGCCCTCAGCGGCTAAGGCCGCAACCGATTCTCGGGCACTTTACGGCGCGTCTGAAGCCGCGCCTTTCAAAACGAAATCAAGCTGACCCACTACCGAGTAGAGCGGTAGTTGACGCGGAGAGCAACGCCCAGCATTAGAAAAAAGCCTATGGCGAACGATCGGGAAAAAGAAGCGGCGGCGCGGGCGAGTTTGCGATTCGTCAAGGATGGTCAAGTCGTCGGACTGGGGACGGGATCGACGGCGGCGTATTTCATTGCACTACTCGGAGAACAGGTGAAAAGCGGATTGAAGATTCGGGGCATCCCATCTTCGGTCCGGTCGAAGGAGCAAGCGGCGAGCCTGGGAATTCCACTCACTACGCTGGATGAATTTCCTGAGATTGATGTGACGGTGGACGGAGCGGATGAAGTTGATCCGCAGTTGCGGTTGATTAAAGGTGGCGGCGGCGCGTTGCTGCGGGAAAAGATAGTGGCCTCCGCGACGCGGCAGCTCGTAATTATCGCAGATGCAAGCAAGAGAGTTCCGGTGCTGGGTAGGTTTCCGCTGCCGGTGGAAGTGATCAAGTTCGCCCGCGCCGTGGTGGTGAGGAAAATTGAGGCGCTGGGTGCGGAGGTTGAGTTGCGCCGCGGAGCGGATGGCAAGCCGTACTTGACGGATGAGAACAACTACATTCTCGATTGCCGGTTCGGGCAAATTGCAGATGCAGATAGACTCGCAAGGCAGCTTAGCGACATGCCTGGCGTAGTGGAACACGGCCTGTTCATCGGCATGGCGAATGTTGTACTGGTGGCAAATGGGAGCGAGATTGTCGAGCTGCGGCGCGGACAGTAACCTCGAAACCAGAAAATGCTTTCACCGCTGTGTGATGGATTACCTTTTTCGGAATTTCTCCCCTGGACATTGAGATGTCAGAAACGAAAGCCAAACCGGAGCGCAGGGCACCCGCGATACCATTCGGAGCCGCTGCTCGGAAACTCGCCCAGCGTGCAGGATCGGGCGGTGCGAACGCTCCTTTCCGCAAACGAGACAAAAAGGGATGGATTTTCTTGTTGCTGTCAGGCGGAATCTTGCTGGCTGTTTTGTGGTGGCATTGGAATCGCGGGTGGGAAGATCTGGAGTCGGGCCTGCAGAAGAACGAAAAGACAAATAAGGTGCCGAAGCCTCAGGCCCATGTGGCGGCCGACGTGATGGAGAAGCTCGTGACTCACCGCGTGGATCCCGATTATCCAGAGGCGGCGCGGCCGGCACAGCTACAGGGTGTCATTTTGCTGGATGTAGTGGTGGGGGCTGACGGGTCAGTGCTGGACATGCACGCAGTCAATGGTCCAGAGGTGCTAGCGCAGGCCGCGATGGATGCCCTGCAGTGGTGGCGGTTCGAACCTTACCGCGTTGACGGCCAGCCGGTAGTTGTGGAGACGACGGTTGCGGTTGAGTTCAAGCCCTAGGCGGCCTCCGGCATTCGGGCTCCGGCTTCCGGTTTTCGGCTTCCGGCCTTAGCGCCATCTAGTCTCAAAATTTCTTGCTTCAGATTCCAATCCAAACAACCAAAAGGCAAACCTTCGATAAAGGTCGGCGGCCGGAAGCCGGAAACCGGAAACCGGAAACCGGGATCCCTTCTTTAAGAGCGGTATTTGCGCATCGCGTTCAGTATCATGATGCCGCCAACGGCGAAGGACACGACGGCGGCGAGCGCGGCAATGAGCATGAACGCTTCGTTGAAGTGAAGGACGTCGGCGAACAAGGCTGCCAGAGCGCAGACCACGCCAAGAGCGTTGAGCCAGAGCGGACCTTGATTCGAAGCTCGAAGGGAAGAAAGATCGGGACGCAGCCGCAGTTGCAAAAGCAGGGCGGCCACGCCGATGGCGGCAACCACGACCAAAGCAATTGGACTCAGGAACGCTGCCCGGCTGGTGTAGAGGATAACCAGAGCCAAAGCGGCGAGCAGTAGTCCGGCGGCGATGATGGTCACGCTGCGCGGCTGAGGACTGGGGCGGGGGTTGGAAGGGCCGTCAGGCACGGGGGTCCATCCCAAGATTTATACAGGCGCGGGCGAGGCTTTTCAAATTGGGGCAGTGGTGCAGTTTGGTAAGGAAGCGAGCCAAACGCGCGATTATTGTGTCGCAGAGAACGCGACACATCGCGCGGCTCGCCCAGATCCTTCACTGCGCAAAGAACGCTTGTTCAGGATGACAATCAAACTGCACCACTACCCAAATCGGCACGTACTGCGTCTGCCTCCAAGTCATTGTGGAGTTGTTTGCGGCATCGTGACGCCAGCGAGCCATTCCGCCTGCAGAGGATCGCCATGGTTGACCGCGTAGAGCACCAGCTCGACCCGGGATGAGATGCCCAGCTTGTCGAAGATACGGAAGAGGTACTTTTTGATGGTGTGCTCGCTGAGATTGAGTTCGCGCGCGGTGTCGCGGTTGCTGAGGCCTTCGGCGACGAGGGCGACGACCTGCTCCTCGCGCGGGGTGAGGAGCTGGTGGCCACGGGAGTTGAGCACGCGCAGCGAAGGCACTTCGGAGATCAGGTCGAGCAGGAAAGTCATCTGTTCCGTGTTGGCCCAGATCTGGCCACCGGCGACCCTCTGAATGCACCGGCACAAAAGCCGGAAATGCGTATCGGAAATACAGAAAATGCCGCGGGCGCCAGAGCGGAAAGCGCTCACCACCAGTTCGCGGTCGTAGGACTCCACCAAAAGAACCTTGGCAAGGCGGGATGGGAAAGATGAACGCGCCGCATCGCGGCCATCTGGCTGGTGATGTTGACGGAGTGATTCAGCGAGAGCACAAACACCTTCGCGGGAGTGGAAGTTGACCGCGTGCAGGATTGAGGCGATGTCGACGGGGCAGGTGGAGATGCGGAACTCAGAGCGGCGGCGCAGGGCGCTGGTAAGTAACTGCGCCTGCATTCGGTTGGAGTCCGCAATTAGGACGGCGATTGCGGACGGAGGCCACGGCGGAAGACGAACTCATGAAGCAGGCTCCGGATGAAAGAGAATCTTTGCACAGTCCTGATGGTAGGGGTGCGCGGACGAGTACTCAAGGAAAGATGGTCACATAATTCGCAGCGGCTTTCAAATCGGGAAAACCGAACACTATGCTGTGGAAAATGGCGCCGAGCAGCAGAGACTAAAAAGGTTTTTGACGAATTCCCACAAAGATGTCTGGGTTGCGCGGCTTTCCTCCGTGGCTAGGTCTCCAATTCTTGAACACAGTGTGATGGAGTGAACATGCAAGTCTACTTTTGGTGGTAGCCCACAGGAAGGCGGCCTTCTTGCCCCATCGGAACGGTCTGACGCGAAGAAAATCCTTGATCGTGGGGCGTCCGGTAACGTCCGCGGCCGGAGCGTGAATGTCCACGTTGGTAGACAACACTTCCCATGTCTTGCCCTGAAATCTGCATCGAGGTACTTTGCGCACAGAGAGCCGGCGAAGCGGAACCGCTCTCGGAATTCAGGGAAATAGAGTTCAAGGTGCAATGAAGCCCTTCGTCAGGTGGACAAGAGTTGCTTTGATGGGCGTGTTGTTATTGCAGTTTTGCGCGGCCGCATTCGCCCAGGAAGCAAAAGACAACAGCTGGACCTGGGAGCAAGCCTACAGTCTTCTCCAACCCGCCAAACTGGGGCTGGGGCGGGGAACACAGGAATGGCGGCTGCAAAACCGGGACAAGCGGACGGCATGGGAAACCCTCGGCTCGGAGGGGAACGCCGTCCGCTTTACCGGCTGAACCACAGTGACGTGGTGGCGTTGAGTTTCACGCTGTCGCCGGAGTTCGACCAGACGCTCACCATACAACCGGACGGTACGTCGGCCTGAAGGACGCCGGGCCGGTGCTCGCCCAAGGGCTTACGCTGGAGGAGTTCCGCTTGGCGGTCGACGGGCCTACATCGGATATCTGCACGATCCTCAGGTGGCGGTGGCACTGAAGGATTTTGAGCACCCTTATTTCGTTGCAGGCGGGGAGGTGGGAAAGCCCGGCAAATACGAGTTGCGCTCAGACACGAGCATCATCGAGGCAGTACAAATCGCGGGCGGTTTTACGCACGAAGCGAAACATTCGCAGGTGCTCTTGTTCCGGCGCGTGAACGACTGATCTGGTGGAGGCGCATGTTTTCGATTTGAAGAAGATGTTGAAGGAAAAGAGCTTGGGCGAGGTCTCCCAGTTGCGCCCGGGTGATCTGGTGTTTGTTCCCCAAAATTCCATCTCGAAGATCGAGCGGTTTCTCAGCAAGCCTTCGCTAAGCATGTACGTGAGTTCCACAGAGTTCTGAAAGGGACGCAATCGATCACATGCCAGAGCAAGAGCCAGCACGCAAAGCTGAAGAAGCGATGTCGCCGACGATGCGGGAACTGGCCGCGATCCTGTTCCGGCAACGGGAAATATTTGTCGGCGTCGCGGGGATTGGTCTTGGTTTTGGCTGTGATTTACGCATTTGCCGGAACGACGTATCGTGCCCAGGTGCGAGTGCTGGTGCGTCGAGGCCGGGCCGATCCTCCAGTGACGGCGCAGCCGAACGCTCCTCCCGATTTCTCCCGGGTTGAGGTTACAGAGGAAGAACTGAATTCTGAAGTCGAACTGCTGAAGGATGACGACGTTTTGCGCCGCGTAGTGGAGGCCAATGATTTGGCTGCCCATGACTGGTTGCGATGGCTTCGTCCCCACGAGGAGCAGGCGGCGCGCCTGGAGCGGGCCGCAAAGAGACTAGCCCGGCGGCTGGACGTGGAGCCGATTAAGAAAAGCAATCTGATTGCTGTCAGTTATGACGCGCCGGATCCGCAAATGGCGGCACATGTGCTGCAGTCACTGGCCAGCGTTTACCTGGAAAAACACATGGAGGTCCATCGGCCGCGCGGGCAACTACATTTCTTCGACCAACAGACTGCAGAATCGCGACGGCAACTGGAAGAAGCTAAAAAGAAGCTAGTGGAGTTCACCATGGGCCGTGGCGTGGTGATGGCCGCGCAGCAACGTGATGCGGCCCTGCAACGGGTCGACGAACTCGAAGCGAGTTCCCAGCAAACCCAAACGGAAATGTCAGAAACCGAGCATCGAGTTCAAGAACTTAATGCGCAGTTGGTAAAGTTGCCGGAGCGGACCACTACCCAGGTTCGTACTGCGGATAATCCGGAACTGTTGCGGGCATTGAAGGCGAGCTCTGCTGGATCTCGAGTTGAAGAAGACTCAGTTGTTGACCAAGTTTGAGCCGAACCACCGTCTGGTACAGGAGGTCGAGCAGCAGATTCTTCAGGCCAAGGCCGCAATCGCGGCCGAGAGGGTGACTCCCGCTGCGCGATGAAACCACAGATCAGAATGCGAACTATGAATGGGCCAAGGCGGAGATGCAGAAGGCGCAGGTCGAGATGAAGGGATTGGAAGCGCGAGAGGCAACGACCAGCGCGCAGCTTGGCGGGATATCGTACCCTGGCGCGCCAACTGGGCGAGGACGCGATCGTCCAAGATGATCTGACCAGCATCGAGAAGGCGGCACAGGAGAATTACTTGCTCTATGTGAAGAAACGAGAAGAAGCACGGATGGGCGATGCTCTGGACGAAGGCGGCATCGTCAATGTGGCCATCGCCGAGCAACCGGTTGTGCCGGCACTGCCGGTGTGGCCTGCCGGAGTTGTTGTACTGGTGGGTTTCGCGGCGGCTCTGACGTCGGGCACCGGGGCGGCGTTCGCGGCAGATTATCTGGACCCAGCGCTGCGCACACCCGAGGATGCAGTGGCGTGTTTGAAAATTCCGGTCCTAGCTTCGTTTACCGGAAGGAATGGGCAGGCGGTTGTCCGCCTGAAGGAGATGAGATGAGTGCGAACGCGGAGGTGCTGCAAAGATCCGAGCTGATCGCAGTCCCCGGCGCAGGAAGACGGAGGCGCCGCGGTCGAGGTCGTCCGCGAGACGAACGATTGGAATCCGGAGGACTTCGCCCGCGAACAGATTCGGGGCTTGGTACGGCGGGTGTTCTTTACGAACGGAGAGGACACCAGTGAAACAGCGTCGTTTTCAGCGCCGCGGAACCGAACACGGATGTGGCCAGTATCTGCGATCGGGTGGGGCGGGCTCTGGCGCTGGAGACGCCTGCTGACGTTGCCATCGTGGAGCGCGAACGCAGGGGCGAAGAAATGACCCGGGCTAATCCTCGCATGCGGCCGAAGAGTTGCGATCAAATCCCGGCGATCCACGCAGATAGCGAAACAACTTATGGCGCGTGCCAGGATTCGGGTTGCGGGAATGCGGCGAGGAATCGGGGACGGGACCGTATTGGCTTTCCGCCTCGCCGAGCTGCGGAATGAGTTTGAGTATTCCATAATCCATGGGCCTGTAGCGGGGTGTCGAGCGAGGCCGCAGTGTTGGGGCGACTTGGCCGACGGAATCATTCTTGTGCTTGGGGCCCACAGCACACGGAAAGCGAGCGCTCGCAAGATCAAGGAAACGCTGGAATCCGCGCAGGCTCGAATCTTGGGAACGGTGCTGAGTGAGAGAACGTTTCCTGTCCCGGAGTGGATTTATAGGCGGCTGTAGGCGATTGAGGCAAGTACGGATTGCGGGCAGGTTGAACGGATATTGCTCGGGCTTTTGAAAGCATTTTTCAACTGGAATCTCCCGGCAAGTACGCGGCAAGAGCTGAAAGCGCTGTGCAAAAGAAAACGAGAATGGCGATGGGACTCAATGAGCGGTAGCTATGGAGTCCCGGCGGCAGGCTTTGTCCGTCTGATAAAAACGCCGCCGCAGTCGGCAGTCAGTGGCCACACAGCCGCAGTGGTTTGCGGTGCAGACCCGATACCGGTTCGAAAAGAAGGTTGAGGCACAGCTTAACCACAAGAATTGCGAAGTCTACCTGCCATTGCTGACCGAACACCACCACTGGAGCGACCGGCAGAAGGTAGTGACGACTCCGCTTGTTTCCGGGATACGCCTTCGTGCACATCGATCAATCCCACGACGCGCGGCAGACAGTCCTGCAGACCGCAGGGCTGATCGGCTTCGTGAGCTTCGGAGGGATGGTTGCGCCGGTGCCGTCAAAGCAGATTGAAGATTTGCAATTGCTGCTGCGGGAGAAGGGACTCTTTTCCCTGCACGCGTTCGTGCAGACTGGGCAGCGTGTGCGGATCCGGGGCGGTTGCCTGCACGGATTGGAAGGAATGCTGTTGCAACACGAAAAGGGGAAGCTGGTGATCTCAATTGAATCGATCCAGCGCTCGCTGGCGATTGAGATCCAGGGGTACGAGTTGGAATTGGTCTGAAGTGTCTTCTCCTTTATTCCATCCAGGCCAGGCGAAACCTGAGGGCACCGAGTGGGCTGCGCGGCTGATCCCAGGAGCCGCCGCGGCCTGCGACCGAAAAAAGCCGCAGGGAAAAACGATGGGGCACGCGGCACATGCGCCTTCAGGGTCGGCTGAGCTCGTTTTCAGACTCTGGCCCGAAAAGTGGCGCGAGCGTATTTTCCCACCGCGGGCCGGGACAGACGCTGGGTCGCGGCGAGAACAGTTGGGCGCAATCAACACTCGCAGGGATCGCAGGCGTTTTGCAGTCTGGCGCGATGCTGGCATCGCGATGGGCCGAAACAAGAGGGCAACCAAGCGCAGTACGCTAGCCTCGGGTGATACGCGGAATGTCCTCATCGTGGGAGCAAGTGGACTCGGTCACCGATTAGCAGACTATTTCGAAAAGCATCCGGAATCAGGGCCGATCGGTTTGCGGTTTTGTTGACGACTGGAAGCCGCTGGGAAACGGCGTGATCGGACGAATCAGCGAACTGGCCGAATTGGCCCGCAGCGGATTCATCGACGAGGTGATTCTGGCGGGGCCGCATGATCGGGAGAAAACTCTGCGCGTGCTGCGCGCGGCTCGGCAACTGCGGCTGGATGTAAAGATGGCGCCCGACTTGTTTGGTTGTGAGCCGACCGGCGGGACGGAACGGATCGGGGGCATTCCTCTCATTTGCCTGCATGAAGAGCGATTGCCGGTCGCGGGATTGTTGCTGAAACGCGCGCTGGATCTGGTTGGTGCGGGGGCGGCGCTGATCCTCATGGCGCCCGTGCTGGCTCTGCTGGCGATTCTCATCAAATTGGATTCGCCCGGGCCCGTGCTTTATGCGGCGCTACGAGCGGGACGCAAGGGCAGACCGTTTCGCTGCTACAAGTTTCGCACGCATGGTTCGGGATGCGGACGCTTTGAAGGAGGGGCTGCGGGAGCAGAATCAGAGGCAGGGTCCGTTTTTCAAAATCGCGGACGATCCGCGAATCACTCGTTTCGGGCGTCTCCTGCGCCGCTACAGTCTTGGACGAACTTCCGCAGCTGTGGAACGTGTTGAGAGGCGAGATGAGCCTGGTGGGGCCGCGGCCGCATCCGCTGGATGATTTCTCTGCCTATGCGATCGAACACTTGCCCCGACTGGATGTGCTGCCGGGAATGACGGGGCTTTGGCAGGTCACGGCGCGACGAGATCCATCTTTTCAAGCCGGAATGAACCTGGATATCGAATACATCCACCGCTGGAGCCTGGGGATGGACTTGAGGATTCTGCTGAAGACGGCAGTGGTAGTACTGCGAGGGGAGTGGAGAATGATGTCATCGGTGTCTCAGTGAGGACGGCAGCACTCACTTCGTGGGCAGGGGAGGCAGCCTGGCGAGGGCTTCGGATTGGGCTGCGTCCTCTTCAGGCGATGATGATGGCGCCGGCTGCGCTGTTTCTCGCAGCGCTGGCAGCCATGCTGCTGCGTCCGCCTGATGTGTCGTTTTACGAGATCGATCGCGTCGCATTCGTATTGCTGGTTATTGGCTGTGGCGGGACGAGCGGTCGTGACGCGGCAGCGGTTGCTGATGGTGGAGCGGGCGACGTGGCCCATGCTCGGGCTGACGCTGTTAGCGGTCACGAGCGTGATTCAGCAACCGTTCGACAGCCAGACCTGGTCCTTTCTCGCGGCGAAATTCCTTGTGCCGTTTCGCACTCTTTCACTTGGCGGGGCTGGTGTTTCGGGAAGAGCGGCCACTGCGGCAGTTCGAGGCGTTCGCCCTCGTTGTGCTCGCTTATCTGTGTTTCACCTCAATCGCCTTTCTGGTGGGTGCGAAGTCGTTGATCTTCCCGCGCTTCATTCTGGATGAAAGCCTGGGTTACCACGCCGACCGCGCGCGGGGGCCATTGCTGCAGGCGGTGGCGAATGGGGTTTCTTTGAATCTGCTTGGCGTACTGGCGCTGCATGCGTTACTGCGTGGAAGAATACGCGGGAATTAGAGCCGCTCTGCTCTTGGCTTCGCTGCCCATCGCGATCCTGGCGACGATGACGCGCGCGGTTTGGGTCTCGTTCGCGGTCAGCGTCGGGGTTCTGGTTTTTCGCTCGGATGATCGGAAGCCTGCGGCGGATTTGCGTCGCCGTGGCGATCGTCGGAGTTCTGGGCGCTACTCATCGCTTTGAGTTTTGACGATCAGCGCCGGGCCGCTCACGGACCGGCTGCGGGAATCTGGCCCGCTCGATTTCCGCCAAGCCGTGTACGCAGGCGGCTGGCAGATGTTCATGGAGAAACCATTCACAGGTTGGGGCGTGAACCAGATGCCCGCAGAGTTGGCACGCCATGTCAGCGGCTACAAGGAGAAGGAATTATATCCGCACAATACTTATCTGGAAATACTGGTGGAACATGGCATCTTTGGCTTAGCGCTCTATGCGTGGCTAATGTGGGAGATCTTGCGCCTGGGACGGGCCGGGTTCCACGGGCGGAACACGATGGCCTGCTGAATCAGCAGTTTCACGCCATGTGGCCGGTAGTTGCTCGGCATCTATTGGGTGAATGCCGCTGTTGTAGTGATGAACTATCAATTCGTGAACGGGCTCCTGTTCACCGTGGCCGGAATGCTGGCGGCGCAGCGGCGGCGCGCCGCGACCGAGAGTGGAGAATATAACTCCGCCGTTCCAGGCATTTCGCGGCTCCGCTGCATAAGTCACATCGCAATTTTCCCTATCCGTTCCGTGCCAACGGTCGCCTATCTCGCCAATCAATTTCCAGCCGCCGTGGAGCCCTATGTGGGCGAAGCAGATCCAGGAACTGCGGAGGCGGGGAGTTGAAGTCATTCCGGGCAGTGTCCGCAAAACGCAGTCGACCCGGAGCGAACCAGTCAACCTAGGTTCTGAATCGGAGATTCTCTGCCTGCAACCGGTTCGGTTGCTCATTCTATTGCGGGCGCTTGGATTCGCCGCACGGCGCTGGGGCAGGATTGCGCCTTTGGTGACGCGAGTACTTCTGCGCGGGCAAGGAATCGCCGAAGCGGCGGCTGAAAGCCTTGATGCACACCTGGCTGGGAGCATATTACGCCGTGCTTCTCCGAGGACGTGGAGTCGAGCATATCCATGTGCATCACGGATACTTCGGGTCCTGGATCGCGATGGTGGCGGCCCGATTGTTGGGGGTGAATTTCAGCCTGGCGCTGCATGGGTCCGATCTGCTGCTCGACGGCGCGTACCTTGACACAAAGCTGAAGAATTGCCGGTTTTGCGTAACCATTTCGGAGTACAACCGCCGCTATATTTTGGACCATTTTCCAGCAATCGATCCCACTAAGATCGTTGTCTCGCGACTCGGTGTCGATGTGCCGGAGCATGCGGAGATTTTGCCTCGGAAGGCCCATGCTGAGCCCCGGGTCTTCACTCTGTTCACGGTAGGACGCCTGCATGCCGTAAAGGATCACGCATTTCTGGTTCGAGCGTGTGCCCGACTGCGCGATCGCGGACTCGACTTTGAGTGTGTGATTGCGGGCGAAGGGCCGCAGCGAAAACGTCTGGAATTGCTTATTCGAGAAAACCAGCTGCAAGACCGGATCACATTGCTAGGCCACGTGCTTCGGTCAGAGCTGTATTCACTTTACCGCCGCGCCGATGTGGTTGTGCTGACGAGCCGCAGCGAAGGCATTCCTCTGGTAGCTCATGGAGGCGATGGCACGGGGCAGAATCGTGCTCGCGCCCGCGATCACGGGGATCCCGGAGCTTGTCATTGCTGGAAAAACCGGCTTCCTCTATGCACCAGGGGTGCTGGAGGACTTCGTGGCGCGGATTTTCTTCCTGCAGGAACTGATCACGGGCGAGGATCGCAATACAGCTGAGCCGGCTGGATTGGATCCGCCACGCGGCACGCGTTACAAGTCCTGCACAACTTTAGTCGCAGCAAAAACTTGACTCGCTTCGGCGACCAGTTCGTGCAACTGATCGCGACCCCCGGACTTCGCGCCTCAAGACTGGAGCCCTCCCCGTGAGGATTTTGTACTGCAACAAATATAACTACCCATTCAGCGGTACGGAGGTCTACCTGTTCGAAGCCATGGACCTCATGCGATCCATGGGGCACGAAGTAGCGTTATTTTCCATGGCCGATTCTCGAGGTGAGCCTACTCCGTACGATCGCCATTTCATGCCCACACGTTGATTTCAAAAAGCCAGAACGGGTGGTTTCAGAAGGCGCGGTTGGCGGGGCAGGCGATTTATTCACGCGAGGCAAGACGGCGGATTCGCGGCGATGATCGCAGAATTCCGGCCGGACGTAGCCCACGTGCGGAACATCTATCACCATTTGTCGCCGTCGATCTTATGGGAGTTGAAGGCGCAAAACATTCCGGTCGTCTATCACCTGAACGACTTTAAAGTCTTGTGTCCGAGCTACAACCTGGTGTTGCGAGGCGAAGCTTGCGAGGCCTGCAAGGGCGGTAAGTTCTGGCACGCGCTGCAGGAGAAGTGCTATCCGGGATGGGGGGCGCGGATGACGCTGGTGGCAGAGGCTTACGTCCACAACTGGTTGGGCACTTACCGGAAATGCGTGGATTGCTTTCTTGCACCTAGTCAATTCGTGCGTGACAAGTTTGTCGAACACGGCTGGGATCCAGCCAAATTCGAGGTCCTCTCCCACTTCCAGCGAGTCAAGCCGGCATAGTCGAGCGCAAGTGCGGAAACGCATCAGTGCTTTACTTCGGCCGGTTGTCGCCGGAAAAAGGCGTAAGCGACTTGCTGCAGTGCCATGCAGCGCTTGCCAGATCTTCGCCTGATCGTTGCGGGGGATGGGCCGGAGCGCGGCAGGTTGGAGCAGTTGGCCAGCAAGCTGGGATTAACCAACGTGGAGTTTGCCGGCCACATGGCGGAAACGGAAATCGAGCACGCGATTGCCAACTCGCGCTTCACCGTGCTGCCGTCGCATGCGTACGAAACGCTGGGCAAGACGATTCTTGAATCTTACGCGCAGGCGCGGGCCGTGGTCGCCACGGACCTGGGATCGCGGCGGGAACTGGTGGACGCGGGTAAGACCGGGCTCTTATACAGGGCAGGCGATGTGGAGCAACTGGCATCGGCTATCCAGTTCCTCGCCTCGCAACCGGAACTAGCGGACAAAATGGGACGGGCGGGCTGGGAACGGGTGCGGCAGAAGCCATACGTCCCGAGGCGCACTATGCAACGCTGGTCGGCTTGTATGAGCGCCTGGCTGGCGAAAATAGGCTGTCATCAAGCGCATTCGAGCAGGTGAAGACTCGACAGACGTCGCTCGCGGCCGCGGCCCGCACGGGAACGCCGCGAGAGGATAGCGGAAACTTCGTTCCGTTGCAGCGCCTCCTCTCCCTGACCGCGGTTTCGCCCATTGCCGGTCGACACCACTCCTGAAGCCCTTCCAGAAGCGGAAGCTGCGGGTCGCATTCATCGGCGGGCGGGGCGTGAGTTTCGAAATACAGCGGCATTGAGACTTACTACGAAGAGATCGGGAAGCGATTAACGGGGATGGGACACGAGGTCACAGTGTATTGCCGGACCTACTTCACTCCGCCGGGTAAAGACGCACAACGGCATGACAGTGGTGCGGCTGCCGACGATCCGGTCGAAGCACTTGGAAACCTTGGTGCACACGTTTCTCAGCACACTCCATGTTCTGCTGCGGCCTTGTGATGTGGTGCACTATCACGCGCTCGGGCCTGCGCTGTTCTCCTTTATCCCGCGTCTGGCCGGAAAGAAAACCGTGGTCACAGTGCAAGGGTCTGGACTGGCAACGCAAGAAATGGGGGCGCATTGCCTCGGCTGTCCTGCGGGTTGGTGAGCGGGCGGCGGTTCGTTTGCCTACCCATACGATGGTGGTTTCCCGGGAGTTGCAACGGCATTACAGGGAGGCCCATGGGGCGGAAACGTCTTACGTGCCGAACGGTGGCATGTTGCGTGAGCGGCATGTGCCTGACAAGATCTTCGACTGGGGACTGGAGCCAGGGAAATACATTCTTTTTCTGGGAAGATTTTCTCCAGAGAAGGGCTGTCACCTGCTGGTCGAGGCATACGAGAAGTTACGCACTGCCATAAAGCTCGTGATGGCTGGGGCATCGAGCTATTGCGATAACTACTCACGCCAGTTGCGGAGCCATGCCAGCGACCGGATCAAGATGCTGGATTGGGTATCGGGAGAGGCTTTGGACGAGTTGCTGACCAATGCCATGGTGTTTGTTTTGCCGTCCGACCTGGAGGGTTTGTCATTAGCGCTGCTGGATGCGATGGGCGCGGGGCTTTGCGTGCTCACCAGTGATGTCATTGAAAATCGGGAGGCGGTCGCCGACGCAGGCGTCACGTTCGGGCGCGGTGACGTCACAGATTTGGCGGACCGCCTGCGGTTCCTGATTGCAAATCCAGCGGTCCGCGAGGCCGCCGGGATGGCCGCAAAACGGCGCATCCGTGAACATTATCAGTGGCCGCAAATCGCCGAGGAGATCGAGAAGGTGTACCTCGAAATTATGGGTTGTGATTCGGCAGAGACTTCAGTCAGAAAACCGCTTGGTCGTGCGTCAGTCGCCACGCCAGAAGCAGCGCGAAAAGTAGGATAGCGCAGCCAGCGAGCAACTGCACTAACTGGGGCAGTGAGAAAACCGAGCGCACCAACAAAGAGGACGGGGAAACCCGTCCTTTTTGTTTACAATTGACGGTTCGCTGATGGACGGCGCGATGGCAAGCGGCTGAGTACTAACGCATCCAAAAGCAGTGCCACGATATGGATAACACGATCCTCGTCACCGGTGGAGCGGGTTTTATCGGATCCAATTTCATTCTGCAACGGATGCAGAGGGATTCGGCGTCCATCGTGAATCTGGACAAACTTACCTACGCGGGAAATTTGCGCAACCTTGAAAGCATTGCAAGCGAGCGCCGGTGTGAGTTTGTGCACGGTGACATTGCAGACCGAAGCCTGGTGCGCGGCCTGCTGGAACGGCGCAAGCCGCGGCATATCGTGCATTTTGCCGCCGAGAGCCACGTGGATCGATCCATCCGCGGACCCGATGATTTCATCCGAACGAACGTCGATGGAACGTTCGCGCTGCTCGAAGAAGTGAGGGCATATTGGGGAGGTCTGGACGAGCGCGAAAGAGCCGATTTCCGCTTTCTCCACGTTTCCACTGACGAAGTGTATGGCTCGCTGGGGCCGCAGGAACCTGCTTTTTCCGAAACAACTCCTTATGCTCCGAACAGCCCATACGCCGCATCGAAGGCAGCGTCCGACCATTTTGTGCGTGCCTATCACCACACTTATGGGTTGCCAACGCTGACTACGAACTGCTCGAATAACTATGGGCGATTTCAATTTCCGGAAAAATTGATACCGCTGATGATTCTGAACGCTCGCGACGGTAAACCGTTGCCCGTTTACGGCGACGGACAGAACGTTCGCGACTGGCTTTATGTGGAGGATCACTGCGAGGCGATCGCACAAGTGCTAGCCCGAGGACGAGTTGGGCAGACCTACAACATCGGTGGCTGGCAACGAGAAACGGAATATCGACATCGTGGAAACGATCTGCGACATTGTGGATGAGATGGCTGGGCGTCGCGTGGAGCCGCGCCGGAGACTGATTACATTCGTCAAAGACCGTCCCGGACATGACCGGCGTTACGCGATGGACCCAAGTAAGATTGAGCGGGAACTCGGCTGGCGTCCGCTCGAAACCTTTGAGACTGGGATCCGCAAAACAATACTGTGGTACCTGGAAAATGAAGAGTGGATTCGCGATGTGACTAGCGGCAGCTACCGGCAGTGGATTGCCACACACTACTCTTCGTGAATTGAAGGCGTTGATTTGCGGCCGCAGTCAGGCAGTATGATCCATCCTATAAATGCAAGCCTCGAATAGCACTAGCTATAAGGGAATCATTCTGGCGGGCGGGTCGGGAACCCGTTTGTATCCCGTAACGCACGCCATGGGGAAGAGCCTGCTTCCGGTTTACAACAAACCCATGATTTATTACCCGTTGTGCACGCTGATGCTGGCGGGGATCCGCGACATCCTTCTTATTACCACTCCGGAAGATGCTCATAAATTTCAAACGCTGCTGGGGGATGGAAGTCAGTTTGGTATCCAGTTGCAATATCAAAGTACAGCCGAAGCCGGAAGGCATCGCGCAGGCGTTCTTGTTGGGTGAGACCTTTCTTGGGGCTGGCCCTTGCGCCCTCGTGCTGGGCGACAATATTTTCTATGGGCACGACCTCGCCAAAGATTTGCGTGAGGCAGCAGCTAAAACACAAGGCGCACGCGTATTCGCGTATCCCGTGCACGATCCCGAACGGTATGGAGTTGTGGAATTCGACGATGCCGGGCGCGCCTCAGCATCGAGGAAAAGCCCAGGCATCCGAAATCACGATACGCGGTGACCGGACTTTATTTTTACGATGATCAGGTGGTGAGGATCGCGAAGTCGCTGAAACCCAGCGCGCGGGGCGAGTTGGAGATCACCGATGTAAATAAAGCCTATCTGGAGCGCGGAAAATTGGAGGTTGTGGTCATGGGACGAGGGATGGCGTGGCTGGATACGGGCACGCATGAATCATTGATGGATGCGTCACTCTATATTCAAGCCATCGAGAAAAGGCAGGGTCTGATGGTGGCTTGCCCAGAAGAGATTGCGCTGCGCTCCGGTTACATCACGGCGCAGCAGGTGGAGAAAATTGGCAATTCGATGAAGAACAATACTTACGGCGCATATTTGCTGCAACTCTTGCGGGAGAAGGTATTCTGATGTGTGCAGTTCAGGTAGTTCGCCCTGCGATGGATGTGCTCAAGAAAATTTCGATCTCGCTGCCCGAAGTGTTCATCCTTGAGCCGAGAGTATTCTGCGACGAGCGAGGATTTTTCTTCGAGAGCTACAATCTGCAGGCCATGGCGAATGTGGGAATCATTGAAGACGTTTGTGCAGGATAATCATTCCTGCTCCTCTCGCAACGTTCTGCGCGGCTTGCATTATCAGATCAAGCATCCACAGGTAAAACTCGTCCGCGTTGCCGACGGAGAAATTCTGGATGTCGCCGTGGACATGCGCCGGAGTTCTCCGAACTTCGGCCGCTGGGCAGCGGTCCGACTGTCAGGCGAGAACAAGCGCATGTTATGGATCCCTGCGGGCTTTGCGCACGGCTTTCGGGTGGTCTCGGAAAAGGCCCACGTGCTTTACAAGGCTAACGATTTCTACGCACCTGAGCACGAACGCACTCTCGCCTGGAACGATCCTGACCTTAAAATCAACTGGGAACTGGACGGCAAACCCATCGTATCGGCAAAAGATCAACGGGGCGCGGCCTTTCGCGACGCCGAAAGTTACGACTAATCCCAATGCGAGTTACAATTTTTGGCGCTTCCGGCTTGCTGGGCAAGGCGCTCATGCGCGAGTGGAGCGAAGATACTGTCACTGGGCTCAGTTCTCGCGACGCTGATATCCGCGATGCGAAGCGCGTGCAGCAAGCCGTGCGGGAAACGCGTCCGGAGTGGGTCGTTTTGGCCGCAGCGTATACGGATGTGGACGGGTGCGAAAGTAATCCGGAACTGGCGTTTGCGGTCAACCGGGACGGAGCAGCAAACGTTGCTGAGGCGGCTAGGGAAGTTGGAGCACGGCTTGTGTTCCTCAGTTCCGACTATGTGTTCGATGGGAAGAAGACGACGCCCTATGAAACTGGAGATTTGCGGAATCCCCAGAGCGTATACGGACGAACCAAAGCCGAGGCGGAGATCAATCTGCTGGCGTTGATGCCGGATTGTTGCATCGCCAGAACATCGTGGCTATTCGGAGCGGGCGGAAAATGTTTTCCAGATACGATTTTGAAACTGACGGCGAGCCGTTCCAGGCTCGATGTGGTGAACGATCAGCGCGGTTGCCCGACTTATACGGTAGACCTGGCGCAAGCGATCATGCAATTGTGCCGGAAAAACGCAAGCGGCATCGTGCACGTGACCAATGCCGGCGATTGCACGTGGTTTGAGTTTGCCCAGGAGATTGTCAAGAGCGCGGGCCTCGGCACAACCGTGCGTCCCGCAAGCAGCCAGCAGATGGCGCGGCCTGCGCCCCGCCCCGCGTATTCGGTCTTGTCGCCGGCTGGATTGCACGCTCTCGGAATTGAAATGCCTTCCTGGCGTGACGCTCTGCAGCGCTATTTGGAAGAGCGGCAAACCTGAACACTGGCGCGGAGATTGCCTCGCCTCGGCCGCCCTGCTACGATTGCCGGGGTTCACTCGGGAATCGTGAAATTAATTCAAAATTACATTGATGGCCGCTTCGTGTCTGGAAAGCACGAATTCGACGACGTGAATCCCGCGGATGGAACGGTGATTGCCCAGGTCTCCGAAGCGGACGAGGACCAAGTGGATGAGGCAGTTCATGCGGCTCGGAAAGCCTTGCACGGAGAATGGGGGCGGTTCGGAGTTCGCGAACGCGTGGCGCGAGTGCACAAAGTCGCGGACGCGATTGAGAAGCGTTTCGATTGCTTTGTCCAGGCCGAAGTCGCCGACACGGGCAAGCCGGTTTCGCTGGCGTCAAAGCTCGATGTTCCTCGCGCCGCGGCGAATTTCCGCGTGTTTGCCGATCTTGTCAAAATGTCTGGTCTGGAGTCTTTTCAGACGGAAACTCCTGACGGAACAACTGCTCTGAATTACGCGATGCGCACGCCGCTGGGCGTCGTCGCGGTGATCACTCCCTGGAACCTGCCGCTCCTTTTGCTGACGTGGAAGGTCGCGCCGGCGCTGGCGTGCGGGAATACGGTTGTCGTCAAGCCTTCCGAGGAAACTCCGGCCACCGCTACGCTGCTGGCCGAGGCGATGCAAGACGCAGAGATTCCAAACGGTGTTTATAACGTGGTGCATGGCTTCGGGCCGGGGTCTGCGGGTGAGTTCCTGACGCAGCATCCCGACGTCGACGCCGTGACCTTTACTGGCGAATCAAGAACCGGTGCGGCCATTATGAAGTCGGTGGCACCCACGGTGAAGCCGGTTTCGTTCGAGCTGGGTGGCAAGAATGCGGCCATCGTTTTCGCGGATTGCAACTTCGACGAAGCAGTGAACGGATTATCCGAAGCTGTGTTTCTGAATACAGGGCAAGTATGCTTGTGCGCGGAGCGCGTTTATGTGGAACGCGGGATTTTTCAAGCATTCGTGGAGGCACTGAAACAGAAGGCGGAGAGCCTGCATCCGGGCTGGCCGAACGACGAGAAGACTGACCTGGGGCCGCTGATTTCGAAACAACATCGAGAGAAGGTGCTCTCCTACTACCGGCTCGCCGAGGAAGAAGGCGCAACTGTTGTAACCGGCGGCGGAGTGCCGAAATTTGGCGACGATCGCGACTACGGTTTTTACATTCAACCAACCATCTATACTGGGCTCCCAGAATCGGCGCGGTGCGTGAAAGAAGAAATCTTTGGGCCGGTGTGTCACGTCGCGCCGTTTGATTCGGAAGAGCAAGCCGTCGCCATGGCCAATGACACGAAGTACGGGCTCGCGGCCTCGATCTGGACGAGCAACCTGAAGCGTGGTCATCGTATCGCTCAACAAATGAAGGTGGGCATCACGTGGGTGAATTGCTGGTTCCTGCGCGATCTGCGAACACCATTCGGTGGGGCAGGACTTTCTGGCATCGGCCGCGAAGGTGGGATGCATTCGTTGAATTTTTACTCCGAACTGAACAATATCTGCATCCGGTTGTGATGGGGGAGATGAGCCGAACGGAGAGCAAATTCGTCGAGGGGAAAGCGACGCCGCGCGGAAAATACCCGCACGTCAAGAGGGCCGGCGATTTTCTGTTTGTGTCCGGAACCAGTGCGCGCCGTGCCGACAACTCCATTACCGGTGCGGAAGTCGATCCGCTCGGCACTACGCGGCTCGATATTCGTTTGCAAACACGCGCCGTGATCGAGACCGTTCGCGACATCCTGCTCAGCGCCGGGGCTCAACTGGAAGATGTGGTCGAGATCTCTACTTATCTGGTGAACATGAATGATTTTGCCGGCTACAACGAGGTGTATGGCGAATTCTTCGGGTACGACGGTCCGGCCAGAACCACCGTCGCCGTGCATCAGTTGCCGCATCCCCACTTGCTGATTGAAATCAGGGCGACGGCTTACAAGCCGCTGAAATAGGAGTCACAATGGCATCCATCAAGAATCTGAAGGCTTTCAACTTTCAGGCCTGGATCGAAGAAAACAAAGAGAAGCTCAAGCCTCCGGTGGGAAACGCGCAGGTGTGGGAAGATGGCGAGATGATGGTGACCGTTGTGGGTGGGCCCAACCAGCGGCGCGATTATCACGACGATCCGACGGAGGAATTCTTCTACCAGTTGAAAGGCGACATTTCTCTCCGCATCATGGAGACGCCCGGCAAGCCGCCGCTGGAAATACCAATCAAAGAAGGCGAGATTTTTCTTTTACCCAAGCACTTACGGCACTCGCCGCAACGGCTGGCGGAGACTATTGGAGTTGTCGTCGAAGTGCCGCGCCCCGAGGGCTCTCTGGACGCATTCGAATGGTACTGTCCGAACTGCCACCAGCTTATCTATCGCGCAGAGGTCAAGTTGAAAAGCATTGTCAAGGATCTGCCACCGCTGTTTGAGCAGTTCTATTCAAACGAGGGCCGGCGCAAGTGTAAGCATTGCGGCACGATTCATCCGGGCAAATGAAACATGCGAGCCATCGACATCCACAATCACTTTTTCCCCAACTCCTGGCCTGACTTGGCGGCGCGCTACGGCACGTCAGAACTGGCCCCGGATCAAACATACTGAGCCGGGGAAAGCGGACATCATGGTAGGAGACCGATTCTTCCGCCATATTTATTCGGCTTGTTGGGATCCGGACGTTCGGCTGCAGGAGATGGACCGTGATGGGGTTGACCTGCAGGTCATCTCGGCCACGCCGGTGCTATTCGCATATGAACGTCCGGTAGAACACGCGCTCGATTGCGCGCAATTGTTCAACGATGCCGCGCTCGAGCTTTGCAGCCGGGGAAGGGGCCGGTTGAAATCTTTTTGCCAAGTCCCGTTGCAAAATGTTGACGCTGCGTGCAACGAACTAACGCGTTGCCTGCAGTCGGGACACCTGGGAGTAGAAATCGGCAACCATGTTGGCAGTAAGAACCTCGACGATTCCGGGATCATAACTTTTCTGCACCACTGCGCCGATGCAGGCGCGGCCGTGCTCGTCCATCCGTGGGAAATGTTCGGGCTCGAGCGCATGCCGAAATACATGATGCCGTGGACCGTGGGCATGCCGGCGGAGACGCAACTCTCCGTGGTGGCGCTGATTCTGAGTGGAGCGTTTGACCGGCTGCCAAGCACGCTCCGGATCTGTTTCGCGCATGGCGGCGGGAGCTTTGCCTACTTACTTGGGCGGCTGGAAAATGCGTGGCGTCATCATCCTGTCGCGCGTGGTGAGAGCGAAAATCCTCCCAGCCACTATCTCAACCGCTTCTTTGTAGACTCAGCCGTGTTCGACCAACGTGCGCTGCAGTTCCTAGCGGGAACGATGGGAGCAGATCGGGTAATGCTCGGGTCGGACTACCCTTTTCCGCTGGGCGAAGAACGCGTGGGATCACTCATCCGCCAAAGTACCCTGCCGCAACATGACAAGACTAAGCTGCTGGGGGAGAATGCAATTCGTTTCTTGGGACTTAAACCCGAGTCGTACGAGGCCGGGGGTGAAGAGTCTGGAGCGGTTGCCGCTTCAGCCCCGCGTGCGCCTGAGCCTGGGCAACTTACCTATAGCTCTTACTTGAAAGTTCCGGAGCTGCTGGCGTTGCAGCAGCCGCAGTCTTCGCCGCCCCACCATGATGAGATGCTTTTCATTATTGTTCATCAAACCTACGAACTGTGGTTCAAGGAATTGCTTCATGACCTCGATGCCGTGATCGCGAATTTGCGAAAAGCAGGAGAGACTCCGAAATCGCACGACGAGGTCTATGAGGCGGCCCGGTTGCTGCGCCGCTGCACGGAGATCACGCGCGTGTTGGTCGAGCAGTTCACGATTCTGGAAACCATGCTGCCCACGCACTTTCTGGCATTTCGTGGCCTTCTGGAACCCGCCAGTGGATTTCAATCCGAGCAGTTTCGAGAGATTGAATTTTTATGCGGCTTGAAGGACGAGAAGATGTTGCGCTATCACAGGCCTACGCCGGAGGCTTACGCCGCGTTGAAGCGGCGGTTGGAGGAGCCATCGCTGCATGACGTATTCTTTGGAGCTTTGGAGGCGCTGGGCAAACTAGCGCCAGCCCGCGACGGGATGACAGACAAGGAGCGATTCGAAGCCCGCGCCCGCGCAGTCCACGCGCTCTATAAGGATGAACATCACCATCGCGACTGGATTGATGTTTGCGAGCGCCTGACGGAGTTTGACGAACTGGTCGTGAGCTGGCGATTGCGCCATATTCAACTGGTAGAGCGCATCATCGGCTTCCGCATGGGCACCGGAGGAAGCGCAGGGGCATCTTACCTCAAGCTCACGCTCGATAAGAAGTTCTTCCCCGAATTGTGGGAGGCGAGGACCTTGCTGACCGAATGAGGCATTGACCTGTTGAGATTTGTTCGGCGACAACTTTTCATCGAATCTTTCGGATGAAGACCGCACTGGGAAAAATTACACTGATCGGCGCCGGACTGAATGGTCCCCTGCTGGCTATTCTGCTAATGCAGAGGGGACTCGCAGTTGAGATTTATGAACGGCGTCCCGACATGCGCCGCGTGGGCATGAGTGCGGGACGGTCGATCAATCTTGCGCTTTCGACCCGCGGAATTCATGCGTTGCATCAGGCCGGCCTTTGGGACGGGATGCGGAGCATCATCATCCCAATGAAGGGCCGGATGATGCATTCGATTGCCGGCGAACTTACCTTTCAACCCTATGGGAAAAATGAATCGGAAGTCATCAATTCGATTTCCCGGGCCGAGTTGAATATCGCGCTCATGAACGCCGCGGAGGAGCACGGCGCCACCCTTCATTTCAATCAGCGCTGCACCGGATATGACCTGAAGACCGGCGCGATACGATTGCGCAATGAAGAAACGGGAGAAGAGATGACGCGGGAAGCTGAGGTTGTGATTGGCTGCGATGGTTCAGCGTCGTCAATTCGAGCCCAGATGCTCAAGCTGAACCGCTTCAACTTTTCGCAACAATATCTCGACTACGGCTACAAGGAGTTGACGATACCAGCCGGCCCGCGGGGAGAACATTTGCTGGAGACTCATGCCCTGCATATCTGGCCGCGGGGCAATCACATGCTGATTGCGTTGCCCAACATCGATGGCACGTTCGCATGCATCCTCTTCCTGCCGTTTGAGGGCGCGGACAGCTTTGCTGGCCTGACTGCCACGGCGCAGGTAGACGAGTTTTTCGAGTCTCGCTTCCCAGACGCGGTCAGGCTGATGCCGCAACTGGCCGAAAACTACTTTGCAAATCCGACGGGTGCGATGGTTACAATCAAGTGCTCGCCGTGGCATGTGGAAGGACGGGCGCTGCTCCTCGGCGATGCGGCTCATGCCATCGTCCCCTTCTTCGGTCAGGGAATAAACTGCGGGTTCGAAGACTGTACCTGTTTGGTCGAGTTGCTCGACCGGCGCGGTGCAGACTGGACGCGCGTGTTCGCCGAATTCGAGCAAGAACGCAAGATCAATACCGACGCTATCGCGGATATGGCCATTGAGAATTTTACAGAGATGAGAGACCGCGTTGCTGACACCCGGTTCTTGTTTCGAAAGAAAGTGGAGTTGGCGCTGGAAGAGCGGTATCCCCAACTCTTTGTGCCGAAGTATGCCATGGTGACGTTTCATCGCATTCCATACTCCATTGCCCTTGCTCGCGGCGCCGTTCAGGACCGGATGCTGGCAGAACTGTGCGGGTCAATCAATCGAGTGGAGGATCTCGACTGGGACCATGCGGACAGATTGATTCACCGCGATCTCACTCCCCTGGAGTTCCGGCAGTGATCAACGCCGAGGTCCAAGAGTTTCAACCGGGTGAGGATTTTGCGATTGCGATGGATGAACGCGATCCGCTGAACGGTTATCGCGATCGTTTCCTGCTCCCTAAAACCACTGGCCGTGATTGCGTTTACCTGTGCGGTCACTCGCTCGGGCTACAGCCCAAGCCTGCAGCAGACTATGTTGCGCAGGAACTCAAAGACTGGGCCGAGCTTGGCGTAGAAGGTCACTTTCATGCCAGGAACCCGTGGATGCCGTACCACAGATTGCTTACTCAGCAGACTGCGGACCTGGTCGGCGCGAAGCCTGTCGAAGTTGTGGTGATGAATTCGCTCACGGTGAACCTTCACCTGATGATGGTTTCGTTCTACCGCCCGACAAAGGAGCGCCACAAAATTGTGGTGGAGCGCGGAGCTTTTCCGTCGGATCAATACGCAGTGAAGTCGCAGATTCGTTTCCACGGTTTCGACCCCGCGACTTCGATGATCGAACTGACTCCGCGCTCCGGCGAATCCTGCTTGCGCGACGAAGATATTGAATCGGTGATCGACCGGCAGGGCGACGAGATCGCGCTAATCCTGCTGGGCGGAGTGAATTACGCGACGGGCCAAGCGTTTGATATGGCGCGAATCACACAGTTGGGTCATGCGCGGGGTTGCATCGTGGGTTTCGATCTGGCTCACGCAGCCGGCAATCTGCTTTTGAAGCTTCACGAGTGGGGCCCGGACTTTGCTGTGTGGTGCAGCTATAAATATCTGAATGGCGGTCCGGGATGTGTCGCCGGTTGTTTTGTTCATGAGCGTCACGCGCGTGCCTGGGATCGGCCTCGCTTTGCGGGTTGGTGGGGTCACGACGAGGAATCACGATTCGAGATGGGGCCGGAGTTTCGGGCGATGTCCGGCGCTGAGGGCTGGCAGTTGAGCAATCCACCGATCGTTAGCCTGGCGATTTTGCGAGCATCGATGGAGATTTTTCACGAGGTGGGCATGCCAAGCTTAAGGGCCAAAAGCGTGTCGCTGACCGGCTATCTTGAGTTCCTGCTGAATCAGCACGTATCGCGCAGCTTCTCAATCGTGACTCCTCGCGAAAAGGAGCGGCGCGGTGCACAGATGTCGATTCGCATCCGTAAAAACGGACGGGCGTTGTGCGCTCGACTGGCCCAGGAAGGCATAGTGGGCGACTGGCGTGAGCCGGATACCTTCCGCATTGCCCCCGTGCCCCTGTATAACTCCTATCAGGACGTTTTCCGGTTTGTTCAGAGCTTCGCAGCCGCTGTTGGTCAGGCCGACTAGCACGGCCAAGCGCTTCGCGCAATTACTTCCGTAATATCCGCGCCCTCTTACCCGGAACATACACTCTTATCGTGAAAGTGATTTCTTCGAAGCGACCCAGCAGGCGGATGGGAATCGTGTGCGCGGTCGTGTGCGTTCACCTCATCGTATCTTTGCTGGCGCCACATGGTATCAAACTCACGGCTTTTGGCGACCTGCTGCAATCCGCTCTGTTGCTGTGGGCCACATGCTCTATCCTTTCGAACGTCAGGACCAGCTATAAAAAGGCCCAGCTATTCTGGGCTCTCATGGCAGCCGGTTGCGGGATGTGGCTGTGCACGCAGGTTTTGTGGACTTACTTCGAAGTTATTCTGTGTCAAGAGGTGCCGAACCCGTTTGTCGGAGATGTGGTTCTGTTCCTACACATAGTCCCGATGATGGCGGCCCTGGTGGTGCAGCCGCATATTCAACAGGATGACCATTCCCTAAGGCTCGTTTCCCTTGACTTCTTTCTCCTGCTCACCTGGTGGCTTTACCTTTATTTATTCATCGTGATCCCGTGGCAGTACGTTTCGCCGAATGAAGCGGCATATGGGCGCAGTTTCGATCTCAGTTTATGCATGCGAACAGGTTGTTCTGATTGTGGGGATGGGCTTAGTTTGGAAGCGCAGCCACGGATCCTGGCACGCCATCTATGCGCAGCTTTTCAAAGCTGTCATGCTTTACAGCGCGAGCTCCATTCTCGCGAGTGTGGCTATTGATAGCCATCAGTATTACACCGGCAGCCTTTACGATATTCCACTGGTGGCTGCGATGGCGTGGTTTGCGCTTGTGGGTTTCACCGCACGACAATCTTCGCTAGATCGGGCCACGGATCAGGAACCACGGCCCCATCACCATATGTGGACCGCGCGGCTGGCGATGATGGCGGTGTTCTCCACGCCGCTCATGGTGGCCTGGGCGGAGTTTGGCGGAAGCGCGCCTCCGCTAGTGCGCTCTTACAGGCTGATCTTGACCCTGGGGGCGATGGTCTTCATGGGCACGTTGGTACTTCTCAAGCAGCATGGGATAGATCAGGAGCTTCTTCACCTTCTGCACCTGTCTCGGCAGAATCTTGACGAGATGTGCCAACTTAAAGATGAGTTGGAGAATAAGGAACAGTCGCTGCGGTGGCACGGTCAGGAACTGCAACGCAAGAATCTTGAGCTCCAGGAAATTTCTTTCACCGATTCGTTGACGGGCGTGTGGAACCGGCGGTATCTCGAAGAGATTCTTGCCGCCGAGGCCGAGCAGGTACTGCGAAATTATGCGCGGGCCCGCGGCAGCGAAATTCGCAAACTGGACCATCGCGACCTGGTCTTCATCATGGTGGACATGGACTACTTCAAGCAAGTGAACGATATTCATGGTCATCCCGCGGGCGATCGCCTTCTGCAGCGGGTGGCTGAACGTCTTACCAAAGTTGTGCGGAAGTCCGACGTGCTGGTTCGCTGGGGAGGGGAAGAGTTCCTGATCATGTCGCGTTCTGCGGACCCGGGGGGCACGCCCGCTTTCTGCGAAAGAATCTTGAACGTCATGGCATCGGAACCCTTCGATCTCGGACACGGCATTCACGTGCGGAAGACCTGTTCCGTGGGCTGGGCTCCATTTCCCTGGAGTCGTGGCGCATACGAAGCCCTTTGTGCGGAGGAAACCATCGAACTCGCGGATGCGGCCTTGTATCGGGCAAAGGCAGGAGGCCGAAATCAGGGTATAGGAATTTTGCCCCGCGATAGCGCGATTGCGAATCCAAACGCAATTACCCTGGAGGCTCTGCAAGACGACAATAGCGTTCTGACGCGAATTGTGAAAGTAACAAATCCAACCAGCAGCATCCACGCTGTTGCCGAAAACGTATTGTCCATCGAGCAACGGCACATCTGATTTCTCCCTCGAATCTTGCATATGGCCGCTTGACCTCCGACCTTGCGTTCAATACAGTGGGAAGCCGCGTTGCAGTGACGCGAGATTTGCTCGGTTGAAAATCTGCTGGTCAAGAAATCAAACCCTGTGAGGCACACTCGACGATGAATGCGAAAACCCCCTCCCGTAAGACGGGTCTGCGCCAAAAAGCGCAACTGATGTCCGCATCGGAAATTGAGCGCACGCTGGTCCGTTTGGCGTACGAGATTGTCGAGAAAAATGGAGGCGTCGAAGGTCTCGGATTGGTCGGCATTCGCCGCCGCGGCGTACCCATTGCGGAGCGCTTGGGGAAGATTATTACCCGCATTGAGAATGCCAAGGTTCCAGTCGGAACATTGGACATCACTTTCTATCGCGATGATCTTTCGACGCTCGGTCCCAAGCCAGTCGTGCAAGAGAGAGAAATTGGGTTTTCGATTGAGGATAAAAACATCGTTCTGGTCGACGACGTTCTTTTCACGGGCCGCACGACGCGGGCCGCGCTGGACGCGCTGTTTTCGCACGGCAGACCGCGACGGGTGCAGTTGTGCGTATTGATTGATCGTGGCCATCGAGAACTACCGGTCGATGCCAGCTTTGTCGGTCGCAATGTTCAAACCACCCTGAACGAAGTGATCGAGGTCAAGCTTACCGAGGTCGACGATATGGAGAAGGTTTTGCTCATGGAGAGGTAAGCTCGCGCGGGAATTGTCGTCTGTGAAATAAAAAGGACGGCGGTGAGCCCGCCGTCCTTGTTTCTTCCAGCAATCCGCTAGGCTAACTTGGTACAGACTGCTTTGGTTTGCGTGTAATTGTTAAGAACATCGTGCCCCATCTCGCGGCCCCATCCGGATTGCTTGTATCCGCCGAAGGGCAGCGCCGCATCGAAGATGTTATAGCAGTTGATCCACACGGTGCCAGCGCGCAGATATTCTGCCATGCGATGGGCTTTGCTGATGTCGCGCGTCCAGACGGCAGCAGCCAGGCCGTATTCGCTATCGTTGGCGCGCGGCGAGATTTCCTCAGGGTCATCGAACGGCATGGCTGCAACCACCGGCCCGAAAATTTCTTCCCGCACCACCTTCATCTCTTCGCGGGCATTCACGAGAACTGTGGGCTCCACGAAATAGCCTTTGTCCCCTTTCTTACGACCGCCCGTCAACGCAGTGGCGCCTTCTGAGAAGCCGGCTTCGAGGTAGCCGCAGACCTTGTTTAACTGTTCCTCAGAGACGAGCGGTCCCATGTGCGTTTCCGGATCGAGACCCGAGCCTACGTTGATATTCCTCGCATGCTCACCAACCCCCTCCACAACCCGGTCGAAGATCGGCTTCTCTACGTAGAGCCGCGAACCGGCGCAGCAACATTGACCGTGATTGAAAAAGATCGCACTGGCGGCTCCAGCGATCGCAGAGTCAAGATCGGCATCCTTGAAGACGATGTTTGGAGACTTACCACCGAGTTCCAGCGTCACCTTCTTCAGATTGCCGGTCGCGGCGTGCACGATTAGCTTTCCAACTTCGGTCGAGCCGGTGAAAGCGATTTTGTCCACCTTCGGATGAGCGGCCAGCGCGGCGCCTGCCGTCTCGCCATAGCCCGGCACAATGTTGACCACACCGTCGGGGAACCCGGCTTCCATAATTAGCTCACCGAGACGCAGCGCCGAAAGCGGCGTTTGTTCAGCCGGCTTCAATACCACCGTGCATCCGGCAGCAAGCGCGGGCCCAAGCTTCCAGGCCGCCATCAGCAGAGGAAAGTTCCAGGGAATAATTTGTCCGGCAACGCCGACCGGCTCGCGCAGCGTGTAAGCCAGGTACTTCGCTCCGGGCGTGTAGGGAACCGAGATTGGAATCGTATTGCCTTCGATCTTTGTCGTCCAGCCCGCCATGTAGCGGAACAGCTCGACGGCCAACGGTACATCCGCGGCTCTCGCGATGGTGAGGGGCTTGCCGTTGTCCAGGCTCTCCAGATAGGCGAATTCTTCTGTGTGAGACTCGAGCAAATCGGCGAGCTTCCAGATGAGGCGTCCGCGTTCGGATGCAGTCATCCGCCGCCAGGGACCCTGGTCAAAGGCTTTGCGCGCAGCTTTCACGGCTTGCTCAATATCGTCACGATCGCCTTCGGCGACCTGCGCCAGAACTTCACCGGTCGCCGGATTGTATGTGGGAAAAGTCTTGCCCGAGATGGAGTTTACCCAGTTGCCGTTGATCAACATTTGGCGCGGCTTTTCAATGAAATCCGCGACCTGCGGATGAATCTGAGGTGACATTGCGATACCCATACAACCTCCCTAGATCAGCGTAGATCGAACACGAATTGGCATGACGTGATGCCAAAGATGCCGGGCGGAGAAAATTATGAAAATATGCTAGTCCGGAGTCGGAACAAAAGCAATTCCGAAGCGGCGGCGAGGCCCAAGGATTATTCGCCGTAAGGAACCCAGATATTTTTCACCTGCGTGGCGTGTTCGAGGAACCAGCGTCCTGCGGCCAGTTTCGGGTTGAACCAGTCGATGGCTCGGCCCTCATTGGTCCAGACTTGCTTCAGATTGCCGACCGACATCGCCTTCGCGCTAGCAGCGTTGGCTTCGTTTCCGAAACACCAGATGGCATCCACATCGTCGTGTTCAGCCAACACCTTCAGGAGTTGCGAGGCGTAACCCGTCACCATGTTTACTGCGCCGCCCGGCAAATCGCTGGTGTCAAAAAGTTGATAGAGATCGGCGGTAATGAGTGGGTAGGTCTCCGACGGCACTGCGACCACTGTGTTCCCCATAGCGAGAGCGGGCAATATGAGGGAAAGCAAACCCAGCAGCGGCGCTTCCGTCGGACAGATAACGCCAATTACTCCCAGCGGCTCGTTCATGGCAATGGCGATATTGCGGAACGGAGGATTGTGTACGGCGCCGTCAAATTTGTCGGCCCAGGCAGCGTAGGCGAAAATGCGCTCAATGCCGAGATCCACTTCGGCTGTGGCTTGCTTCGCGCCGACGACCAGAGTGAGCCCACGGATGATTTCGTCGCGGCGTTGGGAGAGATTCTCGGCGCAGTAGTATAGAACCTGCGCGCGATTGTGCGCGGTGGCTTTTGTCCACGCTTCCGCCCTGCGGGCGGCCTCGACAGCGTTGCGAATGTCTTTACGATTTCCCAGGGACGCCTCGCCCAACAATCGTCCGTCGGCGGAACGCACTTCCATGCTGCAGCCAGAGTCTGGCCGCACCTGCTTGCCGCCAATGTAGAGCTTTACGGTCCGATCAATCGCAGGCGTACTGGCCTCAGGTTGTTCCGCCGTGTGCGGGGCCGGTAGCTCGCGCGTCGCCGGTAAAACGGGAGCATTCTTGAACCACGAGGGTTCAAGATATTCCAGCAAGCCTTCTATGCCGCCTTCGCGTCCGTACCCGCTCTCGCGGTAGCCGCCGAAGCCGCAGGACGCGTCGAACAGGTTGGTGCAGTTCACCCAGACCACGCCAGCTTTTAGCTGTGCGGCAACATGCAACGCCACGTTGATGTTCTCGCTCCAGACGCTCGCCGCCAGGCCATAGACGGTGTTGTTGGCCAACTCGACTGCTTCTCTAGGAGTCCGGAAAGTCATTGCCGCGAGCACGGGTCCGAAAATCTCCTGCTGCGCAACAATCGATGTGGGATGCACGTTGCTCAGCAACGTAGGCGGATAATAAAAGCCGCGCGCAGGCAAAGCGACCTCTGGTTGCCAGCAGGTTGCCCCCTCGGCAATTCCTTGACCAACCATGCGCTCGATGCGATCCAGTTGCACGCGCGCAACGATGGCGCCGATATCAATTGCTTTGTCCAAAGGGAGGCCGACGCGCAGGCTGCTCATGCGTTCCCTGATCTTGGCGATCAAAGTCTCAGCGACGCTTTCCTGCATCAACAACCGCGATCCTGCGCAGCACACTTGCCCCTGATTGAACCAGATTCCATCGACCAATCCTTCGACTGCGCTGTCGAGGTCAGCGTCGTCGAAAATGATGAACGGAGATTTTCCTCCCAGCTCGAGTGATAGACGTTTGTGGCTTGACGCTGTGGCGCTGCGAATCGCGCGTCCGACTTCGGTCGAACCCGTGAACGCGATTTTGTCCACGTCGGGATGTTTCACGAGCGCCTCGCCGGTCGAACCGTCTCCCGTGACAATGTTGACGACTCCGGCTGGCAATCCGGCTTCCTGACAAAGCTCGGCGAAAGCGAGCGCAGTCAGAGGAGTAAATTCTGCCGGCTTCAACACGACAGTGTTTCCTGTAGCCAGGGCCGGAGCAATCTTCCACGCCGCCATGAGCAGCGGAAAATTCCAAGGGATGATCTGGCCCACAATGCCGCAGGGCTCGTATTCTGCAAACTCCTGTTCGAGAAGCTGCGCCCAGCCCGCATGGTAATAGAAGTGGCGCGCCACTAGCGGAATGTCGATGTCGCGGCTTTCGCGGATGGGCTTGCCGTTGTCCATCGTCTCCAGCACCGCGAGAAGACGAGAATGTTTCTGCACCAACCGCGCCAGCGCGTACAGGTAACGCGCCCGTACATGCGGCGTAAGGGCGCGCCATTTTGGAAACGCGGCGCGCGCAGCCTGCACAGCGGCGTCGATGTCGGCAGGTGATCCTTGCGCAATGGAAGCCAGTTTTTCTCCGTTGGAAGGATCGAGCGTCTCGAAATATTCGCCAGTGGCAGGTGCTTGCCACGCGCCATTGATGAAGTGTCCGAAACGATGGCCGTGGCGTTCAAGCCACGCTCGCGCCTCTTTCGGATCCTCTGGGGCGGGGCCGTACTCCATCGTCACAAACTTTTCCGCAATGCTCATGTAGGTCGGCTCGATTCTCTCTGCCTCTACGCCCCGACTACGCTATGGGATGACGATACTCCGCCGAATACCGTCCCGTCGCTTGATGTTCCAGTTGCCGCTCGATATCTCCCAACAAGCCACTCGCACCGAAACGAAAAAGCTCCGCGCGCATCCAGGACTGGCCCAGTTCCTCTTTCATCATAGCCAGCCAGTCGGTTGACTGCTTTGCAGTACGAATTCCGCCGGCTGCCTTGAAGCCCACAGCCATTCCGGTTTGCTCGGCGTATTCGCGGATGGCGCGGGTCATCACCAATCCAACTGGCAACGTGGCGTTGGTAGCCTCTTTGCCGGTCGAGGTCTTAATAAAGTCGGCTCCCGCCATCATGGCCACGACGCTGGCGCGCGCGACATTGCGCAGGGTCAACAGGTCGCCGGTGGCGAGTATGACCTTCATGTGAGCGCTGCCACAGGCTTGCTTGAAAGCTGCAATTTCGTCATACAGCGCCTGCCAGCGCCCGCCAAACACATGGGCACGCGTGATCACAACGTCAATCTCGTGAGTGCCTGCCTCGACCGAGCGCTGAATCTCTGCAACCCGCTCTGCCAGCGGCGAAAGACCGGCCGGGAAGCCAGCGGATACGGCTGCGACATGAATACCGCTTCCCTCCAAGGAGCGTAGCGCGGTTTCAATAAACAGGTGATACACGCAAACGGCGGCGACTTTCACTTCGAGTTCTTCAATTCCCAGCTTGTGTTCGAGATCTTGCTGCACCGGCTGCCGCGCCTTGGCACACAGACGGCGAACACGCTCTTCGGTGTCATCGCCGGAAAGCGCTGTCAGATCCATGCAGGAGATTGCCCGTAGAAGCCAGGCCGCCTGCCATTCCTTCTTCACGGTTCTTCGCGCGACCTGCGTCTGGGCGCGGCGTTCCACTGCGCTCGTGTTCACGCGAACTTCCTGCACCCAATTCAAATCGAGAGGAATTCCGTAGTTTCGCTGCAGCCTGCGCCCACCAAGAATCGCGATCAAACTTCCTGCATGAGGCTGCAGGTCGCCTGCCTCGCCTGTCATTCCGCGAGCTGCCCCGGGATGGTTGTGATCTGTCGGCACTGATTTCGTCGCACACGGCAGCGCTGGGAACAAGCTCAAGCCGCTTCCTTGCGCTGTAATTGTACGGCAGGGAAACCCCACAACGCGAGGTCGCGATGCGGCAGCTTACCGCGTACTTCATTCAACCTCATTCCGAGAAAAACCGATGACTTGTACGGGCAGGGTTTACAATGGCCCTCGATTTTGCTGTTCCTCCGCGAAAACGCTTCCGCTATGAGCAAGAAGAAATTAGCTGACGACGTGCCGGCACGTCTTATGCGGTCTGCGAAGAAAGTCATGAAGAACGCGTACGCGCCTTACTCGAAGTTCCGGGTCGGGGCCGCCATCCTGCTCTCGAACGGCACAATCTTCTCGGGGTGCAACGTGGAGAACGCATCCTACGGAATGACCAACTGCGCTGAACGTACAGCGATTTTCTCGGCCGTGGCGCAGCTTGGGCCTAAGATCGAGATCCGCGCCGTGTTGGTGGTAAACGACCAGGGAATTCCCTGTTCGCCGTGTGGTGCGTGCCGTCAGGTGATTTACGAATTCGGCCCCGACGCAACGATCTTCTTTCAAGGTGATGAAGGGCCAAAGCAGGCTCACATCACCGAACTCCTTCCCGAAGGATTCCGTCTCCAGTGAATTCGACGCCGGCTATGAGGCAAGCGTTCCGCGCCATCGATGTGATCCGCAAGAAGCGCGATGGGGTCGAGTTGTCCCGCGCCGAAATCGAATCTCTGGTGAACGCCTACACCCGCGGTGATATTCCCGACTACCAGGTCTCGGCTTGGCTGATGGCGGTGGTGCTGCGCGGCATGACGCGCGCCGAGACCGCTGCGCTGACCGATGCGATGCTGCGCTCGGGCGAAGTGCTCGATCTCTCCGCACTTCCCGGCAAGAAAGTGGACAAGCATTCGACCGGCGGCGTGGGCGACAAGACTTCGCTCGTGCTGGCGCCGCTGGCCGCTGCCGCGGGCCTGGTCGTACCCATGATCAGCGGCCGCGGTTTGGGACATACTGGAGGCACTTTGGACAAGCTTGAAGCCATCCCTGGCTTCAATGTGAATCTTCCGGTCGCTCAATTTCGCCGTGTTCTGGAAATCTGCGGTTGCTGCATGATTGGTCAGACTGCCGAAATCGCTCCCGCCGATCGTAAGCTCTACGCACTGCGCGATGTCACCGGCACCGTGGAAAGCCATTTCTGATTTGCGCGTCCATCATGAGCAAGAAGCTTGCGGAAGGGATCGATGCGCTCGTGCTCGACGTAAAGACGGGCTCCGGAGCCTTCATGAAGAGTGAAGAAGATGCCATTTTTCTCGCCGAACTCATGGTTGAAACCGGTGAGCAAATGGGGAAACAGGTCGTCGCGCTCATCACCAACATGGATCAGCCATTGGGGAATATGATCGGCAATGCGCTGGAAGTGGTCGAAGTCATGGAGATTCTGCGCGGTGAAGGACCAGAAGATATGCGCCAGCTCTGCCTCGAACTTGCTGGTTGGATGCTGCATCTCGGTGGAGTCTCTGGCACGGTCGAGGAAGGGAAAATGCAGAGCGGCAAACTGATCAACTCCGGCGAAGCGCTCGCCAAGTTCCGACAAATGGTAGAACTGCAGGGTGGAGATCCGCGGGCGGTCGACGATCCGAAGAAACTGCCTCAGGCACAACACACGATGATACTGTCGAGTCCGAGGAGAGGATACCTCGCGTCACTGCAGTGCGAACGGATTGGCACCGCATGTGTCCTCCTCGGCGGAGGTCGCGAACAGAAAGAAGATTCAGTCGACCCCGCAGTGGGGATCGTGCTGCACAAGAAAGTCGGGGATGGCGTTGCCGTAGGTGAGCCGCTAGCAACGATTTACTACAATGCAGAAACCCGTGCGATTCAAGCGAAACAACTGCTCGAAGAAAGCTATCAGATTTCCGATACTCCGGCGCACGCGAAACGGCCATTGATCCACCGCGTGATCCGAAAACCCGGAGAGAAAAACTGAATGGGACGCTTTACCGGAATCCTCGGCCTCTCGACCATGCTGGGATTGGCTTATGCGTTTTCGACCAATCGCCGCGCCATTCAGCTGAAAACCGTCGCGTGGGGCTTGGGGTTGCAATTCGCTTTCGCGGTGTGTGTATTGAGAGTCGATGCCGGGCGGCGGGTTTTTCAGAAAGCGGGAGATGTCGTCAGTCGCTTGCTCGGCTATTCCTATGTCGGCTCACAGTTTGTTTTTGGGGATCTCGGGAAACAAGGCTCCCATCTCGGTTTCTATTTCGCCTTTCAGGTGCTGCCGGCCATCATTTTCATCTGCGCGTTTTTTGCTGTCCTGTATCACTTCGGGGTCATGCAGTTCGTCATTAAGATTGCCGCCTGGGTTATGACGCGCGTGATGGGCGCCAGCGGCGCGGAATCGCTCAACATCGCGGCCAGCATTTTCATGGGACAAACCGAGGCGCCAGTCACCATACGTCCATTTCTGCCGGATCTGACGCGCTCAGAGCTCATGACCGTGATGACCAGCGGCATGGCTCACGTCTCGGGCGGAATCATGGCGGCTTACATCGCCTTCGGAATAGAACCCAAACACCTGCTGAGCGCGGTCATCATGACCGCGCCCGGCACGCTGTTGATGTCGAAGATGCTCGTGCCCGAGACCGAGCATCCGAGAACCGCCGGCCGAGTCGTCATGCCAGAAGGCGAAGAGAAAACCGAGAAAGAGGAAAATCTCCTTGGCGCCGTTGCCCGGGGAACCACCGATGGCTTGCACATGGCTTTGAACATCGCTGCCATGCTGATCGCGTTCCTCGCGCTGATCGCGCTGGCGGACGGCATTCTGAGTGGAATTCATCATTGGATGGCCTGGGTTCCAGAGAGTCTGGAGAAGATTTTCGGAGCGGTATTCGCTCCCGTTGCCTGGGTGATTGGCGTTCCCTGGCACGACTGCGGAGTGATCGGAACATTGCTCGGCACGCGGATGGTGCTGAACGAACTGGTCGCATTTTCCATGCTGGGACCGATGAAGGCGGCGCTCGATCCGCGCTCCTTTACCATTGCCACATTTGCGCTGTGTGGTTTCGCCAATCTCAGCTCCATCGGAATCCAGATTGGCGGCATCGGGGCGCTCGCGCCGAACAAGAAGGGCGAGCTGGCGCGGCTCGGAGTCCGCGCGATGTTGGCCGGGACGATGGCGAATCTGATGTCGGCATCCATCGCGGGCATGCTGCTCTAGGCCACGCCGGCATTCTAGAAAGGATTTCCCGTGAAGCGAGTTTGTTCGACATCTGTTCTTTTTTCTTTCCTTGTTCTCACTTCGCTGACGAATGGCTTTGCGCAAGCCTCGTCGAGGCGAGTGATCATTGACACAGATCCCGGTACCGACGATGCCTTGGCGATCCTCCTGGCTTTAAATTCTCCGGAGTTCAAGGTGGAAGCGCTGACCGTAGTGCCCGGCAACGTGGACGCGCGGCAGGGATTAGAGAATGCGCTCAAGATTGTTTCCCTGGCCGGACGCTGCGACGTTGTCGTGGCGGGTGGGGCGCAACATCCGCTGAACCAGAAGCTCATTACCGCTCAGTTCTGGCATGGAAAAAATGGACTAGCCAATGTTGAGCTGCCGCCTTCTAAATGCAAGGCAGATCCGCGATTCGGTCCGGATCTCATCATCGAGATGGTCCACAAGTATCCGCACCAGATCACGCTGATTCCGATAGGGCCGCTGACCAACATCGCGCTGGCGGTTTCGAAAGATCCTTCGATTGCGGCTCTGGTCGAAAATATCGTCATCATGGGTGGTTCAATTTCCGGTGGAAACGTCAATGGAGCGGCGGAAGCGAACGTCTATAACGATCCGGAAGCCGCCCAGATCGTGTTCAATGCTGGCTGGATGGTCACGATGGTGGGCTCCGATGTGGGGGAACGAACGCTGATCACGCGAAAGTATCTCGCAGAACTGCAATCATCGCACGGGCCGCAGAGCAACTTCATCGCCAAGATTGCCGACTTCTATTTGAACCGCAGCGAGAAGAGCGGATATGCCGGGGCCCCTATGTATGACCCGCTGGCGGTGGGCATGGCTCTCGATCCAACTCTGGGGACGCTCAAAGAAATGCACGTGGATGTGGAAACCAGGGGTGAGTTTACTCGCGGAGAAACCGTGGCAAACCGCATGGGCTCGAACGAGAAGAACGTCTTGCACGGAGACCACTACGAGATCGAGGGAGTCATCGAACTCAAACCGAATGCGAGAGTCTGCCTGGCTTCCGATGCCGACCGTTTCTTGCGGTTGTTTGTCAGCCGAGTTAAAGGGAAGTAATCAGGCTTAGCCATTTGCTCGCGCGACCAGGAAAATGGCCAATCCATAGAAGACGAACATCAGACCGAGATACATTTTTGAGCGGGGTCCTGAGTTCTCAAATTCTTTCCAAGCGAAAATCCCCCAGAGCGCAGCCACCATCGGAGCGGATTGGCCGATCGCGTAGGAAATGGCGACGCCTGTAAAACTGGCGGCGACAAGGTTGAACACTGTGCCCATGCCCCAGATGCATCCCCCGAGAAGGCCCAGCAGATGCCCCGAAGCGGGCCTGCGGAAAAATCCGCCGAAACTTACTGGGTCTCCCACCAGCGGGTGTTTCATGAAATAAATATTCCACACGAAACAGGAGAGCAATGCTCCGAAAGTCAGGAACACCGCCGCGGTGTAAGGTCCCAACGGATTGCCGCGAGTCATCGCGTGCGTCATGAACGGAGCCCACAAGCCCATTAAAATTCCTGAGACTACGCATGTGATCCCACTCTTTTTTGAAACCGAGCGTCCTGCCTCCGCAAGACTCCCGTAAGCCTTGCCGTCTAAAAGCACAGCAATGAATGCGCAAGCGACACCAAGTGCCAGGAACAGAGCATTCCCCTTCGGTTGCAGGGCGTAGCTAAGAACAACGCCCACCACCAGCGCGATTCCAATGGAGATGGGAAATGCGACAGCCAGTCCGGCCATGTCAATCGCCGCGACCAGCAGGAGATTAGCCAGATTGAACAGCGCCCCTCCGATCAGTCGCGTTCACGATGTTTGATTGGTCCGCCGCGCGGACGTTGTTCAGAAAACTGGAGGAATCGTTCCCCGTGCTCCCCATCGTGAAGGCGAGCACCAGGGAGATCAGGAAAATGCCGACGGCATAGTCCCAGTAGAAGAGTTCAAACCTGTAGCCCTTTACGCCTTTATAAGTGTTTGCCCACGAACCCCAGCAAACAGCGCTCGTGATCATCATCAACAGCGCAATGCTCAGACTCGATGGCGTGAACATCGATTCTCCTCAAGGGTTGCGGCGACGGAAAGCGTGTAACTTTACTCTTCTTTGGCTTCACGCCACAAGCGCTGAAGCGGTACATGGCACCGATCAAGCTGCCTCCGTTGACACAATCGGGGACGGCAAATAGACTCGGCGTTCTCCAGCTTCTCTAGAGAAAATATGGCTCAGGCGCCCTCGCATTGTGGTGGTTGGAAGTGCCAACGTCGATCTGACGACGTTCGCGGACCGGTTCCCGAAGCCGGGGGAAACCATCTTCGGCCAGAAGTTCGTCCTCGGATTCGGGGGTAAGGGCGCAAATCAGGCGGTGGCTGCCCGTCTTTGTGGCGCGGATGTGTCCATGGTGGCGCGAGTTGGAAGCGACCTGTTCGGTCCAGCCACCATCGAGAACTTTAAGAAACTCGGCATCGACGCAACCCACGTGAAGCAGGTTGAGGGACTCTCCAGCGGCGTGGCGCCGATTTTCGTCGAGCCCAACGGGCAAAACCGCATTCTGGTGGTGAAGGGGGCAAACGACGCACTGAAACCGGCGGACGTTGACGCCGCCGCTGAAACATTGAAGGCCGCCGATTGTATCGTCCTGCAGTTTGAGATCCCTCTCGAAACCGTCTACTACACAGTCGCATTTGCGAGAAAGCATGGAATTCGCTGCATCCTGAATCCAGCGCCCGCTCAGCCTGTGGAGATGCGCGCTGTTAATGGATCTCGATTACTTCGTCCCGAATGAAAGTGAGGCCGAAACCATCACCGGGATTGCAGTTCGAAATGTCGAAGACGCGAAGAGATGTTCGCAAAGAAACTGCTGGCAGGCGGCATTCGCCGCGTCATCATTACTCTGGGAGCGAACGGATCGCTCCTGACAGGCGCCGGCGTATAGCGAGCACGTGCCTCCGTTTGCCGTAAAGAGTGTCGACAGCACCGGCGCGGGTGACGCATTCATCGGGAGTTTCGCCGTATTCCTCGGCAGAAGGAATGCCGGAACTAGAGGCAGTGCGGCGCGCCAATCTGTACGCTGGACTCTCGACGACAGGCGTCGGGAACACAAAAATCTTTCTACGATCGCGCGCGTTTTGATGCAGAGTGGGCAGTTCTAGGCCGAAATTAGCGTCCCGGCCCTGGCATTTCGAAGAAACCAAATATATGGAGAGTCCATCCTGTTTTCCCCGATCGCGGAAGAAGGGAAAAGGCAGACGGCTGATCCTCGTCAACTGCCGGAAAAAACCTTGACTTCCGATGGAGTGGGGATTTATAAGTTGCCGTCCTACAGCACAATGCCTCGCAGAATCGATGCCGAGGGGGGAGTGTGTGCTTGATGCGGCGTGGGGCCGCCGAAAGGATTGCAATGCTGACGTAACAGGGCGCTACTCGTGGTCGTTGTCGGTTTGCTTGCATTCTCGGTATGTCCACTCCTTTACGGTCAGGCCACTGCCAGTTTTTCGGGCACCGTCTCCGATAAAGCGGGTGCGCTGGTCTCGGGCGCGACGGTGCGGGTCACCTCCCAAGGCACAGGCGTTTCCCGCGAGGCGAAGACCGACGATTCAGGGTATTACTTGATCCCATTGCTGCCAGTCGCGTTCTACACGATTCGGGTCGAGTCCCAGGGATTCCAGCCTGCCGAACAGAAGGATATTCGACTGCAAGTAGATGAGCACCGCGAAGTGGATTTTACGCTCCTGCCCGCCTCTGTCTCATCGACCGTGGAAGTCAGTGCCACTGAAGTAGCGGTTGAGACTACGAATCCCACCCTCGGCCAAGTAATCACGTCTGAAGAGGTAGCGGACCTTCCATTGAACGGACGCAACTTCGTCCAACTGGCGACGCTGACGCCGGGCACGACCGCTTCAACCAGTCCCGCCAGTTTCTTCAACAACTCTCCCAGCAGCGAGGCGGCCACGCGCGGATCGTTTTCGCTTTCCGTCGGTGGTTCCCGCGAACAGAGCACCGACTGGTTGCTCGACGGCAACGACAATAATCAACTGGATGAAGGCGGTATTGCGATTTTCTCTTCGATTGACGACATCCAGGAGTTCAAAGTTCTCACCTACAATTACTCTGCGGAGTATGGCGAGCGCGCAGGCCCGACCGTATTGGTCACGACGAAGTCGGGGTCGAATAAGTTTCATGGGTCGCTGTTTGAATTCTTTCGCAACACAGCGCTCGATGCCGACCAATACTTCACTCACAGCCAGGCAAAATTCAATCTCAATCAGTTCGGCGGTTCGCTCGGCGGGCCGATCCGAAAGGATAAGACCTTTTTCTTCTGTGGATTACCAAGCAAAGATGCAGCGGCAGGGCGTGCCGTTCGATGGGTACGTCCCGACATACAATATGACGCATCCCCTGGTCTCCGCTAATCCTCGACTCAACGGAGCCTACGACTACAGTGACAATCCATTCGGAGCGCAGCTAAACGATCCCTTCACTTTTTCCGCTCTGCAGTGCAACAATGTCGGAGGCACTCTGGTTCCCGCCCCAGTCAACCCCGACGGATCACAGACCTCGACAGGAACCCCCTGTGACATCATTCCGGCGGCCTTGGTCAATCCGGTAGGCGCGAGGGTGATTGGGCTCTATCCTCCCAGCCCCAATGCGACCGGCTCCATCGGCTTCAACTATGCGGACCAACCCACACGGAAACTCAACGAGGGCACATGGGACATCCGCTTCGATCACAATTTCTCCAGCAAGGATTCCGCGTTCGTCCGCTTCAGCTACGATCAAGCCACGAACTTCGTTCCCGGCGGTTCGCCGACATGGTCGGAACTCACGGCGTTCGGCAGCAATCAGTTCATCAATAACCACGGCCGAAATCTGGCTCTGTCCGAAACCCACGTGTTTTCGCCGAACACCATCAACCAGTTCAATGCCGGCTTCAGCCGGATTTTCAACCACATTCTTTCTTATGGAACCGGAACCTGCGAAGCCGCGATCATCGGAATTCCCGGCGCCATATTGGGCAGCAAATGTGACCGCATTACCGGATACCCGGCCAGCCTGAACCAGGCAACGAATGACTGCGTAGGCTGCGGCATGACTTCATTTTCAATGTCGGCCTACTATTCGATAGGCGACCGGGGCTTTGCGCCGTATCAGGGTGGGACCAACGTCTACTCGGTTTCCGATACGCTTGACCTGATTCGCGGTAAACACGAGATCCGGTTCGGCGGCGGTATATCGAGCCAACGAAATGAACGTTCGGAATAACGCTTCGCAGGACGGTCTTATCACGGAAACTGGAGCTTTCACCGGTGACGACATTGCCGATGTGCTGACGGGTGAGATCGGAGTTTTTGCCGGCGCACGATCAGACTTTCTTAGGGGCGACGGTTGGCCGCCGCTGGAAACTGGTTCGTCCATTCGTTCAGGACAATTGGCGCGTCACGAACAACCTGACCGTGAACTTGGGGCTGGGCTGGGCGCTGGTCACTCCCGAGAGGGAGGTGGAGAATCGGCAGTCCAACTTCGATGTTGCCTCGCTGACATGGTTCGTCCCGAAGGGCAGCCCTGCGGGTTGCGCATCCGCAATTTTATCTTTCCCGTGCGCGGCCTCCGACGGACGTATCGGAATTAAATTCGACAAAACCGCTTTCGAACCACGTATCGGGATGGCCTGGAAGCCCTTGGGAAGCCAGAGCACTGCGATCCGGCTCGGCTATGCCATCTACCACGACTCCGCTTGGAACCAGGGCGGGCAAGGACTCTGGCAGAACCCCCCCTACTACGCCGAAGTCGATCCGCCTACCTTCTCCTATGCGTACGGTAACCCGCTGGGATCGTTAACCGACGGCTTCCTTCTTCCGCTCAACACACCTTCTGCGATCAACGTTCCCAATGCGAATGGCGTCATCGCCGGGGCCATCTATAACGCGCCTGTGAACCCCGACAATTACACTGGAACGTTGCAGTCGATGAACCGCAATTTCAAACAGGGAATCGTTCAGCAATTCAACCTGAATATTGAGCATCAACTGCCCGGTAATTTGGTATTGACCGTGGGGTATGCGGGTGCCCGAAGTGCACACATTCTTGTCAGCCAGGTAAACGAAAACATCGGATCCCCACTCGCCTGCCCAGGCACTGGATTCAGCATGCCAGGTTACACGCTCGGTTGCGGCCGCAACCTCATCATTCCTCCTGACAGTTGGCTAGGTGCGCCGTTTCAACTGGTGAACAGCAACAACAGCGTTGGAGCAGCCCGCTATGACTCGCTGCAAATCAAAGCGGAAACCAAAAGCGCGCGGCACGGCATCTATGCGCTTTTGGGCTATACCTGGGCCCGCAACTTCGACTCCGGCTTAACCGATGGCTTGAGCACCAACGTCGGCGCGATTTTTTGGCCACTGCCCGGCACCCAGAAGCTGGACTGGGGATTGTCACAGCTCAACCTTAACGATACTTTTACCGCCAGCATCCTCTACGACCTGCCCTTCGGCAAGGGCAAGCGATTTGGGAACAACTGGGGTGGAGCGGCCAACGCACTGCTGGGACGCTGGCAGGTCAATCTCATCGAGCGAGCTGAGTCTGGTTTCCCGTTGTTTGTCGTCGACAGCGCGAATACCGGCCCAACCTTCGGCGCGGCTCCGGCAGCCGGAAACACGGGCCAGTATTTGAACTACAATTTCTTCAGCTTCAACCGCCCCGATCTGGTGGGCGATCCCAACGGGCCACACTGCAAGCCCAACACAGAGTTCAACACCTGCGCCTTCGCCCACGCTCCTGCGGGAGAACTCGGTACCGCCCCGCGCGCTCCCGTTTACGGTCCGCGTTTCGTGAACACGGACTTCTCAATCATGAAGGACTTACCCTTCCGCGAAAGCATGAAGTTGCAGTTCCGGGCGGAATTCTTCAATCTGCTGAATCATCCCCAATTCTTCATGTCTGGAATCGGCGACTTGGGAGAACAGGATATAAATACGATATCGACTTTCGGCATAGTCAACCAGCAATTGAACAATCCCAGGCTGATTCAGTTTGCCCTCCGGCTGAATTTCTAGGGGCACTTCCACGTTTCAAAACGGCGCGGACTGAGGTCAACTCGGTCTGCCCTTAAATCTGCCACGAAACGCAGCCTTTAGTGCGTCTGCTGCGCCGATCTTCGGTCCCGCGTTTGCCTTTACTGTCTGCTTATCTTCATTCAGGCCATTTCCGGGAATCCAGATGAGACCTTCCCGTGGAAGGAATCACGCCTCGCTTAAGCGAGCTTTCTCCTTGACCCACGTTTGCGAGACAGCTAGCGTCTGAGAGTGGATTGTAAAGACGGAATGCAGCAACTAGCGTGCAGGAGTCAGGCGGGCGAAGGCGCGAGGTTGATTAGCGGATGGGAACTGTAGCTTCAGAATTTTCGGGACCGGTTGCCGCAGTTTTCTTGCTGGCAGAGAATCGATTGCTGCGCGAAGCCTTAATGCGCATTTTGTCGAAGAAGGACGATATCCGCGTGGTCGGAACCGGATCGTACGGCCCCGACGTGTTCGAGCAAATCGCCGCGACACAAGCCAACGTGGTGGTGCTCGACTCGGTCGCTCCCGTCCTCGCGGAACACGGGGTTGTGCGCGAACTGCACCAACTGAACCCAGCCATAAGAGTGGTGATGGTGGGTATGGAAGCTGACGAAGCAGTTTTTCTTCGGGTGATACAAGCAGGAGCAGTAGGTTACATACTCAAAGATGCTTCGGCGGTGGAGGTTGCACGAACCATTCGGGCAGTTGCCGCGGGCGAAGCGGTGTGTCCAGCGCCGCTCTCCGGGGTGTTATTTCAGTGGATAGCGCGGCATAAGCCCGCAATTCCGAGCTTGCACCTCAAGAACCGGCTTGGCCTCAGCCGCAGGGAGCAGCAGTTGGTGGGCTTGATACAGCAGGGTCTGACCAACAAGGAAATGGCCAGCCGGCTAAATCTCTCGGAACAAACCGTGAAGAACCACATGCACCGCATGCTGCGCAAGGTGGGAGTGGCGGACCGCCTCGCGATCGTGGAGGTATGCCGTAGCGAGGGCCTTAGTGTCTAGCTGCCGCCTGCCCGGGCAGCCAGGCGAGATGCCGGATTGCGGCCGAGAAATATGCGTTCCAGATCGTGGACAGAAACGGACTCGAAGTTGCGAACCACGTGAATCGCGCCTGCGGCAGTCAGCCTTTCCGGCGTTTCATGCGACGCAACCCCAACGCAGCGTAATCCCGCGCCCACTGCCGCCTGAATTCCCGAGATGGCGTCTTCGACCGCCAACAGATACTCGGGCTCGATCTCGATGCGATTCCAGGCCAGCCGGTAAATCGAGGCGTCCGGTTTGCCTAGAGGAACTTCTTCCCCGGTCACAATGGCCTGGAAACAATCCAGGAATCCCAGCCCTGCCAGCGTCGAGCAAGCGCGGCTGCGAGTGGCGGAGGTAGCCAGAGCCAAAGCCAGGCCACTGCTATGAAGTTCGCGCACCATACGAACCGCGCCGGGCAGCGGCCTGACCTCAAGTTGCATTTGCCGGAAAATGCAGTCCTTGCGCCTGCCGAATTCTTCCAGTGCGGGCTCCGGGCAATCCCCAAGAAAATGACGCAGGATGTCGCTGCGCTTGCGACCGTCGAGAATGAAGTCCAGCTCGGAATCGGGTACTTCGCGTTCGAGGGTGCGGAAAAATGTGCGCCAAGCCTCGCGATGCGCCGCGTGACTGTCCACCAGCACGCCATCCATGTCAAAGATGACGCCGCGCAGTTGCCCGGCGCTCAAGAGGTTTCCTCTGGCGAAATAATCTGCGTCTCGCAAACTGCCGATCGGGGCAGGCCAGAGGCTGGCTTCTCATGGTCCAATCTTGCCGCGTCCCAGCCCCCGCCGGGCCACGTGATCTGCGCCTCCTGGAAGTTGGCAAGAGTCCCGATGTCGAGCAAATAGTCTGTGATGGGATGGGCTCGCATCTCGCCCACCAGACGCGGCAAGAGATGAAAGCCAATATCCGCCGGAAGGGTTGGCGGGATCAACTCGAAAAGACGGGGTCCTGCCACCATCAGCCCAGAGAAAACCCAATTACTGCGAGGGCTCTCAGGTTTCTCTTCAAAGTCGATAATGACTCCCCGCTCGTCTGTAATGGCCACGCCGCAGCGTGAGGGGTCGCGCACCTGGTAGAGACCCAGAGTCGCGATGCCGCCGTGGCGGGAATGGAAATCACTCATGCGCCCCAAGTTCGTGTTGGTGAGCACATCGGAATAAAGAATCCAAAACGCCGGATCGGAACCAATCCAGGCCCGGTTGGCTGCAATCGTTCCTGCGGAACCCAGCAACCGGTCTTCGTGGACGAAACGAACGTTTACCGGCGAACCGCTCCGCTCAAGATGCTGCTCGATGGGTTGCGCATGAGCTTGCAGGTTTATGAGAACGTCTGAAATACCAGAATGGGCGCACAGATCGAGCCATATATCGAGCAGGGGCCGGCCACGGATGGGCACCAAGCACTTGGGAAGAGTGTCGGTAAGGGGACGCAAACGCGTGCCGTGTCCTCCGGCCAGCAAGAAGGCCTTCATACGGGACCTCCCGAGTTGGGTCTCAGAGCGAACGGGCTTGCTGCCGCGGCCAGAGGCAGGAAGGTCCATCGTGTTCCAGCGCGCTCGTCGTGATCGATGAAAGGATCGTTCACGATGACTTGCGCGCCCTGACCGTCAAACGTGAAGGCCATCTCCTGCACGCCCTCGCGCTGCATCGCGGAACGTACGGTCTCCTGGCAAGCGGGCTCGGCATAGAGCAGAAGAAACCCTCCGCCGCCGGCCCCGGTAATCTTGCCGCCCAGCGCGCCGTGTTCGCGCGCTGCCTGGTAGAGGCCGTCGATATGCGGGTTGGAAATGCGGTTGGACACGCGCTTCTTGGCTTGCCAGGCATCGTCGAGCAGATGGCCGAAGTGTTCGAGATCCCCGCACAGGAGAGCTTCTTTCATCAAGGCTGCAGCTTCCTTCACTTGGTGCAGAGCCTCTACGGCTGGCCCCGCTGGCAGGCGCGTGGACTCCTCCTGATCGGCGAGGATGTCCCAGGAATGGTGAGCCGCGCCGGTGAAGAAAAGCATGAGATTTGACTGCAACGCCGAAAAAACGCCCGGATCCAGCTGCAGAGCTTCAACCTGGGTGGTTCCATCCGGGTTGAAGCGGATGTAGTTGAGGCCGCCAAAGGCCGCGGCATACTCGTCCTGCTTGCCCACATGCCGCTTCAGGCCAAAGCGTGTGATGCGGAAGGCCCGCTCTGCCAGATCGTGTTTCGAAAGCGGGCAGCGAAGATAGGTAGTAAGCACTTTGAGGAGATTCACACAAACGCTGGCTGAAGATCCAAGCCCGGTGCCGGGAGGAATTTCGGAAGCCAGGAACAGATCGGCGGCAAGATCCGCGTCCAGATCCTTGAGCACGGCGAGAGGAATCTCCAGGCCGCTGTCCTGGGCGGGCACGGCGGCAATGTCCTTCCAGTTGCCGAACAGACGCAGGTCGGAAGATATGATCTGGATGCGGCCATCGCTGCGGTTGCCGAGAATGGTATAGAAATACTTGTTGATGGCAGTGCTGAGCACGGCGCCACCGAAGTGCTCGTAATACGAGGGTAGGTCGGTGCCGCCTCCGCCAAAACTAATCCGAACCGGACTGCGTCCGATGAGCATGCTGTAACATCTCCTGAAAAGGCTGTGGGCCTGGGGTATATGAAACCGTCAGAGGTGCAGTCCGGCCGTTTTCTGCGTCATCTGCCGTCGGCCCGTGCTGCGGGGTTCTGAGCAAACGCAGGGTCAGAGTCCAGATCGTCTCGATCAGAAGCGAGAGGTCCTTCAGCAGCGAGGGATGCAGCATATACTGCAAGTCGTGACGGGTTTTGTCCTCGGAAGTGTGTTTCTCGCGCAGCCCATGGACTTGCGCCAGCCCAGTCATTCCCGGCCTTACCGAGAGCCGTTGCTGGTGCCAGGCAGAGTAACGGGTCGCTCGTTCCAGGCACTCCGGACGCGGTCCAACCAGGCTCATGTCGCCCTGGAGCACATTCCAGAACTGCGGCAGTTCCGATATGCTGAACTGCCATAGCGTGCGCTCGAAACGCGAGCCGTTTTGCGGATCGTGGTCTACGTTGAGCCGCAGCATGGAAAAGTGAGCGCCCCGCCAGCCGATCCGCGTTTCCCGGCGGAAGGCGCGCCCGGTGGAGGAGCGAAGAACGGCGCCGCAAACCAGGACGATGGGCAGCGTGGCGACGGCCAACAAAAAGCTCAGCCCTAGGTCCAAGAGGCGCTTGCCGATTCGCGCCGAAGCCGGCGGCGCCACCTCCCCGAGTTGGAGCAAAGGCAACCCGCCCAGGTCCAATAAGCTGGGACGCGAAAGGTAGAGTTCGTAGGGTTGCGGAACCAGGCTGACCCGGATTGCCTGCTGACGGCAAAGCGCGGCCAGATTCAGGATTTCCTTCGAAGCCGGAGTCTGCGTCATCACCAATTCGTCGACGTGGTGCTGGCGCAACAGGCCCACGACTTCCATGCTGGAGACTGTGACCCGGCCCGCCACGGCGTCTGGGATGGGGCAAGTCGCGGGAAGCTCCGCGCCCGGGGTAAGAAACCCGATCACTTGACGCAAGAGTTCGGGGTGCTGTTCGAATTTCGCTGCTATTTCGCCGGCTAAACGGTCGGAACCGAGGACGACCACTCGATGGACATCACCGTTGCGATATCGGCGCAAAACCCAACCCCATGCAGACCCGCGAATGCCAAGGAAGCCGGTCAGCAGAAACAGCGAAAAGGCGCTAAGCCTGAACCTGCCCACGTATCGGCCCGAAATATCTTCGACCGCCAGCAGGATTACCATGAGGAGGCCGATGGCGAGCAGCAGATGTGAAACCATGGCCGATAGGCGCCAGCCACCGCGGAAACCGTCCAGATACATGTGTTCGGAAAGCAGTACCCAGGCGAAGACCGTGCAGACGACATAAACCACGAAGTTGGACGGGCTCAGGGGCAGTTGGTGGCAGTGCAATCCTGAGCACAGCGCCTGCTCGGAGGCCAGGGCCACCGGAATCCAGGCCAAGTCGGCCGCCAAAATTCGGTTGCGAAGCTGGTCTGATTTCATTCGCGCTCTCGTTCCTTCTCTCTGTTCATGATTTACCTGGCCGCAGCAAAGGCGCGGCTACTCTCCTGAATCTGGTGCCGCAGCGCGCGAAACACGGAGTGCGCGATCGAAAGGTGGAGATCTTCGACGATCTGCATGTTCTGGGAAGGAACCACAACACAGACATCGCAAAGGGGTTTCATTTTCCCTCCCTGAAAACCCGTGATGCCGGCCGTGATCGCCCCGGCGTGACGCGCAAAACTGAGTGCGGCCAGAACGTTGGGAGAGTTCCCGCTGCCGCTGATGGCGCAGGCGACGTCGCCGGGCTGCAGCAGATTTTCGAGTTGCTCGGCGAAAATCCTTTCGTACTGGGTATCGTTGGCCCAGGCTGTGATCAAGGCTACGTTGTCGGTTAGAGCGACTGCGCGCAGCCGCCTGCCGCTCGCTGGGGCCGTTCCCTTTCCCAAATCGCAAGCCAGGTGCGAGGCCAGCGCCGCGCTGCCGCCATTGCCAAAGAGGAAAATGGTCCGGCAGCGGTTATGGGCCTGAAGAAAGATGTGGCCGAGATCGTCAATCGATCGCAGAGGAAGCTCTTCGATCGTCTTCGACAACTCCGCCAGGTATGAGGGAACGTCACATGCGGCCATATTGGTGTCCTAACTTGTGGGAGCGGCTTGTGGTGAGCGTTTCGAGGGGAAAACTCCGGAACCCGGGCCGGGGTTAATGGGCGACGTTGAGCAGGACTCCGGCAGCACGCATCTCCTCGGCGGCGTTGGGCAGATGTTCAGGGATGCCGCCTGAGCTTTCAATCCACTCCAGAAAGTCGTCGAGAATCACATCCAGTCCGTGTGTGGGTTGCCAGCCGAGACGCTTCAGCTTCTCGATACTCGAAACGCTATGCCGGTTGTCGCCGCGGCGATACTCGCCGGAGACATCGAGACCGGCGGCGTTCGGAATCCGGGCAAGCACGCGACGGGCGTATTCGAGGATGGTCGTGGCGCGTCCGCTGCCCACGTTGTAGGCGTGGCCGTTGGCGCCGTCTTTCTCGAGCGCCAGCATGTTGGCCTCGACTACATCGTCCACATGCACGAAGTCGCGGGTCTGGCGGCCATCTTCGTAAACCAGGAGCGGCAGATGCTGCAAAGCGCGCGAGCAAAAAATGCGGCACACCCCCGAGTAGTGGTTGTAAAGCGATTGTCGCCTGCCCTGTGTAATCGAATAACGCAGCGCCACCGTGGGGATGCCATGCAACCAGCCGAGACCGAGCGCCGTTTTCTCCTGCGCGAGCTTCGAAACGGCGTACTGGTTATAAGGATTGTTCGACCCCTCCTCGAGTGGCAGCGCTTGCGCCAGCTCTCCGCAGCTCGGACATACGATTTCCCATTCTCCTCGCTGTAACTGCCGGGCAGAACGCGGTATGGGCTGAAAGTCTTCGTGCTTCCGGCAGCGGTACTGGCCTTCGCCGTATACGGCTTGCGACGAAGCTACGATGACTTTTTTCACCGGCAGGCGCTGCCCGATAATGAGTTCGAAAAGAAGCGCCGTGCTCACGGCATTAACTTCCAGGAAGCGGGAAAAATCCGGCATGTAATCCTGGTAAGCCGCCTGATGAGAAACCACATCGACCTCCCGCAGGGCTCGGAGCAGTGTGGCTCGATCTATGACATCGCCGCAGATGAATTCGGCGCGGGCCGGAACATAGCGGGGCCGGCCATGGGGGTGAACCCGGGGCTCGAGGCTGTCGAGAATCCGCACATCCCAACCATCGCGCAAGAAACGGTCGGCCAAATGCGAGCCGATGAAGCCCGCACCACCAGTTATAAGGACGCGCATGATTGAGCGAATCTCCTAACTTGCTTAGCGGTCTACTTGCCGGAACCGGAGAACACAGCCGCCACCGTCCGAAACAGAATCCTGATGTCCAAGCCCAGCGACCAGAGGCGGATGTAGTCGAGGTCAAGCCGCACCCACTGATCGAAATCGCTGACCTGATTCCGGCCACTAACCTGCCACAGACCGGTCATACCCGGTTTTACCGATAATTTCTGTTTTTGAAAGCTGGTGAAGCGCTCGTATTCACTGGCCAGCGGAGGACGCGGACCCACCAGACTCATGTCCCCCTGAAGCACGCTGTAGAGTTGCGGCAGTTCATCCAAACTGTAGCGGCGCATCCATTTCCCCGCCCGGGTTATGCGGGGATCGCTGGTGATTTTGAAGACCGGTCCGGTCATTTCGTTCGACGCTGCCAACTGGGCCTTGAGATCATCGGCATTGCTGACCATGGACCGGAATTTATAGCCGACGAACGGCCGGCCTCGCTGCCCGACAACTTTCCAACGGTAAAATATGTTGCCCGGCGAACCGCGTTTAACCACGATCGCCAGAACGACAAAGACCGGGGAAAGCAAGATCAAAAGCAAGCTGGCGCCTATTACATCGATCAGCCGTTTGACGGCCTGGCGGGGCGCGCTTTTCCAATGCGGCGAAAAAACCACGGCGGAATCGTTGCATTCCTGGGTCACAACGCTCCGGCAAAAACCAGCAATTCCTGTTCAAAGCGCGACAAGATGCTCTCCTTCTCCAGTTCACGGATCGCATAGTCGCGCGCCCGTCTTCCCAACTCTTCCCGCAAGCCGCGGTTCTCGGCGAGTTCTTGAAGGGCTCCGGCAAATGCCGGGGCATCTCCCGGCTCGACGACAACTCCCCGGCCCTCGACCACCTGGGCAAGTTGCGTGCCGGACCGCGCCGTGGCCACGACCGGACGCCCGCTGGCCAGCATGCCCGTCAATTTCGAGGGCATGACCAGATCGGCGGCGTCCGCTTTCTGCGGCAGCAGATGAATGTCCGCCAGGTTGAGCAAGTCGTTAAGGCGCGCGAAAGGTTGCAGAGGAATGCACCGGACATTAGCCAGCTGGCCGGTAAGATTCTCGAGCCCCGGCTTGCCCGGGCCATCTCCGCAAAAAACCAAGCGCAAGCCTTCCTGCCCCGCCAGGCGGCCAGCGGCTTCCGCCAGCATCTCCAAACCCTGCTTGCGGGCCATGGTTCCCGAGTACAGGGCAACAATCTCATCGGCGGATATGCCCAGTTCGGCGCGCAGGGGACTGGGCTGCGGCAGGGGAAAGATCGCGTCCGTGTCCACCCAGTTGGGGAACAGACGACATGCGGCCCAAGCCACTCCCTTTCCGGGGAGTTGGACCAACATCTTCTCGGAAATGGTCGAGACCCGATCGAAGGCGGACATGGATTTTTTCTCGGCCCACTGGACCACAGTCCTAAGCGAGGCTGACTTTAACAGGCCCAGTTCGAAGCTGGCGTCCGCTTCAAAATCCTGCACGTGCAGCCAGGTCTTGGCGCCGCAGAAACGTCCGGTGAGCCACGCCGCCGGCAGGCAAAACAGCGTAGGCTCGACCACCAGGACCAAGTCGGGCTGCCAGGAAATTTGCCGCAGCATGACCAGAAAACTGGCCACGGCAAAGCTGGCCAGATGCAAGATGCGCTTGCCGGCCCCAGGCCGCGTGGGAAGCCACAGCGGGCAGCGCAACACGGTCAAGCGGCCGGCGGCGTCCAATTTTTCCTGCGACTCTTTTTCCTGCGACTCGTTTTCTTTTTTCTCGTTTTCTTGCGACTCTTCCCCGCGCCGGTTCGGGCGAACGCAATTCTCTCGGGAATAGCGCCAGGGCGAAAATCCCGGCGCCACTTTCCACTCTGGATTAAATGGCGGAGCGGTTACGGCCCGCACTTGGTGACCGTGGGCCGCAAGCCATTCCGCCATCTCCCCGGTGTATTTGCCGACCCCCACCAGTTCCGGCGCAAAATTGAGACCGTAAATCAGGATGCGCACGGATTCACTGATTTGCCCGCCTTGGCGCCGGCTGGCTGCAGTTCGTTTAGCCTGAGTTCGTTAACCCTAAGTTCGCTCACCCTGGAGCAGAAGTCCTCATAGGTTCTCCGCAGACCATCGCGCAAACCGATTTGCGGCTTCCAGCCGAGCCCTGCCAGCCTGCTGGTATCCAGCACCTTCCGGGGAGTGCCGTCGGGTTTCGAGGAGTCAAAGACTAACGATGGCCGAACTCCGACCACCTCGGCCACCAGCTCGGCCAGCTCCCGAACCGTGAGATCTTCGCCGCATCCGATGTTGACCAGAGGCGCATCGTCATCCCGCCCCGTGAGCCGGCTGAAAGCTCGCGGCGCGAGGCCGAGGAGAAAGATGCAAGCATCGGCGGCGTCTTCGCAATGCAGAAATTCCCGCCGGGGATTCCCGCTTCCCCAAATCACGACTTTCCGGCAGCGGGTAATCTTGGCCTCATGCATTTTACGGATCAGGGCGGGAACCAGATGGGAATCCTCGGGATGATAGTGGTCGCCGGGACCATACAGGTTGGTCGGCATCGCCGCCAGGAAACGGGCTCCGTATTGACGATTGTAGGCCCACCCCATTTCGATCCCTGCGATCTTGGCTACGGCGTAGGCGCGGTTGGTCGACTCTAGCGGTCCGCCCAAAAAGGATTCCTCCCGCAAGGGCTGGGAAGCCAGCCGGGGATAGATGCAACTGGATCCGAGAAACAGCAGCCGCTCGACTCCACTCTGCCAGGCCTCGTGGATCACGTTGGTCTGAATCCTCAAATTGTCAAAGATAAACTCGGCGGGATACCTGTGATTCGCCAGGATGCCCCCAACTTTGGCGGCGGCCAGAAAGACGTAGCGAGGACGATTCTCGGAAAAAAAACGCCGCACCGCGCCCGCGTCCATAAGGTCGAGTTCGTCGCGGCTCGCAAGCAGCAGATTGCCGTATCCCGCCTGCCGCAAACGCCGGACCAGGGCTGAACCCAGCAGGCCGGTGTGGCCGGCCACGTAGATCTTGTCGGAAAATTCCATTCTCGTTTCCTGCCGGTCGTTTTCCCGAATGTCTATTACTGAATGTCTATCCCTGCCGGTCGATTCCTAATTCCCTATTCGTGGTGAGCGAAGACTTTGTAGCCGTTGGTCTTCACCAACTGGTCGCGCTCGGCAGTTTGCAAGTCGGCCTCCACCATTTCCCGCACCAGCTCGCGAAACGTTACCTGGGGCCGCCAGCCCAGCTGGGCGCGGGCTTTCGCGGCATGGCCCATCAGTGAATCCACCTCTGCGGGCCGCAGGTAGTGGGGATCGATGCGCACGATGCAGTTGCCAAATGCGTCACAGCCCCGCTCGTCGATTCCGGCGCCGCTCCAGCGCAGGGAAAAGCCCAGTTCCCGCGCCGCCGTCTCGACAAACTCCCGGATGGAGTGCTGCTCCCCGGTGGCAATCACGAAATCTTCGGGCTCGTCCTGCTGCAGCATCAGCCACTGCATTTCCACGTAGTCCCGGGCGTGCCCCCAGTCCCGCCGGGCCTCCAGGTTTCCCAGGTAGAGGCAATCCTGCAGGCCCAGCTTGATGCGGGCCAGGGCGCGCGTAATCTTGCGGGTGACGAAGGTTTCGCCCCGCACCGGGGACTCGTGATTGAACAGGATTCCATTGCAGGCATACATACCGTAGGCCTCGCGGTAGTTCACCGTGATCCAGTACGCATAGAGCTTGGCAACACCATAGGGAGAACGGGGATGGAACGGCGTCCGCTCGGTCTGCGGAGTCTCGGCGACCAATCCGTAAAGCTCGGAACTCGAGGCCTGATAGAAGCGGGTTGTTTTTTCGAGGCCCAGCACCCTGATCGCATCCAGCAGGCGCAGGGTTCCCAGCGCGTCCGCGTTGGCGGTATATTCCGGCTGCTCAAAGGACACAGCTACGTGGCTCTGCGCCGCCAGATTGTAAATTTCGTCGGGCCGCACCCGCTCGACTACACAGAGCAGGCTGGTAGCGTCGGTCATGTCGCCGTAGTGCAGGAAGAACCGGCGGCCGGGGACGTGCGGGTCTTCGTACAGGCGGTCGACCCGTTCGGTGTTCAGCAAAGAGCTGCGCCGCTTGATGCCGTGGACCTGGTATCCCTTGGCGAGGAGCAGTTCGGCTAGATAGGAACCATCCTGGCCGGTGATGCCGGTAATTAAGGCTTTTTTCATGAGCTTGGTGTATACGTCTTCGGCGGGTCCCTTTACCTTGCGACGACAACCAGGCAGTCTCCGCAACCCGCCTGGTTGCCCCAGTAAAGCAACGGAAACAGAAGCGTCCGGCATGCGAGTACGAGCGCGAAAATCAGGAACGGGTTTCTCAACTTCCTCGTCGGTCTGCCCTGACGAGCAAAGAGCCAGGAAACGATCGAAGAAGCCACCCATAGCGCCGGGGTGATTTGCCGGATTTCGATGCGCCGGAACCCGCTCGCTTCGAGCAGGCAGCGCAGCGTGCGGGCAGAGAAATGGGTGATGTGAAAGGGGACGTGCCAGTTAATCCACCACTGTCCAAAGACCGCAAGCAACCAGCTTTGGCTGTTGGGACAGCTGATCCAAACCTCGCCCTTGGCCTTCAGCAGCCGGCGTACTGAAAGCAACAGGGCTTTCGGGTCCAGCGAGTGCTCGAGAACGTTCGAAAGCACGGCCACATCATAGGGCACCGCCGGAATAAATTCGTCCAGCCGGCCGGTAAAAACCGCGAACCCGGCTTCCCGGGCAACCGCAGCGGCAGTTTCGTTCAACTCGGTGCCTTCCGCCTGGAAACCGTTGCGGGCATAGTTTTTCAGGGTCCTGCCTTCGTTGCAGCCGATGTCGAGCAGTCGTCCGCCACGAGTGTGCGTGTGAAAGCAGATGTCTCCGTCCAGACGAATCCACAACCGGTAGAGAAAAGACGAGAAGAACCACTCCCGGAGCGTGGTGTAGACCGTCCCGCGCTCCCCGGAGAAATTGTAGTGACGCTCATAAAGGTTCTTCAGGCTGTCCGCAGCCGGAAGCGGAGAAAGCTGCAGCAAACCGCAGCGCCGACAGCGGCGGATCTCGAAATTGCCCGCAATCCCGAAGCGCGTGTCAAACAGCCCGCTAACCGAGGTTTCGGTTGAACCGGCACAGACCACGCAGCCAGCCGCGATGGGGTCAGAGGCTTCTGTCGCGACGTCACCCTCCAGTGCCCCAGCTTCCGGGGCCGTTGGGCGGGGGAAAGCCGCTTCCGGCATGGCTTCTGAAGTAGCTTGGAATATAGCTCTTGAGTTCATCGGGGAAACCTTATTCTGCGACCGCAGCGGGAAGATGCGACACGACTTCGAGTCTCAGTGTTCGGATCAGCACCGCCGCCGCGGCCAGATTGAAGACGTTTTCCGCAAACGTGCACCGGGCAAACCATATAAGCACTACGAAGGAAACTGCCGACAACAGCGGATGGCCACACTCCCGGCTCTCTAGGCAGGCCGCATACCTGGCCACCAGCCAGGTGATGAAGGGCAGGACCAGCAGGCTGGCGAATCCAAAATTGGCATAGGCCTCCCCCAGCTCCGTGGCGCACAGGCTGGTGGTTTCCCCGGGCAGATAGCACAGGGCAGCCTGACTGGTGAAATCCAAAGGGCGATCCGGATAGACGCTTCTTGGCAGCCAGAAAGTTAGCAGCCTCCCGTAGGTGCTGCCGTGTAGATAGTCGAACCTGCCGCCAAAATCGTCGATCACATGCATCAAAAGCAGCACCGAATGCCCTTCCGTGGCATACATCAAGCTGGGGAGTGCCCGGGTGCTCACCTCTGAATCGGCCACCTCGCCCGAGACCGAATCCGGAAGCCTGCTCAAGTCGTGCCGCACCGCCCCCCACACACTGAAGATGAGTATCAGCAGGGGCGAGCAGACGAACAAAGTTCCGATGAGTTTTCTTCTGCCGTACAGCCAACTGGAGGTCAGAAAGGCCAGCAGGTAAAACGCGATGAAGATGCGGTTGCCGCTCATCGCCATCTCGGTGAACAGGAACAATGCGATCAGTGACGTGAACCCCCAGCGCACGTTTCGGTGGCGAAGTCCCAGGCTGGTGTGGAGGGCGGCGGCGCCGGTAAAGAGCAGCTGATTGGCCAGCGAAAGCCGGGTGTAGAGAGTAAAGCTGCCACCGAAGCGCTCCCCCAGCTCCACGCTGCGTAGGTACCAGTGGGAAACGGCAAACTCTGCGAAGCCGCCCACCAGCCACACTAGAATGGCCCAATCAATGATCGACAGGACCATAGTGATCCGAAGGGCGCGCTCGAGCTTGGGAATCGAGACATTCAGGTTCTGACGGCCCTCGGAATCGGGCGCCGTGCTAAAAAGGAATGCAGTCAGACAAGTGAGCATCGACGAAAGCCAGATCACCACATAGGGGCGGAAAAACATCGGGTTCGATAAATTCACCTTGGTCCATGCCTCCGTCCAGCCTCCCGACGCAGGCATTTCGTACCCGCCATGAAGAGTAATGATGGTGAGCGGACCGAGCAGAAAGAATCCCAACCCCATCAACCAACCCAGCAGTGGTGTGAGCCCATTGGATATCCTCTTCACTCGGCGGAGCGCACACGAGTAGCAGGTGAGAAGAGTCGCGAGAAGGAACCAGTAAAAAGCGATCATTTTCTAAGTCCCATTCAGGAATGCCCGGCCCTTGAGTGCGCTGGGGAAGACAGCTTTGCGGCCGGAGCCACTTCTTCGGAGATCCCACTGTGCCGCTGCTTTTCGCTCTCGCTGATAATCGCCCAAATCCTTGCCGCTAGGCTTGGATTTGAAAGGGCTTGGTAGTCCGCGTAGGCGTTTCGCCGCATCTCCGCCACTTTTGCCGGGTCGGAAGCCAGCGACCGGACGGCTTCGTAGAGCGACTGCTCGGGATCGGCATGGTCATACAACAAACCGCTCACCCCGTCCCGGATGAAGCTGGGCTCCGGTCCCTGGGCACGCATGTCATTGTGGGTAATTGCCGGCAGGCTCAGAGACATCATGTGGATGACACTCAAGCCCGCCTTGCCCGGATAGCATCCGGCGAAGCATTGCAGGGAGACTTGCCGGATTTGCTGGGGATCATATAATCCCCCATGGAAAACGACCCAGGGACAATCCCGCGCCCGCTCCCGCAGCGCTCCCTCCTCTTCTCCCTCGCCGATCACATGCAATTGCAGCGACAAGCCGTCCTCCCGCCGGATTCGTTCCATCACCCGCACCAGCAGATCCAGACGGCTCTCTCGGCGAAGCCTGCCGATAAACAATATGCCCAGCTCGGTTCCCGTCTTCTCTTCGGGCAGGACGGGGAAGCGATTGATCAGCGAGTTGTGCGCCGTCGCAAGTTTCCGCCCCGAAAATCCGTTGTCCAGAAATGCCTGCCGGACCATGGGCACATAACAGATATAAGAAGTGACCAGTTTCAGCAGGGCCGTCATCATCAGCTTGTAGGGAGCGCCGATCCGGCCGCGGCGGTAGAAGCCATGGCCGTGAGCGTAAGTCGGTATGCCCAGAGCCTTCGCCCATAGAAGAGTGATCCAGAAGGTCAGGTAACGCGGATTCGCATTGAGAAAAACTGCCTCCGGCCTTTCCCGCAGAATGTAGTTCACCACGGCCCACTGGATCCACCCGAACTTCCAGCCTGCGGGCATGAAAGTGGGACCAGAGAAATAACGTATGCGTGGCCCTTCCGCTACGGGAGCGACTTTGAAACCCATGCCGGCCGGCTCTGGGGAGACGACCAGGTCGAGCGGGCAGTACTCGGCCAGTTCGAGAAGCATCTCCCGGCTGGTGTTCGTCAGATGTGGCTGGATGACTCCTAACCTATTCATGGGTTCCCCTGAATCAACGTAAGCGAGAGGCGCATGGAGCGCGCTTATTGACAATGGACCGCTGCACTCTGAGGTTGGTTGCTTGCATTTGGATTCACCATCGCTTCGATCAACTTTAAGTATTGCCGGGCCGCATTTTCCCAGCTAAATCGCGTCACACGATCGCGGTTGCTTGCCGCCTGCCTGCGGCAGGCTCCTTCACCCTGCCACAGCTCGAAAATGAGTTCGGCCAATTCTCGGTCATCGAGCGGTTCAAACAGATTCAGCTGCAGGGTTTGCGCCAGTTCCTCGTTAGGCGGGATCCGGGAGGCGATCACCGCTGTGCCTGCGGCTGCCGCTTCGAGCACCGGCAGACTGTTCGACTCGTAAAGACCGGGCGAGATCACGAGCGCCGCCCGCTGATACAGTGCCACCAGGTCCTCGAAGGGCACGGTGCCCAGGTAGCGGACGTAGTCCATGCGATGTTTTGCCAGGAACCGGAAAATCGTAGGCGCGGCGGAGTAGCGGGTGCCGGTCATGACCAGGGGAATCTTCGCTCCGTGCTGCTGTTCGATTCGTTGCAGAGCCCGCAAAACGGTGAGGTGATTCTTGTGCGGCCAGAGCTGTGCCGGAACGAACAGGAAACGCTCCGCCAGTGTGTAGCGCCCCGGCGGCAAGACGCCGCGCGGAGTCGAGAAGGCCGCCAGATCGACGCCTTCCGGGATCACTGTGATCTGCTCGGGGGACATGCCGGAGAAATGCGCCAGCATATCCTGCTTGATAAATTGGCTGCTGGCTTGAAAGTGGGTGGCGCGCGCGGCGCTCAGGGCACAAGTGATCGTGCGGCTGCGCAGCCGTGGCCAGCTAAAAAAATCCGGATAGTGCAGGTGTTGAATGTCGTGCATGGAGAGCAGGGTTGGTTTCAGGTGGTCAAAGCAAAGCAAGCTGGTAGTCGGCGTGTAGATCAGATCCGAGCCAGCTTCCATGATCTCGCGTATAGACCGAAATAGCCGGCCGCTGGTTTGGCGGTGCAATTCCGGACTCCAGGAGAGCAAAGCCGCGCGGCATAATGCCTGGCGCACTCGAAAAGAGCCGCCGTCGACCGCAACCAGCTCGAAGTTGGGCAAAGCCTCGAACCTGGTAAACAGCTTCCGGTTGCCATCGGTGAGGAAGACTTGGAAACGATGGTTGCCGCCGACGGTTGCGAACCCATCCAACAGACCCAGGATGTAGGTGTTCAGACCGCCGACGTAGCCGGGATCGGCTCGCAGGCAGTCAATTCCGATCCGCATAAAAACCCCGGATCCTCTCGATTACAAAAGCCTGATCTTCCGCCGTCAGCGAGTACGCGGAGGGCAGGGAGATTCCCTGCCGGTAGACGCGTTCGCTGAGTCGGAAATCCTCGTCCAGAATGCGGACGAACTTGCGGTCGGCATAACAGGGTTGCAGGTGCAGCGGGCAGAAAAATCGCCGCGTCTGAATATTGTGGCGGCGCAAGCAGGCCGAGAGCGCATCCGGATCCTCGCACAAAAATGAAGTGAACCAGAACACCGGCTGGCAGCGCGGATCGATCAACGCCGGCCGAAAGCCGGCCAGACCGCGCAACTCCTCGACGTAGCGGTCGTGGATCTCCCGCTTGCGCCGCACGATAGCAGCCATTTTCTTCATTTGCGCGATGCCAATTGCGGCCTGCAGGTCGGTAAAGGAAAAATTGAAGCCGATAGTTTCGTGGACGAAGGTGCCCTTGCGGTCTCGTCCGTAGTTCTTCAAGCGATAGGCCGCCTGGGCCAGTTCATCGTTGTCGGTAAGCACCATCCCGCCCTCGCCGCAAGTGATCGTCTTGTTCCCGTAGTAGGAGAGGATGCCCATGTCGCCAAAAGTGCCGACGTGGCGCCCGGCGAAGGTCACACCGACTCCCTCGGCGGCATCTTCAATCACTTTTAGGTTGTGGCGGCGGGCCATGGCCATCACCTGCTCCATGTCGGCGCTTTGCCCATAGAGATGAACCGGCAGGAGGGCGCGAGTGTTCGCGGTAACCAGCTTTTCCGCGCGCCCGGCGTCCAGGCAAAACGTGTCTTCCCGGATTTCGCAGAGCACCGGAGTCGCCCCGGCCAGAATCACGGCGTTGGCGGTGGCCACAAAGGTGAGGTCGGGCACAATCACTTCGTCGCCCGGACCGATCCCCAGAGCCTTCAGACACACGAACAGAGCCATGCTCCCGTTGCACACCGCCATGGCATGCCTCGACTGGACCAGCTGGGCGGTCATGCTTTCGAACTCCCGGGTCAAGTCGTGTTCGACAAGAAAGGTAGAATCGATCACCCGCTTCAATTCGCGGAGTTCTGCATCGTCGACCCAGGGTTCGATCTGGACGATCATCGAATTTTGCGTGGGCATCGAGTTTCGCTTTGGTCTGGCGTCAAGCATTGGTCGTAACGGTCGCAAACTGGCGGCCCAGTTCCCGCCGGAAGGTTAGGAAGAACCCCACTGCCAGGGCGGCCGTATAGCTGCCACCGGACAGGAGCATGCCATAGACTGCGCCGCGCACGCCCAACCGGGCGACCAGGGGCGCGCCGGCGAGGAAGGTGACGGCTCCACTCGAAAGGTACGCCCAGAACACCAGGCGAGGACGCTCGGCGGCTTTCAGGACCGCGTTCATGGTGTGCCCCACTCCCATCACGACGGGCAGCAGCACCAGCCAGGCCACGAGCGGAGCCGCGTCGTCATAGCGGCCGCCAAACAGAAGATGGGTGACCGGTTTCCCAAACGCCCGGATGAACAGGAAGAACGAAAGGGTCGCAGCCGTGATGGCGATAACATACCCCTTCCACGCCCAGAGCAGGCTCTGCATCCTTTGGGCGGCGTAGTGGGCGCAAAGCAGAGGCAGGACCAGATAGTTCAAGGCGATAAAGATCTGATCCGCCGGCGCGACCACCAGCGTAATCGCTTTCAGCTCCGCCACATCTCCCGCGGACAGAAAACCCGCCACCAGCCAGAAGTAGCCCTGAGTGGTCAATTGAAAGACGAAGGCAGTCAGCAGAACCCAGCGCGCGTACTTCCAGTGTTCGCGCCAGTAATCCGGCTCGCCTGCCAGGAAGGTTTGCGCGGTCTTGCCGAAGGGCAGCTTCGCCGCCAGGCTCAGTCCCGCGGCCAGCCATCCCGCTGCGAGAACCAGAAAGATGGAAAAGCTGTTCAGGACATGGGCCTTGGCCGTCAGCCAGAGTGCACCTGCCACAATCAGGAAGAAAATGCCGGAAGCCGCAGCGGCCAGAGCTGCCTGCCGCTGCAAATAGAAGGTGCGGCGCAGCAGCGTCCCCGACAGGAGCACCCCGACGGCGAGGCCCAGCCCGGCAATTCCCCGCAACTGGAGCGTGGGAACAATCGCGGGCAACCATAGGCGGAGCGACTGGCACAAAGCCAAAAGCAGCCCGGTCGCGAACAGGCCCAGAGTAGCATCGCTCCAAAACATCAGCTGAAAATACTCCGCCAGATGGCCGCGGTATCTCCCCGAGCCGTAGACCGTGAAGGGCTCCAGGATCGCGGCGTTGTGCAACCCCATCAGGAAGACGAGTACGGAATAGGACAGCGCGAACATTCCATACTCTTGCTTGCTCTGGGTCCGGGCCAATACCAGGTTTACGAGAAACATGCCCCCCACCGCGAACGCCTGGTCGGCCATGCTGAATCCGGCTTGGCGGAGCTGGCTGAGTCGTGGCCGCGGTAAAGCCGGCCACAGCCTGATTTCACCCCTCGCTGGGATTGCGCCGGATTGGCTGGCTGTCACGATTTCCTCACAAGCCATCATGGGCTGAATCCACGACTGCTGACGGGCAGATTTCTGCGGGATCAATTTCCAGCGGACGGTTCTGCTGGGCGAAGCGCATCCAGATGCGATGGGCCATTCCATGGGCCCGCGACCCATGCGGCGAGGCCCACGGCATGATCGCGGTTACCGTCAGAAACACGTCCTGGGCCAGCAGCTTTCCGGGACTGCGCGAATCCAATTGCCGCCAGCGAATCCCACCCACTAACTTGACGGCGGCGGCGGACAGTCCCAGCAGGGCGCCCCAAAACATAATCAGCAGACGCGGAGGAAACACCTTTGTCTCCGGCAAGCTCGCTGCATCGAGCACCTTGACGCTCGGGGTTTCCTTAGCCTCCTGCACCTTGGCCAGTTCGTACTGCTGGGTCAGGGTTTCATACACCGCCTCCTGAATCTTGGTGCGGCGCATCAGGTCGGAGTAGGTGACTCCGAGCCGCGGCAATTCGCGGATGGTCGGATATGCCGAACGCTCGACCGGGGGTTCTTTTTTTCTTGGATCATTCATCGCCGCTGCCTTCTTCGCCTCATCCGTATTTGCGGGACCACTGTCGCCGTCGAGCTTTTCCAGTTGGCGGCGCAATTCTCGAACCCGGGCCTCGACCGAGCGCACGCGCACATTGTTGGCGGTATAAATCTCGGACAGTCCCTTCAGCTCGGATTGGGCGGCGATGAGCTGCCCCTGTAGCGCCGCCGCCGCTTCCACCATCGCTTTCGCCTGTTCAGGGATGTTGATGGCGGTGTTCTGGCTGGCAAATTGGCTGAAATCCTCCGCCGCCTGGTCCAGTTCCTGCTTCACCGCCTGGCGCCGGCCTTCGAGAAATACACGCTCCCGATGGGCGGCGGAGGTGGAAAGTTCGGAAACCAGACGCTCCAACTCCACCATGTAAGCCTCGGCGATGGCCCGGGCGCGCGCCGGATCGTGATCGACCACGGAGATGGAGATGATCCCGCTCTTGTGGTCTTCAGAGATTCCAGTGTTGTTGGCGAGCTTGGTACGAGCGTCTTGCTCGAGTTTCACCCCGTAAACCCGTTTCAGATCGAAGCGCTCGACCAGTCGGTCTTCGAGCGTGCGGCTGCGCAGGATGCCGAGAAAGAGAGCTCCGGTGGAATTGCCGCCCAGCAAATCTCCCGCCACCGAAGCGATACCGCCGCCGGTTCTGGCGCTCAGGGCCGCGAGCATCGTAGTGGAACTGGACTGGGTGTCGGGAGGCATCAGCTGCGCGCTGGACTGGTATTGTTTGGGCAGCACGAAGGCGATCAAGGTCGCAAGCAGCAAGCCGGCGAGCGTCCACCGGCCGACCTCCCGGCGCTCGCGCCAAAGCAGATCCAGGTATCCGATCAGCGTCTGCGCGCTCCCGGTCATCGGCTGGGGCGTGCCGGGACTCTCGAAACCACCGTCGCCCGGAGGAAAATCCGGGAGCAGCCGGGTTGCGGGTGCGGACATCTTAGTATCTTTTCTCCGTGGCGCTCCTCACTTTTGGAGCCGCCAACCGGGGAAAAAACTCAGGCGAAACCAAGCCGACAGGTTCGATTGTTTCCCGGCGGCCAACGCGGGAAAATTCCACTCCTCGTATTGCGCTTTTCCGGAGAGAGCGGTCCGCGCGCCCATCTTGCATTCGGCCGCCGCAGAGAAGTCATTCAGCTCTCCGCCGCCGGCCAGATAATGGTCCACTTCCTGATGCCGGTAGCCGAGCTGAAGGCTCGATCGAGCCGTGAAGGAATACTTCGCCCATGCCTGTCCCCCCAACGCCTGGCGGCCCACCCAGCTGCCGATCAGATCCCCGTCGTTGGTGTAGCCAGACCGGTAGCGCCGGTCAACATACATGGTGCCGAGCCTGGGTTCGGCTTTGAAGCCCTCGATGCGCAACTCTACCTTGGGCAGCTTGGGCAGTTGGGGAAAGTACAATCCGGGATTCAGCATGGGGCGGGTGGAGCCGATGGGGGAAACTTCGTCGCCCACTATCGAATCGCTGTACAAGGTCAGCCAATCTCTCAGCCCGGCAACGCGATAGCTGAAATCGAAGCTCGAAAAGCGCTTGGCGGGATTGGTCGCGATATTCGCATTGTGGGAATAGTAGCTTCTGAAAAATTCATGCCAGGTGAAGGGAAGGCCCGGCCCGCCGAAAATTGCGCTTACCCCCATGCCAAACTCCAGGTTAGGAGTAGGCCGGAAACTCATCTTGTTGCCGTGAATGAAGGGCTGCGGAGCCAGATTTGGTCCGACCAGAAAGCTCGGGTCGATGGTGGGGTTGAGGCCCAGCGCCGGCGGCGGGTTATACACCCAGTTTTGTCCCGAAAGTTGCCCCAGGAAAAAAGTCATCCGGGCCGGTCCCAGCAGATGCGAGAGCAGAGGAAGCTCCACTGGAGATGTGTTATCGATCTGTAGCATGGTGACGGGCTGGGCGTTATTGCTCATCAGCAAGGCGCCGCTCTCCCCGGGACCAAGCCATAGATTTTGCTTGCCGAACGAAACTTTGACGTCATCGAAAGTGACTCCGACCGAGCCTTCGATCAGCCGAAACCGGTTGATGGCGCCGGAGCCGTCTGGCAAAGGGACTACAACGCCGTCCTCGAGTGCTGTCGCTTCGAGAACGCTGGGAGGATCCGAAGCTACGCCCGGAGCGTGCTGATATTCGCCGCGCAGGGAGAACGAGAGCACTCCCGCCACAGCACTTGCGCTGAATCCGCTGCTATTGTTGAAGCCCGCTCCATAGGGTCGCCCGTAATCGTTGACGATGGTCTGTGCGAAATGGAAGCCATCCCGCAGCGGCTTGCCCGCAATCCCGGTCGCCTCCGTATAAATCGAATCCAGCCGCAGGCCCAGATTGGCCGCGCCGTTGCGGCGAGCCGTTTCCTCCGCGAACTCAGTCTGCAGGGCGGCAAGAATATTGTTCGCTTCCCCTTCAGCTTGCCCGTCCACGCCGTCTCGCTCGTACCGCGCCTCTTCCTCGAATTCTTCGAGCAGATCGGGAACACTCCATGCGCGTCCAGGGACGAATTCCCAGATAAGCAGTCTGTAAATAACCCAGCGCTGCCAGGCGCTCCAGAGCTGGATAGATCCAGTTGTCCAGAGGGACATAGGACGACCCCATGTTCCGTGGGCTGCGCACTTTGTCCGCGGGCTGCGGATTGGTCTCGACCGCGCTTTCCCATGCGCCTGGGCTGATCTCGGGGTCGCGGTGGCGGCGATAAATCTGCTGCGCGATGAAATACCCCAGCGCGCTCCCGACGACGGCGTCCGACGGAAAGTGCTCCTTCCCCGTCACCCGCGTCACCGTAACCGCGGACGCGAGGCCGTAGGAAACCAGCTTGGTGAGAGTGCCGGGATATTCGTGTGCCACAACGCCCGCGATGGCCCATGAGACTGCGGCGTGCTCGGAGGGAAACGACCCGCCTCCGGCAAAGAAGTGACCCGCTCCGCTGCCATCGTAGGGACGCTGCCGCCGAAACATGGATTTGAGCGCGAAGTCCACCGCCGCTGCATTCACTGCGGCTTCGCCCGCTAGGAATCCGGTTTCTGCGGCATGGTCGTTGTGCGTCATTTTTCCCAAAAGCAACATTGCGCCGGTGGCCCCAGCCAAAGAAAATGTTCCGTAATTGGCCAGACTGCGGCTATGTGCGATCTCACCTGACGGAACCTGCTTCGAGAGCCACGTATCGCCGGCCACCAATGCTGCCGTACCGGCCAGCGCCGGCAGCGCCCAGATGGTATCGCCGCGCGTTCGATGAAACGGGCTGGTCCAGATCGCACTCTGATCACTGGCCAATCGTTCCAGCAAAGAAGCGCTACGCGACCCGGCTCCCGGAGTGCTCTCGGCTGGCGCAGTGCCTTGGGCAACCGAATGCACCGGCAGATTCATCGCGAAGAAAATCAGAAACCACGAAATGGAGGCAACAGAACTCGACACGGTAACGGCTCGGGCGGTGAACACCGGGGTCAGCAAAAATCCAGTTCAGAATCCATGGCCGACGCTGACCGCGATCGCCGCCGTGGACACCAGTTGCGCGGCCTGCAGCGTGTTTTTCCAGAACGCCGTGCCTCCCAAAGCTCTCTCTGGGACAAACACCATATCCCCAGGCCGCAGTTCGGCGCTCAGCGCGTTGCCCGTGAACCACCCTCCGCTGCCCTTTCCGCCCACCACCGATCCGTCGGCGCGAACCACGAACACGGCCTTGCTGGCCATGTGGGTCGGCCCGCCGGCCTGGCGCAGGTACCACCCCGCGCTCTTGCCCGGACGGTACGTGATGGCGGTCGGGTTATATACCTGGCCGTTCACCATTACATCGTTGGGCGACTTGGGGATATACAGAGTGTCCCCGGCGCGGACTTCCACGTCGGCCGGCGTGTTCGCCCACCGCCGAACGTCTCGGGAGATATGGATGACCAGCCGTCCCGCCGGCGGCAGGCTTTCCAGTTGGTCGAGGGTCGAGTGCCATTGCTGCAAAGCGGCGGTTTTGGCCAGTTTCTCTTCCGCGTCGCCCGTGTCCGGGAGCAGCTTGAACGAAGCCTCCTGCCCCTGCACCTGCCGGATCAGGTCGGCGCGGTTTTTTTCTTCCAGCTCGCGTACCTGCCGGCGCGAGAGAACCGCGCCGTAAGGGTAGGCATCGGTCCGCAGCCCGCCGGCTCGCTCGAGGACTGAACTCAGGCGCTCGCCTTCCTGAATGCCATAATCGCCGGGATGCATGACCTCGCCCTTGACCGTAATCAGCGATCCCATGTCGGTCCAGCCTGCCAGTTGGCGGATGGTCAGCACATCGCCGTCGTGCAGGCGCACGTCGGTGTCGGCTTCCCCCGCCAAAGCGCGGGCGATCGGGACCGCGACATGTTCTCCCAAGACCTGCGCGCCGTTGGCGACCGTGTAACGGGTAAGGTCGGCGGCTTCGGTGAAGGCTCCGCGCTTCAGCCCGCCCGCCAGCCGCACCAGCTGCGCGGCAGACATATCCTCGCCCAGCGGATACTTGCCCGGCCGGGCTACTTCGCCTTCGATCTTCACCGTTGCCGGATCGACTTTGGCAAGATTGCGGTAAATGAAAACCCGATCTTTCGCTTCGAGCGCCACATTGTCCGCGGGGGCTCCCGCCAGCGCGCGCTCCAGATTCACGCTCAGGACTCTGAGCTTCCCATCCTCGGTGCGGCGGAAGACCTGGGCGTCGGCGAGCAGCGCATCCCGGGTCACGCCGCCCGCCAGATAAACGGCATCGCGCAAGTGCGTCTCCCCGTTGGTCACGTGTTCTCCGGGATGGCGCACCTCGCCCGTCACCGTGATCAGCGGAGGATCCTCGAAGTCGTAGCGCCCGAAGATGCGCACGGTATCGAAGGGCTGAAGCGTAACATTCTGGGCATTGCGCGGATTCGGCTCAGGGGCTTGGTTGCCCGCTCTCTGTCCCCGGCCCGCCAGGGCATCGGCGAGATTAAAAGCAATCACTTGCGGAGCATAGTCCGGCGGCGTCAGGCGGATGATTTCGGCGTGGCGCTCGGCGGGCTCGGGCAAAAGATCGGCGTAGGAAGCGATGAGGTCGGTAATCCGCATCCCCTCGCGGTAGGCGTGCTTACCAGGATGCACGACGTGGCCGTCAAGATAGACGGTCTGTTCGCTATAAGGCAGCAGCGGCGTGATGCGGATTTTGTCTCCATCCTGGATCTTGAAGTCCTCGAGCGCCCGGGTCACCACCTCCTGATTGTTGTTTTCGGGAAGGTTGTTTTCCGGTAAATCGAGCCGCAGCATGGACCGGCTCTCGTGGGCTACGACACGTTCCACTTCAATATGGCGCAGGGTGCCGGTCGAGAGCACGCCGCCGGCCAGCGCCAGCGCTTCGGCGAGATTGGCTTCGTGATTCAGTTCATAGATGGCGGGACGGCGCACCATGCCCTCCACAGTCAACTCTGCGCCCAGGGGCGGAACCATAATCGTGTCGCCCGCCTGCAGGCGCTCGACGACAGAACGAACCCCGTGCAAGAGCAGATCGTAAAGATCAATTTGCCCTATCAGCTGCGGACCGCGATAGTGGCGCAAAATCCGCAACGATCCGCGGGAGGTCGGGCCCCCGGCCTGGTAGAGCGCGTTCAGCGGAGTGGAGAGCGAGCTGACATCATAGGCGCCCGGCCGTAGCACGTCGCCCACAACGTAAACCCGTACGGTACGGAGGCGGGCCAGGGAAACGTCGGCGTGCTCTTCGTGAAACTCCCGGCGCAATGCGGCTTGAACCAGTTGCTGCACATCCCCGAGACTGCGTCCGGTCACTTCGACCGCGCCCGCTTCCGGCAACGCTACCCGGCCTTCGCGATCGACCACGCGCTGCAAGCGCTCGGAAATCCCCCCCCATAGTTCAATGCTCAAACCGTCTCCCGGGCCCACGACGTATTCCGGTCCCACCGGCAGATCCATGGGAAGCTCGTCGAAGTTGCCCGTGCCGTTGCGGAAGATGTCTTCACCAAAGCGGGCCAGCACCGGAGAGCGCCGGGAGATTTGCGTATAAAGATCGTATAGCGAAGGCACTTCTGCATATGGGTTCACCCGGCGGCGAATCGCCGGACCGTCTTCCTCCAAAGAAGAGTACGCGGGCCGCTGGGTGCGTGTGTCGTAACGCGGATTCCGCGTGCCTAGCCCGTTATCGGCAACGTCGGACCGCGCCGGCGAGTTGGCTCGGATGCTTGATTCCGACCCGTCGGAGCAAGCCGAAAGGGAAGCCGCATCCCCGGAACCCAATCTCTGCCCAGTCGCACCCGATTCCAGGCTGGCACTGAGCAGCCCCGGCATGCCTTCGGGGCTGATGCGCGGCAGCGCGCCGGCCTCCGGCGGCGACCCGGTGCAGGAGTCCCGATCTTGAGGTTGCACACCCGCCAGGCCCTGCCGGTGGCCGGAGTCGGGAGAAACGGGATTGGCAGGTTGCACCTGTGGCGGGTTTGGCGTTACTGGCTCCGGCTCGAATCCATCCTTTGAGAAGCCATCATTTACGCCAGAATCCGGCGCCGAAGAATCCGGCGATGGGATCGTTTTTTCCAACGCCTGCCGCTCGTGCTGCTCCCAATATTTTTCTTCTTCGCTAGCCTCGGCTGGAATTGCCGCGCTTCCCGCAGCTTTGGCCGATTCCGATGCCGGCACGCGCCCGATCCGGTCTTTCTCCATTTCCTGCCGCGTGGGCTTGGGGCGCACGTATTCGCGCCGTTCGATCTCGCTGGTCGCCAGCACGCGGATATTGTCGTCTTCTCTTAATAGCTGGAACAATGCCTCGTCGGTGAGGTCGGTGGGATCGAGCAACCGTCCCTGCTCGTAGGCTTTGCGCACCAGCAGTCTCTTCACTTCGAGCAGCAACCCCGGTTCCCGGCGCAGAATCTCGGCGATGGTGCCGGCGGAGAGCGAAACCACCGGCTCGGCAGGCACAGCCGTTTCCTGCCCCGCGCCTGCAAACGGCAAAAGCATAATGCTGAAGACGATGATGAGAAGGATGGCGCCTGGTTTCCACCGGCGCTGACTGCCGCGTTTCGATTGTGGCATGAGAAGTTAGTCCAGTCAGATCAGTCGTCGGCCCTGAGGACGGTCGACCTGCAACCCTCAGTTTCGCTGATCGCTTGCGGCGACCGGCTCCACATCGCTTTCATCCACTTCCACCGATACCGACCGCATGAGCAGGTCAAGAGAAAAGACCAGACGGCTTCGGTCTTTCCTCCGCACAATGATGCCTTCCAGTCCCTGCATCGGTCCCCCGCAGACCCGGACCCGGCGGCCCACACACAGGTAAGGATGCGGTTCGAAGCCGCTGCCGCGCGTCAACCGCTCGCGCAGCGCTTCGATTTCCGACTCTGGCAGCACCGCGGGCTGACCCTTGAAGCTCACCAGGCGCACGGCGCTGGGTAATTGCAAAACGCGAAGCCGGTCCTCGAGTGCCAGCCGGACAAAAACGTAGCCCGGAAACAGTGCGAGTTCCAGTTCTTTGCGGCGGTCCTTCCAGCGCCGTACCGAGCGGTACAAGGGAAGAAAACAAGCAATCGAGCGCTGCTCAATCTGATGTGCCACCGCTCTCTCATGGCGGGGGCACGTATAGAGCGCGTGCCAGTTCAGCTTCGCGCCGGCATCCGTCAAACTCGATGTAGCATCCATCGTCATCAGTTCTTGCGTGCTCATTAGGAAAACCTTAGATAAGACCGCTGGTTGCAGCTTCGCCCCCTCGGCTACAGGAGCTTAATGAGCCCAACCATTTTGTTCCAAACCCTAACCGCAAATTGCGCGGCGGCTAGCTGCCCACCGCCGAACAGCCGTCATCTCTTACAATTAATTCTGCGCGGCGCCCACCAAAACCGGACGCTCCCGCACCGCATTCAAAATTCCCGCCTCGGAACTCTCCAAAGCTTTCGTCCGAATGTCGACCACGGCCCAATAAAAGATTCCCCGGTTCTGCTCCGGCTCCAGAGCCAGTATCTTCATCCCGGGATGCCGCCCTAAAAGAAACCCGCACTGCCCCAGCCTTTTTTCCGGCTCGTCCATGGCGATGATCAGAACGTCGGGCTGCACTTGTTCGACGATGTCCGCCAAGTCGCTCTCATTCCGCACCTCGCCCACAACCTCGATATCGGGCTGGTCGGCAATCGTGGCCATGACCAGTTCCCGCATCAGTCGCGGATGATTTGCCACCAGCACTCGGACTCGTTTCACGATGCTTTCCCCAACGCAGAGCATAGGGCGCACGGGTTGTAAGCACAAGGTTCAAAAGCGGTCTGGGTGGGGGATCCGACCTTAGAGGCGGGCTGGTACTGGGGAGAACAGTTGGCGAAGCAATGAAGGCAGGTTCAGAGAATACTAAGGCTGGTACTAATGAGTACTAATCCAGTTGCGCGCAAGCGACCCGCCTGTGAACTACGTCAACGCTTCCCGCTGCTGAACTCGAACACCGTAACGCTGTGAAACTTTTGCCCCGGCTTTAATTCAGTCGAGGGAAAACTAGGATGATTCGGCGAATCCGGAAAATGCTGCGTCTCCAGGCAAAATGCATATCGCCGCTTGTAGACGCGGCCTTCCTTTCCAGTAATCGATCCATCAAGAAAATTTCCGGTATAGAGTTGCACTCCCGGTTCAGTCGTCAGCACCCGCAAAATTCGGCCCGTGGTCGGCTCGTATACTTCAGCGGCCTCGGCCATCTGACCGGGCGCATGATCCAGCGCGAAGTTGTGGTCATAACCATGGCCGAGACGAAGCTGAGGATCGTCCGCCTCGATCCGTTCTCCGATGGCATGCGCCGTTCGAAAGTCGAACGGCGTGCCCTCCACTGATTTCAACTCTCCCGTAGGAATCAGATTTGCATCGACCGGAGTGAAGTGCGAAGCGTCGATCTTCAACACGTGCCCCAGCACGTCGCCCTTCCCTTGGCCCTTCAAGTTGAAGTAGGAGTGATTGGTCAGATTCAGCACCGTATCTTTATCGGTTGTCGCCGAATACTCCATGCGCAACCCGCCGCCACTCAAGGTGTAGCGCACGGTGGTGGAGAGATTGCCCGGGAACCCTTGATCTCCATCCTTGCTCAGGTAAGTGAGTTCAATTCCGTTTGGAATCTCACGGGCTGTCCATACCACTTTGTCGAAGCCGCGGGTTCCTCCGTGAAGCGTATTGTCGCCATCGTTCTTTGGAGTGGAATACGTGTGGCCGTCGAGTTGAAAACTGCCATGCGCGATGCGATTCGCGTAGCGTCCGATGATGCCACCGAAATGTGCCGTCTGCGCCACATATTGCTCGACCGAGTCGCAACCCAGCACCACGTCGTCAAGTTTTCCATTCCGATCGGGCGTGCGCACAGAAACGACGATCCCTCCGTAGGTCATAATTCGGACCGCAACCTTCCCCTCCACCAACGAATAGATATCGACAGGAGTTCCTTCCGGAGTGTGCCCGAACGCTTCTTTGGCGACGCGGGTTTTGGCCGCCACCGTTGCCGAAAGCATCATCAGAACTGCGAGAACTGCAAACCAGCGGTTGGCTTTATTTGAAAGCATAATTCCTCTTCCCTGGATGCGGGATGGCGCACCGCATTCCCGGTTCCCAGGCTCGATCAAAGCAACCGCATTTTATCGGCCTTATACGCCTGCCGCGGGAAGGGAGTGCCACAAAGCCCGAAGTGGCGCAGCGACTCGACTCTGCAAACCTTCGACTCTGCAAGCAATGTCCGGCAGGAAATTGCAGTGGGATCGGGTAGTGGTGCAGTTTGATTGTCATCCTGAACAAGCGTTCTTTGCGCAGTGAAGGACCTGGGCGAGCCGCGCGTTGTGTCGCGCTCTCTGCGACACAATAATCGCGCGTTTGGCTCGCTTCCTTATCAAACTGCACCACTACCGTGGATCGACGCTAGTAGTGGGGGGCTCTCAACTAAACTATACTGACCAACTCACCGCGAAATATATAGAAATGGTTAGCAACAACTATAGGGACAGAACGAAAGCTCAAAAAAAGGCGCGTGCACCGCGGACGGTCGCAATCGGCGAAGTCAACGTCGATCTGATCGCCAGCGGATTGACTTCCGCCCCAGTCCTTGGCCGCGAAATTCTGGCGGACAATCTCCAGACCGTTCTAGGCGGAGCGTCAGCGATTTTTGCTTGCGGCGCGGCGCGCCTGGGACATCCCGTAAGTTTCTTCAGCAAAGTAGGGGACGATGACTACGGACGCTTCTGCCTCAATGCCCTTCAGAAGGCCGGCATTTCCACCAAAAATGTCGCCACCGTTCCAACTTCGAAGACTGGCGTCACCATTTCACTGAGCACGTGCAATGATCGCGCATTCGTCACGGTGCTGGGAGCGATCTCCGAGCTGCGCTACAACGATCTCGATCTGCAAGCCTTGCAGGGAAACAGCCACCTCCAGATGACTTCCTTCTTTCTGCAGACCGCTCTGCGCCCCTCTTTCCCGCGCATTCTGCACCAGGCCAGAAAGCTTGGCCTCACTACGTCGTTCGACCCCAACTCAGACCCCACGTCATCGTGGGGCCCCGACGTTTGGCGCGTGGTCGATGAAACCACCATTCTCTTTATTAATCAGGAAGAAGCGCTCCATTTGACGAGAAAGAAGAACGTCCGCGAAGCTCTCAAGCAGCTAGCCGAAAGAGCGCCCTGCGTCGTCGTCAAACTCGGCCCCCGCGGAGCCATCGCTGCGGCCGATGGCCGGGTCGTGTCCGCGCCGTCGTTCAAGGTCTCTCCCGTAGACACAACCGGCGCCGGAGATTCATTCGCGGCAGGCTTCGTGCATGCCTTCCTTTCCGGCCGCGATTTGCGCGGATGCCTGATCGAAGGCAATGCCTGCGGCGCTCTCTCCACGCAACATGTAGGAGGCACAGCCGGCCAGCCCGACATTGCGAGCCTAGAGAAATTCATGCGCAGCAACCGGCAGCGCTAATGAGCCACGCGGGGACTGCCATCCTGAGCGGAATTTGTCGCGCGCCAAGCGCACGACAAATGGATTCGAAGGACCCCTCGCCAGCGCGTGCCACCGGCGGCTTCAAAAGGCGTTTCCATAGATGCCGGCATATTCCTGGCATCCAATCGCTGCGCCGTCCCTGAGTACAAAAAGAAATCCACAGCCACCATGTGTGACATCTGCCCTTGCCCTCAAGACTTAAAATCAGCGATCATAGCCGAGGCCGTGACGGTCGGGAGAACCCGAATCGCCCATCCTAAGTGATTTGTTCCCAAGATTTTAGATTTAAGTTCTTTGAAAACAAGATTTTGCAAAGTCCGTTTTCGCGCAACCCGCGCTGGACAAGGGTTTCAGAGCCATCGCAAGAAAAATTTTGCTTCGGAAATCCGCAGTTTGCGACCTAGTCCAATCCCGCAGGCCTTAGCCACGAAATTTATTTTCGGGCCGGGCATGCCACAGCCACCGGGTCAAAGCGCCCTATGCGGTATCGAACAAAAGGCGAAACTTCCCTCCGAGCAAGCGTCCTAAAGTTCCCTCAGCTTCCTCCCTTCGTCCGACTACAATGGCACGGGTCGTCCCCAGCGTTCTGCGAATATGAAGCCCAGATCAGCTCTCATCTTGGTCCTGTTCTTAGTAGCGCTGGGCTCTCCCGATCTCTCCGCGCAGACATCACAGGTAGAAGGTGTGGTTCGCGATGCTAGCGGCGCCGTCGTTTCCAAAGCAACGGTCAATCTGAAATGCGATTCCGTTCACGAAACCACCGCAACTGATGACGATGGCCACTTTTCGTTTTCTAACGTACCCGCAACGGCAGGTACTATCGAAGTGAGCGCCGCGGGATTCACCGTCGCACGCAAACCTTGGGCGATGGAAGCAAACCAGGCCGCCCACTTGGAAATCGTCCTGCAACCTTCATCCTCAAACCAAGAGATCACGGTTTCGGCGGCCCGCACTGAGGTTCGTCTGTCGGAGACTCCGGGCAGCACGATTTTGCTTTCCACTCCTGATCTTGCCGCCACTGCCGCCTTGCGGCTGGATGATGTGCTGCGCCAGGTGCCCGGCTTCTCGCTATTTCGCCGCTCCAGCAGCCGCACCGCCAATGCCTCCAATCAAGGCGTCTCGCTGCGCGGATTGGGAGGCACTGCCGCCAGCCGCGCTCTGGTTCTCGAAGACGGCATTCCTCTGGTCGATGCCTTCGGCGGCTGGGTCTACTGGGACCGCGTTCCGCCAGCAGCGCTCGCTACAGTAGAGGTCTTCCGCGGCGGGGCTTCGAACCTCTACGGCAGCGACGCGCTCGGCGGAGTCGTTCAGTTCATCACCCGTCAGCCCCAAACTCCAGCCATCAGGCTCGAGACCTCCTATGGCAGCGAGCGCACTCCCGATCTTTCTTTCTGGACTGGGACGCGCGCGGGTCCGTGGGATGTTTCACTGGCGTCGGAGATGTTTCGCACCGATGGCTTCGTGTTGGTGCCCGTTTCTCTGCGCGGCACCGTTGACACGCCCGCCAATTCCGAAGACGCGACCGTCGACCTCAGCGTTGGCCACCAACTCGGCAACCAGGGAAGAGTTTTCGGGCGAGGCAATTTCTTCACCGAGTTCCGGAATAACGGTACCCCCCTCGAAACCAACGACACGCGTTCCGGCGAAGGCGCTTTCGGTTTCGACCGGCAACTCGGCGGCCAGGACTCGCTCAGCCTTCGCGGCTATGGCCTGGTGCAGGGCTATAACAACGCTTTTTCCGCCGTGGCCAGCGATCGCGATAGCGAATCGCTCACCGACCTTCAGCATGTCCCCGAGCAGGTCGGCGGCGGCGGCGCTCAGTGGACCCACTTCCTCGGGAAATACCAGACGCTGATCGCCGGCGCGGATTTCATGGAAGTCATGGGCGCCAGCGATGAGCAACTTTACTCCTCGGGAGCTAACAGCCGAAACAATGCGGCCGGAGGGCGACAGCGCATTCTGGGATTATTCGGGGAAGACATCTTGCGTTTCCGCCAGAAGTGGACGATCATTCTGGCCGGCCGCTTTGACGATTGGAGCAATTTCAATGCGAATTCAATCTGCACGCCGGTTTCCGGCTCTTGTTCTTCTTCGCCCAGTACGCAATATCCTGACCGCAGCGCCACGGCTTTTGATCCTCGTCTCTCGGTGCTGCGATCACTGAACACTCATGTCTCGCTGACCGGCTCCATTTACCGTGCGTTTCGCGCGCCCACTCTGAATGAACTCTATCGCACGTTCCGCGTGGGTAACATCTTGACCTACAACAATCCATCGCTGAACGCCGAGCGCTTGACCGGAGCGGAAGCGGGAATCAACATCACGGGATGGGAGCGCAAGCTCGGCTTGCGCGGAACTTTTTTCTGGAGCGACATCGTCAATCCCGTCCAGAACGTGACCATTAGCCAGACGTCGTCTCTGATTACCCGAGAAAAAGAAAATCTAGGCCGCACCCGCTCGCGCGGGGTCGAGATTGATGGCGTTGTCCACATCAATCGCGACATCCAAATTTCAGCGGGCTATGAATTCACCGCCGCCACGGTGGTAAGTTACCCTTCGCCTCCCGTCATTCCGCTCGTTGGTTTGGAAGTAGCGCAAGTCCCTCGCAATGTCTTCACATGGGAAGCCCGCTACTGGAATCCGTCGCGGCTTCTGTTCAGCCTTCAGGGACGTTTTGTGGGCAAGCAATTCGACGACGACCAGAACCTGTTTCCTCTGGATCGCTTCTACACTATGGACCTTCAACTAGGCCGCGCTCTTACTCGTAATCTCGAATTGTTTGCCGCCGCCGAAAATCTGTTCGACCAGCGCTACCAGGTGGCGCGCACACCCATCGTCAATCTAGGACCGCCAATCCTCTACCGTGTGGGCCTCAACCTGACGTTCCCCAACGAGACAAAGTGACAAGGCCAACATCAGCAACGCTGAGCGCTCACATTCTTTCCTTGCCTTCCTTACACCAAACGAGCGCCCCGCTATGAAAATTTCCCGTTTCGTGAAAGGATTTAGTCTTGTCCCCATGAAGATCTTCCCCCTCACACCCGACTGGAGGCAGGTTCATTTTCGCTGCCAAGGCAAGCTCGGCTCTGTGCGAGGAGTTTTAATGCGGGCAGGGCTGGCCGCGAGTGTTTCTACAGTTTTCCTCTCCGCCGCTGCGTGCGCACAACAGGCCGATCCGGCGAAGCCTGTGGTGGTGCAACCGGGTGCGCCGGGTGCGCCAAGCAAAACGCTGCCGTCGTCGACACGAGCAACCCTGCCACTGCGGTCGTCTGCGGACGTGGAGTTCATGCAGGGCATGATTGAGCATCACGCACAAGCAGTGGAGATGACGGCAATGATTTCGTCGCATACGCAGAATAAAGATCTGCGTTCTCTGGGCGCGCGTATCAGTAGCTCCCAGTCGGACGAAATTAAGTTCATGAAGCGTTGGCTGGCCGTCCGGGGCGAATCAGTTCAAAATCCGATGCTGAAAATGCCGGGTATGGATATGTCGCACGATGCTTCGCACGGAACTTCGCACGGGACGTCACCGGGGACTATGGCACTGATGCCCGGAATGCTTACGCTGCAGCAGATGGAAGCGCTGCGGAAGGCGAATGGCACGGAGTTTGACCGCTTATTTTTGGTGGGTATGATTCAACATCACAACGGCGCGTTGACCATGGTGAAGGATCTCTTCGACACTGCAGGCGCTGGCCAGGACGCCGAGCTGTTCGACTTTGCCACGGATGCCGACAATACCCAACGAGCTGAGATACGAATCATGGAGACCATGTTGAAGAAAGAAACACAAAAGGAGAAACGATGAACCGTTTGCCCGGTCTTGTCCTGTGTGTGGTGTGGGTTGCCCTTATTTTTTGCTTCCCTGCAAACCGAGCGCAAGCCCAAGAGTCGCCCTCGGCTCCGCCACAGGAACAGGCAAAGACGCCGGCTAACCCCCCGTCCGAGAAGGATGCGAAAAAGGACGCTGAGGACGATGAAGGGGGCATATTCGCTCCACAACCTGCCCCAGCCTTGCCCCCTGGGATGACGGGGTCGGATGCGAATGATCCGCGCGCCAAGCTTGCACCGGGGTTTTATGACGCCGGCGAAGCTTCGATGGGCATCGATCACCTTCTGCTGCTCAAGAAGCCAGCCGCATTTGAACTCGGGACCACGGACCCCGACGACCCGAAGGTCGAAAAGGTAGTTGGGCAGCTCGGTATGGGGAACAACAAGAAGATTCCGAAGTCAGTGCACTTGCTGATTGCGCAACTTGCTTTCGCCAACTCCGACCTTGCCTTCCAGGGCAGCCACTTGTTCCAGGGAAACTTCTATGGCGTGAGCATCTACGACATCGCCAATCCGGCGAACACGAAGTTGCTAACGTCACTTGTCTGTCCGGGCGGACAGGGTGATGTGTCGGTTTATAAGAATCTATTGTTCATGTCCGTAGAGATGCCGAATGGACGTCTGGATTGCGGCGTTGAGGGATTTCCGCCGGAACCTCCGTCCGCCGATGAGGATAAAGATAAAGACGAAGACAAAGACAAAGTTGAGGACAAAGACAAAGATAAAAGTGAGGCCGCCGATAAAGACAAAGGTGAGGACAAAGACAAAGACAAAGACAAAGACAAAGACAAAGACAAAGACAAAGACAAAGACAAAGACAAGGAAAGAAAGCATCACATCCCGGCAGCGCAAAAGGACCGTTTCCGCGGCGTAAGGATCTTCGACATTTCGGACATCCAGAATCCAAAGCAGGTGGCAGCCGTGCAGACGTGCCGCGGATCGCACACGCATACCCTGGTGATCGATCCGAACGACAAGGACAATGTCTACATCTACGTGTCGGGGACCTCGTTTGTGCGTCAGCCGGAAGAACTGGCTGGGTGCTCGGGAGAGAAACCGGACAAAGATCCGAATACGGCGCTGTTTCGCATTGATGTGATCAAAGTTCCAGTCGCCGCGCCGCAGGAAGCGAAGATTGTATCCAGTCCGCGGGTATTTATCGATTCGCGCACAGGCGCGATCAATGGTCTCAATAATGGCGGCACCCACGGCAAGAAGGGTCCGGTGAAGCCATCGGACACCGACCAGTGCCATGACATCACCGTCTACTCAGCGATCGGGTTGGCGGCGGGCGCGTGCTCCGGGAACGGAATTCTGCTTGATATCAAGGACCCGGTGCATCCGAGGCGAGTGGATGCGGTAAATGATCCGAACTACTCCTATTGGCATTCGGCTTCATTCTCGAACGACGGCAGCAAGGTCGTGTTCACCGACGAGTGGGGCGGTGGCTTGGGGGCGCGCTGCCGTCCGAATGATCCGAACAAATGGGGTGCGGATGCAATCTTCCGTCTGAAGGACGACAAGCTGAGCTTCGCGAACTACTACAAGCTACCGGCCGCGCAGGGCGATACGGAAAACTGCGTCGCGCACAACGGTTCTTTGATTCCGGTTCCCGGCCGCGATATTGAAGTGCAGGCATGGTACCAGGGCGGGATTTCGGTGATGGACTTCACCGATCCGGCGAATCCCTTCGAGATCGCCTACTTCGATCGTGGGCCGATTGATCCGAAAATGTTGGTCCTAGGAGGCGATTGGTCTGCGTATTGGTACAACGGCTACATTTACGGTTCGGAGATCGCGCGCGGCTTGGACGTGTTTCAACTGACCCCGACAAAATTTCTGACGCAGAACGAAATCGACGCGGCCAAGACAGTTCAAGTAGCTGACCTGAATGTACAGGACCAGCAAAAGATCGAGTGGCCTGCAAAATTGGTGGTCGCGAAAGCCTACGTGGACCAGTTGTCGAGGTCACAGGCTCTCTCCGCACGCCGAATCGCAAAGCTGCGGAAGACGATTAACAGCGCAGAGACGTCGCACATGAACAAAAGCAGCATGGAAAAATTAAACGGTATGGCCCCTTGGTTGGAGAAGAGCGCGGCCACCGCGAAGACTCCGGCCGACTCAATGCGGATGCATGCACTGGCAGACGTTCTGAAGCATCCGTCCGCTTGAGCAGGGATCTGAAATTACGTCTAATCCAGCGGCACGGTTTCAGGTTAAGCGCGACGGATTCGAGATTGCAACGTATAGATCTTCGACCGCTAGGTCGGGCGGGCAAAGGCTTGCCGAGTGCATCTGGATTCGCGGTGCGCTCATAGCTCTAATAGCAGATCGAACTTGTGCAGATGCGGGCCGGCGAGCTAAAGCGCCGGCCCGCTACTCTATTGCACTTTGCTGCTACTTGCAGTTGCCGAACTTCGCCGAAGCAATTCGCGTGCTCCAGTCGAACGTTTGGGTGACCTGGTAGTACTCCTGTGTGTACCAGAAGGTGCAACCATTGCTGTCGATCCGCATGGCGCTGTAGTCTCCCCACCGGTTGGAAGTATCCGGCTGCGAACCAGTGCCGGCTACTACCTTAACCTCGGCCTCCAACTTGCCGAGACCCAACGGATCGTTCACCTTGCGTCCGGCGATCGCAATGGATGGATACGTCGCAACACCGCCGGGGCAGCTGTCACCGCAGGACTTGCTGTAGCCGACGAGGATGTCGCCAACCTTGTCCCGGGCAACCGAAGCCATCCAGCGCCAGACCCCGTTAGGAGCGTAGGTACCCTGCTGGTAGACCTTCAGAGCGGTCGGTGCAACCTTCTTGAGGGGCGCCGTGATTTCCATCCAGCGCACTCCAATCTGGCCGCCCTTGGCTTCCACGTCCAAGTTCACCAGCCAATGCTGTGATTTTGGCTGGCCCGTATTACTGTCTGTGGCCTTGTCATTCGAGTAGGCGAAGCGATACATCAAGCGATCACCGAGAGAGTCGGCGAGATCGGCAATGCCTTTCTGTGGCACGCAAGCGCCGCCAAAACTGCCGTGACAGGAGGGGTTGAACGCTGCAATGGCTATCAGTTGGGAGTCGTTATCGCCGGTAAAGGTCGCTCCCTTAGTCCAATCAGTCTCGTCCTTGATATGCACGGAGTACAACGACAGATGGGAATCGTCGATGTCGCCCACGCTGCCGATAGCGAATTCATCCTGGCCCGCCGGAGGAGGATTCACAGAGTCGCGGTCGGCGGGTAACAAGCTGTCTTCGTAATTCGGGGCATTGTTTGGGTATTGGTGGCAAATCTGCTCCGCGGTTTTGTCGCCTGCCAGAAGCTTCTTGCTATGGTAAGCGCACAGCACCGGACCCACGAAGCCGCCGCCGCCAGGACCGAAGTTGTTCCAGGTCTGAAAGTAACCCGTAGGCCAAATTCCCCACTTCGGATAGTCAGGGAAGCCACTGTTCAGAACCGGGAACTCATAGAGATAGTAAGTGCCATTCGCATCCGCGGTAGTGGAGACGGCTATGCAGACGCCGTAGCTGCCAGTGAACACGTTCTGAGCCAGCAGCCAGCGATGCGCCGCTAGGTCCCACTGGGCGATGATGTCGCCATCATTGTTGGCGGCGCAAATTCCACCAAGGTTGTTCCAAAGCGTATTGCCCTCGACGGCTGCGCCGCACTTGTAAGGCGAAGTCTTCGAGCAGACCGTATAGGATACGTTGACCCATTGCACGATCTGAGTGTCGCCAACCGCCATGTTGGTATCGGGAGGAGCGTCTGGATCGCTGTAGTTGGGGAAACCATTGCCCACACCCAGGATATTCGCCCCGATTGTGTAAGACGATTCAGGGGAAACGACGCTCTGCTCGACTGGATCCACGATCGTCGCCGCGAGCGGTTTGGGAATGCGGCGGACCGGGTTGGCTTCGTGAAAGCCATATTGCGGTGGCTGTGGCAGCTTGGCCAGTTCGCCGAGCGGAGCAGAAATAGCGAACGCTTCCGCCTGGTGGATGGTTGTCTCCTGCGCGGCAAGCGGCAAGCTACTAAGAAAGACGACGCCCACGGCGAGCATGGACGAGAGAACGATTGTCCTGTAATTTCTAGTCATGTTTTTGATTCCCTTCTGGCGACCTGGTGTTCTTCAGCGAATTGTGCTGGCGTAGCGATGGCTTGTAAGAGAATTTGGTTCCGCACTAGCCAGCAAAACCCAAGCCCAGCAGCCCAGCCGCACGAGTCAAACACAAACAAGAGCGAAATGCAACTATCTAACTCCGTAGTTAATGGGTCTTTCTTCTCTGTAAACCAGCTAGGCTGGAGCGCTTTCAGACGAAGATTCTCACTTGTGCTTACGCGCAAATTGCCCGGCCTCATGCCCGGCGCTCAAAGATATAGGGGCAGACGCACGCCCGCCAACCGCGCGGGCGGCCGTGCTACCATCACAGCTGCGGGTCAGCGGCTGGGCCTCCCAGAGTTTGTTAGATTCCCGGCCTCCCGAATGTTCCGACCCTCGCAAGAAAAGTGGAAGCCCGTGAGTCAAAATAAGGACAATCTATTTCCCAGATGCGGCAGGGCGTTCGTGCTCCTGGTGCTGCTTGCGGGCAGCGCCGCCCCTGGGTTCGCGCAGCACACGGTTGTGCAGGACGCTGGCGGCGGCAGAAAGACGGAACTGGATTACGACGCGACCGATCGAGTCATCCAACAGCGCACCGTCGAAGCTGACGGCAAAGTGATGGAGAAAGTAGATTACGAGTATGTGCCAGGACACATGGGGGCTCAGCAGACCTCCACGGCGTATTGGCCAAACGGTAAGGTTCGCAAGATCACGCGGGTGACCTACGATGAGAGTTCGAACTTCACGGGAGAATTTATCCAGGTTTTCGATGAATCCGAAAGACAGGTTGCCGGGCACAAACTGACTCACAACCCCTGGAATGGCGCCTACACCTGCGCAGACTGGAATGTGGCGGAGCAGGATTACAAATCCGTGAAGTGCCCGTCCGGCGAAGAATCGTCAGGCGCCGGGGGAAAGGTAAGGAAGTTTACCCGGCAGGAAGTGTTGCAGGCCTTGAAGGCCGCGCGAACAGCCGCCCAGCAGGGAACGAAACAGCCGTACATACGCCCAGCCGTCCCGGTCCCTCAACCCACCGCCGACGTGAGCCAGGAGGTCGGGATCGTGGCGCCAGCGCAAATTCGTCCCGGCGAACGAGTCTCCGGAATCGTGACCAGGGACGCGAGCAAGTATGAGGGCATGCCCGAAGTGAACGTAATACGGTTGGCTGTGCCTTTCGAATCCTCCGGCGAAGCTTCGAGGTTGTCAGGTTGGAATTTCGAGACCGAAGGGGAAGCACCACAAGCTGCCGATGGGCCGATTACGTTCATCGCTCCCTCCGACACCCCCGAGTTGAAGGTTACGTTCCGGCAAGCGGGCAACCCGGCTCATTCGGTTGCGAAAGTATTGAATTTTCCCCAAAGCTCCGCTAGCGCGCCCCCCTCCAGATCGTTCGAATCGGCAGTACTGTGTATAAAAGGCCAGCTATGCATGGTCCGTGGGCCCTTCAGCGGAAACAGCAGCGAGACCTTTGCCGCCTTTGAACAACGCCCCGCGACGATTGTGGCGGAGACGCCGGAAGTTGCCTACATCAGCATCCCCGAGTTGACGGAACCAGGATCACGGCCTTTATTCATCGCCGAGGGGGCCAAGCTGGTTGCGCTGCCGGTAGTGGTTGGTGGATTCTTCATCAAGAACAATGGCCGCGAACTGCAAGCGGGACAAAACTTGATTGTGTTCCCGACCCTGGATGGTCCTTCGGATATTCCGGATGAACTGTGGCGGGCCGGAAACTTTCCGGCGACGAACTTCGATCAGGCAAAAAGAATGGTGTCCGGATTCAAGATGCCTGGTGGAGACGAAGAAAAAGATCAAGGTAAGGACGTGCCCAAGATACCGGAGGCACAGTCAACCCAGGCAGCAGAAAAAAAAGGCGGCGAAATTCTTCTGGTCATAAAGAATGATACGCCGGAGCAGATCTCGTTGCGGGGATCGACGAATCAAACCCTGGTTTTTCACCTCAACGACGAATCGTTTCAGAGGGGCGAGTTCAAGTATGACTTGGTGGTCGAGACCCACAGGTCCGGTCCGATCAGAGTGAAAGGCTATGTCATCCCGTTCCTGGAACCCGTCGCGGGACAAGAGTTCGATGCGAAGGCCCCTGCATCTGGGCAGTAGATTTCGAATGCTCTATCTTGCGGGCTCGGGCGCAAGTGTGCGCGCCAGCCACGGGATGATTACTTCTTTGAAGATGCGCGGATCGGGCCACACTCCGACTTGCCGCCCGAGATGTCCGCCCTGCGGATTGATCCATGCGGTCTTGGGCACGTCGCCTTTGCTCAGCAGAAGATATTCGTCGTCGATGGGAACCTGCGTATCCTTAACCCCGGCGAGAATCAGCATGGGCGCCATCGGCTTGCCCAGCAAGCCTTCGTGGACCAGCGACAGCTTGGGCAGGTACTCGGCCAGTTCATCGAGCGTGTGCACGCCATCGAGAATGTTCATGAGGGCCGGCACCTGATCGAACAAATATTCGCGGTTTCCCAGCAGAGAGTTCATCAGGAATTCTTTTTGGAAGAATTTATCCACCGGTGGCGACTGTGCGCTTGCGCCGCGCAGCCGCGTGCGCTCGACGATCGCCATCTTCGTGGCCCAGTATGCGCCCCAGCTTACGCCGTGCATGGCGACTCTGTTCTTGTCGATTTCGGGCCTAGTCGCGATGTAATCCAGAACACGCGAGAGCACGCGCTCGGCATTTTCGCTGACTTTGATCGGGTTCTGCCCGGTGCCTGGGCCATCCACCGCCAGAAAGCCAACACCGAATGGCAAGATCGCCCCGAAGCTTTCGGCCAAATCTTCCTTGCGGCTATCGAGACCGTTCACCGCGAGAACCAGCGGCACAGGCCCCGTCACATTTTTCGGCAAGCGCAGGTAGCCGATGATTTCTTTTCCTTCGAAGGGAATATGTACGACTTCAAGAGGTGGATCCAAGAAACGCGCGTGCGCCAGAAAGGCCTCAATGGCTTTTTCATAAGAGCGCTGCTTGCCGGGAGACGCGGGAATGGGCCAGCGTCCGAAGGAATACAGCCGCCAGGCGCGGATGTAGTCGGCGTTGGCTTTCGTGGGATCGGTTTTCTCCAGTGACTTGGCTTCGTTGAAGTAACGATCGGCGACGCCCATGAAGGCGGCTGCCCACTCATCTTTATCGCTGGTATGGATGGCTTTGAAGGCTTCCTTGATGTCGCCGGGATCGAGTCCGATCAGCGGGTACTGTCCCACCTCAGCGCGGCGTATGGCCTCGATCCTGATCTCGTCGATGGTGCGTTCGCGACGCGGCTCTTTCTGATTGGATGCGGTTTGAGCAAAAGTTCGGGTGGAAATGAATGCGAGAAACATCAACAGAAAACCCAGCAAAGGAAAATGACTTGATCTGTTCATGGCTTGGCCCACTCCTTCTCTTTCGAATCCGTGGCTCTGGGAAAAGGGCCGGACGGAACTGCGTCCGGCCTTCCTTCGCCTCTCAAATGTGAGCGCACGGTTAGAACGTGAACTTCAATCCCAGTTGCACTGAGCGCGGTCCGCCTGAGCCGACCGCGGGATTGGCGGCAGCGATATCGGGCGTAGCGCAACCGCAGCCGAAGGGACGAACCGACGGATCATTCAGGCCGAATCCATTCTGACCGCCGTAAGGGTTGGCGAAGTTGGGATGGTTGAAAATGTTGAAGAACTCGGCGCGCGCCTGGAGCCGCATGGTTTCTCCAAAGTGGAAATTCTTGGCCAGGGAGAAATCGAGGTTCCTGAAACCGGAGTCCTGGAACATGTTCCGGCCCATGTTCCCGAACTGGCCGAGCGGCGGGGGAAGCATGACGGAGTTGCCGTTGGCGTAGCAGCCGAACAGATTCAGAGAGGCTGTCGACGGACCAGGAGTGCCGCCGTCGACCGCTAATGCCTGCGCCAGACAGGACGATGGAATCGGCACAGTAGCGTTTGAGAAGTAGGGAATCGTAACTCCCTTCTGAGACTTGAAATCCGATGTCTTGCCGTAGAAGCTCCAGCGAATTGGGCTGTTGGCTGGCGGGCTCACCGGCAAGGGTCCAACGCCGGCAGCGTCGGTTCCCTCGTCCATCGGCCCCCAAGACTGCGGGCTTTCCAAAGTGATGATCGAGTTAATCTCCCAGCCTTCCCGCATCTGCCCGAAGCCCTTCCGTCCGGGAATGGCGTAAGTGAGCGAAACCGTCAACCGGTGCCGGATGTCGAAATCGCTGTTGGCATACTCGGCGGCGACGTTGTGAGCGTTCTGCGGCAGGCCTGCGCCGTAACCGAAGTCCCAGTTTGCGCCCACGTCATCGAGTGCGTGCGAATAAGTGTAGCCCGCCACCATGCTGAGGCCGTGATAGTTGCGCGCGTTCAGCGTGATTTGCAAGCCGTTGTAGTTCGACCGGTAGACGTTTCCCATCTGGAAGATGTTGGCCAGGTAGGGGAACTTCGCGTTGAACGGCTCATTGCTCGTCTCATAGCCGGTGTCGACAGCACAATTGTTATAACCCATGGAAGCACTGGCAAGGCAGGCGGTAAGAGTTCCAGCAGAACCGGGTTGAGTCGTCGTCCAACCCGACCCCACCGGCGGCTGGTTAATATCCCGTATTCCCGTCAGATTCGATCCGTGATTGCCTACGTATGCAGCTTCGATCGAGAGGTTCGGCGTGAATGCATGCTGAATATTCAACGTCCAATTCCAGACGTAGGGTGTCGTAAGATTCCGGTCCACCGTCATAATCGGACACGGACTGTTGGAGCAATTGACTGTGCTCCCGCCGTACAGCGGCCCGTTCGCAGCATCCCAGGTAAGCGGGTAATTCGCGATATTCTTGTAGGTAACATTACTTGTCGTAATCGTGCCGCCGGATGTGTCTCCCGCTGAGTCGATCGGAGCTCCCGTAGGAACGCTGCCCGGACCGAAGGCATTGTTGAACGCAATGAACGACTGCCAGTTCACCGTCTCATAGATCAGGCCGCCGCCGCCGCGCAGCACCGTCCGCCCGTTACCGCCGATATCCCAGGCGAAGCCCATGCGGGGGCCAAAGTTCGTGTGATCCGGATTGTACAGGCTGCTGATCTGATGGCCCACTTGCACCATGCCTACGTTTGGATCGAAATTTCCCAGCAGATCGTGAGCTTCCTGGGGCACACTGCTAAACTCATAGCGAATGCCCAGGTTGATGGTCAGGTTTTTGGTGGCTCGCCAGTCATCCTGCAAGAACAGCGAGTACGCCCAGTTATGCAACTGCAGGGTCGGATTTCCCACCTCTACCGTGGACTTAAGCGGAGCGCCGGCAAAGAAGTCCTCGAGTGGGCTCGAACCGGCAGGCGATGGATCGCCGCTTACGACGCCGCCCAGGAAATTGACGCTGCCTCGGGCGTTGCCGTAGGACGCGTTCCTGACGTCGTTGTAGTGCAGTTCGCCGCCAAATTTTAGGGCGTGTTTGCCCGCCGTGTAGGAGACATGATCTACAAACTGCGTGATTGAATCCGGCCCCTGGAATTTCGGCCACTTAAAGCCGCCCAGTGTTGTGAAGTAACCGCCGAAGCCGATGCGCGGCAGGCCTCCGGTGTTGGGTCCGGTCACACCTGTATCCAGACCGTACGTGGAAGACGGAGTGCTGAGGTCGGCCGGCAGAGTTGGCTGATAGAGACGGTTATAGCCGACGCGGGCCTCATTCACCACGCGGGCGCTGGGCGTCCAAACCCAACTGCCGCCCACCACTTCCGCGCGGGTGTGAATATCGGAAAGCCACCTTTGCTGCAACTCAGAAAAGTCTTCGACGGTTCCGGAGTTATTGCCGAAAAAGTACATCCCGCTAACGGAGTTTCGCACGTTCAAGGTGTAGTCCACCTTGCCCACAACGTTGTCGACGTGGACGACGTTGTTAAATCCGTTGGGAATCGTAATTGCCTGGCTGGCGGTGAGGGCGGTGCCAATATCCGTCTGGTTGTTCGTGACAAATCCTGTGCCGTTGCAAATGCCCGTAGCCGCGCATCCTGAAACCAGCAGGCTGGCTGGGCTTACGATCACTCCAGCGGCCACGGCAGCCGGTGTTGTGATATCCGCGAGCACATCCGGAATGCTGTCGGCGCAGTCGCCCGCATAGCCAAACGAACAGGTTCCGTTCGCTGCCATGTGCATCATCGAGGGACCGGTAACTCCACCGTAGGAGTTGCCCACGTTATACCGTTGGCCTTCATAAGCGCCGAAGAAAAACGCCTTGTCCTTGATGATCGGGCCACCGAGGCTGCCGCCAAATTGCTCCAGGGTTCGGGTCAATTTCGGATTCGGGGCGGCATTGAAATAATTCCGCGCGTCCATTGCTCCATCGCGGCCGAAACCAAACGCCGTGCCATGCACCTTGTTGGTGCCGGATTTCAGGCCCACGTTGACCACCGCTCCCGGCTTCCAACCGTACTCGGCCGGTGGGTTTTGCTGCAAATTGAACTCTTGAATCGAGTCGATAGGCAGAATGGTCGCGGAATCGCCGGCGATTCCTGAACCATTAATGATCGCCTGTCCCGAGTACGGCTCACTATTAAATAGGCCTTCAATGAAGTAGGCGTTATCCTCCGCGCGCAGGCCATTGGCGCTCGTGGTCGAGAATCCTCCGCCGGGATATCGCATTACGCCTGGGCGCAATTGAAGAAGATTTTCATAGTTGCGGCCATTCAACGGCAGATCATTGATTTCGGCATTGCTCAAAGTGCCGCCTAAAGTTGCTGAGGTACTGTTGACGAGCGGAACCTCGGCTTCGACCACCACAGTCTCGGAAACCTCTCCGGGCGGGAGCGAGACGTCGACGCGTACGTCTTGGGCCACTTCCACGCCGATATTTACGCGCTCCACGACTTTGAAGCCCTTCGCCTCGGCGCGGACTTTGTAAACCCCGGGCTGCAAGTCGGGCGCAGCATAGTTTCCCGAGGCATCGGTGACTACGGTGCGAGCGGTGCCCCGCTGAACATCGGTGATGACTACGGTGGCTCCGGCCACAGCCGCGCCGGAGGGATCGCTAACCGTCCCAAGAATACGGCCCATCGTGCTTTGGGAAAACGCCGAAAGAGAGATCGCGATAACCACGCAAGCGATGCCTAAGACCCGAATGCCATTAAACGGAGAATGCATTGCAGCCTCCAAAATGGGAACAGAACATTTTCTTGGACCGGACACCCAGACGGTCGGAGTGGTTTTTGTTGAACCAACTTGCGATTGGAAGATATACCCTTGACGCGGGCCACCAGTCAAGTAGTATTCTGGTCGGACCACAAGACAGCTGCCCTCCCCCCCAGGGGCGGTTAGCTTGCTCCGCGCTACTTGGGCGCCACTACCCCGGCTCGAGGGAATCCAGCATATGGCTATCGCGACCACGAACCCGGCGACCGGAGAAGTCCTAAGAACTTTCGAGCCTTTGACCGCGGCACAAATTGAAGAGAAGCTGCAGTTGGCGGTTTCGGCATTCCGAGATCATCGGCGGACCTCATTCGCCGACCGGGCCACCAAAATGAAGCGTGTGGCCGAAATTCTGGAAAAAGAAAAGGACGAGTGTGCCCATTTGATGACGCTCGAAATGGGCAAGCCGTTGAAGGCTGCGGTGTCTGAGGCGCTGAAGTGTGCCACAGGTTGCCGCTACTACGCAGAGAACGCCGAAGGATTTCTGGCTGACGAGATTATCGAAACTGGAGCCAAGCGCAGCTTCATCCGCTATCTGCCGATTGGTCCCATCCTCGCCGTCATGCCCTGGAACTTTCCCTTCTGGCAGGTTTTTCGTTTCGTGGCGCCAGCGCTGATGGCGGGTAATGTCGGGCTGCTGAAGCATGCGTCGAATGTTCCGCAATGTGCTCTGAAGATTGAAGATATTATCCGGCGCGCTGGTTTTGCCGAAGGCGTGTTCCAAACTCTCCTGATCGGATCCGGTCCGGTCGATGGCATCCTGAACGATTCCCGTGTCGTCGCGGTGACCTTAACGGGCAGCGAGCAGGCTGGGATTCAAGTGGGGGTTTCCGCAGCCAAGCGCGTTAAGAAAGTTGTGCTCGAACTGGGCGGCAGCGATCCTTTCATCGTGATGCCCAGCGCCAATCTGGATGCGGCGGTTGCGACTGCGGTCGACGCGCGAGTTCAGAACAACGGTCAGTCCTGCATTGCGGCCAAGCGGTTCATCGTTGCGGAGCAGATCGCCCCTGAGTTTGAACGTGAGTTCGTTCAGCGCATGCAGGGCTTGCGCGTGGGTGATCCGTTTGAAGACAGCACGCAACTTGGTCCGCTAGCCAGCGCCGACGCCGTTGCTTCCCTTGACGACGCCGTGAAAAAAAGCGTGGCTGCCGGTGCGCGCGTGTTGACTGGCGGCCATCCTATCGACCGCCCCGGCAGTTTCTATGCGCCCACGGTGCTGACTGACATTCCGAAAGATTCACCGGCTTACAAAGAAGAATTCTTTGGCCCGGTGGCATCCATCTTTCGTGTCAAGGACGTGGATCAGGCCATCCGCATCGCCAACGACAGCCGCTTCGGGCTGGGCGCTAGTGCTTGGACCAACGATGCTGCGGAGACTGAGCGATTCATCAACGAACTCGATGCTGGCATGGTCTTCCTCAACAAGATGGTGGCTTCGGATCCGCGCCTCCCATTCGGTGGAGTGAAGCACTCGGGCCACGGGCGAGAACTTTCCGCGCAGGGGATACGCGAGTTTATGAACATTAAAACGGTTTCGATCCAGTAGGCAAGGATCGAGTGAAACATTGGTTCGACCGCGATATCTATTTGGTCGGACCTGAGGAGTTAAGAACCTCATGACAAACGAAGCGCTGGATTCTCTTGCTTCCAAGCCGATGTACCGGACGGTGAAGACCTCTCGGCTGTACGAGCAGATTGTGCAACAGGTGGAAGACTCCATTATGAAAGGCCAACTCAAGCCGGGCGACCAGTTGCCGCCGGAGCGCGACTTGGCGCAGGCCTTTGGGGTCAGCCGTACTGCGATTCGCGAAGCCGTAAAAACATTGCGCGAAAAAGGATTGGTAGAGGCCTATTCCGGGCGCGGCACGTTTGTAACGAGTGGAACCTCCAACGCGATTCGGCAGTCGCTCGACCTGATGATCCGCATCAACCCGCAGGAAGGGTCAGCCAATCTGGCAGAGTTGCGGCTGGTGTTAGAGCCCGAAATTGCCGGCCTGGCTGCCGTGCGCATTGAGGAACAGTTGATGAGCACCATGCGGGAAGCCGTCGCCGTGATGGACCGCAGCCTGCAGGATCCCGACGCCTACGTGGAAGCCGATCTCGATTTCCATTTAGCGCTAGCGGAAGCGGCAGGAAACCCGCTGATTCTTTCGCTTCTGGATTCGATTGTGGGTCTCTTGCGTGAGCAGCGCAGCCGGATTTTCCTGGTGAACGGAGGACCGGAGCGCGGACAATTTCATCACAAGCGAATCTTGGCGGCCGTCCTGCAGGGAGACCCCGAAGCGGCCCGCGAAGCCATGCGCGCCCATCTGCAGCAGGTGCTTGAGGATTCGTCATCCCTGGGGAAGAAATAGGTCGCAGGAAATAGTTGCACTTCAATTGAACTCGTAACTGAAAAGGAATTCTTGAAATGGCCAAACTCGGATTCATCGGTCTGGGCGTGATGGGCGGCAACATGGTGGCCCGCCTGCTCGAAAAGGGACACACCGTGACTGGATACAACCGGACGCGCTCTAAGGCCCAGTGGTTGATCGACAAAGGCATGGAGTTTGCCGATTCTCCAAAAGCCGTGGCCGCGGCTTCCGATGTGACTTTCACGATGGTGACGAATGCAGTGGCGCTCGCCGCCGTGACCGACGGGCCCGATGGTTTGCTTGCGGGCCTGACTGCCGGAAAGTTCCACATCGATATGAGCACGGTGAGCCCAGATGTGAGCCGTGCCCTGGCGGCGAAGGTTCGCGAGATGGGCGCCGACATGGTGGACGCGCCGGTTTCGGGCAGCGTGATTACGCTGCAGCAAGGCAAGCTCTCGGTGATGGTTGGGGGCCGCAAAGAAACTTTCGAGCGCTTGAAGCCATTGCTGCTGGATATTGGGCCAAAGGTAACGCATGTCGGCGACAACGGTCTGGCGCTGGCTATGAAGATTGCCGTGAACCTCAGCCTGGCAGTGCAAATGCTGGCTTTTTCCGAAGGCGTGCTGCTGGCGGAAAAGAGCGGCATTGCGCGCGAAGTTGCGGTCGACGTTCTGGTTCACAGCGCTGTGGCCTCACCCATGATCCAGTATCGCGGTCCGTTCGTTTTGCAGCAACCGGAAGAAGCATGGTTCGACGTCAACATGATGCAGAAAGATATGCTCCTGGCTATGGAGTTAGGCCGCAAGCTGAACGTTCCCGTCCCCTCCACCGCCGTCAGCAACGAATTTCTGACTGCAGCCCGCGCCATGGGTTGGGAGAAACAGGACTTCGCCGTCATGTTCCACGTTTTGGCGCGGATGTCGGGATTGCAAAAATGAGCACAAAAATGACCACCGCCGCTCAGCCGAACGCGCTTTCTGAAAGCGTCGATTTGCTCCGCATGTATCGGCAGATGGTCGCCATTCGCCAGTTTGAGGCGCAGGTCAACGAACTCTACACTCGCGCATTAATGCCGGGCTTGGCGCATCTCTACATCGGTGAAGAGGCGGTCGCGGTCGGCGTATGCGCAGCATTGAGGCAAACCGACTACATTACAAGCACTCATCGCGGTCACGGGCATTGTTTGGCGAAAGGCGCCTCCCCTGAACGAATGTTCGCCGAACTGCTGGGTAAGAAGGCCGGGTACTGCAAGGGCAAAGGCGGTTCCATGCACATTGCGGACCCGGCCACCGGCAATCTGGGAGCGAATGCAATCGTATGCGGCAGCGCCGGCATTGCCACCGGAGCCGCGTTTTCGGCGCGGTATTTGCGCAACGGCAGGGTGTCGGTATGTTTTTTTGGGGAAGGCGCGCTCGGCCAGGGCGTGCTCTACGAAGAGATGAACCTCGCCCAGTTGTTCAAGCTTCCCGTGATCTACGTTTGCGAGAACAATCTCTACAACGAATACACGCATTACACGGAAACGACCGCCGGGGATATCCTGACCCGCGCAACCGCCTTCGGCCTGGAATCCGCCAGCGCGGATGGTCAGGACGTGCGCGCGGTTTATGCCGCCGCCCAGCGGTTGGTGGATCGCGCCCGCCACGGCGATGGTCCTGCCTTCCTGCTCTGCAATACCTATCGCTACCACGGACATCACGTCGGCGACATCAACCGCGAATATTACCGCTCCAAGCAGGAAGAACAAATGTGGAAGACGGAACGGGATCCGATTGCGAATTTCGGGCGGTGGCTGGTCGAACAAAAGCTCGCCGACGCGGCGGCGCTGGAACGGGTGCAGGCCGACCTTGAGGCTGAGATGAAGAAGGCAGTCGAATTCGCAGTGGCAGCTCCTTACCCAGCCGTCGATGAAGTGGGCGAGGACGTCTATGCCTGAGACGCATTCTGACTCACAGAACGATCGTGAACTGACGTTCGCGCATGCCATTCGCGAGGCGCTGGCCGAAGAGATGCGGCGCGATCCGACTGTCTTTATTCTGGGCGAAGACGTCGCTGAGGCTGGAACTCCTTTCAAAGTTCTTTCTGGCCTGCTGCAGGAATTCGGCAAGGAGCGCGTGCTGGATACACCGATTTCCGAGGCGGGCTTCACCGGGCTCGCTGTGGGCGCGGCCATGACCGGCATGCGTCCCGTGGTCGACATCATGTTCGGCGACTTCCTCACTTTGACCATGGACCAGATGGTCAATCAGGCCGCCAAAGTCCATTACATGTCGGGTGGAGAGTGGAAGGTCCCGATGGTGATGCGCACCACGATGGGAGCGACCCGCCGTTCCGCCGCGCAACACTCGCAATCTCTGCACGCCTGGTTCTGTCACGTTCCCGGCCTGAAGGTGGTTCTCCCTTCTACGCCATACGACGCCAAGGGGTTGCTGAAAGCGGCGATCCGTGACCAGAATCCGGTCGTGTTCTTCGAAGACAAGATGATGTACAAGCTCAAAGGCCCAGTGCCTGCTGAGGATTACACTGTCCCGTTGGGCGTAGCGGATGTGAAACGCGAAGGCGAGGACATCACACTGGTCGCCACCAGCAGCATGGTGCAGGTGGCGTTGGGCGCGGCCACGTTACTGGAGGAGATCGGAATCAGCGCCGAAGTGGTCGATCCGCGCACCATGTGGCCGCTCGACGAAAAAACTCTGATTGAATCGGCGAAGAAGACCTCGCGGGTGATCGTGCTCGACGAAGGTTACGAACGCTATGGCGTCACCGCCGAACTTGCGTCGGTGATCGCGACGGGCGCATTCTACGATCTGGACGCTCCGGTCAAACGCATGGGAGCGATGCATGTTCCAATTCCCTTTTCGCCGCCTTTGGAGGATGCAACCGTACCCACCGAACAGACCGTGTTCGAGGCCGCACGAGCTCTGTGCGGCCGGTAGCGCCGGCGGACTGCCCTGAGCAACGTCGAAGGGTTACGCCAGCTTCACCAAAGTAAGGAGATATTTATGGCTCTGCCTACATATGGAACGATGGCCGTCGATTGGGAAAACCGGGTTGACTTCGATCGCCTGCGCCGCGAACGTCTGGAGAAGGCCAAGGACCTTCTGCAGAAATCCGAGATGGGCGCGCTGCTCTGCTTCGACATGAACAACGTCCGCTACTTAACCGCGACCCACATCGGCACCTGGGCGCAGGACAAAGCGAATCGTTTCACGCTGCTTCCGCAAAACGACGAACCGATTCTCTGGGATTTTGGATCGGCTGCAAAACACCACCAACTGCATTGTCCCTGGCTGGGAGAGCGGTCCCGTGCCGGAATCTCCGTGTTGCGCGGCGCCATGACGCCAGACATGGGGCGGGCGGAAGATGTGGCCAGGAAGATTCGCATCGAACTGGAAATGCGCGGCCTGCACAAAGAGCCGGTCGGGATCGACATCATCGAATTGCCGGTTCTCTTCGCTTTGCAGAAAGAAGGAATCAAAGTCGTCGATGGTCAGGCGCTCATGTCGGAAGCACGCGTCATCAAGACACGTGACGAGATCACGTTGCTGAATACTTCCGCCATGATGGTCGATGCCGCGTATGACGAACTCTATCGCGCGATGAAGCCGGGCATGAGCGAAAACCAGGCCGTGGGGCTGGTGAGCAAGGTGCTCTATGATCTCGGCTCCGAGTACGTGGAAGCGGTGAATGCGATCTCAGGAGAACGCTGCAATCCGCATCCGCATGTTTTCTCCGATCGTGTGCTTCGTCCGGGCGATCCCGTCTATTACGACATTCTTCATTCCTACATGGGATACCGCACGTGCTATTACCGCTGTTTCACGATTGGATACGCCTCGCACGCGATGAACGACGCGTATAAGCGCTGCCGCGAATATCTCGACGCGGCGATCGAACTCGTACGCCCCGGCCGCACCACGGCCGAGATTGCCGCCGTCTGGCCGAAGGCGCAAGAGTTCGGCTTTCCCAATGAGGAAGCCTGCTTTGCCTTGCAGTACGGTCACGGCATCGGCCTGGCGATTTGGGAAAAGCCCGTCATCAGCCGGCTCGTCTCGCTGGATCATCCCTGTGAAATCAAGCCGGGTATGGTATTCGCGCTGGAAACTTTCTGGCCCTCGACCGACGGATGGAGCGCCGCTCGCATCGAAGAAGAAATCGTGGTCACTGAAACCGGGCACGAGATCATCACGCGCTTCCCCGCCGAAGAGCTGCTGGTAGCCGGCCGGCACTACTTCACCGTGGATGGTCCGCTTCCCGCAATCCGCGAAACTGAATCGGGGCCGAGCACGCGTGTGCGCGAGCTGATCGAAGCCAGCTCGCGGCAGGAGCGCGTCGGCGTGGGCGACTGAGAATGCGCGAGTAACTACGGCGAACAATTATGGCGATCAGTGTGGTGATGCCGGCACTTGAAATGGCGCAGGAAACCGGCAAGCTCATTTCATGGTTGAAAAAAGAGGGTGAGTCCGTGGTCAAGGGCGAGCCCCTGCTTGAGATCGAAACCGATAAAGCGGTCATGGAGATCGAGTCCCCCGGCGACGGCGTCCTTGCCGGCATCAAGGTACAAGCCGGCATCGAAGTGCCGGTAGGCCAAACTATCGCCTGGATCGTGCGACCCGGAGAAACTCCTCCCGAGGATGAGGTCGCCGTCGAATCAGGAAGAAGGATGATTCCTGTTGCAGTTCCGGCGGCATCTGCAATCTCAACTGGGGTGCCGGCAAATCAATCCGAAAGCCCACCCCAGCCTGGAACGCGGTCCCCCAAGATTTCTCCCAAGGCGCGCCGCCTCGCCGCCGAACGCGGCATCAATCTCGCCGCTATACGCGCATCAGGCCCCGGCGGAGAAATCCTCGCGTCCGACATTCTCGCCGCAGCGGAATCCAAGGCCGGTGAGATAGAGGCTAGCAGCCCGGTCGCCAGGCTGATGGCGGAACGCACCACGCAGAGCTGGACGACGGTCCCGCATTTCTTCGTCGTCCGCGAAGTGGACGCGGGTGCCTTGAATGGAGCGCGACAGAAAATCGGTCCCGAGATTGAACGATCGCGCGCAGTAAAGCTCACCCACACTGATCTGCTGGTGGCGCTGGTGGCGCGCGTTCTACGGAAGCACCCGCGCATGAACGCAAGCTGGACCGGAGAAGGTGTTCGCGCCAATGCCGAAATCAACATTGGACTAGCGATGGCCGTGGATGAGGGCGTCGTGGCGCCCGTAGTTCACAATGCCGACAAAGTCGATCTCGGCGAGATCGCCGCGCAACGGCGAGACCTGGCGGAACGCGCACGCAGCGGCAAACTGCGCCCGGCCGATATCGCGAGTGGCACTTTCACCATCAGCAATCTCGGCATGTTCGAGGTCGATGCATTCACCGCGATCGTCATCCCTCCCCAAGCCGGGATTCTGGCGGTCGGAAGGATCGCGGACCGGGTTGTGCCGGTCGACGGCCAGCCCGGTGTCCGTCCCATGATGACCTTGACTCTTTCGGGCGATCATCGTGTGGTGGATGGTGCGCGGGCAGCGGAGTTTCTGCGCGACTTGGTCGCAGCGATCGGCGATCCGCAGCGCTATTTCAACGACGCCCGAGGACTCGGGCACAGTTCGTGAAGGAAGAGGCCGGAATGAACCGAGTTGCCAAGTTGGCGTCTCTGGCGGTTTTATGTCACATGGTCTTCGCGGGCGTCGTCACCTCCGCACTTGGGCAAGCCCGGCAACCGGACGCCGCCGCGATCGCCCGGCGCAACGCAACCGAAAGCGAACTCGAATCCATCGCCATCATCGAACGCAAGGTCATGGTGCCCATGCGCGACGGCAAACGCATGCAGGCCGATATCTACCGCCCTAAGAACGAGTCCAAGAAATATCCCATCATTTTTGTCCGCACTCCATACAACTTCAATTACTGGGACGTGGAGTTGGGCGCGCCTCGGGACATGTCCGCCCCACTTGAAGCGGTGAAGCACGGCTACGCGTATATCGAGATGAACGAACGCGGCCGCTACTTCTCCGAAGGCGACTACGATATTCTCGGCGTGCCGCTCACGGATTCCGACGATGCGCTTGACTGGATGGGCGGGCTGCCTTGGTCTTTGGACAAGGTCGGCCTAATCGGCTGCTCCTCGACGGCAGAGTGGCAGTTGGCTGTGGCCTCGCGCGGCAACAAGGCGCTCGCGACGTTCATCCCAGAGAGCTTTGGCGCCGGCGTTGGCCGCGTCGGCCCCTATTATGAGCAGGGCAACTGGTTCCGCGGCGGAGCGGTGCAGATGCTTTTCGGGTCGTGGCTCTATGACTACGGCCTTCTCGTCAAAGACGGACGTCCTATGTTTCCGACGAGCATGACGCAGGAAGAGTTAGTCACAGCCGCCAAGTCCTACGATCTTTCCGCGCACCCACCCACCATTGATTGGTCCAAGGCACTTCAGCATTTGCCGGAAAAAGACATCTACGCCGCCATTGGCGCCCAGCACGGGATCTTTGCTGACGCCACGCCCTCCGGTAAACCGGGGATGATCACGCGCACGCCCAACGATCCTTCCTGGTACCAGGGCGGGCTCTGGAACGACAGCATGCGCATCGACCTTCCCGGACTTTGGCTCATGACCTGGTATGACGTCAGCATCGGGCCGAACCTTGCCGCATACAATTACGTCCGCAGCACGGCCAGCCCTGCCGTCGCCGCCGAGCAGTACGCCGTCATCGCGCCCGTCGCCCACTGTAGTTACAAACGCGCCACCGAGAACACCATGGTCGGCGAGCGCGACATGGGCGACGCCCGCCTCGACTATGACGCCCTTACCTACGGATGGTTTGACCACTTCCTCAAAGGCGAGGAAAACGGGATTCTCGCCAAGACCCCAAAGGTCCGCTACTACACCATGGGCATCAACAAGTGGCAATCGTCTGACACCTGGCCACCCGAGGGCGCAAATCCCGTGACGTATTACCTGGCCAGCGGAGGACACGCCAATTCCCTTTACGGAGATGGATCTCTGCTCCCTGCGCCGGAGCCCAAAGATAACCGCGACAGATTTGTCTACGATCCCATGAATCCCGTCCCTACCCACGGTGGAGGTTTCTGCTGTCTGGGCGCTGAGTACAAGCCCGGCGCGCTTGATCAGCGCACTCTCGAAGCGCGCGACGATGTCCTCGTTTACAGCACAGGTCCGCTGAAGGAAGGCATTGAGGTCAGCGGCCCGATCGACGTTACGCTTTATGTGTCGAGCGACGCCAAAGACACTGACTTTACCGTGAAACTCATCGAAGTGTTGCCCGACGGCACGGCCTACAACATCGAAGAAAATATACAGCGCGTCCGCTATCGCGAAGGCTATACCAAGCCGCCCGTGTGGATGGAAAAAGGCAAAGTCTATAAGGTGACGTTCCAGCCCATGCAAACCAGCATCTATTTCGCCCCCGGACACCAGTTGCGCATCGAAATCAGCAGCAGTAATTTCCCCCAATTCGATCGCAATCTCAACACCGGCGGCGACAACTACAATGAATCACAAGGCACCCTCGCCCGCAACGAAGTCCACCACTCGGCGGAGTATCCCTCGAGCATCACGCTGAGCGTTGTGGGAAAACAAGCTGGATCAAAACCCAAATAACCGGATATGACGGGCGCGCATATTGTCCAATGGCCATCTAGCGTGGGCCACCTAGTGGCGAGCACGTTCCTGAGGAATCATGACCCCTGCGACCGCCGCACTTGCCACGGACAGGCTTGCGCAAATCGACATGACGATTCGGAATCCATATACGAACGCTTCCTTCACGGACTCCTGGATGGCGGCGCGCGCAGTCGGATCAAGCTCAGCGGGCAGTTGCAAGCCGGCGAGTTTGATCTCGTTCGCTTGCAGGTCCTGCAGAATATTGGAAGGCACGGAGAGGCGAGCCAAGGTTCGATTTAGGTGAAAACTAAACGCCTTCACCATGATGATCCCAAGTATTGCAATTGCGAGCACTCCCGCTACCCGCGCGACTGCATTGTTGATTCCCGAAGCCGTGCCGACAAGGTCTTCCTCGACGGAATTCATAACCACGGTCGTGAGAGGCGCCACCGTGACCGTCATCCCCGATCCCAGGATCACCAGCGCTGGGAAGAACGACTACCAATAGCCATTTCCGATGGAGGGAACAGCGAACAGACCGATGCCCGCCGCGGCAATGAGAGGGCCGATGATCAGTGGACCTCTCGCTCCATAGAGGTCAACGAGTCGGCCAGCCCAGCGCGACAGAAGGAACATCAGCACAATCAAGGGAAGGATCGCACTACCGGCTGCGGTCGGGGAATACCCCTGAACTTGGATCAGATTCAACGGAAACAGGAAAAAGAAAATTCCGATGGCTGCGTACAAAAGCAGTGTAAGCAGGTTCGCGGCACTAAACGTCGCGGATCGGAATAGAGTGAGCGGCACCATGGGGGAAGCAACTCTAGCTTCGACAAGAAGAAATGTGATAAGACCGCCGAAACCAAGAATCAAACTTCCGAGCACCAGCCGATTCGTCCAGCCCAGGCTCACCGACTCGATGAGGCCGTACACTAATCCGCCGAGACCTAGAGTGGCAAGAAGCGCTCCGATCCAATCGATGCGGCCGGCACTCAGGCGGCGGCTTTCGGGAATTTTCGAAAGGGAAATCACGATCACGGACGCCGCAATCGGAAGATTGATGAAGAACGCCCAACGCCAAGAAGCGTGCTGAACCAGCCAGCCGCCAAGAACGGGCCCGACCGCGGTGGTAATCGCTGTAAAGCCCGACCAAGTACCGATGGCCTGGCCGCGACTGTTTTCGTCGAAAGATGCACTGATAATCGCAAGACTTCCGGGGACCAACAGCGCAGCCCCTACGCCTTGAACACTTCTCGCGATGATCAACTGATGGATGTTCGAAGAAAAGCCGCAAGCGGCCGATGCAATGGCGAAGATTGCCACCCCCACGACGAAGATCCTGCGGCGGCCAAACAGATCGCCGAGAGATCCACCCACGAGAATCAACGCGCCCAGGAGAAGGCCGTATGACTCAACCACCCACTGCACATCCACTACGGTTGCGTGAAAGGTGGCCTGCATCGCGGGCAGGGCTACATTGACGACTGTGCTATCGATGAATGCGATGCTCGAACCAAGAATCGTTGCCGTGAGAATCCATGGCTTGTTACTTTCGTCGCACGGGGCTTCGCTGCCGCCTGATCGGAGTACGGCTTCGTCGCAAGGCGCTCTCATGGAGAGTATGGATGCTTTTCAAGCTGCAGCGGCTCCGAAGATCGATCCGGCGAAAGCTATTGGGAGCGACAGCTATTCGTGAGCATTCCGGGCCAGAAGTCGGCCTGGCGCAGTGACCACCCGCCCTCAGATGTCTTCCAATCCGAGGTTGTCGTTTACCGCATGGTTGAGAACTCAGCGGTCAATTGGACATATTTTCAGCGTTCTCCCCAAGCGAGGGCATCCCTAGAATCAGTCGACTGTTGCATTTTTAAACAGGGCCTTTCGGAATCTGTTCTTCTCACAGAAGAACGGCATGGGCTTCCCCTTTCTGCCGCAACCTTCCGCGGCGGCAGAACTGTTCGTAATCAATCTGGTCGCGCAACATGATCCACAGCCGAATACCCAGTTTGCGTGCGGCCGCGATCCTTGCCTTGCCCATCCCTTTCCGGATGAGCTTGCGCCGATAGAAGCGTTGCAACTCCGGGTCTTTCCGTACCGCATGCATGCCTGCTTCGGTCCACAAATAGCGCAGCAGCGAGTTACTTGCTTGGTCAATTTTCCCAGTCGTTGTCGCTTCCCGCTTGTGTGCTCACACAGAATCATCCCGATGTAGCTGGCCACCTGCCTAGCGGTGTCGAAGCTGATCGGTGGAAGCATTTTCCAACTCTCTCGAAGGGGAAACTGGACAATGACTGCCGGACACTGTAGTAGCACAATTTCCCTGTCGGGACACAGAACCTGTTCCCAGGCCAGAATCTCGTCAATCTTGCCCAGCACCAACAGGGCGCGACGGCGATTGAGCTTCGGCGGCATAGGCGGATCCTCAGTATGCAAGCTCGTCAAGCCAATCAAGATTCTCTGCTCCTGGACGCCTTACCAGGCGGGCGTCAGCCATCTCCTGTTTGCCAAGACAAAAGTCCCACATACGGACAGCTGCTGCAGGGATTCTGCGGGAAGCGGATGCCACTATGGGGTAAGAACTGTGCCGACTCGATTCTTTGGATTGTGTCCCCTACCAGGCGGCCGAATTCCTCACGCTGCTCGTCGGTAATGGTGGTTCGTAAGTATTGAACCTCGGCCAATCGTTTGCGAACGAACACGACCTGAGCGACTTCCGGGATGCCAGTCATCCACGAATAGCAGACGAGTTGTGGATCCAGAGAGTGTTTTGGTTCAGCGTGAAATGGAGAAGGGGCGTTCTCCGTTAGTGTAGATTCCGCCCCTTCGGGGCGGGAATTTTCAAGGCATGGGGGTCTATCGTCCGATGACCGTTTCCGTTCAGTGCACAGCGCGAGAGGATTGGCTCCCGCGCTGCTAAGCATCGGCTCGATGAGCCCCACCAGGTTATCCCTTAGCATGGTTGCCTCCCGGCAGAGCCCGCTTCCGTTTCACCCGGCGAGGTCATTGTAGCTGCGGTAGAAGAGTGTGCAAATCTTAAAGACGACGTCTGTTGCCGGCGAAGTTGTCGCTGCCTACGAGCTTGTTCTAACTTGCGATCGCGAGCCGCGTGGATCTCGGCCTGTCGTCCGGCTAGCCTGTCCTGCGGCGTCACATAGCCGATCGCGCTGTGCAGTCGCACTGTGTTGTAGTGATCGACGTAGTTTTGAATCAAGCGGCGCGCATCGTCCAGCGTCAACGGAGTAAGTGGCCGGATACACTCCCGTTTGAGCGACTTATGCCAGCGTTCGATCTTCCCGTTCGACTGCGGGTAGAACGGCGAGGTGCGCACGTGCGTCATGCCCGAGATGCGAATGAACTCCTTGAAGTCCCGCGCGATAAACTGCGGTCCGTTGTCGGAGATGATCCGCGGCTTAGCCCCGGGGTACTTCTCCTTGGCTCGTTCCAGAATCATCTCAATGTCCGCTTCCTTCATCGACTCCCGCAGATCCCAATGCACCAGAAAACGGCTGCATCCATCCAGCACGCTGCACAGGTAATAGAACGTGCCCGACAGGTTGATATAGGAAACATCGACATGCCAGTGCTGGTGCGGCGCGAGCGGCTGTTCGAAGCCGGTGCCCTTGCGTGACGGCTTCGCTTTCCAGCGCGACAGCAGTCCCGCTTGTTTCAGCACGCGCCATACGCTCGCCGGACTCACCGCCACCACATCGTGATCTAACATCATGAACGTGAGTCGGCGATAGCCTTCCAACGGATTCTTCAGATGGAAACTCACGATCGCTTCCTTCTCCCACGGCTCCAACCAGAAGTCTCGGGGTACCCAACCGTTGTGCTCATTGACGCGTCCATAGCGCTGCCGCCAGTCGTAGAACTTGCTCACGGTAACGCCCAGCCACGCAATGAATCGGCCGACGCTGATCTCTGTCTTCTCCGACCAGCGCCGGACGAAATCCACCACCTGATCCCGCACATCGTGTGGCACCCAGGTCGCGGTCAGAGTTCCCCAAGGCTTTTTTTTAACGCGATGTGCTCCGCCATCAGCTCGGCCAGGACCTCGTCCTTGGTCTGCACCTTCTTCTCCAAGAACTCAATCCGCTTCTGTTTCTCCTCCGCCTGGCGGCGAGGACGCTCCGCCGAGTGGAAGGCGGCCGCGCCGTTCTCGAAGAACTCTTTTTGCCAGCGGTAGAACACGGTGGGTTGCAGCCCCAGTTCCTCACACAGATCGGAAACCGGGACCTTGTCTAAAAGATGGCGCCGCAGAATGGCCACCTTCTCCTCAGCAGTGTAGTGCTTGCGCTCTTTTTTCATACGTTCGCTCCGCTATCTTAACGGACGAACGCGTTCTCCATTTCCAGCTGAGGCGGGACACCCAAGGGTATTGTCAGTGCCAGTCGCACGGTCTTCCTTTGAGAACTTGCCAGCCTTCCCGCACAAGGTGCCTTTCTAAAATATTTCTCGTACTCAATCGTCTACATGAGTGGACAGACGACGAAACGAAAAGGGCACTCGCTGAAACAAGATGCCCGGGGTGCCACCGTAAGCTGCGAGGCGTAACGACCAAACGCAATCCTGCTCTTACAGAAGAAGCAATATCGCCGAGGAGGTGAATGTGCCAGAAGCAACACAAACAGCCAGGTCCATACCATACGCGACCAGCAGTGATTTCTGCCGGATCTTCCACCAAGACATGGAAGGATTCTATCTGCTGTCGTTTCTATTGACTGGAGATCGCGAGAAAGCGGAACAATGCTTTGTCTCTGGGCTGGAGGATTCCGTGAAAGGGAATCCAGTTTTCAAGGAATGGGCACGCTCCTGGGCTCGGCGAGCCGTCATTCAGAATGCTGTGCAGATCGTCCGTCCCCGCACGATGGAGGGAAATGGTAATTCGAATCCTGGCTCAATCAAGAGGGACAGCCAAACACCACTGGCGAACCGAGAAGAAATCGCTGCGATTCTGAGGCTTCGAACCTTTGATCGTTTTGTCTACGTGCTATCGGTGCTGGAACGTTACTCCGACCAGGATTGCTCTGTCCTCTTGAGTTGCGCGCGCCGGGATGTGCTTACCGCAAGAGCCCGTGCTTTCGAGCAAATCGGAAGTGCAGCGAAATTGGATGGCCAGCAACTGTCGAACGCCAACTGGGGAAACCGGGCACCGCGCGAACGCCGCGGTTCTGCACTTGAGCCTCTGATTGCTCCCGAAGTGGCACCTTCAGTATGACCAAAGCCCTTTCCAGAATCTACCGAATACAACCTTCACGGTGACCCAAGTTAACTGTGCAAGAGTGCTTGCACGATTGAAAGGTCGCGATGATAGCGGCCGTTCCGCGCGGAAAATGACCAAGCCTGCCGACCTGAAATCGGCTGATCATCCTGCTGTACAAATCCTGTACATATGGTCCCCGCAGTGCTCGAAAACACCCCAAAACGCTCTGCTATCACCCTTATCTCACAAAACATACGCAAAACTGGGTCGATTCGTAATCGACAGGTCACCAATTCCAAGTATGATCTTGGCTCCATCTTCTCGAAAACTTGCGAATTAATTGACCGAAAACCAGAGAGACACTCGCAGGATAGGCCCTTAAACAGCCACGTTGATTGAGTAGACGCATGAGTATGCTCTCCTCCCAATCGCTTTTCCGCAAGCTATGCGAATCGGTATCGTTGAGCGTGTGTCAATGGCTTTCTGAGGACCGCCTTTGGGTAGCGGTATTGGGTTTTGCAGGTCAGGAGTCGGAAGACCAAGGTCACTCAACGCCGTGATTGGGATCACTTGCGTCCGAGAAACTGTCGGCCTAGACTCACATCATGCGACGTTTTGCCGCTATAGCCGTCGTCTTCCTGGTGATCTGCTGGACTGCTGCGCCGCTGTTGGCGTGCATGATCCCGGACAGAGCGATGACAGCTCCAGAGATGGAATGCTGCAAGCATGTGGCCGAGATGTGCGGATCGGCGAACATGCCGCAATCGCACTCTTGCTGCAAGACTGAAGTTCGACCGGGCACCACCATGGTTGTGACAAACAATCACCAGTCGGTTCGAGTATTACAAGTAGTTGCAGCTCTCCCCATTCCAACACCGCCACCGAGCTCTGATTCGTTTCATCAAGACATTCCCCGCCATCCGCCCAGCGAGTACCTACCTGATACGACTGTCCTGAGAGTCTAGCCATCTCCGTCCGCCCTCATCTCTTGGGCAAAAGCTCGAAGTGTATTTCTACCGACGGAGAGAATCATGAGAGTTCCATACGCACTGTTCTTAGTGTGCGCGTGCGCGCTGAGCGCTGCAGCCGAGGACCCCTTTCCCGCTGCAAATGCGTTGTTGCCGCAGCACGAGCATTCGGCCGCATCGGGGCCAGCCTTCACCCTTGACGAGATCGAGCAGATGGCGCTGCTCGGCAATCCGGACATTCGCGTCGCGGTTCGGCACTTGGCTGTCGTTGAAGCCCACGCGCCCACGGCTGGTGCCCTCGATGATCCCTCATTGATGTATCGAGGATGGGGTGTACCTCTGCGCCGGCCCTGGGATTACAACGCGGCTCAAAACATGTTCATGGTGAGCCAGACGTTTCCGGGGTTCGGAAAACGAGGGCTACGCACTGACATTGCCCACAGCGATGTAGGCGAAGCAAAGGCGGCGCTGGATAACTCGCGCCTCGACGTTCGGGTGCGGGTGCGCAAGGCCTTTTATGATCTGCTGCGCGCGGAGGATGAGCTTCGCATCCACGACGGGCACGTGGCCATCGCCCGGCAGGCAGTGGAGGCGGCCCGGATCAAATACACGGTGGGCAAAGTGCCTCAGCAAGACATCCTGAAGGCACAAGTCGAACTGACACGCCTGGCCGAACACCTGATTCGTTTCGAGCAGGATGCCGAAGTGGCCCGCGCTCGTCTGAATACGCTCCTCGGGCATGACCCAGCCGCGTCCATCAATGCTCGCGGTGACTACTCTATTCCGCAGCAACTGCCTGGAACAGAAGCACTGGAGAAATTGGCCCTTGCTTCGCGGCCTGACTTGGCCCGGGCGCAAGTCGCCTTGGAGAAGAGTCATCAGCAGCAAGCGCTGGCAGACAAGAGTTACGCCCCCGATTTGACCGTTTCAGCGGGTTACATGCTGATGCCGAGCGGCTCGAATTACCGTAACAACTACATGGTGGAAGGCTCGATCAACTTGCCCTGGTTGAACCGGCGCAAGCATGACGCCGAAATCTCTGAGGCCAAGGCTCAGGTCAGCGAGCAAGATGCCGAGCTTGCCGCCTTGCAGAACTCCGCATTCGGCCAAATTCAGGAAGCACTGGCGCAGGTGCGGTCTGCGAAAAGGCTTGCAGACCTCTATAAGAGTTTGCTGCAGCCCCAAGCGGAGGTAACTCTGCGGTCCACGGTCATCGCTTACGAGAATGACCGCACCGACTTCCTCAATCTGCTCGATAGCCAGATGACCGTCGTGGACATCGACCTCGCTTACTTCCAAGCCATGGCGGACTTCGAAATGCGATTCGCCGACCTGGAATTTTCGGTCGGAGCGCCAATCGACAGGACAGGACAACCCAATACCCCAGAGGTGACGAAATGAGCGAGCGCAGATACAAGCAAGCCTTTGTAATTGGCGCAGTAATTTGCCTTGTGTTGGCTGGCACGCTTGCGTATGTGATCTGGGGTCGCGGTCGCGTTGCGCCTGCAACCGATGATGCGAGCCCAGTGATGGCCAAGGGTCCCGACGTTCCGGAGCAACCGCCGGCTAGCACGGCCCCTTCTTCCAGCGCATCTGTATCCCTCACTCCGGTGCAACTTTCTCCGCAGCGGATGCAGGCAATAGGCGTGAAGACTGCGGTTGTTGAGATGCGAAACATCAGCAACGAGCTGCGCGTGCCGGGCAACGTGGACATGAATGAGAAGCAGCGAGCCTACGTGCAAACACGTTTTCCTGGCTGGATCCAGAAGGTATTTGCCAATGCCACATATCAGTACGTGCGCAAGGGGCAGCCGATCTTCACGATCTACAGCCCCGATTTGGTCAGTACCGAGCAAGAGTATCTACTGGCGAAGCAAAACCAGCAGGCTTTCGCGGGCGACGCGCATGGGACTGCATCGCACGAGAGCGATTGGCTTCTTCAGGCCGCTGCCGATCGTTTGCGCCAATTTGGCGTGCCGCCGAGTGAGATCGCCAGACTGGAGCAATCAGGCACAGTGCAGCATGATGTGACCATTGATTCCCCTGCATCCGGCTACATCACCGAATTCAACGCACTTCCCAATCAATACGTGCAACCGGAAACGAGGCTTTACACCATCGCCGATCTTTCCACAGTCTGGGTAAACGCCAATGTTTTTCAGACCGGCATCGGTGCCCTGAGGCCAGGAATGCCCGCCACAGTGACGGTTGATGCCTATCCAGGACGCATGTTCAAAGGACGCATTGAACAAGTCCTGCCTCAGGTCGACGTCACGACGCGCACCGTACCTGTGCGCTTCGTTTTCAACAATCCGGGAATCGCGCTGAAGCCAGGCATGTACGTCAACGTCAGCATTAGGGTTCCACTTGGCCGTCAACTTCTTATTCCTGCTTCTGGCGTCCTGGATTCCGGCACGCAGGAAATTGCCTTTATCGACCGTGGCGACGGTTATTTTGAACCGCGTGAGATTGAGGTCGGACCGCGGCTGGATGATCACGCAGTCGTCCTGAAGGGTTTGAAGGTGGGCGAACGCATTGTCAGCTCGGCCAATTTCCTTGTGGATTCAGAATCGCAGCTGCAGGCAGCGATTGGGTCATTCACGCCTCCGCCGCCGGGTGCAGGAGCGGCGGCTGCGATGAATGGACCGGCCGAGCGCATTGCTGTCGATTTAAGCACTGATCCGTCACCGCCACATAAAGGAGCGAACTCGGTGCGAGTGAAGCTCTCTAGTGCGGACGGCAAACCCGTCGCCGGAGCGGAAGTGACCGCAACCTTCTTCATGGCAGCAATGCCAGCAATGGGTATGGCCGCTGTGCGAAGCGTAGCGACGCTCCGCGAAAAAGGGGATAGCGTTTACGAAGGCCCGCTGAATCTCGAAACCAGCGGGACCTGGCAAGTCACGGTAGTGGTGAAACGTGGCAGTCAGACGATTGCCAGCAAGCAGCTCAGCATAAGCGTCACGGGAGGCATGTAATGATCTCCCGAATTATTGAGTGGTGTGAACAGAATCGTTTCTTGGTTTTTACCGGGGTGGTGCTGCTAACGGTAGCGGGCGTTTGGAGCCTGCGTCACATCCCGCTGGATGCGCTTCCCGATATCAGCGATGTGCAGGTGGTCATCCACACCGAATGGCCGGGAGAACCGCCCAATGTGATCGAAGACCAGGTTACTTACCCAATCGTCACCACTCTGCTGGCAGCACCTCACGTTAAGTCCGTGCGTGCGCAGACCATGTTCGGGGACTCGTACGTTTTCGTCGTATTTGAAGACGGAACTGATCTTTACTGGGCGCGTTCGCGGGTCACGGAATATCTTCAGCAGATAGGCGGACGGTTGCCAGCGGACGTTCATCCCGCCATCGGACCCGATGCCACCGGAGCCGGTTGGGTGTATGAGTATGCCGTCATTGATCGTACTCACACCAAGAGCCTGGCTGACTTACGTGCTCTGCAAGACTGGTATCTCCGCTACCAACTCGAAACCGTCCCCGGCGTGGCCGAAGTTGCGACAATCGGCGGTTACGTCCGGCAATACCAGGTGAAGCTCGATCCCAACAAGCTGTTCTCATATGGCATTCCGGTCTCTACCGTAATCGAGCGCGTGCGCGACAGTACAAACGAAGTTGGCGGCAATGTTCTGGAGATAAACGGCGCAGAGTACATGGTGAGAGGTCTTGGCTACCTGCGGTCAGTCGCAGACCTGGAGAACGTCCCCGTCGCGACCAAAAATGGAACGTCCGTGCTGCTGCGCGATCTGGGCAGCGTCGATTTCGGGCCGGAGGTACGTCGCGGGGCTGCCGATTGGCAGGGCGAAGGGGAGGCCGTTGGCGGCATTGTGGTCATGCGTTTCGGTATGAACGCGCTTGACGTGATCACTGGTGTGAAAGCCAAACTGCGTGAGATCGCACCCTCACTTCCTCCTGGAGTTGAAATCGTGACCGGCTACGATCGCTCATGGCTGATCAATGAATCCATCAAGACTCTGAAGCGCGATCTGATCCTGGAGGCCATCATCGTCAGCTTCGTATGCATTGCCTTCCTGTTCCATCTGCGTTCGGCGCTGGTGCCTATTATCACGCTGCCGATCGCGGTGCTGGCGGCCTTCATCCCGATGTACTACCTCAACGTAAGTTCTAACGTGATGTCGTTGGGCGGGCTGGCTTTGGGGATTGGGGTGTTGATCGATGCCGCTATCGTGATGGTCGAGAACGGGTACAAGCATCTGGCCGAACGAAGCGGACTGAGCGCCGGCGAACATACCGACAAACTCAGCTCTCAGGAACGCAGATCTATATTGGTGCGATCGGCGAAGCAGGTTGGCCCCGCGTTATTCTATTCGCTGATTATCATCCTCGTGTCGTTCCTGCCCGTTTTCTTGCTGGAGGCGCAGGAAGGGCGCATGTTCCGCCCTCTGGCTTGGACCAAGACGTCGGCGTTGGCGTTTTCCTCGATACTTTCGATCACATTGGTCCCCGTGTTGATGCCGTTGTTCATTCGGGGCCGCTTGCGTCCTGAATCGCAAAACCCTGCGGCCCGGATCACTCAAGCGATCTATCTCCCCGTCCTACGCTGGTGTTTGCGGCACTGGAAACTGCTGATCGCGATCAATCTGATCTTTCTGGCGGTGACCATTCCGCTGTATTTCAAACTAGGCAGCCAATTCATGCCAGCGTTGTACGAGGGATCAGCCCTGTACATGCCGACGGCACTGCCGGGGATTTCCATTCAGCAAGCGAGCCTGCTGATGCAGGAGCAGGACCGTATTATCCGTTCCTTTCCAGAGGTGGAAAGCGTGTTCGGCACCGTGGGCCGTTCCGACAGCGCCACTGACAATGCCCCGCTCGATATGTACGACACCACTATCATGTTGAAGCCCCAGGAGAAGTGGCGACCGGGTGTTACGTATGAAAAGCTGATCGCGGAAATGGATGCCAAGCTCCAATTCCCTGGTCTAACCAACACGTGGACGATGCCGGTGCGAAACCGGCTGGACATGGAACTCACGGGCATCAAAACCCCGCTTGGTCTGAAGATTCAAGGACCCGATCTGGCGCAGATTCAGGATATCGGCGCACGAATGCAGCAGATTCTTACCGGCATACCAGCGACAAGTTCGGTATTCGCAGAGCGAGTGTCGCAAGGCTTTTACCTGAACGTAGAGGTGAATCGACCGGAAGCCGCACGGTACGGGCTAACCGTAGGAGACGTTCAGCGGGTTATTACCTCTGCCATCGGCGGCGCAAATATCGCTCAGAATATCGAGGGACGCCAGCGTTTTCCCATCAACGTTCGCTACGAGCGCGATTTCCGCGGCGATCCCGAAGCCGTAGGACACGCTCTCATCGCCACTCCGTCGGGAGCGCAAATCCCAATCAGTGAAGTAGCGCGCCTTTCGTTCTCGCGAGGTCCGGCAATGATTCGCGATGAAGACGGCGCGCTCACCGGCTACGTCTATCTCGATTTGAAAACAAAAGACTACGGCGGGTTCGTGAACCAAGCAGACAAGTTGTTGCGTAGCAAGCTGGATTTGCCAGCCGGGTACACTTATCGCTGGGCGGGCGAATATGAGTTCGAACTTCACGCCAAAGAGAGACTGAAAATCATCCTGCCGATCGTGTTCTTCGTCATCTTTCTGTTGCTCTACATGGTCTTCAAGTCCGCGGCCGAAGCGGCGGTGCTGATCTTCCCGACCCTCTATGCGATGTCTGGCGGACTCATCCTGCAATGGGTGCTCGGTTACAACTTCAGCGTCGCGGTCTGGGTGGGATACATCGCGCTGTTTGGTATCGCGGTCGAAACCGGCGTGGTGATGGTGGTTTACTTGCACGAGTCGCTTCAACACCGGCTCGCCACAGGTACGACTTTAACCGACGAGGATGTAGAGCAGGCCACTATCGAAGGCGCGGTCCAGCGGTTGCGTCCCAAGTTAATGACCGTGACCGCCGTAATTCTTAGTCTTGCGCCGATCTTGTGGGAGTCGGGCATCGGATCCGATGTTATGAAGCCGATCGCCGCGCCTATCGTCGGCGGGATGATTACATCGACCATTCACGTGTTGATCTTGGTCCCGGTTTTCTTCTTCTTACTGAAGCGCCGCGCGCTCCGGCATGGCACTTTGACAAAACAACCGGCAGCAGAGCAAGCGTGAACATTGGCTGCGAGGGGAGAGGATTTGCAAGCCTGAGAACGGGCTCCTCGCCTGCCCACAATTTGCCCCACCTTTCGCTACTGAGGCTTTGTGTATGGATCTCTTGAGTCTGGTTACTGGCTCGCGGCTTCGTTCGGCGCCCTCGGTACAACTTCGGTACAACTGAGCGAGAGGAAGAATGGTTTCTGACCCCTAAGCGACACCAGATGAAGCACTTGGAGTTTGTGATTTCATGGTTCGGGACCAGGGGGTCGGAGGTTCAAATCCTCTCTCCCCGACCATTTATTTCCTACGACTTACGGCAGCGCAGGGAACTCCAAAACCGGACCACATAGTTTTAGCCCAGGTGCTCTAGTGCGGAAGCCCGCATAAACACTGAACTTCTTGTCCTGTGAAGAGCGCAAGTCCCTCTACAAAATCGACAGCGCAATGCGACTGACAAACCAGAAGGATGAGTTCTCCCGTTGGCGTCCAATACTCGCGAAGATCATTCAGAGTTCTCTCCCTGGGCACCCGTCCTTAAGCTGCGTCATTGAGACTCGCTGGTTCCAGACTCAGCGAGGACCCCGCTTATCGTTGCGCAAGAACGGCGGAGTCCTCGCATCGGTTCAGAACTTCGAGACGTAGGAGTAGAGACGAGAGTTGTTGGTATATGGGTTCCCGACAGTAACAAGGATGGCGGTATTGCTGATCGCGGCGAGCTCCGGACGTTCCTGGTTGGTAACAGGAGGATTGAACAGCAGAGAGCACGTCCAGTTGATCTTGATCGAATCCGTAGTGTTTAGCTGACCCACCATGCCGCCCAGTTTGCCGCTCTCCATATGTGATTCAATGACTAAACCGCTGTCGAGAAGAGCAATCGTGGGCTCGGAGGCGTTGTTCCTTCTTTTGCGCGAGAACAGGTGCCGCAATGATAATCAGGAGCACGAATACAGCACATGCGGCTCACAAGCGACCAAGCCGACCAAGCAGGCACGCGATGGTCGACCTGGAGTAGGCATGCAGGGTTGCAAACCATGCTTTTATTCCGATCGACATGTTTCATGTCAGAAGCGAGTGGTTCCGGCATAGAAACATTGTCTCCGGAGTGTTTACGCCGGTGCAGGCGAATCACTCGAAGTCTTTCTCGCTCATTGACTGTATCTCGGTCGGGGTCGACCGAATGCAGCGGAACTTCTAACCAATGCGCAAGCGGTAGAGACTTGGCAGTGGAGTGAACTCACGGATCTCACCGCCAAGGTGGTCAGCCGCATCCCTGCTCCGCCCACATTCAATCACCATAGCCCACCACGTCCGCCGCAAACGCGAGGGGTTTCCTTCTCTAACGGCTTTATCGAACGCGCGCCCCAACACACGTTTCTCCACATTCCTCGAGCTTGCGTGCGTCCGATAAAGTACTTACGTGATACGCCAACAAGTCGCGCAGCAGTGCCTACGAACTCGGAAGGAATGGCTCGTTCTGTAATGTTTCGAATTCTGAACCTGGACACGATGCAGCGGAGTCCTGATCTATCGATCTATCACGGAAAGTCGTGAGGCCAAGCCGATCTTATGTCTCCTACTTTGTAAGTCGTTTCTTTTCACTGCGTGCTCATGGCATTGCAGTTGCACTCCTTGATTTGGGACGTCAGGGCAAAAGAAACCAGAAGGTATGGTGCATCGATGTGGAAAGTTAGAGCCGAGCCGCCGGCAGGGTTTTTCTATCTGCTCGTTAACGACATGACTGATGATCGCGAGAAAAAACAGGCGGAAGAGCAATCCCCATCGCGCCGCGACCTGGCAATCCAGGCGCGACTCTGGACAAGCCCATCCGGGCTCTTTGCAAGAGCATCAGCGTGGCTCGACCGCATCGATTCCGGCACCCATCGACGCATAAAAGGTCTGCGCCTCGTTACAGCCTATGGAATCGCGGCACTGCTCGGCACTGTGCTCGGCAGTTCCCACGGGCTATCGAGCGGCGCGCTACTCGGATCTCTTGCAGGTGGTTTTGCATTGTGGGCCAGTGTTTCGGAAGGTCATTCGACAAGAGCATCTTCCAGCCGCGACCTCGCCTTAATGTGCGTCGCAGCGGTCGTTGGTGCTGCCACCATGATCTGTTTCTCCCCCGTACTCAGCCGCACTGGCTGGCCTGGCGCCGAACTAACCCTTGTCAGTGGAGCTTTCCTCGTCGGCTACTTGAAGCGTTATGGCATTCTCGGTGCGGGCCTCGGGTCGCAGATTTATATCGGTCAGCTTCTAGCCTACACCATGGGTCTGAAACGAGCGGATCTGGTGACAGTCGTGATCGCGGGTGTACTTGCAACGATCGGATCCATCGTCCCGCGCCTACTTAGCGGCCCGGCTGAACATCCGGTCCTCGCGCAACCACTCGGCTCCATTATCGCGACCGATGGCGGCGCATTTCGTGAACTTCGCATGGGCCTGCAAGCCGCTATCGCGGCCCTCGTCATCGTTTTGTTGAATCACATGTTTTACCTTGAAGAATCCGCCTGGGCGATCACCGCCTGCACTTACGTCATCGCGGGCACTACGTTCGGCACGATCGATCGTGTTCGCCGCCGCATCATCGGTACTGCGATAGGTGTTCCGCTCGGCCTGGGATGCCTTCCCGTAGCATTGCACGCGCCAATCGTGGCCTGGACGATAGCCGCTCTCGCGATGATCATTTACGCCATGGCGCTTCCCGAACGCTACGATATTGCCTGCGGCTGCTACGCGTTCACTCTTGTCGTCACGCTGGCGGTAAGCGGAGAAAGTTCCGCATTCGTATTAGCGTCGCGCGCCTGGGAAACGCTGATCGGAGGTGCGCTTGGTCTCGCCGCCGCCTTGATAGTCCTGCCACTTCGCACTCCCGGCCCCGGAAGCATGCAACCAGCTAATCGGAGTGCGCCAGACTGACACCGATGAAGCCGCTTTAGATTCGGCGGAAACATTTAACCGTTGAGCCGTAGGCATAGGACATACCCCGTTAGATGGGTGGAGGACGGTGACCAAGTTGCTTTGAAACTTAGCGGACGGTTGGAGAGTGAGCACTTAAACGAGCTAAAGTTGCTCTCGCATCCCAGGCAGCCACCAGAGCTTGATCTTCGATCTCACGGACGTAATACTCGTGGATCAGGATACCGCCCATTTCCTGGGGGATTGCGAAGCCCGCGGAGCTCGATTGCAGAACTGTCCAAGCTTTGTGCAATTCCGTCCACCTTTGAATTCAACGCACTTTGGAACGTAGACCAGAATCCCTTCTGCTATAACTTGGCTACCGACAAGGGACAATAGCGAATTCGCTTTTTGTTCGGCATTAAGAGGTAGACGATTTTGTCCTCGCTGGTTCTGCGTCCCTGCAACAGGTGCTTGATTCCCATCGCGAGTGGCAGCACCCCGAGAAAATGAAGCCCCCGATACGGAATTGCGAGAGCTGCCCAGACGCCGATCAAACTAACGCCAATGATGACCGCGAAACCAACGTACTGACCTATTACGATTCGTCGATTCGGAATCCGCCTGGCAAAAAAAGAGAGTCAGGAGAAAGGCATCATCAATATTCGTGGCAGCGAAGGTCGCTATGCTCGCAGACAACACCCCCAGATATCGATTCACAAGGGACGCTATCTTTCCTTTCCATGACTTTTGCGAGAAAAACAAAGTTCTCCGAGGCTCATGCTCCCCGGTATTTGCCAGCGGGATGCTCAAAGTCCACGCGCGTTGCTAACAGAGTCCAGGAACCTGCGCGCGAGTTCGGCAATTCGATCGGCCTGCCGCCGCCGGATGGCCTCTCTCGGGATCAACTCCCCGCCAACACCCAGCGCAACTGCCCCGGCGGCAATGAAGCTAAACGCGGTCCGCTGATTCACGCCTCCCGCGGCGACCATGGGAACGTTGGGAAACATCGCCTTAAGATCCTTGATGTAACTGTCGCCACCGATGTGCCCACAAGGCACGATTTTGACGAAATCTGGACCCAGTTTCCACGCGCCGATGACGCCGGTCGGAGTGAGTGTGCCGGGGATCACCACCACGTTCTCCTGCACGGCGAACTTCACGGTGTCGCGATCAAGGCCGTCGCTGGAAAGGAACTTAGCCCCCGCATCCAGGCAGCGCCGCGCAGTCTCGACATCGTGAACGCTCCCGGCGCCGACGATTACTTCGGGAGCGTGCTGCGCCACTTGAGAAATTACTCTGATCGCTTCGGGCACGGTCAATGTGACTTCGAGGATGGGTATTCCGCCTCGGGCGATTGCCTCGGCAGCGAAAAGGGCGTCCTCCGTAGTCGACACGCGAATGGAGGGAATGATTCCGAGTTGTTCGATCCGGCTCCGTACCTCTTGCTTGTTCAAAGATCCGGCTCCTTCGGTGGTCGGCTACAATTCGCCCACTGGTTTAATTACTGTGGACCGCAGATTGACAATTTCATGGCAGCGCTCGCGTCCCTACTGCCTCTCGCAACTGCTCCAGAGCGAGCAAGTATGAAGCCAGGGCCTGCCGATAGGCAAGCTGAGTCGCGCGATAGCTGCGCTCGGCGTCCAGAAAATTGAGCAGGCTGGTGCCTCCGTGGCGGTAAGCGTATTCGCTGATATCGCGCGACCGCGTGGCCACATCCAGATACGTGGAAATGTAGAGCGACACCACTTTGTCATTGCTGCGAAGGTCCTGATAAGCATCGTAAACATCGGTGAGGGCCTGACCGTTTGTCGCTTTCTCTATCTCCTGCGCCTGGGTAATGGCGAAGCGCGCCTTAGCGATTTCGCCCTGGTTGCGATTAAAAATCGGCAGCGGAATGCTGCTGTAAAACGTGGCGGCGTTGATTCCGTTTACGTGCGAGTAGTTTGCTTGAACGGTCACATCCTGTTTGCCAATGGCCTTTTGCAATGTCAACTGACTGTTGGCAGCGGTCACGCCTTGCTGCGCTGCGCGCAGGTCGGGACGATTCTGCAGCGCCTTTAGCTGCAAGTCCTCGAGATTGCCTTTCACGGCTTGGTATTCGAAGGGGCCTGCAACGTCGTAATTCTGAGCCACGGATTCGTATCCGAGCAACTGCCGCAGGTCGGACAGCGCCTGCACCTTGGCCAATACGCGCCTGTTCGACGTCGCTTTGGAATTGCAACAGCTGCAGCTTGATCATCAGATAGTCGTTCTCGCTGATGCCGCCGGCCTTGTATTGATGCTCGCTGATGTCCACCGTCTCCTGAAAGCTCTTCAGGTCCTTCTCGGCCAGTTCCAGCGTCGATTCCGCGAGTTGCACGTTGTAAAACAGCGAGGCGGCTTGAAACGTAAGACCGCGCCCGTTATCCGCCACCAGCGAGCGCGTCTGGGCCGTGATGTCTTTCTGGGCCTGAAGGCGGTCGTGGCGCTTCTTCGCCACGTTCGATCAGGTAGCTGAGACCGAGGTCGCCTTCGGTGTTGTCGTGCAGATAATCGTTGGTCGATTGCCCTCCATATAGCCCGGGATTTTGCTTGGCCGGTGAGCCGATTGGCAGATATTCCCAGTCCGCAAACAGCGTGGGATTGGGGCGCAGGTTTTGCGTGATCTCTTCGGCTTGGCTCTGCTGGATCGTGGTTGTGATCGCCAGCAGGTTGTGGTTGTGCTGCAGCGCCATTTGGATGGCTTCTTCGAGCGTGATACTGGCCGGTCCGTTGCTTTGAGCCGATACCGGACCAGCCAGCGCACAGGCTAAGCACGGTAATGCACAACTAAGTTGACGCCGATTTTCTTTGGCCGGATCTTCCGGAACAATGCAAGACTATTCAAGGGCCGCCTCCGGTTCCGGAAGTTGATCGCCGTCTCTCGCGATCCAGACATAGAACGTGGGTAACAGGACAATGCTAAGGAGCAGATCGGAAATCAGTCCGCCCACGATCACAATGGCGAAAGGCCGCTGCGAATCCGATCCAATGTCATGCGACAGAGCCGCGGGCAACAAGTCCGAGAGTCGCCACGAGCATGGTCATCATGATGGGGCGAAGCCTCAGGACTGCGCCTTCGACTGCGGCATCTGGGATCGAATAACCGCGCGCGCGCAACTGGTTGATGTATTCGAGCATGATGACGCCGGTTTGCACCGATACGCCGAACAGCGCCAGCATCCCTACGCCCGAGGACACGCTGAGGTAAGTTCCGGTAACCAGCAGGGCCAGGAAGCCTCCGACGCGAGCCAGGGCGACGTTCAACAGAATGAGCAGCGACCATTTGTACGAACGAAACATGGTGTAAAGAATGATGAAGATGACGAGGATCGTCAGCGGGATGATCAGAGCCAGCCGCGCCTCCGCTCGTTTTTCGCTCTCATATTCGCCCGACCAGCCAAGGCTGTAGCCCGGCGGCAGTTTCACTTTTTGGCCGATCTGTTTGATCGCGTCTTCGACGGTGGTGCCCAGATCGCGGCCTCTTACGTTGAACGTTACCGCTACGTACCGGGTGTTGCCCTCGCGGAAAATGTCGTACGCGCCGTCCTTCACCTCCACGTTGGTTAACTGCGCAAGGGAGACGCGCTCTCCCGTGGGAGAGAGCAGGCGGACTCTCTCAATGGCCTGTTGCGTATTGCGGTACGGAGCCTGGTAGCGAACCACCACGTCGTAGCGCTGCTCGCCGATCAGTACCTGACTCACCGCGTTACCGCCCACGGCGGTCTGGACCGCGTCTTGTATGTCTGTCACGTTGATTCCGAAGCGAGCTGCCTGGCGGCGGTCGATCGTCAAGTCGAGATTGGGCTGGCCGAAATCGCGCAAGAGCTTGACGTCATGCATGCCCGGAATGTCGGACATGACGGCAGTAACTTCCTCGCCTTTCTGTTCGAGAGTCTTCAGGTCATCGCCAAAAATCTTGAGCGCAAGCGAACCCTTGGTGCCCGTCATCGTTTCTCCGACGTTGTCTTCGATGGGCTGGGAGAAGTTCCAGATCGCGCCCGGATACTTTTCCACCGCGCGATTCATGGCGGCGATCAGCTCTTCTTTGTTTTTGTGAAATACAGGCCGCCATTGATCGTGCGGCTTCAAGTCGACGAAATATTCGGTGTTGCCGAATCCGCCAGTGTCGGTTCCATCATCGGGGCGGCCAACCTCCGACACCACCGTTTTCACTTCTGGAAAGGAAGCGAAGACATAGCGCTCGTTGGTGGTGAATTTTTCGCCTTCCGAAAGACTGGTGCTATTGGCCAGAGTGCCGCGCGCCCAAATCGCGCCTTCATCCAAATGAGGCAAGAACTCCGCGCCAATGACGCCGCCAAACCCCAGATAAATGCGTTCCGGCAAGCGCGGCGATGCCAACAGCAGCCACAACCCAGCGATGCTGAACCGCCCAGCGCAACCGCTCGCGGTAGCGTTCCGTCAGATAGTCCATCACCCGGTTGCGCCGTTCATGGACGCCTTTGCGGAAGAATATGCCTGCCAGCACGGGCGCTACCAGAACCGAAAATGTCATGGCGCCCAGCAGAGCGAGCGCGACCGTCCAGGCCATGGGCCGGAAGAGCCGCCCCTCCACGCGTTGCAGCGTGAAGATCGGCATGTAGGCGGTGATGATGATGGCGATCGCATAAAAGACCGGCCGCTGCACCTCATGCGCAGCCTCACGAATCGCTTCGGCAGGTGTCTTCTTGCCCGCCGACCCGGAACCGTTGTTCAGGCGGCTCATGTGCCGGACGATGTTTTCGACCATCACCACCGCGCCATCCACCACCATTCCGAAATCCAGAGCGCCCAGGGAGAGAAGGTTCGCAGGAATATGGCTCAGATCCAGCCAGATCGAGGCAAAGAGCAGAGAAAACGGAATGGTGAGTGCGACGATGAGAGCGGCGCGAACGTTCAGAAGAAACAGGAACAGGATCACGCTGACCAGAATCATGCCTTCGGCCAGGTTATGCATCACCGTGTGCAGGGTGAAATGAAGCAGATCGCTGCGATCCAGCATGGGAACGACCGTCACGCCGGGGGGCAGGAGGCCGTGGTTGAGTTCATCCACTTTCTTGTGAATGGCATCGAGCGTGGGCTGTTCCTCGGCGCCTTTGCGCATCAGCACGGCACCCTGAATGACATCAGGCTCATCGATGATGCGCCCGTCCTCCATGTGATTGGCTCTCGCCATGTGACCCAAACGGATTTTGGGACCCTGGCTTACTTCAGCGATGTCCTTCACCCGCAGGGCGGTTCCGGTTTGGGTTTTTAAGACCGTCTCCTCGATGTCGCGCACTCGGCTGAAGAGCCCGAGCGCGCGCACATTCATCTGTTGCATTCCGACTTCGACGAAGCTTCCGCCGGCATTGATATTGTTGTTGGCGAGTTGCTGCTCCACCTGGCCGATGCTCAATCCGTACGAGACCAGCTTGCTGGGATCGACGCGAACCTGGTACTCGCGCACCGTGCCTCCGAAATCGGAAACGTCAACCACATTCGGAACGGATTTGAACTGCTTGAGCAGAACCCAGTCTTCGATCGACCTTAGCTCCATCAGGTCATAGCGGGGATTGGTGCTTCGCAGCGTGTACCAGTAGATCTGCCCAGTGGTGCTCCAGTCCGTGCCGATTTGCGGCTGCAGGTTTTGTCCAGGAGGCAGATTTACCTGCGTCAGCCTTTCCAGCACCTTCTGTCGATTCCAGTCGTTGACCGAACTGTCATCGAAAATCATGATCACGAATGACAGGCCAAAAATGGACTCAGAACGCAGAAAGGTCATGTGTGGCATGCCCGACATCTGAATCTCGATGGGGATCGTGACCTGCTGTTCCACCTCCTCCGCGGAACGTCCCGGCCATTGCGTAATGACCGTCACGTAGTTGTCGGCGATATCGGGATAGGCTTCCACCGGCAGATTGTGGAACGAAATCGCGCCCCAGCCGGCCAGCAGAACGGCAATGGCCAGCACCACAAATTTATTGTTGAGCGCAAAATCTACGAGGGCCCGAATCATTTCCTGTCCTGTCTTGCTTGCCGATGCACCGGCTCAATCGCTCCCAACGGCCAATCACAATGAGCCGGGAGGTTACTCATAAGCCGCACTCGCGAGGCCGGATTGCACTCTTGCAGCATCCGTTATTGAGCGAGCACGTGGTCCAAAATCAGCGCGTTCGTGACCACTTGTTGCCCTGGTTTGAGTCCCGATTTGACCTCTTGAAGATTCGTGTTCTCGGTCAGCACGTCTCCACTGACGACTTCCACGCGGCGGAACGTTTTGTCGGGCGCGGGAAGGAAAACAAAGTCGCGATCATGCATACGCAGCACGGCGGATGCCGGGACAATGGTGTGCATCTCCGTGGTTTGACCGCGGAATGTCGCTCTCGCGAACATCCCGAGCCGCATCATTCCAGGATTCTGCACTTCGATGCGCACCTTGGCGGTGCGAATACTGGGATCGAGGATGGCTCCAATGTTGCTGACCTTCCCCTTGAACGGCCGGTCGGGATATGCGTTCAGGGTGATATCCGCAGTATCCCCGAGCCGCACCGTAGCCAGATCATTCTCGTATACATCGCAAACAATCCACACCGACGAGATATCGGAAATCGTGAACGGACTGGGCGATGAGTAGGCTTGCACAGTCGCGGCGTTGGTCACTTCCTGATCGGTGATCACGCCGGTAGTGGGTGCAACAATATCCACGATGCCCATGGGCTTGTCGGGATCGTTGCCCAGGAGCCGAAGATGCTCGGTTGCAGTCTCGAGAGTAGTCTTCGCGTCGTCCTCGGCGTCTTGCGCGACTTCGAGATCCTGCTGTGCGATGGCGCCGTGGGCATACAGGTCAACGGCGCGATTTAACTGTTTCCGCGCGAGCAACTCATCTGCTACGGCCTTGCGGTAGGCGTCGAAACCTCCGGCAACGTCGTCGCTGCGAATAGTCAGCAACAACTGGCCTTTTATTCACGGTGTCGCCGAGCCGTGCGTGAATGGCCACCACACGTCCAGAGGCGAGCGAGACCACCGGGATGTTGCGCGCGACATCGGGCGCGACGGTGCCTGTGACCACCAACTCGGAGGTCGCTGGACGCGCAACCGCCGCAGCCAGCGGAAATTGCTCGGGATGATCGACCGCGAACAGGCTGGGGTCAATTCCGGGCACGATGTTCGCGGGCGGCGGCGCTTCCGCCGCTGCATCGATACGCTCGCTGCATCCGCCAAGCATCAGCGGCAACAGCAGGCAGACGAGAAGAAGACCGATTCTTAGGTTTCTACTTTTCATGAGGACTCCTTATCCGCCACAACCAACCAGTGACACTTCTGCGAAAACTCGCAAAGCACACCCCTGTTTTGTCGGGCGGCCTGCGCAACCCCGCACTCTTTTGTGAATCGACGTCCTTACTGCTGGCGCCTAAGGAAGCTGCTGGAAAGGCATCCCAAAGGACTGAAGGCCGCGCCGTCGTTGAGCAACCCGGGGGAAGGGTTTGCGGAGCAGCGCCGGGTCTGGAATCAGATCCGCAACGCTGCCCTCTTTTTGTGTAGTGCCCATCGTTGTCTTCTCGCTTCAAGAACCTGGAGCCTCGCGTGAACTAGAACTTCACCATGATGGCGAACCTCAGGCTCGGTTCGTCTTTTCGCAGATCGGGGCAGAAACCCGTCAGCCCGGCCACACAGGTGAAGCCAGGCGTGGGGGACAAGAACGGGCCTGGAACGAAAGTGGTGCCTGGCACCACCGACCCGGCACTTGGGTTCGGAATGGTGCTGGGGGTGACGTTGTCTCCGGGGGTGATCCCGCCGCGACCGGACCAGTAGGGAACATTTGCATGGCGATAGCCATACTCTGCTAGGAAGGTGATGTATTGTTTCGGCATGTAGTCAAAAGTAAGCGAAGTATCCCAGGCTCTGAACGGATCTCCGGGGTTCTGCGTAAAGTAGGGAGAGCCGGTGATGGCATCAGCTCCATTGATAGGTGGAAGCAGCGTGAGATAGCGCCCCGGATTGGACATCGCACCACCGCCAAAGGTGATGGCATATAGGTCTTTCTTGAACCACCACCGGTTGTAGGCCATCCAGCCGGCGAAGCTCTGCTTACGGCTGGTGGCCGTGTTGTGATGGCAATTTACTGTGTTGATGACTGTCTGTCCTTGTGCGCCGACGCTCGGCGTTGGGCTGCCGCCATATTCGCATCCCAAGTCCCCGGTAACGGAGAACGCCATCTTGTCCAGGAACTTCTCGGGGTGATCGTAGTATTTGACCTCGATGCTGTCGTCGGTGTGAATGCGGGAGCGGCCAAATTGGCCGTTCCCATTGCCCAGCGTATCTTCGCCCATCCCGTAGTTATTGAAGACCAGCGAGAGCCAGGGCTTCGGGCGATACAAGATTTGCCCACCCAGACCCGGCTTGCTGCCAAGTCTGCCGTAGGACTGCCATCCATTGATGATCCAAGGTTCAATCTTTAGCTTGTCCGTTGGGAACCACTGAATGCGGATACCGTTGAAGAACCAGGGGGTGTTCGACGAGACGTATGACGGTTGGTAGGCCCAGTTATCGAAATTGTAGTAGCTGAAGAGACCAATGTAGGAAACAAAGATTCCTGCATCGAAATTGAGCCCGTGGTTCACGTCCCAGTGATATCCGCCGTAGGCTTCTGATACGTATTTGTATGCGCCACGAAGATCCCATTGCCCGCGTCCCGGGCTGGAGTCGTTGCGTGGCGTGGTGACGCCGAACATTCCATTCATGGTCAATACTCGACCGCGAACGTTCTGCCAGTGGAAGTCACCGCCAAAGCTAATCTGCTCGACTTGGACCTCGTTGGACCGGAAGATTTCGCTCGATCCACCCATGGAGTCATCCCTTGGGTGGTTGAAACTCTCTACAAAGTTCGTGTCGAACCTGATTTCCGGCGTAAAGAACTTGGAGTCCCAAACCACATCTTTGTTGCGAGCAGTGCCGTTCAACCATGTCCAGTCGGCGTAAGCAAAAGGTTCCGTCGGCGCTGGTTTCGCGGGTAAACCCGTGCCTGCTTCTTGAGCTGGCGCCTCGACCGCGACCGGCGACGGTGCGGCTGCTGCTTTGGCCGCCGCTACAGGAGCAGATGTCGATGAAGATGCGCCGGCAGTTGGCGACGCGAGTTCAGTTGCGCCGCGGCCTTTTAATTCGGCTTTGAGCAGTTCGATTTCTGCCTGCATGGCCGCAAGTTCTCTTGCGACCGCTGGCGATATTTCCGGGTCGGGCGTGCCTGCTGGCGTGCCGGCTGCGGAATTGCTGGCCGCACCTCCGTCGCGAGCCACCCCACCCGTCGAGGGTTCGTGCAGGGCCGCCACCTTCGTCTGAGTGTCTGCTTGTGCCTGAGTTTGCGCCTGAGTTTGCGCGTAACAGCGCGGAGCCTGACCAACAGCCAGACTCAACATAAGCATGGGAAGGCATGGTGAAAGCGCTACAGTCTTATGCAATAGAGTTCTCAAGATTTTCAAGTTAGAGTCCTTTCCGGTCGTGGAATCCTGTTCCTTTCAATGAAGACAGTTGTCTAATCTGGCTAAGGGCCAAAGGCGTTGGCCTGCCGCTCTTCCTGGGGCGCAACCCTTGATTACATTCGAAAACTTATAAAGAGCGGGTAAAAATTTCATAAAGAGCACATAAAGGCCTTCTTCTGTGGAACAGCCAAGCAGTTGATCTCGATGTGGAGCCAAAGCCCTAAGGGGAAAAGAAGTAGCAGTCCTATCGATAATTTTTCTACCGATGATCACGACGTAATCGACAGCCGCAAGGAATATGGGCAAGAAACTCAACTCCGCTCGCTGCCACGATAGAAAACCGCGCATAAAGAATCCGTAAAGACCACCATGAAAGATTTGTTTGGTTGCATAAAGTTTTTGATTGGCGCAGTCGGACTCTATCTTCTCGGCGGCAGGCAAACACAGAATCAAAGCTGAGGCTTCGAAATTCCGCCGTCTGAAAAAGCTAATCACTCAACCCCAGATCATTCCAGTCGAAAGCCCTTTAAGATTTGAATCATTTCCACGCAGGCTCACTTCGAGAGGTCCTTCTTGTGGTCTTTACGAACATTTTATGAATCCTTTATTCGATCTTTTCGTCCTTCTTTGTCCAATAGGTCGAGGCGGCCAAGAAGTCGGCCCCAAGACACTCAGGTTCATGGAGACAACAGTATGTGGATTCACGAAGTAGCCCCAGAACGATTGGCAGAGCTTTTCCATCGCTATCATCAGGCCCTGACTCCGGAGATTTCAGGTAAAGGCAGCGAAGGGCCACGGTCATGGAAGGAAGTTTCCCCAACAGGCAAAGAGCCGCCTGGTGACGGCGGCACGTCTTACGCTGCTCGAACTGGAGTCGATCACCCACGACCGCGCACAGTCGCGGCAGTATTTTGCCCAGCCCGGCGAAGCAGAATGGGGCTGCTAGGCCGCGGCCAGTCCGGTGACTGGCCACCGGCGATGCTTTACCAGGGAGTCAAGCTCGTCTCCACCTTTATGACTTCTTTAGGAATTTCTTAGACCACCCTTACATATGAAGTGGTTCACTGGAGTGTTTAAGCGGGACATCCGCGCAATAGCGCAGGAGGCAGGGGCATGTGGGCGCCGTGGGTAGCTGCAGCCATTGCATTGGCAGCGGTCGCGTTTATGCTCACGTTTCTGATCGCCCTGCTGCGTGAGGGGGCGCCGTCGGTTTGCTACTGGGTGGTTCCAGTCCGCCGGGAACCAAGGAGGGAACTGGTCGAGATCCTGAGCAGCAACTGCATGGACGACGGTCGCTGGGCGATCTCTGAACTGCCTGCAGGGCTCCCGACGCGCGACCGGTTCCTCGCAGTCCGGCCGTCGCGCAAAACGAGGACTCCTGGCAACCGAATCTTCTTCAGATTAAGGGTCGAGCCCCCGTGGCAGTCCTGATGAGTTCTAGCGGAGCTATTGGAGCCAACACGATGCAAGATGTTATTTTTCTTGGCGGTGACGATTGTGTTCTTTGCAATGTCAGCTCGGTTACGTAGTTTTCTGCGAGCGGGTGCGTTGAGGCAGATATGAATTCTGAATCGATCATCATGCTGATCATTTGCGCGGGGCTGCTGGTGTACCTCGTATACGCCATGTTGCGGCCGGAGAAATTCTGATGACGGCAAATGGATGGCTGCAAATTCTCCTTTTCCTGCTGGTGGTGTTTCTGGTCACGAAGCCGCTGGGCGGGTTCATGGCGCGGGTGTTTGGCCGGGAGCGGACCTGGCTCGATCCGGTGATGCGGCCGGTGGAGCGGATTCTCTATCGGCTTACAGGCGTAGACGAAAGCCACGAGATGGACTGGAAGGAATACGCGTTGGCGCTGCTTTTGTTCAGCGGCGTTTCCATGATCCTGCTTTATGTGCTGGAGCGCGTGCAGTTGTGGCTGCCGTGGAATCCGCAAAAGCTGGCGGGAGTGCCTCCGGCGCTGGCGTTCAACACCGCAGCTTCGTTCACCACGAACACAAATTGGCAGAACTACGTGCCCGAGACCACCATGAGCTACCTGACGCAGATGGTGGCACTGGCTTATCACAATTGGGTTTCGGCGGCCGCTGGAATGGCGCTGGCGATTGCTTTTATTCGCGGCATTGCGCGGCGCGAGCAAAAGACGATCGGCAACTTCTGGGTGGATCTGGTTCGCGGCACGTTGTGGGTACTGGCTCCGCTGTGTCTGGTGGGGGCGCTGGTGCTGGTGTCGCAGGGCGTGGTGCAGAACCTGAAGCCTTATGACACGGTGCAAGTGCTCGATCCCTACCAGACGCCGCAACTCGGTTCCGATGGCAAACCCGTGAACGGACCCGACGGCAAACCGGTCATGCAGACGGTTAGTCAGCAAGTGATCGCGCAAGGGCCGACGGCTTCGCAGGAGATCATCAAAGAGCTGGGCACAAACGGCGGTGGCTTCTTCAACGCGAACAGCGCCCATCCCTTTGAGAATCCTACGCCTTTCACGAACTTTCTGGAGATGTTCTGCCATCCTGGCGATTCCTTCCGCGTTTACTTACACGCTGGGAAAGATGACTGGCTCCCCGCGACACGGGTGGGCCGTGTGGGCCGCGATGGCTTTGCTGTTCCTTTCCGGCGTCAGCACGGCGTACTGGGCGGAAGCGCGAGGCAATCCCTTAGTAACGTCTGCGGCGCAACATAGCGCGCAGCATCCGGCTTCGGTTCAGCAAGCTACGGGCAACCTCGAAGGAAAAGAGGTGCGGTTCGGCCTGGAGAACTCCGCTGCTGTTTGCAACCGTGACTACTGACACGAGTTGCGGGGCGGTCAACTCCATGCACGACTCGTTCACGCCGCTCGGCGGAATGGTTCCCCTGATCAACCTGATGTTGAGTGAGGTGATCTTCGGCGGAGTGGGTGCGGGGATGTATGGAATGCTGGTCTTCGTCATTCTTTCCGTCTTTATTGCGGGATTGATGGTGGGGCGCACACCGGAGTATCTGGGGAAGAAGATCGAAGCCTACGACGTGAAGATGGCGATGCTGGTGATTTTGATCTTTCCCTTGGTGATTCTGGTATTCACGGCGATTTCGGTTTTGTACAGCTTCGGCACTTTTTCCATGACGAATGCGGGCCCACACGGATTCAGCCAGGTGCTCTATGCCTTCACCTCGGCGGTAGCCAACAACGGCTCGGGTTTCGCCGGGATCAACGGGAACACGCCCTGGTACAACACGTCGCTGGGTGTGGCTATGCTGTTGGGGCGGTTCATGATGTGTTTGCCCATGCTGGCGATTGCGGGAAATCTGGCGGGCAAGAAGCAGACTCCGGCAACGCTTGGCACATTTCCTGTAACCGGACCACTGTTTACGGTGCTGCTGATCGGCGTAGTGGTGATTGTAGGCGCGCTTACATTTTTCCCGGCGCTGAGTCTGGGGCCGATTCTCGAACACCTGCTGATGATGGCGGGCAAAACATTCTAGGCGGGCTTTCTTAGGAAGACTTTCTTAGGCAAATATGGCAAGCAGGAAATCAAAACGCAGCTTGTGGGACATGAAAATTGTGCGCCGCGCGGCGTGGGATTCGCTGGTTAAGCTGCGTCCCGTGACCATGATGCGCAATCCCGTGATGTTCGTTGTCGAAGTGGGCAGCGTAGTGACTACCGTGCTGCTCATTTTGGAACGAATGCACGGCCAGCCAGGGTTCGGGTTCAATCTGCAGATCACGCTGTGGCTCTGGTTCACAGTGTTGTTTGCCAACTTTGCCGAAGCCATGGCCGAAGGCCGCGGGAAGGCGCAGGCTGATGCATTGCGCCGTGCGAAGGCTGAGACGATGGCGAACCGCCTGCTTCCTGACGGGAAAGCGGAGACCGTACCCGGTTCGAAATTGCGCTCGCGGAGATATGGTGCTGGTGGAGGCGGGAGAATTTATTCCCGGCGACGGCGAGATTGTGCAAGGTGTGGCGTCGGTGGACGAGTCGGCGATTACGGGCGAGTCGGCGCCGGTCATTCGCGAAGCGGGAGGCGACCGCTCCGCCGTTACCGGTGGAACGCGGGTGCTCTCGGATTGGGTGAAGATAAAGATCACATCGAATCCTGGGGAAACGTTTCTCGACCGCATGATTGCGCTCGTGGAAGGCGCGGAGCGGCAGAAGACTCCAAACGAAATTGCGCTCAACATCCTGCTAGCCGGGCTGACGATTGTGTTTTTGCTGGCTGTGGTCACACTGCAGCCGTTCGCCATTTATGCGGGCGCGCCGCAAACGGTGTTCGTGCTGGTGTCGTTGTTGGTGTGCCTGATTCCCACGACCATCGGTGGATTGCTTTCGGCGATTGGCATTGCGGGCATGGACCGACTGGTGCAGCACAATGTGCTGGCGATGTCGGGACGCGCCGTGGAAGCAGCCGGCGATGTGAATACTTTGCTCCTCGATAAGACAGGAACCATCACGCTGGGCAACCGCCAGGCTACGGAGTTCGTGACGGCTCCGGGCGTAACCGAGGCAATGCTGGCGGATTCGGCGCAACTCTCTTCGCTGGCCGACGAAACTCCTGAGGGACGCTCGATTGTCGTGCTGGCGAAAGAAAAATACGGATTGCGCGGGCGCGAAATAAGTTCGCACGATGCCGAGTTTATTCCCTTCAGCGCGATGACCCGCATGTCGGGCGTAAATATGGATGGGCGCGCCATCCGCAAAGGCGCGACCGATGCAGTTGCCAACTATCTGGAAGAGCAGGGCAGTTCGCTTCCCGGCGAAGTGCGCGCAGCCGTAGAGGCGATCTCGCGCTCAGGAGGGACTCCGCTGGTCGTAGCGGAGAACGGCCGCGCCCTCGGAGTGATTCAACTCAAAGACATTGTGAAGGGCGGCATGCGGCAGCGTTTCGATCAACTGCGCGCCATGGGAATCAAGACCGTGATGATCACAGGGGATAATCCGCTGACGGCGGCTGCCATTGCGAGCGAGGCGGGCGTGGATGATTTCCTGGCGCAAGCTACGCCGAAGGACAAGCTGGACCTGATCCGCCGCGAGCAGGGCCAGGGCAAACTGGTTGCTATGACCGGCGACGGCACCAACGATGCGCCGGCGCTGGCGCAGGCCGATGTGGGCGTCGCCATGAATACCGGCACGCAGGCGGCGAAAGAAGCCGGCAACATGGTGGACCTGGATTCGAATCCGACCAAGCTGATTGAGATCGTGGAAATCGGCAAGCAGTTGCTGATGACGAGGGGCGCGCTAACCACATTTTCGATCGCGAATGACGTGGCCAAATATTTTGCCATCATCCCGGCGATGTTTGCCGGAACGTTCCCCGTGCTGCAGGCGCTCAACGTGATGCGCCTGGCCACGCCGCAATCGGCGATTTTGTCGGCGGTCATCTTTAATGCGCTCATCATCGTGGCGCTGATCCCGTTGGCCCTGCGCGGGGTGAAATACGTTCCGCAGGGAGCGGCCATACTGCTGCGTCGGAATCTTCTGGTCTACGGCGTGGGCGGAGTGGTCGTGCCGTTCATCGGCATCAAGCTTATCGACTTGCTCATCGTACGGGCTGGGTTGGCGTAAGGACGACTGGCGCAGAGGCGAATATGAAAAAGAATCTAATCACTGCCGTGCTCATGACGCTGGCGACGACCGTGTTGTTTGGTCTGCTGTTTCCTCTGTTGATTACGGGACTGGCGCAAGTTCTATTTCCGAGGCAGGCCAATGGAGAGCTGCTGACACGAAACGGCAAGGTCGTAGGATCGCGATTGATCGGCCAGTCATTTACCTCGCCGGGATATTTTCACTCGCGGCCGTCCAGCGCTGGAACCGGCTATGACGCAGGCAATTCCAGCGGATCGAATCTGGGGCCCACTAATCAAGCGCTGATCGCGCGGGTGCAGGGAGATGCCGACCGGTTGCAGACGGAGAATCCCTCGGCTGCAATCCCGATGGATTTGCTGACTGCGTCAGGCTCGGGGCTTGATCCCCATATCTCGCCTGAGGCGGCGGAATTTCAGGTGCCGCGCATCGCCAAAGAGCGCGGGTTGAGCGAAGATGTGGTTCGCGAAGCGGTGCGCCAGCATACGGAGTCGCGGCAGTTTGGATTCCTGGGAGAGCCACGGGTCAACGTCCTCGAATTGAATCTTGCGTTGGATGAAATCTCGCCTAAGCCAGTGAACCGCTAAGGCTCCTCACGAATCGAGGGTAGGTTCCGATTCGGAATAGCAGTAAGAACGCACGCGAGAACGAAGTCGCCTATTCCTTTTCGGTTACGCCTTCTCGCTATGCGGGGACTGGCTTCACCCAAGCTGGTGGTCCAGCTGCAGCGCGCTCTCGTATCGAAAGCGCCGACAGCGGCGCCTCGAACGGTGATGTCGATCATTGCAATCTCTCACCCTGGTGCAGTTCAGGACCCTTTTTTCTCAGCGTGCATGGGACTCGAAGTCGCTCTCCATGCGCGCAAACCCTTTTCGCTGAGGGATTCCTCTGCCTCGCCATAGGCCACAAGACGTCTCAGTATCATTCTCAGCGAATTTAGCGGATGTCTATGACTGACCAACCCAACTGGCGATCTTTCTTCAATCTGTCCCAGGATCTGCCGGGCAGTCAGAGGCTGGGACGCTTCCCGCAACAGCTGGCGGCAAAGATCGGTAAGTCCGGTGTGGGTGCGAAACCGGGTAGCAGCTTGAAGCGCTAGAAGCCCCCGCAATTCTCCATTGATCACATCGGAACCGAAGAGATCAGCGAGGCCGATGATAGTCTTCTTGATCATTGCCATGCGTTTCAGGATGGCCGCCCGCTCCAGCTTGAGAACTCGGAGTTCGCTTTGCAACTGACCGATAACAGGCTCCAGCTCTTCGTGCCTAGCTGACTGGACAAGAATAGGTTCTGTGCTAGTCGCGTTATGTTGTAACAACCCGTTGGTTGGCATCGTGTGTCTTCGCGATGTTCGCGCGCGAGCAACAGATCGATTGTTATCACTTTTCTAAGCCTCAAGCACTGGTCTTGGGATGAATGCCTGATGCATTCCGACCAGCAGACACTCTCCCGGGACAGTCAGGAATTGTGAACCGTTGGATGCAAAGCTGCAACCGGCGCTTCAGATCCGCTGTCTCCGGGCAGCACCCGAAGCGGAATGCATACTCGCGTGAGCGCGCCGCCTTCAATCGGACTCAGCAGTTCCAAGCTCTGGTCCTGGCCGTAGAGCGATTCCAGGCGCTCGCGCGTAATCTTGAGTCCCAGACCGTTTGCCGGGAATGAGCGTTTCTCCCCGCATCCTGGCCCGTTGTCTCTTATCTCGAGCTGGAGTTCGCCATCCTGGGCATTGGCCGTGATTCGAATCTCGCCTCCGGCTGATAGCTTTGATATGCCGTGTTTAACCGCATTGTCCACCAGTGGCTGCAAGAGCAGGTGGGGGACCAAGGCATCCAGCGTCTCGGGCGCGATTTCCAGAATTACCGTCAGTTTTTCTGCAAACCGTACCCTCTCGATTTCCAGGTAGCAATTCACGAATTCAAGTTCGCGGCTGAGCGTGGTGATTTGGGTTCGCGCAGATTCCAGGCTCATTCTCAGCAGGTCGCCCAGGCGCGTCATCATTCGATCGGCAGCCTGAACATCGGTCAGCATGAGCGCCGATATAGAGTGCATCGTGTTGAAGAGGAAATGTGGCTGCAGTTGGCTTTTCAGCGTCTGCAAGCGCGCTTTTGCCACTTGCCCTTCCAACTGCGCCGCACGAAGTTCCCGCTCCCGGAACCGCCGGTAGTAAGAAACGGCCTGCGCAACCAGCAGAATCGGAACGAAGGCCCCAGTGATGTCATCAACAACGCTGGAAAAGAACATCCTGGGGAGAACGAACCATTGAACCTTAAACAGATGGGTGTGGGAATCCCAAATCGCATAACTCCAATCACGATATTTGGGATCCCAAAAGGCGTAAGGCGTGGCTGCTCGAAGCGCGACGTGCGCCACGGTGAAAACCAGGCCGGCCGCAAGATATAGCAGAGAGCGCCTCCCCCAGTTTCCCCGGTGAATCGGATAGCGAAGAGCGAAGGCGAAAGCGAATGGCGTGAGCGGAGCATACGTGAGTATCTGGCAGAACTGCATACCCAGAACACTCATGAACGACATGGGAGAATTAGTGGAACGGTACAACTGATAAATCGTCAGAGTCGCGGCAAAAGCGACGAAAGACCATACCCCAAAACTCACGGCCCAGATTAGGCGTGGACGATCGCCCGCTACACTGATTGGCCCGTCATCCTGGCTGGGAAAAGGTGTTCTCCGCGGTGGACGGCGCAGCAACTCTCCTCCACAATTCCGACAAACAAATTGAGTGCCTGCCGCACAGTCAGAACAGAAAGTGCATTCGAATGAGCAGATGTAGGCTTCAAGGTCGGCGGGCAGCGCTCGTTCGCACGCTTCACATCTGGTTTTCATGTCCATGGAGGTCTTGGATGATATCGCTTGCAGGTGTCTGCGGTCAGAGGCCTCAGGCTCTACCGTCGCGGCTCCATGCCAGTGTCCCGATTCCTAGCAGCGGAATTCATTGAAGCACGGCTGCCGTTCGAAGAGTAGCAAAATGCAGCCCGGACTGGCTGGTGTTGGTCCCGGAAAAGCATCAACCTGTCCCAATTTCAATCTGGTTCGCGTATCCCTCAGGGCGCGCGCTAGGGATCGTTCAAAGGTGCCACCCGTTCCCAGCGCGAATATCGACGCATTTCGAGCCGAAAAATCTATGGCGTTGGGAGGGAACCCTGAAAATCAGGGACGAGCAGGGCACGTCACGCGTCGGTTTACCCAGCGGTTTTGGCCGGGTCTAATTCGGAGACGAAATTTCGCATCCAAGATTGTTGAGCGACTATTGTAGCTCTCGTACGTCTATCCAACGATCAGGCGGAATGAGTGGAACTCAGGTGACCCGTGAATTCCGAACCCGCAGTAAACGTATCACATGACGCACCGATTGGCGCCGTTGTCCGCACGGTGATTGCCGATGACGAACCGCTCGCCCGCAGAAAGCTGCGCATCCTTCTGGACTCCGAACCAGAGGTCAAAGTTGTAGCCGAGTGCCAGAATGGTGGGCAAACTCTGTCTGCCATTCGCGCTTGCTTTCCTGATCTGCTTCTGCTTGATATTCAAATGCCAGACTTGGATGGGTTTCAGGTGCTGAGTGAAATCTCGCCCGACGAAATGCCCGTGGTCATCTTCACATCTGCCTACGATCAATATGCCATCCGCGCTTTCGAGGCGCATGCTTTGGATTATCTGCTGAAACCGTTTGACCAAGGCCGGCTCCATCAGGCGATCGAGCGGGCTCGACTTGAATTGCAGCAATCAAAGAACCGTGAGATCACGCATCGCATTCTCGAACTACTCTCCCGGGTGAAGTTGGACAAGCAGCCCGTCGCCGAGTCCGAGGAACGCCTGGTGATCAAAACCAAAGGCCGGATCGTGTTCCTGAATCTGGACGAGATTGATTGGGTGGAAGCTGCGGCCAATTACGTGCGGCTTAACGTGGGCAAGGAATCCTATCTTTTCCGGGAAACCATCTCCCGGACCTCGGAGCGACTGCATCCGAGCCACTTCATCCGGATCCATCGCTCCGTGATCGTGAATGTTCGCAAGATCAAGGAATTGATTCCAGTGAACAGTGGAGAATACATCGTCGTTTTGAAAGGCGGCAAGGAACTCTCCTGCAGCCGGGGTTACCGCGCCAACGTGCAGCACATCATCGAAAAGCCCTTCTAAACCACAGACCTGGCTCGGGATAACTATGCGCGAAAAAAAAGGGACCGGCCTCGCGGCCGATCCCTTTCCCTGCCGCTCCCTCCGATGCCTAGAAAATAATTTAATACCCAACGTCATTCGCCGGATGCCTCCGCTGACATTCATCGCATTCAGAACTGTCACGTCCCACACCACTAAAATAAGGGAGCGGGATTCCGGCTCCCTTTCGGACTAAACGCAAGCTCCGGCTAGAAGGTGAACTGAGCCCCCAGGCGGATGTTGCGTGAGGCCTGCCAAAGGTTCGGCGAGCCGTAATGTGAGTTGAGTATCACATGGTTGGAGGTGGCCGCCGCCTGCGGGTCGTATCCGGTTTCAGCTGCCTGGTAGAAGGCCGCACCGTTAAAGACATTGCACGGAGCTGTGGCACCACCAGCGCCACAGGCTCCGGCGGGAGTGAGAAAACTCGCGAAATTATTCGAACTGAATCCTCCCCAGTATGCGGTGACGGCGCGTTGGTTGAGCAGGTTGGTAAAGTTTGCGCTAAAGGCCAGCAGTTGGTGCTCGTTATTCTTGTTCACCTTGATCGAATGTTGCAGGTTGAAATCGGTCTGGGTGAACCACGGGGTGCGGCGGTTATAGACGCTGCCAAAGTCAACGAAGCCGGTCGTCGGGTCGGTAGTCGCGTTAACCCACTTGCCACGTCCGAAGATGTAGGTGGACTCAAGAGGGGTTATGCCACTTGCCAATCCCACGTCAGCGAACGAACTCATAGGGCTGCCCTGGTAGGCTACCTGGAAGAGTCCGAAGGTGGTGGCGTTAGCGTTGAACTTGCCCGCCCAGGGTAGCGTGTAATACCCGTATCCCTTGAACACGTTCGGGCGATCTGTCGGTAGCGGCCCATCGTTTGACTTGCCATTGGCTCCGAAATAATAGAACGGCTCGTCGAACGAACGGGTGGTGTCTGGCGAGTTGCGGCCTGTCACGCCGCCGTCGATCTGGTCAGTGGTGGTGAGGCCGGTATAGTTGCCCCACAGGCTGCTCCAGGTGTAACTGAACGATCCCGACCATCCCCTGGCTTGCGTCTTGGTCACCCGGAATTCTAAGCCGTCATAGTTGCGGATCGCTGTCGGGTTGTTTGGGCACGAGGGACAAGTGCCGAACGCGCCCGCAGGGTTAAACGCGGCTGTCCCCGGACCATACGCATCCCCAATCGAGGTCAAGTAATTGGCATAACCGTCGAGGGTCTTGTTTACGTTTTGGCCTGGATTGACGATGGTATAGATTTCGAAAGCGTTCGGGTCGGACAGCGACGCATCCTCAATTACGTGGTCGAGGCGGCGACGATCATAGCGCGCTTCGAAGGCCCAATCCTTGGCTATCTGGTAGTCCACGCCGGCGACGTACTCATGCTGGCGATAAGGCTTCACGCCAGGCGATACCGGTTCCTCCGGGCGGAAGTTGACGTTTTCAATCAGCGAAACGCCGGTCTTGGCGTCCACGAGGGCTGCCGGGACGGTGCCGCCCTTGAAATTCGCTCCCACGTTGGCCACACCAGTCGGACAAGCCCGGCCGACAGAGGTGAATTGCAGGGTATTGAGGTCTGGGTTTGCGAACGTGCCGGATGCGTCTGGACCAAGGGGGTAGTCGCACTGCTCGTATCCTTGCGCTCCCCAGGAAGTCTGGGCCAGCAGCAGCTTCATGACGTCGTTGGTGACGCCATAGCTCCCAAAGATTTTCATCTTGCCGTTTGCTGATCCCCATGCTGCTCCCAAACGAGGTTCGATCTTATCGCTCCATCCGAAGTTGATCGACTTGATCCCCGCAATCCCGATTCCCGAGGGCGCAGGCAGGCTTTCTTTCTCGATACGGAGGCCGAGGTTGAGAGTGAGACCGTGCCCGACAGTCCAGGCATCCTGCACGAACAACGCATGGTTCCAGTCTGTAGCAGGTATCGGCGTGCCGCCGGAGTTTTCCAGGACGGTCGCGAAATCTTGTACTTGCAGATAGCCGTACTGGCCGGCGCAGTTGCCATTCCACTCCGCCGCCAATAACGCGCAGTTCCCCGCCCCGAACGTAGTGCCCGGCCCGTGGGACGCCCCCGCGCCAAGATACTCGTATGCGAAGGGCAGGTTGCCGTGCTGATTAATCAGGTTGGACAGATGGTTGAGCTGATAGCCAGCTTTGATATTGTGCGTGCCCGCCCAGCCGCTCTTGAAGAACGCCACATCCTCGTCGAACTGGAAGTGCTTACTGGCATTCACGCTGGTAAAAGTTGCATCGAACGGAGCAGTGCTCGCGCCAACTGGGGACTGCAGAGCGGCTGGCAGGGGTTTGCCGGTGTTATCCAGAGTGCTGGCGGCGGCATTCACGACAAGGTCGACTCCCGAGGTCGGCCAGCCGAAGTCGTGATAGTTAGTGAAGAAGTAGCCATAGCGCGTGGTGGCAACGATCTTCGGGGTCAGGGTGATGTCGGCGCCGACGTTGAAAGTCGCGTTCGGGTTCGAATAGCCGAGGCCGTGTGCGTACTGCGTGATGGGAGCATCGATCCCGGTCGTAAGTCCTTGCCCAATGATTAGCCCCCCGCTGTTCACGAGGCCGGTTGTCGAATCGGGATTTGGCAAGCTATCCCCGGACTCGCGCGAATACTGGTAGAGCCACGAACCGAAAACACGGATCTTCTGCGTAACAGTGGCGTCAAGGCGAAAAGTGGTGAAGTACTGCTGGATGTCCTGGTTGAAGAGTTGGGTCCCAAGGTTTAAACCTTGGTTGGTCAAGTTCGAGGAATTAGTGAAATCTACCATTCTGGATCTGGAAGTGTACTCCGGCGCAAAACCCAGGAAGAACCACAAACGGTCTTTCATGATCGGGCCGCCTACGGTAAAGCCGGACTGACCAATCCTGAAGTGGTCCTTCTTCGGCTGGTAGAACTGCGAATCGAGGTCGGGAATGAAGTCTGCGGGAGTTGGAGCTGGATTGTAGCGCAAGTTTTCTCCCGGAGAACCGTCCAACGCGTCGGATTCATAGGTCGTGAACAGCGAGCCGTGGTACGCGTTGCTGCCCTTCTTCATGACCACGTTGACCACGCCGCCGAGGGCGCCGCCGTGCTCGGCTTCGATACCCGAACTCTTAACCTGCACTTCCTGAATGAACTGGAAGGGCACGTTGGCATTAGAAGCGCCGCCGGAGATATTCTCAGTGTCCATGCCTTCCACGAGGTAAGTGTTCTCCGAATCAGCCGCGCCGCCGACGGAGAAACCGACGCCATTACCGTTGGCCGCGCTGCCTGGCGCGGAACCGCCGGAGTTACCAGTCAGTCCGGCAGACCCACCGGCAAGAGGCTCGTTGCGGGCCATGGGCGCGAACTGGATGACCGACTGAAAACTGTAACCATGGGGAACGTCAGCAATCACATCATTGGTGATGTTGGTGTTGTTCGCATTTGTGGTGACGTCAATGACGGGAGCCGCGCCGGAAACTTCGACTACCGTGCCAGCCGCGCCGACTGCCAGTGTCAGGTCAACCGTGGGAACATGGCCTATTTCAATGAGGATGCCATCGCGCTTCAACTCTGAGAATCCTGTGGCCTTCACCGTCAGCGTGTAGATGCCGGGGGGCAGGTTCGCGAAGCGATAGTAGCCGGCGCTGTCGGTTTCCAGGTTCTTCGAACCCACCAGCGAGGCACCGTTCAGCGTTATCGCCGCCTTGGGAATCACCGCTCCGCTGGGGTCTTTGACGGTTCCTTGCAATCCGCCGGTCGTTTCTTGCCCGAGAACGTTGCCAACGAGCAGCAACACGGAGAACAAACAAGCCCCAAACAGCACGAACTTTGTTGATACCCGACTCCTACTGTTAGTCCTCATCATCTGGCTCTCCTCGCTTGATTCTCTTTGCCCCTTGCCGAAAAGCACGCTCCGCTGCCTTCGGGCTGGCTTTCGTGATTGAGCAGTGCAAGAGACTGCCCAGTTGGGAGGAGATCCATGTTCGGAGGGATAAGTTCACCCCCGCTGACTGCGAATGCCGGCGCGGCATTGACGAATCAACGCATCCCAACGGAGGCCGATACTAGCGGGGCGCGAGTGAAATATGGATGGGCATAGTAATCGCAGATGTTTTTCTAAATTTCAGTAGATTCTCGAACGACGCCCTGACAATCCGCGGCCGCAATTTGACCGGCGACATTTTCGTGCGACAAGTACCCGAATAACGCCGGCATTTGTTCTTCAGGCTGCCATGACTTCAGCCACGACTAGCAACAGCATTGAAGGGATTATTCGCTTCGATCGGGGGATAGATGGTATCGGGCAAAGTTGACTTTCCTGGTTGTTCATTCAAATATGCTTTTGAGTTGGAGGTTGGAATGAATCGACGAGAAATCATGTGCGGGTTCGGTGCCTTATCGATGGCCGCGGCTATCGAAGGCACGCCCAAAGTTTCATTCGCCTCAGGGATCAAGCTAACCGCATCTGCGACGCAGTCGGCCGAACTGTTGCCGGCGACCGTGGCTGGCGTACGCCTGGTAGATTCGGAGATCGCACGATTGGCAACCAACTTCAGCAGGAATGCTTCTCCGCCTTATTTATTTAACCACGCGGTCCGTACGTTCTTATTTGGCTCGCTGGTCGGACGGGCGCTCGGACAGAAGTTTGACGAGGAGGTCCTGTACCTGGGCTGCATTCTGCATGACTTGGGGCTGACTGAGAAATTCCAAGGCGAGTCGCCATTCGAGATTCAAGGCGCGGAGACGGCGAGGCTATTTCTGGAGGGGCACAGGTATGCGACGGAGAAGCTTGGAGTGGTGTGGGACGGTATTGCGATGCACGCTTCCCCGATTGGACAGTTCAAGCAACCTGAAATTGCTTTGGTCGGCGCGGGGACAGCGGCTGACGTAATCGCGCCCGATTTCTCACAAATCAAGAGGAGCAATGTCGAGGAAATTGTGAAAGCATTTCCGCGGCTGAAGTTCAAAGATGCGTTCGTGAAGACATGTGCAGACGTTATACGGAAGCATCCGCGGGTTGCATCGAGTTCTTTTATGCGGGACATCCGTGAGCGGTACGTGCCAGAATTTCATCCCCGCAATTTTTGCGATCGCGTCTTGACGCTGGGTGCATGGCTGGCACGCTTAAGGTCAATAAATTCCTTGCTCCGCTTGTCGCCCGCTGCGAACAAGAAGGACAGGGCGATGTGGTCGAAAGTTAACAAGCGCATCTCCACCCCGTAAACGTGAGGAGCGTCCGGGGAACGCAGGTTGGTCGCGTCCACAAAGTCGAAGTCCAGGATTCCTTTCGCGAGGTCGATGGTGCGGGCCCTTAGTCGCGGCTGATTTTGCGCACCGCAGTAATGCGTCATCCGCAGGTCCGCGCCATCCAAGTGATACACACTTGTCATCGATGGCACTCCATCCACGGTTAGATTCTCCACGACAGCTGACCCATTGCCGGTTTCGTAATACGTTACGTTCATTGTCCCAGTAGCGGTGCGCGCCCCGCTCCAGACATACGAACCCTCCCACTCTCCGGCTAACCCGCGAAGCTGGGTGAGCGCTGCGCTGGCGCCCTCCTGAACATCCGACCAGCCTAAATTGCCTGCGTAGACTACAAAGGTAAGCAATAGAAGCCGGCCAATCACTTTTGATCTCGCCACGTTCTCCCTCCTACTGAATCGTCAGATTCGAAAAATAAGCCTCGGTATCCGAGCCGGTCAAAGGGCAACTTGGCCATGAGTCTCCCCCAACTTCAGATCGTTCACGATTAGGCAGGGCTGAGCTGCGCCATCGACGTAGAGTTGAGCTTTAATGCCGGACACCACGATCTTGATACGGGTCCACCCGCCCGCTTCGAGATCGACATAGGATTCGTATAATCCTGGGTTTTCCTCGCGCAAACGCTCCCATGGAAAATCCGGATGCGATACATACTGGGCCGCGTGGTTACGTTGCAATTGATCGTCGGCCCGCCCGTTGGTCATGCGCAGGTAGAACGCTTCATATTTCGAGCCGCGATCCTGAACCCGGAAAGCGATGCCGACAAACCCGCGCGTGCTGGGCTTAGCTCCCTGGCGCGGAACGCCGGCGAGACCGAATTTAGCGAAACTATGTGAACGCGTTCCGTCGAGTTGGTCGGAGTTCCCCCTGTCAAATCACAACCGGATGTGATTGCAATCACTTCCCCGATCTCGAACCTAGGGTACCCTCGGCTTATTGTTTTCGAACGATCGTTCGAATTTGTGGGTGAGGAACGTTGCGATGACCACAGCCCTGCCCGTGCCAAGCACCATCTCCATTCCTGAAACAAGAAAAGGCCTGACGTTAGTTGCGAACGGGCGGTTCGAGTGGGCCGAATCAACCCTGGGGAATCTCTCGCCCGACGGAGTAATCATCGACGTGGTAGGGTGCGGTGTTTGCCACACTGACATTGGATTTGCTTTCGAGGGCATTCCCACCCGCCACGCGCTGCCGCTAATCCTGGGACATGAAATCGCCGGCCGTGTCGTGCGGGCCGGACAGCAGGCGGGAAACTGGGTCGGCCATTGGGTCATTGTGCCGGCTGTAATCCCGTGCGGCGATTGCGATGCTTGCCGGAACGGGCGTCCGACCATTTGCCGGAAACAGTTTATGCCGGGCAATGATGCCGATGGGGGGTTTGCAACCCACGTGCGGGTACCGGCGCGCGGCCTGTGCCGGGTACCAGAAGAACTTCCCGAGGGACTTACCCTGGCCATGCTGTCGGTTGTGGCGGACGCAATCACAACTCCGTACGAGGCCATTCGCCGGTCCGGTCTTAACGCCGATGATGTTGCAGTGTTCGTCGGAGTCGGGGGGATCGGGGTGTTCGGAGTACAAATTGCCGCTGCGCTTGGCGCAGCCGCGGTAGCAATCGATGTTGATCCGGACCGACTGGAACTTGCCTCGGCGCACGGCGCCGCACTGGCGCTGAACGCCCGCGAGTGCGCCGATGTGAAGTCCACCGTGCGGTCTTTCGCCAGGCAGAGCGGCCGGCACGGCATTGGCCTCAAGATTTTCGAGACCAGCGGTACGGCCGCCGGCCAGCAAACCGCGTTCAGCCTGCTCGACCCGGGTGCTCATCTGGCGATCGTTGGGTATGCAGCGCAAAAAGTTGAAGTGCGCCTGTCCAATTTGATGGCTTTCGATGCCACCGCGCGCGGAAATTGGGGATGCCCTCCCGACCAATACCCGAACGCGCTGGCCATGGTGCTCGAAGGGAAAATTCACATTCAGCCTTTTGTCGAGATGCACCCGCTCGAGGAGGCCCAGCAAGTTCTCGAGGCAGTCCATCATCATCAGCTTCGTCGGCGAGCGGTGCTGGTGCCGCAGTCGCGGGGCATACAACAAGGAACAAAGTTATGAAAGATCACAACCTGGTCGAACCGCTTTCCCCCAGCGAAATCCTGTTGGAGCGCAGGCCCGTACGCGATCGCGACGGCACGAGCGTTGCCGGACTGCACAATGTCTGGATCACTCTCAATAATCCCCGCGAGTTGAACAGCTACACCACGACCTCGATCAAGGAAGTCATTCTCGCGTTACGGGAAGCCAGTAATGATCGCGCAGCGGTTGCTGTCGTACTCACGGGCGCGGGCACGCAGGCCTTCTGCACTGGCGGCAACACGCGCGAATATGCGGAGATTTATGCCGGAGCCCCGGGCGAGTACCGGCAATACATGCGCTTGTTCAATGATATGGTCAGCGCCGTCCTCGGTTGTGACAAGCCGGTGATCTGCCGCGTGAACGGCATGCGTGTCGGCGGTGGCCAAGAAATTGGAATGGCCTGCGATTTTTCTGTCGCCAGCGATCTTGCCGTATTCGGCCAGGCCGGACCGAGGCACGGTTCAGCACCCGATGGCGGCAGCACCGATTTCCTTCCACTGTTCGTGGGGATAGAGCACGCCATGCTCAGCGCCACGCTGTGCGAGCCGTGGAGCGCGCACCGCTTCTATCGTCTAGGGGGACTCACGGAGATCGTTCCGGCACTTAAGGTTGACGGCACATATGTGTCCAATCCGCTGGTCGTGACCGATCGGGAGTCCGACGAATTTGGCCGCATGGTGTTCGGAGACTGGAAAACGGGAGAAGCCCGAGAGACGGGAAAAGCTCTGATCTCCAAAGGCGCCATTGATCTTTCATTGCTGGATGATGCGGTTGGGGGACTGTGCACGAAGCTGCTGCACACCATGCCTGATTGCCTGACGAAGACTCTCGAGAGTGTGAGGAAGCACAAGTTGGAACATTGGGACCGGAACCGCGAAACCAATCGCGCCTGGTTGGCACTGAACATGATGACGGAGGCCAATGCCGGTTTTCGCGCTTTCCACTACGGCACCAAGCAGCAACGCGAAGTGGACTTCGTCCGATTGCGTCAGCGCCTGGCGGAAGGCGCGCGCTGGAGTGAGGAATTGATAGCAGAAATTGCACCTTGGGCCGTTCCGGAATCGACAAAGGCAGGACGATGAGCAACCTGAAACTTTCCTTCGAACACGACGGCCAAGTCGCCCGCGTCGTATTGGCTGCACCCAAGGCCAACATCGTCGACCAGGCAATGATGGCAGCTTTGACCACGGCCTTCGAGGACCTGCGGAATCGACCACAAACCAAAGTGATGATTCTCACTGCAGAAGGCCCGCATTTTAGTTTTGGCGCCAGCGTGCAGGAGCACTTGCCTGAGCATGTCAGGACCATGTTGCCGAGTCTCGGCGGACTGCTAGGGCAATTGCAGGAACTGCCGGCGGTCACCCTTGCGGCCGTGCGCGGGCAGTGCCTGGGCGGAGGGTTTGAGCTGGCCCTGGCGTGCGACTTCATCGTCGCGGAGGAAGGCGCCGCGTTCGCCTGTCCGGAAATCAAGCTGGCAGTTTTCCCGCCCGCGGCAGCTGTGCTATTGCCGGCCCGCATTGGTGTGAGTCGTGCCGCAGAACTGGTTTTGACGGGAGCGGCATGGAGCGTCGCTCAAGCTGAGAAAGCAGGATTGATCGTAGGAACCGCGCCGCAAGGACAGTTGGAAGCCACGGTCGAAACGTTGATCCGAGACCACTTTCTGGCCCGTTCGCCGGTCGCGCTGCGCTACGGCGTACGCGCTGCACGCCTCCCGATCCAGCGGGCACTGCAGCAGGACCTACCACAGCTTGAGCGCATGTACCTCGACGAACTCATGGCGGAGCCCGACGCCGTGGAAGGACTCCGTGCCTTTATGGAAAAACGTGAGCCTCGCTGGGAGAAAAATTGGGACAAGAGAGGAGCACGCGCGTGAATCCTGAACTCGAGCAAATCCTGAGCCGGGCGCAGACTTTGTATGAAGACGTTGACTACAAGGCAGTTGCGGAATGGAAATCCTGCGTGCCCGGGCGCAGAGCGATCGGGTATATGCCAATTTATGTTCCACGAGAACTGATTCATGCGGCGGGAATGTTGCCTGTCGGCGTCTTCGGAGGAGGCGATCGACTGGAGATCATCCGGGGTGACGCCTACTTCCAGAGCTACATCTGCCACATTCCTCGCAGCACGATCGAACTGGCACTATCGGGACGGCTCGATGTGCTAGAGGGCATGTTGTTCCCTTCGATCTGTGATGTCATCCGCAACCTGAGTGGTATGTGGACGATGCTCTTTCCCGGACGTTACGTACGCTATGTCGATCTTCCCCAAAACTACGACGCCCACGTTGGAGGTGAATTTTGGAAGCGGGAATTAACCGCGATCCGCGAAGACATGACGCGGTTAGCGGGCCAACAGATCACCGATCAGAATCTCCGAGATAGCATCCGGATCTACAACGAGAACCGGCGCGCCATCCGGGAACTTTACCGAGCGCGCAGCGAGTCGCCATGGCTGTATCCCATCTCACAGGTTTATGCTGTACTACGCGCCGGAAGTCTTCTGCCGCCAGAGGAACACACCACAATGGTGTGTCGCTACCTCGAGATGGCCTTGCAGGGATCGGCCCTTCCTGAAGATCGCAGCCGAGTCGTACTGACCGGCATGTTCTGTGAACAACCTCCGCTGGCGTTGCTCATTACCCTTGAACGTGCGGGCTGTTGGATCGTCAATGACGACCTGCTGCTGGGTTTACGCTGGTTCACAGGCGAAGTACCCGAGGAAGGCAACGCGATCGAAAACCTGGCGCAGGCTTACCTGACGCAAAGCATGGCGACCGCCTCCTGCTATGCACCTGATGGGCAACGTGGTCGGTGGCTGGTGGATGCCGTGCGGCAGAATCACGCGGATGGCGTCATTTTTTGCGCTCCGAGTTTTTGCGATCCCGCATTGCTGGAGCAACCCATGCTGGTTGCTGCCCTGGAGCGCGAACACATTCCCCACACCCAGTTTAAGTACTCCGAGGATATGGGACAATTTGCCGTCATCCGGGAACAGGCAGGTACTTTCTCGGATTCCATCCGGCTGTGGAGCGAGGCATGAGCAGAGACCCTGTGCAGGAATCGACCGTGCAGAAAGAGCCGAGCATGGTCCTGCAGAAGCAACTCATCGGCGGCTACTACGAGGCTCTGGGACGGGCGCGTGCAGAGAAAAGGCGAGTTGTATCCACGTTTGTTCCCGGTAATTTGACAGAACTGCTGCGATCCTTCGATCTGCTGCCGATCCTGCCTGAGATCAATGCGCTGCAGTCCGGCATGCGCAAGCTTTCTGCCAACTACATTGCGGAAGCGGAGAAGCAAGGGCACAGCGAAGATGTGTGCACCTATGTGAAATGCGATATCGGCATGCTGAAGTCGGGTAACGTGGGTCCCACCGGCATAAGACTCCCTAATCCCGACCTGCTGCTGCTCTCCTACACGGGATGCTTCACCTTTCTCAAGTGGTTCGAACTCCTGCGTGAGGAGTATCAATGCCCGGTGGCGATGCTCCACGTTCCTTACCTCGCCAACGGACGGATTGAACCACACCATGTCGACTATGTTGTGCAGCAATTGCACACCGAGGTCATCCCGAAACTGGAGCAGGTCAGCGGCCGGCGCTACGATGAGGCTCGACTCTCCGAGATGCTCGCTCTTTCTGCCAAAGCAGAGGACGATTTCGTGTGGGTGCTGCAAAGCGCGAAGAACATGCCCTCACCGATTGATGCGTACTTCGGCGGCGTCTATTACATCGGCCCGATATTCACCGCCTTCCGAGGCACGAACGAGGGAGTCGAGTATTACCGCGTGCTGCGCGAAGAAATTGCGGAGCGCGTCAGACTTGGACTTGGTCCCGTCACTCCCGAGGGCACAATGGAACGCCAGCGCTATCGCCTGGTGATGGAAGGGCCGCCGAACTGGACGAGCTTCCGCGAGTTCTGGAAGATGTTCTACGACGAAGGCGCGGTCGTGGTTGCCAGCAGCTATACCAAAGTGGGTGGACTCTACGATCGCGGTTTTCGCCACGACCCCAATCGTCCGCTTGAGAGTCTGGCCGAATACTGTCTGGGCTGCTACACCAATCTCGGGCTGCCAGCGCGCGTCGATTTGCTGGAGCGCTACATCCGCGAATACCACGCTGACGGCTTCATGATCAACAGCGTCAAGAGTTGTAATTCGTTCAGTGTCGGCCAGTTGCTGATGCTGCGGCAACTGGAGCAGCGGACGGGAGTGCCTGGTGGATTCATCGAGAGTGATCTCGTGGATCCGCGATATTTTTCGCCCGCGAACATCAAGAATCGCATCGAGAGTTACCTGCAGATGCTCGAGCAGAAGCGAGGAACTGAGGTGACGGCATGAGCGTGGAGGTTCTGCTCGGCATTGACTTGGGCTCGACCACGACCAAGGCCATCGCGCTCGATCGAACGGGCCGAGTTATTGGCCGCGGCATTACGAACACTCGCAGCAACTATGAAGTCGCTTCCCACATCGTGCGTGAGGAAGCGCTCGTGCAATCCAGGTTTGAATTAGTGCGGCATGCCATGGCAGCCGCCCCGGAACTCGCAGGAATTGAAAGCAAGTTTATTGGGTCCTTGGTGCGCAATTTCCGGCGGCAGCAATATCTGGAGCAATTGGGGTTCCTGGAGTCGGCGTTGCACCGTTGCGCTGGCGCCCCCCGGTACGTGCCCAACCATGAAGCAGTCAAGGAAAGGCTCAACGATATCTGCCTAGGAATGCGGTCACGCGTTCCCGGCCTTTTCAGCGAATTGGCAGTGCGCAAGAGCGATTTCTTCCGCGATCTGGCTGCAGCCGACTATATGCAATTGGCGGAGCTGTTCAGCGATGCGAAGCACGTCTCCTTCGACGTCCTGTGTGGCTTGTTCGACGCCGCCATTCTGGTGGTTGAGAATGCGGCAGGCGACGGAGCATTTGAGCGGCACGCCGGGCCGGCACTCGAGCAAACGCTGGCCGCTGCACCGGCGGACATTCACGAACGGGAAGCACGCCTGCGCGCTGCTATTGAGTCGGTGCGATCGCTCGAACTCCGGGTGCTTGGAATGGTCGGTACCGGTTATGGCCGGCAACGGCTTCCGTTCCCGAAAGAACAGATTCGCAGCGAAATCCTCTGTCATGGCCTTGGCGCCCATGCGATGTTTGCCGAGACGCGCACCGTGCTCGACATTGGGGGCCAGGACACGAAGGCGATTCAGGTTGATCACACAGGCATCGTCACGAGTTTCCAAATGAATGACCGGTGTGCGGCGGGATGTGGCCGCTACCTGGGCTATATCGCCGACGAACTGAGTCTCGGCCTGCATGAACTCGGCAGGCTGGCAATGGAGAGTACTTGCGGCGTAAAGATCAACAGCACGTGCACCGTCTTTGCCGGAGCCGAGTTGCGGGATCGCCTATCTATGGGGCAGAAGCGGCCGGACATTTTGGCGGGTCTGCATCGGGCAATCATGTTGCGGGCGATGTCGCTTCTAGCGCGTTCTGGAGGAATTTCTGACGAATTCACGTTTACTGGCGGGGTGGCCCGCAACCCCGCTGCGGTTTCCGCTCTCCAAGGTCTGGTTCAGCAAAACTATGGCGTTCGAACCTTGAATATTTCTCCGGAGTCCATCTACACCGGAGCTTTGGGAGCAGCGTTATTCGCGCAGCGCGCGGCCGACGAAAGGAATGTGGCATGAAGTCTGAAGGAAGCATCCTTGCCGCGGGCGTCGACGTGGGCTCGAGCGCCGTCAAGTTTGCCCTAGTGCAGGTTGCGGGAGACGGGGCGGAGAGCGTGCTCGCTCTGTACAACGAGCGCGTCCGCCGGCGCGAACTGCGGAAGGTGATTCGGGAAGGCTACGAGGTGGTTCTGGAAATGGCTGGAGTGCCCCAGAACGAGATCGCTTATACCGCGAGCACCGGTGAAGGCGAATTGGTGGATTTCCGCCGGGGCCACTTCTACGGGATGACAACGCACGCGCGAGGAGCGGTATTCCTACTGCCCGGCACGGGCGCCGTGATCGACATCGGGGCACTGCACGCGCGGGCCATGCGGGTTGATGCGCGCAGCCGCGTATTGGCCTATCGCATGACCAACCAGTGTGCCTCCGGGTCAGGACAGTTTCTCGAGAACGTTGCCCGCTATCTTGGCATTATGCTAGAGGACGTCGGGCCTTTGTCTTGCGAAGCCAAGACTCCGGAACCGGTCAGTAGCATCTGCGCCGTCCTGGCGGAGACCGACGTGATCAACATGGTAAGCCGCGGCATCTCGCGCAGCGACATCCTGAAAGGAATTCACCTGTCGATGGCAGGGCGCTACACGAGGCTTCTGCGCTCCATCGGCGCGTGCGGTGATGTGGCCATCACCGGTGGACTGGCCGCTGACATCGGGCTGTGTCGTGCGTTGGAAGAGAAGATCGCCGAAGAAAAGCTTGCCTTGCGCGTGCGTACTCACCCCGACTCGGTCTACGCTGGGGCGATCGGGGCGGCGCTTTGGGGTGCGTACCGGCATCGGGTACTGGCCCGTCGCAGCGAGGTGGTGGCGTGAATCGCGCTCTCGAAAACAAGGTTGCCGTCGTAACCGGTGGATCCGGCGCAATCGGGTCCGCCATCATTGGTGGCTTGGAGCTGCAGGGGGCATGCGGGGTGTCGCTCGATCTGGCGTCTCCGGCGGCGGCGCCCTTCCAAGCTTGTGATGTGAGGGACGATGGTTCAGTAGCTTCGGCCATCGCAAACGTTCAGAATACTTACGGGCGCCTCGATCTGGTCATGCATGCTGCAGGGGTCTCCCGCGAAGCGGTGATATGGAAGCTTCCGGTAGAGGATTGGGATTTTGTACAGAGCGTGAATTTGCGCGGGGCCTTCCTTTTGCTGCGCCATGCGATCCCTGTGATGCGAGCCGGCGAAGGTGGACGGATCGTGCTGATTGGCTCGATCAATGGTTCACGCGGAAAGTTTGGCACTTCGGCATATTCTGCGAGCAAAGCCGGCTTGATCGCTTTGGCCAAGGCAGTTGCGCGCGAGGTTGCTCGCCTGCAGATTCTCATCAACGTGGTCGAGCCGGGATGGGTGCGCACGCCACTCACCAACAGCTTGCCGCAGGCGGTCCGCGACGCCGCCCTCAGAGAAAATCTGGTGGGAAGATACGTTGAGCCTGTAGACGTCTCTGACGCGGTTACGTTTCTTTGCGGCCCGGGCGCGCAGCAAATCACAGGACAAATCCTTCGCGTGGACGGAGGACAGTCGCTCGGCAGTGTTTGAGAGAGGAGCCTCTTCATGATTACTAAGTCTCCGGAAGAACCGGAAATCCTGGAAACGGACCGCGCCTTTGTGCGCCTTATGAACGAACACGACCTCAAGGCGGTCGTTAAGATTGATGCGGCAGCCGGTGGCCGGCGGCGCTCCCGTTATTTCGAACTGATGCTGGAACGGGCTGTGAAACAAGCGGCGCTGCAAGTGTCGCTGGCCGCGGAAGTGGATGGGCACGTCGTCGGATTCGCCATCGTGTCTCTTTACTATGGCGAGTACGGAGTCAGCGAGCCCACGGCTTCGCTGGACGCCATTAGCGTCGACCCCGCACACCGTGGCCAGCACATAGGCAAAACCTTACTGCGGCAGTTGCGGCTGAATCTATCTGCCCTCCGGGTTACAACACTGCGCACCGAAGTATCGTGGGATAATTTTGATCTTCTCGCTTTCTTCAAGAAAGAAGGATTTTCCCCGGCGCGCCGTCTTTGCCTGGAGTGTGCGCTCGATCCCACACGCCTTGACTGACGAGTCTGTGGTGACGTGGACGTAAGGAGGTTCGTATGCCGGAAACGACTCATGATTCCGTGCGCTGTCCCCGCTGCGGCAAGCTAGGTGGCACGGCAGACAAGTTCTGCGCCGAGTGTGGACGTTTTCTCCGCGACGCTGCCATTGACCAGCGGCTTCTTTTGGCTCTGGTGCATGAACGCGAGGGGCGGGAACGGGAGGCACGGCAGCAACTCCAGCACTTGCTCGATGCCGAGCCAGATCACGTGCTGGGCAATCATCAGCTCGGAAATCTTCTATTCCACGAAGGTCTGCTCGACCTGGCCATCGAACACTATCGGCGGGCAGTGACGGCCTCGACAACATTTGTATTGGCCTATTACGACCTCGGGGTCGCCTACTACCATCGAGGCAACATGCCAGAGGCGGCTGCGGCATTCCGCCGTTGTCTCGAAATTAATCCCAACTACAACGCCGCCCACTACCGCCTTGCCCTGGCGCTGTTTCATCAGGGACAACTCGCAGAGGCCGGCGAGCACTTTGAGCTTTCCGCGACCCTCACCCCCGAATACGTAATGGCCCACTATCACCTGGGCGTGATTCACGAGCGCGAAGGCCAGACTGAGATCGCTCGCCGGGAATTCGAACGGAGCCTGGACGAGGGGATTCACGAACTCAGCAGTTTGTTTCACCTTGCGCTGATCCGCCGCGCACAGGGTGACAATGCCGGAGCCGAAGAGCTCTTGAGGCGCGCGGGTGAGTTTGGCAAGCTGCGCCCGGCGGCATCCGAAGCCCATAGGTAAGCGGGAGAATGCGGTATGGGAAGCTCGGTGGTCAACGGCCTTATCTTCGACTGGGCAGGTGCGGGCCCGCGGACTGCTTCCTGGCCGGCACACGTCATGCTCGACGATGAGACGCTGCGCGATGGCCTTCAGAGCCCCTCGGTCACGGATCCGCCAGCGGCGTCGAAAGTCGAGATTCTCCATCTTATGGAGAATCTCGGAATTGAAACCGTTGATGTCGGGCTGCCCGGAGCGGGCGCACGCCAGCGCGAAGCCGTTCTTGCACTCTGCCGCGAGATCTCCGAGCAGCGGATGCGCATCCGCCCCAACTGCGCCGCCCGCACCATGATGGTCGACATCCGCCCCATAGCGGAGGCATCGCAACTAACGGGTCTACCCATTGAGGCTTGTTTGTTTATCGGTAGCAGTCCCATCCGGCAGTACGCGGAAGAATGGACCCTCGATCAAATCCTGCGCCACACTCGGGAAGCGATCCGCTTTGCCGTAAAAGAAGGTCTCGAGGTGATGTACGTGACTGAAGACACCGTACGATCTTCGCCCGAGCACCTGCGCATCCTGTTTGCCGAGGCGATCGAGGCTGGGGCCAGGAGGCTATGTCTCTGCGACACTTGTGGCGCCGCGACTCCGGTGGCCGTGTGGAACCTGGTGTCCTGGGTGAAGAAGTTCTTGGCTGAGACTGGGGCCGACCTCGGCATAGACTGGCACGGCCACCGCGATCGTGGCCTCGATTTGGCGAACACGCTGGCCGCGATTGAGGCCGGCGCATCACGCGTGCACGGCACCGCGCTCGGAATCGGCGAGCGCGTGGGCAACACTCCGATGGAACAGTTGCTGGTCAATCTCAACCTGCTCGGCATGAGGCACGATGACCTTAGTTCGCTACCGGGGTATGTGGACTCGGTGTCGACCGCAACGTGCGTTTCGGTTCCAGCGAATACTCCGGTAGTCGGACGTGATGCCTTCCGCACTGCAACTGGCGTCCATGCCGCAGCCATCATCAAAGCCCAGAAAAAGGGTGATCGCTGGCTGACCGACTACGTTTATTCAGGAGTTCCGGCAAGTTTGATCGGACGAGGTCAGGAGATTGAGATTGGGCCCATGTCGGGTAGTTCGAACGTTATATTTTATTTATCACAGCGGGAACTCGTGGCAAGCCCTGAACTCATTCACGCCGTCCTGGTGGCAGCCAAGGAATCCAATCGCATTCTGCAGGAAACGGAAATTCTAGCCATAGTGCGACGCATTGAAAATGTGACTTCGTAACGTTGACGCGCGTCCCACAAACGCCGCGGCTTAGCACTGCTTTGCTGCTTGTGCCGAGCCGTAGAACCAGTAGTCCGATTTGTGTGCGTAGCCGAATTGCGAAGGAACCTGAACTATCTGCCCGCGTTCTCGGGAGTACCGAGTGTAGACGATTTTGTGACGGTCGAAGCATCTAAGATCAACAGAGATCAACAATGCACAAGGGTGAGGCCGCAACTCATTCAACACCTCACTTGTGTACAGAATTCAATGGAATTCAACCAGGGCTGGAATCTGGTTCGGGACCAGGGGGTCGGAGGTTCAAATCCTCTCTCCCCGACCAATCTTCAATCAGTTAACTCCTATTTTATCCGCACCTTCCGAGACTAGGGGGTCACTGCGTACGAACCCTTGGGTGCCCTATTCTTGGAGCGCAGGGGGATCCAGTTGCCCCCCTCCAAAGCTTGAGTTCTCCAAATTTTTCCAGGCTGCTACCGCGCACAAATTGGGTCAAGGCTTCCGGTTTGCTCGTTAGAAGCGGCTGGCGCGGCGGACCCTGCCGCGAAGCTGGGGGTCGGAAGCTGTGGGTGCCCACTATCAGATTGAATTTTGGCTCACACTAAATTGGTTCATAGGGACGTCGCTGTGACCGCACCTACGAAAATCATGCTGGAGAAACTCACTCACTACCAAATGTAGCGTCAGTAGATAATCAGGTGAATCTTTGAGTCGTTGAAACCGCCATCCGTCGTGTTGAAGGCTGCGACCTCGACCTGATTATTGGTGAGAACCTTGCTGTGTAAGCATTGGCCATCTTGATTCCCGCAGGCATTGACCGCTATGACGGCAAGACCATTTTCGCTCTGCGTGCCAGAGTTGACAGCGTACACGCGGTCGTCCACCTCAAACCCGAAATCGAAAATGTAGTCGCCGACGCCAGTGATGTCGTAGCTGAATCCGCAAGGCGGCGTTGTAGCAGCCGCTCCGGAGAGAGTGGAATTGAAGCAGGATATTATCCTGCCGCCGGAATTCGGACTGAAATGAAGCATGGCTTTGACCATGCCGCCGGCGGTCCGTTGTTGCTCCACGTTGCCTGCTGCATCGATGAGGACGCGGTTTGCATTCTGATCGCCAATGAGAATTCTGTTTCCGGGTGAGACGCGCAGCCCGCTATCTCCGGTTACAGCTCCCGGAACAAAACAACCCGCAGCCCCAGCTTGGAAAATCTCCGCACTGCCGCTGCCGGTGTATGTAAGGATGGAATTGCAATCGTTTACGCCCTTACTGCCGAATTGCGCGATGGGGGCGTGGTTGCCGGTCGTGCCCGAGAAGATGTCGAGGGTCGCGACCGGAGCGGCGGTGCCCACGCCTACGTAGCCGCTCACGGTGACGGTGCCAACTACTCCCTGGTTGCCGGTGAAAGTGTTCACCGCATTCAGTTGCGGTACTTTGGTGGTGTCCAGATTCAGCGTGACCGTCCCGCTGGTGCCTCCGCCGGTAAGGTCGGTTCCCGCATTAACACCTGATATCGTATGGGGAAAGTCTTGTTCTCCAACGAACGTTACCTTGCCGGTTTGATCCACCTTAAATGTGGTCCCGTTGATTGCCAGCGTGGGATCGGTCCCCTTGGGAAACAATGTTAGAGTATCCCGCACGCCGCTTTTGCCGTTGACGTCGAGTGTAGCCGCCGGAGTGGCCGTGTTGATTCCTATTAGTGAACTCTTCTGGCTCACCACTGAATCCACGATGTCGCTAGGGCTATTCCACATCGGGAGGAAGCCTACCACGCCCTTGCCGGTGACCGGGGGATTGGCCGGGGGTAGAGATGCGTTCTTGGTTGAGTTCGAGGGAAACGCAGTCTGGGGGGCAGCGGCGTTTTCTTGCGATTTATTGGCCAGCACAAAGGCGGAAGCGGGCAGCCCCCCGACTGTCTCGGCATCCGCCGCCTTCAGCGCATAGGGCACGCTAAGCAGCAGGATGCGTGGCTGTTCCTCGCCCCCATTGATGGTCACGCCCAACCAGCGCGGCTCGCCCGAAGCGAACAGATCGAGAGGCAAGCCCTCGAGCTTGGTCGCGCCGAGCTGAGCGGTGTAATTGCCCTCGGTGTCCGCTTGAACGTTCTGGGTTTCCATCCAAAGCGGTGCGCCGCCAACTTGGTCTTTATAGATAGCGAAGGTCGCGCCGGCAATTCCGGTTATGGTTTTGCCCTGGGCATCGGCGGCCTTGCCGGAAAAATTGACCAGTCGGGGGACGCCTGGCCCGGTTGATGAGGGTGTTTGCTGCGCAGCCATCCATGAGCACGATAACGACAATAGGACGAGCCCTGGGAGTAAACGTCGGCGAGAGTTCATGATGTGTATTCCTCCGGTATTCCGAGCACGCAAGCCGGTCACCAGTTCGCTGGTTCTGAACTGGCTACTTCGAGCACGGGCGGTAATCTGCCGCAAGTGAGCGAAAACACCAATAGCACAGGGCTGAATCGTTGCTTAATTTCTCGTGAATTTGTAATCAAATGGCAGCAAAGGAGATGCGCGAAAAGGCGTAAACCGGGGTAGAATCAGGGGACTTGACGCAGCCAGATTAGGGCTGGTTTTCGCGCCACCTATGCCTATCACCACTTGCCAACGATTCCGCTTTGGCGACGGCTACGAACTCGATCTCGGGGCTTACGAATTGCGCCGGGATGGGCGCGCCCTCAGGCTGCCTCGGATTCCGATTGAGGTGTTGAAGCTCCTAATCGAGCAGCGCGGGAATCTGGTTACGCGCGATGAAATCAGCGAACGCATCTGGGGACGGGAAGTGTTCGTAGACACCGACAACAGCATCAATGCGGCTATCCGCAAGATTCGAAAGGTATTGAAGGATGATGCGGACGAGCCCCACTTTATCCAGACTGTTCCAGCCAAAGGCTACCGATTTGTCGCCGCAGTAACGGTAACGGGGCAAGTCGCCGGGAATTCATCGGCCGAACGGGAGACGGAGGCCGCGGCTGATGCAATGCGAACGCCGGAGGCGATCAAGCCCGACCACGTCGGGCCTACTCAAGCCATATCGGCGAGAGCGATTGAGGCTCCGGCGAACGCTAAAGCCCTGGGACTGCGGAGTTGGGTAATCGGTTCGGCAGTTGCGCTTCTGCTGGTGACTGCAACGGGGATTTACTCAGGCTGGTTCCGCCGCCCAGCCAGCCCTCCGCCTCCCCGAAGGAGAGTTCTGCTCGCGGTTCTTCCTTTCGGAAATCTCACCGGCGATCCTGAACAGGAGTACTTCAGCGATGGGCTGACCGAAGAAATGACCACCGAACTGGGACGGCTTGATCCCGAGCACTTGGGAGTGATCGGCCGCACTTCGGTGATGGTGTACAAGCAGAACCCGAAACCGTTGAGCCAGATCGGCCGCGAACTGGGAGTGCAATACGTGCTGGAGGGCAGCGTCCGGCGCGACTCCGGCAATGTAAGAATCACGGCCCAACTGATTCAGGTGCAAGATCAGACACACGTCTGGGCAAGGCAGTACGATCGCGAGCTGAAGAACCTGCTGGCCGTGCAAGCCGAGATCGCGCAGGAAATCACTGACGAAATCGTGCGTACTCTAGGCGATCAGCACGCGGCAACCGGAGCAAATCATTCCGTCCCCGCGCCTGCTGCTCCATCGTATGAGGCCTACGATCTTTACCTGGAGGGCCGCTATTTTTGGAACAAGAGGACGGGGCCGGGGTTCAAGCAAGCCGCAGAGTACTTGCAGCAAGCGATAGCCACACAAGAGCGACAAATAGCGGGCTGCGCGAAAGTAGAAAAATGATGTTTAAGGGCTGGCACTCACCAGCATTGGAGTTTCGCGGTAAACAGATGCCGTACCTCTCTACGGAAAGGGTCCGCAACGGACGCCGAAGGCTGTGATCCGCCTCCTCCTCAACTTTTGCCACTTATGAGGAAACCATTCGTCATATCGCAAAATTGTGCCAACGTTGTTTCAAAAGCCCGAGTGGTCAGGCGTTTGAGCGGCCATGTTCGCAACTCTTCGGAGAGCACCTCGATTCCCCATGGCCCGCGGTATCCAGCGTCTTGCATCGCCGCGATAAACCCTTTTACGTCGAGTTCTCCTTCGCCACATAGCCGGCGGTGGTTTACGGTGTCTTCGTGCAGGCTCCAGGGACACTCAAACGTACCATCGTTCAGTTCGACGCTGATGATGTATTGCGCGGGAATGCGGCGCAGTTCAGCAAATGGAATCTTGAGCTTCACGATATGCCAGTTATCGAAACAAATGCCGCCATTGCTCGCGCCGGCACCTTCCACGAGCTTAAGCGAATCCTCCAAACTCCGGATCATGGCGAACGGCATCAACTCGAACCCCACTTTCGTTCCGCGCTCTGCGGCATCGCCGCATAGTTCCGCGAAAGACTCGATCAGTCGCGGCATAGGCCTAGCTTCCTGATAGAAATCACCCACTTTCACGTGATGTGCCTGCAAAGCTTCGGCAGCATCGAGCAGCCGCTTCTTGCAAATATCCGATTGCCTCTTTCGTTCGCCATCAAGAAACCAGTCGGTGAGGAACTCGAGTTCGATATACTTGATCCCGTTGTCGTCGAGAATCTGCTTCATCTCCTTGAGCGTGCGCGTCCTGAGTACATGCTCAAGATCGGCATGCCAGATTCCAAACCCGGTGAAACCCGCTCTGGCAGCCGATTCCACGCGATCGCGGAAATCGAAAGGGCTATATTCTTTGTCGGTGTGAGGAAGCCCACAGGAAATGGTCCAGTAGGAGGCGAGCAGATCAACTTCGCTCTTCATGGCACATTCTCACGCGGCTACGGCTTCTTGCGCCATAACCGACTTCACAGCCTCAACAATCTTGTCCTCATTGGGGACAACGTAGTTTTCCAGGGGTTCGCTGTAGGGAATGGGGGTGTCGAGAGCCGTGACCATTCTGAGTGCATGCAAATCCCCGAGGGCATGTTCCGCGATCTCGCCGGCGATCACCGCAGCGGCGGACGACTGCCGTGGCGCCTGGTCTACCAGCACGACTCGCCCCGTCTTTTTCACGGAATTGACGATGGTCGTGACATCGAGCGGCGCGAGCGTGCGTGGGTCGACGACCTCGGCGCTGATACCTTCTTCAGCCAGTCGTTCCGCCGCGGCCAGCGCTTTCTTCACCATCCAGCCGACGGCCACAATCGTTACGTCGGTTCCGGCGCGTTTGATGTCGGCAACCCCAAGAGGCACAATGTATTCGCCGTCGGGCACTTCGCCTTTATCCAGGGTGAGCATGTAGGGATGCAGATACACAACCGGGTTATCGTCGCGGATGGCTGCTGCCATCAAGCCCTTAGCATCGGCTGGCGTTGAAGGCACCACAACTTTCAAACCGGGGATGCCCATCATCGTGTGATAAATGCAGTTGGAATGCTGGCCGGCCCATCCCGCGCAAAAACCGTAGCCGGCTTTCAGCACCACCGGCACGCTCACTTGACCGCCTGACATGTAGCGCAGCCGCGGAGCTTCGTTGATGACCTTGGTCGAAGGCAACCAGCATGAATTCGCTCATCCACAACTCGACGATGGGGCGCAATCCCGTCATGGCAGCGCCAATACCAATGCCGATCTCGGCCGTTTCTGAAATCGGCGCGAGGCGCACGCGCTCTTTGCCGAATTTCTTGAGCATGGGATCGCGATCGGTCATGGCCATATTCTGGCCGTAGAAGACAACATCGGGATCGCGCTGCATCTCTTCAATAATGGCTGCGGCGATTGCATCGCCGTACATCATTTCTCTCGCCATGTTCTCCTCCTACGCGTAAACGTACTGCAGAGCCTCTTCGGGCGCGGGCAGCGGGCTTGCCAGGGCGAACTGCACGGCGTCCTCCACCTCGGCCCGGGCGGCGGCTTCAATGCGCTTCGCTGCGGCTTCGGTGAGCGTGCCGTCTTTCAGCAGGCGTGCGCGAAAGCGTTTGATCGGATCCTTGGCTTTCCACTTCTCGAATTCTTTCCGGTTGCCATAGACCGCGACTGCCTCGTGCTCGGGAAACTGCGTCGGCAGCGGGGGAACTGTGATTACATTGCCGTGGGCGCTGAGCCGATAGAACTTTGTTTCGACCAGACTTGGTCCCTGGCCGGCACGCGCACGATCCGCTGCTTTGGTGACAAGTTTGCGCACGGCTACCGGATCGGTGCCATCAACGGTTGCGCCGGGCATGCTGAAGGCTTCCGCTTTTTTCGACAATGGATCGCCAGCTGCGGCATTAGCATCCTCCAGACTGACGTGCGTGTAGGCCTGATATTGATTGTTTTCGAGAACGTAGACGATAGGAAGCTTCCAGACCGCAGCCATGTTGAGTGACTCGAAAAACGCGCCTTGTTTCGAAGCGCCGTCACCGAAGAAGCAGTAGACGATCTGGCCGCTCTTCTTTACCTGCGCCGTCAGAGCAGCGCCCGTGGCGTGGGGGATGCTCTGGCCAATAATTCCGGAAGTGCCGGGAAAATACCGAGCCGGGTCGGCGAGGTGCATGGAGCCGCCGAAACCGTGGCACAAACCGTCCTTGCGGCCAAAGACTTCCGCCATCATGTTGCGCAGAGGGGTTCCCAGAACGATCGGGTATCCGTGACAGCGGTAACTGGGCATCACGAAATCCGCATCGCGGCGCGTGGAGAGCGCCCCGACGATGCTGGCTTCAGCGCCGTCGCCCAGGTGAGAGTGTCCGCGGATCACCCCGGGATGTTCGATGAAAGTGCGCTTGACGGACTCTTCGAATTCGCGGATGCGAACCATCTGGGTGTACATCCATCGCAGTTGGTCGCTGTCTGCTTTCGTTTTTCGCAGGCCGGATTTTTGGGCGGTCTTTTGCATTGGGTGCCTCCTACTTCTTCGTTTTTGCAGTCTTCGCAGCCGATTCCGCGATCTCGCAGAGCGGATCTCCGACTGGGACCTCGGCAGTTTCGTGCGCCAGAAGCTTTGCCAGTATGCCACTGAAAGGCGATTCCAGCTCGTAGCTGACTTTTTCAGTCTCCAATTCGACCAGCGGTTCGCCGGCCTTCACGCGATCGCCTTCACGCTTGAGCCAGCGCACCACCACGGCTTTGGTGCTGGTGACGCCGCCGGATTTGGGTACGACCACGGTTGTCAAGAGTTCGTCCTCAGCTCAGATCAAGACAGCTTTGCCATTTCACTGCTAATGCACTTGCCGTTCGGCGTGTTCCCAGTATGGCGCGCGTATCTTTTTTCTGTCGATCTTGCCGGCTGCGGTTTTGGGAATCTCTTCGCAAAATGCAACAGACTTTGGAGTTTTTACTCCTCCCAGCTTCTGTTTGCAGTGGGAAATAATGGCTGCCTCGCTCAGGGATACGCTTGGGCGAAGCACAACGAATGCTTTGACCGCTTCTCCCCATGTTTCATGAGGAACCCCGATCACGGCACACTCGTGAACCTCAGGCAGCGCCATCACGGCCGCTTCCACTTCGGCGCAATAGACATTAAAGCCGCCGGAGATGATCATGTCCTTCTTCCGGTCAACGATGTAGACGTAGCCTTCTTCGTCCAGGTAACCGACATCGCCGGTGTGGTGCCAGCCGTGCGCGCGGATTTCCGCGGTGGCCTCCGGCATCTTGTAATATCCGCCGCAGATAAGCGAGCCGCGCGCCACAATTTCTCCGCGTTCACGCGCCGGGAGAATTCGGCCGGCGTCGTCCATGACAGCGAGGCGCGCTGCCAGTGTGGGCTTGCCACAACTGGCCAGGCGCTCCGGATGATCGCCCGCAGCCGCTGCGGCGATGGTCTCGCGGTCAAGGAAGGTGAGAATCATCGGCGCTTCTGTTTGACCGTAGGACTGACACATGCATGGGCCAAAGACTTCCACTGCGCTCTTCAATTTATCGGGCGCCACTGGTGATCCTGCCAAAAGAAAACCGCGGAGGCTTGAGTAGTCAAAGTCGCGCACCTGCGGATGCGCCAGCAAACTGTACAGTGCGGTTGGGGGAAGATAAAGATGCGTGACTCGATAGCGCTCAATACTGCTGAGGACTTCAAGCGCATCAAAATTAGGCATGATGACATGGGTCGCCCCCACGGAACACATCACAAACGCCAGAACGCCTGCGGCATGTGACAGCGGAGCCGTGTTCAGGCACACCGGATGTTCCACATCGCCCCGCCAGTAGTGCGTGGCCATTTGCGTCATCGTGCCCAGCGCGAGATTGGTCACACGAACGCCTTTTGCTGGACCGGTAGTTCCTCCTGTCGGCACCAGTCCGGCAAGGCGGTCAGGGTTGCCGTAGGCATCGCCCCAATCCGGAATTGCCGCGGCGGTTCCATGTTCCATGAAGCTCTGCAACGAGGGATGATCTCCGTCTTCGCCATCAAGGCAGATTATTCCCCGCAAGGAGGGTACGCGCCGCTTGATTTCGATAACTGTATCGCGAAACTGGCTGTGATAGAACAACCACGCCATCTCGACGTAATTCATGTATTCCACGTTGGCGTCGATGGCGTTGCGGTAATTGATCGGCACCCATACCGCTCCCGCGCGCATGATGCCCAGCATGCAAAACAGAACTCTGGCGTCGTTGTGCGAGTAGATTCCGGCTGGTTCCTGGTCGCGCAATCCGCTGGCGCACAAAGCGCGCGCGATATCCTGGGTCGCGGCTTGCATCTCGCCATACGACCACGAGCTGTCGGCAGCGATGATCGCGGTGCGATCGAGATTGGCCTCGGCACCCTTGTCGAAATAGTCGATCGCACGCATGACCAGATTTGCGCCAGTCAGTGAGTCAGACGAACCTTGGCGAGACCATGCTCTTCGAGAACCCGCAATATTTCCCGATGTCCAAAGGCTTCCGCGGGAGAAGCAAATCCAACCTTGCGCGGGGCGGCATGCGCCAAGTGGTGTGCCGCAAACGCCTGTAACAAACCCGTCTGGCGATAGCAACAGGTGCCGAAGACCACGCACTGCGCGGAATCAGTGGAACCTCGGCCGACAACGACGTCGATGGTGCGCTGCTCGCGCGGGTTTTCACGAGGCGGCGTTCCCGCTTGTACCGCATTGGCCATTTCGGCGAGCTTCTTTTCCCGTTCTGCTTTGGGCAGCGGCCGAATCTGTTCTTCAAATACCTTCTCGGTTGCCGCAACGCCTTCCATGATTTGACGATCAAGCAAACCGCCCATCGAACGCACATTCGCTACTTGCGGGTGGTTCTTGAACCAAACTGGTTGCGGGAAGCCTCCCCACGCGAGAGCCAGCTGAGTTTGCAAATAGCCGGGAATGGCTACGTCGTAGCGAGTGGCGCGCGGCCAAGCCTTGTATTGATTCTGCTCCAGATAATAGGCGTCGGTTTGAATGACGGCAAAAATCGTCTGCGTGGAACCAAAGGTTGGAATGCCTTTGAACATGGTCACGGTTTCGAGGGTATCGATTGCGCCGGATTCCAGACAAAGCCGGGCGGAGGCATCGCTGACCGCGCACATAAAAGCAGTTGCGGGCGCGGCAACAAGACCGCGTTCGCGGAATTTGTCGCCCCAATTATCGGCGACCTCGCGAATCCAAGTCTGCTCGCCGCCAATGTCGATGTAATGGCAACCCGCGTTCAAAGCCGCTTCGATGACTCTCGGTCCGTTATAGATGAATGGGCCGGCAGTGTTGCAAACCACCTTGGCGCCATCGAAGATACGCGCTAAGTCTTCAAGAGTCCCGGCGGTTTCGACGATCTCAAAATCGGCGGTTTCAATTCCGGGGACGTGATCCATCACCTGCTTGATTCTTGCGGCGCTTCGGCCGGCGGCGATGAAAGGAGTGTTGTATTCGCGGAGGAATTCGACGATCAATCTTCCGGAGAATCCATTGGCTCCGTACACTACCACCGGTTTTTTGCTCATGCGCGCCAGCTCCTGGGAAGGTAGTCTGTTGTTGGCCTAGGCACCATTCTGCCGGGGCGCCCCCTCGACACACACGATGCAGCGCAACGCTGCCTGCCCCGGCGAATGGCCGCACCCGCCTGTCGGCTAGCCTGAATCCGTACCAGGCCAGGGGACTCCCCTTGGTTCAGACGCCGATTGTAGGCTAAAGTATCTTTTTTGCCAGTAGGCACTTTTTTGTAACCTTTGATCCTGAAGGAGACTAAGGTGGAAGAATTTTACTGCCCGGTGAAGCTGACCACGGACGTAATTGGCGGCAAGTGGAAACCGCTGATTCTGTTTTATCTCGAAGGCGGCACCAAGCGCTTCGGAGAGCTTCGCAAATTGATTCCCGGCATGACCAAGAAAATGCTGACCCAGCATCTGCGTGACCTGGAGCGCGATGAAGTGATTCGCCGGAAAGTGTATGCCGTGGTGCCGCCCAAGGTGGAATATTCGCTGACGAAACATGGAGAAAGCCTCAAGCCCATCCTCAAGCTGATGTCAGCGTGGGGCGCGAAGCACCGCAAGCGCTACGGGATTCCAAAGAGCAAGAACCGGCCGTTGATGCTCCCAAACTCTTCAAGACAGCCCGCCCGCCTGTCTAGTGGTGCAGTTTGACAGACGGGCCCCAAACTTCACCGGCCGTTTCGGCGACGAGGCGTAGCTTGGCCTCCTCATCAGCCACGCTTACCAGGTTGCCCTCAATGGTAGATGCAAAGCCGCACTGCGGACTGAGTGCCAGCCGCTCCAGAGGGATGAACTGCGACGCTTGCTCGATGCGCTGTTTCAGTTCGTCTTTGCTCTCTAGGGTTGGCTTTTTGGAGCTGACGAGTCCTAGGACGACCGTGCGATCTTGGGGAACCTGGCCCAGTGGCTCGAAGCCGCCCGAACGCTCATCGTCATATTCGAGCAGAAAGCGGTGAAAACGCGTTTTCTGAAATACCTTGGTGATCGGGCCGTAATCGCCGGAAGCATAGAACCGGCTTTGATTGTTGCCGCGGCAAAGATGCAGGCCGAAAATAACGCCTGGGTGACTGCCAATCACCGCATTGTCCATTTCGGTGGAAAGATCGAGCAGACGGTCGGGATCATTGCCGCGCTGGCGGTAGCCCTCGCGCAACTGCGGGTCGAGCAAAGCGGCATATTGCGGCGAGTCAATCTGAATGTACGTGCATCCGAGGCGGATTAGCTCTTCGACCTCATCCCGCAAAATGTCCACCAGATCAGCCAAATAACCGTCAATTTTGGGATAGGCTGAGGATGACTTCTTTTTGTCATAATAAGCCGCTGCCTGCTGTGCGCTGATCATGGTTGTTTTGGCAGGATGATTTGTACGTGCCCGTAAGTAGGTAAACTCCTCGGCGCACAAGGGGCGTTTCCGGCGCAGTTTGGAAACCACCACGGGCCGGGGCTGCAATACCTCCTCGCCTTTTTCATTGCGGAAAGGAATGGCCCAGCCGCCAAATTTATCAAAGCCTTCCACCGCATCGATCAAATGCCCGTAGAAAGCGTAGCGCCGCATCTCGCCGTCGGTGAGCATTTCCAGCCCGGCGCGCTGCTGCAACTCGACGGCTTCGTCCACCGCCCGGTCCTCGAGAGACTTGAACTCCGAAGGGCTGATCTGTCCTTTCTCAAGACGTTCGCGCGCCTCCTTCAAATACGAAGGGCGCAACAGACTTCCAACAACGTCGCTTCGATACACACGACCTCCTTTTTCAATGCCCTTGGTCAATGCCTATGGACATCGGCATCCTGATTGCGGCGAAAGATTACGTAAGAGCGGATTCCGGCGGCATCATCGCGAGAGAGTTCCTTCGAGAAAGCAACCATTCCCTCCGACTGCAAGTCTCCCCGCAACACTATCTCGAACCAGGCGTCGCCGGTGAGTGCGCTGCTGCGCCGCAAATCTGGCAGCACACCACCGCTCACGGCGACATCGCCGTGGCATCCGGCACAATATCTTTGAAAAAGCTGCTCCCCTTTGCGAACCGTTGCCGAACTCGCTGGATTTGGCAGTTCTGTTAATTGTGGCGGCTCGGTGGCCTGCAGGGGCGGCAGGCTGGCCTTCCCTCCGAGTTTGAAAACCAGCATACGGCTGACGTTGCGTACTCGCCCCGACGCAAAAGAAACCTCGCCTGCAGCTAGCGGAAAAACGCCACCCCAACCTGCGAGTACGGCGATGTACTGTTGGCCCCCAACCTCATAGGTGACCGGACCCGCCATCACTCCGGTCTGAGCTGCGAATGACCACAACTTCGCACCGGTATCGGCACGGTAAGCTTCGAAATTTCCGCTGGCCGTTCCTTCGAGTACCAGGTTCCCCGAGGTCACGAACGTACCGCCATTCCAGGGGCCGGGCCGTTCAATCGTCCAGGCAGCCTTTTGCTGCACTGGATCCCAGGCCACTAATTTTCCTTTCACGGCACCGAGAATCATCTTCTTCACCTTGGGATCCTGCGGCATGCCGGCCGCGACTACATCGATTCCATAATTTGGGGCCAGCTTCTTCGCCAGGAAACTGTGGGGCAGCTTGTATTTGAAACCGGCATCGTTAACCGGAATGTAGGCAAGACCGGTGATTGGGCTGAAGGACATCGGTTGCCAACTGTGCGCGCCGATGGGCCCGGGCACAATGGGCGCAGGGTCGGCCCCAGCGTACCGCGCCACCGCAGTTTCGATGGGGCGACCGGTTCTCATATCTACTCCGCTCGCCCAGTTGACGAACGTGTAAGGCTTGGCGGAAAGGAGCTCGCCGTTGGTGCGGTCGAGGACGTAGAAGAACCCGTTTTTTGGAGCCTGCATTAGGATTTTGCGAGCATGCCCCTCAATGACAAGATCGGCGAGGATGATGTCTTCGGCGGAGTCGAAATCCCAAGCATCGCCCGGGTCTTGCTGATAATGCCAGATGTACTCCCCGGTTTCCATTTTGAGGGCAATAATGGAGCAGGTGAACAAATTGTCGCCGCCCTTCGGGCTGCGAAATTTTTCGCTCCACGGTGTGCCGTTACCGGTGCCGATGTACAGCTGATCGAGCTCCGGATCATAGGCGATCGCGTTCCACACCGTGCCCCCGCCGCCCAGCTTCCACCACTCGCCACTCCAGGTCTGGGCAGCCTTCGCGAGAATCTGATTTTCTGACGGTTTCGAGGGATCGCCCGGCACCGTATAGAAGCGCCAGACTAGTTTTCCGGTTTCGCTGTCATATGCCGAGACATAGCCGCGTACGCCAAATTCTCCGCCACCGTTACCGATAATTACTTTGCCTTTGGCCACACGCGGAGCGCCTGTGATGGTGTACCGAAAATCGGGGTCGATGGTAAGCGTCTCCCAAATAGGATGGCCAGTTTTCGCATCCAGGGCGATCAAGCGTCCATCGAGGGTGCCCACAAAAATCTTGCCATTCCACGCGGCCACGCCACGGTTCACGACGTCGCAACATGCATTTACTGCCCAATTACCGGGGACTTTGGGATCATAGGACCATAGCAATTGCCCGGTGGCGGCATTCAGCGCGAAGACTTTGCTCCATGCGCTGGTAAAGTACATCACGCCGTCGACGACGAGGGGAGTAGCTTCCTGGCCTCGATTAGTGTCCAGATTGTAGTACCAGGTTAATCCGAGCTGCGAGACATTCTGATCATTAATCTGATCCAGCGGACTGAAACGCTGCTCGCCATAGGTGCGGCCGTAGGTCATCCAGTTCCCCGGCTCGCGATCTGCGTTGATGATGCGAGATTCGGTGACATCGGCAGGCTTGACAGGATTCTCGGAGGACCTCTGTTTTCGTTGCACCCCGCGATCGCTGCAAGAAAAACTGTGAGAGCGAGAAGTCTGCTTAGGTGGCGGCGCTGAAGTTTCGGAATTTGAAGTTGCATGCTGAGGCGTACGAATCACACGTCAAAGAATACTGTTTCGCGATCTCCCTGAAGTATCAAATCGAACAGCCAATATCCGGGACGGGCTGGATCCGGGCGCGCCATGAGCGTGTCCCGCCGCTCGGACGGAATCAGCTGGCGCACTGGATCCTTATCATTGGCGGCATCTCCAGCGAAATAAAGTCGTGTGTAGAGCTGCTTCAGCATTCCGCGGGCGAACACCGCAAGGGTGAGATGCGGCGCCTGCAGCGTGCCGTTGGGAACGCGTCCGGGCTTTATGGTCTCAAGCACGCAACTGCCATCTTCTCCGGTGGAGAGACGACCAAAACCGATCCATCCCGGATCGAGCAGTTTGGGTTGCGAATCGTCCGGATGGTTGTACTTGCCATTGGAGTCGGCCTGCCAAATTTCCAGCATCGCATCGTTAACCGGGGCGCCATCACCATCCAGCACGCGAAACATGATCCACACCCGTTCCCCCTTGGCCTGCGGCCCTGCGACACACCTCACGCAGTGCTCGTTGGTGGTCAGCTCAATCCGGAAAAATGGGCCGACGGTCTGCGAGGGGGTCGGGACCAGATTCGTGTCAGGGTTCAAAAGGTGTGGCCTCCGGCCCGCGCAACACAATGTCGAATTTGAAACCCTTCGCCCATTGCGGCTGCGTCGTCTCCAGATCGAATTTGGAAATCAGCCGCTGTCTTGCTCGCTCATCTGGTATCGATTGGAAGATGGGATCGTATTCAAACAATGGATCGCCGGGAAAATACATCTGCGTCACCAGACGGGAGATAAAAGCCGCCCCAAAGACTGAAAAGTGAATATGCGCCGGCCGCCACGCGTTGTAGTGATTGAACCACGGGTATGCCCCGGGCTTGATGGTGATGAAACGGTACGCTCCGTGTTCATCGGTCATGGTTCGACCCGCGCCACTGAAGTTGGGATCGAGCGGAGCGGGATGCTGGTCGTTAGTGTGCCGATACCTTCCGGCGGAGTTCGCCTGCCAAATCTCGAGGAGCGTGTTGGGGACGGGCCGCCCGTTGCTGTCGAGCACGCGACCGCTCACGATGATGCGCTCACCGATGGGTTCACCCGGGTACTGGCAAGTCAGATCGTTATCTTTTTCCCCGACCTTTTCATGTCCAAAAACCGGTCCGGTAATTTCCGAAAGCGTATGCGGCAGCAGGATAAGGGGCTTTAAGGGAGCGCGCTTGACAGTAGCATGGTAAGGCTCGTACAACGACGGCGGCTGGCTGCCCCTGGGTAGACGGGCATAGACTTTGACAGAAACTCGTGTGTTTACCTCAGAATCCATGCCACTCCTGTTTCCGACACGCGCGAATTGGGTTGCTGCCGCCGCCGGCAAAAACCGAGGTCCCTCGCTGCGCGCGGGATCAGAAACAAACTCGCGATGACAAACAAAAAAGATAATCCACCGCTACGCCGCTCACAGTCGCGCGCATACGGACTTGGCTTCGGTATACAACTCTAACGCCGGCTTGCCCCACTCGCGTCCCCAGCCCGACTGCTTGTATCCCCCGAAAGGCAGAGCGGAATCGAAGACGTTGTAGCAGTTGATCCAAACCGTCCCCGCCTTCAACTTCTTCGCCAGAAGATGTGCCTTGCTGATGTCGCGCGTCCATACGGCTGAGGCCAGACCGTAAATGCTGTCGTTGGCGAAGGCCGCCACTTCATCCAGGTCGTCGAACGGAATCGCAGTTACGACCGGACCGAAAATCTCTTCCCGGACTACTTTCATGCCCGGATTCACGTCGACCAGCACCGTCGGTTCAACAAAGTATCCGGGGCCATCGATCTTCCTGCCACCAACCACCGCCTTAGCGCCGTCCTTACTGCCGGAGTCGAGATAGCCGCAGACTCGATCTTGCTGTTCTTTTGAAACCAGTGGCCCCATGTTGTTGGCGGGATCAATTCCGGGGCCGATGTGAAAGCTCTTAGTGAAGTCAGCAACGCCTTCTACCACTTTGTCGAAAACACTCTTGTATGCAAACAGCCGCGAACCGGCGGCGCAGATTTCGCCCTGGTTAAAGAAAATAGCCATAGCGCTGCCCGGGATAGCCTGTTCCAGGTCGGCATCCTGAAGAACAACGTTGGGGGACTTGCCGCCCAACTCCAACGAAACCTTTTTCAGATTTCCGCTGGCGGCGTTCAAAATGAGCTTGCCGACTTCGGTCGATCCAGTGAAAGCAATCTTGTCCACATCCGGATGGGCTGCGAGAGCGGCTCCCGCCGTTTCACCAAATCCCGGCACAATGTTGATCACCCCCTCCGGGAAAACCTGCCTCCATGATCAGTTCCCCAAGCCGCAGCGCCGTCAAAGGAGTCTGTTCCGCCGGCTTCAAAACACAAGTGCAACCCACTGCAAGGGCCGGTCCCAGTTTCATCGACGCCATGATCAGGGGAAAATTCCACGGAATGATCTGTCCCACCACGCCCACCGGCTCGCGAAGGGTATAAGTGAAGTATTGTGCTCCCTGAGCAGAAATTGGAATGGTGCTGCCTTCCACCTTGGTCGCCCAACCTGCGTAATAGCGAAACGCGTCAGAGACGGTCGGGACGTCCACAATGCGAGAGAAGAACACTGGTTTGCCGTTGTCGAGCGTTTCCAGTTCAGCCAGTTCTTCGTTGTGCTGGTCAACTAACTCCGCGAGTTTCCACAGCAGCCGGCCTCGTTCCGAAGGCGACATCTCGGGCCATGGGCCGGATTCGAAAGCCTTGCGCGCCGCTTTGACCGCCAGATCAATGTCGGCTTTATCCCCTTCCGCCACGCGGGCCAACAGCTCGCCGGTAGCGGGATTGTAGGTATCAAAGGTTTTGCCAGAAACCGCCTCCACCCATTTTCCGCCGATCAACATTTTCCGCGGTTTAGCGACGAACTCAGTGACACTGTTTTGTATTTGCGGCACTACCGTGGTGGCCATGTTTCCTCCTTCTTGTACCAGCTCACTCTGAATCGCTATTTCTCGTGCGGTTTATTACAGGCTTCATGCCCGAACCCAGCCGTACTGCGTGTTGCTCGGGGCTGGATTTCCCGCTTCTTTATATTGTTTCCGCAGCCGGTCTACGTAATCTGCCGGCACCGGATTGCGCTTCGCCTGCGGATTAATTCCGTACAAGCGAGCGGCATTGAGTCCAAAGATCTTGGCTTTCACTTCTGGGGTAAGCGGTGCGTAGCCGAATTGCTTCATCAGCCATTCTGGCATCTCCAGACGGCGCAGGGTTTCGATCTGCCACTGCGGCGATCCCCACCAAATCGAATCCGTCCCCCAGAGCACATGGTCGTCGCCGTACGCCTGAACGATCATCCCCAGGACATGGGTGGCCAACATCGGATGCGTTACTACCATGGTACCGAAACTAGTTCCTAATTCCATGTAGACGTTGGTCATGTACGAGTTCTTTCTGCGGTACTCGCACAAATCGGAAACCCACGGGACATACGGATTCTTGCGGAAGCCGTCTTCCGCGGCAGGCAATGCGTCTTCGACAGTCTTGAGACCGGAGTGGTAAAGAAGAAAGTTCAGCTCAGGGAAATCTCTTGACACCTTGACCATGTCTCTTGGGATGGCAATGCGCCTCGTTAAAAACGCCAATGGCTAGTCCCTTGTGCAGGCAAATGTTCCGGATCTTCAGCTTATCGCGGGTATACTCCAGCGCCGGATACGTGATCTTCTCGTCGTCCATCCACCATCCATCTTTATCCGCACCCAATCCCTGCCCAGTGTAGCCCTTCCAGGCGTCGATCTTGAGGGTCTCGGCCTGGCGATGCATGTTTTCCAGATTCTTCGTCCCTAGGTCGGGAGAGAACAGGCCGTGGCTCATCATTCGTTGGGAACGCGTCAGTTCATTGACAATGTTGCGCGTTCCCACCATTTCATCGGGCGGGATGACCATCTTGGCGTCAGTAATGTCAGGTATGCCGCTCAGGCAGGCAACGTTCGTATCACTGTCGAGAAAAACTTCTTTGATGTAGTTTTCCAATTCGAAATCGGATTGTTTCGGCTCTTTTCCCTTCAGGACGGGATTAAATTGTCCAGCTGAGCGGCGAGTGTCGAAAACGTTCGCCGGTCCTATAAAATGCCGGCCTGCGGCCACATGATGGGTTTGCACGTCGAAGATGAAATAATCCGTCTTGGCTGCGCTGGCAGCGGCCACATCGTGCAACTCCGCGGCGTCTACTTTGAAGAAGTGACCGAACACGCTATTCATGGCAGCAAAGCCCGCAGCCATGCCGCATGTCATGCGAAAGAAATCCCGGCGGTCGATGCCCAGTCGCTTCGAGATTCCGCTGCCCATTTCGAACAACGTGTCCTCGACCGCGCGTTGCTTTGCCGTCTGTGGAAGGGGAATGAACTCCTCGTTGGAGACGGCTTGCGTGGGGATGGGAAGGTGCCGGTCAAGATAATCATCGAGTTCGTGTTTGCGCACCCAGCCACCGTGATTCTCAGGCTTGCGGATCGGGGGAGTGGTCTTGGAGTTGCTCATGCTCTGATCTCCCTGAATTTGCCGGAGGAAGGCCCGCGATCCCGCTGAGGGCAGAGGCAAGAAGGGATCCGCACCGCAGTTTCGAGTGCAGGTGGACCATGTTTCTCAGCAAACTCTCGAACGGCGCTGCTGGCCAAGACCCCTACCACGTTTCGCCCGGTTCACTTTTCCTGTTTCGATTCAAGGTATCGGTTCAGATTGGCGATGCGCATCTGAACCTGCTCTTCGTGGCCCTGGCTCATCTTCCAGAATACTGGTCCCCAGATGGGCATGTCCTGACCATGCGCCACGAGCTTGGTCTGCCCGCGAAGAATGCTGGTGACTTTATCCGAGGGGTACTTCCCGCCGTTTAGCTTGGCCAACATGGTCAGATCGGCCGGAGCCTGCTTTAGCGCGCCGGCAGCGGGACCGTCTCCCTTAGCGTCTTTGCCATGGCACGAGGCGCAGTAACTCATAAACATCTCCTTGCCTGAAGCAGGAGAAGTGGCGGGCGCTGTGGTGTGCTTAACAGTGGGCGTTGCCTCCTGCGCCGCTAAACTCAACGCACCTGTGAGCACGATTACGACCAGGAAATTCAGATATCGAAATTTCATGAAACCCTCCCCATCAGAAAACCCTAGCCGCCCCGGGTAGCAAGGAGTATGCGCCTGGGGAGTCATATTTTGCTTCAAAACGTGAATCTCGCGGAGAACTGGAGCTGTCGCGGATTGAAGGCTGTGCGCGGCACTCCGAAGTTTGTATTGGGCGCCGTTGGGATGAACAGATTGGTTCCGATTGGGGTGGGGGCCAATGACCCTCCGGGAACCGAGATCCCCCCGTTCGGGCAGGTCACGGATGCCGAGCCCTGCTGAATAGCCCGGGTCGTGGCGTCGTTGTAGTGCTGGGGAACGCCTCCGCAAAACACGGGTGAGCCGTAAACACCGGTAACCTCATCAAAATTTGCCCGGTTCAGCAGGTTGAAGGCATCGAACGCGAGATTCGCGGTCAAGCGGTCATTGAGGTGCACCGCCCGGCTTACCCGCAGGTCCCAGTTGTAATACTGATCGCCGGTGTACGTATTCCTGTCGATCATGGTCTTGCAGTTTTGCACGCTGGGACAGGAGCCTTGGATGGGGGCGCCGCCGACGCGGTCCGTGGAACCGCCGGCGACATCGTTCAGGGTGTTGCTGCCGTAATAGATCGTGAAAGGCCGGCCCGATTGCAGGGTGACGATATTGCTAAGCTGAAAATTCCGCCAGGGCCCATTTTGCGGCGCAATAGCCGTAAAGTTGGCGACCAGGCGATGCCGGGCATCCTGGTTGGAGTTGGCGCGTTCCGCCGCGTAGTCAAACTGGTTGGGCGGCAGATTGATGAAGGTAGTGAAGTTGCCATTGTCGATGGTGTGGGAGTACGTGTAATTGGCCGTCAGGTTGAACCACTTCGCGCGCTCCAGCACGGTCAGCGTTCCGCCGTGATAAATGGCGTTGGCGACGTCGTTGTTGTAATCTTCGAGCCCTGAGCTGATGGTTCGCAGGCCGGAGCCAAGAGCGCCACCGAAGAAGGGCCCCAGCCCGGCAATCGCGCCGGTTCCAAGGGTCGGCGTTCCGGTGCAGGGCGAGAGTGTGCCATCGGCGTTGAGCCATCCCGGTACCCATTCCGGCAGGGGATCGGTGACTGCCGACTTGGTGGTGCCCGCCGGGCAGGGGATGTTGAGGTTGTTCCCGCGAACCAGCTTGTGGGCCTCCACGAACAGATAGCTCAGCTGGAGTGAAAAACCCCGGCCGAGCTGGTGATCAATCTCGAAGCTGCCCTGCTCAGCATAAGGCGCCCGGGCGTTATGATCCATGCCACCCTCGCCAATGCCACAAGCACCGGTTGTAAAGCAGGTGCCCGCCATCTCTACAGAGGGGAAGGCTGTGTTATAGGCTCCGGTTTTGATGATGTTGGCTGCGAGACAAGGCGCCTCCGGAACGCCAGCGCAGGGTGAGCCTGGAGGGCCGGGGGAGGGCGGGTCTGCCAGAAGCTGGTAACCCTGCCCAGCCTGCGCAAGATTGGACGCGATGTTGGGGAATTTCTGGGGCAGAATTCCGTTGCCGCTACAAATGGCTGCAATGCCAGACGTCGCCTGATTGCCGCACTGGTACCCTGCCACGATCTTCTGCGTGTTGGGCACGAAGAAGAAAGTCAGGTTCTGCCGGTCGAAGAAAATCCCATATCCCGCGCGAATCACAGTGTTGTTAGTGGGAGCATAAGCTAGACCAACTCTCGGCTGAAATTCGTTGTAGTCGTTGTTCACGAACGCCGACAAGCCGGTCTCATAATCCCATCGCAAGCCGTAATTCAGTGTAAATTTGGGAGATAGCTTCCATTGATCCTGGGCAAAGACGCCCCAGTATCCGTGGTTAATATTTCGGCTGAAGCCGTTAAATAGCGAGGAAGGGTAAGCATTCGACCACGTCGAATTAGGGAATCCTCCGCCGTTTAGGGGATTGGCTGTAGTAACGGTGGGAGTGCACGGAGTGGGACCGGAGGCGTCGCCGCTACAGGCAGTAGGATTGGTTGGCAGCTCTGTGCCCGCGTACATGAACACTACGCCATTGTCTTGTGGGACTGGACATGGGATGGTGGACGCGTCGAGGCCCGTTCCTGCGGTCGGATACGCTGCGCCGAAGTTCGTGTTGAAGTACTCGGCAAAATCAGTAAAACAGGAAATGCCCGGTATTAGCAGACGTGTAGGCATGAAGCCGGGGAAATTCTCTAGGCTCGTCAGCCAGTTGCCATCAACTCCAAACTTTGCGAGGTGATTGCTCTTGACCCAGGATACGGAGTCTGCGAGCTGAGCTCGAGTCTCGTAGAGCCGGTCGTTGGTTCCGAAATTATGGCCAACTTCGAGATCATTCAGGATGCTGAAGTCCGGCTGACCCGTGGCCCCAGGAAAGTTATAGTGCCGCCGTGCGTATTGAAGCAGCACTGTGTTGACCAGATTTGGTTTCAACACCGAGTTCACGGTGGCGACGACGGCCTGATCGCGTATGAAAAGATCGCGACCGCCGCTGGGCACACCGATCCCGCCGCCATCGAGAGTGTTCCCCACCAGTTCGTTGAGCGCTCGGGTGTCCTCCACGTCGTAACGAAAGGCGAGGCGATTATTCGTGGTCAGTTGATGGTCGATTCTGGCAAAACCGGAATCATCGTTGGCGGTTTTTAGAAAGCCTTGCAGAAATCCGAAAGCTTCGCCCTGGGTGATATTGGCCGGATTGCCGGCGAAATTGGGGAGGCAAGTGCTGACCGAACCAAGACAGGCCTCAGGAGCCAGCCCCATCAGCACCTTGGCCTGGTCTATGAGCTGAATGTTATTGACCAGATCAGGCGGATAGACTGGGGATTGAGCGCTACGTTTGCCTTCATAGTTCAGAAAGAAGAAAGTCTTATCCTTGGCAATCGGACCGCCCAGCGATGCCCCGAACTGGTTCTGCCGGAGAGCGTGGGGCAGCGGGGGAGGCTGCAGCGGGGAACGCGCGTCGAAGGCGCTGTTTTGAAAAAACTCGTAGATCGAACCGTGCAAATTGTTGGTGCCGGACTTGGTCACAATATTAACGATTCCGCCCATGGCGCGGCCATACTCCGCGCCAAAGCTGTTGTTCACGACGCGAAACTCCTGCACGGACTCCTGGGGTGGCGTGGCGCGCTGGATGCCGCTGGCGGCGTTGACGAAGTCGGCTCCATCCACCGTGATCTCGTTGCTGAAAGAGCGCATGCCGCCAAACGAGATCTGCGTCACCTCAAACTCGGTGAAAGTTGTACCCAAGCTTGTGCGGCTGGTGGCCACGCCGGGGGTGAGCAGAGCAAAATCCGTAAACACGCGGCTGCTAATGGGCAAGTCCTCAATCTGTTGGGTTTCGACGACTTGGCTGATCTCGGTTTTGGTGGGCTCGATGAGCGGGGCTTCCGTGGTCACGTTGACCACTTCGGAAGTGCCTGCCACCTTCAAAGTAGCTTTGGCGGTTTGGACCTGGCCGACCGTCAGCGTGATGCCGGTCTGCCGATATTTGGCGAAGCCGGATGCGGTAATTGTCAGCTCGTATTTCCCAGGAGGAAGGTTGGGGACTACGAAAAAGCCCGTGGTATTGGTGGTTGCCTGAAAAGTCTGGTTGGTATCGGGATCGCGCACAACCACCTGTGCGCTGACCACCGACTCGCCCTCCAGCGTCGACGACCGTGCCGTTCAGCTGCGCGAAGCTAAGGGCACCTTGAGCCACCGCGAATGGCGAGGAAGCTGCCAGTACAACCAGGAGGCAAAGAACAACACCCAACAAGCGTGTTCTCATAAAATCCCCTTCCTGAGCGAATCGTTTCCACTGCAAAAGCAGAGACACGGCTCAAACCGCCGATCGGAGAGCCGGCTAGCAGTCCATCCGTTTGAGATTTGGAGCGGAAAATCGCACGCCGCGGATTCCCCAAAAAATGCCCGCAAATAATTACTATGTTCCAATGCATACTGTCAACACAAAAATGTATACAGGAATCGAAGTAGGACCGAATCGTTGTCCGTTTTCGTTGAACTTAGGCAAAGCCCTCAAATTTACTGTATGCAATTTAGCGATTAACGGATTCCCGTCACGCCAAGCAGTTCTCCTAGGCTGCGTAGGACACGGTGCGGCCTTCTGCCCGGAGGCTGCTTGGCCCAGTCGGACGCTTTTGAGATGCCGGTGGTCACGCCGAACCCCACGGCGCCCCCTCGCCGCGCCATAATCATTTCGACCAGAGGATCGTCTCCGACAACCCCAACCTTGCTCATGGGAAAGCTCAGCCTCTTCGCCACCAACCTCAGCGCATAGAGGGAGGGTTTCCCGGTAAGAATCATGGGCGCACGGGTGATCCTGCGCACCGCTGCCGAGATCGCGTAGGAATAACCCATGGTCTTACCGCCAGCGGTAGCGAAAAATGGCACGTCCGAAGCTACATACAGCCTCGCGCCGTTCCCGATCGCCTTCACGGCAGCCTCGATGTCTTTCATGCGGCAGTCGGGATGCCATCCGATGTAGACGGCATCGACCCGGTCAGTGCCCTCGTCGTAGTGAAAACCGTCTCGATTCCCGCCTCTGCCAGAGCGTGTCCGACGCCAGGGGTTCCTAACACTAGAACTCGCTTCACGCCCCGGCGGGGCATGATGTCGGCAGCCACGCTGGAAGGGTTAAGCAGAGCCTCATCGGAGATCGGCAGGCCAACAGCGCGCAGCTTGGGCGCCTGTTCTTCCGGCGGATAGTTCGTTCCATTGGTGAGGACAACAAAAGGAATGCCGCGTGCCTTCAATTCGCTAAGTATCTCAACGGCGCCGGGGAGCACTTGATATCCGCTCAAGGAACGATCAGTCAAAACCAGGGTCCCGTCGAGGTCGAACACAAAACCCTCTACGGGTCTGAGCCGTCCATCCTTGCGAAGGCTCGATCTGGTTTTCATGCGGTCGCCTTGCGCCGCGCCAGCGTGCCGTTCAACTCCAGTCTGAAGCCAGGCTTCTCAACCGACAGGCGTGCGATGTCGCTACGCGCTGCGAGTTGGCGAAGCAAATGGATCACGGGGGCAATGTCCGGATTGTAGGTTTGCGGTGCGGGTCCAGCAGATTTCATGCCGTCGACTTGCTCGGCGGGCATTGTTGCGCGAAGGAGAAATTCTTCATCGCTCAGTTCGAGCCCAATTCGTCTTCGCAACTCTGCAAGAGGCGGCATGTCCGGTTCCTGGCGAAGCTCGCGGGTTCGGGGCAAGGAATGGATACGATCCATTACGTCCGGCGCAATCGGCAGATTGGGTTTTCCGAACCGGCCCAGAGCGTAGCGAATCACTTCGTCCGGCACAAGCGCATAGCGTTCCTGGTCTGCTTGCGAGTTATGTTCATCACCGCCTGGGTCAGCAGCATCTGCGAGAAGGGGGTCATCACAATCGGCCAGCCCAATTCCTGACGCACTTGGCCTAATTCTTCGATGACTGCGCCTTCCAGGTGTGCGAGCCCACTTTCCGCCAAGTGCCGCCGCATAGTGCCCGTCATGCCTCCTGGCAACTGGTGATGGAAGTATGCCGCGTCAAAAGGCTGCGGGCGGCCGGCAGGAAGTCCTTCCGCTTCTGCCAGGCGGGTGAAATAGCGGCCCACTTCAGCCAGGGCCTGGTCGTCAACATCGATCTGGTGCCCGAGTTCGCGCAGATTGGCCACAACCCGCTCTGCGGGCGGATTGGATATCCCGTCGCTCGCCGCGCCCGAGGCGCACTGAACCGTGCTTACGCCCCACGCCGGTGCGTCCATGTAAACCAACTCGCCAAGCCCGATAGTGCAATGCGAGTGGAGTTCCAAAGGCTTGTCACCTATCACGGCTTTGACCGCCGGAATCATGGTGCGTGCGCGCAGCGGGCTCAGAAGGCCGCCGGGGTCCTTGATATAAAGGGCATCAATATCCGGACTGGTGGCAAGTTTCCGGGCACGTTCTACGTAGTGCTCGTCATCGTCAATAGGGCTTACCGTGAAAACTAAAGCGGCGATGACATACTCGCCGCCAACCTGCTTGATCGTGCGCGCGCAGGCCGATATTGGAGCCGGCATCGTTCATCGGATCCGCAAGCGCAAAGCGGCGAATCCCGTTTTTCACCAGAGTCGCGAACGCCAGCCTCATGAATTCAGGGCTGGCCGTTTCCCAGGAAATAAACCGGAAGCCCGGTCGAGAGAAATTGGAGGGGTGTATTCGGAGCGGCTTTCACCATCAGTCGAATCCGCTCCCATGGGTCTTCTTTCTTGTAGCGGACCGCAACCCCCATGTGGGTCGAGGTAGTGAAGTCGATCGCCTTGAAACCGACGCGGTCCATGACGGGCGCAATAGTCAGAGTTTTTGCCGTGTCGATGCCAAGCGCCGCCCAAAGACTCTGGTTGCCGTCGCGGAGTGAAGTCTCAACGATCTGAATATTCGCCACAGTTCATGCCTCTGGACGCACCCGCATCAGAAGTTCGCCATACTCGACCGCTCCGCCGTTCTTCACCAGTATCTCCACTACCTCGCCTTTTACGCCCGCACGAACCGTGTGCATGAGTTTCATGACTTCGATGATGCCGACCATCGTTTCCTCCACGACCTTCGATCCCATTTCCACGAACGGAGGCTCACCAGGCTTGGGCGCGACGTAGAAGATTCCCAGTAGAGGAGCAGTAATCTCCAGCAGGCCCGGTTCGGATGGCGGCTTTGGTGTCGGCTGTAGCGGCGAATTTGGCGGCGGCGAGCCTGCCGGCGCGGGAGCGGGACGCTGCGGCAGCGCAGACCCGCGCTGCAGGTTTAATTTCACGCCATCCATCTCGAGCGTTAATTGATCGAAGCTCGATTCCTCGAGGATGCGCATGATCTCGGCCACATCTTTGGCCGTGAGCGTCAACGGCGGCCTCCAAAGATATTCATCACGTGCAAAAGCGGATTTTCCGCCAGCCTCGCAACCGGGGCTTTGTCTTTGTCAGACCAGACTGTCTCAGGACGGCTCTGCAACAAAATGATCTCGCCGTGGTGATCAATCGCCCACTCGATATCCTGAGGCCGACCGTAATGGCGTTCGACTTTGCGGCCAATTTCCGCCAGCGCTTTCAGTTCGTCGTCGGTAATCGAAGGCGCACGCCGAAAGTCTTCCGGAGATTCTATTTGCTTGATCCCGCCGCTCTCCGCGGGCACGTCTTTTATGCGCTTGTCGGAAATGTCACGCACCGAAATTTGGCCCGTAATTTTGCCGATAACGAAGCGGTCCGGTGTGACTTCACCGCTCACCACGGCAGAGCCCAGTCCCCAGGCCGATTCAATGGTGATTACGGAGCGATCGCCGGTCAGCGGGCTGCGCGTGAACATCACTCCCGCCGAGCGCGCGTCTACCATCTTTTGGATCACGACCGCAATCGACACTCCGTTTTCCGGAGTGCCGTCTTTGAGGCGGTACGAGATCGATGGAACGGAGTAAAGGCTGGCCCAACAAGATCGCACGTAGTGCAAAACAAGCTCGGTCCCCTTCACCCAGAGATAAGTATCCTGCAGCCCGGCGAAACTCGCTTCCTCCGAATCCTCCGAAGTAGCCGAAGAGCGCACCGCGAATGGCCGATTGAGATCCGGTCCGCACAGCTCCGCATGTGCCGCCACGATGTCTGCGCAAACGTCTTCCGCCAACGGCGCGCTCTTGACGCGGGAGCGAACTTCTTCGGACAACAGGCGGATTCCCCTCAGGTCCTGTAGCGACAGCGCCTCTACCCGCGGGCGGATCGGGCTTTCCTTTTCCAGTTCGGCCAAGACGCGTTCAAACCCCTGAGTGGTTACGACGAAACCAGGTGGCACGGCGAAATTCGCGCGCGTCAACTCCCCCAAGGAGCCGCCCTTGCCCCCAACCATAGCGCGATCGGCGAGAGTAATGTCGGCGAACCAACTGATGTTTGCGGTAGAACGCATCGTGAACTCTTCAATTCCGGCTGTTCAATTCCGACTGGGTTCAGATGTAAAGCTGTTTGTTAATCGGAATGCCGTGTTCGCGGCAATAGCTCTCATAGTGATTGATGAACCACCAGACATCGACCGTTTCGACGAAGTTGCTGTTGTCGTCGTAAAACTCGAGTGGTCCCTGGAGCCAACCAAACAGTTTGACGCCGTTAGGGTGGTCGCTGACGAGCGTGTGGACCAGTCCCGGCGTCTCGTAGATGAAGCCACCGGGACCCGCCACCCAATCGTATTCGAGATAGCGAGCGCTGCCCTCGAGGCAGATCATCACGACGGTTCCGCGATGCTTGTGCGTACCAATCACGCCGGCAGACTTTATCCAGAGAATGTTGCTGAAAATGTTATGGCGAGTATCGAAAAGAAGATGGCGAATCGCGGCATTGGGGCCGAACGGCACCCACGGACTCTCTTCCTCCGAAGAGCCAACAAACGTCCCCGGGATGCCATACTGCTTGATCACATCCGCATAGGCTTCAGGTACGTCCACAATTTTGTAAGCCGTGGACGGGGGAGCCGTCATTCTCGAAATGCTCGATGTTGTCATGATGCCTCCTGGCGCGGCTTGGCCGCGCGGTTGACTCTGAATCTGTAATTAGACCCTGGAACCAGACGTCTACAAAAAGTTAAAGAAACACTAAGGAAGAATCGTCACGACCCCCCTGCCGCCATCCACGCGAATGCGCTGGCCGTCTTTGATCTTCTGCGTAGCGGTGCCCGTGCCCACTACTGCGGGTAAGCCATATTCCCGCGCAACGATGGCAGCATGGCTCATCGAGCCGCCGATATCGGAAACGGCTGCCGCAATCTTCTGAAAAACCGGTGCCCAGCTCGGATTGGTAATGTGGCAGACCAGAATGTCGCCGCGTCGCAGGCGGTCAATTTCGTCCACCGACATCACCACCCGGGCGATGCCTTCGACTACACCGTTGGAAGCGGCGAATCCCTTGATCTCATTGGAATCCGGCTTCTGGCCAGCGGCCAGCCATGAATCCAGGTTTTCCCGCGTAATGCCCCACAGCATGACAATGGCAGGATCATCAATGACATCTGGCACGGGTCCCAGGGCCGGCGGAGTTTCGTGCCTGGCCCATTCGGCAATCGCCGCTTTGCGCTCCTTCACAAGCGGCGTCCAGCGAGCGGGGCCACGCGGCGGGGAGCCGTTCGACCACGAAATCATGAGGTCGACAATCGCCGCCTCAACTTCGTAGCGAGTCAGGTGAAATATGTCCTCGGCGTTGGGGAAGAAGCCGTGCTCGGCCAACAGCGCCCCAAATTCCCGAATCTTGTTAAAGAACAGATTGGTGTACCAATGCTCACAATAGAATTTGTGTCCTTCGACATAAGGGAACACGCGATGCGTGAGCTGAATCATCTGGTCGTATACGGCGCGTTCTTGCTCGCTATTGAGCAGATCGCGGTAATCATTGATGAGTTGCTGGCGCTCGGCCTTCAGCTTGTCGATCGGCCGTTCGATGCGCTGGCCGGCTTTCACGTTGGCGATGTAGCCGGGCAGCGAGGCAAAGGGCATCGAGAGATCGTCGTTCCAGGAACGATGGTAGTGGTAGAAACCGTCCCCCACGTTGATGTTGAACCAAGGGTCGCGGGAGACGGCCAGTTCTGCAAGCCACTTCCTGCCGGATTCAGACTGCTCGAGCGATTGGATGACATCGTCGGCAGCGGCGCCCTCGCAGAACGCGTCATCGACTCCCAGTTCGATGGCGCATTTGGCCAGACGCCTAAGTTCGTCGTCCGGGCGGAAGATTTCTGCCTCCATGCCGGCGACCATGCGGGCCACCGTCTGGTCCCCAATCTCCGGGAAGGCCTTTTTACAAAAATCAAAAAAAGTTAGATACGCGCCATAGCCGAGCAGGAGAAACTCGAAGTGATGGTGCCACATGCGGAAGTAGCCTTCGAGGGTCTTCTGGTAGATGTCGAGGAGGTAGTGGTTGGACGCGATGCCGCGTCCGGCGCGCACGTGTTCCAGGGGCTCGAACTCGGGCAGGGAAAGCTTCGGCAGCGCCTCGGCAGCCCGGATCAGGGCCAGCATCTTGTTTTTCCAATGTGCGAATAATTCTTCCCAGTGCTCGTAGTAATAGAAGGCTCGTTGCTGGAATTCCTTGGTGCGCCGGGCGATCTCGACAGGATCAGTCACCGCGTTGCCGCCGATGTAGATTCGCCCGTTGATGATGCGGTAATCAATTCCGAGCGTCGTCGGCAGACTGTGCACCCGCGTGTTGGCCGCGCCCAGGGCGCAATAAGCGGCTTCCGCCGTGGTCACGTCGAACACGCACATGGGCTCCGGGAAATGCATGGAGTTGTAAAACCAGAAGCGGTCGTCATCTTCTTTGGCGAACTGCATGTAGTAGGGATAGGCGGCTTGCGCCGTTTCCGTGCCCGGGATGACCTTTAAGGAACTCGGAAGCGGAAAGCATCTGGTGTTGACGGTTGTGCTCATGCGTACCTTCCGATCGACGGCTCTGTTTCGCACCGCAGCCTACTGAGATGGGCGGAGATGTCGATTCCTTCTCCCTGCTTTGGAGCGCATGTTTCGCGGCCGGAGAAGATGCTGTCGAGGACCCGCCGGACCGTGGTTGAGATCCGAAACAGATCCGCATTTGGAATCCCCGGTGATGGCGGAGATTATACCCCTACTCGCAATGACCGGTAGTGGGTCGCTTAAGTGCTTGCAATTTCACCTGGCGTCATGCCGAAGCCTGATGCAATCTTCAAACTGACCCACAAGCCCTCCAGATTATCGACTTCCGTTTCGCGGCCCACCGAACCCTCGATCAAGAGGTGCGCGGCTTTCGTCGTTGTTCAGGTGAACGAATTTCTTCAGGAGCTGCATAAAAATCTCCTGCTCTTCCCTGTTCAGCGCCTGCAGCAGGCGGCTGGCGAGAACGGCGCTGCGGGGAATAAGTTTTTTTAGAAGGGCAGCACCTTTCGAAGTCAGATGAAGCAGGCGAAAGCGTTTGCTCTTGATCGGCATCATCCGGCGGACAAGTCCCCGCTCCTCCAGTCGCACGGCAAGATCTGCGGCGGTGGAAGTATCGAGCGCACAAAATTTCGCCAGCGTGACTTGGTCAATCCCCGGATGCTCCTGAAGAACACGGAGCACGCAATATTGGATAGGAGTTACGCCATTGCCCATGGTCGAGTGAAACAACGAAACCGCTATCTGTTGGGCGCGCCGGATTAAGTGGCCCGGTTCGTCGTACACTTCGCCGATAAACCCGTTGTTACCGCGAATCTTGGGCGTGGATCGTCTGGGAGCAAGGCGCATGGTGGCCCTATTGTAAAAGAGATGGGTGCTTCCCACTGCTTGCGGCGCGGGACTACATCCAGTAAGCTCGTCCCGTTGAGTACACTGAACCATAGTACGGATTCTCGCCATTTCCCGCTACGGCCCGTGCGCTTCTTCGCACCGGATGTCGAACTAACCCGCCGTGCGGACGGCAGTTTGCTGATGCGCTCCGTGGAGCCGTTGGGGGATTACGACTCTCGCGTGGGGGAGTGGCTGGACCGGTGGGCGCGGGAGGCGCCAGACCGTACTTTCATTGTTGAGCAGACCCCAACTGGAGAGCGATGTATCTCTTACGAAGAAGCTCGAAAGTCAGTGCTGCTGCTGGCTGAGGGATTGCTCAGCTACGGGCTGAGTCCGGAGCGGCCGCTCGCAATTCTCGCCGAAAATGGCATCGATCACGCACTCCTCATGTTGGCGGCGGTTTACGTGGGCATTCCGGTTGCCCCCATTGCTCCTGCTTACGCCCTGCAATCGATCGATTACGGAAAGCTTTCCTATGCTTTTAGGTTGCTGACCCCCGGAATCGTCGTGGTCGACGATGGCGTAGTTTATCGCCAACCGATTGAACACGCTCTCAAAACCGATATCCCAGTAATCGCCCTTCGCAACGCGTCAGCCGCCAAGTGGCGTGATCTTGCAGCGCTGCAGGGCGATGGCAGTCATCACGGTGAAGTGCGCGCGGCGGCGGGGCGGGTCGATCGGCAAACCATCGCGAAGTTTCTGTTTACCTCCGGCTCGACCGGCATGCCGAAAGTTGTGGTCAACACGCACGGCATGATCTGTTGCAATTCACAAATGAAGCGCCAAGTTGCGCCGTGCCTGGAGGAGGAACCGCCCGTGATGGTCGATTGGGCTCCCTGGAATCACACCGCGGGCAGCAACAGCAATTTCAGCATCATTCTTCACAATGGCGGAACTCTGTACATCGATCCTGGAAAACCGACTCCCGCAAAGTTCGCCCCAAGCCTTGAACTGCTGCGGCGGGTTTCGCCGACCATTTACTTCAATGTGCCTCGCGGCTACGAACTGTTGCTTCCGCACTTGGAGGCCGACCGCAAATTTCGCGAGCATTTTTTTCGACGTCTGAAGTTTCTCTGGTATGCGGCGGCTTCAATGCAGCCGGCGACCTGGTTCGATCTCGAACGGCTTGCCGTGGAAACGGTGGGGCACAGGATTTTAACCGTAAGCGGCCTCGGTATGACCGAGACCGCACCCATTGCGCTCTTCGGCAACGCACAGGCAAGCGGCCCCGGCGTGGTTGGCATACCGGTCGCGGGCGTCGCACTCAAACTCATCCCGGTCGACAACAGCTTCGAAGTGCGTTATCGGGGCCCGAATGTCACCCCGGGCTATTGGCGCGATCCTGCGGCCACCCAGGCTGCTTTCGATGAGGAAGGATTCCTGCGGTCCGGCGATCTGCTGAGTTTCATTGATCCGGAACGCCCGCAGGCTGGTCTGCGTTTCGATGGAAGGATGAATGAAGTTTTCAAGCTGGACTCGGGCACCAAGGTCAGTGCCGGCAAGTTGCGCCTGGACGCGCTGGACACGCTGCGCCCCCTGGCCCAGGAAGTTGTGGTCGCCGGAGCGGACCGCAAAGACGTGCGTATTCTTATTTTCCCCGACCGGGAAGCATGCGCTGCCGCTGCCGGCTTAGATGGCGCCGCTCAGCTCGCAAAAATCGTCGCTGACCCAACCGTCCGGGCGATGTTCCACCAACGCCTCGCCAAACTCTACGCCGCCGGAACCGGCAGTTCCAACCGCATCGTGGCTGGGTTGCTGGTTGAAAACCCCCCATCAAGCACAGCCGGCGAGCTGACGGAGAAGGGCACGGTTAACGCTCGCGCCTTGCAACGCAACCGGCCTGCGCTTCTAGACGCTTTGTTCGGGGATCGAGATGAACGAGTGCTGCGTATGGAACCCGCTTAGATCGCAATCAGCATCGTCTGGATCGTGAAGCACCAGATTTGCCTACTGCGATGCTGACGTCTCGTCCCAGTGTTCGAAGCTCGCTCCCTCGGCCGCAAGGCGCTCAATCAATGCGGCAGGGCGCCAATAATGACCGAGCTTTTCATGATAGTGGCGGATGCGCTGCAGTACGTGGAGGAGTCCCAGCGTATCGGCGTAGAACATCGGCCCTCCCAGGTAGCGTGGAAAACTATAACCGCTGGTCCAGACCACATCAATATCGGCGGCACGTGCCGCGATCCCTTCTTCGAGCACCATGGCGCCGACATTGATCAGTGACAGCAAGCATCGCTCAAGGATCTCTTGATCCCCGATCTCGCGCCGCTTTATTCCTCTCTCGGAGGCAAGCTTCTCGATGAGGGTGATCACCTCCGGATCGGGGACAGCTTCCCGGCTGCCGCTTTCATAACGATAGAAACCGCGGCCGGTCTTCTGGCCGAGCCTACCCATCTCCGTGAGGCGGTCGGCTATGACGAAGTACGGGTCAGGGCGGCTTTCCCGTTTGAAAAGCTGAAGGCGCGCCTTGGTACCGACATCATTTCCTCCCAGGTCGCTTACCCTTTGCGGTCCCATGGCGAAGCCGAAGTTCTCGAGCGCGTTGTCGACCTGTGCCGGTGTGGCTCCCTCCAGTAGCAACTGCTCGGCTTCGCGCCAATAGCCATCCAGCATCATCCGATTGCCGATGAAACCGAAGGCGTCGCGCGAAACAACCGCAACCTTTTTGAGCAATTTTGCAACGCGAAATGCGGCTGACAAGCTTTCAGGCGAGGTATCGGAAGTGCGCACAAGCTCCAAAAGCTTCGACGCCTGTGCCGGAACAAAAAAATGCAGGCCCAATACGCGTTCTGGATGAGCCGTGGCACGGGCCAGTTCGGTCACAGAGAGAGTAGAGGTGTTTGTGGCGATGAGGCGCTGAGAAGGAACAAGAGAGTCGAGCTTCGACAAGACATCCTTCTTCAAGTCCATGTCTTCGAATACAGCTTCGATGACAACATCGGCATCGGCTACCTCGGCCACAGCCGTGCTGTTTCTTATGCGCTGAATGCGCTCATCGGCGACGCTCTGGGTAATGCGGCCACGCTTAACGCTGGACGCGTAGCTCGATTGAACAGACTCACGGCTGCGATTAAGGGCAGCATGATCGTTATCATAGACCAGCACTTCGAGCCCAGCGTCTGCAAAAGCTATGGCGATGCCACTGCCCATCGTCCCCGCGCCAACGATCGCCACACGCCGGATCGCTGGCGGCTGAGCTTGTCTAACATTGACAGAAGACGCTCCTGGTAATTTTCCGGACTCGCGCTCTGCGAAGAATACGCGCCGCAGCGCCAGACTCTCGCGCGAAGCCAATGACTCTTGTGCAAGAGTCGCCTCTATGGCAATACCTTGCGAGAAGGGCAGCCTCGAAGCTTTGATTGCTTCAATTACCAGATCCTGCGTTGTACGTCCCTTCAGCGCGCGGGCATGACGAAGCAGTACAGCGGCAATCGCGGCTTCATCGAGGGCGTCGACGACGGTGCGATTACAGGTCGGGCGCGGGCCGAGTTGCGCGTCCACAACGCGTTGGCAGAAACTGAGCGCAGCCTCGCGCAGATTGCACTCCGCAACCTCGTCCACCAGTCCCTTGGTCTTGGCGTCAGCCCCGGAAATCGGTGCGCCAGAAAGAATCAGATCCAACGCCTCGCGGGCGCCGATTAACCTCGGCAGGCGTTGTGTCCCGCCAGCGCCCGGAATGATTCCCAGGGTGATCTCCGGCATTCCGAGTTTGCCGTTTTTGTGCGCCAGGCGATAATGGCAGGCCATGGCCAGTTCCAGTCCGCCGCCTACAGCAAGTCCGTGTATCGCGGCGACCACAGGGATAGGAGAGGATTCAATTTTGCTCTGAACTTGCTGAAAAGAGGGCTCACCTTGCGGACGATCGAACTCAGTGATATCGGCGCCCGCGCTGAACATCTCGCCGCGGGACATGATTAACAATACCTTGACGCCGGGGTTCTGTTCGGCGCGTGCAATGGCATCAACGAGCCCCTGCCTCACAGACTGGCTGATCGCGTTCACTGGCGGATTGTCGATGCATATCAGCCCGACAGGCCCGAGCACATCGAATGTCACGATTCTTGACGCGGCTGTGTGTCCGTTCATATCTTTATCCTTAGCATATGACAAAACCGTTTCATGTTCCGTATACTGAACGTCGCCTTGACTTAGATTCTCGCATGCGGTGTCGAAGGACGGGGTGCTGAGATGAAAGCGAAAAGTTTGGAAGACTTGCTGCAGGCCGTGGAGAACCCGGTCACGATGTTGCGCAATTCAGAGATTGGCGCTTACGTCTATCCGGTTGTCCCGTCCGAGTACTCCAACTGGCGCGACGAGCAACGCGCTTGGCGCGAGACTGCGGTTCTCTTCGACCAATCGCACCATATGGTGAACCTCTACGTCGAAGGCCGCGATGCGCTAAGAATATTCTCCTATCTGGCAACCAACAGTTTCGCAAATTTCCCAGTCAATCGCGCCAAACACTTCGCGCCCTGCAGCTATGATGGCTTTGTCATCGGCGACGGCATTCTCTTTCATCTGGAAGAAAACCGGCTCGTATACGTGGGGCGCGCACCAGCCGCAAACTGGATTGAATTTCATGCCGAAACCGGCGGCTATGACGTGAAAGTCAACAAGGACGACAGATCCCCTTCCAATCCGAAAGGCAAAGCGGTTCTGCGCACCTGTTACCGCTACCAGATACAAGGCCCGAACGCACCGCAAGTTCTGGAAAAGCTGAACGGCGGGCCGGTTCCGGAGATCAAGTTCTTCCATATGGGTGCGATCACCATTGCCGGACGCAACGTTCGCGCCCTGCGCCATGGTATGGCCGGGGCACCGGGGCTCGAGGTCTGGGGGCCATACGAGGAGCGCGAGGAGATTCGTGGTTCGATCGTTGATGCGGGCAAGGATTTTGGCCTCCGCGAAGTCGGGGCCAGAGCTTATGCGACTAATACAGTCGAATCGGGATGGATTCCGTCTCCGCTTCCTGCGGTGTACACGGGCGAGAAGATGAAGGCCTACAGGCAATGGCTGCCGGCCAGCAGCTATGAAGGAACGGGTTCAATCGGCGGCAGTTTCGAATCCGACGAAATCGAGGACTATTACATGTCGCCGTACGCTCTGGGCTACGGGCCGTTCGTCAAATTCGACCACGATTTCATTGGGAGAGAAGCGCTCGAGAAGATGTCGGGCCAGCCGCAGAGGAGGAAGGTAACCTTCGCCTGGAATGCTGAAGATGTATTGAAAGTTTTCGCTTCGATGTTTGAAGCGGGCGAGATCTACAAATATATTGACCTGCCGCTATCGAATTACACGTCCGCCTCGTACGACAAGGTGCTGTTGGGAGGCAAGACTGTCGGGTTCTCCATGTTCGCGGGGTACAGCTATAACGAGCGCTCGATGCTCTCTCTGGGGGTCGTCGACCCGGACATTGAAACCGGCACAGAAATCAGACTTGTATGGGGCGAAGCGGGAGGGGGTACCAAGAAGACCACAGTCGAGAGGCACAAACAGACAGAGATTCGTGCCATAGTCAGCCCGGTGCCTTATTCCAAAGTCGCACGCGAGACTTATGCCAAGGGGTGGCGCACCGTTCGAGTGTGAAAGAGAGCGCGTCAACGCCGCTCGGCGTCGATCCAATCCATCGTTTTCTTGAAGCCGCCAAAAACATAGAAGTGCAGGCCGGCGATGCCGAGCCGCTTGCCATCGCCATCCGCCATCGAAGCGGCAAGTTCGCGGATAATCGGCTCGGGACCTCGCTCCGTCAGAACTCTGGCGAAGGATGGATTTTCCTTCAGAACGTGCAGCGAGTTGCCGACTCCGCAGCGCACTGCATATCGCATGAGGGTTAACAAACTGGCGGGGCCGGCCAACCCCACTCGTATCGGAACATCGATGCCGCGCGCCCGAACTCCCCGCACCCATGCGATCACTGGTTCAGCCTTAAAACAGAATTGCGTAATGATCGAAAGTTGCAGCCCCTCCTTGCATGCAAAGTTGACTTTTGCCTGAAGCGCTTCGTTCAGGATCTTCTCAGGGATATAAGGGTTGCCTTCGGGAAAACCTCCGACAGCTACACGCGTTATACCGACTCTCTGAAACGCGCGGGTCTGCATGACTGCCAGGCTGCTGTCATATGGGCCGGCGGCTGCAGCCCGGTCGCCCCCTATGATCAGAATGCGATCCACGCCTGCATCTTTGAACTGTTCCGCCAGCCGCTGGAGCTGCGCCGCGCTCTCCAGATGACGCGCGCCTACGTGCGGCATGGGGATGTGGCCTGCGCGCTTCAAACTTGCGGCCGGCGCAATCATATCCATCGGATTTGAGCTGGGAATCCAAGGCAGAGAGATTTCCGTGCCGGGATCCAGACGTTCGGCCGCTGCCTGTAAGATCTTGGCATCGCCCGGATTCAGCTCGATCGAATGGCCACGCAAAAGTTCAATGACGCCGGACGAAGCGGTTGCATAATCCATGGCAGGCATCGCAATATTCAGTATACTGAATGGCAATACATTTGCTCATGGCGATCGGAAAATTGTCAAGCGCGATGTATACATATAGGTGCGTTTCTCTGGCCACGTACCCCGCAAAGGAACATTTGACCCTCTTTCATTTGACAAGTTGTTCGCGATGAGAGCTATAGTGTCCCAAAGGTGAATCGTGGAAAACGAGCCCGTCATGGATCTCGCTCATCTCGGCCACTTGGAATTGCTCACTCCCAAGCCGGAAGAGAGCCTGCGGTTTTTCGTGCAGGTCATGGGAATGACCGAGAGCGGGCGGCAAGGCGACTCGGTCTACTTGCATGCTTATGATGATTATGAGCGGCATTCGCTGAAACTCACGGCATCTAAACTCCCGGGCTTGGGCCATGTAGCTTATCGCGCCCGAAGTCCGCAAGCTCTCGGGCGGCGAGTGGCGGCCCTCAAAGGATCGGGCTTCGACATCGCCTGGACGAAAGGGGACCTGGCCCATGGCCCGGCGTTTCTCTGCCAAGACCCGGACGGACACAAGATCGAGCTTTACTACGAAACCCAGTGGTATCAGGCGCCGCCTGAGCTGCGGCCCGCGCTAAAGAATCAGGCGCAGAAATTTCCCGCGCGTGGCATCAACGTGCGCCGTCTCGACCACTGGAATGGGCTTGCGGCCGATATCAAAGCCAACCGCGAGTTCTTCGAAAGATATCTCGGATTTCGCTTGACCGAGCAAATTGTCATGGACGATGGCTCGGAAGCTGGCATGTGGATGACGTGCACGAACAAAAGCTACGACTTTGCCTACACGCGCGACCACACTGGCTCCAGGGGACGCTTTCACCACATCACCTATGCGGTCAACAGCCGGGAAGAAGTTTTGCTTGCCGCGGATATCTGCCTCGAAAATGGCGTTTACATCGAAACGGGTCCGCACAAACACGCAATTCAGCAAACCTTCTTCTTATATGTGTACGAGCCCGGAGGCAACCGCGTTGAGATTGCCAATGCCGGCGCGCGTCTGATCCTGGCTCCGGACTGGAAGCCGATCCGATGGAGTGAAGCCGAACGGAAGAAAGGACAAGCGTGGGGGCTGAAGACGATCGAATCGTTTCATACGTACGGAACGCCTCCGGTGGAGACGCAAGCAAAGCCGTAGGCGCAAGCGGTCCAATACATAAGACAATGAAGAGCAAACGCACAGCCCTCGTCGTGAGCGCCCATTCGGCGGATTTTGTGTGGCGGGCGGGCGGGGCGATCGCCTTGTATACCGAGCGCGGCTGGGAGGTTACTGTTGTTTGTCTGTCGTTCGGGGAGCGCGGCGAATCGGCGAAACTGTGGCGCGAGCCGGGCATGACGCTGGAGAAGGTCAAAAGCAACAGAAAAGATGAGGCGACGCACGCGGCGGAGATTCTCGGCGGAAAGGTGATTTTCTTCGATCTTGGCGACTATCCCATGAGAATTCCGGACAGCATCCTTTGCGAACTAGCGGCCCTTTACCGAAAAATCCGGCCGGAGTTTGTCCTCACCCACTCGCTGAAAGATCCTTACAATTTCGATCATCCGCTGGTGTCTCACGCCGCGCAGGAGGCGCGCATCGTGGCGCAGGCGCATGGACACGAACCGGGCACGCCGGTAATCGGTGCGCCGCCGGTTTTCCTGTTCGAGCCACACCAGCCAGAACAGTGTGAATTTAAGCCGCAGTTGCTGCTCGACATCACTCCAGTTTGGCCCAAGAAATATGAGGCCTTCAAAGCCATGAACGCCCAGGAGCATCTCTGGCATTACTACGAGCGGGTCGCGCTGCAGCGCGGTGTCCAGGCCTCGCGCAATTCCAGTAAGGACATCAAATATGGAGAAGCCTATCAGCGCGTATTTCCGCAGGTCGCGGAGGAGCTGGCATGAACGAACCGGTTGTGGTTCGCGACGTGGAGCAGCCGCCTGCCGAAGTCGTGGCCGCCTTGGAAAAGTTCGGTGTGACCACGGTGCACGAAGCGCAAGGACGTTGCGGCCTACTCGCCTCCTACATGCGTCCGATTTTTCCCGGCGCCACCATCGCCGGCCCTGCGGTAACCGTCTCGCTTCCGCCCGGCGACAACCTGATGATCCACGTGGCCGTCGAAGTATGCCATGAGGGGAATATTCTCGTCGTGGCTCCTACTTCACCCTGCACGGACGGTTATTTCGGCGAACTGCTCGCGACGTCGCTGCGTGCTCATGGCGTGAAGGGACTTGTGATCGACGCGGGTTGTCGTGATATTCGCCCTTTAACGGAAATGAAATTTCCCGTCTGGAGCCGCGCCATTCATTCACAGGGAACCGTCAAGAGCACGCTGGGATCGGTGAACATTCCGGTGGTATGTGCGGGAACGCTGGTGGAAGCCGGTGATGTGATCGTCGCAGATGATGACGGCGTCGTCGTCGTGAGGCGCACCACGGTACGCGAAGTCGCTGCCGCAGCCGAACAACGGGCTCGCAAGGAAGACGCGACTCGCGAGCGGCTGGCCCGTGGTGAACTCGGACTTGACATTTACGGCTTGCGCAAGAAGGTCGCGGACCTGGGACTGAAATACAACTGAAAGCTCTTGCCGCAATGTTGCAAACCTCGCAAACTGCCATCCCTTGTACGCTGATGCGCGGCGGCACGTCAAAAGGCCCTTTCTTTCTGGCTAACGACCTGCCCAGCGATGCTCAAACACGGGACCGGGTGTTGCTGGCTGCCGTGGGCTCGCCTGATGCCAGACAGATCGACGGCGTCGGCGGCGCCGATCCTCTGACCAGCAAAGTCGCCATCGTATCCCGTTCGTCGCGTCCCGGAATCGATGTCGATTATCTCTTTGCTCAGGTATCTGTGGATCGGCCGCTGGTCGATGTGACTCCGACCTGCGGAAACATGTTGGCGGGCGTTGGCCCCTTCGCGATCGAGCGCGGCCTGCTTGCACCCCACGACCCCATCACGCCGGTGACGATTTATATGATGAACACGGAAACTGTCGCCGTTGCTCACGTGCCCACGCCGGGTGGCGAAGTTACCTACGCCGGGGAAGCATCGATTGCCGGCGTCCCGGGCACGGCGGCCGCGATTCGCATCGATTTCCGCGAGATTGCTGGTTCCGTGTGTGGCGCTCTATTGCCGACCGGCAACATGATCGACCAGATCGACGGAATCGAAGCGACCCTGATCGACAACGGCATGCCTATGGTTGTGCTGCGCGCTGCGGATCTTGGGAAATCCGGGTATGAAACCCCGGCCGAGCTTAACGCCGACCAGAAACTCAAAACGCGTCTGGAAGCAATTCGTATTCTGGCGGGGGAGCGCATGGGCTTGGGCGACGTGCGTTCGAAGGTGGTCCCGAAGATGACCCTGGTCGCGCCTCCGCAAGCCGGTGGGCACCTAATGACACGCACTTTCATTCCGCATAAATGTCACTCGGCCATCGGAGTCTTGATGGCGGTGACGGTGGGCACGGCGTGCATTTTTCCGGGCTCAGTCGCGCAAGGTATCGTGCGCCGCCATGATGAGCCAGTGCAACGGCTCTCGATTGAGCATCCCAGCGGCGAATTTTCGGTTGAGTTTCAAGTGGAGCACAGTGGAGGCGGTCTGAAGGTGATACGCTCCAGCCTGATTCGCACCGCTCGTGCGCTTTTTCGGGGCGAACTGCTTGTGCCGGCAAGCGTTTGGGAGGGGAAGGATATCCTAACCTCCGCCGATGTTTCGCGAACCACGTAACATACATCGCACGAAACATGCAGAGCACGAAATCCATTGGTCGGGTGGCTATCATCGGTTTTGGCGAAGCCGGAGGTATTTTCGCCAAAGATCTGGCGAAGCAGGGAATGAAGGTCTCGGTCTTTGACATTCTGTTCAACTCCAAGCCACGGCGACAGGCAATGCTGAAGAAAGCACGAGCCTGCGGCGTTATAGCCGCGCGCAGCTTGAAGGATTGCCTGCACAAAGCCGAAATGGTGATTTCAGCGGTCACGGCTTCATCAGCATTGGACGTGGCGAAAGAGGCAGGACCGATTTTGGGCGAGGGTCAGTTGTTTCTGGACATCAATTCAGTTTCGCCGGAAACCAAGCGCAAGGCTGCCCGCAACATCGAACGTAGAAGAGCGCGATTCGTGGAAGCGGCGGTGATGTCAGCAGTTCCCAAACACCGATTGCAGGTTCCGATGCTGCTTGGCGGACCGCACGCTTTCGAAACCGCCGAATATCTCCAAAAGATTGGAATGAACGCAACGCCGTTCAGTGATCATCTCGGCGTCGCTTCGGCCGTGAAGATGTGCCGTAGCGTTGTGATCAAGGGTCTGGAAGCGCTGGTCGTCGAGTCTCTATTCGCAGCGCGGATGTATGGTGCAGAAGATAAGGTGCTGGAGTCTTTGGCCGCGAGTTTTCCGGGAATGGGGTGGGAGGATCAGTTGCCTGATTATTTGATCAGTCGCGTCGCTGAACATGGCCATCGGCGAGCCGTGGAAATGCGCGAGGTGGCGCGGACACTACAGCATGTTGGCATGGAACCAGTGATGGCACTGGCGACGGCTCAATGCCAGCAGCAACTCGCCAGCGAATTGGCCAAACGGAACTTCGCGCTTGATTCCGCCGGGCAATTCTCCTGGCGATCTTTGAGTGATGCCTTGGTGCGCCCACGACGGCGGTCCAGGTGAAGCAACCTTGCAACTACGAATGACGAGTCAGCATGCCGGCGTTCTTCGTTCGACTGATATTTGCGGCTCACCCCCCGGAAGGTTCGTTTAACGGTCGACAACTGAGATTTCTGAAGCTGCCCCCACTGATCGCAAACCACCACGCGAAAGATTCATGCTTATCTTTGCCCCTTGGGCGTGCTCGGCCATTAGGGCGGCCACGCGAGAGCTCTCACCGTTTTCCAGCGCCTGAACGATCGCGCGATGCTGGCGGTGCGAGTAGAGCAGGTGGTCGTACATGCGTGGAAGATCTATTTTGTCAAAAGCAATGGCATGTGCCGCCGCAAATGGAATTCGCCCGTTGCGCTCGATCGCCTGGGCGACGACTTTACTCCCGGATCCCTCGACAATCAGCGAATGGAATTGTCGATTCATGTCGCCGTACCGCGCTTCGTCTGCCAGAACCAGCTGTCCTTTCGCAAAGATTTCGTCTCCCTCACGGAGACATTCGTGGAGAGACCGGATGAGGCGCCGGGACGGCCCTTGTTCCGCCAACATACGAGCCGCCAGGCCTTCGAGCGCGCCGCGGACGTCGATGGCATCCATGATTTCCTGCGGAGTAAACGCCCTTACGACAAAACCGCGAGTATCGAGCTGAGTCAGTACCCCTTCCTGCGCGAGGATGGGTAGAGCCTCACGTACCGGGGTGCGGGAAACGCCGAGCTTGGCCGCAAGTTCGACCTCTCGCACGCGCTCGCCCGGAGGCAGTTCCCCGTGCAGAATCATTTCGCGAATTCTGACGATTACCCTTGAATTTTTTCCCGCCATTTGTATGCAAATCGGACACGCCTGCAATACGCGACGAAATCCGTGCACATTCTACTACGCGAGTTGCAGGTTCCCCAGGAAGAAACCTCCTTAAGGAATGCATACAATATTATGCAACTCCCGCGAATCTCCGCTAAATATCAAACGCCCGGCAAGGCGGTATGAGGACTAACAGATCGCTCAAGATCAATGTCCAAGGCCTCTTGCCTTGTAATTCAGGGATTGCCAGAATCGCAACCACCGAGACTTGACTGTATACATAGCCTTCATTGAGAATGCCATAGTTTCAGAACGCGTTATGCCTTTCCAGTGCGTGGAAATGCAACGGTGCAGTGGCAGGAGTAAGCCGATTCGCGATCATGGGAATGCCGAAGCTGTATAAAAGCCTGCAAGATCTGCTTCAGGAAGCCGGGAATCCTGTGACTCTGCTGCGCAATTCCCAGACAGGGCCGGACGTGTATCCGATAGTCCCCAGCGAATTTTCGAACTGGAGAGATGAGCAGGTTGCCTGGCACAGCTAAGAAGTGAACTGCATTTTTCCTTTGTGCCAGCGCGGGCAATAGCAAGTCCGTTCAGCAGAGGTGACCGGTGTCAACGTATGTTCTGGTCCATGGCGCGTGGCGAGGCAGTTGGATCTGGAAACGGGTCCGAGGCAAGCTGCAGACGCGCGGCCACGAAGTCTTCACACCCGCTTTGACCGGCGTCGGCGAGCGCAGCCACCTACTCACTCCGCAGGTCAACCTCGAAACGCACATCGCCAACGTGGTCAACCTCATTCGCTGGGAAGAACTCTCGGACGTTGTGTTGTGCGGCCATTCGTACGGGGGATGCGTCGTGAGCGGGGCGGCCGACCGCATGCCAGAAAAGATAAGTGCCCTGGTCTATCTCGACGCATTTGTTCCGGAGGACGGTCAGAGTCTTCACGACACGCTTCCGCCGGAAGTCAGCAACGAGCAGCTTGAAGCTGCAAGAAAAGTTGGGGACGGTTGGAAGATGCCCCCGATTCCCGCCGAAGTATTCAATGTCAACGCCCGAGATCGCGATTGGCTGCACCGGCAGTCCACGCTGCATCCTCTGGCGTGCTTTCAACAGCCTCTTCGACTTACGGGAGCGATCAACCGGATCGGAGACATCACTTATATCCTGGCCACTGGTTGGAGCCCCTCACCCTTTCCTCAGTTTTACGACAAAGCGAAAGCCAGGGGATGGAAGACGCTCACCATGCCGTGCGGTCACGATGTGATGCTGGATCGGTCGGAGGAACTCGCCCGGGAACTGCTGGCAATCTCCGAGCGCAGCGCCGGTCGGGGGCGGTAGCCGGAATTAGCGCAATGGCTTTCGCCACTTACGACTCTAGCCCAAACAAGCGCATAGCATTTTCCTTCAGGATGAGCGGGCGCACTTCATCGCGAATCGACAGCTTCTGGAAATCGGCTAGCCATCGGTCGGGCGAAATCAACGGATAGTCGGAGCCGAACAGCACCTTGTGCTTGAGCAGCGTGTTCGCATATTGCACCAGTATCGGCGGAAAGTACTTCGGCGACCAGCCCGAGAGATCAATATATACCTGCGGCTTGTGCAGACACACGGAGATGGCCTCGTCCTGCCACGGAAATGAGGGGTGCGCCATGATGATTGGCATGTCGGGGAAGTCAACCGCCACATCGTCAATATCCATCGGGTTGCCGTATTTCAAATGAACCCCGCCGCCCCCGGGCAACCCTGCGCCGATGCCGCTGTGGCCAGTATGAAAGATCACCGGCAATTTGGCCTGGTTGAGCACTTCATAAAAAGGGTACGCCAGTTTGTCGTTAGCGTGGAACTGCTGCACCGGAGGATGAAGTTTGAAACCGCGAATGCCTCCTGCGGCGATTAGCCGTTTCGCTTCTTCCACCGCCGCTTTGCCGCGCATGGGGTCTACGCTGGCAAAGGCAAACATAATATCGGAATTTTCGGCGGCGAAAGCCACGACCTCGTCGTTGGGAATTTGGCTGCGTCCAGTGAGCCGTTCGTCTACGCTGAAAATCACGCAGCCGATCTTGCGCGAGCGGTAGTATTCGGCCAGCGCGTGGCGACCGCGGTCCACGCCGGAATTGCCAAAGTATTTCTTGGCGGCTTCGTTGGCCGCGTTCTTGCCGTCCTCACTTTCAAGGTGAACGTGCACGTCAATGGCGATTAAATCGCGAGCGTTCATCTCTTTGGCTCGGTTGCGGGTTGCAATCCTGCATCTTCCAACTCTTTTTGCGCGATGTGAAACGCTGTGTTGGCTGCGGGTGCGCCGGCATAAATTGCTGTCTGAAGCAGCAGCTCTTTGAGGTCGCACGGTTCCAATTCGTGCTTCAATCCCGCGCGCAGGTGCATCGCAAACTCCTCCCATCGCCCCAGTGCGGCCATGGTTGCAAGCACAAGCAATCGCCGCGTCCGCACGTCTAATTGCGGACGTGTCCAAATGGTTCCCCATGCGTAGCGTGTAATCAGGTCCTGAAACTCGCGATTGAAATCGTCGGTTGCGGCAATGGCGTTGTCAACGTAATCATCGCCCAAGGTTGCGCGGCGCATAGCAAATCCGGCTTTGGAACGTTGAACGTCATCCAGTTCGGGCAGCAGAAATTCGAGCAACGCTGCAAGAAATGACCTGGGCCGCTCCAGGCTTGAAAGGTGAGCCGCCGGCAATCGCAGAGAACGCGCGTTCGGAATTTGTTCGGCCAAGACTTCGCCGTTGCCTGCCCATGGAGTTGAGACATCGCGGTCCCCTGAAATCACCAGCGTCGGAACACGAATGTTCCGCAGCGTCTCACGGGAATCGAAGTCGCGCAGCGCGGCACAACATCCGGCATATCCACTGGGATCAGTTCCCAACAAGACCAACTTCACCATGCCGGCGTACGCATTGGAATGGACCACAGTTTGTGACGAGAAAAATCGCTGCATCGCCATATCCACGATGGCAGCCATTCCTCCCTCACTTACCATTCCTATGCGGGTTTCCCAGTTGCTGCGCTCTCCAAACTTTGGCGAGGTGTTGGCGAGAACCAGGCTAGTGAGGCGATCTGCGGCGTTCATGCCAAGCCACTGGCCAATTGCGCCTCCTAACGAGAGGCCGCAAAAGGCAAACTTGCGAATGCCCACGGAATCAGCTAGGGCCAGCACATCCCGTCCGAGCAGTTCAATCGTGTATTCGCCTTTGGTTACGTCCGAAGCGCCATGGCCGCGTGTGTCGTATCGCAATACCTGAAAATGGGAAAGCAGATCGGGAACTTGCGGCGCCCACATCGCATGGTCCGTGCCGATCGAATGGGAAAGAACCAGCACTGGCTTTTCAGGCATTCCCTCGAGCCGGTAGAACAGCCGGGCACGGTTGCAATTGGCGAATGGCAAGTTTTTATCGCTCCCTCTTGTTCGAGGTAGTGCTATTCAGCAGAGCCTTGCGGAACGCCTCCGCCGATCCGAGGTACTGCTCTGGGACCGTGAGTTGGTCAAACACAGAACGATTCAGGTGTGAGCTAACTTCGAGCACCTCTGCCAACAGTGCAACGAGATCCTTCTTCTGTGCAATGCTCTTTTGTATTGCGTCCTGCAGGAGCTTGCCAGCAACGTCTCGCCCCAACTCAGCGGCCAGGAGCATCATCGCCCGTTCGGCGAAGATCAGGCCCCGCGTGTTGTCAATGTCTTGCCGCATGCGTGCCGGGTCCACCGAGAGGCCCTCGGCAACCTCTGCCATCGATGATGCCGCTGTCCCGGTCGATTGAACGATTGACGCCATTGTGGGCCACTCCGATTGCCAGCCGCCGACGGCGCGTTCGTGCTCCTGCACCATTGCTGAAAGAAAACTCGCGACCAACCCTGGAACTCGCTCGGCAGCGGCAAGAGTCAGCGCGCAAGCAATTGGATTTCGTTTGTGCGGCATGGTGGAGGACCCGCCTCTGCCGTCGCCGCCCGGTTCGGCCGCTTCGCCGACTTCGTTCTGCATCAGCAAGCTGATATCACGCGCCATCTTGCCCAGCGCACCGGTCAGTACTCCGCAGCAGCAGGCGAGATTGGCCAGGCGGTCGCGATGCGCATGCCAGGGCGCTTCTGGGCAGCGTAATCCAAGTTCTTCGGCGAGCGCGCGAGCGACCACCGTTCCCTTGTCTCCCAAGGATGCCAACGTTCCCGATGCGCCGCCGAATTGAAGAACCAGAGCATCCTCGAACCCGGACTCAAGACGCTTCCTGCTCCGGTTCACCGCCCCCAGCCAGGCCGCGACTTTCAAACCGAACGTCACCGGGGGAGCGGCCTGCATCAGGGTTCGGCCCAGCATGACCGTGGCTTTATACCGCTCTGAGAGCGTAGCGAGCGCTTTTTCCAGCCGCTTGAGATCGCCAGCAAGGATCGTCCGTGAGCGTTTTAGCAAAAGAACCAACGCCGTGTCGGCGACGTCCTGGCTGGTAGCGCCCCAGTGCACCCATTCTGCTGCTTCCGGATCCCTCGCCTTCACTTTTTCAGTCAAAGCCTTGACCAAAGGAATTCCGGGAGTGCCCGCGCGAAACATGCCCCGAGACAGAGCGTCCATATCGAATTCACTCGCATGCGCCGATGCGGTGATGCGATCGGCCGCGGACTTTGGCATGATGCCTACACGTGCCTCCGCGCGGGCCAGGGCGACTTCAAAATCCAACATGGCTTGCAGGACGGAGCTGTCCGAGAACACTTCGGCGAGGGCTTCGGTGGTGGCTAAACTCTCAATGAGACGCGCTGCCAATTCTGCTCCCTCAGTGCGGCATTATACGTGCGCCGCCTCCTCGGAGAACGTCAACTTTGGAAACTGCAGGCACAAGGCGAGGTGAGTCGACCTACGCCAAAGGCGAGCCGGCATTGCCAGACGAACCGATTTCGGACTAAATTATGGCGATCACAGTGAGGAGTTCCATGCCCATTCTCGATGCCAAGAGCAGTATTGATGCCATCGTGCGCGATTACGCTTTCCCTGATATCCATGTCGGCGCCGGAGAGGATGAATCTCCCTGGGTTCCTTTCCGCCCGAATGTCTTTATTCGTCATCTCGCATTCGATGTAAGAACGAACATGTATGCGAACGTTCTATGGGTGAAGTCGGGAGGCATGTTGGGCCGGCATCGCCACCGTGGACGAGTTTTCGGCTACACGCTCGAAGGCAGTTGGCGTTATCTCGAATACGACTGGGTGGCTCGCGCGGGCAGCTACGTGCAGGAAAGTCCTGGCGCCATACATACTCTGGTTTCCGACGAGGGCATGAAGACGGCTTTCTGGCTCAACGGATCGCTGGAATTCTTTGACGAAAACGATGGCTTGCTAGAGATCCTCGATGTTTTCTGGTTTATGGATCACTATCTCTGCTATTGTCGCAAGAACGGTATCCCGATCAACAAGAAACTATTTGTGTGAGCGGCCAGATTCGAACTTGGCGTCATGCGTGGCCTGCCCCTTGACACCTTTGGTATGATGCGGCCCCATGGACCGCTCCCGCCGTTACGAATCCAGTCTGATCGCGATTTTGTTTTTCACCTGGGGTACGGTCTTCCTGGGCCGGATGTCGGCGTTGTATCTCGCGCCTTACTTCGCGCCGGAATTTCATCTCAGCCACGGACAAGTGGGTACTGTGGCATCTGTGCTGGCCATCACCTGGGCGGTATCAACTTTTGTTTTCGGCGCCTTGTCCGATCGGGTTGGCCGCAAGCCCGTGCTGGTTCCCGCAGTCTTGGCCTTTTCCATCCTGTCCTGGATATCTGGACTGGTCCATAGCTTTCCGCAACTGCTGCTGGTGCGCGCGCTGATGGGCGCGGCGGGCGGACCGGCCTGGTCCACGATGACGGCGCTCATTGAAGAGTCCTCGCCGCGCGATCATCGTGGACGAAACATCGGTTTCGTGGTGAGTGCGGCGGCGCTTGTCGGCCTGGCAGCCGCCCCAGTGTTGACAACCCAGGTAGCGGCACGTTGGGGTTGGCGGCCAGCATTTTTCGCGGCCGGCGCTCCAGGACTGTTGATGAGTCTTCTGGTTTGGAAGTTCGTACAAGAGCCCGGCGCGGAGAGCGGCATCCATGAAAGGCCTTCGTTGTCTGAGTATCTTTCCATTCTCCGCTATCGCAACATGTGGTTGTGCTGTTTGGGAGCGGCTGGATTCATGTCGTGGTTGTTTGCGGTAAATGTGTTCGCGCCGCTCTATATCACGGAAGTCGTTCACGAGTCCGCAACCACCGCCGGGTTCCTCCTCGGCGCAAGCGGACTGGGCAGCTTCTTTCTCGGTTTTCTGCTTCCGTCCCTCTCCGACCGATGGGGCCGCAAACCGCTTTTGCTGCTGATGGCAGCGATGTCTGCGGTGGTACCGCTCGCTTTCCTCGTGCCGGCGCTGTATGTGTATCCCCTGGTGCTGGCGCTAATCGTTTTTGCCGCCAATTCGGGGCAGGCCATTGCCAGCGTTGTCCTCGTTCTGGTGCCCACCGAAAGTGTGCCGGCGCAATTTCGCGCCACATCCATCGGCCTGGCAACCCTAGCCGGAGAGGTCCTGGGAGGGACTGCCGCGCCTATCCTGGCAGGCGCATTGGCTCAGAGACATGGTCTAGCCGTGACGCTGTGGTTGGCGGTGGCGAGTAGCGGGTTGTTATTTCTGGTCACACTTTTTCTCCGGGAAACCGGCCCCGCTCGGACTGCGATGGCGATCAACCCTTCGATGGGCGCAAACGTACCACCACAGCCGGACGCCGGCGATTAGGCACCTGTCGCTGAAATCAACTATCCGCCTGCCGCCGCGCTTGCCATTCACGCAGCTTATAACGTTGCAGCTTGCCAGTTGCGGTTTTGGGCAGCTCCGGCAAAAACTCAATCCATCGAGGACGCTTATAAGCGCCCAGTCTTTCGGTGGCCCACTCTTGCAGCGTGCGCACGAGATCTTCGGTTGACGGGAATTCGGAATTCACCACTACGTACGCCGCCGGTTTGGTCAGTCCGCTCTCATCTTCGCGCGAGATCACGGCAGCCTCCCGTACGGCGGGATGGGCGATCAATGTGCTCTCGACCTCAGCCGGACTCAGCCAGCGGCCATTCACTTTGAACAAGTCATCGGCCCGGCCCGCGTACCAAAAATATCCATCCTCATCCTGGTAATACTTATCCCCCGTACGAAACCAGGCGCCTTCAAACGTTGCTTTGTTTTTCTCGTGTTGATTCCAATAACCGGAACAGGTCGAATCCGCCTTGACCAACAACTGCCCCATCTCGCCTGGCGGGACCGCAATCCCGTGCTCATCCACAATCTTCGCCTCATAATCCGGAATGATCTTTCCACTCGATCCCGCGCGCGCCTCGCCAGGAGAATTTGCCAGCACCATTTGCAGAGTCTCCGTCGATCCCCAGGCATCGAGAATTTCAACGCCAAAGCGCTGCTTGAATCGCTCAAACAGCGCAGCCGGCAAAGATTCTCCGGCCGAAATCGCGTGTCGAATGCTGGAAAGATCAAACTCTTTTCCATCCCCGCGCTGATGGGCTAACAAAGCACCGTAATTCGTGGGCACGGAGAAAAACAAAGTCGGACGATAACGCTCAATATCCGCGAAAACGCTCACTGGAGCCGGGCGGGCGGGTGAAAGAATCGTTGTCGCCCCGCAGTACAGCGGAAAATATCCGGCATTGCCCAGTCCGTAAGCGAAGAACAAACGCGCGACGCTATAGCAGCGATCGGATTCATTCATCCGCAGAATGCCTTTCGCGTACGCCTCCGAGCTAACCACCATGTCGTGGTGGAGATGAACACATCCTTTAGGAGCTCCCGTGCTTCCTGAAGAATAAAGCCAAAACGCCATGTCATCTTTGCTGGTGGGTTCCGCCTGAAGCTCGGGCGACGCTGCTTTCATCAAGTCACTTAAATTGGCGAGCGTGGCGTTCTTTCCGACTACAACGATTTCTTTCAAGTAGCGCACACGATCGCGCCCAAGCTTCTGGATTTCCGGCAGTACGGACTCGGTGACCACCGCAACCCGTGCGCGCGTGTCATTCAGCAGGTATTCGTAGTCCTTAGCCCGCAACCAGGGGTTAACCGGAACAGCTACCGCACCGGTCTTGATCGCACCAAAAAAGCAATAAAGAAATTCAGGGCTGTCCAGGAGCGCCAGCAAGACGCGTTGCTCAACCTCGACACCAAGTTGCCGCAGCAGGTTGCCGACGCGATTGGTGTTCTCCAGTAGATCGCGATAGGTTACTTTTTCGTCGCCGCATTCGATCGCAACCTTCGCGCCCCGGCCTTCGGCTACATGACGGTCGACCATGATGCTGGCGACGTTGAAGAATTCGGCCAATTTGATCAAGGCAGTCGCAGTCCCCTGGAAAATCGCTTTCGGACGCGGGTTCCGGGAAGCCCTACGGGGGCGGAGTATAGCACGCCGGCAATCGCGCTGCCTTGCCGGAAACTCCAGGCAGTCCGGCAGCCGTCTTTAAGTGAGACAAGACCACGGCCTTTCGCAGTTTGTTTACTTGAACGTCGATGTGAAACAACTTCGTCGCAAGAAATTAGGTCGTTTCACGATATGCGCGTCTGGACGTTTTTTCACCTCCGTTTCGCCGACGGTTCATGTTCAGCCTGCAATATACTTGTTGGGGGAGAAGGAATGCGCATTCTGCTGGTGGAAGACGAAAGCAAGGTCGCCAGTTTTGTCGCGCGCGGGTTGATGGCCGAACGGTTTGCTGTAGATGTGGCTGCGGACGGTCAATCCGGACTCGATCTTGCCACCACCTACCAGTACGACCTTGTGATTCTGGATCTCATGCTGCCAAAACTGGACGGTACGCAGGTCCTTAAACGCATTCGGAGTCAAAACGCGAGTGTTCCGGTATTAGTCCTGACCGCGCGTGACGCAGTTACCGACAAAGTGGGAAACTTTGAGGCTGGCGCGGATGACTACCTCACCAAGCCATTCGCCTTCGCTGAACTGCTGGTTCGGATCAAAGCATTGTTACGTCGCGGCCCGGTCAATCGCCAAAGCGTAGTTCGGGTTGCCGATCTGGAACTCGACCGTTTTTCGCAGCAGGTAAAACGTGCGGGCAAGCGAATCGATCTCACCTCAAAGGAGTATTCCTTACTCGAATACTTGATGGCGAACTGTGGGCGGGTTCTGTCGCGCACCATGATCATTGAACACGTGTGGGACCAGAGTTTCGACGGCATTACCAACATTGTGGACGTTTACGTCCGGCACTTACGAAGCAAGGTGGACGATCCCTATGAGCGCAAGTTGATTCAGACAGTACGCGGCGTGGGGTACACGATCAGTGACGAGGCGGGAACGTGAATGTTCGATCCATCCGGCTTCGTATGACGGCTTGGTATGCGGGGCTGCTCGCCGGTGCGCTGCTGATCTTTGGGGTGTCGGTTTACCTCGGTCTTGAGCGCTACCTCTATTGGAATCTTGAGAGAGGACTTAGCTCTCAGAGCAGCACGATTGGAGCGGAGCTGCTTCCCCAGATTTCTTTCCAGTCCCGTGAATGGCTCGAGAAAGAGATCAATGAAACCTACGCCCCCGAGGTGAATAGCAATTTTGTACGTGTCACGCGGGGAGACGGCGGAATCGTCTACCTGTCAGGAACTCCAAAAGACCTTGCGTTCGACCCTTCCCGAGTCCCTTCCCCTGCCGACAAAGACATTGGACGATCGCGAAAGGTACAGCTCGGAAGAGGATACCAGTTACTGATAGAAACGAAACGGTTCACGACGCCGGGGGGAGGCAAGTTCCTGGTAGAAAGCGGCGCTCCTTCCCACCAGATCAGGACTGTACTCCATGGGTTGCTACTGACGTTCGCGATCTACGTGCCGTTTATCGTGTCGCTCGCGGTTACCGGTGGTTACTGGCTTATGAGGCGGTCTCTTCGCCCGGTGGATGAAATCACCAGACAGGCGGAGGGAATCACCTCTACTAACCTGAGCGAACGCCTGCCCATAATCCGAACGGGCGATGAATTGGAAAGACTTTCGACCGCGTTGAATCGCATGATCGAGCGGCTCGATCAAGCTTTCCAGCACGTCAATCGTTTCTCCGCGGATGCCTCCCACGAGCTGCGAACACCGCTGACCATTCTGCAGTTGGAACTTGAAGGAATCGTGCAGAATCATACTCTGAGTCCACGGCTAGCGGATCAGATGGGAAGCATCCTCGAAGAGACTCAGCGGATGTCTCGCATCGTCGAGAATCTACTAGCCGTCTCCCGGTTAGATGCCGGGGAAGTGAGAATGGAAAAGAAACGACTTGATCTTGGTCAACTAGTGGCCACAACCGCAGATCAGATGAAATTGCTGGCGGAAGAAAAGACCATTGCGCTGATCAGCGACCTCGCAACCGACGCCTGGGTGGAGGGGGATCGCGCATACCTGCAGCAGGTCATCGTGAACCTGATGGATAACGCAATCAAGTACACTCACGAGGGCGGCCAAGTCGCGGTACGTGTGAGCAGGGATACCAGCATCGCAGTTTTGGAGGTTTCAGACAACGGGGTGGGAATCCCGTCTGACGCCCTCCCGCATGTCTTCGAGCGTTTCTATCGGACCGATAAGGCTCGGTCGCGTGATTCCGGCGGAGCAGGCCTGGGCCTTGCGATCGTCAAAGCAATCTGCACTGCTCACGGCGCCAGAGTTAGTGTGTCGAGCAAGGAGGGAAGTGGCAGTTGCTTCACTGTCGAACTTCCGCTGCTCGACGTTTCTGACGCAGATGCCGCGACGACCACACTTCGGGCCCTTTGACTCTGAAAACAATTTCATCTTTCTTTCAGGCCATCTTAATGTGCTTGGCGTATTTCTATTTTGCGGGTCCAAGCTGTTGAATGACAGGTGTCGAGAAGGAATAGCCAAGACTGGCGGCATGCACCGCCAAATATATTTGCACTGCCGTGCACGAAGGATCCAGGGTATTAGTTGCAGCAGCTTATGAAGATGTCATGGGGAGAAACGCTCGGGGTTCTCTTACTGTCTGTCAGCCTCGGTTTTGGGCAAACGGGGAAGAATCTGACGCTGCAGGACGCGCTGGCGTTGGCGGAGAGGCAGAACTTGGACTTGGCGGCAGCGCGGGAACGGCGGGCATTCGCGGCGGCGGGAATTCAGATTGCGGGCCAGCGGCCGAATCCGACGCTTACCTTTTCTGCATCCCGTGATGCTCCCCATGAGGGCGCATTGATGGATCAGCCGCTGGAGCTGGGACCCAAGCGGGGGCGGCGTATCGAGGTAGCGCGCGGGGAAGCCGTGCTGACCGACTTGGAGATCGCTGCTCTGGCGCGACGGGTGCGGCACAGCGTGCGCGACGCTTATCATACGGCGCAGTACGCTCGTTCGGCCGCGGCGCAAAAGGAGTCGTTGCTCGCGCTGGCGAAACGGTTGGACGACATAGCGCAAGCGCGGTTTAACGCAGGCGATGTGCCGCAGCTTGAGGTCATCCAGGCGGAGGTTGAAGTAGCTCGCGCAAATGCCGAGGAGCAACTGGCGCGGCAGGAAGAAGGCGTCGCGGTGAGCCGGTTGAATGCGCTGCTGAACGAGCCTGCGGGGAGGCAGTGGGAGTTTTCAAGCGAGCTGGAAACGCTGCCCACAGCGCCGGCGCGGCCCGAACTGAACGATAAGGCGATGCAGTCGAATCCTGATCTGCAGAGAGCCAAGCAAGAGGAGGCCGTGGAGCAAGCGCGCGAGAAACTGCTGCGTGCCGAGCGAATCCCCGAGTTCAGTTTGGGAGTGGGTGGTGATTTTAACAATCGTAACGCTGCGGACCCCAACGCCCCTGGCAACTACACCGCAGGGTTAAGAGGGCAGTTCACGCTGGGGCTGCCGTTGTTTTCGCGGTACCAGGGCGAGCTTGCCCAGAGCGCAGCCGCCCAGAAGCAATTGACGCGGGAAAGGGAGGCAACGCGGCGGACGATTGAATCGGAAGTGGAGTCGTCGGCGCTGGAATTCGACGCACGAGCATCGCAGGCAGGAATCTTTCGTCAGACGGTTGTTCCAGCGGCGCAGCGCTTGGCCAGTATGGCGGAGGAGAGCTACAAGGCAGGCAAGGCAAACATTCTGACGGTGATCGATGCGCAGCGCAATGCCAGTCAGGTGCAGCAGGAGTACCTGGATAGCCTGCTGGCGGCGCAACAAGCCTTTGCGGAACTGGAGGAAGTTGCTGGAGCATCGTTGGACTAACGAAGGATACAAACACATGCGGGCTAGGCCCCTTATTCTGGCGGTTTGCGGAACCTTTCTAACTCTGGCTACCGTGACCTGTTCCCACAGTGCGGAGAGCGGGGAAGCCGAGAAGGCCGGCGTTGCTGCGGTCACGCTGACGAAAGTGGCGCGCGGCGACATCAGCGATGTGCTGACGGTTTCCGGGACGGTGAGCGCCTCGCCCAACAATGACATTCGCCTCAGTTCGCTGGTGGCGGGGCGGATCGCGGAAATGAAGGTTGCGGAAGGCGATCACGTAAAGAGCGGCGAACTGCTGGCGCACATTGATGCGCGGCCTTATCAGGACCAATTGAGGCAGGCGGAGGCAGCCATGGCGCAGGCAAACGCGAATTTGGAGAATGCGACTGCCTCTCGGGTGCGAAATGAAGGTCTGTTCCAGCGGGGCATCGCCGCGCGCAAGGATATGGAAGACGCGCGCACGCAGGAGAGTGTGGCCCAAGCCGCACTCAAGCAGGCAGAAGCCGCGGATTCGCTGGCCAAGTTGCAAGTGGCGCGCACAGCGGTGAATTCGCCGCTGGACGGAATCGTGGTGAAACGGTTTGTGAGCGTGGGCGAGCAAGTGGATGGAACGGCGGGCCAACCGATCGTGGAAGTAGCGAACCTGAATGAAGTCGAACTGGTGGTCAATGTGCCTGCCTCCTTTCTCAGCAAGCTGCAACGAGATGAGCCTCTGTCCCTGGTCACGGACGCGTTTCCAGACAAGACATTCGCCGGGCGAATCCTGGCCATTCCCGGTGCAGTCGATCCCGGCAATAGTGCTGGTGCGGTGCGTATCCGCCTCGCGAATCCCAAGCGGCTTCTACGCCTTGGCATGTTCTTGAAGACGGAGCTGCCAGTTGCGACGCATCAGAACGCGGTTCTCATCCCCGTTCCGGCGCTTTATCGCGACGAAGGAAATCATGCGATCGTCTATGTGGTGGCTGGCGATGACGCGACAGCAGCGGATGTGAAGACGGGAATCGTCACTCAGGAAAAAGTCGAAATCCTCGAAGGCGTCAAGGATGGGGACACGATCGTGCTGACAGGCGGCTACGGTCTGGGTCAGAAATCCAAGATCAAGAGTGAGACGGGGAAATGAACGTCGTCCGCTTCTGCCGCCAGAATCGGTACGCTGTCTACCTGCTCACCGTCTTTCTGATGCTGGGCGGGTTGTACGCGGTGTTCACGTTGCCCAGCAACATCTATCCGGAATTGAATTTTCCTCGCATCGTGATTCTGGCGCATTCCGGCGACCTGGCCCCGGACACGATGCTGCTGAACGTCACCCGCCCGCTGGAGGAAGCATCCAGTACGGTGCAAGGCGTTCGCCGGGTTCGTTCGCGAACCATTCGCGGCGCTTGCGAGATCTCGGTTCTTTTTGCACCTGACATGGACATGCAGTACGCGTTGCAACTGGTCCAGGCGCACGTCAGTGAGGAACGCAGCGGGCTGCCGGCCGACACCACGCTGGAAGTCGAGCGGGTGACGCCAGTAGTGTTCCCTGTGCTCAGCCTGATTTTGAACGGGAACGTGCCGGGACGCGACCTGCGCGACTATGCCTATTACGTGTTGCATCCGATGTTCAGCCGCGTTCCCGGCGTTGGCCAGGTCGAGGTGATGGCCAGCGATACGCGCGAAGTTTCGGTCATCGTGGATCCGCAGAAACTTCTCGCACACCGGCTTTCGCTGGTGGATGTGGCGGACCGCCTGCGAGCCACTAACCAGGTTGCTTCCGTGGGCCGGTTGCAAAAGGACTACCAGCAGTACTTGGTGTTGACCACCGCCCAGTTCACTAACCTGGAAGACATTCGCAACAGCGTAATTGCCATCGAAGGGCAGACGCCGGTTTTGCTGCGGGAAGTAGCTGAAGTAGTCGACGGAGCCGAGGATCGCCACACGCTGGTAACGGGCAACGGCCAGCCGGCGGCGCTGATCAACATCTCCCGCCAGATCGGCGGGAACATCCTGCAGATTGCCGATGAGGTCAAGCAACAGGCATTTCATTTGGGGTCGGCTATCCCCGCCACGCTGAAGCTTTCGCTGGTATACGATCTGGCGGAGTTTGTCAGCGAGTCTATCGCCAGCGTTCGAGACGCGATTTTGATCGGCGCGATTCTGGCGGTTGTGATTCTGTTTGGCTTTTTGCGCGAGGTTCGTACCACAGTTATTGCCACCATCTCACTGCCGCTCTCGGTCATCGGCACGTTCTTCTTCGTCAAGTTATTCGGCGGAACGCTGAATCTGATGTCGCTGGGCGGACTGGCGATCGCCATCGGCCTGATCATCGACGACGCCGTGGTGATTACCGAAAACATCTATCGCCATCTGGGCCGCGGCGACAGCCCCGATGCCGCTGCCGAGAGCGGAACCCGCGAACTGCTGGCCGCAGTGGTCGGCTCCACCGCAACCACGCTGGTCGTGTTTCTGCCGCTGGGCCTGTTGCAAGGTATGGTGGGCAATTTCTTCGGTGCCTTAAGCATGACGCTGGCCGTTTCCGTGTTGCTGTCGCTGGTGTTCTCGCTCACGGTGATCCCGCTCCTTTCGCAATCCTTACTGGTAGCGGGATCGTACCGGCCGTCGTCGCAGAAGTTTCTGGAGCCGGTCCTGCGGGTGTATGAGCGCTTGGTGCGCTGGGCATTATCGCACAAAAAAACGGTTGGACTGGCGACGCTTGCCGCCGTGGTCTTGGGGGTATTTCTGTATTGGCAGCTGGAAACCGGTTTCCTGCCGGAGATGGACGAGGGTGGCTTCGTGGTGGACTACTGGACGCCGTCCGGGACCTCGCTGGACGAAACCGACCACATTCTGCGCGACGTGGAGGAGCGGATTCACAAACTCCCCGAGGTGGCCGCCTTCTCGCGGCGGACCGGGGCCGAGATGGGATTGTATGTCACGGAGCAGAACCGGGGCGACATTCTGGTGAAGCTCAAACCCCGCTCCCAGCGCAGTCGCGGCGTCGAGGAAGTGATCGACGACCTGCGGGCTCAGTTGGAGCAGGCGCACCCCGGCACGCTCTTTGAATACGTGCAGATTCTTCAGGACATGCTGGGCGATTTGCAGGGCTCGCCGGAACCGGTCGAAGTGAAGCTGTTCGGCAGCAGCATGGCGGACCTGGAGGAAGCAGCGGCGAAAATCGGGGAGAAGATCAAGAAGATCCCGGGGGTAGTGGACTTCAAGGGCATTCTGCGCGGGAATCCTGAAATTGTGTTTCACGTGGATCCTGCGCTCACTGGTCGCGTAGGTATGACGGTAGATCAAGTGACACAGCAGGTAAGCGCCGGTCTGCTGGGACTGACGGAATCAAATTTGCGCCAATCGGACCGTACCATCGCCATCCGCGTGCGCTTCGCGGATGCATTCCGTTTCAACTACGCGAATCTTCGCCAGTATCCGATCGTCACGCCGGAGCACAAGGTGGTGCCACTGAGTTCTATTGCCGCGGTGGAAGAAGTGCAAGGGGTGAACGAACTGAACCGGGAGAACCTGCGGCTGATGGTGGCGCTTACGGCGCGTCTGGAGAACCGCGACTTGGGCAGCGCCATCCATGACGTGCAAGGGGTGATGACATCGACGCCGCTGCCGATCGGTTGCACTTACGAGATCGGTGGGCAGTATGAAAGCCAGCAAGCCTCGTTTCGCGACCTGGTATGGGTTTTGACTCTGGCGCTGGGAGCGGTGCTGACGGTACTGGTCGTGCAGTTCCGGTCGTTGCGGCCGGCGCTGATCATTCTGTCGGCGGCGCCGCTCTCGCTGGTGGGCGTGTTCGCCATGCTGAAAGTGACGGCGACGCCGCTGAACGTGTCGTCGTTCATGGGCATCATTCTGATGGTTGGGCTGGTGGTCAAAAACGGCATCATCCTGTTTGAGTACGTGCAGAAGCTGCAGCACGAAGAGCATCTGCCGCTCGACGAAGCGCTGGTGCAGGCCGGACGAATCCGCGTGCGGCCGATCCTGATGACGACCTTGGCCACGCTGTTCGGGCTGCTGCCGCTGGCGCTTGGTCTGGGCTCGGGCGCAGAGTTGCAGAAGCCGCTGGCCCTGGCCGTGATTGGCGGCCTCCTGCTTTCGACCTTCATCACGCTGCTGGTCATGCCGGTCATGTACTCGGCGCTTCGAGAAGGGGTAGCTTCAGAGTGAAAGTAAAATAGTACATCTCCATTCGCCAATTAGGTGCGGCCGACATCCAACGCCATTGCATTCTTAAGGGCTCAGCTCCCAAATTTCGAACGCGTTGCCCTGATCAACGCCGGAGCGTATTAATACGGATACTGTCATGGTCGAACGGCTAAAGACCTGACACCCTCTTCATCAGAAGATCCAACGCACGTGGTGTTCGCACGAATCGCAAATCCGGACAGGAAATACCTCATTCGACATCGAGCCGATGACTTCGGTAATTAGCTAGTCACCATTTGTTCGTGCCATTCTAACGCCATTCGTGGGTGAGTAAATCGGATGTGAAGATGTTGCATTTGCCATTTCAACCCGTCACCGGGACCATTTTGGTCGCCGACGATCAACCTCTGAATCGCGAGCTTCTCGAGGAACTCCTAACCACGCAGGGCTTCAAGGTTATTTCTGCTCCAGACGGCGCTGCGGCCCTGCAGGAGCTGTCTGAGACGCAAGTTGACCTGGTGTTGATGGACGTGATGATGCCTCGCCTGAACGGCTTTGAGGTGTGCGAGAAGATCAAGACAAATCCAGGAACCTATCTGATACCGGTCGTTCTGATTACCGCGCTATCGGACAAGCAGGACCGAATCGAGGGCATCAAGGTTGGCGCAGACGATTTCTTGACCCGGCCCGTGGATCGGACTGAACTGCTCGCCCGTGTCCAGTCGCTATTGAAACTCAAGTCCCGCACCGACGAATTGGAGCGGGCGGAGTCGGTCCTTTTTTCTCTGGCCCGGAGCATCGAGGGGAAGGACCCGCACACTCATGGGCACTGTGAACGCTTGTCGGAGTATGCAACGTGTTTGGGCGAGCATCTCAAACTCCCGGAGGATCAGATTACGGCTCTCCGACGCGCGGGCGTCGTCCATGACATTGGGAAGGTTGCGGTGCCCGATGCGATCCTCTTGAAGCCTAGCCGTCTGACCGAAGAGGAATGGAAAATCATGCGCGAGCATCCGATTGTTGGAGAGCGTATCTGCGCGCCCTTGAAGTCGTTCCGGCTGGTGCTTCCGATCATCCGGCACCATCACGAGAAATACGATGGCTCGGGATATCCCGATGGGCTTCGAGGAGACGCAACTCCGGTTACCGCCAGGGTATTGCAGATCGTCGATGTTTATGACGCTCTGACGACCGAGCGACCGTACAAGAAGGCTTTTTCGAGCGTCGAGGCTCTGCAGACAATGAAAGCAGAAGTAGCCAAGGGCTGGTGGGATCGGGAGATCTTCCAGCAGTTCGAGCGGCTGGTCAATAGCGGAATACCCGAGTTTTTATCGCGCGCCGCTGCCGCGGGTGCACGCAGCTAAATTAGAGGAGTTGTTTTCTGATCATGAAGCCAGCCTCGAGCACGCAGCTATCTCACGTCAATCATGACGCGACGGGGGTTAACGCCTGCATAAAGGCTCGGCCAGTTGTCAGATTTGTGGGGCGCTTCGTTCTCGTTGTCTTCTTGCTGCTGGGAGGACTCCTCAATCTGAGTTTTGCTGCTTCGCCCGACCCCGCAAATACCGAACCGCTCAAGCAATTGAGCTTGGCGGAACTCGGCAACGTTGAAGTGACCACGGCGTCTAAGGAACCAGAGGAAGTTTGGAAGACGCCTGCAGCCGTCTTCGTGATCACTCAGGAGGATATTCGCCGGTCTGGCGCAACCAGCATTCCCGAAGTCTTGCGATTAGCGCCTGGAATTGAGGTGGCTCAAGTCGACTCCGATCACTGGTCGATCGGAATTCGGGGATTCGGAGCTGTATTAGCCAGCAAACTGCTGGTCTTGATCGACGGCCGAAGTGTTTATACGCCGCTGTTTGCCGGCGTCTATTGGCAGGTCCAGGCTACTCCGCTTGAGGACATTGAGCGCATTGAAGTGATTCGGGGGCCGGGCGGGACCATTTGGGGAGCGAACGCGGTCGACGGGATTATCAATATCATTACCAAGAGCGCCAAGGATACCCGCGGGACGATGATGTCCGTTGGCGGCGGCAACATTAACCAGGGCAACTCCGAGTTCCGCTACGGCAGTGGAAATACTCGGGGCTTCAACTACCGAGTGTATGGCATGGGTTTCGTCCGCGGTGGCGAGTTCCATTCGAGCGGCGCAAACTTCGATGAATGGCGGATGGGCCAAGCCGGGTTCCGTAGCGATTGGGACCGCAACGCTCGCGATACTTTCACGGTGCAGGCCGACATATACCGCGAGGGTGCCGGTGAAGGGACGACGTTCGCACTGTACTCACCGCCCTCCCAAGTCAACGCTTACGGCACGTCGGACCTGACGGGAGGAAATCTGCTGGGCCGCTGGAAGCGCGTGCTGAACGAGCGATCGGACTTCCAAATTCAGGCGTACTTTGATCGCACCAACCATTTCGAGCCGGAATTCGGAGAGACCCGCGACACCTTCGACGTCGATTTTCTCCACCACCTGACTCTGCCAGGGCAGCAAAACTTTCTCTGGGGACTCGGGGCTCGCGTAAGCCCGGGGAATGTCATACAACTGGTCCCCTCGATCGACTTCCTGCCGCAACACCAGACGGACTTGATCTACAGCGGTTTCGTGCAAGATGAAATTGCTTTTTTCCATCGCCGGCTCGCGCTGACCGTAGGAACGAAACTCGAACACAACAATTACACCGGTTTCGAGGTGCAGCCGAGCGGTCGCCTGCTGTGGAACCGCACACCTCGAGAGTCGTTGTGGACCTCGGTCACCCGGGCGGTTCGAACTCCGTCGCGGCTCGACACGGATGTTGAACTCACGGACTTCGCGACGGTGACGCCACTGCCGATTTACTTGCGTGTCAGTGGCAACCCCCGTTTCGAGTCGGAGCAATTGCTCGCCTATGAAGCCGGCTACCGAAGGCTGGTGACACCGCACTGCTACGTGGATGTTGCGCTGTTCTACAACGACTACAACGATCTTTATAGCTTTCAAGTGGGTGCGCCATTTCTCGAAGCCGTCGCCTTCGCCGGTGCATGCGATCCTTCCCTTGCTTACCAGTAATGGAATCGAAGGCAACACCAAGGGATTCGAAGTGTCGCCCGATTGGAAGCCGGTGAACGGGTGGGAACTCAGAGCCTCTTATTCTTACTTGGATATGGAATTGGAAAACAAGGCAAGCAGCAATGATCCCACCAGCGTTGCCGGGTATGAGGGATCGAGCCCGCGCCACCAGGTGGCGATCCAGTCTTTCGTGAAACTGCCCAAGAAACTGGAGTTTGACCAGACTTATCGTTACGTCAGCGCCCTGCCTGCCCAGGCGGTCGCAAGCTACCAAACAATGGATGCGAGATTCGGCTGGCACTTCACTCGGGAACTCGAATTGTCGGTCGCCGGTCGAAACCTCGTGGAGCCGCATTACGCTCAGTACGGAGGCGATCCCGGCGGACTGGTTGAAACCAAGAGGAGCGTTTACGTAAACCTCGTCTGGCGAACCGGTGAAAAGTGACTGTCTGTGCCCAGAGGCTTGGATACGTGTGATCCGGCAACTCTTGAGTTTCGTCGATCACAAGAAACTTCACCCAGCATCAACATGCGGAAATCGGGACGAGGCAGCGAAGCAATGCCCATGAAACGCGGAAATCATAGGGCTGCTTTCCCAGAGCGAGGCAAGTTGTCGCGGGATCGCGGCTACTTGGCGCGGTGCGCAATGGCGTCCATCGTGTGGCTGCTCTTTACCGGGGTGAGCGCCATTGGGCAGCAAAGGCCTAGTGAGTATCAGGTCGAGGCTGCCTACTTATACAACTTTGGCCGATTTGTCGAATGGCCGAGCCTCACCAGCGCCAAGGCGGCCTCTTTCACCATTTGTGTCCTGGGCCAGGATCCCTTTGGGCAGGTGCTCGACGCGACGATTGCGGGCGAAATAATTGGCAAGCAGACCGTGGCCGCAAAGCGGATATCGAGTCCGCAGGAATCGCTCGACTGCCAAATCTTGTTCATAAGCTCATCGGAGGCCAACCGGCTCAGCAGGATCATCGAGGCCTTGGACAAGAGCGCAGTCCTGACTGTCAGCGACATCCCGCAGTTCTCGCAACGTCGTGGGATGATCCAGTTTGTCTTGGAAGGAAATCGAATCCGCTTCGAGGTCAACCTTGCCGCAACCCAGCGCGCGGGCCTCGCGCTTAGTTCCGAGTTGCTCAAGGTGGCGACTGTCGTCAGAAGGGATAGAGATTAGCGCACATGCTCAACTTCCAGCACTATTCGATCTCTAAGAAACTCACGTCGATGAACATGCTGGTGAGCGCGGCGGCCTTGCTGCTGGCGTGCGCCGGTTTTTGTGCTTACGACCTGTACAGCTTTCGCGCTGCCCTCATCAACAACGTCTCGATCGAGGCTCAGATCATCGGAGATAATACGGTCTCAGCCCTGTTATTCAACGATCCCGCTTCCGCGCGGGTGACGCTGTCAGCTCTGAATGCCAACCGGCATCTGATGTACGCCCAGATCTACACGCGTGACGGTCAGCCTTTCGCGGGTTATTGGCGCGACCCGGCGGGCCAGATTCGCGCCTTGCCCGTGATTCCTTTGGATCAATTGCAGATTTCGTGGTTCAAAGACGGACACCTGGGGCTGGCGCGCTCCATTATCTTTCAGGGCAAACCAGCGGGAACGGTGTACATCCGGTCCGACTTGGGCGCGATGAACGACCGGCTGAAGAGTTATGCGGTGATCATCTTTGTCGTATTTCTCGCCGCGCTGGTGGTTGCGCTGTTAATTTCAAGAATCTCGCAGCGGGCTATCTCCGAACCAGTGATGCAACTGGCGCAGACTGTCCGGATCGTATCTCAGGAGAAGAACTATTCCATCCGGGCGGCGAAAAACCAAAATCGCGACGAAGTTTCGACCTTGATCGAATCGGTTAACGAGATGTTGGAACAAATTCAGCAACGTGATAGCGCGCTGCAACGGGCACACGATGAGTTGGAGCAACGAGTCCGGGAGCGCACCGCCCAGTTGGCTGCAGCGAACGCCATCGTCGAATCATCCGATGACGCAATCATCAGCAGGAGCCTGGAGGGGACGATCACCGCATGGAATTCCGGCGCTGAGAAAATCTTCGGCTACTCCTTCTCCGAGGCGATGGGCAAACCGATGGGGATGCTGTGTCCCCCGGAGCGGGTGAACGAGGAGTCCGCCGCTCTATCTCGCATAGCGCGAGGTGAGCGGGTCGACCATTTCGAAACCGTACGTGTTCGCAAGAATGGGGAGCTTATCGACATCTCTGTGACGAATTCGCCGATCAAGGACAGCAGCGGCACGATTGTCGGCGCTTCAAAGATTGCGCGCGATATCAGCGAGCGCAAGCGCGCCGAACGGTTGCTCCGGGAGAGCGAAGAGCGGCACCGCAAATTCTTTGAAAACACCCCGCATCCCACCTGGGTCTTTGACCGGGAGACGCTGCGCTTTCTTGCAATAAACGCTGCCGCAGTCCGTAAGTACGGCTATTCCAGGGAAGAATTCCTGACCATGACCCTCAAAGACATTCGCCCGCCTGAAGATATTCCGGCGTTGCTTGAAACCGTGAAATCCCTTGGGGACGGACATGAGACCAACGGCACCTGGCGGCACCTACTGAAGGACGGAAGCCTCATCGACACGGAGAACACTTCTTACGGTCTAACCTTTTTGGGCCGGCCCGCGCGCGTCGTGGTTGCGGTTGACGTCACCCAGAGAAAGCGGGCCGAAGCGGAAAAGCGCCAATTCATTGATAGCCTGGCTGCCGCTAATAAAGAGTTGGAACTTCGCAACCGCGAGGTCGAACGAGCGACCCAATTGAAGAGCAAGTTTCTCGCTAGCATGAGTCATGAGTTACGAACTCCACTCAACGCAATTGTCGGCTTTTCCGATCTGCTGGCCGAGGGGACCCCAGGCGAGCTCAACGTCAAGCAAAAGCGCTTTGTCGACCATATTAAGAAGGGCTCAGCGCACCTGTTGCAGCTGATCAATGACATTCTGGATCTTTCCAAAATCGAAGCCGGGCAACTCGAACTGCGATGCGAGAACTTCGAGGTTAAAGATGCTTTGCCAGAGGTGCTCTCCACCATTCGTCCGTTGGCCATGGGAAAAAATATCCAAGTTGAGCACACGCTGGAGATGGACGGCGCCGTTTATGCCGATCGGGTTCGCTTCAAGCAGGTTCTGTACAATCTGCTGAGCAACGCCGTTAAATTCACGCCTAAGGGCGGAAGCATCACCGTTGGCTGCGTGCAAGAGGAGCATTTCGTTCGCCTGTCGGTGACCGATACCGGCATCGGTATCCGGCCAGAGGATCAAGCAGTCGTATTCGAAGAATTTCGCCAGGTGGAAGGCAGTGGCGCAACCCACGAAGGCACTGGGTTGGGGCTGGCCATCACTAAGCGTCTAGTCGAGCAACAAGGCGGCAAGATTTCGCTGGAGAGCGAACCGGGCAAGGGCAGCCGATTTAGTTTTACACTGCCGTTGGGATCATCCAAATCGGCTTCAAACATTCTTCCCGTTCGAGAGCACGCTCAATCAGCGATTGCGGTGGAGAACCCTCCCCGGAAGCCTCTCATTTTGGTGGTGGATGACGAACTCGCTGCTCGCGAGCTTCTCGCCAGCTACCTGGATTCAGACTATCGCATCGTGATGGCCGAGTCGGGAACTGAAGCTGTCAAGAAGGCTCAACAACTGCGACCGGATGCGATTACCCTGGACGTATTTCTGGGCAGCGGGAATGGTTTCGATACTCTGGTCGCGCTCAGAAAGGCGCCGGAGACGGCAAACATTCCTATCATTATTGTTTCGATCATCGATCAGAAACAAGTCGGATTTGCTTTGGGCGCGGCCGACTACCTTATCAAGCCCATCCGCAAGCCCGCACTTCTGGAGGCCATTCGTAAGCATGTACGGCCTTCCGAGGATGAAGATGCGGCTATCCTGCTGGTTGACGATGACCCCAAGACCCTGGAGCTGCTGGAGGAGACCCTGCGCTCCGCAGGATACGAGACACAAAGCGTGCAAACCGGGGCCAGAGCCCTGGAAGTGCTCTCTTCAAAACTGGTGAGTGCCGTCCTGCTGGACCTTCTGATGCCAGGCATGAACGGTTTTGATGTCATCCGGCACGTGCGGAAAGAACCCACTTTGAAAGATCTACCAATCTTTGTGATGACGGCAAAGACCTTGACCAGCGTGGAGATGTCTCTTCTGAATCGCGAAACCCAGGCATTGTTTCAAAAAAATGGTTCCTGGCAGCAACAGCTCATCGTCGAAGTTGAAAAAGTCGTTCAAGGCCGCAAGCGCGCAAAATCTGCGGGGCAATCATGAGCAAGGTTCTTATCGCCGAAGACAACGCCGTCAATCGTGAGCTGCTGCGCGAGTTGCTGGAGGCCCGTGGATACACGGTGGTGGAAGCATGTGACGGCGAAGAAGCGCTTCGCGTGATTGATCAGGCTCAACCAGACATACTGCTGCTCGACATTGGTATGCCTGTATTGGATGGTTTTGGTGTCGTGCGCGCCCTCCGTGCGAATCCGCGCTTAGCCGCTCTGCCTGTGTTGGCCGTTACTGCCTACGCCATGCAGGGCGATCCGGAAAAAATATTGAGTGCAGGTTTTGATGGCTACCTCTCGAAGCCGGTCATTGCGCGCTCTGTTATCGAAGAACTCGAACGTCTTTTGAGTAAACGAGATGACAAAGCGCGGGCTGCAGCCAGCGAATAGCAGAAATCGCAATCCTGAATTGTGAACACCCGCCCGCTTATTCTTCCACCTCTGATATGAAGCCTCGGATCGCCTGCTGATTCTGTTCACTCACCTTCGTGAAACGGATTCCTTGCCGCGTGTCACGGGTCCAGACCACCGCGCCAGTGGCGCTAATATCTAGTTGGGAAACCGGTATGCGAAATGATAATTGCACCATGTCCCCCTGCTGCAAGCCACCCGTTTCTACCTGAATTCCACCCTGACTAAGATTCCAGGTCAGCCCGCGTACGGTTCGAGAGCCCACCTGGCAATTCACGTCGGTCTGGAGTGGAACGCGAACGGATCGCCTCCGGTTCTCCAACATTCCACCACGCACCGTCCGGAACAAGATGCTTAGCTTTTGCCTGTCCACGGGCTTCTGGAGAAAAAAAGTCGCTCCCAAGGCAAATGCATCTTGCATGGTTTGTCTTTCATCCCGGCCAGTGACGATAACGATTGGAGTAGCCTTATTCCAGGACGAACCGCGTACCAGCTTGGCCAGTTCGAAACCATGCAGGTTCGGCATTTCGAGGTCGAGGAAAATTCCATCAAATTTCTCTTTCTCGATGAGGCTGGCAGCTTCGCGGCTATCGCTCACTGGGCGCACCTCGGTTTCAAAAGAGGCAAAGACTTCGGTCATCAATTCCAAACTTGCGATGTCATCCTCAACAACAAGGAGCTTCAACGATGCCATGTGTCCATCCTCGATTCGAACGACCGAGCCCCACTTGTCATCATCATACGTCGGCCATCAAAGGCAGGCGTCTCCCGGCTAGCGAATCGCCCCGCAAAGACACAGCGAGGATGAGAGAAAATCAGCAAATTCGTCGTTTTCCAACACGAGTTGCCAGAGGAAAGGTTCGAACTGCGACTGCGCGGTAGTCACACGCTGAAACAATTTTATCCGTTAGTCGCTATTTTGTTATAGTGACTATCACATTGCCCGGCAAGGTGGCGATCGCGCGCCCTTTGGGCAATCCATGGGGGAACCGATGCCTCGAGTGAGGACGGCGCGGAGGATTGTTGCCAAACGATTTGAAAACGATAGGACGGTGGGCCTTCGTGAGCGTAAGAAAGCCCGCCTGCGTCAGCAGATCATCGATACCTCGATCAAACTGTTTCGCAAGCGCGGCTTCGAGAACACGCGAATCGACGACATCGTACAGGTTCTTGAGATTAGCCAGCCGACGTTCTTTCGGTATTTCTCCAGCAAGGACGCGGTCTTGCGCGAGGTCGGGGAACGCGGATTTGCCTGCATAAGGGACCGGCTCCGCTCGGAGTTATCTACCAACGCGAGCATAGCCGAACGCTTGCGCCGGCTATATGTCAGCATGGCAAAGGAAGTAGAGGCGGACCGCAGCTTGTGGCAGGCCGTTGTCCTTTCGGGCGCGATGGACCCCGTGCGTTGCGCGAATGTGCGGGGACACGAGGAGGCCACGGTTGGCTTGCTGCGAGAGATTCTCGTGCAGGGACAAAAGAGGGGCGAAATTACGCGCGACTTTCCGGTCGTCCACTTGGCGGAATTTATGGAAGGTCTATACAACACGGTCGTACGGCAGTGGGCAGTTGATCTGACCGGGCCGCACAAGCTCACAGATCGAGTACGCAGCGCAGTAGAGTTTTTCCTTCGAGGGCTCCAGCCCTGAATTCTTCGAGTGCTGCAGCCAACTCTTTGAAGACGTGGTTCCGAGGGAAGAAAATGAAAGCTGCCGTGCTCCGCGACTTCAAGACTCCGCTTACGGTTCAAGATATCGCTCTTCCCAAACCCACGGAGAGTGAAGTTCTGATCAAGGTTGAGGTTTGCGGCGTGTGTCACTCCGACTTGCATGTTGCGGATGGCGACTGGTCTCAGCTGGCTGGCATCATCAAGAAGCCACTGATCCTCGGGCATGAAGTGGTCGGAACCATTGTCGAGGTCGGCTCGGCAGTACAAGGCATGAAGATCGGCGACCGCGTTGGCGTGCCCTGGATCCATTGGACTTGTGGAAAGTGTGAGTTTTGCCGCGAAGGCAACGAGAACCTTTGCGTTCGTCAACAAATCACCGGTGTTACGGTAGACGGCGGCTACGCCGAATTTGTCAAGGCACCCGCCACCCACGTCGCCAGGATTCCGGATAATCTTGCCTCGGCGCAGGCGGCTCCCCTGCTATGCGCCGGAGTTACCGTCCATCGGGCTCTTAAGCAGTCACGCATCACCAACGGTCAACGCCTAGCCGTGTTTGGAATAGGTGGTCTGGGGCACCTCGCGGTTCAGATCGGCAGCGAACTCGGAGCGGAGATCACAGCAATTGATATCAGCGAAGAAAAGCTCGCTCTGGCTAAGACCCTCGGAGCCTTCAGGACACTGAATGCCGGATCTGACAAAGTGGTGCAGCAATTGCGGTCACAAGGCGGGGTTCACGTCGCTTTGGTGACGTCCGCGGCAAAAGCCGCCTATGACATGGCATTTTATTGTGTGCGTCCCACGGGAGTTCTACTTGCCGTTGGCTTGCCCGCTCAGGACATTTGTTTCCCGCCGATCCTGATGGCGGCCGGTGAAATCCGGATTCAGGCTTCGGCGGTTGGTACGCGACAGGATCTGCAGGAAATTCTCGCCCTGGGTGCGGCCGGAAAGGTTCACTGTGAGGTAGCGGAACAGCCGTTGTCCCAGGCGAACGAAGTCCTGGAGAAACTGCGGCGGGGACAAGTTTCCGGTCGCCTTGTGTTACGCGTCGGTTCGTAGGCTCTTCATCGGAATGAAGCGCAATATGCGTTGACGTTAGTCGCTAACATGTGATATTGACTATCACTTTGTGCGAAGCTGATACTTCTGGCTAGGAGCCTTCCATATCGTGAATGCCAGACAGTTGTTCGATCTTACCGGGCGCGTTGCCATCATCACCGGTGGCTCCATCGGCCTAGGCCGCCAGATGGCCGAAGGATTGGCGGAGATGGGAGCGAATCTGGCGCTGTGCGCCCGCAAGAAAGAGCGCTGCGAGGAAGCGGCCGGCGAGTTGGCCAGCCTCGGTATCAAGACCCTTGCCCTCAGCTGCGACGTAAAAGACCCCGCGTCTATTCGGCAAGCGGTGGCATCGACTCTGCAGAATTTCGGGCGCATCGACATCCTCATTAATAATGCAGGGATCTCGTGGGGAGCCCCAGTCGAAGAAATGACGCTGGAGCAATGGAACAAGGTCATAGATACGAACCTCACTGGAACTTTTCTGTTCTCGCAAGCCGTAGGCAAAGCCATGATCGGGCGGGGGCGTGGCAAGATTATCAACATAGCCTCGGTGGCGGGCCTGGGTGGAGCTTCTACGGATCTTCAAGCCATCGGATACCACGCCAGCAAAGGCGGGGTCATCGCCTTCACCAAAGATCTAGCGTGCAAGTGGGCGGCACACAATATCCAGGTTAACGCGATCGCTCCGGGCTGGTTTCCTACGCATATGTCGAGTTGGATTCTCGAGCACCGTAAGGAGTCCCTGCTGGAAAAGATTCCTCTTCACCGTTTTGGCAGCGACCATGACTTAAAAGGTGCGGCAGTTTTTCTGGCTTCTGATGCCTCGGCATATGTTACGGGCCATGTTCTTGTCGTCGACGGAGGCCAGACTGCCTGGTAGGTAGTCACGAAGCATGAATATCCCGCTCACACCCGTCCGCTTCCTCCGTTATGCGGAACAGCAATTTCCAAACAAGACCGCAGTGGTTTGCCAGGACCAAAGATTTGCTTACGCGCAATTCGCCGATCGCGCGGCCCGGCTGGCTGGCGCCTTGCGCGCGGCCGGAGTGAAAGCGGGGGATCGGGTCGCCTTTCTCAGCATGAATTGTCATCGGCTTCTGGAGGCGTACTTCGGAGTCCTTGATGCGGGCGCCGTCCTGCTGCCACTCAATTACCGCCTCGCGTCACATGAACTTTCCTACATCCTGAACAATTCTGGCGCGACCAAGTTGTTCTTGAGCCAGGATTTCATTGATCTGGTGGATTCTTTTCGCGCGAAACTTACCAGCGTTGACTCCTGCCACTTGCTCGACGCGACTCCCCAGGCCGAGTGGCTTGCTCCTCAGAACTACGAACAACTCCTGGCCGCCGCGACGCCGTACCGCGCGGAAATCAGTTCCTTTGACGAGAATTCTCTCTGCGAACTTTTCTACACCAGCGGGACCAGCGCCGATCCCAAAGGCGTGATGCTCACCCACAGGAACATCTATCTTCACGCTCTACATCTAGCTCTGTTCCACCACACCAAGTATGAAGACGTATTCCTGCATACGATTCCCTTATTCCACGCCAACGGATGGGGGGCGGCGCACACCGTTACCCTCGTGGGCGCAACCCATGTCATGATCGCGCGATTTATTCCGCAAGAGATATTTCGCCTGGTGGAGCGGGAGCGAATTGGTTCACTCAGCCTGGTGCCCATTATGGCGGCCGCATTGGGGAACTGTCCGGAGCGTTCCAAATATGACTTGAGCAGCCTGGAATGGATCACCATCGGGGGTGCGGCGTCTTTCCCTTCTCTCATGCGCGAGGTCGAGCAGAAACTCGGCTGCAAATGTTTTTCCGGATATGGCCTGACTGAGTGCTCACCGTCTCTGGCCACGGCGGAGCTCAAGCCAGATGTAGCGTGCGAACCCGAAGAGCGCTACGTGCTGCAGTCCTTGACTGGCTATGCGTATCCGGGAGTGGAACTGCGGGTCGTGGATTTCGAAGATCGCGATGTGCCTCACGATGGCAAGACCATGGGTGAAATCATCGCCCGCAGCGACAGTGTGATGGCGGGCTATTGGAAGCATCCTGAGGCTACCGCCGAAGCCTTGCGTGGCGGGTGGTTTCACACCGGCGACATGGCAGTCGTGATGGAGAACGGTTACATCCTGATCGTCGATCGCAAGAAAGACATCATTGTCAGCGGTGGTGAAAATATCTCATCGCTGGAAGTGGAAAGAACGTTGTCTGCACATCCGGCCGTGTACGAAGCTGCCGTGATCGCAGTCAGAGACGACAAGTGGGGGGAAGCCCCCAAAGGGGTAGTGATCTTAAGACCAGGATGCGTGGCGACCGAAGCGGAACTCATTGAGTTTTGCCGCTCGAACTTGGCGCACTATAAATGTCCACACTCGATCGAATTCTGCGAGACATTAGCGAAGACCGCGACTGGAAAGGTGTTGAAAAAAGAACTTCGAAAGAAATACGGAGGAGCGGGACGCCGGGAGGCGGGATGGATCTGAATTTGAATTCCGAGGAAGTGCAATTCCGCGACGAATTGCGCTCGTGGCTTCTGGCGAATGTGCCTGCCGATTGGGCCGAGCGGCGCGAGGAGTCGCTGGAATCTCGCTTCGAATACCTGCGGGCGTGGCAGCGCAAGTTATTTGCAGGTGGATGGGCGGGAGTTTCCTGGCCCAAGCAATATGGCGGCCGCGGTGCGAATCTGATGCAGCAAGTGATCTTCTGGCAGGAAATGGCTCTGGCCAGTGCGCCACCCATGGCCAACACCCTGGGGCTGGGGCTGATCGGTCCCACTATCATCGCGTTCGGGACCGACGCGCAAAAGACGCGCTACTTGGCGAAGATTCTCAGTGCAGAAGAGATCTGGTGCCAGGGATTTTCCGAACCCAATGCCGGGTCCGACCTCGCATCCTTGCAGACCGAGGCCCGCCGGGATGGCGACTTCTACGTGGTCAACGGCTTGAAAACATGGAACAGCTACGGTTGGATTGCCGACTGGTGCGAATTGGTTGTGCGCACGGATGCTAACGTCCCCAAGCACAAGGGACTCACTGTGATCCTTGTGGATATGAAGTCTCCGGGGATAAACGTTCGCCCGCTCCGCCAGATCACCGGAGAGAGCGAGTTCGCCGAGGTCTCGTTCCGGGATGTGCGGGTTCCCATCGAGAACGTCGTGGGGGCTGTGAATCAGGGCTGGGAGGTCGCGATCGGGACGCTTATGCACGAGCGCGGTACATTCGGCGCCGGCCTGCAAATTACCTTTCGCCGGAACATGGAGCGCCTGATCGAGCTGGCGGGGCAACTGCAGCGCAACGGAAAATCTGCCGCGCAAGATCCTTTGATCCGTCAAAAGCTGGCCCAGTGCTACGCCGAAATTGAAGTCATGCGGTGGAACCAGATGCGTGCCTTCAGCCGCATCAGCGCAACCGGAGTGCCGGGTCCGGAAGGTTCCATCCAGAAAATCTTCTGGAGCGAGTTGAACCAGCGATTGCAACAGGTGGCGCAGGAGTTGCTCGGTCCGTTCGGCCAGCTTTCGGGTTCCTCCAAACACTCCGTCGACAAAGGCATTTGGGCCTATGGATATCTGCGGTCGCGCGGCAACACCATCGAAGCTGGAACCTCGGAGATTCAGCGCAACATCATCGGACACTTCGTCCTGGGTTTGCCCAGGAGCTACTGAGAACAGGTTATGCAATTCGGACTGAACGAGAGCCAGGAGATTCTCAAGCAGAACGCGCGCCGGTTCTTTGCAGCGGAATGCCCCATGACACATGTGCGGTACTTAGCTGAAAGTAAACATCCGTATGATCCAGCCCTTTGGTCGAAGATGGCTGCCCAAGGCTATACGGGCATCATTTGTCCGGAGAAATATGACGGACTCGGTCTCGGCAAAGTGGAACTTATTCTTCTGATGGAGGAGGCGGGTCGCGCCCTGCTTCCGGGCCCCTTTTGGTCGACCGTGGCTCTCGCTGGCGCGGTCATCGATGCCATCGCCAGCGATGCGCAGAAGACGAGATATCTCACTCCCATTTGTCGCGGCGAGGCGCGCTCGACTCTCGCCTGGCTCGAAGTCGGCTCCAGTTGGGATTTGCCTGACACAAACGTCGCTGCCACCAACGGCAAGCTGACTGGCGAAAAACTCTTCGTTCTCGACGCGGACGTGGCTGACTTTATTCTCGTTGCCGCACAGACCGGCGTTTTTCTGGTGGAAGCGCAGGCGCCCGGATTGTCCCTTAGGCCGATGCCGGCTCTGGATCTCACTCGAAACTTCTATGCAGTCCAGTTCAATAACACTCCCGCGGAGAAGCTGGGCGACCGAACGAATCTCGCCCGCGCGCTCAATATCGCCACCGCCGCTTTGGTTGCCGAAATGGTAGGCGGAATGCAGCGTGTGCTCGATCTGACGGTGGACTACGCGAAGACGCGCAAGCAGTTCGGCAAGGCGATCGGAACATTTCAGGCGGTCCAGCATCCGTGTGCGGACATGTACCTTGAAACCGAGAGCTCGCGTTCGGCCGCCTACTACGCGGCGTGGGCGCTGGAGCATGGTGCTCCCGATGCGGCCACCGCAACCTCTATCGCCAAAATGTACGCCAGCGATGCCTGCCGGGAGGTGGGGAACCGTGGCATCCAGATTCACGGCGGCAACGGTTTCGCCTGGGAGAACGAGTTACATCTTTACTACCGCCGCGCGAAAGCATCCGAGACCATGCTGGGCGATGCGACGTTTCACCGCGAATGCATCGCCCGTCTAGTGATCGACTCTGTTCCAGCGCCGTGCGGCAGTGATGATCGGAGTTCACGATGAGCACTCTGGTAGGGCTGAGCAAGAACCAAGACAACGATATCGCCATCATCACCATCGACAATCCGCCGGTGAATGCGCTCAGCCCCGGTGTGCCGGAGGGAATTGCCGAGGCCATCGAAGAGATCAGCAACGATCCCTCCGTGAAAGCCGCGGTCCTCATTGGCGGCGGACGCACATTTGTCGCGGGAGCTGACATTAAAGAATTCGGAAAGATGACCTCTGGCAAAACGCGCGGCGCCGGACTTCTTCCGCTCCTCCTCGGCATCGAAAACTGCAACAAGCCGGTAGTGATGGCGATTCATGGCGCCGCATTTGGCGGAGGCCTGGAGCTGGCGATGGCGGGCCATTATCGCGTGGCCTCAGTCGATGCGCAGGTGGGCCAGCCCGAAGTGAAGCTCGGCCTCATTCCCGGCGCGGCGGGAACGCAACGCCTTCCCCGGCTCGTCGGTGTCGCCAAGGCGCTTGAAATGTGTACCGAAGGCAAGCCTGTTGCCGCCGCAGAAGCCTTCCGGTGCGGGGTCATCGACCGCCTGATCGAAGGAGATCTGCTTACTGGTGCGGTGGTCTTTGCCCGCGGAGTCGCTGGAAAAACAACACCAAGAACGCGCGAACGCTCCGAGAAACTGGGTACAGCCGTGGAGAACCAGGCAATCATCTCAGCTTCCCGCGAGCGTGTCCGGACGAAGCAGCGGGGTCTGATAGCGCCGCTTGCCGCCATTGATGCGGTGGAAGCCGCAACCAAACTTTGCTTCGAAGAAGGTTGCGAGGTGGAGCGGAGACTCTTTACGGAATGCCTCTTCTCCGATCAATCCAAAGCCCTCATCCACGTTTTCTTCGGGGAGCGCGAGGTGGCAAAGATTCCCGATGTGCCGAAAGACACGTCCGTCAAGGTAATCCGAAGCGTTGCGGTCGTCGGTTCCGGCACCATGGGCGGAGGAATCGCCATGGTTTTTGCCAATGCCGGTATCCCCGTTCTGCTCAAGGAGGTCGACCAACCCGCGCTCGACCAGGGCCTCGCCAGGATTCGAAAAAACTATGCCAACTCGGTTCAGCGCGGACGCTTCACTCAGCAGTTCGTGGACGAGCGCCTTGCCCTGATCACACCCACCCTCAGCTATGACAACTTCACCAACGCCGACATGGTGGTTGAGGCGGTCTACGAGGGCATGGCGCTCAAGAAGCAGGTGTTTCAATATCTGGATCGCGCCTGCAAACCCGGTGCTATTTTGGCAAGCAACACATCCACATTGAGCATCGACGACATCGCCAGCGTCACCTCTCGGCCTGAATTCGTTGTGGGCACCCACTTCTTCAGTCCCGCCAACATCATGCGCCTGCTGGAAATTGTGCGCGGAAAAGAGACGAGTACAGAGGTCATCGCCACCTGCATGCAGCTCTCGAAAAGGCTCGGCAAGATCGGAGTGCTGGTCGGGAACTGCCGCGGCTTTGTCGGGAACCGTATGTTCGGACCCTATCGCCGCGAAGCCCAGTTCCTGGTCGAAGAAGGCGCAGACGTCGAAGCTGTCGACAATGCGCTGGTCGTGTTCGGCATGGCCATGGGTCCACTGGCGACGGGCGATCTTGCTGGATTGGATGTTGGCTGGCGGATTCGCAAGGAATATCGCCACTTGGAAAAACCTGGTGTGCGCCAGCCTATCGCCGAGGATCGTCTATGCGAGATGGGTCACTACGGCCAGAAGACTCTCGCCGGCTGGTACCGCTACGACGATCAGCGCCGCGCCTTGTCCGATCCTGAGGTCACCGCCCTGGTTCGGAGCTGGTCCGCGAAAGCCGGAATTCCCCAACGCAAAATCCCCGCTTCCGAAATAGTCGACCGCTGCGTCTACGCCTTGGTGAACGAAGGCGCTCGCATTCTTGAGGAAGGGTATGCGCTGCGCGCTGTCGATATCGACATCATCTACCTGAATGGATATGGATTCCCCGCATACCGCGGAGGTCCCATGTGGTATGCCGACACCGTGGGATTGAAAAACATATACGACCGTATGTGCGAATTCCGCCAACACCAGGGAGAACTCTGGGAGCCAGCTCCTTTGCTGAAGCGTCTTGCCGAAGCCAAGCAGACATTTGCCGAGTTCAATAAGGAACAGAGCGTCAACGCGTGAGGCTTGGAATTATGAGCCGCGTCATTCTAGTCCGCCACGCCCAGGCGTCTTTCCTGGAACCGAACTATGACAAACTCTGCGCCACCGGCGAAGTGCAGGCCCGCCTGTTGGGAGAGTATTGGGCCCGCCGCGGTGCGCTCTTTAGCTGTGCCTGGTCGGGTCCTCGCGTGCGGCAGGTGCAGACCGGGCGCGCGATCGTGGAAGCCTATCGAAGCTCTGGACGTGAGTTTCCCGAACTGGCGGTAATGAGCGAGTTCGACGAATACCCGGCGGAAGCAGTTTTGAAAGTAGGTCTGCCACGGATGCTCGAGAAATCTCGGGAGGTCCGCCATCTTCACCAGGCCTTCGAGCAATCCAGGGACGCTGGCGAGCGCAAGAGACACTTCCAAAGAATGTTCGAGCTAGTCATCGGCGAGTGGGTGAGTGGTGAGTTACAGGTCGACGGCGTTGAGTCCTGGCGGGATTTCTGCGGACGCGTCGAACGGGGAATTGCGGCTCTGGTGAGCGGTGCGGCTCCTGCCGGAGATCTCGTGGTCTTTACCTCCGGAGGTCCGATTGGCGTCGCCATGCGGCGAGCCTTGAACTTGTCAGACGCGGACACTCTGCAATTGACGTGGATGTCGCGCAACGCCTCGTTCAGCGAGTTCTTAAATTCCGGAAGCCGCTTCACGCTCAGTACGTTCAATGCTCACCCTCATCTCGAGGACGAGTGCCTGCTCACGTATCGGTAGGAAGTTTCGCACTCCAGGAAAATGGAGGAAGAGTTCGAAACATGTTTGCCTCTTGTGATTGTGCCGTCGCCGTCAGACCTGGGGAAGAACTCGATACCGCTCGGCTGAGCGCATATCTGAGTCGGCATTTCGACAGTCCGAGCCCCGTCGTGGTCGCGCAGTTCCCCTCAGGTCATTCGAATCTGACCTATCGTGTGGCCTGGGGCGCCCGTGAATTCGTGCTGCGCCGGCCGCCGTTCGGCAGCCAGGTTAAGTCTGCCCATGACATGGGGCGCGAATATCGCGTACTTTCCAAGTTGCACCAAGCCTATCCCGTTGCGCCCAAAGTGATCCTGTATTGCGACGATCTCTCTGTTCTCGCAGCTCCTTTCTACCTCATGGAGCCGATTCGAGGCATTATCCTGCGCAGAGAACCAGTGCCCAGCCTATCGCTGTCTCCCGTCATGGCACGACAGCTCAGCGAAGCGTTCCTCGACAACCTCGTACGCTTGCACAGCCTCGATTACGACAAGATCGGCCTCGGCGATTTGGGCAAGCCGCAGGGTTACCTTGAACGCCAGGTGAAGCGATGGATTGATCGCTATCACAATGCGGCGACTCACGACCTGCCCGAAGTCGAGCGAATTTCCGCCTGGCTCACGCAGCACATTCCAGCGTCCAGCGACGCTACTCTCATTCACAACGACTACAAGTATGACAATGTCGTCCTCGACTCGAATGACATTACAAAGATAGTCGGTGTTCTGGATTGGGAGATGTGCACGCTGGGCGACCCGCTCTCCGATCTTGGTACAACCTTGGCGTATTGGACCGACCCCAATGACCCAGATGAGCTGCAGCAAATCTGTTCTGCTCCTACTACCATCCCCGGCACACTGATGCGCGCCCAGCTGGCTCAGCGCTACGCTCTAGCAACCGGGCGCGATATCCACGACATGGTTTTCTATTTGGCCTTTGCACGTTTCAAGGTCGGAGTGATTGTTCAGCAGATCTATTACCGTTACGCCCGTGGGCTCACACACGATGAGCGCTTTGCCACCATGCCCCATCGGATCGCGATCCTGATGCGCGCCTCGTTACAGTGCGCAGAAAGCGGTCAAATATGACCGGCCTCGCCGGCGCCACAACCGTTTTGTCGCGGTCGAGCCAACTCATCCTCCAATCACGCCCGGTAGTACCGCGCCAGGTATTCGGCAACACAGCAGGGCTTTTCGTCGCCTTGCGTTTCGATGGTTATCGCGAGTACGGCATCCACGAACTCGGTAGATTCTTTCACCGAAAGCAGAGTCACACGGGCGCGAATTGCCGAACCCGCCCGCACCGCCGAAGGGAAGCGCACACGATTCAGGCCGTAGTTGATTCCCATGGCGACGCCGTTTCGGACTCGAATCGCTTGCCGGACAAAATAGCTCAAAAGCGAAAGCGTGAGGAAGCCGTGAGCGATGGGGCTGCCGTAGGGCGACTCACGCGCCGCCCGCTCCGGGTCGACGTGAATCCACTGCCGGTCTTCGGTCGCATCCGCGAATTTCTGGATGCGGTCCTGGGTAAGAACCAGCCAATCCGTCGGAGACGCTTCCCGGCCTTCGAATTTTTTCAACGAACTTAGATGGTCAATTTCGAAAGGGGGCATCGGAATCATGACGACACTAACAGAAATGTCCAGCAAGACAAGAGGCTCCGCTTTTCTCTTTGAAGACGTGCTCCCCGAGCAGGTGTTCACTCCTGAGGATCTCACGGAGGAGCATCTTGCGATCGGCCGCATGGTGGATGAGTTCTGGACCAACGAAGTCGAGCCCAATCTTCCTGCCATCCGCGAGAAACAGCCGGGCGCGGCGCTTGCGGTGCTGCGGAAGTCCGCGGAACTGGGCCTTACGGGCATGACCATCCCAGAGGAATTTGGCGGCATGGAAATGGATTTGCCCTCGCTAATGATCGCCGCCGAGCACATGGGTCGCGATGCTTCCTATGCGGGCTGGCACTCCGCGCACACCGGCATCGGCACCCTTCCAATCGTATACTTTGGCACTCCTGAGCAGAAGAAAAAATATCTCCCTCGATTGGCTCGCATGGAACTATTGGCTGCTTATGCCCTCACTGAGCCCTTAGCGGGTTCTGATGCTCTAGCCGCGCGAACTCGCGCCGACCTCGCTCCCGATGGCAAGCACTACATACTCAACGGTCAGAAAATGTGGATCACCAACGGTGGCGCAGCCGATCTGTTTACAATCTTCGCCAAAGTCGGAGGCGAAAAGTTCACCGCCTTTCTCGTGGAGCGAGCCTTTCCCGGTGTCAGCAGCGGCGCCGAGGAACATAAGATGGGCATTCGCGGCACGTCCACCACCGCGGTTTATCTGGATAACGTGGCTGTTCCGGTCGAGAACGTTCTCGGAGAAATCGGGCGCGGTCACGTCATCGCGTTCAACGTGCTTAATATCGGACGCTTGAAACTGGGTCCTGCCTCCGTCGGCGCCGCCAAGAATGTGCTCGCCATCTGCATTAAGTATGCCAAGCAAAGAAAAGCCTTTGGCTCGGCCATCGCCGACTTCGGCGCCATTCAGCACAAGCTCGCCGAAATGGCCATTCGGATTTTTGCCGCCGAGTCCATGACCTGGCGCGTAGCCGGACTCATCGAAAGCCAGATGCAGGCCACGTCCGCCGAGCGAAGACAGAGTTCAATCACGGAGATGCAGGCCGTCGAGGAGTACGCGGCGGAATGCTCGATGGTGAAGGTTTTCGCCTCTGAGATGCTCGACTACGTGGTTGACGAAGGTGTCCAGATCCACGGCGGTTACGGCTTTCATCAGGACTACGCTGTTGAGCGGGCTTATCGCGATTCGCGCATCAATCGTCTCTTTGAAGGCACCAACGAAATCAACCGGCTGGTCATTATGGGCATGCCTTTGAAGCGCGCGGCCCGCGGGCTGTTGCCTCTTTTTGAAGCGGCGCGCTCGGTCTTGAACGAGAGCGAAACCCCGAGTCTCTCGAACAAGAAGCAAACTGCTGCCGAAACAGAAACAACCGACGAAGACCGCCTCGTTCGGAACGCGAAAACCATCGCCCTCCTGACGCTTGCAGTCGCCCACGAAAAATGCGGCGCCCATCTGGAGAGGCAGGAGGAAGTCATCATGAATCTCTCCGATATCGCCATGGAGGTGTTCGCCATGGAATCCAGCCTGCTCCGCAGCAAGAGGCTGACAAGATCTGGCAAGAGCGGGAACGCCCTCGACATCTGCCCTGTCTACCTGCGCGATGCCACCATTCGGATCGAGGGATTCTCCCGCACGGTGCTGAGCGCCTGCTGCGAAGGAGACGTCTTGCGCAGGCATCTTGCAGCCGTGCGCGGCTACGCGGATCACATGCCGGTGAGCTCCATCGCGCTGCGTCGTCAGATTGCGGCGCGACTTTTGTCCAGTGAGCGCTACACCGTTTGACCAGAAAGGAAACCATCATGGCCCTCATCAATCACAAATTCACCCTCGCTTCCCGACCCGTCGGAATGCCGAATAGCACGGACTGGGCCTACGAGGAAGAGGCGGTTCGCGAGTTGCACGAAGGCGAACTGTTGATCCGGGTACTGTTTATATCGCTTGACCCGGCCATGCGTGGCTGGATGAACCAGAGCAGATCCTACGTCCCGCCCGTTGCCATCGGCGAAGTGATGCGGGCCTTGGCGCTTGGCCAGGTGCTTGCCTCCAAGAATCCCCTTTTCGCCGTGGGCAAACATGTCTCGGGAAGCTTTGGAGTCCAGGAATATTTCATCTCGGAGGGGAAGGGGTTGATCGAGGTTGACCCCCGTGTAGCGCCGCTTCCAACGTTCCTCAGTGTGTTGGGCATGACGGGGATGACGGCATACTTCGGCTTGCTCGAAACCGGCCAGCCGCAACCGGGCGACACTGTCGTCGTCTCGGCAGCAGCTGGTGCCGTGGGCTCGGTCGTAGGGCAGATTGCCAAAATCAAGGGTTGCCGGGCGGTTGGCATTGCGGGCGGTGCCGACAAGTGTCGCTACATCGTCACCAACCTCGGATTTGACGCAGCCGTTGACTACAAATCCCAAGACGTCGCTGCAGCCCTGCGGAAGTCTTGCCCGCAAGGGATCAACATTTATTTCGACAACGTTGGCGGGGACATCCTCGATGCTGCGCTCGCGAACCTGGCGCGCGGAGCGCGCGTCGTAATCTGCGGCGCCATTTCGCAATACAACAACACTGGCCTGGTGCAGGGCCCGCGTAATTATATGTCGCTATTAGTCCATCGCGCGACCATGAAAGGCATGCTGGTTTTTGACTACGCCGATCGCTATGCCCAGGCCGCCCGGGAAATGGCGGGCTGGATGGCGGCGGGCAAGCTCAAGTCGCGCGAGGATATTGTCGAAGGGCTCGAAACCTTTCCCGACACTTTTCTAAAGCTGTTCAGAGGGGAAAACCTAGGCAAGCTGATTCTCAAAGTGGCCGAGGAGTGATTTTGCTTGCTGGCAGTCGCAGCTTCTGATCGCGGCGCGCATTCCCGGTGCACAACTCGTCTTGCTCAAACGCGCCAGCCATCTGTTCTCGACCGATCAACCCACCGCCGGCAATTCCTCCGCCACAGTCTTTTTTTTAACTTTAGCGCTAGTCACCAGAATCACCGACACCACCACAATCACACTCCCCATCAAAATAAAGCGGTCCACCCGCTCATGCAGAATCAGCCATCCCAAAAACACCGCAACCACCGGATTCACATAAGCGTAAGTCGACACCTTCGAGGTCGGCACATGCTCCAGCAACCAGATGTAAGCCGTGTATCCGATCAACGACCCGCACACCACCAGGTAAAACACCGCGCCCAACCCGCGCGCCGTCCACACCACCTGTGCGAATTCTCCCACCGTTAATGCGACCAGGGAGCTCACCCCGCCCGCCACCGTCAACTGCCATCCTGTCGCGCTGAACCCGTCCATGCCCGACTGCCAGCGCTTCGAAAGCACCGACCCTAACGCCCAGGAAAATGATCCGCCCAGCAACGAGAGCGAAGCCCACAGCTCGCGCCGCCCCATCGACGACGTCGAATGCAGCTGTGGCCAAAACAACACAAATAGTCCCGCAACTCCCAGCGCCAGCCCTGCCTTGCCTCGCCCCGATATGTGATGGTCGCCCAGCAGTAGCGAGTCCAACACCAGAAACCACAACGGCGTGATGGCAATAATCAAAGCCGCCAGCCCCGTCGGCACCGAAAGTTCTGCCCGTGCCAACGTCAGGTTGCCGCCGATCAGCAACAAAATTCCCACCACGCCCGCCAAAGCAATCTGCCGCGCCGAATACCAGATCCTCCGTCCCGTAGCCGCACACACCGCAAGCATGACCACCCCGGCAATCGAAAACCGCACCCCGCACATCAGCGCCGGAGGAATCGTCTGCACCGCAATATCAATCGCCAGGTAAGTCGAGCCCCAAAACAGATACACCAGTCCAAAGGCAAGAATCACCGCAAACCGGCTTGGGCGAGCGCTGGACATGTAAAAAGTGAAAAAACAGGGGAAGTTAAACAATAGCAGATGAACTTAAGAACCATCAGGAACGCTGTCATCATGACCGGAGAAACGTGCCCGCATCAGACAGCTCTGTCATCCTTCTATGAAAACAGGCGTACCTGTCCACAGGTATTTTTTGCGGCGATGCGGACAGGCTTCTATTCGTGCTCGAGGCACATAAGGTATGTCCGGACTCCGCCGCTCCATCTGAGCGTCGCTCTCGAAGAGCAAGGATGACTTCGAGCTGACGGATTCCCCTTACACCGCCGCAAACTTTTCTTCTTCAAACAGCACGCCATCGTGCAGCAGGGCGTAGACCGTGATCAGCAGCTTGCGCGCCAGCGCCACCCGCGCCACGTGCTTGTGCTTCTTGCGCAGCAACCGCTCGTAGTAGCGCCGGGCCGCCGGAGAGCAGCGCGTCGCCACCTGCGCCGCCTCCACCATGACCCAGCGCATCCAGGGCGAACCCTGGCGCGTGATCCCGCCCCGCGCCGCTTTCCCCGCCGACTCCCGTACCCGCGGCACCAGCCCGGCGTAACTGCACAACGCTTCCTTGTCGCGAAATCGTCCGAGGTCTCCAATCTCGGCCAGCAGCATCATCGCCGAACACTCCCCGATCCCCGGAATCGTCATCAGCCACTCCACCCGCGGGTCGTGTTTTGCTCGTTCACTTAATTGCAGATTTTGTTTTTGAATTTCTCCGCTGTAACCATCCAACAACCGCAGGCACACACTCACCGTTTCCCGCGCCCCCGCCGGCAGCTTCAACCCCGCCAGCCACTGCCGTCCGCGTTTGCCGAATAAATCCGTCACCGGGGAATGCAGTCCCTGCTGATGCAACACCGCATGCACCTGGTTCTTCAGCCGCGTCCGCTGCCGCACCAGCGTCGCCCGCAATCGCACCTGCTGCCGCCGCGCCTGCGTCTCCCGGTCCGCCTTCCACGACTCCGGCAACAAATCGCAGCGCAGCAAATGCGCCAGCGTCGCCGAATCCACCCGGTCGTTCTTCAGCTTCGCCGAGGCAATCGCCTTCACCCGCTGCGGATGCACCAGCACCAGCCGCTCCACTTCCGGTTCCACCACTTCGCGAAACGCCGGCCAAAAACCGCATGCCTCCACCGCCACCTGCACTTCCTGCCCGCGAAACTGCCGGAAATACTTGCGCAACGCCAGCTTCTCGTTCGTCACTGCACCCGCCTGTAAAATCTTCCCTCTTGCTTCCAACGCCGTCATGTAACAAAATCTCTGGTGAAGATCTACGCCAACGTGGATCATCTCGTGCCTCCTTCAGGGCTTGTGCTTCGAGCACGTACTCTACCCTTGGAGGCACGCCTTTTTCGTTTTCATTACATCTGAGCGGAGAGATGCGCTCCGCGAAGCGGGGCGCGTCTCGGAGTCGAAGGACCCCTCGCAGCTTAAAGTACCTGCGGCTCCGCGAGGAGTTTCTACTACGGATGCCCGCTACTTCAACTTCTCGTACTCCGCCCGAGCAGTCTTCAAGACGGGAACATCCCCATCCGCATCCTTCCAAACCGCAAAAAAATCCTGGTAAGCGCCCTTCGCCTTGGCCGCATCTCCCTGCAAAGCATAAGCCCGGCCCAATCCCAAATGAGCCAGCGAATAACCCCATCCCACAGCATCAAGCCCGCGATGGTCGAGAACTTTCTGATACTCCGCCGCCGCCTTGGCTCCGTCATGCAAGCGTAGAAAAGCTTCGCCGCGGAGGAACATGATCCCTGTGTTGCCCCTGCCCAATTCGTAAGGCTTGGCGGAATCCAGCACCGCAACCGCTTGCTCGGGCTGGTTGCGCTGCAGGCTGATCAGCGCTCGTGCCGCTGGCAGTTGAACCTGATTGAGCACAGTAGCATACGGATATTCCTTGTTCAGTCCTTCCGCCAGCTTCTCAGATTGCGCCGCGTCCCCGATGCGGGCAAACAAAATTGCCGCAGCCGCCCGCGAATTAATGTTCTCCGAAACCGCCAGCGCCGCGTTCGTGGCCTGCCGGGCCTCCTGCAGGTAACCTATGTCAGCGTCGCACCTTGCCTCAGCCCCGAGAATCATCGCCGCCGACTCCTTGCGCCCTTGAGCCTGCGCCACGCTCACGCCGCGGGCATAGCTTTCCCGCGCATTTTTTAACTTCCCCAGCGCGCACTCACCCATCGCATGGTACATAACTATGACAGGCTCTTCCAGCTTGCCGGCTGCGTGTTCTAACTCCCGCTGCATCGCGGCTCCGTCGCCCCGAATGAACGCCAACTCGTACAGCGTGATATGGATCGACCACGGCTCGGCCTTCTGTGCGATCGCCTGCTCCGCCACTGCCTTCGCTTCGTCATAGCGATTCAGCCCCAGATAGGCTGCCGAAACATTCTGATACGCGTAAGGGTCCTTGGGATTGAGCCTCAGTGCTTCGCTCGCGTTGGCCAGCGCTTTCTCCGGCTGCCCAACAGTGTTCTCCTCAAGGGCCAGGTTGTCCTGGGGAATGCCGTCCCGCGGATAAGCCTGGATCCATTGTTCAAGAGTTTCAACATCTTTATTCGCCTGTCTCCTGTACATTCCGTAGTAGTGAGAAGAAATGTAGAACTTCTCACGCTCGCTGGCTCTCTCCTTCGCATCAAACGCCTTTTGCATATACTCGGAGGCTTCTTGGGTCTTGCCTGTGTTGTTATACGCCACGCCCAGGGTCGCCAGCGCCATGGCAAAATTCGGGTCTAGTTCCGTGGCCCGTTTCAGGTGCGGGATTGCAGCCTCATCGTCGAACTTCGAATGCTCCGCCTCACCCAGGCTGAACTCCTTCAAAGCATCTAGGGACGAGGTCGTCGCTGCCTCCAGCGGAGTCGCGAACTTCTGCACCGAACCGAGCGATTCTCCCAGCTTCTCGCGCAACTGAGACGCGGCCTCGTCCAGCGACTTCAGCACCTGCTCCTTGCTCTCCGCTTCCACCTGCTCGCGCGCCAGCGAATCCCCGCTCTGCGCGTTCACCGCGTCCAGCGTGACCACATAATGGCTCCCCAGGCTCGAAATCGATCCCAGCATCATCGCCTTCACGCCTTCGCGCAGGCAGATCTTCCCGCGCCACGTCGCGGGTCACACGCTCGTCCCTCGAGCGTCCCATGAACTTCAACGCCTCACGAATCCGCGACTCGGGAAGAATATTCAGATAAGGAGACTGCTCCAACTGCACCGCCAAAGCCTGCTTCAGCGTCCCGTCAAACACCGCATCGCCCGTGGTGTTGACGAAGTCGGCCAGCAGCACGCTGTCTTTTTCTGTTAGCTTAGAGGCCTGATACTTGACTTAAATATAGTATCCAATAGCTATAAGGACAGCCAGCGCGACCACTGCCGCAGGCCCCAGAATTTCCGCGGTTTCTTTGCCGGAGCAGTGACGCCGGAACGCGCGGAGCTGACGGCACTCACAGCGCCTGAAGATGCGGCCACGGCCGCCACTTTCGCCGAACTGGCTGCCGGCCTGGCGCGGCCGCCACCAGCCGCATGCGGCCCGGAATCCACCGCGATCGCTACGGCACCAGAACCGGCGCCAGCCGAGTGCCCGCTTCCCGTGTCGCGCTTCAACCGCTGCAAATCGGCCCGAATATCTGCCGCATGCTGGTAGCGCAAGTTGCGGTCCTTCTCGATCGCTTTGTTGATGATGTCTTCCAGCTTAGCCGGCAAGTCCGGATTCAGATCGCACCGGCGAAACCGGCGCGCGATCGAGAATGGCTTGAAAAATAAGCGCCGAAGTCTCTCCCCGGAACGGCAACGTCCCCGTCGACATCTCATACAGCACCACGCCAAAAGAAAAAAGATCCGTGCGCGAATCCAGTTCTTTCCCCTTCGCCTGCTCCGGCGACATATACGCCACTGTGCCCAGAGTTGAGCCGGGACTGGTCAAGTGCTCTTCGACCGCAGCACTCCGTTGGCGCTGTGACGTCCGGGGCCATCGCTGCCGCTGCCGGATTCGCCGTCACCTTGGCCAGCCCGAAGTCCAGAATCTTGGCGTGCCCGCGCTTGGTCACAAAAATATTCGCCGGCTTGATATCCCGATGAACAATGCCTTCAGTGTGCGCTGCGTCAAGCGCATCTGCGATCTCAGTCCCCAGATCCAGGATCGTCTCCAGTTCCATCGCGACGCGCGCCAATCATGTGCTTCAGCGTCACGCCGGCCAAGAAACTCCATGACAAGATAAGCGCGCCCATCTTCCTCGCCGATGTCGTAGATCGTGCAGATGTTGGGATGGTTCAGCGCCGAAGCTGCCTTCGCCTCCCGCCGGAATCGCTCCAGCGCCATCCGATCCTGCGCCAGGTCCTCAGGAAGAAATTTCAAAGCGACAAAGCGACTCAGCCGTGTGTCTTCAGCCTTATACACGACGCCCATGCCGCCGCCGCCAAGCTTTTCAATAATGCGATAGTGAGAGAAAGTCTGCTCGAGCAAGGTAGGCCCCGCCAAGGGTCCAGCCATGCTAAAGCCCAACCCCCGGAAGTCAAAATGTCGGCACCCTGCTAGCGACCATGTGGAGACGGGCGACTCGCTGTCTCCGGGAGCGAAGCGCGGCGGTTACCAGCAGTCACGTTAAGGGGGTTACGCCGCGCACCACCACAAGCTATAATGAGCTTAGTGATGTCGACCGTTAGCGATGCTGCGCAACAAATCCAATTCGCATCTTCCCTATTCAAATCGGCCCGAGTGCTGGCTGCACTGTCTCGTCTGCCCGCGCCGTTATCGCGCCAATCTGCCTTCGCGCCTGCGTCCTAGCCTCTTCGGTAGCGATTAGTTCCAAATCCTCCCAGACCTGATAAGCCCCGTCCCACTGTGCTTCTGTACCAGGCGCTGTATGCACGCCTGGGCTCACGACCACTGGCCACTAACTACTGGCCACTGCTTTCCACGGAGGATTCCAATGACCACGAAGACTATGACCGCCGCCGATCCCGAAAACGCCACCGCTTCCCAGAAAAAGATCGGTCCCAAAATCAAGACCGCACTGCCCGGACCCAACGCCCTGCGCGTGCTCGCCGGCGACCAGAAATATATTTCGCCGTCCTATACCCGCTCTTACCCAATGGTCGCCAAGAGCGGACGCGGCATTGTCGTCACCGACGTCGATGGCAACGAGTTCTATGACTTCTCTGCCGGCATCGCCGTCACCTCGACCGGCCACTGCCATCCCGAGGTCGTCGCCGCGATTCAGAAGCAGGCGGGCGAACTCATTCACATGTCGGGAACGGATTTCTATTACGAAGAGTCTGGTGCACGCTCGCCGAACGCCTGTCGAAGATCGCTCCCATGCCTGGCCCGCACAAGGTCTACTACGGCAACTCGGGCGCTGAAGCCATCGAGTGCGCGCTCAAGCTCGCTAGATATCATACAAAAAGGCAAAACATTATTGCGTTTTACGGTGCGTTTCATGGACGCACCATGGGCGCGATGTCGCTGACCGCATCGAAACCGCAGCAGCGGCGCCGTTTTGCCCCGCTCGTGCCGGGGTGACGCACGTGCCCTATCCTGATCTCTATCGCGGACGCAAAGATGCCTCACAAGATCCCGGACGCGTTTGCGCTTAGCTGCGCGCGCTTCATCGAAGAGAAGCTGTTCAGGACCACGCTGCCTCCCGAGGAAGTGGCCGCAATCTTCGTCGAGCCGGTGCAGGGCGAGGGCGGCTACGTGGTCGCGCCTACCATCTTCATGCAGGAACTGCGCCGCATCTGCGATCGTCATGGCATCATGCTGGTCATCGATGAGGTGCAGAGTGGCGTCGGACGCACGGGCAAGTGGTGGGCTGTCGAGCACACCGGCGTTGAGCCTGACATGATCTGCATCGCGAAGGGCATCGCGTCGGGCATGCCGCTCGGCATCACCCTGACTCGATCCGAAATCATGGACTGGGTGCCCGGCTCGCACGCCTCAACCTTTGGCGGCAATCCGGTATGCATCGCGGCGGCGCTGGCTACACTCGATGTGATCGAGAAAGAACGTCTCGTCGCGCACTCAGCGGAAGTGGGTGCGCACATGCTGCAGCGCATGTCCACGTGGCCGGCAAAGCTGAAGCTGGTGGGCGACGTGCGCGGCCGCGGCCTGATGATCGGCTGCGACATCGTAAAGGACAAAGCCACCAAGGAGTACGGCAGCGCCGAGCGCGACCTGATCATCCAGCGCGCCTTCGAACACGGCATCCTGTTCCTGGGCTGCGGGCCGAGCACGATCCGCATCTGCCCGCCGCTGGTCGTGACCAAAGAAGAAGCCGACGTTGCACTGGACGTGCTGGAGGACTGCATCCAGCAAATAGGGAGGAAGCTAGGCTGCCCCGTCCTCGTCTCCGCGCTCTTTGCGGGGACAGGGCGGGGAGTTTGACTTCCTGTCCCCGTTCCCACTCTAGGAATCGAAGAAATAAATTCCGGCTCTCCTGTTTACCCAAAAGAAAAGGCGCGGCCCAGGGGGCGCGCCTCGTTTGCCTAAAGTTTTAGTCTACATAATTATTATATCAAGCTTCAGGGGGTAAATGCGCCATTTTTCCGGAAATATTTTCCCAATGTTCTGAGTCACTTAAGCTCGACCATTTACTACTTAGCTATTGACAGGTTTCTGGTGGGAAGCGCCGTCCGTAGTGGTGGCGGCAGAAACCAAGGTTCCTCGCTTCGCTCGGAATGACAAAAGGCTGGATGCCCGACGCGAGCGGGATAGGTCCCATTGCAAGGATCGCACTTTGTGATCCAAGCCTCTGCCATTACTTCGGTCATGCCGCCCATTCTGAGTTTTGAAGCTCACGCTCCTTGAATCCTGACCAATCGGCGATGAGTTAAAAAGGGTTACAGCCCGTCTGCTGAAATGTGCATTGGAAGTCATAAGAAGTAATGGCACCAAGGTTTATCCGGCCAGTGATGTCGATCACAAACATCACCCTGTGAGGTGAAGCAAACTATCACCATGATGACACAACCGGAAACTCAAGAATCAGCGGTCTCAACGACTCGCAAGGGGGATCGTATTTCAATCTCAATCAGCGTTCGGGTCTCGTGTATCGATCTCGCGGGTGAGCCCTTCACCGACGTTGTGCAGACCGTGAATGTTAGCCGTAGCGGTTGCTGTCTCCCCTTAAAGTGTTCTTTGGTGCCAGGGCAGAAAATTCACTTGCAACGGATAGGCAGCGGCGAGGAGGCGGTTGGCCGCGTAGTGGGGCAGACTGGCATTCGTTCCGAACAGAATCTTTATGGCATCGAAGTGCTCAACCTGAGCGACAATTTCTGGGGTATTCGGTTTCCTCGACAATGGGGTAATCGGTTTCCTCGACAAAAGGAACTGGAAGAAAGTAACTCACGCGCACTTCTCAAATGCGCTGTGTGCCAAACCTGTCACGTGACTGCCCTCAACGAGGTTGAACTCTCGGTTTTCCAAATCACTCATCGTCTCACGCGCATGTGCGATGTGTGCTCTGCAAATACCGTGTGGGAACCAGTTCCGGAGAAAACCTCGCCGGAGGAACTCCTCGCGACTGGCAAGAAACGGGAGAAGAGAAAATACGGCCGCATCAACATGAAAACAGTTGCTTGCGTTGGTCCACTTGGTCCCGAAGCAGACATAGTTGAGGTGATCAACGTTTCACGCGGAGGTATTTGCTTCCACAGTTCCAAGACTTACCGTGAGGACAGTTGGATTCAAGTTTCTGTACCTTACACGCAGGGTGCGGCAAACATTTTCGTGGCCGGTTGTGTGGTACGCGCCCACAAGATCAGCAACGGTTTAACCGAATATGGCGTCGAGTATGTAAAGAGCCAGGACTAGCCTCTTTCCCGGCGGTGCGGGCAAGAAACATTAAAGACGCGGCAGCGTCCGCTATGATGTACTGATTGCGACCGCTATAGGAGGGCACCATGGGGCGAGAACGGGCGCTGCAGATCGTGTTGGTGGTGGCGGGATTGTTGTTTACGGCGGGAGTTGTTCCCCTGACCATGTTTTTCTCGCGAGAGCCTGCGGTGCCAATGATAATGAGCATCTATGTCACGCTCGGAATTTTCTTGCTGCTGGCGGTGCGTGACCCAGCGGCGAATCGCAGCCTGATCGCCTTCGGCGGATGGGCAAATCTGGCGCATGCTGGGGTCATGGCTGCGCAAGAATATCTGAATGTAATCGAGCGCCGGGAACTTGCGGGAGTGGTTGTGTTCGCAGTCGTCGGGGTTGCGCTGGTCGCCCTGGCTCCCGCCAAGCCTTCAATCGAGAAAGCCTCCGCTCAGGTCGCGTAGGTTGGCAGCCAGTGCACACCGCATGTCGTGCCCGATCCTACGCTGCGGCTGGGCTCTTTAGCCCAGCTGAACGAAAAAAGCTTCCGATGGATTACGGTGTGATTTGGTAGATCACTCCGTTGCTTCCACTTCCGCCGTCCATGGCGGCGCCGTAGATGTTGCCGGCGCTGTCTTCGGCCAAAAATCCGCTGGGGTCCCATCCGTCATTCGCCCCGGTAAAACTGTACAGGACAGAATATTTGCCCTCAGCGGAGATTTCGTAAATGACTCCGCAACCAAGGCTGCAGGTAGAGTTGTCGATTCCACCGTAGAATGTTGTTCCGAAGAAATTGCCTTTCTTGTCCAACAGGCCGCCCGATGGCTCTTCTCCGTTGCTTGCCTTGTGTCCGAAGGTGTGCATGACTTTCTCTTTATTCGCTGGGTTCACCGAGAAGACAACTCCACAGCCGGCAGTGCCCACGGCGCAGGTGGTGGTATCGCCACCGAACTGAGTGACCCCGTAGAATACGCCGCTTGCGTTACGGGTCAGACCCCAGCGGGGGGACGTGCCATCGGCGCTATTGGGGAACGTGTAAAACGTCGTAAGCTTGCCGGTCGTACTGATTTTGAAGAGAGTTCCACCGTTTCCTGGCTGGTAGCTGCCGCCGGTCTCGCCATAAATGTTACCGGCTTGATCGGCGATCAAATCCTGAGGGAAAGCTCCGTCGGCTTGTCCGGTAAACCTGTGTAAGATCGTCTCCTTGCCAGCCGGAGTGAGTTTGAAGATCACGCCGCAGCCCAGGCTGCCATCGCAACCGGAGACGCCGCCGAAGCTCGCAGACCCGTAGAGATCGCCCTTCACCATCACCAACCCAAGTTGGGCCTGCCCCTGGTTCTGAGCACCGTCTGTGCCGCCCTTGAAGGCATGCAACACCTTCAACGTTCCATTTGTCTCCAGCTTGAACACAGTTCCACAACTACACGTGGCATCGCCACCACTCGACGTAATTCCATAGAGGTTGCCGGAACTGTCTCTAATCAGGCGGCCGATGGGAATTCCACCGTCGGATTGGCCGGTGAAACTGTAGAGAATGGTTTGCTCTCCCTGGGCATTCAGTTCATACACCACGCCTCGGTTGTAGGATGCGCCTCCAAATTGGGTGGTACCGTAAAAGTTGCCCGCGGAGTCCCTGATTAGGCCTCCGTTGGGACCGCTTCCGTCGTGGAAGTTGAAGGAGAAGACCACCTTGAAAGTGCCGGCGAAAGCGCTCCCTGTAGTGAGAATTGCAATGATCAAAACCGAGAGTCGTAGTTTCATAGATGTCCCTCCTGAACCCCGCGACAGTATATACCCCTTGCTGGGCTTGGCTTTTGGCGGAATAGAAAGTGGCGGGATTCCCGCTTCGGGAAGGGCAGCATTCTTCTCGTCACAATTGTTAGGGTGTCACATCCATTTCGGTTCGAGACGGATACAGTGAAGTTGGGGATCTCCTTGTGCTTTCTCGACGCATCTTTTCCGGGCAGGCTACGCTCGGGGTGCTTCGCTTCCTCGACTGGCTGGCCGAATACACCTTGCCGGCGTCAAAGCTGGCCGCGCACTATCGCACCGGCCTCCGAGGCGAGGAGGCTGCTTACTTTTATCTGCGTCAGCTGGGGTATGTGATGGTGGCGCGGAACTTTCGCTCGCCGCGCTGCCGGGGCGAGATTGACTTGATCGGCTGGGATGACGATGTGCTTTGCTTTGTGGAGGTTAAGACGCGGACCACGCTCGACGTGAAACCCGGCGCGGCGGCCGTGGACCGGCATAAGCGGCGGCAGATCGCGGCCGTGGTACGGGAGTATCTGCGGCGTTTTCCACTTTCGTGCCAGTGGCGCTTCGACGTGGTGAGCGTATACTATTCGGAGTCCAAAGCCAGCCAGCCGCAGATTGAAGTATTTCTGAATTCCTCCCTGACGGCTTAGAATAAAAGATTCGTCTATCCTAATTTAAGAGGTATGTTGCGTGCCCGAATTAAGAAAAGATCCTATTGTTGGCCGCTGGGTGATTATTTCCACGGATCGCGCGAAGCGTCCCACGGATTTCGCGCGGGAAAACACAAAGTTGAAGGGCGGATTCTGTCCCTTCTGCTACGGGAACGAAGGCAAGACGCCACCGGAGATTCAGGCTTACCGTCCAGGATCGAATGGCGGACCGGCATCGCAGCGCGACACGCCGGGGTGGACGGTGCGGGTGGTGCCGAACAAGTTTCCCGCTCTGGGAATTGAAGGTACGCTGAACCGGCAGGCCGAGGGCATGTTCGACCGCATGAACGGCATCGGAGCGCACGAAGTGATCGTCGAGACTCCCGACCACAATGCGAGCCTGGCGACGCTGCCTCCGAAGCGGATCGAAGACGTGCTGTGGACGTTTCGCGACCGCATTCTCGATCTGAAGAAAGACCGGCGGTTCAAGTACATCCTGTTGTTTAAGAATCACGGGGAGGCCGCTGGCGCGTCGCTGGAACATGCGCACTCGCAACTGATCGCTCTGCCGATTCTGCCCATCAACGTGGTGCAGGAACTGGAAGGCGCGAAACAATATTTCCTCTATAAAGAGCGCTGCGTGTTTTGCGACATTATTCGGCAGGAGATTGAGGGCGCCAGCCGCGTGGTGGCGGAGAACGAAAACTTCGTGACCATCGCGCCTTACGCGCCGCGATTTCCGTTCGAGACGTGGATTCTGCCCAAGCAGCACGAGTCGGCGTTCGAGAATTCGTCGTCGCACATGTTTGAGAATCTGGCGAAGGCGTTGAAGACTTTGCTGATCAAGGCTGACCGGGTGCTCGACAATCCTCCTTACAATCTGGTGGTGCACACTTCGCCGGCGCAGGATCCCACCAACGACCACTACCACTGGCATATCGAGTTCATGCCGAAACTGACTAAGACGGCGGGATTCGAGTGGGGAACGGGCTTCTATATCAATCCCACGCCACCGGAGGAAGCGGCCAAGTTCCTGCGCGAGGCGAGCGTGGAAGAGCCGACGCCGGCGACGGCGACAGCCGGGTAGGGAAGGCAAATCTCAACACAAAGGCGAATTCAGCCAAGAAAAAGAGGGCACGGGCTTGGGAGCCGTGCCCTTTGCAGTTGGACGGAGAGAGAGGTTGACGGCCGAGAATGATAGCCGGGGGCCCTCGCCATCAACGCTTTCAAGAGCAAGCCTATGCCCGGACCTGGGGTTCAATTGTCATGGAAATGTAAAAAGATCGGCAGAGGAGATCTAAACAGCCGCCAGCCTGTCGACTTGCCATGGCGGCTCTACCCTTGGGTGCGCTCCTGAAATTCCTCGCACCACGCCATCTGGATGGCTTCGAGCTTGCCTTCATTCGAAGCTTTGGGGTCGCCTTTGAAATCGGGAAGCTCGGTGACGTAGCGGTGCAGGTCGGTGAAGCGGACGGCGAGCGGATCGAGCTCAGGGTGAACTTCGGAAAGCAGGATGCCGATATCTTCGGCGTCGTCCCAGGTGAGAGATTTAGGCATGTGGATCCTCAAGGCTTCGGGCTTTGGCTGTCGGGCTTCGGCAAATTCGTGTTAAGTCGAAGCCCGATAGCTGAAGCCCGAAGCCGGTTCTAATGGTGTTCTTCCGATATATAGTTCCGGTTCCAGGCTGGAATCTCGACGACCACTTTCCCCGGCTTCGTGATCTGCACCTGGCATCCGAGACGCGAGTTTAATTGCAAGTCGGCGGCCATGTCCAGGCGGTCGGCTTCGTCGTCATCCATGGGCGAGAGATTTTCGGCGCCCTCTTTGATCCAAACGTGGCACGTTGTGCAGGCGCAATTGCCGCCGCAGGCATGGTCCAGCGGGATGTGATTGTTCAGAGCGATGTCGAGAATCGACTCTTCCTTACCGTGATCTTGATAGGGCAGCTTGCCGTGTTCGAACTGCACGGTCTTGCCCTCGGGCAGGAACGTGATCTGCACCATATTTTCGCCGGGAGCCTCTTCAGTGGCCGTGCCGGCGCCCTTGTCGTTTTCTTCCAACATGAATGCTCCTCTTGGATTGAACCATGGAGCGATTGAGCCAGGTTACAAATCGCCCAATGGCCCGATCGCTCAATCACCCAATCATTCGAACTCCGCTTTCGCCATGGGATGCGGCGCCGTGGGGCCTTCGCCCATGTCGGCTTCGTCCATAGTTTTGCCTTTCAGCGCGACGGAGACGGCGCTGTCCATCATCAACTCGGCCAGACGCGTCGTGCCCTGGTTGAGATCGTCGATGGCCTTGCGGATGGCCTGGTAATCGTCCTCGGCCTTTACCGCGATCAAGGCTTTCTCCATCTTCGCGATCTTTTTCTTTTCGTCGGTAGTAAGCAGAGCCCACGCCGGGCTCTTCTTGCCTTTGTCGAGCGCCGCCAGAATGGTCGCCGCTTCGTTGCGCGCCTCGATAACCTGGCGCTGCCGGAAGTCTTCTTCGGCGCTATCGAAAGAGTCGAGAATCATGCCCTCGACTTGCTCGTCAGTGAGTCCGTAACTGGGCTGAACCTGAATTTCCGCTTCTTTACCGCTGCGCTGCTCGCGCGCGGAAACGTGCAGGATGCCGTTGGCGTCGATGAGGAATTTGACCTCGATGCGCGCCATTCCAGCGGCCATGGCCGGAATTCCCTTCAGATCGAATCGCGCCAACGAGCGGCAATCCTTAGCCAACTCGCGCTCGCCTTGTAACACGTGAATGGCGACGTTGGCCTGGCCGTCGATCTGCGTGGTGTAAAACTGCGTGGCCGACGCCGGAATGGTGGAGTTGCGCAGAATGATTTTGTCGGTGACACCGCCCGCGACTTCGATGCCCAGCGAGAGCGGAGTGACATCGAGCAGCAGCATGTTCTCGGTCGCCACGGAGCCGCCACCGAGAATGTTGGCCTGCACGGCCGCTCCCAGTGCAACAACTTCATCAGGATTCAGGTCTGTATGCGGCTCCCGATGGAAGAGTTCCTTCACCAGAGCGCGAACTTTGGGGATGCGCGTCGATCCGCCAACGAGGACGACTTCATCGATTTGTTCAGGCTTGAGGCCAGCGTCTTTCAGCGCTTGCTTGCAGGGAGCAACCGTGCGCTCGATGATGGGCTGAATGAGTTGTTCGAATTGCTCGCGGGTGATCTCGCGCAGATAGCGTTCGCCGCCGGGCAATTCGATGTTGAGTTTCGCCGAGGGCTGAGACGAGAGCGCGATTTTGGCTTCGATGACCGCGTTGCGAATGGCTTGCACGGCCTCGGCGTTGCGGCGCAGGTCATGCGCAGATCGAGACCGAGATCGCCCAGAGTGTCGTCGAGCGCAATGGTGATCAGCAGATTGTCGATGTCGTCGCCGCCCAGATGCGTGTCGCCGTTAGTGGCGATGACTTCGAAGATGCCATCGTGCAGCTTAAGAATCGAAATGTCGAAAGTGCCGCCACCGAGATCGTAGACCGCGACGATTCCGTTCTGCTTTTTGTCGAGGCCGTAGGCGAGCGACGCGGCCGTGGGTTCGTTCACCAGGCGCAGAACTTCGAGACCGGCGATGCGCCCTGCATCTTTCGTGGCCTGACGCTGCGCATCGTTGAAATACGCGGGCACGGTAATGACGGCTTTCGTGACCGGCGCTCCGAAAAAACGCTCGGCGTTACGCTTGAGCTGGCGAAGGATAAGAGCCGAGATTTCCGGCGGCGTATAGGTTTTTTCACCAATCCTGATGCGGAGCACTTCTCCCGGCTGCAGGTCTTCGGCAAGACGAAAGGGGAAGAACTTCAATTCTTCCTGAACGTCGTCAACCCCGCGTCCCATCAGGCGTTTGATCGAGTAGACGGCGCGCTCCGGCGTCTCAGTGAGGTGATTGCGCGCCGCATTTCCGATGACCGGCTGGTTGTTCTCGTCCAGCGCGACGACCGATGGCACAAGATTCGATCCATCGTCGCCGGGGATTACGATAGGACTCTCCCCTTGCATAAAGGCCACGAGAGAGTTCGTGGTGCCCAGGTCGATGCCGACGATGCGATCAGAAGCCATCTAGTAATTTTGTAATCGGGTAATTTGGCAATTTGAAAACTTCGGGTTACAAATTACAAAATTACCCGATTACCAAATTACAAAATTCTCTTGCTCAAGTCTCCAGCGCCTCGCTCACATCCCGCACCAAGTTGCGGATGTAGTTTCTGCGGTTCAGCAGGTCCACCATCTTTTCGCGCGCCTGTTTGCGCTCATCTTCTGAGACCGGCTGACCAGCCAGTTCGCGCTCAATCAAACCATCCCAGGTCTTCCAGTAGTTCTGCAGTTCGTGCAAAAGCGCGTCGTGCTTTTTCTCGAGTTCAAGCTTCTGACGGCTGATTTCTTCGATCAGGGCAGGATCATCCTCGCCCATCTTTTTCTGCATGCGGAGTTCTTCGAGCTGCATGTTCAGCTCAAAAACTTCTTCCAGCAAATCAGGCGGAACAATCTGCTTTTTTACTTCTCCGGTGGAGCGCGCCTGCTCGGTGGCGGTTTTCGACTGCTCTTCCAGTTCCACGCCTTCCAGCTTCAAAAGATACTGCGTGCGCTTGATCGGGTCTTTCAGTGTGCGGTGCGCGTCGTTCAGCAGGGAACTCTGTTGCAGGCTCCACTCCTGCTCCTGGCTGCCGGCTTTGGCGTTGAGATCGGGATGCAGCTTGCGGCTCAGTTCATAAAAATCTTTGTCCAGCGCGGCGACGTCGAGGCTCAGCTTGCGCGGCAGGCCGAAGAAGGTGAAATAGTCCACCGGCGCCGGAGGCTGAACCTTCCCGCAAGCCTCGCAGAAGTGCACGGCGCGCATGGTTCCACACGACCAGCAGGTTTGAGTATCCTCCGGTGCGGGCTTGGTGCTAATCGTGGTTAAAGACGAGTTGGTCATTTCAATTCCGTTTTTCCTGCAAACACAACGACAGCGCGCAGTCTGAGTTCGGATCTGCGAGACTGAAGCGTTCGCGTCGTGGCGAGGTTTCGCGGGCAAGAGTGCCCGCGCCGCACAAGCAAAACCTGGCCACACGCTCAAGCCGAGAACGAAGTGCCGCAGCCGCACGACTTCGTGGCTTGGGGATTCACGAAGACGAATCCCTGCTGCATCAGCGTTTCCTGGTAATCGAGGGTCATGCCGTGCAGGTAGATAAACGACTTCGGATCGACGAAGACGCGCACATCGCCGTATTGAAAGATGCGATCGCGTTCGCGCGGTTGCGTGTCGAAGCGGATGTTATAGCTTAGACCGGAACATCCGCCGCCCTGCACGCCCAGGCGCAATCCGCCCTGCTCGGGCGAAATGCCTTCCTTGGCCATCGCGCTGCGCACCTTCACCAGAGCTTTCTCGGTGACGAGAATGCCCTTGGCCGGAGCGGTTGGCGAGGGTTGCGTGTTTTGTTCCGTTGCCGTTGTCATTCGATTCCTGACGCAGTGCCTCAGCGGCTAAAGCCACCAAACTTGCGTGGCGTTTACGGCGCGGTTTGAAGCCGCACCCTTGCAGGTCTCAACCGCGAGCCCAGCTTATTGCGCGACTGTCGATGCAACAGGCTTCGCGCTCTCCTGCTTCTTCTTCCAGTCGCCGATCGCGGCGCGAATCGCGTCCTCGGCCAGCACCGAACAATGGATCTTCACCGGAGGCAGCGAAAGCTCCTTCACGATGTCCATGTTCTTGATGGTGAGGGCTTCATCCACAGTTTTGCCCTTGACCCACTCGGTGGCCAATGAAGACGACGCGATCGCGGAGCCGCAGCCGAACGTTTTGAACTTGGCTTCTTCAATAACGTTGGTGTCGCGGTTGACCTTGATCTGCAACTTCATGACGTCGCCGCACTCGGGCGCGCCGACCAGGCCGGTGCCCACGTCGGCGCTGTTCTTGTCCATCGAGCCGACGTTGCGGGGATTGTTGTAATGATCGATTACCTTATCGCTATATGACATTTGTGCAAGCTCCTGAGTTGAAAATTTCTAGTGCGCTTCTCCAGCCCACTTCACGTCCTTCAGATTGATGCCTTCCTTCGCCATTTCGTATAGCGGAGAAAGTTCGCGTAGCCGCTCGACGGTTTCAATGACGCGGTCGGCTACATAGTCGACTTCAGCGGCGGTGTTAAAGCGGCCGATGCCGAAACGGATCGAACTGTGCGCCAGGTCGTCGCCGGTGCCGAGAGCCTTCAATACATAAGATGGTTCAAGCGTCGCAGAGGTGCAGGCCGAACCGCTCGAAACTGCGATGTCGTTGATGCCCATCAGCAGCGATTCGCCTTCCACGTAGGCAAAGCTAATGTTCAAGTTGCCGGGCAAGCGGTGCTCCATGGAGCCGTTGATGTAAACCTCATCGAGCTTACCCATGATGCGGTCGCGCAGACGATCACGCAGGCCGGCCAACTGAACCGCCTCGCGAGACATTTCTTCCGAAGCAATCGCGCAAGCTTTGCCCAGGCCGACGATGCCGGGGACGTTGAGGGTGCCGGAGCGCATGCCGCGTTCGTGGCCGCCGCCGTCGATGATCGCGGAAATCTGTACCCGCGGATTCTTGCGGCGAACATACAACGCGCCCACACCCTTGGGCCCATACATCTTGTGTCCGGAAATCGACATCAGGTCAATGTTCTGTTTGCTCACATCCACCGGAATCTTGCCGATGGCCTGCGTCGCGTCGGTGTGGAAGATGACGCCGCGCTCGTGGCACAGCTTGCCGATCTCGGCAAACGGCTGCAACACGCCGATTTCGTTGTTCGCGGCCATGATGGTCACCAGGATGGTCTTGTCATCCATGGCGCGCTTCAGGTCGTCGAGATCGATCAGGCCATCCTTCTGCACGGGCAAGTAGGTGACGCGATAGCCGTATTTCTCCAGGCGCTTGCAGGTGTCGAGCACTGCCTTGTGCTCGGTAACCGCCGTGATGATGTGATTGCCCTTCTCGCGATACATCTCGGCCGCGCCTTTGATCGCGAGGTTGTCGCTCTCAGTGGCGCCCGAGGTGAAGATGATTTCTTTGGTGGTGGCGCCGACCAGCTTGGCGATACGCTCGCGCGCCGTTTCCACGCCTTCTTCGCCCGCCCAGCCGAATGAGTGATTGCGGCTGGCGGCGTTGCCAAACTTTTCCATGAAATAGGGCAGCATCTCCTCCAGCACCCGCGGATCCATGGGCGTGGTGGCGTGATTGTCCATATAAATCGGCAGCTTCACTCCCTGGGGAGCGGTGTGCTGCGTAACCGGAAGCTGCTGGGGGACCTTTACATCCGTGCTCATAATTGCTTCTCCTACCTCTGTTAAGTGCATAAACCTGTTCTTACTCTCAACTCTTACTAAACGATCGTCACCAGTTCGGCCGGTTTGACAGCGGGACTAGAAGCCGTTTCTGGTTCCTCGCGCATGTGCGAAATCTTGATGCGCTTCAATACTCCCTCGATGCTCTCATTCACTTTGCGCAACGGTTCGCGGATGTTGCAACGGTCGCTCTGCCCGCACTCCCCGCGGACCGTGACACACGAAGTGATGAACAGCGGGCCGTCGATGGCCTGAATCACTTCGAACGCAGAAATCGTGTGCGCCGCGCGCGCCAGCCTGTAGCCGCCGTTCGTACCGTGTTGCGATTGCAACAGACCAGCCTTGGCCAGCCGCTGCAGAATCTTCGCCAGGGCCTCAGGCGGGATGCCGAACGAATCGGCCACATCCTTCGCGCTGGCGCTGCGAGTTCCTTCTTTCGCGTGGTCGGCCAAGTGCTTCATGGCCATCAGCGCGTAATCCGCTTTTTTGGTTAACTTGAGCATCCTGACTCAAAAGGCAGATTGATCGAAAGCCCGACTAACCCGGTCGGAATTAATTCCGACCTTTTCCGCCGTAATTCATTCTACGTCCAGACGCCGAGATTGCGCAAGCTCCCCCAGCCAGACGCACAAACTGACATTGAATGGTAACTATCGCTGATTGAATGGCTTATCTCTTGGCGATGTTTTTGGTCGGATTTCCGCCGCCATCACCGCACCGGCAAGGTCGACCGGCCGAAATCTGCAAAGAAATTCACTGCCATGTAACGCCGGGGGACTTGACAAGTCGCGAAGCCGGGCTAAAATACCGGGAAATTCCCGCAAATTGATCGCTGCGCGAATTCTACGAGGCGAACGCTTCCGTATTTATGACCTCAAAGCCGTTCCCGCATCCTCAAAACGCCAAGCAACCTTGCAAACATCCGCGCGTGCAAATCGTGAGCCGCGATGAAGACGCCGAGTTCGTGGAATGCCTTGAGTGCCGCGAAGTCTTCGAGTCCAGCGAACTCAAAGACATGAGCATCGAGGAAAGCACCGAAGGCGAAGCCCCGGAATAAAAGCGACCGGATCTGACCTGAGGCCCGGCCCCACTCACTTTAGTAACCACGTTTGCTCGGTTCCGCCTTGTTCGCTGACGAAACGCCCTGCTAGTCTGCTCACTTGGGGCGTGCATTCCGCCCATTGCATACTCATGCCTGCCATAGCGCTGGTCGTCGACGATTCCATGCTGATCCGATATACCGTCTGCCGCTCTCTCGAGGAACGCGGTTTTGCGGTGGAGTCCGCCACCAATGGCCTGGAAGCATTGACAATTCTTGAGCGCGTTCGTCCTGAGCTGATCGTCACCGATATGCAAATGCCAAAGATGTCGGGCAGCGAATTGATTACCGCCTTGAAGAAGAATCCGGAGACCGCCGGCATTCCCGTGATTATTGTTGCCGGCCGCGGCAGCGGCTTCGACGAAAAAGAAACCCGCGCCAACTTTGCCATCTACAAAGATATTGACATCCAGAGCCAGCTCGAAAAGGCGCTGGATGCTGTAATGGGAAAAGGCTTCGGGCAAGGGGCAGGGAAGTAGCCTGCCCGAGCGCTAGCGTAAGAGAAGACTCGCCTCGGCCGAAAAATCCATAGTAGCGAAATCCTTCGCCAGGAATTTGGGATAAGCGGCGGCTGCGATCATGGCAGCGTTGTCGGTGGAAAGCGGCCGCGATGGAAAATATACTGGCAACCCCTCCTGCGCGCCATCCCGCTCGAATGTGCTTCGCAATTCACTGTTGGCCGCTACTCCACCCGTGACAAAAAGCGTAGCCACGTCGTAAGCGCGCGCTGCGGCCAAAGTTTTGCCCACAAGATCTTCTACGATTGCCCGCTGAAACGAAGCGACCAGGTCGAGAGTCCGCTTGTCGCAATTCGCCAGATAATCTTCGAGCTTCGGTCTGGAGATCTTCGCCAAAGCCTGGCGGCGCGCCTCGATGGACTGACGCATCTGGTGAACCTCCACGTAGCGCAGCACAGCAGTCTTGATGCCGCTGTAAGAAAAATCAAAGCGCGGGCGATCGCACTCTGCCTCATCATCTCGGCGGTTTTCTTTGCGATGCTCTTCGTTGCCATGCTCTTCCTTGCGATGATCTTCTTTGCGATGACTTCGCCGGTCGCGGTGCTTAATCTGTGCTGGCGGAAACTTCACCGCACTCGGATCGCCATGTGGAGCGAGTCGATCAACCACCGGCCCTCCGGGATAGCCCAGGCCAAGCAACTTGGCAACTTTGTCGAATGCCTCGCCGGCGGCGTCGTCGCGCGTGTGGCCGATATTTTCGTACGTCCAGCCATCCTCCTTATGCGCCGCTAAATAAAGGTGAGTGTGTCCTCCCGAAACCACCAGGGCCAGCACGGGAAACTGCAACTCGTAATTGCCTTTCTGTCGTTCCTCGAGCAGCACCGCATGGATATGACCTTCGAGATGGTTCACCGCAATCAGCGGCTTGTCGAGCGCGAAGGCTAAAGCCTTGGCATAGCTGATGCCCACCAGCAACGCTCCGGCGAGTCCCGGACCCTGCGTGACCGCAATCGCATCTACCGACTTGTAAGTCTGATTGGCCTCAGCCAACGCCTGCCGCACGACGGGAACAATCGCCCGCAGGTGCTCGCGCGACGCCAGTTCGGGCACGACTCCGCCGTAAGGCTGGTGCGTCGCGATCTGCGACGCCACAACGTTGGAAATGACCTGCTCTCCCGAGCGCACCACGGCCGCAGCGGTTTCGTCGCAAGAGCTTTCGATGCCGAGGATGTAGGCGTCTAGCATGACACTATATTATTAGAATTTCATGGCCGACCTGCTCAAACACGTCGCGGAGTCAGGATTTCCGTTCCCTGAACGATTGATTCATCTGTTCGTCGGAGGCTCCGAATTGCACGGAGCCAAAGTTCAGGGCACCGACGACCTCGACATTTACGGCGTTTACATCGAACCGCCAGAGTTGGTTGTTGGCTTGGACTCGATGCCGCACTTCGTCTGGTCCACAGCCGGCAATGAGCGAAGAAATGGACCGAAGGATGTCGACCTCACTCTGTACTCGCTCAAGAAGTGGGCGGGACTGGCATGCAAGGGCAATCCCACCGCATTGCACTTCCTGTTCACCAAAAGCGGAGTGCGCAGCAAGATATGGACAAACATTGTGGTCCACAAAAATGTTTTTCTTTCGCGATCCTGCGTACCGCAGTTTCTTGGCTTCGCAAACGCCCAATTGAAGCGTACGACTGGTCAGATGGGACGCGGCAAGAAAGGGCAACGTCCTGATCTGGAAGAAAAATACGGATACGACGTGAAAGCCGGGATGCACGTTCTCCGCTTGCTCTACGAGTGTCAGGAACTCGTTTCCACCGGGAAAGTGACGCTTCCCCGGCCGGAGCGCGATCTGCTCATTCGCGTTCGCACTGGCAAGTACTCTATGGATAAAGTCTTGGCAATGTCACAGAAACAATTTGCCGATTGTGAGGAGGCTGCAAAGGCCTCATCTTTGCCGGAGAAGATTGACCGCGCCGCTGTCTCGAAACTACTGGCAGAATCTTATCGTGCTGCGTGGGCCAAAGCGCACTGAGTTCCCATGTCCAAGGATTTCGCCACCATGATCGTCCAAACCCTCCGCCACCATGGCTTCCAAGCCTACCTGGTGGGCGGATGCGTGCGCGATCTTCTGCTGCAGCGCGAGCCCGCGGACTACGACATAGCGACCAGCGCAACCCCCACACAAGTGATGGAGATCTTTCCCAACACCTACGCCGTTGGAGCGCAATTTGGAGTAGTCCTAGTCCCGATTTACCCCGTGTCCTCAGTGCCCCCCGTGGTTGAGCCTTTAGCCGAAGATCTGCAAAATGTCAAAGAAAGCCACGCCATCGAAGTAGCAACTTTTCGCAGCGATCACGGCTACTCCGACGGCCGCCGTCCCGATGAAGTTCGCTTCAGCCAGGATCCGCGCGAGGACGTCGCCCGTCGCGACTTCACCATCAACGGCATGATGCTCGATCCCGGTGTTGGAGAAATAACGCCCGGCGAAGTGCTCAACTTCGTCGGCGGCCGCAAAGACCTCGAAGCCGGAATCATCCGCGCCATCGGCGACCCAGCCCAGCGTTTCGCGGAAGACAAACTGCGCATGCTCCGCGCCGTACGCTTCGCGGCACGCTTTGAGTACGAAATCGAAGCCGAGACGCTGGCCGCAATCCAGCGCCACGCTCAAGAAATCCAAGTCGTCTCCCGCGAACGCGTTCGCGACGAGCTTACCCGGATGCTCACCGAGGACCACGCCCGCCGTGCCTTTCTCCTGCTCGATGAGTGCGGTCTACTGCATGAAGTCTTGCCTGAGATCACGGCAATGAAAGGCGTTCAGCAGCCGCCTGAGTTTCATCCCGAGGGTGACGTCTTTGTTCACACGCTGCTGCTGCTGGAAAACCTGCCGCATCCTTGCCCGCCCACACTGGCTTGGGGCGCGTTGCTGCACGATGTGGGCAAGCCGGCCACGTTTCGCGTGGCGCCGGATCGTATTCGCTTCGATAACCACGTCGAGGTGGGCGTCAAGATCGCGGTAGAAATCTGCGACCGCCTGCGCTTCTCTAAAGATGACGCGGCGCAAGTGCTTGCCCTGGTCGATAATCACATGCGCTTCGGCCACGTGTCCCGCATGAAGGAATCAACCCTGAAGCGATTTCTACGCCTGCCAGGATTCGGTGAGCACCTTGCGTTGCATCGCGCCGACAGTCTGGCCAGCCATGGCAATCTGAGCACGTATGAGTTTGTCCGGAATAAGCTGGCCGAGATTCCACCGGAGAAGATTCGTCCGGTACCGTTGGTCACCGGCGACGATTTGATAGCCGCGGGATACACGCCGGGTCCAAGGTTCCGCGAGATTCTTGAGGCCGTGGAAGATGCCCAACTCGAAGGCCGACTAAGCTCGCATGAAGCCGCACTCGATTTTGTGAAAAGCGCATTTCCGCTCTCCGGTAGAACTAACATGCCGGCATAAAATTTAAATTTCCACAACGCGACCCTGTGACATCTGACCTTGCGCATCGCCCGAAATAAGTCCATCATCGCAAAGCCGGGCGAACTGGAAGTTTGGAAAATTCGCGCCCTCAAGTCCTTTATTGTGAAGATTTTACCCGCAACTTGTTGCAGCCCTTAGATTACTTCCCAATTTCCCGCTACGCCATTGATTCCAATATACCGAGGGGGGAGGGGGGTACCAGGAAGTCAATAGATTTTGGCGCTTGTCGTCCCTCGTTCCGAAACAATATTTTGTGACGAAATTCACAGCCACATTTGGTAGCAGTCCTGCGCAATCTCCACGCATGGGAACCTGCTAGAATTCGGAATTCCAATCATTCATTTATAGCGAGGAACTCCATTGGAACCGGCAAGCGCGGGATTGGAAAAAATTGTTCTGGCCTCACTGCGGCACGCACCGCAGGACCAAACTCCGCTGCTCGCTTGGCCTTTGGTTTGCGGATCGAAGGTCGCCGAACGCACCCAAGCTTTGGATTTCTTCGGCAACGTGCTCCGCGTCGAAGTCCCCGATGCCGGATGGAAGCATGAGATGCAAAGTCTGGCTCCCCAGTATCTCGCTACCCTGAATCGTTATGCCGGTCAGAAGGTGAAGCGAATCGACTTTGTGATCCGGCAGTCGTGAGAATCGAGATCGCAACCAATTCACCATGATGAAAGTCACAGACAAAGATGTTGGCTACGTGGCCGATCTGGCCAACCTGGAGCTCTCCGCGGAGGAGCGCGCTGCCATGGTGCGCGATCTGAATTCCATTCTCGATTACATCGAGCGGCTGAACGAACTCGACACGTCGAGCGTCGAACCTATGGCGCAAGTGTCAGATCGTTACGGGGTCGACGAATCCAAGCAGGGCAGTGAACGATTTGCCTATGCGAATCGTGAAGACATTGTTGAGGGGCTGCGGAAGTCTCTGCCTCAGGAAGTCGCGCTTCAGAACGCGCCCGATGCAGACGGAACGTTCTTCCGCGTGCCCAAGGTGATCGAAAGATAGCGATCAGTTTGCGACGAAAAAAAACTTGCTGACCCTGATCACTGGCCCCTGACCACCGAATTCATGGAGCTGACCCAACTTACAATCGACGCTGCCCGTTCCGCTGTCCAGGAGCGCAAGACAACTGCGTTCGCGCTTGCCGAAGCGCACTACGCGCACATCGAGAAAGAAGATGGACAAATCGGCGCATTCCTTACGCTGTGCAAAGAGCGCGCACTGGAACAAGCCGATCGCATCGACCGCATGGCCGCCGAGGGCAAGCCGTTGCCGCCGCTGGCTGGCGTGCCCGTTGCGATCAAAGACGTGATGTCTACTCGCGGAGTACGCACCACGGCGGGATCGAAGATTCTCGGCCACTACATTCCACCTTACGACTGCACCGCGGTCGCGCGCATGGAGTCTGCCGGTGCTGTAGTGCTGGGCAAAACAAACTGCGACGAGTTTGCCATGGGTTCTTCGAACGAGAACTCGGCGTTTCATCCGGTGCGCAATCCGCGCGCTTTAGACCGCGTACCGGGAGGGTCCTCCGGCGGCTCGGCAGCAGCGGTTGCCGCCGATATGGCTGTAGCCGCGCTGGGTTCGGATACAGGAGGATCGATTCGGCAGCCGGCCTCGTTCTGCGGCGTCGTGGGATTGATGCCGACCTACGGACGAGTTTCGCGGTACGGTCTGATCGCATTCGCGTCGTCGCTCGATCACATTGGTCCGCTCACGAAGACGGTGAGAGATGCTGCCATTGTGCTGCACACGATTGCCGGCCGCGACTCGATGGATTCGACTTCGGCGGATCTGCCGGTACCGGATTACGTGGCCGAACTGCAAAAGCCCATGCGCGGCCTGAAGCTGGGCGTGGCCAAAGAATATTTCGCAGACGGACTCGACGATGAAGTCCGCCATGCGGTTGAGTCTGCGATCGACAAGCTCAAGAGCTTGGGCTGCGAGGTGGTGCCGGTTTCGTTGCCGCACACGCCCTATGCGATTCCCGCTTATTACTTGATCGCCACCGCGGAAGCGTCATCGAACCTTGCCCGCTACGATGGAGTCCGCTACACCTATCGCGCGCAGGGAGTGAAGTCCCTCTCCGAAATGTATCGGCGAAGCCGCGACGAAGGCTTCGGCACCGAAGTAAAGCGCCGCATCATGCTGGGAACTTACGCGCTGAGTGCGGGCTATTACGACGCTTACTATCTGAAGGCGCAGAAGGTGCGAACTCTACTGACGCGCGATTTCGACGAAGCCTTCGGCAAAGTGGATGCAATCGTCACGCCGACCAGTCCGACGGCAGCGTTCAAGTTGGGCGAGAAGTCGAACGATCCATTGGCTATGTACCTGGCCGACATCTACACAGTGACGGCAGATCTGGCGGGGATTCCGGGCATTTCAATTCCGTGCGGAGAAACGAGAGAGAAGCTGCCGATCGGGTTGCAGATTCTCGGGAAACATTTTGACGAAGCAACGATCCTGCGCGTAGCGCACGCGTATGAGCAGGCCGCCTAAACGGTTCTCACGATTTAGATAAGACCAAAACACATTTGTCATCCCGAGCGAAGCGAGGGATCTGGTTCTTGCCTGCACCGTCGACGCTGCCGCCACAGGCAAACACCTAGATTCCTCGCTCCGCTCGGAATGACAGTTCAAATGGATACTACAATTGCGAAGCTGATCTAGATCGGTTCGTAGTAGCTTTCTCCGGCGCAAGCGCGGCAAAGTATTTTCTCCTTGGTGCGAACTTCTCTGCGGAAGTTGATGCCTTCGCCGCACGTTTCACAAACCACACGCTCGCCTTTGTATCCGGGAAATTCTTCGGGAGGCAAATCCACTCTCACCCATTGAAACGTGAATAGATCATCATCCGTGATCTCGCGATAAGCCAGCATCTGCTGCTGGTTCTTGTCAGCGATTTCGGGATGCATCTGACGAGCCAGAGCTTTGGAAGATTCCTTAGCCGCGATGCGGATTGCTTTACCTGTACTGACGTCGACGAAGGTTGCGGCAACTTTTCCCCAGTCGCGAAACTTCAGGGCGCGCTTGCCGAGGCGACAGCCGGTCACAACAGCAACCGCATCGGTAGCACAGCGATCGATCTCGACGAAAGTGACAAGGCGCTTACGGTCTTCCTTATTGCCGCTGGGATCGTCGATGCCAAGTTTAATCAGGCCCAGCATAGCCAAGCGCACACCGAGGACTTGCCCGGCACAGAGATGCCCGTGAGCCTGTTTGGCGTCGCGAAGATATTCGTCGAGGGATTTCATGGGAATTTGTAGTTTAGCAATTTTGTAATTTGGCAATTTGAACTCCTGCTAACCAACTAAGCTAGACTCTTCAGGTATCGTTCGCAAATTACGCAATTACAAAATTCCCAAATTACAAAATGTCATCTACTTTCTGCGCCAGCGCACGCCGTCTTTCGTATTCTCGATCACGATGCCAGCAGCTGTGAGTTCCGCGCGCAAAGCGTCGGACAACTTGAAGTTACGGCCACGGCGCGCCGCTTCCATCTCCGCGATTTTCTTTTCGATGTCCGCGTCAGACAGTTGAGCGGATTGCACCGCTTCCCGCAGTTCGGCGCTGATATCTTGTTCGCGGCCCTCGGCCAACGCCCAATCAAAAACCTGCTTCATCTTGGGGCCATCGTCATCTTTCAGCACAGCAAAGATTTCATCAAACTTCTCCAGCGCGGCGAGCAGCGGTGCAGTATCGTTCTTCTTGATCTGGCCCGTATCAAGCGCGGAATTGGCGCTGCGCACCATCTCGAAAATGGCAGCCTGCGCCTGTGCCGTGTTGAGATCGTCATCGAGCGCGGCTTGCATGCGGTCAACGGTGTCAGTAGCAAGGGTTTGCATCTCCGGGTTGGTGCCGGAAGGAAAGTTCCCTTCGGCTAAGCGCTGACGGAAGTTGCGCAGGCGTTCTACTGAGACCGCGGCCTGCTTGAGTCCATCGAAAGTAAAGTTGAGCTGGTTTCTGTAGGGAACCGATGCGAGAAGATACCGGATCGACGACGGTTTATGTCCCTTCAACACCAGATCGCGCAGGGTGTAGAAGTTCCCCAGGCTCTTCGACATCTTCTCGCCTTCAACCAGCAGAAAACGCACATGGAACCAGAAGCGCGCAAACGTTTTCCCTGTGAGCGACTCCGATTGCGCGATTTCGTTTTCGTGGTGTGGAAAAACCAGGTCTTCTCCGCCGGCGTGCAGATCGAAACTGTCGCCCAGTTCCTGCATCGACATCACCGAGCACTCCAGATGCCAGCCGGGGCGTCCCGGCCCAATCGAGGTATCCCACGAAGCCTCGCCCGGCTTGGGCGCCTTCCACAAGGCAAAATCGCGTGCGCTGTCTTTGTCATATGTGTCAACGTCGACCCGCGCGCCGTCGAGCATTCCGCTGAAATCTTTCTTGGAGAGCTTCCCGTACTGCGGAAACTTTGCGATGCGGAAGTAATACGATCCATCGTCGGTGCGGTAAGCGATACCCTTCTCGACCAACTTGGCCACGAAATCCGCCATTTGCGCGATATGTTCGGTGGCGCGCACCAGCGTTGGCTGCTGGATCTCAATCAGGGCAGAGTCTTCGAGAAATACTTTCTCGTACTTCGCGGTGTACTGTTGAACGCTGACTCCATCGTGCGCCGCATTGCGGATAATCCGGTCGTCTACATCCGTAATGTTCATGACGTAATGCACAGCGTAGCCGGACTGCCGGAAGAATCGCTGCAGCATATCGACCGCGATAAAGGTCCGGAAGTTGCCGATATGTCCGTAATCGTAGACGGTGGGGCCGCAGGCATACATGCGGACTTCGTTGTCGCGTAGCGGTTGAAACTCCTCCACCTGCGAGGACATGGTGTTGTAAAGATGTAAGGCCATAGGGTGATCTAGCGCTCAGAGATCAGCGTTTTGAGATGAACCAGTAATTCTAGGGGGATGCGAGAAAGAGGGTCAACTGGCGCGGCCAGCTTTCAGTCGTCAATTTGAATTCACAGATTTTACTTAGAGTCGCGGCTAGCGGCATGGGGTAGGAACCAAGAGGCTCCCCCAAATGGACTGTGGCTGGCAAAGTCGGTCACAGTCGGGACGTAACCGCTCTCCGGGGCGTCCCGCATCCAAGGTGCATTGTATCGAACACGCTGCCCGACCTCAGACCAGCGGCATGCGAGATGCTCTGTCTCCGTTTGCCACGACGATCTCATTGCCGACGTCATCGTGCGGGAAGGCCTTGCCATGAACCGAGTATCGCACAGGCCGCCGGCGAAATCCATACTGCGAAGATCCAGGTAGTGGTGGAGTTTGAAAGGGAAGCGAGCCAAGCGCGCGATTATTGCGTCGCAAAAAACGCGACGCATCGCGCGGCTCGCCCAGATTCCCTCGGCAAGCTCGGGACAGGCTCTTCACTGCGCAAAGAACGCTTGTTCAGGATGACAAGCAACTGCATCGAACTGCGCGCTAGCTGCCCGCAGCGGAGGTATGCTGAGGCAAGGCGTGAGTGTGGGCTCGCAAGCGGTGTTGTACGAGAAAAACATAATGCAGCGCGGAGATAATGGTGAAGGCGAATGTAGCGCGCAAGAAGACGGTGCGGGTAATCCAGATCCAGCGTGCGGGCCGTATAGAAACGAGCATCACAAAGAACACGGCGGCAATTTGTGAAAAAGTGTTCGCTTTTCCAAAGATGCTGGGCCGGAAGTCGCGCAGCCCTGCGATGGCAAACAGCACAGCACTGGCTGCCAGTATGGAAATATCGCGGCTGAAGACCAGCACGGTAAACTTCCAGGGAATCTTGTGCAGGATGGAGAGCACGAGAAACATGGTGCTCAACAACAGCTTGTCCGCGATGGGATCGAGATATTGGCCGAGCAAAGTCTGCTGGTGCAGCTTGCGAGCCAACAGCCCGTCGAGGCCGTCACTGAATCCGGCAACCACGAACAGCACGAGCGCCCAGAAATAACGCCCTTCCACCAACTCGATCACGATGAACGGAACAAAAACCATCCGCAGCAGCGTAAGTTGGTTGGGTGCGGTGAAAACTTGCGACAGTTTCATGCCGGATCCCTGACCGGATGAGCCGTGGCCTGGGGATCGGTTTTCCGGTTGGATCCGGCAGAACTCAACAACTCCGCCGGATCAAGCCCGGTCTTGGCCGAGAATCGCTGCGAAAGCGAAGGTAGAGTGCCGTCGGGCAGATCCAATTCGATACGTTCAATCCGGTGCATGGGGAAGAAAACAACGGCCGGAGTGAACGATTCGCCATCTTTCACCATCACAACCAGATCTTCAAAAGATGCAAGCTCGATACCCGTCATGCTGAGCCCTTCTGGAGCCAGAGCCAGAACCATCCCCCAGAATTTATCCCGCGGATTGCCCAGCGTCACTACAACCATGGAACCATGGGCAAAAGAACCGCCCGCAGGCATTTTGGGGTGCGAGCTTTGGTCCCGCCGCGCTGAGCTTTTTGGCATGAAACGATTGTCGCCGCCGCAGGCGTGACTTTGCAACTGGCAACCGCGGTTCACCGAGTTGCCCAGCCTCGAACCTGGTTGTTAAAGCTGGGGTTCAGCATTGCGGGAACGGGCCAACGACATTAGAATAATCGCAGCGTAGGCGCGTAGCTCAGTTGGTTAGAGCGCTACCTTGACACGGTAGAGGTCAGGAGTTCGAGTCTCCTCGTGCCTACCATTTATCTCATTGAATCCGCTGAGTCGCGAGCGCTGCTCTTCGCAGCCCAATTCGTCTAGGCGGCGCCTGTTTTATTCATTCCCGTACACGGGTATCGAGGCGCCGTGAATCAGCTTGGCGTCGTCGCTACACAAGAACAGGATGACTTTTGCGATGTCCTCTGGCTTCGGCCATTTGGCAAAGTCAGCCTTGGGCATGGCCCTGCGATTGGCATCGGTGTCGATAATGCTGGGGAGAACGGAATTCGCCCGCACGCCGGTGCCTCGCAGATCTTCCGCTAAGCAGTCCATCATGGCCACAGCAGCGGCTTTCGAAGCGGCATAGGCAGCGGCTCTGGAGGCGTGATCAACGGCTGCCTTCGAAGCGACGTTCACGATCGAGCCCTTCTTTTGTTTCAACATGACAGGCACCACGGCAGCGGACAATACATATCCCGAGCGCAAGTTCAATGTCAGCATCAGTTCGAAATCGCTCGGTTCGATGTCCCATAGCTTCACGCCGGCAGCATAGCCGCCCACGGTGTTAACCAAAACGTCTAAACGGCTATGCTGCGCGAGAATTCTGTCGACCAGTTGGTGCGCTGCCGATTCGTTGGTGACATCAACGTTTTGCCCGCTAAGTTGCGAGGCGTGCGGACTGGCCGCGTTCTGCAAAGCGGAAAACTCTTCCTGCTCGCGATAGGTGGCGACTACGGTTGCTCCTTGCCGCAGAAATGCAAGACTCACTGCCCGACCTAATCCCCCGGTGCCACCAGCGACCAGCACCAAATTGCCCGAGAATGTCGTGTTCATTTCCTTTCGCTCCCCGGTGAAAAAAATGCGCAATCCGGCCTTCGTACAGGGTGAAGGCCGGATCTCATTTAGGCTGCCGCTTGCTTGCGTTGCTCGATGAACGAAAGTAGATCGGCATTGATCTGGTCCGCATCGGTTGTCGGCATCCCGTGCGGGAAACCTGGATACACCTTCAGCACGGAGTTCTTCACGATCTTCGCCGACATCGGACCCGCCGCAGCAATCGGCACAATCTGATCGTCTTCGCCATGCATGATCAGGGTTGGCACATCGAACTTCTTGAGATCCTCAGTAAAATCCGTTTCGGAAAAGGCTTTGATGCAGTCGTAGCCCGCCTTCATCCCGCCCATCATTCCCTGGAGCCACCACTTGTCGCGGATGCCCTCTGAAATCTTGGCGCCGGGCCGATTGTAGCCGTAGAAGGGGAGGGTGATGTCCCGGTAAAACTGCGGCCGATTCTCAACATATGCGGCTCGCAGGCCGTCGAAGACCGAGATAGGGGAGCCCTTGGGATTCTTGTCCGTCTTCAGCATCAGCGGCGGCACGGAGCTAATCAGCACAGCCATGCCGACGCGTGTTGAACCATGCCGGCCAATGTAACGCGCGACCTCTCCGCCTCCGGTCGAGTGGCCTACATGGATCGCATTTTTGAGGTCAAGTTTTTCCGTTAGCGCCGCGAGATCGTCGGCGTAGGTGTCCATGTCGTTGCCATCCCAAGTCTGCTCGGAGCGTCCGTGGCCTCGCCGGTCGTGGGCGATAACTCGATAGCCGCGCTGGCCGAAGAACAACATCTGTGTGTCCCAGTCATCCGCGGTGAGCGGCCAGCCGTGACTGAATACCATGGGCTGACCACTTCCCCAGTCCTTGTAGTAAATCGTGGTGCCGTCTTTTGTGGTAATCGTGGGCATACTTTTATCTCCTTGCTGGTGATTTTTCAAATCTAAGAAACATCTACAGAACGATCAGGCCTTCATCAGGCCGTATGGACCCAATCGACGTAAAGCAACAATTAATGATGGCCAGCGGTCAAGGGCAGATTCTGCTTTTTTTCTTCATCAGGTTTGGGCGAGGTCGCGGTTGAATACTGGTTAGTCGGTTCGGGAAAGCGGGTCATTCAGAATCAAGATGAGGATGGAGCCAAACAGGTGGCCGCCAGAAGAACGCCAGGCTGATTTAAAATCAGGAAATGCGGTCGGTGGCGATTAAGAAGGGTAGCCGCGAAAAGGCTATAGGCTTCCAAGAGATGGGAACACTCAGGTGTGACGAGTGCGGCGAGGAGTTTTTTATCGGCCACAGCCCACAATCTATAGATCCGCGGGTTGCGGAAAAGCAAGCAAAATGGCTGGAGAAAGTTTTGGCGGAAGAGCACGAGCGTGATAAAAAGCACTCCGACCGAATCGAGCTACCGGAGTAACGGAAGCGACGGATCGCACGGTCGAGCCGGGAAGAATCGTCAGGAGTTCAATGCAACGCCATACGATGTCAGGCAGATTCTCGGCCCGGTTCTTCCGTGCACTGGCTTTTGATCATTGCCTTCATGGCAATGGCAGCCGCCACTAAGGCGGCCGAAGCGGCATTCGCAACGACCATCGCCGCGGCTTTGAGCATGATGCCGTAAGCAAGCCACATCAGCAAGCCAACCAGGTAAATTGACAGCATGGAATAGGAAAGGCCTTCTCCGCCCTGCTTTCGAATCTTTGCCAGTTGGGGAATGAATGACAAGGTTGTACAGCTGGCCGCGAAGTATCCGATGAAATTGATTAAAGTCGAAGGAACTGAAACTGACATCTTTTCTCTCCCGTCGGCAAACGATCGCGGCCAACTCCAGGACAGTGCCGGATGTATTGCCGCTCACTTCTAAGCTGAACCCATCGGGTTCGCAGCCACTGGCCGGCGATGCCTTGCGCGGGGGGCCGGAGCGAGTCTCGAGGCAAAACGAAAGCCTCTTTCAGCGAATTGCGAGATTCCATGAGACATAGCTGCGCGCAGGCCTGCGGCTGACGTCGAATAGAAGGCTGCTGCGGGAAGCGCATCCGGAGTTGCTGTGGTCGCTCGACTGAGCTTCTCGTAGAGATCAAAGAAAGACGAGGCTACGGTTTCCCAGCGGAACTGTTGAGCCGTTGCCAGGGCCTTCTTGGTCTTTTCAAAGACGAGCTGACGATTGGCGACAATTTCCCGGATGGCCCCGGCAAAACTCGCGACATCGGCGTTCACGGTCCATGCGTTTTCCTGATTCGCGTAGGACGAAATGCCGCCCCTGTTTGGAGCGACGAGCGGAAGCCCGGATGCCATGGCCTCCAACGGTGCGATGCCGAAAGGTTCCCGGGAATTGGGGTGGACGAAAACGTCACAGTTGGCGTAAAGATCGGCCAATACATTCCGGTCTTTGACGTGCCCAAGAAACAATGCCCGCCCCGGCATATTGCGAAAACACCATTGCTCCCATTGGGTGCGCTCGATACCGTCTCCCACGACGAGCAGCCGGTAGTCGTGCTCGCGGTCCTTCGCGAGATGAGCTAACAGGGCGAACAACAAGGCTAAGTTTTTCTCCGGCGCGAGACGGCCTGCATAGAGAAGCAGGACGCTCTGATCGTACGCGCCAAAATTCTGCAGCAGGCGGCGGCGCAATTGGGGGGCTCGGCGCTGCGGCGACAGGTAGGTTAGATCCACTCCCATGGGGCGAATCCATGCTCCTCTTGACACGAGCTGTCCCTGCGCGGCTGGCCTTAGCTCTTCCGCCGTGTACGCCGAGTTCGCGATGTGGTGATCGAAGAAAGGGAAGTACAGCCATCTCATGTAAAGGGAGCAGAACTTTCGCGCTAGTGGGAGAGTTTGCAGGTAAGCGCTGACGTTATCGTCCATGCGCTCCTGGCTGTGCCCAACTACCGCCGGGCGGAAATCCACTGCGGGCATCAATCGTAAACGTAGCAACGCCCCCAGATAGTTCAATGTGTACTTGTCGCTGATTTCCACCAGGTCGGGTCGCTCTGCAATGATGATCTCTTGCAGTTTGCTTCCACGAAAAAGAAATTGCGAAGGATATATCGCGCGATAATCGCGGTTGAGCGGCGCCAGCGGCGCCTGAACGTGATAGATTCTGCCGAACTCGCCGGCTTCCTCGATTCGGTCCGCCGCGGCTGGCACCACCAGCCGAATCTGCTGACGGCGGCGACTTGCCTCTGCGATCAGGGCGCGATAAAAGGTAGCGATTCCGCCCGATTTCTCATGCCAGGAATTGGTCAGGTGCATCGTCTTCATGGGCCCGCCTGCCTCTCAGTGGAAAGATCGCTGCACATGATTCCGCTCTGAAGTTTGGACGAACGCGATTGCAGTTTGCGCGCAATCTTTTTCCCGGCGATCTTGCGCGGCAATACTGCAAGAAATCCGAAAAGGAGCCGAGGCAGCCGGCGAAGGTCTCCGCCGAAGCCGCCGCCTTCGCGGCCGATCAACAATGTTCCGCGGCGCATGGCGTACCAGTTGAACAAGGCGGAAACAGCGCTGACGACCAGGGATACGATGGCCGCGATATGGAGATGTGGCGTCCCCTGGAACCAGTGCAGTAAATACTCCAGTGCCTGAAAGATAACGGGTATGACCACGGTAAGGAAGACGCCAGTCAGCCACTGGGGTTCGGCATCTTTCAGGATTTGCACCACTGCGCCGTAGAATCCTGCGCTCAAAGCGCAGAAGATCGTCTCCGTAAATAAGGCCGCGATCGCCGCCTGCCATCCCTGGCGCACGGCTGCGAGAAAGAAGATTGGCCCGCGTAAAACAATGCTCAACAGCGCCGATTTCCAATTCCAAAGCAGGAGAAGTTGCTGCGGACGCCGCACCAAACTGAACAGGAGATCGACAAATCGCGGTCCGGTTGGGACCGCATCAGCCAGAAGCGGGGCAGAATGTTTTGTCATGAAATTGGTCTATTGAAGAAGTATAGGAGCGCCTTTTCCCCAGCTGTGATTAATTTATTGTAAAAAACAAATTCACATACAAATGTTTGAAACGTAACCTCCTCTTAATGTATTTATGCCATGTTTTCCACAAGATATTTTAATTCAGCCGGGCACGTAAACTAAGGAGGCGATTTGCAACGCAAAGTGACCTGCCTTTGGAAGGAACCCGGAGTCCAAAACGCTTACCGCACAGGCGTTTCCCTACACAGCCATACCAACCATTCGAAAGAGGGCGTGTATTTTATTCTTGAGTATGCTGCCCGGCATTCCTGGTTGCGGCGTGCGCTGGCGTCGGAGGATAGGCGCGCAACCCGCGAGGGCAAGACACAGCGTTTAGATTTCTTGAAAGCCTACTGGACGCCTCCTCTCCCGCCACTCGCGGCCTTTAAACTCGAAACCAATCAAATCGAAGGCAAACTAGGGCTTGCCAGCATGGCTTCGATCACGGACCATGACAATATCGAAGCTCCCATGTTGCTGCGTGTAGTTCCTGAAGCACGTCGAATTCCGGTGTCAGTGGAGTGGACGGTTCCCTTCCGGGATACAACGTTCCATTTGGGAGTACATAACCTTCCCAGCGGCGGAGCGGAATCGATCATGCAAAGCTTGCGTGAATACACGCTTCAACCCGCCGAGCAGAAGCTGACGGAACTGCTCGAGATGTTGCACGCGAATCGAGACGTTCTGGTTGTGTTGAACCATCCCATGTGGGATCTGTCTAACATTGGTCCCGAGCGGCATGGAGCTTTGCTTCGCGCATTCCTTTGCGAATACGGAGAATACGCGCACGCTCTTGAGTTGAGCGGTATTCGGAGTTGGGACGAGAATCAGGCAGTGTTACATTTGTCTGAAGGGTGTAATCAGCTGGTGATTTCCGGCGGCGACCGGCACGGCTGCGAACCGAACGCTGCGCTGAATCTGAGCGATGCCGAATGCTTTACTGAATTTGTTCATCAGGTAAGGAAAGAACGTCTTAGTCACGTCTTGTTTATGCCGCAATATACCGAGCCTTATGCCCTGCGTGTTTTGCGGACTCTGCTGGATGTGATCCGCGAATATCCCGACTACTCGAGCGGATCGCGTCATTGGGATGAACGGGTGTTCCATCCCGATCGCAATGGAGTGCTTCGCCCGCTGCACGCCCTCTGGAAAAGGCCTCCGTCGTACATTCGCAACTTTTTTTCCCTAGTGCGTCTGCTCGAGATCGCGCCCGTACAGAGAGCCGTACAATTCGCCCTCTCCAGGCCACAGCAGGATTTCGCTTTCGCATTCAGAGACAGCCGGGAGGTTGTGCAATGACCGAGTCCGCTCTGCGAGTGGCGTTCTTCCCCGATGCGTACGACGAAATCGATGGTGTAGCACACACGAGCCGCCAGTTCGAATCATTCGCCCAGCGCCGTGAATTACCGTTTCTCACCGTCCATGGAGGACCGGTTAACGACCTGCAAGAAGTTGGTTCGGTATTGCGGATGACCCGCCGCCGCGGGCGCATTGGATTTCCTCTCGACAAGAAGCACGACTTCGACCTTGCCTTCTGGCGCCACTTGCCCACCGTGGAACGGACGGTTCGCGAGTTTAACCCGGACATTTTGCACATCACCGGTCCCAGCGATGTGGGACAACTCGGCCTCGCAATCGCGCACCGGTTGCGCATTCCGTTGGCGGCTTCATGGCACACCAATGTGCATCAATATGCAGAGCAGCGCGGTTCGGAGCTGTTTTCCTTTCTTCCTGTGGGCTTGAAGAAGAGCTTGGGCGCGGCCTTCCGGGATGGCAGCCTACTGGCCACGCTGCGCTTCTACCACGCGGCCCAGGTTCTATTTGCTCCCAACCAAGAACTGATTGACGTCATCGAAAAAGGCACCGGCAAGCCGGTTTATCCGATGCATCGCGGTGTCGACACCGATCTGTTTGATCCGCGGCGGAGAGATCGAGCCGACAATACCTTTGTGATCGGGTACGTGGGCCGCTTGACGATCGAAAAGAACATTCGAGATCTCGCAGACGTGGAACGAATCCTGATTCGGGAAGGCCTGGTCAATTTTCGCTTCCTTATCGTTGGCCAAGGTGCGGAAGAATCCTGGCTCCGGGCTAACATGAGGAGTGCCGATTTCACCGGGGTCCTGCGCGGGGAAGCTTTGGCACGCGCCTACGCGAACATGGATGTTTTCGCATTCCCGTCGCGAACCGATACTTACGGGAACGTGGTGCTTGAGGCGTTGGCCTCGGGAGTGCCCGCAGTAGTTACCGACAGCGGAGGTCCGCGTTTCATCGTGCGCGACGGTGAGACCGGTTTTGTTACTCGGGACGTTAACGAATTCACAAGTGGCGTGCACAGCCTCGCGACACGCTCGGCCCAGCGCGAAACCATGCGCGCGGCAGCGCGGGCACGCGCCATGACGGCATCGTGGGATGCGGTGTTCGAGTCAGTGTATGCTGGATACGAGCGTGGCCTGCGCGAGAGCGCAGGGGTTGGCAAGAAAATCAGGCTTCGTCCCGCGGGAGCGCCAGCCACGCATCTGGGGTAGCAATGAACGCATCGCGAGATAAGGAGCAATATGGCTAGGGCCTACTCTCGGCTCATTCTTGGGGCATGGCTGCTGTGTGGCTCCTTCACGACTCATCTGATGGCACAGGCGCAATTGCGGGTGGGGGAATCCGCGTCTACCATCAAAGCCCCAGCCTTACCGCTGGAGGATGTTGTCAGAAATCTGCAGCAGAAAAATGCCCAACGGGCGGCCGCCCTATCTGGATTCGAGGGGACGCGTGTCTATCGTATGCAGTATCACGGCTTTCCCAGCGATCGCGACGCGGAAATGGAGGTGGACGTCACCTACCATGCTCCGAATGCGAAGCAGTTCAGCGTAGTTTCGTCGAAGGGATCGAAGTTCATTATCGATCACGTCTTCAAGAAGCTGCTGGAGGGTGAACAGGAAGCCGCCAATGACGAGAACCGGCGCCGCACGGCCCTGAGCACGGAGAACTACGATTTCTCTCTTGCGGGTTTCGAACACTCGGTTGATGGAGACCGCTACGTGCTCGACCTGCTGCCAAAGACCAAAAACAAGTTCCTCTATCGTGGGAAAATCTGGGTCGATGCCAAAGACTTCGCCGTGATGAGGATCGAAGGCGAGCCGGGAAAGAATCCGTCCTTTTGGATCAAGAAGACAGAAATCGCGCACAAATACGTGAAGGTGAATGAATTTTGGCTCCCCGCGGAGAACCACACGGAAAGCGTAATCCGGCTGGGCGGAACAGCCATCCTTACCATCGAGTATCGGGATTACAAGATTACCAGCGCAGCTTCGCAGGCCCGAGTTGAGAAGGAGCGCCAGGATCCGAATCCATCCCCGATCCGTCTCGCAATCCAGTAAGCCGCTGAATTTTATTTCCCGTCGTAGGCTTGCTGCAAGCGGCTTATGTCGATCTTGCTCATTTGCAGCATGGCGTCCATGACGCGCTTGGCTTTCACAGCATCTTTATCTTGCAGCATTTCGCCTAAAGCTGACGGGATGATTTGCCATGACAGGCCATATTTGTCCTTGAGCCAGCCGCATCTTGATTCTTCTCCGCCAGCAGAAAGCTTCTCCCACAGTTCGTCAACCTCTCGCTGCGTCTCGCAGTTCACGAAGAGTGAGATAGCGGGCGTGAACGTGTAATGGGGGCCGCCGTTGAGTGCGTAGAATTTCTGGCCATCGAGTTCGAAGGTAACGCTCATTGCCGTCCCCTTCGATCCTGGACTTCCTTCTCCATATCGAGTCACGTGCCCGATTCTTGAGTTATTAAAAATGGAGACGTAGAAATTCGCCGCCTCTTCGGCTTGGTTATCGAACCACAAAAACGGAGTGATTTTTTGCATCTTAATGGCCTCGAGCCTGCTGCCTTCACTGCCGGCGCTGAAATCGTGACCGGGTCAGGCAATGGACTATTGTGCCTGTTTCACTACCGATCAGTCTATAATTGTGCGCGCACATGGCCCTCGCTCCTGGCACCAAACTCGGTCCGTATGAAATTCAGTCTCCTCTGGGCGCCGGCGGCATGGGAGAGGTCTACCGGGCGAAAGATACTCGCCTTGACCGCCTCGTCGCAGTCAAAATTTTGCCCGGCCATCTGTCCGACAACATCGAAGCCAAGCAGCGTTTCGACCGCGAAGCTCGAGCCATCTCTTCTCTGAACCATCCCAACATCTGCACGCTGCATGACGTCGGCCATCAGGACGGGATCGATTTCCTGGTCATGGAGTTTCTAGAGGGCGAGACTCTCGCCGACCGCCTGCGCAAAGGTCCGCTGCCGACCGAACAGGTGCTGAAATACGGTGTTGAAATTTGCGAAGGCCTTGAGCGAGCCCACAAAAGTGGCGTAGTGCATCGCGATTTGAAGCCGGCAAACGTGATGCTCACCAAAACCGGCGCCAAGCTCATGGACTTCGGCCTCGCCAAGGCTGTTCCCGCGGGCGCGTCGCCGGCTTCCAGTCTGACCATGACGATCTCCCACCCTTCCGCCGACCAGCCGCTGACCGCGCACGGCACGATCGTGGGCACATTCCAGTACATGTCTCCGGAGCAAACGGAAGGCAAAGAAGCCGATGCGCGCTCTGACATTTTTGCGCTGGGCGCGGTGCTATACGAGATGGCGACGGGCAAACGTGCGTTCACCGGGAAGAGCCAGGCCAGTCTGGTGGCCGCAATTCTGGCCTCGGACCCGCCGCCGATTTCCATGGTGCAGCCCATGTCACCGCCGGCGCTGGAGCAGGTAATTAAGTCCTGCCTGGCCAAGGATCCCGACGAGCGCTTCCAGACGGTTCACGATCTGAAGCTGCAACTGAAATGGATCGCGTCGGCATCGGCGAGCCAGCTAGGTGCTCCGACTCAGATCCGCGCCCGCCGCGTAGTACAGAAGCGCACGCTGGTGATTGCCGCTGCCGTGGGTTGGATCCTTGCCGCAGCGGCTCTCGTGGTTTTCCTGTCAAGCCGCGCCCAGCTCGAAGGGGCGCGCCGTCCGCTGACGGCGTCCTGGCTGCCGCCCACCGATACGGAATTCACATCCGTGGCGGCCGGTCCGCTCGCACTTTCTCCCGATGGTTCGAAACTCGCCTTCCTGACTGGTAATTCTTCCGAAACCCGGTTGTGGGTGCGCGACGTAACCACCGGTGCTGTCCATCAACTCGAGGTCGAGCGGCCAACATTTCCTTTCTGGTCGCCCGACGGCAAGTACCTTGGATTCTTTTCAGCGGGCAAGTTGAAGAAAGTGGCGCTGGCCGGCGGCCCAGTGCAGGTACTCTGCGATGCCCCCGAAGGCCGCGGCGCATCGTGGAGTCCGCGCGGCGTAATCATCTTCACTCCCAACATTCGTGAGCCGCTGTATAAGGTGCCCGAGGGCGGAGGCTCACCCGAAAAAATCACCGAGGCAAAGCCGGGCTGGACTCATCGCAACCCATACTTTCTCCCCGACGGCGATCATTTCCTCTTTATCTATCGCGAAGCAGTCGGGGCGCCGACCGCAACCACCGGCGTAGGGGCGTTGTACGGTGCGTCGCTTTCCGGCGAACAGCCGCGCCAGATACTGGAGAGTGCGTCAAACGTACAGTATTCCGATGGATATCTGCTGTACCTGCGCGAAACCGTGCTGGTGGTGCAGCATTTTGATCCAAAGTCGCTCAAGCTCAGTGGCGATCCCACGCCCGTAGCCGAGAAACTCGACTACTGGAACGCGCGCGATGTCGCCGCCTTCACCGCCGCGCACGGCACGCTCGTCTACCGTCATGGCTCGTTGCAGAAGACTCAGCCCATCTGGGTTGATCGCACTGGAAAAGAAGTGGGACGCTTCGGCGAGCCGGGACTTTACATGTTGCCGCGAACCTCCCCCGATGGCGCGCTGGTCGGCCTGGTCCGGCCCGATCCCGACACCGGCAAGGGAGACGTTTGGATCGTCGACACCAACCGTAATACGATGTCGCGCAGTACATTCGCGGACGCGGCCAGCATTAGCTATGCATTTTCTCCCGACGCCAAGAGGATCGCGGTCGGCACCGTCGCAGGCACGGCCTCGAGCGGAATCTGGATCCAGCCCGCCAGCGGTTCTGGTACCCAGGAAAAGTTGGACACTCCCAAGACCTTCGGCAACGTCAGCAGCTGGTCTCCGAATGGCCGCTACCTTTTCCTCATGGTGCAGAACAATGCCACGCGCCAGGACGTTTACTACATCGATCTCGACGGCGACAAGAAATTGACTCCTTTCGTTCAATCGCCGGCCAATGAGACCGGCGCCGTTCTCTCGCCCAACAGTAAATGGCTGGCCTACATGTCGGATGAATCAGGAAGGTATGAAGTCTATGTAACCGCATTCCCCGGTCCTGGAGGGAAATGGCAGATTTCCAGCGGTGGCGGAGTTTCCCCTCACTGGACCGCCGACGGCAGGCAAATCTACTACGCTGCCGGAGATAAGCTGATGGTGGTGCCCATCCAGAACGTCGAAACCTTCGAATTCGGAACGCCGAGCACGCTGCCGATCCATGCGAATGAATTCGCCTCTCTCGGCCCGCCGGCGCCGGGCGAGCGCTTTCCCGCGCTGAAGGCCCTGAACGGAGGCCAGGTGCCGCCGCAGGAAGTCATTCTCAACTGGACCGGTACGCTGAAACAGTAAGCGCCTGCGGTCTCGGGTGATGGGTCTCAGGTGTTGGGTGGCCTATGACCTGAGACTATGACCCGCGTCCTGACGCCGGCTCAGCACGAGGACGAAACATGTCTGTGCATGACGAACTTCTCCGTGAAATTCAAGACTTCGCTCGGACGGCTCCAACAGCCAAGTCCCTCATGGAGCACATCGCCCAGCGTCTGCATGAGAAAATGGCGCGCTACAACTGGGTAGGCTTCTATCTCGTCGACCCGGCGGACCCCGGCATTCTGGCGATCGGACCTTTTGTCGGCAGCTTTACGCCCAACACGCGCATTCCCCTCGACACAGGTCTATGCGGCGCCGCCGCCACCACCGCGCTGACTGTGGTTGTGAATGATGTCTCCAAAGATCCGCGTTATCTTTCGGGATCGTCCATGGTGAACAGTGAAATCGTCGTTCCCATCTTGGTGAAGAACAAGCTCGAAGCTGAGCTGGATATCGAGAGCTATTTTACCAGCACCTTCACGACGCAGGAACAGGACTTCGTCGAAGCCTGCGCAGCCCTGGTCGGAAAGTATTTGGGGAAAGGGTAGCTGCGGGCGTCGAAAAATGCAGCCCCCATAGGGTCGGGCGGCGGCGCTATAAACGCCGCGGAAAAGATTAGCGTACTACCGAGCAAAGACTGAACGACTCCCTCTCGGCATTGAACTTCTCCACTGCCTGATTTTTTCCCGAAACGGAAAGCATACGCCCATTCAGAGCCCTCTAGGTGACAAGAATCACAAGACTTTTTCGGCGGCGGCTCCGATAATCCACGAAGCATACCGTGATGTGGCATGCAGTGCAGAAAAGTAATAAAGTTTTTTGCGAGAGAGCACAAACCATGAAGAAATTCAGACCACGGTTGTGTTGGGCTGGCGTATTGCTGATGGCGGCATTCGTAGGGCTGTTCGTGTTACTGGCTGCGGCAGCGGACAAGAGCGAAACGAACAAGGCCTTACCTTCGAAGATTCCGGACGCTTCGCAGTATGTCGGTTCGGAAACCTGCAAGGGCTGTCACGAAGACCTTTACAACGCCTGGGAGAAAACGCCACACTGGAAGACCACGCTGAACAAAGCGGGTGGCCCCGCGCAGCAAGGCTGCGAAGGCTGCCACGGTCCCGGCGCGGACCACGTCGCCGGGGGCGGCGACAAGACCAAAATCTACATTTTCAAGGATCACTCCCGGCAGGAGACCAGCGCCCGCTGTTTAACCTGTCACGGCGAAAGTCACCAACAATCCCATTTCGCCGAGTCCGGCCACGCCAGCAGCGCCGTCGGATGTCTCGACTGCCACTCTCCTCATCACGCCGCCGAAAAGCAGTACCTGCTAGTCCAGAGCCAGCCGCAGTTGTGCTACAGCTGCCACACTTCGGCCAAAGCGGATTTTGCCAAGCCTTTCCATCACCGCGTCAATGAAGGTCTGGTGCAATGCAACGACTGCCATAACCCGCACGGGACGGCGACCGTGCGCCAGGTGCGTGCCCTCCCCAGCGGCGATGCCGTTTGTTTCAAGTGCCACATCGACAAGCAAGGACCCTTCGTCTACGAGCATGTCCCAGTGAAGACCGAGGGCTGCACCAGTTGCCACACCCCCCACGGTTCCACCAATCCCCGGCTGCTCAAAGTCAGCCTGGTGAACATGATGTGTTTGCAGTGCCATACCTTCCCAACGGTGGGTCCGTCCGGGCCCGCGCACAATCAGTCGGCCAAGTATCAGGCCTGCACCATGTGTCACAGCCAGATTCACGGCTCCAACTTCAGCGCGGTGTTTTTCAAGTAAGGAGAAGCGATGGCGTTGCTAATAAAATTCGACCTGCAATCATGGCCCGTGTGGGGACAGAATCCGCTGGTATGGAGACGGGCACTCTCGCCCGTCCCCGAGCGCGGCTGGGCGGGTGCCTACTCCGCCCTCGCCATTGTTCTCGCGGTGCTGTGTTGGAACTTGATCGCTTTGTCACCCGGAATGCTGTTAGCGCAATCTCCTGCCAGCCAAAACCCCGCCGAGCCCGATGGCGTCACCGGCGGCGGTTATCAAATTCACTCATCGGTTGAGCTGGGTTACAGGTCCAACGACGTATCCGGCGGCAACGACATGTACGACACTTTGGTGAATTTGCACGCCGGCCCGCGCTTTCTCGACCAGACGCTCTCCATGCAGTCGCTCGACCACCAGGGCCTGCTGTTCGACGATCTTTATCTCAACAGCTTCGGATGGGGAGGCGATCCCAACAACGCCTTGCGTCTTCGCGCCGGCAAGAACAAGTGGTACAACCTGCAAGGCAGTTTTCGGCGCGATCAGTATTTTTCCGACTACGACTTGCTGGCGAATCCACTGAATCCGCCCACTTCCACTCCGTCGATTCCGGCGCTGAACTCGCCCGACGCATTTGCTACCACGCGGCGTATGAGCGACGTCGATCTGACGCTGCTTCCGCAGTCGCGCCTCAGCTTCCGCCTCGGATATTCGCACAACAACATGACGGGGCCGGTCTACAGCAGCATCCACGAAGGCACGGACGGCCTGCTCCTCCAGCCTTGGAACACAACCATGAACTCTTATCGCGTGGGCGTGGAGTGGAGGATTTTGCCGCGAACTGTGCTCAGCTACGACCAATTCCTCGATTACTACAAGGGGGACACGGACACGCAACTGGCTTCCTTCGCGCCAGCGTTGCTCTCTAACGGAAACCCGGTGGAGCTGGGTTTGTCTATCGACACTGCCAACAAGGAACCTTGCGCCGTAGTGCCGCCGGCAACCAGCCTGATTAGCGCCGGAGTCCTTACGAACACCACCTGCAGCGCTTATTTCAGCTATCTGCGGAACCAGCGGATTCGCACTTCCGCCCCCACCGAGCGCTTCAGTTTCCGCAGTAATTATTTTCAGCGCCTCGATCTGACGGCCGCTTTTGCCTATAGCGACGCCGAGATGAGCACACCTTTATATGAGTCCTTCAACGGGCTGCTGACCCGCACTAACACGCTTGCCTTCCTCGGCACGGGAGCAGCTGATGCCAGCCGCATTTCCGACACCTTCGATCTCGGGGCCACGCTGCACCTCACTGCACATTTGCGCCTGATCGAGAAACTTTACTTCTGGGCCTACCGCATCCCCCAGGATGGCAATTTCAGCGAAGTCGACAGCGATTGCACCGCCGCACTCATCGCTGCAAAAAACTGCAACCTGCTGACCCCGATCACCTCTACGGTGACCACAACAACACCGACCTCGGCCGAATCGTCCTTCAACCAGTCCTGGAAAAGAAGTCAGACTGAATTAGCTTGGGACATTTCGAAGAAAGCGGGAGCCCGCATCGGTTACCGCTATGGCGACCGCGCCTTCGACCTGTTTAACAATTTTACCGGAGGCGAAACCTTCAACTCTTTTTCAACCACCGGCGAAAACCATTTCGTGGTTCTTGAGCAGACTGCTCTGCTGGGCCTTTGGGCACGCCCCACTCCAGCCCTGCGATTGAATTTCGATTGGGAGCACGCCAACTACAACCACGTGATCGTTGCCGTGGCGCCGCGTAGAGAATCTCGCTACCGCTTCCTGGCCGGCTACAACCCGCGGCCGTGGGCAGTCTTGGGCGGGTCGATCAACATTCTCGAAGATGCCAACGGATATTCATTCACCAACTACGTCGGGCACAACCGGAACTATGGGCTCACTGCCTCGCTCGCACCTCGCCCGCGCTTCAGTCTGGACTTAGCCTACAACTACAACGACGTGATCCAGAATGCCACGATCTGCTTCGCCGACACGCCGCCGACCGGCGTCACGCTTCCCTTCGTGACCGGCGCAACATCTTGCGCGGCGAATGAATCATCCAACCCGCTGCTGGCCAACTCGTTCTACACCAACCATACCCAGTTCGGAATGACCACCGTCCGCTTTAAGTTCGACAAGCGAACCACCGTGAACCTGGGGGGCAGCATTACCAACGTCGAGGGCAGTGTTCCGCAGTTCAACATTCTGCAGCCGCAAGGCTCTGCCGACTACAAGTACTACCAGCCGGTGGGCAACTTGAGCGTGGATTTGGGCCACAGGCTGGCTTGGAATACGGGTTGGAATTACTATCAGTACAACGAGGGTTCGTTTGTTGGACCCACAGCGCCGCGCTATTTTCACGCGAACTCAGTGACCGAGTCGCTGCGCTACGCATTCTGAAGAGCAGCTGTCAGCTATCAGCCGTCAGCTATCAGCTAGGATCTGCGGCTGCTGGATCGCCATTTGAACTCGACTTAATAGTCCTGAATCCCTCAGAGAATAGGCCTGCTCGGGCGAACGGCTTTCGCTGACAGTTAATGGCTGATGGCTGACAGCTTCTACACCTGTTCCCGAGCTTCGGCCAGCGCCACAGTCACATCCAACTTTTTCTTGTTGCGATAGACCGTTATCTTCACCGTGTCTCCCGCGCGGTGGTTGTCCATCAGCTGCGAAAGGTCCATCTCGTCTTCAACTTTTTGCCCGTCGATGGCCACAATCAGATCGCCGCCCAGCATGATGAGCTTGTTGCCCAGATAGGCGCGCTCGGTGCCGCCGCGCAGTCCAGCTTGGTCAGCCGCACCGCCGGGGGTCACTTGGAGAATCAGCAGGCCGTAATCCACGGGCAATCCCATTTCATCGGCCAGGTCCGCGCTGATTGGGATGGTGACCACGCCCAGCGCCGGCCGCCGCACCCGGCCGAGCGTCATCAAATCGTTGAGCACCGCCTTCGCTGTATTGATGGGAATGGCGAAGCCGATGCCCGCGTTCTGGCCAACTTGGGAAAGAATCATGGTGTTGATGCCGATTACTTCTCCGTGCCAGTTCATCAGCGGCCCGCCCGAGTTGCCGGGATTGATCGCGGCATCGGTCTGGATGGCATCGCCAATGGTTGCGCCATTGGGTTCGCGCACCGGACGAATCGAACTCACGATGCCGCGCGTCATGGTCCCTGCGAGGCCGAATGGGTTGCCGATGGCGTAGACTTTCTGCCCCACCTGCAAGCGGGTCGAATCGCCGAGCACCGCCGGAACCAGGTCGGGGGCCTTGATCTGGATTACAGCCAGATCATGCGCCTGATCCGTGCCCACAATCGTAGCCTTGTACTTCTTGCGGTTGTGCAGCGTGACTTCGATCTGCCGGGCATTCTCGATGACGTGGTAGTTGGTGAGAATGTGTCCATCTTTGTCGATAATGAAGCCAGAGCCCTGGCCTTCCTGAGGCACCGGCCCATAAAAGAAGTCGAAGGTCATGATGCGCGACAGAACGTTCACCACAGACGGGATATTCTTGCGATAAACACTGATGTTGTTCTGCTCTTCGCTGTCGAGCGCTTCGCTGCCGGAAGCCTCGGTGATCTCCACGTGCGCGGGCTGGGTGAGCCAGTTCCCCGGATTCGCGCCCGCGAATTTCGGATTCGCACGCCAGGTGGTGAAGTAGAAGAACGCGCCGGCGATTAGAAGCGCAAGGATTGCAGGTCGTACGAGTCTCATAGATTTAACCTTCAGGTTCGAACCTGAACTTGGAGAGAAAGCCCAGTTCGATTCTACGTTCGATTCTAAACAATTGTTCGCCCTGAGGCACGCCGGCAGGGAATCGAGACAACCGCGCGATTATTGCATCGCGGAGAAGTTTCGGGTTTCGGTCCACTTACACCAAGGTTACGGTAATTAAGGAAATGGGGAAAGCGTTAGCGCCTCTTAGCCGGCGAGGTGCGCGGGCACGGGATGGCACTGCAGGTCCCTCATCATTCTTGCCGCGCTTCGCGCGGCCGCGAATAACTTCGGAATGACAATGTTTTTCTTACTTCCCCGTCGCGAGGTTTTCTTCACGCCGCAGTTTCGGCGGAGAAGTCTTCGATCTCGTTTACTTCTTTATCGCTGAGGCGCAGGTCGCCGGCGCGCATGACGCCTTCGGCTTGCTTGGCGTTGCGGGCTCCGACGATGGCACCCGTGACGGCGGGATTGTGCAGCGTCCAGGCGATTGCGACTTCGCCAACAGAACGGTTGTGCCGTTTGGCAATATCCCGCAAGCGATCGACCAGCGCCAAATTGCGCGAGAGATTCGGCTCGGTAAAGTCGGAATGTCCCTTGCGCCAATCGTCCTCAGGCAACCGGGCTACGCGCTCGCGGGTCATGGCGCCAGCTAGAAGTCCGGAAGCCATTGGGGAATAAGCGATCACTCCGATTGCATGGCGCAAGCAGTAAGGCAGAATCTCATCTTCCACTTCACGATGCACGAGCGAGTATGGAGGCTGCAACGAAATTATGGGAGCGATGGCTCGCGCGCGTTTCAGTTGCTGGACGTTGAAGTTCGAAACTCCGATCCAGCGAACCTTGCCCTCGCGTTGCAGAGCTGCCAGTGTGGACCATCCTTCTTCGAGCGCGGGAGAATCGGGATCGGGAGGCCAGTGAACCTGGTACAGGTCAATCACGTCGATGGCGAGGCGGCGGAGACTGTCTTCGGCTTCGCGGCGGATCGAATCGGCGCTCAGTACTTTCTGCACCTGGCCTTCGGAATCCCAGCGCAGGCCGCATTTCGTGAAAACATGAGGTCGCGGGCCTGACCAGCTCTTGAGTGCGCGGCCCACAACTTCCTCGGAGTGTCCAAGGCCATAGACGGCCGCAGTGTCGATCCAGTTGACGCCGAGTTCGAGGGTTCGGTGAATGGCGGCGATGGAGTCATTGTCGTCCTGCGATCCCCATGCGAATTGCCAGCCCGAGCCGCCGATGGCCCAGGCTCCGTAGCCGACGGGAGTGATCTGCAGATCGGAGTTGCCAAGTTTGCGGGTTTGCATTTTAGTCTCTCCTTAGAAAGTTTGATTTACAGCCGGGAGAATCCGATTCAGAATTGAGGCGCCATGAATGTTGACACGATCCGCGAATTTTGCCTGGCACTGCCACAGGCGACCGAGAAGTTGCAGTGGGGTGACGATCTCTGTTTCAAAATCGGCGGGAAGATTTTTACGATTGTCGGTCTGGACAATCCGCGCTGTTGCTTTAAGTGCACGCCGGAGGTTTTCGGCGAACTGATCGAGCGCGAGGACATTCATCCGGCACCGTATGTAGGGCGCTACAAGTGGGTCATGCTGGACCGGCTGGATGCGGTGCGGTGGGATGAGTTGCGGGAATTAATTCGGCAGTCGTACGAGATGGTGGTCGCGAAGACTCCGAAAAAACAGCTAAGAAGCGCTAACAAGAAAAAGAGAAAGGGCACAAAGGGGTCAAGAAAGAATAGGTAGAGATTGGACCTGATTTGACTCAGCTTGCCGCCGTCGGCTAGCCTCAAGTGTCCACCGGACTCCCGGACATTCTTCGACCTGCATGCGATTCCGCCACAGATTATTGATTCTGCTGCTGATGGCAGCGGCTGCGTTGTTCTCAGCGCCCGCCGCCATCGGGTTCGCAGAACCGGTGCATGCGCAGCACGGCATCGTGGTCAGCGTTCACGAGTTGGCATCGCGCGCGGGAGTGGAGATGATGCAGGCTGGCGGCAATGCCATCGATGCCGCGGTGGCCACTGGGTTCGCGTTGGCGGTGGTGCATCCCCCGGCGGGAAATCTGGGCGGCGGCGGATTCATGCTGATCCGCATGGCCAATGGGCAAACCCATTTTCTCGATTATCGCGAGAAGGCTCCGGCGGCGGCGAAGGCCGGCATGTTTCTCGATCGGGAAGGGAATGTGATCGAGGGCGCCAGCGAGTATGGATACAAGGCGATCGGCGTGCCAGGATCGGTTGCAGGCATGGTTTATGCGGAGCACAAATACGGCAAGCTGTCGCTCAAGCAGGTGATGGCACCCGCGATCCGGCTGGCGCGTGAAGGTTATGCGCTGACTTGGGGAGAGGCGCGCGATTTTCGGGATGATAAATATCTGAGCAAGTTTGCCGAGTCACGCCGCATCTTTCAGCGCGACGGCAACTATTACAAGCCGGGCGAGATTTTCCGGCAGCCTGACCTGGCGCGAACGCTGGAGAGGATTGCCGCGAAGCCTGACGATTTTTATCATGGCGCGCTGGCGCAGGAACTGGCGACCGCCATGCAGAAGGGCGGAGGGCTGATTACGGCGGACGACCTTGAGTACTATGAAGTGAAAGAACGCGAGGCGATTCATGGGACGTATCGCGGATATGAAATTATCAGCGCGCCGCCGCCGTCTTCCGGAGGGACGGTTCTGATTGAATCGCTGAATATTCTTGAAGGCTATGATATCGCCAAGCTGGAGAACCGGTCGGCCGTGTCGATTCACTACACGACGGAGGCGTTCCGCCGGGCGTTTTTCGATCGGGCGGAATTTCTGGGAGATCCTGACTTCTCAAAGATTCCCGTGGCACAACTCATCGACAAGAAATACGCGGCCGCCTGGCGTGAATCTATCGCCGAAGATCACGCCAGCGCGAGCAAAGACTTGAAGCGGCCTGCGATTTTCAGTGAGCTTGAGCAATATGCTGCCGCCCATCCACAACCAGTCACAACGCACGAGTCACCGCACACCACGCACTACTCGGTAGTGGATGCTGAGGGAAATGCGGTCTCGGTAACCACCACTATCAATGACTGGTTTGGATCGCGTGTGACGGCGGAGGGCCTGGGGTTTTTGCTAAACGACGAGATGGACGATTTCTCGGCCAAGCCAGGCGTGCCGAATGCCGACGGATTGATTCAGGGCGCGGCCAACACTATCGCACCCGGGAAGCGGCCCCTATCATCAATGACGCCGACGATCGTGGTACGGGACGGCAAGACATTTCTTGTGCTGGGTTCGCCCGGGAGTTCGAAGATCATTACAACCGTGGCCAACATTCTGATGGGCGTAGTGGATTATGGAATGAATATCCAGGAAGCGGTGAATGCTCCGCGCTTTCACAACCAGTGGCTGCCGGACGTGTTGAACGTCGAGCAATGGTTTTCGCCGGATACCGTGCAAGCGCTGCGTAAGATGGGCTATAACGTGCAATTCGGGCTCCATGAGAGCGGGGCGGTCTATCCTTATTGGAGCGATGCGGAGTGCATTGCCATCGATGCCAAGACGGGTGAGCGGCTGGGCGCGAGCGATTACAGGTATAACGGCAAGGCAGTGGGCTACTAAGACATTGTTGATTGATTATTATTGGGTGCTGATTGAAGTCCAAAACCGTTTGAGTTTCTGGGCTTGTTGATCAACATTCAGCAATCAACAATCATCAATGTCCGATGAGGACGGTATGTTAAGAGCGGTATCCACCTATCTATACGTGAAGGAGCGGCTGCATCCGGGAATTCTGGATGGCCTGACTCGCAGCGGAGTGCAGGCGATCGAGATTTTTGCGGCGCGGCAACATCTCGATTATGCGAACCGCAAGGCTCACGTCAAAGAGATTGCGGAATGGTTTCGCAGCAGCGGGATTCCGCTGAATTCCGTGCACTCTCCGCTCTACGCCGATTACGAATGGGGACGAGCCGGAGCGCCGCCTATCAACCTGGCGTCGACAGACCGCGCGGGACTGGTGGAAGCAATGGACGAGGTGAAGCGGGCGCTCGAGATTGCAGAGCAGATTCCGTTCCGTTTCCTTGTACAGCATCTCGGGCTGCCTAATGAGAGTTTCAGCGAAAAGAAATTCGAGTCGGCGATGACGTCGATTGAACATTTGCGAGCGTTCGCCAAACCGCTGGGCGTGCGCATCCTGCTCGAAAATATTCCCAATGAACTTTCCACGCCGGACAGGCTGATGGAGATGATTCATGCCGCTCATTTTGACGATGTGGGGATTTGCTTCGATTTCGGGCATGCTCACATGATGAGTTCGGTGCGCGAGTCGTTCGAGATCGTGCGGCAGCAGGTGTGCTCAACGCACATTCACGATAATAAGAAGGTCCACGATTCGCATCTGTGGCCTGGAGAGGGAACAATCGACTGGAGACAAGCCATGGAACTGCTGCGCTCAGCGCCGCAGAAGCCTCCCTTGCTGCTGGAATTGGAGGAAAACGAGAAGGTGAATCCGCTGGAGAAGCTGGGGGCGACGTTCGATAAGCTGGAAACAGCGTAGAAATTGAGAGGTTGAATCACTGAGTCATTGACTCATTGAAGCAATCCAAGCTGTGAGCCAAATGATTCAATGATCCGATGATTCAATGACTCAATCTATGTCTTCGCCTGTAACTACCATCGCAGAAATCGGAAAGCACGAAGGTCAAACCGTGACCGTCCGCGGCTGGCTCTACAACCTTCGCGAGAGTGGGAAGTTGCTGTTTCCACAGTTTCGCGATGGCTCGGGCGTGATCCAGGGCGTGGTGCCCAAGAACGCGGTCACGGCGGAGGTGTTCGAGGCGATCAAGACTCTGACGCAGGAATCGAGCGTGATCGTCGAGGGCAAAGTTCGAGCCGATAAGCGCGCGCCCGGCGGATATGAACTCGATGTGGCGAATGTGCAGGTAGTGCAGCGTGTACCGGAGTCCGATCCCTACCCCATCACGCCGAAAGAACACGGCGTAGATTTCCTGATGGAGCACCGGCATCTGTGGGTGCGGTCGCAGCGGCAGGCCTCCATTCTTCGAGTGCGCGCAGAGATTATTAGGGCGGTGCGTGATTTTTTCGACGAGCGTGGATTTACGCTTACCGATCCGCCGATCCTTACTCCGGCAGCTTGCGAAGGCACAAGCACGCTTTTCCCGGTCGACTATTTCGAGGAGCAGGCGTATCTCACGCAGTCCGGCCAGCTTTACATTGAAGCTACAGCAATGGCGCTGGGCAAAGTGTATTCGTTCGGTCCAACATTTCGTGCTGAGAAATCGAAGACTCGGCGTCACCTCACCGAGTTCTGGATGGTTGAGCCGGAAATTGCTTACGCCGACCTCGATGATCTGATGGATCTGGCCGAAGGTCTGATCAGCTTTGTGGTGAAGCGCTGCCTGGAGCGGCGGCGTGTAGATTTAACGGCGATTGGCCGCGACCTCTCGAAGCTCGAAAAAATTGAGCCGCCTTTCCCGCGCATCAGCTACGACGACGCGGTGAAGAATCTGCAAGAAGGCTACGCCAAGGGCACGCTGGAAACCAAGTTCGAGTGGGGCGGCGATCTGGGTTCGCCCGACGAAACTTATCTATCGGGACAGTTCGAAAAGCCAGTGATGGTGCACCGATATCCGGCGAAGGTGAAGGCGTTCTACATGGAGCCCGATCCGCAGCGGCCTGAGTTGGCATTGTGCGTTGACGTGCTGGCGCCCGAAGGCTACGGCGAAATCATTGGCGGTTCGCAGCGCATGGCTTCGCACGAATTGCTGGTGCAACGCATTCACGAGCACGGGTTGCCGGAAGAAGCGTTCAAGTGGTATCTGGATTTGCGCAAGTATGGGAGCGTGCCACATAGCGGCTTCGGCATGGGCATCGAGCGGGCCGTGGCCTGGATCTGCGGGCTTGAGCACGTGCGGGAAACGATCCCGTTCCCGCGCATGCTGCATCGGCTATACCCTTGAAGAATTGAGTCGTTGAGCGATTGAATCATCGAGTGATTTAAGAACCTAAGTTTTCAGGTTTCGATTTCAATCGCAAAATCACCCGGTCGCCCAATCGCAAAGTCTTATGACGACAACCGCAAACACCACCCGCATTGCATCCAAGAAGATTCGAGTAATCGGCGTCCCGCTCGATCTTGGCCAGTCCCGGCGCGGCGTTGACATGGGGCCTTCGGCCGTCCGAGTGGCCGGACTCGAAGCACGGCTGGAAGCTCTGGGTCATCAGGTGGAAGATGGGGGCAACGTTGCCGTCGCCATCCCGGAACAAAAAAAAGAAGGCGACACCCACGCCAAATATTTGAAGGAAATTACGGCGACTTGTACCAAGCATGCGGAACTGGTCGTCAAGACGCTTGAAGCCGGGAAGATTCCATTGGCACTGGGCGGGGATCACTCGATGGCGGCGGGCACCGTCTCTGGCGTGGCGGAGTTTTATCGCCGTCAGAACCAGCGAATTGGGTTGATCTGGATCGACGCGCATACTGACATTAATACGCCCGAGAGTTCGCCGAGCGGCAACGTGCATGGGATGCCGCTGGCGGCGATTATGGGACTGGGTCCGGCCGAGCTTTCGAACATCTTCGACTTTTCTCCCAAAGTGCAGCCCGAGAACTGCGTGATGGTGGGAGTGCGCGACATTGACGCGATTGAAAAGGAAAATGTGCGCCGCGCCGGTATCGGCGTGTTCACCATGCGCGACATCGATGAGCGCGGCATGCGAACCGTAATGGAAGAGGCCTTGCGCATGGCTGAACGCGGTACTGCTGGCTATCACATTTCTCTCGACATGGACTGGATCGACCCCGAAGACGCGCCCGGGGTGGGCACTCCGGTGCGCGGCGGAGCTACTTATCGCGAAGCTCACCTTGCGATGGAGATCATTGCCGATCATGGACGCATGTTGAGTTTTGAGATCGTCGAGGTAAATCCTGTCATCGACGAACACAATCGGACCGCGGACCTGGCGGTGGAGTTGGCATTGTCGGCGTTTGGAAAGAAGATTCTGTAGGAATTTAATCGAGTGAAGGAACGATCATGAAATTTCGTAACCGAATGCTTCTGTCTCTGATTATCCTGCCTGTGTTGTCTGCAGTGTGCGCTGCTCAGATGCCTGCAGAGCAAACGGCCACGGTTTTCGGGCAGAGCATTCATTACTACGAAGCTGGCCAGGGTCCTACGGTCATCTTGCTGCATGGGCTGGGAGCGAATGCCGGCATTTGGGTGGCGAACATCGGCGCGCTATCTGCTCACTATCACGTGATCGCTCCCGATCAGATCGGTTTCGGTCATTCGGATAAGCCTCTGATCGATTACAAGATTGCCACGTTCGTCGACTTTCTTTACGGTTTCATGCAGTCGCAGAAGATTGCCAAGGCCACCCTGGTGGGCAATTCGCTCGGCGGCTGGATCGCTGTCGAGTTTGCGCTTCAGCACCCGGAAATGGTCGAGAAGCTTGTCTTGGTCGATGCGGGAGGACTTTCCTTCGAGTCGGCGCCGCCGACAATTAATCTCAACCCGGCTTCCCTCGATGACACGAAGAAAGTTCTTAGCATCGTTTTTTACAATCAGGGCATGGTCACGGACCTGGCGGTTGCGGCCGTGTTTACCAGGCACTTGAAAGATGACGACGGCTACACGATCCGGCGAACCATGGAGGGCATCACTACTACGAATCAGAACGAAGATACCAAACTCTCATCTGTGCATGTGCCCACGCTTGTGGTATGGGGAGCCAATGATGCTCTGCTTCCGTTGTCGATGGGTGAACGATTCCATGCGGGGATTAGTGGCTCGAAGCTCATCGCAATCAAGGAGTGTGGACACATCCCTCAGCTTGAGAAGGCGGAAGAGTTTAATCGAGCTGTGCTGGACTTTCTGGGCCAGCCAAGGTAACCAGAAGCACGGCTTGGTCCGGTTAAGCGATTGGCGGTAATCCGGATCCACGTAGACTGAAAATTTATGAAGAAGCTTCGAGTCGGCATTCTTTTTGGCGGGCGCAGCGGGGAGCATGAGGTTTCGCTGCTCTCGGCCGCGTCAGTCCTGCAAGCCATCGACAAAGAGAAATATGACGTCGTGCCCATCGGGATCACCAAAGACGGCCGGTGGCTGACTTCGGATGACGCCGAGAACCTGCTGCAGGGCAAGCTGATTCTGGAGGCGCGCCACCTGCGCGCCGGCGATCCTGAAACCACTCAGGCAGCGGCAGTGCTGGCGCAGGGAGAGGCGGTGGTGGTGCAGCCGGAGCCGGTTCACCGCGAGAGCGGGCTCGTGCCTTTTCAGACGGATGCCGCGCTCACGCGGCGCGCCAGCGACCGCGCCATCAACGTCGACGTCATCTTTCCCGTGTTGCATGGCACATTCGGCGAAGACGGAACGATTCAGGGTCTGCTGGAGCTTGCCGACATCGCTTATGTGGGCGCCGGCGTGCTGGGCTCCGCCGCCGGTATGGATAAAGACATTATGAAGTCTTTGTTTATTGCCACAGGTTTGCCCATCGTGAAGCACGTCACAATTCTGCGCAGTGCGTGGGAGAAAGATCCAAAGAGAGTTGAGAAGTTAGTCGGGAGCAAATTGAAGTATCCCGTATTCGTGAAACCCGCGAACCTGGGGTCGTCGGTCGGAATCAGCAAGGCCCACAACCGCAAGGAACTCGGCCCCGCGATTGAGGAAGCGGCGAAGTTCGACCGCAAGATTGTAATCGAGCAGGGTGTGGGCGGAAAGAAAAACAAAGCGCGTGAGATCGAGTGCTCGGTGCTGGGAAATGACGAGCCCGTAGCATCGATCCCCGGCGAAATTGTTCCGGTGAAGGAGTTCTATGACTACAACGCCAAGTATCTCGACGAAGGCTCCGAGCTGATCATTCCAGCGAAGCTTACTAAAGCGGAAACGAAGAAGGTGCAGGAGTTGGCCGTGCAATCTTTCAAAGCGGTGGATTGCTCTGGTCTGGCGCGCGTCGATTTCCTCATGGATCCCGCCACGCGGAAGATTTATTTGAATGAGATCAACACCATGCCCGGATTCACTGCAATCAGCATGTATCCTAAGCTATGGGCAGCGTCGGGACTCAAGTATTCGGATTTGATCGACAGACTGATCCAGCTTGGTTCGGAACGGCACGCCGACAAGAAGAAGAATCAGTACAACCGGTAAGACGGCTCGCGGGAGGATGGCAGGCGAGAGGTCTTCGCCAAATAAGAGAACTATGGCGGGCAATCGCATGCAGTATCTGAGTCCCAACGATTGGACCTTGATCAAGGCGAAGTCAGTGCGGCGCACTTTTAAGTTGGGCGAAGAGATTATCAAGCAGGGCGGCAAGGCGGACAGCATTTTCATAATCCGTCGCGGGGAAGCATCGGTGGAAGTGGCAGCGACAAATTCCAGAGCGATTGTGGCATCGCTCGGCGCGGACGATATCTGCGGCGATATCGCCTTTTTGGAAAAGGGCAGGGCCACTGCCGCCGTGGTTGCGAAAGGCGATGAGGTCGAAGTGGATGAAATCAACGCCGATGAGCTTCGAGAAGTGTTCGAGGCCTTTCCCCGGCTGGCTTCCCGCTTCTATCTCTCGCTGGCGCTGATCCTGGCCAAGCGGTTGAAAGATACTTCCCGGGAACTGGCCAGAGAGATGGCGCTCCGCGACCGGCGGTAGGGATAAATTCCTTCCCATCTTTAACCGGCTTGACGTCAGCTCACGCCTTGACACTGCTTTCTATCAGCCTTTATCCTTGACTCTTGCTCCTTGCGGTACTTGCGCCTTCTTGGCGTGCTTCCGCGAGCCTGGGGCGGCAATCGAACGGGGCGCGGAGGTTTCCGATGTTCTTCGAAATCAAAGATTTAGAACTTCATCCGCTAGAGTTTTCGGAGAAGTTCGCGCCCGGCGTGATCGACCTGGGAACCGATTACCGCCAAGTCACACCCATCGATAGCAGCGGGCGAGCGGACCTGGTGGAGGAGCATCACGGCAAGCACCAGATAATCCAAGACATACGAATTAAAGGCCGCCTGGCGACCATCCTGGAAACGAATTGTGCCCGCTGCCTGGAGCCGATTACTCAGGATGTGAAACGCGAGTTCGACCTTTTATATCGTCCTCAGGGTGCGGACGCGGGACGGGACGAGATGTCGGTGACCGACGCCGAGGCCGAGATCAGCTATTATGATGGTGAGGGCATTCTGCTCGACGATGTGGTGCGCGAGCAGGTGTTGTTAGCTGTCCCGTTAAAGGTTACGTGCCGCGAAGATTGCAAGGGATTGTGCCCGCACTGCGGCCAGAATCTGAACGAGGGACAGTGCTCATGCGCCGTAACGCTGGAAGAACCGCGGTGGGCGGCGTTGAAAGAAATCCGCGGCAAGCTGGCGCATTAGGTTAAGGATGCGCGCCAAACGCGCGATTATTGCGTCGCAAAGAACGCGGCGCTCAGCGCGGCTCGCCCGGATCCTTCACCGCGCAAAGAACGCTTGTTCAGGATGACAAACGACTGATTATTCATGCGAGGCCGAAAGCCTTAGCGAGAGGAATTTATAGAACATGCCGAATCCGAAACGAAGACATTCTCAGAAGCGCACCTCGACCCGGCGGGCGCATGACGCGCTGAAGGGCCATTCGCTCTCCGAGTGTCCCAACTGTCATGAGAAGAAGATGCCGCATCGCGCTTGCGTCAAGTGCGGCTATTACAAGGGCCGCGAAGTTCTGGAAGTAGAGGAAGCCAGCTGATTTCCCGCCACCATGCCTAGCGTAATCGCGCTGGATGCGATGGGCTCGGACCGGGCGCCCAAGCCTGAAATCGAAGGCGCAATTCATGCTGCGCGCAACTACAACGTGCGCGTGCTGCTGGTCGGTCCGGAAGCCACGATCAAAGCGGAGCTGGAGCGTCATCCGGCGGCGGCGCGCTTGCCGCTGGAGATCGTTCACGCCAGCGATGTCATTTCCATGGAAGACAAGGTGGAGGCGGTGCGTGCCAAGCGCGATTCCTCCATGCGCGTCGGGCTGCGACTGGTGCGCGAGGGCCAAGCGTCGGGCTTCGTCACCGCTGGGAATACGGGAGCAGCGATGGCCACGGCCAAGGTGGTTCTGGGCGCCTTGCGCGGCGTCGACCGGCCGGCGCTGGCAGCGGTTTTTCCGACGGCTCCCGGGACGGCCGCGATTCTGCTCGACGTTGGCGCGAACGTGGATTGCAAGCCGCATAATCTGGAACAGTTCGCCGTGATGGGCGAAATTTATTTCCGGTCCATGTTTGACAGAGCGATGTCTGATAAAGCGATGTTTGATAACAAAGCGTCCGGCCGATCGATGTCGGGAACCGTGAGGCGGCCGCGTGTGGGATTGCTCTCGATCGGGGAAGAAGACACCAAGGGCAACGAGCTGACTCGGGAGTCGTTCCAGTTGTTGAAGCAGCTGCCCTTGAACTTTGTGGGCAATGTGGAAGGCCGCGACCTGTTCAATGGGCACGTCGACGTGATTGTTGCCGATGGGTTCGTGGGCAATGTGGCGCTCAAGATTTCCGAGGGCGTGGCGAATTTGGTTCGCACCGTTCTGAAAGAATCGCTGAAGGCTACAATTACCCGTCAGGTGGGCTTCATGCTTTCGCGCAGCGCTTTTTCCGATTTCAAAAAGCGCATCGACCACACTGAATACGGCGGAGCGCCGCTTTTGGGCGTCAAGGGCGTGTGCATTATCACGCACGGTTCGTCCAACGCGAACGCCATCAAGAATGCGGTGCGAGTGGCCGCGGAGTTCGCCGGACGCCGTATCAATGAGTCGATCGAGCTGGGACTGGCCGAGCTTCATCCTGCAACGGTCGAAGCGGAAGTCGCTCCGGCTCACTAAATTCTCGCCACCAATTAATGATGACAGAATCACGAAACGGGCATTGCATCGCATTTATTTTCCCCGGCCAGGGATCGCAGGCCGTGGGCATGGGCAAGGATCTCGCGGAGAAATATCCCATTGCGGCGCGAACGTTTGAGGAGGCCGATGAGGTGCTGGGTTACAAACTGTCGCAAGTGTGCTTCGAGGGCCCCGAAGACCAATTGAAGCTGACCGAGATTACGCAGCCGGCGATTCTGACCACGTCGGTCGCGGCCTTGAGGGTTCTCGAGGGCCGCATCCCTAAGCCCAGTTTCGTAGCGGGCCACAGCCTGGGCGAGTACTCGGCACACGTCGCCTCCGGGACTATCAGTTTCGCCGACGCCCTGCGCACGGTGCGCAATCGCGGAAAGTATATGCAGGAGGCGGTCCCAGTGGGCGTGGGGACCATGGCGGCGATCTTGGGCATGGAATTCGAGAAGGTCGTCGCAGTCTGCCAGGACGCGTCGCAGGGTGAAGTCTGCGCTCCCGCGAATGTTAACTCGCCCGAACAGATTGTCATCTCCGGAAACACAGCCGCGGTTGAGCGCGGCGCAAGGTTGGCTGACGAGCGCGGAGCGAAACGCGCCAAGCTACTGCCCGTGAGCGCTCCATTCCATTGTTCGCTGATGAAGCCTGCGCAAGACCACCTGGAAGTCGACTTGAACGCGCTGAAGATGCAGAAGCCGGTATATCCCGTGGCGTGCAATGTGGAAGCGTCTCTGGTCAGCGACGAACTGCGGGCGCGCACAACCCTGGTCGGCCAAGTAACGGGCACGGTGAAGTGGGAGCAGTGCATGCGTCTGCTGATCGAGCAGGGGGTTGAGACATTTGTGGAAATCGGACCCGGAAAAGTTCTGTGCGGCCTGATGCGGCAAATCGACCGGTCGAAGATTTGTCTGAACGTCGGCGACGAAGGGTCTCTGACGAAAACCCTGCAGCAGTTCGAAGTTAGGGCCGCAGCCGGCAGTTAGCGAAATTCCAGATCGCAGGGCGGCGTGCTGATTGTTTTATCGCTCTTGTCCACATATAGCTGCGCGTGTTGCGCGCGGTCGTTCACGATCAGATCGACCACCACTCCGCTACCGCCGCCGGGGCAGTTGCTGGCGCCATAAATCTTGAAGGTCTTGACCACGCCCCACTGTCCGCCCGGACCCCAATCTCGCCAGAACTCGCTGAACGGATATTGCGAGTGATTCTGCGGATGCTGCTTCCACGCCGGATCGTGGTAGTAGATGCCGTAGGCGGTTTCGAAATCCTGCTTCTGCAACGCAGAAAAGAATTTACCGGCAACATGTTGTTCCGGCCAGAAGCGGTTCCACCAGGCGCCGAAAGCAACCAGTAACACAAGCACAACAACCGAAATGATCCGAGCCCTTCGCTTCCGCTCTTTCTCGGGCCGGTACTCTTTCGCGTCCAGTAGAGTCATCATTCTCTAGCATAACGGACGCGCGGTGTAAGTCAAAAGTTCCGTGCGATTGGGTAATTTGGTAATCGGGTAATTTTGTAATTTCACTCCTAGCGAGCCTAGGTCTTAAATCACCAGATGACTCAATTGCCAAATTACCCAATTCCTCTTTAAAGCGTGCGCTTGAACAGCGGTATCGCGATCCCGAGCGTAATCGCGGCGAAGATCGTCAGGAACACCATATCGCTCCAAACCGCTGCGAGGGTCGTCTCTTTCAGCAGAAGACACTTGAAACCATCGACGGCGTAGGAAAAAGGGTCAACCCTGGCGATCGCGCGTAGCCATGGCGGGAACGCCTGGATGGGATAGATTGCGCCGCTCGGAAAAAACAGCAGCGTATTCAGAATGCCGAACATGGCCCGCGGCACCAACGGGTCTTCGATGCGCACCATCAGCAGAAACATCATGGTGTTGAACGCGAGCGAGGTCAGCACGATCATGATCAGCAGTCCGAACATCGTGACTGGATTGAAAATGGTACTCACTCCGGCGATTAACGCTCCGATCACACAAATGATTATGCCCGTCATTACCGCCTTGATTGCCCCCGCGAGGTTGAGTCCCAGCACTAATTCGAGTTTAGTGATGGGCGTGACCAGATAGCCTTCATGCACGCCGCGTGCCTTGTCGTCGATGTACAGCATGCCGCCGCCGATCATCACCGAAACGAACATCGCGAGCGTAAGCGAGCCCGGGAGCAAGTACTTCATGTATTCGATGTACGGGTAAAGTTCGACAACCGAAAGCGCCGTCTGCTGCAGGATCCGCGGCTCGACCGTCGGCTGGTTCAGCGCGTTGGTCAGGTCGGTCATTTCCGATTCCAGCGCGGAACTCATAAAGTTATCGCTGTTATCGACGACCAATGCGATCTGCGGATGGTTGTCTTCGTAGATGCGCCGCGAAAACTGGGGCGGAATGATCACTGCGCCATCAAGTTTTCCGTTGCGGACGTCCTCCATTGCCTTTTTTTCATTGTCGTAGTAAACCGGGACGAACGTGCGCATGTTGGAGCGTACGGAATCGAAAGCCTCGCGCACTCTTACCGCCTGTGTGCCTCCGTCCTCGTCAACGATCGCCAGCCGCGCATCGCGAATTTTCCCGCCGAATGCGTTGCCCAGGATGATGAGCTGCACCAGGGGAAAAATCATCGACGCCAGCATCAGCGCTGGCGACCGGAAAAACTTGCGCATCTCGCGCTCGACAATGGCCATCATTCGATTCATAACTTCAACCTCGGGCCGTTCATGGCCGCAACCCCGGGCTCTGCGGCATGGTGAAGGCATACGCTTTCTGTAGTTCGTCGCGCAACTGCCGGCCCGTGTAATGGACGAATACATCGTCCAGCGTCGTGTTCTGCACCGAGAGCGACTTCACTCCAACCTTGGCCTCGACGGCCATCTCGACTAGCTCAGTAGTCGTGCGTGAGCCGTTGCCGGTGAGAATTCGAAACATGCCAGCGCCCTCATGCTGCACCGAGGTGACGTCGTCGAGCGTGTGCAAACGCTGCTCCCAATCGTCCGGAGGATTCTCGAACTGCGCTTCAATTACGTTCGAACCCGGCACGCTGGCCTTCAACGCGATGGGCGCATCGAGCGCGACCAGCTTGCCGTGATCCACAATCGCGATGCGGTCACAGAGCCGGTCGGCTTCGTCCATGTAATGCGTCGTGATCAGAATTGTGAGTTGCCGCTGGCTTTTGATGTTGCCCAGCATTTCCCACACGGCGACGCGCGAAACTGGATCCAATCCGGTGGTGGGCTCGTCGAGGAAAAAAATTCTCGGATGATGCACGAGCCCGCGCGCGATCTCGAGCCGCCTGCGCATGCCGCCGGAGAGAGTCTTGGTCTGCGCGTCGCGCCACTTGATCAAATCCACCAGCCCCAACAATTCCTCAATCGAGCGCTTTCTTTCTTGCGCCGGCACGTCATAGAGTTTGGCGTAGATATTCAGATTCTCTTCTACAGTGAGATCGAGATCGCTGGTCAACGCCTGTGGGATCACACCAATCGTTCGCCGCACGGCCTCCGGTTCTTTGGCAACATCGTGGCCGGCAATGCGCGCGATGCCGGAAGTGATGGGGATCAGCGTCGTCATCATGCGGATCAACGTCGATTTCCCCGCTCCGTTTGGTCCCAGCAAACCGAAGATCTCGCCGCTCTTCACGTTGAATGAAACATTGTCGACGGCAGTAAAGTCGCCGTATTTCTTGACGATGTGCTCGACCTCGATGGCGTACGGTTCGGGGACAGAAGCAGGAGAAGACTCTGCGCCATTGGTTTTGACGTTAACATCTGCCATCATTGCTGCCCCGCTGCCGCCGCGCTCTGCGAGTTGCCGCCTTTCAACTGCTCCGGCGAAACCAGTACCTCGGCGGTCATCCCCGGCACGTACGCACCCTTGGGATTGTCCAGCCGCACCTTGAGCACGATGGTCCTGATATCCCGCTTCATCCGGCCCACGTCGCGCTGCGTGGCGAAATCGCCTTCCACTCCCTTGAAAAAAACCTTGCCGCTGACAATCGTTCCGCCGGGCATCCGGACGCGCAGCACATCTCCGTAGCCGATGTGATCGGCGTAGGTCTCCGGGATCGCTGCCCGCGCCCAGGTGTCAGTCAGATCGACGATGGTTACAATAGGTGCTCCGATGTTGACCACTTCTCCCTGCCGAGCCGCGCGCACTGAGACCGTGCCTGTGACGGGCGCATAAACATTGGTGTAGCCCAATCGCACCGCGGCCTGATTTTTCTGCGCGATGGCATTCTTGAGATCTGCTTCGGTCGACTGCACAGTGCTCTTCGCCGCTTTGGCTTGTTGCGTGCGCGCGATCGCAGAGTTCAAGCTGGCCTGCGCCGCCCTCACCAATTCCTCCTGTGCCTGCACGGTCGCTTTAGCCGCTTGTAGGTTGGTCTCGGCCTGCACACGGTCCTGATCAGACTGGACGCCGGCCTTGGCCAGTTCGATCATGCGGCGGCTGTCGCTCTCGGTGCGATCGAGCGTAGCCTTGGCCTGCGCCAGCTGCGCTTTGGCGGAAGAGAGCATGGCGCGCGCATTCGCTACATCGCTTGAAGTAGAACCTGATGTCGATTCCTCCGTATGCTGCATCTCTGAAACTTTGTGCTGCAGGCTGGCGATGTTCGCGGCCGCCGCCGCTTCCTGAGTTTCCAACTCGGAGGGATCAAGCACTGCGATCAAATCCCCAGCCTTTACGGGCGTGCCTTCATCCACTAGCAATTTCTGGATACGGCCTTCTACCTGCGCGCTGACAATCACCTGGTTCGAGTCGACGGTGCCGATCAGAACCAGATCTTTCGAGTGATCGGTGGAGAAAAAGTAGTAAATGGCAGCGATCACGAAGATGATGCTGAGGAGAATAAAAAATCGGTTACGAGCACTCATTTTCTTGCTCCTGGTTTGCCAAATGCCGGACTTGCACTGACATTTGGTTGAAACAGCGCTGCGGAAATAAAATCCAGCACTGCCGCTCGCCGCTCGGCGATGCGCTGCGGCGTCAGCGGATTGAAACGCACGATCCGCTGCATCACCGGAGCGCTGCTGAAATAGAAAACGATCATCGCCACCATGGAAGGAACGAAGTGCGCCGGATCCACTTGCCGGAATTCGCCCTCCGCGATTCCTTTATGCAGCAACTCGCCGACCCGCTTAAAGATTGGTTGGAAGTAGGTCTTGACCAATCGGTCGATGTGCTCGGAGTGGCCCTCGCGCGCCCGCATCATCTCGCGCTGCATCAGCTTGGGATAGATCTGGTTCGAGGCAATGAAGTCGAAATACGCTCCCACATAAGCCATAATCTTGTCGCGCGGAGGCAAGTCGCTATCCAGCACCTGGAAAACTTTCGCCTTCATCCCGGAGAACGCGTCATCGAGCACTGCGCCATAAAGCGTTTCCTTGTCTTTGAAGTAGTAATAGAGCAATGCTTTATTAACGCGCGCTTCGCGAGCAATGGCGTCGGTGCGGGCTCCGGCTATGCCGAGTTCGGAAAACTCCTGCGCCGCTGCCTGCAGAATGGCGGCGCGGCTCTCCTCCGGCTGCCCGCGGGAGCCCATGCGGGGAGAATGATGGCGATGACGATGGCGGAAGAGTTGAGCCATGCTAATTAACCAGTTAGTTAGATTGATTATTGCAGAACTTGGTGGGGATTGCAAACGGCCGGATCAGAACGAGCGGGACCGAGGACTAACTCGTTCCGCCGGCAATCGAAGGTACCAGCAGCACTTCGTCTCCATCCTGAAAGGCATACCCTGGCCCTCCCAGGAATCGTATGTCTTCCTCATTGACGTAAATGTTGAGGAAGCGGCGAACCTGCCCAGCCTCGTCGCGCAGGTGAGGCTTGAGGTCCGGAAACTTTTCGTCGAGCGCGGAGAACAGTTCTCCCAGGTTCGAAGCGGCGCACGCGATCGAACCTATGCCCGCCGTATGCCGCCGCAGTGCAGTTGGAATCTGTACAGTGATTGCCATTTCTTCCTCCGCTATGCGCCTATTGTGGCCGCTGCATCTGTTGCGACCTCGACCGTATCCACCGCCTCCTGCAGATACTTCTCGAACTCGGCCAGCTTGGGTGCGATCGGCCGTTCGATCTCGTAAACACCGGCGAGCACATCGGTCGTCTTCAAGCCGTTTCCGGTGATGCACAACACCGTTGTTTCCTCGGGCAGGATGCGGTCTTGGCGATAGAGTTTACCCGCCGTACCCACGGTGACGCCGCCGGCGGTTTCGGTGAAGATGCCTTCGGTCTCGGCCAGCACACGAATCGAATCGATCACCTCGGGATCGCTCACGTCTTCGCTCCATCCGCCGCTGTGCTTGATGGCTTTGATGGCATAATGGCCATCGGCCGGATTGCCGATAGCAAGCGAACGCGCGATGGTAGCCGGTTTTTGCGGATCAATCTCGGTGCTGCCGGTTTTCACCGCCGTCGAAATCGGAGAACATCCCGTAGCCTGCGCCCCGAAAAACTTCACCGGCTTCTCCTCGACCAAGCCGAGCTTGATCAATTCATCGAACGCCTTCTTGATTTTCACAATCAATGACCCGCCTGCCATAGGGACGACGACGTTGTCGGGTAAGCGCCAGCCCAGTTGCTCGGCGATTTCGAAGCCGACGGTCTTCGATCCCTCCGCGTAATAAGGCCGCAGGTTCACATTCACGAAGCCCCAGCGACGCTCTTCGGCAATCTGCGAGCACAGGCGATTCACCTGGTCGTAGTTGCCCGCAATGCGCACTACGTTCGCGCCGAACACCTGTGTGCCCAGAATCTTTGCCGGCTCGAGATCTGAGGGAATAAAGATCCACGCTTTCAGACCGAGCCGCGCGGCGTGCGCTGCAACGGCGTTGGCCAAGTTGCCCGTGGAAGAACACGCCACCGTGTCGAAACCGAAAGCGAGCGCCTGCGCCAGCGCCACGGCAACAACGCGGTCCTTGAAGCTGAGCGTAGGCAGACAGACTGCGTCATTCTTAACGTAGAGATTTTGCGCGGCTGTCTCGGCATCGTTCTTGTTTCCGGCGAGGCGTTGCGCCAGGCGCGGTGCCTGAAACAGAGGCGTGAACCCGACCGGCAGCCGCGGCTCGAAACCCGCAGGCAGCGGCAGCAGTTCGGCATAGCGCCACATGTTCGGGGGCCGCTCGGAAATCCGTTCACGGCTGAATGCTCCCTGGGCAATGGAGGCCCGGATGGCGTCGTAGTCGTATGTGATTTCCAACGGAGAGAAACACTCGTCGCAGATCGAGCGGGGCTGGTTTCCCCAAGTTCGGCCGCATTCCCGGCAACGCAGTTCGTAGTGTGCCATGTCGCTACTCGCTTTCTGTGTACAGCAGCGAATAGCTGGGGACGAGCCGGGGAAAAAGCGCCCTAAAATACGAAGGCCTCTTTCCCAGGAAATAGGAAAAGAGGTTTTCGGAGTGCAAATGAAAACGACCTTCGCATCCGAATCTCATGTTCCCCGTTTCCGGGCGGGAGTTGGCACCTGGCGGTCGGGATATATGATCCAGATCCGGTTGCCGTGGCGTCACAGGGCTCGTCCCTCAGCCACTCTGCATGAAATTCCAAGTCTGCCCCGAAAGGCAAACTTGTCTTCACCATGCTACACAGCCAGTTGGAGGCCGTCAATAGTGAAATTAAGGGTAGTGGTGCAGTTTGGCTTTTACACGACTTTGTCATCCTGAGCGTAGCCGTTTTTCAGGCGTAGCGAAGGATCTCCCGCTTAGCCGGCCTAATGCGTAAGCCAAACTGCACCACTGCCAAATTATGCCGGGGCCCGGGGAGCCTCCCCGGAGCTTGCCGTCGGCGAGTCGGCTGGCGCTACAATTGCAGCGGAGGTCCGTTCCTTGTTACAGCGCAACGTTCCTGCGGAAAAAGAGTTGCAGCAGCCCCGCGAATTCTACGAACGAATAGCGGAGCTTCGCGCTCGTCAGTCGGAGGGGCTCGGTCCCTTCTCCTCCGCCGAAAAGATGATCCGCGAGGATAGGGATCGTTGATCGAAAACAATAAGACGGAAGACAAAAATCAGTGGCTCTCGAACCACGCCGGCACTGTCGCAGTCTTTCTCACGCTGCTCGGGTTTCTGGCGCGCCTGTGGGTTGCCTCAGGAACATTTCTCAATCCCGATGAGGCGTTGCATTTCCGGCTGGCCAACCAGCTCTCCCTCGCTCTTGCCTACAAGGCAAGTCTCACCGCAGTTCACCCTCCGCTGTTGATCCTGCTTCTGTATTTTTGGCGTGCACTGGGCACTTCAGAACTCCGGCTGCGCCTGCCTTCGGTGCTCGCAGGTACAGCCTTTTGCTGGGTCTTCTACAAGTGGCTCACCAAAGCGGCGGGCGGACTTGCTGGCTTAATCGGGCTTCTCTTCGCCGCCCTGCTCCTGCCCATCATCACGCTCGCCGCGGAAGTGCGCCAGTACCCGTTGCTGCTGGCATTCTTGATCAGCGCTTTGTATTTTCTGGATGAAGCCTTCGCGAAAAACTCCGCCCGCCGCATGGCGTTCTTCGCCTTGTGCCTGTACCTCGCGATGCTATTTCACTACTCGGCGTTCTTGTTCGCCGCCGCGCTCGGCATTTATGCGCTGTTCAGAATCTTTACGGAACGGCCGCCGGCCAAACTAGCCGCGGCCTGGGCCGCCAGCCAAGTCGTCGGGCTCGCTCTCGCCGTGTTCTTGTACAAGACGCATCTTTCGAAGCTGGGTGCAGGCGATTCAAGAACGCCCCTGCAGGGCTGGATGAGTTATCTGCAACGGTCTTATTTCGATCCCGCGCGCGACAATCCCGTGAAGTTCTTGGTGACTCACTCCTTCGGAGTTTTTCAATATTTCTTCGGCCAACTTGCCGTGGGCGACGTGGTGGGCATCGCCTTCCTCGTAGGAGTCGCGCTGTTATTACGGGGCAAAAGATTGCCGCTCGGGGTCGAAACCCAAAAGGATCGAGCTTCTTCTCGTCGGCTAGGATTGTTCCTGCTCCTGCCTTTTGCTGTCGCCGGCGCCGTCAGCCTGGCCCGCGCTTATCCCTACGGAGGCACGCGCCATGTCGCATTCCTGATTATCCCCGCGGTGGCGGGCGTCAGTGTAGCCATTGCGTGTTTGGCCGCCGGCAGATGGAATCGCGGGCTTGCCATAGCCGCCCTAATACTCTTAAGCTGCCTAGCCTTTGGCAAACCGCGTCAGCCCAGGATGAACCGCGCCGACCAAAGCCACAAGCGCATGGCCGAGGCCCTCGATTTTGTGCGCGAGAACATTAAGCCGTCCGATCTCATCTTCACCGATTACCAGAGCGATCTCATCGTCGGCCACTATCTGTGCCAGCAGCGTCCTATTTTTCCGGAGCTTACTCCCACCGGCTTCGAGCAATTTTCCTGCGGCGGCTACCACCTCGTCTCCACCGACTACAGAACTTGGATGTTTTGGGCGGACAATTTCCCCCAAGCCTGGCAGCGCATGGTGCAGTCTTACAATCTCAAACCCGGGGATACGGTTTGGATTTTTCAAGCAGGCTGGGGAGTAGATCTTCCTGCCGACTTGCAAAAGCACTACGCGCAGTTCCACGAACTGCGCTTCGAGTCGTTCGGTAAGAACCTCAAACTCTTCAAAATGACAGTAGGCCAGCCGATGCCGTCAGCCATTCCGTAATCAAGTTTCTTCGTTCGGTTTCAAGGCTGACGTCGACCACGAGTCCGCTCGGGAAGGGCACGACTTCGGTCGTATCATCATCGAGACAAATAGCTCGCGCTTCAGCCCCTGAGGGAACGTGCGCGGCTCATTTTCCCACAGCCATCCCCAGAGCCCGCAGAGTGTTCTCATCCGGCACAGTCCGCCCATCTTTTTTCGTCACCACTCCGAAGTTGCCTGAATAATCCCACATTGCCCAGCCCATGCCGCGCTTTTCCAACGCCGTGCGCACATCGCGAATCCAAGCCTCACGGTCCCGCGGATCCACGTAATCGCGGAAGACGCCGAACTCGTTACAAACCACTGGCACTCCGCGCTGCCGTGCCCATTCCGCGACCTGAGTAATCTCGGCGTCAATCCGCGCCGCATCCCAGTGGTCCTGCCCATAGCGGATCACCGCCAGACGATCTGCCGCATCCGGCACGCCCGCCGCTGTTTTCGCCGCCGATTCCGGCGACGACGGATAATGTAGCCCCTTTACCCAATGCCAGAAGTACGCGCCCCATGTCGCTCCCTGGTGCGTGAAGATGTGCGGCTCATAGAAATGAAAGTTGTAAATCACATTGGGATCGCGCAGGGGTTCGAGAAAAACCAGTTCATCGTCGTCCGACCAGCGCGCTCCCGCAGCGATCATCGTGTGCCGAGGCGCGCCTTCGCGAATCGCCGTTGCCAGCTTCGCCTGCACGCCGTACCAGCGGTAACGGTCAGACATCTCGGGCTCGTTCAAAATTTCAAAGAACACCCGCTCTGCATCCCACGTCGAATAATGCTGCGCCAGCGCCCGCCAGAAGTCGGCAAACTCCTGCACCGAGCTATCGTCTTTCGCCAGCCGTGCCTTGAACTCGCTGTCCGGATGCAGATCGATCACCACGGCCAGCCCCCGGTCCAGAATCATCTTCACCCCGGCGTCAAGATATCCCAGATATCCCGCTGGAATCTCATCAGGCCGGTGGTTCACCATTATTGGTTGCGGATCCACGCTCAACCGCACGTGATCGAAGCCCATCGATTGCATCAGCGCAATGTCTTGCGCCGTGGTCCAATCCTGTAAGTGTTCCTTGGTGTATCCGCGCTTGTCGTAAACCTGCGCGAACCATCCGCTGGCATTGATGCCACGCCGAAGCCGCGCCAACCGAGATGCCGGAACCGATGACATCGTTTGCACGGGAGAAGCGGACTGCGCGGAAGATCCCAGCGCAACCAGCAGCGCGGCGAACAGAATGATTCGCCCAAATTTCATGAGGTGTGTAGACCCAAGTTAGAGAAAATCTTCTTGGCGACCTTGGCGGACTCTTAGCGGCCTTTGCGGTGAAACGCTTCCCAGTCGCAGGCAGCCGCAATCCGACTCTACTTCAGCTCTGCCAGTTTCTGGGTAGCGAGTTGCACCGCGTCCGTGCCGGAATTGTCTTTCTTCACCTGCTCGTAGAGTCGTTTCGCGTCGAGCGGCTGGTTGCTGGCCTGGTAAAGTTCCGCGAGTTGCAACTGCGCGGTGACTTTGCTTACCGAAACCGTGGGCTGATTGATCAGTTCCTGGTAGAGGGCCACGGAGTCCTTGGTGCGGTTCGTGTTGGCATAGAGGCCGGCCAGCGCCAGCTTCGCCACCGAAGCCAGTTCCTTGCTGCCGGTCGAAATTGCAGCCTGGAAGTACTTTTCGGCGGCGGCATTGTCGCCCAAGTCTTCTGAAGTCACGCCCAAAAAGTAACGCGCCATATCCGCCGTGCGGGTATGCGGATACTTGTCCACGATCTGCTGAAACTCTTTCTTGCTGGCCTCGGCGCGCTCCTTCGCCGAAGCAAAGCTGGGAGAGTCCGGCTCCGCCGGCGCTCCGGCGGGCCGAAGCGGCGTATCCATCGTCCGGACCGCCAGCGCCAAATCGAAACTCGCCTTCTCATCCTGCCGGCTCAGGTAATACCAGCTGCCCAGCACCGCAGCGGCGATCACGGCGACGACAATACCGCCGATGATCAGCGTGTTTTTATGTTCCACGCTCCAGTGAGCGGTCCTTTCCGCAGCTTCGATGGTGACTCGGCTGAATTTGTCCTGCTTTAGTTGATGGCGGGTCTCTGCGCGCACGACTACCTTCCAGTCTCAGTTTGTGAGTCTATGTAATGACTCTCTGAAGATGACTCTATCGGTGGGACAAACCACAAGTTTACCAGTCGGAAAACAGCACCGTCAAAGCCGCGTGACCTCGATCGATCCGTCACTGCAACCGAAATCCTGTCATTCCGAACCGGGCGCCAAGCCCGGTGAGGAACCTGCTTTTGCATGGCCCACGGTTGCTGCGAGTCAGAAGTAAATCCCACGCCTCTACCGCGGCGCTTCCTCTAGCAATCCCTGCTCTAACTTCTCCTGGCACTCGATACAGTGCCGCGTCCACGGAACCGCTTCCAGCCGCTTGGCGTTAATCTCTTTGCCGCAATGGATGCATTCGCCAAAGCTGCCTTCCCGGATGCGCGCCAGTGCCCTCTCCACCATTTGCAGCAACTGCCGCTCGTTGTTGCTCTGGCTGAACAAAAATTCTTTGGTGTAGGAACTGGCGGCGCGGTCGGCAATGTCCTGCGCCGTATCCTCATCGGCGGAGCGTCCGTCCGCCTGGGTGCGCGAGACCGTGCGCCGCAGATCCTGCTGCCGCGTCTCCAGTCTCTTCTTGAATGCTTCTAACTTCTTCTTATCCATAAGCTCACTTCTAAAATCCCGCGGCGGCTCCATGGAGCCGCCACTGAATAAGGGCCAAACGAAAATGATAAGCGCCCCAATCGAGATGCGTCAACAGGCACTCCCGGTAGGTCGTATGCTACTGCCTGCTATTCACAATCGTGCGATTGCTTCCTGTGCCGGAATGCGGGTGCCGCTCCCGCAAGGGTCGCCATGGCAACGGATCACTCAAGATATTTTTCTGGAGTTTGCTTAGTTCCGACTTTTGCGGTCAACTCTTCGCTCGTCGGATAATGCCGAGGATCTCGCCGCCGCTCCTTCCAGCCCACGCGCCGGCCCGCGATCTCGCGCATCCGTAACGCGTGCCGGTGCAGCGCGGGTCGAAGTTGGGAGATAACTCTTTCCTGACCCGGATCAAGGTTTCCGCGTGATGGAGTAGCTGCGGAACCGATCAGACTGCCGATGCCTGCTATGGCCGCCGTACGATCGTGACCGAGACCGGCATCTGCTGCTTTGTCGAGCCGCTGGTGGCAAACACCTTGACGGAATAAACGCCCGCCCTGGCGACGCTGCTCGCGGTGAACCTGAGAACACTGCTGCCCGATCCAGGAGCGGCCAGTGTAGCCGGCATGAAAGCGGCCGAAATTCCGCTGGGCAGTCCAGTCGCGGACAAAGCAACCGCCGCGTCGAAACCTCCACTGACTATGACCTTCAAGGTGATGCTTTTGTTCGATCCGGCGGTGACCGATAGCGAACTCGCCGAAGGACTTGCCTGAAAAGCAGGAACGACCGTGGAATCACCCCAGTGGTTGACCAGGATTGAGCCGTCGATCGAGCCCAGCCCGGTGGCCTGATCGTATCCCAGCGTAGCGGCGAAGCCGGCCTGTCCCGGCACGCTATTGTTGCCCGTGGTGATGTCGTGAAAAACGGATGCGCCGCCGGTTCTCTGTTTGTTGGCCAAAGAATAGAACGCGGTGTTAGCGTTGCCTTGCCGGGCCGCCAAGTGCTGCACCACGAGAGCCATTATCCCGGCATATGAAGGGGAAGCGGCTGAGGTGCCGCCCACCACGTAGAGTCCGCCTTCCTGATAGATAAGATAGCCGTCGTGTCCAGCGGAGCTAAGGGAGACGTCAGGAACGTCGCGTCGGCCTTCGGCGGGAACGCCTGTCCCCACCTGCCAGGACGGCTTCGCATAGATTGCGCTCGCCCCGCCGCCGCTCGCCCACAGTCCCGCACCTGGGCCGCTCTCGTTCCAGGCTACCTCTGGTATATAGCTCATAGCTGATGCCTGCGTGCCTGCAACGTTCGTAGACGACCAATAGAGCGAAGGATGAGAGGCTTCGTTGAACTCAGTGCCTCCAACGCAAACGCTGTAGGGAGTGGAGCACAAGCCGTTCACCCCCCGTCCATGCGTGGCAGAGGTAGCCGAGGCAGAATCGCAGCCCGCCGCGCCATTGTCTCCCGACGAAACAAAGACCGTGATGCCCTGCGCCGCGGCTTGTTGCCACAAGCTATTCAGAAATCCATTTCCGGAAGAGCCCAGCGCGGCTTCGCACAGGCCGAAGCTCGTGCTCATGACCGGCGCAAGGTTGTGGTTGACGATGTATTGCGCGGAAAGGTCGATGCCATCGCTGGAATTCGTCGACTTCGAAACCACAAACTTGATGGTCGCATTCCTCGCCACCGCGCCCGACCACTCCACGTCGAGATCAGCTTCGGTCTCTTCGCCCGAGCTGAATATGCCGGGATCGGTTCCGTTGACGACGATCTGCGGATCGTTAGCGGGCAGGCCGAAAAATGTTCTGAACTGGCGCACGTCCGCGAGCTTGATGTTCGAGCGCGCCACGATGGCGACCGACTGGCCGCTGCCGGTAATCGATTGCTGATATAGCGGCAGGAGGTCATAGATGGTGGCAAAATCTGCGGGAGCTAGATAGTGCGAGCCGCCGCTGGTGAAGTCAGGCGATGGCTTCCGGATCGCGCCATGCTGCGGTTCGCTTTGAAAGTCGTGGAGCGAAACCACACCTCCGACAACTTGAAGCAGAGCAGCCGGAATTTGCAGCTCGGTTGCGTTGGCGTGATGAATTTCATCGCCGATTTTGTAGGCATGAATCTGCGTGTGAAACGCCGACTCGACCTGCGCCGCAGTGCCGCTGAAAACGATCGCGCGGCGGCCAGTCGTGACCTCTTCCACTTCCATGCCGTGACCCTGCAACCATTCCACAATCTGCGCTGTGTCGGCATCGGAGATGCCGAAGCGTTCTCCATACTGCTCGGGCGTGAGCCACTGGTGGTAATAAGGTGACTCGGGATTGTGTTGCGCGTCCAGCAACTGGTTGAGAGCGTCTTGCTGCCCGGCATCGGGCAGCAGCGTGAGCAGCATGTGCTCCATGGGAAAGCTGGGAGCGACTGCGCCGGCATCGTTCTGCGCGTTGGCCAGAGGATGCATGTTGCCATGCAGAGTTAGGCGCTGCTCGTCATCAATGAAGCTGGTAATGCGGTCTCTTACTGGAACGAACGGAGGCAGCATAAACAGCGGGCTCGGAGGGTCGGCCGGAAAGTCTGCCTGGGCAGTCAGTTCAAGAGAAAGAGACGATAAGAAAATTGTTAACGTTAGAAATGACAATGACAGTGACGAGGCGCGACGCTGGCGCGCGGGGAACGGGCGGGACATTTTTCTACGGCCTCCGAGATGAGATGGGGCTCTCTACTTGAGCTTCATCGGCGGGGCGGGGCAACACTTGAGGGATCAGCCCGACGTTTGGAGTGACGGGAGTCACCGGGGGCTATGCGCTCGGCGCATTCTTAAGAATGGCTTAATGTTCCGACTGGAACATTTGTGAGATATGTTCCAACTGGAACATTTTGTGTCTGCAATAATGAGCGTATATAATAGTATGTACACTGTCGCCTAAGTGATAGGAGCTGCGGTAGTTAAGGACGTTGGGGAGTGCTGGTAGTGAGTCTGCGTAGGGCGGACTCCGATTTGCTGCTTTGGAAGCGCTAAGATATATGTGGCGGCAAGCTGGAGATCAAAATCCCCGCCCCTTCGGCTAGTAGCGAAAGGCTGAACCGGTCTCCGCTTCCGTTACTTTGATGGGAAGCACGCCCCTCCGAATGCGGGATCCGCTATCTTTCTGGCGATGCGTCCCCCGAGGGTTTTTGCGGAGCCAACCTGTGTCATTGTGAAACTGGCATTCGTTTCCTCCGTCCACAGCACCGTGCCCTTGGCGTCATAGCAGGTCGCGATGAGCTTCGGGCGGCTATGGAGCACGATTTCCTGGTTGAGGTAGAGGAGGCTCAGCGCCCCGTTGGCCGCCATCTTGTCGTTCTCGGCACGGCGGGAGGATTCTCCTACGACCCTATACGGGACTCCCCGCTTGTCGAGCGCTGCGGCGATGATGTCAATTGACGTCTCCAGTTGCGGGCCCGTGCCCGCGATGACTACCTTGCCCTTGAAGTCCCCATCCTGCGTGAAGCCGGAGGCCGTGGCGAGAAAAACGAGCATAACGCACCCTAGCTTTAACATTGTATTTCTCCTTTCACATTGCAACGATGCCTCTAGCGCAAGGTCTTTTCAAAATCTCTTCTTCGATCCCTTAAGAGGAAGCGGTTTTGCGGATCGAGACGAGGAACGAACGTCGCGAGTTTTCAAGTCGGGCGCTTTCTGGGAGGACATGGGAGCGAGTTTCCGCGATTGAGGTATCTGCTCTCTTTTTCTTAGTGCGCTCAGTTGGGGCAAAGGGCCACCGGGTCCGGATACGCGGAAGAATGTGCCGCAACCCCCGTTGTTTGTATAGCTGCACGACGTTGTTGCACTTCCGCCCCAGCGGGCGGTGCCATAGAAGTAGCCATCGCTTCCCTCCAAAATAGCTGCGAACGGATTCGATCCGTCATTCGGGCTGCCCGTGAACGAATATAAGGCATCTACGTTTCCGCTTGAATCCATTTTGAAGACGGTGCCGCATCCGATGTAGGTGGCGAAGTTTTCGCCGGACGCGATGACCGAGCAGGAAGAGTCGCCTCCGGCTGTAGCCGTTCCATAGAAATTGCCGTCGGTGGCCTGAATCAAAGACGAGAAGGGGACTCCGCCGTCAGCGCCACCGGAGAAATCGTGCAGGATTGTGAAGGTATCTGTGGAATCTATCTTAAAGACGGTGCCACAACCAGTGTAGGTTGATACTGTACAAGAGGAGTCCCCGCCGAACAATGTCGTGCCGTAGAAATTCCCGTCGTTTCCCTGGACCACGGTTTCGTCGGGATTTGCTCCGTCGCTGCCGCCGGAGAATGTGTAGAGGGTAGTGAGGTTTCCGGCTGAGTCAATCTTGAAGACTGTGCCGCAGCCGATTCCCAGCCCTATGTCGCAGGAGTTGTTGCCACCATTCTGCGTTGTTCCGTAGAAATCGCCATCGTTAGCTTGAATTAGCGGTGCGTCCGGACCATCGCCGTCAGTGCCCCCCGTGAACGAGTACAACGTGGTCAGGTTACCCGACAAGTCTACCCAGTATATCGTTCCGCTGCTGTAGGTCCCTCCCCCGAACGTTGTTCCGTACAAGTGCCCATCGCTGGCCTGGGTCAAACCAGATAATGGATTCAGCCCGTCGTCACCGCCTGTGAACGAGTACAGCGTGGTGAGATTTCCGTTCGAGTCAACTTGAAAGATCGTACCTTTACCATAGCTCCCGCCCCACTCCGTTGTGCCATAGAAATACCCGTTGCTGGCCTGGACCAGAGCCGATACGGGGTTTGCTCCGTCGTTTTCATCGGAAAATTCGTACAAGGGTGTCACGTTCCCCGCCGAGTCTACCTTAAAGACCGTTCCGTAGCCATAGGTTCCACCGAGCTGCGTCGTGCCGTAATAAAGGCCGTCGCTGCCCTGGATGAGTGGTGCCGAGGGTGCCGCACCGTCGGTGAGGCTGGTGAAGGAATACAGATTACTAACCTTGTACGGGCCGATGGTTACCGTGGCAGAGCCGCTAGAACTCGGGACGGCCTGGCTAGTAGCGGTCACGGTCACAGTGGGGGGCGTTGGGACGCTTGCGGGTGCGGTATAGAGTCCCGTCGCACTGATTGTCCCGACAGTAGAGTTGCCCCCAGAGATTCCATTCACGTTCCAACTGACCGCAGTATTCGACGTGCCGGTCACAGCGGCGGTGAACTGCTGCGTTTCGGTTGCCGGGACTTGGGCGGTGGCAGGGGAAACTGAAACCGAAACGGCCGGTCCCGCTACAGTGAAAGTGACTGCGCTCGACGTTGCGTCGGGCGTGTCTGGGTTGGTTACAGTTACGGGGAAAGTTCCGGCCGCCGCAAGATCGCTGGAGGGCACGACCGCCGTCAGATCGCTTGGATCCAAAAAGGTGGTGACCAGTGGCTGGCCATTGAAGTTTGCCATTGAGTCCGGAACAAAGTTGGAGCCCGTGAGGGCAAGGGTCAGTTGCGAGGTCCCGGCCTGCGCCATGTTAGGATTGACAATTGTGAGCGTTGGAGCAAAGCAGATGTTCTTGGCCTGCAGAACGGGAGTCGAGTAGAGATTTAAGGAGGAGCTCGACCAGCCCACTAGAGTCTCCCCGAGAATTGTGACATTCACTCCGACGTTAGCCTCCAGCCCAGCATCCAAACTCCAACAAGGGTTCTCTGTGAGGCTTGCGCTGAACTGCAAGTAGCCATCGCCGCTGAGACTAGGCGTCACGATGCCATCCAACAGAACGCCCGCCTGTAGGCCGGCGAAAGCCTTGAGACTAGCCTGCCCGTCCACAGAGGTTGCAGTTGACACCGCTGTTGGCGAGGCGCTTGTATCTACAGGGCCCCACGCGCCATTCGCGTACGAAACTCCGACGGTGAGCGTCGAGTCCGTGGTGATGCCAGCGTATGCATCTGCCGATGCGTTGCCGCTCACGCCCACAAACGGAGTCAGGGTCGGCTGAACGACAACCGGGATGTCTCCGATCAAGACCACCGTAGGGCTTGCTTCGAGTAGCGGCGGCGACGGCGACGGACTCCAACCGTCGCTTGTCAAGTAGCTCGTTACGTTAAAACTCTCTTGTAGGCTGTCGACGAGGCCGACAGACGCGTGAATACCCGCAGTGACCGTAGCGTCCATAGAAACAAGCTGGAACCCGCTGATTTGAATAGCGAGGCTAAAAGAGGGGCAGAAATCTTCCTCTCCCGTCAATGTCAGGCTGTCGCCCCCTCCCTCTGCCAGCGGTACGTCGAACGGCTCCTGGAACGTATTGCTGTTCCCGGCGCAAGCTCCTGTTCCTGAGCTTGTGTACTTACGAAGGAAGCGGTCGCGGAGTCGGCGAGGCTGAATACGCTTTCTCGCCGGGGATTTAACCGCCATGTTTCCCGGCCCGAGAGTTTCGGTGAACTGGAAGTTGCCCTGTTGGATGGCATCTTGCAGGGTTGCCTGTTGCACGCTCGCGCTGACGGTCTGGCCGCCGGCGCTGACACTAAGAATCTTCACCAATAGACCATTTGGGGCAGCGGTGGCAGGTGCGCTTGCCAATACATTTCCCGCCGCCAGCGAAGTGGCTACGGCACTGGAGGTTGACATCGTTATTGTGGAACCGTCGGGGGAAACTGTAAGGCTGCTCATCCCGGCTGAATCGAGCACCTTTGTGTTATTGGGAATGATGGTCGAATAGTTGACGGTGACCGATGCCGGGGTCGAGATCGAAACCGTCGACGTTTGGGAGGCTACAGCGGGATAGTAGGTGCTGCTCCCGGCGCCGACGGAGTTAGCGTTAACAGTGTAGGTGCCGGGTGTGAGCTGCAACGTCTGGCTAGAAGTTAACTGGGTGCTGTAGCCGTTTGGGCCGGTGACCGCTACGCTCGCTGCTGCATTACTCGGGAGGCTCATGATCGTGATCGTCAACGAGCCTTGGGAAGGGGGTGGTGTTTGAGTTGAAGTGCCAGTTCCGCTTCCGCCGCCGCAACTAGCGAGAAGCAGACTCAACATTGCAAGCGAGCAAGTGAGCAAACTCCGTCGAGATAGGGGCATACGCACCTCATTCGGATCGACAACTCAGATTTTCCCAAGGGTCGGAAGGAAGCTGGGGAGCCGGGACGCGTGAAGTTAGCTGCAGCTTGATTCTGCTTCTTAACTTCCTAACATCGGCCGGATGTCGCGCCGGAAGCTGCCTGCACAGGCGGCAAAACACTATCATGCTCCTCTCTTCACGCAATACTATCATGCTCCTCTCTTCACGCAATAGTGATATTGGGGGATGGCCCAGCCCTTCTACGCATCAGACCAACGGGTGGGGAGTTTAGCTCTTGGACAGCCGAGGGCGGCTGTCCCCCACACTTCCACATTTAATCCATCAGCTTCCTTTATCTCGGCAGAGGCTCTTTCATGTTCGTTAGCGCGTAGGCGAGCACGGCCATAGCGGCGTCGTTTTCGCGGAGCTCGCTGGGGACTACTTTGTCGAGGGTGTCGGCGGCGGAGTGGTGGTAGTCGAAATACTTGCGGCCGTCGGGCATAAGGCCGAAGGCGGGTACTCCGGCATCGGAAATGGGGGCGATGTCGGCTCCGGGAGAATAGGTGGCGGGCTGGAAAACGGTTGCGCCTATGCTCAGGAGAACGGATTGAATTGGGCGGAGGGCGTCGATCGCTGCGGGAGTGATCTTGACTTCGAAACCCAAAGGATGGGCTGCGCCGGCGTCGCTTTCGATGGCGGCTATGTGGCGGGGGAAGTCGTTGTTGTATTCGGTGGCATAGGTTCGGCCGCCGGCGCCTCCGGTCTCTTCATCCATCCAGGCAATTACGCGGAGGGTGCGGGCAGGGCGCAGGTGGAGGCGCTGAAGGACTTCGGCGGTTTGCATAGCCATGACAACTCCGGCTCCGTCGTCGATGGCTCCGGTGCCCAGATCCCAGGAATCGAGATGGCCGGAGACTATTACGATCTGCTCGGGGTGATCGGAGCCTTTGAGGTCGGCGATTACGTTGTAGCCGGTTTCGTCGGGGAGCTTTTGCGAAACCAGAGTGAGATGCATGCGGACTTTGCCTTGGGCGGCTAAGTGGACTATGAGGTCGGCGTCTTCGGCGGTCACGGCTGCGGCGGGGATGCCTGCGGGGAAGCTGAATCCGGTGTGGGGAAGCCGGTAGTCGGCGCTGGCGACGGAGCGGACAAGGCAGGCTAAGGCACCTAGATCGGCTGCGGTTTTGGGTCCGGCTCCGCGATAGCGGACGGCTTCGCCGTAGGCTTGGAAAGCCAGTCCGGCGGCGGCTTTTTGCTTGTCGAAGAGTTCGTTGAAGAGGACGATTTTGCCGATGACCTTGTCGCGGCCCAGAGCCTGCAGTTCATCGAATGTGTTGACGGTGACTACATCGGCGGTCAGGCCGTCGGGAGTTGTGGAGGAGCTTCCGCCTAGCGCGGTGAGAACGATCTTTTGCGTTGTATCGGGGACCATGCCGGGGTAGTCGATGAGAGCGGCGGATTCGGCTCCGCGAACCCAATGGGGGACGGTGACTGGTTCGAGGCGGACCTCGAGTCCGAGTCTGCGAAGTTCGCCAGCGACATACTCGGCGGCGGCGCGGGCTTGCGGTGAGCCGCTGGGGCGCGGTCCGATGTTTTCCGTGAGATGAGCGAGTTGACGGTAAGCGTAGTCGTCATTGAGTGCTGCGGCTTTGATCGCCGAAAGCTGCTGGAGCAGGAGTGGGGGAAAGTTTGAGGTGTAAGTCTGCGGTGGGGATAGCCACGAAGGGACAGGCTGCGGCTGCGGCGGATTTTGAGCGCTGGCGAGTACGGAAGAGATTACTAAAAGTGCGATGGAAATCCGGGACGAGGATACCGAGGGAAAGGCATTGATCATGGTGCACGCAGTGTAGCTGAGAACGGCGGCGGCGGGAAAGCGGTCCGGAGTTGGGTTGGGCCCGGCGGGCGCCGAGAGCCCGCCTTGAGCTTGCCGAAGGGCGCCGGTTCCCACAGAGTTCTTGCCGGGAAAAAAGCGGCCCCATTGCTGGGGCCACATTTCAAAGAGGTCAGGTTTGGTAGGTTGTCAGGAAAGGCAATGGAAGTAGCTGTTGCGCCGGGCGGAACAGTACTTCGGGAATTGGTGACTGGAAACGAGAGTGAAGGTCATGTCTTTGGGTTTGCGGCCTCTTTAGTACATACAAAGGGAGCACTTGCCGAACCAAACTGTGACCGGTAGCACACAAATCCGTAAGTGATTGATGGAGTGAGGCTTAAATTCAGCGCAAACTCGACAGATGGCCTAAGAGCGCGGTTCGCAGCCGCACAGAAGTGCAGCCGGATGCATATTGATTGCAGGAGGACGGCCCGAAAATAGTTCGAGCCACTGCCTGCCATGTGGCAGGCGGCGGCCCGAATTGTTCTGAATCAACTAGCTGTTTCCCGCCACCGTGCGCAGCTTCCCGGGAAGGAAGTGGTATGGGGGCCAGGGTCCGCTGATGGCCACTTCGCAGTTCTTTAACTGCTTGGCGGCGGTGTTGTAGCGGTTCTGATATTTCTCGACCGATTTGGAATCGATGAGATGTGCGATGTCGATGAGCATGCCTTGCGGAGCGACTTTCTTGCAGCTCACTTCTTCTTCGAGCGGGTTAAAAAGCTTGTGGACCTGTACCGAAAGTGCGCGGGCCTTGGTTTGGCGTTCGCGCTCGCGGGAAGCTTTGACGCGCAGCTTGGAAAGATAGTCGCCACCGACCGTGTCGGGCAGGATGACGTCAATCATGGCTTCGCGCAGAGAGCCGTCCGTGACCGTGAGCTTGATGTGCATTTCGGACTTGCCCCGAAGCTTGGCAACACTCACGCCAAAGGCGCGCCGGTTGACCCGGACAGCGTGGCGGAGAGAGTCGTCGCTTTCGAAGATGGTGCCGAAACGGAACGGTAATACGGTGGAATTGCGGAAACAGCCGCTCACCACCCGGGCGTGATCGATGGCGGCTTTCTGGTCAAGTTGTGCGGCGTTCTGGTCGTACTCGCTCACAATCACAGCAAACTCGCCGCTGGGATAGCTGAGCACAGGGGCTCCGTTCACGCCTTGAACGTTCTCAATTACGAACGGGCGTCGGGAACGGGTGCCGTTGGGAAGGGTCTGGTGCTCGGTAAGGCAGTATGCGTACCACGCCATATTGAACTCTCCGAACCGGGACGGAGGCGGACCAACCACCTCGTTATGTTTTTTGCACAGCTGAACTGCACGTTTGGAAGTTAACGAGCGGTACCTGGGTCTACCACACTGGGAAAAACGATTGTCAAGCTACGTAAACCATATTACTTTGGTCACTAGCTAAAATGCAACTTTTTTGTGGCAAAAAGCATCGTGAGCGTTTTGGCGTAGGGTGGGAACGGCTGCCAAGCGGCGCGTGTCGGTGGATTTCGCTGTAAAATCACTGCCCCGTCCGCTCAGGGCAGGCCTCTCGGGTTCCGCTACGCCATTCATGAGCCAAGCTGACTCAAGTCCTTTCCTTTTAAAATCTTAAGGGATATGTACGGCTATTCGTAACGCAGACTCTCCACGGGGTCGAGCTGGGCGGCGCGGGCGGCTGGGATGGTTCCGAAAATTACCCCGACCAGCGAGGACACGGCAATCGCGATAACCGCGGACCAGCCGTTGATGGGCACGCGGTACTCCGTCAGAAAGCGAACTGAGTAAGGGATGGCGAGGCCGATGACGATGCCGGCGAAGCCTCCGATCAGCGAAATGAGAATGGCCTCGGCGAGAAACTGAAAGCGGATTTCGCGGTTGGTCGCACCCACCGCCTTGCGGATTCCGATCTCGCGGATGCGCGAGGTGACCGTAGCCAGCATGATGTTCATGATGCCGATGCCGCCCACCAGCAAAGTCACGGCGGAGATCAACAGCAGCATCCAGGTCAGCATCGTCGCCGAGCGGTCGGCCACCGCCAGCAGCTCGGTCAGGTCAGTGACATCGTAGACCGATTCCGGGCGATGCCGCGATTGCAGCACGCGCTTGATTTGCGCCGTGCCCGCGACCACCATGGAAGGATCCTCCATCGAAAAGTAAATCAGCTTCACGTTGGGCGTGTCTGTAAAATAGCGGCTGACCGTGTAAGGAATCAACATGGTGCTGCCGACGATTTCCGATTGATCGAAGGTGTTGACCCGCTCTTTGAACGTCCCGATGATCGTGAAGGGGAGCCCCGTTAGTTTGATAATCTTTCCGATTGCCGCCTGAGTCGAGCCGTAGACTTCCTGCGCCATTTTTTCTGTGATCAGCCCGACTTTGTTGTGGGCCTGCGAATCCTCCGCATCAAAAAAACGGCCGGAAAGCACGACCAGATTGCGCACTCGCAGATATTCGGGATAGACGCCCAGGATCTGCACTTCGCGCTCTTTACCTTCGCCAAGCGGAACCCGCTCCGACAAAGTCACCACGGGCGACGCCGCGACTACGCCCGGCACCTGGCTGCGCACTGCTTCCACATCGTCGATGGTCAGCGGATCGGGCGTGGATTGGCTGATGTGCGGCGCACCCTGGTATTGCGCGTAGATGAGATTCGCTCCGATTGCCTGGATCTGGTTGAGCACATATTGACGGCCGGTCATGCCGATGGTCACGACGAGGATGAGAGACGCGGTCCCGATCACCATCCCCAACGCCGTCAGGATGAAGCGCACCTTGTTACTGCAGAAAGTGTCGTAGGCAAAGCTGACGATCTCGCCCAAGGCCATCTTGGGCCGAAGGCGCTCGGGCATCAGGGCAGCAGCCATGTAAGTTAGATGCTACGTAGGAGCCGGGATGTGCGCAAGCGTTGTCGCCCGAGTCGTAACCCTCTTGGTTTGTCATCCAGAGCAAGCGTCCTCTGCGCAGTGAAGAGACTGTCCCGAGCTTGCCGAGGGAATCTGGGCCAGCCGCGCATCCACCGAGCCTGCCCTGAGAGAGCGCAAGCGACCGAAGGGCGCGTTTGGCTCGCTTCCTTAATTCTGTCCTTCTCCGGAGCGCAACTCCTCCTCCACTTCCCATTTCGGAACAGATCGTATACCGTAATGGGAAGCAGCGCCATTCGGGGAGGGCATGCACCAAGTCCTAGAGAGAGCCTATGTTTCGGTTGTGCGCGAACCGATGGCCTCTCCCCGAGGTGATCGTTCCGTAAGATCATCCCTCATTTGGATGGTTCTCACCGCGCTGGCCATCCGCTTGGTTGTGATGGTCTTCCTGCTGCCCGAGCAACTCGATCCCTCCCGTGATCACTGGCACTTCGGCTACGAGACGGGCCGAATCGCCCGGTCCATTGTTGAAGGCCGCGGATTCAGCAGCCCGCTTTTCGCCGAGACTGGGCCCACTGCTTGGATGAGTCCCGTCTATCCTTACATCGTTGCCGGCGTTTTCAAAGTGTTTGGCATCTACACGAAGGCATCCGCCGTGGTGCTCCTTTCGCTCAATGCCTTGAGCTCAGCGCTGACCTGCATTCCTATATTCCTCATCGCTCGCAGAACTTTTGGCGAACGCGCCGCAAAGTGGGCCGGATGGGGCTGGGTCTTTTTCCCCTACGCAGTCTATTTCCCGGTCGAAAGAATTTGGGAAACCTGGCTGGCCACATTGTTGCTGACCCTGCTTTTTCTTTTTGCCCTGCACCTTGAGAGTCAAGCGGAAGCCGAGCCGGTTTGGCGAAATTGGATCGGCTTTGGCCTGCTAGCGGGTCTAGCAGCGCTAACCAGCCCAGCAATCGTTTCCGTGTTGCCTTTCCTCGGTGGATGGGTTTGCTATCGTCTTCACCGCCGCAGGCAGGCATGGTTCCGTCCCGCTGCGTTTGCGGCGCTGGCCTTCATCCTCTTTGTGTCGCCGTGGTTCATTCGCAACTACAACACCTTCCACAGTTTCATCCCATTTCGCGACAACATGGGCATGGTGTTGCGTCTGGGCACGAAAGGCGCAACCAACCATTGGGCCGCCTATGATCTCGGCCCGTGGCACAGCGACGCCGAATGGCACCAGTTCCAGCAATTAGGCGAAGTGGGCTACATGGAAAAAGAGAAGAAACAGGCAGTCGAGTTCATCAGCGCGCATCCGGGCTGGTATGCCTGGACCACACTGCGCCGCGCGGTTTATATATGGACAGGCTTCTGGAGCTTCGATCCCGCCTACTTGGCACAAGAACCGCTCGACCCTCCAAACATTTTTCTCTGTACGATCTTTACCGCGCTCGCGCTCATGGGATTATGGCGAGCATTTCGATTTGAACCGGAAATCGCCATACTCTTTGCTCTTGTGCTGGTAATTTTTCCGGCGATCTACTACGTGACCAGCCCAGAAGTCTACTACCGGCGTCCCATCGATCCGTTGATAGTGATTCTTGCAGCCTCGCTTGTGCCTGCGAGGACGCTGAGGAAACAACACACAGAAGAGCTGGAATTACAGGAAGATGACAGCGAATTGGTCGAGGTTTGACACGGGTGGCTCATGATCTCCGGAGGGAGCTTTTGCGCCTATATTAGGGGTGCGAGGTTTCCGGCCTCGCAGAGCTACTGCATAGGAGATTCTCGATCACCGGGGAGGATTTGCAATCCCCGTGGCTCTTTCAAAATATATGAGCGCCCTTCCTTAAAGAGGTCGCCACGAACAAGAATCAAGTTGCGGTCATCATGTGCTGTTACAGCCTTTGTATAGTCCTCGCCAGCCAACTCCATTCTTATGCTGTGCGGTCGATCCTCGACGAAACCCACCACAGTGACTCTTCCAAGCCGCTCGTCGGGATGACGATCTAGCTTAACCACAATTCCGATGAGCTCAAATTCTTCTCGTGGACTGATGGCCCGCAGAAGCCTGCCAGCTTCCTCAATGACAGGCAATGAGTCAGGGCTGATGACGATGTGCGGAGGAACTTCCTGCTGCACTTGCGGTCGAGTTCGCGACCAGGAGAAAGAAAATTCCAAGCCTCTGACGAATTCTGTATCCTGGACCATACCAACCAGTGCGTTGCACAAGTTTGCGCTAACGCCGGAACGTATGCCCGCCTCGAATGATTCAAGACTCCCAGTTGCGGCGGCAACTTCAGCTGCTGCCCGTATTGTTGTTATCCCCGTGCCCAGGGTTCTGATTACACGCCTCTCGTACGGCTCCTCAACGTCACCAAGCGGCTGTTGTTGCAGAACAGGAGCCACCCTTGATACGACAGTTACGGTGTAGCTTCCTCGTTCGGTTTGCCCCATCTTAACTTTTCTTACATAGTCGAGGGCCTGGTCAAACTTCCGTGGCGCAAAGTAAGCACGGGGTTCTATCGCGGAACACGCAGCAGCCAAGACAGCATCTCTCGCCTTCTGTACCAGAGCCACCGCATCTTCAATGGGGATCGTTCCATCGGCAGTCTCTGCGACATTAGAGCTGATACGCACTACGTCGGCATTTGTAATGCTGAGGTCCGCCAGGATTTGCAGTTGCGAACGACCTTCCGCTGATTCAAGAGTCTCCAGCACCTCGGACATCCGAAGCGCAAAGTCTTTGAACCGAGAAAGGGGAACAGTGATCTCGTATTCGCCATGCCCGTTCCCGCGTGCCCATACGGAATAGCGCTCTGGACGCACGTCCCGTTGCGTCCAGCCTGTTGCTCGAAGGTAGCTGACGACCTCCAAAGACCGGATGGCTTCAAGGGTCTGGGGATCGCGTACCCTTGCCCTCATGGAAGTCCTCCTGCCGCAACGCGAGCCATAATCCCCGCAACACCCGCAACGTCAAACAGCTGCGTTCGCGGAATATTGACTGTAACAGTATTAGTATTTTCTGTGGGCGGCATTCCGCGCAGCGAGAACCAATACCCGCAATGCCGAACCCGTAATTCTTCCTCTGAATGGTGGATCCAGTCGGCTACATCATCGGGAACTGCGACAACCACAAGGATTCTAGGTACCATAAAATCCTCAGGTCGAAGATCATCATAATTCTTAATCGGCACAGGGAAATCGACTGTTGTGTCACTGATAATATTCCGTGCCGTGCATTTTAACTGCATGTCAAGCTGCGGAGATCTGACCGTCCCGTTCCCTCCTCGCGCAGCTAAACTCAAATCCACGCTGTCGTCGTCTACTGACACGTCTTTGGTGGCATATCCACATGCGGCGGCGACGGCCTTCACATATGCCCTGCTAAATTCCTGCTTTTTCTGCGAAAGATCCATCTCGGACAATCGAGTATATACGGTTATGCATTTGTCGGGCCATTTACAACCAAAACCGGTAGTGGTGCACCGTCAAACTGCACCACTAACCCCAAAACCCAAGAATTCCTAAACTCCTGAGGCGTCGGCCAAAAGACTATCATCTGCGATCACCCGAATTTGACAGACGGACTCGCTCTCATTAGGGTAAAGACGGCGCGGCCGCCATCAACTCCTTGAGCATTTCCTCTCGATCAACTCCACCGAAATGGAAGTCCGCTCTCGGACTCCTGCTGCTGACTTTTGCAGCGGTGTTGGTGCAAGGCTACCATCCGTTCTCGGAAGATGCGGAGATTTACCTGCCGGGCGTAGAGAAGATTCTTCATCCCGAGCTGTTTCCTGTGGGGCAGGAATTTTTCCTCTCGCACGCCCACATGACGTTGTTTCCCAATGTGGTTGCGTTCTCACTTCGCGTAACTCATCTGCCGCCGGAAGTAGGGCTATTTCTGTGGCATCTCGCGTCCATATTCTTGTTGCTTCTCGCCTGCTGGGAGTTGAGCGGCTTGTTTTTCCCCGACTCGAAAAGGGCGCGCTGGAGCGGAGTATGTTTGATTGCCGCGCTGCTGTCGATTCCCGTGGCCGGCACGGCGCTCTACGTCATGGACCAGTATTTGAACCCGCGGAATCTGGCGGCGTTCGCGGGAATTTTCATGCTGGTGCGAACTTTGGAAAAGAAATATGTGCGCGCGCTGCTGTGGCTGGCGTTTGCCCTCTGCATGCATCCGCTCATGTGGGTGTTTCCATTTTCGTTTTGCATGTTGTTTGTAGTGATGGAAAAATTCGAAAGCCGCTGGAAGATGAAGAGTGCGACTGGCCTTGCAGCTCTGTTGTGGATTCCGCTTTCGCCCGCAACTTCCGCGGCGTATCACGAGGCAGCAAAACGTCACGGCTATCACTACATTCAGAACTGGGCGTGGTATGAGTTGCTAGGTGCAGTCGCGCCGCTCCTGCTGTTCTGGTTTTTTAAGCGGATAGCGCGGCATCGGCAATGGCCCGTAGTCGAACGCGTGAGCCGCGCTTTCGTGGTCTATGGCTTGATCTATCTCGCGGCCGCGCTGGTGGTAGACTTGCCTGCGCGGTTTGAAGCCTTGGCTCGCCTGCAGCCGCTGCGCAGCCTGCATTTTCTTTATATCGTGATGTTCGTTCTGATGGGCGGGTTTCTCGCCGAGTACGTGCTGAAAGACCGCACGTGGCGCTGGTTGCTGTTGTTCGTACCTTTGAGCGTCGGAATGTTTCTCGGCCAGCGGGCGCTCTTTGCGGCAAGTGCGCACATAGAATTGCCCGGTGTTACGCCAAAGAATCCGTGGGCGCAGGCTTTTGTCTGGATTCGTCAGAACACGCCCGTGAATGCAGTCTTCGCCATCGACCCGGAATATATGGATCTCAAAGGCGAAGATGAGATCGGCTTCCGTTGCCTGGCCCAGCGCAGCCATCTGGCCGATGGAGTCAAGGACAACGGTGTGGTCAGCATGTTTCCAGGTCTAGCCGAGGAATGGTGGGCGCAGGTGCAAGCTCAAACTCCGTGGAAGAATTTTGGCGCAGAAGATTTCGCGCGGCTGAAAAACAAATACGGCGCGAGCTGGGTAGTGCTGCAACAGCCCGGAGTTGCCGGACTCGATTGCCCTTACCAGAACAGCGCCGTGCGCGTTTGCCGAATTCCCTGACGGTTATCAAAACCGTTACTCAACACGGCAAGATCTGCGCCTCGGGATCGCTGATCGGATACAATTTCAAAAATGAGGGCCTCCTAGGCATGTCGACTGCGCGGGCTATCCAGGCTCCAGTCCGTCTATTTCCCTACGAGAGGTGGGGATCTCCATTGCCTGCGCTTGCCCGACAATACCGCGAGAACCATCCCTGTCCGCATATTCGGTTGAAGGATTTTCTTGATCCGGATACTGCGCTCGAGATGTCGGAGCAGTTCCCGCAGGCTTCGACCGAGGAGTGGACGCAGTATAAACACGCGAACGAAAACAAGCTGGGCATGGCGAAACGCCAGTTGTTTCCTCCGGCGCTGGGCGCGGTCGTGGACGAACTGAACACTCCGGAGTTTGTGGCGTGGGTTTCGGAACTTACCGGTATTCCCAACCTGATGGCAGACCCGATGCTCGAAGGCGGAGGACTGCATCAGTCTGGCCGAGGCGGCTATCTGAATGTGCACACGGATTTTTCCATGCACCACTTTCACACGCAGTGGCACAGGCGCGTGAATCTGATTCTCTATTTGAATCCGGGATGGAAGGACGAGTGGGGCGGTGCGATCGAATTGTGGGAGCGTCAAGATGGAAAGATGGCGCGTTGCGCGGCGAAGTATCCGCCGCTGTTGAACCATGCGCTCATTTTCACCACGGATGAGAGGTCGCTGCACGGATTTCCTGATCCGCTGACTTGTCCGGAGGGAGAATCGCGCAAGAGTCTGGCTTTGTACTACTACACGATCGAGCAGGACAAGAAATACTCCGGACATTCCACCGATTATTATCCACGGCCGCAAGATGGGTGGGGAAAATCGGCGATGATCTGGCTGGACAAAAAGGCCGTCGCGCTTTATTCTGTGGCTAAGGCGCGCTTCGGGTTCTCCGATGAATTCGCCAGTAGAGTGCTCGGATTTCTTTCCAGAAAAAAATAGTTCACAGCGGCGATCCTTTCTTCGCGAAAGCACTTCCCGACAATTTTGCCTTTCTGCGATTGAAGCTTTAAGCGTGGCCTGCAGATGCGGTGTCAGTTTGTCGGGCGTAGTACGTGGGATATCCCGGCTCGAGTTTGCGGCCTTTGTCGCTGAAGCGGGGCAGATTGATCAGACCGGTCCTTTGCAACGCGAATTGCAGGGTTGTGACCAGCACGCCGAGTCCGTATTTCACGCTGCGGCGGAAGTTGATGGAGGAAGCTTCAGCGAAGTATTTCGTGGGACAGGAAACTTCGCCGATGTTGAAGCCGAAGTGGACGCACTGGGCGAGCATCTGGTTGTCGAAGACGAAGTCGTCGGAATTTTCCAGCAGTGGAAGTTCGAGAAGCACCTTGCGGCTGAAGGTGCGGTATCCGGTGTGGTATTCGGAGAGCTTCACGCGCAGAAAAAGATTTTCGAAAGCAGTCAACGCCCGGTTGGAGATGTATTTGTAAAGTGGCATGCCGCCGCGCAGCGCCGTCCCGCCGATGATGCGCGAGCCCAGCACCACGTCGTAAACCTCGTACGCGACCATGCTCGCCATGGCGGTTAGAAGCAGAGGCGTGTACTGGTAATCGGGGTGCAGCATGATGACTACATCGGCGCCGGCGGCGAGAGCTTCGCGATAGCAGGTTTGCTGATTGCGGCCATAGCCGTAATTGCGGTCGTGCTGGAAGACTTGCAGGCCGAGGCGGCGCGCGAGATCGACAGTCTGGTCGGAGCTGTGATCATCCACGAGGATGCGGATATCGACCAGATCGGGCAGCTCTCCGACGGTGACCTCGAGGGTCTTCTCCGCGTTGTAAGCGGGCATTACTACCGCTATGCGTTTGCCGTTGATCATGGGTTGTGGTTAGTGCCCTGAAAGCTAACTCAAAATCTTTACCACAGAGGACACGGGGTTACACAGGGTAATCCTGAGGAATCCCAAAATAATTTTTTCTGCCGAGTCGCTGGAGTTGCGCGGCCGGGGCGGAATGGCGAGAAAATCAGCGTGCACCCCCCCTCCCCCCCATTTCCCGAAATCTCTGGAATCATGAGGTTACGGCGTTTTTCCCCGCAAAATCCGGCGGGCAAAGAAGTTAGGTACCATAATCTAGAAAACAAACGGCTTAGGAGGGCACCAATTACCCTCTGGCGGACCGTCATGGCCTCGACCATCATCGCGCATATGCGAGACTGTGCGCAAGGGCGGATGTCACAATTTCGGCCTGTGGAAAAAATCGCGGCTTCCGCATAAAGATTCTCCGTCCCGACTATGGGACCGCGGTCAACGTGATAACCTTCGAGCACTGCTTTCAGTTTTACCTCGATCCAGCGATGCAACGCTGGATCGCGGCGGGCGTGGCGGAGTAGTGGAAAGCGGATTCCTCCTGTCTCGCTACGCTCGCGCGTCGGAATGACAAGGGATGGGGCGAGTTTGTGGAGGGGGACGGGAGCACAATCCCAAGCCCTTGCTCTCGAGCCTTCGCTCAGGGTGCGGCGAACGTGAGAGAGCTCCCGGAAGCGGTTGGGTGGAGGATAGGTCGCAGGGGTCCTTCAGTCGCGCAAAGAACGCGCTCCTTCAGGATGACAGCATGCAACAGTTTCGCGGGCGCGCGGCGCCATTATTGCTCTATCCGTTGCGTCTGTGAAAAACTTACCATTCGGGCTCCTTACAGTTTCCACCATGGCGACCAAGAGAACACTTTTCGAGAAGATTTGGGATGCGCATTTGGTGACGCAACCTAGCGGGCGCTCTCCAATCATCTATGTCGATCTCCATCTGGTGCATGAAGTGACCTCGCCGCAGGCTTTCGATGGGTTGCGCGCTGCCGGAAGAAAGCTTCGGCAGCCGTCGCGGACTGTGGCTACCGTGGATCACAACATTCCTACCGAGCCGCGCGGGACTCCGATTACCGATCTTATTGCCGCCAAACAGATTGCGGCTTTGCAGGCTAACTGCAAAGAATTTGGCGTGCGGCTGTTTGACATGGATTCGCCGGAGCAGGGGATCGTGCATGTGATTGGGCCGGAGTTGGGGTTGACGCAGCCGGGGATGACGATTGTGTGCGGCGACAGCCATACCAGCACACATGGAGCGTTCGGTTCATTGGCTTTCGGCATTGGGACCTCGGAAGTGGAGCACGTTCTGGCTACGCAGTGCCTGGCGCAGCAGAAGCCTAAGACGATGAAGATCGAGGTGCGTGGGCGGTTCGCGGAGGGCGTGACCGCGAAGGACCTGGCACTAGGAATCATTGGGCAGATTGGCACCGACGGCGCTACCGGGAACGTGATCGAATACTGCGGCGAAGCGGTGCGCGCGCTTTCGATGGAAGCACGCATGACCTTGTGCAATATGAGCATTGAGGCCGGGGCGCGGGCTGGGATGGTTGCGCCGGATGAAACTACTTTTGCTTATGTTAAGGGGAAGCGGTTTGCTCCGCGGGATGGGGAATGGGAGCTGGCGGTCGAACAGTGGCGCAGCTTGCCTACGGATGAAGGCGCGGCGTTTGACAAAGTTGTGGAGATGGATGCGGCCGAGCTTTCTCCGTTTGTAACGTGGGGCACGAATCCGGGGATGGTTGCCCCGGTTACGGGGCGCGTGCCTGAAGTTGGGAGCTTAGAAGAATCCGACCGGCGCTCGACTGAACTGGCTTTGCAGTACATGGGACTGGAGCCGGGGAAGCGCATCGAAGACATTGGAATTGATCGCGTGTTTATCGGATCGTGCACGAACTCGCGGATTGAGGATTTGCGGGCGGCGGCGCGGGTTGCTAAGGGGCATCATGTGAGCGCGAAGGTGCGCGCGATGGTGGTGCCGGGATCGCAGACGGTGAAGCGGGCGGCGGAGCAGGAAGGCTTGCACCGGATTTTTCTGGATGCGGGGTTTGAATGGCGCGAGTCGGGATGCTCCATGTGTCTGGGAATGAATCCCGATATTTTGCAGCCGGGGGAGAGATGTGCTTCTACCAGTAACCGGAATTTTGAAGGGCGGCAGGGACGCGGCGGGCGGACGCATCTGGTGAGTCCGATGATGGCGGCGGCGGCGGCGATTGCGGGGCATTTCACGGATGTGAGGGAGTGGAAGTTTCGGTGAGGGGGAATTAGGCTGTCGTTCTTACGAACGCAGGTGCACCGGGAGAATTCCCTGAAGCCGTGGGGAGCCTGCGGAGAGTGCAGGGGTCCTTCGACTGCGCGAGAAGTTCGCTTCGCGAACTTCTCGCTCCGCTCAGGATGACAAGTGGTGAGGGAGGACGATGAAACCGTTTCGGATGCATCGCGGGCTTGTGGCTCCGCTGGAGCGGATCAATGTTGATACTGACCAGATCATCCCCAAGCAGTTTTTGAAGCGGATCGAGCGGACTGGATTTGGCGCGTTCTTGTTTTATGACTGGCGGTTCGCGGCGGACGGGAAGAAGAACGCTGGGTTTGTTCTCGACGAACCTCGCTATAGCGGCGCCAGCATTCTGGTGGCAGGAAAGAATTTTGGTTGCGGGTCTTCGAGGGAGCATGCGGTGTGGGCGCTTTCGGATTTCGGGTTCCGCGCGGTGATTTCGTCTTCTTTCGCGGACATCTTTGCCAATAACAGCACGAAGAATGGCTTCCTCGCAGTGCGCCTTCGCGAGGATGAAGCCGACGAGCTGATGCGGCGCGCACGGGAGATCGACGGTTACCAACTCTCCATCGACCTGGAGCAGTGCGAGGTGCGAGACGAGCAAGGCTTTTGCGCCAAATTTCCAGTCGATGAATTTGTGCGGCATTGTCTGCTGAATGGGCTAGACGATATTGGGCTTACGTTAAAGCACGAGGCTGAGATTGCGGCTTACGAAGCGCTGCACCCAGTGCTTGAATCTACCGAACGATAACAGGCGAGACAGGCAAGGCAAGTCAAACCCTTCACCACAGAGGACACGGAGGAACCACGGGGTAAAGCAGCGCGTAAAGATTTGTAAAACTTTCGCCCCGACCTTGACCTGCGGGGCGTCACGGTTGATGCTGGTTTTAGGCGGCTCTACGATTACATTTGCATTCGGGTTTCTACTTGATCGTCTCCAGCGGGATGGACCTAGAGTAAGCCGATCCGCCGCCTTTGCACAGTCTCTTCTTGCACAGCTGCCGCAACCGAATCGAAAATGAAAACGTCTAATAAACGGCACGCTCGACCCCGACCTTGTGGAAAGGTACATCCGACCAAAACTGTGAAAATGATCGATTCGAGTTCTCCTCAAGAAGAACCGCGATCGGGCCTCCGGTCCCGGCTTTGGCTGGTTATGGCCGTCGCGCTGGCGGTGATTTGCGTGTTCCTATCCGGCTGCAGCACGGGCGACTCCAAACAGCAGAAGGCGCAGGCTGCGGGTCCGCGTACGGTTTCAGTGGCTGTGGCCAAGGTGCAGCAGCAGGATATGCCCGTCTACCTGGTGGGGCTGGGATCGGTCACTGCGTTCTATACGGCGAATATCAAGAGCCGGGTGGACGGAGAGATCATGCGGGTCAACTTTCAGGAAGGCCAGACGGTAAAGCAGGGAGACTTGCTGATCGTAATTGATCCGCGGCCCTACCAGGTGCAACTGGAACAGATGCAGGCACAGCTGTTCAAGGACCAGGCTACGCTGCGCGATGCTCGATTGAACCTGGAGCGGTATACGACGCTGATTCCTTCCGGCAGCATTTCCCAGCAACAGGTGGATACGCAGAAGTCACTGGTGGACCAGCTTGACGGGCAGGTGCGCACCGATCAGGCGCAGATCGATAACGCCAAGTTGCAGCTTGTCTATTGCAACATCACGGCACCGTTCACCGGGCGCGTGGGGTTGCGGCAGGTGGATCCGGGGAACATTGTGCATGCGGCGGACACGAATCCAATGCTGATCCTGACGCAGCTGCAGCCGATTGCGGTAGTTTTCACCCTGCCCGAGGATGAATTGCCGACCGTCGCGCAACACATGAAGAACTCGACGCTGCTGGTGGAAGCTTACGGCCGCGACAATCAGACCAAGCTGGCCACGGGCAAACTGGAGACGATTGATAACCAGATCGATCAGACTACTGGAACCGCCAAGTTGAAGGCCGTCTTCGATAACAAAGACAATCAACTGTGGCCCAACCAGTTCGTGAACGCGAACCTGCTGCTGGAGACGAAAAAGAACAGCACGGTGCTGCCCACGGCCGCAATACTGCGCGGGCCGCAAGGGACGTTTGTCTATCTGGTGAAGCCGGATAAGACAGTGGAAGCGCGTGCGGTTACGGTGTCGGTGTCTCAAGGCAACAACACGGCGATCGCCAGCGGGCTGAATCCGGGGGACACGGTGGTGACCGACGGCCAAGACAAACTGCAAACCGGCAGCAAGATCGAGTTCCGCAGCGCTCCAGCTCAAGGAAAATCAGCGCCAGCAACTCCGGGATCAGGAAGTCTGGGATCAGGGACACCGGGTTCATGAGTCCTTCACGTTTATTTATTCTCCGGCCGGTGGCGACCACGCTGTTGATGGTGGGCGTGCTGCTGGTGGGGTGGGTTGCGTTCCTGCAACTGCCGGTCTCGGCCCTGCCGGAGGTTGATTACCCGACAATTCAGGTTGTGACGTTTTATCCGGGGGCAGATCCGGAGGTGATGGCGTCGTCGGTGACTTCGCCTCTGGAGCGGCAGTTCGGAGAGGTTCCGGGACTGAGCCAGATGACCTCGACGAGTTCGTTTGGCAGTTCGGTGATCACGCTGCAGTTTGGGCTGGATCAGAATATCGACGTGGAAGAGCAGCAGGTGCAGGCCGCGGTAAATGCGGCGAATACGTTCCTACCGACCGATCTACCGAATCCTCCGATCTACAACAAGGTAAATCCGGCCGACGCCCCGATTCTCACGCTGGCGCTGACTTCGGACTCGCTGGCTTTGTCGAAGGTGGAGGATCTTGCCGACACGGCGCTGGCGCAGAAAATTTCGCAGTTGCCAGGGGTAGGGCTGGTTTCGATCAGCGGCGGACAGAAGCCGGCGGTACGAGTGCAGGTGAATCCGACGGCACTCGCTTCTTACGGATTGAGCCTGGAGGACGTTCGCACGGCGTTGGCGGAAGCCAATGTGGATCAGGCGAAAGGTGTGATCGATGGAGAGCGCCAGTCGTACACCATTGGCGCCAACGACCAACTGTTGTCGGCCGAACAGTACAAGCCGGTCGTCATCGCGTATCGCAACGGGGCGCCGGTGCGGCTGAGCGATGTGGCCAACGTGATCGACGGGGTGGAAAACACGCTGCTGGCAGCGTGGATGAATCAGACTCCGGCGGTGATCGTGAATATTCAGCGGCAGCCAGGGGCGAACATCATCAGCGTGGTCGACCGGATCAAGAAGTTGCTGCCGCAGTTGCAGGCTTCGTTGCCGTCGGCGGTGAAGGTGCAGATTCTTACCGACCGGACTACGACCATCCGCGCGTCGGTGAAAGATGTTGAGTTCGAATTGGCGTTGACCATCGTGCTGGTAGTCATCGTTATTTTTTTCTTCCTGCGAAACCTGCGGGCCACGTTTATTCCCAGCGTCGCGGTTCCGTTGTCGATCGTCGGAACGTTTGGCGTGATGTATCTGCTGGGATACAGCTTGAACAATCTGACGCTCATGGCGTTGACTATTTCCACCGGGTTCGTGGTGGATGACGCCATCGTCATGATCGAGAATATCGACCGCTACTTGGAGGCGGGAGACTCGCCGCTGGATGCGGCGCTCAACGGTTCGGGGCAGATTGGGTTCACCATCGTCTCGCTCACGGTGTCGTTGATTGCTGTGCTGATTCCGCTGTTGTTCATGGGCGATATTGTCGGCCGGCTGTTTCGCGAGTTTGCGGTGACTTTGGCGGTGACGATTCTGGTTTCGGCAGGGGTTTCTCTGAGCTTGACCCCGATGATGTGCGCCAAGCTGCTGAAGCATCGCAAGGAAGGCGAGAAGGGCCGGTTCTACGAAGTCACCGAAGATTATTACAACCGGGTGATCGCGTTTTACGGGCGCACGCTGAAATGGGTGTTGAAGCATCAAACGGCAACGTTAGTTGTAACTTTCGGAACGCTGGTTCTCACGCTGGTTCTTTACGTGGTTGTGCCCAAGGGATTTTTCCCGGTGCAGGATACGGGCGTGATTCTGGGGATTTCGGAAGCTCCGGATAGTATTTCGTTTGATGCAATGTCGGAGCGTCAGCAGCAACTGGCAAAGGTGATTCTCAAAGACAAAGATGTGGAGAGCTTGTCGTCGTTTATTGGGGTGGACGGCACGAATACGACGCCGAACAGCGGCCGCATTCAGATCAACCTGAAGCCGCGGGACGAGCGTAGTGACGATGCGTCGGCGATCATTCGGCGGTTGCAGCCGGAAGTGGCTAGTGTAAGCGGAATCACGCTCTACATGCAGCCGGTGCAGGACTTGACGGTTGAGGACCGGGTGAGCCGGACGCAGTTCCAGTACTCGATTGAAGACGCGGACGCGCAGGAACTGGCGCAATGGACACCGAAGCTGGTGGACAAACTGCGCACGGAGCCGGCACTGCGGGATGTGGCCACGGATCAACTCAACGGCGGACTCAAGACCAACCTCAAAATTGACCGCGACACAGCGTCGCGGCTGGGAATTCTTCCGCAGGCCATCGACAATACGCTCTACGACGCCTTTGGACAGCGGCAGGTTTCCATCATCTTCACGCAGTTGAACCAGTACCACGTGATCCTGGAAGTGCTGCCGAGCTTCGCCCAAACTCCGGCAGCGATGAACGACGTGTACGTCCGCCCCGCCAGCTTTTACCAAATTCCGGCGCTCCGACGGCCAACGCGGCGGCGCCAGCTACCAGCGGAAACCCGGTTCCGCTAACGACTTTCGTAAAGATGCAATCGGGCAGCGCGCCTCTCTCCGTTAACCACCAGGGGCAGTTTCCGGTGGTGACACTCTCGTTCAACCTGGCGCCCGGAGCCTCGCTGGGCGATGCCACGAAGGCTATCCAGGATGTGGAAAAAGAAATTCAGATGCCGGCGAGCATTCACGCCTCTTTTCAGGGAACGGCCGCCGCATTTCAGAATTCGCTTTCGAGCGAGCCGTTCCTGATTCTCGCCGCCATCATTACGGTGTACATCGTGCTGGGAGTTTTATATGAGAGCTACATTCATCCCATCACGATTCTCTCCACGCTACCCTCGGCGGGCGTGGGGGCGATCCTGGCTCTGATGCTTACGGGCAACGATCTCACAGTGGTGGCGCTGATCGGCATCATCCTGCTGATCGGCATTGTGAAGAAGAACGCAATTATGATGATCGACTTTGCGCTCGAAGCCGAGCGCGAGGAACACAAACCTCCGCAGGAGGCGATTTTTCAGGCATGTTTGCTGCGTTTCCGTCCCATTATGATGACGACGATGGCGGCGCTGCTCGGCGGTTTGCCGCTGGCGCTGGGATCGGGAACGGGAGCGGAGTTGCGGCGTCCCCTGGGCATCACCATTGTGGGCGGGCTGTTGCTGAGCCAGTTGCTTACGCTTTACACCACGCCGGTGGTGTACCTGTGGTTTGACCGTCTGGCGCAGAGGTTTGAGAAGTACAGTATCGGCAATCCGATTCCGCACGAGTTTCCGGCGGATTAGGGTGTGCGACGCATGCGGTGCAGCTCAATAAGGAAGTGCGCCAAGCGCGCGATTTCGCATTCGCGAAAAAAACGCGCGAATGTTCGCGCGGCGCACCCAGATCCTTCGGACGCAGAAGCGGCGTCCTCAGGATGACAAGCAAACTGTAACGAGGTCCTTCGGAGGGCAAAAAGCGTCTCGCTCAGGATGACAATCATTCAGCGCAGCCATTAGACGATGAGTATCTCGGCTCCATTTATCCGGCGTCCGATTGGCACGTCGCTGCTGGCGGCGGCGCTGTTGCTCTCCGGGATACTTGCGTTCAATTACCTGTCAGTGGCTTCGCTGCCCAGAGTGGACTTCCCAGTGATCGGGGTTGGAGCGGCGTTGCCGGGGGCAGATCCGGAAACCATGGCATCTGCCGTGGCAACGCCGCTGGAGCGGCAGTTCGGGCGGATTGCGGCGGTCAACCAGATGACCTCGACGAGTCAACTGGGATCGACCAGCGTCATCCTGCAATTTGATTTGAACCGGAACATTGATGCGGCGGCGCGCGATGTGCAGGCCGCCATTAATGCCGCGCGCAGCCAACTTCCGGCCAACCTGCCGAGCAATCCAACTTACCGCAAAGCCAACCCGGCGGACGCGCCGATTCTGATCCTGGCGCTAACTTCGGATACGCAGACGGTGCCGCAGATGTATGACGCGGCGGACTCGATTCTGGCGCAAAAACTCTCTCAGGTGACTGGCGTAGGGCAGGTTTTCGTCTTCGGCTCAGCGCCGCCCGCAGTGCGCGCCGAAGTAAACCCGATGCTGCTCAACAAGCTGGGGGTTGGGCTGGATACGGTTCGCAATGCCCTGAATCTGGCCAATGCGAACCGCGCCAAGGGACAAGTATCAGACAAGACAACGTCGTGGACTATCGGCGACACCGATCAACAGTTTACGGCGGATGAATACCGGCCGCTGATCGTGGCCTACCACAATGGCGCGCCGGTGCGGCTGGGAGATGTGGCGAAGGTCGAAGATTCGGTGGCGGACATTCGCAATGTCGGTCTGCTGGGGAGCGCGAAAGACAAGTCGCACGGAGGTGGAAAACCGAGCGTTCTGGTTGTCATCTTCCGGCAGCCTGGGGCCAACGTCATCGAGACCGTGGACCGGGTGATCTCGCTGATGCCGTATCTGCAATCGTCGATTTCGCCGGCGATTACCCTGACCGTGGCTATGGACCGGACGGTGACGGTGCGCGCCTCGGTCAAGGATATTGAGGCCACGCTGCTGATCTCGATCATTCTCGTGATCCTGGTGGTGTTCGCTTTTTTGCGAACGGTGCGGGCCACGATTATTCCCAGCATCGCCGTTCCCCTTTCGCTGGTGGGCACGTTCGGCGTGATGTACGTGCTGGGTTACAGCCTGGATAATTTATCACTGATGGCATTGGCGATCTCGACGGGATTCGTGGTGGATGACGCCATCGTGGTGCTGGAAAACATCACGCGTTACGTGGAGCGGGGGATGGGCGCGGTGGAAGCGGCGTTCAAAGGAGCGGCGGAAATTGGGTTTACCGTAATTTCGATGAGCACGTCGCTGGTGGCGGTGTTTATCCCGTTGCTGCTGATGGGTGGAATTGTGGGGCGGCTGTTTCGCGAGTTTGCGGTTACGCTGAGCATTGCAATTGGAGTTTCATTGCTGGTCTCGCTGACCACTACCCCGACGATGTGCGCCAAATTTCTGCAGCCACCAGAAAAAGACGAGCGGCACAATGTTTTCTACCGCGCCAGCGAATGGGTCTTTGAGAACACACTGGGGACTTACCGGCATGGGTTGAAGTGGGTTCTGCGGTACCAGCTTTTTACTTTTGTGGTGACCATCCTGGTGGCGTGCCTGAGCGTGTACCTCTACATCATCGTGCCCAAAGGTTTCTTCCCGCAGCAGGACACGGGACGCATTGGAGGATCGGTACAAGCGGCGCAGGATATTTCATTTCAGGCGATGCGGGGCAAGATGGAGCAGTACGTCAAGATTGTGATGACCGATCCCGGCGGTGAACACAGTGGTGGGATTTGCCGGAGGGAATACGGTTTCGAATCAAGGGCGGTTCTTCATCATGCTGAAGCCGCTGGCGGAACGAGCCAAGTGTCCCCAACATCACTTCTGGCAATCCTGTCGCAACGTTACCGCCGACGATGTGATCAACCGGCTTCGTGGCAAGCTGGCGGTGGTGCCGGGAGCGACGCTCTATCTGCAATCCTATCAAGACCTGACCATTGGCGGACGCTATGGAAATGCGCAATACCAATACACGCTGCAGGGAGAGAATCTCGACGATTTGAACAACTGGGCGCCGCGGCTGCTGGAGAAAATTGCGGGGGCTGCCGCAGCTTCGGGACGTGAATACCGACCAGCAGGATAAGGGACTGCAAGCGCAACTGGTGATTGACCGCGATACCGCGAGCCGCTTGGGGGTGGCCGCGCAGGATCTTGACAATGCTCTGTATGACGCATTCGGGCAGCGCCAGGTCTCCACCATGTATCGGCCGCTCAATCAGTATCACGTGGTCATGGAGGTTGCGCCCGAGTTCCAGCAAACCACCGAGGCTCTGCAGAATATTTATCTGCGCTCGACGAGCGGCACGCCGATACCGTTGGCGGCATTCACTCATTTCGTTCCTTCTAACACGTCCATTGGCGGTGAATCACCAGGGCCAGGTTCCGTCGGTCACGATTTCATTCAACCTGGCTCCCGGAGTTTCTCTGGGAGAGGCGACGCAAGCGATTCGAAAAGCGTCCAAGCTTCGGTTGGCTTCCCGGCTACCATTCGGGCAAGTTTCCAGGGCACGGCGGCAGCTTTCAAGGATTCGCTCTCCAGCGAACCGATGCTGATTCTTACCGCGCTGATTACGGTGTACATCGTGTTGGGGATGTTGTATGAGAGCTACATTCATCCCATCACGATTCTTTCGACGATGCCTTCGGCGGGCGTAGGGGCGCTGCTGGCCTTGCTGCTGACGCACAATGAACTCAATGTGATTGGCATGATCGGCATCATTCTGCTGATCGGGTTGGTGAAGAAGAACGCCATTATGATGATCGATGTCGCGCTTGACGTGGAGCGCACGCAGGGAAAGAAGCCGGTCGAAGCTATCTACGATGCCTGCCTGCTGCGCTTCCGGCCGATCATGATGACGACCATGGCCGCTTTGCTGGGAGGGTTGCCGTTGGCTCTCGGGACCGGCGTTGGTTCCGAGTTGCACCGTCCTCTCGGCATCACGATTGTTGGCGGACTGATTGTGAGCCAGGCCCTGACGTTATTCACGACGCCCGTCGTCTATGTGTATCTGGACCGGCTGCGAATGTTCTTGCGGTCTTTGCGCGGCGGCGAAGAATCTTCTCTGGCCGAAGGCTCCGCTCCCAGAGCCAGTCCGGCGCACTAAGTGCGTGTGGGCCTTGGGGTGAAATATCCGTAAACAGATGAGGTATTTGCTCCGGCGCAGAGGCGGGTGCAACCTAATTTCGGGAGCACGGCATCGCAGGAGTGAGCGCAGAAACAGAAGGACCCAGCAGGAGCAGGCCTGGAGAAGTCTCGCGCCGCCGTGGCAGTGAACCGTGCCTAATGCCGTGCCCGCCCCTTTTTCTTCGCGGCCCCGTATGATACAAGGATACTTTCCATGCCGGAGTTTTCTGGCCGCCCGGCGTATTATTGTTCTTCACTTTTCATTGCGCTTGGCTTTCAAATTCTCTCAGGAGTTAAGGATGCTTCAGAAGGCATTGGTCCTGATATTTGTTGTGGCAAGCATTGCCAGCTTCACTAGCTGCGGTACGACTGCGAACCACTACGTCTACGCGACCGTCCCTGCTGCCAATCAAGTCGAGGCCTATCGGGAAGACCCCAACTCGGGTGTGCTGATGGAAATCCAAGGAAGCCCGTACCCTGTGGGCGATGGAGCGCATTCGCTTGTTCTTCATCCCTCGGGAAAGTTCTTGTACGTGGCGAATCCCGGTCAAATGGAAAACGACATTTCGCTGTTCGACGTCGAAGCCGATGGCACTTTGACCGAGGTGACTCCACGGACGCCGATTGGACCCTTGGCCTCTGAGCCGGAACTTCTGGCCATGGATCCTGCCGGCGGATACCTGTACGTGATGAACACTGGATCGAACAACATCTCGGTTTTCTCGATCGATAGCAGCAAGGGCTTCCTCACGCAGGTGGCGAACTCTCCGGTTGAGATCGGGTTGTCACCGTTGAATATGCAATTAACGCCATCGGGCAACTATCTTTATGTCACCACGTCGGGCAATCCGAATGGATACATCTATGCCTTCAGCGTGAGTGCAGGAGTGCTCACACCGCTGCCCAGCACGCCTACCGCTCCGAATCGAGCAGTAGCGATGGTATTAATCCGAACGGGCTGGCTATCGACCCCAAGGGCGCTTATCTGTACGCCGCGAACACTTCATCGGCTTCCATCTCGATTTTCAGTATTGGTTCCTCTGGTGCGCTGTCGCCCGTGTCGGGCTCACCGCTGGCGGACACGTATACGGCTCCGGTTTCGCTGATTTTGGATCCTAAAGGCGCGTTTCTCTACGTGGCCAATCAGGGCGCCAACAACGTTGGGGTATATTCGATCAGTTCCACAGGACTTCCCACGGTGCTCACCTCTTCCACGACCACGGGTGCTTTCGTTACCGAAACCAGCCCTAGTTTCCTGGTTGCGGACCCGAGCGGCGAATATTTGTTTGTGGGGAACCAGGGCTCCTAGCGGCGGGGATTCAGGCGTTTAGCGTGAGCGGCGGGAACTTGACGGTTCTGTATACCTACAACGTCGGGAATACGCCCAGTTCGATCGCGGTGTTGCAGTGAAACAGAATCATTTCTGTGGCAGAGGGGACTCTTTACCGGTCAACGACAAACAAAAAATCCCAAGTCTGCGACAATAGCTAGGCCGGTAGTCCCCCCTGCGTCGCGGTTCGCGGGAGCCCAACATCGAATGGGGAGTAAACTTCCCGCATTTGGTCCACTGTGGGGTTGATTCCGTACCGTAACTGCTTTCAGGAGCCACAATACATGAGGATCGCAAGCGCGGCAAGCGCCTTTCCGAAGCATTACTACACCCAGAAAGTTCTTCTCGACCGCCTGCAGGACTATTGGGGAGACCAACTCAAGAATCCTCTGCTGCTGGCACGGTTGCATCGTAACGTAACCGTCGATGGCCGTTACCTCGCGATCCCGGCGGAGCAGTATGTGGACATCAAGACCTGGGGCGAAGCCAATGACATCTGGATCAGGGTCGCGCAGGAATTGGGGGAGCAGGCTCTGTGCCGCGCTCTGCAGAACGCTGGATTGCAGCCCAGCGATCTTGGAGCGTTGCTGTTCACGACGGTCACCGGAGTGGCGAGTCCTTCCATCGACGCATTGCTGATCAACCGCATGGGGCTTCCGGCGAATATTCGACGCACTCCGATTTTTGGCCTGGGATGCGTGGCCGGCGCTGCTGGAATCGCGCGCGCGGCCGATTACGTTCGCGCTTATCCCAAACAGGCCGCGGCTTTGGTTTCGGTGGAACTCTGTTCGCTTACCCTGCAGCGCGAGGATCTGTCGGTCGCGAATCTGATTTCGTCGGGACTTTTTGCGGATGGCGCTGCCGCGGTCATCGTGACCGGACCGGAATTCGAGTCCTCAGGGCCTGAGATTTCCGGACCCAGAATTCTTGCGACTCGTTCTGTTTTTTATCCCAGCACAGAAGAAATGATGGGCTGGGATATTTCCGAGAAGGGTTTCCGCATCATACTGTCGACCGAGGTTCCAACTCTGATTCGAGAAAATCTGGGGCGGGATGTGGATGCGTTTCTGGCGGACAACGGGCTCCAGCGAAGCGACCTGAAGAGTTGGGTTCTGCATACCGGAGGACCGAAAGTGCTCGATGCTACGGCCGACGCCTTGGGATTGCACAATGGGCAGCTCGATGCCTCATGGGATTGCTTGCGCAAGGTGGGAAATCTTTCTTCCGCCTCCGTGCTGTGCGTGCTGGAAGATGTGATGAAGAACCGGCGCCCTGAGCCGGGTACGCTGGGTCTGCTGGCCGCGATGGGACCGGGGTTTTGTTCGGAGCTTCTACTGTTGCAATGGTGAGGTTAGCCGTTGTTGAACTCGACAGATGTGTTTGTGATTGGCGGTGGCCCAGCCGGATTGGCGGCGGCCATCGCCGCCCGGCAGCGTGGATTCCGCGTAGTGGTTGCCGATGGAGCCAACCGCCCATTGACAAGGCGTGCGGCGAAGCCCTCATGCCCGACGCGATCAGGGAGCTGGAACGGCTGGGAGTTGCAATGCCTGCGGCTGAGGCGTGTCTGGTTCGCGGCGTTCGCTTCCTCAGTTCCGGATTATCCGCAGAAGCTGACTTTCCTGCGGGTAATTTCGGCCTCTCGGTTCGCCGGACCGCATTGCACCGCATCATGACCGAACGCGCCGCTGGGCTGGGAATCGATCTATGGTGGCAGACCGTAGTCGCGGGAATTTCCAGCGAAGGAGTCCGGGTGGGAAATCGGACAATTCGCGCCCGGTGGATCATGGGAGCCGATGGCGCGAACTCACGGGTGCGCCGGTGGGCAAATCTTGATGCGCAGTCGCGAACCGAACTCCGGTATGCTTTTCTGCGGCACTATCGCGTCGCACCCTGGAGCGACCGCATAGAAATATATTGGGGAAAGCATAGTCAGGGCTATGCCACACCCGTGAGCAACGGGGAAGTTTGTGTGGCTGTTGCCTCGCGAACTCCAGGGGTTCGCCTGGAAGAAGCGTTGCCGGAATTTCCCGAACTCCATGACCGACTTCGAGGCGCTGAGACATCCTCGGCTGAGAAAGGTGCGGTGACTGCGAATCGCAAACTGAAACGCGTCTGGCGAGACAACGTCGTATTGGTCGGCGACGCTTCGGGAACGGTCGATGCGATCACAGGCGAAGGGCTGGGACTTGCCTTCGCGCAGGCTGTCAGCGCTGGCCGACTGTTTCGCATCTGGCAAGCTTGCCGACTACCAGGCCGCGCACCAGCGTCTGGCACTTCGTCCTTTGCTGATGGCGCGACTTGATGCTCACGCTCGATGGCCGCGCCGCTTTTCAGCGACGAACTCTCCAGGCCTTTCGCCAGCATCCCGAACTGTTTCGTCGATTGCTTGCCCTCCACATAGGAACTCTATCGCCTTTCCACCTGGCACTCGAACGGGGTCACGCTGGGTTGGGGTCTGTTGACTGCATAAGCCGATGGAGGACGATCAGGGATTCCGCCGAGGTGGATTGCGCCGGTGGTTTCTGAGGTGATCGCGCTGGTTGCAATCGCCAGCGTTGCGGCCGCGGCGCAAAGCGTCGCTTTCCAGTTGGATCCTCAGCGCACCTCCGTCAAGTTCACGCTAGGCGATGTGCTCCACACGGTGAATGGAACGTTCCGTCTGAAGCAGGGTTCTCTGCTGCTCGATCCTCGTTCCAACAAGCTCACGGGTGAAATTGTGGTGGACGCCAAAAGCGGCCAGAGCGGCAGCGGTATGCGTGACCGCAAGATGCACCGGGAAGTGCTGGAAAGTGAGCGTTATCGGGAGATCGCATTCCATCCCGATCGCATCGACGGAATGGTGCTCGATGCAAGGAAAATCCTCAGTGCGAGTACACGGAATTTTCAGCATCCACGGAGCCGAACCATGAACTCACCGTGCCTGCGGAAATCGAGATGTCTTCTGATCACTGGAGCGCGACGCTGCACTTCGCGGTTCCCTATGCGAAGTGGGGGCTAAAAAACCCAAGCAATTTTTTTCTGAAAGTGAGCGAATCGGTTGACATTGATCTCGCGACTGCTGGAACTGTAACGCGACGTTGAAAGTCTGTTGCGCCAGACAATCAATATCCATCCAGCGGCGTGATGCCCTTACCTTCGATGCACTCGTAGCATCGTCCTGCGGCCAGATTCTTGAACTCCTCGGTTCTGCTACTTGGCCAGGTGATGACGGCGCGCTCGACATGAGTTGCGCTTCTCCAGGCCAAATGTGACCGGGAGTTCTGATTGCGACAGATAACTGGATCCGCTCTTCACCATGCGCGATTGGCTTAGGCCATCGCAGACGATGCGGACGATTGCGCCGATTCCGTCGCGATTCGACTTGGTGCCGACCAGCCGAAAACGAATGCTGCGGTTTCCGGACAACTGGTCGTTTCGATATAGGTAGGCCGGGCCATTATTCGTAGTCAGCAGCAAGTCGAGATCGCCATCGCGATCGAAATCAGCATAGGCCAGTCCGCGGCCGACCTTGGGATGATCGAATCCACCGCCAACTTCAGCGGCGATGTCGCGAAAATGTCGCTTGCCATTGTTGAGAAACAACTGCGGGGGCTGCGCGTAGCCCACGTTGCCGCGAATGTTGCGCACGGTCTCGTCGATATGGCCGTTGGCGACGGCGAGATCGAGCCAGCCGTCGAGATCGGCGTCGAGAAAAATACATCCAAACCCGAGACTGTTCCTTGAGGCCACGCCCACGCCTGCCTGCGTTGCAACGTCTTCGTAGGATTTTCCTCCGAATTCGTAGAGGCCGGTCATTTCGTTATCGAAGTTTGTGATGGCTACGCCAGAATGGCCTGAGTTCATAAAATCGGCAGTGTCCACGCCCATGCCCGCGCGCGCTTTGCCCTCGCTGCTGAAAGCGAGTCCAGCCTCGACGGCGGCATCTTTGAAAGTGCCGTTGCGCTGGTTGCGATAGAGCTTATTGGGTTGAGTGTCGTTCGCCACCAGCAGATCGGCCCAGCCACTCTGGTCTTCATCAAGCATGGCCACGCCCAGAGATTTTGAACTGCTGTCGAAAATACCGCTGGAGGCGGTGACGTCTTCGAAGGTGCCGTTGCCACGATTGTGAAACAGCCAGCAAGTCTCGCCGCGATAGGCCTCGGGCGTGCAATAGGATTTATGCTTGCCGTCGAGGCTGCAGAACACGTCATGCTCCGGCGACCACTTGACGTAGTTGCAGACGAAGAGATCGAGCCAGCCATCGTGATCGTAATCGAACCAGAGAGCGGACGTGCTGAAGGCGAGACGCTTTCCCAAGCCGCTGGTGTTGGTTACATCGATGAATGTTCCTTTGCCGGTATTGTGGAACAGACGATTCTGTCCCACGCAGGTCACCAAGATGTCGGGAAATCCGTCGTTGTCGTAATCGCCGACGGCTACGCCCATGCCATACATTTCAATGTCGAGTCCGGCGCGGGAAGTAACATCGGTGAAGCTGCCGTTTCCGTTGTTGTGGTAGAGACGCAGCGTGGAACGGCGCTGCTTGTGGCCGGGCCAATCCATCCCATTGATCAGAAGAATGTCTTGCCAGCCGTCGCGGTTGTAATCTAGAAAAGCACAGCCGGAGCCCAAGGTTTCGGGCAGGAACTTCGCTCCAAAGGAGCCGCTGTTGTGCTGGAACTGAATGCCGGCACTAGACGTTACATCAACTAGCCGGAAACCTGGAGAAGCTGTTGTGCCAGCTGCAGCGCCCAGAGCCCGCAGCAGAGGCAACTGTGACACTGACGCCAGACCTGCCATGCCCAGAAAAGATCTGCGATTCACGGAACGTTTACCAATCCGGCGCGAATGGCGTAAACCACCAGCTCGGCAGTCTTGTGAATGCCGAGCGCGTTCATGATGTTGGCGCGATGGACCGCGATGGTGTTGGCGCTGAGGTCGAGCGCTGTGGCAATTTCCTTATTCGATTTGCCGTCGACAATCATCTGCAGGACTTCAAGCTCGCGCGGGGTCAACCCGGTACTGCGCTCGCCTTTGAGCCCGGAATGCGGTTCCACCTGGGGATCGAAAATTGTTTCTCCATTAGCTACTCGGCGAACGGCGGGCCCGAGTTCCAGGTTCATCGCATTCTTCAGAATGTATCCCTTGGCTCCGGCCTCGATCGCCTGCCGTACCCAGGTGCTTTCCGAGTGCATGCTGAGCATGAGCACGGCGGTGTCAGGCGACTCTTGGAGAATCTGCCGAGTTGCATCCAGGCCGTTCATCTTGGGCAAAGCGCAGTCCATGACTATGACCTTCGGCGTCAACTCCCGCGCCAGCTTGATGGCCTCCTCTCCGTCGCCGGCTTCGCCCACAACGGCCATGTCCGCTTCATCTTCCAACATGCGCCGGAAACCCCGCCGCACCAGGCTATGATCGTCTACCAGCAACACGGTAATCTTTTTGGTCATATTGATATTCATCTATCTTATTTAGATTTATCTATATTTGATCTTTGTCGCGGGATTCGACTTTCTCGCGGGGCACCGTCAAGTGCAACAACGTGCCGCCGGCGGCGGGAGTCGAAAACACAATCCCTCCGCCCATCAATTCCGAGCGCTCGCGCATGGCGACTAATCCTATACCCTGTTTTGCCGGCCTTCCGCTGAAGCCTGCACCGTGATCTTCCACTTCCAACTCCAGCGTCGCAGTGAGAAAGCGCAGTCGGACCCATGCCTGCTTGGCACCCGAGTGCCTGGCCACATTGTTCAACGCTTCCTGCAGTATCCGGTAAAGCTGCACGCCAGCGCTGCGATCCACAGCAAACGGCGCACCCAGCTTCTCATAGCATATGGCAATTCCCGTCTGTCTTTCTACAATCGGGATATGCCAGTCGAGTGTGGCCTCCAGTCCAACCTCGTCCAACATTACTGGATGCAACGCCTGTGAGAGGCTCCGGACGCGGTCGAGCGTGTCCTGCGCGATCTGCTGGACTTCCTGCAAGTCGCTGCGCAACGGCGAACCTTCCGGAGCATGAGCGCCGGCGCGGCCGAGCATCGATCCCATGGCGGTGAGAATCTGGCCGAATTCGTCGTGCAAGTCACGCGAGATGTAACGCAACGTCGATTCCTGGGTTGCGATGAGCTTTTGAGCCAGTTCGCTGCGCCGCTCCGAAAGCTCACCCATGCGCGCAAACAGCCGCCGGTTCCAGCGGATCATGAAAAATCCGATTAGCAGGATCGCGGCCAACGTCGCGGTCAGGAAGACGTACACTTGCAGTTGCACTCGATCATAGATCTCGACGATACGCTGTGCGGCTTGCTCCTCGTTCCCGCTGTTCTGCACCAACAGACGGGCCACAGTCGTACTCAAGGCTTCCTGCCGGGCTTGCAACGAAAGCTGGATCTGCGCCTTCGCATCTTTTTCTTTACCTGCGCCGGCCAGAGCAAACACGCGATCGACTGCATCCCAGAACTGGGCGAGCGAACTGCTCAGCGAAGCGCTCTGCTCGGTCGTTCGCGTCGCCGGGGACAATTGGGCTTCCCGGCGCATTGCATCATCCAGATCGGTGCGAATGCGCTGGAACTGCGCCGACCACGCCGTGAGCGGATACGGTTCGTCGTTGTCTATCATGTCACGCATGGCGACTGCGAGCAGGTTCAGGTCGTTCTGGATGCGCAGCAATTGCAGGGAATCTTTGCGATTACGGTCGATCAGTTCGGCCTGAAGTTGGCGCAAACCAGCTATTTGCAGGGTGATATAAGCGGAGTAGGCCAGGACGGCCGCGAGCGTTATGAACAAGCCCAGCAGTAAGCCCAGGGTTGGAGAGCGCTCCGGCGAAGGCGAACGTGCCACGCCCAGAGAATACAACGGCGAGCCCAGACGTGTCACAATGCAGTAATAATGAAGCGAACTGGAGTTCGGCGGAGTCCAATCATAGATTGAGTAGCGATCCCAAACCAGCTCCGAAGACCCCGAAAGTTGAGAGACTCCGCGCCGTTCTGCCGGAAGTCTGGAAACTGATGCAGCCCCGGCGCGGGCTGCTCGCGCTCGGGTTCGTGTTGATGCTGATCAACCGAGTGGCAGCGCTGGTGTTGCCCTATTCCACCAAATTCCTGATCGATACCGTCATCAACAAGCATCACATGGATAAACTGCGGCCGCTGGTTCTATTCGTGCTGGCGGCTACTGTGGTGCAGGGGCTCACTTCTTTTTCGCTGACGCAATTGTTGTCGAAGGCGGCGCAGCGGTTAATCGCGGAGTTGCGCGAGCAGGTGCAAGTCCACATCTCGCGCCTGCCAGTTGCGTTTTACGATGGCAATAAGACCGGTAACCTGGTGTCGCGCATCATGAGCGACGTAGAGGGCGTGCGCAATCTGCTTGGTACCGGGCTGGTAGACCTCGCAGGCGGATTGGTTACTTCTGGGATCGCACTGGTTTTGTTGTTCCGCACCAGTCCGCAGATGACGCTGATCGCCGTGGGCTCACTGCTGTGTTTTGCGGTGGCGCTGAACCAAGCCTTCTCGACCATCCGGCCGATTTTTCGCGAACGCGGCAAGATCAATGCCGAGGTTACCGGCCGGCTCACAGAATCACTGGGCGGCGTGCGCGTGATCAAGGGGTACCACGCCGAAGAGCGCGAGGAAAAAATCTTTGCTGCAGGCGTCCGCCGGCTTCTCGAAAACGTGATGCGCACTCTTACTGCGACCTCGGTCATGAGCCTTTCGGCAAGCGTGCTGCTCGGATGTGTGGGTGCAATCACCATGTATGTGGGCACGCACCAGATTGCTGCCGGCACGCTGACAGTCGGCGGTTTCTTCTCCTACACTTTGTTGTTGGGTTTTCTGGTTGCGCCCATTATGCAAATTGTTTCCATCGGAACTCAGCTGACCGAAGCGCTGGCCGGACTGGAAAGAACCCAAGAGATTATGCGGGAGCGGCCGGAAGATCAGGATCCAAAACGCGCCATGCCGTTGTCCGACATTGTGGGGCGCATCGAGTTCGACAATGTGAGTTTCAGCTACGATGGAATTCACGACGTGCTGCGCGATATTTCTTTCAAGGCCGAGCCCGGCACAGTCACGGCATTAGTGGGCTCGTCGGGATCGGGCAAATCCACAACCATCGGCTTAATCTCGGCGTTTTATGTGCCGACTAAAGGCAAAATCCTGGTGGATGGCACGGACTTGAGCACGGTTCGCCTCGATTCCTATCGCACCCGTCTGGGAGTTGTGTTGCAAGAATCATTTCTATTTGATGGAACGATTCGGGAGAACGTGATGTTTTCGCGTCCCGGCGCGAGCGACGAAGAATTCCTGCGCGCTTGCCGTATCGCGCGGGTGGACGAATTCGCCGAATCCTTCGCGGACAAGTACGACACCGTGGTCGGCGAGCGCGGAGTAAAGCTTTCGGGCGGCCAGCGGCAACGGATTTCGATTGCCCGGGCAATTCTGGCCGAGCCGCGCATCCTGATTCTCGATGAGGCAACCTCGAGCCTCGACTCGGAATCGGAACAAATGATCCAGCACGGACTTTCTTATCTCATGCAGGGCCGCACTACGTTTGTGATCGCACACCGGCTTTCGACTATCCGCCGCGCGGACCAGATTCTGGTGATGGAGCAAGGACAAATCGTAGAGCGGGGCACACACGAACAACTTTATGCCGCACAGGGCCGCTATTACGACCTTTACACCCGGCAGCATGGGATCGAGGAAAACCTGTTTCTCGCGCCGGGTGAGGGAGATACCATCGAGGTGGAAGGGAACGGCGCCTCCGGCCCGGCGCGCAACGGCGATGGGAATTCTGCCGACGCATTGCGCGTGCTTCGGGGAGAGGTCCGCTAGCGTGATGAGTAGCACGAACAGGTCTTCTCTGAACAACCCTCCGGCGATCCGTGCCGAGCAGCTTTGCCGTCACTACCGCATGGGCGAAACGGTTATCCGGGCCGTCGACGGCGTGAATCTTGAAGTGCGCGCGGGCGAATTCGTCGCTCTGCTAGGTAGTTCGGGCTCCGGAAAATCTTCGGTATTGAATCTCATCGCTGGCTTGGATCGGCCTACGTCGGGCAGCGTGATTGTTCACGAGCGAAATCTCGCGCAACTCTCACGCGAAGAACTCGCGCACTATCGGCTGCATACCGTAGGGATGGTATTCCAATCGTTCAACCTGATCGCCAGCATGACTCTCGCGGAAAATGTGGAATTGCCCATGCGCTTTGCCGAGGTTGACCGCGGTAAACGGGTCAGTCTTGCCAGCGAAGCTCTTGCGAGGGTTGGATTGCAGGCGCGCATGGGCCACCGCCCGAGCGAACTCTCCGGCGGGGAGCAACAGCGGGCCGCGCTGGCTCGCGCGCTGATCAACCAGCCTCAGTTACTGCTTGCCGACGAACCCACTGGCAATCTCGACAGCCGCACTGGAACCGAGATCATGGATATGCTCCGCGAGTTTAATCAGCAATTGGGAATGACGGTGGTCATGGTGACACACGAGCGCGCGTTGGCCGAACGCTACGCCCAGCGCCTCATCTTCCTGGCGGACGGCAAACTGGTGGGCGACGAAGTGAATGCGGCTGGGGCCACGGGCGCCGTTACGGGTTACGCCAGTGCGGATGGAGGGCGCGTATGAAGCTTCCCGACCTCACCGAACTCGCGCTGCGCAATCTGCGCGAATCTTTGCTGCGAAATTCGCTGACCACTATCGGCATATCGGTGGGCGTGGCGTCGCTGGTCGCGATGCTTTCGTTGGGAATCGGATTGCAACAACTCGCCTCGCGCCGGCTGATGAAGTCAGGTTTGTTCGACACCGTGGTTGTCACTTCCCGCCGTGACCTTCGCCATTTCGGCCGCGAGGAAGAAAGCACAGGCCCCCCGCCAGGCGAAAGCCGCATTCTTGACGAACCCACGCGGCAGGAGATCGAGCGAGTGCCTGGCGTGCTGGAGGCCTATCCTGATATTCGTTTCATCACCGAGCTGCGCTATGACGACAAGCCTCATCTAACGATGATCGCGGCGTTGCCCACCTCCGCTAAGTCGAACGACGCTTTCGAAACTGTGCAGGGTCGCTTCTTTTCGTCTGACATGGCGCCCGAAGCGATTCTTCAGAAATCATTCGCTGAGGAATTGTTAGGGAAGACGCCGAAGCCTGGCGTTGACGAGACCAAGGTGGCCGATCTTGCTCCTCCGCTTGTGGGGAAAGAATTGACCATGCGCTATGCACAGCGCGAGGCGGAGCAAAGCGCACCGTCAGCGGCTGAGGTCGACAGCACCGCGTCAAGTGACCACAGTCTTGCGGGCGCTGCCTACTCTGTGGTTTCGCGCGAGCAAAAGTTGAAGATTGTTGGCATTGCCGACCTTGATCCCGAAAGCATGCGCGGGCCAACCCGGGCACGAGTGTTTCTTCCACTAGGACTGGCCGAGAGTCTGCATGTTATGCAACCCACAGACCTGCGCGAAATATCCCGGGCCGCCACCGATCAGCCGGTCTATTCGTCGGTGAGTGTGCGAGTGAAAAATCCGAGCCAGGTACAGAAGGTGGAAGACGCAATCAAAAAAATGGGCTTCAACACCTTCTCGATTCTTGATGCCAGCCGCAGCATCCAGCAGTTCTTCAAAGTGCTGGACGTGTTTCTGGGAATCTTCGGCAGCCTCGCGCTGGCGGTCGCCTTCATTGGGATCGTGAACACGCTGGTGATGGCCATTCTCGAGCGCCGGCGCGAGATCGGCATTATGAAGGCGATCGGTGCCAGCGATGGCGACATCAAGAAACTTTTTTTCGCGGAAGCGGGCGCCATGGGAATAGTTGGCGGCATCGTCGGAATTGCCCTAGGCTGGGCGATCGGACAAGTAATCAACCTGGGAACGAATGTGTATCTCAAGAGCCAGTCGTTTCCGGCGGAGCATTTCTGGTCGGTGCCGTGGTGGCTGGTAGCTTTCGCTCTGCTGTTTTCTTTTTTTGTGAGTCTCGCTGCGGGCCTATACCCGGCTGGACGCGCGGCCCGGCTCGACCCAGTGCAAGCCTTGCGCTACGAGTAAACTGAAAATCGATGGATCGCCGGCTTCGAATCGTTCTCCTATTCGCGGTTTTTGTGGTTTCGCATTCGGCACACGCTCAAAGCCGCATTGATTGCGACGCGCTGAGCAGCCGGATTCTGAGGCATCCGGTTCACTACTGCGTCTACCTGCCGGCCGGCTACGACGCCGGCGCAAAGCAGCATCCCGCGCGAACTTATCCTGTACTGTATTTCCTTCATGGCTTGGGTGACAACGAGCGAACTCTGTTTAACAGCGGGGGGTGGACGCTGCTCGACGATCTTCGCCGGCAGCACAAAATGGGAGAATTTCTCATCGTCGCGCCGGAAGGCGGAAGAACGTTCTACATTAATTCAGCTGACGGCTCGGTGCTCTACAGCGATTTCCTCCTGAAGGAATTCATTCCCCTCATCGAAACGAAATATCGCATCAGCAAGGGCCGGAATAATCGAGCGATGAGCGGCGTTTCCATGGGCGGTTATGGTGCGCTGCGTTTCGCGTTCGCACATCCTGAAATGTTTTCGGCGGTCAGCGCGCAAAGCGCCGCTCTGATTACCGAATCCCCGCAAGAACTCGACACCGCGGACCGGGCCGGCGCTCCGATGGGCAAGTTATTGGCGACGGTCTTCGGAAGCCCGATCGAGGTGCAACACTGGAAGGATAATAGCCCGTTCGTTCTCGCGAAGAGGAACCAGGCAGGTCTGCGAAAGGTTGGCCATCTATTTCAACTGCGGTCAGGATGACAACTATGGTTTTGAAAAAGGCGCGGCCGCGCTACACGAAGAACTGCTGAAGGAAGGCGTGAAACACGAGTACCATCTTTATCCCGGCGATCACAGCCTGTCGTATTTCCTGGATCACTTCACCGAGGTCATGGAGTTTCATTCCCGGACATTCGGTCTTAAATAACTTGGCTCAGCGAGTGTAAACTATTACCTATATTCGCTTGCCGGCCGCGGAGGGATGTGTGAGTGGTTGAAACAGGCGGTCTTGAAAACCGCTGTACGGGAAACCGTACCGGGGGTTCGAATCCCTCTCCCTCCGCCACGCAGTCTACACTGCGGAGAAAGCCCGCCCACTTTTCTCCCGAAGGAGCCAACCAGTTCCCGGGCCGGGAGTGCACCCGCTGAAGTCCAGCGCCTTTTCACGGCGCACTGTTTCGTCAATGCTTCAGAACCGACGCCAGGATCACGTACGTTTCCTCGTGGATTGCCCGATCATGACTACAATCCTCGCGTTAGTTTCACTTCCCGCAAGAAATCGTAGACCGCGGATGGCGGCAGAGTCTTGAGAGTGCTTTTATGCAACTTCCGGAACGTGGTTACAAGACTCGATGCATACTCCATGTTGACACGTTCACAATTTGCCTTGAGGACCTTGCGTAAGGTGGCGACATGTGCCAAGTTCGGACGCCCATACTTAATCCGGATCGGCCATCGTCGCAGCACCTCTGGTGGGAGATGCGCCAACGACGATGGGTTGGCAGACGCCATAACCGTGACGTTGTCATAGAATCGTTTCATGCCTTGCGTCCCAATCTTGAAATTCTCATAGTGACGCGGGTCAAAGGTCATATCATCAATATAGAGCACGGTCCTCCATGGTCCCTCTGCCATGCGTTGTGCATACTCCCTGATCTGGCCGAGATGATCCGAAGAGATCAGGACGAGTTTTAAGCCATCGATCTCACGAACGAGCGCCTTAGCGAAAGCGTCTTGCCCACACCACCCTCACCTTCGAGCAGGGTGAAGGGCATGTGACTCCCCTTAACGAACGCGGTAAGCAGGGTCCGAAGTCGAGCTACATTCTTTTCCTGATCGATGACTTGATCGCTCTTCGCTTCCTCAACCTCGACCGGCTCAAGTTCCCCTTGGGCTCCCGCTTCAAAAACCTCGTATTTGGTAAGCGGATCCTGGTTCAACTGATGCATGAACACAACTACGTGACCGAGCTCAGCGCCCCAGTCCGGCGAGACGGCAAGTCTCTGGTACAGCTTAGTTTCGGCGCTTCCGTCGGCATCGCGGAGTCTCAGTATCTGTTCTCGCTGTGAGTCTTCGAGATCGGCCATCTCTCGCATCTTGGCGATGAAATCCGACACCACGCCGGCATCGGTGTGGGCAATCCGCCGAGGCGGAACCCCAGAATATGTAGGCACACGGATAGGATGCTGAGAGAGGGCGTCGTGTATATCGACCAGCAAGGTCTGATAATTCCTGAGGATTCCTTCGACATCAGTCTCGTATATCCGCTGGAGCGACCGCAGAAAGTCTTCCGCGTACGCCTTTAATTCCACGCCCGCGCGATCCAGTGACTCTTTGGAGAGAAATGGATGCTTCACGAGCGTTTGGCTAGCCAGTTGACGGAGGAAAATATCTTGATAGGACGACCGGACCACCAGCGCCGTCTTCCCTGTGTAAGTGAAGATCAGGACCTGTTGCTGTTCCAGATAAAGGCTGATCGCATCCGTCGCTAGCTGACATTCACGCTTCCCCCCTTCAAGTACGACTCTGAACGCGGGATCAACCTTCTGATACAACCGCTCCAGCGCGGGTACGTCCCGATTGTCCTGAGCCTCTACGATACTTCTCGACAGAGACTTCAATTCGTCCTCGAGCCGCAACATCGCTCTCGAGAACGGTATCGGGTCAAGCCCTTTGGCACTCCAGGTCACCGGACTATACGTGATGATGTTATTGAGCGAAAAAGTAAACTTCCACGTATCCCGCAGGAGATTATTTGTGCGGGTGCCAAAACCGCTAAGGACGTCGGCCAAATTCCTCATAGAGGGCGCGGAAGACTCACAAATTTCACACTGCGTTGAGGCACCATGATCGACTGGCGCCTAATGCTTTTCAGCGCCGGATGAAATAGATGATTGCTATAATCACGGCTCCGATTAGAAGGACCGCCCAAGGGAACCTCCACCGTTCTGGCTTGCTCTCGCCTCCCCACACCATGGGAACATGACCTCAATTTTAGATTTTCACAAAGCTCGGCCCCTTGCCGCCGAGTGGTGGCTGGGTGAGTGCCCTCACCGGTTTTGGCGGGCCGGGCCCAAATTTGCGGTATTCAGTTTTAATTCCTCCTCCTACACAATTACAATGCTGCGCAGCGTTGCTGTCGGTGAGTCTAAGCACCATCCAAGTAACGTTTTGTTCCCTCGATTTCGGGACGGTAAGTGCAATCACCGAACAATGGAACCGTAAGTCGAATCACGAAAAAATGCCTCGCCAGCCCTGTGGTGCCCGCCTGTGGACCGTCTTCAGAACATTACACAGGCCTCGTTGACCCTCTCCAGTACTCGCTCCAGCAGCGTCAGCTTCCGCTCCAGTTCCATCTTCAGCGCGTCGCTCGGCTGCTGGGCAATTTCATCCTTAAGGCTGCGCTTCTTGCTGGCAAGAAGCTCAGCCGTTCGTTCGAGTTCACCGGAGTCGAATCGCAAGTCGTGGGTCATGACCTTGTTCAGCAGTTCGTTGTACTGCCGGGGGTCCTGTTCTACCAAGACGTTCGCAAGCAGATTCAACTCATTTGGTTCCAGGTGGAATTGCATCGCTCTCTCCTTCCATACCGAACTGCTTGGGAAAACACTACCCATGCCGATAATGGTCCGGCTCTTCGATCACCTTTCGAAGTCGCTCGAAAGCCCAGTCGATCTCTTCCCGTTCAATCACCAGCGGCGGTGCAATGCGGATCACGCGGTCGTGGGTTTCCTTGCACAAGATTCCTTCGTTCTTCAACGCTTCGCAATAGGGACGCGCCGGCACATGAAGTTCTATCGCGATCCACAACCCCTTGCCGCGAACTTCCTTGATCTCAGGACTGCGCATAGTCTGCAGCAACGTCAAAAAATAAGCGCCAAGTTCAGCGGAGCGCTCAACTAGCTTCTCGTCTTGCAGGACGCGCAGAGCGGCTCGCGCGACCGCGCAAGCGAGGGGATTTCCGCCGAAAGTGCTGCCGTGATCACCAGGCTGATATAGACGCATGATCTCCCACGACGAAAGCACCGCCGAAACCGGATAGAAGCCGCCGGCCAGCGCTTTGCCGATGATCAATATGTCGGGCTTCACGTCCTCGTGCATGTAGGCAAACAATTTGCCGGTGCGGCCAAGACCCGATTGAATTTCATCCACCGCGAGCAGAACTCGGTTCTGCCGGCAGATTTCCGCAGCCCGCTTGAGGAAGCCCGCAGGCGGAATGATGATGCCCGCTTCTCCCTGAATGGGTTCTACCAGAAAAGCGCAAGTATTCGGGGTAATCGCCTCCTCCAGTGCCCGCGCATCCCCGAACGGGATGACTCTAAATCCCGGTGTAAACGGCCCAAATCCATCGCGATACTGAGCGTCGGTTGAGAAGCTGATGGTCGTAACCGTGCGCCCATGAAAATTGTTGGCGCAGACAATAATTTCTGCCTGATTTTCGGGAATGCCTTTGACCTTATGGCCCCACTTGCGCACAGTCTTAATAGCGGTTTCCACTGCCTCAGCGCCACTGTTCATGGGTAACGCCATGTCATAGCCTGTGAGCTCATGAAGTTCTTCATAAAAGAGCGGCAGCTGCTCGTTGCGAAAAGCGCGCGAAGTTAATGTGACCTTATGCGCCTGCTCAATCAGCGCTTCGAGAATCTTGGGATGGCAATGCCCTTGATTGACAGCGGAATATGCCGCCAGGCAATCGAGATAGCGCTTGCCTTCGACGTCGTAGACCCAAACGCCCTCGGCCCGCTCAATCACGACATCCAGGGGGTTGTAGTTGTGGGCGCCGTATAGATTCTCCAACTCAATAAATTCGTGCGTCGTCAAGAATCGTTCGGTCACTGCTCCGTTATGCATAACTCCTCCAGACTTAATGTTTTTCCAGCAACATGGTTAGCAGCGCCATGCGCACATATAATCCGTTCACTGCCTGGCGAAAATACAACGCCCGCGGATCTTCATCAACCGACCGGTCAAGCTCCACGGTTCTCGGCAAAGGGTGCAGAATCAGTGCGTCCGGCTTCATCTTTCGCAATACAGCCGAGTCGATTGCGTATAGCTGTGGGCTTCTGAGGCCGGTTACTCGATCGGGTCGAATTCGCGTTTGATACACCACGCCCACTTCTCCGATCACGCGGTCGATATCAGACTCAAGCTCGAAACGCACTCCGTGCTCGTTGAGATAATCGAGAATGTCCGGCTTCATCTGGAGTTCCGGCGGGCTGACAAAATAAATCTTCACGCGCTCAAACTTTGCCAAAAGATAGGCAAGGGAGCGAGCTGTGCGTCCTTTATCAAGTTCTCCGATCATGGCGATGCTCAACCCATCCAATGGGCGCTCGCGATAGATGGTGTATAAATCGAGCAATGCCTGCGTGGGATGCTGCCCGCCGTCGCCATCTCCGGCATTGATGACCGGCACAGGCGAAACCTGCGCCGCGCGGCGCGCGCCACCTTCGTGATTGTGCCGGATCACGATCACATCCGAGTAGCTGCCGATGATGCGGATTGTGTCCTCCACGTTCTCTCCTTCGATCTCGGAGGAGAAAGCTCGCGCTTGTTCAGTCGATAAAACCCTGCCGCCCAATCTCTGCATCGCCGCTTCAAAGCACAGGCGTGTGCGTGTGGAGGGCTTGTAGAACAATGTCGCCATGATGCGATTCTGGTAATCGAGCGATCCCCCTCGGGCTACTACACGCTCCATGCCTCGCGCACGGTCAAACAGTTCCATCATCAAGGGAACTGTGAATTGCTGCGACTCGATCACATGCCTCAGTTTTGCGTCGTGGCCAGGTGCGGCCTGTACGCTCCCTTTGGGTTGCATGTCGTGAGTAAGGGCGTGATTCTCCATGGATCACCGGCCTCCCACCGGCAGCTCAGTTTTCGCGTGCGCATGAATGGCGGCATGCTTTCGATGCGAAACAATATGAGTGCCGGCCAATCCCGATACCGCCCGGTACAGGTTTTCGCAAGAAGTAATGATTGCTTCTTCGCCCCCGTGCGCCAGGAACTGCAATACCGATTCGATCTTGGGCCCCATATTGCCCGGCGGAAAATGTCCAGCGTTGGCGTGCTCCTGGAGCTCGCTACAATCCACAAGACGCAATGGTCTCTGTGTCGGCTTCTTGTAATCCAGATACACGTAGTCCGTGTCGGTAGAAATAACGAAGAGATCAATTCCCAAACGCGATGCCAGGAGCGCAGAAGCACGGTCTTTGTCGATCACCGCCTCTACGCCCTGCAGCCTCCCGCGGCGCCATGCGACCGGAATGCCACCACCCCCGCAGGCGATTACGAGAACATTCTGTTCCATCAGGTCGCGAATGATTTCGAGTTCAACAATGTCCAGTGGTTCAGGGGACGGCACCACGCGCCGGTAGCCGCGTGCCGCGTCTTCCACAATTTCCCAGCCCAGCAGATGTTTGCGTTGTTCGGCATCGGCGCGCGAGTAAAAGGGGCCGATCGGTTTGCTCGGGAGTTGCATCGCCGGATCGTCGGTTGCGACCTCAACTTGTGTGAGCACCGTTGCCACCGGCATGTGCAGTCCCGCCGCCTTGAGTTCGGTATCCAAAGACTGTTGCAACATATAGCCGATTTCGCCCTGAGTGGAAGCGTCACAGACATCGAGCGGCTGTCCTGGAACCTGGCTGGCTCCCCGCTCGGAGCGCAAGAGCGCCGCTCCGACCTGCGGCCCATTGCCGTGAGTCAGAACGACGCGATAGCCATCGTCAACCAGCCTGACGATCTCCCTCGCGGTGCGCCGCGCATTCGCGAGTTGCTCGGCGATGGTACCTTTCTCGCCCGCGCGTATCAGTGAGTTTCCACCAACCGCCAGTAGCATGGCTTGCATGGCTTTTCCTGTTATGCGTGCACCAGTTCCGGCACGGCCACGGGATGCATGAAACCTACAGGCACATCTTTCATCAGCTCGAGCATGATCGCTTTCTGGACGAATAGCCGGTTTTCGGCTTGTTGGAAGACCACAGAACGAGGCGAATCGATAACTTCATCCGTCACTTCCTCGCCACGATGCGCTGGCAGGCAGTGCATGAAGATGGCGTCGCGTTTGGCGTAGGAGAAAAGTTCCGCATTCACCTGAAACGCTCGAAATGCGTCACATCGTTTCGCAGCCTCTGCTTCACGCCCCATGCTGGTCCACACATCGGTATAAACCACATCCGCGGCCGAGACTGCTTCTTTCGCATCGTTCGTGACGTAGCAGCTTCCACCTGTCTCTCGCGCCCGCTGGCTTGCCCAAACTATGGCATCCTCATGCGGTGCGTAGCCCGGTGGTGTTGCCACCGAGACGTTAGCACCGACTTGCGCGCCAGCGAACATCAGCGAGTGCGCGACATTGTTGCCATCGCCAACGAAGGCAACTTTCAGCCCGTCTAACCGGCCTTTGATCTCCCACATCGTCATGTAATCCGCCATCGCCTGACAAGGATGGCTGAAATCCGTTAACCCGTTGATCACCGGAATCGAAGCCCAGTGCGCCATCCGCTCGACGATCTCGTGAGCAAAAGTGCGGACCATGATGCCTTGCACCATGCGCTCCAGGTTCTTGGCAACATCGTAGACAGACTCGCGCTTGCCCAGATTGATCTCTGCGGGCGACAAATAAAGTGAAAAACCTCCGAGTTGCTGGATGCCGACATCGAAGGTGACGCGCGTGCGCAATGAAGGCTTTTCGAAAATCATCGCCAGTGTTTTCCCTTGGAGCGCATCCTTGTAGACATCCGAATCCGCCTTGATCTGACGTCCCAACAGCAACAGGTACTGAATTTCCGGAGGCGAAAAGTCGCGTATCGAAACGAAGTCTTTGTTCATTGCTACACTCCCACCGGCACCGCAACCTGAGCGAGAATCTCACCTAATCCCGGGCGCGTAAGCTCTTCCACTTCGTAGGTGACTCGCAGGCTGGGCTTGCCGATCTTAATCACTCGTGCGAGGTCAATCGGCGTAGCGATTAAAACCAAATCGCAGGGCACGCGATTGATCGTTTCTTCCAGTTCATGCCGCTGCATCACGCTGTAACCCATGGCGGGAAGCAGGTTGGTAAGGTGCGGATACTTCTCGTATGCCCCACGAATGGATCCGACGGCATAAGGCTTGGGACATACCAATTCCGCCGCTCCACATTGCCGCGCAGCCACGACACCCGCACCATAGGGCATCTCGCCGTGCGTCAGCGTAGGGCCATCCTCCACTACAAGCACGCGTTGTCCCTTAACTAGCTCAGGTGTGGGCACGGAAACGCGGCACGCGGTTTCAATGACCTTGGCGCCCGGATTGTTGATATGGATATTGCGACGAACCGTCTCGATATCTTGCTGCGCTGCTGTATCCACTTTGTTGATCACCACGACGTCGGCACGGCGCAGGTTCACTTCTCCGGGAAAATACGACAACTCGTGTCCGGGACGGTGCGGATCGGCGACCACGATCTCCAGAGCAGACTCGTAGAATGGAGTGTCATTATTCCCTCCATCCCACAGTATGATGTCCGCTTCTTTTTCCGCCTGCTGCAAAATACGCTCGTAGTCCACGCCGGCATATACAACGGTTCCTTGACGGATGTGAGGTTCATACTCCTCGCGCTCTTCAATCGTGCATTGGTGCACGTCGAGGTCGCTAACGGTCGCGAAACGCTGCACCGCCTGGGCGACCAAATCACCGTAAGGCATGGGATGGCGAACCACGACTGGCTTCAGCCCGAGGTTCCGCAACTCAGAAATGACCAGTCGCGATACCGGGCTTTTGCCACACCCAGTGCGGACCGCACAAACCGAAATCACCGGAACCGACGATTTAAGCTGGGTGTGCTCCGTGCCCAGCAGCCAAAAATCCGCCCCGCAAGCTACGACCCGCGATGCAAGGTGCATGAGGTTTTCGTGCGAGATGTCGCTGTACGAAAACACCACTGCATCCACTCTCTGCTCAGCAATGATTTTCTCCAGATTTTTCTCTTCGAGAATCGGGATGCCGTCGGGATACGTCAGCCCCGCCAGTCTTGCGGGATATCTACGGTTTGCAATGTCGGGGATTTGCGTCGCCGTGAACGCTACTACGTGGTAATCAGGGTTGCTGCGAAAAACAACGTTGAAATTATGAAAGTCTCGACCTGCTGCACCTAAAATGAGGATTCGCTTCATGGTCCCTCCGCCAGAACCCCCACTTACATTCCATGCTCTCACGAACGGAAGAAGCTGGCTGTGTCCAGCGTCACCGCGCGATGTAATCCATGAGACTTTTGCCAGCCGTTCTGCAGGCGAGACTGGCCTAGCTGGTCACGCAGCAGCGCCAGTATCTTGTGGCTGAGCCAGACATTTCTTAACCCACTCTGCAATCTCGTCATGCAGATAAAAACGTGATGACAAAACGGCTCCATGTGCTTCTCCTGCGCTAGTACGCCCGAGTTCCTTCTTGCGTATATGGTGGGGCATTCGATCGTTTCGTGTCTGTGACACGACGCACAAGCACATCGCGAGCATTGTTCGATGCTCGCTCCAAGCCAAGCTGCGGCGGTCAGATTTCCAGGTCGCCTCTTCGAGCTAAGTTTGAGGAGCGTATCTCGAACATTCAGCCACAGCTTTCTCGCCAGACAAGCCTTCATTGTGTGCGCACAGGGGGCTGTGATTAGCGTCATAGCTCGGCTTGGCGGGAAGTGGTTAACTCGGCTCAAAAGGATTCCCCATGCCGACTGAGCTGATCGACACCAAAACACTTCCCGAAAATGCCTACAACCCGCTGCATGAGGGCGAACTGTATCTGCCCATCGTTCCGGCTTCCGCCCGATTGCCCGAGATCACTGCGCGCTCGATCTTTTGGGGGGTGCTGTTTTGCGTGATCTTCTCGGTAGCGTCGGCCTACTCCGCTCTTAAGGTCGGCCAGGGAATGGAGGCGGCGATTCCCATTTCCATCCTCGCCATCGGTTTAGCTCGCTTGTACCGGCGGCGTTCCTCCCTTCTCGAGAACGTGATCATCACCGGGATGGGCGGCGCCTCCGCTGCCGTCGTATCGGGCGCTGTATTCACCGTGCCGGCGCTTTACGCTCTACACCTCGATCCGCATCCCATGCAGACCATCTTCATCTGCCTGGCTGGCGGGTGCCTTGGCATCCTCTTTCTTATTCCGCTGCGCCGCTACTTCGTGCGCGAAATGCACGGCAAGTTGCCGTTCCCCGAGGCCACGGCCATCACGGAAGTCCTGGTAACGGGCGAAAAAGGCGGCTCGCAAGCCACGCTTTTGCTTCAGGCTACCGTTATCGCAGCGATTTACGACTTCTTTGTCACCACCTTTCACGTCTGGAAGGAATATCTGAACTTCCAGTTTCTGCCGGCAATGCGATTGCTTGCCGATCGCGGCCGCATGGTCTTCAATTTCGATGCGGTCAGCTTCATTCTCGGTCTCGGATACGTGATGGGCTTGCGCGTCGCTCTCATCTTTTGTGCCGGCGGAGTACTGGTGAACTTCGTGCTGGTGCCGATGATCTGGTTTGTCGGCAGCCACATGGGCGGCGTCACCGTGTATCCCGCCACACTCCCTATCTCGCACATGACGGCTGCGGATATTTACCGCAACTACGTGCGCTTCATCGGCGTGGGCGCCATCGCCAGCGCGGGATTGGTTGGAATCATCAAATCCCTGCGCGTGGTTGTGGGATCGTTTGGCATCGCGCTGCAGGCTTTCCGCCACGATGAAGCGCCGCGCGTGGAGCGTACGGATCGCGACATTCCAATCATCACCATCCTGCTCGGAGTTGTGGTGGGCGCGATCGCAGTGGCCGCCTTCTTTGGGCAGCTTCATGTTTCCTGGACGGTGGTTGGATTAGGCTTGGCCCTGACGCTGCTGTTCGCATTCTTCTTCACCACGGTCGCGGCGAACGCCATTGCCACCACAGCCAACAACCCAGCCAGCGGGATGACGTTGCTTACGGTGATCGTCTCCGCGGTCGTGCTACTGAAGTTCGGCCTCTCCGGGACCACGGGCATGTTCTTCGTGATGGCCTTGGCTGGCATGGTTTGCGTTGCCCTGTGCTCGTCCGGACAATTCATCACCGACCTGAAGGCCGGTTATTGGGTTGGTTCCACGCCTGCGGCGCAGGAAAAGATAAAGTTCATCGGGGTGGTCGCATCGGCCGTTACGGCGGGATTGACAATCATCCTGCTGGCCAAAGCATTCCAGTTCGGGGAGGCCGTGCCCGGCGACCCGCGCCAAGTCCTGGTGGCGCCCCAGGCCTCAGCGCTGAAAGCTGTGGTCTCGGGATTCATGAGCGGCCAACCCGCCCCCTACATATTGTTTGGTGTCGGAGCGATGGTCACCGTGGTGCTGGAGATGCTCGGGCTTTCCTCGATGGTTTTCGCACTCGGGATCTACTTGCCGCTGCAGTTGACCACGCCCATCCTGACCGGCGGATTCCTCTCCCACCTTGTGAACAAGCGCGCCGAAAAAACCGGCGGACAGCGGGGTAAGACAATCCGCGAGCGGGGTATCATCATTGCCGGCGGCCTGATGGCGGGTGGGGCGCTCGGCGGCGTGATTGGGGCGGCCCTGCGCGTACTGCCGCACTTCAAAGAAGAGTGGATTCAGACGCCGTTCTACAACAACATCCCGGTTTCGCAAATGCTCTCTGCCCTCGGGTTCGTGGCGCTCTGCGTGTATACCTACCTGAACTCGATGAAGAGGCCGAAGTCCGAAAACGAATAGATCAGAGGTGCGTACTCGTATGAACAGAGCGCACAGCCCGCATGCTGTGAGAAGAACGACTTCAACGGAGAATTTACAATGAACCAAGCTGATCTTTCCATCGCAAACGCAATTCTTGGTATCGATACTCTCTGGGGGGGCGATGTCATGTGTCCCTCAGGGACGGGCCGCTTCATAGCCGATTCCTGGTTTTCCGACGAGCCGTTGCCTGCCGCTTACACCCATCCCAGTGCAGCGCGCCTGCGAACTGCCGGAGGGGTTACTGGCAAGGATACCGCTGCCGTCAACGACTACCTGCGCGAAATGGGCGCGGAGATCATTCGCTCGATCGACGCAATTAGTGTGGAAGCCCGCCGCGTGGGCGGCCAGCGCGGCACCTTCCTGGAAGGCCTGAACACCTGCCTGACCACAATGTGGGAACTGGCCATGGAAACCACCGGCAAGGGCGGCCCCGTACCCTACGAGCAGAGCGTCAAGGCATCCACCGGCCACGCGCCCGAGCCTTCGCGACCCGAGGCCAAGCGCGAACGTGTCGCCGAATTGCTCGGCCGCGCGGGATATCTGGTGTCGGGCTCAGCCGGAATTTTGAATGCGGTCGATACTTGGCGGCGCGACCGGCTAGCCCCCATGGCGTCAGTTCGCGCTCTCAGCACCGCGGTCATTGCTCAGTTCGACGAACTCAGCCGAAGAAATCTGTTGCCTCATCTTCCGAAGGAGTTTGCCGAAGTTCCCCGCGCAAACATTCAGTTTTTGGCCATCAAGGACGCGTGGTTTTCTGGATCAATGAATTACATCGGGCGGGCAAGAAATCCGGAGGGCGCTCCGAAATACGAAGCGACGTACGAGATCAATGCGTCCTTGCGGATATCTGTGCCGGAGTTTGAGCAACTGATTAGCCACGAGGTCGTGCCGGGCCATGTAACCACCTTCGCCTACTTGCAGGATTTGTATGTGCGGGGTCTGGTTGGCTTCGAGGCCACGGTGCTGACCATGAATACGCGTGCCGCCACTCTTTTCGAGGGCATCGCCAACAACGCCATCCTGATTGCCCATGGCGTGACCGAGGTTGAACAACTGCCCGATGAAGATTTGCAGATCGGAGTGCTGCTCGCACTGTTGCAGGACGATGCCAAGAACCAGGCTTCATATCTCACCTGGCGCGAAGGCATGCCCCGTGAAGAGGTGGCGGCCACTTTGCGCCGCGACTTCCTAGTTACTGAAGAGCGTGCCGACAAACTCTCCGGCGCATGGGGAAGGCATCCGCTGCTCGGCCGCATGTACCTGCCCGCATATCGTTGCGGCACCGAGAAAGTCGCTGAACTGCGGCGCAAATATGCTCCCCGAGAGATACTCCCTGTCCTTTATGGCTGCATGGGATTGGTCGACAGTGAGACGGTGGAAGCGGCGTGTGCGCAGCCGGCTTATTCGAGGCAGTAATTGACGGCGACAATTTCGCCGAAATAATGTGCGCTTTAACGAGGACGTTATGACTTCGAGCAGTTTCTCGCGCTGGCATGACATCGTCGGCAGCGGGCCTGTTCAAACCCTCTGGCATTAGGCCGCAGGGAGAACGTGAAGCAAAGCGAGTTTTGTTCCAACGTGATTCGCCGACGAGATGGCATGGGGCAGCGCGTGGCCAGTTTCGCTTGTGGGAATCTTCGTGTTCTCCTCGCTGTTCGGTTTTTCCATCAATACGCTCTCTCTCTTCGGGCTGGTGCTGCAGTCTCAGGAAGCAAACTTCCCGCCAACGCCCCAGCTGTCACTGCGCCCGTTGTCTTGAGAAACTTGCGACGCGAAGCAGTGGTATGCTCCTCTTCGAGACGATGCTCGCTCATAGTTTTCCTCCCATGCACATCAGGAAACTCTCACCATGCTTCAGGCAACTTGCCAAACGCTGTCGAGCACGGTACCGTCCACCCACTTGACGATTGCGACGGGGCGGTCTCCGCGCCTGGGCTGCTGCGGCTTGCCGCCACAGATGTGCTCTACTTCGGCCTTAATCTCCTGCAGCGGCCGGATAGGAAGCTTCGAACCCTTGACCGCGTCTCTCAAATCCTGGCGGCGTGGGTTGATGGCGATGCCGCGCTCGGTCACGACCACATCGATCAACTCCCCGGGCCCGCACAGCGTGGTCGCCTGATCGACGATGACGGGAATGCGGTCGCGGAACGAGGGCACGGCCAGGATGGTGCACCCCGCAGCCAGGCAGTTCTGCCAGCCCCCGATGCCGTGTAGAAGGCGTCCGTCGGAGTGGGTAACCACATTCGCATTGAAGTTCACGTCGACTTCGGTCGCTCCGAGCACACCGGCATCCACCATCGACGCGAAGTTTCCTTTTCCATGGTAGTTATAGGAAATAAATGGAGAAGTCGCGATGTGGCGAGGATTGCTGGCGATCGATCGCACGCCGTCGAGGTCGAACGTCTGCCCGTCGAGAATGTAATCGGCGAGGCCCTCTTCCAGCAATTCAACTAGATACTTGGTCGAGCCCCCGCGCACGAACCGCGCCTTGACGCCAGCTTCCTTCATCATCTGCTTGAGGTAACTGACGAAAGCCAGCGCAATCCCGCCGGCACCCGCTTGAAAAGAGAAGCCGTTGCGCATGATGCCGGCATCACGCAGGAAGCGCGCCACAAACTCGGCGATGCGCAGGCGGTCGGGCGAGCGTGTGATTTGGGTTGTACCGGAAACAATCCTGGCGGGATCTCCGATGGAATCGACCTCGACGACGTGATCGACATAGTTGCCTTGAATTTGCCAGGGAATGCAGGGGAACGGCACCAGGTTGTCAGTAACGGCGATGACATGATCAGCGTAGATGGAATCCGCCAACGCAAACCCGAGAGAACCGCAGGCGGACTTGCCAAGTGAGCCGTCGCAGTTGCCGAAGGGGTCTGCGCTCGGCGCGGCAATCACGGCGATATCGATGTGCACTTCTCCATCCTGAATCGCCTGCCAGCGTCCGCCGTGCGAGCGCAGAACGCCCATGCCGCGCATTCTCCCTTGCGTGCAGTAGTCGCCCAGCGGTCCGTTCATGCTGCCTTCGATATGGTTGATCACGCCCGAGGCCATCAGTTCGATGGCGCTCTGCTGCGAGGGAAACGATGCGCTGGGAAACCACATGAGATCTTTGACGCCAATTCTTGCCGCAGCTTCGAGCGCCATGAGGGCGACGCGGTCGCCATCGCGCAGGTGATGATGAGAGGAAATGACCATGCCATCGCGCAGACCGCATTTGCGGAGCGCAGTATCGAGGTCCACCACGCGCTTGTCACCGTTCTCGGGATAGTCGGCCGCAGTCCGGATGGGCGGTGCAGCTTTGTTTCCGCGAGGCTGGTATTTGCCGACGCCTAGGTACGGGACTTGTACGCGACCGTTCGCTATCTCCGGGACCATGCGCCCGGCGGCGTTAAGGACTAGCTCTGTTTTTTCGAGAATGGCCATGAGAATTTCCACCCGGACTACTCAATAATTCACGCTACCATCCCCATCGCTTGTGCCCGCGCAATGAGCTTCAGGGCTCGCTGCACCACCGGGGGGTCAATCATCTTCGAGCCCAGGCTTACCACGCCTAAGCCTTTCTGTTGGGCCTCGTGATATGCGGCGACGATTTTCTGCGCCTTCTCGATCTCCGCCGGCGTCGGTGCGAAACCCTGATGGATCACAGCAATCTGTAGCGGATGCACGCAGCCCATGCCTTCAAAGCCCATCGCGCGCGAATTCAAGGCCCACGCACGCAATGCGTCCATGTCGCCGATGTCGCCAAAGACCGAGTCGATGGCTTGCACGCCGGCGGCATGGGCGGCGTTCACCATGCGTTGCCGCGCGTACAGCGACTCGGCGCCGGTCGACGTTTTCACGACGCCCAGGTCCGCCGTGTAATCTTCCAACCCAATGGTCAGTGCAGCAATTTCTCCGCTCGCCATCGCAATCTCGTAGGCCTTCTCGATTCCCAGTGCCGACTCCAAGATCGGCATCAGCCAGATAGGGCGAGTGATGCCGTAATTCGCTTGGACCTCTGCGATCTTCTGGCTGACGACAACCACTTGGTCTGCGCTCTCGACCTTGGGAATGAGAATCAGGTCGGGAGATTCGGGGACGATCTCTTCCATATCTTGCAGCCCCAGCGGAAGCTGGTTGATGCGCACCATGCGCTCGCACTGCAGAAAGTCGACGGCGCGCAGCGCGTTGCGCACCAGCAATCGGGCCGCATCCTTCTCGTTCGGGTGGACCGAATCTTCTAGATCGAGAATCACGGCATCCGCTCCGTGCAGCGCAGCATTGATGAAATACTTGGGCTCGCTGCCGGGAACGTAAAGCCGCGATCGCCGCATGCGATCGCGCGGAGAAGGCGCAGGAAGCGGCAGCCTCGCCGGGAGCACGCGCGTGCATTCTCCGAGTCCTGCGCGCCGGGCCGCGGCTTCAATGCGCGCCGCAATCACAAACGGGAGTGCCCCCTCATCGCTGATTGCTACCCGCGCGTGCCGCACGCCGAGGGCTTCGAGCACTTCTTCGGTCTGACGGCGAATGGAATCGCCATAGTAAGGCTTGACGCGCGATTCGAGCTCGATGTCGATGCCGCCATATTCACGCGGTCCAATCTGAACCCGGACATCCGAGCGAATCTCCTGGCCCGAGTGTCCCGCCTCGCCTGTGTGCTTGGCTAGACTCTCAATTCCGACACTCATGAGCGTTCCCTCAATCAGCGACTCCAATTGCCATTGCCAGCCGCGACATACTCGTGTGCCACTTGCATGGTCATCGCAATCTTAAGTTTGGCCAGAACCGCGTCCGTCATCTGTACCGTGCTGGCTGCGCCTTGACTGATTGCCCTCGCGCCGCCGGGAATGCGCATCATGTCGTACGTGCGCACCTGGCCTTCTTTCACTACGGCAGCAATCGCATCGCGGATTAGTCCAGCTTTTTCGTTCTCGCCCACATGCTCCAGCAGCATGACCGCCGACAGGAACATGGCAATCGGATTGACGATGGGCGGGAGCAGTTCCGCATATTTCGGCGCCGACCCATGGGTGGGTTCGAACACCGCGACTTCGTCCCCGATATTGCCCGAGGCAGCGAAGCCTAGACCACCGATCAATCCGGCGAAGGCGTCAGAGATCACATCGCCAAACAGGTTCGACGCCACGACCACGCCGTAGTCTTCGGGATTCTTCGTCAGCCACATGGTCTGCGCATCGATGTTGGTCGACCACAGCGCAATTCCCGGATACTCCTTTGCCACCGCCTGGGCTTCCTCTTCCATCATTCCGGAAGTTTCGCGCAGCACATTCGGTTTTTCACAGATCGTCACTGATTTGTATCCGTACTTCCTTGCCCACTCGAACGCAACTTTGCAAATCTTGCGCGCTGCCGGGCGAGTGATAATGCGCACCGAAATAGCCAGGTCCGGCCCCGGAGTTCCAGCAAACGGCTTGAACTTTGCGTGCGTAGCCAGCGCAGCGCGCACCGGCTCGGGCGGATTGGTCCACTCGACTCCCGCGTAAAGTCCTTCCGTGTTCTGCCGGAAGACAACCACGTTCACCGGCGGCTCCTCGAATCCTCCGCCAGGCTTCTTGCGAATGAAGTTCAGCGGATTGCCGGGAAACGAAACACAAGGCCGGATGCAGGTATCGAGATGAAAGCGCTGGCGCATGGTGACGATCGGGCTGAAGTAGGAATAACCTTTGCCTTTAAGTTCGGGTTTGAGTTCGGCTTCGGCTTCCTTCTTGGGCTTGGAAGTGATCGCACCGAACAGTCCGAGCTTGTGCTTCGCCAGCAGTTCAATTGTGTGCTCGGGCAGCGCGTTGCCTTGGTTGCGCCAGCATTCCCAGCCGATGTCAGCGTGGATGTACTCAGCATCGAAGCCGACCGCATTCAGAAGCCGTAGAGCTTCCGGGAGCACTTGATTGCCAATTCCGTCTCCCGGCATTGTGACCACTGTGTATTTCGCCATGAGTTCGTCCTCTGCTTTTTCTATGCCAGCCCCAGCCGCTTCGCGACCAGGTTCTCGGCGCCCCCCGCAATCACCAGCGACTGCGGCACACTGCCGAGTGGCGGGAAAACAAACTTCTCGCCGAGCCATGTGATCGTGCCGCAGGTGAAATCAATATCGACATCCTCGCTGGGGATGATCGTTTTCTCCTTCGCGGCGATCCTCGCGGAGAACCGCCTCTGCAGTCGCTTCACGAACTCGGGAACCTCCACGCACAGAAACCCATTGTTGTACGCATTGCGCAGGTAGGTTTGCGAAAAACTAGCCGCAATCACCAGCGGAAGGCCTTTCGCTTTGAGACACGTGACCGCCTGCTCACGGCTGGATCCAGTACCGAAGTTAAAGCCGCCAACAATGACGTCCCCAGCGCGAGTGCGCGCGGCAAACTGCGGGTCGTAGTTCTCCAGCACGACCTCAGCCATCATCTCCGGCGTCATGTCGTCGCGATAGGTGTAGTCCTTGCCGAAGATGGCGTCCGTGTTTAAGTTGTCCTGAGGAAGGAAGACCAGACGGCCTTTCACACGCTCCGGAAAACCGGAAAGAATCTCCACCTTTTCCGAATGTTCCTTTCCATGGCCGGGCAATTCCGCGAACCGGCGCGCCGGAGTGAAATCAGCAAACGAATACGGTCCCGTGACATATCCCGCGATTGCAGATGCGGCGACGACTTCTGGGCTCGCGAGATAGCACTGAGCATCACGCGACCCCATGCGGCCTTTGAAATTGCGATTCGTGGCCGAGATTCCGACTTCCCCTTTTTCCAGCAGTCCCGCGCCCAGACCGATGCACGGTCCGCATCCCGGGGGCAATGGGGTCGCGCCCGCCTCGAGCAGCGTTTGCCAGATGCCGCGTCTCTCGGCCTCTTGCTGCACCCACGCGCTCGCCGCTCCTAGATAGAACATCACACCGGCCGCGACTTTCTTTCCTTGCAACACGCGGGCCGCAGCATCCAGGTCTTCCATTCTTGAATTCACACAAGAAAGCAAGTAGGCCTTCTGAATTGCGACTTTCCTTTTTTCGATGGCAGCCAAGGTTTGCATCACCTGCGCGGTGTCAGGCCCGGAGACATGGGGCGTTATCTCCCCGAGGTCGAGCGTAATGCGCGCCGTGTAGGAAGCATCGGGATCCGCGAGTGGTGGTGCTTTGATCCAAGTTTCGATGTCTTTTTCTGTGAAGCGCTCAATGCCCTGCTCCTTCACATGCCGGTGCACGCCGCGGAGATACTTGATCGTGACCTCATCTACCGGAAACCATCCCACCAGCGGTCCCCACTCGGTGCTCATGTTAGCGATGGAAAATCGTGCGTCCATCGACAAACTGGCCACTCCTCGCCCCGAGAACTCAACCGCGGCATTGAGCACTTCGTCGTGGTTGAAGAGCCCACAAAGGGTGATGATCACGTCTTTGCCGGTAACTCCTGGTCGTAGCTTGCCGTCCAGCACAACCTGGATGGACCGCGGAATCTGCCACCAGAATTCGCCGGTAATCCACACCACCGCAGCGTCGGTGCGTACGATGGGCGTTCCAATCGCGCCGAGCGCCCCATACATATTCGAGTGCGAGTCGGAGGCAACGATGAAGGATCCCGGCACCACGTAGCCGCGCTCCACCATGATCTGGTGCCCGATGCCCGAGCCCGCGGGATAGAAGTCGACTCCGTGATCTTTGGCAAAGGCTTCAATCGAGCGGTATTTCTTCAGGTTGGCCTCATCCTGATTCTGGATGTCATGATCGAGTGCGAACACAAGCTGTTTGCGATCGAAAATCTTTTTCGCGCCAATGGCTTTGAACTTGCTCATCACCGCCGACGTGTTGTCGTGCGTCATGACGTGGAGCGGCCGAATGGACAAGAAGTCACCCGCCCGCAAAGGCCGCTTCGGCCCTTCCGCCAGGTGGGATTGCGCGATCTTTTCAACGATGGTCTGAGCCATGGCGACTCCTGGCGATTTGCTAGTCAGCGTTTCCCAATCAGCCGCATCTATGCGAATACAGGCTTCCGTTGTTTCTTGCCGATCCTCGGTGGTCTCCCTTCGCTTCTGGTCCTGGCATGCTTTTTCTGGATGTCCGACTTCATCAGCGCCATGACCTTGCGGACCGAGTCGCTCCTCTCCAGATTCCAGATCGCCTCTTTCAGTTTTTTCTGCGCTCCGGTTGAGAGCACGCCTTCGGCAAGCGCGGCGAACTTCTCCTCCACTTCCTGATCCGTCAGCGGGTTGCGCGGATCCCCTTTGGGAAAGTCGAGTTCCTTGCTCAGAATGCGTCCATCGGTCGTCGTGATATTGACCACTACCCTCTGCAACGCCGGGAAGACTTTCTCAATCTCCGGATCCGCGACAACTTCCACCTTTTTCAGTTGCGCCCGGATATTCGCGTCCAAGATCTTTTCCATGGTGAACTGCGCTGGTGTGACCTCCCGTTCCACCAACGCCGCGGCAATCACGTAGGGCAGCGAGTGGTCCGCCGTCTCCCTGGTATGCGGATCGTACTTGCTGGAATCGGACAGAATGTCGGCAGCCCGCGCCAGCGACCGAATCTGAATCTTCTCTACCTCGTCGGGATGCAGATCATTCGTCTTGATCAGATCGAGCGCGGCTGAGATCGGCGTGTGGGTCAGCGCTTCGGTGGGAAATGCCTTCATTCCGCATTGCGTGATGCGCCACGACGCGCCGAGGCCATCGGTCAGGAGATTCAACTTCCACTCCGGACCGAGGACATGAGTCAGGCCTTCTTTGCCCTCCACGACGTGCTCGGGCCCGGAATAGCCTTTTTCCGCCAGCAGAGCTGCAAACACGCCACTCTGCGTGGCCATCGGGTCGACAGTGTTCTTCATCATGGTCAACTTGCCCGCGGTGACCGCGCCGAGCGTGCAATGGCGGCTGGCGGAAATGCCGATGGCGTGCTGAATCTGCTCGCCCGAAAGATGCAGCGCGCGCCCTGCAACCATAGGCGAAACAAACGCGGTCAGCGTGGCGTGATGCCATCCCCGCTCGCGGATGCCCGGAAGCGCCACCTCGCAAAAGCGCATCTCGAATTCGTGGCCTAAGACCAGCCCCACAATCAACTCTCTGCCGTTGCTCCCGGCCCGCTCGCAACATGCCAGCGCCGCCGGAAAAATATCGGAAGGATGCGAAGGGTCCTGTTTCCAATAAATGTCGTTGTAATCCATGCAACGGATCATGAGCGCGTTGGCCAGCGCCGCGGAGACGGGATCGACCCGTTCGCCGGTGCCAATTACCGTCGCCGGGCCGCGCCCGGCTATCTCGCCGAGAACTTCCAGAGCGATCTTGACGTCGTGCTGCTGATAGCCACCAAGCGCGCAGCCGATAGAATCGAGCAGGAAGCGCTTGGCCTGGTAAATCGCGTCTTGCGAGAGGTCCTCATACTGAAGGCCGGCAGCCCAGAGGGACATTTTGGCAGTGACCGTCTCTTTCGGTTCGGCAATCGATCTCTGTGCGGACAAGGAACTTCTCCTTACGTCTTGGCCTTGAGGTTCTTTGGATTCTTGAAGGGCAGGAACGCCATGAAGTCGGCGTGATGCACGATAAACGCCTCGGTGGTGCGCTTGACTAAATCGCCCTCGCCGGCATGCGCCGCAATAATGTGGCACACGGCATCCGGCACGCCGCACTCCAGCGCCAGGGCAACTCCGGTGAATGGATGCCGCAAGGCTTCGCCGCGCTCGCTCTGCCGGCTCTTGCCATCGGATCCAATTTCGAATTCCAGCAGTTTGCCGACGTCGGCCAGAATCGCCCCGGCGATCACTGTATCCAAATCGATCGGTAAAGCGCGCCCCATGAACTCCTGCATAGCCTGGGCACTGGCGCGCGCAATATGCACGACGCAACGCTTATGCTCCATGAAGGTGATGGGGCAGTTCGGGACCAGCAGTGTAAAGGGAATCTGGTTCAGATCTTCCGGCTGGAGAGGGCTGCGTTCGAGGGCTTTGATCCAGACCTGGGTGACTTGTTCCCGCAGTTGGGGATTCTCAATCCGCTCGATTTCTGGCCAGAGCCGCTTGACCGTCTCGCGCACTTTTCAGCTCCCATCCGCAAACGATTAACTCTATCCCGTGGCAAAGCGAGAAGCGACGATCAGCGTCACAGGGTTTTGTGACCGAACACACCGACAAAAGCCTAATTCGCTGCTCTCCTTGGGCTGGGTCGTGCGCACGTTCCTCAAGAAGGAGGTTCAGACGTGACGGCGCAATATTTTTACTGTTCGCAGTGTCATAAGAAAACTACTACTTTCCAGAAACTGTTCGATACCCTATACGAATTTTCCAAGACCAATTCGAAGACATGTCCAGCCTGCGCACGGGCGCAGGAGTTACACGTTTCACTCGATTTTCAACTGGGTGTGGGCGACGGCGACTTCAAGGTCGTGCATGCATTCCTTCCCGAAAAGCTGGAGTCGTGGCTGGGGGAAGAGGAAGAAGAAGTCACGTTTTATCCTTTCCTCGTCGTGCTCGAAGGCGCCGCAGGCAAGAGGTTCAACTGGATGCCTTACTGGCACGTCGTAGGGAAGGACGCTCGCTTCGGGCAACACGCACTTTGCCTGGATCATGCACAGTTCGAGAGTCTGGCGGCGCAAGCACAGGAATGGATGCTCGTGGCAGTGTAGAGAGTTCCATTCGGATGTCGCACGCCGGTGCCATACCCGAGATTGATTATCGGCGCGCGAATCCCCTATAAATAGGGAACCACCGGGAATTGCCCTCTGGAAGCGCGTCATGATAATCCGCGTCTGCCGTCACAGTTCCGCGGTAGGAAGGGTGCGAAAATAAAGCAGCGGAGAGAGGGTGGTAGATCGCAAGTAATTGGTGTTGAATGAGTTGCGCCCCAGCACGAATGCCTCGTTGATCTCTGTTGAGCTTGGGCGCTCTGGCCGCTACAAAATCGTCTGCATTTTGGGCATAGAACAGAAAGCGAATTCGCTATATATGACTTCCCAATACGTTTCCCATAAGCCCGTTTCTGGATAGTTTCCGGTTTGCCGACTCATCCACGAACTTGGCATCCTTCAGATCACAAGGGCGTCGGCCGACATTCGCATTTCGCGAGGGCATGATCAGCCGAGCTTTTGTCGGACGCTCCTTAGGATTTCGTCAGAAAGTCGCGGATCCTGCACGGCGCGAGCCAGTACTACGCCACCGATCATCGCCGCTGCCTGAAAGATAGCTTCTTTCCGTTCCCCACCGATCGCGGGAAGAATCTCTTGAAATCCCTGCTCGAACGCGGCTTTGAGTTCAGGCGTCGAGCGCGCCACCTCCTGAGCCAACGCGGCCATGGTGCAGCCGTCGCCTGGATTATCCCGGTGCCACCGGCTCAGGTAGCGGTCAGCAAACGATCCTTTACTCTTCTTACTCTTGCTGCGCTGTGCCCGCCCTAGCGAAACCTTTTGGCCATAGGCGACGGCAGCCGCCTGCAGTTCTTCCTTCGAACCGAAATGTGCATAAAAGGCGCCATGCGTCAGGCCTGCGGCCCTCATCACTTCACCCACGCTTACGTTCTCAAATCCCCATTCACGGAACAGGCGGGAAGCCTCCTTCACAATACGTTCATGTTTTGCGGCGGTCTCTTCGACGGGATAGCGCATGATTTTGTTGCATCCTCCATCTATGATAGCCACCATATCAAATGTATGACGGTCATCATATGTGATGCCAATCGCGTAAAAAGGAGGCATTATTCGGCGTCGCCAGACTCGTACAGTTTTGATGGACGATTTTCAGGCTGAAGAGGTTCGGACGAAATAGCCATAAACTTTTCTGCATCCTCCATCTATTATGTTCATCATATGACACGTATGACGGTCATCATAGTTGATGCCGGTCATACAAAAAAGGAGGCATTATGAAGCTCGCGGGCAAGAAGGCTCTTATTACCGGCGGTAACAGTGGCATCGGCTTGGCCACAGCCCGTCTTTTCATTGCGGAAGGCGCGCAGGTCGCCATTACCGGTCGCGATCAGAAGACGCTGGATGAGGCGGTTACAGAGCTAGGACCTGACGCGCGTGGCTACCGCGCTGACGTCACCATTGCGGAAGACCGCAAGCAGCTCTTCGCAGCCCTAGCCAAAGATTTCGGGAAACTCAACATTGTCTTTGCCAATGCCGGCATCTCTGGCCGGACGCCTACCGGTTCCACTGACGAGGCCATTTTTGAGAACGTGATCCACACCAACCTTAATGGCGCTTTCTTTACGGTTAATTCAGCGGCGCCTCTGCTGAACGACAACGGCAGCATCATCTTTAATGGGTCGGTACACAACTATCTCGGACAACCCGGCGTCGCCGCATATGCAGCCACCAAGGGCGGCCTCGTGTCGATGGCGCGTTCCATCGCCGCCGACCTTGCACCGCGCAACATTCGCGTGAATGTCGTCGCACCGGGCGCGACCAAGACTCCTATTTGGAAGCGTGGGCCCCGCGCTTCTATATCTGCAGATCAGTCCGCCAAGTTGGCGGAGTTCTTCTCTTCTGCGGTGCCACTGGGGCGTTGGGGTGAGGCGAAAGACGTTGCCAAAGCCGTGCTCTTCCTTGCCTCGGACGATTCCTCGTATATCAATGCAGTCGAGCTGATGGTGGATGGCGGAGTCACAGGGTGCCCCGTTTGGAGCTCCCATTCTTCGCGGCTGACCGCACAGGGTTAAGGCATGGAGCAAAAGTAGGCAGAGCCTCGGCAACATCGTCATCGATGCGCAGGGCTTTATTCAGAAGCCATTTCTTTTTCGGCCAGTTCTTGTTTCCGTGGATGATGCCCAGGCGTTCGCGGCGCGTCTGTCGCACGCCACCGTGATCGCCGACCTGCCGAAGGCATTTTGATTGCCGGCGTGCGCACGGGATGGATGATCGAGCACGACGCCCAGCGCCGCCACTGGGCCTCTTGCCCAGGAAGCAACCTACTTGTCGCCCGCGGGAGCATGCATTGCACAATGCTCGCCGCCCTGCTTGCCACTGCAGCAGTTCATGGCCATCTTGTCATCCTGCATGTGTGAGCCGCAGCATCCTTTTTCATTGTCCTGGCCCTTTCCAGAATCAGCACCGGATGCAGCCTTGTCTTTGTCGCCTTTCATGCACGACTTCGCATCTTTTCCGTCGCAACAGCCGGAAGCTTTTTCTCCAGCGCAGCACGGCATGGCTTTCTCGTCCTTCCCAGTCATCTCGTGGCGGCAACAGGATTGCCCTTCCTTGGCATCGGCCGTTTTGTGGCAACACGAAGCCTTTGCCTGTGGGGCGGCGGCGTTGTCCTGCGGCACCGGTGAAGTTGAGTTCGGTGTTGCGGTTTGAGCCCAGGACATAACCGCCAGGGCAAGGATAAAGATGAATGCGCTCAACTTGAATTTCATGATGAAGGACCCCTCAACTCTGACTAGGCTGACAGGCGTTGTGCGGCCCGTCTGTGATTTATGTCACAGTCCCTTGGTCATGTCTCACCTCTTGAGCAGGTGCCGCAACGATTCCCTCAACTCCCGATAGCGAAATGGATACCCGCTCGAAATCAGCTTCCCAGCTTCCACCTTCTGGCTGCTCAGTAACAACTCTTCCCCCATCTCACCGAAGACAGCCTTCGCGGCGAACGCCGGCATGGGAAAAATCGCCGGACGCGACAGCACGCTCGCCAACGTCGCGGCAAACTCCGCGTTCCTCACCGGTTTCGGCGCCACCATGTTCACCCCTCCCTGCATTAGATCGGTCTTCAAAATGTGGTGGATCGCGCCCACCATGTCCTGCACATCAATCCAGCTCATCCACTGCCGCCCGTCTCCGGTTCGGCCACCCAAACCGAGTTTGAACGGCACCAGCATCGCACCCAGCGCGCCGCCCTTGGGGCTGAGCACGATTCCCGTTCGCAGCTGCGCCGTGCGAATGCCGGCTTCCGCCGCTGGTGCGGTAGCTTCCTCCCACTCCTTACAAACCTCCGCCAGAAATCCCGCACCCGGCGCGCTTCCCTCCCGCAACGTTTCGTCGCCGCGATTGCCGTAGTAGCCAATCGCCGATCCGCAAATAAAAACCTTCGGTTTCTCTTCCGCCTGCGCCAGAGCCGACGCCAGATGCAACGTCCCAGCCACGCGGCTGTCGCGAATCCTCGCCTTCTTGCCCGCAGTCCACCGTCCAAAAATACTTTCTCCCGCCAGATGGATCACAGCATCAAATGCCGAAACTGCCGCGGGCGCAACCGGAACAGCCGGATCCCACACGATTTGCGCGTTATCAGTCGATCCGCACGCAGCCGCGCCACGCACCAGCCGCACCACAGACCACCCGCTAGTTTTGAGGGAAGGAAGCAGCGCCGTCCCAATCAGCCCCGACGCCCCGCTGACCAAGATTCTAGAGTTCATGACCTGCCGGTTGTGACTCTACCAGTTTGCTCAGAAGGCAGACAAATTGCAGATGGATTTGAAATCTTCGAACGAAACGACAGCGGCAACTGCTCCCAGTGTCCCAAGGCACCAGGGACCGTGATGCACCTCACAGCATTCGCCTTCATCCAAGGCATAGCCTTTACATCGGAGGAGGACTAGAGGTTCTCCTTAGCCCGATCAAGCCGCGCAAGGCTGTTCGCGCTAACATCCCGTTCCAGTCGCCCAGCGGCTGGGCGAATAGGGGCTCTTTCTTAAGCATCTCATCTGCGACATCTCCATCCGTTTCTGCTGAAAGATTCTGATGGGCGCCCGGCCTTAACTCCGGGACAGTTCCGGCTGTCTTCAACCGCATCTCGTTCTTCGCTTTCCAGCGAGAGCGGCCGTTCCTACCTTTTCATTTCCAGGAGAGATTCCATGTTGCATCTCGATACTGGCAACACAGGCTTCATGATCTTATGCACCAGCCTGGTCATGCTGATGACGCCCGGCCTCGCCTTCTTCTACGGCGGCCTCGTAGGACGCAAGAACGTCCTCGCCATCATGATTCAGAGCTTCGTCTCTATGGGTTGGACCACGGTGATCTGGTATCTCTACGGATACTCCCTTTGCTTCAGCGGCGACTGGCACGGAGTCATCGGCAACCTTCACAATGTTTGTCTGCGAGGCATCGGCCTCAACACTCCGTCGCCGAATAACAGCATTCCGGCATTCGTCTTCATTGCCTATCAAATGATGTTCGCCATCATCACTCCGGCTCTGATCTCCGGCGCTTTCACCAACCGCGTCACATTCAAGGCCTACATGCTGTTCCTCACCGGCTGGCTGACGTTTGTTTATTTCCCCTTCGTGCACATGGTTTGGGGCGGAGGCTTCCTTCAGCAGTGGGGCGTAAAAGACTTCGCTGGCGGCATTGTGGTGCACAACATCGCAGGCATTGCAGCCTTGGCTTCCGTCCTCTACGTAGGCAGACGCCGCACCGCCGATCGCGGCCCGCACAGCATCCCGCTGGTCGCCTTGGGAACTGGCCTGCTCTGGTTTGGCTGGTACGGCTTCAACGCCGGCAGTGAGATGCGCGTGGATTCGGTTACCGCAACCGCATTCTTGAATACCGACGTAGCCGCTTCCTTCGCCGCCGTCGCCTGGCTGCTCGTTGCCTGGTTCAACGAGAAGAAGCCAAAGTTCCTCGGCCTGCTGACCGGAGCAGTCGCCGGATTGGCCACGGTCACTCCCGCGGCCGGCTACGTTTCCCCCACCACCGCCGTCATCATCGGTTTAGTGGCCGGAGTAGTTTGCTACTACGCTGTCGAAATGAAGAACAAATTTCAATGGGATGACGCGTTGGATGTTTGGGGAGTTCACGGTGTAGGCGGCTTCCTCGGCATAATCATGCTGGGAATCTTCGCCAACAAACAATTCAATCCCGAAGGCGCCAACGGATTGCTCTATGGCGATCCAATATTTCTTCTGAAGCAAGTCGTGGCCGTGACCTTCTCCTCCGTCTGGGCGTTCATCTTCACCTACGCCATGCTCCGCATCATCGATGCCTTCACCACGGTGAAAGTCACCGAGATGACGGAGGAAATCGGCCTCGATGAATCCCTCCACGGCGAGCACGCCTATGAAGAAATCTTCCACAGCGATAGCCTGGCGCAAGCGGTCAACCAGGCTCACGCTGAGGCGTTGCTAAAAGACAAGAAGTAGAAGTGAAGTAAGGATCAGCAAAGCATCAGGGGTGATGGCGAACATCACTCCTCGCATAGAGTTTAGGATGTCATCCTGAGGCCCGCGTTCTTTGCGGGCCGAAGGACCTATGCAACTTGCCGCCAGGAATGGCACTGCTAATACTACAAATGTGGTATCAGCAGACCACACTTACGTCGCCACCATCTCAGGTCTTGTCATTCCGAGCGCGCGAAGGCGCGCCCGAGGAATCTGCTGTCCGCCAGCAGCGCCACAACTCACGTGGCGACAGCCGCCTCGGCTGTCAGCGGAGCGCAGCGACGCCCCCTAGAACGGACACTCCTTTCCGTTGCCTCCAACGTTGACGTTGATTTGCTCCTGACCCTGTCTCAGCTCTTGTCATTCCGACCGGAGCCCGACCCTGAGCGAAGCCGAAGGGGACGGCGTAGTGGAGGAATCGCTGTCCGCCAGCACCGCCACAACTCATGTGGAGACAGCCGCCTCGGTTGTCAGCGAAGCGACGCCCTGTAGAACGGACGCTCCTTTCCGTTGCCTCCAACGTTGACGTTCATTCGGGCCGACTGTGCGGCCGCACTTACGAGAAAGCATTACTCGAAAGTCGCTTTGAAGCTCGACACGGGGCCCATGAACTTGTCTTGGTACTGGCCTACGATGGCGTTCTTGTCATTGATCCCGTTGGGGTAGGTTTCAAAGGCCTTGGGGTAGTGAAACTTGTAGTACTGGTGCCCCCTAGAATCGCACTTTGTGCAAAGTGCACCGTGCACCAGGCCACTGGAGCCATACCACCAGAAAGTGATGTCGCCCTCGTTGTTTATGAAGGAGGCTTCGGAACCGACAGCGCGGGGACGTCGATCGTCGTGTATGTCTTGGCACTGTAATTGTAAAGAGCCCCTTCGTAAGCGTCCTTTGAATCGACCCATGTCAACGTAATGTTGCCTTTGTTATTGATGCCGTAGGCATACGTAGCAGTGGCGTCGGGCACGTCCAGTGTCGTGTATTTTTTGCCTCGCAAGAGAAACCCATGGTTGACGCCGCTTGCATCTACGTACCCGCCGACGATCCATCCCTGATCGTTGATACCTCCGGTGTACAAGGAAGCGGCACCCTCAGGAGGTTGGATATCAGCGAATTGTTTGGTGTCAGGTTTATACCGAAATGCCACGGAGTTCCCGCTGGAATTTGTATAGTAGCCGACAACCGCGATCGCGCCGTTGAAATTGATACCGGAAACGCTAGTGTTTGTGCCGTTCGGATGATCCAGCGTAACAAGGTTGTTACCCTTCAGGATGTAGCCGTGGTAGACGCCGCTCGAATCCCGGTATTGCCCGACCATCACCCCCTCGTTGTTGATCTCCGCAACATAGGTTTGGCTTGCACCAGGCACGTTTGCTTTAGTGAACTTGAAACTTAGTTTTGGCGCATCGGCTACGCCTGCCACGGCAACGCTGAACAGCGGCACCAACCCAAATACACATAGCAGCAATTTGTCAGTTTTCATTGGACTCTCCCTCCAATGGCTAGCCGAATTAGTTTCAGGAGCCCCGAGCCCAAGAAGGTCAACAGAGACTGGTTTGGGAAGAGGCTTCCCGCATATCTGGCAGCGGAGATTATGCTCAAAAGGGGCCATTGTCAAGGCTTATGGGCCACCACTGTCGGTAGCACATGATATGTCCGGTTGAGATAGCAAGTGAAATGTCCGCTTAGCGGGCGGTGAGGATAGGAGACCATGCGGAGCATGGAAGCTTATCCGAGGGCCGCGATGGAGCGGGCGATGAAAGTACAGGATGTAATGTTGCAGGCGATGGCGAAGAAGATTACCTGGTGGCAGGCGGCGGAGATCCTTGGGATCAGCGACCGGCACATGCGGCGTTGGCGGGAGCGCTACGTGGAAGAGGGGTACAACGGGTTGCTGGACCGGCGGCGGGGCCAGCCCTCGCGTCGTCGGGTGCCGGTGGCGACGGTGGAGAAAGTGTTGGCGTTGTACCGGGAAAAGTATTTCGATCTGAACGTGCAGCACTTTCACGAGAAGTTGCAGGCCGAGCACGGGATCGAACTGAGTTACACCTGGGTGAAGCAGGCCCTGCAGGGAGCGGGTCTGGTGGCGCGGGGACGCAAGCGCGGGGCGCATCGCAAGCGGCGGGAGCGGCGGCCGTTGCCGGGGATGCTGTTGCATATCGACGGCAGCCGCCATCAGTGGTTTCAGGACGAACGCTGGTACGACCTGATCGTGATTCTGGACGATGCCACCAGCGAGATTTACTACGCCCAGTTGGTGGAAGAGGAATCGACGGCAACGGTGATGGCGGGACTGCGGGAAGTGATCGAGCGCAAAGGGGTGTTCTGCGCGCTGTACAGCGATCGGGGAAGCCATTTCTGGCTGACGCCGAAGGTGGGGGGCAAGGTGGACTACCATCGCCGCACGCAAGTGGGACGGGCGTTGCACGAGTTGGGAGTGCAGATGATCCCGGCCTACTCGCCGGAAGCGCGCGGACGCAGCGAGCGCAACTTCTCGACTTGGCAGGGCCGCTTGCCGCAGGAGTTGCGGCTGCGCCAGCTGGGGACGCTGGAGGCGGCGAACCGGTTTCTGCGGGAAGAGTACATCGCCGAGTTCAATCGCCGTTTTCAGGTCGCGCCCAGGCAGCGGGGCAACGCTTTCGTACCTTGCCGGAGTCGTGACCTGGAACGGATTTTCTCGCTGCAGTTCGAACGCAGCGTGAACCGCGACAACACGGTGAGCTTTCAGAACCTGAGCTTGCAGATCGAGCGGGTGCGCTGGCGAGCGACCTTGGCAGGTTGCCAGGTGATGGTGCATCAGCATCTGGATGGAACTCTGAGTCTGACCCACGGACCGCATTGCCTGGGTCGCTATGACGGCGGCGGGATCCTCCTGTCGGCCAAAGCTTCTACAGAGACGAGCAGGGGAAGGGAAACCGACCCCTTCCCCTGCAACCCCATCCCCAAACTCAACCCAACGCACACGACGAGGGCTCAACTTTGAAACCGGACATTTCACTTGCTACAAAAACCGGACATTTTAACTTGCTACCAACAGGCTTATGGGCCACCACGACAGTCGTGGAGGTTTGTTACTGGCGAAACATCGCGATTGCACTCATCATGTCCTCAACCCTGATTTGGACAGCAAATGCACGTTTCGGCTATACTTCCGGCCCATCAGGAGAGAATGGCATGACTCGACGAGAGCTTCTGGAACGCTGTGTAGTTTCGGGCGCTCTGGTTCTGACTACATCACTATCGTTGCCGGCTTTGGCCGCTGCATGGGACGAGTCGGAGAAAAAACGCAAGCCCACACCGTATTGCGAGCTCGGACCATTCTATAAACGCGAGGCTCCACATACATCCGTGTTGCGCGCGCCGGGCGACGCCGGAATGCCGCTTGCCCTTTCGGGTGTGGTCTATGACACTCGCGGCGAGGTCGTTCCCGATGCCAAGGTCGAAATCTGGCAGACCGATATCGACGGCCACTACGACATCGACGGCTACCGGTTCCGCGCGCTTCTGGCTCCCGGACCAAAGGGCGCTTACGCCATCGACTCGATCGTGCCTGGGCATTATCCCAGCCGAGTCTGCCAACACGTCCATTTCCTTACCACCGCACCCGGACACAAAGCACTGATCACGCAGATGTACTTCGCGACTGACCCAGTTTTTGACGGCAATCCGGACAAGAATTACAGTCGCGATCCGCTCATCACCAGCCGGGATCTGGTGCGGCCGGTGGTGATTAAGTCGGACGCTCAACAGAGCACCGCCGTCGTGACTTTCGATCTGGTGATGGAGACCGCCTGATGCCGAGAATTATCCCGCTTGCCTTCGCGCTCTTGTTTGCTCTGCCGGCTGCCGCTGCCACCAAGGTCGCGAATGTTCCGCTGCCCTGCGATTCGCGTGTTCAGGTGCTCTCGCCCGATGGCGCTCAACTTGCCGTGCAGTGCAAGGATCACAGTGTTCACGTAATTGGTGTCTCGGACGGGAAAGAGCGGCGCGTCATCCCCGCGGAGCCGCGTGTGACTTCCATCGATTATTCTCCGGACGGCCGCTGGATGGCGATTGGATTTAACGATGGCACTATCGAAGTCTCTTCAAGCGAAGGCTTAGAGGCCGCGAAGCGATGGCAAGCGAGCGCGCGACCGATCGAGGCCGTTCGTTTTTTTCCGGATGCCAAGATGCTGGTAGCCGGTCCAGCCGATTCTGATGGCCAAGTCTGGGGGCTCGGGGAGTCGCCAAAACTCCGCGCCACGCTGCCCTCTGATTTCGGCGGGATCACCGATTGCGCCGTGAGTCCCGATGGCAAGGTTCTTGTAGTTGCCGGCGGCGACACGATTCTGCGCTGGTACAACACAGCCAGTTGGGAAAAGACGCTGGAGAACCGCGACTTCCTACTGGATACCTTTGCGCTGGCATTCACGCCGGATGGCAAGGAAGTGCTCGTGGGCGGAGCCGACGCGCGCATCACCCTGCTCGACGCAGCAACCGCTAAGCAGGTTCGCCAACTTCCTCGTGAAGTTGGTTCCTCGATCGCCGTGCTCCATGTCTTTGGCAACCGGCAGACCGCCGCGATCTATTTCGATGATGCTGGCGAAAAGCCTCCGCACGAATTAATCTGGCGGCTTAGCGACGCAAAGTTCACCGCCAGGTCCGATACTGCTCCGAGTTGCGAAGACGTCATCGCAGGCAAGCTGTGGTCCTGCACAGTCGAGGGGCGAACCGTTCGCATCTCGCAGTCGGAATAGAGTCAGGCGCTCGCCCGTCCCTTACAAACTGCAACCCGCGCCTGTCAAGTCTACTTTAGTAGGCATTTGACCCCCTCGAAAGTAGACATTTCTTCCACAGGCTAACCCATTGATTCCATTGTTCCGCCCAAAGACCCACACCAAGAATCAATAACTTACAGAAAAACTTTTCTGCAAAGTGAAATGTTCCAGTTGGAACATTCAGCGATATCGTTCCGACTGAAACCCTCGGCACATTGTGAGCCGCGTTCTCCGGAAAGGTATAATCAATCCAGCATCCCGCCGGCCCTCCCTCCGACTCGGCTCTCTCCGCGGGATATAATCCTACATGGCGAGCTTGCGCCAACAGATCGCGACCACCGCTCTCACCCTCACCAAGTTCCGCGAGCTGATGAAGCGGATCCAGGAAAATCGTCCGCAGGACGACCTCACCCTCGTCAAGAAAGCCTACGACTATTCCCTGAAGCATCACGAAGGCCAGACCCGCGCCTCGGGCGAGCCTTATCTGGTGCATCCGCTCGAAGTGGCGCTGGTGCTCGCCGAAATGAAGATGGACCCGGTCGCCATCGCCGCCGGCCTGCTGCACGACTCGGTCGAAGACACCTCGGTCACCATCGTCGACATCCGCAAAGAATTTGGCGAGCAGGTCGCGCACATCGTCGAGGGCGTCACCAAGATCAGCAAGATAGATTTCGCCACGCGCGAAGAAGCGCAGGCCGAAAACCTGCGTAAGATGATGCTCGCCATGGTCGACGACATCCGCGTAGTGCTCATCAAGCTCGCCGACCGCCTGCACAACATGCGCACGCTCGAACACCTGCAGCCCGATCGCCAGACACAAGATTGCGCAAGAGACGCTCGAGATCTACGCCCCCATCGCCCACCGCCTGGGCATGGGAAAAATTCGCGGCGAACTCGAAGACCTGGGCTTCCGCTTTCTCGATCCCGCAGGCTACGAGCAGGTCGGAGAAAGCTGTCAACGCGCGCCGCAAACCCGGCGAAGCTTTTCTCGCGAAGATGCAGGGTATCATCAACGACAAACTGAAAGAGGCGGGCATCCAGGCCAAGGTGGAGAGCCGCATCAAGCGCCTGTTCTCGATCCACAAGAAGCTGCAGCGCCAGCGCATCGCCGTCGACCAGGTCTATGACCTGTTTGCCATGCGCATCATCACTCGCTCACTGCAAGATTGCTACGCAGTGCTGGGCATCATTCACAACATCTGGCGGCCGGTGCCAGGGCGCATCAAGGATTTCATCGCCATGCCGCGGCCGAATTTTTATCAGTCGCTGCACACTTCAGTGATCACAGAAGATGGGACGCCATTCGAAATCCAGATTCGCACCGAAGAGATGCACAAGATGGCGGAGGAAGGCATTGCCGCGCACTGGAAATACAAGGACGGCCCGGTCTCGGCGCAGGACGAGCAGCGGCTGGCCTGGCTGCGGCAGGTGGTCGAGTGGCAGCGCGACGTCAGCGATCCCAACGAATTTCTTACCGCGCTGAAAGTCGATCTCTATCCCGAGGAAGTTTACACCTTCACACCCAAAGGAAAGGTTGTGGTGCTGCCGCGCGAGGCGACGCCGATCGACTTCGCTTACACCATTCACACTGAGGTCGGCCACACTTGCGTCGGCGCCAAGGTGAACGGGCGCATGGTGCCGCTGCGCCACAAGCTGCATTCGGGAGACATCGTCGAGATCATTACCCAGGCCGGACACAAGCCCAGCCGCGACTGGCTTGGATTGGTCAAGTCTTCGCGCTCGCGCAACAAGATCAAGCACTGGCTCAACGTGCATCAGCGTGAGCGGTCCATCGAAATCGGCCGCAAGGTGATCGAGAAAGAAGCGCGCAAGTATCGCATCGCTTTGAAAGAAATTAAAGACGAAGAGTTGCAGAAAGTTGCCTCGGGTTACGGACTGGGCAAGGTTGACGATCTGATGTCCGGCATCGGCTATGGAAAATATTCGGCGCGGCAGGTGTTGGCGCGGCTGTTGCCGGCGGGCGCGACGCCTTCGATGGCCGGCGATATCGAAGCCGAGGGACTAAGTTCAAGCCCCGGCGCAATCGCCAGCGTGGTGCGGCGCGTGTTTGGCGACCACAACGCGATCATGGTCAAGGGCCAGGGAGACATGCTGGTCTACCGCGCGCGCTGTTGTAATCCCATCCGCGGTGAAAGCATTGTCGGCTACATCACGCGTGGCAAAGGAGTCGCGGTGCACGCAGTGAACTGTCCGAACGTGACCAACCTGATGTACGAACCGGAACGCCGCATCGATGTGGAGTGGGCGCGGGATGAGAGCACACCGACGGCGTATCCGGTAAAGCTTACGGTTTATTGCGACGACCGCTTTGGTATGCTAAAAAGTATTACTAGTGTAATCGGAGATGCTAAGAGTAATATAAGGAATATTGGAGCGCGCACGGAGAACAGCCAGGCCAGCGTGGAGATTGTTCTCGACATCTCTGATCTCAAGCATCTTGAGCAAATCATGGCTGGGCTGAGGAAGATTCCCGGCGTGCACGAGGTGCAGAGGTTGCAGAAAATTTAGAAAACAGGGCAGTTGTCAGCCGCCAGGTTGTCAGTTGCCAGTAAGTTTGCTTTGGAGCCTGCGCTAACTCTTTTGATTTGAACGTGTTCAGTTTGTCTCTTGACAGGGCTTCGGAACCCGATGCATCCTGTATGTGAACATGTTCAAGTATGAGTTTTAAGGGAGGTTTTATGTACATCGTGGGATGCTACGTGAGCTACTTGCTGGTTAGCCTAGCTGTCACGGTATGGGTGGCACGGACGCTGCATAAGAATGGCCGGGTATTCCTGGTGGATGCGTTTCACGGAAACGCGGAGCTCGCCGACTCGGTGAACCACTTGCTGGTGGTGGGGTTTTATTTGATCAATATTGGATTCGTGACGCTGGCTCTCAGGGCGTACGGGACAATCGACACGCTGCGGGCGGCCATTGAACTGGTGAGCGACAAGATCGGCCTGGTTCTGCTGGTGCTCGGAGGTATGCACTTCTTTAACCTGTTTGTATTTTCCCGCATGAGCAAGCGAACCCAGGCGACTTCCACCCTGGGTGCATCCTTTGCACGTCCGGCAGATGCGAATCCGGCAACCAGTGCATAACCATGACCCGAACTGCAGCCACAGCCACCACGAAGAAGTCCGAGGAAACTCGGACCCGCATTCTCGAGGCCGCGCTGGCGCTTTTCCGCAAACGCGGCTTCGAGAAAACGACAATGCGAGACATTGCGCAGGAGTCCGGAGTAGCTTTAGGTGCTGCTTACTACTACTTCGATTCAAAGGATGCACTTGTGATGGCGTTTTACGAGCAAGCGCAGCGGGACCTCGATCCGTTGCTGGAGGAAGCTCTTGCAAAAAGTCACGGACTGGAAGAGCGGTTGCGAGCGGCGATTGACGTGAAGTTCCGCTACTTTGCTCCCAACCGAAAACTGATGGGAGCTTTGTCGGCACATATCGATCCGCAACATCCGTTATCGCCCTTCAGCGAGGAAACCCGCGACATCCGCGAGGGTGATATTGGATTTCTGGCGGGCGCGGTCGAAGGGTCGAAGACGCGCATACCCGACGACCTGAAGATGCATCTGCCGCGCGTGCTGTGGCTGTATCAGATGGGGCTGCTTCTGTTCTGGGTGTATGACTCCTCTCCCGAGCAGACACGAACCAGACAATTGTTCCAAAAGAGTCTTTCGATCGTGGTGAACCTGGTCAAGTTTTCGAGTCTGCCGTTGATGCGGCCGGTGCGGAAGCTGGCCACGGACCTGTTTGAGATTGTTTATGGCGAAGAAGAACCGGCGGCAAAGGTCACGCGATGAGCGAAAGGCTACGCATCGTTCTAGCGGGAGGCAACGGGCAGATTGGAAACCTGCTAGCGCGTCATTTCCACAAGCGCGGTGATCACGTGGCCGTGATCGCCCGGTCGGTGCAGCCTGCTCCATGGCGAGTTGCGGAATGGGATGGCGTCACATCAGGAACCTGGATCAACGAACTGGAACATGCCGATGTGGTCATCAATCTTGCAGGCCGGAGCGTCAATTGCCGATACACTCCTGCGAATCGAAGGGAGATTAAGCAATCGCGGGTGCAAAGCACGATGCTGCTTGGACGGGCCATTGGTCAGCTGGCTGATCCGCCGCGCCTGTGGATGAATGCCAGTACGGCCACGATTTACCGGCATGCTCTCGACCGCGCGATGGACGAAGATACGGGCGAGCTGGGAGGGAACGAGCAGGATTGCCCCTCCAGTTGGCGATTTAGCATTGACGTGGCCACTAGTTGGGAAGAGGCATTTTTCTCCGCGGTTACGCCGCCCACCCGCAAGATCGCGCTGCGCAGCGCCATGACCATGAGCCCTGACCGGGGCGGCATTTTCGCTGAGTTGCTCCGCTTGGTCCGCTTTAGGCTGGGAGGCACGGCGGGTTCGGGAGAGCAGTTCGTTTCATGGATTCACGGCACGGATTTCATTCGCAGCCTCGAGTTCTTAATGGCTCATGAGGAGATCGACGGTCCGGTGAATATCGCGGCCCCCAGCCCGCTGCCTAATCGCGAATTCATGCGCGCATTGCGCCGGGCGTGGGGAACACGAGTGGGGCTGCCTGCGGCAGCGCCTATGCTTGAACTGGGTGCTGTATTCCTGGGCACGGAAACCGAGCTTATTTTGAAGAGCCGTCGGGTTGTGCCCGGACGGCTGCTGCGCGCGGGATTTGAGTTTCAGTTTCCGGAGTGGCCGGGAGCCTCGAGGGAATTGGTGGAGCGTTGGCGTGGGGGCGAGGGCGCGTGAATTTCATCTCATCTGCACAAGCTCTGACGGGGCTGCCACTCCATAAATTATGGACGCTCACGCGGCGGTCGTCCACGTCGGCGCTGACCCTTAGAAACTCCCTGTTGAGTCCCGGGTACGGCCGGAAGGCAAGGGATCCTTCGACTGCGGGGCTGATTCTCTTCGAGGATCAGCCCCTTCGCTCAGTATGACAGGGCCGCGGAAAGTCCTTCGTCACACGCCCGTGATAGATTTGTTTTTGCAGCTTGGGTTTGCTTAATCAGCGGCGGAGGTTTCATGCGCGAAATTGTTTCTACCAAAGACGCTCCTCAGGCCATCGGTCCTTACTCGCAGGCCATCAAGGCTAACGGATTCGTGTTCACTTCTGGGCAGATCGCAATCGATCCAGCTACTCAACAAGTCGTGCCCGGAGATGTGGCTGCGCAGACCGATCGCGTGCTGCGCAATCTGTCCGAGATTCTGGAAGCTGCCGGCAGCGGGCTGGGGAAGGTTGTTCGTTCCACCGTTTTTCTCAAGAACATGAGCGACTTTGCGGCCATGAACGCGGTTTATGGCAAATACTTCAGTTCTGCTCCTCCCGCTCGCTCGACCGTCGAAGTGGCGCGACTGCCGAAAGATGTTTTGGTGGAGATTGATGCGATCGCGCTGGCGTAAGTGAGACTAAGGCTAAAGCCCGCATCCTTTATCGGCTCTGAGCGGCACGGCTGAATCCGCGCCCTTTCAAAACGATTTGTAATACAGCCTGGGTAGCGTCTTGAGATCGCGAGGATCGCTCGCCCCTTCGGCTTCCCCCTCGGCTTTGCTCGGGGCTTCGGCAAAACAGGGCAGGCTCCCAGCCGCTGGGACGGCAGCGCTACGGGAAACCTATGTGCATCGCCGCGCTTCTTATAGTTAAAATGTCCTTGGAGGAGGCATACATGGCGAAGTATTTTGGGGCGATTGGGGTCTTTCTTGCGATGACTGCGGGGTTCGGCCTGGCGCAAAGCACAATCGGAAAGTCGGTTGCCACGAACACAAACGCTCCTACTAAAGTTACGGGCGATGGCGTAAAGACGGACTCTGGCCTGCACTATTGGGAAATCCGGGTGGGCAACGGGGACGTGGCCAAAGAAGGCAGTCACGTGCGAGTGCATTACACGGGCTGGCTTACTACCGGGAAGAAGTTCGACAGCTCGGTGGACGCGGGGAAGCCATTCGACTTCACGATTGGCGACGGCGAAGTGATCAAGGGATGGGAAGAAGGAGTTACGGGAATGAGAGTTGGCGGCAAGCGCCAGTTGCGCATTCCACCGGGACTTGGTTATGGGGCGGAGGGGTCTCCGCCCGACATTCCGCCCAACGCTACTCTGATTTTCGATATTAAATTGCTGGGCGTGCAGTAGAAGGCAGGCCGAAGCACAGGTGTTAGGTCTTAGGTGTTGGGCAAATCCTTAAGGCCTGACACCCAGCGCCTTAAGACCTATGACCTGTTTTTTACGCTTTGACTACTTTGCCGCTGCGCAGGCAGGACGTGCATACGCGCATGCGCTTGGTGGTGGCGCCCACGCGAGCGTGCACCGGCTTGAGGTTCACGTTCCAGCGCCGCTTGGTGACGTTGTGGGCGTGGCTGATGCGGTTACCGAATTGCGGCTTCTTGCCGCAGATATCACATTGTTGTGCCATGACTGCTATAGATCCTTTCAGAAGGCTGGGGCGAAACTACTATTCTACCGGATTCGGGCCTCGGGGACAATTCGGCCCGATCGCTGAGGCCTAAGAGAGCATGGCAAATCGATAATCAAAACTCGACCGTCTATAATCCGAGCGTCTACAATCTGATCATGGGCGGGCTCACGCAGCCAACTCGGGTCGACGACGAGCCTGATTCGAGCCGGCGGACTATCGCCATCGCGGTAGTGGTAGTGATGGGGATCGCCGTCATTCTGGCCCTGCTTCTGCGCACGCCTCCGAAGAGCGCGTCGGGACCGCCGGCCTATGCCGCGAGCCTGAAGCTTTCCAACTTAAAAATGAGTGCGGCAGAGAATTTTGTTGGAGCCACCGTCAGCTATGTGGACGGAACCGTCACCAACTCGGGGGGAAAGACGGTTACTCATGTCATGGTCGAAGTCACGTTCAAAGACGACATGGGACAACTCGCGCAACGCGAAAATATTCCGATGCAGATGCTGAAAACCACGGGACCGTATCCGGAGGCCGTAGACTTCAGCGTCTCGCCGCTCGGACCGGGGCAGAGCACGACTTTCCGGCTGACTTTTGAGGGCATCTCCGCGCAGTGGAACCATGCTTATCCAGACATCCAGATTGCGGATGTCGCGGTGAAATAAACTGCGCCGCAGACCAACTCAGTGGCTGGTCACACGGCTCTTGAGGTCTTCTAGGTAGTCCTTCACAAAAGGGGCGAGGGCTGGATCATCTTCCAGTTTATGAATCTCGGGCAGCACCACTTCCAGGTCGATGTGCCCACGGAAGAGAACCAGTTCCCCGAGGGCGCTAATGGCAGTCGAGCGTAGCAGAAGCGACTGGTGACGTAAGAACTTGACAAGCTCTGCCTGGGTCCAGCGCCAATCGGGCTCGTGTTGCGCAGCACTGTACATGGCGTTACAAATGGCGTTTTCATCATCGCTCGCGAATGCTTCCTCCAGTTCTTTATGTGAGGATGGTTGAATCTCCACATATCTGGGTTTTTCGTCCACGGGGCGCACCCTCCTGTCGATGTCCAGTAGAATGCTTTTCATGTCCGAAGTAAAACCATTCCGCCTGACGGAGTCGGTGAAAGCGGCGGGTTGAGCGTCCAAGCTGAGTCCGGCGGCGCTGGACACGGTGCTTGGGAAATTAGCCCGGCAACACGACCCAAATGTTCTGGTCGGCTTTGACCACGCCGACGACGCCGGAGTGTATCAAATCTCGCCCGATCAGGCGCTGGTGCAGACGGTCGATTTCTTTACGCCGGTTGTGGATGATCCTTACGTGTTCGGGCAGATTGCCGCGACCAACGCGTTGAGCGATGTTTACGCCATGGGCGGGAAGCCGCTCACCTCGCTGGCCTTGGTGTGTTTTCCGGAGAAAGCTGATCTCGAGATTCTGGAACGCATCCTCGCCGGCGGTTTGTCCAAGATGATCGAGGCCGGATGCACGGTGATCGGCGGCCACAGCATTCGCGATGAAGAGACTAAATTCGGATACTCCGTTACCGGACTCATCGATCCGAAAAAAGTTTTCACTAACGCGGGGGCCAGGGCCGGGGATGCTCTCGTTTTCACCAAAGCGCTGGGCACGGGCGTGATTTCAACAGCGATTAAGAAAGGCAAAGCTGAGCCGGCTTGGATTGACGCCGCGGTTCAATCGATGACCACGCTGAACAGGCGAGGCGCGGAGTTAATCAGCGAGAAGGAATACCGGGTTCACGCGATGACGGACGTCACAGGCTTTGGCCTGATCGGCCACGCTCGCGAGATGGCGCTGGCGAGCAATGTCGCGCTGCGATTTTTTTCCGAGGACATTTCAGCTTTGCCTGGAGCTTTGGAATGTGTTCGCACCGGTTATGTGCCCGGCGGGCTGGTGGCGAACCGGCAGTTCGCAGAATGCGTGGTGGGCTACGAAGCGGAGATCAGCGCCGAACTCAAGACTTTGCTCTTCGATCCGCAGACTGCGGGCGGGCTACTCATCTCGATCGCCGAGGACGATTGCGAGAAATTTGTCGGTGAGTTGATTGGTCGCGGAGTTCCCGCGCGCTGCATCGGCAAGGTCACTGAATCCCAGAAGCCGCTGATCCGCGTCTATTAAAAAAATCAAGGGACGGCCTAGTGGCCGCCCTATCGATAGAAACCGAAACTAGTTTTACGCGCGTGCGGGGCTTTCTCCGCCCTTCACAATGCCCCGTCCCGGTTCCGGCTTCAGCACCTGCTGCACGCCGTCATCGGGCTTGGAAGGCGACTTCATCGGAGGCAGTTCTTTGCCCTCCACCAGCAACAACACTTCGGAAGCATCGAGCACTTCGCGCTCCAGCAAAGCTGCCGCAATCTTCTGCAGGGTGTCGCGGCTGCTTTCCAGAATGTGCTTGGCCGTCTCGTATCCCTGGTTGACCAGCTTGCGGACCTCGTTGTCAATCTTGATGGCGGTGTCTTCGCTGTAATCGCGGTGCTGGCTGATCTCACGGCCCAGGAAAATTTGCTCTTCCTTCTTGCCGAAGGTTAGCGGACCGAGATCGCTCATGCCCCACTCGCACACCATCTTGCGCGCCATTTCTGTGGCCCGCTCGATGTCGTTTCCAGCGCCGGTGCTCATCTGGTTGAGGAATAATTCCTCGGCCAAACGCCCGCCCATCAGAATCGCGAGGTCGGTCTTCAAGTATTCCCTGGTGTAGTTGTGCCGGTCGTCCACCGGCAACTGCATGGTCACGCCCAGCGCCATGCCGCGTGGAATAATCGTGACCTTGTGCACCGGATCAGAGCCGGGCAGTTTCGCCGCCACCAGCGCGTGTCCAGCTTCATGGTACGCGGTCACTTTCTTTTCCTCATCGGAAAGGATCAGCGACTTGCGCTCGACGCCCATCAGGACTTTGTCTTTGGCGACTTCAAAGTCGAACATCAGAACAGCCTTGCGGTTCTGTCGCGCCGCAGCTAACGCCGCTTCGTTCACCATGTTGGCAAGATCGGCGCCAGAAAATCCGGGCGTGCCGCGCGCCAGCACCGAAAGATCGACGTCCTCGGCGAGAGGAATCTTGCGGGTGTGCACGCGCAGAATTTCTTCGCGGCCGCGCACATCTGGACGGCTCACGACCACGCGCCGGTCGAAGCGTCCGGGCCGCAGCAGCGCTGGATCCAGCACGTCGGGCCGATTCGTGGCTGCCATGAGAATCACGCCTTCATTCGACTCGAAGCCGTCCATCTCGACCAGCAACTGATTCAGCGTCTGCTCGCGCTCGTCGTGCCCGCCACCCAAGCCAGCGCCACGATGGCGGCCAACGGCGTCAATCTCGTCGATGAAAATGATGCAGGGCGCATTCTTCTTGCCCTGCTCGAACAGGTCGCGCACGCGGCTGGCGCCGACGCCTACAAACATCTCAACGAAATCTGAACCTGAGATCGAAAAGAACGGAACATTCGCTTCGCCCGCTACGGCTCGTGCCAAAAGCGTCTTGCCGGTTCCTGGAGGCCCGACCAGCAGCACTCCTTTGGGAATCCTGCCGCCAAGTTTTTGGAACTTCTGCGCCTCGCGCAGGAATTCGATAATCTCGCGCAGCTCTTCTTTGGCCTCTTCCACACCGGCCACATCTTTGAACGTGACTTTCTTCTGCTGCATCGAAAGCAGCCGCGCGCGGCTCTTGCCGAACGACAACGCCTTGTTGCCGCCCGTCTGCATCTGGCGAATCATGAAGAACCACAGGGCGCCCAGCAGAATCAATGGCGCCCAGGTTCCGAGCAACTGCAGTGGCCAACTTCCGCTGTTGGCATCCCGGAAGGTCATGGCCACGCCCTTGGTTTGCAGCGCCTTGATCATGTCGGGATAGTTCGCTGGAACCGTGGTATGGAAGGCGGAATTGTCGCTGAACTTCCCGCGCAATTGCATGCCGTCCACGGTGACTTCATGCACCTTGCCTTGATCCACGTCAGTCATGAACTGGGAGAAGTTGATTTCCGCGTCTTTCTGCCCGTTGCGGCCCTGCTGGATCACGGTCCACAACACCAGAGCAGACACTCCAATCCCCACCCAGAAAAGCACGGTCTTTACTGTTGAATTCACCAAAAGCTCCTGAATTAAAGCGGGCTCCGAGAACTACTATGCACGAAACCCGAGGCTCCTGCCACTAATTTAGATGCCCTTCGGCCAAATTAGATAGGGAAAATCCCTAAGACAATTATTTTACCCCTTCCAGCAGAAAAAGGCGCGGGCGGGGTGGCATAACTTAAGTCATTCGCGGGGTTGGGCTTGCAGCCAGGCAGGGGATATTGCGATTGGTTTGCTCAGCCGCGCCCAGCCCATAGCCGATGAGGAACGTCTCATCGACCAAAAATCCGAAATAGTCCGGCTGCAGGGCGACGCGGCGGGCTGACTGGCGGTCCAGCAATGTCACAAGCTTTACCGAAGCCGCGCCTCGCGCCCGCAAGTCGTTCATGAGGAACTCGCTGGTCACGCCGGAGTGCACCAGGCCTTCGACCAGCAGGATGTGCTGGCCGCGAATATCAGGCTCGTGGCTGAAGAATATCTCGGTAATCTCCGCCGCCTGGCTGCCCTGCTGCCTGCTGTATTTGGGCTTGATGAACTGGCAGACCACGGGAACCTCCAACGCGCGCACCAGATCTGCCATGAAAATGAATGCGTTTTCCAAAACGGCAAGCGCCTGGATCGTCTGTCCGCGGTAATCGTCGGAGATGTGGCGTGCCAGTTCCTTCACGCGCTTTTGGATCTGTTCGGCGGCAATGACCTGGCGAAGTGGCTCGGTTTTCGGATCGCTCATAAAGGTTGGCGTTTCTCCTAAATCGCGTGCTCTTCAACTGCCCACGGCGTCTCGAGGATCAACACGGCTTGATCTCCCGCCTTAGCGCATAACTTCGCGGGAACGGCAAACCCACGCATCCATACGATCTCGTCCCCACTTGCGACGACCGGCCATAGCCGGCGTTCCGGCTGGGCCACGTGCCGCTCCTGCAGCAGCTCCTTGATCTTCTTCGGCGACTTGGTATGCGCCGGCCAGAATCGATCTCCCGGGCGCCAGTTCCGCACCATTAACCGAGCCAGCAACAGCTCTGCACGAAGAAGTTGCTGCGGATTATACTCCGCAAGTTGCGACTCCGGAGTGATCTCCGAAGTGACGAGCAGCGCTTCGATTGTTGCGCCCAGTTCAGGCACCATTGCGCGCCCCGGCACCGGCAGCGTGTATTCGTAGTCCGGAATCCTCTCGTGCCGCCGCAGGTCAGGGGTCAGAAAAACCATAGCTTCCGGCTCGCGGACTAACTTCCATCCCAGGGGTAGAGACAATTCTTTGCCGGACGGACCGTCCTCGGCTGCAAATCGCAGGATTTCTTCGATGTGCTTGAACTCCAGCGGAATCCCAGCCTGCTCGCCGATAGCTTTCAGCACTCTTCTCTGCACGGCGCGAGGCTCGGTCAGAAGCCACGGCCGGCTTACGGAAGCATTCATAATGGCAGGGCCGGGCTGCTTAAGACGCTCTACCAACTCGGGATTAGACGGCTGAATCTGCACCAATGATGGCGAACCATCGAAGCCCGGAAGCCCGCGCGTCCATTCCGGTTGCGACCACTGCACTACCGTCCCCAGCCAACCGGAGATTTCGTTCTCCCAATAATCTTCTTCGTCGCGGGCGATCTCCGCGAGCTCAGAAAAATTCTCAACCACGGCGGGATTGAACTCCCGCTCTAGTAACGGGAGCACCAGACTGCGTACGCGGTTGCGCGTGAACTTGGAATCGGCATTGGTCGAATCTTCGCGCCACGGTTGTTTGAGAACTTGCAGATACTGCTCTAGCTCGCAGCGCCGGGCTGCTAGCAGCGGCCGGACGATCTCGCCGTGGCCCTCACTATCCTCGTGTTCCACGATAATGCGCGGATAGATTCCGCCTAGCCCTCGCAGCCCTGTGCCCCGAATCAGCCGCATGAGCACGGTCTCGGCCTGATCGTCAAGCGTGTGCCCGGTGACGATCTTGTCCAGCCGCATTTTGTCTTTGAAAGGGCACAGCTTCACCTGTGCCGTTAAGCTGAAGTAGAGATTCGGGCTTTAGTCCCTGCGGGACCTCTGGTCCGATCTCTAAACTTTCATCTGATCCCAAGAGCGAACGAAAGAATCCATACCGCATTTCACGCGCCGCAGCTTCGACGCCGCAGCCTTCCTCGGCGGCAAGCTGCTTCACATCGCCGCTGGCGGTATGAAACTCCAATCCGTGCTCGCGAGCCAGACCCGCAACAAACTCCTGATCCGCATCTGACTCCGCCCCGCGCAACTTGTGGTTGAAATGAACGACGAAGAGAACGATGCCGAGTTCGTGACGCAACTCAAGCAGCAGGCGAAAGAGCGCGACCGAATCAATCCCACCCGAAACCGCGACTCCTACCCGGTCTCCGGCCCGTAGAAGGTCCTCACGCCGGATATGTGCCAACACGCGCTCGGTCAGTGATTGCACGGAAACATGTTACAACCCGGCAGCCGACAAAACAGCTGTGAGGGAGGATCATCCTATGTGAAGGAGGCGCGCGTGTAAAGATCGATTGGATACTCGGGTTCGAAGATATGGGGCATCGACACCACTCCAAGGACGGCAAGCGAATACGGATAGGCGCCAGCGACTATTACTATCTCGTCACCATTTCTTGCCTTGAGCACTACGCCCGATTCCGCAACCGCGCCCGACTCGGTAATGAGGAGTTTGGATATTGCGATCTCGTCTTGAAATGCCTCTACATCCACAATCGTTTCATTAGGTCGAGGCGTTGATACCTGCTCGAAATTCAGCACCCCAACTTCTACCTTTACCGCTACATCATGCATTTCTGTAAACAGTCTCATCCCCGTACCGTCTGCTCGCCAGAGGGTTACAGAACCTGGCCCAACGTTCCGGATTCCACACTCTACGGAAACACGTTTGATTGGCTTACTCAGCTCGGCGGCAAGCGAAGTCGGCTCACGCCATACAAATGAAAGACTACCCATTCCTGCCCCTGCGGTTTTCTCCGTGCCTCATTGACTCCGTGGCGAAAGGTCTTTTTTACAACCCCGCACTTTTCTCCGTAATCAGCTTCCGAATCTTCTCCACGAACTCCGCCTCGCTCATGTCCTCAGTCTTCTCTTTGCCGCGGGTGCGCACATTCACCTTTCCCGCCTCGGCCTCTTTATCTCCGACCACCAGCAGGAACGGCACTTTCTGCATGGCATGTTCGCGGATTTTGGCATTCATCTTCTCGTTGCGGGCATCTACTTCCACGCGCACGCCGATGGCCTTGAGTTGATCCGCGACCTTGTTTGCGTACTCGGCATGCCGCTCGCTGATCGGGATCATCGCCACCTGCACCGGAGACAGCCACACCGGGAACGCGCCTGCATAGTGCTCGATCAACACTCCGAAGAAGCGCTCAATCGATCCAAACAGCGCGCGATGCACCATTACTGGCTGCTTGCGCGAGCCATCTTCGGCTACGTACTCCAGGCCGAAGCGCTGCGGCAGGTTGAAGTCGACCTGCACCGTCGAGAGCTGCCACAATCGTCCGATCGCATCCACCAACTTGATGTCGATCTTCGGCCCGTAAAACGCCGCCTCGCCAGGAATGGTCTTGAATTCAATCTTCCGGCCTTCCAGCACTTTCCTCAGCGATTCGGTGGCGTTGATCCATTGCTCCTCGCTGCCCACGAAATTCTTCCGGTCCTCAGGATTCCAGGTTGAAAGCTCGGTCTGGTACTTGTCGAAGCCAAAGTCCTTCAGCACATCCAGGGCAAAATCGAGACAGCCGGTAATTTCGCCTTCGACCTGCTCCGGCGTGCAGAAGATGTGCGAGTCGTCTTGGGTGAAACCCCTAACCCGCAATAGCCCATGCATCACGCCCGAGCGCTCGTAGCGGTAGACCGTTCCCAGTTCACCCAAGCGCACCGGCAATTCTCGATACGACTTCAGCGAATCCCGGTAAATCAAAATGTGGCCTGGACAATTCATCGGCTTCAGCCGGTATTCGGCGTCGTCCAGCTCCATGGCGTCGAACATGTTCTGCGAGTAATAGCCTTCGTGCCCTGAGGTATAGAATAGCTGCCGCCGCGCTACGTGCGGCGTATAAACCAGCGAGTAGCCGCGCTTCAGGTACTGCTCGCGCATCCAGTCTTCCATCTGCTTGCGGATGATGCCGCCCTTGGGATGCCAGAAAATCAGCCCTGGCCCGGCCAGTTCCTGAATCGAAAACAAATCGAGTTGCTGGCCCAGCACGCGATGGTCGCGCTTCTTGGCTTCCTCTACTTGCTGCAAATGGGCGTCGAGATCCTTTTTCGAGAAAAACGAAGTCCCGTAGATGCGCTGCAGTTGCGGATTCTTTTCATCGCCGAGCCAGTACGCGCCGGCGATGTTGAGCAGCTTGAATGCCTTGATCTTGCCGGTAGAGGGAATGTGCGGCCCGCGGCAGAAATCCGTGAACTTGCCGGTGCGGTAGATCGAAATCTTTTCATCGGGCTTGGTGAATTGCTCGATGAAATGGCATTTCATGAAGTCGCCTTCTTTTTTGAACTCCGCCAGGCCTTGGTCGCGAGGCAGAAATTCGCGCGCGTACGGAATGTTCTGCTGCACGAGTTCCTGCATCTTCTTCTCGATCTTTTCAAGATCCTCCGGCGTGAACGCGGTGGGCCGGTAGAAGTCGTAGAAGAATCCGCTCTCAGTCGCCGGACCGTGGCCGAGCTTGGTTTCAGGAAAAAGTTCCAGCACGGCTGCTGCCAGCAGATGCGCAGAGGAATGCCGGTAAACTTCTAATGCCTCCGGATCTTTGTCGGTCAAAAGACGCAGATCGGTATCTTTTTCCAGCGGACGGGTGAGGTCGATCAGGTCGCCGTTGGTTTTAGCCGCCAAAGCCGCATCCGCCAACCGAGGGACTGATGGACTTCGCAATGTCGAGCGCGGTGGTGCCCTTGGGAACGTCTTTCACGCTTCCATCCGGAAGCTTCACATGAATACTGTCTGCCATAAGTTGAGACCTACACGTGCACTGAATCTCTCAGTTTATTGGAGGGACTTGGGAGGGTCAAACTGTGTTGATGGTAGTAGTGCAGCCTAATAAGGAAGCGATCCCGGTCTACTGCGTAACGGTCGCCTGGTAGCTGACGGCTTGCCAGTGTCCGTTACGGCGAACCCAGACGCGGGTGTAGCGATACGGGACCGCTGAAATCTTCGCCGAGCTGGTGGCCTTTGACGTCGGCGCGAGCCGTCACTACGGCGGTGTCGCCATACACTCGCACCACCATATCCGTGACATTCATGGCTTCGTAGCGGAGTTGCCCGCTGCGGCGGGCGGAGACATTATCCTGTTTAGTGGTGACCTGGCCGAGCGGGGTGATGGCAACGTAGTCCTCGGCAAGGGTGCGCAGGGAGAAGTCGGCGTCGCGATGGAGGCTGGCTTCTTTGGCCTGGCGCTCCATGTCGACGATCTGGCGAATGGTTTCCTGTTCGGCGGAATCGAAGCCGGGCCTCGGATGAAGCGTGACGTGCTGGGCGGAAAATGCAGGTAATGCTGCAAGTATGCAAAACAACAACACAAAGCAATGGTTTCACGAAGAGACCTCCCTAGTCTGTGAGGGGACAGAACTCCGCTTCACCCGATACGCAGGCTTGGATGCAAGAGTTCCCTGGAAAGTTCTACATTCTGCAGAATAGTGGTCGGTGGCCACTGTCAGTGGCCAGCAAAAGCCGTCGGCTCACAATCGGTGACTGGTCGATGAGTTCGACTGGCCACTGATCACTGATCACTGGCCACTGCTTTTTCTAGTAGAATCAAGCGTCCTGCAGCCATGACTGACGTTCGCCGCGGTCTCATCATCGTGAACACTGGGCCGGGAAAAGGGAAAACGACCGCGGCCATGGGGACAGCCCTGCGCGCGGTAGGCCAGGGTATGCGTGTGTTGATGCTGCAATTCCTGAAAGGCTCATGGCACTATGGAGAACTGGATGCCGTCAAAGGCCTTCGGGGACAAGTTCGTGATGAAGCAGATGGGGCGGGGATTTGTGAAGGTGGGCGCGGAAAAGCCTGACCCGGAAGACGTAAAGATGGTAGAAGAAGCATGGGCTGAGGGGGAGAAAGCGATCCAGTCCGGGCGAGTGGGATCTGGTGGTGCTGGACGAGATTAACTACGCGATCAGCTATGGCATGCTCGACCCGGCCAAGGTGGTGGAGAGCCTGAAGAGGAAACCCGAAATGGTGCATGTCATCTTGACGGGAAGGAACGCACACCCCACAATTGTCGAGGCCGCCGATACAGTCACTGAGATGCGGCAGGTAAAGCATGCGTACGAGAAGGGTGTGATGGCGCAGAGAGGGATCGAATACTAGTTCTCAGTTCCCAGTTCTCAGTTCTCAGTAAAGGGCGCGGCAAGGCGAGGGCGCGGTTTTACTGAGAACCGAGAACTGAGAAGCTGTCTCACAAATAGGTTGGCGATCTTGATTCGCCGGCCTAAGCTGCTGATTCTGTTGATCCGCAGCAGCGGCTTTGTTTACTAACTTGGTTTTATGAGACAGCTTCTCAGAACTGACTTATGGCTTGGTTCAAGCGCGAATCCGGGGAGCTGGACACTTCGGGGAAGAAGACCGTCCGCACCGAAGGCTTGTGGGTAAAGTGTGAGAACTGCCGGCAGATCATCTGGAAAAAGGATCTGGAAGAGAACTTGAATGTGTGTCCGAAGTGCGAAAAGCATTTTCGCATCGATGCACGGACTCGACTGGCGCTGCTGATGGACGAGAATCAGTATGAGACTTTTGACGCGAATCTGGCCTCGACCGATCCGCTGAAGTTTGTGGATTTGAAGCCCTACTCGACCCGACTGCGCCAGGCGGAGCGCGACACGGGGCTGAAAGATGCTGTCATCAACGCACAGGGCAAGCTGCTGGGACGGCCTGTGATCGCGAGCGTCATGGAGTATGCATTCATCGGCGGCAGCATGGGGGCAGTCGTGGGCGAGGTGATCACGCGAGCGGTCGAGCGTGCCGCGGATTCCAAGACCCCGCTGATCATTGTGTCCGCTTCGGGCGGGGCGCGGATGATGGAAGGCGTGATCAGCCTGATGCAGCTGGCCAAAATTTCGTCGGCGCTGGCTCGACTGGACAAAGCGAAGGTTCCTTATGTTTCTGTGCTCACCGATCCGACCACGGGAGGCGTGACGGCGTCGTTCGCCATGCTGGGAGATTTGAATATTGCGGAGCCTGGGGCACTCATTGGGTTTGCCGGGCCACGGGTGATTGAGCAAACGATCCGGCAAAAGCTGCCGGCGGGCTTCCAACGCAGCGAATTTCTGCTGGAGCACGGCATGCTGGATGCGGTGGTGCCTCGCAAAGAACTCAAGCCTTACATCGGGCGGGCGCTGGAGTTTATGGCGGCGTGAGGACGGCTGTCAGCGCTCGGTGTTTGGCGCCCGCAACCGCCATTCCAATTTTGTCATCCCGAGCGTAGCGAGGGATCTGGGTGTTTGCCTGCAGCGGCGACAACGGCGGCGCAGGCGAGAACCTAGATCCCTCGCTTCGCTCGGGACGACAAGTGTGCTGAGAGCTTCTCTATGTCCTACGAAAGCGCGGTTGAGCGCATGTTTGCGCTGGGTCACGAGCTAGCGCAGACGCCTTCGCATAAATTCGATCTGGCTCACATGCGAATGCTGCTGCGGGCGCTTGATCATCCCGAGCACCGCTTCCCGAGCGTGCTGATCGCGGGCACCAACGGCAAGGGGTCGACGGCGGCGACGCTGGCCTCGATCCTGCGGGCGGCTGGATTGAAAACGGGACTGTATACCTCGCCGCATCTGGTTCGGATCAACGAGCGGATTCGCGTGAACGGCAAGGAGATCAGTGACGACGAGTTTGCAGCGCTGCATGCCGAGGTGGATCGGGTTGCCGAGAGACTGGTGGACCAGGGGAAGTTGCCGTGGCATCCAAGTTTTTTCGAAATGATGACTGCGATCGCTTTCGAGCATTTTGCGCGGGAGCGGGTCGAACTGGCGGTGCTCGAAGTGGGCATGGGCGGCCGGCTCGATGCGACCAACGTGGTTGATCCGAGAATCAGCGTGATTACCGACATTTCGCTTGATCATCAGAAGTTTCTCGGGAATACAGTGAGCGAGATTGCGCGGGAGAAGGTCGGCATTATTCGTCCGGGCGGCGTAGTAGTCACGTTGCCACAGCAGCCCGAGGCTAACGACGTGATCGGGAATACAATCCTGGAACTCGATGCGCGGGCGGTGAACTCGGTTCCGTATGTGCCGCCGGTTTCGCCGGGGAGTTTCGAGTACCTCGTACCTGGTACCGAGGAAGCATCTCGCGCCGGCAGCAAAAAGCTTTTGACCGCAAAGGTCGCTAAGGAAGACGCAAAGGTCACTAAGAAATACTTCTATCGCTATCCTGTTGCGGTTCTTGGGGAACAGATTCTGGTGGAGACGCCGCTGGTGGGGCGGCATCAGTTGCGAAATGTAGCTTTGGCGATTGCGGCGGCCGTCGAAGTTGATCAGCAGGGGTTCAGCAGCATCACCGCTAAGAGCATCGAGACGTGGTATTCGTGAGACTTATTGGCCGGGGCGCTTTCAGGTGATCGCGGCGCGGCCCGGGTGGCCCGAAATGGTCATCGACGTGGCGCACAATCCGGCGGGCGCGTGGGCGCTGCGTTCGGCCCTTTCGGAGCGATATCGAAGACCGTCCGCTGATTTTTGTTTTCGGCGCGATGCGACGATAAGGCAATCTCGGAGATGACGGAGATTCTTTTTCCGCTGGCGGAGCGAGTGATCGCGACCCGGCCGGAGAATCCGCGCGCGGCATCGCCGGAGGAGATTCAGCAGGCGGCAGCCCGCACCGGCGTCGAGGTTGAGGCGGTGGAGACGTGCAATGCGCGGTGGAGCGGGCTCGAACGCTCGCAGAAGCCCGGAACAGTTGTTGTAATTACCGGCTCGATTTATCTGGTGGGCGAAGTAATGCGCAGCGTCGGGGCTGAAGTCTGAAACAGCTGCGAACAGTTTAGAATGGAAGTGTGCAGGAAGTGAATTCATCATCTCCGTGGAAGTGGAAAGCGGCGCAGAGGCAGCGCCGGCAGTCGCCGCGCGCCGAAGGCCGCACGCAGATTCCCGGGAAGAAGTACGGCTGGTTGAGCCGGCTGCGGTCGTATTTGATTCTCGATCCCACTGATCTGGTTCTACACGCTGGTTCTGGGACTGCTGGCGCTTCCCGGAGGAATGTTCGACCGGAGTGGCCGACGGCTGCACTGGTTTTCGCGGGCTTGGTCGTGGCTGATCATGAAAACGATCCTCTCGCCGGTGAAGGTCACCGGCCTCGACAAGATCGACACTTCAAGACCACATGTCTACGCAGTGAATCACGCTTCGGCGCTCGACATTCCGGTTCTCTACGTTCACCTCCCGTTCCAATTCCGCATCGTCTTCAAGAAGGAATTGTTGTCCTACCCGATTGTGGGTTGGCAACTAAAGCGGTCTGGACAGGTCTGCATCGACCAGCAGAAGCCGACCAATTCGATTGCGGCGATCCGGTCGGCGGTGAAGAGTCTGAAAGCCGGGATGCCGCTGGTGATTTACCCTGAGGGCGGACGCACTCCAGATGGCGAGATCAAACCGTTTCTGCCAGGAGCTTTTTTTCTGGCAATCAAAGCCCAGGTGGATATCGTTCCGGTCGCGCTGGTCGGAACTTACGAACTGCTGCCAATGAACACCTACCACATCAAATGCCGCCCGCTGGAGATGCGCGTGGGCGAGCCGATCTCGACAGCGGGGATGACGATGCGTGATTTGGAAACGGTATCGGCGAAGGTGCACAAGGCGATGGAGGAACTGTATTACGCAGACTGTCCGGTCCCAGGATAGGCTCGATTTCCTGCCGTAACTTTTCTTCCCCCCACCCGTTATCCCTGTGTAACACTACTCCGCGCGGAGAATCCGTTGAAGGCTTTGACGGCTCGGACAAGGAACGCCAAGCGGACGAGCGGCTTCTGATCGAGGCGGCGCAGCAGGACCCTGCGCGCTTCGCGGAGCTTTACGAGAATAATTTCGAGCGAGTGTATGCGTACGTGGTGCGGCGGGTGGGAGATCGCGCGGAAACCGAGGACCTGACCTCCGAGGTATTTCATCATGCGCTGGCCAACTTGCGGCGGTTCGAATGGCGAGGAATTCCGTTTGCGGCGTGGCTGTACCGAATTGCCGCAAATCTGATTTCGGACCGCTGGCAACGTACGAAGCCGAGAGCAAGTGGCCGGACAACCGGAGGAAATCGAATCCGCGCCGGCCACCAGCTGTGGAATTCGACGAAGTGGAGCGGCGGGCTACTTTGTTTCGACTCGTCGATACTTTGCCGGCGGAGCAGCGGCGCGTGGTGGTGCTGCGATTCGTGGAGCAGAAAAGCATTAAAGAAGTGGCGCGGGAGATTCGCAAGACGGAAGGCGCGGTGAAGCAGTTGCAGTTCCGCGCTCTGAGCAGCCTGCGGGCGCGCATGGAGGGTGCCGATGCCTAAGCGCTCTCTGAATCCGCGAAGCACGACGACGCCAAGAAGATCGAGCAGTTGAACCGCGCGATCGACGCGATGCTGGCGCGGACGGACGGCAAGCCTCCGAAAGTGGAGGCCAGCCGTCGAGCCTCTGGTGCGCCTGGCGGCGGACTTGCGCGATCTGCCGCGGGAAGAATTCAAGGTACGACTTAAGTCCGAATTATTGGAGGGGAGAAAAACTATGAGTACTGTTGCCGAACCCGTTGCGTCCGTTCACACAAGCGCAAGCCCGAGATTGACTTTCAAAGATGCCGCCAAGGCCATCGAGTTCTATCAGCACGCCTTCGGCGCGCAAGAAGACGATGCGCTTCGAAGCTGGCGAAGAACAATCCCGCACGCCGAGATCAAGATCGGCGACTCGGTGATCTATGCTGACGGAAGAATGGCCGGAAGGAGGCCGGTTTAGCGCCGAGACGCTGGGGAATTCGCCGGTCATGATGTCGCTGAGTGTTCCTGACGTGGACAAATTTTTCGCTCATGCGATTGCCTCCGGCGCCAAGACCGTGAGGCCCATGGCCGATCAATTTTACGGACATCGCGAAGGGACGCTTCAGGATCCCTTCGGATATCTGTGGTCTGTATCCACGGTGACAGAAGAGATGCCGGTCGAGGAAATGCACCGGCGCATGGATGCGATGACAAAGGGCGATACTGCGGCAAGAAGCCGGCGGTGATCCAATTCCCCGCGGCTTCCACACGGTGACGCCATATCTGGTGGCGGAGGACGGGCCTGCGCTGCTGGAGTTCACCAAGCAGGCGTTTGGCGCGGAGGAGACGTTCCGCGCCGTGGGACCGGCGGGCGGGCTTCACGGCGAGGTGCGGATTGGCGACTCGATGCTGATGATGGGCGGCGGCATTCCGGGGCGCGAGTTCCGAGGCACACCGAAAACTCACGCACTGCATATTTACGTGGAAGACGCGGATGCGGTCTGCAAGAAAGCTCTGGCGGCGGGAGCGACCTTGATCGACAAGCCGCGCGATCAGGAGTACGGCGAGCGCTCGGGCAGCGTGAAAGATCCTGCGGGAAACTTCTGGTACATCGCCACGCATAAGGGAGAGAGCTACATTCCCAAGGGCTTGAACAACGTGAATGCTTACCTGCTCCCGCTGCGGGCCGAACCGGTGATCACCTTCCTTAAAGCGCGCGTTTGGGGCGCAGGAACTGGGGAAGTACGCTTCGCCCAATGGTGTGGTGCACCATGCGGAAATTCGCGTCGGCGATTCGGTGGTGGAGATGGGCGAGGCGCACGGCAAGTATGAGCCGTTGCCGACTATGTTCTATGTGTATGTGCCGGACTGTGACGCGGTTTATCAGCGGGCGTTGGCGGCGGGCGCGAAATCGCATTCAGGAGCCAGCGGACCAGCCTTATGGCGACCGCACGTCGGCGTGTTAGCGGATCCGTTCGGGAACACTTGGTATATCGCCACCGCATGTCAAAGACATGACGACCTAAGCGAACTTGAACATCCGATCATCACCACTGTATTGAAGGATTGCAACCGACCGATTGCGACCTTTCTCAGCATCCGCCTGCTAAGATAAATTCTCGTCAGGCGGAAGGAACGTTATAACGATGACCAGAATCGATCAACTCGTTTGCGCTGCCTCGCTGGATGCATCTCGCGATCGTGGTTGCGCTGTCTCTCGCGATCCCCTCGCTTTGCGTCGCGCAGAATTCTAAACTCACTCCCGAAAAGCGCGCTCAGGTCGAAGCCGCGGTCTCTAAGTTCATGGCTTCCACCCATGTCCCCGGCCTCTCTGTCGCTATCGTCGAGAACGGAGAGTACGAGTGGTCTCAAGGATTCGGATTCGCCGATCTCGAGAACTACGTTCCCGCCAGCGAACACACGCTTTTCCGCTCTGGGCTCGATCTCCAAATCTCTTACTGCTACCGCCGCGATGGAACTTTGGGAGCGCGGAAAGCTTGATCTCGACGCCCCCGTACAAAAATACTGTCCTGCGTTTCCTCAAAAGAACTGGCCTATTTCCACTCGCCAAGTACTCGGACATCTCGGCGGAATTCGCCATTACAAATCCGATTCGCAGGATGATCCAGAAATCGGCAATACGAGACACTTTGATGATCCCATTCAAGGCGGGGTTGAATTTTTTCAAGAATGATCCCCTCGTGGCCCAGCCCGGAACGTCGTTTCACTACTCAACTCAGGGATACACCTTGGTGGGCTGCGTAATCGAAGGTGCGTCGGGAGCGAAATATGTCGACTTCATGCGCCAAAACATATTCATTCCTGCGACACATGGAACAGACTCAGGCAGACGATCGATTCGCCATCATCCCTTATCGCACCCGCTTCTATCAGAAGAAAGATTCTGGCGAGGTGCTGAATGCGGATTTCCTCGATTCCAGCTACAAAATCCCCGGCGGCGGCTGGCTTTCTTCCGCCGAAGACATGGCGAAGTTCGAAGTTCGCCATTTTGAACGACAAATTAATTCGCCGCGCCACTCGCGACCTCATGTGGACTCCGCTCAAGCCTTCAGACGGGAAAGCAGGACCGTTACGCCCTGGGCTGGGGCTGGGGCAAACACAACGACCGCGAAGTCGCCGGCGTAGGACACACCGGCGGGCAACAGGGAACCAGCACCGCCTTCGTCATTGCACCCGATCAGCGAGCCGGCGTCGTTGTGCTCACCAATTTGGAAGACCAGGATCCAGGGGCCCTCGCCAGAGAGATCCTGAATATACTTTTCCCCGCGACACCGGAGCGGAAACCCTGAACCTGATTTTGGATGGCACACGCTTCAGTGCCCCGAATGATAAGGATGGCCCTTCAGAATGGTGAATGCCCGGTAGACTTGCTCCAGCAAAACCACGCGAGCCAGCTCGTGCGCCAGCGTCATCTTCCCCAACGAAATTGTATGCTGTGCCGCGTCACGGGCTGCCTCACTGAATCCGTCCGCTGGCCCGACCGCAAAAACCAGCGGCAGCGGATTACGATCCTGATAGCCTCCCAGAAACCGCGCTAAATCTTCCGACGAGAACTGTTTCCCACGCGAATCCATCACGATCAGCGTCGACTTCCCACCACTCGTTGTTTTGCTCGCCTTGGCTTGTGCACCCCGCCCGCACAATTGCAGAAGCGCAGCCTCATCCCGCAGCACCTGTCCCTCGATCTGCGCATAACGCGAAATTCGTTTCAGATACTCATCCGTCAGCGACTGAATCGCCGGCTCTTTCGTCTTTCCGATCCATGCGATCTTGATTTTCACGGCCAATAAACGTCCACTTGCTTCCGGAGGCTAGCACCACTGAGGCCCCGAAAGCGATTCTCTGCCCTTCGACGTACTTGCCGATCGCCGCAAGCACCTCTTCATAAATCCGCGGCCACATGTCCGCGGGCACACGCTCCAACATAGGACGGAACGGCACTGTTACGGCCCGCGCTTGTTCCCACACTTCGTCCGGCGTGCCCGGCCAAGTCCAGGGCAGAGTCTTGGTTTCTTCTTCCACTTCGCGAAAACCTGCGCTCTTCAGTACAGCAGAAAGACGTCCGGGCTGCGCAAAGCGAAACGGATCCGGACCGTCTGGCTGCAACAGCGGACCGCCAACGTGCGAGTGCACGACACCCATCATGCTTTGCCAGTAAGGTTGGTCGAACGGCCCCCAGGCCAGAAAACAAGCGCGAGAACCCGCGCGCAGAACGCGATGCGATTCGCGCAAGGCAATGCCGATGTCGCGGAAGAACATCACTCCAAAGCGGCAGGTAGCCAGATCAAAACTGTTATCGGGGAAAGGCAGCGTGTGTGCGTCGGCTTGCTGCGTGAAAAAATTCTGCAGGCCGCGATCCTGCGCTCGCCCTTTTGCGATCTCAAGCAGGTCAGCGCTCAGATCAAGAGCCGTGACTTGCCCTTGCGCTCCCACCCGCATGGCCAGGCTGATTGCAGGTTCACCCGTGCCGCTGGCTATGTCCAACACGCGCATGCTGGGCTTCGGCCGCGCATATTCCACCAGCGCTTCCGTCACCGCCTTGCCCATCGCGGCCGACTTGGCCTTCCACTTTTCGGAAGCGACCAGGCGGTAGGACTCTCCCCAGCCAGGTTCAGTCTTGGGCGGCTCCGCTTTGGAAGGAGTAGTCATAGGCAAACAGAAGTCATTCCCAGGACTAGTGAATTTACTCTTTCTTTCGGCGAGAACTGGAGCGCATACTCGGCGCGGTTCTCGTCTTCCGCACCGCGTTCGCGCGCGTCTTCCGTGTCAGTTCCGTGGGCTCCAGCCGCTTCGCGGTCTTCCACAGGCGCTCCAGATCGTAGAACTTGCGCGCCTTCTCGGAAAAGACATGAACGACAAAGTCCACGTAGTCGACCAGTATCCACTCGCCCTGCTTGTAGCCTTCAACCTGCGCTGGGCGAACACCCGCTGTCTTCAAGCGCAGTTCGACTTCGTCAGCGATGGCCTGGACCTGCCGCGGGTTCGTGCCGCTGCACAACACGAAGTAGTCGGTAAATGCTCCCGACCCTTTCTCCATTTCCAGTATCGAAAGTTCTTCGGCTTTTTTATCGAGGCAGGCCTGAATGGCCGCCGTCACCTGTCGCTTCAGATCGCTTTTCTTCATGCAGAGGGTAGGTCGTTGTTGGTCGTCAGTGCTAGTCGTTGGTCGTTTTTCGTTGGTCGTTAGCCAAGCGTAGTTTGAAGCTCTCATTGTAAATGACAGACTGCTTCGCTGTATTTCCACAGTCAGCGGACGCGGCGTGCGGCGACAATGGTTTGGCAAACGACCAACGACTGTTCCTGGCCTGCCCCGAGCAAGCGAAGGGACTAACTGACCTTTATACAGTCCCACTTTCTTGATGTAGTCAGCAACCGCAGGCTCCACGAAACGGGTAAGCGGCTTGCCCGCGGCCGCGGCCTGGCGAATCGTGGTCGAGGAGATCGGTTGATAGACCTCGTCCAGCAGATGGACGGTCACGCCTTTCAGCACCAAGTCGCCCGTGGCCGCCTGCTTGTGAAACGGCCGTGTCACTTCCTGCCGCGGACGCAAGCTCTCGGGCAGCGCATTGGCAACATCGGCAAGTGAAAAGCCCGGTCTGCTGGCAACCACAAACTCGCACTCGCGAAATAGATCTTCAGCCTGATGCCACTTGGCAATTTCGTCGAAGGCATCGATGCCGATGAGAAGGAAGAGCCGGTCTGCCTTCTTGAACGACTGCTTGAGCCGCCTGACGGTATCGATGGTGTAGTTCGGTTTCGCCACTCGCGCTTTGGCTTTGCCCGGTGCGCTCCCGTCAAAATCTCCCGGCGCTTCTAGCAGCGAGGGGATGAAGTCTTTCTCCTGCGCGGTGGCTAGAGCGATCATGGCGTAGCGATGCGCGAAAGCCGACAGCGGCTGGAGTTGTTTGTGTGGCGGAACGTCGGCCGGTACGAACAGAATGCGCGCCAGATTGAAATGCTCCCGCGCAGCCCGCGCCAGCGCCAGGTGCCCGCGGTGGATCGGGTCAAACGTGCCACCAAATAATCCAATATTCATGCGCCGCTAGTGTCTAAGTTTGCAGGCCCGGTTGGCAAGCTAAAACCTTCGGGCGCGAGTTGTTTGCCACAACTATCAACGTGGGTTCACTTGCGGGTGTGGGACGAAGCTCAAGGGCATTGGCCGATAGTTCATCGCTTGCGTCGCTGTTGGGCATACCGCCAAGGGCTGAGGACAACGTTTCTCGCGAGAATCTGGGATGAACTCCTGTAATCTCGCGCATTTCATTAGGCGGTCTTAACATTCGTTTCCATGCGGGTAACCCTCCCCCTACTTCGCATTCAACCCGCCCGTGCGTCCATTCTGCGCTATGGAGTTGCCGTACTCAGCACCACGCTGGCGCTGATCCCAGCACTGCTGCTTCCCAACATCACGGAAAGCCGGCTGGCAGTGTTCGCCGTCGCGGTAATGGTGAGCGCCTGGTATGGCGGCTGGAAGCCGGGTCTGGTCGCCACCTCGTTCGCACTCACCGTAAGCGCCTATTTTTCATTTACCGGGGAACATACTCCCGCGCAATATCGTTCGACCATGATGCGGCTGGCGTTGTTTGTCTTGCTCGCGCTTCTGATCTGCTGGTTTAATGCCGCCCTTCGAGCTGTCCAGGAGGGACTGCGCCGGTCCGAAAAAAATCTTCGGTCGCTTGTCACCAACGCTCCCTACGGCATTTGCCGCTGCGACTCCGCAGGCCAACTGTTAGATGCGAATCCAGCGCTGCTCGCGATGCTTGGATATTCCTCGGCCAAGCAACTAGTGGGGAAACACCTGGCGGCACTCTCTTCGGATACGCAGCAGTGGTTCGAACTCGCAGATCATTTGCGCTCTGCGACGCCTTTTACCGGCCTGATCGCGGAGTGGCTGCGGAAAGACGGCTCTGCCATAGTGGTTCGAGTTTCCGGTCGAACCGTTTCCAACGGCCGCAAGGAAAAATTCTTCGAGTTGTTTGCCGAGGATGTGACCGAGCGGCGCGCTCTGGAGCAACAGCTCCGGCAGTCGCAAAAGATGGAAGCTGTAGGCAGACTTGCGGGAGGCATTGCGCACGATTTCAATAATCTGCTGATGGTGATTTCAGGATATTCAGAGTTTCTGCTCGATCGCCTCGGTCCAGAACCGGCCCTGCGCGGTCCGGCGCAGGAGATTGCCGGTGCGGCGGTGCGCGCTACCTCGCTCACACGCCAGCTTCTCGCCTTTAGCCGCAAGCAGATGTTGGCGCCGAAAATTCTGGACCTGAATGGCGTGGTCACGGAAAACCTGAAGATGCTAACCCGCGTCATCGGCGAAGACATCGACCTGGTGATGGTGCCGGCGGTTGGACTCGGCGCGGTGCGCGCCGATGCCGGGCAAATTGAGCAAGTCATCATGAATCTTGCCGTGAACGCGCGTGACGCCATGCCATCGGGAGGCAAGCTGACCATTGAGACTTCCAACGTTTCCATCGACGAGGAATCCGCCCGCCTTCACCCCTCACTCAAACCGGGAAACTACGTAATGCTGGCCATCAGCGACACCGGCGCGGGCATGGATTCGGAGACCCAGTCCCATATCTTCGAGCCTTTTTTTACGACCAAAGGACCCAAGGGTACGGGGCTCGGCCTCTCGACGGTTTACGGAATCATCAAACAGAGCGGCGGTTACATCTGGGTTTATAGTGAGCCGGGCAGGGGTACGACTTTCAAGATCTATCTGCCTCGCATCGCGGAAACCGCCGAGAGTATCGCCCAGGCTGCCTCTCCAACGGAATCCGCGAGCGTCGAGCCGGGAACGGAAACTATCCTGCTTGTCGAGGATGAGGCCAACCTGCGCTACCTGGCGCGTCAATTCCTCGAAAAGCAGGGATACCGGGTGCTCGAAGCCGCCGATGGCGCGGTCGCCATTCAGCTCGCGGTGGCGCATGAGGCCATGATTCATCTGCTGCTGACCGACGTAATTATGCCCGGCATGAACGGCCGCGAACTCGCCCAGCGCATTTTGGAAATTCGTCCCAACATAAAAGTGCTCTACATGTCCGGCTATACGGAAAATGTGATTGGGCGCAATGGCACGCTGGACGCGGGCATACGCCTGCTCCAGAAGCCCTTTACTTTGCGCGACCTGAAAAGCAAAGTGCGCGAGGTGCTCGATTCCACACCAGTCCCCCAGGAGGATGCCATGTCAGTTCGCTCCGCTCATGCCGCCGCAACCCAAAGTCTGCAGCAATTGCCATCGTCGCGGGCACAGCGTTTTCAACTTCACCTGCCCCTGAAATACCGGCGTCTCGATGAAAAGAATTGGCACGACGGGGAAACCAGGAACATTAGCCGCTCCGGTTTGCTGTTTCAGGCCGAGGGTCTCCTGCAGCCGAATGTGGTGCTGGAAATTAGTCTGGTGCTGCCGGCGGAGATTGCCGGACTTTCCCCCACCGAGGTGGTTTGCCGAGGAGAAGTCGTCCGCACCGTGCAGCCTGCGGGTGAAGAAATGCCTCCCGCTCTGGCCGCAAAAATTCTGCAATACCGCTTCCAGCACGGATCACAATTGCCGCGAGCGTAGCTAGTACCGAGTGCCCAGCACCGAGTAAATCCGCGTCTCTCGATACTAGGTACTAGGTACTCGGTGCTAGGTACTAGCTTGCAGCGCCTGTTCGCGCAATGCATCCACTTCCTTGGCCATAGCGAACTTCAGTTCGTCGATTCCCTTGCCGGTCACGGCTGAAATTTCGTAGAGCTTCAGCTTGTGTTTCTTGCAGTAACGCTTCAGTGCGGTGACTTTGTCTTTGTTTGCCACGTCGATCTTCGACGCGACCATGATCATCGGCTTTTCTTCCAGGTGAGCGCCAAAGCTCGCCAACTCACCCAGAATCACTTCCACATCCTTAACCACATCAGGACGGCCGCTGCCATCCGACACATCCACCAGATGAACTAACAACCGCGTGCGCTCAATGTGCCGCAAAAACTGTGTGCCCAGCCCCGATCCGGCATGCGCGCCCTCGATCAGCCCAGGAATGTCGGCCACCACAAAGCTGATTTCGTTCTTCGCATCGCCGACCGCTACCACGCCAAGGTTTGGTTCCAGCGTGGTAAAGGGATAATCCGCGATTTTTGGCCGAGCCGCCGAGATGCGAGAGATCAGCGTCGATTTCCCTACATTGGGATAGCCAACCAGTCCAACGTCCGCCAGCAACTTCAGTTCGAGCCGATAGTTGTGTTCTTCGCCGGGCCGTCCAGGCTCGCATTCGCGCGGCGCTTGATGCACAGACGTTGCAAAGCGCGCGTTGCCGCGCCCGCCGCGCCCGCCTCGGGCAATCGCCATACGCTGATCGGGGGCCGAAAAATCGAACACCTTCTCGCCCGTTTCCTCGTCGTACACAATCGTCCCCACCGGAACCTTCAGAATTATGTCTTCACCCTCGCGCCCGCTCTTGTTCGATCCTTCGCCGTGCCGTCCGCGCTCGGCCTTGTATTCCGGATTGAAGCGGAAATGCACCAGCGTGTTGTGGCGCTCGCTGGATTCCATGATCACGTCTCCGCCCTTGCCTCCGTCGCCGCCCGAAGGCCCGCCCCGCGGAACGTATTTTTCGCGGCGGAAGGCCATGCAGCCATTGCCGCCATCGCCCGCTTTGACCCGAATTTTTGCCTCATCGATAAACATGGTTTGGTGCAGCGATAGGCGAAACCATCCCGCTCAGTGGAATCTTGAGTATATCGGGTTACGTCCGGCTCCGCGCCGCGGCCAGCGCGCGGTTGGACAATCTCTTTGCAGCATCCCGCATTTGCAGAGTCTTAGGAAAGCCGCCTTATGTCCGCACCGCAATCAGCCGATAATGTTCACTAGGCTAGTCTCTCGATTCCAGTCTCTAGATGAACGATGGATGCAACGCCAAAAACGGATCTCCCGCGCACCGTTTCTCCGCGCAATGCGTGGCCGGGCATTCTCCGCGATGTCGTCGTGGAGGTCTTCTTTATGATGGTCGGCGCTATGATTCTCACGCCGGAAGGTGGCGACCACCTCGTCTTATCCGAAGTAACCGGCATGGTCGGAATTGCCGGTCCTCTCAGCGCTACTCTCAGCCTCCGCTGCAGCATGGATTCGGCTACCCGCCTCGCTTCTCAGATGCTCGGTGTCTCCCTGGATCAAGCGGCAGCTCAGAAATGCGACGCTGTCGGCGAGATCTGCAATATGGTGGCAGGCTCGTTCAAGGAAAGGATCGGTCTGGGCGACCGTTGCATGCTCTCGGTTCCGACCGTGCTCACCGGCAAGGACTATCAGGTCCGTGCCCGCAGCGTCTATGTGCGGGTTGAGTTGCTGGTACTCTACGAGAACGAGCCAATCTGGATTGCGCTCGACATTCGCCAGTAGGCAACTGCGAACGCTGAAGCGCGACCAATCTTGCCGAGCGGACTCGAACTACTCCGCAACTTCCATGGGCTCGACCATCACGAACTTGCCCATCGAGCCCTTGTTCAGGAACTTGATGCGTCCCGTGATTTTGGCAAACAGCGTGTCGTCTTTCCCACGGCCGACGTTGAGTCCCGGCTTTACGCGAGTGCCGCGCTGCCGCACGATGATCGTGCCTCCGGGCACGATCTGCCCGCCGAATGCTTTGAATCCCAGCCGCTGCGCGTTGGAGTCGCGCCCGTTTCGTGAAGTGCCTTGTCCCTTTTTATGCGCCATAGATCAAATCTCTCAGTTCGTCGAAAGTAGTGCCGGCATCCTGCCGGCTGTCGCGAGAGCCTGCCCTGAGCTTGCCGAAGGGGCATCCGCCCCTCGCAGCCTATTTCTTCTTTGCTGCAGTCTTCTTAGCCGCACTCTTCTTGGGCGCGGATTTCTTCTTGACATGCTTCGTCTTGGTTTCGCCTTCAGACTCGTGCTCCTGCGCCGCGGCCTTCTTCGCCTTCGGCTCTTTCTTCGGCAGTTCCGGAGCTTTGAAGCTCTGCCCATCAAACGCGATCTCTGTGATGCGCACCGCAGTAAAAGACTGCCGATGCCCGCGCAGCTTCTTGTACTGCTTCTTCCGCTTGTAGTGGAAGACAATAATCTTTGCGCCACGGCCTTCTTCGACCAGTTGGCCGACAACCCGCGCTCCCGCCTGTGGCTTCGCGATCTGGCCTTCTCCACCCGATACCGCCAATATCTCCGGGAACTCCACTTGGCCGTCCGTGCCTGTGGCCAGTTTCTCCACTCGAATTACATCTCCGGGCGCCACCCGGTATTGCTTCCCGCCGACGCGGATCACCGCATACATACGCCTTGCCTCCGTCAAAAGATCGTAAGAGTCAGCATCCAACGCAAGTCTGCGCGCACCTGCGCAACCTCTGCCGACTGAACTTCTTGTGCTTGCTGTGTTTTCCGCCCCGGCGCTCCAGCAGCCAGAGCAGGCGTCCCCAGAACGGGTCGGCGAGTACAGGCAAACTCAATCATTCTAGCCTGCGCTGTGGAAATCGGTCAATGCGCGTTTGTTATAGGTGTTCAGATGAGCGCAATTGTTCGCCTGCTCGTTACCTCTGTAATGTTTTGTTACCTCGATTCCCTTGCCGAAACAACTCCTCTGCGACAGGGTTATTATGAAATAACTGGGGAGAATTACCATGTCGTCCAAACGAATCGTCGTTCTGTTGTCATTTGTCCTGTTAGCCAGCGTAGCCTGGGGCCAGCAACAGCCCGCCGCCAGCAGCGCGCCGTCCGCCGCCCAGCAGAGCATGCCCGGCACGAATATGCCCGGCCACGACATGTCGAACATGAAAGGCATGGACATGTCCACGGACAAAGATGACAAAGACAAAGACGCGGACAAAGATAGCGACGCCAGCGCCCACGTCATGCATTCCATGGAAGGCCACATGGATATGGGCCCTCACATGAAGATGACCGCCCTGCGTCCTTTGAAGCCGGGCGATGCCGCGCGAGCCGAGCAGGTCGTCGAAGCCGCGCGCAAGGCTTCAGAAAAATATCTCGACTATCACGTTGCCTTGGCCGACGGCTTTCAGATTTTTCATCCTGAAGTTCGGCAGAAGATGTATCACTTCACCAACTACGGATACGCCATCGAAGCCCGCTTCCGTTTCAATCCCGAACATCCCACGTCGCTGCTCTATGAAAAACATGGCGACGACTACAAACTGATCGGCGTAATGTACACCGCGCCCAAGCGTCTCGGCGAAAATGAACTGGACGAGCGCATCCCGCTCAGCGTGGCGCAATGGCATGAGCACGTGAATTTCTGCGCCGCACCTCCGGATCGTCGGGGCGAAGGGTTGTTGCCGCATCCCCAGTTTGGTTTAAGGGGATCGATTACCACCCAGCAAGCCTGCGATGCCGCGGGCGGAACCTTTCATCCCGTAATCTTTAACTGGATGGTGCACGTCTACCCGTTCGAAAAGGATCAGGCGAGCATCTGGTCGGTTAGCCGGCAGCACGGCGACGCGGATTGAACCAAACTCAGTTGTCCCTCTATTAGAAGACTTGTCGTCCCGAGCGAAGCGAGGGATCCCGGTTCCTGCTTGCGCCACCACCGCCTCCTGGCCGTATTCCAGAAAGACTGTAATGAATTTCACACAGCTACTCTGCTTCGTCTCCTGCTAACCAACACATCAAATCATCGTCCAACCTGCATGATGGGGAATCGAAAAAACATCATGGAACTTTCAACGGGTACCTTCCGTAGTTGTTAGGGAAGCGGCCCGGACGCGGAACGTTCTGGTCCGTCTGTCTTAAAGTGTTTCGTTACCGCAGTTTCTCGCGGGGTTTAGGGGATTCTCTCACTCTCGGTTTGGCGGCCCAGGTGGGAAAATCCCCGTGCACAGCAAGAACAGGCCTGGCGGCTTGTCTGCTGACCCCAGCGAGTGCATTGTAGGCGATTCGCGGCAAAACGCAAAGGTTTTCTCGCGGAATTCATAAACCGGGGCCGCCCCAACCGTTTCTCGACGCAATTTCGGGAAAGAAAAGGAGCAGTTATGAAATTCGCGACAGTTTCGAAAGTGCTGATGTTGGGGTTGGCGTTGCTGTTGGCCTCGAGCGCCTTTGCGGCAAATAAAACGAGTTTGCAGCTTAGCCATCCTGTGACCGTTAACGGCACTACCCTCCAGGCCGGAGATTACAAAGTCCAGTGGGAGGGCAACGGTCCCAACGTCGAAGTCAGCATCCTGCAAGGCAAGAACGTCGTGGTGAAAACGCCGGCACACGTGGTTGAACTGGCAACACCAGCTGCCTACGATGCCGCCGTCACCCGCACCAGCGAGAGCGGCGCCAGTTCATTGGCCGCTATCCGTTTCCAAGGGAATAAGGTCTCTCTGGACTTGACCGAGGCCAGCGAAGCAATGTCGGGAGGCTCCAGTAATTAACCGCGACAGTAATAAAATAGAACACCAAAGAGGAGCACTCGTCGTGCTCCTCATTTTTTGTCTCTGGTGTAGCCAAAGCGGTCAGATGCGGGATTTAGTTCTTCACGGTCATGGCGTCGGAATCCACGGCCTTCTTACCGGTAACGCCCTCAAGTCCCGCCAACACCCCTCGGTAATCATTCTTGTCGCATTGCATAGCAAAGCCGCCCTTCTTGTCGCCATCGGCCCATGTCAAACCAACATAATGTTTCTTTGATTTCGTAAGAGCCATCAGCGCGCCAATCCCGAGGGAGACAACCGCGAGCCCGATCGCAGCCCCTACCCTCCGATGGACGTCTTGGCCGTAGCTGATCTCCGTAACAGAGGATGCGGGAATCATTACTACCTCGGTTTTGTCTTTTACGAGTCGAATTTGGTTCGCCTCAATAAACAGTTTCATACCAGTCCCAGATTTTGTATCGGGAATCGATCCTCCGTCATATGTAACTTTGTACGAATTGTCACCGGCGAAGAGTGATGTTGGGATTGTGAGGCAAAGGACGATCACGAGCAGTCTATTCATGCGCCTCCCTTAAGTGGTCTCATCAGAGAACTCACTGGGCAACTTCAATTTGTATTTTGCTCAAGGGCCCGAGTACAGCCATCCTCGGAGGGGAAGGAAACGCTGTTTCGAAGAGGCTACGGGGATTGTGGGGCCAGTCTGCCGCCTTGTCAAGCGTTGCGCGAAAGGGCAGCGATACTCTTCGCACTGAGGCGCTTCTGCATCTTCACGGAACCGCCAGAACCCAGCGGCCGCCGCCCCTGAGTGGAGAAGAGAAGGAAAAATGGGAACATTCCCGCGCGCCGCCACTGCCCTCAGTACTTCGGCACCTTAGGATCTACACGCTCCGCCCACGCCGTAATCCCGCCGGCCAGATTGTGCACCTTGGTGAAGCCCGATTGCTGCAGGAAGGCGACCGCCTTCGCGCTGCGCCCGCCCATCTTGCAATGCACGACGATCTCGCGGCTCGAATCCAGTTCGTGCACGCGCTTCGGCAGATCGTTCAGCGGAATCAGATGTCCGCCAAGGTTGCAGATCTGGTATTCGTGCGGCTCGCGCACATCGAGGACGAAAATATCCTCTTTCGCATCCAAGCGCCGCTTCAACTCTTCCACTTGAATTTCCGGAACTCCAGTTCCCACCGGTTTTTCCTCCCCACGAATGCCGCAGAATTGGTTGTAGTCTATCAGCCTCGTCACCGTAGGATGCGTCCCGCAAACCGGGCAATCCGGATTCTTGCGCAGCTTGAGTTCGCGAAACTTCATACCCAGCGCATCAATCAGCAGCAGCCGCCCGATCAGCGGCTCGCCCGCTCCCAGAATTAATTTGATCACCTCGGTGGCCTGCATCACGCCCACCAGCCCCGGCAGAATGCCCAGCACTCCGCCTTCGGCGCAGGAAGGAACCAGCCCCGGCGGCGGCGGCTCGGGATAAAGGCAGCGATAGCACGGCCCATCCTCTGTCGCGAACACGCTCGCCTGCCCTTCAAACCGAAAAATCGATCCGTAAACGTTCGGCTTGCCCGTGAGCACGCAAGCGTCATTCACCAGATAGCGCGTGGGGAAATTATCCGTGCCGTCGGCGATAATGTCGAACTCGCGGAAAAGTTCCAGCGCATTCTCGCTGCTCAACCGCGTATCGAACTTCTGAACATTCAAGAATGGATTGATCGCGGTCAACTTCTCCGCGGCCGAGTCCAATTTCTTCCGCCCCACATCCGCGGTCGAATGAATAATTTGCCGCTGCAGGTTGCTGTAATCCACCACATCGAAATCCACCAGGCCCAGCGTGCCCACGCCCGCAGCTGCAAGATATAACGCCAGCGGAGATCCCAACCCTCCCGTGCCAATGCACAGCACCCGCGCCGCCTTCAGCTTCTGCTGCCCCTCCATACCCACTTCCGGCATGATCAGATGCCGCGAGTAACGCAGGATTTCATCCTTGCTCAGGGTCGCTGGGTTCTCGGTGATCGTAGCCATAAAGTCCTCGGTTGAAAATTGCGGTGTTCAAATTTTTCAGAATTGAAGTCGTCGGGAATCCGGACACTAACAGCAGGCAGGACACATACAACAGCGATTTGTGGCGGAAGGCTTCAACGCTGTAATCCCGGCAAAATTCGCAGTCCGATTGCGCCTCCCGCAATGGAAGGCACTATCGAAATGTTATCACCTTCTTTCACCGCGGTCGCTTCTTTCTGCAGGTGGCGAATGTCCTCGTCGTTGACATACAGGTTGACGAAGGCGCGCAGCTTGCCCTCATCGGTGTACAGATGCCGTCGCAGCGCTGGATGCAACACCAACAGCGACGCCATTGCTTCGGCCACTGTCGCGCCCTTCACTTCCACAATGGGGTGCTTGTCCACATACTGTCGCAGCGGCGTGGGAATGTGAATCTTCGTCATACTCTGACATAAAAGATGCCCAGAGAGCTTGGGAAGATTCAGGACGGCGCCAGACTGGTCCGGGAGTAGTCAAGATACACGTTGTTCCGCCTGCCGTAGAATGAAAACGAACCACAAGGAGAAACTACCATGACGATCTTTGATCCAGCTCGGGGCAGAGTGATTGACGGTGGCGGCGGCAGTGGCTTTGGCCTTCTGCGCCTCATCGGACTTGGCCTTGCCGCATTCTTACTCGTGATTTTGCTTTTCAGTTCCGTCACGAAGGTAGGCACCGGCCACGTCGGCGTGCTCACGCTTTTCGGCAAAGTGCAGACTGGCGAAACCCTGAGCGAAGGCATTCACCTCATCAATCCTCTTAAGACCAACAACGAACTCTCCATTCAGACGCAGACGCTGAAAGAATCTGCCAGCGTTCCCTCCAGTGAAGGCCTAATGATAAGCTTGGATACTTCGCTCATCTACCATCTCAATCCCGATCACGCCGCTGACGTGTACCAGAAGATCGGCGCCGATTACGAAAACGTCGTGGTCGAGCCCACGCTCCGCTCCGCCATCCGTGAAGCCAGCGCCTCGCATACCGCGAACGCCCTCTACACGGGCGAACGCGAAGAAGTAGGCAAGCAGATCTTCGAGCAGATCAACGCTCAGCTCACTCCGCGCGGGCTGATCGTAGAGAAGGTTCTCTTGCGCGACATCCAACTGCCCGCCACGCTGAAAGCGGCCATCGAAGCTAAGCAACAGGCTGAACAGGAATCGCTCGCCATGAGTTTCCGCCTGCAAAAAGAAACGCAAGAGGCACAGCGCAAGCGCATCGAGGCCGCCGGCGTCCGCGATTTCCAGCAGATCGTGGCCCAGGGTATTAGCGCACAACTCCTGGAGTGGAAGGGCATCGAAGCCACGGAGAATCTGGCTAAAAGTGCCAACACAAAAGTGGTCGTGATCGGCAACAGCAAAAATGGCCTGCCCCTGATTCTCGGACAGTAGCATCTAACCATCCAGAAAGTCCTCTATTTCGTTAGCGCGCCACGAACCTAGGGCTCGCGCAGGGAGGGCAGAATGAATCTCGCAAAGCTTGCGATGGCGGCAGCCTACGCGGCTGCCGCAGTCATTGGCGCGTTTGGGCAGGCGGGAAACTGGCAGATCGACTCTGCTCACTCCACCGCCAGTTTGTCTCTCGTTTCCTCCCGCCACACAAACCGTCCTTTCAACATTGCGGTGGCAATGGTGGCTGGGGAACTGAACCTGAATCAGGGCGCACCCACGGGTCCCTCGCTCCGTCTCAGCATCTACCCGGCGGGACAGGACGCAAGCCTGCTCAATCGCGACGGCAGCTTTCGTATCGGAGGCCTGGCGGCGCTGTCGAGATACACGCTTGCGACTTTCCAATCCAGAAAGGCGCTAGTGACTGACCAGCGCAAGATGGAATTTACCGGTGACCTGACGGTTGCTCACGTGCAACGCGAGACAGCCGTCGCGTGGAGCAACGCCTACGCTGGTGCAGTCTCCAGCGAACCAGTCGATGAACACCATCACTCGCGAAGTCACTTTCGTTGTCGATGTCTCGAACCTCGCGGCGACTCCGGGACCGGCCGGAAAGAGGCGCGGAGACACGCGCATGGGCGACGGTTGCGCGCCACGATTTCCAAGGTTTGCTCGCCGCCCTCAGGGATAGCAATTGGCCCGTAGTTGTTCTCGACGAGAAATGCCAAATGCCCTACTACTCGGGCCCCTTCGCCCGGGACTATCACGGGCCTTCCTGTACCGGCACGCCGGTCGAGCGCTCGCCCTCGGTGAACTGCCCTACTATCTCGCGGCGGACAGTGTCGGGACCTTCATCCCAGTCCCGCCTTCGGGAGATGAGGTAACCATTCTCATGCGTTTACACTTGCAGATGGCAGGTTCTGGAATGTCCGCCAGCCCTCACAACTAGGCGTCTCTCGGCGGAACGCTGCTACCATGACATCGTGCTTCCGCTGCTTGACGTCCGGCATTTGAGCATCGACTTCCCCACGAAGACCGTTGCGGGGACGGGCGGCTCGCCCTCCGGCCATGAGCAAGGCCGAGCAGTCATTCCCGCCGTCCGCGATCTCTGCTTCTCCATCGCGCCCGGCGAAGTTTGGGATTGGTCGGCGAATCGGGTTCTGGCAAGTCCATCACTTCCCTCGCCATCATGCGCCTCCTGCCGCCCCAGGCGCAGATTTCTGGCGAGATTTTGTTTTCAGAGAATGGCGCAACGCGCAATCTACCTGCGTTGCCCGATGACTCCATGCGCCAACTGCGCGGCTCGCGCATCGCCATGATCTTCCAGGAACCGATGACCGCTCTCAATCCCGTGATGCGCGTCGGCGACCAAATCGCCGAGGCCGTACTGGCCCACGGCAGGAATTCCAAGCGCGAGGCCGTCCGGAACTCGCCGTTCAGGCCATGACAGATGTCGCCATCCCCGACCCTGATCGCCGCGCCCGCGACTATCCTCACCAGCTTTCCGGCGGCATGCGCCAGCGCGTAATGATCGCCATGGCCATCGTCGAACCGCCCGCAGTTGCTAATCGCCGACGAGCCTACCACTGCGCTCGACGTCACCATCCAGGCGCAAATCCTCGACACTGCTCGCAGAACTGCGCGCCAAGTTTGGCCTGGCCATGCTCTTCATCTCGCACGATCTCGCCGTGGTTTCGCAGGTCGCCGACCGCGTGGCCGTGATGTATGCCGGCAGCATAGTCGAGCTCGGCACACGGCATGAAATCTTTCGTTCTCCGGCACATCCCTACACCCGCGGCCTTCTGCAAGCCGTGCCCGACCTGAAAACGAAACGTGGCGAGCCTCTGCGAAACCATCGAGGGCACAGTCCCGCCACTGCACGCCATGCCTCCCGGCTGTGCCTTCGAGCCGCGCTGCGCATTCCGCGTCCCCGAATGCACCCGCGCCCTGCCGCCGCTGGTAGAGGTTGCAAAGGAACATTGGGCCCGCTGTCCCGTAGTTAACGCGAAATAAGTTGTTATCCTGAGCGCGCGCTTTTGCGCTGCGAAGGATCTGGGCGAGCCGCGCGAAGCGTCGCGTTTTTGGCGACGCAACAATCGCGCGTTTGGCTCGCTTCCTTATCCTCTGTATATTCCGTTCCCACTCGTTCTATAATCCCCACTTTGTCCGGTGCCCATTGCGCATACTGCTGCTTAGCGACATTCACGCCAACCTCGAAGCGCTCGAGGCCTGCCTCGCCGCCGCTCCGCCCTACGACTCTGTTGCCAATCTCGGCGACGTAGTCGGTTATGGAGCCAGCCCTAACGAAGTGATTGAGCGCTCCCGCGGTCTGGGAAGTATTTTCGTGCGGGGCAACCACGACAAAGCGGCGACCGGCCTGATCGATCTCGAAGATTTCAACCCCATGGCCGCTACCTCCGCCATATGGACCCGCGACCAGTTGACGCCCGAAAATCACGAATGGCTGCACTCCTTGCCGCAAGGGCCGATTCCCCTCGAGGGTTTTCCTGAAGCCCGTTTGGTTCACGGCTCGCCGGGCGACGAAGATGCCTACATCGTTTCCATCGGCGATGCGCTCGTCCCCCTCCTCGCGCTCACCACGCCACTCACTTTTTTCGGTCATACTCACCTGCAGGGAGGATTCTTCGCCAACGGCGACAGCGCCGATGGCTTCCGTCCCGAATACCGCACGGTGGGGCAAGCCGAGTCGCTCTCGTTGCAACTGAAGCCGAAGACGCGTTACATGATCAATCCAGGATCCGTCGGCCAACCCCGCGACGGAGATTGGCGCGCCGCCTTCGCCCTGTTCGATACCGAAGCGCAGACCGTCCACTACCACCGCGCGCCCTATAACCTGAAAGCCGCACAGGAGCGTATCCTCTCCGCCAAACTGCCCGCCCGGCTAGCCACCCGCCTAGCCGCCGGCCGCTAAAGCAAGTTCATCGGGAAGTAACAAAGATTTGCCCCGTGTAACCCTGTGTCCCCCGTGGTTGAAGATTTGTCCCCACATCACGCGCCAGATGATGGCCCTTATGTATCAACAAGTGCCGTTGTAAACTCGACTCCATGCCCTACCCTCGCAGCTCCGGAACCAAACCTCTCTTTCCCCATCGCGTGGACTCGCACGAAAATCCTCCCCAGCACTACCTCATCGCCCACAGCGACGGCGGCGCCCGCGGTAACCCCGGCCCCGCTGGCTACGGCGTAGTCATTCAAGATCAATCCGGGGGAAAGGTCGCCCATCTCAGCGAATACCTCGGTCACCAGACCAACAATTTCGCCGAGTATCAGGGCCTGATCGCGGCTCTGGCATATGCAATCCAACACGGTCCCAAAGCTCTCAAGGTGATCAGCGATTCGGAGTTGCTGGTCCGCCAGATCAAGGGAATCTACAAAGTGAAGAATCCCACGCTTAAGGATCTTCACGCGCGCGCCAAGGAGCTGATCGCTCAACTGGAGTGGTTCTCCATAGGCCACGCCCTCCGCGAACACAACCAGGAAGCCGACCGCCTGGCCAACCAGGCCATGGACAAAGGCACAGGCCGGCGGAGTTGAAGGCGCTTTGAATGGGCGCGGCTTCCAGCCGCGCCGTAAAGTCGCACAAAATGAAAAACGGCCTCGCTGCCGAGGTGCAACTGGCCATCGAAATGATTCTCCCGCGGCCTGCGCCCGGGCAGCCTCAAGAATTCCCTTGACCTCAATCCCCAAACCAGCGATGCTATCTCCAAGGCATTAGTTCTTTGACATTTGAATAGCACAGAGATATAAGTCTCACGCGCTCAATATTTTGCGGTCCCCGCCATTGATTCTAAGGTACTTAATCGGACCGTAAGCACCTAAGTCGTTTGAATAGAATATTTTACGGGCAAGTTGTTTAGTTTAAATATTTTACCTGGGCAAGCGCTCTGCCAAACCTGCGCAACTCATTGATTCCAGGTATTTTAGTGAATTGGACATGATATTTTTTAATCCGGTTCGTGGCCCTAGCCGACCGCCATGAGCATGAGTGCTTTTCTTAGAGTCCTTCTCGCTCCTCGCACCCTTTGCGGCCAGAAGCTTCCCCCATCGCTCATCGAGATTAGGCGGAGCTAGGAGCCAGGAGCTAGCAGCCAGAAGCAGAATCTAGAAGCTAATCATAACGGAACACAATATCTAAAAGCTACTCCGCTGCCGAAGTATGGTCATGCACAATCTTCCATCCCTCGGGAAACTTGCGGAACACCAGCGTGAACAGCCCATGCGGCGTCTTCCCATCCGACATCGTCAACTTCCATTCACCGCGCACAAAACCCGAGTCCTGGCTCAGCACCACAACCCGCAAGCCGGAGAATTCCAGCTTCCCCATCTCGTGCCCCGGACTCGAATAGGTCGCGAGATAACGGTCCATCGTGGCCTGCCATCCGTCATGCTCCTTCGCGTCCGAGAAGAACGTAAGCTCCGGAGAGTTCCAGTATCCCGCCATGAAGCCTTCGAGATCGTGATGGTTCCAGGCTTCCTGCTGCGTGCGCAGCACTTGTTCGATCGCTTTCGCGTAGTTCCCGTAGCCGCCCGACACGTCTTGGGCCGCGGGCCTGATCAGCAGTTTGCGAGAAGAAGAGTCAGCAGACAGCAAGAAGAAAGACAAAGAAGTAGAAAACAAACCGCGCATGCGAACCTCCGGCTCTTGCTAGCGGCTCTTGCAGAAAGAGCGCACCAGTTTCGCACGACAGGAGGCAATTGCGGGAGGATTTCGATTCGCCCGGCGGAAATCGACAGAACTTACGCCCGGCCCTTCTTGGCCGCGACCGCCTGACCGGCAACTTCCCACGGCCGCTTCGGCCGATCCACGGGCGCTTTGTCGTCGTCCTTAAGCCGGTCGTAATGGTAGGACTCGCTCACCGTCCCGAGCGATTCGTTGTAAAGGCTGGGCAGTCCCAGCGCCGACTTTCAACTCTTCCGTAAACGATTGCAGCGCTTTGAGGTGGTCGGCAGTCGCCGGCACTTCTGTCTTCGAGGTCTTCAAAAACTGCTGGTAGCCGCGGTTGATCAGCTTCGAGATCTCGCTGCCGATCAAGTATCCGGGATAGGCGAAAATCTTCACGCCATCGTCGGGCGTCTTCTGAATCGCAGCCGACACATTGTATTTTCTGAGGAACACGCGCCCGTTCGTGCCCGGCGCTTCGGTCACATCGAAACCATGCTCGCGCAACCAGGCCAGCGCTTCATCGTAAGTTCGTGCTTCAATTGCTTTCGACATTTTTCTACGCTTCCAGTCTTTCTCTTAGATGCAGCCTTGCGCAAATTGTGCTGCCCTATATTTCGCGCTGCATCAAACTTGCAATCTCTTCTCATCTAAAGACACCATACTACATAGCGTGTTTCAATCTGCTTTGCATATTACGTTAGTCACGAGGAAATAGTTCGAATATGGGTCAGAGCTCAGCCAAGTTGACGGCGACATTCTCGGCGCACATCGTGCGCCGGAGCCCGCCATCGCGCGCCCGGGGCTGAGTCTGCTGCGAGCGCATCGGCAACACTCCGCTGCTGCGCTTTGATCGGCTCACCGCGCATCTTCCCCTGCGTGACACTTCTGGGCAAGGCCGAATGGCACAATCCCGGCGGCTCGGTGAAAGACCGCGCCGCCGCCAACATCGTTGCCGAAGGCCGCCGCAACGGCCAATTCACTCCGGGCAAGATTCTGCTCGACGCCACCAGCGGCAACACCGGCATTGCCTACGCCATGCTGGGCGCGGCGGAGGGATTCCCGGTCACACTCTGCATGCCGCAGAATGTTTCCGCCGAGCGCAAAAAGATTCTGAGCGCCTATGGCGCGAACATTCTCTACACCGATCCCGGCGAGGGCTCCGACGGCGCCATCCGCATGGCCCGGCGAGCTTGCCGCCAAGCATCCCGATTTGTATTTCTACGCCGATCAATACTCCAACGACGCCAACTGGCTCGCACACTATCACGGCACAGCCAACGAAATCTGGCAGCAGACCGAAGGGACGCATCACTCACTTTGTCGCCATGCTCGGCACCAGTGGCACGTTCATGGGCACGACGCGACGGTTGAAGGAACTGAATCCCGCAATCCGCTGCATCTCGCTGCAACCCGATTCCTCTTTTCACGGCATCGAAGGCGCCAAGCACATGGCCAGCGCGATCGTTCCCAGGATTTACGACCCGCTGCTCGCGGATGAAAATCTCGAGATCGCGACCGAAGACGCCTACGCCATGGCACGCCGCCTCGCCCGCGAATGCGGCCTGCTGCTGGGAATCTCCGCCGCAGCCGGCATTGCGGGCAGCCTCGAGATCGCGGAACAGATTCGATTCCGAGGAAGAGATCCAGCGGTAATGGTGACGATCCTCTGCGACTCCGGCGACAAGTATTTGAGCGAGAGATTCTGGACGGAATAAGAACACCCACCACGGAGGCACGAAGACACGGAGAAAAACAAGGGAACGATCTATCGCTGCAAATGCCTTTTCACTTCCTGGAATTGCTTTTCTCCGTGCCTCAGTGCCTCCGTGGTGGATTGTGATTTTGATGCTGAAACTATCCCACGCTGACTACGCCGCCCTCCGCCGTCACGGCGAAGAAACCTACCCGCACGAGTGCTGCGGCGTGCTGCTCGGCCGATTCGACGAAGACGGCGCTCGCATCGTGACTTCGACTGCGCCGTTGCGGGAACACGCGCACGGACTCGCCCCAGAACCGCTACAACATCGATCCCCGCGAACTGGTGCGCATCCAGCGCGAAGGCCGCGAGCGCGGCGAGGACATCGTCGGCTTCTACCACTCCCACCCCGACCATCCCGCCCACTGGTCGCCGACCGATCTCGCCGAAGCCCACTGGATCGGCTGCTCCTACGTCATCACCAGCGTGGATAGAGGGAAAGCCGCGATCACCAACTCGTTCGAGCTAGCAGGTTCCGACGAAGCTGATAAGCATTTTATCGACGAAACAATCGAAATCGGCTGAGACCCTGAGCTCTCCAGAGTGCAGAAGATTCCTTATCCCGCGCGGCTTCTGCGTGATTTTCACAACAGGCAAAACCATCGCCGGAACGTCTTAGGTCCAATCATCTCCAAATCGCAATCACAAAAAACCGCGTCTGCTGCGTCTTCTGCGCGCATTCGGTTTACTCTCTGCACCAATTCCGGTCACCCGCCTGTGGACGCGCTGCACTCCCCTGAAAATACGCGAGTTAGAAAATCAAAGTTTTCATTGACTCAGAAAATAGAAAGAGTAGAAACATAATCGTTCTTTGACAGCTTCTAAAGTTTTTCCGGTTGGTGCCGCGTCCGGGACTCAAGCGCAGTCACCCTCTTCATGCAAATGATCAGGGAGGGCGAACAAGGGTCTGTAGCAACGCGCTGGTCGAGGAGAACAAGAAGAAATGTTGAAGGCAGGATAGAGTTCCGAGGCGTTGGGTAGGTTTTTCCGGTTGGCGGTAAGCCCGGAGCCCGAGCGAAGATCGCGCGCAGCACCCCGCAAGGGAAGCCGCGAGAGCAGGTCAAGCAAGGGTCATAAGCGAGCTACTGGCCGAGACGAATGGACCCAACACCACCTCGGAACTCTTAAGTTTTGTACCCACCTAGGCTGTAAGCTGAACCAGCGAAGTTCCTCGAAAGACTTGCCGGAAGGAATTCAGAATTGCAACACAGTTCGCGCGGTCAGGAATTGGCGAAGTGACCCTGCGTGGATATTCGTCGTAGGTTCGGCCTTCGAGTAACCTGCCGTGTTTCGCCTTCCTCACTCCGCCCCATTGTTTGAAGAAGAACGGGACCCTCGCTTCGCTACATTGATCGCGCACCGAGACCACCCATTCTTCGCGCATAGGGCGAGCGCCCGGTCCGCTTTCGCCTCCGACAATCGCCCAACTGATACCCGAGAGGTTGAAAGCTCCCAGATCTTCAAGCAGCGGCTCAATCGATAAGAAGCGGACTCTTGCCGGCGTTTTCTGCAAATCGCCGATTCGAGCCAAGCCGTACTTCTGATCCTCGACGCTCACTCCCCACCAGATGTGATCTTGTTCGGCAGCAAAGCGCAATCGCCCACTCAACAATTCCCGTAATCTCTCCGATCGTTTCGTGAGGACCTGGAACGTGTGCCAGTTCGCTTTAACCATCACTCTGCAAACCGCCTCAATGTAATCGTCGGGCACTCCATCCTGAAAAAGGTCGCTCATGGAATTCACGAACACGAGCTTCGGCGAACGCCAAAGGAATGGCTCGGTCAGCTTCTCCGGAACCAGGCGCAAATCGAACCCCTGCTCGTAAGGATGCCCCTCAACCCCGCGAAAGCGCTCGGCGAAAGTCTCGGCGTAGCAATGCTTGCAGCCGGGACTGATCTTCGTGCAGCCGCGCACCGGATTCCAAGTCGCGTCGGTCCATTCGATATGGGAGTTCAGTGACATTTTCGTTCTTTAGCGCTTTCCAAAAGTATCAAAGATATACTTGACGATGTTTTCGGCGGTGTCTTTGTACGATGCAAAGTAGAGATAGTACACGACCGCATTCTTGCTATTTCGCATGGCCAAGGGTTCAGGGACTTTCTTGAATCCCGCAACTTTCTTAAGACGCTCTCGAAAGGCTTGTGCGAGGCGCTGATTAGTCACCTTCTCTTCCATTGGTCCGAAGAGACCCGGAGATTTCTCGTATGCGATGTCTCGCCACGATTCGTCACCCCAATAGGCGTTCATCTGTTCGATGTGCTGAGGCAGTACGGTCTCCTGATCGTGGTGCAAGACATTTATGTTAATAGCGTAGATTGGGAAGTTGATGAAGATGTCGAGAGACTGCATGTCTCCGGCGCGCTGGATTACTTTCCAATCAAGCGTCAGTGCGTAGGGATCGAGTAGGCATAGTCCCCGCTTGTAGTCCTCTCGCAACACTTTCGGGAACACATCCCGCAGCAGCACTTGATTGCAATTCCCCTTGTGCAGGAATACATCCTTCCGAGTTCCCACCACTTGTCGCAATCCCTCTACCTTGTCGCCATCCAGATCAATGAGGTGGAACTCGCGAAATGGTGGCTGAACCAAAAGAGCGTTGAGAGGGCTGCCCAACACCATTTCCCCGGTGGTCTCTGACAGGTGGAACCCCGCTCCAGCGAAGGCATCTATGTATACGTGGAAGAACGAGGGATCTCTTTGATTAGACAGAATCTTCGAATACTCAACTGCATACCGTTTGAGTATGTCGAGCTTTACTTCCGACCAGGGCCCGATTTCATCAATTCTCGGTCCGGCCATACATTATTCGCCGTTTATTCGCTACAGAGAGTCTGCCACGAAACTGCCCAGCGCGCAATAGCCACTGTGGTTACAGTGGTATATTCCCATGCTTCCTCGGTGGGTTCTTATCCCGCTTGGTCTCTAGCATCGCCAGCGCCTGGATCAGCTTCTTGCGCGTCTCGTGCGGCTGGATGATGGCATCGACAAAGCCGCGGTCGGCGGCGACGTAGGGGCTGGCGAAGCGGTCGCGAAATTCTTCGATCTTTTTTTGGCGCAGTTCCTGGCGCTCTTGCGGGTTTGCGGCGCCATCGAGTTCGCGCTTGAAAACAATATCGACCGCGCCTTCCGGCCCCATCACCGCAATCTCCGCCGTCGGCCACGCGTAGTTCACATCGGTGCGGATGTGCTTTGACGCCATCACGCAATACGCTCCGCCGTAGGCTTTGCGCGTGATCACCGTGACCTTCGGCACCGTGGCTTCGGCAAAGGCGTAGAGCAGCTTCGCGCCGTGCTTGATGATGCCGCCGTATTCCTGTGCGGTGCCCGGCAGAAATCCCGGGACATCTTCAAACGTGACCAGCGGAATATTAAAGCAGTCGCAAAAGCGGACGAACCGTGCGCCCTTGATCGACGCATTGATGTCGAGCGTTCCCGCCAGCATCGCCGGCTGGTTGGCGACAATTCCTACCGAGCGCCCGTCCAGCCGCGCGAATCCCACGACGATATTTTTCGCGTAGTGCTCCTGCACTTCGAAAAAGTAGCCGTCGTCGATCACGGCGTGGATCACATCCTTCATGTCGTAAGGCAGATTCGACTGCGCAGGCACGATACTGTCGAGCGCGGCATCGGCCCGAGCATCGTTCCGATCGGCGGGATCGGTGCACGCCTTGCGCGGGGGGTCTTCCAGATTGTTCGACGGCAAGAAGCTCAGCAGCTCGCGCACCATCGACAAACACTCGGCATCGTCGTGCGCCAAAAAATGCGCCACGCCCGAGGTTTCATTGTGGGTCATCGCGCCGCCGAGCTGCTCCTTGGTCACTTCCTCCATGGTCACGGTCTTGATGACGTCAGGCCCGGTGATAAACATGTAAGAGGTCTTATCAACCATCAGGACGAAGTCGGTGATTGCGGGCGAATACACCGCGCCGCCCGCGCACGGCCCCATGATCGCCGAAATCTGCGGCACCACGCCGCTGTAGATCGTGTTGCGCAGAAAAATATCGGCATACCCCGCCAGCGACGCCACGCCTTCCTGAATGCGCGCGCCGCCCGAGTCGTTCAACCCAATCACCGGCGCGCCCATCTTGGCTGCGAGGTCCATGATCTTGACGATCTTCCCGGCATTCGTCTCCGAGAGCGATCCACCGAAAACTGTGAAATCCTGCGCGAACACATACACCAGCCGGCCTTCGATGCGGCCGTAGCCGGTCACAAAGCCATCGCCGTAAGGCCTTTGCTCGAGCATGCCGAAGTCGCTGCAGCGGTGCGTGACCAGCTTGTCGGTCTCTTCGAAAGTGCCTTCGTCGAGCAGGAACTCAATGCGCTCCCGCGCCGACATCTTGCCTTCTTTGTGTTGGCGCTCGCGCCGCTTCTCGCCTCCACCTTCTTCGGCGAGACGATTGCGCTTTTTCAGTTCTGCGATTTTTTCTTCGAGATTCATGGCGGAAGGATTATAGCGGGTGGGATGGGCGGGCAGATGTGCGCTGTGTCACAACCGGTACAGTTATGGCCTTCTCCAGCTAGGTCACTTCAAGAAGCGGAATGATTTGAGGGCTTGATCGAGGGGCTTCCGGACCCCGCTCTAGATCGATCCGCCTAACGGTTCCGGGATCGAACAACGCTGGATTGGTAACTGCTATACGAACGTCCAGTTCGTAACATTTGTCGTTGTGAAAGTCCCGGTACACATACCCGTCCAGCGAGTGACCGCTGCCTACGCCGTCCACCTCGCTGGTCCTGAAGTCAACTCCGTTGATCCTAGTTGTGTGGACCGGGTAATCTCTATCGGGCACTCCGCCTAGACAAAGGGCCGCTGTGTAGTCTCCCTTGACTTCGGCTATGGAGAAAGCTGCAGCCTCGAGATTTGTACCCTTGGCCTTGTTGGCGGGATAGGCAACGCATGCCACTGTATCGCCTGAGTGTGCGTCATCGTCGCAAACTGGTGTGTAGGAAACGCAAGAGTCGTCGGGCGTCCAGTGGTCGGGGTTCTTTGGGTCGATTTGTTTGCACTGGATGAGGGAGTCGGGATACTTAAAAGTGAAAACGCCGTCAGGACTGGTAAATGTCCTGTTCCCGGAGGGTGGGCCGCTTGGCATCTGCGGCGCAAGCTGGGGAGTCGCGATATGGAGTAGAGCAACGGCGCCGGCTAAAAGCAGGAATCTCAACGTGCAAAAAAAATAAGATGGCATGACATAACCACCCGCAGCCTACTCCATATCCGAGCCCAGGATCTGGTAGTGATACTTCTTCCCGTCCCAGAAGATGACCGAAGAAGTCGCTTCGCCTTCGCCCCGTTCTTCCATGTAGACTCCGAGCACAATCCTCTTTTTCAGCTCCAACCTCTTCACGGTGAGCGTCTGAAAGGGCAAGTTGATCAGCAAGAACTTGGGCTTCTGTTTGGCTGAGCGCCAGGCCTCACTGCCCACCCCATGCACGATCAGCAAGGAAACGCCTTTGCGCTCGGGCACATCCGAGGCAAACGTCGAAGTAACTTTCACGTTCCCGAAACCCAGAAAGCTGTTATAGGGATCGGCCACGCGAAAACCGTATTCCGCCTGGTCGGCCATAGGATTCTTGCAGCGCGCGGCAACCACAAGATCATCTACGCCGTCGCCATCAAGATCGCCGACAAACTGCGGAGGCCCGGCCAGCAGCGAGCAGTTATCGCCAAACTCCTTGTGTACATACTCATCGGTGACCGCAGGCACAGGCGCCTTCGCGTGCGCCGGCGGCGGAGGCGGCTGCTTCTTCGATGCGGCAAGGGTTCCAGACGCGGCGGAGAGTACCAGCAAGCCCAGCAAAATAAAGCTAACTCGTGAAGGCGACATGCCACTACTCTAGTACTGTTTTTCCGGTCAGGGTATAGACACAGATGGTCACTGGTAACCGAAGTAACCGCTAGCTGCGGAAGTGTTCCCACCCCTGCGGCTCCAGTTCATACCCCACGCCGACCTGGTTCCTCAGGAAAATCTTCCGCCGGCGCGTAATCTGCCCAATCTGCGTAATAGGAATTCCGGCAATGCGGGACGGAATCCGCTTGCCCTGGCGTGCTGTGAACAGCAGCTCGTAGTCTTCCCCCCCGTGCAGCGCGTATTGCAGATCGACCTCCCGCGCCGGTTTGCCCACCACAGCCCTCGGGATTAACTCTGCCTCCAGCTCCGCACCCACTCCGCTTTCTTCGCAGATGTGGGCAAGATCGGTCGAGAGGCCGTCGCTGGTATCGATCATCGCCGAGGCCAGACCTTTCTCCCGCAGAACCCGGCCTAGCTCAATCCGCGGCTCCGGAAAGAAATGCCTGGGATACTCCCGCGGATTCAGTTTCCGCTTCGGCTTCTTTCGCATCTGCCAAACCGCAGCCGCCGAGCCGCCCAATTCCCCACTCACATATACGCGGTCACCGGGCCGCGCCCCAGACCGTAATACAGCCTCTCCCTTCGGTACAGTCCCCACCACGACAATATCCGCCAGAACTCCATTCGGAGACTCGGCCGTGTCGCCGCCGGCGAGAGTTACTTCGTATCTCTCGGCTAGGCTGATCAAACTGCGCGCGAAGCGGCCCACCCAACTCTGTGGCAGGTTGCGCGGCAGCGCCAGGGAAAGAAACGCCGCCACTGGCTCTCCGCCCATAGCCGCAATGTCGCTCAGCCCTCGCGCCAGGCATCGATGCCCAACCGATTCAGCCGAATGCCAGTCCCGCCGGAAATGAATTCCCTCCAACGTAAAGTCTGTTGTAACCAGCGTGTCGTTCGATTTCGCCTTGCCCCGGCCTGGCAGGAATCGCAACACCGCGCAGTCGTCTCCAATTCCAGCCGCCACCGCGGGGCTCGTCGCAGACGCCGCCAGCCGGCGAACTTGAGCAATCAGCGCTTTTTCGGCAATCACCACGACACCACTATAAGCGAGGCGCAGCTATGGATGTTGCCATCGTCTTGGGGATTCAGTGGGCGAACTCAACAACCCCCAGCCCTCCAGAGCCTTTGCCATTTGCCTTGTCGTAATCTGTCCGGTGGTTACGTTCGATTACCCGGCTTAAGTAACCCCTAATGCCCCTTCGCGCCGTTGACAGGGGGGAACCCAGTTTGTTACCTTTTACCAGTCATTCACAATACCTTTGGTCGAGTTGCGATGGACCGACTTAAGTTCTGCATTCCATATCGATTGCAGACATTAAGTTCTTATTGATCCTCGGTTCCGGTAGGAAAAGGGCGCGTTATGAAGTATCCATTCCCAAGATGGAGCGCGGCCCGAAAAGCATCAGGCGATCCGAACAGGCTTTCTGCAACCTCAGACATTTGCCTGGAGTTCCGGCCCTGATCGTCAAAGCTGATTGTCAAAACGAAGAGCAACAGCGGAAGGACGCCATTTGCGTAAGCGCTTCTACATCCTTTTTGTGGCCCGCGGGGACGACGGCCAGTTGCGCAAGATCTCTATCCCCATCCATTATCTGTACGTTTTCGTGGTCGGCGCTGCCATCGGTTTCCTCAGCCTCACCGGGATCGCCAGCTCTTACGCCCGCATGCTGCTCAAGGTTTCGCATTACAACCAGTTGCGCACGGAAAAAGAGCAGCTTAGGGATCGCTATTCCAAACTGGAAGAGGTCGCCAAAGAGCGCGACGTGCAGGTCGCTTCTCTGGGCTCGATCGCCAGTGAAGTTTCCGCTCTTTACGGATTGAAATCGCAGCCCGCGCTGGTCACCGCCTCGCAGCAGAAGATTCAGGACGCTGAATTCAAATCCTCCTTGGACCAGCTCGGCGCTCTCCGCGCGTCCGCTCTCACCGGCGCAGCCACGGTTGGCATCAGCCTGGGCATGATTCGCAACGCCACCACGGCCGATTGGGTGCGCGCCAGTTCCGCGCCCAACCTCTGGCCGGTCGAAGGCCGGATCACAGGCAGCTTCGGCGAGCGTCTCGACCCATTCAACGGTGAAGGCGCGTTTCACAGCGGCGTCGATATCAGCAGCGCCTACGGCCAGCCCATCATCGCGCCCGCCGATGGAGTGGTCACCTTTGCCGATTTCCTTGGCGGATATGGCAAAGCCATCATGATCGACCACGGCCACGACATCTCCACTCGCTACGGCCACCTTTCCGGCTTCGCCGTAACTCCGGGACAGCAGGTCCATCGTGGCGACACTATCGGCTACGTGGGCATGAGCGGACGTTCCACCGGCCCCCACCTCCACTACGAAGTCCGCATCAACGATACGCCAGTCAATCCCTACAAATATCTGCGGCTAACGGTCGCCCAAAGCGGCGGCTACCAAACCGGCAGCTAGAAGACACCCGTTCTCAGTTAAAATGCAAAGCTGACCGCAGACTGAGAACACGCACATGGTGAGCTTCCTTAAGTCCGTACGCGAAGACGTCGCCGCCGTATTCGAGTCCGACCCCGCGGCCCGATCCTATTTCGAAGTTCTTGTCTGCTACCCCGGCCTGCACGCCGTGTGGGCGCATCACTTAAGCCACTGGCTGTGGCGTCACGGGATGCGCTTCCTGGCAAGATTTGTCTCGCAACTAGCGCGCTTTTTCACCGGCATCGAAATTCACCCCGGCGCCGAGGTGGGACGCCGCCTCTTCATCGACCACGGCATGGGGATCGTGATCGGCGAAACCGCCATCGTCGGCGATGACGTCACACTCTATCAGGGAGTGACCCTGGGCGGGACCGGCAAAGAGAAAGGCAAGCGCCATCCTACCCTCGGCAACAACATCTCGATCGGCTCCGGCGCCAAGCTTCTGGGCAACATCACCATCGGCGACAACTGCCGCGTAGGCGCCGGCTCAGTTGTGCTGCGCAGCGTCCCGGCAAATTCCACCATCGTAGGCGTGCCCGGACACATCGTCCTGCGCGACGGCAAACGTGTAGTCATCACCGATCCCAAAGACATCCGCGACCCGCTCTCCGATGTAATTATCAAGCTAGCCGCGGAAGTGCATGAGCTGCGCGAAAAATTCCAGGAACATTCCCACGAAGCCCTCGGCGCCGAACCCAACCTCACCATCGACGAAGGCGGCTCAACCCCCAACATCTCTCCCCAGGAGCTGTTCCAGGACGATTACCAGATCTGAAGCAGTGGCCAGTGTCCAGTGGTCAGTGACCAGTAAAAAACAGTGCTTTGGTTTACTGACCACTGGCCACTGCTTCATTGCCTCAGCCCCATCCAGCTCTCCGAAACCACCAGCGAGTTCCCCGGATTATGCGGATCGTACTTCACCGACGTAGGCAGCCCCAGCCTGCAAGAATGCAGGTTAATCCACTGCCGCAGGTAGGTGACGTCCTGGGAGCACTCATACGACACGCCCGCGACGTCATACTTATAGATGAGCAGAACTGCGGCGTGATGGCCGTGACTGACCGGCAATTCCTGCACATCAATGACGGTACCGTCCGTGATGCGCCCCACGCCCTCCAGCCAAGTGCGGCGTTCGCGCTCCAGTTCGGCCGGCCCCTTGGGTTTGCGCCGCAAAAGCGCGTAAGCGCCAACCATCACAGCGCTGCCCCCGGCGACCACCAGCGAATAAAACGTAAAGAATCCATACTGAAGAAAGAAGCGTGGCGCGAAGCAGCGTCTCGCCGTGAACCACGTTTTCGTTATCAGCATATGACGGAAGCCGCCCCTGCGGAAGTAGGTGAGGATGTTACCGAGGTGGTGGGGGCTGTGGAAAACTTCTCAGGGACGTTGCAGTTTCGCGATTGTCATCCTGGAGGCGGGCGCTCTCTGCCCGCCGAAGAGCCTGTCCCGAGCGAAGCCGAGGGGAACCTGGGCGAGCCGCGCGACTCAACGGCGCCTGCCCTGAGAGAGCGCGAGCGACCGAAGGGTGCGTTTGGCTCGCTTCCATATTGGAGCGCTGACACCCGCGATGCGCTTCACTTCTGCTTACAAACAAAATCCCGGGCAATCCCGCCAAAATCCCCTTCCGACATCTGGCCGAACTGATCGTCGTGCCGGGTCTTCTTGCTGACCACCAGTTTCCCGCCGCGGTCACGGGAGTAGAACCACTCCGAATTCGGCACCTCGCTGCCATTCGCGCAGTTGAACCGAACCCGCGCCCGTAGTTCCACAAACGGACCACCCTGCGGGAGCTTGGTCGGTTCCTTGTATTCCACGCGCACCCAGGCCGTTCGCAGTCCGTTCTTCTTGGCCGTAGTCGAGCTGACCAAAACTTGATCCCCGCCAGCCGTAGCCCCAACCGTCCGCCATTCCCCCGCTGCTTGCGCGACCAGTCCCACCAGCAGGACCGGCCCCAGCACCACGGCAAACAAAATAAGCAGACCTTTCTTCATAGGGGAAGTAAGCCCATCAGCGCGAAGCACACACTTTGGGGCAAAAACTGATTTCTGTCAACCGCTACCCGCGGCAATAGGTCCTTGGGGCGTCATCCCGAGCAGCCGTTTTTCAGGCGCGGCGAGGGATCTCAAACTGAACAACTACCAAGATTCCGGCAATAATATACTTGACAAAATAGACTATTTGGCCTGGAGCCTTATGAAGCGTACACTCAGCGGCACATAATGTAGCGGTGGAACCGTTCCACCTATATCGCTACCTAGATGAGGCCATGTTTCGGTACAATAACCGTGGTACGAAAGTAGCGCCGAAGTGACCTGCCCCCTGCTTTCGTTCACGTAAGAATACGACAACTTTCATCGGTCCCATCTCCGGTGTGAGCCGGGATGGGGGAGCGCGAGGGGCAAGGGATGGCGTTTGAATCCCTTGCCTCTCGCTCAGCTGTGTAGAAGCTCGCTGCCTGCGCCGCGGCAAACTCTTTCGGCGTACGGTATCCCAAACTGCTGTGCGGGCGCTCTTCGTTGTACTCGGTCTTCCACGCTGCGATCTTCCGCCGCGCATCGAACAAGTTCTGAAACCAACTCACGCTCAAACATTCATCCCGCAGCCGTCCGTGAAAGCTTTCGACCCGCGCGTTCTGCGTCGGCTTGCCCGGTTGAATGTGCACCAACTCGATCTTTCGTTCCACGCACCACGCCAGAAAATGCCGGCTCGTCAGCTCTGGCCCGTTGTCGCAGCGGATCGTTGCCGGCTGCCCCCGCTCGGCCACGATCCCATCCAACACCCGCGTGACTCTCCGGCTGGCAAAGCTCGTATCCACTTCCAAAGCCAAACACTCCCGCGTGTACGCATCCACCACGCTCAGCACCCGGATCGTCCGCCCGCACGCCACCGCATCGTGCACAAAATCCAGCGCCCACTCCTGGTTCGCCGCTGTCCGCGCCAGCAGCGGTTTTCCCTCGCGCACACAATGTTTCCGTTTCTTCCGCCGAATCATCAGTCCGGCCTCGCGATATACGCGATGCACTCGCTTGTGGTTCACATGCTCTCCCGAGCGACCCAGCAACACCTGCAGCCGCCGATACCCGAAGCGCGGCTTCTCCCGCGCCAACTCCATCAGCTTCGTCCGCAGCGGTTCATCCGTGCGCCGCGACCGATAGCGGTACGTCGCCACCGCCATCCTCATCACCCGGCACGCCCGCCGCTCACTGAAGGCATACTTCTCTTGCACCTGCTCGACAGTCGCCTTCAGGACCGCGAGCTCCACCCGTTTTTTTCAATCACCCACTGCAGCGCATCCTTGTCCAGACTCAGATCCGCCACCAGCTTCCGCAGCCGCGTGTTTTCGTCGCGCAGCTGCTTGGCTTCCTGCGCCTGGCTCACATCCATACCACCGTACTTCGCCTTCCAGGCGTAGATCGTGTGCTTCGACACGCCCACTTCCCGCGCCACGTCTTCCGCCTTGCGCCCCGCCTCCAACTGCTTCAGCGCCCCGATTATCTGCGCTTCGGTGTGCCTGCTCTTCGACATACTCCTTCCCCTTTCCTTCGTCCGAAATCATACTCGGACTTGTTCGGAAAACGGGGAGCAGGTCAGTCCCGGACACTATCATCAAGCTGTGAAAGCGAGAACAAATGAAGCCTTTACCGGCCCCTCACGTTCCCGGCAATACAGAGTTTGAGCGCTTCGATAACGCTGTGCGTCAAGTGCTCATAGTTTCCAAGACGAAACTGCTTAGGCGGGAAGAACAAGAGAAGCGAAAAGCGGACGCGGAAAGGGAGGCGAGCAAATGACTGCTGGAATGTCCGGGCTATTTGTTGTTGGATGATTCTCTTGTTGGCCTACCTAGAAGAGAAATGGAAGGCCAAGAAGATACGGCGACGCGCAGCCGCATCGGGCGGGATTTACCATCGTGCTTCTGCTCCAGCCCCGACGATCTTGCCCTACCGCCACGGAGAAGGCAGCGGATACGGATACGACGAGAATAACGATGCGGACTAAGGATGTCTGACCTCTCCGTTAAATTCATTTTGCCAAGTGTATTATTACGAAGAATCCCCTTGACTTCCGCCCTCCAATGCCCGATCCTATTCTTCTAAGCATTAGTTCTTTGAAAACACAATATCAATAAGAGAACAAATTACCGGCCCCGATCTCGCGCAGAAACCCTCGAATCCGGCATTTGCGAGCGCGGCTACCCGATAGAGCACGTACTCATTCTAAATAACTTATAGATCGTGAGATCCCCTAAGTCCTTTAATCGCAAGATTTTACCCGTAAGCCATTGATTCTAATATATTATTTCGCGTTTTGCCGCTAACATCATGATTCTAAGAGACCGAGGGGGGAGGGGGGTACCAACAGGTAAACCGCTTCCCAAAACAGAACTTCCCGCCCCGCAAGACCGGCCCTCGTTTTTCCCGTGCTTGGTTTTCTCCGTGTCTCTGTGACTCCGGGGTGAAAAAGCTCCTGGAATCGTCTGCTATCGTTGAAGGAGGTCAAGCCCCATGGAAATCCTTTACGCCACAAACGTAGACTCCCCGATCGGACCACTGTTTCTGGCAGCCTCGGCCAGAGGATTGGTCGCCCTGGAATTCGATGCACGCTTGCCGGGACAGCAATCGATCCGCCCCAACCCGCGCGACCTTCGCCGAGAGACAGAGAAAGAGAAACAAAAGGGATTTCAGTTTCAGGCCTCTCCTCAACAGATGCAGGCTTACGTAAGCGAGTTAGAAGAGTACTTCGCCGGCAAGCGCCGCGAGTTCACCTTCGCACTCGACCTTCGCGGCACCGATTTCCAGCAAGCCTGCTGGCGCGCACTGCTGGCAATCCCGTATGGAGAAACGCGCAGCTACGCCGACATCGCCCGCGCCGTCGGCAAGCCCAACGCCTTCCGCGCTGTAGGCATGGCTAACAATCGCAATCCCGTAGCAATCGTCGTCCCCTGTCATCGAGTAATCGCCTCCAATGGCTCACTCTGCGGCTTCGGTGGAGGCCTCGACGTAAAGCGAAAGCTGCTCGAACTCGAAGGCGCGCTGACAGGAGTGTTGGCTGCATAACCAGCAACTCAATCACAGGACCGCGGTTTCGTGGATCAGACGGCCTTCGGCGAAGCGCGTCAGATTCAGCGATGATGCGTCGATCAAGTCAGTTTTCCCGGTGAGAATGAGATCACTGAGAATTTTTCCCGTTGCCGGAGCGTGCATCACACCGTGCCCGCTGAAGCCGTTGGCGAGGAAAAAGCCTCGCACCTCTGGAGCCTCGCCGAGAACGGGATGATGGTCCGGCGTCATCTCATACAGCCCAGCCCACGCTCGTTTTGGATTCACCGGAAGATTGGCGAAGCAAGGAACGCGGTCCGCTGCGCGGGTAAGGATCTTCTCGACAAAGGCCGCATCGAACTCCGTCTTGAACCCAGGCGTTTCTTCGGGATCGTTCCAGGCGAGCAGAAAGCCGCGAGCCTCGGGGCGAAAATGGAATCCGTTGGACATGTCGACGATCATCGGTGCGGTGTGAGGGAATTCGTCAAACGGCTCACTCGGGACCAGCATGCGGCGCAGCGGTTCAACCGGCAAATCCACGCCAGCGAGTTTGGCAACGCCCGCTGCCCACGGTCCAGCACAGTTCACAATGGTGCGAGCGGCAACCGACCCGCGCGTCGTCTCTACCGACACGATCCCCGCTTCGTCGCGCGTAAAGCCCGTAACGACGCTGTTCTTCCACAATGTTGCACCGTGATCAGCCGCCCAGGTCATGAATCCGGTCATGGCGCTGTAGGGATCGACAAAGCCGTCGCTGGAGCAGAAACTTCCGCCGACTACATCGTCGGCGCGCAACTGCGGGAACATGCTGCGGATCGCATCGCCCGCCATCAGGCGCACGTTCTTCAGCCCCATCTTCACCTGCTGCCCATAGTTCGTCCGCAGATAGGTCATCTGGTGATCAGTTGTGGCGCAGAACAGATAGCCTTGCGGCCGGTAATCGCAGGGATAACCGAGGCGCTCCTCGAAGCTGGCATAGAAAGGAATTGAGTAGAGCGACATCTGGATGCTGACCGGAGTGGAAAACTGCGCTCGCACCCCGCCCATGCTCTTCCCGGTCGATCCTTTGCCCTGCGCCGATTCGCGCTCAACGACCAGAACGTTGCGGCATCCGTTGGCCGTGAGGTGATAGGCGATGCTGGAGCCGACGATGCCTCCCCCGACGATGACCACATCCGCAGTCTGCATAGGCGTGCCGATCAGGAACGGAGCATCATTTTAGCGCAGTGGTCAGTAGCCAGTGGCCAGCGCGGGCGAAAACCCAGTAAACGCTTTACTGGCTCTGGCCACTGGTCACTGACCACTAGCCACTGCTTTCCTTCCACCTCGGTAACTTGCCGCGGTTACTCCGCCTGCTTAGTCTGGGATATATGCCTTTGCGCTGCCTCCTGTTCTCGTCGAATGAGGAGCTCGTCCAGCCGGTTTGGCAGGGCTTCGCCGATCTCGGGATCGAGGGAGAGTACTGCGGCAATGCTGTGGACGCGGTCGAGAGGGTTACCACCCAGCTGTTTCAAATCGTTATCATGGACTGGGACGATCAGCCTGAGGCGGGATTCCTGCTGAAGACCGCGCGAGACTTGAAGGCAGCGCATCGTCCCTTGATTTTGGCGATCGTTGGCAAAGATGCCACTCTGCCGGAGGCCTTGCGGGCTGGAGCCAATTCGGTCCTGGTGAAACCGATTCGCGCGGAACAGGTGCGGGAGACGATGAGCACGGCGTGCGAGTTGCTTCGGTCAAAGTTGCAGCCCGCAGCCCCGCAACCCGTGGCGCAGCAGCCGGCAGAGCCGCCGATTCCACGTGAGGCACCTGAGAAAGCGGCCTTTGCCGCCACGGCGGCTGGCGCGGTTTCGGTGCCGGCCTCGGTGACTCAAGCTCCGGAAAGCACTTTTCGGGCGGGGGAGTTCCTGACATCGGCGAGTTCCGCGCCCGGAGCACAATTCGACACGGAAACAGAATGTGACGTTCAGAAGTCGTTGGACCAGGCGGCGGCAGCGGAAATCGACGCTCTCACCGAGCTGGAGCCCATGGCCTCAGCAGTGGAGAAACCGGCAGCAGTGGAAGATGCCGCACCAGCGCCGGTTGACCCCCAGACGGCACTAACGGGATGGGCAGCTTTGCAATCCCGGTTGACGAAGCCGATGCGGCAGTCGACGGAAGACACACCTGCGAAGAACGAGAAGAGCGAACTGCTGTCGTATGGGGAAACGCCATCCTACGGGGCGCCACCGGAGGAGTTACCTGCAAAGCCCAAGGAGCCAGTGCAAGAGGAGCCACTCGGAGAATCCGAAGCGGAGGCCGCGCTTTTCGGCTACATGTCGGGAGAACTGGAAGGCGGCGCGCAGCCGGCGGAGCGGCCCGGTTCGACACGTAACAAAGTGCTTATGTTGAGCGCGGTCGCAGTTGCCTGCGTGGTTCTGGTGGCCGTGCCTCAAACGCGGCACAGCTTACAGATGTTCTATCGCGGGGCTGTGCATGCGGCGGCCAATTGGCTGAACCCGCCACCCGCTCCATTGCCGCAGGCTGTGGCGCAACATGACAGTTTTGGCCAATCGGGTGACGAGTACAAGCTTCCGACGGCAGCGAACATTCCGGATGCGACAACGGATCCGTCCCAGATTCGAGTGCTTCCGGTGGTCGACCCAACCGCGAAGACGGACAAAAATCCGGAGACGAATGGCGGACCGGCACAGGCGACTGCAGGCGAGGGCAACGCCGTCGATCAGAACCCAACGGATCAAAGCCCAGCGAATCAAAGCCTGCCCGGACAAGATCAGACCGCGCAAACGCAGGCTGCGCCGGGTCAGACCAAGGATTCGGTTCAGACAAGCGTCGCTGCGCCAGCAAGTGACACGGGAGCGTCACAGGCCGCGGCGCCCGCAGCCACGCAGACGCAGACGAGTCTACCGGTGATCCAAGCAACCGTGCCGCAGCCACATCTCGTAACATCGACCGTGTCGAGCGCTCCGCCGCACAAGGTTTCGGTGGCCAGCAGTTCTGGCATCCCGTCGAGTCTGAAATCGCAGATGGCTTCTTCGACTCCTGACGCGAGCGGGAACAAGCCGGTCGAGACAGCGATGGCAGCGATCGAGCCAGTGAATCTGCCGGAATCAGCCGCGCGCGAACTGGTGGCTCAACCTGTCGATCCGCAATATCCGGCGGCGGCCAAAGCCAGCGGGCAGCGAGGCACCGTGGTGCTGCAAGTAATCGTAGGGCGCGATGGCACGGTTCAGGACGTAAAGTTTCTGCAGGGGTCGCTGATGTTTGCGCGGGCCGCCATCGATGCCGTAAGGCAGTGGCGTTTCAAGCCTTATTCCATGAATGGCCGTGCGGTGTCGGTGCAGAGCGTGATCACGCTGAATTTCGCGCCACCGGCGTAGCGTCCGGATGACGAAACCGGGGTTGGCCGAATCGCTTTAAGTTCTTGCGCGGAAGGCATATCGGGATAGGTTAGGGCCGAACAAGAGCAGCCACGAGGCAAGAAACAGCATCTACAAGATATAATGTTCGAAGTTCCTCAGGAAGTGAATCCTCCAGAAACGAAGAATACGATGTCGATGAAAATTAAAGCTGCAGTGCTGGTTTCGTCTTTTGCGGTGTTGTTGTTCGTGGTGGCCGGCTCGCTTGGCCTTGGAGGCGTGCATGCCTCATCGAACGACGGCTCTTACCGGCAGATGCAGGTCTATAGCGAAGTATTGTCTCGCGTGCAAAGCGAGTACGTGGAAGACCCGAACATCCCCAAGGTGACGGACGGAGCATTGCATGGTCTGGTGGAGTCGCTGGATGCGAACTCGAGTTACCTGACGCCAGATGCTTACCAGGCCTACAAGGCCCACAAGTCAGAAGCCAAGGGCGAGATCGGGGCGACCATCTCGAAACGCTTTGGATATGCAGACGTAGTTTCGGTGCTGCCCGGCTCGACGGCGGAGAAAGCCGGGATCGAGGCAACTGACATTTTCGAATCTATTGAAGGCCGGAGTACGCGGGATATGTCCCTGCCGGAGATTCGTACCGCACTGTCTGGAGCCCCGGGGTCGACGGTAAATGTTTCAGTAGTGCGGGCACGGCGGGCGGAGCCCCAGAAGATGACGATCACGCGGGCTCTGGTGACGATTCCGCCGGTCTCTGAGAAGATGCTGGAAGATGGCATCGGCTACGTGAAAGTCGACGCGCTGACCAAGGGCAAGGCGCAGGAGATTGCCGCAAAGATCAAGTCCCTGGAAAAATCAGGAGCGAAGAAACTGGTCCTCGATTTGAGGAACACGTCGGAGGGAGAGGAAAGCGAGGGCGTGGCCACGGCCAACCTTTTCCTGAACCACGGCACGATTACTTATCTGCAAGGGCAGAAATTCCCGCGAGAGGCGTTCAATGCGGATCCGGCGAAAGCGGTGACTTCGCTTCCGGTCGCCGTGCTGGTGAACAAGGGGACAGCCGGGGCGGCTGAGATTGTGGCCGCTGCGATTCTGGAGAATGCGCGGGGCGACGTAGTGGGCGATAAGACCTTCGGCGAAGGGTCGCTGCCGAAAACATTCGATTTGCCCGACGGGGGAGCGCTGATTCTCTCTGTCGCGAAATACTATTCGCCCAGCGGTAAGGCGATTCAGGACGCCGCGGTAACCCCGAACGTGCTAGTGGCCGACGAGACGGATAACGTGATCTCGGAGGATGAGGAGCAGGAGCCTGCTCCACCGGAAACCGAAGCCAAGCCGAAGAGCACGCAAGACGATCAGTTGCACAAGGCGATTGAGGTGCTGAAGAGCCGGACGAGTTAACCGCTGCTCTAGGATTGAAGTTCTATCGCGCAGCGCGAGCTGCGCGATTTCTTTTGCGCCCTGCTATGCTGAACACATCTCGCCATGAAGTCGCTCTATGAAGATCTTCCGCCGGTGGAGATTGCCGGACGGAGGTTAGTGGGCCGGGTCTTATTTGGCCTGCTGGTGTTGATCTCCGCCCTGGTGGGCGCGACCGCGGGACTCTTGTTGGTCTACACCACGGATTTGCCGCAGGTCGAGGCGCTCGAGGCATACCGTCCCAGTTCGATTACAGAGTTATATGACGACCACGGGCGCGTGATTGGATCGTTCGCGCTGCAGCGGCGAGTAGTGGCGGGTTACGACGATTTTGCTCCGGCGCTGCGGGATGCGTTGGTTTCGATTGAAGACAAGGACTTCTACCGGCATTCCGGAATCAACTTCTGGCGCATTGTGGGAGCGGCATACCGCGACATTGAGTCAGGCGGCAAAGTTCAGGGCGCATCGACTCTGACTATGCAGTTGGCCCGCAATCTGTTTCTTTCTCCCGACCGCTCGTTTCATCGCAAGGTGCAAGAGGCAATGCTTGCGATTCAGATCGAGCGGCGCTTCACCAAGCCGCAAATCTTCACGCTCTATGCCAATCAAATTTTCTTGGGCCATGGGGTGTACGGGTTCGAGGCTGCGTCGGAGTTCTACTTCAGCAAGCCGGCCAAGAAGCTTACGCTAGCGGAAGCCGCATTGCTAGCAGGTTTACCCAAGGGTCCGGGAATCTATTCGCCGATCAATCATCCCGACAAGGCGATGAAGCGCCGCAATCTGGTGATCAACGCCATGCTGGAAGACGGAAAGATTACGGCGGCTCAGGCGGCGGACGCGCGGTCAATGCCCGTGGTTCTGCACTTGCAGCACGATCCTAACTCGCTGGCGCCTTATTTCGTGGAAGAGATACGACGGTATCTCGAAAACAAGTATGGCGCTGACCAGGTGCATGAAGGCGGGTTGAAGGTTTATACCTCGCTTGACGTTGACCTGCAAAAGTCTGCGAACCAGGCGGTGCTGGATGGTCTGGCGGCCTACGAGCGGCGACATGGATGGAAGGGGAACCTGGAGAACGTGCGGGCGAATGGAGGCACGATCGACAAATACGCGCATCCCGATTGGGATGAAGAACCGGAGGTGAATGGATACGTTCACGCGGTCGTGACTTCATCCGGCGTTGGGATTGCAACGCTGAGGTTTGGGCGCTACGCGGCGGCGTTGGGACAAGCAGATGTGAGTTGGACGCAGCACAAGATACCGGATCTGCTGCAGAGGGGAGACATCTGCTACGTAAAGATTTTAGGGCTGAGTCCCAATGGCGCGGCCCGCGTGAGTTTGGAACAGGACACCGGCGCGCAGGGAGCGCTAATGGCGATTGACAACGCGACCGGCGGCATCAAGGCGATGGTGGGCGGACGGGATTTCAACGAATCGAAATTCGATCGCGCGACTCAAGCGCTGCGGCAGGTGGGGTCCTCGTTCAAACCTTATGTTTACACCACGGTGATTGACCGTGGCGCGAGCCCGGAGGACACGATTCTGGATGAGCCGGTGACGTTTGAGACCGGGTCGGGGCCTTATTCGCCGCATAACTACGACGAGAAATTTGAAGGGATCATCACGCTGCGCCGCGCGTTGGCGCAGTCGCGGAATATTCCCGCACTGAAGCTGGCCAACAAGGTTGGCATCAAGAGCGTGATCGATTACGCGGAGCGTTTCGGAATTACCTCGAAGTTGCCGCCGTATTTGCCTGTGGCACTGGGCTCGGCAGAAATCACGCTGATGGAGCAGACTTCGGCCTACAGCGTTTTCCCGAATGACGGCGTGCGCGTTACTCCTCACTACATCACCAAGGTGACCGATTATGAAGGGCGAGTGTTGGAGGAGGATTATCCTGAGGTGAAGGATGTGATCAGCGCGCGGACGGCGCGCATTATGACGGGGATGTTGCGGGAAGTTGTGCTGCATGGCACCGGAGTGGCGGCGGCGAAGATGCCTTTCCCGGTCGCCGGAAAAACGGGTACAACCAACGACTTCACGGATGCATGGTTTGTTGGATTTTCGCCGACGATGACATGCGGGGTGTGGGTGGGATTCGACGAGAAAAAATCGCTGGGAGCGAAAGAAACTGGAGCGCACGCGGCGCTGCCGATCTGGATGAACTTCATGAATGCCGCGATGGCTGGGAAGGATCCAGGGGAGTTTCAGGAGGCGCCGGAAGTTCCCATTACCGTGCTCCAGAAAGTGGACACGCCGGACACTTCGCCGGGCGCGGATGAGACGCATTAGGTGCTTATGAAACCTCTGCTTCGTTTCGCGATGATGGCGCTGGTGCTGGTGGTTGTGGCCTTACTCTCGGCGCTGACGGCGATGCGATTTGCCATTCATGGGCAGGAGGTCGAGGTGCCCGCGATCGTGGGAAAGACGCCCGCAGAGGCGGAACGCACGGTTGCCGGACTGGGGTTGCAAATCGAAGTGGAGCGGCAGTATTACAGCCCGCAGATTCCTGAGGGCAGGATCATGACTCAGATGCCGCCAGCGGGAACAAAGGTTCGGCGGGGATGGCAGGTGAGAGTGGCGCGAAGTCTGGGACCGCAGCGTGTGGTCATCCCCGATGTGACCAAGCAAAGCGAGCGCGCGGCAGAATGGAATATCCAGCGGCGCGGACTGGAAGTGGCTTCGACTGCGGAGATGCAGTTGCCGGGAACGCCCGCCGACCAGGTGTTGGCGCAAAGCCCGCCAGCGAATGCGAGTGAGGTAGAGGCTCCGAGAACAAGTCTGCTGGTGACAGTTGCGGCCGATCCCATGGCGTATGTGATGGCGAGTTTTGTGGGGCAGCCTTTGGGCACCGCGAGCCGCATGCTGCAGGATGCAGGATTCAAATTGGGGAATGTGAGTGTGGCACCGCCAGCGGCGAATCCGACAGCGTCCGCTGCCCTTCCAGTCTCGCCGCCGTCGCCGCCGCCAGCGCAACCGTCGCCCGCCAGCATGATCGTCGTGCAAACCCCGCCAGCGGGACAGAAGGTTTTGGCGGGCGCGGTAGTCAACTTTGAAGTGCGGTGATGTTCGCTGAGCGTTTCTGATCACGCTTGTCATCGCTTTGCTCGGGATTAAATTCGTAACGGAATCCGTCAACCGTGCAACTAGTCTAGATTCTTTTCCCAGATCGCTACGAAGAAGCCATCGCACGGGTGGATGCCGGGCAGCGTGCGCAGGTAGGGACCGCGAGTGAGCGAAGAAAGGTCCGGCCAGACTAGCTCACTCTCGTCTTGAAGCCGAGCGAGCACAGCGCGGCAGTCGATTACCCGGAATGATGAGTCTTGTGGCAGGGCGCGCTCGATCACGTCTTCGTTTTCTTCATTCTCCAACGAACAAGTGGAATAGATCAGGCGGCCGCCAGCAGGAACTAGAGCCGTGGCAGAACGCAGGATTGCGAACTGGCGCGTCTGCAGATCGGCGAGGTCTTCTGGCTTGAGCCGCCACTTAATTTCCGGGTTGCGGGACAACGTGCCGGTGCCCGAGCAGGGCACATCGGCGAGAACGCGGTCGAATTTTGCGGCGAAGGGCAGATTCCGCGCATCGGCTGCAACCACAGAGATATGGCTGTCTCCGGCCTTCAGAGCTGGATCGCGCGCGCGTAGTAGTTTGCGCAGCAGACGCGCGCGGTGGGGGTGAAGTTCAACTGCCGCAATCTCCGCATTGGGATTGCGATCGGCGATGGCCGCAGCTTTTCCTCCCGGCGCCGCGCAACAGTCGAGAAAGTGCGTGCCGTGGCCGACCAGCGCCGCTACGAGTTGCGAGGCTTCATCCTGAATGACGCAGAGGCCGGCGCGAAAGGCGGCCGTCCTGGTGACGTCCCCGTGCTGCACTCGTCGCGCCGAGGCCAGGAGAGCACCGGGAGCGAGTTCGATCCCTTCGGCGCGAAGTTGCGCTTCTGCTTCTGGACGGCGGAGGCGGACTGCGGTCACGGGAACCGCTTGGTTCTGCAGACAGATGCGAAAAGCGGCATTGAGTCCGAAGGCCTGACTCCAGCGTTCGACGAGCCACACGGGGTGGGCATTCATGCGAGCGATACTCTCGACCGTAGCGGGACTGATCGTGTTAGGAATCTCGTCGTTGGGCGAAGGTCCGGTGGCCAGTTTGCGCAAAACCGCATTCACGAATGGAGCGGCGGAACGTTTGTGAGCGCGCTTGACCAGTTCAACGCTCTCGTTGATCGCGGCGCGGGCTGGAATTCTTGTGAGCCAGCGGAGTTGATAAACGGCGAGGCGCAGTGCGATGAGAATCTCGATATCGAGTTTAGAGAGCGGCTGAGCGGAGTTCTTGGCAATTTGCGAATCGAGCAGCGACCGCCAGCGCAGAACTCCCATCACGAGTTCTGTTGTCAGAGAGTGATCGACCACCGTGAGCTTGGCGGAGGTTTGGGAATGAAGCAGATCGGATGCGTAAGAAGACTCGCGCTCGACTCGAAGAAGAATATCGAAAGCGGCGGCGCGGGCTGGAGAAATCGTTGGTTGCGAGGTTGGGTTTTTCGATTTCACTCTTGCCAGTATGACGGAAGCGAGCCGAGGCGCAGAAGAAATTCGGGGGTAGCTTACGCGCCGAGCCTCTCGCCGGGCCGTGGACGATAACCGCGAATAAAATCCGCAGCCGGTGTTCGCTTCTTCCCTTCCAGTTGCACTTCGAGGAGTTCGATGGCCGTGCCCTCGCCGCAGCCGACGAAAATATGATCGCCCCCCGCCTTCAGTTCGGACACAGACAGGATGCGATTGAGGGGAACTGCCTTCCATATTTGCAGATTCTTTCCGCGAAACTTCGAATACGCTCCGGGCCAGGGTTGAAAGCCACGCATCCGGTTCAGGATCTCGGCTGCTCGACGTGAAAAATCGATGAGGCCGTCTTCTTTTTTGAGGATGGGGGCATGGGTGGCCTGGGCGTCATCTTGCTGACGCGGATGAACGCTGCCGCTCTGCAAGCCGCGCAAGGTTTCAACAGTCAGGTCGGCTCCAATGACCGCCAGCTTCGGCGCCAGGGTCTCGGCTGTGTCGTCCGGAGGGATGGGGATTTCCTCCTGCAGAAGAATGTCGCCCGTGTCGAGGCCGGCGTTAAGTTTCATCGTAGTAACGCCGGTAACGGTTTCGCCTCGCGCAATCGCCCATTGGATCGGCGCAGCGCCGCGATATTTCGGCAGCAATGAAGCGTGCAGGTTGATGTTGCCCAGCGGAGGAAGATCGAGCATCCACTGCGGAATGATGCGGCCGTAGCCGACCACGATAATAGCGTCGGGATTAATGGTGGTCAGTTGAGCGCGAAAGGTGTCGTTGGTCTTAATGGCTTCAGGCTGCGCGATGGGCAGTCTTAACTGCAAAGCACGCTGCTTGATTGGAGAGGAGACGAGTTCGAGGCCGCGTCCTTTGGGGCGATCCGGCTGTGTGACCAGCAGTTGAACGCGGAATCCAGCATTGAAGAGTCGGTCGAGCACGGGCACAGCAAAGGCAGGTGTGCCGCAAAAAACGAGATTAAGAGATTGAATCATTGACACATTGAATCATTGATTCATTGACTCAATCTCTCAATGACTCAATCCTCTACCATTCTCCCGCTTTGACCAGCTTGCGGATCTTGCGCTTGATCAGGTCGCGTTTCAGGGCGCTGATGTGGCTGATGTAAAGCTTGCCGTTGAGGTGATCGGTTTCGTGCTGAAAAGCGCGGGCCAGCAAGTCCTCGCCGGTTTTCTCGAAAACCCGCCCCGTCAAATCCTGGGCGCGGATGGTCACGACTTTGGCGCGATTTACGTTCTCGCGGAAGTCAGGGATGCTCAGACATCCCTCGCTTTGCGTGTGGCGGCCTTCCTTGTGAACAATCTCCGGATTGATGAGGACGATTTGAGCGTTGGGGTCCTCTTTGAAGGTGATGTCAACGACGGCGATGCGCAGCGGAACGCCGATCTGCGGCGCTGCCAGGCCCACACCACGAGCGGCGTACATCGACTCAAACATGTCATCGACGAGCATCTTCAATTCTCCGTCGAAGACCGTGACTTTCTCGGCCGGCTTCTCGAGAACTGGATTTCCGAACTTTACGATGGGATAGATCATTTCAGTGGCATTCAGTAGTCTCTCAGTTGCAGGCAATAGCCTTGGAAATTGCGCAAGGTTTCTTTCATGGAGTCGCCGCCAAATTTGTCGAGCGCGCAACGGGCCAGAGTAAGCGCGACCATGGCCTCGGCCGCGACTCCAGCGGCCGGCACTACACAAACGTCGGAGCGCTCATACGCTGCGCTGACGGGTTGACGGCTGGAAAAATCGACGGATTTCAGCGGACGGCGCAAGGTGGAGATCGGCTTCAAGTACCCGCGCACACGAATCTCTTCTCCATTGGAAACACCGCCTTCAATTCCCCCAGCGTTATTGCGACTGCGAGTGAATCCAGCGAATTTGCGCTCCTCGCTGTAGCCGATTTCATCGTGGACGGCTGAACCTGGTAACGCTGCGGCGGTAATGCCGGAGCCGATCTCAACTGCCTTCACCGCCTGCAACGACATGACGGCGGCCGCCAGCAACGCATCGAGCCGCTCGTCCCACTGCGCGTAAGTGCCCAGGCCGGGTGGAACGCCGTGGGCAACCACCTCGAAGACTCCACCCAGGGAATCTCCGGTCTTTAGGACCTTGTCGACTTCATCTTTCATGCGTTGCTCGATATCTTTATCGGCACAATTCAGCAGGATCTCCTCTTGATTGTAAAGAGCCTGAATCTGTTCCCAGGGGACTTCCTGCTGCACGGCGACGTTGCCCACGGCTACTACGTGGCTGAGAACGTCGACGCCGAGTTCGCGCAGAAACGTCTTGGCCAGGGCGCCGATGGCGACGCGCGCCGCCGATTCACGGGCGGAGGCGCGCTCCAAGACGTAACGTGCCTCGGGAAAATTGTATTTCAGAGCGCCCGCCAAGTCAGCGTGCCCGGGCCGGGGAGACGCAACCCGCTTGTGACGGCTTGGGTCGCCTTCGCCAACAGGCAGAGCTTCCTGCCAATTTTTCCAGTCTTGATTCTCCAGTTGGACCGAAATCGGCGAGCCTATGGTCATTCCGTGACGCACACCAGAGAGGATGTGCGCGCTGTCGCGTTCAATCTTCATGCGGCCGCCGCGTCCATAGCCTTGCTGCCGGCGCCAGAGTTCCCGGTCGAGAAACGTCTGGCCCACTTTCAGCCCGGCGGGCAGGCCTGAAAGGAATGCGACCAGAGCTTCGCCGTGAGATTCCCCGGCAGTGAAGTAGCGCAGCATGAGTTGCTCGATTTTACCTGATGCGGCGTGCCCATGGAGATGACGGAAGGAGAAAGAAATTACGCTGCCTGCCCAGGTCGCAGGAGAAGCACCTTTTTCGCACGATTTTCATGTACTCCGACACGGAAATGATTGCTACAATAGTTAACAGTCAATATTCAGTCGCTGTTCCAGGGTCTGCCCGCCCGTCAGTCGTTTCGAAAACTTTCTGGCCAAACCTTCTGGCCGGACATTCTGACCAAATAAGGAGGACTGTGTGCCCCCACGCGCAGATCTCAGGGAAGTAATTTTTTCGAGTAGGAAAATCCGCTGTTTGCTAGTGCTGGACCATGTTCTACTGCGGCAGGGTCTGCATCGCCTGTTAGAGGACGAGCCTGACATAGACGTGGTTAGCGAGGCCGGCAACGCCGCGGAGTGCCTGCGCAAACTTTATGAATTCCGGCCGGATGTGTTGCTTGTCGATGCCGGAACCTTCGACCTGCCCGCGCGCGAAGCAGAACTGCTCGTGGCACGGGAGTCTGCCGAGACCCGAATCGTGTTCCTGACTATGCAGGAACGAAGCAGTTCTCATTTTGCCGGCTTGCAGACCGCAACGGGGCTCTCCGCGGTTCGGCAAACGTCGGCGGATGAACTGGTGGGGATGATCCGGAACGCGTGCGGCATCGCAACGTACCGCACTCCAGCGGGCTTAAGTCCGACAGATCTTTTTCCAGAAAACCATCAGGAAGCAGCCTCGCGGCGAAACGTACAGCGTTCCGGCGACAAACGGTTTTCACAAGAACGCGTTCTTACTGCGCGCGAACGGGAAGTGCTGAAACTGCTGGCGGAGGGAAAAACTGTACGTACCGTAGCAGCCGTTCTCGGAGTGAGCAGCAAAACCGTGGACGCGCACAAGTTCAACTTGATGCGGAAGCTGGGCCTGCACAACAAGGCCGAACTCGTGATGTGGGCAATTCAGAAAAAAGTTCTCCAGCTGCCGGCGAATTTCTAGCTGCGTATCCAAAATGGGGAATTAGAATGGAGGTAGCGAACCATTACGGCCGCGCGGCAGCGGCTAGTTCGGCGAGGCTGGAAACCTGCAAGTCAGGACGCGCGTCGGCAGCTTTAACGGCTCCCATGCCAGCGCGCGCAGAAGGACGGTTGACCCAAACCGTGGCCAAGCCAAGTGACTGCGCCGGAAGCACATCGTGGTAAAGGCTTTGGCCCACGTGCAGAACGCGGTGGGCTGGGACCCCGAACCGGCTCAAGGCGAGTTCGAAGATCTTCAGTGAAGGTTTGTAGGCTTTTGCCTGTTGGGCCGTAACGACCTGGTCAAATTCCAATCCAAGTTGAGGCTGCGTCGCCGCGAAAAGGTCGTCGTCCACGTTGGAAACGACTGCCAATCGAAAGCGGCGGTGAAGCTCGAAGAGTGCGCTTACGGTGTCGGGCCATGGCTTCCAAAAGGGAAGGGACTCGGGCAGCGAACGGATTTCCTGCTCAGTGGGCGTGAAACCGAGCTGCTCTCCGAACTGCCGCACGACGGACTGAAGAACTTCGCGATAGCTGCGATATTCTCCCTGCTCTGCGCGGGCTTCGAAATCGCCGTAGAGCTGCAGGATCGTGACATCCTCCGTATCCTTTCCATGGGCCGCTAAAATGCGGTGCAGGCAGCGGAGAATTCCGTCTTCCCAATCGATAAGGGTACCGTAACAATCAAAAGTGAAAATCTCAAAGCGGCTGAAGTCGAGCATGGTCGATGGTTTATCTCCCGGGCCCAGAATCTAAGACTTAAACCCCGGCAGGATAGGAGCTTCCTCGCGCGATTCACTAGTGGGTTCCGGCTCTCTCTCAGACTCCGCGACAGTGGAAGAATCCTCGGGAGCAGCCGTGGCCTTGGGCGCAAGAAACTTTGCGCTGTTCAGCAGCGGACGTCCGAGGGAGGGGTTGTAACTGGTCCAGGGACTCTCCAGGTCGGCCTCGCGCTCGAACTGGACGCGCATGGCCTCCATCTTGGAATCCAGGTCATCCATGTAGTGGAGCAGGAGCGCTTCGGGAAACATGGGCAACTTGGGTGAGCCGAATTCGTATTCACCGTGGTGGCTGATAATGAGATGCTCGAGAAGAGTCTTCAGTTCTGGCGGAAAATCCGGGACCAGCGCAAGTTTCGCCTGCAACATTTCAAGCTCGATAATCATGTGGCCGAGAAGCTGGCCACGCGTGGTGTAGGAAAACGAGCGATTGTAGGTAAGCTCGTGGATCTTGCCGATGTCGTGAAGAAACGCACCAGTCAATAGCAAATCGCGATTCACCTGAGGATAGTTTCTGCACACCAGATCGCACGAGCGAAACAGCGAAACCACGTGGTCGAGCAGGCCGCCGATATAGGCGTGATGCAGAGTCTTGGCGGCGGGGGCGTTGCGGTAGGCGGCCGCAATCTCGGGATCGGACATGAAGCCCTGCACCAGGGCCTTGAGATGAGGATTCTGGAAGGATGCGACCAAGTCCGCCAGCGTCTGCCAGAGTTCGTCAATATTTTTCGTGGTCTTGGGGAGATAGTCGGAGAATTCGATTTCCATTTCGCCCAGCTTGCGCAGCTTATGGATGGTGAGCTGGAAGCGATTCTTATATTTATTCACCAGGCCTTTGACTTTGAGGAAATCATCCTGCTCAAAGGCGTTGAGCACTTCCTCCACGTTGTCCCACATTTTGGCTTCGAGCTGCCCGCTCCGGTCGCCAAGGGTCAGAGCGAGATACGGCTCTCCGGTTTTCTTAGGCTTGATTTGCTTACTGACCACGACAAAATTGGAAGTGATGATTTTGTTTTCGTGGCGGGTGCAGTCGCAGATGTAGAACTCTTTCATTCTCTCCATCAGTGTAAATCAGAAAGCAAAGACGGTGCGAGGCTACATGCCGCAGTGTCGAGACGCCTCGCCGCGCTCGGCTGGACAGCCCATTCGACTCTCTCAGGGGCAAGCGTCTGCACATTAGCTGTTCTTAGAGGATGCCAAGCTTTTTCTTCTTCTTCAGCTTTTTCGTGTCAGAGGGCTTGGCGGAAGCGGTCTCAATGGGCGCGGTCTGATTGGGGCTGGCGCCGGAATCGATATAACCATCTTCGATCTTGATGTAGGCCTCTTCGCGCAGCTTGGTCAGATAAGTCCGCAGCGCCGGCTGGAGTCTCTGCATGTACAGAGCCTCCTGGACGCGAGGCTCGACATCCTTCAGCGGCGGAATGCCTGCCATCTGGTGGCTGGTGACCTTCAGGATGACATAGCCCTGTTTGGTTCGGATTACGTCGGTGACTTCTCCGGCCTTCATGGCGAAAGTTTTGTCTTCAAGCTCCTTGGCCAGAGTGCCGCGCTTGAACGGCGATCCCAGATCGCCGCCCTGCGCCGCCGTAGTCCCATCGGAATTCTTCTTGGCCAGATCTTCAAAGCTGGCGCCAGCACGAATCTGTTTCAGCAGATCGTTGGCCTTGGCTTCGGCTGCTGCCAGGGCCGCAGCGTCGTCGGCAGCTTTGGCGGCTTCGGAGGCAGGGACATCGGCCGCGCCATTCTGGGCTGGAGCTGCAGTGGCAGACTTTTCGTCTGACGCTTTCTTCGGCGCAATCAGAATCTCGCTCAGTCTTATCGACTCCGGTTGCTCCATCTCCTTCTTGTGTTCGCTCGTAAAACTGCTGCTCATCTTCCTTGGTGATGCTGAGGTGCTGGCCGACTTCTTCGCCGATCACCTTTTGCGTGATGATCCGGTTGCGCATGTTCTGCTTGAAGTCTTCATAAGAAATGCCCTGGGCGGTGGCGGCTTTTTCCAGCTCTTCCATCGTGTCCAGCTTCATGTCCTTGCGCATCTGGTCGAGTTGCTTGATCAGGTCGGTATCGCCGGTAATGTCGAGGTCCTTGCCCTTGGAAAGCAGAAGCTGCTGGTCGATAAGATCGCGCAGAACGTCCTTTTCACGCTCGGCGTAGAGCTTGTCGGCATTGGCGGATCCTGCTGTTTCGCCTCATCCCGGAGCTGGTCCTTGCTGCGCTGGTACTCGGAAAGCGTAATGATCTGGTTGTTTACGCGCGTGACGATTTCTTCCACCACCTGGCCCGCAGCGAATACGGGCAGGATGCAATAGCGATAAGGATCAGAACCAGATTTCTTCATAGGATTTTCTTTGGGCCGCCGTGCTGCCTGGACTTGCGGGCCGGAAGACTTTAAATATTTTACTACTTCCGCGGAGGCGCGGGTGATTTGACATTAGTTTAATGCGCATGCCTCGGATGCTGCTGGCATCGACTGCTAGGCGGTTCGCACCAGGGCGAGGGCCGTCATGTCGTCTGGATTAAGGGGTTCGCAGGTGAACTCCCCGACAGCATTCAAAACGGATCCGCAAATCGCCTGAGCGCTCCGCGAAGAATTGGCTTGCAGGCTTTCTTTTACGCGTTCCAGGCCGAATTCCAGGTCTTCGGCCTTGTCATCTTTGCACTTGCCCTCCACTACTCCCCGCGAAACCAGCAGAAGAACCGCACCCTTCGCCAGACCTACGGTGGGAGCTTCGCAGGTGGCGTGCGAAAAAAGGCCAAGGGGCAGGCCCGTGGACGCAAGTTCGACAATGCCGGTGCTGTCGCGGAGAAGCCCAGGAGTATGCCCGGCGTTGGTGTAGCAGAGCGTGCCAAATTTCTCGTGATAGCAGCCGATGAACGCGGGGCAGGAGTGAACCCCGGCCGCGGCTTCCATCACGCCGCGGTTTAGTTGCAAGACAGAGCGTGACCATGGCTTCGGATTCGTTGATGTCAGCCGGCGCAAAGAGTTCAGTTCCGCGAGTGCGAAATATCTTCTGGGCGGCCGACAGGATGGACTGGTTGCTCTCCCGACGTCCTGCAACATCGAGCAGGCCGAACAGGATTCGTTCCGGGCTGACTCGCAACGAGTCGTAGAAATCTCCGGCGACACGTTTTCCGTAGGTGGTGGCGGCAATCTCTGCGCCCTGGATCTTCGGGAACTCAGCCGGAACCGGCTCTACTGCCGGCACAACCTCGGGCACGCGGGACTGGAATAAGGCGCACATTCGGAGCAGAGACTAAGAGCCGAAACTAGCACAAGCGCGGACATGGGCAATGGGTAAACTCTATAGACGGAGCGCATGATTATTGGCCATACTTGTCGCTAAGATACTTGGCGAGATCAGACTCGAGCTGGCCGTAGTCGGAGTGGATGGTCGCACGCAGAGCGGCTTCGGTGGAACTGCCCTGCTCGAGTAAGTTGCAGAATCCGCTGGATGTCGCCCATGCCGTAAGAATCATTGATGTAGGAAACCGCAGCCAACGATTCCGCATAGGCCACGTAGGCTTGCGCGCCTGAGAAGCGCATGAAACTTCCTTCCAGCGCATTCAGCGGGATATTGCGTTGCGACTTGAAAAGCTGCGCCAGTTGGCGTCCGTCGCCGCCCAGAGGCTTCGGTTCCTCAAGTTGGGCGATTCCTTCATGCAGCCAAATTGGACAGCGGCCCAGCGGAAAGCTGATTGATGAACGTGTGCGCCAATTCATGTTTCAAGACGTGGGCTAACTCGGACGTCATGGAATTGAGCCCGCTGATCGGGATGCGGAGTTTGCCGTCATTGAGAGCTCCCGTCCAGGAAGGAGCGCGGGTCACGTCAAAGAAAGCTTGCTCGGTGTAGAGCGTTACCAGAATGTTGTCGCGCGGCGGTGTGCCCAGATCGCGCACCAGGTCGTCATAGTCGGATTCCAGCGCGGCCAGGATCTGTCCACGGAACGTTTCTGAAGTCTGCTTGCCTTCGTAGTGCAGAACAAAATGGCTGCTTTCGCGCTGGGCGAAATCGGTCTCGACGTTTTGTTCGCGCTGCGCTTTATCCAGGTATTGCTGGACGGCGGGGTCGGGACGCAGTTCGAGCGAATGCTTCCACGAGTCCACGGCTTCTTTGGTGTGGTCCGAAGCCTGCTGCGCATAGCCGAGCACAGCGTAGGCATCGGGCGAGCGGGGCGCAGCGCTCACTGCACGCTGGGCGTAAGTTACAGCCTGCGAAGCGATTGCCCGTACGCACCAAGAAGGCGGCATAGTACATAAGGACGGTTGCATTCTCTGGCTGGAAGCGGAGGGCGCTATCGAAATACCGGCGGGATTGATCGATGTTGCCGTGTTCGAATTCAAACTTACCGGCAATAAAATTCGCCGTAGCGCTCAACTCTGCATTCCCTTTGCTTTCAAGTTTCGAAACAGCGTCGGGGTCAACCTTGCCTTCCTTAACAATTGTTTGAGGAAGGTCGCCCTCGTTCGCGAGACTATCGACGGGCGTGAAAGCGGGAAGGTCGGCTGAACTCTTGCCCGAGGAAGAGCTGTGCGCGGGCATGCCGCCGGCCTCGACGTGATCTACGGAAGTCTTGGGAATGGCATAGGTGTCATCGCCGATTTCGTATTCGTAGCGATTACCGTTTTCGCGGACGTGGTCGACCAGGATGGTGCGGCCATTCTTCAAATGGATGGTGTCCGCCGATGCCGCCGCGCAGGCGAACATAAGCATCATAGATATCAGGATAGTGACACGAAGCCGCATTGAGGCGCATTCTAGCAACTGCGGGGCCTCACACCTACGTGACGAAAGTGCTGTTAACACGATGAAAACAGTCATGACGCTGGCCATGTGTCTGACGATTTTGCCTTTCCCGTCAGCCCGTGGAGAACAGGCAACTCCGAAGGCGCACCGGCCTGGCGCCGCCGAGTCCCTCTATCTGCAATTGAGTAGCGTCGGGCTGGATCCCACGCGTGTGTTCAAGATCCGGCAAGCGGCGCTGGACCGATCTGCGATTCATGTCACTCTGGAAGATGGCACGATCGCCTTCACTCAGGATGTGCTGGGCAGGATTACCGGGGCATTCTTTGAGGGATATGGTGAGGTGCTGCTGGCCCCACCCAACGACGTAGAACGCAAGTCGATGAGCTTGTTCACCGGGATGGCAATTCTCGAAGAGCGCTTCTCAACCGCCTACTTCCGCTTCAATGACAATAGTGCCTCCGAGTTGCAGCCGGGGCTCAGGGCTCCCGAGGATGCGCAAGAGTTCGTCACCCGGTGGGATCAGACAGCCCGCAATCTGGCGCACGCCGACGCCATGCGGTTGCTGGCGAGTTTCAGCGGAATGCTTCCGATCGCAGGCGCAACAGCTCTGGAGAACTCGGCAGCGCCGAGAGCCGCAGATCCGGACGATCATATGTTGCATGCCCGGCTGCAGGGAGACAAACTTGGCGTGTTCGACCTCTTCTACGACTCGACATCAGGGGAAGAAATAGAGGCCGGGCAAACCAGGACCGGAGACGATGGAAGCGCGTACTATGACATCTGGACTTCATTTTCGATCGACAATGCTGGCCGTCACCAACCGGCTCCAACACAGACCGCGCAAACACTGTCACTAGAAGCGGAACCCCACGAAGGCCCTATTGTCGTGCGCAGGTACGTGATTGATGCTCATGTGAGACCACCCAAACAACTTGATGCCGAGGTGGAATTGCAGCTCGGGGCCATGCGTAACGGCTCGCGTTTCGTGGGATTCGAACTATCGCGCTACCTGCAGATCCAGACCGTCGAGGCCGACGGAAAAGCGGTGGAATTTATTCAGAATCCGGCGCTGGAGGGCACGCGACTCGCGCGCAGCGGAAACGACGTAGTGGCTGTGATTCTGCCAGAACCCGAACGCCAAGGGACAGAAGATCAGCCTGCGCTTCGTCTACGGTGGGGAAGTTCTGGCGGAGGCCGGTAAGGGCTTGCTCTACGTGGGTGCGCGCGGCACGTGGTATCCCAATCGCGGAATGGCCATGGCCGATTTTGACCTTACCTTTCACTATCCGCCGGGCTGGACTCTTCTGGCCACGGGCAAACCACGAGCCGCTCTCGCAGCCATCGACACCAACCTCACAAACGGCGCAGTCGGCGGCGACGAGCAAGTCGGCACGTTGGGTCTCGGAACGGCCCATTCCCGTAGCCGGGTTCAACCTTGGCAAGTATGTTCGAGGCGTGGCGCAAGCTGGGGACGTCACCGTTGAGGCCTACGCGACAAGGGGAGTTGAACGAGACTTCCCCACGGCCTCCGCCTCCATCGGGAATTCAATCTGATAGAACCGCCGCTGCGGCCTTTTGGGAACATTCCTCCGGCGCCCATCGTGCCTAACGCTCCCGTCGTTACACTTGCACCTTCGCCCTCACGGAGCGCAAATGCCGTGGCGGAGGCTACAGCCCGAGCCATTCGTTACTATGCCGACCGATTCGGTCCGTTTCCCTACAGTCAATTGGCGTTGACTCAGTTGCCGGGGCGGGAGAGTCAAGGATGGCCGGGGCTGATTTTCCTGTCTTCCTACGCTTTCCTGACGCCGAAAGAGCGCGAAGAATTTCACATGAATGCCCCGCAGGCTCTACCAGAGCGATTAGTTCCAGCCCATGAAGCCGCTCACCAGTGGTGGGGAGATCTCATTCTGTGGGCTACGTACCGCGATCAGTGGTTTTCGGAGGGTCTGGCAAATTACTGCTCCTTGATGATGCTTCAAGAAAATGAATCCAGCAGGCTTTCGGCTAGTCATGGACAAATACCGGCGAGATCTGGCGGACAAGAATAAAGAAGGAGACTTCCTGAAGGATGCCGGACCTGTAACCTTTGGAACCCGCTTGCTTTCGTCTCATTTTCCCGAAGGGTATGAAGCCATAAGCTACGGGCGGGGAACGTGGCTGTTCCACATGCTGCGCTCGATGATGCAGGACGCAGAGGATGCTCAAAAGAAAACGCCGCGCCGTCCGGGATCGTCGAAGAGCCCTTCGCGAGGTCTCTGCGAAAACTTCGCGAGCGCTACGCCGGGAAATCCATCACCACGCATGAACTGCTGGATGTTTTTGCGGAAGATCTGCCTCCATCGTTGCGATATGAAGGCAAACCTTCACTCGACTGGTTCCTGAAGGGCTGGGTGAACGGCACTGCCCTGCCCCGGCTGGAATTGCAGGCAGTCAAGTTTGTGCCGAAGGGAAAATCCACGGCAGTCAGCGGAATGATACGGCAAAAAGATGCGCCGGATGATTTGGTGACATCCGTTCCTGTGTACGCAGTCGTGTCTCGGGCAAAGCTCCCGTGCTGATAGGACGCGTGTTTGCCGACGGGGCGGAGACTTCGTTTCACTTATCCGCACCGTTGGGCACACACAAACTCTTGCTGGATCCGAACGGAACCATCCTCACAGCTTCGAAGTAATAAAGCCGCGAGAGTTTGCGATAGTCGATATTGCCCTTCCCGAATAGAAACCGCCCGCTGCCTCCTTCCCAAAACGGTCGGGATGCGGCAGGGAACCTCCCGCTTTAGCTTATCCACGCTTCGACCTAAGTGATTGATCAGGTTTCACTTGCGCAGTATTGCAGCGAAAAAGAACAATGGCAGCCAAGCTGCTAGAGAAGCATGTGTCAGGAGCTGCCAATTTTGAATACATATCGTGTGTCTGCGGGTGCCGGGGCGGCGGCCATGCTCTGCGAAACCGCGCCAAGTGCCCCTTTTGCCGAATCTGAGCCCAGGGGCGGGCCCGAAACCATTCTTCTGGTGGAAGACGAAGGCTTTGTAAGAAAGGTGACCGCCGAGATCCTTGAGTTGGCAGGATACAAACTTGTGATCGCCGGCAACGCCTCCGAAGCGTTAGAAACTTACCGCCAATTGTCTGAGCCAGTCGATTTACTTCTTGCCGATGTCGTCATGCCCGGGATGAGCGGCCGCGATTTGGCGGCCGAATTTGAAAGCTTGTGCCCTCATGCCCGCGTTCTGTTGATGAGCGGCTATGCCGGGCAGCTCGCCTCCTATCATTTGTCTCCTTACGGTAAGACGTACCTGGCCAAGCCGTTCTCTGAGCGCATGCTTCTAAAGAAGGTGCGCGAGGTGTTGGACGAGAATCCGTTTGACCAGGGAGCCTTGGCCTAGCTCATTCTGTCAACCCACGCTGGTTTTTCGGTAGCGCGTGGCTCGCAGAATCTCCTCGGGAATCTGGACCAGAGGAACGACCCGGTCGAGGATCCCCATCTCCGCACAAGCCCGCGGCATGCCGTAGACTGCACAACTCGGCTCATCCTGGCCCACGGTAAAACCGCCTTCAAGGTGAATCGCGCTCATTCCCTGAGAGCCGTCCGATCCCATCCCGGTCATGATGACTCCCATCGCCTGGGAATGAAATGCGGAGGCGACCGACTGCATAGTGACGTCAGCGGAAGGAACGTGCAAGTGATTCTCCGGTTTCGAAGACAGACAGATCAACGTTCGTGAGTTAGTCAGGCGGTCCACCGTCATGTGAGATCCAGCCGGAGCAAGGTAAACCACTCCTGGCTGAAGAATCTCTCCCTGCGATGCCTCGCGTACCGAGACCAGGCAGCGGTCGTTCAGCCTATCGGCAAAGGGAGCCGTGAACCCAGCTGGCAAGTGCTGCACCAGCAGGATTGGAACGGGAAGATCGCTGGGAAGATTCGGCAGGATCTCCTCCAGCGCCCTTGGACCACCCGTAGAAACTCCCACGGCAACAATTGCCGTGACCGAGGGCCAAGCTTCCCTCATAGGCAGATCCGCAGCTCGGGGAGGCTTTCGCGGCAAGATGGGATGCTTTCTCGAATGGCGCGAATCTGCAGCCGCCTTAATCTTGGCGACTAAATCTTCGCGGATGTCGAGGATGTCCAGTGAAGTGGCGGAGAGTTGTTTGGGCACATAGTCGAAGGCTCCGGCGGCGAGAGCGCTAAAGGTGGATTCCGCGTCTTTCAAAGTGGTCGAGCTTACCATGATGACCGGACGCGGGAACCGGGCTATGATGTGGCGGAGGGTTTCGAGCCCGTCGAGACCCGGCATTTGTACATCGAGGGTTATGACATCGGGGTCCAGGGACACAATTTTGTGCAGAGCTTCGGTTCCGCTGGCCGCGGTGCCTACGACCATAAGGTCGGGATCGCAAGCGACCATGCGGGCCAGGGCCGTGCGCATAAAGGCGCTATCGTCCACGATGAGCACGCGTATTTGCGACTTGGTAACTTCCATGTTCACGGCTGAATGGCGCAAACAAGGCTATGGTATCTATGCAGAGATGAAACCTAGTCAGATCATCGGCACAGGAGAGGCTTCCTTTAGGAAGTTAGGGAGTTCTTGCCACTTGGGAGCTTAGGATGACAATGTCCACGCGGCGGTTTTGCGCTCGCCCTTGTGCGGTGAGGTTGCTGGCGACGGGGTGATATTCCGCATAGCCGGCGGCCGAAAGCCTCTCCGGCGCGAAGTGGTGGCGGAGGATGAGAACCCGAACCAGTTCCGTAGCCCGAGCCGTCGAAAGCTCCCAATTGGACGCCATCTGCGCCGTGTGAATTGGCACGTCGTCGGTGTGCCCTTCTATGCGCAACTTATAGGTGCGGATAGCCAGAATCGAGGCAATGCGGTCAAGCGCCGACAGGGACTCAGGCTTAATCGTTGCCGAACCGCTGTCAAAGAAACCAAATTCTTGCAAACTGATGACCAAGCCATCTGTCTCACGATGCAGCGCTACCTCGCGCAGCGCAATTTCATGGTGCAGCGCTTCCCGGAGCTGGGTCTGCAAGGTGGCGAGATCCGTCTCCTCGGAAGCCGCCGCTAGAGAATCCTCGGGAGGCGAAGCGATGCGTCCAAGTCCAGCGTTGCGCTTCACGTTCTCGATAGCCTGCACCGTGCTGAACGGCATCGGATTATTGTCATCCAGCGGAATCTGCGTGGTTGAGGCAGGGAAAACACCCAGTTCCTGAAAAGCCACCTGAATGGCCAGCGAGAGTTTGCCAACCTTACGCTTATCCACCTGCGAGGAAGCGTACAAGACAACGAAGAAAGCAAACAGCAGGGTGATGAAGTCGGCATAAGAAACCAGCCAGCGTTCGTGGTTGGCATGTCCGCGCGACCGTTTATGGCGTCGGCTCATTCGGCAGTCTCTTCGGTTTGACCAGGGATTTGGTTCGCCTCGACCAGAAAGCCAAGCAGCTTCGTTTCCAGCATGCGGGGATTCATGCCTTCCAGAATCGATGCCACCCCTTCGAGAGTCATCTCCCGCATGATCTGTTCTTCGCGAATGCGACGTTTCATCTTTCCCGCGATTGGCAGGTACAGCAGGTTGGCGGAGCCAACTCCGTAGATAGTGGCTACGAATGCGACCGCGATGCCTCTTCCGACTTCATCAATTTTGTCAAGATGTTGCATCACTTGAATCAATCCCAACACCGCTCCGAGAATACCCACGGTCGGAGCGAAGCCGCCGGCAGACTCAAACACTTGCGGAACCTGCTCTTCGTATTCGGCGTGATTATCGAGCTCCAGCTCCATCATCTTGCGCAACTCCTGCGGTTCCGTGCCGTCCACCGCCAGCATTAAAGACCTCTTTAAAAAGGAATCTTCGATCTGAGGCAACTCTGCATCTAGCGAGACGATGCCTTCGCGCCGGGCCTTTTGCGCGTATTCCACAAGCTGGCGAATCGCCGCCTGCTGGTCGCGTTGGGGATTGACGAACACTGAGCCCAGTTGCCGGAATGCCAATAGAATGATGTCCAGAGGAAACTGCAGCAGCACTGCTCCCAGCGTGCCGCCGAACACGATCATCGCGGCCGTGGGTTGCAGGATTTGGCCGAGATTGCCGCCTTCGAGCAGCAGCCCGGCAAGCACTCCACCGAGTGCCAGGATGATCCCGCCGAAACTGGCCTTATCTAACCTCACTTCTCCGGCTCCCTTTTGCGGACCTCGGGAGGCCCAGGAAGCAGTGTGTGCAGAGAGGAACTATCCCAGACAAACGATAGGCCTTGCAAGATCGAGCGCCGGAATTCGATGAGCCGCGCCAACACTTCGTCGGCGGTTTCCCGGACCACAATTTTCTCGCCGGTCACCAGCGTGATGAGAGTGTCGGGTGACTGCTCCACAAACTTGATGAGGTCTGAGTTGACCGTCAAGGGCTGATTGTTGAGACGTGTAAGCCGGATCATGTTTCCTTCTGGCCTCGCTTCCCATCTCACTCCGCCGCACAGGCCCCTAGGAGGACACATCGGCGGACCAAGGGCGAGGCTTATCTCACTCGCTCGCAGAACGTTGTTACTTTCGGTCTACGCCTGACGACCAGTGACCTGCACGAAGTTACTAAAGCGGAAACCGCAAGTGCCGATGGACACAAAGACATTCGGGTTCCGAGCACGCAGGGAACGAGAACTCCACAGAGATCCAGTGCTGAGGAGGCGGTTCCAAAGATGGCGGGACCAACTCAAACAAAGGAGAAAATAAAATGCCTCTCGGTATCCTGAATAACATTCCGTCCCTCCAGGCGGAAAATGAACTCACTCTCACCAGCACGGCCCTGAACAACACGTTGGAACAGTTGTCTTCGGGGTCGCGCATCAACAGCGGAGCCGACGATCCCGCCGGTCTGTCGATTGCCAACGGCTTGCAGGCCAACATCAGCGCTTTGTCCCAATCAGTATCGAACGCCAACAACGGCGTCGGCGAATTGCAACTCGCCGATGGCGCTCTCGCCCAGGTCACCAACCTGCTGAACACCGCGGTTACGCTGGCCACCGAATCGGCCACGGGCACGGTTTCCAACGGGCAACGCACCGCTATTCAAGCGCAATACGCGTCGATCCTCGCGGAAATCAATCAGATCGGCACCGCCACCACTTATAACGGACAGTCGGTGTTTCAGGGCGGCGTATCCACCAACCTGAACGCGGTGGACACTCCCGCAGCCGCGGGCACCTCGCTGACCCTGAACGACCAACTGACCGCTGGCGATGCAACCACGGTCTCGGCCGGCGGAGCCAGCTTTACCTTCACCGCAGGCGCCACGAATCAGGTGCTAACTAACACAGTAACCGGCTCCGGTCTGTCGGCGCTGTCGCCGTCTACTGTGCTCAACGCAAACGCTGTGCTAACGCTGACCCGCGCCACCGGAACCACTATCTACACAGCGACCGCCGCGACGACCGTGGGCGCGTTGGTAAACGTGATCAACTCGGGCGCCGCCATCAATGGCACCCCGATCACCGTTACCGGCACCGACACCGACGGGCACGCCGCCTACAACGCGCAACTAACGGGCGGACAATTGCAGCTCACCGATCTCAACAATGACGGCGACCTGGCCGCAGCCGCGACCCTGGGCCCCAATGCCAACGTAGTGACGGGCTCAGTCGGAGCTCTCACGCCCGGCAGCCAGATCACTGCAGGAACGATTGAAACTGTGGTCCGGAACGGCGTCTCCACGACCTACACGGCCGGTACCGCTGCGACCGTGCAACAGTTGATCACCGCACTCACCACCCCCGTAGCAAGCGGCGGTAACGTAGGCGGCGTAACCGGCGTCACAGTCGGAGGCACGACTCCGACCAGCGCCTTCAGCGCAGGCCTGGTAGGCGGAAAACTAGAAGTCGGCGATCCCACGGATAACGGCAGCTTGACCGTGACGGAGTCGGTCCACGCGTTCTTTACCGCCGGGCCGGGCGCCTTCACCGATGTCCAGGTCCTTGGTGGCGGCTTTGCCGACGTCACCAGTACGAGTTCCACGGTGCAGAATCTGATCAATGCGATCAATGGCGATACCACCGTCGGCGCCAAGGCAGCATTGGTTGGCGGCGTACTGCAAATTACCGATCCTTTGAACCGCGGCAATCTCGCCGTCACCACCAATGACACGGTGCTTGGAGCGCCGGTTTCAGGCGCTCCCACCAGCTTCGTCAACCCCACTACCACCACCACCACCCCTGACAAAAACTCGCTCGTGGGCAGCGTTACGGGTTTGAGTTTGACCAGCGCCTTAACTCCGAACGCGATCACCAGTTTCACCGTTGGCAGCAAGGTCTTTTCGTACACCGCTCCAGCGAGCGGCGGAACGGTTGGAACCCTGATTAATGCCATCAACACACCCAGTACCGACGCAGCTGGCCTAAATGCCTACCTGAGCTCAGCCGGCAGCCTGGAGGTCACCGACCTCAACAATGACGGCAACATTGCGGTCGGTCCAACCAATACTGAAACCGTGCTCGGCAGCTACGCCAACCCCACCACAACCGGCTCGAACACTACTAACATTTTCCTCAGCGATTCAACCGCTATCGGATCGGCCACTGTCGCCGTGAGCATAGGCGGGTTGTCGACGGCTGGAATTACCAACGGCAGCGGCGGGCAGGCCATAAACCTGGCCACCACGGACCTGAACACCCAGAGCGACGCGCAAACCGCGCTGACCCTGATCAATGCGGCCATCACCAACGTGGCTAGCGTACGCGGCACGTTGGGCGCAAGCGTCAACCGGCTCACTGCGGCCAGCAACGTCATCAACAGTCAGGTGCAGAACCTGACCTCGGCGGAAAACACCATCACGGCTGCCGATATTCCGACCGTCGTGGCCAACCTCACCAAATACTCGATTCTGGAACAGACCGGCATCTCCGCTCTGGCCCAGGCTAACCAGCAACAGCAGCTCGTACTGAAACTGTTGCAGTAAGTTCGCTCTCGCACGTAAGGAGGCAGTCAAGGCTGCCTCCTTATGTCGTTTTAAGTCTTTTCCCGCTTCAGGAAGCCGTGCGTCATGGGAAATCAGTTCACCACAAAACGCGCTCGGGAGAGGCGCTTGGCCTGAACGTGAAGTCAAAGTGCAGCAGAAACTGCCAGGTCACAGGAGGAAAAAAGCATGGGCGTCAGTTTAAATCCGTCTACCATCCTCTCCGGACAAGGCATTGATGTAAGCTCCGTCGTGAACCAGATTATTTCTGAGCAAAGCGGCCAATTAACCGTCTGGGAGGGGCAGCAGGCAAACTTCGCTACCCAAGATGGTTTGCTCGAAGGCGAGGAAAACAACCTCACCAATCTGCAAACCGCAGTCGCCGACCTGGCCGATCCCACAGGACCGCTGACCGCCCAAGCAGCAACGTCCTCGAACCCGGGAGTGCTGACCGCGGTAGCTCAAAACTCCGCCATCGCCGGAACCCACCAGATCGAAGTGACCAGCCTGGCGACAACGGGAACCCTCTATACTGATCCCGTCGCCGCCGGCCCTGATACATCTTTTCTTTCCAGCGGGCAAAAAAACGGCGACATTCAATTGCAGGTGGGAGGAACCGGCGGAACGACCGACGACATTCCTATCACCCAGGGCAGCAACGACACACTTAACACCCTCGCCTCCTACATCAACACCCAGAGCACCGCGAACAACTGGGGAGTAACCGCCAGCGTGGTCAGCGACAGCAGCGGCTCCCGCCTGTCTCTGCAGAGTCAGAACTCGGGCAGCGCAGGAGCCCTAGCGATTACCAACAACAGCAACACGACCCTGACCTTCGACACTCCGGAAGGCGGCGCCAATGCTGCCCTGACCATCGATGGCGTGCCCTTCAGCAGCGCCAGTAACACCGTGACCGGAGCCATTCAAGGGGTCACGTTAAGCCTGCTCAGCCAAGCGCCGGGCGATCCGGTGCAGTTGACTGTTGGCCCCGATCAAAACCAGATCACCAACGCCGTCAATAACTTCGTCTCCGCTTACAATACCGTGGTCAGCACCATCAATACGCAATACGTTGTGGACCCAACCGGCGCCATACCCGCGCCTCCCCTGGAGGCTGATCTTTCCCTGCGCTCGCTGCAGTCCAGCATGCTCAATGATGCGGCCTATGCCGTTTCCGTCCCTGGGTGGCCCAATCCGGTTGGCGACCAGAGCGAAACCATCAACCTGGCCTCGCTGGGCATTAACATGAACAACGATGGCACGCTCACCGTGGGCTCTAACGCCCGCAATCAAACCTTTGCCCAGGTGCTGGCGGCCGATCCCTCAGGGGTCGCAAATTTTTTTCAGAATTCTTCCGCCACAGGTTTCGCCAATAATTTCAACACTGATCTCAGCAACTTAACCAACCCCACGTCCGGCCCCTTAAACGCGGACCTGGCGCAAAATGAGGCGGAAGACTCCGACCTCACCACTACCATCACTAACTTCCAGGCCCAGTTAACCACCCAGACCGCGGCATTGACATCGCAATTCGACGCGGTGAACGCTTCTCTGCAGCAGTATCCACTGCTTCTACAGGCGACCACTGAGATACTGGGCACTCTAGGCTCGGGCACTTCCAGCACGGGCGCCATGATCTCCAGCGAACCCACTCTCACCTCAGGGCTCTAACGGATATGGACGCAAGACATTCATACCGGGAAGCGGCCGTGCGGGGTGCAAGCCCCGTACGGCTCGTGATCTGCCTTTACGAACAGACCATCGAGGATCTGCGGCGCGCCGTCATCGCCCAGGAAAAAGGCGATATCGAAGCCCGAACCCGCGGCATCAACCACGCGCTCACCGTGATTGCCCAACTGCAGGGATCGCTCGATATGGAGCGCGGCGGAGAAGTGTCAAGAAATCTGGCGCGCTTCTACGGCCTGGTGCGGACTGGCCTGGTCGAGGCCCAGGTGAAGCAGTCCACCAGGATTCTGGAACAACAGATTTCTCAGCTAGCCACCGTTCACGAAGCCTGGCTGGAAGTCGAACGCGCCACTTCCCCCACGTCACCAGATGCAGGCCTGGCGCAAGCTGGCTCTTCGATTCCCTCCAGGGAAAATCCCTTTACCGACTGGAGCGCTTGAATGCCATTCCTGACACTCTCCCGGTCACAGACTATGCACGAGACCAACCGCCGACTGCATGCTTTACTCGGTAGTATGATCAGCAACCCTGGAGAGTCCTTTATAGCGACTCCCGAACACATGGCTGCCCTGCTTTCAGAACTTTTGAGCGCCGGCAAGGAGTTGCGCGCGGAACCTCTGCCCGCAAAGGGATGCGATCCCGAGTTTGACGTCGAGCTTGACCGGTACCACCGCCTCGTCGAGCAACTACGCGACCTTCTGCCTTCCATCCATCGCCAATTGCTGGAGGAGCGCACACGGCTGGAGGCCCAGCGCGCCCGCGCACAGTCCGCAGCCGAATGGGCTCGCGCCTCGCGCCAGACCCTGTGAGCGCTTTCCCGCAGGGCCCGGCCCCAGCTTTTTCTTTTACTGTTTCAGATAATCGAACAAATCAATCTGTGACGTCTGGCCGATGGCTTCCAGAGTGGCTTGCAGGGAGGTTTGGGCAGTGGTCAAGTTGCTGATCACATTCGTCAGGTCCGTGCCGGCAACCGCGGTTTGTTGCTGCGCCAGCTGCGTGGTGTCGCTGCCGAGGTAGGTTTGCTGCGAGTTGAGCTGGTTCAGCGCGTTGCCGTAAAACACCGCCTGCAAATTGATGTAGCTGGAAGCGTTGCTAACTTCGTTGACTGCGGTATTGATGCCCGTGCCGCTCAGCAGGCTGGTGATCAGGTCCTGAATGCTCTGAAACATGCCGTTGTCGCCGTTGGAGAATAACTGCGAGCCCGGCAGATTGGTTTGCAGTTTGAATTGATTGCCCAAGCTAACGCTGTTCACGCCCGAGTTTCCGTCGTAGGTCACGCCGGAAGTGGAATTCGGATCCAGCACATAGGGAGCGGTCTGGGTCGCGGTTCCGGCAAAGACGTAATTGCCCTGATAGGTGAGGTTCGCCAGGCTGAGCAACTGGCTCTGAATGCCCTCCACCTGAGTGGCAATGGCCTGGCGATCGGAGACGTTCACGGTGCCGTTCGCTCCCTCCACTCCCAAATCGATCGCCTGCTGCAGCGCGGTAATGACCGAGCTTAGCGTGGAATCCGCATTCTGTATTTCGCCCTGAACGCTGCCGATGCTGCGCTGGAATTGATCGGCCTGCAAGGTCTGGTCCGCGTTCTGCACCAGCACGGCCGCCGCGGCGGGGTTGTCGGAAGGCACATTCACGCTCAGCCCGGAAGCGATCTGCTGCTCGTCGGTATTGATTTCCTGCTGCCTCTGGGCCACATCGGCGAGCAGATCGGGATATGGATTGGGATTTACGCGCATCGCGTGCTAACCCGTTAGCGTGCCCATGTTGACCACCGCGTACATCATGTCGTTGATCGTGGTGACGACCTGTGCTGATGCCTGATAGGCGTCCTGATACTGCACCATGTTGGCAGCCTCCTCGTCGAGTGAAACCCCGGAAACCGTGGCGCGCTGGTCGCTCAACTGCTGCAGGATCGAACTCGAAGCGGTCTGCTCCGCCGAGGCGTTGGCGGCATCGTTGCCCACATTGAAGACGATGCCGGAATAATAATCCGTGGGAGTCTGGCCGCCGATGATCGCCTGGCTGCTGAGGGCATACATCGCCTCCGCGTTTCCATTGCTGCCCGGCGAGCCGTCGGAACTGGCGGCGATCAACGTAGGATCGGTGATGGCGACGGAGAGTCTGGCGGCTGCACCGGTGACGCCCACTGGCGGCGGATTGAACAGGTCGGTTCCCTTGACTCCGTTTAGATCGAAACCGCCCGCCTGCACCTTGTTCACGGCGTTGGCCAAACCAGCTGCCAGCGTGTCGAGCTGGGTCTGAATCGCGGGAATCTGTTGATCGCGGGCCTCGAGCGTTCCACCTAACTGCCCGGAAGTAATTTGACTGGTGATGTCGCTTCCCTGGGAATAAATGTCGTGCAGTCCGGCAGGGGTGATCTGCGTCTCGAGCTGGTAGCTTTGCTGCCCGCTCACCAGCGGAGTACCGTTTGCGGTGGTGAGGGTTAGCGTGTTGTCGGCCGGGAATACCGAGACGTCCACTAACGCGGAGAGCTGGTCGATCGCCTGCTGGCGCTGATCGACGAAGGTACCTGCACTCTCTCCCACATTCTGCAGGCTGCTGACCTGTTGATTGAGGTCGGCGATTTGCTGCGTGAGTTGATTGATCTGGCTCACCGCTTGCACCGCGCTTAAATCAAGGCTGGTCTGCTGCTGGCTCAGGGTGTTCGCAGTGGTGTTAAAGCTGGTGGCTAGATTGCCCGCCGCAGTCAGCACGCTCTGACGCAGCGACAAATCGGAGGGATTGGTGGAAAGTTGATTGATGCTGTTGAAGAAATTGGAAATCTCAGTCCCGATGTCGTTCGCACTCGTCGTGAAGTTGACTTGGGTCTGCTGCAGGGCCGAGGTCAGCGTGCTGAACTGCCCCTGAGTCTGGGTTTGCTGCTGGATTTGCGATTCGAGCAGCGGATCGCGAATACTCTCGATACTTTGCAGCGTCACGCCCGTGCCGAAGGTGAGCGGACCGAGCACGACCGGATCGCTCGTGGCTAACACCGGCTGCTCACGGGAGTAGCCCGGCGTGTTCACGTTGGCCACGTTGTTGGTGGTCGCCGCGAGAGCGCCTTGTTCAGTAATCAATCCACTCAGAGCAGTGGCCAGGCTTGCATTCAAGCTCGACATGAGATCAACTCAATTCCGCTTTACTCCCGGCAAGCGTCCCGTGCCAGGCACGCTATTTCTCGCCATGAACGGACCGTAGGCAACGCTCGGGCCAGCCAGCATATTGGCGAGGACACGCAGCTTCGACCGTGCCCGCGCCAGCAGCGCCGACTGCAGCCGCGCTGCCTGCAGGACTCTTGTCCCGCTGCGCCGCAATTCCTCCGCCAGTGCAGGCTCGCGAACCGCTAAAGCCGGCCCCGCACCGTCGGCTGTGTGTCCCCCAAAAGCATTGAACTTCCGCAGCAATCCAATCTGTTCCTTAGTCCGGTATTCGATGCCGGCCAGATCCAACGCCAGCAAAGCCTTATGACTGCCTTGAAGGCTGGCTTCCAGTTCCGCCATCAAGACCAGAGGCGCAACGCAAGTTTCAGCGGCCGACGTGGCTGCCGAAATGGGGGGGATATGGCCGGAAAAATTGTGCTCAATCGGCATCATATTTCGGTATTCGGAGAAACTTTTCGCTCGGTCGTCGAGCCCCAGTGTTCTCAGGCCAAGCTATCTATCCGGTGTTGCGGATCCTCGCCGTCCTCCAGCGCTGGCTCCGCCAAAGCTTCCTCCGGTGGCGGTGGACGGCGGCGCGGTTTGCCTTCTCCACTCCCCGGCGAAGACTGCCCTTGCACCGCGGACTCCGACACCGGCGCCATGGGCTGCAAAGCCAAGCCGACAGACAGATCGACTCGCTCCACCGCCATGGCTTCGGCCCATCCTTTCGTTTCGTTGCTCCCAGCCTACCCTCACGCCGGTACGGTCGCTACCATGTGCGCAAATACCGCCTCCGCGACCTGCTTCGGATTGATTTGGTAGTTGCCTCCGAGAACCGCTTGCCGCAGCGCGTCTACCTTCTCCTGGCGGATTTCTGGCAACTGCAAGGTTTGCTCCGCCAATGCCTGAACTTGCCCATGAGCACCGGAGAACTGAGCTTGGTCTTCGCCCAAAGGGCTGCTCACGCTATTGCGAGCATCGCCGCTCACTGGTTTCGGGCTGCTGGCCCTTCCGCTTTCAGGAAGCGACGCAGCCTGATTTCCGTCGATTCGCATAGTCTGTTTCCTCTCCGCCTTCTCCTTGCAATTCAACTATCGGTAGGCGATTAGAAAACTTTAATTCCCCTCATCGTGCTTTCTCGGCCAACCTAGCCTGCACCCTTATGTCATTCTATCGGCATAAGTTACCGGAAGTTTAGCGGCCAGAAGGAAGCTTGCTGAAGCCACCAGGAGAGGCTGCGGGCGATACCTCGGTGCTCCCCAAGTGCTCGGCAATCAACTTTGCAATGCCAAACCCACCCCCGGCGGCTATTGCCGACGCCAACGCTTCGGTTCCCAGGTAGTTGTAGTCATCCTCTCCAGCCATCGCATCCTGCCCGGGAAGCGCCGCAAAGGTCTTTTCGAGCGATTGCAGAACCGTTCCAATCAATTGCGCTTCAAACTCGCGGGCCGCCTTCGGGCCCTTGCCCAATGCCGCCTGCGCTAACGGGGGGAGCGACGCGGCGGCAGACAGGCCTACCGGCAACGCGCCGGAGGAAGAACCAGAAATTGCGCTCATCAGATTACCTCCAGTTCGGCTTCCAGGGCGCCAGCGGCTTTGATGGCCTGCAGGATGGAAATCACGTCACGCGCCGTCGCTCCAATGGACTGCAGGCGCGTCACCAATTCCTCCACACTGGCCCCTTCGTTCAGGGCAACGTTGCGGGCAGCACTCTCTGAAGCCTTCAACTTGGTTTCCGGCACGACCACAGTCTGCCCGCCCGCCAGCGGATTCGGCTGCGACGCGGCAAAGGTCGTGGTCACCTCAATCGAAAAGCTGCCGTGCAGAATCGACACAGCGCCTAGGCGCACATCTTTGCCCAGCACCACCGTGCCGGTGCGTTCATTGACCACCACCTTGGCCTTGCGGCGCACCCGTATTTCCAGGTTTTCAATTCGCGCCAGCAGCGCAGGCAGGTTGGCATAGCCCGGAACCGGCACCTGGATTTCCACCCGCCGGCTATCGATCACCGTAGCCGCCGGCGTTGCCAGTTCATGATTGACCACCTTTGCCACCTCCTCGACCGTGGTGAAGCTGGCTTCGTTCAGCAGCAGCGAAAGATGCTGGAGTTTCGTGAGATCCAGCGAACTGTCGCGCTCGATTAACGCTCCGCCCGGAATGCGTCCGACCGTGGGATGATTCACCTGCTTCGAGTTGGCCGCCGATCCCACCGAATATCCGCCCACCACCAGCGGGCCTTGCGCCGCCGCATAGACCTGGCCATCGGAGGCATAAAGCGGCGTCAACAGCAGCAGGCCGCCTTCGAGGCTGCGCGCGTCTCCCGCGGATGAAACCATTACGTCGAGCGGCATACCGGGCCGCGAAAACGGAGGCAGATCGGCGGTCACAAAAACCGCCGCCACATTCTTCACTTGTACAATGGTTTGCAGCACGCTGGCCGGAATCTCGACCCCCATGCGCTGCAAAATGCTGGCCAGTGTCTGAATCGTGAAGTACGTCTGCTGCTTGTCCCCCGTACCCTTAAGTCCTACCACCAGCCCGTAGCCGATCAGCGAATTATTGCGGATGCCTTCGACGCTGGCCACATCCCGGATCAGCACCTTGTGATCTTCATTATTCTGGGCTGCGGCCGATGGTCCCACGAAGATGGTTGCCGCCAGCCCGACAGAAACCGCAAACCAAAGAATCCTGCGTCGCATGCCCTTCTCCTAAAAGCCGACGATTCTTAATAGCCATTTCGTAAGCGGATTGGGCGGCCGCACCCCTTCGCTGATGACGCCTTTGCCTTTCACCTCGACCTCCAGATCGCCCACGCTGTTCGAGGTCACCGTGTTCGAAGCATCGAGATCGCCGGAGCGAACCAGCCCGCGCAAAATTACCGTCTCGCGCTGGTCATTCATCACGATCTCGCGCTCCGCCTCCACCACCAGAGTGCCGCCCGGCAGCAAGGCCGCAACCCGGCCGGTGAGGGTCGTGCTCAAAGAGGTCGAAGATGTGGCCGCCGCTTTGCCCGCCAGAGTTTGCGTCGAATTCGGCGAAAACAGGTTGGCCACACCACTGGTCTTGATATGTCCTCCTAGAGCAGTAATGCCGGAACTGGCCGAGAACGCGCGGTTCGTCGCGACATTGCCGGCATTGGTGGACGAAAGATTTTGGTTGATGCTGATGGTTACCAGATCGCCAACGCGCGACGCTTTATAGTCGGCCACCAGATCGGCCAGACGTCCGTTGTCGACCCACAGGCTGCCGAGCGTCCCGGCCGCGGGAGCCGGAGCCGCCGCCGTTACGCGCTGCACATAGTCGGCCAGGGCGTCGTGTTTCGGGGCTGCCGCTTTTTGCTTGGTCCGCGCGGCGGCGGGAACTAGCAAGAAGGGCAGCAAGACGATAATCACAACGCAGGGAATCAAGCCTCTGGCGTCCGGTCGCGTGTTCTTCACAGGCTCGCCCGCAAAGTTCCCTCGCCCACGACTTCCGCATGCAGAATCCGCGCCGCGTTCTTCAGCCGCACCCGCACCAGCTGGCCCATTCCCCCCGCGTCCAGACAGGTCACAGGCAAAACCACGCGAATCCCAGCTTGGTCCCAGATAAGAGTTGCCGTCTGACCGGGCGCGACCAGCCGCTCTCGGCCGATCATGCCTGTCTGCAATTTAGGAAGAGATTGGCCAGAAGGAATCACGCGGCGCGCAACCCCGCTTTGTACCCATGGCATTTCGGCCACGGCTCCCCTCGGATCGTGCACCCAAACCATAAAAGGAACGCAATCCTCGGGCTGGACACACCGCAGCGAGAACTGCCAGCGCTCAAGCGAGGCGCTCCAGTTGGACTTCATGAGCTCGAGCGGCGCCGCCGCCGGGATGCTGCGAGCCGCGGCGCAATCCAGATCCTCGCGCCACCGGGTGGGAACGTTCGCGAAATCCCCGGCCGGGGCCGAGGCCGCGACGAATCGCGCGATCTCCGCGCAGGACTTGGTCCCCCCCCGACGCTTCACCACAATGCGCTCGGGAATCGTGATGCCGCTTGGTTTAACGCTCGCCAGCCCGCCGTCCGCTTCTTCCAGCCGCCGCCGAATCTCGCGGCCGTCCAACACCCGCACCCTCCCGGACCGCGGCACGGTCCCGAGATCGACCCGGGCTGCCGCGTTTCGCACTTGCGCGCACGTGCCCGGGGCCAGCACATCCGCCAGAGTCAGCTCTCCCGAATCGCCTTCGATGCTGGCCTCGACCGCCACTTCCGCACAAGCCTGCTCGGCGCGGCAGCGCAAGGACGCAGCCGCGAGTATTGCACTGATCAGCGCTATGGCAAGACGCTTCATAAAACTTCACCTCAGTGCGGTTAACGCCCCAGTCCCAGCGGGCCAGCTCTAGCGGCCAAGATTATTGATCGTCTGCAACATCTGGTCCGCCGCATTCACCACCCGTGAACTGGCCTCGTACGATCGTTGCGCCACGATCATGTTCACGAATTCAGTCACCACGCTGACGTTCGATTGCTCGAGCATCCCCTGCACGACGCTTCCCAAGCCCTCGCTGCCGCCCGGCGCGCCGACGACAGGAGCCCCGGACGCCGTGGTCTGCAAAAACAGATTGCTGCCGGTGCTGTTGAGCCCTTCGGGATTGTTAAACAGCGCCAGTTGCAGCGATCCCACCTGCTGCGCTGCGGTCTGTCCCGGCAGGGTTACGCTCACCGTTCCGTCGGAACCGACCGTAATCGAAGTCGCACCGGAAGGAATCGTGATCGCCGGCTGCACCGCGTCGCCATTCTGATCGACGAGGTTGCCGGAAAAGTCGAGATGAAAGCTACCCGCCCGCGTATAGGCGGTCTGCCCATCGGGCAACAACACCTGAAAAAATCCCTGCCCCTGAATCGTCAGGTCCAGCGGATTGCCCGTCTGGCTGAAGTCGCCCTGCGTCTGAATTACTTCCGACGCGGCGGAACGCGTACCCAGGCCCACCTGCAACCCGGCCACCACGGTGGTCTGCTGCGTGGCCGCCGCTCCCGGCATGATCAGGTTCTGATACATGAGATCTTCGAATTGCAATCGGCGGCTGCGAAAGCCGGCCGTGCTCGAGTTCGACAGATTGTTGGCAATATTGTCCAGGTTGAGTTCCTGAGCAGTCATGCCGCTGGCCGCGGTATACAGTGCGCGCATCATGCGTTTCTTCTCCTTGCTCCGCTTGCCACCCTCAACTCGCTTGTCATTCTGAGGCTGGCGCAGCTTGCCCCGCCGAAGAGCCTGTCCCGAGCTCGCCGAGGGAACCTTGAGCGAGCCGCCCGAATCCACGGAGCCTGCCCTGAGAGAGCGCAAGCGACCGAAGGGCGCATTTGGCTCACTTCCTTATCCTGACGTCGACGACCCCGCTTCCCCTACACCTTCGGCAAATCCTGCACCGCAATCTGATTCAACTGTCCATCGAGCGCGCTCAGCGCCCGCGAGAGCATCTCCGTAGTGCGCTGCACGGTAATCAATTGCATCACTCCCTCCGTCGGACTCACATTCGATCCCTCCAGCATCCCCTGCCGCACCGACGAGTCCGCTGCCGCCACCGCGGAGCCGCTGGGCGCATAATAGGTAGCGTTGCCTACCGCCGTGAGATTCGTTCCCGGAGGAAACTCCGCCAGTTGCAGCTTGTCCACCACCACGCCGTCCACCGATATGGTTCCGTCGGAAGAGATCGCGACTTTCCCGTTCGGTAAAGTCACTGGCCCTTGTTCGCCCAGCACAGCGTTCCCCTGGCTTGTGACCAGTTGCCCCGTGGAAGTAAGGTGAAAACTGCCGTCGCGGGTATAGAGAACCCCTTGCGCGGACTGCACCGCCAAAAAGCCGCTGCCCGTTACCCCCACATCCAGCGGATTGCCAGTGGGCGCAAGACTGCCCTCCGTCAAGTCGAGCCGGCTCCCACTCAAAACTCCATAGTTGTTCACCGCAATGTTGAGCGGATTCGAGCTCACGGCCCCATTCCCCGCCAACAGCGAACGAAACGTAGTTTGTTGTCCCCGATACCCGGTTGTCGAAAGGTTCGCAAGATTATGAGCGACCAGTTCGAGAGCCTGAGTCTGTGCCGCAAGTCCGGCCGCCGCTGCGTAATATCCGCTGTCCATAATGTGCTCGCTCCTTTGCGGAAGGAGCACGCGGCGTTCCATCCCAGATTGAGTTTGGATAATGAGAAAAAGGAAGGAGACTACGCTACACCCTGCGGACACACTCAAGAAAACCAGAAGTACCGTGGAAGAACGGCGCTTCATGGCCGCGTAAAGCCCTAACCAGTGCGGGCTTTGGCCCCGGTGATGGCATCTTGCGTCAACCGGGAGTTTTTCCGCAGCCTGTTTTTCCGCAGAGGCAACTGCCGTCAGGAACTAATACTTTTCGGCAGCAAAGCACCATCAACCGTGCGGGACAATAGAGAATTTCAAGATTCGAACTTCTTTTGAGCAACTCTTGCCGGGTAGCAACACCCCAGCTCGGCAACACCTTCCAACGCACGTCGACACAAACTAGATTCAAAACACTTTCTTTGGCAGCAATGGACTCCCCACCTGTGACGTTGGTCACTGCCGAGCAATCGATGCAAGTCTGCACAAGGAAAGAGCCTTGACGATCAAAGCGACATACTCTCCCTCGCCGGCACCTTCGATATCCCAGTTCCGCTCACGACACTGGGTGACTAGAGTCACTGACAAACCGGGCTGGTTGGACCATAAGTAACTCCACGTTCGCTAGTTCGGCTCGACACCAAGGCGTGCCGCATACCCGAACGAACGTTCGATTGCGCCCAAGGGGTGGATTGTGCAAGGTCTCCTCACCGCCGCCCGGAAGGTCTCATCCGTCCTGGCTTGTAATCCCGCGCGCTGTCGTTATATCCAGAGCAAGCTGCGCGCCAGTCCGGCAGGGCCGAATTCACGTTGAACGCAACAATAACTGATAGTTGGAGACGAGAACGAGGCAGCACTAATTCAAGTTCGGTAGGAGGTACAGCATGGCAGCGCGACTTGCCGAAGAATGGTTTGCCATATGCGGAGGATGCGAAGTAACCATCCTCGACATCGGGGAACCGCTACTCGACGTACTCAAACAGGTAGAGATCGTACACATGCCGGTCCTGATGGACCACAAACTCTATGGTCAGACTGGCGAAGGCACAGAGATGGAAATCCCCGCAGCGGATGTCGGCCTGATCTCGGGAGGGATCCGCAGCGAAGAACACAAGAAACTGGCGCAGGAGATGCGCAAGAAATGCAAGATCCTGATCTCTCTGGGTTCCTGTGCTTGTTTTGGCGGGATCCCAGCGCTGGCGAACCAGTTCAGCAAGGATGAGTTGTTGGAGAAGGTCTACCGCGACAGCGTGACCACCGAGAAAAACGGCTTGCCTCACGAGCAGATTCCCGAACTCACCGATCGCGTGTATGCGGTCCACGAAGTGGTGAAGGTGGATGCATATCTGCCCGGATGTCCGACCACGCCAGAGATGGTGGCCGGAGCGCTGGTCGCTCTGCTCGAGGGCAAGCCCCTGCCCGTGCTGCCCTCGAAGAGCGTTTGCGACGAATGTCCCACCAAGCGCGAGAAGAAGTCGGTCGGCACCCTGAAGCGTCGCCTGGAGGCGCCCGACTTCAAACCGGGAGCGCCACTGAGCGAAATGCGCTGCCTGATGGAGCAGGGCATTCTGTGTCTCGGGCCGGCGACGCGTGCCGGCTGCGGCGGCAGCGACGGCAACCCGCGCTGCATCCGCGCCTATATGCCCTGCGAGGGTTGCTTTGGCCCGTTGTCGGAGAAAGCTAACCCCATGGTCGACATGATGGGCGCACTCTCCTCGATTGGACTTGATCCCAAGCAGATTCCGGATCGGGCCGCAACCTTCAACCGTTTTTCTGGCGCTGGCCGTCTGCGGCCAATGCCCCGGAGGTGATCCATGGCAAAGACACTCGTCATTCAACCTGTCACCCGCATCGAAGGCCACGCGAAGGTGACCATTCAGCTCAACGATGCGGGCAACGTGGACACCGCCCGCGTGAACGTGATTGAACTGCGCGGCTTCGAGAAGTTCTGTCTGGGAAAGCCGGTGGAAGATCTCCCACGCATCACGCCGCGCATTTGCGGCGTGTGTCCGTGGTCGCATCACTTGGCCTCGGCCAAGGCTTGCGACGCGGTCTTTGGTGTCGAGCCGCCACCGGCGGGAAAGAAGTTGCGCGAGCTGTGCAACAGCATTGCTTTTATGGAAGAGCACATCTTGCACTTCTATTTCCTGGCGGGAGCCGACTTCCTGCTCGGTCCCGATGCTGACTATTCCATCCGCAATGTAATCGGTGTGCTGCAGGCGGCGCCCGATGTCGCCAGAAAAGTGGTGAGAGTCCGCCATCTCTGCGCCAGGATGCTGGAAACCATCGCCGGCAAGTCCATCCATCCCCAGGCCGCGGTTCCCGGCGGATTCAGCAAGCCGCTGTCCGCTGCCGAGCGCGACGAGTTGCGCAAACAGGCCGATGAAACCCTGGACCTGGCCAAGTTTTCCATCGCTTTCGCCAAGGAGAACGTTTTCCCGAAGTACCTCGATGTGGTGAAGTCGCTGGGAGTGATTACTACCGGCTTCATCGGCACCGTCAAAGAGAATGGCGCTCTCAACCTCTACGACGGAAAGATTCGCCTGATGACGCCGAAGGGCGCCTATCAGGACTTTCCAAATGACCGCTACACGGAGTTCATCTCCGAGCACATTGAATCGTGGAGCTACTTGAAGTTCCCCTATGCCAAACAGTGGGGCGAAGGCTTTTCCATGGATGTCGACAATCCCAAGGGCGTGTATCGCGCCAACACGCTGGCGCGCATCAACGTCTGCGACTTTATCGACACTCCGCTGGCACAGGCGGAATTGGAAGAATTCCGCGCCAAGTTCGGACGGCCCGCACAGCTGACTCTGCTTTATCACTGGGCACGGCTGATCGAACTGCTCTACAACGCCGAAAACACCATCCGCCTGCTGGACGATCCCGACATCACCAGCACCGAAACCCGGGTGAAGTGCACGCCGCGGGCAGCGCGAGGCGTTGGCGTGACCGAAGCGCCGCGCGGCACTCTCATCCACGACTACACCACCGATGCCGACGGCCTGATTACCAACGTCAACCTGATTGTCGGCACCACCCACAACAACGCTCCCATCAACATGTCGGTCACGCAGGCCGCGAAGAGCCTGATCCATGACGGCAAGTACGACCAGGGAGTATTGAACATGGTAGAAATGTCGATCCGCGCTTACGATCCCTGCTTGTCGTGTGCGACCCACCGATTGGATGGGAAGCTCTCGGTCAAGCTGGATATCTTCGACGTGGACGGCAAGTTGGTCGGCTCGCTGGCCAACTGAGCGGCAGCGAACCGGGGAGGAAGCATGAGCCAGATCGGTCAATTCGAGGTCGATTCGTCTGAGATCGATGAATCCGATCTCCCCGACTTCTGTCTGAAGCCGATCGTAGTGCTCGGGATTGGGAACATTCTTTTTGGAGACGATGGTTTCGGCTGCGCGGTAGTGGACTATCTCGAGTCACATTACCAAATACCTGAAGCCATCTGCTTGCTGGATGCCGGCACGGGCGTGCGCAAGCTCTTATTCACTCTTTGTCTGAGTCCGGCGCGTCCGCAATGCTTGCTCATCCTGGACGCGATCGATGCCGGACGCACTCCCGGAGAAATATTCGAGATTGATCCCGCGGAAATTCCTCCGGTCAAGCTGGATGATTTCTCGATGCACCAGTTGCCCACGTCCAACCTGCTGCGCGAGTTGCAGGAAACTTGCGCAGTGAAAGTGCGGGTGCTGGCCTGCCAAACCGGGCCACTACCGGAAGAGATTTCTCAGGGATTGTCGAAAGCAGTCAGCGATGCAGTCCCGCAGGCGGGGGAGTGGCTGGTCCGCGAGTATTTTCCCTTCGCCAGAGCATTGCGGAAGAGAGGCATCTTCTCCGTAGCGTGTTGACACTTTGGAGGCATGGTATGAGCCCGAATCTCGCAATCATCAGCGATGGCAAGAAATTCATGTGGGATGGGCACCCCTATGACGCCAAAGAAGAAGCGTCACGCGCAGGCGAGTGCTATCAAAACGAAAACTTTCAGGTTCAGATCGTGGAAGAAGACGGGAAGTTCCTGGTGTACACCAGGAGGACTGTGAAGGAGTGGGCAGCCGCTACGCAGTAGCGGCGCCCCGGTAGAGGTGGCAAATGGCAGTCGGCACATTGCCGGTTCAATGCGATCCCACACTGCTGAGCGACATTCGGCGCTACGGAAAGTTCGACCCCACGGGTTGCTATCAGTGCGGAAGTTGCACGCTCTCGTGCGATCTGGTCGAGGGTTCTGTGACCTTTCCGCGCAAAAGCATTCGCTACGCCCTACTGGGACTGAGACGGCCGCTCGTGGGCAGCCTGGATCCTTGGGTTTGCCATGACTGCGGCGACTGTTCTGTGGTCTGCCCGCGTCAAGCGGAGCCCAGAATCTCCATGCAAACGCTGCGCCGCTTTCTAAGTGCGCAGTACGACTGGACGGGCATCGCCGCCAAGCTGCTTCAATCGAAGGCGTGGTACCTCACTTCGTTATTCTCTGTCGCGATTGTCGTCCTGTTCCTGATCATTGCTTACCACGTCTGGTACGTGAGGATGGCCGCTAAGGACTTCGCCACCACTGCGCTGGGATTGGAGCACATGTTCCCGCTCATGACCTACTACACGCTGACGGTGATCCTGCTCCCGTTATTGCTGCTGTTTTCGCGTGTCTTCGGCATCTGGCGGCTCACCATGAGTGGGGATGGAGAGACGCGTCCCCCGCTATCTAACTACGTAGCCGAGGCCTGGACCTACGTCCATCAGTCGGTGGCTCATTCATTGATGAGGAAGTGTCCGGAAAAAGGCCGGTGGCTGGGACATTGGATGCTCGCTGCAGGCGTAGTCATGATGGTCACCATCAAAGTCTTCGCTCTGCGGTGGTTTCAAACCGATAACGTCTACCCTTTGTATAATCCCCAGCGCTGGCTCGGGTACCTCGGGACGGCCCTTATCCTCTATGGCCTCGGAGACATCTTCTTGGGGCGTTTGCGGGCGCAAAAGGAAATCTACAAGGAAACGTCCTTTCAGGATCTCATCTTCCCCATCTTATTGGTGCTGACCGTGGTCAGCGGCTTGGCGGCACATACATTCCGCTATGCCGGCTTCGCCCTCACCTGTCATTACCTGTACGCCCTGCACATCATCGTCGCCACACCGATGTTGCTCGTCGAGATGTCGTTTGGAAAGTGGTCGCACATGGTCTATCGCCCGCTAGCCCTGTATTTCCTGGCGGTCAAAGACAGGGCTGCGCGGCATGCGTCCGCGGCGGAGGTTCTCTCCCATGCCCTCTGAGAAATCCCCAACCGTACCCGTGGGCGCCGCCTTGGTCGTGGGAGGCGGTATCGGCGGCATGCAGGCCGCCCTCGATCTCGCCAACGGCGGCATTAAAGTGTACTTGGCCGAGAAAGGCCCTGCCATCGGTGGGGTCATGGCCCAGCTCGACAAAACTTTTCCCACCAACGATTGTGCCATGTGCACCATGGCGCCGCGTCTGGTCGAGATCGGCCGGCACAAGGACATTGAAATCCTCACGCTGAGTGAAGTCGAGCGCATTGAGGGGCGGGCGGGGAATTTCACTGTCACTATCAAGAAGCAACCGCGCTTCGTTGACCTCACAAAGTGTACCGGCTGTGGCGCGTGTACGGAGGAATGCCCGGTGGTGCTCCCGTCGGAGTTCGACCTGGGGCTGGCAGAGCGCAAAGCAATCTACCGGCCGTACCCCCAGGCCGTTCCCAACGTGTTCACGATTTCCCGGCGAGGCACCCCTCCCTGCCAGGCGGCGTGCCCCGTTCATCAGGGCGGACAGGGGTATGTGACGCTGATTGCCCAAGGACGGTTTGAGGAAGCGCTGCAGGTCATTTTGCGCGATAACCCACTGCCATCCATTTGCGGTCGGGTCTGCACCCACCCCTGCACCGATGCTTGCACTCGCTGCAACGTGGACGATCCCATCAATCTTCCGGGGTTAAAGCGTTTCGTCACCGACCAATTTCCCGACTATAAGCTCCCGCCACCGACCGTCCCCGACCGTCCGGAAAGAGTCGCCATCGTTGGTTCCGGACCGGCAGGACTGGTTTGCGCTTATCAGCTCCGGAAAAGCGGCTATCGCCCTACCATTTTTGAGGCGGCCGCCTCGGCCGGAGGAATGCTGACCGTCGGCATCCCTTCGTATCGCCTGCCTCGCCGAACCCTGAATGCTGAAATCGACAAGCTTCGCGGCCTCGGAATCGAAATCCTTTTGAGCACAGCGGTGGGCCGCAGCATCACTTTCGATGAGCTGCGAAAAAGCTTCGCCGCCGTCTTCGTCGCCATTGGCGCCCACGTCGAAAGAAAATTGGGAATTCCGGGGGAAAACCTGCCCGGCGTCACTGGGGGCGTGGAGTTCCTGCGCCGCGTCAATCTCGAAAAAGCGGTGTCACCCGGTCATCGCGTGCTCGTAATTGGCGGCGGAAACTCCGCTCTGGACGCGGCACGCACCGCTCTGCGTTGCGGAGCAACCGAGGTCACGATCGTTTATCGCCGAACGCGCGCTGAAATGCCCGCCGACCCGCGCGAGGTCAACGACGCGGAGCGCGAGGGCATCAAGCTGCTGTTTCTCGCCGCTCCCAAGTCGTTCCAAGCCGGAGCGGACGGGCGCGTCGCCGGCCTCCAGTGCCAGAAGATGAAGCTGGGCAAGCCGGACGCCAGTGGTCGGCCCGCTCCCGAGCCCATTCCCGGCTCCGAATTTGTTTTGCCCGGTGACGCAATCATCGCCACGATCGGCCAGTTTCCTGATGTCGGAAGTCTGGGAGAGCGTCTGGGCTTGGAAACCACAAAGTGGGGAACGCTCAAAGCCGATCCGCTAACGCTCGAAACCGGGCTGCCCGGAGTATTTGCGGGCGGGGATTGTGTCACCGGTCCCGACGTAGTTATAAACGCCGAACATGCCGGCAAGAAAGCTGCAACCTCGATTGATCGTTGGCTCAATCACCAAGACCTGCGCGTCGCGCGCGAGGAAGAAGGACCGTTTCGCACAGAGTACCTCGTGGACACGGCTGGCGTGCTCATGCAGCGCCAGGTCCACATGCAAGCCCTCGACCCCGCGACTCGTGGAAAAACATTTGCCGAAGTCCACGTCGGCTATACGCCGGAAGAAGCCGTTGCCGAGGCCAAGCGTTGTCTCGCCTGCGGGATTTGTTGTAACTGCCAGATCTGCGGGAATGCCTGCGAGGCTCATGCGATTGACTACTTGCAGCGAGAGCAGAAGGTCGATCTCAACGTAGGCGCCGTTATCCTCGCTCCCGGCTACGAGGTCTACGATGCTCGTTTGAACAAGGATCTCGGGTACGGACGCCTTCCTAATGTGATCACCTCCCTGGAGTTCGAGCGCATTATGTCCGCGTCCGGACCCTACTCCGGACACGTGTTGCGGCCGTTTGACCGGAAAGAACCCAAGCGCATTGCCTTCCTGCAATGCGTTGGTTCGCGAGATTCCCAACACGACTACTGCTCTTCCGTCTGCTGCATGTACGCCACTAAAGAAGCCATCATCGCCAAAGAGCATCTTGGCGAAGGCCTGCAATGCGACGTCTTCTTCATGGATCTGCGCGCCTTCAGCAAAGGCTTCGAGCAGTATTACCGCAGAGCGCAGGAACTCGGCGTGCGCTACATCCGTTCTCGCGTGCCGAAGATCGAAGAAATCTCCGGCTCTCGCAATCTCATCGTCCACTATCTCGGCAAGGACGACAGGAAGCTTTTCCAAGAATACGACTTGGTGGTCCTGTCAGTCGGTATGCAGCCACCCAAAGAGGTCAAAGCGCTGGCCGAACGTTTCGGCGTGTCCCTCAACGAATTCAATTTCTGTGGCACCTCCGCATTCAAGCCGGCGGAATCCTCGCGTGAAGGAGTCTTTGTAGCCGGACCATTTGCCGAGCCCAAGGACATTCCGGAAACCGTCATGCAGGCTTCGGCGGCCGCCGCCCAGTCGCTCTCGCTCCTGCGCGAGGCCCGTGGCACCTTGATCAAACCCAAGGTCTACCCGCCCGAAAAAGATGTAAAGGGCGAAGAGCCGCGCATCGGAGTCTTTGTCTGCCACTGCGGGACCAATATCGCCGGCGTGGTCAATGTCCCCGACGTTGTCGAATACGCCAAGACGCTGCCTAACGTCGTGTATGCGGAGAACAATCTATATACCTGCTCCAACGATACCCAGGATCGGATCAAAGGGAAGATCGAAGAATTTCTTCTGAATCGCGTGGTGGTGGCCTCCTGCACCCCGCGCACCCACGAACCTCTGTTCCGCAACACGCTGGCAGAAGCCGGCCTGAATCCTTACCTGTTTGAGATGGCCAACATCCGCGACCAGTGTTCCTGGGTGCACATGCACGAACCGGAGAAGGCCACGCAAAAATCCAAAGACCTGGTCCGGATGGCGCTGGCCAAGGTCCGGTTATCACAGCCGCTCAACCGGCAGACGGTCAGGATAGAAAAGTCTGCCTTGGTCATCGGGGGCGGGTTGTCAGGCATGACTGCGGCGCTGTCGTTGGCGCGCCAGGGCTTTGAGGTCTATCTTGGTGGAAAAGGAGAATGAGCTGGGCGGAAATCTGCGCCACACTCATTACCTGCTCAACGGCGACAAGCCGCAGGAAGAATTAGCGCGCTTGCGCAACGAAGTCTTGCAGAACAGCCGAATCCAGCTCTTTATCGGTGCGGAGATCCAGAAGATCGACGGCACCATCGGCAACTTCAAGACCACGGTCTCCGCCGGGGGCGCGAACACCGAAATCACTCACGGGGTCGTAATCGTAGCCACGGGTGCGAAGCAGTACCAGCCAAAAGAATACCTGTTCGGACAAGATGAAAATGTCATCACGCAGCGCGAACTCGAAGCACACCTTGCTGCCAGCAATTGTTTCCTCGGGCTGGAAGCCTACCGCCCCGCCAAGACCGTCGTCATGATCCAATGCGTCGGTTCACGCGATGCCGACCATCCCTACTGTTCTCGCGTGTGCTGCTCCGACGCCGTCAAGAATGCGCTGAAGATCAAGCAGCGCTTCCCTCAGACGAATGTGTACATCCTGTACCGCGACATCCGAACGTACGGCTTCAAGGAGAGCTATTACACCAAGGCCCGCCAGCACGGAGTCGCGTTTGTGCGCTACGACGAGGACCGCAAACCCGAGGTGTCACGAAATGGCGAAGGACTTGAGGTCACCGTCTACGATCAGACCCTGGGAATGCCGCTCAACATCTCCGCCGACCTGGTGGTTCTGTCCGCAGGCATTCATCCCCATGAGGACAACCACAAAATCGCGCAATTCCTCAAGGTTCCGCTCAACAGCGAGGGATTTTTCCTCGAAGCCCACATGAAGCTGCGCCCCGTGGACTTCATGACCGACGGGGTCTTTTTGTGTGGCCTGGCGCATTCCCCGAAGGGCATCGACGAATCGATCCTGCAGGCACAGGCAGCCGCCGCGCGCGCCGCATCCGTCCTCGTCCAGGATAGTCTCGAACTCGGAGCGAATATCTCGCAGGTGGTCGACGAAAGCTGCGACGGTTGCGCCTACTGTATCGATACCTGTCCCTACAAAGCCATCACACTTCTTGAATACAAATGGCAGGGCTCGATCAAGAAGGTCGTCGAAACCAACGACTCCACCTGCAAGGGCTGTGGCTGCTGCCAGGCTACATGCCCGAAGAAGGGCGTATTTATCCGTGGATTTACCCTCGATCAGATCGAGGCGCAGATCCATGCTGCTTTAGGAGTAGAGTGATGGACGACAACTTTCAGCCTCTGATCATCGCTCTGTGTTGCAACTGGTGCTCCTATGCCGGAGCCGACCTGGCCGGTGTTTCGCGCACTCAATACCCGCCCAGCATCCGCATCGTCCGCGTCATGTGCTCGGGAATGGTGCATCCCAACCTGGTGATTGATGCCTTCACCAAGGGGGCCGACGGCGTCCTCATTTGCGGCTGCCATCTTGGAGATTGTCATTATCAGGAGGGCAATTACAAAACCGAAAAACGCGCGGACGCCATCAAGCTGATGCTCGCCGATTTCGGCATCGAGGAAGAGCGCTTTCGCTTGGAATGGGTTTCAGCGGCCGAAGGGCCGAGGTTTGCCCAGGTTGTGCGCGAGTTCACCGAGCAAGTGCAGAAGCTGGGCGTTAGCCCGTATCGCTGTCGTAACCTGAGGCAGGAAACAGTAGCCTGCGGGCTGCATCGAAGAAGCCGGAGGCCGGGTTAAGGCACGCGACAAAATCCCCGCCGGTGCCATAGCCTCCCGCTCCGGAAGGAGGTTTGTGATGTCGACGATAATCGCTCCACCCCGTATTAAACTCCGCAACATTCTATTTGCCACTGACTTCTTATCAACCGAGCAGTCTGGTCTGCCCCATGCCATCGACCTCGCCCGCCGTTACGGCGGTGTGCTCTATACCGTCCACGTGCTCCCTCATTGGCAGGATCAGGATTTCGAAGTGGCGCAGACGGATCCTGCGCAAGCCAGACTTCTGGCCAACCAGCAGATGGATGAGTTGACCAGCTCCGCATCATTCACAGATGTCGAACACGAAGAAATGATCGTGGAGAGGCGAAGTTGCCAAAGTGCTCTTCGACCTCGCCCTTGACCATGCCATTGACCTCATCGTAATCGGCACCGGTGGCCGCAAAGGTCTGGGAAAATTTCTTCTCGGCTCAGTAGCGGAGGAGATCTTCCGATCTGCCGAGTGCCCAGTGCTTACCACCGGGCCGCACGCAACCCGCTGGGGCATCGAGGGCAGCCTGCAGCACATTCTGTTTGCCACCAACCTTGGGCCAGAATCCTTGCACGCGCTGCCTTACGCCCTTTCTCTGGCAGAGCAGAATCGGGCTCGACTGACCCTCCTGTACGTCTCGCAATTTCCCCATAATCTGCCTGAGTTTCGGCCCGAGGACCCGACAGAAATGTTAGCTAGCGGGAGAGATCGGCTTCGCGCCTTGGTTCCCGAAGGAACACAACTGTGGCATGAGCCCGAGTACTTGGTGCAATTCGGATCCCCGCATGAGATTGCGGAGATTATTTTGAAAATTGCCGCGCCGTCAGCCGACATGATCGTGCTGGGCGCGAAACGGAAACAGCCGGCTGTTGTGACCAAGCATATGGGTAGAGGAGTAGCATACAAAGTCGCCTGCGAAGCGCCCTGCCCCGTCTTCTCGGTGAGCATCTAGAACGATAAAACCTTAGGAAGACTTTAGGAGGGTCTCTAACCCCATGAAGACTAAAGCAATGGCGGAGCGCGCAGTCTCGCGCTAACTCTTCTCCGCCTGAATTCCCTGCTAACAGGGAAAAATACAGGGAATTGGCAAAATTTTGCTCTCGAAAATGCACTCATCTTTCTCTAAGCTGCACATTTTGCTGGAGAAACTGGCACGTTCAGCTCAAATCGAAACAGGGAATTAACAGGGGCGTATCAGGGAATTGAATTCCCTGATCATGACCCATTCCAGGAGGTACGTTGCAAGAATCCGATGGAGACACAGTTGACTCCCGATCCAGCGTACGGTCACGTTAGAAAACCCTGTCGAGTCCTGGTCGCTTGGAGCTAGGTAAACACGAGGATTGGAACCCCTCCCTCGGGATGTTAGGAATGTGTAGTTTCCTAATATCGCGCTTTGGGTAAGAGCCTGACGATGGTGTGGCTCGCCAAGTGGATATGGAAGAACGTAGAGAACTGCCGCGTGCTTATCATCACGAACCGCACAGAACTCGACGAGGGCATCACTGAAAACGTCTACTGCACGAGGAGCGGGCCCATCTTGTGGTAGACGCAAGCGACCGGGGTATCAGCGTGAAGTGATTTTGCGACCAAAAGCCCATAGTTTTCTCTTTGCCGACCAACCGGGAACTATTTCCATTCGTGGACACAAGCTTCCTAATTCGTTCCTTGAGTGATCGGCGGGTAATCGTGCAGCGAAGTCTTCGTCAGCCACGTCCCTCGATTTGACAGCTTAACGGCAGTTCCCCACATCTATCGTTACCTGGCTCAAGGCCGAACGCCAAGGAATATCCCGTTTGACCGTATATCATGGATGTGCCCGATCACCGAAGCGGTTTCATTACGCTCAGACGAGCCGGTGAACGACGTGAATCTTCCGTGGTAATGCCAAGCTTGAAGACTGGCCATAATGCCTCTCGCCGCCGATTCTGGTTGTCGATGTCGGGGTTTGTCATGGCGCTTGCGTTACTACCCTTTTCCTACAAAGTCGAACGTCGCTTGGAGACGACTGTTCACATCAAGGGCGGAGAATCCGAAAAAGTAGACTTGGAACTGGCGCAGCGTTTCCAGTCGCCGTATGCCCACCGCCTGGTTGTGGTGATCAGCGGTATTGCCGATCCGGATTCAGCCAAAGGCGCAGATGCATTGGGCTTCTTAACTAGTTCATTGCGTAGTGCGCCAGGAGTTTCGGGTGCCATCTCGAGTCTGGATTGGCCAGATGCTCTGTTCACTGGAAACAATGGCGGGGCCTTGATCATCGTGGGGTTGGATCCGCACGATGAAAATGTCGAGGCGTTGATCCCAAAACTAAGGGCAAGAACAGACTGGCTGGAAGGTCAGCTTAGGTCGCAATACCCCAATATCAAACTGGAGATTACGGGTGAAACCCCACTGAACTTCGATCTTCGCAAGGTCAGTGCAGATGACGTCACCCATGCTGAGGAACGAGCGATGCCGGTGACTCTCTTGCTGCTATTGCTGGCTTTCGGCAGTCTTGTGGCTGCGCTATTGCCGCTGGGAGTTGGTGTACTCTCAATCTCGATGGCGATGGGTGCGGCTGCGCTCCTCGCGCATTATCTGCAGCTGTCGATTCTGCTGCAGAATCTGGCAACCATGCTCGGCCTTGGCTTGGGCATCGACTATGCATTGCTGATGGTGAGCCGGTTTCGCGAAGCATTGGCCGAGGGATATGATCCCGGCCACGCTGCCGATATTGCTGCCGGGCAAGCGGGGCAGACGCTGATAGTCTCAGCTACGACAGTTGCAATCGGATTTTCAGCACTCCTGACTGTGCCCATCAGCGAACTGCGCTCCATTGGGATAGCTGGCCTGCTGGTAACTGCTTCTAGTGTCATGCTGTGTACATTCATTCTGCCTTGGGTGCTTGGTCTGCTAGGGCATCGCATCGATGCCGCCGGAGTGCGTCGTCCGGCAAGCCGATTCAAAACGCGGGAGAGTCTATGTGCAGCGAGTGAGCGGTGGGTGCGATGGGGAAGCATCATCACCCGCCGGCCTTGGACAGCTCTTCTTGTCGCCGGGATTCCACTACTGATCCTTGCATTCCAGGCGCGGAAAATCTCTCCCGGGGTTCCTGACCGTCACTCGCTCCCGGCCGCAGCCGAGTCGGTGCAAGCACTGCACACACTTCAAAAGATGGGGCGGTCGGGAATTGTGGAATCCCTCCGAGTGATCCTGGAGTTGCCGCCGCAGTCTCCGCCACTGTCACCGGCTGGCTGGCTTGCCGTCAGCCGCTTGACTCAGCGCTTCCAGAGCGATCCTAGAGCCGAAGAGGTCTTATCTCTTCCAACCCTCACGGGAATGTCCGACACTCCGGATGCCGTCGGCGATGTGCCCGAGCCAATCCGCAAGAGTTTTCTCCGCAACGATGGCCAAGCCACCTTGGTTGAATTGCTGCCCATCGCCACGCTTTCGCCCAACGAACAGGTACGATGGGTACGAGAGGTGCGTTCCAGCGATGTCGCGACGATAACCGGCGTGCCCGGCGCTGTGCTGCGCGTGGGCGGTGTTCCCGCACTCGAAGCCGATTATGACTCGGTAGTAAAAGAGCGGTTGCCGAGGGTGGTCCTTGGCGTCGTATTGGGGAGTTTGCTGGCGCTCTTGATCGGGTTACGTTCTTTATTTGCGGCTGTCAAAGCAATTCTGCTCAATCTACTCTCCGTCGGCGCTTCATTCGGTGCGTTAGTTGTCGTTTTTCAGGAAGGCCACGGTAGCAAACTCTTTGGGCTCGACGGACCGACCGGCGCCGTATACCCAATCGTGCCCATTCTCTCGTTTGCCATCGTCTTCGGATTGAGCATGGACTATGAGGTCTTCCTGGTCGCCCGAGTCCTCGAAGAACGGCGGCGCGGTCTATCCGAGAGATCAGCGGTGATCGAGGGCCTGGCGCGGACGGCCGGGCTCATCACGAGCGCCGCGGCAATTATGATTGCCGTCTTCACCGCATTCACCATGGGAAGCTTTCTGGTCGTCCAAATGCTCGGTTTTACGCTCGCCGTGGCGGTGTTCATTGACGCTACAGTTGTGCGGATGGTAGTCGGTCCCGCACTCTTGCAACTTGCCGGCGACTGGAATTGGTGGCCCTTTGGTCTTTATGGAGCTCCAACAACGTCTGAAAAGGAGATTGTCCCATGATGGCACGCACCGTTGATGCTCCAGTGACAGCACGAGCCTTGCGACAGCCTGATTAAGTGAAGCGATTTATTTCACTTTCTCTTTTTGAGCGTTGGACGGCCCGATATCAAAGTCCTTGCGTCCAAGATTTGCCTTTCCCGAGCCCGCTTCGATGGCGAGAATCGAGGAGCCGGGCTTGCCCTGCAGCTTTGCCTCCACTTGCGACGCGGACCAAGCGCCGCCGACCTGCCGTAGCCCATAGTAAATGAATTCCTTTTGCAGTCCCGTTCCCCGAAGCGTCTTCACCACACGCACGGGGAACAAAATGCCGTGGTCAATCCACGATGTCACCGAAGCATAGTAAGACCGGTCTTCAGAGCCGGGCACGCTCTTAAGGACGAAACAATCCCGTGCGCCGTATTTCTCCGGTTCCAGAAGTTCTTGATGCTTCCAGAAGAACTGGCTCTCCACCATGTCTTCATAGGAGAAATCTGTTCCCACGAGTGACTCGTTCCAACGTTCGAATGGCAACACGCTAGCGGCCTTCTCGCCAGGAAGTACCGTCTCGATGGTCACGTGTCCACTCACGCTCATATGCAGAAGAAGGCTCGTCTTCTCGGAGCCGGGCCCCGAGATCTCGCACAGCACGCGCAGACCATCAGGAAACCAGCGAGCCTTGCCGACAAACTTGTAGCTCGTGCGCTTGCCATCGCCTTCCACCCGCGTGAGTCGGCCGGTCACGCGGTAGTCCAATTTCTCAATGCGCTGGCGCGAGCCAGTCAGCACTGTCTGCAGGTCAGGATTCGCCGCGAAGGCTCGCGATGGATGCACCAGGGACAACAGCACTAGCAAAGCGATGGACGCTTGAATCGTCCCAAAGGCGCAATTCGCCCATCTGGTCTCCGGATACCGGCCAAACTTGCGGCTGCGAGAGAGCATTACGACGCGGCGCGGGAAGGTCATCGCTATGTATACAGCCAAAGTCCCTTTAGTGCCCATCCAGGGCGACGGGTAGTGATTCTCGATGCAGCGCATTTCAGAACCCACACTTTAGGTGACAGGCTTCCGTACTCTTTCGACATCTTGTTTTCATTGGGATACAACCATGTTATAGCAAGCCTTCTAGGATGGCGAGTGCGGATTCTATTGGGTAGTGGCTGAATAATTCAGCCACTACCTTCTATTGCTTGCTGAGTTTCAAAGCGAGTCAGCGGGCCTCCGTTGGTCTTTAAGCAATAGGCAACCTGCAACTCTCCCGGCTGCGCCACGACGCGAATTGTGGAGTATGGTGGACAAGTAATCTGTGAACGCGGCAAACGAAACCACTAACCATCGTTGGTCTGCGGTAAGCCCAATTGCGAACCCTTTGAAAATGGAGATCCAATGACTGATCGCTTTGTTTTGAAAATCGGCGATCATCTCGAGAATGCCGAGACAAAGAAATACTATACCGAACGGAATTTTTCCGAGGTCGCGCCCCGGTACGATTTCATCACCAGAGTACTTTCTTTCGGATGCGACGCTGCATGGAAGCGCACTCTGATTTCATTGCTTCCCTCTCACGAGTCCCCTGTTTGCGTCGATCTCGCCTGCGGCACCGGCGACATCGCGTTTCTGCTTGCCGGCAAATACCCGCGTGGCCGCATCGCCGCAGTGGACATCACCGAGCCGATGCTGGATATCGCCCGTCACCGCAATACTCATCCGAATGTCAGTTTCGCCAACCAGGATATGGGATCGCTTGACATCGTTTCCGAATCTGTGGACATCGTCACCGGTGGCTACGCCCTGCGGAATGCACCGGACCTCGGAACAGCTATTGACGAAATTAGCCGCGTTCTAAAACCCTGCGGCGTCGCGGCCTTTCTCGATTTCTCCAAACCGGGCGGAAAGATCCCCCAGAAGATGGAATACTGGGGTCTGAAGATATGGACCGGACTGTGGGGTACGCTTCTGCACCGCAATCATGAAGTCTATAGCTACATAGCCGAAAGCCTCCAGCGTTTTCCCGACCGCCCTCACTTGCGGGATACTTTCCGGGACAAAGGATTTTCTGTGATCGATTCCCGTCTTTTTCTTGGGGGGGTCACCGAACTGCTAATGGTCCAAAAACTCCGGCATGGCGAAGCGCCATGACCGATGCCTATCAGAATCGTATCGCCACCGCTGTGCCCCGGCTTCGATAAGGTGAGTGCCGGGTTGCCGAAGGAACTGCTTAGAGTTCCTCCCCATTCCTCCCTGCGACACAAGCTGGCTCAGATCACCTCGATTCGTCGTGCTCAGCAACAAGCGAGTGCGTCAGCCGCAAAGCGGCTTCGTTCAAGTCGGCTATCGTTTACCGCCTCCGAGCGGATCACGGGCCAACCGGCGTTAGTAACCCACCATCGAGACAGTTAGTTTTCGGGGGATGTGGGATCGATCTGCTGTGATAAAAACGTGATACTTCGACTGTTCAGAGTGGATCAACGTCGAGCAGAATGCATCAGAACGAAGTTCTGGTAAGCGGGAGTTCGCCGCTTCCAGGCACAAACCGAAGCAGATTCCTCGGCCCCGCTTCGCTCGGCGTCGGAATGACAACAATTAAGTAACTGTTGATCGCGTCGCAGCGGCCCGTCATGCTGTGGCCATCTTCGCCGACCAGATCTTTACGAATGCTCCAAAACGGTCGAGCGCCTTGGAGAAATTGTATCCGGCGGCGGCAAAGCCCAGGCGGAAATGCGAGGGCGCATCGAAGCAATCGCCGGGAGCCAGCAGGATTCCAAGATCGGTGGCGGCTTGGCAGAACGGGCGGGCATTTTCTAAGTTGAGCAGCCCTCCGCTCACCAGCCAGGGGAACGCGGTCATGCCCCCTCGGGGCGGAATCCAGCCGAGTACGTCGCGATGGTCCGCCATGAAGCGCTCGAGGAGCTTGAGGTTTCGGGTGGCGGCTGCCTGGGTCTTGCCGAGCACGACATCCCGTTTGCGGATTGCGATTGCCGAAAGAATTTCTCCGGTGGTGGTGTTGCAGATCGAGAAGTAGGCGCGCGCGGTCCAATATTTGCCTTAAGGGGTGGGGCTTTCCTACAAGCACCTTAGTTGGGCGGGCCGGTTGCGTCGCCTGAACGGTTCATTTCTTCCTGCAGCTTCTGCAGAAGCTGGGCGCGTTGTTCGGTGCTCAACTCCCGTTGCAATTCCTCTAAAGCCAGCGCCACGATGTGGTAGTGGTGGGCTCCAGCGTATTTCGGATCTTTCGTGATGTCGAGCCAGAGCCGGTGCATGAGTTCGAGGTCTTGCGGGCGCAGACGCGGACTGTGCGGTCCGATCAGATATTCTCGAACCGCTCCGTCGGGAGCGCAGACTTCAAGGCACAGGCGCGGGCGGGGCTCGGGCAGGCGCTCCCAGGCATCACCGGCGAGCCTGGCTTGCTCGTCGGCGGTGAGCTTGTTCGAGAGGCCGCAGACCACGCGGGCGGAATCGAGCCGCTGCGCGGTCACCATGATGGCATCGAACACATCGGTTGCCGGGACCACCAACAGGTGGATGGGCTTGCCCTCTTTTTCGGCGACGGCGACGGCGGCAGTGAACAGTTCCTGCTCGTAGTGATCGAAGACCTGGCTGGCATCCATGACCGAGCCACCTCCAAAGCTGGGCTCGCGGTGGTACAGGCGAGCGCTCATCACGATCACATCCTGCTTGGCAGTGTTGGTATGGGCCAGCACCTCGCGCAGGTAGTACAGGTTGCGGGGATCGCGTACCGCAACCAGAATGTTTCCTTCACGAACTCCCATGGCGCCGTTGCCGAGTTCCTGGTTGCCGTAGACGCGGAACTGATCGAGTTGTTCCGGTTTGCCCTGGCGCTCTTTGGTGACATGGCGTTCGGAGAGCGTGAAGATGGTGAAGAACACGGCGCTGAAAATCACTCCGGCGATCGTAGCTTGGTATTTGGTGAAGAGGTTCACTACGGCGGTGATCAGCAACACCGCAGAGATGAGGATCAATCCCAGCGGAACTTCCGTTTTGCCGATGTGAAGGTTGCCGGGAACTTTCCACGCCCGGTTGCCGGGCTCGGTGAAGCGCAGCACGAGCACGGCAATGGACTTCATGGCGAAGCTCCAGATCACTCCGAAGGCGTAGAGCGCGGCCAGCATGTAAACGTTGCCGCGGCTGAGCACGATGGTGAGAATCTGCAGGCCGACGATCAGGTTGATGATGCGGAAGCTGGTTCCGTAGCGGTGGTGGGGCTTTTGAAACCAACTGGTGAGCACTCCGTCTTCGGCCACGCGATTCAGAACGCCGTTGGCGCCCACGATGGAAGTATTTTGCGCGCCTGCCAGGATAAGGACTCCGACCAGCACTACGAAGCCGTGAAAGAGCAATCTCAAGCTCTCCGGCCCGACCAGGTACATGGCGATGCCGCCGATTAAGTTCGCAAAGTAGTCGGGGCGAACCTTGTCGGGGATAATCATCACGGCAAAGAACGAGACCAGCGAGGTGAACAGCAGGCTGTAGATGAAGATCACCAGCCCGGTTTTTTCCAGGTTCTTCAGCTTGGGATGCTCGATCTCGCGGTTGACCTGCGCCAGAGTCTCTTCGCCGCTCATCGCGAGTACGGAATGTCCGAAGCCGACGAAGAGGATGATCCAGGTGATGTGGCCCATCCAGTGTTGGGAGCCAGCCCAGCGATTCCTTGTTCAGTGGGATAATGCCCGGGTGCAGCGGGTTGGGCGGCAATTGGACCGGGGCGCGCAAAACAGTGATGGTGCACCAGACGATCAGAATCACCACCATCACCGTGGTGATGGCCATGATCTGCAGGGCTTTCTGGCTGGACTCGTGCATGCCCTGGGTATTCTTCCACCAGAAATAGAGCACCACGATGACGGCCAGTCCTGCGGCGAAGTGGTCGTCGGAAAAGTGGAGCGGGCGGTGCAGATATACGCCTATGTCTTTGATAAAGCCCGCCATGTATTGGCCGGCAGAGACAGCGCTGATGGGGCCGGTGAGGACGTAGTCGAAAAGCAGGGCAGAGACGGAGAACTTGGCGAGTCCCCCGCCCATGGCTTCCTTGACCACGCGGTAAACGCCCCCGCGCACGAACATGCTGCTGGATTCGATGTAGAGTGCCCGCACGGCATAACTGAACAGCATGACCGCGAGAATGAACCAGGGAGCGCTCTTGCCGATGACTTTTTCGGCGTCGCCGCCGGCGTAGTAGGCGGAAGATGCAAGGTCAGAGAGGACGATGGCAGAGGCGCGCCAGAAGGAAATAAAAGACAACATCACCGTGGTGGCGACGAAGACCTTTATTGCCGGTTTGGAGCCTTCGACCGATGTAGCCATGCTTCTAGGAATGCGTGGACTGCTGATTAGGCTAAGCTATTGAAGATAGCATAGGGGCGGCGGCTGCGGCGCGGGGTTTAGCTGGGCGTTGTCTTCGCGGTCGATGGTTTTGGCGCGAGATACGCGTGAGTAATGCGGTCATGCCAACAAAGCGAATCCTCGTCGAGGAAGACCCAGGCGTATCCCATGCCGAGAGACGCGGCCGAGAGGTATGAGCCAAGGACCCGCCAACGGCGGAGACGGCGGGGAGCGCGACTGCCATCGAAGCGGTCTAATTCCAGCCGCGCGAGGAGCAGTCCGGGCGTAGCGCCCGAGTAAACCACGAGCAGATATTGGTAGGCGGCCCAGAACGAGGCTAAGAGCCCGGCAGCGATGCCGATCATCTGCAATCGCGGCGGACGGATCGCGGTCATTTTCCAGAAAACGAATCCGAACAGAGCGCAGGCTGCCGCAATGATTACGCTGTCGATGGCGGCGGCGAGAATTCGGCGTGCCAGGGGCGCACTCTGCAACGGGATATCGATCCCCGGACGTTTCTCCATGTCAGGCTGCCGGGCGGGTTCAATCGTGATGCCGCCCAGGGCCGGAGGCGGCGGCACAATTTCTGGCGCTTCCAGGATGCGCGGACGGTCGCGATCCAAGACCGGCTCGGCCAGTTCGTCGAGCGGAGCCGCCGGAGGCGTCCAGGAACGCGGGAACTCGATGATCTTTGCTGTGACTTGGGCCGTGACTTGGGCTGTGACTTGCGACGTGGGTGGGGCAGCGGCGGGGGCTGCAGGCGGAGTCGTGGGCCGAGACGCTGTGCCGACTTGGGCCTCTTCTGAGACTTGAGTCTGAGACAATACCCGAGGATATGGTGCTGCTTCGAGAGCATCAACGGCGCCATCGGCGAACCCATCCAAGGCCAGAGCCTGGTTCGACGCCGCAGCGGTTCTCTGCCGAAAAGCCGAGGAATCCATGCCGCTCACCGCGCGAACGGACTCGTCCCGCTCGAAGCGCAGCCCCAGCGACGGATATCGGGGTGGGCGCGGCTTGCGCCGGGCTTGATAACGATTCAGGCGGGCGGCGACTTCCTGGCGCCAGAGAGTGGAATCTTCAGGGACAGACTCGTTGCAATCGTCACGGTGGGGTGCCGAACCTTCCGCCGCATGAAGGCCGATTGCCTCCGCTTCCGCAACGTCCCGCGCGACGGACGGCAAGGCAGCGGCGGAATTCGCGTGGGAAGAGCACCGGCAGATGTCACCACAAAGCGGACAAGGCATAAATCACGGTCTTCGAGAAGTGCGAGGACTTATGGACCAGCCGGCTAACCACGCCGGACAACAGTGTCGGATAACCATGAAGATGCCCTCGGAATCCAAGACTTCGGGGGCTTTTTGCCTCCGACGGCTCAGCCGTGCTAAGTTCACACCACTGCTGCAGACTTGAAGCATCCGAGCGTTTTTACCTGCGCTTCGGACGATCTTGTCCGGACGATGTTTGCTCCGGCGATCTGGTTCCGCCGATCTGGTTCCGGCAGTCTGGTTCCGATGAATCTTCGCAACAGATTCCTTATCACGGCGGTGGGGCTTTGTCACCTTCTTCTCGTCCCGCCATTAGTTACCAGCCAGTTGCCGCCTGTGAAATCCGCACCGCACTCGGAGCGCTGGGGAAAAGTCAGAGCCCTCTCAAACCACGCCGTGTGCCCTCGCCGCCGCGGCGCAAAAGGAAACCGGCGACGCCCACACAATTTGCGCCATTCAGCAGGAAGAAGTAGGTTCGCTGTACAAGCTGCACGGCGCGGTTGAAATCTATTACCAGAATTATGTGCTGCGGGCTGATGAGGCGACCTTCAACTCCGACACGAGAGAGGTGACTGCTAGCGGACATTTCGCCCTCGACGGCGGTGCCAATGACGACCACATTCGCGCCTCGCACGGGACCTACAATTTCGATTCGGAAACCGGACGCTTCTACGATGTGACCGGCACGACGGGGCTGCGCTTTCGCGGCAACCAGGTGATCTTGACTTCCACCGCCCCCTTCGCTTTTACCGGAAAAATTGTGGACAAGACCAGTCCCGATCATTACCTGGTCTATGACGGCACCATCACCACCTGCGAGTTGCCTCATCCCAAGTGGCAATTCGACGCGCGCAAGATCGTGGTGGATGTGGGGGGCAACGCCAAGATCTACCACAGCAACTTCCTGCTGCACGGCGTTCCCGTTCTCTATTTTCCTTTTGCGACGCACCCGGTGGAGAAGGAATCGCGGCAGTCCGGATTTTTGATGCCTTCGGTGGCGCGGTCTTCGGTCAAGGGCTATGTGGTGGGCGATGCCTACTACTGGGCCATCAACCGCCGGATGGATGCAACTCTCGGCGCCGAGTACTTCTCTCTGCGGGGCTGGTCGCAACGGGGGGAGTTTCGGGTCATGCCCACAGAAAAGTCCTACTTAGACCTTTCCTATTTCGGAGTGATTGACCGGGGTATCGGCACGCCTCCGGTCAAAGAAGGAGGAGAGAATGTGCGCCTGAACTCAGCCGGAACCGTCGCTGGTTTCCGGGCGGTGGCCAACATCGACTACCTGAGTTCCTTTCTCTTCCGTCTGGCCTTCAACGAAGTTTTCAGCCAGGCGGTGTATTCGGAGGTGAAATCGCAGGCATTTCTCTCGAAGTCCGCCGCCGGGTTTAGTCTGAATGGATTCGTGGAGCGTTACCAGAACTTTCTCAGCACAACCCCGGGGCAAGTGATCACGATTTCGCACGCTCCCAGCTTGGATGCCTCCAGCGTGGACCAACGGTTGTGGCACACCCCGGTTTACTGGTCATTCGACACATCGTTGGCCGGGTTGTCGCGCAGCGAACCTCAGCAGGGAACGTGCCCGGGATTGTTTTGTATCCCGGAATTCCGGACGGCGAATCTTCTCGGGCGATTCGACCTGGCTCCCGAGATTTCCGTGCCGTTGCAATTCCGGGGATGGTCATTGCGTCCGGCGCTGACCTTGCATGAAACCTACTACACACAACGATTGGTTGGAGCGATCGGAGAAAATCCGGGACTCGCGGTCAGCGATCCTATCAACCGCCAGGCCATGGAGACCGGCGTGGAATTGCGGCCGCCTGTTTTGGAGCGCGTGTTTGATAAAGAATTCATAGGGAGAAAGTGGAAGCACGTTATCGAGCCGCGTGCGGTGTACCGCTTTGTGACCGGGGTGAACAACTTCGGGAATGTTCTGAAGTTCGACGAGCGCGACATCCTCACCGATACCCACGAAGTCGAGTACGGCTTCGTGACTCGGCTATACGCCAAGCACAATTTGGACAAGCCGGAGGATTGCGATGCGATCATGAAAGCTCTCATGGTAGGGGGGCCTGCGCCGGAATCGATCATTCCGTGGCAGCACCCTACCACCAGAATGCTGGCTAACGCGGCATGTCCGCCCGGCCCGCAAGTGCGCGAGGTCGCAACCTGGGAACTGGCCCAGAAATACTTTCTCGATCCCACATTTGGAGGTGCGCTGATTTCGGGCCAGCGCAATGTCTTCACCACCACTGCTGACCTCACCGGGATTGCGTTTCTCTCCCAGCCGCGCCATCTTTCGCCGCTGGTTTCGCGGCTGCGCGTGGAAACCAGCTCCCGTACGGACGCAGAGTGGGATCTGGATTACGACTTCCAAAATCACGGGGTCAATGCCAGTTCGCTGCTGGCTAACTACCACTTCGGTCAAGTGACCATTGGCGGCGGCGACGCAATCTTGCAGGTCCCTGCCCAGGTTGTAACGTCGCCGGGCGTGGCCGCGCCTGCTAGCTTTAACCAATTTCGTGCGGCTCTGGGATATGGCCGCAACGTCAAGCGCGGTTTCAGTGCCGCCGGCAGTTTCGGTTTTGACGCCAAGAATGGGTCGCTGGAGTTCGTCAGCGCGCAGACCACCTACAACTGGGACTGTTGTGGCGTGACCATGGAATACCGCAGCTACACGGTCGCCAACGTGCCCACCGAAAACCTGTTCCGCTTTACCTTTACTCTGGCCAACATCGGCGGTTTCGGCAGCATGCGGCCGCAGGAGCGGCTGTACTAAGCAGTGGCCGGTGGTCAGTGGCCAGTCAGAACGGCTGTCCTTACGCCCATGGCCTGGCCTGCTAACATAATTGCATGTTAGACGTGGGGACGGGTCTCGAAGCAAAACGCGAATTGCTACAGTCCTACCTTCTCAGCCTGGGGCGCATCCTCATCGCTTATTCCGGCGGCGTCGATTCCGCCTATCTCGCTTGGGCTGCTCATCAGGTGCTCGGAGACAACGTGCTGGCGATCATCGCCGACTCTCCCAGCCTGGCGCGCACTCAGCTGGCCGACGCCGATTGCCTTTGCCCGGGAGCAATCGATTCCGCTGGAAGTGGTCGCCACCTCCGAACTCGATCGCCCGGAGTATGTTCGCAACGACGCGCAACGCTGCTTCTTCTGCAAAGATGAACTCTTCACGTCTGATGGAAGAACTGCGCGTGGCGCGCGGCTTCGACGCCATCGCGTACGGCGTCAACGTTGACGACCAGGGCGACTTCCGCCCCGGCCAGAGAGCTGCGAGTGCACACCGAATTGTGGCGCCCCTGCTCGATGCCGGGCTTACCAAAGAGGAAATTCGCGCTCTGGCACGGACTGCTGGCCTGCGCATCTGGGATAAGCCCGCGTCCGCGTGCCTGTCGTCTCGCATCGAATATGGCCGTCCGGTAACGCGCGAGGTACTCGACGTGGTGGAAAAAGGTGAAGACGCTCTGCGCGGGCTGGGCTTCCGGCAATTCCGAGTGCGGCACCATGGCGAGATCGTCCGCATTGAAATTGCTCGCGAGGAGTTGCAGCGGGCGCTCGATCCTGCCATGGCGGCCGAGTTCACGCGAATTTTCAAAGCGCTTGGTTTCAAGTTCGTCACCCTCGATCTGGAAGGCTTCCGCTCGGGCTCAATGAATGTTTTGCTTCCAGCAGACAAGTTATTCCAGCGGACCGGCTAGGGATCGCTCGGTACAAGCGCTCTCTTGGCCGAGTCACGGGGAGCTCACATGCCCGCGTCACGCCCGCCCTATGAGATAATCAAGACTCAATCTGCAATGCTGAGGCGGTTTTTGGTGACTCTAATTCGACGTTCTTTTTTTCTTTTGCTGGTGGTTTGTTTGGGCTGCGTTGCCCAGTCTGCTTCACCCGATTTAGCCAAGAAAATCGAGCGCCAGGTGCGTTCCTACTACAAGATGCCTGCGGATGTCCAAGTGACCGTAGGAGCGCCTCGCCCAGCCCGGATTTCCCAACTACGACCTCGGTTACGGTGACGGTGGATAGCGGGGATAAGAAGCAGGATCTGACGTTCCTGGTCTCCAAAGACCGTTCTTCCCTGAAGCGGCTGACAATTTTGACCTGAACAAGGATCCGCTTCGCGGAGACAATGAGCAAGATCGATGTCAACGGGCGGCCCACGCGGGGAGCGAAGGCATCCAAGGTTGTGTTGGTGAATTTCGACGATCTTGAGTGCCCGTTTTGCTCGCGCATGCACCAGACGCTATTTCCCGAAATTCTCAAGGAGTACGGGGACCGGGTCACTTTCATTTACAAGGATTACCCGATGACTGGAGATTCATCCCTGGGCGATGCACGCCGCCGTGGATGCCAATTGCCTGGCGGCGCAGAACGGCGATGCTTATTGGGACTTCGCAGATTACATTCATGCCAACCAGCACGAGGTGAACAACGAAAAGACGCCCGGGGCACGGCTGGAAGAACTGGACAAGCTCACGATGCTGCAGGGCCAGAAACACAGTCTTGATGTCGTGAAATTGCAGTCCTGCATCAAGGCGCAGGACGAGAGCGCGGTGAAGGCATCGATGAAGGATGGCGGAAGGGGTCGGCGTGGAAGCGACGCCCGAATTGTTCATCAATGGACGAAAAGATGGACGGCGCGGTGCCGATCGGCCAGGTGCGCGCCGCGTTGGATCGCGCTTTGAAGGATGCCAACCTGCCCGTGCCTGAGCACTCTGCTGCCGCCGCCGCGGCGCCGGCTTCAATGATCGCGGCGAAGGTGCACACCGCCAGTGAGGGAGAAATTTTGAAAAGAAATCCGGAATTTGCCCGGCTTGCGCCGGTGCTGGTTGCTGCCGTTCTGCTGGCGGCGCTGCTGGGCTGCAAGTCACAAGTCAGCGGCGACGTAATGGCCACCGTCGATGGCCGCAAGATTTTCCGCTCGGACGTCGATAAATACTACGAGAATCAAGTGGCCAGCGCCCAGCATGCGCCCCCGGGAGAACAGGCTACCATTCTCCGACTGAACATTCTGCGCCAGTTGATCGACGACGAAATGGTGATGCGCCGCGCCGAAAAACTCGGCTTGTTGGCCACCGAGGAGGAAGTGGATCGCAAACTCAACGAGATCAAGTCCCCTTACACGCAGCAGGAGTTCGATAAGAGACTGCAGGAAAAAAAGATTTCCCTGGAGGATTTCAAGCGCGATATCCGCCGCTCCATCACCGTGGACAAGGTGATGAACAAGGAAGTGTCTTCCAAGATCAATGTGACCGACCAGGACATTACCGAATACTTTACCGCGCACAAGTCTGAATTCAATCTGATCGAGCCCCAGTACCACCTGGCGCAGATTTTCGTGACGCCGATGCCCAACCGCAAGTGCATAACCAGAACAACAAGGCGCAGAACGAGGCCGACGCGCGCAAGAAGATCCAGATGATCAGCAACCGGCTGGATAGCGGCGACGACTTTGCAACACTGGCGATGAATTATTCCGAGGATCCGGAAACTTCCGGCAACGGCGGGGATCTGGGGACGATCCCCGAGTCTTCTCTGCGCAACACCGATCCGGGCACGCGCGACGCGGTGATCAAGCTCAAGCCGGGGCAGTACAGCCCGGTCATCACGCTGAGTCAATCCCGCGAACAAGCAGGAGATGGGATTCCGCATCGTGAAGCTGGTGGCAAAAGAGCCTGCCGGCCAGCGCGATTTATCCGATCCGCGCGTGCAGCAAGCCATCCGCTCTCAGTTCATGAGCGGCGCGAGCAGTTGTTGAAGGCCGCGTATTATGAAGTCTTGCGCGACTCCGCCAAAGTGGAGAACTATTACGCCAAACAAGTGCTGGATAGCAACGGATTGGCGAAGTAGAAATGCTTTGGTGGCGCTAATGCGCCGCGTTGTGAGGACCTGCGGGGATCTCGTAACTCCACGATCGCCAGCACATCTCCCGCATTCACGGTCGCACCTTCACTGACTAGAATTTTCTGTACCTTGCCCTTCTTCGGCGACTTGATTTCATTTTGCATTTTCATGGCCTCGACTACGGCCACGCCCGCGCCCGCTTCCACCTCATCGCCTTCGCGAACCAGCAGGCGGACGACTTTTCCGGGCATCGGGGCGGCCACGATCTTCCTGGGGCCGTGATCGTCACCCGCGCGCGAGCGGCCGCGCAGCGAGCGGGGATCGCGTACTTCAGCGGCGAAGCGCGTGCTCCCAACCCATAAATGCAAATCGCTGGCCACCCGCTCAGACTTCACTTCATACGCCATGTTCCCGATGCGCAACGAGAGCACGTCTGGGCGGGCGAGAACGGCATCGACTTCGACTTCACGGCCATCGAGACGGCAGGACCAGCGTCTCTCGGCGCGGTTGAGTTCGAGCCGGTAATTCTTGCCGTCGATGGTTACGTCGTAGAGCATAAAAACCAGTGGTCAGTGGCCGGTTGCCAGTGGCCAGTTTTTCTGAACCAGGCATGAAACGTCTCGGGAAGGGCACGGCTTCCAGCCGTGCCGCTCTGCGTCAAGAAAATCATGGGCTTCAGCCCCTGAGGGTCTAGTCTCAACGCAGAGCCTCGCGACGGCTGGCATCTTTCCATTTCGAATGCCGCCCCATGATTCGCATCCGAACCGCCGTCACCGTGCGCTCGCCTGCGGCGGCCGCGGTTGAGCCTAGCGCAGCAAACATGCCGGCGGCGATCGCCGCCACTTCCGCTGCTTTTGCGTCGACTCCCTTGTCTTTATCTTGGGGATCTTCGGGCCGCTTCAGCATCCGGTCGAGAAATCCGGTATCGAGCTTGGCGGCGCGAAAATCCTCATCGCGCAGGATGCGCCGGAACAACGAAATGTTCGTCTTGATTCCGCCTACAAAATATTCGCTGAGGGCCCGCGTCAGCCGCGCGATGGCCTGCTCGCGATCGGTGCCGTAGCCGATCAGCTTGGCCAGCAGCGGATCGTAATCCAGGGGCACGTTCCAGCCTTCGTACATGCCACTGTCGCGGCGGATGCCCGGACCTGAAGGCGCCAGCAGCAGCGTAATCTTGCCCGGGCTTGGAAAATAATTATTGTCGGGATCTTCCGCGTAAATGCGGCACTCGATCGCGTGGCCGCGGATGCGCACGTCTTCTTGCGTGAAGGGCAGTTTTTCCCCAGCCGCGATGCGAATCTGCAGATGAACCAGATCGAGTCCGGTAATCAGCTCCGTCACCGGATGCTCCACCTGCAAACGCGTGTTCATCTCGAGAAAATAGAAATTCTTTTCCTGATCGACCAGAAACTCGACCGTGCCGGCGTTGGTATAATGGGCGGCCTGCGCGACGCGGACCGCAACCTCGCCCATCCGGCGGCGCATGTCGGCATCAACAATCGGCGACGGCGCTTCTTCCAGCACTTTCTGATGCCGGCGCTGCAGCGAGCATTCGCGTTCGCCGAGGTAGACCGTGTTGCCGTGCTCATCGGCGAGCACCTGCATCTCGATGTGCCGCGGATTGACAATCGCCTTCTCGATATAAACTTCGCTGTCGGCGAAGGAGCGTTCTGCCTCGCTGCGGGCGGCTTCCAGACGCGGACTTCAGTTGCTCGGGAGCGTGCACCAGCCGCATGCCTTTGCCGCCGCCGCCAGCGGCCGCTTTCAACATTACCGGATAGCCAATTCTCGCGGCGACCCGCTCCGCTTCCTCGAATGACTCGACGCCGCGCGACGTGCCGGGCACGAGGGGAACTCCGGCTTTCTCCATGGCCTGGCGGGCGCGCGTCTTCGATCCCATGGCTTCCATGGCGGCGGCGGTTGGGCCAATGAATTTCACCCCTGCATCCACACAGGCTTGGGCGAACTTGGCGTTCTCGGAGAGGAAACCGTAGCCGGGATGAATGGCGTCGGCGCCGGATCGCTCGGCGACGTCGAGTATCTTACGAATGTTGAGATAAGATTCGGCTGCTGCCGGAGCGCCGATGGGATAGGCTTCGTCAGCTTTGCGCACGTGCAGAGAGGCGCGGTCTACGTCGGAGTAAACCACGACCGCGGCAATTCCCATTTCGTGGCACGCGCGCAGCACGCGCACCGCGATCTCGCCTCGATTGGCAATGAGAATTTTCTTGAACATTCTCTCGGACATCCTTACGGCGTCAGCAAACCTAGGATTTTACCGGAACCCTGGCCAGGAGTCCGTGATCTATGTCACTAAGGGCATCGTTCTTAGGACGGTTTGTCGGGCTGCGAATAGAGCGCCCACGCAGTCGACAAGTCCTGGACGACGTGGCCGAGCGACTTGTAGACGGTGATCTCATCTTTGGAGCGGCGGCCTTCGATTTCGCCCGCCAGCACCTGGCCAATCTCAGCTGCGATGTGGTCGTCGCCGATCAGGCCAGCCGCCTTGGCCCGGAGAAACTCCGCGCCTTGGTTTAGAACACCCTCGCGGCTGTCGGCGATGAAGCGCGAGCGGACGACCAAATCGTTATCCACCTCCGCTGGCCCGGCATGGCTTGAGCCGACAAGGTTCAAGTGCGTGCCCGGACGCACCCATGCGCCCTTCAAGATCGGCTCGGTGGCCGAGGTGACAGTGCAGATAATGTTTGCCTCTGCGACTGCCTCTTCCACGGTTCCTGAGCTGGCGAATGGCACGCCAAGTTCTGACTGCATCCGCTCGGCAAAGGCGCGGGCGCGTTCGGGCGAGCGTCCCCATATCGTGATGGATTCAAGATGCCGCACTTTGCTGATTGCCCGCGCATGGGTCGCGGCCTGTTCGCCATAGCCGAGGATCGCCAGGCGGCAGGCGTCTTGGCGCGCCAAGGCATCGGTGGCGACCGCACTTGCCGCCGCGGTTCGGATCGCGGTGATCTCGCCTGCATGGACGACGCAAACAGGCGCTCCGGTTTCGGGGTCGAACAGAATGATCAGGCCCTGATGCGACTGTATTCCCCGAGCGAAGTTCTCTGGGAAGACGCTGATCAGCTTCGCTCCGAAGGGCGCGCGCGCGCCCATCGCGCCGGGCATAAGACCGAACATGCGGCCGCCGGCGAGTGGGATGATCGAACGCAGAAGTTGCCGGGTCTCGCCGCGCGATAATGCGATCATCGCATCGCGCACGATCGGAATGCACATCTCATACGTGAGCCGGCGGGCGACTTCTTCACGGTCTATGAATCGCATCAGACGCTTCCTTATTTCGAGTAATGTGGCGTGTTGAGTCGGGCGAACGTTTCAATTCCAGCGGGGATTCGGGAAGCATCGTGTTGGGCTCGGGCCTGTGGATATCTGCCGGAAAAATATTTTGGGCCAACTACCTTTTGCGCTGGCGCGAGGACAGACTCTGTTGTTCTGAGACTGGTTCAAAGGGTACCCCCCTCCCCCCTCTGTCGCTCATCGGCAGTGTTCATGCGGGTTTCCGCGAGTGCCATGCGCAAATAGCGTTTTGGTCCTTTGTTTCGAATAGTTTACGAGCAAAATCTTGACAACAAAGCACTTAGCCACACTGTTTGGCAGCCTACAATACAGCCCGGTGCTGCATCCGCCTTGACCATGTTCTGCTCATTCCATTTTGGGCGCAAGGTCAGATGTCACACGGCGCGCTTCTGACTCCCGGCTTGATCTATAGCACCTAGTGCTATAGAATAAATTGAGGCTGGCCATGCGAGTTTTCAAATCGAGATGGTTTCAGCGCTTTGCCAGGAGGGAAGGAATTGCGGATGGATCCTTGCACGAGGCGATTGCTCGCGCAGAAAAAGGCCAGATCGACGCCGAGCTTGGCGGTGAAGTCATCAAGCAGCGGATCGCCAGACCGGGGCAGGGAAAATCGAAAGGCTATCGAGCAATCATCTTTTTCCGGCGCGGCGACAAGGCATTCTTCGAGTACGGGTTCGCCAAAAGCCAGCGGGCGAACATCAATGACGACGGGAAAGAAAAGTACAAGGAAGCAGCGAAGCACGTCTTAGCGTTGACCGAGATGCAACTCGCAGAGCTGTTGCACAGGGGTGATTTCATGGAGGTGAAAAACAAGTGAGCAAAAAGTATCGAAGCGAAGCGATGGCCGCTGTCCACGAAACCATGCAGGCCTTGCGCGATGTCGGGGCCATCGATAAGAAGACGATGCGGCGTTTCGATGAAGCCTGTCTTACGCCGATCCGGCCATTGAAGCCGAAGCAGATCAAGGCTATCCGGGAAAAAGAACGCGTCAGCCAAAGTGTTTTTGCCAATTACCTGAACGTTACGAGCAGTCTGGTCAGTAAGTGGGAACGCGGCGAGAAGCGGCCTTCCGGGCCGTCGCTCAAGCTACTGACGCTGGTCGAGAAGAATGGGCTTGCGGTCGTTACGTAGTTGCATAGCGGACACGAGGAGCAGCAGGTTCCTCCGCTCCGCCGTCCCCTTCGGCTTCGCTCAAGGGTCCGGCTCCGGTCGGAATGACAACGTGAATATTGAGGCTGACTTTCGTTACAGGGCATCCGGCGGAACGCGGGAAAAACTGACGGCGAATGGAGCGGCGGCGCGCTCTGATCTGGTCCAGCGCGCGCGGCGGGTGAAGCGGTAGCGGAACAGGGTCCAGATGGCCAGCCAGCCATCCGAGTGGCGAATTTTCTTGCCTTCGCTGGAGGAGCGCGGCGTGTAGGAGACGGGCACTTCGGCGATTCTCTCTCCGCCGCGGCAGAGCTTGGCGGTGACTTCGGGGCAGAACTCGAAGCGCCGGCATTGCAAATCAATTTGTGCGAGCACCGATCGGCGGAAAACTTTGTAACACGTGGCTTCGTCGTGGATGCCCGCGCCGTAGAGCAGATTGGTGAGATGGGTCAGAAGCTTTGCGCCCAGGAAAAATCGAAGTCCGCGTTCGGGCCGGTCTGGGCGTACGCCGTAGACCACATTCGCCTGGCGCTGCTCGAGTGGCCGCAGCAGCGCGGGATAATCCTGGGGGTCGTATTCGAGGTCGGAGTCCTGAATAAGGATATATTCCCCGCGCGCGTATTGGAGCGCCGTTCGGACGGCCGCACCCTTGCCGCAGTTCTTCTCGTGGAATACGACGGTAACGTCATTGTTATCGGGATTGGCGAGCGGGAGAGCCTGGAGTTTTTCGCGCGTGCCATCGGTGGAACCATCGTCCACGATGACGATTTCTTTTTTGACCGGCGAGGCGTGGATGGCCTGCAGAAGTTCATCCACGTGGGCAATCTCGTTGTAGACGGGCACAATCACGGACACGTATCCCGCCCACCGGTCATGGTCCGCCGACGCCGGGGTCGCGCTCGCACGCGGCGATCTTTGCAACTGTGCCACACTCGTCATACTGGAGCAGACCCGCTAGTTGCTGTTCTGTTCTTAAATAATATCATCCGGATTCCGCACGATTGTTCTGACACCAGGCACCCACCCGATTGGGGATTGAAGGACTCCAGCACCGAGTCCTGCCCAAAAAGTAACCCACGGCTCGGGCCTTCGGCAGGCTCAAGCCGTGGGTTGCTTTCTGTGACCGCTGCGCGGCGGGAACTCCGCTGTGCTACTTCGGTTGGTCCATGGTGATGCCTTGCTGTCCGGGTTGCTTCTCAGCCTTAGCCTTCTTGGTGAGCAAAGTCTGATCCACCCAATGGTCGGCTGTCTTCAGATCTTCCTGGCGGGCGGCGAGATCGTCGCATTCTACATCGGCCTTCTCGCGGTACATCAGATTCAAGTAGGCCATGGCATCGTCGTAGTCAGGACGCAACTGGATGGCCTTGTTCAGGCTCTCAATACCCTCCTGGATTGAGGGGCCATATTTTATTTTCAACTCCGCGCAGACCTTTTTCTGATCTTTGTTCTTGGGGTTCAGGTTCTCATCCGGCTTCAGGCCAAGTTTGGCGCGCTCTTCCATGCGCGGCTGGTAGCAGGCCGTCCAGTCAATCACGCCCACGGAATAGTAAGGTTCGGGGTCGTTGGGATCCATGTCGGCGGCCATACGGTAATACTTTTTGGCGTCGTCGAACTTTTTCATGTTCAGGTACAGGTAGGCGATGCCCTTGGCGGCGTTTACTTTCTGATCGCGCGCCGCATTCATATCGAGCACTTTCTTGTATTGCTCAATGGCCTGGTCCGCCATTTTCATGTTATCGGGGCTCTCGACGCCGGGAATATATTGTTGAGCAAAGGCAGTCGCCAGGTACATCTTGGCGTTGATGAGGGATCGGATCGAGGGCAACGCTTTGCTGGAAATGATCGATGGCTTCTTCGTACTTGGCGTTTTTATAGGCGGTCACGCCCTTGTTAAGCTGGTCGCGCGCGCGCAGCTTGCTGCAGCCCATGGAAGAGAAGAGGGCCAGCGGCGGCCGCCAGCATTAGCAGTCGAAAGTATTTATTCATTGCGGTATAGGTCTCCCTTGCCACAGCATCCTAGGCCCAGAGACAGCGGGTTGACAAGTCGTGGCCCGCGGCCGGCAGGAGAAGAGCGGTTCCTGCCGCGGACAGAATCCGATGCCGGACCTTGCAGGCGCGTCTTTCCTTGGCGATTAAGTCTCACTCGAAGGTCCGGAGCGTGTTTCTAGCCGCCCGCTTCGATCTTCGCCGTAATCAGACCGACCTTATCTACTCCAGCGGCATGCGCGATGTCAATCACGTTGGCGACATCGGCGAAGGGGATAGCGTCATCGCCTTTCACGAACATGACTTTCTCAGCGCGGGTCTTATAGATATCGGCCAACCGCCCCTGCAAGTTGTCCCAAGTGGCATCTTCCTGATTGATCTTCAGTCCGGGATCCTGGCCGGCGCCGCGATCGATCAACTGCACCACGATGGTGCGGTCAGGGCGTATTGTTCTTGGGCGCGTTGGGTGGAGGCGGCTGAGGAACCAGTGCGTCCAGAGCCTTTCGGCGTCAAAGGCGTGATCACCATGAAGATGATCAGCAGCACCAGCAGCACATCGATGAGCGGGAGTGACGTTAATGTTTGCGCTTTGGCCTCCGCTACCGCCAAGTGCCATACTCATAGTCGATCTCCTCTATTGCCCAGCGCCGGAGAGACCGGCGGAGCGTTTGGAGTATTTTTCGTTGATCGGTGAGAAGGCCCAGATCGTCCACGCCAGCGGCGCGCACCGCGTCGACTACCTCGACAACTTTGCCGTAGTGGGCGCGGGCATCCGCCTTCAGGTAAACGTCTTATTGGTCTTGATTCGTCAGACGATCCTTCACCTTGCCGGTCAGACTATCCAGCGGCACCTTATCGGCGCCGAAATAGATGTCCCGTCGCGCATCACCGAAACCAGCAGCGCGTCTTCCTTATCCGCGTCTTGCATCGGCAGGGGATTGTTTACTTTGGCCATGTCCACGCTGATGCCCTTCTGCAACATGGGGGTGATCACCATGAAGATGATCAGCAGCACCAACATCACATCGACCATGGGCGTGACGTTGATGTCCGAGTTAACCTTAGCCCCTTCATTCCGCTTTGCCATTGCCATAACTAATTTCTCCCATACCCTACTTCGAACACCGGCCCGCTCCGCCTGAGCTGGGAAAGCCCGGCGCCGGGAGTGCTCCCAGCGCCGGATCAGCAACTCATGCAGACTTGCGCCGAAAAACTTCTAGGTCCGGCGAACGTCCCGCCGCTTCAGGAAGTAGTCGATCAGTTCGCTCGAGGAATTGTCCATCTCCACGTCGAACGCTTCCACGCGGCCGGTGAGGTAGTTGAACATCATGACCGCCGGGATGGCGACGAGCAGGCCGAAAGCCGTGGTTACCAGAGCTTCCGAGATTCCGCCTGCGACTGCGCCCAGACCGGTGGCCTTCTGTTCGGAAATACCTTTGAAGGCGTTCAGAATGCCCATGACCGTGCCGAACAGGCCAACGAATGGCGCTGTCGAACCGATGGTGGCGAGACCGCCCAAACCGCGCTTCAGTTCCGCGTGCACGATCGCTTCGGTGCGCTCCAGAGCCCGCTTGGAGGCTTCAATCGTCTCGCCGGGGATGGCGCCGGGGCTATCCTGGTGGGCCTTGAACTCCATCAGGCCAGCGGTTACAACCTTGGCCAGATGGCTCTTCTTGTTGCGCTCGGCAACCTTGATGGCCTCGTCAATGCGGCCATCGCGCAGAGCTCCGGCGACTGCCGGAGCAAAGGCGCGGGACTGCTTGCGCGCCGCGCTGTACGCCATGGCGCGATCAATCATGACGCCGATCGACCAGCCTGACATGATGAACAGAATGATGACCACGGCCTTCGCTACGATACCCATCTGCTTCCATAGCGAAATCGGATCCCATCCCACTTGCGCCGCCCTCTTGCACAATCCAGGCGGTCAACCCTGGGCACATGGTTGAAAGCTTCCCCTACTAAGTGAGTTGCTAACATGAGTTGCTTTTCCCTCCTCGGAACTTCTTAGACTTTGATGCGAGATCTCTGCGTCAGACGAAACTGGCCAGCAGAAAGTTTACTGAGACGCGGTTTCGCGTATCTGAGAGGAAAGGCATGGCGGCCCGCGCCCCTCTAAAGGGCTCTCCCGGCCACCGATTGCTGGGTGGGATGGGGAGGGCCGTTCCAGCTAAACTTTCCAACCTTGCCGCGTTACGCGTTGCTGCGTCACACGTTGTTGCCGTCACACGTTGTTGCCTTCACACGTTGTTCCACACCAGCCGGGATCTATCCTCCGGAGAGCGTGAAGTTAACGGCTATTTCCGTATCTACTTCGACCGGTTCGCCGTTCAGCAGGTACGGTTTGTACTTCCACTGCTTCACGGCGTCCAGTGCACTCTGCACCAGCATGGGATGCCCGCTGACCAACTGCAGGTTTTGGATGGAACCATCCTTGCCGATCTGTGCTCTCAATAGAACCGTTCCTTGAATACGCGCCTGGCGCGCCAGAGGCGGGTAGACGGGCTGTATTCTTTCTGACCAGCAGACCTGACGTCACGCCTGCAGAAACGCGCACACGCTGCGGAGTAGCGACTTTGGGCACCGCCACCGGCGTGGAACTGATGATGCCGCCGATCACGCCGCCCATCTGACCTCCGGGAATTCCGCCCGGAACACCGCCGACTACGCCGCTTGAGGCCATCGCTGGCGGCGGCGCTTCGTCTTCCTTAATCATCTGTACTTTTTGCGGAATCTTGGTGGGCGTGCGCAGTTCGCCATTCACGATGTCGGTCTGGATCTGCTTTACCAATTTTACCGGTGCGGCGGCCGGGGGCGGAGGCGGTGGAGGCGGCGGGGGGGCCACCAGGAATGTCATCAATTGTTGCTTGGGCAAGGCTTCCGTGAAGATCAGCGGCATCAGGACCATGAGGACGAGAAGACCAACTTGCAGAAGAAGGCCGAATCGACGTCGTCCATCCCCGCTTCGTCTTAAGTCTGCCTCCGGATTCCAGAAGGCTATCTTCGAACATAAGTGTTCCTCCCTACAGAGCCTACGTAAAGTTAGACACCGACTTATTCCCCTTTGCTCCCGAACTTGAACCACCCTGCCAGAGGTGCAACCAGACCCCGCCCGGCAACGGCGTAACCTTCCAACCTGCTACAAATAAAGGACTAACCCCTAATCGCCGTTAACGCCATCGGGTCGTTACCGGGCCCTCACGGACATCGCAGCGGTCTTCTTGCCCTTCTCAGACCTCCAATCCTGGTAAGCCACCAGGATCGGGGCCGCGATCGCGATTGACGAATACGTTCCGATCAATATGCCAATCACGAGTGCAAGACTGAACCCGCGCAGCACCTCGCCTCCGAACAAATAGAGTGCAAGTACTGTAAGGAACGTCAGCCCGGCTGTCAAGATCGTTCGACTCAAAGTCTGATTAATGCTGCGATTGACGATTTCCGACAGCTTTTCACGCCGCATGAGTTTAATGTTTTCCCGGATGCGGTCAAATACCACGATCGTGTCGTTATTAGAGTAACCAATCAGGGTCAGAATGGCGGCGATGACGGTGAGGGAGATGTCCTTGTCGAGCAGGGAGAATGCGCCGACGGTGATCAGCGTATCGTGAAATACCGTGACTACGGCAGCGATTCCATAAATCCACTCGAAGCGGAATCCCAGGTAAATCAGCATTCCGGCCAACGAATAGGCGGTCGCCAGCAGAGCCTGCTTGCGCAGTTGCGCGCCCACCTGCGGGCCTACGATCTCCACGTTCCGGATGCCAAAATCGGAGAGGAAAAAGCTGGTCGTGCAGGGAAACCGCCACCGACGGATCGACTGCGCCTTTCAGTTGATCGAACGAACTCACCACTCCGCCTTGCACTTTGTCGCGTGTATCGACGATAGCCTGGGCTTGCTGGCTATATTTCTGGTCGGCATCCGAGCCCAGGTGCATGGGGTCCTTATCCATCAGATAGTTCTTGATCGACAGGAAACTGGAGTTGTTTAGGTCCATGTTTGCCCGCCGGGACATTGGTTTCAAGGGCATTAATGATAGTCATTCTTGCCTTTATCAAGGGCCTGCTCGCTGGTTTCCTGAACGTCGAGATCAATTAGTTCCTCATTGTTCGAAGGCACGTCATAGCGCTGAAGCTTAGCGTTGTGCAGACCGGCCTTGTCCAAGGCCCCGCGCAGTTTGTTGTCGTCCGGTGTGTGCGAGAACTTCACGTACACCAGCGTGCCGCCGCGGAAGTCGACCCCGTACGGGATACCGTGCCAGAAAAATATGGAAAGCAGGCCCGCCACACTGAATACGAGGGAGAAGGCGAGAAAATACCACTTCTTGCCCAGAAAATCTATGTTGGTATTGCGAAAGAACTCCACCAGCCTTACCCCTTATCCGATATATGATTTCGATGTCATCGCGCGATTGAGAGATTGAGCTATTGATGATTGAAAACCTGTTCCCGATCGAGTTTTCAATCGCTCAATGACTCAATCACTCAATTGACTCAAATTTCCCTAAATGCTCAAAGCTTCCCCGCGCTGCTTCCGGCTTAAGATCCAGTCGAAGATCAGTCGCGATACGAATACCGCGGTAAACAAGTTGGCCAGGAGACCGAAAGTGAGGGTGACCGCAAATCCCTTCACCGGACCGGTGCCGAAGATGAACAGGATGGCCGCCGATACGATGGTGGTCACGTGCGTATCGACGATGGTGACCCAGGCGTGGCTAAAACCTTGATCGACGGCGGATGGCGGCGTCTTGCCATTGCGCAATTCTTCGCGAATGCGCTCGAAGATCAGCACATTCGAATCCACGCCCATACCGACCGTAAGTATGACTCCGGCGATTCCAGGCAGAGTGAGCACCGCATCGAAATAGCCCATGAAGCCGAGCAGGATGATGAGATTCAGAATCAGCGCAATGTCGGCGTTGATGCCGGCGGCCCGGTAGTAGATGAGCATGAAGATCAGCACGGCCAGCATGCCGACGATAGCGGCCATCACGCCGTGTCGAATCGAGTCGGTGCCGAGCGACGGCCCCACGGTGCGCTCTTCAAGATACTTGATGCCCGCAGGCAACGCGCCCGAGCGCAAGATCATGGAAAGATCCTTGGCCTGCTGCTGGGTCATGCTGCCTCCGCTGATTTCGCCGGTATCGCGGATGGCTTCTTTAATGTTTGCAACTTCCTGGACTTTGTTGTCCAGGACCACTCCCAGCCTCTCGCCCACGTGCGCGGAAGTGAAGTTGAAGAAACGCTGCCCTCCCTCGCCGGTTAGCTCGAAGCGCACATCGGGCTGGCCATTCTGGTCGGTGCTGGCCTGTGCATCGCGCAAATCCTTACCTCTTACCGCAGAAACACGCGACACGATATACCAGGCTTGTTCATCTTGAGGAGTGCCGGGGGTAGGGTGGCCGGGCAGAAGAATCGCATCCGGCGGCAAAACTCCGCCCTTTGCCTGCAACGCGGCTTGCTCACTCGGATACGGTCCATCCAACACCTGCTTGATCTCAAGCATGGCCGTGGACTGCATGATGTCCTTCACCCGGCCGGGATCGTCCACGCCGGGCAACTGCACCAGAATCTGATACTGGCCGAGACCGTGTTCCTGGATAGTGGGCTCGCTCACGCCCAGAGAATCGATGCGGTTGCGAATGGTCTCGATCGCCTGGGTCACCGCCTTGTTCTTAATGTCGTTGAGCATTTGCGGTTTCATCGTGAGCGTCCAGGTATTTTCCGCCCCCGAAGTCAGGTTGTACTCCGGCAGGCGCTCGGAAACTATATCCAGCAGATCTTTCCGCCCGTCCGGGGAGACGCCTTTCAATACCACCTTATCGGGATTGCCCTGCGGATCCGGCTTGGTGATGTCGGCAAAAGCGACTTTTCGCTTGTTGAGCTGCTCTTTGAGGACTTCGACGGCATTGTCGGAGTCCACATTCACGGCATCATTGACCTGCACCTGCAGGATCAGGTGGGTCCCGCCCTTCAAATCCAAACCAAGGTTAATGCGCTTGGTGATGGCCGCGACCAAGCCCTGGCCGGAAAAGCTCTGCGGGACGCCGAATATCCCGAACAAAAAGACGAGAAAGATTCCGATGACGACTGCCAATCTCCAGGTTAGGTTCTTATTCATAACGAAAACAGATCCAGATGTAAGGTTTGTACCGCGCTACTTGGTCTTTACTTCTTCCTCCGTGGTCGTGACTTGAGTCACGGAGGCCTTGGTCACTTCCAACACTAAATTATTCGGAGGAACTCGTAGATGAATGGAGTCATCCTTGAGTGCCATGATGGTTCCGCGCAAGCCGCCACTGGTGACCACCTTGTCTCCGGTTTTGAGCGAGTCCAGCATAGCTGTCCATTTTTTCTGGCGGCGCTGCTGGGGAAGAATCAGGAGAAAATAAAAGATGGCGAAGATAAAAAGGAGCGGGGCGACGCTTAACCACCCCATTCCACCGCCGCTGGCCTGCATCGCTAAGAATTGCATCTTCAGATTACGCTCACAAGATTATGCCCCGTCTTGCAACGCTGTTCGCCGATATCTGACCTCTATCTGCCGACATCAATCTGCAAACAAGCGCCCGCGCCTGCAAACGCCGCGGGCCTGCATTTCACGACGGGGTGCTGATCGATTCCGGCCGGATCATTTACCGCTCAGGCTTCCATCCGGGGAGGTCTTTCCATGAAGGTCTACGGATACAGCGAGACCAGACACCAGAAAGAAAACGGGACTCTTCCCCAAGTCAAATAGAATGACGCACCCTGCGCATAGTGTCAAGGTAGAAACTTAGGTTATGCAGGGTATTCAAAATCTGAGCCAGCACTTCATTAGAAGCGTAAAGGTGCCGCAGGTATGCCCGCGAATAGCGCTGGCAAACGCGGCAGCCGCAATTAGGATCGAGCGGCCCTGCATCCTGCGCATAGCGCGACTGCTTGATGGAAACTTTTCCCTCCAACGTGAACAGCAGTCCGTGGCGCGCGGCCCGCGTCGGCAGCACGCAATCCATCATATCGACGCCGAGGTTCGCATACTCAACAATCTCCTCGGGCGTGCCCACTCCCATCAGGTAGCGCGGTTTATCGGCGGGAAGATACTCGAGGGTGGCTTCGACAACCTCGCGCGTGCGCTCGCGAGGCTCTCCAACGCTCAGTCCGCCGATAGCATAGCCGGGGAATCCGATCTCGACCGTGCGCTCGGCGGATTCCTTCCTCAGGGCAATATCCATCCCACCTTGGACGATGCCGAAGAGAGACTGCGTACGGCAGTGGCCAGTGGTCAGTGGCCAGTGGTCAGTCTGAGTGCAGTCGCCGGTTTCCGGTTTCAAGTCTTCGCTGGCCACTGACCACTGACCACCGACCACTGCTTTCCACGGCACTTCATGCTTATGCTCCTCAAAATACTTCTTGCTGCGCTTGGCCCAGCGCAGGGTCAATTCCATGGAGGCTCTCGTGCGCACGCGATCAGCCGGATACTCCGTGCACTCGTCAAACGCCATGATGATGTCGGCGCCCAGTCCAATCTGCGCCGCCATCGCGCTCTCCGGGCTGAAGAAGTGCGATGAGCCATCGAGATGCGAGCGAAACGTGACGCCTTCTTCGCTGACTTTGCGAAGTTCATTCAGGCTGAAAACCTGGAAACCTCCCGAATCAGTCAGGATCGCACGCGGCCACGCCATGAAACCATGCAACCCGCCAAGGTTGCGGACGATTTCGACCCCCGGCCGCAGGTAGAGGTGATAAGTATTGCTCAGAAGAATCTGTACGCCGAGTTCTTCGAGAATGTCTTGCGGCACGCCTTTGACCGTCGCAACCGTGCCGACCGGCATGAACACAGGGGTTTCGACAGGTCCGTGCGGCGTTACCAGTCGCCCGGCGCGCGCTCGTTGGCGCGTAGCTTCGACGCGAAACTCAATCGACATTGTTGGAATTGTAGCGTGAGGTGCCAGGTCTTGGGCCTTAGGCTTCTGATTCTCAGTACTAGGTACTCGGTACTAGGTACTTGCTCTCACTTCCCCTCCATCTTCTCGACGAACTTGCTGATGCTAACGATGGCGCGGCCCACGGTGCCGCGGCCGATTTCCTGGACGTCGTCGCGCGCGCTCACGCGCAGCGTGTAGAAGCGCCCATCAAACGACTCCAGCGCGGCCTCGGCCTGGATGTGCGCGCCAATGCCGCTGGCGGCACGATGTTCGATGTTGATTGAAGTCCCCACAGAAATCTCGTCGCCCTCGCAGTAGGGCTGGAGCGCTTGAAAGGCCGCGATCTCCATCAGGCGAATCATGTCTGGAGTGGAATAAACCGGAGGCAGTTCGGCACGGTGCGAGGTCAGCGTGTGCTTGAACTCGACGGTTTCGTGCGCCTCGCCTCGCGCGCCGATGGGGACGGGTTTGGGCATTAGCTAGCTACTGGGGGCGTTTCTCTTCCATAAACGAGAGCACCTTATCCGGGTTCAAATGCCACTGACGTAGTTTCTTATCGAACCGGTTCATCTCATCTTCGTTCATTTCCTGGCGCAACTGCTCCGCGAGTGGACGGACATCAGGTCCCCCGAGTCGAGCAGCACGATAAAGGTGGAAATACGCCTCCGCACGGTCAACGGCTACGCCCTCGCCTCGCCAGTATATTTGACCCATGATGAGTTCGGCTTGTCGACTCCCGAGCTCACCGGCTTCCTCATACCATTTAATCGCCTCTTCTGTGTCAGCCGACGTCCCTAGGCCTTTCCGATACAAATAAGCTACGCAGAGGTCCCCGTCTGAGTAGCGTTTCGAAGCTGCGTCCCGGCACAAATGCATGGCCCGCCCATAGTCATGAGCGATGTTCTTGCTGTTGATCATCAGAGAAGCTAACCTCACGCCAGCCGCGGGGCTCACGTCGGCAATCCTGCCGTACCACTTGGCTGCTTGCGGATCGCTCTGGGATAACTCGTCGCCTGTTTCGTACATTGTCCCAATTTGCAGGACTGCTGTCGGCGTCCCCAAGCGTCCAGCCTCTTCGGCGCTACGCTTCACGGCATCATCCGCCGCAGGGTTGCCCGCTTCCTGCGCCAACAGGAACCAGGCGTAAGCCCGGTTCGGATTGGAAGGAACCCCCTCGCCGTTGTAGTAAGACGCACCCAGGTTGAACATAGCTTGTGAGTTCCCCTGTTTTGCGGCCTTGTGGTACCAGCGAACTGCTTCCTCCTTGTCCCGGCTCACTCCCTGGCCAAGAAGGTACATGACTCCGAGCATGTTTTCCGCGTCGGCGTTCCCCTGATCTGCCGCCTTCCGGTACCACTTCACGGCCGATTCGTCGTTCTTGGAAACTCCGTTGCCGGATTCGTAAGCTTTCCCGAGACCAAACTGCGCCGACGCATCGCCTGCTTCGGCTCGGGCGCGGAGCTTGGGAACCTCAGTTTGGCTGAGTTTGGAAGGCCCCGGTTGTCGTTGAATGGCGGGATCCTGGGGCGGGTTCTGTGCCTGAGCGCAAGCGCCCGCGATCAGTAAAGCGAAATAAAAGACGAATGCGTGCACGGAAATAGACGCACCGGATCGCAAGGCTCTTGCCGAACGAAATCGGCTACGCGGCGTAGGTCATGCGCGCCGCTTCGATTCCATCCAGAGCCTGCCACAACAGTTTGGCCGTGCTCTCGGCCGCATCCAACGCGGCCTGCGCCGCTTCCGGATTTTGCGCAATACGCCTCTCCAGTTGCTGCCGCCAGATATTCGAGTGAAAGACGTCGGCGGTGGCATGGAGCGCGAAGTAGCCACAGGTTTTGTCGTCAGCGCCATACATTTCGCGCAGGCCGCGCTCTTTCTGCTGGGCGATGCGCGGCACTTGAGATTCATATACGTAAAAGGCGGCCAGAGCCTCTTCCGGCGTACCTTCACTCGCCACACCATGGAAGTACCGCATCAGTTCCCGGACTTCGGTGACCGGTAAATGCCAGCGCATGTCTCGCCGCGCTCCCATGCCTTCGGCAAAATCCAACCACAGCTCGGAGTGGGGCACGGCGTCCTTCCCATATCCGCCCGCCGCGCCTTTCTCATCACACATGTTGGCGAGCACCGCGCGGCGCAGGTCGCCATCTTCCAAGCGCAGGGCAAGCTCGGCCAGATAGCAGGGAAATGCTTGCACGTGATGGTAGTACTGGCGGGCATATTCGCGCAGATCATCGCGCGTCAACTCGCCCGCCTCCCACGCTCGGTAGAAGGGATGGCACAACAGGTCATATTTGGCGATCGATGCCTCCAGTTGCTCGAAGAACTGTGTGGTATTCATGATGGCCTCCTGGTGCTTCCGGTATGACAGACTACTATACGGATGACCTCGCACGTCGGCAAGTGATGGGAATCACGGATTCAGCTAAGTTGCTAGAATGAATGGCAAGATCGGCTTCCGGCTCCTGGCTTCCGCTTCCCGAAAACGCGGAGCGAAGTAAGCGGAAGCCGAGCGCGGGGAGCCGGACGCTATTATGCAGCAGTTCACAGAACAATTTGACGTAGTCGTGGTCGGCGCCGGCCATGCCGGATGTGAAGCCGCGATGGCGGCGGCACGCATGGGGCTGAAGGCCGCTCTGTACACGCTGAATGTCGACTTGATCGCGCAGATGTCGTGCAACCCAGCGGTGGGTGGAATCGCCAAGGGACACCTGGTTCGCGAAGTCGACGCTCTCGGCGGGATCATGGGCGAGATTACCGACGCGGTCGGAATCCAGTTCCGTTTGCTGAATACTTCGCGCGGGCCCGCCGTATGGTCGCCACGCGCGCAGTGCGACAAGCAGGCCTACCGCCTCAAGATGCGCGAGGTGCTGGAGTCGCAGCCGAATCTCAAGATCAAGCAGGCGGAAGTGGCGGAGCTGATCGTGGAATCGGCTTCCGGCCTCGGGTATCCGGCGTCCGGAGTTACGGAGTCAGTAGAGTCCGAAGGCCGAGCGCCGGAAACCGGACGCCGGGTTCTCGGTGTCAAGCTTCGCGACGGCCGCACCGTGGGCGCACGGGCTGTGATCATCACCACCGGAACTTTTCTTAACGGCCTCATCCACTGCGGCGAGCAGCAGTATCCTGCGGGCCGCTCCGGGGAACCGAATGCGGTCTTGTTGGGCGAAGCTCTGAAAAAGCTGGGGCTGCGCGGATGCCGACTCAAGACCGGAACGCCGCCGCGTCTTGACGGACGCAGCATCGACTGGTCGTGCTTTCCGGAGCAGCCGGGAGACGCCGATCCTACTCCCTTCAGCTTTCGCACCAAGCGAGTGGCGCATCACGACTCGCAAGTTCACTGCTACATCGCGTGGACCACGCCCGAGACTCACCGCATCATTCGCGACAACGTGCATCGTTCCCCGATGTACAGCGGGCAGATCCAGTCGATCGGTCCGCGCTATTGTCCGTCGATTGAAGACAAGATCGTGAAGTTCCCCGACAAGGAGGCGCACCAGCTCTACCTCGAGCCCGAAGGCCTGAACACGCATGAAATCTACGTCAACGGCATGAGCACATCCCTGCCGGTGGAAGTGCAGCTTGCGATTCTGAAGTCGATTCCGGGTCTTGAAGGTGCTGAGATGCTGCGCCCCGGTTATGCCATCGAGTACGACTCGATTGATCCAACTGAGTTGCAGCGAACTTTGGAGACGAAGAAGATTGCCCGTCTCTTTCTGGCGGGACAGATCAACGGCACGTCCGGTTATGAAGAAGCCGCTTGCCAGGGCTTGATGGCGGGCATCAACGCTGCATTGCAGGTGAAAGCTCAGCCGCCGCTGATTCTCGATCGCACGGAGGCCTATACCGCGATTCTCATCGACGACCTCATCTCCAAGGGGACGAATGAGCCGTACCGAATGTTTACTTCACGCGCAGAATTCCGCCTGCACCTGCGCATCGACAACGCGGATCGCCGGCTCACGCCGCATGGCCACCGCGTGGGCTTGATTTCCGACGAGGCCTGGAATGATTTTCAAGCCAAGCAGCAGCGGCTGCAGAACTTGAAGAAGTTGCTCGAGAGCACAAGGCTGACGCCTGAAATGCTGGGGAAGATCGCGGCAGAAATTTCAGGCACCATCACGCCTTGTCATTCCAGCTCCACAGTTTGTCATTCCGAGGAGCGAAGCGACGAGGAACCTGCTGTCGCCGGCTGCGCAACAACGCCGGCTCGCGATCTAAGTGCGGCGATCGGCCAGACGTGCGCGCAGTTGCTGAAGCGCCCCGAGATAATTATCGAGAAGCTGGCGCCCATTCTCCGTGAGCTGGATCCAAAGTTTTTTGAAAGAGAAGGAATCCGTGAGAATCCGCGCGAATCCGTGGCCAGACTTTCGTCCGAAGTTCGCAACGAACTCAAGTCGGTAGAAACCGAAATCAAGTACGAGGGCTATCTGCTGCAACAGCAACGAGCTATGGAGCGAATGAAAAAGTCGGAGCAGCGCGCGATTCCCGGCTGGTTCGACTACCGCTCGATCAGCGGGCTCTCGCGCGAGGTGCAGGAAAAGCTCACGCATGTGCAGCCGCGCACGCTGGCCCAGGCTTCGCGCATTCCTGGTGTGACTCCCGCCGCCGTGTCTCTGGTTAACGTCTACATTGAGATCCAGGCGCGCAGACGGGAACAGGCTGCCGCCATTTAGGTTGCAGGTCTTGGGTCTTAGGTCATCGGCTCTCTGGCGGTTTATGTCTTGCCAACGGTTCGCCAGGGTGGTTATACTTTTGGTATGAAAACGGCAGTTTCCATTCCCAACGAACTTTTCGACATAGCGGAACGCCTGGCGCGGCGCACGCGGAAGTCGCGGAGCCGGCTGTTTAGCGATGCCCTGCGCGAGTATGTGGCGCGGCGCTCGCCCGACAGAATCACCGAGGCTATGGATCAGGCTCTGACTGAAATCGGTGAGAGTAAGGATCCCTTCGTAGCGGCGGCTTCCCGCAGGCGGCTGGAGCAGAGCGAGTGGTGATCGCGCAAGGCGAGATCTGGTGGGCAGATTTGCCCGCCCCGACCGGTTCGGGCCCAGGGTTTCGCAGGCCGGTGGCAGTTGTGCAAAGCGACCCGCTCAACCAGAGCCGAATCGCCACCGTGGTTTGCGTGCCGCTGACCAGCAATCTGAAATGGGCTGTGGCTCCGGGCAACGTCAGCTTATCCGCGCGGGTTACCGGACTGCCCAAGGATTCGGTGGCCAACGTGTCGCAAATCATTTCACTCGATCGATCGCTGCTGACGGAACGCGCCGGCAAACTCCCGCGGCCCAAGTTAGAGTTACTTTTTTCGGGGATTGACCTGGTGCTCGGCAGGTAGAAATACGGTCAGACGTGGAGAACATCGTCCACCGTTGCCTTACATCTAGATTTGCGCGCGTTAGGCCTCGCTGCAACTCTTTGTATTTCACTAAGATATACATTGCGACTCTCAAGTCATTGATTCCAAAGCCTCGGGAGATGAACCGATTTACCTCGCCGCTACAGGGACGGAAGTGTTTTGAGTGACCTTCGGTGTCACCGGCGCGCTTCGATGCGCTGTGCGGGGCTGCAAATCGATTTGTGGCGCATCCTGCACAGCGGGGTGAATACACTTTTGAACTCCAAAAAGCCGCAGCAGGTTTTTCCGCTCGGATTTGCTTGTAGCTAAGTATTGGGATCTCTTCGCTCCGACTGAAGGGCGGCTCCGCTCAGGATGACGGCAGTAAGAATCGAGCTGCCGCTCTTCGCCGCTTTCAAATTAACGCTGTGTTAACAATCCACTGTAGCGCAGGGGTTAATATCTCCCCCATGCTCCAAGATGTCCTTCATATTGACGATCAGCCTGGAAGTCGACCCGGGCAGCGCATTCTGCGTCTGAACGGTGCGCTGGTGATGACCACGATGTTTGAGTTCCAGGCCATGGTGCGGGCGGACAAGTCGCAGGCGCTGATCATCGATTTCACCGGCGTGCCCTATGCGGATTCTGCCGGCATCGGGGCGCTGGTAGGAGCCTACGTCACGCGCCAGCATGGCGGGCGCAGCCTGGCGCTGGTGGGAGTGAGTGATCGCGTTCGCAACGCGCTTAAGGTGACTCGGGTGGAACAATTCTTCCGCTTTTTCGATTCCGTGAGCGCCGCGGAAGAAGCATCGGCGGCGTAACGAGCCAAACGAGTGTAACGGCGCCTTTTACCAGCTACACTACTGTCCTTGGAGTCGGCCATCCTCCCAGCAACATGATTCCAAGCGAGCATGCCAGGATCTCCAGCGCGAGAAGGCCAAAGACGCTTGCGTCAAACGAGGCAACCCCACTACCCGATGCCACCATGAAAATGTTGTTTAGAGATGCATGCAGGAAGTGCTCGTAAAGATCAGCGCTCAAGGCACACAAGAAGAAAATCAACAAGACCGTCCCGGCAGGCTTGTCACTCAGCTTCCATAAGGCAACTGCTACGCACAAATGCCCGGACGATATCAAGATTATGGCCAGCCAGCCAACGCTGTTGTTTGGGGCGGGAAGGATGTTTGCCGCAAGGAACAAGTGCCAGACAGCGACGATCCAGTGGGCGAGGACAGCTAGTAGAGCGAGAGTTCGTGGCTTGGGCATAGTTGACAGTCCTTTCCTGGGTGATATCTCCGAGGATTCTGTTCTGTATTCCTGCCGAAAGTCAACTGTGGTTCACAGCGGTTTCAATCAATGAGAATTGACGGGCAGCCTCGATGAGTGAGATGGCTTTTACGTCAACAATCGGCAGGGTCAGAATCGCATTGCCTGCCGGGTTGCCCGGCGCACGAGTTCCCGGACGGCCTGAGTTGACGTTACCGTGCAAATCCAACCGGCGTAGGATGTTATCGCTGCTCTGTAGACGATTCTCCGGAAGCCCAAACAGAGTTTTTCATCCGAACGCGCATTGCCGGAGCACCTCGATGAACTTTCGAACGCTGCGAGCGTCGTGCATGGCCCTCGGACTGTTCGCGGCAGTTTATGGTCCTGCATTCGCGGCGGTGTCGCTGATTCGTCCGACGGCGCAGCGCACGATTCCCCTTATCATCACAATCAGTCTTGCGATAGCCTTGGTTTTGATATTCGCGCTGGCGCGACGGACCGCAGGGGTTTCAGAATTTGGCCTTAGCATTCCGAGATTCCGCTACGTTGGATTGGCAGTTTTGCTGGGCCTACCCCTGGCATTTGCAGCAGGCTGGCTTGGTCACTTCTTTCCGTCACAAAGTCCGATTGGCACTTCGGGGTTTCCTCTCTGGATGCTATGGGTCGATTTTGGTGTGGGCGCCTCCATCCAGGAGGAGGTCATTTTTAGAGGGCTGCTCCAGTCATTCCTAGAGCAGCGATGGACGATGACTTTCGGCCTGTCTAGCTTTTCCCCGTCGCCTGCTGTCTTGTTCACAGCAACATTGTTCGGCATTATTCACTTAGGAAGCGGCTCTATTGTCTTCGCCGCCGCAATCGTGCTCGGCCTTGTTGCCGGTGAACTACGACGGCGTAGCACCAGCCTCCTTCCGGCTGTGATAGTCCATGCTCTTTTCAATTTGCCGGGTCTGTTGTGGAGGTAGATGACGCAACCGGGCCATTACACTCTTTGACCTAGCTGGTCCCCCGTCCGGGTATTTCGATTGCCCATCCCCGTCGAGTTTGACTGCCCTTCTTATCCCTCCTAAGATGAGAACTCTCTCCCCCCATGATTGGCCAGACCATCTCGCACTACCGCATCACTGGCCAGGTTGGCAGCGGCGGGATGGGAGTGGTTTACGAGGCGCAGGATCTTGATCTGGGGCGCAAGGTAGCGTTGAAATTCCTGCCGCCGCAGCTTTCCCGCGATCAAAATGCGCTGGACCGCTTTCTGCTGGAGGCGCGCACCGCCTCGGCGCTGAACCATCCCAACATCTGCACCATTTATGCGGTCGAAAAGGTGCAGCTTGAAAACGGGGACACGCAGTCATTCATTGCGATGGAGTTGCTGGAAGGGGAGACGCTCGATCGCCGCCTGGCGGTGGGAGGCCTGCCGCTGGATCGACTGCTGGACTGGGGTATCCAACTGGCGGACGCGCTCGATGCCGCGCACGCTAGAGGCATCATCCATCGCGACATCAAGCCGGCGAACATATTCATTACGCAACGCGGGCAGGTGAAGGTGCTCGACTTCGGCCTGGCCAAGCTGGCGCGTCCTGAAATCGAGATGGAAACCATCGGAGCTACGCAGGACTCGCGGGCGCCGCTACACCTTACGAGTCCGGGATCGACCGTGGGCACGATTGCGTACATGTCGCCGGAGCAGGCGCGCGGGGAAGAACTCGATACGCGGACCGATTTGTTCTCGCTGGGCGTGGTGATTTACCAGATGGCCACTGGGCACTTTCCGTTTTCCGGCGCCACGTCTGCCGTGGTGTTCCATGCAATTCTTGAACTTGATCCGATTCCAGCGATTCAACTGAATTCCGCGTTGCCGCCGAAGCTGGAGGAGATTATCGAGAAGGCGCTGGAAAAAGACCGCGACCTGCGGTATCAGTCGGCGGCCGACCTGCGCGGCGACCTCAAGCGGCTGAAGCGGGATACAGAGTCGGGAAGGAAGGAAGCAGGGACGATAAGCTCCAGCGCGGTCGCGGTGACGCCGACCTCCTCGAAGGTTTCTACTCCGGTGGTGCAAACTGCGGGGCGGAGTTCGGCTGTCGTCTCTGCTGTGAGGCGGAATAAAGCGGGGGCGGGCATCGCGGCAGTGGTAGCGCTGGTGGTGCTGGCAGCGGCAGGTTATGGGGTCTATTCGCTGGCCCGCCGCGGCAAGCACCAGGCATTTGAGAACTATACGATCACGAAAGTGACCGACAGCGGCGACGCGGTGCTGGCCGCGATCTCACCTGACGGCAACTATATTTTGTCGCTGGTGCGCAACAATGGCCTGAGCAGGCTGCAATTGCGCAACGTACCCACCAACAGCACCACGCAGGTGCAACCGCCCGCCAACGTGGAATACAACGGGCTCCGTTTCTCTCCGGATGGGAACTATTTTTATTTCGTGCGCAGCGATCCGGGGAACGATGAGCTGAAGTTTCTGTACCGCGCGCCGCTGCTCGGCGGGGGTGCCGAGAAACTCGCGGAGGACGTGGACTCGAACGTAACCTTCTCCCCCGATGGCAGCAAACTGGCATTCATGCGCTACGACAACCCGAAGGCGGGTGAGTACCAGCTGATCGTCAAAGACCTTCATAGCGGAGCGGAGACGCCGCTGGTGAGCGAGCCGAACAAGGAGCGACTGAACGATCCGGCGTGGTCGCCCGATGGAAAGGTGATTGTTTGCTACATCCTCCAACCACAGGGCGCGCTTACAGGCCTGGAGGTAGTGGACGCATACTCCGGGCAGCGAAAGGCGCTGATGCGAAGCGAAAACGGAATCGTGTGGCACCCCGAGTGGCTGCCCGATGGCAGCGGATTGCTGGCGACCTACGAGGAGGCGAGTTCAAATTACACACGAAGCCAGGTGGTCCGCATTTCCTATCCCGGTGGGGCATTGACGCCGTTCACGCGCGATGCCAGCAACTATGTTTCGATCAGCGCGGCGCGCAGCGTCCCCGTGCTGGCGGCAGTGGCCAAAGAAGAACATTGGAATATTGAGCTCATGTCTGAGGGAGCAGGAGCTTCTGACTCCAAGGTGCTGGGCAAAGCCAACGAAGATTTCAGCTTTGCGTGGATGCCTGATGGAAAGTTGATCACGGATAAGGACTATCGCCTGCATGCGATTGACCCAGAAACCGGCACCCAGGCGATATTTGGGACTGATCCCGGCGTCCCTGAGTTCCTGCAGCGAGCATGCCGGGATGGCCGCCTCGTGTATATGCAGCTCACTACCGAAAGCAAGGTCAATATCTGGAGCAAGGATGCCTCGGGCCAGAACCCCAGAAGACTGACCAATGGGTCTTATGAGTCGTTTCCCCATTGTTCACCAGATATGCAGTGGGTCTATTTCTTCGACTACGCCTCAGGCGTCGTGATGAGGGCGCCGCTGCAGGGCGGCACGCCGCAGAAAATTTCCGACCTGCACACCCTCGACTTTGATGTTTCCGTGGATGGCACGGCGCTGCTGTTTGTCACTGTGAATCACGCCAAGGGACACAAGGAACAGGTGGTGGAAGTGGCACCGGACACCGGGCAGGTGCGGCGCGAGATCACGATGCAGAAGCCGTGGACCGGGCCGATCCACTACTCGGTGGATGGCAAGGCGCTGGAATATGTGGTGCGCGAAAACGGAGCGGACAACATCTGGCGGCAGCCGCTGGACGGCTCGGCGGGAAAATGGGAGACGGCATTCAAGTCGGAACATATTAGCCACTTTGAGTGGTCGCCGGATGGCAAGCGGCTGGCGATGTCGCGCGGGCACACGGATACGGATGTGGTGCTGATCCGAGACAGTAAGAGCATTGGTCAGTGATCGGTGGCCAGTAAAAGCCTGGGATCTTACTGACCACTGGCCGCTGATCACTAGCCACTGTTCTTAACTAAAAAGGCGGCCATGGCTGGCCGCCCTCCCTTACTTCTTGCGAATTGTCAATCGTGAGGTGGTTTATGCGCTCTTCACGTTCTCGGCCTGCCAGCCCTTGGGGCCTTTGACCACGTCAAACTGCACTTGCTGACCTTCCTGGAGGCTGCGGAAGCCGCTGGCCTGAATGGCGGAGAAATGTACGAATACATCCTCACCGTTCTGGCGGCTGATGAAACCGTAGCCCTTGGCGTCGTTAAACCACTTCACTGTTCCTGTTTCCATGTGTTGCCTTGTTCCTTTTTTGTTGATGTAGCGCTGAAACTTTGGAAGGCTTCTTCTGCAGGCAGGTCACGCGCTGGTTAGCGGAGAAACTGGGTACTGCGAAAGAACTCTAAAGTCAAACGCAGTTCGATTGTAGGTGAACTGCCCCAAAATAGCTACAACATTTCTTTACATACGAACTTAAGTACCTTCCGCGTCAATAGATTACGTAGCATCGACGGGTCGGAGGCCGCGGGGGAGTTTGCCAGTTAGGCGGCAAAAGAGACATCATCTAAGACATGGATTTTCGCAAGCTTCTGATTCTGATTGCAGTCTTTGCGATTCCGGCCTGGGCGGGGATTGTGGAGGATGTCCGCATCTCGCTGGCGGGGAATAATTTCTCCGCTGCCGAAGCGGAGCTTAACTCTTACCGCGCCAGGAATGGCGTCACGCCTGAATACATCGAGGCTTACTCCTGGATGGGACGTGCGGCGCTCGATGCGCATGAATACGATCAGTCCGCGGCGTATGCCAAGCAGACGAGCGCTTTCGTTCTCGAACAAGTTAAGAAACGTCCGCTCGATGCCGAACCGCATCTGCCGCTGGCGCTGGGCGCGGCCATCGAAGTTGAGTCGCAGACGCTGGTGGCTCGTGGCCAGCGCGCCCAGGCAGTCGCGGTGCTGCGGACGGCGTTGCGAACTTATGGCAGCACCTCGATCCGAGCCCGCTTGCAGAAAAACCTGAACCTACTCTCTTTCGAAGGAAAGCCGGCGCCTGCGCTTCGGGAGGAACAGTTTCTTGGCTCCAAGCCGCCCGCGCTGGCGCAACTCAAGGGCTCGCCGGTGCTGCTTTTTTTCTGGGCGCATTGGTGTGGTGACTGCAAAGCCGAGGCTCCCATCATCACGCAACTTCGCACAGAGTTTGCGCCCAAGGGATTGACTGTCCTTGGTCCCACCCGGCTCTATGGCTATACGGCGCAAGTCGAAAATGCTTCGCCCAGCGATGAACTTGCTTACATTGACGCGGTGCGGCATCGCTTCTATGGCGGACTGCTGGACATGCCGGTTCCCATCAGCAAGTACAACTTCGACGTGTACGGGGCTTCGACTACGCCGACGTTGGTGTTGCTCGACCGGACGGGCAAGGTTGCTATGTATCATCCAGGGGCGCTGCCTTATGGCGAATTGAGGGCGGAGATTGAGAAAGTGGTGGCGAGATAGGCACGCTCGGGAGCCCCGGCGTCGGAGCATCGAATGCTAGACTGTACGGCCATGCTGTATCTTCCCATCAGCCGAAGCTGGCTCTTTTCGGAGACTGCGCAGCGCGCGTATTTAGTAAGTGCGTTGCTGGCCCTTGCACTGATAGCTACCAAAGTCGGCGTCCATATGGCTATGTCGGCGGCGGGAGTGCGCGCGCTTACTCCCCCCGCATCGTCTGTCGTACGAATACTGCTCTACCCGGAGGTCTTAGGGGCGGCGGTGCTTTGGGTCGCGATGTGGTATTTCTGGTTGAGTTTTGACGGATCGCACTACTTGAAGAAGGCTGTGTGGTTCGCTTTGCTTCTGCTGGTTCCTGTCGGAACACTGTTCTATTACTTTGCGGTTTATCGTCGGTGTGTTTTGAAGCAGATTCGCGGCGAGTCTCTAGCGGGGTCTTGACCCAGGTCGAGGCTAGGGATCATTCGACCTCCCGCAACTCCCCGGTCTTAACATCATAAACAAACCCCCGCACCGGAATATGCTTCGGAATCCACGGGTGCGACTTGACGCGTTGCATCTGAGTTCGCAGGTTGGCTTCGAGATCGTCAAACCCATAGAACTGCAACGGCTCGCTGGCGATCGCATTCATCTTGCTGGTCAGGTGCGCTCTGAGTTCGTACTCCTTGACCTTCAGCAGCCCGCAGTCGGTGTGATTGATGATGATGAACTCCTGCGTGTCGAGCAGGTGATGCGAAACGATCAGGGATCGCAGGGCGTCGTCGGTGGCGATGCCGCCGGCATTGCGGATCATGTGCGCGTCTCCGGGACGCAGGCCGAGGCAGCGTTCGAAAAGGATTCGGGAATCCATGCAGGCCAGGACGGCGACCCGGCGGCGCGGCTGGACAGCCAGGTCTCCGAGGTTAAAGTTCTTCACAAATTGCTGGTTGGCTTCGAGCAGTTCGTCGGCGACTGACAATTGTTTGGTCTCTCCTGCAGTTGACCGGGCGGCGTACTCACATGTTCGGCCCGCTGGTTGTCCTCCTAGTTTAACCGCTACAATCGCCCGGTGAACCTTGACGACACCATCGTCGCGATCGCGACGGCACCCGGGCGCGGTGGAATTGGAGTTGTGCGCATTGCCGGGCCACAGGCGCGGGAGATTGCCGGGCCGATGCTACGGCTGAAGCATGAGTTGGAGCCGGGAAGGGCGGTTTTCGGAGAACTCGTCGAACCATGTGGAGCGGGCACTCCCTTCGACAAGCTCAGGGCAGGCTCTGCCCGCTTGCCGGCAGATGGAACGGAACTGGAGGGATCCAGTGATCGTCCCCCATCAGAAAACTCAGCTCCGGCCGTTGTTAAGCGGACAGGAGTGTCCGCTCCACACGAGACGTTTTCACTCACCACACGCATCGACGAAGTTGTGGTCACTTACTTTGCTCGGCCGCACTCCTACACTACCGACGACATTGTTGAGATTGCCGCGCACGGGTCTCCGGTCGTGCTGCGGCATATTGTTGAGCTGTGCGTCGCGGCCGGGGCGCGGGTCGCCGAGCCCGGGGAGTTCACCATGCGCGCCTTCCTTAATGGACGCATCGATCTTACGCAGGCTGAAGCGGTTCGCGACCTGATCGACTCGCAGACACTTTACCAGGCGAAGATCGCGGCGCAGCAACTCGAAGGCGCGCTCTCCCGGCGCTTGCAGCCTATTAAACAGAAACTGGTCGAGCTGATCGCGGTGCTTGAAGCCGGCATCGACTTCGCGGAGGACGACGTCTCGATTTTGCCCGACGCTGCCATCCTCGAACGCATAGCCGCTATCCGCCAGCCGCTCGAAGAACTTGCTGCCACCTTCGCTTACGGCAAGATCGTGCACCAGGGATTGATGCTTGCCATCGTCGGGCGCCCGAACGTGGGTAAATCGAGCTTGTTCAACCGCCTGGTCGAACGCGAGCGCGCTATTGTTACGGCGACTCCGGGCACCACGCGTGACTTGGTCAGTGAAACCGTTGCGATTGGCGGTATCCCGATCCAACTCGTCGACACGGCGGGAATCCGGCAGGCGCTTGATGAAGCCGAGTCGATCGGCATCCGCAAATCGATGGAGGCATTGGCGGACGCCGATCTGGTGTTGATTGTGCTCGATGCATCGCAGCCCGGGACGCTCGAAGACGAGGAACTGCTCTGCCACTCAAAAGGCCGCTCGACTATCATCGTTGGCAACAAGTGCGACTTGGGGGCAATCAGTGGCCGGTGGCCGGTGGCCAGTGGCCAGGCTTCGATCATTCGCTGCTCTGCCCTGACTGGTGAGGGTATTGCCGAACTGCGCGCAGAAATTCTGCGCCATGTTGGCGGCGAAAGCGGAGTGCAAGCCGAAGCTGGTTTTCTCACCAATGTTCGGCATCAGGGCCTGGTTCAAGACTCCCTGGCAGCGCTCGACGCCGCTATGGGAGCAGTGGCTGCCAAAGTCCCGCACGAGATGTTGCTCCTTGATCTCTACAATGCCCTGCGTCCGCTCGATTCCATCACCGGGGCCACCACTACCGATGACATCCTCAACCTGATCTTCAGTACATTCTGCATCGGAAAGTAGCGGGAGTCGCAACTCGCGAGTTGCGATTAACGATGGGCGAGATCAAACGTCACGGCTCCGGCCGAGGAACCGATGTTTACGACCGAGACGAGGCGCTCCAGCCTGTGATGCCCGGTCTTGTGGAAGAAGTAGCTGAGCGCGACCACGCTGGCGGTTTCACCGGCGAAATTCACTGCCATCCCCGTGGTGCTGCCGGTGAACATGCGGGTCACCGGGTTCAGTTCCCGGCCGCCGCTGCGTAAGATGTCACGGGTCACGACGAAATCGGCAGTGTTGAAGGCGGCGCTGGTGGCAAAAAGAAAGCTATTCTCACGATCCCAGAATCGGTGGCTGTGCACTTGGGGTAGGGTAGCGGGTTGAACCGTCGTCAGCATTGGCGTGGGTTCTATCGCCGACGGTTTGATCACTGCCGGTTGAATCAGAGCTGCGGATACTTCCTGGGAGAGTGCCGGCTGGTGCAAGGCCAGAACCCCAAGAAGAATCGCCGTCGCGGGTAGCAGAATCGCGCCAAACCGGTTCCTCCCGGAAACTTTAGTGAAAGTCGGCATTGGCCACCTGTACTAGTACTAGCGCACGCTCCGGGCCATGAGGAATAGCCAGTAAGTGCTATTAAATTCTTTATAATGATTACGTTAGGAGCTTAGGCGGGTTACTGAAGTCACTTCCGAAGGTGCAAGCGTTTGCATTTAAGGCGGCTCAATCACTACTTTGAGAGGGTCGCCAATGCCTCCCGGAACAGGGCATCGAATGATCCGCCCTCGTCACTTTTGCCCGCGTCACTTTTGCTCACATCGCTCTTGCCCCCGCCATGCTTGGCCGCGCTCGCCAGCGCCTTCTCGGCCGCGAGACGCTGGTAGCCCAGATTAAGCAGAGCGGAAAGAACATCTTCTTCTACGTCGCTCATCGCGGGAGCGGATGGAGTGGCAGTCCCGGTATCGGCGGGCAACTTGTCCCGCAGTTCCAGTACCATGCGCTCGGCAGTCTTCTTGCCGATGCCGGGAATCCTGGTCAGGCGCGCCACATCGTTGCCGCGGATCGCTGTCGCCATATCGTCCGCCGCCATTCCGCTCAGAATTGTGATGGCAAGCTTTGCTCCGATGCCACTTACCGTCATAAGCTTCTCGAACAACTGCTTCTCAGCGGGGCGGAGAAATCCGTAAAGGGCTATGACGTCCTCGCGCACATGGGTGTGGATGTGGAGTGCAACCTCGGAGCCGGTGGCAGGCAATTCGGAGAAGGTGGGGACGCTGATGTTGACTTCATAACCGACGCCGGAGGTCTCCACTACCACTAGATTGGGATGTTTCGTGAGCAGTTTTCCGCGGAGATGGGCGATCATGCTAGTAGCTGGTACCTAGTACCTAGTACCGAGAAGTGAGAAGTCCGTTACCTGCGCACAATTCCCGACCTCAATGCCCGGTACTCGGTACTGGGTACTCGTATTGAAGATCAGGCAAGGAAAACGGCAGGGCCGACCCCCTGCCGTTTTCGTGAATACTAAAGCTCCCATTATCCCCAGTTTTACTTTTATTTCTTGTTAACTGTTTTTTTCAGTTCGGCTCCGGGAGTAAACTTCGCGACCTTGCGGGCAGCAATCTTGATGGTGGCTCCGGTTTGTGGATTGCGCCCATTGCGGGCCTTCCTCTGCGATACCGAGAAAGTGCCGAAACCTATCAAAGCCACCCGCTCCCCTTTTCGCAAAGCACCTGTAATACTGCTCACAGCCGTATCAACCGCAGTTGTAGCCTGCGCTTTGCTGATTTCGCAAGCGCCCGCGATCTTATCCACTAGATCGGCCTTGTTCATTTGTTTCTCCTCGCAGGCTTCTTAATTTGCAAAACCAATTTTGCATACCCAGCCGAAACCGGGAGGACAAAAGCTTGTGGCTGAGTTGGGAAACCTGACGGGTGGTATTCTCCTCTCTCTGGGCGGAATGTCAACTGTGAAAATCCGCACGGGAAGCCCGTTTCAAACTAGTGTTTCCCGGATTCGGGCGGGAGAGGCGGGTTTTGATCGAAAAAAGTGGCCAGTGGCCAGGGATCAGTGGCCAGAGGAAGCCGATGACGATGTTGTCTTTGCCTGGCCACTGGTTTTTCCTCCGTCCTCCACAGCCGCGATCACGGCTTCACAGCTTGTACACAGGCAGGACTGGTTTCGCACTTGCGGGAAGCGGGCGTCCGGGTGCAAAGTCAAAGAACATACTCTTACAAGGATGAAAGAGGAAGGGTTGAAGCTGATCAAGACAGCAGCCGAGATTTGCCCGCTCTGCGAAGGTACGGGATGGAAGACGCTTCCGTCCGCTCTTGGCGCGCCCCAAAACAAAAATGAAGACCGCCGCGTCACGCGCTGCGATTGCCAGCTGCGGGCGCGAAATGAAAGCCTGCTGGCGGCGGCGCGCATTCCCAAGCGATATGAGCATTGCGAGCTGAGCACATTTGAGTTCGACGGCCTACGCCGGTCGCTTGCTCCAGCGCGGATGGCGGCTTGCCGCTTTGTGGAGGAATATCCGCTGCGCAGGTCTGGGCTCTTGTTCGTGGGTGACACTGGGCGCGGTAAGACGCACCTCGCCGTGGGCATCGCTAAGTCGCTAATGCGCGAAAAAGGGGTGGGGTGCCTGTTCTATGACTACGCGGAGCTCCTAAAGGAGATTCAAGAATCTTATAATCCGTCAGCTCAAACGACGGAGCTGGGGCTGCTGCGACCGCTCTTCACCGCCGAAGTGCTATTACTGGACGACCTCGGATCGGTGAGACCAACGGAGTGGCGTTGGGACACAGTCCGCTTAATTCTTAATTCCAGATACAGCAAAAGCCTCACTACGATCATTACCACAAACTTCCCGGATGCACCCGCGACGATGTCGTCTGAGCCCTCATCAGGCTACTATGCTCAGGAGGGGGCGAGAGCAAAGAAGTCGCAGCAGAGGGAAACACTCGGGGATCGCATTGGTGAGACTATGCGATCCAGGCTTCACGAGATGTGCGAGAAGATCGAGGTGGGTGGCGAGGACTACCGGGAGGTTCTGGGGTCGGAGCCAGTCGCAGTGGCCTTGGCGGTTTGTGCAAAATGCGGCAAGGAAAATGTCTATAGGCGCGTGGGGGCGGTCCGCAACCTTCCGGCAACAGGCCTTCGCATCCAAATTACGTGCAAACGATGTGGGGAGCAATTCCTTGTCGCAAAGCAAGAGTTGCACATTCGCATGAAGCCCGTTCGCGAGATCGAGTCCGAGTATGGGGGAATCGGCGCTCTAGAGTGGATTTAGTGTGAAGAGCCAGGAAGTCCAATGAGCCCAATCGGAGAACGCATGCGCTCCCGCCTGCACGAAATGTGCCGCGTCATCAAGATGGAAGGCGAAGACTTTCGCCAGAAGTTCCGCAGCGCCAGCTTTAGGTAAAAGCCATTCGCCGGGGTTACACGCATTCACACGGATCAAGAGCACAAGTGGGAATTTCTCCGTGACTCCGTGCCTCCGTGGTGGATTTGGTTGTATCCGCACTAGAATGGCTTCGTGCTGACTGAGCGCCTCGATTTCGTGCCTGAGTGCGACGCTGAAGTCTTCGCTGCCGTCCCCGCCGCTCCGGCTGTGTTTCTGCTGCGCGGCGCCGATCCACAGGCCGAGCCTTACGTCAGCAAGACGGCCAACCTTCGCCGCCGCCTGCAACGGCTGCTAGGCCCGGTGGAAGAACGCACGAAGAAACTCAACCTGCGTGATCGCGTTCGTGTTATCGAGTACGCGCCGACCGGCTCCGATTTTGAATCCGGGTTCGTGCTCTACCGGCTGCTGCGGGAAACATTCCCCAAGACTTATGGCGACCGTATGCGCTTCCGCTTCGCGCCGCTGGTCAAGTTGCATCTGGAGAATCAATATCCGCGCGCCTCCATCACTACGCGGTTGGGACGAATGAAGGGCCGCGCACTTTACTACGGGCCATTCCAGTCCCGCACCGCGGCCGAGAAGTTCATGAACGATTCTCTTGACTTCTTCAAGATGCGGCGCTGCGTCGACGACCTTAATCCCGATCCGCAGTTTCCGGGCTGCATCTATTCCGAGATGAAGATGTGCCTTGCGCCCTGCTTTAAAGGCTGCACCGACCAGGAATATTCCGCCGAAGTAAACCGGGTGCAAGCCTACTTCGATTCCGGTGGAGAATCTTTGGTCCGCGAATTTTCGGCGCAGCGCGACACCGCATCGGCCAGTCTCGCATTTGAAGACGCCGCAGCCATTCATGTTCGCCTGGAGAAACTGAAGCCGGTGCTGAGCCAGTTTCCCGAGATAATCCGCCGCCTGGATCGTCTTTCGGCGCTGATCATCCAACCCTGCCATGCGGCAGAATCGGTCACTTTTTTCCGCGTGGACAGCGGAGCGATCTCCGGGCCCGCCGTGTTTTCGATTCAATCTGCCGAGCACACAAAATCGCAGTCCATGGAATCGCGGGTGCTAGCTGTTCTGGATTCGTTCCCGACGGCGAAAGGCCTGCCTGTGCTCGAAACCATGGAGCACCTGGCGCTGCTCAAGCGCTGGTACTATCGTGGCCACCGCGTCGGCGAAATATTTCTTGTGGATGATAAAGGCGTTTTTCCTATGAGGCGCATCGTGCGTGGCATTGGGCGTGTGTTGAGAGGCGAGGGACCGGAAGTGGATCCCACCGTGCGGGCTCCGAGGAATGACGGCGACACTGGCGATGCGGGCAGGAACCAAGATCCCTCGCTCCGCTCGAGATGACAAACGTGTTCTATTCCGTATCGAAAACAGCCTGCCGGCGACAAGCAAGAAAGAGGGAATCGGAATGGCAATCAAAGATCCAAACAGCAAACAACTTCGCGAGCACGTGCTCTACTTGCTTAACGGGGGTGGCGCTCACGCGCGCTTTGACGACGTCGTGAAAGACATGCCGGAGGAACTGCGCGGTGCTAAGCCTCACGGACTTGCTCACACAGGCTGGATGTTGCTCGAGCACCTTCGGCTGGCGCAGTGGGACATTCTGGAATTTAGCCGCAACGCCAGATACACATCTCCAAAATGGCCCGAGGGATATTGGCCGAAGACGGAAGCTCCACCGAGTGCGGCGGCGTGGAACAGGAGTATTCAACAATTCCGCAAAGATCTAAAGGCCATGGAGGAATTGGTCGCAAATCCAAAGACCGACCTGTACGCCCGCATCCCCTGGGGCGACGGCCAGACTATTCTGCGGGAAGCCTTGCTGCTGGCGGATCATAATGCGTATCACATCGGGCAATTAGTCGATGTGCGCCGCTTGCTGGGAGCTTGGAGATAATCTTGACGAAGTGGGATCGACATCCGCGAGTAGGGCAAAGCCAATGAACATAGGTGGCTCTACCGCCGCAGCGGCCAAAATTGAAACGATGTAAATGACCCATCCGAACCAGGTGGTGTATCTGAGAGACGTTGGCACAAGTGCAAGGCCATAGTGAACTGCGTACCATCCGACATAGGAACCCAAGACGGATTCGACTACCAAGAGAAAAAGAAAGCCTTCGTAGCCATTGCTTATCTTTATGCTTCGCTGAAGAGCTGGCCATACTCCTATGTTTGCGCGCAGGGTTAGCGGAATCGCCATTCCAAACCAGCTTATGACGCTTGCAATCGCGACGAAACCTACAATACCAATGAGAGAACTGAATCGGACGAAGTGCGCAGGGCCGACGACTCGTGCAATGGCGAAGATAACAAACCCGGCCGCCGCCATTCCTGCAAGAAAAGCACCAAAGGTGAACAGGGCAATAAGAAAGATCTGGCCAAAATGCTCACGCGCCCGTTGATGGCTGTCGCTCTTCCAGACACTTTCATCGTCGTCCGCGTCCGAGCCATTCACCATCGCTGCGATAGCGGCCAGAGCAAAACACCCAAGAAACCAAGATATTAGAAAGCTGCCGAAGCGGAGCAGGTATCCCTCCGCCACTTCGGCGGGGTGATATCGAATCTCGGAGACCGGAATGCTCCTATAAATCGCGCGAATACGGTCGTCCGCGATCCGCCACACGAAAGAAGCGACCAACGACGTAGGCGCGGTAATGGCAAACCAGCGACGAAATCGTTGCCGGTAGAGCAAAAAGACGGTGTGGATAGAGAGACGAGCGCGAGCACTTCCGTCGAAATCATGCTGCTGTGCCGGTCGGTAGCTGAGGTCCACGGTGCGCTCCTCGCTCTGGTCGCTTACGGAACACAACCTTTACTCCCTCGCGCCAGCGCTCGTCAATCCCTACGAATTCCCATTGAATCTCAGGTGAGAGGTAGCGCAGCAAAGTATCGGTGGAGGGATGCACATGCAAGGCCGGAGCCACTAGAAACAGCAGCGGCTTCTCGGCCGACAACGCGCGGCCTTCGAAATATCCAAAGCGAGAGAATTCGCCACGTGCGTGATGCCACTCCACACGCGACCAATAGTCCAGGCCCTGCAGCGGCAGGTGGATGTCTTCGTCGGCCTTCAGTTCGAGGACAGCCAGCCGTCCTGCATGCGTGGCAGTGAGCACATCGATCATGGCACGGTCGCATGCGGAGAATGCCGGGACCTGTGAATACTGGCAGGATGACTCCAGTCGCTCATCGACCACGCTTACATCGCCTACCACGAGCGACTCCAGCCATCGCTCCGGACGCAGCCGCCACAACGGATGCTGGCGCGGTCCATAGGGATGACGGGTGTCGCGCAAGCAGTTGGTAAGTCCCATGAATTCGGCTTCGTTACGCATATCGAGGACACGCTCCTCCGGGCCCACGCCAAACACGATTTCTTCAGTAGTGCGAAACGATCCGGGAATGCCTCCTAGTCGCGCCCGGGCAAACTCCAACCCGCGCCAGCGGAAGGCAATTTCTGCCGCTGACGATACTGCAACCTCGCAATTCGCCAGGATCTTTTGAACTCTCGCAATCGATTCCTTGAAACGCTCGCGCGCCGCATCTTCATCAGTGACATGCACTAGTCGAGTCGCCACATTGCCGCGATCCGCGCAATCGATTTCCACCAGCGCGTCTTGCCGCTCGTCCAATTCGAACAACGACCACTTGGCGGCATCGCGGTTTAGGTTTGCCATCCGTTCCCGCACCAGCGCGGATGTTCCAGGGGGAACAAACATCTTCAATCCTTCCACCAGCACATTGGTCGCTTGTGCCTGCCGGCAGACTTCGAGCCACAGAATGCCGAAGGTCAGCGCGGCGTCGATTGAGGATTGCGTTTCTTGTGCATTAACCCCAAGTACTGCGAAAGCCGAGCGCCCCTGCCGCACTACGCCTCGCGTATAGATCGGTCCAAAGGATTTCTCCAAATCCACGCCGGTTGTCAGGCGCGTGATTTTGAACTGGGGAAAATGGCGTTCCAGGGTTCTGCGCAGCCTTTGCTCATAGGAGGCACGGGCCGCCCGTCGGACCGTAGGAGTTCGACGGTCGCGTTCGCGGCAAATCTCCAGCTTGGATGGCCGCGCCTGTCCCAGTCGTTGCACAGCCAGCCGCAGCGTGCCATTCTTGACTTCAGCCTCGAGCACGCGCCGCACCGTGTTTCGCTCGGCTGACCACAGATGCAGAAGGCAGCGGTTATATTCGCCGGAAATCGAGTACTTGGATTGCGCCAGATCAAAGGCGACGGCGCCGTTTTCCAGCACCACCGCGCCCGCAGCCTCGCTCAGAAAGTCCTGCACGGTACGAGTCAAGGCTTGAGGCGTCACTGCTGGCATGAGAATCTCCGTTCCGGATTGTGCGGCCACAGACGCCCCGCTGTCTGTGACATGTGACCATCGTTACATTTTGCCTGTGGAGGTTTCGCCTGCCCGCCTCCGCTCCGTGTGGGATAATGAAGCAACCCGCCCAACTGAGTCTGCCTCCGGCCCGGCGGCATCTAAATTTCTGTGAGCAAAGGTTTGAACAAGCAAACTCTTCTGGATAAAGACAAGCAGCGTTTTTTCTTCGAGCATTATGGCGTCACCGAAAATGACCTCGAGCGCTACCTGGCGGCGGCGCTTTCTGCCGGCGGTGACTATGCCGACCTTTATTTTGAATATCTCTCGTCGACCTCGCTGATGGTGGATGAGTCGATGGTGAAGTCGGCTTCGCAGGGTATTTCCGCCGGCTGCGGGGTTCGCGTCGTTTCTGGCGAGCGCACTGGGTACGCTTATACGGACGATCTTTCCGCCAGCCGCATCCTGCACGCGGCGCGCACTGCGGCACTGATTGCCAGCGCTCCGGCTAAGACACCTGTGGCTGGCTTCCAGCAGACCGCGGCTCGCAGCTTGTATCCTGTGACCCTGCCCTCGGTCGATGCCGAAATTACCGCCAAGGTTGAGCTGGTGATGCGGGCCGATAAAGCGGCGCGCGCCTACGATCCGCGCATTCAGGAAGTTCGCGCCAGCTACTCGGACGAGTTGCGAAATATTCTTGTGGTCGCTTCCGACGGAACCTTCGCCGAAGATTCCCAGCCGCTGGCCCGCATGAACGTTTCTTGTATTGCTAAGACCGAAAACAATTCCGCTCGCGGCGGCTCCGGCGGCGGCGGGCGCGTCGCCCTCGACTTCTTTTTCGGCGATAAGAATCCAGAATATTTCGCTAAGGAAGCAGCCCGGCAGGCGATCCTTCAGCTCGACGCACGCGAAGCTCCCGCCGGGGAGATGGAAGTGGTTCTCGGTCCGGGATGGCCTGGCGTACTGCTGCACGAGGCAGTCGGACATGGACTCGAAGCCGATTTCAATCGCAAGAAGACTTCCGCCTTTGCCGGACTGATTGGCAAGCGCGTAGCCAGCGAAGGCTGCACGGTCATCGACAACGGCACCATGCCGTGGCGCCGCGGTTCGCTGAATGTGGATGATGAAGGCGAACCTACGCAGGAAACCGTGCTGATTGAAAAAGGAATTCTGAAAGGCTACCTGAGCGACAAGCTCTCGGCGCGACTGATGGGCATCGCCGATACCGGCAACGGACGCCGCGAAAGCTACGAGCACATCCCCATGCCGCGCATGACAAACACTTACATGCTCGCCGGTCAGGACAATCCCGAAGACATCATTCGCTCGGTGAAGCGCGGCATCTACGCGGTGAACTTCGGCGGAGGCCAGGTCGACATCACCAACGGGAAGTTCGTGTTCGGAGCCTCGGAAGCCTACATGATCGAAGACGGCCAGATCACCGCGCCCATTAAAGGCGCAACGCTGATCGGCAATGGGCCGGATGTGCTCACGCGGGTTTCGATGGTGGGCAACGATCTGAAACTAGACGAAGGCGTCGGCACCTGTGGCAAAGACGGACAGGCTGTGCCGGTGGGCGTGGGCATTCCGACGATCAAGATCGATCGGCTAACCGTTGGCGGGACGGCCAAGAAAGATCCGGGCGGGTTCATGCAGTAAGATCGAACGCACCACGGAGCCACAGAGAAAGTTTTTTGGATTCAGATTCTCGACCCTATGTTCCCCCGTGCCCCTGTGTTGAAATTCTTATGTTCTCAACCCAACTAGAAACCGCAAACCCGAAACTAGAAATTGACCTCCGCGACCTCGCCCAAGATATCGTCCGCCGCGCCATGAACGGCGGCGCAACGGCAGCCGAATGCGTGGTGCGCGAAGGCGACGAATTCTCCACGCTGGTCCGACTCGGCCAGGTCGAGACGCTGAAAGAATCCGGGTCGCGATCCATCGGCGTCCGCGTCTTCAACGGCCAGCGCGCTGCCAGTACCTACTCCAGCGATTTCTCCCGCGAGAGCCTCGATCGCATGGTCAAGTCTGCGCTGGAACTTTCGAGGATCACATCAGAAGATCCATTCGGAGGAATTCCCGATCCCTCGCAACTCGGCCAACTCACCGGCGATCTCGATCTCTATCACGAAGATGTTTATTCGCTCCCGGGCCCCGATCGTATCGAGTACGCGCGCCGCGCCGAAAAAGCCGCGCTCGATTTCGATCCGCGCATCAAGAATTCCGAAGGCGGATCGTTCGACGCCGCTACCGGCCACAAAGTTCTGGCCAACTCGCACGGCTTCGTCGGCGAATACCGCCGGTCTTACTGTTCGGTGTCATCCGTTCCCATCGCACAAACGGAAGATGGCGCCATGCAGCGCGACTACTGGTACGCGGTTGCCCGCACGCTCAGCAAGCTAGAATCTCCCGAGCAGGTCGGGAAAGTTGCAGCCCAGCGGACTCTGCGCCGCTTGGGCGCGCGCAAGGCGAAGACCGCGCAGGTTCCGATCATCTTCGATCCCATGGTCGCCACCTCTATCCTCGAACATATTTTCGAAGGCGTGAACGGCGATTCCGTCTACCGCGGCGCTTCGTTTCTTGCCGGCAAGCTGGGACAGAAGATCGCGGGCGACAACGTCACCATCATCGACGACGGGACCATCCCCGGCGGCTTTGGCACCAGTCCTTTCGACGGCGAAGGTGTGCCGACTCGCCGAACGGTGGTGATTGAGAACGGCGTGCTGAATTCCTATCTTCTGAATACGTACACTGCGAAGAAGCTGAAGCTTGCGACCACGGGCAACGCATCGCGTGGATTGGCGGGCACGCCGGGCATCGGCCCGGGCAATTACTTCCTGCAGCCCGGAACCAGAACTCCGAAGCAGATGATTTCCGAAATCAAAGAAGGTCTTTATGTCACCGAGTTTTTGGGTCACGGCGCGAACCTGGTCACGGGCGATTATTCCCGCGGCGCTTCGGGATTGTGGGTCTCCGGCGGAGAGTTCGCTTATCCGGTCGAAGAAATCACCGTGGCTGGAAACCTGAAAGAAATGTTCTTCAGCATCTCCGAGATCGCAAATGATCTCGAGTTCCGCGGCTCCGTGGCTTCACCGACGCTGCGCATTGACGGGCTCACCGTGGGCGGCGAATAATCTGGCGACATGAAATTCGCCAAGATTGTTTTCTGGATTGCTACGATCTGGGGCGTGTTGGTTCTTACGCCCCTGTATTTCATCTTCGATCTGATTGGCCGCAACGATCCGCCACCGATCACCCATCCCGCGTTCTACTACGGTTTCGTTAGTGTGGGGCTGGCCTTCCAGGTCGCATTCATCGTCATCGCGCGAGATCCTGTGCGGCTCCGCCCGATGATGATTCCCTGCGTGATCGAAAAGGTTGGCTACGGCGTTACTCTGCTCGTGCTCTATCTGCAGAATCGGTTGCACCCGCAGGATCTGGCGCTGGGCGGCATCGATGCGCTGTTCGGCGTTTTATTCCTGGCCGCATTTTTCAAGACGAGCGGCTAGCAGCTCCACTCCGCGTTTACTACGGCGCGGCGTGAAACTTTCGTCGCATTCGTATGCGATACTGAATCCATGCAATCCCCGCTTCAGACGCCCACTGCGGCCACGGACCCCAAATCGGTGAAGGTGAACCTCACCGCTGGCACCGGTGTCGATATCGAATGGGCCGACGGCCACGTTTCTCATTATGGCTTTGTTTATCTCCGCAACGCCTGCCCTTGCGCCATGTGCAACGAAGAGCGCGACAAGACTGGACGCAAGCCGGGCGAACCGCCGAAGCCGGCCCCCGGAGCGCTGCCCATGTTCAAGCCCGCGGCCAAACCAGTTTCCGCAGGAGGCCTGGGCAAATACGCCATCCGGTTCAAGTGGAACGACGACCACGACCTCGGCATTTACTCATGGAAATTCCTGCGCGAAGTCTGCCCCTGTGAGGAATGCAAGATGGCGCAGCGGGGCACCGGGGCATAAGGTTCCGAGGCGTCGGCGATGCAAGAGGGCAAATTCAGCAAAACGGCACAGCGAGTCGCAATTCGGAGGGCCGCACACCAGCTTCTTGATCACCCCCGAGTGCTGGATGATCCTCTGGCTCTGCGCATCATTGGCTCCGAAGCTGAAGAAGCGCTGAGGTCCGATCCCAGGGAGAATCATTCTTTCTCTCGCGCATTTCGTGCATTCATGGCGGCGCGCAGCCGCTATGCCGAAGACGAACTTGCCCACGCGGTCGCGCATGGCGTGCGGCAATATGTTGTGCTCGGCGCCGGACTCGATACATTTGCTTACCGCAATCTTCACGCGGGTCTGCGAGTGTTTGAGGTGGACCATCCCGCCACACAAACCTGGAAGCGCGAGCAACTGGAGGCGACGGGCATTATGATTCCGCCATCGTTGACGTTCGTGCCCATCGACTTCGAAGAGCAAACGCTGGCAGGCGGGCTTGCGCAATCTGGATTCAACGCGAGCGAAACAGCGTTTTTCTCCTGGCTGGGAGTGGTTCCTTACCTCACGCGCGAAGCCTGCATGATCACGTTGAGCTTCATCGCAAAACTGCCCGCCAACAGCGGGGTGGTCTTTGATTTTGCGGTTGATCCGGCGCTTCTTAATGCGGGGCAGAGACAGGCCCTGGATGCGCTGTCTCGACGCGTTGCCGGGTACGGAGAGCCGCTGCAACTATTCTTCGATCCCGGAAACTTGCAGGATGAACTGAAGGTTATGGGATTTCACCGCGCCGAGTTTCTACAGGGCAACGAACTCAACGCACGGTATTTCAACGACCGCAATGATGGATTGCTTGTACGGGGAAGCATTGGACATCTGATGGGCGCGTGGGTGTGATGTTGCGTGCTCTGGCCCAATCATAAATCTCAAATCCCCTGTAAAATTAAATCATCGGCTCCGGAGCCACTTCCGCATTGTCTTTTCTCGATCAACTCAATCCGCAGCAGCGCGAGGCCGTCGAAACCACCGAAGGCCCGGTGCTGATCCTCGCCGGCGCGGGCAGCGGCAAGACGCGCGTCATCACCTACCGCATCGCTTACCTCATCGAGCACATGGGAGTCATGCCGGAATCCATTCTGGCGATGACCTTCACCAACAAGGCCGCCGCTGAGATGGGCGAGCGCGTCGAGAAGTTAGTCGGCGGACTCAGCATTGCCAAGCCGGTCATCTCAACGTTCCATTCGTTCTGCGTGCGCGTTCTTCGCCGCGACATTGAAGCTTTGCAAATCCCTTCGTCCACGCCCGGACAGCCGCCGATTGGTCATACAAAGAAGTTCGTCATCTACGATGAGAGCGACCAGCAGTCAGTAGTGAAGTCGGTGATGAAGCGTCTTGGCCTCGACGACAAGCAACTCACGCCGCGCACCGTGCTCTCGCGGATTTCGTGGGCGAAGAATCACATGCTCGATCCGCAGGAGCTTTACCTGCAATCGGCCGATCCCAAGACCGAAAAGATCGCGCATTTGTTCGAGGAATACCGTAAGGAGTTGCGCAAAGCCAACGCTCTCGACTTCGACGATCTTCTGCTCGAAGCCACGCGGTTGCTGAAGACCGTCGCGCCCGTGCGCGAATATTACAACCGCCGCTTTCAATATCTGCTCATCGACGAATACCAGGACACCAACCGTCCGCAATACGAACTCATGCGCATGCTTGCGGGAACGCGACACAACGTTTGCGCTGTTGGCGACGAGGACCAGTCGATTTATTCCTGGCGCGGCGCCGACATCCGCAACATTCTCGAATTCGAACAGGATTTTCCCGAGGCGAAGATCATCCGCCTGGAACAGAACTACCGCTCGACGCAGAATATTTTGCAGGCGGCGTCGTCCGTGGTTGCGAACAACATCCGCCGCAAGGGCAAGAACCTTTGGACGTCGCGCCAGGGCGGCACCAAGATCGGCTACTACGAAGCTCCCGACGGCGAAAACGAAGCGCTCTTCGCCGCCGACCACATCGCGAAATACCTGCGGGAGGCTGGTCGTGCCGAAAACTCGCGGGGCGAAACTCCGCGCGCCGCCGTGCTCTATCGCACGAATTCGCAGTCGAGGCTGTTTGAGGAAGCCATGCGCCGCTACGGCCTCAAGTATCACGTGGTCGGCGGCTTTTCTTTTTACGAGCGCGCCGAGATCAAAGATATGATCTCGTATCTGAAAGTCATCCAGAACCCGGACGATTCGATCTCGCTGCTGCGCGTCATTAACACGCCTACTCGCGGCATCGGCAAAGGTACCATTGAGACGCTTGAACACCTGGCACTCGAAACCGGCTTATCTCTTTGGGGCGCGATCGGGGAAGCCATTCGGCGCCAGCTGTTGCCCCAGCGGGCGCTGTCCGCACTGAAAGGCTTCCAGCAGTTGATTGAAGACGCACAGGCCATCTTGTCGGGAACATTTGTCGAGCGATTGGAAGAAGGTGTGGAGGGGGTACTGTCGCAAGCGCAGATGCCGACTTCTCCTCAAGCTTTGCGAGCCACAGCAGACGATTCACTTCCTGACGACGCGGCAGCCTTTGATCCGATGGAGTTTGAGAATACTGCCTTCGACTTCGGCGGAGCCTACACCGGCGATGAATCCGCGAGTAGCGCCGGCGTCCCGGCTGTGGAGAAAGAAGAAGTGTCAGCCCCCAGCACGATCGCGGGCCAGCAAGATGCGGGCGGTACAACCGCCGACCTGCTCAAGTTCCTCATCGACCGCACCGGCTACATCAAGCTTCTGGAAGAGGAAGACACACCTGAAGCGTTCTCCCGCATCGAAAACCTGCGCGAGTTGGTCAATGCTGCCATGGACTCGCGGGATCGTGGCGAGAGCCTCGATGAGTTTCTCGATCATGCTGCGCTCATCAGCGACGCCGACGATTACGACGAGCGCTCGCAGATCACGCTGATGAGCCTGCACGCCGCCAAGGGCCTTGAGTTTCCTCTGGTATTTCTTAGCGGCCTCGAAGAAGGACTCTTTCCACACTCCCGCACGATGCTACAGCCTGACGATGTTGAAGAAGAGCGCCGTCTGTGCTACGTCGGCATGACTCGCGCCATGGATCAGCTAATCCTCACGCGCGCCGTCTACCGCCGCAGATACGGCACCGATCTGCCCGAAGCCAGCGTCCCGTCGCGATTCCTCGAAGAAGTGCCTATCGAATTGATCGAAGAGCTAGGAGGACGACGCGCCGCTCGTGTGGGAACGGATTATGTGGGAACGGCCGCTCCCAACCGTGCAGGGGGGCGCAGCTCCGCTTACGATTCGGACGTCCACTATTCCTACGAGGACGAAGACCAAAGCGCAAGCTGGCAAGGTTCACGCGGGGACAGCCGCCCCCGGCTGTCCGGCGGGGCGCAGACCCGCGCTTCCGCCTCCACATCTCCAGCCAAGCCCTATAACTCCATCGAAAACATCGCGGAGTTTTTCGCAAGCCGCGGCAAGAAGTTCACAGTCCCGAAAGCGCCGCTTGAAGAGCCCACCGGCAAGCGCGGATTCCGCCCCGGCCAGAAGGTGCGGCATCCTAAATATGGCGAAGGCACGGTCTATCAACGAGAGGGAGAAGGCGAAGAAGCCAAGATTACGGTACAATTCCCTCGCTTCGGATTAAAGAAACTGGTAGAGAAGTACGCCCAACTGGAGCGCGCGTGAGAAGAATTTGGTAATTTTGTAATCGGGTAATTTGGCAATTTTCGCGCTAACCCGGTCTTAAATTACAAAATTACCCAGTTACCAGATTACAAATTAGTTCCAAGAAAGCACTCATGGCAAACACAGCAACCCTGACCAAAGAAGAACGAAAGAAATCAAAACGTGCCGCACGTAAGAAGATGAAGGCGGACAAGCCCAAGAAGCCCCGCGATTACGCCCGCGGATCGAAAAAGCGCAAGGTGAAGAAGTTGGCTCGCGGCCAGTCGAAGAGATAGGCCGCTGTCGGAATTACGGGCATGGGCGGTTCGCCCATGCCCGACTTCGCACTCGCAGGAGACAACTTACTCTTGTCACCATCACCGACGGATCCCGCAGAAACGGTCCGCAATTCAACCGTTCGAACCAGCGACAACCAGCTTTTCTGCTGCAAGTCGATCGACAAGCTGATCTCGGAATCCGAGGCTCCCGGGCAACGGCTGCAAAAAACCCTGGGCCCATGGTCGCTGACCGCGCTGGGCATCGGCGCCATCATCGGCTCAGGCATCTTCGTGCTCACCGGAACGGCCGCGGCGGGAGAATATTTTCAGGCTCCTTCTATTCTCCACGCGCAAGTTCTAGACATCATCGTGAACTTCTTTCGCGGCGGCGGGATGAGCCAGGTCCTGATGCACGGACGTCCGCCCGCCGGGCCCTCGATTGCCATCTCGTTCTTCCTGGTCGCACTGGCGTGCAGCTTCGCGGGCCTCTGCTATGCCGAACTGGCCTCGATGATTCCCATCGCCGGCAGCGCCTACACCTATTCCTACGCAACGCTCGGTGAAATCTTCGCCTGGATCATCGGCTGGGATCTCATCCTCGAGTATGTTGTCAGTAACGTCGTCGTCGCGATCGGCTTCGCAGCCTACGCTAAAGCACAATTGGAATCCTTCGGCCTGCACTTGCCCGATCGATGGTCCACGCCGGTTTGGGAATCAGGGCACTGGACCGGTTCCTATTTCAATTTCCCTGCGTTCCTCATCATCTTTATCCTGACGGTGTTGCTGGTGCGCGGCGTGCGCGAGTCCGCCGAAGCCAACAACATCATGGTCGCCATCAAGATCGGCGCCATTCTGGTCTTCCTTGTCATCGGCGGCGCCCTGGTCAATCCCAGCAACTGGCATCCGTTCGCTCCATCCGGTTTTGGCGGCGTCGTCACTGGAGGCGCTATCGTTTTCTTCACCTACATCGGCTTCGATTCCGTCTCGACCGCGGCCGAGGAGGCGCGCAATCCCCAGCGCGACTTGCCTTTCGGCATCATCGCCTCGCTGATCGTCTGTACCATCCTGTACGTTGGCGTCTCCATCGTGCTGCTGGGCATGATGAAATACACGACGTTCGTTTCAGGCGAAGCCGCACAAGCGCCGGTCGCTTATGCCCTCAAGGTGCTCGGCGCCAGCCGCTGGTCGCGTTCCATCATCGTCATCGGTGCGCTGACCGGAATGATTTCGTCCTTGCTGGTCTTCCAATATGGCCAGGCGAGGATTTGGTACGCGATGTCGCGCGACCGGCTTTTCCCCGCGCTCTTCTCCAAAGTTCACGCCAAGTTCAAGACGCCGCACTATTCCACCTGGATCGCGGGCCTTGCAGTAGGCATCCCCGCCGGAATTTTCGCCATCAGCGATGCCGCCGATCTTTCGAACATCGGCACTCTGTTCGCTTTCGTTCTCGTGTCGCTCGGTGTGATCATCCTGCGCCGCACCCAGCCCGACCGTCCGCGCATCTTCAAAGTGCCGCTAGTGCCGTGGTTCCCACTGATCTCGATCATCCTCTGCGGCGGCCTCATGACCGGACTCACGGTGATCACATGGGTGCGCTTCGTGGTCTGGCTCGGCCTGGGCCTGCTGATCTACTTTTTCTACAGCCGCCACCGCAGCGAGTTCGCGAAGAAGTAGTCGTCGATCTCAGTTGTCAGCAAAACCGCCCTGTCATCCTGAGCGGAGCAGACCGGCGAGCGAAGCGAATCGGTCTGCGCAGTCGAAGGACCCCTGCAAGGTGTGCGCCGCCAATGGCCTTGCTGGGCGTTTCCACATACCTTTCTATTCGTCGCCCTGAACAAGTTCCCGCGTGGATTCCCGACCTCGCAAATCTTTCCTCAAGACTCTACAATCAAGAAGTGATGTCCTCCGCGCCCGATCGGCCGCCGAGTAGTTTCCTGCGCCTCCTTCCTAAGGCGGAGTTGCATCTGCACCTCGAAGGCGCAATCGAACCGGCTACGCTGCTCGAACTCCGCCAGCGCCACGGCGAGCGCGCCACGCAAGTCGGAAGTCGATGTGCTCTATCGCTACGAAGATTTCCAAGGCTTTCTGCTTGCGTTTCAAGAACATCACCGAGCACCTGCGCACACCCGACGATTACGAACTCATCACCTACCGCCTGATGCAGCAGTTGAAAGAAGAGAACGTGCTGCACGCCGAAGTCTACGTTTCGGTGGGAGTCTGCCTGTGGCGCAAGCAGGATTTCGCCGCCATCTTCGAGAGGTCTGGATCGCGGCCGCGCCCGCGGCGCGCGCGACTTCGGCATCTCGCTAGTCTGGATCTTCGACGCCGTGCGCCAGTTCGGCGCGGAGGCTGCGCAGCAAGTTTTCGAGCTAGCAGTCCGTTATCACGATCGCGAAGTCGTCGGCATCGGCATCGGAGGCGACGAGCAGAAAGCGCCGCCCGAGCTTTTCCGTGACGCCTACGCCTGGTCCGCCGACCACGGCCTGCGCCTGACTGCTCACGCCGGCGAGACTGGCCCGCCGGAATCTGTCTGGGGCGCGCTCAACCTGCGCGCCGAGCGCATCGGCCACGGTCTTACTGCCTTCCACGATCCCGATCTCGTCGAAGAACTTGCGCAGCGCCAGGTCCCGGTTGAAATTTGTCTGACCAGCAACCTGCGCACCGGACTCTGCCCCAACCTCAATGATCATCCCGCGAAAACCTACTTCGACCACGGCGTGATGATCACGCTCAATAGCGACGACCCGGCCATGTTCGGCACCACGCTCGCCCGCGAATACCAGATCGCCCAGCAGACCTTTGGATTTACCGACGAGCACCTGCGCGAATTAGCCCGCAACTCGTTCGAAGCGTCATTCCTGCCAGCAGAAAAGAAACTGGAATTCCTGAACCTGTTCGACGCAGCCGCCGCAAGGTAATGTTCCAATTTCCAATCCCCGCTGCCCTTGCACCGAAAATTGGCGCTAAGTAGCCTTTTCTGAGAACTGAGAACTGAGAACTGATTTTCTATGCCCCTCCAAATCGGCATCGTCGCTTGCAGCACCGAAGGAGCAGCTCTCTGCTACCGCACCATCTCGATCGAGGGCGCCCTGATCCTGGGCAGGCACGACCACCCCGAAGTTTCGCTGCACTCCCACTCCCTCGCGAAATACATGCAGTGCGTGACCGCAAACGACTGGGCGGGCGTAGCAGAACTCATGCTCTCTTCCGCGGACAAACTGGCCCACGCCGGCGCCGATTTTCTCATCTGCCCCGACAATACCATCCATCAGGCTTTCGATCTGGTCGAGCATCGCTCGCCGCGTCCCTGGCTGCACATCGCGCGAGAAGTTGCGAAAGAGGCGCGGCACCGCCAGTTCAAGCGCCTCGCCGTGCTCGGCACCCGTTACCTCATGGAAGGCCCGGTCTACCCGGAAGCCTTGAAAGCCGCGGGTATCGAGCACCGCATTCCCGCAACCGGGCAGCGTGACCAGATCGACCGCATCATCTTCGACGAACTGGTCAACGCCCAGTTCCTGCCGCGCTCGTTGGCCTATTATGTCGAGGTAATCCGGTCGTTGAAGGATGAAGGTTGTGACGCGGTCGTGCTCGGCTGCACAGAAATTCCGCTACTGGTAGGGCCGGAATCCTCGCCGCTGCCCACGCTGGATTCCACGCGCCTGCTGGCCAGAGCCGCGGTGCGCAAGGCAGTGGAGGGCTAAGTTGCCGTTCGATGTCAAAATTCTCCCAAACACTGTCGCGGCCCACACAGTTGGGGTGATTCTGTGCTGTAATTAAGAGCTTAGTAAGCGATGCCATCAGCCATCACAACTCTGCGCCGCCGCGCCAAAGCCCTCCACCGCAACCTGCGGGGAGTCGCCATGGCCGCGCGCGCGGTGGCTTCGACCGATCATCCCCTGCTGGCGCACATCATTCCAGTGCGCCGCTGCAATCTCAGTTGCACCTACTGCAACGAGTTCGACGATTTCTCGAAGCCGGTGCCGACGGAGGAAATGTTCCGCCGCATCGACAAGCTGGGAGCGCTCGGCACAGCGGTAGTCACGATTTCCGGCGGCGAACCGCTGCTGCATCCCGAACTCGACGACATCATCCGCCGCATTCGCTCCAAGGGCATGATCGCCGGATTGATCACGAACGGTTATTTTCTTGTGGCGGAGCGAATTCAGCGCCTGAATCGCGCCGGACTCGAGTGGCTGCAGATCTCCATCGACAACGTGAATCCCGACGAAGTTTCGAAGAAGAGCCTGAAGGTTCTCGACAGGAAGCTGCAACTGCTCGCCGAGCACGCCGAGTTTCACGTGAACATCAACTCAGTCGTAGGCGGCGGCATCTCGCATCCGCAGGACGCGCTCACCATCGGCAAGCGCGCCATCGAACTGGGTTTCAGTTCGACCATCGGCATTATTCACGATGGCAGCGGCCAGTTGCAGCCGCTTGGAGGAGAAGAGCGCCGCATCTATCACGAAATGAAGTCGATGGAGAAGCGCAGCTTCACTCGCATCAACGCCTTTCAGGACAACATCGCGCAAGGCCTGCCCAATGATTGGCGCTGCCGTGCCGGCGCGCGCTATCTCTATATCTGCGAAGACGGCCTGGTGCACTACTGCTCGCAACAGCGCGGTTATCCCGGAGTGCCGCTCGCCACCTACACCCGCGACGACATACGCCGCGAATACCTCACCGAAAAAGGCTGCGCACCGCATTGCACGGTGTCATGCGTGCATCAAGTTTCGATCTTCGACGGATGGCGCGCGCCGCAACATCCGGCACAGAATGTTCCTGCAAAGGACACGGAGCTCATCCAGATCGGGCGTTAGCCGGGAAGCTTCCACCGACAATTACTTCTTCGGCTGCGCCGATGGCGGCACAACTCCGTTCAAACGCAGATACATGGCGGCGGTGGCGTAATGATCGGCCCATCCGCTGGCCAGGATCAGGTCCGCCATGGCTCGTGGAGCTTGGCGTCCACCAAAGAGTTCGATGCTGTCGCCCAGTTTGGAGTCGTCCATCTTGCCGAGCGCGTCAGCGCAAAAGTCGTACGAAGCCGTTGCCGCCGCGAGCAGCTTGTCTTTGGAGTCGCTTTCCTTGACTTCCTCGACCTTGGGTTCCGCGACGTTGGCTGCCTTGGCGCAGAAGCCGTTGTTGAAGCCAACGATGTGGACGACGAGGTGCGCGAAACTCATCTGATCGGGCGTGGGCTTGTAGCCGAATTTATCGGCGGGCATGGCAGTAATCGCGCCGAGGGTATTGGTTCGCGAGCGTGGCAGAAGTGAGCGCAGACCAGCCGTTACCGGATCCTTCACCGGTGCGGCAGCCTGCGGATTTGCCCCAGAAGAAGCTGGAGGAGTTGCAGTGTGTGTTTGTCCGGCACCACTGGCGCACAAAGACGCAAACAGAAATGTAACCGCAATGCGTTTCATTCGATATCTCCTAATGGGACAGGTTCCTTCCGTCTACCGGAAAATTCCTTTTTACTAAGACGCGGAAGCGAGAGCCGCCGCAGCCAGCTTCCAGAACAGATACCACCCCGCAACCACTGCAATTGCCGTACTGCGTTTGACTTTGCTGTTGCACGCAAACCCGATGCCTAACAGCACGATCGTCCAAATCGCGATAATGTCAAGGCTGGACGCCATCTCATAGATGAATTTATTGCCCGAGCGATCCATGAAATACGCTGGATTCGTGGCCACGGGATTCTTCACGTTAAAGCCTTCGGGATCAACTCCGGCAAGCATCGAGATCACTCCCAGAATCGAACCGATAAGGCTGGGCAGGCTGCCGTAAAACATGATCGCGTATGCCGTTTTGTATGAAACGTGGACCCCTGCGCCAAAATTGAATGTTGCCCACATCACCGCCGTAGCGATTGCAAAGTAGAGCAGGATCGTTACTGGGGTTCCATACGAGAGGTAGCGAATCAAGGTGTCGGAAAACCGAATCTGTTTCGCCTGGTCATCGGGCGAGAGCCTGTCGAATTGCTCGGCCCGCGAGGAATGCGCAATCTCGTTCCGCGTGATCTGCTCAAATCCGACCTTCCGCTCCATCGTGTAAACAAAGACAATTGAGACGAGGGAAATGAGCAGCCATGGCCCCCACCAGCTTGCATTCCGACGCAGATCCGCAAAAGTTTTCGAGGGCGCGATGAAAGTATCGACAATGCGGGCGGCTTCGGAAAGCGGAGGGGGTTCGGGCGTGGGTGCGGAGAGCGGTAGGGCTGGAGCGGCAGCCATGGTTGGTCTCCTGACGGGTGCGAAGGAATTTTAGCCGGATGGCGGCGGCGAAACAAGCGGCGCGGCGCGGGCAAATTTTCTTGTCATCCTTTTGCCCAATAATCGCGCGTTTGGCTCGCATCCTTTTAAGATGAGGCCATGCAGAATGTGACGCCGGTCGCGATCGCGGCGCTCGGGTTGGAGTTGGCTCCGGCAGTTTTGTTCGGCTGTGCCGCCGAGCGCGCAGCGCGCGTCGTAGGGCGCTGGCCGGTCGCTGTGCGATTGGGCCTTCCTGCGCTTCTTGTCGCTCCGTATGCCATGGTTTCGATCTCCGAGCACATGTTTCGCTGGACCTGGTTCGCGCTTTATGCGGCGCTGTCCGTGGCGATTGCCTGGCTACTAATGCGCGCAGCGGCAGCCGATGCCGAACAACGTGGCGACTGGCGGGACGCGCTAATTCTGCTAGTGCTGGGGTTGGCCGTGGATTTGCGCTGGTTCGATCGCGCATGGCCGAGCGGCCTGCGAGCCTTGAATGAATTATTTCTGGTGGATGCGGGCTTGTATGGATTTCTTGCGATCCGCCAACTCAGCGGAACCGGATTCAATTTCCATTTGAAATGGAGCGACTGGAAAACTGGCCTGCGCGAGCTGATTTTCTTCATGCCCATCGTTCTGGTGCTTGGGGTCGCGCTGGGCTTCATTCATCCGCATCGCAACCTGCCGGGCGTCGGCGCGCTGCTGCGCTGGGTGGCTATATTTTTCTTCACCGCCGTGCCGGAGGAACTCTTCTTTCGTGCCTGGGTGCAGAACCTGCTGGAGCGCCGCGTCGGACGCCGCGCGGCTCTGGCGATCGCGTCGGTCCTGTTCGGGCTGTCGCACTTCAACAAACGGTCGGCACACTTCAATTGGCGTTACGTTCTGCTGGCAACCATCGCTGGAATTTTCTACGGACGTGCCTGGCGCGAACACCGCCGTGTGCCCGCCTCAACCATCACTCATGCCAGCGTAGATTGGCTGTGGGGACTGTGGTTCTAGGAGGCGAGGGCAGGATCATCGCGGCGGTCCCCAAATCAATGACAGAGCCGATTCGCGTAGTCCTCCCGAACTTACTTGTCTGGAACCGCCGGTTGAAGCGGCGCCGAAGCTTTCGCGGCTTGCAGCTTAGCCAGAGACTCATCCACGCGCTTCCTGAAGTCACCCCTGTCATCGTGTTCAAATCCGCTATAGTTCGACACCACTTGCATCTCACACACGGCACCCTTCGATACTAGCGCGACTTTGTTGGTTCGCTGAAGGGCCGCTCCAGTAATGGTGACATGAGCCGCGTGCTTCACCTTGTAGGAAGCAGTCATTTGGGTGTCATCACTCTCCGTGACGTTGTAGTTATCCGCATTGCTAAGCGTGTCTTTGACCGCGGCCCATACGTCGCCGCAAGGGGCGGGGTAGGTATTCTTGTAAGTCTTGCCGAATGCAGGCAGAGCAAAAGCCAGCGATATCAAGGCCACAATCACGTATGTTGTCTTCATCATGGTATTTCTCCTAGTACGAACGTGCGTTGAGAATGTCGAAATTGAGCGGAAATCCGCGTTGTCGAGACGAGTGAAAGGTACTCGATCGAAACATTTCATGCAGTGCGCGGGATCACGTTTGGCAGCACAGCCTCTGCCTGGGATGCTATTTGTTTGACGCTTCCTTCACGGAATCACGGGCGTTCCGCGATAGCGCAAGTATCCCAATCCCACGCGCAGATGATGATGAAGAGCGTCGGGAATGCAAACGGCGAAGCAGAGTCCGAGCAGTCCCTGGGCGAGGCCGAGCGCCCACAGATTTCGGTAGCGGCGGAACAGCGCGCACGAAACTATGCCCCAAGCCAGCGTTGCCGCGGTGAGCGCGAGGCCGGGCAGGTGTGCCGCGGCAAAGAGCATGCCCGCCATGGTCACGGCTGCGGATTCATTCGAGAAAAGACGCAGCAGGCGATCCATAAACAAATCCTGTAGAAGGAATTGCTGATAAATGGTCCACACCACGTAGCCGGAGATGTGCCTGAAGTCAGCTTTGTACAGCGGATGCAGCGTGCCGAGTCTTGCCGCAACCAAGATGCTTACTGCACAAAGCGCGGCGGCCGCAGGCAGGATCCAGAGTGATGGAATCAGACCGCGAGCGCCAACACCTAGTTCGTCGCGGCCCTGGCGGGCCGCCAGTACGACCAGCAACGTCAACACGAGAGCAATCGGCGAGAAGATGCGCTGCCAGTGATCGGGCATCCAGATTACCCCAACAATCACACCATAGCCGAGAATCAGTTCGGCAAGATCGCGGGCCCGGCCGGGAGGGACGCGTGACATCAAGGAAGTATGGCACAAGAAACAGTGGTGAAGGCCGACTCGCCTGCCTTTGGACGCAGTCGAATGGACTGCTACGGGCTACACGGCCACCGCTGGCGTGGCCTCGAGGAGGCTGCGAGTATAAGGATGCGCGGGGCGCTCGGTGATCTGCTCGGTCGCTCCGACTTCCACAATCTTGCCGCGATGCATCACCGCGATGCGCGTCGAAAGGTAACGCACGACTGGCATGGAGTGCGAGATGAAGAGGTAGGTCAGCCCGAAGTCGCGCTGCAGTTGAGCGAGCAGGTTGACGATCTGCGCCCCCACGCTGACATCGAGCGCGGAGACGGGTTCGTCAGCCACAATGAACTTGGGATGCAGCGCCAGGGCGCGGGCGATGCCGATGCGCTGGCGTTGCCCTCCGCTGAATTCGTGGGGGAATCGTTGCAGAATCGACTCGTCGAGGCCGACGGCGCGGAGAAGTTCGATAACGCGAGATCGAGTCCCGCCGTCGGTCTTTCGATGAATTATGAGAGGCTCGGCGATGATGTCCTCAACGCGGAACCGGGGATCGAGCGAGGCGAATGGATCCTGAAAAATGATCTGCATGTTGCGGCGCAGCCGCCGCATTTCACCCGTACTTGCAACGCGCAGGTCGCGTCCTTCGAAGCGGATGCTGCCCGAAGTGGGCTCGATCAGCCGCAAGAGCAAACGCCCGAGTGTGCTCTTGCCCGAACCCGATTCGCCGACCAGTCCCAGCGTCTCGCCGGCCTGAATGTCGAACGAAACATCGTCGACTGCGCGGACGTCGCTTGCTCCGCCAGACTTTCCAACGAAAACAGATTCGCCTCGCGGATAAATCTTGGTCAGATTGCGGATTTCGAGGAGAGGCATTGATTTAGCTCTCTACAACAAATTCCCTCATTCGTCTGAGGATTAATCCGGCGCGCTGCTGGCTGGCGTCGTCGGACAAAAGATGTCCGGGCAGCGCGTCCAGGAAGTCACGGTTCGTCGATAGGACTCTCAATTCGTTGCTCAGGTATTTCTGCAAGTCACTTGGGGCGCTACGAACTTCATCTACTAACTCAGGTCGGCCGTCAATAACGGTCACAACGTCTTCCAAATCGTGGCTGCCGAAGTCGTTCTTGCCGCGTCCGTGAAACGCTTCCAGTTTTGTGGCGAGGAAGTACGGAGCGGTGATAACACGGATCTCGTAATTGCCAATCTTAGTTCTCTGGGCGTTCTCTAGGGCGGGACAATACCACCGGTTACTGAAGCCGAGAATCGAGGAGTCTGTCGGCATCAAGTCAAGAACCAGGTCTCCACTTTTCCATCGGCAAATCGGTGCCCCTTCAGCGTGGGGTTGGTGAAAGCCAAGATCGCGCAGACGGCCTTCAAGGAGCGTGAACTCCTCATAAGAACTGATCGCAACAATCGCGTCCACGTCCAGTGTAGAACGAACAGGAGCAGCAGCGGGATCCGTGAGAAGCAATCCAGTCACGCAGCCGCCCACGAACGCAATCTGATCAAGCAAAGGCTCCAACTTTTTTGCCGCGGTAGCGAGACGCGCAAGATTCGGATTCTTACCGGTCCTGTTCACGAGGCGTCAATTCTTGCAGACAGTTCACGGATCGCGACTTCTCTTTCCCTCGCGCGTCCTTCGCGAATGGCATCCACTAGAGCGAGGAGTTCATATAGTTTATTGTCTTGCAACGCGGCCTGCGGGGCATTCTTGTAGAGTGGAGAGAACGCGATCCCGCGGACTGAACCCCCGGCATAGGGCCAAACAGGCGGAAGAGGGAAATCCTGGGCAAAGTGCCGTTTGAGTGGGGGCGCTGCTTCGGCGGTGGGAATTCCGCGGGTCGAGCCTGCCCGCTCAGCCGGGAAGGCATACTTGATTCCGTGGATCAGAAATTCCTTCAGATTATTGTTGTTAGGCCACATCCAAATGCGCGGCAATTCCTCTCCAAAACCAGGCGGAGGGGGAACGTTAGGTGGGTTCAGCAAACGCGCGGCCTCCGCACGGTCAACCGAGCGAAAAACCTGGGAGGCACTCATGAACAGTTCTTTACTAAGGTCGGCATAGGTCCACCTCTTGCTGGTGCCACGGTTAGCGACCAACTTCAAGGCAACGACCACATCCTGTGGGTGAAGCGGCATCGATATATTCCATATTCCAGAATGTGGAATATCTAGCAATAGTGCTACATTTTACACTAATTGTCAATTAATTCCAAATTCCAGAATATGGAATGGACTGATTTCACTGAGCTGCGATCATGGGCACGGCTGCCAGCGCCGCCAACAGCCCGACGAACCTCCAGTGCGTGAGGTGTTCTTTCAGGAACACGCGGGCCAGCAGCACGGTGACCGCGGGATAAAGCGAGGAGATCACCACCGCTTCATCGAGGCGTCCGGTCTGGCTGGCGCGAACGAAAAGAACTGTGCCAAGAGAGTCAATGCAACCGGTGACTACAGCCCAGCGCACGCCGGCGGGTGTGATGTCACGAAATATCCGACCTAGCAGGACGATCAGCGCAGTGATCATCAATCCGCCGGTCCGAGTGAGCGCCGCGATCCAAAAGACTGAGGCGTCGCCCGCCTCCCGGATACAAAGGTAGAAACTTGCAAATCCTATACCCGCGAAAACGGCAAGCCCGATGCCTTCAGGCCTGCCACCGTTTTCGGTACGGGTGATGAGCCAGAGTCCGATGACCGCGACGATGAAACCGAGGATCGGAATCTTGCCCGGCAAACCTTCCGTAAAGATTGAAAACAAAGTCGGAATCGCGGCGCCGAGTACTGCGGCGACCGGCGCGGTCACGCCCATCTTCCCCTCGGAAAGTGCCCGGAAGAATATGGCTACGGCTGCGCCTCCGAAAACGCCGCCCGCCAGTGCCCATGCCGCAGTGTGTGCGGATGGAAAGGGCGCCCGGCTGGCCGCAGCCAGAGTGCCCACGAGAAACAGCCCGCCAAGATTAAAAACGACTGCGAACAAGAAGGCATTGGCGCGGCGGGTGGCGTAGCCGCCGAGAAAATCGCTGGTGCCCCAGGCTAGTACAGCGGCCATGCCGTAGGCGGCGGTCTCGAATTGGGGTCCGGTAGTCACGCCCGACGAGGGTAACACGCCCATGGCTGGGGGAAGGCTGGAAGAGTGCGTCCGAATGTTCCGACTGGAACAATTGTGGGATATGTTCCAACTGGAACATTTATGCATGCAAGAATGTACAGACGAGTATATGTTTATATTCGTGCTAAGTGAAACAAACGATGGGATTTGAAGAGGCACCTATTCGGGGGATCGAAATGACGCATGGACTGGCAGTCGGGGGCGTTGAGTGCTAATTACATAGACTTACAGAAAGCCAGGGAATGTGTCGTCCGCTCCCGGTTTTCTTTTGGCCTGGTTTTCTTTCCATCAGGATTCGCCAAACAACCGCGCCCGCACCTGTGCGTTTAAGGGCAAAGCGGGACCACTAAGAATATGATCGGGAACCCGCGTGGGATCCTCCACAATCAGGGGCATAGCTCTCGTCCGCAATGCCACTGCTTCCGGCGAGGGATCCTGAAATAGCGTGCGAAACCATCCCTCCACCACATGGCACGCATGGAAATTTCGCTGATGCTGCGCGGCGTAGCGGTGTCCCGCAGCATCCCAGTCGGAATTGTTTGTGAGTTCGTCGCGCAACACTCGCGCAGCATGCATGGCAAATGAAAGCCCTTGGCCATAGGTGGGGTCGGTGGTGGCCGCGGCATCGCCAACCAGCGCTACGCCATCGTGATAAGGGTGTTCCACCCATTTATCGCTTGCGTCAAAACTCGCCAGCGGCCCGATACTTTTGGCATCGGCGATGTAATCGGCCATCGGAGCATAGCCTTTCGCAGACTCACGAATGAATAGACCGAGCATCGATTCACCCTGTAGACGGTAGCCCATTGTCTTGGGATAAACAAAGTAGGCCCGGGATTGGTCGCCCGCCTGGGGAATCAGCCCGGTCCATGTGCCAATCTCAGGGTTGAACACAGCATACATAATCTCCCTGGACGCGTGTACGTTTGTGAGCAACACGCCGGCCATGTAAAGATCGTTTCTTTGGTCACAAACCGAAAAACCGGCCCATTTTCGTGCCGCGGAGTCGCGGCCATCGGCGGCAACTACCAGACGTGCTGAGATCCGCTCTTGGCCGTGGCCATCCACAACCACGGTGGGTTCGACGCCGGGCTCGACGCGCTCAACGCTAGCTCCGCGGCGCACTTCCGCGCCGGCGTTTTCCGCGGCCGCCAGCAGAGTTTCTTGCGCCTCCTGGTGCGGGAAGGAAAGTAGAGGTAACTGCTGCGGCGTGGTTGCTCTCAAGTCTCGCAACCCCGAACCACCCTCAATCTGAGGCACATCATGGGCGCATTTTTCCTTAAGCAGTCCGCAAATTCCGAGCTCATTGGCTTCGGCTACACCCCAGGGCACAACCGCCTCCCCGCGCACACGGTCTTTAAATTTCTTTTCCCGCTCCAACACCAGAACTTTGGCGCCTCGCTCGGCCATCGCTTTGGCCAATGTGGACGCGGCAATTCCGCCTCCTACGGTAATGATGTCGTAGCGCAGTGTTGCCAACCCCGAACTCCTTCTGATCGTGATTCTCTGAATTTGAAATGAGCAATCGAAGATCGAATGGTCGCCGCATTTTAGTGAACCGCTCCCAGGGAGTCAATCGATCCCCGAATGGGACCGAAAATTGACTCTCGCAGCGCGGCCCTCTAACATGGTGCCACCTTCGCGAGCGCCACAAGCGCCCGGCTAGACGATCGACCAACAGTGATCGATAAATAATGATCGGCGAAACCATTTCTCACTACCGCATCCTGGAAAAGCTGGGCGGCGGCGGCATGGGTGTGGTGTACAAAGCAGAAGACACCCGGCTGCACCGTTTCGTAGCACTCAAGTTTCTACCCGAAAGTGTGGCCCGCGATCCGCAGGCGCTGAGCCGCTTTCAGCGCGAGGCGCAGGCGGCTTCGGCGCTGAACCATCCCAATATTTGCACTATCTATGATATCGGCGAGGCCGAGGGGCGCGCCTACATTGTCATGGAGTATCTGGATGGCTTCACGCTGAAGCACACCATCAACAGCGCGCCAGTCGAGCTGGAGACGTTGTTGCGGGTGGCGCTGGATGTGACCGATGCGCTCGAAGCCGCGCACGCTAAAGGCATCGTTCACCGCGACATAAAGCCGGCGAACATTTTCGTGACCAGCCGCGGGCACGGCAAGATTCTTGACTTCGGTTTGGCGAAAGTAACCGCGGTGCCGGGAGATGTCACTCAGACCAGCACCGGTGTGGATCAACTTACCGACGCGGGCTCGACCGTGGGTACGGTGGCTTATATGTCGCCCGAGCAGGCGCGAGGCAAGCCGCTCGATTCGCGCACCGACCTATTTTCCTTTGGCGCGGTGTTGTATGAAATGTCGACCGGCACGCTGCCGTTTCGTGGAGACACTACGGCGCTGCTGTTCGAGTCCATTCTGCATAAGGCGCCGATTGCGCCGGTGCGGCTGAATCCCGATCTGCCCACAGAGTTGGAACGCATCATCAATAAAGCTCTGGAGAAGGACCGCGACCTGCGCTACCAGCACGCCTCTGATATGCGGGCGGACTTGAAGCGGCTGAAGCGGGAAGTGGAGTCCAGCGGCACTTCGGCCGTGGCGGCGGAGGGAAGCTTGGGGAGCGCAGCATCCTTGGCCGCGAAGCCGGAGTCGAGCGGGAAAAATTTGGCGGCAGCGAGTTCGGGAACCAGCGCGGTCACCCCCGCCTCCCGATCGAGACTGGGCTGGATGGTTGCCGCCATTGTGGTGGTGGTCGCGGCCCTCGTTGGCGGATACTATGCAACCCATCGTCCCACCCCCAAGTTAACCGAGAAAGACACAATTGTGGTGGGAGACTTTGCCAACTCAACTGGCGATCCGGTATTTGATGATGCCCTTAAGCAGGCGCTGAGTGTATCGCTGCGGCAATCGCCGTTTCTGAACGTGCTCTCCGATGAGAAAGTAGCGGCCACGCTGAAGCTGATGACCAAGCCAGTGAACACGCCACTCACACCGGATGTGGCACAGGAATTGTGCCAGAGGGCCGACAGCAAGGCTTACATTGCCGGCTCCATCGCCAGCCTGGGCAGTCAATATGTGATTGGGCTGAAGGCGGTGAATTGCCTGAATGGAGACACGCTGGCGCAGGAACAGGCTACGGCGGCTGGCAAAGAGAAAGTGTTGGACGCGCTGGGCGAAGCTGCCGGAAAGCTGCGCGGACAGCTGGGCGAATCGCTTGCCTCCGTGCAGAAGTTTGACGCGCCATTGGCCCAGGAGACCACACCTTCACTGGAAGCGCTGAAGGCGGCGAGCATCGCCCGGAAGATTGAGCACGAAAAAGGTTCGGCGGAAGCTCTTCCCTTGTATCAGCGTGCTATTGATCTGGATCCCAACTTCGCCAATGCAATCGAGGGAGTGGGGATTATGTATGGCAATATTGGCCAGCCCATGCGAGGGACTGAGTACTTGAGCAAGGCTTTTGCCTTGCGCGACCGCGCCAGCGAGCGGGAGAAGCTGCACATCACCTCGATGTATTACATGGCAGCCACGGGAGAATTGGATAAAGCCATCGAGACTTTCCGGGAATGGCAAGAGAATTATCCGCGGGACGAAATTGCATACATTAACCTGGGTTCGTTGTACGCGATCGAAGGCAAGATGGAGCAGGGGTTGGAGCAATCGCGCCAGGGCCTGCGCCTCAATCCGGACAATGTGATTGCGGCGGAGAACTTGATAGGGTTCCTGGTCAGTCTGGGCCACTTCGATGAGGCGCGGCAGCTCTACCAACAGACCATGGCGCGCAAAATGGATGACGATACATTGCACATCGTTCTCTACGGTTTGGAGTTCATTGCGAGAGATCCGAGAGGGATGGCCGAACAGGCGGCCTGGTTCGAAAGCAGGCCCGAACTTCAGCACGAGGTTCTGGCACTGGAGGCCGACACCGAAGCCTATGCCGGGCATGTTGCTAAAGCCCGGGAGGGGACACGCCGCGCGGTAGAGGCAGCGTTGCGGGCGGACAACAAAGAATCGGCAGCGCTATGGCAACTTGAGGGTGCATGGCGGGAGATGCTTTTCGGCAATCTCGAAGAAGCCAAGCGCGAAGCCACCGCCGGCCTGGCTTTTGTCCCCAATAGCCGGGATGTGCAACAACTGGCTGCGCTGGTTCTTGTGCGGGCTGGGGATATGGCAAGAGCAAACACGCTGGTGCAGGAACTGGCCAAGCGGTATCCACTGTACACTACGGTGCAATCCTACTGGCTGCCCACGATTCAGGCACAAATTGCATTAAACGCCAATGATGGTGCCGGGTGCGCTCGCGCAATTAAGAAACGCGGCGAACCTGGACTATGGTCTGGTCGTGGGCAATGCGAATAGCTCCTGCCTTTATCCCATCTATCTTCGAGGCGAAGCTTATCTGGCGGCGGGGCAAGAAGGCGCTGTAGCGGAATTCCAGAAGATCATCGACCATCCTGGTATCGTGTGGAATTGCGCCACTGGCGCGCTGGCGCACTTGGAATTGGGCCGCGCTTATGCGGCTTGCGGGGGATAAGGCAAAAGCTCGGGCCGCTTATCAGGATTTTCTCACGCTCTGGAAAGATGCAGACGCGGACATCCCCGTGCTGAAGGAAGCCAAGGCAGAGTTCGCCAAGCTGCAATAAGTTTCCCACTCCCTCCCAATTGATAAAGCGTTGGTTGTGGGATAACCTTCTAGCAGTTATGGGAGGCTCATCATGCGACGAATATTCATGATGGTAGTTGTCACTTTAGCCTTTGGGCTACCTGGTCTGGCGCAAACCGCTGCCGACGCTCCTGCCTCCAAGGAAGACGTCCAGCGATACTTCCACGCAGTGCACTCCCATGACATGATGCTGAAAATGATGGAGGCAATGTCCCAGCCGATGCATCAGGCGACACACGAACAGTGCGAAAAGGACAAGGACAAGCTTCCCGCGGATTGCGAACAGCGGATTAACAAACTGCTGGACGCAATGATGAAGGAACTTGCCCTTCGATGAGATGATGGAGGCGATGGTTCCGGCCTACCAGAAACATTTTACCAAGGGTGACATGGATGCGCTCATCGCATTCTATTCGACGCCGACGGGACAAAAGGTGTTGCGGGAGTTGCCCGCAGTTACAGCAGAGGGCATGCAAGCCATGATGCCGATCATGCGCAAGAGCGTTGACAAGATGACGGAGCGCGCCGAGAACGAAGTCGCTCAGATGATGAAGAAGTCTACGTAGAGATAGAGATGAAGAACCGATAGGTGACGTCTGAGATCCAAGGGGTTGAGGTTGTGGCTCCCACTTCTCGCAAAGGACGCGGGAAATGTGGCACCCGCCTTTGTGGTTGTGCCAGACCTATCGCGTGATAAGGGTATCCGCGCGCAGCAGTATCGCTTAGCAGAATTTTCACGACGAGTTCCTTGCGAGAGCCTTGACTTTGATTGAGCTGGCGCCTTCGATTCTTTCGGCGGACTTTGCTCGTCTGGGCGAGCAGGTGCGCGCCGCGTGCGAAGGCGGGGCAAGTGTCATCCACGTGGATATTATGGATGGGCATTTTGTTCCCAACCTGACGATTGGGCCGCCGGTGGTGAAATCGTTGCGCAAGGTGACGGATTTGCCGCTGGACTGCCATCTGATGATCGAGAATCCGGACGAGTTCATTCCGGCGTTCGCCGAAGCGGGTGCGGATTGGATCTCGGTGCACCAGGAAGCTGTCCGGCATTTGAACCGCACCCTGCATCTCATCAAGAGCCACGATTGCCTGGCCGGCGTGGTGATTAATCCGGCAACGCCGGTAGACACGCTAGGCGAAGTGCTCGACATTGTGGACTATGTGCTGGTGATGTCGGTGAATCCGGGTTTCGGGGGACAGAAGTTTATTCCGTCTGCGCTGCGCAAGATGCGGCAATTAAGCGAGATTCGCAGCCAACGCCGCTTGACTTTCCGCATCGAAGTGGATGGCGGCGTGGCGCTTGATACCGTGGGCGACGTGGTGCGGGCGGGCGCGGAAATTCTGGTGGCGGGCAACGCCGTGTTCGGCAGCGGCGATCCAAGAAAGAATGCGAGGAACTGCTGAGGGCGGCGACCGAAGCGGCGCTGCTGAAAGTGTAGGACACGGGTCTTGGACCCGGTCACCGGGCGCAGCCCGGTTCGCGTGCACGGTCTATGCAAGGCGCCTACGGCCTTCAAGCTGCAAGCAGAAGAAATCCGAGCTTCGCTCGGCGGCCGGGTCTGAGACCCGGCCCTACACATTCATCTAGAGGTCTAAATGTCACGTCGAGTCTTAACTACAACGTTGCTGGGCTTGCTGCTGGCGATCACGGCGGCTTGTACCAATAAGAAGTCGGTCAACCCATTGGCCAATATCGGGTCGAAGCAGCCTGACAAGGTCTTGTTCGACAAAGCTATGGACGCGATGAAGCACAACCGCTTCGACGTGGCGCGCATGACGCTGCAGACCTTGATCAACACCTATCCCGACTCGGAATTCATAGCGCGCGCGAAGCTGGCTGTGGGAGATTCCTGGTATGCGGAGGGCGGGACGGCGTCGCTGGCGCAGGCTGAGCAGGAGTACCGGGATTTCGAGACGTTTTTCCCCAACATGCCGGAAGCGGCCGAGGCGCAGTTGAAGATCGCCAACATCCAGTATCAGCAGATGGAGAAACCGGATCGAGACTTCACCCACGCCAAGCGCGCCGAGGACGAGTACCGGAACCTGATCATGCAGTATCCCGACAACGCCAAGCTCGTAAAGGAAGGTAAGCAGCGGCTGCTCGAAGTGCAGGAGGTGTTGGCTGACCGGGAGTTCACCATTGGAAAGTTCTATTACGACCGGCTGTCGTATATGGCATCGGAAGCGCGGCTGAAGTCGCTGGTGGAGAAATATCCGCTGTACAGCCGGGCCGATGAGGCGCTCTATTTGCTGGGCCAGAACTATGAAGGGCAGATCGCCCAGTTGCGGGCGCGACCGATTTGCACGGCATTTAACACTCCGCCGGGCTGCATCGGCAGAGAGGCGGACAAGGCCAACATGATTGGAGTATTAGCCAAGGGGGCAGCCGAGGCGTATTCGCAGATCATTACGCGGTATCCGGCGATGGAGCGAGAGACCGACGCGAAAAAGCGGCTGGCGGCGCTGCATCAGCCGATTCCACGGCCGACCAAAGCGGCGCTGGCGCAGAACCGGGCGGAGGAAGAAAGCCGGCACGAATCCAGCACCCTCATCCAGCTCATGAACGCCCTGAAGAAGGGGCCTGACGTGACGCAAGCCGCCAAAGTGGGCGATCCGGCCCTGGTCGACCCGACGCCGGTCTCGGCGAACCAATTGGCTGGAGACGCCATGCGGCAGGCTTTAGGAAGTCCTGCCGGCGGGGAACATGGTCTAAGCGCCGAAATCGTGAAGGATGGAACTCCTGCGGCCAACGAACCGGCTCCGCGGTCCGATGCGACCAGACCCAACAGCCAGCCTTTCGCCCGGTCGAACCCCGTGGCCGACCCGAACGAACTGAAGCCTGCAGCGCCGGATCCAAATGACTTGAAGCCGAACGGCCCTCCGGATCCGAACGAGTTGAAGCCCACTGCGGAGAGTGAAAGTGCGGCCGGTGCAGCCTTGCCGCCGCCGGTGCAAGTCAATGAGATTCAGCAGGGACCGTCGCCATCTGGCACTGCGGCCGCGAGTTCGAGTTCCACCTTGGCCAGCGACAAGGATATTTCGAGCAGCAAGAAGAAGAAAAAGAAGGGAATAAAGAGAATCATCTCGTTCTAGCCCCGGCAATTGCGTCATCTTCGATCGTCCATTTACGGTTTGGGGCCTAGGCCGGTGTCACTCCTCCCGAATTCCCATTCCGCGCGATAGGTGTAGACCACTGGTAACCAAGTAACCTCCCGTCCGATCATTGACTTACGTCGACGGGCAGGTTACCTTCGCGTTATCTCCCCTCATCAGAGGAATTTCCTTGGCCCGGAAAATACTGCTTGCCGACGACAGCGTGACCGCTCAAAACATGGGGCGCAAGATCCTCGCGGATGCGGGGTATGAAGTGATTGCGGTCAACAACGGCTCGGCTGCCCTGAAGAAAATCGCCGAACTGAAACCCGACTTGGTCATCCTGGATGTCTATATGCCCGGTTACAGCGGGCTCGAAGTATGCCAGCGCCTTAAGGAATCGCATGAAACAGCGCGGATTCCGGTACTGTTGACGGTGGGAAAGCTGGAGCCTTTCAAGCCGGAAGAGGCGCAACGCGTACGCGCTGAAGGTTTCATCGTCAAGCCATTTGAAGCCAGCGAACTGCTGAGTGCTTTGTCGAAATTAGAAGACAAAGTGGTGCCGCGGGCCGAGCCTTCGAAGCCTGGACGCTTTGCGCGGGCGATGGCGGCAGCGGAAGAGAGTAGCCGCGCGAGCCGGAAGGAAACCGCTAGCGACCCGAATGGATGGAGTAGCCGGATTCGGATTCCGCACGAGAAGACTGAGCCCGAGGAGAAAGTTGCGGACGACTCCGCGATCTATAACGCGTTCAACCGGGATCTCCGCACCGTGGTGGAAACCCCCGCGGAGAAAAGCGCCGAAAGGGTGGAGACCCGGGCGGCTGCCAAAGCGCACGAGGCCATTTTGGATGTGGCGGCATTGGCGCCAGCCGGCTTGCCGAAAGATGTGACGCCGGAAGAGGTGGCCGCGATTGCGGCCGCAGCATCGAAGATACAGGCAGCAAGTGCCGCGGTTCAGAATGAGCATCACGATTCTGAAAACAGATTCCATGAAACTCAGGTTTGTGGGGCTCAGGTTTCTGAAACCGCGAGTCAGGGGAGCATCGAGCCGCCATCGGATCGAGTCCAAGATGACTTGGGCTCCACAGTGCTTGAAGAAGCGAAGTCTGAAACCCCGCAAGAAAACAAGATCGAGGCAGCTGGCGAAGCAGCTGCGACACCTGAAGCACTGTTCAACCGCGAAGTTAGGGCTGAGGAAACGCCGGACCTCCCGGTTACGATGGCGGTAGCCACGGATGAATCTGTCGCGGAGGCGAGCGCTGCATCGCGATGGACCGCCGTTCCGGTGGCGCTCGAAGGCGATGAGGCAACCGTATCGCTCGAGCAGGAAATGCAAAAGGCGTATGCCGCCTATGCGGCATATATGGCCGCTGAGGCGGATGCCTCCAGTGTAGCTACGGTGCAGGTAGCGGAAAAGCCAGCCCTGGCCGATTCATCTTCCGTGGATGTTGTTCCGGTTGTCGAGACCACACCCGTCGAGAACTCGTCCGTCTCAGAGGTTGCGGCAGTTGAGGCAGATGCTGTGACGCCAGCGGTCGCCGAGTTGGCGGATCCGAATCCCGCATTCGCTCCAGTTACCGAGTCTGTGGTTTCTGCCGCGGAGACTGTGGTTGCCGAGCCTGCCAACCTGGTTGCGCCGCAAGTGCAGGCGACGCAAGTGCAGGATGCACAGCCGGAAGAGGCACAGCCTCGCCCCGAACCTGTGACGGCGCAAGCCGAAACCGTATCGAGCGCCGACCTCGCTCCCGTCATTCACGACGAACACGCACCGGAATCGCAGCCAGACTCCGAGACGGTCAAGAGCACGGCGGCTGCGTGGGCGAGTTGGCGTCAAATCCGCGATACGCATAGTGACAGCGAAGCGGGACAGCCTCAAGCCAGGGAATTCGAAGTGCCCGAGCCGGTTCCGGCCGAGCCTGCTGCCATGGCAGTGGCGGCGGGCGCGGAGCAGATTTTGCAGGAAGCCTCAGCCGCGCCGCAAGCCGAACCCGCAGACGTCGCCAGCATCGTGGAGAGCGTCTTGGCGAATCTCCGCCCCAAGCTCATGGAAGAGATCTCCCGGAAAATGGCGGAGAAGAAGTAGGCCGCTCTCGACCTTCGGCCACCGTTTTTCTATTTTTGGTACCTCCCAGTTGCACCTTCATTAACTCTGCGTTGACAATCCCTTTCAGGCTCCTGTATCTTAAAGACTTTGGGAAGTCTCGCGGTTGCCCGCCTGATGGTCTGGCGTCCTCGCCGGAGAATCACCGAGCGGTCTTCTTTGTAATTTTCAATCGCGTTTCGCAGCTTTTTTTCATTCTGGGAGAGTTCCGATGTCAACCTATTTCCCCAAAGCGGGGGAAATTGTGCGCAAGTGGTACGTCGTGGATGCGGATGGGCAGACGCTCGGACGTCTGGCTTCGCAGGTAGCGCGCATCCTCATGGGCAAAGAGAATCCGCAATACACGCCGTTTCTCGATACTGGCGATCACGTGATTGTGGTCAATGCTGAAAAGATTCGAACCACCGGCATGAAGTCGGAGCAGAAGAAGTATCACCACTACACCGGTTATCCGGGTGGTCTGCGCACCGAAGATTATCGCAAGCGTTTGGCTCGCAAGCCGGAGAAGATCATTGAAGACGCGGTGAAGCGCATGTTGCCGAAGAACAAGCTGGCGGATCATATGTTGTCGAAGCTGAACGTTTACAAGGGCGACAAGCATCCGCACGAAGCGCAGAAGCCGCAGGCTTTGCAGTTGGAAGTAAGAGCGTAGACGACTTCCGGCGCGAGAGCTGAGGAGATTGAGATCCTTCGCTCCGCCTGAAGAACGGCTGCGCTCAGGATGACAAGTACTTCGAGATAAGGCTCGCTTCTGGGGGTTCAAGCTAGAAGCTAAGAGCTAGGAGCTAAAAGCTAGCATGGCGGAATTAGTTCAATATTACGGAACGGGACGGCGGAAGCGGGCGATTGCGCGGGTTTATCTGCGTCCGGGCAGCGGCGAGTTCAAAGTAAACGGGCGCGCGTTTGAGGAGTATTTCGTGACGCCGGCACAACGCTCGGCTGCGAAGGCGCCGTTGATGTCCACCGACTCGGCAGCCGCGTTCAACATTGTCGCGAACGTGCTGGGCGGCGGTGTGCGCGGACAGGCCGATGCGGTGAAGCTCGGCATTGCGCGCGCCTTGATGCAGTTCAACGCAGAACTGCGCGGCAAGCTGAAGTCCGAGGGCATGGTCACGCGCGATTCGCGCGGCAAGGAACGGAAGAAGTACGGACAAAAGGGCGCGCGCAAGCGGTTCCAGTTCTCGAAGCGCTAGTGCCGAGTTGCGAGTACCGAGCAAGACCGAGATTCCTCCGTCCCTCGTTTTCGCTCGGGGTCGGAATGACAAGGTTTAGTTTATGGTTCACTGGCCACCGACAACTGGCCACTGACCACTGTTTTTCAGGTGTTCAATTCTTCCCGAGCCTCGCGGCGCGGGGACGGGAATGGCAATCCGGAGCGGAACTTACGCGAAGGATGCAGACTAAATAAGGAGGTTCATTGGCTACTATCACCATGAAGGAGTTGCTCGAAGCAGGCGTTCACTTCGGGCATCAGACCAAGCGCTGGAATCCCAAGATGAAGGAATACATCTTCGGAGAGCGCAACGGGATTTACATCATCGACCTGCAGAAGACGCTGAAGATGTTCAAAGAAGCGTCGAAATTTGTGCAGGAACTGGCGGCAGAAGGCAAGATTGTTCTTTTCGTGGGCACCAAACGCCAGGCGCAGGATGCGATTGCCGAAGAGGCCACGAAGTGCGGCGGCTTCTACATCAATCAGCGTTGGCTGGGCGGGCTCCTCACCAACTGGGTTACGGTACAGAAATCGGTAAAGCGGCTGAAGGAACTCGACGAGATGGCCACGGATGGCCGCTACGAGCTGCTGCCGAAGAAAGAAGTGATCAAGCTCGAACGCGAGCGCAAACATCTGCAGGCGAACCTGGCAGGCATCAAGAATATGAGCCGGTTGCCGGATGCGGTGTTTGTGATTGACTCGAACAAAGAGCAGATCGCTGTGCGCGAGGCGCGCAAGCTGGGCATTCCGGTGGTTGCGGTGGTCGATACCAATTGCGATCCCAGCGAAGTGGATTATGTGATTCCGGGCAACGACGATGCGCTGCGGGCGATCCGGCTGTTTACTTCGAAAATTTCGGAATCGATTGCGGAAGGCGCGCAGCTGATGACCGACAAGCAGGTCGCCGACATGACGGCGGCTACCGAGCAGGCGCAGCAGGCTCTGGAGGCGAAGCAAGCAGAGGATGCGGCCAATGCGCTCGAGATTCATTCCCAGGAAGCCGATCGCCTGGAAGATATCAGCATGGAAGAAGTACTGGGTCCGGGGACGCATAAGAAGCCGGTGGCGAACGAGGAAGTCGATATCGTTTCGAAGGTGGAGAGCCAGACGGTTTGAGGATCAGTTCTCAGTTCTCAGTTGTCAGTTCTCAGTAACGACGAAAACCGGGCATTCTTCCTTGAGGAAAATCAGACCCGCGCGGGTCGTCCGGCGCGGGTCAAAGTTTGTAAGAAGCTGTCGTTGGTCCTTGGTCGTTCGCCATTGGGCCTTAACTTCCTGGCCAACGACCAACGACGAAGGACCAAGGACTTTAATAATGAGCACTACTATGGCAAATATTTCTGCGGCGCAAGTGAAGGATCTCCGGGAAAAGACCGGAGCACCGATGATGGATTGCAAACAGGCCCTGACCGAAGCCAAGGGCGATATGGAGCAAGCGGTTGTGATTCTGCGCAAGAAGGGCGTTTCGGTGGCGGCCAAGAAGGCGGCGCGCGTGACCAGCGAAGGAGCTGTGACCAGCTACATTCACGCCGGCGGTAAAATCGGCGTGCTGGTCGAAGTCAATTGTGAAAGCGATTTCGTGGCCCGCACCGATGACTTCAAGGAACTGGTGCACGATATCGCCATGCACATTGCGGCCAGCGATCCAAAGTTCGTCCGCAAAGAAGATGTCACCAAGGCTGACTTCGATCGCGAGAAAGAAATTTACATCGCGCAGGCTGTCGCCTCCGGCAAACCACAGAACATCGCGGAGAAGATGGTCGCCGGCAAGATGGAGAAGTTCTACGAGGAGGTCTGCCTGTTGGAGCAGCCCTTCATCAAGGACCAGACCGTGTCGATTGCGCAGCTGATCGCCGCGAAGATCGGCAAGCTCGGCGAGAACATCAGCGTGCGGCGCTTTGCGCGCTTCAAGGTAGGCGATGTGGGGGCGACCGTTGCATTCACAACGCAGAAGCCGGACGCAGGCGGCGAAGCCGCCGCTCCTGTGGCGAAGTAAATCTGTTTCCGGTTTCTGGGTTCCACTTTCCAGTGTTCACGCTGCGTTGAGATCACACTTTGGTGGGGACACAGGAACCGGAAACTAGAAACCCGAAACTTGAGACTCGATTCCATGCCCGCCCCTGCCTTCAAACGCGTTCTGCTCAAGCTTTCCGGAGAAGCCCTGGCCGCCCATCAGGGTTTCGGCGTGGATACGGCGCGCATCCACGAGATCGCGGCGGAGTTGGCCGATGTCCACAAACTGGGCGTGCAACTCGCAATCGTAGTGGGCGGCGGCAATTTTTTTCGCGGCGTGGCCGATCAGGCTCGAGACATGGACCGCGTCTCCGCCGATCACATGGGGATGCTGGCCACGGTAATCAATGCACTCGCGCTTCAGGATGCGCTGGAAAAACAGAAAGTCTTCACGCGCGTGCAAACGGCGATCGAGATGAATCAGGTGGCGGAGCCGTTCATTCGGCGGCGCGCCATCCGGCATCTGGAAAAAGGCCGCGTCGTGATCTTCGCGGGTGGGACCGGCAATCCCTACTTCTCGACCGATACCGCGGCATCGTTACGCGCTATGGAGATCAAAGCCGATGCCATCCTCAAGGCCACGAAGGTCGATGGCATCTACGACGCCGACCCCATGAAGGTGAAAGACGCCAAGAAGTTCACCGACATCACATACATGGAAGTCCTGAAGCTGGGGCTGAAAGTGATGGACTCGACCGCCATCAGCCTGTGCAAGGACAACAACCTGCCCATCATCGTCTTCAACCTGAACGAGCACGGGAACATCCGGCGCGTGTTGAGCGGAGAGAAGATCGGATCGAGGGTGAGCGCTTAAAGGCTTTGGCCACGGATCTTCACGGATAAGCACGGATTGTTTTGATTTATTGATCCGTAGCAATCCTCGAAAATCCGTGGCTGATTTTCTGTTGGGTTTATAATTCAGCGTTTTGATTCCTGATCTCTTACGGAGCTGACTGAGATGGCTCAAGCAACCATGGCCGCGATTCCGGGCCTGAAAGAAACCTACGTACAACTGAAGACGCGGATGGAAAAGGCGGTGGAAGATTTCCGCAAGGCGATGGCGGCCACGCGCACCGGCCGCGCCTCCGTTCACATGCTCGACAGCGTGAGCGTCGATTACTATGGCTCGCAGATGCCGTTGAACCAGATCGCGCAGGTGCACGCGCCCGAGCCGCAGATGATCACGGTGCAACCGTTCGACCCATCGCAGATCGGCGCGATCGAGAAAGCGATCCGCTCGGCTGAACTTGGGCTGAACCCGATGAACGATGGGAAAATGATCCGTGTGCCCGTGCCGGCACTGACTGCGGAACGCCGCCAGGATATGGTAAAGCATCTGCACAAAGTGCTCGAAGAGCACCGTACCGCCGTACGAAACATCCGCCGCGATGGCAACGATGCCATTAAGAAGGCGATGAAGGACAAGAAGATCACCGAGGACGACGAGAAGCGGTCGCTCGAGGAAATCCAGAAGCTCACCGACGACGAAATCAAAAAGATGGAAGAAATGAGCAAAGCCAAAGAAAAAGAAGTGCTGGAGATAAAGTAGACTCGAATTCCGTCAGCGCAACTCTAAAACCAAAGTGCATGTACCACAAGTCTGCCGCGCTCGGGACGCCCTCTAAGCCTCTGAACACGCGCCACATAGCTGGTTTCCATTTCCCGAAGTCTATCCAGTAACCAGTACACAGGTTACGCGACATCCCCAAGAGCGGCGTGTTTCCATCAGGGTGGAGAAAACGCGGCTCCCCCGAACCTTCACGACAAATCTTTGCATAGGAGTTTGCCATGAAAAAGTTTCTTGGGATTGTGCTCTTGCTCGCGCTCGCGATGATGGGCGCGGGTTGCAACGGGTCGAGTTCGTCCCCGTCTCTATCCTCGCAGTCGCCGGCGGTTTTCGTGACCAGTGAAGATGCTCCGCTGGCCTCGGTGGTCGGCTTTGACGTCACTATCAATTCGATCACTTTGAACGGCAACAACGGCTCGCCGCAGGTACTTTCCACGCCCACTACCGTGGATTTTGCCCGGCTGCTGGGCTTGCGTTCTCCGCTGGCCTTCAACGCCGTTCCCGCCGACACTTACAACAGCGCCACATTCTCGTTGTCGAACCCGGCCATTACGTGGGTCGATATGAGCGCGAATCCACCAGCGATCGGTGCACCCATCAGCGCCTACTTCAGCCCGACCAGCAACTCGGCCACACAGACCACGGTCACCGTGAATTTTCCCGCTGCGATGGTGGTAGGCAATAATGGCCTGGCGGGACTGAGGATGGAATTTGACATCAAGCAATCCGTTGCGGTCGACGGCAACGGCCAGATCACGGGCGCCGTGAATCCGGTTATTTATGCCCACGCGGTGAGGGCCACCGACTCGAACGGGAGGGTCACAGATCTTACCGGCGGACTGGTTTCAGTAAACGCGGCCAGCAATTCGTTCGTGATCCAGGGCCCGTACGGACGCCAGTTGACGATCGATGTGAACAGCAGCACACAATTCAACAGTGGCTGGAACATCAATGATCTGGCGACTCCGGCATTTGTCGGAGTTCAGGGAACGTTCCAGGCCGATGGCAGCCTGATGGCGAGCAATGTGGAAGTCATCACCACGCAGGCAGCTTTTCTTTCGGGCCGCGTGCTGGCAGTGAACCCTACGTCGGGACCGGTGCAGCAGATCACAATGTGGGTGGGCGAGACCAGCGCCGATCTGGTCAGCGACATCGACACGGTCCAGACTATCGACGTGACCGCCGTGACGCAGTATGACATGTGCTTCTTCGACAATCTGTTCACCAACGGCCTGTTCAACGCTTCCAGCGTGATCGTGGGCCAGCGGATTTTCATCGGCGGAACCTACTCCAGTAGCGTCTTTACCCCGCAGATGATCTCACTGCGCTTCCAGGGCGTCTATGGCACGCTGGAGACCGTGAACATCGTCAGCGGCAACGTGGGAACCTTCCAATTGCAGAACAATGCGCTGATTGGTTATTCACTGGGGGGTGGTCCGCTGACGGTCGCTACCGGCAATGCCACGTTCTTCATTAACACCACGGGCCTGAGCGCTCTGCAATCGAGCGGATCGATTCCAGTAGTGGCAGGCGGTCTCTTGTTTGTGAATCCGCTCAACAGCACTCCGGTAATGGCGGCGGCGGTGGTGGACGATCGGCAACCAACGCAGTAACTCAGTCGCAACCTAGCAAACTACGAAACGGGCGGCCGCCAGGTCGCCCGCTTTCTTTCTTTCATCGGCGGGCATTTCGTGACAGCACTTTATAATTGAACGATGGCGAAACAGGTCGTCCACGCCGCGTGTCCGCATGATTGCCCCGATGCTTGCGGAGTTCTGATCACGGTGGAGGATGGGCGGGCGACGAAGATTCAGGGTGATCCTCAACATCCGGTGACGCGGGGATTCTTGTGCGCGAAAGTGGCGAAATATCTGGACCGCGTGTATTCGCCGGACCGGGTGCTGTACCCGATGCGGAGGATTGCGGCGAAGGGTCCCGTGGCGGCGCCGCGGAGCTTCGCTCCGCATGGCCAGGTTCCATCGACTGCGCTCAGGACAAGCTCCGACCCGGCCCCACAAGAGGCAACGCAGGTTTGGCGGCGCATCTCCTGGGACGAAGCGTTGGACGAAATTGCTTCACGCTTTCGCACAAGCATTGCCGAGTTCGGCAGCGAGGCGATTCTGCCTTATTCCTACGGCGGAACGCTGGGGGCGCTGAATGGCGCTTCGATGGACCGCAGGTTTTTCGGCCGGCTCGGCGCTTCGCAACTGGAGCGCGCGATCTGTTCCGCGGCAGGTGAAGCCGGGCTGCAGTCTGTGCTCGGCGTGAAGCTCGGCACTGAGCCCGAGCAGTTCATCCATTCTCGCTACATCATTGCCTGGGCTTCGAACATTCACGGGAATAATGTTCATCTCTGGCCGTTCATTGTGGAGGCGCGGCGCAGGGGCGCGAAGCTGGTGGTCATCGATCCCTACCGTACGCGGACCGCGGCGTGCGCCGACTGGTATCTTCCCATTAATCCCGGCACCGACGGCGCGCTGGCGCTGGCCATGATGCACGTAATCATCGGGGAAGGGTTGCACGATGCCGATTATGTGGCAAAGCACACGCTCGGTTTCGAGCAACTGCGCGAAAAAGTGAAAGGTTATCCGCCCGAGCGTGTGGCGCACTGGACGGGGATTGCGGCGGAAGAGATTCGCAAGCTGGCGCGCGAGTACGCGACGACGCGGCCTTCGGTGATCCGGTTGAATTATGGCGTGCAGCGATCGGAAGGCGGAGGAATGGCGACGCGCGCCATCGCGATGCTGCCCTGCATCATCGGATCGTGGAAAGAAATCGGCGGTGGGCTGCAGATGTCAACCAGCGGCGCGTTTGGTCTCAACAAAGATTCGCTGACACGGCCCGACCTCAAGTCTAACGGGTTTCAACATCCCCCTCGATCGGTCAACATGGTGGAGCTGGGCAAGGCGCTGAACAGGCTGAGCGATCCGCCAGTGAGGGCGCTGTTCGTTTACAACTCAAATCCAGTGGCGGTCTGTCCCAATCACAATGAGGTGGTTCGCGGGCTGAAGCGCCCAGATTTGTTCACGGTGGTCCACGAACAATTCTTCACCGACACGACTGACTATGCCGACATCGTGCTGCCGTCAACGACGTTCTTCGAGCATAAGGATTTGCAGACCGCTTACGGCCATTACTACTTGCAGGTGTCGGATCAGGCGATCGAGCCGTTGGGCGAGTGCCGGGCGAATATTGAAGTATTCCGCGCGCTCGCCGCTCGGATGGGATTCAAAGACGCGTGTTTCAGTGAGAGCGTCGACGAGATGATCGATGGCGCGCTGGCTTCGAGCAACCCGTGGTTGACGGGAATCGGCCGGGAGCGGTTGGAGCGGGAAGGTCAGGTGAGGCTGAACTTCAGTGGTCAGTGGCCGGTGGCCAGTGGTCAGTCAGATCCATTTCTTCCCTTCGCTCAGGGCGGCTTCCGCACGCCTTCGGGCAAGGCCGAACTCTACAGCGAAGCGATCAAGGCACAGGGACTTGATCCGGTAGCCGAGTTCACGCCTCCGGCGGAGTCGCGCCACGGAATCGAAAAGGCAACGTTTCCCTTGGAACTTCTGGCGCGCAAAGCCGATAACTTTCTGAACTCAACGTTTTCGAATTTGCCTTCGGTGCGAACGTTGGAAGAGGCCAATCTTCTGGAAATTCATTCCGCCGATGCCCGTTCGCGTGGAATTGCCGAATGGAGCGGCCGGTGAGGGTTTACAACCATCGAGGAGAAATCTTCTTGAAAGCTCGTGTAGATGGCGCGATTCAGCCGGGAGTGGTTGTCGGCGAGGCTGAATTGGGCCAAGCTCGGATCCCGGATTCCGAAAGTATCAACGTGCTGACCTCAGAAAAACTTTCCGATCTGGGCAACTCCGCCACGTTTTATTCCGTCTTGGTGGAGGTGGAGTTAGCCAAGTCCCTTCCATGAAGCACCGGCAACTTGCGATGGCTCGGCTTGATAAGGAAGCGAGCCAAACGCGCCCATTCGGTCGCTTGCGCTCTCTCAGGGCAGGCTCCGTGGATTTCGCGCGGTTCGCCCAGATTCCCTAGGCAATCTCGGGACAGGCTCCTCACTACGAAAAAGGACGCTTGCTCGGGATGACAACAAAGAAAGCCACCGGCAAAAGGGGCGGTTGACGCGTTTTGTTTCTCTACCGTATAATGGTCGTTTTCCCGCATCCCAGAGGCTGAGGTCGTAGCGATTCATTTTTGTTCTCATCCAGACATTGTTGTGTCCGGGCGCGGCCGCGGTTCTTCCGGCGCCGCTGATCCTCCATCTTCTTCATTTGCACGGTTTTGCCGGAGAATGACAGGGCTCGCATGGGTGCTCGGGATTACTCTGGCGCTGCTTTCCCCTTAGCAAGCTGGGCGCAGACCGACATAATTTCCGAGATTAACGTCCAGGGAAACCGCAGAATTCCCGCCGAGACGGTCAAGGCGCGCATCTTCACTCATCCCGGCGATATCTATGATCCCGCCGCGCTGGAGCGCGATTTCAATTCGTTGTGGAACACCGGTTATTTCGAGGATATCCGCTTCAGCCGGGAGCAAACTCCGAAGGGTTGGCGGCTGATTATTCAGGTAAAAGAAAAGCCTACCATCCGCGAGATCAACTATGTGGGCCTGAGTTCGGTCTCCACCAGCGACGTTTTGGACCGTTTCAAAGAAGCGAAAGTCGGGTTGTCCGTGGAGAATCAGTACGATCCCGACCAAAGTCAAAAAGCGGAAGTGGCGATCAAAGGCCTGCTGGCGGAACATGGCCGCCAGTTTTCCACTATTCGCACGGAGATAAGGCAGATTCCTCCGGCCGCGGTCGGGATCACATTTGTGATCAAGGAAGGCCCCAAGGTCAAGGTCGGCAAGATCAAGTTCGAAGGCAACAAGAACGTCAAGACGCGAGTGTTGCGTTATGCCATGAAGAATCTTGCGGCCCATCGGCATCCCGCACTCGATCTTCCTGGAAAATATTTTCGCCAGAACCTACGACGCGACCAAACTCGATGAAGATACCGAACGCGTCCGCAATGAATACCAGAACCGGGGCTATTTCAAAATGAACATTGCGGGCGAGCCCAAGACGCAGATTCACGATACCGGCCACGCGGGCTTCCACATTCCGCTATTGCAGGGCGGGGCGGGCAAGTCGGTCGACATTACGATGACCATAGAGGAGGGGGAGCGTTACACGCTGGGTGGAATTACCTTCAAGAACAACAAGGCGGTGCCTAATCAAAAAGCGCTGCGAGCCATCTTCACGATCAAGGATGGAGACGTCTTCGATAAAGAAAAAATAGGCAAGGGCCTGGAGGCCCTGCGCAAAGCCTATGGCCAGTTGGGCTACATCAACTTTACTCCTGTGCCGGAAACCAGGTTTGACGACGAAAAGAAGCTGATCTACCTCGACATTGACGTGGACGAGGGCAAGCAGTTCTTTGTGAGGCGCATCGAGTTCGTGGGCAACACCACGACCCGCGACAAAGTGATCAGGCGCGAGATTGCGCTGGAGGAAGGCGGCCTGTACAACTCGCAACTCTGGGAGTTGAGCTTGCTGCGCCTGAACCAGTTGGGATACTTCGATCAGTTGAAGCCAGACGATCCCAATGTCACCGTCCGGACACTGGACGAGAAAAACGGGCTGGTCGACCTGACGCTGAAGGTAAAGGAGAAAGGCAAGAACAGCATTGGCCTTAACGGAGGCGTAAGCGGGCTGGAAGGCGCGTTTATCGGCATCAATTACGCCACCAACAACTTCCTTGGTCTGGGCGAGACGCTTCAGGTGCAGGCGAGTGTCGGGAACCTGGCAAAAAGCATCCGCTTCGGCTTCACGCAGCCCTATATGTTTGACAAGCCGTTGCAGTTTGGCTTTAACGTGTACTACACCAAGACCAAGTACGATCAGGCCCGGCAGCTTTCCATTTTCAGCGGGCAGAACCTGAACCTGCCCAACGCGGTGCTGCAGAACCTGCAGAATTACACGCAAGCCAGCGCCGGCTTCACTACTTCGTTGAGCTATCCCCTGCGGGCGCGCGACAAGCGCCGGTTCAATCGCCTTGGCGTTACCTATTCCTTCGACCGCTCGTCGCTGGCGGCGCTCAGTTCGGCGTCCAAGAATTTGTTCGAGTTTCTGGCCTTCCGCGGAATCTCCGGGCCCGTTGCGCTGGAAGGAATCATCACCAGCAAGATTTTTCCCAATTTCTCTTTCAATACCATCAACAACCCGATTTCGCCGCACACCGGACACCAGTTTACGTTGGGAGCGGAGTTGGCCGGGCTGGGAGGCACGGTGCGGTCGGTCCGTCCGATCGTGCAATACAAGCGCTTCGTTCCTGTACAAAAGGGACACAATGCACTGGGCTTCAACGTTCAGGGATCGTTCATTACCGGCTTTGGCGGTTTAGTCGCCCCTCCGTTCCAGCGCGCTTATCTGGGCGGAGAGAACGATCTGCGCGGCTTCGATATCCGCTCCGTGTCTCCGGTGGCATTCCTGCCGAGCGTGGGGTCGATCACGCTCACCAATCGCGACGGAACTCCCGTACTCAAAGACCCGCAAAATCCGCTGCAGGGCAACGTGACTATCCCGATTCCGGTGGACCAGATCGTTTTCCCAGGCGGCGATTTGAGCGTAGTGACCAACTTTGAGTACCGCATCACAATCTATGGGCCGGTGGCGCTGGCTCCATTCATGGACATGGGCATTGACCCCATTCTCCGGAAGTCGCAATTGCAGATTGCGCAGGTGCAGTACGTAGGTGTGATCGGGCAGCCGTTTGGATGTCCGCAACTGTTGCAAACTGCGACGGCCAACACCTGCACTGTAGGCAGTGCGTTGAACCCGCCCCCATCGCAGGACCTGCAGACTCTGGGCGCCACCAACTGGAGGCCGAGAATGTCTACGGGCCTTGAACTGCAGATGTTCCTGCCGGTGGTCAACGCGCCCTTCCGAATTTACTGGGCCTATAATCCGCTGCGTCTGGATAGCCCCGCGACTCCGCCGATTCCGATTACTCAAAACATGTTCCCGCAAGTCTGCGGACCGAGGGGCTGCCACTTAACGGACGCGGGATGGTACACCTATAACTTGGCGAAGAATGCCTACTCCCCCACTTTCCTGCTGCGGGAGCCGCGCAAGACGTTTCGCTTCACGGTGGCGACAACATTCTAAGGCCGGCTAAGGCCGGAGGCGATAACGGGCGCTTCGATAGGCGGGCAGCGCAGCACGAGGTTTGACGGCGGCTGATAATGCTCTCTATAATTACGTTGATCCACGCCATTGCAGCAAGTTGATCAGGGTGGACGAGCACGTCCGCAACCCCGGCGTGTGACGCTGGCAGTCCAGTGTGCCTTATCTTTCAGGCGAATGTCGACAGTGGCCGTTGCCAAAAACGCTAGAGCAAGAAGCGCAACACCTCGTGCGCACGGTCCACAGGTTCGGCCCAGTGTTGCCTGAGGGTAATCTGAGTGAATTCCCTGAACCATCTTAAGGAACTATCTTACGAAACGATGTTCCAAGGAGTTTAAGAGATCCAAATGACAATCAAGGTTCTGCGGTCTATCCTGGCCATTGCGGTATTGTCGATCTTTTCCGCGTGGGCCCAAACCGGTGGCGCAGCCACCCCGTCACCTTTGTCTCCTGCTGCCGGAAGTCCGGCAGTTGCCGCGTCCCCAACCGGCACCAAAATCGGGACCATCAACGTGGAAGCTGCCGTGTTCGGCTCCAACGAGGGCCGTCGCGACGGCGATGCCCTGAACAAGAAACTGGAGCCCAAGCAGAACGAACTCAAGGCGCAGAATGAGGAGCTGGAGGGTCTGCAGAAGCAATTGCAGACTCAGGGCGACAAGCTGAATGAAGATGCCCGGGCCACTCTGGTCAAGCAGATCGAAACCAAGAAGAAGTCTCTCGATCGCGCATATCAGGACGCTCAGGAGGACGCGACAAAACCAGATGAAGAGAGATATTCTCGCGAATTTTGCAGAAGATGGCCCCCACCATCGTGAAATACGCGCAGGACCAACGGATACCGTTGATTGTGGACACCTCAAACCAGTGGCCGCAAAGTCAGGTCTTGTGGTCGGGTGAAGGCGTGGACATCACCAAGGCGATCGTAGACGCATATAACGTGTCGTCGGGTGTGCCGGCTCCTGCTCCGACGGCAAAGGCGCCCGCTCCCAAGCCCAGTGCTCCGAAGCCAGCGGCTCCGGCAACCACACCACCAAGTAAGTTTCTGCGACACTGCGTGTGTCGCGAAAGTTCCCGTAGGCCGCGTTCACTCGCGGCCTTTTTTCTTTGCTCCGGCCCATCCAACAGGGGCGCTTCGGTGTCCTTAGTCAGCAAACAGATTCGACAGAGGAGGACACCATGTTCACCAGTACACTCCATTCATCATGGGACGAGCGTTCGCGCCGTGGATTGACGACCTTGACCTCGTTCAGTGTGCAGGCTCTGGTGGGTGGCGTGTTGCTGATTTTGCCGTTGCTGCGCCCGACAGGATTGCCTTCGTTGCGTCCGCTCTCGACGCCAGTCAGTCTGGGCCAACCCATCGCAGAGCCTGTCGCGGCAAGAACGGGCGCCAGCGGAAACGCCGCTGCCCCGAGCAATCCTGCGGCGATCACTTTGAGAATGCCTACGCGAATTCCCAACAGCATATCGGCCGCAGGGGATGATGGTCCGCCAACGGTTGGGCCGTCAGGTCCATACATTCCGGGAACTCTGGGACCGGGTAGTCCGGATGGAGTGTTGCAATTCGTTTGGAACAACTCCACGCCCGATTATGCCGGCATCGCCAGCGCCTGTTGCTCGTCCAGTTCGCATCTCGCATGTGAGCGAGGGAGATCTGGTTCGCAAGATCCTGCCGGTATATCCCCCGCTGGCGCGAAGCGCCCGCATTCAAGGGCAGGTCATCTTACAAGCCGTGATCAGCAAGCAGGGCGCCATTGAGAACCTCAAAGTTGTGGCTGGACATCCCATGCTGGTGCAGGCCGCGATTGACGCCGTGCGCCAGTGGCGCTACCGGCCTTACGTTTTGAACAACGAGCCCGTGGAAGTGGAAACTCAGATCACGGTGAACTTCTCGCTGGCCGGCAATTGATGTCAAGCTAGTTTCTAGTTTCCGGTTTCCAGTTTCTGGTTTCTAGTTCCACCGCGCGCACGGGAACCGGGAATGCTTGCACAAGAACTGGAAACTAGAAACCAGAAAACTGGAGACTGCCTGGGAGTAGCCCAAGCGTAACCTGAACGCAGCCGACGCTCCCGCTATAATCGAGCACTGTGGCGACAACTGCAGAAATTCTGAGCCGCGTGGCCACCCGTCCCACCTGGGCGGAAGTTTCCCTGGCTACTCTGCGGCAAAACTTCCGCACGGTTGTGAAACATGCAGAAGCGGGGGTGACCGTGTGCGCGGTGGTAAAAGCCGACGCATACGGCCACGGCGCCGTGGAATGTTCGCGCGCGTTGCAGGCCGAAGGTGCGAAGTGGCTGGGCGTTACCTCGCTCGATGAAGCGATCCCGCTGCGTGAGGCCGGCATCGAGTCGCGGATTTTGCTGATGACCGGCTTCTGGCGCGGCGAAGAGAGCGAGATCGTGCGGCTGCGGCTCACTCCCACGGTGTGGGAACCCTGGCACATCGAGTCTCTGGAAAATGCCGCGGCGGCTGGATCAGTGCGGCACGCGGTGCATTTGAAGGTGGATACGGGCATGGGCCGGCTGGGTGTATCGCTGGACGAACTTCCGGTTGTTCTCAAAGCTCTGAGCGCGGCTCCTCATCTTATTCTCGAAGGACTCTCTACTCATCTGGCTTCCTCGGAAATTATGGATGCGCCTTCTGTGGCCGAGCAGGAGCGCCATTTCGAGGAGGCGCAACGCATGGTGCGGGCAGCCGGCTTCAATCCGGTGCTGATCCACATGGCCAACACCAGCGCTCTGATCTCGCGGCGCGAGACCTGGAACAACATGGTGCGTCCGGGCGTCGCGCTCTATGGCTACTATTTGCCCTTCCAGCGGGCCGGACGCGAAGTGAGCGGGGGCACTTTGCGGCTTCCGGTGAAACCGGTGCTGACCTGGAAGACGCGCATTCTCTCCATGCGCCACTTCGCCGCCAACCAGGCTCTGGGCTACGGCGGAACTTATGTGACCAAGGCGCCGACGCGCGTGGCCGTGCTACCCGTTGGATATGCCGACGGGTATAACCGGCAGCTATCGAATCGCGGGCGCGTGATCGTCCGCGACCACTATGCGCCGATCGTCGGCAGCATTTCGATGGATCTCACGCTGGTGGATGTCACCGGTATTCCCGAGATTGCGGTGGGCGATGAAGTTATCCTGCTCGGAACTCGCGACGGTTTGAGCGTCGATGCGCTTGAACATGCGCGCCTGGCCAACAGCTCACCGTATGAAATTCTCTGCAACATTTCCAAGCGCGTACCGCGGAAATACGGAAACTAAACCGGGTACGCCGCGCTAAATCCAACCTGTTATCCCGAGCGGAGCGAGGGACCTAGGTGGCTGCCTGCATCGTCGGCACCCTGTCTTGGCCTGCTGGAATCCACCTCATCCCAGCGCGCATCCGTTATTCTAGTAACGAACTTATATGGCTACCCCGAAATCCAAGACTGTCCACCGCAGTTATCGACATCTCTGCCAACAATGGCTCCAACCCGGAGCGCGAACGCGTCTTCAGCGCCTTTCGTCAATGGGGATACCTCGAGGGCGATCTCGACCCTCTCGGCTTTCTCCGGCCACGCCCCACTGTTGAACTGCGGATCGACAGCGAATTTACCGCGGAAGCGCGCGCAATTTATTCCTCGACCATTGGCGTCGAAATTAACCACATCTACGCTCCCGAACGCCGCCGCTGGATTTATGAGCAGATGGAATCGCCCGCTCAGGGTTTCGAGATTACAGAAAAAGATCAGCAGCGCATTCTCGACTTGCTCATCCGCGCCGACATTTTCGAGCAGGTCATGCAGCAGCGTTATCTCGGCAGCAAGCGCTTCTCGCTCGAAGGTGTAACCGCACTGATTCCGCTAGTGGATGAAATTCTCGACACCGGCTCTCGCCTGGGCGCCATTGAACTGGTGATGGGAATGAGTCATCGCGGCCGCCTCAACGTTATCGCCCATGTTGCCAAGCGATCTCCGGAAGAAATCTTTGCCGGCTTTGAAGACGTTGACCCGCGCAGCGTGCTCGGCTCCGGCGACGTGAAGTATCACATGGGCGCGACCGGCGAATACATCACGCGCAGCGGCAACAAGGTTCACATCCATCTGGTATCAAATCCCAGCCACCTCGAAGCCGTCGATCCCGTGACCATCGGCCGCACCCGCGCCAAGCAGGACCGCACCGGCGAAGGCGGACGCGAAAAATATCTTCCGCTGCTGGTTCATGGCGACGCTGCTTTCGCCGGGCAGGGCATCCTCGCCGAAACCATGAACTACGCCGACCTGCCGAGTTACACCGTCGGCGGCACGATTCATGTGGTCGTCAACAATCTGTTGGGATTCACCACCAGCTATCTGGAAGAGCACTCCACGCGCTTTGCCGCCTGCATCGCGCGCCGCCAGTCGATCCCTATCTTTCACGTCAACGGCGAAGACGTGGATGCCGTCGTCCGCGTCGCCCGCCTCGCCACGGAATACCGCTACCGGTTCGGCACCGACGTTGTCATCGACCTCATCGGCTACCGCCGCCACGGTCATAGTGAAGTGGACGACCCCACCATCACCCAGCCGCTGCTCTACAAGAAAATCAAGGAGCATCCGCCGCTGTGGGAGATCTATGCCGATGACATCAGCGCAACCGATGCCGCAGCGCAAGCCGCCGCAGTCAAAGCCGAATTCGAATCCGCGCAGAAAGATGCGGGCAAGATCATCAAGAAGCCTTTGATGCGGGAACTGCCCACGTACTGGGACCAATATTACGGGGGACGTCACAAGCCGGAGTTCGAAGTAGAGACCGGACTCTCAACGGAAGAACTATCCGAGCTGACCAATCACCTCACCTCTTATCCCGAAGGCTTTCACATTCATCCGAAAGTGAAGAAGCTTCTCGAACAGCGCGCCGACATGGGCGCAGGCAAACGGCTGGTGGATTACGGCATGGCCGAAGCGCTAGCGTTCGCGAGCTTAGTAAAGGGCGGAATTCCAGTTCGCCTGTCCGGCCAGGATTCCCGCCGCGGCACTTTCAACCAGCGCCACTCAGTTCTCGTCGACATCGAAAACGAGAACGAATATGTTCCCCTGGAAAACATCGCGCCCGGCCAGGCCCGCTGCGGAATTCACAATTCCACGCTTTCGGAACCGGGCGTGCTCGGCTTCGAATACGGCTACAGCCGCGACTATCCCGAAGCGCTCGTCCTCTGGGAGGCGCAGTTCGGTGACTTTGTGAATGTAGGCCAGGCCATCATCGATCAATTTATTTCCGCTGGCGAAGCCAAGTGGAATCTGCTCTCCGGCATCGTCCTGTTACTTCCTCACGGCTACGAGGGCCAGGGGCCGGAACACTCCAGCGCCCGCATTGAGCGCTTTATTCAGCTCGCGGCGAAACACAATATTCAAATCGCGCAGCCTTCGAACGCCGCTCAGTACTTTCACTTGCTGCGCCGCCAGGCCCTGCGCCACTGGCGCAAGCCGCTGATCGTTTTCACGCCGAAGAGCATGTTGCGCCATCCTGACGCGTCTTCCCCCATCGCGGAATTCACCCGGAAGAATTTTCAGAATGTGATCCCGGATTTGGAAGTCGGAAAAAGCCGATCGCATCCTCGTCTGCACCGGCAAGATCGGCCATGAACTCCAGGCCGAGCGCAAGAGGAGAAAAGACAACTCCACCGCTATCGTGTTTTTGGAGCAGATCTATCCTTTCCCGGAACAAGATCTCATCGCCGAGTTCACCCGCCACGGCGACCAAGGCGATATCGTCTGGGTGCAGGAAGAGCCCGCCAATATGGGAGCGCTGTTCAACATGCTCCCGCGACTCCAGCGCATAGCCGGTGAGCGCCATGTGATGTCAGTAAAGCGCAGCTCCAGCGCCAGCCCCGCCACGGGCAGCGCCAAGGCTCACGAAGTAGAACAAAAGACGCTGCTGACGCTGGCATTTACTACCAAGGGATAGCAGGACCTCGAGGTTCTTAAAGGGGTTTTGTCATTCCGAGCCGCGCCAGCGGTGAGGAACCTGCCGTTCGCTGGGGCCCTCACAACTCATGTGGGAGACAGCCGGCTGGGCTGTCCAGCAGGCGGAACGACCCTAGGCCTTCTTACCTCGGCCTCTCCGTAACCACCTTCCCACCAGCCCCCGGCAACTTCACTTTCGCTCCTCCCGCACCCTCCCCCGCCAACAACGCCGCCAAATTCGGATACGCATAAATCGTAGGCGCATGATTCTGCATCAGCCCGCCCGTATCCGCTGTCGGCCCGTAGTTGCTATGCAAATCCCGCCCCAGCATGCGCAGCATCGCCATTAACTGTCCCCGATGATGCGATGTGTGCGCGATCCGTCGGGTCATCACCCAAGCCCGCGACCGCGACACATCGAAAAACTTCGTGTTGCCCTCCCACCACCCCTCGCCTTTTTCCTGCAACGCCGCGAGCCGTTTCCCGCTATCCTCCGCGTACTGCTTCATGAACTCCATTCGTGTCTCTTGCGTCGGCAGCGGAGGCGCGCCCAGATCAATCCCCAGCATGTTGCGAAACCACAAATCTTCACTCACGCACTGATGCACCATCTGCTCATGCACGCTGCGCCCCCGCGGATCGCCCTCCCGCGGACGCACCTCCAGATCCTCATCGCGGAATTCGCTCCATACGCTGACCACCTTCACTCGCTCAGTGGCATACGTCTCGACCAGAAATGCGTATCTCATAGCCGCAAATGTTACCCTAATTTTCCGAATTCAATCCATCCCCGCCGCCCTCACCCCTCGACTCCGCCGCCAACCCGATTGTTACAACTCCGATAAAAAGCAGCGTCCATGCGAAAGTCGGCACTCGGTACTAGGTACTAGCAACTGGGTTCGTTACAATAAAGCCGTGAAACCCAGCATCTTCGTCGTCGAAGACGATCCCGATATTTCTCGCCTCGTTCGCCATCACCTGGAGAACGATGGTTTTGCTGTGCGCGTCTATCCCAACGGCTCCACTGTAATCGCCGATGCCGAGCGCCAGCGTCCCGCTCTCTTCGTGCTCGACATCATGGTACCCGGCAAAGACGGTCTCGAACTCTGCCGCACGGTCCGCCAGACCCCGGGTCTGGCTGCGGTGCCGGTGATTTTTCTTACCGCCAAAAGCAGCGAAGCCGACCGGGTTCTCGGTCTTGAAATCGGGGCCGACGACTACATTGCCAAGCCTTTCAGCCCGCGCGAACTCGTGGCCCGGGTCAAGGCAGTGTTGCGCCGTTTTGAGCGCCCGCTTCCGCCCAGTCCACTCAAAGTCGGAGATATTGCCATTGACCCAGCCGCCATGGTCCTGACGGTCCGCGGACAAATTGTTCCCACTACCGCTACCGAATTTCGTCTGCTCGACTATTTCGCCCGCCATCTCGGCCGCGTCTTTTCCCGCGATCATCTGTTGGATTCGGTCTGGCGCGATACCTCCTACGTCACCCCGCGCTCGGTGGACGTTTACGTCCGCCGCATCCGGGAAAAAATCGAACCGGACCCGGAAAACCCGCGCTACCTCAAGACCGTGCGCGGCGCGGGCTACCGCTTCGAGGTTCCGAGGTGAGGAACGGGATTTTTCTTAAGTTGATGGCGGCTTTTGTGGTCGTCATTTTCGCAGGCGCTGTAATGTTCGACCTCACACTGGGTGGCGCCTGGCAAGCTTCGCTACACAACGAAATTGAACGCAACCTGATCCAGAAGGCTCAACTCCTCGCTCATCGCGTCGAGACCGACCGCAGCGGCCACTCCCTCGCCGACATAGCCGCCCAGGAAGGACAAGCCGCCGGCGCTCGCGTCACCATTATCGATTTCGCGGGTAACGTGCTGGCTGATTCCGAATCCAGCCCAAGCGAAACCGAAAACCTGACCCAGCGCAAGGAGTTCGCTGCCGCTCTTTCGGGCCACGTTGGTATAGATGAGCATCGCAGTTCCACCATCGGTACCCCTTTTCTTTACGTTGCTATTCCCATCTCCGGCGGCGCCGTTCGCCTGGCCTACCCACTCTCCGACGTGGAAGCCGTATCCCTGCAGGTTCGCCACAGGTTGGAACTGGCCTCAGGACTGGCCTTTCTCTTTGCCCTTCTGGTAGCCGCAGTGGCTGCTAACTGGACCGCTCGGCGGCTGGAACGTATTGTCGATGTCGCCGCCCGCATCGCCGAGGGCGACCTTCAGGCCCGCATTCTGGAGAATTCGCCGGACGAAATCGGGCGGGTCGCCGGCGCCATCGACAAAACCGCTCGCCGCGTCGAACAAAGTTTCGCCGCCGTCCGTTCCAGCCAGCGCCAGCTTGAAACCCTGCTCAACAGCATGCAAGATGCGGTTATCGCGGTCAGCGCCGATGGCGTCGTGCAGTGGGCTAATCAACGCATTGATCGCCTGGTTCCGCGAGGAACTCGGCTGCATCAGCCCGTGGTCGAAACCATTCGTGACCCCGACTTCCTAGCCGCGGTGAAGGAAGCCACGGACACGCACGCCGTCAAGACCGCCCGCGCCACTTCAATCGTTCCCGGACGCGCCTTCGACGTTACCGCTGCGCCTCTGCCCGGCGGAGGCGTCGTAGCAGTGCTGCGCGACCTGACTGAAACCGAGCGTGTAGAGAAAACCCGTCGCGACTTTATCGCCAATGTTTCTCACGAACTCCGCACGCCGCTCACTTCGATTCAGGGCTATGCGGAGACTTTGCTGGACAGCACCCCCGAAAATACCGCGCCCACCCGCGAGTTTCTCGAAATCATCCGCAAGAATTCCGCCCGCATGTCCCGCCTCACCGAAGACCTGCTGACCCTGGCGCGAGTCGAATCCGGTGAAACCCGTTTCGAGGCGGAGCCAGTTCCGCCCGCCGAACTTCTCCACGACGCCGAGGAAAGCTTTCGCGAAATCGCGCGTAATCACGGGATCGACCTGCAAATTCATGACTTGCAAATTCAGGAGTCTCCAGGCCAGCATTTGCGGAGTAAGAATCCTCCCGGTCCCAACTCACCTCCGGAGACTCTTCCTCCGGTGCTTGCCGATCGTGAAGCCATCCACCAGGTTTTTTCCAACCTGATTGACAACGCTCTAAAGTATGGCGCCGCGGGGGGGCGAGTCGTGCTCGGGGCCCGCGCCGTCCCCCACGCCGTGGAATTCTTCGTGCAGGACTTCGGCGCCGGCATTGCCTCTGAGCACCTCCCGCGCCTGTTCGAACGCTTTTATCGCGTCGACAAAGCCCGCTCCCGCGAATCTGGAGGCACCGGCCTCGGCCTGGCCATCGCCAAGCACATCATGCTCGCCCACGGCGGCTCCATTCGCGCAGAAAGCGAACTGGCCCACGGCAGCACGTTCCTCTTTACTCTACCCGCCGCTTGAACCAAGATAGTAGCGTCGGCGTCTTGCCGGCCGTCCTTAGCCTCAATGTTAAGATTGCTACAGGAATCCCACGGTTTGGAGATGTCATGAAACGAGTAGCTGCCTTCATACTGCTTGCCGCTCTTAGCCTCGCGGGTTCGATACCAGCTAATGCCCAAAAGGAAAACCGGAGCATCGGCGAAAACAGCCGCGAGGCCAAGAAGGCCGCCAAACAGCAACAAAAAGCCTCAAAGAAGATAGCTAAGCAGCGGCAGAAAGCCATGAAGAAGTATCAGAAACAGCAACGCAAGGCGGCCAACCAGCAGCGACGAAAATAGGCCGTACCACCTTACCTGGCAGCACCACTGCGCCGCCTGCTACAAAAATGACCAAAAATTCACACCTTCTTAACCCACCGCCACAAAAGTAGCTCTATGCTAACTGTTGACCATCCAGTTATGGGTACGGCAAAATCAGAGTTAACAGGTCCGCGCACTTCCAGCCCAGGCCCGAGGGATACCCTCATGAGCACTGCCCGTGTCGAGAGCTTGCCGCCCGAACCCGCCCACCATCACATCGTTCGCCGCACGGTCGAAGCCTGCCGTCTCGCCAAAGAAGCAGCGGGTGCTGCCGCCGAAGGCATCGCTACGGGCTCCGCCCCACTGCTGAATTCTCTGCGCCAGCGCGAACGCGAACTCGACACCTTCGACATGGAAATCGATAGCGCGGTTACTACAGCCATCACCGAGGTCGAGCCCGCAGAAGCCCGTGAACTTCTCGCCTGCATGAAGTTTATGATCAGCCTGGAGCGTATCGGAGACCTGCTTCTCAGCTTTGCCAACAGCGCTCAAGCTGCCTCCGGCCGCATCGATTCCGAAGACACCCGCGACCTCACCCACATGGCCACCATCCTCGAAAAGATGCTGACCGACGTCGGCGAAGCCTTCTCCGCCCGCGACGTCTCCAAGGCCGTCGATGTTCTCCGCGCCGACTCCGAGATCGACCGCCTGCGCAATCTCATCTTCCTCCGCCACATTGAGAATCCGGAAAACATCGCGCGCCAGGCCAGCCTGCAGGTCATCTTCATGACCCAGTCTCTCGAGCGTGCCGGCGATCATGCAAAGAATCTTGCCGAAGAAGTTTGCCATGTGGTCAGCGGCCGCACCGTGCGCCATGTGCTGATGGCCTACGACAAACCCGTAGAACAGATGTTCATCGACTACCTGCGCCGCCGCGACCAATAGCCGAAACAGGCTCGGTATTGGTGGTAGCAACTATTTCGCCGGTACCCAGTAAATCTCTTCCTTGATCCCCGTCTTATCCAGGAACCCGCGCCGCTTCAGGATGGCCTTGCTGTTCGCGATCATGTCGGGATGGCCGCAAAGGTAGGCGTGAGTATTGCTGGCGTCGAGCCCCCACTGGTCGGCGTACTTGCGAAGAATATCGTCGGCCCGCCCGATCTCCCCCGGCCAGTCGGCGTGATCCCATGGCCGGCTCACCGTAGGTACATATTTCAGCCAGGGCATTTCCTCGGCAAAGCGGGTCAATTCCTCTTTGTAGCCGAACTCCCACGGCCGGCTGGCGCCGTTCAGCAGGTAGAGCCGGTGCGTGCCGTCGAACCGGCCCTCTTTCCAGTCATTCGACAGAGTGCGTATAAAGCTGACAAAGGGAGCCACCCCCGTGACCGTTGATATCAACAAATGATTTGTCCGGCCGTTTCCGGTCTCGAGCGTAAATTTCCCCTTGGGCACTTTGCGCATGAGCAATTCGTCGCCCGGTTGCAGTTTGTAAAGCCGCGGGGTGAGTGCTCCGTCGGGCACGAGTTCGAAGAAGAATTCGATCTCGCCCTCACTCGGAGACGAGACAATGGAATAGGGACGTTCAATGCGCTTGCCGCCATCCTCCACACCCAGTGTGGCGTATTGGCCCGGAACAAAGTTAAATGGGCCGCCTGACTGGATGCGGAGCATCCACAGATCGGCCGCGAAGTCGACACGCTTGGTGATCCGCGCCTGGAAAAACTTGTCGTCCACAACTGTCATTATTCAAATCCCCAGAAGAGTAGTACCCGGCGAGTGTGAGCCAGTGAAGTGGAGAGATGATACACGCCAATCGAGGCACATTGCAACCGAACGGTCGTTCGATCGCTGGGGAGACCGCCCACCACGGAGACCTCGGAGAAACGGAAAAACCGAATACCGATTTTCTCGTGTCCCCGTGCCTCCGTGGCGGAGGGTTGGCCTTTACTTGCCGACAATCAGAACCACGAAACTATCGGGCAAGATGCTGTGACGGGGATGCGGATTATCCGCAGTCGCCGCCGGTGGCGGCCCGAACTTCGCCGTCACCACGTACACATTATGCGTCTTGGAGTCGAGCGCAAGCGTGCGAGCGCCCTTCTGCGTCGGGACATTTTCCGCTACGCTAAACTTATTGGGCGACTCCTCCCGCACCACGGTCAGGACGCCGTCTTCGCCGCATGAAGCGAAAGCCAATCCGGTTTCGTCGTCGAATGTGGTAGCGTCTACGCCTTCGCCGATCGCTGGCGTGGCTAGAACCTTGCCCGTATCCGCATTCACCACGGCCATCATCTTGTTATCGCAGCCGGCGAACAAGCGGCGATTCTTGCGGTCTATGGCGAGCCCGCTCGGTTCCTTGCATGGAGCCAGCGGCCATGTCGACTTCACCACCAGCTTATTCGGATCAATCGCCGTCAATTCGCTCTTGTCTTCGATGTTCACGAAAATCTCACCCTGGCCGTCACTGGCGGCGAATTCCGGTTTTCCGTCCAGTTTGATCGTGCCCAGCACCGTGCCCTTGGCCGCATCGATAGCGGTCGAATCGTGGCTTCGCCCGTTGAACGTGAAGACCCGTTTCGTTGCCGGATCATAAAGAATTGCGTCCGGATTGTCCCCCACCTTCACTTTGCTGCTGGTTGCGAGCGTCTTAATATCGAAGATGCTCACCGTGCCTTCGCGGCCGTTGCTGACGAAGCCGCGTCCCAGTTCCGGCGCCAGCGCGATGCCATGAACCCCCGGCGTATCCGGAATGTCGCCTACCGTTTTGCCGGAATCAAGATCGAGCACCATGACGTGAGTCGCTCGCGAGATATAAAGACGGCGCGCCGCCGCATCCGCAGTCAAATAATCCCACCCGCCATCGCCGCCGATTTTGTAAGTGGTCACGACCTTGTATCCCGGACCCGCCGCAGCTAAAGCGACTCCGGCGACCAGCAAAGCGAGTGAGGCAGATAACCAACCGCGAGTGGACTTTTTCTTGCCAGACATGTTTTCCTCCGCAAACTTTCCGGGCCGCAGCGCTGTATTCCGATGCCAGCTTCGTGCCACAGGTGGCCGCGATTCTACATCTATTTCATTTGGGCCGGGCCCCGAAGTAACTTTACCTCATTCCCGACCGTCCCTAAACTCTGCTTATGGATGTGTCTCCACCAAACGCGCCAAATCAAGCGGCGGCGGAACAGACGCGACCGTCTGCAAACCGGCACTGGCCCTACTTCGCCGCAATCATCGTGGGGGTCGTGCTTGCGGTCCTGGTCTCGGTCGGTCGAGGCTCAGGCCTTCGCGGAAAAGTCACCATTTCGCGTGCGCTGCAGACCAAGTCTTCTGCCTCCGCCGTCCTTTCAGATCGCGATCTGGATCGCCAGGTGCCGCAGAAACAAGCCGAGATTCTTCTCGAGCGCGCGGTCAGCAGCTCCGACGGAACCGCAGCCCTCATCCAAATCGACTCGCACCTCGGAGCGTGGCGCGGCAAGCTCAAGATGGATGAGCAACTGGGCCAACTCACCACCGCCGCGCTCAATTCCAACGACCAGACCCTGCGCTCTTCCGCCATCGAAGTGCAACTCGCAGCCTATGGACTGACCAAGAGCGAATCGACCGTCGACGCACTGGTGCGGCAAGCCGATTCCTCCGATCACGCGCAAAAGATCTGGGCCTTGTGGACTCTGGGCTTGCTCGGAAATCGTGGAGTCGGAACTGATCGCGTGGTTCAAGTCTTCGTCAAACACCTGAAAACTTCAGTTCCCAACTCAGATGAGGACGCGCGGCGCTGGGCCGTCGAAGGTCTGGCTCTGGTCGGAAGCACGTCAACCATTGTGCCTCTGCTGAACGCGATGCACGATGATCCCTCGCCGTTAGTGCGGGAGCGGGCCGCCTGCAGCCTCGCCGAATCCGGCATGTTGACCCACGACCAGCGCCTCGCCGCCGTGCCGCAACTGATCAACTACTCCGACGACCCCACTCTCGATCAGCAAACCCATGCCTGGGCGTTCCAGGCCCTGGCCGACATCACTAAACAACACCTGCCCAACGACTCGGGCGCTTGGCGAAACTGGTTCCAAACCTCGGTGGCCACTGGCCAGTGATCAGTGGCCAGTAGAGTTGATTGGGAAGGGCACGGCTTCAGCAGCACCGCCGGAGGGCCAAGAAATATTGTGGGACGCCTAACTCCCTCCCCCCTCAAGGGCGGTGCGCCCCGGTTCCCAGGAGGCTTTGGTTGCCAGTCCACGGGGTCGTAAAATGCCCGCACCGCCCACTTCACTCCCTCGAAGAACGAAAAAGATGTGCAGCCTTGCGGCTAAAATTAACGTTGCAAGCGTCTAATAATTGATAGCATCGGAAACAGGGACCGTCGTACTCTCATCATTTCTGCATGCGCGCCACGAAACCGATCTCCGCTGCAATCGAATCAGCAGTCGCCGGTCTGCTCGCGGAGTTGCATGCGAAAAGCGGCTGCGAGGAGATCGGCCTCGGCCGCGAATCGTTCGCCGCAATTCTCTGTGACGTGGCGACGAAATATCTGCCCGCCGGGAACACGGAAACCGAGGCCCGAACTTTTCTGCTCACGCTGCGGGTCGAGGAACTCGCACTCGCCCGCGCCTGTGCCGCGGGCAAGAACTCCGCCTGGGAACTTTTTCTCACCCGCTACCGCGAAAAGCTGTATCAGGCCGCGCTCCGGATAGCGCGTGAGGACTCCGCCGCCCGTGACCTCGCCGACAGTCTGTATGCCGAGCTCTACGGCACCACCGCACGCGACGGCGAACGCATTTCCAAGCTGGCCTCTTTTACCGGCCGGGGATCGCTCGAAGGCTGGCTCCGCACTGTTCTGGCGCAGGAATTCGTGAATCGCTACCGCCGCACCAAACGCCTGGTCAGCCTCGACGAAGAGGGCGAAGACGGCACCCAGTTTGCCGCGCCCGATCCTGAGCCGCTTCCTTCCACTGACTCGCGCCTCGAATCTGCCGCCGACGCGGCTTTGGCCGCGCTCGACAGCGAGGACCGCATGGTGCTGGCGGCCTATTATCTCGATGGGCGCACCCTGGCCGAAATCGCCCGCATGCTGGGCGTGCACGAATCCACTATCAGCCGCAAACTGGATAAGCTGGCCAAGTCGTTGCGCAAGAAGATCATCGCTGGCATGATGCAGCAGGGCATGGCCCGCCGTCAGGCCGAAGAAGCCCTGGAAGTGGATGTGCGCGACCTGCAGGTGGATATTCGCCGCAGCCTGGCGCAAGATTCCCCGTCAGCAGCGTTCTCAAGAAAGAAAGAAGGGTTGCCTCTTCAGGAAAAGGTCGCCCCCAGAGTCAAAAGCTAGAACCGGCGTTCGGAAGCCGGAAGCCGAGAAACAGAAGTTAGAAGCTACAAATGCAAAAGCTTCCAGATATCATCGTGCGCGCTAGAATGCGGCATTCGGTGTCCACGGCGGAGCCTCATCCCGATGCCGATCTGCTCACCGCATTCGCTGAGCAGTCCATAGCCGGCCGCGAGCGAGATCAGGTGTTAGAACACCTTTCCCGCTGCGGAGAGTGTCGTGATGTAGTAGCGTTCGCCTTGCCCGCCACAGAATCCGCCGCGCTCGCGACTTCTCACAGCCCCGCCCGAATCGGCTGGCTAAGCTGGCCAGTTCTTCGGTGGGGCATCGTTGCCGCCGGAGTCGTGGCCATAACCTCGTTCGGCATTCTGCAATATCGGATTCACTATCAAGAGCAGACGCTTGTCGCTTCTCGATCCGTATCTGAGGATCGGTTGCCCGAAGCTGTCGGGCAGAGTCCTTCGCCCTCTCACTCCACAACTCCCGTTGAAACAGCTGCTCCGCGAACCGAGATGAGGAAACAAATCGAGATGGTAAAGAAGGCGCCAGCTCATGTCCGTGAGACATTGGCCGCGAACCAGCCTCCCTCGGCTCCCGATGCGAGATTTTCGCAGCATGCGCCTGCCCTGCCCACACCTGCAGCGGTCGAGGTCTCCCCTCAGAGCAGCGGTGAGTCAGCGCCAGACGACCAGTTGCAAATAGTAGGCAAAGCTAAACCCGTGTCGCCCCAGGCCCCCTCAATCATGGTGCCGTGGTCTCTGCCGCGCACGCAGTCTACGCCCATGAACGGCTCTACAGTGCCCCGTTGGACAATCAGCGCCAGCGGCACGCTGCAACGCTCCCTCGACGGAGGCAAGACCTGGCTGGATGTGGACGTTGCAAGTGACTCCGCGAGCGCCAATCTCGCCGAAGTGCAGCCCTCCCCAGCTCCGCGCACGGTCTTCCGCGCCGTGTCGGTGTCTTCCAATGCGGACGAAGTTTGGGCCGGAGGTTCAGGCGGCTTCTTATATCACACCATCGATGCCGGTAATCGCTGGACTCGTGTGGTTCCTTCCGATGGCGGCGTCCTTCTCGCTGGCGACGTTGTAAGCATCCAGTTCTCCGACCCACTTAACGGAAGCGTGACCACGTCGAGGGGTGAAGTCTGGACCACTGTCGACGCCGGCCAAACCTGGCACAAGCACCCGTAGACTCCTTTTGTGATCCTGAGCGGAGGTTGGGCTTCGCGAATGCGAAGCACAACCGCAGTCGGAGGACCCCTTGGTCCGTTCCTGGCCGTGATGCAGCAAGGCGTTTCTGAGTCGACCTACTATCCTTAGGAAAACCCGATTACCAAAGTGACGTTTACACCCCATGAGCAGTTCACTAATATCCATTTCGTGGTTTGGCAGTTCTGGGGGAGGGCTGCCGAGGCGTCCTGGACTGAAAAGTCTAGGGCGCTTTTTAATTGTTCTCATCAGTTAAGCGATTCATTCTGCCCTCCAGTTCGCGCCAGCGCTGTCCGGTTCTGCCATAAAAAGTTCCTGCCGGGGAGCATTTCTGCGGTAGTCTCTCCAATAACAGTCCATTCCTAAAGGAAGGGTTTACTTCAATGCATAAAACAATTTTGCTGATTCTCGGCGGCGTGCTGCTCGCAATCGCCGGTTATTTGGTGGGAAGCAGGAACGCTGCCGTCGCGCACGCCGGGGCGCCAATGCAGCACATGATGTCCAAGTCAGTTCCCAAGTCGTACGGCAAAATCGCCGCCGCCATCGCCGATCAGATCGGCACCGGGCTGATCTTTGAAGACAAAGACGGCACCATTCGCTTTGTCAGCATGACCGGCATGAAGGAGGGAGAACTGGCGCGCTATGACCAGACCCCGACGCAAGGTGGAATCCCCAAGTCCTACGGCCATCTTGTAGCGGCCGTCGTGAATCCCGATGGTACCGGTCTGGTTTTTGAGGACGCTCAGGGCACAATTCGTTTCTTGACCATCACCGGTAAGGTGGAGGGAGAACTAACCCGCCAGTGATGAGTAATTGATTGTCATCCCGAACCAGCGTTTTTTGCGCAGCGCTCCTTCCGGGTCATTTCGAGCACGCCGCGCAATATCCGCCAATTTCCAACCGCGAAACCACGATCCGGAAGCGGCAGTCTTTCTCTACCTGCCCCTTCAGCTTCTCGAAAATATCGCTGACGAATTCCATGATCTTGCCGCAGCGCAGGCAGGCCATGTGGATATGGTCCCGGTTCAGTTTGCGCTCGTAGTAGTGCCCCTCGCCGTGGATGTGCATCAGGTCGAGTTCGTCAATCAGCCCTTGCCGTTTGAGCAGTTGCAGAGTTCGGTAAACCGTGCTTCGGTCGACGCTGGCATCCAGCTTCTGCGCTTTGCGCAAAACCTGGGCCGCGTCCAGATGTTTGCTGGCTGTTTCCAACACGCGTAGAATAGCCCGCCGTTGCTCGGTCATGCGGATTCCACGGTCGGCGAAATGAGCCTGCAACCGGCCCGGTATTTCGGTTTGTGGCAATGGCATGGCGGCTACCTCTACGTGTCGCAACTGGTCGCAACCGCGCTGCGACGGAATTTTCCGTCTGCTCTTGACGCAATCAAGAGACATCCGGCAACATCATGAATGTATCTCAGATGCGACTGAGTTGCAACTAGAAGACGCTGCCTTGAACCCGACTGCTTGAGCCCAACTACGATCAATTCGCCGTTTCCACCGACCAGATTTCTCTTCGCCCTCCTCGCTCTTGCCTTGTCTGCTTTCGCCTCGCCCGCCCGAGCCCAGGAGAGTCCCTACATCGTCACCTACGACCACTATCTCGAAGAGCCCGGCAGTCTCGAAGTCGAGTACTTCTCCACCTTCGGCACGCAGCGCGCGGGCAATGACTTTCACGCCTTCTGGGCCGAGTTTGAGTATGGCGCCACCGCCTGGTGGACCACCGAACTCTATTTCGACGGCCAGACCACCTTCAACGACAGCACCATCTTCACCGGCTTCCGCTGGGAGAACCGCTTTCGCCTGCTCCAGCGCGAGCACTTCATCAATCCCGTTCTCTACATCGAATACGAGCAGACCAGCGGCGCCGATAAGATCCTGAAGGAAGTCGAAGGCCACGACGTCGAAGCCGACTACGCCATTCCCAACGCCATCGCCCGCAAAGAACACGATCACGAACTCGAGTCCAAACTACTGCTTTCCAAAACTTTCAGCGGCTGGAACATCGCCGAAAATACCATCGCCACCAAGAACCTCACCGGAGGCAATCCCTGGGAGTTCGGTTATGCCATCGGCGCCAGCCGTCCGCTGGCGTTGAAAGCTTCTGCCAAGCGTTGCAACTTCTGCCGCGAAAACTTCATCGCCGGAGCTGAAATGTACGGCGGCCTCGGCGACCGTTACAGTTTCGGCTTGCACGATACGTCTCACTACCTCGCGCCGGTCGTGGCCTGGAACATGCCCTCGGATTGGACTCTGCGCCTGTCGCCAGGTTTCGGCTTGAACGACAACAGCCACCGTTTCCTGCTCCGCTGGGGCGTCTCGCGCGAGTTCTCTGGCTTCGGCGACACCGTGGGCCGAATTTTTGGAGGCCGCAAATCACAGTGATGATCAGGCCTGCAACCATTTCGCTGATTTCCGCGGCAATCGCTCTCGGGCTCGCTATGCCCATGCTCATCGCACAGAAGGAAGCCTCGAAGTTCGACAAGAAAGACGTCTACGCCGAGCTGGCGAAAGCTCCCAGAAAAGCGGCCGCTCGCCGTAATCCGCTGCAAGGCGATCCGGATGCGGCGGTAGCGGGCGCAAACCTTTTCGATCAGCACTGCGCGGAATGTCACGGTGATATGGCCGAGGGCACCCGCAAAGGCCCCAGTCTGCGCGCCGATCCCGTGCAGCAGGCCACTCCCGGAACGCTCTTCTGGATTCTCACCAATGGAGTGGTTCGCCGCGGCATGCCCGTGTGGTCCAAGCTGCCCGAGCCCGAGCGCTGGCAACTCGTCAGCTATCTCAAATCACTCACTCCCGCCGAAAAATCTCCCCACTAGCCTCCACTCCTTCCTGCGACTTTCGCCCCTCCCCGCGCATCAAACGGCAGTGGTACGATAATAGGTTGCCCCCTTCGGGGAGCATTCATAAATCGTTTTAATAAGATCGTCCGGCCCCGGCTACGACACTCGTTGTTCCGATACATGGAGCGTCCGCCGACAACGCGACGTTACAACGAGGAGAGAAAATGGCAGGCAATGGAATTGTCGAAGTCACTGATGCAAACTTCGACCAGGATGTTTTGAAATCGGACAAGCCCGTGCTGGTGGATTTCTGGGCGACATGGTGCGGCCCCTGCCGCGCCATCGCTCCCATCGTCGAGGAGCTTGCCAAGGACTACCAGGGCAAAATCAAGATCGGCAAGATGGATGTCGACTCCAACAGCTCCACCCCTATGCGCTACAAAGTCACCGGCATCCCCACGCTGCTGGTCTTCAAGGGTGGACAGGTCGTCGAGCAGATCGTCGGCTACAAACCCAAGGAAGCCATTGCGCAGGCCCTCGACCGGCACATTGGATAAGGCAGCTTCGGGTAAGGCAGCTTCTAGCTGCTAGCTTAGAACCTCAAACGCACGCAGACCTGACGGGTCGCGTGCGTTTTGCTTTCCCCGGAGTTCACCAGACTTGGGTTGGCGAAGAGCTAGAAGCTAGGAGCTAGTAGCTGCTTTACGGCAGCGTGTACTCGAATTCGTACGAGTGCTTCCCCTCGTCGATCTTGATCGTCATCTTTCCCGCCAAGCCCTCGAGTTGGCCGGTGCCGGAGTCCGGCACGACCGTGACGCTCAGCTCAGGCGTGCCGCGCGTCATGGTCCCGCTGTGCTGCAGGACGAAGCTCCCCGCTCGCCCTTTCAGCTTCCCAGTAACGCGCTCCATCGCGACGTATCCTCCTGAGCCCTTCACGACGGTTGCAGCCGAAGAGAGCATAAATCCCTTGCTGGTCCCTTCCAGGTCGCCGTGAAACTGCTTATCGATCGACATTCTTCCCAGGCCCACGTCATCGCCGCCGTCGTCTTTCTGCGGCGTCAGCTTCACGTCAAACGTTCCACTCGCATGACTCGTCACAACCTTCTCCTTCGCGGGCGTTGACTGTGCTGGCTGGTTCTGTGCATGCCCCCAGGGGGCAAGGGCCAGACAGAGACAGATTAACGGAATCAGTTGAACTCGGGATGGTTGGAGGTGCATGGTTAGTCCCCGGCAAAAAGCCATTAACCGCGAAGAGCTGCCGCGAAGGTCGCAAAGGAAGTCCGAGAATCTCCACCTACAGCCCGAAGTCCGAAGCCCGAAGTCCGAAGCCCGAAGCCCGAAGCCCGAAGCCCGAAGCCCGAAGCCCGAAGCCCGAAGCCCGAAGCCCTAGTACTTCCTAAGCACTCCAATCACCCTACCCTGCACTTCCACCGACGCCGCCGGCACGATGATCGGCTTCATGGTCACGTTCGAAGGCTGCAACCGGATGTTGTCGCCTTCGCGGTAGAAGCGCTTCAGCGTGGCGTCGTCCCGGTCGACAATCGCGACCACGATGTCGCCGTTGTGCGCCGTCTTCAACTTCTCCACCAGCACGTAGTCGCCGTCGAGGATGGCCTCATCCTGCATGGAATCGCCGCCCACCTCGAGCACGAAAACTTCCTTCGAGCGCACGAAGTCGGCGAGCGAAATGGTCTCATTGCTCTGCACGGCCTCGATAGGCTGCCCCGCTGCGATGCGCCCCAGTAGCGGCAGCACCAGGCCCGTGTTCACACTCATAGCCTGCTTGAGCCGACCCTTGGGCGGCAGCAGGTCGATGGACCGGCTGCGGTTGTAGTCGCGGGTGAGCAATCCCTTCTTCTCAAGGTTGGTGATGTGCTTGTGCACCGTAGCCAGTGAGTTCAGCTTAAGCCCGTGGCCGATCTCTTCAAACGACGGAGAGTAGCCATGCTCCGCCACAAAGCGGGAGATGAAGTCATAGACTTCGCGCTGCCTGCGTGTGATCGCCATGCCCGTATTGTTGGCGAATATAAGGCGAATGTCAAGCGGAATCGACTTCGTTTCAAGCGCTATCTGTTGCGGTGGTTCGGGGGGGCGGCTCTCGACCCCTGATGCTTTCAGCCGACGTTAACTAACGCACTATCATTCGAACCGGCAACAGACCAGAACGAATAAAAAGTATCGGGCCTGGGTGTACTATCTGGACATCGAGTCCAAGAAATGAAGATAAGCACCCTAACGATTAAAGGCTTCAGAAGCCTGCGTGATGTAACGTGGCGACCCGGAAATTTGAACGTCATCATCGGGCCAAATGCCTCCGGAAAGACGAACCTGCTACGAGCATTGGATCTTCTAAGGCATGCGAACGCGGGCGATCTGGAGCAGTCTGTCCTTCGCATGGGCGGAATGCCACAAATATGCTGGAATGGGATGACATCGAAAGGAATCGAGTGGAACATACAGTGCGCGAAGCTGGGCTTGGAGACGCTCCCTAGCGCCGTCCACGAACTCACCTATGAGTTGGCACTGAAAGGAAAGCCCTTTGGCGGCTTCCAAATTGTTCACGAACTGCTAGCTGACTACGAGAAGGTTAGAACCGGCGAGAAGGAGCAGCCGTTCAAGTTCTTAGAGAGAGACCTGCGGCATTCAGTTTTCTTCGACTCCGAGGCGCGCAAGCTGACGCCGCCGTCTGAGCGGATCCAGCCCGAGGAGACTCTCGTTTCTCAAGTGTCCGGGTTGCTCTCAGAGCCAAACACTTTTCTCTTTTGGAGTTTCTTGCAATCCGCGAATGTCTATCGTGACCTAGTTGTCAGCGATGGAGCAGACGTGCGAAAGGCAGCCGTAACCAGAAGAGAAACAAGCCTCGCACAAGACGGTCAGAATCTGATACCCGTGTTGCACACTCTTTACACGACCAATCGGGAGTTCAAAGACAGCTTGAATGCTGCCATGCGCGCAGCCTTTGGCCGCGACTTCGACGAACTCGAGTTTCCTCCCGCTGAGGATCAGCGCGTTCAGATGCGTGTGCACTGGCGACCTCTAAAGGCCAGCCATTCCACAGCAGAACTGTCTGAGGGGACACTACGGTTCTTGATGCTGATTGCGATTCTTGCTAGCCCGCAGAGGGGAGATTTTGTCGCAATTGACGAGCCTGAGACCTTCCTGCATCCCAGCATGTTCCCTGTGATCGCGGACCTCGCAACCGACGCGGCTGTGAGCTCACAGATTGTGTTTACTACTCATTCGCCTCAGTTCCTCGATGCGCTCGGGGAGAAGTCGCCGGTGACAACGGTCACGCAATCGGTGGACGGAGAAACGCAACTAAAGAATGTTGACGAGGAAGAACTGCAGCGCTGGTTGAACAAATACACGCTCGGGGATCTCTTTAGCTCCGGTGAACTCGAAGCCTTGACATGAGATTCATTCTGTTTGTCGAAGGTCCGACAGAGAAGGCGGTACTGCCCGACTTCCTTAAGCGCTGGCTCGACCCCCAACTAGCAGAACCTGTCGGCGTTCGCCCCGTCCAGTTCAACGGTTGGAGCGATTACGTGCGAGGTATCTCTTCAAAGGCCAACTTGAATCTCTCCGGCAAGGCCGGGAAGGACGTAATTGCTGGGATCGGCCTATTGGATCTCTATGGCCCAACGTTCTACCCAAACGGGGTGACAACGGTAGCGCACAGGCACGAGTGGGCGCGGCGCCACATTGAGCAGGATGTGAACAATGATCGGTTCCGACAGTTCTTTGCTGTGCACGAAACGGAAGCTTGGCTTCTGTCAGACGCGACTTTATTCCCAGAGGCGGTGCAAAGAGTGCTCCCCGCGCGGGGCCCCGAAGAGGTGAACTTCAGTGAGCCGCCCTCGTACCTCCTAGAGAAAATATATCGAGATCGGCTTGGGAAATCGTATAAGAAGGTGATCGATGGCAGGAATCTTTTCCTCGATTTGGAGCCAGGGGCTGCGCGGAAGAAATGTCCATATCTACGGCTAATGCTAGACCAAATGCTGGACCTCGCACGTGCCGCTTTGGGCGGCGGCAATGCGAACTGATTGCCTTGAGTGTTCGCGATAGCCTCCCAATGATTGCCGGAACAGAACGCCAGGTCCGCATTTCCACACCCACGCTGTGACATCTAACCTTGCGCCCGAAATAAATTCAGTTGATCATGGTCGAGGCGAAGGCAGTGTAGGCAAATCGGCCGACAACGGCCCTAACTCGTTTGTTGTCAAGATTTTGACCTCTAAACCGCCTGCAATCAAGATTTTGCAGACACTTTTTGCGAACCCCGCGCCCAGCAAGCCTTTCCAAGGGTGGGGGGAGGGGGGGATACCCTCGAAGCCAATAGAATTTCCCGTTCCGGCCCCGCCATTCGGAACCCTCATCGAAGGTTTTTTTTACGGCAAGAATACACAGACCCACATTGGGATCGTCCCGATCAGCTTGCACTTCAATTTGTGCTTGGAGTAGGCTTATGCCGTTTCATTTTAGGAGGCCTCTATGGCACAGAACACTCCGGTTGCGATGGTGAAGAAAGCTTCGACCGTTTCCATTCTGTGGGGCGTGTTGCTGATTGTGTTCGGCATGGTCGCGGTTGCATTGCCGTTATTCGCCGCCGTAGCCGTTAACGCGATGGTGGCGTGGCTGATTATTTTGGCGGGCATCGTCCACCTGATGCTGGCTTTTCGCGCGCATGGCGCGGGCAGCAGGATTTGGAAGGCGTTGGTCGGCGTTGCTTACGTGTGCTTCGGCGGGTATTTGATCTGGCGTCCCTTGCTGGGCGTGGCGTCGCTCACGCTGCTGCTGGCATCGCTGTTTCTGATTGAAGGCATCCTCGACATCGTGCTGTATGTGAAGATGCGTCCCATCCACGGATCGATCTGGGTGCTGATTGATGGGATCGTTACGCTGGCGCTCGGGCTGATGATCTATATGCAGTGGCCGTCGAGTTCGGCGTGGGCGATCGGCACGCTGGTGGGCATCAGCTTGATCTTCAGCGGCGTGGCGCGTGTGGGGATGTCGCTAGCGGTGCATGGGGCAGCGGATGATGTATCGCGGCTGGCGGCGTAAGTAAGCCTGCGGAAAACAGCAGGTTCCTCACCGGGCTTGGCGCCCGGTTCGGAATGACAAGAAGAATAGTGAAGCGCCGGGCTGCGCCCGGCGTCCGGGTCAGAGACCCGGACCCACACCAGACTGCCGGACAAATGGAGTAAGACGGACATGGGAGGACTGATTCCACTGGGGGATGCGTCGCGGCGTCCCGCGCGCGTCTCTATCATCACGATCCTTATCATCCTGGCGAATGTCATCGTCTTTATGCGGGAGTTGCAGGGTGGTGATGCGTTCGTGATGCAGTGGTCGGCGATCCCCGACCAGATTGTTTCGGGGCATCGCTTCATCACGATACTGACGGCGATGTTCATGCACGCCAGCTGGTCGCACATCATCGGCAACATGATCTTCTTGTGGGCGTTTGGTCCGGAGATGGAAGACTCGATGGGGCGCTGGCGGTATCTGGTTTTCTATCTGGTGGGCGGGATGGTGGCGATGCTGGCTCAGGTTGCGGCCAGCCCGCATTCTACCGTGCCCAACCTGGGCGCGAGCGGGGCGATCGCGGCGGTGATGGGCGGTTTTTTGGTGACGTATCCTCGCGACCGGATTCGCTCGATTCTGGTGATCTTTATATTTGTGAAGATCACAATGATTCCGGCTGCGCTTTTGATCGGCTTTTGGTTTCTGACGCAGCTATTCAGCGCCGGCCAGGTGGCGCACGCGCAGACCGGCGGAGTGGCGTATCTGGCGCACGTTGGGGGATTTATTTTCGGGGCTGTTACGGCGCGCTTGTTCGAGAGTGGGGCACGGCGGACTGAAGTTTCCGAAGTTTAGGGCAGCTTGGTGGCAGGAAAAAGCAGGTTCCTCACCGGGCTTGACGCCCGGTTCGGAATGACAAATGAAAGCAGGTTCCCTTCGGCTGTGCTCAGGGCAGGTTCTTTCTCGAAAAGAAGCCGAGAAGTGGCACCGGATCATTGCATCGAACTAGCTACGTTGGAAAATACGTTGTTCGCATTCGATCCGATCAACTGGATTGTGCCAACGACCAGGACCAGAATAACTGCCAGCATCACTGCGTACTCAGCGATGTCTTGTCCTTCCTCTTGAGACCACAACTGACGAAACAAACTAGTCATCTTCTTATCTCCGTAAACAATCTTAACCGGAAATTCTTCAGCGAGATCACACCGTAAAAAACCTTGGTAACTACCCGAATGACGGTTTCCTCCTATTGCTTTGTGGCGTTGTCCAGGAACGCTGCTACGTTGGCTTTTAGTTTCGACAGGTCGGCTTCGTGCAAGTACATCATGTGGCCGGCGTCGTAGTACTTCAGGGCAATGTTCTTCTGCAGGTTTTCGGGCAGGCCGAGGTGGGTCATGGTGTATTCGGTGGCGAAGAACGGCGTGGCCATGTCGTAGATACCATTCTCGACTTCGACGTGGAGGTGGGTATTGGTTACGAGGGCGTCGACTAGATCTTGCTCGACGTTGGGTGCGCCGGGGAATCCGATTCTTCTGCCTGCAGGATTGGTGCGCTTCCAATCCCATTCGGGGATATCGGCGGTGGTGTTGTAGGTGAGATCCTTGCCGAATTTCAGCTCTTCACGGACGTAGCTGTTGAAGGCGGCGACGAAGGCTCCCTGGACTGCGGTGCTTTGCGGATCATCGGAAGCGTATTCGGCGAGCAGATCGGGCGCGGGGCCGGAGAAGCGAGCGTCGTAGCGGCCGGTGGCGAGGCCGCGGGCGCGTTGGAGTTCAGCCCTGAACTGAGCGAGTTTGACGCGCAGATCGGCTTTGACGAGGTAGTCGTCGCTGAGGCCGGTGAAGCGGGAGAGCTTTTTCGCGATGTCAGACTTTTCCGCAGCGGAGAGGTTCGCGCCTTTCATCAAGGCTGCGGCATATTCGGTGGAGGCGAACTGACGGGCTTCGGCGAGGAACGCGTTGAGGTCGGCGGGCTGGTCCTTCAGCATTTTGTTATAGGAGGCGGCAGCGGCGTAGCTGGGAAGATAGAAGACGTAAGGCATGTCGTTGCCGAGAGGGAAGGAGAGAGTGCTGAGATCGAGGACGGAGGAGATGAGGACGATGCCGTTGAAATACATTCCGTTGTGGGACTGCAGATAATTGCCGAGAGCGGCGGAGCGGAAAGTTCCGTAGCTTTCTCCGATCAGGAATTTGGGAGAGTTCCAACGGCCGTTGCGGCTGACGTAGGTGGCGATTAATTGGGCAAGAGATTTGACGTCTTGATCGACGCCCCAGAAATCTTTGTCTTTGGCTTTGCCGACGGCGCGGCTGAAGCCGGTGCCGACGGGATCGATAAATACTAGATCGGCTTTGTCGAGGAGGCAGTCGGCATTGTCGACGAGCTTGAAGGGTGGCGGCGGAGTGGGACCGGCGTCGGTGGTGACGACGCGACGCGGACCGAAGGCGCCCATGTGCAGCCAGATGGAAGAAGATCCGGGACCGCCGTTATAAACGAAGGCGATGGGGCGCTGGCTGAGGTCATTGTTGTTGTCTCTATTTTTGGCGTCATAGCGAGTGTAGGCGATGGTAAAGATGCTAGCGGTGGGCTCGCCTTTGTCGTCTTTGAGAAGTATGGTGGAGGCCGTAGCTTTGTAGGAGATGGCCTGGCCGGCGATTCTAATGGTGTGCTCGGTGACGGATGATTCTTCTTTAGCAGGGACGGACTCGGGAGTAGGCTTGGCTTTGGCTTCTTTCTCTGCGGTGTCGGACTTGTCGGATTCCTGGGCTAGGACTTGCCGGGCCTGGCCGAGAGCCAGCACAGTTGCCAAAGCAACGAAGGCACAGATACCGCGCATCTTTATGCACATGATGGTTTTGCTCCACTTCTTGCTGCTATCACTTTTCAGGATTATTTGTTGGTCTGAGAAACAGGGCACATTGTATACCGGTGGTGGGTGAGGTGACAGAGACGCCTTCGGCTCCGCTCAGGAGGCGAGGCGGGTGTCCCCACAGGGGTCGTGTAGGGGCATTCGAAACTTCCTTTGGGTTCGTAACTCTAATGGTGAGTATGGGCGGATTGGCCGGGAGGGATGTTATGACCAGAGTATCGGTGCGGATGGTGGCGATGATTTTGACTGTGCTGGCAGTCACCGTTGCTTGCCAGGCGGGAGGCGAGGCGAGTGCGGCAGTGCCGGCGCCGGCGGTGGACGAGATGAAGGCTGCGGCCAAGGGAAAAGAGACGGCCGTGGTGGCTGGAGGATGCTTCTGGGGAATCCAGGCAGTGTTTCAGCATGTGAAGGGAGTGCACACCGCGACCTCGGGATACGCGGGTGGTACCGCGAAGCATCCGGATTATGAGATGGTGAGCAGCGGGCGAACCGGGCATGCGGAGTCGGTGGAGATTGTTTACGATCCGACGAAAGTTACTTATGGAGAGTTGCTGCGGGTGTTCTTTTCCGTGGCTCTCGATCCAACGGAACTGAACCGCCAGGGGCCGGATGAAGGCACGCAGTACCGTTCGGCGATTTTCTACGCGAATGACGAGCAGAAGCGGATTGCCGAGGCTTATATCGCGCAGCTTGATCAAGCCAAAGTTTATCCGCGGCCGATCGTGACCCAGGTGGTGGCGCTGGAGAAATTTTATCCGGCGGAGGGGTATCACCAGAATTACGCGGAGCAGCATCCGAACGATCCTTACATTATGTTTAACGATGCCCCGAAGGTGGCGAATTTGAAGAAGGAGTTTCCGGAGTTGTACGCGAAGTAGCGAGTAGCAGTTCTCAGTTCTCAGTTCTCGGTTCTCAGTTCTCAGTAGTGGTGTATAGGTCTTTGCTGAGAACTGGGAACTATGGAGGGGTCATGTTTGATCTTGAACGGGGTAAGGACGTAAATGTTTCGCGGCGGGTGTTTCTTTACGGCGCGGGCGCGGTGGTGGGGGGTTCGCTGTTGTGGCATTGGCGGACGCCGCGCGTGATTGCGGCGGTGAAGTCGGAGCCGGGAGAAGTGACGATTGTGCAGTTCTCAGACGAGGGCAAGAAGCTGGGAAAAGTGAAGATTGCGAAGGTGATAAAGACGGAAGACGAATGGCGGAAACAGCTTACGCCGGGGGAGTTTGAGATTACGCGGCACGCGGATACCGAAATCGCTTACACCGGAAAGTATTGGAATCTGCACGACAAGGGGCTTTATCGGTGCATCTGTTGCGACAACGCATTGTTCAGTTCGGAGACGAAGTTTGATTCGGGGACGGGCTGGCCCAGCTTCTGGGCGCCGATTGCGCAGGAAAATGTGAAAGAGATCCACGACACTTCGCTGGGCATGGAGCGGGTTGCGGTTTCGTGCAAGGAGTGTGACGCGCACCTGGGGCATGTGTTTGACGATGGTCCCAAGCCGACGGGGTTGCGGTATTGCATGAATTCGGCGTCGCTGCGGTTCGTGAAAGCGGTGTAAGGGCCGGCAGAGATCGCCAAGTAGTGAAAGATGGAGAGGTGGGCTAAGTGCCCGTCTCTCCATTTTTTTTGTTTCAACTCGTTTTTGTTTCAACTCGAGGGGGTAAGGTTTGTGAGGTTAGTGGCTGTCGCCGTCGTGATCAACGTCGCCGCCCGTGCTCTTCAGAGTGACTGTGTCTGAAGGTTGCGGACTGCTCTTCTGCGTCTGTTGTGGTTGAGGTTTCGGGGCGGCTGCTTTCACGGCTTCGTTGGCTAGGCTGGCTTGGGTACTGCTGATTGCATTGACCATAGGGGGGAGATCGGCAAGGCGGGGGCGGGCATTAGGGAATTCGGATGGGACTGGGCAATCTTTGGTAAGGGTTACCGGGCTAATGTTGGGTTGCTGCGAGAAAAGATCTTTACCACGGAGGACACAGGGGAACACGGGGTAAGGCATGAGCAATTGCTACTCTAAGACGCTGTCGTCTAGTTTTTTGCGGCCCCAGTCGGCTGCGGCCTGGACGAAGGCCAGGACCACGGGATGGGGATGCTTTTCAGTCGACGAGAGTTGCGGTTGGAACAAGGTTGCGATGAAGAAGCGGTGGGTGGGCGATTCCAGGGCGCGAATTTCGCCTTGCGCGCCGCGCGCTACTACGGGGAAGCCGGCCTCCATGGCACACCATTCGTAGTCGGGATTGATTTCGAAGTTGCAGAAGAATTCTTCGGTGACGATCTCTTTATCTTTGCCGTAGAACGATTGCAGGTAGGAGCCGGGACGGAGGCGGATCTCGGGCACTTTGCCGGATAGCTTGGGCGCGCCACCTTTGCGTCCGGTGACGGCGCAGGCTACGGGGTAGATCACGATGTTCTTTGATCCAGAATTATTTTCAGCGCTGTCGGCGTCTGCGATGCCGAGGACGTTGCGGGCGAATTCGATGAGCGCGTACTGAAAGCCTCCGCAGGTTCCAAGGAAAGGCCAGTCGCGGCGGCGGGCGAACTCGATGCCTTTGAGCATGCCGTCGAAACTTTTGTAGGGACTGCCGGGTGAGGCCAGGAGTCCATCGAAGGACTCGAGAGTTTTTTCTGAGTCCGCAGTAGTCAGCGAGGGGGTGGGGATCCACTGGGACTCTATTTCTAGTTTGAGCTTGTGGGCGGCGTGCTGCAGGGAAGCGTTGGTGGCGTGGTGGGAGGGGAATTCGGGATTGAACTCTCCAAGGATTCCAATGCGAACGGCGTGGCTCACAGGAGCATTGTACTAGAGGGTCACGCGGGGTAAGCCCGGGATCTTCCTCAGTGGCGATTAACGCGGCGCCGAAGCGACCTCTCCCGTGGTGCTGCATGGGTTTGTGGGGATCCCGAGTGGCCGCGAAAGAGGGCGGGGACAGCAGATTCCTCGCTTTGCTCGGAATGACAAATTGAAATTTGTTCGGAATGACAAACTCAATGCTTATAAAGTCTAGAACAGAGGCGCGAGAGTTATCAGGCCGTAGAGGCTTAGCAAGGCTATAGCGGAGCCACCCCAGATCATTAGGGTGCACTTCCAGCCCAGCGAATTCGCCAGGTCGCGCTGGCTGCGCCAGGAGATGAGGAAGGTTGGATTGTTCTTGCCTCTCATCAGCACGACACGGGGATGCGCGTCGAAGTCTGCGGGCGGCGCGGTGGATTGCGACTGAGCTTGGCCACCGCCGGTTGGGACGCTGCCGTGCGAGGAGTTCGCCGGATCGCCATCGACCGCGAGCGCCGAAGGCGTGACTCCTGCTGCAGCCCAGGCTGCGGGATTTAGGATGCCCGCTTTCTCCAGGGCGGCGACTTTTTGCTGCTGCGTCACGTTCGCTGTCTGACTTGGGTCTGAGTGTGGTGAAAGCCGGACTACTCGGGCCGATGCGGTGGAGAGTACCTTGTCGTAGATTGGGTCGAACTTGGGATCGTGCTGAAGTCCGCTGGTGAAGACGCCGCTGAAGATATTGTGGCCTTCGGCTGTGACCGATAGGTCGCTGCGTCCCAAAGAAAGTGAATGCCCGTTTCTGCTTGCGAGCGAGGCCTCTTCGTCTTGAATTGGTTCGGGAGCGAGATCGAGGCCAGGGTTCTCATCCAGCGTTCCGAGAACGAAGAGGGCGTTCTTTGGTTTGATGCAATACTCCTCGACTTTAATTTTGTTGGCGGTGCCGACGCCGTGGCGCAGAAGGAAATTGCGGACGTTGTCGGGCGCTTCTTCTTTTGTGGTGAAGAGGGAATCGGAGAACTCTTCCTGGAAGTCGCGGTGCAGGTCGAGGTCGGCGCCGCGCGGGTCGACCATCACTTTGGCGGTGTTGTCATCGAGAAAAAACGGCACGTGCATGCACTCGGCCGCGACCTGGACCCACTGCTTGTTTTTACCGGCCTGCTTCCACTCCCAGGCGAGGGTGCGGTGGTAGTAGCAGGGCCGGGCCGTGATGGGGGCGAGCATGGTGTAGGGTCCGACGGCGAGGCCACTGAGTTCGACCAATCCGAGAGGGGCGCTGCGAATTTTGGAAACCGGCGTGTCGAGGATGAGGTGACGCCGCTGCAAGAGGCGGAAACCTTGGACGAAGAGATAGATCCCGGCGCAGAGTCCAAAGGCGCAATAAAAGACGATGGCGCCGGGATTTGAGGAACGCAGTAGTAAGGTCGATGGAATCAAGAGTTGGATCCGTGGGGCTGGACTGGAGTGCCCTGTGTCGAGGCTAGCGGAGTGGAGCGGCAGCGGGCAGCAGAAAAAGAGTGGAGTTGGCTTACGTTGGTAATGGTCCGGCCGCTGATTGGTGGCCGCGAAAATCTTTACCACCCTTCGACTTCGCTCAGGGCAGGCTCCGGACACGGAGTCACACAGGGTAGATTGCTATGTTTCATGGCGGCGTTTCAGCAGTACGTAGCCTGCTGTGAGTGCAGCTAGAAACGTCAGTCCTCCGATTGCGTTTATGCGGGTAGCAAATAGAGTGTGGAGAACTGCGGCTGCGGCGAGGACGAAGCCGAGCATCGATCCCGCGATTCCGAGTGGGGAGCGCATGGGCAGGGCGGAGAGTTGTTGGGGAGTGAGGCGACGGCGGAAGCTTATATGGGCAGCCAGGGAGACGACCCAGGAGAAGATCAGGCCGGAGAATGCGGCGCCCATGATGTAGACGAAGGCTTGTTTTGGAGCCCAGTGGTTGATGATGAGTGCGCTTACGATTCCGTAGGAAGATACCAGCAAAGCCAGACGCGGCGAACCGGATGCATTCAGTTTGCCCAAGGACGCTGGAGCCCATCCGGTGCGTCCCATGGAGAAGAGCAAGCGGGAAGCTGCGTATAGTTTGGCATTGGCTCCGGAGAGCGCAGCGGTGAGGACGACGAAATTCATGAAATAGGCTGCGCCGGGAATGTGGGCTAGGCGGAGCACGCTGACAAACGGACTTTCGGAGACGCCGGTGTGGTTCCAGGGCATGACTCCGACGAGAACGATGATGGCGCCGAGGTAGACACTGGCCAGCAGAAGGAAGGTGAGGCGAGTGGCGCGAGGGAAATCCTTTGGAGAATGGGATTCGCCGCTGGTGACGGCGAGCATTTCTATGCCGCCGAAGGCGTAAATGGCCCAGAACACCGCGAGCAGCGGCGCGATCGGACCTTTGGGAAAAAATCCGCCGTGGGCAGTGTATTGCGGGGCCACGCGGCCGCTGAAGAGCAGAGCTGCGCCGGCCACGATGAAGGCCGCGATGGTCGCTAACTTAATCATCGAAAACCAGAACTCGAAGCGTCCGTAGGAACGCACGCTGCCCAGGTTGACAAGAAGAAGTAGGGCAGAGAATAAGACAACCCAAGCTTCGCTGGGCACGGCAGGCAGCCAGTAGCTCATGTAAGTTGCGGAGGCGACCAGCTCGGCTCCAATGGAGAAGGCGATGGCGGCCCAGTATCCGGCGCGGCAGAGAAATCCCACGTATTGATTGAGGTAGAGTTCGCCGTAGAGGCCGAATGATCCGGCGGCGGGGTGCATGCTGGCCAGTTCGCCGAGAGCCATGGCTACGGTGTAAGCGATGAAAGTCGCGATGACGTAGCTGAGGATGACGCTGGGGCCGGCGTCTTCGAGAGCCGCGGCCGAGCCGAGCAGAAGGCCAGTGCCGATGGAGCCGCCCACGGCGACCATCGTCATTTGTCCGGCGGTTAGTTGGTGGTGGAGACCTTGTTCGTGGATCCGGTCTGGGGCCCCGGGGGCTGGAGGCATTCGGGCACGATATCAAATTCCGATGCGCTCTCCCAAGTTTAGGGTCAGGGCAGCTTCTGTAAACCCCTTAACCACAGAGGGCACGGGGTTTTCACGGGGTAGAACATCTGGGTGACTTTCGTAATCGTAGCTGGGGCTTACGGATTGCTGGGGGTGGGAGCGGCTCCTAGAATCGAGGGAGCAGTACTCTGCCCGAAACTGATCCATGCCTGAGATCACAAGACGTCTCAACCAAGTCGACGTGGCCCGGCGCGCCGAGCGCGCGGAAAAGCTCTTGCAGAAGGGGAAGGCTGGAGAGGCGCTGGAAGAATATCTGCTGGCTCTGCGCGACGATCCTGACAACGACACGGTGCGGCAACTGGCATCCGATTTGTGTCTGTCGCAAAACCGGACTCAGGATGCGGTGAAGCTGCTGGGCGAATTGTTTGAGCGGCAGGTGAATGCTGGAGACGCTACGCGAGCCAGTCTTACCTATAAGAAACTGGCACGGCATGGCAGTCCGACCTGGGAGCAGAAATTCAGCTTTGGGCAGTTACTGGAGGGATCGAACAAGAAACTGGCGGTGGGCACGTATGAATCGGCATTGAGCGACCTGGCGAAGGCGGACAACAAGAAGGGTGCGTTGGAGGTGCTAGGGCGGGTAGTGGCGCTGGAACCGGTGACGGCTAATTTTAGACGGGTGGCAGAACTCTACTCTGAGTTAGGCGAGAGCAAGTCCGCGGCGCAGGCCTTCAAGCGGGTGGCGCAACTGGAGGCGGCAGCAGACGGCGATCCGGGTCAGTGGTATGAGCGCGCGTATCAGGAGGATTCCTCGGACGAGGAGATCACCCTGGCGTACGGCAAGAGCTTGTTGGGACAGGGGCAGGTGGGAGCGGCGATCTTTGTTCTGGAGCCGCAGGTGAACGCGGGGAAGAGTTCCCAGCAGTTGCGGGAAATTTATACAGAAGCTCTTCTGGCGGCCGGCCGCTATGCCGAAGTGGAGCCGCTGCTGTGGCAACTGTTTGAGCAGAATTTCAAATGGATGCCTCAGGTGACGGCGTTGATTGGACAATTGGTGGACGCGGAGCAGGATGAGGCTGCGGTGTCTCTCGCTCGCAAGCTGGGGCAGTTCCAGGCGAAGCGCGGTGAGCGGCGGCAGTTTGTGGCGACGTTGCAGGAGATAACGTCGGGACGGCGGGTGGTGCCCGAGATGCTGGAGTTCTTCAGCGAGCTGTTCAACGCTTCGAACCGGGAGGGCGATTACTGCCAGACTCTGCTGAAGCTGTTTGACGTCTATTGCAGCACCGGCGACTTCGCCAAGGCTGCGGAATGCCTGGACCGGGCGGCGGAAGTGGATCCGTATGATTCCGGAATGGCGAAGCGGATGGAGATGTTGAAAGGCAAAATAGACGAAGGCAAGTTTAACGAGATTGCTTCGCGATTCGCTCCCGCGAGCAAACCAGCGATCGCGCCAGCGCATGAGCAGGAGGCAACGCTAGGAGCTGCCACCCTGCAGGATCTGATGCTGCAGGCAGAAATCCTGGTGCAATACGGGATGCGCAATAAGGCTGTAGAGCGGCTGCAGAGGATCCAGGAACTTTTTCCGCGCGAAGAAGAGCGGAACGAGGATTTGCAGAGGCTTTATCTGTCGGCGGGGGTGACACCGAGCTATAGCGGATCGGCGCCGCTGGCTGCGGCCGCGGCTGTCTCGGTACCCGTGGCTGCGGCAGTGGCACCGGCCCCGGTGGCCGATCCGGCGGCCGAGATGCGTAACGTGACGCGGGTGGCGGAGATCACGCGCAAGCTGTATCACCAGGGGACGGCGCCGGCCGTGCTGACCACGGCGGTCAACGAAATTGGGGCGCACTGGGAGGTGTCTCGCTGTGTGGCTGTGATGCGTACGCCGGGTTCGGCGCCGACGGCGGCGCAGGAGTTCTGCGGGAAAGGCGTGAAGGAAAGCAATCCTGCGGCAATCAAGCTGGTGATGTGTGCGCTGCAGGATATGGCGTTGGCTGCGCCATCGGGTGAGCCTCTCAACATTGCCGAGGCGCAAAAAGCTGCGGAGTTGAAGAGTGTGCGTGAGTTCCTGGCGGAGTTGGGAACGACGGCGGTGCTGGCGTTTCCGCTGAGCAACGGCGAGGATTCGGTAGGCGTGCTGGCGTTGCTGCACAACCAGCCGCGAGTATGGCCCCACACCGATTCCGTAGTGCTGAAGACGCTGGCCGATCAGATGGTGATTGCCCTGAATAACGCAGGGCTGCGGCGACTGGTGAAAAATCTTTCGGTGACGGATGAGAAGTCGGGTCTGCTCAAGCGCGGGTCTTATCTTGATCTGTTGCTGGCGGAGAGCAAGCGGGCGATGCAAAATGCGGCGCCGCTTTCCGTGCTGCTGCTGCAGTTCGGGCGGAGCGCGGCGCTAATTAAAGAGTACGGCGAGGCCGCGGTGGAAGGCGCGATGGAAAAGATCGGGCAACAGATCGCGGCGAACATCCGCACCAATGATCTGGCATTCCGTTATGACACGACGACGATTGCAATCATTCTGGGTGACACGGCGGAGAAAGAAGCGATGATGGCGATCGAGAAATTGCGGAAGATTATTGCGGGAGTTCGACTGCCGGCGAAAGACGGCGCGGAGCAAGGCCATGCGATGGAATTCTCGGCGGGACTGGCCGAGGCGGTGGTGAAGGAGAGCTACGATCCGGTGGACATTGTTACGGAGGTGATCAACCGCGCCGAACACGCGCTGGCTACTTCGCTCGGGCAGGGGCCCGGGAAAGTTGTGGCACTGGGAGCGGCGCTGGCCGCGGGAGCAGTGGCTTAGGGTGTTCAGTTGCTCCCGTGCTTCGTCGATGACACTAACATTGGCTAGACTGCGGATAGGCCGGTTCGACAGCTAGAACCCTAATGTGTCATCCGCAGATGGGCCGTAGGTCGCGGGCACCGGCTTGCCGTTTAGACGTAGATAGACGCCAAGCTGAGCGCGGTGATGAACCAGGTGATTCAGAAACATCTCGCGATAAGCCAGAAATCGCGATCCCTCAAAAATTGGTTTGCCCTGGAAGCTCAGTTTCCAATTTTCTTTCCAGGCGGCGTCCGGAGTCGCTTGCAAGGCCGCCCGAACCTTGGCCGCGCCCTCATCGAAAGCTTTCACCAATTGCGCCGGAGACTCAAACGGCAACGGTTTGATGCTGCCTTTGGAAAAGTCCAACTCGGGCGTGGTCAATATTGTGAGGCCGAATCCGGCAAGCTGCGCGATGTGAGGCGCCAACTTTCCCAGCGGCATAGATTTGGGATGGGGAGCAAAATCTTTTTTGTCGGCGGGAACACGTTCCAGAGCCGTGCGGGTTTTTTTCGTCTCTACATCCAGTTCAAGCAGCAGTAGTTCGTTAATCGACATAATTCTCTCCGTTAATCGACATAATTTTCTCCGATGAGGGAGTATAAACTGCCGAGGCCGCAGTGGAGAATCTCGCCGGGCACCTGCTACACTAACCAGTTTGATTATCAGTTTTATTGCGCTCTGAGCGAGGTCAGTAAGGAAATCATGTTGAAACCGGGTGATATTGCGATCGTCAGCGGGGCGCGGACGCCCTTTGGCCGCTATTGCGGCAAGTTGAAAGATTTTACGGCGCAGGAGTTGGGCGCGGTTGCGGCTAAGGGGGCGATTGAGCGTGCGGGGATCGATCCTAAGGAATTTGATCACACTGTGTTTGGCAACGCGCAGCAGACTTCGGGCGACGCTTTGTACGGAGCGCGGCATGTGGGGTTGCGGGCGGGGCTGCCGATTGAGACTCCGGCGCTGACGGTGAACCGGCTGTGCGGGTCGGGGATGCAGGCGATCGTGAGCGCGGCGCAGATGATCCAGACGGACGAAGCGAAGATTGTGCTGGCGGGCGGGATGGAGGCGATGTCGCAGGCTCCGTTTGTGATTCGCGGACGCGATGGATTTACGCTAGCTCCGGGCGGGAGGATGGAAGATTCGCTGATGGTGGCGCTGCTCGACAGCTATTGCGGGCTGTACATGGCGAATACGGCGGAGTTGTTGGGCTCGGAATTTGGCATTACGCGGCAGATGCAGGATGAGTTGGCTTTACGCTCGCAGCAGAATGCCGATGCGGCTTATAAAGAAGGACGCATTCCGGAAGAGCTGGTACCGGTGCCGTTGCGGAATCATAAGGGCGAACCTACCGGAGAATCGCTGACGGAAGATGATCACCGGCGACCGCAGACTACGAGGGAAGGGTTGGCCAAGCTGAAGCCTTCGTTCGGCAAGAATGGGACGGTGACGGCGGGCAACGCTAGCGGCATTGTGGATGGCGCGGCGGCGGTGGTTGTGATGTCGCTGGAAGAGGTTCGCAAGCGGAACATGGAGCCGCTGGGCAGAATTGTTAGCTGGGGCATTGCTGGGGTTGAGCCGAAGGTGATGGGGCGCGGTCCGGTGCCGGCTACTAAGATCGCGCTGCAGAAAGCTGGGCTTTCTTTGGATTACATCGATTTGATTGAAGTGAATGAGGCGTTTGCGGCGCAGTATCTGGCTGTCGAAAAAGAATTGGGCCTGGATCGCGAGAAGGTGAATGTGAATGGCGGAGCGATTGCGCTGGGACATCCGCTGGGGGCGACCGGGACTCGGCTGGTGATTACTTTGCTGTATGAATTGCGGCGGCGAAAGAAGAAGTATGGGCTGGCTACGGCTTGTATTGGCGGCGGGCAGGGCATTGCGATGATTGTGGAGAGTATGAATTAGGTGGCCGCAGGAGGGCTTTTTTGAGTTTCCTAAAGCAGATGCTTGTGTTTCCTTTTCTCTTGACTTCGCTTGCACTCGCAGCAGATGGGTCAGTCTCCGGAACAGTCAAAGATCCTAGTGGTGCTGTTGTTTTCAGTCTGCCGATCGCCGTCACAAGTGCAAACACTGGCAAGAGGATTCAGACAAAAACCGGCCAGGCAGGTAACTTCGGGCCGATATCTTTGTCTGTCGGCGAGTACAAGGTCCAGATCACGGCACCGTGTTTCAAGCCGTATTCCAAAGTAATCGAAATCGCCGATGGTCAGGCTTTGCACCTGGATATACAGGTGGACGTATTGCTGACGAAGGAATGCCAAACGGGGGACTGAGCAAGCGGACGTCACTGTACTCGGTTGTTGCCTGATGGGTTCCGGCATCGCGGCAGTCTGCAGCCGTCGTTTCTAAGCGCAATCAAGTCCTACTGGACTATAAGACAAGCACTTCGCCACCTCGGGCGTGGAGGGCCCCATCGAAGGTGACGAATTTCAAGCCTGAGGCGGCTGCGAAGGCGAGAAGGTAGGCGTCGGCCCAAAGCTTGGGAGATCGGCTCGAAATCTTCGAACGCGAACGAAATTCCTTCTCGAGATGGTCGGGTTCGGGCAGAAAGGCGATGCGGGGGTCGGCCCAGACGCGGTCCCACAAGGCCCAGGCTTCGGTCATAGTTTTGGTTTCTTTTGCCATGACCGATTCGGTGGTGAGTAAGCGAAGAACGGTAAGCTGAGTGAAACGGCAGAAAAAGAATTGCTCCTCTGCGGCTGCCGCGAACCAAGACCGGGCCTTTTCGGAATGAACGTGGCGGCTCCAGATCAGGGCCAGCCACACGTTTGAATCAAGGAAATTCAACGTGTTCATAGATTTGGTCGTTGGTGAGATCGACCTTGGGGCCGTGGGACACGATCAGCGGGAATTGCACTCGTTGCGGACTGGGGTGGCGCGCCTGAAGCAGGACGCTCTGAACACCCGCCAGAACCAATTCGCGGACCGAGCGCCCGTTTGCGGCCGCTTGCGCCTTAAGTCTGCGGTAGAGCGGAGCCGGGATATCGACCGTGGTGCGAATGGAATCCTGCTTCATGTTGGCATTATCCCATACGTGCCATAAATATGGAAGAGCCTTTGCCGGCTGAACACACAGGACAGACGCTCTGCCAGTATGATCTTCTTTGCAGTGCGGAACTTTGTGACTCGATTGGGCGGCGAAAAATCTAAATAGAACTTTGAGCGAGAGGGTAATGGAAATCAAGAAAGTAGGCGTTCTCGGATGTGGCCTGATGGGGTCCGGCATTGCGCAAGTCTGCGCGACGGCCGGATTCGACGTAACTGTGCTTGAAGTCGAGCAAAAATATCTCGACAAGGGCTTTGCCGGGATCGAGAAATCCCTGGCGAAGTTTGCCGAGCGGCCCGTTGAGAAGGGCGGAATCACGGCAGCGCAGAAGGACGCGATCCGCGCGCGGCTTAAGGGCACGACGAACAAGGCGGACCTGGCTGATTGCGACATTGTTATTGAGGCCATCATCGAGAATGTGGATGAGAAGAAGAAGATGTATGCGTCGCTCGATGGCGTGGTGAAGAAAGACGCGATCTTTGCTTCGAATACTTCTTCGATCTCTGTGACTGAGCTTTTGACTTCGGTGAAGCGGCCGGAGCGGTTTATCGGGCTGCACTTTTTTAATCCGGTGCCGCTGATGAAGCTGGTGGAGGTGGTGCGGACGATTGCTACTGCGGACGAGGTTTATGAGACGGCTTATGAGTTCGCGAAGAAACTGGGAAAGGTTCCGGTGCGGACTTCGGATAAGACGGGATTCATCGTGAACCGGCTGCTGGTGCCTTATTTGCTTGATGCCATCCGGGCGTATGAAGAGGGCGTGGGATCGATTGAAGATATTGATAATGCGATGAAGCTGGGCTGCGGCTATCCGATGGGGCCGTTTACGTTGCTCGATTTCGTTGGTCTCGACACGACTTACTACATTACGCACGTGATGTTTGATGAGTTCAAGGAGCGGCGGTTCGCCTCACCTCCGCTGCTGAAGCGGTTGGTGATGGCGGGGTGGTACGGTCGCAAGAGTGGTAAAGGGTTCTACGATTATTCCGACCCGAATAATCCGAAGGCGAATAAACTGTAGCATCGTGGTGGGCTCAATGGGGGACGCGGTTCCTCAGGGGCTAAAGCCCGCGGCTTTTGTGGCGCTGGACGGCACGGCTTAAGCCATGCCCTTCCCGAGCGTTTCGTGGATAGAGCAGCTAAGATTAATCCGCCATGTTCAAACGCAGAAAAACCGATCAGGCTCCGGGTGAAGGCGGACCGCAGGATGTCGAACGATATCGCAGGGCGTGGCACAGCTACGTGGCGCGGCGAAATCTGGTTGTGGTTCTGTTTCTCAGCTTTATATTTCTGGGCGTCATGATCGGGAAGTTGAAGCTGGGAGAGCCTGCGGATTTCGCGATCTTGGTGGGGTGGATCGGAGTATATCTGGCGGGGGGATGGTGGCTCACGGAGTGGCGATGTCCGCGGTGCGGCAAAGTTTTCGGGCACCGGCTATGGACGCAGCGCTGCATCAGTTGCGATTTGAGCAAAGAGGAAGTGGCGGCGGTGGCGAAGGGGAAGTGATTCTGCTTTGCCACGGATTTGCACGGATGAACCCGGGCCGAAAAAACGATTCAACGTCTGTATATCTCCCGTCGATGGCCCAAACGAACGACGATCACGACTAAGCGGTCTTCTTTGAGGGAACAGATCAGGCGGTAGTCTCCGATCCGGTACTTCCAGTACTGCCTTAGCGGCCCATGAAGGCGTTCGCCGATGGTGCGGGGATCGTCAAGCGGGGCGACTCGCTCACGCAGGAACTTGAGGATTCGGTCGGAGATGGACTCGTCGAGCTTTTCCAGTTCGCGCCGAGCGTCAGGGTCGAATTCAATACTCCAGGCCATGTTGGCGCATAATTTCCTCAAGCGGAATGGTCTTTACTCGGCCCGATTCAATCGCTTCCATCCGCTTCTCGGCTAGATAGACATCTTCCAGATCGTCAAGGTGCTTAAGGATGGCCTCGCGAGCGTAGTAGGTTTTGGTGCGGCCGGTGCGCTTAGCGAGCCGGGCGAGGCGCTTTTCGATTTTGTCGGGAAGGCGGATGGCTAGCATAGGTTCCCTCGTGCTATACAATTATAGCAAAGACGTTTTCAGCACGGAGAGCCGACCATGAAAGCAAGAGAAAGTGCCGTTGGTGTGTGTTTTTGGGCACTGGTAGCTTGCGGGGTGGCTATCGGCCAGGGACCAAGCCAGTGGCCCTGCAGCGACGAAATAGCTAAGGCGGAATCCGGAGGTCACAAGATTCGCGTGAGTGCTGGAGTGTCGAACCGCATCGTCCAGAAGAAGGTACTTCCTGATATCTCGGACTTAATAGACAAGAAGCTCGATTCTCTGATTATCCTTAGGGTTATTTTGGACACGAGAGGAAATGTTCGCTGCGCTCGACCCGAGCAAGGAGATGCAGATCTGTTTCCTAGGAGCATCGAGGCAGCCGAGCAATGGCGGTTTAGGCCATATCAGGCGAATGGCGAAACTCTAGTCGTCGAAACACAGATTCAATTCAGGTACAAGAAAAACAGGGTGGAAGTCGTTGTGCCCGACCGATAGGAACTAGCACATGAACTTCGAAAATATACTTCTGGAAAAGAAAAACGCGATTGCTTACGTCATCGTGAACCGGCCGAAAGTTTTGAACGCGCTGAACATGGCAACCATGGAGGAGTTGCGGGCGGCGTTTCATGACATCAAGAATGATGCGTCGGTTCGCGTCGTCATTATGACCGGCGCAGGCGAGAAGGCATTTATCGCGGGCGCGGATATTGGCGAGTTGTCCAAGCAGGATGCGGTTACGGGCAAGGAGTATACGCATCGCGGGCAGAACGTTCTGAATCTGATCGAGAACCTGGGCAAGCCGGTGATTGCCTGCATCAATGGATTTGCCCTGGGCGGCGGATGCGAGATGGCGATGGCTTGCACGATGCGGCTGGCCAGCGAGAATGCGAAGCTGGGGCAGCCCGAGGTGAAGTTGGGGATTATTCCGGGCTATGGCGGGACGCAGCGGTTGCCGCGCCTGGTAGGGAAAGGCCTGGCCATGCAGCAGCTGCTGACGGGCGAGATGATTACGGCGCAGGAAGCGCATCGCATCGGGTTGGTGAATGAAGTTACCGTGGCGGCGGAGTTGATTCCGCGGGCGGAGGCGATTGCGGCGAAGATCATCGCTAATGCTCCGCTGGCGGTGCAGTACGCGATGGAGGCCGTAAACAAGGGCATGGAGATGACTTTGAGCGAGGGGCTGTATCTGGAGGCGGTGCTGTTTGCAGTGGCTTGTGCTACTGAAGATAAGAAGGAAGGTACTTCGGCGTTTCTGGAGAAGCGGGCTGCGGCGTTTAAGGGGAAATAAGATCAAAGGCTTTACCACAGAGGGTACCCTTCGACTGCGCTCAGGGCAAGCTCGGTCAGACAGGGTAGAGCGAGCAAACCTAACACGGAGGCACTGAGTCACGGCGAAGAAAGGCAAGAAGCATGTCATCGTGGAGTCTCCTCCCAAATCTGGTCTTCCAGGGCTCGAAGGCACGCTGAGCGCTTTTGGCAAACGCTTCGCTATCGTTGTTTCGCGATTCAATGCATTTATTACGGAGAGGCTCTTGCTGAGCGCCTACGACGGACTGGTGCGTTCTGACGCTCGAAAAAAAGACATTGATCTGGTGCGCGTGCCGGGGGCGTTTGAGATTCCGCTGGCGGCGCGGATGTTGGCGGAGACTGGGAAGTACGACGCGATCATATGTCTCGGTTGTTTACTGCGGGGCGACACGGCGCATTATGACGTGATCGTGAACGAAGTGACGCGGGGGATTGGGCAGTCGGCGCAGGAGACCGGCATACCACACGCTTTTGGGGTGCTTACCTGCGAGACTTTGGAGCAGGCTATTGATCGCGCCGGGTTGAAGATGGGCAACAAGGGATTCGAGGCCGCGCTGGCGGCGGTGGAGATGGCGAGCCTGACGGCCGGGATTCGGCTTCCGGCATCCGGCTCACGGCTGTCGGTGGCGAGCCGTCGGTTATCAGATGACAGCAAAAAGCAGATTCCTCGCTTCGCTCGGAATGACAAGAATAATGCTCGGAATAACAAAATGAATGTTCGGAATGACAAGCCCAAGAAGATCCAAACTGCGAAGGCGAAACGCAAATAATCCTTTCCGTAAAGTAAACTGGCAACTGACAGCAGGGAACTGACAACTGTTCTATGGGCACTCGGCGAAAATCCCGCGAACTGGTGCTGCAGATGCTGTTCCAGGCGGACATGGGCAAACAGACGCTGGACCAGGTTCGGCAAACGTTTTGGGCAGAGCATGGCGGAGCCAGCTCCGAGGTGCGGGGATTTGCGGACGATTTATTTCGCGTGGCGACTGACCGCGGAGCGGAAATCGACAAGCTGATTGAGGGCCACGCGGAACACTGGCGCATGGAGCGCATGGCGGCTGTGGATCGCAACCTGCTGCGGGCTGGAGTCGCGGAGTTTTTGGCTTATCCGGAGACGCCGCGGGCGGTGGTAATCAATGAGGCGCTCGAGATCGCGAGGAAGTTCTCCAGCCTGGAATCGGTGCAGTTCGTCAATGGGGTGCTCGATAGTGTGGCCAAAGAGTTAGAGAAGACGGCTTAGAAAAAACATTGTTGCAATTTTGTGATTGGGCGATTTCGCGATTTCCCGCCGCCCTTTATTCTGCGATTCTCAATTGCACAATGGCCCGATCACTCAGTTACTCAATTTTCAGTCCTTACGGTTTCACGGCCATCAGGTTCAGATGGCAGTCGGATCCGGTGAAGCAGAAACTGTTGGGAGAATTGGGGAGAGGCACAAAAGAGGTTTGATAGAAGTCAACCGCCAGAATGGTGTTGAGCTGGTGGAGCAATCCATCGGAGGCGGCCACATAGAGCAGTGTGCCATCAACAGTGATGTCGGCGGCCAGGGGAGTTGCGTTGTTAATCAGCTGGATTTCGGATACGGATTGGGTGTTGAAGTCATAGACCAGAACGCCGAGATCGCTGGTAACGATGTAGGCCCGAGTGGCGTCGGGCGATATGAAAAAGTTGATCGGGTGGAAAGTTCCATGGCCGATATTGATGTGGACCGGCGAAAAGATGTTCGCGGGAGTTGGAGGTGGCGGCGGCGTATAGGCGAGGCTGACCGGCTGCGGGCAGAGCGTGCCGAACGATCCCTGGGAAGCATTGGTGGCGATGATGTCGATGCCCGTGTTGTCGAGGCCGAAGAAAAAGTCGAGGCCCGCGGTCTCCAGAATTGGGATGGGTACGCCACCGAATATGCTGCCCAAGGGGACGTTGCCTGCGGGAACCATCTTCAGAAAGAGGGGCGGGCCGGGCAGTGGTGGGGGTGGCGGAGGCGGTGGGCTCAGCGTCACTGCAGAGTTGTCGCAGGTGTTGTAGACGGCGAGGCTGCCGACAGGACTCCCAGCCGGTGTTCCTCCTGAGAGTAACGCGAATGTGCCGGTAGAGTTGAAAACAATCGAAGTTGCCGGAGTTCCTAAGGGAATAGCCGGTTGCAAGTATTGCAGAGTGGAATAGGCGTATAAGGTGTTGCCGCCATTTCCGAGGATGTAGGCTGTCACGCCATCGGGCGAAAACGCTGCTGCCGTCGCACTATCAATGTTCAGCTCCGCTGTGGGTCCGGCGGCATTGTAAACATATACCTGATTGGGTGAGGAAACCGTGTCGGAGAAGATGGCCATCAAGCCGTTGTGTGAGATGGCCAGGATGTTGCCGGTTATTTGCCCTCGAACGGTGCCTGGAGCGGCCAGGAACGTAAACGGGTTGGAGCCCCCTGTCAGGCTGCCAGGGTTGACCGCGAAAGCACCGAATTCGCCGCCCATGTAGATCTTGTCTCCGGCCGGGTCGAACATCAAAGAATTGGGCGGAGCGGGTAGTTGAGTTGCGTTGCCGGGCAGGTTGGTTTGAGTCGCAACATCATAAAGGCCCACGGCGCACAAGATGTTGCTGTAACAGTCCTGACTGCTTGCGACCACGCTGGTCGACGAGGCGGCGCCGGTTACTAATCCGGAAATAGCGGTGACGGGATAAACCGGTTGCGGAACGTAGGGCGGAGAAAGTCCGGCCGGATTTACTGGAAAACCGAGGTTGCAAGTTGGCGGAGTGCAAGATGCCGTGATCGCGGCTGCACCCGGCTGTTGAGTAGCCACCGTGCAAGTCGTGCTGGAGCCGCATCCCGTGGTGCTGCTCCCGGTGACGAGTGCAGCGGGTTGTGACGAGATCCATGTCAGCCCTGGCTTGGGCACGATGCAGCCTTGCACGTCAACCGCAGTCGCGGTGATGGTCTCAGAGGTTCCCTTGGGGACAACAAAATTTGTCTGGTTGACGTATTGGCCGTTCACAGTGAGTTGCAACGCTATGCACTGCACCGGGCAGGTCTCGAAGTAGTAGGGTTGACTGTAGGCGCCCGAGGCTGAGGCGATAACTTGGGTCTGTCCAGGGGTCCCGGGAACTACCGTGACCAAGTTGGTGGCGACGTTGAGAGTGGGGTCCACGACAGGAGTGATCGTGGTTACGCCAGCAGTAGGTGCGGTCCAACTGAAGGGGCCGACCGAGGCGGTGATATCCTCGCCCCCGCTGTAGGCCGTCGCCTGCAAAGTCTCTGTCTGGTTTTGCGAAAGGCACTTGCACGAAGTGTTCGTGCAGTTACCGGTATTGAAGGGGACCTGGCAGGCGGCCGGTAAGGCCTGCTGGGAGGGGCAGGCCGGCGGTGGAGGATTCACCGGAGGAAGCACGCTGACCTGAATGCTATCAATGTGCCCATGAACAAAGATGAAGGTAGGCGCGCTGACCGCTCCCAGGGCAGAGGCCGTGACCTGAACTATGCCAGTGCTGCCGGGTGTGCAGATCGTGTAAGACGGCGCATTCCAGCTGCCGGCGCAGGCGAAGCCATTGGGAGCAATGTCGAGCGCACCCGTGGCCGCGGGAGTCAGAGGGGTCGCGATAAAGGTGAAGGTTGGCCTGAGAGCTGTGTTGGAGGCGTTTGTCGCGCTGGCGGTTATCCCCAAAGTGGTGCCCGATTCCATGGAATAGCTGGGGCTGGGGTTCAGCGTTATTCTAGCCGGGAAGGGCGAAGAGCCTGAAGGTTTGCTGCCGCCGCAGCCCGGTAGAAAAAGAAAAAGGAAGATGACGGTAGCTAGCCAAGCCGAAGGACCGAAACGCAACCTACCCATGCACCCTCTTGTCGCCTCACAGTTGCTTCCGGTAGGCGAGCCGCTGAATGGAATGGAAAACTGCTAGTGTAGAGAATGGAGACGGATTCAGCAAGCTGGCTCTTGCGACCGCCGTTTGCAGTCTTTGGAGGCGCCGGGCAGGATTCGCTCCAGTTTCGAAAATGGGATGCAAAAAGATGGGTTGACGATGTTTCCACCCAGTTGCTATAGTTGTTAGGTTCCGCGAGTCAATCCAGGCTTGGTGTGAGCCGTGGGCTTCTGCAGAGTTGTGCGGGAGCTGGCGGTAGAGCTTTTGAGAAATGCGTTTCCGGTGGAATGGCATTGCTAGCCGGAAACTTTCCTCGCTGAAACGATCCTGCGCTGCCTTTCGCCCTATCACGAGGGCTGCTGGAGCGCCTGAAGTCAGGCGCGACAGTGGTCTGCGAGAGGATATGCAGGACAGAGCTGGCGATACGGAGTGCCCCCGCAGTCTTGGCCGGGTGCCACCGTCGGCAGCATAAATCTAGATCGGATTTGAGAATCTCTCTCCGTGATTCGTGTGCGGCGAGAAGCATGGTGAGGCGATCGTGCCTGCCAGCGCGGGTTGCGCAGTGAAGATTGCGCAAGTCGGATTGCGCAAGTTAGATTGCGCAGTCACACCGGGAGAGCCGATAGCGCCGTGAGCTTCCCGTTGGCGAGCGAGGACGGTGCCGGAGTAGTGCGCGATTCTTAGTGGTCAGCCAAGGAGCGGCAAAGAGTGCCTACATTTAATCAACTGGTGGCGAAGGGTCGGAAGCGGCCGCGGTATAAAACCGCGAGTCCGGCGCTGCAGGGATGTCCGCAGAAGCGCGGAGTTTGCACTCGCGTGTACACCCAGACGCCGAAGAAGCCAAACTCGGCGCTGCGCAAAGTGGCGCGCGTGCGGTTGACGAATGGGATTGAGGTCACGACCTACATCCCAGGCGTTGGCCACAACCTGCAAGAGCACTCGATTGTGTTGATCCGCGGCGGCCGCGTAAAAGATCTGCCGGGCGTGCGTTATCACGTGATTCGCGGCACGCTGGATGCAGTGGGCGTAGCCAATCGCCAGCAGGGACGCTCGAAGTATGGCGCTAAGCGCGCGAAGAAGGGATAAGGGTAGCGCCGGCATCTCGCCGGCGAAGAGCCGCCGGGACGGCGGCGTTAACAGGAGCCAAAGACTTCAATGCCTCGTAAAGGACATACCGCAAAGCGGACCGTGCCAGCCGATGCCGTTTACGGCTCGAATCTGGTGACGAAGTTTATCAACTCGATGATGTGGCAGGGCAAGCGCTCGACTGCCGAGGGTATTTTTTATGAGGCTCTAGGTAAGGTGCAGGAAAAAGGCGGCGACGAAGCTTTGAAGCTGTTTACTAAAGCGGTGGAGAATGCGAAGCCGCTGCTGGAAGTAAAGACGCGCCGCGTGGGCGGCGCAAACTATCAGGTGCCGGTGGAAGTGAATGCCGACCGGCGCACGTCGCTGGCGATCCGCTGGTTGCTGACGTATGCGCGTGGGCGCGCCGAGCGAGGCATGGTCGACAAGTTGAGCAACGAATTGCTCGACGCCGCCAACGGAAAAGGCGCGGCTATCAAGAAGAAGGAAGACGTGCACCGCATGGCGGAAGCCAATAAGGCCTTCGCGCATTACAGATGGTAGGAAATTTGTAATTTGGTAATCGGGTAATTTTGTAATTTGAAACCCCGAGCGATTTTGATCTTCAAATTACCAAATTACTTCAATTGCAAAATTACTAAATTGAGGTTGGAGCCCAGAAAGAGTTAATAGTCGTGCCCAGAACAGTCCCATTAGAACGCTGCAGGAACATCGGCATCATGGCCCACATCGATGCCGGCAAGACCACTACGACGGAGCGCATCCTGTTTTATACAGGAAAGACGCACCGCATCGGAGAGGTGCACGAAGGCACGGCTACGATGGACTGGATGGAGCAGGAGCAGGAGCGCGGGATTACGATCACCTCCGCGGCGACGACCTGCACCTGGCGCGACATTCGCATCAACATTATCGATACGCCCGGCCACGTCGATTTCACGGCGGAGGTGGAGCGGTCGCTGCGTGTGCTCGACGGAGCTGTCGCGGTGTTTGACGCGGTGCACGGCGTGCAGCCGCAGTCGGAAAAAGTTTGGCGCCAGGCCGACAAATACGGCGTGCCGCGCATTTGCTTTATTAATAAGATCGACAAGATGGGCGCCGATTTCGAGCACGCTATCGATACCATCCGCAAGCGGTTGAGTGCCAAGCCCGTCGCGATTCAAATCCCTATTGGCCAGGAAGATAAATTTAAGGGCGTCGTCGATCTGATCAACATGAGAGCAATCGTGTGGGTGGATGACACCATGGGCGCCGAGTACGTGACCGAAGAAATTCCCGCCGACCTGAAGAAAAAAGCTGAAGCATTCCACGCCCAGCTGGTCGAGAGCATTGCCGAGAACGACGACGAAATCCTGCACAAATTTTTGGAAGGCGAAGAGATTACCGCGGATGAGTTGCGCGCGTCACTGCGCAAATCGACGATCGCTCTGAAAGTATTTCCAGTGGTTGTTGGAACGGCGTTTAAGAATAAAGGAGTACAGCCGCTGCTGGATGCGGTTGTGGATTATCTGCCGTCGCCGCTCGATGTGCCGGAAACACATGGACTGAACCCCGATAACGGGGAAAAGATTTTCCGCAAAGCCGACGACAAGGAACCGTTTTCGGCGCTGGCGTTCAAGATTATGGCCGATCCGTTTGTCGGCCAGTTGACTTTCATTCGCGTCTATTCCGGTCAGCTTAAGACCGGAGATTCGGTGTTGAACACGGGCCGCCGTCGAAGTGAACGCATTGGCCGGCTGCTCAAGATGCACGCCAACAAACGTGAAGAAATCAGCGAGATTCTGGCGGGCGACATTTGCGCCGCAGTGGGCTTGAAGGGCGTGAGCACGGGCGACACGATTTGCAGCGAGGATCATCCCATCGCCCTCGAAAACATTACGTTTGCGGTTCCCGTGATTTCGGTTGCAGTCGAACCGAAGACGAAAGCCGATCAGGAAAAAATGGGCATGGCGCTTGGCCGTCTCGCGCAGGAAGATCCCACCTTCAAAGTTCACACCGATCCCGACAGCGGACAGACCATCATCAGCGGCATGGGCGAGTTGCATCTCGAGATCATCGTCGACCGCATGATGCGCGAGTATAAAGTCGAGGCCAACGTCGGCAAGCCGCAGGTGGCTTATCGCGAAACCATTCGCAGGCACTCCGAGGCGGAAGGCAAATACATTCGCCAGACCGGCGGCCGCGGCCAGTACGGGCACGCGAAGATCAAGCTGGATCCCCAACCGCCGGGTGGAGGCTACGAATTCGTCAACGATATCGTAGGCGGTTCGGTGCCGAAGGAATTCATCAAGCCCATCGATCAGGGAATTCAGGAAGCGCTTGAAGGCGGAATTCTTGCCGGCTATCCCATGGTCGATGTGAAGGCGACGTTGTACGACGGAAGCTATCACGACGTGGACTCGAACGAAATGGCGTTCAAGATTGCCGGCTCGATGGCGTTCAAAGAGGCTGCGCGCAAAGCTTCTCCGGTGCTGCTGGAGCCAGTGATGTCGGTGGAAGTGGTTACGCCTGAGGATTATGCCGGCGTGATCATGGGCGATTTGAGTTCGCGGCGCGGGCGCATTGAAGGCATGGAGCATCGCGCCGGGTCGCAGGTGATTAAAGCGATCGTCCCGCTGGCAGAGATGTTTGGTTATGCGACGCATATGCGTTCCTCGACGCAGGGCCGCGCCGAGTACTCGATGCACTTCGCGCGTTATGAGGAGGCTCCGCGGTCCGTTGCGGAGGAAATCATCGCGAAAGTGCAGGGGACGACGAAGTAATCGCGCTTTGCGGGCGTGAGTGAAGCGGGAGCCCGCGGCGATCATCCTGAGCGTTTTTTGCGAAGGATCTGATTGAGTGAAGTTGCATTGACCCTTCGGGGCATGAAGCGCCTCAGGATGACAAGGGTTTTGAGCTAGAAGCTTAGGAGCTAGAGGCTGATTTATGGCGAAAGAGAAATTTGATCGTACTAAGCCGCACTGCAATGTGGGGACGATTGGTCACATTGACCATGGCAAGACCACGTTGACGGCGGCCATCACGAAGGTGTTGCAGAAGCACAATCCGAAGATCGTGTTTCGATCGTTTGATTCGATTGATAACGCTCCGGAAGAAAAAGCGCGCGGTATCACGATCGCTACGGCGCACGTGGAGTATGAGACGGCGAACCGGCACTACGCGCACGTGGATTGCCCGGGTCACGCCGACTACATCAAGAACATGATTACGGGCGCGGCGCAGATGGATGGCGCGATTCTGGTGGTGGCGGCGACCGATGGTCCGATGCCGCAGACGCGCGAGCACGTGCTGTTGGCGCGGCAAGTGGGTGTGCCTTACATCGTGGTCGCGTTGAACAAGTGCGATGCGGTGGATGATCCCGAGCTGCTCGATCTGGTTGAACTGGAAGTGCGCGAGCTGCTGAAGACCTACAAGTTCCCTGGAGACGACGTGCCGGTGGTCCGGTTGTCAGCTCTCGGGGCTTTAAATGGAGAAGAGAAGTGGGAGAAGCAGATTGATGCGTTGATGGAGGCGGTGGATAAGAGTGTGCCGCAGCCGGCGCGCGAACTGGATAAGCCGTTCCTGATGCCGATTGAAGATATCTTCTCGATTCAAGGGCGGGGCACGGTTGTGACCGGGCGTATTGAGCGCGGCAAGGTGAAAGTCGGCGAAGAAGTTGAGATCGTCGGCTTCCGCGATACGCGCAAGACGGTGGTCACGGGCGTGGAAATGTTCAAGAAGCAACTGGATGAAGGCCTGGCGGGTGACAATGCGGGACTGCTGCTGCGCGGCATTGCGAAAGAAGATGTGGAGCGCGGCATGGTGCTGGCGAAGCCGGGTTCGATCACACCGCACACCAAGTTCAAGGCGGAAGTCTACATCCTGACGAAAGAAGAAGGCGGGCGGCATACGCCGTTTTTCAAGGGATACCGTCCGCAGTTTTACTTGCGGACGACGGACGTCACCGGAGTTGCCGAATTGCCTTCGGGCACGGAGATGGTGATGCCCGGGGACAACGTGAGCTTGGTGATCGAGTTGATCACGCCGGTGGCGATGGAGAAGGGCTTGCGCTTCGCCATTCGCGAGGGCGGACACACGGTGGGCGCGGGAACGATTGCGGAGATTGTGCAGTAGTGACGGGTCTTCGACCCGTCGGCCGGGTCAAAGACCCGGCCCCACACGAGCAACGCGGCTTGCTTCCTGCCGCTGGATCTTTCCTTCCGGAGATGCCGGGAGGGGTTAGAGAGAGTGAAACGTGATCGGAAAAGAAAGAATTCGCATTCGGTTGAAAGCTTACGACTATCGCATTCTGGATCAGTCGACGGGCGAGATTGTGGAAACGGCGCGGCGCACCGGGGCACAGATCGCTGGGCCGATTCCTTTGCCTACGATGAAGAACAAGTACTGCGTGCTGCGTTCGCCGCACGTGGATAAGAAGTCGCGGGAGCAGTTTGAGATCCGCACGCATAAGCGTCTGCTCGATATTCTGGAGCCGACGCAGCAGACGGTGGATGCGCTGATGAAGCTCGATCTGCCGGCGGGCGTGGATGTGGAGATTAAGGCGTTCGGGAAAGAGCATAAATAGCTTTCAGCCTTCAGCTCTCAGCTTTTGGCTGACGAGCCTCAGCCGCTGGCGAAAGCCATGCTGGGTTGAAGAGAGAAGACGAATATGGCAACTAGAGTTACCGGAATTCTGGGCAAGAAGGTCGGCATGACGCAGTTGTTTGACTCGAAGGGCGACGTGCGCCCGGTCACGGTGCTGCAGGCTGGTCCTTGCGTGGTTACGCAGCACAAGTCGGCGACCAAGGACGGTTACGAAGCCGCCCAGATTGGCCTGGTGGAGTTTGTGAAGGAGTCGCGGCTGACCAAGCCGGCGCGCGGACATCTGGCGAAGAACAATCTTCCTCCGGTGAAGTTCATGCGCGAAGTGCCGCTCGAGACTGACGGCGCGGCCGACAGCGAGGTTACGGTGAAGGTTGGCGACCGCGTGCTGGTCGAGATTTTTGAAGGCGAGAAGTTTGTCGACATCGTGGGAATCAGCAAGGGGCACGGGTTTCAGGGCGTAGTGAAGCGGCATCATTTTGGGGGCGGTCCCAAGTCGCATGGGTCGATGTTTCAAATTACCGGTTCGATTGGATCGTCGGCGTTTCCTTCGCGGGTGTTCAAGGGGATGCGCATGTCGGGACACATGGGCCATGCGCGGGTGACGCAACGCAACCTGAGAGTTTTGGGTGTAGACAAAGAAGAGAATCTGCTGGTGGTGGAAGGCAGCGTGCCGGGGCCGCAGGGCGCGTACATCGTCATCATTAAGGCGAAGAAGCCGCCCAGAGAGCGTCGTGGATTTGCGGGTTCGGCAACGGTCGATCCGTTGAAGGCGGCGAAGAGAGCGGCGAAGAAGGCGTAAATCACAGTGATCGGTGGCCAGTGGCCAGTGATCAGAAATGCAAGAAACAATGGCAACTATTGATATCTACAATTTGAGCGGCGACAAGGTGGGGACGTTTGATCTCGCCGATGAAGTTTTCGGCGCGGTAAATGAAGACCTGCTCTGGGAGGCGGTAAAACATTACCGCGCCGGGCAGCATCGCGGCACGCATGCAACCAAAGCCCGCTGGCAGGTTTCCGGTTCGGGCAAGAAACTTTGGAAGCAGAAGGGCACAGGACGGGCGCGCATCGGCTCGATCCGTTCGCCGCTTTGGCGGCACGGCGGGACGGTGCACGGTCCGCAACCGCGGTCCTACGATTACGCGTTCCCGCGCAAGAAGCTTCTGGGGGCGTTGCGTTCGGCGTTGGCGTCCAAGTTTGTCGACGGCAAGCTGACCGTGGTGAACGCGTTCGACCTGAAAGACGCAAAGACCAAGGCGTTCCGGGCGTCACTGGATGCTCTCAAAGTTGAGAAGACGGTGCTGATCGTGGAAGCGCCGAACGCGGCGAATCGCAACCTGGAGCTGAGCTCGCGCAACATCGATGGGCTGGAGTTGATCGCGGGCAATGAGGTTCATCCTTACCACTTGCTGAAATACGATCGCGTGATTTTTTCGCAACCGGCCATCGAAAAATTACAGGTCACGCTGCAAAGTTCGGTACCCAAGCGGCAGCGCAAGGCGAAAGAAGATGAGGGCGCGAAAAAGGCCTCGGCCGCTCCGCGCAAGCGCGTGCGGCATGAAAAAGCGGCGGAGGTGGCCTAGGGCCTAATCAATATGAAATCCGCATACCAGATTATTCGGCGTCCCGTGATCACCGAAAAGGGCTTGGCGATCAAGGAAAACCAGAACACGCTGGTCTTCCAGGTTGCGCCCAAGGCGACGAAGACAGAAATCAAGCAAGCCGTGCAGACGATTTTCAAAGTGAAAGTGTTTTCCGTGCGCACGGCTACCTATCCGGGAAAAGAGCGGCGGCGCGGGAAGTTTACCGGCTACCGTCCAGACTGGAAGAAGGCGTATGTGCGGCTGCGGGCGGGCGAGAAGATGCCGGAGTACGCGCAGAATTTGTAAGACGGCAGGAAGCAGATTCCTCACCGGCAAAGTACGCCAGTTCGGAATGACAAGAGATTAATATGGCGATCAAAACATATCGACCGACGACGCAAACGTTGCGCTACCGCACGACGATCGTCAACGACGACATTACGACGCGGCATCCGCATAAGCCGCTGATTGAGCCCAAGCCGCGCACCGGCGGACGCCGCAACTCGGGCGACATGACGATGCGGTTCATTGGTGGCGGGCATAAACGCAAGCTGCGCATCATCGACTTCAAGCGCGACAAGACCGGGATTCCGGCTACCGTGGTGACCATTGAATACGATCCCAACCGCTCGTCGCGCATTGCGCTGCTGGCGTATTCCGACGGCGAGAAGCGTTACATCATTCAGCCGGAAGGGCTGAAGGTGGGGCAGAAGGTGGTCAGCGGTCCCGAGGCGGACATTCTGGTGGGCAACGCGCTGCCGCTGCGAAATATTCCTCCCGGCACGCAGATCCACAATTTGGAACTGAAGCCGGGCAAGGGCGGCCAGATGGTGCGTTCGGCGGGCGGAGCGGCGCAGCTGATCGCGAAAGAAGAAGAATACGCGCTGGTCAAGCTGCCTTCGGGCGAGACGCGCAAAGTCTCCCAGGACTGCATGGCCACAATAGGCCAAGTCGGAAATCTGGATCATGAGAATGTCACGATCGGAAAGGCCGGACGATCGCGCTGGCTCGGGAAGCGCCCGCATAACCGTGGCGTTTCGATGAATCCCGTGGACCATCCGCATGGCGGCGGTGAAGGCAAAACTTCTGGCGGCAGGCATCCGGTGACGCCTTGGGGGCAGCCGACGCGCGGGTATAAGACGCGGAATAACAAGCGGACGGATAAGTTCATTGTGAACCGGCGAAGTAAGTAGCGCTGCAAACAACAGCAGGTTCCTCACCTGCGCTTTGCGCAGGTTCGGAATGACAGGGTTTTGAGTTTGAAGGTGAGAGCTAACTTATGGCACGTTCAACCAAGAAGGGCGCGTTTGTCGACGGCTTCCTGATGTCGCGGGTGGAGGCCATGAATTCGCGCAACGAGAAGAAAGTCCTGCGCACGTGGTCGCGCCGCTCCACCGTGGTTCCGGAGATGGTGGGCCATACTATCGCGGTGCACAACGGCAAGAAGTTTATTCCGGTGTATGTCACGGAGAACATGGTGGGACACAAGCTGGGCGAGTTCAGCTTCACGCGCAACTTCAAAGGCCACTCCATGCGGGCGGCCACGGAAGCGGCGGCGAAGCCGGCGGGAATTCCGGGAGGTCCGGGAGCGATTACTCCGTCGGCCCCGGCAGCGGCGCCGCCGAAGGCATAAAAGGGTTTAGGCCCCGGCCCGTGGCTTAGCCGCGGTTAAGAGAGTGAGGAGGCTTCAGAACAAGAGACGAGATTATGGAATTCCGAGCGGAAATGCGTTACTTGCGAGTCTCGCCGCAGAAGGCGCGCCTGGTGCTGGATTTGATTAAAGGGCGCAAGGTGGAAGATGCGCGCAATACTTTGCTCTACACCAAGAAGCGGGTGGCGGCGCACGTCGGCAAGCTGCTGCAGTCCGCGCTCGACAACGCGAACTTTCTGAGCGCAGAAAAGAACTTGGACGTCGAGCTCGACAACTTGTATGTAAAGAGCGCGATCGCGAACGACGGGCCGCGCATGAAGAGGATTCGTCCGGCGCCGCAAGGACGGGCGTACCGCTATCAGCGGCGGATTGCGCACATCACGCTGGTGCTGGCGGAGCGCGGGAATGGCGCGCATGCAGCGAGCGCTGGGACGGCTGCGCCTGCTCGGGCTAAGCGGCGCGCCCCGGTGGCTAAGAAGGCAGCGGGCAGTGGCAAGGGCGGTGGTAAGAAGAAGGCGGCTGCGAAGTGAGGATAGAATCCCCACTTCTCGCGCAAAGAACGCGCGAGAAATGGGGCACCCGCCGCGAGCGAGCGACGGCAAAGATTTAACAGCAGGTTCCTCACTCGCGCTTGGCGCGGGTTCGGAATGACAAGAGTTTTGGGTTGGTCGGATTTCGGTTGATTGGGTTTCGGGATAGATTCAGGAGAAGCAATGGGACAAAAAGTCCATCCTTATGGTTTTCGGCTTGGTTACACCAAGCCGTGGAAGTCGCGCTGGTTTGCGGAGCGGGACTACGACAAGCAGCTTTTCGAGGACGTGAAGCTGAAGAACGAACTGAAGGAAAAGCTGAAGTCGGCGGGCGTGAGTTCGATTGAGATCGAGCGTCCGGGCAACAAGCTGCGCATCATTATCAAGACGGCGCGGCCAGGAATTATCATCGGCCGCAAGGGCGCGGAAATCGACAAGCTCAAGGCCGACTTGCAAAAACGCACCAGCGGGAAGGACGTTTTTGTCGACATCCAGGAAGTGCACAAGCCCGAGCTTGATGCCCAGTTGGTGTCGGAAGCGATTGCTTTGCAACTGGAAAAGCGCGTCGGTTTCCGCCGTGCCATGCGCAAAGCGGTGGATTCGGCGCTGCGCTTCGGTTGCAAGGGCATCAAGGTTCGAGTGAGCGGACGGTTGAATGGAAATGAAATCGCGCGCTCGGAGTGGTATTTGCAAGGACGTTTGCCGCTGCATACGCTTCGGGCCGACATTGAATACGGATTTTCGGAAGCCCGGACGACGTACGGCGTGATTGGCGTGAAGGTCTGGGTGTACAAGGGCGAAATCCTTCCGACCAAGAAGCGGGAGCAGCAGACGGGTGTGGGAGCGTTTTAGGAAAGTGGTCAGTGATCAGTGGTTAGTGGTCAGTAAGATCAAAAACGACGACAGGATTTGGCTAAGAGCCAAGAGATGAAAGCTAAGAGCTGACTTTATGTTGATGCCAAAGAAAGTGAAGTACCGCAAGCAGCAGCGGGGGCGCATGACGGGCAAAGCCTGGCGCGGGAGCACGCTGGCGTTTGGCGATTTCGGGCTGAAGGTGCTCGAACCGGGATGGATCACTGACCGGCAGATTGAAGCCAGCCGCGTGGCCATGACCCGTTTCATCAAGCGTGGGGGCAAAATCTGGATTCGCGTGTTTCCCGATAAGCCAGTGACCAAGAAGCCGGCTGAGACCCGTATGGGCAAAGGCAAGGGCGCGCCCGATCACTGGGTTGCGGTGGTGAAGCCGGGCAAGATTTTGTTCGAGATGGAAGGGGTCACGATGGCGGACGCGAGCGAGGCTATGCGGTTGGCGTCGCACAAGCTGGCGCTGCGCACGACGCTGGTCAAGCGCGAAACGGCGCACTAGAAAAAACAGCTATCAGCTATCAGCCATGAGGGAATTCGAATGTTTTGCTGAGAGCTGAAAGCTCTAAGGAAATTTATGAAGTCAGACAAAATCAGAAACTTAACCGATGCCGAACTGCAGCACCAGGGGCAGGATCTCGCCGACCAGCTGTTCAAGCTGAAGTTTCAGCTGAATATGGGCCAGACCGAGAGCTTGAAAAAAATTCGTGGCTTGCGCAAAGACATTGCGCGCGTCAAAACAATTTTGGGCGAGCGCACTCGCGCCGCCGCAACGGAGAAACGCTAATGGCGCAGACCGCAACCGGAAACTCTTCGGTTCCGCAGAACCCAGCCCCGCAGACCGAGCACGTGCAGGGACGGCGCAAGGAAGTGGTGGGAGAAGTGGTCGCCAACCGCATGGCCAAAACCATCGTGGTGCAGGTCACGCGCAAGAAGGCGCATCCGTTCTACGGGCGGGTGGTGGCGCGCAACAAGAAGTTCTATGCCCACGACGAGAAGAATGAAGCGCACGTGGGCGACGTTGTCCGGCTGGAAGAGACGCGCCCGCTGTCGAAGCTGAAGCGCTGGAAGCTGAAAGACATTGTGCGCAAGACCGCGCTGGTGCCGGAGATCGTGCTGGAGCGGGACGCGAAGTAGCGCGCCGGGGAAGGACCGAGGGAGATTGCCATGGCTGTGATGATGAGAAGCATGCTGGAGGTCGCCGACAATTCCGGCGCGCGCAAGCTGCAGATGATTCTGCCGCTTGGCGGTTCCACCGGGCTGAATGCCGGCCTCGGCGACATAATCACCGCGGCGGTGAAGGAAGCCGCTCCGGATGGCCAGGTGCAGAAGGGCAAAGTGGTGAAGGCGGTGATCGTGCGCACGCGCAAGGAGCACCGGCGGCGCGACGGCACTTACATCCGCTTCGACCAGAATGCCGCGGTGCTGATCAACGAGGCGGGAGAACCAGTAGGGACACGCGTGTTCGGTCCCGTGGCCCGCGAGTTGCGCGAGAAGAAATTTTTGAAGATCGTGTCCTTGGCCCCGGAAGTGATTTAAGAAATTTGTAATTTGGTAATTTTGTAATTTGGTAATTGAAAACTAAATCGCGGAACGGTGAATCATCAAATTACAAAATTACCAAATTACTAAATTACGAAATGGGTTTTTAGAATGAGAACAGTCAGCACAGTACATAAGCGAGTGGATATCCGCCGCAACGATACCGTGAAGGTCATCACGGGGCGGGACAAAGGCAAGGAAGGACGCGTGTTGCGCGTGTTTCCTGACGATAACAAGCTTCTGGTCGAGCACGTGATGATCGTGAAAAAGCACGTACGCCCGAACCCGCAACGCAACATCGCGGGCGGCATCGCCGAGCAGGAGAGCCGGATTGCGATCTCCAACGTGCAACTGGTCTGCCCGACCTGCGGCCCGGTGCGCATCGGACACGAAGAGCGCGGCGATCGTAAAGTGCGGGTGTGCAAGAAGTGCGGAACGACTTTAGACAAATAGCTTCTAGCTCCTGGCCGCTGGCTTCTAGCCTGTGGCTGCGATGCAAAGCGGCGAATTGAAGGAATTCAGTCTCACGCAGCGGTACACGTAGGAAGCTAGCAGCCAGGAGCTGGAAGCTGCTTTTCTATAATCCGAAACCGTGAGAGAGAGTTGAAGAGACGAGATGGCAAAAGACAAGAAAGCAGCGAAGGAATCGGCGCAGGAGCAAAAGGCTCCGGCGCAAGCGCATCACAGCGCCAAGGAGCGGCCGCGGCTGCGCTCCAAGTTCGAGAAGGAAGTGGCGCCGGCTCTGCTTAATGAACTGGACCTCAAGAACACGATGGCGGTTCCGCGCCTCAACAAAATCGTTGTGAATATGGGCATGGGCGAGGCCACGCAGAATTCGAAGGTGCTCGATCCGGCGGTGAACGAACTGGGGCTGATCACCGGCCAGAAGCCGATCATCACCAAGGCCAAGAAGTCGATTGCTGCGTTCAAGGTTCGCGAAGGGCAGTCCATCGGAACCATGGTGACGCTGCGTGGCGACCGCATGTACGAATTCCTTGACCGGCTGGTGAATATCGTTCTGCCGCGCGTGCGCGATTTCAAGGGAGTTTCGACCAAGTCGTTCGATGGGCGCGGCAACTACACGCTCGGACTGCACGATCAGTTGATCTTCCCGGAGATCTCTTACGAGAAGGTCGACAAGCAAAAAGGAATGAACGTCACCATCGTGACCACCGCGGCGAATGATAACCAGGCGCGCATGCTGTTGAAGCATCTGGGCATGCCGTTCCGGGCTTAGAGGCAAAGTTTCAGGGTTTCAAAGTTTCAAAGTTTCAAAGTTTCACAGTTTGAAAAAGACTTGCTAAGGATTTCATGACTACAGCAAAACGAGTGAAAGACGCGAAGATCGAGAAGAAGTTTGAAGTGGCGCGTAATAACAAGGAGAAGACGCCGAAGTTTTCCTCGCGCCGGCACAACCGCTGCAAGCGTTGCGGGCGGCCGCGCGCGTATTTGCGCAAGTTCGGCATCTGCCGCTTGTGCTTCCGCCAGCTGGCGCTGCAAGGGGAGATTCCGGGCGTCTCGAAGTCGTCTTGGTAGAGAGCGGAAGGAAGCGCGCCAAACCCGCGATTTCGCATTCTCGCAAAGAGCGCAAGAATGATCGCGGCGCGCCCAGGGTTCCCTCGGGAAGCTCGGCTCAGGTCCTTCGCGAGACGAAAAGTGTCTCGCTCAGGATGACGAAGCAGTAAGGAAGCCGCTGCAGGTTCTCCGCTGAACGCGGAGCGAACGGGTGGCGAGAGGAGAAGCAAACGATGAGGTTGACCGATCCGGTGGCAGATATGCTGACGAGGGTGCGCAACGCGCTGCAGGCGCGGCACCAGAAGGTGGACGTTCCGGCTTCCCGGCTGAAGGTGGAGATCGCCCGCATCCTGAAGGAAGAGGGCTACATCTCGAACTTCAAGGCCACGGAGGAAGAGGGGCACAAGGTCATCCGGATTTATTTGAAATACGGCGCGCACAACGAGGCGGCGATTTCAAAGGCGGAGCGCGTGTCGCGTCCGGGTTGCCGCGTTTACGTGCGCCGCAGCGAGATTCCACGCGTGCTGGGCGGCATGGGGATCAACATCCTCACAACGCCGCGCGGGGTGATGACCGGACGCCAGGCACGCAAGGAAGGCGTGGGCGGCGAGTTGTTGTGCGAGATTTGGTAGGGCAGCTTCTAGCTACTCGCTTCTAGCTGCTAGCTAATCACGCTGCGTGCGGGGAATGGATGAAGAACGACTGAGTAAATCACTTATGAAGCTCCTGGCTAGAAGCAGGAGCTAGAAGCTAGAAGATCTTATGTCACGAATTGGAAAAAAGCCGATCCCGATCCCCAAAGGGGTGACGGTCAAAATCGAAGGCAACACGGTATTGGTGCAGGGGCCGAAGGGCAAGCTGGATACGCCACTCCCCGCGGGCATCAAGGTGGAGCAGAAGGACGGCACGATCGTCGCCGTGCGCGAGAACGATTCGCAGGCCGCTCTGCATGGACTGGCGCGCGCGCTGGTGAACAACGCCGTCGAAGGCGTGACCAAGGGATGGACGCGCGACCTGGAAATCGTCGGCATCGGCTATCGCGCCGAGATGAAGGGTAAAGGGACGGTGGTGTTCAACCTGGGATATTCGCATCCCATCGAATATCCGTTGCCGACTGGCGTTGAGGCCACGGTTGATCCAAAGCAGACGAAGATTTCGCTCACGGGAATCGACCGACAGCAGGTGGGTCAGGTGGCGGCGGAAATGCGCTCGTTGCGTCCGCCCGATCCTTACAAGAACAAAGGTGTGCGCTATGCGGGCGAGCGGTTGAAGAAGAAGGTGGGCAAGACGGGAGCGAAGTGACGCCGTTTGGCGGGCGTGAGCAAAGCGAAGGATCTCGGGGTTGTTGCTGAAGGACGGGAACTTTATGTTTACGAAGAAATCGAAGAATCAGAAGCGCGGACACATTCACGACCGCATCCGCAAAAAGATGCAGGGGACGGCGGAGCGTCCCCGGCTGAACGTGTACCGTTCGCTGAATCACATTTACGTGCAGGTCATCGACGACCTGCATGGCCAGACGCTGGTTTCGGCGAGTTCCGCGGAAGGTCAAAACGCTGAAGGCGAAAAGTCCCGTGGCGAGAAGTCCGGGCGAGAAGAGCGAGAAGAAAGACCGGCGCACCGGCGGGAACGTGGCGGCCGCGAAAGCCGTGGGCAAAATTATCGCCGAGCGCGCCAAGGCCAAGGGCGTGAGCAAAGTGGTGTTTGACCGCGGCGGATATATTTACCACGGGCGGGTGAAGGCGCTGGCCGATGCAGCGCGCGAAGCGGGATTGCAATTTTAAAAACAGCTTCTGGCTTTAGCTTCTAGCCGCCGCGCTTCAAACCGGGTTGGCTGGGAGCTAGAAGCTAGGAGCTAGAAGCTAGGAAAAGAATGCCAACAGTCGTTAAGAAGCTCGACGCAAATTCGTTTCAGTTGAAAGACCAGGTCGTGGCGATCAACCGCGTCACCAAGGTGGTGAAGGGCGGCAAGAATCTGTCGTTTGCGGCGCTGGTGGTGGTGGGCGATCCCTCGGCCGCAGTCGTCGGCCACGGAGCGGGCAAGGCCAAGGAAGTTCCGCAGGCCATTCGCAAGGCGATTGAGTCGGCGAAGAAGAATCTGGTCAAGGTCAATCTGACGCAGACTTCGATTCCGCACCTGGTGTTGGGACGCTACGGTTCGGGCAAAGTATTGCTGAAGCCCGCTCCGGAAGGAACGGGAGTGATTGCCGGAGGCGCGGTGCGCGCAGTGATGACGTCGGTGGGAATTCAAAATGTTCTGACCAAGTCGATCGGCACGACGAATCCGCACAACGTGATCAAGGCGACATTCGATGCCCTGCGGCATTTGAAGAGCAGAGAGAGCGTTGCTGCCATGCGCGGCAAGGCTGTTGAAGAGTTGTAGCGGGTCTTAGGTGATAGGCCTTAGGTGTTGGGTTTCCTAAGACCTGAGACCTATTACCTAACACCGGTGGTTCGAGATTAGGAACTGGCCACTGGTTACTGACCACCGGCTATTGAGGGATTAGAGATGACGACGAAGAGACCGAAAGCGGTTGCGGGAAAGATACACCTGAAGTGGGTGGTTTCGGCCATTTGCTCGCCCGTGAAACACAAGCTTGTGGTGAAGGGACTGGGATTCACGCGGCTGAATCAGGTGATCGAGCGTCCGGACAACGCGGCGATTCGCGGCATGGTGGCGAAGGTTCCGCATTTGGTCGAGATATTGAAATAAGGAAGCGCGCCAAACGCGCGAGCTAGCATTCTCGCAAAGAACGCGAGAATGTTCGCGCGGCGCGCCCAGATCCTGCGCGAGACAAAAAGCGTCTCGCTCAGGATGACAAAGGTTAAAGGCTCCGAGATTATGAATTTATCCAACATTCACGCACCGAAGAAGGCGTCGGAAAAGCGCAAGCGCGTGGGCCGCGGCATGGGTTCTGGGATGGGCAAGACCTCCACTCGCGGACACAAAGGGCCAGCGCTCGCGCACCGGCTCGCGCATGATCCGCGGCTTTGAAGGCGGCCAGATGCCGCTCCACCGCCGCATGCCCAAGCGCGGCTTCACCAATATCTTCCGCAAGGAATTCAACATCGTGAGCCTGGAGCGGCTGGCCGCGCTGGGCGAGGAGCTGCACGCCGAGCCGATCACCCCCGAGGTGCTGCGCAAGGCGGGAGTGATCAAGGCCAAGCTTCCAGTTAAGATTCTCGGCGATGGCGAACTGACGATTGCCATCACCGTACAGGCGCACAAGTTCTCCAAGACGGCTCGGGAGAAAATTACCAAGGCGGGCGGCAAGGTTGAGGTCTTGCAGTAATGGCTGAACAAGGAGCATTTCCAATCTGGGGGAAGATGGCTAACATCTTCCGCATTCCCGACCTGCGCAAGCGGGTTTTGTTTACGCTGGCCATGCTGGCTAGTCTACCGGCTGGGCGGGCATCTTCCCACTCCGGGCGTCAACTTCCTCAAGCTCGAGGATGCTTTCAATCGAAGCGGGGGATCGCTGCTCGGTTTCGTCGATCTGTTTTCCGGCGGCAGCCTGCGCAAGATGACCATCTTCGCCCTGGGCATCATGCCGTACATTACGGCATCGATCATCCTGCAGCTTTTGACCGTGGTGTATGAGCCGCTGGCCAAACTGCAAAAAGAAGGCGAACTGGGACGCAAGAAAATTACGCAGTGGACACGCTACATCACCGTGATTCTCAGCGCGGTGCAATCGTTCGGCATTGCCATCGGCCTCGAAAAAGCGGGAGACTTCGTGCTTCATCCTGGTCCCGCCTTTATCTTCATGACTATGTTGACCCTGACCACGGGCAGCGCGTTCATCATGTGGCTGGGCGAGCAGATCACCGACCGAGGCATCGGCAACGGCATGTCACTGCTGATCTTCGCCGGCATAGTGGTCGGCCTGCCGCGCGGCGTGGAGGATCTTTTTGACAAGGCGAAGAACGGGCAACTGGGGCGCGATCACGCCCGTTCTGATGGCCGGCCTGATCGTGTTCATGATGGCGGTGGTGGCATTCATTGTTTACGTCGAACGCTGTGAACGCCGAATTCCTGTGCAATACGCCAAACGCGTGGTGGGACGCAAAGTGATGGGCGGACAGTCCACTCACCTGCCCTTGCGCGTGAACGCGGGCGGGGTCATGCCCGTAATCTTCGCCTCCTCGATTCTGGGTTTGCCACAGATGCTTGGGTATAGCTTGAAGAACAGCCGCTACTTCGGCGACATGATTCGCATGCTGGGCTGGGGTGAGCCGCTCTACACCGTGTTGTATGCGCTGGGCATCATTTTCTTCGCTTACTTCTATGTGTCGATCGTTTTCAATCCGAGTGAAGTCGCCGACAATATGCGAAAGTATGGCGGCTTCATTCCCGGCATTCGCCCGGGCAAGCGCACCGCCGACTACATCAACGAAGTTTTGACCCGCATCACGCTAGTGGGCGCGCTGTATCTGATCATCATTTCGTTCATTCCGGAATGGATGATGGCCGGCATTCACCTGAACCACTTGCCCTTCTGGCTGGGCGGCAGGATGTTTGAGCAGCTTCCGGTGTGGGTGACCAACGGCCTGGGAGTAACGTTCTATTTTGGTGGAACGTCGCTGCTCATCGTAGTAGGCGTGGCCATGGATACTGTGACGCAGATCGAGGCGCAGTTGATCATGCGCCATTACGATGGATTCACGCCGCGCAGCGGACGCATTCGCGGCCGCAGGAATTGGTCGTAAGGAATCAGGTCTTAGGTGTTAGGTCTCAGGTGTTAGGTCTTTTGGGCTAGCCGAGTTTTCCTAAGACCCAAGACCTAACACCCAAGACCAATGAGAACTTCTGGGGTTGCTGCACTGGTGGGCCTTGTGGGAGGCTAACCGGGAAAACTGAGATCGGGAGGCTTTGGCCAACTGATGACGCAGGAAACCTCACGCGATGTAGGCCCCGTGGTTCTGCTTGGACCCCCGGGCGCCGGTAAGGGCACGCAGGCCAAGCGCATCATGGAACGGTATTCGATTCCGCAGATCTCCACGGGAGATATTCTGCGGTACAACGTGGCTCAGGGAACGGAACTCGGCATGGCTGCCAAGGCAATCATGGCGCGAGGCGAACTGGTTTCCGACGACCTGGTTTGTGAAATGGTCCGGCACCGGCTCAGCCAGCCGGATTGCAAACGGGGTTACATTCTGGACGGCTTTCCGCGGACTGCGGCTCAGGCCGGATGGCTGGACGCATTGCTTGACGACAAGCTCTTTGATAACTCGCGCCCGACTCGGGCTTGGCCAATTGTGATCCTGATGGACGTGGACTATAATCAATTGTTGCTCCGGATCACTGGACGCCGTTCTTGTCCCACCTGTGGGCGGATCTACAACGTCCACTTCCAGCCGCCCCGTGAAGATGAACTTTGTGATTGTGACGGGACAAAGCTGGTAACCCGCAATGACGACAGGTTGGAAGTAATTCAGCCGCGTTTGGCGGCCTACCAGGAGCAGACTCGTCCCGTGGTGGATTATTACCAGCGCACGGGAAGGCTTGTCTCGGTGAACGGCGAGTTGTCGGTGGTCGAAGTTGCGGAGCAGATTTTCAGGGTCATTGAAGACCATCACGCTTGACGGTCGACACAGTTGAGGGTCGACACAGTTTAGGAATGGCAATTGTCTGCAAGTCGGCGGCGGAGATTGAGCGGATGCGGCACAGCGGCCACATCGTGCGTCAGGTTCTCGATGAGGTGCGTTCGATGGTCGCGCCCGGGGTTACGACCATGGATCTGGAACGCGCCGCCGAGAAAAAAATCTCCGAACTCGGGGCCAAGCCGGCGTTCAAGGGATACTACGATTATCCCTGCGTGCTGTGCACGTCAGTGAACGAAGAGATTGTGCATGGCATCCCGTCGGAGAAGCGGGCGCTGAAGGCAGGCGATATTGTTTCAATTGATTGCGGAGTGGTGCTCGACGGGTATTATGGTGACGCCGCAATCACGGTTCCGGTCAGCGATGCAGTGAAACCGGAGTTGCGGAAGCTGCTGACGGTAACCGAGGAGTCGCTCTACCGCGGCATCGACCAGGCGCTGATTGGCAACTCGGTGGGCGATGTAGGAGCCGCTGTACAGGAGCACGTGGAAGCCAACGGCTTCAGCGTGGTGCGCGAGTTCGTGGGGCATGGCATTGGGACGCGCTTGCACGAAGAACCGCAGGTGCCGAACTTCGGGGCGCGCGGCCACGGCGCGAAGCTGCGCGAAGGCATGGTGATCGCCATCGAGCCCATGGTGAACTACGGCAAGCCGGAAACGCGAGTGCTCGGCGACAAGTGGACGGCAGTCACGGTCGACGGCAGTTTCAGCGCGCATTTCGAGCACTGCGTAGCCGTGACGAAAGACGGGCCGGTGATTTTGACGAAATAGCTTCTAGCTGCCAGCTCCTAGCTTTTGGCTAGGCAAGCGGGTCGGCCAGGAGCTAGTCGCTAGAAGCTAGGAGCTAATGAGTAAAGAAGACGCGATTGAAGTGATGGCAGTGGTCCTGGAACCGCTGCCCAACGCCATGTTCAAGGTGGAATTGGAGAACAAGCATCAGGTGCTGGCGCATGTATCCGGCAAGATGCGCAAGAATTTTATTCGCATTTTGCCGGGGGACAAAGTAGCGGTGGAACTCTCGCCCTACGACCTGAATCGCGGAAGAATTGTTTATCGGTATAAATGAGCATTGCGGCCAAGCGCGCATGAGCCCAAAGATTTTGCTGACGGCTGAAAGCTGACAGCTGAAAGCTGGTTTATGAAAGTACGAGCATCAGTAAAGAAAATCTGTGATAAGTGCAAGGTCATCCACCGCAAAGGTGTGGTGCGGGTGATCTGCGTCAACACGAAACATAAACAGCGGCAGGGGTAGGAGCTTTTAGCTCCTAGCCACCAGCTGACCCTGATTTGCTAGAAGCTAGAAGCTGAAGAGCCAGGGGAACTGGTCGGAGGCATAGAGAATTTATGGCACGTATAGCAGGCGTCGACTTACCGCGCCACAAGCACATCAATATCGCGCTGACTTATATCTATGGCATCGGGCACCCGCGCGCCGGCAATATTCTCGACGAGGCCAAGGTGGACCCCATGAAGAAGGTCCAGGACCTCAGCGAAGAAGAAGTCAACCGGATCCGGACTGTGATTGAGGCGCAGGGGATGGTGGAGGGCGATCTGCGCAAGGAAGTTTCGATGAACATCAAGCGGCTCATCGAAATCGGCTCCTATCGCGGCTTCCGCCATCGCCGCAACCTGCCGGTCCGCGGACAGCGCACCCACACCAACGCGCGCACCCGTAAAGGCCCGCGCAAAGGAACAGTATCGACAAAGAAGAAGGCGACGGGAAAAACATAAGAGCAGTGTCCAGTGTGCAGTGATCAGTGGCCGGTAAAGCTCCTGATCGACTGACCACTGGCCACTGACCACTGGACACTAATTTATGGCTAAACCAGCAGCAGCGGGCGGCACAGCCGCGCCGGAGAAAAAAGGCAAGAAGAAGACTTTCAAGAAGAAGGATCGCAAGCACGTTCCGCATGGGCTGTGCTACGTGCAGGCGTCCTTCAACAACACCATCGTGACCATCACCGACATGAACGGCAATGTTCTGTCGTGGAAGAGTTCGGGATCGCTGGGCTTCCGCGGATCGCGCAAGGGCACGCCGTTTGCCGCGCAGCAGGCAGCATCGAACGCGGCCAACATGGCGCGCGATCATGGTGTCCGCAGCGTGGATGTACGCGTGAGCGGCCCCGGTTCCGGCCGCGAGTCGGCAGTACGCGCGCTGGCCTCGTCCGGCATCGAAGTGCGCTCCATTCGTGACGTGACGCCGATTCCGCATAATGGATGCAGGCCGCCGAAACGGCGAAGAGTATAAACAAAGTGGCCAGTGACCAGTGGCCAGTATGATCAAAGGCGGTTGCTGGTCACTGATCATCGGCCACTGACCACTGATTCTTGTCCGGGACGAAGGGTGAAGCCAAACCCGTAAACCGGTCATCTAAAAGGAGAGTAATTTGGCACGTTATACCGATGCAGTCTGCCGTTTATGCCGCCGCGAGGGCATGAAGCTTTTCCTCAAAGGCGCAAAATGTTTTAGCGATAAGTGTCCCATCGAGAAGCGCAACTTCGCTCCCGGTCAACATGGGAAGGACCGCAAGGCCAAGATCGTTGGCTACGGCCTGCAGTTGCGCGAGAAGCAGAAAGCCAAGCGCATCTACTTCACGCTCGAAGGCCAGTTCCGCAACTATTTCGAGAAGGCCGCGCGCACACGGGGCGTGACCGGCGAACTGCTCCTGCAGCAACTCGAGCGGCGTTTGGACAACGTGGTCTTCCGCCTGGGCTTTGCGCAATCCCGGCGCCAGGCGCGTCAACTGGTGCGCCACGGACACGTCGCCGTCAACAATCGCAAGGTCAACATTCCTTCGTACGAAGTGAGCGCGGGCGAAGAAATTTCCATTCGCGAGAACAGCAAGAAGCTGGTCATTCTGGAAATGGCCAAGGAATTCGCCAGCCACGGCACGCAGCCCAATTGGCTGGAAGTGAATCGCGACAATTACACTGGACGCGTGCTCTCTTTGCCCAAGCGCGAAGACATTCAGTTGCCGGTGAACGAGCAGTTGATCGTAGAGTTGTACAGTAAATAAGGAATTGGGCGATCTGGCCATCGGGTCATCGGGCGATTTTCAAATCACCCGATCGCCCGATCGCAAAATCACCCGATCTTTCGGTCCACATTTCGAGCCAGATCAGCCTTTGTTGACGTTGACCTGAATCCGGACCATTCAGGGAGTCAGCACTGAGCCAAACGGCCGAAGGAGAAACGAATGCTTTGGAAAGGTTTTCAGAAACCGAAACGTCTCGCGGTTGACACTTCCACCCTCAACGATAAGTACGGAATTTTCTGGGCGCAGCCGTTTGAGCGCGGGTTTGGCACCACCGTGGGCAACGCACTGCGCCGCGTGCTGCTGAGTTCGATCGAAGGCGCCGCCGTCACCGCGGTGAAAATGGAAGGTGTGCTGCACGAGTTTCAGTCGATCCCCGGCGTGGTGGAAGACGCTACCGATATCATCCTCAACTTGAAACAGATTCCGTTCAAGCTGGCGGGCGATGCGCCGAAAGCAATCTATCTGCGAGCCGATCAGCCGGGCGTGGTTACCAGCGGCATGATCGAAGCGGACGGTGATGTCGAGGTTCTGGATAAAGACGTCTACATCGCAACCGTCAGTGAGGGCGGCAAGCTCGACATGGAAATGCGCCTGAAGCGCGGCCGCGGCTACGTTTCCGCCGACAAAAATTTCGACGAGGATCTCGGTATCGGATTCATTCCCATCGATTCCGTGCACTCGCCGGTGCGCAAGTGCAACTACACGGTCGAAGCCGCGCGTCTCGGCCAGATCACCGACTACGATAAGCTCACTCTCGAAGTGTGGACCAACGGCTCCATCACACCAGCCGATTCCATCGGCCTGGCCGCGAAGCTCATCAAGGACCACATGAACATCTTCATCAACTTCGAGGAAGAAATTGAAACCGGCGTATCGTCGTCGGATGATCGCAAGCCAGAGATTCACAATGAGAACCTGAATCGCTCCGTCGAGGAACTCGAGCTTTCGGTGCGCAGCTATAACTGCCTGAAGAACGCGAACATTCAGACGATTGGCGAGCTGGTGCAGAAAACGGAATCGGAGATGCTCAAGACCAAGAACTTCGGCCGCAAGTCGCTGAACGAGATCAAGGAAATTTTGTCCTCGATGGGTCTGAGCCTGGGCATGAAGATCGACGAGCACGGCAACGCCGTGCCCGGTCCGACATCAAATCTGGTCCTTCCGGCTTCGGCCTACGGACCGGACGATCAGCTGTAAGAACAGTGGTCAGTGGTTAGTGGCCAGTGGTCAGTAAAGAGAAACCGCTGAGCCACTGACTTTAGAAGTACGGAATTGAAAACTGGCCACTGGCCACTGAGGTTTCACCCATGCGTCACAAAGTAGCAGGCTACAAACTCGGACGGAACACATCGCACCGGCGTTCGCTGCTGCGCAACCTGGTCACCTCAGTGATCGTGGAGGAACGCATCGAGACCACCGTTCCCAAGGCCAAGGCCGCGAAGCCCATCGTCGAAAAGATGATCACGCTCGGCAAGCGCGGCGACCTCGCCGCCCGCCGTCTGGCCTCCTCTTATCTCATGACCGACGAAGCGGTCGTGAAACTGTTTGATACCGTCGGCCCGCGCTTCGGTGATCGCGAAGGCGGCTACACGCGCCTCATCCGCACTGGATGGAATAAGGGCGACGGCGCCGACAAGGCTTTCCTCGAACTGCTGGGCAGCGAAAAAGTGCTTGACGAAAACGAGAGAAGCGTGCCGAAGCCCGCGCCAAAAAAGTTGCCGAAACCAAGAAGGCGATGGAAGAGGCTGAGGCCCAGGCGCAGCACGATGGCGGTGTCGAACCGATCAAGGAAGAGGAAGACAAGAAGTAACAGACCGATGTTGCTTCACGGGCACGGCGCAAGCCGTGCCCTCTCTTTTTCATGCTTTGTCATTCCGACTTGGGCGTAAGCCCAAAGAGGAATCTGCTTTTGGCAGTGCCTGACGCTCCCAGCGGCTTTGCCTTCAGAGGCGCACCAATGGCGGCTTCAACGACCCTCGCCTAAGAATAGAATTCGTATCGATGACCACCATCAGCGAACGCGATTCGGTCGTAGTGCTCTGAGAGCGCAGATGCCTGTTGGATCGTTCTTGCATCGAAATGCCACTCAGAGCCGTATCGCGCTACAAAATCCTCTATCGTGAGTAAATATGGAAATTGCCGCAATTCTCTCTCCCGAAACTCAACGGTTTCGGCATTCATAATAAGATTCCTGATTCTGCTGACCAGGTCTGGTGCTTGACCCCGCTGCGTTACTGCCTCGAAGCGAGTAGCTGGCCAGCCGTCCGCATTTTCAATAACCTGAATAACGGCTTCCTGTAGCGAATAGGGCCGTCGCAAGCGTCGCGGCGGATGTATTGGTAAAATGGGTGGCTGCATTAGCCAAGTGTACCTCCAGCCGCCCAAACAGACCTGCCGTTTATCCCGCCACGTTAGCAGGATCACCAAGCTGTTATAATTTTCGGCCATGAAATCCGGCCAACCCTCGATCTGCCGCAACAGCCGCCAAGGTTTATGCCGGAGGGCCCCCTGCGCTTTGCTTGTGACAGTGCTGGCTGCGTGTTCGCTCATGCTTGCCCAAGTTTCGCTGGAGCCGCCTGGATTTGCGGGGGTGTTCTACAAGGCCAAGGACGGCTGGCAGAAGATGGATCTCGCCACTCCCTTGAATGTGAGCACCGGCGCCTTCTCGGGTGCTACGCTCAGCTATAAAGGGGCGGAGTCGTCAGTACGAATCGCGGATCGTCGCCCTACCTTCTACTACAACAGAATACCGACTGCTCGAAACGCGGTCATCATTGTCTTCGAAAAGAAGAAAGACCATCGTGACCTGAAGGTCATCCGGGTAAATGCCCTTCTGACAGCCAAAGGCGGGCCCGACAAGAAGCACCTGGTGGACGTGTCGGCGGAGTCGATAAACGATCACCTCGTCTCTGTCACGCCGGTTCAAGACCTCCCGCTCGGGGAGTACTTGCTGACGGATTCGGGAGGGTACACCGGCTATGATTTTGAAATTACGGACACTCCTACTGCAGGCATTTCGAGCACCCCCGCAGGGATCGCCAAGGGGTCGGACCATCCAAGCGCCCAAGGACTGCTCTTGAGGGTCATCAACGCCTCATTTGCGAAGGAGGGAGTAACGGGCTATGGAGAGATCTCCGGCGATAAGCTAATAATCCATAGCGAGCGTGCGAGTGCTATGCGCTTTCATGCGACATTGGCGAATGAGAGACTCATGTCGATGATGCAGGAGGCGAACATCGCAACCTATGTTTACACGAACGATTCAGACCAGAACTTCGTTTACGACGTGAAAGCGGGGAAAATCGTTTCTCCCGCCGACTCACAGCCGACCGGAGTGAAGTAAGAGCATTTGCCTCCCGCTCGTACATGTCCTCCTGCGCGCTTCCAACGGTAATCTTGCTGAAAATTGCCAGCCTTATAAACTTTCTCTCAGGATGGGGTTCACTCGCATACAGATCGGCATTGCTGTCAGCGTCGCCGCGCTGCTGGTGTTTGGATTTCTCGGCTACATCTGGTGGCTGAGCAATCAGGGACCAGTGCTGGCGCGGTCCGACGACCATGATCCGTTGACTGGTCTGCCGGTCAGCATCCGGATGAATCCGCTGCGCGACCGCACCATTGAGCACAGCGCCAACAAATTTCTGCGCGAGTTGCGCGACGGCCACTGCGACGATCTACTCTCCCAGTGGGAGCACGATTACCGCAAGAAGTACGCCCATTTCATCTGCGACTCAGAGAAACAGCATCCCTTGCTTTCCTGGGAGTTGGCGGAGTGGGAAAACAACCCGCCCCTCACCATCCTGCACTACCGCGGCAAGCGCCTGAACAGCGCAGGCCAGTCCGGCACGTACAAGGAACTCTTCACTGTCACCGAAGAAAATAAAGATGGCCAGTGGTTGGTTACTAAGTACGACGCGATGTACTGAGGCGGTCGCCGGTCGCTGGCCATTATTTTCCGGTTCTTGGTCTTTTCCACCGACGTCTCCGCGGCCGAGCCCCTGCTTGCGATTGTCACTGCACTTCCGAATTCCTTTTAGGTGTACTTCGCAGGTTAGTCGGAAATCGAGTGAATCGATCCGCGATTTTCGTCACTGTTTCTTCTCCACATGCACCACAGAAAAACAAGCATCTGTGCTCCGATTCCTGCGCAGGTGTCGAGAACAACATCTTGCCAGCGTCCGGTACGCGAAGGAATGAAACTCTGGTGCCACTCGTCGAGGCTGGCGACGAAAGCGGTTCCCAGAACTGCGATGGTCGCCCAGCGCAACGTCCACTTCACGTTCGTCATTGCGGGTAAAGTGGCGCGCCACGCGCGAAAAAGCAAGACACTCAAAATGCCGTAGCCGACGACGTGGCCTGACTTGCGAATGTAGAAGTGCCAGTCCTCGAAGCCCGCCAAGTCCACGCCGAAGAGAAAATGCAGCAGGGGATAAAGAAAGCGGCCGGTGTTGCTCGGCAGACAGCATGGCGGTGGATTCAATTGCGATGAGGATCAGCCAGAGGATCGCGGCGATCCAGGCCTTCAGAACAGGGTGGCGATCGGAGTTCAAGCGCACGCGTTACTCGACACCATAATTAGGAGCCTCGCGAGTGATCATTACGTCGTGGACGTGGCTCTCGCGCAATCCAGCGCCGCTAATGCGCACGAAGCGAGTTTTCTGCAAGAGTTCGGCGATGGTGGCGCAGCCGCAGTAGCCCATGCCAGACCTCAATCCGCCAACCATCTGGTGCACGATCATGGCGACGGAGCCACGATAGGGCACACGTCCTTCGATGCCTTCGGGAACGAGTTTGCCCAGACGGTTGGAATCGCCATCGTTGGCAGAGACTGCAGCCGAAGATTCCCCTTCGGTGTTTTGGAAATAGCGTTCGCTGGAACCTTGCGCCATGGCGCCGATCGAGCCCATGCCGCGATATGATTTGTAGGAACGGCCTTGATAGAGGATCAGATCGCCGGGACTTTCGTCGGTGCCGGCGAAGAGTGAGCCGATCATGACTGCGCTCGCGCCCGCGGCCAGCGCCTTGGTAATGTCGCCGGAGTACTTGATGCCGCCGTCGGCAATGATGGGAATGCCGGCATCTTTGGTGGCGCGGAAAGCTTTCGGCGATGGCGGTGATCTGGGGCACGCCGGCTCCAGTGACCACACGGGTAGTGCAAATGGAACCGGGGCCGATGCCGACCTTGATGCCGTCGGCTCCGGCACGAGCCAGTTCGCAGGCGCCGTCGAAGGTGGCGACGTTGCCGGCCAGCAACTGCATCCCGGGCAGCTTCGATTTAATGAGTTTGACTGCGTCGAGCACCCTGGTGGAGTGGCCGTGAGCGCTGTCGATGGCGAGCACATCTACTTTGGCCGCGGCTAATTCCTGCGCGCGCTCGAGAAAATCTCCGGTGGCGCCGATGGCTGCTCCTACCCGCAAGCGTCCTTGAGGATCTTTGGCGGCGTTGGGATATTTCAGTTTCTTCTGAATATCTTTTACCGTGATCAGTCCCTTGAGATTGTATTTGTCGTCGACCACGAGAAGTTTTTCGACGCGGTGCTCGTGAAGAATTTCTTCCGCATCTTTGAGCGTGGTGCCTACAGGCACAGTGATGAGATTTTTCTTGGTCATCACGCGATCGATGGGAATGTCGTAGCGGGTCTCGAAGCGCAGGTCGCGGTTGGTGAGAATGCCGACGAGCTTGCCATCCTCAGTGATGGGCACGCCGGAAATTTTGTACTTGCGCATGACCTCGAGCGCGTCGCTGACTTTGTCGGTGGGCGACATGGTGACCGGGTCGACGATCATGCCGCTTTCCGAGCGCTTCACCTTGTCGACTTCATTGGCCTGCTGCTCGATCGAAAGGTTGCGATGGATGATGCCAAGGCCGCCTTGCTGGGCGAGCGCAATCGCCATGTGCGATTCGGTGACCGTGTCCATGGCGGCGCTGACGATGGGAATGTTCAGGCTGATGTTGCGCGTGAGTTGGGTCTGGGTGGAGGCGGTCGCAGGAATTACATCGGAGCGCGCGGGTAGGAGAAGAACATCATCGAAAGTGAGAGCTTCGGGTACGGGAAAATGAATCATAAGGATCTCAAGGAGAAACCACTATTGTAGAGGCGCTTGGAGGTTCGGGCAAATGGATGTGGCATGCCTATTTACTGGGCTGAGTGCCAATCGAGGGTTCGGCGGATTTTGCTAAACTTTAAGGTAACAAGCTGCTACTTCGTGCGTCCGGAAGAGGAGGGTCCGCAATGGAAAAACTCTTTGAGACTCAGGGAACGCTTGCACTCTTTTTGACGTTCTTCATCCCGGGTTTCATCACTCTGAAGGTCTACGACCTCTTGGTTCCGGGAGAGACGCGGGATTTTTCGAAGTCTCTCTTCGATGCGGTTGCTTACAGCTCTCTCAACTTCGTGGCCCTTCTGTGGCTCATTAATATCGTTCGGTCAGGATACTTACAGCCGTGGCTGTGGTACACAGGTATGTTTTTCCTGCTGATAGGAATGCCTACCATTTGGCCGATCGTTTTCTTCAAGATTCGTCAACATAGATTCGTGGCTCGACATATTGCCACTCCGAACGCAAGGGCGTGGGACGATGTATTTTCGAAACGAGTTCCTTATTGGGTGATCGTACATCTCAGGGATCAACGCCGGATTGGAGGGTTGTATGGGGCCCGATCCTACACATCGCACAGCCCGGCGCCTCCGGAGATTTACCTGGAACAATTATGGCAAGTAGACGCCCAGGGCGGCTTCAGTGGTTCGCCAGTTGATTCAACTGGGGGCGTGCTGATCATGGGAAGCGAGATTCAAGCGTTGGAGTTTTTTCGATATAATCTATAATGAGGATCCCTATGTCGCAAAAAGAGGGACAGGCTCAAAATGTCCGGACTGATCTTCAGGAAAGTTATCAGCCCGCGGCTAACAAAACGTATAGCCCCAAGGTTCGGAGCGCGAGGGCGATGGATTCTTACACTCCCGTTCTTGCTGCGGGCAACTATCAGCCTGTCTTGCCCGTAACTACCGAGCAACCGACCCCGCCGACGGGTGGCTCCGGGATGCCGGCGGCCAATCGGGGTTCGAAAGCCCCAGCCGAGTCTTCCGCAAACGATGGGCAGAAGTAACCATGAGCTGCGGGTTCTCGGACAGGCTCCGGAGGTTTGTCTTTTATCCCTCCCCCGGCGTATATTAGAGAACTGAGAACTGTTGTGTAGTAACCAGGATTTGGCGGAGCACACCAGTGGGCGCAAGCCCACATTTTTGTTGCAGAGGAATCTGCCGTGTGAGCACTACGGTAAGTTATTGGATGCATGGCACTTGAGCTTGATCGAGTACGAGAGATTGCGGAGCGGGTAGCGGCCTCCAGCGGGCTGGAAGTGGTTGAAGTCGAGTTTCGCGGGAGTGGCAAAGCCCGCATGCTGCGCGTGTTTCTGGACAAGCCGGGAGCGGCGAGTGGCGATCCGCTGGCGGGAGTGACGCACGGAGATTGCGTCAACTTCAGCCGCGAGTTTGGCACGATCCTTGATGTTGAAGATGCGGTGCCGGGGAGCTACACGCTGGAAGTTTCGTCGCCGGGGCTGGATCGGAAGCTGACTAAGGCTGCTGAGTTCGAGCGTTTTGTCGGCAGCCGGATGAAGGTTACGACGAGGAATCCGGTGGGCAATAACCGGCACTTCGAAGGACGGCTAGAAAGTTTTCGCGACGGAAGTCTGACGCTGGACTTGAGCGTGGCGAGCCACAAATCGCGCCGGAAGATGGGCGTAGGAAAGATGGGCGCGGGGGCGGACGAAGGGCAGAAGATCGAGATTGAATTCGCCAATGTGGAGAAGGCGAATCTGGTGCCGGAAATTTAGGGGGATTTGGTAATTGAGTAATTTTGTAATTGGGTAACTTGAAACCTGGAGACGGCGATTTCGACTTTAAATTACCAAATTACAACATTGCACAATTACTAAATGGTTTTATTTATGGCTAGTGAGCTTTACAACACGATCGACGCGTTGAGCCGCGAGAAGGGGATTGATCCGCGGATTGTGGTGAGCGCGGTGGAAGACGCCATTGTGATGGCGACGCGCAAATACTACAAGACGCAAGAAAACCTGCGTGCTGAGCTGGATAAAGAGACGGGCAAGATCAATGCCTACGCAGTGAGGACGGTGGTTGAGACTCCGGAGCAGGTGGAGGATCCGCTGCTGCAGATCACGCTGGAAGATGCGCGGAAGAGCGATCCTAACCTGGAAGTCGGCGGAGAGTTGCGGACGCCGAAAGTTACGGAAGGGATTCTTGGGCGCATTGCGGCGCAATTGGCGAAGCAGATCATCTTCCAGAAAGTGCGCGAGGCGGAGCGCGACACCGTCTACAACGAATACATTGGACGCGTAGGCGAAGTGGTGAATGCGACCGTGAAGCGAGTGGAAGGTCCGGATGTGATCTTCGACATCGGCAAGGCGGAAGCGCGCATGCCGCGCAAGGAACAGTCGCGGCTGGAGTCGTTTGCGATTGGCGAGCGCGTGCGGGTGGTGATTGCGCGCGTGGAGAAAGCTTCGAAAGGTCCGGGCGTGGTGGTGTCTCGCGCTGTGCCGGACCTGGTGCAGCACTTGTTCCAGACCGAGGTGCCCGAGATTTACGACGGGACGGTAGTGATCCGCGCGATTGCTCGCGAAGCCGGGGAGCGCACGAAGATTGCCGTCATGTCGAAGGACAAGGACGTGGATGCCGTGGGCGCCTGCGTGGGCATGAAAGGGATGCGGGTGCAGTCGATCATCCGCGAACTGCACGGAGAGAAGATTGACATCATCGAGTATCACGAAGACGCGGTAACCTTCGCCGAAAAAGCTTTGCAGCCGGCGAAGGTGAGCAAGGTGACTGTGGTCGATTCCGGCGGCAAGCACCTGGAAGTTGTGGTGGACGATAGCCAGCTTTCCCTTGCCATCGGCAAGAAGGGGCAGAACGTGCGGCTGGCGGCGAAGCTGCTGGGCTGGAAAATCGACATCAAGAGCGAAGAAGAAAAGCGGCAGGAAGTGGAGCAGCAGATGTCGGCAATGGTTCAGCAGACTGCTACGCCGCTGGAGAACGTGCCTGGACTTGGCGAGGGCGTGGTGGAGAAGTTGAACGCCGCCGGAGTGAGTACGGTGGAAGCTCTGGCCGACATGACGCCGGAGCAACTTGAGGCGATCGAGGGAATTGGGCCGAAGACGGTGGAAAAAATCAGTCTTGCGGTGAATAATTACTTTGCCAGTCTGGAGGCGGGAGCGACGGCTGAGGGCACGGTTGAAAGCGAAGCCGAGGCCGAAGCCGAGGGTGGTGCGGCTGAGCCTTCCCAGGCGGGTGCAGACGACATTACCGCGGAAGTTCCTGCGGCGGCGGAAGAAGTGGGGTCTGCCGAACCAGCGGTGAGTGCGGAAGTTGCCGCGACAGATGAAGGCACTTTCGAAGCAGAGACGCTTGCCGCGGAAGAGCACGAAGAGCAGGCGGAGAATTCTGCGGAGCAGGCTGCTTCGGAAGCGGAGTCCGCTTCCGAAACTAGAGAATAATTATGACGCGCTGGAATAAGTTTGACGGCGTGGGACCGAAGAAAGTGACTCCGTGAGGTCGATGATGACCTAACTAAAACGCGGAGAAACGAAAGGCCGGATGAGTAAGGTTCGAATTAACGATCTAGCCCGAGAGCTGGAAGTAAAGAGCAAAGCCATTCTGGATACGCTTCCGTTGGTAGGGGTGACCGAGAAGAAGACGCACTCCAGCTCTCTGGAAGAGCACGAAGCGGAGAAGGTGCGGGTGTACATCCGCTCCTCGGCGGAAGGTTCGTCTTCGGCTGGCAAGTCTAGTTCGCGCGGAATTCGCGGCGAAGAAGAAATCAAAACAAAAATTGATCTGTCGCATATTTCCCGTCCCGGAGATGTGCTGCGAGCGATAACGCAGAAGAAGGAAGCTGCGGCTGTAGTACCGCCGCGTGCAGCGGCGCCGGCTGTGACGCATGCTGCAGCGGAAAAACCTGCGGTGGTCGTGCCGCCAGCCGCTGTCAGCAGGCCCGTGATCGCGCCAGTCGTGACGAAGCCCGTAGTTGCGCCGCCGGCTGGGCCCGCGGCTCCGCCGCCTGCGGCTTCGTTTTCCGCGCATGCAGTGGTCACGCCTCCAATAGCTCCATCGCCGGTCACATCGTCGCCTGTGATTGTGCCGCCCGCACGCCCGGCGCCGCCACCGGCGGCACAGATTTCTGCTCCGGCAGCGGCGCAGCCTCCGGGGGTTCAGGCAAGCGCTCCGCCAGCGGCTCCCATTGCGGCGCGTCCGGCGGCTCCGCCGCCTCCAGCAGCTCCCGTGCCGCGGATGATCGTTCCGCAAACCGGACCTCGGCCGGTTTACAAAGCTCCTTTGCGTCCGGCTCCGCCGCCAGTGCAGCCTGGGGTGCCGATCGGCGGTACGTCGCGTCCTGCACCCGGACGTCCAGTGCCTGGCCAGCCGATCTTCCAGCGGCGCCCGCCGGTTGCGGGTGCGCCTCCAGGGGCGCCGCGTCCGCCGCTGCGCCCGGGTGAGCGCCGACCAATGCATCCCACGCGGCAGTCGCCAGCTGGAGCCCGCCCGTTGGGCGTGGGTCCGGCGCTTCCGCCTCCGGGTACAACGCGGCCGGGCAGCCGTCCGGGAGGTCCGGCGCGACGGCCGGGTCAACGCTACGTTCCCCGCGGCGTGAAGGAAGGGCCGATGAAGGGCTATACGCCGCCGCCGCGCATGGTGGTGTCGAATGAGCCCATGCCGATCACGCGCAGTATCACGATCACCGAAGGAATCAGCGTGAAGGATCTGGCGGAGAAGCTGGAGATTCGCGCCAAGGATCTGATTTCGCGACTGCTGGCCAAGGGCGTGTTCGCGACGATCAACCAGACGCTGGATGCGGAACTGGCCAGCGAGATGGCGCGCTTCTTCGGCGCGGATACGAACGTGATCACGTTCGAAGAACAGACGGCCAAGGAAATTGATGCGGCTGCGGCCAGCGAAGAATTAGTTCCCGAAACCGGGATCCGTCCGCCTGTGGTTACGATCATGGGTCACGTGGATCATGGCAAGACGACGCTGCTGGATTCCATACGCCTGACCAATGTGGCGGAGGGCGAAGCCGGAGGGATCACTCAGCATATCGGCGCTTACAAGGTGCGGATTACCGATAAGGAATCGCCTGCGTATGGGCGGGAGATTGTGTTCCTCGATACGCCCGGTCACGAAGCGTTTACGCGCATGCGGTCGCGCGGCGCCAAGGCCACTGACATTGTGGTGCTGGTGGTGGCCGCCGACGATGGCGTAATGCCGCAGACGGTCGAAGCCATCGATCACGCGCACGCCGCAGAAGTTCCCATCATTGTGGCGGTGAACAAGATCGATAAGCCGGACGCGTTGCCCGACCGCGTGAAGAAGCAACTCGCCGATCGCGGCCAGGTGCCGGAAGAGTGGGGTGGCAAGACGGTGTTCGTCGACGTTTCGGCGAAGAAGAAGACGAATCTGAATCTGCTGATGGAGATGATTTGCCTGGTGGCCGATCTGGGCGAATTGAAAGCGACGCCGGAGCGCGCGGCGACCGGCGTGGTGCTGGAAGCGAAACTGGATCGCGGGCGCGGTCCGGTGGCCACGGTGCTGGTGCAGAACGGGACACTCAACGCGGGCGACAATTTTGTAGTGGGCAACGTCTACGGGAAAGTGCGCGCCATGTTTGACGATCGCGGCGCGCCTTTGCAGACGGCTCCGCCTTCGACTCCGGTTGAAATCCTTGGCATGGAATCGCTGCCGCAGGCGGGAGATCAGTTCGTGGTAGTGGCCGATCGCGACAAGGCCCGCGGCATCTCGGAATACCGCGAACAGAAGGCTCGCGAGGCCGCGCTGGCCAAGAGTTCCCGCGTATCGCTGGAAGGTCTGGCGGAGCAGATCAAGGCGGCCGGCACCAAGGAACTGAACATAATTCTCAAGGGCGACGTGCAGGGATCGGTCGAAGTGATCACCGACTTGCTGACGAAACTCTCGAACGAAAAAGTGCGCTTGAAGCTGCTGCGGTCGGGCGTGGGCGCGATTACTGAGACCGACGTTCTGCTGGCCTCGGCATCGAACGCGATCATCATCGGCTTCAATGTGCGGCCCGAGCGCAAGGCGCAGGAAATCGCCGAGCAGGAAAAAGTCGACATCCGCCTGCACTCGATCATCTACGAACTGCAGGATGAGATCAAGCGCGCCATGAGCGGCTTGCTCGAACCCACTTTCAAGGAACACTATCAAGGTCGAGCCGATGTGCTGAATGTTTTCCGCATCCCGAAAGTTGGGACGGTCGCCGGTTGCCGCGTGAGCGACGGCTTGATCAAGCGCGACTCCGAAGTGCGCCTGCTGCGCGACAACGTGCAGGTGTTCAAGGGCAAGGTGGGCTCGCTGCGGCGCTTCAAGGACGATGCCAGCCAGGTTACCAACGGCATGGAGTGCGGCATCTCGATCTCCAACTATGGCGACATCAAAGTTGGCGACGTGATCGAGGCGTTTGTGACCGAGAGAATTGCTGCGGAAGTAATTGCTTAAGAGAGTGGCCAGTGGTCAGTGATCAGTTGCCGGTTAAACCTGCGGTTATTGTGAGTTACGGTTTTACTGACCACTGATCACTAGCCACTGGCCACTGCATGATCGCCTTCCTTACTCTCGAACTTCACATCGAAGCAGCGCAATCCCTTAAGGACAAGCGGCAAGTCGTGCGCAGCTTGAAAGACCGTCTGCGGGCCAGCTTCAATGTTTCTGTTGCCGAACTCGATCCGAGCGGCCTTTGGAATCGCGCTACTATTGGCGTGGTCAGCGTCTCCGATTCGCGCGACTATCTCGATGGATTGATGAAGAACGTGGAGCGCGCGGCCACGCGCATCGCCAACAACCACGGGGCTGAGATTGCCGATTCGTTTGTCGAATATCCGTAGCGTCAGGACTAGCAACGGCCGGCCGCGATGTGTTCGCTAGCGGGCATTACCTCTGTACTTACCCAGACCACTCTTTTGTGCGCGACAATGGCACTTCAGGGCCAACACCTGCAGCCGATTTTCTGATATTCTCATGCGTTTTACATCGAGGTAAAAAGTGGAGAAGCGCGGCGCAAAGTACCACCGCGGACGGTTAGGCGAGGCCTTGCGCGAGGAGATCGAAACCCTGGTGGAAGGGGAACTGGCGGATCCGCGTATTGGATTAGTCGGCGTGACCGCCGTGCATGTGGCCGATGATGGCCGTTCGGCGCAGGTTCTGGTGGATGTGGATGGCGACGACCAGGAAGCGGATCGCAGTCTCGAGGGCTTGATCGCCGCCAAGGAATACATAAGGCACGAACTGGTGGAGCGTTTGCGAATAAGGCGAGCGCCGGAATTATTTTTCCGGCTGGACCGTTCGGCGCGGGAAAAGGCGCGGGTGGAAGAACTGCTGGCACGGGCGAAAAAGAGAATGAAGTCCCGTACAGTATCGAGTGAGAAGAAGGCGTAGAGATTATGTTGCAGGATGTTCTTCGGCAAATCGAGCGGCGCGATCGATTCGTTCTTACGTCGCACGCACGGCCCGATGGTGACGCCATCGGATCGGCGTTGGCGTGCTGCCAGGTTTTGCGCGCCATGGGGAAGCAGGCCGACGTAGTGCTGCACGACGGCGTGCCGCGTATCTACCGCACACTGCCCTTCGCCGATCAGGTGCTGCAGGCGGATCGCGTCGCCGGCAGCTACGAGGCTGCGATCATTCTGGAGTGCGACAGCATTCATCGCACAAGGCTGGAGGGATTGGAGGATCGCTTCCTGATCAGCATCGATCATCACGTCAGCGGACGGCCGTTCGCGCACGTGAACTGGATCGATCCGCATGCGGTCGCCACGGGAGAAATGGTATTCCGCCTGGCGCGCGAAGCGGGGACGCTGTTCTCTCCCGAGATTGCAACCTGCCTTTACACCGCGCTGATGACCGACACGGGATCATTCATGTTTCAAGGGACGAACGAGCATACCTTCGCTCTGGCCCGCGAACTGGTTCTTGCGGGCGCCGACCCATCGCATTGCGCGCGCAGTATTTATTTTGCGCACTCGGTAGCCAAGATGAGGCTGCTCGGCGAGGCTTTGCGCAACCTCCACACCGAAGGTCACGTCGGCTGGACCTGGGTGACGCAGAAACAAATGGAACAGTGTGAGGCGAAGGAAGAAGACTGCGAAGGCCTGGTAAATTACGTGCTCTCGATCGGCGAGGTGGAAGTAGCAGCATTCTTCCGCGAGCAGCCCGATGGGCGTTATCGCGTGAGTCTGCGCAGCAAGGGCAAGCTCGATGTGGCGCGAGTGGCCGAGTGTTTTGGCGGCGGCGGCCACGAGTGCGCTAGCGGTTGCTCGCTCGAGGGTCCGCTGGCCCAGGCGGTGCGCCAGGTTCTGGAAATGCTGCGCCGCGGTCCTTCCGTACAATAGGTAAATTGTTGATTGATCATTTTTGATTTGTTGATTGAAGACTCTAACCTTTAGGTCGTTCAATCATCAATCATCAATCAGCAATCGGCGATTAAACGATGACGCCCGCCGCTCCCGGAATCCTTCCATGACGAATCGCGCTCGCACCGACTCGCTGTTGCTGGCGGGCTTCTGCGCGTTTTTGTTTTTGTACGGGCTGTCACAGTTCGGGCTGATCGGGGCCGATGAACCGCGCTACGCGCAGGTGGCGCGCGAAATGCTGGAGCGCCGGGACTGGATCACTCCGGTGCTGGGCGGGCGGCCTTGGCTGGAAAAGCCGCCGCTGTACTACTGGCAGGCCATGCTGACTTACTCGATTTTTGGTGTGAGTGACTGGGCCGCGCGGCTGCCTTCGGCGCTTGACGCTTCTCTGCTCATATTGACGGTTTATTTTTTTCTGCGCCGCTTCCGCCCTGGATTTGCACTCGATGGCGCGCTGATCTCGGCCTCTTCCGCCGGCATTGTCGGCTATGCGCGTGCTGCCTCGACGGACATGGCCCTGGCCGCGGCTTTCAGCATTGGAATGCTCGGCTGGTGGGCATGGCGGGAGAGCGGAAAGAAAACTTACCTCGCCGTCTTTTATGGCTTCATGGCTTTGGGGATGCTGGCGAAGGGGCCGGTGGCGCCGTTTCTGGCCGCGGTGATAATCGTCCTTTATGCGATGGCGGTTAGGGAATTGAGTCCGGTTCTGAAGTCGCTGTGGCTGCCAGGAATCTTCCTATTCTGCGCGATCGCACTTCCGTGGTACATCGCGGTGCAACTTCACAATCCTGAGTTCTTTCGCGAATTCATCGTCCAGCACAACCTTGGCCGGTTCTCGGAGAATCTCTATCACCACAGCGAGCCCTTCTGGTATTACTTGCCAGTAACAGCGCTGGCTCTGGCCCCATGGACGGTCTTTGTGATTGCAGGCCTGGTTCAGGTTGTACGCTCGTGGTGGGCTCAACGAACGCCGGCGGACGCCGCCGGCACGGATTTCAAGAAACAATTCGGCATTTTCGCGGGCTGCTGGCTGATCGTGCCCATGGTCTTTTTCTCGATGTCGCAATCGAAGTTGCCCGGCTACATTCTTCCCGCGATTCCAGCGGGTGCGCTTCTGTTAATCGGCTACCTGCAGCGGCATCTGGAACAAAACGCAGCCGAGCCGCCGGCGATGTGGCTCGTGGTGCTGCATGCATTGCTGGCGGCGGCTCCGATTGTTCCGGCGCTCCTGATTGCTTACCTGATCACGCAGCATCGCTTTCCCAGAGGGCAGCCGATGCTGGTGGCGCTCGCGGTCGCATTTGTGCTTTGCGCCGGCATTGCGCTCACTCTGATGCGCAAGACGGGCCTCCGTATGCTGCGCTTCGTCACTGTGATTCCTGTTCTGCTGGTGGTGGGAGTGGTATTGAAACTGGGATCTGAGTCCCTGGACCAAACATACTCGGCGCGGCCATTGGCGCGTGAAATTGCCGGCATGGAAACTCGTCCGCTGCCGCTGGCCGTGTACCATGTTCGGCGCGAGCTCGAATACGGCCTCACCTTTTATCGTAACCGGCTGACCTTCAACTACGACTGGGGCAGTGTTCCGCGGGAAGAGCACTTGCTGGTAGCTCCGGAGAATTCGCTGCCGGAGATTGCCAAGCTCATGGCCGGCAGGCGCGTTTCTTATCTTGGACACTATAGTGCGCAGCATGTGGACTATTACTGGGTTGCCGCGACGGGAGCGGCTTCGGCGCATGAGCGGGCTGCAGAGTAATCCGCTCGAGTACCTCAGAGACGGAAGCCCGCTCCTGCCTCTGCTGTTGCCGCCCTGTGTTCCGCCAGTTTGCCTCAACTCTCGCAACGCACTAAACTCTGAGTTCTGCCGTCGCAAATGAAGGCCGCGGTCTTCTTGCGGCCGACTTTGCAGGAGCCTCGTGGAGATTCTCGACCTCAGACACTTTTCCTCCGTGGACCTGCGCCCTCTGCTCGACGATGAGTCGCGGGTCTGGGCGAGTTTGCTCTCGTGGGATTACCACGGATCGGCTGAGATGATTCTGCGTTATGTTGACGCGAAGATCCTGCCCGGATACGCCGCCATCGACCGCGGGCGTATCTTCGGCTACAGCTTTTTCGTGTATGAGGGCAGCAAGGGGGTAGTGGGTGATCTTTTTGTGGCGAACGGCAACCGCCTGCCTCACTCGCGTGAAGTAGAACTCAAACTGCTGATGCATGTGATCGAGACGCTGCAGCAGTCTCCCGGAATCCATCGGGTTGAAGCTCAGTTGCTGGCGCACGAGACGGGAAGCGTTGCCCGGCCGTTTCTCGATCAAGGATTCCAGCGCCATCCGCGGCTGTTTATGGTTCTCGACCTGGCGAATAGTGTTTCGCGAGCGGCGGAGACCCATCCCGATGTCCAAATCCGGCGTTGGTCCGAAGCGGAGTACCAGCCTGCCGCGGCGGTAATTACCGCCGCTTATCGCGGCCACGTCGATGCCCAGATCAACGACCAGTATCACACGCTGAGCGGTTCGCTGCGTTTTCTGAATAACATCGTGCGCTTCCCGGGATGCGGCGTGTTCGATGCGGAATCGTCATTCTCCGCCGTCGATCGCAAGGCGAAAAATCTGATTGGACTGATCCTGTGTTCACGCGTGCGTAATGATGTTGGCCACGTGACGCAGGTTTGCGTGCTGCCCGAGTACCGCTCGCGCGGCATTGGCGAATCATTGCTGGCCGCGACATCTGCCAACCTCCGCAAACGCGGGTTCGTGATGCTCTCGCTGACGGTAACTGAGGCTAATGCCGGAGCTGTTGCTCTTTACCGGCGACTGAATTTCGATACCAAGCGAGTGTTCGATGCATTCGTATGGGAAGGGTGAGAAGGGCACACTCCTGATCGGTTGGATCCTGGGTCTCAGCCAAGTCATTTAGCCGAAGACGGAAACGCGGGGTCTGGGGCGATATCTCCCGCCTGGGCCGCCAATGGGTAGAGGTCGGTGATTAGATGGTACAGAAATCTTCCAGGCTCTTCCTGCATTACCATGTGGGCGGAGTTCTCAAACCACACCAATTTCTTCGAGGGGGCCTTTATGTGCTCGAACCACTCTGCCGCGAGAGTGTGGGAAGTCGTGTAGTCATGCCGGCCTTCAAAAAGAAAAATTGGGCATTTGAATTTGGTCACGGACTCATAATCGAGGGCTTCCAGCGGACCAAGCAGATGCGTCAGGGAGTACAAACTGCCGTCGTCCACGGCATCGAGATCCTTTTCTGTGTAGTCAGGAGATAGTTGCCACGCATTGGCGTCATAGCGGAAATCGGTCCGGCCGTAAGTCAGACCACCGTAATACGTAAGCCATTTGCGCTGCACCCCTATTCTGTCAAACGTGAGTTTCCCAGCGCCGCCCGGGTAGGGCGCGATCGCCAACAACTCTCGTTCCGCGTCGCTGTTATGATGTGCCCTGGCTTGCTCCAGAGCAAACTGGTAGCCTTCTCCTTCGTTTTCTTGCGTATTCACTATCTGCCCTACCCCCAGATAGGCGTAGAACCACTCAGGGTGCCGCTGCGCGAGAGCTACACCGAGCACGGTGCCCCACGAGTGCCCCAGCAGGAAAATTTGTCGCTTCCGGTATTGCTTCTGCAAATAGCGAACAACTTCTTCCGCATCGCTCGTCATCTGCTCGATTGTGATCGACGACGCCAGCGCCTTGGGATCGTTGGCGGCATAGGTTTTTCCTGTACCGCGCTGGTCCCATTGCACAACCGTGAAATAGTCTTCCCATGGACTCTGAAACGTGTAGGCTTCCGGCATGGTTGGAGATCCCGGTCCGCCATGCAGGTATAGCAGGATCGGGTTGCGGCGGTCCCTGCCACGAATTGACAGCCATTGCGTAGTACGGTTGATTGGCACAGACAAGAGTTCTTCCACGCCGTTCGGGGAAACGATTTTCCGTGTATCGGCAATGACGCCGGTCACCTCACGCCGCGACATACTGTCCGACCGAGCTTCCTGAGGCTGTGCGTTTTCAGTTGGTGGCGAGCTTGTTTGTGCCTGCATGCCGCAGTGGCAGACGGCAAGAAGCAGCAGCGCGTACCAGTTCGTCTTCGGGATCGTTCGCATTAATCTTCTCTTTGGGTGATCGACCTTCCGCCGGTGTGGACGGGGACGAACAACTTGTCCTGACCCCTTGTGCAGCCATGCTTCTAGAGCTAGAAGGCGGCAGCTATCTCCGCACCAGCCACATGGCCCAGCCTGCAACGAAAACGCCGCCCAGGAACAACGCGAAACAATACAGACCGTAGCGGACCATCTCGCGCGTGGTGTCGCGGTGGGTGATGCCGAAGACGATGGAGGCAAAGAGCGCGAAAACAAAAGCGGCGCTGAAGTGAGTGAGTTGGATGGTCATTGTTTTTTCCCGATGGCGATGTGGTAGGCATCGGCCACCGCGATGAAGTTCAGCAGTCCAGCGACAATCATGAATTTGGTTCCATAATCGGCGATGGCGAAGGCTATCGCGCCCTGGCCCCAGTTCATGGCCAGAGTCACAATGTACATTCCGCCTGCGCCCAGGTCGCCGACGAATCCGAGAATATCGAGAATGTCGCCGCCATTGGCTTTGTAGATATGCCCCTGCATCAGCAAGCCGAGCACGAACAGAGTTCCGATGGAAACAAGCAGCAGCACTCCGCGAATCCAGCGCTTCTGGATGATGTGGCCCGCGCCGGGAATCAGCCAGCCCACCGCTGGCGCGATTACAGCCATCATGCTGGCGGACTGCGTCGGTTCGGCCGCCTTGGATTTAACTATGGGATTCGCCATTAGATCGTCACAATCTCGCGTTGAATATTGCCGGTCACTTCCGCCGATTTGGGCCGGACCAGCATGTTAATCTCGCTGCGCACGCCGAACTCCGGCAGATAAATGCCGGGCTCGATGGAGAAGCAGGAGTTGGGAAGAATCTGGCGTTCGTCGTGAATTTCCAGGTCGTCCATGTTGGCCCCATTGGAATGGACGTCGGTGCCGATGGAATGTCCGGTGCGGTGAATAAAATAATCGCCGTAACCTTTCTGCTTGATGTGGTTTCGCGTGGCGCGATCCACTTCCCACCCGGCGATGCGGCGTCCGGCGCTGATCGCCTCGGCCACCGTCTTCACGCCGGCGTCGCGCGCGTCACGCACAATCTCAAACACCTCGCGCATGCGGTCGGACGGCGCTTTGCCGACAAAGCCCATCCAGGTGATGTCGTAGTACACCGCATCCGGAACATTCTTCTTTCCCCACACATCAAGCAACACTAGATCACCCTCGCGAATGGGAACTGGATGATCGGCGTTCGGCTCATAGTGCGGATTGCCGGCGTTGGCGTTGACGGCCACGATCGGCGGATCGTCGGTAAGCAGATTTTCGCGGCGAAACGCTTCCATGAACCAGTCTTGGATTTCATGCTCCGTGGTTCCACCGTTGCGGGTGCGCCGGCCGATTTCCTTGAAGGCCGCTGCCACAATTGAATCGACACTATCGCGCGCGGCGAAGTGCGTCTTGATTTGCTCCTCGCTCCAGGTAGCTTCGAACTGCGCGACCAGGTCGGCGGAGCTGACGACGTTCTTGCCCAAGCCGCGCAGCAATTCGACGGTGCCAGCGTCGACCAGAGAAATGGTGAAGACAATGTTGTTCGGCGAATACTGCATGGCGATGTCGCGGTAAGGAGCGAGCATCGACTTCAGGCTGTCGAACAGTTCCTGCCATCCGGAATACTGGCGCTTGCTGCCGGGCAGCGAATCGAGGTGCCCGGCTTCGATTTTGTGGACCAGCTTTACAGGTTCGCCCTGCGCCGGTACAAGATAAAACCAGCGCCGCGTGACCATGAGACCTGCCGGCAGGCCGAGCACGCGGTAGGCAATGGGATCGCGATGATGGTGGTCGTAGAACAGCCACGCGTCGATGTTGCGTTCGCGCAGCGCAGATTGGATGGCGGCCAGATCCATGGGCAAACCTCTATTGTAAACAATGGGAGGGATTTGGGCGAATCGACAGGTCCGAATATTAGCGGGCCAGGATCTGCTTTTGCACGCCCGCAGGTAGCTTCTCGCAGGCCGTCCGCAACACCAGGCGCGGCGCACGCTCGCGAATCTTCATCAGATATGGAACGGTGCGCTTGGCATCGAACTTCGCGGTTTCGCGCAGCAGCCAGCCTAATCCCTTCTGCACCATGTCATCTTCGTCTGCGAGAAGCGAGTTCGACAGCTTCGTGATCTCCGGGAAGAACATTTTTGCGCGCGCTCCGCGAATCAGCGCCACGCAGGCGGCCCGGCGGTGCCAGCGGTTCGGCGATTTTGCCCAGCGGAAAACGGCTTTTGCGCGTGCTGGTTTCGGTCGCGACCATGGGAGAGATCAGATAGTGCACCAGCCCGTCATGATCCGCCCAACTGCTGACGCGGTCGAGCCAGGAATCGAACAGTTTGAACTCGCGATCGCCAAACTCGGCGTCGAGTTTCTCCAGCAGGAAGACAGCAGCAATTTTTTCTTCCAGCACCGAGCCGGAAAAAAGATGATCGGCAACCTCGATCAGAAAATCGAGCCCGCGTTCTTTCCTCAGTTCCCGCCGAAATCGTACCGCCGCGCGGCGCAAGTCCGCCGTATACCATCCATGCGATTTGATTTCATCTTTGAAGAACCACTGCACGCCCGTGGCATGTTTGGCGGAGCCGCCGTCTTTCAGAGCGCGGCGGATGCTGCGCAGCGACTTCCGCAGTGCGTGCTGTTTGACTCCGCGCTGCAAGATCGAGTTGTCGAAAGGCCAGCGGTCACATAGCTTCACTTTGCGCGGAGCCGAGGCTACTCTGAAATATCTGTCATATACCCAGAGCAGAGCCGTCGTCACCACGCCTACGCCGGTCACGATCCACCAGATGCGCTGCCGGCTGGTGTGCGACTTCTCCGAAGTGATGCAGCAGCGTCCCGCCGAACCATCCGCCGATCAATGAGCCAATGCCGATCGGCATGAACGCAAACCCCATGTAGGTGCCTTGCTGTCCCGGAGGCGCGAGCAGCGCGATGTATTCGTAGTAGCGCGGTTGCTGGATGATCTCGCCGAGCGCAAGAACAAATATCGAGAGAATCGCTCCCCAGATTGTCGGCCGGAAGACAAGGATTAACCACGAAACCGAAGTGATCAGAGTGCCCAGAATCACGGCTTGAAACGCGGGAATCTTGCGCGTCAGAAAATTTACTGCGAGAGTGAGACAGATCACCGTCAGCGCCGTCGGTTACCAAAATGATTTCGACATCCGCATGCGGATTGATGTAGCCGTGAATGTAGCCGGGCAAGCTGATGTACTGTTGCCAGAAAACGATCCAGTAGCCGGTGAAGAGCACGAGGAACCACATGAAGCGGCTGATCCCGGCGAGCACCAGCGCGAGAAGCCCGACCCAGATCCACCAGGGCACGTTGAAGCTGGGATAGATCCACAGGGCGATGCGGAGTAGCGAGCGCGATCAGCAGCACGGGCAGAACCAGGCGATAGTTGCCCACCACTACGCAGAAATTCCGCGCGACGGTTGCGATCGAAGGCGGAGGCGCATCTCCGGCTTGGCGCGGCTCGCGGAAGAAAAGCAGAACTACAAAGAACATCGCGAAGACGCTGAGCGCCGCAACGCGATAAACCCCCTCGACGCCGAGGTGGCGATGCGCCCAGGACGCGAAATAAGGTCCGGCCGCGCCGCCGATGTTGACCATGGTGTAGTAAATCGAATAGCCGATGGAGCGAACGTTCGGCTTGGAGGCGCGCGCCGTGGTGCCGACCACGCAAGGTTTTACCAGCGAGATGCCGAGTGCGGGCAGAATGAGGATGAACCCGACAAACAAACTGAGCGGCACAGCGTTACGCACCGGCGCAAGCCAGGACGCTCCGATGGAACCGATCAGGAAATACGCGGTCGCCAGGATGAGGTAGGCGATGGAAAGAGCGCGGCGGAAGCCGAGGCGGTCGGCGACCGCCCCGCCGAAGATGGCGAGAAACCATACCATGCCGCCGAAGATGCCCGTCAGTGTTCCGGTTTGTTCGGTAGAGAAATTCAGCCGCTCTTGCAGGTACAGGGCGAGAGAAGCGAAAGCCCCGTAGTAGGAAAGGCGCTCGAAGATCTCGCTGATATTGGCGACCCAGAAGGGCCGCTCGAAGCCGGTGCGGATTTCCTGCAAGCGTTCGGAAAAGCTCAAGAGTGGCTCCCTGGTGACTCGATTCACTGGTAGTGCCGGCTGACAGCCGCCGAGACGGCGTCGCTAGCCAATGCGCTTCCGGACTTCCTCGGCCGAGAGCCCGGAAACGCGAATCACTTTATTGCGGCTGCTCTGGCCGGAGGCAATGGTAACGGAAGATCGCGGCACCTTCAAAAGTTTTGCGAAGAATTCGATGCAGGCCTCGTTGGCGCGGCCTTCGACTGGCGGCGCGGTTAGGGAAACTTTGAGCGCGTCGCCGAGTTCGCCGGTGATGGCGTTTTTCTTGGCGCGGGGATGGACTTTGACAGCGAATGTCACTCCCTCGGACGTTTCATGAATGGCAAACATAGGTTCTCGCCACAGAGGCAGAAAACATCTAAAGCGATGTTCGGTTTTTCTCTGTGTCTCCGTGGTTAAGTTTTTATCCGTTCCCCGAAGATCGCGGTGCCTACGCGCACGCAAGTCGATCCCTCTTCAATCGCCACTTCGAAATCGTGCGACATGCCCATGGAGAGTTCGTCCATAGCAAGGCTGGGCAGCTTGCGCGCGGCGATCACATCGCGCAACTCGCGCAGCTTGCGGAAGTAGGGACGCGCGCCTTGGGGATCGTCGGTAAAAGGAGGCACGGTCATCAGTCCGCGGAACACCAGTCCTTCCAAGCGAGGCGCGGCGATCAACAATTCCTCGAGCGCGCGAGAATCTGGCGCCACGCCGCTTTTCGCTGCCTCTCCGCCGACGTTGATTTCGATGAGCACAGCCAGCTTCTTGCCGAGCGGTCGGGCGGCCGCGTCCAGTTTCTCTGCCAGCCTTCAGCGAATCGACTGAATCCACGGCACGAAACAACTCCGCGGTCTTGGCGGCTTTATTGGTCTGCAGGTGGCCGATCATGTGCCATTCGGCGTGCGTGCAGATCTCGAAGCGCTCCGAGCTTTACCGGCAAACTCCTGCACGCGATTTTCACCGAAAAGGCGCTGGCCCGCGTCATAAGCTTCGCGGATGCGCTCCGGGCGGCTGAGTCTTGCTGACGGCCATCAAAGCAATGTCATCGACGTTGCGTCCGGCGCGGCGCGCGGCGCTGGCAATACGCTCGCGCACGGCGGCAATATTTTCGGAGATCGACATGAGCGAAGCTCAGAGACGAATGCAAAAGTAAGAGGTCGGAATGAAGAAGTAACACCAATCGAGATTGGTTCAACTCTGCACTCTGCCCTCTTACTTCTGCATTCGATTCTAGCTCCTACATGATGGCCGTCGGCGGCGCCGGTTCATCCGGACTGCCGGCATTGGCCAGCGGCACCCGCACCATCACGAGGATCAGCACGGCCAGCGCGGCCAGCGCGACCCAGAACGGAGGCGTCCAGTGGACCAGCGTCACATCTTTGCCCGACCCCACCAGTCCGGCGATCACCAGGCCGCAGAGCGCCTCGCCCGCGATCAGTCCGGAAGCGGTCAGCACGCCGGCGTTATCCACGCGCGCTTTCTGCGCATCGTTGTAGCCACGGCGGTCGCGCAGCTTGTCGGTAACCCAGCGAATCACGCCGCCCAAGAAAATCGCAAACGTGGTTCCCAGCGGCAAATACATGCCGACCGCGAACAGCATCACGCTTTTCACTTCGATCATGATCATGGCGATGCCCAGCAGGATTCCCACAATCACCAGCGGCCACGCCATGTCGCCGCCCACAATGCCCTTGGAGAGCATCGCCATCAGTCCGGCCTGCGGGGCGGGCAGCGCAGCGCTGCCGAAGTGGTATGCCTTGTCGAGAACAGCCAGCGGGAAGAACAGGACCAGCGATGCCACGACGATGCCGAACAAGATCGCCAATCTGCATCTTGGCGGGCGTGCCGCCCAGGATGTAGCCGACCTTGAAGTCCTGCAGCATCTCGCCCGCGACGGCCGAGGAGACGCAGACCACCGCCGCTACTCCCAGCACCGCCGCCACGCCTCCGGTTCCGGAGACGCCCAGCGCCACCATCAGCAGCGCGGCAATCACCAGAGTGCAGAGCGTGAGTCCCGAGACGGGATTATTCGACGAGCCGATCATGCCCACCAGATTTCCGGAAACTGCGGCGAAGAAGAAGCCCAGCACGATCATCACCAGCGCCGCGACCACCGAAGCGGTAATCACCTTCGAACTCGATAGATTCCCGGCGCTGCCGATGAAGTAGTAGTAGAGCGCGATCATGGCCAGGAACACCACGCCGACGCCGGCGAAGATCGCCTTTGCCGGAAGATCGCGCTCGGTGCGGTTGGTGGCGGCATGCGCGGCGGCGGACTTCTTCAGATCCGAGACGGCGCGCGCCATGCCGGCGCCCAACTGCTTGCGCATTTTGAACAAGCGTGTAGGAAGCGCCCACCAGCATTCCGCCCACCGCGATGGGACGCACGATCGAGAAGTAGATGGCTCCCGCCAGCAGCGGCCATGACAGCGGTTGTCCGGCAGGCTGCGCCGCCTGAATGGAGGGACCGATGGCGAACGTTAGCAGCGGAACCAGCAGTCCCCAGGCCAGCACGCCTCCGGCAAAATTCAGCGCCGCCAGCCGCGGACCAATGATGTAGCCGACGCCGAGATACGCCGGACTGATGTCGGGCGCTGTAAGCAGGGTCGCGCCTCCGGTGATGGTCGTCGCCACATTCGGATTCGTGCTGGTGCGCAGCAGCAGTTTCTTGCCGAGCGCACTGATGGTCACCGGAAATGTATTGTTCGCCGAAAAGACATTGACCGCGCCCAGCAGGTACATGAGTCCGCCAAAGCCCATGTTGGCGAACAGAATCTTCGCCGCCTTGGCGCCTTGCTGCCCGGCCTTGTGAATCTCGGAGGCGGCCACTGACTCGGGATAAGGAAGATCCGGATCCTCCACCATCACGCGCCGGAGCAGCGTGACAAAAAGAATGCCAAGCGTGCCGCCGATCATCATCAGCGCAACCGAGTTCCAGTATTTGTCGCGGGTCAGCCCGGGCCACAAACCTGCCATCACGAACGCGGGGATCGTGAACACGGCGCCCGCCGCCACCGACTCGCCAATCGAGCCCACGGTTCGCGCGATGTTCTCTTCCAGCAGAGATCCCTTCATCAGCCGCAGCAGCGCCATGCCGATCACGGCTGCGGGATACGTGGCGGCAATGGTCATCCCGGCCTTCAGTCCGAGATAGGCGTTGGCCGACCCGAGGATCGCCGTCATCACCAGCCCAATGAGCAGGGCGCGGAAGGTGAACTCCTTCATCTCCATGGTTTCGGGAACGTAGGGAACGTGTTTCTTAGCCGGCAACCGGCGGGGCGATAGTACTCATCGAAAAGTCCTCGTAAGGGTTGGATGGCCTTATTCTCTAACTCGTTCAAAACGCTGGACGGGCACGTTAGCACGCGGGCGGGCCGGATTACAAGTGGGATGCGGGTTCCAGCCTGCGTACTACCGAGTCTTGGTGTCCTGATTGGCTTGCGCCCCGGCTTAGGTTAGAATAATGACAATCGGTTTGTCCGCCCCTTCGAAGTCGCGTGATTTCCGAGGTGTAATGTGGTAAGAAGGTCCTCCGACCAGCCCTGGTTCCAACATTACTTTGAATATTCCTGTAGACGATTGCGGCTGCGACACGGCTTTCCGCTCGCGGCGCCGCACCTTTACTGAACGTTATCTGTCTGCCGATTTTTCTGATGCAGCCGGTGCGTTGCGCGGAATGCTTTCGGCGGGATTATCGTTTGCTGTTCGTGCCGGTCAAAGAGCGCGCGTTCGCGAAGCAGTGAAGAAGGTGGCGACTCTCGGCTCCGCGAACCGACCGTAACGTTGCCTAGCGGACCGATCCGCCGTTATACTCTAGTACCAGCAGGCACGAGTCGCCCGCCCAATCGACAAGCCTGCGGGCAACACGGAGGCCGTCTTCAGCAGTAGTGGGGACAGAATTCGGGCTAGCCAGGCCAAAGCTGCAGTGGCAGGCCCTTCTATTGCTTCCGAAGGCAACCAATCCGGGCATAGACGCGTGGTCAGATCAGCCTAGGTTGGCCCGGCCAGATCGCCGAGAGTCTCTTCGCGGTTTTGTTTCCTTCGGATTGCCGCATCTGCGGCTACACCTCTAGTCAGGATTTCGCGCCTTCCGGTTTGCCAGGAATGCCTCGATGCCATGCGCCCCATCGCGGGCGGAGTTTGCGCAACTTGCGGCGAGCGCTTGTTTTCTTCCTACGCCGTTGCAAGTGCGCCCGGCGAGCCACGATGCGGGTTGTGCCGCCGCATCGAACCGGCCTTTGCGCGCGCGGTGGCTTACGGCAGTTATGAAAGCGGGGCTGCGGGAACTGATTCATCTGCTGAAGTATGGCGGTGTGCGCCCGGCGGCAAATGTTCTCGGACGCATGCTGGCGGAGGCGATTGCGACGCTCGAACCGGAGTTCCCGGCGGGTTCTATGGTGTTGGTCCCCGTGCCATTGCACCGCGCCAAGCTTCGCCAACGCGGCTTCAACCAGGCAGAACTGATTGCGCGCGCCGCTATTAAAATCAGTCCGATGCGGGATCGCTTGCATTTGTGCGCAGGCGTCCTGGAAAGAACGCGCGAAACCGCATCGCAGATCGGACTCACCAGCCACCAGCGCCGCGAAAACTTGCGCGGCGCTTTCGCAGTGGCTCAGCGTGAATTGGTGAAGGGCCGCGAAGTGCTGCTGGTGGACGACGTTTACACCACCGGCGCGACTGTTTCAGAATGCGCGCGGGTTTTGCGCCGCGCCGGCGCAACCAAAGTTTGGGTTGCAACCGTGGCGCGCACGTTGAAGATCTCGGCGCAGCATGTAGAGATTGGACCGCACGCCGATTACCGCACCGACGACCAGCGGACGGATGTGGGAGCGCAGCGAGTGCCGTTAGCCAAGGCAGTGGGGATCTAGATCTATGTCAGGCAGGATCGAATCCGAGGTAGGACCCACAAGCAGGCATGCCGCCGGCCTGTTCGCGGCGGCGGCCATGCATCGTGACAGCAACGGCAATGCGCTGCACGCCCCCGTGCTTGTCCTGAATGCCTCCTACGAGCCCATCAACGTTTGCGCGGCTCGACGCGCCCTGGTGCTGGTGCTCAAGGGCGTCGCCATGACGGAAGAAGAAAACGGTCACTTCCTGCATGCAGCGCGTATCGCCATGCGCGTGCCCTCGGTGATCCGGTTGCTCGAGTACCGCCGCATCCCGCATCAGAGCCGCGCCTTGTCGCGGAAAAACATCCTGCTGCGCGACCGCAATACGTGTCAGTATTGCGCCACCGTGCTGCCCTCAGGCGAGTTGACGCTGGATCACGTGATCCCTCGCTCCCGCGGAGGCTCGTCCACATGGGAAAACCTGGTAGCCTGCTGCCATCCCTGCAATCGCCGCAAGGGCAACCAGTTCCCCCTCGAAGTCGGCATGAAGCTGATGCGCGAACCCCGCGCCTTCAATCTGCACACCAGTCGTCACATCATGCGGCTGATGGGCCGGTCGGATGATAAGTGGAGGAAGTATCTTTTCTACTGAGATAGCCTCTAACTTTCGATAGTCAGTCGCGTCTAACCCTCGTGCGAACTCGCCTTCTTCTCGCTATTCTCGCCATATTCATCGGTCTCGCCGAGCCTCTCCCGGCACAGGATCGACCTGCAGGATTCCACTCGAACACCGACTGGAAACTCCGCCCGTCGTTCATGTTCGATACTCTGTGTGCGCTCAACTTTCTCAGCGGAGATAAGTACTATTTGGATTTCTATCAATCCGATTACGATCGCCTTTCCCCTCAGTTGCGCCCGAAAGAACGTGCCGCTTTGGTTAGCCTCAAACACCGGATCAAAGATCAGAATGGCGGCATCATCTCGGCTCAACTGGCCTTGTATTTTTCCGCCACCGCTGCGGAAACGCTCGATGACATGATCCATGTCGTGAAAGACAGCTCCGCGATGCAGCGAAACCTGAAAGCCACTTCCTACTATAGCGATGACGGCTGGAAGGTATACGAAGAAAGTCGGGGCGATCTGGAGACTGCTCTCAGAGCCTTGAAGCGCATTCATTTCGAGGCCGATTGGGAGAAACAAGTACGGCCTCGGGTTGAAAAGGCGCGCACCGCCATCGTTCAAGATCTGCCCAAATACAATGTCATTCCCAGCATCGAATCAGTTCTGGGCGTGCCGCGTCCTTCCAATAAAATTACCGTTTACTTGCTCTATTACTCCCAGCCCCACGGCATCAAGATCACGGGCGCACGCTTTCTGACGCACTACTCTTACCCCTTTCGCATCGTGCTGCGCAACGCAATTCATGAAATGATGCACCCACCTTACGACTTAGCCCATGACGCCAGCCTGCGCGCATCTTTGCAGTCCTTGCGCAGCGATGCTTTCTTGATGGACAAAGTGGAGCATCACAACCGGTCTTTCGGCTACAACTCGCTGGAAGGTTTGGAGGAAGAAGATTGTGTGCAGGCCCTGGAGCAAATTCTATCTGAGCCCCTCGGCATGGGCGGCGACCCGCACCGCTACTGGAAGGAGCAGGATGACGGCATTCACGTGCTGGCGGTGGCGCTCTACAGTTTAATGAAACAGGAGCATTTCCCCAGCGGCCAGGAAGCCTTTCCGGCCTTCCTCAACCGGATGATCCAATCCGGGGCATTGTCCAACGGACGCATTGAAGGGCTCAATCGGACTTTCTTTGCCAACCAAAACGCAAATCTCAGGCCGGGCGGATGACACCCGCTACTGCGGCGGCTGAGGATTCGGCGCCGCGTCCGGCTTCTTCTGACCCTTCGGCTCCGCCTTCTCGCCCTTATACGTAATCTTCACGCTGGATCCGAAACGCTTGTAATCCTCATACTTCACGATCTCGCGGATGTGAACGTCATTGAGGTTGAAGTGCAGAACGTCATCGGCCCGCGTGTACGTTGGGAACCAGTACTGGTTATCGATCTGCTCGCGCCAGGTGGTGAACTTCGGGTAAAGGTGTTCTGTCTTGTTGCCCTTCTTCTTGGTGTCGCGCGTCTCCGGGACGGCCTGGCCGTAGGTCTTGACGATCTGGAAATCGTGATCGTCCACCCAGATGCGTCCCTGGAAGTAGCGCTTCTTGCCCACAATCTGTTTCGGAGCAATGTCGAAGACATAGCAGTGCAACTCGTCTTCCTTTTGCTGGCCGACATAGAGAATGTTGTATTCCGGAATCTCGTCGCTGGTGAGCACAAACGGCAGGCGGTTGCGGAAATCCTTCACGTCGCCTTCATCGAGCGACAGCCCGCCCTGCTCCAGTGTCGACTGCGGCGCAAACACCACGTTCTCGATGCGATTGCCCTTATCGTCGTAAAGAACATCGAAGACTTCGTGATACTCACCGGTGACCGTGTCGCCGTCGCGAGTCTGGACCGTGATGTCTTGCCGGTAGGTGTAGTGGTCACGCGCTTCCTTGAACAACTTTTCCTTGGCGGCGAAGCGCGTGATGATCTCCTCGGCCGTGGTGCCTGTGGGCGGCGTGTTCTCGAGCGGGCCCTCCTGCGCGGCCGCGGGCAAGCACATCGCTACGCAAGTGGCTAGGATGGAAAAAAACAGAAAGCTGGAGACGGACCTTTTCATAAGCCTATTTTATCGGATATGGAAAGAATCGTTCTGGCGAGGCTGGGCATTTTCGACATTCGCCTGTCCACCGGGAATGGCTGCCGCAAGGCGCACCGCGGCGGCCCTCCCCCGACCCCTCTCCGCTCAGCGAGGCCGGGGGCAGGGCGCTGCAGTTCTGCCGCCTATTTGGATGCCATATCCATCAAGGGGTTGTCGCCCAGAAAAAAGTGCGTAGTTTAGGGCTCCAGCTGGCGGGCGTCGGCTCTTCCATAGATTGCAGAGAGTCGCGAGCAGAAACCCGGAAGCCGGGAGCGAAGTGGTTGTGGTGCGGTCAATGCAATCAGTGATATCATTGATGTCATGGCCAGCATTACCATCCGCAAACTCCCGGAGAATACCAAGCGGCGGCTCCGCATCCGCGCCGCCCGCAACGGACGCTCTATGGAGCAGGAAGCGCGCGAGCTGCTCGAAACCGTTCTAGCCCAACCCGAGCCGGAGCCAGTCAACATCGGAGAGGCCATCCGCCGTCGCTTTGCCCCTTTTGGCGGTGTTGATTTGAAGATTCCACCCCGTCGCATTTCTGTCCGGGAAAATCCATTCAAGTGAATCGTGTGATCACGATTCTGGACACGAACGTAGTTTCCGAACCGATGCGGCCTTCCCCGTCGCCCGCTGTGCTGGCCTGGCTGTCCGAAACCCAGGAAAGAGGGCCGCTGTTTGTCACGACGATCACCATGGCTGAAATTCTATTCGGGATTGAACTGCTTCCCAAAGGAAAGCGTCGCGATCAGATGCTTGCCCAGGCTGAAGCGGCATTCGCAGAAGACTTCGCCGGACGAATACTGCCTTTCGATGAGGACGCTGCGCGAGCGTTTCCGGAGATCGCCGTCCGGCGCCGCGCGCAAGGCCGTCCCATCGCGGACTTTGACGCGCAAATCGCGGCCATCGCCCGCTCTCGCGGCGCCATTCTGGCCACACGCAACACCGCCGATTTTGAAGGCTGCGGTCTGCGCGTCGTCAATCCTTGGATTGGACAGTAACGCCGATGTCCCAGCGCTTCCAAGGGCGGCGCGCCCAAATCCTGCTACACTTTTCCGTTTGCCGAGGAGGTTCCCCCATGCGCCGTTTCTTTTTCGCGTCTTCTCGCCCTCATCGTTCTCACATCCTCCGCCTTCGCCCAGGCCAAGCATCCCTTCAACTTCGAAGACATGATGAAGCTCAAGCGCGTCGGCGAGCCTGAAGTTTCGCCCGACGGCAAGTGGGTGATCTTCAGCGTGGTCGATGTTGAATCTCGATGCCAACACGAAGACGCCGCACATCTGGATCGTGCCGACGGCCGGAGGCGGATCGAACGAGAACGAGCGCGAGATAATCGCCGATCAGGATGCCGACCGTCCGCGCTGGGCGCCGGATGGGAAGAGGTTCGCATTTCTGTCGACGAAAGAAGGCGGATCGCAGGTTTGGATTGCGGATTTCGACGGCACGGCAGGCACAGTCCCAGGCGTACATAAGCTGACTTCGATAGCAACTGAGGCCGGCGGCGAACTGTGGTCGCCAGATGGCAAGAACATTTTGTTTACTTCGGATGTCTATCCCGAGTGCGACGGCGAGCCAGGCGCAGAAAGCGAATGTGATGCGAAGAAGCAGAAGGAGGCGGAGCAGTCGAAAGTTAAAGCTCAAATCTTCACGCACCTTCTTTACCGTCACTGGAACGCGTACAAAGAAGGCAAGCGCAGCCACATGTTTGTTGCGGAAGTTCCCAGAAGTTTCACAGTCGTTACTCACATACTCGAACTGCCCCGCGACCTCACGCCCGGCGATTATGACGCCCCTGTGTTCTCTCTCGGCGGACAGGACGACTATGCCTTCTCTCCCGATGGGCAGGAGATTTGTTACACCTCGAATCACGACAAGAATCCGGCCGCTTCCACCAACAACGATCTCTGGATCGTCCCGGTCAGCGGAGGCCCGGCCGGATCTATCCAAGCAAAGAACATCACCGCCGACAATCCCGCCAGCGACTCGACGCCGCTCTATTCGCCCGATGGCCGCTACATCGCCTACCGCGCCCAGCAGCGTCCAGGATACGAGAGCGACCGCTTTCGCCTCATGCTGTATGACAGAAAGACGGGAGAGAAGAAGAATCTGACGGAGGATTTTGATCGTTGGGTCGGGACGTTTACGTGGTCACCTTACTCAACCCGGATTTTCTTCGGCGTCGACGATGGAGGGAGATCGGCGGTTTCTTCTGTACTGGTGTCAACGGGAGAGCGCCTTCAACTCCCGCTAATGATGGTAACCGCGACCGCCGATGATTTCATCGTTACTCCCGACGGCCAGAATATTTTGTTTACGATTAACTCCCTGGATGAGCCGAACGCAATTTACAGTTCCCTATTGTGCCCAAACGGAAGGGACAATCCTTGTGGGCACCTCCCGCCTCCTCCCATTCACAGGCTGAGTCATCTTAACGATGCCATCCTTTCTCAAGTCTCCGTATCCCCGCTCGAATCCTTTTGGTTTACCGGCGCTCGCGCTGACAAGGTCGAAGGCTTCCTGGTCAAACCGCCGAACTTCGATGCCAGCAAGAAATATCCCGTGAAGTTCCTCATCCACGGCGGGCCGCAAGGCGCCTGGGGAGACGACTGGAGCTTCCGCTGGAATCCCGAACTCTTCGCGGCGCCAACTCCGTCGACGAGCAGCGGCTACGTCGTCATCATGATCAACTTCCACGGCTCGACCGGCTACGGGCAGAAGTTTATCGACGCCATCAACGGCGACTGGGGCGGCGCTCCGTTCGAAGACCTGATGAAGGGCCTCGACTACGCCGAGAAGACCTACCCGTTCATCGATAAAGACCGTGAATGCGCGCTGGGCGCCAGCTACGGCGGATTCATGGCCAACTGGATCCTCGGCCACACCGACCGCTTCAAGTGCATCGTGACGCACGACGGCATGTTCAACGCCGAATCCGCCTGGGGCACCACCGAAGAACTCTGGTTCAACGACTGGGAGTTCAAAGGCACTCCCTACGATAACCGCGCCATGTATCAGAAGTGGTCGCCGCACCAGCATGCGACGAATTTCAAGACGCCCACTCTCGTAATTCACGGCCAGCGCGACTATCGTCTCGACGTGAGTGAAGGCCTGCAGCTTTTCACCACGCTGCAAATGGAAGGCGTGCCGTCGAAGATGCTGTATTTCCCCGACGAGGGCCACTGGGTGCTGAAGCCGCAGAATTCGCAGTTTTGGTACAAGACGGTGAATGACTGGGTGGATCAGTGGACGAAGAAGTAAAAGGGCGGAGGGCATCGACTGCCCCCGGCGTTGATTATAGGGTTTGTCATTCCGACCGAAGGGAGGAATCTGCTGTTTGCCGGCGCGGCAAAAAGCAGGTTTCTCTCCTTCGCTTCGCGCAGGGTCGAAATGACAAGACGTGAGGTGGGATTTCTATGCGAAAAGCAAAATCACGCAGCCGAGCGTACTCCTCCACAAGCAGGGCCGATGCCGAGCAGCAACTCGAATCCTTTCTTGCCAAATACGACCCCGACGTTGCCGCATTCGCCCGCCGCGCGCTCGCCAAAATGCGCAAGCTCATCCCTGGTGCTGTCGAGATGGTCTACGACAACTACAACTGGCTGGTGATCGGCTTCAGCCCCACCGAGAGACCCTCGGAGGCGATCTTCTCCCTCGTGCTGCCTCCGGGCCGCGTGACGCTTTGCTTTCTGCAAGGCGCGGGTTTGCCCGATCCTGCCAAACGTCTGCAGGGCAGCGGCAACGTGGTACGCAACATCCGGCTGTACAATTCGGGCGAACCCGATGCCAGGGTGCTCGACGATCCTGAAGTGCTCGCCCTCATCAACGTGGCTCTGAACCGCGCCAAGGTGCCTATGCCCGATCAGGCGCGCCGCAAGCTGATCATCAGGGCGGTCGCGGCGAGGCAGAGGCCACGCCGTCCCGGAACGGGGAAGAAATAACTTCACCGATCATCGGCCCGCACTTGCCGCAGTCCTCGCGAAGCGGGAACACTTTCCTGCCACGGGCTAAAGGTGGGGGAAGCGTTCCCGCCGTTGCCGGCCGGAAAAGTCTCCAGTTCGTCCTGCAGTACGGCTGTAGTTCCGGCCGAGACCTGAATCTGAATCTCCAGCGGTCCGGTAAACGATCCCACCGAGGGCGCGAAGCTTGCGAGTCCATTGACGTCGCTCTGCATGGCGGTCTGGCTGGCGCTGAGGATGACAGGCATTCCCGGCTGAGTGACGATGGGATCGCCCGGCGCCAGCGTTAGATCGTTTCCCGCAGGACGCAGCACGGTGGATTGAAACAGCACACTCGCCCCGAGAATAGGATTAGGCGGTGAGGAGTTGTCGGTCACGCGAACTATCAGAGGCTGAAACGCCGTCGCCGGTACCACCTGGCCCGCGCCGGCCACGGCCCGCAGGTTCAGCAGCGTGGCCGCCACCGCGTTCCCGTAGATATTTTGGCAAGGATTATTGCCGGGTGCGACGCAAGCACTGAGTTGTACGCTGGTGGAAAAATTCGTCAGCGTGAGCGTGACTGATGCATAGCCCTGGCTGTTGGTCACAGCGCTTGCGGAACTGAGCGATCCCGATCCCTGCTCAATCGCGAAGTTCACGGTAACGCCATTTTGCGGGTCTCCCAGGCTCTACCACGCGCGCCGTAAGCGGCAGGCTAACCGACGCTCCGTTTGCGATCCAGAGATAGTGCGGGGTAACTCCAATGTCCAGGGATGAAGACGTGGCCGTCATCGTTGTGCTGACCGACGGTCGGCGGATTGTAGACGCCGGGAGCGAGAGTCGCGGTGATAACCATATTTCCCGTGGCGGCGGGCGTAACCCAGGTGGAAGCCATTCCGCTTTCGTCGCTGATTGCCGAGCAGTTGGAAGCGCCCGCCGCAAATTGAGAGTGCAGCGCCGTTGGTGGACGGCCCATCCCACGGTCGCGCCATCGACCGGGGTGATGCCATCGGAAGCGAGCACGCGCACGATCACAGGATAGGTGGCCTGGGTTCCGACTGGTGTTGGAGGGATTCGTTCCCTGTAACAAGACGACTCTGATCGGTGGAAGCGGCTCCGAAGGTTAGCGCATTGGTCATGACCGAGAATGCTCCGCTGACCGGGTCCGTGATGGTGATGGTTTGCGGTCCGTCACTTTGCGCGGGAGCGGTAGCCAGCATCTGACTGGCGTTGGTGGCCAGCAGAGGCACGTTGAGGCTGCCCACGGTGACGGCGAGCCCGGGCGCAAAGCCGGTGCCCTGCAGAGTGATCGCACCGCCATTCACCGACACGCGCGGCGGGAGTGGCCGAGTCTCCGTAGAGCACATGAGCGTGGTAGTGGTAATCGGGGCGGCCGTCGCCGCGCAGATCGGCGATGCCGATGATGAAGCTGTTCGAGTTCAAGACTTGCGCGTCGAGGCGGCTCATGCCGAAGGTTTCCGAATTGAATGGAGCCGTAGTAAATGCCGGCGGAGCCGTGCCCTGCGGATCGCCGAGGGTCCACATCCCGACCACAGGTTCGGCTTTCGACTCGCTGGGCGCGCTGGCTTCATCCAGCGCTGTAACTGCTACCGATAGCGTGCGGTTGGCCTGGGCGGTGATCAAGAAGTAGCCAACATCGCCGTAGCCGCTCAAGGAGCCGACCCAATCGCCTGGGGAGGGAACTCGGCGCAGGAGCGCTCCAGGTCTCGGTCGCCGCCCACGATGGCACGGGCTGGGCGCTGCCCGACATAAGAATGTCCTGTTCGAAGCTCGCCGCCTGCGCTCACGGTCACGACGATCGGTTGGAAGGTTCCCGACGGTGTGACTTGCGCCGGGTCGTACGGGCACACGCCTGCCGACCACAACGGGTCCAGAGCCTCGACCGAAAGTTGGTATTGCGCAGTGCTCGCGCCGTTCGGGATAGGCAATCCGCCGAGATCGAAGAATCCTTCGAGCGTTGGATCGGAGGATCCAAACTCGTTGTAGGGATTTCCCAGCGCATCGGTCAAGCCCGTGATGGGATTGCCCGCATTGCCGATAAAGAGGAATCCGGAGACCGACGAAGCTCCATACTCATCCGAAGGCAGGTGGGTGGAAGGATCGATCCAGCGCGCGACTACATTCACGCCCTGCATGGGCTGGGCGACGTTGCCCAGGCGGTCCACGAAGTAGACCGAGCCGTAAATGCGGGCGGTCGCGGTGGATGGCGCTGGCGGGATAAAGCCGGGATAGCGCCGCCACATCGTCAGGCGCGAGCTGGTACGGATTGGCGTAGCAGACCGTGATCGGCACGCAGCTCACGGGATCCATAAAGTGCATCACGGGAAAGCCCGCGTAGTCATCGGGCGTGGGATGCGGATGGCCGGTGATCACGTTCAGATTCATCTGCGACCAGCCCAGACCGATCACGCTCCCGAGCACGCGCACCAGCCGGTATTCGACGTCCGTAAGTTGCGACGACTTGCAGCGCGCACTGGCCGTTAATGACCACCAGCGCATGGAGAAAATTTGCGCTCGCGCCGAAGTTGTCCACGCCGCCGTAGACAGCATTCCAGAAGCATTGCGACGGATCGCCCGCGCCCGCGCCGAGCAACGCGTCGGTCACCGTGCCGTCGTAGTCGTAGACGATTCCGACCGGTGTTTGCGTCGCTGATGGCAGTAATATCGGCGGGAGCGGTGACCGCTCCGTTGGAGTCGACGGCGATGTTGCTGCCGTTCACGTCTTCGGCAAGCTGGCCGGCGTTCGTGGCAGTGAGGGCTGCAGTAGAAACGGAAGTCCATTGGCTGAAAGGCGTTGGCGACCAAAGCATTCGCCGAGGCGTTGGGCAGGATCGGGCTGAGATCGCCCTGATCAGTGTAGTAGTTGATCTGCCCTACCGACCAGGTCACAGGTTGGCCCATGGTCCCGGTATTGAAATAGCTGGAGCCGGCTACGTACTCGGGACCACCAGGCCGGCCGAGCACGGCGAAAAAGAGAACGATGGCCACGGCTGAGACCAGCCGTAAGCAGGAATGAGCGCGCGGCCGTGCTTCTCGGTATAGTCATGTCTGGCTCACTCTCCACCACTGGAACGGCGCAATGCATGCACAAACTCGGTGTAAGGGACCACGTTTTTTCCGCCGATTTGTTGGCCTAAGATGGGGTCTGCCGCCAGAGTTTCGAGCTGCCCTGCATTCATCATGATGCGGCCTCGATCATCCACTGCGAATCGGCCCAAGGCTCCAGCCACTGGACTGGTGAGGCCCAACTTGCTCGGCGAATACAGAAAGAGCAACACGTGCTCGCCGACGTGGTAGCGCTCGCCGCTGCTCCACAGGCCAGCCCACTCATGGATGGTCAGGCGCTTACCGGGTGAGGCGCCACGCAGAGCGCGTTCAACTTCGAAAGTAATTGCGGTCGAAGCCTCTCGCTGCCCAGCGGATGACGGCGCGCGTCCGATGAAAACGACGCGACCAGAAAAGATGATCCCAGCAGCGCGGACCAGTTGCGGGAAAATGGGTCGCTGCGGAACAGCTGGGGAACCTCGCTGCAGAATGGGAGGAGGACTCCGCAAAGGCGCGATAAACGCCGAGCGGGCGATTGGCGACAGCTCCGGGGCGATCAATGGCGCGATGGTGGGGCCGCCGTAGAGCTGAGCGATCAGCGCTGGCATCCTGTCCTCGCAGAAACGCAGGCGTTACGACGATCGACGCAATGAAGATCGACGCAATAAAGATCAGTGAAAAAACGGCGAGCAGACGCCAGGAACTTCCGGTCATGCCATCACCTGGAAACGAATGTCTGCTCGGAGGAACTGGGAAACCGGGCCTATCTTAATCAATGCGCGGGAACTGGCACGGTGACAGTTGTCACACGGAGCCTGTGAATTAAAAGGTCTTTCCCGATCTGGGCTGTTTAACCGAACACACGCGGCTGCGACTCGGCGAGCTTAGAGCCCGTGCCGTAGATGCTCCTCAGCACTGAGATTGGCGCCGGCCAGCAGCAGCAATCCCGAGAGAAATGCCCAGAACATCATGCTCACCGATAGCGCGAATGGTCCATAAACTTCCGCGAAATTGAGCCAGGGCAAGGCCATAATGTAGCCATATTTCAAGGCCTCCGAGAGCAGTCCCATAATTACGGCGCTGGGCAGCACGGCGCGTGCCGGAACCTTGCCGTTGGGCAGCACCCAATAAATCAGAAAGAAGATGGCAATGCTGGCGGCGATGGCGAAGGCCTTCATCACAAAAAAACCCACTATGCGAATAAATCCCGAGCCATGGCCGCGCAGCAGGAATCCCATCAGCGCCACGTTTCCTGCGGTCATGCCGATGGAAAGCAAAGCCAGCACGCCGCAGCCAAACGCCAGGCTGAGCGCGATCAACTGATTGCCGATGTAGGAGCGGTTGTTGGGGAAGCGCCAGACGCGGTTGAGCGCGACCTCCAGCGGCATAAATACGCCGGTCGAAGTGATCAGCAGGATAATCAGCGACAGCACCTGCGCGCGCTGCCGCGAGTTCACCATAGCGTTGAGATTGCGGATGACGAACTCCTGACCGGCCGGAAGGTAGTCGCGCAGCAACTCGACCACGACGTCGTACATCACGCGCGAGTGAAAAACGCGCCGGACTAGCGTCATCAACAGCACCACGAAAGGGAAGAACGACAGGATCGAGTTGGCCGCCACTGAGAACGCAAAGGTGTGCACGTCGGTGCGCAGCAGGTATTTGGCGGTGGACAGCGCCAACCCGGAACGCGCCCGGCGAGGCCGCCGAGGCGGAGTCGGCGTGCCTTCAACCGGGCGGCTTGACGGTGGCTGTGTTCTGGTCGGGCACAGGCGTATCTCCTAATCTTATCAAAGGGTTGCGGCTCGTTTGCCGGCCCGCTGGAAACCAAGGTACAGGGCAAAACGAACGCCCGTTTCTTATACCGTGTTAAAGCTTAAGACGCGACCCAAAGCTATATTTCGCCCCAGCACTAATTTTTCTTGCGAAACGATTTAATAGTCCTTATTATCGGTTCGCTCATGAACCGGTGCATACCGGCGCATGACTTCGTAAAGGTTGACGTCTTGAGCAGGGCAGTAGAAATCAGCGCCGAGTGGTCGGGCTCCGGAAGTTCGCGCCGCATTCTCTTCATGCGTGGCCGAACTGAAGGAGTCTTTTGCTTGGGGGCAAAATTTCTTCGTCACAACAAAGACGCAACCAAGTTCACCGGATTTCTCGAGGGGGCGCTCCGTTCACGCGGAGCAACAATGCGGGAAGTCCAGGGAACGAATTCTTAATGATCAGAGGAAAGGAGTTTTTCTGTGAGAGAGAAGGGAACAGTGAAGTGGTTCAACGGGGCGAAGGGATATGGCTTCATCCAGCGCTCCACGGGAGAGGATGTGTTCGTGCATTTCTCCGCGATTCAAGAGAACGGCTATCGCTCGCTCAACGAGGGTGAGACCGTGGAATTCGATTTGCTGAAAGGTCCCAAAGGCTTTCAGGCGGGCAACGTAGTCCGCGCCTAACCTCGATCATCCCGGATCGCGAACCCTCCCGCCCCCAGCGGGAGGGTTTTTCGCTCACCGTTGTACGCTGCTTTCTGTCACCTCACAATCTTGTCCTTCCGACCGGAGCCGGAGCGCCAGCGACGGCGGAGCGGAGGAACCTGCTGTCTGCCGGCGCGCTTGTGGATTCCTTCCGTGAAATAAATTTGTTCGCGCTCGCGGGTGCGACCTTGGTCGGGCGCGACTTTCGCCTTTCTTTCAGGGGTACCCCCCCCCCCTCCCCCCTATCCCCATTATCTCTGGAATCATCAGGTTAGAGGGAAATTCCCCGTAAAATCCGTCTGTCAAAGAACTTAGAGGTCAAAATCTAGACAACAAAGGACTTAGAGCGCGACGATCTGCTGTGTAGCGGACTGTCACGGCCTCGACCATCATCGCTGATCTAAGTTTTGGGCGCAAGGACAGATGTCACAATGGGGCTGTGGAAAACCTCTCAGAGAGTGCAAGGGATTTCCGCGCGCGGCCCTAGGGCGTGATCTCGAAGGCGACCCCACGATTGTAGGTGCCGCCGCTTTCGGTGGCGCCGAAGAGGCTGCCCTTGTCATCGATGGTCAAGCCCCAGGGAAATGCGCCATCCTTACCGGTGAACTTATGTAGCACGCTATACGTCCACGCGCCATTTTTCTGGGGCGTCAATTTGAAAACCACTCCGCAGGTGTAGCCGCAGTCCTGCAAGCCGCCGGAGCTTACGCCGTAGAGGTTTCCTTGCTTGTCGAACACCAGCGTCTGGTCAGGAAAGCAGCCTTCGGCGCAGTCCGGGAAATCGTACAACACTGTCTGTTTCCAGTGCCCGCCCGGTGCGGGCGTCATCTTGAAAACCGTCCCCTGCTTATTGACGCCGCCCTCCCCGGCAACTCCGTAGGCGTTCCCGGATGAGTCAACCACCAGCCCACCGTCCGGGTATTGGCCATCCGTGGGAGAGTTGGCAAAGCGATGCATGACATGGTAGCTCCAGCTCCCGTCGGGGTTGGGCGTCATCTGGAAGGCCACGCCGCAGCCAGCAGAGCCGGGACACTTCGGCGGTACATTGCCACCTTGGAGAGTTGTGCCGTAGAGGTTGCCATGTGCGTCCCAACTCAGCGCGAAGTAAGAAACGTCTCCATCAGGACAGCCGCCCTTGGGACTGCAAAAACTGTAAAGCTGCGTGTAGGTCCAGCCATTGGTTCCGGGGGAGAGCTCACCAATGGCTCCAGCTCCAAGGTCGCCCCGGCCCAAGGACCCATAAAGATTGCCAGCATTATCGAGTACCAGCCCAGGGCCAAAGTACGGGCCGTACACCAGGCTGAGCGCCCACTTTCCGTCGCCAGGGCTTAACTCGAACACGGCCCCCTGCCCGATTACGGCCCCACTCATCGTGCTGTATAAATTCCCTGATTTATCTGCTACTACGTTCCCAAAAGGGGCGGCTCCATCTTTCCCGCCCGTAAACTCATGTAGCACTACCTCCTTCCATTCTCCGTGGGCTTGGGGCTGCAGCCCGAAGGTGATACCACAGCCGTAGTCGCTGCACTTCCCCGTTCCCCCATCGTAGGTGTTTCCGTATAGCCAGCCCTTCCCGTCAAGAAGGAGTGGGCCAGAAGGAACAGACCCGTCCAGGCTGGCGCCAAACTCGTGCAGGACCTTGTACCCGTCCGCCCCCAAAGCTGGAGATGCCGACATCATCGCGAGTGCGAACGTCAAAACGCGTCTGATTAGGATTTTCTTCCGAAGGTTTAGCTCCACTTGACACCGCCTTAGTCCGGGCACGAATACCTCGCGAGAGGGGACGAGAAACCTCTTCCCCGCGTCACTATACCACTGTTCGGAGCGCCCGCCGAGGCGCAGTTCGGCCCTTCCAAGTGTGCGGCCCCGGCTGGCGTCCATGGACCTAGCTATTCATCCTCCTCCCCGGGAGTGCCATCTGGGCCGGTTGGCACGGGCAGGACTCCATTTTGCAGGGTTGAGTAGTACTTCTTGAAGAAGTTCGCGTTGTACGGGGTGCTGATAGTGGTAAAGTTACGCTGATTGCTCAGGCTGAAGAAATCAGACAGCGGAATGTTTTCGTTTGCGCTGTCGAGGGTGTTGTAGTCTGCGTAAAAGGGCTTGTCTATTGGTTGCATCCCGAAGTTGTACTCGGTAAACGCCAGAATGCTGCCGAAGTCGTGCTGATACTGTGCCACTTTGCCGGGGCTCGGCAGAGCGCCAGAGACGTAGCCCGCCTGGGTGTATTCGGAAAGCACAAGCAGGGGCACTCGGAAGCCGTAAACATAGCCGCAGCCCCAACCATTGGGCGCGTCGCTGGGTGGGCACGATGTTGCGGTGCCCTCGTAAACGTCGGGCGGGAGAACGTGGTCGTAAAAGCCGCCCCAGTCATCCCAGACGACAAAGATGGCGGTCGTGTCGTTGGAGTGGTTCCCCCAATAATCGCACACGCCGCCGCCTTGACTCTGCGCCCAACTGTTGCCGATCGCGTCAACGATGTTGCCAACCCAAGACGGGCCATAAGGAGGGCTTACCTTGCCGTCAAAATCGGGATGGTCGGACCAAGCTTGGTCAGGAATCACCCAACTGATTTTCTGCAGATTGCAGTTGGCAATATCGTCAAGTACGGGTGCACTGTCGTAGCCGTTCTGGTTGGGGAGCGCGATGTGGCTGGTAGATTCAGCCGCCGTGCACGCCCCGCCGAGGTCAAAATCTAGACAACAAAGGACTTAGGGCGCGACGATCTGCTGTGTAGCAGACTGTCACGGCCTCGACCATAATCACTGATTTAAGTTTCGGGCGCAAGGACAGATGTCACAATGAGGCTGTGGAAAAAGTAGTTTACTGTTGGAGTGCCCTTCTCTCGAATTTCAGGTCCAACTGACTCCCACCTTTTTCCGACTTCCCGTCGGTTGGTCGCAATGCCCCGCCGTTGAAGTGCTAGCAGGATATAAGTGTGGGCCGATCCGCCTGCACCTAGTTGAACTCTGGATTGGCCCCCGGTATCATTTGTGCGAAATGGCCTCCCTAGCTGATCCTATGGACACGAGGCGCGTCATTGAGCTGGCTTCCGGCTTTCTCACTTCGCTCTCTGGTCACGTCTTTGACATTTTGACTGTCTCCAAGCCTGTGTCGCCGGATGCGGCACTCAACTTGGCGAGGGTTGTCTCGAAGCTGAGCCCACTGCTCGGGAATTTGATCGAATTCAACACAATCGAGTTTCTCAACAAGAAACAGGAGTTCGGCCAATACGGCAAATGGAAGAGGCAAGATCCCGGTTTCCCTGACACCGTATTCGAAGGTGAGATATCTCCTGCGCCGGGATTCGAAATCAAAGCATGGTTTCCGCTGGCGACAGAGATCACAGGGAGATTCAAGGACAGCCAGAACAGATTTGCTGAGGACAACATTTACGTATGCATGCCAGCATGGTTACCAGAGCATCTGATTTACGGGAGACCGTACCTCTTGGACGTTGTTGTCGTTTCGGGCATGTCAGTAGCAAAGGCGCGAGACGAGCACTACTACAATCCGCCTGCCTATCTCGTCGTCGAGCCAGAGGACACTGCTGCGAGAACCGCAAATCTTCGGCAGACGAATACTAGTGGCTATGTTTGGCAAGGCGAACCGAAGCAGTTTGAAGAAGCGGCGAAAATTGTTGAAAGCTGGGGAAAGGACGGGAATAAATACAATCCGACTCGCGAATATCAGAAGCATGTTCGTGATCTTATGAATAGATACAGCTACCGCCTCGACACCAATTACGCCAAAATGGATCGCGTTGAGCACGCTGGCATCGAAGCGTTCAAGACAAAGGTCTGCAGTACAGTTGTGAATGGCATGACCGTGAAGGAGTGGAGCAGACTGTTCGCCTCGATCAAGCCGAGCATAGAGCAGAAATTGAAGGTGACCACTCCTCAACTCTGGGCGCAGAGAGAGGCGAAGGTTAGGGCTGCCCTCGAGAAACATCTACAGATAAAGGGAGACGGTCCTGAGAAGCTTCTCGCTTGAGCCGCTCGATGCCGAAATGAAAATAGGTTGGATCGACCTCGCCGCCGAATGCTCGGCGCCCCAATCGCCGCGCCGCCAGGCAGGCGGTAAATAATCCTCCAAATGGCTCCCATACCACGTCGCCAGAATCTGTGGCAGCTTTGATCAGCATGCAGATGAGATCGAAGGGCTTTTGGTTCAGATGGACAGCTCGCCCATTTGACGTACTCACCTTCTCCCGTTCCTTGCCGTGCAAGGCGCCTCTGTCCCAGACATTTGTAACGCCATGGGGACACTGAAACTTGGACCTCATCGTTGCCCACTGCTCCATCGTTGCCGGCTGGTTTCCATCAATTGAGAAGTATGGACGACCTTTCGGATCGCCATGCAGGTTGGCGTATTCCTGCAGACGGACGAACATTTCCGGGGGTGGGAAGTACCAGAGGTGGCCCTGATCAAAATACTTGCGAGTGGCGACGTCCGCGACACCGCAAGCGGTATTTGCCTCACGCTGGGGAAGACCGGAGCGCCTCCACTCGCGAAGTAGCCATTCCTTCAGAGGTCGCCCGCCAACGCGAGCCTCGAACACGTACTGAACACAGACTTCTGTCACGACTGGGAATCGGCGGATTTTTGCGGTGTTGACGTTTCCGGCGATATGGCCTTTGCCTTTATTCCAGATGTTGCAGTTAACGTAACGCCAACCATACCTTTCTAGGACAGGGTGAACCGCAGCCCAGCCGATCTCCGAATTCCAAAACCAGAGGGTGGTATTCGGCGTTGCGAACTGGGACCAAGCCCTCACATGCGGCTCGTACCACTCAGGCAGGCCCAAATGGCCCGAAGTGTCGCCTTCAAAGCCGAGCACCCCATACCCACCATCCGAAACGATGACTGTTGGTGTTGCCCATTCGGGATACAGATTCAGGCTGTCCCCCAGTTGGACCTTGACGAGGTCGTCGTTCCATTGAGTCGTCCCGTTTTCGACTTCCCGAGTAATTGCTTTTCCTCGTCCCACGGTACTCGGTGGCACAAATGTCTGCCTCTTGGTCTCTTCTAAGACGCTCATTGGCCCCTGCCCCCGCTCTGTTTGAACGATAAATGACGACAGAGGCGAAAGTAAAGCGAAGTTTCCTCGGCTGGAGAAATCTGACTGGGATCTTTCCCAACAAGGTAGCACGTTCCACTTCGGGTAGCAATTTCTGCGACGGATGGTCCCGGCCCGTACTTTTTTCCTCCCCGTCGGTCGGGATTGAGGACCCCTTCGCCGCACTTCCACCGAAACCAAGTCTCCATCCGATAGGCCGCCGGGCTTATAGTTTACCGAGACGGCGCGAGCGACGGTTTGCTTGCAGAAAGTAGGCAGATTGTTGCGGCGCATTTGTCAAATTCTTTACTGAAATCGGATTCTGCTTGACGGCTATCTCTCGGGGGCCTGATAGTCGAAGCGCGGTACTGGAAGCCACTTTCACAGGATTGTTGTACACATCACACAGCGAATTTTCATGGAGGAAGCTGCAATGAAGGGTAAAAAAGTATTTTCGGTATCTTGTCTGGCTGGGTTCATGTTCGCCGGTATGGTGCTTACGGCGTCGGCCCAAAACCAACCCGGGTTTAGTCAGGATGGCATGTTTGTGAGCGCCACTAACCCACCGGCCTACATTACGCCTGCACCGCCGGAAGACCCGAGCCTGAAAGTGATCGCGGGCAACTTCAGCACTTATCCGAAAGCGCTTTACTTCAGCATATGGGGCGAGACTGTCGATCAGGGAGTGAATGGCTATCCCTTTCAAACCTGGGCTGCGGTGGCGTTCACTCCGACGGCCGATGCGACCGTGACCAAGATTGAAACGTCGGCCGGGAGACAGGGCAGTGGAACGGCGGGCTTCGAGATCGGTCTCTGGGACGATGTGGGCGGCGTACCGGGGAAGGCTATTCGGTCTACCCATGTTTCGAAACTGCCGGCCTACGGACAATGCTGCGCCATATCCGCGGTGAACTACAAGACCGGAATCCGGGTCAAGGCTGGAACCCAATACTGGGTTGTGGTGAGCACAACTGCTGATGACACGGACATCTATGCTTGGGCCTTTAACAGCACGGATATGAGTGCGCATCCTACGGCTTATTGGTGCAACAATAACCCCACGGACTGCGGAAGCGACGAAGGCAAATGGACTCTGTCGCAGTATGTTCAGTATGGGTTCAATGTGCTGGGGAACTAGGTTTGGTGCGCGCCAGCCTGTGCGATCCTGATTCCGGTGGTTCGTTGCAGGTCTTCGCCCGATCGCCTGCTGCGAACGAAAAGCAGATTCCTCCCTCCGCCGTCGCTGGCGCTCCGGCTCCGGTCGGAATGACAAAGCTTGGGAACGTGTCGGCAACGAAGTCCGTCCTCACCGGACTTCGACCGACACCAGGTCTCCGTCTGACAGGCCGCCGGGCTTGTAGTTTACCGAGACGGCGCGATCGTTCCAGGCGCAGGAGAAGGTGTCGGCTCCGATGAGGAGCAGGGACTTGTAGTCGGGGGTGCGCAGCTTTAGAACCGTTCCGCCGGAGGTCACGGTTAGAACCGCGGCCGGGGGCTGGGAGCAGTCCACGGCCACCAGCCGTCCCTGCAAATATTTTGCGGGACGCGTGTCGGCCGTGGTTGTGGATTGGGCTTTTTCTGCGGCGGCGCGCTTGGCGGCATCCTGATCGAGCACGTCGAAGGGCGACGGCTGGGACGCCGGTTTATTAGCCGCAGCCAGAGCGGCTGCGGTGATGCCATATTTCTCTTCGTTGGGGATGGTCGCCAGCCGGTCGCGAGCTGCAGCCGCGATCTGAGGATTGTCGCTGGCCTTCAACTGTCCCAGCAAAGCGAGCGCGGCTTGCCACTTTTTGTCGGCAATGTAGATTTCCGCCATGTTGTAAACGTATTGCTGGTTGCGCGGACTGAGCCGCATGGCGGCGCGTTCGGCCTGCATCGCCGCCACCAGGCCTCCGCCTTTCATGTGTGCTGTAGCCAGCAGGTCATACGCGCTGGCGAATTCGGGATACCACGCGAGCACGGAGTGCAAGTCCTGAATCATGTTGGGCAGGCCCATGATATCGGTGTGCATCGACTGCGCCGTGCGGTACTTCAGCAGGCAAAGGTAGTAGCGGATCCACATGTCGTTCTGGTTAAGAGCGGCGGCGTTGCCCAGCTCTTCGGCAGCGGCATCGAACTCCTTGCGCTGCATGTGGTCCCAGGCCAGAGCGCGGTGTGCGATCTCGTTGCCAATGGCGGTGACCAGCAAAGCGTTCTTCTTGTCGTCCTGATTCTTCTCTTTAGCTTGGAAGAGTTTTGCAGGAACCGGTTCGGGAGTCGTGGCTAGCGCCTGCAATTCCGGCAGGGCGGCGTCGCGGCGTTCGGGAATTCTGATTTTTACCTCATCGGTTATAGCGCGGGCATCGGCCTCGCCAAGAACGTTGGCGGTGATGACGCGGGCGTCCGGCGTCACAATTTCAGGGAACTGGTAGGGCTGCGGAGGATTGGGTTGAGCACCGGGTTGCTTGGAGGCGTCCGTTCTCTGGGAAGCGAGCGCCACGAACAGCGGCGTGAGCGAGTGGAAGTAATCTTTCACCTGCTGGTCGAAGCGCGCGGCCGGCACGCCGTAGGCTTTCTCGATGGCTTCTTCGACAGGTACGTGCTGGTTCTGGGTAAGATCGAAATAGGTTCCCGTCTGCTGCAGTTTTTTCTCGTGCAGCAGGTAATGCACCAGCATCCACGACTGAGCGTGAAACAGCGTGTGGCGCGTGCCCTCGCTGAAAGTGGAAGTGTCATGCTTCATGGTGAGCAGGTCGGGCAGCGCGAGCCAGACCTCGCCGCTGAGAAGCTCGGTGAAGGACTTCGGCGGGTTGTGGGCTTCGTGCTGGTTTTGCAGCAGGTCTTCGGTGAAGACGGGGAGCAGTTCGGGGTCGCCGCCGATTTCGTACTTCTTGTCATACAGGCGGATCGAGCTGAAGTATTCGGCCAGGCCCTCGTCGAACCATGCTGGAACCGGAGGATAGTTGTAGTTTAGGAGCAGGAGAGCGAAGTCGTGGGCGACGGCGCGCCAGGATTCCTCCTCAAATAAATTCAGCACAATGAAGTTGTGGTCTTCGCCAGAAAGAAGGAAGCCGGGAACGTCGATGGGTTGGCCCGGGATGGGCTGGCCGTTGATGGTTTGGCCCAGGCGCAGTGGCGCGCTCTGGTAGTAGTCCTTGTCGTTCTTGAAGGCGAGGATGGTCAGCGGTACCGGCTCGTTGAGGCGGTCTTTACTCAGTAAAGTCGCAAACACCGAACGCATCTGCTCGAAGCGCAGCGCAACTTCTATGCCTTTCTTTTCGCCGGCATCGGTAATGACTGTGTAGTGTGTGGAGTGAATTTCGCGCCATGGGGATTGCTCGGCAGCGGGAGCGGATGAGGATAGAAGAACGGCCGCAAGGATCGCAGGAAGAAAAGAAATCGGGATAGGACAAGTGCGGGCCATGCGCCTTCCGCCGGGAGAGGACTACTAGCAAAATGCTAACACGAGGAGTGCCCGGAAAGAATAAAGACAGTCTTGAAAGCAGAGTTGCGGAGAACCGCTGCGGAGTGCAGTGAGATGTTCTTTACTGGGCGCTGCGTTGCTTCTTCGTCTGCTTTGACTCCGCTTCCTGCGAGACGAAACGATCGAGGGCGCGCCTGCCGCGTTCCTTGTCTCCGGTCACCAGATAAACCAGCATGGCGCCTTGAAACAATTGCAGAAGAGTCTCGACCGCGGCTGGGTCGGGCAGGAATTGTTGCAACATTTCGGCCCACAGCCGCTGTTGCTCTGCAAAGAATCTGCGGGCACGCTCTGACCCGCTCCAACCACGACGCGTCAGGTCCATCGCGAGACGAGCGACGCCGCGGGATTCGGCGGCTGTGGTCTGCTCCCATAAGGCCGCGACAACGGACCGCAGAGGAGCGTTGGCGGGAAATGCGCTGGCCCGGAATCTCGCCCGCAGGCGGTCTTCGAGCAGCGACATCGCAGCCTCTTCGATGGCATCGCGGCCACCGAAGTAGTGGATCAGCATCCGCTTGTTGCTTCCGATTTCCTTCGCCAGCCGATCCAGACTCAGGTCAAGCGTCCCGGCGCGGATGAATGCGGCCAGGCAGCTTTCCAGTAGTTGTTCGCGGGTGCGCTGCTGCTTTTTGCGGGGCATCTTGCTTTCATAATGTACCATATGGTACAAGGATGATGTACCACGTGGTACATCGAAGCCCCCTATGCACGTCAATCTCAGGTCTCAGGAGCGTCTATGAAGATCTACGACAAATTGCTCTTTCTTTTCTTCGGAGTGGCATTCTGGGTCATTGGAACAATTTGGTATGAGCTGCGCGGCCCGCATGTCTTCGAAAGCGGAAATCTGCGTTATTGGATCAACTTCGCGATCACTCCCATCGTGACCGCGGTTATCTGCATCCTGCTTCTGCGATGGCGCCATGTCCTGGCCGCAGAGTGGGCTGCGGCGGCGCTGCTCATCGCACTTCCCGGAATGTTCGGCGAGGCTGTGCTGCTCTCTCGCTTCGCCACGTTCATGCCTCGGATGCATCCCGAGACCTCAGGGAAATATGGAGCTTTTCTCTTCGCTACCTACGCCGTGTTTCTCACGATCGCAGAAATCGTCACGATCGTGGCCTAGGGCTGCCCGAGAGATCATTCTCCCACGCGCAGGATCATCACCTCCGTGGCCTTGATCAGTGCGACCGCGGTCTGTCCGGCCTTGAGGTGCATCTCACGCGCCGAGGTCGCAGTGATGATGGAAGTGATTTGCTGTTCTCCGATGGAAATCTTCACTTCCGCCATGAGGCCGCTGATGCGAACCTGATCGATGCGGCCCACCAGCTGGTTGCGTCCGCTTACGCGGCGCACGGCCTGAGTGCGTTCGGCGGCTGTTCTTCCTCGCGTGCGGAACAGCAACCGGTCCAGTTCACTCTGCGGGATGCGGTGATGTCCGCCGGCAGTCTGAACGCTGCGAATCTTCTTCTTGTAAATCCACTGCTTGATGGTGGGGAAACTGATTCCCAGCTGCAAGGCCGCATCGCGCAGCTTGAGCAATTCGTCATTCTTGCGCCCGGACTTGCCGATCCTCGGCATCGGAACGAAATCCTACATTCAGCACAGGCTACGGTCAACATGCCGGGTTCACGTCTCTCTGGCTCTAAAATCTGTTACTCCATGCCGATATCTGTATTGAGTTGGACAGTAAATCCATCCTTGATATACACTTCGTAATTCTTTGACGCAATTACTGACTATGGAGGGGATCCCTTGCGTAAGGTTGCTCCGTTTTTCGCCGCTGTTATTCTCTGCGTTTCGTTCCCGGCGTGGGCCCAAACCGCGCAGCCGAAGACCCCCGACGCCTGCGCCAGCGGCCACGAGTTCGCCACCACCGATTGCGCGCTGACCTGGCACGGCATCACGCTGTACGGTGCCTATGACGTCGGCCTCGGCTGGGTCAGCCACGGCTTACCGGAAAATGGCTATAACTATGAAGGCGAAGCTCTGGTGAACCGAAACGGCTATGAACATCGATTCCTCGTCGCACCGAACAACCTGTCGCAGACGGGTCTGGGCATCAGGGGCAAGGAAGAGTTTGCACACGACTGGTTCGTTGTATTCAACGCTTCCACCGGCATCAATCCGCAGTCCGGCCTGCTCGCCAACGCGTCAGCCACCGACACCATTAACAACGGCCTTCCCAGGGGCAGCTATTCCATAGCCATCGACGGCGCGCGCGCGGGCCAACCCTTCAATGACCAAATCTATGGCGGTATCTCGTCCACGCACTTCGGCGAGCTGACTTTCGGCCGGCAGCGCTCACTCGGCACCGATGCGATGCTGCTTTACGATCCGGCCAACGGCGCCTATGCCTTTTCCTACATCGGGTATAACGGCACGATGGCCGGCGGCGGCGACACCGAGGACAGCCGTTGGGACGACGCCGTGAAGTATCGCCTCGCCTATGGCCCGGTCCATTTCGGCGCGATGTACAAATTTGCCGACGGTTCTGGGGGTTGCTACTCTGCCTCCACAACGTGGACGGCCGCCAATTGTACGCCGGAATCGGCGCATAACAACGCCTTTGGATTCGACCTCGGCGGTGACATCGGCCGAAATCAGGGCAAGTTCTCCGCCGACGTCGTCTACCAACGTTACAACCAGGCGATCAGCGTATTGAACCCCTTGCTGGGGCCTCAGAGTCTGACGCAGCCCTATCAGTCGACCACCGACAGCATCAATACCAACCCCATCACTGGGGCCAATGTCATCGATACCACCAACACCGTATATGGCATCGTCACCGACAACCGCGCCATTATGTTCGCTGCCAAGTATATGTGGGACCAGTTCAAGTTGTTTGCCGGTTACGAATACATCCGGCAGGCTAACCCAAAGAACCCGTTAGGCATTGGCGCCTCGGACCAGGGCGGTTATTTCATGAGCGGCGTCGAAGACAACAATCTTGATTCTCCCAAGCACGTCCAGATCTGGTGGACGGGCGGGAAATACGCCATCGACAGCAAAACCGACATCACTTTGTCCTGGTATCATCAGCTGCAGAACGACTTCCGGGTTCCGACGACCTGCTCGCCCGCAGCCGGTTTCCGCAGTGCCTGCGCCGGCACCCTCAACGAGGAGTCGCTCTATGTGGACCGTCACTTCACCAAACGTTTCGACGCTTTTGCCGGAATTGCATATTCCTACGTGAGCGGCGGTCTGAACATCGCCATTCCTCATGGCCCCGGCGTCCCTTATAACTCCAACAACAACCTTGCTCCGACCATCGGCGGTCGTTTCACCTTCTGATCGTTTCAGAGCAGCTTTGAAGGGGAGCGGCTTCCGGCCGCACCGCACCACTCGGAAGGATTTCAAGAATTTGTAGCCCCGCTCAATAAGCAAAATGCGCCGCCGGAGCAAATCCGGCGGCGCATTGGGGCAACAGGTTCGATGCCAGTAAGGAAGCCGCGCGAGCGGCGCTTCTGTGGGGCAGGGTAGTGTAAAAGCCTATTTTCCCAGAACTGCAAAAGCGAACCCAGGCTTGGCTGTCTCCGGAACCCACGTGTCGTTTTCGCCGCAAGACCCGCCTTTGTCATCCGAGCAATAATAGGCAGCTGTGGTTCCGTCTACCTGATCGACGTCGTTGTAATTCCAGGCAGCCCAGGTATTGGCGTCCTTAGCGCCGGCTTTCATAACGATCCAGTATTGAGTGTTTGCTTTGACGGGAACCCCTTTTGTGAGGGCCTGCGTGTCGACCACGCAGCAGTCTCCGAAGGTAGGCAGACCCGACAGAGGCCAGGCCTTAATGGCGGTTCCAGGCACTCCGCTGGCGTCGTCATAAAGGCCAAGGACGATTCCATTGTTCCCTTCCACCCATCCCACGGCGACCTCGATCTTGGTAATGGTGTGGTCGGCTTTCGGCGTGAAAGCGGCTGCCTCCCAGTATTCGGGGAAGTTTTGCAGGGCACTCGGGCCGGTGATCGTGGCGCCTGTGCAGCACCAGTATTCACCGTTCGGATATGCGGTACCGATGTTGTCAAAAATTGTGATCAGACCTGCGTCCGACGTTCTGTTACCGATGACATGCTGTGCAGGCGCGGTGGAAATGGTGGTTCTTCCGTCTTTGCTGGTTACAACTGCATCGTTGTCGCCAGCAAAGGCTGTCAAGCTGGCAAGAGCCAGTACGGTCAATGTCAGTAGCGTTTTCTTAAGCACTTATTTATCCCCCTTTTTTAGGTTGAGTTGGCTGCGTTTCGCTGGGGTCCGTAATCTCGAGTCCGTAATACCGGCAAGAAGTCCCTTTCCATGAAAGGACGCCACCAGCGCCGGATCAGACACGTCTGCGGACGCGTGTCCGGCACTTTATACCGATTCTCGCCGGTGTGTCAATTTGCAAGAATTTGCAACTCAGCGGCTTAGTCCAAGAGGTCGAATCGCTTACAGGGATCACTTCCAGAGCGTGAGATGCTTCCTTAGTCGCCGCTGGCGTGGTTCTGCGACGGCAGGAGAACGAGACGCGGGCGGCCTTCAGCGGGACGATGCTGCGATGCCCGGCCACACACTTCAAGGATGCCAATGACTGCAACGTAGGCGGACAGTACGCCGATTCCAACCGACGCGAATACAGTAACGCACAGAATTAGAGGCATGAAGAGCGCAATCACAATCATCCCACCCTTATTGAGTTACGGTAGTCAGATGCCCACAGTTCAACTTTCGTCCATGCGGCTTCTTCAATCTACCCGCGTTGACGCCCTCCGCTAGTGACGAATAAGATACGGAGTAGAGCTGCGCACTCCTAATGTCGGCGAAGTCCGTGCACATGTCGATATTACGGAAGGGCAATCCTCCCCTGCTTTAGATAGTCTCCAAATGGCTATTACTAAGATATCGGTGCGCGGGGCGCGCCAGCATAACCTCAAGAACATCGACGTCGAGATTCCGCGCAACTCCCTGACCGTGGTGACCGGGCTGAGCGGCTCGGGCAAGTCCTCGCTGGCTTTTGACACGATTTATGCCGAGGGCCAGCGCCGCTACGTGGAGACCCTCTCGACCTACGCGCGGCAGTTTCTGGACCAGATGGAACGGCCGGATGTTGATGCAATTGATGGACTTAGCCCGTCCATCTCGATCGAGCAGAAGACCACCAGCCGCAGCCCGCGCTCGACCGTGGGCACGATCACCGAGATCTACGATTATCTTCGTCTTTTGTTCGCTTCAATCGGGGTGCCGCATTGCCCCAAGTGCGGCCAGCCCATCAGCCGCCAGTCGGCCGAACAGATCGTGCAGCGGGTCATGCTTCTAACTCCTGAGGACCGCGTAATGATTCTGGCGCCGATCGTGCGCGGGCGCAAAGGCGAATTCAAGAAGGAGATGGAGACGCTGCTCAAGCACGGCTACGAGCGCGCCCGCGTCGATGGCGAAATCGTGAATCTCGATGACGACCTCAATCTCGACAAGCGCAAGAACCATACCATCGAAGTCGTCATCGACCGGCTGCTGGTGAAGCCGGGGATCGAGCATCGGTTGGAAATGTCGGTGGGTCTGGCGATGAAGCTGGCCGGCGGTCTGGTTCAGATCGCAGTGGTCGGCGGCGATGAGCAGCTCTATTCCGAAAAGCTGGCGTGCCCGGATTGCGGCATCAGCGTGCCGCAACTGGAGCCGCGGTCGTTTTCTTTCAACAGCATGTACGGTGCTTGTCCCGAGTGCCACGGTCTCGGCAGCCGCTACGATTTCGATCCCGCGAAAGTGATTACGGACTGGTCGAAACCGTTGCTCGATGGCGGCCTGGGGCCGGGTTCGGCTTCGCAAGGACTGATCCATGCTTTGCAGATCACGGCCGCGGCGCACGGCATCGATCTGAGCAAGCCGTTTGAGAAGTTTCCCGACCAGATTCAGGATCTGCTGTTGAATGGCGAGTCAGGACGCGGCAAGACCGGCTTCCGGGGAATCTTTGGATACTTGAAGCAGAATCTGGAGGAGTCGACCTCCGAAGGCTATCGCGACTGGCTGATGGATCACATGTCGGCGACGGAGTGTCCCGCATGCGGCGGCAAGCGGCTGCGGCCGGAGAGCCTCGCGGTGAAGGTGAACGGCATGTCGATAGCCGAATTCACGGCGCTGCCGATTTCGCGGGCGCTCGAAGTGGCGCAAGGCATCAAGCTCGCAGGACGCGAGGAGAAGATCGCTGGCCGCGTCATGCATGAGATCGTGGAGCGTCTGCAATTCCTGAATGCAGTGGGGCTGAACTACATTTCGCTCGACCGCTCGGCCGCGACTTTGTCTGGCGGCGAGGGGCAACGCATTCGCCTGGCCACGCAGATTGGATCGAAGCTGCGCGGCGTGCTCTACGTGCTGGACGAGCCTTCGATCGGCCTGCATCATCGCGACAACGGCCGCCTGCTGAACGCACTAGAAAATCTGCGCGACCTGGGCAACACCGTGCTCGTGGTCGAACACGATGAAGAAACCATTCGCCGTGCGGATTATGTGATCGACCTTGGCCCCGGCGCCGGACGTCATGGCGGCGGACTGGTGGCGCACGGAACGCCGGAAGAAATCATGCGCGCGGCAAACTCGCTGACCGGGGCTTACATCTCGGGCAGAGTGCAGATTGAGATGCGTCCCGAGCGCCGGCAGAAAAACGGCGCGGCGCTTACGATTCTTGGCGCGAAAGAAAACAATCTCAAGAATCTCGACGTAACTTTCCCGCTCGGCGTGATGACTGTGGTGACAGGCGTTTCCGGGTCGGGCAAGTCCACGCTGGTCAACGATATTCTTTACCGCGCGCTGGCGCGGCAGCTTTACCGTTCGCGCGAGAAGTCTGGCGAGCACAAGGCGATCGTGGGCGCGGAGAACATCGACAAAGTCATTCGCATCGATCAGTCGCCGATCGGGCGCACGCCGCGCTCGAATCCCGCAACCTACACCGGCGTGTTCACTGCGATCCGCGAGATCTACACCATGCTGCCCGAAGCGCGCGAGCGCGGCTACAAGGCTGGACGGTTTTCCTTCAATGTTTCCGGCGGACGCTGCGAAGCCTGCCAGGGCGAGGGCCAGCGCCGCATCGAGATGAATTTTCTTGCCCGACGTTTACGTGCTCTGCGAGGTCTGCGGCGGGCGCCGCTACAATCACGAAACGCTGGCCGTGAAGTACAACGGCTACTCCATCGCCGATCTGCTGGAGATGCCGGTCTCGCGACGCGCTGCCAATTCTGGAAAACATTCCGCAGGTCAAGCAGAAGCTGCAGACGCTGGTCGACGTTGGCCTCGGCTACATTCATCTTGGCCAATCAGCTGTGACGCTTTCTGGCGGCGAAGCGCAGCGCATCAAGCTGGCGCGCGAGTTGAGCAAGCGGCAGACGGGCAAGACGCTTTACCTGCTCGACGAGCCCACCACCGGGCTGCACTTCGACGACGTAAAGAAGTTGCTCGACGTGCTGCACCGGCTGACCGACCTGGGCAATTCGATCGTCATCATCGAACATAATCTGGACGTGATCCGCAACGCCGACTGGATCATCGACCTCGGCCCCGAAGGCGGCGAAGAAGGCGGCCGCATCGTGGCGCAGGGCACGCCGGAGCAGGTGGCGCGGGTGAAGAAGTCTTACACGGGGCAGGCGCTGGCGGGATATTTTACCGGGAACGGGAAGCGGAGCGCCTAGCTACAAATCGACGTTATGTTCCGACTGGAACATTTGTGCATCCAATCATGTACGGCTATGTATGTATGTACGATGCGATCTAAACGGCGGGAACTGTTGGAGTTAGGGGACGCGGGGAGAAATCTGCGGGGAACCGACTCCGATTTCTTTAGCCGGGGATGAGCAGATCTGGGTGCGGCCCTGCAGCCGGCCCCTCCAAAGAGCGCGAAGGATGAGGTTCACGGCGGTCCTAGTCGTCCTTCACAGCTGCAATTCTTGGGCAGGGGTTTGAACGCGGCGCACGCGGACCTTCACCTCAACGCGTGCGCCGAGGCGGTTGATGATCGACATGAGGCGATCGACGGTGAAGCGCCCGAGGTCTGCATTGCGGATGCGCGAGAAATCGGCTGCGGCGATGCCAGTTCGGGCGTGCGCTGCGCGCACGGTGAGGCGTTCGCGGTCGAGCGACTTGATGATTTCGGCGGCCAGGATGGCTTTGAATTGCTCCGCGTCGGCGTTCTTGTGCCCGAGGTCGCGGAACACGTTGCCGCTCCCGCGCACCACTTCCAGCTTTCCGCTTTTCATCGCAGCATCTCCTTCAATCTGTTCAAACGATCTCTGACCAGCTCAATTTCGCGTTGCGGCGTCTTGATGCCCAGCGTCGACTTCTTCTGGAAGGCATGCACGACCCAGATTTCATCGGCGAATTGCACAGCGTAGACTACGCGAAACGCATCGCCGCGGAACGGCAGCGCAAGCTCGAACACGCCTGAGCTTAGGTCCCCGCATAGGCTTAGCGACGTCGGCCTTGCCGCCCTCCGCGGCGATGGTGAGGGCCGTCAGGCAGATCGACCTGGCTCCTTCCGGGAACGTCTCGAATTCCTTCAGGGCCGCCTTGAGCCATGAAACGGGCCTTGTCTTGCGGGTCATTTGGCCGTCCATCACGGCATGCCCTCAGTGGTGTATGTTGTCATATTTGACAACGGTTGTCAAGGCTGTGGCGGTTAAGGCTGCCTGTCAACGAGAGCGGAAGCTCCCGCTCAGGGTAAGATGAAAAGGGAAGATTGGACAGCCTTTAGAAAAGGAATCTTTTTGTCAGCACCGGAAAATCCGCAGTTTGATCCGCCGCCGTTGAATAGCGAACCGCACACGCCTGCGCCGTTTGTTGTGGTGCCGTTTCCTGTGCCCGCTCCGCAGCCGCCGAAGCACGCGCCTAAAGCCGGTGAGGACCCTGTCTGGAGCGGGTGGGACGTACTGTTGATTTTGGCTCTGACGGCGATCGTGTTCATCCTGGGGCAAATCTTCGTCATCCCGAGATTGCTGCGGCTGGTTTATCCCCACGCCCGGTTGACGGATTTATTGCAGAAGCCGGCGGTGGTGCTGCTTTCGCAGTTGCTGCTTTACATTGTGCTGGCGATATACATGGTCCTGCTGGTCAGGGTGAAATATGGCACGCGCTTCTGGCCGGCGGTTCGCTGGAATTGGCCAGGGATCGCGGGAGTGAGTTTTATTGGGGTAGGAGCTCTTATGCTGGGCTTCGACATTTTGGGACGGTTCCTGCCCATGCCGAAGGAAACGCCTTTCGATCAATTCTTCGACCGGCCTTTCGATGCCTATCTCACCGCGGCTTTCGCCGTGACTCTTGGCCCTCTGATGGAAGAATTGTTCTTTCGCGGATTTCTTTATCCCGTGGTGGCGCGGCGCATGGGAATAGTTTGGGGAATTCTGCTGACCGCCTTGCCCTTTGGTCTGATGCACTTTTTCCAATACGGAAATTCCTGGGGAGCCGTGCTGATTGTCTTTATGGTTGGAGTGGTGCTTACCACGATTCGGGCGATGACCAAGTCAGTGGCGTCAAGCTTTCTGGCGCACGTGGGCTACAACGGCACGCTGATGGTGCTGACCGCGTGGTTTACCGATGGATTTAAGCACATGGAAAAAGCGGCGGTGGCGTTGTTTTGATTGTGTGGCGCGGGCACTCCTGCCCGCGGAATTTAACCATGAGTAAAGACAACAGCCCAAGTTCAGAGCTTGCCAACTAAAAGATCTTTGACAGCTCAGAACCGAGGACCGCATTCTTGCTCGTGGTTAGATCTCGCGGGCAGGAGTGCCCGCGCCACACTCAGCCCATAACCATTCATAGTCTTCTGCTGTATTTACAAATCCTTTTCTAACGGGGTTCTGGCGGATGTATTCGATGGTCTCCCGCAGGCTCTCATCCCCGCGCAACACGTGATCGAAGGATTCGTCCTGCCACAAGGGGCCGGTTCTCCCGGTGAGCTTGTTGATGCTGCGCGCCGAAGATCCCTTGATTGCCCGCAGAATTTTGGGAAGTGCGAAGGTCCAGCCCTCCTCGTCTCGCAAGGCCGTAAACAGCAGATGGGCGTGATCGGGCATAACCACTACTGCGTGCAGCTGAATTGTCTTTCCGTTGTCGTGGAGACAGTGCTGAAGGGCTAGCGTTCGTGCGAGGGGTGAGAGTTTGAGTAAAGCTTGCGTTCGGAAAGTGACAAAGAGAGGCCTGCCGTCCCGTTGATAGTGGGGGAGACGGCGGCGGTATTCATATCGGCGGAACGTGGCCTCGGGCATAGGTGCGATTACTCCTTGCGACATCGTAGAGGCGCCATGGGAGATCTTACGGTTGGGTCGAGCCTTTTTCTAGGCGTCTGGTTCCGAAACGGGAATCACAGTCATGCTCATGGTTAGATTTCGCGGGCAAGAGTGCCCGCGCCACATTCTTAGCCAGATTTTTGTTCGTCGTTGGTTTATACTCGGTTCGCCATGAAAGGTAATCCCAAAGTCATTGCTGAACTGAATAAGGCGCTCCGCGAAGAGCTGACGGCCATCAACCAATATTTTCTGCACGCCGAGATGTGCGAAAACTGGGGCTACCTCCGGCTCGCAGACTTCATCAAGAAACAGTCCATCGGCGAAATGAAGCACGCGGAATCGCTGATGGAACGGATCCTGTTTCTTGACGGCACACCATCGATGCAGCCGCTGGACGTAAAGATTGGCGGCACGGTCAAGGCCATGATCGAGAACGATCTGGCGCTCGAACTCGGCGCGGTGAAAATGTATAACGAAGCCGTCGCGCTTGCCGCCAAAGAAGGCGACAACGGTTCTCGCGAGCTGCTGGAGAAGTTAGTTAAAGACGAGGAAGAGCACGTCGACTTTCTAGAAGCGCAGACGCACCAGATTAAAGAACTGGGCTACGAGCGCTATCTGGCGCAGCAGATGGGCGAACTCGAAGAAGAGAGCTAGGTGTTGGGATTGTTATCCCGAGTGAAACGAGGGATCTGGGTTCTTGCTTGCAGCGAGCGCGGGCCGGCGCAGGCAGACACCAAGATCCCTCGCTTTGCTCGGGATGACAGTGGGGTGGGGGATGACAATTCTAAATTAGCCCTTACTTTACTGTGATCGTCAGCAACTGCGCTCCTGACACTACATAGTCCAGCGGAGCGGTTGCGGTTTCGTCCACGTTGGATTCGCCGCTTACGATCATTTCCTGATTGCCGCGCATGCCGTCCATTACATTCATGATCGAGATGGGCAGGGTGGGCATGACCTTGTCGGCTACGCGAGCCTCGGGGTCGGCCTCGAGGAGCGAGACGTAGACGCGATTGTTGGAGTGCTCCTTGTTGAGCAAGGCGATGGTGGAGGCGAGATCGAGCTTGCGGCCGAAGGCTGGGCTGCCGTGCCCGATGCGGTCGAGAGTATCGCCGTCGCTTACCAAAATGCGCAGGGTTCCCTTGCTGGCTGAGGTTGGAATCTTCAACGGAATCTGGCGCACGATGCGCTCGCCGCGATAGGGAGCGAGCACGGTTTCGAGCATGATGTCGTCTCCGGGACGCGCTTCGGTAACGTCGGTGCGAGCGCTCTCCAGGCGGGCCCAGCGACGTTCGCGGACCAGGTCGAAATCCAGCTTCACGCCGGCGATGGCCGGAGCATTATAAGGATTGTCATAAATGCGTCCGAAGCGCTCGCCCAGCGAAAGCGCGGCCTGCATGGCCGCGGGCTGTGTGCCCTCCGACGGCGCGAACATGTTACGCATCGTGACTTCGGGAAACCCCTTGACGCCGATGCTTCCGGTGAGCCGGTAGGTTATCTCTTCACCGAACTCGTTGACGCCATGCAGCGCGTTGAACACCGTCACCATCAGAGCCACGGGCGTCAGCTTGGGATTATTCAGCACCTCGTAATGGAACTGCTTCAAGCCGGCGGCGCTGTGGATCGTTAGCGTGACCGGGATCATTTTTGGCTGCCGGTCGAAGACGCCGAGAATGCCGGTGTGGCGATCTTGCACGAAGGTTCCGACGGGCTCGGTGGTGTTCACAATCTTGAAAGCGTTGAGCGGCGAAGGCAGTGTGGCCAGCACGTCGGCCTTAGTCATGGGCAGGTCGACGGAGCCGAACTGCAGCAGCGGATGTCCGCAGGCCAGCAAGCGCTGCGCATCCATGTAGGTGACGGTGCAGGTGCCGGCGATGTCCATATCACCGCGCACCAGGATGGCGCTGACGGCAGAGCCGGGCTCGAGCGGCTCCGGCTGTTTGTCGTTACTCACCGACCCAGCACCCATGACCGGGACGACACCGGCCGACGCGAACTGTCCCGCAAAAAGACGAACCGCCTCTTCGGAGAATCCGTTGAACACCAGCGGAGTCTCGATGGGCTTGAGATAATTTGTAAAATCCTGACCTGAAGTGGGGAGTGCCGATGTCTCGCCCGGCGCCGCAGTCTTGCCCGCCACTGTACTCACCGAGGGCTTGACCGCGCTGGTCTCTTCGGCGGGTGAGCCGTCAAGCGCGCTGATCTCCAGCATATCGGCGATGGGCGTTACTCCGGCGATGGGCTCTTTGGAAAATTCTCCGATACGAAAAGCCAAGGCTCCGGCGAGTTTGCCGTCGAAATAAACCGGACTCCCGCTCATGCCGGCGACTACGCCGGTGTATTCCACCTTCGCCCCGTGCAGGCGCACCAGGATAATGTCGCCCTTGGGTCCATTCATGTTGTGCAGCACGCCCAGGACTTCCACATCCATGGCCTCGGGTTTGACTCCCTGAAACACGGTGTAGGCGACCCCGCGCATGCCCGCGTGAATCTGGCTTACGGCAATGGTTTGAGTTTTTTGCGCCATATGCCCGGCAGACGCCGTTTGCGCAATCGTGAAACCGGGGAAAGACAGGCAGATAATGGTGACCAAGAACGCGAAGGACAGTTTTTTCATGAACAACGCCCAGAAGGACTGTACGAGCCCCACATGTGGATTAGACTCCGCCAGATTGCAAGTTGTTGCCAGGAGGGGGATAGCGGGAGCCGGGCAAAACATCCCAATGGCGAATCCCTGCGTCTATACTAGCACAGGGGAATTTTCTTCCCATAGAGTCTTATCTCCACCTCTTCAGGGGTTTCCTATGTTTGCCGAATGGATATTCACGAAATCGCGTTGCGGAAATTGCGCCAAACTGTTGCCGGCATTGGCGATCACGCTGCTCATGCTGTGTGGGGTGGGTCCGGTGTCCGCGCAGGAGCAATCGCAACCCGCGCCGCAGGATAACCCGCAAAACGACACACAGAACAATGGCAAGCCCAAGCAGGAGGCTCCTGCCGAAGCCGGTGGGCCCACGGGTAGCATCGGTCCCTACTCCATCCCCAAGAGGGGTGCGGCGGAGGCTCCTCCGCCGCCACCTCCGCCGGCTACGCCCGCGAAGATCGAGGGGATGCCCGACTATTCCATCAAGGTAAACGTGCCCCTGGTCAATGTTGACGTGATGGTGAACCTGAAGAGCAACGGCCAGTTTGTCCCTGGACTGAAGAAGGATAACTTCCGTATTTTCGAAGACGGATCACCCCAGCAGATCACCAACTTCAATGTGTCGAAAGCGCCGATTACGGCGGTGTTGCTGGTGGAATTCGGCGCCACGAATTACGTTTTCATGGTCGACGCCCTGCGGGCCTCCTACTCGTTTGTCAATTCGCTCCAGAAGAACGACTGGGTTGCGGTGACTTATTTCGATATGAACCCGCACATGTTGATCGACTTCACGCAGGACAAGCAAGCCCTCTATGGCGCCTTGAACGAGTTGCGCATACCTGGGTTCTCCGAGGCGTGTGTATTCGACGCTTTGTATGACACTCTGGATCGGCTGGATCGCATAGAAGGGAAGAAATATGTCATTCTGGTTTCTGTCGGCGTTGATACCTTCAGCAAGGTTACGCTCGACAAAGTCTACAAAAAGGTCAAAGACACGAAGGATGTCACCATCTTCCCGATCAGCGTTGGATTCGCCTATCGCAACTGGTGCGATTCGCGCATGGGCAATGGATGTCCGGGCGCCTACGGAATGGGTAGAAGCGTGAACCGCATGGACTTTCTACAGGCCGACAATGAGATGCGCACCTTTGCCTCTATGACCGGTGGCCGCGCCTACTTCCCTCGCTTTCAGGCGGAGTTTCCGGAGATTTTCACCGATATCTCCAGCGACATCCGCAATCAATACTCGCTGGCTTATCATCCCAGCAACAGCAAGCTGGATGGTACTTACCGCAAGCTGAAAATCCAAGTGGTGGCCCCTGACGGTGGCCCGCTCAAGGTGAAAGACCAAAAGGGCAAAGAACAGAAGGTCGAAGTCGTCGCCCGCGACGGATACACGGCCAAGCACACTGTGGACTGAACCGCATTTCTCGCGAGGAATTTCATGGATCGGGAAGGCCGCGACTTTTACTCGTGCCTTTAGGACGCGAGCTGGCGCTGCTTCAGCCGCTGAGGGCCCCGGCGATTCGGGCAGAGTTTCTCAACCCAGTAAAACCACGTATTGAGATTTCCAACCACTTGACTGAAGTACAACTAAGTCATAGAATGTCATACTATGGTGATCGAGTACGCAACAGTCAAGGCCAAAGGACAAGTTGTGATCCCTGTGGATATTCGGCGCCGGTTCCGAATCGACGAAGGGACTCGCGTGGCATTTCTAGAAGAGCAGGGCCGTTTGTTCATTCAGCCGGTCACGGATGAGTTTATCGATGCTATGAAGGGAGTGCTCGCCGGGCGCCGGCTGCCTGACCGGGTGGAGCGGGGCAAGGATCGGGATCTGCAATGAAGCTGCACGTGCTCGATGCCAACGCCCTCTACCGCTTTCTCACTGGCGGGCCGGGCGCCGACACGGTGAACCAGCTTTTCAAACAGGCCCGTGATGCCGAACAGCCGCTCCGTATGTCCGTAGTCAACTGGGGCGAAGTCTACTACACCATAGCCAAGGCAGAGGGCTTCGCAGAAACCGCCAAAATTATGGACCGGGTCAAGTTGCTGCCCCTCGCGGTTCTCGATGCAGGAGAGGCGGTTACGACGCGAGCCGCCCAGCTCAAGGCCGGTTATGGCCTGCCTTACGCTGACTGTTTCGCCGCCGCCACGGCCGCGAAGGACGACATCGTCGTGACATCGGATGCGAAGGACTTCAAGAAGATTCCGGGACTGCACGTCATGGCGCTACCGGAACACAAAGCAACGAAGTGAGCCGGCGGCATGATCGGATAACGCACTCTCTGTAGTTGTCCTCAGTGCAGGTGAAACAGCGTTTCCAGCAAAAAGAACATCCCAGCGCCCACGAATACCAGCAAAGCCATCTTCATCGCCGGCTCTTTATTTACCTCCGGAACCAAGTCCGAAGCCGCCACGTAGATGGTGACTCCTGCGGCAAGCGGCAAGCCTGCGTCCACGTGCTGGCGGAAGACTGCCATAGTCAAAACACCCGCCAGCGTTGCACCGCCCAGAATCACCGACGCCAGCCAAGCCGTGCTCACGCTGCGGCCGCTGGCCAGCATCACCGAACTCACGGTGAAGCCTTCGGGAATCTTGTGCAGAAAGATGGCGAAGAAAATGATCCAGCCCAAGGCGTTCGATACCAGAAATCCGGACGCAATCGCGATTCCGTCAAAAAACGTGTGGATGATGAGGCCGAGCAACACCGAGTATCCCTTGTGGGCGTGCATGAATTCGTCTTTGTGCGTCTCCTCGCCGAAGTGGAAATGCGGCGTGACCGTGTGCTCGAAAAAATGAGTGAGCAGATAGCCAAGGAGGATCAGGTAAGCCGCGCTTCGACCGCGCAGTTCCAGGCTTTCCGGCACCATCTCGACCATAGCCGTGGCCAGCATGAAGCCCGCGCCCAGCGCGACAAAATAGCGGAGATAGCGCCGCTCCCAATTGCGCTGCACAATGATCGCCCCGCCGAATACGTTGGCTGCGGCGGCAGTGAGGCCAAGCAGAATGCTGGTAGCAATGGGATGCATGAAGTAAGAAAGTACCGAGTACCTGGTACCTAGTCAAATCTCTTATGCCACGGGGAGGCGTTCATCAAGAGAGTTGAGGAGACCGTTTAGAATTCTGCCCACCTCGCCGGAGCGCCCTAGAATCTCCGACGCCTGTGATTCCGACAGATAATTTCGTCGCTGAGCGATGAGCACTTGAGTCTCGATCTCTGCGAGTGAACCGCGCGAGTGGCGCAGAAAGTGACGAAACTCACGGTTGCTGTGATGTGCTTGCCCTTCCGCGATGTTGCTCGGGACCGACACTGCCGCTCGACGTATCTGATTGGTCAAACTGTAGATTTCACGCTTCGGAAAACGTCTCGGTCGCATCATAGAGGAGACTAACCAAGTCCATTGCCCTCTGCCAAACGATTAAATCTTTGTAATGCTGAGCCATTCACCTCAGGTTACATCTAAAGGCCCGTATGCTAAACAATCCGGAATCCAAAATCTCGCACTTCTGTCCCAACTCGGTACTAGGTACTGGCTACTAGGTACTATCATCCCGAATGCCGAATATGCATCACATCGCCATCCTGCACGATGTAGTCTTTTCCCTCCAGCCGCAGGGTTCCCTTCGCACGGGCATTTGCTTCTGAACCCGCTTCGAGCAGTTGATCCCAGCGGATGGTTTCAGCGCGGATAAAATGTTTTTCCAGATCGGAGTGAATCGCTCCCGCCGCTTCCTGAGCCCGCGAATGCGCGGGAACCTGCCAGGCGCGGCACTCGTCTTCACCCGCCGTGAAGAATGAGATCAGGCCCAGCAGTTTGTATGTGGTGCGAATCAGCCGCACCAGGCCGCTCTCTTTCAGCCCATAGCTCGACAAGAATTCGGCGGCGTCTGCGTCGCTCATCTCGGCCAGTTCGGCTTCCACCTTGCCGCAGATCGCGGTGGCTGCGGCATTCGGCCGCGCCGCGATTTCCGTGAGCTTATACTTGCTCACCGCTTCTTCCAGTTCCTTGCCCAGTTCGGTTGACTCGCCGATATTGAGCACGTAGAAAATCGGCTTCTCGCTGAGGAACATGAAACCCTTGATGCGCTTCTTGTCCTCAGCAGTCATCTCCATTTCGCGCAGCGGTTTGTCGGATTCCACCTGCGCCTTGGCGCGCTTCAGCAACTCGAATTCTTTTTCGAGTTCCGGCGTCTTCATCTTCTTGAGATCTTTTTCCAGCCGCTCCAGCCGTTTTTCGATTTGCCCGAGATCGCTGACCAGCAGATCGAATTCCACGTTCTTGATGTCGCGCAGCGGATCGATTTCGCCTGCCAGCGGCACCGCGGGATCATCGAACACCCGCACCACGTGCGCCAGCGCATCCACGTTGCGCAGATGCGCGGCGTAGGCGCTGTCTTTCAACGCCTCCTGGCCGATGGCGCCCACGTCGACGTACTCAACGGACGTGTGCGTAAGTTTCTTCGGGTTGTAAAGCGCGGCCAGGCGATCCAGTCGATCGTCGGGAACTTTGGCCACGCCTATGTGCGCCTCGCGCGGGTTGGCTCGCGCCTGATCGGAGAGATGCGCCTTGGTCAGAATTCGAAACAATGATGTCTTGCCTACCTGGGGCAGGCCAATAATGCCGGTTTTCATAAGAAAGCTTCTAGCTTCTAGCTCCTAGCTCCTAGCTAACTCGTCGCTTATGCGGGTCAGATTGGATCGACACTGCGACCTCAGCGACCGTTGAACAACTTTTTAGGATAAACGATTGGTCGTGGAAATGCGCGTTGGGAAAGCAGGAAAGTCTAGCGAGAAGCTAGGAGCTAGCAGCTAGAAGCTCCGTGCAGTCAAATACACCACCACCAACCCCAACAGCAACACGCCGCCTTCCACGCGAGTCGACCACACATGCAGCGCATCGAACCGAACCCGCTGAGGATTGTCGATCGGCGCGGACCCCACGTCTCCCAGCGACGCCCGCAAAACATCCATGCGCGGAATGATGCCGAACTGCGAGATCAAAGTGAGCGCAAGCATGGCGCACAGCAAAACGTGACGCGCCGCAAAGACATGGGCCGTGCCGTCGGTTAGGCGGCTGTAGAGCAGGGAACTGATCAGATAGATGACCCCAGAAATGATCGCAATCCAATGCAGTTTACCCAACGCACGCCCCACCACGTTGCCGGCCAGATGCGTATTGGGCAGAACAGTAAACGCCGTGGGCGCCAGCACAAATGCAAAAAAGATCAACCCGCCGATCCAGCAGACGAGCGAAAGCAGCATGAGGAAACGAAGGAAAGACATGACGGGAGCATTGTAAACTCAAAACCGGCTTCCGGCTTCCGGTATCCGGCAAATGCAACAGGACGGATTCCGGTCGCCGCTCTACTTCCCTTGCCGCAGATTATCCAGGACGCCGCGCATGAGCGATCCGCCGTAAGCGCCGGCAACGCCCGGCAGGGATGCCAGAAATGATCCATACACCTGCGCCCGCGTGGGCTTCACAGTCAGGACCATGTAGGCTGCTAGTTCGCTGAGCGGGATGAACATTCCCACTACCACCACCCACCGCCAAGGCCAACGCGGCCGCAGCAACCCCAGCAACATACACGCCATCAGCACCAGCAAGGCTGTGAAGAGCAGGTCATTGATCACAACGTCGGCGTAGCCCGTGCCTATGCCCGCGAGCGCGGCTACGCCGTACATCCAAATGTCACTGCCTTGCCGCATGGCGCGTGGTTCCACGGACTGTTTGTCGATTTCCCTTTCGGGCCGTGAAATAATCTTCGACCTTAACTTAGCGAGCCATTCGGGCGGGCCTATTGTTCAGACCAGCGGTATACATAGGCATCATCGAATGCCGCTCTCTGGGAAGGGTCGTTTGGATGGAGAAACGCACCCTTGGTCACGCCCTCTATCGTTCGTCGCAAATCTTCAAACTTTCGCGAACTCGGGCTCATCACTATGATGTCGTCAAGCGAGATAGTGAGGTCCAGCCCATTCATCGCTGTCTGAACTTGGAGATAAGCTGCAAGTGGTCCGGGATTGCTTGCCTCCGGCGTAACAATAACCAGCTTCCATGACAGTTTTTCCGGATCGTCGTACCACAAAGCCGCACGTACCGGGATCCCACGCGCATCAAGCTTCTGTAGCAACTGCGCGCCTTCATCGATCATCTGCTTCACCAATATCGTCTTATACATTGCATGACTCCATGGTCCGGTTCTCGTACCGCTTGGATCATCTGCTCTGCTTCTATCTTCGTATGCGTCTCATAACGGCTTTCTTCGTTCCAGTCTTTCACGAGCGCCCAGTTGGCGGCAAAAACGCGATCGCCTTTGCCGATTTGTTTGACGTCGAGGCCAGCAAGGCTCGCAAGCTTTTCAAGTTCATGAACGAACAAATTTTTGGCCAGCGCCTTGTCGTAGAAATCCTCTGCCTTCGTCAGCTTCGCGATACACGCTTTCAGGCCGCATTCCACTGCGTATCCGACCACATAGTAAGCCGCCCCAAAACGGCTGCTTGCCAGCAGGGCATCCGCGTCGCCCAAGCGCTCCTCCGCCAGATTTTGCAGGTCGTTCCGATTCATTCAACGGTAGAATACATCTCCTTATGTCTGACTGATGCTCAATATTTATAAAAGCCCCGCCCACTCTTCCTCCCCAGCCAGCCCGCATCCACCATCTTGATGAGCAGCGGACAAGGCCGGTACTTGGGATCGCCCAACCCATCGAGCATCACACGCATAATGTCGAGGCAAACGTCGAGCCCGATGAAGTCGGCCAGCGTCAGCGGCCCCATGGGATGCGCCATGCCTAGCTTGAATACTTCATCGACAGCTTCAGGCGTGGCCACGCCTTCCATGACGGCGTACATGGCTTCGTTGAGCAGCGGCATCAGCACGCGGTTCGAGACGAATCCCGGCGCGTCGTTGACCTCGACCGGCGTTTTGTCGAGCTTCAGCGACAGGTCGCGCACGGTCGTGAAAGTTTCCTGCGACGTAGCCAGCCCGCGAATAACCTCCACCAGCTTCATCACCGGCACAGGATTAAAGAAGTGCATCCCAATCACTTTGTCCGGCCGCTTGGTGAGCGCTGCGAGCTTGGTGATGGAGATCGACGAAGTGTTCGAAGCCAGAATAATCTCGGGCCGCGCCAGCCGGTCGAGATCGCGAAAAATCTCCGTCTTGATCTCGAACTTTTCGGTGGCCGCTTCCACGACGAAATCGCAGTCGGCCAGCTTGGCGCGGTCGGTCACGGGATCGATTCGCCGCAGGGCTGACGCTTTGTCGTCAGCAGAAATCTTGTTCTTCGCCACTTCGCGGTCGAGGTTTCTAATGATGGTCTCGAGTCCGCGATTCAGAAACCGCTGCTCCACATCGCACAGAACTACGGAATAACCACTCCGCGCAAAAACGTGGGCAATACCGTTGCCCATGGTACCCGCGCCGATGACTCCTACATGTTGGATATTCATAAACCTTGCCTCTGAGAAAGCCTTCGAGTCTACCACCGTGGGTCTGGGTAGCGTCAGGGGGCTAGGTACACACTCGGTACGGAAACTAGGACACCGAGTCGATCCGGCATGGGCTGGGTAGCCGGACAGTCAACCTGGCCCTAGGGCGTCTCGAGGTCTCTCATCTTGAATCTCGCGTCGGCGTTTGACACGGTCGCCTCAATGGCAACCGTGGTAGTCGGCTAAGAACTCAATACCGGCAAGCGTTAATTCCGCAGCGTCTTCCCCGTCTTCAGCGTGTACTGAATCCTCTCCTGCGTTTTCTTTTCGCCGCAGAGCGATTTAAAGCCTTCGCGCTCCAAATCAAGGATGTATTGTTCGCTCACCAATGAGCCCGGCGTAACGTTGCCGCCACAGAGGACTTCGGCGATCTTCGCGCCCAGCTTCACTTCGTAGTCAGTGATGTAGTCGCCCTGGCGCATCATGTGGACGCCCATCTTAAGTGTCGCCAGAAGATTTTCACCGGGCGCAGGAATGTCTGTGCGGGGCACCGGCGGCTCGTATCCAGCCCGCACCAATTCCAGTGCGCGCGCCTTGGCGTCAGAAAGCACGCGCTCGCGGTTCATGGTGATGCGGTCGCCGTCGGCGAGGAAGCCGAGGCCGCGAGACTCATGCGCGGAGGTTGCGACCTTAGCTGTGGCTATGGTTTCAAAGGCGCGCTTCATGGCATCCAGCATTTCAATGGATCCGGCGAGAGCGTCCCCGGAAATTTTTCCGCCGCGCGCGGCAAACGCCCCATCGACGGCGCGTAGTAACATTTCTTTGCAGCCTCCGCCACCGGGCAGCAAGCCCACGCCGACCTCAACTAGTCCCGTATATAGCTCGGCGTGCGGCTGGCGCGCCGCGGCGTGCAGCGAAATTTCCGTGCCCCCACCCAGGCACAATCCGAAAGCCGAGACCACCACCGGCTTGGGAGAGAATTTGACGGCCTGCGTCATCCCCTGGAACTGCCGGATGGCGAGATCAACATCGTCCCATTCTTCTTCCTGCACGCTCATCAGCAGCAGCATCAGGTTGGCGCCAACAGAAAAGTTGACCGCATCGTTGGTGATGACAAAAGCGTCGAAGTTGTCCCCGGGTCCTCCAGGTTTTAGGGTTTGACTAATAAGGCTGATGATGTCGGCGCCGAGCGAGTTCATTTTGCTATGGAACTCGATGCATCCCACGCCATCACCCAGATCGACCAGAGATGCGCCGGCATTTTTCTTCACCACTCCCTTGGACTTCTTCGCCACCGTCACCGACCACACACCGGAAGGAACCTCGACTGGCTTCAGGTCTCCGGTTGTCAGGTCAAAGTACGCGCGCCCTGAGGCAGCTCTCGGATCATCGCTATACCACGACTTCTTTCCCGAGGCGATCAGTTTCTCGACGTTCATCGCCACCGGCTTGCCTTCTTTCTTCATGCGCGCCACGGTGCCCTCAACGCCAGCAGCGTCCCACAGTTCGAAAGGTCCCATTTCCCAGTTGAAGCCCATCCGCATGGCACGATCGATTTCAACAATCGAGTCGGAAACTTCAGGCACGCGGTTGGCAGAGTAAGTCCACAAATCAGACAGCGCCGCCCACAGAAATGCTCCCGCCTTGTCCCCCTTCTGCGGACCACTACCTCCCAAGCCGAGTAACGTTCGCAACCGCGTGCCGGTATCTTCGATGTTCTTGGCCATGTCGAGCGCGGCGAACTTCGGCTTTTGCCGGGGATGATAGTCCAGAGTCTTCCAGTCCAGCGCCAGCCGCTCGTCTTCCTTGCCATGGCCGCTTTTCGCCTTCTTGTAAAAGCCGCCTTTGGTTTTGTCGCCGAGCCATTTGCGCTGCAGCATCTGTGTAAAGAAGTCGGGCAGGCGAAGGTCACTGCGCTCGTCGTGGACGTTCGCCGTCATATTGCCCACGACATGGCCCAGAATGTCCAGCCCAACCAGATCGATCGTGCGAAAAGTCGCCGACTTCGGCCAACCCACGGCGTGTCCCGTCAGCGCGTCGATCTCTTCGATGGTGAGGTCCATCTCCTGCATCAGGCGAATTACGTTCAACACGGAAAATGTGCCGATGCGATTGGCGATGAAGTTGGGCGTGTCCTTGGCGATGACGACGCCCTTGCCCAGTCGTACATCCGAGAAGTGTGCGATGGCAGCGATAGCAGATGGATCGGCGTCCGGAGTCGGAATAATTTCCAGCAGCCTCATATAGCGCGGGGGATTGAAGAAGTGCGTGCCGAACCAAGCCCTGCGGAAGTCGTCGGAAAAACCCTCCGAGATTTTTCCTACCGGCAGCCCGCTGGTATTTGTGGTGACGATTGTGCCCGGTTTACGAACGCTTTCAACTTGCCGAAGCAAGGCCCGCTTGATGTCCAGATTCTCGACCACGGCTTCGATGATCCAATCAACCTCGGTAAGCTTCTTCAAATCGTCGTCAAAGTTGCCCACGGTGACCAGGCGGGCCAGCGAAGCATCCATAAAAGCTGCCGGTTTGGATTTTTTCGCGGCATCGAGACCAGCAGCGGCGATCCTGTTTCGCGCCGGAGCATCGGCGTCGGGCGGAACCATGTCGAGCAGATAGCTGGGGACGCCGGCGTTCGCAAAATGCGCGGCGATGCGGGCGCCCATGGTTCCGGCGCCAAGGATAGCAACCTTACTAATGCGCTTCATGATCTAGCCTCAGTAAAAACTCTTAACAGCAGCGAAGATAGCGAGCATCGGCCATTGCCCATTGCCACTTTCCGAGTGCCGATTGAAAACCACACTCTCATTTTTGAATCGGCAATTGGAAATCGACAATCGGCAATCCTTCCTCTTTGGAGTTTATCTACCACCCGGTCATTCTCGCCAGTGTCGCACCTCACAGTTCTGTGTGCGCCCTCACATACTCCAGCGCGCGCCGCGCCATCTCTTTCTCGCCCGTATACGCGAGCAGCCTCGGCGCGTCTTCCAGCCTGACCCAGCGCGCGCGTGCCACTTCAATTCGCATTTCGGGGGCGATATCGTTGATGCGCCCGGAGCAGTAACGCATCAGGTAGAAACTGACAATTTTGAAAACCCGCCGGCCGTCCCCCCACGCCCGGGTATATACGTACTTGCTGTCGGCGAGCTTGGCGATAGGCTCAGCGATCACTCCAGTCTCTTCGAAAACTTCCCGCACGGCGGAATCCAGCGCCTTCTCGCCTGGGTCTACCAACCCCTTGGGCAGACTCAACACGCGTCTTCGCCTGCCACTGGAGTGTCTGGAGCCGGCTGGCTTGGGGTGGCTAGACTTGGCGGGATCGGTGCGGGCGATCTCGGTAGGGGGCTCGATCGCAGCCATCCACCAGGCTCCGCCGCGCTTTCGGATCACCACCCCGCCAGCCGAGATCTCCCGCTCCATAAGTCTGCAACTTAGCAGAATTACGGGAGTTAGTCACTGCCACCAGAGAGGCATTACACTCTGGTAACACCGTTTTGGGCTGCTCGTAACCTGAATGGCACCAAAGTGTACTGTAGCTGTCCCGGCCACATGTGGCATCCTACATGCCAGAGTTAAAGTGGGATCCCCGGCATGCCGGGAATGTGGGGTTCCGGTGAAGAGTCTTGGCAAGATCATTCGCTCGGTGCAAGCCTTTGGACGGGAGCTCTCCCGCAAGAGCGATCCGGCTGAGCCACGTCTGCCTGCGATCGGAGTGGCGCTTGGCGGGGGTTTCGCCCGCGGCATGGCTCACATCGGAGTCCTGAAGGTTCTCGAGGAAGAAGGAATTCCGGTCCGCGTCGTTACCGGGACAAGCGTGGGCGCGCTGATCGGAGCATCCTACTGCAGTGGGCTTCCTCTTGAAGATCTCGAGAAGGTCGCGCACTCCTGCCGCTTCACTACCTTCGCCCGCTGGACGGTCTCGCGTTATGGCTTCGCCTCCAACGACCGTATGGTGTCGTTCCTTAGCCGCACGCTGAAAGTGAAAACCTTCGAAGAGTTGCGCATACCCCTCGGAGTCACGGCAACCGACTTCAACAGCGGCGAAGGCGTAGTGTTTCATTCCGGTTCGATCATCGATCCGGTGCGCGCCAGTTGCGCCTATCCCGGAATGTTTTTGCCGGTCGAGATTCGCGGCCGCTTCCTGGTCGATGGCATGCTCTCGCATCCCGTCCCCACTGCGCCGTTGCACGAGATGGGCGCGGACCGCGTGATAGCAGTGCACTTGAAAGGACAGTGGACAAGGAGCGGAGCACCCCGTCATCTCTTTGATGTGATCGGACAATCCTTCGCCATCGCCCAGGACCAGATGAGCCACCTCTGGCGAAGCGCCGCCGACGTGATCGTCGAGCCCGATGTGGCCGGCTTCGCCTACGACGATTTCAAGCGCGCCGCAGAGCTGATCCGCTCCGGCGAAGTAGCGATGCGGCAAGCTCTGCCCGAAGTGCGTAAGTGGCTCGAAGCCCCTGCCCAGGAAGCCGCTCCAACGAAGGTCCCGGCGAAAACACGTCGCGCAGTGCCGCGTCCCGCACCCATGCCGGCCGACTGAAATTCTTACGTGGAACTTCTTCATGTGGGGACAGCCGCCCCCGCCTGCCCTGAGCGGAGCCGAAGGGGCTGTCCGTCGAGCGCAGCTCGATTCTCCCGCATCACTCCGTCTTGAAAGGGCGCGGCTTCCAGCCGCGCCGAAAAAGTCCACACCAACTAACCGCAGCTTCAGCCGTAGCAGAGGCGCGATTTGCTATTGGCTCGCTTTGAAAGGGCGAACAGAAGCGAACCCAACCACGAAGGCCACAAACTAATCATGAAGGCGGTTCATCCGTTTTTGTCTCCGCAAACTCCCCCGATTTTCCTTGACCTGCCGTCGTTCATGCCTCATTCTTTAGTAATAGCTCTTTGACAATAAAATAGAACAATAAATTAACTCCTTGAGAATCAAGATTTTACCCGTAACCCCTTTGCGCTCAAGATTTTAGCGAGTATGCGATAGGGCCATGACTGATTCTAAAGGACTTATGCTAGTGAAATCCAGCTAAGTCCTTCCGATGGAGTATTTTAGCAGCAAGTCCTTTGAATTCAGGATTTTAGCGACCTCCCAAAATGCTAAATGATTGATTCCAGGTAATTTAACTGGTATTTTGTCAAAAATTTTCGATCAAGGATCGGCCATCCCCAAGCAGGTCCGGCCGTCACCAAGCAGGTCCGGCCTGTCCTTGACAAGATCGCGATGGCAGCCAATACTATGTCTAGTCAGACTAGTCACAAGTCGAGACCTATGCCCAAGTCCCCGAAGCAGTCCGATCGCGATATCTTACCTATCTTGAAGATTGCCGGTGATTCCTGGCAGATCCAGAGCGCCAAAGCTCGCTTCAGCGAAGTCTTCCGAAAAGCGCGCACCGAAGGCCCACAACGCATCACCCGGCAAGGCAAGGAGGCCGTAGTGATGGTTGCCGAAGAGCAATATGATCGACTGCTGGGTAAGTCGCGTCAGCCCAAGAGCCTCGTCGAGTTTTTGCGGCAATCGCCCCTTGTGGGCCTGGACCTTGACCTGAAGCGCGACCGCAGCCCGGCACGCGACATCGATTTATAGATTCGAGACCTATGAGCGGGTTCCTGCTGGATACGAATTGTATCTCCGAACTGGTTCGCCTCAAGCCGGAGCCCCGCGTCGTGGATTGGATGACGGCGGCGGATGAGAGCCTGCTCTACATAAGCGTTCTTACGCTGGGCGAAATTCGCCAGGGCGCAGCCATCCTTACTCAGAGCAAGCGCCGCACTCACATTGAGAGCTGGCTGCAAACAGATGTGCGCGTTCGATTTTCCGGAAGAATTCTGCCGATCGATATTGCGGTTGCGGACCGATGGGGATGGCTGACTGCCGAGGCCCAGCGTAACGGGACGCCTCTGGCTGCGGTCGATGGCCTCTTGGCCGCCACGGCCCTGCACCACAATCTCACTATCGTTTCCCGTGACGTCAGCGATTTCGCTCCCACAAGAGTTCCAATTCTGAATCCCTGGGAAGCATGACCTTCGCTTAAGGGGCAGCCGTCAGCTTCTCTGCTTCCTCACAAATCCTTTTCCAAGCCCGCTCCACATGCCGCGCTTCAGTATTGGTCTGGCCCACACAGAGCCGCAGAGTGAACTTCCCGTTCAGCTTGGTGTGCGTGAGGAAGAGATCGCCGCTGCGATTGACTCGGTCCATGATGGCTTGATTTGCCGCGTCTCCACCCTTATGGCGAAAGCAAACTAGATTTAAGGGCACCGGTGCCGCGAGTTCAAACTTCTCGTCTTCGCGCACCCAGTGCGCGAAGGTCTGCGCCAGTTGCACGTGGCGCCGAATGTGGTGCCGCAAGCCCTCCACGCCATAGTGGCGGATCACGAACCACAGCTTAAGAGAGCGGAAACGCCGTCCCAGCTGGACGTGCCAGTCGCGGTAATCGATCACCGCGCCCGATTCCGTGGCCTGGTTGCGGAGGAATTCGGGAACGATGCTCAGAGTCCGGATCAGCGCCTGGCGGTCGGCGACCCAGAAGCAGTCGCAATCGAAGTTCGTGAACATCCACTTGTGGGGATTAAACTCGTAGCTGTCGGCAAACTCCACCCCGTTCTGCAGATGACGGAACTCGGGGCAGAGCGCCGCGGTGCCCGACATGGCCGCGTCCACATGCAGCCAAACATTGTGCGGGTGGCAAATCTGGGCGATCGCCGCGATCGGGTCCATGGCATTCGAAGATGTCGTACCGACAGTGGCGCACACCAGGCACGGAAGCAGCCCGGCGCTCTTATCGGCCTCAATCTGGCGGGCCAGAACGTCCGGGCGCATGGCGAAGTTTTCGTCCACTTCGATCACGCGCAGGTTGGAGTTGCCGATCCCGGCAATCATCGCAGCCTTTTGCAGCGCGGAGTGAGTCTGGGTGGAAGCATAACCCACCAGGCGACCGTCGCATCCCTTGTGGTTGCTGGTGTAATTCGTTGCCCGTTCCCGCGCGGCCAGCAGGGCGCATAGCACTGCGCTGGAAGCAGTGTCTTGAATCACTCCACCGCCTGTGCTCGACGATAAGAATTTCTTCGGCAGTCCGAGCATGGGCACCAGCCAGTCGAGCACATGCGTTTCCAGTTCGGTGCAGGCTGGACTCGTAGACCAGAGCATGCCCTGCACTCCCAGTCCCGAAGAGAGAAGATCGCCGAGAATGCCAGGGCCGGAAGCGTTGCAAGGAAAGTAGGCGAAGAAATTCGGTGACTGCCAATGCGTGACCCCAGGCAGGATCAGCTTCTCGACATCTTTCAGCAGCGCTTCGAACGGCTCGCCCTGCGTGGGAGCGTTAACCGGCAACGAGGCGCGAATCTCTCCCGGTTTTGCTTGCGAGAGCACGGGGAACGATTCGATGCGGGAGTGGTAGTCGGCGATCCAGTCCACAACGGCGTGGCCGTGGCGGCGGAACTCGTCGGGCGTCATGTGGAACGACTTTTCGTCAGACATTGTGCTCCAGAAAAACTCAGCGACTAGAGAGAACTGGACCCATTGCTACTCGCTGCCCATCCGCCCGAAATACAATCGCGTTTTATATTCGAACCCGGCACGTCCCGCGACGGCGCTGGCATCGAAGATGCGCCGCAACTCTCGCAGCATGGGCGCGTGTTGAGGATGCTCCGGCCTGGGCGCATAAGACGACGACAGCAGACGCCCTTCGATTCCGGCGTAGTCAAACTCCTGACGCATCTCGAATACGCGCTCTTGATACGGAGCGGGGTCAAAGAACTCATTCACCGCATCCGTCGTGCGCTCGTGCCGAACCTCTTCGTAGTCCGTGCCATAAGTCAGCAGCATCTGCTCATAGTCGCGGAGAAACTTGGTCGAATTGGTGAGGCGCTCGTTCCACAGCAGCACCAGCCATCCGCCGGGCTTCAGGATGCGAACGAACTCGGTTCTTGCCTTTTCACGGTCGAACCAGTGTGCCGCCTGCGCCGCGGTGACGAAGTCCACGCTGTGATCCGGCAGCGTAGTCGCCTCAGCGGTTCCCGTAACGCTGGTGAACTTTGGGAAAGCTGCCAGCAGCCGCTCGCCCGCCTCGCGCATCTCCGCATTGGGCTCAACGCCGAAGGCCGGATTGCCATTTTCCAGCAACATGCGAGTCCAAAGGCCAGTGCCGGACGCGATGTCGGCAACCGCCTGGCTCGATGCCAGGCCGCATTCGGTTTTCAACGCGCGCACAACTTCTGGCGGATATCCTGGCCGATAGCGCACGTAGTTGTCGACGCGATCGGAGAAGCGGCTGGTAGCATTGGAGGCAGGCATTGGAGTTTTAGGTTCGGCAAGCTTCCACTTGCCAGAAAACCATTTTAATTGCACGACAGGGATATTGTCCTTCCACGGCGACTCTCCGAAGCCGGAAGCCGGCGTGACTTCGGCAGCGAATCGAGAAAACCGAGCCAATGGAAATCCTGCTTCGGCGTCGAGTGCGATACCATTCCATCAAGCTGTTGAGAATTATCGGTTGAGAATCGCATATTGTCCTCCCCACCGCGGGTAAGACAGTAAGCTAGACAAGTAAGCTAAGTTTTATGGCGACGACCGTCACCAACTCGGCTTCCACTCCGGAAAAGCTGCTGCGCGCGCGCGATGCGGCTGCGAAACTTGCGCTGCTCTCGACCCATGAGAAGAACGCGTTGCTGCTGGCAATCGCCGATGCGATTGAAGCCCAGATCGAAACGGTTCTTGCGGCGAACCGCGAGGACGTCGAACGCTCCGGCCTCGAAGGAGCCATGCGCGACCGCTTGCTGTTGACCCCGGCGCGCATCAAGGAGATGGCTCGAGGCGTACGCGAAGTCGCCGCGCTGGACGATCCCATTGGCGAGACGTTGGCAGAGTGGACTCGCCCCAACGGCCTGCGCATCCGCAAAGTGCGCGTACCCCTGGGTGTAGTGGGAATTATTTACGAGTCGCGGCCGAACGTTACCGTAGACACAGCCGTGCTCGCGCTAAAGACCGGCAATGCAATCGTGTTGCGTGGAGGCAAAGAAGCGGCACGAAGCAATCAGCGACTGGTGGAGATTCTCGCCGCCGTTCCCGGAGTGCCCGAGGGTGCAATCGCATTGCTCGATTCCAGCACGCGGCAGTCCGTGCAGGATCTCATCAGAGCCCACGGGTTGGTGGATGTCATCATTCCGCGTGGTGGGGCGGGGCTGATTGCATTCGTCACCGAGAATTCCGCAGTGCCGGTGATCGAAACCGGGGCCGGGAACTGCCATATCTTTGTGGATGAATCCGCCGACTTCGACATGGCCGATCCGATCGTGATCAACGCCAAAACGCAGCGGCCATCGGTCTGCAACGCCGCGGAAAAGTTGCTTGTGCATGAGCGCATCGCCGCAAAGTATGTCCCACGAATCATGAAGAAGCTGATCGATGCCGGAGTCGAGATTCGTGGAGACGCTAAGTCGCGCAGCCTGGGCCACGGATTGAACATTGTGCCGGCCGCAGAGCAAGACTGGCCCGAAGAATATCTGCGGCTGTGCATGGCGGTGCGCGTAGTCGCGAACGTGGATGAAGCGATTGCTCACATCAATCGCTACTCGACCAAGCACTCCGATTCCATCGTGACCCGCGATGAAGCGAACGCCCGCAAGTTTTTGCGCGGTGTGGATTCAGCCGCGGTCTACTGGAACGCCTCGACCCGCTTCACCGATGGCGCAGAGTTCGGCTTCGGCGCCGAGATGGGTATCAGCACGCAGAAGCTCCACTGCCGTGGGCCTTTCGCGCTGGCCGAGCTTACTTCTTCGAAGTACCAGATTGTTGGAACGGGGCAAGTAAGGTAGTTTTTTGAGGCGACCGACACTCATCCTCGCCAAACCGGAACCCGCATCACATCAAAGTGATGATCGTAAGTCCAAACCTCCAACTTAAGTCGAATGGATAAAGCTGCAACGCTTGCGTCGACTAAGCTAATCGGCTGATCTGCAAGGGATCGCACGACTGCACATGCCTGCGTGTAATCCTCGAGCGTGGGGTTAATCAAGGGAGCATCGAGCGCCTCGGCCAGCCATTCGAGGGCCGCGTTTGTTCCCAAGCGGGCCAAAACCAAGCGGTGCGCCTCCAGCAGAACCGGATAGGGAACCAGTACATTTCGACCTTCCACGTCCAATTCCTGCCATTGTCGAAGGGCCTGACGATGGTGGTGATCGGCCTCATCCGCTACAGCGTACAACGGGCCGGTATCCGCCAATACAGCGCGGATCATTTCTTGACGCCGGCCAGATACGCATCGTGATTTTGGCTTATATCGCTACGCCCACTGTTTCCTTTGGGTGTAATTCTGAAAGGACGGCGCTCCAACAGAAACCCTCTTTCGCGAAGGTATTCCCGCAGGGCAGCTTGTACGATGGCCGTTAGAGCGGGAGGTGCCTCTTGGGCCTGCCGATAGCTGTCTACTGCTTCGGCCAGATCGTCGGGCAGCGTCATAGTCGCTCGTTTCATATAGCAAGTATATCACCATCTGGTGAAGTTGGTGCGATAAACGAAGAGCAACGGTTTCGGGCATCAAGGCAAAAGGATGTGAGCACCCCTTGTGCTAACTTACATACTTTCACCGCGGGAGCCCCATGCGATTGTTCTCACCAATTCTTATTTTGTCGGTCGTCCTATTCTCGTTTCTGTCGCCTCGCGTCAGCGGCGATGCACCGGAGCGCGCCGGCACCGCCCAATCCATCTTCGGCTTCCGCGACTCCCCCGCCGAAACCGCCATCGAAGCCCGCTTCCTAGCCGTGCCCGATCCCAAGCTGGCCGAAGAGCATCTGCGCACGCTCACTCAAGCCCCGCACATGGCGGGCACCGCGGAAGACAAAGCCACGGCGGACTACGTCGCGCAGAAGTTTCGCGCCGCCGGACTCGACACCGAAATCGTCGAATACAAAGTATGGATGAACTATCCCGAGGAGATCAGCGTCGACGTCACCTCGCCCGCTGAAGTCGAAATGCACGGACCCACGCGCGAGCACGTCAATGGCGATCCTTATGACAACGATCCCCGCGTTGTCATGCCGTTCAGTGGCATGTCGCCTTCAGGAGACGTGGAGGCGGAAGTGGTCTACGCCAACTATGGCACGGCCGAAGACTTCGAGAAGCTCGAGAAGATGAAGATCGATGTACGCGGCAGGATCGTGCTCGCGCGCTACGGCCAGAACTTTCGCGGGGTAAAGGTATTCATCGCGCAGCAACATGGCGCCGCCGGAGTCATCCTGTACTCCGATCCGTTCGACGATGGCTGGCGGCGAGGTGATATGTATCCCGTCGGGCCATGGCGGCCCGAAACCGGCGTGCAGCGCGGATCGGTGGGCTACATGTTCGAGTATCCCGGCGATCCTACGACACCGGGAATTCCGTCGATGCCGTCGTTGTCACCGGGCTTGCGCGTTCCTCCCGAGAAGTCCGCACAGATGCCGAAGATCCCGGTCACGCCGCTCTCCTTCCACGACGCCTCGCCGATTCTCCAGAATTTGGGCGGACCGGTCTCGCCGCGAGAGTGGCAAGGCGCGCTGCCTTTCACTTATCACGTGGGGCCGGGACCCGTGCGCGTGAAAATTCATCTCAAGCAGGATTATCGATTCCGCACCATCTGGGATGTAATCGGCCGCGTTCCAGGCAGCGAGTTTCCAGAAGAATGGGTGGTTGCGGGTAACCATCGCGATGCGTGGGTCCACGGTGCGGTCGACCCCAACAGTGGCACGGCGGCGATGCTCGAAGCCGTACATGGGATTGGCTATTTGCTGAAATCGGGCTGGAAAGCGAAACGCACCATGATATTTGCCAGCTGGGATGGCGAAGAAGAAGGCCTCATGGGTTCCACCGAGTGGGCCGAGCAACATGAATCCGAACTGGGTCATGCCGCTGCTTATTTCAACATGGACGTGGGTGTCTCCGGGCCGAAGTTTGGCGCCTCGGCCGTGCCCAGCTTGAAGCAGTTCTTACGCGATGTGACCAAGGCTGTGCCCAGTCCCAAGGGAGGCAGTGTTTACGAGGCATGGCAGAAAATAGATCAGCCGGGAGCCCCTCCGCTGCAGGCTTCTCCGGAAGCCATCGAGGGCAGTCGCCGCTTGCCGGCCGCGCCGGCTGCAGGCGATGTTTCGGTCGGCGACCTGGGTAGTGGCTCCGACTACAGCGCCTTCCAGCAGCACCTCGGCGTACCCTCGACGGATATCGGTTCCACCGGGCCCTACGGCGTGTATCACTCCGTCTTTGATAATTTTGCCTGGTTCAAGAAATTCGGCGATCCGGATTTCGTCTACGAGCAGCAGATGGCGAGAGTGTTTGGTCTGGAGGCGTTGCGCATGGCCGACGCCGATGTGCTGCCCTACGACTATGAAGAGTATGGAAAAGAAGTGAGCTTCTACCTCGATGCGGCCCGGAAGCGTGTGGAAAGCAGGTTCGGTGACCGCGCGCTTGATCTGAGTTCGGCGACCGCGGCCGCGAAGCATTTTCAGGAGGCGGGGGCAAGGATCATGTCGAAACAGAAGAATCCCCCGCGAGATCCCTCGCGGTTGAACCAGGCGTTGCGCAGTGCTGAGCGGGCTCTGCTTGTGCAAGAAGGCTTGCCGCACCGTCCCTGGTTTCGCCATGTGATCTATGCTCCGGGGGAATACACGGGGTATGCGGCGGTGGTGATTCCGGGAGTGAATGAAGCTCTCGACCAAGGCGACGCGGAACGCGTTCGCCAGCAATTGGCGGTTCTAACCGCTGCGCTGGAGCGCGCGGCCCGGGCGCTGGAGGGTTATCGGTAAAGTGCTACTCTGCCGATGTGGAGAGAAATGAAAACCGCGAAACCACGTGGGGCCAAGAAAGGCGCCAAGAAACCCGCTGAGGAGAAAGCGCAGACCCCTCCCAACATCAAGGATCTGCTTCTCAACGGCCCTAAATTCGATCTGATTCTGCCGAAGCGCACCAGATGGCGCCGCCGTCCGCCGATTATCTTTGACTGAACATGAACACTGCCCACGCTCTCGGCCAATTCCTGCGCACGCTTCCCCATTCAGCGGCGGCCACGTTTCTGGCCCTGTTTCCCATCGTCGATCCCTTTGGCGGCGTCCCCATCTTCTTCACCATGACTTCCACCTGGACCCCTCACGACCGCCGCAACACTGCGATCAAGACCGGTCTCTGGGTCTTTGTCATTCTGGTTACGTTTCTGTTTTTCGGGCGCTTCGTGCTGTATTTCTTTGGGATCTCATTGCCCGTCCTGAAAATTGCCGGTGGATTGATCGTTGCCAACACCGCTTGGGGGATGGTCACGTCGCACGCTCGTATCACGCCGGAAGAGAGCCACGAGGCACAGGATAAGGAAGACATCTCGCTGACTCCCTTGGCCATGCCGCTGATGTCCGGCCCCGGAGCCATCGGCGTGGTCATGGCGCTGGCCGCGCACGTGGATAGCGCCGCATCCTATATCGGAATGGTGATCGGCATCGCCGCCGTAGCGCTTTCCGTGTTGCTATTCTTCTTGCTGGGAGGCCCGCTGGTGCGGCGGTTGGGACCAAACGCGGTCGGAGCCATCAACAAGATTTTCGGCTTTCTGATCCTGGCCATCGCCGTCCAACTCGTGTGGGATGGCGTAGCCGACTTCAAGGGCTAGCTCGTGTGGCGCGGACACTCCTGTCCGCGACTGCGTCTATCTCCTCGGAACTCTTGGAGTGGGGTCGGTTTCCAGCTTTGTCCGCGAATGCCAACAATCCAAGCCCTGATTGCGAGCGCATGGCTTGTTCAGCGACACTTATCTTCAAACAGGGGCTATAGTCAGTGGAAACAGGCGAAACGCCTGAGTAGAGGAAGGCCATGAGAGTCATCGGCTTGGTTATGCTTCTTGCCGTATCCGCATTCACCCAGGTACACCCTGCCGTTACCGCAGCCTGCGGCCCCGAGGGGGCCAGCTTCAACGTGAAGCTAGACGAATCCCAACACGCGCTGGCGGAGCCCGAAGCGGGGAAGGCGCGCGTTTACTTCATTCAGGAAAAGGCCGTGGATTCATTCGCCGCGACGACCACGACCGGGGTGGACGGAGCATGGGTGGGCGCAAACAAGAACAGTTCCTATTTCACTGTGTCTCTAGCGCCAGGAGAGCACCATGTGTGTGTAAAGGTACAGTCTTTCCGGGGGCATCCCTTGGGATTCCTGCATTTTACAGCGGAGGCTGGGCGGGTTTATTACTTCAATTGGCGAGTCATCTACGGAGAACAATCGGAGGCGAACTTGTTTCTTGGAGAGGTCGACAGCGACCAGGCCAAATATCTGATTGCCTCCTACCCGCTCAGCGTTTCAACTCCCAAAAAGTAACGTATGTGCTTCGGGATGCAGGGCGTCATTAGCGCAAGTAACAGCGTGTACGTTGGTTGCGATTGCTCTGAAACTGACCCGCTACCCCCAATCTTCAGGGAACCACAACCGCACCCCTCACGTATCAAAAGCAGGCGCCCATACGCCGGAGGTGCTGCATGCCCGGAAGGTCTGCCATCCCTTTAACCACGCTGCAGTACATAGTCTCGCGTGATGGAGGCGAAATGTGGGTCATCCTTTAGACGCTTACGAAGCTTACGTATTTTGGTTGTGAACTAAAATGTCGGCTCTCGCCTCCCGCCATCACTCCCGTCATCCGCCCATTCGGCGTCGCAAGCATGACAATGCCAGGCTGGGCGCTGTACGGGAAGCGGCACCTGGAGGAATGCGCTCATGTAGGCGATGGGGCGGTCCAACTCCTGAAAGTTCACATCCAGCGATTGGCATTTGGGACAGCGCGGCTGCTCGTACAGTCCGACGCCCTGCACGTATAGGCCTTCGAGAATGGGCTCGTCGAGAAGTTTGCGCGCGTTCGCCACATCGGCAGCGCGCACGTTGAGTTTGATGCCGCCGATGAAGTTGGAAATGAACCAGTCCAGGCGCACCAGATTGTCGTCGGCCAGAAAACATTCGATGCCCGCCGACTCCAGACTGCCCTTGGCCAGCAGCGCCTCCGGCAGGTCGCGAAATTGCTGGATGGTTACAAGCTCGCGCATTTCCATTTGCTGCCGCGGCTCCTGCGCCGGATCGTCGGCTAATTCAAGGTGGCGGCGATCCATCTCGTCTTCGAGCGCATCCCAGGCCAACTCGGTCAGCGACTCCGCGCTCTGGGCAAGCTTCTGCAGCTCTCCGTCGGTCATGCCAGCGTAGGTGTCCGCCAGCCGCCTGCGCTCGCGCTGTTCGTTCATAAGCTCTTCGTTCATAAGAAGGGCGCCAGGTAAGATCCGTCCAGGTAGGGCACGACCCCAAGCATACTGCGGAAGAGGTGATTCGACCAACTGTCTCGATTCAAAACTGAGGTTGGATAACACGTTTTTTCCCCGAGATGTAAAATGACCGGAGCGTGGCAGCCGTGGGATGCTTACGCTTTGGGGTTAGAACTCAGTCGAGAAAGGAATAATCCAATGAAAGCAGTGACAGGCGTGTTTGCTTCTCCGTCGGATGCGCAACGGGCGCTTTCCCAGTTTCGCGACCTCGGTCTTAAGGAAGACCGTGTGTCGCTGTTGACTCCCAAGGATAAAGGGCATGAGCCGGAGGTTCCCATCTCGTCGACCGAGCAGCCGGGCATGGGCGAGGCGATCGGTGCATTGATCGGAGGAGCGGCCGGACTGTCGGGAGGTCCGCTGCTGGTGGCTGCACTTATACCGGGAGTTGGACCGATCACGGCCATCGGATTGTTAGGTGGAGCAGTGTTGGCGGCGGCTGGCGCCAGCGTAGGAGCGGTTGCGGGCGAGAAGGCGGAAGTTGCTATGACCGACGGCCTGCCAGAAGACGAGATATTCGTCTACGAAGACGCGCTGCGCAAAGGCCGCAGCGTCTTGATCGCCATGGCCAACGATGACGCCCAAGCGGCTATGTTCCGGGAATTGCTGAAAGCGGAAGAGGCTGAGTCAATTGACGCGGCCCGCGAACAGTGGTGGATCGGTTTGCGCAGCGCGGAACAGGAGCACTATTCAAGCCACGGCAGGATATTCGGCAAGGACGAGAAGTTCTACCGGCTGGGTTTCGAAGCGGCGCTGCATGCCCGCACCCGCTGCATGGAATACGATCAGACTCTGGGTGAGATGGATAGCAAGATTGAAGACTTGCAACGACAAAATCCCGGCCTGGACGTGGCGGAGCCTTTTAGAAAAGGATACGAGCGCGGACGCGATTACTACCAGCAGTTATGCGATGAATCTAAAGCTGCGTGAAGCTGGGCTGCGTGGAACTGGGAACGCCGTTGGCGTGAGTCTGGCAATTCGGGCGGGAGTGCCTGCGGACGATCAGTAAGCCGACCAGAACCGCGCTGACCAGCATCACGACCCTTATGTAGAGGCCGGCGTGAAAGGCCTGATCGCCGGCGGCGGTTCGCAGAAGGCCTGAGGTCGCGCTGACGGTGCAGAATCCGAAATAGATTTTTTCCATCCATCCACGGGAAATTACCAGGAGCCACAAAAGGATGGAGGAGACGACGGCGAAGATTCCACAGAGAATCCAGGTCCCAGGCCGCACCGTGGACATAGCCCAAACGCCGGCGGCCGGAGTGGCCGCAACCATCTGCCGCACCGCAATCAGAAGAAACACGACGGAATGCACCAGCGCCACCACGGCACGCTTGCGGTTCGTCAGGATGGAGAATCCGCCCATGCTGACCATACTTTATCGAAGTGTCAGGCCTGAGGCTGTGACGTAAATCACAAGGAAGAGGGCTCGTGTGGCGCGGGCACCCTTGCCCGCGAGGCTTTAGGCGCTGTCGGCAAGCGCGCAGGAGTGCCCGCTCCACGAGGCATCCACTTGCAAAACGACAAACGGCCCGCAGGCAGAACCTGCGGGCCGTCCGGTGGACTGCTTGGGATTGACCAAGAGGTGGTCACTCTACGTGGCCTCTCACGGCAACTCCCGGGTCAGGGACTGAAGACCAAGAACTACAGATCGAAGATCGAAGCCTTGATCGGAGGCCTTCGCGCGACCTACGCGATGCCTCCATCCGTACTCACCGGCTAGTGTGCGGGCTGTAGCTCCGGCGCGATCAGATCGTTATCGATCCAGTCTGCGTCCGAAGCCCCGCTTAGAGCAACCAGCTCTAAGTCTCAGCCACCTCACCTGGTCTTAGACTCCCACAACTACTGCCACATTCAGAACTTGTCATTCGACCACCTCCTTTCCGGTGTAATCGCAGATTATTACGAAATCCGCGTCTGCGTCAACTGTACGAAGTGCCAAGACTAGAACCCCGACACGAGCGCGGCGAACGTCATTTCGCCAAACCCCGTGGTAAATTTTGGTTTCGATCTTGGATCAATCACAATGGGAACCGCGACAAAGCTGGCAACCGTCGGCGATATTCTCCACCAGCGCTGTCCCCGGTGCCGCACGGGAAACATTTTCCGCTCTTCCATCTTCCTGGGATTTCCCAAGATGCACCTGCGTTGCCCGGTCTGCGATCTCAAGTTTGAGCGTGAACCGGGCTACTTTCTGGGCGCCATGTACGTCAGCTACGCCTTGGGCCTGGTGATGGTCGCGCTCATCGCGGCGCTGCTGTGGTCGATCACGGGCTGGTGGATCACGAAAGATACCATTTGGGCGGTCGTGTTATTCCTTCCGCTCGCGCCCACGATCACGCTTCTTGCCCGCGTTCTCTGGATCTATCTCGACCAGACCGTGGATCCCGAACGTCGGCCCTAGTGGAATTCTCACGCGGCAATACGTCTGCTCTTGCTTCACAATTATGCGTCCGCGGGCAACCCATCGCGCGAGTCTGCGTTCTTAATTTGATTCATAGATACAATCGGTGGGACGCATTTACCGAACACGCTCCCTTTGGAGACGTGGACCTCGGGATGCGATATTCTCAGATGCGCTGTTTTCAAAGGGAGAACGTGGAATGATTCGTTTCGCTGCGGCGACGATTACCTTCATCATGCTGATTGGTTCGTGTGTCTTTGCTCAAGACGCAACCCCGAAAGTTCAGGTATTTGGCGGGTATTCGCTGATGCACCTTGATCATGGCGGACTGACGGGCCCGTTGCTGGATGTAGATGTGGACCAGATTTCCAATCCCTTCGCATTGGCAAACGATTTTCTCGACGGGTGGGATGCAGAGGCTCAATACAACACCGGCCGCTGGCTCGGAATCGCCGCCGATGTTGGCGGCCGTTACGGCACTCCCGTCATAGCCTCCGTCGGCCGCACGCTGACCGGGCTCCCTAAAGAGACCGTATATTCGTTTCTGGCCGGCCCCGTGATCTCCTACCGGACGAAATCAAGAATTACTCCTTTCGCGCACGCCCTGTTCGGTTGGGAGCGAACCAGTCTGGGTGCAAGCACCATCACCGGCAGCGTGACTTCTCCAGTGTCGGTCGCCGCCACCAATTACACCGATTTTGTAATGGCTCTGGGGGGCGGAGTCGATTGCAAGCTCACCAGGCGCTTCTCGGTTCGGCTAGCTCAGGTGGACTGGTACCACACCAGCATAAATGTAAATAAGTTTTATACGAACGCGTTTGGTGGCACCCTGATCGAGGGCCTCTCGACTCGCCAGGTCAACTACCGGCTCTCTGCAGGAGTTGTTGTGCGGTTCCGATGAAGGGTCCCACTTGGGCGCGGCTTTTTTCGAAGCAGACTCTTGTTCCCTCCGGTCGTACATGTCCAGCAGGTATCCGAAGGGATGCTACAGCGAAGCTGCGATACCAGCGCGCGAGCCAAGGACTGCGCTGCCTAAGGTTCGGATGTGTTCGGGGCGAAAGCCTATTCCCACCAACCGAGCCGGAATGCGCCGTAGCAAAGGCCAATGCTGCAATAATCTGAGGATCCATGGAATTTTGATCGGCCGTTGAGCCCCCAGCGCCGCAGATCGCCGTCGGCTCCAAACGGACCTAAAATGTAGTGCGCTCCCTGCACCAGCAGCGTTCGCAGATACGGGTCTCCTTCCTTGCTGATGTGCAGCTGCGGCTCGCTTTGGCCGGAGTTCCTCCGCCCCGGCTGCAGTTCCAGATAGCAACCCACGTCGTGGCTCTTGCAAAAACGATGTGGATCCTCCAGCGTCAGCAGGAAAGTGAGCGCGATCAGCGTGCCCACCCCTTTCACTTGCTTCAGCAGAGCCACCTGGGGATAACTTTTCTGCGCCAGACCCTCGATCCGTTCGTTGCACTCGCGGATGCGTTCACTCAGCGACTCGACCGCTGCCAGCAGCGGCTCCAGCGCAGTTTGCAGTTGCGGGCTCAGCCCCTCCGCTTTCTCGGGATTCATATTGCGCACATTGCGTAGTACAGTCGACTGGAAAGCTCTTAGTCATTTGAACTTTGCGTTCACACGCCCCGCCAGCAATTGACGAGGAGAGTGGCGGCCTGGCTGGACTTACCGGCCGCATCGGATTGCTGGCACCGAATTAGCTGTTATTCGTAGCGCAGGGCTTCAATTGGGTCCAGGCGAGAGGCGCGTAGGGCAGGGATCATGCCGCTGATCAGGCCGACGACCGTCAGAATCAGCGTTGCTACCAGAAGCGTGCCGGGCGCGATTAACAAACGAATGTCGCCGGCTTCGGCGTTCTTTGCCATGGCGCTATACAGCGTGAGCCGGCCAACGGAAAGCGAGACGGCGTAGGCCAGGATGATTCCCAGCAATCCGCCGATGAACGTGATGGTGAGGGCTTCGGCCAGGAACTGAAGCAGAATGTCCCCACGGCGCGCGCCCAGCGCCTTTTCCACGCCGATCTCGCGTGTGCGCTGCGTGACGGAAACCAGCATAATGTTCATCAGGCCGACGCCGCCGATGCCAAGCGTCAGCGTGCCGATAAATCCCAGCAGGATTTTCAATCCGATGGTGATGACTTCGAACTGGTGAACCTGTTCCATCAGATTAAATATGCGCACGGCGCGGCGGTCGGTTTGATTGAACTTGTGCTCGCCGGCCAGAACGGCGCGGGCCGATTGCTCCAGGCGTTCGTAATCCGGGGTCTCGTAGTTGAACCAGATGGAATCGAGGTAGTGCGTGTCCTTGATGTCGCTCATGCTGGTAAAGGGGACATAGACGACGCGATTGATGTCGTCATCGCCTTCCTGCATCTTGGCTTTTAGGATCCCAATGACTTCGAAACTCAGGCCATCGACGCGGATGTGCTCGCCCAGGGCGTTACGTCCGGAAAAAAGCTTTTGCTTGGCCTCGGCGCCGATGACCGCGACGCGGGCGCGCTGCAACTGGTCCTGCATGTTGAAGAACCGGCCCCTGCCGAGTTTCAAGGCGCGGACGGAATCGACATTGGCATAATCTCCGCTGACGTCTAGGGAGACGGTGCGCGTATCGAACTGGACGTTGCACTGCTTATCCACTTCGGGGGTGATGTGGGTGATCTGTGGAAGATTGGTGGTAAGCGTGTCCACGTCGTCGAGGGTGAAGCGGACTTGGGCACCCGCCTTCTGGCCACCAGCCTGCATGGAGGTACGGCCCGGTACCAGGATCATCAGCTTGGTGCCGAAGTTGGCGAAGATGTTGGCGCAGGCTCGTCCGAAGCCGTCGCCGTAGGCCAGCAGCATCACGACCGTGGCAATCCCCCACGCCATGCCCAGCATGGTCAGAGCCGTGCGGCGGCGGTTGTACCGCATTGCGCCGTAAGCCTCTTGAAGTAGATCGCGGAACATTTTATCTCTCAGGTCTTAGGTCTTACACCTTTACTCTTGCCGTAGAGCTTCCACCGGCTGAAGCATTGCGGCCTTGCGCGCGGGATAGAGTCCAGCGATTACGCCGGCCAGAGTCAGGCTGCCAATCGCGAGAATCGCAGTTGTGGGCACGAGTTTAGGTGGATCGAAGCCTCCCTGACCTTGGATGTTGCCCATCAAGGCCATTAGTCCGGCGGAGAATCCCATGCCGACCAACCCGCTAAACAGCGTGAGAATAATTCCTTCCAGAAAAAACTGAGCCAGAATGCTGCGCCGCGTAGCGCCCAGAGCCATGCGCAATCCGATCTCCCGGGTGCGCTCGCTGACCGTGACCAGCATGATGTTGATCACGCCGATGGCGCCTAAAGCCAGCGTAATCATCCCCACGGCGCCGAGGAACATGTTCATGGCGTCGAAAATGGAGCCGACCGCCTTGGAATTCTGGATCGTGTCCCAGCCTTCGAAAGCATCCTTGTCGCGATAATCGAAGCCATGATTGCGGGCCACGAGCTTGCGAACTTCATCCTGCGCCAATAGGTGCTCATCGGTTACACGCGGTTGGTAGTTGATGAACGAGATGGAATTTTCGTGGTTCTCGCCCTTGAGCGGAAACAAAGTCGCCATCACGCGAAAAGGAATATATCCGCGCATGTTGGTCGAGTTATCGTCGCCGCGGCCCACGCGCTGGACCGTACCAACCACTTCGAAGGTGATGTCGTTGAGAATGATGCTTGCCCCCACGGCAGGGCGCCCGGGAAACAGATTCTTGACCAGTTCATCGCCCAGCACGATGACGTTGCGTCGTTGCGTCTCATCGAGGTCGTTGAGCCAGCGTCCCTGGTTGACTGGAAGATAACGGATCTCGCTGAACTGTGGTTCGACGCCGGCAATCTCGCCATTGGCGCTGGCAAACTCGCTCACCGCGCGCACGTCGTTGCTCGTCAGGACGGGCGAGGCGTTGCGGACATGCGGGGCTTCTTTGCGAATGTCGGTGTAATCCTGATAGGTCAGTAGGTACGTCCGGGCGGAGTTCATGCTGCCCTGCACCACCGGAGCCCGTCCCGGAAAAATGAACATGATGTCCTTGCCGTACTGCGCCAACTCGCGCTTGTTGCCCGAGCGGAAGCCTTCTCCCAAGCCGACCAGTAGCAGCAAAGAACCTACGCCCCACGCAATGCCGAACATGGTAAGAAATGAGCGCAACTTGTGCGCCCAGAGGGTGCGGAAGATCTGGGCGAAGATGTCCAGGACAATGCGCATGCTGTAGATATTATTACGTATTACTGGACGGATTGGTTCTGTCTTTATTAGCGAGAACACAGGATACGGCTGATGGTTGGCGTATCATCGCCATAGCGCTCATTGACGCCTAGGCTGGTTGACGGTCTCCATGGTTTGGGTTCTTTGCGAGGCGTGGACCCATAGCAGGGGCGAAGGCCCAACTTGATCGGGAGGGCTACGGGGCTGTGAAGCGCCGCTCTTCCACAGTGGGGCGGGCATCAGAGCCGAGCTTCGCTCGGCGGACGGGTCAGAGACCCGTCCCCACACAGGCGCTTGTCTTGCATTTCTTCTACGGGGCTTCGATCAGCTCCATCTTGCCGTCGCGGGTGCGGTGCAGGATCATCACTTTGCCTTTGGGGTCGCGGAAGACGAAGACGTCGCGGTCGCGGAAATGGGCTTCTTTGATGGCTTCTTCGAGGGTCATGGGGCGCATGGCGACGGCTTCGTCGGAGCGGACGAGGTGGACCTCGGTGGTCTTGGCTACCGGAGGATAGCGGTGAACGGCGACCGGCACGGCGGTTTTTTCCGTGAGGCCGACTTTGGTTTGCGCGCCGCTGCCGTCGGCGTCGTTCTGCGTGGAGTGGCCGTTCCACTTCTTTACTTCCTCGCTCTTGCGGGCCGAGCGTTTCTTGGATTGCCAGCGCGTCTTGTATTTCACCGCCTGCTTCTCTAGGTGGTCGAGGGCCTGGCTGACGGCGATGGTCATGTCCTTGGCCTGGGCAAGGCCGACTAGCGGGCCGTTGCGCGGGCTGATGGTGATTTCGGCTTTGTGGCGATGCTTTTCGACGGCGAGGATCACGTGAGATTCAAATATGTCGCCGAGGATTTTGCGGATTTTGGTGAGGCCGGTTTCTACTTCTTTGCGGATGGCGGGAGTTACTTCGTAGTGTCTGCCGGTGTATTCCACGTTCACTAGCGGCCCTCCTTGAATTCTGGCTTGCGATCAATTGGGCACTGCGTTTGAGTCAGAGAGTTAAACGTGCAGAATGGAGAAGTAAAACCAAAACCTTCACCACGGGGGACCCTTCGGCTCCTTCAGGGCAGGCACAGGGGTCCACGGGGTAGGATCTTGGTTCTACTACGCCTTTCACTTCTACTTCTGACTTGTTCTATTCTTTTACTCTGCGCTGATGGGTGCTGGGGATGCGCATGTCTTCCCGGTATTTGGCAACGGTGCGGCGGGTTACTTGGATGCCTTGCGATTGCAGAATCCGGGTCAGTTGCTCGTCGGTCAGCGGACGGGCGGGGTCTTCTTCGTCGATCAGCTTTTTGACGCGGCGCTTGAGGATCAGCAAACTTGTGTTGCCGCCCTCGGGGCCTTGCACGCTCTCGCTGAAGAAGTAGCGCAGCTCGAAGACGCCTTGAGGAGTGTGGGCGTATTTACTGGCTACGGCACGGCTCACGGTGGAGGGATGGACTCCAATTTCTTCGGCGACCTCTTTGATCATCATGGGCTTCAGGTAGTCGATGCCTCTTTCCAGAAAATCCTGCTGGCGGGCGACGATACAGTAACAGACTTTGGTGATCGTCTGCTTGCGCTGTTCGATGTTCTTGATTAACTGGATGGCGCTTTTGTAGCGCTCTTTGACGTAGTCGCGGGTGTTTTTGTCGTTGGTGTCGCGGGTGACCAGCTTCTTGTAGGCGGGATTGAGGCGGAGCTGGGGCAGGTCGTCGTCGTTCATCAGGACGAGCCACTCGTCGCCGTGCTTGATGAAAGCGACGTCGGGCTCGATCAGGCGGGCCTGAACTTTGTTGTACTGCAGGCCGGGGCGGGGATCGAGGGTGCGGATGTAGTCGATAGCCTGCTGCACGGCCTCGGGGGGACGGCCGATGGCCTTGGCGATTTCCTTGTGCTGCTTGCCTTGGAGGGTGCGCAGATGCTGATCGACGATGGCGATGGCATCTTGCAGAACCTGGGCTGTGCCATTGCCGGGCTTTTCTCCGACGCGGTCCCCATTCTTGTGGAGCGTGAGCTGTTGCTGGTGATGGCGCAACTGCAGAAGCAGGCATTCGCGCAGGGTGCGGCAACCCACGCCCGGAGGGTCGAGCTGGCGAATGGTTTCGAGGGCTTCCTGGAGATCGGCAGCGGTGAAGGTGGACTTGTAGACCGGGCGCGCAGGCGCAGGTGCTGGTGCGGCGGCTGCAGCAGAATCTCCGGTCCGCGTGGGAAAAGAGGCTTCAGCCGCTGGACTAGCGGGCGGACTACTCGGCTCTTGCAGCGAATTCTCGGCAGCAGCGTTGGAGATGGAGGGCTCGGACGGGCTCGATTCGCCGCCCATCACTCCGTTTGCATCGATCAACGCAACATCTTGGGAAATTGTTTCATTGGGCTGGGCCTCGTCGCTCGCCAATCCGAGGGCGGCGGCCTCGCTGACAATATTTCTCGCGGCGGCGGCATCGGCTTCGGGCGGGGCGGGCGGAGCCACTCCCAGCATCTCTTCGTCACTGGCAATGAGGTAGCCGTCTTCGTTGAGGTTGCCGATGATCTGTTCGGCAGCCTCGCGCACTTCGCGGCGCAGGCTCAGGGCGCCGAGTTGCCAGGCCAGGTGGTCGGTCAGAGTAGTGGGCTTGGACAGGAAGTTCTCAAACGATGGCCGCTCGATCTCCTCCATCTCGCCGCGGGTACGGTAACCGGGATCGAGATAATCCTGGAAGAAAGAGCCGAAATCGATCTCTTCGAATGGATCTTTCTTTTCAGCGGTGATGGGAGTTTCTTCGGTGGAAGTCTTGGTGGGGCGGTCGCGGTCTTCTTCTTTTCGGCCTACTTCGTCGATTAACGGGACCGACTCTTCGAGTTCTTCGAGGACCGGGTTCTCGACCATCTCGGCGTTGATCATGTCCTTGAGTTCAAGCTTGTTGAGCGCGAGGACGGAGACCATCTGCACCAGGCCCGGGGTGAGGATCTGGCGTTGGGATAGCTTGACGCTCAGCTTGTGCTGCAGTAGGACCATGAATTCGCTTGACTCTTTCGTTTACCTGGCGGGTTTACCTCGCCGCCGACAGCAGATTCCTCACCGGCTAAAGCCGGTTCGGAATGACAAGCAATAATTCAGACTAATGAGAAACTTTCCCCCAGATAGACGCGCCTTACTTCCGGATCGCCGGCCAACTGCTCGGGCTGGCCTTGGCGGAAGATACGGCCATCGTCGATGATGTAGGCGCGGTCGGTTACCGACAATGTCTCGCGCACGTTGTGATCGGTGATCAGCACTCCGATGCCGCTGGCCCGCAGGCCACTGATAATTTTCTGCAGGTCGAGGACGGCAATGGGATCGATCCCGGAAAACGGTTCGTCCAGCAAAATGAACGTGGGATTGATGCACAGGCAGCGGGCGATTTCAACGCGCCGGCGTTCGCCGCCGGATAACGCGTAGCCGCGATTCTGCCGAATGTGCTCCAGGCCGAGTTCATCGATAAATTTCTCCATCTTTTCGCGGCGCTCGTGCCACGACATCGGCTGCGCCTCCAGCACCGCGAGGATGTTCTCTTCCACCGTGAGTTTGCGAAACACCGACGCTTCTTGCGGGAGATAGCTGATGCCGTAGTGACGCGCCCGCAGGTACATGGGAACGTCAGTGATGTCCTGGCCGTCGTACAACACGCGGCCAGTGTCGGGGGGGATCAGGCCTACAATGGCGTAGAACGTTGTCGTCTTGCCTGCGCCGTTCGGGCCAAGTAAACCCACAACTTCGCCCTGCTCGACCCGCAGGCTGACACCATTTACAACGCGCCGGCCACGATACGATTTGCCAATTTCATCTGTGGCCAGGGTACGCATTTATCTTGCCATTCAGCACTTCTTACTTTGGCATTCGGGTCTGAGTTACTACAGGAGTACTTGCCTTGCCTTCTACGAGCACCCTATCATCGGCCCTGAAGAAAGTCAACGAAACCCCGGTAATCTTGCCCCGTTCGGCATCAAAAATGCTAGGCGGTCCGCCAGTCAGGACGAATTTGTCGTCCGCGGCGGTATATACCAGGGTTTGGCCTTCGGCGCGACGGGTCGGTTGTTGGACGACCACGTTGCCCTTCGCGCGAGTATGTGATCGAGTTGGCCAGCTTTCGAGATAGGCCCCGCAAGTGTCTGATTGCCCGAGCTTTGGCTTCGAGGTAGAAGGTACGCATCCATCGTGTTGGCGGTGGCGGTAAAACTTGTGCCTTTGGCGATCACGCCTCCCTCGTAGTGAGCTTTGCGTTCAGCATCGGCATAGGTGAGCTTGGCTGAGGTTATGGCCACAGGGCCGGTTTCGGCAGGTTTTTCCTCAGTTTTTCCTACCGTCGATTTAAGTTCTCCTTCAGCATGGACCGGCTGAATGGCTGACCGGGCTGAAGCAGTTTTCCCTGAACAAGTACGGTGGAGACAGGTTGCGCGGCGGTGCCCTGTGCCACCAGGAAGCGGCGATCCCGGTCGAACTGAATCGACGGGGCCTCAACGATATTCGCGTCCTGCCAAAGACGTGCGTTGCCCTGGTAGACAGCGATCGACGGGGAATTGTGAGCCGTCATGGTAGCTGCCGTTACGTGAATGGGCGAAGCCGAGGCTAGCAGCGCTCCGTTTGGTTGCTCGGTTAGTTCGCTGTAGGTGCTTTTGACGTTGCCGTCGGCGAAGGCATCGTCGGTGGCGCGATTGATGCGGATGGTTCGGGCGGTGGTTAACATGCTGCCGTCGACGACGCGGGGGCTGCCGGTGAGCACGAGGATCCGGTCATCGGGGGTGTAGAGAGCCTTCTCCGCCCAGGCTTGAGTTCGTTTGCTGGCAGGCTGGCCGTCATCGTAGGCGACGTTTCCCTGCTGCGTGACGGATGAAATTCCTCCCTGTGGGAAGAATGCCGCATCCAGGGTTTGGCTGGTGCTTACGCGCGGGGGCAGTCCCGGCGCTAGATTGACGATCTTTGCGTTGGGCGCGCCGCGGATCGACGTTAGGCGGGTCGAACCGTCGGGAAGCGGGTCAAACTTCGCATCAAACCGGCCGGCGCTGATGACGGTGCGCTGGTCGGATGATTTCGCGTTTGCCGCGCTTGAATTGTCTGACGGAGTGATCGTGATCTTCGCCGCTCCGGAAGTCTCGGCGTGGTCGAGACGCTTACCTTCTGCGACAAAGAAGTCTACGACCGGAGCAGTAAGTTCGAAATCCTGCGAGGGTGAGGAAGTTGCCGAGGAGCCTGTCTTAGTTGCGTTGGTGCTCGCGCCGTGCTGCGCGAGGCGGACTCCATCCAACGCGTGCACCTTCTGGAGTTGGTTCTGGCCAAGGAAATCCAGGATGGCTTGTCCGGCATCGCCCTGCATCGATTGCAACCCCATGCGCTCGACGTGAACGTTTCCAGTCAGCGTAGCGGTACGCAGTAAGTTTGGTCTGCCGGTGAGCATCATCTCGCCTTGATCGGCGCGGGCGCGCATTGTGTCGGTGTCGTCCGCGGTGCTTTCCGCGTTTACATTTCCGGTGGCGAGGACGCGCTGCACTTCGTTGTCCGGCCCCAAGAATAAAGTCGCCTGCTCCGCTTCCACGGTTCCGCTTTCATTCTGCAAGCGGGGATGGTCCAACACAGCCTGATGCGGGTTGTGCGTGATTCTGCCATAGGTAGCGGACAGGCTTCCTGGTTTCTCTCCGGCCATGGTCACATGAATCTGCGAGAGCAGTATCAGCGTGTTCGTTTTGCCGGAATATTGCACACCGACAGCCCACCCGCTGGCCTGCGGCGTGCGAAAATCAACCCGCGCGTTAGTGGTGGCATCGCCGCTCTGCTGGTTGAAGACCAAGTCTCTGGTCTCGAGATGGATGGGGTTCTTAAGTTCTCTGGGAGTGCTCTGGTCAGGGCCGGCCTGGCCGGTGGGATTGGCTTCCAGATCGATTTGCACTTGGCCGTGGCCGGTGACGTTGCCCGATTTCTTGTCGTAGGAGAAGTCGTCCCCGTAAATCTGGTCGAAGCGTGAGGAATCGCGTCCGTAGAGAACGATGCTGACGTTGTGCAACTCGGCGCTACCGTCTGCCTTGAATTGCTTGAGCTTGCCGGCCTGAACAGTGAAGAGGGTTCGCTTGCCGTCGGACTTGGAGAACTGAAAACCGTTGGCGGTCTGCTGGATGTCGATGCCAATCTTGTTGGGAACTTCCCGCAGCACGTTGCGCAGACGCAGGCGGGCATAGAAATACGTGCCCGCGATCACGGCGATAAATAGCAGTGCGATCACGGCCAGCCAGCGGCGCAGGCGGTAGATAGGGAGCGGCATCCAGGTTCAGTCTACTTGAAGCGGCTATCGGTCTGTGGCACCGGCGGCTGGGCACATCTTGAGTTTTTCGGTACAGGCCACGACAGGAAAAAATGACCATCCCTAGGCTGGAAGCTTGGCTTCCACCCAAGGATGGCTTCACGGGTATGCGAGAAGCTACGGTAGTGGTGCAGTTCGATAAGGAAGCGAGCCAAACGCGCGACTTGATGGGTCGCGCGGCTGGCTCAGATCCTTCGCTGCGCAAAGAGCGCTTGCTCAACGCTTGCTTAGGATGACAATTAAACTGAATCACTAGCAGCTACGATGCAATTTTGCGACGAACCGCCTAGGGTTGCGCCAGTTCTGCCACGTATATGTCTGACGCACCGGTGCCAACCAACGTGATACCTCCAAACGTTGCGGTGACTTGATAGACGCCCGTCACGAAGACTTTGCCGGCCAAACCGACCGACACGGAAGGGGTGAACACGTTGTTATCGAGAATGAATACTCCGGCATTTTCTGCCGACGTTTTCCAGAGGACAGCGCTCCCTGAGAATTTCCAGACGAAAAGATTTTGCGGGTATTTCGTATTCTGAAAGATTCCGGCCACGTAGAGATCGCCGTTGTGGTCGTAGGCTACTGCAGTAGCGGCCTCCTGGTTGCTATCGCCCCAACGGAGCGCCCTCAGCAAGACTCCTGCGCCATTGTAGGTTGCAATGATCGAGTCCGAGTTATAAGGATCTGTGAAATGGCCGCCGCCCAGGTTGATGTTCTTCCCGGGGGCCCGCGAAGTAGCGATTGTCTTCGCTTCTCCTGGAGTCCCGTAGTTGATGTTTCCAACCAGGCCCGCTATGGTGATGTCGCCGTGGGGGCCTACGGCGACGCCGCTTGCCCTGGCGACGTATCCGCCGATGTGATTCACCCATTTGGCGTTGCCCGTGCTGTCGTACTTGGCGAGAAAAGCGTCATCGGGATAATCGCCGTCGGTCTGAGCTGGGCTGAAGCCGGTTACGGTTATGTTATGTCCGTCCCTGCTGTTGAAGGTTGTCGTATCTTCAAGCCAGCCGGTGACATAGGCGTTGTGTTTGGCGTCAACCGCGACTCCGTAGGGAATGCTGTTGGGCTCGGCTTGGTTGGTTTCACCCCACTTGAAGTTGCCGCCGGTATCGTATTTGGCCAGAACCATATGCCAGCTGCCGACACCGGGAACGGTGTTGACCGTGCCGTTCGCGGACGAGAATATGACATCTCCCTGGCTCACACCGGTTAGGTAAACTGCATTGGCGGCGGCATCCACAGCCACGCCATTGCCGCTGTTGACTTCGTTGGAGGGTGCAACGCCCGTCTGCACCCAGACAGGAACACCCGAGGGAAGGTACTTCGCCAGGAAGATCGTCTCTCCTGTGCCCGTCACTGTGATGGTGACACCATTGGTAGAGCCGAATGTGGATATGTTTGTGAAGCCACCCGTCAGATAGATGTTGCCGGCTGCGTCAAAATCCAGACTTGATCCACCGGCTGTGCTCGCCTGCACTATCCAGAGCAGTTGCCCTTTGGGACCGTATTTGGCGAGGAAGAGATCCGTGCCGTCGGGGGAGGAGACGAGTGTCGTGTCTCCGAACGTAGCGGTTCCGCGGAAGCGGCCCGTGACGTATTGCTGGTTGTTCGGTCCGACCTTGATGGCGTAGGAAGTATCGTCACAGGAGTCTGGACCACAGGTATTTCCGCTGCCCTGGGAGCTGATGGCGCGCACCCAACGCGGGGACTGAGCATACGCGGCAGTCGTCATCAGAAAAATGATCACAAGTGCCCATTTCAAAGTGGCGCGAGAAAAATGGGTGAGCGTGATTTTCATCGAACTACCTCCACTAAACCTGTCAAAGAGCGATTGACTGGCACTCAGCCGATGCAAACTAGCCTAGTCAGTTAAGGGCAATTCTCACCGTAATTCGCCGGTCGCGCTGTGACTGGAATCACGCAAACGGCTTTTCCCTCTTGATCACCGACCTAATATCCCGCAGGGTTAGTTCCAACCCGCCGAAGTCGGGGTGGTCGTTGTGGCCGATGGTGAAAGCGATGTCGATGGCGTCGCCAGCCAGCAGCGGCGATTGCTGCAGGCGTTCGGCCATGTGCCAGCCGAGGGCGTCAAAAACAGTTCTCAGTCCCCGGTTCTCAGTTCCCAGTTGAAAACTCTTTGCTTCGGCTTTCTCTTCGCGCCGGATGGCTGCGCCATCGGGATGACAGCTTGGCGTAGTGAGGATCGCTACTGCGGAGAGCTCCTCGTTGCCGGAATTTTCTTTAGCAAGATCAGGAGAGAATTCGTGGTGGTTGTCCTCCCCCGCCTTCAGCTTGAGCTTGATGTGTTTGTCCTTCAGAATTTTTGGCGGGGCGACCAGGCGCACGCCGCGGGCGCTGAATGCGGGTTCGTGATTTCCGGTTCCATAGGGCTCAAGCAGTTGCAGCACTTGAAACAGCCCCGGAGTAATTTCATTGAGATCTAGTTCTGCCTCCACATCGAGCACCGGATCGAAATCCGCCATGGTCAAACGCGTTCGCGCGAATGCATCCAGTTCGGCTCGCAGTTGAGTCACGTTCGCGGACGGCATGGCGAAGCCGCAGGCGTGCGAGTGTCCACCGTAGCGGGTGAATAGAGCGTGCGACGACTCGACGGCCTCGAGCAGATGAAAGGGACGAATGGAACGGCCGGAGCCAAAGGCCTCTTCGCCCTCGCGCGCGATCACGATGGCAGGCCGGTGGTAGCGCTCGACCACACGCGTGGCCGCAATGCCGATTACGCCGCGGTGCCAGCCTTCGCCATCGACTACGATGCAGTAGGCCTCGCACAACGCCGGATCGCCGGTGATGCGCTCGTCAATCGAACGGAGGATTCGGCGCTCTTCTTCCTGACGTTCGGCATTAAGACGATCAAGCTTCCCAGCCAGCAGCCGGGCGCGATCCGGATCTTTCACGCTGAATAACTCGATCACGTCGCGGGCAACATCCATGCGTCCGGCGGCGTTGATGCGCGGCGCGATGCGGAACGCGACCTCGGTGGAATTGGGTGGACGCTGATTGGAAATCTGGGCCACTTCCAGCAGTGCTTTTAGTCCCGGATTCACAGCGCGCCGCAGAGCGTCGAGCCCGAGCTTGGCGAAAACGCGGTTTTCGCCGGTGAGGGGCACGGCGTCGGCAATGGTCGCGATCGCCACAACTTTCATGAACGATTGCAACATGCGTGCGTGATCTTTCTCGGGCAGGCGCCGCTGCATCAATCCTTGCGCAACTTTGAATGCGACACCGGCGCCGCAAAGCTGTTTGTAGGGATAGTCGCATCCCGCCTGATTAGGATTGACCACCGTAAATGCTTTGGGAACACCGTCGGGTCCGGGCAGGTGATGATCGGTAACGATGAGATCGACGCCCAGCCGCTGTGCGGTCTCCGCCGGAGTGAAAGCGCGGATGCCCATGTCGACGCTGATGATGAGGCGAATGCCGGCAGCCGCAGCGCGCTCGATCACGTCGTCGCGCAGGTCGTAGCCCTCGCGAATGCGGTGCGGCACATGAAAGTCGGCCGCGCCTCCGCAAAGTTCGATGGCAGTCTTGAGAATGATGACGGCCATGGTGCCATCCACGTCGTAGTCGCCGTAGATGAGGATTGGCTCTTTGCGTTCGATGGCAGCATCGATGCGATCAACGGCGGCGCGCAGGCCCGTCATTTGCTCGGGAGCATGCAGGTGAGTAATCGATGGGACGAGGAAGCGGGCAGCGTCGTCAGGCTCGGTCAAGCCACGACGGATGAGCAAGCGCGCCAGGGTATGAAGCGGACTGCCTCGTCCCTCAGCATGGCGTACTCGATTCGAAATCGGGAGGTCAGGAAAATCGCGGAGCGCCGCAGCCAGGGCCCGCACGCGGACTGGGTCTTCTTCGGCCAGTTCCCAGCGCACTTTATCTTAGCCCTCGTCGTCCTGGTCCGGTTCGTCGATAGGGATGCCGCCGAAATCTTCCGACACTTCCAGCAGGTGCTGGTAGCGGTCGTACCAATCGGTGCTGACTTCGCAAAGAAACATCGAGCCTTGATAGGCCCAGCCCAACTGCAGGAATCCGACCTTGCCCACGTGGGCGCGCAACCAGCGCGCATCTTCCACGTCGTCGCCGTCGGAGAACTCGGACTGTGAAAGGCGCTCCACCAACTCGTCCAGTTCTTCGCGCTCCAGCTTCCAGGAATGCATGGTCAGAAACGGCGCGCCCGCGGTCTTGGCCAGCTCGACGAAATCCTTCCAGCCGTCGGGATTGGTACCCATCTCCCACATGACGCACTGCACCTCGTCGTAATCCACGTAGCCGTGGAAACGGCTCATGCCATGGCCTTCGATGAAGGCGACCATGTCATCTTTAATGATGGTTAAATCTTCTGGTGTGGGCGACATAGCGGGCTCGAATCAGTATTGTATGCCGTTTGGGCAGGAACCTGCCAGCGGGCTATGAGTCAACTGCACAGTTCTATCGTAATCACCACCCGCAATTAACGATCGTTATAGGCCCTCGTTTCGAGGATCTCGCTCAGGTAGTCGTGACTTCCAGGAATTCGCTCGAGATGCGGGTAACGCACGCCGCCGGCATATTTGATTTCGCGCAGTTCGACGGATTCGAAGTTGCGGACAATTAGAGATATTTTGCCGTTTTTCGGATGTGCGATCGATTCGTTCAGCGCATCGCGGGAATAGGCATGGCCATCTACTGCCAGAATGGTCATGCGCGGTCCCAAGCCCGCGTCGTAAGCCGGCGTTCCCGGCCACACGTCGTCAATCGCACCGTCTTTCTTCACCTCGATGCCGATGGAATAGGATCCGTCGCAACCATCGGAAAGCCATGCCGTATAAAAAGCGTTGGGCGTCGCGTCGTACACCAGCCGCCAGCCGGCAGCCTCGAAACCGTCTGTAGGAGGCTTGCTGTTCACGTTGTAGATAAGAGTCTCGAAAAACGAGTGCCAGTCGAAGGGCAAGGTCGCCGACAGCGAGGTTTCGACGTCCTCGCGAGTGTAGGGAACAACGATCGTCCCGGTGTCGCGCTGTCCGAAAAAGCTGCGCAGGAAATCGTCGAGGGTAAGGCTATCTTTCGATTTTTCTCGGATGATGGTATCGGCGCGCAACCAGATGAGGGCGCCTTCATAGTAATAATCCTGGTTGCGGCGCAGCGAGGACCATCCACCCGATACATCGCGCAGCACCCAGTCTTCGGTTGCGGTATCCACAAGAGGGGTGAAGGCGCGAGCCGGTTGGTGGGCTAAGTCTGCAGCCACCAGCGCGAATTCATCGCGGATATAGGCTGCGTCATTAAAACCGGATCGGGTGCTGAGCAGCATCCCGATATATTGGTTCAGGCCCTCATATACCCAGAGAAGCGACGTTCGCTCGGGACCCTGATAGTCGGGCTTCGAGTATAGCTCTGCCGGACGCCGGTACTTGCCGTCCCAGGAATGCGACTGTTCGTGGGCGAGAAGCTGCGAGCCGAATTTTTGCAGTTGATCTTTCTTGGAAAGCCCTGCGTCGCCAATGCCGTTGTAGGGCGAGTCTTCGTGCTCAAGGCCGTCAAAGGGTCGCGCTTCACTTTGCGACACAAGAATGTGCATGGTCTGCCAATGCCGGAAGCCGAACATGGCCCGGTCCTGGTCGATAAGTTTCCCAAAAGTAGCGAAGGCATGGGAGTCGTCAGCTTTGTCGATTGCGGCCTGGCTATCGCCGGTAATGTCGAGTTCTGCCGGCCAAGTCGAGGCCAAGGGGACAGCGCGCAGGAACTCGCCGGCCAACACCGGCGAATCGATTAAGCGTTCCAGTGAGACCGGCGCGAAATTCACGCGGCCGTCCACCTGGCTGGTAACATGCAGCGCACTACTCTGTTGCCATTTTGAAGGCAGAAGAATCGACGCCTCAATCATTAATTGGCGCTTGTCAATGCCGCGCGGGTAAAGTACGACCGTGTTCCACGCCTCCAGTAGTTGATGATCGGAGATCGTGTTTTCCAGCAAGGTATCGAAGTCGACGGCTATCCGATCGCTGTTGGCCGGAACTTCAACGTGAATGGTGTATATGTCGTCGGGATCGCGTGTCCAGGGCAGGGTTGCGCTTCCGGAATGCACTCGGAGCGCGGCGAATTGCTGAATAGGACCGGTAGGCCCGTGTTCCCCGGGAATCCAACGAGCATAGGCCAGGGTGAGCGGTCCCGGATGCACGCGAATTTCCTCATGCACGAAAGCGATTCTGCGCGCGGCTTGGGTTTCGTCGACGACGAGCGTCATGACCGGCGCGGAGGTATCTTCCGCGCTGGCCTTAGTCACGACTGCGATCAGAGCGAACGCCGCGACCAGGAGCCACTTCGCGGAGAGCAGGTTCAGCATCAAGATCCTCCCATGACCGACAGGGACGAGGCTAATTAGCGATGCCTGGGGTCGAGGCTTTGTCGCGCGCCATTATAGCTTGAGCGTTAGATTGCAACCTACCTGACGAGCGGGGAATGGTGGAGTAATTCGAAAACTTACTCCGCCCTGTGCTGGCCTCTTTTCCTCAGTCCATTTAGAATCCTCTGTCCGCTTTCGGTGGTACGGACAGGAGGAATCCGCCTTGATTCCGCGTTATACCCGCCCGGAAATGGGCCGCATCTGGAGCGACGAAAACCGCTTTCGCACCTGGCTGGCCGTGGAAGTCGCGGCCACGGAAACGTTGGCCGGGGCGGGCATGGTTCCGAAAGAGGCGGCGCACGCGATTCGCGAGCGTGCTGATTTTAGCGTGGAGCGCATCCACGAGATCGAAGCCGAGGTGCGCCACGATGTGATTGCCTTCACCACGGCGGTGGCTGAAATCGTTGGTCCGCATGCGCGCTGGTTTCATTACGGACTTACCTCGAATGACGTGGTCGATACGGCGCAGGCGCTGCTCATCAAACAGGCTTCGGCGCTGATTGCGCAGGATCTCGAGCGCCTGGCCGAGGTGCTGGAGCGCCGCGCGTGGGAATTCAAAGACACGCCGATGGTGGGACGCACGCACGGCATACACGCCGAGCCGATTACGTTTGGCTTCAAGCTGGCGAATTGGTATTCGGAGACCCAGCGCAACATTGCGCGCTTCAAGGCGGCGGCCGAAGACATGCGCGTGGGAAAGTTTTCTGGCGCGGTCGGAATTTTCGCGCATCTGACGCCGGAGATCGAGGAGAAGATTTGTGCGCGCCTAGGACTAAAAGCTGCGGCGGTTTCATCGCAGGTGATTCAGCGCGACCGCCATGCGCAGTATCTGGCGACTTTGGCAGTGATTGCTTCGACCCTGGACAAGATTGCGACTGAGATTCGGCACTTGCAGCGCACGGAAGTGCGCGAGACCGAGGAGTATTTCAGCGAAAAACAGAAAGGCTCGTCGGCAATGCCGCACAAGCGGAATCCGGTGAACAGCGAGCAAATCAGCGGACTGGCGCGGGTGGTCCGCAGCAACGCGCAGGCGGGTTTTGAGAACGTTGCATTATGGCACGAGCGCGACATCTCACACTCTTCGGCGGAGCGCGTGATCTTGCCGGATTCGACCACGCTGGTGGATTATCTGCTGAGCAGAACCACAAATTTGATTGACACGATGTTTGTGTATCCCGAGCGCATGCGGGCTAATCTGGAGAGCACGCACGGACTGATCTTCAGCGGGCAATTGCTGCTCGACCTGGTGGAGCATGGGGTTTCGCGGGAAGACGCGTACCGCATCGTACAGTCGCATGCCATGCGCGCCTGGAAAGAGGGCCGGGACTTCCATCAGTTGGTGCTGGCCGATAAGGAAATCACGGGAAAAGTTCCGCGTAAACAGATCGAATACGCCTTCGAGTTGCAGCGTCAATTGAAGAACATCGACAAGATCTTCGCGCGTGTGTTTGGCAAACAACGCAATAGTGGCGCGGGATCGAGCGGGCGCGCCAAACCTTCGCGCGTCCGTGGCCGGCGGTGATACTCCGTTGATAGTGGTGAATGGGCGCGGCGCAAGCCGCGCCTTTTTTCTATTGCGGCGGCGTATGTTCAAACCGGAGCTTGGTGTAGCGCTCTTTATCCACCTCGATGATTAAAGCCACGCGACCTTCCGGACTGCGCATGGGGAACGGCTTGCCGGTGTACTTGTGCGAGATGGAATCCATTGTTTTCAGCTCCGGGTCGGGACGGCGTTCGATCACGCGGCCACGAATCTGCACTTCTTCATAGGGATTGTCAAAATCGACGATGGACAAAGCGACGCGCGGATCGCGGCGCGTGTTCCTGGCCTTGAGAGATTTCTCCCCGGTGCATACCACCAAGTGGTCGCCCTCGCGCCCGATCCAGACCGGCACCGACTGCGGAGAGCCGTCCGGCATCAAGGTCGCCAGATGGGCAAAGTTTGGAGCATCGATTAGTTTCTTGGCATCCTCGGACAGTTTGGTGGCCATGCTTGTTTCCTTCCTTCTGCTTAATTGCTCAAGGGAGCCGGTTAATCAGCGAGGCGACGTAGCCCGCACCGAATCCATTGTCGATATTTACGACGCTGACGTTCGATGCGCAGGAGTTTAACATTCCCAGCAGCGCGGTCAGGCCTTTGAACGATGCCCCGTAGCCGACGCTGGTGGGTACGGCAATGACTGGAACTCCGACCAGGCCTCCGACAACACTGGGCAGCGCGCCTTCCATTCCGGCGCAGACAATCACGACGCGGGCTTTCATCAGCGCCTCGCGATTAGCCAGCAGGCGATGAATGCCCGCCACGCCCACGTCGTAGAAATGCTCGACTTCATTGCCCATGAGTTCGGCGGTCACGACAGCTTCCTCTGCGACGGGAATGTCGCTGGTTCCCGCAGAAACTATGGCGATGGTTCCTTTGCCGTATTTGTGCTCATCGCGCTGCAGCACGATCGCTCGCGCCAGTTCGCGATAATCAGCTTTGCGTATTTTGTTCCTAACTGCGGCAAACTGTTTCCGGTCGGCATGTGTGGCCAGGATGTTGCCTCCATGCCTTGCCAAGCGCGCGAAAATCTGCGCTAGCTGCAACGGAGTCTTCCCTTCCCCGAAAATTACTTCGGGCATGCCTGCGCGCAGCCTGCGATGATGATCGACTTTGGCGAAACCGAGGTCTTCAAAGGGCAAATGGCGAAGACGATCGACGGCGGCGTCGGGCGTAAGTTTGCCCCCGCGCACTTGCTCGAAGAGTTTGCGGATGGATTCGGCGTTCACGGGCGACTTTTAGATTAGCAGTAGCGCTGACGTTCTGCTGGTAATGGCGAGCGTGGGCGGGACGCCCACGCGACAGCCGCCGAGACGGCGGCGCTACTTTGACACCGGTGCTACTTTGTTGCTGAGCGGATTTTGGCGATCACTGCAGTGCAGACTTTGCGGGCTAGCCCGGGCTCGTCGAGATGGGCGAGGAAGAGCCGGCGCAGGCCGCTTGGCTTCACTTTGCCTGCAAGGTAGACGTCATAGATCTGGCTTCCGATGCGGTATCCCCAATCCTGGGTAATAGCTGCAAACTTCTCTGCATCGGTGCGAATGGCTGTCTGTGCTGCTTTTTCAACCGCGGCGCGCGATAATGCGGGCGAATCTTCGGTATCGACGGCTGGCCTTGAGGGATATAGCACGCGCGAGCCGAAATAGGCGACGGCGTGCTCGACTATTTCCGTATAGAAAGCGTCGCGGACGGCAGTTGGGCTGGTCGTGCGTTGTGCTCCGTTGCCGTTAGCGCCGTGTCCGTTCAGGCGCTGCGGCAGACCCCGGCAGGCGTGATGGAGGAAGCGTGTCGCATCCTCGGCGGCGTGCATCATCTGAAATTCGCGGATGTGGAAAGCATTGACCTCAGGCAGATACGCGCTGCCGCGTCCTGCAACGCTGGCCAGCATAGTTTCCAGTTGCGGGTCGCCGATGCCTTTGCGCGACAGCAACCGGCGCAGCATCGCATCCGACGAATTGCCATGCACCTCGGGCAGCATGTCGACCAGAAATTTCGGTTGCGTGCCGTTACGCGGCGAATAGCGGTTGATCTCAAGAAAGGCGGCCAAGCTGTCAATGAGGTTGTAGATGGTGGGCGCAAAGTCTGGACCGTTGTCGCATCGGCTCCACTGGTCGAGAAAGAGCCGGTAGCTTTCATACTTCTCGAGCGGCGTGGCGTTGAAAACGCACAGGACGTCATCGTTCACGCGCACTGCCTCCACTTTATCAAGCCGTTCGCCGGCGGCACGCCAATATAGCGCATCGACGTTCTGCAGCACGGTGAGGATTCTCGCGCCGGGCATTTCCTTGCGCAGCACGCGCGGCAAATGCCCGGGAGCAAGGTGCGACTCACCGAATAGCACGAAGATCACGGCATCGGGATGCTGCTCGCGGATTTCGGCAAGCTTGGCGGCGGCGTGACGATCGCGCGCGCCGATCCTGCGCAGATTTTCGCGAGGCATGCAATCCAGGCCGTAGACGGCCTCGCCGTGATCGCGGGCTGCGACCAGCAGTTCGTGGAAAGGCGTCCAGTCATAGCCCCAGTCGAGATCGAAGCGGATGCGCTGCCGCAATTCGCTCTCGTCAATTTCTCGGCGCCACCATTCTTCAAGGATGTGCTGGTCGCGGGCAAAGATGGTTTCGACGCCCAGCACGACGCGACGATCTCCGGCTAGAGCGCGCTGCTCGACGAGCGACGCAGCGTAGCGCTGAGCCGCGGGCAGGGCATGGTAGTCGCCGATCAAGACTACGTCGGCGGCCCGCAGCGCGTTCTGAATCTGTTCGGAGTCGAGAAGAGAATCGTAGCTGCGAAAAGCCTCATTGAACTCGCGAAGATATTTGTAGCGGCTGTGGGAATCCTGGGCGCGGATTTCGCGCTCCACTCCGGCCAGCGCGTGGAGTTGCGCGGCGCTGCGGCGGGATCGCAAATGGATTGTCGATGCCATAAAGACAGCTTCTAGCTCCTAGCTACTAGCCTTACCTCTTCGCCTTGACTCCTGTTCTGCGACTGCCTATGCTCCAAACTTCGGAGGTGCTCTTGCCCAATCAGCCGCCGCAGAATCTGACCGTCGCTACTACTGGCGCCAGCGGATCGCAGTTTTTCTGCGGCAACTACTGATTGCGGTCGAGCGCGATTCTCGCGTTCAGACCGTGAACTTCATCGCCTCCGACTCCGGCCTGCGCGTGCTGGCTGAGGAGCTCGGCATTCAAGGGCCGCGTCGAATCTTGTCCGACCAAATTCTGGCGGGCGAAAAACCGACGCTCACAGCCCGCACCAGCTCGTCCAAAATCCCCAGCTTGTCCAAGAGCCCAAGCTTGTCCAAAATCAAGGAGCAATCGAACGCCGACATCGGAGCCAACGTGGCCAGCGGTTCCTACCCGGCTGACGCCATGATCGTGATCCCGTGCAGCGTGGGCACACTGGCCCGCATCGCCAACGGCATAGCCTCGCACCTGATCGAGCGCGCCGCTGACGTCTGCCTCAAGGAAAAGCATCCGCTGGTGCTGTGTGTGCGCGAAACGCCGCTCAATAAAATCCACATCCGCAACCTGTACCGGGCCGCCGATGCCGGGGCGACCATCTTTCCGCTCATTCCGGCCTTCTATTACCGGCCTGCCTCTTTAGATGACATGGCGCGCGAGTTCGCCTATCGCGTGCTCGCCCACCTCGGCCTTCCGCAACCCGACGCCTTCCGTTGGAAGGGCTGAGCATCAGCGAGTTAGCTTTCTACGCTGAAAAAAGCTGCTACCTAGGGGAAGGTATCGGCTCAGGCGGGGGAATCTTAAGTGTAGAGAACCAGAAGGGCAGGTTACAGGTACCCGGCGGTCATGTACGGAGGACTGTCGATGCTGGGCGGGTTATGATTTCGTCGATGGATGATCCGGAACGGTCCGTGAGCTTTGCCAAGAAACCTGTTGGGTTGGCATTGCATCGACGGTAGTAGTCGACCGCTTGCAGCAGTGGTCAAAGCCCGGCCTTCTCTGCATTGGCGATGCGGCTCATGCCATGTCGCCAGTGGGCGGCGTCGGCATCAAGTTGGCTATTCAGGATGCGGTAGGTACGACGAATATTCTGGGCGAGAAGCTGCGCGCGGGAACCGTATCGCAAGCTGATCTCAGGGCGGTGCAGCGGCGCCGAGAATTCCCTACCAAGGCGACGCAGTGGCTGCAAGTGGTGATACAGAACCGAGTAGTCCGAAGAGTGCTAGGGGCTTGAGGTTGGCGGAACGCGGCGGCAGAAATGGGAAGAAGCGAGCCGTGATTGCGACGGCACGAAAGCTCGCGGTGTTGCTGCATCGGTTGTGGGTGAGTGGAGAAGCCTACGAACCGTTGCGCAACAGCAAGCAGAGCGCGCTGCCGGCGGCCGCATAAAGTCAAAATCTTCCCCGGAAGGAAAAAACAAAAGCCCAAGCGCCGAGTTCCGGTGACTGCGTTAATGGCCTGGCCCAACTTCCATCCTAGAGATGGAAATAGAGGTCGACAATCAGGTGGCAGCACCGGCTGAAACGAGAACGCCCAACTTGCACCGAGCGAACCATCGCTCCTCAAAGAGTGCGGATGGAAGGGTGGCGACAGTGGCGACTCGGCGGGAGAAAAACCTTGTCCAACGAAAAAACAACAGAACCCACTTGACTCCGACCGGCCTTCTCATGGAAGGCCATTACACGTTTTGACCCAGAGGCCGGGATTTTGATTGCAGTCGCGATGTCACGGAAACCATCCCTTTGGCTTTACAAAGGCCCTGGGGCGGGTTCAGGAACATCGCGCCACGAGCCTCGTCATTGACAGATTGAAGTTCGACGGTGTATTCACTTCTTGAAGATTTCTATCGCTGTCCCGCCAAGTGAGGAAGGAAATACGCCAATGGTGTCCAAAACCGTCCGCACCTGTGTGTTGGTTCTTGTCGCTGTTCTTGTGGGCATCTGCACCATCTGGGCACAATCGACAGACGGCGCGGCTCTCAACCCGGCCCACACCCTCACTATCAGCATCCACGGTACTCTTGGGCCGATCCTGGCCGGATCGGATCCGGCCGGCTTAGATGGGAAGAACGGATCGCTCTCGGTGCTGGCCAGTGAGTCGCTGAAGCCCGTCCAACACACCGAGAATTCCGCTACCTACCAGCTTCCCGCCGGCGCTATCACGGTTAAGGCCGATGGTATCAACTACTCGTCCAAATCACCGTCCAAGATGATTATCACTCTGGCGGGAAAGGCGGATATTCTGGCTCTAGTCCTCGCGATTTCAGTGGAGGGTCAAGACGTCGTCATCACCGACACCACCTATCTGGCGAAGGGCAGTTGGCCAATGACCGTACTGAAGCACCCGACCGTCTTCTTGCCCAGTCCGCAGAAGTTGACGTCGGCCAAGACCGCCGACGGGCCAGGCTGCAAACTCAAATACACGGTCGATGAATCGGCAACGGTTCTCGGCTTTAGCGGCAGCGCTTCCAGCAGGTCTTCCGCAGATCCTGTGCTTCCTGATTACGACCTAGACCAATTGGGCGTGGACCAGAACCAGTAAGGCGGGCAGTTTGAGTCTAGCCCATACCCAAAACTTTGAGACGGTATCGCGGCCTCCGTTCGCGATCGAGACTTCTGCGCATGAAGAACACGCGGGAGATCCCCCGAAGTCGATCATGTCGCCAGAGAAAGTGCAGGTCCCACTATTGCATGCCTGGATCGTTGTCCCACTCGTTGTCCAAGTCCCCGATGAGGCCTGAACGATGCTGTCACCGACACCAAATAAATGCGTGTACGGCGGCAAGACCCAGGGTGTGGGAATGACAATGGTCCCCGCTGGGAGCAGGATCGTCGAAGGAGGCGGGCTGGTGATTCCCGCCCACGGGCTGGCCGTGCACGTCATACTCGTTCCAGAGCTGCCGGGGAGGCCGCGCGCGTCAATGACCGCGCCACTGGATGTAATAACATGGTTTGCGGGGTTCAGAACATAGTTCAGCACGGAACAAAAGTTTGGGCTGGTAACCTTGACAGGAAACACGCTCGCGTCGATGAAGGCTCCTGAACCCTGGCAGCAGGTGCCCGAGGAGCCGGGCTGATAATATACCGCGTTGTTACCTGGGCTACCTGCGCCCTGTGCTACCGCAGAGGTGGGGAAAGCTGAGAACCAGCCTACAAGAACAGCTGTAATCGTGAACATCCAGCCGGATGCGAATCTCGTTGTAGTTGCCATTTCTCTTTTCTCTTTCTGCTCAAGATTATGCAGTTCTGAATCTCCCATTTCCAATTGCGGCGAACGCCCGGCTTGCTAAGGCCAGACTTCAAACACTGTCCCGCAACCGAAAGAGCCGCAGGTACCAGTGCCGCCCTTCTGCGTCGTGCTGTAGAGCTTCCCGTATTTATCGAAGATCAGGTTCGCTGCAGGCTGCGCTCCGTTCGGGGTGCCTGTAAAGCCATAAAGAATGCCAAAGCTCCAAGCGTCGCCCTTTTGAGCGGGAGGTTTTAGCCGGAAGACGGTGCCGGAAAAGGTATTACCGGAATACGTCGTGCCGTAGAGATTGCCTGCCTGGTCAAAGATAAGAGCGCCTTCGGGGCCGTATGCATCCTGGTTGAACGTATAGAGAATCGTTTCTTTCCAACGGCCTGACTGCGTCGACGGAGGGTGAAGTCGAAATATCGTTCCGACGGTAGTGCCATATAGGTTGCCCTTCGCATCGATGACGAAGCCCGCCGAAGGAAGCCCGTTGTCAGGGGTGTTTCGGTTGAAACGATGAAGTATGATCTCTTTCCACGCGCCGCCTTCTTGAGTCGGTGGGTCGAGCTCAAATGCGGTACCACAGCCCCCGGCGCCGCACTCCCCGCTCTCGTCACCGCCTCCGAAGGTCGTCCCGTAGATCGCTCCTTTGCTATTGAAGATGAGGCCGCCGTTGGGGTTGGCTCCGTCCGCACCACTCTTGAAAGCGTGCAGCACCGTTTCCGTCCACTCGCCGCCCTTGGTCTTTGGCCGACTCAACTCAAACACTGCCCCGCAGTACTGATAGAAGGCGTCACAGGTCGTACCTTGCCCCCCGCCGAACATGGTCGCTCCATACAGATTTCCCGCGCTGTCAAAGACCAGATTTCCGTTAGGCAGATATCCCTGCTTGGAGGCTGGAAAGCTGTACAGCACTATCTCCGTCCATGCCCCACCCTTTTGTGCTGGCGGCGAAAGCTCGTAGACCGTGCCGCATCCTACCTTCGTACCTAGGAGGACACAATCTCCAGTTCCGCCATACGCAGTCGTGCCGTACAGATTCCCGGCGCTGTCGAGAATCACGCTGCCTCCCGGCGTAGCGCCATCACCAAAACCGTTGCCCTTGAAGATGTAGAGCACAGTCTCGGTCCATAGACCGCCCTTTTCGGCCGGTGGAGCAAGCTGAAAGACGGTTCCGCAGTCGCCCGGCCCCGCACATTTACCTCCGCCGGCGGTCGTGGCGCCATAGAGATTACCCGCTTTGTCAAAGACCACGCTACCAGCAGGGTTGGCGCCGTCGTCCGAGCCGCCCTGGAAACTGTAAAGAACTTTCTCCTTCGACTCGGCGGCCGATGCGAGCAAGCTCAGCGAGAGGACGGCCATCAGCAAATTCACAAAATACTTAGCCAACCGCAGGTGTGGGTAGGTCATAACGGGAGCGATCTCCTGGCGTGAATTTCGAGCGTACAGGGGGAAGGCGAAGCCGTAAACTGCTCCAATGATACCCCGCGTTTTCGCCGATTTCCACATCGAAAAAAGAATCCTCTGACGAATGCCCACTGACGAACGCCTGCAAGCTGCCGATTCTAATTAACTTACGAGTCCTACTTAATCACGCCCCAGGTTCCCCCGCCTAAACACCGCCAGACAGTCGCCTGCTTGCCGGAGATAGTGCAGGCTGAGGTGCTGCCAGTGCAGCTATATAGACCACCCACGCCACAGGAGCCGGTCGGTGCACTCGCGCCCACAAACCATGTCGGAGCGTTAGCGCTGATGCTGGTGGTGGATCGGGAATAGCCAGAGGTGCCGCTTCCCACCGGAACGGGCTCCCCGAGGATGTACACGCCCAGGGTTTTCCACAGCCCCATTGTGACATCTGCCCTTGCGCCCCACATCTCTTTCGCGCGATCATGGCCGAGGCAGACGTACTACGGCGAGCCTCAGCGGCACGGTCGTAAGTCCTGCGTTCTCAAGATTTTGACCTCTAAGTTCTTTGACATCAAGATTTTGCAGACACTTTTTGCAAACCCCGCGCCCCGCAAGGCTTTCAGAGGTGTGGGGGGAGGGGGGGTACCCCCGATTTCACCCCGACTTTCCCAAACTGGGAACAAACGCACCCAACTTTATTTCGGCCGGAAATCCACAGGCGTCGGGCGAGTAACGACGCGGGGAACCGGACATGACCCTAGAAGGCGAACGACCAACGGCCAACGACCAACGACGGTCCTACGAACTCCCGATCAGCCACCCAGTAAGAAATACCAACACTCCGCCCAACCCAACCTGCAGCGCCGCCGAAATCCACGGACTATCCATATAGCGGTGGCGAACCCAGGTGATGGTTGCCAATTCGGCAACCACCACTGCTCCCGCAGCCCACAACGCCCTGTGAAAGTCCTGCAGCAAGAACGGCAACGTGTGCCCGATACCGCCCACCGCAGTCATTGCCCCGCAAACCAACCCCCGCACCCACGGATGCCCGCGCCCGGTCAAGCTGCCATCATCCGACAGCGCCTCGGCAAAGCCCATGCTGATGCCCGCGCCCAGCGACGCCGCCAGGCCCACCAGAAAAGCATCCCAGCTTTTCTGCGTGGCCAGAGCGGCGGCAAACACAGGCGCGAGCGTGGACACGGAACCATCCATCAGCCCCGCCAGCCCCGGTTGCACAATCTGCAAAACGAAAAGCCGCCGTTGTGCTCTCTCTTCATCGGCCTTCACATTGGCGGGAAGTTTTTCTTTGTCCAGTTCCTGCGCGCGCTCTTCGTGCTCGCGTTCTTCGTTGATCAGATCGTCGAGCAGTTGCCGGATGCTGGCGTCCTGCGCGCGCGCCGCGGCCCTTTCGTAAAATCGCCGCGTCTCCACTTCCATCGTGCTGGCTTCTTTGCGCACCGCCTCAATGCGCAGCGGACGAACCAGCCACAACGCGGGACGCTCTACGAATCCGCGAACATCCTGACGGCGAATCAACGGAATGTGCTCGCCAAACTTCTGCCGGTACATCTCGATCAAGCGTCTGCGGTGCGCCGATTCCTCTTCGCGCATGCCTTCGAACATGGCCGCCGATGCCGGATAATCTTGCCGCAGCCCTTCGGCAAAATCCGAGTACACTCGCTCGTCTTCCTCTTCCAGAGAAATGGCCAAAGCCAGCACTTCGCGCTCGCTAAGTTCCTGAAACTTCTTCATGGCCGATTAGCTTACCTGTCCAAGCAGGGCTTAGACAAATCGGACGCAGGATCGACGGAACGCGCACCAAATCGATCTCTCCCACTCCCGTCACTCGCAGTGCTACCATCCATTTCATGCCGCCTCGGAAATCGTCCGGGTCCCGAAAGCGCGCGAAGCCGCCGCGCCGCGGGAAGCATGTGCCGCAGGCCGTCGGGCGTGACTCCCCGCACGCGCCCGAACTGGTGATCATTACGGGCATGAGCGGTTCGGGCAAAGCCTCCGTGCTCAAGGCCTTTGAGGACTTGGGTTATTACTGCGTCGACAACCTTCCCGTCGAATTGATTCCGCGCTTCGCGGAGATGGCGTTACAGTCGGCCGAGATCCGCCGCACCGCGCTCGTGGTGGATGTGCGCGAAGGCTCGAAGCTCGAGCAACTGCCGGGCATTCTGAAAGCAGTGCGCCGCATGATTCCGACCAAGGTCGCCTTCCTCGAGGCCTCTGACGCGGTGCTGCTGCGGCGCTTCAGCGAGACGCGCCGTCCCCACCCGCTGGGCACGGACGCGCCGGTCAATGCCTCGCTCAAAACCGAACGGCGTCACCTGGGGAGCATTCGCGCCTTGGCCGATATCGTCATCGACACCTCCAAGTTCAACGTGCACGAGTTGCGCGCTCACATCATCGAGCGTTTCCGCGAGAAGGCGACGGAGAAAAGCATTCTGGTTTCTTGCGTGAGCTTCGGCTACCGTCACGGTGTGCCGGAAGACGCCGATCTCGTCTTCGACGTTCGTTTTCTGCCCAACCCGCACTTCGTGCCCGAATTCCGGCCGCTTTCAGGACGCCATCCGCGCGTGGCCAAGTACATCCGGTCGTTTCCCCAGACCCAGGAATTCATTCTGCGCATTTCCGATCTGCTGATTTATCTGCTGCCGCACTACATTCGCGAAGGCAAGAGCTATCTCACCATCGCGTTTGGTTGCACCGGCGGGCAGCACCGGTCAGTGATGATCGCCGAAGAAGTCGGCAAGCGCCTGCGCAAGGCCGGATACCGCGTGAAGGCCGTGCATCGGGATATGCCGAAGTAAGGGACAAACTGCCAACGAGAGCAGTAAAATTAGGCCTTGCACTCTATCTTTATGCCATTGTCGGTAAGCCACTGCGGCCTGCCCGGAGCGGTATGCGCCAACTGACGCGACTGGTGCGCTACGTAGTTCCGTTTCTGTGGCAGTTGTTGCCGGGTGTGTTGCTGCTGGCTGGTGTTGGCTTTCTGGAAGCCTTCCGTCTGGTGCTGCTGAAGCCCGTGCTGGACCGGGTGCTGAATCCCGCCTCAGGGTCCGAAAACATACTGCTCTTCACGATGCCCCGCTCTGGGCACGCCATTTATCTCCAGCGCTTCGTTCCATCTCATTTTCACAATGCCTGGACGATCGTGGCCTACGCGCTGGTGGCCTCGACCGTACTTAAAGGAATTTTTGACTACAGCGGAACTTATCTAGTGAATCACGCCGGTTTCGGCATGATTACCAGTCTGCGCAACGATCTCTACAACTCGGTCCTGCGGCGCTCGGCGGCTTTTTTTCAGAAGCACGCGACCGGTACTCTGGTCTCGACCATCATCAACGATATTGAGCGCGTGCAGTATGCGATGTCGAGCGTGCTGGCGGAGTTCCTGCAGCAGTTGTTCAGTTTTATTTTTATCGCGGGCGCGGTCGTCATGCTGGGCCGGGAACTGGCTTGGGTGCTGCTGCTGTTCGTTCCGGTCATTATTTGGTCCGCGGTCCGCATCGGACGCCGGGTTCGCACCACCACACGGCGCGGGCAGGATCATTTGGCCGACGTGCAGAATCTTCTGCACGAGACCATCACCGGCAACCGGATCGTGAAAGCGTTTGGCATGGAGTCGTGGGAGGTGGCGCGATTCCGTGCGGCCGCGAACCGACTATTTCGCGCCAACCTGCGTTCGGTAGCGGCGGCTGCCATCAGCTCTCCGCTGATGGATATTTTCGGCGCGGTGGCCATTGCGCTGCTTTTGCTGCTGGGCCGCGGCCGCATTGCTCACAACGAATTCACCCTCGGGGACTTCGTCACTTTCGTCGCGGCGGTCTTGGCTCTCTACAACCCGGTTCGCAAGTTCGCCCTGTTCAACAACAATTTCCAGCAGGCCCTCGGAGCGTCCAGCGAGATTTTCAAGTTCATGGACATCGAAGATGATGTCCGCGAAAAGCCACATGCCAGACGCCTGCCTGCATTCTCGAAGACGGTCCAATTCGATCACGTCAGCTTCACCTATGGCAGCGAAGGCGAAGACGCGCAGGTGCTGCACGACATCAACCTCGAAGTTCGCCGCGGAGAAGTCGTCGCGATCGTCGGATCCAGCGGTTCGGGCAAGAGCACCCTGGTTCACCTGATCCCGCGATTCTTTGATGCTATCTCACGGCCGCCTGCTCATCGACGGCAACGACGTGCGCGATGTCACGCTGGCTTCGTTGCGCGAGCAAGTGGGAATCGTTACGCAAGAGACCGTTTTATTTAACGACACGGTCCGCAACAACATCGCCTACGGCCAGCCGCACGTGGCGTTGAAAGAAGTTGAGGCTGCGGCGCGGGCCGCGTTGGCGCACGATTTCATCCAGGCGCTGCCTTCAGGGTACGATGAAATGATCGGGGAGCGGGGCGTGCGCCTTTCCGGCGGAGAGCGGCAGCGCATTGCGATTGCCCGCGCGATTCTGAAGAACGCGCCCATTCTGATTCTGGACGAAGCAACGTCGGCGCTCGACAGCGAGTCGGAGGCTCTTGGTGCAATCCGCGCTGCACAATCTGATGAGCGGGCGCACCGTGTTTGTGATTGCGCACCGGCTTTCGACGGTGCGCCGCGCCGACCGCATTGTGGTGATCGAAAATGGCGCCATCGCCGACATTGGCGCTCACGAAGACTTGATGACAAAGTTGGGCACGTACCGGCGGCTGTACGAACTGCAGTTCGCTGACTTCGAGTCGAAACTGGAGCCAGCGCAACCGAGCAGTGATATTGCAATCGTGATATCGGCAGGTGGAAAATAAATCATGCCGCTCCGCTCCATGACGGGTTTTGCGCAGGTCAAAGGCGAACTCATGCGCCCGATTGAAGGAAGTGTTGGTCAGCTGCCGGCGCGAGCGACTTCGGCGCCGTCGGTTCGGAGCAACGGCCAGCTTGCTTTTTCGCTCTCACTGAAATCTGTGAACCACCGCTTTCTCGATCTGCATTTTCGTCTGCCTTCTGGCTCGGACTCGCTCGAAATGCAATTGCGCCGGCTGCTCAAAGAAAAAATTGCGCGCGGGCACGTCGAGGTTACGCTCAGTCTGGAGCGCGGCGGAGGCGAAACGCTGGCGCTGAATCGCCCGCTGGTCAGCGCTTATATCGCGGCGTTTCGCGCGGCGCCAGTGGAGTTTTCGCATTCCCGCGGAGCCTGATCTCAACTACAGATCCTGCGCATTCCGGGCGCGCTCGATTCCGCCAGCGATCCCGAGGATGGAGCGCTCGAATCGGCCGTGATGGCCAGAGTGGGCGAAGCGCTCGATCGCCTGAATCAGATGCGCGAGCAGGAAGGCCGCAGCATTGAGCAGGAACTGCGCGAGCGCATGGCGCACCTGCGCGAAGCCATCAAGACCGTGCAAGTTGCACCGGCGCACGGTGTTGCAAAGCTACGTGGAACGCCTGCAATCGCGTCTGCAGGAACTGCTGGGCTCCAGTGCCGAGCGTGAACGCGTGCTGCAGGAAGCCGCGCTTCTGGTCGACCGCAGCGACATTCAGGAGGAAATCGTCCGTTTGGAAAACCACGTGCAACATTTTCTGGGCCTGCTCGACGAACATGGAGAAGTGGGAAAGAAGCTCGATTTTCTGCTGCAGGAAATGAATCGCGAGGCCAACACTCTGCTTTCGAAGACCTCGGGACTGGCCGGCGAGGCGCTGAAAATTACCGAGGCCGGGCTGGTGATGAAGGCGGAGATCGAAAAATCGCGCGAGCAGGTGCAGAACCTGGAATGAGTGCTCCCCCCCAAAAGCCAATCGTATACATCATCTCGGCCCCTTCTGGTTCAGGCAAATCTACGCTGGTCAAAGAGCTATTGAGATCGGTGAGCGATCTGGATTTTTCCATTTCCTACACCACGCGGGCTCCGCGTGGCAGCGAGGAGAATGGGAAACAGTACTACTTTGTATCGCGCTTGAAATTCGAAGCGATGATAGAGCACGACGATTTCCTCGAATATGCAGAGGTCTTCGGTAACTATTACGGGACGGCGCGCCGCTTTCTTCGGGAGGCGGAACAACAAGGACACGATCTGCTGCTCGACATCGACGTACAGGGCGCCGCGCAGATTCAGCAAAAACTCCCCGACGCCACCAGCATCTTCATCCTGCCTCCGAATCGCAAGACGCTGGAGGAGCGCCTGCGCAAGCGAGGGGAAGACAGCGAACAGGTCATCCAGCGCCGCCTGATGGTAGCCAAGGGGGAGATTCAGAACTACGATCGCTATAAATACATCCTGGTAAATAACGTTCTGGAGGAATCGTCCGCCATGCTGCTGGCGATCGTGCGGTCGGAACGCCTGCTTCGCTCGGATAAGACCCTGTCGGACGAGGAGGCTGCGACTGTGGCTCTGGCGAACCGCTCCCGGCTGGCCAATGTTCGCGACCGGCTGAAAACAATTCTGGATTCGTTCCAACCGTCTGACGATCCCGGAGAAAATAATCCTCGGTAACCATATTTAGAGCGGGCAGCCCCCGCAATCTTGAATTTCGTGGGAAAATAGATGAAGCAGTTCTTGGCTTCCCTGGCGAAGAACGAAGCGTACTCACTTTCGGCAATCAAAATCTTGCAACCCGTGGTTTAAGGGGAGAGAGAGTTTATGAAATTGATCGAAGGCTTCGACAGCAACTATCGCTACATTCTTGTCGCCGCCCGGCGCGCCCGCCAGTTGCAATCCGGAGCCCCGCCGGTGGTTCAAACCAACTCCCGCAAGCCCTGCCGCATTGCGCAAGACGAAATCCGCGCGGGCAAGGTGAAATGGGAGATACCCGAAACGCGCACTGCGGCCGAGCAGGCCGCCGAAGTTCTGGATCAGGCTTTCGGACACGACGCCTAGGCGCGTTGCAGTCGACGCCATGTTGTCGAAAGCCAGGCTTCGGAATTTATGAAGATTGCTCTCGGAGTGACGGGCGGCATTGCGGCGTACAAGGCGGCTGAGATTGTGCGCCTGCTGCAAGATCGCGGCATTCGCGTGCAAGTCATCATGACGCACGCGGCCCAGGAGTTTGTTCGTCCGCTCACTTTCGCTGCGCTTTCGGGTGAGAAAGTGATCACCGGAATGTTCTCGCCCGGTGAAGAGCACGCTGCTAACATCGATTCCGCCATAGAGCACATCGCGGTTGCGCAGTCGATTGACGCGCTGCTGGTTGCGCCCGCCACAGCCGACGTTCTGGCGCACTTCGCGCAGGGCATTGCCAGTGACTTTCTCACCACGCTTTATCTCGCCACCACCGCACCAGTCGTGATCGCTCCGGCGATGAACGTCAACATGTGGAACCATCCCGCGACGCAAGCGAATCTGGAAATCCTCCGTCAGCGCGGGGTGAAGATTGTTGACCCAGGCTCGGGATATCTCGCTTGCGGTATGACGGGCTCAGGGCGGCTGGCCGAGAATGAAGCGGTGGTCGCTGCAGTACTGGAAGTACTGGGCGCGTCGCAGGATCTAGCGGGTGAAACTGTGCTGATCACCGCCGGGCCAACGCGCGAAAAGATCGACCCAGCGCGCTACCTTAGCAACCGCTCCAGCGGGCGCATGGGGTGCGCCATAGCGGAAGCCGCGCTGCGCCGCGGTGCACGCGTGCTTCTGGTGAGTGGACCTACGGCGGTCACGCTGCCGGGAGCGGCGGAAGTCACACGGGTTGAGTCAGCCGAGCAGATGCGGGACGCAGTTCTCAATCTTTTGCCACAGGCCACGGTTGTGATCAAGGCGGCCGCTGTCTCCGATTACCGCGCGAAATCCGTATCCCCGCAAAAGATAAAACGCAAAGGGCCGATCACTCTTGAACTCGAACCTACGGCCGACATTCTCAAGGAAGTTTCTCTCCGCAAGCAGTCGCAGATTGTCGTGGGCTTCGCTGCAGAGACGGAGAACGTGCTCGAAAATGCCCGCCAGAAGCTTGCCGCCAAACAACTTGACGCCATCGTGGTGAACGACGTCTCGCGCGAAGACATCGGTTTCGATTCCGATCGCAATGAAGTCACGATCATCACGCACGATGAGATTGTCGAAGTGCCGGAGACCACGAAGTGGGAAGTCGCGCAGCGCGTGCTGGACCTGGTTGTCCGCATTCGCGAGCGGCGCAAGTCGACGGTGAAAGCATAAGAGCGAGTTTTTCTTCCGTGCTTGTACAATTCCATCAAACCTTTAAAGGAGCGTCTGATGACTCAGAAAGTTATCGAGGTGGTTGGGACGTCGAAACAAAGTTTCGCGAAAGCGGCGGAGCAGGCAGTGGCCGAGGCTGCGAAGACCGTGCGCGGCATCAAGTGGGCGCATGTCGATTCGCTCGACATGCAACTGGATGGAGAGAAGGTGCTGCTGTATCGGGCCACGACCAAAATTTATTTCGATGTGGAGCACTAAGGAGTGGCGAGCACTCTGGACCCCGAGTTGCGGCGCGTTCTCGCCGAACGCGTCCGTTACTACCACGAGTTGGGTATCTACGATTTCTACCAGCGCCAGCCGCGAGTTGAGAATTTGACTGAATCTCAGCCGGCTGGCGCCGTACTTTCTGCTGCATCGTTATCTGCAGCATCGTCTGCAGCATCGTCTCAGGCATCCCAGCTAGAAGTGCGAGAGGAAATGTCCGCAAGAAAATCCGCTGCCGTCCCCGCTATCGCCGAGGACAACATCCTCGAAATCGTTGCTCCCAAGCCAGAGTATGGAGTAGCCGATCCCGTCGCCGCGCTCAAGTTGATTCGCGAAGACCTGGGCGACTGCACGCGTTGCAAACTGCACAAGCAGGGCCGCAAGCAGATTGTTTTTGGAGTGGGGAATCCGCGGGCCGAGCTCATGTTTGTGGGCGAAGGGCCAGGCGCCGACGAAGACGCGCAGGGTGAGCCGTTCGTGGGCCGCGCCGGCCAGTTGCTCAACAACATGATCAAGGCGATGGGATTGCGCCGCGAGGATGTTTACATCGCGAACATCGTCAAATGCCGTCCGCCCGGCAACCGCACGCCGGAGCGCGATGAATGTGACACTTGCTCGCCTTTTCTAATGCGGCAGATCGCGGTGATCAAGCCCAAGGTCATTGTTGCGCTGGGCGCGGTGGCCGCGAAAAATCTGCTGGCCATCAATGCACCGATGTCGGATCTGCGAGGACGCTGGTACGACTTCAAGCCTGCCGGCGTTCGAAGCGATTCTTCGTGGCCCGGCGCGCGACTGGCCGTTACTTACCATCCCGCATACCTACTGCGCGACCCTCGGCAGAAGGGTGAGGCATGGAAAGATTTGCAGATGGTGATGAAGTATCTGGGGATCGAACCGCCGAAAAAAGCAGCCGAGTGAGCGCTGGTTTATCCTTCCAATCAATGCCCGAGTTCTGCGACGTTGCTTTGGCCGTGCCGCTCGACATGGTCTTTACGTATCGTGTTCCGGCCGAGGCGACTCCTGTGGTCGGCGGCCGAGTGCTGGTGCCTTTCCGTCAGCAGCGCTTGAATGGCATCGTGGTTGAGTTGCACGACCGCAAACCCTCTGTCGCAACAAAACAAATTCTCGGTGTGCTCGATGTTTCTCCCGTGCTCGACGAGCAACTCTTGCGACTCGGCCGCTGGATTGCCGATTACTATCTGGCCCCGCTCGGCGAAGTTTTTCGTACCATGCTGCCGTTGAGTGCGGAGTTCAAACGTTCCAACGCTTATCGGATCACAAAGGAGGGTCAATTAGCCCTGCATCTGGCTGGAATGTCTGGATCGTCAGCGCGCTCGCGGCGCACTCCGGAAGAGCAAGCCACCGAATTCCGCGTGCTCGATTATTTAGCTGCGCAAGAAGCCACGTCGGAAAAGAGCATCCCAGTCAGCGAACAAAAGCTGCGCTCTGCCGCTCGCGCTTCAAAATTAATTCTGAGCGGGATGGTGCGTAAGAAGTGGCTGGTACGCGAAGATATTTCCGCGGTGTGCGACGCCACGCGCACCATCAGGGTCGCGCTGCTCAAATCGGCCGAAGGAAAGTTAAACGACAATCAACAAAAGCTGGTTGAGACGCTTGCTGCCTCTGGAGGCCGGGTTCCCCTCGAGACGCTGCAGGCGCTCGACATCCCCCGAACGACGCTGGGCACACTGGTCCGGCGCGGCCTGATCGAGATCATCGAGGAGCCTGCGACTTTTGCCGTTTCTCGAAGCAAACCACGGCCGTCTTTCCAATTCGATTTCAACGCGGCGCAGCAAACTGCACTCAAACGCTTGCGCGACGCGGTTGATGCGCGAAAGTTTTCCGGCATCCTGCTGCACGGCGTCACCGGTTCCGGGAAGACTGCGGTCTACCTTGCGGGCATGCGCGCGGTGCTCGAAGCTGGACGCTCGGCTGTTCTCCTCGTCCCGGAAATCGGACTCACGCCCGCGGTGGCTGCGGATCTGCATCAGATTTTCGGTGATGAAGTCGCCATTCTGCACTCCGCGCTTTCCGACAAAGAGCGAGCCCAGCAGTGGCACCGCATCAAAGCCGGCGAGGCGCGTATGGTTGTCGGCACGCGCTCCGCGGTCTTCGCGCCGGTGGCCGACCTCGCGCTCATCATCGTCGACGAGGAGCACGATTCTTCTTACAAGCAAGAAGAGACTCCGCGCTACCACGCGCGCGACATTGCGGTGGTGCGGGCCAAGATGGCGAATGCAGTCGTGGTTCTGGGGTCGGCAACGCCATCGCTCGAATCGTATTTCAACGCAAAGAAAGAGAAGTACGCACTGGTCGAGCTACCTGACCGAGTAGAGCAGCGACCTCTGCCCGAAGTCGAGATTGTCGATATGCGGCAGGAATTTCAGGAAACTGGACACGAGCAGGTCATCTCACGCAAGCTGGCGGCGGAGATCAAAGATCGTTTCGACCGCAAAGAGCAAGTGATGGTGCTGCTCAATCGCCGCGGATATTCTCCTGTGGTGCTTTGCCGCACCTGCGGCAAAACTCTCGAGTGTCAGAACTGCGCTATTGCGCTTACTCATCACAAGCGCGAGCACAAAATGGTCTGCCACTACTGTGGCTTCACTGCGCCTGTGCCAAGAGCCTGCGTCCATTGCGGCAGCGAATATGTATATTTTCTCGGCACCGGATCGGAAAAGTTAGAAGAACTGCTGCACGGCATGTTTCCACAGGCGCGCATCGCCCGACTCGATCGCGATACGGTGCGCGGACACGAAGATTTCGAACGCACTCTGAACGCGCTCAGCGATGGCGAACTCGACCTGCTTGTCGGCACGCAAATGATCGCCAAGGGCCATGACATTCACGGCGTCACTCTGGTCGGAGTAGTCGGCGCCGACAGCGCTCTGGGATTGCCCGACTTTCGCGCCGCCGAACGCACGTTTCAATTGCTCACCCAAGTTGCGGGACGCGCCGGGCGCGGCCAATCTCCGGGCAAAGTGATTCTGCAAACTTACTTTCAAGACCACTACGCCGTGCAGTACGCCGCCCGCCACGACTTCGCGGGATTCTACGAAAAAGAATTACGTTTTCGGAGTTGGATGCACTATCCACCGTACTCCGCGCTGGCGAACGTGCTCATCCGCAGCGACAAGCTTGACGAAGCGCTTGCATGGTCAGGCACACTGGGAAAGTGGTTCGAGCAGAACCGCCATGAAGGCGTGCGGGTGCTCGGCCCAGCCGTCGCGCCAATTATGCGGCTCAAGCGCGATTATCGTTATCACTTCGTGCTCAAGTCGCCTAGCCGCGAGAAGCTCAACGCCACTCTGCGCGCCATGCTAGCCTACGGCGTGGCGCAGAAAATTCCGCGGACGCAGATCATCGTTGACGTGGATGCGTTGTGGCTGATGTAAAGCTGATTGGACTATTTCGCGCGGGCGACCGTTCCTCGAATTACGACGACCGACGCTGCCGGCAGATCGTACATCGTGTCCTTCCCTGCGGTCACCTTGGTGTGAACAATCGGCCCGTCGGGATCGGCCCAGCCCTTGGTCGTGGGCACGATGGTACGCTCACCGCTCTTTTCGGCGTGAGCCATGAATCGCGTTTGCGGCGGATGCCATTGATACTGCGCGCTTCCGAACGTTGAAATCTCCACTGGCCCCGCGAAGCCGGACTTATTATCCGCCGCTCCGTTCAATGCGATCCGAACTTTGTGAGCATTCTGCCGGTCTCGATTCACGGCCAGCACCGACCACTTCCCGTCAGGGCGCTGCACCGCATAGGCCGTCACCAGTTCGTGACCCGCGCCATCCAGCACGTCGCTTTTCGCGGCGAATACCTGGTGCTCACCGCCGGCGGATTGCACCCACTCGAGATTGATCAATTGCGCCACGAAAAACTGCGCCAGGGGCTGCTGAATCTGATAATTGTCGTCGACGGTGAACATGCCAAATGTGCCGGGAGACGCGTTGCATCCCGGCTCCATTTGCAGCGGCAGATAATGGAAAAAATAAACAGCCTTCCCTCCGGAGTTCAAGACTGAACCAATGTAATCGGCCAGCCAGATTCCGGCGAAAATATCCTGATAAGTTTCGCTTGCGGCGGACGAAAGATTTCCCTCGGTGATGAACAACGGCATGTCCGGGGGAATTCCGTCCTGATGCCACACCTGCATGATGTGGCGCACCAGCTCGGGCTCGTCATAGAGCACGCCCCACGGCGTCTTGCAACCCTCGTAGGGATAATGCTCGAAGGAAAAAAACGAGAGATCGTTCATGCGCCCATGCTGCTTCAAATAATCAACGAACCGCGCCGTCCACGAAACGTTGCCATTCGCGTCGGGCCAGGCTTTGATGTCTTCATTGACTCCCTGAAACGATGGGCCGCCCAGCTTGAGAGCCGGGTCGACGCGATGAATCGCAGTTGCGAACTGCAAGTACAGCGCAGCATAATCTTCAGGCAGCATGTACTGGCCATCGGATTCCTCGCCCATCTCGACGTATGCAATCGAATAGCCGCGCTTTTCGAGGTATGCGATCTCAGCTGCGGCATTGTCGGGAGTGTCGTACAGCAGCGCCACTGGAACCATGGCTGGCAAGCCACGCGTCACGCCGCTGGTGAAGAACAGATCGAATCCCATCTGCGCTTCTTTGGTCGATCCCAAATCTGACGGCTGATGCCACGGATCGACCGACGAACTATAGGTTGCAGTTTGTTCTTGATCCGGCGTGTGCCGTAGAATGTCGTGAAACAAGCCGTCGTCGGTGACGGTACCCAGGTAAAGTTCGCGAATCGCGTAGCCCACACAATTCCGCGGATCGTTTGATTTCGAATCAACTGATTTCGAATCAACTGATTTCGAATCAACCGCCCCGTCCTCTGCGCAGGTGTTCGACGATTCCGTCATCCAAATCCGCACGAACCTTACTGGGACGGGAGCGCCGCTCAAGCGAATCGTTTCGGTCTGGCCTTTTCCGTCGGCGGTTGTTCCTTGCGGAAACGTGCGCCAGGCGCCGCTCGCCTGTGCTTTGATTGGACCTTCGGCTGCGGGATCATCGCTGGTCCAGTACTGCACTACATAGCGACGAGCGTAAGGCTCTCCCCAGGCGATGCGAATGCCGGTGACCTGCTGCACCCGAGCGAGATCGATCACCACCCATTGCGGATGCAACGAATCGCTCTCGCCGGTAAAGCGTTCGGTGAGATAGGGATTGCTCTTCCAAAACGAATTTAGATCGCCATCGGTGAGCCGGGAAAATCCAACGGTGTCGGTGCCGTCGTTGCGGGTGGTGCCGCGGCGCGGCAGTGCATACCCATAGGAGTAGCGGATCATTTCCGTGGGAATCGCCGAGCCCGTGAAGTATCCTTTGCCGCGCGGGTCGCTCCCATCGCTCCATGTTCCTTGCGGATTCCAATGCCAGGCCTCGATGGCAAGCTCCGTATTCTGTCTATAGCTGACCGGCTGCCAACCAGAGGCCAGCGTTTTCTCGAGCGTCGGCTGCTGCAAGTCTTTGTCGATCGCCTCCACGGCGATGCGGTCTACTCCCGCACCTAGAGTTTCCCTGGGTACGAAATGGTTCGTGGGATGCGAAACGTCAACGGTGATGGTTTGAGCCGCAGCAGGGAATAGGAGAGCGAAACACTCAGCTAGACAGAAAAGTACTGGGGCCAGCTTTCTCAAGGTCAGACCGCCTCCGTTGTTCAATTAAAACGATTGAATAAAGGAGTATACGAAAGAATGGCTGGGAAGGGCGAATCGCCGGTAACAATCGACAATACCTAGCGTCCTGAGATTTGCCGCCAAAAATCCGGCATCGAGGCGTGCAGAAACGGCGCCGGCGTCAGAGTAAGGGCCAGCATGAGCAGCGCACAGACTGCCAGCCATGCCCGTCCGCCCGCAACCCGCGGCCACTCCGCCACCTGCGGATGCCGGAAGCTGCTCAGCCACAGCAGAAACGCCCACACCAGCCATCCCGACCAGAGGTAGTAGGCCATGGGCAGAAGAATCAGAATTGTGAGCCGGGATACAAATTTGTGCGCCCGCGGCGCGATGGAAAAAACAATATGCCCGCCGTCAAGTTGTCCGCCGGGCAGCAGGTTCAGCGAAGTCGCGAACATTCCCACCCAGGCCGCAATCGCTGTGGGATGCAGCAGAGTGCGGTCCAGCGGCAACCGTGCAACGCTGTGTGCACCACTCTGTACCGCGAGTAAACGGTGCATGAGCTGGAAGATCAGAGGAAAACCCAAATCCAGCGCCCCGGCCGGCTTTACCAGAAGTGGTTTCGACAGGCTGAGCGAAACGATTAGTACGGGCAGCGCCACAAGGAAGCCTGCGATCGGCCCCGCGATTCCGATGTCAAACAGCGCCGTGCGCGATCGAATCGGCGAACGGATTCGAATGAATGCGCCGAAAGTCCCAATCAGGGTCGGCGCGGGAATGAAAAACGGCAAGGTTGCCCACACTCCGTAGCGCCGGCAGTAGAGATAGTGTCCCATCTCATGCGCCAGCAAAATCAGCATCAGCGTGCCGGCAAATGGAATACCCAGCAACAGCCGCGCCGGATCCCGCAGAGCCCATGGCATACCCAGCAGCGAATCGGAGTCATCGAGCAGGAACGCGGGCCGGCCGAGCGCAAAGTTGTGCTGCATGTGCGCTCCTACCAGCAGCGTGCTGAAGCAGGTCGCCAAGAGCAGCAGGACATGCAGCCAGTAGCGCTGCCGCGGTGCGCGCCGCTCTGGCGGCGGCATCGGCTGGTAGTACTCGAGCGTGGAAGAATATATGGGAGGAGTAGGTTCCGACATGCGATTCTTCGGCCGCGATTCGGTCGAGGCCTTTCCCCTTAGATGCTACTACGAGAACAGCATCTAGTACCGAGTACCGAGTACCCAGAAAAAACAAAAGCATAGAGCGGGAAAAAGAGACTAGGGAAGAGAAGGCTAGAACGTGTGCAGGCGGCAATTCGAACGATTTTTCTCGCTACTCGCGACTCGGTACTAGATACTGGGTACTCGGTACTGACTTCAATCAATCGACTGCAATTCTTTCCCCGGTTTGAACCGCACAGCCTTGCCGGGGGGAATCGATACCTCGGCACCGGTGCGCGGGTTGCGTCCGATGCCGGTCTTGCGCGGGCGCACATTAAATACGCCAAATCCCCGCAGCTCAATGCGATTGCCGCGAGCCAGCGCGTTCTTCATGCTCTCAAAGACGGTTTCCACCGCCAACTCGGCCTTGGTCTTGGTGATGCCGGTTCTAGCTACCACTTCGTTTATGATGTCGAGCTTAATCACGAGCGGCTCCCCGATGCCGTGTTAGAGTCATCCCTCAAGTGATTGATGCTATGGGAGATATGGGAGATTGTCAACGGGAGCATCCGTACTATAAACGCATTGAGCGATTACGTGATCGGGTGATTTAGTGACTTAACACGAAATTCAGGACGGTTGGTTTCTCAGTGACTCAAATCACTCAATGGCCAAATGATTCATTCTTACCGCTCGCTCTCTTTGAACATGTACTTGATGGCGGGCTTGTAGATCATCAAGTTCGGCCCACCGCCATCGCGGATTACCTTGATGCAGGTCTTGTCGTACCAATCGATGATGCCATGGATTTCCTCGCCGTCGCGCAGCACGATCACCATTGGGGTCTTCGTCTGCATCTGCTTCTGATAATAAAAGTTTTCGGCGTTGGTCTGCTCCGGGGGCGCTGCCTTGCGCCCGCCGCCTGATCCCGTCCCACGGTCGCTGCGTTCAAACCTGCGCTCTCCGCTGCGTTCCGGGCGGTCGTGTCTCTCCGGCCGGTCGCGCCGTTCCGCGAGTTGCATTTGATTAGAGTTGTGGTTCCCGTGATTATGCTCCGCTCGCGGCAGCGCTGGACGGATCAACTTGCGGTTGGCAAAATTCTCCTCGTCGCGGGATTGCTCGGCCGAAATCGGATTCATCGCTTCCTTCATAGTGGCGCTACCTCACACGCTTTCGTACCGATCGCGCTATTTAGAGGCCCATGAAAAGTTTTTGCGAAGGCGTGGAATTTCAGTTACCGTAGCACAGGAATGTCCCGCTGACAATAACTCTGTAGTGCCATCATATCGAGTATGCCAAATCTTGCACACTCCCGATGTGGGAAGTCCTGCGAGTGCTAGCATAGATTTTTCAATCAGCAATCAAGAATCAGCAACTAAAAATCTCCAAACTATGCCCGAACTCGATTTTCCTCAACGCCAGGCGCCTGACGCGCTCATGCTGACCGGCTTTTGGTATCGTGCCCTGCCCGCGGACCGCGTTCATCGCAATCAGCTCCACCAGGCCATGCTACTTGAGATTCCTCTCATCATCGGACGCGATCGCGCCAGCCGCCCTTTCGCCTTGCGCGATGCCTGTCCTCACCGCGGTATGCCGCTCCACTGCGGCAAGTTCGATGGCGAGAATGTTGAATGCTCCTATCATGGTTGGCAGTTCGATGCCCACAACGGTCAGTGCGAACTTATCCCCTCACTTACTGCCGACCAGAACCTGAAAGTAGACCGCATTTACGCCGGCAGTTATCCCTGCGAAGAGCAAGATGGCTTTGTGTGGGTTTATATCCCCGACCTCGGCCCGCCGGGCGCAGGATTCAGTGCGAGAGAGGAAGCTCCCAATCCCGCCCCTGTGATTGAGAAGTTCGAGGGGTCGGGAAAGGACAAGTACAAGCTAGCCTATCTCACCGCCGACATGCCCGTCAGCATCGATCACGGCATCATTGGCCTCATGGATCCGGCTCACGGACCATTCGTTCATCAGGCATGGTGGTGGCGCAACCGCCACAGCATCCATGAGAAGAAAAAAAACTTCGAGCCCATTCCCTATGGCTTTCGCATGAGTGCGCATACGCCCAGCTCAAACTCCGCGCCCTACAAGCTGCTGCGCCTCTACGCTGCTGCCGACTCCATCACCACCACCATCGATTTTGTCCTGCCCAACGTGCGCACCGAAACCATTCGGGCAGGGAAGTACTGGTTCTCCAGCCTCACTACGGTCACGCCCATCACTCGCAACCAATGCCGCATCGACGTGGTCGCCGCCTGGAACATTTTTCGCTGGATGCCCTTCGGCCCCGAGTTGCTGAAATTCGTCTTCGCCAAGTTCGTCGAGCAGGACCGCCGCACTATGGAACTACAAGCCGAAGGCCTGATGCACAATCCCCATCTCATACTGATCGACGACGCCGACCGTCCAGCCAAATGGTATTTCCAGCTAAAGGCCGCGCACCTGGAGGCAAAGCGAACCGGATGCTGAGATGAAGCATCCCATGGCGGGCCCGGTCACGCTGAAGTGGAGAAGTTGAGGCGATTGCGCGGCGTGAGCGAAGCGAACGCGCTCCGAAATCCCGAGCGTAGTTTGCGAGGGATCTCAAGGCCGCGACGGTGATCACCAGAGGACCTAGATTCCTTCATATAGTCTGAACTTCTCGTCCGGCGTCACAACTGGGGTCTTGTTCGCACAACGCCTGAGCGATGATTTGTCGGTCAAAAGGATCGCGATGATGCGTGGCAGACCAAATATACGAAAAGCATGATCGGCGGTGAAGGGCAGGATGCGAATATCCAGATCCCGGATCGCTTGTCGTGTATCTTCAGCGGACATATTCAGCTTGCCCAAGGCTTCCTTGACGGCGATCTCGGTAAGGGAAACGGAACTTAGCTCGCGAATGTTTTCTGGGTTTCCCACGGCGGCGAGTGCGCGCTTACTTAGACGGCCGGGCGACTCGGCGGCAAAAATCAAAATCGCCGTGTCTAGGAGAACCCGCACGTCACTCGCCCCCAAACAGATCTTCCACTTCCTCATCCGTCATCGGCTTCCACCAGTCGGGGTCGAAGATTTTAATTTTCCCCCGCAAGGTTCCCAGCTTGGGTCTTTTCTTGGCTGGCTTTTTTGTGCGCACAATGTCCACGACCGGCACACCCCGGCGGCAGATGGTCACAGGCTCGCCCTTTTCGGCCGCCTTGATCAATTCCGGCAGTTTGTTCTTGGCGTCGGCTACACTGACTTGCATGATCCCATGATAGCTATCTAAGATAGCTATGTCAAAACAACTACTTTCCCGACGATGTGGGCCGTCGCTTAGGCACGTCCCCCAGGGTGCGATCCGACGACCGCATCTCTTCCTCGCTCACCAGCCAGTCCATCGCTTGCTCGCGGGTATCAAAGGCGGGCAAATCGCGCTGGGAGAAATTCTTGATGTGCTGGTAAAACACCTTGGGCAATTTCTCGATTCCCACCCATGCCGACCGCTTCAGGTGCGGCCGGTCGAAGACCGCGCTCTCTTTTATACGCTCGATCGCAATCCGGTCGAACTCCGCGCCCGTGAAGTCGGCGAGCAACAGCACCGAGGCCCTGGGTTCGCTGGTTACATAAGATGGGACCAGCAGAGCAACCTTCGCAACCTCTGCCGGCGTGCAGTGAGACAAATCCACCAGCAGAATTTGTTTGCCCTTGTGTTCGACGAAGTTGATGCGGTCTTCCACTGGCACCTCCTGCTTGCTGAGATGCTATGTCCCCAAAAGCGATTCCACGATGGTATACACCCCTGACAACGCCGAGTCCAGTGCAGCGGGATCTTTGCCACCAGCCTCGGCCAGATCGGGACGTCCTCCGCCCTTGCCGCCAACTTTCTGCGCCACCGGGCCAATCACCTTTCCCGCCTGCACTCGGCCCGTCAAGTCTTTGGTCACGCCCACGATCAGCGACACGTTTCCGTTCGAAGCCGACCCCAGCACCACCACGCCCGAGCCAATCTTGTCGCGCAGTTGATCGACCAACGTGCGCAACTGTGCCCGCTCCAGGTTGTCGACGCGATGCGCCAGAACTTTCACGCCTTTCACATCCTTGATCTGATCGCCGATGTTCGCCGTCGCTGACGAAGCCGACTTCATCCGCGCCTGATCGAGTTCGCGCGTAAGCCGCTTAATCTCAGCGTCCTTCTTCTCCAATTCGGCCTTCAAAGCCTCGGCGGGCGAAGCCGTCACGGCGTGGGCGGAAATCTCATCGGACGAGGGTGCCCCATTCTTGCGCGGTTTTTGCGCAAGAGTGGGAACCACGAACGCCGACACAACTTGTTCGAGTTCATGATCCATCCGAAAATGCCGTAGCGATCCCTCGCCAGTAACGGCCTCGACCCTCCGCACACCCGACGACACGCTGCCTTCCTTCAAAATCTTGATCAGTCCAATCTCGCCGGTAGCGCCCGTGTGCGTGCCTCCGCAAAGCTCCGTCGAGAAATCCCCAATCCGCACCACGCGCACCTTGTCGCCATACTTTTCTCCGAACAACGCCATGGCGTGATACGTATTGATCGCCTCGTCGATGGGAACGTCGGTAATAGTCTCGACGATTTGATTGCGCAGCACCTCTTTATTAATGATGTCTTCAATATCCTGCAACTCTTCGTCTTCGACGGCGGTAAAGTGCGAAAAATCAAAGCGCAAATGATTCGGAGCGACCAGTGATCCCGCCTGCTTCACATGCTTTCCCAAGACCTCGCGCAGCCCGGCATGAAGCAAATGCGTAGCCGTGTGGTTGCGCATGGTCGACTCACGAACGTCAGCATTCACGACGGCGTCGACTTTGTCGCCTACGCGGATCGCATGCTTCGCAATAACTTGATGCGCCCGCACGCCCTGAATCGGCGAATAACATCCGGTCACATCGGCGACGATTGTGTTGTGATCATCCGAGTAAAACCATCCCCGGTCGCCAACTTGCCCGCCGGATTCGGCATAAAACGGCGTATGGTCAAGGATGACCTCGCCGGATTCTCCAGTCTTAAGTTCCTGCGCACCCTGCCCGTTGTGCCCGCCTGTCTTAGAAATGATGGCCAGCACCTCGCAGCCGTCAGAGCGAGTCTGCCGATAGCCTTCAAAGATTGATTTCGGAAGTTGCTGATACGCAGGATTTGCGGTCTGCCTAGCCGCACCCTTCCAGGAGGCACGGGCGCGGGTACGCTGCTCGGCCATTGCGCGGTCGAAGCCTTCCCCATCGAGGGTGATCCCGAGGTCGCGGCACGCCTCCTCGATGAAATCCCGAGGCACTCCGAATGTGTCGTAAAGCTTGAATGCTTTCTCGCCGGGATAGACAAGCGGAGGCCGTGGGGCGGTCGGATCCCAATCCTCATACGAGTGCTTCACGAACACTAAGTCCTTAACGTCTTCGCCGAACTTTCCGAGGCCTACGCCTAAGGTCTGCGCGAATCGAGTTTCTTCCCTGAGCACAGTCTTGGAGATCCGGTCCGTCGATTCCCTGAGTTCTGGATACGCATCCTGCATTAGATCGCGCACAGCGAAAATCATTTCATGCAGGAACGGTTTCGTCTGGCCGAGCAGGCGTCCATGAGTGATAGCGCGCCGGACGATTTTGCGCAGCACGTACCCGCGACCTTCGTTAGACGGCACGACTCCGTCAGAGATCAGAAAAGTCGCCGCGCGCGAGTGGTCGGCGATCACCCGCAGAGAAGCCGCCGATTTCACTTTGGCTTCCTTCTCGAGTTCCTGACTGAGCGACGTCCCGGTTAATTCCGCGGCTCGCTTGATCAACGGCGTGAACAAATCCGTCTCATAATTCGAAATCACACCCTGCAACACCGCTGCCGTCCGCTCCAGCCCCATGCCCGTATCAATCGACGGCTTCGGCAAGGGATTGAGCTTGCCGCTAACATCGCGGTCAAACTGCATGAACACCAGATTCCAGATCTCGACATACCGCCCGCAGTCGCAAGGAAACGCGCAGTCTGTATGTCCCTGATCAGAAGCCGTCGGGCCCATGTCGTAATAAATCTCGCTGCACGGACCGCATGGACCGGTGTCGCCCATCTGCCAGAAGTTATCTTTCGGACCCATGGCAAAGATTCGATCTTTGGGCACACCCTGGCCAGCCCACAGGTCGTAGGCTTCGATATCTCGCTCCACGCTGGCTGCGCCTTCGAAAATCGTGACGTACAGCTTCTCTTTGTCGATCGCGAACCACTCCGGCGAAGTGATCAGCTCCCAGGCGTATGCGATGGCGTCTTTCTTGAAATAGTCGCCAAAGGAAAAATTCCCCAGCATCTCAAAAAACGTGTGATGCCGGTTGGTGAAGCCGACATTTTCGAGATCGTTGTGCTTGCCGCCGGCGCGCACGCATTTCTGCGAAGTGGTGGCGCGGGAGTAATCGCGCTTCTCCAGTCCCAGAAAAACGTCTTTGAACTGGTTCATCCCCGCGTTGGTAAACAGCAGTGTGGGATCGTTCGCCGGCACCAGCGACGACGAATGCACCTCTTTGTGCGACGCCTTTGCTGCACAAAGAAGTCGAGAAACTTGCGGCGAATTTCGGAGCCAGTCAGCATGGTGGGAGCTGGAATTTATTCTAGCATCGGCGCGCGCGGAGCCGATTCGATGGCGGAAGTGAGTGCAAGCGCACGCGGAAAGCAGATTCCTCGTCGCTTCGCTCCTCGGAATGACAAAATGCGGGAAGGGGTCGCACCTAGCCGCGCGACCCCACACTGCACAAACCTTGCAATCGTTACTGCGGCTTCGGCTTGTCCCCTTCCATCTTTTCGCCGGCCTTCTTCATCTCGTGGCCAGTAGCCTCGGTGCCCTTCTTCACGCCGCTGCCGGTTTTCTTGGCAACTTTCTCGGTACCTTTGCCTGTGTCCTTCGCCACCACTTTGGTTTCGTGGCCGGTCTTCTCGGCGCCTTTCTCGGTATCCTTGCCAACAACTTTAGCGACCTTCTTGGTTTCGTGACCTGTGGCCTTCGCGCCCTTTTCGGTGCCTTTGGCGGTATCTTTGGCCACAACTTTGGTTTCGTGGCCGGTCTTTTCGGCGCCCTTCTTTACATCGGTGCCCGCGTCCTGAGCCAAGGCAATGGGTACGGCGCTCAACAGCACTGATGCGAACAATACTTCGAGACGGATCTTCATAGTGTCCTCCAGAGAAACGGCTTTGAAATAATACAGTGGAGTATGCAACAGCGAAAAGCTCTTGCCAAGTAGATCTTGAGGGCATCTTCAGGCTTGGATGCTACAAAACCGGACGAAGAAGCCTGTCCGCACCGGCTCCATCATTGGCTCTCACGCGCTTTCGCTCTCCAACTCGGTCAGCGTTTCTTCATCCACGTCCCACTTCTTCAAAATACTGAAGATGGTTTTGGACCCAAACCCGCCCCGAGCCAGTTGCCGGAAGATCCGCGCGGCCCCTTTCTGATCTTTAGGTTTCACCAGGCGCTTCCGCCGCAGATACTCGCGCGCCTGTTTTTCTTCGCTCACGCCCTCGTAGGCCGCGTCCACAGCCCTGTCGATCACGTCGCTGTGCATGCCCTTGGCCTTCAGGTCGGTGACCACGCGCATGCGGCCAAATTTCTGATTGTCGCGCCGCAGGGAAGAAAAATACGCGGCATACTGCGAATCGTTCAGATAGCCGCGATCCTTCAATCGCCGGATGATCAGCTCAACCAAAGTTTTTCCGTACTCGGATTCGGCGTCTTCCACCCGCGCCCGCAGCAGACGCTTCAATTCCGCAACCGTCCGCATGCGCCGAGCTAGCGCTCCCACGGCGTATTCGTACAACTCTTCCTCGGAATAGAAGCGTTTCTTAGGACGCGGAAAGGACATGCGCTAACGATAAACCCTTTGATGACGAGAGGGGAAAGAATAGCGGAAGGGAAAAGCGGCTGCCGGCGTCCGGCCTTCGGCGTCGGGAAAAAGAGTAACTGAACAGAAGCCTCAAGCCGGAAACCGGAAGCCGACTCTACCGTCCGCCGTACCCAGCCGACTGCATCGACTGCCGCGAAATATCGGCGGTCGAAGCGATGCCCTGCATGCGCAGCTTGAAGTCGTCGGCGTTCGAAGCATTCTCCAGCGCGGTTTCGTAGTTGACCAACCCCGCCTGGAACAGATCCCACAGCGACTGGTCGAAGGTCTGCATGCCGTATTGCGACGTACCGGCAGCGATGGCGTCGCGCACCGAGCGCGTCTTTTCCGGCACCAGAACGCATTCCCGGATAAAGGCGGTATTGATCATGACTTCCACCGCCGGTACGCGTCCCTCGGAATCGCAGCGTCGGACTAATCTTTGGCTGACGATCGCCCGCAGCACCGCCGCCAACTGCAGGCGGATCTGCTTTTGCTCCGGCGGCGGGAAAATGGAGATGACCCGGTTGATGGTTTCCACCGCGTCGAGGGTGTGCAGCGTCGAGAAAACCATGTGGCCGGTTTCAGCCGCATGCAGCGCCGTCGAAATCGTTTCCAGGTCGCGCATTTCGCCCACCAGAATCACGTCCGGATCCTGACGCAGAGAAGCGCGCAAGGCCGCACTAAACGAAGGCGTGTCCACCCCAATCTCGCGCTGGTTGACGTACCCCTTCTTATCGCGATGCAGAAATTCGATCGGGTCTTCAATCGTAATAATATGTTCGGCGCGGCTGGAGTTGACTCGATCCACCATGGCGGCCAGCGTGGTCGACTTACCCGAACCGGTCACGCCCGTCACCAGCACCAGCCCGCGCGGCATCTCACAAATCTGCTCGACAACTTTCGGCAGGAACAACTCGTCCAACGCGCGAATCTTGGTGGGAATGACGCGCAGCACCAGGCCCACATTGCCGCGCTGCTGAAAAATGTTTACACGGAACCGACCCAGCCCGGCCACGCCGTAGGCCATATCGATTTCGGTGGTCTCTTTGAACTTTTGTTTTTGCCGCGCCGACATCATGCTGAACGCCATGGTCAGCATGTCTTCCGCGCTCACCCGCGGCTGATCGGTCAACGGCGCCAGTTCGCCGTCAATACGCAGGTGAGGATAGTTTCCCACCTTCAAATGCAAGTCTGAGGCTCGCCGTTCCGTCGCAATCCGCAGCAGGTCGTCAATATTCATCGCAGGCGTCTTCCTGAGAGGCCGTTTGCCCCTAAAGCTCTGCCTATGATGACTCGAATCGTCACCTTCCCCAAGATGACCTAGGTAATGACCGCACTCAGGCGGATGGCCAGCGCCTTACGTTCAGGGACTATTGTTTTTCGGGACTCCGACAAATCTCGCTTAGTCTCCGCCTGCTTGTGTTCATAGGGAGAGTTGCGGAAGTTTAGGCTTCTTCAGCCGCTTACCCGCGCCGGCCGACTCCTCTCGCTGCCAGATCGACAGTCCCTGCAATCCTACGCGAGCCCCCTTCCCAAGGCGGTTGATTAAGCGCCGCCTCGGAGTGGGTGTCAACCAGGGACTTATTTCTCAGTGTCGCATTACTCCTAGATGGGGCAACAGCTGGCGAAGTATAATTTCCTGCGTTTTCAAAGCCAAAGCCCGGCGAATCGGGGAAGGGAAAAGCTTCGTGAAGATTCTTCGTATCGGTTGCATAGTTGTCGGATTTTTGTCTCTGGTTCTTTCGCTGTTCGCGCAGACTCCCAACTCTAACGACCCAGATAACAACCCGTTGGCGAACGGGGGTGCTACGGCGATCGCGGAGCTGACCGCCTCCGATGGGGTGGCTTTGAATACCTTTGGTTTCACCGTTGCCGCCAGCGGTAACACGGTTGTTGTGGGAGGCTGCACAGAGCTTACCACTGCTCCTACATGCGCATCGCGCCAAGACTTTGTGTATGTGTATGAAAAGCCCGAGAGCGGGTGGGGCGACATGGTTCAGACGGCGGAATTGACGCCCTCAGATGGCGTCGCCGGCGACCAGTTTGGAGAATCAGTAGCGATTAGCGGCAATACGATCGTGGTAGGCGCGCAGAATGGGAAGGCTTATGTTTTCGTGATGCCGCCCGGCGGTTGGACAGACATGACGGAGACGGCGCAGCTGAACCCCGAGAGTGAGAATGGCGTGGGCGTTCAAGTGAGCATCGACCAGAATACGATCGTGGTTGGAGTGCCGACGGCTACCGTTAAGGGAAATGATGACCAAGGCGCTGCCTATGTGTTCGTCGAACCTCCGACCGGTTGGGCGACGACGTCAGTACCCAATGCTAAGCTGACCGCCTCGGACGGTTCGTACCAAGATTTCTTTGGCCTTTCGGTAGCCGTGAGTGGGAATACGATCATAGTGGGAGCGCCCTTCCATCACCAAAATGATGGACCCGGGGAAGTCTACGTATTCGAGAAGCCGCCAGCCGGCTGGGCGAATGCGACGCAAACCGCGAAACTGACCAGGTCGAAAGCGGGGCAATATGATGAGTTTGGTTTTGCAGTGTCTATAAATGGAAGCACGGTGGTCGTAGGTGCGCCGCAAGCAGTGGGTGCGAACCATGGGGCGGGGGTTGTCGACGTGTTCGTGAAGCCATCGAAGGGTTGGAGCAATGGCACCCAGAATGCTGAACTGGTGGCTCCTATTTCCATTCAACGTTTTGGGTGGTCAGTCGCGATCGAAGGCACTAAGGTGACCGTGGGGACAAACAGTACGGACAACGTGGTGTTTGTTTACGCCAAACCAAGCACGGGTGGGTGGAAGTCGACTTCTAAACCCCAGACCGAACTGAAGGCGGGCAACGGCGTTGCGCTCTTCGGTTTTTCGGTTGCGATGACAAACGGCATTATTGTGGCAGGCGCACCTTACGAAGCCGTAGACGGACACTTCGGTCAGGGCGCCGCATATCTCTTCAGTGAGTAATGGAATGACCCCGTTTCGGACCAGCGACTTCTCCGCACGCTGCCGTTCTTAGGGTAAGGTCGCCGTGCTTGCTGCTATTTGCTGGAGAGCGCCTCGTACAAGCGGCTCGGCCTGCGTGCGGTTCCAGTGTGCCATCTGGACCATAGAGTAGTGCCGGCTGAGAAGCTTTGCGACTCGCATGCCGAGATAATAACCGGTGTGTCCGGGGATATTGAGGTCGCTGGACACATCCTGCAGGAAGTAGTTGTCGGCATCTGCCTGGGCTGTTGAATCGAAGCTACGCATGAAAGAAGCTGCCAATACCGCACTGTCGGTATACAGGTCCGCGACTTTCTTGTCGGTCATCCACATCGTATCCATGTACGTTGCAGAAGGGCTTAGCCTCTCAGAAATAAAGGTCGCCATACCCTCCGCCCAAAGCCTGACCCACATGGGTTCTTCATGGTCGGGCTCATACGCGAAAAAGGCATGATGATAACGATGAAATAATTCGTGTTCGAGTAGCGGGGGTAAATTGGTTTCATGCAGTCCGACAATATCATCAAGGCCAAGGAGTAGCGCTTCACGCCGCCGATCTTTTGCGACCGCCCGTTGAAGCATCCTGCAGATGCCATCAGGTAGATTGTTCCACGCCAGTCCATGTCCGGGAAGGTTTTCTGGAATTTCTGACGAGTGTGTGAGATGGTCTTGGGCAGCGATAACTCAAGTGCCTGCATTCCCAAAACGTATCGAGGAAGAGCAGGAAAATAATCCTGGACAAGTGCGGCAGTGCCGAAATGCCGGGCGCAGGGAGTATTCAGATCGTTGAAAACGGCGGTATTCGGCTGAATATAAAAAGATTGCCAAGCCTGGAGCTGATGCGAAGCGGGCTTGCCTTTAGCAGCGGTCCAGAAATCCCAGAAGCTTGGCATCAGGTTGAGGAGTCGAACGTTGTCTTGCCTATGAGTAGGCCCTGTAGCGGCCGTCGAAGGCAAACAGATGACGCTCAGAACAACGATGGCGGCTGACCTGAACAAAGATCATATTTTCATTAGAAGACGTCGCTCAGGAGCCGCGAAGAATTCGTCGATCCTCACGCGATTCCACTCCGGAGGAATATGGACTGTCCGACCGCCAGTCGACCGATGCGAGTGACCGCGCCGTAGATTCCCGCAGTATTCTGGTGAACGCGAACGATCGCCTTCAACACTTCTGGCGCCGGCCTGGCCGAGTCGGGATCAAGGTTCACCATGGAGCAGCGGATGTCGCGCGTGGTGACGGACATGGCGGGCGCGTCGTCCCCCTCGCCGAATTGAAGCACACCGCCCACCCACTCGTCCTCTTGAAAAGGAACCGGTCGCAGTAAACGACCCACAACATTCGGGCGAAATCGGCGCACATCCAGGCTCCGCCCGGCGAGTCGTGAGATTTCGCGCATCGTATCGGAGGCGATGACGGAGATGCTCGCTTCATCGAAGATGCCATGATTGAACTGCATCATCTGCACGGGAGCCCTGTACCGGCGTCCGACCTCCGCGGCCAAGTCCTCACTGAAGACAGGCAGATCTTTGCCATCCGGCGTGCGAATATGCGCAGGAAGGTCCGCTTGAGCATCGTCTTCACGATACTGCGGAGCAAACAAGAGCAGTTCGGGAAGCTTGCTTGCCGTTAACCACGGGAAGCCGCTGCGGTCATCCATCTTCCGGAATGCCAGACGTCTGTCACCCTCGATGCCGTGCCAGCCCAGATTGGCGGCCTCGAGTCGTTGACCGCCCATGGATTTCACGGGATACCGGAAGATTGCCTCAACATGTCCGATTTCGATGAGCATGCTCGATCCGAGTCCACAACAGCCACCTTACCGCAGTGTTGCCAATACGACTCCCGAAAGCCCTCCCCCAACACTACCCTCGCCGGATTGGCCTTCGATCTTCACGGGACTGCCAGCGCAGGCCCAGCATATCGAGATACTGTTGCAGCGTCACCCATTGCCGCTTGCGGACGGCTTCATCTTCCATCAGCGCGATATGCGCTGCCGGACCACCAAACCTGATTACTCCTGGCGTGAGGAAGACCATAGCCAAGTCGCGCAGGCGCTCACTGAGCGTGCTCGGGATGTCGATGGAGGCAGAAGGTTGATCCGGCGGGATCAAACAGGAATTGTAGCGTGGATCCTCGGGTGCGTCTTAGCGCTGACGCAGAAGCTTCGGAACCGGATCCTGACTTTCCGTGCTGGCGGGAGGAAGCTGGAATCCAATCCGCACCCGGCGTTTTTTCCTGGGTGTCATCAATTCTTTGATGACTGCAAACAGGTCGATAATTTCGGAATCGTGGATCGTCCAAACGATTTTCCAGTTCGTCGATTTTTCCAGCTAGACGCCGGTTCGTGGCCAGCATCTCGCGCAAGCGCACAAAGGCGCGCACTACAAAAACGCTCATCTGAACGGCACGGTCGGAATTGAGCACGGTTGCAGCCATGATCGCGCCGTGCTCGGTGAAGGCATAGGGTGAATAGCGGCGGCCACCATGCGCTTCTGTTTGAGGTCGCAAATTGTGACCTCAAAGATTTCGTGCTCTTTGTTCCGTGAGCGGAGAGACATGAAATCGGACGGGAAACGCCCGTCGATTGCGTTTTACCTGCTCGATTGAGACGCTTTCACCGGCACGCCATAAAGCTCGGCGAGGTCGGCGTCGAGGATGACGCGCTGATGGCGAAGAAACAGGATGCGCGATTCTACGGCAAAGGCGGACGCGTATCTCCGTTTCGGCATCCTGAGTAGAATTTGCATTTTTTCGTGGCTTCATATGTGATCACAATTTGTGACCTCAATCATAGCCCGAGGAAGGTGCAATACTTTCGTCAATAACTACTCAAACTCTGGCCCGCTTCCCGTTTTGGTTTGATTGGCTTTTGCCAGTTCTCCCCGCTTACGTGATGCTCACTTCTGTATAAGTCCCATAAACTTCGCGCAACGCTTCGCAAATCTCACCCACGGTCGCGTAGGCGCGTACGGCGTCCACAATATGGGCATGGTGTTTGCCGGAGAGATGTTTCCATTTGTGCCTGAGTTCGGCTGCTGCGCTGCGGCCTTCTTCAGCGCATCGAGTGCACGCAGCACATCGTCGTTCGAGCGGCGTGCGCGCAACGCTTTCAGCTTGGCCGACTGTTGCCGAGCGACGCTTTCGTCAATGTAGAGAATGTGAGGCGGTTCTTCTTCGATCATGAAATCGTTCACGCCCACGACGATCTTCTCTTTGGATTCGGCGGCGCGCTGGTATTGGTAGGAAGCCTCGGCAATTTCCTTTTGCGGATAGCCGCGTTCGATAGCCTTGACCATGCCTCCCATCGCGTCAAGCTTGCGGAAATAGTCAAACGCGCCCTTTTCCATTTCGAGCGTCAGGTTTTCAAGAAAATAGGAACCGCCCAAGGGATCGACCGTCTGCGTCACTCCTGATTCATAAGCGATGATCTGCTGCGTGCGCAGCGCGATGCGAGCGGCTTCTTCCGTCGGTAGCGCCAGCGCCTCGTCGTAGGAGTCGCAGTGCAGCGACTGCGTGCCGCCGAGCACTGCCGCCAACGCCTGCAGGGCGACGCGCGCGATGTTGTTCATGGGTTGTTGCGCCGGCAGCGATACTCCCGCCGTCTGCGTGTGAAAACGCATTAGCCAGGTGCGCTGGTTTTTTGCCCGGAAGCGTTCTTGCATCACCTTGCCCCAAATCTTGCGGGCGGCGCGATATTTGGCGATCTCCTCGAAGAAGTCATTATGTGCGTTGAAGAAGAAGCTGAGCCGCGGACCGAAATCGTCCACGTCGAGACCGCGCCGCCGCGCCCACTCTACATACTCAATGCCGTCGTACAGTGTGAATGCGAGTTCCTGCAGCGCCGTCGAACCGGCCTCGCGGATGTGGTATCCGCTGATGGAAATCGTGTTGAAAGCGAGGTGTGAACTTCGATCCAAACTCGAACGTGTCAATGACCAGCCGCATCGACGGCTCTGGAGGATAGATGTATTCCTTCTGCGCGATGTATTCCTTGAGAATGTCATTCTGAATCGTGCCGGAAATCTTTTTCCAGTCCGCGCCCTGCTTCTCCGCTACTACCAGATACATCGCCCACAGGACCGACGCGGGCGAATTGATCGTCATCGAGACCGTCGTTTTTTCGAGATCGATGCCACTGAAGAGAATTTCCATATCTTCGAGCGAATCGATGGCCACGCCGCACTTGCCGACTTCGCCTTCGCTGGCTGGATGATCGGAGTCGTAACCCATCAGCGTGGGCAAGTCGAATGCGACGGAAAGCCCACCGCCGCCGTGCTCGAGCAGATACTTGTAGCGCTGGTTGGTTTCTTCGGGCGATGCGAAGCCGGAGAACTGCCGCATGGTGTAGAGCTTGCCGCGATATCCGGTGGCGTGAATGCCACGGGTGAACGGAGGAGCGCCGGGATATCCGAGATATCTTTCTTCGCTCCAGTCCTCTGGGAGATCGCCTTGCGTGTAGAGGCGGCGAATGGGGACGCCGGAAATCGTGGTGAAACGGGCGTTTCCATGCTCGTCGAGATTCGCGCCGGTGGGCGCCCCGATCGGCCGTTCGGGAGATTTTTCGAGGGTGGGGGCAAGCGTCTTCTCCGCCCACTCTTTCTCGGCAGCTGAGGGATGACGATTTTCAAAAACGTCGGCGATGGGACTTTCGGCAACTTGCGGCTTAGTCGGCTTCTTCTCCGGCATGAGGACCCCAGTGTTCTGTTGTGATGATAGGGAAGGGCGCGGCTGGGGGCAAGTTCTGAGAGTGCGATTAGAACGACCGGTCGGTCAATGTCCCGCGGCCGATGTTTATCGGCTTACGGCAATCACACTCGGGAGCTACGGCTTTGCTTCCGCCAGCCGAAGCCCAATCTTCTGCATCAGTTCCGGTGACCACAGCGCCAGTTTCGCCTTGGCGCTGGCGTTCATCTCTGTGGCTGCCCGGTTATAGCTCAACAACAATTCCCGTGGATCGAGCATGCACTCAATCAACCGCTTCCGGCCGTAACGCTTCTCGACAATGACCGCCATTTTGTATCCCACCGTGTACCAAGGACCTTGCATTCCGAAGAACGTATAGGCCTTCTCGTCGATTTTGTCCTTGCCCACCAGCCTCTGGTCAATCACGTCCAGAAAGAATTGCTGCAGTGAACTCAGATCCTGATTGAAATTGTCCATATCGTGGTCCCAGCGCGAATGTTCTTTCGCGGAACTCGCGGCGTGGGGATCCACATCGGGCCCCCCGGCGGCTGCCAGCATGGCAAAGCCCTCGCCAAACGCGCCCATCCAGTCCACTGCGGGTTTCGCGTTGGGAGGAGGCACATCTTTCTGCCGAGCCTCTGCTAAGGACGCGATGCTGGCATAACCGATGTGGTGCAACTCATGCGCGACGGTGTTCTCAAACTTCGCTGCCGATTCTTCCGGATCAAGGTACAGAAATATCGTTGGATCACTCTGGGTCTCAAAGACAAAACTGTTGGTTACCGGTTTTATGACGGGAAAGACCTTGGCCTTGATGACGGCTTGTTCGGGAAGATAAGTCAGGATGCGGCGCGCGGAAGAAATGAGATCGGTCTGCCGCCAGGCATCGAGCGTATGCCGCAATGCCGTGGCCTTTGCCGCCAATTCCTGCGAAAACACAAATTTCTTGAAATCGTCGTCCGTAAAGTCGCGATGTAAGCTGCCCTCGCGCTTCTTCAGACGCATGTAGGGTTCAGTCGAAAACAGATGCTGCCAGTCGGAATCGGTGATGGCAGTTCCGGCGGCGCGCTTGTCCAGGATTGCGAGCACGGCGTCGGCTTCGTCGGTGTTGAGCTTAAGCTGGATGCTACCGGGAGCGGGTGTGGGTTGCGTGTTTTGTGAGGAAACGGGAATCAGCACTGAAAACAGGAAGAACGGAATCAGATTATGCAGTCGTGAGGGGAACATAAATCCTCCACCTGTTGGACAGGTTCGGGACACAAACGTAAGCCATTTTGAGGAAAAACGCTGAGCGAACTGACTTCAACATTGCTTGGTCTGTTGCCACTATTGCGGCGGCTTGCGGCTTAACTCCCACGCCTTAGAGTATTTCCACGAGACGTATCCGGCGTGGTAGAGGTGCAGGAGCAGACCTTCGCGGCCGTCGAGGAATCCGAGGCGAATGATGTAGTTGTAGACGAATGTAGCCAGCGGCCGAAGAACAATGTCGATGAAACTGAAGCTGCCGTGTCCCTTGGCAACCGCCAGTTGCGCCCCAAGCGATGAATAGCGATTCATGTGGCCGAGGTAAAGCGTCAGGTTGGGATAGGTGTAATGCACCAGCGCGTTCTTGAACTGGCGTGTGGTTTGCGGCACTTGACCAGGTGAACCCGGTTTCAGTTCGCAGCGATCGTGAGGATCGTGGCCGGTTACGAATCCTTGCCCGCGCCGGAACAGGCGCAGCTTGGGATCGGGGTAAAAGCCGCCGTGGCGCATCCAGCGGCCCAGGAAGAGATTCTTGCGGGGGAGCCGGTAGCCGCTCACCGCGCCTGGGTCAGCGATTGCGGCGCGAATTTCTTCCGCCAAAGCGGGACTGACCTCTTCGTCGGCGTCGAGCAGGAGTACCCAATCTTTCGTGCATAGATCGATGGCGTACTGCTTCTGGGCAACATAACCGCGCCATGGTTCGGCGACGACTCGCGCTCCCTGCGCATGAGCGATTTCGCGCGTGCGATCTTTCGAGCCGGAGTCGACGAGCACGATTTCATCCGCCCAGCCGACGCTGGCCAGAGTGCGTCCGATGTTCGCTTCTTCATCCATCGCCACGATGGCCACGGAAATTGTCATAGTGAATTGCTGATTGTTGATTTCTGATTGATGATTTCAAACCAAGTCATTCAAGTTTTTCAATCATCGATCATCAAGCAACAATGAGCAATGCCTCGTGTGGTGCTGCTGCGAGCTTCGCACAACAAGAACACCATAAGAATAAGCAACTCAGGTTCGAGGGGATGGCGGTAGCGGGCGTGGGGGTAGACGAAATAATAGACCGTTGGATAGGTCAAAACGAGTCCGGCGAAAAGCCAAGCTCCAGGCCGCTTCTGGCGCAGGGCCCGAACCAGTCCCCAGATTGCGAGTACTGACGATGCCAGAAATAGGGAACTGCGAAAGTCCCAGGGAGCAGTGCTGTCGGTGGGTCGAGGGACGCCGTTCCAGTAATAAAAAAACCGTTTCATGCTGATGATGGCAAATCGCCGCGGATGGGCGCGGATCCACTCAAACGCCAGCCGTCTACAGTCGGCCTCATAACCGATTTCGCCCAGGCGCTGAAACTTCTCCAGTTCGAGTTTGTTGAGATTAGGCTGCAGCGTGGCGATCAGCATACCGTCCGCGAGATGGTTATTGCCGAGACGGAACTGCAGTCCGAAATCGTCGCGGATGAAAACCACGCGGCCGAACACCTTATAGTTACGCACCAGCCAAGGCGAGAGAACGAGAAAGAATAGGAATGACGAAAGCACGACACCCGCGAGCGAACGAAAACCTCGGCGGTATCTTTGCCGCCACACCCATAGCCCGCAGAACGGCAAGAAGGCGAGCATTGTGGGATTAGCCAGGCCTCCCACAGCAAACAAGGCGCCGAACAAAATCCATCCCTTCCGGCCGGGCCAATCCTCCAACTCCAATGCGACCAGAAAGATTAACGACAACATGAATGGAGTGAAAGTCGTGTCCCATATCCAATGAATGGACCAGTACCAGACGTAGGGATTCAGCGCCCATGCGCGCGCTGACCAGATGGCTACACGGGGGCCGAAGGTTTTGTGTGCGATCAGGTAAACAGGGATCGTAGTCAGTGCGGCGAGCAGGCTGTTGATCGATAGCAGCACCCAGGCCGACGCGTAGGTGTAGACGCCGAAGATCTTGAAGACTCCGCCAATCAAGTAGGGATAAGGTGGAGGCTCCCAGGCGCTGGGGCCGGTATTTCCTCCGTAGGGATTGCTGAAACCCTGGCCCAGGGCGATGGAGCGGCCGATGCGGCCCATCTCAAAGCCAAAGCCGAAGTTATCTTCTCCGGGGCGAGTGCGGTACTGGCGGAAGACTCCGATCGCTGCTAGCTGTATAAGGAACGACAGCAGCACCATCCACAACACAGATCGCGGGATGGCAGGCAGAGTTGGTTGCTCCATCATGGGCGAGTTTATCAGGACTTTGTCGGGTCTGAGGAGATGCGGGCTTGCGTCCGTTACGGTCCACCTGCACTCATTTCGGCTTTTCGGCGGGCGCGCTCGGCTTTGCCGAAGGCGCGATCTGAACTTGAACAGCGTGAGTGCTATCGGACTTGGAGTTGTCCACGGAAACTACTTGAAGATCGCCATCCGCGTCACGCAGCTCTATGGTTTGGGTAGCGTGGGCTCCGGAAGAATCGGGGCGCACCGTGTCGGTGGTGAGTACGCTCACTCGCAGACCTGATCCCGGGGCGCCGGGGTCAGGCTGCTCCTCCCGGCGCACAGTGGTTTGCTGTCCAGTTGAGCTGGTGGTTTGGGCGGTGGTTGTGCGCCCAACCAGGTGCATGCTGCCATCCTGGGGCGATCCCGGAACATCGACTGAATAAGTTTCGACCATGTTCCTCTTTTCGCCCGGAGCGTTTTCGGATTCCTTGCGTACAGTGCGCGAGATTTCTCCGAGCTTGCCCTCCGAGTCCGGTCGAGAGATCCGTTCCACGATCGTGCGGTTCTCCCCGTCTTGCCGCGTAGTGGTTTGGTGCAGTTCGCCCACCTGCCAGTTTCCGGCGCCATCAGGCAGCAGCGTGGTTTTTTGAGATACCACGGTGTCATTGGCAGTGCGTTCGCGGTGCTCCTGCGTCTTCATTACCGGCGCAAGATCGCCGTTGCCGCTCTGAAGCATGACGGTAGTCTTTTTCTCCTCTGCATCCTTGCCGATTTTCTTGGTCTCCTCGATTTGACGCTGAACCACTTGAAGTGTGCCGTCGGCATCGGGATTCGACGTGGTGCTCACAACAGTCGAGCTGCCTCCGGGCAGCGTATGCGCTTCTTCTTCGGTGACCTGCACCAGTGTTTTTGCCCCGTCGGCATCGCGACCGAAGGTGCGCGTTGTGGTCCGCACCGTCGTTGCATTGACCTGCACTGTTGTCTTCTCGATATCTTGATAAGGTTCAAAGCGTCCGTCAGCGCCCAGGCGCTGCACCGATTGGTTGTCCACGGTGCGGTTACCGCTTTGCGTGTGGCTCTGAAGGGTTCGCGTGGGATTCACATTGTCGCTCTGCGACTCCGATGTAACGGTCCATGACTTGTCCGCGGTGTCGGGTTGGGAATCGGACGTTTGCGCCCAAAGTGCAAGACCTGAACCCAAGAGTGCCCCGCTAGTCAATACGAACGCGCTCAGACGCGCAGCGCGCGACAATCGTAAAACGCTGTTGCAACGATAGGTAGAGCCTTGAGATCGGCCAAGGTACGCGCAAATCGGAGCGGCTGGCATGTGTGTAATTGTCTCCCTGCGGACATCCAGTGTCCAGCGGCCGTGACGGCGTGCCGGGAATCTCGGGCCGCCGGCACGAGTGCTAGAGTTGGCCCGGCGTCTGCTGTGGTGCTGGCTGCCCGCCCGGCGGTGCGTCCTCCCGTGGGACGACGTAGGGAACTTTGGGCTGGTGCGTGACTTGTCCGCGCGTGGCGTCAGCGACGTCTATGCCGGAGTGATCGAGCAGCAGTCCGGTGGCGCGATCGAGTTCGATGCGCGACTTCTCGTAGGCAGCTTTGGCTGAGACCAGGTTTGATTCGGACGTGGTCAAGACGGAAGCATCCTGCAGGATCGCAGTAGTGGTGGTGAGACCGACTTTCAGTTTTTGCTGATCGGCGTCGAGGGTTTGGCGGGCAAAGTCGACCGCGTACTGAGCGGCCTGCACGGCGGCGCGGTTCTGCTTCACGTCAAACTGCGCGTTGCGCACTTCGATGCGCACCTGATTCTCCAGTTGGTGCAGCCGCACTTGCGCTTGTCGGTATTCCAGTTCAGCGCGCACCTGATTGGCCTGTGCCTGCCGATTGCGCAGGGGAATGTTGAGCGTCAAGCCCACGCCCTTGTCGGGGGCGGTGGAGTTGACGAGCTGGTTCAGCGTGCCGCCGTAGCTCACGGAATTCGTGCTCTGAAAAACCGGAGGTAACTTCCCGATACTGGAGCACGGTGTGGTGCCAAACGCGCACTGGGAATTCACGTCTCCACCGACGCCCGATCCGCCGTAGTAAGCAAACGCATCGAGCGTGGGCAGGAGGGCGTTACGGATCGCCCTGCTGTTCAGGTCGCGGGAATTCAGATCGATGCGCGACTCGGCGAGTTCAGCACGATGAGAGAGAGCCTCATTGATCAAGTCTTGCATAGGAACGACAGCGTCCTCCTGCGGAATCTGCATGGCGGAGGTCGGAACCACGTCGGCCTCGGCGAGCACTGGATCTTCGATGCTGCGGCTGAGCGCGTTCTTCATCAGCAACTGTTCCAGTTGCAGATTGTTCTGCGCCAGAATGAGGTTCTGCTCGTCGGTTGAAACTGTGCTCTGCGCGCTGACCACCTGAATCGGCGGCACAGTGCCGACCTGAGACTGCTGTTTGGTGTCGGTGAGCGCCTTCTGCGCATAGGTGAGAGCTTCCTGCTGCACGCGCACATTTTCGTAGGCATAGACCAAATCCCAATACATGTCTTCGATCTGATCGACGGTGGTGATGATTTGCAGGCGGAACGCTACGTCGGAGATTTCCCGATTGTTTTTAGCGATGCGGATGAAGCGCAGGTTGGGAAGCGATCCAAAACCCTGCAGAAGATTCTGCGTCAGCTTGAACTGGAAGTTTGAGCCAAGTTGGGGCGCGATCAAGGCGGTGGTGTTGTTGGTGGAGACGTGAGTATTGTTGAATCCCACCGTCAGGGCCGTGCCCCACTGAAAGCCCTGGGTGTACGCAAAGTTGGCGGTGTAGGTGTTCTGAGCCAAAACCGGTACCGCGAATGGACTGGTGGACTCTGTGTCGTTCTTGTCGAGCTGCAAGGTGCTGGTGAGGACCGGGTCGAAGCTAGTGATGGTAGAACCGATGCCAAGGGTGGAACTAACCAGGCCGTTGGTACCCGTGCCCACGCCGCTGGGAGCGACCGTCGTGCCGCCGGTGCCGGAGCCAACTGTTCCACCGAGACCGCCCACGCCGCCGCCGGGGGTGTTCTGCACGATGCCGGCGTTGACGCCGAGAATGTTGGCGCCCGACTTGGCGCGCAGATAGTCAGTGTCGGCGATGTTCAGGTTGTAGCGGGCGATGTCGATATCGAGATTGTTCTCGAGCGCGAGCGCGATGGCGTCGTCGATCGCAAGATAAATCTTGCCGTTGTGCATGAGCGAGTCGATGCGCGGCGAATTGCCCAGGTTCGGCTCCGCTACTTCCTGCGCGCGGTAGGGCTGCAGAAAATGAGGAAAGGCCGGGCGGGGCCTGGAATAATCCTGCAAATGAACCGCCTGCGGCTGGGCAGGAAGCGGCGCGGTTTGCGGTGTGGGGGCGGCGGGGACCTCCTGAGCGCATAAAAGCGGCGATGGTGAGATAGCGAGTATGGCAAACGCCGCCACTATTAAGAGGCGCAAATAAACCGCGATTCTAGGATAAGGCAAAGACATGTTTCGTCTCCTTGATTAGGAACGGTTGCATCGCATTGAAGTACAAGATCAATTTTCGAAACGTTTGGGATGCGAAAAACATGGAAGCGCAACTCCATCTTAGCGGGACGCAAGAGCGGGAAGCGGACGCAGTTTGTAAAGAATTGTTGGAACGAAGCGGTGAGCGCGCCGTAGCGCCGGCATCCCAAAAAGAAAAGGACGCGGGCGCTACGCACGGGTGAGGTGGTTACTGCTGCTGTGGCGCTGGCGGGTTCACCGAGGGCAAATCTTTGCGCGGCGCGATGTAGGGCACGCTGGGCATGCGCGTGACCTGGCCCTTGGCAGCATCGTCGATGCTGATGCCAGCGTGGTCGAGAGTGACGCCGGTCGCGCGGTCGAGTTCGATGCGCGACTTCTCATATGCCGCCATGGCCGACATCAAAGTGGACTCGGCCGTGGCCAGCGCGCTCTGGGTCTGCAGGACCAAGGTTGTGGTCGAGGTTCCGAACTGATATTTCTTCTGTTCGGCATCCAGCGACTGTTTGGCATAATCCACCGCGGCTTGGGCTGAGGCTACGCTGGCGCGGTTCTGTTCGACGCCGAACTGCGCGTTGCGGACCTCGATGCTGATCTGATTTTCGATCTGCTGCAGGCGCATCTGGGCCTGCTGGTATTCCAGTTCCGAGCGGATCTGCACCGCCTGGGCGGCGCGGTTGCGCAGAGGAATGTTCAAGGACAGGCCGACGCCTTTGTCGGGATCTGGTGGAGTTCACCAACTGGTTCAGGGTGACCCGATGCTGGTCGTGGGAAATATCACGTCGGGATTGGTCGGACTGCCCGGGGGCGGGATGGCGCAGCCGAACGCCGGGAGCGGGCTCTGGGCGCAGGTGTTGAGCAGGATTCTGATTGCCGCCCACTCCCGCTCCGCCGTAATAAGCAAAGAGATTGAGCAGTGGGCAACAGCGCGCTGCGCACCGCCCTATTGCTGATCTCGGTAGTGTTGAGCTGAATGCGCTGTTCCACCAGATCGGCCCGATGGCGTAGCGCATCGGCGATCAGATCCTGCGTGGGCTGGACCGTTCGGTCTCCGGCACTTCCATGGTCGAAGTGGGGATTACTTCCGCTCCCGCCAGAGTCTGATCGCGCAGGGTGCGGCTGAGCGCGTTCTTCATGAGCAACTGCTCCAACTGCAGGTTGGTCAGGGCGATCGTCAAGGCTTGCTGGTCCTGGGCGACCGTGCTCTGGGCGCGGACGACTTCAATCGGCGCCAGGCTGCCGATTTCCACTTGCTTCTTGGTATCGGAGAGCGTCTTTTCGGCGAAGGCCAGCGATTCCTTCTGCACCCGCGCATTCTCGTAGGCGTAGACCAGATCCCAGTACATACTCTGAATCTGGTTAACCGTGGTGATGACTTGCAGGCGGAAAGCCACGTCAGAAAGTTCGCGATTGTTCTTGGCGATGCGGATGAAACGCGTATTGGCCGCGAATCCGAAGCCCTGCAGCAGGGGCTGGGTGATGGTTGCCCTGAAACTAGAGTTCAACGCCGGGCTCACGCTCGAAAAAAAGCTGTCCGTCGTCTGCCGTGTGTTGTTAAAGCCCACTGTGAGATTCGTGCCCCAGTGAAATCCTTGGGTATAAGCGAAGTTGCCGGTGCCGGTATTTTGAGCCAGGCGGCTGCCGGGGAATACGCCTTGGAAGATGCTGCGTCGCAGTTTGGGTGAAATGATCCTCTTGCAGCGTTCCGGTGAGGACCGGATCGAAGCTGGTGATGAGCGGGCCCAAGCCGAGTGTGGAACCGACCAGACCGCCCGCGCCGGCGCCGGCGCCGCCCGCGCCGAGGCTGGTGCCGCCGGTTCCGGAGCCAACCTGGCCGCCGAGGCCACCGACGCCGCCGCCAGGCGTGTTCTGCACGATGCCGGTATTAATTCCAAGGGTCGGAGCGCCGGCCTTGCGCGCAGAACATCGGTATCGGCGATATTCAGGTTGTAGCGGGCGATGGCGATATCCAGATTGTTCTCGAGCGCGAGAGCGATGGCATCGTCGAGCGACAGGTAGAGCTTGCCGTCGTGCATGAGCTGGTCGATGCGCGCGGTGTTGGCCAGGTTCGGCGCCGCCAGGTGCCGTGCCGTGTAGGGGCCAATCGGGTTGGGAAAATGCGATACCGGCTGGGAATAATTCAGCACAGGCAGGGGCCGCGTCTCCGGCGTGTTTTGCGGGACGGGCGCGGCGGGCGCGTCCTGGCCCAACCTGAGTTGCCCAACCTGCGATGGTCAACGTTGCAAACAAAAGTGCGGCGGTGATCCGCCAGATGGTCGAGTTTAAGCGTGCGGATGGCATCTACTCATCTCCGTTGGTTAAACAAGTTCGTTTAGAGTTCGTTACGGCCTTGCCACAAAAAGACTTGGTTGCAGAATGAGACAGCTGGATTTATCCAAAATGAAAGTTCTACTCAGATCTTAGTACGCATCCGGCGGCGTCGGAGTTCCTGAAAAGCGCCAGAAAAACCAGCGCGAGACGAACATTTGGTGAAACGCACCAGTATATCCGACGTGGCGGATTCCCTTTCGAGCGGCCCGTCTTGGAGCGCCCCAGAGTTGCAATGATAAAGTGCTGGCGACGGGCGAGCATCTTTTCGGCTAGCGGAATCAAATCTTTGCGCGCGAGAAACCGGTGCATGAAATGAGTTGGATGAATGGCCGCAGCGGGGGGACTCGCGGCTGCAAAAATTAAAAGATCGCATGCGCAATCTCAAACTGATTCTCTCCTATGACGGATCGGACTTCGCAGGCTGGCAGGTGCAGCCCGATGCAGTGACGGTGCAGGGCACACTCGCCTCAGCCATTGGACGGGTCACGGGCGAAAACGTATTGCCGCAGGGTTCGGGCAGAACGGACGCGGGGGTGCATGCGCTGGCGCAGGTGGCGACATTTGTCACCGAGTCTTCGGTGCCGGCGGCGAATTTCGTGAAGGCGCTGAACGATATTCTGCCGGCGTCAATGCGGGTTTTAGAAGCGGAAGAGGCTGCGCCGGACTTTCACGCGCGCAAGTCGGCGCGCGGAAAGAGTTATCGCTACCGGATTTATCGCGCCGCGATCTGTCCGCCGTTTCTGGCCAGGTATGTGTGGCATTATCCGTATCCTCTGGATGAGCAGGCGATGGCGCGGGCGGCGGGACTGGTGGAGGGCGAGCACGATTTCACTTCATTCGCCGCCGTGGATCCGGAACGGGAGCGCGAAGGTGCGCCGGCGCTTAAACGTCCGGCGGATCTTCTCTTCGACTTGGGAGCGGCGGGGAGACGAGTTCGTATACACGGTGAAAGGATCAGGCTTTCTGCACCACATGGTCCGAAACTTGGTGGGAACGTTTATTCTTGTAGGCAAGGGAACGCTGCAGGCTGAGGATGTCACGCGGATACTAGAGGCGCGCAACCGCTCGGCCGCAGGAGCGACGGCTCCGGCCAGCGGATTGTATTTGGTGAATGTGGAGTACTGATTTGGCCACGGACCTACAAATCGCAGCCCGGAAGATTTCATCGGTGAATCCGGCGACGGGTGAAGTTCTGCGCCAGATGGAATGCGTGGGAGAGAGCGAAGTTCAGGCGGCGGTGGCACGGGCGCGAGCGGACCAGGCGGCGTGGGCTAAAACCGGCGTGCGCAGGCGGGTCGCGGTGTTGCGCGAATTTCAGCGCCGGCTGCTCGAGAGGAAATCAGAAATCGCTGAGGCCATCACACGCGAGGCCGGCAAGCCAGTGGCCGAAGCTCTGACCACCGAAGTGCTGGTCGTTCTCGATGCGGCGCGATTCCTGATCGAGAACGCTTATCGTCTGCTGCGCGACGAGCCGCTTCCCCATGGAAGTCTGGCTACCAAGCTCAAGAGTGGGCGACTGGTGCGCGAGCCTTATGGTGTGGTGGCGATCATTTCGCCGTGGAATTATCCGTTTTCGATTCCCGCGACCGAGACGCTTGCCGCGCTGGTGGCGGGGAATGCGGTGGTGCTGAAGCCCTCGGAATTCACTTCTCTGGTCGCGTTGGAACTGGCTTCGTTGCTGCACGCGGCGGGCGTGCCGCGGGATGTTTTTCAGGTGGTGGTGGGTGATGGCGCTACCGGCGCGGCTCTGATTCATTCGCCAATTGACAAGCTGGTGTTCACCGGCAGCGCAGTCACGGGCAAGCGCATTGCATGTATTGCGGCGGAACGTCCACTGCCCGTGGTGCTGGAGTTGGGCGGGAAGGATCCCATGCTGGTACTCGACGATGTCGATCTCGACGTGGCCTCGAGCGCCGCGGTGTGGGGAGCGTTCGTGAATGCAGGCCAGACCTGCCTGTCGGTGGAGCGCTGTTACGTGCATCGCAGTCTGTATGAGAAATTTCTTCGCGCCTGCGCGGAGAAAACCGACAAGCTGCGGGTGGGACATGGACTGGACCGCGACACTGATGTGGGGCCGATGATCCACGGGCGCCAGTTGCAGATTGTGGAGGCGCACGTGGAAGATGCCGTGGCGCGCGGGGCGAGGGTCTTGGCCGGAGGCGTCCGGTTGCCGGAGCTGGGCAAGAATTTTTACAAGCCGACCGTGCTGGCCGACGTGACGCATGAGATGCGCATCATGCGCGAAGAAACATTCGGCCCGGTGCTTCCCATAGCGGCGTTCGATAGCGACGACGAGGCGGTGCGGCTGGCGAATGACTCGGATTTCGGCCTGGCGGCGAGTGTGTGGACGCGCAGTTGGGAGCGCGGCGAGCGCCTGGCGCGGCGCATTCGGGCAGGCACCGTTATGGTGAACGATGTGGTGTCGGGTTTTGCCATCAGCGAGGCTCCGCACGGCGGCCTGAAGTCGAGCGGCGTGGGCCGCACGCACGGACGTTTCGGCTTGGAAGAAATGGTCTGGCTGAAGCATCTGGATATGGACCTCGTGCCCAGAATGAAGAAAGTATGGTGGTACGGCTACGGCGCGACGTTCGCGCGACAGATGGAAGGCTTCCTGGATTTCGAGTTTGCGCGCGGATTAGGCAAACGCCTGAGTGGCGCGCTGCGAGCCGCTGGCGTGGTGGTGCGCAAGAAGTTGTGAGGGCCGAGCAAGACCCGAGATTCCTCTGCCCCTCGCGTTCGCTCGGGGGTCGGAATGACAAGGATTTGCGGAGTACTGAGAACTGAAAGGAACCCATGAGCGATTCTTCTACAACCGATCCGAAGCGCGAACTGCTGCGCCACTCGCTGGCCACGCTGGCTTATCGCGGAGGCAAGGCCGTCCGCGATGCGTCCGCGAGTTTTGATGCCTTTCATGCCAATGAGAGCGTGCGCACGCCAGGGCAGATTCTCGCGCACGTTGGCGACCTGATGGATTGGGGGCTCTCCATGGCCAATGGGAAGCGCGAATGGCACGACTCCAAGCCGCTGCCTTGGGCGGAGGAGGTCGAGCGCTTCTTTGTGGCGCTGAAGAAGTTCGACGACTTCCTGGCTTCGAGTGAGCCCATGCAGGCTCCGCCGGAGAAATTGTTTCAGGGCCCGATTGCCGATGCGCTCACGCACGTTGGCCAGATCGCCATTCTGCGGCGCCTGGCGGGAGGTCCGGTGAAAGGCGAGAATTATTACAAGGCTGAGATCGTGATCGGACGCGTGGGAGCCAATCAGGCCAAGCCGAAGATCGAATTCTGAAGCCATTACCGGGAGCGATTCCGGTAGAGAGTCGCGTCCACCTGGCGGGTCATGGCTTCCACGTTCAAGCCGATACCTAAGAACTGCGAGAGTTTCTGGCTGATGTCCTCGCCATCGCGCAGCACGTCGTGGTATGGAACGCGCAGGGTTTTCACGCAGGAGTTGGTGTTGAGCCAGGCGTTGACTGCTCGCAGATTTTTCTCGAAAGCCCCGGCGATCACGGAATTGTCGGCGCCCGGTTTGGCGGTTCCGCGGTGATGTAGCATCACATCCTGCGATGCCAGCACTTCCGCGAGCGGCCTCTGCATGAAGATGACGCGATATTCGTGCCCCTCGGGCAGTGAAAGCAACAGGAGCGAGATCACCTTCACGGTTTTGCCCTCCGCTTCGGCAATGCAGGCCGGATCTTTGGGGAGTTGCTTGATGCGCTCCCACTCAAGATAGCCCCGCGGATTATCCACGTCTGCCTGGCGTTCACCGTCGGATAGGATCGGCATGCCGCCGGCTGCCAGCATCTGCATCATCAGCGAAGTGCCCGAACGTGGCAGTCCCGAAACAACTGTGATCATAGTTTTCTCGGCTTATTTCTTAGCTCTGATTCTTGAGTGGCACTTCGGCGCGGTAGATGGCTTGCCAGCGGCCGGTTTTGAAAATGTAGATTGAGCTGCCATTCATGTGCACCGGCGCTTTTTCTCCATTGCAAGTGGCATACTGGTCGGCTTTATAAGTGAGCAGGTATGCGCCGGCAGCCAGCGGGAGCGCTCCGAAGTCGGAGAGGCCGTAGCCTTCTACCGTGCAGGATTTCGCGGACGCTTGCTGCTCGATTTGCTGGTCGCGAGAGAAGGTTCCGTACTCGCCCCAGAAGACGCCGTTCTCGGGGATGTGCTCGCGGAAATAAGTTTGGTCTTTGGTCTTCCAGGCTTCGAAGAAGCCGGTTTCGATGCGCACCAGTTCCAGTTGAACGTTGGTGGCGGCGCCGCTTCGAACATCGTTTTTGTGCGGTGTCTGGGCAGTTTGTTGGGCCGAGCAGAAGCACAAGCGGGAGGAAAATTGCCGTTCCGGTCAGGAAAGTTTTTCTCGCGGGAAATGGATCGTGCTTCATAGGATTACGATTCATAGGAGGCTCACTCCGTCGTTGCTGTGCCGTTGCTCGAATACGCTTAGAATACGATATCAGCGGGCGTTGGCTGGCCTTTCGGCTTCGAGTACAATGACGCTCGTAGGGCCGAATCCGGCGGCGCGAGCGCCGCGTGAACGAGGGTAAATCCTTTGGCGACTGGCGAAATTGCAGCTTCGGGCACACAGACTCCCGCACAGCTTCCTCATCATAAAGTCAAAATCAAGAAGGCGGGGCAGCGCGCTTGCAATGAAAAAAATGAGAAGGGCAAGTTCTGCGGCGGGCATTTGAAACGCTGGTTCTACAAGAAGGACGTAGTTGAGCGAGCCTGCGGCGATGTAGAAAAGGCATGGGGACCGGACGCCGAGGTTTACCGGTGCGAGCATTGCCAGACGCTTTATCTGCCCAATCCCGCAGAGGCAAAAGTGAACGTTGCCGGGCAGGGAATGATTTCGGTGTTCGGGCTGACCTTGCCGCCGAAAGAGAAGTGAAGCTTCTAGCTACTAGCCCAAGCTGGATCCTTCGTGCGCGCGGTTTTGCTGTAGCTGGATGCTAGGAGCTAGAAGCTAGCAGCTGTTCTCCATGAACACTTCCGAACTCATCTACGACTGGAACAAGAATCATCCGCCGGGACTGAAGCCGCCGGGGCCGGTGCTGCTCAATGATGAGAGCCTGCGCGATGGGCTGCAATCGCCTTCGGTGCGCGATCCTTCGATTGCCGACAAAATTGAAATTCTTCATCTGATGGAGGCACTGGGAATCGACTTTCTCGATCTTGGCCTGCCCGGCGCGGGGCCGCGCGCGGTGGAGCACGTGACGGCGCTGGCGCGGGAGATTGTCGCGCACAAAATGAAGATTCGCGCCAACTGCGCGGCGCGAACGCATGAGAACGATATTCGCCCCATTGCCGAGATCGTGCAGAAGACCGGGCTGCCCATCGAGGTGGCGACGTTCATTGGATCGAGCCCCATTCGAAGATTTACCGAAGGATGGTCCGACGACTTTCTTTTGCAGACCACCGAGAAGGCCGTGAAGTATGCGGTTTCGTTGGGTCTCGACGTGATGTATGTGACTGAAGATACGTCGCGCTGCGATCCCGAGACGGTGAAGCGGTTGTATTCGACGGCGATTAACTGCGGCGCGCGGGCGGTTGTGATCTGCGACACCGCGGGGCACGCCACACCCATGGGCGCGCTGGCGCTGGTGCGGTTCGTGATCGCAGAAGTGGTGCAACCCTCTGGCGAAAAGATTCGCGTGGACTGGCACGGGCACAGCGACCGCGGGCTGGCCATCGCTAACTCGATGGCGGCGGTGATTGGCGGAGCGAATTGCGTTCACGCATGCGCGATTGGTTTGGGTGAGCGCGTGGGCAACACGCAGATCGATCAGATGCTGGTGAACCTGAAGCTGATGGGTATTGCTCCATGGGCAGAGCAGGATCTTACCAAGCTGAAGCACTATTGCCAGGCGGTTTCGCGGGCCACGGGCGTGCCGATTCCGGCGAACTATCCGGTGGTGGGCGATGACGCTTTTCGCACGGCTACGGGCGTGCATGCGGCGGCGATCATCAAGGCTTATCACAAGAATGATGTGGTGCTGGCCAACACGGTTTACTCGGGCGTGCCCTCCCATGTGTTTGGCTTGGAGCAGATTATCGATATTGGACCGATGAGCGGGAAGTCGAACGTGCTGTTCTGGCTGGAGCGGCGCGGCATTCCGGCGACCGACGATTTGGTGGACCGAATCTACCAGCGCGCCAAGGCCAGTGACCACACGCTGAGCGATGCCGAGGTGGTGGAGTGTTTGCCGGCTGCAACTGTGAAACCCGGCTAGCCGGTTTTGCGGGAGATCCCTCGCCCCGCTGGTGAAAGCGCGGGGGCTTCGGGATGACGCATCGAAAAAAGCAGATGCCTACGAGGCGACGGAATGTCTGAACCCATGCGACATGCGATCTTAGGAGTTGGGGGCGTCGGCGGGCTGGTTGGCGCTTGCCTGGCGCGCGCGGGAGCTTCTGTCACTCTCGTGGTACGGCTTGAGTCGATGGCCGATTATCCAAGGCAACTTCATCTGGAGAGTCCTTTCGGCAATTTCACTGTGGATGTCGCGGTCGCTGCGGAAGTTCCTCCGGTTGACGTGCTTTGGATTACGGTGAAGGCTACTCAGTTGGAAGGTGCGCTGGACGCCCTCAAGAATCCCGATGCGGTGCGAGGAATCGTTCCACTGCTCAATGGCATCGATCACATTCCGCTTCTGCGCTCCAGGTATGGCGCAGAGCGTGTGATCCCGGCGACGATTGCGGGCGAGATGGAGCGGGTCAGTCCAGGCCACATCGTCCATCGAACTCCTTTTGCGCGGCTGAATGTGTTGTCGGCGGGACGCTCACTGCTGGCGAGCACTCTCGATCAACTTGCGCAGATCGGATTTGCTTGCCGGTTCATCGACGATGAGCCGACGCTGATGTGGAGCAAGCTGGTCTTTCTGGCGCCGTTTGCCTTGAGCACGACTGCCGCGGATAAAACTGTGGGCGAGGTTCTTGCCGATCCGCAGTGGCGCATCCTCGGCGAGGGTTGCGTTCGAGAGTCATGCGCGATCGCCGTGGCTGAAGGTGCGAAGGTGGATGCTGACAAAGTGGTTGCCGGAGTCACGAGCTTCCCTGCAAACATGCGTAGCTCGATGCAGAAGGATGTTGACCAGCACAAAACTCCGGAGCTGGACGCGATTGCGGGGCCGATTCTGCGCGGCGCCCGGCGGCACGGGATTGAGGTTCGGGCTACTAAGAAGCTAGTGGCTGCTGTCGAGCAAAGAGCCGGCTTGAAGAGTCTGCTGGCCTGAGATCCGGATCGAAGCAAAAAAAAGAGATCACGTTCTGCTAAAATCCTTTGAATCAGTCACATAGCAAAATCTGCTCCGCCTGAGTCCAGCTAAAATCTTCATTCTAAAAAGCTTACGATTAAAATCTTTGCAATCAATGGTTTAGCGTGGGGATGTTTTGTCTAAGTCCTTTAGAATCAGTCAGTGCCTGTCTCCGGTGCTGCTGCGTGCCTTCCTAAAATCTTGATAGCAAAGGGGTTGGTTGTGAAATCCTGTGGCATAAGGAGTTAGCTGGTTGATATTCAGTTGTCAAGGAACTGTTCTCCAAAGACGGCCAACGGCATTGCGCCGCCTTTGGTATGATCCCGCTATTTGTGAGACAAGACAAGGACAGATGTCACACGGCCAGGCTGTGGAAAAGATAGAGCAGGTTCCTCACCGGGCTTTCAGCCCAGTTCGGAATGACAAGAACCTTGATGCTTAAGCGGCTTGCGGTGCAGCCCTGTTCGCACCGGAAAACAGAGGCAGGTGCAAAATGTTTACGTCGCGGCCGATTGGATTTGTCAGAAGTCCGTACAAGGACGCAGGACAGGTTCCCAAAGGGCTGGGTGCTAAGCACGAGGCGGAGGGTGTGTTGGCGATCCTGCCGGAGTTGGAGGCGGGGCTCACAGACATCGAGGGCTTTTCGCATCTCGTGGTGCTGTGGGAGTTTGATCGCTCGCAGGGTTTCGAGTTGCTGGGCACGCCGCCTTCCGACAATCGGGCGCACGGAGTGTTTGCGACGCGCTCGCCGCGGCGTCCGAATCCGATTGGGCTGACGCTTGTTGAACTGCTGCGCCGCGAGGGCGTCGAGCTGCACGTGCGGGGCGTCGATATGCTGGATGGGACTCCCATTCTTGACGTCAAGCCTTTGTCGTCCAGCATTCCGCCTGACAAGTTGCGACGCGGATGGCTGGCGGAGGCGGAGGCGCGGCGGGAGTGAGAATCTTTCGATGCCCTTCCCGTTCGTTTTCTCCCGTGATCAGTGATGGCGCAGGCAGACAGCAGGTTCCTCGACTCCGCCGTCGCTGGCGCTCCGGCTCCGCTCGGAATAACATTGTATTAAAAATGGCGGTATAACCAGCGAGCTTTTCTCCGCCTACTTTTCGACAATCCCTATTCCTTCCCACGCGTTGTAAGATGACCGAATACTCTCCATGAGTCCCGGTTCTTCACGCGCGGATATGCCGGAGGTCACGCCTGCCATGCAGCAGGATGTGGCTCGGCTGGCGGCAGCGCCGGAGGTGCGGTCGGCTTACAACTGGCTGCGCACACAGGAGCCGCAACTGGCGCAGTGGCAGATGGAGATGGCGCGGATTCCGGCGCCTCCGTTTGGGGAGTCGGCGCGCGCGGCCTGGCTGGCGGAGCGCTTACGCGAAGCCGGACTGGATGATGTTCGCATCGACGACGTGGGAAATGTATTCGGCGTGCATCCGGGCTTCGTAGGATCTGGTTTTACGGAAGCTGGATTTGGGCAGCGTTACGTCGCTTTGAGCGCGCACATTGATACGGTGTTTCCGGCTAACACGCCGTTGAATATCCGGCAGCAGGGGAGCCGGCTATACGGGCCGGGAGTGTCGGACAACGGAGCAGGGGTGGCGGCGATGCTGGCAATTGCAGCGCTATTGCGCGCAGTGCGGCTGCGGCATGCGTTGCCGTTTGTTTTTATCGGCAACGTGGGCGAGGAGGGTGAGGGCGATCTGCGAGGCATGCGGCATATTTTTTCTACGCCGCGCTGGAAGGATTCGATTGCTTACAGTGTGGTGCTGGACGGCGCGGGCTCGGACACGATTGTCGCCGAAGCGCTGGGCAGCCGCCGGTTTGAAGTGATCGTGCGGGGTCCGGGCGGGCATTCGTGGAGCGATTTTGGCGCGCCCAATCCGATTGTGATTCTGGCCAAGGCGATTGAAACGTTTACGACGACGCCGGTGCCCGCCACGCCGAAGACTACTTTCAACGTTGGTGTGATTCGCGGCGGTACTTCGGTGAATTCGATTCCGGAGTCGGCGAGCATGAAGGTGGATATCCGTTCGACTTCGATGGCGGAGATGGAGCGACTGGAGCAGACGTTGCGGCTGGCGCTGAATCGGGCGATCGAAGATGAGACGATGGCGGCGGAGATGCGGTCGACGGTACAGAGGCGGCCTGCGGGAGTGAATTGCGAAGTGGTGGCGATCGGGAATCGCCCTGCGGGAGAACTGGCTGATGGGGGCGAGGATTTTGCAGGTGATTCGGGCGGTGGATGTGCAGTTGAACAATGCGGCGCAGGTGCAGCGGGCGTCGACGGACGCGAACATTCCGCTGTCACTTGGCTTGGAGGCGATTGCCATCGGCGGCGGCGGTTCGGGCGGCGGGGCGCACACTTTGCAGGAGTGGTTCGATTCCAACGGGCGGGAGTTGGGGTTGAAGAGGATTCTGTTGACGATGCTGGCGCTGGCGGGAGCGGGGAGGGGGAATAATGGGAGAATCGCGAGATTGGGGAGAGCGTATAGCTATTGACAAGAGGAAGTTCGTTTTCGAAGCGCTGAAGCGCTGCGCGACACAAAGGCTGAGGTGGGCTGCGCGAAAGCAACGTTCGCCATCTCAAGGCTGCGATGCGGCAGTGGCATGCCGACTTCTCGAAAGGACGCGAGAAATGGGGCACCCAGGTTTCGTTTCACGGCCAGGTCTTTTTCTGGCTGTCATCATCATTATTTCTGGCGCGCACGCACTGGCGCAGAATGCATCTCCTGCGCCCGCGGAATCCAAGCCCAAAGCGGACATCATTTTCGTCCACGCTAATGTTTATACGGGCGTGCCGGCTACTTCACAGTTCGGTTCAACCATGCGCGAGGAGGCTATTGCGGTGCGTGGGGACCGAATCCAGGCGGTGGGCAGGAATGCTGGAGATTCGAGAAGCTTAAAGGCCCGCAGACGCAGGTCATAGATTTGGGCGGGCACTTCGTCATGCCGGGATTTAACGATGCACATCTCCACCTCGCCGATGCGGGACTGCAGAAGTTGAATGTTGACCTGAGCGGAGTGAAGACGCTGGACGAATTCCGCCAGCGCGTGCTGCATAAGGTGGAAAAGGCCGGGCCTGGGGAATGGATTCTGGGCGGAGGGTGGGACGAGACCATTTGGCCGGTGAAAGCGTTGCCCAGCCGCTGGGATCTGGATGAGGTTTCGAGCGGGCATCCGGTATTTCTTGATCGTGTGGATGGGCATCTAGCTGTGGCGAATACACGGGCGTTGCAGTTGGCGAGCATCACGCTGGCCAGCCACGATCCGCAAGGGGGAAAAATCGACCGCGATGAGAACGGGCAGCCGACGGGGGTTCTGCGCGACACGGCGCTGCAAGCCGTGCGGGCGGTGATTCCTCCACCGACGCATGAAAAGCGGCGGCATGGAATTGAGGTTGCGCTGGCGGAACTCGGCGGTGCACGGGGTGACTTCGGCGCAGGATTATTCCTCGGTAGAACAAGGCTGCTCGACGTTGGAGATTTTCAGATCTACGAAGAAGTTGGAAAAAGAAGGCAAGCTGACGGCGCGCATTACGGAATGGTTGCCCTTTAAGGCTACGGTGGAGGAGTTGAAGCAGAAGCGCGACTCGCATCCGCAGTCGGATCTGATGCTGCATACGGGGATGCTAAAGGGTTACATGGATGGCTCGGTGGGCGGGCACACGGCGGCGCTGCTGGAACCCTATGCCGACGATCCGAAGAATTCGGGGTTGTTGCGCTACGATGCGGCGAAGCTGAACGAAATGGCGAAGGAGCGCGTGCTGGCCGGCTTCCAGCTTGGCTTTCACGCGATTGGCGACAAGGCGGTACAGATGGCGCTCGATGCTTTCGCCGAAGCCGAAAAAGCGGCGCGCGAGCAGAAGGTGAAGGCCGCGAATGGCGGCGACGATTATCGCCTGCGCATTGAGCACGCGCAGGTCACCACGCCGGCTCAGATTGCGCGGTTCAAGGAATTGAAAGTGATCGCTTCGATGCAGCCGAGTCATCTCCTCAGCGATATGCGTTGGGCGAACTAGCGGCTGGGCCCAAAGCGAGCGGCCGAACTGCTATACGTGGGCGGGTTTCTGAACAAAGGCGTGACGCTCGCTTTTGGCACGGATTATCCGGTTGAGCCGGTGTCGCCGTTCCGCGGACTTTATGCGGCTATTACGCGCAAAAGCGAGAACGGCAAGCAGGAGTTCTTTCCGGCGCAGAAGTTGACGATGGATCAGGCGATTGCCGCTTACACCACCGGCTCGGCCTTCGCCGAATTCGAGGAAAAAGAAAAGGGCAAGCTGGTGCCGGGGATGCTTGCGGATTTTGTGGTGCTCGACCACGACGTGACAGCCGTTTCTCCAGAAAAAGTGCTGGCGACCAAGGTGCTGCGAACAGTGGTCGGCGGAAAGACGGCGTATGAGGGGAAGTAGAGCGGCTTGATTCCTTCAGTTTGCCGACCTATGGGTTGATATCCGCTGTGCCCACATAGAGCATCGTTCATTGTTCAGGATTACCAAGACCTTCCAGTAGTGATTCCCTCTTTATGGTGAATGAAATGCCGCTGGTTCATGCGTCTAACACGCTGTGATCGCGTAACCGCAGTCTCATAGTTGGCGGGGGACCGCCGACTTGGCAAACGGGTATAATTGAGGGTTCGTACAGATCTCGGAGGGAAAAGCAGGCATATGGATTCGCGCGCAATTTGGCTGCGTTTGAAGGCCCGTCGGTGGGTCTATTCACTGAGCATTGTGGCTACTCTGGTCGTAGGCATTTTGATCGGTACTATCGTTTCGTCGGGAGTGAAGGGCAAGGAAGGTCAGAAGGGTTCCGATGCGACTCCGCTGTCGGTTCCTGCGCCGCAGCAGCTTTCCAATGCGTTTTCGCAGATCGCCAAGCAGCTGGGGCCGAGCGTCGTCAACATCAATACAGAATCGACGATCAAGAGTCCTCACCGGCGCCGCGGGCAAGTTCCCGATGACCAAGATAATGACAGCGGCAATGGCATGGATGACTTCTTCAACCGCTTCTTCGGCGGCCAAGGCGGTGGCGACGGCGCGATCCGAGAACGTTCGCTGGGATCAGGCGTAATCGTAGATCCGAAGGGTTATATCGTTACCAACCGGCACGTGGTGGAGAAAGCGGACCGCATCCGGGTGCGCCTGCAGGACGATCCGCCGGGCGTGCAGCATGACGCCAGGGTGATCGGAGAAGACTCGGAAACGGATCTGGCGGTCATCAAGGTCGACATGGACCGGAGCGTGCCCGCCGCAAAGATGGGCAATTCGGACGGCATGCAAGTAGGCGACTGGGTGCTGGCGATCGGCAGTCCGTTTGGGCAGGTGGGTACGGTGACAGCCGGAATCGTTTCGGCCAAGGGGCGCGACATTGTGCCGGGCAAGCAGTTCCAGACGTTTATTCAGACCGATGCGGCGATTAACCCGGGGAATTCGGGAGGGCCGCTAGTCAACATGAACGGCGAAGTAATCGGGATTAACACGGCAATATTGAGCGAGACCAATGCCTATGCAGGCGTGGGATTCTCGCTTCCTTCTAACACCGTCGTGCAGGTCTACAACCAGTTGATCGGGCCCGAGCACCGGGTGGCGCGGGGCTCGATTGGGATCATGTTTGATTCGGTGGAGAATCCGGCGATTGCTCGAGTTTATGGCGCCGGCACAGGAGTGACCGTATCGAGCGTAGTTGCGGGCAGTCCGGCTGATCAGGCGGGACTGAAAGTGGGCGATACCATTACCACTGTTGACGGCCATAAAGTGACTAAGGGAGCCGAACTGGTGGCCGAGATTGCGTCTCGCAAACCGGGATCGAAGGTGACGCTCAACTTCCTGCGCAACGGCAAGACGCAGGAGACGACGGTAACCATTGCCGACCGCGCGAAACTGTTCGCTGCCCGTCTAGGCGAGGATCAGCAGAGCGGCGACGAGAGCACGCCCAAGCAGAGCAAATTTGGGGTCACGGTTCGTAAGCTGACACCGGAGATGGCCGAGCGGCTCGACATGCCGGCGGGTAAGGGCGTGATCGTGCAAGATGTGAAGCCGGGGTCGTTTGCCGAGGACATCAACTTGGGGCGCGGCGACGTGATCCTCGAAATCAACAAGCAGCCGGTCAACAATGAAGCCGATTTCGCCAAGGTGGAATCGAGCCTGAAGAGCGGACAGGACGTGGTATTCCTGGTGCGCCCGCGAGGTTCTACCGCGAGCGATGGGACCATCTTCATGGCCGGAACACTTCCGTAACCTGAAACTAGCCCAACGGGAACTGGCATTGCCTCCTTTGATGGAGAATGATTACAATGCCTGCTTCTGTTGGGCTTTGCTTTTGGCGCGCATTTCGTGGGAGACGCGACGCAATAATGACGCGACGTATACTGGCAAGGCATTGGAGCGGGCGCGTTCGGAGGTCTTGAGGGTTGCCTTTGGAATCGTGGCGGAAATATCAGGCAAAAATACTAAGGTGGCTGGGTGCAGGCTGCGCTCTGGCGGTGATGTGCGCGTGCGCTTGGCCGCGTCCAGGGCTGGCGCAGGCCTCGGCTACTGGTTCGACGGCGAGCGGCAGCGCCACTAAGACAAAGAAGAACGTCACGACGGCCAAGAAGAAGACGGCGACTTCGAAGAGACACGTAGCGGCAGGGGCGAAGAGGTCCAAAGCCAACTCCGCTTCCGCGACCAGGCCACGTACGGCATCGCACTCCGCGGCGGGAGCGCATTCAAGATCGAACACGGGTGCGCATTCAAAGTCAGGTACGGCTACGGCTCACAGCAGCAGGGCGAAATACGCGAGCACGCGCAAGGGCGGCAAGAAAAAGACGACCGCACGGGGACAGCAGAAGATTGATCCGGAGCGGGCGCAGGCGATTCAGGAAGCGCTGATTCGCGAGCACTACCTGAGCGGCGAAGCCGCCGGTAAATGGGATCAGGCCAGCGAAGAGGCGATGCGGCGATATCAGGCCGATCACGGCTGGCAATCGAAGACGGTGCCCGATTCGCGCGCGCTGATCAGCCTGGGGCTGGGGCCGAACCACGACCATCTGTTGAATCCGGAGAGCGCGATGACCACGGAGCCAGCGGCTTCGCATCCGGAATCCTTGAGTCCAGCATCGCACAGCGCCGAACCGGGACCTCCCACCACTACGACCACGCCGGTTGCTCCGGCGACTCCGCCTCCCGCGCACGATTCGTCGAGCCCGCAGTAAGCCCTCGTTTCGGACGGAATCGCTCAAACGAGCATTGTCATCCCGAGTGAAAAGAGGGATCTGGGTTCTTGCCTGCGCCATCCGTGTTGCCTTCGCGGCAAACACCAAGATTTTTATTCAGGGACGATTTCTACCCTGGCGATTTGCGGTAGCCTCCCAGCACCGGCCGGGGGAAGTAGGGAAGAGGCTGAGATTGGATGATGGCACGCGGGTTGGCTTCGACCAGCGCTTGCGCAACTTCCGTGCCACATAGCTCCGCGACAGCGTCGCGAGCTGCAGAGAGCACTGGGGTACGCTTTTCTGTGTCATGTGCGTCGGTCGCAAGTACGTGGACGGCATCGTGCTCGAGCAGCCAGTGCGCGGCACGGCGCACTCGTTCTCCCCAGAATCCGGTGAGTGCCGAGGCGGTGACCTGGATCACGCAACCCTGCTCGGCCCACTCCACCACGCGCTGCAGGCTTTCGCGCAGAATCGGGTTGCGTTCGGGATGAGTGACGATGGCAGTGACGCCGCGGTCGCCCAGCTGCATAAAACAGTCCGTAATTTGTTGCGGAACGCTGTAATTGCTCAACTCGACCAGCATGTGGCGCGAGCCTTCGATCGAGTAGCGCGAGGGATTGGCCAGCACGTCCTGCAGATTGTCGTAGGAGAGATGGAAGTCGCAGCCCAGGCTGAGGGTGAGGGCATTGCCGGCGAGTTGTTGCAGTTGTGCGACAAGTCCCTGGAGATAGGCGCGGTCGTAGTGGTAGCGGTCGTTGGCGTGAGGCGTGGCGACCTGATGAGTGATGCCGTCGGCGGCGGCCATGCGGCACATGGCGACCGAGACGTCCCAGGATTTGGAGCCGTCGTCTACTTCCGGAAGAATGTGGGAATGAATGTCGACCACGATTTGTATGGACCCAGCGTTCGCTTGAAGGTTGCGTCTGATTCGATTTAAGCAGATTCGTGGGGAAAGAGAAAGTCAGAGGCTTCGACGCGGAGTACGCCGAGGAAAATCGACTGATGAGCCACGTTTACCAGATGGTCGGAACCACGCGCGAATTTCGGATATGTGCGTCCGCAGTCACGAGAGTAAGTCCTTCGATGAGTGCGGTCGCCCCGATGATGCGGTCGGCCGGATCTTTCGGGTAGCCGGCGGGAAGCGAAAGCGCGCCAACGCAGATGCGGCTGGTAATTGGCAGAACTACAAAGCGCCGTTCCACTTCAGATAGAAATGATTCCGGGCTGATCGCCAGAGTGAACTGTTTCTTGCGGTACAGGGCCGACAACTCGTAAAGCGTGAAATCGGAAATAGCCAAGCCTTGTTCAGTTTGCCGAGCCTCATCTACGGCAGTTTTCGCCTTGTTCGAAAGCCTATATTCCTCGCCCGCCAGCCAGACCACGACGTGCGTATCGAGGAGAATCAATAAAGGTCTCCCCATTCTTCAGGGGTCAGCGCGGGCGACACGACATCGCCAGTAACCTTGATCTTGCCTTTGAAGAAGCCGAAGATATCGTCTTTTTCTGTCTCGAGCGGGACAAGCTTCGCCACCGGCTTGCCGCGTTTGGTAATCAGCACAGCCTGGCGTTTCGCTTGGACTTCATCCATGACCTTCAGGCAATGGACTTTGAATGCGCCTGCCGCCATTGTTTTCATCGGAGAAACCTTTCGATCATGGTCATTATACCATGGTCACGAGCAAAGGGACGATCGGATTCCGAGCATTTTGGGAGATCACGTTCATTCTGTCGCTCGTTACCTCCCATTTGCTGTTCCTCTTGGTCACAGTGTAGGTATTGCCGGACGAACTGACATTTGCCTCTTCATAGCCCCCGTCGACGGTGACTTCTGAGTCGGAGACCCAAGTGATTTTCGAAACGTGAAAGATGAGGGCCGGTCTACCAGTACGATTCTCGACAACTCTTATTGAGTCCCAATGGCAAGCGGATACTTTACGAACCTGTGGCTTGTGGTGGGCAAATCTTTTCATGAATTGGTCGGACGGATCAGAGTCTTTCTCGCCCACCAGGATTGCGAGGCAGTATGCGTGAGCACTCTTCCCCTGTCCCGATGCATTGTGCTCGAATTGATACCGGAACACCGTCTCTCGAATGTCATCTTCCTGGCCGGTGTGATCGGTATCCACTGCGGGACTGGCAGAGATTATCGTCAGCAGAAAAAGCAAGGGAGCCGCACGCATTATCTCCTTGCTCATGGGCATCATCATCAAGCGCTCCCATAGCGTTCGCGAATGAAGTCCGCGATTCCGGCGTAAGCCTGAGTCAGCGTCTCTTCATCCGGCAGGAATACGATGCGGAAGTGCTGCGTGCCGGGCTTCTGGCCGAAGCCGGAGCCGTGGACGACCATTACATGCTTCTGCCGGATTAATTCTTTGACGAAGACTTCGTCGCTCTCGGGAATATCGATTTTGGGGAAAGCATAAAAAGCCCCACGCGGGGCGACGCAACTTATGCGCGGCGTGGACTCGCACCACTTCTGGGTGAGATCGCGGCGGGAGCGCAGTTTGCGTTGCACTTCGAGGAGATGATCCTGGGGGCCTTCAAGCGCGGGCTTGATGGCATATTGCTCGGGATGGTTGGCGCAGAGACGCGCGCGCAGCAGGCGATGAATGCCTTCGGTATAAGGCTTGATAGCTGCTGCGTCGCCGGAGACGATGCCCCAGCCGATGCGCCACCCGGGGACTAGATAGTTTTTCGACATGCCGCCGAAGGTGATGCAGGGAACGTCGGGCGCGACGGAAGCAAACGCGATATGCGGAGTGGCGTTTCCTTGCGAATCGTAATCCAGAATCAGCTTGTCGTAGATTTCATCGGAGAACACGACCAGATTGTGACGGCGCGCGAGGTCTGCGATTTGCTCGAGCATGTGCCGCGAGCACAGCGATCCTGTGGGATTGTTGGGATTGATCAGCACGATGCCGCGAGTTCGAGGCGTGACCTTGCGTTCGATGTCGGCGAGTTCGGGTTGCCAGGCATCGTCTTCGTTCAGATCGTAGGCGTTGAGCGCGATGCCTAGCTTGCAGAGGACTGCCGAGTAGAGCGGGTAGTCGGGCTTGGGCGTGAGAATGTCTTCGCCGGGATTCACCAGCGCGCTGATGCAGAGGTCGACGGTTTCGCTAACGCCGGAGGTGACGAAGACATCCCGCACCGTGGTGATGGCCTTGCGCGCGGCCTCGCCGCGAATGGCCTCGAGCGCTTCGGGAATGCCGGGGGACGGAGCGTATCCGCTCTTGCCGTCGCGCATGGCTTTATAGACGGCTTCGATGATGTGCGGCGGAGTATGGAAATCGAAGCTGAGCGGATCGCCTACGTTGAGTGGAAGAACTTGGTGCCCCTGGGCGATGACCTCGTCGGCTACGCAGGCCAGGTCGCGAATGGCGTAGCGGACGTTGTCGAGACGTTGAGCGGCGGCGATTTCGCGGGCGGTGATGGGCATGGAGAGATTTTAACCGGGGAGGACGCAGGGCAGGGGAAAAGGTTGTCATCCTGAGCGAAGTCGAAGGACCCCGTGCCCGCGCGTAGCACCATCGGCACGTCAAGGAATTCTCAACACGCTGCCGATTGCGAACGCTTTGCATCGTCTCGAATGCCTCCCGCCCCAGCAGGCGTCCTTCGACTTCGCTCAGGATGACAGAGCGCGGGACAGTCTTAGTCCGCCCGATCAATCTGGGCTTTCTGCAACTTGTCGGAATAGTCCACGTAGACGGACTTCCACTCGGTGTAGAAATCAATCGCTCCGATGCCGCCTTCGCGGTGGCCGTTGCCGGTGGCTTTGGTGCCACCGAAGGGGAGATGCACCTCGGCGCCGATCGTGGGGGCGTTGATGTAGGTGATGCCGGCATAGAGGTCGCGAATGGCGGCGAAGGCCTTGTTCACATCTTTGGTGTAGAGCGCGGAGGAAAGTCCATACTCGATGCCGTTGGCGATTTCGATAGCATCGTCGAGATCGTCGCAGGGGATGATGGAAACGACGGGGCCGAAGATTTCTTCTTGCGCGATGCGCATTTTCGGATCGACGTCGCTGAAGACGGTCGGCTCCATGAACCAGCCGTGTTGGTAATCGCCATGCTCGAGGCGATTGCCGCCGCACATGAGTTTTGCGCCTTCGTTCTTGCCAATCTCAACGTAGGTGAGATCCGTCTGCAATTGCTTTTCGTTGATGGCGGGGCCCATCTCCACGGTTTCGTCAAGGCCGTTGCCGACTTTCAGCTTTTTCGCACGTGCGACGTAGCGTTCGATGAATTCACCATAGACGCCTTTCTGCACGATGATGCGACTGGTCGCGGTGCAGCGCTGGCCGGTGGTGCCAAATCCGCCCCAGAGGCCGCCGTCGATGGCGAGGTCGAGATTGGCGTCGTCGAGGACGATCATAGGATTCTTGCCGCCGAGTTCGAGCGAACAATGTTTAAAACTCTTGGCGGCGATGCCGCCAATGATGCGGCCGACGGCGGATGATCCGGTCAGCGAGATGGCGCGCACGTCGGCGTGCTCGGCGAGCGGAGTGCCTACGTCCGCGCCGAAGCCGGCGACGACGTTGATGACGCCTTTGGGCAGGCCGGCGTCAGTGAGGGCGCGGACCAGATTGAAGGTGGAGAGAGGAGTATCCTGCGCGGGCTTGATGACGCAGGTGTTTCCACAGACGATGGCAGGCAGCAGCTTCCAGGAAGAGATCGCCATGGGGAAATTCCAGGGCGTGATCATGCCGCAGACGCCGACGGGCTGGCGCACGGCCATGGCGAACTTGTTCGGCATTTCGGAGGGAACAGTGGGGCCGAAGAGGCGGCGTCCTTCGCCGGCGTTGTAATAGGCAGCGTCGATGGCTTCCTGCACATCGCCGCGAGTTTCAGCGAGTACCTTGCCCATTTCGCGGGTCATCTCGCGGGCGTAGTCTTCTTTGCGCTCGATAAGAATTTCGGCGGCGCGGAAGACGATCTCGGCGCGGCGCGGGGCCGGAACCAGTCGCCATTTGGCGAAGGCGCGCTTGGCCGCGTCGACGGCGGCATCTACGTCGGCTTTGGCAGATTTCTGGAAGATGCCGACTACGTCGCGCGTGTCGGCGGGATTACGGTCTTCGAAAGTTTCTCCGGTCGAGGACTCGACCCACTCGCCGTCGATGAAGTTCTTGAGGATCTTGGTGGGGGTGTGACTGAGATGAGCGGGGGAAGTGAGAGTATCGGTGGCCATGATTGCTCCTTATGAATGCCTGAGTTTGATGCTACAGCGGGTGGGGAAGGCGCGGCAAGATCGGCTTCCGGCTTTGCTCGGGACGACAACTGAAAGGCGGTCTTCGACAAAGACCAAAGTCAAAGGCAGCGGGCGGGAGTGCCCGCTCCACACGAGCACACTTACCGGGTCATCTAGATGCCGATATTCACACCGCGCAGGCCGTCTTTGTAGGCTTCGAGGGCTGCGGTGTATTTGGCGTGTGCGTCTTCTTCCTGGAAGTGGGCTTCGTCCCATTTCTCCCAGGCGAGCATAGAGTGGTCGGGGGTGGCCAAGGCCTCTTCGGCGCGAATGGCGTCGACCCATTCATCGGTGGCCTTCTTGTAGGCCAGACGCAGTTGATCAAGGTCAGCTGGGCTCATAACGTCGCAGAGTAAAGCTACGAACTGCAGCGGTCAATCGGGTGGGACGAATTTAACGGAAAATTAACAAAGGCGGACGGAAGAAGGTTCCCTTTGGCTTCCCACTCAGCTTGGCTCGGGGCTTCGGCAAAACAGGATAGGTTCCCACTGGGTGTAGCGCCCGGTTCAGAACGACAAAGAGTAGTTCTGCACGAAGCCATGCGTGTCTAGGAGGCACCTTTGACGAAGGCGAGCGTGCTGGTCGGCATGGAGACGGTCACATGTGCAGCGATTGCCTTTCTGGCTAGAAAATTCTTGAGCTTGAAAATCACCGTGGGAGTGACTTCGTGACCCTTGGAAACCAGCAGCGCCCCGTCATGGGTGTGGACCTCTTGCTGGATGATCATGCCGGGTGCGAGGTCGTCGATGCTGCAGCGCCGTATCGTGCCTTCTTCGGCATTGGGATCGAGCGTCACCAGGGCCTGGAAGAACTCCGGGTTGAAGTTCCGGTTTTGGCGGGCCAGAGTGTGGGCCGCCTCGGTTCGCGAAGTTCCTTTGTGGATGAGTCCCTCATAAGCCAGGATCAGCCGCAGTATCTCCGCTCCGGCGCGGATGTCTGCCGTTGCGGAGTCGCCAGCCTCAGGGACTCGGCGGTTCTGGTGTTCGACCATCCACGCGATGGGTTCCAAGCGGGGAATTTTCGAAAGCAGATCGAAGGCCACACTGGGGTGAGAGTCGTATTGCGCCTGCTCGTTGGGCAGGAGTTTGTCGCCGCGGTAGACCGCGTCGATGGTTTCCGGGGGCAGGGTGACGCAGCCGAGTTGCGACATCATGGCCGCGGCTTCGTACTGCCAGGGGTTTCCTAACTTCATTGCGATCGCGATGTGGTGGATGTAGCGGCGAGCGCGTTCGGCGCGGCTGAAGGCTGCGGGATTGACCAGGCTGAGCACTTCGGTCAGAACTTGAATGCAGCCGCTCAGGGTCTGTTCCAGGAGTTGCTTCTCGGCTGTGACCAGGCGGTACTGCACGATGGCGGCGGTTAAGGTTCTAGCCATCGCTTCCCGGCTGCACGGCTTGCTGAGAAAGCGAAAGATACTGCCTTCGTTGATGGCGTTGATGGCCGTCTCCATATCGGTGTGGCCGGTAAGCATGACGCGGATGGTATCTGGCACTAGGGCCTTGATCCGGCTCAAAAGCTGGAGGCCGTCCATTCCTGGCATTCGCATGTCTGCGACCACAGCCGCATAAGGGCCGTGTTCAGCGGCAAGCTTTAAAGCTTCCTCCCCGCCGAGGGCGGTATCGATCACAAACTCGCGGCCCAAACTGCGCCGGTATCCGTCAAGGATGTTGGAGTCGTCGTCGGCTAGAAGGATCTTTTCGGCCATAGAGCTCCTCATTTTTGCTGCGTTGCGCCGCAGTAGGTCAGGAAGGGCGCGCAGTCATATCATCGGCACCGTGTGGTCAACGAATCAGTGACCTTTAATACCTGTAATACCCGCAGCAGGGTCTTGGGATGGTCTCAAGGAAGTGACGTTTCTTGCCGATGAATCTGAAAGCCGGACCGCTGGATTTGCTCAGGTCAAGAAATGAGCGGCAAACCGCCGATCGGGACCAAACCCAATGACGGTCAACCGTAAGTGGAATCGAGAGGGTTCCGCCGCTGCCTTGCCCCCCGGCAAGATCAGGCCGACTCCTGTGTTACCCCAGGCCCTTGGGGCGCTGTTGGCAACGTCGATTACGATGACCATCTTCGAGATGGTCAAGCAATGGCTGTTCCCGCCCATCACGATTTGGAGATCTCACACCCTGACAATTTGCTTCACTGGATGTTTAGCTTTCATTGTGAGCCATGCCGTGCTTCGGAAACTCCACGCGAATCTCCTGCGCGATGGGGAAGCAGTGCGGACGGCGCATCGCCAGGCTGAGGTTTTTATCAACGCCGTGCCGTCGATTCTGATTGGGCTGGACCAGGATTCCCGCGTCACGCGCTGGAACTCGACGGCGGCCGCCGTCTTCGGCTTAGGCGAGGCTGAGGTTGTTGGAAAATCACTGGCCGACTGCGGGATTCGGTGGCTGCGGGGAATGGAAGCGGAAGTCCTGTCCTGCAGTTCTGAACGAGTCTCGCGGCGATGCGACGAGGTTTCCTTTGAGATGAACGGGGAGACCCATTTGTTGGGCCTGACCATTACGCCGGTTCAACTGTCCGACGAAAACCTGACCAAGACACTTGTCATCGGTTCCGATGTCACCGAGCGAAAGAGGGCACAGGAGGCGGTGAAAGAGTCGGAGGAGCGCTATCGGCTCCTGTTTGAGCGTAACCTGGCCGGAGTCATTCGCACCACTCCGGAAGGACGCTTCTTGCAGTGCAATCAAGCTGCGGCCCGCATGTTCGGTTATGACTCGCCCGAGGAAGTGTTATCGCTTCCAACGACGAACATGTACCACAGTCTTTCGGATCGGGAAGCATTCCTGGCCAAGCTCAAGTCTGAGACGAGCCTTACAAACTACGAAATGAGGTGCCGGCGCAAGAACGGCGATTCGGTGTGGGTAATCGCTAACTTCAGTCTGGTTGGCGATGACCGAGCGGCCGGCGAAACGATTGAGGGCACGCTGGTTGACATCTGCGAGCGCAAACGAGCGGAAGAGGAGATTCGAGATCTGCTGGATGCAATTCCGGAGGGAGTTTACGGCATCGACGAGCAAGGCAGGTGCACTTTCTGCAATCCCTCCTGCCTTCGCCTGCTGGGTTACGAACCGTCGGCGGATTTGCTGGGCTTGAACATGCACGTGCTCATGCACCACTCGCGGGCGGACGGAACGCACTACCCGGTTGAGGAGTGCCACATCTACGAAGCTTTTCGCAACGGACGCGGCACACACATCGACACCGAAGTTCTGTGGCGCCGGGATGGCACGTGCTTTTCCGCCGAGTACTGGTCCCATCCCATACAGCGGGGTGAAGACTTGGTGGGTGCGGTTGTGACTTTCGTGGATATTACGGAACGCAAGCGGGCGGAAAAGGAACTCCGGCTGACGCAATCCTCGCTGGAAAATGCCTGCGACTCGGTATTTTGGATTGACCCACAGGCCCGCGTCATGTATGCGAACGAAGCGGCTTGCCGGTCTCTGGGACGTTCCCGCGAGGAGATGCTTTCGCTGTCTGTGCCAGACATGGATCCGTTTCTCCCCAAGGAAAAGTGGACGGAGTTCTGGGAGATGATAAAAGCTCGGGGCTCGACGGTCTTCGAAACCCAAAACAAAGACAAAGAGGGACGGCTCTTTCCAGTGGAGGTGACTGCGAACCACCTGGAATTCGACGGACAGGAATTGATCTTCGCCTTCGTGCGTAACATCGCTGAGCGGAGGGCGTTAGAGAGCCAGCTTCGCCAGGCCCAGAAGCTCGAGGGTATTGGCCAGCTGGCCGCAGGCATTGCCCATGAGATCAATACTCCGGCGCAGTACATTGGTGACAATGTACGGTTTCTGCAAGATGCTTTCCAGGATCTGAAAAGCCTGGTGGCGAGCTACGAACGGATATTAGCAACCGTGAAAGCCAATAACTTGTCACGCCAAGAGGTGGAAGAAATCTCGGCAACTGTGGAAGGCGCCGACGCCGAATATCTGCTGGAGGAAATTCCCAAAGCCATCGAACAAAGCCTTGAAGGCGTATCCCGGGTGGCTGGTCTGGTGAGCGCAATGAAGGAGTTCTCGCATCCCGGCACGAAGGATAAAATCCCGCTCGATGTGAACCATGCCATCAAGAACACAATCACGGTGGCGCGGAACGAGTGGAAATACGTCGCCGATCTGGAGACCGATCTTGATCCGTCGCTGCCCCTCGTTCCCTGCCTGCCCGGCGAATTCAACCAGGTGATTCTGAATCTGATCGTCAATGCCGCGCACGCCATCAGCGACGTGGTGGGAAAGGGAGGATCGGAAAAGGGAAAGATCAGGATTCAAACTCGGGATCGTCCGGGGTGTGTTGAGATCCGAATCTCCGACACGGGCGCGGGAATTCCAGAAAAAGTGCGGGCCCGTATCTTCGATCCCTTCTTCACGACCAAAGATATCGGGCAAGGGAACCGGGCAGGGTCTGGCCATCGCCCGCTCCGTGGTGGTCGACAAACACGGAGGAAGCATTCATTTCGAAACCGAAGAGGGAAAAGGGACGACCTTTATCATTCGCCTTCCCCATGAAGGCAGGGCTCCGGCCGCCAAAGCGGTGTCAGTGTGAAACGCATCTTGTTCGTGGATGACGAAGTCATGATTCTGGAGGGCTTGAAGCGCATGCTCCGGGCCGATCGAGAGCATTGGGATATGCAGTTTGCCGTCGGCGGCCAAGCGGCGTTGCAGGCCTGTGAGAAAGGAAGCTTCGACGTAGTCATTTCTGACATGCGGATGCCGGGAATGGACGGAGCCACACTGCTCGCTCATGTTCGCGACCGATACCCGAGTACGGCGAGGATCATCCTTTCGGGATATTCAGAAGTGACCCTGGCCGCGCGTTCAGTTCACGTGGCCCACCGTTTCTTGGTCAAGCCATGCCAAGCCTCCGAACTTCGGTCCACAATCGAGCGCCTGTGCACGCTACAGGACGTTCTCTGCACGCCAGAGATTCGCAGCATCATTGGAACGATCGGAGCGCTGCCATCTCTTTCAACCACCTACACTGCGCTTACTGAGGCTCTGAACCGGCCGGACACCACAATCGGCCGGGTGGCGGAGATCATCGAGCATGACATCGCCATGTCGGCCAAAGTGCTGCAACTGGTGAACAGCGCTTTTTTTGGATTGGCGCAGACGGTGACCAGCCTGCAGAGTGCAGCGTCGTTTCTGGGGATGGAAACCATCAAGAATCTGGTTTTGGTTTCCGAGGCCTTCAAAGTTTTCGCGCTTGACTGCCGCATTCCGCAGGCCGTCTTCGAGTCGATGCAACATCACGCTGAGATGACAGCGGCCATCGCGGTTGTTCTTCCGGTGGACCAGAAGATTCGTGACGTCACAGTCCTCGCCGCACTTCTTCACGATATTGGAAGGCTGGTGCTGGCGAGCAAAATGCCGGATGAGTTTTGTTCTGCACTCACGCTTGCCGCCGAACGCGGGTGCGAGCCATTCCAGGCCGAAGAGGAAATCCTGGGAACCTCCCACGCCGAGATCGGAGCCTATCTGCTCGGATTGTGGGGATTGCCCCACCTTGCGGTCGAGGCCATCGCGCACCACCACCATCCCGGTCGCATCACTCACTCTGGATTTGACAGCTCGGTAGCGCTCTACGTGGCGGGCCTGTTGGCCTACGAACTGGATGCACATCCCCGCGACGAGACCGGATCTGAGCTCCGGGAGTTTGACCGGGCGTGCCTTGAGAAGCTGGGCCTTTTGCCGCGGTTCGCCGAATTCCGCCAGCTCGCGATCCAGAATGCGCAGCTGGGCGGTATTAACCCAATTGTTCCCGGATCGCGGGCTGAGGCGGCGAATACAGATTCCGGTTGAGACGGGCCCATCACATCACTGGCCTGCTGACTTCGAGCTTCCCTCCGCTCCATCGAACTCTTCAGACATCCAATGCTGTAAGGCGGTCATGTTTTGCGGGCGGCCCAGGAAGTTTTTTACCAAATCGTTGGCTGACATGGAGCCACCGGGTTCGAGCACTACATGCCGGTAGCGCATGGGGGCATCGCCGGCTAACAAGTTCTTGTGATCGAATTGCAAGAAGAAATCTTCGGCGATCACTTTGTCCCAGAGGTAGGTGTAGTAAGCGGAGGAGTAGCCGCCGAGATGTCCGAATGAGGCCCACAGGTGGGTCTCGGGGAGCGGGATGAAGAGAGTGTATCGGCGGGCGTCGTCGAGAGTGACGGCGTCGAGGTTCACGTCTTCGGGCTTGGTTTTGTAAATGTCGTAGGAAATGGCGCTGAAGGAGTTCTGACGCCCCACCCATCCGCCGCGGCCGAAGGCCGCGGCACGGTTCATGCGGGCGACGAGTTCGGCCGGGATGGGCTCGCCGGTTTTGTAGTGGCGGGCAAACTTGGCCAGAACTTGCGGGCTGCGAATCCATTCTTCGAGCATCTGCGAGGGAGCTTCCACGAAGTCGGACTCCATGGTAATGCCGCTGATGCCGGCCCATGGTTGCTGGCCTCCTAGAATGTGATGCATGAGGTGGCCGAATTCGTGGAAGAAGGTTTCGACGTCGCCGTAATCCATGAGGCCGGGGTCGCTGGCCGTGGGCACGGGGAAGTTGCAGACCAGGATCGCTTCCGGCAGTTGTTTGCCACGGATACCGTCGAGAACCGGCGACATTTCGGCATGGCTGTACTTGCCGGGGCGAGGGTGCATGTCGAGATAAAAACGGCCGATTGGCTTTCCACTGTCGATGACGATCCAGGTTTCAACTGCCGGATCCCATGCCGGGACATTCATTTCCTGCTGAAATCTGACGTGGAAGAGTTCGGCCGCGGCATCGAGGATTCCTTGCTTTACTTGCACGAAGGGGAAGTAGGGCCGAACGGATTGAGAATCGAAATCGTACTGGGAGCGGCGCACTAATTCGGAAAGATAAGATCTTTCATAGTCCCAGATTTCCTTCACGCTGGGATCGGTCTTCTGTTTTTCGGCGAGCAACATCTCAAATTCGCGGCCGGCCAGCGGACGGGAAGCGTCGTTGACTTGCTGGATGAAGTCGGCGATGTTGTGGCCTTTGGCGATCATCTTGTCGGCGGCATTGTAGTCGGCCCAGTTTGAATAGCCGAGCAGCGTGGCGATTTCGTAGCGTGTCTTCATCAGGCTGGTCAGCACTTCCTGGTTCTTGGGGTAGGCGCGAGTGGCGAAGGCCAGCGAAACTCGGCGACGCAGGGAATCGCTTTTGGCGAAGCTGAAGACAGGCAGAGCGTCTGGGTAATCGGTGGTGATGCGGACTTTGCCGTCGGCTCCGGGCTTGTGACGGTCAATGTAATCCTGGGGCAACCCGCCGAGTTCAGCGGGATCGGCCTCGACCACTTTCTGACCGTCGGAAATATTGCGATCGAACATGGACTGCTCTTCAGTGGCCTGGTCGTTCAATTTCTTGAGGCGGGCGCGGGTAGCGTCGTCTTTGTCGACGCCAGCGAGGCGGAACTCGAGGAGCTGGCGCTGGACGTAGTAACGAGTGGCGGAGTCGGCCTTGGAGAGATCGAGCGCCGCGAGTGCGGCATAGACCACGCGATTGAGGGCGATCGCGGTCTGGGCGGCGCTGGCCTTGGTCAGCATGGCGGTGGCGTGATCGCGGAATACGGCATCGGGATGGACCTGCTCCATGAGCTGGGCGAAGTAGGCGGCAGAGTTGTTTTGGCGGATGGCTTCGTCGAAGGGAACGAGAGTGTTTTCAATGGTGCGCAGGCCTTTGGCGGCAAGTAGAGTGTCGATGGCGCGCTGGCCGGCGGCAAGACGGTCGGTCTCGATTTTGTCGAAGGCGGCGGCATCGGGCTTGGAGGCCCAGATTGTGGGCTGGGAGACGGTGATCCGCTGGGCGGAGAGGACAGCAGCTAGAAGGAACGGAAGACCAAGAAAGATCGTTAAGCGTGCGGCGAGCACCATGAAAAAACCTCGTGGAGAAACCTTTGGTGGAACGATTTTGGAACCTATGTCTTAGACGCTGAGAAATTGTTGAGGAGAGCGTGTTGCAATGTCAAGTTGAGGGTCTGGCGGTGGTGGCTCAATCTGAATTTTTCGGCCTATGGATCAGGCTCTCACGCGGCTGAAGCCTTAGCAATCGTTTTTACTTCCAGTGTTTTATCTGCGGCCAGAGTTGGGCCATGGTCCCGAATTTCGGGCCGCGGCAGATGTAAACCGCGATTTCTTTTTCCAGCGCGTAGGGATTGTCGGCGGAATCTCCAACGTAGTCGACGTGCTGCCACAGTTGTTCGAGGTTCTGGCGGCTGTCGTCGAGCACGATCATGCACTTGCCGGAATAGCCGCGCGGTCCCCAGAGAAACCAGGTCTGGTGGCCGCTAAGCGAGGGTGGCATGCCGTATTTTCTGCCGAGGAAGTCGATCGCGCCGGCTTGGCCGTAGTCCTGCGCGAAGATGCCGCAATTCTTGTCTTGACGCTCTTCGGGAGTCAGCTTATTCCACGCCACGGCAGTTTCGGCGACGATTTCCTCCCATCCAAATTGATCGGCGTACCACTGCGGCAGCGCGGCGCGCGCGTGGCTGTGTTCCATGACCGGCAGCTTAAAGGCCAGCGTCTTTGTGTAGGTCTGAAAGTTGTCCGGGGAAAACACCGGCACGGTGATGGGGGCAAGATGGATTCCATCGGCGAGAAGAATGATAACGATGACTGGCTTCAGCCATGCATAGCGCGGACGCGACTCAGGCGTGCGTCTTTTCGAACCATCGATTGCGGATTCGATGATGACGGCACCCGCGGCGAGCAGCATGGGGTAGACGGGAGCGAGGTAGTAATTCTTTCCGTGAAGGACGAACAGAACAGTGAAGCAAACCAGATAGCACCATCCCAGAAAGCGATGGGGCTTGAGGCGCTGGGAGAACAGCAACGCGAACAGGCCGGTCAGCCAGATGGGAGCGGTGAAAGGATGGACGAGCAAGGTCTGCTCGAAGAAATATCGCGGAAAGGGAAGGACGACGTCGCGGCCTTCGGCGCGGATGTTGTGCATCAATTGCAGAAAGGGCCAGTCGTAGTGCATGTTCCAGAGCAGATTAGGAAGAAAGATAAGAAACGCGGCGAGGCCGCCGATCCAGATCCAAGGATTCAGAAATGCGCGGCGCTGCGCGGTAACTAGCAGGCCCACGACGATGCCGAAACCGAATAAGGCGATGGTGTACTTCTCTTCCATGCCGATGCCGGCCACTACTCCGAACCACAGCCAGTAGCGGGGATCGTCCCGCTTGACGGCGAGGATGGCGAAGTACGCGCAGCCCATCCAGAGGTTGGGTTCAAGGCAGTTGGTGCCGAGCAGGCTTCCATTCGAGAGATACTGCGGCGCAATGACTACGGTGATGGCGCTGAGGAGCAGGGCATAGCGGCGTCCGCCGAATTCGCGGGCCAGGATAGCGGTTTGCATTACGAGAAGAGATGAAGCTAGCGCGGGAATAAAACGGATGCTGCGCAGGGAGTCTCCCAGGACGGCGCGGTTGATGTGGATGAGAAACGGAATGAGCGGGGGTTGGTCGACGTAGCCCCAAGCCAGATGATCGCCGCAGGACATGTAATCGAACTCGTCGCGAAAGTAGCCATAGCGATTGTTGAAATAGATGTGAAAGAGAAGTTTCGCGAGAGCGATCGCCCAGATGATGGCCATGCCGGAGGCGAGGAAGAGCTTGTGGTCGGGGTTGCGTGGGACGGACTCCGTGGGAGCTGCCATTGTGCCGACCATGATAATGGCCAGAACGGAGAATCAGCAATTGGGCCCCAGGCTACTGGGGGATCGCGACGAAGCCCCCTGTTATGTCGCTAGGGGGGATGTAGGTGCCAGCAGCCTGGCCAAAGTCGTTCGTCGAGTACAGGTACGTCGAGATTCCTGTCCCGGGATATTGGAACGAGGTGTCTTGAATGCTGTAGATCTGAAAGCCCTCGACCGGACTGGTCGAAGTCCAGTAGTAGCCAGTCATCTCATTGTCGTTATTGATCCCCATGAGGTAGGTATTGAGCGCCCCGGGGAAGTCGACTGTGCTGAACGTTCCAGTCCATGACGGCGGGATTGCGTATTCGACGAACCCGTTGATAGCACCCGTGGTTGTGTTTTGATATTCACCCGCGATATTGCCATCCCCGTTTATTCCGCCCGCCAGCGTTTGGGCCCCGCCCGGATAGTTGATGGAGTAGAATGCGCCACCCTTGCCGCGATAGTAGAGAAATCCGTAATTGGGATTCCCGGGACCATAGGTTCCTACGATTTGTCCTGCGTCGTTGATGCCGAGAGGAACCGTGCTTGTACTGCCAGGGTAGTTAAACGAGCAGTAATTGCTGCAAGTACCGCTGTCCAAATAGAAGCCGCCGCTCTGCCCGGTCGTCGAGTTTGCCCAGTACCCCACGATCTGGCTCAGGTTGTTGATGCCGGTTGCCACAGTTAACGTGGCTCCAGGATAGTCGATGGAGGTGTAGCCGATGAGCCCATCTACGAGCATGCCATGCTGGACCCCGCTCGAGTCGGTGTACTGCCCCACGACCTGGCCGACCTCACCTGGGCCATTGATCATCGCTCCGTCCCAGATGTTGTTAATGCTGTACACTTCCGATTGGAAAGCGCCCGGGTAGTTGATGCTGCTGTAGTTGTAGGTGGAGTACGTCTTCGCACCATTGTTGGCGCTGGCGATTGTTGCGTTGTCGATATCATCGTCGATCGGCTCGTTAAGGTTTTGCCCGCCGAATGTTGGGCTGGACTGGTTAATCAGAAACTGGTGCATGCGCTGACTGTTCGGCCAGAGATTGTCACTCAGTCCTAGGTTCCAGATCGTGACTTGGGGTGGCTTGCCGGAGGCTGGCGTTTTAGTGATCCACACGTCGTCTGGTATAGGACTGGCTTTTGAAAAGTCGTTCTTGGCTGGCGTTGGGTTTCCATATGCTCCCGCAAGATAGCCCTTCGTGTGTAGTTCGCTGTCCCAACCACCGACGAAGGCCTGAACGGCAAGGGCAGCGGCCGTCTGCTGTGAGGACGTGCATAAAGCCGTATTGCCGTAGTAGTTCTCGATGTCCTTGTAGATGATCGGGGTCGTGATGCCTAGGGACTGCGCAGCTGCGATAGCAGCATCAGCCTCTGCAATGCCGTCGGAGTTCGGGTTCGAGCTGAACACGTAGGTATACTGCACACACTGACCTTTTACGTACCTACAGGCGCAGGATGACTGCTCTCCGACCCAAGTGGGAATGAGGCCCCAGCCTTGCCCCAGGACGGCAGATACCCAGGCAGATCCGCCGGGTGATCCCAGAATAGGATCCTTGTGTCCGTTTTTTGATCCCTGCAGATAGATTCCGATGTCATAGTAAGGGCTGGATGACATCCACGCCGACATCGCAGGAGTTGCGGGAGGAACGTTGTAAGCCTCGAATCCGAGATGCGTGCTAATGGCGCTCCCCGAGTTAGGTTGCGGGGCGGTATAGTTTAATCAGCTGACTTGTCTCCCCGTGCGGGCGGTATTCGCTTCCGGGTTCTCGAGGGCGACGGTGTGAGAGGCACCAGGCGTGATGTCTGAATATGTGTTTCCCGAGTCCTTGGTTGCTAGCAGCCTGTCTGACATATTTATCCATCCCTCAGTTCGACTCACGAAGCTCAGCTGCATAGCATATCCGGCAGATGACACGACAGCAGTATGGGTGGTTACAGTTCGGTCTGGTCCCTCAGAATAGAGGCGGAGCTTCGGTTTCGGGCCAGAGGGACCCGCGGCCTCAATGTGTGCAGCGATCCAAACCGAGCCGGCAGCAACGGCCGCGAATGTGCCCGGGAGCCGAGGGAGAACCCGATCCACCTTCCAGCTCTTGCCTCCATCCTCGGTAGCGAATAAGACCAACGTTGTGAGGTATGGGCCTGAAACCGGGCCCACCGAGTACTGCACCGGCAGGAAACCATGATGTGCGCTTTCAAATACCGGCAGTGCGTAGTCTACGCCAAGGTTCGGCTCCGTACCGGGGCCGGCAGGCAGTGATACTCGTTGCCATGAGTCCCCTGCATCGTGTGTGACATAGAGTTCGTGATCCTTGCCCCCCGCGATCCACCCGTCTGCGGCGGTTATGAAGTGAAAATGATCTGAAGTCGGCACGTCCTTCGTGGGCGACCAAGTCCTGCCCCCGTCCGCTGTCCGAAGCATCTCCCCGGCACTGGGATTGGCGGAGTTCGTGCTTATGTCCAGTATCTCCCACCCGTGCTGCGGGTCAGCAAAATCCAGCCAGCTTCGGCCTGAAAAGCCGTATCCGTCCTCTAGTCGTTGATGAGAGAACGGAACCGCGATCCCCTCGTGCAGTATCGACCAGGTTTGGCCCGCGTCCGTGGTGGAGGCAAGTTCGAAGCAGCCGTCGTCGACCCTCAGGTTTCTATCATCGCCGCAGCTGAGCAGCGCCCAGCCCGTCGAAGCGTCCAGGAAGAAAACCGAGGAAACCATTTGTCGCTTGTGATTCAGTTTGGGCGTGATGTCCTTCCACTGTGCGCCGCCGTCGGTCGTCCAGAAGAGATGGCTCTTCGTTGCCGCCCAGCCAATGTTCGACGTGAGCAGTTTCATGGATTCGATTCTGCCCGCTTGCTGCGCTGAAGCGGCACTTGACAGACAAAGCGTCAGCAGTAGAGGAAGAATAAGTCTCACTTGCATTGCTTGCATGGGAACCTCCTAATTGAGAAATCCACGAACCCGGAGTAAGCGCACAAATACGGTTCAAGAAATCTGTTCAGTCATCTTGGACGCCGCGAGGGGAAGGCTTGCGGCGACCGAACGTGAGAACTATCGCAGCATTATGCCGCTCTGTCAACGCGACCTTTTCCACAGGGCTGGGCGGAGAACGTACAGCTCTGTTATGCGACGCATCGCACGGAGCCGGAAACGAAGGTAACGTTCCCTATTGATTACCTATTTTTGGCGTGGACGGGCTTGTGGTAACGTGGGAATTACCGCATATTCAATAGGTTTGAATAAGGTTTCGATCCAACTTGTCTTCGCCGACTCGCAAACCGGGTATCCACATCGCGTGGAAGACGGTCACATACCGCAGTGTGGCCCTGATGATTATTGCGTGTTTTGCGGTGTTGTTGATTGGGATACGGCTGACCTTCCCGCAGTTCACCGAGAGCAGCATCAAGGCGGCCGGAAGCGTAGCGGATAAAGCGTTGGAGCGCGTGGCCGGCATGGCGCCAGCAGCGGGCCATGGAACGTCCACGGCGCAGCAGGCCCACTTTACCGCGCTCGACGGCACCGTGCGGGTGAAGAAGGGCAGCGGCAACAGCTGGGTGGGAGCGGATTACAACATTCCCCTGGAAAAGGGCGATGTGGTGCAGACGGGTTCGGAAGGCATGGCGAAAGTAGTATTCAACGACGGCACAAGCTATACCGTGAAGCAGGACTCGCTGATCGTGATTGAGGAGAACTCGGCCAACGATCAGCAGCAGACGAACGTGGCCGTCGCCGTGAGCACTGGAACCGTGGATCTTTCGACCGCGACTTATTCCCAGGGATCGAAATCCCAGGTGATTGTTTCTGGTGCGACGGCATCACTGGCGCCGGATTCGGCGGCGCAGGTGCACAACGATCCCAAGGCCGATCAGCATGAGATCTTGATGAAGAAAGGCACCGGCGAGGTCTCGCGCAATGGAGAAACCGTGCAGTTGGCCAACTGGGAAAGAGTGAGCTTCCAGGCGACACAGCCGCACCTGGAGAAGGACAAGGGAACAGGACCGCCGACGCCAATTTCGCCCGCGAACATGGCGCCGATCTTTACTACGGGAGAGACGACCAAGGATGTGGAGTTTTCCTGGACGCCGATGGCCAACGCAACCGGTTACCGGCTGCGGATCTCAAGGAACCCATACTTTTCCTCCACCCTAGTTGACAAGAAGGTGAACACGGCGGATGTTACGGTTACGAGCCTGGGCGAAGGAGCGTACTACTGGGCGGTGCAGTCGGTTGACACCTCAGGCAAGGAATCGGTGGAGAGCGAGAAGAACCGTTTCACTATCATTCCCAAGGGAAAACAGACGGAAGCCATCGAACTCGATCTCGATCCATTTATTCAGCATGGACACATTATTGAAGTGACTGGGAAGACGCAGGTGGGGGCCCGGGTAATGGTGAATGGGAGGGAAGTCCCGATGTTTTCCACGGACGGGACGTTTCATTACTTCACCCCGCCGCTGACGCCCGGCGAAGCGGTGATTACAGTCACGGCGCAGACGGCGCAGGGCGGAGTAAATACGCAGCAGAAGAAGATCATTATTCAGTGAGTGGCAGCATTCAGTGATTGGCAGTCGGCAAGTCAGTTACAGCCAAGGCGGAAAGCAGAGTTCGTCCATGTCAAATAACGGATTTCATTCATCTCGTTCTCACAACCTAAGGTCGTTGTTCAGCCTGTTCTCAAGCGACCTGGCCATCGATCTCGGCACCGCCAATACTCTGGTCTACGCGCGGGGCAAGGGCATCGTGGTCAACGAGCCTTCGATTGTCGCCATTAACAAAAACACGGGCGAAGTGGAGGCCGTGGGCAAAGAAGCGAAAGAGATGCTGGGGCGGACGCCGGGCAACATCGTGGCCATCAAGCCTATGAAGGACGGCGTGATCGCCGACTTCAAAGTCACCGAGAAGATGCTGAACTACTTCATTCAGAAGGCGCACAACCGGAAGATGCTGGTGCATCCCCGGATCGTGATCGGGGTGCCGTCGGAAATTACGCAGGTGGAAAAGCGCGCGGTCATGGACTCGGCTTATCGCGCCAAGGCCAGTGAAGTGCATCTTGTGGAACAGGCTATGGTGGCGGCGATCGGAGCGGGGCTGCCGATTACGGAGCCGAGCGGCAACATGGTGGTCGACATTGGTGGAGGTACGACCGACATCGCGGTGATTTCGTTGAGCGGCATCGTCTACTCGCGTTCGGTGCGGATGGCCGGAAATCAGATGGACGAGGCCATCATGAATTACCTCAAGCGAAAATATAACCTGCTGATCGGCGAACGCACTGGCGAGCAGATTAAAATGGAGATTGGGTCGGCGCATCAGCTCGACAAGCCGATGACCATGGAGATCAAGGGACGCAACCTGATCGAGGGTGTGCCCAAAACCATTACAGTAGATGACGGCGAGATTCGCGAGGCGCTAAGTGAGTGCGTGTCGACGATCATGAATGCGATTCGCGTAGCTCTGGAGCGCACACCGCCCGAGCTTTCGGCCGACATCAGCGACCGCGGCATTGTGCTGACTGGAGGCGGAGCGCTGCTGAAGAATCTGGACAAGCGCATCCGGGAAGAAACCGGGCTGCCGGTCTCTATCGCCGACGATCCGCTGTGCAGCGTGGTGCTGGGCACGGGCAAGATGCTCAGCGACTTCAAGCTGCTGCGTAAAATCTCTATCGAGTAGAAACAGTACCTGGTACCCAGTATCTAGTACCGAGAAAAACAGCGCCGCGAGTTCTTGCTGGGTACTAGGTACTCGGTACTATCAACTGTTTTTATGGAAACCGTCCTCGGCCGTTACCGGAATCTAACCATCTTAGTGGGAGTGTTGTTTCTGCAGGTGCTGGGGCTGGCGGTGCAGGTGAAGCGCAGTCCCGACGCGGAGAATACACGGCTGATCCGCGTCTGGGCCGTGGATTTGATTACTCCTTTCGAACGCGGGCTGGTTTGGGCGCAGAACAGTGGCAGCAATCTTTGGCACAACTATTTTTTCCTGCGCGGAGTGCGTGCCGAGAACCGTCAACTGAAAGAACAAATCGAGCAGATGCGGCTGGAGCAGGTGCGGCTCAATGAGGACGCCACCCAGGCCCACCGGTTGCAGTCTCTGCTGGCCTTCAAGGAACAGTTCATCGATAAGACTGTGGCCGCACAGGTGATCGGATCGAGTGGAAGCGATCTGTCACGATCTATCTACATCGACAAGGGATCGAATGCCGGCATTGCGTCGGACATGGCCGTGATCACCTCCGGCGGCATCGTGGGCAAGGTCCTGCGCGCGTATCCCTCGACATCGCTGGTGCTCATGATCAACGATCAGAGCAGCGGCGTGGGAGCGATGCTGGAGAAGTCGCGCTTGCAGGGTGTGGTGCGCGGAACGCCCAATGGCGAGTTGCTGATGGAACGAGTGATGAGTGACGAACAGGTCAGCGTGGGAGAAACTGTGCTGAGCAGCGGAGGCGACCAGATCTTTCCCAAGGGACTTTCGCTGGGCACAGTGACCAAGGTCAGTCCGGGAAAAGAAATGTTTCTGAATATCCACGTCAAGCCCGCCGCGGAGTTGAGCCGGGTAGAGGAAGTGTTAGTGGTGACGGAAAAACAAGAACGAGAGCCGGTGGCGGAAATCGGTGTCAGGGTGCGCGCGGCAGATGTTCTGGCGCAGCGGCTTCCCTCCGTGCCCGAAAAACCTGCCGTGGTCGCGGGGACGGCTCTCGCGGAAGGTACTGCAAAAGGCGCGACTGTGCCGGGATCGGTTGTCGGCTCGAAGCCGCAACCTAGCGGTGCGGCCAAGCCCGCAATTGGAGCAGAAAAGACTGGAACCGGGGCGCCCAACAATGCTTTGAACAACGGCTCTTTGAAGAAAGTTGCGCAGAAGCCAGCCGTCGATTCCTCCCGCGCGCATGCGGGTTCCGGCAGCGGGACCGGGTCGAGCGCGGTTTTGAAGACGGCGAGCACGGGTTCGACCGCTACTCCGAAGCCTGCAATTTCTGCGGTGAAGCCGGCAATCGCGCCAGCCAAAGCTCCCAGCCCCCATCCCGGCCCTCAACCGTCTCCTACCGAAGACAATCCCCACTAGCGTGCCCATCACTTACACATCGGGCGAGCAGATTGAGGTTTACCGGTTCAGCATTCCGGTGACGGTGGGGGTGCCGCTGCTGGCGCTGTTCCTACAGGCATTCTTGCCAAGACGGCTGCCGTTCTTCTCCATCTTCGACTTGCCGCTGCTGGTCACCATTTTTTTTGCCATGGCGCGGCGCAACCCGATTTCCGGTTTGTTGACCGGAGCGGCCATCGGGCTGGTGCAGGACATGCTGGGGCCCTATCCCATTGGAATTTATGGGATCGCCAAAACGGTGGTGGGTTACGGGGCGTCGTCGCTGGGCGCCAAGCTCGACGTGGAGAACGTGGGGGCTCGATTCTTAGTCACAGTGGGTTTCTACCTGGTTCACGCCGCGGTCTATTTTACAGTGGCACGAGGCATGGTGAATCTGACGTTGGATTGGAGCTGGAGCCGGGGAATCCTGGCTGGACTGGCGAATGCAGTGGTGGGCGTGGGGCTGTACTTTGTGTTGGATAAGTTTAAACAGAGAACGTGAAAGCGGGCTTCGGGCTTCGGCTTTCGGGTTCCGGCTCAGCCGGGTTGAAGGATGGTTGCTCGATGCCCTCGAGCCGCAACGTGACCTTTGTTCGGAGCGATGGTCTACATGCCCGGCTGCCCAGGATTACAATAAGGCTAAATTCCCCGAGAGGATGAAACAGGCATCAGCATCAGGCTCAGGTTTGCCCGCGCACCCTGAAGCCCGAAGCCCGAAGCCCGAAGCCCGATGTTTGGCCGTGACGACAAAGTATCGGCAATCCGCTTGACCGCGGCGCAGTATGCGATCCTCGCCATTTTTCTGGTGCTGGCCTATGGGCTGTGGCGATTGCAGGTAATGCAGAGCGATTTGTACGCCACGCTGGCGGAAAAAAACCGCATTCGCAATGTGCCGATCCTTGCGCCCCGCGGCAAGATCCTGGACCGCGAAGGGCGCATCATTGTCGACAATTATCCATCCTTTTCAGCGCTGCTGCTGCGCGATTCCTCCCGCGACCTGAACGCTGACGCGGACCTGATCGCGCAAGGTCTCCACCTGGACCCAAACGAAGTGCGTACCAGGATCCGGCACTTTGCTTCTATGCCGCAGTACCAGCCCATTTTTCTGAAGGAAGACATTACTCCCGATGAGCTGGCCTTTATCGATGCGCATCGCAACGAACTGCCGGAACTGGATACGATCATGGCGCACCGGCGGCTGTATCCGCGCAACGGGTTTATGGCGCACCTCATCGGCTATGTGGGCGAAGTGACCGAGGACATGCTGAACCAGCCGCAGTTTGAACTTTACAACCCAGGCGACGTGGTGGGAGTCTCGGGCGTGGAGCGGCAGTATAACGATTTTTTGATGGGCAAGAACGGAGCGCGGCGCGAGCTGGTGAACAGTCACGGCCGCGAAGTGGGATTGCTGGGGGAAACGGATGCGATCCCAGGAAAACAGTTGAAGCTGACCGTCGACGTTGATCTGCAGATTGCAGCCGAGGAGGCGCTGGAAGGGAAGAATGGCGCTATTGTCGCCATGGATCCGAGGACGGGTGAAATCCTGGCGATGGTCAGCCGGCCGACTTTCGATCCCAACGATTTTGCGGTGCGGGTGTCGCGCGATCAGTGGAGCAAGCTGATTAATGACGAAGACCATCCCCTGATGAACAAGGCGATTCAGGCGCAACTGGCGCCTGGATCCACCTTCAAGATCATCATGGCGACGGCGGGGTTGCAGGAAGGCATCGCGCAGGACCTGCACGTGAACTGCACCGGCGGCGGCACTTTCTACGGCCGCTACTTCAAGTGCTGGATCTCGGCGCGGCATCAGACGCACGGAGCAGTCGATATTGTGAAGGGCATCTACCAATCCTGCGACGTGTTCTTCTACACACTGGGGGAAAAGCTGGGGATTGACCGCATCGCCAAATACGCAACGGCGCTGGGCATGGGGCAGAAAACCGGAATTGATTTGCCGCAAGAAGTGAGCGGCGTCATGCCCTCGGAGCAGTGGAAGATCCGAAACTTCAAGCAGAAATGGTTTGCGGGAGAGACCATTTCGGTGAGCATTGGGCAGGGCGCGGTGGCGGCCACGCCCATCCAGATGGCGCGGGCATTTGCCGCGATTGCGAGCGGAGGCCGGCTGGTGCGGCCGCATGTCACGAATCCCACAGATTTGCCGCCGGGCGTTATTCCAGCGCAGAGTGTTCCGGACGAAGTGACGATTCCCATCGATCCGAAGAATTGGGAAGTCATTACGGATGCGATGGCGCAGGTGGTGAGCCCGGTGGGAACGGCGGGAGCCTCGGCGATCAAGGGTGTGGACATGGCTGGGAAAACCGGCAGCGCACAAACCGTGAGCAACGCCTTGAAGGCCAAGATGAGTGCCAGCGATAAATCGAAATACAAGGACAACGGCTGGTTTGTGGGAGTGGAGCCGCGGCGCAATCCGGAGATCGTGGTGTGCGTGCTGGAGGAAGAAGGTGAGCACGGATCACTGGCGGCCCACGCCGCGGCGAGCGTGATCCAGGCGTACGTGGAGAAGCAGCGCCGGCATCCCACCAAGATGGCAGCGACGAAGACCGCGGGGAACGCAGAAATCGGTGCGGTATGGACTGAGCCGGATGAAGATGGCGGCGAGCAGAAACTACAGGGCGGCCATTTCTTTGTCGAGGTGCCGAAGAGGGCCTTTGTGGCTGCGAGTACCCAGTACCTAGTACCCAGTACCGGGAAAGTGCAATGAAGACATCGACCGAAATCATGCGCAGGAGGCAGTTCCTAGGTACTAGGTACTAGGTACTGGATACTGATGTCCCGCTACGTTTCATTTCGCGATTTTGACTGGCTGCTGCTGATCTTTGTGCTCATGATCTGCGGGCTGGGAGTGATGGAGATCCGCAGCGCCACCATACATACCAAGTTCGCCGGCTCGCACCTCAGGCAGATCTATTGGATCCTCGGCGGCGTAGGGGCAATGTTCGTGATTAGCGCCGTCAACTATCAGGTGCTGTTGGACAGGATTCACTGGTTTTACGTCGCCGGAGTTGCCTCGCTGATGGCGGTGCTCGTGTTTGGACAAAAGTATCTGGGAGCGCGGCGGTGGATCAAGATGCCCGGCGGAAACCATTTCCAGCCCTCCGAGTGGGTGAAGTTGATACTTATCCTGGCGGTGGCGAAGTATTTTGCGGATTTGCGGCATCGGGAGCTCTCCTGGCCGGACTTTATTAAGGCTGGGGCTATCGTCGGCATACCCATGCTGATGGTGTTGGCGCAGCCGGATTTGGGGACCGCTCTTACCTATGTGCCAATTGCTGTGATGGGCGTATTTCTCGGCGGAATGCAGTGGAAGCAGGGGTTGGTCGTCGTCTTATTCGCAGCGATAGGGGTGGGTGCGGTGTTCTTTGTTCCCCGGGTGCATGTACTCAAGTCTTATCAGAAACAGCGCCTTACCAGCTTTATCGATCCGGAAAACGATCCCCAGGGATCGGGGTACCAAGTTGAGCAATCCAAGATCGCGGTCGGTTCGGGAGGGTTGTGGGGCGGTAAAGGCTCGCAAACACACGGCGCTTTCCTACCCGTCCCACAAACGGATTTTATTTTTGCAGCTTTCTCCGAGGAGCACGGATTCGTGGGCGCTCTGGGGGTTCTGCTGTTATACTTCATAGTGCTGATGCGTTTGACCCAGAATGCGCAAACAGCGCCCGACCGCGCTGGCACGTTCGTGGTGATGGGTGTGGTGGCTGTGCTTAGCTTCCATGTCCTGGTCAATGTCGGCATGGTGGTCGGTTTTATGCCGGTTACCGGAATACCCCTGCCATTGATGAGTTACGGTGGGTCTTCTGTGTTGTTCATGTTCCTAGCGCTGGGGATGGTTATGAATGTTCGGATGCGCCGCTTTGTGAACTAGTTGGGGCGAGAAAAGCTGGGGCTAGACTAGCTGGAGCTAGATAAGAGAGCCAGTTGAGGGAACAGCCTAACCAGCCAGGTTCATGAGTCTTGAGCTGGATGTTTGACACAGAGTTTGACACGGGAAGACGGGCAGGGAGCAATTGCTGCGCCGCGTGGCGCAGCCCCAAAAATATCGATCGCCCTCGCGTAAAGGGGGCATTACACCGGCTGTCGAGCAGTCGAAGGCCGGGCAGGATTGAAGCTATAGCGCTGCTGGCAGGGAAACGGCCCCCCGACCGGAGAAACGGTCTGAGAGTGCGGTCACAAACCCGGCAGACGCAAAGCGAAACAGTGCAAAAGATACCCAAGCTTGTGCAGCGGATTCGGTTCGGGAGAAAACTCCCCAGCCCCAGCCGTCCCCGATCCGGGGCCAGCCTCGCGACGCTCCATCCTCCCGCTTCTTTCCTTGCTCCTCCCCGGTGAAGCCCGCCCGGCTCTGTTAGTCGGGGCGGGACCGGAGTCTACATGAATAAAGAGTTGTTTGTTTCTTCCACGCCACACGAAACCAAGGTGGGGCTGGTGGAAGACGATCTGCTCGCGGAAATCTACCTCGAGCGCGAAAATGAATACACATTAGCCGGATCCATCTACAAAGGACGTGTCACCCGCGTGCTGCCCGGCATGCAGTCTGCCTTCGTTGACATCGGCCTGGAACGCGATGCCTTCCTGTACGTTTCCGACTTTATGGAGTTGGAAGAGCACGACGAGGACTTGACCGACAGCGTGCCGACGAGTCGCGGCGTGCAGGATATGCGGGTGCCAGCAGCATCAGCAGAAGCGGCGGAGCCGGCACTCGATGACGCGGCCGAGCCGGAGGCAAGCTCGGAGAACGCTACCAGCCAGGATTCCGTCGAAAGCGACGAGCAGTCGGAAATTCAGCCTTCGGCAGCCTCGCCGGAAGTTTCCGGCGGCGGAGCCGGTCAAGACCGCGAGCAAGGTGGATGGCGAGGACGCCGGCGCCGGCGTGGTGGTCGTCGCGATGGACGCAGTGGCAGTGGCAGTGACGGGCGGGAGCGCGGGCCGGAATCGCGTTTTACCCGGCCTTCCGAGAGTGCCCCTGCAGCTGGCCCATATCCTCCAGTTGCTGCTCGTCCTCAAGAATCAGGCCGAAGCCAGCAATTCGGACCGCCAGCGGGATACCAACCCATCCTGCTTCCTGGAGAATCGATTTCCAAGTATCGCGGTTTGGCCCAGACGGCCACCGGCAACGAAATGAGCTGCAGATTCGACTCCTGCCGCTGGCTCTGCGCCTGCCTCCAAGACCGCAGTGCCTTTGGCCGCGACTTTTCCCGACGACGAACCCATCTTTGCTAGTGCCGACGCTAGTGCTGACACTCCGGTTGCCGAAGCACAGCTTCGGGAGCGGGACGATTCTCGATACGCGCAAGCAGAACGCACCGAGGCCGCTTCCGCTTCGGCGGCGTCAACCTCGGTGGACTGGAAGCGCGAATTTCGCCGCCCAGAGGTTGCAAGATCGGAGGCTCAGGCTACCGAACGAGAATTTGTCGAAGAAGAAGAGGAGATGGTAACGCCTCAGCGGGAAAGTTCGGACCGGCCGGTGAGCGAGCCCGAAGCTCCGGTTTTTGCCGCGCCTGTTTTCGCGGCCCCCGGAACCCTCGAAGAAGAGACCATCGACGAAGAAGAAGCGGATGCAGTCCGTTATGAACAATCGTCCGATGAGGGCTACGAAGAATTTGAAGAAGAGACCCGGGCGGCCGGTCAGCCGGGCTCGGAAATTGGCCCGCGCGAGATTTCCGAAGTCCGCGCCACGGTGGATGAGATCCACATGTCATCTTTAGCCGAAGCCGGAGTTGCGCCGTCTGCCGATGGCAGCTCAACCGACAGCGAGGAAGACTCCGAGGAGTTGGAACTGGAAGAGGCGCAAGCCAAAGCGGAGGCGCTACTCGACGAGGAAGCCAGAGCGACGGGCGCAGTCGACGCCCGAGCGGAGGTTCGCGCTCCGGCGGGGACGGCTGGTTACACCCAGCGGGCGCCGCGTCCGCGGCCGGGTTACGAACGGCGTGGTGGCGGGCGCCGCGGCGGTGGCCGCCGCTTCCCACGACGCGAGGCGCATGAGGTTCCGAAGATCAGCGATTTGCTGAAGGAAGGCCAGGAAATCCTGGTGCAGATCGCCAAGGAGCCCATCGGGAAAAAAGGCGCGCGCATCACCAGCCACATCGCGCTACCGGGGCGGTTCCTCGTCTATATGCCCACGGTGAACCACACTGGCGTCTCGCGCAAGATCGCGTCCGATGAAGAGCGGCAGCGGCTGAAGCGCATCGTGATGAGCGAGCGCGACAACGGTCATGGCGGCTTCATCGTTCGCACCGCAGCGCAGAACGCGAGCGAAGACGAACTGCGGGCCGACATTCGCTTCCTGAAAGGTCTGTGGAATGACATCAAGACTCGCGCCGAGGCCTCCAAGCCCCCGGCACTGATCTACCACGATCTCAACGTCGTCGAGCGCGTGCTGCGCGATCAGGTTACTTCTGATTTCTCCGTGATCTGGGTCGATACCGAAGGAGAGTACGAGCGCATTCTGCGCTTCTTCAACCGCTTTCAGCCGGGACTGGTCAAGCGAGTGAAGCTCTATACCAAAGAGACGCCGCTGTTCGAGCAATTCGGCCTCAAAGATGAGATGGACAAGGCGCTCAAGTCGAAGGTATGGCTGAAGAGTGGCGGCTACATCGTGATCAACCAGACTGAGGCGCTGGTGGCGATCGACATCAATACCGGCAAGTACGTAGGTAAGACCTCGCGCCTCGAAGACACCATCGTCAAAACCAACGTGGACGCGATCAAGGAGATCGTGCGGCAGGTTCGCCTGCGCGATCTGGGCGGCATCATCATCATCGACTTCATCGATATGGACGAGCGCCGCAACCGCCAGCGCGTGATGCAGGCCCTCGAAGAAGAACTCCGCCATGATCGCGCGCCATCGAAAGTGCTGCAGTTCAACGATTTCGGCCTGGTCGCCATCACTCGCAAACGCGTGAAGCAATCTCTGGAACGCACGATTGGCGCGCCTTGCCCGTATTGCCAGTCCACCGGCTACGTGAAGTCGCTGACCACGGTGGCCAACGAAATTTACGTCGAGATGCGCAAGATCGCCAAGCATCTGGAGCACGAGGACGTAATGCTGCGCGTGCATCCCGATGTGGCCAAGGAGTTGAAATCCAACAACGGCCGCCTGCTGAACGAGATGGAAGAACTGACCAAGCGCACCATCATCGTGAAGAGCGATCCCGCACTGCATCAGGAGCAGTTCGACATCAACTAGCTGGTTTGAAAGGGCGCGGCTTCTAGCCGCGCCGCATCGATGCGGATCGGGAACAGCACGGTTTCGGGAAGGGAACGGGTTCAGCCGTGCCGACCAGAGGCATTAACCGCATGGCCGCACAAAGCGCCAGCCGGAGCTGCCCCGAGGAAGGAATTCCGATGGTTCAGGTTCCTTAGCTGAATGCCATTTACCAGTGGAAAATGCCACTGTATAATGGCACCCATGACCACCACACTAACCCTCGATAAAGCCGGCCGCGTCGTCCTCCCCAAGCCGGTTCGCGATGAAATGCAGCTTCGCGCGGGCGATTCGCTGGAGCTGGAAAGCTCGGAAGATCGCATCGTGCTCCGCCCTCGCAGGGGAGGAGTTGGGCTGCACCAGAAACAAGGAATCTGGGTCTTCGGCGTCGGGGAGCCGATCCCCGCCGGAGCTACCGATGAAACACTGCGCCAGATTCGCCGTGAGCGCGAACTGAGCTTTATGGGCAATCCCCCGACGCGCCGTCCGCAACGGAAGAAATCCCGGTGAAATGGTTCTTCGACACCACCGTCCTGGTTGCGGCGCTCCTGCCCGACCATCCACACCATGCCCGTAGCTTCCCGGTGTTTGCGTCTGCGACTCGCAAGCAAGCGGCTTGCGCGGCCCACAGCCTGGCGGAAGCCTACTCAACTTTCACCCGTTATCCCGGGAAGGAACGCATGAGCGCCGAAGCCGCAAGCTTGGTTGTGCAAGAAATCGAGCATCGCTTCACCCTGGTTTGGCTTGACGCCGACGAGTACTGCGCCGCCATCCGCCGCCTGGCGCAGCGGGGAATCGTGGGCGGCGCCGTGTATGACGGACTGGTCGCGGCATGCGCACTAAAGGCAGGCGCGGACCATCTCTACACATGGAATGTGCGCCACTTCGATCTGCTCGGCCCGGAGATAAGAAAACTTGTAACGATGCCGGCGGCGGTTTAGCCTTTCGGTTCGCAGCGACGCGGTTGAATAGCGCAAAGCCAAGCACCGGCGCGCTACCTACTTTAGTAGACTTGACGCAAGTCTCTCATTGGCCAAAGCTATAGGTTTCAGCAAAGCTCTTTGACGCCCCGACCCGCCCGCCTAACTCCTTACGGCTCAAGATTTTGCCTGCAAGTTGTTGAGCCCCATAGATTAAATCCGATTTTGCCGCTGTGCCGATGATTCCAATAGACCAGGGGGGAGGGGGTCCCCCCCCCCAGTTACAAGAAGGTAAACAGCCATCTTCCCAAAGCGGGAACGTGAAATCCTCCTACTGAGAACTGAACTGAACCGAACTGAGAAATGAACCGAACTGGGAACTGAGAACTGAGATGACGCGCCTTCATCTGCGGCTAATTCGTTTATAATTGGAAATCCTGCAGCAAACTCCTGGAGTGATAAGAAATGATTCGATTTCTGCAAACTGAAGGACCGGTTAAGAAAGTTGTGCTCAGCGGCTTGCTGCTGCTGATTTGCGGAGCCATGGTGATCGCCTTTATCCCGGGGAATCTAACTGACCTGGTGGGCGGCGCGCCTGGCAAGGGCATTATCGCCAAAGTGAGCGGCGAGGACATTACTGTCGATCAAGTTCGCCAGACGGCGAAGGACATGGCGGAACAGCAGGCGCAGCAATACGGAAAGAACGCATCGATGCTGCTGCCTTTTCTGATTCAACAGGATACTCAGCGGGCCGTCGATCAATTGATTGGCAGGGAGGCTTTACTGACCGAGGCGCACGGCTGGGATTGAAGGTTACGCCCGAGGAAGTGCGGGACGAATTGCAACACGGCCATTATGCCTCCGTATTTTTTCCGGGGGGAACGTTTATCGGCGAGGCCGAGTACCAGGGGTTATTGCAGCAGCACAACTTGACGCCCACGATGTTCGAAGACTCGGTGAGCAAAGAGATTGTGATCGACAAGATACGGGCGATGATTACCGGCGGCGCATCGGTGAGCGACGCGGCCATCCGCCAGCAGTTCACCAAAGAGAATACGAAGGTGAAGTTTGATTATGCCCTCTTGAAGCTGGACGACATTAAGAATGGGGTTCATCCTACGACGGAGGAACTCAAAGCATACTACGAAGGCCACCAGAAGAGTTATGCGAACTCCATTCCCGAGAAGCGCAAGATCAAGTATGTCGTTCTCGACACGGCCAAGATTCCAGGCCTGCAGGTGACGCACGACGACCTACAGACGTATTACAACCAGCATCGTGACCAATATCGCGTGTCCGAGCAGGTGAAAGTCAGCCACATTCTGATTAAGACGCCGCTTCCGGGGGCCGACGGCAAAGTGGACGAGAAAGGCGTGGCCGAAGCCCAAAAGCGCGCCGAGGATGTGCTCAAGCAACTCAAGGCCGGAGCGAACTTTGAGGACTTGGCCAAGAAGTATTCCGAAGATCCGGGCAGCGCCAAAGAAGGTGGATCTTTGGGATGGATCGGCAAAGGACGGACGGTTCCGGAGTTTGAGAAGGCCGCGTTTTCGCTGCCCAAGGGGCAGATCAGCGACCTGGTGAAGAGCAGCTACGGGTTCCATATCATTCGCGTGGATGACAAGCAGGATGCGCACATGAAGACGCTGGACGAAGTGAAGAGCGAGATCGAGCCCGTCCTGAAGCAGCAGAAAACGCAGGCAGCCGCGCAGAAGCAGGCGGAAGAATTGCTGCAACTGGCGAAGACTGAGGGGTTGGATGCCGCGGCGTCCGCGAAGGGCGCGTCGGCGGTGACTTCCGATTTCTTTAGCCGCAGGGACGTGGTGCCGGGACTGGGTCCGGCGCCGCAGTTCATGGATGCGGTCTTCACGGCTGCCGACAAGTCGGCTCCGCAAATGGCGGCGACTTCGCAGGGCTTCGCCGTGTTCCAGTTGCTAGTGGTGAAGCCGCCGGCGACCCCGACGTTTGAGGAGATTCGCGCTCGAGTGGAAACCGAGTTCAAGAACGAGCGATCGGCTGCTCTGCTGACGCAGAAGACCCAGGAGCTTTCTGACCGCGCCAAGGCCGATCATGATTTGAAGAAAGCAGCGAAAGAACTGGGTGCGACGATGAAGACGAGCGACTTTGTCGCGCCGGATGGCCAGGTGCCAGATATCGGCTCGATGAGCGGAGAGGCTTCAGTTGCGTTCAGCATGAAGCCGGGGGATATCAGCGGACCGATCAACACCGGAACCGACGGGGCGGTGATTTCAGTGCTCGAGGTGCAGGCTCCCACCGACGCGGAATATGCCGCCAAGCGCGACGAGATTCGGGAGCAGTTGCTGCAGGTCCAGAAGCAGCAACTCTTCGGGCTGTTTGTGAACAACGTGCGCCAGCAGATGGAGAAGTCGGGCACGATCAAGATCAACCAGGAAGAGTTAAAGACGCTGACCCGTGCGCAAAGCGAATCGGGAATGTAGAGCAAGTTCACAAACTGCTGGGCCTATTAAGAAATGTCATCCCGAGCGAAGCGAGGGATCTGGGTGTTTGCCCGCAGGGGCGAAATTGGTGGTGCAGGCAAGAACCCAGGTCCCTCGCTTCGCTCGGGATGACAAGTGTGTATTAAGAATTCCAAGTTCTGATTAAGCTGCATGCCGTTTCCGCGCGCCGCAGGCATTTTGTTGCATCCCACGTCGTTGCCTTCGCGCGGCGGCATCGGTGATTTTGGTCCGGCAGCCTATCAATTCGTCGACTCTCTCGCCTCAGCCCACCAGGGACTCTGGCAGGTTTTGCCGCTCGGGCCGCTGGGTTACGGCAATTCGCCTTATTCTTCCACCTCGGCGTTTGCCGGCAACCCGTTGCTGATCAGTCTGGAACGGTTGGCGAGCCATGGCTGGATCGATGCGCGCAACCTTTCAGGGATTGCTTCCGAAAGTTCTTCGGCGCATTCCCCGACAATCTTTTCCGACTTGGGTGCGGTCGAGTACGATCACGTCTTTGCCGCAAAGATGCCGCTGCTGTTTGAGGCGGGGCGCAATTTTGTTAGCTCGGCTGCGGACGGCGCGCGGCAGCGCTTTGACCAGTTCTGCTCCGAGAATTCATGGTGGCTGGACGATTTCGTTCTGTTCGATGCGCTGCGCGCCCAACAGAAGCTTGCGAGCTGGAACGAATGGCCTACGGATCTGGCGCATCGTGAACCGCGCGCGCTGCAAGAGGCGCGGAAGGAATTGGCGATCGATCTGAACATCCGCAGCGCCTTGCAATTTGCTTTTTACGAACAGTGGCAGGCGCTGCGGCGGTATTGCTCACAGCACTCGATTCGCATCGTGGGCGACGTTGCCATCTTCGTGAACTACGACAGCGCCGACGTGTGGATGCACCGCGAATTGTTCCAGCTGAATGAAAATCTCGAACCCGAAGTTGTTTCCGGCGTGCCGCCCGATTTCTTCAGCAAGACGGGACAACGCTGGGGCAATCCTTTGTACCGCTGGGACGTGATGAAGGCGGAGGGTTATCAGTGGTGGGTGCAGCGCATGCGCTGGGCTACGCGAAACTGCGACTACATCCGGCTCGATCATTTCCGCGGGTACGACCAGTTCTGGGAGATTCCGGCAGGCGATCCCACAGCGATTAACGGCCGCTGGGTCGATGGCCCGCGCGACGATCTGTTTCACAAACTGCGCGAGGCGCTCGGCGGCCTGCCATTCTTCGCGGAAGATTTGGGCTACATCACGCCGGAGGTCAACGCGCTGCGCGAGCGGCTGCAAATGCCCGGGATGGCCGTGCTGCAGTTCGGCTTTGGCGACGAGGGCGCGCACATATATTTGCCGCATCGCGCCGCCGGGAAGGTCGATTTATACCGGGACGCATGACAATGACACCACGGTGGGCTGGTGGCACTCCGGGGCTAGCGAATACGAGCGGGGCAACGCGGAAGCTTATCTCGGGCGCTGCGACGACGGGATTCAGTGGGAGTTCATCCGGGCGGCGCAGACCTCGCCGGCCGAGTTTGCCTTGATCCCGCTGCAGGATGTGCTCGGCCTGGGCAGCGAAGCCCGCATGAACACTCCCAGCTTGCACGGCGGAAACTGGAAGTGGCGTTTTGCTCCCGGGCAGTTTACGGTGGAACTAACCGCCAAACTTGCACATCTCGCCGAGGTGACAGATCGTCTGCCTCAACCCTTTCCAGTCTTGGCGGATGAGAACTTCGCTGCTTAAGACGCCACCGGCTGCTGATTGTGCAAGAAAGAAGCGAGCCGAATTCGCGATTATTGCTTCGCAAGAAAAACGCGATCCGTCGCGCGGATCCTTCGCGCTCTCTCAGGAAGACAATCGGTGGAAGAGGCTTTGCGACTTGCTCTGAATCGTGTATAGAGGTTACGGAGAGTTTCTTGGCGACGGAACCTATTATCGAAGCGCGGGCGATTGAGAAGTCGTATCCCCAGCCGGATGGAACACGCATCCAGGTCGTGGGGCTTACGGATTTCGCCATTGAGCCGGGGAAGATCATTGCGTTGCTGGGAGCTTCCGGCTGCGGCAAGTCTACGCTGCTGCGCATTCTGAGCGGCCTTTCGCAACCTACGTCGGGGGCGCTGTTCTGGCACGGCAAGCCGCTGAACGGCCAAGCTCCCAATGTGGCGATTGTCTTCCAGAGTTTTGCGCTGTTTCCCTGGCTCACGGTTCTGGAAAATGTGGAGGCGCCGCTGGAAGCGCGGGGCGTGGCGGCCGTGGAGCGCCGCAAACGCGCGCTGCGCACCCTGGATACGGTCGGCCTGGATGGTTTCGAGACGGCGTATCCGAAAGAGCTCTCCGGCGGCATGAAGCAGCGCGTGGGCTTTGCGCGCGCCCTGGTCGTGGAACCGGAAGTGCTTTTCATGGACGAGCCGTTCTCCGCGCTCGACGTGCTGACGTCAGAAAACCTGCGCGGTGAACTGCTGGAGCTTTGGTTGAGTAAGAAGATGCCTACCAACGCCATCTTCATCGTCACGCACAATATTGAGGAGGCCGTGATACTGGCGGACCGCATTGTGGTGCTGGGCAGGAATCCCGCGCGCATTCGCTCGGATTTCAATGTGCGCCTCTCGCAGCCTCGCGACCGCAAGTCGGAGCGCTTTATGGAACTGGTGGATTACATCTACAAAGTCATGACCGAACCGGATGTGGAGCATGCTCTGCCCGATCCGGAGAGCACGGGAGAGATCGTGGTGCCGGCGGGAGGGTTCAAGAGAGGACAACTCCCGGTCAAGACCAGTAAATATCAGATACTGCCGCACGCCCGCGTGGGCGGAATCGCCGGCTTGCTCGAGCTTCTGCACGATCGTGGCGGACGCGAAGACCTGTTTCGCCTCGCCGAGGATTTGGTGATGGACGTCGAGGATTTGCTACCCATTCTAGAAGCCTGCCAACTGCTGGGCTTCGCATGGTTGAAGGAAGGCGATGTGCAACTCTCGCAGCAGGGAGCGGAGTTCGCCGATGCCGATATCCAGACGCGCAAAGTCTTGTTCCGGAAGGCCGCGCTGGACAACGTCACCATCCTGAAGCAGATCGATAGCATTCTGAAGCGGAAGTCGGACCATTCGATCAACGACGAATTTTTCCGCGACATTCTCGATGAGCATTTTGCCGAAGATGAAGTGCAGCGGCAGTTCGATACCGCCATGAACTGGGGCCGCTACGCGGAGATTTTCGATTACAACCGTGAGAGCGGCCGGCTGGTGCTGACGGAGGCCGCGCAAAGTCGAAGCAGCGCCGATGCTCCCACTCGAGAATCAGAATTCGAATCCCGCGCCGAAGGCCTGAGGGAAAAGCCATCGCATGAAGAAAAGCATTACCCTGCGGGGATTCTCGGCGTATCGCCTGTGGTCGCAACTGCCGAGCATCGAAACTTCGCACCTGCCGGACGTCATCATGTTCGCGGCGGGGATTGCGATCTTTTATGGGGTGGCGAGCGTGGGCCGGTCATGGTTTGGCCCCTTCACGCCTTCGGTCGAGATTTCGCGCAGCGTGCGGGCATTGCCCGCGTATGCGGGATATTCGCTGTTACGCATCACCATCGCCTACATTTTGAGCTTGGGGTTCGCGCTGGTGTACGGCTACATCGCAGCGTATAACGCGCGCGCCGAACGCTTTATGATTCCGCTGCTGGACGTGCTGCAGTCCATCCCCGTGCTCAGCTTTCTTCCTCCCGTGATGCTGGCCATGGTGGCGCTTTTTCCCGGCAGGCAGCTCGGCCTGGAGATGGGGGCCATCCTTCTTATCTTCACCGGCCAGGTGTGGAATATGACTTTCAGCTTTTACGCCTCGTTGAAAGGAATTCCGAACGAGATGCGGGAGGCCGCAACCATCTACCGCTTCAGCTGGTGGCAACGCTTCACGCAATTGGAGTTGCCCTCCTCGGCGATTGGCCTGGTGTGGAACTCGATGATGTCGGTGGCCGGAGGATGGTTCGCGTTGATGGTGTGCGAGATGTTCGTGCTGGGACAACGCGATTTTCGTTTGCCGGGACTGGGATCGTATCTGCAGACGGCAGCGAGCGCGGGCGACATGACTTCGATCCTGTGGGGCGTGGCCACGATGGTACTGCTGATCGTGTTGCTGGATCAGTTGGTGTGGCGGCCGGTGATCGCGTGGGCGGAGAAGTTCAAGATGGAGCAGGTAGAAAGCACCGACGCGCCGCGATCGTGGGTGCTCAACCTCGTGGAGCATTCACCAGGGCTCGCGAGGATTCGGCAGAAGACTCTGCAGCCGCTGCGGGAACGTTTGCTTTTGCATTTTGCGACGGAAGCACGAGGAGGAGGAAGGTCTGCCGGAACCGACGCCGGAATGGCGCGAGTGGCTGCTACGCGCGCTGGTGGTGGCGGCTCTGGTTGCGATTGGCTACGGTGTGGTTCGAGTCGCAATCATTCTCAGCGGACTGCAGAAGGCTGAATTGCATGAGACCGCTCTTGGTCTGGGCGCAACTTTTTTGCGCGTGAATCTTGCGTTGCTGCTCGCAGCTTTGTGGACGATTCCGGCGGGGGTGGCGATCGGCTTCAATCCTAAACTGGCCCGCATCGCACAGCCGCATTGCGCAGATTGCAGCTTCGGTTCCAGCGACCGCGTTGCTGCCTGTAATCCTTCTAGTGCTGATTCGTCTGGGAAGAGGACTTGGACTGGCGTCCATTCTGGTGTTGCTGCTGGGCACCCAATGGTATGTGTTGTTCAACGTGATCGCGGGCGCAATGGCGATTCCGACTGACTTGAAGGAATGCTGTTCCGTGTTCCGAGTGCAGGGCATGGAACGCTGGAAGAAGCTGATTCTGCCGGGAATTTTTCCTTATCTTGTGACGGGGATGGTGACCGCCTCCGGCGGAGCATGGAACGCCAGCATTGTGGCTGAATATTTTAATTTCAAAGGGCAGATTTACACCACGACCGGGCTGGGCGCGACGATTCAGCCAAGCGACCGACAGCGGCGATTTCCATCTGCTGCTGGCTGCGACTATCATGATGGCTGCGACTGTAGTGACGGTGAACCGGCTGGTCTGGCGGAAACTTTTTTTGCTGGCGGAAACGCGCTTCCGGCTGGAGACGTAAGAACAGTGGTCAGGGTCCAGTGATCAGTGATCAGTGATCAGTGATCAGTGGTCAGTTTCGGCCAATACGCTGTTCGTCGACTCAAGGATACTGGCCACCGGCCACTGATCACTGGCCACTGCCTTGGTTACTACTGGTTACTTTCGAGTTTCGTCCCAACGAACATTTCATCAGTTTTTAACCTCCTCTTCACCAACTGCAAAGAGCCTGAGTCATTCTCTTTAACATGCCATTCAACCATTTACCGGGAGAGGAAACGGGACCGGAAGTGTTGTCGCGGGTTGAGGGATTTGCTGGCATCCGGCGCTGGCGGAAAAGTTTGTTCCGGTGGACAAGGTGCGAGAGTTGTACCGGCGGGTGCAGCAAGTCTCCTGAAGGTTTTGGGCTGGAGAAACTGCTGACTGAGATGCGGGTGGATTTGCGCGTGGACGCGGGAGATGCGGCGCGAATTCCCGCCTCCGGTCCGGTCGTGGTTGTGGCCAACCATCCGTTTGGAATGCTGGATGGAGCCGTGCTCGCGGTGCTGCTGACACGCTCCCGACCAGACGTGAAGGTGATGACGAATTACCTGCTGCGCGATGTGCCTGAGCTGGCACAGCACTGCATATTCGTAAATCCATTTCAGAACGACCCGTTGCTCACTGACCGGGCCGCTAGCGCTCGCAGCATCGACATCAATCGGCGCGCGATGCGGGAAGCGCTGAGCCTGGCTGCAGAAGGGTGGAATGCTGGCCATCTTTCCCGCGGGCGAAGTCTCGACGTGGCAATTTCCTCATGCGCAAATCGCCGACCCGGTGTGGAACGATACGGCCGTTCGCCTGATTCGACGGACGGCGCCGCCGCACTGCCTATTTATTTTTGCGGCCGGAACAGCATGAGCTTTCATCTTTTCGGGATGATTCATCCGCGCCTGCGAACCGCGTTCTTGCTGCAGGAATTTCTGCAGCAAGAGGGACGAACGGTGGAAGTGCGCGTGGGCAGCGAGATTCCCGGGGACTCCGTTAGCGGGCATGGCTGATGATCGGGAGGCCATCGAATATTTGCGCTGGCGCACCTACTTGCTGGCGCGGCGTAGCCGGCCGGAAAAATCTTGGCCGGTGACGGTGCATTCCAAAATCGCAGAGAAGGTGCAAAAGCCGATTGCTGCAGCCGAGCCGGCGGAAATTGCTGGCGGCGGAATTAAGCAGCCTTGCCCCGCGACCGCTGCCTGGCGGAAAACGGCGATCTGGCGGTCTATCTGGCGAAGGCGAACGAGACGCCGCGAACCTTGCAGGAGTTGGGACGGTTGCGTGAAGTGACGTTTCGCCTGGCGGGTGAAGGTACGGGCAAGCGCCGCGATCTCGACCGATTCGACCGCTATTACTGGCAGGTGTTGTTGTGGAACAAGACGAAGCGGGAACTGGTGGGCGCTTACCGCGCCGGCAATACGGCCGAGATTCTCGCGGAGCATGGCGTGAGCGGACTCTATACCAGCACGATGCTTCCGCTACGATCCGCGTCTTTTCGAAACGCTCGGTCCGGCGCTGGAACTGGGACGTTCGTTCGTGAGACCGGAATACCAGCGGCAGTACGCTCCTCTGCTCTTGTTGTGGAAGGGAATTGCGCGTCTGCTGGCTACGCATGCGGAGACTCCGGTGTTGTTTGGCGCGGTCAGCATCAGCAACGATTACAACAAAGCCTCGCGCGAAATGATTTACCGCTTCTTCGAAGCGCGCATGCAGGAAGACGAGTTGGCGGGGATGATCGAGCCGCGCCGGCCATTTCGTCCGGCCGGGTTGCGGCCGTGGGATTGCCGCGCCATGTGCCGCGCTTTGCGCGATCTGGAAGACCTGTCGCAGCCGATCACCGACGTGGAAACTGACGGCAAAGGACTGCCCATCCTGCTGCGGCAATATGCCAAGATCGGCGGCAAACTGCTGGGCTTCAATGTGGACCGGAAGTTCTCCAACGTGCTCGACGGCCTGGTGGTGGTGGATCTGCGGAAAACCGAACCGGCCGTGCTGGAACGCTATATGGGACGGGAAGGCCGCGGCACAATTCCGAGCGCGCCACGGGTCTGTAAGGGTTCGTGGCTATCTTCTTGGCCGCAGCTTGGTTGCCTCGTTCGTCAGAATGCAGGATTGCGCCGCATCTTTGAGCGCCTCTTCCAAGTGAGCTCCCGAGCGTTGCCAGTTCTTTTGCACTCATCAACTGCTGCAGGCGCTCGAAGAGCTGGCGTTCTTCTTTGCGGATGTGGGCGGAAAGCTGTTGCGCGAAAGCTGGCAGGCTCTGCGGCTGACAGAGTGCCCGCCTCAGCCTGCGAAAAACATTCTCTTATCGCAGCATGGTCGGCGATGAGTTCGTCGACCAGTTGGATCAATTCGGGCAACTGGCGGGCAGCCGGGAACAGCACTTGTTCTTCGGCGGCGAAATGGATATTGATTTCCTGCTCGAAATGCTGCTCGATCTCCGCCTGCCAGCGTTCAAGATCCGCGTCGGGGATGGGCTGGGCGCGATCGATGCGCACACATAGAGCCAATGCGCGCTGGTGCTGGTGAGAGAGCGGAATCAGGTTTTTATCGCGCAGCATGAAGTGTCTCACTTACAATGCACCGGCCCGTGTGCATCACGCCACGCTCACCGGTTCTGAAACCTCGGGGATGGCGGGACGCACCGTCAGCCAGTCGGTGCGAACCCGCTCCCACTCCTGGATCAGCATGCCGTTGGCCTCGAAAAAGCTGCGAATGCGCGCGCGCTCCCATCCCGCGACTGTCTTCGAGAATCGGCGCCAGCACCGCTACAGCGCTGGTGCTGAGCACCGTGCGCTTCGCGATCTGCGAAACATGGGGCGATTCCGAAACTGCGATGGTAAGGCCATCGCGCGCGTTGAGTTGCAACATCACGTGAATATCGGAACTGCCATCGCCCGAGTAAATTACATGGTCGGGGCCGGTGACGTGCTCGGCCAGCAACTGGTTAAGGACCGCGACCTTGCCGTAGCCCGCCGTGGCGCGCACGATGGTGTCGATCTCGCCGAAGGCCTTGTAGCGGAACTCCGTGCCGAAAATGTGATCCTGCGGAACGATACCCTCGAGGGCGGAATGGATCACTTCGACGGGGCAGCCGAGAGAACGTAGAAATCGAAAGAGTATCCATCCATGCCGTTTTCGAGGATCTGGTAAAGCAGTTTGATGTCCCCTTTGAGCCGAATGCGTTTGCCCGACCTCGTGAAGATGCTCCTTGCGCACCTTGGCTTTGAACTCCGGGTCGTGGAGCAGAAGGTAAGCGAGTTCCGCTCCCTGCTGCACCAGATTGATCTTGGCCATGCCTTTGGCTTTGCGTTCGAACTCCGCCGTGGGAATGCCGACCAATTCGGCGAGCACATAGCCGGAATCGTTGAAGGTGAGCGTCTGATCAAAGTCGCTCGCGAAAATATAGCGTTTCAAAGGCTTATCTGCCATATGGTCCTTAGATTCGCGCTGGTTTGGGATGGCCCATGAAAAGAATCGATAGCGATTATATGCGGTTCGGATTAAGTCGTTGTTAATAAACAAGGTTAATAAAGAAGCGCGTGAGTGCTGGTCAACAGCAGCGCGAACACGATGCCTGCCTTTACTAAATTCGCGGACACGTCCAGAATAGAAGGTCGGCTTGCGCAGTGATAGTACAAGGCGGCAGCCAAAATCAGCCGTAACAAGCTCATCTACATACAGGAGCCCTCATGCCAGCATCAGGTGAACTGATCCGCTCGATGAATTACGTGGAAGACATTACGAATACCTTGCGTCGCATCTGCATTTCGATTCCGGCGATGAGTTCTGAGGAGCGCAAACGTCTGGCGGAGTCGCTGCGCACCGCTGATGGCGCCATCAATGCCGCGATTGCTGATCTCGAGAAAGGCGGTGCCAATAGTGGCGCAGGTGAAAACCGTCGCGGTGATAGGCGCCGGCATCATGGGCCGCGGCATCGCCCACGCCGCGGCATTGGGCGGCTACCGCACCATTCTGGAAGACCTGCTGCCCGCGGCTTTGCGGCGGGCGGAAAGCGAAATCCGGGCGAATCTCGACAAGGCCGTTGAATTGGGAAAGGTGTCGTCGCCGGACGCCGACGCTGCTTTCCAGCGCTTGGAATATGCGGGCTCGGTGGAGGAAGCGGCGCGCGAGGCTGATTTGGTGATTGAGGCTGTTCCCGAGGAAATGGAGTCGAAGATCGAGATCTTCACACTGCTGGACAAAATCTGCCGCCCCATCACGATTCTCGCGTCGAATACTTCTTCTCTCAGCATCACGGAAATTTCAAGTGTGACCTACCGCGCTAAGAAATGCGTGGGCATGCACTTTTTCAATCCCGTGCACAAGATGAAGCTGCTCGAAGTCGTGCGGGCTTTAGAGACCGACGAGGATACGCTCGCCAGCGCCGTTGAAGTTGGGAAGCGGATGGGGAAAGAAGTGGTGGTGATCAAGGAAGCTCCCGGCTTCATCACCAGCCGCATCAATGCGATGATCGGCAATGAGGCGTTCTACATGCTGCAAGAGGGGATTGCCTCTGCCGCCGACATCGATAAGGCACTCAAGCTCGGGCTCAACCATCCTATGGGGCCCTTCGAGTTGGTTGATCTGGTGGGGCTCGACACGCGGCTGAACATTCTTGAGTATCTGCACAAATCGCTGGGAGAGAAATATCGTCCTGCGCCGTTGCTGGTGCAGTACGTGAAGGCAGGACGGTTGGGGCGGAAGTCGGGGCGCGGGGTGTATGAGTACCCCGAGGTCGCGGCGGGGGGAAAGCAGGTTCCCCACTGGCTTGATGCTGGTTCCGAACGACAAAGATTTTGAGATTCGCTGCCGACTCAACGAGATTTATCCCGTCCAAAACTTAGACCCGCCAAGTTTGCAACTTTTTCTTTGTCGACTCCCTTGCCCGCCACCAGCACTTGAAAACTCTCTCCCATGCCTGCAGGGGTGACCAGATGCTTGAGCTGCAGCGCGACTTTGGCGCGCTCCTGCGGGAGGCGGCACTCTTCGAAAGCGTCGGCAAACTGATTGGCTTCGCCGATTCCCATCAGGAATTGAGATTGCGTAAGAAGTTCGTGGGTCTTCATGCCCTGCTTTTCTGCAGCGGCAGCGAGCGCGGTGAAGTTTACGTTGGCGGTGATGTCCTGATCGCCGGGGGCCTCGTAGGGACTCGCGCTGATCGAATGTTGCCGAATCGCCTTGAGCGTTCCGCGATGTCGACCCGCTAGTTGTTCTTCGCGAGTGTAGCCATAGTCGATGGCGATGAGGAATCCGCGCTGGATGTTGCTGGCAATGCGATCCATGAATTGTTGCGCGGCGAGAGGCGCTTCGATGCGTTCGTGCGGCTCGGGATGGACTGAGTAGCGGTCGAGAAATTCGAGTTCTTCGGGCGAAGGCTTGGCCCAAGCCTCAATGAAGCGGCCCTCGCTCGTGTCGAGGCGCAGGGAACCCTGCACGCTTAGGATTTCGACGGGCAGGGCGTCGAAGAATTCGTTGGCGAAGACGATGGTGTTGGCAGTCGACGGTGCGTTTGGCGAATAAAACGCAGTAAGGTTTGCCTTTCCGGAGTCGAGGTGAGGATCCAGAGTCTTTTCGATTCGCTGGCATAACGCGGGCGAGCTTTCGACAAGAACGTAGCGCAGCGCCTGGAAAAAATCCGGAAACTTCTTTTTCGACCAGTCGAGCACGTCTTGCGCGAACAAGCCGCGGCCGGGGCCGAGTTCGACAAGATCAATGGGTTCGGGCGAGTCGAGTGCGCGCCACATTTCTTCGAACTGTCGGGCCAGCAGACGGCCAAAGACCGCGTGGACATCGCTCGAAGTGTAGAAATCTCCCGCTTTGCCGAATTGTTCGGCATTTCGCGAGTAGTAGCCGTCCTGAGGATCATAGAGACAGAGCTCCATGTAGCGCGAGAAGGGAATGGGGCCGCGCTCGAGGATTTCGTGCTCGATCTTTTGGCGAAGCGAATTCACAGTCCCTTCTGGCGGCGGTCGGCGCGGTCTTGCGGCGTGCGAATGAACATCTCTACGAAGTAGTCGTGCAGTGCGTCGTAAAGCTGGCGCTGGAAGCTCCATTCGAACTGCGGATGGTCAAGGTCGCGAGGGTGGAGATCGAGATAGTAGGTGTGCGTGGGAATGGAGGCATCTTTGAACTGGATGATTAGTTCGACGCCTTCGCCTTTGGCGCGCGCCGAGAAGTTGAGTAGAGGATGCTCGTAGAGGCGGAGCTGCGCGAGGACTCGGTCGAGGCGCGAGTCGGGAGAAGATTCAAACATTGCATGATTGTAAAGTAGGATATGTCTGAGAATCCTTTACGCGATGGAGATAAATGATGGCGAACAAAGTCGTTCGCAAGAGTCGCAAGATGATGGTTGTCCAAGTTCCGCCGGATGAATTGGCCGCGCTTACGGAGACCGCGCATCTGTTGCGGTCCCCCAAGAATGCGCGGCGCTTGCTCAGTGCTCTGTCGCGTACCAGAGTAGCGAAGGATCGTGGTGGGACTCCTCTTCTGGCCGCCGCTAATGTCGACCTGAACGGGATCCTTCGGCTGCGTTGTTGCTTCGCTTCGCGAAACAACAACTCCGCTCAGGATGACAAGTCACCAAAACGCCGGCGCGACTCCTGAGATATTACTCGTAGCGCAGCGCCTCGATCGGGATTCAGTCTGGCGGCTTTGATCGCTGGCAACATGCCGCTAATGATGCCTACAAAACTCAGGATGACGGTCGACCAGATCAGCGTGGCGAAATTGATGTAGAGGTGGATATCGCCTTCGCTGGCATTTTCTTCGAAAGCGCTCCACAACGTGAGCGAACCCACGCTCCAGGAAACCAAATACGCCAGCGCTACTCCCAAAAGGCCGCCCAGAGCCGTGATCACGAGGGCTTCGGTCAGGAACTGGAACAGGATGTGCCAGCGGTGCGCACCCAGAGCTTTTTCAACGCCAATCTCTCGCGTGCGCTGAGTGACCGAGACTAGCATGATGTTCATCAGACCTACGCCGCCGATGCCGAGCGTCAGCAATCCGATAAAGCCGAGCAGTATCTTGATACCGGTGCTGATGACCTGCAGATCGAGCAGGTCGGCGAAAACGTCGAAGACGAAGATCGCCCGTTGATCTTTGGGATCGAAATTGTGATGGAAGGCCATGGAGCGACGCACTGCGGTCACGATCTTGGCGTGGTCGCCTTCGTATTCCATCACAATGGAATTCAGATAATAGGTCTTGGCGAGATCGCTCATAGCGCTGAACGGGATGTAGACGTGGCCGTTGATATTGTCGTCGCCGTTCTGGACCTGGTGCCGGAGCACCCCGATGACCTGATACGAAATGCCGTCGAGGCGGATGCTTTCACCGAGGGCGTTCTGGCCGGAGAAAAGTTTCTTTCTCACGTCCGAGCCGATGATGGCGACGCGGGAATGAGTGAAATCGTCAGCGTCACTGAAGAAGCTGCCTTCGGAAGTGTCGAGACGCCGCATGCGACCATAGGAAGCGTAGACGCCACTGACGCCATAGGTCGCGCTGCGGGTACCGTAGGCCACCAGACTCTGCTTGGCGACCTCGGGAGAAACGTGCTTGAGCAAAGGAACTTCGTCGCGGATGTAATCGAGATCATCGACGGTCAGCTTAACTTCGGCGCCGGCCTTGGTTCCTCCGGCCTGCAATTCTGTGCGGCCGGGGAAAATGAAAACCAGATTCGTACCAAAGGAGCGGAACGCCACCCACAAGCCGCGCTCGAATCCAGAGCCGTAGGCCAGCAAGAGAACGACTGTGGCAATTCCCCAAGCCATGCCCAGCATGGTCAGCACGCTGCGGCGGCGATTGTGGCGTAGCGCGTTGTAGGCCTGGCTGACGAGATCGACGATCATTAGACCTTAGCTCCTGGCTCTTAGCTTCTAGCTCACGCACCCAATAACTCTCGTCATCCCGAGCGAAGCGAGGGATCTGGGTTCTTGCTTGCGCCCTCGGCGCTGCCTGCGCGAGCAAACCCCAAGATCCCTCGCGCTCGGGATGACAACGTAATGGGTGACGACTGCCATATCGGTGATGATACTCGTCATGGGTGTTGTCATCGATCCGTCCTCACTCCTGCCTTAACGCTTCCACCGGCTCCATCAGCGCGGCTTTGCGCGCAGGATAGAGTCCAGCGGAAATTCCGGCGACTGCCAGCGAACCGATGGCCGCGAGCGCGGATGCGGGAATGATTCGCGGAGTATCAAAGCCCTCCGGCGACGGCAACATGGCCAGCAGGGTGACAAAACCCGTCGCCAGAGCCAGGCCGATGCCGCCGCTGAAGGCGGTGAGAAAAGCTCCTTCGACGAAGAACTGCGTAAGAATGTTTTTGTGAGTTGCACCCAGCGCTTTGCGCAAGCCAATTTCCTTGGTACGCTCGCTCACCGAGACCAGCATGATATTGATGATGCCAATCGCGCCCAGTCCGAGGGTCACGACTCCGACCACGCCCAGGAACCAATCCATGGCGTCGAAAATCTTGCCTACGCGTTGCATATTCTCGATGGTGTCCCAGTCTTCAAAGGCGTCTTCCAGTTTGGGGTCGAAGCCGTGGCGGCTGGCGATGATCTGGTGAATCTCGTTCTTCGCCTCAGTATGAAGGTCTTTACGGATGGGCGCGTAATTGATGAAGGAAATGGCATCTTCGGAATTCGCTTTGGTCAGGCGAAACAGATTTCGCATGGTTTCAATGGGGATGAAGATGCGCGAGTTGGTGCCATTATTACCATCGCGTCCAACTTTGTCGACCACGCCGATCACGTCGAAACTGATGCCGTTCAACAGAATCGTGGAGCCGACGGCGGGACGTCCGGGGAACATGTTCTTCAGCATTTCCCATCCCACGACGGCGACGCGGCGGCGCTCGGTGTTGTCTTCCTCGTTGAACCAGCGGCCGGGACTGACAGGCACGTTACGGATCTGGTTGTAATCGGAGGCTACGCCGAAGACTTGGCCGTTGGTCGAGCCGTAATCACTGACGGCGCGGATGTCTTCACGATTCAACACCGGAGACAGAGCCGCCGACGAACTTTGCCTGCTGGCGGATGGCAGAATAGTCGGCGTAGGTGAAGTAATAAGTTTGCCCAGATTGCGTGCTCCCCTCGACTGCCGGGATGCGTCCGGGAAACATGAACATTATGTTTTGCCCGAGAGTCGCCAACTGCTTTTCCTGGCCGCTGCGGAAGCCTTCTCCCAAACCCACCAGAAGCAGCAAAGAGCCCACGCCCCAGGCAATTCCGAACATCGTGAGGAAGGAGCGCAGCTTGTGCGCCCAGAGCGTGGAAAGCGACTGCCGGACGATGTCGAGAAGTATTCGCATGTTAGAACGCCCCCACGCCTCCGGGGAGGTGCGTGGGGGTCTCCGGCGACGTTCAGGCGAGGGGTCTCAATCCCGCCCAGCCGTTTCCGTTAAGCAACTGATGAGTAATACGCAGCCGGGTTCTGCGAAGTTCCCTGCTGTGATTACCTCTTTAGACCGGGGAAGGCGCCAAAAGTAAGCCGAGGCGATCAGTTGCAGTTAATGAGAATTGTCTATTGTCAGTGCGAGGTTGGTCTACTCTGCAGGCGGCTACGGCGTCGACGCCGGAACCATGTCTTTCGAGGGAAGGTTACCGGGACCGGGGTGAAGCGTAACCTCCCTGGTGCCGATAGTCCTAGTGGAGGGCAAATTGACTTCACCCTGGAGGGACCGAGCCAGAGCCATGTTTCAGGAAGACATTCCGCGCTTCGGTGCGGCCCCTAGCCGCGACACTAGTGGTACGTATGGGGCTCCCCACTACTTGCTGGATGCCGAGAAGCGGCTGGTAGTGGTTAAGTTTCGAAAGAGGGTGACAGTCAAGGATATCGAGACGTATGCAGCGGCGCTGCGGGATCATCCGCAATTCCAGCCGGATTTCTCCGAGATCGCAGACCTCAGCGAAGTCGAAGAACTCGATTTGGAGGCGAATGAGTTCATTCGACTGGCGGATCAGATCGATCCCTTTTCACCGCAAGCCCGGCGCGCATTTGTTGCCCGCAGCAAGGTCCAGCACCACGCTGCCCGCATGCACAAAATTTTGCGCACGCAAAAGGCTTTCTCAATTTTCGGCTCGGTCGAGGAGGCGGAGCAATGGATCAGGTCGTAGGCTGTTGCCCTGCGATTGAGATGGCCGTGGCGCGTTTCCCGCCATTCGCCCGTCAGAATTCGAAATAACCCGCAGCCTGCGCTGAACCAGCCGCACCATCGGTTCCGGTTGCCGGCAGCAATCCCAAAACTCCGCTAAGGCTCTCCCATGCAGCCTGGTTCAGGGCGGGATCGGAGCCAACCAGGTCGCGGATCATATCCCAGGCAGCCATGTTGAGGGCGCCTTCTGGTGGCGGGCCCATGGCCAGAGAGACCGCACACTGGGGACAGAAGGAAATGCGATGGGCCGTGGACTTCTGCCGTGGCTTGATGCCGACGGTCTGCGCGAACATGTAGAGGGCAACGGATTTCTGTCCGGCCCCTAGCTCGCGATTACAGCGAAGGCAATGCATGGTTTCCAAAAGCCATCCCCTGGGCAGATTGCGGCCGACAAGATATGAATATGTCTTCGAGGAGTTGGGCCGCGCAAGTGTGTAGAAAGATTCCGGCAAACGCGCCAGCCCGGCATAGGCGGCCGCGCCAGTTGAGAACCAAGCTGTGCTCTAGGCAGAAGGGGGTGGCATCGTGCACTCTGAAGCGATGAGCGCAGAGGTCAGGAAGGCCCGTGATTCGCGGCGGCTGGTCGACCGATCGACGATTCGGACTCACCCGGCATCTTCTCGAGGATCGGCCCGGGGATCGGCCCAGGGATCGGCCCGGTTTGTTCGCCTATCGCAGCTTCGAAGATTGTGCGAGTGCGATCAAGTGGCCGCGGTTTGCTATCGGGTCCGTGAGGGTGCTGTCGAGTTCCTGCTGGTTCGCACCCGCGGCGGCCAGCGGTGGACTTTTCCTAAAGGAAGCGCCGAACCGGGACTGACCCACGCCCAGGCTGCGGCACTGGAAGCATTCGAGGAAGCGGGCGTTCATGGCCGCATCGAAGAAGCTGTATTCGCACGCTATCGTCGCAAGCAGAATGATGCCGAGAATCGTGCCTCGTCTTCTGCCGAAAAAGGAGTTGCCGTGAATGCCTACCTTTGCGAGGTGTTACGGCTTAGTCCCCCGCAAGAGTTCAAGCGAGACCGTACCTGGTTTTCCATCGAGGATGCCCGGCGCCGATTGCGAGAGGGACGCAAGAACGAGAGCGGAGCCGAGTTTGTCCGCGTGATTGATCGGGCCGTAGCTCGTATTCAAAAACTGCAGGGCAGGGTTGGCATGGTCGATCAACCGCAACCGGGCCGGCCACAAATGCACCCATCAAAGAAAGACGCGCTGCAAAGGGTACGGTTTGATTTTGCGGAGGCTAATGGCTGGGCCGATAGTGCCACTTTGGCGCCGCGCATGCACAGGCAGCTTGATGACGACCCGCGATCATCTGCGGCGATTGTTGACGCGCATACCCGCGAATTCTTGCCGTGTGAAGTTCTGGAATTCGGCCCTGCACGGGAGAAGAAATCCAAAGCTTTGGGTGCCGGCACAAACGCCAGAGGCTAAAGCCAGCATCCCCTGGATTCGCAGTAGCATCTTCGGCGCGCTTCGCTTGCTCAGGGCGGCTAGTTACTGAAACCGTGCCCTTCCCGAGCGGTTCACGAGTCTAGTCCTTGCCTTACTCCTTGTTCTTGGGCCGCTCAAAGGCCTTGGCCAAATACTTGCGCGCTTCCTCAAGAGCAGCGAAGGTGTCGTCGTTGGTCTGGATGGCTTGCCGGTATTCGTTGATGGCGCGCTCGCGCTGGCCGGTGACGTCGAAAATCTTGCCCAACTGGATATGGCTCCAGACTTCGGTCCAGCGCGGTTCGCCATCGCCGTTAATCGAAGCGCGGTAGGAGTTGGCCGAGGCCTGGTAGTTTCTCTGCAGAAAGAAAATTTCCGCGATGCGGTAATGAGCCAGCGAGCTGTTCTTGTTGAGATCAAGCGCCTTGTTGAACTCGGCCAGCGCGCCGGCAAGATCGCCCTGCTGTTGCAGCGCCATGCCGCGCAGGATGGACGACCGCAGCTTCACGTCAGACGAATTGGTGAGGACATGATGATCGGGATCGATGGAGATCCGCCGCGGGCGTCCGAAGGTTTCGACGGTAAAGGCTGAACTGGTGCCGACCACCTCGAGTTTCTTATCTTCCGTCTTTCCGTCGGTGTCGATGCGCAGGTCCACGGGCATGCGGAACAGGTCGAGATCCTGAGTAATCTCCCCCGTAACGCGAAAGCCTTTGTTGTTGCCGAGGCGATAGGTGATGTATTTCAGTTTGAATTCGGGCGCGCCGGTGGAATCAAGCCACTGGGAAAAGAACCAGGTCAGTTGGTCGCCGTAGTATTTTTCGGCGATGGCGCGAAAGTCATCCGTGGTCGCCGATTTGCCGGCGTAGGTCGCGGCGAACTCGCGCATGGTCTTATTATATTTCTCCTCGCCCAGCACCCAGCGCAGCATGTGCAGGATCATCGCGCCCTTGTCGGTCACCAGCGATTGAAACTCGGTGGAAAAGGGATCGAGCTTGCTGGCGCTGGAAAGCGGAACGGTATCGTAGGCCAGAGCTCCCACCGACATGTCCTTCACCGCTTCCTCAAGGCCCGCCGCGCCGGCAGCGTTCTCCACGTACATGGCTTCTGAATAGCGTGAAAAGCCATCGACCAGCCACCAATCGTCTTTCGTCGCGGGACTTACCGAAACTCCCCACCATTGATGCGCGATCGCGTTGGCCAGCAAACGGTAGTTGGTTTTTTCTGTGATCGAAGGGCTGGCTATGCCCGGCGATCTCCGGAGCCCACACGTAGGGAACAGTGTCGCCCGGCAACTCCACGACGTTGAGCCTCTGCGACAGCGGAGTTCCGTAAAGCGTGATGAAGTAAGTGAATTCCTGGACCGCGGTGGTGGTGTATTCGGGAGCCAGCGCCTGATGCGCGGGCTTGAAGAAGACGTGCAGGTCCATTCCGGCTTCGTCGCTGTGGTGTTCCTGGAAGATGCCCGCGATGATGGTCGCCAGGGAAGCTCGCCTTGGCATAGACAAACGTAATGTTTTGGTAGGGAGGCCGTTGGTGTTGGGCTTCTTCGAGGGTGGATTTTCGGTGACCGTGGATTTTCCGCTGCCGATCACCACCATGTGGGCGGGCACCGTGACGCTGATGGTAGAGCTGAAGCGGTTCATTCCGTAGCCGCTCACCGGGAACCAGCGCCCGGCGTAGAGCAGATAGCTAGTATCATCGCCTACGTAGGCGAGTTTGAGGCCGGGAACCGGGCTGTCGTCGGCAGTTTCAAGCTGGCCTTCGTATTCGAAAGTAAGCGTGGTGGATGCGTCCTTGGCGAGGCCGGCGGGCAGCGGCACGCGCACCGTAGAATCCTGAGTGACGCGTTCGGCCGAGAGTGGCTGATTGTTGTCGTCGAGAACCCTCGTAACTCGCAGGTCGTTGTGTAATTCGAAGACGGCGACGGTCAGATCCTGAAGCGCTGTGAACTTGACTTTGGCCCGCGCAGAAATCTGGTGCTGATGAGGCGTAAGTTCGACTTCGATCTGGTAATCGTCGACGCGCAAGTGCGTTTTCTCGGCGGCCCGCGAGGGGACCACGCCAAAGGCGAGTAGCAGCAGGGCAAGGAAAACCGGCAGGACGCTGTAGCCGCGCCGCGGGTGAATCTGCATTAAGGAGAGTCTCCAGGAAACAGGCTAACCATTCCCTATGATGAAGATTCTCACCTAAAAGATGCTGGGAGCACAAGGTCAGCGGCCTAATCCTTTCCAGTTTCGGCCAATCGGATGGAATCCTCAGCCGCTATGTCGGCACCACGAGAATCAAGGTTTTTACTGGGCCTGAGCGGCGGCGTGGCGCGTGAGCTTGCGAAGGAAGAACTCCTGAAAGATATTGCCGATGGCACCGGCGCCAATGACGATGGCCGTATTCTCGAAGGTTAGCGCAGCTCCGTTGCGGTTTTTGGCAGGATAATACAGGTTGGATAGCCCGCCAGCGGCGAGGTCTCCTATGATGAACGAGTAATTCGGCTGCCAATGCCGGTTATCGCCCTTGCAGATGACTGCATTTGCCATGGCATACAGGACCCGCGATTTCGTGCTGCCCGTCCCCTTTACGAAATAACGCGGATCTTGCTTTAACAACGATGGCAGGATCGCGCTTCCAATAAAGGTTCCTGACACTTGGTCAGCGTAAGCGGCGCCGTAGCGCTTCGCATAGCCCTGCGCTCCCTGCCCGTATCCGCTGAAGGCATTGTCGGCCTGCTCAATTCCCGCAACGGCGCCCGTGACGATAAACGAAACCGGATCCGTGGTTGCCTTCCAGGCCAGCTTAAACTTTTGCTTCGCCGTGAGAGGAACCGCGTTCGGATTGTAACTGACATAAAAATTTGGAAAGACTCCTAGCAGGCGCTGCTTCTCCTCGACCTTAATCTGATCTTCCGCCACTTGCTCTTGGGTCAGCGTTACCTCCACGTCTACACGTGTTCTCGGCAACTGCGAGCGCGATCTGTGGAATCGTGTAGGTTTCGCCGGGACTGAAGCACTCCGGACTTTTCCAGAGGTGCAAAACCCGGAGCTGTAAAAGATATTTGAAATGGGCCAGGGGCTACGTCAGTAAAAGCGAAATGTCCTTCGCCATCGGAGCGCGCTTCCAGCTTTGAGGTCGCATTTGTCGAGGTGGCCGGACGCGACAGGGTTATATTCACATTGGCGATCACGGCTCCATCTTGATCAACGACCGTGCCGCTAATGGCTCCCGGCTGCGGCTGATTAGGCGCTGGAGTTTGCGTTTCTTGCGTGCCAGCTGTCGCCGGCGAGGACTGTGGCTGCTGCGCCTGAGCGAGAAGCTCAGAGCGGACTATTCAACAGGCAGGCGACCGATACCCACACTACTAGGGCCCACGTCGCGGCGTGAACCGGATACCTTATTTCTGATTTTGCGCGGTCGATGCGCGGGCTTATTTCGGTCAAAACGAATCCCTATTCGTCCTCTCATCTACCAAGTTACATTATTTCTCGTCGCAATTATGTCTGATGCGGGAAGTTGCGCTAGGGCTACTGTTGGTGTTCTCGATTCTCCGATGAGCAATTTGCCGATCAAGGTTTGCCGATCGACAAAATAATTGTGGCAGCACGGTCCGCTGGATGCAGGGGTGGGTCCGCAGGCTCGGTTTGGGGGAGGAGTCGAGCTTTCACCTGGCGCAGGCCTTCCAGCATGCGATCGCGCGCAGGACCGTCGGGCAGGATTTCCTGCACCCGCGCGACCACGTTCGCAGCCGTGAATTCGTGTTGCACCAGCTCGGGGACGACTTGCTCCCCGGCAATCAGAGTTGACCATGGCGAAGCGCGGGACTTTCACCCGCGGCTTGCCCAGCAGGTAGGTCAGCGCCGAGACGCGGTAGACCATCACAAATGGTGTGCGCATCATGGCAGCTTCTACTGTTGCGGTGCCGCTTGCGATAATGCCGGCGCGCGAATGCCAAAGCGCAGGCAGCGATTCGGGAACAAGCGTAATGCGAGGTTGCCCTGTCGTTTCTTCACCAATGAGGCTTTGCAGGAAGTTGCGGTCGAGCGTAGGTGCGATTGGAAGCAGGAATTCGTAACCGGGGCCGAGTTGAGTGGCCGCTTCAAGAATTGTTGGCAGGTTCATCCGCACTTCTTTGACGCGGCTGCCGGGCATCAGCGTGATCCAATGAATTGCTGGGTCGAGATGAAATTGCGTGGCATAGCCGCTGCGCGTGATCGACGGCTGCGGCAAGTCGGCGAGCGGATGGCCAACGAAGGTCGCATCGACTCCTCGGTCGCGGTAGAACTTTTCTTCGAAGGGAAAGATAACCAATGCTTTGTCGATGTAGTCGCGGATAAGGCGAACGCGTCCCTGGCGCCACGCCCAGAATTGCGGAGCAACGTAATAGACCACAGGGATGCCGCGCTTCTTCATCTGCCGCGCCACGCGCCAGTTGAACGCAGGCGAATCAATCACGATGGCGAGCTCGGGCTTGCGCTTATCGGCTTCTTTAATCAGATGTTGGTACAGACTGTAGATCTTCGGCAGATGGCTGAGAATTTCAGTGATGCCGACAACGGAAAGATCTTTCGCGTCGACAACGGTATCGCAGCCAGCCGCGCGCATGCGGTCTCCACCGACGCCGAAGAATTCAAGCTGCGGAGTCGCGGCGATGCAGGGCTTCGATGAGCTGCGCGCCGTACATTTCTCCGGAAGCTTCGCCGGCTGAGATCAGAACCTTCACTGTGAGGTCCCTCGCGTTGCTCGGGATTTCGGCAGCGGGCTCGCGCTACGCTCACGCCCGCTAAACGCCTCAACTTCGCCGGCTGAGATCAGGATTCGCAAGAGAGCATTGTAAGGCCGGAGCTTAGTCGTCCGCGCTGGCAGTGACTTCCGGCTCCCTTAAGCCGTCGGCGTTTGTGGGCGAGGACGCACGCCCCGCATTGATCTCCTGATCCTTGTACTGAAGCTGGTACAGCTTGAAATAAATCCCGCGCTGGGCCAGAAGTTGCTGGTGCGTGCCCATTTCGCGGACCTGGCCTTTGTGCATGACGATGATCTTGTCGGCGCGCTGCACGGTGGAGAGCCGGTGGGCGATGATCAGCGACGTGCGTCCTTCGACCATGCGGTTGAGCGCATCGCGCACGCGGAATTCGGTTTCGGTATCGACGCTCGAGGTAGCTTCGTCGAGAATCAGAATTTTCGGCTCGTGGGCCAGGGCGCGAGCAAATGAGATAAGCTGCTTCTGTCCGGTCGAAAGCGTTGAGCCGCGCTCGCGGACCTCTTCGTCGAATCCTTTGGGCAGGGCGCGGATGAAGTCGGCGAGATTCACGTCTTCGGCGGCCTGCTCGACGTCCTCATCCTGAATGCGCTCCGTGCCGAGCCGGATGTTTCCGCCGATCGTTCCGCTGAACAGGAACGGATCTTGCAGCACCACGCCAAAGCGGCCGCGCAGGTCAGCGAGATCCATGTCTTTGACATCGACGCTGTCGATTCTCACCGCGCCCTTCTGGACATCGTAGAAGCGCAGCAACAGCGAGATGAGCGTGGTCTTGCCCGCGCCGGTGTGGCCGACTATGGCTACGGTTTCTCCCGGTTCGATGGTGAACGTGACGTCGCGAAGCACCCAATCCGGGGATTGATCGCTCTCCGCCGCGTCTCGATACGCGAACCAGACGTGATCGAATTCAATCCGGCCTGGGCCTTCGGGCCGCTTGGTTATGGCTGGCGAAACTACCTGCACAGGCGTATCCAGCAGTTTGAAGATGCGTTCGCTGGCGGCCATGGCTGATTGCAGGATGTTGTATTTTTCGCTGAAGTCCATGATCGGGCGGAAGAAGCGCAAAGCGTACTGGATGAAGGCGACCAGCACGCCCAGCGTTGCCACTGTCGGCACCAGACGGAACGCGATTAGCGTCTTCCAGTTGAAACTCACGGCAACACTGCTCACTTCAGTGCCGCGCATTACATCGCCGCCGCCGAACCAGATGACGCAAGCAATCGCAATCGCGGAAAGAATCTCGACTACGGGATAGTAGACCGCGTAGGCCATGATCGCGTCCTTGTACGCGTCCATATGGCTCCGATTAATTTCTTTAAAGCGGGTGTAGGCCTTGCGTTCGCGGTTGAAGAGCTGCAGCACGACCATGCCGCTGATGTGCTCCTGCAAGTACGAATTGATACGGGCGATGGCCACGCGGATGCGGCGATAAGAGTCGCGTACCCGGTCGCGGAAAATCTTGGTCGCGACGACGATGAAGGGCAGCACAGCAAACGTAATCAGCGCCAGCTTCCAGTTCATGCAGAGCATGACGCCCAGGATGCCGAAGAGCACGAAAAGATCTTCGAAGATCGAGACCACTCCTGAAGTGAACATCTCATTCAACGCATCGACGTCGGTGGTGACGCGCGTGACCAGGCGGCCGACCGGGTTCTTGTCGAAGAAGGCGACATGCAGGCGCTGCAGGTGCCGGAAGATCTGGCGGCGGAGATCGAACATCACTTTCTGACCGGTCCACTGCATGAAGTAGGTTTGCAGGAACTCGAGCAGGAAGCTGAAGAGCAACAGCCCTACATAGATGGCCGCGATTTGCGAAATGCCGGTGACGGGGCGCGTGCTAAGCCAGCTCCAGATGCCAGAAGACGCCGCGGTGGGCGCGCCTTTTGGCGCGAGATAACGATCAATCGCAACTTTAGTGAGATACGGCCCGAGTACGTCGGCGAAAGACTTCAGAACGATCGAGGCCAGCGCGATCGCCACCTGCCAGCGATACGGACGCAGATACTTGAGCAGCCGCGCCATCAGGCGGCTGTCGTAGGCTTTTCCTAATACTTCTTCTTCCTGAGCCATCAGTTTCCGAGCGATCGTGTGAAACGGCGCGGACAGCGCTATTTACAGGGTACCTTAATATGGATGGTGGCCGCAGGCCCGAGGACGGAAAAGGTTTTCGGGCGCGCGGGTGGATAATGGTTTGACATGCCTCTAGGCATTTACATTTCGGTGCCTTTTTGCCGCACCAAGTGCAGCTACTGCAACTTTGCCTCCGACGTGTTTTCGCGGGCGGTTTTCGAGCGCTATGTGGATCGGGTTTGTGCCGACATTGCGAACGCGCCGCAGATAGCGGCTCGGACGGGCGGTCAGATGGAGCGAGCAGTCGATTCCATCTATCTGGGCGGTGGCACGCCGACTGTGCTTGAAGCCGCGCAACTGAAGCGAATTTTCGGCGCCGTTCGGCGCCAGTTCGACGTGAGTCCCGAAGCGGAGGTCACGGTAGAGTGCGCTCCCGCCACGCTGACAGGCAACATGCTGGATGGCCTGCTGGGTTGCGGTGTGAATCGTGTGAGTCTCGGTGTGCAGTCGTTTGACGATGAAGAAGCGGCAGCAGTGGGACGATTGCACAACCGCACGACTGTGCTGCAAGACATTGCCCGGTTGCGGGCTGCGGGAATTACGAACATCAACATCGACCTCATCGCCGGGTTGCCGCACCAAAATGCGAAGAGTTGGGAATTTTCTTTGGCGGAAACCATTGCGACCGCCGCGCCGCATATCAGTGTCTACATGCTCGAAGTGGATGAGGATTCGCGGCTGGGACGCGAACTGTTAGCCGGTGGCACTCGCTATCACGCGCACTTCGTGCCCGATGAAGAAGCCATGGCGGATTTCTATCTCGCAGCGTGTGAGCGGCTCCCATCGGAGGGGATCGCGCAGTATGAGATTTCTAACTTTGCGCGCGAGGTTTTCGAATCACGGCACAATTTGAAGTATTGGACGCGGCAGCCCTACTTGGGCTTCGGCGTCGACGCACATTCGATGCTGCTCTCTGCCACCCCTGACCTCGAGGCCGTGCGCTTCGCTCCTCCGGATTCCCTGGAGCAGTACATGAGCGGCGGAGGTATGCAGCGGACACCAGTCTCGCAGCCTGCGGCTTTAGAGGAAAGTTTTTTTCTCGGACTGCGGCTCACGCAGGGCGTTAGCCTCTGCGAGCTTGCTTCGAAATTCGGCGAGGAGACGATCGATCCTACTCGCGCAGCGATTGCGGAGTTCATCGACGACGGACTGATGGAACAGCGTGGAGAATTTGTGTGCTTGACGGCTCGAGGGCGGTTGCTTTCGAACGAGGTGTTCGAGAGATTCATTGTGGCGGATGAAATCACTCGCTGATTTTCGCGCCGGTGCAGAAGAATGTACTGGAATGAATGTACTGGCAAACCATCCGGTCGGTCGGACTATCGCCCTTCATACGCATTATCCCCAATGATAATGCGGGTTATCGTATTTTCCCGTTTCTCTGCCTGAGGTAACTTTGTCCCTATCTGCGGCTATGTTCTAATCGAAAGTCCGTTCAATGCTGTGGAGGAATCTTGGATTTTCAACTGAGTGACGAGCAGCAGCACCTGAAGAAAAGTGTCCGCGAGTTTGCCGAGCGCGAGATCGCGCCCAATGTCATGAAATGGGACGAGGCCTGCGAGTTTCCGCTGGCTACGATTAAAGAACTGGGCAAGCTCGGATTGTTGGGAACGGTTTTCCCCACCGAGTACGCGGGCGCTGGCATGGGCTACGTGGAATATGTGATCGCCATCGAAGAGTTATCGCGCGTCGATGGCTCGGTGGGCATTATTGTCGCCGCGCACACGTCGCTGTGTTCCAATCACATCTTTCTTGCCGGGGACGAGGCGCAGAAAAAGAAATACGTCTGCAAACTGGCAACAGGCGAATTCATCGGCGCATGGGGATTGACGGAGCCGTCGTCAGGATCGGACGCAGGCAGCGCCCGCATGACCGCGAAGCGCCGCGGCAATAACTGGGTTCTGAACGGCACGAAAACATTTTGCACCAACGGTCATTATGCCGACGTGATTGTCGTGATCGCCGTGACCGACCGCGCCGCCAATACTCACGGGCTTTCTGCGTTCATCGTCGAGAAAGACACGAAGGGATTTCATCCCGGCAAGAAGGAGAACAAGCTGGGGCTGCGCGCTAGCGACACGGCCGAGATGATTTTTGAAGACTGCGTTATCCCGGCGGAGAATCTGCTGGGCAAGGAAGGCGATGGCTTCATCGACGCCATGCGCGTGCTTGATGGCGGCCGCATCTCGATTGCCTCGCTGTCGCTGGGCATGGCACAGGGTGCATACGAGGCCGCTCTGAATTATTCGAAAGAGCGCAAGCAATTCGGCAAAGCCATCGGGGAATTTCAGGCAATCCAGTGGAAGCTGGCCGACATGGCCACCGAAATTGACGCGGCCCGGTTGCTCACCATGCGCGCCGCATCGATGAAAGATGCCGGACTGAAGACCACGTTAGAATCGTCGATGGCGAAACTTTACGCCAGCGAAGTCGCCGTAAAATGCGCCAATGAAGGCGTGCAGATTCACGGCGGATATGGTTTCATCAAAGATTATCCTGCAGAAAAGTATTACCGCGATGTGAAGCTGTGTACCATTGGCGAGGGCACCAGCGAGATTCAGCGGCTAGTGATCGCAAGACAGTTATTGAAGGAGTAAGGGAACCAATGAGTGAGGAAGAGAAAAGACTCGAAGGGATTTCCGCCGCCGTCGTCCGTTATTACGACTCGCTCACCTACGAGCAGGTTGCCGAGGATCGGGCATGGGGAGAGTTCGCCGCTGCCCAACTCTCAGGGGAAGAAGGTTCGGACGAATGGCAGAGCCGGCCAGCCGCGCCAACTGGCGAGGCCGCCAGCGAGATTCAGCGGCGGGTACTTGCACGGCAATTGCTGAAGGAATAGCGCAACGCCTGCGAAAACCTTTCCTACTTGAATCGTTTAACAACGAACTCCTGCCACGCTTTGTACATCCCGAAGGCGATCAAGAAGACGAAGGTCACCGTTCCGCCGATCTCAGCGATTGCAATTCGGATATTTGTCAGTACTTCAAGGAAAGTTTTCATGATCGCGCCTGCAGCAGCCACGAGGCGATGAGCCTAGCTCGCGGCCCGGTTCCCCTGCAGCCAGGAAGCGTCTGTGCCCGGAGCTTTCAGCCAGTCGGTCTCCGGCTTGGCAATCAGTCGGGCATTGCTGTAAGCGCGATCAAGGGACAACACGGTGAAGGCTCGGTAAGCGTAGACCTCTCGCTCGACAACCAGCGCCAAGTCGGCACGAGCCGGTTGATTGAAGCAGAGCGGCAGCAGTAACTGAACTCGGCCGTACTCCGAAGCTTCGTGGCCGAAGTAGAACTGCGGAACGGCCACCTTGTAGTTCATCTGCGCGCGCTTGCCAGCCTCCGCGATGGCGCCCTGCAGCATCATCCGGCGGCGATGGGCGTTCTTCCGAAGGTCGGTTGGATAGCGCTCGACGTTCTCATCGAGGATATGATCGAGGTTGGGAATCAGCTCCCGGTCCGGATCGTAGATAAGCTCGTCTGGCTTGTCGAAGTACCTAGCCGCCGACGGCTTGGACTCGAAGAACCCCAGCCTTCTGTCACTCTCGACCACCCAGTCCTTCAAGACCCAAGGCTGTCGTGATGCGTCGCGGTTCGCTTCGAGGAAGGCGAAAATTGCTTCGTAGTTTGGCGTGAACAGGCCCGTGTTGAATACGGCGATTCTCGCCCCGCCAGAGTCGGCAGCTGCTAGAATCTTGTCGTTCTGTTGAAACAGCCTTTTATAGGTGTACCGGACGTAATTGCCGAGCACTCCGAAGGGTTCCTCGGCGTCGAACGACCAGTCCTCCGGTTGCGCTCGTTCCGCGAGCTCCTTCAGGCGCGATTCGAATGCCTTGTTAAACGGAGTCTCTGATCCGCGCGCAGGAACCCGAACAGAGTCGAAGAAATTGTCGGTGGGGGTAGCAAAAACGGGAGGTGTAGCCATATTTTTTTCTCCTTTAGTAAATGCCGTTGCATAGTCAATTTGTTGAAGCTTTAATTGCGGTCTCGGCAATTTTCCGAGCCCGTAGTTCAAATATACTCCGCCGGGCGACCGCAGGCAACTACTGCCCGCCGCTTGCTATCTTGGCCCTCGACTCCTCCCTTGCTTTACACTGATCGTTTGAGCCAACACATCCAGACATGGGTCGAGCAACTTCGCGCGGGCGACGTGCGCGCGCTCGCTCGCGCCATTTCGACCGTGGAGAACCGCGCGCCGGGATGGTCCGAGCTGCTGAAGGCCTTGTTTCCGCACAGCGGGAAGGCGCGCGTGCTCGGGCTGACCGGGCCGCCGGGGGCGGGGAAAAGCACGCTGGTCGATCAGCTTGCCCGCCTCTATCGCAAAGACAACCGCACTGTGGGGATTATCGCGGTCGATCCCACCAGTCCTTACACCGGTGGCGCGATTCTCGGCGACCGCATTCGCATGCAGGATCATTTTTCCGACGCCGGGATTTACATTCGCAGCATGGCGACGCGCGGCTCGCTGGGCGGCCTGGCGCGCACCACGGCCGATGTCACCACGGTGCTCGATGCTTCCGGCCGCGACCTGATCATGATCGAGACCGTGGGCGTGGGCCAGGATGAAGTGGACATCGTGCGGCTGGCCGACGTCACGATTTTGATCCTGGTTCCGGGCATGGGCGACGATGTGCAGACCATCAAGGCCGGCATCATGGAGATCGCCGACATCTTCGTCATCAACAAGAGCGACCGCGACGGCGCTGAGCACGTGGAGCGCGAAATCCGCACGCTTCAGTCGCTGGCCACGCGCCACGATGGCTGGACTCCGCCGATCGTGAAGACCGTCGCCAGCCAGGGAGTGGGAATAGAGGAACTGGCGGGCGCAATTTCGGACTATGAGGCGTATCTGCAGAAAGAAAATCTGGCACTGAACCGCAGCGTCGAGAACTGGCAGGAGCGCCTGGTCGAGATGCTGCGCGACGCCATGCTGGAGAAGGCGCGGACGCAACTCGCCGACGGCAACCTGGCGCGGCTGGCGGCGGAAGTGGCGGAACACAAACGCGATCCCTATACATTGGTCGAGGAGATCGCGACGAAGGCGGTAAAGGCGGAGAACAGCAAAGTTATTGTGCATGCTCAAGTGTGGATAGATCAAGCATGAGTGGACCATGGAACGGTCAAAATCGATCATCTCGGCATTGCGGTGAAATCGCTCGCGGCGGCGAAGGCGATCTACGAGAAACTGGGCTTGAACATTTCTCCCGAAGAAACGGTGGAGCAGGAACAGGTGCGGCTGGTGATGGTTCCGGTGGGCGAGAGCCGGTTGGAGCTGTTGGAAGCGACCTCGGAGAATTCGGCGATTGCGAAGTTCATCGCCAAGCGTGGCGAAGGACTGCATCATGTATGCCTGCGGGTTCCGGATTTGCCGGCGGCCGTCGAGCGCCTGAAAAAAGACGGCGTGCGCTTGGTTTCGGAGGAGATCAAGACTGGCGCGGGCGGGCACCAGTACGTGTTCGTGCATCCCTCGAGCACTGGCGGGGTGCTGATGGAATTGGTGCAAGAATAAAGGCGAGTTGAAATTCCGGGCAAGGCGATGGCGCTTTCGCAGTGGTCGATGTTGATACTCTATGGCGCGATGGAAGGGCAAAGATTCCACGGATAGGCAGATCGTTCAAGGTTTACAGCTGGATGGGCACAGAATGGAAAATGACCATGCACACGGGCCTTCTTGACTACTAAACCCTGCACCATTTTCACAGGATTGTAGGGGAATGAGTAACTTCGGCAATGCTTCTTCTCGCCATCGATACCTCCGGCAAGCAGGGCAGCATCGCGCTGGCGCTGCAGGAGACCGAACCCGCGAGCGACGAGATCGAGGTAATCGAGATCGCGCCGCTGCTCGGCGGCACTTTCTCCGCGGAGCTTATTCCGCAGATCTCCGAATTGCTCTCAAGGAACGGACTCACCAAGAACGAGATCAGCGCCTTTGCCGTGGCTTCCGGGCCGGGGTCGTTCACCGGCCTTCGGATCGGGCTGGCGGCGGCGAAGGCTTTGGCGGAAGTACTGCAAAAGCCGATCGCGGCGGTGTCGCTGCTGGAAGCGTGCGTCTTCACCAGCGGCGCTGCAAGGCAAAGTCATGGCTGCGCTGGACGCGGGCCGGAGCGAAATCTATGTGGGGAAGTATCGAAATCCCAGCGGTGCAGGGTCACAGATTCCGCGCGAGCATAATTCTGTCCCGGAGCGAATTCCTTGCCCAAGCGAAAGGATGGACCATCGTCACTCCGGACTCTGTTTTAAGCGAGGCTGCGGCTGCGGCCGGGTTATCGGTATCAATACTGGCGCCGATCTCTGCCGCTGACGTTGCCCGTTTGGGCTGGCGCAAGATTCAATCTGGCGAAACGGTAACGCCTGAGCAACTGGAAGCGAACTACATCCGCCGCACCGACGCCGAGATGCTCGACAGAATGGGTTCCTAGCTTGCGAGTCAGACGGGCACAAGCCGCCGACGTTCCCGCCATGATGGCTCTGCAGCGTGAGAAGCCCCGCCGCCGCTGACTGGCCTCGACAGCAGTATGAGGCGTTGTTCGTGACCCGAAGGGGCAGCAGCGCTCCGAGCGCTTGGCGATGGATCGTTGAGGATGAGGGCGAAGCGCCCCGAATTCTCGGATTCCTGGTGGCGCATCGCGTTGACGCGGAGTGGGAATTGGAAAATATTGTCGTCGCTGAAGCGGCCCGCCGCCGAGGCGTGGGCACGCGGCTGCTGGAGGAGTTCAGTCGCCCATGCTGCGCGCGGAACATGGGCAGCGGAATATTTCTCGAAGTCCGCGAGTCCAATCTAAGCGCGCGCGCCTTGTATCGAAAGCTGGGTTTCCAGGAAACAGGTTTACGCAAGAGTTACTACTCCCAACCCCCCGGAGGACGCAATCCTTTGTCGCCTAAGGCTTTATTAGACGGATTCTCATAACGAGATTGCACCAGAATTTGGCATTGAACCGATTTCGGTGCTGTGGTACTTTTAAACACGAATCCCGGTTGGAGGTCTGCTGGATGCTGACTCCGAAAGACACTCTTCTGACCAGCCACGATGAGTTCCGAAAGCTGGCTCAGGAGCATATGCAATATTCCACTCGTCTTGATTCACTTACCCAAAAACGTTATCTCAGCGAAGACGAAAAACTTGAGGAAGTTCGCCTCAAGAAGCTGAAGCTGCGGCTCAAGGACCAGATGCAGTCGATTGAGCGGCAGTATCGGCAGCAGTTCGGAACTCACGTAGCGTAATTTCTGGCCATTTGAAGGCGGCCGTCGCCGCTGACAGGATTCTTGTATCTACCCGTTGGCGCTTCCCGGCGCCTTTTTTTTGAGATTTGGACTTACCCGCTTTCTAATCGACATGAGCCCAGCGCCGCGCGCTCTGCTCTATAATTGGAGTCAGTTTCCCATGGTTCGTGACGGCTACTTCTACGCGCTGGCTTGCATTGCAGCTGGAGTTCTGGTGGGCTGGTTCGCACAGCCTGCCTGGGCTGCGTTGCCGCTGTTGCTTGCGCTGTTCTTTTTCTGGTTCTTTCGCGACCCGGAGCGGGCCATCCCGGATGCCGCCGGCGCTTTGGTATCGCCGGCAGATGGCAAGGTTACAGATGTTTCTTTCCTAACCACAACTTCAGAGAAGCAGGCTCGCATCAGCATCTTTTTGAGTGTTTTCGACGTGCACGTGAACCGGTCGCCAATTGCGGGAGTCGTGCGCGAGGTGCGCTACCAGCGCGGGAAGTTTCTGAACGCCATGAATCGGGCTTCCGCGGAGCAGAACGAGCAGAATATTGTCCGCGTGGAGGGCGATGGCCAGGTTGTGATCTTCAAGCAGATTGCGGGATTGCTGGCGCGGAGGATCGTCTTCCATCCCAAGTCGGCGACGGACTGGAGCGCGGCCAGCGCGTGGGGCTGATCAAGTTCGGCTCCCGGGTAGACGTTTTGTTCGACGCTTCCGCCGACGTGCAGGTGAAAGTCGGCGACCGGGTGCGGGGCGGGCCGTGTGCTTGCTTACCTGCAGCCCAAAGGCGAACTGGCCGGTGCGGGGCGTTATTCTGCCAGCGAAGGAGCGCGCTGATGGATCTTCCGATTCCAAAACCCGGGCAGGATGAGCGGCGCCCGACGCCGCATGCGCAAGGGGATGTACATCCTTCCGTCGCTGTTTACCACGGCGAACATGGCGGCCGGCTTCTACGCCATCCTCGAGGTTGTTCACGCGACAGCACCGCAACATTATCCTCATGGCATTTGGATAATGCCGCCAAGGCGATTGGGTTTGCGGTTTTGTTCGACGGCCTCGATGGGCGCGTGGCGCGCATGACCGGCACGAGCAGCGAGTTCGGCAAGGAACTCGATTCGCTGGCGGATGTGATCACGTTTGGCGTGGCTCCGGCGATGCTGGCCTGGACCTGGGGATTTCATCTGATGCCTCCGGTCGCCCTCACCGAGTGGGAGTGGAAACTCAAGCTGACCCAGTTGGGGGCGATTGCCGCCTTCCTGTTTCTGATGGCCGGAGCCAGCCGTCTGGCGCGCTTCAACATCACGAGCCAACCCGGAGCCTTCCAATCCCGGACGGCCGGGGAAGAAGTACTTTCGTGGGAATGCCAATTCCCGCGGGCGCCGGAGTGATCGCGGCCGTGGTTCATTTTCAATCAGGGGTTCCCCTTGAATCCTGGTACACGGCAATGACGTGGCTCGCGATGGTGGCCGCAGTAGGCTATCTGATGGTGAGCACCTGGCGCTTTTACAGCTTCAAGGATATTGATTTTCGCTCGCGCCATCCCTTCCGTTTGATCATTCTGTTTGGGCGCGCTGTTCGCGGGCATCTGGTTCTTCTCGAAGCCGGTGCTGTTCGCCGTGGCACTGCTTTATACGTTCTCCGGAGTGTTCTGGCGCTTGCAGTGGATGTTCCGCCGCCGGAACCAGCCTCCGCCGCCCGCCTACAAGGAGGCTTCGCAGACTTCATGAGCACGCCATCGAAAATCGCGGCCCCGTCCCTCTCCGTTTCTCCGCGCGGGCAGCTCTACCGCGCGGCCATCGTGGGCGCGGCCACGCTCAAAGGGAAAGAAGTCGCCGAAATGCTGAATGAGCGAAACTTCCCCGCGGTGGATATCCGCCTGCTCGACGATGACGAGTCGATCGGGCAACTGGAAGCGGCAGGCGACGAAATCAATTTCATCCAGAGCGTGCGCGCCGAGCAGTTTGCCACGTAGACTTCACCTTCTTTGCCGCTGATGCGGAGTGTACACGCAGCAACTGGAAACGCGCCCGCGATGCCGGCAGCGCGATCATCGATCTTTCCGGCGCATTGGAAGAGGAAGCTGGCGCCAACGTGCGCTCTCTTTGGCTAGAACGCGAGCGCGGAGAGATGTGGCAGCCGGAGTTGCAGCCGGCTCCGTGCGTTGTGGCTCATCCTGCGGCCGTGACTCTGGCTTTTCTGCTGCTGCGGGCGCGCAAGGCGGGCGCGATCCGGAACGTGGTGGCGACGGTCTTCGAGCCGGCGTCCGAGCAGGGACAGAAGGGCATGGACGAACTGCACCAGCAGACCGTGAATCTGCTGTCGTTCCAGCCGCTGCCCAAGGATCTGTTCGACGAGCAGGTGGCGTTCAACATGCTTGCGCGTTACGGGCAGAAATCGACGCTCTCGCTGGAGTCGCTGGAGGCACGCGTGCGCCGCCACTACCAAAAGATTGCTGGAGCGGACGCGCCGCAGCCCGCGCTGATGCTGCTTCAGCCTCCAGTCTTTCACGGCCACGCGTTGGCTATTTTTTTGGAGATGGAACAAGCTGTGGATCGAGAACGATTGTCGCAGGCTCTTGCCGGAGATCACGTGACGCTGGCGGGAGCGGAAGACGAATCGCAGCCGAATAACGTGAACACAGCGGGACAAGCCAACATTCTGGTTTCGCTCAAGACGCGATGCGGCCCGGCCCAATGGAATTTGGCTGTGGGCTGCCGCCGACAATCTGCGCATCGCGGCCGTGACCGCGGTGGAGTGTGCCGAGAGCATGATTCGCAACCCGCCCGCTAGGAAAGATCCAATGAAGGTTCGGCGGGCCGTGCGGCTGGCCCGGATCAGCGTGAGATGGATCTCCTTGACATGGATCGTGGCGAGCGCCGGTTGCGGATATCACACGGCTGGCCATGCCGTGCAGCTTCCGGAAAATGTTAAGACCATCGCTGTCCCCGCGTTCGTAAACGAGACTAGCACGTATCGCATCGAGCAGATGCTGACTTCGTCGGTAGTGCGCGAGTTCACTACGCGCACCCATTATCACATTCTCAATAATTCCGGCGAGGCCGCCGATGCTACGCTGCGCGGCACCGTGGTCTCGGCCTCTTCGACGCCGCTCACTTACAACTCTGCAACCGGGCAGGCCGCCAGCGTTTGGTGGTGGTGAGCATGAGGGTGTCGCTCACGGACCGCCAGGGCAAAGTGCTCTATCAGAATCCTGCGTATCTGTTTCGCGAGCAGTACGAAGTCTCGCAGGATCTGGCCAGCTTTTTCGAGGAAGACTCGCCCGCCTTCCGTCGGCTCTCCCAGGATTTTGCCCGGACCCTGGTCTCTAACATTTTACAGGGGTTCTAGAATCAACAGCTTACCTGTAAGCTATTGATAATGTTGGAAGTTATTTCCTACCTGCAGTCTCTTTGGAATCAGTTAGTTAGCCACAAGTTATTGATTACACAGTGGTCGGATTTTGGGTACTGTGGCGAAATGTCCGGTCTGGGCGGCGCGTGGAATGCTGATTTCCAGGCCTGGGAAGGCCGTACAGCGACTTTCGATCAAGGAATGGACCCGAAGGTCATCCGCGAATAGTGCGTCGCTTAGATCGCTCCTTAAACGATATTATCTTTGAGATAATTCGCGAAACATTTGAAGGGTAACAGTCTGTTATGCAATCAGATAGCATTCTGCTGCCATTTTGTGGCCGGTGTGCCGCGATTGAAAGCATGACACTTAGGCACCTGCGGCAAAAGATGGGGCCTGGCGGGTAGCGGGATGTTTTGAATTAGCGGCGTCCTTGGGAACGTAGCCAATCGTAAAAGTTCTTATTTCTTCTGCGGTGTTCCGCGCTGGTAACCGGGAGTTTGCGCATAAAAGTCCAGACTACACTTTTGAAAAGCCCAACCCAAACTACGATGAAAATCATCAGGATCAGTAACACATGCAGTTGAGCCTTATAGGCCACGGCAGTGGCTCCAATCGCAAGAGGCGTTGCGAGAGCTACTCCAAAACCTTGCGCGGCAGTTCTCTTGTTCGTCATGCGGTGGTTTCAAGCGTTTTGCTGTCTAATAATCCCACCAATTCTTCCAAACTCCAAACAGCCCACTACTGCCTGACGATGCTACTTCCAACCCCGGTTCCCGGATGCTAGAGTTGTAGCGAAAGTTTATTCGACGATGGAGAATTTCTGATGCGGGCTTTTGCCCAGGCCGAGCGCTTTGTCAGCGAACTGGAATCGCGCAAGCTCCGGCCCGCCTATGTCTTCGTGGGCGATGAAGCTTTCTTCCGTAAGCGCTTTCGTGACGCCATCCTCGAACACCTGGTTCCCGTTGATTTGCGCGACTTCAGCCTGTTCGAGTTCGACCTCGCAGAAAACGATCTTGCCGAAGTGCTCGATCGCGCGCGTACACCTTCTCTGATGGCGCCGTTCCAGGTATTTTTCGTGCGCGGGGTAAAGAATCTTTTCGGCCGCGGCTCGAATGAAGAAAAACTCGCGGCCATCGAAAACTATTGCAAGAATCCGAATCCCGACGCGCTGATGGTGTTCGTCGCCGACCACATCAGCATTCCCGCCGACGTCCGGCGCATGGAGATGCAGGATAAAGAACGCTACCAGCGCATCCGCGAAACCATGGGCCAGTACTGCGGCATCGTCGAACTGGCGCGCGTGGAAGAAGGCGAAGCGGTGCGCTGGATTTCCGATTACTGCGCCAGTCGCTCAGTGAAAATCGATCCCGACGGTTCGCGCGAACTGGTCGATGCACTCGGCGGCGACATGATGATGATCTCGAACGAACTGGAGAAGCTTATGCTCTACGTCGGCGCGCGGAACCGTATCACGCTGGGCGACGTCGAAACCATGGTGCTGGCGGCGAAGCAACGCTCGCTGTATGAATTGACCGATGCCATCTCTTCCAAAGACCGCGTGCGCGCTCTCGAAGTGCTGGATGCGATCCTGACTTCGGGCGATGGCGAGGAAGCCGCCATCGGACACATCTACATGCTGGCCAAGACCTTTCGCCAGATGCTGGTGATTCTCGAGCGCAACGTGCGCGACCAGCGCATGCTGTGGGCCGCGCTGTGGCAGGGTTTTCGCGTGCCTCCATTCGCCGCCGATGACATCATCAAGCAGGCCCGGCGCTATAAATCCCGCCGCGATTTGACCCGCGCGATCCGCCTTGTGGCGAAGGCTGATCTTGCTTTGCGTTCCAATCCGGTGAGCAAGCGCATGGTGCTGGAGCGACTTGTAATGGACCTGACGACGGAGCCGAAGCTGGAAGCGCCGGGATGGATGCAGGAACAGTTGCCGGTGTGAGGGGCAGCTTTCAGCTATCAGCCGTCAGCTCAAACCGTGGACGGGGCGCTTTCGGCCCCGCATCATGCTTGGCGTAAACGCCTATCTCGAGCGTATTGGCTATCAGGGCTCGACTGCGCCGACCTTCGATACTCTGCGTGCAATCCATCGCGCGCATCTGTTAAGCGTCCCCTTCGAGAATCTCGACATTGCCCGCGGCCGGAAGATTGTGCTCGACGAAGAGGCCTTGATCCGCAAGATCGTCGAGCGGCGACGCGGCGGGTTCTGTTACGAGTTGAACGGAGCGTTTGCCGCGCTGCTGCGCTCCCTGGGATTTCAAGTCACATTGCTGTCGGCTCGGGTCGCGAGAGACGCGGGCGGGGAGGCTCCGGAGTTCGACCATTTGTGCCTGCGTGTTGATTTGGACGAACCTTGGCTAGCCGACGTTGGCTTCGGGGACTCGTTTCTTGAGCCGCTACGGCTCCTTGCTGATGTCGAACAAATCGATCCCGCCGGAATGTTTCGGATTGTGCAGCGCGGTGACCGGTTGCAACTCGAAAAGATGGAGCCCGAAGGAAGCTGGAAGAGGCAATACACATTTACGCAGCAGCCGCGCCGGTTGGACGAGTTCGCGGACATGTGCCGCTACCACCGGACGTCTCCAGAATCGTCTTTCACGCGAAAGAGTATTTGTACCAAGGCCACCAACGACGGGCGGGTTACTCTAGCGGACATGAAACTGATAATCACGAACAAGGGCGGGCGGACGGAGACTTTGCTCGCATCTGAACAAGAGCGGAACGATGCATTGAAAGAGCACTTCGGCGTGATTGAGATGTAAAGGGCTAAACGTTTTACGGCAATGAGCTAGAAACGCCCTCTCCCGAAAACGGTTCTAGCAGGGATTGATAACTGTCGTAACCAGGCAAGTGCACTTGTAACGGCTACGAGTGATGTTGATGGGACGGGCTTAAGCAAAGTGATGGGCCTCACCGCAAACGATATTAATGCAATTGTACGGAATGACATACGACATTCAGCAGCCGTGAGCGGCTAGTTAGGCGCCGACGTTGGCCTTAAGCATGTTGCAGAACAGTCGTCCTTGCTCGATGGCATCGTCGAGCGCCACATGCGTGTGAGACACGGGATCGAACCACTCCGGGGGCATCGACTGCTTGCCGCACGCTCGATATGGTTTGCGCAGCAACGCCATCGCGTAGGTCTTGATATCAATTGCCGAATAGCCGAATGGGTTCTCGCCCGCGAACTCGGTGAGATACCAATAGACGAAAGAAAAATCAAAAGCGGCCGGGTAGCCGACAAACACAGGCCGTCCGCCAAACGCCTTGAGCCAGGCAAGGTAGCGCTTCAGGGCAACAGCAGGCGCTTCGAGATTTTGCCGGCAGGCCGACCATGCCTCCGGCTGTGTGGCCCACCATGCGGCGGTCTTGGGATCCGGGGCCGATGCGGGCAGCGTTTCCAGGTTGGCGGAGAACGTCCCCAGCAGCTCTTTGTCGGCCAGATAGGCTGCCGATCCAATGCTCAGGAGGGAGTGTTTTCCCGCGACCGGTCCGTCGGTTTCTATATCCGTGCTGACGTAGATCTCACGCAATGGTGATTCGCTCATGGTTTGCGGTGACAGATTCGGGCCGACAATCATGTCTTTCAATCATTCCAAAATGTTAAGTAAAAGAAACGGCAGACCCACGCGGGCCTGCCGTTTCAAGCTTGGGGCCAGGAGCTAACAGCTACTTCATCGCATTGACGCGGACGCCGAGACGGGACTTGTAGCGCGCAGCCGTATTGCCGTGCAGCGTGCCTTTCTGAATTGCTTTGTCGAGCGCCGATACGGTCTCGCGATAAGTCTTTTCAGCGGCTGCCTTGTCGCCTTTTTCGATGGTCTCGCGCAGAGTGCGCAGCGCGGTGCGCAGGCGGGAGGTGTTGGCGCGATTGGTGGCCGTGCGTTTTGTGGTCTGACGGGCGCGTTTGAGCGCCGAAAAATGATTAGCCATAAATGCTTAGTTGCCCTTTGTGTGTACAGCGAGATATTCCGGTGAGTACCGAATACATTATTCTACGGGACTAACTCTCGACTGGTCAAACGCTTGCGCCCAAGATGGACGGCCATTGACTCCTGTCCCGGCGCGGGGTAGGCTTTAGCTAATGGTCGTAACTTGCCCCCCGGGCATGAACATCCCGTCTGGTTCCGTCTCGAAGCATAATTCTGTTCTGTCCGCGAAGTGCGCTAAGTGTTCCTACTTCCTGAAGAAATTCACCAAAGAGACTGAATGAAGAAAAGCATCGGGATTAGTCCCAACATCGAGACTTTGTTCGGCACGCGCGACGAAAATGTACGCGTGCTGGAAGACGGCCTGAATATCACCATTGACCTGCGATCGAACGCCATCGAACTGGAAGGCGCCGCGCGCGACGTGGCTCGCGCCGAGCAGGTGTTTGCCGATTACGAGAGCCTGCAGCGCTCCGGATACAGCTTCAACAATGGCGACCTGAACAGCATGCTGCGCGTGCTCACGGCGGATTCGAGCGCAACCTTGCGCGGACTCGCCGACGCCGGCCGACAGCGCTCGCTGGGCCGGCGCATGGTGCAGCCGAAGAGCGTGAATCAGCGGCGCTATGTGGAGGCGATCGAGACGCACGACATGGTCTTCGGCATCGGTCCGGCGGGCACGGGCAAGACGTATCTTGCTGTCGCCATGGCGATTTCCGCGCTGCTGGCGAAGCGGGTAAACCGCATCATCCTGGCGCGTCCGGCGGTGGAAGCGGGCGAGCGGCTGGGTTTTTTGCCGGGCACGTTGCAGGATAAGATCGATCCCTATCTGCGTCCGCTGTACGACGCGCTCTATGACATGCTCGATCCGGAAAAGGTGGATCGCTACCTGGAGAAGAATGTCATCGAAATTGCGCCAATCGCATTCATGCGCGGGCGCACTTTGAACGACTCGTTCGTGATCCTCGATGAAGCGCAGAACACGACTTCGGAACAGATGAAGATGTTCGTGACGCGTCTCGGATTCAACTCCAAGGCGGTGATTACAGGCGACATCACGCAGATCGACTTGCCCAACGCCCGCCGTAGCGGGCTGCTGGAAGCGATCGACATTTTGAAGCGCGTGGAAGGTTTGACGTTCGTTCACTTCGACGAATCCGATGTGGTGCGGCATCACCTTGTACAGCGTATTATTCGGGCCTACGACGAGCACAAGACACTGGTCGCGGAGCAACAGATGCTGCTGCTGGCGGGCGGGAAAAGCACCGACTCGGGCGCGGCAGTGCGGAGCGCGGAAGTGAAGGGTGTGGCGGCGGATAACCATGACCGATCCACCGCTTCGGGAGAATAGAATTCAGGCGATACGGGAGGGCTGACATCGAGCCCTCCTGTTTATTTTGTCGGGTATTCGAGCCAGCACGCTGGGAACAAGTTGGTTTTCGTTTCATCGATTATCAGCATCGATTATCAGCATCGATGATCGGCATTGGTTTCTTGCATTGGTTATCTTCCGAAAGAGAATCGTGGGTTTGGGCGCAGCGACGCTCGAACGCTTTATTTTGCGGGCGAGGCGAGCGATCCGCTTGGGCGGCACGGTGAATGTATTGGTGACCAACAGTTCGGAGTTGCGTGCTCTTAATCGCCGATTCCGTAAAGCGGACAAGGCTACGGACGTATTGTCCTTTCCGTCCCCGCAACTGGAACGCAGCAAGACCAGGCGCGTCGCCGGAGAGGTTGCAATTTCGGCCGACATCGCCCGGGAGAACGCGGAGCGCATGGGTCACTCTGTGGCCGACGAGGTGAAGATTCTGGCGCTGCATGGCATCCTGCATCTGGCGGGCTTTGATCACGAGCGCGACCATGGCGAGATGGCGCGCAAAGAAAGCCGGCTGCGGCGGCAGTTGAAGTTGGAGGAGGGTCTGATCGAGAGGGCACAACCGGAAGCCGTCAAGGTTCCTGCCCGCGGTAAACGCCGCGATCGCTCGCCCGGCATACGGCGGAGAACGGCATGAATTGGGGCGTCGCACTCGCGCTGATTCCGTTGCTGGGGCTGCTGGCGCTGGCCTCCTATGTGGACCGCGTCTACCAGGAGATCGGGAAATTTCTCTCGCGCGAATTTCAGGACAACATCGATGTCTTCGAGCAGAAGGTTGAGCCCAATCTGCACGTGAGCCGGGCCCGGGCATCGCTCTCCATGTCTGTGCTCAAGCAGTTGACCACGGCGACCATCGCGTTGCTTGTGGGCTTTGTGGTTTTCGGCGACCAGCGCTGGAACATCTCTGAGATCCTGCAGGCCGCCATCAGCCTGATTCTGATCGTCATCTTATTCAACCAGTTTCTGCCTTTTGTATTTTTCTCGCGAACCAACGGGGTTTGGCTCATCCGCTGGACCTGGCTGGTGCGGATGTTGATTTATCTGGTGCTGCCGGTGACCATCGTTCTCGGCTTCCTGCAATCGGTGGCGTCGCTGACCCGGCAAAACACCAAGTGAACAGCCGGAAAGCGCAGCCGAAGCGGTGGATGCATTGATCGAAGCAGGGCAGGAAGAAGGCATTATTCAGGAGGGGGACCGCGATCTGATTCAGTCGGCGGTGGAATTCAGCGGCAAGACGGTGCGCGAAGCCATGAAGCCGCGTCCGGAAATGTTTGCCGTGCCGATGGAAACCACGGTCGAGCGATTTATCGAGATGCTGCGCACCAAGCACTACTCGCGCGTTCCAGTGTACGCCGAGAGCATTCACAACATCAAAGGCATCGTCTATGCGCAGGACGTGTTGCAAGTGCCGGACAGCGAGGCTTCCAGGCGCACTCTCGAAACGCTGATGCGGCGTGATGTTTATTTCGTGCCTGAAAGCAAGCTGGGCAGCGATCTTCTGCGCGAGATGCAGAAGAACAATATTCGCATGGCGATTGTGGTCGATGAGTACGGTGGCGTGGCCGGCCTGGTCACGATTGAAGATCTGGTGGAAGAGATCGTGGGCGAAATCCGGGACGAGCACGAAAAGCCGGAGATCTTGCGGGAAAATGATCAGTCCTTCATCGTGTCTGGAGGAATGGACGTGGACCGCCTCGCCGAACTTTTCGGGACAAAACCGGAAGGACGGGAATCGGCCACCGTCGCGGGACTGGTCAGCGAACTGGCGGGGCACATCCCGCAGCGCGGCGAAACTGTAGATGACGATGGCCTGCGGTTCGAGGTTCTGGAGTCAACGGACCGCAAGGTGGAGCGCGTGAGGGTTACCGCCGTGCAGCCGCGGCAGTTGAAGCTGATATGAAGACAGCTTCTAGCTACTTGCTCCTAGCTAACTCGTTTGGCATCAGCGTACTCTCTGTCCCGGAGAACGCTCGTCGGCCCGACGCAACGCGCGGTTCGACTATTGCGTGGAGAAGAATTTATGATGGTCCAGGCGTGAGCGGAGATGAGCGACTTTCCTAAGTCGTCCGAAGAGGTGCTCACCGTAATTGCAGATGCCGAGCGGCATAGGAAATTCGTGTGGACCGCAGGCAGAGTTCTCCGTGAAAAGGCCTTGTGGAATCGAGTGGAAAACTTACAGTACCGCGAGCGCAAGGCCGTGCTGAAGCGCTTAACGACATTTCTTGAAGACCTCGCGGACCAGGGCATTCTCCAGCGCCGCTCAGAAGTGCAGAGCATCGGCTACGGAGACGAGACCGGATTTGACTACGTAGGACGGCCGAGGCACAACGTGGCAGCCCCGCGCACAAGTGGTACCGTAACTAGCTAAGAGCTAGAAGCTAGCAGCTAGAAGCTTCTCTTATGCCCTTCCGCTCTGGTTTTGTTTGTATCCTCGGCCGACCTAACGCAGGCAAGTCCACGCTGCTCAATGCTCTCGTGGGCGAGAAACTCGCCATCATCTCGCCCAAACCGCAAACCACACGCAACCGGATTCAAGGCATCGTCAACCTGCCTAAGGGAAAAGGTCACGACGCTGCGCAGATTGTTCTGATCGATACTCCGGGCGTGCATAAGCCGGACAGTTCACTGGGCCGAAAGATGATGGTCGAGGTGCGGGAGGCGATGGAAGGATGCGACGTTGTCTTGCTGATCATGGATGCGACCCGTAAACTGGACCAACGCGATGAGTTTGCAATACAAATGCTGAAGCATTCGCCGGCGAAAGTTTGCCTTATTCTCAACAAAGTTGACCTGCTGGAGAGGAAAAGACAAGCTCCTGCCGTTGATCGAGGAGTATAGAAAGCTACATCCGTTCCATGAAATTATTCCAATCTCTGCGTTGAAACGAGACGGACTCGACATATTGCTGAAGCAAGTGACGGCCGCACTACCTGCCGGCCCGCCTTATTTCCCTGAGGATCAAGTCACCGACCAGCCAGCGCGCTTCATGGCTGCCGAGACTATTCGTGAGCAGGTACTGTTGGCGACACAAGAGGAGCTTCCCTACGCCACCGCTGTCATCGTCGAGAGTTTCGAGGAGGGTGCCAAGCTGACGCGCATCTCCGCCACGATTTATTGCGAGCGCGAAGGCCAGAAGGGCATCCTGATTGGAAAAAAGGGACAGATGTTGAAGCGGATCGGCACTTCGGCCCGTTTGCAGATGGAGCGCATGTTGGGAACGAAAGTTTTTCTCGAACTTTCGTTAAAGTACAGCCGGACTGGAGGGAATCGCGCGGGTTTTGTGGAGGAACTTGACTGGAGAAGGCAGTTGGAGCATCTGACCGAGGGAGAGGTCGAACTGCCAGCAACGCCGCCCAAGGGGCGTACACAGCCAAAGACTGCCAAGAAGAAACAGGCAAGACGTCTTGAGTTAGCGGAGGAGGCTACTGAAAGGCGCTAAGTTGTTCTTGATGTTTGCAAAGTTCATAGAGCTTAGCGGGTTGACGAGCTTTTGCACTACTGCTGCAACGAAGAGTTTGTCGTCTTGAGATTTACCAGCTAGAATCGGTGACCAGCGGCCCTGCATCGCAAAAACGAGCCAAACATGCCATCAGCGGATTCTTCCCAGGAACCTCTTCCCGAGAAAGATTTTGATCCAGACAGTTGCATTTGATTTTGCGGGTAACGCTTTCCGCAGATCGCAAGGCCGTAGACCCGGTCGTAGAAGAAGTAATGTCAGTAGTCCGTCAGATGAAGGATATAGACGGTAAGGAAGACGCGATTGAATTGGCGTTACAGGAGGCGCTGGCCAACGCCGTGATTCACGGCGCCAAAGAAGATCCCACCAAAACAGTGGAGTGCCTGGTGAGTAGCGATGAAGAGCGTGGAGTGCTGATCGTGGTGCGAGATCCAGGCACGGGTTTTTTGCCTGAGGCCATTCCCAGTTGCACGGTTGGAGAAAATGTTTATTCCAATCATGGGCGCGGGATTTTTCTGATTAACCAGCTCATGGATAAAGTGGAGTTCAGAAAGAACGGAACGGAAATCCGCATGGTGAAACGGTAGACAAGATTTTCCCGCTTTGTCCCATTACATTGTCGTCCCGAGTGAAGCGAGGGTTCTAGGTTTCTGCCTGCGCCATCTTTGTCGCCGCTTCAAGCAAACACCTGGATCCCTCGCTTCGCTCGGGATGACAAGGGAATTTTTGGGACGACAAGGGCATTATTTCGGGGATGACAATTCTGGTTAGGAGTCCTACTCTTTTACCGTGATGCCCAGTGTTTTCATCTTGCGGTAGAGGTGGCTGCGCTCCAGGCCTAGAACCTCGGCGGTGCGGGTGATGTTGCCGTGGTTCTCATCGAGTTTTTTCAGGATAAAATCGCGCTCGTAAGCATCCCGAGCCTGGTGCAGCGTGGAGAACTCGCTGCGCGCAGCGCGCCGGTGGCCGTCGCGATAGACCAGCGGCGGCAGATGCTTGCGGTCGAATCGTGTGGTCATGGGATTCATGATCACGATGCGCTCGATCACGTTGCGCAATTCGCGCACATTCCCCGGCCATGAATAGCGCATCAGGGCTTCGACCGCGTCGTCGGTGATTTCGCGTGGGCGGCGCCCGTACGTGGCAGCGAGATCTTTCAGAAAGTGCCGCGCAAACAGCGGAATATCTTCCTTGCGGTCGCGCAGCGGAGGCACAAAGAAAGGGATCACGTTCAGCCGGTAAAACAGGTCTTCACGAAAATTTCCCTTCGAAATTTCTTCTTCCAGATCCTTGTTGGTCGAGGCGATGATACGCGCATCCACCGCAATTGTTTCTTCGCTGCCAAGGGGCGCGACCCGCTGTTCTTCAAGCGTGCGCAACACTTTCGATTGCGTCTTCAGGCTCATGTCGCCCACTTCATCGAGAAACAGGGTTCCTCCGCTCGCCTTTTGAAACTTGCCTTCCTTGTCGGCCGTGGCTCCCGCGAACGATCCTTTGTAATGGCCGAACAGTTCGCTCTCGATGAGGTCTTCGGGAATTGCAGCGCAGTTGACCTCGACAAATGTCTCGTCTTTGCGCAGGCTTTGCGCATGGATGGCGTGCGCGACCAGTTCCTTTCCCGGTGCCCGACTCGCCGTAGATGAGAACGCGGCCATTGGTGGGCGCCATCAGGCCAATCTGCTGGCGCAGCGCCTTCATCGGAATGCTGTCGCCTACGATCACGCTCTTGGCGTGAAGCTGTTTCTTCAGATCGACGTTCTCGTGCCGGAGTTTCTTGGACTCGATCGCGTTCTTGACCAAGATCAGCGTCTTGTCGATGGAGAGCGGTTTCTCCAGGAAGTCGTAGGCGCCAAGTTTTGTGGCGCGTACGGCGGTTTCAATGGTGCCGTGGCCGGAAATCATGATTACTTCCGGAGGATCGTCCATCTCGTGGATGTGCTTTCCAGCGTTTCGAGGCCATCGATGCCGGGCAGCCAGATATCGAGCAACACCACTCGCATAGGTATGCTCGCGCCGCAGCAGCCTGAGGCATTCTTCACCACTCTCGACCGATGCTAGCTTCGTAGCCTTCGTCTGCCAGTACCGCCTGCAGCGATTCGCGAATGCCGGTTTCGTCGTCAACGATGAGAATTTTATGCATGCTGCGCCGTCACCGCGGGCAGAGGCGGGTTCGGAAACGACCGGCAGTTCCACGATGAAGCGCGCCCCAACCGGATGGTTCTCTTCCACGCGAATGGACCCGTGATGCTCTTCAATCACGCGGCTCACGATGGCCAGACCGAGTCCGGTCCCGCGCTTTCTGGTGGAGAAATAGGGCAAAAAGAGTTTTTCTTTCAATTCGCGGGTCACGCCATGGCCGGTATCTGCGACGGTGATCTCGACCGCGTCGCGGCTAGCCACGAGCGCGGTGGAAATTTGAATCTCGCGTAGCATCGAATTTTGCATTGCCTCCGCAGCATTGTCTACAAGGTTGGCGACCGCGCGCTTCATCGCCTCCGCATCGGCCATAACTTTGGGCAGGTCCGGAGCCAGCGACTTGTGCAGACGAATACCATCCAATCGTCCATTGAACATGCAAAGCGCACTCTCAATGAGTTCGTTGATGTCAGCCGGGTGCGGATTCGATGCGGGAAAGCGCGCCAGGGTGGAGAATTCATCGACCAGCTCGGCGAACGGTTTCGACTGCGCCCGCAATGGTTTGGGCGGAGGCGCGGATGACTTCGAGCGACGCCGGATCGGAGGGCGTGGCCCGCTCCAGATGGCGCTGAATGCGCTCTGCAGAAAGTGCAATCGGTGTAAGTGGATTCTTGATCTCGTGCGCCACGCGTCGCGCCACCTCGCGCCACGCCGCCTGCTTCTGAGCTTTTAGAAGATCGGAGAGATCTTCGAACACCAGCACGTATCCCGATCGCTCGCCTTGATGGCGCAGGGTCGCCACGGTAACCGCTACGTTAAGAGATCGTACGCTGCAGCGGCATTTCCATCTGACTGGTGGTCATGCCCATGCGATCGGCGCGGCGCAGCAGCGAGTTCCAGATCCTGCAGCACTTCGGTAGGAAATACATCGGCTAGGCGCGCGCCCCTCAACATATGGTCTCTCTCTGCCGCGCTTTCCGGGTGGAATATGCGCAGCAGGGCCTGATTGACGTGAGTAACGCGGCGCTCGGCATCGAGCGACAGGACTCCCGTGGGGATGCTCTCGAGAATCGTCTCCATCTGGCGGCGGCGCTGGTCGAGTTCCGCATTGGCCGCACTGGCATCGCGACTGGAAGCCTCGATCTGCCGCCGGCTGCTTTCGAGTTCCTCCGCCATGCGGTTGAAAGAACGGACGACGTCGCCAATTTCATCGGCGGAGTTCAAGTCGATCCGGTAATCAAGACGTCCGCGAGAAATTTCCTGAGTCGCCTCGGCCAGCGCCGATAAGGGCCGGGTCACAAGCTTGGAAAGAAACAGAGCCAGCCAGGTGCTGACAAAAAGCACCATCATCGTGAGCAACAGAAGCAGGCCCATATAGGTCTGACGCACGTGCCGCCGCTCGAGGCTCAATTGAAGATAGCGTTGCTGACTCGCCTGGATCTGGTTCACTGTCCTCGTGAACTCTGGCGGCAGCGGCATAGCCACCAGGATCAGTCCATTCTGCCCAACCGGGGCGCTGCCCACCGTGTACTCGGTTTGTCCCCAAGTGAAGTGGGCGGACTGGCCGGCGGCAGCCTGCGCGAGCGGCAAATTCTCTTTCAACACCGGCCAAGGGGCCGGAACACCGAAGCTCGCCTCAGCGACTCCGTTTTCTAAAGCGACAACAAATCCGCCTTGTAAAGTGGGTTCGTGCCGGCGAAATACCTCGACTGCTGATGAGAACCCATGACCTGCGAAAGCGCGCTGAGTCTCCGGCGAGGCCGCGATGGTGACGGCTTGCGAGTGCGCGTTCTGTGCGGCGTAGGTGGCGAGCAACGAAGCCATAGCATCGGTATCGGCGCGAACTTCCTCCACCGGCGTGGAAAACCATTTGTCAATCGAGCGATTCATCAGCCCGTAGGCGAACCAATACATCACCATCACCGGAACGAACGAAAGAAGCAGGGCCCCCACGACCATCCGCGTGCGGAACTTCGAACCGAGCACGCCCAGACGGCGCTCGGCAAACAGCTTGAGCAGATTGCGCGCCAGCACGAAAAAAAGAGCAATGAACAGAAGAGAAATCAGCAGCGAGAGCGCGTAGAAAACGACAGTCTGCTGATTGGTGCCTGGGCTCAGTATGGTCTCGTTAAATGCGGTCTGAGAGACCAGGATCGCGAGCAGCAGAAAAACTGCAACCGTCAGCAAGATGATGACCTGCTTGCGGTTGGAAGTTTTAGGAGGGCGAGTTGGAGCGATCTGCACCACGCGGATTCGGCGGTCCAGCTGCTGCAGGTCGGTTGCAGCCTAGCGGCAGTGACCGAATTCATTATAGATGCAGAAGCGGCGGCCAGAGAGTCCCAAGTAGGTTCAGTGTGCCGGTGAGCGTCCCGCCGAAAGCTCTTCCAGAAGGGCGCGATAGGCGGGTTTCGGCTGGTAAGCTCGATCAAAAGGCAAGGCCAGCCCGCGAGTGCCGCGCGAATGGGACCCAATCCATGAGTACTTGTCGGTAAATCCCCAGGTCTGGATCGCAGTACAGCCCGCATTGTTCAAACATGCCCTGACGATGCCGCGATAGACTTCGGCTTGGCGGGTCAGGTCATCGGGCCGAGGCTGTCCGCCAGAATTCAGTGGCAGAGAGACGTCAAGCTCCGTGATGTGAACTTGTAGACCAAGCGCTGTGAGCCGGGCGATATTCGCCGAAATGTTAGCGATGACGGCCGCGATGTCCATGTCGAGCGCGGGTATGTGCGTCTGCAATCCCACGCCATCGATGGGAACGCTTCTGCGCTTGAAATCCTTGACCATGGCATAGATCGCGTCCGACTTCCGGCTCAATTCTTCCCCCTCGGCCTCGTTGTAGAACAGCAACGCGCGTGGGTCTGCCTCATGCGCCCAGCGGAAGACTTGCTCGATGTAATCGGTCCCTTTTCCCGATAATCCGATGCCGGGTTGGTTGTACCAGAGCGAATCGCGGACTTCTCCTTTCTCATCTAGAGCTTCATTGACAACGTCCCACGCGAAGACCTGGCCCGCGTAGTGTTTCATCAGCCGGTTGATGTGTTCCTGCAAAAGCTGCGACAGTTGCCCGCTAGTGAAGTGACCTTGCATCAGCCAATCCGGGTTGAAGCGGCCCCAGACCAGGCAATGGCCGCGGACCTTCATCTGGTGAGCTTGCGCGAATCGAACCACCTCGTCGCCCTGGCGAAAATCGTAGGTGGCTTGATCGGGGCGCAAAACCCACCACTTCATCGCATCTTCCGCCTCCACCATATCGAACTCGCGAGCTAGAGTGGAGGCGTAGGCGGGCTCTGAAAGCTGCGAAGGGCGAACGGCGGCGCCGACAAGCACTCCGTCGTTTTCCGCTTTTTGCCGCAACGATTGCGCCCAGCAGATAGAAGTGATCGCCAGCGCGAAGACTGCCAAGCGCCAGGCATGCAGAAACTGCGAATCGCCAGTGGAAAGCTTGTTGTGATTCATGAGTCGAGCCTAGGACGTGATACCTAAGACCTTCAGTTAGCCCCAGGCAGGAACTTCTGTAAAGGACATCCGTCACACAAGGCCTGTGATTTTCTGCAGTAGTTCTTTCCCACGCCCACGATGAGTCCGTGCATTTCGTTGTAAACCTGTGCCAATGCTGTGCGTTTTGACGTGCTCATGGTCGACGGGGGATGTGCAGCACCGGGAAATCCCGCTGCCAAATTTTGATCGCCATTTTCATCCCCGGCGTCGCTGTCCGCGACCGATTCTGCGACCGGCGCCAGCGCCCGTTCAAACAATTCCCGAATCTCGTCATAGGCGACTTTTTCCGGAAGGATCTCGTGACGAGCCAAAATCCTCCGCGTATATGCATCCACCACGAAGACGGGATGTTTGCCGGCGTAAAGCAGGATGGAATCTGCGGTTTCTGGTCCCACACCATGTAAGTTGAGAAGCTCTTCCCGCAGCTTTTCGGGGGGGCGTGCGAACAACTTTGTCAAAGAGCCTCGACATTTTTCGTCCAGAAAAGCGACAAAGATTTTCAGCCGTTTGGCTTTCTGACGAAAATATCCTGCTGGACGAACCTGGCGCTCAAGTTCGGTCAAAGATGCCCGGCGGATCCCGCTCACGTTAAGCAGGCGGGCTGCGCGAAGATTCGCCAAAGCTTTTTCCACGTTTGTCCACGCCGTGTTCTGCGTCAGATAAGCGCCCACGATGACCTCAAAGCGCGACTGTGCTGGCCACCAATGTTGCGGTCCCCAGGCGCTGAACAAGGCGTGGTAGTAGCTTCGAATCTGATTCTGTCGCGCATCCAGCTGCAAGATTAAGCTCCTCTATCCGCTCGAGTGTACGCCGCCGGCGGGGCACGCTGCTCCGGCCGCTGAACAAACCGCCTTGCCTTACCGAAGTGCATGTACCTCAGCCAAGATTTCAGTCCGGGCTTTGGAAAAAGTCGCTTTGGCGTGGGTTCTAAGGCTCATCCCTTAAACCGTTTGTTGCCACTCTCAGTTCAAGCACTACGGTAACTGGTGCGGTAATCGACTTGCGGTGACAATTTATGTCAACACAAAGACACTGCTCTTCTCCCACAGCAAAAGGCAGCGCTTCGTGTAAGTGCCGGTGACTTTACCGGCTCGTTCCACTACGTGGATAGGAGATCGACGTATGTCTCAACGGCTGGGTGACCTTCTCGTTAAAGAGAAGATCATTACCCCAGAGCAGTTGGAACAAGCGAACAAGGCCCAGAAGGAGCAGAACTGCCGCCTGGGGTCTGCCTTGGTGAAGCTCGGCTTCCTCACGGATGAAGACGTCACGAATTTTCTCTCCCGGCAATATGGCGTTCCGGCCATCAACCTTTCATATTTTGAAATTGACCCGGCCGTGGTCAAGTTGATTCCGTTTGAAACCGCAAAGCGCTACCAGATTCTTCCGCTGAGCCGCGTGGGCGCATCGCTCACCATCGCGATGGTCGATCCGACCAATGTTTTCGCGATGGACGATATCAAGTTCATGACCGGCTTCAACATCGAACCCGTCGTCGCGTCTGAGAGTTCCATTCTGGCAGGCATTGATAAGGCCTACGGCGGCAAGACGGAAGAAGATCTCGAAACCGTGATGCAGTCGATGTCGGAGATGAGCGAAAGCGACATCGAAGTGCAGGCGGAAGAGCAGGAGATGGAGCTGTCGCAGCTAGAGAAAGCGGCGGACGAAGCTCCGGTCGTGAAGCTGGTGAATCTTGTGCTCACCGATGCCGTGAAGCGAGGCGCCAGCGATATTCATATCGAGCCTTACGAAAAAGAATTCCGCGTGCGCTTCCGTATTGACGGCGTGCTGCAGTCGATCATGTCGCCGCCGATGAAGTTGAAGGATGCGATCACCTCCCGCCTGAAGATCATGGCTAAGCTCGATATCAGCGAAAAGCGGCTGCCGCAGGACGGCCGCATCATGCTGAAAATGAATATAGGCGGCCGCAAGAAGCAGCTCGACTTCCGCGTCAGCACCTTGCCCACTCTCTGGGGCGAGAAAATCGTGCTGCGCTTGCTCGACAAGGAAAACCTGCGGCTCGACATGACCAAACTCGGTTTCGAGCCAGAATCTCTGGTCAAGTTCGAGAAGGCGATTCTCAAACCTTACGGGATGGTGCTGGTCACGGGTCCTACCGGATCAGGAAAAACGAACACCCTGTATTCGTCGATCTCGCGATTGAATCAGCCCGACACCAACATTATGACGGCCGAAGATCCGGTCGAATTTCAGTTGGGCGGCGTCAACCAGGTGCAGATGAAAGAGCAGATTGGATTGAATTTTGCCGCTGCCCTGCGTTCATTTTTGCGGCAGGACCCCAACATCATTCTGGTCGGCGAAATCCGCGACTTCGAAACGGCGGAGATCGCCATTAAGGCCGCTCTCACCGGCCACCTTGTGCTTTCCACTCTGCACACCAACGGCGCGCCCGAGACCATCACGCGCTTGATGAACATGGGCATCGAGCCCTTCCTGGTAGCGACCTCGGTTCACCTGATCTGCGCCCAGCGCCTGGTTCGGCGCGTTTGCAAGGAGTGCGCGGAGACGGTTGAGGTCCCCGTGCAAACCTTGATCGAAGAGGGATTTACTCCCGAAGAGGCCAAGACCATCCAGATTCAGAAAGGCAAGGGATGCGGGGTTTGCAACAACACGGGATACAAGGGGCGCTGCGGTTTGTACGAAGTGATGGAAGTGGACGATGAAATCAGGGAACTGGTGCTGGTGGGCGCATCGGCGGTCGAATTGAAAAAGAAAGCCATCGAGCGCGGCATGATCACGCTCCGGCGCAGCGGTCTGATCAAAGTGGCAGCGGGCATGACCACGCTGGAAGAAGTTGCCCGCGAGACGATTCACTAATTTGCAAGACTTCAGGAAGGATTACCGATTATGGGTTTGTCGTTGAGTGATTTGCTGAAACGGATGCTGGAGATGAATGGCAGCGATCTTCACATCACAACCAATTCGCCGCCACAAATTCGCGTCCACGGGCATCTGGTGCCGCTCGATCTTCCGCAGATGACGCCCGCCGAGACCAAGCAGCTCGCCTACAGCGTGATGACGGACTCGCAGAAGCATCGCTTCGAGGAAAGTCTCGAACTGGACTTCTCTTTCGGATTGAAAGGACTGGCCCGCTTCCGTGCCAACGTTTTCAACCAGCGTGGCGCCACCGCGGCCGTCTTCCGTCTGATTCCTTTCGAGATCAAGTCGTTCAACCAGCTTGGCCTGCCGGCAGTAGTGAGCAAGCTTTGCGACAAGCCGCGCGGTCTGGTGCTGGTCACGGGACCGACGGGGTCGGGCAAGTCAACCACGTTGGCAGCCATGATCGACAAGATCAACAGCGAACGGCACGACCACATCCTCACCATCGAGGATCCCATTGAGTTCGTGCACATGAACAAGAACTGTGTGGTCAACCAGCGCGAACTGCACGCGGATACGAAAAGCTTCTCCGACGCCTTGCGTGCGGCTCTTCGTGAAGACCCGGACGTAGTGCTGATCGGCGAAATGCGTGACCTGGAAACCATCGAGTCGGCCCTGCGCATCGCCGAAACTGGTCACTTGACCTTCGGCACGTTGCATACGAATTCGGCAACTTCCACCATCAACCGCATCATCGACGTGTTTCCCGCTCACCAGCAGCCCCAGATTCGTGCCCAGCTTTCCCTGGTGCTCGAAGGCATCATGTGCCAAAGCCTGCTGCAGACCACAAGCGGCAAGGGGCGCTGCATGATTATGGAAATCCTTATTCCCAACCCCGCGGTGCGCAATCTGATCCGCGAAGACAAGATTCACCAGGTTTACTCGGCGATGCAGTCCGGACAGGACAAGTTCGGCATGCAAACCTTCAACCAGGCGTTGGCTACGGCGTACTTCCAGAAGCAGATTTCTCTGGAAGTTGCCCTGCAGCGGTCCAGCAACGCAGATGAGCTTCAGGAAATGATTAACCGCGGCGCCGGCTTGACGAAGGGGAGCGCGGCGGGATCGTCCATGGCGCGCGGGGCGACGCCGACGAAGCATTAGGCATTTGATAACGACATCGCATCTGCGAGCTGGGCGCGATGAGCAAGGCAAGAGTTTGAGCCGCAACAGATTTAGGAATTCGCAACGACACTGAGGAGTCTAAACCATGCCAGTCTTCACATTTTCCGGCAAGGATGCATCCGGACAGAAAGTTTCCGGGGAGCGCGTGGCGCCAAACAAACAGGCGCTGGGACAGCAATTGCGGCGCGAGCGCATCACGCCGGGCGCAATCCGCGAAAAGGGCAAAGAGTTTGCCATGCCCACATTCGGGTCGAGCAAAGTCAAAGTCAAAGACATCGCAGTTTTCTTCCGCCAGTTCTCGGTCATGATCGATGCCGGACTGCCGCTGGTGCAGTGTCTGGAAATTCTGGCGGCCAACCAGGAAAACCAGGCGTTCCAGAAGACGCTGACAGGTGTCCGCACTACGGTGGAAGGCGGCGCGACGCTGGCGAATGCCATGCGCCAGTATCCCAACGTCTTCGACGACCTCACCACCAACATGATTGAAGCGGGTGAAACCGGCGGTATTCTCGATCTGATTCTGCAGCGGCTGGCGGTCTACGTCGAGAAAGCAGTTCGTCTGAAAGCTGCCGTGAAATCGGCGTTGATCTATCCCATCGCCGTGGTCAGCATCGCCACGCTGATTGTCGGCGCCCTGCTCAAGTGGGTGGTGCCCATCTTCTCCAACCTCTTTGCTGGCCTGGGTGTCGCTCTGCCACTTCCCACCCGCATCGTCATGGGCTTGAGCGCCTTCGTGGGAGCTTTCTGGTGGGTCTTCATCGTGGTCGTAGTGGGCTCAGTCTTCGGCATAAAGTCGATCCGCAAGCACCCGACTGGGCGCTATTACTTTGACAAGATGCTGCTCAAGCTTCCCATCATCGGTTCACTATTGCGCAAGATCGCCGTGGGCCGGTTCACCCGCACCCTGGGAACACTGATTACTTCGGGCGTCCCGATTCTAGAGGGCTTGGCCATTACCGCCAGAACCTCCGGCAACGCCGTGCTGGAAGAAGCGCTGATGAAAGTGCGGAAGGCGATCGAAGAAGGCCGCACCATTGTGGATCCTCTCAGAGAATGTGGCGTCTTCCCCAACATGGTGACGCAGATGATCGGTGTCGGTGAAGCGACCGGGGCGATGGACAACATGTTGCAGAAGATCGCTGACTTCTACGAGGAAGAAGTGGATGCAGCCACCAAAGACATGCTGGCGTTGTTGGAGCCGGCCATCATCGGCGTGCTCGGCATAACCATCGGCGGCATCGTAATTTCACTCTACATGCCGCTATTTGCCATGATCGCAAAACTGGCTGGCTAGGAAGAACGAGGTTTGGGTCTTAGGTGTTGGTCTCAGGCCGTTCGGCCTAAGGCCCGAACCCTTCACACATAACGCCGAACACCTGAGACCTGAGACCTGAGACCTAGACCTAAGACCTGGAATAGCGATGCAATCGACATTTGACGAGCGGAATTGGCTGGCCTGGCTGGTCAAAGTACGGATCCTAATCCTGACCTTCCTGCTCGGAATCCAGCTTGCGGTCTCGGAGTTGACGTCCACACGTCTGCCGCTGCGCCTGTTCCTTAGCACGATCCTTCTTTGGTACACCATTTCGCTCTTCTATATAGTGCTGCTTTCTTTCTGGCGTGAGCAGCGGTTGCAGGCGTCTTTGCAAGTCCTGACCGATCTGGTCATGGTTAGCCTGGTGGTGCATGAGACGGGAGGCTGGGACAGTTCGTTGAACTTTCTCTACCCTCTGGTCATCATGGTGGCCGGCATCCTGCTTCCCCGCGTGTGGGCGCATCTGGTGGCGGCGCTGGCGTTCATTCTTTATGGCACCGTTCTCGAACTGAACTACTACGGAGTAGTGCCGTCCTACTGCACCACGCACCCCGAACTGAAGGCGCTGCAAGGAATCATTTTCGTGAACCTGTTCGCCTTCCTGGCGGTGGCTTTCCTGGCCGGCCAGCTGGTTTCCAAGTTGCGTCAGGCGCGCGTGCAGCTGAAAGACGCGAGTGGGGCGCTGGAGGATCTCCAGATCCTGCACGAGAACATTATTCAGTCCGTCAGCAGCGGATTGATCACCACCGGTCTCGACGGCCGCATTACGCTGGTAAACAACGCTGCGCAGAAGTTACTGGAGCGCACGCCGGACCAGCTACTAGGAAAACCAGTCAGCGGGTTATTTCTTGATGCGCTGCCCAATGCCGAATCGCACACTCACGCCGAAGTTCGTTTCGACATGGCGGGATAAGTTCCGCAGGACGGCTCGCGTGCGAGTAGCCGCCTTGAACGGGCCGGAGCGCGGTACGCTGGGCTACGTTTATGCGTTGGATGATCTCACCGAGATCCGGCGACTGGAGCGCGAAGTGCGCATGCAGGACCGCTTGGCCGCCGTAGGCAGATTAGCGGCAGCTATTGCCCACGAGATTCGCAACCCCTCACCTCGATCGCCGGTTCAGTCAGCATGCTTTCCGGCGTACCCGAAATGAACGAGGAGCATCGGCAATTGCTGGAGATCGTGACCCGCGAATCGCAGCGGCTGAACAGCATTATCACGGACTTTCTCACTTACTCCCGCGGCAAACAGTATCACTTCGAGAAGGCTGATTTAGTGCGATTGGTGGAGGACACGCTCACCCTCATGCGGCACCGCATGATCGCGGAAAATACCGGCATTACGATTGAGAGTGGGTTTGCGGTAAGGGAAGCGTGGGTGCTCGCCGACGGGGACAAGATTAAACAGGTTTTCTGGAATTTCTGCCCAGAACGCCGTTCGCGCCATGCCGCGCGGTGGCACTCTGAAGGTGTCGATTGAGCACCAGGGAGACGATTGGCAGGTAAGCTTTGCGGATACCGGAACAGGCATGACTCCGCAGCAGACGGAGAAACTCTTCGAGCCTTTCCAGTCGAACTTTGAAGGTGGCACGGGTCTTGGCCTCGCCGTCGTTTACCAGATCGTGCAGGCCCACGAAGGCAAGGTGTGGGCCCGATCCAAGCCCGGGCAGGGAACCACTCTCGTCCTCAGGCTGCGCCGGCTCGATGCAGAAAGGTTCCACGCAGAAAAGCAGACGGAATACTCCGTTTCAGCTGAAAACTTCGAAACGCCTGAGTTGCCTGCGCCCCCACCTGCGCAACTTGCAGCCGCTGCGGCAGAAGGGAGGCAGCGTGGCTAACATCCTGGTTTGCGACGACGAGCGCTCCATCTGCGAAATGTTAGACATCGCTCTGCGCCGCGAGGGGCACCGCGTCGAAACCGTCCAATCCGGCCAGGCCGCCAAGAACAAGATCGACGGCAATCTCTACGATCTCATCATCACCGACATCAAGATGCCGAACATCGACGGTATCGAAGTCCTGCGCCATGCGCATCGGGTTTCGCCCGATTCGCCCGTCATCCTTATTACCGCCGTCGATGACTACGAAGCCGCGGTCGAAGCGGTAAAGGCCGGAGGGGCGTCCGACTACATTCGCAAGAGTCCCGGCCTGGTCGATGAAATCAGGCTGGCGATCAATCGCGTGCTGGAAAATCTCACTCTGAGCAAACAAAATTTCGCCCTGCGCCGCGACGCCGCTTCGCACAATTCGCTCGACAAGATCATCGGCTCAAGTCCTGCGATGGAGAAGCTGAAACAGACGGTGCGCACGGTCGCTTCGACCGCCAGCACGGTATTGATTCACGGCGAGAGCGGCACAGGAAAAGAGCTTGTGGCCCGCGCCGTCCACATCTGTTCGCCGCGCGCCGCCGAGCCGTTTGTATCGGTAAACTGCGGCGCTTTCCCCGAGACTCTGCTGGAAAGCGAACTCTTCGGCTATTTGAAGGGAGCTTTCACCGGCGCCAACCAGAATAAACGCGGACTCTTTGAAGTGGCCGGCGGTGGAACCATCTTCCTCGACGAAATCAGCGAGATGACGCTGGCGATGCAGGTGAAATTGCTGCGCGTGCTGCAGGAGCGCACGGTGCGCCCGGTCGGCGGTACCAGCGAAATCCCCATTGATGTGCGGGTGATTGCAGCCACCAATCGCGACCTCGATAAGGCCGTCGCTGAAAACCTGTTTCGCGAGGATCTCTATTACCGGCTCAACGTGATTCCCATCCGTGTGCCCAACTTGCGCGAGCGCCGCGAAGACATTCCCTTGCTGGCGAATCATTTCCTAAAGAAATATGCAGCCGCCGCCAACCGAAGTATCTTGCGCGTCGACAAGAATTCGTTCGAGGCTCTGTGCGGCTACGAGTGGCCGGGAAATGTTCGTCAATTGGAAAACACAATCGAGCGCGCGGTTGCTCTCGAAACGACGGACGAATTGCACGTCGAGTTGCCGATGGAACGGCCCAAGGCCCGCGCCGCCGCGGCGGGAGCGGGTGTTTCGGGAATGTCCGAAGTGGCGCCGGGTGCGGTGCTTCCTGAGGGGGTCGGAATGGAAGGCTACGTAGCCAACATCGAGCGCACGCTCTTGCAAAACGCCCTCGATCACTCCAACGGCGTGCAGACCAAAGCCGCCGACCTGCTCGGTATCTCGTACCGCTCGTTCCGGCACTTGATGAAGAAGTACGAGTTGTAAAAAGCTTCTCGCTGCTAGCTTCTAGCTCCTAGCCTTTCCGCCTCTACGATACTCTTACAGATGTATCCCACGATATACGGATGACCGGTTGTCTCAAGCAAATCCCCATTTCTTACTAATTCAGTTACGGACTTGCTGACGACGCGCCAAATTGGCAGGTCCTCGTAGCTCTTGTAGAGTTGGCTTCTCGTTTTGCCCTCGCGCCTCGGTTTTGCCATCGAATGATCCTCCGATATGCCATCGCCAAATGACAGCTAGAAGCTAGCAGCTAGAAGCTAGGAGCCGCCTTTCCTCAACTGCTGCTTCCATCCCAAAACCCGTGCCTTGGCTCCTTCGGCCTCCGCTTCCGGAATCATCCCTTTTTTCTGATAAAGCACCGACAAACTGGTGTGGGCGAGCACGTCATCCGGATCTAGTTGTGTGATCTTTTGCGCGACCCCGATCGCCTCATCGTAACGTTGCAGATCTTGCAGCGCGCGCGCCAGACCGTGCATAGCCTCGGTAAAGCCAGGATCGACGGCGATCGATTCGCGGTAGGCCGCAACGGCCTTTTCCAACTTCCCATCCGCCATCAAATCAAGCGCGGCATAGTAGTGGTCTTCGGCCTTCTGGCGGGCATCTGCATCGGACATGGAAGGAAGTTCCTGGCGGAGACAGGATTCTACCATGGGTTATGATGCTTCCATGCGCCATTCGCTCCGCTTTCTCTGGAACGCAACTAAAGGCCATCGCCTGGCTCCGTGGCGGAGCCCCTATCTGCTGTGGCGCATCGAGACCTACTGCGGCGTCAAGATGACGCAGATCGGCTTTCTAGAATTCTGGGAATTTTTGTGGCGGGAACGAGTCAGTCTCTGGCGCTTTCTAAAGTGGACGGGCGAGATGGACCACTACGCTCACCCCAAGCCAAAGAGCTAAGCAGTGGTCAATGGCGAGTGATCAGTGATCAGTAAAATCGGTGGCCAGGGCTGATCGGTTTTTACTGGCCACTGGCCACTGGCCACTGACCACTACTCTATGCTCCCTTGCCTGCCGCCGCAGCCTCGCCCAGCATGATGGTCACATCGCTTCCCTTGCCGGCTCCCGTCAACTGGGCAGCAGCTCCGCGATTGGCCGCGATCTCCAGAAAGCCCATGCTGCCGAGAAGGGCGACGACCTCTCCCGGAGAGCCCTCCGCGTAAGCATTGCGGATTTCAGTGATCTCGCGATTGCCTACGACGATCTTGAAGGTCTTGCCTCCGGCTCCAAAAAGCATGGGAGCGTCTTGCGGAGTAATGTTGGTGATAAGGTTTCCGAACCGGTCGACCTTCAGAACCACACCACGCAAGCGGTTTTCCTCAACCGCTTTCGGCTTGGGCGCCGAGAAGCGCACGAAGTCCTCAACCTCATCCCCAAACTTGAGCGAGTCGACTTCCTTCGCCAGGTACGCGGCCACAGGAGAAAAAATGTCGCGGGCATGGAACGTGTTGCTGACCGGCTGCAAGAAATAATGTTCGGAAGTGATATGCCGAACATGCATGCGCGCTTCGCGAGCGTACACGAGCGAAAGCACTCCATTGTCGGGCGCGACGAAATGATATTTGTCACTGGATGCCACAATCGGCCGCCGCGCCGTGCCCACGCCGGGATCGATCACCACCACATGCACCGTTCGGTTGGGGAAGTAGGAGTACGCCTGCGAAATGGTGAGCGCTCCATCCAGCACATCGAAAGCCTGCACGGAGTGACAGATATCGACGATCTGCGCCTCGGGCACGATATCGAGGATGACGCCTTTCATGGCGCCCACAAAGTGGTCGTTTGTGCCGAAGTCGGTGGTCAACGTGATGATCGGATGGTGCGCCAAGGTTCCCTCACAGATGGAAGACGTAGTGCTCCCAGAGACTCGAAAGTAATGGTTGACAACCGCAGAGTCAAGGCACCGAGGTAATGAATGAAGAAAGTAGCCAGTGTCCAGTGGCAGGTAAAATCCGGTTGCTTCGCGACTGACCACCGACCACTGACCACTGACCGCTACTCGTATCGCAGCGCTTCAATCGGGCTCATGCGCGAGGCCTTTAGCGCCGGATAGAATCCCGAGCAGATTCCAACCAGAGAAAGAATGACGAACGAAACCATCATCACGCTCATTGACGCGTGCAGAAAGATCGCACCCTCGTGGTTGGCAGTTTTATAGAACTCGTCATACAGCGGCATAGGCGGGATGATCCAAGTAAATATCTCAGCCACCGCCATGCCAACCACGCCGCCGACAAAAGTGAGCACCAGCGCTTCCAGCAGGAACTGCAGCAGAATGTGCCGCGGGCGTGCTCCAATTGCCTTGCGCAGGCCGATCTCCCGCGTGCGCTCCGTGACCGACACCAGCATGATATTCATCACGCCGATTCCGCCCACCGCCAGCGTGATCACGCCAATCAGCCCCAGCACCGCTTGCAGCCCATACGAAAATGCGTTGATCATCGCCCGGTCTTCGATGGTGTCCCAAGCCGGCGTCGCCTTATCGTCCCTGGGATCGAAGTGATGCCGCCGTCCAATCACTTCCCGTACCGCAGCCAGCGACTTCTTGTTCAGTTCCGCGGCCGTCGGTTCAAATATGATCTCGTCGGGATCTTTCAAGTTCTTCAGATCCCGCATCATCCCGAACGGAATGAAGCCATCGTTATTATCCGGGCCGTTATACATCGAGTCCTGAATTTTGTTGCGCATTGTCCCGATAACCTCAAAATCGAGTCCTCCAACGCTCACGTTCTGACCCACGCCAGGCGCGCCCTGAAAGATTTTCTTTGCCGCATCATAACCCAGAATCAATACCCGGCGGCGATTGGAAAAATCGTCTTCTTCAAAGTAGCGGCCATCCGCGAGAGTCAGCTTGCGCATCTGCCCGTAGGGCATTTCCACGCCGCGCATCGGAATGGTCACAACTCGCGTACCAAGTTTCACTCCGAAGTCGCGGTCAATCTCAGCGCTCACCGCGCGGACAATCGGCACCTCGTCACGGATTGCCTCCACGTCCTCATATTCGTAGGTGATCTTCTTGCCCGCACGCTGGCCGCCAGCCTGCATACTCGTCTGTCCCGGCCAAAGCACGATGACGTCGTTGCCCATGTTCAGGAACGCGTGCAGCACACTGCCGCCCAGACCCTGGCCGTAGGCCAGCAGCAACACCACCGAAGCCAATCCCCACACGATGCCCAGCATGGTGAGCAGGGAACGCATGCGGTCGCGCATCAGCGCCTGCCAGCCTTGCGAGATGAGTTCCTTAAGAAACATGGAGGTGCCGTGTCCAGTGATCAGTGATCAGTGTCCAGTGGCCAGTAAAATCGATGGCCACGGATCAGATCTCACTGACCACTGACCACTAGCCACTGACCGCTGCTACTCGATGTGAATATCTCCCGATCCTGTCCGTACCGTGAGCAACGGCCCGCCGCCACGGGCTTTGCCGACGATCGACTTGCGCGATTCCTGTACTCGCCCCTGCACGGTCATGGTGATCGGCGCGCCCACGTCCAGCGTGCCCGAACTGGTGGAGATATCTGCATCGAAGGCCGCATTAGCGGCGAGCCGGACGCGCACATTCCCCGACCCGGTTCGAATCTCCCACGCTCCACCCTGCCTACCCTCGGCCGTAATGTCGCCGCTGCCCGCTTCGCCGCGAAATGCGCCTTGAATTCCGCGAACCGAAACATTGCCCGAGCCAGTACGCAGAGCGATATCCCCTGAGCCGATTTCCTGCACCTCAATGTCGCCGCTTCCTGCCCCGCCGCGCACCGGCCCTGCAACTTCCAGTGCCCGCACGTTGCCTGATCCGGTTTGCAGATGAATCTCTCCGGTAATTTGCGAGAGTTTCACGTCTCCCGATCCAGTCTCCACATCGGCGTTGCCACGTGTGCCTTCAAGCGTCTGATTTCCCGAGCCGCTGTGGCTGCGGATAGTGGTGTCGACCGGTACGGTGATTTCATAGTCAATCGAAATGTTACGTGTGGTCACCTTATCGATGTGGATGCTGTTCCCGTCCTGTCGCAGCGGGGGATGCTGTTCAATGTCGGAGACATCTGTTTGGCGGTTTCCAAACAGCCAGTGGTCGCCAACATAGATCTTGGCGCGAATCGACACAGAGCCCGAGGCCCCACTATGCACAACGATGTCGCCCGAACCCGTTTCTACTTCCAGATTCACAGGACCGCTGACCTGAAGGGTTTTCTCGAAATGTCCTTGCGGCGTGGACGCAGCCGCAAAGGTGGAAGCAAGCAGCACGGCCAGCCCGATCGCCAGAAATGGGGACCAGGCCGGAAAGGAAAGCGGCATGCAAAACCGAGAGAAAGAGATGCATTGTTTATTCATGTCTGAGCGACTCCACAGGTGTCATATCCGCGGCGCGCTGGGCGGGGTACATGCCCGCGGTCACGGTGATTAAAGAAAGTGTCAAAATCGAAGCCACAATCGAGATCGTAGAGACGATGGGATGAGGCACGAAATCCGGCAGCGGAAGTGATTTCATCGCCCAGCAGGTTCCCACTCCAAAACTCAGTCCGAGGATCCCGCTCGCCACGGTCAGCATGGCCGACTCGGCAAAAAACTGCCGCAGGATGTCGCGCTTGGTTGCGCCCAACGCTTTCCTGGTGCCGATTTCGCGTGTGCGTTCGGTCACCGAAACCAGCATGATGTTCATCACTCCGATCCCGCCCAGGCAGAGGGTCACGATGGCTACACAACCGAAGAAGATCGTCACCACGCCGAAGATTTTATCCAGCAGCTTGGCGCCTTCCATCGTGTCCCAAATGAACACCGCATCTTTGTCGAGCGGATCGAAATGATGAACGCGCGCGAGTGCGTTCCGCACCTGCAAAACCGCCTCTTCGTGCTCCTCGGGATTGGCCACTTCGAAAACGATGTCATCGAGCCAGCCGCGAGTGATGACGGCGCCTTTTTTCTCGGGCGGCGGAAAATCCCGCGCCACCGCCGAATACGGAGCAAACAAATAGTCGTTGTCGGGACCGTCGTAATTGGAGTTCTGCTTCTTTTCCGCCAGCACGCCGATCACGGTGTAAGGCATGCTCTTGATCAGCAGGGCGGCGCCAATGGAAGGCTGTCCTGGAAACAATTGCCGGTTGGCCGCGAATCCCAGCACCACCACCCGCCGGGCGTCGCTCTCGTCCTCGTCCGTGATCAATCGGCCTTCGCTTAGGATCAACGAGCGAAAGTCCTGATAGGAAGGCCACACTCCCACTACTCCGCGACTGGCTGAGTTGAATTGGCTTACCTCGGGAATGTTGCGCCGCAGTTCCGGGCTTACGTTCTTTACCAGGTAGCACTCGTCGCGAATGAGTTGCGCGTCATCGACATTCAGTTGGATTTCGCGCCCCGCGGCCAGTCCGCCCACCTGTGAACTGGTGCGGCCGCCCCATGCGATGACCAGGTCCTTGCCCAGCGTCTCCATGTGCTTCTTCTGGTCGACGCTAAAGCCCAGGCCCAGCCCCACCAGCAGGATCACCGATGCGATGCCCCACACAATCCCAAACATCGTGAGGAAAGTCCGCATCTTGTGGGCCCGGAAAGTGGCCAAGGCTTGGCGCAGGATTTCGAGAAGAGTCATGTCAGCGTCCCAGTGCGGCGTCCGGCGTCCGGAATCCGGGTCATGAGACTTGTTCTTCAAACCGGAAGCCGAGAGCCGAGAGCCGGAAGCCGAAAACCGGAAGCCGCGTCCCTACTGCAGCACCACCTGATCGCCTTCCTTCAGCCCGCTGAGCAGTTCCGTCTTCGCGCCATTCGAGATTCCGATATTGACCGCGATCTTCTCTTTGCCATCTTTCGCTTTGGGATTGGGAATCTCCACCGAGGCTTTTTTGTCCTTGTCGTAGATGATTGCGCCTTCCGGAATCTGCAGCACGTTCTTATGTTCTTCGAGGATGATTTCCGCATTGGCGGTCATCTCAGCCTTCAATTCACCGCCCGGATTCTGAATTGAAACCCGCACTTCAAACGTGGTGACGTTGTCTTTCTCCACCCCCATCGGCGAAATCTTGGTGACCTTGCCATAGAACGTTTTGTCCTTGAACGATTCCACTTTGATGCGCGCCGGCTGGCCCAGATAAACCTTGCCAATATCGCTCTCGTCGACTTTGCCCTTCACATAAACTTCGCTGGTGTCGCCCAGCGTCATCACCAGCGTGGCCGAAGAACCCAAAACGAGAATGGAACTCACCGCGTCGCCCATCTGCACGTCGCGAGAGAGCACGATGCCATCGATCGGCGAAACAATATCGGTGTAACTCAACTGTTCCTCAAGTTGCTTCAGATTGGCCTCGTCTTCCATCACCTGCGCTTGCGCTTGCGCAATCTTCGCCTTCAACACCGTAACCTGCGCCTTCGACACGTTCTGCTTGTTCAGCGCCATTTCGTAATTCTTCTCCGCATCGTCCAGGGCCGAGGCGGAAACCACGCCATCTTTCGCCATGCCCTCGGCGCGGTCGTAAGCGCGCTTCAACAGCGGCACATCCGGACCCTCTGCATCCACCTTGGCCCGCTCAAAGTCTGCCTGCGTACTCTTCAAGTTGGCTTCTGCCGCTTCCAGAGCCGCGCGCGATTGCTCAACCTGTGCCTCAATCTCCACCTTGTCAAGTTGCGCCAGCAGTTGCCCCTGCTTGACGTGATCGCCATAATCCACCAACAGCTTCTTCACGATGCCGCTGGCTTTGGACTTAACTTCGACCTTGATGATCGGCGTCACCTTGCCGGTCGCAACCACGCTCTTCGCCAAATCGCCCTTTTCCACCTTCGCCAGCTTCGAGGGATCGATCTTGGTGCCCCCGCGCGTGGCCGCGAACACACCGATGGCAATCACCAGGACAATCGCCAGTCCAATGCCGCCCCACACAAAAACTCCGCGCCGCTTTTTCTTATGATTCCCGTTTCCGTTCACAACGCCTCCTAACCTGATGATGGAAAGGTTTACCGAAGCTTCCTGAAGCGGAGCCGTTCCGCCCTCTCACTTAACAATACGCAGCCTGAGTTGCCTTTGTTCCAGAGATTTCGAAACGAGCCAGAAATGATTGCGGCAGCCAAGCTACTCGCCACCTGCCAGTTAGACCGTCGGAACAGAAAAAAGGTTAGCCTGGCAAGGCTAAAGATCTACCCCGTGTTCCCCCGTGTCCGGAACCTGCCCTGTTTTGCCGAAGCCCGAGCGAAGCCGAGGGGGAAGCCGAAGGGTGGTAAGAGTTTTAAGACGCGGTCTCAAACCGGCCCTGACCCCCTTGGAATGCTAGAATTACCCATCAGAATTACTCCTAAATGATCGCCTTTGTGCTGCTTCGCGTGCTTCTGATCCTTCTCCTGGTGGCAGCCAATGCGTTTTTTGCGGCTGCGGAGTTCTCCCTGATCAGCATCCGCGACACCCGCATTCAGCAACTCATCGATGATGGCCGCACCGGCGCCCGCATCGTACAGCGCCTGCATCAACGTCTGGACGAAGTCGTGAACGGCGTTCAGCTCGGCATCACCATGGTCAGCCTAACCTTGGGCTGGATCGGCGAACCCATGGTCGCCCGCCTTGTCGAATCCCTTCCCTATGTTCACCGAGTTCCGCACGCTGCGATTTACGCCCACAGCATCGCCATCGCGATCGCTTTCAGCCTGATCACCTATCTGCACGTGCTGCTCGGCGAACTCGTGCCGAAGACTCTGGCCCTGCAGCGTGCCGAGCAGATCGCCCTCGCCGTGGCCGCTCCCATGGAAGCGTTCCTTACCCTGACTCGGCCCGTACTTTTCTTTATGCGCCGCTCCGGTGGCCTGGTGCTAAAACTTTTCGGCGCACGCGAGGTCCGCCGCGCCGGCGGCGCCGTCCACTCTCCCGACGAACTCAAGCTCATCGTCACCGCCAGCCGCCAGTTCGGCCAGATCCCCGCATCGCAGGAAGAAATGATCCACAACGCCATCGAACTCGACAGCATCACCGTCCGCGAGGTCATGGTCGCGCGCCCCGACATTTTTTCTCTGCCTTCCGATCTAACCCTCGACGACGCTCTGAACCGCGTCGTCGAAAGCCAGCACTCGCGCATCCCGGTTTACGATCCCCAGCGCGGCCCCGAGCACATCGTCGGAGTGTTGTATTACAAGGAACTCGTCCGCTGGGTGCGGCTCCGGATTGCAAATCTCGGACAACCCCTGGCTTCGCGCATCGCGCGTACTCAAATCGGCCAGATCATGCACGATGTTCTGGTCGTCCCGGAAACCAAAGTCCTGGCCGAACTGCTGGCCGAATTTAAAGAACGCCGCCGTCACCTCGCGGTGGTAGTCGACGAGTTCGGTTCCACCGCGGGCGTAATCACAGTCGAGGACATTCTCGAGCAGTTAGTCGGCGACATCGAAGACGAATTCGACGTCTCCGCGCCAGAGCCTGAGTTGCAAGACGAGTCCATCCTCGTGCTCGAAGGCTCGGTAAACATTCGCGACCTCGAAACTCAGCACGGCCTGCTGCTGCCGCGCGATGCCGGCTTCGAAACCCTCGCCGGATTCGTCCTGGCCCGCTTGCAGCGCATCCCGTATCTAGGCGAGTCCTTCGAATACGAAGGTCATCGCTACACAGTAGAAGAAATGGAAGGCCACCGCATCGCCAAAGTAAAGATCGAGAAGGTAGAAAACACAGAGAGCAAAGCAGAACCAGCAAAGCACGCGGGAGATTAACAATGAACACCGCTGTCATCCTGCACACCCCTGTCATCCTGAGCGGAGCGAAGGACCCCTTACCCGCTTGCGCCACCGCAAGCTCCGCAAGGAGTTTCTACCACTGCCCCGCTGTCCCCAGGACTGACCACTGGCCACTCACCACCGGCCACTGACTTCCATGCTGAAACTCCTACTCCAACGCGTCCTCTATACCCTCCCAGTAATCTGGCTGGTGGTAAGCCTCGTCTTCCTGCTGATCCATCTCGTCCCCGGAGACCCCATCCAACAAATGCTAGGCGAAGGCGCGCCCCCCGCCGATATCCAAGCCACGCGCCACCTGTACGGACTCGACGCCCCACTAGGCGAGCAATATATCCATTATTGGAAAGGCGTCCTCCACGGCGATCTCGGTCCCTCGCTGCGCTACAACCAAAGCGTGACGCACCTGCTAACCCAGCGCTATCCCTACACGCTGCAACTCACGCTGGCGTCGCTGCTCGTAGCCATCATCCTCTCGATCCCCGCCGGCGTGCGCTCCGCCCAGCGCCGCAACCGCTGGGATGATCGCCTCATCAGCGTAGTCAGCCTCTTCGGCCTGTCGTTCCCCAACTTCGCGCTAGGCCCAATCCTGATTCTTCTCTTCGCCATCAAGCTGGGATGGCTCCCCGTCTCCGGCGCCGGCTCCTTTGCCAACTTAATTCTGCCCGCCATCACCATGGGCGGAGCCCTAGCCGCTATCCTCACCCGCATGGTCCGTACGTCAATGCTAGAAGAGCTCAGCCAGGACTACATCCGCACCGCCCGCGCCAAAGGCCTGCCCGAGCGCACCGTAGTCTACCGCCACGCCCTGCGCAACGCCATGATCCCCATCATTACGGTACTGGGCCTGCAATTCGGAGCGTTACTGGCAGGCGCAATCGTGACGGAGACGATCTTCAGCTGGCCCGGCATAGGCCGCCTCACCATCCAAGCCATCTCAAACCGCGACTACTATCTGGTGCAAGGCTGCATCCTCGCGATTGGATTGACGTATGTAGCAGTGAATTTGTTGACGGACGTGCTGTATTCCGTGGCGAACCCGAGGATTCGGCAGTGAGTTTCGCGAGCGGCCTTCTGCTTTGCTTGAGCAGCGCACTACCGTGGGCGCGGTTTGTACAAACTAGCCAGCATGAACCAAATCACAAGGCAAGCCGCGCCGCCTAGCCAGCCCCGATGCCACAGCCAATGGTAGGCAGCATACGCAACCGCAAGAACAATTAGAACCCCAATCAGTTTCATGGCCGATGGATGGATGCCTTATCCGGACGTATCCAATCGCCTTTTTTCGCCGCTGGAAATTTGCGGTCCTTCGGCTTGCTCTTATTCGGCGCTGGTTCCCTCTTCAAGTTTTTCTTATTTGCCATGACTACCTCCGTACCCACAGACGGCGCGCTTGTATGCACTTCCGCAAACAGTAGTGCCACGTATAGAACACGCAAGAGATGAAGACCAAAGCGCCAGTGCCCCACGTGAAAATGTATGCGGGCCAGAATAGATAGCGGAGACACCAACGCTCCGCTGCACCCAACGCCGCAAAGCCAACAACCAAGCACCATAGATTCTGGTTTAGGTTGATGTGCAGGTTATCTTCGACGGCCATGCGCGGCATTCTAACACTGGCACGACAGCCTAATCATAGCGCGGGCAAGCAATGCCCTCCGTCCGCCTCGGTGGCACTGCCCAACTGCATAGGTCCTTCGCGCAAAGAACGCGCTCAGGATGACAAAACATAAGACAAGCCGAGTTTTGCACCGCCGCAGAGTTCATTCGTCACAGACATCCCACCTCTGATTTGTCATCCTGAGCCCCGGCTGCTCCAGCGCAGCCGGGAACAACCACGCGAAGGACCTGTGTATTTTGTCTACATTATGACGAACCGTTCAAAGACCTTGTACATCGGCGTTACCAACAATCTTGCGCGCCGGGTGCGAGAACACAAGACGAGAACCGGCTCGGGGTTCACTACAAAATACAAGCTCGACCGGCTCGTTTACTTCGAGCGTTTCGAAGACGTTCACAACGCCATCGAACGGGAGAAGCGCATCAAGGGCTGGTTGCGCATCAAGAAGATTGCGCTCATCGTTTCAGTCAATCCAGTCTGGAGAGATCTAAGCGAGGAGTGGTACGAGCGGCATCAATACCAACCACAGAGCTCCTAGCTCTGTAAACGACTTCGATCTCCTTGCTCTTTTCTGCAATTGCACCAAATTGGTGTATAATGATGCCATGCCCACCACAAAACACGTCCGCCGCAGCGTATCCCTCCCCACTCCCATCGCCAAACAAGTGGAGCGCATGGCCAAGAGCCAGCGCCTGAGCGATAACCGTGTTCTGGTGGAGCTCATCGAACTCGGCATCGAAGCTCGAAAACAGAAAGAGAAAGCCTTCTTCGAGCTTGCCGAACGCTTCCGCGCCGCCAGCGATCCCCAACAGGCCAAGCGCCTGGGCGACGAACTAGGCCGCATGGTTTTCGGTGAATAATGCCCCAGATTGAAACTTGGCCGCGCATCCCCGCCGCCATCCGCGCCCATTTGGTCGAGCGCATGCACGACCGCAATATCAGTCTCGATGATCTCAACCGTCTCCGCGTCTGGCTGGAGACAAGGCCGCATCTCCCCGAAGGTCGCTGGTTCAAAGATTTCGGCTCATTCAAACTTTGCGGCGAGGGCAAGTATCCCAAGACATTTCTTTTCGCCGGCCAATCCGCGGCAGGCGAGGAACTCTAACTCCTATACCAAGTCAATCGCCACCCGCCGTCCCACCAAAGCCGCCGCCCGCTGCAAACTCGAAAGCGTGATATCGCGTTTCGGATCGAGAATGCGATCCACCTGCGACCGGCTTGTTTTCAGCAACAACGCCATGCGCGCCTTGGAAATCTTTTTCTTCCTCATAGCCTTGGCCAGTTGCCAGGCGACGACCTCCTTAATGGCCTGCGCCTGCGCCTCTTCGAATATGTTTTCCTTCTTGAGGAAGTCGTCGATGCTCGATCCCAGATTCTTCTTGCTCATTGTTCCAAGTCCTTTTTACGCCGGCGCGCCAGCGCCAGGTCATCTTTAGAAGTAGATCGCGTTTTCTTGATGAAGCCATGCAGAGCCACCAAGTGGTACCGATAAAAGCAAATCAACACGCGTGCCGTTCGGTTGCTTGGCAAATCGGTTCGCACTTCCCACAATCCTTTTCCCATCGGGCGGCATAAGGGCATACCCACGGGCCAGCGCCACTGTGCCCGCAGCAAGTCGGTTCCGATGGCGTGGCGCTCTGCCTCATCCAGTCCCCTCAACCAGTCGCGAACCGGCTCGTCGCCTCCTGCACTGCGGAAGAATACGAGTTCAATCTTCCGGGGCGTTTTCTCGGAAGCCATCGATTGCGCCTCCCATGCAGTGTACCATATAAAGTACGTTCCCCAGCATAGATCGAAACGGAAAGTTTGGTGAAGGGAAGTTGAAAATGCGAAATAAGGCGGGGCATCTATGCCCCGCCTCCTTACTCCGGATCAAACTACGCGGCCGCCATCACCTTCTTCATCCGTTCTTTCATCTCCTGGGGCGACACATCTTCCACGTGCGTGGCAACGCCCCACAGATGCCCGAACGGATCTTGAATAAAGCCAGTGCGGTCTCCGTAGAACTGGTCCTGCACCGGCTTCAGGATCTTCCCGCCCTCAGCCGCCGCTTTCTCGACCACGCTATCGACGTCGGGAAGGTAGACATACAGGCTCACCGGGCTCGCGCCGATCGTGGCAGCGCTGGTGTGTCCCTGGCCCATAGCAGGATTCTCGTCGGCCAGCATGATGTGCGAGTTGCCGATCTTCACCTCGGCGTGGCCGACCTTGCCGTCCGGGCCATTCATGCGAACGGTTTCAGTCGCCCCGAAAACTTTCTTGTAATACTCAATCGCTTGGGCCGCGCCCCGGATGATCAGGTAGGGTGTGACGGTGTTGTAGTCTTTTGGAATGTACGAAACTTTGCTCATGATTTTTCTCCTCAGAATTCAGGCTAAAGGTGGAGGTTTACGGCGCGCATGCAAACCGGCGAGGCGGTACCGGCATAATCTTATGAAAACACAACCAGCGAGCGATCTTCAAGGCCGTACCCCGCTTTTTGGCGATCTCTGCGATGCGTAGCCTCTTCAACAGCCCACCATCGAAGCTACGTTCAGACGCCTGTCAAGCCTACTTACGTAGGTATCGAATGTCCTCGAAAGTAGACACTTCTTCCACAGCCTAACCTCTTGTTTCCATGGGTGCGCCTTAAGCCGCAGTCAAGAAATCAGCGACTTGCAAAACTCGATTTCGTGTTTTTCCACAGTGTTCCAGTCGGAACATTGCGCCGATTTGCTACCCGCGCAGCGCTGACAACTGCTTGCGCGCCTCGCCCGCATCGCTGAAATTTGGACTGATCTTCAACGCCCGTTCCAATTGCTGGCGGGCCTGCGCGGGTTGGTTCGCCTTCTCGTAAGCGAGACCCAGATGGTAATGCACGGTCGGGTCCTCCGCCGCGCCCGTCTTTTCGTTGAGCCGCAGCGACTCCCGGAACATGTCGATCGCAGACTGGTACACGCCCTTCTGAAAAAAAGCGTAGCCCAGGGTGTCCGCCGCCGCCGCCGAATCGGGCATGCCGCGCCTCGCGGTTTGCGCCATGGCCAGAGCCACATCCACGTTGCCGCCCTGCCGCAGCATCACGTAGGCCAGATTGTTTGATGCCAGGGGATTATCCGGCTGAAGGTTGAGCGCCTGCTGGTACATCGCCTTGGCCTCGTTGAAATTGCTCTGCGTTTCGTACATCATGCCGGCAAGAAGGTAGAACTGGATCTCGCGCGGGTGGTCCTTGATCGACTGCAGATCGGTGGCCAGCGCCCGACTGGGCGATCCTTCCGCCACCTCCACCTGGGCCAGCTTGAACAGAGCGTCAGAATTGTTCTTGTCAAGTTCAACCGCCTTGCGCAGCGCGGCCTCGGCCCCGCTGAAATCTTTTTTCTCGGAGAGCGCTGTGCCCAGCAGGTCATAAAACCCGCCGCTGTTGGGCGACTTCGCGATCTGCGTCTTGGCCGCGGCGATGGCCTGATCAAGCTGCTTCTGGAGGAGATAAGTATTCATCATTCCCTGCAGCCCCTCGTTGGACGCGGGATCTTTATCGAGCGCCTGCTGGTAAAGCTTGATCGCCTCCGGGTATTGCTTTTGCACCTGGCGCAGGTTGCCCAACTGCACGTAGGGCGCGGGGCTTGCCGGAGCGACCTCGGCGGCTTTGCGCATGTCCTGCTCGGCGTCGGAAAATTTCTTGCGGTTCATCGCGACCAGAGCGCGCAGCAGGTAGCCATCGGGGGCAGTGGGCGCGCCGTTGATGATTTGTTCAGCGGTCGCGGCGAGGTCGTCGAAGTCACCGCTCCGCAGTTCGAGCGTAGACAGCGCGCGTTGCGCCTCGATGAGATCGGGACGAGCGCTGACCGCCGCGCGTAATTCTGATTCTGCCTGGGCTTCATTGTGCTGCATGTCGTAGGCGAGACCGAGGTGATAGTGAGCCACGCCGTTGTTGGGATCGTTCTTAAGGGCCAGTTGCAAAGCGTCAACCGCTCCGGAGGCGTTGTTTTGCCGGATCAGTATCTGGCCGCGATAAACCAGTGCATCGGAGTCCTTGGGATTGTTTTTCAGGACTTCGTTATTCAGTTTGGTGGCTTCATCCAGGCGGTTCTTCAGGATCAAGAGCTGTATGTAATTTTTCTTGACCTTGATATTTTTGGGATGCTGGCGATGTAGCGAGGAATATTCCGCGGTTGCCTGGTCTATTTCGCCGTTGGCAAAATAGAAATCGCCCAGGATGCAGTAGCCTTCGGGGTCGTCTGACAGGTCGATCTTGGTTTGCTTGAGAAAAGCTTCAGCTTCTGATTTCTTGTTTTCGCTCATCAGCAGGCGCGCGTAGGCAGCGCGCGGAGAGGGATCTTTGCGATCGACGTCGATGGCGTGTTTGAATTGCTGCTCGGCTTCGGGCAAGCGGTTGCGCGACTGGTAGAAACCTCCCAGCGCAAGTTGCACGCTCATATTCTTGGGGCCAAGCTGAGCCGCTTTCCTCAAATTGATCTCGGCCTGATCGTCCTGCTTGGAGCGCAGTTCGAGCATAGCCAGGCTCAGGTAGGATTCCGGGCGGTTGGGGTCGGCGGCAATGGCTTTCTGCATTTCCTGCAGGGCCGACGTCATGTTGTCCTGAGAGGCGTAGAAGCTGGCCCAAGCGAGCAGAGTGTCGGGGTTGTCGGGCTGCTTCTCCTTCAGGATGTCAAGGTGAGTCTTGGCCATCTCTGGTTGGTGGGCAGCGATCAGCAGGTTCGCCAGCTCGGCCTGCGCGGGATAGTTGTCGGGGGCCAGTTCGACGGTTCGAGAGAGTTCGGTGAAGCCGCGGTTGTAGTCCTTGAGCTTGATATAAGTTTCACCCAGCTGGTAGTGGGCTTCGGCGAAGCGGGAATCGAGCTGCACCGCGTTGGCATACTGAATGGCGGCTTCGCGGAGCTTGCCCTGGTCGCGGTAGCGGTTGCCGCTCTCCAGAAATTTCCGCTTGCGCACATTGGGGTCGCGAGAACAGCTAATCAAGAGCGCAGGGATAAGGAACCCGACGAGAAATAAACGTACGGCAACGATACGGCTCATATTTTCTCCAAGGAGAGTAAGAAGGCGCGAGAGCGCGAGTGGCCAGGCCCCCGGTGGTCACCCACCAAAGGTACCGCAAGAGGGGGTGGTAAGAAAAGTGCTGGGGCTACGGCGGATGCGAGGAAATAGCGCGAGGTTAGGATAAGTCACTTCAGACATTTCTGGACGGACTGTTGCGAATGGTGGATCTTCGTCTAGCGACGACTGTACGATGCCCCGCCGGCCAGCATAAGAACGGGTGTAAACTACCTCCGCCCTTTTAGTACGAGAAGGAAGCGCCCGTTTGAAACGTTTTACCCAGATGTTTGTGCTCGGCGCTCTTGCCGTCGTCGTTTCCAGCTGTGGAAGCACAGGTTCGACCGGTGGCGGAGGATCGGGGCCGCAGCCTGATTTTGCTATTTCAGTGTTTCCCAGCTCTGCAACGGTAACGCCGGGTGGCGCGTTATTCACTCGCGTCATGGTAACAGCGGTGAACGGATTCGCAGCTTCGGTGGCGATCAGCGTGAACGGCCTCCCTGCAGGTGCCACAGTTTCGCCGTCCACGCCGTTTACGATGACTTCTGGATCAGAGAACGTGACCCTAAACATTCCGGCCAACGCAGCTCAGGGGAGTTTCACCGTAATCATGCAGGCTTCATCGGGCAGCCTGCAACACGCTTCCAAAGTGGCGCTCCAAATACAGCAGCAGGCGCTGGCAACCTTCTCAGTTGTCTTGGACGACCACGAGCTGTCCTTTGCGCAAGGGGGCAACGCCACCACAAATGTGGGACTCAGCCAGACTTCTAGCGGGAACTCGAACTACGAAGTTCAGTTCTCTGTCAGTGGTCTACCGAGCGGGGTGCAGGCGACATTCGGTACCAATCCTCTCGTCTTGGGGCAGCCCGGCGTCACGTTGACGTTCACGGCAAGTCCGAGTGCGGGTCTGACAAACTATGCCACGATAACCGTCATCGGGACTCGCACGGAAGATGGTAATCAGCAGAGTGCGACGTTTGTACTGAACCTAACGCCTCCCGTTGGAACACTTCCCGCGGTCCGCACGGACTTTGTGCGCATGGATGGTACTCCGCCTGCTGCTGTTTACGACTCCGTACACAACGTGGTTTACGCGAGCAATACGCAGTGGAACCGAGTGGACGTCATTTCGCCAACGAATCATCAGATCGTGAAAAGCGTGCCAGCACCCAGTCCAACAGGCATGGACATTAGTCTGGATGGCAAACATCTCATCGTCACCAGTGACGTGCAGCAGATTGTTTCGATCGACACCACGACCCTGCAAGTCGTGCAACGGACTAATGTTCCAGCCCAGGTTGGAAATTTATCGTCGATTCCTGACTTAGTCGCCAACCTGTCGAACGGAACGACTTTGGTTGGAATGACCTACCATTCTTCTCCGCCCTCGTACACGCTTGAGCAGTGGAATCCAACTGCGAATACCTTTTCGCAGCTCAGAGCACCAGGCTTTGGTTCATCCATCAATCAGTTGGTGAGGACAGGCGACGGCGCCCAAGTCCTCGTCGTCGACTACGGCACTGACGTAAACATGGCAGTCTACGATGCCGCTAGCAACACATTCACGGCAAGCGGCCAGTCCCCAGTGGGTCAGGTGCTCGGTGTTGCCTCCAGCCCTACGGCGCATCAGTTTGCCGTTCTTGGTACTAGTGGCTTTGCCTTTGTAGATGCCAATCTCAACGTCCTTGCCACGCCTCCGCTCGGAGGTATTTTCTGGGGGATGGCGTACAGCCCGGATGGAACGAAACTCTATGTAACCGAGACCTTGGTGTCCTCCGTGAGCGGGGCACTTTACCCCGTTATCCTTACCTACGAGACCAGCGCGTTTTCACTCCTTGGAGTCGCACCCGCATTCCAGACCTTTTCATACTCTGTCGGCGGTTCGCCCTACGCCCAGGCAGTCCCCTTAGCGGCCGACAATACCAGCCTCGTTTACTCTGCATTTGGTCAGGGGCTGGTTCTCGATGATCCGACCAACTATCAAACTTTCCTCAACTTGCCTGTCGGCCCACCACTTCCCCAACTTGGCCCCTTGGACGAAGCAGCGTTAAACAGCGGGCTGCCGACAGCATTCGGGGGAATGGCTATTTTTGATGTGCCCCCCGATGTCTGGTTCGGAGGCCTCAGGGGGATGAATATAGAACTCTCTGGCTCGACGGTTTCCGTGACGGCTCCGCCTTCACCCACAGCGGGTTTAGTAAACGTGAAAGCCGTTTTGCCGGATGGCTGGTTTTCCCTCGCGCCGCAGTCATTCTCGTACGGCTCGCAGATTCTTTTTCTTGGCGGAAATGCAGGGTCGCCACAGGGCGGCGCATCTCTTGCTCTGATCGGCTACGGTCTGATTGGCAACAACGGGACGAACCCCTTAGTTAACATTGGCGGGCACGCCGCCGGCGTGACCCGCGCCGCCAAGTGGGTGGTGTTCGCCGAGGGAGGTGTCAACCCCGCATACCCGTTTGCGGATATCGACCTAGTAATCGTGGGCGTGCCTCCGGGATCACCTGGAAGAGTAGATGTGACGGTGACGAGTAGCGCCGGAACGGCCACCCTCCCCAATGCGTTTACCTACCTACCCGCGGTGAATGATTATTCTTCTTCGGACACATTTACCTACGTCCTCTACGACGCTCAACGACATTGGGTCTATCTCACCGCTGCCGACCACATCGATGTTTTCTCAGCCGACACCGCACAATTTCTGACGCCGATAGTTCCACCGACTATCTCCGGCAAGAAGCAATTGCAAGGGTTGGCTTTAACGCCCGACCACTCCAAGTTGCTCATAGCTAACTCATCGGATTTTTCGCTGGCGATCATTGACCCCGATAATCCGTCGTCGGCAGCGGCTGTCAAAGTCGGCATCCCTACTGGCCTGGGACCCTACGCCGTGGCTTCCACCAGTACTGGGAAGGCATTCGTTACGACCAACGGCTGTGACGGCGGAGGAGTCTACGTGGTAGATCTCTCCACTCTACAGGTGACGACGCCGTGGCCTCCGTGCAGTGGCCGCTCTCTGTGGTCAACCACCTCTGGGGATTATGTGCTTGAGGACGCCGACCTGTGGAGCGCCGCTACGAACCAGTGGACGCCTGCTGCCAATCCTGGGCCAGCCGATAGTAGCGCCGCTTCGGGGGACGGCTACTGGTTCGCCAGCGATTACCATCGCTTCGATGCCGAAATGATCCTGCACATACAGGCGCAGTCACCCGAGTTTTTTTCTATTAATCGCGAATTCACAGACTGGGCTGGCGAGAAAATGAACGCCTCGGGGAGCCTTCTGTACACGCCAGTTCCGACCGGAGCGGGCAGCGCGGAATCGAACGGCATCGATATCACCGACACCAATAGCGGCGATTGGCTCGGGGAAATCCTGCTCGTTGAGCAAATCAATCCTAATCAACCTGCGCAGAGCACGATGGATTACGACGAGACCGGCAATCGCTTGTTTCTCATCACAAACAAAGGGCTAACCGTGATCGGTTTGCCCGCTCCGCCGCTTTCTATCGGCTATTTGAATCCTCCCAGCGGATCGACCTCTGGAGGTACATCGGTAACGATTCGCGGCAGCGGGTTCGAGTCGGGCACGACCGTCAGTTTCGGTAGTACCACAGGGACCACGACCTTTGTCGACGCAAGTACGCTGAATGTCGTAACGCCTCCAGGTGCGGCGGGGGGTGGCGTCCGGGTCTCCACCAAGAACCCGGACGGAACTTCCTATTTACTAGACGCAGGATTTGTTTACTATTGAAGTACCTGCCTGTGCCGTCTATATTCCCCGTCCCTTTTCGCACTCGTCATTAACAAACCTTGAACGACCGTCCAGCGTACTCACTTGGCCTTGCCGCCGCTTCCGGGGGCGCGGATGTGGTCGAAGGCGATGGGGCCGGCGCCGAAAAAGATGAGGGCGAAGGCGAGGGTGGCCACGGACAGGGGGAATTCGTATCCGCCGTTGCCCATCAGTCCGTGGTGGATGTGCACCGTGGCGATGGCGACGACGAGATCGATGCAAATGGCAAAGGCAGCGCAGCGCGTGAACAAGCCCAGCAGGATGAGGATGGCGCCAATGAATTCGGTGAAAGAAGAGAGATAGCCGGTCCAGGCCGGGAGTCCAAGGCTGTGGACGAACTGAGCGTGGTGCTGCAGTCCGCCGAAAACTTTGTGGTATCCGTGGCCGAGCATGATTGCGCCGAGAGTGAGGCGCATGACCAGAAGCGCGAGGGGTTGCAGTCGATCAAGGTAGCGCACCGAGTTCCTCCGAGAAAGCGAGAACGCGAGAAAGAAAGATAGATTACAGGAGCGGGGCGGCGGATGGAAAGCGGGCAGTGGATTTTAGTTTGCCGGCCTCTGACGAAAAGCCCGCCTCGCTTCGCCCTTCGGCAAGCTCAGGGAGGCTTCGGCGGGAAGCCGAGGCGACTGTCCCCTTAATGAACCTCAGCCGACAATGACCTCGCATGAACCTCTCGCTTCCCGTTATATAGAAGAATCATTGCTTGTGGAGCAAACTTCTGTTAACGTTTTTGCGCCCCAGGGTTGTTGAATGTCGGCGTCGTCTAATCGCAACTGGACTGATGAATGCAGGCTCCTTACTTTGGTTGGAATTGATTGCAACCACGGTGTGGAATCGCGGTTTTTGTCCGTTGATGGGAGATGCCGGGGCGAAATTCGTGGCGAGATAAAGTCCAGAGCCCGCAACTTCTGATGGAGGGCGGGGTTTTCGGGAATTGCGTGCCGGTCAAGAGGCGATGGTCCAGGAGGCGTTATGAGTCAGAGTTTGAAGAATGAAAAGATGCTGCGGATGTCCGTGGTGGTTTTGCTGTGCCTGGTAATTCCGGGGATGGCGTGGGGTCAGAAGAAAGGTGGTGGCGGCGGTGGTGGGCATTCCGCGCCATCGCATGCAGCACCGTCACATGCAGCACCGTCACATGCGCAGACACACTCAGCACCGTCACATTCAGCACCGTCGCATGCGCAAACGTCACGGCCGAGCCAGGGGTCGCACACGCAGTCGCGTCCCAGCCAACCATCCCATGCGCAGACAGGCCACCCGGCGGCAGGGGGAAACCGGAACGCGGGCGCGAATAGGAACGCGGGCGCGAATAGGAACGCAGGTGCAAACAGGAATGCAGGTGCGAACCGGAACGCGGGTGCGAACCGGAACGCGGGTGCGAACCGGAACGCAGGTGCGAACCGGAACGCGGGTGCGAACCGAAATGCGGGCGCAAACCGGAATGGCGCGAACCGGAACGCGGGGAACAGGCCAGGGAACAGGCCAGGCGGTGGCCATCAAGCGGCGGCTCACGGTAACGCTCATTCGCCGAGGGGAGTCAGGAACGTCGGTCTTAAGGGTGGAGGACACGCCAGCTTCCGTGCCAATGGACATGTTCGTTCAATCAATCGCGGTGGCCAGCATATCGACCGTGGGATTCACGGCGGACGCATGGCTTCGCATGATTTCGGCCATGGACACGTCGTATTCGCCGGCAGGCATGGCGGTTATGTGCAGCACGCCTACATGGTGCGTGGCGGCCGATCCTTTTACTCGCGCACGTATATGTATGGCGGAGTAGCACACGTTGGCCTCTACCGCGGATATTTCTGGGGTGGGCGGGCATACTACGGCTGGTACCCTGGATTCTGGTTCCACCCGGCGTTTTATGGATGGGGCTACCAACCCTGGGGAGCTCCGGTGGTATGGGGCGTCGGAGCTTGGGGTTGGGGCGGGCCGTGGTGGGGCTTCTATAGCGGGTGGTGGACACCTTATCCCGTCTACGCCGCGCCGTACTTCTGGCTCACGGACTACCTGATCGCGGCGAATCTGCAGGCGGCGTATGCGGCGGCACACGAGCCACCGGCGGCAGGTGAGCCCGCGGACACGGACGACTCAGGAGCTAGCGCTGACTCTTCGGCTTCCGCAGCGCCGGCGGCATCAGCTCCGGTAACGCTGTCTCCTGAGGTCAAGCAGGCGATCGCGGAAGAAGTGAAGGCACAGTTGGCTGCGCAGCAGGCACAGGCGGCTGCAGGTGCCAACACGGCGGCGGCGGCTCCGGCTTCAACGGCAACAGCAACCGCCTCTACAACTCCACCGGCAGCACTCGATCCTGCAAACCGCACGTTTGTGGTGGACACGGGTGTTACCGCGGTAGCATCGGATGGAACGGAGTGTGGCTTGACCTCGGGTGACGTGGTCACGCGGCTTACCGATACTCCCGATGCGACGGACAACACCGTGAGTGCCAGTGTTTCGGCGACCAAGAAGGGCGATTGCGCGTCTGGATCGACGGTGGCCGTCAAAGTGGACGACTTGCAGGAAATGTACAACCACTTCGCGGATAGCCTGAGCAACGGCATGAAGGAAATGGCGAAGAAGCAAGGCACGAACGGGATGCCGAAGGCTCCGGACACCGGAACTACGGCTTCGGATGTGCCCGAACCCAAGCCGGATCCCGATGCGGCCAAGGCCATCAAGGACGAGAACTCCGAGGCCGACAAGACCGAAGCGGACGTCAAGGCTGAGGCCGCGGCCGGCGGAGGGTTGTAAGAACTGGTTGTGCATCACAGCGATTTAACCGATCGTTTTTGACCGATCATCAACCCGGGGAGCGTCGGACAACGACGCTCCCTTTCTCCAATTATTAAGTAGCACTTGCCGACTCGGTGTTCGTGGTTTAGAGCACGGCCAGGAGTTGGCTGCAACAAATCGCTGTAAGAAAAGGCTGAAGGGAAGGCCCAAGAATGTCACAGAAATCTCATCGTCTGATCACGGGGATGGTCCTGGTGGCGGCCATGATTTTTCCGATGGCGCTGGCCAGCGGACAAGCGGCCACGCTACAGGATCAACTGCTGAAGGCATACAAGCTGGTACAGATAGGATCGGACACGGACGGTTATTCCGTCGTGGAGGAAGGTACAGTGCTGGCGATCCAAAAAGGCGGAATCCTGGCCGTGCCCTATTCGGACTCAAGCGACTTCAAGACCAAATACCAGAATGGCACGATTAAGGCTCCCAGCGGACTGGCGTTGGTCGGACGGAAAGCGATGATGGGACATTTTGGGAAAGAGCAAACTACCCACTTGTTCGCCAAAGGCGACAAAGTTTATCCCACGAAGATCGATGTGAACATGAAAAAAGACAGCGTGACCATGGGCATCGTCGCGTGCGATAAGTGCAACAAAACTGATCCACCCACGTACAACAAAGCGGAAGTGGTGTTTGTGTTCCCCAAGGGATCGTTAGTGAATGCGACCGCGCCGTCGGTGCAAAAGGTTATCGCGCAGGTGTTCGCGATCAGCGTTCGCAAGAAGACTGCTAAGAGTTAGAGCGCTCAGGCAGATTAGGCTTCAGGAAATCAGGTAGTGGTGCAGTTTAGTTGTCATCCTGAACAAGCGCTTTTTGCGCAGTGAAGGATCCGGGCGAGCCGCGCGACGCGTCGCGTTTTCTGCGACGCAATAATCGCGCGTTTGGCTCGCTTCCATATCAAACTGCACCACTACAGGAAATCGCTTTGGAAAAAGGCTGAATCGGGGGTCTTACCATGTCGCAAAAAACTTACTTTGCAGTTCCAGGAATCGTTCTGGCGGCAGCCACAATCTTTTCGATGTCGCTGGCCAGCGCACAGTCGGCCACGCTGCAGGATCAACTCGCGAAGGAATACAAACTCGTGAAGATGGGATCGGACACCGGCGGTTATTCCGTGGTCGAGGAAGGTACGGTGCTGGCGATCCAGAAGGGCGGAATCCTGGCCGTGCCCTATTCCGACTCCACCGATTTCAAGACGAAGTATCAGGATGGACAAATTCACGCTCCGGGCGGATTGTCGGTGATGGGACGGAAATCCGTTCTGGGACATTTTGGCAAGGAACAGACGACACATTTGTTTGCCAAGGGTGACAAGGTCTATCCCACCAAGATCGACGTGAACCTCGCCAAAGACAGCGTGACCATGGGCATTGTCGCCTGCGACACGTGCAACAAAACCGATCCGCCCACGTACAACAAAGCGGAAGTGGTATTTCAGTTTCCCAAGGGATCGTTAGTGAATGCGAACAAGGATTCAATCGATAAGGTTATCGCGCAGGTGTTCACTCCCAGCAAGGATGATTCGAAGGACGACAAGGGCGCCGATAAGGGCGGCCAGCAGCAGGGGACAGAACCAGGGAGCGCAGGACCAGGGAGCGCAAGATCAGGGTCAACAGGGAGCCCAGGGTCAAGCAGCGCAGGATCAAGGTCAGCAGGGAGGCGACCAACAGCAGCAGGCCGACCCGGTGAGCATCGAGAAGGGAATGACGCCGCAGCAAGTGCAGACGCCATGGGTTTTCCGGAGAAGAAAGTGACGCTCGGCGCCAAGCAGATCTATTACTACAAAGACATGAAGGTGATTTTCCTCAACGGCAAGGTTTCCGATGTGCAGTGAGATGGCTGGTCGTTCACAACTGTTTCTTTGAGTCGCAGTGACGCCGAGTCGGCAAAGCATTCGCCCGGAAGGCTGAGCGCGAACGGGACGGTCCGAGGTGAAGCGGAAAGCCGAGAGACGATTTTGCGGGAAAGCTAAACTCATCTAGCGCAACAACTTGAGCGCGCGACGTAGTACTTCCGTACCGTCTCTAGTACTTCAGTTACCAGTTCTCCGGTGACCCAGGATGCCCCTTTCAGGACACTACTTCCTAGTTGTACATAGTTCCATAGATAGCACAACATATAGATATTCCACCCTCTCCTCCCTCCCGCGCACTCCAGAAAATGGGCATAAAACACGGTGATTCGCTTCCAGCCGAGGTCTTTCAAGGCTGATATATGCTCGGGACACCGGGAGCCTTCCAGACGTAGAGGGAGGGCGAAGGCAGTTTCCCAGGGTAGCCTGCGGGCCGGAGATGCTGGCGCGGGAGAAGGTTCTGGTGGCGAGGCAAGGAACAGGGTCAGGAAAGATGGCCGACTCGCGAGAAGTGATGAACATTCGTCAGGCTTCGGACTATCTCGGAGTGAGTCCGGACACGCTCTACAAGTACGTGGGGGAAGAAAAGATTCCTGCTTTCAAGTTGGGCAACCGCTGGCGCTTCAAAAAATCGAAGCTGGATGAGTGGATGGAACAGAAGTCGAGCCAGTTGGACCTGGGAGCAAAGCATAAACCGAAGGCGGCGACGAAGGCTGCGGGGTCGCAGTAGCTGTAAGAAAGCCAGCGGGACGCTGGCGCTACTAGAAAAGGCGGGCACACATGTTTGGAATGGGATCGAAGACGATAGTTGGTCTGGATGTGGGCTCTTCCAGCATTAAGGCAGTGGAGTTGAAGAAGAAGGGTGGGCAGATTGAAGTAGCGCACCTGGGACTGGAACCGCTGTCCTCCGACATTGTGGTCGACTCGATGATCGTGGACTCGGGAACCGTATCGAGCGCGATTTCGAAATTGTTCGCCGACTGCCTGATCAAAACCAAGGCGGTGGCCACGGCGGTGAGCGGGCACTCGGTCATCGTCAAGAAGATCTCGCTGCCCTCCATGAGCGATCAGGAACTGGCTGAGACCATCGAGAAGGAAGCCGCGCAGCACATTCCCTTCGATCTGGCCGACGTGAGTCTCGACTATCAGATTCTGTCGGAAGAAGCGGGCAGCCCGCAGATGGATGTTTTGCTGGTGGCTGTCAAGAAGGACAAGATTCTGAACTACACCAACGTACTCTCGATGGCGGGACGCACGCCGTCTATCGTGGACATAGATGCCCTGGCGCTGCAGAACTGCTACGAGTACAACTACCAGCCGGCGCCCGGCCAGGTGGTGGCGCTTTTGAACCTGGGCGCCAGCGTCATGAACATCAACATCGTGAAGGGAACGACCCCGCTATTTCCGCGCGACGTCAGCGTGGGCGGGCATCAGTATACCGATTCCCTGCAGAAGGAACTCGACCTGAACTTTGACGACGCAGAGAAATTGAAGCTGGGAGAGAAAGTCGGGACAGTCAGCGAGGACGCAAAGGCGCCGATCCTGCAGCAGGTGACCGAGATCATCGTGCTGGAAATCCAGAAGACATTCGACTTCTTCCGCGCCAGCGCCGCCGGCGAGCACATCGAGAAGATTTATCTGGCTGGCGGTTCGGCAAAAGTGCCGGGCTTGATGGAAGCGTTGCGCCAGGAGTTCTCGATGCCGGTCGAATTGTTGAATCCATTTCAGCGCGTGGTGCCGCCGGCAGACGGCCCCGGGGCGGAACTGGTGGAGCAGAATCCGGGACAGCTGGCGGTTGCGGTGGGCCTGGCTTTGAGGAGCTTTGAATCCTTATGATCAAAATCAATCTGCTGGAAAATTCGAAAGGGAAAAGCAAGCGCGGCGGCGGCGGCGGACCCTCGATGCCCAAGATGGAGATGGGCGATCTGGGTTCACCCAAGCTGAAAGTGCTGGTGGTGCTGCTCGTCGCCGGTCTGTTGAATTTCGGCTACTGGTACCGGCTGGACCGGCAGGCGAAGACGATTGCCAAGCAGATGCAGGCCGCCGAGCAGAAAAATCGCGAACTCAGCGACGTGAAGGCGCGCTTCCTGGAACGGCAGAAGCAAGCCAACAACTACAAGCGGAGGGTCGATGTAATCGATTCGCTGCGCGCGGGTCAGGCCGGGCCGGTCAATCTGCTGGCCATGCTGGGCCAGACGGTGAACGGAACCGAGGCCGTCTGGCTGAGCAAGATGGATGACGAGGGTGCGAGCGTGAGCCTGGAAGGCACGGCGCTGAGCACGGATGCGGTGGCCAGCCTGATTGCGAATCTGCAGAAGACGGGCTTCTTCAAGAACGTCGAAATCAAGGAAACCTTCCAGGACGACACGGTCAAGGATATGCAGGCATTCCAGTTCACGCTGACCTGCGAGAAGGGAAAGTCCTAAGAGGCGGGACTTTAAGAGGCGGAACCTATGGCGACGAATTTTAGCGAACTGTCGGGCCTGAAACAGTGGGGAGCGGTGCTTGCAGGGGCAGCGCTGATAACCGCGGCACTGTACTTCACGATATTCAAGACCCAGAACGACAAGAATGCGACGGCCCAGAAAGCGGTGGAGACCAAGGTTCGGGAGAACAACGAGCTCGAAGTCCTACCGTCCCAAGCTGAAGGACATGGAACTGCAACTGGCCAACTTGAAACAGCAACTGGAGATCGAACGGCGCATCGTTCCCGATGAGAAGCAGGTGGACAGTTTCATCGAGACCATGGACTCCGAAGCCCGGAAGGCGGGCATGGAACTGCGCCGCTATTCGGCCAAGCCGGTGGCGACGAAGGAGTATTACTCCGAGGTTCCCTTCGAAATGGAGCTGGATGGTCCGTATTACTCCATGCTGAATTTTTTTGACCGGGTAGGCAAACTGGAACGCATCGTGAACGTGAGCGGTCTGCTGGTGGCCACCACGAAGAATGCCACGGACGCGAAGGTGAAGCACACGTATCAGTACGCGCCGAACGAGAGCGTGGCGGCATCGTTCACGGCGACGACGTTCTACAGTCACGACCTGGAGCCGCCGGCGGCGACGGTTCCGGGAGCAAAGCCGGGAACAGCGCCCGTGGGCGTGAGCAAATAGGAATCGCTTATGAAGCTGATAACAGGCATTCTGGCAGTGGCAGTCGCAATGATGACGGGGGCGGCCTTTGGGCAAAACCCGGACGCCATCGACAACGCGCGCAGCGTGGCCAAATCGCTGCAGCAGATCAAGACCAACGAAACCAACGCAGCCCTCGCGGCAACAGGCGCGCCGGCTCCGCAGGCGGAGAATCCGGCGGCGAAATCGCCAGCGAAGCCCGCAACGGGTCAGCCAGCAGCGAAGACGGCAAGACAAAAGCCAGCGGCCGCTCGCCGCGGCGAAAAGCGCTCGGCAAAGGCGGCAAAGGGTCGGAAAGCAGCACGATGCCTCACGCCGAAGAAGCCAAAAGCGGTAGCGTCGGCTAAAGTTGCAGCGCCCAAATCGGAAGAGAAGTCGGCGGCTACGAGCAAAGTTGCCGCCAATGAAAAACCGGCCGATCCAGGCAAAAGTGAAGAGGCGGACAAGGCGCCGAAGCCAGAAGACAAGAAGTGGGCGATGACCGGCAAGCGCGATCCTTTCTTCAGTCCGGTGACGCAGCAGACCACTACTGTCCGGATGCTCGACGGGAAAGAAATGCCTGGAGATTGGGCAGATCAATGTGCGGGGCGTGGTGAAGTCCGAGAGCGGCTTCATCGCGGTAGTGACCAATAGTCTTGAACAAGGCTTACTTCCTCCACGAAAACGATCCGGTATTCAACGGTTACGTGATGAAGATCACGGGAGACTCGGTCGTATTTCAGGAGTCGTTCCAGGACAAGCTGGGCAAGGCGCTCACGCGGGAAGTGGTTAAGAAGATAACTACGCCGGTGGTTTAGCAAGTCCGGCGGCGGCGCAGCCGGGAAACCGGAGCCGGAAAAAATCGAATTTAAGAAGGACACGCGGGCCTGACCCGCGAGTTGGGGAGAAGCGAAATGCGAAAGCAAATGCTGAGTGTGTTCCTAGCGTGGCTGCTCCTGGGGCTGGTAGCTTCAGCCGCCCAGACGCCGGCATCACAGCCGGCCAGCCCGCGAAACGAACTGCAACGAGTGCATGTGGTTCGTGGCGCGGATGAGATCCGGGTCGAGATTACCGCCCGCGGTTCGGTCACGCCCACCTTGAGCACGGCGGATTCGCCGGCGCGCCTGGTCGTGGACCTGCCCGGAACCGTGATGGCGACCGGTCAGAGCCACATCACCGTCGGCAGCGCCGGAGTGAAAGGCGTGCGCATTGGCATGGATGGCCAGACGCCTCCCACTACCCGTGTGGTCGTTGATCTCGATCATGCCTGCCGCTATGAATTCAATCCCAAGGCCGATGGCAAGTTTGTGCTGACGCTGCACACCCAGCAATCCACGGCGAGTGCAAGCGCTCCGAAAACCGCAGCGCCGGCCGCCAGGAACATGTCTCCGTTCGGTCCGCGAGTTGTCGAAGTGAAGGCCGAATCGACGCCGAAGGCGCAGCCAGTCGCCGCCAGCGCCACGCCGGCCACGAAACCGGCGACGGAGACTTCGTCCCCGGCTACGACTCCAAAGACCGAAGCAACTGCCGCTCCGTCGAAAGATTTTGTGTTCGTCGAGCCGGCTTACGATGTCAAAAAGCCTGCACCGGAAGCGGCGGCAGATCCGGCTGGACTAGCGCAGGAAGCAGCGGCAAAGTTTTCCGACAAGACCGCCCCGGAACTCCTGCCGGTAAGCATGAATGCGGCGCAAGCCTCGTCGCAGAGCACGGGCTCCAACACAGGCGCCGGCGCCGGCATCCAGGCCGCAGTGAATCTTGCCGCCGAGCAACGAGCGCAGGCTGGACAGCAACCCGCCGCGGCTGGCCCCAGGTATACGGGCGAGCCGATTTCCGTGAACCTGAAGGATGTCGATCTGAAAGACTTTTTCCGCCTGATCCATGAGATCAGCGGCTTGAACGTGGTACTTGATCCCGAAGTGCACGGCACTCTGACAATCGTCCTCGACGATGTGCCGTGGGACCAGGCTCTGGACATCGTACTCAAGAACAACGATCTGGCGCGGGAACTGGAAGGCAATGTTCTGCGCGTCGCCACCGTCGACACGCTGAAGAAGGAAGCGGATGGACGCCGCGCCCAGGTGGAAGCCGAAGCGCTGGCCGTCGAGAAAGTTTCCGTCACCCGTTTCCTCAGCTATGCCCACGCCAAAGACGTGATGCTGACGGTGAAGAAGTTCCTCTCCGCTCGCGGTGACGTAGTTGCCGATGAGCGCACCAACGCCGTGATCGTCAACGACATTCCGAAAGTGATTCCCACCATTGACCGCCTGCTGACGCAGCTTGACCGCAAGACGCAGGAAGTCGAAATTGAAGCTCGCGTGGTCGCGGCGACCCGGCAGTTTGCCCGCGACATTGGCACGCAGCTCGGCTTCGGCTGGGGCAATGGCCACAGCGCGATCGGTGGAAACGCCGGTGCCGGCACTTCGCCAACCACGGTCGGCGGTCTGACTCCGGGCTACATCACCATGCCCGGTACTGGCTCGACCACGGGAAACACGATTCCTCTGTTCTCCAACTTAGGCTCGACCGCACCCACCAGCGGCTTGACCTTCATCAATGCCAGCAATACGGTGCGCATCGACGCCGTGCTTTCGATGGCCGAGTCGCGCGGTTTGTTGAAAGTTCTGTCGCGGCCGCGAGTAGTCACCCAGAACAATATTCAAGCCATCGTGAAGCAGGGCGTGCGCGTGCCCATCGTCACCCTGGCGCAGTTGGGCGGTCCGCCAACCGTGACCTACGTCGACGCTTTCCTGCGGTTGACCGTGGTTCCGCAGATCACTTCCGAGAACACCATCTTCCTCAACGTGGACGTGGAAAACACCACCCCGAACTTCGCTCAGGAAGTGCAGGGCAACCCGGAACTGATCACGCAGCAGGCGACCACGCAGGTGCTGGTCACCGACGGCGGCACGGTGGTGATCGGCGGCGTCATTCAGACCCAGAACTCGATCAACATCGATCAAGTGCCCGTGCTGGGCAGCATCCCGATCCTGGGCAACCTGTTCAAGCACGTGCAGGTTTCCACCTCCAACCAGGAGCTGATCTTCTTCATCACGCCGCGAATCATTCAGACATAACGAGTCCGATACAGCAGCGCAGTTGAAGATTTAGAACCGCCGGCCTGAAGAACCTGTCAGGGCCGGCGGTTTTGTGTTTGGCTGCCCGGCTCCCGGCCGAGTGCCGGGTGCCCCATTTCTCGCGTTCTCTGCGAGAAGTGGGGCTTTTTGCCGATACCCTCCCAATTCTCAGCCAGCGCTCCGGCGAATTTTTTCCTCCCACCAGGTCCAGTCGTTGATCCGCACCAATCCCGCTTCTCCGTATGCATAGGGCCGGAAGCTGCTCCACCGCCACTCCTCCGGACTCGCCACCAGTCCGCGCACCACTGGATTGCGATGCATGTACTTCAGCTTCTCGACTTCTTTCTGTTGGCCCCACAAATTGAAATCGTAGAAACGACTCTGCCAGAACCGGCCATCCAACGTCGCACAAATAGTCCGATCCCAACCTCAGTCCAGCTTTGCGGCGTTAGGGTGGGGATGACGACTCAGCGTTCACGGCGCCTGCCCCACAATTATCTTCAGGGAACGCCAAGCAAACCCTCGGCAATCCCCCGCACCCCGCCTCCCGATGTAAACTTATTCGCCAGGGATGACTCACGTAAGCCGATCACGGTCAAGAGCGATAGCGCCCGCTCAATCAGGTCGGAGAACTCCACTTCAGCAAGAAGTCAGGTCGCGGCGCTTCGCCAGATTGCTAGCGACTGTAGCGGAAAGCTCCATCTGACCTTCATTCCTCAGTACCCCATCCAGCGCGCCAAAACCCGAGTCATCGTCGACGGCGCCCTGCTCGATACCTACCACCTCGCGCACGGCTATTGGGAGCGCCAAGTGACGAAAAGGACGACCTGCTAACGCGAGATCAAAGCGCAAGTTCGACAAAGGTTATCCCTACGACAACATCATCTTCCAGGCGCCCGAACGCGCCATTCTCTACCAGGGCGGAGCCCGCATTCGTCGACGAGAACATCTCGCACGCCCGAAGCTATCTGGCCTCTGCTCGTCAACCAGTTCTTTACCTACAAAGCCCCGCACATTGACGAATGGCTGAGCAGGCCGTCGAGCGAATTTTCCGAGCGCATCCCGGAACTCGCCGAGGCCGTCAAGAAAATCATTGAGGAAGAACGGCGACACAGAACCCGCCGTTCGTCCGCAGTCTTCGACGATTTCTACGCGCTCTGCCGCCAGGCCATCAATCCCAATCTCTCGGAAGAGGCCGTCGAGCGCATGTTGGTGCAGCATCTGCTGACCGAGCGCATCTTCCGCCGGATTTTCAAGAATCGACGATTTCACGCACGCCGCAATGTGGTCGCGGTTGAAATCGAGAAGGTCATCACCGAACTCACGAAGCGCTCACTCAACCGCGACGAATTTCCTGAAGCGCCTGGAGCCGCTTCTACAACGCCATCGAAGCGCGCGCCGAAAACGCCACCGAGCTACAGCGAGAAGCAAGCACTTCCTAAACACCGTCTACATGCGCTTCTTCCAGGGATATCTCTCCCAAAGAAGCCGACACCCATGGCATCGTCTACACTCCGCAGCCCATCGTCAACTTCATGGTGCGCAGCGTCGAAGAGATCCTGCAAAAAGAATTCGGCCGCTCGCTCGGCGATAAAGGCGTCGACATCCTCGATCCCTTCGTCGGCACCGGCAACTTCATCACCCGCATCATGCAAGAGATCAAGAGCCACCGATCTGCACTATAAATACGAAAACGAACTGCACTGCAACGAAGTCATGCTGCTGCCCTATTACATCGCCAGCATGAACATCGAGCACGCCTATTTCGAGCGAACCGGAGAGTACAACGCGTTTCCGGGAATTTGTTTGGTAGACACGTTCGAGTTGGCGGAAGCCGAGCAAGCGTCACTCGGATTCATGACGGAGGAGAACGCCCAAAGAGTCGAAGCGGCAGAAGGAATCACCGATTTTTGTAATCATTGGGAACCCGCCGTATAACGCAGGACAACAAGACGAAAACGACCGCAATCAGAAACCGGACCTACGCGGTGATAGATCGGCGCGTTACGGAAACCTATGTGCGTGATTCAACTGCAACACTTCGGAACAGCCTTGGCGATCCGTATGTGGAGAGCGATTAGATGGGCATCGGATCGAATCGGCGAAGATGCAATTGTCGCCTTTGTCACCAACAACGGCTTTGTTGATAGCGCTCGCGTTCGACGGTATGCGGAAGCACTTGGAGACGGATTTCTCGCAGCATCTACCACATCGAATCTGAAAGGGAATGCACGAACCACAGGAGAAACACGCCAGAAGGAGGGCGGAAACGTCTTCGAGGACGCAATTCGCGTCGGAGTAGGCATTACGTTCTCGTCTGATTAGAAGAAGACTACAGATTCCAGCCGCAGGCTGAGAAGTACTTGGAGGTAAAGACGTTGCTGACCACCTCCGAGGTGCGGCGAAGCAGAAGCTACTGACAAGCCTTGAGCGCCTTGCTTCCACACCCGTTGAACTGGTCCGCGCAAATGAGCAGCACAGCTGGCTAGCGGTGTCGGACAATGGAGAATTCTCAACCCTTACGCCGATTGGAGACAAGCACGCAAAAGGAGATTCCTCCGTAGTAGAAGGAGCGATATTCGGAACTTTCGACAAACGGTGCCAAGTCGAACAGCGATTCGTACGTCTTTAATTTCTCATTGGCAGAGGCTTCGGCAACAAGCCTCTCGGATGGTGGAGGCCTACAATGCGGAACTGGATCGTTGGAAGCGGAAGGGTTCTCCAACCGACGTTGCCTCAATTCATCCAAGTTTACGAAACGAAGTTGAAGTGGATACGTCACACAAAGCGCTATTTGGTGCGAGGAAAATCGGCGAGTCTCGCTCTAGCTGACTTTCGAACGGCTATCTATAGGCCTTTTTGTAAGCAGAGCTATTTTTTTAACCGGATCTTCAACGAAGATCTGTATCGCCTTCCCCTCATCTTCCCCGATACCCGTTCGGAACAAGAAAACGCCGTAATCGCGGTTGTTACCGAGGCACAGATACCGTTCTCAGCTCAGATTGCCAGCGTGATTCCTTGCCTTCATTATGGCGGTCGGCAGACTCAAGTGCTTCCCCTTCTACACCTACGCCGAAGACGGTACCCACCGCCGCGAGAACATCACCGACTGGGCCCTTGAACAATTCCGCGCCCACTACGCACGACCCATCCATGACCAAGTGGGATATCTTCCACTACATCTACGCCGTCCTGCACCACCCCGAGTACCGAGAGCGCTACGCCGCCAACCTCCGCCGCGAACTCCCCCGCATTCCCTTCGCTACCGCACAGGTTTACCCCGTGTCCTCCGTGTCCCCTGTGGTAAAAGACCTTGATCTCTTCAGCCAGCTAGCCAAAGCCGGCGAACGTCTAGCCGAAATCCACGTCAACTACGAACAACAACCCGAATACAAGCTCACGAAAACAGAGAAGAAAGGCGAGAAACTCGACTACCGCGTCACGAAAATGAAGCTAAGCAAAGACAAAACCACCCTAATCTACAACCAATTCTTAACCCTAAGCGGCATTCCAAAAGAAACCTACGAATACAGACTCGGCAACCGCTCCGCCCTCGAATGGGTAATCGATCAATACCAAGTCTCAACCGACAAACGCAGCGGCATCACCAACGACCCCAACCGCGCTGACGACCCGCAATACATCCTCCGCCTCATCGGCCAAGTCATCACCGTCAGCTTGGAAACCGCCAAAGTCGTGGGCTCACTGCCGCCCCTCGGCTTGCCCAGTTAAAGCCCCAAAGATTTTCACAGCCCAACCTTGTGACATCTACCCTTGCGCACAGCCGCCACATTGGTCCATCATTGTCCCGGCAGAGGCAGTACACCCGGCAACGGCGGCAAGGGCGCTCCCGGCCGAAAATCGGTCCGTAAGTCTCATGCTTTCAAGATTTTGACCGATAAGATCTTTGTTATGAAGATTTTGCGCACCATTTTTTTGTAAAGTCGTTGATTCCAGATATTTTAGCCATGGGAGGGGGGAGGGGGGTAGGGTAACTAAAAGATAAACTTACAACCAGAATGCAACAGCCTGTCGGAAACGCAGACTGAGAATAATTTCACCAAGATCTCAAACCGGGAAGCGAAGGGCCGGGAAGGTCCACTCGCCTCTCGGTACTAGGTACTAGGTACTCGCTACTCGGTACTAGGTACCAGGTACTCGGTACTTCCTCCCGCCTGATAAACTCACCCCCATGAACTTCCTTGCACGTCAGAAAAAACTGCGGGAGCAACTCGCCTCCTCTCGCTTGGATGCCTTGCTGGTCAGCCACCTTCCCAACATCCGATATCTTTGCGGATTTACCGGCAGCGCGGGATTCCTGCTGGTGACGGAAACCGGCAACGTCTTCTTCACCGACGTCCGCTACGACACGCAGGCGCGAGACCAAGTCAAAGGCGCGCGAGTCGTCATCGCACGAAAGGCCGTGTTGACTGCGCTTGCGGAGTGGATTGGAAGCCAACGCAAGAGCAAGAGAACCAAGGGATGGACAATCGGGATCGAAGCCGAACACATGACTGTGTCGGAAAGGAAGCGGCTCGCGGATCTGCTGCCTTCCGGCGTGCGCTTGCGGAATGCGCCCGCGATGGTGGAGCGCGCGCGCATGGTGAAGGATGACGCCGAGCTGGCGTTGATCCGAGCGGCAGTGCAGTTGGGAGCGACTTTGTTCGACCGCGCACTCGAGGTACTGCGTCCGGGAGTAACCGAGGCCGAGGTTGCAGCCGAGATGGAATACGCGGCGCGGCGCGCCGGAGCGGAGGAAATGTCGTTTCCTACCATCATCGCTTCAGGAGCGCGCTCGGCGTTGCCGCACGGGCGAGCCACGCAGCAAGCCATCGCGCCGGGCGGATTCGTGGTCTGCGATTTCGGTGTTATACTCGCAGGTTATTGTTCGGACCAGACCCGCACTGTATGGGTAGGCGCGGATTCTAGGGCAAAAGCCTCGGGTGCAACGGAGAAAGACGCGCGTCACGCCTACGAGTCGGTTAGGGAAGCGCAAGAAGCGGCAATTGCGGCCGTGCGACCTGGCGCGAGCGTCGGTGAAGTGGATGCGGCAGCCCGAAAGGTGTTGCGCAAATCCGGGCTAGGCCGGTACTTTACGCATTCGACCGGGCACGGAGTCGGCCTGGAAATCCACGAAGCCCCCAGGGTTGCGGCGGCGCAGAAAGAAGTGCTGCGGCCGGGCATGGTCATCACGATTGAGCCGGGAGTCTATTTCCCCGGCAAATGGGGCGTGAGGATCGAGGATATGGTGGCCGTCAGCGAAGGCGGCTGTGAAGTGCTGACTCCGACCAGCAAGGAATTCCTGGTGATCTAGGTCGTGGGTCTTAGGTGCTAGGTCTTAGGCATGGGCCTTCAATACGAAGGCGCAGGCAGTAGCATCGCACGTAAGACGAAGGCCCGACACCTGAGACCTAACACTTAAGACCTGAAGCGGCAGTCCCACCGTACACGAATGAATCAAAAAGAGCTGAAGGAACTCATCGAGTTCTTAATCGAAAAAGACATTGCCGAGTTCGAACTGGAGCGCGGCGATGTCAAAGTGAAGATCAAGCGGGCCGGCCAGCAAACCGTGGTGCAGACGCGCGCGGAGCTGCCCTACGTGGCCGTGACCGTGCCCCAGCCTGGCGCGCCCGCGGTTGTGGCTCCATCGGCTCCGCCGCCGGCAGCGCTGGCCGAGCCGTTCCGGAAGAAATCCTGCACATCGTAAAATCTCCCATCGTGGGGACGCTCTACGAAGCGCCCTCGCCCGGTGCGCCGCCCTTCGTCAAGGTAGGGGATATGGTGGAGAGTCGGGCAGGTGTTGTGCATTGTCGAGGCGATGAAGCTGCTGAATGAGATTGAGTCGGACGTGGCCGGCGAGATCGTAAAGAAGATGGGGAGCAACGGCCAGCCGATTGAATACGGGCAGGAGTTGTTTGCCATAAGGCCGAAGAAGTGAACGGGATTGGGTAATTTTGTAATTTGGTAATTTTGTAATTTGAAAAACGAGCCTTTCGGGATTTTGAAATTACCAAATTACCAAATTACAAAATTACAAAATCGCAAAATTACGGCGCCCCCTCCGTCCCTACGATCTGATCTGAAATGTTTAAGAAGATCCTGATTGCGAATCGTGGAGAAATTGCGCTGCGCGTCATTTGCGCATGCAAGGAACTGGGGGTTCGGACGGTGGCTATTTACAGCGAAGCGGACCGCCATTCGTTGCCGGTGCGCTTCGCCGATGAAGCCATCTGCATCGGGCCTCCGCAACTGGCGCTGAGCTACCTGAACATTCCGGCAGTGATTAGCGCGGCCGAGATCGCCAACGTGGATGCGATCCATCCCGGATACGGATTGCTGTCGGAAAACGCCAACTTTGCCGAGGTCTGCGAAGCCAGCGGAATTAAGTTCATCGGGCCGCGGCCGGCGGTGATGCGGCTGATGGGAGAAAAAGAAAAAGCGCGCGCGGCCATGAAGCAAGCGGGTGTGCCGATTTTGCCGGGCTCGGATGGAATCCTGGCCACAGAGGGCGAAGCGCTCGAGTGGGCGCGGCAGGTGGGTTTTCCAGTGATCGTGAAGGCGTCAGCGGGCGGCGGTGGGCGCGGTATGCGCATTGTGCGCAACGAAGAGGAACTGCCGGGGCTATTCAAGGCGGCGCAGGCTGAGGCGGCGGGCGCGTTTGGCAACGGCGATCTGTACATGGAGAAGTATGTCGAGCATCCGCGGCATATTGAGTTTCAGGTGTTGGCCGACGAGCACGGTAACGTGGTCAGTTTGGGGGAGCGCGAATGTTCAATCCAGCGGCGGCATCAGAAGTTACTGGAGGAATCGCCTTCGACGCAGGTCACGCCGGAGTTGCGCGACCAGATTGGGGCGGTCCTGTGCAAGTCGCTGACGGAGATCGGCTACACCAATGCGGGGACGATCGAGTTCCTGATGGACCACGACCGGCGGTTGCACTTCATTGAGATGAACACGCGCATTCAGGTGGAGCATCCTGTAACGGAGATGGTCACAGATGTTGACCTGGTGAAGAGCCAGATCATGATTGCCGCAGGCGCTCACATGCGGGACGTGTTGCAGGGGCCGATCGTGCACCGCGGGCATGCGATTGAGTGCCGGATTAATGCCGAGCATCCAGAGAAGTTCACGCCGTCGGCGGGAAAGATTACGGCGTTTCATCCGCCGGGCGGGACCGGAGTGCGGGTGGATACGGCGGCGTATACCGAGGGCGTGATCCCTCCTTATTACGATTCGCTAATTGCCAAACTGATCGTGCGCGCCAAGGACCGCAACGAGGCTGTTTCGCGGATGGCGCGGGCCTTGGAGATGTTTATCGTCGAGGGCGTGTTCACGACGATTCCGCTGCACCGCAGGATTCTTGCCGATCCGGACTTTCGTGCCGGGAATTTTGATACGGGATTCATCGAGCGATTCCTGACGAAGAACAAGAAGGAGTCCGTCGCGTGATCTCTCTGCCGCGACTTTATGCCATTGTTGACGCGGCGGCATTCCCAAAAACAGAAGACTTGGTTAGCTTTGCTACGGAACTCATCGCTGGCGGATGCACCCTGCTGCAATACCGCAACAAGAGTGGGAATCCGCGGGTGATCGTGGAGCAGGCGCGGGAGTTGCGCAAGCATTCGCGGGCAGGAGTGCCCGCGCCACACGTGCGGCTTATCATGAATGACCGCGCTGATTTATGCCTGGTCGCGGAGTTCGATGGCGTGCATGTTGGGCAGGACGATCTTTCGCCGGAGTCGGTTCGAGGGATCATCGGCCCGGATCGTTGGCTTGGATTTTCTACGCATAATCCGCAGCAGGTGAAAGAAGGCGATTCAACCTCGGCCGATTATCTGGCTATCGGACCTGTTTTCTCGACCTCCAGCAAAGATAAGCCTGATGCGGTCGTTGGCCTCGAAGGGGTACGCCAGGCGCGGCTATTGACGCGAAAGCCGCTCGTGGCCATCGGCGGAATTACGCGCGCCAACGCTGCCTCCGTGATTGAGGCCGGGGCCGATTCCGTGGCGGTGATATCCGATTTGTTACGGGAGCCGCGCAAATCAGCAGAGGAATTTTTCCGCATTCTGAGGTAAAGTCATGTGACTCTGATAAGAGTGCCGGCGGCGAGGGCGGGACGCCCTCGCGACGGCCGGCGGGACGCCGGCGCTACTGGCTCCGGCGCTACGCTTAGGAGGGATTCCTGAGTACACCGTCAACGCGGCCGGCCGCGGGCAGCGACTGGGAAATTCATAGCCATCAGGATAAGGAACTGGTCAAAGGCCTGGGCCTGACCAGCGCCACCATGCTGGTGATGGGGTCGATGATCGGCTCGGGCATCTTTATTGTTTCGGCGGAGATCGCCCGTGAAGTGGATTCACCCGCACTGCTGATTGGGGCATGGGCTGTGGCCGGGTTCATGACTATCGTGGCCGCGCTCAGCTATGGCGAACTGGCGGCGATGATGCCGCGGGCCGGCGGTCAGTACGTTTACCTGCGCGAAGCGCTCGGGCCGCTGTGGGGCTTTCTCTACGGCTGGACGCTCTTTCTGGTGATTCAGACCGGGACGATCGCGGCTGTGGGCGTGGCTTTCGGCAAGTTCCTGGGAGTTTTCTGGCCGGCGATTTCTTCTTCGCATTGGATTCTGCATCTCTGGAAAGTGCCGGCGATCCGTCTGGGGCCGATGGTTCTGGGCAACATGGATGTGGGAATCAATACGCAGAACCTGGCCGCCATCCTGCTCGTGGTTTTCCTCTCGGTCGTGAATATCTTCGGAGTGAAAACTGGAGCGCTTATCCAGAATGTGTTTACCGCGGCGAAAGTGTCGGCGCTGCTGGGGTTGGCATTGTTCGGTGTTGCGCTGGGCCGTAATGCGCAGGCGATGGCCACGAACTTCGGCGGACATTTCTGGCGCAACGCTGGACTGGGTGCGCAGCATGCCGTGCAAGTGGGAGTGGGCGGACCGGTGGTAATGGTAGGCACGCTGACGATTCTGGCAGTGGCGCAGGTTGGTTCGCTGTTCTCCGCGGATGCGTGGAACAACGTTACGTTCACCGCCGGTGAAGTGAAGAATCCCAGCCGCAATCTGCCGCTATCGCTGGCGCTGGGCACAGGCGTGGTGATCGCGCTTTACATCGCGTGCAACTTCATTTATTTGATGGCGCTGCCGCTTGACGGTGCGCCGGGGGCGGCGACGATTCTGGCACGGGGAATCAAGTATGCCGCCGAAGAACGCGTCGGGACGGCAGTGATGACGCAGATGTTTGGCGCTGCAGGCGGCTTGCTGATGGCCGGAGCTATTTTGATCTCCGCTTTTGGCTGCAACAATGGGCTGATTCTTTCGGGTGCGCGCGTTTATTATGCGATGGCGAAAGATGGCCTGTTTTTCCGCAGCGTTGCCCGGTTGCATCCCACGTATAAGACGCCGGCAGTTTCGCTGATGGTGCAGATGGTGTGGACTTGCGTGCTCTGTGTTTCGGGCAGTTACGGGCAGATTCTGGACTACGTCATTTTCGCAGTATTGGTTTTTTATATTTTGACAATTGCGGGATTGTTTGTGTTGCGGCGGACGCATCCGGATGCTGAGCGCCCGTACCGGGCGTGGGTTATCCGGTGTTGCCGGCGATTTATATTGTGATGGCTTTATTCATTGATGTCGTACTATTGCGCTACAAACCGCAATACACGTGGCCGGGGCTGATTGTGGTGCTGCTGGGCATCCCGGTATATTACGCGTGGTCGAGGAGCGCGGACGCAAAAGCGTGCTTGCGTAGGGCCTAAGGAGAAACCAAGCGAATGGCAAATCTGCTGGCAACCAAGCCACTGAACCTGCTAATGGAGGAATCCCGCGAAACCGGCGAGCACAGCCTTAAACGCACGTTGGGAGTTTTTCAGCTGACAGCGCTGGGCGTGGGCGCAGTCATCGGGGCCGGCATTTTTGTAATGGTGGGGCTGGGGGCGCATTATGCCGGCCCGGGTCTTACCTTATCGTTCGTTCTCTCCGGGTTGGGCTGCGCGTTTGCCGGACTGTGTTACGCGGAGTTTGCCGCCATGATTCCGCTGGCCGGCAGCGCCTACACCTACGCCTACGCGACGCTGGGCGAGTTGATTGCCTGGATCATCGGCTGGGACCTCACTCTGGAATATGCCATGGGCGCCAGCACGGTATCTTCCGGATGGTCAAACCACTTCGTCGCACTGCTGAATATTTTCCACATCAAGATGCCGCTGTGGCTGGCCTACGATTACTGGACAGCGTTGAAGACGGCCGAGAACATGATCGCCCGGCAGATGGCGCAAGCTGCGGATCCCTCGCTCGGGACCACCACGCAAGCGTTCCTCGACAAGGCTGGGGCGATCATGAGCGCGCAGTCGCCAGAACTGTTGCAGCGTGCGCACGAACTTTTGAGCGCTCCACATCTGTTTGGGATGGAAATTGGTTTTAACCTCCCGGCCTTCATCATCGCGCTGGTGATTACGACGGTCTTGGTCGTAGGGATCAAAGAGAGCGCGGAGTTCAATACCGGGATCGTCGTGATCAAGGTTGCGGTCGTACTCTTCGTGATCGCTCTCGGCTCCCGCTACATCAATCGGGGAAACTGGGGCGTGGACTGGCACTCCTACGCTCCGCACGGCTTCGCTGGAATCGGAGCGGGAGCGGCTTACATATTCTTCGCTTACATTGGTTTCGATGCGGTCTCGACTACAGCGCAGGAGGCCAAGAATCCGCAGCGTGACTTGCCCATCGGCATGATTGCTTCGCTGGCGATTTGTACTGTCTTATATATTGCCGTGGCCGGCGTGCTAACCGGGATGGTGCACTGGCAGCAGATCAACATTGAAGCCCCGGTCGCCATTGCATTCCTGGATCGTGGTTTGCCGGTGGCGGCGAACATCATTACGCTGGGGGCGCTGGCTGGACTGACCAGCGTGATGCTGGTGATGTTGCTCGGACAAACGCGTGTGCTTTATTCCATGGCGAACGACGGCCTGTTGCCCAAGAAGTTTTTCGCCGATGTTCATCCCAGGTTCCGCACTCCCTGGAAGAATACGATTCTGGTGGGCCTGCTGGCCGCGGTCGTGGGCAGCGTGACGCCGATTGATCAGATTGCGAAGATGGTGAACATCGGTACGCTGCTGGCCTTTGTGATTGTGTCGATCTCGGTGATGGTGTTGCGCCACACGAATCCCAGCCAGCCGCGGCCTTTCCGCACGCCGTGGGTGCCGCTAATTCCGATCCTGGGCGTAATCACGAACTGTTACATGATGTACAAGCTGGGAATGTGGAACTGGATCCGGCTATTCGGCTGGCTGGCAATTGGCCTGGTGGTTTACTTCACTTACAGCGTGAAACACAGCCGGGTGCAGGCCCTGCAGCCGGGAGCGAAAAATAGCGGCCAGTAATGGTTGATAAATGATGGTTGATAAATGATCAGTGGCTCGTGCCAGTAAGTTCGGCAGGCTCTCCCACAGCGCGGAGGGCCTTTTTGTTTTAAGATCGGTCCTTGGTCGTTCGTCGTTGGTCGTTCGCCCTCCACTAAAGGCATTGCCAACGACCATCGACCAACGGCTGCAAAGTACTTATGAAAATCGTCTCCGCCGAAGAAATGCGAGCTATTGATCGCACTACCAGCGAGCGCTTCGGTGTGCCTTCGCTCACACTGATGGAAAATGCGGGCGCGGCCGTGGCGGATTATGTGCTCTCACATCATGCTGCGGCCGAGCGGGTTGTGGTTTTCTGCGGCAAAGGGAATAACGGCGGCGATGGCTTTGTGGCGGCGCGGCGGTTGCATCAACAGGGAAAGAAAGTCAGGGTTATCCTGCTGGCCGATCCTGCCGATCTGCGAGGCGATGCGGCGGTTATGTTTGGCAAGTTGCCTGATCCAGCCGTGGCCGTGCATTCCAGCGAAGAGTTGAAGAGTGAGCGGCTGGAGTCATCGCTGTCCGCCGATCTTTACCTGGACGCGGTGCTGGGCACGGGTTTCAAGCCTCCGGTGAGCGGGTTATATGCCGAGGCAATTGCGATCATGAATGCGAGCCCGGTTCCCGTGATCGCCGTTGACATTCCCTCCGGCGCAGATGCCGATGCGATGGGCACACAAGCCGGGACGATTGCAAGGGCCGATGCGATTGTTACTTTCACTGCGCCGCGTCCGGCCCACGTGTTCAGTTTGCTGACGACGGGGCCGACGGTCGTGGCTGATATCGGCTCGCCGGAGCAGGCGATTATTTCGGCGCTGCAACTGGATGTGATTACCGCGCGTGATGTTGGACCGATGACTGGGCCGCGCCCGGCGGAGTCAAACAAAGGGAACTATGGGCACGTGCTGGTGGTCGGCGGGTCGCTCGGAAAAGCTGGATCGGTGGCGATGGCGGGCATGGCCGCTCTGCGCACAGGGGCAGGACTCTCGACAGTGGCGACCCCGAAGTCTATGTTGGCGACGGTAGCCGGATTTCATCCCGAGCTAATGACTGAACCGTTGGGGGAGACGAATGCGGGCACGATCTCGACAAGCGCATTGGATCGAATCGAAGCGTTGACGAAAGGGAAGACTGTGGTCGCGATCGGGCCTGGGATATCGCGGGATGCTCAGACTGCCGAGTTGGTGCGGGCGCTGGTTGCGCAACTTCAAATTCCAATGGTCGTTGATGCCGACGGCCTGAATGCATTTGAGGGCCGCACGAATGAAATGAATGGCCAGGGCCGAACTCTGGTGATTACTCCGCATCCGGGCGAGATGGCGCGTCTGGCAGGATGCACGATTGCCGACGTGCAGAAAGATCGTCTTGGAACGGCGCGGAGGTTCGCGCGCGAGCACGAAGTGATCGTCGTGCTCAAAGGGCATCGCACGCTGGTGGTGCAGCCGGAGGGTGAAGCTTGGGTGAATACGACTGGAAATCCCGGCATGGCCACCGGTGGTACGGGGGACATTCTGACTGGGATGGTTGCGGGAATGATCGCACAGTATTCGAAAGACGCTCTCCGAGCTGTCTTTGCGGCGGTACATCTGCACGGGCTCGCCGGAGACGTCATGCGCGAGCATGTGGGCGAGCATTCGCTGGTCGCAACTGATCTTCTGAAGGGATTGCCGGAGGCGTTTCGGCGAACGCGCGAAATGGCGGAGGAAAAGCTCGTGCGCTGGTGAGTAGTTTGAGCAGCGAGGTCCTCGGCTATCCTTGCCGCTATTAATGAATTAGTTATATCTTGGCGATGTGCTTGGAGATGCACAAGTTCGATCGCTGAGATGCCGCGTCTAGCACGGGAATCTGGCCATCTGCTTCCGTAACCTGTTACCCGCCCTCTTCCAGTGCCATAGTGCAGGCAGCTTATGACCCACTTCCCCCAACCGCACCCTTCGCGGCGCGCGGCCCGGGTCCAGCTAGGAACTTCGGTTCTGGCTGCGATTCGCTTGGAAAACGGCCGGCACGCTAAAGCTAAACTTCAAACTATCTCGGCAACAGGCGGATTGCTGCAACTGCCGCGTTCGCTGGGAAATGGTTCCTTCGTCGAGGTCGCCTTTCAAACCCAATCGGGGCCGGTGCACGGCATGGCCGAAATTCTTACTCCGACAAGGAAGACGACCGACGGGGTGCTGCAGCCGTTCCGCTTCGTTGCGCTTGAGGATGACGACCACCGCCGCCTTCGCACCTCGCTGGACCACGTGACGGATCGCGATCTGCTGGGCCTCAAGTCAGTGGCCCTTAGCGTCCCGGGAACGATCTAGGCCTGTCTCGCTATACTGGTCGTGGTTTGCGCCGTTCTACGTTGTATGCGGTGCGGCCGATCGGAATGACGCGAGAGATCACCACACATTCGCCGGAGGAGACGATCGCCTTCGGGCGGACGCTGGCGGAGTTGCTGGCGCCGCCGAAGCTGGTGCTGCTGCGCGGCGACCTGGGCGCGGGGAAAACCACGCTGGTCAAGGGAATCGCCGCAGGGTTTGAGGCGGCGGAAGAAGAAGACGTCACCAGTCCTACCTTCACGCTGGTGCATGAATATCGCGGGCCGCGGGCCAAGCTTTATCACATTGATCTTTATCGCGTCGATACTCAGCGTGAATTGGAAACGCTGGGGTTGGACGATCTGCGGGCTGAGGGCAGCGTTTTGTTGATTGAGTGGGGAGAGAAGTTTCCGCGGCTGCTGCGCGAGCGGGATTTGGAGATTTCGTTGGAGCGGGAGGGGGAGAGCGGGCGGCACATCAGGATTGTCGGCTAGCGCGCTTGCTGTACTGCGGCAGTAGGGATGAGGATTGTCCGCAAACAGGAAGCGGGCGCATTCCATTCACGCACCATCGAGAACAGGATGGCTGCGGCGAAAAGGGCGAAGATCAGGCGACTGGATGGCACTCTTAAATTATCCCATGAGCGCGGAAATCGAAAATCCAAAGGTTGAAGCATTCATGGAAGCCCACTTCTCGCAAAAGACGCGAGAAATGGGGCACCCGGCAGACAACTGAGAACTGGTTTCAGAATCCCATGATGTTGTAACCGCAATCCACATAGATGACCTCGCCGGTGATACCGCTGCTGGCGTCGGATGCGAGGAAGACTCCTGTTGAGCCGACTTCGCTCACCTCGACATTGCGGCCGAGCGGGGCGTGCTCGGCGTGGGCTTTGAGCATATCGCCGAAGCCTGAAATGCCGCGAGCAGCCAAGGTTTTCACGGGTCCCGCGGAGATGGCGTTCACGCGAATCTTTTTCTTTCCTAGTTCGTAGGCGAGATAGCGAACCGAGCACTCGAGTCCAGCCTTGGCTACGGCCATTACGTTGTAGCGGGGCACGACTTTCTCGGAAGCGTAGTACGTCATGGTGAGAATCGATCCGCCGTCTTCCATCAGTGGTGCGGCGGCGCGCGCGACCGCGACCAGCGAATAGACGCTGACATCCATCGCGATGCGGAAACCTTCGCGGGTGGTGTTGATGAAGTCGCCCTTGAGTTCGTCGGCTGGCGCGTACGCAACCGAATGCACAAGTGTGTGCAGCTTGCCGTAGCGCGCTTTGAGCGTGGCGAAGAGGCGGTCGATTTCTTCGTCCTTGCTCACGTCGCACATGTAGCCTTCTGCACCTGGCAGAGAGAGGATGAGGTCTTTGGCTTCCTGCTCGAGGCGCTCGTTCTGGTAGGTAATGGCCAGCTTCATGCCTGCGGCGCGCAGCCCATGAGCGATGGACCAGGCGATCGAGCGCTTGTTGGCGACTCCGAAGACAACGGCATTACGGCCCTGCAGGTCAGAGGACATGAGTGCTCCTTGGAATGGGAAAGAATATCAGGTGGGAGGAAAAGTCAGAAGGCAGAAGTCGGCGGCAAAGGAAGCGAGCCAAACGCGCGATTATTGAGTCGCACAAAACGCGCCCCTTCGGCTTCGCTCAGGGCAGGCTCCTTCGCGCGGCTCGCCCAGGTCCCTCGCTGCGCAAAAAAAACGCTTGCTCGGGATGACAATACACACCTATCCGTTCATCGAGCCTGAAGAAATCGAAGTACTGGCGCCCACCATTCGTCGTTTGGAGCCCTGTAAAGAGCATTGTGCGGAAAGCCGTGAAGAACCGCCAGTTGTTTCGGTTGCGGCGCCGCATGGAAGATTTGCTGGCCCATGTCAGGTGGATTCACGGTGTCGGCGTCGCTGTAAACAACCAGCAACGGGACGCGCACGCGCTTGGCATTCTCAACATCGTCCCACGCATCTGGGATGGCGTACAACAAAAAGGTCGAGGTTCCGCGCTTGCGGCCTGCATCTCTCAGAGAAGAAAAACCGTTCGCTATCACCAAGCAAGCCGGAGGCGGGTTAAAGCGAGGCAAAGATTCAAGCAGCGGCGCGTTGCCCATGGAATGACCCAGCACGCAGAGGCGTTCGCCGGGGAATTGCGAGACGAAGGTTGCATAGGCAGGGATGGCGTCTTCATTCAGATGGCTAATGGTTCCGGGATGCGTACTGTTTCCGTGACCGGAGTAGTCGAAGACGATTGAGGAGACGCAGTGATCGTAGAGAAACTTTTGCGCCAGAACCCACTCAGAAATCGTTTCCATGACGCCGTGAAAAATCAACACTGCGACCCGGGGTTGGCACGCGGCGGGGGCACGCACCAGGTATGCATCCAGCACACGGCCGCCGCTGGGAATCCTCAGCCGGTCAAAGGAGAGGCTCACCGTGGCAGGAGTTTCAGGACCGTTAGGCCCAGTGTTCAGAAATGATTTAGACATCTGGTTCAGGATTGCCGGCCTCGATGCTACAGCGCAAGCTAGTAGACACAGTGCTCCGATGGCGAACTTAGTGCGTCGAGTCATGCCCATCGAGTCATACCCATCGAGTCGGCCCATCCCTCCTATGACTTATACGCCAGAAGTTGTCCGGCGTTGCAATAAGCGCTAATCCGCGGGAACTGCGTCGTGTCTTATTGTTTCGACCGGCCAACTCGCGGCCACGAACGACAGGCCGTAAACGCAGGCGAGAATAGCGAATGCCGCAACCAGGCTGACCTTGTGCGCGACTGCGCCGACGCTAAGCGCGAGCACCAGCTGCAAAAAAGTTCCGGCGAAATAGAACGCGTTCTGTACTCGTCCCATGAGGTGTGGCGGGACCATTTCCATGAGGCTGGTGTTCATGGCGATACCGCCGACGCCGCGAGCCGATCCCATGACCAGGTAAAGCAGTATTGCCGCGACAAGCCAGCGCGAGACCGGGGCGCAAACCAAGCACGCGGATATGATCGCCATGGAAAACGCTATGGAGCGGCGTCCTCCCAGGCTGGCGATGACGGCAGGAGCGTACAGCGCGCTGAGGAACGCGCCGGTGCCCCATCCTGCGTTGAGCCATCCATAGCCCACGGCGCCGGAGTGGAACACGCGCTCGCTCAATGATGGCGTAACCACGACTCCGGTGATCATCGCTCCCAGAAACAGCGCCCAACTGATGCCGAGCAGCACGACCGCGCGATGATCGCGGAGAAAATGCAGGCCCTCGCGCATCTCGCGCCAGAAGCGCTCAAACTGAGTTTCCGCAGCGAGGATATCGGCGCGTAACTCGGCGGGACGCAGAACGACATGGCGTCCTTTGCGCACGGCGAAATAGCACAAAAACGAAACTACATATGTGGAAACGTCGATCAAGAGCACACCGCCGAGGCCGATGTGGTTGTACATGAAGCCGACCAGCGAGCCCGCGATGAGCCATCCTCCCTGCACTCCGGCCAGAAGAAAAGTATTCGATTGAACGAATTGACCTTCGGGCGTGAGTTCCTGGATCAAAGCGGTAATGGTGGGCCAGAACATCCAGAAGCCGGCGGCGACGAGGGTGTTCATCAGATACAGTTGCCAGATTTGCACGCGGTGCTGAAATGCCAGAATGGCTACGATGACGATGATCACGGCGCGCACGGCGTCGAGCCACATAACCAGGATGCGGCGGTCCTCGCGGTCGATGATGACCCCAGTGAAGGGAAGCATGAGCATGGCGGGAATCGTCTGCAGAACGGCGAAGGTGCCGAGCGCCATCTCCGAATGCGTTGCCTGCAGGATGTACCAGGCCACAGCGGCCGAGTTCATCCCGCTGCCCAACATGGAGATCACGTTGGCGGCAAAAACGAACCGCAGCGGACGCTGGCCGAGAATGGCGCGCATGACTTTAATTTAGCTGAACGGAGAAAACGGATTGTCAATTTTCAATTGCCGATCGAAGATCTCGTCGGGCGGGCTTCAATTGGCAGTTTGAAATTGGCAATCGACAATCTTGCATCATCCTGGAGATCGGCCTCAACGTAGCCGAAAGGCGTAAGAGTTTGTGACCCCTGCCCTTGCTTCCAACCGCATTCGGCGCTACGATTCGCCTGCAGTTGGACGTGGGCATCCATTTGCGGCGGAGGTAGCCAGTGAAACGGTATAGGCTGTTGCTGGTTGTCGTTTCCCTCTCGTGTTTCTTCCTCGAAATCTTCTTTTTCGTCTCGCGTGCCGGCGCACAAACCGACAAGATCGTGATTCCCGCGGGTACGCCCGAGGACCATGATTTGCAGGAAATCTCCAACGAGCCGGACGCGGCGAAAAAGCTCGCCCTGTACCAAGCCTTCGTGCAGAAGTACGCGGGGAACCCGGCGGCCGTGGCTTATGGAGACTGGCAGATCTCGCAGGCTTATCAGGCCACGGGTGAGTTGAGCAAAGCGCTCGAGTATGGAGACAAGGCGCTGGTCGGGGCTCCGCGGAATCTCGAGATCCTGGTCTCGCAGGCCAGCATCGCGCAGCAGGCGAAAGACAACGCGAAGCTGACGGATTATGCCGCCAAGGGCGGGGAAGTTTGCCACTCTATCGGCAAGGAAGCCAAGCCGGAAGGCATGAGCGACGATGATTTCAGCCAGCAGGTCGCGAATGAAAAAAGCGCCACCAAGAACGACTGCGATTTTCTAGAGTCGACCGGTTTCAACGCGATTGCCAGCGAGAACGACGCCAAGAGCCGGATGGCTGAGATCGAGAAGTACTCGGCGGCATTTCCAGACTCGAAGTTTCAGGATCAGGTTTCGAGCTACGCCATGTATACGCTGGGACCGGGTCAGTTGAACGATCAGGCGCGGCTGCTGGCGTATGGAGAAAAAATACTGGCGGTGAATCCCAATTCGCTTCCTGCTTTGCTGCTGCTGGCGGGCGCCTATGTTGACAGCGCCCAACCGGGGAGCGTGGGCAAGGCGATCAGCTACTCCCAGAAAGCGATTGCGGCCGCCAAGGCAGATGAACCGGATGCCGATAAATCGCGCAAACTCTCGGCTGGACTGGCGCATTCAACGCTAGGATACGCCTATCTGAAGCAAGACAAGCCGGCGGCAGCGATTCCGGAGTTAAAGTCGGGGGTGGCACTGCTTAAGGGCCAGGATGAGCAGCAGTACGCCATCGCGCTTTATCGTTTAGGTTTTGCCTACGCGAAACTGAACCGGATAAACGAGGCCCGCGATGTATTGACGGAAGCGGCGAGAATTCCTGGTCCAGTGCAGGCGGTGTCGCGGGATCTGCTCACCAAAGTGAACGCGGCGCGGGCGAAAGGGAAGTGACGGCAGGCTTGATCTAAAAACTATTCATAAGCCGCGCTGCGGGTGCGGGAGCCCGAGCGGTGAAAGAAAGCCTCGAATTGCTCTGCCGCTTGCCGGTCGAATCTGGGCCTCAAAGCCTCGTACGCTTCTTTCCCTTCATTCCGAATTACCTCTTGCAGTGTAAGCGCATGAGCATACAACTGCTGCGAGAAGTGCAGCAATCTCTCAGGATCCAAGGCATGACGCGATAGTCTTGCCGGACCTTTCCCGCCCGCGCGCACCGCCGAACTGCGGCCCCCTCCTCCAAGAATTCTGTGCTCCAGGGCCTCTACTGAACGTTTGAGGGGGCGTCGTGCGGATTTCATACATAGCTCCTCTGGTAGACACTGCCGAGGCGGCGACAGGCCGAGCGATGACTTTAAGTTAGCCGCTCGGTTGGGGATCAGTCCAACGCATAATTTGCGTTCCTCGTATCGGAACTACGGCGATCAAAATTACGATCGATTAGGGTTTAACCAACTCGGCGGAGAGCAAGTTGGCTTTCAAAGCGAGACTGTGAGCGCGATCCAGATCCCCATCAGCGGCTGCCGTATTCGACTGCTCCATGAACTGCTTGATCTGATTCTTCATCTCTTGCTGGGCGGGAGTGAGTCGGCGGGTTTCGATTTTCTTCAGGTTTTCTTCAGTCGCGAGTTTGAGTTGCTCGGTTGAGCTTTGATTCAAGTTATGTTCTGCGGGCGTACCCCCGGTAACTTGTACCTCGGGTTCGGCCGCTCCTCCGTGGCGGACCACTCTCTTGGGTGGTGGGCAGGGTGTCGACGCGGCCGACTTTGACGCGGAGTTTGGCGTGGGCGCACCTGTTGAGCAATTCGCCGTGCTCGTTTTCTTGCGATGGTGAAGCTTCGGAGCTGGCTTGGGTTGATCTGGAGAGGCCTGCCCAGGAGTCGACGGGGGTTGCGCGGGTGGCGCCTGGGGCGGGCTGCCCGCTTGACTTTCGGTTATGGACCCGGTCGAGGGCGTCACGATGGCTGGGCCCGGATGGCCCGCGCTGGTAGGACTCAGGCTCATGAAAAAGAGGGCGAGGATCACGGCCAGAGACATCTTCGATATCCGTGTTGCGCTACGAAGCTGTTCAGATTTTACGCCTTGGAGAGTGGCCGCCGCAGAAATCAAGTTGCGGGCCTTAACATCGCGGTTTCTGCATTGGAACCGGCTGCATTCTCCGATTTCAGGCTTGACGCAGCGAGGGGAAGGCGGAAGCGGAATGTCGTCCCTACTGCTTGCTTCGATTCAAACTCCACCGAACCGTAGTGCCATTGCAGGATTTGGTAAGTCTGCGCCAGGCCGATGCCGTTACCGTCCTTCTTGGTGGTGAAGTAAAGCTCAAAGATCTTGTCTTGCACGTCCGGAGCGATGCCCACGCCTTGATCGCTAACTTCGGCGACCACCGCGTCCTCGTCGCGGCGTGCCGAGATGGTGAGCGTCCCGCCCTGAGGCATTGCCTGGATTCCGTTTATCACCACGTTGAGCAGGGCCTGCTTGATGAAATCGATGTCGGCCTTGACGGGCAGTGGCTCCCCGGGCATGGTCGCGCTTGATGGTGACACGATGCTGTTCCGCATCTGGAGTGGCGAGCAGCGCTACGTCTTCGAGCACGCGGCGAAAGTCGACCTCTTCCAGGTGCAGTTCGCGGGCGCGCATGAAGTCCACCAGAGTTTGTACCACCCGGTCGAGCCGGTAAATTTCGCTGCCAATGATGTCCATGTGGCGACGGGTATCGGGGTCCAATTGCACCAGCTTGTTCTGCAAGAGTTGCAGGTGGAGCACGATGGCGTTGATTGGATTCTTTACCTCGTGGGCAACGCCGCCAGTCACGCGCCCGCTGGCGGAGAGGCGGCGCGACATTTCAATTTCGTCCTCAATGCGCCGGACGGATTCGGCATCACGCATGATCAGCAGAGCGCCGATCTGCGTGCTCTTTTCCTGCACAAAATCCAACGAGACCTGTAAGCGCCTGCCCTCCGCCGCGACTGATTCGCGCTGCAGCAGCGGACGCTTGTGCTGGAAGGCGTCGAGCAGCAGCGTGCCCAGAGAGGAGCCATCGGAGAAAATGTCCCGCGCCGTTCTGCCCAGCAGTTCTGCGCGCGGCCGGCCCAGGAAGCGCTCGACCGGTGCGCTCACCAGCACCACGCGCGAATCTCTTGTGAACAGCATCAAGCCGTCCTGCAATTTCGACATGAGCTGGTCCACGTTGTCTTTGAGGGCGGAAAAAATCTCCCGGCTGTCGCGCATCTGCCGGCCCAGGTTGGCAATCTTGAGCGTAACTAGTCCAAGTTCGTCGTATTCCGATTCGTCTCCCGACAGGGCCTCGGAGCCCGAACTGACGCTATCGAGGTTTCGGCTGATTTCTCTCAGCGGTCCCAGGGCGACGTTGGACACGCCGGCGGCGAGCAAGAGGGAGGCGAAGATGGACGCGATTGAGAAGTAAACAGCGTGCAGCAGGCGCGGTGTGATTTCACTCTTAAGGAATACTGTGGAAACACCGACATGGATCGTGCCAAAGGGGGCGCCGTTCAGTTGCAACGGGAAGCTGACGTCGTAGACGGTGGCCGGGCTGTATACCAGACGGAGCTGTTCGCGGAAGCGAGCCGTCGTGACCGCGCGAAAATCCGGCCGCGGGACAACCTGCTTGCCTACCATTTGGGGATTCGTGTGAAGAATTGCTTTGCCGTTCGCATCCACGACAGAGGCGTCATAGATGAAGGGCCAGAGCGCCACTGCGGACTCGAGGTTGTTCAAAAGATTGGTATCCATCGGCAGGTATTCCGCCAGCGCACGGCGCACAGCGGCGGGGTCATCCGTATCTATGGGCGTGCTGCTCAGATCCGGCAGGTCATTTTCGGCGAAGTAAGCCTGCTGTTGGGTCAGGCGGCTGGCGCTTTCGTAGGCATTGGTGATGCGCTGGCGAAGGATCTGCGAAATGTAGAGATAAGAGAACGCAGCCACCATCACAGTCACCATGAGGGTGATGCCGGTCACGATGATGGCTTTGCGTCGCATAAAGCAGTGGCCAGTGGTCAGTAATCAGTGGCTAGTTAATGCAAACTCGCGGACGAAAGCGACGAAATGGAGGAGTGTCTTGCGCTGGCCCACTGGACACCGATCACTGCGGTTTGCTCCTCCTTGTCAGGGGCTGCGTCCGGCGCGTTGCTGCCATACTCCTTAAGTTTATTATGCAGGGTTTTCAAGCTGATGCCGAGGATTTCCGCAGCCTTCGTTTTATTATTGCTGGTGGATTCCAGCGTCTTGAGGATAAGCAATTTTTCCGCCTCGCCGACAGTCGTGCCCACGCCCAGACGCACCGCGTCAGGATCGTGGGCGGAAGTGCGCAACGGAGTGTGGCCGAATCCGGGAGGGAGATGTTTGGTTTCGATCATGCCGGTATCGCAGACAATCACGGCGCGTTCAATGGTGTTGCGCAACTCGCGGACGTTTCCCGGCCACGAATAGTTGTTGAACAGATTCAACACGGCTTCGCTCACCGCGGCAACTTTGCGGGAATGCTTGGCGCTCATTTCCGACAGCAGAAGCTCGACCAGGTCGGCAATGTCTTCCTTGTGCTCCCGTAGCGGAGGCATGTGGATGTTGAAGACGTTGAGCCGGTAATAGAGATCGTTGCGCAGCTCACCGCTGGCCACAGCTTCGTCTGGAACTTTGTTGGTGGCAGCCAGCACGCGCACATCCACCGCGGTTTCTACCTTGCTGCCCAGGCGGCGCAGTTTGTGGTCTTCCAGCACGCGCAGCAGTTTGGCTTGGGTTCCCACCGGCATTTCGCCAATTTCGTCGAGCAGGATGGTTCCTCCTTCCGCGAGTTCGAAGCAGCCGGTGCGCCGCTCCAGCGCTCCGGTGAAGGCGCCCTTTTCGTGGCCGAAGATTTCGCTTTCGATCAGCGTTTCAGGAATGGCTGCACAGTTGATGGCGACGAAAGGCCGGTCGCGACGCGGACTCAGTTGATGGACGGTGCGAGCCACCAGTTCCTTTCCCGTGCCGCTAGCTCCGGTAATCAGCACCGAGGCGGTGCTGGGCGCCACCAACTCGATGAGCCGGAAGATCTCCTGCATCTTGCGCGAAGCTCCGCGGAGTTGGCCCAGAGAGCCGGAATCCCGCAGCTTGCGTCGGGCAGTCTCCAGTTCGACGCGGGTTCCCAGCAATGCGGCCGCATTTTGCAGCATGGTGCGCAGCCGATTGGTGTCGATGGGCTTGGTGATGTAGTCATACGCGCCCATGCGCATGGCTTGCACAGCGCTATCGATGGTGCCCTGAGCGGTCACCAGAATTACTGCCATGGCCTGGGACTGCTCCCCCAATCGTTCGAGCAGTTCGATGCCTCCCATGCGCGGCATCTTGAGGTCGGTAACGACGATGGACGGGGTCCATTGCTCCGTCTTCTCCAGCCCTTCTACACCATCGCGGGCGGTTTCTGCGCGATAGCCCCATGAAGAAACCAACTCTGCCAGGCCCGTACGCTCGTTCTCTTCGTCCTCAACGATTAGTACTTTTTCGTGGCTCATTCCGAGATTCGTGCCATTTCTACAATTGTTCTCTTCTGCTCTATTTCCTTTAGCACCGAGACTACAACCATACGCGGCCAGCTTCCCGTGGGGCAAGGTCTGCATGGGCCATTGGCGGCTCCTTCTGCGCCTCGCGCGGCGGTCATATCGTGCCACTCGATATCAATTTGAGACGAAATGGTCACCGAATCTTACTGTCAATGATGCAATTCAGGAAAATCGGTCTTTCGCCTTAAGATTGCCGTGAGTTAGAATTGCGAGTTCCCAAAATGGAAGTTTCGTTCAAGCATTTTAATCCTGCGTTATCTTTCAGCGCGGTCGGGCGCAACTAAAGCGCAAGCAAGCGCGCAAATCACTGGAGGACGGAATGTCACGTTGTTCCAAACTGCAGAAAGGCCGGGTAGCAGTCGGCCTCATGATCGCTCTGGTAGTGATCCTTATATCGAGTCTTGCGTTCGCGCAAAGCGACTCGAATCCAAAGTATGACGTATTTGTAGGATATCAATGGCTGCATCCGGGCGCCACAGTTCCCGCGCCCGGCAGCGACGTCAACAGTCCCACTCCCGTTAATCTGCCGGACTCGTCGAAGGGAGCCGGAGTCGCCTTCACCTACAATTTCGATCCGCACTGGGGCGCGGAGGGCGACATTGGTTATAACAATGGCAACCAGAACCCCCTATTTTATGACACCACATTTTCGATCGGTCCCCGTTTCATCTGGCGTACGGAGGATGCGAATTTCTTCTTGCATTCTCTGTTGAGTTACAGCCGCGTTAGGGTCGGTGACTTGGACGGCCGAAATGGAATTGGGGCCATCCTGGGCGGTGGCATGGACTTGCCCATCAACAAGCAATGGGCGTGGCGCCTGTTCGAAGCAGACTATGTGTGGGCCCGGCACAACTATGCCGACGCCGCTTCTCCAGACTTTCCCGGTCTGCGCCGTCCCTCGTTCGAGGGAGTGCGCCTGCGGACCGGAATTGTATACAGTTGGGGTGGGGCGCCGCCCGTAACCCCGGCTGCCAGTTGCTCGGTGCAGCCCACGGAGGTAATGGTGGGTGAGCCCATTACCGCGACTGCCAGCGCAAGCAACTTCAATCCCAAACACACGTTGACGTATGCCTGGACTGGCACTGGAGGTGCGGTAACCGGGAAGGACACGACCGCACACATCGAAACCACTGGTGCAGCCCCGGGCAGCTACACCGTCACGGCCCATGTGACCGACGCCAAGGAGAAGCACAACAACGAGGCTAGCTGCTCGGCTAGTTATACAGTGAAGCCGCTGCCGCCGAAAAACCCACCCACCGTGAGCTGTTCAGCTAGCCCGTCGAGCGTTCAGGCAGGGGCGAGTGTCACGGTAACCTGCAACTGCACCAGTCCCGATGGCGTCCCCGTCTCGGTCTCCAGCTGGACGGCAAGCAGCGGAACCGTTTCCGGCAGTGGCAGTTCGGCTACTCTGAACACCAGCGGCGCATCTCCGGGTACGATCAGCGTCGGCGCTACCTGCACCGACTCGCGCGGTCTCACCGGCCAAGGCACAGCGCAAGTGACGGTGGAGAATCCGCCGCCCCCAACGCCAAAAGCTGCCAAACTCAGCCAGTGCGACTTCCCCAACGAGAAGAAGCCCTGGCGCGTCGACAACACCTGCAAGGCCATCCTGGATGACGTGGCCAAGAACCTGCAGCAGAACCCCGACAGCAAGTTGGTGATCGTCGGGAACGCCGAGCCGGCGGAAAAACGCAAGAATCTGGCGGCGGAACGCGCGGTCGATTCCAAGTTCTATCTGGTGGAGGGCGAGGCCCAGCAGCACATCGACGCAAGCCGCATCGAAGCGCGCACCGGCGGCGGTGGCACGAAGACGGCCGAGTACTGGATCGTGCCTCCGGGCGCAACCTTCGACTCGACCGGCACAGAACCTGTGAATGAGGCTAAAGTGCCAGCGGTTCCGGATCATCCGAAGCCGATGGCCAAGAAGAAAGCGGCTGCCAAGAAGGGAAACTAACTTTCGGCAGCGGAATCAAAGGGCCGGTCGGCAATATCGACCGGCTCGTTTTTTGGCGTGTCCTTCGGTAACCTTGCGGTAACTGGTTTGCCCTGTCAGGCTGGGTGCGCATCAAACTCTAAACTCTCGCTTGGGGACGAGACTATCATGAAATCTGCTTGGCTGAAGCTGTTGACAGTGTTGATGTTAGCTTCGATATGTTCGGCGGGCACGGGAACCCATCAATGGGCTGTTTTAGGTCCGGATGGAGGCGACGTCCGCAGCCTCGCCTATGATCCGCACGACTCGAACCGGGTTTTCCTGGGCACCAGCACCGGTGTGATTTTCGTCTCTGAGAATGGCGGTCATAACTGGTCGCGATTTGCCAAGTTGGGAAGTGGCGACGATTACGTGCTCGATCACATCGCGATTGATCCGAACAACTCCAAGACCATCTTCGTTTCCGCCTGGAGCGTGCAGGATCAAAGTGCCGGTGACATTTTCCGCACCCATAACGGCGGCAAGGACTGGGAGTCGCTGCCTGCGATGCACGGCAAGTCTGTACGCGCCATGGCGCTTTCCGCTTCCGACCCCAAGGTTGTAGTGGCGGGCGCTCTGGACGGCGTCTACCGCAGCCGCGACGGCGGAAATCATTGGGAGCACATTTCTGAAACGGGCATCAAGAACATCGAATCCATCGCTGTCGATCCTAAAGATCCCAATGTGGTTTACGCCGGTACCTGGCACCTGGCGTGGAAAACCAGCGACGGCGGCGCCAACTGGCAGCACATGAATAAGGGCATGATCGACGATTCCGACGTCTTCTCGATCATCGTCAGTGCGGCGAATTCTTCGGAAATCTTCGCCAGCGCCTGCTCCGGAATTTACAAGAGCACAAGTGGCGGCGATCAGTTCCAGAAGATTCAGGGCATTCCCTTCACGGCGCGGCGCACGCGCGTGTTGAAGCAGGATCCGAGCAATCCGGGCGTGGTTTATGCCGGCACGACCGAGGGTCTGTGGAAGAGCGTCGACGAGGGCAAGACCTGGAAGCGCATGAGCAATCCCGAAGTGGTGGTGAACGATGTGCTGATCGATCCGCGCAACTCGCAGCGTGTGCTGCTGGCGACGGACCGCAGCGGCGTGCTGGCCAGTGACGACTCCGCAGCCTCGTTCTCTCCGTCCAACCACGGATATAGCCACCGTTACGTGAGTTCTATTCTGCCCGACAGCAAGAATCCCGACACGCTTTACATCGGCGTGGTGAACGATCGCGAGTTCGGTGGCGTCTTCTCCTCGCGCGACAGTGGACAAACCTGGCAGCAGAAAAGCTCGGGTCTGGACGGGCGCGATGTCTTCACGCTGAAGCAAGCCGGCAATGGAACGCTGGTGGCTGGAACCAACAAGGGCGTATTTGAACTGGCCCCCGGCAGTGCGGCCTGGCATCCCATCAACAATGTCGTGCTGGAAAAGACAGTCTCGCGTACGGTGAAGTTGAAGAGTGGCAAGACCAGGAAAGTGGCTTCCACATCGAGCACCCATTCCGTACTCGAAGGCCGGGTCAGCGATGCCGACCTCGGACCAAGCCGCTGGTTTGCAGCAACTTCCGCCGGACTTTTCACGAGCAAGGATCACGGCAAGATTTGGATGGGCGGCCCCATTGCAGGTGAAAAGGATTTCGTTTCGGTGCAGGCTCAGGAAGGACTGGTGGTTGCCGCGACACGTTCCAGCGTGCTGGTTTCTCAGAATGGAGGAACCGCATGGCAACCTGCGGTGCTGGCCTCGTATCCCATTAATGTTCGCAGCGTGACTGTGGCGCCGGATGGTCAGATCGTTGTGGCTACCCGCGAGGGCGCCTTCCATAGCGTGGATTCCGGCCACAGCTGGAACCATGTGGTGGCGGGATTGCCCGACAAGGACATCACCTCGGTGACCTATGACGGCAGCCATAACCGGCTTCTCGCGACCAGCGGCCAAACCGGCGTTGTGTTCGAGAGCAGGGATGGCGGCAGCACATGGCAGCGTGGACCGGATTCCGGTTTCCCGCTGCGCCGCATCAGCGTGGTGCATGGCCACTATGTTGCCGCCACTCCATTTGACGGCGTGATCGCGCAGCCGGAAAACGAGGCGCAGAGCGCCAACGCTGGCGGCGGGTCGAACTAGCTTACGTCTTTCAACTCAGGACGATTTCGCGGAGAGCGCTGACGCTCTCCGCGATTTGTTTTGGGCTCAGTGAAGGTCTAGGTGGCGATTACGCAACTTCTACATGGATCGTCCTCCGCCTGCCCCGCATCTGCTTGATTCTCCTAATATTTGTTCTGGTACTTCAGTTGCCACTATCACGGAAGAGAAAGTCGCGCGACCATATATGCGATGCTAAGACTGTTCCAATCCCGGCCCGTGTTCAGCACGATCTGCCTTGCTCTTGGCCTCGGTCTGGGTCAAAGCTGCGCTCGCTCCGAGCCAAATCCGGGCGATGCAGGCATGGCGGTCAGCCAACAAAACCTTCCCCCCGACCCGCAAATAACCAGTGCCTTGCCCTTCGAGTCGCGCGCGCATACTTTGCCGTCCGGAACTCTGCTCACAGTGCGACTGGAAAACTCCCTTTCCGCCGCCAAGGTTCGTGACGGAGACACATTCACGGCGTCTGTTGCCGCGCCCCTGGCGGTTGATGGAGATCCGCTGCTGGAGCGTGGAACTGTGGCAACTGGACACGTCGAGTCTGTCCGTGCGCAAGCAGGTTCAGGCTACTTCGAGCTTACGTTGAGCGCGATCGCGGTTGACGGTCGACAACTTGGGCTTCAAACCTCGAGCCTGTTTGCCCGGGGAACCGTTCATCAGCCGGACGGGATTCGCGTGCAAAAGGGACGTCGACTGACGTTCCGCTTGATCTCTCCCGTCACGCTCAACGAACCGAAATCGATGGCCAATCGGCAAGCCCTCGGCGCAACTATCGAATAAATAGTTCGCATTCCTTCCGCCGCCCTGCCTTCTAGAATCTCTTCAACTGTTTTTATTTCCCCTATACAACAGAAAACTAAGCTCCTTCCAAGTTTTCCACAGGCTTTTCCCGGTTTTGAGTGACGGATGTCCTTCGCAACGCCGGATTGACCCTCCTATAGTGGGATCGAAATCGAAAGGAGGAAGGCAAAGATGGCCGATCACTCCCATTTTGGGAACACCAAAGTATCTGATAGCCGGTCGTGGGCTTCCTTCCGGGAATCGTCCCGCGCCACAGTAGCAGTATGAATACAGCAGCCCCATTTCCGTGGTCAGATTCCCCAGCGGGAACGAACCCCAGCACAGCTTTCCGCACCGCTTTCGAACATGCTCCTGTCGCCGTCGCCCGCTGCAACCTGCAAGGCGTGATTGTCGACATGAATTCGGCCTTCGAGCGGACTCTCGACCCTGCTCTGGCCAGCCGGCGCAGGTTGCGGCTCTGCGAATTGGTTGGCCCACAAGACCGCGACAAAACTGAGTTGCTGCTACGCGACCTCCTTGATTCCCGCAGTGACGGTTCCCAGAGTGATGATTCCCAGAGTGATGACTCCCGGAATAATGACGCCCCGCGTCACAGCATCTGCATAGAAGCCCCAGGCGCGGGCCGCGGGCAGACTAACGCGAAGTGGACGGCATGGCGCCAGTCCGGTTGCGCAGGAGAGACTGACCACGTGTTGCTCATGATTCAGCCGAGTAGCGCGGAGCGGAGCAGCGCTGCAGTTCCTGCCGAGAACATCCCACTGCAGACACAAAGGTGGGAGGCGGTCGGGCGCCTGACCGGTGGCGTGGTTCACGATTTCAACAACCTGCTGACCGGCGTGATGTTGTATTGCGATCTGCTGCTCTCCAGCCTCGATGCCCGCGACCGCCGTCGTCGTTATGCCGACGAGATTCGCTCCGCTATCGTGCAGGCCTCCGGCTTGGTGCGGCAGTTGCTCGTTTTTGCCCGGCCGCAAGCCCCTTCGACCCGTGACCTCTGCCTTAACGAAGTTGCCGAAGGCATGCACGGATTGCTGGCTCGCTTGATTGGCGAGAACGTCGCACTTGACCTGCGCCTCGATCCGGAACTGGGAGCTTCCAAAATCGACCAGGCACAAGCCCAGCAGATCATCCTCAATCTGGTCCTTAATGCGCGCGACGCTTTGCCCAACGGCGGCCGCATTACCGTCGAGACCTGCAATTGCAAGTTCCAACCCGTTGTGGGCTCGATACCCATCGGCCCGTCTGCTTTTCCCTTCGTCATGCTCGCCGTGGGCGACAACGGTCACGGCATGAACGCCGAAACCCGCCAACGCCTCTTCGAGCCATTCTTCACGACCAAGAAGGCCGGCCAAGGCACCGGATTGGGATTGACTACGGTCCGCAGCATCGTCACCAGCAATGGCGGACTCATCCACTTCGAAAGCGAACCCGGCCGCGGCACGCGCGTGATGATCTTGCTCCCCCGAGCATCCCAGCCTGCCGATAGCGATCTTCCGGACCCGGCCAGTCCAGATTCAGAGACCTCATCCCCAACACCACTTCAAGAAACCAAGAAGGAATCATTCTTATGACGTCAGCTGCGGTAACTCACTCCATCGCCACTCCCCAGATCATGGCCGCCAATTTTCTCAACCTCCTCATCGTCGACGACGAGCGCTCCATCCGTGACGCTTGCCGCGAGGTCGCCATGTCCCTGGGCTTCATTGCCCATGTCGCTGATTCCGCCGAACATGCCTACCGCCTGCTGCAGACCCAGACCATCGACGCGGTTCTGCTCGATCTGCGCCTGCCCGGCGCGGGCGGCCTGGAGGCTCTGCGCCAGATCAAGTCGCAGCGTCCCGAAGCTCTCGTCATCGTGGTCACGGGATACGGAACGGTGCAGTCGGCCGTGCAAGCCATGAAAAACGGCGCCTACGAGTATGTGACCAAGCCCTTCAGCATCGACGAACTCAAGCTTCTGTTGGAGCGCGTCTCCAACCACCTCAAGCTGAAAAGTGAAAACCGCATGCTGCGCGAGAAGCTCAAGTCCAAACAGGGCTACGGGGGGATCGTCGGCCGCGCCCCAGAGATGGAGAAGCTCTACCGCATCATTGCCAAAGCCGCCAACAGTTCCCACCCCGTGCTGATTCTGGGCGAGAGCGGCACCGGCAAGGAAATGGTGGCTCGCTCCATTCATTACTCCGGGCCGTTCCACGACAAGCCGTTCATCCCCGTGGATTGCGGTTCGCTCGTGCCCACGCTGATCGAGAGCGAACTGTTTGGCTATGTCAAAGGAGCGTTCACCGGAGCCAATCAGGCCAAGGACGGATTGCTGGCCATCGCCGAAGGTGGAACCGTCTGTTCCTCGACGAAGTCGGTGAACTTCCCGTCGACCTCCAGGCCAAACTTCTGCGCGCCATCCAGGAAAAGGAAATTCGACCGGTCGGCAGCACCCGCCGCATTCCCATCAACGTCCGCATCCTGGCCGCCACCAACCGTGTGCTGGAGCAGGCCGTGACCGAAGGCGCTTTCCGCCGCGACCTGTATTTTCGCCTGAACGTGTTAAGCCTGCGTATCCCCGCGTTGCGAGAGCGCCGCGAGGATATCCCTTTGCTCATCGCTCACTTCATGGAGCGCTCCGCGCGCGCCTCTGGGCAGGAAAAAATTCTCACCGACGATGCCGTCAAAGTCATGCTGGGCTACGACTGGCCGGGCAACGTCCGCGAATTGGAAAACTGTCTAGAGCGCACCTGCGCTTTTACCAGCGGGCCCGTGATTCACGTGGCCGACTTGCCGCCAGACATTGCCGGGACGCAGATCACCGTGCCTTCCAATGGCAATGGACACTCCCAGAACAAAATCGTTCCCATGGCGGAGTTGGAAAGGCTGACCATCCTCAACGCCATCGCAGAACTCAACGGCGATAAGTTGCAAGCCGCACGCCTGCTCGGCATCGGCAAAACGACGCTATATCGAAAGCTGAAGGACTACGCCGCCCAGACCGGCGGATTGGTTTAATAGCGCCGCCGCGTGTCCTTTCAGCCCACGGATCAGGTAACTGCTGGTAAGAATCACTCGATTTACAACTCGATCTGGAGGTCGAACGTGACCATCGAAGAATACCCCGTGGAAGTGCTTGTATCTTTTCCTGTAACGGTTGTCGAAGATGCCAGGCGGCAGGTTGCCCTGTTGGAACAAATGCGTGCTCGGCATCTGGCGTCCTGCCATCTCTGCGAACACCATCGGCCCTGCGATGTGATCCGCGGCTATGATTGCGCCCTGGCGATGTTTCGCCAGCGTGACCATCCGTGCGGAGGCGCTGCCGCAGCCTCGGTGCCCCCGGCAAAAGCGCATGGTTCACTTATGACATGAATGCACATCCGCCGAGGTCCCGCAACGGGAACAGCGCAGCTGATATCGCACTCTAACTCTCGTCTTTTCAAGGCCGGTGCCTATGGTGCCCCGCGTGCTATAGAGAGTCCATGATTCTACTCATAACCCCTTCCGCACGCGGCCAAGAGTGCGCTGCCACTTTGAAGGACGCAACCGCAGAAGAAACTCACTGGGCCGAAAACCTGCAGCAAGCCGTGGCCCGCCTGCGCGAACAGTCTTATTCCGCGGTCGTGATCGACCAATTCCTTCTAGAGAACGAACCCGCCGAAAGCGACCAGGTGCTGGAACATCTGGGCACGGCGTTTCCTGTCTACCTCAATTTCGCCGTCAGCGGCATGGAGCGCCTGCTGCGCGAGGTCCGCTCCGCCCTGCACCGCCGCAAGCGCGAAGAAACCCAGGCCCGTCGCTCCGTAGAGCAACAGATTCGCAGCGAAATGTGCGAGTCCCTCACGGTCATGCTTCTCTCCTGCGAACTAGCGATGGCCGTCCCCGGCATCCCCACCCCCGCCGCAGAAAAAATCAAAATGATCGACAACCTAGCCCGCGACATGCGCCTAAGGCTAAGCGCGAACTGATTCTGCGATCCCAAAGCCGCCACTTGTCATCCTGAGGCAGCGGAGTCCTCGGCGAATGCCGAGGACTCCCAACGAAGGACCTCTGCAGTTCGGCGGCACGACTCTCCGTTGTCCGATATCGAGACGAAACTTCAACAGAAGTTTCGTCTTGTGTTCGCTTTTTGCGCCTTGCTCTGCCACAGAAACCGTGCTAATTTTCCGGAAGGCGAGCCGGAGAAATTATGAGTGATGCAGACAGACAGCAGTACGCCAAGATAAAAGCTGATCCGGCGAAATATGCAGCCTACCTAGAGCGGAAGCGGCGCAATCGAAGATACCGCCCGCTTTATGAGGCAGCCCGTAAGCGAAAATGGCGATTGAAAAACGAGGCTCGTGCCAACCAAATACGGCGGGCTGGCCATGCGGTCGATTCCGCCCTAATTGAGGGCTTAATCATTCGTGCCAAGTTCTGCTCTAGATGTGGATCGACAGAGCGGGTACAAGCCCATCATCGAAGCTATGAGCGTCAGCATTGGCTAACCGTGGAGTGGCTTTGCCCGCGCTGCCACGTGCAGGCGGACAAGGAGTTACGGCAGCACCCCCAGATGTTCAAGTCAGGTGTCGAGACCGGATTGTCACGCAGAGGCGGAGGCAGAAATAAAACGCCTGATTCAGCATGCCAAAAAGTTGTCGAACTATGCAGGGGTGGAATGACATTCAAGACAATCGCAGCAGAGGTTGGTCTTTCCAGTTGGACGGTTGCCTCAATCTGTAAGGAGCGCGGGGAACACAGTAGGAGCCGCGGGTTCGTGAACGAGGAACAGGCCGACATTATACGTCAGGTTTTCGCATCTGGTTTCACCAAAGCGGAAATTGCACGAGAAACCGGAATTTCACTCACAGTTGTAAACAAAATTATTCACCGGCGTGGTGCGTATGGCCCGCTTGATGATGCGCAGCCCCTCGATTCGTCCAAGGTAGATGCGTTCGTGCAGCAGCTAAAAACTGCCCGCGAAGAGTCGAGCGGAACAACTCACACGAAAACAGCCGAAATGGTTAGTCTGATACGCAAGATGTCAGATGATGGTGCAACCTACGACGACATGCAAAAGGCAACCGGGGCGTGCCACATGACAATTTGGAAAATTGTGAAGCAGCTTGGCTCGTATGCAGATTCCACGCGGCCACTCCCCGAGCGCAGAGGGCCGCACAAAAGAACGACCAAACAAGTCAACCACGTGCGTGAGATGGCGGCTCGTGGGGCAACGTATCATGACATCCACGGAGAGACCAGACTGTCCCACACCACGATTTGGAGAATTCTGAGGCGCCCCGAACAGTTCGGGCCGAGAGAGGCCGCTATTGAAGGAACCCACTGCTAAAACTTGCTCACTATCTTTTCAGCCTCGCGCTCACGGTGAAGTCTTGGCCACCTGCTCACGTCGTAGCAAAGCTGATTGTCTTCTGTCCGACCTTCTCGGTTTCAATCCGGTCGGCGATCACGCGGAGCGCGAGCGCCTCGACCGCTGCCTCGGCCTCGGCCTGAGTCGCGCCGTAGGCCATGACTCCGGGGAGTTCGGAAATCTCGGCAATCCACCGCCCGTCATCTTCCCGCTCAAATTCAATTTTAAAGTTCACGCCGCCTCCGCAAGTCCACGGTTGATTATCTCACCTGGGGGAGTTTGCAGAATGCGTAGATAGACGGGACTGGCCCCAATCCAATCGCGGGTTAGAGAACAGGCTCACACCTCAGCGGCGTCTATAAAAAGTACGTCGCACCCCCTGCCAAGCCTACTTTAGTAGACATTCGACCCCCTCGAAAGTAGACATTCCTTCCACAGCCTAACTCCATGATTCCATTGACCCGCTAAGAAGCTCCCACGAAGAATCAACAACTTACGCCGATAATTTTCTGCAAAGTGAAATGTTCCAGTTGGAACATTCAGCACAATGTTCCGACCGGAACCATTCAGCCAATTTCCTTCGCTAAAAAAACCTTCGCAGCCCACCCGATTCACACTAGAATGGTCCAGCGCAACGCGCCGGACCCCGCATCCACCGCGGCGTCCCGCAACTCCCGGAGGTACTGTGCACGTACTGGTCACCGCCGATACCATGTCCAGCTCCTGGATCTACGCCCGTGAGCTGGTCACAGGACTGGTCACGCGCGGCGTTCGGGTCACGCTGGTCAGCTTCGGCGAGATCCCTTTACCCGAGCGGACCTCGTGGATGGATCTTCTCCACGGCCTGGAATATCGACCCACTGCCTTTCGTCTGGAGTGGATGGACGAGGCGCCCAATGACGTGCCCGAATCTTCTGCCTATCTCGCAAACCTGGTGCGCGAGGTTCACCCGGACCTGCTTCACCTTCATCAGTTCTGCCACGGTGACCTCCCCGTCGACATACCGCGCGTGGTGATGGCGCACGGCGATCTCATCAGTTGGACCGAAGCGGTGCACGGCCGCAGCCCGCACCCCACGCGCTGGCTCAAGTGGTATCGCGATACCATCATCCGCGGCATCGCTGCCGCCGATGCCGTCGTCGCGCCCTCAGCCTGCATGCTCAATACGCTTAAATCGACTTACTGCCGGCCGCGTCGCGCCGTCATAATCTATCCCGGCCGGAATCCTATCTTCTTTAATCCCTACGTCGCTAAAGACGATTCCGTCCTCTCGATCGGCCGCCTCATCGATGCTGGCAAACAGGTCTTCCTGCTCACACAACACTCGCATCCCTTCTCCGTATGCATTGTGGGCGCGGAGCAGACCGTTCCCCTGCCGCGCATTCCCATTCGCGCCGACGTTAAGGTCGAGACCGACAAAAGCAGCCTCGCTATCCGCGGCCCTCAGACCGAAGCTCAATTGCGCGCTCTCTACAGCCGGGCCGCCGTCTATGCGGCTACCTCGCGCTATGAGCCGCTCGGCATGGCCGCTCTGGACGCTGCTTTCTCGCGTTGCGCCATCGTCGCCAACGACATCCCCAGCTTCCGCGAAGTGTGGGGTGAAGCCGCTCTTTACTTCCGCACCAACGACGCCCGGAGTCTGGCTGAAACCCTTCGCCGGCTCGACGCCGATCGCGCTCTGTGCCAAGGTTATGCTGATCGCGCCTACACCCGCGCCCGCGAACGCTTCACCGCGAAGCGTATGATCGACGACTACCTCGATCTGTACCGGGCCCTGGTGGCGGCCGCTACCCTTGCTGCCTGATGAGAACAGCATTCAACTGGATAGGAGAACCCCATGCCACCGAGCACACACTACCGAGCAGCCGAACTCCACAATCTGGCGGCCCACGCCCACCAGGCTGCGGCCGTTGCCCACGGTAAGGGAGATCATTTAACGGCTCACGAACTCAGCAAGCAGGCGCACGAGCATTCCATGAACGCCCTCAAACTCGCCGAAGAACTCGCCAAAGAAGCCAGAAAGTCCAGCTAAGCCTAGACTCAGGAATTTCGTTAAGAGCCCCGTGGGCAGCCGCTGAGGTCCGCTCTCGCCACTTTCGGCCCTCCCAACAAAACTACTTGACATCATACACTATGTTATATACAGTGTATGCCGTACACTATATGTCGCCTAGCACAGAGAACGACGAGCGGTTCGAAAACCTCCGGCAGGAACTCCGCCGCGGCAGCCTTCCGCTCGCCGTATTGGCGGCTTTGCGTACCGAACACTACGGCTACACCCTGCGCAAGACTCTGGCCGATCATGGCATGGCCATCGACGAGGGCACGCTCTACCCGTTACTTCGCCGCCTGGAGGCCCAGGGGCTGCTAGTCAGCCAATGGCGCGAGGAAGACAAGCGCAACAAGCGTTTCTACCGTCTCTCTCCCGACGGCAAGTTGATTCTCAAGCAGTTACTGATCGAGTGGAAAAGTATTCACACGTCGCTGGAAGACATTTTTTAGGCGCATGAATTTTGACCGGATCAAATTTTGGCTGGGATCAGATTTTGGATGGATCGAATTTTGGATGGGTCAGGAGCACAGTCATGGAATTAGTCGATCGTTACCTGCACGCAGTAAAATTCTGGCTGCCCCGCAAGCAGAAGGACGACATCATTGCGGAGCTTTCCGAAGATCTTCGCTCCCAGATCGAAGACCAGGAAGCCGAACTCGGCCACAAACTCAGCAACGCCGAAGTCGAGCCCATCCTCAAGCGGTGCGGATCTCCCATGGCCGTTGCCGGGCACTATCTGCCGCAGCGCTACCTGATTGGTCCGGCGCTATTTCCCATTTACAGCATGGTCATCAAGTCGCTGATCTCCTACTTACTGCTCCCCTGGTTGCTCCTGTGGTTGGGCATCACCATTTTTTCCCCAAATTTTCGCGCCGATCATCCTGGCGCGGCGCTGTTGGCATCGCTCGGACCGTGGTGGCTTGCCTGCACCTATTCGTTATTTTTCTGCACGCTGATCTTCGCGCTGATCAATCGCTCCCAGATGCGCTCGCAAGGGGCGAACAACAATTGGAACCCGCGCTCGCTACCCGCCGTGCGTGACCCTAACCAGATCCCTCGCGCCGGGACCATTTTCGAGCTGACGACCACGGTGGCGGCTCTTGCCCTCTGGCTCCAACTGGACGTCTTCCACCGCGTGTTCCGCGTCTCCGACGTCACAGTTGACGCTTTCTTCCCGCTGGCCCTATTTTTTCTGGGCATTGGTGGTGCTCACTTTGGCGGGCATGGTCCTCGCCTGTCTGAACCTCTCCAACCCCCGATGGACGCGCCTCAGCGCCAGCCTTCGTCTCGGCATTGATTGCTATACGCCGGGTTTAATCTACTGGTTGTGCCGAGCCAACCTTCTGCAGTCGCTGAACGCCAGCAGGCTCACTTCCTCTGAAGCCGCCCACTACGTCAACCTCATCAATTGGGAGCTGGCGAGCTGGGCGATCTGGGTGGTGGTAATCGGCGCGATAGCCCTGTTTTTCGATGTTCGCCGCATAATCCGCATCGGTCCGGCAGCGTGAAAAGCGAAATGGGTGCCGAGCTGAATTCTTTGTTGTGGCGGGGCTACGGCTGGGGCACCGTCAATGCTATAGCTAATGAGCCCTCCCCTCCCGTTTCCGATGGGGTTAGAGTGCCGTCGCTATTAAGGGTGTAGATCGAAGCGGCACTACCTTCGTTGGCCACATAGAGATACTTGCCGGATGGGTCAAACCCAATTCGGAAAGGCTCCGATCCTGCGGGGATGGTGCCGATCGGCGATAAGTCCCCGGTATTTTGATTGATCCCAAACATCGAAACCGTTCCGTCCAGCCGGTTGGTTACGTAGGCGAAGCGACTTGAGGGATCCACGGCGACTGCTGTGGGCTGATTGCCGGCAGTGGCAACAATTGTTGGTGTCGGGGTCAACACTCCAGTATTGGCGTCCAGGGTATATTCCGAAACCGAATTATTTGGCTGCGAGTAGGCGTTGGGCGCATAGGCAAATTTGCCGGACGCGGCCACTGTAACTCCGAAAGGAGAATCCCCCGCTTGCACCGTCGCAGGCGTCATCGGCGTTAATACTCCGGATATGGGATCGACGGTGTACATCGAAATCGTTCCATCATCCTGGTTGGCCGCATACGCGAACCTGCCGGATGGGTCCACAGATATGGAAAGCGGACTCCAGCCGGTTGCCACCGTCGGCGGTGTGGTTGGCGTCAGCACGCCGGTGGTTTGGTTAATCGTGAACATGGAAACCGTGTTGTCGTCGCTGTTCGCGGTGTAAACGAACTTGCCGGCAGGATCGATTCCGATTCCTTGCGGAAAGAATCCTGTTGGCACCGTGGCTGGCGCGGTGGGAGTTAAGACTCCGGTGGTGGAATTGATGGTGTACATGGAAATGGTTGCCAGGTCCGACGCATTCGACACGAGGTTCGCAGCATAGGCAAATCTGCCTAAAGGATCTACAACCATGTTTTCGGGATCGCTTCCCGTCGCCACTGTGGGTGGCGTTGTTGCGGCCAGGCTGCCGGTGCAGGAATCGACAGTGTATGAAGATATGGAGCCGTTCTGGTCGAAGCCGCTTCCCGTCAACGTGTATGCAAACTCGGGGTGGGAGGAAGGTACGCAACCAGGGATGGGATTTGGCGTGGAAGCAGGAGTTGAGTTTCCGGCACAACCGGCGGCCAACATCGAGAGTAAGGTCAAGGCTGCTACTTGCAAAAATGGCGCGCGCATAGATTTCTCCTGCTGAATACTACTCCCGCGGGCCTGCTGGGGGCGGTGATGGGAGTCACGGGCGGTTGCTACGGTTACTGCTTGGCCGCAGTTACGGCCAGCGATGTGGGCTCGCTTCCTGTGGCCGCCGTGCCTGCCGCGGTCAACGTGCCATCGCTATTCAGGGTATAAATCGAAACTGTGTTGTCAGCTTCATTTCCCACATAAACGAACTTGCCAGAGGCATCGACGGTAAGGGGGAACGGTTGCTTTCCGGTGGCGATGGTGGCTGGCGAGTTCGGAGTCAAGTTCCCAGTGCTGGAGTTGATGGTGAACATCGAAACCGTGTTGTCCTGTCGATTCACGACGTAAGCGAACTTGCTGGATGGATCCACGGCCACCCATGCGGGTCCGTTTCCGGTTGTGACTCCCCCTCCTGGGGTCAGCGTGCCGTCGCTGTTGATCGTATAGAACGAAACCGTGTTATCCAGGTTATCCGGAATATAAACAAACTTGCCGGAAGGATTCACGGTCGCCTTGAAGGGAAACCCTCCCGCTCCAACCGTGGCGGGCGTTGTCGGCGTCAAGACTCCAGTGCTGGAGTTGATGGTGTACATCGATTCCGTACCGTCATCCTCATTCGACACGTATGCAAACCTGCCCGAAGGATCCACGGTCACGGATAGCGGGCTCAACCCCGTCGCGACGGTCGGAGGAGTTGTGGGCGTCAAAATCCCAGTGCTTGCATTGATGGTGAACATTGAAACCGTATTGTCGTCGCTGTTCGCCGTGTAAACGAATTTGCCGGAAGGATCGGTTCCGATTCCTTGGGGAAAATAACCGGTCGGAACCGTGGCTGGTGTCGTCGGGGTCAGGACGCCGGTGCTGGAGTCGATCGTGTACATTGCGATGTTCGCGAGATCACTCGCATTTGACATAAGGTTCGCCACATAGGCGAACTTGCCGGTAGCGTCGACGACCATGCCTTCGGCTCCGAAAGCGTTGCCTCCGGTCGGGATGGTGGCCGGCGTCGTCGGTACCAGCTTTCCGGTGCACGAGTCGACGGTGTACATCGAAACCGTGTTGCCCGTATAACTCAACGCATAAGCAAATTCCGGGGTGGTGGAAGGCGTGCACGAAGTCAGCATGGTTTTGTTCCCTGCTCCACAACCGATGGCGAGGAGCGCCAATAGACTTAAGCCAGCCGTTCCCAGACACGTTGCTCTCATACACTCCTCCACTCGCCTGCTGTTTGATCTTACCCTCTAACCCGGCTCGATGTGGTGAGCAAGATCACAGGCCGCGGCGACACGTGCCCGCTTGGTAATATCTTCTTAGGTCTTACTCGAAGCCCCTAACCTTGGAGGAATCAAAGCCATGGCTCAGATAAAAATTACGGTTCGTCCCAATGGCCCTTACCGCGTGGAGGCGCCCGAGGGTTCGATCGAACTCGTCGACGTCAACGGAAACCAGTTCGATCTCACCGGCAAGCCGGCGTTCTCTCTTTGTCGCTGCGGCGGTTCGGTCAACAAGCCATTCTGCGATGGCACGCACAGTCGCATCGGATTCCAGGGTGCAGAACTAGCAGTCAAGAAAGCTGAGGGCTAGCTGCAGGCAGTGGGCTGGGGCGCAGCCTAGAAGAGCCTTGAGATGCGCCGAGGCATGCGAGCTTAAGTGCTGCGCGATGGTAATGGCGGGTTCGGAAGCGTTGCGCCACCCCCATCGCGCCGCCCGCCAGGGTTAGCATAACCACAAGCAAGACGGCGACGCGACGCAGCGGAGGATCGGCCTGCGGAGCGATGAGGGCGACGAGCGCGCCGACGACGACTCCGGTGATCAGGCCGCCAATGTGCGCGGTGTTGTCGATGCCCGGCATGACCGCTCCAAAAAGAAGGTTGTAGACCACAAACGCGCCCAGGCTGCGCATCATACCCGAAAGCGCCGAGCGCGGAACCGAGAACTCGCCTAACTTAAGAGCGGTGATCAGGGCGCCAGCGAGGCCGAAGATGGCTCCGGACGCGCCTACGCTGGGTATGAAAGGATGCCACGCTGCGCTGGCCAGACTGGATCCCACTCCGCAAATAAGATAGATAGCGGCATAGGTCCAACGCCCGTAGAGCGACTCGCAAAGCTCACCCAGATACCACAGGCACCACATGTTGAAGCCGATGTGGAGCAAGCCGCCATGAACAAAGACGCAAGTCAGAAGACGCCACCATTGACCGGAGAAGGTGAGCACCCCCACATTTGCACCCCACCGCACAGACTCTTGAAGCGGAAACTCCTGTAGCGGATTGGCGAAGGCGAGAGGATTGCCGGACGCTAGCACCATGCCCAGGAATACGGCTACGTTGATGCCGAGGATGATCTGGGTAACACCGATGCTGGCTCCACGGCGCACCCAGGGAGTGGGCATGACGACCTGCGGCGCATCGTCGGCAAGCTCGCCGCGCTGCGCAGCTTCATGCTGCACGCACCACTGGCAGATCTTCTTACCGAAGGTCAAGCCGGGGAGCTGCCGGCCACATCGAATGCAGTTTGCCATGAATAGTAAAGAGTATCAGCAGTCGGGGCGGGAGAAAAATCTTTACGCAGTGGATACAGAGAAGCGCAGGGTTAATCGAGGATGTTCTGATCAATGAATCGTCTTGGTCTTTCTCGACATGTAATCCATCAGCAGATACTGCCCTAGCGTGTACGGCGTGGTGAAATAGGCTTTGCCGCGGCACATCTCGGTTACTTTCTGGACGAATTGCACCAATCCATAATCCGAAGCGAGCATGAAGGTGTTGATGAGAACGCCGGCGCGCTTGCACTTCGAAACTTCTTCAAGCGTCTGGCTCACGACCAGGGGGTCAAGACCAAAGGCATTCTTGTAGATGCGTCCGTCTTCCAGCGTTAAGCGCGGAGGGTTTGCCGTCGGTGATCATGACGATCTGCTTCATGTCTTTTCTTTGCCGCTGCAGAATGCGCTGCGCGAGCCGCAGCCTCTCGCGCGTATTGGTGTAATACGGTCCAACCTTGACGCGGGCGAGTTGCGAGAGCGGGATCTCCTCGGCGGAGTCGTGGAACAGCACAAGCGAGAGCGAGTCGCCCGGATACTGCGTGCGGATTAGATGCGACAACGCCATGGCGACTTTTTTCGCCGGAGTAAAGCGGTCTTCGCCATAAAGGATCATCGAGTGCGAGCAGTCGAGCATGACCACCGTCGCGCACGAGGATTGATATTCGCACTGGTGAACTTGCAAGTCGGAGTATTCGATGTTCAGCGGCAGACGCGAGGCCTTCGCGCTGGATGGCGCTGGAAAGCGTAGCCGTGATATCAAGATTGAGCGTGTCGCCGAACTCATAGGTGCGTGATGCGCCGCTGGCTTCTATGCCGGTGGCGAGGTCGCGGGTGTCGTGGCGTCCAAAGCTGGATTTGCCTAGCGAGCCGAGCAGATTGCGCAAAGATTTGAATCCCAGGAAGTCAAGGCTCTTGTCTGTGATTTCAAACTTCGCCTGCGGAGCATTCTCGCCGATTTGTCCGCCCACGCCCGACGGGCGCGCCGGATCAGGCGGCTGGTCTTCATAAGGACGATCGATTGAAATGTAATCTTCCTGCTGCATGCGTTCGATCAATTTCTGGATGAGTTCGTCGAGTTGGCCGTCCATGGCCATTTGCTGCAGGCGTTCGCGCATGTCTTCGTCGAATTGATCGCCTTCCATCAGCGCTTGCTCGATGGCGCGGCTGAAGGTCGTCGAGGGTTTGCTCGCCCTCGGGCATTTCATACCACATGTCGCTCTGGAAGCCGCTCTGCAGCAGGTAGTCGGAGAGCGCGCCGAGCAGGTCTTCCATGCTCATCTCCCCCGCAGGGTCGGGAACGTATTTGCTGTAGCGGATGCGTTTCATAAGAGCGGCTGCCGGTGGTCAGTGCTTGTGGCCAGTAAGACAATGAAGCACTAGCTCTTCTGGCCACTGAGCCGGACTGACCACACTTAATTAAACTGCCTTCTCTGCCGGTACGGCGGTTCTTCTTTCTCGAAACGTTTTCTCGCGCTCGCGTGGCTCGGGCTTTTTTTCTCCGGCCTTAAAGACTCGTTCTTCGTTACGTCCGATACGCTTGTGCGCGTGCAAGCCTTCGAGGATGAACTCCGCCGCGGAAACTTGCTGCTCAGGACTTTCTTTCTGCGAAATGCCCAGAGGGCCAAGTTTGTCGATCAGGCCCTGAATTTCTTTCAGGTTTTCCAGAGCTTCCACCGCGGAGACAGAATCCGACAACTGAATCTCGCCGCCAAGGTCGAACCACTGCACAATCTGCTGTACGTTCGCGCCGGTGAAATACTCGTCATAAGTTTTAGCGATGGCCGCGCGAATCAGTTCGCGTCCCACGAAATCCGCGCCCTTCATCTCGCCTTCGTATTCGAGTTCCAGTTTGCCGGTGATGGCTGGCAGCGCGGCGTAAACATCGCTGATGCGCGGCACGACCAGCTTTTCGTCGTTGCGCAGGGCGCGCCGTTCGGCGTTCGAGATTACATTCTCCATCGCGCAGATCGGCAGGCGCTGGCTGACTCCGCTGCGCTTGTCGATTTTCTTATCTTCGCGCGCGGCGAACGCGATGCGCTCAATCACTTCCTGAATGTAGGTGGGCAAATGCATCGCCTGCGCTTCGCATTAGCGTGGCGGCCGGTCCAGGCTTCCTGTGCGGTAATCGCGATGCCTTCATCTACGGTCGCGGGGTAGTGGGTGCGAATCTCAGAGCCGATGCGGTCCTTAAGCGGCGTGATGATTTTTCCCCGGGCGGTGTAGTCCTCGGGATTCGCGCTGAACACGATGGCAACATCCAGCGGCAAGCGAATGGGATATCCCTTAATCTGCACGTCGCCTTCCTGCATGATATTGAACAGGCCGACCTGAATTTTTCCGGCAAGGTCCGGAAGTTCGTTGATGGCGAAGATGCCACGATTGGCGCGCGGCAGCAAGCCGTAGTGAACCGTGAACTCGCTCGACAGTTCGTGGCCGCCGCGGGCGGCCTTGATGGGATCGATGTCTCCGATGAGGTCGGCGATGGTGACGTCAGGCGTGGCGAGTTTTTCCACGTAGCGGTCGTCCGGCGCCAGATAAGAAATCGGGATGGCATCGCCGAGGCGCGCGACTTCTTCGCGGCAACGGCGGCAAATCGGGAGGTAAGGGTTGTCTCGTATCTCGCATCCCGCGAGGAACGGCATGTGCGCATCGAGCAGCGTCGTCAAAGCGCGCAGGATGCGGCTTTTGGCCTGGCCGCGAAGTCCCAGCAGAATGAAATTGTGCCGCGAGAGCACCGCATTCACAATCTGGGGAACGACGGTGTCATCGTAGCCGACGATGCCGGGGAAAATGCTCGCATCATCGTGGTGGCGCAACCGTGCGATGAGATTGTCACGGAGTTCGTCTTTCACGCGGCGAGTGCGCAAACGTTCTTCGGAAAAGGCGCTGCGGCGCAGTTCGCCTAGGGTGCGCGGAAGACTCATGAGGGAACCCCCGAATACTTTCCTGGATTATACGCGGAACAGCAGGGCTTCGGGCTTCAGCTGTCGGCCTTCGGCAAAATCTCTTGCCGCAAGCCACGCGAAGGTTTCCAGGTTTGCCGAAGCCCGAGCCCGGAAGCCGAAGCCCTCAGTACACATGCCCATTGCCCCCTGCCCTTTCGCGGGCGGTGGCGGCGCGGCGAAGATTGGGGATGATTGTCTCGAGATAACTGATCAGTAAAGAAATACGTTCCGGCTCAGACCGCAGGCCAAGCAGTTTCTGTTTGAAATCCAGATCGAGGGGCAGGGAGCCGGCCAGATAGAAAGAAAGCAACGAAGGGTCGGCGGCAGAAATGTCCTGAGTAGCGCCCGCGATATCCAGTAGTTCGGAGTGCAACTGAACTGCGCGCGAAGTGTCTTGCGGCGGCGGCGTTCCGGGTTCATCGCTGATCATCAAAACCTCGGCTTGCAGGAAAGAACGTTCCTGATTGACCCGCAGGAGTTCGAAACGCTTGCGCCCTTCTGTGACCAGGTCGAGCCGGCCGTCGGGATACTCCTTCACCACGGTGACGATCTCGGCCGTGCATCCCACGTCGGCGAGACTCTGTTCGACGGCGCGGACCACGCCGAAGTTGCGATGCTCAGCCAGGCACTCGCCGATCATTTCTTTGTAGCGCGGCTCGAAGATGTGCAGTGGCAAGGGTGTGCCGGGGAACAGGACGACGTCGAGCGGAAACAAAGGTAGAAGGGCGTCCAAGCGGTCTCCGGTGGTGAGTGCAGGGTCGGCCGAAAACGAGCGCGCGTCTAGATTGTACCCCACCCCTTGACTTCACAAGTTATAGAGGAATAAAAGCGCGCTATGGAACTTCCAGGGAAAGTTGTGGTGGTGACGGGCGCCTCCATGGGAATTGGGGAAGCGATTGCGAAGATTTTTGCCGATCATGGGGCGAGTGTGCTGATGCTGTCGCGCGATGCCAGCAGAGTCGAGGCGGCGCGTGGCCGCGTGGGGCACGGCGAACGAACGCTAGCGCTGGCCTGCGACGTCAAGCATCGCGAGGAGATTGATCGCGTGATCGGGCTGACCCTGCATCACTTCCAGAGAATCGATGTTTGGGTGAATAATGCGGGCCACGGGCTGCTGGATTCTGTGGCGCAGATGGAGATGGCCGCATTTCGGGAGATGTTCGACACCAATTTCTTCGGCGCGGTGGGAGCAATGCAGGCGGTGATTCCTGTGATGCGGCAGCAAGGTGGAGGGACGATCATCAACATCTCCAGCGTGGCCGGTCATATTCCTTTGCCGTTTCATGCGGGATACAGCGCGACCAAGTTTGCGCTGAATGCTATCGGCAAGGCGGCGGGTGTGGAATTGAAAAAGGACGGGATTCACGTGCTCACAGTTTGCCCCGGATATGTGCAGACTGCGTTCAGCAAGAACGTGGTTCTGGGAAACGAACGAAAGAAGGTGCGTCCGGATGCCGTACGCGGCATCAGCGCAGAGCGAGTAGCTCGCGCTACGCTGCGGGGATATCTGAAACAGAAGAGGGAAGTGATTGTGCCGTGGACCATGCATGTCCCCGTGAAGATTTATCAGCTCTTTCCCGGGCTGGTGGAGCGGATTATGGCGCGGATGGCGAAGTGATGCCGTTGTCGACTTCCGGTTGCAATTGCCGAGTTAATAAAAATCGGCAATCGGAAGCTGGCGATTAACAATCCCTAACCCAACTCGGCCAGCATAGCTTCCATCTCCCCCTGAGCATGCAGATTCCCGGTGCGGCGGGCAGAAGCGATGCCGTCGGTAAGCATGGTCTTGGCCTTTGCGATTCGGTCGGCGCGGACCAGCGTTTGCGCCGCCATGAAATAACCTGGCGTGTAGTCGGGACTGCTCTTGAGCAGGATGGAGAATTCTGCGAGCGATCGATCGAAGTCGCCCTGCTTGGAGTATTCCAAAGCCAGACCGTAGCGGGCGAACGTATCGTTCGGATTCTGCGTGAGAATGTCGTTGAGCGCGGCGATACGGTCCATAGGCAGTGGCCAGTTCACCAAGAGATTACTACAACTCCAGGCGCAACGCAGGCTCTCCAATGGAGAGCGCCAGAACCTACATCCTCCAAGCAGCGGATTGACAAGGGACTTATTCTGAAAGCACTCGGAGAGCAGGCGAGTTAAATGAGGGCATTCATCATCGTCTGGGATGCGGTGTGCAGCCTGTTCTTCGTCTATTGCGGCTGGCTCTTGATCTTTAGAACAAGCACTATTGTCAGGCGGGCGCATAGCACATAGGGTTACGGCTTCTTTCTTAAGCCTTGGTATTCAGCATTCATGCGCTGCATAGGAATCTTCATCTGGCTATGCGCAGTCCTAGTTGATTACATGCTGCTAACGCAGACATTGCATTAACAGTGGAAATCAGACCGACCCACTACCCCTTGCCGGTGAAACTGGCGAAGGCTCCGTCGACTGATTACAATGGCCAGTCCCAAGTTTTGAGACTCAGGCGAGTCGGAGGCTGCGGGTGGCGTGTCCCTTTTTTCTGCCGGTAGAAAAATTAGTGGATGGGACATTCCTGCATGCGGCACGGCTTCCACTGGGATGCGGGTGGAGCGGGCAATGCACGGCGCCGGGATATGAGGGCGAATCTCCCTCGCACGAACAATTGCAGGAATACTGCAATCTCGGTTACGCGCAGGGCTGCGGGCGGTTGCCGCAGGAGCGAATGTGGGATTCAGTGCGATTTGCGGCGAGAACCGTAAGCGAGGAAAACGGCGACAGCGCCAGCATCCGAGTTCGCTACGTTTGCGAGCGCGGGCATCGTCCTGCGGAGCATGGAACGCTCGAGTTTGATCCAGCGCACGCGCGCTGGGAAAAGAGGCATCGCGACCGCCGCGTGCAGCGCATGGCCGAGTGTTTTCTTGAATCGTATGTTGAAAAGAGAAAGAGGCCGGAACTGACGGCAGGCCGCGAGCTGAAGAGAAACTGAAGCCACGGAACTCACGCAAGACGCGTGGAGCTGGGAACAAGCTAACGGAAAGAGGAACGACTATGAGCGAAGATCTGCTGATGCCGCGGCCGGTGAGGGACTCGCAATCGGAGATGGCGGAGTTGGTTCTGCCCAACGATGCCAATCCTCTGGGCGCACTGCTGGGCGGCCGCTTGATGCATTGGATCGATCTGGCGGGCGCGATGGCCGTTCATCGCCATGCCCGCAGCTATGCCGTCACGGCGTCAGTGGATCACATCGATTTCCTCGTGCCGGTGAGGGTGGGCGATCTCGTGATTCTGAAGTCCTCCGTGAACCGCGTTTTTCACACTTCGGTGGAGGTTGGCGTAAAGGTCTTCGTGGAGAACTACATCGCAGATACGGCACAGCACGTGGCCTCCGCCTATCTAACGTTTGTGGCGATCGACGGTAAAGGAAATCATCTGAAGGTCGCTCCGGTGATTCCCGAGACTGAAGAAGAGCAGCATCGCTATGACGAGGCCGGGCGGCAGGCGCGACATTCGGCGAGCGGAACTGCAGCGGCGGCGCAAGGTAAGACGCTAATCCGCAGCCCGGATGTGACGCGCCGTCACAGCCTACCCTGCACGAACCCGGTAGCCTGAACCGTTGCCACCGAGGGGTTTTCATGGATAGTGCGCTCTCTGGTTCACCGCATTCATTTCGCATTCACAGTTACCTTCCACTATCTCTTTCCGCAACTCACTATGGGTTTGGCGCCGCTGATCGTCATACTCAAGACGCTTGCCTTGCGTCACAACGACGAGACTTACCACGAGGCGGCGCGATTCTGGGCGCGGATTTTCGGTATCAACTTCGTGCTGGGCGTGGTGACCGGAATCCCGATGGAATTTCAGTTTGGCACGAACTGGTCGCACTTTTCTCGCTTTGCCGGCGGAGTGATCGGGCAGACCCTCGCCATGGAAGGCATGTTCGCGTTTTTCCTGGAGTCGGCGTTTCTCGGCCTGTTTCTTTACGGCGAAAAGCGGCTCAGCCCGCGGGCTCACTGGTGGTCAGCGGTCGCGGTATTTCTGGGATCGTGGCTCTCGGGTTTCTTCATCATCGCCACGGACGCGTGGATGCAGCATCCCGTAGGTTATGCGCGGCGCCGCGGATGGATCGGTGCAGTTGACCAGCTTTCTGGGAGTTGGTGCTCAATCCGTGGGCATGGTGGCAGTATGCGCACAACATGAGCGGAGCCGTGATTACGGGTGCGATTGTGATGGCATCGGTGGGCGCGTTCTATCTGCTCTCGGGAAAGTTTGAAGCGCATGGCGCGGATCTTCGTGCGCGTAGGCGTGATCGCCGGATTGATCTTCAGCATTCTGCAGTTGTTTCCCACCGGCGATGGCCAGGGCCGCATGATCGCCGAGAATCAACCGGTCACGCTCGCAGCCATGGAAGCGTTGTTCGCAAGCCAGCCCGGAGCGCCGTTAATAATCATCGGGCAGCCGAATGTGGAGCAGCGCAAGATCGACAACGCGATCGAGGTTCCCGAGGCGCTCAGCTTCTTGACCTACCGTGCGTGGAAGGCCAACGTGCAAGGGTCTGGACGCGTTCCCGCAGAATCTTTGGCCGGAGAATGTCTCGCTGCTCTATTACAGCTACCACATCATGGTTGGCTTGGGGACTTTCTTCATCGCCATCATGGTGATCGCGGCGTTCCTGTTGTGGCGCGGAAAGTTGTTTTCGGCACATTGGATGCTCTGGATCCTGCTGTTGGCCTTGCCCTTTCCCTACATCGCCAACACCGCAGGATGGATCACGGCGGAACTGGGACGGCAACCATGGCTGGTTTACGGCCTGATGCGCACCGCCGATGGATATTCGAAGATGGTGTCGGCTGGCAACGGCATGTTCACGCTGCTGGGCTTTCTCGGCATGTACACAGTGTTGGGAATCTTGTTCCTGTTCCTGGTGCGACGCGAAATCGAACAAGGACCGGTAGCCGGAGTGGGTGCGCATCACTAGGAGCTACCGAAAATCGCCCGCGCTACTGTTCTCGATGGGGCGGGCTTTGAAAGGGCGCGGCTTCAAGCCGCGCCGCTCTGAGCTCCGAAAAATAAGGAGCTTTAGCCCCTGAGGTTGCTGAGATTTTGCGAGGAGTGCGATGGAAACGCTATGGTTCATGATCATTGCCGTGATGGTGGCGGCTTACGTGGTACTGGACGGCTTCGATCTGGGCGCGGGCGCAATTTACCTGGGCGCGGCCCGCACCGGCGACGAGCGGCGAAAGATCCTGCGCGCCATCGGTCCAGTATGGGACGGCAATGAAGTCTGGCTGCTCGCCGCCGGCGGGACACTCTACTTTGCATTCCCGTTGCTCTATGCCTCCAGTTTCAGCGGCTTCTACCTGCCCCTGATGATGGTGCTGTGGCTGCTGATGCTGCGCGGCATCGGCATCGAACTGCGCGCCCACATGCAGAATCCAGTCTGGGCCGGCTTCTTCGATTTGATCTTCTGCGTTGCCAGCGTGCTGCTGGCGATTTTCTTCGGAGCGGCTCTGGGCAACGTGGTCCGCGGCGTGCCACTCGGTGCTGATGGCTATTTCTTCGAGCCGCTGTTCACAAACTTCAGGGCTAGCGGCAATACCGGAATCCTTGACTGGTATACGGTGCTAACAGGCGTGATCGCGCTGGTAACACTGACCGCGCACGGGTCGTTATATGTTGCGGTCAAAACCGACGGCGACCTAAATAAGCGCGCGCGCAACATCGCACTGTGGGCTTGGCCGCTGCAACTAATCCTGACCATCGTAGGCTTGGTTGCCACGTGCTACGTGCAACCGACAGTGCTCAACAACTACAAGCAGCACGTCATCGGCTATCTGATTCCCGTGATTGTGTTTGGCAGTCTCAGCGTCATGATCGGCGCCATCCGCAAGGAGCAGGACAAACTGGCTTTCGTGGGCTCGGCACTTTACATCGTCGGGATGCTCGTGGGCGCCGCGTTTGCTCTGTATCCGGTGGTCTTGCCGGCAAGCACAAATCCGGCTTACAGCCTGACCATCTACAACACCGCCGCAGGCCGCCACGGACTGACGGTCGGCTTGGCATGGTTCGCCCTGGCGGCGGTTCTGGCTCTCGCCTACTTCACCTTGCTGTTCCGCATGTTCCGCGGAAAGGTACGGCTGGAAGAGGAAGGCTACTAAGTCTCTCTTTATCCACAGGTGCTGGCGGTCGCATTCCGGGCCGTGAGTTTATCTTTTGGTTACCCTACCCCCCTCCCCCCCTATCTTTGGAATCATGGGGTTAAGCATGTTTTGGCTCGCAAAATCCGTTAAACAAAGGACTTAGAGGTCAAAATCTAGACAGCAAACGACTTACCGGCCGATTTTTGACCGGTCGCGCGTTTGTTGCTATTGCTGTGTGTAGTGCTTCTGGCGTGACGATGATGGACCTAACTGTGGCCTGTGCGCAAGGACAGATGTCACAGGGTTTGGCTGTGGATATCTTTTGGGGGCGCGTCGGGGAAAGTTGCGGGTAACCCCGCTCCAGTCGCGAAGCGACGGTATGTGAAAGCCCGCCACGGCAGTGGCGGGGAGCGGGGAAGTGGAGTGAAGCGAGTCCGCTTCAGCGGACGGCACACGCCTACCCGAATGCTTCCTTCATATCGAATTCCATCCCCGATTTCCGCAGCATTGCCTCAAACTCGCTCTCGTAGGATCGCTTCGAATGATGTTCCCTCTGATGTTCGATGTAATCGATCACCGCATGCTTGTTAGGACCGCTGACGCTGAAGGCGCCATAACCCTCTTGCCAGGCAAAGTCTACTCCATGCTCTCGCAGCCATCGCAAAGAGTTCGCCTTCAACACTTGCACCGCCTTTGCCGCGGCCATATCTGGCGGAAGCACGATCAGTACGTGCACATGGTTCGCGATTCCTCCTGCGGCCAGCACGTGGACTCCATGGTTGCGGCCGATCCCGGCGAAATATTTCCAGAGCCTCGGCAGAATTTCTTGAGGAATCAGGTTGCGCCGTTCTTTGGTACTAAACACGCAATGGATGAGGATATTCGGATACCGGTGGGCCATACCCCAAGCTATCCGTAGCTTGTGCGAAGAGTCTAGGGCGGATATGACTTAAGGCAAGGTGCCGTCCCTAAACGGGACTCTGCGTCTGCTGCGTCGGCTACCCGGCACTGCCGTACCGGGCTTTCACATGCCGTGCCTTCGGCACTGCGTTCGCGCAGTTCGCGGCTTTCGCGATTCTCTCAGTTGATTGTTCCACGGTGTCAGTCTGCTCTTCAATTTTCGAGGAACACACTCGTCGAGCAGCACTCTCATCACAACCCGCTAGGAACAAGCTGTTTGGCGTGTTCGAGTGCGGCGATTGCGGCTTCACGCGTTACGGTAGGGAAATCGTCAAGAAACTCGTCAAGGGTTTGTCCGCCTTCGATGTAATCCAGGAGCGCCTGAAGCGGAACCCGCGTCCCGCGAAAAACGGGCGTGCCACCGAGAATCTCTGGATCGCGCGTGATGACACCACTTAGCGAAGCCATCCGACCTTACTCCCCACGATAGCTCAAAGTTTACTCCAATGGGCCTCAAGAAAGCATGGATTTTCCGGCCCTTTCATGCAGCTCTCCCGAACAGGTCTGCTACCTTCTTCGCTGTTATCAACTTGGCGAAAGTTGTGTACTTCGGGCCCATCACGGTCACGGGATGTGCACCTCCAAGAGGAATCTTCCCTTGAGGCACCTCTCTAGCCTTCAGTGAAAAGATCAGCTTGTACTTTCCATCCTCGCCATAGGGTTCGATGCGGTCTACCGGAGCGTAGTGGGTAACGGCACTGACCGGGGCTTTTTGATAAACTGCGATGTACTTGATTTTGTCCAACATTCCGCCGGAGATGCGGATTGAGTACCAGCAGTCCTCTCCGAGAAACACCTTCTCGAAGCTCTCTATTTCTGCCGGAACGATGACAGTATCCGGCTCCTTAGAGGACTCCCTATGCGGCGGTATAACAGGCGGGGTCTTCGGCGTTGCAACCGCTCTCGGAAATTCAAAAACGCGAAGGCCAATGAGAGGAAGAATCTGAAGAAGCTCTTTCAAAAATGCCTGGGTGTCGGCTCTCTCTGCCTCGGTGAGGCCCGGTTCTTGAGGGGTGTTGCCATTGTCGAGCCGAGAGCGGCCCGTATCTATTGCGCGCTTAACTAAGGCATATTCTAGCCATGTGACATGTGCCCGATTGAGTCCGCCACTGTTTGAGACAAAGACGGTTCCCCGGTCCCAAAAGTCCTTGTTCTGGTAGTGGGAGTCGATACGATCTCGCACCCCGTCGGCTTGCCCGATGTAGACAGTGGGTAATGAGGGAGGAGGCGCAGATGCTCCCGAGTCATCTTGTTGGCCGTCCTCTGGAAAGCCGTCCAGAATGTAGACTCCCGCACGGATGAACTCGGAACGCTGGCGGATTTCGGGCCATTTGGAGCGTGGGAAGGCAATCCCCAGCCCTGTCCAATTCATGCGGTCGATCAGACGTAGCCCTTCGGGCTCGCCATCGGGTACGAAGATTTTTCTTGTGAAAGGGTCAGGCATTTTTACTGAAGTGATTTTACCGGCCATTATACGCTGGACATTACTTCCGTTACTTGCAATGAATGTTTCCCGTTGACTACAAATGAAGTGAGGTGCTTTATGCAGAAATGGGAGGGTGTCCTAAGGCCAGACGGCACTTTCTGGGAAATCGCAGGTATCCAGAAAATGTTTGTTGTACGCGAGTGGATAAAGCGGGAGGGTGGGGAGAACGAGCGATACACGCACGACGGAAAATTCGCAACGTACCACCAGGCGAACGAGAGAGCCAAAGAGATCGGGCCAGCGTGCTTTCCTCAGCTAGAAACGGAATAGTCATCTCCGCCTGTATAATCACGCTTGGGTTCTGCCGCATCATTGCAATTCACCCCTTGGAGTGTGATCCTTTGAGTGCACATATGCCGTCTCATCCCGGACAAGCCGCGCCGGGGCCGCAACCGTTGCCGGGAGTCGATGCCATCGTTGCCGTAGGTTCGGGCAAAGGCGGAGTGGGCAAGACCACGCTGTCGGTGAACCTGGCGGTCGCGCTGGCCAAGATTGGACACAAGGTTGGGCTGCTCGACGCCGATGTGTATGGACCGAACGTCCCGCTGATGCTGGGAGTGAACGCGCAGCCGAAGATGGCCGGCGAAAACCGCATTGAGCCGCTGGAAGCGTTCGGGGTGAAGGTGATCTCAGTCGGATTTCTAAACCCCGGAGACAAGCCCATCATCTGGCGCGGCCCCATGCTGCACCAGATCGTGAAGCAGTTTCTGGGGATGGTGGAGTGGGGACATCTCGATTACATGATTGTGGACTTGCCGCCGGGCACGGGAGATATCGCGTTGTCGCTGGTGCAGTCGGTGCCGTTGACGGGCGCGGTCGTAGTATCGACGCCATCCGACGTTTCTCTACAGGACGCGCGTAAAGCCATCGAAATGTTCCGGCAGATGAAAGTGGATCTTGTCGGCGTGGTCGAGAACATGAGCTTTTTTACGTGCCCGCACTGCAACCACGAGATCGATATTTTCTCCCGCGGGGGCGCAGAGAAGATGGCGCAGCAGTTTGGTGTGCCGTTTCTGGGAAGCATCGAACTTGATCCCGAAGTACGCAAGTCCGGCGACGGCGGCAAGCCGGTGGTGCTGGAAGGCGAGAACTCGCCCCACGCCAAGTCGATCTTCGAGTTCGCACGAAGAGTGGAGGCGCGGGTGGGAGAAATCAAGGCGGGAGAGTCGGCCAGCGTGATTCAGATTCAGTAGGTGTGCCTTGCCCGCGCTACCATTGTCGCCGCTACCGACAAACACCCAGATCCCTCGCGTTGCTCGGGATGACATCTCGGTGGACGTTTGCTCGGGATGACATCGGGTAGTGGACGTTTTTCGGGATTGACGGCCAATAGATACCCACGGTCCTTGACAGGACGGTGGAGCATTCCTAGATGCCCACGGGTCGTAACTTTCGTCCAAAAGCTTAGCGTTTGCATCTAAAATAGTGAATGGTTCAGTAGGATTCTCCTCCAACGAATGCTGCGCCAATGCAAGATAAACTAGTCGTGTGATCGATGCCATCTGATCCCAATATCGGCAAACGGGAACGCGAAGTCCTGACGGCGATCGTGGAGACTTTTATTTCCACGGGCGAGCCCGTCGGTTCGCGCACGCTGGCGCGGTCGAGCCGCGAGGGGTTGAGTCCGGCAACGATCCGCAACGTGATGGCGGACTTGTCGGATGCCGGGTTTCTCGAACAGACGCACTCCTCCTCGGGACGCATCCCGACCACCGACGCCTACCGTTATTACGTGGAGCAGATTACGGGAACGGCGAAGCTGGCGCCGCAGGAAGAAAGCATGATTTCGGATTCGCTGGCGGGCGTCACCGATGTGCAGGAGTTCATGGAGCGCACGTCGCACGTGCTTTCGCTGATTTCGCGGAACGTGGGCGTGACCGTGGCCACCAGCGGCTCGAAGAACGCGTTGGAGCATGTGTACTTTTCGCGCTTGGGCGATCAGAAGGTGCTGGCGGTGTTGGTAACGCGGTCGGGAGTGGTGCGCGACCGGGTGTTGAGGCTCGATTTGCCGCAGGCGGAACTCGATCTGGCGGCGCGGTATATCAACGAGAATTTTCGCGGCTGGACGATGGAGTCCATGCGCGCCGAACTGTCGCGCAGGATCGAGCAGGAACGCAGCGAGTACGACCAGCCTGATGAACTCCATCGAGCAACTCTACAAGCAAGGCGCGCTGGCCGCCGAAGCGGGCACGCAGGTGGTTTTCGTGGAAGGCGCAGCCAACCTGGTGACGGGCCAGGAAGACCGCAAGCGTCTGCAGGAGATGCTGAAGACGCTGGAGGAGAAAGAAAAAGTTGCACAGCTGCTCGGAGCGTATCTCGACGTAAAGCAGGAAGCGGTGCGGGTGGTGATCGGGCTGGACGATACGCTGCCCTCCATGCAGAACTTCGTGCTGATCGGAGCGCCGGCGCGGTCGGGAACCGACATGTTTGGATCGCTGGCGGTGATCGGGCCGACGCGGATGGATTATCAGCACACGATGACCGCGGTTTCCTACATCGCGCGGCTGTTCGACAAAATTTTGAATGAATCGGAGTAATCAAGTTGGTTATGGGTAAAGTGAACGGAAAGTCGGAAGCACAAAATGCGGAGCTGGATTTGGATCACGAGTTGCCGGCGGGAGCCGGGGATGGCGATGATCCACAGCGCCCTGTGAGCGGGGAATCGACTGGCCTGGAATCGGAATTGCAGAAGGTGAAGGCCGAGCGCGACGCACTGCTCGACCGCCTGGCGCGGATCGCAGGCGGAATTCGATAACGCGCGCAAGCGCGCCGCCAGGGAACAGCAGGAATTTCGTGAATACGCCGTGGCCGACGCGATCAAGTCGTTGTTGCCGGCGATGGACAGCCTGGAGCGCGCCCTGCAAGTGAAGTCGGATGCGGCCGAGCTGCGCAGCGGAGTCGAACTTGATTTACAAGCAACTGCTGGCTGCGCTGGGCAAGCTTTCGGTGCATCCCATCGCGTCGAAGGGCGAGCCGTTCGATCCGCGCTATCATGAGGCCATCGAGATGGTGGAAACCACCGACGCTCCCGATCATCAGGTGATCGAGGAGTTGCAGCGCGGCTACAAATTCAAGGACCGCCTGCTGCGGCCTGCGATGGTGAAGGTGGCGAAGAATCCGGGAAGATAAGAATCCGGACCAGTGATGTTAATTCGATCCAGTCTAAGCTTGACTTCTTAGCTTGTCATTCTTAAGAGGAAAGGCGCTTATTCTGGCCACAAACGCAAAACGCGATTATTACGAAGTATTGGCGGTAAGCCGTACGGCGAGCGAGGTGGAACTCAAGAGCGCTTATCGCAAGCTGGCCATGCAGTACCATCCCGATCGAAACCCGAATAATCCGGATGCGGAAGAACGCTTCAAGGAAGTCACGGAGGCCTACGCGGTGCTGGCCGACTCTGAGAAGCGGTCTCTCTATGATCGCTTTGGTCATGCGGGAGTGGGCAATGCGGGCAGTCCCGGTGGAGGTTTCGATGCCACCACGTTCCAGGACTTCGGCGAAATCTTCGGCGAGTTCTTCGGCTTTGGCGATGCCTTCGGAGGCGGCGGTCGTCGCCGCAGCCGGGTTCAGCGCGGCGCCGATTTACGCGAAGACTTGACCATCGAATTCGAAGAGGCTGCGTTCGGCACTGAGACGCGCGTGATGGTGCGCCGTCACGAAGCCTGCGAAGACTGCCACGGCTCGGGAACAGCGCCGGGCAAAGGTCCGACGACGTGCCGCTCGTGCAATGGCCGCGGGCAGGTGCGCTATCAGCAGGGCTTTTTCAGCATCGCGCGGACTTGTCCTTCCTGCCAGGGAACAGGCAACGTGATTACCGATCCGTGCCCGAAATGCAAAGGCGAAGGCCGGATTCTGCGGCAACGCGCCGTAGAAGCGAAAATTCCTGCCGGCGTGGAAGACGGCACGCGCATCCGGTTTACGGGCGGAGGCGAGGCTGGGCCGTTCGGCGGACCCGCGGGCGATCTCTACATTGTGCTGCATGTGAAGGAGCATCCGTTTTTTGTGCGGGAAGGGAATGACCTGCACTGCGCCGTCCCGCTTGTCGGTGACGCAAGCGGCGATGGGCGCGGAGATTCGCGTGCCCACCCTCGAAGGCGAGCATGCGCTCAAGATTCCCGATGGCACGCAGCCCGGTACCACGTTCCGCATTCGCAACAAAGGCGTGCCCGTGCTGAATGGACACGGCAAGGGCGATCTCTACGTGGAAGTGCGCGTGCAGATTCCAACCAAGCTGAGCAAACGCCAGAAAGAACTCCTGCAGGAACTGGAGACGACAGCGAAGGTGGATAATCAGCCGATGATGCGGTCGCTGCTGGGCAAAGTAAAGGACATGTTCGGATAGACAGTTATCAGTTTCTCAGTAAAACCGGATCCGCGTCCTGCCTTCATCCCGTTCGATCATGGGTTAGCCTCCGCCAAGCGAAAATTACACAAAGAATATGCATCTGCCCCGCGTGTTCGCCAATTCGCATTAACTGAGAACTGAGAACTGAGAACTGAGAACTGAGAACTGAGAACTGGGAACTGAGAACTGGGAACTGAGAACTGGGAACTGGGAACTGAGAACTGAGAACTGAGAACTGGGAACTGAGAACTGGGAACTGAGAACTGGGAACTGAGAACTGAGAACTGAGAACTGAGAACTGAGAACTGAGAACTGAGAACTGAGAACTGAGAACTGAGAACTGAACATGACCCGCCGCCGTTTCATCGCCGACGAAGTCTCGGGAGATCGCGCCGCTCTGGTCGGTGAGCACGCGAATCATCTTGTCCGCGTGCTGCGTGCCCGCATCGGCCAGGATTTCGACATCGCCACAGGCGAACAGTTCGCCGAGGGCGAATCACATCTGTGACAGACGATCGCGTCGAGTTCGAGCTAAGACGAAGAAGTTTCCGCCGCGAGCCTCGCCGAGATCACTTTGGTTCTCGCCATCTTCAAATTCGACCGCATGGACTGGGCGATCGAGAAGTGTACGGAGCTGGGCGTCTCGCGGATCGTGCCGGTGATCGCCCGCCGCACGGATTCCCATCTGGCTGCTGCCTCGTCGAAACGCGTAGAACGTTGGCAGCGCATTGCCCGGCAAGCCTCAGAGCAATCGCGCCGCGTCGCTCCGCCGGAGATTACTTCTCCAGTTAAGCTTCGCCGAAACACTGAAACGTTCATGCGGTCACTGCGCGTCGTGTTGGCCGAATCGGAAGAGCAGACTTTGCTGCGCGACGTTGTGACAGCGCAGAGCCGCAAACGACGGAATTGCTCTCGCGGTTGGCCCCGAGGGCGGATGGACCGAAGACGAATTGCAATCATTTCGCCAAGCTGGATGGATTTCAGCCTCGCTGGGCAGTACCATTCTCCGCGCCGAGACGGCCGCAATAGCGGCTACCGCAATCGTGGCGTCCGCCTTGCACTCCCTGTGAATTCTCGTTTCCTGCGTGCTTCTCATCGTGGTGGTATTCTGGGCCGCAATGGCTGTCTCCAAATCACAACCTCATTCGGCCGTCGTTCATTCCCGACGACCGCCAGCGCGAAGCGATCGAGCATGTTCACGGACCGATGCTGGTTGTCGCCGGCGCCGGGCACCGGAAAGACTTCGGTTCTGATCCATCGCATTGCCCGCCTCGTCCAGCAAGGGCACGCAAAGCCAGAAGAAGTCCTGGCGCTCACCTACACCGTGGCCGCGGCGGGAGAAATGCGGGATCGCGTTCGCACGCTGCTCGGTAAGCCGATTCACTCCGCGACCTTCCATGACTATTGCCTCGACCTGCTGAAGCGCGCCGGGAAGAACTTTGGTGTGCTCGACGACTGCGATCTCTGGATTTATTTGCGCAAGCGAGTCCATGAGCTTCACCTGCAGCACTACGTCCGGGCCGCAAATGTAGGGCAGTTTCTCCGCGATTTGCTGGATTTTCTCAGACGCTGCCATGACGAACTGGTCACGCCGGAAAAATATGCGGAGTATGTTGCGCGCCTGCAGCGCGGCGAGTCGATCGGTTCCGACGGGTCGCGAAATCAAAAGACCAATTGAGCGATGCCGAAGTGATCGCGCGCTGCCAGGAAATTGCCCGCGTCTTCGCCACAACCGAAAAATGGCTGCGCGAAGAGAATCTCGGCACATTCGGCCACATGATCACGCGGGCGCACGAACTGCTTACGACCGACAAAAATCTGCTGGCGGCAGAGCGAGCCCGCGCCCGCTTCATTCTTGTCGACGAATTTCAGGATGCCAACTTCGCGCAGATCGAAATTCTGGCGGCTCTGGCGGGAGCGGAAGCGAACGTCTTCGCCGTTGGAGATCCGGATCAGGCCATCTACCGTTTTCGTGGCGCATCCAGCGCGGCGTTTCAGTTGTTCCGCCGCCACTTTCCTCAGACAGGGCTCGTCGTGCTGGGTAAGAACCGGCGCTCGACTACTCCGATTCTGCAATGTGCCTTCGCCGTCGTCGATAAGAATCCTCCCGTGTTTGCAGCTGGCGAGCGAGGCGCATTGGCCTACCGCCGCACTCCTCTGAGTCCGCGCGGGAAGAGGAAGCGAAGAAAGAAGGAAAGACGCTGCCCACTTTCCCGGTGGAAGCGATTTCCTTTGCAGGCAAGGATGCGGAAGCGCCCGATGTAGTCAGCATCATCGAGGAGACGCGCCGGCGCACGCGCTGCCAGTTGGAAAGATATTCGGCGTCTTGTACCGCTCGCACATCAACCGCGATGAAGTCGTGCAGCGGTTGGCCGAACGGGAGATTCCTTTCTCCATAGAAAATATGGACGTGAGCGATACGCCCGAAGTGCGGGATCTGCTGGCCTGCGCCGCGGTCGTCGTAGATCTGGGCTCGGACGCGAGCCTCTTTCGCGTCGCAGCGCTTGCCGCAATTCGAGGTGGATCCCGTTGCAACTTCGAGCAGCATTGCGCGCGATTGCGAAGGACTCGAAAGAGGGGGTAGTGATTCCGCTGGCCTCGGTGCTGGACGGGGTCACCGGCGGCCGGGCAGTGTTGGACACGGTGCGCCAGGCTCGCGAAGAAGTGAACCGGAGGCAAGCGAAGACGCGCGCTGCTCTGCAGTTGATCGCAAAACAGTTCCAGCTCGATCTCAATTCCCCCATCCTGCAGGCGGCTCTGAACTTTGCCGCCGCTTGGGAGGAGAAACCGAAAACACGAGACCAAAGAACTCGGCGAATGGATCGAATACCTGAATTACTTTCGCGAAGCGGGGGGAGTGATTCCGCTGGCCTCGAATGATGACGAGGATGCCGTGCGTCTGATGACCGCGCACGGCGTCAAAGGGCTCGAGTTCCCTCATGTCTTCATCCTGCGCGCGAACTAGTCGCGTCGTTCCCCGCCAGTTACAAAGAGAGGCTGGTGGAGCTTCCCGACGGAGTTGCGCGACCCCGACTCGGCCACAGGTGGCGATGACAAGACGCTCCACGATCAGGAAGAGCGGCGGCTATTCTACGTGGCCATGACGCGCGCCAAAGATTCTCTGCACATCTATGGCAAACAGGGAATGCGGACGCGACAAGACGCCGCCCGGATTCATGCGCGAACTCATCGGCAATCCTGGATTGCAACCGTGGCTGAGGCGCGCGCGGCAATGCCTTCACAACCCGAATTGATCGAGATCGCGGCCGCCGCGGACTCGGGCTATCCCGAGGGCTCGCGGTTGCCGGCGTGGCTTGAGCTTCCAGCCATCGAAGGGCTGGGTGCGCGGTTGAGCGCCTCGGCGGTGGAAACCTACGAGACTTGTCCTTTGCAGTTCAAGTTCGAACGCGAGTGGAAACTTTCGCGGCAGGTCCATGCGGCCATGCAGTATGGTGCGGCCATGCACCGCGTGCTCCGCACCTACTATGACTCCGCCCGCCTGGGCAGGACCAAGAGCGACGACGAATTGATGCAGTTGTTTCGTGACGATGAGGGCATCTCTGGGATCCAGGATGACTATCAGCGGGACTTGTACTTGAAGCAAGGGGCGGCACAGTTGCAGGATTTTCTGGCTGGCACGCGTTCGTCTCCTGCGCCCGAGGTTTTGCACACGGAAGAATGGTTTGACGTCGAGATTGCCGGGACCAAGGTTGCCGGACGAATCGACCGCGATGGACCGCGCACCGATGGCAGCGTGAACATCGTCGACTACAAGACTGGTAAAGCTCGATCACAGGAGGACGCAGACGAGAGCCTGCAGCTTTCCATCTATGCCATGGCTGCGAGTGCGAAAAGTGGGGATACCGCGTGGGCGCTTTGGTGTTTCACAATCTCGAAGGCAACGTTCCGGTTGTCTCCAGGCGCACGGAATTTCAATTGGCGGAGGCGCGAGACCGCGTCCTGGCCGTGGCCCGCGGCATCGCGGAAGGGAACTTCGAGCCTAAGCTTGATTACCACTGCAATTTCTGCGCGTTCCGCGGATTGTGTCCGGCGAGGGAAAAGCGGTTCCAAACCTTGCCAAGAATTCCGCCTAGTGAGCACGCGCCAGAGTTCCGCGCAAAAACTTAGGGGACGCTTTCCGCGTCCCCTTTTGTCGACTTCATACTGACCTTCTTTAATGCTTCTTTTTCTTCTTTGCCTTTTTCTTGGTTGCCATTGGTTCTATTCTCCCTTCCATTGTTCATGGAAAAATCTGCAACGATCATTTGTTGCAACTAATTGATTGTATAGAGTTAATGAAAAATGAAGTCAAGAAAAAAATGCACGTGATGAACGTGCGGTGTTGTACCAAAGTCACCGCGTGAGCACAGTGAGCAAGAAAATCTCCGCGACTGCGCGACGAAAACACGCCTCGCGCACTACAATCGCGATCGATGAAACGTGCGGCGGCTCGCGGCAGCTCGTGTCAAACATCCGCGTCCGTCCACGCTCGAGCGTCTACGCCGCACTCACTTCGCAGAAGTTCATCATTTGTCGCGCGCTGCTGCATCTATAATGGAAGTGCGAAATCTTCGCGGGAGCATGATCAATGGCGGCTTTCGATGATGTTGTCATCATTTCTGGGTGTCGTACAGCGGTAGGAAAATTTCAGGGCAGTCTCAGCGATTTGAGCGCTACGCAACTGGGCGCGGTGGTCGGTGCGCGAGGCGGTGAAGCGTGCCGGAGTGAACTCCGATCAGGTCGACGAGTGCATCATGGGCAACGTTCTATCCCGCGGGCCTGGGACAAAATCCAGCGCGGCAGGCCGCAATTTTCGGCGGATTGTCGCCGGCCACAGGTGCCATGACAATCAACAAGGTTTGTGGCTCCGGATTGAAAGCAGTGGCTCTCGCAGCGCAAGCCGTGCAGACTGGAAACAGTTCCATCGTGGTGGCGGGCGGCATGGAATCGATGACCAACGCTCCCTATCTGCTGCCGCAGGCGCGCAAAGGATATCGCCTCGGCAACGGTCAGGTGATCGACTCCATGGTGCACGACGGCCTCTGGGACATTTACAACAACTATCACATGGGCGTCACCGGTGAGAACGTCGCCGAGAAGTATGGCATCACGCGCGAAGAGCAGGATGAATTTGCCGTCAACTCGCACCGCAAAGCGATCTGCGGCGTGGAAAGAGTGCCGTTTCAAGTCGCAGATCGTGCCGGTAGAAATTCCTGCGAAGAAGAAGGGCGAAGCCCCCATGCTCTTCGAGAAGGATGAATCTCCGCGCGAGGATACGACCATCGAAGCTCTACGCTCGTTGAAGCCCGCGTTCAAGAAAGACGGAACCGTAACCGCCGGCAACGCTCCCGGAGTGAACGACGGGGCCGCGGCCGTGGTAGTGACCAGCGCGCAGCGAGCGAAGGATCTGGGCGTACGCAGCCCATCGTCCGAATCGTGGCGCAGGCGACCAGCGGAGTCGAACCCAAATGGGTAATGATGGCTCCGGTCGACGCCGTGCGAAAAATCTGGGAGAAGACTGGCTGGAAGAGCCGACGACGTTGATCTGTACGAACTCAACGAAGCTTTCTCGGTGCAGGCGCTGGGCGTGATGCGCGAACTGGGACTCGATCCCGAACAGAGTCAATGTGAATGGCGGCGCCGTCGCTATCGGGCATCCGATCGGAGCCAGCGGCGCGCGCGTGCTCGTGACTTTGATCTATGAGATGACTCGCCGCAACGCGAAACGCGGGATCGCCGCACTCTGCCTCGGCGGAGGCAACGCCGTGGCCATGGCCGTGGAAAGAAATTAAATCGGCTCCCGGTTTCCGGCGTTGGGCTTCAGGAGTGAACTCACGCCGACGATTTTCCGGAAGCCGTTCAGCTAGGGCGGCTACTGCGCGCAGCGTAACCGTGAACACGGCTCCGCCTCCCGGCGCGTTGGCGGCTTCGATGGTGCCGTTGTGTTCCTTCATCACCGACTTGCAGATGCTGAGGCCGAGACCGGTTCCCCGTCCCGGCCGCTTCGTCGTGTAAAAAGGATCGAAGATGCTGGCCAGCGTCTCGGCCGGGATTCCCGGGCCGTCATCCTGAAAGCTCGCCCAAACCGAGTCCCCGGTACTTCCCAGGCGAATGCGTAACGTTCCGCGGTCGCGCGCCTCGCGGATGGCCTGCTCGGCATTCAGAATCAGGTTCAGGAAGACTTGCATCAGCTGGTGCGGATCGCCTTCCACATAGGGCAGCCCCGGCTCGCGCAGGAAGTCGACGGTGATACTGTTCTTGCGCAGCGAATAAGCGTGGAGATTGAGCGTTCGTTCGACGACCTCGCCAAGATTGACGGGAGTTTTTCCGGGCGCCGGCGGCCGCGAAAAGTAAGTCAGATTGTGAACGATCTCAGCCGCCCGGCGCGCCTGCTGTTGCAATATTGCGATCTGCTTGCGCGCCGCGTCGGTGGTCTGACTATCTTGCAGAAGTTCGCTGACTCCCAAAATGCTGGTCAGGGGATTATTCAGTTCGTGGGCTACCCCGCCAATCATCGCGCCCATGGCTGCCAAACGCTCGCTCTGAACGATCTGCTGCTCCAGCTTCTTTTCCATGGTGATGTCGCGCACAGAAACGATCACGCCGCCGAGCTTGGCATCGGCGTCAAAGAACTGGCTGGCCGAGGCCCGCATGGTGCGCCAGCTTCCGTCGCGATGCCGGGCGCCGTATTCCGCGGAGCCAAAAATTCTGCGTCGCCGGAAATCACGTCATGGTAAAGCGCCGCCAATTCCGGCGAGTGATCCTCGGTCTCCGAAATCTTCTTGCCCATTAGATCCCCGGGTTCATACCCGAGCAGGTCACGCACCCGCGAACTCACGAAGGTGTAGCGCTCTTCGAGATCGACCACGAGAATCAGGTCAGGGAAGCTCTCCAGCAGGTGCCGCCGGAATTCCTCTTGTTGCAGCAGTTGCCGCTCCAGCTTGCGTCTTTCCGTGACGTCGATCAGCGTGCCCTGATAACGAATCAGCTTGCCCCCCGCATCCCACACCGCGCGCGAAGACTCCAGAAAAACCGCCGGGGTTCCATCCTTTCTTGCGGAGCTTGATCTCGCGCGCCCGCACTCCACCGCGATCGTCCGGAGCACGCCCAGCACCGGCGGCTCTGCGGGATCGACGTTCAGCCTGCCCGGATCAAGCGCCAGCAACTCTTCTTTCGTGGCATAGCCCAGAACGCTCACCAACGCCGGGTTGGCGTCAAGCAGTCTGCCCTCGGGCGTGCTGAAATAGGCGCCTTCTTGCAAAGTCTCGAACAGCTCGGTGAAACGAAGTTCTTTTTCGTGCTGTCCGGTCACATCCCGACCCAGCACGCTGGCCCCCATCACCTCGCCGCTCTTGACGATGGCATTAAGAACGCAATCGAAATACAGCGGCCGGGGGTTATTTCTTGAGACGCACGCGCACCGTGCCCGCCCAATGTTTCTTCTCCAGAAAGCGCGCTAGTCCGGCTTCTATGCTGTCGCGGGTTGGCTCGTCCACGAAGTCGAAGAACTTTTGTCCCACAATCGCGTTGTAGGGCAGAGCCATGAGTTCGCTCACGCTTTTGTTGACGGTACGCAGGGTGCCGTCCAGAGAAACCGCGCACGCGGCATCCTCGAAGCTGTCAATCAGTTCCTTAAAGTTGCGCTGAGAACGCGCAATCATTTCGGATAGCTGGTCGAGTTGCTGCTCGGAGGGCGCCGCGCCCACATGTTCCTGCAAATCCTGTAGCAGCAGCTTCAGCTCGCTGACTTCCTTCCGCCGGCCGTAAGCATAGACCGCGAGAAGAATTGACAGCGCCAGCACGCCCACGGCCAGCGGTCCCAAGTGGTAAGGCAGGCCCTCCAGCCGCTCCCAGGCCAACGCGGCAAAGCCCGCGGCCAGCAAAACCATGAACAGAAGAATCCACCGCCAGAGCTGGGACTCTTCGCGCTCTAGTTTTAGTGGAGGACGAGAATGCTGAGGGGCGCCGGGATCGGCTTTGGTCATGGGGGAATCACCTGGTTCCGCGTTCGCCGAACCGCAAAACCGAACACTTCAAATATCGTACTTATACAGGCGGGCCGGAACAACCATTGCTGTTGGAGAATCAGATACGTCCACATTTAGGAACGAATTCCGCGGCCTGAACTGAATTTCCCAAGCAGCCGTTCTCACTGAGTGAGCCGCGGCGCCCGTGACCGGAGTCACAGGCGACAGTGACACGGGCCATAGCTGAAACCGGCCCCAGGTGCGACTCTCAAACTGGGTGCGGAGGTGTCCTATGTCAGTCATGGAACGCACGCATGACACACCCGAAACCAGCAAAAAGCCGGGCGCGATTTCCCTGAAAAATGTTCTCTTCGCCACGGATTTCTCGCCCACGTCCGATTCCGCTCTTCCCTATGCGACCGCCTTCTGCCGTCGCTTCGGCAGCACGCTGCACGTCGCGCACGTCCTCTCCGACGCGAATCTGGCGCTCATGACCGGCGGTGTCGACTACGTGTCTGTGAACACAATCTATGACGACGCGGTTAACCAGGCGCAAGAAAAGATCCGGCAGATTACGGCTCGCCTCGGACAAATTCCATGCCAGACCTACGTGCGGCACGGTCAAGTTTGGACGAACCTGAGCAGCATTGTCGCGGCCAACGCGATCGATCTGATCGTGGTCGGAACCCGCGGCCGCTCCGGCTTGGGAACGCTGCTGTTAGGGTCCGTGGCCGAAGACATTCTGCGTCACGCGCCCTGCCCGGTTCTGACCGTCGGACCAGGGGTCTGCGGCCGCTTCAGCCTGCCGGCATTTCACGACGACAGCGGAGGACTGGCTCCTGTCGAACTGGAACTGCACCAAATTCTCTATGCCACAAACCTCACTCCCGCTTCGTTGAGGGTGGCTCCAGTTGCGATCAGGCTCGCCGAAGAGTTTAAGTCCCGGCTGACCCTGCTGCACGTCATCGAGGAATGGTCGGAGTACGCGAAGCTCGAAGCCCGTCCGGGACCGATCGAGAATGGCGTCCAGCAATTGCAGACCGTGATTCCCAAGGATGCGGCGCTGGTCCATGCCCCGGAGTGGGTAGTGGAATTCGGTGCGGTGCCCGAGAACATTTTGTACGCCGCGGCGCAACGCGAATCCGATCTCATCGTCCTGGGAGCCCGTCCAGCCAATCACGCCACCCGTCGCCCCTGGTCCACCGTGCACCGGGTGGTAGCGCAGGCAACGTGCCCGGTCCTGACCGTGGGTGCCGAGTGAGAGGGTGACGCAGCTTGGTTGTCATCCTGAGCAAGCGTTTTTTGCGCAGCGAAGGACCTGAGCGAGCCGCGCGAAGCGTCGCGCGTTTTGTGACGCAATAATCGCGCGTTTGGCTCGCTTCCTTATCAAAACTGCATCACTAGTGAGGTGACATATGTCAGTAACGGTTCTGATCGCTCTTGTCGTTCTCGCGCTTGCGGCGGCGCTGTTGGTGATTCGCGCCATTCCCGGCGTGCGGGCTTACTTTGGATACCGCGGCAAGCACCTCATCACCTGCCCCGAAACCCACAAACCGGCTGCCGTCGACGTAGCCGCCGGCGAGGCCGCGCTCGGCGCATTTCTCTCCGAGCCTACGGTGCGCCTCAAACAGTGCTCCCGCTGGCCCGAGCGCCAGGATTGCGGCCAGGAATGCCTGCAGCAGCTCGAAGTGGATCCCGAAAACTGCCTGGTCTGGAACATTGTTTCCACGTGGTATGAAGGCAAGCAGTGCGTTTTCTGCCAGAAAACTTTCGGCCCGCTCCACCACCTCGATCACGCCCCCGCGTTGCTCGACCCGGATCACAACACGATTGAGTGGAAAGACCTGCGCCCCGAGCAACTTCCCGAAGTATTCTCCACGTACCGCCCAGTGTGCTGGAATTGCCACATAGCCCAGAGCTTCCGCCGCCTGCATCCCGACCTGGTCACGGACCGCGAACTCGAGCCCAAGCGCATGATGTGATTAGATCCGCGCAGGGCTTAACGTGCCGCGCCTGAAAGTGCCGCAACCGGCTGCGACGCTTTGAGATTGGCGTCTGGGTGAAGCAACTTCAGATCGGGAGGGCGGGAAGCTGCATCGTCGTCTTCGTCGGCTTTTCCCTTTAGCGAGAACGCCAGCACCTGGCCATAGCCCGATGCCGTATACAGCACTCCATTCACTACTGCGGGGTTAACCGGTCCAGTGCCATACATGTGGTACTGCCACAGCTTGCCCCCGGTGCCGGCGTTCAACGCGTAGGCGTAACCGTCGCTTGAATTGACGTACACCACCCCATTCGCCACGGCGGGCGAGGAAGCCACACCGTTGCCGGTGGTGTGGCTCCATATGAGCGTGCCGGCGCTGGCATTCAGCGCGTAAACGTTGTCGTCCTCCGACCCGACGTAAACTACCCCGTTCGTAACGGCAGGCGAGGAATCGACCCCGGCGCCGGTGGCGTAGCTCCACACCAGGGCGCCAGTGCCGGCATTCAACGCGTACACTTTGTTGTCCATGGATCCGACGTAAACCACGCCATTCGCCAAGGCGGGCGAGGAATTCACCGCGTTGCCGGTGGTGTAGCTCCATAGTTTGGCGCCGGTTCCGGCGTTCAGCGCGTAGACATTGTCGTCGTCCGAGCCAACGTAAATCACTCCATTCGATAGGGCTGGCGAAGAATTCACCTGACCGCCTGTGGCGTAGCTCCACAACAGCGCCCCAGTGCTGGCGTTCAACGCATACACGTTGTTGTCTTCCGATCCGATGTACACCACCCCATTGGACACGATGGGCGAGGAAAGCACATCGGCGCCAGTCGTGTAGCTCCACACCAGTGCGCCAGTGCTGGCGTTAAACGCGTTCACAGTATGCACGCCGGGTCTCTCGAGGTAGTCGGGGCCTCCGCCGATATACACCATGCCATTCCACACGGCGGGCGAGGAACTGACGCCGTTGTTGTTGAAGCTGTAAGACCAAAGCATGGCGCCAGTGCTAAGCTTAAATGCATACACGACGCCCTTGTAGCTAGCGATGTAAAGTGTCCCAGCCGCGACGGCGGGGGCGGAAGCAATAGGCCACCCTTGGCTGTAGTGCCACTTCACTCTTAGCTTTCCCGCATTGCCGATGTTCAGCACGTTCTCATACGGGTTGTAGCGCAGCATATTCCGTCGGTGGAACTCGTTCCAGTCCGCCTGAACCGTGAACTGTACCTGCGCTCCCGTCTGACCGCGACCGTCGACCGCGCTCACCCAATGGGTCCCGGACAATGCCGAGGCGGGGGCTTGAATGGTGATCTGGGAGAACGATCCCCAGCCGTCAGCCTTCGCGAAAGCTTGGTCTTGGGTGTCGAAGTAAACATCGATGTCGGAATTGGGAGCAAATCCGCTGCCCGAGATTCGCAGGCTGGTGGTGGGTGGTCCACTTGCGCGTGAAACGGAAATGGCAGGTTGGCTATATCCAAGTCCCGCCAATAGCAGAATCGCGGAACTCACCTGACACGCTTTGAGCCATGTCCGGATTAGGATGCAGGTAGGGATGCGGGTCATGATAGCCTCCTTGTGGCCGGCCACAAATGCGCGGGAGCCGCTCCTCGGGCAAGCGGACATATGAACAGTACGCCCACAAGGGCGTCTTATCCAGTGATATCGGTCACGCCTGAAGTACGGCGACGGCCAAGAGTCACACGAGAAGCCAGGAATGCCGGTTGTTGAATCCGATAACGCTCATCGGCCTCCTAGTCATCCCTAAGCTCCTTTTCCACAGCCCACCCCGTGACAACTATCACAGCCACGCCCCCCTTCCAGCGCGTACCGTAGTTACATTCCGGAATCAGGCCTCGGTGTGCCGGCGGCGGCACAGAAATCGAAGACTGTCTCGCCCGGAGCACCTGTGCTCTACAAGACCCTCAGCGCCGCGGTCTACGGCATCGACGCCAACATTATTCAGGTGGAAGTCGACTGCTCCGGCATCAAGACCGACCAGGACCACTTCCACACCGTCGGCCTGCCCGACGCCGCCGTGCGCGAGAGCCGCGACCGCGTGCGCGCCGCGCTGAAAAATTGCGGCTATGACATCCCGCCCACGCATATCACCATCAACCTCGCGCCCGCCGACATAAAGAAAGAAGGCTCGGGATTCGATCTGCCCATGGCGCTCGGCATCGTAGGCGCCTACGGCGGCTTAACCCAGAAGACGATTGAAGACTGCCTGTTCGTAGGAGAGCTGTCGTTAGACGGTGGAGTGCGCGGCATTCGCGGCACACTTCCGATCGCGCTCGAAGCCCGCGTCCGCAAGATCTCCCGCCTCGTCGTTCCCGAAGCCAACGCCCGCGAAGCCGCCATGGTCGGCGGGGTCGACGTCTATCCCGTCCGCTCGCTGCTGGATGTGATCCACTTCGTAAACTCCGGTAACGGAATCCTCCCGCTGAAAGCCGATGGCGACGCCTTGCTGCGCGAGTCGCAGGAATTCCTCGTCGACTTCAAAGACGTCCGCGGCCAGCAGACCGCCAAGCGCGCCATCGAAATTTCCTGCGCTGGAGGCCACAACATCCTCATGATCGGCCCGCCCGGCTCCGGCAAAACCATGCTGGCCAAGCGTATGCCCACCATCCTGCCCCCGCTCACCTTTGAAGAAGCGCTCGAGACCACCAAGATTCACAGCGTTGCCGGAGTGCTCGACCCCGGCAGTGGCCTTGTAGGCAAGCGCCCCTATCGCTCGCCCCACCACACCATCTCCGATGCCGGACTGATTGGCGGGGGCGTGATCCCGCGTCCCGGCGAAGTCTCACTCTCTCACAACGGACTGCTTTTTCTCGACGAACTCCCTGAATTCCCCCGCAACGTTCTCGAAGTCCTCCGCCAGCCCCTCGAGGATGGCACGGTCACCATCGCCCGCGCCGCCATGTCGCTGACGTTTCCCGCGCGTTTCATGCTAGCCGCCGCCATGAATCCCTGCCCTTGTGGCTTCCGCAACGACCGCACCCGCGAGTGCCAGTGCACCACACCCATGATCCAGCGTTATATTTCGAAAATCTCCGGCCCGCTGATGGACCGCATCGACATCCACATCGACGTCCCCGCCGTGAACTATAAAGAAATGCGCTCCCCCATCGAACCGGAAAGCTCAGCAAAGATTCGCGAGCGCGTCATGCGCACCCGCCAAAAGCAACTCGAGCGCTTCGCTTCCTGCCGCGAAAAAATCTATTGCAACGCGCAGATGTCATCCCGCCACATCCGTACTTTCTGCGAACTCTCTCCCGACTGTGAACGTCTGCTCGAACGCGCCATGACCCAGCAAGGCCTCAGCGCCCGCGCCCACGACCGCATCCTGAAAGTCGCCCGCACCATCGCCGACATCGAAGACACCCCGCAGATCGAACCCAAGCACATCGCCGAAGCTATCCAGTACCGCTCCCTGGACCGCACCTACTGGACCTAAAGCCCATACTCAAAATTTGTCATTCCGAGCAACTCTTTGTCATTCCGAGCGCAGCGAGGAATCTGCTGTCTGCCTGCGCCAACCCCTGCTTCCGTCGGCGACGCAGCCCCAACCCGTTCCCCACTTCGGGACTGTTGCTATTTAAGGTCCGTAAAGATCCGTAAAAGGTATTGACCGATTCTCTATTTCCGGGTACATTGTCTTGTTCCACGGACGCCTCGGAGTCTCTAGGTCTTTATTTTCTAAGATACCTCGACCTTTGAGCCCAAATCAGCAAAACGAGCATCTTTGGACCCCAGTCACGCATCTATTCTGGGTAGGAATTGCGCTAACTCCTTTACAACCTTTGTGGAATCAATGGCTTGGGACGACCTGTGGGGTTGCGGCCAGTTTCCAGGGCCAGGGGGCGAAAGCGAAATGCCCATACTTATAAGAAAGGAGTAACTGTCACATGCGCTCTGATCGTGTGTTTGACGCTTTACAGACGTTGCGGAATCGTTATATGCTTTGCCAGCTCGCCTCCAAGGCCACGCGGAAGTTCCACCGGCCCAGCACCAGAATCCAGGAAACGATGAATGGTGTGTTGGACCGGATCGCGGGCGCGGAGCGGCAGGATGTTCTGTCGGAGCCGGAGAATTTTGCTGAGGCACAACGGCGGGCTGCGTAAAGCAGCCCTGTCCGCCCGCCTCGTAGTTTTTTGTCTTCCCTGAATACCCTCCTTTTGAAAATCTCCCGCAGCCACTAACGAATACGCCTTAGTGCACGGGTTTAGGTGAATATGACCATTGCTGAACTGAAAGAAAAAAACATTACCGAGCTGACCAAGATCGCAAGGACCTTGGAGCTGCCCGGTGCCAGCGGACTGCGCAAGCAGGATCTCATCTTCAAGATCCTCCAGGCACAGAGCGAAAAAGAAGGCCACATTTTCGCTGAGGGCGTGCTTGAAATTCTGCCCGACGGCTACGGTTTTCTGCGCTCGCCGGACTACAACTACCTCCCGGGCCCGGACGACATTTATGTCTCGCCGTCGCAAATCCGCAAGTTTGACCTGAAAACCGGCGACACCATTAGCGGACAGGTTCGTCCCCCGCACGAGGGCGAAAAATACTTCGCCCTGGTAAAAATCGAAGCCGTCAACTTCGAATCGCCCGACGAGGCGCGCAACAAGATCCTCTTCGACAACTTGACGCCCCTGTATCCGCAGGAGCGCCTGAAGCTCGAAACCACCCGCGAAAATTCTAGCGCCCGCGTCATGGATTTGCTCACGCCCCTAGGCAAAGGCCAGCGCGGCCTGATCGTTTCTCCGCCGCGCGCCGGCAAAACCATGCTGCTGCAAAACGTGGCGAACTCCATTACCACCAACCATCCCGAAGTAGTGTTGATGGTCCTGCTGATCGATGAGCGCCCCGAAGAAGTCACCGACATGCAGCGCTCGGTAAAAGGCGAAGTGATTTCCTCCACCTTCGACGAACCCGCCGCCCGCCACGTGCAGGTCGCGGAAATGGTAATCGAAAAAGCGAAGAGGTTAGTCGAGCACAAACGCGACGTTGTGATCCTGCTCGATTCCATCACGCGTCTAGCCCGCGCCTATAACACCATCGTTCCGCCGAGCGGCAAAGTCCTCTCCGGCGGCGTCGATTCCAACGCGTTGCAGCGCCCGAAACGTTTCTTCGGCTCGGCCCGCAACATCGAAGAAGGCGGTTCGCTCACCATCATCGCCACCGCGCTCATCGACACCGGCTCCCGCATGGACGACGTGATCTTTGAAGAATTCAAAGGCACCGGCAACTCCGAAATCATCCTGGAGCGCAAGCTCGTGGATAAGCGAGTATTCCCCGCTATCGATATTCAACGCAGCGGCACCCGCAAAGAAGAGTTGCTGATCCCCCGCGAAGACCTCAGCAGAATCTGGGTGCTCCGCAAAGTCCTGAACCCGCTGTCGCCCGTGGAAGCAATGGAACTCCTGATCGACAAACTAAGCAAGACCAAGTCCAACGGCGAGTTCCTCTCCAACATGAGTTCGCTGTAGACAGGAACAGCGGGTGCCCCGTCCTTGTCTCTCCGTTTTTTTGGAGAGACAGGGCGGGGCTTTTGACTTCCTATGTGCCGAAACGCGGGGGTGGGGATTTCGCTCGGCAATCGGTACTAGGTACTCTGCAACATTTCCCGCCCACCTCGCAGCAAAAATGTCATACTTTCCAGAACGGGCACTCCCGCTTCGAGGACACTGTGGGACTCCAACGCAAAGCCTGCTCACTCTCTATCGTTTTGCTCTTCGCGATCTCCCTCCATGCGCAGAGGCAGACCATTCCTACCATGCCGCCCCCTGAGGCGCCGCCGAGAGCGGAATCCAATCCGAACGGTGACGCTGATGAAGCCCAGCGGCACCTGGCTCGCGAGATGGCCAAGAAGGCCAACCTGCAGCGGCAAGCCGCCCTGAAAGCCGACACCGACAAACTCCTGAAGCTGGCCGTGGAACTCAAAGATTCCGTCGACAAGTCGAACGAAAACGTGCTCTCGCTAGAGGTGCTGAAGAAGGCCGAAGAAATCGAAAAGCTGGCCCACAGCGTAAAAGACAAAATGAAAGGCCCCAGCTAGAGTGTTCGGACCTTAACAGGAGAACCAATGCTTACCCTGTGATCCCCCGTGTCCTCCGTGGTAAAGATTTTGAACTTGGTTCCGATCAGGAAATGTCGACGTTTCTTCCAAAAGAATTCGCACTAAACGAAAACGCCATCCGACAGAGCGGATGGCGTACATTCTCAACAGCCGCCCCCTACTCCCCGCTCCGAATCCGCATCCCATAAAACGACCGGTACACAAAGCAGAACGAAACCGCGAAGAAAGCCAAAGCCAGCACGTTCGTGATCATCGGCCCCTGATCGTGGGTAAGCGTAACCGCCAACTCCACCGCCAGCAATCCAAACAAGGTAGTGAACTTGATCACCGGATTCAACGCGACTGACGAAGTATCCTTAAAGGGATCGCCCACCGTATCGCCGATCACGGTAGCATCGTGCAGCGGAGTTCCTTTCTGCTTCATCTCCACTTCGACAATCTTCTTAGCGTTGTCCCAGGCCGCCCCAGCATTAGCCATAAAGATCGCCTGGTAGAGCCCGAAAATAGCGATCGAGATAAGGTAGCCAACAAAGAAGAACGGCTCCACAAAAGCGAATGCCAAAGTCCCGAAGAACACCGCAATGAAGATGTTCAACATGCCCTTCTGCGCATACTTCGTACAAATCTCGACCACCTTCTTGCTGTCCTCGACCGAAGCCTTCTCCACGCCCTCCAGCTTGATGTTGGCCTTGATGAACTCGACCGCGCGGTAGGCGCCGGTAGTAACCGCCTGAGTGGAAGCCCCCGTAAACCAGTAAATCATCGCCCCGCCCGTGATCAATCCCAGAAAGAAAGGCGCATGCAGCAACGAAAGCTTGTCGACGTTGGTGGTGAGCCCGTCGGTCAAGGCCATGATGATGGAAAAAATCATGGTAGTAGCCCCCACCACCGCCGTCCCGATCAGCACCGGCTTAGCCGTAGCCTTGAACGTGTTCCCCGCGCCATCATTGGCTTCCAGCAAATGCTTGGCACGCTCGAAGTTCACGCCCATGTTGAAGTCCTTCTTAATTTCACCTTCAACATTCGGCACCTGCTCAATGAGAGAAAGCTCATACACCGATTGAGCATTGTCGGTTACCGGGCCATAAGAATCCACCGCAATGGTCACCGGACCCATTCCCAAAAATCCGAAAGCGACCAGTCCAAAAGCAAACACCGCCGGAGCCAGCATCGTCGCGGCCCCCGCCAATCCCAGCGTACTCATGGAATAAGCAATCGCCATCAGGATCATCATCGAGAGCCCAAGATAGTAGCCCGAAAAATTGCCGGCCACGAATCCCGACAAAATTCCCAGCGACGCTCCACCTTCCTCCGCCGAAATCACCACTTCCTTCACATGCCGCGAATTCACCGAAGTGAAAACCTTCACCAGTTCCGGAATCACCGCCCCCGCCAAAGTTCCGCAAGAGATGATGGTCGCCAGCTTCCACCACTGCGTTCCATCCCCGCCAAGATCTGGAATGATGAAGTAAGAAATCAAGTAAGTCAGCGCAATTGAAACGATCGAAGTAATCCACACCAGCGAGGTTAGCGGAACCTCAAAGTCCATCTCATCCGCGCTGCCGTAGCGGGCCTTGGCGATAACGCTGTTGATGAAGTAAGAAAGCGAACTGGACACCAGCATCATCACGCGCATCACAAAAATCCAAACCAGCAACTGCACCTGCACCGTAGGACTCTTCACCGCCAGCAGAATAAAAGTAATCAGCGCCACGCCAGTAACGCCGTAAGTTTCGAATCCGTCAGCCGAAGGCCCCACCGAATCGCCGGCATTGTCGCCCGTGCAATCCGCAATCACCCCAGGATTCCGCGCATCGTCTTCCTTAATCTTGAAGACGATCTTCATCAAGTCCGACCCAATATCGGCAATCTTGGTAAAGATGCCGCCCGCAATCCGCAGCGCCGCCGCACCCAAAGATTCGCCAATCGCAAACCCAATGAAGCAAGGCCCCGCATAATCGCCAGGAACAAACAGCAGAATGATTAACATGATCAGCAACTCCACGCTGATCAGCATCATTCCAATGCTCATCCCAGCCTCCAGCGGAATCTGATACACCGGAAACGGTTTCCCCGGCAGCGCCGCGAACGCCGTCCGCGAATTGGCAAACGTGTTCACCCGAATTCCAAACCAGGCCACGCCGTAACTTCCCGCAATCCCCACCAGGCTGAACCCCAGAATAATCGCGACCCGCATCGCCTCCATATGCTGCAACAGCCCAAAGTAAAGCAGAATAATGACGGCAATAAACACCCACAGCAGCAAAATGAACTTCCCCTGCGTCACCAGATACGTCTTGCAAGTCTCATAGATCAGCTCCGAAATCTCCCGCATCGACCGATGCACCGGCAGATTCTTGAGCCGCATATAAATCACCAAGCCAAACCCCAGCCCGAAGATGCAGAACAGAATGCCGATCATCAACAGCCGATGCCCGTCGATCGCCCCATTCAAAAACGGCACCGAAGAAAGGTCCGGCAATTTCAGCGAAGCCTCGCCGCCGGCAGCTTCGCCGCCAGGCTGAGCCAGGGCCCGAGCCGCGCCCACTCCCACCACCGCCGCCAATCCCAAAGTCTTTTTCAAAATGCCGCACGCCGCGCGGCATCCTTCAAACGCACCACTAGCCAGCCAAGTGCGCATCATAAGTCCTCCAAATTTTAGGAATACGAACGTGTTTAGGCACCGCCTCCCGGCGACATCCTACGCCCGAGCACGCCCGTGCACCGCGCAGGATCGCTCGCCGGAATTCCGAACACGCTTCCACCGCAAAACTAGAACGGAGTGTTGGAGCTTGGCCGCGTCGGAGTCGGCGTCCAGGCCGGAAACAACCTTCCGCCCAGACGCCCCTTCGTAAAACCGGCATTTATAACACTTTGCCCCCAAACGGTCAATCGTAGATGCAGTGGGCAGTGTCCAGTGGTCAGTGGCCAGTAAAATCCGTCGCGACGAGCGGGTGCCCCATCCTTGTCTCTCCGTTCGTTGGACAGACAGAGCCTGCCCCGAGCGAAGCCGAAGGGGTGGGCATTTTGACGTCAAGTCCGCAAAGAAGGCTTACGCCAGATAGAAAGACTCCGCCGCCACAAATTTCACTGACCACCGGCCACTGGCCACTGCTTACCCCCTCAACCACTCCCAAGCCTCCCGATACCCCTCCCACCGCGGATTCCTACTCTTCAAATCCGGAAAAAACCGCAAACTCTTAACCCCCTCAAAGGCCCCGACCGGCAACAAATACCAAACTTCTTTCTCTTCAGCGATCACATGCGCCGCCAGCACATCAATATCGGCCGCGGTATAAGTCTTCTTCCCGCGGCCCCGCGTCGAATAAACTGGCTGCACATCATACCCTCCGCGATACAACCGCCCCGTCCCCTTAACCTGCACCCGCAGCAACCGCCCTCCCGGCCGAGCCCATACAATAAAGTCGCACTTCTCGCTGTCTCCCCAAGGCACCGCCAACCCAAATCCCAAACTCTGAGCCCGCACCAAAAACGCCGCCTGCGACCACTCCCCCATCCGCTTAGGATTCCCACCAGCCCGCTCCCACCAGGACTCCCCACGATCCGACTGCCCCAGATCCGCCACCGCAAATATCCAAGGCAAATATCCCGGCACCGCGCCTTCCAGTTCTCTGTCCACACCCAGCTCCAAACCATCTGCCATTCCCAATCTCCTAAATCGTTAACCACCAGCTATAGCCTAACCCGCCCCCGATTCCAAACCATGTGACCACTGACCCTCCCATCCCTGTGGAAATAACCCGCATGGATGCTCAAGACACCCTAAACAAAAGTTTGCTCAAGACACCTAAACTAAAAGTTTGTCATTCCGAACCAGGCCAAAGGCCCGGTGAGGAACCTGCTGTTGACCTTTGGGCCATCACGCCTGCCGCGTGGAGCGGACACTCCTGTCCGTTGCCTTTGACGTTGACTCTGACCTAGCCGACACCCCAATCAGAAGGGGGTGCCCCACTTCTCGCGTCCTTTGCGAGAAGTGGGAACCACGGACGCGGCCAGCGCCGCTTTTGGTGTTGACGTTCGCGGGTGGAGCAGGCCTTCCAGGCCTGCGTCAAAGGCCATCATTGTGAATCGGGCTTCAGCCCCCGATGGACGCGCGCGGCCTCAAGGGGGAAGGCGCAGAATGAACCACCACACCGCAGCCCCGTAGGGGCGACCGACAATAGCCCAGGACGAAGTCCTGGGTAAGTCAGACAAAGAGGAACCAAGTCCCGTCAGGGACGGCAGAAAAAGCACCCGCGTAGAACGGACACTCCCGTCCGCTCCCTTCGACGTCTCGACCCTGACTTCGACCGGCGATCCTCGTCGCGGTCAGGATTTTGACCGGGCATGCGCCACCACAAAAGAGGGTGCCCCATCTTTCGCGTCCTCTGCGAGACGTGGAATTCTGCGGGTGCCCCGTCCTCGTCCCTGCGGTTTTTGCGGGGACAGGGCGGGGATTTTGACTTCGTGTCCCGAACGTCGACACCACCGTGGAAGAGCGGCGCTTAAGCGCCACGTAAAGCCACGAGGGTGGAGCAGGCTGAACCGGGCTTCAGCCCCCGAGGGACGTACACCGATTCATCGGGCAAGCCCGCAGAATGAACCACCACACTCCAGCCCCGGAGGGGCGGCAGATAATAGCCCCGAGCCTGCCCTGAGCTTGCCGAAGGGACGTAAGTCCGGGGTAAGCGGAAGGCAGAGGAAACAAGTCCCGTCAGGGACGACAGAAAACTGCATGGGCGGCGGGATCTGTGATCACGGTTCGACATTATTTCCGGCCCCTGCGCCAGATCCTTTAGGCAGTCGCTTAGTTTGCTCGGCAAGAAGGTATACCGTGTTCAACAAGTGCTCGACCACATCAAAGGCAAGGTTCAATTCGTCAGACTTATGGGCTTTCACTTTATGGGCGGCCTCATTACCCATGAATCGCAAGTCGTGTAGGACCGACGCCTCTTGTTGCGTAATTAGGCTCAGCGTCACCAGCGAATTTATTTTCTGGAATAGGTTTGTACCCGTTGCACCCCTCTCATTACAAACTGTCTCAACTATTGCCCGAATACCAATTCCGCCCAGGATAGGCAGACCTTGCATGAGCGCCGATCGGGCTTCTATATAGATTTTCTGGAGCTCCCACGGCAGAAGATAGGCATCGTCCAGTGGGGGGGCGCCCAGCAATCCGACCCGGGAACAAGTCCCTTCGGGTGAGCAATCCTTCGTCGTCCTCGGGGTCCAAGTCCTCGCTACACTGCGACTCCTTACAGAAACTCAGAGTGAGGCAGCCTCGGCACTGCACAACCAAGTACGACTCCCACACTTGAACGTCACCGCCGTAGCTTTCGTCGTTCGAAGAAACGTCCGCGAGAATTTCGTGGACAGTCGAACGACCGCACTCGCCACAAACGACCACGATCGTTTTGCCGTTTCTTTCGTTTAACGTGCGCCTCGCTGTGTGGCTCACACTCCACCTCGTTTATCGCCGAGCAAACCAAAAACTTGCCGATGCCGGAATCTCTTCCAAAAGGGACATCTTCTCACCCACGGAATAAGCCTATTACTCCTTCACACCCAATTGCCAAAACAAAAACGAATAAACATCCGTCTCCTCCTCAATCCGCTTCCCAACAGACATCCCCACCCCATGCCCCGCCTTCGCCTCCACCCGCAACAAAACCGGCCGTTTCCCCTTCAAACCCCTGCATCACCGCCGTCATCTTGAAAGCATGCATCGGATCCACCCTCGAATCCGAATCCCCCGTCATAAACAAAACCGCCGGATACTCCACCCCAGCCTTCACGGTTTTCACATGATGATAAGGAGAATAAGCATAAAGCCACCTAAACTGCTCCGCATTCTCCGCCGTCCCATACTCCGAAACCCAAAGCCGCGCAATCTGAAAATCCTGATAGTGCAGCATGTCCAGCAAAGGCACCGAGCACACCACCGCCCGAAACAGCTCCGGACGCTCGGTCATCACAGCCCCCACCAGCAACCCGCCATTCCCCCGCCCCTCAATCGCGAGATGATTCGCAATCCGTATATTTCTCCGAAATCAGAAACTCCGCCGCCGCGATCATGTCATCAAAAACATTCTGCTTCTTGTCCAGCATCCCAGCCCGATGCCAGTCTTCCCCGAACTCCGCCCCGCCGCGCAAATTCGCCACGGCATAAATTCCGCCGTGCTCCAGCCACAAATAAATTGAGCGATCGAACCAAGGCGTCAGGCTGATGTCAAACCCTCCATACCCCGTCAACAAAGTAGGATTCGACCCGTCCTTCTTCAACCCTTTCTTGCGCACCAGAAACATAGGCACGCGAGTCCCGTCCTTCGAGTGATACCACTCCTGCGAAACTTCATAAGCCGCGGGATCAATCCCAGGCGCATCGACTTTCGCCCAGAGCGTCGAAGCCCCGTGCTCTACGTCGTAACGGTAAATCGCAGGTGGAGAAGTGAAAGACTCGAATCCATAGAAAATTTGGTCATGATCCCACTTGCCCGCAGTGCCGAAAACTGACCCGAAAGCCGTCCCGATCCCCGGCAGCGCAATGTCGTGAACGTTCTGGCCTTGAAGATCGAAAACTTTAAGCTGGGAACTGGCATTTTGCTCATACTGCGCAAAGATCTTCCCGCCCCATAAGTGAAGCTTGCTTCAAAACCCCGCCCAATCTGCGGGATGATTTCTGTCCAATCGTCGCGCTCATAATTGCCGGCTTCCGCCATGAACAAGCGAAAACGCGGAGCATCCTCGTTGGTCAAAATATAAAGCCTTCCGTTGTAAACCGTCGCGCTGTAAAGAAAATTCTTCCCGGTTGTGATGCGCGTCGGCGGAGTGCCTTTCTTCAAATCCATCAAAAACAGCTCGGTCTTGGTCCAGCCCTGCGAAACCGTGATCAGCAGCATGCGCCCATCGTTGTCGAGACGAACGTCCGGCCAATCCTCCGCATCGCGCCCTTCGCCAAAGATCTTCTCATCCGTCTCCGGATCAGTTCCCAATTCGTGATAAAACACATGCCGGTTATACCGTTCCTGCCCCGCAGGAACATCGCCCTTCTTCGGGATATCGCGTGTAATAAAACCCGGAGTTGTCGAGCGACCATGCGATGCTAGCCGCCCGCGTACGTTCAATCGTGTCCGCCAACAATTTGCCCGTCCGAGTCTCGACGATGTGCAGAGTGCTCATCTCCGACCCATTGAATCGATGTCCCGTAGGCAACATATTTTCCGTGCTCCGCAGGCCAAAACCAGTCGAGTGCCACAGTCCCATCAGCGGCAAGCGAATTCACATCGACCAGCACGCGGTCTTTCCCGTCAACCCCGTCCCGCACATAAAGCACCGGCTGATTCTGCAACCCGTCCCGCCGCGTATAGAAATAAAATTTCCCGCCAATCCGCGGCACGCCAATGTCGCCGATGCCCAGCAGTTCGGTAAGCCGCTTATGAATCAAATCCCGCCCCGGCAGCGGATCAAGCACCGACCGCGTATAAGCCATCTCCTCCGCCACCCACTTGCGAGTGTCGGGACTAGCAGAGTCCTCCAGCCACCGGTACTTATCGACAACTTTCGTCCCATGAAAATTTTCTTCCAAAGGCCGCACCTCGGCCGCTGGAGGCCCAGCCGGCGCCGCCCCCTGACCACCATCCCCGGCAAAAACCGCCGCCCCCATAAGCAGCAAAAAAGCCAGCGCCCAATAAAAACGACCACCCATAAAAACCTCGCAGGCAAAACCTCGCACGCCCCACAACGAAAAGGCCAGAGGCAGGAAAAGGCCTCCACACCGAAGCGCAGACCCAGATTCAGTGCAGATCCGGATTCAGTTTAGATGCGCGCAGCAGTCGGCGCACTGTCGCGGTAGTGTTTGAAATGTGCTGCGCACATTTCAAACACGACCCACGCCGCAACGATATTTTCAGACACCTACACAGAATGCTATGATAAGCAAGCAGGCACGCCCAATACGAAGCGCGCCAAGAATGAAGAGCGCGCGCTCCGCGCGCGCTCTTCATAACACTCCTCAGTAGCTCAATGGCAGAGCATCCGGCTGTTAACCGGAGGGTTGTAGGTTCGAGTCCTACCTGAGGAGCCATTCTTTTTGGCCACCACCGTGGCATTTTCGACCTCTGAAGACCGTCGCTGAAGACCCATCCCGTGATGCTTGGCACGACCGGGTAGGAACCGTGGCGGGCTTGAATTCAAGGGCTGGCTGCTATCCAGAGATTCTGCAGCCGCGGCAGGCGCCCGCTTCGGGCGCGGGGGGACTTGGCGACGGGTGAGTTTGGTAGTAGAGTGTTGGGCACAGTTTTTATTTGACAGTTTCTATAGCCCCGCCACTTCGAGAAGTTCCGAGCTGAATCTCTGGCCTGAAAAACCCCTGGGGAGAGTTCAAGATGAAGAGGACGCAGATTTCCTTTCAGCAAGATCTTACGGTGGCATTGTTCGCGGCTATGTTCGTGGTGATGCTGCTGGTGGTGTTCGCGAGCGTTACGTTCGTAAATTATGTGTTTCCGGGAAATTGACGCAGGATCATTCGTGCCCAACGTTGGCCGATTCAGGTAAGAGAGTCTGGAGCCATTGTCAAGATCGAAAGTCTCGGGCGGAAAGGAGTCCGAGACCGGATTCCATTTCCGCCCGCTGCATTGCTGGTCAGAGCCTCATCGGCTCTGAACCGGGGGTTGCTGTTCGGAAGGCGGGATGGGCCGCTGGTGGTCGTCATCGTAAAACTTGCGTATCCAGGTGCGGGCAGCCACTCGGCTCTCGCCTTTGGAACTGAATTGGGGCTCGTCGGGCGATACCACGAGAGGCGCATTGGTTGTGTACATGCCCTCACTCAGCTCTGCGCCGGGAGCCTGGGCTACGGCGAAAACTCCGAATGGCTTGCCGTTGGAAAAGTCCACTCCCAGGTAATCTCCCACCATCTGTCCGTTGTCGGAAGGGGCAATCCAACTCAACTCCATCGGCCCGGCCAGATGTTTCCCAGCGGTCCAGGTGCTCCCGCCGTTATTCGAAACCGTAAAGCCGACTTCAAGTTTGCAGGAATTGCCGCACTCCGAAACCGGATAATAGTAATAGGTCATGGCGAGGTGGGCGGTCTTGCCGGAAGTGGTGCGATCCACGCCCAAGCCGGGAAGAAAGTGATCGACTGTGCTCGTGGTCGGATCAATCGGTATCCGAGTCACGGCGCTCCATTTCGTTCCGTTAGTGGACGTGCTCATGACGAGGTCGTTGGTGGTGCATCCAATGCGAAATCTGCAGTCGCCCCAGACCACATAAACCTTTCCCGCGCCATCCACTCTGGCCGAAGGTAGCGGGCCGCTGCGAATGTTGCCCTGGTCATTCCAATAATCGATACCGGAGACGGAGACGAGGCTGCTCCAGCTCTCGCCGCCGTTGGTGGAAGTGAAAGCACTAATGCCGATGCCGGCTTCGATGGGCACAACGACGGTCCCGTTGGCTTGCACCACGGGCTGGCCGCCGATTCCACTCGCCCTGTCAGCGGTTCCCTGGGCTGCTCCCCAAGTCTTTCCACCATCGCTGGAGGTGCTCATCTGAATCTCCCCGTCGCTAAAGCCGAGGTCCCACTCCACGTAGCAGTTGCCGTAATAAGGGCTGTGGGAGTTGTTGTCGCAGGTAATCCAATTCTTGTCGTCGACCCCCGACAGGTCCACCATTACAGGGTTGCTCCAGTGAATGCCATCCGTGGAACTACTTACACCCACGTCCACGGCGTCCTCGTTGGTGGTGATGGGGACATAGTTAATCAGCCACACGGCGTGTTTGGCGTCGTAAGCCACTACGGGATCGCTTGCCGTGTAATAGGCGCCGCCTTTGTAGTTCTGGGTCAAGCCTGGGAGATAGCCATGCACCCAGGTTTTACCGGCGTCGGTGGAGGTGGCAAATCCGATGTCGGCGCCACCGCCGTAATACCAGCGGGCCACCTGAAAGGTGCTCACGATGGTGGATCCGTGGGCGAAGGTGTGGGGTTCAACTTCAGTTCTGTGCTCGCTGTAGCTGTTGGTGAACGTGTCAGTGCTTAATTTTTGCAGCTTGGTCTGGGCATGGGCGCTGCTCAAACCGGCGGAAACCGCCAGCAACATGGCGATCACGGAAATTGCCGCAAAATCGCGGAAAGCGAACCTGCCACCTCTTGGACTCATTAGGATCTCCTTTAGCCGTCAAAACCAGCAGGGATTATATAACGATCTCGCCGGCGCGTTGGGAAAGACTTGGGGCTGCAGTTGGCGTTAAATCGGGATAGCACTCGTTAACCCATCGAGCGGGATTTTGAGCGCAATGGCGCGATTGCGACAGTTATCGTCAGCGTAGAGTTCCACGTCCGCCGGGGTTGCGGCCCGGCAGGGACACTCTGAGGTTGAAGTCAGGGCGAAGCGGGTTCAGGCCGGGGCGGTTTAGAGCTGCCCCTTGTTTCGCCGAATCACGTTACATCGGACCCTTCTTCAGGCCGAAGGCGTAAACTCTCCCGTCGTCGGAGCCGATATAAACCACTCCACTTACGACTACTGGCGAGGACCACCAGATTTCTCGTTGGGTGGGGTAGCGCCACAACATGGCGCCGCTGCTGGCGTTCAGTGCGTACACGTTGTAGTCCACGGAGCCGACGTAAACCACGCCATTCGCCACGGCGGGCGAGGAATATACCCAGCTCCCCGTGGGGTAGCTCCACAACATGGCACCGCTGGTGGCGTTCAGCGCGTACACGTTCGTGTCAGCTGGGTAGCCGGATCCGATATAAACCACCCCATTCGCCAGGGCGGGCGAGGACTGTATTTCTCCGTTGGTGAGGTAGCTCCACACGAGGGCGCCGGTGCTGGCGTTCAGTGCGTACACGTTGCCATCCATCGAACCGACATAAACCACGCCATTCGCCACGGCGGGCGAGGAGCGGACCTCGCCGCCTGTGGTGTAGCTCCACACGAGGGCGCCGGTGCTGGCATTCAGCGCGTATAAGTTGTTGTCCGGCGAGCCGACATAGACCAGCCCATTGGCCACAGCGGGCGAGGACTCCGCAGCTGCTGGGTAGCTCCACAGCAGGGCGCCGGTGCCGGCATTCAGCGCGTACACGCCTCCACCGGTAAAATGATACGAGCCAACATAAACCACTCCATTCGCCACCGTAGGCGAAGAATTTACAATGTTGCCGGTGTCGTAGCTCCACAGCAGGCCGCCAGTGCGAGCGTTGAGTGCGTACACGTTGGCGTCCCACGAGCCAAAATAGACCACGCCATTCGCCACAGCTGGCGAGGATTCCATAGGGGCGCCGGTGTTATAGCTCCACAGCTTGGCTCCTGTGCTAGCCTTCAGCGCGTACAAGTTGCCGTCATCCGAGCCGACGTACACCACCCCGTTCGCCACGGCGGGCGAGGAATACACGTAGTTGTCACCCCCATAGTTGCGGGTTTTGTAGCTCCACTTCCGTTGGAGGCTTCCAACATTGTTGACGTTAAGCACATGCTCACACGGGTTCCAGCGCTGCATGTTAGCCCTGTGGAACTGGCCCCACGGGGTGTGGGCCGTGCACTCTTGCGGCTGCTGCTGGCTCCATGCCACGGACACGAAGCCCGCACACAAAATCAACACCAAGATACGAATGTGTTTCATCGCCAGCCTCCAGGAAGATAAATTGGTCTTACGGAAATCTGTTCCCCGGGGAATTTCGGGTCATTCGTCTCAGAGGGAGCTGCGTCCTATAGTGCGGGTGGCTCTTCGGAGAGGCGGACGCATAACAATGCGCCTACGAGGGTGTCCTGTCAGTGACACGGATCACGTCTGGGACACTCACTGTTATAGCATCGGCATTTTACTCATTGACCCCGGTTGCGTGTCACTGAGCGCAATGGCGCTAACAACAATTAACGAAGACCGGTAAAGGTAGAGCGCAACCTTTTCAAGGCTGCGTTATGCTGTATTCTCAACGACTTAACTCACTCCGCGGTGGGCCCCTGCGACGTCGGTAATGCGTTCATAGGCAATCGGAACCGCAAACAAATCGAAGTCCTTCAACGACTGACTTGAACTCATGACCGCCATGAAAAGAGGCTCGGGTGGCGGCCGATCAGACGGGCGGCGGCGGCGTCCATCCCGCACTCGCCGCCGTGATCCCCGTCACTGCAGCCTGGGATGATCCCCCTTCATGCTAGACAAGGATGCATCCGTACCAGTCAAAGGCACGAGCTCTTTGCGGCCTGTCAGTGAGCCTGCTGCCGGTTTTGCAAACATCAAGAAACAACCTTGAGTCGGCGATGACGCACTACCTTCTCCCGGTCACTTTCGTGGCCCTGGTGGGGATGTTCGTTGTGTGGCGGCTTCAGCGACGTGAATGGGAACGAGCTTGCGAAGCCCTGAAGCCAGCGATAGAACGGAATCGTCAGTTAGAGCGTGCGTGCAATCAGGCGCGGGAAGCGATCGTTCGACGGCTGCAGGAAGATCGTGATTTGAACAAAGAGAAGTTCCAGTTCCAGGCTCAGCTCGCCGAATACGAAAAGTACTCCACCCTGGCTCAACTTGCCTTGGGTGCAGCGCACGGGATTAACAATCCGCTGCTCGGCATCCTGTCACACCTGGAACTCGAATTAAAGGGCAGCCGCGATCCCGAGCAACGATGGGAGATCGAACAGTGTATTGCCGGCACGAAGCGCATTTCCGCCACCTTGCGCGGACTCGTCAACTACGCCCGTCCTGGCCCGCTGGTGTTGAGCACTCTCAGTCTGCATCGCTTGGTTGCCGATACGCTCAACTTTCTCGAAGGCCAGCCGGCGCTTCGCGGCAAACGAGCGGAGAACCAGATCCCTGAAGACTTACCTCACATCTTGGTTGATTCCAATCAGCTGTCCCAGGTGCTAATGAATCTGCTGATCAATGCGGCCGAAGCGACGCCCGACGGCGGTCTGATTACGATTTCCGCCACCAAGCTTGCCCTAACTAATAGCCTCGAAATTCGCGTCACCGACACTGGCTGCGGCATCCCTCCTGATGTTCTGCCTCACGTCTTTGAACCGTTTTTTACCACTAAGGTCGGCAAAGGGACGGGCCTTGGCCTCAGTATCAGCGCCACCTACGTGCGCAGGAACAAGGGCGAGATTCGTATCGACAGCGTGTGGAAACAGGGAACCACGGTAACCATCACACTGCCCGTCAGTCAGGAGGAGTCACACAAAGTCGAAGAACAATCTGAAATTGTAGTTTGAGAATAAGCTGTGAGCCACGATCGGCTGGCCATCCGGTTTGCTCGAAGCTCGCGGCTCGGCGCACAGAACTCTCGACGTAAAGTACTACTGACGGGTTGACCGCGAAATCGGAGCCCGGTGGTGAATTGACATGGCCTACTCCGCCCTGATCATCGATGACGAGGAGCTCACGCTCCACACCATCTCGCGCAGCTTGCGTCAGGATGGATTTGAGGTGTTCACGCGCCTCTCCGGCGAGGATGGCCTGAAACTCTTTCGCGAGGAGGAACCCGACCTCATTCTGCTGGACATCGTCCTCCCGGGCATCGATGGGGTCGAAGTGCTGCGCCAGATCAAACAGGCAAGCCCAAATGCGATCGTGATCATGATGAGCGCCTATCATCTGGTGGAGCGCGCCGTCGAAGCCATGAAGCTGGGCGCCTTTGACTATCTGGTCAAGCCCTTTCCGCTGGACAACTTGATGGCCACCTTGCACCGAGCGGCCGAGGTGCTGGCTTTACGAGTGCGGGTGCGTGATTCGGTGGAATCGGAAAAGGGCCGCTACGACTTCGGACGCATCGTTACGCACAACGCGGCCACCATCACCATGTTGGAGATGGCTCGCAAAGCCGCCGAAGCCGACCATACCACGATTCTGATCCAGGGTGAGAGTGGCACCGGCAAAGGGGTACTCGCTAGGGCCGTTCACTACGCCAGTCCGCGCGCCGCGATGCCATTGGTGGAAATAAATTGCGCCGCCCTTCCCGATGCGCTCTTGGAAAGCGAACTCTTCGGCTACGAGCAGGGCGCCTTCACCGATGCGCACCGGCGCAAGGAAGGGCTGCTGGAAAGAGCGAGCCACGGTACGGTTTTCCTCGACGAAATCAGCAACATGTCCGCCAGCACGCAAGCCAAGATCCTGCGCGTGCTGGAGGAAGGAACGTTCATGCGGCTCGGAGGAACGAGCACCATCAAGGTCGACATCCGGCTGATCGCGGCGACCAATGACCAGCTCAAGAATGCCGTCAGCGAGGGGCGATTTCGGGAGGACCTTTACTACCGCATCAACGTGATGCAGCTGTACATTCCTCCCTTGCGGGAGCGCACGGAGGATATTGTGGCCCTGGCGCTGGAAATCCTGCAGCAGTTCAATGGCGAGCTGAAAAAAAGCTTTACCGGATTCACTCAGGCCGCCGCTGATCTGCTGGTGCAGTATCCCTGGCCCGGCAACATCCGCGAGTTGCGAAATGTGATTGAGCGCACCATGATTCTCAGCGCTCAAGGTGAGATTGACGCCGGCCATCTTCCGGAAGAAATTCGCGACCAGCGTCTGGAGAAGAAAGCCGATGAAACCATCCACGAGGACGGCATTTCTCCGACCGGAGACCAGTTCCTAACTCTGAGGATGTTGGAAGAAAACTACATTGAACAGGTTCTATCGGCCACCGGCAACAATAAAACGCAGGCGGCCCGCATTCTCGGTATTCACCCCACTTCGCTACAGCGCCGGCTCAAAGCAAAGGCGTTGGACTAATAGAGGGCGCCTTCTTCATCCGGCTGGAGGAGCGAGACCCAGCGTTTGTCACTCAATTGAAAAACCCCAGAGCTCTCGCCCTGGGGCGTCCGTCAAAGTTCTGAACGTTACGCTTTGGCTGCAGCGCCTGGAATCGTCCATGGCTGCCGCGGTGGGTTCTTGGGCAAAATGTCCAAATAGATTACGGCGAAACGGAAAGCTACTACGGCTGCCGCGATCGTCGCCAGCGTGGCCGCAAACTCGGTCCACTTCGGTACATAGTATGCAGCGGAACGGGTCTGCAGCGCAGTGATGGAGACGTTCAGCCGGTTCGTGATAAATCCCGCCACGATAACCGCGCTCGTCCAATACAGGTACAGCGGGGTATTGCGAACTTTTTCGATGTTGAGCAGCACTAGAGGTGCGGCCACCAGCAAAACAATTTCAAGCCAGAACAGCCCGGTGGCTTCGCGCCACATCCACAGATATTGTGTGGCGCCCCGATTGACCAGATCCACGGCCCGGAATACACCATAGATTGCCAGCAGTGGCGCAATCACTCGGCTTACGTCGCTCAGAATGTTCATGTCAACCCGCGCATTCAACGAGCGCACACAGAGATAGATTGCCATCATGGTTACCGCTAGCCCGGCGGGGATCGCGGATAGATAAAACATCGTGGTCAGATATGGTGTGTACCAGAGCGGGTCCAGCTTGCCTTTGGTGATCAGGTAAAGTCCGCCCAGAAACGATTGGTGCATCGACGACAGCAGTGTCCCTGCCAGTACCAGGGCGATCAGGATGCTGTGGTGCCAGCGCAGATAGGTCTCGCGCGTTCGCGCCCAGGGGATCTTTTCCACCAGCGCGGGCGAGAATTCGAGCGCCAGCACCGTGGTGTAAAGCATCACGCACCACGACACCTCGAACAGCACCGAGTGCCGGTTCCACATCACAATCGGGTGCCAGATTCTCCAAGGCAGGCCGAGTTCGTAAAGCATGCCCACACATACGGTGCAGTATCCCAGGAATGAGATGAGGACCGAGGTCCGCAGAATGGGCCGATAGCGCTCCATGCCCAGGATGTACACTGCCGTCGCAACCGCAAAGCCGCCCGCCGATAGCCCGACGCCGCAGAGTGTTCCTAAGCCGACCCACAGGCCCCAAGGCTGAGGATCGGTAAGGTTCGTGGCGGCTTGGAAGCCCAGCGCGAACCGGGCATACATCGAATAGAGGCCCGCGGCAAAAATCACAGCCACAACCGTGCGCCAGAAACTGATTCTGGACAATGCTGTTTTTGTCTTTCCTGTGTCCGTCATTCTTGTGGTAGACATGCTTGTGGTAGACATGGCTCAGCTCCTTTTCTGGGCAGACTTCTCGCGGGCCTCGGCCAAAGCGACTTCGGCCCGGCGTTCCGTGATCCAATACAGACCAGCAAGCAGAGCGCCGCCGACCAGAATTACTGTCGGTCCGTCGCCCAGCGCATTAGCGGTCAGTACGGGCATTGGCTGCTTGGGCACTGCAGCGAAGCCCAGTTTCTCGAAAGGTACATCGGAGATGAAGAATACCGACGTGCCCCCGACTTCATCGCTGCCGTAGATGTGTTTCACGTATTGCGGGTCATTGAGGATGCGCCGCTGTGCCTCTTCCAGGATTTCCTCGCGGTTGCCCGCGATGGAAGCCTGCACCGGACACGCTTCCACGCACGCCGGCGGCTGGCCCTTTGCCCGCCGCGCAGCGCACATGTCGCATTTCGTCACGTAGGGGACGAGCTTTGACCACTGGTAACGAGGCACGCTGAACGGACACGCCACCAGACAGTATCGGCATCCGATGCATTTCGCCCCGTCATAGGTGACTGGTCCGGCAGGGGTCTTCCGCAGAGCGCCCACCAAGCACGCCGAGGCGCAGGCCGGATCCTGGCAATGCATGCACATACGGCGCACGTAGTGGCCGTCATGGTCTTCAACAATCGTGAGTGCAGTAGGTGAAAGCTTCGCCTCGGAATCCATGGGAAATCCGTGGATCTGCTTGCAGGCTTGCTCGCAATTCCGGCACCCGATGCACTTCGTGATATCGACCAGGATTGCTGTAGTGGTTGCCATAAACCATCCCCCTTTCCGTAGCACTGAACTGTCCGTCTACGCCAAGAAAAACTCTTTCACCACTTTCTGCCGCAACTCCTGAGTAAGCTGCGGAAGCAAACCGCCTACCGGGCTACCGCCATCCTGGGCCAAGGCCAGCGAGGGCGATAACATCGCATTCAGCCGGGCTACGTTGTTCTGCATCCAGGACGCCACCATCGGACCCTGGATCAGATTTCTCTGATTGATCTTCAGCTCTGGAGAGTCCACCATCGCGATCCAGCCCTTTTCGTAAGGATCATTCGTGACCAGGCTCGGGTCTTGCAGAGCATCGTTGTTGATGGCCACAACCACGCCTTCGACGGGAGAAACCAGATCGACGGTGAAGCCATTGCTGCTCAGGGTGATGAGCTTCTGCCCCTGACGAATCCAGCGGTCGGTTCCCCGTACTTCAATGCGATCGATCTTCCCCATCAGGTTGGTGACGAACTTATCCACCCCTACCTTCGCATCGTTGGCGCACTCTTTGTTTACCCAGGTGTGTCCGAGATGAAAGCAGTAGTCCTGAGGGATCTCAAACCCATACTCGCGCTTCACGCGTAGGGGTTGCGGCTTGGCCACGACTTCGGGCTCCGCCGCAGGTTGGGATTTCGGTTCAATAAAGTATCTAACGGTGATGACCACCAGGAATGTCAGCAGGACAAACAGGATTGTCATAGGCCCTCCTCTCGGATTCGATCCCGCCGCTTGTTTCCGGCGCCCATTTCACGCCGGCTTGCGTCTTCACTCAGTGCACGTGAATGGCAAGTTTGACTGGGACCTGATTTGTTGCAGGGCGTGGACTTACAAGAAAAGGTTAGTCCGGAAGGACCACTGGCCACTGCACTTTGCAGCTGGTCGGCGCATTTTGCGTTAGTTTTTCCGTGGGTGAGATCAGATTGATCGTAAGGCGATCCTTATCGAAGAAACTGGAACCGAGCAGGGCTGATCGGGCTTATTTTGCGAGACCGTCAGAATCCTAGCGAGTAATCGTCTACAGGCTGGTCGAGAATGAATATGTAGTGCACGACATGGGAAGAAAACAAATCAGATGCGTTTTCAGGAATGCAAGAATTGGGCACAGCGACTCAGTAAGCGCTGAAGAAAAATAGAATTTCGTAACAAGGAAGATGTGCGGTGAGTGCTCGTACTGGTGAGCACTCACGCACGATAGCATTAACGCAAAACGCAGCCAGGGTCACGTCGAGTATTGAATGCCGTCTCGTCGCTCATCATGCGTTGCTGCACGACGTACTCGTTAGACGCGCTGCCAGGCACCCACCGAAAGCACAGGGCAGGGTGCTTCGCAGACCACCTTGTACGCCACGCCCTCGCCCAGGCGTTTGGTCAAAGCGGTCGGCCGCTTCACTCCCAGCACGATCATGTCGACCGACTGCGCCGCAATTTTCAGGATGACCTTTGCTGCGGAACCAAACTGCACCATATACTCGGGCTCATGCCAAAGCTGCGTTCCTGTAGGAATCAAGGCGCGGAGCCGATTCCTTCCGCGAGCTAACATCTCGCGCGGATCTTCCGGCCGAAACTCGGGCAAAGCATGGGGAAATGGCGACGCGTGCAGGAAGGTAAGACGAGCGCGATGCTCCTCCGCCAAAGACAGAGCGTAGGGCAACGCGTGCAACGACTCCGGCCCGAAGTTGGTGGCAAAAAGAATGTGCTGCAGGCTACCATCGATGCCCCAGCGACTGGCGTGCGGCCCCATGGTGAGCACTGGACACTTGGCATTGCGGAACACTTTTTCCGCGACCGAGCCGAGCAGCAGTTTTCGCAGCCCCTTGCGTCCACAGGAGCCGATTACCATAAGGTCTATGCCATACTTTCGCACCAGTTTCGAAAGCACTTCCGAAACTTCGCCTCGCTCAATTATTTCTTCGTGCTCGATATCCTTCAACGATGTGGAGCTCATCAAGGCAGGCAGTTGCTGATCCGCCAACAACCTGGCTTGCTCAGGATCCGGCTGTGCACTTTCGACAAACGGCATATGCGGCAGCACGTGGACAGTCTCCAGCACAGCACCGTAATGGTGAGCCAAGTCCACGGCATGAGACAGACCTGTTTGCGCCGATAACGAGAAGTCAGTCGCGAATAGAATGTTGTGCGGGTTAATGTGGGTTGGGGCAGATACCGTTGGCATCACAAACCTCCCTCCGGAGGTCCAGGTAGCCGGCAGGAGTTCTGACACACGCCGCACCCGGTCCTCCAGCTTCGATGTAGCCCGTAGGCATCAAAAAAGCGTTCTGCTGCTGCCTCGAGTCGCAGTGGAACATCATGCGCATCACAGCACAGCCACCTGGAATTGCTCTTCCAGTGCGTCCTCCACTTTCTCCGTGACAGCGTGGTTGAATTCCTAAGCTCTATGTGCAATCCGGCTCCGGCACCCGATGCACTTCGTGATATCGACCGGATTGCTACCATGGCCGTCCTCGTCTCTGCGGGCGGCTTGCATCTTCACTCAGTGCACGTGAATGGCAAGTTTGACTGGGACGTGATTTGTTGCAGGGCGTGGACTTACAAGAAAAGGTTAGGCCGGAAGGACCACCGGCCACTGCACTTTGCATCTGGTCAACGCATTTTGCATTAGTTCTCCCGTGGGTGAGACCAGATTGATCCTAAGCTGATCCTTATCGTCTGCTGTAGTTTCCGTTTTTTGAACCTTGCCATTGAAACGATCCCTCGTTGGCACACTTGGCACTTATGGACTCGTCTCGATGATTTCTCGATGAAGATTCGGGTGTTCCACCGCAAGTGCCCCAGGTTTTCGCGAGCCGCTTCCCTCAACTGCTCTCGCGGAATGTGGCTCTCCCTTGGCCGCATTCGCTTCCACGAAACTGCAATCGTATCAAACGTTGACCCAGTTAGCGGGCATCCCCTGCTCATCCCGGCTGCTATGGAAGCAGTGCAGCAATGAAGGTACAGACCTTACCTGCTCAACCAAAAGCCAGTTGAGGTGAAAACCACGGTTCTGATCAAATTCGTCATTTCGGGGGGAAATGCGTACTCTGTGATTGTTTTTGCAAGCCCCGAACCCAAGTAGCTGGCGAAATATCTCTATTTCACTTATTGACCCTGTCACTGAGCGCAATGGAGCTATCAGCAATTAACGAAGACCTACTCATTGGCAACGAACGCGAATGCGTGGCGCATCCGCCCCATTTTCAAACCAGGTTTACAAACCAGGTTTAAGGTGGTGGCTCGGTTTGAATCTATCCCCTTCTTAAGGGGCGTCATCTAAACCCGGCGGAGTTCAGCCGGGTGAGGGATCTCCCATAGCAAACGTATGAGCGTGGGAGATCCCTTCGCGCTGCCGCTCAGGGCAGGCTCTTCGCTCCGCCTGAAAAGCGGGACGGGTGGCCCAGCCTTTGATCTCGCTGGTGTGGCCAACACAGTGGGTGCCCCGTTCTTCGTGCACTTTGCGAAGGGCGGGCAGGACGAACGCATGCGCAACGGAGTTTGTGCAGAACGGGCAAAAGTTGCGTCGGCAGCATCGCCGCCCACCCCTTCGACAAGCTCAGGGCAGGCTCTTGCAAAAAACGCAAGGATGGGGCACCCTCAGTGGAAATGGTACACGCAAAGATCGTTAAAGGTGCCACCCGCCTGGAACTCGTGGCCCTTCCGAACCCAGCTCGACTCTGAATTTTTCCGCAACCTCTATTTCGTCGCAGAGGCGGGACGATTGGCTTGGGCATACATGGGGCCGAGGTCGGAGCGGTCGAGGAGATGTTCCGCGCCGGGATCCTTCTTGAGTTCGTCGAAGGTATTAGCTGCCAACTGATACTGGCGGCTGGCTTCGCCAGCATTTCCGCCAAGGCGAAGGGCGTCGCCAAGGAAATAGTGGATGCGTGCGGTTTCCACGCGCAGGCCAAGTTTTTCGCTGATGCCCAGGGCATCCTGCAAACGCTGACGAGCGTGGGTATAGTCTTTGATCTTGATCATCGCTTCGGCCAAGTCAACGGAACTGCGCAGGGAATAATATTTCAAGTGAAGACTGTCAGCCTGCTTGATGGCGGCGCTCAGTTCGCTCACCGCGTACTGCGAACGACCCCCGGCAATCGCAACTCGGGCAAGGTTGGTTTTGGCGATCAAGATTTTTTCACGATCTTTGATTTTCGCGGCAGATGAGGCGGCTTGCTCATAAGCGGCGCTGGCCGCTTTATAGTCTCCACGATAGTAAGCCACATCTCCGTGCGTGTTCAGAAGTTCAGCGCGAAGACTTTCATCCTTGAGTTCGCTGGCGAGATTGTTCGCCTCGTCGAGAAGCTTGCCGGATTCGTTGCCGCGACCGGCCAAGGCCAGAGTGTCGGCGAGGCTATTCAAGGAGTCAGCCAACTCAAAACTTTTGTTTTTGGCGGAGCGGAAACCGCTCACGGAATCCTGCATGGCGCTGACGGCGGCTCCCAGGCGTCCCTGGTACATCAAGACCTGGCCAATGGATTGGGAAACGCCCGCGGCCACCTTGGGGTTATTGGATTTGCGGGAGACATCAAGCGCATTCATCAAGATGGTCAGGGCTTGATCGTAGTCGCCCATGGCGGTATGCACATCTCCGAGCGCGCCAAGAGTTTCGGCAAGGTAGACGGGCTGGTTGAGCTGTTGCCGCAACTGGAGAGATTGCTGGTAATAAATGAGGGCGTTGTCGGTGTCGTATTTCGCGGAGTAGACGTCTCCAATATTGCTAAGGCACACTGCCTGATAATTGACATCGTTGGTGTCGCGCTCGATTTGCAATGCGTCTTTGTAATCCTGCAGCGCCTTGTCGAAGTCGCCGCGCGACTGGTAGAGAACGCCGCGATTGATGAGGATGTCACCGTAGTCCTTTTTCACCCCGATCTCGCGCAGGGTCTGCAGGGCCTGGCTGTAACTGGCCATGGCGGCATCGGGTTTGCCGATGGTGATCTGATTCTGCGCCAACTCGGCGAAGCTGTTCGCCAGCAGGCGCTTCATGCCCAGCTTGCGGGTAATTTCCATCGAATCCTGGAGGCTCTTGATGGCGTCTTCCGGCTTGTTCATCTTGCGGTAGGCAATTCCGAGAGCTTGCAGGATGAGCGCCTTCTGTTCGGGATTATCCAACTCGATGGCCAGGCTCAAGCCTTTATTGAGCGGCTCCAAAGCAGCTACGGGGCTGCCCTGTTGGTACTCGAGGATCCCCATTTTCCAATACGCCTGGATATTTTTAGGATCGGCTTTCAGGATGGCGGCGAACTGCGCGCGGGCTTTATCGAGATCGCCGTTACTGGCGTACAGGCTGCCCAGCGTGTATTCCACGTCGGTGTTATCGGTGAAAGTTCTGGCCAGATTCTCGTAGGCTTCGATTGCCTTCTTGTTGTCTTTGATGACCTGGGCATGGGTGGCCTGGATGAAATACTTTTCAGCCATGGGCAATGCCTGGCTAAGCTCGACGGCCTTACGGGAAGATTGTTCGGCATCGCCATCGTAGCCGAGGGCGGAGTCGGCGTCGGCCAGACGCGAATAGGCGAGGGCGAATTCCGGATCCTCTTGGGTGGCAGACTGGAGAGCCTTAACGGCATCCAGATTCTTGCCCTCGCGGAGCAACTGAACTCCCTGGTCGTAGTCTCGCAGCGCCGGCGCCGAACGGGAGCTGGGCTGAAAGGAGCTAGCCTTGAGCTCGTTGATGATGTCGGGCGAGAAAGCCAGATTGTTGCGAATGGAAGCTGCCAAACGGTCGACGGCGGCAGGAATGTCTTTTTCATCGACGGCGTCAATTTTGATAGGGAGGGTGCGATCGTGCTTGCGATCTTGCAAGGTGGCGTCGATGCGGATCTGGCCGCCGAATTTCGCATATTGTCCCCAGACCAAAGTATCGGCGTTGCTGAATTCGGCAATGCGATCGACCATGTGGGGATCGATAGAGGTCGCAGGGGTGATGCGCAAATCGGAAAGAACCTGATGAAGGCGTTCCGGGGAGATGGTGCGCAGATGGGCGGACTGACCCACGTCGGTGCTTAGCATTTCGGCGAGACTGGGACCGAGCCAATCGACGCTAGGATCGGAGGAAGCGTTGCGGAAAGGCAAGATGGCCAACGAGAGCGCAGGTGCAGATGCAGATTGCTTTGCCGAGCGCGAGAAGAGTGAGCCGCGAAACAGGTAGCCGGCAATCGCGAGCAAGAGCACAGTAACAATTCCAGCCAGAAGCGGCCAGTGAATGGTACGACCCCAGGGCTCGATGGCGGGCTGGAAACCCAGGTTGGCCGCCGCATCTTTGCCCTTCCAGAGTTCCAGATCTCGCAGCAGTTCGACGGCAGTTTGATAGCGCAAGTTGGGATCGCGCTCCAGACATTTGCTCACGATGTTGCTGAGGGCGGCTGGGATCGTCCCGTCATGATCGGAGACGGGGATGGCGCGTTCCTGGTTGCGCTTGATCAAGCTGGCTAGAGCGCTTTCCGCCTTGTAGGGCATTTTGCCGCTCAGCAGTTCATAGAGAATCAAGCCGGCCGCAAAAAGATCGGAGCGCTGATCCAAATCCTTGGCCAGCGCCTGCTCGGGAGACATATACTCCATGGTTCCGACGAGCGCGCCGCTCTGGGTCATACCATCGCCTTCGATGGTGCGCGCCATGCCAAAGTCCATCACCAGGATGCGGCCACTCTTATCCCGCATGACGTTTTGAGGTTTCAGGTCGCGGTGAATCACGCCGACAGCGTGCGCCGCCTCGAGGGCGCGGCAGACCTGTTGAATGATCTCCACTGCTTCTTCCGGAGCGAACTTTTTCTTTTCCAGAATGAGCGAACGCAGGTCTTGACCCTCGACAAATTCCATGCTGATGAACTTGAGTCCATCGGAATCGCCCAGATCGTAGATGCGAATGACATTCTTGTGAGTGACCTGATGGGAGAGCAGGAGTTCCTGCTTGAATCGAGCGACGATGGCTGCATTGGCCGCGAGTTCCGGCCGAATCAATTTCAGAGCCACGAAACGGTCGAGTTCCCGGTCTTGGGCTTTGTACACGGCCCCCATGCCGCCCTCACCCAGCAACTGCAAGATCTCGTAGCGGGCACCCAGCACATCGCCGGTTTGGAGCATAGGAGCGCCAACCTGAATGTGGGTGGGACGTCGAGCGGGAAGAGGGCGAGGCGAAACCGCGTCGGATATCGTGGCGTCGATATCCGCAAGGGTTGCCTCAGGATCGCGCAACGTGGCCTGAGAATCGGGAGAGGCGTGGGAAAACTCGATCAAAGTCGGAAGGTTACTCGAGTCGGAACTATCACCCTTGGCGGGAGCGCTCACCCCCGGCTGGGTGGTCGAGTTCGGTCGATCTTGCGGATCAAACCGCAGATTCCGGTTCTGCATAAATCGGCTGCCTGGGATGCCGAATCAAGAGCCCCACACAAAAAGAATAGAAAGGAAGTATATACCTGTTCGGGCCTGGCGCAGCCAAAAGATCGATGCGCGAGCGTCATCATTTTTTATTCGTTCGTATAGCATTTGCAGGCGGCGTGGGCGGTCGAAAGCAGGGACGGTTTTTGCCCGGTTTCGGTTTAACAACTACATCTGGCTGCAGCTGCGGCGAATTTCGATTATGGGTGCGGATGGGGTACGGGAAGGCCCATGGGGGTTGCACGATCTTGCACACTTGACAGCCTAATACCGTCATGGGATGCTCATCACCCGTCGCTTTACGGATCGATCCCCAGTCAGTTGATTGCCGTTTTCGATCAGTTAAATCTCGAGGAATCGAAGTTGCTGTACTGTCAAACCAACATTCCGCTGGCCTGAAAAGGGTACACAATGAAATTGCTCCAAGCCACTTCGCGCATGATGTTCGCTCTCGCCCTGGTCGTTTTTTTCTTCGGCCTGGTTGATCAAAACTCGCTGGCGCAAACAGCAACCGTCTCGGTTTCGCCAGGAGATCTTTCCTTTGGAATTCCGACAGGAACGACGGCGCCGTTGACGAGCACGGCATTGGTCACAGTAAGCACAACGGGGACAGGCCAAGCCACGTTGAGCGGTTTTCAGGTCAACGGCGGCAATGCGGGCGACTTCATTCTGCCATCCAATACCAACACCTGCGTCACTCCGCAGACGGCGCCGACGACATGCCAGATTGCGGTTCAGTTCACATCCACGGAACCCGCGGGCGTGCTGGAAACGGCGACGCTGAACTTTAATTCCTCCACGCAAGATGGGCCAATTACCGTTCCGCTGAATGGCGCGTATGGAGCGATAGAACTCTTTTCCCCGATCAACATCAATTCTTCTCTCATTAACTACGTGACTTGGACTCAGAATCCACCTACGGCGGGGTATTCGGTTCAGAACACGACCATCAATTTATCTTGTCCCTCATCTGGAGTGACGGCGACGCTCTCTTCCACGCCTGATGGTTCGAGCAATGTGTTTCAGGACAATACCATTCAAGTGGCCAATACGGTTAACGGTACGACGACGACAACCACCAACGTCTGCTATGGCGGTGACACGAATTTTGACGGATACAATGGCTTTCCGCCGGGGACTTCCAATTGCTTCCAGGCGAGCTATGAATCGGCCGTAACCAACTATGTTGGGCAGGATCCCGATCTGGCCTTCGGCTTGGTGGGAACCTATGGGATAGCTCCGCTGAACTTGCAGAATCCGACCAACGCATTGTATCCGGCAGTGCTGACCTCTGGGAATCAGGCACTCAATGTGGAGTTGACGGATGCGGGCGGGTATCTGGGCGCGGCCACGCTGCACCTGGTGACCAATTGCAGCCTGGCAGGGATCACGCCCGGCGGGAGCATAACCGGTAATCCCATCGAATCCAATCCCACGCAGAACTTTACATTCGATAGTGCTCCGGGCCAGAACATCTCTGCGGAGAACAGCGTTGCCGCGGCTGGTGGAGCAACGTTTAAGCCGGGAATCGTGCCTATTTTTACCGACATCGCCGTGCCGCAGCAGCTGTTCTATCAGCTGGTCACGAACACTTCCGCCGCCCCTGCCGTGTGCTTCCGGCTGACGAGCGAACTGGATTACACAGTCATGCCTCCAGCGCCAATGTGCAAGGGCTTTCTGGTGCAGTGCTATAACCCGGGTGACGGCACAACCAGCGGCCCTAACTGCGACCCGACGTCGTCCAACGTGGTCAGAAATCTTTATAACGCCCTCAAATTTTCCACCCCGGATGGACCGGTAAATGGATTCAACTTCTTGTACGGGCCGGTGGGAGATCCTGCGGCGGACGCATGCAGCAACGTAGTGTCAGGCGGAAGTTGCGCGAACGGGACGGGACCGGGAATATTGATGGGAGGCGATGACTGGTTGTGCGGCGCGGCGAAGGGCTCGCCTTGTCCGGCCGTGGCCAACACTACGACACGGGACGATCCCCCAACCTACGCCAGCTCGAACTGCACCCTGTCAGGTAGCCTGACGGGCGCACTGTGTCCGCTCGACCTTCTGACGGAGTTCGAGGGAGCGGCGGATTCCAGAGGCGGCAGCACGACCGACGGCAACAACTCAGTGCTAATCCCGGTCGTGAACATGCCACTTCCCACTGCCACGGTGAGCATTGGCGGCCAGAACGCCAACGGATGGATCCATGGCTCATCAAACATTACCGCCAACTTTAATTCCTATGCCGCGACTTATCCGACTACGGGGAACATTCCGCCGGGGAACAGTTTCACCGCTGCCTCACCTTTCACCTTGACTTACGGGCTGTCGACCTGGCCGAATCTTCCGGACACGACTTACCCAGTGGTGGGGGACTTGACGATGTTCAACAGCAATACGAACTCGGCCGCGCCCTTTTGCAATATTGGAGGCAAAGTTACACCTTCGACGTTTGCATCGTCGGGCAGCTTCAGCCAGAGCGATGGTATATACAATCTTCACTACTTCACAACGGATTGTGCCTTTGCTGAAGGGCTGATCTTTAACCCGACAGGTACACAGCTCACCAATGCGACCGCCAACTGGGCGTCATTCCCTTACGTCACCGTAGGAATCGATAATGTTGCGCCTGTACTGAGTTCCTGCAGTGCCCCACCGGCGCCGGTTTACAACGGCTTGTACATCTGGTACAAAGCGAACTTCGCGCAGTCGTGCACGGTCACGGATACTTACTCCGCCGGCTTGTACGGATCCGGTTTCTTGCCACTGCTGCCAAATAGTATCCAGGGTAGCCCAAGCGAAACGGTTGCCATTTCTACAAGCGCGCCAGCCAATGCCGTTAGTATGGGGATCTACGCCACTCCTGTCCCTGCCAACCCCACATGTGACCTCGCTGGAAACTGTGTCCCGGTCAGTGCCGGTCCATATAACTTTGACCTGCAGGCTCCGACGATCATTGGGCCCACGCTGAGTTCCCCTGGACCTTATTACGTGAATGGCCCGCCAGTTACGGTGACATTTTCGTGCTCCGATGGCACAGGCTCTGGCATTGCCACGTGTCTCGGCAGCGGCCCAACCAACAGCGGCGGCACCATCAATACCTCGACCCCAGGGACTTACACCTTTACAGTTACCGCGACCGACAATGTCGGAAATCAAAGCACCGCTTCGGTTACCTATACCGTCTCGGATGCGCCTTCAGCAGATGTTGCCGTCGGCGATATTCCCATCGAGTTGAGAATCAAGGCCGGGAGTACTGGAAATTACTATCCCTGGGTAATCGATCTGAGTTCGGCCGCCGCCAACAATGTCGTAGCCACTTCAACCTTCACGGTGCCCAACAACGTGCTGAATGGCAGTCTCAGCGGCGACTTTGCTACAGTCACATGCGGCAAGAACGGTTGCAACTCAGGTCCTCCGGGCGGAACCAGTTGCTCCGTGAACACTACCATCGGGGCCAACACAACCGTCGTAGTCCTCACCTGCAATATCGGACAACTGGTGAGTATCACGAAGCTGGAAGGCGTCGTGATCACCGTCAACATACCGATACTGTCCACGGCTGCCCCAAACACGAAGTTCAGCTCCGTGACCGCGGTGACGTCCGACAACGATCCCAACTTACGGAATAATTCCGTTACCGAAACCTATATCGTCGTCACCAAGTGATGTGATTTGGATCTGAAAAGCAGGGCGGAACGGGTCGTTCCGCCCTGCTTGAAAAACATGAAGGCTGTAGTTGGTTCAGCGTCAGCAGAGGGTGAACTAGAGGGCAAGCGGCCGGCGCAGCTTATGCCGCCCAGAACCTGACGCTTTTGATGTACATGTAGCGCGTCACGCCCACGGTCGCGAGACCGCCCCACTTCGTACTATTCGTGCCGTAGAAGTTGATGTCTATGACGGCGGCTGCGGTTGGGATGCCCGACGTGCACTTGGATGTGAGGATGCCATCGATATAAAAGTCGATGCTGCTGGCCGACCACACGAATTTGTACTGGTGGAACCCGTCCTCAGGATTCTGCACCACGTTGTACTCCGGGGTGGGATCGGTATAGAAGCTATTCTTCCATACGGTCCACTCAATGTCGTTATTACGGGCGGGCAATCCCTCAATTTCCGGGGCGTCGATCTCCGTGATCGAAGCGTAGGTGGGCGGAGGGTTATAAATAATGAATGTGGAACTGATCTGCCCGCTCTCGGTCGTACCCGCGCCGTTGGAGGTTGGCGAGGTTGAACCTGCGCGCATGGTGAACTCGTAGGTGCCGTAGCCGAAGCTCAGTTTTGTGGTGATTTCAGCGCCAGTCGAGGTGCCGGCTGTGGGCTGCGTCAGCTCCATGCGCAGGTTGCCGCCGCTCAAATCGATATTGCCAACCGAGAATGTAACATCGCTGCCGCCGCCGGCGTAATTATTGGTTTCGTAGTGGGACACGACCCACTTGCTGGCGTCTAATGTGCCCTCGCTGAAGTTATCCTCAAACGTTGGCGGTTTCGCCGATAATTCCTGCGATTGCGGCGGCTCTGAGGCGGGCGTGGAAGCGGCGTCTGTCAGTACGAATGAGGCGCGCCTGGTAACGGCGTAGGTGCCGGAGATGGTCACCGAAACGGCTGACGAGACAGAACTGGTCTGAATTGCGAAGCTTGCGGCGGTGGCACCTGCCGGGACGACTACGCTGACGGGTATGACACACTGAGTGGTGGGGTCGTCCAGGAGGAGCGTCACTACCGCTCCTTCCAATGGCGCAGGCGATGTCAAGTGGACCGTGCCGATCAGGGGGTTTCCTCCGACGGCGCTTGTGGCGCTGAAGCTAATGGAAGACAAGGAAGCTTCTGCTGTGTTCCTCTTATGTGCACGAAGCTGTGCCTGGAGCAGTGTTGTGCCGCTCAGGAAAAGCAGTACAAGGGGGAGTAGCTTTTTCATGGCTCTTTCTCACCTACCTTTAACGCGAAATCCAAGCGGTCGGCTCAAGCAGCGAGAAAAACCGATACTCCGCCTGCCGCAAACGGAAGAATCGCTGCGGCAGCAGAATCCCACCTGGGAGTTTCTTTGTTCAGACTAAGTCAGACTAAGGAAGACGGATTGCGTGAAACTGTACGCTGGGCGCGGGAAGCGGGTCAAACTCGGAAGTACATCGGGAGTTATCTAGGGAGGTTCCGCGGGCCGGTGCTTTCCCGTTCAGGGAAAGCTAACGACGAAAGTCCACTGAGATGGTCATGGATTTGGCAACTGGATTTGACCACTGGATTTGACAAATAGAAAAAGCCCCAGCTCGCGCCGGGGCTTGATCTGCCGCAGTTTTCGTCGCCTTAGTGGATGTGCATTTCCTTGCGCAGCATCAACGGAGACTCGGTCACCTGCTTGCGTTGGAATATGTAAGCCGGTGTGGGCACGCGCTCCGGATGCAACTCGATGTTGGCGATCGGAGCGGCAGGACCGGAGACCTGCACCCAAGAGGCGAGTGACGGTGTGCCGGCCTGGTTTACCAGGAAAAGCATGTAGTAGCCGGGAGGAGCAATATTCGAGTTGCCAGGAGCATTGACGCTAAGGCTCCCCGAGGCCTGAGTGAAGGACAGACCAACGAAACGTTGATCCATATCGAAAGAGTGGGTCACGGAGCCGGCCTTCATTAGGACGACCGAGGAGATGGTCGAAGCATCCGGGGTCGACAAGGTGAATGTCTGACCATAGGTGAGCGAACTCGGAGTGTTGCTCGCAGACTGGGGTCGAGACGCCGGACTTCCATCGGCATTGAAGAGGTAAGAAGGTTGATAGATTTCGATGTGGTTTTCAAAAACCCCCTGAGCGGGATTGCCGCCGGTGAGAAGAACCGTCGCGTCGGGCAGGAGCAACTGAACGTTGTGATAGAGCCTGGGGTAAGTGTTGCTGCTGGCCGAGGAGAATGAATTAGAGACCGGGTCGTAAATCTGCGCTTGCAAGCTCGCAGTTGCTGCGTTCTCGTCCTGGGCAGAGCCTGAGTCCACTAGCACCTTGCCGTTTGGAAGCAGCGTGGCTTCCATTTCAACTCGGCTTTGAGACATCGCCGGACCCTGCACCCAGCAGGGCGCGTAGATCGGGCATGCGGGAGAGAGTTGCGCTCCGGCGGAACTTAGGTCAATGAGTTCAGTGCTGTTGGTGGCGGGATTGTCGCCACCCATGATCATCACCTTGGGGCTGTAATTGTTCTGCGGGGTGAGCGGCAACAACACGGATGTGCCGTAGGTGCGCTCTCCGTTGGGATCATTCTGCCCGGGATAGATGGTCCAGGCAACCAGCGTCCAGGCCTGGCTTGTGGGGTTGAAGTCGAGCGTGGCAGAGGATGGCGCGGAATAGAAAATATGTCCGGTGGGAAGCAGGTGCATCCTGGGATAGAGAGGGAACTGGAAGCTAGGAAAGTTTGCGATGTTGGGATTTCCGGGAATCTGTGCGCCCCATTGCTGTCCGTTCCAGATTTCCGTCGTGTTGTTAGTGGTACCGTCAGTATCGTTCAATCCACCCGTAGTCATAACGGTGCCGTCGTTAAGTTCGGTGAGGGTGGGATACCAACGTCCGTGCGCGGTTGGAGTGATGTCAATGAAGGATTCGCTGGAGGGATCGAAAATCGATGCATTGGGCAGCCCGGTGAAGGGAGTGTCGCCCTGAACGCCCACCACTGCCAGCGATCCGTAGCCCTTGGTGCCACCGTTGATCAGCACGCGTCCGTCTTGCATGAGCGACATACCATTGCAGAACATATCCCACGTGGTGGGCATGGTGGTGACGTTGTCATTCGATAGGTCGAGCAGCGCCGCGCCCTGCGAATACTGTGGCCCTTGCGGACAACCAGCCAGTGTCGGCGGGCAGTTGCCGGAGCCCGATACGATAAGAACTTTACCGGTATGGAGCAGCGCCGCGTGAATCGGATTAATGGGCATGGTCTGGGTCAGCGTTGACCACAAGCCATTGGGCCGAGGGGTGTATTTCGAAGGTGGCGTGGTGCCTCCACTGGAACTGGCCGCTCCACCACCGCATTGGATGAATGAAAGCGAGATGAGCAAAACGAACAACACGGCGGCGAACTTCTTCATTAGATTTTCTCTCCCATAATGACAATTGTTTTCACGGCATACGCCAGCGTTAAGATCTTTCATTTCCCACCCTTGATAGTCAGCTCCCCTGAATCAAAGGAGACCGAGTAAACCCCAGCCTTATTGGCGTGCAATTCACGCTTACCCTGGTAAACGTGAGGATGAGCCCCAGCTTGAATCACAGTCTTGAGTACGACCCCGGTAGGAAACGCGCCGGGTACTTTCCAGACGTATTGTTGTTCACCGTTTTGAAGTTGCGGCTTGGCCGCTTCCAAAATCTTTTGGGCGCGCAGGTACCCGGCCACGGTTCCGAAAGGAGCCACCCAAAGACCGTTCGATTGCTGCGCCCTGAGGTCGTCCAACAAAGTAAGAAAGGTGCCCGTAGGAATAGGTTCAAACCCGGTCGATGGGTCGCCGATGCCATGAATCTGAAGCGTAGTCCAGGCATGCATGGCGAAGGCCTTGTCGATCCATGATCTGTAGACCGCGGCATCGTACCTAGTGTAAGCGGGCTGGCTGGGCAAGTTATACCAGTCTGGTTCGGCGTCCGAAGTGATGTAAGGTGAATCGCTATATCCGCGCCAGCCCCGCGCCGCAAAGTCATACCTTTTTACCCAGTGCACTAATCCCGGTGATAACTCGGAGTACGGGTAAGCGAAAATACTTATGTTCGAGTTGAAATTACTGTCGAGGAATTTCTTGGCGTCTTCTACTTCAAGTTCTTCGCTTGCGCGAGTTAACACAGCCGCGTGTTCGTGGGTCACGGAATGGTTGCCAATCTCGTGCCCTTCGGCTTGCGCTCTTCGCCAGTCATCCAGACGCGTGAGTTTGGAGACGATGAGGAAAAAAGTTGCGTTCAGATGGCGCTTGTTCAATTCCGGAACCGCGACATCCAAATGCACAGCCCGAGCATCGTCAAAGGTGAGCGAAACGGCCGCGAGATGGTCATTCCACGGCAGCACCCGAAGTGTCGGAGTCTGGGCCAGACTCGGCCGCACCAGCAGAATGCAGAGCAGCGCTGCACGAAAATGAAAAAGCTTTGTCATAACTTGGGTATTCACCAAGAGATATTGCAATTGATCTGCCAGCCTGCTTACTCGCCAGCCTCAGGTGTACGGCCGTGGAAGTGTGGAGCTACCGCAACTGGTAACTCATACTGAGAGCAATGCTTACGCGGCGATAGCTGTTAGAACAACAAACAAAGTAGCAGACGAATCTCGGCCCGGTGGGTTACCGCGATAATTACTTCTAACGTTACTACGGTAACCAGAACGTGGTTTGGCTGCATGAATACTTCTTCCACAAAGAGAAAACATCTTCCCCGACCGGACTCTCGACTTATGCCACGAGGCGCACCTGTGCTTGCAGGCAGATTGGCGATCAAGTGGCAATCGCCGAAGTGTGGCAAATGTTTTCTCTTGAGTGACAATCATGCTGCGAATTCTGGGTTACAGCCGTAATCCCTCGCAAGTAACACCACGACGACAATAACTTCACGCACATGCGCTTCTGTAAAGGGTTGCTCTTCGGCCTAAGTGATGGCACTGGCGGCAGTTGTGCGCTGCTTCATGCCACGGTCAGGCCGTGCCGCCAGCGGTGAAAGGCCGCGGTCGGCGATGGTAGAGGGCTTGCACTATAGCGGGTGTCCTCCTCCCACATGTTCAGGGGTGATCAAGTGAAGTTTTGCGTCATCGTACCTGCGAAGGACGAAAAACTGGGCATCGGCAAGACAGTGCGAAGTATTCTTGCAGCGGGCGCCGACCAAGCCGACGTCTATGTCATGGATGACGGCTCCAGCGACGGCACCGGCGAAATCGCCTGCTCCTACGGCGTGAATGTACTGCGTAACGAGAAGAATATTGGCAAGGCGAGGAGCATCCTACGGGCTACCGAACATTGGAGACTGACCGAGAACTACGACATCGTCTGCCTGATGGACGCCGACACGGAAGTGAACAAGGATTACTTCCAGGTTTGCGTTGCAGAATTCGGTAACCCTGAGGTGGCAGCGGTATGCGGACGGGCATTAAGCGTCCCGCACAACTGGCTCACCGCTTATCGTTCCTTGGCCTACTGGATTTCCCACGCGATTTACAAGGGCGGTCAAAGCAGTATGGGGGTGGTCACGGTTGTTCCCGGCTGTGCCGCAAGCTTTCGCTCGAGTGTGTTCGCGCAATTGGAATGGAACAGCGACACCATCGTTGAAGACATGGATTGCACCATTCAGGTGCACCGCAAGAAGTTAGGAAAAATAACTTACCGGCCCGAGGCGCTCGTGTTCACGCAGGATCCCAACAATCTTCATGGCTATGTGAAGCAGATGTACCGCTGGGATGTAGGGGCATGGCAGGTAGGGAAGAAGTATGGCATGCTGCGCGGCCTGGACCGAATCGATCTCGAGTACAAGTTGCTGATGGGCGAGGGAGTTTTATTCGCAGCCATAATGTTGCTTACACCGCTGTGGCTCATTCTGACTCCGGTCTGGGTGGGCCGAATCGTGGTAGGTGAGTTTGCCTTCCAGGTGTTACTGGCGGTCATTTGCGCAGTTTGCGATCGGCGAATCGATGTGCTGACAAGCTGCGCAGCGTTTCCCCTAATCCGGTTTATCGACTGCAGCGTGTTTTTGGCGGCCTTTTGGGCCGTAATGATCCGGCAGCGGCGGATTCATACGTGGTTCGCCGTGAAGCGCTACTAGAAACGACGAAAAGGAATCAATGAAACGACATCTCGACCTCGGGCTCGCGCAAGCCACGACCATGGTGACGCTACTGGTGTTGCTTTGCGCTATTCCCCAAGTTCAGGGCCAGGCAATTCCGCCGCACGCGGAACAAGGCAGTATTTTCGATGCGGTTGGGTTCCCCGGGCAGATGTGGATGGCCAACGGTACTTACAGCCCAGTGGAAAAGAACAACTTCATTTCGCAGTGGGACTTTCAGCAAACGGCTGTGATCTACAGCGCGTTGCGCAACTCTTTAACGGTGGGCCCTTTCGTCGAGTTTAACGGGACGATTGACAGCGGTGGTTTCACCTATGACAACCAGCTTCAGCCCAGCATTGGAGTCAAGGCCAGCAAGCTCTTTCGCGTCGGAGTTATCAGCGCGGGTACAGGCTTCGCGTATCAGGATCGGTTTAGTTCCGCCACCGCAAGCGGTAGAACGGACTTCATTTCGGACTGGTTCGGCTGGCAATCGATTGCCAACCCGTCGAGCCGGTACCCCGGTTCAAGTTGGGCCGTAATCGGGCACACCTCTCCCGTGGAACACGGCGACTTGATTGAACAGGCGTATGCAACCCAGGGCCGCGTGCTCCACCGCTTCAAACGGGGCGCCATCATTTCTTACGGCGAGATTACCTTGGGACACGATAGCCAGGGATATGACTGGGAAAATAGATACATCGCCGGAGGCGGGCTAAAGACCGGCGTTCTGTCAGGGCAGGTGTATACGGAGTTCGGCGCCGGATTGATGCACGAAAGCCGTTTCAACTCCGGCATCAGCGCCAGCGGCCTCAAGGTATTTCTAAATACTTCCTATAACTGGAACCTATTCGGGAGAAAGGGAACTAACTAGTATGGTTACGTTTGCTGCTCCAGGTCTCGGCAGTGTCTCAGGGGTTATCCATCTGGCCGTACGGAGGCCATATATTGCAGCGGTGGCTGCAGCCGTGTTCTTGACAGTAGTGTTCGCAAATACGGTTACGCTTTCGAGCCTGGCCCTTGTCCCGCCGCCGGTTCCGGCGGCTCCGCTGGTACAACATACTCCACTGCCGCCGATAGCTCCGCGCAACGCGGATGGCTTGCAGGCGCAACGCCGTCGTCAGAATCCTGGCAGACAAAAGACGCTCAAGGGTCATATAACGGTCACTGGCTTAAATCCAGCAAGATTAACGAACAAGGAGTGGATCCGCTAATAGTCCACAGCATTGTCTAACAAGCTTATTAAGAGGACATCTTCCATGAAAATGCGGTTCAAGTTTCTCCGGGGCATGGCAGTTGCATCGTTAACAATTCTTGCCGGTCTTGTTTTGTCGGCTCATGGTCAGGCGGCCGGCAGCCTCGAATCTGTAACCCTTACGGCTTCCCATGTCGCAAGCGGGAGTTCGGTCGAAGGACGAGTCACCCTGTCCGCGCCCGCTCTAGAAGATGTCGAAGTCTCGCTTGCGGCCGATCCCGTGACGGTAGCTACCGTTCCATCCGTGGCGATTGTCAAGACGGGCCAGACCAGTGCCACTTTCACCGCGAGCGCCGCGCCCAGCCAGACGGCTATCGGCGCCGATGCGGTGGTGAGCATTTATGCCAACTACGGTACGACTAAACATGTGGAACTGACCGTTGTTGCTCCAGTCTCTTTCGGCCTGTTAATCGACAAGGCGATCGCGCGAGAACACGCTTTCATCGAGAACGCGAAGCAGTACCACCCCATGGCTGAGACTTACATTCAGAACATGCAAGAGGACAAGGAGCATAACGTCAGACCCATTGCAGATACATACTTTCTGGGCCGGGTGGATTTCCAAGTTTCCACGAACGAGGAACTGTTTCAAAAGGACAAGCCAGGCGGCCTGCACCGTTTGATTTCGCCGTTCGAGATGCTGGAGAAGAATACGGTCACGCGCCATTACGTGCCCACGGGCTTCGCGAACATGGCGATCCTTGACCGCGACTTCAAGAAGGATAACTACTACTTTACATTTGTGAGAAAGGAGTTCCTGGGAGAAGTGCGCTGCTTCGTGGTTGATGTGCAACCCAAGGAGACAGCCCACCAGGGATCGTTCGCCGGCCGCATCTGGATTGAAGACCACGATTTCAACATTGTTCGATTCAACGGTACCTATTCGAACAAGTCGAACTACGATTCCTATTTCCATTTTGATAGTTGGCGCATGAATACTCAGACCGGAATCTGGCTACCCTCCTACGTTTACAGCGAGGAAACCGCGCGCCGGCATGAACTCCCGCCATTTATCCAGCCTCGCTTCAAAGCGCAGACGAGGTTTTGGAATTACGACGAGGTGCACATTAAGCACACGTCCGAGTTTACGGATATTCAGCTCGATGGGCCGGAAGACCACGATGTGGCAGTCCGGGCACAGGCTACGCCCCTGGAAGCGGAGCGCGAGTGGGAGAGGCAGGCCGAAGATAACGCTATCGATCACTTACAAAAGATAGGTCTGATAGCTCCTCCGGGGCCTGTAGACAAGGTGCTGCAAACTGTTGTCAACAACATAAGCATTACGAACAATTTGGATATCATTCCCGAGGTGCGCTGCCGGGTGCTTCTGACCACACCGCTGGAATCGTTTTCCATTGGCCACACCATCGTGATCAGCCGGGGTTTAGTGGACGTGCTGCCGGATGAAGCTGCGCTGGCGATGGTGCTGTCTCATGAACTGGCGCACATTGCGCTGGGTCATAAGATTGATACCAAGTTCGCCTTCAACGACCGGTTCTTTTTCTCGGACCCGTCTACATTCCAGCGCATGGATTTTACGCGCAGCGCGCTCGATGAACAGGCAGCAGACAAGAAGGCAATCGAACTGTTGAATAGCTCGCCCTATAAGGACAAATTAGCCTCCGCGGGATTGTTCTTGCGGCAGTTGCAAGACCGCGCGCAGGCGCTTCCCAACTTGATTCGCCCGCATTTTGGCAACCCGCTGGGCAACAAGACCACGACGCGGCTGGCGCCGGTAGCGACTGCAGCCCCAAAGCTCGAAAATAAAGTCGATCAGATCGCAGCTTTGTCGCTCGGCGCTCGAGTCAACATGAATCCATGGAGCAATCAGATTGAAATGATGAGTTCCAAACCTGTGACGCGGTCGAGCCCAGCTGACAAGATGCCACTGGAAGTTACGCCATTCTTTCCATACTTGACCAGAATACCCGCGAAAGCTGCCGATCTGTCGCAGTCAGCCAGGGTAGACGTGAACAAGTAAAAGGAGAGACGCGCAGTTTCATCGAAGGCAGGTTCGGAGTTCACAGAGAAAGTCACTGGGTATCTTCGCCGGGAGGCAAGATACCCATTTTAGTTTGAGCCCGCACAATCCCGTCCCCACACGACATGTCACCTCGGTACTCTCGACGGCCCTCAAAGACTAGAGGATCCTACTTGTAATTCCAATCACGCGAATCCTCCTCCCGGCCCGCGCGCTCGTTGGATTGAAAGGCGAAGGAGGCTTATGCCGAGCACTGGGACTGCCCGAGCTTTAGCTAAGGCACCAGCTAGCGCCGACGCTCAGGAGATTCATAAACCCAAACCGGAAGTATCGGTTAGCGTGCGCCAGGGAGCGCATTGCTTTTTCTGGATCGTTGGCCTGGTCAGCTTGAATGCGGTTTTCGAAATCATGGGCAGTCAGGTTCACCGCTTCACTGGACTGGGGGTTACCGAAATAGTGGGAGGGCTAGACCACTTCTCAGGGATCAGGGTTTTGCGGATGGTTGTCAGCTTCTGGGTGGCAGGCGGGTTTCTCTTCCTCGGCTACCTGGCCTCACACGGGCGAAAGTGGGCATTTGCCGCGGGAATGGCCGTGTACGCGGTTGATGCGGCGCTCATGATTGCGGCTAGCGACTATTCGGGCGCGGTCTTTCACGGTCTTATGTTGTATGGAATCTATCGCGGATTCGCTGCCTTGGGGTCAGGCGTAGAGCGGTCCGAAGCGGCGTCGGCGGCGCAAGCCGGATAGATGCTCCGCAGAGTGTTCTTGATTAGGCTCAGGGCCGCGAGGCGTTGCCCATCATAAGCGCGAACAGCAGCGGAAGGTAGATCACGGTGGCCTGCAACACATGACGAGCCAACTTCTTCGATCTCGGGCTGTGAACGGGTAGCTTGAGAAACGCCAGCCGCGCTCCGAAGTAGAAAAGTGCGATGCCCAGCATTGCCGCTCCTACCAGATAGATCTTTCCCGCCATCCCGAAAAAGCTTGGCATAAGACTGAGCGGAATCAACGCGAGCGAATAACCCACGATGCGATGGGCCGTCGACCGTCCGTCTTCTTCCACCACCGGCAACATGCGAATGCCGCCGCTTGCGTAATCTTCGCGGTAGAGCCATGCGATAGAGAAGAAATGCGGGAACTGCCAGACGAACAAAATGGCAAATAGGATCAACGTGCCCCACTCCAGCTGGCCGCGGGCCGCCGTCCAACCCAGCACTCCCGGCATAGCTCCAGGAAAAGCGCCAACGAATGTGCAGATGGGCGAGATCCGTTTCAAAGGTGTGTAAGCTGCCAGATATATCACCGATGTAAGGAAGGTCAGCAGCCCGGTCAACGGGTTGGTGAAAACCGCAAGATAAATTGACCCTCCCAGAGTGGCGAGCAGACCGGCGATGGTCGCGTGAGCGAGGCTCATACGGCCCGCTGGCAGCGGACGCTGCGCCGTGCGGCGCATGTGCGCGTCCACTTTGTGCTCCATCACTTCATTCAAGGCAGCGGTGCCGCCGGAAACGAGTCCGATTCCCAGCAGCGCGTGGAACAAGCCCCAGGAAAACGAAGATATTCCCGCCTTCTGCGCGCCAAAAAAGTAGCCGCACCACGCCGTCATTACGATCAGAGTGGTGACGCGCGCCTTCATCAGTTCGGCATAGTCGCGCAGCAGAGACGTGGCTTGCCTGCGGAATAAAAGCAACGGTTGGGTCATCGTGCTCATGGAAAAGTCGTGGTGGTTTTCGAACCCATCCCCCAAGGCCGGACAAAGCGTACCGAGTCTAGCAAAGAGGGGCAGCCCCCACCAAGCCGCCCAGACATCCAGAATTGCATAGGTACGCTTACTGCTTTCGAAAGTCAAGTCGAAACTCGGAACTGGACTGGCGCCGAGGCCTGCGGCGTCCATACCCAAATTTCGATAACCCTTTTACTGGCTCGCCGAAACCCCTGACCCATTGAAGGTTTCCGGCGGATCAAAAAAACACTGATGCCACAGAGCGGCGTCCGAGATTTTTCCCGCCTTCCATTGCTGAAGGCTGGAAAACGTGGCCGCAATCATGCCTCCGTCAACCGAATCGAAGATCAGGACTATCCCGGCTAGTTGCTGGCCCTTTTGTGCCAGGTCTGCATAATCTTTGTCGAGCACTGACTTAGCGAACTCCAGTCTCAGTTGAGGGCCCGCATCCTTGTTTTCGTTTATTTTTTCGACCGAGACGATCTTCACGCTTTTCCCACGGAGCGGCGTCCAGTCTCCCGGGAAGAGCGCGGTTTCTTCGCGAGTCACATGGAACAAGTCGCCCGCGACTGGACTTGGCGTTGCGCTTGCCGGCGCATCGGTGTTGGGGACGCTGTCAGGCATCTCCAGGCTGTTGCGCCAGATCCATCCGCGGTACAGGCCGGAAACGCGCACGTGAACCCAATCGCGATTGAAATCGAGCATCTCGAACTCATCGTGCGCGCTGGCCAGGAACAATGTCTTCGCACTTAAACTCGCGGTCGCGACTACGGGAGTCCCTGATTTCTTTACCGCAACCAGATTCTTGGGATGAGCCTGGTTCTTCAGAATTTCTTCAAGGCTCTCGGCCTCAGCTCGTAGAGCGCTTGAATATTCGTCGGAAGGTTTTTTCTTTCCCGGATTGGTCTTTTCCTGCTCGGCCAAACTCTGAGCGAGGGACGACGACAAGCCGCTCCCGGTTTCCGGAAGTCGTGGAACAGGCGCTGAAATGGTAGGCGCCGCTGCCTCTGCCGTCTTGGCGTCATGCGGGGACGAAGGGTCCTCTGAGGAAGATTGCCCCGAAGATGACTGCGCTGCCGATGGAGCCAGCGCAGATTTCTCCGAGGGAAAAGGCTTGTGCACTCCAATCGCTGGTGGGTTCGCATTTGCTTGCGATGCCTTCCCGGCGAGTTGATCTGCCAGTTGATCCAGCAGGTCGGCTTCGAGACGGCCATTCGAGGTCAACAGTTGATATCCAGACTTTGCCGCAGCCGGGTCAGCGTACCAAGCGGTAACTTGCACACTCACTCGCACAATCGATCCACCGGAAGGCGCCGTGCTCACCTGGAACTTCGATTGATAGTAGCCGCGCTGATAGCGGTCCAGGGGATGATCAGCCGAAGTCGCGAAACCATCCAACACCGGAAGACGGCCAGCGGTGGCAGCCTGCATCTCCTTGAGGACCTTTTCCACGGTGGCCTTGGGCTGAGGGAAAGTGCGCTCGAATTCGCCGCCCTGGGCATGGCTCCGCTCCGCGCCGCAACAAATCACAACTGCAACTAACACTGCGTGCGGAAAAACTCGAAGGAATCTTGCTGCGCTGACTCGGGAGGAGGCATGTTTCATGGTTCCTCCAGTTGGTCGCGCATCATCCATCCGTGTTGCCCCTCGTGGGTCTCGATGCCATACCAGTACGGAGTTGAAATCAGAATCAGAACCTCGGTACCGGCAGTTAACGTTTGCAGCGTGATCGCCGTATGGAAAGGCGCAGACTTAAGCGGCGCGCCGGGCGCTTTCACCAACCGCTCGATCTGCTTGCGGAGATCCTTGACGTGTTCTTCCAGCGTCTGGCCGGGCGGAGTCGGATTGAGCGGGCTTTGGCCGAACGGTGTGAGGCCCGCTGGCTGTGCGTCGGCGTTTTGCGAACCGTGATCTTCCTGGGGTTCCGTAGCGCGGGGTTCGATAGCGCGGGGCGAAGCCTGAGGCGCAGATTCCTGGGCGGTTTCGGCCGGTGCATAAGTCTGTACGGGAGGTTTGCGCTTCTTCGCCAGTTGGTCCTGCCGCTCTCTTTCGGATTCTGAGTTCTGCTGCTTCATGACCTCAATAGCTTCGAGGTGCTCCTGAATATCCTTATACTCGCTGCTCTCTACCGATCCGTTCGATTGATGGACTGTGTGGCGGAAGTCTTCCTCGAAAAGAGCGTCGATGCGCAGGACGGTGTTTTTCTCTCCTTGAGCCTGCACCACATAGCGCACGGCCAGCGTCCCAACGTCCCCGCTGTCCTTGAAGTTCCGGGGATCGATCGCATGCTCGCGAATTTTGTAGAAAACCTTTCCACCTTGGTTCCATGCCTGAAATACGCGTGAAGAAGAGGCCGCGTTCGCGCCGCCGACAAACTCGTCTTTGTTGTACTCCTTGGTGCCACGGATGATGCCGTTCTGGACGACATCCTCCACAACCTGCTGTACTTCACTCTCCGGCAAGGGAATATTGACGATGAGGCCTTCGCCGTAGGCCAACTTTTCCTTTTTGCGTGCTGCGAGCGGCAGCGAGGCCGCAAAAAGCAGCAAGGCGAGAAACAAATAGGGCGGCGAACCCACCCGACTGCCCGTTTTTGCACAGCCTCCTCGACCGCGACGTCGAACTGTCATGCGCAAATCCATCCTAAAGTTCCTGCACCAGACTATCGTGAGTCTCGTACTCCAAGCGCAAGCCTGTCAACTTTGATGGTGGCGCTTTCGCTCCGATGGCCCAAGCCCAAAGCCGAAATTTCCTCGTGTGACATTGTAAAAAGCTTGTCAAAAACTAGGGATTCTACTGTATTGAATGGGCGCTCACTTGTTCGATACCGTACAGAATTTTTGTTTTAGCGAATCGGTCATCAGTGAATTTTTTGTCGAAAAACTCTTGACCTTTGTCCATCGGCGGCATTAGGATTCACGACTGGTTTGGTGGTAGGACCATTGAAAGGTTCTACATCGCACGATAACCATGGAGAAAGACTCCACGTTCGAAGCTTTTTATTTTCCACGCCAGCACCCGGTCCCTAATGAAATCCCTGTTCACAAACCAGATCTTGATTTGATCTTGCAGAGGAGTACGGCCATGCACGTTTTCAGTCGTTTTCGTCTCCGCAACATCTTGCAGCTTGCGAGTTCTTGCGCGGCTGTCGCTCTGGTGCTCGCATTTGTAGTCCTGACGTGCAGCCAGCCTGCGAACGCTCTGCCTGCTTTCGCCAGAAAATATGGGCTGCGCTGTTCGGCTTGCCACGAATCCTGGCCGATGCTGAATTACTTTGGACAAAAGTTCAAAGACAACGGCTATCAGCTCATGAACGATCGTGATTCTCCGATCTGGCAGAACCCCGGTTATTGGCCGGTCACCTTCCGCATCACGCCGATTTGGCACCGGGTGAGTACTGGCAAAGTGCCGATCGACACGTACGGGTCGAACGGAGCGGGCGGCTCTATGATCACCGGATCCCAAATCCAGCGAGTGACGTCGTCCGGCTTTGACCTCAGCGGCCTCGATTTCCATACCGGCGGCACTCTCGAAAAGAATTTCTCGTTCTACGTGCTGCCGTCTTCGGACAACACCGCCTCCTTCCACTTTGAAACCGTGATGGCGCGCCTCGACAACCTGTTCGGCAGTTCCTGGCTAAACGTCAAGCTGGGCAAGTTTGAACTCGACAATCTACTCTCGGAGAAGCGCATCCTCACACTGACCGGTAACGGGGGCATCTACCAGCTCTATCATTTCATCCCTGTTGGCGATGGCAACATCTTCGGTCAGATGGGAGACAACCAGCTCGGTGCTGAGGTGATGGGACATTCTTACAACGACCGCACGCGTTACTCTGCGGCCCTGCTCAGTTCCAATGATGGCAGCGTGGGCTTGCCCTACGGCAATTCCTATACCGGATTCTTTACGGCGAGTCAGGCTTTTGACGCTGGGAAGCTGGGAGTGGAACGCGTCGGGTTCTATGCCATGGTCGGCACCGCGCCGACCTACTGGCTTACGCAGAACGGCGGAACAACGCTGTTTCCCGGCGCCAACGGCACTGGCCCCTCCGCCATCGGCAACAAGTCATTCAGCCGCGAGGGTTTCGTCGGGCTGTTCTATTTGGGTGAGCATGTCGATCTCACGGTTATCACGCAGCATGGACAGGATAGCGCCTGGTTCGGGCAGGGGTATGGCGATTTGATCGATTCTGCCGCATCGCTGAACAACACCCCAGGGACAACTCTACCCGTTGGTGCGCAATCGCCCAGCTGGAACGGCGTTCTGCTTGAACCTCACTACGTCTACAGCCCACAGCTGATCTTCATCGGACGGTACGAGACGATCAGGATGTCTCAGCAAGCCGACGGAGCAGGATACATCGGAACGGGGCCTACGGGACTCGTCGGCCCATCGCCCTCTAACCTCGGCAATATCTCCACCTATACCATCGGCTACCGCTATAACCCATTTATGACGAGCCGCGCCGGTTTCGCGTGGCACAACGAGTACAACTGGCTGCACCAGGATGGTACGGGCCCGATTCCCGGTACCAACATCAACACCAGCGAATTGCTGCTCGGCTTTGACTTCGATTTCTAGAGAGGGATAGACATGCGGACAAGATTGCAGAAGTGGTCGCTATTACTAGGCGCAGCTGCGGTTTTGGCGCTCCCAATATCTTGCTGGGCGCAGCTCTCGACATTCGACATTGAAAAGCGCATTGGCATGGAAAGCCATGTCGGCAACGTTACCGGCCATGCCAAGGACGCCGCACACGACTATCGGCGGTATTGCGTTGGGTGCCACGGCGACCTTGGAGACGGGAACGGCGAAAACGCTACCTGGTTTGACACCCCTATGTACCAGAAGCCACGCGATTTCCAATTGGGCGTCTTTAAGTGCCGCTCCACTCCCACCGGAACCTTGCCCACAGACCAGGATCTGTTTGACGCCATCACTCGCGGCTTCGACCGGTCCAATATGCCGCAGTGGAACACCTTTACTAAGCAAGAACGCGCCGACCTCGTCGCTTGGGTTAAGCACTACTCTCCCCGCTGGGCGACTGAAAAGCCAGGTGCGCCAATCACAATTCCTCCCGAACCCGAAGTCACTGGCGAGCGCATCAAGGCGGGTCGCGAGGTATTTGCCCGGATGCAGTGCTGGAAGTGTCACGGAGTTCAAGGCATGGCCAACGGGCCATCCGCCGCTACGCTCACCGATGATCTGGGCCGTCCTATCGCGCCTTTCAACTTTACTGAGGGATCCCGGCCTAAGTGTGGCGATACCGATCAGGATATTTACAGGATCTTCATGACCGGGCTGGACGGCACACCCATGCCGTCGTTTGCCGACAATATCAAACCCGACGAGGCGTGGGATCTGGTTTTCTATCTGCGAACATTTATGGCGGAGAAGAGCAAGGAAAAAGAAATCGCAAAACAGCTGGCCCTGAAGCCGGTCGATCCAAATGCTCCGGCGGGACAGCAATAAACGCAAGACATAGCAACCAGTTTCACTCGCTGCTGTTACAAGGAGAGGACTTTCTATGAGAAATCAATACAATCTCGCGGCTGTACTATCGGCGGTAGTTTTAGTATGCTGTGCGGCGTTGATTTTGAGCCAGGGAGTCAATGCGGCTGGTGAAGGCAAGATCACTGGAACGGTCAAGCTCGCGGGCGCGGCTCCGCATATGAAGGGCATCGACATGAGCAAGGACCCCTACTGCGTGAAGGCCAATCCTACTCCGGCACACTATGAGAACGTCGTGGTCGGCGCGGGCGGTGCCTTAGAAAATGTGGTTTTGTACATCGAAGGCTGGAGCGGTCCGGCCACCGTGGTGACGACAGTACCCGTGTTCGATCAGAAAAATTGTATGTACTCACCACACGTTCTGGCAGTGGACGTCAACCAGAGCTTTAAAGTGGTCACCAGTGATCAGACCGCTCACAATATTCACCCTCTTCCTAATCCCATGGTCAACGTTGGGTGGAATCAGTCTCAGCCGCCCGGCGCGCCGCCGGTTGAAAAGGCCTGGAAGAACCCGGAATTTATTCCCGTCCAGTGCAACATCCATCCCTGGATGCACGGGTGGCATGCGGTGGTGAAAGGACCTTATGCAACCACCGATAGCAGCGGCAACTTCACCATCAACAACGTGCCACCCGGAAGCTACACCGTAACGGCATGGCACGAGCCCGACCCCTCCCTACCGCAAAACACGCAGAGTCAGAAAGTGACGGTGACGGCGGGCGCAGCGGCAACTGCGAACTTCACCTTTAAGGGAAAGTAACAACGTGGAATTGCAGCCACACCGCAAGCACTTGAATCAACCTTACCGCCGACTGTCGTCGGCGGTTTCAGTAATCGTTCCGATCTGCTGGCCGAAAGGCAGGAATCTATGGCGAAGATATTCGCGGTGACGATCGTTCTGATCGCAATTGCTTCAGCGATTCCCATCGTGATGCACATGTGGCCGATGCCACCAGGACATCTCGACTCATGGTCATCTGATCGATGAACAGTTCGCCGATACCATGCTGGAGGCCGGTATTTCGTTTCTGGCCTCTCAGTTCCTGCTGGCCTTCTTCATCTGGAAGTTCTCCAGCCCCAAACCTGGCGACAAGATCAAGAGTTTTCCGGGCGGAGCGGCGGGATTGGTAATCGCTGCCTTCCTTCTGGTGGGCACCGAGTGCCTAGCCTTGGGCGTGTTTGGAGTGAAGGCATGGGCGAACGTGTATCTCACTCCGCCCGCAGCCAATGCAATGCCAGTCCAGGTACAGGCGGGACAGTTCGCATTTTATTTCCGCTACCCCGGGCCCGATGGCACCTTCGGCCCGCTGCACGCCAACTTGATCAGCGAGGCCAACGCGAACTTCTTTGGCCTCGATACCACAAACGATGCCGATTCCAAAGACGACATCGTAACCGCTGAGATGGCGATTCCGGTGAACCGCGAAATCCACCTGCTGATGCATTCGAAGGACGTGGGACATTCCTTTTACGTTCCTGAATTGCGCATCCAGCAGGATTTTGTTCCGGGATTGGACGTCACGGTTCATTTCACAGCCACGAAAATCGGCAAGTACGAAATTGTCTGTACCCAACTTTGTGGCCTCGGGCATTACAACATGAAAGCGTATCTCGAAGTGATGTCGCAGGAAGATTACGATAACTGGCTTAAACAGCAGGCGGCGCTGCAGTAGACTGCCATCGGTGCAGCATCTGGAAATCCATCTCGTTTGAGGTGAGCGCAATGCACGATATGTCCGGCACATGCAGTGCAACACGGAGAGCCTACAAGCTTCATCCGGAAGCATGTCTTCAGTATCGACCACAAGGTTATCGGCAAACAGTATTACGCGCTGGCCTTGCTCGCCGCCTTGATCGGAATGTTTCTTTCCTGGCTCATGCGCATCCATCTCGGATTCGGCAGCTATGCGATACCCGGGCTGCACCTGCTGTCAAAGAACGGCGCGCCGGGCGACGTTATGACGCCGGAGTATTACCTGCAACTGATGACCATGCACGGAACCATCATGGTCTTCTTTGTGCTCACCACCGCTCCGTTCGCTGCATTCGGTAATTTCTTTCTACCCATTCAAGTCGGCGCGGAAGACATGCCCTTTCCGCACTTCAACATGATGTCATTCTGGGTCACGTTCGTGGCCTTCCTGGTTCTGGTTTCGTCGTTTTTCGTCGGCACCGGGCCAACCCTCGGCGGCTGGACCCAATACGCCCCGTTGAGCGCTATCGGCGACGTGGGCGGACCCGGCCAGGGTCTGGGCGTGGTGCTTTGGGCAAGTTCAATTGGGATTTTCTGCATCGGCCAGTTATTGGGTTCGCTGAACTTCATCACGACCACACTCGACATGCGTTGCAAAGGCATGTCGCTGCTGCGCCTTCCGCTCAGTGCCTGGGGCTGGTTTATTACATCGATCATGGGCTTGACGGCGTTTGCCGTGCTCATGCCCGCCTGCATCCTGCTGATTCTCGATCACGTTGCCGGCACAAGCTTTTTTGTGCCGTCAAACTCGGTGATTAACGACCAGATGTTGCCGCATTCCGGCGGATCGACTCTTCTCTGGCAGCACCTGTTCTGGTTCTTTGGTCATCCCGAGGTATATATCGCAATCATCCCCGGCATGGGCATTGTTTCCCACGTTCTCATCACCAACATGCGCCGGCCGATGCTCAGCCACCGAACGCTCATTTATTCCATGGGTTCCCTGGCTGTCCTCAGCTACATGGTTTACGGGCACCACATGTTCGTCAGCGGGATGAATCCAATCTCCTCACTGGCCTTCTCGTTCCCCACGCTGATCATTACTATTCCGTCCACGATTGTCGTGCTGATCTGGCTGGGCAGCCTCTATGGCTCCAAATTGCGAATCAACGCGGCTTCGTTATTCGCGCTGGGCTTTATTTCGATGTTCATCAGCGGCGGCGTGAGCGGCTTTTTTCTCGCCCAGCCTTCGATCGACATCATGGTGCACGCTACCTATTTCGTGGTCGGCCACTTCCATCTGGTGATGGGCGTTGCCGCCATGTTCGGCATCTTCGCCGGAACTTACTTCTGGTTCCCGAAGATGACCGGCCGCATGATGAACGACACGCTGGGCAAGGTTCACTTCTGGCTGAGCTTCATCGGCGCGTACTGCATTTTCATGCCGTTCCATTATCTGGGAATCGCCGGCAACGTGCGCCGCTACCAGGCCTTTACTGACGATTACCTTATCCCGCTGATCCCGTTGCACAAGTTCATCACGGTGGCGGCACTGTTCACGGGCTTTGTCCAGTTGATATTCGTTTACAACCTGATCCACAGCCGGTTCTGGGGCGCAAAGGCTCCGAACGACAATCCGTGGGAAGGCACTTCGCTGGAATGGAGTACGGCCACGCCGCCGCCGCACAACAACTTTGGCGACAAGATGCCGGTGGTTTATCACGATCCCTATCAGTACAGCGTCGAAGGCGCCAGCGCCGACTACATCATGCAGACGTCGCCGGAGCAACTTAAGAACGCGCATTGAAGAGACATAGTCAGAGAAATAGTTAGAAGGAGAGTCTTAGAAGTATGGCGACCACGGTCCACGAACCGCCGAAAATCGGGGAAAGCCTACCCCGCCAAGGCTACGGCAATGGGGGCTGGCGTAATCTGGTTCCGGCCAGCGGAGAACTGCGCCGGGTCAAAGCAGCCCTCCCCGCCGCCCGCGAGCACAGGCATCTGGGTGATCCTCGCGTCCATCACCATGACGTTTGCCGCCTTCACTAGCGCGTTGATCGTTCGCCAAGGCGGCGCTACGGATTGGCGACACTTCTCCCTGCCCCCGGTGCTTTATCTGAACACTCTGGTGATCATCGCCAGCAGCCTTACTCTGGAAATATCTCGCCGCCGGATCGCGACTTTCATGGCAGGCGCGCGGGATAAAGACGACAGTGCCAGTCCGGCGCGCTGGCTTTATGTGACCTTGTTCTTAGGACTACTGTTTGTTGCCGGGCAGACGATGGCCTGGCTGCAACTCAGGTCCCAGGGGTTCGGACTCGCCAGCAATGTGAGCTACTCGTTTTTCTATGTGTTGACTGTAGCCCATGCTTTCCATGTGTTCGGAGGCCTTGGAGGTTTAACGCGCGTGATTCGCAAACTAAACAGAGGCGTACTGCGGCGAAGTACTCTGGATGCCACCTCGCGCTACTGGCATTTCATGGGCGCGCTGTGGCTGTATCTGCTTTTACTGCTTTGGATAAAGCTCTGAACATGAAGCTCTGAGCGAAGATGCTCGAACCCAGTCAAAGCCAGGAGACGACGTGAGCCAAGCCGATCTTTCAATTCACGGGCAGGTGTCGCGATCGCAAGCGACGGAAGTAATGACAGCGCCGACATTTCACGTGCCCGCCAAGAAAATGGCGATGTGGCTGTTCATCATCGCAGATAGCGCCACTTTTGCCGGATGCCTCGTTGCCTACGGATTTATACGCAACGGCACTCCCGATTGGCCGAGACCGTTTCACAGCATCACAAACGTGGCGCTGATGACGCTCATTCTCCTGACCAGCAGCTTGACCATGCTCATTGGCGTGCGGTCGGCGCAGACGGGCGAGAAGGCAAAGGCGTTCCAGTGGACCATGATTACCGCACTGCTGGGAATCGTGTTCGCTGTGCTGCACATTCGGGAATGGATGGGGATGATCGGAGAAGGGGCGACTCTTTTCCATAATCCCTGGGGCACGCCGCTGTTTAGTTCGACGTTTTTCAGCATTACCGGCTTGCATTTGCTGCACGTAACCGGCGGCGTCATTGCTCTTATAGCCGTCGGACTGCGCTATCAGGGAGGACGCTATGGAGCCGATGATCTCGAAGATTACCGGACTCTATTGGCACTTCGTCGATTTGGTTTGGATGTTCGTGGTGCCGCTGATCTATCTTTTGAATTTAGCTCACTGAGAAACGAAGCAGGAGCGAATCACTATGGATACCGCCGCAAAGCAGGGAAGCAGTGGAATGGGGAAGGACCTGATCGTCTACGTTTGCATAGTGGCGCTGGCGGGGATCCAGTTCGTGATCGCCTACCAGGATATCAGCGCCTCCCAGATGTTTGTGCGCATGATGATCGTGGCAATCGTGGAAGCTGCGCTGGCCCTTCTTTTCTTCATGCACTTGTGGGAAAATTCCGGGCTAAAGTGGTTTGTCTTGATTTTCACAGTTGCCGTGATCCTCGGCATGCAGTACGGTTGGACCGACAGCTTCCGGTTGGTGAACGGCGTACCATGGGCTAAGTAGCGGAGCGTGTTTGGTGCAGCAAGGCTCCGGATTAAAAGGGAAATATGAAGCTCTCCAAATCAATCTGGGTTTCCGGCATCGCGCTGGCGGGACTGATTATCCTCTTGACGCCAGTTCCGGTGTTTGCGCAGAGCTGCGCGCTATGCTATACGCAAGCCGCGTCCTCAGGCTCGCGAATGATTCAAGCCCTGCGCAGCGGAATTTTGATCCTCATCGCTCCCCCCACCCTCATGAGCGTTGGTATGATCTTCGTCTGCTACCGCAAACGCAATCAAACCCGACAAGACGATGGCGACGAATCAGACCGCAAATGGCAGAATAACGACGCCTCCGACCATACGCCATCCCAGGACTGGTAGGAACGTTGCATCTTATGCGGCACACTTGTGGACTGCCTGCATAACTTCGCTGGAAAACTGCATTTCATTTCTCGCGCTTGTCTTGCTGACCATAATCCTCGGCTGCGCCTCTCACTCATGCGCAGGACAACTACGAAATTCAAGTGTACGGATCCGAGTTAGTTGACCCGGGACACACCATGGTCGAACTCCACAGCAACTTCACGATCGACGGCTCGAAGGCGATTGTGGATGGCGTTTATCCCACCAATCACGCCGAGCATGAAACTGTCGAAATCACTCATGGCTTCAATGATTGGTTCGAGTGCGGATTTTACATTTTCACATCCGTAACTGAGGGCCAGGGTTGGCAGTGGGTGGGGGATCACATCCGGCCGCGCGTTGCGGTTCCGCAAAAATGGCACTGGCCCGTGGGTGTAAGCCTCTCCAATGAAATCGGCTATCAACGAAGGCAATATTCGGTGGACACATGGACGTGGGAAATCCGTCCCATCGTGGATCAGAAAGCCGGACGATGGTATTGGTCCCTGAACCCTACGCTCGACCGGTCTTTCCATGGAGAGACCGTAAAGCAGGGCGTGGTATTTTCGCCAAATTTAAAGTTCAGTTACGATTTCACTCGGAAAGTCGCTGCAGGTCTTGAGTATTACGGATCGGTCGGCCCAGTAACCGGATTCGACGCGGTCTCACAACAGCAGCACCAGATTTTCCCGGCGCTTGATTTGAATATCGCTCCCCAATGGGAAATCAATTTCGGCCTTGGCGTGGGACTCACCGGCGCTACCGACCACTTGATCGCCAAGATGATTCTGGGTTATCGGTTTAACTTCTGAGCAGGGAATACGCAGCCCTCGGCGAGTTCAATACTCATCGCAATCGAGAGCTCATGCATGGGTTGACTCGCGGACAGCTTTATCGTTACCGGCTTGCTGAATCGTGTCGAACTGACCGAACGCCCCCAGCGCGGCTTGTCCCAGGCTGATTCCGCCGTCGTTGGGTGGCACGGCATGATTCGTCCAAACGGTGAGCGGTCCGTTCGTCAGCAGAGACTTCACGTCTTGCAATAGCAAATTATTCTGGAAGACTCCGCCGGAGAGAGCAACGGTGTCCAAGTGGCGAGCGCGTGCGATCGCGGTCAGGGCATCGCACAAACCGTGGGCGATGCTACGCTGGAATGATCGCGCAATTTCGCGCACATTGCGGCCGAGAACACGATCTCGAGCTACAGCGAAGAGCAGCGGACGAAAATTCAGTTCGTCCCCGGCGAGTGGGAACGCATAAGGCTCGGTCAAGGGCACGCCGCAGGCGAGTTGCTCCAGCCAGATGGCCGCTTGTCCTTCGAAAGTGACCTCGCGCGTAAAACCGAGAAGAGCTGCCGCGGTATCAAACAGACGGCCCACAGAAGTCGTGGCAAAAGTGCGGACGTTCTTGCGCACCAACTCCATCGCGCCACGGTAGCGCTCGGGAAAAGAGAAAGGCGCGGCTAGCACATCCGGCAGGCCCTCCACCTGGGCGAGGAAACCAGCCGCCGCCTGCACGGGAAAATGCGCGGCTGCATCGCCGCCGGCGAGGGCGGCTTGACGCAGGTGAGCCACGCGAGTGAATCCATCTTGCACGCTCCCCACGAAAATCTCGCCTCCCCAGATGGCGCCGTCGTTGCCATATCCGGTGCCGTCGAAGCTCACACCCGCGACTTGTTTCGTCCACTCTCCGCGTTCGGCAAGGACGGATGCGACATGAGCACGATGGTGCTGGACGGCGTGGGTGCGTGGAATAGCTAATGCCGCTGCGTGGACGGTGGAAAAATATTCCGGGTGCAGGTCGTGCACCAGCAGCAATTCGTCCCGGCGAACTTCGTACATCGAGAGCAGATCCTCGATAGTTTCCCGAAATGCGCGGAGCGACTGGTAGTGGTCCAAGTCGCCGATGTACTGGCTTACGAAAGCCTGTCCATCCACGACCAGAGTGATTGAATTCTTCAGGTCGGCGCCCAGCGCGAGAATGGAGCGCTCGGCGGGAAGCGAAGCGACAGCACCCGGAGCGTAACCACGGGAGCGGCGGAGTATAACGGGGCCGAAAGCGCCGTCCCGCGCCACGGAATCATCAACCCTGCGCGCGATGGGGCGCTGCCCGATCAGAAAAGAGTCCGCGATTCCGGCCAGACGCTGCAGCGCGTCCTCGTCCTCGTAAGCGATGGGCTCACTTGAACGATTGGCGCTGGTCATGACGAGCACGTCTGGAGCGCCCGCCGCGAATAGCAGGTGGTGTAAAGGCGTGTAGGGCAGCATGACGCCGAGGTCGTTATTCTCGGGAGCGACTTCGGGAAGTTCCACCTTAGCCGGTGCGAGTACGATCGGACGCGCGACGGATATGAGCAGGGCCTCCGCCTCGGAAGAAAGTTCGACCAGAGTACGCGCCGTGTTTATATCCTTTGTCATAAGCGCGAAGGGTTTTTCTTTGCGGTACTTGCGCTGGCGCAAAGCCGCTACGGCTGCGGGATTGCGGCCATCGCATGCCAGGTGGTATCCACCGAGTCCTTTTACGGCAAGAATTGCGCCAGCATTAAGAAGCTGGGCTGCGCGCCGAATGTTGTTTGCTTCACTACTTGCACTTTGCCTGTTTGCTTCCACCGGAGAGTGAAGATAGTAGCTCGGACCGCACGCCGGACAGGCCACAGGCTGCGCGTGAAAACGGCGGTTACCCGGATCGGAATATTCCGCGGCGCAGTAGTCGTCGAGCAGCCATTGTTTCATGGTGGTGTTGGGCCGGTCGTAAGGCAGGGATTGCACAACCGTGTAACGCGGACCGCAGTTAGTGCAGTTGATGTAGGGATACTGGAAGCGACGGTCGGACGGATCGAAAACTTCCCTTAAACAGTCATCGCAGACTGGCAGGTCCGGCGAGATGCGAACCGTCGGGCGCTGCCGCCGCTGGCTTTCCCGGATAGTGAATTCGTGGAGGCCCTCCGGTTCCACGGAACGCACGTCGATTTCCGAGATGCTTGCCGCTGGCGGCGGGTGCGCTTTCAGCTCCCGAACAAAAGCCTCCAACCCGGCTTCATCGCCTTCGAGATGAATTTCAACTCCTTCTTCGGCATTGAGCACCCATCCGTTCAGCTTGTTGGCGGAGGCCAGGCGATAGACAAAGGGACGGAATCCCACGCCCTGCACGACCCCGCGAACTCGAATAGAACAAGCGCTGGCCATTCGTCTATGATATCTACTTCGTTATCTATGTTAGATTATTCATAAACTAATAACCCATCACATTGCCATCCCACTTGAACCACGGCGAAATGCGTGACTGGCTGGAGTGGAAGCGGAGCAAATTTGTCGAGTACGACGTGCCGCCGTGATCCAGAGTATGTCGATCTCATTGAATGCGCTGCCTGATCACACTGCCGGCCTGGCCATTGAGCATCATCACGGCGGCTATTCTATCAACTAATCAGGGTGCTGTGACGGTCATCACTACGAGTTGTCGCGGAGCCGCGCAAATTGATAGTTGACGATGCAGTCATCCTCTACTCCTCGCTGTGATGTGGGGAGGGAAGGCGTGTCGGGGTAACTGCGCGACGGTCCAGTCACAAACGAGATCTTGCTTGAATGCCGCGCCGCGCTCCAGATCGTAACGGGGACAAACTACTCCAGAGTTAAATCCATTTTGCCTTGTTTCGTGAAGAGGATGTGCAGCATTTTTTCTTTTCCGCTGACGAACGCCCCGGTCAACGTTGCGGTCTGCCCGGTATTGGCTGCACCCGAAGTCACTTGCACGCGGAGGATATGTTTGCCCGGGGAGAGTTGCATGGCATGGAATTCATGGCCCTGGACTTGGTGAAACACGACCAGATGTTTCTTGTCGGCGCCTTCCAACGCGTGCGTATAACTCAGGCTGTCATCCACCCAGATCGATAGTTCGGCCTGCGCGAACCTGTGCTCTACCTCGATTTCCAGCACCGCTGGAGAGGCTAGTGTTTGGTGCGGTAAAGTCAGCGCGGCCACTTTTGAGGAGGACGGATTGGCTCGGCTCTTCCGGCCCTTCTCTATGACTGGAGTTGTTTCTGCCTTAACCGGAGCGATCTCTTCTGCGCGAGGGAGGGACTTGATGGCGGCACTACTTGCCAAACTCTGCGATGGCACAGCGTGAGGCCATAGAAGTTGATCCATGCGTAGCCCAAAGACGAGAAGTCCTACCGTCAGCAAAGCGCCCGCGAAAGACCTCTTACGCATGTTCGCCAGCAGATTCTGCGCAGCACGGTGCTCGAGTGGCAGAGTCCGAGTGCTGGTCGAAGACTTAGGCGCAAGCCTAAGCGGAGCCAGTGCCGAAGCCGTAGCGCTTGCATTCCCCGCGAGGGCCGCGCCAGCAGCCGTGTCAGAATCCTTTGCTCTGCTCCGCGGATCTCGACCTTCCCGCATCGCCTGGATGTCCGACGCCATTTCCATCCCGCGCTGATAGCGCTGGGCAGGATCCTTTGCCATGGCTCGCGAAATAATGTAGTCGAGTCCTGGTGGCAGGTCCGTGTCGAGCACGGTCGCCGGTATTGGCTCTCGGTTCACTACCTTAAAACAGACGGTGAGCGCGCTGTTGCCTTGAAACGGCCGGTAGCCGGTCACCACCGTGTACAGGATTACGCCCAGAGAAAACAAATCCGACCGCCCATCCACCGTGCCGCCACTCAGTTGTTCGGGCGACATATAAGCGGGCGTGCCCAACACACGTCCCGCCAGAGTAAAGTTGGCGAGGTTGAGTTTGGCTACTCCGAAGTCGGCAATCTTGGCGTGACCGTCTTCTGTGATGAGAATATTCGCGGGCTTCAGATCGCGGTGAACTACGCCTTGAGCGTGCGCGCAATCCAGCGCTTCTGCCAGTTCGTGGGTGAGCCGGAGGGCTGTCTCCAGCGGCAGGGTGTGATCGTCGCGAGCCAGTACCTTGTCGAGGGACTGCCCCGCAACATACTCCATCACGATGTAAGGAGCGCGCGTCTCCAGTTCCTCGCCCACATCGAAGATGGTTACGATTCCGGGATGTGACAGGCGCCCCGCGGCTTCCGCTTCCCGGAAGAAACGCTCGCGATACTCGCGTTCCTCTTCCGGCGGTTGCCCGTCCAGCAAAATGGTTTTCACTGCGACCACGCGGTTGATCTTAGGGTCGCGCGCTTTGTAGACGACACCCATGGCTCCCCGCCCCAACTCGGAGAGAATCTGGTATCGCCCAAAACGCTCGTCTTTGGGATCGTCCATAGCCGCCATCTAGGGTTCAGAGTTTCGCTGCAACCTCGGAAGCCGCTGTTCCTTTTGTCTCTTCCCGCGACGTGGCGACCACCACGCCCACTATGTTCTCGTTCAGCACGTCGAGCAGTTTCTTCGCCTGCGCCGGCGCGATTCCATTCAGCAGTTCGAAGCTGATCTGAACGCCACGAAGCGCGGGAATCGTGTCATGGTTAAGGCGAACTTCGATTGTGACCGGCACTCCTGGCCGGCCAAGGCTGAAACAAACCCCTGCTTTTTCGACTTTGGTTGTTGCCATGAATGAATCCTGATCTGAGGGACGTCTGCACCGCGTAATATCGAGCGGAGGAGAACGGTATTCGGTCTTTACGGTCTGTCATCAATGATCTCTTACCAGAGCCGGGTCGTCCAAGGTTACTGAAGTGTTCGTCGCCGAGTTTCACTCCGTACGGCGCGTACGTCGGGTGTCGGCCTGTTTTCAGTGTTCCTGGCGTTGAATTCCAGATGAACGAGATAAACTGCAGCCATGCCTGGCTCGACACCCTCTGTGCAGATACCGATCCTCGAAACCGAGCGTCTCCTACTCCGCGGTCACCGGCTTGAAGACTTCAACCATTGCGCCGCTATGTGGGCAGACCCACTGGTAGCTCGATACACGGGCGGCAAACCTCTCAGCGAAGAAGAGACATGGAGAAGATTGCTGGCTTATCTTGGCCATTGGTCGTTGCTAGGTTTTGGCTATTGGCTCGCTGAGGAGAAGGCGACGCGCAACTTTGTCGGAGAGATTGGATTCGCCGACTACAAGCGCGAATTGGAGCCGTCGCTAAAAGGCGTGCCCGAGATCGGCTGGATTCTCGCTTCGCAAGCGCACGGCAAAGGCTACGCGACCGAAGCCGCCCGCGCGGCCGTTGCCTGGGGCGATGCACACTTCCCTACGCCACGAACTGCCTGCATCATCGCTCCCGAAAATCTTGCGTCCATTCGGGTCGCGGTGAAATGCGGATATCGGGAGTTCACGCGCACCACCTATAAGGAACATCCGACAGTAATGTTTGTTCGCGAACCGGCAGGGCAGGGTAGCACCTTATAGGGTCGAGCAATTCCATGCCGTGCGGTGGCGCACGGTGGTACCATTATCGGCCTGCTTCAATGTCCAGGATATTGGAGTGCCCATGACAAGACTTGCCCGCTCCGTAGCCTCACCCAACGTAGTTTGCGTCGAAGATTTCCGGCCCATCGCACGCGAACGAATTCCGAAGTCCGTGTTTGACTACCTCGATGGCGGCGCCGAAGGCGAAGTCACGCTCCGCGAGAATTGCCGGATATTCAACGACGTTACTTTTCGCCCGCGCCATGCGGTAGCGGTTGCGGACTGCAGCTTGTGCACGACGGTTCTTGGCTTCAAGCTCGCTCTTCCGTTCCTGCTCGCGCCCGTCGGATACAGCCGGCTCATGCATCCGGGCGGAGAAGTAGCTGCCGCGCGCGCCGCCGGCCGCGCTGGCACGGCCTACATTCTCTCGACCATTTCCGGTCACAAGCTGGAGGATGTGAAGGCCGGCTCCTCCGGACCTGTTTTCTATCAGCTATATCTGATGGGTGGACGCGGGGCTGCCGAGGCCGCGATCAATCGGGCGCGCGTGGCCGGATTCTCCGCCCTGGTCGTTACCATCGATACTCCAGTGTCGGGAATCCGCGAGCGCGACTACCGCAACGGCATGAAAGAACTTATCAGCGGCGGATTGCTGGAAAAAATCCCATTCGTTCCCCAAATTCTCTCGCGTCCGGGCTGGCTCATCGACTACCTGCTTGACGGCGGCCTGCCCGGGCTTCCGAATGTGATCATCCCGGGCAAAGGCCAGATGCCGCTGGTCGATATCAACGCGGCCTTGGCGGAATCCACTCCGACCTGGGCAGACCTGAAGTGGATCAGAGAAATCTGGAAAGGTCCAATCGTCATCAAAGGCGTGCTCACGGCGGACGATGCCCGGCGCGCCGTCGATGAAGGAGTCGCTGCGATCTCGGTTTCGAATCATGGCGGACGCCAGCTCGACGGACTCCCCGCCTCTCTGCGCGCGCTGCCCGAAGTCGTGGAAGCCGTGCAAGGGCGCATCGAAGTGTACATGGATGGAGGCATTCGCCGCGGCACCGACATGGTAAAGGCTCTCTGCCTGGGCGCGCGAGCCGTGCTCTGCGGACGTGCCTACGCCTACGGCTTGGCTGCCGCCGGTGAGGCAGGCGTAGACCGCGCCATCCAGATCTTGCGAACTGATGTCGAACGGACTCTGCGGCTGCTGGGATGCCCGTCAGTCGCAGCTTTGGATCGTTCTTACGTGAATGTGCCCAAGAGCTGGGAAGTGAGCTGAGTTTTTTTCTCTCTGAAGTGCGTCTCTCGTCTACGAAAAGTCTCTCGTCTACGAAAATAAGGATGACATCATTCTTTCTTCCCCGAAGTTTCCGATGGCGCGGTCGAGCTAGCCTCGCCTGGTGTCTTCTCCCCGCCCGCGGCGGGCGGAGCCGTGTCGTCGTCGGTTTTCACCGTGTATTGCACAATGAGCGAAATGCGCCGGTTGGATGGGTCAAACGGATCGTCGAGCTTGCGCAGACGCTGATCGGCAAATCCGCGCACCTGCATGACCTGGTTGTCGCCCAGTCCATTCGCCTGCATCAGGCGCCGGGCAGAGTTCGCGCGGTCGGTAGAAAGCTCCCAATTACTGTAGTTGCCGGACGTGGCATAGGGCTTCGAGTCGGTATGTCCTTCGATCGAAATCTTATTGGGCAGCTTGCCCATCTCTTGCGCCAGCGAGATCAGCAACTCGCGGCCATCATCGTTTAGTTTAGGACTCCCATTGTCAAATAACGTTCCCGAAGCGGATTCCATGAGTTCGATGCGCAGGCCCTCGTTGGTGACCGTCATCTCGATGTGGCTCTTGAGTTTCTCGAAGTCCGTCAGGTCGCGGATCTTCTGCTCTAGTTGGCCTTTGAGCTTGGGCATGTTGTCTCGAGTCAAAGTGAAATTCTCGCCCGCACCCTGCATGGCCGAGCCGATCTTGTCGGCGGTTCCAGTCGGATCTTTGAAATAGCCACCGACCGCCTCCTGCACCTTCTTGCTCGAACTCAGCAGCCACAGAACGATGAACAAAGACATCATTGCGGTGACGAAATCGGCGTAAGCGACCTTCCACGCGCCGCCATGATGCCCGCCATGGCCGCCTTTTTTCTTGACGATGATGATGGGACGTGTCTTGTCCACTCAGCGCTCCAACCTCGATCGTTTTATTCAGGTGCCGCTGCAGGCGCGGCTTCGGGTGCGGCAGCCGCTGGATCTTCCGCCGCTGCCCGGTTCCGGCAGGCTTCCTCCACTTCCTTGAACGATGGGCGCACATGACCCGGCACCGCGCGCCGCGCCACTTCCACCGCCATGATGGGAGCCGTGCCTTTCAGAAAAGATATGATCAGAACGCGCAGCACGTAGAGGTAAGCGTGTTCCTCCGCCGCCATCTTGGTCATGTTGGCCGAGATGGGACCGACCAGCCCGTAGCACAGCAGAATGCCCAGAAACGTGCCCACCAGCGCCGCCGCCACCTTCTTCCCAATCTCTTCCGGAGGCCCGCCCATCGCGCTCATCGTGATCACGATGCCCAGCACGGCAGCTACGATGCCCAGCCCTGGCAAAGAGTCGGCCACGCTGGTGAGAGCCGCCGTCGGTTGCTCGGCGTCATGATGATGAACCTCCAGATCCAGGTCCAGGAGTCTGATCCAGGTCGAAGGCATCCATTCCAGTAATGGCCATGCGCAGCGTATCGCAAACAAAATCGCGCACGTGATGGTTCTTGAAAACTGCCGGCCCTTTGGCAAACACCGGACTCTTGTCCGGCTCTTCCACGTCATTCTCCAGCGCCATCAGCCCGTCTTTGCGGGCCTTATTCAGCAAGTCATACATCATTTTCAGAGAATCGATATAAGCCTGCTTGTTGTACTTGGAGCCGCCGAAAACCCCGCCAATTCCCCCCGCAATCTGTTTGAGAATGTGCAGCGGATTGGCGATAAGAATGGTCCCGATGGCAGCCCCGCCGATGGTAACCAGTTCCGCCGGCTGAATGAGCACCCGAAGATTCCCATGCTCCATCAGATAGCCGCCGACTACGCAGCCGAAAACCACGACAATGCCGATAATCGCGAACATGCTTTAACTCAACCCGCTTACTCTCATTCCGTTAAACTCGCTCCGCTCATCTCTTCGACGATGCACCAGTGCCAGCGGACGCGGCGCCGGCGGTCTGCACGTCCTGATTTCCGGCGAGTCCGGGTTGTGCCCGCCGCAGAATCGCGTCGACTGTGTCGTCCGCTACAGCGCAGGTGCAGCCAATCGAAACCCGTATCGACAACTCTTCTCCCCACCAATGAATGGTGGCGCTAGCCATCATCTTGACGATGCGATCGCAGACCGATTGCAGCGCGCTCTGGTTGCACCCACTCAAGATCACCAGAAATCGGCTCTCACTCCAGTGGCCTACAAAGTCCGTGGGCCACACCGTATTTCTCAAAGCTCGAGCCAGCACCTCCAGGATGGACCTGGTAGCCTCCTGCCCGTACCTGGCCCGGAATTGGCTGAGCTCACAGGCTTCAATGCAGACGATGCCAAAAGGAATTTGACGCTCCGTAAGAGCGCGCAAGGTGGTATGCAAGTGCGAGAGCATCATGGTGTGAGTCGGCAACCCGGTTATGTCATCCAGCCAGCGGCGTGCCATGCTGCCGCGTCCAATCGGTTCGGGAGCCGCCACGACAGAATCGTCTTCAAAGGTCTGGATGACGCCGATGATCGCCCCCTGCTCATTCAGCAGCGGAATCGCCCAGATGTGTACCGGAATCCAGTGTCCCGCTTTGTGGTGGATAAAGCTCATCCCTTCCACCGCTTTGGCATCGTGGAGGGCTGTAGCCATGGGGCATTTGCCCGCGCACAGTTCACAACTGGACTGGTTGCAATGCAGCAGAATGCTTTCGGCGCAGGAATGCCCCAGCACCTCCATCCGCGCATAGCCTGCGATCTGTTCGGCGCCATCGCTCCAGAAAACAATTTTCTTCTCCAGATCGAGTAAGCTCACGCCGATATGCAGGCCGTCGAGGATGTCGCGGTAAATCTTAGGATCTTGAAAGGCCGACATAGCTCACACAGTAGTGGCACACTAGAGCTGCTGGTCTACCTATCGGCAGAAAGTCCCGCCAACTCCATAAAACGCGACGCGCCCGGCAGAATCGGGACTCTTTCGCTGCACCTTGCTCAAGGGATTGATTTGCAATTGCTTAGAAGGGGTAGCACTTTGTGGTAGTGCGCCAGCACGCGCGTGTTATTTGCAAAAGTCCATTCCGCATTTATTTTCGCAAGTGAGCAGTTCTGGGGGAGGGCTGCCCGAGCGCCTCGATCTCGAAAGAGATTCGAGGCGCTCGTTTATTTGTAAGGGCCCGATTTTAGGAGTCAGGAACACTTCCAACGACAGGCGAGGTCCCCGGCCTCATTAGGTCTTGTCATTCCGTCTCTAACGACGGTGCATCCTGTCAAGCGTTTTGTAGCGACACTTCGGCGTCGACGCCAGAAGGAGCGCCATTTCGCTCTAGTAGAAAGCTTTTGACTCCCAGACCAAGCTCGTCACTCTGTTCAATCCTGCAGCGGGACACCAGGTCCCACCATCCATCTCTTCGGGACTTGCACCCACGATTACTCACTTCGAACTCCCTGACTTTTCAGGGAGGCAGGCTGCCCACTCAAAACGTCGGCCCCTTACTCGCCAACCACGGAATGACTCGGGCTCACCTGCATGACGGCCTGACATAGTTGCGCGTACGTCCAGTCTTCGCGCAACATCAGGTACAAGCGCGTGGCCAACTTTCTGGCCACCGCCACCTTGGCGACGCTGCGATTCTGGCGCACCGCCAGGCGGCGATAGAAGCGTTTCAGTTGCGGATCCAACCGCGCCGCCGTCTGTCCCGCTTCCACCAGCAAAAAGCGCAGAAAGGAACTGCCCTGTTTGCTGATCTTGCCCAGCCGCTGTTTCCCGCCGCTGGATTCCTCACTCGGAATCAGGCCGAAGTAGCTGCCCACCTGCTTGCCTGATCCGAACCTCTCGGCCGGCCCCAGCGTCAGCACCATGGCCAACGCCGTCACCGAACCCACTCCCGGATGCGTCATCAGCCGCACCGCTTCCGGCCGTTGCCGCGCTTCTTCTGCGACTCGCCGGTCCAGTTCGACGATCTCCGCTTCCAGCCCGTCGAGCGCTTCCAGCAACCGCTTTCGCCGCTCCGCCGCGTACGGCAGCAAGGGCAACTGCTCCAACTCCGCCCGCCCCGCCTTGGTCCACAGTTTCCGCTTTTTCTGCACTCCGCAGCTCAGCGCCATGGCCTGCAGTTGATTCTTGGTGCGCGTCCGCGCCTGCACCTGCTTGTGCCGATGCACCAGCAACTGCCGCACATCCCGCACCTCCAGGCTCGGCACCCAGATCCGCGGAAACCGATCCTGGCGCAACAGATCCAGCAGATGCTCCGCGTCCCGCCGGTCCGTCTTCTGCCGACGCACTACCGACGCCCTCACCTTCGCCGCATCCCCCAACCACAACTCCATGCCCAACTCCGCCAGCAACCGCTCGAACCACGGATAGTGTCCGCAAGCCTCCATCCCCACCCGCACTTCCTGGCCCGCCAGCGACCGATAAAACTGCTCCGCTTCTACCCGATGCTGCAACCGTTTTTCTCCTATCTCTCCCGTTCGATTGTCAAAGATCGCGACCTGCTGAAACCCAGGATGGAAATCGCATCCTATAATCAACATGACGTTGGCTCCTCTCACGAGCCTTGGTCTTGTTCGTCGCATACCAATCTACTCGCGACGGGCCAACGTCGTTATGCAATCAAGCGAAGCCGAGGAATCTGCTTTCCGCGTGTGCTGCCACCAATTTTTTCAGGAGCCCGAGACCCGTGACCCTAATTGGTTGAGATGGTGAAGTTAACCGTGATCTTAGCCTGGGTCTCGACCGCTTCGCCACTCACCATGTGCGGCTTAAACTTCCACTGCCGGACGGCATCCTCGGCTGCGCCTGCCAGTATGTGCGGGCCACTTACCACTCGCAGATTCTGGATGATTCCATCTTTTCCAATCAGCGCCAGCAGAATCACCGACCCCTGTACTTTCATCTGCCGCGCCAACAGCGGATAATCGGGCCGCACCGGACTGGTCACGACCTCGGACGCGTTGGTGGAAATCTCCATGCGCTCAGCGGCGTTGCTGGTGACTTTCGCTGCGGTCGCGGTATCGCCGGTGCTGCTAGGGACGGTCACCGGTTGCGCCGGCGCGCCCGGTTGCAGACTCACTCGTACGGAGCTGCTGCCGGGCCGGATGGTGCGGTGCGTATCGCCTGCGACAACCTCCATCTCTACAGGAGGCAGTACCGTCCGCGTCGTAGTCGTGGCCGCCGGTGCCGGAGGAGTTGGCGGCGCGGAAGGAGTTTGTGGCGCAGCCGGCTTGGACGCGGCGCGGATGCGGTGCTTTAGTTTTGCCTTTACAACCGGCTTGGCGGTTTCCACGGTAGGCTCTACCGGAGCAATCTTGGCCGCTGGCACACTCACCATCGATGGTTCGGATTCCGTTTCGGCCGTCTCTTCTGGCGTCTCGGGGAACCAGAAGTCGCTGTTACGCCAAACCACGATGCCCAGAGCCACCAACAGCAGGCAGAGGGATCCGATCATCAATCTCCGCTGTTTGGGATCCTGATGCGGATGCCTGCCATTTTCCGCGAGCAGGGCTCGATCCTCGTTCGGTGTGGCGCTTTTCAGGTCCAACATTGCGGAAGCAGGGTCTCCTGTCGAGATGTGGCGGGCGGCGCCTCGCTAGTATGCCTCGAACGCCCAAGAAAGGCCAGCAAAAGCCTTCGCAGGCGGCCCTAAAGAGTTATGATTCTCAAACAGCTCTGGGGCGAAACTTTGGAAAGTCTCGTGAATCCCATGAATGCGGAACGGGGTCGGCCTGTTCACGAAGCGTTTGAAATAGCCGCGAAGCGGCGAAAGTCTGACGAACACAATCTGAGACGGTCATCATGAAAAACAAGAACGCCAGGAACGATCGCCAGATGGATGAAAAGAAATTCCGGCAGAATAGCCGGCGCGAATTGCTCAAGCTGACGCCCGTGCTGGCGCTGGGCGCATTCGCCATCCCCAGCCTGCAGGAAGGGCTGCTGAAGAAGGGATTGGGGTTCAGCGACTGGGCTTCGGCGCGTCTTTTCCGCTCCGGCCATCTGGCGGCAACTTTCGACAATGCTGACTTGACTCCCTTCGCGAAATTTCCCATCAACGACTATGACGTCGACGATCCCGAGGTAGACTTCGACGCCTGGACGCTGACCGTCAGCGGCGCGGTCAAGAAGCCCGGGGAATACACGTTAGCGCAGGTGCAGGCGCTGCCGCGCTACCGGCAGAACACTCGCCACGTCTGCGTTGAAGGCTGGGACGTAATTGGGCGCTTCGGAGGCACGCGCCTCTCCGACTTTCTGCAGTTGATTGGAGCCGACCCCACGGCGCGCTTCATCACGGTGGAATGCGCCGACGACTATTACGAATCGCTCGACATGGCGACGGCGCTGCATCCGCAGACGTTGCTTTGCTACGAAATGTACGAACAGCCGCTCACGCGCGAGCATGGCGCGCCGCTGCGTTTGCAAATTCCTACCAAGATCGGCTACAAGCAGGCTAAATATTTAACGGACTTGAAAGTCTCGCACGTGCTGGACCGGGTTGGCTACTGGGAAGATCAGGGCTATTCCTGGTTTTTCGGTTTGTAGCGCCGGCGTCTCGCCGGCCTTCCCGGAGACACGGTGGAAGGGGTTTGAAAGGGCACGGCTTCAGCCACGCCGCTCAGGCCCGAAAGGAATGTCGGCTTTAGCCGCGGCGCTACGGAGGTTTACTAATGAGCGGTTCCGTCATCGAAATCATTCAGCCCAAAGGCAAGAACGCCGACGGCGAAGAAGAAGCGCCCGTGGTCGTGGCCCGCGCGGTCTACGAGCATCCGTTCATCGTGCGCCTGTGCCACTGGATCAACACAGTCGCGCTCTTCGTGATGGTCGGCAGCGGACTGCAAATCTTCCGCGCCTTCCCCAGCTTCGGCGCCAAGATTCCGCAGAAAGACTTACTGCACTGGCCGAAAGCCTTCGCCATCGGCGGTTGGCTTGGCGGCGCACTGCAATGGCACCTCACTTTCATGTGGATATATATCGCAACCGGAGTCCTATATCTCGGCTACCAGATTTTCAGCGGCAACTACCGCCAGGTCCTGTTCACTCCTCGTGATCTTCCGGGGGTGTGGCCGATGGTGAAGCACTATTTTTTCTTCGGACCGAAGCCGCCGGCTGGCGAAGCTTACAACCCGCTGCAGAAACAGGCCTACACCAGCGCGATCGTGCTGGGCGTTCTCTCGGTGCTCACCGGTCTCGTGGTGTGGAAGCCGATCCAGTTCTCCTGGCTCGGTTGGATGATGGGAGGCTTTCACTACGCGCGCATCTGGCACTTCGCCGTGATGTGGGCAATCTTGTTGTTTGTGCTGGGACATCTGGTCATGGTGATCCTGCATGGCTGGAACAATTTCATGTCCATGCTGACGGGTTGGAAGAAGGATCCGGATTACTGAAGAGAAGATCTTAGGTCTTAGGCGGTAGGTGTTCGGAAGACCTAAGGCTACGACCTGACACGTAAGCCCACGACCTAAGACCTAAGACCTGAACTCAGATGTCTCAACCCGGCATGACGTTGAACAATCCGGCCGAACGCAAAATGCGCGAGAACGATCTCATCCTGCAGGTGCAGCGCGGCCAGCATGAGTTGTTCTACGAGCTGGTGCGGCCCTATGAACGGCGAGTCTACGCCGCGGCGCTCGCTATATCTGCGCAATGAGCAGGACGCCGAGGACGCGGCCCAGGAGGCGATGCTGAAGGCGTTTGCGAACATCCGGCAATTCCGCGCCGAGGCTCGCTTCAGTACCTGGCTGATACAGATCACGGTGAACGAAGCCCTGATGCGCCGGCGAAGGGAGCGAACTGTGCCCATGGAAGGACTAGACGCTCGTCGTTCTGGCGACGAAGAAAGCGAGTACGCTCCGCGGGATTTCGCCGACTGGCGCGAAATTCCTTCGGAAGCTCTCGAACGCAAGGAGGTGCGGCTACGGCTGGCGGAGGCGCTGGGCACGCTCGACCGAAAGTATCGCGAAGTCTTTGTGCTGCGCGATATGGAGCACCTGAACATTCAGGAGACGGCCGAGGCGCTGGGCATCACGGTGGCCTCGGTGAAGACGCGGCTGTTGCGGGCGCGGCTGATGCTGCGCGACTTGCTGGCCGCCGGATGGGAGCAGGGCTGGTTCAGCCGCCTTCCATTCGAGAAGGGAAACAAGCCATGGTAGAAAGCCAGAACAAAGAAAACCAGAACGGTTTGAACTGCGAGCAGGTGTGGCGCGAGGTTTCAAATTATGTCGATGGGGACGTTGATGCGACGCTGCGCTCTGCGATGGACGAACACTTCAAGACCTGCAAGCGCTGTGCCTCGGTGCTGGCGGGAACGCGCAATGTGGTCCAGCTTTACGGCGATGAGCGCATGCTGGAGGTTCCCGCAGGTTTCAGCCGGAGGCTGGAGAAGCGGCTCACGCAACATGCTGTGGTGAAGGGAAGGCAATGGTCGAGTTGGTCGGCGTGGCTGGTACCGGTGGCGGCGATTGCTTTGATCGCCGGCAGTGTGTTATTGACCAACTCGCTGACTCGCGGACATTTCCTCAGATCGCACCATGCGGAACCCGCCAATAACATTCCTCCCGATCTGAAAGTCGTGGTTTCAGATGGATCGAAAGTCTTTCACGTTCCAGGATGTAAGTTCATTCACGACACAGCCTCGGAGCGAACCATGACGGCGAAAGAGGCGATGCAGGAAGGCTATGTGCCGTGTACGCGCTGCCTGCGGCAATATCTGAAGGCGGCGTTGACTGGACACTCCGCTGGGGGCGTTGCCGATAGCGGGAGCGGGGAGGAGGAAGAGGAGCAGGAGGAAGTTCTCAGCGTGACTAGTCATTAGGCTGGCGCCGAGCCTTCGCACTGTCCGGCGCTCAGTAGACTGAAATTTCTTGTAAGCTGTTGATTCGCGGTGAGCCGGGTTTTGCGTTTTGCCGTCTATTGCTCTAAGATATAGTTTAGCCATCCCTAAGTTGTTGACGCTGCAGGGGCAATTCTTAGCCCGAAGGTGAATCGATTTATCTTGCCCGTAGCGCGATAGTTTCCAATGGGAGGAACTCGGGCATGGATCGCGCCCTCGAACGCTTCCTACGGGCCTACAAATCGAATTGCGGGGCATGGGGCGCGGCGGTCGGAACGCGGAAACCGGTCGCCGCTCTCGAATCTCGATTACGCATCCCGCCAATTGCTGGCGGCTAATGGAAAAACAAAGGGCGCGGACGCAAGGGGTCCGCGCCTCGATCCCGAAACAACGATCCCGGGACGAAGGACTAGTTCGGCTTCTTCATGCTGTCGTCTTTCTTCATTTCGTCCTTCTTCTCTTTCTTTTCTTTCTTCGCCTCTTCCTTCTTGGCCTTCTTTTCCTTCTTCATCTCGTCTTTCTTCATCGCATCGTCTTTCTTCGTCGTGTCATCTTTTTTCATCGTGTCCTGAGCCAATGTTGCCATTGGGGCGGCCAGGATACAGGCAAGCATCAAACTGCCGACAATCTTCTTCATGGTTTTCTCCTTGGAGTGAGTGTTGAGTTCGGTCGTCCGGCAGGCCTGCACCTGCAGACCCAGATCAGATTCGCCGGCGCAAGGAAAGTTACACCACGGAAGCGGAAGGAATCAAGCGTGGTTTTCGTCTTGACTGCCGCTGGGCACCTCGACAACTGCCTTGGGATCAAAGCCAACCCGGATCGCCCCCCAGTGCTTTTCCTGAACAAAGACCGGCATCGAAAGATCTGCCAGGGTTTCACCGGTGTCGCGCATGTAGGTTTGAAAAAGGGTGGGCGCCGTATTTCTGGCCAGCTTGAGGCCGACCAGATCGTCGAAAATGCGCTTATGCCGCGTGCCTGCGAGGTCTCTTGCATAATCGCCGGTCGGCGGGTGGGAAAACTCGCTGTTGTGCGCCGGGGCGTAGCCATTCGTGTCTACAGCCAGGGCGTAGATGATGCCGGTGCCGTGGTCCAGTGCCGCATCGCCCTCGGTCCGGAGCGTCGGCTCGCACAAATCGTCATAGACGGTTTTGTAGCGTTTGGGGTTTGAGTTTGGAATCACCCGGTAATTCTGATCGAAAACGTTAACCCCTCGCGATGCCAGCTGCTCCAGGTGAGCCATAACCTGGCCGTGGAATTTCTCGCTAATGGTCACAATTCTGTCGAACACAGTATCGCCGGTCTTAAACTGGGCCAGCGTCGCCTGAAGCAGTTCCGCGGCTTCGCGTTGTTCATTAGCATACGATTCGGAGGTCTGCACCTGTTTTGTGACATTGCTGCTGGAGCAGCGAATCTTTTCCGCGATCTCGTGGACGCCCTGGTTGCAAGTTTTAAGCGAATCGAGGGCGGCCGAGATTTCCCCGATTTTGGTAGACGTTTCCTTCAAGTCGATGGCCATTCGCTCAAAATCGGCGACGGATTCTTCGACCAGCGATTTCGAGTGCCGAATGCTGTCGTCGATCTCCGAAGCGCCCTCGCCGGTGTTTTTCACCAACCGGATGGTTTCGGAAATGTTGCTGGAGATTGTTCCGGCAGCCGACTTGACGCTCTTAGACAGCTTTCTGACTTCGTCCGCGACCACGGCAAAACCGCGCCCTTGCTCGCCGGCGCGCGCGGCTTCGATGGCCGCATTTAATGCCAGGAGGTTGGTTTGATCCGAAAAATCGTTGATCAGTAGCGATATTTTGGAGATTTGGGACGCGCTCTCATCGAGCATTTTGACGGTTTCTCGAAATCCCTCGAGGCGTTTGCTGACCCCGGCAACCCGGCCGGTAATCTCCCTCATTTTCCTCAGCGCGCTCTCGGCAACCGCCAGATTCGAGGAGGAAATCTCCGAGATGGATGCCGCTGTGACGTGCACCGTGCTTGCAGATAAAGTGGCTTCCTGCGACATCGAGAAAATCTGAGTCGACAAAGTGCCCTGGGTTGCGGAACCCTCCACAGCGCTCTTCACTAGAACATTCATGCGGGCGGCGTCAATCGCGGTTTGTGTGCACATGCCCCGGGCGCAGATGATGATTGCGCGAAACATGGCGAGCATGCGATTGATTGGGGCGATGACTTCGCGGCTGCCCTTCAAACGACGGGATAGAGGAGCGCGGGCCTCCATGATGTCGATGAGCTGTTGGACCGTGCCGTCGGATCCGGCGGGCCTGTGTGATTGTGGCGAGGTTTCATCCGCCGTTCGAACGCCGACGCCTGCCATAACCTTCGCGCCCTTCTGTGGGTTAGGGATTTCTCAGCAGGCCAGTTGATTGCGTGAGATCTTCAGTCCGCTCAGATTGCCCAACGCGGTGACGGCAACCGCTTCGGTTTTGAAGAACTCCTGGGCCAGGCTCTGGAGATCATCGGCAGTAACTGCTTCAATCTTTAAGACCAGTTCATCGAGATCCTGGAAGCGGTCGAAGTGCATTTCCTGGCGGGCGAGGTTTGACATGCGGGCGGTGCTCGATTCGAGCGAGAGCATCAGGCTGCCCTTCAGTTGGTCTTTGGAGCGGCGCAACTCTTCGTCGGGGACACGATCGTTCTTCAGGTTGCGGAATTCGCTGACCACCGACTGCACCACCTTCGCCGCCGATGCCAGCGAGGTTCCGGCATAGACCGCCATGCATCCGGTATCGCGATAGGGGTTGAGGTCACTGTAGATAGAGTAGGCTAAGCCCTGGCGCTCGCGAATATTCTGGAACAGGCGCGAACTCATGCCTCCGCCGAGCAGCGTGTTGAGAATGTAGCCGGCGTAGCGCTTCTCGTGAGCAATGGGATAGGCGGGCACGCCGATGCAGAGTTGCACCTGCTCGAGAGCCTTCTTGTTGCGCAACACGATGCGGGGAACGATCTTGGGCGCGGGCGAGTGGAAGCCATTTTTCGCCGGCTGCAGGTGCTCGAAGTGCTTGGCGACGAGATCAACGAACTCATCGTGGTTGAGATGTCCAGCGGCGGCCACGACAATGTTGCCGGGGGCGAAGCGGTGAGAATATGTGTCGAGCACGGTCTGGCGCTCGAATTTCTTTACCGTTTCTTTCGTGCCCAAGATCGGCTTGCCTAGAGGATGATCTTTCCAGAAGTTCTGGGTGAAGATTTCGTGGACGAGGTAGTCGGGGTTGTCCTCGTCCATCTTGATCTCTTCGAGGATTACGCCGCGTTCGCGGGCGATGTCCTCGTCGGTGAAAGTGGGATGCAGGACGAGGTCGCTAAGGATTTCCAGCGCCAGCGGAACGTGCTCGTCGAGCACCTTGACGTTGAAGCAGATGCACTCTTTGGAGGTGAAGGCATCCATGTTGCCGCCGATGGAGTCGACCTGGCGGGCAATCTCTTCGGCAGTGCGGTGTTTGGTGCCTTTGAAGACCATGTGCTCGATGAAATGGGAGATGCCGTTCGATTGCGGCGTCTCATCGCGGGAACCGGTTTCGAGCCAAATGCCAATGGAAGCCGAGCGGATGTGCTCCATCTGCTCAGTGATAACGGTGAGGCCGTGAGGCAACACCTGACGGCGGATGCTGCGGACTTCTTTTACCATGACGATACTAGGACGGAAACTCTTCAGAAGGTACCCTACTATTCTTACACATTTGGCGGGCGGGGTGGGGTATGCGAGAATAAGATGGTTAGTGATTTAGAATCAGTGGGTTGCAAGTGTTTGTCGACTCTTGCGACCGAGCTTGGGGAAGGAATCTCTTAACTAGTGGGTGCATCTCCTACATCATTGCTCGGCCTCGACCGCGAGGAGATGGCTGCTCTGGTGAGCGAGGCGGGTGAGCCTGGCTATCGCGCCAAGCAGATCATGGATGCAGTGTACCGGCAGCGGGTGGAATCGTTGGCGGAGATTTCCACCTTGCCGCAGGAGTTTCGGGAGCGGCTGACTGCGAGCGGGGTTTCGGTTGGGGCGGCTCGGATTGAGAAGAAGTTTCTGTCGGTGGATGGGACCGCGCGGTATTTGATCGCTTTTGCTGATGGGCAGAGTGTGGAGACGGTTTGGATGCCGGAGGGGGATGGTGGGGAAGCTGGGGATGGGAGTGAGGCTGGAGCGGAAGCTGAGAGTCCCCGGGTAAGTACCTCAGGGGCTAAAGCCCAATTCCAAGCAAGTGGGTCTATCGCAGCGCTGAAGCGCTGCGCCACCCAAAGTCCGAGCCCGACTGCGTCGGGCCGACCTACCGCCGGGCGATCGACCATCTGCATTTCAAGTCAGGTGGGGTGCGCGGTCGATTGCCAGTTCTGCCTGACGGCGCTGCTGGGGGTGAAGCGCAACCTTACGGCTGGGGAGATCGTGGGGCAGGTGTGCGCGGTGCTTAAAGATCAAGGCGTGTCGCCGCCCGAGGATCGGATCAACCTGGTTTTCATGGGGATGGGCGAGCCGTTTCTTAACTACGAGAATTTTATGAAGGCGGCGCGGCTGCTGGTGGAATGCGTGGGCATTGCCGAGCGGCGCATGACGGTGTCGACGGCTGGCATCGTGCCGCGCATCCGTGATTTTGGCGAAGAGAAGATTCGCCCCAAGCTGGCGATTTCTTTGAATGCGTCGAATGATGCGTTGCGTGCGCGGCTCATGCCGCTTAATAAGAAGTGGAATCTGGAGATGCTGCTGGCGGCGGCTAAAGACTTTCCGCTGCGCACGCGGGAGTGGATCACTTTCGAGTATGTGCTGCTTGGCGGCGTGAACGATACGCCGGGGAATGCTAAGGAAGTGGCCGAGTTGCTGCGCGGGCTGCGCTGCAAGGTGAATCTGATCGCGCTGAATCCGGGGCCGGGAATTGACTTTACCACTCCGAGCGCCGAGCGAGTAGCGGCGTTCCAAAGCATCTTACGGGGAGCGGGAATACCGGCGTTTGTGAGGAGACCGCGGGGCCGGGACATCTATGCCGCTTGCGGCCAGCTTAAGCGTACGGTTGAGGTTGCCACATCACCGGAACTCCAGCTTCAGACGATTTCTCTTTCTCCAGCGAAGGAATGACTGGGATCTCGACGCGGATGTTGGTTCCCGTGCTGCGGTCTTGCCGCCAGAGAATCCGGCCGTGATGTTGCTGGAGGATGCCCTGGCATGCGCTTAGTCCCAGGCCGGAGAGAGCCTGGTCTTCTTCTTTCGTTTCGGCTGAAGCAGCTTCCGCTGAGGCAGTGTCAGCTGAATCAGCGGCAAGGCCGGCGTCGGAGATGTTAATGATGGCGAAGCCATCTTTGCTTTCCGTTGCAATGGTAAGCGTCCGGCTACGGTGCTGGCCCACGGCGTACAGCGCGTCATTGACGACTTGTACGCAGACCTGCAGCAACTGGTTGGAGTCTCCGTGAACGATTAGCGGGTCCGGCGAAAATTCAGTGCGCACTTCAAGGTTGAGAGCTTGCCACTGAGGCTGCGAGAGTTTGACGGCTGTACGTAGCAACGCCTTGAGGTCCACGGTGGCCATCGCGGCAGGGTTTTGCCGGGCAAAACTGAGCAGGCTGGCCACCAGAGACTTGGTGCGCCGGACCTGCTGCCCGATCTTTCCCGCCAGTTCATGCTGATCCGGGCTTAGAGTCGTGGTCAGAAGAAGATCGGAATAACCCAGCATAGCGGTGATGGGATTGTTCAACTCATGGGTTACGCCGCCTACGAGTTGTCCGATGGAGGCAAGCTTTTCCGCCTCGGTGATCTGCGCCTGCAATCGCTTCAGGTTTTCCAGGGAATCCTGCGACTGGGTCAATAGGCGGAGCAGTTCACCGTCGAGCAAGCGTTGGCGCACAAAAACCATGGCGCCCATAAGCAGCGCCACGGCCAGCGTCAAGACCAGGCGGAACGAACGGATGGGCGGTGGAAGCTGCGTTTCCAGCAAAGCCCATGCCGCAAATAGTGGAAGGGAAAAGGCAGCGATCATGCCCAGCCGGGCCAGCCACACGCCGTGAGAGGTGGACGTGGAAGGGACGCCGGCTTGTGGTGCCCGCTCACGGGACGATAGGCCGATCACAGTGATCCATGCCATGGATACCCCGAGGGGAATATCGTAGAGACTTCCGCTGTAATAGGAGTGGCGGCTAAGGGCCCAGTTGGCCACGTAAGAACTGGCCGCGTAGACGAAGCTGGCGCCGAACAGACTGGCATAGAAAGTTTTCCAGCTGTCTTTGCTGCCCATCCAGGCCAGGAACAACATACCCAGAAACGCCAGTTTCTCGATGAGATACAAGGAATTAAGATTGGTGTCGTAGGCGGTAGCATTGGCGACGACGTATTGCCAGGGGATTACGATGAGGACGTAGAGATATGCCCACCAAACCATCATCAAGGCAAAATCGAGGCGGCGGAGGCGGGCGGCATACTCATCCTGCGGAGCATGAGGCCGGATCGCGAGCGCGGCCATCAACGGAACAATATGCAGAAAAAGGACGATGTCGGCGGCGCACAATTCGGGAACATCGGCGCGCAGCCCGACTTCGTAGCAAGTCCAAAACAACTGGTAGGAGAACCAGAAGGCCATGCCGGTGGCGATGAGTGTCCAGAACAGACGCAAGCGCCCGCGTGAGCGCACTGCGTTCGGGATGAGGGAAACCATCCCGGAGAAGAGCAGGAGACACTGAACGACATCGCTCAGAGCGGTGAGACGAAAAGAATGTGGCAGGATGAGGGCAGCCAGGACTAGCGTCGCCAGACAGAGTGCGACTGCCGCGATCCAAAGCTTGCTGTAGGTACGCAAGAAAAAACGGTCCTCGCTGGCATTTTAGAATGGGATGAAGATGGGGGTTGGTTACGGAAGTAATCCAAGGGGAGGTTGTAATCGGGTATTTTGTAATTTGGCAATTTGGGGCGGGGCGAGAGTTCGCGTTAGAAGCGCAGCGCACTTGGCCAAGCATGAATGCGTGGCCGAGCACGAATCTTAGAAAGTTTTGCTTGCTCCTTGTCTTTCTGATCAATACTATGCGTAGCATCCCCGGAGATCTGACAAATTTGGTGGTGGCGCCTTTTAGCAAGGAAGCGAGCCCAGCGCGCCCCTCGGTCGCTTGCGCTCTCTCAGGCAGGCTCCGCGGATTCGCGCGGCTCGCCCAGATTCGTCAATGCGCAAAGGACGCAGGTTCGGAATGACGATCCAGCGGGAAGTGACTCGACTTGCACGCTGACGCTCATCAACGACTTGTTGACAGACCGCAGGCTTCGGCTGACTCCAGCGAAACTCGCCGCATCGAGCGCTGGCTGGCAACGGCCCGCGTATTTCTGGCGATTTCCGCACTGGCTGCGATCTATATGGATCCCAAGCAGTTGGGGCACGCGCCCGTGGCCTACGGTCTGCTGGGACTTTACATGATCCACGGCGTGCTGGTGATGACCCTTTTGCGGCGGCGAAAGCAGTCGACGCCGGCGTTTCGCGTGCTCATTCATGCAGCGGATATTGTATGGCCGGCGGTCATCTCAATTTTTGCCGCCGGACAGTGGAGCCCGTTTTTCCTGTTCTTCTTTTTTGTTCTGGCGGCATCCGCTTACAGGTGGGGATTATGGGAAACGTTGGCCACGGCGGCGGCCGAAGTGGCTTTGCTCTGGATCGAGAGCTTCGTGCTGCTTCATCTATGGACGAGCCGCGGAGGAAAGCCGTCCGCGCATTTTATCAGGTCTGCAAATCAACGTGAAGGAGTTCGAACCCAAACGCCTGTTCATGCTTTCGGTTTACCTGCTGGTTATGGGACTGCTCCTGGGGTATCTAGCGCGGCAGCAGAAGCGCCTGAGGGGAGAGAAGGCAGCGGTAGCCCGCATTCTGTCGAACGTTCGAGTGGAAGCAGGGTTGACGGGAACTCTGCAGCAGATCTGCCGTGAGATTCTTTATATGTGCGGGGCGGAGCGGCTGCTGATTGCATCGCAGGAGATTCACAGCCACCGGACGTTTCTTGGGGAGTTGCGCGGGCAGAATGGGACGCCAGCCGAGTTCGTGTGGCTGGACGCCAGCCCACGGGATGCGAAAACCTATCTGGACGAGCTTCCGGGGGAGGTGTGTTACGCGGCGAACGAAGGCGAAGGATCGCGCTGGTCTGTGATCGCGCTGGACGGTGAGGGCATGCCGGTGCCGTCGGCCTCCAGCGAGGCGCTAGCCCGACTGAAGCAGCAGCAATCGTTTCGCTCGCTCATTGCGATTACCTTCATCTTTGGAGGCGAGTGGCGCGGGCGGGTGATGGTGTTCAACCCCGCGTGGCGGATGGAGATTCAGGAAAAACTGCGATTCGTTCATGATTTGTTTCGTCAGGCGGGTCCGGCCGTGTACAACGTCTACTTGCTTCACCGGTTGCGGCGGAGGGCGGGGGCTGCGGAACGCGCGCGATTCGCCAGAGAACTGCACGATGGGGCGGTGCAGTCGCTGATCGCGGTGGAGATGCAGGTGGACGTTCTCCGGCGTCAGGCGGAGACTACTCCGGCGGTGGTGAGCGGCGAATTGGGCCGGATCCAGGGATTGCTGCGCGAGGAAGTTTTGAAGCTGCGCGAATTGATGCAGCAGATGAAATCAATCGACATCGACGATCGAAGATTTATGAGCGTGGTCAGCGACACGGTAGAACGGTTTGAGCGGGAGACGGGGATTTCCGCGCGTTTTGTGACCGACATCGAAAACTGCAGATGCCGGGGAAGGTGTGCCGGGAGATGTTGCGGATCGTGCAGGAGGGACTGGTGAATGTGCGCAAGCACAGCAAAGCGCGGCACGCGCTGGTGCGTCTGAGTTCAAGCGACAGCCAGTGGAGCCTGACACTCGAGGATGACGGCAAGGGTTTCCCGTTTTCCGGCCGGCTGACGCAGGACGAGCTTGATCGGATGGGCAAGGGACCGGCGATCATCAAAGAACGGGTTCGTTTGATTGCGGGGGTGCTCACTGTAGAATCGAATCCCGGTCTAGGAACGCGCGTGGAAGTAAAGGTTCCAAAAGGTGGAGAGGTTTCCGATGAATTCTAAAAAATCACCGACAGTTCGTATCGTGATTGCGGACGATCATCCAATTTTCCGGGACGGCTTGCGCCGTCTTCTGGAAGCCGAACCGAATTTGAAAGTTCTGGGCGAAGCTTCGGATGGCGCGGAAGCGGTGCAACTGGCGCGGCAGTTGAAGCCAGACATCCTTTTGCTGGATCTGTCGATGCCCAAGCATCCGGGCCTGGAAGCTTTGCGGGAATTGGGTACGGGCGCGAGTTCAACGCCCGTACGCGTGATCCTGCTAACGGCGGCGGCGGAAAAGAGCCAGATCGTCGAGGCCCTGCAGTTGGGCGCTCGCGGAGTAGTGTTGAAGGATTCCGCAACGCAGTTGCTGCTGAAGGCAATCCACACGGTGATGTCAGGGGAGTACTGGGTGGGGCGGGAGAGCGTTTCGAACCTCGTGCAATATCTGCGAACGCTGGTGCAATCTTCCAGCGACGAAGCGCGGCAGAAGAAAATTTGGTTTGACTCCGCGCGAGTTGGAGATTGTGGCCGCCGTGGTCGCGGGATATTCGAATAAGGAGATTGCGGAATACTTCAAGATCAGTGAAGACACGGTCAAACACCATCTCAGCAACATCTTCGACAAGCTCGGAGTCTCTACCCGCCTGGAGTTGGCGCTGTTTGCGGTAAACCAGTCGCTTCCGCTTAAAAGCATAGGGTGACACGGGCTTTCGAATCTGGCACGAAGGAATCAAAGATGGCACCTATGGGCTATTGGCGGGGGCGCTTGCCGCACTTATCATTGATACACGGACCAGCCTCGGGACAGAAAACTGATCCCAGTCACAACATGGGGATGATGTTTCCCTATGTGGGGCAAGAGGGTTGAGACCAGTTCTAAGGAGAATGGAGCCCGTGGCAAAAATTCTACAAAACCTTTGGCAGGATGAGAGCGGTCAGGATATCGCCGAGTACGCGGTGATGTTGGCAGTAATTCTGGTGATCGTGATAGGGACGGTCCGGCTCATCGGCTCGAACGCTAACAACGTCTTCTCGAACGTCGCCAGCTCCATCCAGTATTCGTGCCAGATCTCGGATGTTAGCATCTTAGGCGAACCCATTCTCTCCGCGCCGCCTATCCGATTTATTTCCCGCAAGTCGAGATATTCTTCGCGTTATTCCGAAGCTCATGTTCGAGAACTGTTCCAGGCAAATTCTGGGACCTGAATCTTGCCCGCAATCAGGTCTCTTACTTCGGAGCGGGCGTGGTAGCCGCCACCTTTTCGCTGCCCGGAGTCGAGAATCGGGTGAGGAAAGGGAAGAATGGAGTGATCTCGAACGGCATCTTTTCTTTCGGGCGAGGTCAGGGGCACGGGCTTTGCCTTCGCCAGTTCGACCTGGTCTGACCAGGGATCGAGCTTGATGCGCCCTCCGAGGGGAAGTGCAGCGATCTGGTCGGTGCGTTGCGCGTCCAATTGTGGTGCGGCGGCCAGCAGCGCCGACATTCGGATGCTCTTGCCGTTGGCCAGGCCATTACCCAGACGCGGGCGAATCAGATTGGGCAGATTGGGTGCCTCTTGCTGCACGGCCTTTAAGAAACAGCCCGGCACTTCCCAGCTTGTCCTTGTAGGGAGAATTCTTCAATAGTTCCAGAGCCTTGGCATCGGCAGCTTCCTCGTCGCCGGGCCGGTGCCTGAAGTCCAGGCGCCTGAACGATTTTTCATCGGGGAAGAACATTCGGTCATTGAATGCCAGCTTGGTATCGAACGGATGCCCCAGAACAATGTGACTCAGTTCGTCGGCCAGGATCACGGCGAGCGAGGCTTCATCGGGCAGCACATCGAGCAGGCCACGACTGATCACGATGGTGTGTCCGATAGTGAAGGACTCCAGAGGAGAAGTGAGCAGCACGCGGCAGCGCACATCGGCCTGCAAGTCGATGTTATTGGTCACTAGCAAATTATTGACGACGGTCTGAAGAACCTTGTCCACTCCGCCGGGCGGGGCCGATCAGGCCGATTCTCGTCAGGCGCTCGATGGCGTTATCTTCGGCCTGGCGTTCCCACATGCGCTCGGCAACCACGGGAGTTGCGTCGGCGGCTACATCGCTCTGGTCTTTGACCGAGTCCGGAGAATCCACTAGAATCTGCGTGAACTCCGAATTCTTATTCAGGCCTTTCAAGTCGTATCCCCAAAGACGAGTCTGCGCCCGGAAGTGCAGGGATTGTCCGAGATTGCTCTTCAGTGCCTGATTCTTCGCTATAGATATAAGCTGGCAACCACATGCCGGGACGCATGTTCAGCCGCCAACTGTCGAAATGCAGGAAGAACCCGGTCTTAGTATGGGGAGTATAGGTGCCATTGAAGCGAACCACGTTGTAGTCCTGGTCCTCGACCCAGATTCTGCCCATGAAGCGGCCAATCCCCGAATCCTCCCGGGGCTCGACATCAATGACCAGGCAGCGCACTTCTCCGAGAAATTCACGGCGCACGAAATTGAAGGTGTAGTACCGCTTCTGGAAATCGGTGTCAAGGACCACCATCTGGGCGAAGCCCAGAGGAAGGAATTGGACGGAGTAAAGCCCGGTGAGCTTGTTCATCATGCGGCGGCCAAATCCGGGCTGGCCCACGAATGAAGTGTCCTCGGGGCCGTCGCTCATGTCGAGGCGACCAAGATAATACTGGTCTTTCGTCGGAACCGCGCGCCCATCTTTCTCGGTTTTGAGATCCTGCAGATAGGTCTCAACCAGCGGCCGCATGTGGCGCATCTGGGCAAGGAAGAGATGCTCTCGTTGCACCACGCGGTCGATGACGTCATTGAACGAAAGTGCAGGCGGGGTAGAGAGACTTTGTGCGCCTGGTCCCGCGGGGGCTGCGTTGGCAGCGCTGGCTGGTAATGGAGAAGACGCGGCCGGCAGCGCCGAAGATGCAGGGTCCTGTGACACGGAGGGCAAAGCCACGATCAAGGAAAACAAGAATGTAAACAAACCTACCTGGAGAATACGCATAAAGACCTTCTGGGAGCACCTATGCCAATTGAAAAATAATATGCAAGACAACGGTGGAATCGGTTGGTTGGCCGTTCCTCATCGCCGGCTTGAAATGAATCTGTTGGGCGGCCTTGACGGCATTGTCGTCGAGGCCGTGACCTAATCCGCGCACCACCCGCACCACATGCAGGCTGCCGGATGCCTCCAAAACTACTTCTAAGAGGACTTCGCCTTCAATCCGCAGATTCCTCGCTTCCTGAGTATAGACGGGAGTCGGCTTGAAAAGGATTTCCGCAGGCACCGCCCGGGCTGCGGCCTCTGCCGCGTGAGAGCGCACTGTAGGCGGAGCGGGAACATCGGCGTTGGTGAAGCCGCTGGCTTGAACCGTGGAGGCGCGAGGCCGAGCGTCTGCAATGGCCGTGCCATTGCCGAAGCCGGAACTTACGACGACTCCCGGCACGCCCTTGGCGCCGCCGGTTCCGTTGCCTGAGCCCGGTCCCGAGGGCAGATCGAAGGATCCCAGCGCCGCGATGTTGACGGCCTTGCCTTGACTTGCCTTGGCGGGAAGTCCATTCGGATCGCCAAAGCCTCCGGTCTGTACCTGCGAGGCGGGACGCGCAGTGGTGGGAGTGGCTGAACTGCCCGTGGAAAATACGTTGATTTTCACCCCCTGTTTGGGAATGACAGGAGCGGAATCGATCGGCAGCGGATCGGGTTTCCTGGGTGTGATGCTGACCGTGGGCGCAGGATCGTTTTCCACTACTGTAAGACGGGCCTTCGGCGCCGGAGCGTGCAAGGTAATGGCAGGCGGGTCGAGCTGTGCGACCATTGGAGGCTGCGGCAGTTGGCGCACTGGCTGAGGTTGGTGATTAACTGGAACCGGGGTGCTCACAAGTTGAACCGAGCGGAACGTGTGTTCCGGAGCAGAAACGACAGAGGGATACAACAAGCGCACCCATATCAGCAACGCAACGGCCAGAGCTTGCGCGCCCGTGCTAAAAACGAACTCCGTCCAAGGGGTTCTCGTCTCAGGTAGAAGAGAGAAGAGATTCTCTTGGGCAGCAGAAATACTCATATCCGCATTCACTCGTCAGTTGTTGAAAACACCCACTCGGGACTGAAAGTTTCTGGGCGGCTCCGATGCGCTGGGACCACAGAGGTTCTAGTCTACAACTCCAAACGTCGCACGGCAAAGGCCATTTCGCACACAATTTTGAAGTTTATATAGTTGATCTTTCAATTACTTACGCACATTGCCCGGGAAAATGCCGGGAGCTGTGCAAGAAAAGAGCCCAAAATTACACCCTCCCAGCAAGTTCTTTGCGTCCGGAAAGTTGGCGAATCGCCGAGCCCGCGACCGTCGATCTGCCGGACTTGGGAAGCAAAATTTCCGCAAAAGACACATCAATGAGCTTGCATGCATCCTGCCAACTTAGTTCTTCCCGGCACCTTTGGCTAGCAACGAACCACCTTGGGAGTGTCGATGCCTTTTGTCGCGTTGCGGGTGTCGACGACCAACTGCGCCTCATCGACAATCTTTTTGTAGTCATAGTCGGAGTGATCGGTGACGATCACGATGCAATCATACTGGCCGAGTTTGTCGAGTTCCGTACGCTTCATTTGCAGGTCGTACTTGCGTCCTTTCCCGATGAAGGGGAAGTAGGGATCGTGATAGCTGACCTGGGCGCCCTCGTGTTGCAGGAGTTCGATGATGGTGAGGGCGGGGGACTCGCGCAGATCGTCGATATCTTTCTTGTAGGCTACGCCCAAGACTAAGACCCGGGCTCCGTTTACGGATTTCTTCTGCCGGTTCAGGGCGCCGCCGATCGAGGCGAGCACGTGATATGGCATGTTGGTGTTGATCTCTCCCGCCAGTTCGATGAAACGCGTGCGGAAGTCAAACTCTTTTGCCTTCCACGAAAGGTAAAAGGGATCGACGGGAATGCAGTGTCCACCCAAGCCCGGCCCGGGGTAGAAAGGATGAAAGCCGAAGGGTTTGGTCGAAGCCGCTGCAATGACCTCCCAAATGTCGAGCCCCATGCGCAGGCAGAGCATTTTCAACTCGTTGACCAATGCGATGTTGACGCAGCGGTAGATATTTTCCAGCAGCTTGGTCATTTCGGCCGCGGCGGGCGAGGAAACGGGAACGGTGCGATGGAAGATGGATCCGTAGAGGGCGCCGGCCAACTCCGCCGCCTGGGGATTGACTCCCCCGACGACTTTGGGAATGTCGCAACGCGCCACCGTGGTATTGCCGGGGTCTTCGCGTTCGGGAGAGAAAGCCACAAAAAATTCCTTCTCCGCACTGGAATTGCCGGAGGAAGTCACCGCGGGCAGCCTTCAGCCCCTTCTTGTTTTCTTTTTCGAGAATCGGCAGCATGACTTCTTCGGTGGTGCCGGGGTAGGTCGTGCTCTCGAGAACCACTAACTGTCCGGCCTGGAGATGGGGCGCAAGGGCGTGTGTAGTATCGGTAATGAAGCTGAGGTCCGGTTCGTGATACTGGTCGAGAGGAGTGGGGACGCAGATGATGATGGCGTCCATCTCATCCACGCGGGAGTAGTCGGAGGTGGCGGAAAAGCCCTGCGCGTGGGCAGTCCGGATTTCCTCTGCGCCGATGCGGTAGATGTAAGATCCGCCTTGGGTGAGAGTGTCGACCTTGCGCTGATCGATGTCGAAGCCGGTGACTTGAAACTTCTGTTCGCTGAACAACAGGGCCAGGGGCAAGTCCGACGTAGCCGAGGCCGATGATGCCAACTTTGGCCTGGCGTTGCTGGATCTTATTCTTGAGTTGATTGTTCACTGTGAGATCAAGAGGGCGTATTTGCGGCAGGCTGATTCGTCATCGTTGCGACAAGGCGCGTCTTGCTTCTTTCTGTTGGCGGTGAATTCCGTTTTCGATTCTAGCACGCAGTTAGTTGAGGAAGCGTCGGAGCCGCGCACAGAAGTCTCATGGAATCGTTTTTTCGTTTCCCAGTAGGGGAACTGAGGAAGAGGCAGAGGCGATGAAGCGCAAGTGGTTGGTCGTTGGGGCACTGATGGCGTTTGTCTTGACCGCGTTGGCTGCGAAAGCCGGTAGCTTTCTTGTCGTGGATGCGCCGCGTCGCTCTGACGTGATCTTGGTGCTGGCAGGAGAAACGGACCGGCGTCCGGAACGCGCCCTGCAACTTCTGGCGCAGGGCTACGGGCGGCAGGTGGTGCTGGACGTGCCTACGAACGCGAAGCTCTACGAGTTCACGGAGGTTCAGTTGGCCGAGAAGTACATTCATGATCTGCCGCAGGGAGCGTTGTGGAGCGTGTGTCCGATCGACGGGCTATCGACCCACGACGAGTCAAAGGATGCGGAGAAGTGCCTGGCAAGCGAAGGCGGCAAGAGCGTCCTCATTGTGACCTCGGATTTCCACACCCGGCGCGCGCTGGACATTTTCCAGCAGGAAGTTCCCGGACACGAGTACTCGATAGCCGCCGCCCGCGATCCAGAGCAATTCGGCGCGAGATGGTGGACGCATCGCCAATGGGCGAAGACTTGCTTGCTTGAATGGTTGCGAATGATATGGTGGGAGGCAGTCGACCAATGGCGGTGAGAAGTAAATCCGGCAGAGGGCTCTTCACCACAGAGACACAGAGACACGGAGACACAGAGAAAACCTCTAAATTTTTTATTGTTTCCTTACTGTTTTCTCTGTGTCTCTGTGACTCTGTGGTGAACACCGTGCCGCTGTCCCCCAAAAGTTTTCCACAGATGCAACCGATCCACAGCACAAATTGCGTTGACTGCAAAGAACATTGGAGGGTAGGATGCCTTAACAGTCACCAACTTAGTTATTAACGGAGCGTGGGATGGGCATGTCTGCTTTCCACAAGATGGTAAGTTGCGTGCTACTACTCTTTGTGCCTGGTTCGCTGTTTGCCGCCGATTCCGGTGCGGCTATGCTTTTTGCCAATGGCGCTGCCTGGTTGAACGGTAGCCATGTGCCTGACTCTTCCGCGATTTTTACCGGCGACATGGTGCAAACCAGGTCCGATTCCGCTGTCGATATCCATGAAGCCGGCTCCAGCATCACCGTTCTGGGCGATTCGCTGGTGAAATTTGAAGGCGCCTCATTGACCGTGGAACACGGGGGGGTGAGTGTCGCCACATCCAAGAGCGTGGCCACCGTCGCCGGTGATGTGCGGGTGGCGCCGGTGTCCAATGCGTGGACTGAATTCAATGTGACGGATGTTGATGGAACGGTACGAATCGCCGCCCGTAAGGGCGACCTCACGATCACCGACGACAACGGTACGGTTACTCTGCCGCAGGGGCAGGAAACCACGCGGGACGAGCAATCCGACCAACGCGACAAGAAGAGAGACAGGAAGCGGGCGGTTGGCGCCGTTCCGGCGGCGGGCGGCGGTGTGCTGAACTCTCCCATTGCGATTGGCGCGGGAGCCGGAGCGATCGTCGGCGTTACCATATGGGTGCTCACGCGGAGCAGCAATCCGATGAGTCCGTCGACGCCGAATTAAGGCCGAAGTTTTCTATCCGTGTCTAATGCAGTTTGAGCCGCCCGGCGATGCCGGGCGGCTTGATGGTTTTTGGGGAGCGAAAATTGGAACCAATCCATTATGTGTGACCCCGGTTGAAGCGAGGGATACTGGTTCTTTCTTGCGTCGCCTCCGTACACCCTACAGGCAAGCACCCAGATCCCTCGGCTTCGCTTGATTGCATAACGACGTTGGCCCGTCGCGAGTAGATTGGTATGCGACGAACAAGACCAAGGCTCGTGAGAGGAGCCAACGTCATGTTGATTATAGGATGCGATTTCCATCCTGGGTTTCAGCAGGTCGCGATCTTTGACAATCGAACGGGAGAGATAGGAGAAAAACGGTTGCAGCATCGGGCGGAGGCGGAGGAGTTTTACCGTGCGCTGGCGGGCCAGGCGGTGCGGGTGGGGATGGAGGCTTGCGGACACTATCCGTGGTTCGAGCGGTTGCTGGCGGAGTTGGGCATGGAGTTGTGGTTGGGGGATGCGGCGAAGGTGAGGGCGTCGGTAGTGCGTCGGCAGAAGACGGACCGGCGGGACGCGGAGCATCTGCTGGATCTGTTGCGCCAGGATCGGTTTCCGCGGATCTGGGTGCCGAGCCTGGAGGTGCGGGATGTGCGGCAGTTGCTGGTGCATCGGCACAAGCAGGTGCAGGCGCGGACGCGCACCAAGAATCAACTGCAGGCCATGGCGCTGAGCTGCGGAGTGCAGAAAAAGCGGAAACTGTGGACCAAGGCGGGGCGGGCGGAGTTGGAGCAGTTGCCCTTGCTGCCGTACGCGGCGGAGCGGCGAAAGCGGTTGCTGGAAGCGCTCGACGGGCTGGAAGCGGAGATCGTCGAACTGGACCGGCGAGTCGCAGAAGAAGCGCGGCAACGGCCGGAAGCGGTGCGGCTGATGACGCATCCGGGAGTGGGTTCGGTGACGGCGTTGGCCATGGTGCTGACGCTGGGGCCGGCCGAGAGGTTCGGATCAGGCAAGCAGGTGGGCAGCTACTTCGGCCTGATTCCGAGTGAGGAATCCAGCGGCGGGAAACAGCGGCTGGGCAAGATCAGCAAACAGGGCAGTTCCTTTCTGCGCTTTTTGCTGGTGGAAGCGGGACAGACGGCGGCGCGGTTGGATCCGCAACTGAAACGCTTCTATCGCCGCCTGGCGGTGCGCCAGAATCGCAGCGTCGCCAAGGTGGCGGTGGCCAGAAAGTTGGCCACGCGCTTGTACCTGATGTTGCGCGAAGACTGGACGTACGCGCAACTATGTCAGGCCGTCATGCAGGTGAGCCCGAGTCATTCCGTGGTTGGCGAGTAAGGGGCCGACGTTTTGAGTGGGCAGCCTGCCTCCCTGAAAAGTCAGGGAGTTCGAAGTGAGTAATCGTGGGTGCAAGTCCCGAAGAGATGGATGGTGGGACCTGGTGTCCCGCTGCAGGATTGAACAGAGTGACGAGCTTGGTCTGGGAGTCAAAAGCTTTCTACTAGAGCGAAATGGCGCTCCTTCTGGCGTCGACGCCGAAGTGTCGCTACAAAACGCTTGACAGGATGCACCGTCGTTAGAGACGGAATGACAATTCGTACAGGAATATCGCAGACTGTTTAACAGCCTAGAAGTTCGTGGCGGGTTGCGGCAAGTCTTGTGGCGTGGGCAGAACTTCCTGGGGAGGTTTACTTCTCGCCACGCGTCGCTTGCGGGCGGGTTGCACAAAGGGTTCCGAGGCTGCGATGGTGCACAGCACATAGAACAATGCGGCGTTGGCGGGAATCTGCAAGTTGAAGTCGACCGCGCTGTGGACCAGGATGCCGCTCAAGCCGAGCACACAAGCTAGAGCTACCGCTCCACTGATCTCGTCGGTCCAGTTTCCTATTTTCTTGATAGCACGCCTGTAGACCGTCACCAGAAACCAGACCATCGTGGCAAACCCGAGCAAACCCATTTCCACGAGCAGTTGCAGATAATCGTTGTGCGCCTGGTTGACGAAGAAATTGGTGTAGAAGGTGCGGAACTGCGGATACACGACAGGAAAAGCTCCCAGGCCCCAGCCCAAGACCGGCTTTTTCAGAAACATCCGAAGGCCATCGCGGTTGATGTAATGGCGAGCGTCGCTGGAAATTTCGGAGTGGGCTGGGCCAATGGTAGCGATGCGCTTACTAAGTTCGCCGCCGCCCACCCAGACCAGCAATCCGACCACAATCCCTAGAAAGACGCCAATGCCGATCGCGGTACGCAAGCCGCGTTTCTGCTTGATGAGCAGGACCGCCAGAAGGAGAAGCTCGGCGAAAATCGCGAGCATGCCGCCGCGCGATCCCGAAAGAAAAATTGTGCCCACCATTACGGCGGCTACGGCGGCGGCCGTGGCGCGGGTCCTGCTGGATGCCAGCTTGGCCAGCGACAACACCAGGGGAATGGGAACCAGCATCTCCATCAAGCCCGCGTAGTGGTTGTGGTTCACATAGGGACCGTAGATCCATCCTCCATGCTGGGGCAGTAACCACCAGTACAGCTTGCCGTTCGAAGAGACACCATAGATCAGCGAAAAACCGGCCAAGACCGCTCCGTATAAAGAAAACACAACCGCGAGGGTGCGCGCTTGTGAGCCGCGCAGCAACGCTTGTGCGGCAAGGAAGCACAGTATGGCGTAAGAGACGTAGAGCAGCGCCAGAGATGCCGTGTCGTGCGGATACGCGCTCCTACGGAAGGCGAGCTGCGAAACGATGAGCAGCCCAAATACTGCCATCGGAAGAAACACGGGATTCCATCTGATCTTCATCTCGCCTTCGAGAACCTGCTTGCCGATCCACAAGAGAAACAAGGCGGCGGAGCCAGCTTCCATCAGGAAGATCGACCAGGGTTCGACCGCGCCAAACGCGAGCGGTCCAAACAGAAGCAAGCCGAAGACCCCGTACAGCAGCGCCGTGCCGGCTTGCGCCGCCGGATTGCGAGGGGTTGCAGTGGTGCCGGTCGCTCTCATGAGAATTAAAATATCCAATTCGGGGTCTATTGGCGCTTGGCCACGAAGGCGGAAATCGTCGACCCAGAGCTTACCACGGATCGGACTTCCTTCCGGCAGACGACGGATGTGCAATATCAGCAGTCTGCAATCGTCTCCGGTGGTGAATTCGTCAGTCACCTTCTTCCAGGATGCCCCTGCCTCTTTCAGTTCGTCGCTGTCATACAGCACGGCCTGGGTATACGCGTCCTGAAGCGTAATATGAGGACCGCCGGCGCCCTCGAAGTCTCCGTTCTTATAATAGGCAGAGAACTCGTAAGTAGTACTGGGTTGCACCGCGACGAATTGACGAATTCCCGCGTCAGTCACTCCTGGCCCATCGAAGGCAATCAGCAGCGAACGATTCCCGCCGCCATGATGTTCGCTGGGGTCCAGAGTGAGGGTCACGGATTGCTGTTTCTGATACTGCCAGTCGAAGCCTCCGTTCAGAACCTCGAGGCTGAAATCGTGGTTGACAACTAAATTATTCCTGGTGGGCAAGTAGGAGGAAAATCCGAAGCGCGGGGCGGCTTGCTGCCACACCAGACGGGCCTGATCCACTTCCTTGTGGTTGAGCAGGTAATCGAGATATTCGTAAACATAGCGCAGCTCGAAGGTCTGCGAAGGTGGAGTGGCTATCAGCCGGTCCCATACTTTCGCGGCCGCTGCCGTCTCCTGTTTGCTGATGAGAAGTTCGAGAAACGCAATGTAGGCCGAGGATTGGGCGGGAACCACATCGTGCAAAAGCATGTCTACATCCGGGTCGATGCGCCAGCAGAATTGGATCGCGAGATTGGCCATGGACGGGTCGCTCTCCAACACCACATGGAATTCGCGCAGGGCCTTCTGGTTGTCGCCCTTCACCAGGAAGAAATTGGCGGCTTCCCATGCGACGTCGGGTGTGGTGGGGTCGGCTTCGATCGCGTGTTCCAACGCCCATGTCTGATTCGCCACGTCTCCCAGCACCAGGTAGGCGGAGGCTAGATCGAACCAGTAACCGGCAGAATGCGGGTTGAGTTCCACGGCGGCGCGGTAGGGCTCAATGGCAGCGCCCGGGTCTCTGCAGCCAGCGCGTAGTAACGTCCGAGATGATTGCGGTAGTCCGCATTCCTGGGGTCGAGGCGCGCCGCCCGTTGCAGACTCGCGAGTTTCGGCACTCCGTGATCGGTTTTTCTCCCGATATGGAAGCAGGAGGAAAAAGCCGTCCTGCCAGCAGAACATAGATCAGGCAGAGCGCAGCGCTGCGCCAATGAGGAGTCTTTTCCGCCCAGCAGATTTGAGAGTTATTTCCATGTTGTGCAGACAGGAAGCGCAACCAAACCGGTATTCGATTGTTTCCTACGCGCTATTAGGCGATGCTTCCGCGGCTTCTTCGGCTTCATCGTCCTCATCATTATCGTCGCCGTGCGCTTCGTCATCCCGATAGTAGCGGGAATACTTGCCCTGATATTCGTAATAGTAGTAGTAATCGGGCGAGCTGAGATCGACCGCATTCAAGAGCACTCCAGAAACCTTCGCATTGACTTGCATGAGAATGTCGCGGGAGCGGCGGAGCGCTTGCTTAGTGGTATGTCCGGAACGGATGACCAGTACGATGGCGTCGGCTCGGGGTGAGAGCACTACTGCATCGGTAACCGACAATGTGGGCGGAGTATCCACGACGATGTGGTCGTACTGCCCGCGCAATTCTTCTAACACGTCCCGCATGTTCGGGGAGGCAAGTAATTCGGCAGGATTCGGCGGCGGCGTTCCTGCCGGCAATACCGACAAGTTGGGCAGAACGGCGGAGCGCGTGATGGTCTGTTGCAAAGTGGCGCTGCCGGTCAGTACGTTGCTGAGGCCACTGCGCGGACCCATCCCCAGCGTCTTATGGATGCTCGGCCGTCGAAGGTCGGCGTCGATCAGCAGGACGCGAATACCTTTCTGAGCCAGCACCACCGCGCAGTTGATGCTGGTCGTCGTCTTTCCTTCCTGAGGAAGAGCGCTGGTGATCATGATGACCTTAGGGGGCGCTCCCAGACTGGAGAGCAGCAGGGAGGTGCGCAGCGCGCGATAGGATTCCGCCATCTGCGACTGCGGCCTGACCTGCGTGACCAACTCCACCGCTTCTTTTGACGTGGCGATCACCAGACGCTTCGTGTTTGCGCCTTCGCGCGCCGTCCTCGAACCCATGGGAATCATGCCCAGCGGCGGGAGGCCGGAGATCATTTGAGCCTGCTCGGTAGTGCGGACGGTGTTGTCTAATCCCTCCAACAGGAAGGCGAGTCCCACGCCGGAAGTCAAGCCGAGCACGAATGCGAAAGCGAGATTCCTCGGGATATTTGGTTCGACGGGCGTGGTCGGGAACGCGGGCGACATCGACGATACGGAAGTTGTTGGACTTGAGCCCGGCCGAGACTCCGGCTTCCTTCATTTTCTGCATCAGTCCTTCATAGAGAGTGCGATAGGTCTCGAGATCGCGCTTGAGGATGCTGTACTGGATGGCGCTCTCGTTGAGCTTGTTAGCCTCCTGCTTTTGTTTTTCGAGAGCGTCGTGCAGCATGTTTTCCCGCTGCAGGGCCGCCAGGTATTGGCCGCTTGATTTTGCCGGCGATCTTCTTGGTTTCCGCCAGAATCTGGGCGTCAATCTCCTTGAGTTGAGTATTCAGTTGCGCCACTTTCGGATACGACGGACCAAACTGTGTGTTCAGTTCGGCCGCCTGGATCTTCACGTCCGCCTCCTTAGCTGCGGAGCATTCTCCAGCAGTCCGGAGGGGACATCGATTCCAAGTCGCTGCCACGTCCAGGGCACTGGCCGCGGAAGCGATGGTATCGGCGTCTCCCGATTGCACCAGCCGGTAGACCGATTCCTTGTCCATGCGCTCGGATTCCGCGGCGGTCAGCGCTTTATTCAATTCGTCAAGCTTCGCGGTGGTGATGTTCTGCTTCTCGTCGATGCCCAGAATTTCGTGCTCTTTCTGGTAGCGCACCAGTTTTTCCTGTGAGGTTTCCACCTTCATCTGCAAGTCCACGAGCTGCTTGGAAAGCCAGTCGGAAGCCTGCATGGTCGAGTCGAAGCGCGATTTGAAGTTGTTCTCTGTGTAGGTGCTCATCAAGGTGTTGACGACGCGGGCGGTCAAATCCTTATCGGGATTGCGGTAACGACACCTTGATGATGTGGGTGTTGGGAGAGAGCGTGACCTTCAAACTGCCTCGGAACCCGGCGAGCAGTGCGGAGGTCCGGGCAGGGTCGGCCTGCAACGGATCGGGGGCAAGATCGAGCGAGGAAGGCAGAGCCGGCGTTTTCCCGCCAAACTCAGGCCGCCGATCCAGACCGAGCTCCTTCACTACCTGCAGAGCGAGAAGATCGCTCTGCAGAATCATCACTTCAGTTTCCAGTTCGGTGGGATCGTAGTAGTCGACGTTGAACGTGGGAGAGTTGTTGAAGTTGACCAGTCCGGAATCCGGCTTGTTGATTTCGATGCTGCCGCTGGCCTCATAAATCGGCGTCATCTTCAAGCTGGCGATGGCGACCACGGAGAAGATGGTGACCAGGCAGGCAAGAACCGTCCACTTGCGCTTGACCAAAACGCGAACGTATTCGCCGAGGGCCGATTCCTGGGAAGGCAGTTCAGGATAGATGCGCGTGCTGGTCGGCCTGCCAAAGTCCGTCGCCCGCCGGCTGCATTTCGCGAATGGTTGGGTTATTGGCCGGCACGAGCGGTCCGGAATCCATGCACTCTCCTCAACAAATTTTCAAAACCATTCTCAGGCTGGACGGGCCGGGCTGGCAGCCATAGTCCAAAAAAACCCGGCGAATCGATGGCTGGTCAATCGCCCGGAAATTTTCCCACGATGGTATGTAGCGGTTTCGCCGATATTCTAGCATTGCCAGAGAGAAAACTACGGATGAATCTCGATCGCAACGCTTTTGGTGCAATCGCAGTATGCGCGCAGTTGCGGGAAAACTTCCGCTATACTACCTTGCAATCTTCACTCCAGCCTGGATGTGGAGCCGCATTTGTTTTTCAGTTTGGTTATCCGAGCAGGAAACAATCGTGATCGCGTAAGAGGAGTTTTGATGAATTGGCGGGAACAGGTCGTTTTAGTCACGGGCGGGACGGGTTCCTTCGGGAGGAAGTTCGTCGAAATCATGCTGCGGGAATATCATCCCAAGCGGCTGGTGATCTTCAGCCGCGACGAACTCAAGCAGCATGACATGCGCAGCTCCGGCTTCGATCATCCCAGCCTGCGCTATTTTATCGGAGACGTGCGCGATGCCGGCCGGCTGCAGCGCGCTTTTTCGGGCGTCACCGTGGTCGTGCATGCGGCCGCGCTGAAGCAGGTTCCAGCCTGCGAATACAACCCGTTCGAAGCCATTCAGACCAACATCATGGGCGGGCGCAACGTGATCGATGCGGCCATCGATCAGGGCGTTGAGCGCATTCTGGCGCTGAGCACCGACAAGGCGGTGAACCCGATCAATCTGTACGGAGCAACGAAGCTGTGCGCCGAAAAAATATTCGTCCAGGCCAATGCCTATGCCGGGGCGCAGCAACCCGCTTCAGTTGCGCGCGCTACGGCAACGTTGTCGGCAGCCGCGGCAGCGTAATCCCCGTGTTCATTGAGCAGCGCAAGCGCGGCCGCATCACGATCACCGATGCTCGCATGACCCGCTTCTGGCTCACCTTGGAGCACGGCGTGCGTTTTGTGATCCGCTCCATCGAGCAGATGCACGGGGGCGAGATCTTCGTCCCTAAGATTCCCAGCATGCGCCTGGTCGATCTGGCCGAGGCCGTGGCCCCGGGATGCCTGGTGGAATACATCGGCATTCGGCCCGGAGAGAAACTGCACGAGGTGCTGGTTTCCGAGGATGAGGCGCGCAACGCCGTGGAGTTGGATGAAATGTACATCATCCAGCCGTCGCATCCCTGGTGGGAGCGCGCGAAACTGGGTTCATGCGCGGGCACTGCCCCAGGGCTTCCGCTACACCAGCGACAGCAATGAACAGTGGCTGAGCCACGAGCAACTCCAGGAATTGATTGAGCCCGGAACAGCGGCCAAGGCGCGCGTGCCGGCGTAGATGGAATTCAGTCTCAGGTCATAGATGTCAGGTCTTAGGCCTACGAACTATGACCTATGACCTCGCCAATCCAAATGCAGATAACATCCAGCAAAGAATTGCTCGCCATCGATGGAGGAACTCCAGTCCGGAACACACTTCTTCCTTACGGACGACAGTCGATTGACGGAAGATGACATCCAGGCGGTTGTGGATGTGCTTGCGCTCCGATTGGCTCACGACGGGTCCGAAGGTCGGCAGAATTCGAGGAAGCGTTTGCGGCCCAAGTGGGAGCGAAGTACGCGGTGAGCTTCAGTTCCGGTACTGCGGCATTGCATGGGGCTGCGTTTGCGGCGGGGCTCAAGCCGGGCGATGAAGCCATCACTACACCCATGACGTTTGCGGCCACGGCGAACTGCGTGCTCTACCAGGGAGCGACCCCAGTTTTTGCGGACGTTAGCGCTGACACACTCAATCTTGATCCGGAGCAAGTCGCGAGCGCGAATCACGCCGCGCACGCGCGCAATAATTGCGGTCGACTACGCGGGGCATCCGGCGGACCTCGATCCGATTCTCGCAATCGGCGCGCGTCACGGACTCACCGTAATTGAAGACGCCTGTCATGCCCTGGGCGCGGAATACCACGGACGCCGCGTCGGCAACGTCGCGCACATGTCAGTGTTCAGCTTCCATCCGGTGAAGCATTTGGCAACCGGGGAAGGCGGCATGATCACGACGGACCGCGCAGATTTGGCGGAAAGCCTGCGCCGGTTCCGCAATCACGGAATCTCCAGCGATGCCCGCCAGCGCCAGGCCGCAGGCCAGTGGCACTACGAAATGGTGCTGCTGGGCTTCAACTACCGGTTGACGGACATCGCTTGTGCCCTCGGTCTTTCGCAATTGAAAAAGCTTGCCGCGAACCTGGCCCGCCGCCGCGAGATTGCGGCTCGTTACTCAGCCGCATTTCGAGAACTCCCCGGCGTGCAAGTTCCCTGCGTGCGGCCTAACGTAAAGCCGGCGTGGCACCTCTATCCGATCCGCGTGAATCCGGCACGGTTGAATGCGGACCGGGCCCACTTGTTCCGCGCGCTGCGGGCGGAGAACATCGGCGTCAACGTACACTACATTCCCGTGCATCTGCACCCATATTATCGCGACCGGTTTGGCTATCGGGGCGGGGAATATCCCGCAGCCGAAGCAGCCTACGAGCAACTCATCAGCCTGCCCATGTTTCACGGGATGACGGATCAGGATGCGGAAGACGTGATTCACGCCGTCACCAAACTCTCGGAGCACTATGGGAAGACATGAGACGTCGGGAGACTGGAATGGGTCTGAAAGCGACAAATGACACTGAGCAGATCCGCACATGGATCGGCGACTTCGGGCGTGAGTACACGGATCGCAATACCCAAACGCCCGCGGAGCTGGACGAATTCTACCGCCGGAGCTTCGGCGTAACTCGCACAGAGCTAAATCAGAGATTTCTGGCGGACATTCCTAGAGGTGCGCGAATCCTTGAGGCCGGATGCAACATCGGTACCCAGTTGCTGGTTCTTCAGCAGATGGGCTTTCAAAATCTCTTTGGCATCGAGATTCAAAGCTATGCTTTAGAGCGAGCCAGGAAGCGTATTTCGGATGCGGTCCTTACCCAGGCTTCGGTTCTGGCCATCCCGTTTCCGGACCGGTATTTTGATTTGGTCTTCACTTCCGGAGTGCTCATCCACATCGCTCCGGCGGATTTGCCGACAGCCATGGACGAAATCCATCGCTGTGCCAGGCAATGGATCTGGGGATTCGAATACTACGCCCCCGAGATGACGGAAGTAGCCTACCGTGGGCACGAAGCTTTGCTGTGGAAGACCGATTATGCCCGAAGCTACCTTGAGCGGTTTCACGAATTGGAGTTGGTGCGCGAAGACCGGATACGTTACCTCAACAATGAAAACGTCGACACTGCGTTTCTGCTTCACCGCAGAATGTAGCCGAACCGTTCTACGTTCGGACCAGGAAGAAACGTGAGAATCGTAGCCATCATCCAGGCGCGTATGGGCAGCACGCGTCTACCCGGAAAGGTTTTGAAAGACCTGGGAGGCGAAACCGTTCTGGCAAGAGTGGTGAATCGTACGCGCCGCGCTACTCTGCTAAATGAGGTTGTGGTGGCCACGTCCATGCTTCCCGCTGACGACGCGATCGTCAAGGAGTGCGAGCATGTGAAGGTGGTCTGTTTCCGGGGTGATGAGGCCGATGTGCTCGATCGATATTACTGCGCGGCAAAACAATTTTCTGCCGATGCTGTGGTGCGCATCACCTCTGACTGTCCCCTAATCGATCCCGAACTTATCGACGAACATGTGCGCCGTCTGCTCAATCGATGGACCGAAGTGGACTTCGTCACCAATATGGCCAAACCGACCTTCCCCTTGGGACTGGCAGTGGAAGCAATGCCGGCAGACGTACTGTCGCGCATGAAAAGGCTATCTCAAACCAGCGAACTCAAAGAACACGTCACCACCTTGGCCTACGTCGAGTCGGAATGGTTTCGCATCGATCACATACGCTATTCGGACAACCTGTCCCACCTGCGTTGGACGGTTGACACGGCCCGAGATCTGGAACTCGTGCGTTTGATTGTTCAACATTTCGGCCATGACCACTTTTCCTGGAAAGAGGTTCTGCCGGTCTTGGAGCAGCACTCCGACTGGTCAGAAATCAACCGAGCCATTCCGCAAAAGACCATCGGATGACGCCAGGACGCCAGGACCTGCTCATTCGCGCCGATGCCAGCCCGGCCATCGGTACCGGCCATGTCATGCGTTGCTTGGCGCTCGCAAAAGCGTGGCAGGGAACTGGCGGCAAGGTCTTCTGCTTAATGGCTGAGAGCATTCCCGCGCTCGAAAAGCGGCTTGCGGGGGAGGGTCTGACTGTGACGAGAATTGCAGCCGCGCCGGGGACCGTGGGTGACGCTGAGCAGGCCGTGGCCGAAGCGCGTCGCCTGGGCGCTGCCTGGGTGGTGGCCGATGGGTACCGTTTCGAGCCGGATTACATTCGCCATCTGAGGGCCGCCGGTCTGCGCGTGCTTTTCCTGGACGATGACGGACGTTTCGATTTCTACCCGGCCGATGCAGTTCTCAACCAGAATATTTCGGCAAATGCCGCGATGTACGAGAAGCGGGAACCTTTTACCCGCCTCCTGCTTGGTTCGCACTATGTACTTCTGCGCCCTGAATTCTTAGCCGAGCCCCGAGATCGCGAACATCCGGCGATGGCGCGGAAAGTTCTGGTAACCATGGGTGGAAGCGATCCCGAAAACGTGACTAGAAAAGTCCTGCTGGCGCTGCTACCGCGATTGAAGCGAACTTGGAAGCAAGAATCATCGCCGGAAGCGGAAATCCTTGGCATGACGAGCTGCAAGTTTTGGTAGACGCAACGAGTCGGATTTCAGTTGGAGCGAAGCCCCGCGAACATGGCCCGACTTATGCGCTGGGCTGACATAGCAATCTCCGGAGCTGGCAGTACATGTTGGGAACTGGCGTACCTCGGCCTGCCTGCGATCGTCATTGCCCTCTCCCGGGATCAGCAAGAGATCGCACGCGGGCTAGCCGAAAACGAGGTTGCCGTCAGTCTGGGTTGGCATGCTAACCTCTCGGAAGAGCGCATCAGTGAAGCCCTCAACGGCCTGCTGCATGATCGCGGAACGGCGCCATGCCATGAGCGAGAACGGCATGAAAATGGTTGATGGCCACGGAGCGGAGCGCGTGGTGACGTTTCTGCAGAACTCCCTATGAAAGTTGTTCGCATCGGCAAACGATTGGTGGGGGAAGGGCAGCCCTGTTTCCTGGCTGCCGAAGTCGGCATCAATCACAATGGTGAGATGAACCTCGCACACGGCTTGATCGATGCCGCCGCTGAAGCCGGCGCCGATGCCGTCAAGTTCCAGAACTATCGCACGGAGGATTTCATCTCCGACCGTTTTCTGACTTACGAGTATGTGTCGCAAGGGAAAACCGTGGTCGAGTCGCAGCAGGACATGTTTAAGCGGTGCGAACTGGCGCCGGGCCACCTGCTTGAGTTGCGCGAACATTGCGACCAGCGAGGCGTGATTTTCTTCAGCACGCCGATGTCTGAAGAGGGCATTCGGGACCTGATCGAAGTGGGCGCCCCCTTACTGAAGAACGGGTCGGATTGCCTGGGGCATCTGCCGCTGATTCGCGCCATGGCGCGCACGGGACTGCCGACCGTGATTTCCACCGGCATGGCGACGTTCGATGACGTGCAGGACGCCGTGGAGGCATTTCGCGGCGCTGGAGGAAAAGACCTGATTCTCTTGCACTGCACGTCTTCCTACCCGACCCCTCCTGAAGATGTGCACCTGCGCAAGATCGCCACTTTAGGCGCCGACTTCAATTGCCCGGTTGGACTGAGCGATCATACCGACGGTACGATAGCCGCTATCGGATCGGTTGCGCTGGGCGCGTGCATGATCGAAAAGCATTTCACGCTGGATAAGAATCTTCCCGGCCCAGACCATCGTTTTTCTGCCGATCCTGCTGAATTCCGAAGCTGCTCGTCGAGTCGGTTCGCACCATGGAAAAGAGCCTGGGGGACTTCGGAAATCGAGCCCACCGCCTCGGAGCAACTGGGACGGCGAGATTTCCGGCTCTCTTGCGTGGCCGCCCGCGAACTCTCCGCAGGGCATTGCTTGACTGTTTCTGACATTGCATTTCGCAGACCTGGAACCGGATTCCCTCCCAAAGCGGTCGATGATCTGATCAAGCGCAAGCTGGTTGGGAAGGTCGCACCCGGCCACGTCTTCACTGCCAAGGATTTTGCCAGATGAAGGTTGTGTTCCTGGGCAATCACACAGTCGGCGTTCGTGCGCTGCAGGCGATCAGCGAAAGTGCGGAAGTGGCAGGAGTGGTGGCGCATCCACCCGACCCAGAGGACGGCGTGCGCTATGAGTCGGTAGGGTGTTTTGCCGAGCGTAAACGGTTGGAAGTGGATCCGGGGGAAAGCCAGCACGCCCGAGGTTCATCGTTTCATAGAGACGGCCAGGCCAGACCTTCTGTGGATTACGGATTTCCGCTATCTTATTCCACCGGAGATGATTGCGCTCGCTCCTCTTGGCGCCGTCAACCTGCATCCCAGCCTGCTTCCTCGGTATCGGGGCCGGGCGACCATCAACTGGCAAATCATCAATGGCGAGCGGCGGCTGGGGCTCACGGCACACTTCGTGGACGAAGGTATGGACACGGGGGACATCATCGAGCAAGTGAGTTACGAGATAGGCGAAGATCAGGATATAGGGGATTGTCTCAATATCCTGTATCCCCTCTACGGCAGCATTACGCGCAAGGTCTTGTCATACTTTGAGAGCGGCCGCGTTCCTCGAGCAGCCCAGGACCACGCTCGCGCAACTTCATTCCCCCGCCGTCGTCCGGAGGACGGCCGCATTGACTGGACGCAAAGTGCGCGCTCCATCTTCAACCTGATTCGAGCCGTTGCACTTCCTTATCCCGGTGCATTTACTACCTTGAGCGGGCAGGCCGTCACCATTTGGAAGGCTCGCATGGCCTCCGAGACTGAACCGACATCCGAGCCCGGCCGCGTGATCGCCGACCACGAACTCGGACCCTGGTGCAGTGCGGCCAAGGCACGTTGCTGCTCACAAGCGATTGAGACGCAGGCCTCGCATTCTATATTGCAGGCTGGCTGTCGCCTGGGTGCATAGGTTTGTGAGTGTAGTACCGTTGGTTGGACCAACGATGGCCGAAAACGATGGACGAAATCATTCCGCACAATCGCCTGACATTTGGAAACGCCGAATGCGAAGCCGTCGCGCGAGACGATACGCAGCGGACATTGGGCACAGGGTACCAGAGTGCAAGAACTTGAGGCCGTGCTCGCCCGGATGAGCGGCGTGGAGCATGCAGTGTGTGTGGCGTCTGGGTTTTCGGCCTTGCGCTTGTCGCTGGGAGCACTGGGCGTCAGCGTCCTCGGATTCAGTCGTGGTTCCGGCTTATTGCTGCGTGGCGTTGGCCAACGCCGTTCTGGCTTGGGGCGCCGCGCCGGTTGCCGTCGACATCGAAGACGTGGGGTGGAATCTTTGCCAGAAGGATGGTTGTACAGCAATCGCCAGTTGCCGGCCACGTGCCGTGATCGCCGTGAACACGTTCGGCATGCCGGCTGAGATCGGTGAAATCATCGATCATCGGCGCGCCTGTGATTGAGGATTGCGCTCATGCCTTCGGAATCGCATTCGGCGGAAAATGGTTGGGCTCGCGAGCTCAGGTTGGCGTCCTTTCCTTCTACGCCACTAAGCTGATTGGCGGCGGTGAAGGCGGAGCCGTTCTGACAAATTCCAGCGAAATCGCTGACTATGTCCGATCGGCCCGGGATTACGGCGATCAGCCTGCCGCCGCCCATCGCATGAACGACAAGATGAACGATCTGGAAGCCTCGCTGGTCTTAACCCAACTGAAACGGCTTCCGGAGTTGATTGCCGCTAGGGAAACAATCGCTAGTCGCTACGTCGATATGCTGTCCGGTCCGGCGCTTAGCCGTGCTTATCGGTTGCCTACGGAAAGCCCTGAGCGCGTCTGGTATCGTTTCGTGGTGGAGATGCTGACCGCATCGGCGGAAACTGTAGTCAATGGCTTGGAACGCTCCGGCATCGGCGCGGCGATTCCCGTGTACGACTGGCGCACCGCCAGCAATCCAGCTGCACACGTCGCGGACCGGGCCTACGGGCATCTCGTTTCATTACCGCTCTACCCGACCCTCATTGCCCATGAGCAGGACCGCGTGGTGGAGGCATTCCTGAAAGTCTGTGGGGACTCTGCGCATGCCTGAGCATATTTCCGAGCAAATGATCGACCCGTTTGCCCGAATCTCCGACTATTACGAGCGCTTGATCCAGCAGTACGGACACGATCCTCGAGCGTGCGATTACGGCCACCCGGAATCTCAGAAGATCAAGTTCCGCGTTCTCAGTGAAATCATGCCCCTGTCTCATTGCAGCCTGCTCGACGTCGGTTGCGGCTTTGCGGATTTTGCCACTTATCTGCAGCAGCACTTCTCAGGCGTCAGGTATTCTGGAATCGATCTTTGTGATTCCATGGTGGCGGAAGCTCGGCGCAACCATCCGGATCTCGATCTCAGGACTGCTAATTTGGTCGACGTTTCGTCGGATCGCAAATTTGATGTTGTGACGTCCAATGGCACTTTTTATCTGCTGGGTGAACGAGCGTGGCCGATGATGCGCAAGATGATCGAACGAATGTTTAGTCTTGCGTCAACAGCAGTGGCGTTTAATTCATTGAGCGCATGGGCGAGCGATCAAGAGGTCAATGAATTTTATGCCGATCCGGTTCAAGTCTTGAAGTTTTGCCATGAACTTACACCGCGGGTTGTGCTGCGCCACGACTATCACCCTCGCGATTTCACCGTATATCTGTATCGTTGAACGACAACTCTTCTATCTGGGAGGAAAAACCGAGGATGCCGAGAACGGGTAAGGCGAAATCACCGTTCCGATTTAGCCAAGGCATGCGAAGCGGACGGGAGCAGGACTACCTCTCCGATTTGGAACGCCATGCCACGGCTAGTCCCTTCTCCATGGTAGAGAAGTTGATGAACTTCCCAGCGTACGTCCCGCGTCAAAACCTTGCCAGCTTCATCATCAAGTACGAGATCTTCAAACAAATCCTCGATGTGCAGGGGTCAATTGTCGAGTGCGGTGTCTTTTTCGGCGGGGGCCTGATGACCTTTGCGCAACTGAGCGCAATCTTCGAACCGACGAACCATCAGCGGCGGATCATCGGGTTTGATACATTTGCAGGGATTGCGCGCATTGCGTCCCAGGACAAAGGGAGCCAGTCGGCCGAGGCCCATGTGAAAGGCTTGGCGGTGGACTCGTATGCGGAGCTGCAGAGGTGCATCGAGCTCTACGATGCAAATCGCTTCGTGGGGCATGTCCCTAAAGTCGAACTGGTGCGGGGCGACGCAACCAAGACCATCCCAAAATACGTAAAGAACAATCCGCAACTGTTAGTGAGCCTTCTGTATTTGGATTTCGATGTCTACGAGCCCACGAAAATAGCGCTGCAGCAACTGCTGCCGCGCATGCCCAAGGGAGCGATCATCGCATTCGACGAACTCAACCTTCACGCCTGGCCCGGTGAAACGGTCGCTACTCTGCAAGTCCTGAAGATGAACAAGCTGCCGCTAAAAAGGTTCTCGTTTGGTTCAACGATTTCTTATGCGGTGGTCGAGTAAGCGTGATCTTGACCGCGCACCAGCCCGTTTACCTACCATGGCTGGGTCTGTTCCACAAGATCGCCATTTGCGACGCCTATGTCTTCCTCGACACGGTCAAGTATCTTAAACAGGATTGGAATAACCGAAACAAAATCAAGGGAGCTGGCGGGGCGATGTGGCTCACCGTTCCGGTCGCTACTGGAGGGAGCGACAATGTGCTGCTGCAGGATGTTCTCATCAGCAACGAGCACAATTGGCGATTGAAGCACTGGCGCTCCATTAAGACCTGTTACGGTCGAGCGCCATATTTCGGGAAGTATGCCCCGTTCTTTGAAGATGTGTATCACCGCAACTGGGAACGCCTGTCGGAACTAAACAGACATATGCTCCTATGGTTCCTCGAAACGCTGGGTATCAAGGTGCATTTCCTTCGAGCCTCGGAACTTAGCCTGAGAGGCGCGAAATCGGATTTGGTGCTGGACATGTGTCGTACACTCGGGGCAGACACCTACATCTTCGGCGCTCTGGGCCGGGATTACGCGCAGGTGCAGGATTTTCAGCAGGCGAACATCAAGATCGAATTCCAGGACTACCGGCATCCCGAATATCCGCAGTTGCACGGAATCTTCCTTTCGCATCTTTCGATCGTTGACCTGCTATTTAACTGCGGCCCGAAGAGTTTGGAAATACTGATGAAGGATCAGGAAGGGATTCCAATATGAATGTATTGGTGGTTGCTGCCCACCCGGATGACGAACTGCTGGGATGCGGTGGAACCGCAGCCCGGCTCGCGCGCGAGGGCCACTCGGTGTACACGGCTATACTGGGCGAGGGGATCACCTCGCGGCATGCTCAGCGATCTGGGGCCGATCCTGCAGACCTGACCAGCTTGCGCGGTTGCAGCCAACGAGTTGCTGATCTGCTTGGGGTGAAGGAACTGTCTCTGCACGGATTGCCTGACAACCGCTTTGACACGCTTCCGTTGCTGGACGTGATCAAAGTGGTAGAGCAGTTGATGGAGCGCTGGCGCCCGACCGCAATTTATACCCACCACGGCGGAGATTTGAATGTGGATCACCAGGTGGTGAGCCGCGCCGTGCTCACCGCCGCGCGCCCCATGGAAGGCCGCCCAGTGCGGGAGCTTTACATGTTCGAGATCGCATCTTCCACGGAATGGGCGTTTCAACAACTCGCGCCCGCGTTCAAGCCGAATGTATTTGTCAACATCGAAGCCACCCTCCCATTGAAGCTGGAAGGCATGCTGCAGTACGAAAGCGAAGTGCGAAGGTTCCCCCATCCTCGTTCTCCGGAAGCGCTGACGGCGATTGCTCAGCGCTGGGGCAGCGTAGTGGGCTGCAAGGCGGCGGAGGCTTTCGAAGCCGTGATGCTGATCCGCTAAGCGCGCGAACCAGAGCAGTGGAGAGAAAGTATTGAGAGTTCTCTTGCTACATCCCGAAGACTCACCGTGGGACGGCGCATGCCGCTCGACATGGGATCTCATCGTCGATCTGGGTTTTGCCAGTGAATATACCTACGAGGAATGGAGTCGCCGGTCGGGAGCACGCGTTATCAGCATCTATCAGTTTGCCGGACAGACGGAAGGCTATCGCTGGGTCAATCAGTTTCTCCAACGGGGGAGAGGCCGCCTTCTGGATCGCATGGGGTTGGATTGGTGGGAAATGCTCGGGGTCTGGAGGTACAGCGATCTCCAGGCGATCTATTTGCTCGGCGAACTGCAGCCCGAAATTGCGAATGGCGACATTGAGTTAGTGGCCAGCCGTCGGCACCTCTTCACCAGGCTTCTCGAACAGATTCTGGGCCGTCCGGTGCGCTACCTTAAGGTCGAAAGTCGCGGTCCCATGCAAACTGTTGCGCGCATGCTGCGCTCTGCCCGGAAATTGCGTCCCGAGCAAATTGCCGAAATCGCTTTTGATAAGTGGGATACGGACCATCGAGTTCGGCGTCACGTGACCAAGCACAAGCGGGCAAATCTGGTGGATCCCACGGTATTGTTGCCTTCCGCTTATTCCAATGTGACGCGATCCGTGCTCGCCTACGCTGCGCAGTTGCCGCATCGCCGATTTCTGTTGGTGACGACTCGACGCAGCGCAGTGCCTGTCTGTCTGCCCGAAAATGTGACGCTCGCTCCCTTATCCGCCTATGCCGCGCCTTCCAGCGCAACCCAGGAAGAGACCATAGAACTTCGAAGCGCGTGGGAGGTATTCCGGCGAACTATGCTGGCCGAGGTGGACGAATTCCGCTATGCGGCCCACGCCGGTCTTTGGGATTATTTCCCGGCGCATCTGATATACGGCTTGCGTCTTCGCGAGGCCTGGAAGCGATTGCTGGAGTCTGAGCCTGTGAAGGGTGTGTTGTGCGGGGATGACCTCAATTACCACACGCGCCTGCCGCTGATTCTGGCGCGCCGCGGCGGTCTGAATGCGGTGTACTGCAGTCACGGCGCTCTCGATGGTGGATTCCTCTTCAAGGTGCCGGTTGCGGATTCCTACCTGGTGAAAGGGGAGATGGAACGCGATTACCTGCAACGGGCCAGCGCCATCGAACCGCAGAAAATCTGGGCAGCAGCGCCGGGAAGCACCTCTGTGGGCAAAGGCGACATGAGGGGAGCACTGGTCTTTTTTTCCCAACCGTATGAAGTGGAAGGTGGTCGCGTCGACGAAATCTACCGCGAACTGCTCCCCCGCCTCTACCGCGCCGCACACAACAGCGGACGAAAACTGATTGTCAAGCTGCATCCGTTCGAAAACAAGCAGGCTCGAAGCGCGCTGGTGAATTCCATTCTGCCCAACGTTGGGCACGATCAAGTGGAGATCGTCAGCGGCGTCCCTCCGGAGGAAGTCATGTCGCGCACCTGGTGCGGCGTGACCGTCGACTCAAGTGTCGCCGTGGAATGTATTTTGCGGACGATACCCTTCTTCTTATGCGGCTGGCTTGATTTTATGGGCCTGGGGTATCTGCAGCAGTTCTCGCGATTCGGAGTGGGGCGAGTACTGAGCACGCCAGAAAGCCTTGAACAGATTCCCGAGCTGGTTGCGGGCTACCGGCCTCCGGCGACTGAGCGGATCTGGCATAAAGCGGACCCTACCCAGCTGGACGAAATCATGTTCGGGACGCGGAAACTACATTATTCACACACGTGCTCTGCCGAGCGACATGCTGCAAAGTGACGCTTCCAACCTTCAATCGCACGACTGCAGGGCCCCGAGTCGTGCGGTCGGTGAGTTTGAAAAGCACGGGTTTCGGATCGAGAGAGTGCTGGGCGACGATTATCCCCGCGTTAGCCATCAGTACACCACCAGCTGGTATTACTATGTATTCTTTCAAATCAGGCGCTGCGGGAGACGTTGAAACTTGCGCATAGTGGTAAGGGAGGAAATTCAGGAAGACTCAGAGTTGCGGCGTTCCTGGAATGAACTGGCCCTGCGCATGGAGCGTCCAGAAGTTTTCTACACCTATGAATGGGCGGTCGCCGTTCAACGCGCCTATGGGAGTTCGCTGAGGCCGTTCGTAGTTCTTGCCTATGAAGACGAGGTGCTCGTCGGCCTGGTTGCGCTTGCCCGGGATAAAACCGGCTCTCGCCGGGTTACCTTTCTCACGGGCAATACCGCGGATTATTGTGATTTTCTGAGTGAACCTGACAGGCGACAGGAAGTCGTGCAGGCTGTTTTTTCTGAGCTGACGAGCCGGAAAATCAGGAAGGTCGTGTTACCCAATCTGCCCGCGGATTCATCTTCTGTCGCCGCAGTTTCCGCTGCTTCGAGCCGCCAATACCATCTGCACTCGCGTCAAGGCTATCTTTGTGCGCGCGTAGTTCTCGGATCGGCGGAGGAGCGCGCCGCTCTGAAACAGGCGACGGGCGCCAAGAAAAAGCTCCGGCGTTACCTGCGCGACTTGGATAAGAAGGGCAAAGTTGGTGTCCGGCACGACACGCAATGGGAGCGGATCGAACCGATTTTGCAGTCTTTCAACCGAGCTCACGTGGCTCGTTTTCTCATGACAGGACGAATCAGCAACCTGACGCGATCGGAACGGCGTGCTTTCCTCCACGAATTAGCCAAGGAATTGTGCCGCGTCGGATGGCTGACCGTAAGCCGCCTGCTGGTTGATGAAATTCCCGCCGCATGGAATTACGGATTCCAGTTTGCCGGCAGCTGGTTTTGGTACCAACCTACGGTAAACAGCAGCTACGAAGACCTGTCACCAGGATATTGCCTTCTCGCGAAAATCGTAGAGTCCGCCTGTGATCGTATTGACATCGACGTGGTTGATCTGGGGTTGGGAGCTGAAGACTACAAGTACCGCTTCGCGACAGTCGACCACCAGACTCTATATTTGGTATTGAATAGGTCGTTTCTTGACCATCTCCGGGCCGTCGTGCGGGACCGAGCGGCCGCGGCCGTTAAAGCCTCGCCCCGGATAGAGAGCTTGATACGAAATATCATTTCGTATATTTCGAGGTTGGGGGCGCGTCTTCGCGAAATTGGATTCCCAGGTCTGTTCACATGGTTCTCCCGACGGATTTGGACTTCACTCTCCGCCTTCGATCAAGTGCTTTTCTATGACTGGCCCGCCGGCAAGAAGAATCCCGTAGGACCGTGTGGCGTATCCTTGCGAAAATTCGATTCCGATCTCTTGGGAGCAGCGGCCATCCACTACTCCGGTGACACAGCGACTATGGACTACCTTTTGCGCTCTGCCCAAAGGCTGCGGTCTGACGGTGATCGCGGATTTGTACTGGTCACTGCGGAGGGAGTGCCGGTTCATTTTTGCTGGGTCAAGGATTTCGAAGGTTTTAGAATGGCAGAACTGGAGCGGACTTTACGAGCGCCCTGCGCGGACGCCGTAATGATCTTTGATTGTTTTACCCCGGCACCAGTTCGCGGCCATGGATTTTTTCCCCGAGCGATTGCAGCCTTGGCAGATCAACTGAATTCTGAGGGCAAAGCGCCATGGATCTTTGGCACCGCAACCAGTCAGGCCTCGCTGCGAGGGATTGAAGAATCCGGTTTCGCTCACAAGTTCACTCTGGGACGGAAGAGAGTCCTTTTCATTCAAAAGGCGAAGGACTCGATGCCTTCTCCCAATCCTGCGAATATAGCTAGTTCTGTACCGGCTCCTTAACCTCGTCTGAAATCGTGTGCGACTGGAATTCATGAAAGCTCCCCTCAACGTGGCCGCCGCCTCAGCACCGATTACCTCGCCAGAGGAAGCGACGGAAGTTCTTGACCTTGAATTCAGCCGCACTCTCGGCCAGATATCCCGGCACTCTGCGGTGTTTTTTGCCGGTACCCTTTTCACCCTGGCGGCTGGTTATCTGGTCAAGATCTATGTGGCTCGTGTACTGGGGGCCGAACAGTTGGGAGTGTATGCCCTCGGCATGACCCTGGTGAGCCTTACCCAACTGTTCGGGACGTTGGGCTTGCAGGGAACAGCCGCCCGCTATGTTGCCGTTTATAGCGCGACTGCGAAATGGGATGAATTACGCGGTTTCCTGACACGGAGCGTCGGCATCGTACTCTCCCTGAACCTGGCCCTCGCACTGGGCTTGATCTTTAGCGGAGGCTGGATCGGCCGGAATCTCTACCATGCTCCCGACCTGGCCCAGTACATGCCTCTGTTTGCGGGACTGGCCGTGCTCGGCGCGCTCAACGTTTTTTACTGCCAGGTTTTCGCAGGATTCAAGGAAATAACGAAACGCACGGTAATTACGAACTTTGTCGGCAGTCCGTTAGTGATCGCCCTCACGGTCCTCCTGTTGGCTTTAGGCACGGGTATGTGGGGCTATCTTGCGGCGCAGGTCATCAGTAACGTAGCCGTTGTTGCACTGCTTGTAGTGGTGGCCTGGCAGCTTACTCCCCCAGCCGCTCGTTTTTCATTCGCGGCGTTGCCACCAGTCGATTCCGAAATCAAGTCTTTTACCGCGGCCGTCTTTGGGATGAACGTTGTCGATTTTCTCGCGTCCCAGGCAGACAAGATATTGCTTGGACTCTACCTGAATGCGCGCGTCCTGGGGATTTACGTTCTTGCCTCCACCCTGTCCGCCTTTATTCCGATCGTTTTGCAATCGGTCAATCAGATCTTTGCCCCGGTGATTGCGGACCTGCACGCGCAGGGGCGACAGGATGTTTTGCAGAAGCTGTTTCAGACCCTCACCAAATGGATTGTCGCACTGACACTTCCTCTGGGCTGCGTCATAATCATTTTTGCTATTCCGTTGATGCGTATCTTCGGGCCGGATTTTGAGGCGGGCTGGCCGGTGCTGGTCATCGGAGCAATCGGGCAACTGGTGAACTGCAGTGTGGGTTCGGTCGGGTATCTTTTGTTGATGTCGGGAAATCAGAGGCGGTTGCTTAAGGTCCAGTTTGCCACAGCGGGGGTTTCTGTTCTGGCGAACGTCGCGCTCATTCCAGCCCTGGGTATCGTGGGAGCCGCTATAGCCGCCGCATCCGTCAATGCGGGGCAGAATTTGTGGAATCTGTACGAAGTGCGCAAGGCGCTGCGGATTCATCCCTATAATCGAAGCTACTACGCGCTCTTGATTCCCGCCGCGCTCTCAACGGCTGCAGTGGTTTTGCTGCGCTTGTGGACAGCTTCGATCGCCCATCAATGGCTGGTGATTCTGCTGGCGCTCGTTCTATCGTACGCGGTGTTCGGCTGCTTAGCGGTTGCATACGCGCTTGATCCCGATGATCAAATGATTGCCCGAAGCGTATGGTCGCGACTGCGCGGCATGCAGAGAAAAGGGGTAAACGCATGATGACCCAATACCGGGCGGTCAAGTTGCCTGAGGATCTGTGCGCGGCGGCAGAGAAGTCCCTGACGGGTCGATTTGATAGCCTCGAAGTCCTGCTTAGTTTTTTGCTGCAGGAAATTGCAAAAGACGAAGCCAGCAGGCTCGACTTGGCGGAGGAGCAAATCCTTGAACAGCGTCTTCGAGATTTGGGCTACATTTGAGACACCAATCGCGACCACCAGGTCATCATCCGTAAGACAAACCGTAAAGAGTCGTTTTCCGATTGACGTTGCAAAGCGATGAAGAAACGCTCCCTCGTTTTAGTTACCGTGGATTGCCTGCGAGCCGACCACGTTGGTTTTCTGGGATACTCCCGCCCCGTGACCCCGTTCTTGGACGCGCTGGCGGAGAACAGCATTGTTTTCTCTGATGCCATTGTGGCGGGTGCGCCGACTTATTTTTCCTTTCCTGCGATCATGGCCTCTCGTTACCCGCTGGCTCTGGGCCGCGACATTCTAGGGATCGCGCCGCACGAGTTCACCTTGGCGACGACATTGCGGGACGCTGGGTATACGACGGCCGCTTTTCTCGCAGGCAATCCTTATCTCGGTACTCGCTCTGGCTATGACCAGGGTTTTGCTGTCTTCCGAGATTTTTTGGACTCTGCATCCGCCGCCATCGTGCCTTCATGCACCTGAAGCCTGTGTCGAATCTCAATCGTCGCATACAAGCCAATTCCGGACGCACTCAGCTGACCGCGGCTACATACGAGGAACTTTATTTCTGGTACTGTCACTGGCGCTTGCCGCGTGAGAACCTTTCCCTGGATGGGCTTCGCCGCTATCCCGCAGCGGACGTAGTTGGTAGATCAGGCGTGTTCCTGGTTGAGCGGTCTCGGAGAGCAGCCTTTCTTTTTATGGTTGCACTTAATGGACCCCCATCACCCTTACTACCCTCCCATCGAGGCGCTGTCGTCGATGGGTTTATCGCGCATGACTCCCCTTCGGGCGCGCTTTCTTAATTCTTTCTGGAACCGGGGCTATGTTGGGGCCCGAAGGCTGCAACAGTATCGTGAAGAGATTCTTTCGCTTTATGACGCTGGCATCCACTGGGTAGACAAACAGATTTCCCGTCTGGTGCAAGCCTTGCAACAGTCTCAGCGGTGGGACGAAACATATTCGCGGTAACGGCAGATCATGGGGAGGAATTCCTCGAACACGGCAATCGTTATCACTCTCCGACGAGCTTGCCTGAACAGCTGATTCATGTACCTCTTCTTCTGCATTCGCCGGGACTTTCGGGCATGCATCTTTCTCGAGGACCTTTCAGCCTGATTCACCTCGCGCCCACGCTATTGCAGGCTGTCAGGGTTGCGGCCCCGGATAGTTTTCAGGGCCGGAGCTGCTGGGACGAGATCTCAGCCGGAAATCTGCCGTGTGAGCCCGCGATTGTCGAGTGTGTTGCAAGCAACAATCCCTACGAACCCGCTGACCGAATGCGCCCGCGTCTAATGGCAGTTCGGGAATCTGTGTACAAACTAGTCATCGATTTCAATGGGCCTCGGGACTCTTTCTACGACCTGAAGAATGATCCTGGCGAACATTCTGCGTTGCCGGAGGGCGCTTTGCCGGAAGAGCGGACGCGCCTTCTGCGGATCGCTCGCGCGCATCTGCAAGCGACGCAGCGTAATCGGAATGTCGAACTCAGACTTCTCGCCCGTCTACGTGAGATCCAACAATCGACGAGCGTGAAGCGGAATGAAGCACTCACCACAGGCCCACGCTGAATTGGAGATCCACGGTTTATTCAGTCTTCATGGGACAAAAGTAAACCCTGATTGGCTCACACCCCTCAGCCCGCGGCCGGAGCAGGAATCGTCTTCGGCAATCGAGGGGCCGAGGCTTTGCCGGCAAGCTTGGTTCCCAGTTCAATGGCAGGGCGTTCGATTCCATGATACAGAGCGACGGGCAGAACCACGATCATCGCAACGAACAGCATCCAACTGTGGAACAGCGTCAGCGCAAGCCAAATGCAGAAGGAGTGTGCCAGGTAAATGCCGTAAGAATAAGTAGCAATCGATTTGCTGATCAGTTTCAATGGGAAAAATGTTATTTCTTGAAATAGGGGGATCATTAACCCGAGCAGCAGGCAGAGTCCTGCCCCGGTGCGGCGAGAGGGGTTTAGGGTGTAGAGGAAGGCGAGCGACAGAACGAATGGAGGCCAGAGATAGGAAGGGATTATTCGACGCTCGGGCATATTGAAAGCGATGATCCCGGGCAAGAAGTTGGGCACGTAAAGCAGCAGCGTGAACCAGCCCAAGGCTGCTACCGTCTGCGGAAAGTGACCAAAAGCTCCGCACACACCCCAAAGAAGAACCAGTGCCCAAAGCGGCGGCTTGCGCCAGAAAAAAAGGAACGGCAATAGAAGGTACATTTGCACTTCAATGGGAAGGGACCATAGCGGTCCAACAATCGAATCGGAATAAGTGAGATTCTGCGCCAGCAACAGGTTGGAGGCGAATTCCAGGGGTTGTGGTCTGGGGCCAAAGACAATGCCGCGCCCATTCGCGTGCAGATGCAACGCAACGGCGGCGAGTACCGTGAGAATGCTTAAAGGATAAATTCGGAAGAATCGTCGGATGTAGAAGTTCTTCATCAGGTTGAGCCCCGTGAAGCCGCTTCGCCCCATGGATTGCATCAAGACCAGCGCCGTGTGCACAAAGAACAGCAACACGCCAAAGGTCCCGAGATCCGTAACTCCGAATCTTCCCACGCGATCCAAATAGAAGTGTCTGCAAAGATGGTCGAAGAGAACCATCAAAACAGCCATACCTCTCAGGAGATCGAGATTTGGGGAGGCACTTGATCTCATTGGCGATCAACCATTGGCTTTCGTGGTATAGATAGTGTGGAGCAAATATTGTGACGCGGCGGTTCCGTGTTGTCAAAATATGTTGTCAAAATCGTTTGATTGCGCCTGATGGGCGAGCGAGCCCCCAACCGATATTTTGAGATTCCCGGAAGATGGATAAAGTGCGGGTGCTATTCCTGGCGGATGTAGATGCGGACAACATCAACTCGCAGAGTCTTACCGTTCGAGAAATCGCGTTGCGCCTTGATCCCGAGAAATTCCAGTCCGCTCTCTGGTATGAACACGAGCCGGACCCGCGGTTGCGGAATCTCCCGGCAATACGCTTGATGCGGCTTCCGACTCGCGGCAAGACTCTGCGCATCTTTAAGGAAATGCTGGCAGGGTACGATATCGTCGCCTACATTAACTACAGTCCTGCCTGCTACTTGTTTCTTCACTTGCCACGTGGGATACGGCGACGTACCAAAGCAGTGTTGCACGTTGAGGCCCCTGCAGCTCAGATCATAAATCCATCCCGCGCTTCGCGATTTCTCTATGAAGGCGTATTCCCCAATTGTGACTTCTACACTGGGCTCACAGAATTCATTTCTCAGGATGTCTATAGTGCTTTGGGAAAGAGAGTCAGCCACGTTCTTAGCCTCGGCGTGGACACAAGCTTCTTCAGTCCACCCTCGGAGCGAACGAATCCGGCGCCTGTGGTCTTGTTCGCGGGGACGGTGATCGAGCGCAAGGGACCGCAGTACGTGCTCGACGCCGCTGCCCAATTTCCAAACGTCACCTTCCGATTGGTGGGAGCAGGTCGTGAGGGATACGATCAGGTCCTGCGCCAGCGAATCGCACGATCAGCTTTGAAGAACGTAACATTGGACGGTCTTAAGACGCAGTCGCAGATGGTTGACATCATGCGCCAGAGCGATATCTTCCTTCTCCCTTCGCGGCTGGAAGGAATGCCGAAAGTCACGCTGGAAGCCGCGGCTACGGGACTCCCCTGCATCGTCTTCCGGGACTACGAAACACCATCGGTGATCGATGGAGTCACTGGTTTTCAGGTCGCCACTCTTGAGGATATGATGCAAGCTTTGGGGAAATTAGTCGATGATCGGTCCCTGCGGGAGCGATTGGGAGCCGCGGCACGCAAGCACATGGAGAAGTTTGACTGGAGCGTCGTCAGCCGTCAGTGGCAGAGTGCGTACCTCGAAATCGCCGCTGCGCCGACAATTTGAAAGCGCAGGGCGTGCGGAAGCAATGAGTGCGACCCTTAATCATTCCCGCAGCGACCGGACGCGCACTCTCCACGTCTTGACTTTGACGCCTTTCTACCCGAGCGATCGTGACGATGCCAGTGGTTGCTTCGTTTCCGAACCGCTCGATTGGCTGGCGAAGGCAGCAATTCGCAATACAGTCTTCGCGGTACAACCAGCTTACCGGCAAAAACTTCGCGCAGGCGCCTCGCCCGTGCCAGCTCAATGGCTTCGCTATTTGGCTATGCCCGGCGGGATAGGGCTCCCGTCCGCGGGCGCTTGCTTATTCGCGCGGATCGCTGGCCGAGTGCGTGAGCTGAACCGCGTGCAGCGCATCGATCTGATTCACGCCCATGCGCCCTTGCCGTGCGGCCACGCAGCCATACTATTGAGCCAAGAACTCAATGTGCCATACGTGGTTTCAGTGCACGGCCTGGATGCGTTTTCCACAGTGCAGGTAACCGGCAAGGCCGGGGAGTGGTGCCGCCGCATTTCGCAGCGGGTTTATTGGAGCGCGAGCCAGGTGATCTGCGTCAGTGAGCACGCACGCGAGCAGGTCGTGGCCGGTACAGGCGGAAAGTGCCGGACAACCGTAGTTTATAACGGCGTCGACCCCACGCTCTTTGCTCCGGCGAGAGACATGGCTATAGCATCATCAGACACGCACTCGCCCCTCGTCCTGAGCATCGGGAATCTGATTCCGACCAAGGGTCACGAACTCCTGGTCCGTGCGGCATTTTCTTTAGCATCCGAGTTCCCGTCACTGCGGTGGGAGATCATCGGTGATGGCCCAGAACGTCGCCGGTTGCAGGTCTTGGTGAACGAACTGCAGATTTCTGACCGCGTGCGCTTCCTGGGGCGCCAATCGCGCACACAGGTGGCTGACGCTCTGCGGCGTTGTACGCTCTTTGTTCTGGCGAGCCGTTACGAAGCCCTGGGATGTGTCTATCTCGAAGCCATGTCCACCGGTAAGCCTGCCATCGGATGCAGGGACCAGGGTATTGCCGAGGTTATCCGCCACGGTTGGAACGGCTTACTGGTTGGTCCTGACGATGAAAAAGAACTCACCCTGGCAATCTCCACGCTCTTGCGCGACGAGCCGGGCCGCCGCAAGATGAGCCTCGCAGCCCGCAATAGTATTCTGGATAGGTTCACTCTTGCGCAGCAGGCCGAAAATCTAGCGCGGGTATACCGGGAGTGCGTAGCGTGAAGCGGCGCCTTGCGCTTCTAACCGAAATCATCGCTCCTTATCGCATTCCAGTTTTCAACGCGCTGGCGGCTCGGGACGATATTGACTTGCAGGTGATTTTTCTTTCGGAGAACGATCCGACTTTGCGGCAGTGGCATGTGTATAAAAAAGAAATCCGGTTTTCGTATGAAGTTCTGCCTGCCTGGCGTCGGCGCGTGGCCAAATACCATTTGCTGGTGAATCGCGGCGTGGGTGCAGCTTTGAGCCGGTCCCGCCCGCACGCAGTTCTGTGCGGAGGATACAACTATCTGGCCTCCTGGCAGGCTGCCTGGTGGGCCAAATCCCACCGGCTTCCAGTGTTGCTCTGGTCGGAAAGCACCGTCAATGATCGCCGTCGCCGTCGCCGAGGAATAGAGTTTATGAAAGTCCGGTTCACCCGATTGTGCAAAGGATTCGTGGCCGCCGGAAAGTCATCCCGCGACTATCTGATTAGGATGGGCGCACCCGGCGAACGTGTTTTCATCGCTCCAGATGCGGTCGACGTGGAACTTTACGCGACGCTGGCCCACCAGGCGCGCCAACGCGCGCCCGAGGTTCGGGCACGCCATACTTTGCCGCTGCGCTATTTCTTGTACGCCGGACGATTAGTGCCGGAAAAGGGTATCTTTGATCTGCTTGCTGCCTATGCCAAGCTGGAAGAAGGCGAGCGATCTCACATCGGCTTGGTGTTCGCAGGAGACGGAGGATCCCGTTCTCAACTCGCGGAGCGCGCGGCTGCCATTCGTCCGGGATGCGTTCAATTCTGCGGTTTTGTTCACCGTGAGGAACTGGCCGAGTTGTATGCTCTTGCAGAGGCTTTGGTATTTCCGACGCACAGTGACCCCTGGGGGCTGGTGGTCAACGAAGCGATGGCTTGCGGCTTGCCGATTATTGCCTCTGAGGTCGCGGGATGCGTTCCCGATCTCGTGGAGAACGCGGAGAACGGTTTCGTTGTTCCGCCCGGCAATGTTGAGGAGCTCGTGCGAGCCATGCGAACATTGCTGAGCAACCCAGTCGCCGCACGGGAAATGGGCGCCAGTAGCGCCTTGCGGATTCAAGCGTTCACACCTGAGGCCTGCGCCGAGGGCTTCTCCAGGGCCGTTGCCTTCGCTTGTGATGGGACTGAATGAAAAATGCATCGAAACTTTTCGGTCTGCTCGCCATCGTAGTCATGGCGATGCTCTTATTCGGGCTTGCTGAACGGCGTCCAGCCTATTTCGCCAATGTGTCCTTCCTGGAAGCCCTGCTGCTATTGGAAGTGGTGGTAGCAGCCGTCTGGCACTACGAGAGATGGTTTTTCCTGGTCATGATGCTCACCTTTCTATGGGCAGGCACTGATCTGCCCTTCGCCGGCGCCGGAAATCGCGGGCGCTGGGTTCTTCTCGCCGTGGGCGCTCTGGTCGGAATCGTAAAATGGACAAAGCGGGACGTGCATCGGCATTTCACGGCCCTCGATCTGGTAGCGTTGCTGTGCGTTATGTCGGCGGCGGTTTCGTCCCTGGTTTCCAGCCGCGTCGAGATGTCGCTGCTGAAGTCGGCCAGCCTTTTGCTGATTTTTCTCTACGGATCGAGTGGCGCGAAGATCGCTGTAGTCGGCCGTGAGAGCAAGTTCTTTCTCGGATTGCTGACGGCTTGCGAAGTGGTCAGTTATCTGACCGCGTTTTCGTATGCCGTGGTGCATTTCGAAATGTTCGGTAATCCCAATTCTCTCGGCGCCGCGATGGGAGTAGTGGTCGTGCCCGTCTTATTGTGGGGCGTTCTGAGCACTCAGGACCGGCACGTGCGTTTCCGCCGGACTCTGGCCCTTTGTCTCGCATCGTATCTGCTTTATTTCTCGGTTTCCAGAGCCGGAATCCTGGCCTGCGCGGTAGCAGTGACGGTTATGTGTGTCGCCTTGCGCCGCCAACACTTGCTCTTGAAGGGCACCGCTGTGTTGTTGTTCCTGGTTGCTGTTGTTGCTGTCGTGCAGCCGGCGCGGTTCGACGCTCTAGTTTCCTCATTTACCGAGGATCTGATTTATAAAGGGAAACCAGAAATGGGGCTCCTTGGCTCGCGCAAGTCCCCTTGGCAGGAGACTCTCGAAGTGATCAAACGGGACAGGAATTACCTCTTCGGGGTCGGATTCGGGACCGGTGCAAGCGAGCAGGAGGGTGCCAGCAGCGGCGGAGGCTTGACGTTCAGAACCTCTGGAGGAGCGGTGCAGGAGCACGGTAACAGCTACCTGGCTTTACTGGAGTATGTCGGTCTCCTGGGGATCATTCCGTTTGTCATCTTGCTGGCTTTGGTGTTGCGTCAGATTTACCGGGGCTGTTCGCTTATGTGGCGCACCCGCGATGTTGGCCACTTCGTCGTTCCGTTGGTTCTCGTCTGCATCGCAGGTCTCGTTCATGCTTTCTTTGAGGATTGGTTGTTCGCAGTCGGATTCTATCTCACCGTTTTTTTCTGGACATCAGTGTTTATTCTCGCAGAGTTGCAATCCGAACGGGCGCCGGCATCCGTGATGGTCGACAGGGCTTGGAGGAAGATTCCGGTGAGCGCGCCGGTTCCAATGTCTTCCAGTCGATGATCCACCTGTTCATCAACGCCCTCGCTGCCAGCGCGGGTGGCGGACTGACCTACATTCGCAATGTGGTTCCCCATCTTGGCCGAAAGCAGGGATTGAGAACGACGGTGTTGCTCGATGCCCAGTTGGCGAGCGAACTGCAGACGTCGCCCAATATCGCTTTCGTAGAACGCGATACCTCTTCCAGCGTCGCATTACGCTTTTACGCGGAACAACACGCTGTTCCCAACCTCGTACGGCAGTGCGGGGCTGATGTCCTGCTTTGTACCGGCAACTTCGCCTTATTCAATTCTCCCGTGCCGCAGATTCTTTTAAGCAGGAATGCGTTGTATACGTCTCGTGATTTCCGCGCGGATCTTCGCTCTCGCAGTGACTATCGACTTTGGTTCGACACCCAGTTAAAGAGTGCATTCGCTAAATGGTCGATTCAAGCCGCTGATGTGGTGGTCGCTCCGAGTGAAGCTTTCGCCGAAGAGCTTCGATGCTGGACCGGCAAGCCGGTAGCCGCCATCCACCACGGTTTTGATGGGGAGGAATTTGTGCGCGATCAATCGGCTCTCCCTGAAGACATCCGCGAGAAACTCGACTCCACGCACGATGCCCTCCGTTTGCTATTTGTCAGCCACTACAACTACTACCGCAATTTCGAGACCTTGATCAGCGCCATGCCGCTCATCCAGCAGCATCTCGGTTCCAGAAGAGTGGTTTTGTTTCTCACTTGCAGGCTGGCTGACGGAGCCAATCCCGGTGCTTACCGCGCGAGTTCTGCGGCCGCGTTGGTCCGCGGATTGGGTCTATCTAACAACGTTGTAGAACTTGGAGCAGTCCCGTACGGACTACTGCATCATGTTTATAGAGCTGCCGATATCTATGTGAGCCCGGCTTATGCGGAGTCTTTTGCGCATCCGCTGGTCGAGGCCATGTCCAGTGCTCTGCCTGTGGTGGCCTCAGATCTTCCAGTTCACCGGGAGATCTGCGGAGCTGCGGCTCTATACTTTGAGCGGTTCTCTCCTCAGGAACTGGCGGAGCGAGTGGCCGAAGTTGCGCTTTCCCCCGAGTTGGCGAAGCACCTTTCGCAAGCGGGCATCGAGCGGTCCGTTGCATTCAGTTGGAAAAACCATGTGGATTGTATCGTCGCACTGGCAGAGAGCCTGATTTCCTGATCAGCTTAGTCACCCTGCTTTTCGGTCGGCCGCTCGGAGCGACACAAATTACTGCAGCCACCCCGGCAGACTGTGCAAGTAATCCGCCTCGCGTTAGCATTGAACAGATGGTCAGGGATGCCCTACGAAGGATTAGCCGCGGAATTGTGTTGAAGCGACGCTTGCCCCGTGAATACGGTCACCACCCGATGTTTGTTTCGCCAGAGTCGGCTCTTGCCTATTGGCGATGGGACCTGAAAAAAGTAGACCCGTTCCTCCTGTCCATGGCGCGTGAGCTAGTCAGGAAGGACATGAACGTCTGGGATATCGGCGCCAATGTAGGCTTGTTCTCATTCGCGGCGGCCGCACTTGGGGCGCGGGTTCTCGCGGTCGAAGCGGACTCGTGGTTGGCAGATTTGCTCCGTCGTTCAGCGCATCTCAACGGCCTGCCGGTTAGAGTGCTATCTGCGGCGGTCGCTGATACTTTCGGAATCTCGGAGTTGCACCTTTCTACGGAGGGCCGTGCCTCGAACTCCCTCGCTGGCAGTGGCAACTCGCATCCTGTCGTTACGGTAACGTTGGATTGGCTTCTGGACCGCTTCCCCGTTCCAGACTTGTTGAAGATCGATATTGAGGGGAGCGAATGCGCCGCCCTGAGGGGAGCTCCGCAGCTTCTTAAGCACCAGCCAGCAATTTTCTGCGAAGTAAGCCAGAATCACGACGATGTCGCACGGTTACTGTCGGGCGCGGGGTACACACTCTATGCCGCCAGGGAGCGCGACCGCCAGCCGATCAACCGGCCATCGCGCGACACGCTGGCGCTACCCACGGCGGTCTCATCGGATGCCTCTTTGTAGGATGTGAACAACGTTCACCACTCCCAGTGCTGAAGCAGCGGCGAGCGCGGGAGACACCACTGCCAACCCCCAAAGTATCCGCCGGTCTTTCGGGAACCAGCGGTAGAGTGCAAGCAGCACGAAAGGCAGGATTGGAATCGCGAAGCGGGCAAAACTCCCGCGCGCCCAGTAGGGATAGTTGTACGTAAACAGGCACCAAAGATAGGGCACGAGAAACACCGCTTCGACCGTATGCTTTCGGCAATAGGCGCGGAACTTACTGGACTTCGCCATCGCGACAACCGCGCCGAGAACCAGAAAAATCCACCCAAAACTCAACACGAGGTTGGTCAAGGGCGCGGGATAAATCAAAGTGCCTTTTATGATGGCATAGAACGGGAAACCGAAGAGCCAGCCGCCCTGCCATTCCTTGCTGTGGTAGCTGTTGACGGTTGCCAGGGAATCTCCGAAATAAGTCGCCAGAGGAATCGCATAAAGCGCACCGACCACGAGCCCAATGGAAGTGGTCGCGGCGAACTTTCGAAAGTCGCGCTGCCAGAGAAGCGTGAGTCCAATGCCGACTAGAGCGAACAATCCCAGTGGTCGTACGATGGTGGCAAGCGATGCCAGCAGCGAAGCCAACAGCCAGCGCCGCTGCCCTGCGGCGACAAACGATGCGAACAGCAGACACACGAACAGAGGCTCGGAGCCGCCGAGACAGGATCGCTGCAACCAATCGAAGTTAAGAAGCGCGAAATAACCGGCGATCCATCCATCCCACAGACGCCGGGCCAGCACCACTGCCAGCAGCGATGGGGCCAGGGAAAAGAAAAGCAGCGCGGTTCGGTCAGATAGGCCAGTGAGCTTTGAAAGAGCCGCCATAGCATACGGCAAACCCCAGAAATGCTTAATCACGACGCCGTGAAAGTCCCAGTGTCTTATCGCGGAGGCCACGCTCATATATCCCAGAGTGTCGCCAAAATTGTCCACCTTAGCGAAGTAATTCTGGAATAAAGAGATGAACAACGCGAAGACGAAGACCGCAAGCAGCGCTAAGCAGAAGACTTCTTTTGTGGTAGGTTCGTTCGTCCACTTCTCGACGTGGGCAACGTTCTGAGATGGCTGTGTGCCTGTCAGTGCATTTACGTCTGACATCGTCACCCTGTGATCCTTGAAACCATATCCGGCGCTAAGACTGTGACGGGCGCGCCGCGAACGGCATCAGCGACTGCGCCTGTCTCCATAGCTTGCGCGGCCATTCCCGGTCCATACATGGGCGTTCGATCAGAAGAAAAAATATCCCACAAAAAAGCAGGACAGCGGGCAGGATCATGCTCGACTGAAGAACGAAGTATACCCAGAAGTTTCTCCCGACGTGTAGCGGCGCCGTGACGTGCTTTACCCCGTAGATCACCAGGAAGTGAAAGAGATAGATGCTGTAACACATCCCTCCGATGTCGGTAATCACCCGCTTGCTGAAAACCGTGGAACAGATTCGTCCGCGAAACGCTCCCAGATAAAGCAGGACAATCACAAAGGGTAGCGCGACGTGGCCGAAATTCCTTCCCATGTACCACACCAGCGGCCAGAGGCCGAACGCGAGCACATCCCAAAGGAACGACTGCTTCCACCCTCCGCGCGTGATGTACAAATCACAAACCAAAAATCCAGCCAGGAAGAACGCAAGATAGTAAGCGATCGATGCGTGGAAGTGAAGGCTGCTATAGAGCCTGTTGCTGAGAACTCCCGCAACGAGCATCGTCAGCAGGATCACGGCCCGGCGCGCCCAAGCGTTAGAGATTGCAAACAACAACGCCAGCAGCGGGACCAAACAATAGAACTGTACTTCGACCTCCAGCGACCACGCGACTCCATTCACCGCTCCCGGGAATGCCCCGAAGATCAGATTGTGCATATAAACGGCGCTCGCGGCCAGGTGAGGCGCCATGTCGGCGAGCGGCCGGTGGGCAACAATATCCTGCATTGCCGCCCATGCAAACAAACTGAGAAAGTAAGGTGGTTCCAGCCGCGTTAACCGGCGCAGGAAGTACTGCTGCAACTTCACTTTTGGAGCGTTCGCCAGGTAGCGCGAAGCGAACGGCACCCCCAGGATGAATCCACTGATCGCAAAAAATAGTTCGACGCCGCGCTTTGCCAAGTCAGTATTAAATGCGATTGGGACGGGGACCGCTCCTCGCTCCAGCGCGGCATAGACATGGAAGAGCACGACGGAGGCAATCGCGACGAAGCGTAACCCATCGATCTGGGGGATGAACCGTTTCTGTGTAGTAATGCGCCGGAACTGCACCATTGCGATTGGCCGAGATCAGAATACATGCGGTGGAACTGTTATTGATACTCCACACCCGATGTTGATCTTGATTTCATTCTGCAGCTTGTCAGGCATCGGTTAGGTAATTGAAGAGGCTCGATCAAAGATGATCGATGAGTTTACCACGGGTTGCCGGGTTAACTATTTCCACAGTTTGCCAAACCGCCGGCGAGTGTAAACTGGGCACCGGTTTTATTGCTGCTCCCTCATCAGGAAAGCTCAGAAAACGCGTGGCAACTTTGCTTATCAGCGACCAGACCATACAGCAAAATTCGGGTGCCGTCGACCGCCCGTTCCGGCTCGGACACAGGCCAGCACTCGATGGCCTCCGCGCAATTGCAGTTCTCGTGGTCATGGTACACCACGGACATGTCCCACTGTTTCGAGGTGGAGGCATCGGCGTTGACATCTTTTTCGTGCTGAGCGGTTTCTTGATTACTGGTTTGCTTCTGGAAGAGTGGAATCGGACCGACGGAATAAGCTTCGGAAAATTCTACCTGAGACGCGTTCTCCGGTTGCTGCCCGCCCTGTTGCTTCTTCTGTTCTTTGTCGAGGTCTATGCTCTCGGGGTATTAAGAGGCCCCCGATTGTGGCAGATGCAGAGAGCGATCCTAGCGGTGCTCTTCTACGCAAGCAATTGGTTTAGCATTGCCCGGCCGGATGGTCTGGGGCCTTTGGCGCATGCCTGGTCGCTATCGATCGAAGAACAGTTTTATTTGTTGTGGCCTCCCTTGCTATTTCTCTTGTTGCGTTCCAAGTTACGGATGTCGCTCATTGCGGCAGTGATCGTTTTCCTGGCTGGAGTTGCGGCGGTCCATCGAGCGTTCGTGTGGACTGGTCCTGAATCCGTGTGGCGAATTTACAACGGACTCGATACGCGGATCGACGAACTCCTGGCTGGATGTGGGCTGGCCGCTGCCTTCGCGGCCCGCTGGATCAACCTCGACACGCTGCGGACTTTCGTGCGCTACAGTTATTTGCCATCCCTGGCTTTCGTTCTGTATCTCGTCGTCAGGCCCTTGCCATGGCACATAATGTCCACGCTCGGCTGGCCCACGGTTGAGTTTTGCCTGATCACAATTATCTACCGATTGATGGCTTGGGAGAACACGTGGCTTCACGGGCTGCTTGAATCTCAGCCCCTGGTGTGGATCGGACGACTGTCATATGGGTTATATTTGTGGCATTTCCCGATCTTCGAAAAGGTCGGAGGCTGGCGGGCTCTGGGAGTGCTGGTGATTCCGGTGGCGTTTGCACTCACTTTTTCAGTGGCAACGCTGTCGTTCTATCTCGTTGAAACACCGTTCCTGAGGCTCAAGTCCCGCTTCAAGGGAGCCTGAGGATAATTTGGTTTCGAGGCGTCCATTACATCAAGGACCGCGGCGACTGAGTCTTCGTTTGGTCATTCCCGCCGTGTTGGCGACCAGCGTGGTGCTATTTGCCATTCAGGAATTCGACTCCGCACTTTTGTCGAATCTCGGACACAGAATTGATGCTACTGGTCGCAGTGCCACTCATACCGCTTGAGTAAATCCAACGCTTCTGGATTGACGTCGTTCCCGCCTGCCGAACAGCCTGCGAGATAGGTAGATCGCAGCTTGCCGTCGCCGTAGCGGTAGGGGAACTTCGACCCGGAAAATGTCAGCCACGTGCTGTAGCCCAAGGCCGCAAATCCCAGGGCACAGAACACAACCACATAGGTCACAAACACCGTTTTCGGCACATGCCAGCGCGGCGCCGCGAGTGCCTGGTGAATTGCTATAAATACAAAAGGCATCGCCGGCAGCCAGAATCGCGGATCCGTAAACGGCCAAGGAAGTATAAGGATCCCATAACCCAGGAGATAAAAAAATATGAGCGGTGAGCGCTTGCGCATTAGGAAGGTCCCGACGCAGAAAAGCAACAGCGCAACAGCTCCCGCCGTGAGAAAGAACGGAGTAACCCAGACGGGAAGCTTTGCTAACGGAACATTCGCGCTTAACTCTCCAAAATCCCGGCAATGAAGAACAAAGGCCCGCGCTGCAAATCTGAAGATTTCAGTTTTTCTAACGTACCCCAGGAAAGCGCCGAAATACCCCCTGCCCGACCAGACTCCAATTCCCACAAAACCGGCCAAGGCAACTAATATCGGCGCGAGCAGCTTCGGGTGTTTCAACACCGCGGACCAAGCCAGGAAGGCAAGAGGGACAAACAAAGCTAATCCGGCCAGACGGACCTCGACTGCGCACAGGCTGGGCACGATGGCCAGCCACTTCAAACCGCCTTTAAGATTCATCAGCCACAGCGCGGTGGACGACAAGGCGTAGAAGAGAAAATCACTCATCGGCAGTGTGATGTTCTTGACGGCTATAAAGGAGAGGATGGTCAACATGCACAAAACAGCCGAGTACCTGCGTTCAAAGCCGATGGAAATCAAGGTTTGGAAGTTCAGCGCCAAGCCTAACGAAAAAAATATCAGGTTCGACGTTACCAGCACGAGCGAAGAGAAACCCCCTGCCTTCATGAGCACGAACAGGATCGCTGGGTAACCCTTTGGCAAAAGAAAGTACTGCCGATACAAATCAGCGAGACCATCGCCTCGTGCCGTTGCGTCTGCGAATGATAAATAGTAGATCCCGTCGGTTGTCAGTCGGAGGGGCGTAAACACTTGAACGGCATAGAGCAAAGCCGCACAACCCAACACCAGTGCAAGAACGAAAAGGTAAGGCCGAGTCATCGCGGAACCGGGAGTATACCATGGCGGTCTCGGGCACAAGTCTCTTCGCGACTCTCGAGTCGAACCGTTATTCTTGTGCTCAACTAGATTTTTTCGAGTCAATCGGAGGCGGAAGGCAATGAGCGCGCAGAGAACTCTTTGGTCATATTCTTCGCTGTTGGTACTTATTGGGCTCGCTGCGGGGTCAGTGACTTGGTCAGGTCGCTGGTACGACCACGCTGCGGAAGCACACGCGGTACGCGCCGTCGGACCTCATCAAGCTATCGAGCAGAATGAGTCCAGCTCCGGCGGCATAAAATCCGCCACGGACTTCAGGTGGACGGCCGCGCCGATGGACGACCTCTCGACCCCGGGGCTCAAGGTTGTGCATCTTGGTCGCTGCGCGCCAGGCGTAAACGGAACGAACCGGTACTACTGGATTTATATCTCGGGAAGGGGCACACAAGAGGCAGTGCTGGTGACTGGCGGGTCATGTGCAGGAGATGGCAGGCCCGGCACTCTGAATTTCGCCACTCTCCATGGCCACCCAGCTGGGTACACCGTAGCCTCGGCCACCGGCGGAATTCAAGAAGCTTCGGTCGCTGCGGCGGTTTCAAACATTGGGGACAAAAACCAGATCTATCAACAGGGCGGCTACGTGCGCGTCGGTCCCGGCCAGTTTCAGTTGTATGCTCCCCTAACCATCCTCGTTCCATATCAGACCATCGACTTCAGTGGTAGCTCCGTGGTCTGCAATTTTGACGCTGACTGCATTAACGTCGGCGACCAGAAAAGTTACAACGCCACTTCCAGCGTGACTCTTATCAATCCGCGCGGCGAACCCACGATCGCCCACGGCCGGCACGCATTCATTGCCGTCTGGGGGCAGAAGACTCGTATCTTCAACTTGGCTATGCTGGCAGGAAAGTTCGTTGCGGGCACGACCTACGGCACGTTTGGTAGTTACGTTAACGTCGCTGGCGACCAGGCGTTCCTGCTGGACGGATTGCATACCTCATCCGGTCTGGAATGTACGGCATCTTTTTGCGGGACCGTCATCAAGGCGCCCGGCCCCTTCAGGGGTACCGGTGGCTACGGTTCAGGAGGAGACAATGCAGCCTTGGGTTGGATAAAGAACGCAAATCTGGACCTGCAGTGCATCGGGAATGGTGTCGACTGGCAATCGGGCAACAACCTTCGCATAACGGATTCCGTCATCGAGGGCTACCCGCAGTTCGCCGTGCGCGGCGGATTGGCGAAAGGTGGATACGGAATGCTCTCCCTGGAAAATGTCTATATGGAGGTCGGTGGCTGCACAAATCCACTAGGGAATGTTGGAATCGCCGGTGTCATCGTGCAGGGAGGGAAGATCAAAATAGCTGGAGGAGAAGGTCCGGACTGGCACAAACCGTCTTTTGCGCATACCGGCTCTACTGAATATCAGTATTATGTTGTGCCGCACAACGCGCGCCGGGGTGATGGAAACCCACTGTACATCGGCAGCGCAAGCACCAATGGGAAGGGAAACATTTCGCTGGCGTGGCCCGACATTCCGACGCTGACGACGCTCGACATTCTGAAACTCCCCACGGCGCTCGATGTTAACGGCGACCCTTTTACCGGTCCCTACGCCACGGGGAAGTACGCAATCGCCACGGGACTAACCCGCGCGGCTGCCCACTGCTCGGGCGAAGTCTGCTCATTTACCGATTCTCAGATTGCTCCTGCGTCCTACAATGTGCATCCTGTTACCTACTTCCCCTTCCTTTCTTATTGGCCCGGACAATTGGTGCTGGGTCCGTCCGGAGAGGGCAACAATGCGACGTCGAACTCTTGGGCATCGTTGGACCTGAACGACCTCAACGCCATCCATCTGTGGCAAGTAAATACGGCGGGGCCAATACAAACGCTCCAGACGATATCGGAAGGCAAGTGTATGCCGGTGGAGGGATCTCCTGTCTCGGTGTCGTGTTTGGGATCGAGCTATAACTCTGCTCCAATGGCGACGATCCTGACCAATAAGATTGCAAACGATGGCGGGCACCGGCTCAACCTCAAGGGCCGTCTCAACTTCTTAACAGGAGGCAGTGGCCCCAACCATATTGTTACGTTGGTAGATTCCCAACCCGACAAGACATTTGCCGCCGTCGGCCAGCGTCCGTCCAACGACGGGACCGATGCCTTCATCGGTTGCGATAGTAAATATTGTCAGGGTTCGATGACTGGCTTGACATTTGGCGCTCCCGTTTCTCTCTCCAACTATATTGGCAACGCAGGAGACGGGAAGAATTGGAAGGAACGATTGACGGAGAAAGAAAAGACTTTCGCGGTCCCCGTTGTAATCGAGAAAGGCCGCACCCTGACGCTGGGCTCGGGAACAGCAATTTCTCAGGTGAGGATGTTTACGACGAATAGCATCTCAGACTCGCATGTCTCCGCTCAGTCTTGCATCGATGTGAGTGGATCTGCTGCAGGTCTGGCCGCTTCTGATCAGATTACTGGAGTGAAGCCTCCGAAGCCGCTCGGCAATCTATCATTAAATGCATATGCCAGTGGGCCAGACGCCGTGACCTTACACTTCTGCAATCCCAGCACATCGGCCGTGAGCATACCGCGCGGCATGTACTCGTTTCTGGCTGTGCACTAAAAAATCATCTGAGTTTTGGTACTCGTTCCAATTCGTTTGATACAGCTCGCGAAAACTGCCTCTTATGCGAGTGCAATAATGTGAAACTATGGTGCGAACCATCGTTTTCGGTACTGCAGCGCGGTAGTAAAAGTTGGCTTGCAACGCCAGAACGCTTTTATGTCTGAATTGACGCGAGATCCGAACCTTGATACCTGGAACAGCCCGGAGCTCGCATCCTACTATTCGTCTCTGAACTATCTCACGCCCTGCGAGCGATTGTTGTTCGATGAATATTTGAGACCGGGGATGACGATCCTGGATCTGGGCGTGGGTGGAGGACGAACAACTCCATATCTTTCTTCGCTCGCCAGTCGGTATGTGGGCGCTGACTACGCCGCCGAAATGATTAATGCTTGCCGGAAGAAGTTTCCGAATCTCGAATTCGAAAATGTAGGCGCAGCCGATCTTTCGATATTTGCGGCGTCAAGCTTTGACGCGGTGGTGATGGCATTCAATGGCATGGACTCGGTTGTTCCCGATGAATCCCGCTATCGGGCTTTGCGCGAGGTTCGCCGCGTACTGAAACCAGAAGGCGTTCTGATTTTCTCCGCCCACAATGTGCGATCCGTTTTGGTGCGACCCTCCTGGAATCCGCAGCGACTCGCAAGCCTTGCCAATAAATTGGTGGGCAGTAACTCGGTTTTTTATCGGCCTCTGCTTTGGAGTCTCACGGGCCTGCGGGTGGTGATCGCCGCCTTTCAATCGATCGTTAGGTCGCTAGTGCGCGTCACGCGGAGAATGCCAACACGCGCCTTTTGGCTTGGCGAAGGATATCTGGTGGACGCTGCACATGGCGGGATGAGAATCCATTTTTCGACTCCCGAAAAAGCCGAACAAGAACTCCACCGATTCGGATTTCGTCTGCTGCGTGTTCTCGGGGATGACTATCCTCGGGTCAGTCGGCTTTATGTCACAGATTGGTATTACTATGTTTTCTCCGCGGTCGAAGCCACAGATGGGGCGTCAGCTTGCGCATAGTCTTGCTGAGGAAAATTCCGGAAGACTCTTCTCTGCTGCGGCGCTGGAATGATTTGGTCCTGCAGGTGGAGCAGCCCAAAGTTTTCTACCGGTGCGAGTGGGCTCTCGCCGTCCAGACTGCATTTGGAGCCTCCTGGAAATATTTACTATTTCTCGGCTACGACGGCGACGATTTGGTGGGAGTGGTATGCCTGGGAGCGGACCTTGACGAACAAAATGTAATCTTTCTCACGGCTACCACTGGAGACTACTGTGAGTTCCTGAGTCACCCGCAGCGGCGAGCCGAGTTCATCGAGGCGGTTTTTGATGAACTTCACAAACTGGGAGTAAGCAATCTGGTGCTTGCCAATTTGCCGGCAGACTCGGCGACCCCTGCGGCCCTGCGCTCTGCGGCAAAGAAATATGGTTTTCACTTGTACACTCGGCCAGCATATTTCTGCCCACAAGTAGAACTGGGTTCCGCAGACCAACGCCAGGCGTTGAAGACTACTGTAACGGGCAAGAGACAACTCCGCCGGTGCCTAAAGGCGATGGAGCGTGAGGGGCGGGTGACCTGCACCTATCTTAGGTCTTGGGAGCAGATTCAAGACATATTGCCGCATTTCTTCGATACCCACATGGCGCGCTTCCGGGCCAAAAAGGGCGTGAGCTTCCTCTCCACGCCCGAGCGCCGTTTCTTCCTGGGGGAACTTGCTCGAAGATTCTCCGGTACCGGCATTGTGACTTTGACCGAGTTAGTGATCGGGGACCGGGCGGTTGCGTGGAGCTATGGTTTTCAGTTCCACGAAGGCTGGTCCTTGTATCAGACAACCTTCGACACGCGCTGCGAAGAGAATTCTCCTGGCTACTGCCTGCTGGCGAAGATTCTGATCGAAGCATGCGAGATGAGCACATTAAGGCGGGTAGACCTGGGGTTAGGAGCAGAGGCTTATAAAGAGTGGTTTGCAAACAGCACTCGCCAGACGTTGCATGCCACACTGACAACGTCGCCCCTGCGCCACATACGCGAGATGGCAAGGTATCGCATCGCGACCGAGGTGAAACGCTACCCGAAACTCGAAGCCGCAATCCGAAATACGCGATCGAGACTGGGGATGTGAGAATCCGTCGGCCCACCTGTACGGTTCACGGTTCTCGAGGGGTGAGATCACGGCGCCTTATTGAGGGGAGAGCCGTTCTAGTCATCACCCACTGCTCCATTTACCTTGACCTGCCTGCGGTCAGGCAGTAAATCTTCCTCTAGGAAACAAAGTTAAAGTTGAAGAGTTGGAGTCATCCACTTGGGAAAGAGTTCGTTCTCTGACGGTGTCCGGGGTCCGTACCAGGCAGAGGGGTGGCATTTCGATGCCTTGTCGAAAGCCGTCATCGCAGTGCTGCATGAATTTAAGCTTCGTAAGAGTCCTATTGCCGAAGATGAGTCAGGAACGGACTCCCATCTCGGACCCAACCAGAGCCATCTAACCGCTACCGACTATTCGAAAATGAACTACGAACAACTTCGCAAGATTGCGGACAACGACGCTATTGCGGACAAGATGTCCTATGAAGAATACGAATGCTTATCCATGGAATTATGGAGAGAGTTCAGCTTAGAGAAAGTATTGAAGTAATCACTTCGCCGTGGCTCACCAGTGGAGTAATTGCTGAATCAACAACCAACACCAAATACAAACGACTTTCACTCTCCTTGTAGACCTTCGATTCCCTCACCGTCCCAAAATCGTCTTGTCCACTGTGGATTCGTTCCTCAGAGAAGGCTTCGCGTAAGATGATTGGCGAGTCCTCAGGGAGCGTTTGTTCGGATGTGCGGAATTTTCGGCATTATTGGCCGCAATGCGCCTGTGTCCGCCGAGGTATTGGAGCGCGCCACTCAATCCCTCGCGCATCGGGGGCCGGACGACAGCGGCACGGTCATTCTCGGTGATTCCGCCCAGGAAGCCATCCAAATCGGTTTGGGAAATCGGCGTCTCGCAATCCTCGATCTGTCTCCGCAAGGGCATCAGCCCATGAACGATCCCGCAGCCGGCAACTGGATCGTCTACAACGGAGAGGTCTACAACTTCCGCGAGGTGCGCGCGAAGTTGGAGCGAACGGGATTGCACTTCCACAGTAACTCCGACACTGAAGTGATTCTCAAAGCTTATGGACACTGGGGCGAAAAGTGCTTGCACCAGTTTCGGGGGATGTTTGCGTTCGCGATCTGGGATGCTCAGCGGCATCGCCTGTTCGCCGCTCGCGACCCTATGGGAATCAAGCCGCTTTATTTCTACCACTCGGATCAGTACTTCATTTTTTCTTCTGAAGTTCGAACTTTGCTGGGCACCGGTCTTGTGCCGCGCGTCATCGATTGTGCGGGTCTGCTGAACTATCTGACATTCGGTTCGCTCCACGATCCGAACACGTTGGTGGAGGGCGTGAACGCGCTCCCGCCCGGTTGCTCCTTGACTTGGCAGCAAGGGCAAGTGAAACAAGAGCAATACTGGGACTTGATCGGGCCAATCCCCGGCGAATGTTGCGATGACGCGCAGGTCGACGCTTCGCGGCGCAACCAACTCGAAACTCAGATTGCGGAAATGCTCGATGAGTCGGTGCGCTTGCAGCTGGTAAGCGATGTTCCCGTGGGAGTGTTTCTGTCCGGCGGCATCGATTCCAGCAGCCTTGTCGGTATTCTGACTCGAAACGGTGTGCGCCCCAGCACGTTTTCCATCGTGTTTCGCGAGCAAAACTATTCCGAGGCGGAGTATTCCCGCAAAGTCGCGCAGCATTTCCACACGGATCACCACGAGATCACGGTCACTCAGTCGGACTTCTTTGCCGCGATTGATCCTGCCATCCACGCCATGGATCTTCCCACGATCGATGGCATCAACACATATTTTGTGTCGGAACGAACGCGGTCGGCCGCTGTGAAAGTAGTTCTTTCCGGCTTGGGTGGCGACGAAGTGTTTGCCGGCTACTCCAGCTTCCGCACCGTGCCGCGCATGGAACGATTCGCAAGTGCTTGGGAGCGCATACCGGGCGCAGTCCGCAGCCCGTTAACCAGTATTTTTGCTGCTCTCGCTCCGCCCAATGACCAGAATCGCAAACTGACAGCTCTTGGCCGCAACGGCGCTGGAGTCGTTCATCCCTATTTTCTCTCGCGCATGTTGTTTACGCCACAGCAGGAGAACGAGTTGCTGCCTGGGATGAACACGCACTCCGCAATTTGTCTGCGCGCAGAAAAATCCTTGGCCGAGAGCCTCACTCGCGCCCAGAGCTTGGACCCGGTCAACCGTGTTTCCTATCTCGAGGCGCGGTGTTATATGCTCAACACACTGTTGCGGGATTCCGACTTCATGAGCATGTCGCACGGCTTGGAGGTGCGCGTGCCGTTGATCGACCATCAACTAGCGCGACGCGTCCTTGCTTTGCCTGGATCGTGGAAGCTGGATTCCGGAACGCCAAAGCCTCTCTTGGTCAGAGCGCTCGGCGGGCAACTGCCGGATGAGATCGTCCACCGGCGGAAGCAGGGTTTCGCGCTGCCGTTCGAACACTGGTTGCGGGATGCGTTGCGTCCGGTTGTAGAAGAAAGTCTAAACAAGATTGGCGATGGTGTGCTGGGGACTCTGATCAACGAAAGCGCGGCGCGTGGCGTCTGGCAGGATTTTCTCGACGGACGGACGTCCTGGTCCCGCCCCTGGTCGTTGTATGTGCTGCAACGCTGGTGCCGGCAGCATCTTTCGAATTGAGCGATTGCCGCGATGGAAAACATCGAAGAAAAGATCGAAGATGTTCGGAAGGTTGAGAGCAAAGAGTCCAACGGAAAACTCCCCGTCAGTGTGATTATTGCCGTGCGCAATGAGGGAAAGAATTTGCCTCGATGCCTAGAGGCGCTGAGAGATGTCGGCGAACTCTATGTGATCGATTCGCAGAGCACAGACGAAACAATTGAGATCGCCCGATCCCATGGCGCCGAGGTCCGGCAGTTTCATTATCAGGGCGGATGGCCCAAGAAGCGGCAATGGGCTATGAACACGCTGCCGATTGCTTACGATTGGATTATGCTGCTCGACGCCGACGAGGTGCTCACCCCCGAACTCGCGCAGGAAATTCGTGCAGCGATCCAGAATCCGGCGATCGATGGATATTTCATCCTGCTGCGTACATGGTTCCTGGGTCGAGTTTTACGTCACGGCGATGTGGCGTTGTGGAAGCTGTCGTTGTTTCGCCGGGGCAAGGGGCGCTATGAATGCCGCCTGAAAGACCAGGACGCTTCAATGGCCGATATGGAAGTGCATGAGCACGTCGTCGTCGAAGGCGCAACGGCCAGGCTGCGCAATCCGCTGATCCATCACAATGTGGAATCACTCTCGCGCTACATCCGGAAGCATGACGAGTATTCTAATTGGGAATCCCGCGTGCTGCTGCAGCGTGGCGGCGACCAAGAACTTCCGCCGTCGCTTTTCGGCACGCAGGCGCAACGCCGCCGCTGGTTGAAGCTCAAACTCTTCGGCATGCCGGGCTCTCCCGTGCTGCTTTTCCTGTATCGTTATGTCTTGCGGTTCGGATTCCTGGATGCCGTGCCAGGCCTGATCTATTGCGGGTTTCAGGCGGTTCAAATGTTTCACACCAAGTCCAAGATCTACGAACTGAACTCAAGAGAAACTGAAGTCAAGAAAAACGAAAGTCAAGAGAAACCAAAGTTAAGATAAAGGAGCCAGTTCATTCATGTGTGGGATCGCCGGACTCGCCAACCGTGGGGACAGGGAAGTGCTCGCGCGCATGACGCACGCGCAGGCACACCGCGGCCCCGACGACTCCGGCCTGTGGGAGCGTACATTCCCCGACGGTTCCTACGTTGGCCTGGGCAGCCGCCGCCTTGCCATCCTCGATCTTTCGGCAGATGGGCACATGCCCATGTGCAATGAAGACCGCACCGTCTGGATCACCTATAACGGAGAGATCTACAACTTCGCCGAACTGCGCCGTGAGTTGCAAAGCAAGGGCCATCGCTTTGCCTCGAACACCGATACCGAAGTCGTGATTCACCTTTACGAACAGGAAGGTGAGAATTGTGTGCAGCGGCTCAAAGGCATGTTCGCCTTTGCCATCTGCGATCTGCGCTCAGGCAGCCCCGAACTGTTTCTGGCGCGTGATCATTTCGGAGTGAAGCCCTTCTATTACGCTCAGCGCGGAAGAAAGCTTGCCTTTGCTTCGGAAGTAAAAGCCTTGCTGCACGTGCCGGAGATCGAGGCTGAGATCGACCTGGAATCGCTGCATCAGTATCTGACGTTTCTGTGGGTTCCCGATCCGAAGACAATGTTTCGTGGCATTTACAAACTTCCCGCCGGACATTGCGCGAGCTTCCGCGATGGCGAACTGAAAATCCGTCAGTACTGGGACCTAAGGTTTCCACCCGCCGACTCAGATTACCCGCGGTCCGAAGCCGATCTTGCCGACGAAGTTCGCGAGCGCTTCCAGCATTCGGTTGCTGCCCAGATGGTGAGCGATGTTCCCATCGGTGCATTTCTCAGCGCCGGCTTGGATTCATCGAGCATCGTGGCCATGATGTGCCGGGCGACGAAACAACCGGTCAGGACTTACACGATTACGTTTCCGCGCAAGTATCGCGTCGGCGAAACCACGCTCGATGATCCCAACGTGCCGGCGCGGCTGGCGCGGCAACTGGGCTGCGAGAATCAGCAGATTGTGGTTGAGCCGGATGTGGCAGAATTGCTGCCCCGTCTGACCTGGCACATGGATGAGCCCACCGCGGACCCCGCCATCATCACGGCATATCTGGTCTGCCGCGAGGCGCGTAAACAGGCCACCGTATTGCTTTCGGGAGTGGGCGGAGACGAATTGTTCGCCGGCTATCGTAAACATGCCGCGCACCGTTGGGCCAGCGCATATAAACGAATACCGGGCGTGCTGCGTGCTGGGATCGAGTCGGCCCTTAGCTTGTTGCCCAGCTTGCGCGGCACGGCCATGAAGGGAAGATTGCGCTTGGCTAAAAAAATGGCTCGGAGCGCATCGCTCGAACCGGAAGACCGATTCATTCTTAACTGCACCTATCTGGATGCCGGCCAGAAGATGAGTTTTATACCGCCGAAGTCCAGAATCAGCTTCATACTTCCGACCCCGCGGTCCGCCATCATTCCAGCTTCGGCGCAGTGCGCGACGCCGATTTCCTGAACCAAATGCTTTATCTCGACACGAAAATCTTCATGGCGAGTTTGAACCTGAATTACAACGACAAAATGAGCATGGCGTCGTCGGTCGAAGTGCGCGTGCCGTTCCTCGACCGCGAACTTGCCGAGTTTGCCGCCTGGAATATTCCGCCGGATCTCAAGCTAAAAGGATTTTTCCAGCCCAGTACCAAACACATCTTCCGTCAAGTGCCATGCAGGATGCGCTGCCCGCGGAGGTGTTGCGGCAACCCAAAGCCGGCTTCGCCGCTCCGGTCGATTACTGGCTGGCGAACGATCTGCGGGAGATGGTGGATGATCTCCTCTCTGAAACGAATATTCGAAAGCGCGGCTTGTTCCGGCCGGAAGCGGTGCGCCGTTTCGTCGACGAGCACCGCAGTGGCAGCTGATGATTGGTCGATGCAAATCTGGCAGTTCCTGACTCTGGAGAACTGGATGCGCATTTTCCTTGATAGCCGGAGCCGAGCAGAGAACGGAAGAGTTCGGTCAGGCACGCGAGGCGGCCACAGCGTGAACAGTTCAAGTGACAATGCCAGGACCGGTCAAATTGCCAAGGCCCTGACCGAAGGCCCGGGTTTGATCCGCGGGCCGCAGCGCATTGTTCCGCTGATCCGGAGACTTGTGTCCGACAAACTGCGGATCACGTTCGAACAGCGCCATCTTTATTCCTATACGACAACCAAGCGCGCCAGCGCCGACACGCTGAACTCGTTGCTGCGCTGGATTCTCGATGCGCAGCGCCCCGACGGCGGCATCGCCGCCTACTACAGCTTGATGATCGGATACTCGGAATCCTATCCGGAGGTCACCGGTTACATCATTCCGACGCTGTACGAATTTGCGCGTACAGCCGGTGACAACAAGGCCATGGTTGCCGCGGAACGCGCAACGGAGTGGCTGCTTTCGTTGCAAATGCCGAGCGGTGCGTTTCCCGGAGGATTGCACGGCGGGTCGCCCGAAGACGAAGTCCAGCCATCCGTATTCAATACTGGGCAGATCCTGCAAGGACTGGTTCGCGCCCACAAGGAGACGAACCGTCCCGAGATTCTGCAAGCGGCCATGGCCGCCGGCGAATGGCTGATCAGGCGCAGCAGACGGATGGATCGTGGTCCGGTTCCGGCTACATATCAGAATGCGGCTCACACTTACTACAGCATGGTTGCGTGGGCCTTGGCTGAGTTATCCGGACGCGCAGCGGGGATCGTCAGTACGGCCTGGGCTAGGCGGCAGAGAAAAATCTGAATTGGGTTTTGTCACACTTCCGGCCCAGCGGTTGGATCGATGGCGTCAACCTGCAAGGTCATCCCAACTATTTGCATTTCATCGCTTACGTGCTTCAGGGCGTTCTTGAGTGTGGCATCGCACGCCGGTGTGACGATGCCATCGAGGTTGTCGCGAAATCGTCCTGGGTGCTGCTGCGGAAATTTGAAACGAACAAATTCTTGCCCGGCGCGTACGAGACGGAGTTTAAGAATGGGCAGCGCTTCACATGTCTAACGGGGAACGCGCAGATGTCGTGCGTCTGGCTGCGCCTGTATGAAATGACCGGCGATCTGCGGTATCTCAATGCCGCGCTCAAGATGAACGAAATGCTGAAACAATTGATTCCGGAGCGCGGGCCGCAAGGCATATTCGGAGGGGTCAGCGGTTCGTATCCTGTCTGGGGCCGCTATCAGCCGTTGCGCTACATCAGTTGGGGAAACAAATTCTTGGCCGACGCTCTTCTGCTGGAGCGCCGCCTGACGCGCTCGTTTGAGGCATCTCCTTCGAGGCATTGCCATGCGCATCGTAGTGTTGTGCTCAAGCGTGTACAGCGAAACTGCCTGCGCCATGGCAGTGCGCATGTCCAAGTCAGGTCATGTTCCGGCTCGGCGCTCTTGCGCTTCCTGCCATGAACCGGGGAACTCTGCGGCGCAAGCTTGCGCAATGGGGCGCGCGAGGATGTTGTCCGTTATGCGCGCACAAAACTGATTCCGCAACTTGTTCCGTACATGGCAATGAACAGTCACAACTGCGTAATCCCCACCTCCAGCCTTTGCTCACCCACGGCAAAGGAGTGTTTCGCAGCCTGCGGGAAGTGGCGAAGTTCTATGGTTTCCCGGTTACGGTCTGCCGTGATCAGAATGCGCCAGCACTCGATTGCGCAGCTGAAAGAGTGGTCTCCGGACTTGATCATTTTCACGGGAGGCAATATCTTCCGAAAGCAGTTGCTGGATGTGCCACGCATCGGAGTCCTCAACGTACACCTCGGCCTGCTGCCGGAAATCCGCGGCATGAGCGCTCCCGAGTGGTCGTTGCTGAACCGGTATTCCAGTTGGGGTCACCATCCATTACGTCGATGCCGGCATCGACACTGGGCCAGTCCTTCAAAGATGGGAGTTTCCCGATGCAGCCCGGTGCGAATCTCTCAGTGACTTGCGCAATCGTCTGATCGCGTTTGGCATCGACAAGGCTGCCCAAGTGGTTGCCGATCTCGACCAGGGCACGATTTCCGCAATCCCACAACCGGACCTCATGAAGGATCGCCAATTTTTCGTCATGCATGAGTGGCTGCAGGCGCGGGCGGCCGAACGCCTTACCCAGAGCCGAACAGCGCTGCGTCGCGGGGACGCTGAATGGGTAAGCCGATGAGTAAGCTTAGGACTATGTTGCAGGTGAGCCGCACGTTCGGCATGCGCGACGGCATGTTGCGCCTGGAATACGAACTGCAGCCGTGGCAGCGGCTTATGTCGTGGAGGATGCGCTCCGTGCATGGCTGGGATTCCTGGGACCTGAAGCGGATTGCAGCGAATACCAGCTCGGAAGAGATGCGAATTCGCGCCGTGATGGCGCGCGGCCGTTCTTCTTCGCCGACGCACAAACCGTCGGGGCAGGCGTAAGAAAAATTATCGGGTCTGACGGCGAAGCATCTGTTCTAGCCGAGGCGGAGCGAATTCTTGACCGGCAACTTGCCATTTTTCGGCCAACTATCATTCGCGTGCGGATTTCCTCCGCGATGGTTTCAGAATCCCGCCACCGGCCAGAGCGTTTCGCCGCATCAACCCTGGACGCACATGCGATTTGCATCGCCCGTCTATAGCGATCTTAAATTTATTCTTGAGCCCTCCCGCTTCCTGTTTATCTACCCGCTGGTTCGGGCTTACGCTCTCAGCGGCGACGAGCGCTTTCCCCAAGCTTTCTGGAATGCGGTCGAGGATTGGGCCCGCCACAGCCCGCCCATGACCGGTCCGCTGTGGATTTGCGGGCAAGAGTGTTCCTTGCGCATTCTTGGGTGGTCATTCGCGCTGCACGCATTTATTCATTCACCCTCGACGACCAACGAGCGTGTCGCTTGCTCGTCTCCATGATTGCAGCTCATGCCTGGCGTACCGCGCAGACCCTCGGCTATGCCCGCTCCCAGCGCAGCAATCATCTGATCAGCGAGGCAGTTGGTCTTTGGACAACCGGCACGCTCTATCCGGAATTGCGAGAGGCCGAGGTTTGGCGGAATCTTGGCGCGCATTTATTGCGCGAAGCCGTCCTCGATCAGATCACCCCCGAGGGCGTCTCGCAGCAGCATTCTTTCAACTATCAGCGCATGATCCTGCATCTGCTGCTATGGACGTTACGCCTTGCCGAGATTCACGGCGCGCCCCTCCACGAAGACATTCGCATGCGCACAGCGAGCCGCTTTTGACTTCATGCGCCTCTGGGTGGATCCGATGAGCGGACACGCTCCGAACTACGGTTCTGACGATGGCAGCCTGATCTTTCCGCTTGCAGGTGGGTCGCATCACGATTTTCGCCCGCTGTTGCAGTTGGGTGCCGCTCTGCTGAGTCGGCCCGCTCTTAAAGCCTGGACCTTGGGACGAGGCCGTGCTCTGGTTTGGCGCGAAGCCAGCAGCCATCGAAGAGACCTCTACGAATCAGCCCCACGCCTCTAAAACAGGATACTTCCGTTTGGGAAACGAAGATTCCTGGGCGCTGATCCGTGCCGGCCAATACACTCGACGTCCCTTTCAGGCCGATCAGTTGCACGTGGATTTGTGGTGGCAGGGCATCAACCTGGCTCGCGATGCCGGAACATATCTCTACAATGCACCTCCGCCGTGGAATAATGGACTCGCTGGAACTTCCGTTCATAACACTGTCATGGTCGATCACCGCGACCAGATGCGCCGGGCTGGCCGCTTCCTCTGGGTCGACTGGGCGCAGGCATCCGGCCGCGTATATTCAAGGTCCGATCAAGCTTGCGCCGACCGTTTTGAGGGCGAGCATGACGGTTACAAACGTTTCGGCGTGAAGCATCGCCGCACGGTTCAACCGCTGGCAGGCACGGGCTGGGTTATCGTAGATGACATAGAGGGAACCGGCGTGCATGATGTGCGCTTGCACTGGCTCATGGCAGACTTGCCGTACGAGGTCTTGGATTCACAGTTTCAAGTCGCGTTTAAATTAGGCCAGTCGCGGGCGCGCTGCAGCGTTTTTTCCAGCTCACCGGGGAATGGAACCATCATACGAGGCGGAGCAGTAGTAAGTGGAAATTCGGAAAGCGCAGACACGAAACTGCTAGGCTGGGAATCGCCGACGTATGGCGACCTTCGGCCCGCAGTTTCTCTGGTTTATGAGACTCGATCGCGGTTGCCCGTACGAATCGTGACCCTGATTCTCACCGGCGAACGAAGCCAGTTCGAATCGCGAGATCGCCACTTAGTGATCTCGGACGCCGAATCTAAAGATGAAGCCGAGATTTATCGAGTGAGTCTTTCAGCCACAGTATGAAACAAGTTTTCCAGGATGCCCGCAGCGCCGAAGTGACCGTGGTGGAAGTTCCTGCCCCCAAGTTGCTGGCGGGATGCGTGCTGGTGCGCACTGCCGCGTCCCTTGTCTCCGCGGGCACCGAGCGGGCTTCCTCCGAGTTCGCCGGCAAGAACTTACTGCAGAAAGCGAGAATGCGGCCTGATCTGGTGCGCGACGTCCTCAGCAAGATCAGCCGCGACGGATTGCTGGCGACAGTGTCTACGGTTCGCAGCCGTCTCGATCAACCGAGTGCATTGGGATATAGCAGCGCCGGAACCGTCATCGCGGTCGGTGAAGGCGTTGCCGATATCACTCCCGGCGACCGCGTGGCGTGCGCCGGCGCTGGTCACGCGGTGCACGCTGAGTTTGCTTGCGTTCCCCGATTGCTGACCGCGCGCATTCCTTCCCAAGCTGTCAGCTTTGACGAAGCGGCCTTCACCACCCTCGGGGCCGTGGCTCTCCACGGCGTGCGCAACGCAGACGCCAAGCTGGGAGACATTGCGGCCGTGATCGGCCTGGGCCTGCTCGGTCAGTTGGCGGTGCAAATTCTTAAGGCGGCCGGCTGCTGTGTGCTGGGGATGGACATCTCAAGTGAGCGAGCGCAACTGGCTCTGCGCCTCGGTGCAGATGCCATCAGCACTTCATCTTCCGGCTTTCAGGATTTATGTCTGCAACATTCTGCCCGGCATGGCGCGGACGCGGTCATCATTACGGCGCAAACTGCCAGCAATGATCCCGTGAATCTTGCCGGAGCAGTGGCGCGGAATCGCGCCATCGTCGTTGCCGTCGGAACCGTTGCCATGGATATCCCGCGACGATTTTTTTACGAGAAGGAACTCGACTTCCGCGTTTCCCGCTCTTATGGACCCGGCCGCTATGATTCGGCGTACGAGCAGAAAGGGATCGACTATCCGATTGGCTACGTGCGTTGGACCGAAACCCGGAACATGGAAGCCTTTCTCAAGCTGCTCGCCGATCGCAAGCTTGATTTGCATCCGCTGATCACGCATCGTTTCCCGATCGCGCGGGCGCACTCCGCCTATGATTTGATCACCGGCAAAACTCAAGAGGCATTCCTGGGCGTGCTCATCACCTATCCTGAGCTAGCCGACGATTCTCATGTAGACGATTCTCGCCAGGTAAACCTGGCGACTCCTGATCGGCCCCTCGCCAACAATGAATCCAAATCGATTCGGATAGGCCTTCTCGGAGCGGGCAGTTTCGCCACCAGCACGTTGCTACCCGCGATCAAGCAAGTTGGCACCGTTGAAATGGTCGTTGCCTGTGCGGCGAACGGTTCGCACGCGCGCCATGCCGCCCAGAAGTTTGGATTTCGTTCCTGCACCACGGACGAGCGCGAGATTCTCAACAGTCCTGCAGTCAACACGGTGGTCATCAGCACGCGCCATCACCTGCACGCGGCGCAGGTGATCGCAGCTCTGAGTTTCTGTAAGCATGCCTTCTGCGAAAAACCTCTCTGCCTCTATCAAACAGAGCTCAGCAGCATTATCGCGGCACACGACGCTCCAACTCAGAAAGATGATGCCTTCAGCCGCCCGCTTCTCATGGTCGGTTTCAATCGCCGCTTTGCTCCATTAGCGGTTCGACTCAAGAAGTTTGTGCAGAATGTCCGTGAGCCGCTCGCACTCCACTATCGCGTCAACGCTGGCTTCCTTCCTGCAGATCACTGGCTGAACGATCCCCTGCAGGGCGGCGGACGCATCGTCGGGGAGGTCTGCCATTTTGTGGACTTCTTGTGCTTCCTGACCGGTTCATCCCCAGTGGAAGTTGAGACGCGCAGCCTGCCGAACCCCGGCCATTACAGCAACGACAACGTTGTGTGTTCGTTACGTTTTGCCGATGGCTCGCAGGGTACCATCAGCTACCTCGCAAACGGCGACAAGTCTTACTCCAAGGAACGAATCGAAGTATTTGGCGGCGGCAATGTCGCCGTGCTGGAGGATTTTCGCCGGCTCGAGCTTGTTCGGGGCGGCAAGAAGCGCGTCTTCCGCTCCCTCTTGCGCCAGGACAAAGGGCATCGCGGTGAATGGCAGGCGTTCGTTTCAGCAATCCAAACGGGCGCAGAGTCGCCGATCCCGTTCCGTGAAGTTGTGAACACGATGCGAGCAACGTTCGCGATCGAGGAGTCACGGTGCTTGGGGCAATCTGTCGCCGTGCCCGTCGCAGAGAAAGACCGTCGCCGCGACCCTCACGCTCCGGACGCCGGCGGCCTCGATCGAGCTTCGTGAATGAAGGCTGTCCTGAAATAGTTGCTTACCGTCTCATGAAGATTCTTTACGTCTCACAATACTTTCCACCGGAGATGGGGGCGCCAGCCGCGCGAGCCGCTGAGTTATCGCGGCACTGGGCGGCCGCGGGGCACGAGGTGACCGTGCTCACTGGGTTTCCAAATCATCCCACAGGCGTGGTGCCGCCCGACTATCGCCGCAAGTTCCGTCGTCTGGTGGTGCGTGAGAAAACCGGCGGAGTTAATGTGGTTCGCTCCTGGCTCCTTCCTTTTCCTAACCGCAAAGCATACGAGCGAATGTTGAACTACACTTCGTTTTGCCTCTCGGCGGCAGGCACAGGTCTTTTCTTGTCGCGGCCTCACGTTGTGATTGGGACCTCGCCGCAGTTGCTGGTCGCACTCGCAGGCTGGTGGCTGGCGCGCTGCAAGCGCGTTCCCTTTGTCTTCGAAGTGCGCGATCTTTGGCCGGAGTCGCTGGCCGCCGTCGGCTTGGGCCAGAGCAATTCGCTGTTGCACCGGGCTCTGGCAAAGATCGCCGGCTTCCTGTACCGCCGTTCGGAGTGCGTGGTGGTCGTCACGCCCGCATTTCAGGATTATCTAGTAAAGAACTGGCGCGTACCCCGGGAAAAGATCTCAGTGATCGAGAACGGAGTGGAGACAAAACTCTTCGCTCCACTCGCCGAAGAAGCAGCAACGGCCTTGAGAAGGGAACTGGGCGCTGAAGGAAGATTTGTCGTCTCCTACATCGGCACGATGGGCATGGCGCACGGGCTCGAAACCATCCTCGCTGCCGCCGCCCAGTTGCAGAGTGAGAATCCCGAAGTTGTTTTTCTGATGATCGGCGAAGGCGCCGATAAGGAGCGCATCACTGGGCTGGCACGCGGGCGGGGCCTGAACAATCTGCGATTCATCGATCAGCAGCCTCGCGAGCAAATTCCTTCTTACATCTGCGCCTCAGACATATGCCTCGTTCTGCTCAAGAAAACCGATCTGTTCAAGACCGTGATCCCCACCAAGATGCTGGAATTCATGTCATGCGCCCGCCCGATCATTCTCGGCGTAGAGGGGCAAGCCCGCGCAATTCTCGAGGAAGCCCGCGCTGGCATCGTAATCGAGCCGGAAAATTCTGAGGCTCTGGTGAAAGCCATTCGTCATCTGGCTGCCAATCGCGAACTGGCTCACACGCTCGGACGAAACGGCAGGGAACACATCTTGGGAAAGTACTCGCGCGGCCAGACCGCAGGAAAATACATCCTCACGCTCGAGCGCGTGTTAAAGTTGCCGGCGCGGGGCAGCACCCCAGTTGCCGCGTAATTCGTTCTCGCTCACGGATGCGCTGCGATGATTGCCAATCCGGTTGCCGCGGTCACGGCCGCGCTAAATCCTTGCCCCGCCGCCACCCGGGCTCCGCTCAAAGGCACAAAGAGAATATCGTCTGCCTGCAGGTTTATGTCGGGAGCCTTCGCCTCCAGCATTTTCTTCAGAGGAACGCGGGTTTCGGTCATTCCAGTCGGGCCCTTGCGAATAATGCGGGCTCCGCCCATCTTTGCTGTGCGATTCGCTCCCCCCGCAAGCGCAAGCGCCTGCAGCACGCTCAAGCTTCCGTTGTCGACCAGAAAACCAGCGGGATGGCCCACATCTCCCACCACGTAGATGATCGGGGCTCGCGGCACCGTGATGGTGTCTCCCGGCATAATCTCGATGTCATCTTTCAAATCATCAGCCAGGTTCCGCGGCAAATTCACTGTGATGGGCCCACTTTCACTATGCTGCCGGATGATGCTTACCTTTCGTCCCGCTGTAGGTGTGAATCCGCCCGCCGCCGAAATCAGATCGAACAGCTTGCGGTCACCGAGGGCCGGATAGATTCCCGGTTTCGCAACGTCCCCTAGTATCGTTACTCCTTGGGAAGCCGATTCGTCGAGGAAGATGGTAACGTGAGCGCCGCGGACAAAGCCCCCATCTTCCAGCCGCTTCTGAATCAAAGCCTGTGCCTCTTCCACAGTCAGGTCGCCCACATGCACGTAGTCGATGAGCGGAAGGTAAACGTCACCTGTAGTGCCGACTCGCGCTTTCGTGGACAACTCCGGCACGTTATAAACGCTGACCTCAAGCAGATCACCGGCGCCCAGCCTTAGCAACGAGGAATCCTGATTAGCGGCCGAGTTTGTAGTGGAGTCGCTCTGGGCAGCTTTGGCGGAGTCAGTCCTATCCGTTCCTGGTCGGATCGCGGCTTGAGAGAGCGGTTGCGCCGCAGGCAGCGCCGGCACAGTGTTTTCCCCAGGCGAAGATGCCGGGGCCTTTTGTGCCCAACCCTCGATTTCCAAGCCGCCTAGTAGAACGAGCGAAAACGCGAGCAGCCCGCGACTGCAGGCAAAACGGAATCTGCCGAACCCCATTAACAAGCCCCTGGTGGAAGAAGGATCGTCGAAACAACGATCATCGAAAGAACGATCGTTGAAAAGTCTAGCACAGCATGCCTCATTAAGCTGCGTGGAGTTGTCTGAGAAGTTTCAGTTTTCCACAGGTTTTTCGTGTCGACCAATTGCAAGCCCGTGCTCATGCTGCTAGATTCCCCTGTAACCCTCAAAGGCAGACTGTTTACGGAAGGAATCCGTTAACTCACTACCAGCAGCATCGCGCTGCTGCAATACTTTGCTGTAAGACGGGCAGGTTGCGCGCCGATGTTCGTGAGCGATAGTGCGAGGTGCCACCGTTGACGGTAGTTTTTTTTGCGATTTTCTTCTTGTCGCTGCTGTTCGCGTTCGTTCTCACCCGCTACGTGCGTGACTTCGCCTCGCGCCACGGATGGGTCGCGGTTCCTTCCCAAGACCGGCACGTGCACGCAATCCCTCTTCCCCGCCTGGGCGGAGTTGCGATTTTCATTTCCTTCTCCTTGAGCATGGTCGCGGTCGCGGTCATGGCCTTGTATATTCCCCACCTGCACGCAGCCCTTTCGCTGAAGACTTTGCTCACCGTGCTGGTGCCCGCTTTCCTGGTTTTCCTGCTGGGTGTTTACGACGATCTTCATCCCGTAGGTCCTTACGTCAAATTCGCAGTTCAAGGTCTTGCCGCCACCATGTTGTTCATGGGCGGTCTGCGCATTCTCAACATCCCCGTGCTGTTCGGGGAGCATCAATTGCCCTGGTTCGTCGGATTGCCATTCACAATTTTGTGGGTTCTGGCAATCACCAACGCCTTCAACCTGATTGACGGCCTCGATGGCCTGGCGGCCGGTTCTGCCCTGTTTTCCACGCTCGTCGTCTTTGTGGTCGCGCTGTTGAATGGCGACTCGCTGGTCACTGTGATGACCATTGCGCTGGCCGGCGCGATCCTCGGTTTTCTGCGTTACAACTTCAATCCCGCGACCATCTTTCTGGGAGACTCGGGCAGTCTTTTTATCGGATTTCTGCTGAGCGCGCTCGCTCTGGCAGGAGCGCAAAAGTCCCCCACCATTGTCGCCGTTGCTATTCCTGTTGTTTCCTTCGGACTGCCGATTCTGGAGACGTCGCTTTCCATTCTCCGGCGCTTGATCAGCGGACGCCCTGTATTCACCGCCGACCGCGAGCACATCCACCACAAGCTGTTGCAACACGGACTGACGCATCGCCAGGTCGTGATTGTGCTTTACGCAGTCTCCGCCGTATTCGCTCTCTTAAGCCTGTTTTTGCTTTGGCCGACCGGCAGTTCTCTCGGTTTGGTTCTCGCCGTACTGGGGATCGGTATCTGGGTCGGAGTGCAGCGTCTCGGCTACCTCGAGTTGGGTGAACTCGGTCGAGTCGCCCAGCGCACGTTGGAGCAGCGCCAGATTGTCATCAATAACCTTGCCATCCGGCGAGCCACTGAGGAACTCAAAGCGGTTCGCGATTACTACCAAATTGGGCGTGTTCTGGAGGCAGCCTTCAGCTCCAATGATTTTGACGGGTTTGACGTCAAGTTCAAACTCTTTCCCGGTGAATTCCATCCTGCCGGCGGGTCCGAGGCCGCGGCGCCTTCGCGGCGCAGTGAAGTCTCCTTTCACTGGGGGAAAACCCGGGCAGCCAGGTCCCTGGAGGGTCTGGCGATCTGGACTCTGTCGCTCGATCTGGTCAGTTCGTCCAACCGCCGCCGCGGCGCTCTGGCAGTTCACCGGCTCTACGCACAACCCGATCTGCAGCTTGATATCAACCTTCTGACCTCGGATTTTCCCATCGCCCTCGCCGATGCCCTAGACCGCACACTGCAGCCCACGGTGCAGATCATTCCACATCCGAGTCAGGATGATCAGGGATTCGTTGCGGCGCAAGCAGGCTAAAGATTCAGCGGCTGGAGCAGCGCTTCCAGCGGTTCGTCCAAGAGGACAGACGAAGCTCTACGTACACGTACGCTGCTGCGTGACTCACTTCTTAGAAAGGGTGGGAGGGCTGACCCTTTACAGTTTCGCGCTGACGTAAGAGTTGATCTCGCAATTCAGGCAAACTTCTTCAAAAGCGGGTGTGGTCCACTGCATTTTATTCCCCCAGTCGCTCAAGGCTTTTCCGCGCTGAACGTTCGCTTATTCTAACCCGCCAACTATCCCCAAATCAATAGCCCAACCGAAAGAACCAACCCGTCAAACCGCCCGCCAGAAGCCGAATCCCGGCCATGGCTCAGTTCCAAAGTCTCGAAAATTGCTCCCACTCCGGTGTCATCCCGACGTGCACACAGCCGCCGTTTTCAAACTGAGCACCCCGGAATCTGAGTCAAAGCTAAATGTCTGCAAGTTCCTGCACAATTGCAAATGCTCGTCATCTCCCCAATACCCCATTTCCATCGCATTGCCGACTTTTCCACACGGGGAACCATTGCGGCCACTGCCTAATCGCGCCATCCCTATTTACCTTGATTCTTCTCTTGATATTGGCGGGAAGGGCAATCATGTTTGGGAAAACGGTTTATGGCACCACTTTCAAAGACGTCAATTTCGTTCCTCTTCACTCCGCGGCATTCTGCGTCCAGTGTGAACTGATCAGCACCAACAGCCGGCCTTATTGCCTCGCCTGTGGCAACACCTCGCTGCTCAGCCTTTCTCGCGTTCTTGGCGGAACCCTTCGCCACCAGCAGACCGCTCACCTCATCACCGATTCTGAACTCGATAGCCTCGTCCGAGATTTGTTGCGCACTGTCCCCGATCCCACGGTCATGGAGGTTGCCGATCATCACGCGCGCATACCTTCGATCGCTCTCCGCAGCCAGCTTCGCGTCGCCAATGCAGCCCATCCCGTCTCCGGTTTTCGCACCGTGCATCCCGGAGAAGAGATCGAAATTCGCGCCGCCGAATTGGATCTTGAACCGGCCATCAGCGCCATTACAGAGCGCGCCCAGCATCTCACCGGAGCGACCGGCGCCGCCATCGCACTGCGCGCCGGCGACGAGATCGTTTGCCGCGCCCGGGCCGGCCGCACCGCGCCTGATTTGGGTGTGCGCTTGCAAACCGATGCCGGCATTTCCGCCGAAGCCGTCCGCACCGGCGAAATCATGCTCTGCCACGACGCCGAACGCAACCCACGCGTGGACTTGGCAAGCTGCCGCCGCCTGGGAGTTCGATCCATTCTGGTCTCGCCGCTCCGCTACTATCGCCGCACTCTCGGAGTCTTCGAAGTGCTGTCGTCATCCCCCAGCGCCTTCGGCGAACGCGACGTCGCCACCATGCAACTTCTCTCCAGCATGATGGTTGCCGCCATCTCGCGCATCTCCAGCATCCACCAAGCCCGCCTGTCGCGGCTCGCAGGTTAGCCACTCCCCGGTCAGCCCTAGTAAGCCCAGTAAGGTCCCGCACCACTGGGCGTGGTTGCACCGTCAATCGCAACGAATACATTCCGGCCAAAAAAGAAGGGAAGTCCCCAATCAAAGTACAACGGCGCCGAATTCCCGGATGGGCCGCCCAGAGTGCCAAGCGCAGAATTGCTTGGGTTCGCAAACAAAGTCACAGCATCTCCGATGCTGAAGCTCACGCTGCCGCTGGCCGTATTACTTCCTTGATTGGTCGCCGTGAAATTCTGATTGCTGCAATAAAATCCCGGTGCAACCGAATTACTCGGGCAATTGGTCAACCCGGTGAGGCTGCTGTCCAGAAAAAAATAACCGTTTGATCCGCTGTCAATAAAACTTCCAGGGTAAGACTGGCCCTTGTAAGTGGTCGTAAAGCCAAAATTCGGCACATCGTAAACGGTTGCTCCCCCCAGCCCGTTATTCGACTGCGTTCCGATGCCGAAAACCAGCGACCCGCTCGCCGTTGCCTCTCCGCCCGAGGAAACCGTAGGCAGCTCAACAATCACTCCGTTGTCGTCGGAGGCAAACAGCGCCACGGGATTTACCACTTGCTGGGCCAGGGTCTCATTCCCTGTCGGCTGGCATCCTGAAGATGGGCACTCATAATATTGTTTTGCGGCTGCCGGGCAGGGGCTGCCGCAATCTTGCGCCGCGAGGCCGACGCCGAGAATGCCATTCGCTCCCAGGCTGTCCAGCGTATCGGCCGATTGGAATCCGGAACTCGCGCAGTCGGGCGAAACTGGAAAGGCTGTGTCGCTGAGCACTTGGATCGGCACCGAACTCGCCTTCTCACTCGCGATCTGCACATCTGCGGTTTGCACCGGACCCCACGTATAAGACGCCAGAAAAGTAAGGCATTCCGCCACCGGATTGCCATCGGCCGCCTTCTGCTGCGGCAGCGCAACCGTGAGCGCGGACGACAAAATTCTCAGACCGTAAGAGCCGGTATCGACCAATACGTCGTCAATCGTCTGGCAATTCGATGTTCCCGGAACACACACCGTAACGCTGGCAAACGCTGCATCAGGGTAGTTGCCCAAGGGGCCGCCGTTAACCGAGATCGGCGCCACATTCGCACCCGACGTCGCGATCGTGTTGGGAGTGCTGTGGTTGCTGCCTCCACCACACGCCATCAGAAAGACGCACGTCAAACAAGCCGCCGAAGAGAAAACGAACGAGAAGAAGATCCGCATTTTTCTCATTGGATATCCTCAGCACGCACGCCCGTCGGCAGCATCTCCGGCAAGTAAGCTCTGCCTGAGAATCCCCGAATCTGTCCCCCGATCTGTACAACCAATCCCGCCTGATCGATCATGACCGGTTTGCGTACGATACGCGTTCCGCTGTGCGTCTGTACCGCAGCTCGATATTGCTCGAAATAGCCGCCTAGCAATTGCCGCAGGTCGGGCATCCATCGCCCCTGCCAGGCTATGGCAAAAACCTTGCCTTCGGGCGAGAGATATTCCCTCACCACCGTGCCGCTGGCAGCTTGCATCTCATGCACCGTATAGGAGTCAGCTGATTTAATTGTTCGGTTTCCCTGCAAGTGGAGTTGGTCCGCCTGGATTGAGGCGGCGTCGCCACCCAAAGACCCCCATGCCGGCAAAGCCGCGGCCAAGTTCACCATCAAGATTACGGCCGTCGCAGCCGCCACCAGCCTAGATTTGACGGGACACTCCTTTAACTGAGACATCGACGTACCTCTGGTTTTGATTGCGCGCAGAGGTTAGAGTAGGCTCGCATCGCATGCGGTTGCCCGAGATTTTTGTGGCAAATCGCGTGCACTTCTTTCTACTTACTTTTCCCCGAATTCGCGCTAAGATGTCAAGCAAGACTTCGGCCCAGAGTCCCCCATGTCCGCCACCTCGCAGGCGTCTCGACCGGCTTCCCTGAACCGCCGCCGTCGTGTGCGTCAGAAAGTCCATGCCCCCGCCTATGCGACTTTCAGCGGCGCATCCGCCAACGGCATGCTCGATCTTTGCGAGATTCTCGACATCAGCGAGGTCGGCGTGGCGGTGCAATGCGCGTCTCCGATGGAAATCGACAAGCAAGTGGACTTGTCTCTGGATCTAGCCGAAGCGCGGGAACAGATTTCCGCCACTGCCCGCGTGGTTTGGTCTGACTCCGCCGGACGCGTCGGCTTCGGCCTTGCGCCCCTTCCGGTTGCCGCTCTGCACCGCTTGCGCGAGTGGCTGTTTCTCAATGCGATGGTGGGGGCTGCCAATGCTGCATCTTCCGTCGCTCCCTCGCCAACCGCGCCCCAGCCTTCCGTAATTCCGCCCAACTATACCGACACGCTTACCGCCGCGTCCGCCGTGCAGAAAGAAGCTGAGTCCCTGGGATCTGACATCGAGGCGGTTCTGTCCCTGATTGCCTCCCGGTCTCAGTCGTTGCTTCGGGCTTCCGGCGCTGCCATCGCGCTCGCAGGAAAACAGACCGATACCATGCTGTGCCGGGCCAGCTCCGGCCCCAGCGCCCCGCCCGTAGGCGCAACCTTACGTGTCGGCTCGGGTTTTTCCGGCGAATGCGTGCGCACCGGAACAATATTGCGCTGCGATGATGCCGAGACCGACGAGCGCGTCGATCCTCAAAGTTGTCGCGCTCTTGGCATTCGCTCCATGCTCGCCGCTCCCCTGCGCTCGGACAAAAAAGTAATTGGCCTGTTGGAAGTATTTTCCGCGGAAGCCAACTCCTTTGGTGAGAAGGACAGCGCCGTGCTGCAGCGTTTCGCCGAGACCATTGTTGCAGCCGTCAATCGCGCCGCCAAGGCCCGGAACCCTTCTGCTCCACCTCCGCCGCCGGCGCCTTTTACCGCACGGCCCGGCAGCGTTCTCTTTGCGCAACCGCCTCAAGAAAGCCCAGAGAAAGAGAAAGAAAAAGACAAAAAAGACCTCTCTGGCAATGAGGACAAAGTCGGTGGCGTTCGTCTGCCTCGCGCTCATCTTTACCTGCTGATTTGTGCCGCCGCCACCATTGCGCTGGCTCTCGGCTTCATCCTCGCCCCGTGGCTTCAGCCCTGGATCCAAACAACGATTCGGGAAAAACTCCAGGCGCGAGAGCATAATGGAGAACAAACCGTCCTCGCTTCATCACGGCCACCTGCTGACGCTTCCACCTCAACTCCGCCAGCCCTCTCGGTAAGTTCCGCTGAGGTCGAGCAACTCCGGCAGCTGGCGGCGCGAGGCGATGCTGCCGCCGAAAATGCTCTCGGTCTCCTCTACGCTCAGGGCGATGAAAAACAGGCCATCCAGCCCGACGACCGTGAGGCCGCCGCTTGGTTCACCAAAGCGGCAGAGCATGGCAACGTCTCAGCCCAATACAAATTGGGACTGCTCTACTGGGGCGGCCACCACAGCTTGCCCAAGGATGCGAACAAAGCCTACTTCTGGACCGTACTGGCCCGCGCTGGCGGCCAGGAAAGCAGCAAGGATCTAGCCAAAGTCCTGGCCAACGGAATGACCCGCGCCCAAGCCGCAGCCATCGAACAACAAGCCGAAATCTGGTACCAGCAGCACGAATTGCAAGCCAAGCCCAGCCCCGCCCACTAGCTTTGTCATCCTGAGCGGAGCAGGGGGTTCGCGAAGCGAACCATCTGCGCAGTCGAAGGACCCCTCACAGGCATGCACTACCATAAGCCCCGCAAGGCGTCTCCACCACGAACCGCGTTTCTGCGTGCATTCCCCCCGAAAAGCCGAAAGCCGGAAGCCGGAAGCCGAAAGCCGGCGTTAAAATAGAACCAGAGGTCCCAGTGCCCACCCTCCGCACCGTTCTCGACCAGCGAGTACTCGAAGCCGATCCCGCTCTCTACGAGAAGCTGGACAAAAACCGCGTGCGCTGCTTCGCCTGCGGCCACTGCTGTCCCATTCCCGAAGGCCAGCCCGGAGTCTGCAAAGTCCGCTACAACCGCGGCGGCACCCTCTATGTCCCGTGGGGATACACCGCCGGAACCCAGTGCGATCCCATCGAAAAGAAACCATTCTTTCATGCCCATCCCGGCGCCCTCGCCTATAGTTTCGGTATGCTGGGTTGCGATCTTCATTGTTCCTACTGTCAGAACTGGGTCACATCGCAAGCTCTGCGCGATCCTAGTGCGGTCTCGCCTCCTATCGAGTCCTCACCCGAACACCTCGTGCGCGACGCGATCGCGCAAGGCGCGAAAGTTCTCGTCAGCACCTACAACGAGCCTCTCATCACCAGCGAATGGGCGGTCGCCGTCTTCAAACAAGCGAAAGCCGCCGCACTTGTCACCGGCTTCGTCTCCAACGGCAACGCCACTCCGCAGGTTCTCGAATACCTGCGCCCCTGGCTCGATCTGTACAAAGTCGATCTCAAGAGCTTTGACGACCGTCACTACCACGAACTCGGCGGCCGTATCGGCCCCATCCTCGACAGCATCCGCCGCATCCATCACATGGGACTCTGGCTCGAAATCGTCACGCTTCTAATCCCCGGCTTCAACGATTCTGCCGACGAGCTGCGCCGCCTCACTGAATTCCTCGCCGGCATCTCGCCCGATATCCCGTGGCACGTCACCGCCTTTCACGGCGATTACAAAATGCAAAACGATGTCGCCCGCGACACCACTGTCGAAGATCTTTTGCAAGCCATCGAAATCGGCCGCCAGTCTGGCCTCCGTTACATCTACGCCGGCAATCTTCCCGGCATGGTCGGCGAGTGGGAAGACACGCGCTGCCCGCAGTGCCATGAAACTCTCATCGAGCGCTACGGCTATCTGATCAAGGATTACCGCCTCACCCCCGATGGCCGCTGTCCGAACTGTGCCACCGCGATCCCCGGCCGCTGGTCCGCGCGTTTCGAAGGTCAAATCGCTTCTCGTCCTTTCTTGCCCCGCACGTCAAGTCGAAATTTTGTTCGTCTCTCCTAAAATATCCGGAACTCTGCTTCGTCTACACCAGTAGATGGAGCAGACGCTCAGCACAAACGTAAACGTAATGACGCGCCAGCAGGACGAATCCATCGCCGAAGTAATCGCTCAGGAGAAAGCTCGGCTTCGGAACTTCATTCGCTCGCGCGTTGACGATCCGTTCGACGCGGAAGACATCCTGCAGGAGGTTTTTTACGAACTGGTCGTGGCCTACCGGCTCATGAAGCCCCTGTCGCAAGTCGGAGCCTGGATGTTTCGCGTAGCGCGCAATCGCATTACGGATCGCTTTCGCAAGAAAAAGCCGGATGCCTCCTTGGACAGTTCCTCGTTTGCTGGTCCCGCGACCGACAGCGAAGGTGCAGAGCCGCTTCTGCTGCGCGATCTGCTTCCCTCGCCCGACGCCGGGCCGGAGGCAGCTTACGCCCGGCATGTGCTGCTGCAGGAACTCGAAGATGCGTTGGATGATTTGCCCAAAGAGCAACGCGATGTCTTTATCGCCCATGAAGTAATAGGCCGCAGCTTCAAAGATCTTGCGGCTGAGACCGGAGTGAGCGTCAATACGCTGCTCTCCCGCAAACGCTACGCCGTGCTCCATCTGCGGGAACGGCTGCAGGAAATCTATGACGAATTTGAAGAAGGATGAGAACAATGGAAACGGCGAGAAAGAAACAACGTTGTGGAAGAAAGGAACAAGAATATGAAAGGCAAATGGATCGTGAGAGGTTTCGGGTTTTTCCTTATTGGAATCGCCTTCGTCGCCGCCGTCGGCGAGATCGTCCTCCATCTGTGGAATTGGTTGATGCCAACTCTGTTCGGGTTGCACCCAATCACTTTCTGGCAAGCGCTGGGCATTATGTTTCTCAGTTGGATTCTTTTCGGCCGCTTCAGGGGCGTACGGCCCTATGGCCGCCACTGGCGCGGCCGCATGCGAGATCGCTGGGAACGCATGACTCCCGAAGAGCGCGAGCAGTTCCGCCAGGGCATGCGGCAACGCTGCGGGAATTTCGGACAATCCGCCCCTGAGCCGAGGGCTTAGCAATCAATGCGGTGCCAAGATTCTCATGTGGGGACAGCCGCCTCGCCTGCCCTGAAAGCCGAAGGGGCTGTCCCCCCGAGCAAAGCAAGGTGGCCCTTCACCACAGCGGCAGACTGAGACACTGTTGGGCAGTGGTGCAGTTTGGCCTTTACACGACTTTTGTCATCCTGAGCGTAGCCGTTTTTCAGGCGTAGCGAAGGATCTCCCGCTCAACCGGCCTAATGCGTGAGCCGAACTGCACCACTGTCCACCGCTGTGACCTTGGTTCCTTCTCCGCGACAACTAGATTAAAATCAAGGACTCCACGATCGCCCGTACATGAGAAAACTACTGGCCCTCACTTCGAGTCTGGCGTTGCTGCTACTACTGGTGTCCTGTTCTCCCCGCGACTTTCTCGCCCGCCGCCTCGCCGCCGACTTGATCAGGGCCGCCGACGCCTTCCGCGCCCAGCAGCGCTTCGAGCTCCGCACTGGCGTCATTTCCAACCAGGACTACCTCTCGCCCACCTATCTCGTACTTCACCATCACGGCTGGATTTCCGCCACCAAGGCCAACTGCCCCGCAACTATAGCTCCGCCCCCTTGTTGGGACGTCGTCCTCACCCCCTCCGGCGTGGATACATTTCAAGCTCTCATCTCTCCCGGCGACACCGAAAAGAAATCCTTCAACATTCCCGCAGCGCGCCACGAACTGGTCGCCATCACCGGCATCGCCCGCCAGGGCAACGTTGCCGACGTCGAATTTACCTGGCGCTGGGCCGCCCTCAACGAGGTTGGCGCCGCCCTCTATCCCGGCAGCGTCCACTACCGCTCCACAACCATCCTTCGCAAATATGACGACGGCTGGCGCCTAGCCCAGCGCAACTCGAATCCCGCCCAGCCCTTGGACGAAGCCCTAAAAAACGCCGAACCCGTTCAGTGAAACTCCCTTACCCTCACGCGTAGAGGTGCAGTTTGGTTGTCATCTTGAACAACCTCCTTCTGCGCAGTGAACAGCCTGTCCCGAGCTTACCGAGGGAATCTGGGTGAGCCGCGCGAATCCACGGAGCCTGCCCTGAGAGAGCGCAAGCGAGCGATGGGCGCGTTTGGCTCGCCTCAAGACTGCACCGCTACTTCATCCCGCCCGCTTGACACATGATCCGTGTCCACATATACTGTGTCCATGAACGTCACCCTTTCCATCGATGAGCAACTCGTAGCTCGCGCTCGCAAGAAAGCCGAAGCTCTCGGCAAGAGTCTCAATCAGTTGGTCCGGGACTACCTGCAAACCGTCGCTGGCGGAGACGACCCCGAGCGCACCATCGAAGAATTCAAGCGCCTTTCCGGTCAAGGCCATTCCCGCGGCTGGCGCTTCAATCGAGACGAGATTCATGAGCGCAAAGATTAAACATCATGCCCGCCCGTAGTTTCTTCGACACCAACGTCCTCGTTTACGCCGACGATAAGGCCGCTCCCGCCAAACAACGCCGCGCCCTCGATCTTGTTACCCAGCATCGCCGGGCCAGGACGGGAGTCGTTTCGTTTCAGGTTCTCCAGGAATATTTCGTCACCGTCACCCGGAAGTTACGCGTAGACCCGGCCATCGCCCGCCGCAAGGTCGAGTTACTGGCAGAGTTCGACGTGGCCGCTCCCACCCTTCCCGACATCCTCGCCGCCATCGACCTGCACCGCCTCCACAACCTTTCCTTCTGGGACGCCCTCATCATTCGCTCCGCCAAACAATCCGGCTGTACCATACTTTTCTCCGAGGACATGCAACACACCCGCGAAATTGACGGCCTGCAAATCCTGAACCCATTCCATTAGCTCCATAACCAGACCGAACAGAAGAACCCTCGTCATCCAGAGGAAAAGGGAAGCAAGTCTGGATGGACGAAACTCAGGCACCAGAGGGCCGCTCAACCCCAACTGTCATCCAGAGGAGGGCGTTCCTTCGCCCGACGATGAGCCTGCCCTGAGCCTGCCGAAGGGACCGCATGCCATCATGCAGCACCACCGGCGCAAAGAGGAATTCGTAACCGCACCTCTGTGGACTGCGATTTTCGGGTCGCACATGGATTCTGCGGCGAAACCAGGACTGCGGCAACGCTGCGAGTCAAAGACGCAGAACGAACCACCCGACTCCAGCAGCATCGAAGAGTTGTTAGCCGCCAAGAAGATCGATTGCCCCCGGTTCGCCCTGGACGCAACCTTCAAAAAGGCCCCGAAATCCAGAAAAGCAGCAGAAGAACAGATGCCACTCGGCACCGATATGCCGGAGCCGTTCTAACCCTCCCCTCCATGCCCCTCTAATATCCGTCGCCCAAGGATCTGTCATGCTGAGCGGAGCGGTGATGTCGCGAAGCGATCTCACCGCAGAGTCGAAGCATCCCTACCTCCACCCGGCTCCATCCATGGGTACCACTCCGAAGCCAATTCCCTCCAGCCAGGATTACGGCGTTCGAAAAGCGCGATTTTCTTGGCGCGCGACCATCCCTTCAACTGCTTCTCGCGGGCCAGAGCCTTGTGCACATCGTCATAGGATTCCCAGTAGAGAAGACGGACCACGTCGTAACGTGCGGTGAATCCCTCGTGGTGATGGAATTTGTGCTGGAACACGCGTTTGTGAAGATTGCCGCTTACTCCTATGTAGAGGGTCCCCGTCAGGCCTCCCATGATGTAGACGCAGTAATAGCGTGGGTCGTGCATGAGGGAATGATTGCGGAATGCGGGTTCACTTGGCGGTGATAAGCGTCACAGTCCGGAGCGCGGTTCCGGATTCGAACCTGGGCAGGGATGTTTCGACTGCCCAGGATCGCCTTTCAGTCGATTTCTACTTCGCTCGGCATGGCAGGTCATTAGGAACCGAGAATGCGCTCGATCTGCCGGCCTACTTCCTCATGTGACACAAACTTACTGCGATCCAGAAAGGCCAGCCCTTTCTGCACTTGGCGCCTGAACCACTCGTCATGATCCAGGTAGCTCGACACCAATTCCTGCACGACCTGGTTCGCGGCCTTGCCCTCTTCGGAGGCGATTCTCGCCACCCTCGCTTCAACCTCGGGCGCTAAAGAAATTTCCTTAAAAACCGTTGTAGGTCGTGCGCCTCGAATATCCATTTGCAATTGCTCGGGAACCGAGCCCCGAAACTTTCCACACCCTTCCACAGCCTCCGCCTGTGACATCCGTCCTTGTCCACAGCCCACAATTCGCGAGATCATGGCTGAGGCAGTGACAATCGGCGAACGGCCAAATCATCGCCTCTAAGTCTTTGAATTAAAAGATTTTAGTATCTAACTTCTTTGCCTGACGGGTTTTGCGGGGAATTTCACCGTAACCTCATGATTCCAGAGATAGGGGGGTGGGGGGGTACCCCGAAAATTCATTCCGGCAAACCGAAGTCAACAGGATGAGAGAGAAAAAAATTATGGGTATGGACGATGTTCCAAGATGTCAGCATTTGAAGATGAACGGAACGCAATGCGGATGTCCCGCATTGCGTTGGCGCAGGCTTTGCTTTTTTCACGATCGCATCAAGCGCGAGCGCAAGAAGATTGCGAACGACACCACGGCCGAGCGCCCCTTCGACTTGCCGCTGCTCGAAGATGCGAACTCAGTGCAGGTGGCGCTGATGAAGACCATCCAAATGCTAGGGTCCGGGCGCCTGGATCACAAAACTGCCGGTCTCATGCTCTACGCGCTGCAAACCGCCAGCAGCAATTTGCGGCGTGCCGATTTCGAAGCGGACAACGCGACAAATGTTGTGATCGATCGCGACGACATACATCGCACCTCCATCGACGGCCCGCAGTGGTTTGAAGAAGACTTCGGCGAAGAGGCCGAGGTTGAGGAAGAAGTTGAGCTAGATGATGAGAAGGAAGTCGAGGACGAGCACAACCTTGCCGCCGCGCCGGCAGAGGCTGCGGCCGTCGCCAAGCCAGTCGTAGCAAAGAAACCGCCGGAAGTGAAGCACGTCACCTTGGAGGAGGCCCGGATGCAGGTGCGGGGCGTAGTCCAGAATTGGCTGTTGGACAAGGCGAATGAGGAGGCCGCAGCGAAGCCAGGCTAGATTTCGAAGGAGGTTCGGGGCTCTGTACTCGGTACTCGCGGCTCGGGACTACTTAGAGGCGCTGGCGACTTTAACGCCGCGCGAAGCAGCCGCGTATCGGGCGATGCCCTTGTACAGAGCTTCGGCAATCTGCTCGCGGTAGCCGTCGCTGCGCAGTTTTTGCTCGTCGGTGGGACTGCTTACGAAGGAAACTTCCGCCAGAATTCCCGGCATCGAAGTTTCCGTGAGCACCACGTAAGAAGCTTCTTTTACGCCGCGGTCGCGCAGTCCGGGATTTTGCACCGACAAAGTTCCATACAGCGAGCGTTGCACGCTGGCCGCCAGCCGCCGCGACTGCTCAATTTTTTCGTGAAGCTCAGACGCTGACAGCAACGCTGCGTTAGGGTTTTTCCCGTGATCCGATTCCCGAGTCTCAACGTCTTTGTCTTTGACGTTGGGCACCGAGAAGACGTTTGTGAAATAGGTTTCCACGCCGCGCGCCGAAGGCAAGTCGCTATAGTTCGCGTGCACCGAGATAAACAGATCGGCCTGCGACTGATTCGCCATCCCCGCCCGTTCGTCGAGTGCGATGTAGTTGTCGTCGTTCCGCGTGAGAATCACATCCGCGCCCAGACGGCTTTCCAGCAGCTTGCCAAGCCTCTGCGAAATTTCAAGCACCACATCTTTTTCCAGCAATCCGCGCCGGCCCACGGTTCCCAAATCCCACCCTCCGTGACCCGCGTCCACTACGATGCGCAGCTTGGTCTTGGGCATCCGCGCCCGCAGTTGCAAGTCTTCGCGCGTCGGCGGAGGAACCACAATTGCCAGCTTTTGCTGATGTGTAATCGCAGTTCCCGGAAAGAGATTGGCCTGGGCCTTCGGGTCCGCGCCCGGCTTGCGCACCTGCACTACCAAACGATAAGGATTCGGTTCCAGGCTGACTGAGAAATTCGGCTTGCCTTTCGTCTCCAGCACCACGCGCGTCACGCCCGGGACCGGTTGCGACACTCGAATCCGCACCAGCAGCGCGTCCCCGACGTCGATGGCTTTGCCTTCGATTTCCGGAGCGAGCGCGGTATCGTGCAAATCAAAATAAATGCGATCGGGATTGGCCAGGCGATGCGCCTCATACTGCACCTGATCTTCGAGGTCGAGCGCAACCGTGCTGGAATCTGCGGAAGACCAATGCCGGATTGCGGTGACCCGCGGCATCTTCGTTCGTTCCTGCGGCGCGACATTTCCGTTGCCGGGTTCGGCTGCTGCACTGGTCTGCGCATCCGGACCGATGTTCGATGATGTTACCGAAGATGGAGTGGCCGAAGATGGAGCGACTGAAGGAGGAGCAACCGCTGCCGCCGCAGGCGTTGCCTGCTTCGCTGCGACAACCGGTTTCGTCATCTTCTGTTCAGGCTGCACCATTACTTTGCTGAGTTGCGCATTCTTCAGCTTCCACCACACTCCACCGGCGAGCAGCGCGCAGATGACTACCAGCACCAACACCAGCACGATCCCGGGATGGTGACCTGTGGGATGCTCGGTCTCTGGTGTGGTTTCAGCGGCAGACGTGTTTGCGCTTGCCGGTTTCGGTTCGGTGCTGGGCTCAGTTGTCGGCACATGCAAAGCCGATGGCTCGGTCGTTGGTGCAACAATGGTCGGCGAAACAACGATCGGTGAAACAACGATCGTCGAAGCAACGGCCGGCGGAGCAACAACTGCCGGAACAACGGTTGTCTTGGCATCCGCCGTTGGAGCATTCACCGCTGCAGCAATCACGGACGCTGCGTTATCCGCGGTTGTTGCTTTCGCTTCGTCCTCGACTTGCGGCGCGGGTGAAACCACTGCGACGGCGTTCGCTAGTGGAGCTTGTTCAAGCGGAGAAGCTTGCGGCGTAAGCGCTGGCGCGGCTAACTCCGCCTCTGCTGCTTGCGCCGATTCCGCGAAGCGTTCTTCGTCTTCTGGTTTGAGGGCGCCGAGAATCAACTCGGCCAGCAGTTCCAGGCTGCCCATGTCGCTGTCGTTGAATCCGAAGGGCTCAGAGGAGAAGGCTTCGAGCAGTCCAATCACGCGCCGCCTTCCGCACAGCGGAACGGCTACCATGGACCGCGCGCCCAGTTGCCGGCAGGCGTAAAGGTTTACGCGATCGTCCGTCTCCGTATCGTCGCAACGAATAATTTGCGCGGTGCGGAAACACGCTCCCGAGAAAGCGGAGTCCCGCTGGATGCGCTGGCCCACGTCCGGTTTGATTGCGCCCGCCGAAGCCCGCAAAACAATTTCGTTGTTCTCCGCCAGCGCGATTCCCAGTCCGTCCGCTCCGGTGATGGCAATCGCTCGCTCGGCCACTAACTGCAGTACTTCGTCCAGAACGAATTGCTCGGTCTGCTCGAACTCAGTCTCACGGGGAATGGTTTCAAATCCACTCTGCCGCGAGGCCAGCGCCCGCCGCTGGCGTATCTGCTGATGCAGCGCCGAGAACGCCAAAAGTGCCTGCAGGGCATCGCGGCCCGAGGGCCGCGAATCTCGAGTGTCCTCAGAGGCCGCGTCACCTTTATGGAAAACACCGTCGTAAGCAGCGTCTTGCCCTGGAGAAAACTCCCCTCGCTCCAGCGGCCAAGATGGCACACGCGACGCGCCCAGTCTGGCGTCAACTTCAATCGTCGGTTTAGTGGGAGTAGTTGCCATTCAGTAAACGGCCGGCCAAATTTCCTTCCTCGAGTGTGGCCATCCAAGTCTGGCCATGCAGAGGAGGCTCTGTCAATTAACTATTTGCTGTAGGTGTGTCGCTTTCGCCCGCGCCTCCGGTTTCAGGACCATCCAGATACCGGTTTCACAGGAGTTACCAGTAAGTTAACGGGGTTTCGCGTCAGTTGCAATGAATCTGACCTGTCCTTTTGGCCATGACCCTTAGTAATACCGTCTTCCTTGATCCGACGGAACCAGCTCAGTTACTGCCTGGCCGCGATCGGCGGACACTAGAATTTCAGCAAGAGGGTTCGGTTCGAGGCTTTCCTGGTAACAGTATGCGGGAAGTTTCTGTGCACACGCGGCCAGCACGCAGCTACCGGCACGAACTGCGCAGCTTGACTTACGTCGCGCTGGACGACGCCAAAGCTGGAGTCATCCGCAACCTCAATCGCGGCGGTGTGGCCGTGCAGGTGGTCAGTGCGCTGCGTCCGCAACAGCGCGTCCGCCTTCGCTTTGAGCTAAAATCCCCTCGCTTGCGCGTGGAAACGGGTGGTCAGGTGAGCTGGGCGAGCCCCACGGGACAGTGCGGCATTCGCTTCGTGGACTTGCCTGCGCGCATCGGTCATCAGATCGATGAGTGGATCTTCTCTAACCTTCTGGACGCTCTGATCCGGGATTCCGCTAATTCTCAGTCGATTTTCGGGGCTTCTGCGGTCTCGATTGCGCGTGATGAAAAAGCTCTGCAGGAAAGCGACGGGCTCACTCTATCAGGCGCGCCTCTTCCGGCGATCCGGCTTGAGCCGGGCGTTACCGCGACCGACGCATTCGGCCTGAGCCAACATGCGGATGCTGCCGGGGATCCGGATGCGGAATTGAGCTGGCTCTCCCGGCCAATTTCAGGCCGCACATTGTGTTGGCTGGTGGATAGTTTGGTGGTGACCGCAGCCCTGCTTCTGTTTGCGTTTATTTTTCTTTCTATCGCGCACGAACTTCCGCCCTGGCCGATTACGCTGGGGAGCGTGCTGGCTGCGGCGGTTTTCGTAGCCGCTGCCTATTGGGCCGTATTCGCCATTCTCGGGGGATTAAGTTTGGGCGCGCGTCTGGCGCGGGCTGCGTCCAACCCAGAAGAGAAGGAAGAAAGCGAAGACAGCGTACGGATCCGTTAAAGCGAGCCTTTGTGGATCGCAGTTTGCGACGATTTGTTTTGTCGCGACCCTGCGTTCTGGAAACCGGGAACTAGAAACTGAGAACTGAGAACTGAGAACTGAGAACTGAGAACTGAGAACTGAGAACTGAGAACTGAGAACTGAGAACTGAGAACTGCTTTCCCCTAGTTCGCAAAATACTGCTGGGCCAGCCAGAGCCGCAATGTACTTTTGATTTCCGGCGTCATGTTCAAAAAGCGGATGCCAACATTTCCCTGTTTGTCGGACCATGCCACTTCGACTTCGGCCTTCACTCCACACTTGGTTCCGGGGAGTTCGAAGGCCACACGCGAAGCTTCGGCGGCGTCGAATCCATTTTCGACTCGAACCTGCAGTCCGCCCTGGCTTAGATTGATAAGTTGCGCCTCCCCGCGCTTCTGATGGCGGCCCAGCAGAGTGACAGGCGCTTCCAGGCCGGCGCGGTGATAACGTAGGCGTCCGTCGAGAATCATGTTGCGCGCGGCCGAGAGCGTGCGCACTGCCTGCTCCACTGAAATCGGCTTATCGAAGGCAAACATTGCGCCGGTTCCTTCCATGTCGCGCTTTCCCTGCGGGCTACCCATGATCACCAGCGGCACCGTAGCGGCGCGTGGAGCCTCTTTTTGCAACTCGCGGAAAAACTGACCCGTACCATTCAGGTCGCAGTCCACGATCAGCGCATCGATTTTCGATTTCGTCAGGCGCTCCAGGGCGCGCTGCGGCGCGCTCTCGACGGCAACCTCCATGTGCAAGCTGCCCAGAATACATTCCAGAACACTGACTTCCTGCCAATCGCGCGAAACCACCATAGATGAGAGTGTCATGCCTTCACTCTATCGGCGCCGGTAATGGCGACGTAGATCACCAACGTAATGCGGCTCTCGGGCTTCGGCTTTCGGGCTTCGGCTGTTCGTCGCAAGCCCGCGGCGCAACGGATAGCTCACTGAGTCGAAACTTCGGAAGGACTTGACCGGCGAGTCTGAGGTAGCGCAGCTTTAGAAGCCCGAAGCCCGAAGCCCGAAGCCCGAAGCCCGAAGCCCAAGAGTTGCTACTGGCTCTTGCGCAGAATCCTGAGGAATTCGTCCCGGCCCATGACGTGGCGGTTCTCGAAGAAGCTCCGCATGGCGTGTAGAGCGGCGCTGGGGTTGGCCACAACGGGCAAGGCATCTGGGGAAATCGAGGCCGAAGGGATGGCCACTCGCGGGGCCAGGATTACTGAAGACCGTAAGAGCGATCTCACCAGTTCGCGTAATCGCTCGCGATTTTCTTCCGACATCCTCAGGAATGAGATTCCCATTCCGAGGTTAGGATAGGCCACGCGGACCTCTCCAGTGGCCTCGACGCGGAGGCCGTTTACCTCGAGTCTTAAGTCGAGCACGGCGCCCACGCGCAGCGGGGCCGGGGCTTCCACGTAGCAACCGTGCATGCTGATGTCTGCGAAGGTTGCCCAGCTGGTCATCCCGTCGCCGTTCTCCTGCAAGCGGACGCTGCCTTTGCACTTGTGGCGCGGGCTCTTGCGTCTCTCCACGCTGGCCGGGCCTGCAATGCTTGACGGCGCGACTTCCCGCAGAGTTTCGGCGGAATGCGCGGCCTCGGGCGCGCGTGCCGTCGCCGTGGCGGCAGAATGCGGCGAGCCTGAGTTTTTCAAGGAAGATAAATAGGCCGCGCCGTCGCTGGTTTCTTCGAATGGCATCGCCGTGGATTGGTTCCTCGCCGCTCCGGTCTCTGTGCCGGGAGGCTCTGTCTTACTCTACGGAGTTTCGGGCGAGAACACTTAGCCGAAGTCAAACGTGCTTGCGACCAATGGGGGCTAGCCGTTTCCATAATGAAAAGAGTTCAGGATTGGAACGCGTCTGCGGGGAATTCTGCTGCTGACTGCCGAATCTTGTTCCATACCTCGTCGCGCCCGGTTCCGGTCTTTGCCGAGAAGGGAATCACGGTCGCGGTTGGATAGGTCTCTGCCAGGCTCTTCAGGGCGTTGCGCAGTTGATTGTTCGATAGCCGGTCGCTTTTGGTGGCGATGAGCACAAAGTCGCGGCCCGAGGAATTAAGAAAATCTAAGAGTTGCCGGTCGCTGGCTTGCGGAGGAACATTTACATCCACCAGCGCCAGACACAAGGCCAGCGTGGGCCGCTCGTTGAGGTAGGGCTCGATGAATTTGGGCCACTCCTGCGAAATCTCGCGCGAGAGCTTGGCATAACCGTAGCCGGGCAAATCGGCGAAGATGACCTCCGGCTGCGGCTTTCCCGGCCAACGCACTTCGAAAAAGTTGATGCTGCGCGTGCGTCCCGGCGTGGAGCTGGTGCGAGCGATCTTGTCGCCGATCAGCGTGTTGATCACGCTGGACTTGCCCACATTCGAGCGGCCGAGGAATGCGACCTCCGGCAAGCTGGGAGCAGGGAAGTGCGCGGCGTCGGTCGCCGCGGCCAGAAATCGCGCGAGAACTCTCATGGGCTAGTTTGCTATGGGGCAGGGAAAGTTGGCAAGCGGACAAACCTCAGGTAGTGGGTCGGTCTAATTTCCGACGGCTAGTGGAACCCACGAAACAGAACTAGGTAATCGATGGCGAGCGCCCACAGCCAGATAAATACTCCAGCACACCGGATGTAAACGGGGTACCACGGCTTCGTGACCATGTTGGAAAACGGATAGCTTTGAACGAACTTATTTTTGGTGTAGGTTCCCCGTCCCCAACCGACCAGCATCTTCGTCTTAAAGATGCAGAGGCCGCCACAGACGTAAAAGACGAGACTCACCACAGCTAGCGAAATAGCTCCGGACGTTGTCATGCTACAACTCCCGCTCAAAGTGCTGTGAGCGGGGAGAAATCACACCCACTACAACCCCGCTTTGCAATTCAATTCCTGCGAAACTGCTTGCTCAACGTGAGCGCCTGATGCTGGTACGACGATCCTATATTCGTGCCATAAATCTTATCCGGTCGCGACAGCAGTGGCATGTAGTTCAGCCTGCCTACAAGCTGTCCGTGTTCCATCAGGAACGGAACTTCATGGGCTCGAACCTCAAGCACAGCGCGAGTTCCCTTGACGTCGTGGGAACCGTAGCCGAAGCCGGGGTCGAAGAATCCCGCGTAGTGAATGCGGAACTCGCCATCGGAAGGATCGAAAGGAACCATTTCCGCGGCAAACTCCGGAGGAACACTCACTCTTTCTCGGGACGCAAGAATATAAAAGTCGCCGGGTTCGAGAATCAGGTTCTTATTCGCGTTCTGATGATGGACTTCCCAAAACTCTCCCGTCGAATAATGATTGATCCTGTCCAATTCGATGGCTGGAGCATAGCGCTTTGCCTTGTACGCGATGATCTCGGATGGGTCTGCGCCTTCCAGGTTGATGGTAATTCTTAGCCCACGCTCAACCTGCGCTTTGCCGGGGCTGTCCTCGTTCATGTAGACAAGCGGCTCTTCCCGATCAAGTCCTCTGATCGCGCTGTCGCTCGATCGCGGATTGCCCTGCACAAAGCGCAACTGACTCAGCCGCATGCCCGCGCGAATCGCGACCGTAAACGTGCGGGAAACAACCTCAGCGTACAATTTGCCTTTGTATCCTGGCGGAACGCGATCGAACTCAGTGCCGTAATCGGTGATCAGGCGCGTGAAAATGTCGAGACGGCCGGTCGTACTTTTGGGATTCGCTTTCCCCGAAATATTTTCCGGCAGGTTCAACTCTTCCACCAGGGGAACGATGTAGACGCAATCCTTTTCGAAGACCGGAGCACCAGTGAGATCGACGCGGGTCATCCGGAGGTCCTTGATCTTGGCATCGACCGTACTATTCGGGCCGGGCAAGAAACTGGCGCGCACGCGATGCGCCATGTCGCCGAGGCGTAGGTCGAGACTCGCGGGCTGGATGTGATCGGGATTGATTGCGGGCGAGGCGATGATGTTGCCGCGGGCGATCAGATTGCTGATTTCCTGCGAAGGCAGGATTCCGGTTGTTCGGGCCTGCGCTGTTTCGGACGGCTGCCCTGGCCCGTTTTCAAAAGTGATCTGACTTTGGTTCGATGTGGACATCGTAGGAACAACTATTGTAACGCTTCGCGAGAAATGGGAACGAGGCAGGTCCGCTCAGGATGACAAGGGTAAGCGTCGGCGCGGCTGAAGCCGCGCCCTTTCAAAGCAGCTACTGATGCGCCGCGGGGCTATCCGTGGTGCTGGAGGTCAGCGGTGGCGCGATGGGCTGCGTGGTTACATCTTCACTGAACGCTGGCAGAGCTGATTCCAGCGCGATCTGCAGCACCTGGTCCATGGTATCGACGAAGTGCAGCTTCATCGCGGTGCGCAGATTTTCCGGAACCTCGGCCAAATCTTTTTCGTTGTCGCGCGGCAGGATCACTTCAAAGAGTCCGGCGCGATGGGCAGCCAGCAGCTTTTCTTTGAGTCCGCCGATCGGCAGAACCTTGCCGCGCAGCGTGATTTCTCCGGTCATGGCGAGATCGCGCCGCACGGGAATCTTGCTGAGCGCGCTGGCGATTGCCGTGGCAATGGTGATGCCGGCTGACGGCCCGTCTTTCGGGATGGCGCCTTCAGGCACGTGCACGTGCAGATCGAGAGTGCGGTAGAAATCGCGATTCAGGCCGAGACGGTTCGCCCGCGAACGGATATACGACAGCGCGGCCTGCGCCGACTCCTGCATCACGTCGCCGAGTTTGCCGGTCAGCGTGAGCTTGCCCTTGCCATCGACCACCGTCGCTTCGGTGCTGAGGATCGAGCCGCCTACTTCGGTCCAGGCCAGGCCGGTGACCAATCCTACTTCGCTCTTTTCATGCGCCAGCGTGTCGCGGAACTTGATCACGCCCAGGAAGTCGGTAACATTCTCCCCGGTCACAGGAGCGGTATAGCTCTCGCCTTCCTTCACTACCTTGCGCGCGACTTTGCGGCAGACGTTGCCGATTTCGCGCTCCAGATTGCGCACGCCCGCCTCGCGCGTATACGAGCGAATCAGGCCCAGGATGGCGTCGTCGGTGAAGTTGATGTTTTTCTCCGACAGTCCCGCCTGCGCCATCTGCTTCTTGACCAGAAACTGCTTGGCGATCTCCAGTTTCTCGTGCTCGGTGTATCCGTGCAGCCGCAGCACTTCCATGCGGTCCTGCAGCGCGGGAGGGATGGTGTGCATCACGTTGGCGGTGGCGATGAAGAAAACCTGCGACAGGTCATACTCAACGTCGAGGTAGTGATCGACGAACATGAAATTCTGCTCGGGATCGAGCACTTCAAGCAGCGCGGCTGAGGGGTCGCCGCGGAAGTCCATTGACATTTTGTCGACTTCGTCGAGCATGAAGACCGGGTTCTTGGTGCCGGCCTTTTTCATCATCTGAATGATCTGCCCGGGCAGCGCGCCGATGTAAGTGCGCCGGTGGCCGCGAATTTCGGCTTCATCGCGCACTCCGCCGAGCGACATGCGCACGAACTTGCGGCCAGTGGCTTTGGCGATCGACATGCCGAGAGAAGTCTTGCCCACGCCCGGAGGGCCAACGAAGCAGAGAATCGATCCCTTGGGATTCTTCACCAACTGCCGAACGGCGAGGAATTCGAGAATGCGTTCCTTGATTTTCTCCAGGCCGTAATGATCTTCATTGAGAACTTTTTCCGCGCGCGAGATGTTGCGGATTTCCTTCGACCGCTTCTTCCACGGCACGGCCAGCAGCCAGTCGAGATAGTTGCGCGACACCGTGGATTCGGCCGACATCGGCGGCATGGCTTCCAGCTTCTTCAGTTCCTGCAGCGCCTTGTCTTTGACGTCTTTCGGCATGCCGGCGGATTCGACCTTCTTCTTCAGTTCGTCGAACTCGCTCTTCTCGCCGCGGCCCAGTTCCTTCTGAATGGCCTTGATCTTCTCGTTAAGGTAATACTCTTTCTGCGCCTTCTCCATTTGCCGCTTCACGCGCGACTGGATGGTGCGGTCGACGTTGAGCTTTTCGATTTCCACGTCGAGCACGTCGGCGATGCGGTTCAGGCGCTCTGAAGGATCGAAGATTTCCAGCAGTTCCTGTTTTTCTTCGATGGAAAGCTGCAGGTTGGCGGCGATGATATCGGTAAGTTTGGCCGGATCTTCCATGCGCACGGCCGAGATCATGGTCTCGTAGTTCAGCGCCTGGCACAGCTTCACGTACTGCTCGAACAGCGTGGTCACGCGCTGCATGCCGGCTTCGATCTGCGCGTTCATCTCCACGGGGTAGCGAGCCACGCGAACATTGGCCTGCATGTAACCGTCGGCGTCGGTGGCCTGCAGAAGCCGGCCGCGCTCAATGCCTTCGACCAGAACTTTAATATTGCCATCGGGCAGCTTCAGGCTCTGCACGATGTTGACGATGGTGCCCACCTGGTAGATTTCGTTTGATTTGGGTTCGTCGATGGAGGCGTCGTGCTGCGTGGCCAGGAAGATTTTCTTATCCGCGGCCAGCGCCTCTTCGAGGGCGCGCACGCTCGATTCGCGGCCCACCACGAACGGCGTCATCATGTAAGGGAAGATGACCACGTCCCGAATGGGCATCATGGGCAACTTTTTGCTTTCGAATTTTTCTTTGGATGTGGTCACTCAATCTCCCCTGGGTTTGCGCAGAAACGACTACGCACAGAAACGACTTACCCAGAAACGACTCAGCCAAATGACTTCTGCCGATCCCTGCTCGACTGGCTGCCTGGAGGCTTCCTGCCGAAGACCAATCCTTCGGACCCGTAATCCACCGGAGCCGCCGCCTAATCAGTTTACTCCTGTTTTACTATCCCGCCTTCTCTAATGTGGCTACGGAAGCGCTGCGTTTATCCACCATCTCCCGCGTAACCTCGAACTCCTTTAGTTTCTTTTGGCTGGGCAGGTGGAACATCAGGTCGAGCATAAGCTCTTCCAGAATCATGCGCAGGCCGCGGGCTCCAACCTTGCGAGACATAGCCTGGCGGGCGATCGCGCGCAGCGCGTCATCGCTGAACTTCAAGCGCACATTTTCGAACTCGAACAGGCGCTGGTACTGCTTGACGATGGCATTCTTGGGGCGGGTGAGGATCCCGATGAGCGCAGCCTCGTCCAGATCTTCCAGCATGCCGCACGACCGGCATGCGGCCCACGAATTCAGGGATCAGGCCAAACTTGATCAAGTCTTCCGGCTGGATTTCGCTCAGCAATTCGAAATTGCGCTTGCGTGAGACCACGGCGTCTTCCTTTTCCGCCTCTTCTCCGCCGCGGAAGCCGAGCGACTTTTTCCCCACGCGCCTGCCGATAATCTTTTCCAGGCCCACAAATGCGCCGCCACAAATAAAGAGGATATTGGTGGTGTCGACCGGCGTGAATTCCTGATGGGGATGCTTGCGTCCGCCCTGGGGCGGAACGTTGGCGATGGTTCCTTCCAGAATCTTCAGCAGCGCCTGCTGCACGCCTTCGCCGGAAACATCGCGAGTGATCGACGGATTCTCATCTTTGCGCCCGATCTTGTCGATCTCATCAATGTAAATGATGCCGGTCTGAGCCCGGCTGACATCGCCCTCGGCCGCCTGCAGCAGCTTGAGGATGATGTTCTCCACATCCTCGCCCACGTAGCCGGCCTCGGTGAGCGTGGTCGCATCGACGATGGCGAAGGGAACGTCCAGCATGCGCGCCAGAGTTTGCGCCAGCAGCGTCTTTCCCGTTCCCGTGGGACCAATGAGCAAAATGTTCGACTTGCTCAGCTCAATGCCGTCGCCGGCCGTCTTCTGCCGGTTCATGAAGATGCGCTTGTAGTGGTTGTAAACCGCGACTGCCAGCTTCTTCTTGGTCTGCTCCTGCCCGATGACATATTCATCCAGGAAGGTTTTGACCTCCTGCGGCTTGGGCAGTTGATTGGGCGCCGCGGTCTGCGGAGTCGCCGTGCGATCGTCTTCCAGGATCGAATTGCACACCGCTACGCACTCATCGCAAATGTAGGCGCGCGGATAATCGCTGGGCGACGAGATCAGCTTGGCCACGGCATCCTGCGACTTGTGGCAGAACGAACAGCGCAAAATCTCGTCGGACCCAGACTTGGTTTTCACTCGGCTCTACTCCTTAATTTGATTGTCATCCTGAGGTGGGCGCTCTTTGCCCGCCGAAGGACCTGGGCGAGCCGCGCGACGCGTCGCGTTCTTTGCGACGCAAAAGCGCGCTGCTTGGCTCGCCCCCAAATCACGAAGGCCTATACTACCGCCTTTGCGGTCTTATAGATGATATCGTCTATGATTCCATATTCCTTAGCCTGCTGCGCGTTCATGATGAAATCCCGTTCCACGTCCTTTTCCACTTTATCGAGCTTTTGCCCGCTGTGCTTGGAGAGTAACTGGTTGGTAATCTCCCGCATACGCAGGATTTCCCGCGCGTGGATGTCGATATCGGTAGCCTGACCCGACAACCCTCCCATCGAAGGCTGATGAATAAGAATGCGCGAATTCGGCAACGCCAGCCGCTTCTTCGGCTCTCCGGCCGCCAACAGCAAAGCCGCCATCGACGCCGCCTGGCCCACGCACAGCGTCATGACATCGTTCTTCACGTACTGCATGGTGTCATAGATCGCCATGCCCGCCGTGATCGATCCTCCCGGAGAGTTCACGTAAAGCTGAATGTCTTTCTCCGGATCTTCCTGCGCCAGAAACAGCATCTGCGCAATCACCAGGTTGGCGATGTTGTCGTCAATCGGCGTGCCGATAAAAATAATGTTATCGCGGAGCAGCCGGGAATAAATGTCGTAGGCGCGTTCGCCCCGCCCGGTCTGCTCGATCACCATCGGTACCAGCATCATTTGCGGATCTCGCATTGCGTTTCATGGTTTACCTGACCTGTTCTGCCGGACTTGTCACCGGAGCAGTGTCTCACTTTGATTGTCATTCCGAGCAAGCGTTTTTGGCGCGGCGAGGAATCTGAGCGAGCCGCGCGAAGCAGCCTGCCCTGAGCAACGCCGAAGGGTCGCGCCTCTTGCGACGCAATACTGCGCGTTTGGCTCGCTTCCTCATCAAAGCCCGGACCTGCCACACTCCGCCCCAAACTACCTCTTGCATTCTCGGGGAGGGTTGAAAGTGGTCTGCGTCTTTGCCATCTACGCGGACTGGTGATAAAGAAATTCGAGGGTCTTCTCGCTGCGGATTCTCATCCGGATTCTATCGAGCCCCCCATCCTCTGTCAAACGCGCGCGCACCGCTTCTGAAGTTTGTTTTGACTGTTTGGCGAGCGCTTCCAGTTCCCGGTTCACTTCCTCGTCGCTGACCTCGATTTTCTCGAGATCGGCGATCCGTTCCAGCAATAAAGAAGACTTCACATCCTGCACCGCCTGCTCCCGCTGCCCAGCCCGAAGCCGCGGCAGGTCCATCTTCTTCAAGTCTTCCATCTTCATGCCCTGCGCCGCCAGAGCCCGCAGGCCCCGCTCCAGCCGCAAATCAATCTGCCGGTCGACCAACGACTCCGGCACTTCAAACTCGTTGCGCTTTACCAGTTCGGCCACCAGCTTGTCTTTGCTTTCGCGCTCGGCGTTGTGCCGCCGTTCGGCTTCCATGTTTTCGCGAATCTGCTTGCGAACCGCTTCCAGGCTCGCGAACTCACCCAACTCCTTGGCGAAGTCATCGTTCAATTCGGGCAGGCTCTTCTGCTTGATGCCATTCACCTTCACCGTATAAACAAAAGTCTTGCCCGCCAGTCGCTTGTCCTGAGTGTCCTCCGGATAGCTCACATCGAACGTCCGCTCGTCGCCTGCCGAAGCTCCGATAAGATTCTGCGAAAACTCCGCCACAGTATTCTTGCCGCCCATCTCGATCAGCACCTCGTCCATGTGTACCGGATCAACGGTACGGGATTGCCCTTGGCCTGGGCGACATCCGCGCCATCTTTTGGCTTCCCATCCATCGAAGCCTGCGCATAATCTCCCTCGGCCAGCGGACGCCCCTCCACAGTAGTGTAAGTAGCATGCTGCTCGCGCAAGCTGGCAAGCGCCTGCTCCACTTCTTCATCGGTAACCGCAATCTCCGGCTTGTCGGCCCGCAGATCCTTGTAGCCCTCGACCTGAATCTCCGGCAGCACTTCAAACGACGCCTTAAAGGTAAGCGGCTCGCCGTCATGCATGTGCAGATCGGTAACCCGCGGCTGCGAAACCGGAATCAGCCCCAGCTTCTCCGCTTCCCGCCGAAAATATTTCGGGATCAAAGCCTCGGCCACATCGTTCTTAAGGCCATCGCCAAATCTCTGCTTGATGATGGAAGCCGGCACATGCCCCGCCCGAAACCCCGGCAGCCGCGCACTCTTCTGATAGCGCTGAATCTGCACCTCAGTCTCGCGCGCAACCTCCGCCGCCGGAATCTCAACCGAGATCTCCCGCTTGATGTCTTTGTTAGTGTGTCTTAGTGCGTCAGTCTTGTTTGCGTCGAGCTTGGCCGCGTCAGTAGTCTCTGTGGGGCTCACATTTACCTTTCACTCGCCACTGCACCCGGAGGCTCCGTCGAGCAAACGAAACCCTCCCGAATTCATACGGCGTTAACTTGAGTGTAAAGACAGAAGGAGAGCAGCGTCAAACGCGCAGAAGGCCCTTGTATCCTCCGAAGTAGTCTTGACAACCTAGTGGACGAGGTTTAAGTACTTCGGGACGGCAAAATATGTATCTGGAAAGCTCGAACGTCTCGGCCACCCTCGGCAGCGCAGATTGGAAAGCAATTCTTAACTGCGTGAACGTGGTAACGATCATTAGCGTTGCGCTCGGCTTTGCAGGAGTTATCATTGGCGTTCTTGGATGGCTTGCCAGTCTTCGCGGTCTGCGGGAGACAGTTGAGGCGAGAGCGCGGGAAAGGACCGCGCAAGAGACTGCTAACACAGCTCGTCAAGAACTCCTACTACAGAGGGCAGCAGAAGATTTCCGCATTATCGTTGAAGATGTCGAAGAGCTTGCCAACAGAGTCGCGGCCGCGGACTGGCTGAAGGTGAGAGCACTACTCCCACCGCTCAAGATGCGATTTTCGGAGGCCAACGGATCGTTCCAGAAGATCTTGAAGGGAATCGACATGGACAAGCTGGACGTCGCGATTCGCTCCGTAAAAACCCTGGTAAAGGTTGTTCCCGCCGAAGGAGCGGAGGTTCCAGCCGAGACCCTTCAGGCCATGATCCTGCAGTGCGACCGAATATCTGAGCTAGTTGGCGAAATCTATGGCAAACTAAAGTATCTGAAGGCAGAGGAAGTGCAATGAGCACCGACCTGGGTGGCGTTTTTAAGGAATTTATTGGCTACGACGATCCAAAGGAAATAGAACTCGTCGAAAAGATAGCCGAAAAGACCCGGATGGGAAAGATCGTCTGGAATGGGACGGCATCTTCCCTCGTAGCGACTGCGCCAGGCATGCAGATGAGTTTCGTGAGATCCTCCTCGTGGCGGGAAAGCATTCTCGGCGGAGGTTGGGAGATATTCTCGATCCGAAGCCAACAAGGTACGGAAATCATGAAAGTAGAGCAGCCGTCCCAGCAGACATTTGGCCTGCCCGCGTCAACGCAGCCCCCGCGAAGCAAACTTCTGGAAGCTGTGGATGCGCTTTACTCGGTGGCAAACAGCCGAGGTCAGGGCGACATCGACAAGGCCCTCAACGTCATAAAGAACCTCTAACAGCTTTAGCATGCTCGGCTTGCCACTGAGGGCCAGCCTACGTTTTCGCCACCGCGACCGAGGCTGCCCCTCGATAAGAACGAAGGCGTCGTCAAGGACAAAAATATCTTGAGCAGTCGGGTTTCGAATCGAGCCTTCGTTCTTATCCAATCAATCCGTCTCAGTCTTCGACGGATGGGCACAACGAAAGCGGACGCCGTGGGGCACTCCGCGCTAAGGCTGATAACCGCCCGCCATCCAAGCCTGAAACAACTCAATGTTAGCCGCCGTCCATGGCGCCGCGGGCGGCGGAGGCATAACTGGCATCGTCGTGCCATTCAAGCGATTGAGCACATTCTGCGCGTTGGCTGGCTGCGACATGTAACTGTATTCCGCCAACATGCAGCCGTAACGGGCCATGTGTTTGATATCCGTTGCCGCGAACAGAGGGAGAATTTGCGAAGCGAAAGATACTGTTGCCATGGCATCCTCGGTTTCCGACATCCTGCACCGGAAATTGTACGAGAGAACAACCAGACCGCAAGCGGCCTCCAATTCTAGCGAAGAAAACTTTCCACAGCCATAGTGTGTGACATCTGTCCTTGTGCGCATGATCAAACTTGAGCGATCATGGTCGAGGCCGTGACGGTCGAGTGAATCCTCATCGTCCCGTTTTGGCACTGTGAGACTCAGGATCCCGACCTGTAAGTTATTTGATATCAAGATTTTGCCCGCAAGTGATTGTGCCCCATAGATCATTTCGCGTTTTCGCTCTAACACGATGATTCCAATAGACCGGGGGGATGGGGTACCCCCCCCCGGCCCAGGGCCGGTGCCCACGCGAGAAACCCGATCCTCAACCAGCCTCCGCAAATTTATTTTGAGAAGGAATTCACAGGCCGCGGTTGGCCAACCATCTCAATCGCGACGTCCCCGCCGCACTCCCCGCTGCATCGATCGCGCCAAGTTCTCGTGACATTCACCGCACCGAGAAGTGCGATAATCCACTTGAGGATCGTTCTCCGGGAGCGTGACCCGTGAGAGTAAGAAGTTGCGCGGCCCGCGTTGTCTTCACTGTTCTGCTTTGCTGGTTGCCGACTCTTTCCGCAGCCCAGGCAAATCCCGCTTCGCAGGACGTCCCAGACAAATTCAATCTCGACATGAAGACCGCCGCGCGCTTGCGGTCGGAGCTGCTTGCCCAGAGCACAGTTCCGACGGGTCGATATGCGCTAGGACGCCGAGTATTCGAAACCCTCGTCGAACGAGTCGAGACGACGCGCCTAAAATACGGCTGGGAACTGCGCATTGTCGACGACGCACAGCTGAATGCATTTTCCTCGCCCGATGGAACCATCTACGTGGAAAGCGGACTCGCCGATCTTGCCGGCACCAGCGCGGGATTGTGGGCGGCGATTTTGTCGCACGAGATCGCGCATGTCGTCCGCCGCGATTGGGCTCGCCGTTATCTCTACGAAGAGTCGCTGCGCAGCGGCAGCGGATTGATAGTGCTGGGCGATCCCGGTCTCCCTTCGGCGGCGTGGTCCGATTCGACCAAGGCCTCCGCCGATCTGGCGCGCTTCTGCCGCCAGCTCGAATTGGAGGCCGATATCGAGAGCTTGATGCTGATGGCGCGCGCCGGCTATCACCCCGACTTTGTCCCGGCGCTGCATCATCTGCTGCACGCGCAAGGTACTGGCCAGACTGTGCCTTCGATCTTTGCCATGCACCCCTGCTGGGAAGAGCGGGACCGCGAACTGGATCGCGCCTACGTTGTGGCCAGCATCGAGTTCGAACATCGCTGGCACGAATGGTTTGCCTCGCCTGGCGGCAATCCTCCAATCCTGGTCTTTGCCGACAAGCCCAACGTGAAGAAGACTGGCGCCAGCGAATGGGAGATTCGCGTTCCCATACGCTGCCAGAATCTGGCGGGCGCGGTCGAGGTGGTGCTGCAACTGTACAGCGCGGGTGCCGCGTCCCCACCAAAGGCTGCGCAGGTTGCATCGAGCGCTTTGGCATCGAGTGATGAAGAGAGGCAGCTCTCGGGCTGCACTCCGCCTAAGACCACAGTTACATTCACACTGACCGGCGACTCGCACAAACTATGGGCTGAGGTGTTCGTACTGGATGCTCAGGGAGCCGTACTCTCTCGCGCGGCCATTCCGAAGTTGCAGCCGTGATGCCACTCGCTTTATTCCTGAGTGCGATCCCAGATCGACTGGCTAAGGAGTTTTCCGATAAACCGACGGCGATGCGAGCCACACCTCCAGCAGCTTACCGGGATCGAGTTCAACCGCCAGACCACTTCCAGGACGTTTGTTTGATCCACTCGCGTCTTGCAGCGCGTAGTTTGCTCCGCCAATGGTGAACGTCCTAACAAAAACCGTAACGTGTCCGTTGATCACGGCTCCGGACCCGGACAGCTCTGTACCCTGATCGAGCTGATTCGCGTGAGCAAGCTCAACCGGCTGCAAGAGAGTTCCGCGGAACGTAAAGCTACCATCCGGTTCGCGGCTAATTGCGGTCACGCGAATCCACAAGCGAATGCCAGACTCAAGCCGCAGTTGCGGACGATGATGTTCAAGAACATGATTTGCAGGACCACGATTTTCAGAAGCATGATTTTCAGGATGATGATCTTCGGTTGCTGTCGCAGCGCTACTTCCCGCTGTGGATGGTTCTTGCTTCGCGCTGGCCACAGCTCCGCTTGCCTCCGGAGTCGGCGCCTGTGCCTGTCCACTCGAGGTCGGCGCCGGCATCGTCGCGGGTAATGCCGAAGAGGAGGGCGCTGAAGAGGGCTTTGCGGGCACGGCGGCAGAGGGTTTTGGCTCCGATGGCTTTGCGGGCGGCTTGGCTCTGCCCAGCAACGCTCCAACGCCGTTGGTCGATGGGCTGGGTCGAAAGAGGAGTCGTTTCGCCGCGAACACCGTGAATGCCAGCACACCCATTAAGAAAATTAGCCCAAACATGTTGTTTCGGGCGCCCATTCAAAGTCCCCCGCTGCGATCATATCGCGGATGCTCCAGGTGGCGCTGTGTTCGTGGCCTGCAACGCCAATCTCCACACGGCGCGCGTCGCTTGACCGGGCTGGCGATAGAAAATATCCTTTTGCATTCGAGATTTGTCCATTCGAGTTTTGGGCTTTCGTAAATAAGTGAAAACAAATAGTCCCCACTGGCTAACGGTTCTCAACCGCGAAGTCACAGCCTGTACCCGCTGCCCGCGCCTGGTCGCCTATCGCGAGCAGGTGGCTCGCGAGAAGCGCCGCGCTTACCGCGACTGGGAATACTGGGGCAAGCCCGTTCCCGGCTTCGGCGATCCCGAGGCGCGCGTGCTGATCATGGGACTCGCTCCAGGCGCGCACGGCTCCAACCGCACCGGGCGGCCCTTCACGGGCGATGCTTCCGGCAAGTTCATGTTCCCGGTGCTCTATGAAACCGGGTTTGCCAATCAGCCTGATGCTACTGATCGAAATGACGGGCTTAGGCTGAAAGATTTATATATCACTGCCGCAGTGCGCTGTGCTCCGCCCGCTAACAAACCGCTTCCTCAAGAACTGTTGGCGTGTTCACATTTTCTCGATCGCGAGCTGGCAGGATTAGAGAAGGTGAAGATAGTGGTTGCGCTGGGCAAGATTGGTTTCGATGCTTATCTGAATTACATGAAACGGCGCAGACCGCTCGGCGACAGGCAAGCTTACCTCTTCAAACCTTATCTCTTCAAACATGGCGCCAGTTACCGGTTACCCGATGGTAAGGTGTTACTGGCCTCTTACCATCCTTCGAATCAGAATACGCAGACTGGAAAGCTGACGCGAGAAATGTTTGTGAATATATTTAAGCAGGCGGCAAAGCTTGCCGATGAGTAGGTTGAGGCGCCGTCGGAGCCGGATCGTTGCACTCTACCCCATCGCATGGGGTCACAATCAACAAACCGGGGTCACGAACCGGGGCGGCGCCGGCGGTTACTTCGACTCGTTGGATTTGCCGCTGACGAGCCCGCCTGAGCCGATTCGTGTCCCACCATCCCCCAGAATTGGGCGAGTGCTCCACCCGGAACATAAGTACGTTTGTGCTGAATGTTCCGGTTGGAACATTTGTGCATGCAATCATGTGGGTATGATTGTGCATGTATAATGGCTGCTAAATGAAACGAACCGCTGGAGTTAAGAAGGGTCGGAAGGCAGGCCGCCAGAAGAAGACGATCAGCCTGAGTGCTTCGGCGGAGGAGCCGAAGCGGCAGTTTTCGATTCCGGAGCGGATGGAGTGGTACCGGCCGATCAAGAAGCCGGTTACGCTGCGTCTGGACGCCGATGTGATTGCCTGGTTCAAGAAGTCGGGGCGCGGGTACCAGACGCGGATCAATCGAGCGCTGCGGAAAATGATGAAGGATGAAATGAAACAAGGAAAGAAGTTGGCGGGAGAGTGATCCCGCGCGACATTTGGAGAATTTTCTTTATTTATTGGCAGATCGATTGTTGTCAGGCTGGTAAGGATGCCGGATTCGTAGCGGAAGACCACCGGAAGTAAAAGGCTAGGCTCGCACCGCGCGCTGGAGGCGTGAGTGCAGCCCACTTAGGTGAGCCGCGAACTCAGGAAGCGTCATCTCCGCCGTGATATGGGTTCGGGGCAGCGCAAAGCGATCAGCGGACTGAGAGTCCCAGTGTTCGACGTTAAGAAAGGCGCAGGCGAAGCCGGCTTCACTGGCCAGGCACAATTCCCGCGTCTCCCATCGTGGAAGGATTGCCAAAGGGATAGGCAAATGCCCAGACGGATGCCCCAGTGCACGCTCGAAGTTGATTTTGCTTTCTTGAATCTCGCGGCGCGCTTCGTCGTCAGTGCAGAGCGACAAGACGGGATGCGAACAGTGTGGGCGCCGATGGTCATTCCAGCGTCAGCTAAGTGCTTCAGTTCAGTGATATTCAAGAGGCGCCATCGTCTTTCGGAACGAAGAGGGTGCGCCGGTCCGCAATGACTGCGCAGTTTGTTGATCCATTCGGTTCTTGTTCTCGCGTTTAGCCGCGAGGCTTGCCGCAACGCGACTCCACCAGCGGGCTTGGAAACTCAGGGAAGAAAGGGAGTCTGTTGCTTCGTCCGCGGGAAGTTGGAGGTCCGCGTCGGTTAGGGGCTTGCGCGCATCAGGTGGTAGAGTTCCTCGTACCAAAGCATGCCCGGTTGATCGCTGCACGAGGCCGCGGTCACCAGGAAAAGGCACGGGATGCCCTCGCTCCGCAGAACAGGGAGCATGTCGGTTAAGGTGTTGAGCAGACCGTCGTCGCAAGTTACCAGAACCGCGCGTGCAGGAAGCGGCCTGCCTTGCTCAATGCTAGCCCGAAAATCGTCTGGATGAACGACATGGAAGTGAGACTTCAAGAATTGGAGCTGCTGTCGCAAGACTTGTGGGCGCACCAGATTTCCATCGAGAAAGGTGTCGTTGCTGGAATGCTCCGGCGGAACAACGCCATGGTAGTTCACCACCGAGCAACTGCCGATGGGCGTGATGCGGTCGAGGCATCCGGTGTGATGCAGAGCCGGATACACCGCGTGCTTCAATAGTGGACTGACGAGCCGCATGCTTGAATTGGATCACCATTGTAGCAACTGATGTGGTTTTGGATTGTGGCTTGCGTGCATCCGTTGGGGAACCAACGCAATGATAACCAGTCCAATACCTGACCTCACAGAACCGTTGTTCGGGCCCAAGGTCTGCCGTAATCTCAAATCACATGAGCGAGATGAATACTCGATTGAGTGGCGAATGCCACCCAACCCGAACCGAAGAGATTGCGCACTGTTCAACCGATTCAGGGCAACAGTTCGTGCGTGCGCAGAGTGTCGTTTCACGGGTCAAGGGTGGAGAGACTCTCGTTGTGCCCGTACGGGCCAAGGTTGGAAGTTTGGCGTCGATCTACAGCTTGAAGGGAACTGGATCTTTGATTTGGCAGTTGTTGGAGGCGCCCAGAGCGCTGCCGGAGTTGGTGGGCGCGGTGGAGCAGGAGTTTGGAGTGGGGCACGAACAGGGTCGGAGAGATGTGAAGCAATTCCTCGGTGAGATGCTGGCGGCGGGGCTGGTGCAGACTTGGCGGGCTGTCGCGGTGACGGCGATCGAGATGAGTGCGGCAGAATCCAACGGGCTTTGGGAGAGCGCGGGATCGCGCTGACCATACGCCGCACTGGGCGAACAAGCTTAGAAGCCAACCATGACTGGTTCCGGTTCTGAGGCGGACGCCCCAGATTTCTTCCACGCGATGCTGGATTTGTTCTTTCAGGGCGAGGACATCGGCGGCAGTGGCCGCGCCGCGGTTGACGATGGCCAGCGCGTGCCGGCTGGAAATGCCGACGCGGCCGAAGCCGAATCCTTTGGCGAATCCGGAGCGCTCGACCAGCCAGGCGGCGGAAACTTTCTTGCGGGTTTCGAGCGCAGGATAGCTGGGCAGGGTTAATCCTCTTGCGGCGGCGCGCTGCTTCAGATCCTTATGCTGTTCTTCGGAGAGCACGGGATTTTTGAAGAAGGAGCCGGCGCTGAGGCAGTCCGGATCTCCCGGGGTGATGAGCATACCCTTGAGGGCGCGGATATGGCGCACAGCCTCGCGGGTTTCGGCGAGATTGGGCGGTGTTTCGCGGCCTTCGAAGTGGCGTTTTAGGTCAGCATAGGCGATGCGTGGTTCGCCGCCGGGCGTGAGCGCGTAGGTGACGCGGAGAACGATGAAGCGTCCGCGCTCGCGTAGTATTGAAGATGCTGGAGCGGTAGCTGAAGCTCGCAGGCTTCGGGGCAGAGTTCGCGGACCTGACCATCTTTTGTGTCGAGAACCTGCACTGAGGCAATGCGTCTCGGCGACTTCCTGCCCGTAGGCACCGACGTTCTGTACGGGCGTGCCGCCGACACTGCCGGGAATGCCGCTCAGGCATTCGACGCCAGCGCAATGCGCCATCACCGCGTGGGAGACGAACTTATCCCAGGATTCGCCGGCGCCGGCGTCGAAGAGAATTTTGCCGTCTTCATTGTGGCCGCTACGTGGGCTTGGTCGATTCCTTGAATCGCGATTTTCAGCACGAGGCCGGGCCAACCGGCATCGGCGACAACCAGGTTGCTGCCGCCGCCCAGAACGAAGAGAGGCAGATCGCGCGAGCGCGGTAGGAAAATGCCTCCTGCACTTCCCCGATATTGCGGGCCTCGACGAAAAACCGCGCCGGGCCTCCGATTTTGATGGTGGTCAGCGGAGCGAGCGGAATGTTTTCGAGCAGGAGCACAAGTCATTTTCAAATATACACACGGGTGGAGGAGGGCGCATCCGCTGGCGGGTTACGGGAGTACAGGGGGCCTGAGTATCTCAGCCAAAACTTCTAGGATGATGGAATATCTCGTGCGTGAAATTTCCCGACTTCAGTAACTTCCACGAGTTTATTGAGCAAGAAGTCCTCGTCGCCTGAATCCCGTACATAGTCGATGATCGGCTTGATGCGTTCCCACTGTTCCTGGCGGCTCAAGCCGCTCTCGCGCAAGACGATCAGTCCCGGATGGACGGCGACATCGAGAAGTTCGACGAAATCCCGTGCATTGACTGTGACCACCGCAAAGTCGTGATCAAGCGCGTACTGCCAAACCGCGCGATCTGCCCGGCCTGCCAAACCAATGTGCGGCACGGCTTGCGCGTAGATGCCGAGTTCAGCCAGTCGGCCGATTAATGCTGGCGAGATATTCTCATCCAGCAGGAGTCGCATGGCTACACGGCCTTCCTCCGAAAGAGGAGTTGCTTCTTAGGTCGTCCGGGTTTTTCGCCAAAGCGAGAGAATAGTCGAGCATATTCCAAGTCCCGTGCGCTGAGCTGAGGGAAGTCCTCGATGATTTCCTTTTCCGAAACTCTTTTGCGAAAGAGCGACGCCACGTGCCGCAGGGGAACGCGCGTTCCACGGAAAACCGGCTCCCCTCCCAGTACTTCGGGCGATGAGACAACCCGCGTCCTACCCCAGCGGAACGTCGCCAGGTTCCGCTCCACTACTTTGCGAAAAGGCTTACATTGTACGGATAGTTGTACATCTCCTGAGCGATAGACGAGATCAGCGCCTTTCCTGGACCAGGGCGATGCCTTCCGGTTCCCCCGAGCCAGGACCTCGGCCAGCGAACGTTTGTCCTGCTTGCTCAAAAGGGAATGGAAACTCAGTGAGTAATTTTATGAACAGCACATCGCCGACAGAGAACTGATGACGCACGGCTTTGCCAGTCCTGCGCTTGCGCGAGGGCGTTACCGATTTCTTTTCCAGAGCTGTCCGAATCGTCTCTGGTGACACTTCCGCAATCGCCGCCGCTTCGTTTACAGAGAAGAGTTCAACCATGACATAAATATACCACTGCGGGTGGTATTATTTAACTAAGAGATCCAGAAAGGCCCGGACCGAGGTCAGATCCTCGTCGGCGCGAATGCGAAAGCCGTTGCGCCGGAAAACGAGCTGCATGCCGATGTTGTCCGTCAACATTTCCGCGGACAAGTGGCTCAACTTCTCCTCCCCAGCGATGTGCACCAGGCGGCGGACGAGTTCATATCCTAGTCCCTGTCGCTGATACTGATCCGAAACCAGGGCAGCGACTTCCGCTTCATTTCCGGAGTGAAGCCGGTTCATGCGCCCGACGGCGATGATGCTGCGTTCGCCCGTTGTGGGATCGGTACGCTCGACGACCAGGGCCATTTCGCGGTCATAATCTCCGAAACAGATGCGCAAGAGCCGTTCGTGCGACACGCGCCGGCTCAGGCTGAGGGATGAGAAGAAGCGCAGATAGACGCTGCGATCGGAGAGCGTCTCATGAAACTTAACCATCAGCGGTTCATCTTCCGGGCGGATGGGGCGGATGGTCACTGGCGTTCCATCTCTTCATCGTCCACGGCCAGACATATTGCAAGGGATAAGGGCGGATGGCGGGCTTGGGCAACTGATCGAGGGTTACGGTGGGGCCGTGCAGCACGATTCTGGCGTCGAGAACCAAAAGGCGCTCGGGTGAAGCCAGCAAGGGATTGATGTCGATTTCCGCAATCCACGGCTGTTCGAGCACGAGACGGCTGAAGCGGACTAACACGTGTTCCAGGTCGGCCATGTTGATGGGCTTGCGTCCGCGAACGCCCTGCAGCGCCTTGAAGATTTTGGTTTGCTCCATCATTCTCTGCGCGAGAGTGGTGTTCAGCGGCGGAAGAGCCAGGGCCCGGTCCCGATAGACTTCGACAAGCTGACCGCCAGAGCCGAACAGGACAACGGGTCCGAACTGCGGATCGACGCTGCTGCCGAGAATCAATTCGTAGCCATTCAGGTTCACCATTGGTTGCACCGTGACGCCGGCAAACTGTTCCGGGCCCAATTTCCTGGCAATGGAAGACTGAATGGCGCGATAGGCCGAGCGGACCCCGGCTTCTTCTTCAGGTTCAATTTGACGCCGCCAACATCCGTCTTGTGCGTGATGGTTTCGGAGAAGACTTTCAGCACAACCGGATAGCCAATTTCTGCAGCGAGCCTGACGGCTTCCTCTTCATTGCCGGCGACGCGGGTTTCCACCGTGGGAATGTCGTAGAGCGACAACAAGTGCTTGGATTCCAACTCGGTGAGCAGAAAGCGGCCGTGGCTTCGCGCATTCTGAATGATCCGCTCGACCTGGCCGAGGGTTGTGATGGCCAGTTCAGAGCGTTCCGTGAGGGTAGGAGTTTCGTAGAGTCCGCGCAGGTTATAGGTGTATCGCCACATGAAGGTGAAGGCGCGCGCTGCAGTGTCGGGATAAGAAAAGGTGGGAATGCCCGCCGAATTCAGGGCGGCTTCGCCTGCGGCAATGGTGTTCCCTCCCATCCAACTGGCGAGCACGGGCTTGCCATATTCTTTGGCGTAAGGCTTCAGGCGTTCTGCAATCTGCAAGGGATCAGTCATGCCCTGCAGGCGCAAGGATGACGAGGAGACCATCACTGTTCGGGTCTTGAGAGGCAATTTCGAGGGCGCGGGCATAGCGATCGGCATCGGCGTCGCCGAGAATGTCGATGGGATTATTGTGACTCCAGTGGGCCGGGAGGAATTCATTCAAGCGTTTGAGAATTTCCGGGGAAAGCTCCGCAAGTTCTCCGCCGTTGGCTACCAGCGCGTCGGTGGCCAGTACACCCGGTCCGCCAGCATTGGTCAGGATGGTGAGCCGCTGGCCTTTGGGGCGGGGCTGCCGGCCGAGCACTTCCGCCATATAGAAAAGGTCCGCGGTAGTGTGGACCCGAAGAACTCCCGAGCGGCGGAAGGCTGCTTCCAGCACCTCGTCACTGCCCGTGAGGGCCCCGGTGTGCGAGGCTGCGGCGCGGGTGCCGGCTTCGGAGCGGCCGGACTTGATCACGATGATCGGCTTGGTGAGCGCGACCTCGCGGGCGGCAGACAAGAACGAGCGCGCATCTCCGATGGATTCCATGTAGAGCAGAATGCTCTTGGTGTGGGGATCGTCGCCGAAGTAATCGATCAAATCGCCCCAGCTGACATCGAGCATCGAGCCGGTGGAAATGATCGCGCTGAAACTTACTTCCTCGCGCTGGCTCCAATCGAGGATGGCGCTCAGCAATGCTCCGCTCTGGCTGAGGAACGCGACGTTGCCGGCTCTGGGCGCATCTTTGGCGAAGGTGGCATTCAGCCCGATCGCCGGATTCATAATGCCGAGGCAGTTAGGACCAATCAAGCGCATGGAGCCGCGGCGCAACTGGTCCTTGATCTTTTGTTCGAGCGCGGCGCCTTCCTCGCCACGTTCTTTGAATCCGGCCGAAACCACGACGGCGGACCTGGCTCCGGCATCTACGCACTCTCCTATGAGCTGGGGAACGGCTGCTGCAGGTGTGGCGACTACAACCAAATCTACCGGCTGCGGAATGTCGCGAACGGTCTTGTAAGCTTTGACCCCAAGCAATTCCTCATGCTTGGGGTTGACAGCATAGACCTTGCCTTTGTAGCGGCCATGCAGCAGATTTTCCAGAACGGTTCGGCCAACTGTGCCGGGACGATCGGTGGCGCCGATGACGGCTACTGAACCGGGTGCGAACATGGCATCCAGGCCGTACTTCAGTGGGGTTGTAGATTGCTCTTCATTCGGCAATCGTCCCACGACACCGGCGTTGGTCGAACCCATAAAGATTCCTCATTCCTCAAGCCGCAGGGAAAACGTCCCTGAGGGATAAGCATAGACTATCGGAGAAGGTTTAGGATTCCGCCCGAGGACCAGAGATTTCGATACTGTTCATCGTCGAAAAATCCCACAGAGTAGGCGCTGCGTTATCGTTACCGCGGGCAGCGCGTGCGATGAATCACACCGGGCTGGTAGTGGCGGGTATAGCGAACTTCACGGTTGGTTCGAAGCTCTGCTTGGTCGCGAGCGCGCGCGCCACCATGCACAGGCCCTTGGCTTTATACAGAAGCTTGGTGGCGCGGTCTTGCTCCTCTTCCCGAGGAATGATCAGATTGGCGCGAATGCAGACATCGCCAAGGCTGTAGCCGGTCTCGGCTTTGCTGACCACGGCTTCCACTTCCACCTGCAAGTCGTTGTAGGCGAACTTCGAGTATTCCGCCAAGGTGCGGAAGGTAGTGGTATAGCAACTGGCGACGGCGCCCAACAACAGATCTTCCGGTGTCCAGCGGCCTTCAACACCGCCAAAGGCGGGAGGCGACGTGAAATGAATCGCATTGGGCGCGGAACTGGACTTTGCAATGCCAGTCCGACCGGAGGCCCACCAGGCTTCTACTCGAAACCGATGTGTTGCTTCCATGGTGTTATCGCCTTCCTGCGCCAATGCGCATTTCAAAAGTTACGGCCTGCATCGAAGACTCACTTCGCTAATTGAAACCTTGTGGCGATCAGGTTTCCACTTCCGCTGGCCGCCATTCGACCGGAATGGACGGCAGGCTCACGGCTGGGTGGTTTTGATCGCGGCCGGCGCCAGCACTTAACTTCGCTGTCTGGATTCTCTTCGCAGAGGGTTTTGGAGGCGATGCGTGAAGTCACGGCTTCTGGTGATCCTGATCACCTGGGGTGGGTGGTACAATTCGTGCAGACTGTCCTATGCGTGCGCCTTACGGGCTAAGTATCCTCGATAACTGCCTCACATGCCCGGTGCGGGAGGAGCATTTGTTCTGTAACCTGCCGCTAACCGCGGTGCACCGGCTGAATGAGATCAGGTCCGCAGCCGTCTATCCAAAATCTGCCATGCTGTTCATTGAGGGTCAGCAGCCACGCGGGATATTTGTGCTCTGCGCGGGTAGGGCAAAGCTTTCTACGTCATCGGCAGAAGGTAAGACCATCATCACCAAGATTTCGGAGGCGGGAGATGTTCTGGGGCTCAACGCCACAATTTCGAACCGTCCTTATGAAGTGACTGCCGAGATGATCGAACCGGGCCAGGCGAACTTCATTACCCGCGACGCGTTACTCCACTTTCTGCGCGAGCATGGGGAGGTGGCGTTGCGCGTGGCGGAGCAGTTAAGCCGCAATTACTACTCGGCGTATGAGGAAATTCGCACGCTCGGGACTGACAAGTTCTCCTTCGGAGAAATTCGCCAGATTACTGCTGGGATGGTGCAACACTGAGCGGCAACGGCGAGCCTGTCCAGGTGAAGATGACGCTAACTCACGTGGAGATCGCCGAGATGATCGGCACGACCCGTGAAACTGTCAGCCGCCTGTTTTCCGACTTCAAGAAGCGGCAATTGCTGCAGTTGAAGGGCGCCACTCTGGTCATCCGCAACAAGGCCGCGTTGGAAAAAATGGTTCACTCCTAGTCACGGGCCTTCCCTGTCCGGGTTTAAGCGTTCCCAGAATGCAAGTAGCCGGCAGCCACTAGGCTACTTGGGTTTGTTCTTTTTCGAGCCTGCTGATTTCCCTGTGTAACCATTCGAGCAGTGCCTCTTCCAATTCTATTTGTGTGCCGGTGCGGTAGAGGGAGTCGACTGTCTGTCCTTTGTCGTTCAGCGGAATGAAGCGGCAGGGAACTTCTTGCTCACGTTGATCCGGGGGGACAAGTTGTGTCAGCAGACATTCGCTGCAGGGATGCGGACGTGCCGGATCGCTGAAGTTCAAGCAGGTGGGAGAATCTTCAAAGATGTAGGGTGCGCGCCAAGGTGCATGTGGCGAGCGGCCATACCCGCCGTCTTCCACGAATTTCAACTCGAACCGCAGAGCTTCAAGGAGATCGTGATTGTTTAACATGGCCTAACCTCCTAAGCTAGCCTGGCAGGGTGCGGGCTGGTGTCATAGGACAATCGTCACAGGGCCATGTGATCGGAATCACGCCGGCGGCGAAGGCCAGAAACATGGTGGGCTTGAATAATGGCCAAAGTAAATCTCAGGCGGCATCGCACCTGTGCTCAATTGCGGTTCTAAGCCCCGCCAGAGCATACGCGGCATCGTCCAGGGCTTCCTTCTCGACTTCAACGTCAGGTCCGGTCTGGTGGAAAAGCTCCTGCCGCCGCCTACCGATAGCATTCTCCGCGTCAGCAAGTTCCTGGCCGATTGCGGAAATCTTTTTTTCCAGAACGGCTTTCCGGCACTTGGCTCTCCATTCGAAGCGACGCATAACTCAACCTCCGAGCTAAACGGCAGCCTAATTACATTCATGCTCAGGAGACATTTGGATGTCTGTGTCGTTCGACACATCGCTATATGAGCGCAGTCACAGAGCGGGCTAAGTTGAATACAACGGCCTCGGCACGATTGGAGATGGCGGCATGTTGGGGCCTCCTGGCGCCGGAGGATCTGTCGCGCCGTGCTTGGCGTCACAGACAAACATCCACCAGATGCACAACATGTACTCAGAAGGATCGATGCGGAAATTACCCAACTTCGACCAGAGGTGTACCTATGAAGAAAATCATCCTCTGTGTTCTGCTGGTCTTATTCTTCTCGCTTAGCTCAGTGGAAGGTTTGGCACAGGAGAAGTCCTACATCGCGGTAGAAGGAAGCAAGCTGAATAACGGCGTGGTGATGGTGGACATCATGAAAGCTGGCAAGCCGTTCACATTGCAGTGCAACCAGGGAGCAGCCGGCTGTGCAGTCTTGAACGCCGGCAACTATCAGATGCTTGAACTTCCCAAGAATTTCGGAATGTATGAGTGCAAAGATGTTGAGGTGTATCCGGAGGGGAATGTCAGTTCAGAAAAGAAGATCGGAGAGTACTGCCTGACAGAAAAGCAGTGAACATCGTTCCCGGATGAGGCGCACGCGATTTTGTGACAAGCGCACTCCGCTTGCACTGTGAGCTTCTTTCCAACTCTCCGCCGTCACTTCGCGGCTGATTCCGCTCCTAGTTGCTGACCGTAAGAACCGGGCATGGGGCGTGGCAGATTACCTCATGAGTGAGACCCCATGGCATATGCGCGGCCAGTCGCGGGGAAGGCGTCCGGTTGGCACCCATGACGATCAAGTCAGACTTGTGCGCCGACGCGGTGCCTAGGATTCCCTCCGGTAGGAAATCCAATCCTGCCAGATATTCTGGTTCCGCCGCAAGTTTCGCATTGGGTGGAATCATCTGCTTCAACTTTCTCGTGCTTTCGCCCCGCATCGTCCGCTGCCAGGTCATGAATTCCTCCGCAGCATAGGCCGATGGGCCATAAGCCGCGGGGCCGACATCAGGTCCGGCCATCGGCGGCACCATATGCAGAAGAACTAGCTTTGCCCGATAGTCCTCTGCCAGCGACAGTGCGTAGGGGAATGCTTTGGTGGAGGCCGGACCGAAGTCGGTAGCGCAAAGAATCCGCCGGAACTCAATTGTTCCCGCGCCTTCCGGCCGGGCGTGCGGACCAACGGTTAGCACCGGGCATTGCGCCTGGCGCAAGACCTGTTCTGCGACTGACCCCAGCGCGAGCTTTCTCAATCCACCCCGTCCGTGAGTACCGAGCACCAGCAGGTCAACGCCTTCACGCTGAATCACTGAAGCAAGAACGTCCCATACTTCACCCGGTACAAGCAGCAAGTGATGTTTGACGTCTTTGATTCTAGTATCCTCGCCGAGACTCTTCATTTGCTGTTTCGCCTCAAGCCAGGGACGGTTTAGTTCCCGGGGCAGCGACTCCAACGGAATCTGGTCCCGCGGTTCCGGTGGGACCGCTTTCACGACAGAGAGCGTGGAACCATACCTGCGTGCAATCGCAACGGCATAATCGAGCGCCCGTCCTGAAGCATTCGAGAAGTCTGTGGCGATTAAAATCTGCCGGAGTACAATCGCCTGCTTCTGATCGCGCACTTGTGTAGCTGTGGACATAAGCTACCTCCTTCGTGAGTCAACCTGAATCCCACCGTCTGGCCGGCAGCGCGCGCTTTTCTGGTTTAGAGCGCTGTTCGATGGGAACGACCAGGATTCCTGTCTGGTCAGAAACGATGGTCATTTTTCTCGAGCATTTGCCACAGAGCCAATAGCGTTCGACGGGGGCTGTCTCCCAATTTGCTGCCTTTTCCGGGGAGGCTGATCCGACGGCCACATGGAAGAGCGTTCCGTCATGCAGATAGCGGAACGTGGCCGAGCAGGCGGGATTCGCACACTTCGAAACCATAGCCGACTCCACGGTTTGTGAACCCAAAGTCCTGATGCCTGAACGCCGGGGCACTCGACTTCCGTTCTAAGTGTCGTCCACTTATGTCGATCGCGCGGTGACGATAGTCACCAAGCGATGTGAGTCGAAGTCTCTGCGAAACCCGCCAAAACTCCGCCAACCGTCTGTCGCGCCAATACTGGGAGGTGAGGCAAGTGGTCGCTGCCTTCGGTGATCTTGCTCTCACTCGCATGTGATACGAGTCACAGCCAGCGGGGCATCGCCTTCCAGACAATAGTCTTTTGGGTAAACATCCTAGGCTGAGACGGGGAATCATGTTCAAAATCCTGCACGCTGAGTTCCTGGCGCCGGGCATCAAGCGGTTTGTCATCGAGGCGCCACGCATTGCACGCAAGCAAAAGCCGGGACAGTTCGTAATCCTGAGGCTGTACGAGCAGGGCGAGCGGATTCCGATCACGATAGAACACTCCGATCCCGAACGGGGCACGATTGGCATTGTCGTGCAGTCCGCGGGCAAAACCACCAACATGCTCAACGCGTTGAATGGCGGCGACAGCATCCTGGATGTGGTGGGGCCGCTGGGGAAACCTTCGGAGATAGAAAAGTTCGGCACCGTGGTGGTGATGGGCGGGGGCGTGGGTACGGCAATGGCCTATCCGACCGCGGCGGCGCTGAAGCGGGTGGGCAATCGCGTGATCACCATTGTCGGCGCGCGCAACAAGGAACTGGTCATTCTTGAGCGTGAACTACGCGAAGTGAGCGACGCACTGATGATCACAACCGATGACGGAACCTATGCCGACAAAGGCTTCGTTACCGACAAGCTGAAGCAGTTGATCGAAAACGGAACGCGCATCGACCTGGTGCTGGCCATCGGTCCCATCCCGATGATGCGGGCGGTGGCGGAGATGACGCGGAAAGAGCACATCCGCACCATCGTCAGCCTGAATCCCATCATGATCGATGGCACTGGCATGTGCGGGGGTTGCCGCGTGCTGGTGGAGGGAAAAAGCGAGTTTGCCTGCGTGGACGGCCCCGAGTTCGATGCCCACCGCGTGGACTTCGCAGTGCTGGTGCAGCGTAATGCGATGTACCGCGCGGCGGAGCAGAAGTCGATGGAAGAATATCAGCGCGGGAAGCTACAGCCCGATTCAGTTCGTGCCGAAGAAAAGATTACCTGCGCTTTGCAGGGAGGTGGCCAATGACTCAATCTACCAAGAAGCCCTCATTGAATGTCATCTCTCTGAAAGAGCGGATGAAGATACCCCGGCAGCACATGCTGGAGCAGTGTGCGGAAGAGCGCGCCCATAATTTCACCGAGGTAAACCTCGGCTATTCCGAGGAACTGGCGCGGCAGGAAGCGCTGCGCTGCCTGGAGTGCGCCAAGCCGGCTTGTACGACGGACTGTCCGGTCGGCGTGAAGGTGAAAGATTTCGTGGAATTGATTGTGGCCGGTGACTATCTCGGCGCGGCTGCGAAGATTCGCGAAGATAACGTGCTGCCGGCCATCACGGGCCGCGTGTGCCCGCAGGAAGATCACTGCGAAGGTGGTTGCTTGATGGGCAAGAAAGTGCAACCGCTGGGCATCGGATATCTGGAGCGCTTTGTCGCCGACTATGAACAACGTCATCTGGATATCAGCAACCTGCCCAAGGCGGCGCCAACGGGCAAGAAGGTTGCCATCGTAGGCAGCGGGCCTTCTGGTCTGACCGCAGCGGGCGATCTGGTGCAGAAGGGACATGAGGTGCACGTCTTCGAGGCGCTGCACGAGATCGGTGGCGTGCTGGTGTATGGCATTCCAGAATTTCGCCTGCCGAAGACGATCATCCGCCAGCAAGTCGACTACATGCGCGCCATGGGCGTGGAGTTCGAGACCGACGTAGTCGTAGGACGCACCGTCACTATTGACGAGCTGATGAACGAGGAAGGCTACGACGCGGTGTTTATCGGCACCGGAGCGGGGCTGCCGCAGTTCATGGGCATTCCCGGCGAACATCTGAACGGAGTTTATTCGGCGAACGAATTCTTGACGCGCATCAATCTGATGCACGCCTACGAGTTCCCCAAATACGACGAGCCCATGGTGGATTTCCGCGGCAAGAATGTGGCTGTGATCGGAGGCGGGAACACAGCGCTGGATGCGATCCGGTCAGCGTTGCGGCTGGGCGCGGGAAAGGCGTTCATTCTCTACCGCCGCAGCGAGGCGGAGATGCCGGCGCGCAAAGAAGAAGTGAAACACGCGCAGCAGGAAGGAATTGAATTCCAGGTGCTTGCCGCGCCGGTCGAGTTCCTCAACGACGGCAAGGGATGGTTGGCGGGTGCACGCTGCCAGAAGATGGCTCTGGGCGAACCCGATGCTTCCGGCAGACGGCGTCCAGTTCCGATGGAAGGCTCGGAATACGAAATTCCTCTGGCCGTGGCCGTGATTGCGATTGGGACGAGCGCGAATCCGATTGTGCAGAGCACCACTCCCGGTCTGAACACGAATAAGCGAAATTACATCGAGGCGGATGGAACCACGCAGCGCACCTCGCGGAAAGGCGTTTTCGCGGGCGGCGACATCGTTACCGGAAGCGCTACCGTGATCCTGGCTATGGGTGCGGGACGGCGCGCCGCGAAGTCGATTCACGAGTACCTGACTTCCGGCGAGTGGTGAGCGTGAGCTGTGACGCTCCTCACTTGGAGAGTTGTCTAAGATCACCGCCATAGCGGGCGATAAGATTTCTAATGGAGGTGAACGGGAGGCGCGGCCGGAGTAGCCGGAGTTTCGCGCTGGGAGGAAGTCAATGAAAGATCAGGACCTTCTAAGGTGTCCGTTGCTGGCTGGAATCGACCCGATGCGCCGGGCTGAACTTCTGGGTCTGCTGAACGACAGCAATCTCCGGGAGAAACTGGAAGAATGTCTGGCGCAGCGTCCAGTCGCCGCGGATTCATCGATCCAGGCAGGGGCGCAGTGTTGCCAGACCAGGCAGCCCGGGGATTTTGAAAAGCAGGTGCATAGCTGGAATCCGCAACGCTCCACTTGGAACCGAAGTCCGAAGGAGTGAGTCCAGCGCAAGAAGAATGCGGGAACTGTGGGGAGTAGTGCGATGACCGATGTCGCGGTCAAGGGGGATGGGATGTCGTGGGAACTGGATTACAAATTGAAGTTGAAAACGCCCGACGAGGCGCTGCGGTGTGTGCAGTCGGGAATGCGGGTCTACATTCAGCCGGGTTGCGCCGAGCCTGAGACTCTGGTCGAGGCGCTGATGCGGCGCGCTCCCTGTGTCGAGGACGTGGAAATCGTTCACATGATGACCATGGGAGCCGCTCCTTATGTGGCGCCGGAAATGGCCGGGACACTTCCGGCACAACGCGATGTTTATCGGCCCCAATGTGCGTCAGGCTATCAATGAAGGCCGGGCCGACTACACTCCCATCTACCTGAGCGAAATTGAAGGGCTTTTCGAGAGCGGCGCCATGCCGATCGATGTGGCCCTGCTGGAACTTTCTCCTCCTGATCCGCACGGCTATTGCAGCTTCGGGATCGGTGTGGATACGTCGCTCACCGCGGCCAAATGTGCCCGCTATGTAGTGGCGCAGATCAACGACCAGATGCCGCGCACCTATGGTGACAGCTTCATCCATGTGACGGAGTTGGATGCCATCGTGGATTCTTCCCGGCCTCTTTGCGCCATGAAGCCACCACAAATCACCGACTTGCATAAGGCCATCGCCCGCAACGTGGCAAGTTTGATAGACGATGGATCGGTGCTGCAGACGGGTATTGGCGGAATCCCGGACGCCGTGCTGCCGTTTCTCATGGATCGCAAGGATCTTGCGGTGCATAGCGAATTGGTTTCCGACGGCGTGATTCCTCTGATCGAAGCGGGCGTGATCACGGGTGCGCGCAAAAGCTTTCGGCCAAGGAAAATCATTCTGGGATTTGCCCTTGGATCGAAACGACTTGTTCGACTTCGTAGACAACAATCCGATTTTCGAGTTCCATCCCACGGCTTACAGCAACGATCCCTTACTGATCGCCCGCAACGACAAAATGGTGGCAATCAACTCGGCGCTGCAGGTCGATCTCACCGGCCAGGTGTGCTCCGATTCAATCGGCAACCAGTTCTATAGCGGCATTGGCGGGTCAGGTGGACTTCCTGCGCGGTGCGTCCCGCGCTAAAGGAGGCAAGCCAATCATCGCGATTTCTTCCACCGCAAAAGATGGCGCGATTTCGCGCATTGTGCCCACGCTGAGCCCCGGCGCGGGCGTGGTTACTTCGCGCGGGCTGGTGCGCTATGTGGTGACCGAATACGGCGCGGCGTATCTGCACGGCAAGACCATCCGGCAGCGGGCCCAGGCGCTGATCGACATTGCGCATCCCAAGTTTCGCGAAGAGCTTTATCAATTCTGCGAGAAGACCAGGTGGCTGCAGCGGCCTTTAGCTGCGGAGAAGGCAGTATCGAGGTGAAGCATGGCAGGCCAAGCACGCGGTAAGGTCACGGTCGATGTCGAAGAATGCAAGGGGTGCGGGCTATGCGTGGAGTCCTGTCCGCCCAAGTGCCTGGAACTGGCGCCGGAGCTGAGCCTCTACGGAGTTCACCCGGCGCGCTATACCGGGCACGACTGCACTGGTTGTGGAATTTGCTTTTATTGCTGCCCGGAGCCGGGCGCAATTACGGTCTACCGCATTAAGGCCAAAGCGAAAGGCGGTTGCGGCCGTAGGAGGAGGCGAACATGCGGCAGCTCTGTAAAGGAAACGTCGCAGTGGTGAAGGGCGCGATTCTGGCCGGATGCCGCGCCTACTATGGATATCCCATTACTCCCGCCAGCGAAATCGCCGAAGTCGGCGGCGCTTTACTTCCCGCAGATCGGTGGAACGTTTCTGCAGGCAGAGAGCGAAGTCGCGGCCATCAACATGGTGTACGGGGCGGCAGCGGCGGGGATGCGCGTGATGACCGGATCTTCCGGCCCCGGCCTCAGCCTGATGCAGGAAGGCATGTCTTATCTGGCGGGAGCGGAACTGCCCTGTGTGATCGTGGATGTAATGCGCGGTGGACCGGGGCTGGGCAACATCGCTCCGGAACAGAGCGACTACTTCGCCATGGTGAAGGGCGGCGGCCACGGCAACTACCGCAACCTCGTGCTGGCGCCTGCATCGGTGCAGGAGATGGCCGAACTCACCATGCTGGCGTTCGATCTCGCCGACAAATACCGCAATCCGGCTAGTGGTGCTGGCCGATGGTTTCGTCGGGCAAATGATGGAGCCGCTGGAGCTTGAAGATCGTGAGATTCAAGCCCCGGAAAAACTGTGGGCGGTGAAGGGAACGCCCGAGACGCGCGCCAATCTGGTGAGCTCCATTTATCTGGAAACCGATGAACTGGAAGAACACCAGCGCCGAATGGAAGCCAAGTACATGCGCGCCCAGGAAGCCGAGCCGCGCTGCGAACTCTGCCACACCGAGGATGCCGACGTGCTGCTGGTCGGGTACGGCATCGTTTCGCGAGTGCTGCTCTCGACAGTCGAAGCGCTGCGCAAGGAAGGCGTTAAGGCGGGCTTGTTCCGCCCGATCACTTTGTGGCCTTATCCTTCGAAGGCTCTGGCGAAAGCGGCTCGAAAAGTGGAAAAAGTGATTGTCGTCGAATTGAGCAACGGGCAAATGCTGGAAGATGTGCGCCTGGCGCTGAATGGAAAAGTTCCGGTGGAGTTCTACGGCCGGGTAGGCGGCAACGTGCCTTCGGTGACGGAGTTGCAGCAACAGGTGTTGGAGCGCATCGCTGCCGCAGTGTAGGACTAAATGAGTTTGGGAACAGCATGAACACAGAAGGACAACGAAAATGGCAGACGAAAACGTGGTCAGCGTGATGGATCCCGAAGTCAAATCCGAGCCGACTTCCGAAGTCGGTCCACCGGCGAATAGCGACGGATACGAAGTGATCCACTCCAGATCGCCGCTGTTCTATGACTTGTACGAGCGCAAATCAGAACTAAAGCACCAGACCCACTACTGTCCCGGCTGCGGGCACGGCGTTGCGCACAAGCTGATTGCCGAGGCGCTGCAGGAATTGGGATTGCAGGACAAGACGATTTTCGTGAGCCCGGTGGGCTGCTCGGTGTTTGCCTACTATTATTTTGATGTGGGCAACGTGCAGGTTGCGCACGGCCGCGCGCCGGCTTCGGCCACCGGCATCAAGCGGTCTTGTCCAGACAAGATTGTGATTTCCTATCAAGGAGACGGCGACCTGGCGGCAATCGGCACCGCCGAGATTGTGCATGCCGCCAACCGCGGGGAAAAGATTACCGTCTTTTTCGTAAACAACGGGATCTACGGCATGACCGGCGGACAGATGGCGCCCACGACGCTGGTCGGGCAGAAGAGCACGACTTCTCCCTGGGGCCGACGGCCGTCGAATGAAGGCTTTCCTCTGCACATGGCGGAACTTCTCGCCACGCTGGAGGCGCCGGCATACATCGAACGGGTAGCGCTTTCCGACAACAAGAACATCATGAAAGCGCGGCGGGCCATCCGCAAGGCACTCGAGACGCAGCGGGATGGTACGGGCTTCTCGTTCGTTGAAATCCTGTCGCCGTGTCCCACAATTTGGGGCAAAGAGCCGGTGGACGCGCGGCGCTGGGTTCTCGATAAGATGATTCCAACTTTTCCGCTGAATGTTTTTCGCGACCGCAAGCCGGAAATTCCCGCGGGAAATGAGCCGCCGCAACGATCGGTTGCCGATGTGCTTGAGATTACCGCTAAAGCTGGAGCGAACGGTTCTTCCAAGCCGAAACACGCGCATCACTTCAAAGACATCAAGATCAAAATCGCCGGCTTCGGCGGACAGGGCGTGCTGCTGCTGGGACAACTCCTCATCGAAATGGGCATGCGGGAAGCGTTGGAAGTGAGTTGGCTGCCGTCCTATGGTCCGGAGATGCGTTCGGGCAGCGCGCACTGCCATGTGTGCCTGTCGAAGGAACGGATCGGGTCGCCGCTGGTTTCGCACTCGGATGTGCTCGTGGCCATGAATGAGTTCTCGCTGCGAAAGTTTGCCCACGAGGTAGTGAGCGGGGGGCTCATCCTTTACAACGGCGCGAGCGTTCCTGCCGACTTTGCCGCTCCGGGAGTTCAGGTGGTCGCGATTCCAGCCGCAGCGATCGCCGACAAACTCGGTTCGACCAAGGTCGCTAACATCGTGATGATGGGCGCTCTGCTGGAAGAAACCGAATGCCTGTCTTCTTCCACCGCCTTGAGCGTCCTCGAAGACAAAGTGAAAAAACTCGATTTGCTGGAGATTGACCGCAAGGCGCTCACCGCCGGCCGCCTGTTTATCGATGACCAGGCGCACATCGGCGCGGTGAGTCAGCCCGACGGATTCGCTTAAACAGCGATTTGTTTAAACAAGGAAAGGCCTGCCATGTCGACTGCGTGGACTTCACGTTACGCGCTGCGCACCAAGGGCATCACCAGTTCTCAAATCCGCGAATTGTTGAAGCTCACTCAAAAGCCCGGAATGATTTCTTTTGCCGGCGGCCTCCCCGCCCCCGATGTATTTCCCATCCAACGTTTTGAAGAAGCTTGCCACAAGGTACTTACGCAGCAAGCAGCCTCCGCCTTGCAGTACGGGGCGACCGAGGGTTACGAACCCCTGCGCGAACTGATTGCGAACAACATGGCGCGCTACGGAATCAAGGCGAAGACAGAGAATGTTTTGATCACCTCAGGTTCGCAGCAGGCGCTCGACCTGATTGGCAAGCTGTTTATCAACCGGGGTGATCGCGTGCTGGTGGAAGCGCCGACGTATCTTGGCGCGCTGCAGGCATTCAACGTATACGGCGCGGAGTACATGTCCGTTCCGGTCGACGACGATGGTCTTCGCACCGAGTTGTTGGAGAAGCCTCTGCGCTCCGGCCCCAAGTTCATGTACGTGCTGCCGAACTTCCAGAACCCCGCCGGAACCACGCTGTCGGAGGGACGCCGGCACGAACTCGTGTTGCTCGCCGACAAGTATGGAATTCCGATTGTCGAAGATGATCCTTACGGGCAATTGCGCTACGAAGGTGAGCACTTGCCGCCTTTGGTCGTGCTCGACCGCGAGAACCTGCGTCGCGACGGCGGCTATTCTATTGGCAACGTCATTTACCTCAGTACATTTTCGAAGACGCTGGCTCCCGGGCTTCGATTGGGATGGATCGTCGCTCCGCCTGAGATCATCGGCAAGCTGGCGCAACTCAAGCAGGGCGCCGACCTGCACACTTCGACCTTCACTCAATTCGTGGCCTACGAAGTTGCGCGCGATGGATTCCTCGACCAGCACGTTAAACTGATTCGCCGCGTCTATCGCGAACGCCGCGACGTAATGCTTCAGGCGCTGCAAGAGTTCTTCCCACCCGCCGTAACCTGGACTCATCCTCATGGCGGGTTATTCCTCTGGGTTACTCTGCCCGAAGGTCTGGATATGCAGGCTGTGTTTCAGTCGGCGCTCGAGCAGAACGTCGCCTTCGTGCCGGGCGATTCCTTCTATGCCCACAGCCCCGAAGGCTCCCGCCACATGCGCTTGAATTTTTCCAACGCCGCCCCGGAGCAAATCCGCGAAGGCGTGCGCCGTCTGGCTGCAGCCGTGAAGAGCCATCTGACCGCTGGATCGCTTCAATCGGAACTGCCGCTCGAAGTGTAGAAATGTTTCGTGGGTCCTCGATTCGCCAACAGCGCCTGGCGCTTGCCAGATTTGCGATGAGCAAGACCCAGAATGTGCGAGCGAAGGGGCAGTCTTTGCGACTGCCCTTTTTAGTCGTCTCAGGAACCGCTTCTAGTCCAGCACGAAAATATTTCTATTAGCGCACATCTCCTTCAGGATCTTCGGCCACACCGTCACGCTGACTTCTCCCAGATGAGCTTTGCGGAGCAACTGCATCAAGGTGCGGGACTGCCCGATTCCACCGCCGATCGAGAGGGGAATCTCGTGTTTGAGGATCGCCTGGTGATAGGGCAATCGCATGAAGTCCAACTGCTTGGCCATGGTCAGCTGCTTTTTCAGAGTCTCGGCCGTGACCCGGATACCCATCGATGTCAGTTCATGGCGCCGCTGCGTCACGGTGTTCCACACCAGGATGTCGCCGTTCAGCCCATGTGTGTCTTTTCCAGTCTCATCGTGGGTGTCGGTGACCCAGTCGTCATAATCGGCGGCGCGCATCTCATGGGGATAGCCATCCTTCAACGGCCAGCCGATGCCGATAATAAAGATTGCTGGATATTTCTGCAGCACCGCGGTTTCGCGCTGCTTGCGTGGCAGATCGGGATACATGTCGAGAATTTCCTCGGCGTGCAGGAAGACCAACTCCTCCGGCAGGTCGGGATAGCGATAGTCTTTTAATTGCGGGAACAGTGATTGCGCGAATTTTTCCGCTCCGACGATTACCTTCCAGATCTTGCGAACCCTCTCCTTCAGGAACTCAAGATTGCGTTCTTCGCTGGTGATCACGCGCTCCCAGTCCCATTGATCCACATAGGCGGAATGGTCGTGATCGAGAAAATAGTCTTTGCGGACGGCGCGCATGTCGGTGCAGATGCCTTCACCCACTTTGCAATCGAATTGCTTGAGCGCGACCCGCTTCCACTTTGTAGCCGCTTGCACGACTTGCGCGTCGATGGGATGCAGGTTGCGATCATTCGAGATATGGAACTGCACCGGAGTGCGCGACCCATCGCGATCCAGCATGTCGTTGACGCCGCTCTCCACATCCACGATGAGCGGCACCTCCACCATCATCAGGTTGAGTTCCTTGCATAGATTGTCCTCAATATAACGTTTGACCTGGAAGATGGCTTGCTGCGTCTCTTTCGGGTTGAGCAGAGACCGGTAACCGCGCGGCAGAATGTTTTCCAGTTCCTTGTAATCGCCAATTCCCGGCCCAGCCAGGTCGGCTTTCTTATCTTTCTCTAATACAAGCGGATCCTGTACAAGCGTGGTCATGTTCTTCTCCTTTTGCAGGTGGATTCTGTGGCGGCGAGGGCGGCACGGGGTGTATTTCGGATCAAGATCTGGACCGGCACTGTAGATCGCCGGCCGTGTGCGCCAGTCGTGGCTGCAAACGCAAGCCGTGAATGCTCCAGGATCATCCGAAGACCAACAACACTATTCCCGTAAGCGAGGCCCTCAGCACGAGCATAGCTTGCCTTTATCGGCACAGCTACACCTCGCCCTGCGTAATTCTCTCTTTTTCATTCTATGAAACGCTGTGACCACAGGCACGTATGGACGTGACCCCCGGCAACGCCCTACTCGTTCCCCAAGTTGTTTCTTTTCGCAACGACATCACCATTTAGGGTGATCTGAGTCACTGCGCCTGTCTCCCCTAACGTTGAAACTGTCAATCAGCAGCGAAGAGTTGCTGAGTTCTTTTACATAGGGTTCTTAAAGGGTTGCAGCAGTGTTCACTTTCGCAACGAAAGTAAGGATGCGAGATGAGACGCTGCTTCCAGCGGTGGCAAAAACACACAAGGAGAGAAACGAAATCATGAAGACGACGAAGCTGGTAATGCTGATAGTAACCATCGCGTTAACGCTGTTCATGCTGATCCCCAATCTGTCATGGGCTGCCGGTGACGGAGCCACAATCTACAAAGCAAAATGCGCCATGTGCCACGGTGCGGATGCGGCTGGCAAGCCGGCAATGAAAGCTCCGAGCCTGATTGGCGATGAGGCAAAGAAGAAGTCGGATGACGATCTTGCCAAGGCCGTCACGGGAACGGCGAAGCACACCCCCGCTGTGAAGGGTCTGCCTGCCGACGACGTGAAAGCTGTCGTTGCCTACATTCGCGGCCTGCAAAAGTAAGAATTAGCCATTGGCGGTTCCGTTTGGCGCGCCGCTGTGGTCACGAATGGGCGGGCAGCGGCTGAAAGGGGGTAAGTGTGTGTCTATGCAGATTTCCGGTTCAGTTCGGCGGACTCACGAGAGGCCTGGCCGAGTCGCACACAGCCGGCAATCTCCTCCCTTGCTTACCTTGGCAAACGGAACCGCCCTCCCGGGCCCGGATGCTCACCACTCCGGACCCGGTTATTTTCTTGCAGCCGGTCCGCCTGAGGTATGTCCTGTTCCCAAGTCCGTTCCTGTCAGTACGCCTACCTCGCGCTTCATTCCACTTGAACGGAAGTCCCACTCGGGAGCCATTAGGAGCGAGTTCTATGAGTAAAGCTCTACTGTATGACGCAACGATGTGCATCGGTTGCAAGCAATGCGAAAGCGCCTGCGCCCAGCAGAACAATCTGCGGTACGACGACGCGGTAGCGGCAGAGCCGGTGCAATCGGATCACAAATATACCGTCGTCCTCACCAAGGACGACAAATTCATGCGCCGGCTATGCATGCATTGTGAGAAACCCACTTGCGCGTCGGTATGTCCCGTGGGAGCCTTCCACAAGACCAAGGAAGGGCCAGTCGTATACGACGTCTGGAAGTGCATTGGCTGTCGGTATTGCATGGTGGCGTGTCCATTCAACCAGCCGAAGTATGAGTGGCAGTCGCTGAATCCGCGGGTACGCAAATGCATCATGTGCCCGGACCGCGTGACTGCTGGCAAGCAAACCGCCTGTGCCGAGATTTGTCCGACTGGCGCCACTAAGTTCGGGGATCGCGATGATCTGGTCAAAGAAGCTCAGGATCGGATCCGCCAAAATCCAACCACCTACTTGCCTCGCATTTACGGTCTCAACGAAGTGGGAGGAACCTGCGTCCTTATTCTTTCCAGTCAGAAGGTGGAAGATTTTGGTTATCCCGCGTCGCCAAAGCTTGGCGACACTCCCATGCCGGAATATACGGGGCGTGTGATGACCTGGATCCCAGACTTTATCCCAGCCTGGTCATTAGTTCTAGGAGGTATTTACTGGATTTCTCATCGCCGCGATGAAGTGGCCGCCGCCGAAGCGGAAGAAAGGAAACAGCACGGGGGTACGCGATGAAAATCAAACTGACCTTCTGGAGAGTTGTATTCATTGTCATCATGGCCCTGGGCCTCTACTCCTCATATATCCGCTACTTCCACGGCCTGGGCGCGGCCACAAACATGACCGACCAGTTCCCCTGGGGGTTGTGGATCGGCTTCGACTGCCTCTGCGGAGTCATGCTGGCGGCGGGCGGCTTCTGTATTGTCGGCGCAGTCTATTTATTTAACGTCGAGCGGTTGCACGCGGTTGTTCGCCCAGCGGTGTTGACGGCATTTCTCGGATATCTCCTGTTCATCGTTGGATTGTTGTTCGATCTGGGCCGTCCCTGGTACATCTGGCATCAGCTCATTTACATGAACCCACACTCGGTGATGTTCGAAGTGGGCATGTGTGTGATGACCTACACCACGGTGCTCTTTTTCGAATTCCTTCCCAACGTATTCGAACGCCTCAACTGGAGGACTCCGATCAAGTGGATTAAGAAGATCTACCCGGTGCTGATCGTGTTAGGCATCTTGCTCTCCACTTTGCACCAGAGTTCCCTCGGATCGCTCTATCTGATCATGCCCAGCAAGCTGCATCCGTTCTGGTACACGCCGGCGCTGCCCTTCATGTTCTTCGGTTCCGCGGTCGCCGTTGGATTGGCCATGACCATCTTCGAGTCCACACAGAGCGCGAAGGCCTTTGGCCGTCAGCTTGAACTCCCGGTTCTGGTTACATTGGGCGGCGCTTTGTTGGTCGCTCTTTGGGTCAATGCCCTGTTGCGCTTCGAAGACTACTTCCATCGCGGTTTGCTCGGCCAGATCATTAAACCCAGCTACGAAGCGTATTTTCTGTGGCTCGAAATAGCTCTGACCTTCGTGGTTCCAATTACCATTCTTAGCTTCAGAAAGGCGAGGTTATCGCCGCAGTGGTTGTATCTGGCGTCGATCTTCACGGTCCTGGGTTTTATCACCAACCGCCTCAATATCGCTCTCATCGGGTTTGAGACTTACGTGGGACATCACTACGTGCCGAAATGGACCGAGTTCTCCATCACTCTGATGATTATCGCGATGGGGTTCTTCTTGTTTGGGGTAGCAGTGAAATATTTGCCCATCTTCGGAGATGACGAACATGCCATGCCGAAGTCGCGGCTCCCCCAAAACGAAGTCGAGGCCGAGCGGGCGTTGGCGCCACCGGTGTTAACCCATGCGGGAGACTGAGCCAATTCGCAACGATCCAATTCCTGCCGATCATGGATCGAAGCGGCTGGCTCATAGCATTAGTGCAAAATTGATTGGGTCGCTGCTGGCGGTGATGGTCGTCATTTTCGCTCTTCTCGGATATTTGAATATCCGTTTGCACCGCCAGGATCTGGAAGCGGCCGCCTTGGCCAGCGCCGAGCGGGTCAGCGAGGTCATCAAGCTCAGCACGGCTTACTACATGCTGAACAACGATCGCGAGGGGCTCTACCACGCGATTCAAACCATGGCAGAGAACGATGGCGTGATCAAGGTGCGAATCCTTGATCAGGAAGGCCGGGTCAGCTACTCCACCGATCCCGCCGAAGTCAGCCACGTTCTCGACAAAAAAGCTGAGGCCTGTTACGGCTGTCACAATCAATCGCAGCCTTTGGCGCGGCTGAATCGGCCCGACCGCTTTCGCATTTATCGCAATGGTGGCGGCGGCGGCCATCGCGTGCTGGGCATTATCACTCCGATCGAAAATCAACCTCGTTGCTCGAACGCCGAATGTCACGCGCATCCTGCCACGCAGCAGGTGTTGGGCGTGCTGGACACAAATCTTTCGCTGGGGCAAGCGGACGCGCAACTTGCCATCAGCAGCAGGCGCATGCTGGTCTATACGGCGGGGGCAATGCTGCTGGTCGCGGTATTGAGCTGGACGTTCGTGTGGAGAGTCGTCGGCAAGCCCATCAAGGCGCTGAAGAACGGGACAGAACATCTTTCCCAGGGAGAGCTTGGTTACCAGATCGAGGTTCGATCCGACGATGAGGTGGGAAATTTGGCTCATTCCTTCAACGGCATGAGCCTGCAATTGCGCTCCGCCAACGAAGAAATTGTCACGTGGACGAAGACCTTGGAAGATCGCGTCGATCAAAAAACAAAAGAGCTGCGCAACGCCCACGACCACATCCTGCAACAGGAAAAGATGGCCTCTCTTGGCAAGATGGCCGCGGTCGTGGCGCATGAGGTAAATAACCCGCTTTCGGGCATTCTCACCTATGCCAAGTTGCTTCGAAAATGGGTAGGGTCAGGTCAGGCCGAGCATGAAAAACGCGAGGACGCGCTGCAATGTCTCGACCTGATCGCTACAGAGAGCCGCCGCTGCGGGGACCTGATCAAGAATCTGCTGAAGTTTTCGCGCACTTCGCCCATGAACGTTCGGTCCACTGACCTGCACGAAGTAGTCGATCGTTGCCTGCTGCTGGTCAAACACCAACTGGAGTTGGGTGGAGTCGATCTGCAGCTGAATCTGGCGGAAGGCCTGCCGCGTGTGCCCTGCGATCCCGAACAGATTGAACAAGTCCTCATTGCGCTGGTTATGAACGCGATCGATGCCATGCCCCGCGGAGGGAATCTATGGCTCGAGAGCCGGCTGAATCACGATGGAACAGAAATCGAGATCCGGGTGCGCGACGACGGGGCCGGCATTGCTCCCGACGTACTGCCGAATATCTTCGAACCTTTTATGACGACAAAAGAAAGTGGACACGGAGTTGGACTGGGCCTGGCGATCAGCCGCGGCATCGTGGAACGGCATAACGGTCGCATCGAAGTCGAATCGATGTTGGGCCGGGGCACGACTTTTACCGTAATCCTGCCAAGTCACGCAGCCGAAGCTTCGCTGACCGCTATCGGCGCCGGGAAAGGCGCCGTGAAGGTGAGGTGACAAAAGTGAGCACACAGGGAAAGCTGCTAATCGTAGACGATGAATTGAGCGTGCGCGACTCGCTGGGCAAATGGTTTAGCGAAGAAGGTTATGAAGTGGCCACGACCGAGAATGCCAGCGACGCTCTCACCCGGCTGGCGGAACAGCGCTGGGATGCTGCCCTGGTCGATATCAAAATGCACGGCACCGATGGAATCGAACTGCAACGCCGCATGCACGAAGTCGACCCGGAACTCATCGTCATTATGATGACCGGCTATGCTTCGGTCGAAACCGCGGTCGCGGCACTGAAAAATGGCGCTTACGATTACGTAACCAAGCCCCTCGATCCGGACGAGATCGCGCACCTCGTCAAGAAAGCTCTGGAGCATAAACGCACGGCACAGGAGAACGTGCTCTTGCGTGAGACTGTTGCGGAAGTTGCGCGTCCAGGGGAAATGATCGGCCAAAGCGGCCCGATGCGCAAGATCTTCGACGCCATCGAGACCGTTGGTCCCACCGATGCTTCGGTGCTGATCACGGGAGAGAGCGGAACCGGCAAGGAATTGGTGGCACGCGCGATCCATCAGGCCAGCCCGCGAAAATTTCATCCTCTAGTCGCCATTCACTGCGGCGCTCTGACGGAGACGCTTCTCGAAAGCGAACTCTTCGGACATGAGAAGGGCGCTTTTACGGGCGCGCAGTACCGCAAGAAAGGCAAATTCGAAATTGCCGAAGGTGGATCGGTTTTTCTGGACGAGATTGGCGACATCACTCTAAAGACACAGACTGATCTGTTGCGTGTGCTGCAAGAGCGCGAAATCACTCGGGTGGGCGGCAACCAAATCATCAAGGTCGATTTCCGCTGCATTGCCGCCACCAACAAAAACTTGGACAAATTGATCGAGGAAGGGAAGTTCCGTCCCGATCTTTACTACCGCCTCAACGTCTTTCGTATCGAGTTGCCGCCGCTGCGCGAGCGCAAGGAAGATATTCCGGTCCTGGTGGACCACTTCGTTCGCAAGTTCTCTTTGGCGATGAACAAACGCATCACTCGAGTCTCAGCCGCAGCCATGAACCAATTGCAGCAGCAGCCTTGGATGGGCAACGTTCGCGAACTGGAGAATGCGGTGGAGCGCGCCATGGTTGTGGGACAGGAGCCGGAGTTGCGCGAACAGGATTTTATCTTCAAGCCGCAAAGCAGCTCCAACGGGTCGAGCAAGACTCTTGATGACATGGAGAGGGCTCACATCCTGCGCGTGGTCGAGGAGTGCGGCGGCAATCAGAGTCATGCCGCTGAGATTCTCGATATTGACCGGGTCACGCTCTATCACAAACTGAAGAAATACGGCTGGACCCGCGCTTCGTCTGACCGGGATAAAAAGCCTGATGAAGTTGCCCGATGAAGGCATGCGATGAAGCTGCTGCAACTGTTGCCGATCGGGAATGTAGATGACGGGCTGCTGAAGGATCTGCGTCCAGCCATCGCAGAAATTCTCAGTGTCCCTTGCCAAGTGCTTCCCGTCCGTCTGGACCCGGAGTTCGCCTTCCACGGGGAGCGGCAGCAGTATCATTCGTCGGAAATCCTGCAGCGCATGCAGAGCTTTCTTACGCCGGACTCGTGGCGAATGCTCGGCGTGGCGGCCGTTGACCTGTACATTCCGATTCTTACTTTTGTTTTCGGCGAGGCGCAGATGCACGGTCCGTGCGCTGTGCTCTCGGCTCACCGGCTGCGCCAGGAGTTTTATGGCCTTCCCCCAGACCGCGAACTCTTTCGCCAGCGCTTAATAAAGGAAGCGGTCCATGAACTCGGACACACTCTGAGCTTGACGCACTGCGAGGACTATCGCTGCGTCATGGCCTCATCTCATGCCGTGGAGTGGATCGACCTCAAGGACCGAGAGCTATGCGGCAACTGCAAAGCAGGAGTCACGCCGGCGAGGCAGGTCCAGCCGGCGCGCAGCTACTGAAGTTCGTCGTGGAAATTTGATCGCGAAGGCGTTCCCACTTGTGGGACGGAGTTCACTCCCTAGTATCGGTACCCCCCTCCCCCTGTCATGCGCAAAATATTGAAAATAAAAGAGATACTTGCTATGTATTTGATCTCTTGTTTTCAATAAGTTATGGGCAAAATCTTGAGAACATGAGGGTTATGGGTGCTTCGCGGGCGCATTGGGGCTCATTTCGGGAATTTCCAGGGTCGTCCCCAGTGATCGCGATGAGTGTTCTTGCGAGTCAATTGTCAAGGATCAGTTCTTATCCGATAGATATGCTCTATAAGGTAAGGTTATCTTGCCGGGAGAGCGTGGTCAAGGAGAAACCGCGCCGGGTCCGGAATTACAACTGCGATCTTATCTCCGCCTCACGCTGGGGCTTCCTCGCGCTTGATACTGCTGATCGAGCGCTTGTCGTATGAGCGTCTTGATCACTGCCTGCCGGCTGACGTTCAGTTCCTTGGCGGCCCGATCAAGTTCGTCCAGCATCCCCGACGCCAGGTCGACATTTACTCTTTGAATCGGGCCCGTCATTTTGCCGGCGTTGGTGAAGAACCGTGACACGTCCCTGCCCTGATCGGCAAGGCGTGCGATCGATTCCGCCGGCACTGGCTTACGCGTCTTACGAGTGCTCTTCATAAAGTTGCTGCTCCTGCTTAGTGGCTCTCCAGAGAGTCACGAGATGGTAGTAGTCTCCCTCTGCGTCCTCCCGGATTTCGAAAATGACTGTGTACAGCTTCTCTCCGACCCAGCCTATCGCGCGGTACTGCTCAAGCCAATCCGAGCGCTGATCAAGATAGTAGGCGTGCGAGAAGACCTCTTGCACCTCTTCGAACCCGATGCCCCTTTTCGGGTTTGCTCTTAACTGCCAGCTCTTGCGCTCATCGAAGTGAAATCGCATGAGTATAACAGTTATACCATATTCGGCATCTCGAGTGGGGCGTGCCGGTTACCGCAGCACTTTCAGCACTACCGCGGTAACGTCATCGTGGGGCGCGGTGCCGTTGGAGAAGACTTCCTGGTGGTCGAAGACGAAATCTGCCGACTCCATTGCCGATTTATGGCCGCATTGTGCCCAAACCTGCTCCATTCGGGAGGCGCCGAATTCGACGCCATCCGGATTGCGCGATTCGTGCAGGCCGTCGGTCGCGAACAGCACGCAGTCTCCGGCATTGAGCTGCACGACATTCCGTCCATAGACTGTTCCCGCAAACATTCCCACGGGTACGCCACCCTCGCCTAGTTGCCGGCACTCGGTTCCGGAGACGAGCAATGGCATTGGCATTCCGGCATTCGAGAAGATGAGTTCTCGCGTGGCGGGATTGAAGAGCGCGTACGAGGTCGAGCAAAAACGGCCGGGCAGCGGGCGCTGCAGCAGGCGTTCGTTCAAGCGGGCAAGAACGCTGGCGGTGTCGGTGCCGCACTTGTGAATGCCGCGCAGGGTTCCGGTCACTAACGCGGCATACATGGCTGCCGGCAATCCTTTGCCGACCACGTCGCCGAGGTAGATGCCGATGAAGCCATTTGGCAAATGAAAGAAGTCAAGAAAGTCGCCGCCCACTTCGCGGAAGGGTATGAAGCGGAACGCGATCTCGACGGACTCGTGGCAGAGGCCTCTTGTGGGCAGCAGCGAGCACTGGATGAGTTTGGCTTCCAGCGCATGCTCGTCACAGCGTCCACACGCGGGACTCGTTCTCGCGGATCTCGATTCCGCCATGCTGACCAACTTCGACATGCCGCAAAGCACACTCCAGTATGTAGATCGGCAAGATTCTGGTTCCCCATTAGGCCCGTCTGACATCTTTCTACCATGCAGAAAAAGCCGGCCGCCCGGTATCCTGGCTGGTTAGCCTTGGATCCGGGCGGCCGGTATACGTTCTTCGTTACTTTTTGACTTATGACAGGAAGAACTCTTTCGCCAGCGGCAGCCATTGCTCGTCTGGAATCTGTGCCGCAACGTTGTCTACCGCGACTCCACCATCCTGCGCGTAGGCGCCGGCGACGGCCATCGGCATGCGGCGTTGCAGGCGGCTTGCGGATTCTTCGGTCCACCAACGGGCCAGCGGGCCACCGAGCAGGTTCCGGAAGCTGGTCTTCGCATCGGGCGCTTGCACCGTGAGCAGCCAGCCTTCGCCGTAGGGATCGCCGAGCGCGAGCTTCGGATTCTTCGCCACGCTTTCGTTGATGTCAGATACCGTGCCCTCGATGGGCGAAACCATGTTAACTTCGCAGCCTTTGTCGCGGTGGATGGTGCACAGCTTCTGCCCCTGCCGAATCCACTGGCCACGTTGTGGAAGCGTGAAGCTCTCGATCGTGCCGGTCAGCTTGGAGGCAAAATCATCCATGCCGACGCGCACCAGGTTCGAACTCTCGCTCAATGCCCAGGTGTGGCCGGGATGATAGCGCAAATTCTCCGGAACTGCGAAGCCGCCGACCAGCGCAGGCTGAAGGCGCGGCGCGACGGCATCCTGTTTGCTCGTCGACATCTGCAATGCGGGTTGTACGACCGTGTGGCGAGTGCGGAAATAATCGATAAGTAAGAAGATTACGAATGTAGAGAGAACCAGTAGGACTGTCATAAGTCACCTCGTCGGAGGGCCGTCTTTATCTATCTTTATCTATCTTTCTTTTCTTGCCAGCCACTCACCCTTTCTAAAGGCAATCGCCATGCCACGACGAGGCGAGTAGTGAGCGCGCCCGCTTGTGGCGGCGATCTCCTGTGTAATCAAGGTGATAGAAGAAAGCTGATCTTGCAGCGGGAACTATAGCGCTGAGATCCTCAACAGCGCTGCGATGATAATCGCAACAGGCTAAAGCTCGTGTTTGTAGCGTTTGACACTGATCGTAGAGGACGACGCTTTGCAATCAACGGGTTACGGGCTGGCCGGGTGCAGATGAATTCCGCAACAGCAAAAGTTGAAGAATGCAACACAAATAGCTATTCCGGTGCGTACTCCACTTGAAGTTGGGCGTCACGAGCGCTTGCGGGAGCGGTTAGAGCAACCAGTCCATACTCGAAGCCTTTTTCAAAGGCCTTCAAGTTCAAGTCGAGGAAGCTCGGCGGAACGGAATCTGCCACGGCTTTGCGCACCGCTTCCGGCTCCAGCAGTCGTGTGACCGCGGTGAAGAACCCTACCATTACCGAATTCAGCACCATCCGCTTGCCAAGTTCTTCGGCGATGCGCGTCGCCGGAATGCTGTACACCTGGAGTTCCTTGTTATGACCGGGAACTTCGAGATCGGCAACTCGAACCAGATCCTGCTCGACGATAAGGATGCCGCCATCTTTTAACTCGGGCCCGAAGCGCACGTAAGCCTCTTGCGACATCACGACCAGGATATCCGGCTGAGTGATGTAGGGATACAAAATCGGCGAGTCGGAGAGCACGAGCTGCGCGCTGCAAGCGCCGCCGCGGGCCTCAGGGCCGAAGTTCTGGGTCATGGTGGCATAAGCGCCCTGATAAATCGAAGCTGCCTTGCCAAGAAGGATGGCCGAGAGAATCACTCCCTGGCCGCCGAAACCTGCCACGCGAATCTCTGTTAGCTGCATACTGTCTCCGGTTGATCTTGTTCGATGTATTGGTCGCCCAGCGACTCCACGTATTGAGTGTGCATCATGGTTCCGTAGTCGGGGCGATCGCGATCTACGAATTTACCTACGATGATTTCTCCAGTCATGGTGAGGCCGACTTCGTTAGTCGGCGCCCCGTTCTTGGTTTTGCTCTTCTCTTTGTAGTACTTCATGGTATCGAGGGCGTCGCCCAGCTTGTTGCGGCGCTGATAAAGCGTTGGGCAAGGCGAAATCACTTCAATAAAAGAGAAGCCTTTCTTCTTGAACGCTTCACTGATCGAGCGCGCCAGTTGCCGAACGTGGAAGGTGGTCCAGCGCGCGACATAGACCGCGCCGGCCGCCTCGACCAGATGCGGCAAGTTGAACGACGGCTCGAACGTGCCGTAAGGATTCGTCGAGGTGGTCGAGTGATCGGGAGTGGTGGGCGCAGTCTGGCCGCCGGTCATCGCATAAATAAGGTTGTTAACGCAGATAACCTTCAGATCGATGTTGCGCCGCGCGGCGTGAATCAGATGATTGCCGCCGATCGCCGAAAGATCGCCGTCCCCGGAATAAACGACCACATTCAGCTTCGGATTCGCCAGTTTGAGGCCGGTGGCGAACGGGATGGCTCGGCCGTGCGTGGTGTGGAAAGAATCGAGCTTCACATAGCCCGCCACGCGCCCGGTGCAGCCGATGCCCGAGACCAGCGCCAGCGATCCTAAATCGATCTTGGAATCAATCAGCGCGCGGGCGAATGAGTTCACGGTGGTGCCGATGCCGCATCCCGGGCACCAGATGTGTGGCATGCGGTCGGTCCGCAAAAAAGGCTCGACCGGATTCACGCCTGCGTTACCAATATCAGTGATCAAGCTTTCCGACATTTGCTGGCCTCCACGATGACCTTCAGGATGTCTTGAGGTTTATGAACGCCACCACCGGCGTGCGACACGGCAAATGTCTTTGCTTTGCCGTCAGCGGCTCGCTCCACTTCGCGCACCATCTGCCCCAGATTGAGTTCGGGAACGACGAATGCTTTCACCTTCGCCGCTAGTTGGCGGATCTTGTTCTCAGGGAAGGGCCAGGCGGTGATCAGGCGCAACTTGCCGACTTTCAGACCTTGTTCGCGAGCGGTCTCGATGGCTCGTTGCGCCACTCGGGAAGTGATGCCGTAGGAGACAACCACCACATCCGCGCCTTCGATTTGCTCTTCTTCGAACATGGCAATGCGGTCGGTAGCGTTGCGAACTTTGGTTTGCAGGCGGCGAACCAGCTTGTCCTGCACCGGCGGCGTCATGTTGGGATAGCCGCGTTCATCATGCGTCAACCCAGTGACGTGAAAGTTATAGCCCTCGCCGGCGTGCGCCATCTCAGGAACCCCGTCGCCGTTCGTGCCGTAGGGCAGATAATCTTCAGCCGACTTGTGCGTGTGCTTGCGTGGCGTGATCTCGATCTGGTCGGCGGGAGGAATCACCACCTTCTCCGTCATGTGTCCGACCACTTCGTCCATCATGAACATGACCGGCACGCGAAATTCTTCGGCCAGGTTGAAGGCGGTGATGGTGAGGTCAAAACACTCCTGCGGAGAATTAGGGCAAAGGGCGATGATCTCGTAGTCGCCATGCGAGCCCCAACGCGCCTGCATCATGTCAGCCTGCGCCGGCAGCGTGGGCAGTCCAGTGGACGGGCCTCCGCGTTGCACATCGACGAACACGCATGGCGTTTCTGTCATCGCCGCGTAGCCGATGTGCTCCATCATCAACGAGAAGCCGGGGCCTGATGTGACGGTGAATGCCTTCGCTCCTCCCCATACCGCGCCCTGCAGCGTGATCGAAGCCGCAAGTTCGTCTTCCATCTGGATAAACGTTCCGCCCACTTTCGGCACGCGAGCGGCAAAGCGCTCCACCACTTCGGTGGAAGGAGTAATGGGATATCCTGCGGCGAATCGTGCGCCGGCAGCCAGCGCGCCTTCGCAGCAGGCGTGGTCGCCATCGATAAAGTGTGTGCCCGTGAGCACTCCGCGAGGGTCGGCCTTGCAACGATCAGACTTCATTTGTCACCTTCTTTGGCGGGAGCCACTTTGGTGGCGTAAATTGCAAAATCGGGGCAATACATGCCGCACAAGTCACAGCCGCTGCATTTTTCCGGATGCACGACGTGCGGTGGATGGTAGCCCTTGGAATTAAAAGCGGAAGAAAGCGCGAGCACGTGCGAGGGACAAAACTCCACACAGAAGCCGCAGGATTTGCAGTGCTCGACGACGATTGATACACGTCCTTTTGGCATGAGAACTCCACGCTTATTAGTAGTGGAACACCCCACAAAATACAGTTGTAATTATGCTTTTTCTCGCGCGAAGTTGGATGTGACGAACATCACCGATCTATGTGAAGGGGCGCACAATGCAGGTTCCGCTTGGCGTCAAGCCTCAAGTGCACGGCAACCCAAAAAAACCCCCGCCCTGTCTCTTCAAGAACGAAGAAACAAGGCGGGGGCACGGGCAGATGGGTTAGCAAGCTCGGTTCAGTCCGCCGGCACGCCTGATTTCTCGATGTCCGGCGTCGCGGAGACTTCAGTTTCCCGCGCATCCACCACCGCGACAGCGACCACGTTGACGATCTCCTCCACTTCGGCGCCGCGGGCCAGCAAGTGCACGGGCCGGCTCATTCCCATGAGCATGGGGCCAAGCGTCTCGCAGCCGCCAATCGTCTTCAGCAGCTTGTAGCCGATGTTGGCGGAAGCGAGGTCGGGGAAGATCAGCACGTTCGCGCCGCCCTTCAGCGAACTGAAGGGATACATCTGCTCCAACATTTCAGGAGACACAGCGGCATCGGCCATGATCTCTCCATCCACGATCAAGTTCGGATCGGCGATGTGCAACAACTCCACTGCCTTGCGAACCTTTTCGCTGGAGGGGTGCTTGACGCTGCCAAAGCTGGAGAAGGAAAGCATGGCAACTCGCGGCACCACGTTAAAGCGCCGGGCCTCCTGAGCGGTACACAGGGCGATTTCCACCAGGTCTTCCGCGGTGGGATCGACATTAACGCTGGTGTCGGCAAGGAAGTACAGATCTCCCTTGCTGTTAACCATGGGATAGCATCCGGCGACCTTGTGCAGGCCTTCGCGCACGCGCACGATCTGCAGCGCGGGGCGAATCGTCTCGGGGAAATGCTGGGTCACGCCAGCGACCAGAGCGTCAGCGTCTTCCATATGCACCATCATCGATGCGAAGATGTTGCGGTCATTGATCAGCGTGCGCGCCTCGGTGAGGGTCACACCACGGCGCTGGCGCAGCCGGTACAGTTCCTGGATATAGGATTCGCGAAGCGGCGATGTCGCCGGATCGACAATCTCTGCGCCGCTCAAATCCAATCCCAGTTCGACGGCTTTGGCTTGAATGGTTGCGACATTGCCCAGCAGAATTGGTTTGGCGATCTTCTCGTCCAAGATCGAGTGGCAGGCGCGCAGAATTTTCTCGTTGTCCCCTTCGGGCAACACTACCTGCTTAGGTTTGGCCTGCACGGCCCTGTTGATCATCATGCGCGAGATCGCGTGGGCCTTGCCCAGATGACGCTGGAGCTGTTCGCGGTATTCCGCAATGTCGACGTGCTCCTGGGCCACTCCCGTTTCCATCGCTGCCTGGGCCACGGCAGAGGACTCCCACACCAGCACGCGCGGGTCAAATGGTTTCGGAATCAGGTAGTCGGGACCGAACCCCAGCCGGGCCACGCCATAGGCGCGGCACACCGAGTCGGGCACGTCTTCTTTCGCCAGGTTAGCCAGGGCGCGGGTCGCCGCTAGCTTCATCTCTTCATTAATCGTCGTAGCGCGCACATCCAATGCGCCGCGGAAGATGAACGGGAACCCCAGCACATTGTTCACCATGTTGGGATAGTCGGATCGCCCGGTGCACATGATGACGTCGGAGCGGCAGGCTCTGGCGTCCTCGTAAGTGATTTCCGGATCGGGATTCGCCATGGCGATGACAATCGGACGCGCAGCCATCGAGCGCACCATGTCCTGCGTAACCACGCCACCCACGGAGAGTCCGAGGAACATGTCAGCGCCGACCATAGCCTCCGCCAGCGTACGCAACTTGGTATCCTGCGCGAGGCGATCTTTGTAAGGATTCATCCCTTGGGCGCGGCCTTTGTAAACCACTCCCTTGGTGTCGCACAGGATGATGTTCTCGCGCTTCATGCCGAGACGAATATAGTGCTCGGCCGTGGCTACGGCCGAAGCGCCGGCGCCGTTGATGACGAGACGGATCTTGCCGATATCCTTGCCCACAACCTCCAGAGCGTTCAACAGCGCAGCCCCGGAAATAATGGCGGTGCCGTGCTGGTCGTCGTGGAAGACGGGGATCTTCATCGTCTTTTTCAAAGTCTCTTCAATGTAGAAACACTCGGGCGCCTTGATGTCTTCAAGATTGATGCCGCCGAAGGTGGGCTCCAGCAACTGGCAGACCTTGATCACGTCGTCCGGATTGTGAGAGTTGACTTCAATATCGAAGACATTCACATCGGCGAAACGTTTGAATAGAACCGCTTTGCCTTCCATGACAGGCTTGCCGGCGAGGGCGCCGATGTCGCCCAGTCCGAGCACCGCGGTGCCGTTCGTGACGACTGCCACCAGATTGCCGCGGCCCGTGTATTTGAAGGCCTCGTGCGGGTTCTTTTCGATCTCCAGGCACGGTATCGCAACTCCGGGAGTGTAAGCCATACTCAGATCGTGCTGTGTGCGGCAAGGCTTGGTGGGAGTGACTTCAATTTTCCCCGGCCGACCGCCGAAGTGATAGTCGAGCGCTTGTTGCTTGGTAACCGGCATATATCCTCCTCGTTTCTTGTTGATAAACTCTAATCGCGGTCTGGTCTCTTGATGATTTAGAAATGTTCAGCTTAAACTGCCTTGCCATGAGCCAGGCTCCGCGCACAATTGCACACTATTGGACACGACTGAAACTATGGCCTCTTCAGAACAATTCTGCTGTGACGCCGCTCACCAATCGCGGTGAGTTTTTCCCCATCAGAGTGCTGCCCGTTGGTCAGCACGAAAATGATGGTTCTAATCGCCGCCAAGAATTCTGTAGGCTTCGCGGCTGGTGAGCACGACATGCTTCACGCTCTTGACCGCCTTCATGTATTGCGCCCGTTCGAAAGCTGACGGATTCGGACAACGGATCTGACTCATGCTGCCCTTCATCTGCTGCACCGACTCGTATTCGTGTTTTTCCATCCACTCCAGCACCCCCTTTTCGATCCGCTCGAGGTGGCCGATGCCGTTGCGCAGCAGCGTAGAGCACAACATGGTCACGTCGGCGCCCACCATCAGCAGCTTTATGACGTCCTCGGGACCGTGCACGCCGCTGGTCGCAGCCAGGCTGGCGCCGATGCGGCCGTAAAGGATGCCGATCCACGTCAGCGGAAGCCGCAGCGCTTGTGGAGTGCTGAGCAGCACGTTCGGCTCGATTTCCAATTCATCCAGGTTGACGTCTGGCTGATAGAAGCGGTTGAACAGCACCAGCCCATTCGCACTAGCGTCATCGAGCCGCCTCGCCATGTTTGCCATATTGCTGAAAAAAGGGCTGAGCTTTATCGCGACGGGAATGGTCACCACCGACTTTACAGCGCGGAGAATGTCGATATATTGCTGCTCGACCGCATTCGAGCTGAGTTCAGGATCGGTGGGAATGGTATAGATGTTGCATTCGAGCGCGTCCGCTCCTGCTTCCTGAATGAGCTTGGCATATTGCGTCCAGCCGCCAACGGTGGTGCCGTTCAGGCTGGCGATGATCGGCACTGACACTGCTTTCTTGGCTTTACGGATGTGATTCAGGTATCCCTCGGGCCCCAGACGGAATTCATCGGGCTGCGGGAAAAAACTGCTGGCTTCGGCAAAACTGTCCGTTCCTTCCGTGAGATGCTGTTCAAGTTCGAAGCTCTCCTGCCGCAACTGCTCCTCGAACAGGGAATACAACACCACGGCGGACGCCCCCGCATCCTCGAGACGGCGAATGCCATCGATCTCTTGCGATAACGGTGAGGCCGAAGCCACCAAAGGAGTCCGGAGCCGCAAACCCAGGTAAGTAGTGCTAAGGTCGATCATTGGTTCTCCCGCGTTCTTGCCGTCTATTTGGTCTTCACCGCTTCTCCGTTAAACTTCTGCTGGGCCAGATATTCATAGTGGTGAAAGCGCGTAACCGCATCCTGCTGCGCCTCTTGCCACAGGTGCTTGGCGTCTTCCGGCCGGCTCTTGGTGAGCATTTTGAAGCGCGTTTCCATCTGCATGTATTCCGAGACTCGGCGGGTCGGCGTCCGTGAATCTAGAATCAGCGGATTCTCGCCCTGGGCGGTCCGTTCAGGATTGTAGCGATAGAGCAGCCACTGGCCGGAATCGACCGCCATTTTCTGATCCGACATTCCAGTGGTCATGTTGATGCCGTGAGCGATGCAGTGCGAATACGCGATGATCAGACTGGGTCCGTTGTATGCCTCAGCCTCGAGGAACGCCTTCAGCGTGTGCTCATCTTTGGCGCCCATAGCCACGCTGGCGACGTAAACATTGCCGTAGCTCATGGCGATGAGTCCGAGATCTTTTTTGCCCCCGGGCTTGCCGCCAGCGGCAAACTTGGCTACAGCCCCGCGCGGCGTGGCTTTCGAGGCCTGGCCTCCGGTGTTGGAGTAGACCTCGGTATCGAGCACAAGCACGTTAACGTTGCGCCCGCTCGCCAGCACGTGATCAAGGCCGCCGTAGCCAATGTCATAGGCCCAACCGTCTCCGCCAACCAGCCAAATACTTTTCTTCACGAGCAGATCGGCGACGGAAAGAAGTTGCTTGGCGTCACCGGAATCCACGCCATGCAGCTTTTCTTTCAGCAGCTCTACGCGCTGCCGTTGTTCGAAAATGTCCGCCTCATCTTCTTGAGCAGAAGTGAGGATCGCCGTTGCAAGTTCTTCGCCAATGGTTCCGGCCAATTTCTTAACCAGCTCTTGTGCGAACTCGGTCTGCTTATCGATCGAGAGCCGGAAGCCCAGCCCGAACTCGGCATTGTCTTCGAAAAGCGAGTTCGACCAGGCTGGTCCGCGGCCGTCTGCATTTTTCGTCCAGGGAGTAGTGGGTAGGTTGCCGCCGTAAATTGACGAGCACCCAGTAGCGTTGGCGATGATGGCGCGATCTCCAAATAATTGCGACATCAACTTGAGATATGGAGTTTCGCCGCATCCCGCGCAAGCGCCAGAGAACTCGAACAGCGGTTCCTGAATTTGTTGTTGGCGAATGTTGGTAACTTTAATGTTGCGGCGATCGAGTTCCGGAATCTTCAGGAAGAAGTCCCAGTTTTCGCGCTCGGGCACTCGCAGCGGAGGCTGCGGCACCATGTTGATGGCCTTCAGCCGCGTCTCCGCTTTGTTCTTCACCGGACAGATTTCGACGCAGATGCCGCAGCCGGTGCAGTCTTCCGGAGCAACTTGAATCGTATAATTCAGGCCTTGCCATTCTTTGTCGCGGGTGGCAGTTGATTTGAATGTTGCCGGCGCGCCTTCCAATTCTTTCGTGTCGTAAACCTTGATGCGAATAACCGAGTGTGGACAAACCATGGCGCACTTTCCGCATTGAATGCAGATCTTCTCATCCCACGCAGGGATTTCCAGCGCCAGGTTGCGCTTCTCCCACTTCGCCGTTCCCGTGGGGAAGGTGCCGTCTACAGGAAAGGCGCTGACCGGCAATTCGTCGCCGCGCCCGGCATAAATCGTACCCAGCACATCGCGGTCGAATTCCGGCGCCGAGGGCGAGAATGGCGGAGGCATCTCAATCGTGCTGGTGAGTTCCGCCGGCACTTTCACTTCGAATAAGTGCGCCAGCGTCTCGTCCACCGCCTTCATGTTCTGCTGCACAATCTCTTCGCCCTTGCGGCCGTAAGTGTCGCGAATCGATTTGCGAATCGCTTCAATGGCCTGATCGGCCGGCAACACTTTGGAGATGGCGAAGAAGCACACCTGCAAAATGGTGTTCATGCGGCTGCCCATGCCAGTGTCGCGCGCCACTTGATAAGCGTCGATCACATAAAACTTCGCGCGCTTAGCAATGATCTGTTCCTGAACCGCGCGCGGCAGATGATCCCAAACTTCATCTGCGCTGAACGGGCTGTTGAGCAGGAACGTTCCGCCGGGAACCAGCGCGCTCAACATGTCGTAGCGCTCAAGAAATATCCACTGATGACAAGCCACGAAGTTGGCGCTCGATACCAGATAGCTCGAGCGAATTGGTTGAGGTCCAAAACGCAGATGCGAAATGGTCGCTGCGCCTGATTTTTTCGAATCGTAGACGAAGTAGCCCTGGGCGTAATTGTCAGTGTTTTCGCCGATAATCTTGATCGAATTTTTGTTGGCCCCAACTGTTCCGTCCGCGCCTAAACCGTAGAACATTGCCCGCACAACATTGTCAGGCTCGGTTGAAAAACTCGTGTCGTAGGACAAACTCGTGTGGCTGATGTCGTCCTGAATGCCGATGGTGAAGTGATCTTTCGGCTGATCCGCTTTCAGATTGTCATAGACTGCCTTGACCATGGCCGGAGTAAATTCCTTGGAGGAAAGCCCGTAACGTCCACCAACCACCTCCGCCACAGTTTTGCGCGGACTGTAACCCGACTTTCACTCCCTCGTGCAGAGCATTCACGACATCAACATAGAGTGGTTCGCCAATCGCTCCCGATTCCTTAGTGCGATCGAGAACGGCGATCTTCCGCACGCTGGCAGGCAAGGTCTCAAGAAAGGCCTGAACCGGGAAGGGGCGATACAAGCGGATCTTTAGCAGCCCCAGCTTTTCGCCCTGCGCATTAAGATGTGCGTTGAGGTGATCGATGGTTTCGTGCGCGACCTCGGCGCCCGAACCCATTATCACGATCACCCGCTCGGCATCCGGCGCTCCGACATAATCCACCAGATGATAGGAGCGGCCGACTTCGTCGGAGAACTTGTTCATGACGTTCTGCACGATTTGCGGGCAAGCGTCGTAGAAAGAGTTCGCCCGTTCGCGCATCTGGAAGAACACATCCGGATTCTGTGCCGTACCCCGCAAAACCGGATGATCGGGGGAGAGCGCTCGCTGCCGGTGCTCGAAAACCCGGTCCATGTTTATAAGCGCGCGCATATCGTCTTCCGCAAGCATTTGAATCTTGTTCACTTCATGGGAAGTACGGAAGCCGTCGAAAAAATGCAGGAAAGGGATGCGCGATTCCAGCGATGCGGCGTGCGCGATGAGCGCCATGTCCATGGCCTCTTGCACCGAGTTCGAGGAGAGCATGGCGAACCCCGTGCCTCGAATGGACATGACATCGGAGTGGTCGCCGAAGATCGAGAGCGCGTGCGTCGCTAAGGTGCGCGCCGAAACATGGAAGGCTGTGGGCGTAAGCTCTCCCGCAATCTTATTCATGTTCGGGATCATCAGCAGCAGACCCTGCGAGGCGGTAAACGTTGTAGCCAGCGACCCGGTCTGCAGCGCTCCGTGCACAGCCCCGGCAGCCCCGCCTTCGCTCTGCATCTCCATCACGTGCGGCACTGTACCCCAGATGTTCTGGATCCCCTGCGACGCCCATTCGTCTGCCCACTCGCCCATATTTGAAGATGGAGTAATAGGATAGATGGCAATTACCTCATTCACCCGGTAGGCGACGTAGGCGACCGCCTCGTTTGCATCCATGGTTTTAAACTTGGACTTCATGATCCTGCCTTTGCCTGCAATGAAATGCCTGTGATGTTTTTGTTCCCACTGGCCTAAGCATGGACCGCCCGGGAGATGTGCGCAACAAGGCAAGTCACAGAGGCATGTGATCCCCGTCACACAGCGCAAATGTGAGGGACGTCACATCAGCGTGTGCCCGGCAGCACAGCCAAACCGCTCCACACAGACGGACACTGAGTCAGAACAGGAGGCTTGTACATGCTCTCGCCATATGGAATGGAAATTGTCGAAAGCTGCCTCACCTGCAAGCTGCGGTCTGACCGTATTTTTTGCGATCTGCCCCCGGCGGCTCTGCAAACTTTTGAAAACATTAAGTTCGCCACCGCGTACCCGCAGGGAGCCGTGCTCTTTGTGGAAGGTCAGATGCCGCGTGGCATCTTTGTCATCTGCAAAGGCAGCGTAAAGCTCTCCATTAACTCCCCCAACGGCAGGACCATGATCGCCAAACTGGCCGAGGCGGGAGAAGTGCTGGGGCTTAGCGCCACCATCTCCGGCAAGCCTTACGAGGTAACCGCGGAAACCATCGATCCCTGCCAGATCAACTTCGTCAAGCGCGACGATTTTCTTCGCTTTCTGAAGGACGATGTCGAGGCCTGCTTTAAAGTCGCCGAGCAGTTGGGCGAAAAGTATCACAATGCTTGCAAGGAAGTGCGCTCGCTGGGTCTGTCACACTCCGCCGCTGAGAAGCTGGCGACCTTACTTCTGGAGTGGAGTTCCAAGAACGGCGCTGCCGGCAAACCGGAACCCCGGTTGAAGCTCAGGCTCACCCACGAGGAAATCGCGCAGATGATCGGAACTTCGCGGGAAACCGTTACCCGGCTCTTTGCGGAACTGAAGAAACGTCAGATCGTGCAGTCGAAAGGCTCTACGCTGCTGATCCGCAACACGGGAGCGCTGCGCGACATCGCTAACCACAACTAGCAACGCCGGCCCATCATATTGGCGTGAGCGCGAGCAGAATTCTTGTCTCGCCGCCGGTCGCAGGAACGTCGATTCCACCCCAACCCTATGCATTCGAAACGACCTAGCCCTCGTGACTAAGATCACAATTTCCGGTGATGAGTGTCACCGCCCCAACCTTAGCCCTGCTTTATCGTTGTGCCGTGGGTGGGGCCACAGGCCCCGGTTCAAGTGGGAGGCCGATCGCAAATGACCACATTAAACGGCAACGGGCATCATTCCAGTCACACCGATTCGAATCCAAGTCACGTAAATCATGGGAACCAAAACAAGCCACGCCTGATTTTCTGGGAGTTGACCAAAGGCTGCAATCTGCGCTGCATTCATTGCCGCGCCAGCGCCACGGAGTTGAGTTCTCCCTCCGACCTTTCGACTCAAGTTGCGCGCAATATCATCGATGAGATCGCCGCCGTATCCAGTCCCATTCTTGTGCTGAGCGGCGGGGAACCGCTGTTCCGTTCGGATATTTTCGAGTTAGCACGCTACGGCACCGAAAAAGGACTCCGTGTGGCGCTGGCCACCAATGGCACGCTGGTTACGAAGCAAGTCGCACAAAAGATCGTCGACAGCGGTGTGAAACGCGTCGCCATCAGCCTCGACGGCGCCGATGCGGCCACACACGATACCTTCCGCGGCATTCCCGGCGCATTCGATGCCGCCATCACCGGTTTCCGCAATCTCAAAGCTCTCGGCATGTCGGTGCAGATCAACACCACGATCGCCCGCCACAATGCCCATCAACTTCCCCATGTGCTCGAACTGGCGAAGTCGATCGGAGCCGATGCTCTGCACACTTTCCTGCTCGTCCCAGTCGGCTGCGGAGTCGATATTGCTGCCGAGCAGATGGTTCCTCCGGAAGAATACGAGCGCATGCTGAACTGGTTTTACGATCAGTCTCTGGAAGGTGGTATCGAACTGAAAGCAACTTGCGCGCCCCATTATTTCCGCGTGGTTCGCCAGCGGCGCGCGGCCGAACATCGTTCCAAGGTTGCGGCAGCGCTGGCTGCGCAGCCCGTGACACCCGATTCCCCCGCGATCGGCCCCACCGATATGACGATGCCCGGTTCAACCGGCATCGAGCTGAAACCTCAGGGGATCGGCAAGGCCGTGGGACATCCTGGAACTCATCCTTCCGACATGAACGCCATGACCAAGGGATGCCTGGCCGGAACCGCTGTCTGCTTCATCTCCAATCAAGGCGAAGTCTATCCCTGCGGATATTTGCCCGCCCTCGCCGGCGATCTGAAAAAGCTGCCCTTCGCCGAGATTTGGGAGAACTCGGTCGTATTCAATCAACTGCGCGACGTCAACAATTTGAAAGGCAAGTGCGGCTGCTGCGAGTTCCGCAACGTGTGCATGGGTTGTCGCGCCCGAGCCTACGCCGCCACCGGCGACTTTCTCGATGAAGAGCCCTTCTGCGTCTACGAACCTGGGACCAAGAACGACGCCACAAAGAACGACGCTACCAAGAGCGCCGCCGCAAAGCCAACGGGAGCCAAGAACTCCGAAGCCGGAAACCCGCCTGCGCTCGTGGAAATCGGGCACTAGAGCGCTCACATGGCCTATCAGGCGACCCAACTCGCAGCCCTCCCCAACCCCCGACTGGGCTCACTGATTGCCCCACGTGAGCACGGAGCCTGGGGACTTCTGTTCGTCCCCCTGGCGACCGCTGGCGCAATCGGATTGCTAGCTGGCGGCAATGGGCTCCCGCTCCTGGCACTTGCCATTTCAGCACTCGCTCTTTTCTGGCTGAGAACACCCGTGGAAAGTTTGCTGGGCACGGGCCTGCTCCGCGCGCAAAGCCAGCAAGAGCGTCGCAGCGTCCACATCGCCATTCTCATATTCGCCACCATCGCAGCTTCTTCACTGACGGTCCTCTTCCAGGATGGGCGCAATCGCGAACTGCTCTTGTTGGGACTAATCGCGGTCTCTGCATTCATTGCCCAGGCTATTCTTCGAAAGTTGAGCCGGCGCACCCGGATGCTGTCTCAGATTGTGGGCACGCTGGGACTCACGATCACAGCGCCCGCCGCCTACTACGTCGTAACCGGGCAACTGGACCGCGACGCGTGGGCTTTGTGGATGGCGAACTTCCTATTTGCCGGCAACCAGATTCATTTTGTGCAGCTTCGCATCCACTCCGCAAGAGTCAGCGGTTGGTCGCAAAAATTCGCCAGCGGCCGCAGCTTCCTGGCAGGACAAGCCATCATGGCAATCGTTCTCATCCTTGCCTGGCGTTTTCGTTTTCTGCCCGGACTGGCTGCCCTGGCATTCCTCCCGCTTTTGCTCCGCGGCATAGCCTGGTTTTTCGAGCCCCAGAAACCCCTGGCCGTCCGCCGGTTCGGCTGGACCGAACTGGCTCACGCCGTCATCTTCGGAGTCCTGCTCGTCGCTGGATTCCACCTCGGCTGACTCCCAATACGGGCGGGTCAATTCGCGCCAATCAAGGGTGAGACTCCGCAGCCACCACCCCTAAGTCCCACTGTTTCAATAATCAACAGTCTTAACTACCTGACAACAAAGGATAATCACCGCCAGCCAAATACCCAGGTTTGGCCCACCGGGTGCCTTTCAGGACTGTAGCGGGGAGGAGTTTAAGCGTGGAACCTACTCTCATGGTGGTGGGCCTGAATTACCGTACAGCCCCGGTGGCCGTGCGGGAGCGGTTCTGGATCAGCGAAGAACGCCGCTACGAAACCCTGGTGCAGTTGTCGCGGGCAGAGGGCATTGAAGAGGTCATAGTGCTGGCCACTTGCAACCGCACCGAGTTCCTCTTGTGGGCAAAAGATGTCACTTTAGCCGCCAACTCCGTGATGCGGCTGCTCGGCTCCGAATATGGACTTATGCTGTGCGAGTGGAAGCACTTCTACCGCTTGCTCGATGAAGCTGCCCTCCTCCACATTTTTCGCGTCGCTTCCAGCCTCGATTCCATGGTGCTCGGCGAGCCTCAGGTCGTCAACCAGGTGAAACAGGCTTGGCAGCAGGCGCAAAAGGTCGGCGCGACTGGCCGCTTCCTCGACGCCGTAATGCAGAAAGCGCTCGGAGTTTCCAAGCGCGTGCGCAGCGAGACGGCAATTGGCAATGCTGCGGTCTCCATTCCTTACGCCGCCGTAGAACTCACGCGGCAGATCTTCGGCCCGTTGGATAAGAAAAAGGTACTTCTGCTAGGCGCGGGCAAGATGGGCGAGCTTTCCGCCCGCGGCCTGCTCAACCACGGCGCCAGTTCCGTCAAAGTGATCAACCGTACCCTCGAGCACGCCGCTGAACTCGCCCAAAAACTCGGCGGAACTCCGATCGCATTTGAAGAGCGCTGGCAGCACATGGCCGAGGCCGACATTATTATTAGTTCCACGTCGTGTCCGCACACGATTCTGAGCCGCGAGGAAGCCGAGAACCTGATTCGCGGGCGCGAGAATCGCCCGCTGGTGATCGTCGACATCGCCTTGCCGCGCGACGTCGACTCCGCGGTGCGCGAGGTCAAGGGTGTTTACCTATACGACCTCGACGATCTCGAAAACGTAGTCGACCACAATGCGAGCGAGCGTGAAGCCGCCGCCGCCCAGGCAGAAAAGATTCTGCAGGCTGAAGCCCAAGGCTTCCGCCGCAAGCTATTGGCCGAGCGCGTAGTTCCCACGATCGTAGCGCTGCGCCAGCGGCTCGATGAACTTTGCCGGCAAGAGCTGGAGTCCTTTCGACTGCAGAACGGACCGTTCTCCAAGGACCAGGACGAAATGATGGACGCGGTGATGTCCCGCATGACCCAGAGAATCGCTGGGTCCCTGGCCCGTGAACTCAAGGAACTTCCAGAGAAGGTGGACCAGGAACAGATGACCGCTGCAGTGCAGCGCCTATTCCACCTGCAAACGCCAGAACAGGCGCTTGCCGGCACCATTTCGTAAAGCAGGTTCTAGCTGCTAGCTCCTGGCTTTAGCCGGTGATCGGTGACGCGCACCTGAGCTGGGTGCCCCATTTCTCGCGTCTTTTGCGAGAAGTGGGGATCTCGGGTATCTGGGCGGGTGGCCCAGGCTTTTGATTTCGCAGCTATCCCCAGCGCCGTGGGTGCCCCGTTCCTTCGCGTTCTGTGCGAAGGGGCGGGTATCACGAACGCCTGCAGTTGCGAAGCTACGCCACCCGATCGCGGAACGAAATCTTCGTCCAGCCCTCATTCACCCGCACCGGCCCGGCTTCGTCCAGAAGATAGGAACGATAGCTGCTCCAACCCCAGTCCTCAGGCGCGGCCACCAAGCCCCGCTTCACCGGATTGCGATGCATATACCGGAGCTTCTCCACGCGCTTCTTCGTCGTCCACACGTTGAAGTCGTAGGAGCGCGCCTGCCAGAACGCTCTGCGCCTTGGCTCGTCTCCAAACAGATTGCGTTGGCGCGGGTTCCTCCGTTTGCATTTGGGCAACAAAGCATGGGCCGTGCGCTGCTTCAACACTTGCATCACAGTCGAGGGAGATCCAACTTCTGGTTCCGTCAAAAGCAGATGAATGTGCTCCGGCATGACCACATATCCCACGACGACGAACCGATAACGCTGGCGAGTCCGTTCCAGAATCGTAAGGAAGATATCGCGGCTGCGCTCCGTGCGTAGAAAAGGCAATCGCCGGTAGCACGAGCAAGTGATAAAGTGCAGGTGATGAGCGCCGTAGGTCCGATGCAGGCCGCTGGGCATAACAAAACCATGGTACAGGCAGCATCGTACCCGCCCTTGCAAAAGACGCAAGGGCCTGCCCTGAGCGTAGCCGAAGGGACGGGGCACCCACTGTTCCGGAACGGGAAGGGAAAACACGTAGGCCGGGCCACCCGCCTTCGCTTCGCCGACACTCTCTTGAACGTGGGTGCCCCATTTCTCGCGTCTTTTGCGAGAAGTGGGGATCTAGGCAGCTTCTAGCTGCTAGCTCTTAGCTGCTACCTTTCAGCCCTCAGCTTTCAGCCCTTGCATGTTCGTTTCGAGCCACCCGACCCCAGCCCCGCGAGGGGCGGCATAATGATAGCCCCAGCCTGCCCTGAGCGAAGCCGAAGGGTAAGTCCGGGGTAGGCCAAAACAGGCGGAACCAAGTCCCAGAGGGACGACACCCGCGCGGTTCGAAATCCCATCCTTTGCAAAACGCGCAAAGGATGGGCCACCTGCGCTGCAGGCCGTCATGTTCGCGCCCTTCCCTTTTGCGGAATTAACGCTGGCCCGGCTTACGACGTTCTACCCATGTATCAACTCGCTTTGCGGTTTGCCCCCAGCGAGGCAGTAGCGAATTTTTTCCACCAGATTCGGAAACAGATACTGCTTCGGGAGCCAGAGCGTTACATGTTCGCACTCGACAGGCTCGAACGCAGTCATAACGATCACTGGAAAACCCGGGTTGCGGTTACGGACGGCGCGCGCCAGATCGATGCCGCTCATCCCCGGCATTTGGAAGGCCGTTACCAGAACGTCGAAGTCCTGCCCTTCAAAGGCCCGCAGTGCGTCGGCTGCATTCGAGGCAGGAACGGCGGCGAAGCCTTCCGTACGTAAGATGTCACACGCGAAGCGGCAGAGGATTTCATTGTTATCCACCACGAGAATGTTTTTCATGCCACGCTCCCTTCCGCTGCTGATTCCTCGGAGGCCTTCGCTGCCGCTTTGGCGAAAGTGAGACCGCCATCGGGGTTCATGCCGATGGAAACGCAGTCACCGCCTTTGACCTGGCCCGTGGCTACCAGGTTGGCCAATCCGTAAACAATTTGCTTCTCGATTACTCGCTTCAAATGCCGGGCGCCGTACTTGGGGTCGGTGCCCTCCCGCAGCAGCCTTCGCTTAATTTCGGAGTTACAGCGGAATGTAAAATGGTTTTCTCCCACCGCGCTGGCGATGCGCCGCTGCACCTTTTCAAGCTCCAGATCGAGAATGTGCTCAAGCTGGTCCGGCCGAAGCGTCTTGAACACAACCACCTTATCCAGCCGGTTCATGAACTCGGGCGAAAACTTTCGCCGAGCCGCCTCCGTCGCAGTATGCATGATCCTGTCATCCAGGTTCAGGTCTGCGATGGGCGCCTGGACCGCGAATCCAAGTCCGCCCTCGGCCAGCCGGCTCATTTCCGGAGCCCCCACATTCGAGGTCATGAAAATGATGCACTGCGAAAGGTCCACGTGCGTGTTGTCGCCGAGTGTAAGCGAGGCCTTGTCGAGGATCCCGAGCATAAGTTGCCACAGCGACTCCGCGGCCTTTTCGACTTCATCGAACAGCAGAAGTGTGAGTTTGACTTTCTCCGTATGCCAGCGAGTCAATGCCTCTTGAGTGAGTATCGCCGGCGTGTGCATGTGGCCGATGTAGCCGGGCGGTGAGCCGATCAGCTTGGCAATTTCGTGATGCTCCTGAAATTCGGCGCAGTCCACTTTAATGAAGGCGTGGGGATTGCCGAACAGCGCCTCGGCAAGCACCTCGATCACATACGTTTTGCCGGAACCGGTTGGCCCCAGAAATAGCAGGTTCCCCACCGGCCGGTCCGGTGGAGACATGCCCACCAGAAATACCTGGTACAGCTCCAGCACCGCATCTACGGCCGCGTCCTGCCCGACGATTCTCGATCGTAAGAAAGCCTCAAGTTCCCGGATCGCATCGCCGTGGCGGGTGGCATCGAGTGACTCGACTCCCGTTTCCTCGAGAACTGAAGCATTGCCCGGACTGGGCCTGCTGGACATACCAAGTCCTCGCTCTGCATTTATCTGATTGTGCCACGGCGCTCGCGGGAAAGACTGTGATCGTGGACACGGTTATCGCTATACCCTCGGGCAGACCCCTTCGGGACAACCCTCTTCTAGGCTTTTTGTCATACCAAAAACTCACCCCTCAGATGTGGACGTGGCCCATCCTTTGCGCTTTTTGCAACGGATGGGTTTGCTGCCGAGGGATCTTGTTTTGCTTAAGCCGGCGCAGTCGCACTCTTTCGCAGAGAACGCGAAAGGATTGGCCACCCAGCGTCGGCGGCCATGGAATAACAACACCCAAGAATTTCCACAGGCCCACCCTGTGACATCCGTCCTTGTCCACAGCCCATCACTTGCGCGAAGATGGTCGAGGCCGTGACGGTCGGCAGAAGCCATCTCGTCGCGCCTCTAAGTCCTTTGTTTTCTAGATCTTGACCTGTAAGTCCTTTGTCCGACGGATTTTGCGGGGAATTTCCCCCTAGGACGATGATTCCAAAGATTTAGCAAAATGGGGGGGAGGGGGGCACCAGGTACTTTCAGACCGTGAGCGAGCCATCTGACCCTTACTAAAGGAAAGGCACAAACTTTATTTTCGGTGGCTACTGCTCTTCAGCCGTGCTACTCTGCGCGCCTTCGTCGTCGCCACGGATTAGGCCGAATTTCTTTAGCTTGTAGCGCAGGGCGTCGCGGCTTATGTCGAGCAGTTTGGCGGCGTGGGTTTGGTTGCTGTTGGCCTGGCGCATGGCTAGTTCAACCATGGCGTGCTCCACCTCTTCCAACGATGTCCCGCCTTCGGGGATGTAGAGGCGCGGCAACATGCGGCCGTTGGGTAAGGGCTGACCGCCATCGGCAGGCGATGTGCGTTCGAAGACCGTGCGGCCTCCCGATTCGCCTACGGAGAAGGGAAGATAGTTCGGGCGCAGCAGCGGTTCGTCTTCTAAGATCATGCCGCGCTCGATGGTGTTCTTCAGCTCGCGGACGTTGCCCGGCCAGTTGTGCGTCATAATCAGGCGGCGAGTTTCTTCGGTGATGCCGCGAATTGATTTTTTGAAGCGGCGGTTGTAGCGGCCGATGAAGAAGTCGACCAGCGGCATGATGTCTTCTTTGCGGTCGCGCAGCGGCGGAATGAAGATGGCGATGATCGCCAGACGATAATAAAGATCCTGGCGGAACTGGCCTTCACGCACGGCTTTTTCCAGATCGCGGTTGGAGGCTGCGATCACGCGCACATCCACCTGCATGTCGCGGATACCGCCCACGCGGCGGATTACCTGATCTTCGAGCACGCGCAGCAGTTTCGCTTGCAGCAGAGGAGAGAGTTCGCCGATTTCGTCGAGAAACAGCGTGCCTCCGTCGGCGGCTTCGAACAGTCCCTTCTTCATCTGCTTGGCGTCGGTGAATGCGCCTTTTTCGTGGCCGAAGAGTTCGGCTTCCATCAATGTTTCGGGGATGGCTGAACAATTAATCGCGACGAAAGGTTTTTCCTGGCGCGAACTTTCATAGTGAATGGCTTTGGCGAAAAGATCTTTGCCAGTGCCGCTTTCGCCTTGAATCAGAACCGTCGTTGCTTCGCTGGCCGCGACCTTGCGGACGAAGTTCATCAGCTCGGTCATCTTCGAGGAGACGCTGACCACGCTGTCGTAACCGACTCCCTGACGGACTTCGGTGCGCAGCGATTGGACTTCGGTGCGCAGTTTGGTGGCTTCGAGCGCGTTCTTGATGGTGACGTGAAGCTCGTCGAAATCGACCGGCTTGCCGACAAAGTCGTAAGCGCCGAGCTTGAGCGCGGCTTTGACGTCGTCGAGCTGAGGGTCCGCGGTGATCATGATTACGGCGCGCGCGTCGCCGTTTTTCTTAAGCTGATCGAGAACCTCGATGCCGCTGAGGTCGGGCATTCGGACGTCGAGCAGGACCAGGTCGGGCGATTCACGCTGGGCGAGTTTCAGCGCGGGCCCGCCGGAATCGGCCTCGATTACTTGATATCCCCATTCTTCGCACTTCTGGCGCAGCGACCAGCGAACCAGGCGCTCGTCGTCCACGACCATGATCTTCTCGACAGGCATCGAGCTTTAATTTACTACGAATTGAGGAGGGATTGCTTTGGGCCAGGAAGCGGTGGTCGGAGCGTGGTTTGGGAGGTTGGCATGTGGAAGGGAAGAAGCACTGTGAACTGGCTGCCTTTTCCAACAACGCTCCTGACTTCGATGCGGCCGTGATGCTCTTCGACGATGCGCCGGGCAAGCGAAAGTCCGAGGCCCGTGCCGTTGCCTTTGGTGGTGTAAAAAGGCCGGAAGATGTTGGATAGGACTTGCGGAGGGATGCCGCGACCGGTGTCGCTGATCAGCACGCTGGCGCAATTTTCCTGCAAACCTACTTGGACGGTAACAATGCCCGCTCCCTCCACAGCCTGTTCCGCATTCAAGAGCAGATTCAGAAGCACCTGATGAATCTGATCGCTATCGTGCTCCACTTCGGGCAAGTTGGGTGCCTTGTGCAGTTCGATCTTGATGGGTTTTGAGAGCACTTGCTGGCGAGCCAGCATCACGGCATGTTCGACCGTGGTGTTGAGGTTGCTCTTGCGAATCTGCGGCGGATGTGGACGCGCAGTTTCCAGCAGGTCGCTAAGCGTGCGGCTGATGCGCGAGATTTCCTGGCGAACATCTTTCACCACCGCTCGGGCTGGACTGGTGGGAGGCAGATCGCGGCCAACGATTTCGATTACTCCTGCGATTCCCGCCAGCGGATTGCGAATTTCGTGGGCTAGTCCGGCCGCCAGTTCGCCGAGCGTTGCCAGATGTTCGGCGCGGGATATTTGCGTGCGATGCAGAACCTCAATCTCTTCACGGCTTTCGCGCAACTGCTGCATCATGTAATTGAAGTTGCGCCCGAGGTCTCCGATCTCGTCGTTGCGATTGGCGAAGCTGACCGAGACGTCCAGGTTACCTTCGCTGACTTGCTCCATCTTCTCCTGCAATTCGACCATGGGCCGCTGAATCAGGTAGGCCAATGCGAGCATGGCCACGGCGCAGATGGCGACCGCTCCCGCTCCCGCGACGATGAGGACCGCGTGGCGCTCCGGGTCGCGCAGAGATACTGTGGCGAGAGTGAACAGCAGCAGTCCTGCCACCAGGACGAACCCGATGGGCAGGATTGCTTTGATCTGCCAATTCACGCGCACCGAACTCATGCGGATTTCTTCCTGCGGCAACGAATCGGCGGACATTTTGTCCTTGCTTCCTCGGCCTGCGATGCGGTACACCGTCAGTGGATGTCTCGCTATGGCCAGCGCCGCGAAATGAGAGCGGCTAGGCATACGCGTGCAATCCAGGCAACAGATAGGTGACGCCGAAGAAGGTGAACATCACTACGGCAAAGCCGGCGATGGCGAAGTAGGCGGCGCGACGGCCCCGCCAACCTCGCGTAATGCGCATGTGCAGGTAACCGGCATAGACCAGCCACGTAATCGCCGCCCAGGTTTCTTTTGGATCCCAGCTCCAATAGGATCCCCAGGTGCGATTGGCCCAGTAGGCGCCCGCCGCGATCATCAGGGTGAGTAAGGGAAATGCGATCGCGATGGTTTTGTAAGTAATGCGGTCGAGCTGCTCTGCATTGGGCAACATGCGCTCGAGATCGTCGCGCCTCCACAGCAGTAACAAGTACAACAGTGAGACAAAGATTGTGCCTACCAGGCCCGAGAGAATGAATGGGCTGGCCGACAGATTTGTGGGGAACAGGCCTTCCGCATCGAGAGAAGCGTAGCTGCCGTTATGTGCTCGCAGCACGAAGAATGCCAGGGCTACGATCTGCAGCAGGATGCTCAGGAATACGGCTCGATTGGCGATGGTGAGCAGTCCCTGGTCATGGGTCTTGCGCCAGATCAGATAAAGAAACAGCGGAGCAGCCACCACCGCCAACACCAGAACCATCAACCAGCCAAGATCAGGAATCACAACGAAAAGCCTCACGCCTTCGCGATAAGAATACTTCTGACTTCTCTTCCGGATTCCAGGCAACAACGCTAAGTCCTCCCCATTTTTCAAAGCGAGTGAGGATGCCCGCATACGTGGCCACAGTAAACAAACTGGTCGCAGCCAGAAAGGTTTCGGTTTTCATCTTGTCCTTGATCAGAAACATCATGGCCAGGGCGAAACTCAAGGCGCAGGCTGCGTAGGCCAGCATGGCCAGCGTAACATGCACGTGCAGCCAAGTGGACTGCAACGCCGGAACAAGGGGATGAACTTCAGTCCGCAGCAACTGCATCAGCACCACGCCGACGATCGCGACGGGCATGGTCACCGTGCCGATGATCTTCACTCCATATTTTTTCTCTGCGACCAACGTGAGTACCGCAAGAGTCCATACAAACATCAGCAGCATTTCATAGATGGTTGCGAACGGCGGGTGCCCAGCTTCATACCAACGCCGCGCCACTGCGCCGGTATTAGCCAGCAATCCCGCCCAGGTGGCGAGGGAGGCAAAACGAATGTAGGAGGGAAGGCCCGTGATGCCGAATGCGAGATAGAGCGTTGCCGCGCCGCGAGTAAAAAATAAGCGCGGCATAGAGCAGATTGGAGTCATTGAGCAGGTTGCCGCTCTTAACTACATTCAGAAATGCCATGAACAGCAGGAAGGCGACCGCCAGTCCCACCATTACGACCAGCGTTGTTCCCGTAGCGACCGGTTGCTGTTCGGCTTTTGCGACTCGTGCCATAGACCCATCCTCCATTGCCGGACAGTATATTTTCCGGTGAGTGCGTCGCCGGCGCCTGCGCGCCTGCCTTTGATGAATTCTTGAGTTCGGATTCGATTTCTTCCACTAGATCGCGAAATTGCTGTTCGAACACATCTTTGTTTTTGTTCGGCGATGCCGCCGACCCAAAGCATCAGTCGGCCTTTGGCGTCGCGCACCGGCACCGCCCACACCCGCTTGTGAACAAATAGAAGACCAAAGCGAGGCCCAGGCCCATGACGACCACGCCCGCCCAAACCGACCATTGCCCCGGCTCATGCGAAACCGATAGGCCGGTGAAGTAAGCCATCTGCACATCCTTGCCGCGGAAGGTATAGGGCGAGGCAGCGTCTTCTTCCAAGCCCGAACCGACCCAGACATTTAGCGATTGACCTGATTTCCTGGATTCCACGACGAAGTGCGCTGCTGGATTTTCCAGCTCGTTCGAGCGTGCGTACACATGACCATCCTGTTGCCACGTAGTCGGGAATAAATTCAGCGAGGCGAACCGTAGTATCGGCGTCCAGGGGAACAGTCTCATTCACGCTAATGTTGAAAGTCCATGGGTCTTGGCCTTCGCGCGCCGTGGCGGTGAGTACCAATTGTGTCGAGCTTGCCGGTACTGCCGTAGCTTGCCTGATAAAAACGTACGCCGCTGATAAACCAAGGGATCGTTGACCACGATCTGCTTTTTCAGGATTGTTTGCCCGTCCTTCACCACCGCCAGATCGGACCACCAGCGTTTCGGAGATCCGTCGGCATAATTTTCTTGACCAGCTCCATCGCAGCGGACGGCAAACGGCAGATTGCGTTTTGTGCCGCTCTGCTGGTCGATCTGCACTCAATTGTTGTCCGCGGGTCAGCATGACAAATCCCCGCCAGCCGAATAGTGCGTCGACAATGCCGCCAAGGAAAATAAGGAGCAAACTGGCGTGCACGATATAAACCGCCATTTCAGAAAAGCGGTTACGCTCGCCGAATATAGAGAAGCTGTTGTGGCGTACGATCCGTTCCGGTCTGAAACCTTCTTTTGCAATACGCGCTCGGCGACGCTCAATGCGGTTTCTTCATCTCTAACCGGAATCAGCACATGGCCGGGCAGTGCCTTGCGGAAGGTTTCGTCAGGGACTCTTATAAGGACGCGAGTAAAATCTCCAGGCATTGGGGAAGCGCTGAATCGGAGGCGGAAATAATGCTGAAGCTCACCAGACTCAGCAGCAATACGAACCACCAGGCATGAAAGACGTCGGTCAGCCTCACATGCGTCGAGCAGGCGCAGCATTTGCGGTGAATAAGCCCGCTGCATCTCCTCGGCCTCGGTCGCGGGCCGCTGTAGAATCACAGTCCCCGCCGCCGAGAGGACAACGACGAGAATGAGCAGAATGACGCCGGTTTTAATGGCGCCGAGGGTTTGCCAGATTTTTCGAGCTACGGAGTGGACGTTAGCCCCCATATGTTTCCCCTTCCCCGCATAGGCAAAGCACGTTCTGCGCCATCGCGGAGAAAGTCGGCGAAGTTGCTGAAATTCCAGAGAATAGGCCGGATCGGCGCCAAAGATCGAGACAGGAGATTTGAGCCAAATCACACAATGGATTGGAGTTGTACGGGAATTTGACGCAGGGTGAGGGCGAGGGAACGGGCCGCTGCGGCAACTGGTTCTTAGGCAACTCAATTTTCTGCGCACTTTCCATGTGACGACATCACACGCGCATGTGACTGAAATCACAGAGGAAAACGGCGGCGACCGAGCAGAACCATTGAAGGTTGAAATGGTTCCGTAGATTCAATTTTCGGACTGATCGAGAGACGCGACTAGAAGAGCGTGTACCCTTGCGGATTTTAACCATGCCACTGTGGCATAAGCCCCCAAGCTGGCCGGTCCGGCGACATCCGCGATTTTCAAAAGTCATCGAACTCAATTGCCAACTGATTTTGTTGCAATCTGTTACAAAGGAGGCTCACAAATCCGCCAGCACAGAGAAATTAGGCGAGATGCTTGCACAAGCGCTATGTAACCAGCGTCCGAGGAGGCAGTGGTGGGTGTGGCATTGGGATCATTCACATCGCAGTTCGGGATGAAGTTCGGGATCAGGCTCGGCAATAGGCACAAACTAAACGCGCTTATCTGTTTCATGGTGTTGTTTGTGTTTGCCGGCCGGGTTTCGGCTAAGGAGCATCCTGTTCCACTGGACCCGAAGGCCGACGCATCCACTTGTCTTGCCTGCCACGAGGACAAGACAAAAGGCAAGTCAGTCCACTCCGCGATTGCGATGGGCTGCACGAGTTGTCACGAAGTGCGCACCGTCCGCAATGTAACCCACGTCAAGCTGATCACGACCACGTCCCACGGGCTGTGTTTGACCTGCCACGCGGACAAGAATTCCAATGACATAAAGGGTACGGTGCATCCGCCCGCGGTGCGGGATTGCGTGAAGTGCCACGACCCGCACACCTCCGACAACAAGAATCAGTTGCTAAAGCCCGAGTCAGGCGACAAGAAACAGAATCTGTGCCTGACCTGCCACAACACCGGCGAGAACGTTCCCGAGAAAGGCAGCCGTCACGCCGCCTTGGACATGGGCTGCGATACCTGCCACATCACGCACAAGACGGGAGCGGAACCGACGACCGAAAACCACTTTCACTTGACGAAAGCGGCTCCGGCGCTGTGCGTGGACTGCCACGATCCGAAAGATGCCGCCTTGCAGAAGGCGCATCAAAACCAGCCATTTGGTACGGCGAACTGCCTGCAGTGCCATGACCCGCACGAGTCCTCAGCGCCGAAGCTGATGGCCAAGTTTACCCATCCGCCGTTTGCGGACAGGAGTTGCGATACCTGCCATGCCCCGGCGAAAGATGGCAAAGTGGTTCTGACTCAGGCGAATGTCAAAGACCTTTGCGTTACCTGCCACTCCGACAAGGCCGAGCTGATCGAGAAAGCGAAGGTGCAGCATCCGGGAGCCGCGGGCGATTGCACGGACTGCCACAACCCGCACGCCAGCGCTTACCCGAATTTGCCGAAGACGGATCCGGTGAACATTTGCCTGGGCTGCCATAGCGAGATCGCGGATCTGGAGAAAAAGCAAGTTCATCACCAGCCCGCGTTTGTGCAGGGCTGTTACGTTTGCCACCTGGGACACGGCGGCGATAACGAGCATCTGTTGCGGGTTGGCGACACTAATAAATTGTGTTTGGAATGCCACGGGCCAGACGCTAAACCGCAAAAGCTCGAGAGCGAGCACCTGGTGACGATTTTCGGTGGCGCGGTGAAGCTGCCGGAGAATTACTTTACGAAAGTTCCAATTCTGCCCTTGAAGTACAACCTGGGCCATCCGGTGGACCGTCATCCCGTGTCGAATGTTATGGAAGCGACTGACATCACCAAGGTTAGGGTCGCGATCAATTGTCTGACCTGTCATCAGCCGCATGCTTCGGCACAGCCCGGCTTGCTGGCGAAAGACCAGAAGGACGACTCGATGTTCTGCGCGGGCTGCCATAAAAGTCTCCCGAAGTAGGGGACTGGGGAATGGAAGTTGACGAAAATTCGGTGAGCATCGATCGGTGAGGATCGAAGAGAAGTGGGTGAGGATATAAAGATGATGGGACAACTACACAAATCGGTTGCAGCACGAAACGGATGGCTGGTCCTGGCGGTATTGGTCATGCTGCTGGCTGCCTCTACTGCGTTCGGGGATCAGAAAAAGAAAAAAGCTGACCAGACGCCGCAGAAGCGGGTTTCGATCATGGATGTGATCGATAAGTCGAAAGTGGTGTGGCCGCAGCCGCCGATGATCGCGCGGGTAAGGTATCTGGACTATTTCGCGGGCGAAAAGCTGCCTGATTTTAACGCTCAGACCACAAAACCCAAGAGCAGCTGGATGGACCGGCTGGCAGGCACCACGCAGGAGCGCGGCAACGATCCCCTCAGGAACCATTTCTTCATGGGCGAACCGCATGGGCTCGCGGTCGATTCCAAGGGCAAGCTCTACGTCGCCGATGGCAAGGTGGGCGCTATCTTCATTATCGACCCGGAAACAAAAGATACGCAGATGATCAAGAACGGCAAAGATGCCAGCTTTGTGCTGATCAATGGATTAGCCATTGACGACGCAGACCGGCTTTTTGTCTCCGACTCTCAAGCCCACCGGGTTCTCGTTTTCAACAAGGAGCACAAGGGCGAGGCCGCCATCACGCAAGGTCTCATCGCACCCGCCGGAATGGCGATTGATAATGAGAACAGGTTTCTCTATGTCGCCGATATTGGACTGGACCAGGTGCTGGTGTACGACGCTGACACCCTCGAGCCCATACGCGCCATCGGAACGCCGAATACGAAACACCAGTCGAGCGCATTGGGAGACTTTTCCAAGCCGACCGGCGTGGCTGTCGATGAAGACGGAAACGTTTATGTGGCCGACATGCTCAACTACCGGATCGAGATCTTCGATGCCGATGGCAAATTCATTCGCGCCTTCGGAAAGCATGGCGACGGGCCGGGCTATTTCGCCATGCCGAAGGGAGTTGCGGTGGATCGCGATGGCCACATCTGGGTGACCGACACGATGCAGAACCGGGTTCACCTGTTTACCCAGGAGGGCGACCTGCTGATGTGGATGGGAAATCAACAGGGCGTCCTGCCGGGCACGTTCTCCGGTTTGCAGGACATCTACATCGACAACAAGCTGAACCGGGTTTTCACCTCCGAGGTTTATCCCGGGCGGGTGCAAATGTTCCGCTATGTGACGCAGGATGAGGCGGAAAAGGAATTCGCGAAGCGCGAGGCGCTGAAGGCGGCGGCCAAGTCTCCAGATAGTAAGGCGGCAAGCAAGCCGGAGCCGGAGAAGGTGATTCCGCCGCCCTTTCCGACGCAACCAAAGCCGAGCGAAAAAAGCGACGCGACTAAGCCGGCTGATTCGAAATAGGATTTACTTGTGGAAGCCTCCCTCCTAGGAGTGATACTTTTCAAAAACCTGGCGAGTTCGATATTCGCCAGGTCTTTGAAACGGTGTTCTTAATACCTTCTTACAATAGTCCTCGAAGTGGTCTTCTCCCTCCTCATGCAACCTAAGTTGCCGCCGGTAATCGACTTTCGACACACTCCCAGATTACGTGGGTCATTTCAACCAGTGAAGTGAGTCGGAAGGCTCATTGAGGGCATTGCCCGACCAAGGTTGAATTTTGCAACACCTTAGATTCCTCTAACAAACTGTTTCCATTCAGCCACTTACGTAAATGGTACGAAAAGCTGGGGGTTCCCAGAATAGGGGCGAGCATCGTGCATAAGTAATGACCGAGTTGTTCATCTTCTAGGAGGCTTCACAAATGAAAAAGCTATTTTTAGTCCTGCTTATGGTGGTTATGGTCTCGGCCATGGGCATCGCCCAAGTAAAGCAGGGCGCAAATTCCCTGTCGACCGGAGCACCCGGCGCGTCAGCCCCATTGGTCGACGTCCTGGGCGCTCACCAAAACTACGGCCGCGGTTGCGCCGGCTGCCATGCTCCGCACAGCGGCGCATGGGGCAACGGCGGCGGCACCCAAGGTGCACCGCACCGACGCATACACCGGACAAAATGCACTGTTCGGGCAGGATATGGGACCTCTCTGGGGCCAGACGTTTGACTTCAGCGACATTTCCAATACCGGAAGCGCCAAAAAGTATCTGCTGGCCACTGCGGCTACCGGCAACCCACGCTCATGACGGCGCAGCAATACGCCGATATGCGCGGCGCAGTAATGTGCCTGGCTTGCCACGACGGCGCAGTTGCCAAGGGCGCCATGATGCAGAACTGGGCCTTTGAAGAGCAGATCGGAGCCTTGCCGAGTTCTTACGGCACGGCGAAGATCCCGACCTTGCTGGGCGCAGACGGCACGACTAACATCGGCAGCTCGACGGATGGCGGAGATTACAACAACGACCATCCGATCGGCGAGAGCGCGACGCTCGAGCGCGGTTCTGGGCAGCTACTACGGTAACGCGACCAATGGCACTGACCTGGACGATCACCACCGCTGGTTCGATCACCACGCGTCACGGTCGCTGGCCAATATCAAAAGTTTGTAACTTCCTACGGAGCGCCGGTCCTGTTCAAGGGTGCGCACTCTTACGGAACCCCGGTCAACGCTTCTAACATTCCATACGTGGTTTGCACCACCTGCCACGACCAGCACTCGATGAACGTGTATTCCGTGGTGGGCGCTGGCAACCCGATCGCCGGCAACGCCACTGGAACTTATGCGAAGTACTTCTTCATCAATGGCCCGTACAACCCGGACACGGTCAACATCCCGTTGGGAACGGCCGCTTCCACGACCCAGTTCTGCCGCCAGTGCCACTTTGGCGAGTCGAACGAAGCCAACGGCGGCACACTGCCGACGACGTTCTAACTTTTGTGAACCTGTTCTAGTGAACCTGGGGGAGGGGAAATCCTCTCCCCCTCCTTTCAACCGAGTGGGGTGGTGGGGTGGGCAGGAAAAAGCAGGGCGGGAAAAGCAGGTGGTGGGGAAAGCAAGGCAGTGGGGAAAAGCAAGGTGGGGAGAAAACAGATGAAATCCCAGATCAAAATCGCAGCTGTGCTGCTGCTGACCGTAGCCAGCGCCAGGGCACAACAGATGATGGCTTCACATGCTCCGACTACGGCAACTCCTACCACGGCAGCGCCGAACACGGGAGCAGCGGCGAGCGCGACATTTCCGGCGGCTGCCAAAGCGGTAAAGTCCAGCGCCGATCAAGCCAGCCTGATGGTGACGGGCAAGGCGGTGGTGAAGGTGAATGACGCGGTGCTGACGGACCGCGACCTGTTGCGCGAAATGTTCGCGCTGTTCCCCTACGCCAAGCAGCATGGCGGCTTCCCCAAGTCGAAGGAAGCAGAAATCCGGCAAGGCGCGCTGCAGATGATCATCTTCGAAGAGTTGGTATATCAGGAGGCGCAGCGGCGGAAGCTGACGCTTGCGCCCGGACGCCTGACGCGCGAAGAGAAAAATTTCAAAGGCCAGTTCACCAGCCAGGCAGAATTCGACGAATATCTGAAGACGGATCTGGGCGGGTCAGAGGCGAAGCTGCGAGAGGGCATCAAGCGCTCGCTCCTGATCGAGGCCATGTTGAAGCAGGAAGTGGACAGCAAGGCTGCGGTCACGCTGGCCGAGGCGCGCGCCTACTACACGAAGAATCCCAAGGCGTTCGAGCACGGCGAGACTTTTGGGCTGCAAACCATCTCGATTATTCCTCCCGACAAGGCGAGCGCCCAGACCCTGGAAGAGACGCGCAAACGCGCAGAGGGCATTCTGACCCAGGCCAAGGCAACCAAGAACTACGAGCAGTTTGGCCTGCTGGCCGAGAAGGTATCGGAAGACGACTTCCGGGTGAATATGGGCGACCGGCATGTGGTGGCGAGCGAGAAGCTGCCAGCGGAAGTGGTGAAAGTTGCGCAGAAGATGAAGCCGGGCGAGGTGAGTGGGCTGATTGCACTGGGCACGGCATTCACGATTATTCGGGTGAATTCGCATACACCGCCGGGGAAGGCGGCGTTCGCCCAGGCAAAAGCGACGCTGATTGACAACCTTAAGAAGCAGAAATACGAGCAGTTGAGGGTGGGGTTGGACAAGCGGTTGCACCAAAACGCGCAGATTCAGGAGATGTAAGTGAAAAGGAAGCGGGCTAACCGCGCGTTTGTTGCGTCGCAAAGAGCGCGACGCATCGCGCAGCCCGCCCAGGTCCTTCGCGGCGCAAAGAACGCTTGCTCAGGATGACAATCAAACCACTACCAAAACTTGTAGCGGCGATTGGACGGCAAGGTTGGTAAGCAAAAAATTAAAGGGACGGGACAGGCTTGAACAGCCGCAAAAACAACGCGCGTGTGTTTGGTTTAGTGCTGGCATTCGGGGTGATGCTGGCGACGAAGGGCTGGGCCCAGCTCGAGATTGGCGCCAACACCAGCATGACCCTGACCGGAGACTTGGGGTTCGGTTATAACGGGGATTACGGCACGGCGATAGGTTCCGATCATGGCACCAACGTGAGCGGCGATGCTAACCTGCAAGGCTATTACTACAATCCCAGGTTCCTGAGCTACTATGTCGATCCCATCTACAATCGGTCGCAGGCAAATTCGGGGCAGGGCTCGATTACCGATGCGACCAGCGTCAGCACAGGAGTGAGCCTGTTCAGCGGGAGCCACTTTCCCGGCTCCATTTCATTTGGCGAAAGTTTCAACAGCAGCGGGAACTACGGGTTCGGCACAACGCCGGGGCTTACCACCACCGGCAACTCGCGCACCTTCGGCGTGGGATGGGCAGAAATCATTCCGGGTGTGCCTCCTTTGAGCGTGCAGTACTTCCAGACGGCTACGGCATCCTCGATTTTTGGCAGCAGTCAGGAGGATCATTCGGACGCGAAAAATCTCAACCTGTTCAGCAACTACAAGCTCGATGGCTGGTATATGGGAGGGCACTTTACCGATACCTGGACGAATACAGAATTGCCGGCCATCATCACCGGCGAGGATGCCATTACCGGGGACACGAATGGAAAGTCAGTTGGCATCAATGCGAATCACAAACTGCCGCTGCGGGGCTCGTTTGGAGTGAACTACGCGTGGTCCGATTTCACAGGTAATGAGAACGGGGCTGTCTTCACCGGGTCCGAACCAGAATGTGAGCGGCACCGCATCCTTTGCGCCGACAAACAGGTTTACCACGTCGTTCCAGGCCAATTACGACAGCAGTCTCGCGGGATCCATCGAACAGCAACTTATCGGAGTGGGCGCGGTTAATCCGCAGGTCAACCTGGGCAGCAGCGGCTACTCGATTTCCCTCAACAACTCCGACAATGTAGTGCTGACGAAGAGCCTGTCGGCCGGCTTTAATGTGGGGCACATCCAGCAAGAGGTGTATGGCGAAAGCGTTTCAGCGACCCACTTCAGCGCGATCATGAACTACCGGTTTCTGAAGCCGCTATGGGGTACGGTGGTGGTCTACGCCGGGGTAAACGATCAGGCGACCGACGCCGGGAACCTGGGAGCGGGGCTGGTAGCGGGAGCGAATTTCAACAAGCGGTGGAGCAATTTCGAGCTGGACGGAACTTTGCTTATTCGCAGGATACACAGACGGTACTGGCCACGGAGGTGACTTCCAATTATTCCTACCTGGCGAGAGCGCAGCGCCGCCTGGGCCGGCGTGTGCGGTGGTTGACCACGTTCAACGGCTTCCACACCGGATTTAGCGAGGTGGCAGGTTCGAGCGCCCATGCCGAATCCTACGGAACCAACCTGGTATTCAAGATGTATAACGCGGGAGCCACCTACTCACACACCTCGGGTACGGTGCTGCTGACGGCGAGCGGACTGGTGGCGGCGCCGGGTACGGTTGCGCCGGTTCTGACGGGCAATCAGTCGCTGCTGGATACCGGGTCATCCTATTCATTCAGCTTTTCTGCAAACCCCATGCGCAGGCTGTCGGTGAGCACCAGTTTCACCAAAACGATCAACGACAGCCTGGCAGGCCTGGCCAGCGCGGCCGCCTCAAACGGCAACTCAAAGGTGTTTCTGGCGTTCACTACGTACCAGTTTCGCAAGATGGTGTTCACGGCGGGGTATACTAATTTGAACCAGTATGTGAGCAACTCTGGGCTGCCGCAGGCCAGCTATTCCAATTTTTACGTGGGAATATCACGATGGTTCAAGGCGTTTTAGAGTGATGGGCTATGGGGAATTGGGTCCGTTCGTGTTTGTGCATGGTGCTGGCAGCTGGGGTGGTGGGGCCGGCGCATGCGGGGAAAATCAAAATCGTCAAGAATGAGCCGGCGCCTGTGCCCGATTTGCTGCTGGAGGGCGGGCGGAAGCTGGCCTTCGTGCGCACGTTTGAGACCGACCGCGATGTGTCGCCGAAGCGGGGATTCTTCAAGAAGGTCCTCGATGTGATGGCGGGTGCACCGGAGCGGCACCAGACGATCCGGCCGTATGGAATCGCGGTCGACTCGCGCGGGCGGGCGATTGTAACCGACCCGGGGGCGATGGGGATCCATATCTTTGATTTTGGAAATCATAAATACAAGTTCATCGCGCGAAATGACAAAGATCAGAACTCGATGAAGTCTCGCCGCAGTGCGTCGCGGTGGATGCGCAAGACAATTTTTATGTGACCGACTCGGAAACCGGGAGGATTTTTGTTTTCGAGGCGGGAGGAAAGTTTAAGCGCATCATCGGCAATCTGAAGGGCGGAGAAGGTTACTTCAAGCGGCCCACAGGAATTGCGGTGGATTCGTCGGCGCAGCGGATTTATGTCACCGACACACTGCGGAACAAGATTTACATTTTGGACATGGACGGAAGCGTTGATGCAAATGATCGGCAAGACCGGGAGCGGCCCGGGGAATTCAATTTTCCGACGGAGATTGTTCTGCACGGACAGGACCTGGCGGTGGTGGACGCGATGAATTTCCGCGTGCAAGTGTTTGATCGGGACGGGAACTTCAAGTATGCGGTAGGCAATGTCGGCGACGGAGAGGATCTCGGAAGCTTCTTCCGGCCGAAGGGGATCGGGTTCGACAGCGAAGGACACTTTATGTGGTGGATGCCGCATGGAGCAGAGTGCAGGTATTCGATCAGCTCGGCGATCTGCTTTATTACTTCGGGACAAGAGGAGAAGTGCCTGGAGCGTTCAACTTGCCTGCGGGAATGTTTATCGACCGGAACGACAGCGTGTACATAGCGGATTCCTACAACAGCCGCGTGCAGGAGTTTCAGTACTACGGAAAAGGAGGCCCGGCAGGGGCCAGTGAGAAATGAAGTGGCTGCTAGTATGTGCGGCTCTGCTGGGCATGACCGGTAGCTTGCAGGGGCAATTCAGCGGTGACGTATTGGGAGCGCACGATATGGGTCCCGGCGGACAATCGCCGGTGAAAGGTGGTCTGCCCCCGTGCCAATATTGCCATGCGCCGCACTCCGGAAATAGCAAGGGACCGCTTTGGGCCCAGACGTATTCTTCGCAGACTTACAACCTATACCGGAGCACCACCGATCCAAACCAGACGATGCTGCAGCCGCCCATTGGCGCCCCCAGCAGCCTGTGCTTGAGTTGCCATGATGGAACGATTGCTCCGGGCCAGACCATACCCTACGGCAAGAGCCCGATGCAAGGCACGATGAGTGCGAGTGACATTCTCGGGACTAGTCTGCTGAACTCACACCCTTTCAGCTTCAATAAGCTAAAGGATCAGTCTGACCTTGTGGCCAGTTTGATATCCAAGGGGCAAACCCAGGATCCCCTGCAAAAGGTGACGCTGATCAACGGGAACGTGGAATGTGAGAGCTGCCACAATCCGCACGTGCAAAATGTCGATACGATTTCCCTCAACTTCCTGGTGAGAAACAGTTCCGGGGGCGCAATGTGTCTTTCGTGCCATGGAGCCTCGCCGCGCATTGTCAACAGCCACCCGAACCCGCTGGTTTCCTGGCCGAATGGTGCACACGCTACTGTTTCAAACGCGACTCTGCCGAGGGCCAATGTCGGACCCTACGCCACCGTGGCTCAAAATGCATGCACCAGTTGTCACGTGGAGCACAATGCAAATGGTCCGGCACGACTGCTGCGTGGCGCTACCCCACCGCCCGGCTAACATGGATCCTTATACCCAGAACTGCATCACCTGCCACAACGGCAACAGCAACATCTCCCCAAGCATCGCCGACGTTTATGCCGAGTTCTCAAAGACCTCCTATCATCCATATCCCTCGGGGAACAGCACACACGATACCGGCGAGGCGATTCTTGTGAACAACAATCGCCACGCCACCTGCACTGATTGCCACAACCCGCATGGGGCGCAGCAAGTTACGACGTTCACGCCTCCGCCGCTACTTCGTCCGTCTCAGACCGCAGTGAATGGAATTTCTGCCAGCGATGGAATAACTCCTGTGTCCCCTGCCGTGAACCAATATGAAAACTGCCTTCGTTGTCACGGGACGTCTACCGGCGCGCCAACCACATCGAAATCTGGGTATCTCCCGGTCCGGTACCTGTCCAACCCAGCCAATCCGGGTAATGTCATTCCACAGTTTGCCCCTACGGCATCCTCAAGCCATCCCGTAACGCACAGCAGTTCTTCGAGTTACCCTCAGCCCAGTCTTCTCCCTTACATGTCGCAACTGAACGGAACGAGTCAGGGACGACAGATGGGCACACAGATCTTTTGCACGGATTGTCACAACAGTGACGACAACCGCGAATTCGGCGGCACGGGTCCGAACGGCCCGCACGGATCCAAATGGACTCACCTGTTGGAGCGCCGCTACGAATTCAGCCAGGCCCCGGGTCCTGGCCAGCGGATTACCAACTTATATCCGAACCCGGATCTCACAGTGAACGGGCCTTATGCGATGTGCGGCAAGTGCCATGATCTGCCGGGCAATATCATCAAGAACACAAGCTGGGCTCAGCACGCCCTCCACATCAATGCTGGCTTTTCGTGCTCCGCATGTCACACTGCCCACGGCTTAGCGGGCAGAAATGGAAACGTCAGCGGTGACCGCCTCGTCAATTTCGACTTGAATGTCGTTGCTCCGAACGCCGGGACGCCTATTTCTTACAATGGCAACACCGCAACTTGCGCACTGGTCTGCCATGGAGTGGCGCACAATGCGAACGGCACCGTCAGCTCTGGCAGCATCGCGATGCCCCATAGAGGACTCACCCCGAAATAGTGCCGCGTGTGAATTCTAAAGGTTAGCCACCGCATTGGATGACTGGCCTGTTTTCCTAGGGCTTCGGAGCGTTCTCGTCCGCATTGCAGGAAGACGCTTTCCACTTTGGAGAGCAACTCAGAGCTTGCGCCAATAGACCCGTCGGCCTCGCGTCAAGATATGACCTACCTCCATCGAATCCTCGATGTGCGGCGCGCACGATCGGCGCTTATCCTTCTGGCCCTGCTTTACGCGTTGGCCGCCGGTCTGCGCACCTTGGGGGATTTCGATCTCGGCTGGCAGTTAGCCACCGGGCGTTGGATCGTGCAACACGGGCATATACCATTTACGGATGTATTCTCTTATACCGCATCGGGTGTGGAGTGGATCTATCCGGTCCTATCGCAAATCCTACTCTATCTGTCATACGTAATCGGCGGGTACAGTTTATTGTCGTGGCTAGGAGCCGCAGCTTGTGTGGGCACAGTCGCCCTTCTGCTGCGTCGTTCCTCAATCGCAGGTGTGATCCTGGCCATAGCGTCAGTTCCACTCATCGCTGCCTGTACGCCACCCCGGGCTGAGATGTTTACAGCGATCCTCTTTGCAGCATACGTAAACCTCTTATGGCACTACCACCAAACAGGGGAAGGCCCGTTATGGTTGCTTCCAGTCCTTATGTGCTTGTGGGTGAACTTGCACTTGGGATTCATTGCGGGCCTGGCCATGTGCGGCGCGTTCGTTGCGATTGAGCTTGAGGACGCGATTTCGCCGTCGCGCCGACTCGACGCCTTGCGTCGATTGAAAAAAGCGGCGCCGTGGCTGATCGCCACGCTGGCAGCAACCATCGTCAACCCATGGGGCTGGCGAATTTATGCGGCGATAGAACGACAGGGCAGTATTGTTCAAAGCCATAGTATGTGGATTTGGGAATGGCAAGGATTGCGCCTCACCCCCGCCGCTCTTGCCAAAGCACTCGCATGGCGTGATCCCGACAGCGCCGTTCTTTGGTTGATGTTCGCAGCATCCCTAGCCGTACTGTGTGCGTTAGTAAAACGAAAAGTTGTACCGGCGATCCTTCTGATGAGCGCGGTCTATCTGGTAATCCATGCCATACGGATGGAGGCGTGTTTCGCGACAATCACGGTTGTGGTTGGAGGAACTGTCTTGTCGCAAACTCTACTTTCATTTCGCAAGGGTAGATTTGCGACGCGGTTTGATATACCGGCAAGAAGTAGGGTGGCTGCGATCTTGTCAGTTACAGTCATCACATGCTTTGTCGGTTTGAGGTGTTTTGACCTCATCACCAATCGTGTATATCTCAGCACTCCTTTCGCATTTTCGATCTTTGGAGCGGGGCAATCTCTGTGGGCGCCCGAGCAGGCGGCGGCCTTTGTATTAAGGGAGCAACTTCCTCGCAATCTCTTCCATGACTTCAATTCGGGAGGGTTCGTGGTGTGGAACCTGTCGCCTGAATACCCGGACTACATTGACGGTCGTTCTATTCCTTTCGGAAGCCCACTGCTGCTGCGCAATGGGAGCTTGTTGGAGCAATCGCTGGATTCAGATGCGTGGAGCAGTGAAGCCAGGACAAGAGAAATAAACACCATGCTTCTGTCCATGGATTTCGAGGCAGGAACCGCATTAAGAAGCTTGGGCAGCTATTGCGATGCACAGCAGTGGCGCCCGGTTTTCCTCGATGCCTTTGGAGCGGTTTTTCTGCGTGTTAGCCCGGAAACAGCCGATCTGGTTCATCGCCTTCAAATCGACTGCAGAACCGTGCAGTTTGCGGATCCGCCGGCCACCGCTTCTCGTGCCGAGCAATTTCGATATCTATTAAACGTTGGAACGATCTTAGTCGTCCTGGATCGAAATGCCGAAGCGATCGAACGCCTGGAAAAGGCGGAGCGCCTCTTCACGGAGAATGCATTTTTGCACTATGCAAACGGAATCGCACTCGGGAACATGGGATTCAAGGAAGACTCAGAACGAGAGCTCCTCATTTCTATAAAACTCGGTTCAATCGATGATGCTCCGGCTGCACTTGCCCGAGTGTACGACCAAGATGGTCGCTATTTGGAAGAGGCACAAGTTCTGAAAAGCGCGGCCGATCGATCGAATAGACCGCACTGGTTGTATCTGACGCTCGGAAATATCGAGCTGAAACTTGGACGCGCAGACCTCGCGCTGGCTGCGTTTCAGAACGCAGAGCGAGAGAGCCCGTTTCGCGGAGAAGCGTATTCCCTGGGAGCGGAATTCCGGTCACGCGTTGAGGCGGGAAGACAGCGTGCAATAAGTATTTCAGCGAAGTGATCTTGCCCCCACTAGCCAGCAATTCCTCGACCTTTAAATTGCCTGCCCGCGTCGTGTCGGGTGGAACGTTTGAACCTTCACCTAATGGCCTGCGCCTTCCTGCTTCAATGCCCGCTGCCGCAGCTGCAACGCAACGTCGTTATTGGGATCAATTTGTAATGCTGCTCCCAATCTCGCCTGCGCGGTTTGATAATCCCCGAGGACGAACAATATCTTTCCAGAATTGATCAAACATGAGAGTTCCAGATCTTTATTGTCGGTTAGATTTCTGGCGATCTCGAGTTGATCCAGTGCGTCTCGAAGTTGATGTCGATTAAACAGGATTTCCGACAGGTTGTAGTGACAGAGCGGATATCCCGGACGTAAGGTGCACGCCGCGCCGTAGTGCTGATAGGCCTCGGTTTCGTGGCCGGCCGAAGCCAGCGCATCTCCCAGCGCTTCTTCGATTGTGAAGTCGGGGTTCCCAGCTACAAGAGCTGCCCTAGTAAATAGCCTCACCCCGTTCTGCCAGTACGGCAAATAACTGCTCGTCGTAACCGCGAGTGCCAATATCACGCCGAATGCGGCCAGAGCTGGTATGACGCGAGGGAGTGCCGCCGCAGCCGCCAGATCGCCGAGGCCCCATGCCACGATGATGAAAAGGCCGATACACGGCACATAAACGTAACGGTCGGCCATTGCCTGACTTCCTACCTGAACGATCCCAATCACTGGCACCAGAGTTATAACAAACAGCCACCATCCAACTACGAAGTAGCGAGCGCGGTGAAAATATATGCACGCCGCTGTGATTGCCACCAGCATAACGGCCGCTGCCAAAACGTCGGACGCTGGCCACGCTCTTTCCGGATGTGGGTAAAAGACGGATAAGTTAGCGGGCCAAATCATCTTTCCGAGGTAGCCCACGTAGGATATGACCGCATTCTCGATCCGAAGGGAAAGAGACAATACAGAGGAATCCGCGATAGCGCCGCCCGAGCGTTGCGCAATGATTGTGACGGCGGAACTGGCAGCGCTCATCAAGAACAGCGGCAACTTCTCCAGCGACAGCCGTATCCACTTGGGCCACAACGGGAGATCCTCGTATCGTCGCAAGGGCCAGTAGTCCAGAAGCAACAGGATGAAGGGAAGGCTGACCGCCATGGGTTTCGACATCAAAGCCAATAAAAAAGTGGCAACAATGGCCAAGTATCTCTTCCAACCGGGCCGTCGAACATACCAGCCATATGCGGCAATCGTGAGTAAGGAAAAAAACGCGCTGAGCAGACTTTTTCTTTCCGCAACCCAGGCCACCGTTTCCACGTTCAGCGGATGCACGGCGAAGAGTGCGGCCACGAAGAAACTGCGCCAAACAGCGCCAGTGGCCCTTTGCAGCAGCCAGAACAGCAGCAAAACGTTGAGGGCATGCAGCGCAAGATTAATCAGGTGAGCGGGACCCGGCTTCAGGCCGAACCACTGACAATCCGCCATATGCGAGAGCCATGTGATGGGGTGCCAGTTCCCCTCGTGGAAAGCGGTGAAAGCCCAGATCGCGTTACCGAGCTTCAGGCCGGTGTTGACATGAACATTCTGAGTGACATAGGGCTTGTCATCAAATATCAGGAACTCGAAGTGCGCGACCCGACCATACAACAGCAAAGTGGCGAATACGAGTAGTGCGCCAAGAAGCATCGGCTTCTGACGCAAACGGATAACGAACGGTTCCAGGGGAGAAGCAGTCACGGTGTGGCCTTCATCATGCTGGCTGCTCTCGGGTCTATTGCAATGGCTTCGCCGGCGTCCCTGGTTTCACTCCCGAATGCTTTTTGGCCTGCGCCATCAATTCCAGAACTTTGTCTTTGCCTTCATAGTTCGGGTTTGTGTCCAGCAACTTCTGCCACGCGGCCACGGCTTTGTCGATATCCATCTTGCCCTGCCACTCGACAATGCCGAGATTGAACAGCGTGTTGGCCTTATTCGGTTCGTAAGAGAGCGATTTCTGGAATTCCGCGATGGCGGAATCGGCGTCGCCGTTATACCAATACGCGGTCGCCATGTCGGTACGAACGGCCGCATTGGCGGGCTCTAGCTTCAGCGTCCGCTGGTAATAGTCGATCGCCGTCGGATACTGCTGCGTGTCGTAATAGACATTGCCGATGTTTGCCAGAAGTCCAGCGTTGGTTGGGTCGGCCTTGAGTTTCTCGATCAATGGTGCGGCTTGCGTGTCCGCCATTTTCTGCATCTGCGCCGGAGTTGGCGCTTGATGTGGCCGGTTTCCCATGGCAGGAGCCGGCGCCGACGCGCTCGCAGTCTCAGCCGCGGCAGCTGCCGGGCTCTGCGATCCGCGAATGAACCAGCCGCCGGCGATTCCCACCAGCAGGCAGATCACCGCCAACACATAGGCCTGCACGCTTGTCCATTGTCTCGGAAGTTCGTCGAGGGAAGTTGCTCGATTTGTATCCGTCGTTGTCATTGTCTCATTGCTCCTTCAAATCTTCGTTCTGTCTGCGGCGAAAGCCAACGCCATCCGGCTTCGCCCTCTGCAGCCCTCGGCCCGGCGCTAGCTCTTGCGCTGTGCCCGGACGTCGGCTATCAGTTTCTGCACTCTGGCTTTGCGGTCTGCGCTCAATTGCGGATTCGATTTCAACAGCAACTGCCAGGCTGCGAGCGCTCCCTTGCTGTCTTTTTTCCCCTGCAACTTGATCATGCCGAGGTTGAACAGGGAGTTGGCGTCCTTGGGATCATAGTGCAACGCCTGCTGCAGTTGACTGATTGCTCCGTCTACATCGCCGCCGTAATACAAGGCACGAAGCCATACTGCGTGCGAACCGGGACGTTCTTCGGATCAACCTGCAAGGCCTTGTCGTAATAGCCCGCCGCTTGCTTGAATTGGTGTGTAGCCTGGTACAAGTCCCCGACCTTGGTGAGCAGACCGACGTTGTTCGGGTCGCTCTTCAGTTTTTCCAGCAACGGCGCCGCCTTCTCGTCGGCCATCTGTTTCATCTGCTCAAGGCTGGGCATCTGGCCACCCATCCCACCTGCGGCGTGAGGCGACTGAGGAGCGGCAGCCACCGGTTGCGCCAGCGGCCGCGCCGGCGATTGCGATCCGCGAAACAGGTATCCAATCCCCAGCCCGACCACCAAGCTGATTACCGCCATGGCATAGACCTGCTTCGCTTGCCAGCCCGATGCCACGGCTGGCTGCGCATCGGTTACGTTTTCCATCCCAAATCCCCCTGCTGACAGGACCTTTGTCACTCTTGCCTTCGCTCACTTACCTTAAAGGCGGAGCACAAAACGGGCAGCATTCTACGTCACATCAGAATGTGACGCCGGTCACATGAAGGGAAGGCCTATCAATACGGGCTTAACGCTCTTCGCTACTCTCGTGGGTTGAGCATCCGTTGCCGCAGCCGAAACGCAGCGCCGTCATTGGGATCGATCTGCAACGCCGCCGCCACTTTCATCTCCGCCGCCTTGTAATCGCCGAGGTCCAGAAGGATTTCGCCCGAGTTGATCAAACACTTCAGCGCTATATCCTTGCTGTGCGTGAGACTTTGTGCGATCTGATACTGCTCCAGAGCATCGCGGAGTTGATGCCGATGAAACAGAATTTCCGCCATGTTGTAGCGACACGCATCGTCACTCGGAAGCAACACGCATGCTCGCCCGTAGTGCTGATAAGCCTCATCATACCGTCCGTCGACCACCAACGAATCCCCCAGAGCGGCTTCGATCACAGGGTCCGGCCGCCCCGCAACGACACTCGCCTGCGTAAACAGCTTCACGCCGTTCTGCCAATACGACAGGTAACGGGTAGTAGCAACCGCCAATATCGAGATCACTAACAGTGAAGCCACCGCTGGTACGATGCGAGGAATGGCATTCGCAGTCACGAGGTCGCCTACGCCCCAAGCGATCATGATAAAAAGGCCGATGCACGGAACGTAAGCGTAGTGGTCGGCCATTGCCTGGCGGCCGATCTGAACGATCCCAATCACGGGAACCAGCGTCATTAGGAAGATGAACCAGCCCACAATTAAGTGGCGAGCGTGCTGAAGGTAAAACACCGCCCCAGTAATCGCGGCCAGGATAATTGCCGCGGCGATCACGTCGGACCAGAGCAAAGAGTGCTGCGGGTGAGGGTAAAAGACGGCCAGCTTGGCCGGCCATAACGTCTTACCAACGTATGCAAGGTAGGACACGATGGCATTTCCCATGCGCAGGGAGAGCGGCAGCGATGATGTATCCACGATCGCGGAACGCTGCGCGGCCACGGTTACGACAGAACTCGCCGCACTCATTACCAACAGCGGCAGCTTCTCCATCGACAAGCGCAACCACCTACGTCGAAAGGGGAGATTCTCGGACCGTTGCAAGGGCCAGTAATCGAGAAGCAGCAAGACCAGCGGGAGACTCACTGCCATGGGCTTCGACATCAGCGCCAGCGAAAAAGTGGCGACCATGGCCAGATACTTTTTCCAGTCGGGATGCCGAACATACCAGCCATAGGCGGCAATGGTGAGCAAAGAAAAAAATGCGCTGAGCAGACTTTTTCTCTCCGCGACCCAGGCGACCGTTTCCACGTTCAGCGGGTGCACGGCGAAGATCGCGGCAACAAACAGACTGCGCCAAACCGCGCCCGTGGCCCTTTGTAGCAGCCAAAACAACAGCAGAACGTTGGCTGCATGCAGCCCGACATTGACCAGGTGGTGCGCTCCGGAATTTAGGCCAAACAGTTCACAATCCGCCATGTGCGAGAGCCACGCGATCGGATGCCAGTTCGCCGCGTAAAAACTGGTAAAAGCCCAAATTACATTGCCGGAATTCAAACCTGTGCTGACGTGAACGTTCATGGTGACGTATTGCGAGTCGTCGAAATCGAGGAACTCATGATGCGCGACCCGAACATACAACAGTAGAGTGACAAGTGCGAGAAGTGCGCCCAGCAATAGCGGTCTCTGGCGCAAATTGCCGATCAGTCTTTGTTCGTTCGTAGGAACGCTCCAGGAATTTCAAAGCGACCTTTGCCGGGCATCAACGAGATGGGCGAGGGTTTCGCGCCACAAGCTTCACTTGCTCTCCACAGGCTTGTGTTCAAAATCCGTATTCTCCAGCGAAATCGAAACGTCCCGATTGAAGAACAGCAGCGGCCCAAGGCGCATGGTGAACTCCGTCCCAAAGGTTGAAGGAAACCATATTCCGTCGTCCTGCCGCTTATAGATCACGTCGAAGCCGAATCCCGGCAGATCGAACCACGTCGTCCGCACCAACAGGGGGATTCGCTTCGACATCCGGGTAAACACCCTGACCGGCTGGAAGTCCGCGGCATCGATAAACGCTTCGCCTGTCCACATGGGCTCCCGCGTGTCCTTGTCTCTGGGCGTGAAGGCGATGTGGTATACGTTGCGCCCCGCTTCAACTTCTTGTCCCAGCAGCGTGAACTCGTAATCCTTGAGCCCCTCCGACAGCGGGAACAGAGCGCTTCCCAACCCATCCCTGGACTTGTCATCGGTCACGTAGTTGCGCAAGTTGTGGATCAGATCTGCATCCGTGCTGCCTGGCGCGGGCTCGTGGTTTTGCAAGTAGTCCACCAGTTCGCCCTTCGTCTTGCCCGACGCCTGCTCGCCTTTAAACTCCAGGTACTTGTCTTTGCTCCAATAGCGTCCGGTAAGGGATGTGAGATGCTTCTCGATGCCGAGCGGCTGCGGCTCCACATCGTAATCGGACGTCTCTTCGCGCACGATCCTGCCCTGGGGCTTATGGGTCACGATGTGGATGTGCTGTTTGTAGGTGTATTCGTTGCGCAATGCTTCGCTGCGATTCTGGTTGGCCGCGACTCGCGCCATGATGTCGTTGGCCGTCAGCGGCGCGGTCTGGACTTCGGGTGGCGCACTCTGGCTGACTGCGAGGCCGGCAGCCAGCAGAAATACAAGAAGACGAAACATACAACGACCTGTCACCACGGGAAAAGAACCCCCTTCAGCAGTGTACGCAGTAAGCATGGTCCGCGCCAAGCCGCATAGTCCCCATATCTGCGCTGCGAGCTACTGTGCCGAATGGCTTGGAACATGTGCAGCATGCCACTCGGCAATCTCATGTTCGGCCTGCGCAAGTTGCCGAGGCGTGAGCAATTTTTTAAGTGTTTCCGCGGCGGTGGCGCTCTCCTTCACCCGATCCTGGGCGAGAACTAACCACTTGTAGGCGGATACGAGACTCGTTTCATTGCTGCGGTCGGAGGCGAGCAGAAGACCAAGGCGGTATTGCGCTTCGGGGATACCATAATTTGCGGCAAGCTCGTAGTACTTCGCTGCCGAAGCGGTGTCGACTGGTCCGCCTTCTCCCGCCTCGAACATCTTTGCTAGGAGAAATTGGGCATAGGGTTGGCCCTGATTTGCCGCTGGGGTCAGCCAACGTCGCGCTTCCTCCAGATTCTGCTCCACCCCCTGCCCGAGCAAGTATCGCGTTCCCAATCCAAGTTCGCCCGCTGGCTGTCCCTGGTCAGCGGCCTTTCTGTACCAGTTGACGGCTTGGAAGTAGTCGACTCGGCCGAGCTTGGGATCCGAGTAAAGATCACCCAACGCGGTTTGCGCCGACGCGTCTCCCAGGGCCGCGGCTTTCTTGAGCCAGCCGATGGCAGCATCGACATTGCTGCTATGCTCCGGACGCAAGTTCCAATGTGCCAGTTCGAGCATCGCTGGAAGTAGTCCTTGGTCAGCAGCTTTCGTAAGCCAAAGGACGGCTTGGGTATCGTCTTGCGGCAATCCTTCACCGCGGTGGTATAAGGCGGCGAGATTCAACTGTGCGGTAGCATCGCCCGCCTCCGCGGCCCTGCGGAACCAAGTGGCCGCCCTAGCGGGATCCTTTGGAATGCCATCGCCGGTTGAATACATGAGCGCCAGACTGGTCGCCGCGTCCCTCGATCCGTGCTGCGCTGCTTTCATGTACCACGAAACAGCTTGTGCCTTATCCCGCGCCATCCCGAAGCCAGACTGACAGAAGATTCCCATGGCTTCTTCCGCAGGGACAAAACCCCGATTGGCGACGGGTCGCAGCAGGCGAAGCGCTTCCACATCATCCATCTTCAGTAGTGTGCCGGCATGGTAGGCGAGCGCAAGGGTGGTCTCAGATTCGAGGTCGCCAGCTTTTGCCTTGGCTTCCAGCCTCTCCAGATCGGAAATAGTCAGAGAGCGTGCGTTGGCGAGAAGGGCATAAGCATTGAGCTGGGCTGTTGCCGTGGGCGCAGCCTTAGATGGCGGCTGCGTACTTGAAGCGGGAACTGACACATCAGAGGTGGGCGCCGCTCGATCTTCTCCTCGATTTGATTTGGGGGAACCTGGCTCGCTGTTTTTCGCGGGGTTACTTCCTCCGCTAGCCGCAGAGTGGGGCCTAGCACCTACGGTTGATCTGAGCTTTATGACCAGCTTGTTTCCGAAATACAATTCTTCGTGATCCTGAGAGGATCTGAGATCGACGACCACTCTTGCGATTGGGGGAGTGGCGCTGAATGCCGCAGCCCGCACCGTAGTTACGGATCCGCGATTCACCACCAGGCGTTGACCGGGATGAGCCAGTACACATCCAGGAAAGTCGAATACCAGGCGGTCTGGATGCTCGAGCGTGTTCACTTCGGCTCGCACCGGCTGAGTGAATGTGATCTCTACGTCGACACTGTCAGCACGTTCCGCGAAAGATATGTTTGTGATTACGGAATTGCGCGGTGCGGGGCCAGCAGCATCCTGGGGGAAAGCAGACGTCGGAGCCAAGCTGGCTAAGAGGAGAATGAGGGTCGCTGCTGAATCGATACGCACTGCCGCCGTGGACTCCGTCCCTTTTTACTGCGCTATTTTGGACACCCAGCGTTGTTAGCGTTGATGCACTCTAGCGTGGCACGTCGTGCACAGGGCAATCAAGTTTTTTTCTAAGTCTTCCCCCGACTGGCTATGGAAGTCCTTGTGGTGAACCTCTAAGTTTGACATGGCCAGCCATCGCGGGGTTGAGAGAATTGTGACAAAATGCGAACTGTTCAACGAGGAGACACAACCTAGTGGACCTCTACCGGTGGTTACCAACCGAAGCCGTGAAGATTCTCCTGGTTCTATTCCTTTCTTTTCTCATCGGACTGGAGCGCGAGGAGCACAAGGCCGAAGGAGGGTGCTACGCATTCGGAGGTGTGCGCACATTTCCGCTCATCGGATTGATTGGCTACTCCATCGCGCTTCTGTCCGGCACGCAGCTAATTCCGTTGATGCTTGGCTTCTTAGTGATTGGCAGTTTTCTCTCGCTGTCCTATTGGCACAAGCTCTCCACGGCCGAAGCTGCAGGCGTTACTTCAGAGATGTCCGGTCTTGCGACGTACTTGGTGGGCGCGCTGGTCTACTACGAGCATTTTTGGATTGCTACTACCTTGGCCGTGGCCAGCTTGTTGTTACTGGAACTCAAGGCAGTTTTGGAGAAGCTCGCCGGCCGTGCGGCGCCAGGGGAAATCCTCACTGCCGCCAAATTCCTGCTGCTCACCGCTGTCATCCTACCCATCATGCCCAACCGGGAGTTCGGGCCGTTTCACCTCAATCCATTTAAGACTTGGCTGGTCGTCGTCGCCGTAAGCACGATTTCCTATGGCAGTTACATCCTGCAGAAGGTGACCAAGGAACGTGGCGGAGTCGTGCTTGCAGCCTTGCTGGGCGGGGCATACTCATCAACATTGACCACAGTGGTCATGGCACGAAGAGCGGCTCATGAGGAGCGCCCCCACCTTTTCGCGGGAGGGATACTGATCGCATCGGGCGTCATGTACCTCCGTTTAGTTGCTCTCCTGGCTCTTTTCAATCGTCACTTGATGTCCTTGCTGGTGATCCCGTTTCTCGCACTTGCGGGTACGGCAATCGCCATCGGCTGGATTTGGTCGCGGCGTCCAGATGTAAGAATGAATGCAGTAAAGCGGGAGTTTGTGCCGAAGAATCCACTCGAGTTGCTGGCCGCCTTTCTCTTCGCTCTTCTATTCCTGGCAATGCTGGTGGCCACTCAGTTGGCTGCTACCTACCTTGGAAAAGTGGGAGTCAATACCCTGGCCGCGATCATGGGTGTCACCGACGTAGATCCCTTCATCATGGGCATGACCCAAGCGGCGGGCTCGCTCACTACTTTGCAGGGCGCAGGCGTTGCTGTTCTGATTGCCGCGGCCAGCAACAACCTCATCAAGGGGATTTACGCCTACAGTTTGGCCGATCAAAAGACGGGTATCCAGAGCCTTGCTCTTTTGACAGCTCTCGCCGCACTTGGTCTCGTGCCCTTGTTTTGGTTCTGATTTCGCTCGCCGCCAACGAACCGGTACTCAGCTACTTCAACTTCAACACTTCGTCGATAGTCACGATATCGGATACACAGAGTCAAAAAAAAGGAAATGTGGCTTCGCTTATGATGCACGCCGGCAGGGCACTGAGTGCCGAGCCTGATCTGGTTTTCCTCGGCCCCAAGAACGCCGTCGAGAGAATCGCTCTCACTGTGCTCCAAGATCGAGATTGTGAGAAGCATTGGAAAAGAAAAAGATCCTATATTTTCTCATCCCGTCCAATCCAATAGGGTTCACGGAGAATACGCTTGAGCGTTTTTCCTGCTGTACTTCGCGGGAAGTCCTCCATGACCACGACCGAGGTGACGCGTTGATTCTTGGCATCAACGCGCTCATTGATCCAAGCGCATAGCGCCTCCGGAGTGAGTGCGCCCGGCTCACGCAGAATGACCGCAGCCAGGGGCGTCTCACCCCACTTTTCGCTCGGTATGCCAAATACTGCCGCTTCGCGAACCGCTGGATGTTGCACGATGATTTCTTCGATGTCTTTGGGGAAGACATTCGTGCCGCCGCTGATGATCATGTCCTTTTTTCTGTCCACGAGGTATAGAAACCCGTCTTCATCCATGTATCCCAGGTCGCCCGTGTGCAGCCAACCATCGACAAGCGCCTGAGCAGTCAAATCTGGCCGCTTGTAATAGCCCGGCATGAGCGCCGGCCCGCGCCCGAGAATCTCCCCGATCTCTCCCGGAACTGCGTCCTCGCCTTTCTCGTTCACGATCCGCATCTCGTAAAAGGGTTGCGGCGGGCCAACGGAGTTGGGCTTGGACGCGTAATGATTCTTGTCGAGAACCGTCATGAATCCTTCCGTGAGTCCGTAAAGTTCATAGAACCTGTCTGGCAGGTAGAGATTCAGCTTTTGCTTATGTTCCATGTGCAACGGGGCGCCGACGGTACCGATCATTTCGAGTGATGTAAGCGCTTCCGCCGAGAAATACGGGGAGCCCAGAAGAGCAACAATCTGAGAGGGCACCATCATGACGTGAGTGACCCGCTCGCGCTCCACCGTTTCGATAAAGCTCCGAGGATCAAAACTCTTGTGCAGAACGTACTTCGCGCCCAAATACATCGATGGCATGAGCGTGAGAAAGGAGCCGTTGAAAACGATTGAGCCCGAGTGGAGCACGACGCTCTCAGGCGTCATGCGGAAGGTCGACGCAAAGAGCGAGCAGTACATAGCACGGATGTAATGCGTGAGCACGATTCCCTTAGGCGTCCCGGTCGTGCCGCTGCTGTAAATGATGTTGTAAGGATCACTATCGAAAACTTCGATTTGGGGAGGCTCAGCCTCACTCGCTTGAAGTGTCAGTTCATCGTAGCTTTGAAATTTGAGGACGCGCGATGGACCGGTAACGATAAAGCGTTCGTCGGGAACATTCCTCAGATCAGACTTGAGGGCGGCGAGTGCCATCGCAAAATCGGGGCTCGCGATGATTGTGTTCGTATCGGAGTCTTGAATGGGTGTTGCCAATGCTTTGCCCATCAGCAATGGGCTGAGCGGTACGACGACCGCTCCCAGCTTTGCGACCGCCCAGTAAGTTTCGAGCAAGCTGACACAATTGGGCATGATCGTCGCGACCTTATCCCCTTTCTTCACACCTAAACTGTTAAGTGCGTTTGCAAGGCGGTTCACTCGAGCATTGAATTCTGAAAAGGTCAACCGGCAATCTTCAACGACGACCGCGGTGTGCTTCGGACGATAGCGGGCGTGGTGAGGGAGAAGCGAGCCGATGTTCATTTTGTTGCCTCACTCGATCCCTGCTGCAAAGAGTCCAGGGACGATAAGGAGGTTGTCGAGTTCGCGCCGGCTTCGCAGAAGAATCGCCAGATCTCCACGCTGGCATTGGGACCTTTAGGATCGCCGTACTTGCTCAGCTTGGGAGAACCCGACCAAGCGTGCCCCAGGCCCTCGACCAACCACTTTTCCATCAGCAGACGGTCATCAGACTCCAGATAAATATGTCTTCGATAGGCATAACCGTCTTGCACCTTGCCATCGAGGACTGTCTCCGTCAGTGCAAGCCCGCCCCCGGAATCGTCCGCTGCGAGACACTCATTGGTTTTGCTCCACTGGGCGATAGCCTGATCTGAATTGACCGGATTCACGCGCGCATCCGCGGTTCCATGAAACACGATCACAGGCATGCGATGCCTCTTCTTGCGGGCAAGGCCGTTGCGCATCGCTGCAAATGCAAGTTCTCCTTGCTGGACCGGATCCGGTCCGCCTCGCTCCATCGCGGTAATCCCCTCGGACATACTGCTGGCCGCTTTGAATTCTGCTCCAGCAAAAATAGCAATCGCTGCAAAAAGATCCGGGTAGGTCGCGGCAAGAATCGAGGCCATCGCGCCGCCGGCCGAAACGCCTGCGATGTAAACCCGATCTCGATCAACGTTCTGAATGGAACAAACCTGCTCGACGACCGCTGCCAGTATGGAAGGTTCACCAGCATCACGCATCTGATGCTTGGGATGAAACCAGTTCCAGCACTTCAGCAGATTGGCACAACGCAACTGCTCGGGATATACGACCAGGAACCGGTTGGTGTCGGCGACCTCATTCATGCAGGAGATTTCCGCCATCTCCTCCGCATTGTGAGTGCAACCGTGTAGCAGCATCACGAGAGGCCGGGCTCGGGCGGTCTCTAACGTTGCAGGCACCCAGAGCTTGAAGTTGCGCGCTCCGCCAGCAGCGCAAGCAGTCCCGACCATCCATCCCCGTTCTGCCATAGCGGTAACTCTCTATGCTGAATGCGCTCCAGTCTCGCTTATCCCGTCAGCGAGCCTGAAGCCGGCCGGCCAATTCACAGATGACATCGGCGATCTTACTAGCTCCCTGCTCACCCAATGCGATGGTGTAGTGAGTTGTGCCAGCAAGTTTGTGATCCTCGGTGTGGGGCACCCATGTCCGGAACTCCGCCGCCAGCGAATCAGGGAACAGTGGCGGCTGCCCGGGTGTTAAACCGCTTTCGGCGCGGAGCCAAATCGTCGGCACCCGAATGGATTTTAAGCGCTCGTTGATCGCATCGCGCTGGAAGGCTTCTCCCAGATCGGTACGTACTGCCGCCTCTGAGGCTTTTGGTTGGACGGCAGAATCGCCGCCGACTTCATAATCCAGAAAAGCTTCCACCCAGGGATTCCATTCTTCGGGAGGGAAGTGTGGCTGAGTTCGCCAGAACTCCCGATAGGCTTGACGGGAGGGATAGGTTTGGCGCAATTGCGAGATACGCTGCGTGAGGGCCGCGTGGGGGTCCTGCCCGGGCGGTGTATGAGGCGCATAGCCCCCGTCGATAAGCACGAGACCGGACACCAGGTTCGGCTCTTGGGCAGCCAGCGCAGTCGCCACGAACGCACCCATCGAATGACCCACAACGATGCTGGGCCCAAGCTCCATGGCACGCATCGCGGCGACCACATCGCGCGCGTGTTGAGCGATGCCGTAAGGGCCATCGGGTTTGTCGGAATCGCCACGGCCCCTCAGATCGAGCGCAAAGAGCGCGAATCGTCCAGCCGATCGTTCCGCAATGCCGCCGAAGTTCAGATGGGACGCCGTCAGGCCGTGCAGGGCCACCACCGGCGCACCACGGCCGGGCCAATACCCGAAGGCGAGTTCTATTCCATCCCCAGGCACGCGGCCCCGCGCCGGGCGAGTCACTTGGATGGAGTTCCTCGCAAGCATCTTCGTTGTTGTTCTAGAAGTTCAACTTCAGCGCAAACTGTATCACGCGTGGCCCCGTGCTGGTTTCCACGATCTGGCCAACGTTGCCCGCCGCGAGAATGTTGACTGGATTCGCGAAGCTGACCATGTTGAACGCGTTGAAAAACTCACTACGGAATTCCAGCTTCGTCCGCTCGGTGATTGGGAAAAATTTGATAATCGAGATGTCCACGTTCCGTTGATCGGGCCCGCGCAGGATGTTTCGCCCCGTGTTGCCGAAATCCACAGTTGCCGCCGCAAAACAAGAAGTATCGAAGTACTTAAGCAACCGGGATTCGACACTGCCACTCAGCGCAGGACTGCACCCCGGCACCGCGTCGGCGCGCGCCGCCACGAACGCAGTTTCATTTGTAAGAACTGAGAACGGCGTGCCGCTTTGCAAAGTCAAAACGGTGGCAAGCTCCCAGCCGTTCACTGCCTGACGACCGAAACCGGAACTGCCCTTGTAGAACTTTGGCAGATCATAAATGCCACTGAACACAAGCCGATGGCGGCGGTCAAAGTCCGAACTGGCGCGGTTATTAAGGAATCCCGGGCGTTCGTCTCCCGGGACAATTGAGACGTCGCTGGTTCCGGTAGGATCGCCAGAATAGTCGTCGATGGAATGGCTGTAGGTGTACGCTGCGAGGAACTGCAGCCCGCGAGAGAATCGCTTGTTCAGACTCACCTGCAGAGAGTTGTAGCTCGAAATTCCCGAACTTTGCATGGCGTGGACGCCGAAGCCTTGGACCGCGAGACTCGATAAGCCGGGACTCAACGGTCCGGTTGCGGCAGCGGACGGCACGACCGCCTGATTCAGGTCCACCAGACGATAAAGCTTGCGCCCCGTCGAGCCAACATAGCCCACATCGAGCAACCAGCTGTTGGCGAACTCCTGCTGCATGCCCAAGCTGAATTGTTGTATATACGGCGTGCGGAAGTCGTGAATGTCAGGATAGATGCCGTTGGCAGGCACAATCGCAACCCCAGTCGGAGCAAAAAAAGGATCGGGAGCCCGGAGCATCAGCGCCGGAGGGCCGCCGAATGGAAAGATCGACGGGTTGTTGAAGGCCAGTGGAAAGGCGCTCGGCTGCGGCACTTGAACGAATGGAGTGGCCATTGGCGTCACGTACGCTTGCGCCAGGGTGTAATACGGGAAATCCAGAATTTGGTTATTGAGCAGCCGTGAGTTCGCGCGATCGTAATAGATGCCATAGCCGCCACGAACTACAAGACGCTTTGAATCAGCGAGCGGTTGCCAGGCAAAGCCAACTCGCGGCGCAAAGTTGTTCTTATCCGGCGGCACCAGAGACGGCTGCACCGTGGGAACACCCGGCAGCGGATTTTTCGCATTCGATGCTTGAACGAATCCTCCGGTGATGGCCGTGTTATCGCCCGCGGGGAATCCGGGAATAGTTGCAGTAGTGAGCCGTGCCGGATCAAAGGCGACGAAGCGGCCCTGAGCCTCAGTAAACGGGCCGAAGAAGTCGTAACGCAGGCCTAAAGTCAAAGTGAATCGATCCGTCACCCGCCAGTCGTCGTTGAAGAAGCCGCTCCAGTCGTGCGCCAGAACATCGCGGCTGTTCACGCCCGAACCCATGATCGTGAAATCGGCCGTATCGGACTCTCCAAAGACGTTCGTGCCGCCAAGAAAGGCGTAAAAAGGATTCCCCGTAGGACTAAATATCCCGAGATCGAAGATTTGACCTCGGGTATACAGGTTGAAAGTCTCGTCGAGCGAGTGATGTTTGTATTCCATCCCGAACTTCATGCTGTGCCGGCCGGTTTGCCAGCTCAACGTATCTCCCGCCGAGTAAGTCTTCTCAATTCCACCGTTGTCAGAGAATGGGTTCGCACCCAGGTCGAAGTAGTTGGCCACGGAGATTTCCGGCATGCCCGCAAATAAATTGCCGAGTGGCGACGCGATTCCCAACTGTGACGCCTTAAATGGTTCCTGGGGAGAGGAGCCGGTGGTGATGATACCCAGTCCAAATCGTGCCTCATTCACGACGTGCGACGAGACCACCTGTGTATCCTCGAAGGAAAGCACCCTCTGGTTAAGGTCTGCGGTGCCGCCAAACCCCGGAACCGGAAGTGCGTTCGCGAGTCCGAATAGATCGAACAGACCTTGAAGAGTGGGATTGTTCGCTCCGAAGAACTTCGCGGAGAAACGGTTCGATTGAGATACCTGAAAGTCAAGATTCGTGTTGATCTGATCTTCGTGGAAAGTGGAGACGGCGACCACAGGCACGGTGCATGTGCCACTCGCAGGAATGCAGTTGCCCGGCGCCGAAGGGATCACATAAGAGCCGTTGGGCAAGGTTGCCTGCAGGAGAAACTGCGCAGTGGGATCGACCGCCGGGACTCCGAAAGATGCTCCCAAAGCGGCAATGCCCGTATTGGATCGGTCATTCGTCAGGTTGTCAGGAACGACAACCGTGCCGACAGAATTCAGCAACGACGTTCCATTTCGCTCGCGGCTCCCCTGATAGGAGATAAAGAACCACATGCGATCCTTGATCACGGGCCCGCCCAGCGTTCCGCCGAACTGATTGCGCTTGTACGGCGGGCGCGGGACGCCCGAGGCATTCAGGAAATAGTTGTTGGCGTTGAGCACGTTATTTCGGAAGAATTCGTAAACGTTGCCGTGCAGATTATTGGTCCCTGACTTGGTGACAGCGGCCACAATCCCGCCGGCAACGCGGCCTTGGGAGGCATCGTACTGGCTGGTCTGAACAATGAATTCCTGCAGAGAATCCGTAGCGGGCACCGCCAGATTGGGCGTCGAACCCGTACCGATTGAGTTCGCATCGGTGCCATTGATGATGACCGAATTCGAGGTTGCCCTGTTTCCGTCGACATAGATTGGGGCCGCGCCCCGACCCAATTCGGACGAGTTTTGGACCGGACCCGATGTGCCGGGCGTAAGGGTCAGCAATTGCTGGAAATTCCTGGTCGGCAGCGGCAATTGGCGGATTTGCTCCTGCTCGATGACGGTACCCTGGGCTGCGTCCTCGGTCTGCACCAAGGCTGACTCGACATTGACTTCAACCACCGACTTTTGCGCGGCTACCTGGAGACGGATGTCGAGAGTCGTTGTTTCCGTTATGCGGACCTCGACACCTTCTGCGGTCGCCTTACTGAATCCAGCCTTGTCCGTCTCGAGACGATAGCTCTCAGGAGGTAACAGAGAAAAGGCATAATGCCCGGCCGCATCACTGGTGGTCTCGCGCTGCGCTCCGGCCGCGCTGGTTAGAGTGAGCTTCGCTCCGCCTACGACCGCGCCGCTCGGATCTTTCACCACTCCGGTGATCTGCCCGGTTGTGGGAGATTGCGCCAGTGCGAGACCGGCAAACCAGAAAAAACCTGTCAAAATGAAGAGTGGAACAGTCCTGCGCAGTTGCATATCTTCTCCTTGTTCTCCAGCCGCTAATGTGATCGGCCCGATACCACGCGTCCTCCCGTATAGAGAAGCACGAGTTGATCGATGGCCTCTTCGTCGCTCATCGCCAGGTGTCGTTTAGCTCCAAAAAGTTCTTCAGCCAGGAAGTAGGTAAAAAATTGCAAGTAAATGGCGGTATAGGCGAGGGAGGGATCCACTCCGGTCGGGAATTTGACCTTTGATTCCCGAATCATCGTGTTCGCATACATCCGTAGGCCTCCGGCAATTTCACGAAAGCTATGAATGAAGTGCTTGTGCCGAAACTCAACCACATCGATGTACATCAGACGCCAGTAATCCAAGTTTTCGGAGACAACGCGTCCGATCGCTTTGGCGAGTTTTCTCAGCGAATCTGGATCCAGGGATGCCATGAGAGGGATCAGTTCCTTCTGGCGAATGACTTCCATCTTGCGGCCCTGGTGATGAACCAAGTCGATGAAAATGTCCTCTTTTGTGTCGTAGTAGATGTAAAGCTTGCCCATCGACACGCCTGCCTTCTTTGCAATTTCACGGACAGTAGTGCCGTGGAAGCCCTTTCGAGTAAAGAGTTGCAGGGCAGCGCGCTCGATCCTGAGCTTGTTTTTCTCGATGGTGCCATGGAGCAGCTTGGGCATAAGTTTCTAAATCGGCTTCGGGTATCATTACTAACAAAGCGAGCGCTCGCTCTTGTTGCATATGGCTTTTACATCCGACGCCTCGATCATGTCAAGAGAATTTTATCGTTCGCTTTTTCGTGGAGACTTCGAGATCCCGTCCGCTAGCTCACGTAGGGCGGGGTTGTGCCCGAGTCACGGGACGACCTGAAGTTATGGATGGGCTCCTGGGCGTTGAATGGCAGCGCTTCTCGAAAATGAGCGTTTCGCCGGGGCGGGTGGTTCCCGTTGCATATCGGCCTTTGGACGAAGCTTATCTGGATGTGACCACGAATAAGACCGGATTGCCCACCGCAACGCTTGTAGCCCGAACGATTCGTGAACAGATACGAAAGGAATTGAATCTGCCCGCCTCAGCCGGTGTGGCGCTGAACAAGTTCCTGGCAAAACTCGCGTCTGACTGGAAAAAGCCTGATGGACTCTTTGTGATCCGCCCAGAAGAGATAGATACGTTTCTGCTGCCGCTGCCGGTTGGACGCCTGCCTGGGGTGGGAAAAGTCAACGAAGAGAAATTGGCGAAACTCGGAATCAAGACCGTCGGCGAACCGCGAAGTTTGGAGTTACCGAGACTTGAGCAGGAGTTTGGCCGCTACGGCGTGCGCCTCTACGAGCTTGCGCGCGGGACTGACGAGAATCCAGTCGTACCGGACAGGCAGACAAAGTCCATATCCGTCGAGGACACATTTCAGGAAGACGTGGTATTGGCAGAAACCGAACCAATGATCCGGCGGTTGTCAGAAAAGCTGTGGTCGGAATTAGGTAAGGAGTCGAGGCTACCCCGGACAGTCGTGCTCAAGCTGAAGACAAGAGAGTTCAAGACCCTCACGCGCAGCTTGACGCAGGACAATCCCCCCTCTTCCTGTGGTGAACTAGCGGACATCGCCCTTAAGCTCCGAGATCGAATGAGTCTCGGACCGCAGCAACGCTTCCGATTAGTGGGTGTTGGTCTTAGTAATTTTCAAGACGCGCAAGAGAGCGCGTCGCAGCCGGTTCTTTTCGAATTAGAAACTACGTCAATCCGCCGCGACTTCGCCAGCAGGTTGCTGTTTCATCTGCTTCATCATTTCCAGCATTCCTTGCTTCATCTCCTTCGCTGTCGGTTCAGCCTTATGAGTGCCGACCATCCAGCTGTAGCCATCGGGATCGACGATCGTGCCGCAACGATCGCCCCAAAACATGTCCATCACCGGACCCTGGCTGGTCGCGCCGAGTTTCGTCGCTTTCTCGACCACTTTGTCTACGTTTTCGACGTAAAGGTACAAACTCGCCGGTGACGCTCCGACGTTCTTGGCTGTGCGCCTTCCCATGGCGACGTTCTCGGGGCTTAGCATCAGCACTGTGCCGCGCAAGGTTAGTTCGGCGTGCACCGGCTTACCGTCGGGGCCGTTCATGATGCCGCGCTTTGCGAAGCCAAACGCCTTCTGTAAAAAGCTGACTGCGGCAGGAATATCTGCCACTGTGATCGCAGCCGAAACCGCGCTATACGCCTTTTTATTCAATGGATCAATCTTCTTGTTTGCCATGAGCGCTCCTTTCGTGCGCAAGAGATTATAGCGAAAACCGACAATGGACGCATGTAGAAGCGGGAAAGGGGGTGTTCAGGCTCGCCCAGGCGGTATCAGCCTCACGACAAGCGTCCGGATCGTCACCGGTTCGTGTTCACCGGCTGCTCCAGAAAGACTGTACGACCGTTCAAATCCATTCGGTCCTTCGATACGCATCTCCCAGCTCTCAGCCCGTGCGCGATCCGGCGATGGAAACGCGCCAGTCGCTTGGTCGATCACTGAATGCGTGCTCCACCTGCGCGGTGATGTCGCAGCACAGCTGCGCATCGCCAAGATTCTGAAACTCAACTGTGACTCCCATCACGTGACAATTGCATCGAACGCCCAATGCCCACCTGCGGTGCAAACCGGTGAAAGCCGCACACGATGGGAGCGCCGGCGTAAGATGAACAACCTTATCCACAAGTCATGTTGAAATCGGGCTCGCTCAAAGAAGGAGAAACCCAGCGACATTGAAGTCGATTGTTGTCCTGCGCCGAGCGAAGGTCGTCTGAATTGCGCGGGGAAATAAGAAAGGCTGTGACATTGGTTATGCTCTAGCCGCCAGCTCCTTGCGAGGAAGCCACCAGCGTGGATGCATGCACCGTCACAGCCCTTGATGCGATCACCGCTTTCGCGGTTCCAAACCCCAACTGCCCCTCGCAGAGCCGTCGGTTTTTTCAGGTCTGGTTGCCCTTCGGGTTGCCCCGATGAGCCTGACCACTCAGCCTACTTCGGACTGGCAAAAGTTTAATTAAGCCAACCCTTTCAGCCGTCGACGAACGCCACCTTAGAGATTTGCTTGAAGATTGTCAATGCCGCTTTTCAGTGCAAAGTCTGAAAGCGACGAGCGCACACACCAAGGATGTAATCCATTGAATTGTTGACGGTTAGTGAATAGACCTGCAAATTGTCCCCACTTCTCCACAACTTAATTCACAGTGCGGCAATAGCGAATAGGCTAGCGCAGGCCAGATCAGGTCCGAAGATGCTCTGAACGAGAGACCAAGGGGGAAGCGCCGCCGGCTTGCATTCGGTCAATTTCTGGCTTGCCCATCGCTTGGGAAGAACTCGTGGGGGGCGGCTGACTTCTCAGAAGCTCGTGCGGAACAGTAAACAGTAACGAACCTCACCACGCGGGGAGAAGGGCATTAGCCGCACTCTCAGCATGGCATCTTCTCGACAAGAGGTCCCCGCCTATTCCGTCTGCAACAGAAATTCGTGTGATTAGTATCACCAGGGATCGTGATCAGTGCCACGGACATGTTGGGGACTCTTGGGGCAATATCCCCACCCAGCATTGCCGGTTTGATGCGAGAGCGCGTATGGAGAATGAACATACGTACCACGTTGTAGCCTGGTGGACCTCGGGTCAGACGGGCATCGCCAAGTCCGATTCGGCCCCTAATGCGATTCATTTCGCGGCGCCAGCGCAGTTCGGCGGTCTTGAGGGTAGATGGACACCCGAAGACTTGTTGATCACCGCGCTCGCGAGTTGCTTTACAACAACGTTCAATGCAATCGCGGTGTCCTCCAAATTCGAATGCACTGACTTGGAAGTGGAAGCGGAGGGGACCGTTGGCAGGACTGGCACAGGCTACAACTTCAACGAGATCGTCATCCGTGCCCACCTGACCATTCCTAATGAAGATAAACGGGAGCGGGCGATTAGTCTCTTGCAAAAAACCCGGGAGTTGTGTCTGGTCTCACGTGCATTAGCAACGGCACAAAGTTTCGAGACCCACATCGAGATCAGCAAGCATTCACCGGTCTAAGACAGCAAACGGCACACACGACGGTTAACCTTCGCGCGGAAGTTTTGTGAGTCAAATGTGAGAAGGAAGCCTGTAGCAGAAAGGACGCGTTTATGTTTGCCATATGCATAGTCCTTGTTGACGAGTGGTTCGCCCGACCTTGGAGGGGCTCACTTTCAACGCAGGCTGCCCATGTTTTGCCAGCAGCCTTCACCGGTCCAATCGCCATCGTGCTGGCATTGGTCGCCATTATCGTGGGCGGCCCGATGTTCGTTTTTGGCGAAAGTGCGGCTCAGCGCAGGCTCGCAGGCGTCATCTTTGGTGTGGGCATGGCAGTCGAAGCGGTCAACCTCGTGTCTTGGGCGTTTCCGTAAGGCCCGAGGCTCTTTTTCGTTGCCGCCTTGTCCTATATCCGCTTCTCCGTCAGTGCTCGCGGATCGGGATTCGGAAGAACCCAAGAACGTGCCGGATCACGAGACTAGTCCGTGCTCGCGCAGTTTTCGGTACAAATTCCGCTCGCTGATCCCGAGAATTCTGGCCGCGTTTCCGCGGTGACCCTTGCTGGCCTCGATCGCCAATCGGATGTACGTGCGCTCGGCTTCTTCCAGCGTAGGCAGCGGGGCATCCTGGGCCAAGGGGCCGGTCGGCGGAGCAGGCTTCGAATTCCGCAAGGCGGCGGGAAGATGCTCGGGCAGAACGAGCGAGCCCTCACAGAACACCAGAGCCGCTTCGACCACGTGCAGGAGCTCGCGCACGTTCCCAGGCCAGTTGTGCCGGCGCAGGAGCTGCAGGGCCGCCTCGCCGATCTGTTTATTGGAGCCGAAGCGCTCGTTGAGCACGGTCGCGAAGTGTTGTGCCAGCAGATCCACGTCGGCCCCTCGGGCGCGCAGAGGCGGCACCTCCACCGTGATCGTGCTCAGGCGGTAAAACAAGTCCTCGCGGAAAAGGCCTTGCCGAACCATGGAGGACACATCGCGATTGGTCGCGGTCAAAATCCGGACGTCCACTCGAATTTCCCGGGTGCCACCGACATGCCGGAACGTGGAGGTATCGAGGACGCGCAGCAGTTTGGTCTGCGTCACTGGGCTCACCTCCCCGATCTCGTCGAGGAAAATCGTTCCGCCATGGGCGACTTCGAACAATCCTGGCTTGGCGCGGTCCGCTCCGGTGAATGCGCCACGCTCGTGGCCGAATAGTTCGCTCTGCAGCAGGCTTTCCTGTAGTGCGGCGCACTCGACTACCACGAACGGCCGCGACCGGCGGGAACTGCGCGCGTGAATCAGCTTCGCCACCCGTTCCTTGCCCGCGCCCGTCTCGCCAGTGATGAGCACGGTCGAATCGCTTGGAGCCACGCGATCGATCAGATTGATCAGGCGGCGGAATTCCGGGCTGTCGCCGGTGAAGGAATTGCCCAGATCCGGCGGAGTCAGGCCGCGTTCCAGAATATTCGCTCGCTGACGTAGTGACCGCCGCTCGAGCGCTCTTTGAATGCGAATGTTGAGTTCGTCCAGGGGGCAAGGTTTTACCACGTAATCGAAGGCGCCGATACGGATCGATTCGATTGCGGTATCGATGGAACCGTGTCCAGTCAACATGATGACCTCGGTTGCCGGCGTGGCGGCTTGGATGGCCTTCAGCGTCTCGATCCCACCCATACCGGGCAGGTGGAGGTCGAGCAAGACGACTTCAGGTTCCGCTGCCGCCACCCGCTGGATTGCCTCCTCGCCCGTTCCTACCGAGTCAACTTCGTAGCCGAAATGACTCAGCTCGCCTGCCATCACCTGGCGGAATGCGGTATCGTCATCGACCAGCAGAAGGGAGGGGGGCCTCATCGTCCGTCCTTCGCTTGCGAACCAAGATGGATTGCCGGGATCACGACTTCGAATACAGATCCCTTTCCAAGGGTACTCTCAACCAAAATGTCGCCGCCCCAGCTCCGGACAGCGTTCAGCGACAGGAACAGACCGAGGCCAGTGCCACCCTTGCGGAGGCTGAAAAAGGGCTCAAAGATTTTTTGACGGTATTCCGGGGCAATCCCGCATCCTTCATCAGTAACGCGAATGTGCACAGCATCACCATCTTCGGTCGCAACGACGACTTTTCCACCCGGTTTCGATGCCTGAACCGCGTTGAGCAGAAGATTGACCAGCAGGTCTTGCAACTCGGCCTCGTCGGCCCGGATATGCAGAGTCGCTGCGGATGGCCGCACGGTGACGTTCACGGAGTTAGCGCGGGCCGTCGGATCGACGAGCCTTTGGGCGGCAGCGATGGCCGCGCCCAGGTCCACGACATCTCCTGCGTGGCGTTGTCCACGCGACAGGCGCAGGAAGTGTTGGGTGATACCGCGGCACCGCATAATCTGCTCGCGCGCGATCGTTGCATTCTCGCGTATTCTGGCTTCATCCATTTGCCCGCTCTGCCCGGGGGCCTCGCGGAGGATTCCCTCCACGCACATCAGGGTCGTTGCCAGAGGGGTATTCATTTCGTGCGAAAACCCGGAGGCTAGGACTCCGACCGACGCCAAGCGGTAGGACTCCGCCAGTTTTGCCTCGGCGGCTCGCCGCTCGGAGATGTCGCGCCAAACCTCCACTACTTGAATCAGCCGCCCCGAGGGGTCCAGAATCGGTGAAGCGTGAATTTCTTCCCAGGCCACCGTCTCGTTGCCTGTCTTGCGCTCGTGGATCCGCACTTGGCGCGCGCCCGAACGCAGACAGGCGAGGGTGGGGCAGTCCGAAAGGTTGCACGCCCCTGGCTCAAGTTGGTAGCAGCAACAGCCCAGAGCCTGCTCGCGAGAGTTGCCGGCTCGCTGCAGGAAGGCGTCGTTGGCCGCCATAATCTTTCGTTCCGCGTCGAGGACCACGATTCCGTCATCGATACTGTTGATCACCGTTTCCAGCCGCTCCCGCTGAGTGCGGACTTCCCCGACCAGACCTGACACCGAGTCAGCCATGGCATTGAACTCTTTCGCCATCCACGCCAGTGTGTCCGAGCCTTCCGCGGGCACGCGCCGTTCCAGGTCGCCCTGGGAAATCAGGCGCGCCGTGGTTTCAAAACGCTTCAAGCGGCGCAAGACCGACAGCCGAATCACCAAGGCGATAGCTCCCACGATAACGAAGGTTAAGGCACCGGTGCCGGCTACCATCCAGCGCAGGTCCCGCGTCATCGCGGTGCGGACCTCTCCAGCGTTGTAGTCCAGAATCAGGATGCCATTGATTTTCTGGTGGGCATCGTGGCACTGGTAGCACTCCTCGCGGTTATGGATTGGCACCACGGTTCTCAGAATCGTGCCACCACGGGTCTCAATCACGCGGCTGGATCCCCGGCGTTCCGGCGGATCGCGATGACAGGCCTGGCAGGTGGGAGAGTCGATCCGAAAATCATTTCCCGCGGTCCCCGGCTTACTGGAATAACGTTCCACGCCATTGCGGTCCAATACTACTAGTTGTTCGACGCGCGACTGTTTACCGAAGCTCTCGACCATTTGCGCTATCAGGGTGCGGTCATTGCCCACCATCTGGTGCTCGAGCGCGGTTCGGATCAATTCCCCTTCGGCAAGCGCACTACTGTGTTCGGTTGCGAGGAGACTTTGAAAGTGACGGACCGAAAAGATGTAGGCGGCGACTGTGCAGGCTACAACCACGGCCGCGGTAACACCGAGCGCAAGGCCGACCGTCATGCTGGCAAAACGCAGCTTCATCATGATGGCACAGAGATGGCCGGATGATGGCACACATGCTGACAGCCGTCAACGACTGACGAATAGTCTGTCGGTAGCACATGATATGTCCGGTTGAGATAGCAAGTGATATGTCCGCTTTGCGGGCGGCGAGGATGAGAGACCATGCGGAGCATGGAAGCTTATCCGAGGGCCGCGATGGAGCGGGCGATGAAGGTACAGGACGTGATGTTGCAGGCGATGGCGAAGAAGATCACGTGGTGGCAGGCGGCGGAGATTCTGGGCATCAGCGACCGGCATATGCGCCGGATTCGGGAGCGCTACGTGGAAGAAGGCTACAACGGGCTGCTGGACCGGCGGCGAGGCAAGCCGTCGCGGCGCCGGGTGCCGATGGCGACGGTGGAGAAGGTGTTCGCCTTGTACCGGGAGAAGTATTTCGATCTGAACGTGCAACACTTTCACGAGAAGCTGCAGGCCGAGCACGGGATCGAACTGAGTTACACCTGGGTGAAGCAGGCGTTGCAGGGAGCGGGCCGGGTGGCGCGTGGGCGCAAGCGCGGGGCGCATCGCAAGCGGCGGGAGCGACGGCCGTTGCCGGGGATGCTGTTGCATATCGACGGCAGATCGTCCAGAATCACGATCAGGTCGTACCAGCGTTCGTCCTGAAACCACTGGTGGCGGTCTCGATCACTTCCCGCAGTCCTGCCATCACCGTCGCCGTCGATTCCTCCTCCACCAACTGCGCGTAGTAAATCTCGCTGGTGGGGCCATGCTTTTGTGCCCTGCCGGAATCGTGACCTGGAGCGGATTTTCTCGCTGCAGTTCGAACGCAGCGTGAACCGCGACAACACGGTGAGCTTTCAGAATCTGAGCTTGCAGATCGAGCGGGTGCGCTGGCGGGCGACGTTGGCGGGTTGCCAGGTGGTGGTGCATCAACACCTGAATGGAACCTTGAGTCTGACCCACGGACCGCATTGCCTGGGCCGCTACGACGGCAGCGGAACTCCCCTGTCGGCCAAAGCTTCTATAGAGACGAGCAGGGGAAGGGGAACTGCCCCCTTCCCCTGCGACCCCATCCCCAAAATCAACCCAACCCAAACGGCGAGGGCACAACTTTGAAACCGGACATCTTACTTGCTACAAAAAACGGACATTTTAACTTGCTACCGACACGACTGACGAATAGTCAGGCCCCAGCATGACATTCTGGCAGCCCGGTTGTTTCGGCACATCCCACCTCGTCTAAGGAAAGGAGTTAGGCCAAGGCCAACGCTGGCATACCACGTGCGATAAGAAGTGCTGCTGAAGGAGGGTTTCTGCCATGGATATGCTTTTGATGGGCTTGTGCCTCGGCGTATGTGGGGTAGTGTTCGTAGCTCTGGCGTTTGGAGCTGCAATGCGTTCGGAGTCATGGAATTCAGATGTGCAGCCCGAGCTTCCGTTGGTGAAAGCGACAGCCTCAGCCCGCTTTTTTTCGGACCGTGTTGTTGTACCGCCAGCTGTACCGCCCTTGCAGGTGCCGATTGAGGTCTTGTTGCTGCAAATTGAAAACCACGTCCGCATGGAGCAGGCTGCGGCGGAGTCGTTCCTGGCATCTCCCACGCACGACCTGCTGCACAGCAAGACAACTTCGCCGTTTGTGAACTGAGAGAGTGGCTCATGACGCACGAACTGCTAAACGGTCTGTCGCCCGTTGAGGCCGAGCAGGTCCTGGAACTCGGCACCAAGTTGATCGTTGCGACCGGAACCTCGCTGTTCCAGCTGGGCGACGCCGCCGATCGCCTGTTTCTGATCGAACGCGGCCGAATCCGGCTTACACTGCCGATGCAGGTTCGGGGCCGGGAAGAGGATATTTTCGTGGAAGAAAGATCTCCCGGTCAGACGGTGGGCTGGTCGGCCCTGATTCCGCCCTACAGATTCACCCTCACCGCCACCGCGCCGCTGTTTGATGCCAAAGTTATCGCACTGCCGCAGGCGGCGTTGCGCCAGTATTTTGCCGCGAATCCGGCGGCTGGACACAAAATCGCTCTGAATCTAGCCCTCGTCATTGGGCATCGCCTGCAACTGTTTCAGACGATGTGGCTGCGAGAGATGCAACGGACCGTGGAGGTGCGTTCTGCGTGACCCGGGGAATCGACCCGTGAGACCGGCGATCCGGATTTCCGAAGTGGTTCCTGCGGCAGGAGGCGTAGCGAATGACCGCTGACCAGCTTTCCGAACCAAAACCTGCGCGCCGCCTCGTGATTGAAATGTTCCTCGGTGGCGGACTGCTCGCCTCTTTTGCTTCTTTCATCTATCCTGTGCTGCGCTATCTTGTCCCTCCGGCGGTGGCAGATCTCGGCGGGGATGAGACCGTTGCAGCCAAGCTCACGGAGTTGAAGCCGAATAGTGGAAAGATTTTCCGGTTTGGTAATCGCCCCGGTTTATTGATCCGCACTGCCAGCGGAGAGTACCGCGCCATGTCAGCGACCTGCACGCATCTGTCCTGCACAGTCCAGTATCGCGACGATCTGCATGAAGTCTGGTGCGCCTGCCACAACGGTAAGTATGACCTCAACGGCCGAAATATTTCGGGTCCTCCCCCTCGACCGCTGGAAGGCTTTGAGGTGCAGGTACGTGGTGACGAGATATTCGTGAGGCGGCGGCGGGAAGCTTGAGATGAGTCCCTTACGCAATGTACGCAACTGGCTGGATCAGCGATTGGAATGGGATGACCTGATCGCCCCGTTGCGGAAGAAAACTGTTCCTCTCCACAAGCTTTCCTACTGGTATTTCCTCGGAGGCATAACACTTTTTCTCTTCATCATCCAGGTGCTGACTGGGATCCTGCTGCTTCTGTACTACCGGCCCGGAGCGAACGAAGCCTTCGAGAGTGTGCAGTACATCATGACGCGCGTGCAGTTTGGCTGGCTGATTCGGTCGATCCATTCCTGGTCGGCCAACCTGATGATCTTTACTGCGTTCGCGCACATGTTCAGCGTGCTGTTCCTCAAGGCCTACCGCAAACCGCGTGAGCTCACATGGGTCAGCGGAATGCTTCTCTTATTTCTCGTCATGGGTTTCGGCTTCAGCGGCTACTTATTGCCTTGGAACACTCTCGCTTTCTTCGCCACCAAGGTCGGCACCGAGATTGCTGGACAGGTTCCTGCGATTGGCAAGCCCGTGATGATTTTCCTCCGCGGTGGTGAAGAGGTAACTGGAGCCACCCTGACCAGGTTCTTTGGATTCCATGTCGCCGTTCTACCCGGGTTGGCAACCCTGCTGATCCTGCTGCACCTTTTGCTGGTTCAACGGCTGGGCATGAGCATTCCACCAAAACTGGAAGTTCAGTGGACCGCGAATCCGTCGGCGAGGCGGGAAATGAAATTCTTTCCCAACTTCTCACTGCGAGAATTGATGGCTTGGTACGTAGCCCTGGGAGTGTTGGGCGTGTTGGCAGCAGTCTTCCCGTGGAATCTCGGTGTCAAGGCTGATCCTTTCGTGTCTGCGCCAGCGGGAATCAAGCCCGAGTGGTACTTCCTTTTTATGTTTCAGACGCTCAAGCTCATCCCGTCCAAAGTGTGGTTCATTGACGGGGAAGTTCTGGGGGTAGTTGCTTTCGGCGTGGTCGGCCTGCTCTGGCTTCTGCTGCCTTTTCTTGAGAGTGACCAACCCTCACACATGAAAAGGTGGATCACTGGGCTTTCCGTCTTTGCTCTTGCGTACGTAGTGGGTATGAGTGTTTATGGCTATCTTGCGAAATAAGCTCCGGCCCTTCAGCGCAGCCCGCTATGCCGGACTGGTTGGCTTCATCATGCTCGCAGTATGCCTGGGGCATGGACAAACCACGAACTCCTGCCTGGATTGTCACTCCGCTTTGCCTGATCCCCTGGGGGTAACGCAGGAGAAGTTCAGTCAGGACATACACGCGCAAAAGGGTCTGACTTGCACCAGTTGCCACGGAGGCGACGCAACCAGTGACGATCCGGATAAAGCCATGAGCCGAAAGGCTGGGTGGAAGGGCAAGATTGATCGCAAGCAGATCCCGCAGTTGTGCGGAAGTTGCCATTCGAATCCAGCCTATATTCGGCAATTCAACCCCAGCTTGCGCACAGACCAGTTGGACCAGTATCGCACCAGTGTGCACGGCAAGGGCTTCGCGGCCGGAGACACGAAGGTTGCCGTCTGCACGGATTGTCATAGTGTCCACGATCTGAGGGCCCCCAGCGATCCCCGCTCCACGGTCAATCCGGTCAACGTGGCGAACACGTGCACTCGCTGCCATTCGGATGCGGAGTACATGAAGGGATATCCCATTCCTACGGATCAGTTCGCAAAGTACAGCACCAGCGTGCACCACCAGGCGCTAGCCGTACGAGGCGATCTGAGCGCACCAACCTGTACCACATGTCACGGAAATCATGGCGCGGCGCCGCCGGGAGTAGACAAGGTTCAGAATGTGTGTTCGAACTGTCACGCTTTCCAAGCCCAGATGTACGAAAAAAGTTCGCACAAAAAGGCCTTTGACGCGGCTTCTCTTCCCGGATGCGTCGTGTGTCATAGCAATCATGGCATCAGACATCCAACGGACGCGTATCTTGGCACTGGTCCTGACGCCGTGTGCATGCGGTGCCATAGGCCAGGCGACGCCTGCGATCAAGCAAGGGCCGAATTACAAACCTCCTTGAGCCAATTGAACGAGGCCATCAAGAGCGCAGACCAAGCTCTTGGTGTGGCCGAGTCTTCTGGCATGGAGGTGAGCGAGGCTCGGTTGGGACAGGATCAGGCGCGGGATTCGCTGACCAAGGCTCGAGTCACAATCCATAGCTTCCGGACGGACTTGGTGGATCAGGATATTCAAGCCGGTATGAAAATCGCCGCCAAGGACCTGCAAGCTGGGAAGGAAGCCATGGTCGAACGCAACCGTCGCCGCGTCGGCCTCGGAATTTCGCTCATTGCGATCGGGATAGTGTTGGCTGGGCTTTGGCTTTACACCAAGAAGATAGAGAGTTAGACCTTAAAGGGTTTTGAGGTCCAATTCTCGGTTTGTCCCGATCGTCGGCTATTCGAAAGTTGGCCATAAACGATAGATCCCTAACGGGACTGCCCCGAAGCAGAAATGCGGGATGCCTAGGTTAGGGTTATCTGAAGAAAAGTATTGGGTGCTCTGCCCGAAGTAAAAAGGCGACCTTCTTTCCCTCCTATGCCCAACCTAAATCTCCAGCGGCGGAATCCTTCCGTGTCTTGCGAACATCGATCCTTCTCTCCAGTTTTGGCACGGCTCCGCGTGTGATTCTCGTGACCAGTTCATTGCCGCAAGAAGGAAAATCTACGATCAGCGCGAATTTCGCGACTCTCATGGCGCAACGTGGAAGCCGCGTTCTTCTCGTCGACGGCGACCTGCGGGAGCCCGCGATAGCGAGCATGTTCGGGATCACCAGTAAGGCGGCCTCAGCACTGTTGTCGATGGGAGCCACCGTTTCGAGGATGTCGTAGCTCTGATTCCTCACGTTCCGAACTTGAGTATTCTTTCCTCAGTGCCAGTGGTCTCACAACCGGCCGAAGTGTTAGGTTCAGATAAGATGAAGGAGCGCATTTCAAGCTGGCGGAACGAATTCGATTACGTCGTTATCGACAGCCCCCCGTGCCTTTCCTTCACCGATGCCGTGCTCCTATCCGGAGAATCCGATGGTGTGATTCAGGTCACTCGTTGGGGACATACTACCAAGGCCGCTCTAGGTGCGGCTTCAGATCTGCTGCAGCAAGTAAATGCCAACATGATCGGACTAGTTTTGAAAGCCTTCGACCTTAACGCCGTTCCATACGATCGCGCATTCCAGTCGCAATACTACAAGAAAACAGCATAATGACCCGGCACACTGCAACTCGCGTAAGCAGGTAACTCGCAATCGCGAAACTCTACCGAGGAGACGATCTGTCTTTTCAGTAGTCATGTGCAGCGGCGTGGCAAGCTGTGCACATCGTGATCAGGTTCTCTTCGGAATCACTGCCGGAGTGACTGCGAAATTGCATGTGGTGAACTTCCAAGTTCGACATCGTGCCACACAATTGACACCTCCAGCCATCGCGACGCAGAACCAGCTGCCGGAGAATCTCGTAGGGCACGGGATCCAGTCGTAAGGGCGGGAATTGTGAGCTCATCGAAGTCACGATGCCCTTTCGCTCAAGCCTTCAAGAAATGCCTGCTGTTGCTCACCAGGTAGAAACCTGAAGAATCTCGTCATCGAGAACAGCAGCATTTCCGGATCCCCGTGGTCCAGATTGGCGCCGGCCAAGAAATCTGCGCAGATCATTTCCAAACAGTAGGCTCGGGATCGGTCGCTTCCAAGCATCAGAGCAGCCGTCTCGATCGCCCGCTCAATGACCGGAATCTGGCTCTGGTACAGTTTGAAATAAATAATCTCCCACGGTTCCGTTTCCTTTCCGGTCAGCTCCTTCTCGACTTCATGTTTGAATTCTTCCTTCGGCATCTGACGGGCTTTGTGCAACCAGGTTGCACAATCGAAGTGCTGCCGGTCCCTTCTGGCCAGTTTTGCTAACTCAATCCCCTTCGCCCATCCCACTTCCTTCAAGTGCTTTCTCGCCTGCGGCGGGAGGTGTTCATGAATTGACATCAGGTAGTAAGCCTTCCGCCGCGACCCCGGAAACCGCCGCTCCAGAAACTCGTCGAAGGATTTCAGCTTTTCCAGTCTCCAGTATTGTCCCGCCCGCACTTCGCATAAATAGCGTCCGAGTTCGACGAACTTGGTGTCTCTCTCTGTCTCTTTCCGTTGCTCCCACGCCAGAATCTCGTCAATCTTGCCCAATACGAACAAGGCGCGTTGGCGATTGAACTTTGGCGGCATGGGCGGATTCTCAGTATGCAAGCTCGTCAAGCCAATCAAGGTTCTCTGCTCCTGGACGCCGCACCAGAGCAGCGTCAGCCATCTCCTGCTTTCCAAGACAAAGTCCTACATACGGACAGCTGCTGCAGGGGTTCTGGGGAAAGCGGATGCCGCTGTGTGGCAGGAACTGCGCCGACTCGATTCTGCCGATCGTGTCCCCTACCAGGCGACCGAACTCCTCACGCTGCTCGTCCGTAATGGTGGTGCGCAGGTACTGAATCTCGACCAGCCGCTTGCGGACGAAAACCACTTGAGCGACTTCGGAAATACCCGTCATCCACGAGTAGCAGACGAGTTGGGGATCGAGTGAAAGCAGCCCATCAGGTTCTTCCGGGTAGCGGCTCGAAGTCGTTTTCCACTCCAGCAGGCAGCGCTTTCCGTCGAGTTTCCCGATGGCGTCAATGTAGGCGACGAAGTCGTTCTCTCCGGCAATTGGCCGAGTGAATTTGATCTGCAGATTGCGTCGAGGCTGGGAGACCTGGACGCGATCATCCTGACAGAACCGCGTCAAGAGCATGAGTCCCTGCCGCAACATGCGATCCCACGAGTCTCCGTTGGAGTAGTGCAGGCCTTGGTCCTGACAGGCAGACCACTCGGCGAACAGGACCGCTCCAGGATCTTCTCGCCGGAAAAGGGCGCCCAGGGCTTGTTCGAAGGCACGGCCGAACAGCAGCGCCGCTCGGGTGTCCTTCTCCTTCCAGCCATCAAGGTAGCGATGCCGATACCGTCGCGGGCAGGTGAGATATTGGCTGATCTGCGTGTAGCTGTAGGTCATTTCAGGCCACCTGCGGGTTGTCCAGATTTGCCGGGGAAAGTTCTTCCCATCGGCCGGCGGGAGCAAACCCGTCGAGGCGGAGCAGGGAAGTGCCGTTGCAAACGATGTGACTGATCTTGACCACACCTTTCAGACCCACGAGCTGAGTCTCGTCCACTTCGTCGCGTCCGAGCAGTTCGGTGTCGTAGCCAAAGTCTCGCAAGAACCAGTTCAGCTTCCACAGGGTTTTCGGGCCGCAATAGATGCGGCTCGACAGAATGTGGCCAGAAAATCGGTGGGGCTCCAGAACGGCCAGAGTGAGCGCGTAGTAAGGCTTCTGTGCCTGTCGACGAAACTGGGCTCGTTGCACGCGAACCAGGAAGACGCCGTCGGGGATCTGGTCGGCGGCACAGCGATCGGCGGCGTGCAGGCCGGTGATCTGGCGTTTCATGCGGCACCTTCTTTCTGGCCGAGATAGCTGTTGAGTTGGCAGAGGAGGGCGGAGCGGTCCTTCTCGGCCCAGTCGGCCAATTGCGTGACGAAGGTTTCCACCTGCTCGCGGGTTGCATCGCGAAGAGCCTTGACGCCACAGAAGTCAGTGGCATAGGCCTTGACCAGGTTGGGATCGAGCTGATGCTGACGAATTAATTGGCAAAGGCGGTCGCGGACCTTTGGCTCACCGTGGTTGCCGTTGCCATTAGACGGTTGCGGCGGGAGCTTCTTCGACTTTCGGGAGGATTGCGGCGTTTCGGCGAAGGAACCGATTTCCTCAACCGAGCAAATGCCGATTCCGTAGGCCTTGCGCAAGGCGCGATTGACGGCCCTAGTTTCTGCCACGCGCATTTCGGCGCCGTGGACGAGGAAAGAAACATTGGAGGGATCGGCGTCACCATAACCAACGAAGCCTTTACAGGCTCGGGATCTAAGGACCGTGGCCTTGAATGTCCACCGGCCGGTCCCTGGATCGCAGAAGGCCCTCACGGGCAGGACACTAATGCCAGCACATCGCCTACGGTATGCGAGCCTCAAAAGCCCGGCGTGCGTCACATACCAATGATTATTCAGATACAACAAGTCCCCAGATGCGACCGATAAATTATATGTAGAGACGAGCGATGCGAATCCAGCGATTGCGCCGTCTGCCAACCGTCCCCAGATCTTCTCGGCTTGTGCTAGCTCGTCCTGCAGTCGTTGTTTTCTGTTGTTCATAGCGACTCCGATGTGAGCCATCTCCAGTTCTAGTTCCAGAGCGCTCTAGTATAAGTCTCGTTAATAATAACCAGAGCGCTCTAGTAGCGTCAAGAAAAATCTCGCTGCCTAATTAGTAAACACCGCAGCCAAACCATCTCGACCGGCAAATCGGTTTTTCGGGTATCCTGTGTCCTTAACCATGCCGAGGAAAAAAGCAAAGAATCCCAATGCCGTCGCTCTGGGACGCCTGGGCGGACTAAAAGGGGGGAAGGCGCGAATCGCTCAACTGACCCCCGAAGGGCGGCGAGAACTTGCGCGCAAAGCGGTTCAAGCGAGGTGGGCAAAGGAGAAGGCTCGCAAACAAAAACCCTAAGTGATTCGAGCCCATCATTGAATAAGCGTAAGAGATGCTGATGAACCTTCAAACGGGGCGCCAAAGTTATGGACAAAGCCGGGCAGAAGGACCTTCGAGACACAGCTTAAAATCTGCTGCGATTCCTCTTCAAAATTGAGCGTGAACCAACTTAGGCCGCTGCTTGCTACATCGACGATTTGTGGAAGGGAGGAGAGGCGTAGACCCGTGTTCGTCCTAGGCGGATTTCCTTGTGTTTGCCCGAGATCTAACGCAATCGCTGTCAAATCTTCCGACAAACCACTTCCCAACACTAATCCGGCCAACTTCCCATAAGCCCGTTTCTTGATCGCTTTCGTGATAACGGACATCTAGCCTGGCCAATGAGTGAAATGGCGATATTTCGCCAGTTGACCTAAAAGCTTGTGACAAACCTCCACCAAGTCCTGCACGCCCTTGAAGCAAAGTTAAGGGCACTAATTACCATGACTAACCATTGCGCTCCCGCGCCTCGTCACCGTTGAAGGTGATCCCAGTCACGGGCGCACAGTTCCGCCAAGTAAGCGCAGCAATTGTCGTGAAGATCCTTCGCACGATGCATGACCAACGGACGCAAAATGGAGTCAACGTTGGGCAACGGTCTCAGGCTCCGTGGTCGTGTCACGCGGCAAAAATAAGGAGGCCCAAGCGGGCCTCCTCAGTGTTTTGCCGTGCAATCCGCTACCAGGAGAACGTCGCCCCGAGGCGGATGTGGCGTGTGGTTTGCCACAGGTTGGGTTGGCCGTACAAGTTGTTCTTAACTAAACCGTCGGCGGTCACCAGCGCTTGCGCGTTGTATCCGGTTTCAACTGCCTGGTAAAACCGCGCACCGTTGAAAATATTGAATCCGCCTGGGCTTAGGTACGAACCGACGTAATTCGAGTTGAATGCCTCCCAGTACGAGGTGATGGCGTGCTGGTTGAGCAGGTTGGTAAAGTTTGCGCTAAAGCCCAGCACTTGGTGCTCGTTGTTCTTGTTCACCTTGATGGAATGTTGCAGATTGAAATCGGTTTGGGTGTACCACGGCGTACGGCGCGAATAGGGAGTGCCAAGTGTGACGTTCCCGAACGCGTCTTGGGTGAGGTTCACTCATTTGCCGCGGCCAAAGATATACGAGCCCTCAAGAACGGCTGGGGCAGCCGAGCCATTACCGATGGCGTAGCCCAGGTCCGTGAAGGCACTCATCGGGCTGCCGCTGTACGCGACCTGGAACAATCCGAAGGTTGTGGTGTTATTTCTAAAGCCGCCCTTCCAGGGCAGCGTGTAATAACCGTATCCCTTAAATGCGTTTGGACGGTCCGTTGGAAGAGGCCCGGCATTGGACTGGCCATTGTCGTTGAAGTAGAAGATCGGCTCGTCAAACGAACGGCTGGTGTCGGGCGAGTTGCGTCCGATGGAATCGGTCTCGTCGGTGGTGGTGAGGCCGGCATAGTTGCCCCACAGGCTGCTGTAAGTGTAGCTGAACATTCCGGTGAAGCCCCGGCTCTGCGTCTTGACCAATCGCAATTCAAGGCCATCGTAGTTGCGGATCGCCTGGGGGTTGTTCGAGCACCCGGCGCAGGTGCCGAATGCGCCCGACGGGTTAAAGGCAGGTAGGCCCGGGCCGTAGGCAGCACCCAGCGAGGTCAGGTAGCTGGCGTAACCGTTGAGGGTCTTGTTCACGCCTTGGCCAGGATTAACAACGCTATAGATTTCGAATGCGTTGGGGTCGGACAACGAAGCGTCCTCAATCACGTGGTCGAGACGGCGGCGATCATAGCGGGCTTCGAATGCCCAGTTCTTGTCGATCTGGTAGTCCCAGCCCGCGACGTACTCGTGCTGGCGATACGGTTTCACGCCCGGAGCAACCGGCTCCTCGGGACGGAAGTTGAGGTTTTCAATCAGCGAAACGCCAGTCTTGGCATCTATCAAAGTCGGCGGGATTACGCCTCCGACAAAGTTGGCTTGGAGGTTGGAGGGACCCGTCGGGCAAGCTTGTCCGTTTACGAAGGCAAAACTTAAATCAGAGACGCTAAATCCGCCACTCGAATCGGGACCAAGGGGATACCAACAATCCGTGGCATGCTGCGCACCAAACGAGGTTTGGGCGAGCAGTAGCTTCATGACGTCGTTGGTGACGCCATAGCTGCCAAAGATTTTCATCTTGCCGTCCCGCGATCCCCATGCAAATCCCAAGCGCGGGGCAATCTTGTCGGCCCACGAGAAGTTGATGGTCTTAATACTAGCAAGACCTACTCCCGGAGGGGCCGGCAGGGCTTCTTTTTCCAGACGAACCCCGACGTTGAAGGTGAGGCCATGCCCAACCGTCCAGGCATCCTGCACGAAGAGGGCATGGTTATTGTCGACGGCGGGTACGAGGTTGCCAGCGGCATTTTTCAGCACAGTTGAGGCGTCTGCCTCAACACCATAGCCGTACTGGCCCGCGCAAATTCCTTGGCCAGTTGCCGGGTTGACCCATTCCGCCGCCAGCAAAGCGCAGTTAGCGACGCCGTTGGTCGTCGAGGGCGTATAGCTAAGTCCCGCACCAGGCCGGACGAAGGGGGAGGGGATGTTGCCGTGCTGGTTAATCACGTTAGACAATTTGTTAAATTGGTAGCCCGCCTTGAAGTTGTGCGTACCCCACCAGCCGCTCTTGAAGAACGCCACATCCTGGTTGAATTGGTAGTGCTTGCTGGCATTGAGCTGAGTGTACGTTGAATCAAACGGAGCAGTGCTCGTTCCCGACGGTAGCGCTAAATTGGCCGGCAGGGGATTGCCGTTGTTATCCAGCGCGCCTGTGCCGGTGGTTTGCCAAGTCACATCTACGCCCGTTGTAGGCCAGCCAAAGTCGTGATAGTTATTGAAGAAGTAGCCGAAGCGGGTGGTGGCAACGATTTTCGGGGTCAGGGTGATATCAGCGCCCACGTTGTAAGTCGCGTTCGGGTTGGACAAACCGAGACCGTGCGAATACTGCGTGATAGGGCTATTGATCCCAGTTACTCCAGGGATTGACCTGCTCCCCGTTTTCCGAACAAGTCCGAGTATGATTTCGGACGAAGGAAAGGGGAAGGAGTATGTCGAAGAGCAGGCACACCGAAGCGCAGATAATCGGGGCGCTGAAGCAGTTGGAGGCGGGGCGCAAGGCGGAAGACGTGGCGCGGGAAGTGGGCGTGTCGAAGCACACGATCTACGCCTGGAAGGCGAAGTACGGTGGTATGGATGTGAGCCAGGCGCAGGAAGCCAAGCAGCTGCGCGACGAAAACACGCGGCTGCGGAAGCTGGTGGCGGATCTGAGTCTGGACAAGGATGCGCTGCAGTGGGTGATTGAAAAAAACGGGTGGAGCTCGCGGTCCTGAAGGCGACTGTCGAGCAGGTGCAAGAGAAGTATGCCTTCAGTGAGCGGCGGGCGTGCCGGGTGATGAGGATGGCGGTGGCGACGTACCGCTATCGGTCGCGGCGCACGGATGAACCGCTGCGGACGAAGCTGATGGAGTTGGCGCGGGAGAAGCCGCGCTTCGGGTATCGGCGGCTGCAGGTGTTGCTGGGTCGCTCGGGAGAGCATGTGAACCACAAGCGAGTGCATCGCGTATATCGCGAGGCCGGACTGATGATTCGGCGGAAGAAACGGAAACATTGTGTGCGCGAGGGAAAACCGCTGCTGGCGCGGACAGCGGCGAACCAGGAGTGGGCGCTGGATTTTGTGCACGATGCGGTGGCGTGCGGGCGGACGATCCGGGTGCTGAGCGTGGTGGATGCGTACACGCGGGAGTGTTTGGCTTTGGAAGTGGATACGAGCTTTGCCAGCCGGAGAGTCACGCGGGTGTTGGATGGGATCGTGGCCGAGCGGGGGCAGCCGGCAACGATCCGCTGCGACAACGGGCCAGAGCTGACGAGCCGGCATTTTCTGGCGTGGTGCGTGGAACGAAAGATCGAGTTGGTGCACATTCAACCGGGCAAGCCGACGCAGAACGCGCGGGTCGAAAGCTTTCACGGACGGCTGCGGGATGAATGTTTGAGCGTGAGTTGGTTTCAGAACTTGTTCGATGCGCGGCGGAAGATCGCAGCGTGGAAGACCGAGTACAACGAAGAGCGCCCGCACAGCAGTTTGGGATACCGTACGCCGAAAGAGTTTGCCGCGGCGCAGGCAGCGAGCTTCTACACAGCTGAACGAGAGGCAAGGGATTCAAACGCCATCCCTTGCCCCTCGCGCTCCCCCATCCCGGCTCACACCGGAGATGGGACCGATGAAAGTTGTCGTATTCTTACGTGAACGAAAGCAGGGGGCAGGTCAGGATCCCGCTGTTTAGGAGGCCATTTACCGAATCCGGCGCTGGCAAGCTGTCCCCGTTCTCGCGCTGGAACTGGTATAGCCATGAAGCAAACACGCGAATCTTCTGCGTGAGAACTGCATCGAGGCGGGCAGTCGTGAAGTAGGTCTGCTGGTCCTGAGTGAAGTTTTGGAGGCCCAAGCCAAGGCCCACATTCGATGGGTTTGTGCTATTCGTGAAATTCACCACTCGACCCAGGGAATTGTATTGCGGCGCAACTCCCAAAAAGAAAAACAGGCGGTCTTTTATGACGGGGCCGCCCACGGTAAAACCAACTTGAGCGATGCGGTAATGGTCTCTTTTTGGCTGGTAGATCTGGACATCGTCGTCGAAACCTGGCCCACTCGCAGAAGCTCCGGACGCCACACCAAGCGGGTCGTAACGCAAGCTGCCATTCGGAGAACCGTTCAGTCCGTCCCCTTCATATGTTCCGAAGAACGAGCCATGATACGCGCTCTGCCCCTTCTTCATGACGACGTTGACCACGCCGCCCAGGGCGCCGCCGTGCTCCGCCTCGATGCCTGAACTCTTGACTTGGACTTCCTGAATGAACTGGAAGGGCACGTTGGCGTTGGATGCGCCGCCAGAGATGTTTTCCGTGTCCTGGCCTTCCACCAGATACTGGTTCTCCGAATCCGATCCTCCACCTACCGAGAAACCGACGCTGAGTCCGTTGCCACTGCTGCCCGGAATGGAACCGCCAGCGTTACCAGTCATGCCGGCAGAAGCACCCATAAGAGGCTCATTGCGAGCCATGGGGGAGAATTGAATGACCGACTGAAACGAGTACCCACGAGGAATGTCATTAATTACGTCTTGGGTGATATTGGTCTGATTCGTATTTGTGGTGACGTCAATCACCGGTGCTTCTCCGGTCACTTCCACCACCGTGCCCGCCGCACCCACTGCCAGAGCTAGGTCGAGCGTAGGAAGGTGTCCTACTTCGATGACGATGCCTTCGCGCTTCAACTCGGAGAATCCTGCTGCCTTCACCGTTACGTTGTAGGTTCCGGGCGGAAGGTTGGCAAAGCGATAGTAACCACTGCTGTCGGTTTCCAAGCTCTTCGCGCCTCCCAGCGAGGTGCCGGTCAGCACGACCGATGCTTTGGGAAGCACGGCGCCGGTTGGATCTTTAATGGTTCCCTGCAGCCCGCCAGTGGTCTCTTGCCCGAAAACATTGGCAACCAGCAGCAGCACCGCAAAAACACAAACGGTAAACATCCCGAACCTCGTTGATGCACGACTCATAACTGTTGTCTCCGTAAAGCAGATTCTGGTTAAGGAGCAAAAACTACATTCGGTAATGCAAGCCGAGATCCACTTTAGAGGGAGTTACGTGAAACTACTGAACTCAGGTACGACGTAACCAAAATTGTGGTCCCGACCTCACTAAGTCTCATCAGAACCTGAAATCTTTGAACGTCAACTTTTTATGGATATCTGTAGAAACACTTCAGAGAATTGTGTGAGATTCAGTAGGGCAGCAGTGTGTGGTAAACCGACTCGTACATCGGAGTCCTCGTTCGGCAGTCGATTTACGATGGGCGGGCAGAACGCCGCGGGAAGCTTTCATCCGTGGCAATCGGACCGGTTACATCATGGTCCACACACATGAGTCACACCGGACAAAAGCTGGAGGTCTACGTAATGCCATGCCGATGGGAAGGATTCTTCGCCCCTTGAGCATTTCTCTTGACCCTCGCCATCCTGACGTGCATACTGGTTCGTATGTTACATGACGGCGGGAGATCGAAACCCGCGCCACGCGATTCGGAGCGCACGCGAAAGCGTTTGTTGCAGGCCGCTTTCCAGGAAATCCATCGGTCTGGCTTCCGCAGCGCTGATGTCGATGCGATTCTCGCCAAGGCGGGCGTGACCAAGGGTGCTTTGTACTACCATTTCGACAGCAAAGACGCCCTCGGGTATTCGGTCGTAGACGAAGTGATTACAAGCAATCTTCACCAGAAGTGGGTGCAGCCTTTACGGAACGCCAAGGATCCCATCGGCGTTCTGGTCCGCATTATTCGGTCCGAATCACTGAAAAGAGAGGACGTTGAGCGTGGTTGCCCCTTGCTTAACTTGTCTCAAGAGATGTCGGGTCTTGATGAGGGATTCCGCAGAAGGACGGCGAGACTTTATAAGGACTGGCACGACGCTATGGCGGACGCACTGCGCGAAGGACAGAAACGCAGGGTAGTGCGGAGTGATATAAACGCGAATGAAACGGCTACGTTCCTCATCGCAGCATGGGAAGGGTACGTCGCTTTAGGAAAGAATTCGCAGGATGCACGGATACTGCAATCCGGCCAAAGAAGGATGAGCGGCCAAATCGAGTCGCTACGTCCGGCACGAGATCGGACGCGAGTGGCAGGCCGCGGATAGCCTGTGTTCCTGAGGAGCGTAACATGCCAAGCGGTATGTATGATCGTCTGAAACTCCTGAAGATATTGGCAGTTTTAGTTACGGTGGCCGGATGTGGCGGTATGCGTGGTCAATCACTGTCAAAGCTGCCATCCAACCCGGCACTGGCGACGCTTGCGGGCGGGTTCGTCTCCGCTAGCGGATGAGCAACCTGAAGCGGTGGCAGAGCTTATCAAGTGGTATGCCCGTTTAGATACCAACTAGTTGGTATATGTTGATAGCAAAAAGCAACCTGGACTGGCGAAAATGACATCGCAGCAAAAAGCCCGTATTGATCAGGAGAACATCCATGAAACAAAAAACAATCCAAACCATCGCATTGGCGACTGTCGCGTTGGTTGCCGTACTGGGGACGGGCCGGTTACTACGCGCAGCAGACGCCAAGAATCCGTACCCAAGCATGGCTCCGCTGGATCAGTACCTGATAGCGGATCGAAACGCTGAGATCGCTCTGGCACGGACTGGAGCCCCGTCGTCCATCTCCCAGGATGCAACCGTCATGGTGCTGACATCACACGGCTTTGAGACCGGAGCCGAAGGCAAAAACGGATTTGTCTGCATCGTCGAACGGGCGTGGACGAGTCCACGTGAGAGTGGGGAGTTTTGGAACCCTAAGAATCGCAGCCCGATTTGCTACAACCCGCAGGCGGCGCGAACCGTCCTGCCCTACACTTATATGCGAACTAAATTAGCGTTGGCGGGAAAATCGAAGGACGAAATCTTGGAGGGCATCAAGGCCGCCGTCGAAAAAAAAGGACTGCCGTCCCTGGAGCCGGGCGCGATGTGCTACATGATTTCGAAGCAGGCCTACCTCACCGATAAAGGCATTACCCATGATGGAGCCCACAACCTGGCGCATATGATGTTTTATACCCCGCGGATCAACCCTGCAGACTGGGGAGCGAACATGGACAACTCTCCCATTATTATCGACCCACGGGCGAAGGGCGACCCGGAACCGTTCAATGTATTCATGATGCTTACTGGATCGTGGTCGGATGGATCGCCTGCTCCGCTCAGCTAAATGCACCACGAAGAGGAGTGCAACTGCCGTACGGGAGGACGGAAGACTGTGAACGGCAAATTCATTGCGGTTGCTTCTCTGCTGCTGGTTTTGGCCGTAGGTTGCGGTCTTGGCGGTCAGTCTCTATTCGCGCAGTCCACAGACCGAGCGGTGTCGGAGTTGGGCGCTGACTTTATCTCCGCGACAGCGCAGGTGATGGGGATCACGCTGCACTATGTTCGCGGCGGAACGGGCCCGGCTGTCGTCCTGCTGCATGGGTTTCCCGAGGATTGGTATGCCTATCACAAGGTTATGCCACGCCTGGCACAGAAGTTCGACGTTGTGGCTGTCGATTTGCCCGGCATCGGCGGGTCAGGCCCGGCACCGGGCGGCTACGATGCTGCCAAAATGGCTGACGACGTTCATCAACTGGCGCAGCAATTGGGCCTGCAACGGGTTTATGTTGTCGGCCACGATGTCGGCGCAATGGTGGCCTACGCCTTCGCCCGGCGCTATTCCGAAACGACACGCGGCGCCATGATTCTCGAAGGCCCACTTCCCGGCATGGCTCCGTGGGAGAAAATTGCCGTTAAATCTCACGTCTGGCATATTAATTTTCAACAGGTGCCCGATCTTCCCGAACAGCTTGTAGCCGGCCGTCAAGCTATTTATTTCCGTTATTTTCTCGACCCGCCGGTCTTCAGCGATGCGGACGTTGCTCGCTATGCCAAGTCTTATGCCGCACCCGAACATCTGCATGCAGCGTTTGAGATTTACCGCGCCCTTCCTGCAACTGGGAAGTTCAACGCCGAACAGACCAGCCGGCTGGACCTTCCACTGGTGATCGCGGCAGGCAGCAATTCGCTTCTTTCCAGGGACCTTCCCACTCTGGCCGAAGCCTTGCATGAACACGGGTGTGTCAATGTCAAGACCGAATTGATTCTGGGAGGCAACCATTATGTCGCCGATGAGCAGCCGAGCATCGTCGCTGAACTGATAGAGAAATACGCTTCGAACGAGCAACCGTAGATCGGTACGGCAGTTAGCAGGCGGAGATCGACGGGACCCTCGCATGGGGCAACAGCGCGTGGTGCAATCTCGATGCAGCACAAACAGATGCCACTTACGAGAGCGGCGTTTCCCTCGCCAAGAATTCTCGGGATGTGAACTGCTACGCATAGGTATTCGCAATGTCATAAGGAGGAAGTCGTGAAAGCCAGCAATCTGCTACGGGATTACAAAATCGTTGCACAGAGCAATTGGCTCCGCGCTCGAAGGGGAGAAACGTGGCGGCTCCCGAGGTCAGTGTTTTGCGCGGCTTTATTTCTGCTTTTGTTGATTGTTCCGGGGTATGCGCAAACGCTCAATTCGAAGGCTAATCCAGAGTCAGCGGCAGCAATCATCCAGCCGTTCAAAATGCATGTTCCTGACCAGGTTCTTATCGATCTTCGGCACCGGCTGGCGGAAACCAGATGGCCGGACCAACTCCCCGGCACCAGTTGGGAATACGGCGTAGATATCAAAAAGGTGCGCGAGCTTGCGGACTATTGGCAGACGCGATTCGACTGGCGTGCACAAGAGGCAGAAATCAACCGCTTTGACCAGTTCACCACGGAAATTGACGGGCAACAGATTCATTTTATCCATCAGCGGTCGCCCCGCCCCGACGCCATACCGCTGATGTTGATTCACGGCTGGCCCGGTTCGATTGTTGAGTTTTTGGAGTTGATCGAGCCGCTTACCCAGCCGAAAGACCGCAACATGCCCGCATTTGATGTGGTTGTCCCCTCCCTTCCCGGGGTTGGGTTCTCCGGACCAACCACAACCCGCGGCTGGAATCCCGACCGTATGGCCAAGGCTTTCATCGTCTTGATGGGTCGGCTGGGCTACTCCCGCTATGGCGTTCAGGGCGGCGATTGGGGTTCCACCATCGCACGCGACATGGCCCACGACGCGCCGGAGCACGTGATCGGCGTTCATGTGAACCTTCTTGTCCTAGATCCGCCCAGTAAGGAGGCCGTCGCGCAAATGAGCGACGCGGAGCGCAAACGTTATTCATACTTTGAACGGGAAGAAAGCAGCCATTTCTTCATCAAGGCCAGCGAGCCTCAGACTCTGGCTTATGGATGTGCTGATTCCCCGGTCGGATGGCTCGCCTGGGTGATGGATATATTTCAACAAGGCACGGACAATAACGGCGATTTTCTCACTGCCGTCAACCGCGACGCCTTCCTTACAGATGTCACGCTCTACTGGGTCACCGATACCGCGGGCTCGTCCATGCGCATTTACCGTGAATACCGCCTGAGTGGTGAAGGAAAGGAGCCTCAGCCCCGGATAACGGTCCCGATGGCCTTTGCGGATTTCCCCAAAGAGATGTTTGCCTGTCCTGTGCGCTGGGCCAAACCGACCTACAACATTGTGCAATATACCCGGATGCCGAAGGGCGGACACTTCGCGGCTCTGGAGCAGCCCGATCTCCTGGTTGACGATGTAAGGAAGTTCTTTGCTGAGGTGATCGCACGGTGAAACGGAGCTTGATCGACACTCCAAGAATGGGAGAATTAGCGGTGACGAAACAAGAGTTCGAAGAACGCTATGACCCGGTGTCCGCAGCTGCATCTCCGCCTGCGTTTGACGAACACACCACCACTGCCTTCGAGAAACGCGCCGTCGATCAGGTCCTTAAACCAACTAGCACAGATCGAATCAGGAGGGCGGCAGATACAGCGTTTCGAGGAACTGCGGAGGAGCGCCCTGCGGAATTGGCCGAAACTCTTCCGCAGCTACGGACGTCTTCGCAGCGGCAGTCCGCCAAAATCGCGATTAAAGCCAAAGGGAGTATTGTTTTCATCGACCCCAATGATGTCATCGCCGTTGAGGCCGAAGGCAACTATGTCTCAGTGCGGCGCCGGTCTGACTCATACTGGCTGCGGGAGTCTATCTCGGTCATGGCGGAGATACTCAAGCCGTACGGTTTTGTTCGGATTCATCGATCCGTACTTGTAAACAGTTCGTGCGTGGAGCAGATCAAATCGCGGCCTGCACGATCATACGGACTTCGTACAACGGGTGGAAAAGAGTATACAGTTACACGAACCTACAAGAACAATCTCAAATCGCTGGCAGCAGCCTGGATCGGGACCGACATTTTTCTTGACGAATAACTGATGACCGAATGAGATTCACCGCTCTTACTTCATTGATTTTCGGGTTGGCTTTTGTCTCCGGACCGGCTTAGTTGATGCTGGCGCAGGGTAACAAAACAGCCTATCCCAGCATGGCACTACTTGAGATAGATAGATGAAGCTCGTGTCGGAGGGAGTTGTCATGGAGTTCGAGTCTGCCAGCAGTGGTGACGACTGCTGAGGAAATCACGCGGATCTCGATGCCCCGCATGTTCACGTGATCGTCAAGCTTGCGCACTCTGAAATGCGGCGACTCATCCAACAGCGCGCCGACATCACGAGGCGCATTGGCACAATTAAGCAAACGATCGCGGGGCTATGCAATTTGTTCGGCGACGATGAACTAAGTGATGACTTACGCGAATTGGTGAATGGCAAGGCCGTGGTACGTCGACCGGGGATTACGCAGGCGTGCCGGAAGGTGTTGATGGACGCTGGCTCTCCCCTGACCGTTGGGAATGTGTGCGAACAGATTCAACAGCGAACCATGTTAGGTCCGCGGAGTTCCGAGAATCTGGTTGCCGCGGTTGCCACAGTGTTCAGCGGTCTCATTAGTTGAATGGGCTGACCGCATCATCAGCGAGTGATCACCAGGCGTTCTAGTTGCGACTCCAACGTGTTTGGAGCAGGACACACCGTCGCAGATAGCGGAATCAGTGGACAAATGGCGAGAACAGGCCATAGCGCTCATCAACCGGGCTCTTGTGTGCGTCAGTGTTTCCTACGGCGTATGATTGCGGCAAGTTATCGCGCTTCGGCCCTTCCTCGAACCCGAAAAAAAAGCCGCCTAGGCATTGGGCGGCCTGTATTCCTGAATTCCGAACGGTTCAAAGTGTTACTTCGTCACGCGGAACGCCACGTTGCTGATCAGCGTGCCGGAGGGTGTTTTTACCTCGACCTTGCCGGTGGTTGCGCCCTCGGGTACGGTGGTCGTGATTTCAGAACTTGAAACTACTTTGAAGACAGCCGTCTTGCCGTTAAACTTGACGCTGGTCGCGCCGGTCAGTTTGGTTCCCAGAATCAGGACGGCAGCTCCCACTTTGCCAGACGTCAGCCGTGTTTCAACAAACGGGCCGAGACCCACTGAAAGGCTGAAGACCGTGCCATCGCCGTTGGCCCCGCCCCCGCCCGTTGTCCCGTAGAGATCCCCATTGGTGTCCTGGACCAGCCCTGCAGGACCTGTGCCATCCGCGCAATTGGCTAGCGAGCAGAAGCTGTAAACCGTGGTCAGCGCGCCGTTCGGAGTGATTTTGTAGATCGTGCCACAGCCGGCGTCTCCGCAGGCCGTCGTGTTGGCGCCGCCTGCGGAAGTTGTTCCGTAGAGGTTCCCATCGGTGGCCTGGACCAACCCGGTATAGGGGTTCGCGCCGTCCGTGCAATTGCTTTGTGAGCAAAAGCTGTAAAGCGACGTCAGCTTGCCTCTGAGAGTCATTTCGAAGACCGTGCCATCCCCGTTGGCCCCGCCACCGACCGTCGTCCCGTAGAGGTCCCCGTTAGTGGCTTGGACCAGTGCCGCTTCTGGGAAGGCTCCATCCAAGCACGGGTTCTCGTGGCAGAAGCTGTAAAGCGACGTCTGCGTGCCGCTGAGAGTCATCTTGTAGACCGTGCCCTCCCCGTCTCGGCCCTGCCCGCCAGAGACCGTTACCCCGTAGAGGTCACCATTGGTCGCCTGGACCAGCGCCCCGGAGGGGCTTAGGCCGTTCTCGAACCAGAAGCTGTGCAGCGTCGTCAGCGTGCCGCTGGGAGTGATTTGGAAGATCGTGCCATCCTGGAAGCCCCCCTCAGACGCGTTTGTCCCGTAGAGGTTCCCGTCGGTAGCTTGGACCAGTGCCGCTAGTGGGATGGCACCATCCGGGCACCCGTCAGCGGGATCGAGACAGAAGTTGTAAAGCGTCGTCAGCTTGCCCGAGGGCGTAAGATCGAATACGACTCCACAGCCTCCGCCACACTGACCATTTCCAATGCTGGTGCCGCCTTCGGAGGTCGTCCCGTAGAGGTGCCGATTGGTGTGCTGGACCAACCCCACGGGGCTTACACCGTCCGCGGGGGTGAAGAAGATGTGCAGCGTCGTCAGCGTACCGCTGGGAGTGATTTTGAAGACAGTGCCATGCCCGTGACCCTCGTGGCTCCCGCCCCCGCCCGTTGTCCCGTAAAGATCCCCATTGGTGGCCTGGACCAGCGGCGCCCCGGAGGGGCCTGCGCCGTCCGCGCCGTCGAAGCTGTGCAGTATTTTCAAAGTCTGCGCTTGTGCGATTGGGGTCGTACTGACCGCCGACACCAGCACGGCCGCTAATGCCACCGCGGAACAGGCCGATGGAAGACGCATCCCTGAAAGCCAATTCCGAGGTTGCAGTGGGTTCTTCATAATCGATCTCTTCTTTCTTAACTTAAGATCAGGCCGAAGCAGTTTCGGGCCGGGAGGGTTTAAGAGCCCCACCTGTTTCTCTCGATCCCGTTGCCCACGAGCCTATTTTCAGTCGAAGGGGTAAAGTCTCTTTCCCGCGCCGACGAGCCGCTGTTCGGGGGAGACGGGCGCAGTGATGGTGCACCCAGGCGGGCGGCTTGTCAATGACATGAGTCACATCGGATGCGGGGTGACCGCCAAGAGCCGCAACTGTTGAAATATCGCCCTATCACTCGTTGACCCCGTCGATCGGGTTAACTTCCATTTTGTCCGTCAAGCGAGAATGATTTACCCAGCCGCGTCACCGGATCGCCGCAGTGCAATTAGGTATTTCAGCCTTCACTCGCCTCTGGCATACTAGGCTGAAGCTGCCGCTATAACGATGAAACCGCTCAAAGCATGGACATGGAGGAACTCGCTAACGCTGTGACGCACGGAATTGGGCTGGTGCTCAGTCTTCTGGGTGCCGTGCTGCTGATTATGGCTGCCGTCTGGAGCCGGAATGTGCGGGTGATCGCTTGTTGCTGTGTCTATGCGGCAACACTGGTGAGCCTCTATGCGGCATCAACTACGCTGCATAGCGTTCATTCTGGCAGATGGGCGCACGCCCTAGAGACCATCGATCATTGCTGCATCTACTTCTTAATCGCAGGGACATACACGCCGGTTACGCTCGTCAGCCTGCGCGGAGGATGGGGCTGGACGCTTTTCGGCCTGGTCTGGGGACTCTCTTTCCTGGGTGTGCTCATCAAGGTCCTCTGGTTCGAGCACGTGCGGAAAATCTCGACTCCGCTCTACATTGCAATGGGGCTGCTCGTGGTGATTGCTCTCAAGCCTCTGCTATCCGCGGTGCGAGTCCCCGGAGTGCTTTGGCTGGCGGCGGGTGGAGCCGCCTATATCGCCGGCGTTCGATTCTACGCGTGGCGGCGGTTACCTTTTAATCACGCCATCTGGCACGGGTTCGTGTTGGCGGGAAGTATCTGCCATTATCTGGCAATCTACTACTACGTAGTTCCCCGCCACGGATAAAACCCGCTGCTGCAACTCGGCCGAACCAAATGCTAAGGAATCTTAGTCGCAAGCGATACGGCTCAAAAGCTTGGAACTCGCGATTGCGCGCGATGTTGGCGAGACTCCTTTATCGCAACTTATCCAACTTCACACATCATGTCACGGAAGCCGACTTCTGGCCCGCGTCCTTGACACATCCATTCAGGGAATTACCTCACGATTACAAGTCATCCGCCATCTTGGCCGTTTGGAGTTGTTCACGCGCTTCTTGCCAAGCACTCGAAGTCATCGCCGAGCTGGGTGAATTCCTGAACGCGGTACTCATAATTGTTCTAGCCATTAGGCTTTGCCTTCTAGGGCGGAGGGCATCTCGCGACTTCCAGCGAGCGAGATCGAGGTGGCTGCCGGGATCATCCATGGGCAGTGAATGTAGTCCACAATTTGCTCGATTTCTTGGCCGATCACCCTCATACGAATGACCGAGTATGAGGTCCACGTGTCGGCACCGCGTTGGAGAACAATGAGCACCGGTTCCCCATCCACCTCGCCCAGCGCGAGTTTCCAGGTCCACGCCCAGCGGTCGTAGTTGAAGAAGTAGGGTGCGTCGGCAAACTTCCCTGCAAACCTATCGAGAACGTTGAGCCGGGCGTCGGCGCTGATCAATTCCCGCACTCCGTCCCAGTCGCGTCGATTAAAGCGATCCACATAAAGTTGCATGATTTGTGCTAGCTCGGGATCCACATTTCGAACTGAAGACGATGAAGCCGGAGACGACGCTAATTTCGTCCGGCCGCGGTTGAGCGCTGCCTTAACGCCACCAACGGTGGAATCGACAAGTTCTGCAATCTCCTCCAGCGAGTAATCAAATACGTCCTTGAGAAGAATGCACGCGCGCTCCTTCGGGGGCAGGGATGCGACGAGGTGTTCCACTGCTTTGCCGATCCCCAGTGTGGCTGGTTCGGCCGATGAGACTGCTTCGGGCGTGGCAGCTGCCGCCTCGGCTTCGTCCCGCACTCCCTTTCTTCGCAGGAAATCGATGCAGCGATTGTGAGCAATCCTAAACAGCCACGGCTTCAGAGGACGGCTCTCATCGTACTTGTCCAGCTTCCGATACGCTTCGATCAAGGCCTCCTGCACGACGTCTTCGCCGTCCATGATCGAACCCGTCATGCGCGCACAGTAGCGGTGCAGGCTCGGTCGAAGCGTGGTCACCGTCTCAAGGAAGGCCAGATAGCGTGCCTCGACCCGACCAGAGCCATCCAGATACCCTTGGCTATCCACGTTGTTCACCACGCTTTCATTGACCTCCACTGCACGACTATAGCTGGAATTTGCTGACCATGTAGGCCGGCCACTGAGGATAATTGTGGCGACGGGGCTCAGCGCTTGCCGGCGCGCAGATCATCGATCGCCCGGATTCAAGTCGCGGCCATTGAGCGATGGGGCGTCCGCCCGGCCAGACTGGTTCCCAAGTCGGAGAGCAGCTGCTGGACCGCGTATAGGTGCACTGTTGCGGCCAGCCGGAGGGCGAGTCCTCCCGCTTCATCACTCTCCAGTTACGTGCAACGGCTAGGTCCAGGCGACGAGGTAATCGCCGGTTCAGCTTGCTTTCGCCTCTTCTTCGCGTCTACGGATGGCGGCTCCTTGTGGGTCGGTTAGGATATCGACCCACTTCGGGTGAGGCGTGGGCTCGGCGTCGTAGTTGTCGTGCCAGTTCCACCATTTGTACGGCGGGGTCTGGGGGTAGCCCTCTGGGGAGTTCTCCCAGGTCTCCTGACGCCCGAGCGCCGTGATGTCGAGGTAGCTCCAGGTGCTCCCCATCGCCTCATCGCCACGGCTGTTGATGAAGTATGTACGGAACACCTTGTCGCCGTCGCGGAAGAACACGTTGTGGCCGTGCCATTCATCGACGCCGAAGTCCTTGTCGAAGCTATCGGTCATGGTGTACCACGGCATCTCCCAGCGCATTCGCGCCTTCACACGCGCGATGTCGGGCTGCGGTGCGCGTGAGGCCCAGGCGAGGGTCGTGTCGCGAGCGTTCAGATGGGCAAGGTGCGAAACCTGATCGGCACCCAGAGAGCAGCCGCGGCAGGCGTGGTCGGGCCAGCCAAATACTCCGGGCTCGAAGAAGGCGCGATACACAATCAGCTGCCTGCGGCCCTCGAATAGGTCGAGCAGGCTAACTCTTCCCTTCGGTCCTTCGAACTCGTACCTTTTCTCCACCAGCATCCACGGCATCCGTCGACGCTCGGCGGCCAGCGCATCACGGGAGCGGGTCAAGGCCTTCTCTTTCGTGAGGAGCTGTTGCCGTGCAGCCTCCCACTCCTGCAGCGACACCACTGGCGGTGTCTTCATCGCGATATTTCCTTTTTGTTGTGCCATGTCCCTATCTTTGTTTATTGTCATCATTTCTCCTTTCTTTCCTGAAACAGACTGAGACCACTCGCTTTGAAAAATTTCCTGAACTTGCCGATGCACGCCGCCAAAATTCCTCCCGTGGATGCGGCCCCGACCACCATTGCCATTGTGTTTTCGATGCATGCTGGACACATATGTCCCTCCTCTGAACTTCTAAAAGGTCGAAAAGGTCGAATAGGTGCGGTAGACGCCCCTCGCGCGTACATCTGGACTCGCCGGTTCAGTCATCACCGCCATTGTGGCGAGAGCCCCTCAGAGCCTCGACACGCTTAAGCAATTGCCCCAGGCTTGCCAGCGACTCGACGAAGAAGTCCCGTTTGCCCCGCGTGATAAGCCTGATGGAACGAGACACTCGCCAAAAGCGAGCGCACCGTTTCCTTCGGATCGTTTGTCGGCGAGTACGGCGCCGGCTCATCCAGCTTTCTTGTCGCCAGACCGGCCAGCCCTGCATCCACGCGCTCCGACGCTTTGTCGAAAGCGGCCAAAAGTTCCTGCAAGGGCACGGCCTCGGCCGAATCCTTGAGCGGAGACGAATGGCGCGCGTAGGGTTTTAGCCGTCCTTCTCCCATCACCGGCTTTTGTCCCAGCAAAGGAAAAATCAACTCGTATGCAAAAACGAGATGACCAATGACCCAGTTCAAACAATTGCCCGCCGGTTGAGGCTGAATCAAACTTTCTTCATGAGAAATTCCTTCGACGTTTAAACGCATAACACGCTGCGTCACTCGGGCCTGATGCCGAAGCACTTCGATTTCGTTCGAAACTGCTACCGGTGCTGGAGCCATTTTTCTCTCCTTACTATGCATTTCCTGTGTCGTCATCGTCTTTTCTCCCTTGTGAGATTCTGGCCTAAAGTTGCGTCCTCCGTCTGCTTCCATGCGAGGCTCCGTTAGAGAGCCACGCCCTCCGGGACGAAAACCGCGACCTGGCGTTCGAGGGCCTTGACTACGCCGTTGCGCCAGCCCTCGGCGATGGATTGGGACATTGGATCAGGGAAAATCTCCTCTTCGCCTTTTTCCATGCCATCGAAGATGGCCACCGCGACGGACTCGGGCGAGGCCTTCGGGAAATCGACGCTTCTGGTCATGTCGGTATCGACAGGTCCGATCAAAACGGCATGAACGGTCACGCCTTGGCCGGCCAGGAGCGCCCTCAGAGACTGAGTCATGCTGAGCATGGCGGCCTTCGAAATCGAATAACCGGGTATGATCGGCAGGGCCGCAAGCGCCGACGTTGAAAGGTTATTGACGATGGCGCCCTTCGATCGTTTCAACAGCGGCAAGAACGCGCGAGTCACATTCAGGGGGCCGAACAAGTTGACCTTCAGATGCTGTTCGATCACCTCGGGCTTACTCAGATCATCGTACATGGCGATACCGGCGTTGTTGATGAGGACGTCGAGACTGTCAACCTGCCCGACAGCTCGCTGGATCTGCGCAACGTTGGTCACGTCGAGCGTTAAGGGCGTCACCCGACTGTCAGTGTGTTGCAGCGGGCCACGAGTTCCCGCATACACTCTTCTCACGCCTCGTCTGAGTGCTTCTTCTAAGAGTGCCCGGCCGATGCCACGGTTGGCGCCGGTGATTAAGATTGTTTTGTTTTCGATGTTCATATTGTCCTCCGGGTTTGTTCAATTTATTCTTACTGCAGCTATTACGGCTGCTGGCGACGCCAAGATACGTCCGAGTCAAATTTCTTGAGGGTGCACGCCAGCGCTTACCTTCATGTGGAATCGCTTGGCCCAGCGGCACATACCGCGAAGCGGAGCGATGATTGTCTTCCCCGGCTGGGTCAATGAATATTCGACAGCAAGAGGTTTTGAACTGGTCGCGCTTCTGGCGATCAATCCTGAAGATTCGAGGCTGCGTAGGGTTCTGGTAAGCATCCGCTGTGAGACCCCTTGAAGACGGCGGCGCAACTCCCCATGTCGATAAGGCTTTTCTTGAAGCGAAAACAAAACCCTTGGCGTCCACCTGCCGATGAATATCGGTTTCATCACTTTCGATCCCCTTATTGTGTTCATAGTTTCCCGCCTGATGCGAAAAGTTGCAATTAGGAACATATGTGTGCCTAGCTGATCCTTCTCCTATTAACTCCTTTCATCAGTTAATACGGCTGCGGGGATCGAGAGGATACGTGACATTTCTTTGGTCCGCACGGCGCACGCACCACTGATCGAGGAAGCCTGTTAGCATCGATCATCGAGCAGGCCGTTCGGATGTTTGGCTCACTTCCGGGAGTTTTGCAGAGGTACGCTGTTCAAGGCGCGTTTGCTCCTGTGCTGGCGAAGCAATCGAACCCGAATCGGTATCACCGGCTGTATCGTCGGCAGAGAGGAAACTAGCTAGAAACGGGCTTCGAGGAGATCAATGGCGATGTCCTCGAAGCCGTCAAAGTCCGCGATCAAGTGTCGCATCCGCTCCGCCGTGACTCAGGCGAGGCAGCAATCGCAATCGCCACCTCTCTCCATCGGTAAACACTAGCCGGGTATTACGTATTTACGAATAACGGCAAGTATCCCGATGCGCAAAGCCATCCGGTGGATGGCACGACGTTCGCGCACTGGTACTGTCCCAATAGCTGCAATGCGTCGAGTTCTTACTGGCTCCGCGGCTACCGCCCAATGGTCCTGACGCCGCCGGGAACTACCGCGCCCCCGACGGGCGACTACATCATCATCGGAACGAAGAGCAATGGCACGCGGGTGGTGTTCCGGAAAACAAACGCCGCGCCGATGAACGCGGCCACCGACTGGGAAAACCCCAACAATGCCGTCGAGTATGGTCCAACGCTCCCCCCGTGTGGAAGCGTCACGGACTGCGTTGACGTAGTGCAGGCTTCGGGCGGTCACGAAGCGCCAGTGCTCTATGCAGGAGATCCCGCCGCAAGCACATCCAGCGACCCCCGTAGTCACTATCTCAAGCTCTGGAAATGGACGCCAAGCCCGGGTGCTGTCTCAGTTTCGAAGCTAAGATACTACCCAGGAGCCACGGGCTGGCAACAGATCGTTCCATCGCCCGCGGGGACGCCGCCTACACAAAGCGTAACTTATGCGTACCGATTCTACGTTGGCCCTTTCAATCCGAACACGATCTATTTGATGGACTATGATGCGATCAAGCGCTCCGATGATGGAGGGGCGACATGGGCGGTTGACGTGAGCCTCGACAACGGAATCACGGAAAATCACCGCTACTCTTATGTCGCCGATTTTTCGGTACTTAAGGACCTCATATTCGTGCGGGGCGAGGACAAGACGCGCTTTGCGGTCGGCAACGCCGGAGTTTTTTACACGGTCGACGGAGGAAACTGGCGAAGATTGCTGAGCACGAGCGCGTTTCCCGGGCATCCACTTGGAGCTTACTTCGATAACATTTCCGATCCCTGCGATCGCGCGCTCTACGTAGCGTTCTCAGGGAGGGGAATCGTCCGCATCGATCCGATCCCATCTTTTGAACCCATAGGCATTGGGGGATTACTGCCCTGCAACGACGAGGTTCTGCATGCGGCGAAGTAAGAAGAAGAGGAGGACTAGGGCACCATACGGGTCCCATCGCTTGTTGAGCTGAAGACTTCGTGAAGTCAATAAGTGAAATGGCGATTTTTCACCAATTGACGGCCAGTCCACTCCAGCACAGAGTTCTGTTTCGGAGAAGTCGCCGTCATCCGGGTCAGGACGGGCGGCGTCTTCGGACCGCACAAACTGACTTCCCAATCCCGTCACAAAGGAAACGGTGAGACCGATCACTTGCAGGCAGAGCCGAATCGGCGTAGCGTAGCTTCGAAGTGCCGAGTCCTTCCTCCCCAGCAGTGGGCCCAATCAAGGCAACTCGGAAAGACGGAGGGGTCCAAACCGCAGCGCATCATGACGCGCCACGCGATGTGGCGGGAGGCGAACGTGAAAACGAATCGATTCTGGACCGCCGTAAGCAAAGTCTCGGCAGCCATGACAGTAACGCTGATCGTGGCTTTAATACTGGTTCCCGGCGCCCGGGCGGCGGCCACCTACAAGATTTTGTACAACTTCACCGGCGGCGCGGACGGCAGCGTGCCGTATGCTGGCCTCACCCTCCACTCCGGCAATCTTTACGGTACGACTACGGCCGGCGGCGCATCTGGAAATGGCACTGTTTTCGAGCTGACGAACTCCAACGGAACCTGGACCGAAAGTGTACTTTATAGTTTTGCCGGCGGAACCGACGGGGCCACCCCCTACGCTGGAGTGACCTTTGATGCCAACGGCAATCTCTACGGCACAACAGAGTACGGTGGTACCTCCTCAGTTGGAACTGTCTTCGAGTTGGTCCCAAATTCGAACGGAACCTGGACCGAAAGCGTGGTTTATAGTTTCACCGGCGGTAGCGATGGAGCGTATCCCGAATGGTGCGGGGTGAGGGTCGATGCTACAGGCGCTCTCTATGGCATGTCTACAGACGGTGGTGCCCAAGGCATGGGTGTCGTCTACAAACTGACGCCGAACCCCGGTGGAGGGTGGACCTATGGCTTGCTGCATACCTTCACGGGCGGCACGGACGGGAGTTATCCGCTGGCGGGGACCTTGACCTTCGACAAGGCCGGCAGTCTGTATGGCGCTACGTCAGATGGCGTCGACAATTACGGGAACTGCCCGAACAACAATGACTGCGGGTCGATTGTCAAGCTGACGCCCCGACCGGATGGAAGCTGGAAGGAGCAAGTGATCTTTCGCTTTACGGCCAATACGAACGGTGGGCAGTCACGCAGGCCGTTCGGCCCCCTGGTATTCGGTTCAGCCGGCGGTCTATACGGTACTACAGGTGGCGGGGGCGGTCTGTATGGCACTGCCTTCAAGTTGACGCTAAGTGCACATGGCAGATGGACCGAACACGTGCTCCATGTGTTCCAAGGTAACCAGGATGGAGCTTATCCCAACAGCAGCGTCGTCTTCAACAAGGCTGGGAACCTATACGGCTCCACGGTCTTTGGTGAGGATCGGGATGGAGCTTGCTGTTTCGGCCAGGTATTTACCCTGTTTCGAAACTCGCACGGATGGGGCAAGCGCGCGCTTCATCGGTTCCACGGCCCTCCCAGCGACGGAATCCTTGGCGGTGCTCCGGTCGTGCTCGACGGGGCAGGGAACCTCTACGGCACGTCGTCGGGCGGTGGTGGCTACGGCGCTGGAGTCGTGTATGAATTCACGCCGTAGCTTCGGCCACAATAATTGCTGTGTCGGAGTGGAAGGCTGTGACAGCGATGAATGGGCCGCAAAGCAGGCCCACCCCTCTACTCCCGAAACACAGATCAACAGGCGAGACGGTCATAGGCGAACTCCTATCGGAAGGCGCGACGGAAACCGCCAGAGCACTCACTCATAACTGACGAAATCAGGCCATAGCACTCAAAACCCCCGTCGGGGGTCAACGAGTGATATGGCGATTTATCAACAGCGATCCTCTTGAGCAACCGCCATCTCCATGGCTTTCATTGACTTGCCGGTTTCGCCCACGTAAGATTTGCCCCTGATGATCGGCCAGACGATCTCGCATTACCGCATCACGGGCCAGCTCGGCAGCGGCGGAATGGGCGTTGTTTATGAGGCGCAAGATCTCGATCTGGGGCGCAAGGTTGCGCTGAAATTTCTGCCGCCGCAACTCTCGCGCGATCAAAATGCGCTGGACCGCTTTCTGCTGGAGGCGCGCACGGCGTCGGCGCTGAACCATCCCAATATCTGCACCATTTATGCGGTCGAGAAAGTTCAGACTGAAGGCGGTGAAGCGCAGTCGTTCATCGCGATGGAATTGCTGGAAGGCGAGACCCTAGATCGCCGTCTGGGCGCCGGTGCGCTGCCACTGGATCGATTGCTGGACTGGAGCATTCACCTGGCCGATGCGCTTGACGCCGCCCATGCGAAAGGGATTATTCATCGTGACATCAAGCCAGCCAATGTTTTTATTACCCCGCGCGGGCAGGTGAAGGTCCTCGACTTCGGCCTGGCCAAGCTGGCGCGTCCTGAAATCGAGATGGAAACCATTGGGGCTACGCAGGACTCGCCGGCGCCGTTGCACCTGACGAGTCCGGGGTCGACCGTGGGAACGATCGCGTATATGTCGCCGGAGCAGGCGCGCGGGGAAGAACTCGATACGCGGACGGATTTGTTCTCGCTCGGCGTGGTGATCTACCAGATGGCGACCGGGCGCTTTCCTTTTTCCGGCGCTACTTCGGCTGTGGTCTTTCACGCCATTCTGGAGCTTGATCCGGTTCCGGTGCTGCAGCTGAATTCGGCGTTGCCGCCGAAGCTGGAGGAGATTATCGAGAAGGGTCTGGAAAAAGATCGCGACCTGCGGTATCAGTCGGCTGCCGATTTGCGCGGCGACCTCAAGCGGCTGAAGCGGGATACAGAGTCGGGAAGGAAGGAAGCAGGGACGATAAGTTCCAGCGCGGTCGCGCTGACGCCGACCTCCTCGAAGGTTTCTACTCCGGTGGCGCAAGCTGCGGGGCAGAGTTCGGCTGTCGTCTCTGCTGTGAGGCGGAATAAAGCGGGGGCGGGCATCGCGGCAGTGGTAGCGCTGACGGTGCTGGCGGCGGCAGGTTACGGAGTCTATTCCCTGGCCCGCCGCGGCAAGCACCAGGCATTTGAGAACTATACGATCACGAAAGTGACCGACAGCGGCGACGCGGTGCTGGCCGCGATTTCACCTGACGGCAACTATATTTTGTCGCTGGTGCGCAACAATGGCCTGAGCAGTCTGCAATTACGCAGCGTACCCACCAACAGCACCACGCAGGTGCAACCGCCCGCCAACGTGGAATACAACGGGCTCCGTTTCTCTCCGGATGGGAACTATTTTTATTTCGTGCGCAGCGATCCGGGGAATAATGAGCTGAAGTTTCTGTACCGCGCGCCGCTGCTCGGCGGGGGTGCCGAGAAACTCGCGGAGGACGTGGACTCGAACGTAACCTTCTCTCCCGATGGCAGCAAACTGGCATTCATGCGCTACGACAACCCGAAGGCGGGTGAGTACCAGCTGATCGTCAAAGACCTTCATAGCGGAGCGGAGACGCCGCTGGTGAGCGGGCCGAACAAGGAGCGACTGAACGATCCGGCGTGGTCGCCCGATGGAAAGGTGATTGTTTGCTACATCCTCCAACCACAGGGCGCGCTTACAGGCCTGGAGGTAGTGGACGCATACTCCGGGCAGCGAGAGGCGCTGATGCGAAGCGAAAACGGAATCGTGTGGCACCCCGAGTGGCTGCCCGATGGCAGCGGATTGCTGGCGACCTACGAGGAGGCGAGTTCAAATTACACACGAAGCCAGGTGGTCCGCATTTCCTATCCCGGTGGGGCATTGACGCCGTTCACGCGCGATGCCAGCAACTATGTTTCGATCAGCGCGGCGCGCAGCGTCCCCGTGCTGGCGGCAGTGGCCAAAGAAGAACATTGGAATATTGAGCTCATGTCTGAGGGAGCAGGAGCTTCTGACTCCAAGGTGCTGGGCAAAGCCAACGAAGATTTCAGCTTTGCGTGGATGCCTGATGGAAAGTTGATCACGGATAAGGACTATCGCCTGCATGCGATTGACCCAGAAACCGGCACCCAGGCGATATTTGGGACTGATCCCGGCGTCCCTGAGTTCCTGCAGCGAGCATGCCGGGATGGCCGCCTCGTGTATATGCAGCTCACTACCGAAAGCAAGGTCAATATCTGGAGCAAGGATGCCTCGGGCCAGAACCCCAGAAGACTGACCAATGGGTCTTATGAGTCGTTTCCCCACTGTTCACCAGATATGCAGTGGGTCTATTTCTTCGACTACGCCTCAGGCGTCGTGATGAGGGCGCCGCTGCAGGGCGGCACGCCGCAGAAAATTTCCGACCTGCACACCCTCGACTTTGATGTTTCCGTGGATGGCACGGCGCTGCTGTTTGTCACTGTGAATCACGCCAAGGGACACAAGGAACAGGTGGTGGAAGTGGCACCGGACACCGGGCAGGTGCGGCGCGAGATCGCGATGCAGAAGCCGTGGACCGGGCCGATCCACTACTCGGTGGATGGCAAGGCACTGGAGTATGTAGTGCGCGACAACGGCGTGGACAATATCTGGCGGCAGCCGCTGGACGGCTCGGCGGGAAAATGGGAGACGGCATTCAAGTCGGAACATATTAGCCACTTTGAGTGGTCGCCGGATGGCAAGCGGCTGGCGATGTCGCGAGGGCACACGGATACGGATGTGGTGCTGATCCGAGACTCGAAAAATTGAGCGATTGAGCGATCGGGTCATCGGGCAATTGAAAATCGCAAGGTTGCAGGGATTCAGATTTTCAATCACTCAATGACCCGACAACCGCGAGCCCGCAATGTTGATTTTCAATCAGTCGGCTCGGACGCTCTAACTGTTGTAACCACCATTGCGCTCATTGACCGGGGTCAATGAGTGATAAAGAGGTATTACAACAGTTGAGGGTAAGTGTCAGAGGAAACACACGGTTGACAGAGTGAACCCGCAGCCAGCGTCAACGCGGCGTGGTCGTCTACGCGAATCCAGACCGTTACGACTTCACTGCGGTTCTCAAGCTAACGCAACGGCCTAATTAGCGATTCTGCACTCGACTGATGAACTGCTGGCAGAGACACTACTGCAAGTGAGAACTCCAGGCTGGGGAGAGGGAATCAGCGGCAACACCGCACCACTGGGAAGGTCAGAGGCTTGTCGTCCCGAGGCAGAAGGTTAATTTGCTTTCGGCGCGGCACGCTCTTTGGCATGCGCGATCAGGGCAGCGAAGCGCGGATCGCCATGAAGCGAACTCAGCAAGGGATCTTTTTCGATCTGCAGATCCATCCTGGGCTGCAGCCCGTGATCGATGGCATACCGCAAGTTCGATACGGCTTCGTCCATCTGTCCGCGCCGCGCCAGAATGCAAGCCAAGCTATATCTGGTTACGGCTGTTTGGGGCTGCTCTGCTCCGAGGACCCGCTGCTCCAAGTCCAGCGTCTCTGCGTATAACTTTAGCGCTTCCTCGTCTCGGCCCATATCCCTCTCTATGTCAGCCATGTCGGTCATGGAACCTATGGTCCCCAGGTTCTCGCGACCGAAGACCCTGAGGTAAATTTCAAGAGTCTCCCGTTCCAACTTCTCCGCCTCGGCGAATTGGTTTGAGCGGTCCAGCATGACCGCCAAGTTATCCATGGCCGTAAGGGTGTAGAAGTCCTCTTTGCCAAACAGGCGCCGCTTGGTACCGAGCTGCTCGCGGGCCAATTCCACTCCCTCTAAGCACCTACCTTCCTCGCAAAGCGTGATGGCCAGGTTGCCCATGGTTCCCAACGTGTCCCCATCCTCCGGGCCAAGCACCCGCCGCTGGGTATCAAGTAACCTTCGCTCCAGGCTCTCCGCTTCAGAGAGCCGGCCCTCCTCGAAAAGTGTCCATGCCAGATCCCCCATAGTATGGAGTCTGTCCTTGTTTTCCTGACCGAGCACAGATCCGCTGATCTTTATGCCGCGTTCGAACAGGGACTGTGCCTCAGGATAAAGTCCCAGATTCATGTACGCCCTTCCCATCACGTACATCATTCGACTCTGAAATTCCGGATCTTTGGCCAGACCTGTATCGATGTCCTTTGCTGCTTTGTCGAGAAGTTGTTGTGCTGTAACTTTACTGCCGACCCGCTCCAATGGATCCGAGACCTTGAATATGCCAGTCATGAACTCCGCGATGCGATCAGCTCGATCGCGCTCACGCCTGGTCTTGCTCAATTGAATGTTCTGCAGCACGGCAAAAGCAATCAGCAATGCAATGCCTACCCCTGCTCCGGTTACGCTATACCGATGCCGCCGAATATATTTCTGAATTCGGTATGAAGCACTTGCTGGCCGGGCCTCGACGGGTTCATTGTTCAAATAGCGGCTGATATCAGCTGCCAGGTCGGATGCTGTGGCGTACCTGCGCGTGCGATTTTTCTCTACGGCCTCCATCGTGATCCAGTCGAGATCGCCGCGCAGCACGTTCACCAACTGTTTCGCTTCCGTTCCCCGCGATTCGGCCGTTGCCGACGTATCGTGATCTGTGCTGACTTTGGTGCTAGGGCGCAGCGGATCCTCCTCACGCAAGCGGCGTAGCATTTCGTCCAGTGGTTTATTTTTCCACTCCTTGGTGTCAAATAGCAGCTTTCCAGTGAGCAACACGTAAAGAATCGCGCCAAGGGAATACACGTCTGTACGCGTGTCCACGTCCCGCGCACCCGGATCACATTGTTCCGGGCTCATATAGCCCGGAGTCCCTACAAAGGTCCCGATACGCGTGTGAAGAGTCTCTCCAGTGATCTCCCGGTCAATTGCTTTCGCCAACCCGAAATCAATAATTCGCGGGACAGGTTTGCCATCAACTTCAATTACCAGGATGTTTGCCGGCTTGAGGTCGCGGTGGATGATGGCTTTCTGATGCGCGTGTTGCACCCCTTCGCAGACTTTTATGAATAACTCAAGGCGGTCACGAATCTTCAGTTTCTTCTGGTCGCAGTAGTCCGTGATCGGTACACCCGCGACGTATTCCATCACGAAGTACGGTTGCCCCTCGGAGGTTGCACCAGCATCGAAAATTTTCGCAATTGAGGGATGGTCCATAACCGCCAATGACTGGCGCTCCGCCTGAAAGCGACGAAGTAGCGTGTCGTCGTACATTCCCCAGCGAATAAGTTTCAACGCTACTCGTCGCTGTAGTGGAGCAGTCTGCTCCGCGAGCCACACTTGGCCCATCCCGCCTTCGCCGATTTTGGTTAGTAATTGATAGGGGCCGATTGAGCGAACTTGTGGGTTCTCCAGCGAATAAGTCTCCAACGGATGTTGTAGTAGAGCGCTCGGGGCATCGTGGGCTTGGAGCAAGGACGCGATTTCTTCTCGCAGTGACACATCCTGGCCACATGCCTCGTGTAAAAAGGCCGCACGTTGACTAGGATCGCGTTCGAGAGCGGCACCGAACAGCTCTTTAATTCTTTGCCATTCTTCTTTTTTTTCCACCTTCCCCTCTCTTCATCTGGCGGGATAACCACGCCCGCGCCATGCTCCAGTCGCGCTTCACAGTCGCGGCAGAGATGCCGAGAACTGCAGAAGTCTCTTCAACCGTTAGTCCTGCAAAAAAGCGCAGCTCCACGATCCGGCTTTGTTGAGCGTCGCGCTGGGCAAGCTGGTTCAAGGCATCGTCAAGAGCAAGTACATCGATGTCCTGACTCTTGACCGGATCGATGTCATCGTCCAGTTTTACCGTACAGTCGGCTCCGCGCTTGGCGGCGCGGTAACGCCTGGCGTAGTCAACGAGAACCTGGCGCATCAGTGTTGCGGCAACCGCCACAAAGTGCGTGCGGTTTTCCGTGCTGAAAGGGCCTTGTTCTACCAGCCGCAGGTACGCTTCATGAATTAACGCTGTGGTTTGAAGAGTATGGCCGGAACGCTCTCCTCGCAGGTAATGGTGCGCCATAGCATGGAGCTCGTTGTACACAAGGGGAACTAGGGCTTCCAGGGCCTGCTGGTCTCCCGCATTCCACCTGGCCAGCAAATCATGAACGGATTGAGAGGGCAACTCCGGCATGCAGGCCCCTAAAGGGTTGCAAGAATTGCCATAAACAATAGCCGTGCTTCTGCGGCAAGTCAATCGGAAGGGGAGAGCCTGGGGCGGCTCGCCTTTGGAAGAGGCTTCCTGAGCCTAGGAAACTTTCTTGAGCCCGTTTACTCCCGTAATCCGCTTTTACCAATAGAAGCGAAGTGCGACTCCGTGCCCTTTAAGACAGGAAGAGAAAGTAACCCTGACGGCTTCAGCTGACTGACGCTAAGGGAGCATCCGTGCGACGTTAGTTAGTCGCTGGCGGTGTCGTGACGGGACAGACCAAATTTTCATCAAGGAGCACATATGCCCCATAAGGCGCAAACCGTTTCTTTCGTTCGGAAGTTCCGTCAGCAACTTCGTAGTTTCGTCGACCTCGGGATCCGAAAGCGATTCGTCGTTTGCATGGTCGGGCTCGTAACCATCGCCACGGGTTCTGCGATCGCTGACGTTTACCTTCGCAACCTTTTTCCGTTTCTCGACTTCACCGGTTTTTCCGGCACGTACAGCAATACTGGTAGCGTCGATCTCAGTGGGCCCTTCTTCCAGAGCCTCGGCACTAACGGTAGGACCTGCGGAACTTGCCATGCACCCGGAGACGCTTTCGGATTGAGTGCCGTTGATGCGCAGTTCCGATACTTCATCACTCGTGGCAAGGACCCCCTGTTTGCGCAGATCGACGGTTCCACTTGTCCTACCGGGCCCATAAATAACAGTCTGGTCGTCAACAATGGATTGATTCGCATCGGGCTGACTGTTCCCTCGGCTCCGCAGTACACGATCACTGCCGTCCAGGACCCGTACGGTTGTGCTCTCACGACCGATTCGCAGGGGGTGCAGACCGTTTCCGTGTATCGGCGACCCTTGCCAACCACAAACCTGGGTTTCTTAAGTGCGGTCATGTTCGATGGCCGGGAATCACTTCTTTATCCTTTGAACAACGGACAAACCTTTGCCGCCAATCTGAACACCGATCTGACCCAACAGGCGACAGACGCGACCTTGATTCACGCACAGGCCAATCAGCCTCCTACTTCCACGCAACTCAGCCAGATAGTAGGCTTCGAACTGGCGCTCAATTCGGCTCAGCTGTCGGACTTTTTTGCCGGAAGTTTGTCAAAAGGAGCAAATGGCGGAGCGCAATTTCTGTCTACACAACCTTACTATCCCGGGATCAACGATTCTCTGGGCGGAGATCCTGAGGGGAACCCCTTCAACCCCAACGTATTCACCATCTACACATCGTTCCAAAATTCGCGGAACTCGCAGCAAGCTTCGATTGCCCGTGGCGAGGAGATATTCAATACCCAACCCCTCACCATCAGCGATGTCCCAGGGTTAACGACCGGTACTCAGCAGATCGTGGGAACCTGCACCACTTGCCACGACACCTTCAACGTAGGAAATCACTCCTTTCCCTTAGCGCTCGACATCGGGACCGGTCACTCACTGGCTTACGAGACAGACCCGAACATCATTGCGGCGCTGAAGCAACTGCAGGCGCCGACCTTGCCTGTGTTTGAGTTGGTCTGCACGCAAGGACCGCTCGCCGGCAACACCTACTACACCTCTGATCCGGGAAAAGCACTGATCAGTGGACAGTGTAGTGACATAGCCAGAGGCAAGGGTCTCATCCTGCGAGGCCTTCCCGCGCGAGCCCCGTACTTCCATAACGGAGTCGCAGGCAATCTGCAGCAACTGGTGAATTTTTATAACCAACGCTTTCAGATAGGCCTCTCGCAGCAGCAGATGCAGGACTTGGTCAACTTCCTGCAAACACTGTGACCGGCCGGGAACCAGAATGTTACTATCCGCTGTTAATTTCAATCAATTACCTACAAGGTTGAGAAAAGGCAAAGGAGAAATCTATGAAACCCTCATAGCCGATCGTCGCAGGCACTTTGTCAGGGGCTCCAGCGATTTGAAGGAGGAGTTGATGTTGTTGCGGCTGGAGACCGCGCCTCTGCGCTGCTGTCTCACTGAAGTGAAGAAACAGGCGGATCTGGTGGCGAAATTCAGCGAGTATTTGAAGTCTGGTTGCTGAGGCAGGCATTCTTCCCTTGCTCGTCACCAGTCAAGTATATCGTAATGCGACATATTGCAGGTCAAATAGGATGGTGACACGACAGCTTGTTGTATGGGTGTGCTCTTACGAATAAATGAAAGCAACTGCAAGGAGAACTCCGTTTACCATTCCATGCTTCATCTCGGACCAGCCGAGGCTTCTGACGTCAAGGGGTTCTGGTTTTCGAAAGAACCACAGCGTTCCTCGAATGAGTGCGGGAACAAAAGCGACGATCACCAAGGGAGGAACCACACGCCAGAACGATGCGACGACCAAGAACGCGAAAAATGCCGGCTGCGCCAGGAAGAAGATCTTCACCGGTGCCAACGAGGCTTTCGACCGGTGTCCGTAGCCAAAATAACGACAGGGCGGCCACTGTGAACAGGAGCAAAGGCCAGATCCGATGCTCCGAGGCAAACCCCGCAACAATTCCCGTGAATCAGGGGATAAGCAGCAGACCCCAGGCTCCATGCTCACGAGGCACGAATAGGGCTCGCCTACGGGTCTGCAGAGCTGAGCGGACAGCGTCACTGGTCTCGGTCATTGGCTTCCCACTTCTGGGCTTCGTTTCGTCTTCAGTTTGAAGGTTAGCTGAGCGGCAGACCCGTACCGATGACTTTTGTCACGAGGAGGAGTTTGCATGAATAGTTTTCATGATGGAGAATCGAGGGGGCGGACGTACCCGAATCTTTCAGATTTACTCAGGGGAATCTATTTCGGCTTCCAGAGCCTTCAAATTGGAAATGGTTACGCTGCGACCGTCAATCTTGAAGATGCCTTCTGCTTGAAGGCGAGAGAGGTTCCGGGAAACCAGCTCGCGGACCGTCCCAATCTGCGACGCCAACTCCTGGTTACTGACTAGCAAAGTAACCTCTACTCCGTCAGGCGTGCGCTTGCCTTCGCTTCGGGCAAGACGCAGAAGGAACGAAGCCAGGCGATGCCGGACCGTTGTGAACGAGAGTTCCTCGATGATTCCCACCAGCCGTCGCAGCCGAGCACCAACGACGCGCAGCACCTTGAGCGCAACTTGAGGATGAGCCAGGCAGGATTGTGTCGACATTGTGCCTTAGCAATGGAAGATTTGAGGTAGTCGGCGTGGTTCAAGGCTCATTCCATCTTCCTCCCTCCTCCTGAGACTTTGTGCGAGTTCATCTACCATACCTGCGCGGGATGGGGTTCTGAAAGGATAAATAGCGGCTTCTGGCGATTGGTCGGCCAACCGGAATCCGCGACGCCAGCCGGTAGGGAATCGTGTCAATTGACGTTATATCGCCTTTACGCTCAGAATCCCTCAATGAGCGAAACGGCCTGGTTACGTCAACCATGAGCGCAGGCGGCGGGCGCTCGTTTGTGAACTGCAGCGGCCCGAAACTTACGGGTTCGCAATCTGCCAAACTGTGCCGTACTCCGTGCCGTACGCCCCACTACCACCGGAGGACGCAGTTCCGTACAGGTTGCCCAGAGAGTCCCAAGTGACTCCACCGTAAGGATTGTAGCCATCCGTTCCGTTGTTGTCGAAGTCGTGTAGGTCGGTGTAGAGAAAGCTTCCAGCGGCTAACTTGAACGCCGTGCCGTCGCCGTATGCCCCGCCATACGCTGTAGTCCCATAGATGTTGCTCGCAGAATCAATCGCCAGGTGGCCCGGCTCGTCGTACGGGGAACTTCCGTTCGAGCCGTTAAATGTGAGGATCACCCTGAACCCGTACTTGCTGCCGGAACGCTTGAGTTGGTAAACGGTCCCATCTCTATATTCTCCAAAGCTTTCCGCCGTGCCGTAGAGGTTTCCCGCCGAATCCAAGACAACTCCGGAAAGAATATAGCATCCCCCCGCATTGAGACCAAAACTGTGAAGGACTGTTTCCTTATAACTGCCGCTGCTTTCAGCAGGAAGTTCAAAAGAACCACCTTGAGGAGAAAGCTTGAAGACGGTGCCGTACCCAAAGCTGCCGCCGTAGGGGGTGGTTCCGTAGATGTTCCCACCGCTATCGAGGGTGACTCCGGCAACAGGGTTCAACCCGCCGTCTCCCGGGTAACGGAATTCATGCAGCACAGTTTCGACCCATTTGCTGCCGCTCTTGGTAAGCCGATATACAGTGCCGCAGCCTTTTTCGCAGCCGCCTAGCCCACCCAAGGTTGTCACGCCATAAAGGCTCCCCTTGAACATCACCAAGCCTCCAGGGTAACTTCCGCCTTTACCGCCCGTAAAGGCACGGATCACTTCAAACTTGTATGAGCCGCCACCGTGCTTTACCAATTCGTAGACCACCCCGCAAGCATACGCGCCCCCAATAAGGGCAGTCCCATAAAGATTGCCCGCCGAATCCATCGCTGGTCCGCCGAAGGGCTCGCCTCCATCGTCTCCGCAGGTGAAATTATAGAGGGTCTCGTTGGTGTAGCTGCCCCCGCCGTTGTTCGCCAGTTCATAGACCACACCACAGTTGGCGCTGCCGCCGTTTGATGTGGTGCCGAAGACATTGCCCAAGCTGTCGATCAGCGGCGTCGCGGCCGGACCGGCACCGTCGGAATAGTCGAAACTGTTGAGAACCGAATAAGTCTGGGCCCAGGCGGCTGCGGCCAGCACAAGCAGGAATACGAATGTTCTCGCTATTGCGCTTCGCGCTGAGGATTTGTTCATCTTAACTCTCCTTCGAGGAGTTGCGGCGAAACTGGGCCGAAGACGGGGAAACTGCCGGAAACATGATACTCCAAAAAAAACGGATTTAGGCTGGGTCAACAGGATGGTTGGTGAAAAATCGCCTTAACACTCATTGGCAGGGTCAATGAGCAAAATCGCCTGAATGCGACAGTTATCGTGCTTCGGCTTTCCTCTGGCGCGAAAAAAGGCCGCCCAGACATTGGGTGGCCTGAATTCTTTTATTCCGAACGCCTCAAAGTGTCACTTCGTCACCCGGAAGTCCACGTTGCTGGTCAGGGTGCCACCCGGCGTCTTTACCTTGACCTTGCCGCTGGTTGCGCCGACGGGCACGGTGGTCTTGATTTCGGATTTCGATACGACCTTGAATTTTGCTGCTGTGCCGTTAAAGGTGACGCTGGTCGCGCTGGTCAGATTGGTGCCCAGAATCTTCACGGCCTTTCCCACCGCGCCAGAGGTCGGCTGCGTTTCCACAAACGGCCCCAGACCGACGTATAGGCTGAAGACCGTGCCACAGCCACTAGGGCAGTAACCGTTGGTGTTGGCCCCGTCCGGCGTTGTCCCGTAGAACGTCCCGTTGGTGCCCTGGATCAGCGCGGCTTCGGGGTCGGCGCCGTCCGTGTTGTCGAAGCTGTGCAGGGTGGTAAGCGTGCCGCTTGGGGTGATTTTGAAGATCGTGCCATAGCCATTGGCTCCTTCGCCCAACGTTGTCCCGTAGAAGTTGCCATCGGTGCCCTCGCCGAGCCGGGGGTTGGATAAGGGGCCGGCGCCGTCCGTCCCGTCGAACCTGTGCAGCGTGGTGAGCGTGCCACTTGGGGTAATCTTGAACACCGTGCCACAACCATCGAACCCGTTAAACGTGCAGGCGTTGTTGCCGCCCCTTGCCACTGTCCCGTAGAAGTTCCCATTGGTGCCCTGGACCAGCCCCCCCAAGGGGTTTCCGCCGTCTGGGCAAGGGGGGTTCCCCGAGCAAAAGCTGTAAAGCGTCGTCGGCGCGCCGCTTGGGGTGATTTTGTAGAACGTGCCCTCAAAGGCGGCCCCGCCAGAAAACGTTATCCCGTAGAAGTTTCCATTGGTGCCCTGGACCGGCGTTGCGTACGGGTAGGCACCGTCCGTCTCCGTCCCGCCGAAGTTGTGCAACGTCGTCAGCTTTCCACTTGGAGTGATTTTGAAGACCGTGCCATAGTCGTTGGCGCCGCCAAAGACAGTTGTCCCGTAGAAGTTCCCATTGGTGCCCTGGACCAGCCCCGCCTGGGGGGCGTAGCCGTCCGTCCCGTCGAAGCTGTGCAACGTGGTCAGGGTGCCGCTTGGGGTGATTTTGAAGACCGTGCCACAGAGACCCTGAGCCTCGCAGGAGTAGGCCCCACCGTTGGAGGTGGTCCCGTAGAAGTTGCCGTCCGTGCCCTGGATCAGTGCGGCAAACGGAGTAGCGCCGTCCGTGTTGTCGAAGCTGTGCAGGGTGGTCAGGGTGCCGCTTGGGGTGATTTTGAAAACCGTGCCATAGTCATTGGCCCCGCCGAGCGCCGTCGTCCCGTAGAGATTCCCATCGGTGCCCTGGAGCAGCGCCCCGTTGGGGGCGTAGCCGTCCGTCCCGTCGAAGCTGTGCAACGTCTTGAATGTCTGCGCAGGTAAGGCAACCGCCGCCGTTACCCACAGTAGAAAAGGAGCGCAGGCTCTCACCCACCAGTTGAATCTGCTCATGTTATCTCCTCGCCGCCTCGGCGGACCGTAAATCAATGCATCGAAAAGTTACCTACTCCTCAGAGCGACTTGAGCCCCAATCGGAGCACCATTGAAGCTTTGAAACCGGAATCTCCTTTTTGGCTCTATGAACCGGCATCCCAGACGTGAAGTTGCGGAATGGATTTTCTTTGGGGGTCAAAAACTGGCGGGCGAGAAATCGGCTTCGCACAACGAACCGGGGCGCGAACTGGGATCGCATGCTAGCCCTCCCAAGGAGTAAAGACAAAGGCCCGGTATCAGCAGTGCATGCTAATCCCATGCGCTTGGTTTTACAAGTATGGGTGTCACACTGCTTTGTGACGAGTGGGCAAAGCGGAGGCCGGGTCTAATCCCCGACTATAAACAAGCGGATTTATAGACCACGCCCATCCCACGACCACCGAAGCTTCTCGATGATGCGGTAGTGCGAGATGGTTTGGCCGATCACTGGCGCGAATCCTACGTCGGTCAAACGGGCAAGTCAATGAAGGGCGAACGTTGAAGGGAGTCCGCGGGTGATCATTGGCGAAACATCGCCATTTCACTCATTGACCCCGAGCAGGTGGTCGGCAATCTGGAAATATCCCGATTGTTCGTGTGAGATGTTTCGTTTTTTCCGCGTCGGAATGGCCCCGTTCCGCAAGGCCAATACCGGTCATGACTGCCGGGAAGTGCCGTTATGCACCCAGAAGTCCACATTACCGTCGTGCTCTGTACTTCCGTAACAACTCCTCGCGCGTCCTCTGGCGTTTTCCTGCATCCTTAAATTTGGGAGGGACATCGCCCTCTGTTGGTGTCCGAAACTCAGACCTGGGAAAGCAAACAACACCCACGCCATTGAGGGAAAGATCATTCGCGCTCAACGGAGTCTTTCCCTCAAGGTGAGGTGTCATTCTTCAGCCGATTTGTCTACCCTAGCGCTTGGAGGAGAGGGGAGCATGTCAATGTTAAAGAGGATGCTAGTGAGAAAGTGCGAAGCCCTCGAACAACAAGTAAAGAGGTTAAAGGTAGTGGCGCCCAAAGTCCAAGATATCCAAGGCGTCAGTGTTGGCCGTAACGACGTAATCGAAGGCCTGGCGGAAATCGCGAGAGGTGTCCACTACGACGAACGAGCGCGAGTGGCCGCTTGGGCTCACCTGGCCGATATTTATATGCTGAAGGCGAGAAATTTTCGCGATCTTACCGAGTTCTATGGGTGGACAGAAACCGAACTCAAATACTACGTTGACACCGGAAAGGTGCCGGCGCGCCTAGAAGGTCTGGCCGAGCACGATTCCCCAAGCCTTGCCGAAATCATGGAAGGCTCCGGACAGAACACCAACTCGACACAATGATGCGGTGTTGGTTGAGGAGGCGAGGTGCCAGACTGACTGAGGGGCAAGGCAAGGTAAAAGCGGCCCACGACGCGGGACGGGACATTGTTCGCAGCGGCGAAAAGGAATGATGAACGAGTTTTGTTTTGACCTTGAACAGTTTCTTCTCATGAATGAAGTGGATCAAGCATGTGACACAAAGAGGGATGGCTCATCTATGAAAAATCGACGAAGAGCAAATCGATGCCAAGCGCTCAATATCGAGGGCAAGCCCTGCGGCGCGGCTGCCATGCCTGGCGGTCTGTGTTTTTTTCATGCGAATCCCAAAAAGGCCGCGCAATTGGGGCGCATCGGCGGCAGAAGCCATGGTCGCTCGGCCAGCACGTTCGCCGATCCGTTGCCCAAATTGGATACCCTAATCGCCGTGCAGGAGACCATCTCACGCGTGATCGGGGAAGTCCGCGCCGGCAAGCTTGACCCGAAGGTCGCGGCCAGCATAACGCCTCTGTTGCACTTACAGTGGCAGGTGCTGGAGGTCACGACTCTGCGAAGGCGAGTGGCCGAACTGGAGGATATCTTGGAGGCTAACCAAGCCGAGCAGCCACTGACCGAAGTGCTGAAGACCAAAGCGCCGGCTGACCCGGCCAAGCCATCAACCTATGCGGCTTCAAGCACTGCTTGATTCTCAACAAATCATAGCTTGTAGTGGCTTAAGCCAATCTGATCGAGGAAGCCATGGCAGGATGGGTCCGAAACGAAAATCCGGGGGCAGATTTTGCAGGAGGAATTGTGTGCTTACATCAACGTTACCCAGGGGCATCTCTCGAAGATTGAGCGAGGGAAAACTGCTCCCAGTCTGGAAATGTTGGTTCTGCTGTCCGATCGATTTCACAAGAGCGTGGATTGGATATTGCGGGGAGAAGGGCATTAATCCAAACCTAAGAGGCTGCTGAGATTTCTCTTAGAAATTTAGCTTAAACCAACTTAGGCCGCTGCTTGCTACATCGATGATTTGTGGAAAGGGAGGAGAGGCGTAGACCCGTGTTCGTCCTAGCCCGATTTCCTTGTGTTTGCCCGAGATCTACCGCAATCCCTGTTAAATCTTCCGACAAACCACTTCCCAACACCAATCCGGCCAACTTCCCAGAAGCCCGTTTCTTGACCGCTTTCGTGATAACGGACATCTAGCCCGGCCAATGAGTGAAATGGCGATTTTGCAACCACAATCTTTTCAGCCAGCGCCAACTCCCCAACCTTCATTGACTTGCCCGTTTCGCCCACGTAAGATTTGCCCCTGATGATCGGCCAGACCATCTCGCACTACAGCATTGTCGAGAAGATCGGCGGCGGCGGTATGGGAGTGGTCTACAAAGCTGAGGACACGCGGCTGCATCGCTTTGTTGCCCTTAAATTCCTACCTGATGACGTCTCCCAAGATTCCCAAGCCCTTAGCCGCTTTCAGCGCGAAGCGCAGGCAGCTTCCGCCCTGAACCATCCCAACATCTGCACAATCTATGACGTCGGCCAGGAAAGGGGCCAGGCTTTTATCGCGATGGAGTACTTGGACGGAACAACCCTGAAACACATGATCGAGGGCCATCCGCTCAAGACTGCACAGTTGCTCGATCTCGGCATCCAGATATCAGATGCTCTCGATGCTGCTCACGCTGGAGGAATCGTACATCGCGACATCAAGCCGGCTAATATCTTCGTTACCCAGCGAGGTCAGGCCAAGATCTTAGATTTTGGCTTGGCAAAACTCAGCCCCCAAATCAATCACATTGTAGACGGCTCGGTCCCCACGGCCGGAGCAGCCACTGCCATCGCTCCAGATCAACTCACAACTCCGGGAACGGCGATGGGAACCATTGGCTACATGTCGCCGGAGCAGGCCCGCGGCGAGACGCTGGATCAGCGTACCGATTTGTTTTCTTTCGGTGTAGTGCTCTACGAAATGGCCACCGGCAGGCAGCCCTTTTCGGGGGCGACCTCGGCAGTAATCTTTGAAGCAATTCTGAACAAGATACCTCCTCCAGCTCTTCAGCTGAATCCGGGACTGCCACTGCAAATCGAAATCATTCTGAACAAGGCTCTGGAAAAAGATCGAGAGCTGCGCAGCCAGAGTGCGGCCGAGATTCGCGCCGACCTGAAGCGCGCGAAACGTGATACCGATTTTTCCCACGTTGCGACTAGCTCGACTGTAGCGGCCGTGAAGACTAGCGATCCGATAGAACTCCCCCTCCCTGCACCGCAGAAACCGAAGAGAGGTCGCTTGCTGCCCGCGTTGTTTGCCTTCGGTTTTCTGATTGCATTTGGAATCGGGCTCCTAGCAGGCAAACGCCTGTGGGAGTCCTCTGCAGCCAGCGCGCCCCTGTATCACGAGATCACTTTCCGCCGTGGCGAAATTCGCTCGGCCCGATTTGCACCCGATGGGCAGACCATCATCTACAGCGCGGCGTGGCAAGGAAATCCCGTGGAGACATTCTCGGCGCGCCAGGGTATGGTCGAGTCGCGTTCGTTGGGGCTCGGCCGCGCCGAGCTTCTCGCCATTTCATCGACGGGTGAGATGGCCCTCTCCTTAGGCAGCCACCCAGTGGGAACTTGGATCAACGTGGGGACGTTGGCCCGAGCCCCTTTGGCGGGCGGCGCGCCCCGGCCAATTCTAGAAAACGTCGAATGGGCAGATTGGAGCCCCGACGGAAACAGCTTATCCGTGGTGCGCAACGTCGGTGGCCGCGACCGGCTGGAATATCCCATCGGCAAGGTCCTCTATGAGACCGGAGGCGGGTGGATCAGTTACCCACGAGTTTCACCAAAGGGCGATCTTGTGGCCTTCATGGACCACCCCAACCAGGGAGACGACGGCGGCTCCATCGTGGTCGTTGACCTTTCCGGCCACAAGCGTGAACTGACTGGGGAGTGGTACGGTACCCAAGGTCTTGCCTGGTCCCCGGACGGCCAGGAAGTCTGGTTCACAGCCAGCGAATTAGGTTTGTTTCACTACATTACAGCCGTCAATCTGTCGGGGAAGCAACGCTTAGTGACCCGGGTACCCGGTTCTCTGGTTGTGTTCGACATCTGGCACGACGGACGGGTGCTGCTGGCACGCGCCGACCGCCGGCGTGAGGTGATGGCGCTGTATGCAGGTCAGGCCAAAGAGCGGGACCTTTCCTGGCTCGACTACTCCTATCCGGCTGACCTTTCCCCCGACGGCAAAACCCTTCTTTTTGACGAGGAAGGAATTGGTGGCGGGGTGCAGTACGGCAATGCACAAGAGCTGACCTACGCGGTTTATATTCGGAACACCGATGGCACGCCGGCAATTCGACTCGGCGAAGGCGGCGCCACCGCCCTGTCTCCCGATCAGAAATGGGCCATCGTGCAAACGCCAAGCTCGCCTGAACAACTTCGGCTCTTGCCCACGGGAGCAGGCGAAACTCAGTCGCTTACCAACGATTCGATTAACCATCAGTGGGCGCGATGGTTTCCCGATGGCAAGCGCTTTGTCTTCTCCGGGAACGAATCTGGCAAAGGCGTTCGGCTCTACGTGCAGGATGTCTCCGGAGGAAAGCCGAAGGCGATTTCTCCAGAAGGGGTGGACGCACAGGCGTTCGCGACGTCGCCCGACGGTCAGTTGGTCGTGGGGATTGGCCCGGACCAAAAGGGCTACCTATTTTCTCTGGCAGGCGGTGACCCTCGAATCGTTAAAGGTATCGAACCCGGCGACATCCCCATTAGTTGGAGTGAGGATGCCCGCTCGATTTACCTTTACCGGAGCGGCGAGGTGCCCGCCAAAGTCTATCGATTGGAATTGGCTACCGCAAAGAAAACCGTCTGGAAGCAGATTGCCCCGCTTGATCCGACGGGTGTCTCCACCATAGGACCCATTCTGATGACGCCTGACGGGAAGACATATGTATATGGTTTCCATCGAACGCTCGGTGACCTCTACTTGGTGGAAGGCCTAAAGTAGAGCTACATTCTTCTTAAGCGAAAGTTTTTCCAGACCCTCCCTAGCTGACGTTCGGGATGCCGTACGGGCTACGTTTGCGAAGCCTCACAAGGTTTACATCCGTTAGAACGTCATTAAGGTTGTAAACGGTGAGTCAAAGCAGGTGCAACGTTCGCACCGCCCGGCCGCGAGTGGAGCAGCCCTAATTTGTGCGCGGTCAAGGGTAAATGTTCACGTGCGACACAACCCGGCTGATCGCGCCATTCGGGCTCGGACTATCCGGCTTCAGCCCCAGCCGCAAAGAACAGAACAATCCCAGCAGCTGGCCCAGCATCACATCCACCGGCGCGCGGTATTCATCGCCCAGTTCGAGGGGATGTTCCAAAGCATGTTCCGGTGCATGCAGCGACAGAACATGTTCGACCATCGCGCCAAGCCGATCCATGTCGAGCCGATCGACGGAGTCGGGGGTCACCGCTACTCGCACCTTCCCGAGTCGCTTTCTGTGGACTTCCTCCAGCAGATCCATCTCATAATTCCGCCGCCGTTGATCCCGCGAAAGAAAGCTCACGAAGAGCGTGTTCCCGTCCAACGCCGACATCGGCCCATGCCGCAACCCCAGAGTAGATTCCGACATGGTGTTGATCTTGCCCGCAGTCAACTCCAGCAGCTTCAGCGCGCATTCCTGGGCCACAGTCCGCAGCACTCCACTCCCCACAAAACATGCTTTCACGAAGTCTTGCTGAGCAATCGCAGCGGCAACTTCCTGCGTGCTCTCCAGAAAGCGTTCTCCCGCACGCCGCAACAAAGCGAATTGCCCATCATAATCGCCGGGAGAAAACGCGTGAGCAACGCAATGTCCGGCTACGACCATGTTTGTGAAAGAACTGGTCATAGCCAGCCCGCGATCGTTTGCTGAGTCGTCCAGGGCAAGCACGAAGGCGCGGTCAGGAGTCTTTTCACAAACCACAGCCATTCTTCCGACCGGGTTGCATGTCACCAGCAGATGCCGCACGTTGGGATACTTTTCGATCGCGGCTTCGAGCACGGCCAATCCCTCTGAACTCTCGCCCGAACGCGAAAAGGAAATCCACAAGTACGGCTGGTCCCGAAAAACCAGGTCGTCAAAGTTGATCAGAAGGTCGGTGCTTGGAACCGGCCATGCTTCACATCTCCACAACCGGCGCACCAACGGGGCCAGAGCCCGCCCCACGTAGTCGGACGTCCCCGCGCCTATAAGAAATACGGTAGGGCGAAGCAAATGCGCTGCGCCGATGTGCGCCCGTTCTAGGAACTGTATGAGGTCAGGCCGCCGCTCCGCGCAAATCTTATACGTGGTCTGCCAGGTCGCGGGCTGATGCAGGATTTCCCGCGGAGTGTAGCGGATGCCGCGGGCATCTTTTTCCTTATCGCTGGCGCCGGCCAACGCCTGAAGTCCGTCGATGACGCGCTCGTGAACCAAGCTCTCTCCTTCCCAACTCTGACCCACTGCACTATACTGATGGGCCGTCGCGAAATATATAGAAATGTTTAGCAACGAATATAGCAACAAAACGAAACCACATCAAACTTCCGGGATAGGACGTCGTCGTGCCCCGGTTGGCCAGGATGCTCATGTGGAGACGGCCGCCTCGGCTGTCCGCCGAGCGAAGCAAGGCGACCTCTTTGCAGAGGGCGGCGAACCGGGCCACCACCGCATGGGAGCGCCGCGCCCGGTTGCTATAATCGGCGAACTCAACGTAGACTTAATCGCCAGCGGATTGACTTCCGCCCCAATCCTGGGCCGCGAGATTTTAGCGGAAGATTTCCAGACGGTTTTAGGCAGCGCGTCTGCGATCTTCGCGTGTGGCGCCGCGCGCCTCGGGCATCCCGTAACTTTCATCAGCAAAGTCGGAGACGACGACTACGGACGTTTCTGCATCAATGCCCTTCAAGAGGCCGGCATCTCCGCAGGGAATGTCGCCAAGGTTCAAACGTCGAAGACAGGCGTAACCATCTCGCTCAGCACGCCCTCCGATCGCGCGTTTGTGACGATCTTGGGCGCGATTTCGGAGTTGCGCTATAAAGACATCGATCTGCAAGCCCTGCGCGGACACAGCCACCTGCACATGACTTCCTTTTTTCTGCAGACCGCTCTGCGCCCGTCCTTCCCGCGCATTCTGCGCCAGGCCAGAAAGCTAGGCCTCACCACGTCGTTCGATCCCAACTCAGACCCCACGTCTTCGTGGGGCACTGACGTTTGGCGGGTGGTCGACGAAACCACCATTCTTTTTATCAATCAGGAAGAAGCGCTTCATCTCACGAGGAAGAACAATGTGCGCGGAGCGCTCAAGCAGTTGGCCGAAAGAGCGCCCTGCGTAGTGGTCAAGCTAGGTCCCCGCGGAGCCATCGCGGCGGCCAATGGCCAGGTCGTGACTGTGCCGTCGTTCAAAGTTTCTCCCGTAGACACAACCGGCGCCGGAGACTCGTTCGCGGCAGGCTTCGTTCACGCTTTCCTCTCCGGCCGCGATCTGCACGGGTGCCTCGTCGAAGGCAACGCCTGCGGCGCTTTATCCACGCAACAGGTCGGAGGTACAGCCGGCCAGCCTGGCCTGGAGAGCCTGGAAAGGTTCCTGCACCGTAAGTTTCGCAGACCACGCTAACCCACACAGGTCCTGTCATCCTGAGGCCCGCGCTTTTTGCGGGCCGTAGGACCTCCGCCCCCGCTCGCAGCGACGCGTGCCGCGTCCTGGCCTCTGCGCCTTTTGCAGAGACAGTGCGGAGATTTCGATCTTGGCTCAGCCGGGCCTCACAGAATTGTCAGGACTGCTCTGAGAGCTGGACGTCAGGCAATCGTAACCGCAACCCCGGACGTTTTCAGCGCGCTCAAAGCCGCCTTGGGAATATTCGAGTCGGTGATGACGTGGTGAAGGAAAGAAGTAGGAGCAATCAGCGAAAGACTGCGCTTCCCAAATTTACTGGAATCGCAAACCGCCACCGTCATTTTCGAGATCTCGATCATCGCGCGGTTCACCTTCGACTCCAGCAGATTGGGCGTGCTGAGTCCATACTGCACATCGAATCCGTCGACCCCGAGAAAGAGAATGTCGGCATGCAACTTGTGCAGTGTCTCCTCGGCGATGGGTCCGACCAGCGAAAACGAGTTCTTTCTCAGGCTGCCCCCGGTCAGAATCACTTCTAGCGCCGAGCCAGAAAGCTCGGCGGCGATGTTCACCGCGTTGGTAATGACGGTGATGTGCTGATGGTTGCGCAGAGCGCGAGCGATGGCCGTAGTCGTAGTGCCGGAATCAAGAATCACCACTTGCCCTTCCGTCACCATGCGCGCGGCAGCCGCGGCAATCTGGAGCTTCTCCTTGCGATGCAGCTTCTCTTTTTCCCGCAGAGTCGGGTCGTCGAGAGCTCCTTCGCTGGCCGGCAGCGCTCCACCATGAGTGCGATGAACGCGGCCTTTGATGTGGAGAATCTCCAGGTCCTTGCGAATGGTGACCTGCGAAGTCTGAAACTGCCGGGCGAGATCGATGACCAGCACCCGGCCGTCGCGATGCAGTTGCTCGAGGATGGCTCGTTGCCGTTCTTCGCTTAGCATTCGTTCATCCTCGCTATTCGGGTCGAGCCTCGACGAGCAGATGTTGGTGGAACTCCGCGGCAATTGTAGCCTTCGGGCCGCGTACGGTTCCGAGATCTTTGTTATTCACATAGTCAACGATGCGATAAGCACGGTCCTCGAGACCGCGTAGTTCAATCGGCCCTCTCCACGCGCGGACAAAGAACGCATAGTAAAGGCCGCCGCCTTTGCGGATCACATGAGCCTCCGGACGATCGAACCCGATATCGTAAAGATCTCCAAGATACTCGCCCCTCGACAGCATCTTGTCTTTGTAGATACGCAGCCACTTCTCAAAGATCTTTTCTCGCTGCGGGGTCAGATCCGACTTGCTGTGTTTCGTGACCAGATTCGGCAGCACGAATTGCGTTCCGACAACTCCACCCACGCCCACGGTCGATGCGAAATCAATCGCCCCGTCGCTCAATTCGACGTGGTCGCCAAAGTAGGGGATGTTGTCACCCATGAGCGCCTTCAACGTCTTTCCCTTCGAGCGGATCTGAAACGAACTTTCCGGATCGGATGCCACCGACATATTGAAATGCGGCATGGTGAAAAACGAGTACGCAGTGCCGCAGGGACAGAACTCCACCAGCGCGTCTGGCTTCGTGCTGCGGGCCGTTCCGTAAATCTCCTTGAAGAAATCAGGCAGCGCTTCCACCGAGTCCTCAGGACGCTTGTGATGATGCGCGGGATTGTAGCAAGGCGGAACGGCATTCATGTGCTGGCCATCAAGCTTGAGGCCGTCGAATCCCCACTCGCCCAGGATCTTTCGCACAAGTGCCTTGTGGTATTCCACAACGCCTTGATCAGCCGGACAAAGATAGAACGAATTCCACCAGGAAATCTTCCGCCTCGATCCATCGCGATTAAGCAGAAGAAAGTCAGGATGGTTTTTGAGCAGTTGCGAATCCGCGACCGCGCTCAACGGCGACCACCACAGCTGCGCCTTGAATCCCTCGTCATGAATGCGATTCACAAGGGCTTTCATGTCCGCATCGCCCTCAGGGAACTTCTTCGCATCGAGATCCCAATCGCCATAGTTGTTCTGCCAGCCATCGTCCAACGTGACCCAAGAGAAGCCCATTTTCTTAACCGTGGGAAGCGTGTCGTAGACCTGCTTGAGTTGCACCGACCGGCCATAACCCCAAGCGCACCAGATCGGGCCAAAAGCGCTGTCGGGCGCCGAAGCCATCTGAAATCCCTGCTTCACCATCAGGCGGCGATATTCAGTGAGCGTGCGAAAGTAATCACCCTGATGAACAGACACAAAGGTGCGAAGAGTATGGAAGCTTTCCCCGGGATCGAGCGTTCGCTCGTGAGTGGCGCGGACGGCGACGCGAGCGTGACTTGCGTCGGCCATAGAGACGGGAAGCGATATGAGCCGAGGCCCAGGCTCGACGTGACCGACCGCGAGTCCAAGGTCTTTGCGCCAGACATCGACCACGGGAGTGCCACCGCCATAGTCGCTGGCATTCATGCCCAGAAAATTGCCTTGCTTGAATCCTGCGTGCAGCGGAACCACCCAATCCGGCCGCTTTTCGTAGGAGCCACTTTGGTAAGACCAGAACGCTGGGCCGTGGGCCCCAGGGTCGGCGCTCAACACATATTGATGGTTGGCCCACCCACGGATCGTGAGCCGGGCGGTCCCCTCGTTCGTGTACGCAACGTCGAAGATGGCGAAGCACGGAAAATCAGAATAAATCGTGACCGAGACGTCCTTGCGCAAATCGCCGGACTTGCCGGTCAGCGACAGCCGCTCACCCACGCCAAACGCGTCCGACACACGCTCGCGGTGGCTAGCGCTCAGGGCAAAATCGGTCCACGTGCGAGCACCAGTAACCGTCTCCGACTCGGAAAACGGAGCGAGAATTCCTGGGCTGGGTCCAAGCAAAGCGACGACACGGCTGCGGAGGTGATGGTCGAATTCAATCCGCAATACTGAACTCTGAATCTGAAGGTCAGTCGAACTGTCGGGCAGAGCGACAGGAGAGGAATGTTGGGCCGAACTATTTTGCCCCGAGTTCCAACGGGGCAAGGCAAGGCCGAGCAGAGCACAGCAGGTTTGAGCCAGCGCTTCCCGGCGCGTGATCATCTAGTTCCACCCATCACTTTCAGGATATCTCTCGTCCTATCTCCCGTCCTCGGACTCCATCCCCCGATTGCGATATGTTGCGACTTTATTCGTTTTACTTTCTAATCTCAGACGTTGTCAAGAATTCGATTGCGAGAGCATGCCGTTATTCATAATATGCAAATCAATCTCTACGAGCGAAATGAGCCATCATGAGGGGATTCTTGAAGAAACACGGTTCAAACCCAGTGATTCAGCGCCGCCGCAACTCCAGCGCCGCCTTGCTGGATATCGTGAACCGCAATCGCGCCTCCGCTGAAGGCGGCGTCTACGCAGTCTGTTCCGCGCATCCCTGGGTCATCGACGCAGCCATCCACCAGGCCATGGAAGACGATTCTCTACTTCTTGTGGAGTCCACTTCCAGCCAGGTCAATCAACTGGGCGGTTACACGGGACAGACGCCAGCGCAGTTCGCAGATTTCGTCCATTCGGCGGCGCGGCGCATGCGGTTTCCGAAAGATCGAGTAGTGTTGGGCGGAGACCATCTCGGTCCATTTCCATGGAGGACCACGGCCTCGAGCCGCGCGTTGAAGAAGGCTTGTGAATTAGTCCGTGCTTGTGTTCTTGCCGGATACGGGAAAATACATCTCGATGCCAGCATGGCGTGTGCTGATGATGCAAAGGTCGTCCCCGAATACATTGTCGCGCAGCGAGCAGCCGTGCTTTGCGAAGCTGCTGAAGAAGCGCTGAAACAACTGCCGCGAGGCGCAGCGCTTCCTTTGTATGTCATCGGAACAGAAGTGCCAGCCCCAGGCGGGGAGCCGGCTTCAGGAGAACCTCCCGTCGTAACTACCGTCGAGAGCCTCCAGCAGACGCTGCAAATCTTTCAGAAGGCCTTTGAACAGGAAGGCTTGTCCGTAGCCTGGCAAAGAGTGGTGGGCGTGGTGGTGCAGCCGGGAGTTGAGTTCGGAAACGACTTGGTAATTGAATACGATCGCAGCAGGGCCCGCTCACTCTCGGCAGCATTGCCCCGCAGCCCAGCGCTGGTATACGAGGCGCACTCCACCGACTACCAGTCTCCCAGCGCTTTCGCTCATATGGTCGAAGACCACTTCGCTATTCTGAAAGTTGGCCCATGGTTGACCTTCGCATTCCGCGAGGCCGTGTTCGCTTTGAGCGCGATCGAGAGAGATCTGCTTGCCGGAAGAAAGAGCCTGAGGCTATCGCGGGTGCGGGAGGTCCTCGATCAGGCAATGCTGCGCAAACCCGCCTACTGGCGCTCCTACTATCATGGAAATGAGAACCAACTACGCCTCTCGCGAGGCTACAGTTATAGCGACCGCTGCCGGTACTATTGGCACGAGCCCGCCGTGCAGGCAGAGATCGAACGTTTGCTCGACAGCCTCAACACCCACTCGTTTCCCCTGACGCTGGTCAGCCAGTATCTTCCCCGAGAGTACGAAGCGATTCGGGCAGGGCAAATCGAGCAGACGGCAGAGGCAATCATTCGATATCACATTCAGCTGGTACTGCGGACCTATGCGGCAGCGTGCGGGATGGAGAAGAATGGGCTTGCGCGCGCCAGCAGCGGCACTCCGGAGGCCGACGCTCTAAAAGCGTAGCGGGCTTTTTCGCAAACGGCTTTCAAACCCAATATCCAGTTGACAAAAGCCATCAAACGCAAGTAAAAGTAATCGTTCGTAATATTACACAGCTGGCTCGCAGCTCGGACTCAGTTCAGGAGACTCCCCATGCCCTTCCGTTTCCCCACTCAACAGATCCTTGGGGCCGCCTTTCTGCTGGTGGCCATCAGCTTTTTTGCCACGCCGCTGTGGGGGCAAAAGGATGCCGGAGCCATTGTCGGTTTGGTTCGCGACGCGAGCGGGGCCGTGGTTACAGGCGCCAAAGTTACGGTTACCGACGTCGATCGAGGGACCCTGCTGACGCTCTCCACGAATTCTGAGGGAGAATATGTTGCCGGCCCGCTCAAGATCGGCCGTTACACCGTCACTGTCGAGAAGCAGGGATTCAAGAAGGCGGTTGCCGGCCCGGTGCAAGTGAACATTCAGGATCGCGTGGGAGTGGACCTGAAGCTTGAACCCGGCAAGGCAACGGAAGTCGTGACCGTCACCGCGGAAGAGATACAACTCGAAATCGAAACCTCTGACCTCGGACAAGTGGTGGACAGCCATCGCATCAACGCGCTTCCTTTGAACGGACGGAACTACGCGCAACTTGCTCTACTAGGCGCGGGCGTCGCGACCGCCGAGCCGGGTTCGCGCGTCGAAACTACTTACGGTTTCAGCTCGAACGGCGCCCGCTCTCTGCAAAATAACTTTCTGCTTGACGGCATCGACAACAATGCAAATCTGGGCGACGTGCTCAACGGCGCCGCCTATGTGGTCCAGCCTGCGGTGGATGCCATCGCCGAGTTCAAGGTCGAAACCAATTCCTACAGCGCGGAATTCGGCCGCGGCAACGGCGCGATCATGAACGCGGTCATCAAGTCTGGCACCAATCAGTTCCACGGCGATCTGTGGGAGTTTCTGCGCAACGACAAACTCGACGCCATTAATGCTTTTGACATCTTCGGTCAGCAGCCTTACAAGCAGAACCAGTTCGGCTTTACGCTCGGTGGACCCATCGTCAAGAACAAACTGTTCTTTTTCGGGGATTACGAAGGCCTCCGCATTCGCCAGGCGCTGCCGCAACTCTCCACCGTTCCCACGCCCGCCGAGGTTAGCGGAGATTTTTCCGCGTTTCTCCAACTCAGTAGTCCAATCCCGAGCGTAGTCGACTGCAGCGGCAATCCGACTTACCAGGGCGAGATTTTTAATCCCGTCCTCGCGCAAACCAACTCCGCAATCAACGGTGCAGGTTGCAGCGTCCCCATCGGCACAACCTCCGCTGGGGTGCCGACCAACATCTTCCAGGGCAATAGCGGCACGAATACCGCAATCGATCCGCTCGCACAGGAGCTGGCCAATCTGTTTCCCGCGCCCAATGTCAACATTGGTACTCTGCTGGCCGCGGGCAACTACCTGTCCGACCCGGAACGCAGCGAAACGGAGAACAAGTTCGACATTCGCATCGACCAGACGATTAGCAACAAGGATAATTTTTTCGCCCGCTTCAGTTATGGCAACGACAGTAATTTCCTTCCCTCACCGTTCAGCAACGTCCTTGATGGTGGCAGCTTTCAGGATGGCTACAGCAACAACACAGCCGAGGGCCTGGCTGCGAGTGAGATCCACACATTTCGCAATAATCTAATCAACGAATTTCGCTTCGGCCTTAACCACCTTGCCTCCCACCGCTACAATCTATATTCCAATACCAACGTGTCGGCGCAGCTCGCTATTCCCTTTCCCGGAGTTCCGTTCGAAGCAGGCCAGAACATCGGCGGCCTGCCTGCGCTTAGTTTCGGTGATGGCACCGCGGCCATTGGCGCCTCAGAATACTTGCCCGCTATCGAACACCAGCACAGTTACGTTTTTACCGACAATCTGAGCTGGGTTCGCGGACGCCATGCCGTGAAGTTCGGTGGCGAACTTCGCTTCGAACAGTTCACAATACTCGAGCCCGCGGCCGCTCGTGGCGCAATGGACTTTGGCGGCAACTTCCTCATTAACGACAATCTCGGATCGCCCGGCACCGGCGGCGAGGCCTTCGCCAGTTTCATGCAGGGCATCAGCGATGGTGGATCCATTACCAGCTTCGCCCCCAACATCACCTATAACCGCCAGATTTACTCGGTCTATGCTCTCGACGACTTCAAAGCAACTCCGCGGCTTACACTGAACCTCGGCCTGCGCTACGAATTCTTCGCTACGATCAAAGAGGCCAATAACCACCAGGCTACGTTCAATTTCAACACGCTTTCGTTGATCGTACCCACTGGACAAAGCACACCATTGACGCCCACGCTCGGCACCGAGCTCGCCATTCAGGACACCGGTTCTCCCGGACTTATCAATCCTGATCTCAACAACTTCGCGCCTCGCGTTGGGCTGGCTTACCAACTGTCAAGCAAGCTCGTCTTCCGCAGCGGCTACGGCATTTTTTATGGCGGCCAGGAAAATGGCCCATTCTCGAATCCGAGTCCCGGCTTCAATCCTCCATTCTTGTCTTCGGAGGCGTTCACCACTCCCTGCAGCGCGCCAACCGCAAATCCAGCACAGACGGATTGCTCAATCTCGGCTGCGAACAACGGCGGTTTGGCGCTCAACGTTTTGTCGCAGGGCTTTCCTGCCCAGTCACTGAGCGACCCGAACGCACCTGAACTCTACTCGCTCGATCCGCGTCTGGTCACGCCTTACACCCAGCAATGGCATCTCGGTTTCGAGTATCAATTGCCCGCCGACACAGTTCTGGAAGTTTCTTACGCCGGCTCGCGCGGATTGAAGCTCTTCGCTTTCTACAACGGCAATCAGGCCGTTCCCGTCGTGGGGACGGACTCACTTCCCACCGCGCCACGGCGTCCCGCACAGAACAATAATTGGCCGGGCGCCAGCGGGCCCTGCGATCTGAATCCTGCGAATAACTATGCGGACGCCAGCAATTGCAATCCCGCGCTCGATGTCACCATCGACACCTTCCGCTCGAATACGTTTTCGAATTACAACTCGCTGCAAGCTCGCCTGGAGAAGCGCTATTCTCACGGCCTTCAGTACGAACTGGCTTACACCTGGGCGCACGCCCTAGATACCGCTTCCAGCGCCAGCCTGGGCTCGGTGAACAACGGAGATTTTCAGGACCAGCGTTTCCCCCAGGCTAACTACGGCAATTCCGACTTCGACGTGCGTCAGCGCCTCGTCTTCAGTTATGTCTACGACTTGCCATTCGGCCGCGGACGCAGGTTTGCCAGCGGCGCTTCCGGAGCCGTAAACCAGATTCTTGGCAACTGGCAGATAACCGGCGTCCTATCGGCCGCCACCGGCAATTACTACACCGCGACTGATATCAACGATGTCTCCGGCGGCGATTGCGGCGGCACCGTTGGCTTCTATTGCTCGCGCCCCAACCTGGTCGGCAATCCCAATGCCAAGCCTTGCATCCCGGGAACGCTGTTTAACACTTGCGCGTTTGCGGACAACACCAACCTTGGAACTTTTGGCGACGCCGGTCGCAACATCATTGAGGGCCCAGGCTACAAAACCTGGGACACCGCGGTGATGAAACAATTCCCGATCAGCGAACAAGAGAAATTCGAATTCCGTGCCGAATTCTTTAACGTGCTCAACCATGTGAATTATTTGTTTGGACAGTTTGGCGCAATCAGCGCCGAGCCGACTCCACTGGAACTCGGCCAGAGCGGCTTCGGATATCCTCTGGCCGCGCGCCCGCCGCGGCAGATCCAGTTCGCGTTGAAGTTTTATTTCTGAACCCCGCGTTCGAGTTGACCGACACTACCGGTCGCATGCACCGATGTTTAGAGGGAGATGATCCCGAGGATGAGGGTGCAGCAGAGACTCAGGCGCCACGCTCATGCTAAGACGGCGCTCAAGTACGGAGACGCCCTCGACAAGAGCAAACGCAAGGCTAATCAGAAAGTGGTCAAGTTTGTCTTTGGGGGACCAACATGCGGAAATGTTCCCTTTTGTTCCCTCGCTTCATTGTGGAACCAGCGCTAATGCTGGAAAAGCATGGTGGAGGCGGCGGGAGTCGGATTATGAAAGGCCATTGAAAATAAATAAGTTATTGAAAATTAAGGAAGCTCAACAATCGAAAAACGCCAGAAACGCGTTTCTTGGGTACGTAACAGGTACATGGGATTTCGGGGCCGTGTACACTTTCGCACTTCAACAATTGCCAAACTGACTTCCGCAAATCTTCATTTTGGATAACCTGTGTTGCGGATAACCCGTCCGGGTCAATGAGGTCTATAAAAAGGGATGTCAAGAAAAAAGCTCCGCCTCGACCGGAGGGTCGAGGTTCTTTCTCGAGATCCAGCCCACTCTGTTTCGTAACCCCGAAGATGGTTGGCTTGTTGTCCCGTTCTCATAAGCCTTCTCTGCGGATGGTGGCAAGTTCGAGCGTGCGAGATGCGGCAAGCAGGGACAATGTTAACCATGGTTCTATCCGAGGCTCGTGGCCTATCGCTATTTCTGGTTATCCGAGGGGGCATAGCGTGCAATGGGTGACTCGGTGCCGAAGCACACGGGGCCGATCTCATTGACTGATACTCACCCTCGAACCGAGCATCTCCAGAACCCGACCGCCCACCACCGGAGAAAACCGCAGAGATGGAAAAGCCTGTTCCTCAGAGATGCTCAAGCTGCTTGTCGCTGTAATTGTTGGGGGTCGAACTCCACTCCTTTCTTCCACATCGTTAAACTGATCGCGGCCAGCTTCCGAGCCAAGGCAAGACGGGCCATGGTCGGCCGCATCCCTTTCTCCACGCGAGCAACATAAAAGTCGCGCAGGGGGCCAGGACGTAGATCTCGATTGTGGTTGTCATTCAGACCACGAACCGTCATGCGCTCGCGGTTACGTTGCAGTTTGCCGCGCACGGAGCGGTACTCGCCACTGTCGTGGGTCTCGACGGCGAAACCACTGTAGGCCCATAGTTGGCGTTTGGTACGGAAACGGTGCGGGGTCTGCAGCAAGGCCACCAGCAAGGCCGAGCGAATCGGACCGATGGAAGGAATCTGGCGCAGTAACTTCACGGCCGAATGCTTGTGGCTTTCCGCCAGCAACTCGTGGCGTGCTTCGAGGCGCACCGGTTGCAACAGATCCAGTTGCCGATAGAGCCGCTCCGAGCGAACCCGAACTCCTGGTTCAGCGATCTTGGCCAACCACTGGGCGCGATGCCGTGGAGCGTAGACGGTTGCGCCAGCGCAGGGAATCGCCCAGCTGCGGTACAGAGCTTTGATGCGATTCATCACGCGGGTGACATCTTGGGTGATGGTCAGATAGCTGCGCCCCGGTTCTTTCAAGGTGCGAACCCCATGCTCTCCGTGGTAGACGGGATGGAGTTGGTTGCCGCGCAACAACTCCGCCAGTTTGCGCGCGTCGATCCGGTCACTCTTGTTGCCATCCTTTAAGAGAGCGTTCTTGCGCGGATCGCAGACCACGAGCCGGCTCACGTGAGGTTTCAGAAGATCGTGTAACCAGGCAGCCGAAGTTCCTTCCTCGAAGGTGAGCGACAGAGTTCCGTGCAATCCTCGGATACCTTCCGCGCTACGACTATCTCCGCGATCTCTTTGATGCGATCGAACTGGAACAAATTACATGGGTCGAGAAGTCGCGCGACCTGATGATTTCATGGGCATGCGTCGGCTATTTCACGATGAACGCGATGGTCGTGCCTTCGCGGGGCGTGATCTTCCAGACACAAAAAGAAGACAAGGTGATCGAGCTTATCGAGTATGCGAAGTGCTTGTATCGCAATCAAGACCCTCGACTGCAAGCAGCGTTTCCTCTTAGCAAGCCCCTTGATCAGCAGCCTGCTGACCGGCTGGACTTCGCGCACGGCGGCTACATCCTAGGCATACCGAGGGGGGCGGACCAGATCCGCTCCTATCACCCGTGGGGCTACCTCAACGACGAGAGCTCCTTCCAAGCCGATGCTGGTGAGTGCTACAACGAAGCGATTTCTGCAGTAAAGGGCAAAATTGTGTTCAATTCCAGTGCAGGACCAGGATGGTATGCAGATGCCAGAAGAGACATCTTCACAACTTAAAAATAGACAAGCAGCCAAGGCGCTTGCTGAGACGAAGAAGCTGCCGCCTCAAACGGCTGTAGAGGTCCGGCGAGGAGTCACGGTTCGTCGGAACAGGAATGAAATTCCTGTTTTGCGTTTTCACTTCTCGTGCCACCCAGAGCGCAGTCCCGAGACCAACCCGGACTGGAAGAAAACCGAGCGCAAGAAGTACACGTCCCAGGCCGACTGGGACCGCGAGCAGGAAATTGTGGACGAAGCCGGTGGCGGCGAACTGGTCTTTCGCGAGACCCTCGACACCTACTGGGACAAGATCGTTATCACCGACCCGAAGTGGAGGCCGGATCCGGATTGGCAGATGGACGCCGGATTCGACCACGGACGCGCCAGCCCGACGGCGATGCTGCGTTGTTACGCCGACTACGAAGGGACGTTTTACTTCTGCGGCGAGTATTACCAGCCGGGCATGGAAATCTGGGAGCACGCGGCCGCCCTCCGCGAGATGCCGGACCTCCACCGGCTGCAAACCTGCTACGCCGATCCATCCATTTTCCCGCTCAACATCCACGCCAATGTCCCGACGCGACCAGGGGAGCGAGCGAAATCCGTGAGCGAGATTTACGAAGAGAACGGAGTGGATTTTCTCTCACCCTTCACGGGCCGCGATCATACCGATCTCAGTTTTACTCACCGCCTGTTAGCGCACTGGGCCAACCTCGAGGAACGCGAGCCCACGGTAAAGATCGTGTGCCGCAACTACACCGGACGCCCTAACTACGGATTGCATCCGTGGGACTGCCCCAATCTGCTTTGGGAACTCACGCGCACCCGGCGCGAACTGCTCACCGCGCAGCAACTCCTCACTCGCAACACGTCAGAGGCCATCGTCCAGAAAGACGATCACGTCCGCGATGCCTGCAAATATGTTTTGCTCTCCCACGCTGAGCCGAGCAGAAAGCCATACGACAAGCGCGTTGCCGAGCGCGTCGAAAAACTCTGGAAAGACCGCTCCCCCACTGAAGCCATGCTCGAACTCTCGAAGATCCAGCAAGAGGAGCGCGAACACGACACGTTTGTCTCCAACTATACCGGCGGCAACATCCGCCACGCGCTCGCCGAGCTGCAGGTCCAGGCCTGGAGGGGATACAGATAGACGATATGCTGATCCTCGTGGTTTCTGATACCTCCGATAGCACTCAGCTTGGTCAAACACCAAGCCTGGCGCTGGGTTCCGTCGGAGTATCAGGTTCTACTATCACGTCGTTTTCTTGGTTTTTGATAGAAATTGATACCTGCTTCGAGGAGATTCCCCCAAGTCCGTTTCCGGTTAGCCGACGATGTGGATGTGCTGTTTGTAGACGTATTCGTTGCGCGATGCTTCGCTGCGATTCTGGTTGGCCGCGACTCGCGCCATGATGTCGTTGGCGGTCAGCGGCGCGGTCTGGACTTCGGGTGGGCGCACTCTGGCTGACTGCAAAGGCCGGCAGCCAGCAGAAATACGAGAAGACGAAACATACAACGACCTGTCACCACAGGAAAGGAACCCTCGCCGTAGTGTACGCACTAAGCATGGTCCATGCCAAGAGTAACAGGGTCAGCTTCGAACGGAGTTCGCGACGTGTTCTTATCGCGCTCCGTCACGCGCGCGGGGAAAAACCGCGGAGGGACTGAATATCCCGACAGATCATTCGCCTCCCTACAGCACAGGCTCCGGTCTCCACTCGTTCGGCGGCGTTGAGAGAATAAAAATGCGAACTGTTCAACTCGGAGATACAGCCTGGTGGACCTCTACCGGTGGTTACCAACCGAAGCCGTGAAGATTCTCCTGGTTCTATTCCTTCCTTTTCTCATCGGACTGCGGTGGACGAAAAATTTGCGCAGCACTGCGCAGATGTAGCAAATCCCTCGGCTATAACACTGCATCGAACCCTCCGCGCGGGGCTGAGCGGTGCCAGTTTGACAGTCGCCGCAATGCCTGGACGAAAGATTGGGGAATCGGGAGATTCCACTTCAGCCGAAAAAAAAGGCGCCGGAGCCGCCAGGGCATCGACAAGTCGCAGACCAGGCGACGATGATCAGACGAGTTTTTCAGGGCGTAGGCATCCATGCGGCGTTTGCGCGGGTGATCGTAAAAACTCCTGATCTTCTCCGCGCTCATGCCGGGCGTCGAAAACCAGTCCGGCACGCACTGGGCCAGGACGGCCGCGTCGGTAAACGCTTTTCTGATACCGAGGCCGGTGGAGGGGCACGCGCTCTGCCCGGCATCGCCGATCAGAACCACGCCGTCGGGCATAGCTCCCTCCATCCGGTACAGGTCGGCACGACCAACCTCCACTTTCCCAGTGACACGATATTCGCCCGTCACCCGCGGCAGCTTCGGGAATGCCCGCCCGAGCATGAGACCGGGTTGCTGAACGAATTCGCGAATCCACGGGCTGTTGCCCGGGAGGAACGTGAAAAGGTTGGCGCGCATTCTATCGCGAAATCTGAAGAGGGTGAGATAGTCGATGCGGGATGCGGGGTCGCTCGGAAAATAGGTGATGGCATCAAACGAAAATGCCGTCGAATTAGCAGGTTCAATATTGAACCCCAGGACCAGACATTGTTCTTTCTGGATTACCCGGCGCCGCAGGCCGAGACTGGCAAGCAGGGGCTCGCACGTGCCGCATGCCAGCACGACCAGGCGCGCAGTCAATTCCTCCCCATCGGCAAGGTGCACCGTTGTTGTTCCGCCGTCGGAAGCGATGCGCTCCACCCGGCCTACCCTGGCTTTTATCGACGCGGGAAGATTGGCGCGCAGTGTGTTGACCAGGTCGGAATAGGCCAGTCCGATTTGTTCCACCCGACTGCGCGTGATGATGCGCCCGTCGTGTGCATGAATGAGTTCGTTGATCCTGCCTGAGCGCTCGAGCAGCGGCTCTAGCACTCCAACCTCGCGGAGCAGGTCCATTTCGTCGTGCAGAACTTTCTCCGCCTTGAACACGGACGGGCACTCCGGACGCTCATCCAGCAACAAGACTCGCCATCCCTGCTGGTCCAACACAGCCGCGATAGTAGCGCCGCCCGCACCCGCACCCGTGACGATGATATCGGCAGAAAGTTCAGGCTTCGTCGGCAATCAGCTACCCCTCAGCTCATATGCGTCCGCGAATGCTTGCCTTGCGCGCAGGATCTGCATCGAGTGGAGACAGTGAGAGGGGCGATGTCGATATGGGGGGATTCTCCTTATGCGGCACTTGCCCGGCGCAATGAGGGCTGCGAAACTCGGGGGAACTCTTCGCACTCGACCTTCGCGAGTCAATTTCTACATCCTCCAAATAGCATAACGAAACCAGTGCTGCAACCCTTGCCTCGGTTTTACACTGGCCCGACCCACGTTGATCATACGGGATAATCCTCGAAGTAAGGAAACACGTCGCGGCGCTCGGCGTGACCAGCCGCCAGGTTGTCGATGTCGCCTGCTCCAACCAAGGCCGAATACATACACGCCCGTCGTAACCTCCCGCAGGTGACTTTGGTGGTCGCCAACAGCGGTTCTGAGTGACGCCGGTCACACCCAGGTTTCGCCGTTTTCGGCAAAATATATATTGACTCCGTGTTTGGATTTACCTCCTCACTTAGGGTCACTGACCATGAGCAATCACGACTCGCATGATTCGCATGACCGGCGCGAACACACTCGCGTCAAGGTAAGGGTGCCGGTCCTGATCCAGACCGAAGCCAGCGCCGACCCAATCCGTGGTGCTACTGCCGATTTGAGCTTGAGCGGCTGCTACATCGAGTCAATCTTTCCTTTCCCACTCGGAACCAATTTGGATTTGCAGCTTTCTATCGAAACCACCCTCCTTATCGTTGCCACCGTGGTTACCTGCGATCCCCAGGTAGGAAATGGCTTAAAGTTTATCCGGATGCTGCCCGAGGATCAGCAAGCGCTTGCAGCCTTCCTTGAAGCTGCTCAGCAAACCCAGGATTCGACGTCCTCAGGATCGAGTCAGATCGTGCGCTTCTAAATCGTGTGCTCCCATGGAGCGAGAAGCCAGTCTGGATAAGGCTCCCAAGAGAAATTAAAACTGAGCCTATCTTTACGGTCTGGGGGTCTTGCACCGTGAGCCGGCAATTGACGATTCAGGACTCTACCCTTAACCTGTAGCGTGCACTTGAAAAGCTCCGAAGCGTCCCATCTGGGCGTCGCCGACAACATCACCGATCTGGTCGGTGGCACTCCTATGCTACGGCTGACCCGGCTGGTTCCCGCCGGATCGGCAGAAATCTTTGCCAAACTTGAATACTTGAATCCCGGTGGGAGCGTGAAGGACCGCGCCGCCATCGGCATCATTCGCCGTGCGGAGCAGGAAGGCAAGCTCGCGCCCGGTGGGACGATTGTGGAAGCGACGGCAGGAAATACTGGGATCGGGCTGGCCTTAATCGGCGTGAATCGCGGATATAAAGTGAAGTTGTTTGTGCCGGAAAATTTCTCCCAGGAAAAAGTCATTATCATGCGTGCTCTGGGGGCCGAAGTTGAGCGCACTCCCGACGCCGAGGGCATGCAGGGAGCGATCCGGCGCGCCAAAGAATTGGTCGCTGGCGATAGCGGCGCATTTATGGCGGGACAGTTTGAGAATCAGGCGAATCCCGATTATCACTACGAAACCACCGCCGTGGAAATGTTCGAACAGCTCGGCGGGAAAGTGGATGCCGTGGTTCTGGGCTGTGGTACCTGCGGAACTTTCACCGGCATCGCGCGCTATATGAAGGAGCATGTGCCGGGAGTGCTCGCGCTCGCTGTGGAAACCCAGGGATCGATTTTGGCCGGCGGCCAGCCCGGGTCCGCACAAGGTGGAAGGAATTGGAGTGAGTTTCATCCCCAAGACCTTTGATGCATCGGTCTGCGATGGAGTGATCATGGTGAGCGACGACGATGCCTTTGCAACCGTAAAGCGGCTTGCAGCGGAGGAAGGCGTGCTGGCAGGATCGAGCGGCGGAGCGGCGGTGTTCGCGGCTCTGCTGGTGGCGCAACGGCTGGGCGAGGGGAAGCGGGTGGTCACGATCATTCCGGATTCGGCGGAAAGGTATTTGTCGAAGAAAATATTCGAAGGCGGAATCTAGTGTAGGAGGAAGCACTGCGAGCTTTACCCCGTGTAACCCCGTGCCCTCCGTGGTTAAAGCTTTTGACGTCGGGCGAATTCTCCTTGACTCCAACGCGGCAAGGTGAAACCTTATTAGCGTTGGGCTGCCTGCCTCCAAGCACGAAGCGCGGTGTGTCCTTGGGAGTAAGTCGTTTGCCCTCAGGATTTTGCATCGCATATGTTTAAGTGCGGGCTGATTCTAAAGGACTTACAGCTCATAATATTGTCTAAGTCCTTTATTAACAGGATTTTACCCGTAACTTATTGAGCCGCTTTAATCTTTTCGCGTTTTTCCGCTAAGTCTAAGATTCTAATAGACCGGGGGGAGGGGGGTACCCGCCGCAACTCCGGAACTTTCCCAAATTGGAACGCCCAATGAAAGTAGGCAAGAAACCCGGTTTCGCCACCCGCGCCATCCACGATGGCCAGGAGCCCGATCCCTTGACTGGCGCTGTCACCGTCCCTATCTATCCAACTTCAACGTACGTGCAACAGGGCATCGGCGAGAACAAGGGTTACGAATATTCGCGCGTCTCAAATCCCACGCGCACTCGTCTCGAACAGAACCTGGCTTCGCTCGAAGGCGGAGTCGCTGCGCCCGTATTTGCCAGCGGCATGGCGGCGATCAACGCGGTCGCGACCATGTTGAAGTCGGGCGATCACGTGGTGTGCGGGAACGATTTGTATGGCGGAACTCCGCGTCTGTTCAACCAGGTGCTGGCCGGTTTCGGCTTGGAGTTTTCCTACGTAGACACGTCGGACGCGGAGAATGTAGAGCGCGCGATCCGCAAGAATACGCGCATGGTGTATGTGGAGACGCCGACCAATCCGCTGATGCGATTGACCGATCTGGCTGCGATCAGCCAGATTTGCCGGCGTAAGAAACTTGAGTTGGTGGTCGACAACACCTTCATGTCTCCCTACTTTCAGCAGCCGCTGGCATTGGGCGCGGACATGGTGGTGCATTCGACTACGAAATTTCTTAACGGCCATAGCGACGGGCTGGGCGGCGTGGTGATATGCAGCAAGCCCGAGCACGCGGAGATGCTGGCCTTCTTGCAGAAAGCCGTGGGTGCGATTCTCTCTCCGTTTGAATGCTGGCTGCTGTTGCGCGGGGTGAAGACGCTGGCGGCGCGCATGGAGATCCACGACCGCAACGGGCGAATGGTGGCAGAGTTTCTGGCGAACCATCGCAAGGTGAAGAAAGTTTTTTATCCCGGGCTCAAGGATCATCCGCAGCACGAACTGGCGAAGCGGCAGATGAGCGGCTTTGGCTCGATGATCACCTTTGAGACGGGATCGCTTAAGAACGCCAATAAGATGCTGAAGAAACTTCGCGTCTGCTCGCTGGCGGAATCGCTGGGTGGAGTTGAAACTCTGATCTCGCATCCGGCGACCATGACACACGCGGGGCTCGGCGAAAAGGGACGAAAGGCGATCGGGATTACCGACGGCATCGTGCGCATCTCAGTGGGGATCGAGAATATCGAGGATATTCTTGATGATCTGGAAGTGGGCTTAGCGACTATTTAGAACCTGTTCGCCACGGATTTGCACGGATGCCGGCGAATAATCCTGAACTTTCATTCTTGCCAAAGAGCCTGACCCAGCAGTTATTCTTACCCGGCAGCTATTCCTCTGCGGAAACTGATTCGGCGATCCATTCCAAATAGTCGGGCGATCCGTCTTCCACACTCAGGCAAATGCATTCCGGGACTTCGTAGGAATGGAGTTCCGCAATTGCGTGACGGACCTGAACGAAGGCTGCGGCGGTTGTCTTGACGATCAAAAGCCATTCGCGAGTTTCGTCAACGTTGCCATGCCATCTGTAGATGGACGTGATTTGGGGGATGATGTTGACGCAGGCGGCGAGACGGCGCTCCACGAGATGGCGGGCGATTTTGTGCGCTTGGTCCTCCGACGCGGCGGTTGTGAGCACGATTCTTTTGTCGGTCATATAAAATCAGCCATCAGCTATCAGCCGTCAGTCAATAACAATAGCTGAAAGGGTAGCTGCTGTGCTGCGAAATAGTGGCGCGGCGAGGGAAATCACTGGGCGAGCAATTGCGAGTCTTATGTAACCAAGTTGGTTCCTACTATCCGCGGCGAGAGAACTTCCGCTTGACGCCGGAGGTGAAGGAGAAGTTCACTGGGAAGCTGAGGTCCGATGCACAAGAGTTTTGCGGGCATCGGGTTAGCGAAGTAGTTCGTAAGGATGGGTTGAAGCTGATTTTCGAGGACGGCTCGTGGGTCTGCTACCGGCTTTCGGGAACCGAACCGGTGGTGCGCGTCTATTCCGAAGCGCGGAGTGAGCAGGGTCTGGAGAAGTTGAGCGAGGCGGCCAAGCAATGGATTTTCGAGTGAAGAACATTTCAACCGTGCGGCGATTGCCCAATCCACAAGATGGGCTGCGCGAGATGGCGGAAAGGGCGCCGCAGGCTGAGGCGCTGGTGGCGTCATGGGTAGAGAGTGTTCGTCCGCTGGCAACGCGACTGTATGCCTTGCGGCGACGGATTGCCACGATCACGGTTATAGCGCTCGCGGGCTTATTATTTGTGCATGTAATGTTTGGTGCGAATGGGATGGTTGTCTACAAGCAGAAGCGGATGGAGTATGAATCGCTGCAAAGGCGAATCGCTCAAGAACAGAAAGAAAACGAACTTTATACGCAAAGAATTCAGGGACTGAAGACGGACGAAAAGGCCATCGAAAAAGAGGCCCGCGAGCAGTTGCGCTATTTACGTCCCGGAGAATATGTGTACGTCCCAGCCGCGCCGGCGAATCCGGTTCCTCCGGCCAATCACTCAGCAGAGAAGTAAACGCGGCGCGACCCCTAGTCTCGTCCTAGCGTGGATTGCTCTGCCCGCTCTGTGACAACCGGAAAGTTCCTGTGTGGTATAGTTCCCGGACGTTGATCGCCGATCGTTGATCGCCGGTCAGTGATTGCCGATCAGTGGCGTTGAACTGCTGCCGCGTGTGGGATTAGAATTCCTGCCATACCCTTCGGACTGGGGCAGTGATCGGATTTCCAAAAAGGAGAAGCACCGGCCATGAGAAAGATTTTAATGCTTTGTCTTGCGATATGTTTTGTGTTCGCCCTGACGGCTTTTGCGTTTGACGATGCGGCCAAGAGCACCACTGTCAACGGGTACGTAAGCGACAGCAAATGCGGTGTAAAAGGCGCCAACGCCGCTCATGCGGCATGCGCCAAAAAATGTATGGGCGCGGGCGCGCATGCCGTGATCGTGACCGACGGGGATCAAAAGGTTCTCACGGCTGACAACCCGGATGCACTGAAGGGACACGAGGGGCACCACGTCTCCGTGACCGGAACGGAGGATGGCGATACCATCCACGTGAAGTCCGTGAAGATGCTCTGATTACGATTTGGTGGGGATAAGGGCGGCTTCGGCCGCCCTTTTATTATTGCCGCATTTTGGCCGGCGAGGCGCCGGCGCTACTACTGCACTACGCCCTCCAGCGGAGAGCTGGCTGTCGCGTACAACTTCTTTGGCATCCGGCCTGCGAGGTAGGCTTGGCGTCCCGCTAGTACGCCGTGGTGCATGGCTTCGGCCATCATGACCGGATCTTGCGCGTTGGCGATGCCGGTGTTCATGAGTACGGCGTCCGCGCCGAGTTCCATCGCGATAGCCGCGTCGGAGGCTGTGCCCACGCCCGCGTCCACGATGAGCGGAACTCCGGTGATCATTTCGCGCAGGATGCGAATGTGAGCCCGGTTCTGAATACCCATGCCGCTGCCGATGGGCGCACCCAGCGGCATCACGGCGGCTGCGCCGGCTTCGACAAGGCGCTTGGCAAAGACAATGTCGTCGGAAGTATAGGGCAGAACGGTGAAGCCTTCGCTGACTAGAACTCGCGTGGCTTCAAGCGTGGCTTGCACGTCCGGGTAGAGCGTGGCTTGGTCGCCGATTACCTCCAGCTTCACCCAGTCCGAGAGGCCGACTTCGCGGCCAAGACGCGCCGCGCGGATGGCTTCATCGGCCGTGTAGCAGCCGGCGGTGTTGGGCAGGAGGAAATATTTCTTGGGATCGATGTAGTCGAGCAGCGATTCCTTGCTGCGATCGAGGTTGATGCGGCGGACAGCAACAGTGACCATCTCGGCGCCGCTGGCTTCAAGCGCGCGTGCGGTTTCCTGAAAGGATTTGTATTTTCCCGTGCCGACGATCAGGCGCGAGCGGAAGGAACGTCCGGCGATGATTAGGGGATCGGTCATGATGCTTTTATTGTAATTGAATCGAGCCACTGTCATGCGATCGAGCTGCGGTCGATGGACCCTTCGACTCCGCTCAGAGCAGGCAGCCGAGGGCGGCTGTCCCCACACGAACTTTAGGGGCGTTGGTGGCGCAAGGGAAAGCAGATTCCTCTGCGGCTGCGCCGCTTCGGAATGACAAAATCGTGGCGCCGCTTCGGAATGACAAAATCGTGGCGCCGCTCCGGAATGACAAAGTTTAGGAGAAGCTGCTTCGGTATGAGAAGTCGCGGGAGGCGCCGCTCGGGAATGACGAAATCACGATAACGTTGCCGCTTCTGCCTGGGCGTAGAGTTCTTCGATCTGGGCGCGATAGCGCTCTTCGATTACGCGGCGGCGGAGTTTTTGCGTGGGCGTGAGAGCGCCGTTGTCGGCGGTGAATTCGTCCGCTACAAGCAAGACTCGCTTGAGTTTTTCGAATCGCGCCAGATTCTGGTTTACTTCTTCCACAATTTCCTGGTAAAGCGTCTGGACCTTGGGATGGGCGACGAGTTCGGCACGCGAGGAAAAAACGATGTCATTGCTACCAGCCCACCCTTCAAGCATCGGAAAGTTCGGCGAGATGATGACAAAGCAGAACTTGCGCCTGTCGCCAAGGATGGCGGCCGAGCCGATGAGAGGGTTCAGTTTAAGAGAGTTTTCGATGGGTTGCGGCGCGACGAACTTGCCGCCGGAAGTTTTGATGAGTTCTTTTTTGCGGTCGGTGACGGAGAGATATCCATCGGCGTCGATCTGGCCGATGTCCCCGGTTTTGAACCAGCCGTCCTGAAAGGCATTGCTGGTTTCTTCGGGACGGTTCCAATATCCCTTGAAAACCGATGGGCCGCGAACCAGAATTTCGCCGTCGGCGGCAATGCGAACTTCAATGTTGGGCAGAGTCTTGCCGACAGTGCCGATGCGGTGGTGGATGGGCGTGTTGACGGCGATCACGGGAGAAGTTTCAGTCAAGCCGTAACCTTCGTGAATGCGGATGCCGACGGCGGCATACCATTCAGCGAGTTCGCGGCCCAGAGGCGCGCCGCCGGAGATGAAAGTTTGGACGTTGCCTCCCACACCGGCACGGATCTTCGAGAAAACCAGTTTGTTGGCTAGCTTCCAACTGACCGACGTGGGAGTTTTTCCGGAGAGGATTGCGGGCTTATTGGCGCGGCCGACGGAAAGTGCCCAGCGGTAGATGGCGCGTTTCGGGAATCCGCGGGCCGACATCTCGGTCTTGGCGTGAATTTTTTCGTAGACCCTGGGTACGGCTACGCAGTCGGTGGGGCGCACTTCCAGCAGGGTTTCTGAGAGATGCTCCATGAATGGGCAGTAGGCCAGCGTGACGCCGTGGTAGAGCATAGCGAAATCCACGTGGCGGGCAGTGACGTGCGAGAGAGGAAGGAACGAAATGCTGGTCAGCCCGGGATGCATGTCGAAGCCGAGAAGCGAGCAGTCGATATTGGAGGCCATATTGCCATGGGTCAGCATGGCGCCCTTGGAGGTTCCCGTGGTGCCGGAGGTGTAGATAATGGTGGCGAGATCGTCGGGTTGGATGGAGCGCGCGAAGGATTCAGTCTGAGCGTCGAGCGTGGTTGGTCCCTGTGTCAAGAACTCAGTCATGAGCACGCAGGGTGCTGCCAGGCCGCTGGGAACGTCGCTGGGGATCTGGACGTGATCCATGACCACGACTCGCTGGACTTGAGTCTGAGAGAGAATGGTTTGGATCTTGCGGAGTTGGTGTTCCGTGGAAAGGAAAACGACGCTGGCACCGGAGTCGCGCAGAGTATAGGCGGTTTGTTCCGGCGTTAGTGTGGAGTAAATGGGAACAGTGACTGCGCCGAGCAGCAGGATGGCAAAGTCGGCGGTGGACCACTCGGGCCGGTTCTCGCTGAGAATGGCGACACGGTCGCCTTTGCGAACTCCCCATTGCTGGAGCGCATGGACGGTTCTGGCGACACTGCGGCGAAGATCGGAAGATGAGACGGGCAACCACCTTCCCGAGGCGCGGGTGAGCATTACGCGGTCGAGATTCCGCTCAGTGGCTGCGAAGAAAATGTCGTTCAGCGTGGCCAGACTCATTAGCGACTTAGAGCCATCGTCTGAATTCAATCTAACGGTTTATGGCTGCTCTGGGCAATATGCGAAACAGGTGAGGGAGGTACCTGTTGATGTCCGCATGGGCGTTGTGCACGCAAATTCACTGTCCGCGCGCCGGGTGGGCTATCATTCGCGCAGGAGGTTTTGCAATGCCTAAGAAACTACCGAACGTGGTGGCAGCTCTGCTGACTGCGGGGTTGCTGCTGCTGGCCAGCGTGGTGCCGGTTGCCGCGCAAAATAAGCAACCGAAAGGCGTGTCGATGTCGATATCCATGCCCAAGGTGGGCGATGTCGCTCCGGACTTCACCCTGAAATATTTCGACGGCAACGACCTGAAGGACGTTTCCCTGAGCCAATACCGCGGGAAGAAGAATGTGGTCGTGGCATTTTTCATTTTTGCCTTCACCGGTGGTTGAACGGCGCAGATGAAAGCTTTCCAGCAGAATCTGAAGCGGCTGGAAGCTACCGACACCCAGGTCCTGGGTGTGAGCATGGATAGTGCCTTCGCCAACAAAGCTTTCGCTGACCAAATTGGAGTTACGTTTCCCTTGTTGAGCGATTGGGGCGGGGAAGTGACGCATCAGTACGGAATCTATTTGGATAAGTACAAAGCCGCCCGCCGGGTGAACTTCCTGATTGGGAAAGACGGAAAGATCCTGGAAGAGCAGGTGGATAAGGACGCGATCGATCCGACGAAGATTGTGGACACGTGCGAGCGGCCGAAGATGAAGAATTGAGGCTCGCCTCGCTGCGCTCGGTGGACAGCCGAGGCGGCTGTCCCCAAACCAGCACTTTGCTTTTCAAACCGTCGGTAGATCGAAGGAGAAGACCGAGCCGCGGCCGATCTGGCTGGTGACGCTGACCGATCCGTTGTGAGCGTCGACGATGGCCTTGGCGATGGCCAATCCCATGCCCGTGCCTTGCACGCTGTAGCGCTGGTCGCGGCCGCGGTAGAACTTGTCGAAAACCAGCGATTGCTCGAAGTCATCGATGCCGGGTCCGTGATCGGTGACGCTGGTGACCACGCGGTCGGCTTTGCGCTCTGCAGTAATGGTAATGGGCGAGGTTGGCGGGGAGTATTTGGCGGCGTTCTCCAGCAATTGCTTGAGCACTTCGGCGATGCGGTCGGCATCCACCCGCACCTTGGGCAGAGTCGGGGCCACGCGCACCGCGATTGGATGCTGTGCGAGAACCGTTCTGGATTCCTCGACCGCCGACTCGATGACGGTGGCGATGTCGACGGGAGCCATGTGGAGTTCGACCTTGTGGGCATCGAGCTGGGCCATTTCCGTGGCTTCGCCAACCAGCCGATCGAGGCGATCCGTTTCTTCGTTGATGACGGTGAGCAGTTCGCGGCGCTGCGCGTCGTCGAGCTGGTAATCGGAGAGCAGGCTGGTGACTGCGGCCTTAATGCCGGTCAGGGGAGTGCGCAGCTCGTGCGTCACGGAATCAAGCAGGACGGAGCGCAGATTTTCGCTCTGGTGAGCGGCTTCAGTCTGAGAGAGCTTCTCCATGGCTCCGGCGCGCTCGATGGCGATACCGATCATGCTGCCCAGAGCTTCCAGCGTGGCGCGCGAGAGCGGCGGTCCGGCGATGCCGACGGCTCCCGTGGTGCGCGTGCCCAGATGCAATGGAGTAAGAGAAATTCCGCGCTCCGGATCGATGACTGGCTCGCCGCGCGAACTGACCATTTCAAGATCCTGCAGCGAAAGCCACGTGGCTTTGGGGTCGGTGCGGTAGACCTGGCGGGAACTGAGCAGGTAGATGGCAGCGGCTTTGGCGCCGAATCCGTTACACACGTAGGAAGGAATTGCATTCAGCAATTCGGCTACGTTGTCAGTGGCGAGCAGACGCTGGCTGAAAGCGTAAAGCCGTTCCACATCGCGTCGGCGCTGGTTGGCGTCGGCAGTTTGGCGGCGGGCGCGGTCGGCAAGCTGGCTGGCGATGCCGGCGGTCACAAGAAAGGCGACGAGCGCCACCCAGTTCTGCGGATCGGCTACGGTGAAGGTTCCGACGGGGGGAAGAAAATAGTAATTGAAGGCGAGCGTGGCCAGCACAGCCAGAAAAACGGAGAAGCGAAATCCCCAATATGCCGCCACCCACAGCACCATCAGAAGGTAAGTCAAGGCTACGGTGGTGGGGTTTATGTGGGCCAGGCGCCGGTAGATTTGAGCCACCAGTTCGGTCGCCGCGATGCACGCCGTGTAGCGCAGCAAGTGTTGTGGCCAGCGGGCTTTCACGGGCACGATTGTAACGGAAGCTAAGCAAAAAGGCTTTTTCACCACAGAGGCACAGAGACGCGGAGAAAAACCTTAAACATTATTCTTGTTTTTTCTTTTGCGTTTCTCTGTGTCTCTGTGACTCTGTGGTGAAGGCTCGTGATCCTGCTGATCAGGGGCAGATTCGACAATTTCTCCTTCGGCGTGGAAAATAGCGGCGATGCCTAAGACTCCTGAAGAATGGCTGGCGGAAGTCGATACGGCCAGGCGGCCGGCCGTATTCAAGCTGTTTCTGGGCTATGCACCCGGCGTGGGAAAAACCTACGCCATGCTGAGTGAGGGCGTGCGGCGGGCGAGCCGCGGCGAAGAAGTAGTGATCGGCGTGGTGGAAACCCATGGGCGCAAACCGATCGTGGAACTTTCTTCGCGGCTGGAGACGGTTCCACGCAAAAAGCTCGAATACAAAGGGACCGTCTTTGAAGAGATGGACGTGGACGCGATTCTGGCGCGCAAGCCGCATGTTGTGCTGGTCGATGAGTTGGCCCACACCAACATTGAAGGCAGCAAGCACGCCAAGCGCTATGAAGATGTGTTTGAGTTGCTGGATGCAGGGATCGATGTTCTTTCCACCCTGAACGTGCAACACATAGAGAGCCTGGCGCCGACGATTCGAGGCCTGACCGGCGTGCAGGTACGGGAGACAGTGCCGGATTGGGTGATCCGGCGCGCGGGCGAAATTGTCATGGCGGACCTGACGCCGCAAGCGCTTCAGACCCGTATGAAGCGAGGAGATATTTATCCCCTGGAGAGAGCGGATCGGGCGCTGGCCAACTTTTTTCGCAACACAAATCTGGTGGCATTGCGCGAGCTGGCACTGCGGCAGGTGACGCAGGCGGTGGACCGCACACTATCGGAACTCAAAAGCGAAGACGGCCAACTGCTGCAGGTGCGGGAGCGGATCGCGGTGTGCATCAGTTCGAATCCCGCAGCCCAGTACTTGATTGCGCGGGGAGCGCGCATGGCCCAGGCGATGGACGGCGATCTGTTTGTTCTCTACGTAGACACGGGCGCGGATGAGAGCGACGAGAACCAGCGAACGCTGGCCGACAACGTGCGTTTCGCCGAGAGCGTTGGCGGCAAGGTGGTGAAGACCGAGGGCAAGGTCGTGGCTGACAAGGTTGCGGAATTTGTCCGTGAGAATCACATCACGCAGGTGGTTTTCGGACGGTCGGCGACGAAGGGATGGAAGCGGTATTTTTATCTTTCGGCAATTCACAGGTTTCTGCGCGAGGCGCCCGCCGTGGATGTGCACATCGTGACCCAGGAAATGCGGTAGCCGATCGCCCGGTAGAAGGCCGGCCAGTAGAAGATGACGAACGACCACAAGCGAATCCTGGTGGTAGATGACGAGCCGCAGATCACGCGCGTGCTGCGCACAGCGCTTTCAGCGCAGGGATACGACATCCGGGTGGCGAATGACGGTGAGATGGCGCTGGAGTTGATGAAAAACTGGACGCCGCACGTCGTGGTGACGGACTTGGCGATGCCCAATCTGGATGGTGTGGAACTGTGCCGGCAAGTGCGGAAGGTGTCGCAAGTGCCGATTATTGTTCTCTCCGTGCGGGGACAAGATCGCTCGAAAGTTGAGGCGCTGGACGCAGGCGCGGATGACTACGTGACCAAGCCCTTCAGCATGAACGAATTGCTGGCGCGGATCAGGGCGCAGTTGCGACGGACTCCGGCGGCCGAGGAACAGCCCTGCGCAATTACCTCTGGAGATTTTTGCATCGACCTGGAAGCGCGTTCGGTCAAGGTGACGGGGCATGAAGTTCATCTCACTCCGAAAGAATTCGATTTGCTGGTTTATCTGGCGCGACGTCCGGGCAAAGTAGTGACCCATCGCACGCTGCTTGCGGCCATCTGGGGCCCGAATAGCACAGAACAGCCGGAGTATCTCCGAGTCTTCGTGGGGCAACTGCGCAAGAAGATTGAGACGGATCCTTCCACGCCAAAGTACTTGCTTACGGAGCCCTGGGTTGGATACAGGTTTGAACCCGGATCGTAAATCCTGCCTTCGTGAGGCGGAGAATCCCTCGCGACAGTTCGGATTTCTGGGTGAGCCGCGGGTGAACGTTCTGGAACTGAATCTTACGTTGGATGAGATTTCACCAAAGCCAGCGACCCACTGATACATAACTCGCTTGCGACACCGCAGAATGCACCCTAAGAATCGACATTGACGCGAACGGCTTGCCTGCGGTTTGATAGGTTCGCATGCGATGTTTCTCGCGAGCGGAACGACCACAAGATATAGAGAGGCGACTATTGCGCCGGGAAGGCGGGGAATCGGCCCGCTCCCGGCACATTTGTTTGCGATCTTGCCATGAATGAACAGAAACGTCCGGCGATCAACTGGATGGATGTTCTCTGGCTGCTGTTTCTGGCCGTACTCGCGGTGCTGCCGCCGAGGGCTGAGATCCACAAACAGCTCACGCTGTTGGCCATCGGGGTGGTGCAAGTCAGCGAAAGCTGGCTCCTGACGCGCGCTCCGCGGCGGGGCGCGACCTACATCGTTTTGCTCAAAATCGCGCTGGCGACCTTGCTCATCGATCACACCGGCGAGGTCGGCATCAACAGCAGCTACTATCCAATTTTCTATGTGCCAATCGTTACCGCGGCAGAATACTTCAGCCCTCTGGGGACGTTGCTGTGGACGGCGCTGGCCTCCGCGGCCTATTGCTCCTATCTCTATCCGGCTCTGCAGGAATATGAAATTACAGCAGAGAACTACGGCCTGCTGGCGATTCGCATTGTCTTCTTCTTTCTCGCGGCCATGGTGGTGAACCGCTTCGTGGTGGAGAATCGCCGCCAGACCAAACGTTACCAGGAGCTGGCGGAGACGCTGGCCGAAACCAACCGCAAATTGGAACAGGCGCAAGCTGAGGCAAGGCGTTCGGAGCGACTGGCCGCGCTCGGGCAAATGTCCGCAGGACTGGCGCATGAGATTCGCAATCCTTTGGGGGTGATCAAAGGGTCGGCGGAAATGCTTCACCAGAAGCTGGGAGAATCGAATCCGCTGGCCAGCGAGCTCGCGGGTTATATTTCCAGCGAGACCAACCGTCTGAGCGTACTGGTGACGCGGTTTCTTGATTTTGCTCGGCCTCTGCATGCCGAGTTGGTTCCGCAGGAGATCACCGCCGTACTGGATCGCGCTCTGCACTCGGTTGCGCGCACCCAGAAAGATGGTTTGGTGCGAGTGGAGCGGCAGTACCAGGCGAACTTGCCGCTGGTTCCGTTGGACGAGGGTCTCAGCGAGCAGGCGTTCGTGAATCTGATTCAGAATGCTTATGATGCCATGGGTAGCAATGGAGGAATCTTGCGCGTGACGGCCGCAATGAGAGACAACGGAAACCGTGATGGAGTCGAAGTGCGCATCGAAGATACGGGGCCGGGAATTCCCCCGGAACTGCGAGAGCAGATCTTCAACCCTTTTGTGACCACCAAGAAAACCGGTGTGGGGCTGGGACTGTCGATTGTCTCCCGCATTATTGACGGCCATCACGGAAGCATTCGCGTCGGTGGTGGTAAGACCGATCAGCATGGCGCCTGCTTTGTGATCTTTTTTCCTGCCAGCGGCGGGTCTGCCGAGGCATCTTAGTGAGAGTGTTCGAATGAGTAGCGGGCAGTGGTGCAGTTTGCTTGTCATCCTGAACAAGCGTTCTTTGCGCGGTGAAGGATCTGGGCGAGCCGCGCGACGCGTCGCGCTCTTTGCGACGCAATAATCGCGCGTTCGGCTCGCTTCCTTTTCAAAACCGCACCACTACCGAGTAGCGTCTAGGCTTTGCGGGAAACCGAAGAAAACAGCAAGCGACTGTAAACCGTATGCCAACGATTTTAATTGTCGAAGACGAAGCCAAGATGCGCCGCCTGCTCGAATTGAACCTCGGCGAGGATGGCTTCACCACACTTTCCGCGGGTGACGCAGAGGCTGGGATGAAACTTCTGCGCGAGAACACAATCGATTTGGTTCTGACCGATCTCAAACTGCCGGGCATGAACGGTCTGGAATTTTTGCAGGCCATCAAACGCCAGAATGCGGCGCTGCCCGTGGTAGTAATGACCGCCTTCGGCACCGTCGAAACTGCAGTGGAAGCCATGAAGGCCGGGGCCAGTGATTACGTGCTGAAGCCGTTCTCGCTCGGCGAGATGCGCATGGTCATCCGCAAGGAACTCGATGTTCACAAATTGCGTGAGGAGAACCGCTCGCTGCGCGAGGCGCTGGGCAAGCGCTATGCCCATCCCAACATAGTCGCGCGCAGCGCGAAGATGCAGGAGGTGCTGGCCACAGTAGAGCGTGTGGCTCCCACCAATTCGACCGTGCTACTCGGCGGTGAAAGTGGCGTGGGCAAAGACTTGATCGCGCGCGCCATCCACGAGAAGTCGCGGCGATCCTCGGGGCCTTTTATCAAGATCAACAGCACGGCGATTCCCGAGAATCTTCTCGAAAGCGAACTGTTTGGTTATGAGAAGGGAGCGTTCACGGGCGCGTACGGGAGTAAGTCCGGCAAGTTCGAACTGGCAGACAAGGGAACGCTATTCCTCGATGAGATTGGCGACGTGCCCCCGGCGACGCAGGTGAAGCTGCTGCGCGTGCTGCAGGAGCGCGAGTTTGAACGGCTCGGGGGCACCCGCACTGTGAAAGTCGATGTTCGCCTGATCGCGGCCACCAACCGCGATCTGCGCGAAGCGCTGGAGCAGGGAACGTTTCGCGAGGATCTTTATTACCGTCTGAACGTTGTCCCCATCGACATTGCGCCGCTGCGCCAGCGCAAGGAAGACATTCCGGATTTGATTAGTCTTTTTATTTCCCGCTTTGCCGGAGATTCAAGCAAGCCGGTCAAGAGCATTACGCCCGAGGCCATGCAAACTCTGGTGAACTACCACTGGCCGGGGAACGTGCGCGAGTTGCAGAACATCATCGAACGGGCGTGCGCGCTGGCCAGAGGCTCAGTGCTAGAGTCGGCGGATATTCATCTTGATTTGCGGCCTGCCAGACTCGCCAATGGTGCTAACGGATTTCTTCCTGAGGGTATGACGCTCGAGCACTGGGAAGATGAAATGATTCGCGAGGCGCTGCGTCGGGCGAATGGAAATAAAAGTCAGGCGGCGCGGCTGCTGGGGCTGTCGCGGAATGCCCTACGCTATCGGCTCTCGAAAATTGGGATTGCGGATGAAGGAGATAAAGAAGCGTAAGTCGAGGTCTTGTGTCGGCACGGTCCAGCGTTCGTCGTCAGCCCCGGTTTGCCATCGCAATTTCTCGAGAGTATTCCTTCTGAGGTGCCAGTATCCTTCGTTGACTTGCCGGTTTCGCCCACGTAAGATTTGCCCCTGATGATCGGCCAGACCATTTCGCACTACCGCATCGTAGAAAAATTAGGCGGCGGCGGAATGGGGGTCGTCTACAAAGCTGAAGATCTAAATCTGCACCGGTTTGTCGCCCTCAAGTTCCTTCCTGATGAAGTGGCCAGGGATTCGCAAGCGCTGGCCCGCTTTCAACGCGAGGCGCAGGCGGCTTCTGCTCTGAACCATCCCAACATCTGCACCATCCACGAAATCGGCCAAGAAAGCGGCCAGCCTTTCATCGTCATGGAATTTCTGGACGGCGTGACGCTGAAACACCGCATTGCCGGGCGTCCCATGGAGACGGATGAGATCCTTTCGCTCTCCATCGAAATCGCCGACGCCCTCGATGCCGCTCACGCCAAAGGCATCGTTCACCGCGACATAAAGCCGGCCAATATTTTCGCCACCCAGCGTGGGCACGCCAAGATTCTCGATTTCGGACTGGCCAAGGTGGCTGCCAGCCCTCAACGTCCGGCCGATTTGGGAGTCACCGCCGCCACTGCCGTGGATCTCGAACACCTGACCAGCCCGGGCATGGCCGTTGGCACTGTTGCCTACATGTCACCGGAGCAGGCCCGCGGCAAGGAACTCGACCACCGCACCGATCTGTTCTCGTTCGGCGCTGTGCTCTATGAGATGGCGACCGGCAACGTCCCATTCCGCGGCGACACGTCCGCAGTGATCTTCGAATCCATTCTGAACCGCGCCCCGGTTTCCGCGGTCCGCATGAATCCCGATTTGCCCGCCGAACTGGAGCGTATCATCAACCGCGCGCTCGAGAAGGACCGTGAACTGCGCTACCAGCACGCTTCCGAAATGCGCGCCGAATTGCAGCGGCTGAAGCGCGACACGGATTCGAGCCGCCGCATCGTGGCCGCCGAGGAACCAGCCGCGGCGGCCGCACCGTCTAAACCGCCTTCCAGCGGCTCCGTCGCACCAGCGCCACCCTCCGGCTCTTCGGCCGCGGCAACTTCTGCTCCAGTCGCGGCCCATATCAGTTCGCCCGTCAGTTCGCCCCACGCCAGTTTACCGGCAGCTGCGCCTGCTCGAAGCTGGCTACTTCCGGCTGTGGCAGCCATCGTGGTCATCGCTTTGCTCGCTGGGGGAGCATTTCTCTTTTACCGACACGGTAAGCCTGCGCTCACCGAAAAAGACACCCTCCTGCTGGCCGACTTTGTAAACACCACCGGCGATGCCGTGTTCGACGGCACACTCAAGCAAGCGCTGGCCGTTCAACTCGAGCAGTCTCCGTTTCTGAATATCCTCTCGCAACAGAGCGTGCGCGAAACCCTGGGCTTCATGGGACGTTCCGCCGATGAGCGGCTTACGAATCAGGTCGCCCGCGAGGTCTGCCAGCGCGCCGGCGTTAAGGCCATGCTGACCGGATCGATCTCCACGCTCGGCAGCCACTATGTCATCGACCTGCAGGCGCTAAACTGCGCCACAGGAGATTCGATCGCCCACGAACAGGCGGAAGCAGAGAACAAAGAAGTCATCTTGAAATCGCTCGGCCAGGCGGCGACCACCCTGCGCGCCAAGCTGGGCGAGTCACTCAGCTCCATCCAGAAATTCGACACACCCCTCGAAGAGGCCACCACGTCGTCGCTCGAAGCCCTCAAGATGTTCAACCTGGCTGAGACGCAACGTGTCTCGTCGGAAGCAGGCGCCATCCCGTTTTATAAGAAAGCGATCGAGCTCGACCCTAATTTTGCGTTCGCCTATGCTCGCCTGGCACAGGTTTACTTCAACAGCGGCGAAAACGAGAGCGCGGTGCAGTACGCGAAGCAGGCTTTTGAGCGCCGCCAGCGCGCCAGCGAAAAAGAACGGCTGTATATTTCAACGCGCTACTACCAGATTGTCACCGGCGAAATGGACAAAGCCATGGAAGCCTTTAGGCTGTGGGAGCAATCGTACCCACGCGATTCAGTGCCATACATCAATCTCGGAGTAGCCTACGATTTTCTCGGACAGCGCGATCAGGCCGTGCAACAGGCTCAGGAAGCAAATCAAATCAACCCCAGCTCCCGCTATCCGTACGAGAACCTGGGAGGGGACTACTTGGCCCTCGGCCGTTACGACGAGGCCAAGGCGATCATTGAGAACGGTTTCTCCCACAAAATCGATAACTTTCCCCTGCACTGGGAGCTCTATCAAGTCGCATTGATTCAGGGAGACACGGCTGCCATGCAGCGCCAGGTCCAATGGGCAAATGGAAGGCCAGATGAAGTTTTCATGAAGGCCAATCTAGCCGGCGTCGAGGCCTTCTATGGCCGGCGCAGCAAATCTCTGGCGATGAATCAGGAGGTTATTGAAGCAGCCCAGCGTGAAGGACTGAAGGGAAATGCGGCTCAAGCCTTGCTGAACCAGGCCACGACCGAACTGATGATGGGAAATAACTCGGCCGTTGCTGCCAAGGTGAAACAGGCCCTTGCTCTTAGCCCAGACAAGTTGACCAGGAATTTCGCGGCTTATAACCTGGCATACGCAGGCGCGGACCGTGAGGCGCAGACTATCTTCTCGGAAGTGATGAAGGAGTTCCCCGACGACACGATTGACAAATCAATCATTGATCCCTGGCTGCACGCCTTGACTGAGATTAACCACGACCATCCTGCCGCAGCTCTTGAATGGCTGGAAAAGCTCAGACCGTATGAGTTCGGAATCGTCACAACGTTATGGCCGCCCTACGACCGCGGGCGCGCCTATTTGAAACTGAAAAAAGGCAAGGAGGCAGCGGTGGAATTCCAGCGGGTGCTCGATCACCGCGGCGTGGATCCTACGGGCCTCGAATATGCACTCTCCTACCTGGGCCTGGCCCGCGCCGAGGCACTCCAGGGCAACAGCGCAAAGAGCCGCACCGCCTATCAGGACTTCTTCGCCCTCTGGAAAGACGCCGACCCCGACCTTCCGGTTCTGAAGCAAGCCAAGGCAGAGTACGCGAAGCTGCAGTAGTCTGAGAAATCCTTCCATCGCCTACCCTGGCTGAAAACCACCACCCTGGCTCAGAGCGGCCACCAGCTTTAGATTGCGTTCTAAATTCCCTCCCACAGGCTGTCTCTTTGCATTTGACAATAAAGGAGTTATGAAACATCTCCCCGCTCCACTTGTGGCATGGCAGTTGCTTCACACTATAACGACATCAATCGTTCAGGTCAGAGCTTCAAACGCACATTCCATGAATTTGGAATGAGGTCGACCATGAAAGACAGATTCATAGCAAGTTTCGCACTATTAATTCTCGTTCTTGCGGTCGCGTTCTCACTCAGCGCGAAAGCGCAAACCACGCAGGAAGGTCCCGGACCCTCCGAGCAGCCCAGCGCTCCCATGGAAATCGGACAGGATAAAACGGCGCAACCGGCTCCGATTGCCGCGCCGAGACTCGGCGAGGAAGCCAAGCCCGGTGGACCGTCGGGCGAAGCGCCGGCCAAGACTGACAAAGGTGTGGGCCGTGTCAGCATGATTCATGGTGACGTCTCCACCCAGCGCGCCGATTCCGGCACGTGGTCTGCGGCTGTGCTGAATCAGCCTGTAGTAACCGGCGACAAAGTTTCTACTGGCGTCGGCGCCCGCGCCGAGGTCCAACTCGACTACGCCAACATTCTCCGCCTGGGCTCGAATGCCCAAGCCACTCTCGCGCGCTTTACCGACAAGTACATCCAGATTCAAGTGGGGCAGGGCTTGGCCAACTATTCCGTCTTCGGCGAGAGCGAAGCTGAGCCGGAGATCGATACGCCCAACGTAGCGGTTCATCCCGCACATAAAGACGGCGTGTATCGCGTTGAAGTGCGGCCCGATGGCGACTCCATCGTTATCGTGCGCAAAGGTGAAGCGGAAATCTCAACGCCCCAGGGAATTGGACAGGTGAAGCAGGGCGAGATGGCCACGGTGCGCGGCTCCGGTGCCGATGCGAAATACAAGATCAGCCCCGCTCCCCAACGCGACGACTGGGATATCTGGAACGTCGAGCGCGACCGCATGATTCACGAAGCGGCTGCCTGGAAGCATACCAACAAGTATTACGTCGGCTCGGAAGATCTCGACGCCAATGGAACCTGGGAAAACGCCCCCGACTACGGCGATGTCTGGGTGCCCAATGAACCGGCCGGCTGGGCTCCCTACAGCGACGGCGACTGGGTGTGGGAGCCCTACTACGGCTGGACATGGGTTGGCTTCGAGCCTTGGGGCTGGGCGCCTTATCACTACGGTCGCTGGATGTGGTACGGCGGCGCGTGGGCGTGGTGGCCGGGACCGGTGTGGGGCGGCTTCTATCAACCGTTGTGGGCGCCGGCATACGTTTCGTTCTTCGGATTCGGAGGCGGTTGGGGACTCGGCTTTGGGTGGGGAGGATGGGGCGGCTTTGGCTGGCTGCCGATTGGGCCTTGTGACCGCTTCTTTCCGTGGTGGGGTGGATATCGCGGCCGCTTCGGCGTCGTGGGCTTTAACCGATTTGGCGAACTCAACCGCTTCGGCGGCTTCGCGCCGTTGCATGGAGGCACCAGGTTCTCGAATGTGGCGCACATTAATGACGCGCACATCGGAAGCGCGCTCTCAACCGTGGGAGCGGGCAAATTCGGAGCGGGACGGACCACCGCAGTGGCAGCCACGCACGCCCAACTCAGTAGCGCTCGTATGATGACCGGCAACCTGCCTGTGACTCCTACGCGCGCCAGCTTGTCGGCCAGCGGACGCGCTGCTGCTCCTTCCACCATTCACAACAGCGCGGCGCAGCATTTCTTCGGAACGCAAAACACCTCGCGTCCGCAGTCGTTCCAGCGGGAGACGGCACATCTGCAGCAGTCCATGCGGCAGAGCCACTTTTCGCCGATCGCGGCTGGCGCGCGCACGACCGGAGCAGTAAAGACTGCCGCGACTACTTCGACGGCCAGAGAGACGAGTAGAGTGACGAATAGTTCCGGGGCGAAGAGTACCGGAAATCAGGCCGCAACTGAGAATGAAAATCGGGGATCGACGACCGCGGCGTCTACGGCGAACCGCGCGGAGTCGGCTTCATCTCGTGGCGAACAGAACGCGGGCGAATGGAAATCATTTACCCCGGAGTCGCACGGCAGCCAGTCTGTGGCTCGTCAAGGCGGCACTGAATCTGCCAGCCGAGGTGAGAGCGGGAGCTACTGGAATCGAACCTCCAACGAGTCGCGCGGATCTGGCTCAACTGGCTACGGGCGCAGCGGCTATTCACGTCCACAACTCAACATGAGGCAGCCCATCGCACAGCCGCGGTCTTCCGGAGGCAACGGCGGTTACGGCCGTGGAGGTTACGGTGGCTACCACGGCGGCGGTTCTACCGGTGGTTCGCACAGCGCCCCGAGTGGCGGCGGTCATAGCTCCGGCGGCGGCGGACATTCGAGCGGTGGTGGCGGAGGCCATCGCTAAGCCGGAAAAGTTGAAGTAAAGTGAAGCGAAGGTCAGAGGCGAAAAGGGCGTGTCAAACGGCACACCCTTTCTCTATCTGCTGCTTGCTCACCACCAAAGTGTCATCCTGAGCGAAGCGGCTGATTCTCGAAGAGAATCAGCCGCGCAGTCGAAGGACCCCTTTCGCGTCGGCAGCCACCCGAGACTGCAAGAGGAGTTTCGACCGGGCCAGCACCGCATAAATGCTTGCTTTGGGCCGCGAATCGCGGTGTACTGCTACCATCATGCAATCGACAGCAAAGGTCGCCAGGGTGCCCCATCCTTACGTCGCGAGATCGCCCGATCCTAACCTCACTCTGCTTTTGCGATGTTAGGGTGGGGGTTTTGACGTCGGCCACCTGGCAAAGAACGTCAACGACGGGGGCCGCTCTCCGCGACTGGGAGCAAGGATGCGCGCAACCGGACCGGCCAACTCAGGCTTATCTGAAGATCATTGCCTGCGAACCTGAGAGAGTCGAGCGCCTGATGAATCAGAGGGCGTAGAGACTGCCAAGATGCCCCTCCCTTGCAAAAGCACAAAGGCTGGGCCGCCTGCGTTCTAACCCTTTACAATGGCTGGATGACGCCTGTACCAGCCGAGCTTCAAGAGCAGATCAAAGAAGACCTGCAGCCTTACGTTGATCTGATGGCGAAAGGGATTGGTCGAACGACCAAACTCATAGACGTGTCGAAAAGTGCCTCGCCGGGAACATCAGATGACATCCTCCGGGCCGTGGTGGTCTTGACCCACGCCTACGTGGAGGACCTCCTACGAACGGTCGCTTCCGTGTTCTTACCGGCTGCGGGTGAGGTTGCACTTGACGTAGTACCACTAGCGGGCCTCGGCGATAGAGGCCGTGCGGAGAAGTTTGCTCTAGGAAAACTCGCTCGGCACAGGGGTAAGACCGTGGACAACTTGATCCGAGAGTCTGTGTCGGAGTACCTGGACGGTGTGAGCTTCAACAACGTGACGGAGATGATCTCATTTATCAAAGGGCTGGGTCTCAGCTTGCCAGAAAAGAAGGAAGAGTGGGAGGCGGACTTCGGTCTGGAGTGGGGGGAGCTGGTGACGGATAAACGCCCAACCCTCACGCTATTGGACGAGATGATCAGGAGACGGCACCACATCGTTCATCAAACTGACAAATCTAAGAGCGGTGATGGCCTGATGCCCATCAATGCTAAAGAAGTCCTCAGCTGGCTGATGGCCAGCACGCGATTCATGGGTACCATCTCGAAAGCAGTTCTTGAAAAGAAGTACATCAAAGAGAAGTAGCGCCTCAATTTTTTTCTCGATGCTATAATTTACTCCAGAAGGTGAAAAGCCCACGCTACAACTGGCAGGAGAACAACTGACCTGCCCCCCATTTTTAGTCCAGGGATAATGAGACTTTCTCCGGTTTTTGTTCGCCCCGCAGCGTAGCGGGGATGGGGGTCTGGGGCAAGGGGCCGGCGTTTGAGGCCCCTTGCCCCAGTCCAGCAATGTAGAAGCCTGCCTTCCACGAAGCGACAAACTCCATCGGTGTTTTGTATCCCAACGCCGAGTGCGGTCGCACGTGGTTGTAGTCCACTTTCCACTCGGCGATCTTACGACGTGCGTCCGCCAGATCGAAGAACCAGTTTTCGTTCAGGCACTCATCGCGGAACTTGCCGTTGAAGCTCTCGATGTAGCCGTTCTCCATCGGTCGCCCCGGCGTGATGAAGTGCAACTGGACTCCGTTCTCGTAGGCCCACTGGTCCACCACCTGGCTGACGAACTCCGGCCCGTTGTCGATCACGATGACCTCCGGTTTGCGTCCCTGCTGCTTCAGTCCTTCCAGTACACGCACCACACGTGCTCCCGGCAGCGAGGTGTCAGGCTCGATCTCCAGTGCCTCACGAGTGAAGCCGTCCATGAGATTCAACGTCCGGAACTTGCGCCCGCTGGTGAACGCATCGCTGGCGAAGTCCATCGTCCACAGATGATCGGGCTGCGTCGGGCGCGGCGGTAGCACCAGGCGCGATCCGGCGCGTCGGCGTCGGCCCCGCTTCCGACGAAGGCTCAGTTTTTCTTCAACGTACAGCCGGTACACGCGCTTGTGATTCGCTTTCCATCCTTCACGCACCAGCATTCGTGTCAACCGGCGATATCCGAACCTTCGCCGCTCTGCCGCCAGCTCGCGCAACCGCACGCGCAGTCGCGGGTCCTCGGGCCGTGGCTCGTAGCGATACGTCCGGCGATAGATCTCGATCAGCCCACAGGCGCGTCGCTCTGAGACCGCTACTTCCGAGCGCATCACGACCACCGCCTGCCGTCGCAACTGCGGGCTCACCATTTTTTTGTAACCACCGCCTGCAATGCGCGCTTGTCCAGAAGCAGTTCGGCCACCGCGTGCTTCAACTGCCGGTTCTCCTCTTCCAGCGCCCGCAATCGCTTCGCCTCGCTCACTTCCATCCCGCCGTACTTCCCCTTCCACCGGTATAGCGTCTGCGACGCGATCCCGTGCTTGCGGCACAGTTCCGCCGTCGGCACTCCGGCTTCGGACTCCTTCAGGATGCCAATGATCTGCTGTTCGTTGAATCGACTCTTGCGCACGACTCCTCCTCCTCGCCCCGGGCGGGCCATTCTAATTGGGAGAAGTCACATTTCGTCTGGACTAATTTCTGGGGGGCAGGTCACAACGTCCTTGCTCCCTGTCCTGACTGTGGAGCGGTTACGAGCTTTGATACAAAAGGTCATAGCAACACATCTTTGGGCGCAGTCATAATTAACCGAAACCACCACTATCAAAACACTCTATTCTCCCGGATTTTGTGGCAGTTCTTTCGGTGTAATTTCTGTAGCAGAGGTGCTGTAGCAAAACTTCATGACTCAGGAAGTAGTCAGACTGCTGTTTTGGAATCGTTTTCTCCCACTGCTATTGAGCATTTGAATCTTCCTTCGAAAGTTCCAGGTGATGTGGTTGGCGAATTTCGGGAAGCCGAGTTAGTTGCTTCCCACGGAGCCTTTCGTGCCGCGTCCGCGCTTCTTCGATCGGTCTTGGAAAAGGTCTTGACGAAAAATGGCTATGTCGACGTTGAAGTGGAGGAGAACGGGAGGAAGTTCAAGAGCAAAAGCCTTAAACACAGAATTGATGCAGCTGCGAATGACGGTGTGATCACGGAAGCCCGGAAAAGACGCGCTCACGAGAACATCCGCGTCCTGGGAAATGACATTCTCCACGATGAGTGGCGGAAGGTCGAGTCACCTGAGTACGAGGATGCGCACACCTACTCGCAGCGTGTCTTAGAGGACCTGTACGACGATCGCGACACCGTGGAGAAGATACTAAGAGCCAAGCACAGGATACCGGATGCACCTCAACCTGTTGGAGCCTGATAAGGCTCTTGGGCTGATTAGATAACCGTGTCGGCTCCGATCCGCCGCCCAATAATTTCCACAGGCGCATTGTGACATCTAACCTTGCGCACGGCCCAGCACGTGCGCAATGATGGTCGAGGCCATGACGGTCGGCGCAGCGTGCATAACGTCGTCCTAAGTCCTTTGTTCTCAAGATTTTGACCTCTAAGCCCTTTGACGTCAAGATTTTGCAGACACTTTTTGCAGAACCCGCGCCCAGCAAGGCTTTCAGAGGTATGGGGGGAGGGGGGGTACCCCCGAAAGCAAAGCGAAACAGCGCCCAGCCATCTCGTTTCCGACACGCTCGCGAAAATTTATTTTCGGGCAGAAATCAACAGCCAGTGCTTTATCACCTAGGGTCTTGCATACGCGGGGCTGTCGGGATCGGGGCGATCGTAGTCGCGGCCGTATTTGTTTTTGTGGGCTACGTCGATTTCGGATTCGGCTAGCGTGAAGTTTCCCAGGTAAGTATCGCCGGGAGTTACGGTGATTTCGCGTTCCGCAGCGTGCAGCGTTGCAGGCGAAACTGACGGATGGAAAACGTGCATCTGATAACGGCCGGGAACCACGTTGCCGATGCTGATCTCGCCGCGCCAGTTGGAGATGGAATAGTACGGCGTGTTAAGCGCGATCACGACCGCGCTCATCTGGGCATGAATATTGCAGAAGATAAATGAAATGCCGGGCTTGTCGAACTTCACAAACTGCGTGGTGCCGCTTTCGTAGAGTCCCAGATCGAAGCGCTTGCCGTCGAACAACGAAAAGACGTTGTGAAAGAACGGATCGCGGTTGGGAAACTCGACCTGCCCACCTGCGGGAATCACCAGCAACGACGGATGGAAGCTTTTATCTTTCTGTACTAACTGGGGAATCGGCGCAGTCTGCTGCGGCGGCGCGGGCACTGGTGTAGAGCCAAGCGGTGTTAGCCAGACCACCACTTTCGACGCGTCGTGCACGCGGTGTCCGTTTCTAGTGAGTTGCACTTTTCCCTTGAGTTCGAGATCTTGTGCCGCGGCGAAGACAGATGTGAGCACACACGGCAGCAACAGCACGATGCTCATAATCCGGCGGTGATGGTGAACGAAGCGAGGCATCAGAACAGAATCCCCATAGCTAGATTTACCTGATTGGTGACGCTGGCACTGTCATAGATAGGGAACGTGTGCAAGCGTCTGAATTCAGCGGAGAGCAGCAGGTCAGAGCGCGGCCGATATACCAGATTGCCGAGCGCTCCGCGATTACGCCCGAGAATGGGGCCGAAATTGTTGGCGTCGGTGGCAAAGCCCCGGATGTCGCCAGCGAAGGCGTTGTCTTCCGCGAAGACGCCGTTCAACTCCAGCTTGGGCGTGAGTTGGAACTTGAGCTGGGTCCATCCTCCGGCGGAATCAAGGCCGCGAAGAGTCGTAGCGCTGTACATGGGATTGCCCGCGAACAGAATGGTTTGGCCGATGGCGCCGCCGAGACCTCCCACTGCACGGCCGCGATAGAATTCGCCGGAAAGCAGCAAGCGGCGAAGAATGGGAATCTGCCAGTCGGTCATGCCGGCCCAAGCGTCGACCTTGCGGTCCCAATACGCCCAATTCTGGCGGCCGTAATAACCAGCCATGGCAAAGCTCAACGGATGATTGAACACAGGCCGCGACCACGCCGTACGCATGGCATACGCCGGCTGACCCGATTGCTCGCCGGCTTGCGCCGACCGGGTGAATGAATTGGCAGGAGGTTCCCAATCGAGGTTGTCGAGAATTCCCGCTTGGAGCGTTAGCGTTTGTTGATCGGCGAGATCGAAACGATGCTCGACGCGAATCTGAGGCGTCCAGCCCCACAGATTGCCGGCGTAAGCGAAGGCCGGAATGGCGAGTGACGCAAACGATGTGGGAGAAAGCGGCGAGATGAACAGCGAATCCTGACCGGCGATGATGGAGGTTTGTTTCCAGTCGAGCCGCAGACTGGCGGTCTGCAGGCGGGCGATGCCAAAGTTAACGCCGTTGTTGGTGGCGGCGAAGCCTCCGGCAAAATCGAATTGCACATTGGCTGAAGTCTTCGCGCCGGCGACGGTAGGGCCAAAAATTTCGAGACCAATCTCAGTTTGCCGCAGTGTGGCGCCAAAACTGGCTTGATTGCTGCCTGGGGCGACGGATTCGGCGTAGTTGGGCAGGTCGAGGTTGTCGGAGCCTCCGACGTTGTGGAAGGCGTTCATGAGCACAATTCCGGAGAGTCGCGCACGGTATTTGGCGGCGGTTTCCACCTTGGTCTGGTATTGCTCGTCAATCTTCGAGGCCAGCAGCTGATTCGATTCCTCCAGCTTTTGAATGCGGCTTCCCATATCCGAAGGTGAGGCTGGAGCAGTTTCAGCATTTGCGGTCTGCAGCGTGGATTCTGCGGCGGCGGACGATGATGAACCGGCATTCGTCGAGGCGACGAGCGGAAGCAGCAGCTTGCGAGTTTCCTCCAATTCCTGACGCAGTTCGTGCACTTCAGCGCGCGACTGCGCATTTTCATTTCGCATCTGCTCGACGGCGGCGCGTAATTCGCGCATTTGCGAAACCAGGTCGCGCAGTGCGGCATCGCCGGATTGAGGCGTTGCTGGCGTGCTTTCTTGTGCCAGGCCGCGCATGCTCACGGCGAACATACTCAAAAGGATGAAGGCGACTCCGGTCACGGCACTGCTACGAACCCCAAAAGTTTCATGGTTCTTCACACACCCTCCTGCGCGACATGCGGATCATGGTGAAATCGAGAAAGTGAGGCTGGAGCTATGTGTCCGAATGTCGAATTGAATTTTCCGTCGCTCGATCACGGTCAAGAGGCAAAAAAGGACGGCTGGTCCGCTCATCGTTGCCGACATCGGCCGAACCTAGTGCAGCGCGCCCGGGCAACGTAATCCGGAAAACGGTCTTAGCGTCCGCAGTACGTTCCATCAAAACCTGGCCGCCGTGATCCTGCACGATCTTCTGTACGACTGTAAGGCCAAGGCCGGTGCCGTTCTCTTTGCCGAAGCTCACAAAGGGATGAAACAACTTGTCGCGAATGGGCTCGGCAATGCCAGGACCGTTGTCGGAGACGGCAATGGTGACGGCGTGACCGGTGCGCTCGATTGTGACTAGAACCCGGCCATCGCTGGTGGGCGCAGCCTCACAAGCATTCAGCAGAAGATTGTAGAGGGCGCGCTCGAGCTTGCGGGGATCGAACCAGGCCAAACTCTGGCTGTTGCAGTGGACCTCGATCAGTGTGCCCTGATGGCGCGGGTGTAGCCGCACCGCCTGCATGGCTCGCTGCACAGTTTCGGCGACGCTGGCGTAGCTGGGGCTGAGGGATTCTCTGGTACGGGCGAATTCGAGCAAAGAGTCGATCAGGTCCGTCATCTGGTTTACGCCGGTGCGGACCTCCTGATAGAGTTCTTCGCGCTGTGCCGAAGACAGATGGCCGTCACAAAGAAACTCAGAGTTGGCCACGACAGCGGCGAGCGCGTGGCGGAGGTCGTGGGAAATTGAGCTGGCCATGCGTCCGATGGTGGCCAACTGCTCTGACTCCAGCAGCGCTTGTTGGGTCTTGAGCAGACTGGCGCGCATCCTGCCAAAAGCTGAGGTCAGCTCGGCAACTTCGTCGCTGCCTCGAGGATCGAGAGGATGGTAATAGTCTCCGTGCTCCAAAGCGCGTACACCGTCCACCAAAGTCGCCAGCGGGCGTGTGAAGGTGTAGGAGATCAGAAACACCAGCCCACTGCCTAACAACACAGCCGTGAGACCGAGCAGCAACAGCAGGCGGTTGAGATTGCCGAGGAACTTGGCAGCCTGATCGTAGGACCCCAGTACGGTTAAGCGGACAGGGGTTTGCTGCTGGCCTGAGAGGTCAAGGGAAGTAGCTACAAAATTCTCCTTGCCAACTTCAACATCGAGCGGTCCGGATTGTGAGGAGCCCGCAGCCAAGGCGCGCACGCCTGTGCTGTGGGCCTGATCGGCGGTCAAGGTTGTGGCCACGATTTCGTTGGCGTAGGCGAAAGCGACCTGGCTGGCCGAAACCTTGCTAACCTCGCGGGCCAGGCGGTCATCGATTTCATAGCCGATGATCAGGAAGCCGAGCAACGGACCTTCGGTCTTCGAGCCGAAATAGACCGGCTGGAGGAAGGTCTGGTAGAGATGGTGGCCGCCGAACCACCAGTGGCTGGAGTCCTCTTCGCTCAAGGATCGTTCCAAGTATTTCTGCGCCGCTTCGCGGGTCAACCCATCCGATTTGGTATGCAGAGCTACCACCTTGCCACTACGGTCAGCCAGCACAAGAAGATCGCTGCCAGTCAACGGCCATACATCTTTCGAGGCGTCCTGAATGGTAGCCGGGTCGTTCGCGGTCATGATGGCTCGGGTGATGGGCAGGTAAGCCACCAATTCCGCCGAGTGAGTCAACATCGCTTCACGATCATGTTGAAAATTCTGGAAGGTAGTCACGGAGTTCCGCAAATCCTGCACTATGCCTTCGCGCACGTGGCTTTGCATGGTCTGCCGAACCACTAAAAGGCTCAACGCGGTGAGGGCGGAGGTGATCAGCACCATGGAGAGCAGAAAGCGCGTGCGCAGCCGCGTTCGGGGCACGAATGTGCCCCCGGACGGTGCTGGCAAATTTGGCGAGACGGGTTCTGATGAAGGGTCCAAGGGATCTCAGCGAACGAACTTGTAACCCATTCCGTGTACGGTGCGGAAGTGTACCGGACTGGCTGGGTCGCGTTCCAGTTTTTGGCGAAGCTTCAGGATATGGTTGTCGACGGTGCGAGTGGAGGGATAATTCTGGTATCCCCAAACTTCGTTCAGCAATTCGTCCCGGCCGATGACGCGGTCGACATTTTGCACCAGAAATTGAAGGGTTTTGAATTCCTGCGCAGTCAAAACGACCAGCTTGCCGTCGCGCTGCACCTCCATTTTCTTTAAGTCAACCGTGATGCCGTCGAAGCTTACGAGATTGACCGTCGCGGTTCTCGATGTATGGCGCAGAGCGGCGCGCACCCGGGCCAGCAATTCCCTGGGGCTGAAAGGTTTGGTGACATAGTCATCCGCTCCCAGCTCGAGCAACAGAACTTTGTCGGAGACGTCGCTGGTTGCGCTGAGAACCACGATGGGCAAGGTGGGCGCCTGGGCCTTGATTTCTTTGCACACATCGCCGCCGGAAAGCTTGGGCAGACGAAGGTCGAGAATGACGACGGCCGGAGGCGAAGCCTGGAAGCTCTCGAGAGCCGACTTGCCATTCCCTTGCACTTCAACGGTGTAGCCCTCGGACTCAAACAGCCGCTTTAGCGCCTTCTGAACCGCAGGATCATCTTCAACTACCAGAATTCTTCCCATCGGCCGAGTTGCATTCATCGGATCTGCCGACCTTGCGGTCATCATTGGTGTAGCGATCTGACCCATAAAGTTATCCTCACTCGATTCGGGTCCCTCTAGCAGAGTGAAGCTTATAACGTTTCTGCCCGTTTTCGCCGGAAAGGCAGAGTTTTGACAAATATTTTACATTTTCACAGGGGTGCAAAAAGGCTCTACGGCGGGAGGCTTGCAAGCAAATCAGCCTGCCGTAGAATACAACTGGCTTGCTCATTCCCGCTGAATTCGATCGCCTCCGCGTGGTCCTGGTGGACGCGCGCAATCCCCTGAACATCGGCGCAGCCGCTCGTGCGATGAGCAATTTCGGATTCCAACATCTGCGGGTGGTGAATCCCTACGATGTAGCATTTCAAGGGGCTCGTTCCGCCGTAGGCGCAGGAAAGGTATTGGAAAGCGCCGAAAAATACGAAACCTTAGCCCAAGCAGTTGCCGACTGCTCGCTGGTGGTCGGAACCACGGCGGTTGGCCCGCGTGATCTGCAGCATTTTCTCCAGCGATTGGAGGCGGGTGCGCCTCTCATTCGCGCCCATCTTGCCTCCGGTCCTTGTCCTTGCGCACTGTTATTTGGATCGGAAAAATTCGGGCTCTCGAACAAAGACATGAGTCACTGTCACTGGCTGATGCGCATCCCCACGCGAGAGGAACACTTCTCGATGAATCTTGGGCAAGCGGTGGCAATTTGTCTGTACGAATTGATTCGTGATCCCGGCGCGATGGGGGAAGGGGGCAGGGAAAATCCTGCGTCTTCAGCTGAGGAGGAGCGAATTACCGAGACCTTGCTCACCGCGCTGCGCGCCAGCGGTTATCCGAAGCTGAATTCTTCGGATTCTTTTGAAGGGGCAGTCCGCCGATTCGTGCGGCGGTTGGGCTTGCAAACCGGCGACGCAGAATTCCTGCTGGGCATGTTGCGGCAGATGATCTGGAGGATGAAGACGAGAGAAGAACATTGATGTGGGCTGAGCCTATTTCAAGGTTTGATTTCTGCGGAAAGCACGTGGATATTCGCGCGTGCAAACTGAAAGCGCAGAATCCACTCGCTGGCGGCCGGTTCACCGTCCACTTCCGGCGGAGTGAATTTCCATTGGCGTGCCGCAGCCAGCGCCCGCTCCGCAAAGTACTTACTCGGTCCGGCAGAGTCGAATTTTGCCTGGGTAACGTTGCCGGAAGTGTCGACCGAAACATGGACAGCGACTTTCAAATGGCCGCGGATCGTGTTCTGCGAGCTTCGCGAGACCTCGGGCAAAACTTGCTGGAGCACACGACCGCGCCCGATTCCTTTTTGCGCGGGCTTTTCTTTCTCTGAAAACGGCGGCGGCGATTGTGCCGCGCGGGCATCGGTCGGGGGGGGAGTTGCGGTGTGAGTCTCCGCGGCAGGAACCGCCGGCTGATGGGCGATAATTTTGTTGCCCAGCCAGAACACGAGAAGAAGAGCCGCGACTACGACGGGCACGACGATCCACCGCTTCGGGCGTGGTTTCAGGGGAGGGCCCTGACTTCTCATAGCCTCGCCGGTCTTTGCCCCGCCAGTCTTTGTCTCGGGAATCGTTGTCTCGCCGATCGTTGTCTCGACGGGAGCCTTCACTTGGACAATCGGGATACGAAGATGGCTGAGGATATCGCCGGCCGTCCAGCGCCGCTTAGGCTCAACCTGCAGGCAATGCAGTGCAATTTCACTGAAGGGTTGCGGAATCGTTTCCGGTACCGCAATGTGACGTTGGTCGAGACTCCGCAAGGTCGGTTCATTCTGCGTCAGGATGGCGACCAACGTGACCCCTAACGACCAAATATCGCTTGCCGGGGACAGCCCGCTGCCGGGCACTTCGGGTGCGTCGTAGGGGCTGGGGATGCGCGGGGTGCTGTGCTTCCCGGCCATGCTAAGTCCGTCCGCAGAAATCTTCAGCTGGTTGTCGACCGCCATGATGTTCGAGGGCCGGATGCGGCCATGCACAAAACCAGACTGGTGCAGGTAAGCCAGGCCCTCAGCCGTGGGCGGAAGCATTTGGGAAACCTCTTCCGGAGAAAGTGATCGCACCGGAAGAATCTCCGCCAAATTCTCTTCGGCGTATTCCATGACGACGTAGAGAAGGCGCGTGCCGTCGATCGCACAGCGTCCGCATTCAAACAGCCGAATCAGATGAGGATGAGAAAGCTTCGCAGCGGTGGCCCAGCGCGACAGTTGAGCATCTTCATCCAACCCTTCCGCGGGAATTAGCTTGATGACCGCTCTTTGCGGTCCGGAACCGGGCCGCTCGGTGAGAAATACCGAACTGTGATCTGAGCCCCCCAGCCATTGCTGCAGCGGGAACTTTTCATCGACTACGCGGCCTTCGCGGTTTTTCAAGAGTGCGGTCGAAGTGCTCATAGGCCAATCATTTGGCGCAGCCTATTCTATTCCAGCCGAGGCCTTGGCGCCTGCGAAATTGCAAGGCAAATGCGGGTGATGCGAATGGAGTGCAGGACCCCCCAGGTTGTGCGTTGAAGGCTGATGAATATGTTAGATTGAAAGAAAGGCGGGCGCGTAGCTCAGTTGGTAGAGCAATGCCCTTTTAAGGCATGGGTCGCAGGTTCGAATCCTGCCGCGCTCACCAGATAACCTTCTGGTACTGTTGCACTTGCAGCCTCCTCGCTAAGGCGTTCTGAAGCGGCGATTTTCGCACTGTGCCCAGATTTGTGCCCACCCAAGCGCGCCACTGCATCCAAAACTGTTTCATCGGATGGATGCACGTACTGCATCGAAATCGCAATCGAGCTGTGGCCCGCGATGCGCATCAGTGTCCAAACATCGCAGTCGCTGGCACCCAGCCGCGTAAGGTATGTGTGGCGCAGGCTGTACAGCACGAATGGCCGCACCTTGGAGAGCTTCAGCGCCGCGCTGTGCGCCCGGCGAAACGTTGAATGATTCACGTGTCCCGTTTTAGTATTGGCAGGCCATACCCAGCCCGTTTGCGGTTTGCCTTGATCCTTCCATCGCTTATCAAAGATGGCACGGACGCGAGGCGTAAATGGGATGTGTCGGCGTGCCGCTTTTGTCTTGCCCTTGATTATCAGAATATTTCCATTGCGCCCGCTGGCCCATGAAACATTCTCCCAGCACATGCGATGCAATTCATCAGGCCGCACACCAGTATCAAACAGCAGCGTGGCAACATCTTTCAGCAGTGGTGTGGCCGTGGCAGCCTTAAGGTACTTCACTTCCTCCTCGGGCGTGATAACTCGCTCGCGGCGCGCTTCGCCGGTGAGCAGTTTAAGTTTCGGCGCAACATCCAGTATTTCCCATTCCACCGCAAGGCTCAGGATGCGCCGAAGCACGCGAAGTGAACTGTTGATTGACCCCGGCACCAAGCCCTGCGCTTGACGCCACGCAGCAAAGCCCGCAGCTTTCTCCCCACGGATTTCGTCAATACGAGCGTTGGCCAGAGGTGTGTACTTCAGCAAAGCCCGCATCCCAGCGCGATACCATATCCAGCAGCTTTTCGGCTTGGCGTAAGGCTCGATCCGCTTCTCGCAGAAATCGGCAAGGGTGGGCGCAGCCTTCTTATCGCGGATGCCCACCTCGCCTTTGGCCAAGCTGGTGCGGTGCGCAGCTTCCATCTGCCGGGCAACCTTGTCGTTGGCCTGCTTGGTGGATTCGCGCACGAGCACACCCAACCACATGAATTTGTACCAGTAGATCTCACCGCGTTTATAAATGCCCACTACTTCCTCCCTTTGGCCCGTGCCTTCTTCTGGCGCTTCTCGCGCTGCTTCTTCCCCACTTCGTTCCACCACTTCAAAGCGTACTGGCGCTGCGCGAATGCTGCGCACTCGCGGGATTCGCAAAGCTTCTGTTTGCTCTTGCCCTTCACGAAAAACGGCTGGGCACAGTTGGGGTTGGCGCAGATCGCCGTTTTCCCTGCGAAGTAGTCACGTAGAAACAGAAGGAAGATGGTGCCCAACAGGTCTTCGGGTGCCATCTCGATCCGCCCATCAGTGAACTTCAAGCTGGTAAACATGTAGCGATTTATCCAGCCTTGCACTTCTTTGAGCGCAGCTTCATCGCCACGCCATGCACCTCTTAATATGTCGCGCCAGCCCAACACCCCAACATTAAAAATCGGGGCATGGGTTACAGGCCCCCATCGGTGCGCGAATCGCTGGATGGAAGCTTCATCATCCTGCAGGTTCACAAGCGCTTCATGGGGCTGCTCCTTGCCCGTGATTTCAGGATGCTGCCCGGCCTGCAGGTAAACCGTGATTTTGTTGCTAGAGGTTATCAGCCCACTTTTGCGCTTAACCATGCTTGAGCTTCCTTTTCGCTTCCAATCTCTAGCAAGATTGTAGCACAATAATGCTTGAGGTAAACGACAAATATGAAGCTAAAGCAGCAAGAAGCCAGCCAACAGCCAGAAACGGAGCTGCTGACCGTACCCGAAGCGGCAGCGCTATTTCAGGTAAAAATTTCAACCATTCGAGCATGGGTACTTCACAAGCGGGTGCCCTATGTAAAAGTCTTTGGGAAGCTCGTGCGGTTTCGCCGGGCCGACCTTGAGAAGCTAATCGCATCGCGCGTGGTGCCAGCAGCACCGGAGGCGGTGGCTCGTGGCTAAGCCAGTTCTGGTCCATCCAACGCTTTATGGCCCGAGGGGACGGTACTGCATACATCTCGATGCTTGGGCAGTGAATAAAGAAGGCCAAGTGAAACTCTGCGAAGCTTGCGCCGATGCTGTGGATGCTGGGGCAGAGGTGGTCAGGCTTCTGCCGCCCCAACGGGATGTAATCACCATCTTAGAAGGGGGTGGCATGATGAAAGTGCGAATCACAACCACACAGGTGCAAGGGGCTTGGCCGAACGGTTCCCGAGTAGTGAAGCTAGAAAAGATTTCACCCGTCGAGGTCATTCCGGTTGGAACGGTAGGCACTATTCTTGGCTCAATGCACGCCGGATCGGCCCTTGCCTATTGCATCCAGTACGACAACTTCAAGATGCCCGTGCATAACGTTTATATGCCGGGCCGATTAAGCCTCTTGGAGGGGGCAGTGCAATGAGTTTAGTTTACGGAATGATGGGCACCTGCCCGGTGTGCGGCAAAGAAAACGGTTCCGATGTAAACGACAACAATCCCGTAATCAACTACAACCTAGATACCCGCACACATGAGGAATCCTTCCAGTGCGTAGCGTGTAACTTCTCTGCGAAAAGTGAGTTGAAGGGCAATTTTTGGGTAGAAACATATCGGTATCCAATCAGCAAAAACGGCGAAGTACGTAGGCCATCAATTTTGGAGGCCCAGCCCGCTTGAGCCTCCAAAACATTCCACAAGAATTGCGTGCACTTAAGAGATGGGTTTGCTATCGGCTGGTGCCCGACTCTGAAAAGCCGGACAAGAAACCCGCGAAGGTTCCCCATCAACTAAACGGCGCGCTGGCAAAATCGAACGATCTAGCCACGTGGGCCTCGTTTGAAGAAGCGTGCTCTGCAGTGATGACTGGAAAATTTGATGGCATCAGCTACGCCTTGGCCGCCGAGGATGGATTTGTGTGCGTCGATCTGGACAACGCGCGCGATCCTGAAACCGGCTGCCCGCTGGAGTGGGCCGACCCAATCATCCGCGCCTTAGCTTCGTACACCGAAGTCTCGCCCAGCGGCAAGGGCTACCACATCTTCGTGCGTGGTGCGATTCCGAAAGCATCCCATAGGAAGGACAGCAAGGTTGAGCTTTATGCCGATGTGAAGATTATGGCTACCACCGGCGAGCTAGGCTTCGAGGGATACGAAAAAATTGAAACCCGCCCCGAAGCCCTAGCAGATTTATTTGCGCGGGCTGAAGCTGGGGAATTCGCACCCCAGCAACCGGCGAAGGAATCAGCGCCCGCCAGCAGCAGTGGTGTGGATGAATCGGCGGAAGATTGGAAGCTTGTAGGCGAGCTTTACAGAAATCTGAATACGCGGGATGCCGATGCGATTGAAGCGGCGGTGAAAGAACAGTATCCAGAGCGCTACGAGTCGCGAAGTCGCGCGAAGGGATTGCACAATGGTCACACCTACTGGTGGTACACGATAGATCGTTTCGTCAAGAAAAACGAAACCGCTGCCGGTCCTAAATCCGATGAAGTTGAAGCACCCACATACACCGTGCAATGGATGTGTGAGATAAAAACGAAGCCACTGGAGTGGTTTTGGAAGGGCAGAATTCCACGCGGCAAAATAACCGTGTTTGCTGGGCAGCCCGGCTGCGCTAAAAGCCTCGTAAGTATTATGCTCGTTGCGCATGCCACTACCGGCAAGCCGTTTCCCGGCGAAGACCAATCTATACGCCGTAAGCCAGAAAAGGTGCTGATGTTTTTCTGCGAGGATGACGCAGAAGATACAGTCGTGCCGCGCTTGGCAGTTGCAGGTGCGGACTTAAGTATGGTTGCACGCATCAAAGTGCGCAATGTGAGTAACGAATCGAAAGAGGAACGAGAATTTGCATTCGATAATGATAGAAAGATTCTGGTCAAATTCCTCGATGCAAACCCTGATGTCAAATTGGTGGTGGTGGACCCAATATCAAACTACACCGGGAAGATAAAGCCAAATGATGAGCAGCAACTGCGCAGCGTGCTGGTGCCACTGCTAGATATCGCAGCCGAACGTGGAATTACGTTTATCTTCATTGCTCATTTCAACAAGCGCAGCGATGTTGCCGCGTTGGGTAAAGTTTCTGGTGCGGTAGCCATGACTGGCGTACCGCGCAGTACATGGCTCTTTGTTGAAGATGAAGATGCACCCGAAGGGCAACAGGGATATTTGATGTTGGAAGGTAAGACAAATCTTTCGCGCAAACTTAAGGGTCTTAAATACACGATTGTCACCAAACCGTTTTTCGATCCGCCAGCGGATGAAGTACCGCTGATTAAATGGGGTGAAGCCACGGATGTGAAAGCGAAGGATGTATTAGGAACGGGTAACGATGATGAAAACACCAAACTGAAACTGGCAGAAGATTGGCTGCGGCAATTCCTAAGTGATGGCCCCAAAGCGCAGGCCGATGTTAGAAAGGCGATGCCCGGCGCGATGGGTTGGCGCACGATGGAAACAGCAAAGAAAAACCTTGGTGTGATATCCAAGAAAACCCGCGATAGCTGGTACTGGCAGTTGCCGGAAGGTCAGGTGGCTGAAGCTACCGAACCGGCGCTGTTTTGATGTGGTTTGCGGCCTTATATCGGTCTTGCGGTATTGCGGTCTCTACCTATATTTACTTATTATTATTATTATTATCAATAAGTTACAAGACCGCATGCGGAGTTGACCAAGACCGTAGACCGCAAGGCCACATATGCCAGCAAAGCCGCGAAACGTGCGGCCTTGAAGCCCACCAGCATCAGAAACTGGCAGATCGCGGTGGAAACACCCAACCGAAATACTGGAGGAAACACATGGCAGATTGTTGGCAGGAAATCATCCGCGAAAACTTGTGGGATAACATCTGGAATCGGGCCGACCTAAACGACCAGCAGAAAGTTGATCTGCTGGAAATCGAATGCGCTAAAGCCATCGCGGAAACTGAATCCTTCACCGGGCTGGGCTTTATTCCCGAAGATGGCACGCTGTGGGCGATCCAAAGATCGCAGATACTTTCACCGGAGCAGAAGTACACGGCATTGGCAGAAGAATCTACACGGCTGGTTGTAGCGCAGATGGCTGAACAGCCGGAGCTAACAGATGCACAGCGCTGGGCACTGCAGGAAGGTCTGGAAGATTCGTTCTGATGCCATTCGGAAAATGGTGGCCGAAATCACCAACGGAAAAACCACACATGATTAGAACGAAGAAAACGGCTGCGATTTTGAATCTCCACGCAAAGCGCCGCGCTGCGGAGCGCTATGGCATCGTGCTGAACAAACACCTGCGCCGCCAGATCGTGCAATCTATCCGGCAAAACAAAGCCAGACTTATAGAGCGCCAATCGCATACCAGAACCACATGGCTGGTCACCGTGGATGATAAGCCAGCCGTTGTCATCTACGATAACCACCGCCATACCATCGTCACGTTTCTGCCGCCATCAGTTTCCGAATGCCAACCCAAAGTGGAAACCAGCAACGTCCAAAACTGGTAGATAACCACAACGGCAAAATACAAAATCAAATTCAATCATCGTGATACCCAATGACCGTGACACAGCCCGAACGCCGCGCTCTAGGCCGGTGATGCCACTTGGCTACTACGCAGGCGGACATATCGCGCCAGCGCGCCTGCAGCAAGCGCTGTTGCCTATGCGCCAGCCCGTGGGCTAACATCACGTTGGCTGCATGGTGACCCTATCGCCACCAACCGGCCCGGCAGCGCCTGTATCCCCACAGTGCAGCACCGGGCCGGGCTATCAAGTCCCACGATCTGGCGCAACATCCGCATGGTTGTGAAGCACTGCACCCGTGCTGATAACTACTGTGCTGTCATCCACATCGCTGTGCATCGCGCGATCTGCCCATCGAATCATGGCCGCAGAATCGTGGTGATAAGTCGCACTGTCTTAACGGGTTATAAACCCACAAACAAAGCTGGAGCCGGGATGCCACCCTCATTATGAATTTCAACTTCCGAGCCGATCCGCGCGACGAAATTCGTGTGTGTATTCCCGGTACGCACCGCAATTCAGATTTGATCTTGCCTAATGTGCGGGGAAAGTACGCCAAAGTACCTAACCGTTGGCCCTAACACCCAACTGATGGGTTATGGCAGATGTGACACAGGCTGAACTTCGCCGCGTGATGGCGGCGCTAGGTTCATCGCGCAGCCCGGCGAAGCAGGCCGCCAGCCGCGCCAACGGCAAGCTGGGTGGCCGCCCGAAAACTACACCAACCCCGGCAGCGCCCACCACCGGCCAATCCCGGGATTTCATCCGGGTGCCGAAGGCATGAGCCGCCGCCTGCAGCTTGATGAAACCCGCCGCAACCTGACCGCCGCCGAACAGGAAACACGCCGCAAGCAGGAAAGCTGTGCCTTCGAGCTTGGCTGGCCTGCCACTCCGGAATATCTGTGGAATGATCGTCCCACTTTTGATGCGTGGAAGTTGATAGGAAAACGCCTGCTTGAAAAACGCCTGCTGGCCTTCAGCGATGGTGAAGCGTTGCTGGCTGTGGCTAAAGCCCAGAAAAACCATCAGCAGGAAGTGTGCAAACAAATCTACGCGGATACATGGGCCAACCGCACACCGTTTCCCGATCCACGGCCACCCGCCGAATTCAGGTTGGACGAATTCATTGCATCCGTGAAGCGGGAACGTGAAACGTTTTCGCAGCGCATGGTGCCCACGCAAACCGTGTGCTTGGTGAATGGCCAGAATTACACGTGGCCTGAAGGCAAGCCTGCTGCGATTGCCCGCACCTACGCTCTTGAAGTCACGGCTGGCACGATTGTGGCCGGGGAATTGTTGCGCCGGGCCTGTGCACGCTTCCTGAAGGATTTGGAAGATGGGCACACGCGCGGATTGTATTTCGATCCGGTGGCAGCGGCGCACATCAGCACGTGGTGCGAGATATTTTGCGGCACGCACCTGATGCCGTGGGAGATGTTTGTACTCGCAAACGTGTTTGGCTGGAAGCGCCCTGCAGGCAATCGGCGTTTCACCGAAGTTTATCTACAGGTAGCGAAAAAGAATGGCAAGACGTTTCTGGCCGCCAGCATCGCGTTGTTCGGTTTGGTGGCAGATAGCGAGCAATTTTCGGATGTGTTTTCAGTTGCAACGAAGCGCGACCAAGCGCGACTGGTTTGGCGTGATGCAAAGCGCATGGTGCTGGCGAACAGCGAACTTCACGCGGCTGTGAAGTGCTGGGCCGGAGCGCTGGCAGTGCCGGGTACCGATAGCACGTTTTCCCCGCTATCCGCCGATACACGCTCGTTGGATGGCCTGCGCCCGCACTTCGCAATCTTCGATGAAGTGGCGGAATATCCCGATGCTGAAAACTTCAGCAAGGTAGCGAAGGGCACGGTATCGCGCGTGCAGCCGCTCGTGTTTTCCATCACCACGCCGGGCGCTACCAAGAATTCCTTCTGCTATCGCAGCAAGTACGATCTGGCGCAGAAGCTCCTGCGCGGCATCTTCGTAGCCGATGATACCTTCGCGGTGGTTTACGAGCTTGATCCTGAAGATGATTACCACGACCAATCTACGTGGTGCAAAGCCAACCCATCGCTGGGCGTGACGCTGAAAATTGAACATCTGCAAAAGCAGCTTGCCGAGTGTGAGCAAGACCCCAGCGCCCTGAATAACTTCCTGCGCTATCACATGGGGCAGTGGATCGAGCACACCCTTAATCGTGCCGGTTCAATCCCCAGCGCCGTATGGGATAAGTGCAAAGGGCTTGAACTCGTTGGTGCTTCCAACGCTTTGGAAGCCTGCACAAACTTCCTGCTGTTGAATTCTGGCGCTGATACACCATGCTTCGTGGGCGTTGATGTGGGCCTTACTGGCGATACCACCGCAGTGGCCATGCTGTGGCCGCGCGCACGCTTTGAAAAAGATGGCCCGATTGTGGACAAGAAAGTTGTGATCGTGCAGGGCTTCATACCCGAAGGAAACCTGCTTGCCAAGGAAGGATCGTGGGGCATGCCACTTTCGCAGCTTGCTCGTGAATCGTGGATTGACCTAACGCCGGGCGACATGACCGATCCGCGCGAGATCCGAAAGTACGTGGTTGATTTGCATTCGCGTTTGTGTGTGCGCGAGGTGGGCTTCGATAACTGGCAGTTTCAGGTTCCTGCTGCGGAGCTGAATGATGCAGGCATAAAGGCCGTCGCCGTGCCGCAAACAGCGATGCACCTTACAGCGCCGTGCCGTGATTTCGTCGCTGCTGTGCATGCTGGTGATCTGGTTCACTTCGGCAATCCTTGGCTGGCTTGGCATGCGCAAAACGTCGTTTTCGTAGAAAACGAAAAGCACGGCGGCGTGAAACCAGAAAAGCTATCGCCAAACGAAAAAATCGACTGCATCAGCGCGATAGCAAACGCATGGGCGCGCATGCTGGCTAATCCGTATGTGCCCAGCGTGTACGCAAATCGCGGAATAATTTTTGTGTAACACATAACAGGAAACACGAGGGGAAACAACAATGGGAATACTGGACGCAATCAAGAAGGTAACTGAAGGCTTCGCAAACCGCCGCGCGGAAAGAACAGAGCTTGAATATCTGCGCACCGTTTATCAGCAGAAAAGTGACAACATCCGCCCGCGCCAGTGGTACCGCGTGTCAAATGAAAACGGCGACGTAGTGGGCTTCAGTTTCTGCTGCGCTTGTGGCACCGAATACCAACTCTTAAACGTGAACCTTTGGCTGGGCCACGCCCACAAGTGTCCACAGTGCGAAACGCCCTTCGATTTGCTGAAGGATGCGGGAATCAAGCAAGACACACCGCACTCGAAGTTTACGGAGAAGTTTGCAACGTTTCCGATTCGCCCGCGCCTGCTAACCGCGCAGAAAAGCCCGTATGTCGATACTTGGGGTGCGCAACCAAATGAAACCGTCGCATGGGCCGGTGACAAACGCGCGGAAACCTTCGCAGGTTTGGATGGGCTTGAATTCAGCGACCCTGTGGCATTCGGCAAGCACGGGCGATAGCTGATGTTTAGCGCCCCACGTTCGTGTCGGGAGCCGGGCTGCGGCCAAGCGTCCGCGCGCGGCAGTGTGTATTGCGAGAAACACATCAGGGATAATCAGCGCAACCGCACCGATGCGTGGCGAAAAGCAAGCGATCCTATACGGAAGATGTATGCCAGCGTGCGCTGGCTCAATTTCCGCGCAATGCTGATTCGCCAGCAGCAATCCTGCCAGCGTCTCTGGGATGGTGTGCGATGCCGCAACAAACCCGCGCTGGTACACCATCTGCGCAGCCCAAAAGAACGGGCCGATCTATTCGTTGTGCCATCCAACTGCGTGGCGCTGTGTGAGCATTGCCACCCCACCACCGAAGGTACGCCCACATGGCGTGAAGGAATTGAATACGCGCCCACAGTGTTCCGGTTGATGAGTTTCGATTAAGCACACACACCCGTAACAGCGCGCTTAGATTCTGGAATCGCGCAACCAGCCGATTGAGGAAGGAAACCTACCGTGGATATCATCATCAGAAATTTACTCACCGAAAAGCTAAGTGTGTTTTATGAAGTGGACAGCCAGATTGCGGCTGCACTTTGCGCAACTGGTCTTGCTTCGCCGCATGTAAAGATGGCTGCGATTGCGGCAATCCCCACCGAAATCCGTTGGTTTGTGCAGCGCCTTCAAAACAGCGGCACGCTTGCCATCACCTGCCAGCGGCCCGGTGGTGAAGTGGTTAGCTTCACCCAGCCGCGCGCTGGTTTGCGCTATTGCGATAGCGTGTGCCCCGATGCGGTGCTCATGGAATTTGCAGCCAAATCTGGCCTGCCCGAAGTTTCCGGCAATTGGGAAGCGGTGAAAGCGGCGGAAACCCAGAAGCAACGCCGGTAACACGCGCCGGTGAAGTTGTGTAGGAGGATTTATGAATGGTTTGGTCGAGGTACGCGGTACCAACGTTGCCTACGAGATGCGCAACGGTGTGAAGGTTGAATATGCAACGGATGATCGCGAGGCACGGATGCGTGCGCTTGGCTGCCCGGAGCCGATTCTTAAACGTATCCGCGAAAAGCGCAGCAAGCGCCCGGCTGTTGTGCGCACCGGTGTTGTTTTGAACGAAGAAACGCTGGCGCGCGCTCAGGGTGTAACCGTTGCCCAACTTAGGGCGGCCAACGCGCGTGCTGCTGATGCCGCGTTGCGTGGGAAAGCACACCGGCTGGCACGCACGATGGAAGCACAGGAAGACGCCGACCGCCGCTCAAGAGCCCGCCGCCAAGCCGCGCAAATCTCCGAAGATGCCGAGCAAGAAAAGAAAGATGCCGCGTTGCAGGAGCGCATGCAGAATGCCGCAGGCATTGTTTTTGGAAAGCGCCGATGATTTGCGCCTCGAAATCACGGGTGACGTATCCACTGGATTGCGGCCAGTTGTACTGGCTGACTCTTGGTGCATGCGGCCCTGATAGATATTCGCCAAGCTCGTTTTTCTTCGCTTCGCCTGATGGCAGCTACCTTGAATCCGCGATGAATGACGTAGGGCGTTTCACACAGGCTTTGGCTGCAGCGATTGATGCCAGCGCTGGCGCGCAATTCGTTTATGGGCTGCAGCAGCTTCTGGTTTACTTGACGGCGGCAGCAACGCCGCCAGTGCCAAGGTATCCGCAGCCCGGTGATACCGGCGTAAGCGGCGCAGCAGTTTGGGTACGCCCCTTCAATTATTTCAAATTCAACTCAGTGACCAAGAAATTCGATATACCCGTGATTTCGTGGATTGGTGGGGTGACCGCCGCCATAACCGCGAATCATTACAGCACGCCGCCTGCAAACACGCACATCCAGTTTACGTTTCAATTCCAGAGCTTCAGCGAAGTGTGCGCGGGCGATGCTGTGACATTCGACATTGCGCAGGGCCAGTACGCGCTGGGCGCAGTGAACATTCAACCATTATAAGGAGATGCAAACTTTGAAGACTGATGCGGCACTTAACAACCTCGCAACAAAAATTGTCGCGGGTGCCATTGCGAAAAATCCCAAAGACGTTGATCGCACCCTAGCCAGCCTGCTGGCTGCGATCTTCGATGCGATGCGTGCGCAATCTGCATGTAACGAATACCCAGCCGGTCCGGCTGCAGACATTTCCAGCAGCACTGCGCAACGTTGAAACACGTTAGGGAGGAAGCATGAATCTACAACCGAAGTATGGCACGCCCGAATGGCACGAATGGCAGAAGCAGCTCATAGCGGAAGAAGTTGCTGCCCGTCCTAAAACAAATAACCCGCGCCGTGCGCTCACGACCGAAGAATTCAACAGCTACAAACCGAAACCTGCGCCGGTGAATAAGTAACAATCCGGCATGCCGGTTAAAGATTGTCGTGTGTCCCCTCCTTTCCACACGGCACCGGGTGGGGAATTCCTGTGCGCTAAACGGCCACAAGGTAGCCCCACCCAAACAAATTTTGCCGAGGCTAACAGGATATGAGGTGTAAAGTGCAGAAGTTTGAACGGTCAGCGGGCTGTGATCGCCTTCCTCCCGGCGAATGGATAATCTTTGGCAGTCTTCCAGATTCCACCACTTGTGAAAACTTTGGATCATGGCTTCGCCAGATTGGCTTTGATGTTTCGGACGATTGCATCAAGGTGCAGCACCACCCCAAGCGTTGTAGCGCCATCGTCAGTTTCCCACATTCAGAGTTTGCCGTCATCGCAAATTGGGTAATAAACAATCAGCCATTTCTAGGATTGCAAGCTGTCGCCCAGCCTTACTGTAAAGCGGATCGTGACAAAGTTGTGAAGTGGGCCTAACAGCCACACGTAAAATTGATGGCTACAGCTCTCGCACCAACCCCACAAATTACTTATTGCCCAGCGATGCCAGCGCGCAACGCCAAGCTGGACGAATACGTGGGAATGCGCCGCCGGTTGCCGGTTGGGCGCGCGACCTTCAATGCTGAAGGCGATGCAAATAACAATGGGATTGATTGGATTGATTATGACCGCATGGGCTACACTCAGCACAAGCTCAATAAGGGTCGCAGACTAGAAACGCCCGCGTGGGTGATGAACGACAATTCACTTCGCGCCGTTATCGTGCGCTTCGTTGAACTGCGCGCCGGTTTCAAGGCAGCGCAGCCGGGTACCAGTGCCGAACGGTTGAAGCGTGCTGAAGCCCGCATCGCAGCGAGCCTTCCGAGCAAGGATGCCCATCTTACGCGATTGTGCAAAGAATTCGTTGACCTGAAGCGCGCCGGTGGGGATGCTGAATACATCCGCAAGTTTGCTGAAGAGATTGAAAATCTGGACACCGTGTTGTGTACAACAAGAAACGTCGCTGGCATCGCCTTGCGACTCGCCACGTTGTATTGGAAGCAGGGCTATCATTCCGCCGAATGCGCTGCAGAACTGCACCTAAAGCCGCCGCACTGCCGCATGATGTTGATGCGATTGTGTAGGGTGGCCGCCCGCCTTGGGTTGGGTGCTGCGCCGGTGGATCATTCCAGTCGGAAACCTAAGAAACTGTTTTGCAGTAGGTGCGGCGCAGCAAGGCAGCTTGGAAGTGGCGAGTGTCCGGTCTGTGGATTGCGGTGTTCTGGTGTATCCGCTGGGCACCGCATACGCATGGCGGCGAAGCTTGCATCACTTACACCGTCTACGCCTAAGCGACAGGCGATTGTTTCCAGCCCTGAATTCATCGCACTGTTTGAAGCTGCACGGATGCGGCTGCGAGACCCGGATCGCAAGGCCTGCATACACGGACATCCCATCTGCGCCGCGAATGCGCATGTAGGAGATCTGCGGCGCACGGGCAAGTTTTACTGCAACGAATGCAACACACGTATCCAACGTGGGCTAACAGCGCGTGCGGATAGTGCGACGAATTAGGAGGCAATCATGGGATGGGGCATACAGGTTTCGCGCAGATCGCCCACGCTGAATGTGGGCCGGTTGCGCAATCGAGTATCTATCGTGCGCGTTTCCCCGCAGCAGGATTCTACGGGCGGCCAGAATCTTTCAGTCGATGTGCTATACGCCAACGTCTGGGCCAGCGTGGAAGCCCTAAGCGGACAGGACAAATTTGCGGCGCATGAGTTTGTAACGGAAGTTTCGCATCAAGTTGTTATCCGCTACATCGCTGCAGCGCCAAGCTGGCTGGCCAACACTGCCTATCTCGGCAATGCGTTGGTGAAGGATAGCAACGGCTATCTGCAGAAGGCGCAGTACAACGGTGGCCTGAGTGGCGCAACAGCACCAACGTGGAATCAGGTGCTGGGTGGTTTCACGGAGGATGGTGACCCCAGCACCGGCATCACATGGAAAAATCTAGGCCCGGCTCCTACGCGCACCGGCGTTACCGCTGCCATGCAGGTGTGGTTTAAGGGCCGCCAGTTTCAAATTCAAAGCGTGCAGAATCCAGATGAGCGAAACAAAATGCTGCTGCTGCAGTGCGTTGAAATAAACGATAGCGTGCAGCAGACGCTGCAGGGTGGAAACGTAGTGGGCTAACAGCGCTCTGCCAAAGTGCTAATGGTACGTACTGCAGAAGCGCCGTGAAGGATCGCGGGCCGATAGCCCTATGCGATACCGACAGAATCGGCGCTTTTGTTTCAGCCTAACAGCACACTGGCAGATTGAATTCAGGAGGAAACATTTTATGCCGCAGATTTTTCCCAACTTCGTAAACACCACACCGCAGTCAGCATCCCCTGCGCCAATTCAAACAAAGCGCGTTGCAGCCACCGGTAACGGCAGCTATAGTACGGTCGCTGTCAACTGGCAGGTGCCATTTGCCGATACCAACTACACCGTGTCGCTGGCCGTGGAATATGATGGCACAGCAGACCCCTTAAATGATTTTCTTGTTGACGGGTTTTCCAAAACGGCATCTGGTTTGGTGGTGAGCTTTCAAGCGCCCGCTGGTGTTAGCTGCACCATCAACGCCGTGGCGTTTTCTGACCACGCCTAAACGAAAAAAGCCCCTCGATAATGACAAAAGTAGCTGAAGGCAAAACCTGCCAAGGCTGGCGAGTACGCTACATATTTTTGGTAGCAAAAGCGACAAGTAAGGCTAATCCGCCCAAGAAAGTGGCTTGTGCAATCCAGCCAAGCCACCGCCAGATATGCATGCGCCGCTTCTGAGTTTCTTGGCACCTGCTGCTTTCTTTTCTAATATCGCCGCCGCTTCCCTCCGGTTGGATACAAAGCCCGCGATTTCCTGCGCGGACATCGGAGCTCTGGTTTGAACGCTGATTGCGTTGCGCGCCAGTACCGGGTATTCCTTGGCTTCGGCTTCGTATTGTTCCTTCTGCGCGTTCGCAGTTTGCCATTCGTGAAAATAATGGCTGTAGCTGCCAAAGACGAGTAACCAGAACAACGAACACGCGACACACACTAACAGGCAAATCCAACACGCCATAAGCCAGTGTGGATGCTGAATCGGCAAGAATTGGTTGATGCACTTCCGAAAGTTCGGCACAAGGGCGCGCAGGTAGACATGGACACCATCAGCGACGATAACTTGCAGCGGTTGAAGGTTATCAACATGGGAATCAGGAACGCACCGACCAACGAGGATATCGCGGAACACCTGATGAAGCACGATCCGCAAGACTGACACTACTGTGCCCAGATTTGTGCCTACCGGCAAACCCTACGTGCTACGATGAATTGCGATGGAAGGCGGTGCAAGTGGATGCAGCGTCGTTGCTTATCGTAATTTAGTAGTACGTCGTCGCAATTCCGATAAGTCCTTTGTTTGTGAAGTATCAGTGCCTTTTAAGGCATGGGTCGCAGGTTCGAATCCTGCCGCGCTCACCACTTTCCGGCTTTTCTGCAAGAAGCTTCTGACTAGATTCAAGCCATAACTCTCAAACCAGTCGCAGGAACACTTGGTGCGGCGGGGTTGTATAATCCCGCTGCCGATGCGTGAGGAGGATGTCTGCGTGTTTCCGGAAGTAGGCTGCTACCAGTCCAGCCGAAAGATGAGCTGGGGAGAGATCTGCTATTACGATAGGGGCAAGGGACCGGTGGTGGTGCTGATCCACGGGATGTTCGGGGATTTTATGGATTGGGAACCAGTGCTGGAGCCGCTGTCCGCGTCTCATCGCGTGATTGCCATGGACCTTCCCGGCTTCGGAGGCTCCAGTAAGCCGCGCCGGGAATATTCTGCGGAGTTTTTCGTAGCGAGCCTCCGCGAGTTTTTCCGGGAACTTCAGTTAAGGGAATTCATTCTGGCAGGGAACTCGTTCGGGGGGCAGATCGCGATGCTGTACGCGCTGCGGCATCCGGAATCGGTTTCAAAACTAGTGCTGGTGAACAGCGGTGGCTTCCGGAAACACACGGCGGAAGAAAAAGCCATGCTCGAGGCCAGATTCAGCGAATCAATCCTGGCAGGGTTGGGACCCGCGATTAATGAGATCTTGTTCAGCACGGTATTCTCGCGAATCTCAGAGACCAGCCAGCGCTATCTGGCAAAACAAAACAGCAAACTGTCACGGGCCGATTATCCTGCGTACGCCTACGCACTCGCCAGCAGCATACGCCTCTCATTGTCGACGTACTTAGTGGACCGGTTGGCGGAATTGCAGTCTCCGACGCTGTTGGTCTGGGGCGAAAAAGATCAAGTGCTGCCGGTCGCGCAGGCGGAACTGGCATTGGCTCAACTGCGCAGGGGAGAGCTGAAAACCATTCCGGATTGTGGGCATGCGCCGCAACTGGAATGCCCGGCGGAGTTCTTGCGCTGCGTGCAACCGTTCTTGTCTTCGACCGGATCCTCCTCGAATTCGCAAGGGCAAAGCAGAACAATAACTTAACGATGGCTGGAAGACCGTGGCTGAAGAGTCCCTCTCGACCAGAGATCGCCCCGCGGGATTGGAATGACCTCTTCGATGCGGCCCATGAAGAATTTTGTTGACAGGGAGTAGCTCTCCAGTATAAAAAACGAACGTTCATTTTTATTAATCCGTTTCGACTGACCCTGGCGTGCCAAAACTCCGACTCCAAGCCGTGGAGCGCAATCAGAAAAAGATTGAGGATGCCGCTCTCCACGTCTTTACACGTTTGGGGTTTCATGGGACTTCGGTGCGGGACATTGCCAAAGAAGCGGGCGTATCGATTGGAAATCTTTACAACTACTACCGCACCAAAGAAGAAATTTTCAAAAGCATAATCGAGCGCTATGAAAGCCACATGGAGAAGCTGCGGCGCAAGGCGCTGGGGACGGCGGAAGGAGTCTTTGGACCGGCCGAGTTGCAGCGCATGGCGCATGTGATCCGGGAGATCGTTTACGACAATCCCGACTACTGGCGGTTGATGTACATCGACATCACAGAGTTCGGGAACAAGCATTTTGCGGGGACGTTCCGCTCGCTGGCCAAGAACATGCGAGCGCGGCTGGGGCCGCAACTGGAAGAGTCCACGCGAGCGGGCGTGTGGAACCGGGGGATCGACCCGGCTCTGGCTTTTACGGCGATCTATTTACAGTTGTTCACCTATTTTCTGGTGGAAAAGCTTTTTGGCGGAAAACAACATCTGGGGATGTCGGACGACCGCGCCGTCGAGCAGCTAATAAGGATATCGACGGAAGGTTTGTGGCGTGATGGGGGGAAGACGAAGCGAGAAGCGGTGAGGAGGAAGGGGCAATGAAATCGAGATTGGCGTCACGAATGTTTCTATTGGCTTGCGTTGTTTTCATGGCTGCAATGGCGTGGGCACAATCGCCTACTACCGGTGAAATCGCTGGTCAAGTAATCGATCCGAATGGAGCGATGGTAAGGGGAGCGAAAATTGTGCTCGCGGGTTCTGCCGGTTCTCAACGTGAGGCCACGAGCGACGCCAACGGACGCTACCGTTTTGCGCTGATCGAGCCTGGAGCCTATGAACTGCGCGCCCAAGCCCCTGGCTTCAAGCCGGCAACAGTGAGCGCAGTGCAGGTACGCATTACGGAGACCACCACCGTCGATGTGCGGTTGACGGTGGCAGGCTCAACCGTGACCGTCAATGTCACCGCCGAGCCGGAGGTTGCGCAGGAGAATGCAACCACTGGACGTGTCATTGGCGAAACCCAGGTCAACCAGATTCCGCTGCCCACGAGAAACTACACGCAATTGTTGGCGCTGTCTCCGGGCGCCATCAGCAGCCTCCCCAACAATGCCGAACTGGGACGCGGCGACGCCGATATCAACGTGAATGGCCAACGCAGCACCAGCAACAACGTGATTCTGGATGGAACGGAAATCAACAGCCCGGGTACGAATTCGACTCCCAGTCTCTCGGTGCCGGCGCCCGACGCCATCGAGCAATTCATTGTGCAGACATCGATGTACGATGCGACTCAAGGCCGCAACAGCGGCGGCAACGTCGCGGTCGTCACCAAATCAGGCACGAACAATCTTCATGGCAATGTGTACGAGTTCTTTCGCAACGACGCCCTGAATGCGAATGATTTCTTCTTGAACGCTGCGCACCAGCCTCGGCCGGAATTGAAGCGCAACCAGTTCGGCTTCACACTGGGTGGGCCCATCGTAAAGAACAAAACGTTCTTCTTCATCTCTTATCAAGGGAGCCGGGAGCGCAATGGAACTTCGCCGACTTATAGTCTTGGTTCTCCACTGATTCCGCAGGATCTGACCAACGATCGCTCAACCACCACGCTAACGAACATGGCGTTAAACGACTATGGCGTGGCGCTGAGTCCGGTCAGCCTGGGGATCTTGCAGGCGACGCTTCCCAACGGGCAGTTCGCCATCCCCAGCGCCGCGGCGCCCCTGGCGGGCTCGACGACCCCCGTGGTCAGTCCCGTCAGCGGAGTTTCGCGTTTTACGGAAGATCAATTCAACTTCAACATCGACCAGCAAATAACGGCGAGCAACAAGCTGACCGGAAAATTCTTTTTCTCTAACGACCCACAGGTACAAGCGATCTTCGGTTTTCTCGGAGCCAATCCGTTCGAAGTTCCGGGATACGGAGGCGACATCAGCTTCCACAATCGTGTGCTCAGTCTTGCCGACACACATATCTTCAACCCTCACCTGATCAATGAAGCCCGCTTCGGGTTCAGCCGGATTCGCGGTATTTCGACTCCGGACGAGCCTTTCAGCAATGCGCAGTTCGGCATTACTAATCCTTTCGCGGCGCAGTATCCCGGCATGGCCACAATCTCGGTCACCGGATTGTTCACGATCGGATCTTCGCCGCTGGCGGACGAAAAGTCCGTAACCCAGACCTGGCAGGCGCAGGACACACTGTCCTATATTGTGGGGCGGCATTCTCTTCGCCTAGGCGGACAATTCCGGCGTTACGATATTGATTTCTACTTTCATGCCTTCTCGCGTGGCGAGATTCTCTTTAACGACTTCCAGGATTTTCTTGCCGGCGGTTCCCCGACGAGCGCTGACGTCTCCCTGTTGGGTGCCGGGATTCCTGATCGCGGCTTCCGCGCCAGTGATGGGAGTTGGTTTGTTCAAGATGATATCCATGCGACTTCCCACCTGACGCTCAATGCGGGAATTCGCTTCGATCATTTTGGCGGGTACAGCGAAATCCACGGACGTTTTTCCGAGTTCAACCCGATAGCGTTCCCACCGACCCTCGGGTGCACCCCCACGACTCCATGCGCGAATGCCTTCACCTTGGGGTCGTCCGGCCAGCAACTCAATCCCAGTAAATTCGATGTCTCTCCACGGATTGGTTTCGCGTTGACTCCTAAATCGAAAAACAACCTGGTGGTGCGCGGCGGGTTTGGCCTCTACTACGACCGATTCTCTGACCGCTTTGCCAATCTTCAGGTATTTACATATCCCTACGACACGATTGGAACGGGTTTATTCACTGCCGGTTTCTTTGGCACTCCGTTTCCCGACCTCACGGGCTATAGTTTTCCGCTACCGGCGCAAGCGCCTTCTCCAATTCCATTACTGCTGGATGGATTTCTCCCGATCGAGCAGAATCCGATCAACGGATTTTTCCCCGCGCACCATTTGTCCACGCCTTACAGCCTGGCCTATAACTTCGACGTGCAGTGGTCGCCGGCCAACACCTGGCTAGTGGATATTGGCTACGTAGGGGGGAGGGGCGACCATCTCATCAACCTTTACAACTTGAATCAGGGTACTCAAGCTTCGACCGCGCCCTACACCTTCGCCGGCGACGGTTTTTCCACCAATAAGGCGCTTTTTGGAATGGACCAGGTGCAGACCGAAGCGACCTCGGAGTACAACGCATTGCAGGCGAGCTTGACTAAGCGCTTGGGGCACGGCCTGCAGTTCCTAGCTTCGTACACTTACTCCCACTCGATTGATAATGCTTCTGGAGACAATACGGTGGGAGCCGAGAGTGAGCTTGCGCCACTGCCGGGCAATCAGCAGGACCTGAATACGCAAGTGGGTTCGTCGGACTTTGACCGCACACATCGCTTCGTTTTCAGTGGAGTCTATGACCTGCCGAAGCTTTATCGGGGAGGTTCGCGGTTTGCGAAAGTTTTGGCGAATGAATGGGAAACGGCTGGCATCCTCACTCTGCAGACCGGACTGCCGTATACAGTGATCTGTTCCGACGGTTCGTCGCTCAATAACCGCGCCGATCTGGTCGCAGGAGCGTCCCCTGTGACCTCTTCCGGTTCCACGGTGTCGCGTCTGGGCGACTACTTTAATGCGGCTGCCTTCGGGCCTTGCACCGAGGCCAGCAACGCCCTGCCGTTTGGTACGTCGTCTCGTAACTTCCTGCGCGGTCCGGGGCAGAAGAATGTGGACTTCAGCGTGGTAAAGTTCTTCCAGGTGACCGAGAAGTCGAGGGTCGAGTTCCGGGCGGAATTTTTTAATATCTTCAACCTTGTGAACTTCGCACAACCTAACAGCAATGCATTTGTCGAGACGGTCGGGCCCCTTGGCACGGTTACGGCGACCAATGGATTCGGCTCGATCACGCAAACCAGCGCCGGTCCGAGAATTATTCAGTTCGCACTGAAGTACAGTTTCTGAAAGGCTCAGAGGCTCCCGCGGGTGTGTCTGCGCCAAAATGGGGAGAGTATTGCGACTTAAGGGAAAAATAGCGCTTATCACTGGCGGCCTGAATGGACTAGGACGCGAAACGGCTTTGGTCTTTGCCCGCGAAGGGGCGCGCGTAGCCGTTTGCGATCTGCCGCCAGAGGGTAGCGGACTGCTGGCGGCGATCCAGGAGCAGGGAGGAGAAGGTTTCTACGCGCCCGCCGACGTCGCGCAATTTTCTCAAGTGGAAGCGATGGTGGCAGCGGTGCTGAAGAAGTTTGGTGCGATCGACATCCTTATTAACAACGCGGGAATCACTCGCGACGCGACCTTACTGAAGATGACTCCTGAACAATGGAGCCAGGTGATCGCAGTGAATCTGAGCGGCGTATTCCACTGCACCAAGGCGGTGGCGCCGCACATGGTTGAGCGCGGTAGAGGAAGAATCATCAACACTTCGTCCATCGTTGGACTTTCGGGGAATTTCGGGCAGACCAACTATTCGGCTGCCAAGGCCGGCCTCATCGGGATGACTCAAACCTGGGCCCGCGAACTGGGCCCGAAAGGCATTACAGTCAATGCGGTCGCTCCGGGCTTTATAGCGACAGACTTGGTGAAAAAGATGCCGGAAAAAATTCTGCAAGGGATGTGTGAGCGAACTCCCATGCGGCGTTTAGGCGAACCTCGGGACGTGGCGTACGCCCACCTCTTTCTGGCCTCGGACGAAGCCGACTTTATCAACGGAGCTGTGCTCAGGGTTGACGGCGGATTGTCTCTATAGGGCTGCATCCGCCAGCGAGAAACTTTCCAGCCATGCCACGATTCGCCACGATTGTCGCTACGGGGAGCTACCTGCCGGAGCTCGAAATCGGCAACGATCTTTTGCGGGCACGATTCTCCAGCGATCGAGAAAAAATTGACAATCTGGAAGCGGCCACGGGCATCCTGAGGCGTTGGTACGCTCCGGAGGAGTGGGCAACTTCGGACTTGGCTCTGCGCGCCGCGCGCCAGGCGCTGGAACGCGCGGGCCGCAAGCCTGAGGATGTGGATCTGATTATCCTCGGCACCGATTCACCGGACTTCATCACGCCGGCGACTTCCGTGGTTTTACAGTACAAACTGGGCGCAAAGAATGCGGGAACGTTTGACGTGGGTTGCGCCTGCGCTTCATTTCCCACGGGGCTGGCAGCGGCTGCCGGTCTGATCGCAACCAATGCTTCGCTCAAAACCGTGCTCGTGGTCGGGGCCTACATGATGCACCGGCTGGCAGATCCGAGCGATCCGACGATTTTCTTTTATGGCGACGGCGCCTGCGCGGCGGTCCTAGAGCCTGCGGATCATCCCGGCTTTATCGCGTCCGCAATGCAGGCAGACGGCTCCTACAATCGCAGATGGGGAATTTACGCCGGGGGCACAGCTGAGCCTGCCAGCGAGGCTGCGGTTCGTGCCGGCAGAACCAGAGTGCAGTTCATCGAGCGATATCCGCCAGAGATCAACCAGGTGGGCTGGCCCAGCATCACAAGACGCCTCGCGCGTGATGGCGGCTTTGCACTGCACGACGTGGATTTGTTCATTTTTACGCAAGTGCGCAAGTCGACGATTGAGAATGTGATGGCGGACCTGGGCGTACCTTTCGAACGTACACACACCATTATGGAAAAATGCGGCTACACCGGATCGGCCTGTGTGGGCATGGCCCTGCACGACGCGATCGGCAAAGGTAAACTGCGACCCGGCGGACTGATTGTGCTGGTGGGATCCGGTGTCGGATATAACCAGGCTGGCGTTGCTTTCCGCATGCCTTAGCGGCAGGGTCCAGATCTCATGATTCACGGCGACATCCTCGGTGAGCGCGCGCGCCTAAGTCCCGATACTATCGCGCTGGTTTACGTCCCCACGCAGCAGCGGTTCACTTACCGCGAACTCAATGACCGTGCCATTCGTTGTGCGCGACTGTGGCTCGACCAATGTGGCTTGAAGAAAGACGACCGGGTTGGCATTCTCGCTAAGAACCGCGTGGAGTTCCTGGACGCCTTCTTCGCCGCCGGGAAGACAGGGATTATTTTAGTCCCGTTCAATAGCCGTCTTACTGCTGCCGAGTTGGGCGTGATCGTCAAAGACAGTGGACTCAAAGCGTTGCTCTACGACGGCGAACTGGCAGAGAAGGTTCGGCAGCTCAAGCGAGAATGCGCGATCGAACATTGGATTGGGCTGGACTTGGCGATGGAGGAGACGGTCTACGAGTCACAGGGCTCACACGACCTGGACTACGCGAGCAGCGTGGCCCCCATTGAATCGGCAGGCTGGGCGCCTACGCCGTGCGACCCTGAAGATATTTATTGCCTTCTTTATACCAGCGGCACAACCGGAAAGCCGAAGGGAGTGATGATCCCTCACCGCATGGTGACTTGGAACGGCTACAACACTGCCATCTGTTGGCAGTTGCGGGAAGATGACGTTAGCCCAGTGTTCACGCCCTTGTATCATGCCGGCGGATTGGCAGCTTTTCTTGTCCCAATTTTCATCGCCGGAGGCACGATCGTTCTGCATCGCGAATTCGATGTGCATGAAGTCCTGGAATCCATAACCAAGCAGAAATGCACTGTGGTTCTAGGAGTGCCGACGATTTTCAAGATGCTGCTGGAGGCTCCGGAATTCGGCAAGGCCGACATGGGTCATGTGCGCTGGTTCATCAGTGGCGGAGCGCCGCTGCCCGTTGACCTGATTGAAGCTTACGGTGCGCGCGGTGTCGTTCTAAAGCAGGGTTATGGACTCACGGAAGTTGGCGTAAATTGTTTTTCCATGTCTTCCGAGGAGGCCGTGCGCAAGCCGGGCTCGATCGGCAAGCCGATGATGTTTACCCAGGCACGGCTTTTCGATTCTGAGGGCAACGAAGTTCCAAACGGCCAGGTCGGCGAGCTGTGCTTGCGCGGGCCTCACGTGTGCAAGGGCTACTGGAATAATGCTTCGGCAACGGCGGCTGCGATCGACTCCGCCGGCTGGTTTCACACCGGCGACCTGGCGCGTTGCGATGAAGAGGGATTCTTCTATATCGCGGGCCGCTCCAAAGACATGTACATCAGTGGTGGCGTGAACGTCTACCCGGCGGAAATAGAGGCCGAATTGCTGAGGTGTCCGGCGGTGCGCGATGCAGCTGTGATCGGCGTTCCTCACCCGACATGGGGCGAAGTTGGCATCGCGTTTGTGGTTGCGGCCAGTATTGAGAGCTGTTCGGCGGTCGAACTCACGAAGTTTCTCTCCGATAAACTCGCGAAATATAAACTTCCGCGCGAGTTTGTATTGGTGGACGCCCTGCCGCGCACGGTATATGGCAAAGTTGTGAAGGCAGAACTGAAAGAATCGTTCGAGCGGCGGAAACGAAGCGATGTTCCCGGGACTTGAGATTTCCCGCGTGACTGCTAGCGGAGAGGTTTGGACATTTTGACCAGATGGCAGGGCATCTTGGGGGGATGCTGATCTTCGGGAAAGGGCAGCGTTCCATTTTCCAGGTATCCGCGCCGCCGGTAGTATCCGGACAGCTCTTTCCGCAGATTGACGATGGTCAGGTCCATGAAAACACAGCCGGCGTCGCGGCAGTAGTTTTCTGCTGCCGCGATCAAAAGAGATCCCATACCGGCATGTTGCCGTGCAGGATCGACCGCCAGCAAGCCAAAGTATCCGCGTTCGCCGCGCAGCTCCACATAAACGCAGCCAACTAGCGTGCCGGCTTCCTCGGCCAATAGAAATTGCCCCTTCTGCAGAAGGGCCCGCACCTTGTCTGGGTTGGTGCGATCCGCATCAATGAAAAAGCGCTCGGGACGGAATGCTGCGTTCACCAGACGCGCTATGTTTTCGGCGTCCGCGAACTGGGCTGCTCGCGTTTTCATATGATTCACGCTGGAATTGGATTCTAACCGGAATCCTCGTGATCGACACTGTAGTCAAGCCTAACGAATGTTCTCGAGCGAGCACCGGCGCAAAGGCCGCGCAGACGAAAAGGTGGCGTTCTGGACTTCCAGAACGCCACGTTAGTCAGTATCGGTTCCGAGATCGAAGCACGGCCGGACTGTGACCGGTACCGCGACCCTTCTTTCGCTATGCTCCCGCCGCGGCCGCTCTCGCCAGCGCCGTTGTACGTAGAGTCTCCGCCGAGTGGTTGAAGTACAACCGGTAAGAGCGGAAGATTCCATACATTACCGGGAAGATCACCAACGCCGCTTGCCAGCCCAAATGACGGCTCGCCAGATTCAGCATGGAGGTCATCCCTGCGCTAAGTACGTAGTAGGGGAACGACAGGTGCACGATGTTGAGCCAGACCTTGCGCATGGCCGCACCCTCAGCCAGTTTTATGATGCCGGCCACAGGAGCGGTCTGCCCGAGGAAGAAGGCAGCGGTTGCCGAAGCTAGCATCAGCGGCTCCGAGGCCCACACGGTTTTGCCCAACCAGCCCGCATTCCAGATTAGGTTAGCAACGCTGGTGGCGAAGGCCATCATGCTGACATTGAACAGCATCTGCTCAGGCTTGAATTTGCTACCCGATTTCGGCCAGCACTGTACTACCGTAGACGCGCATGCGATCAGGACCGCTTCGAGCGCGCTCAGATTTACCACCGCCATCAGCAGGAAGGGCAGGTTGACTGACATGTTGCCGTCAATCCCCGGCAGTTTGACCTTCATCCGTGATGTTGCTGCCGCCAGTACCAGTACAGCCAGGGCGTAGGACAGGTGCAGCGTGTGGCTGGCCAAGCTGGCGTACAGAGTGCTCGTGATCGCCGCCAGGACCATCACTCCGATGAATGTTTGCGTGAGCCGTGTATTCGATTTCATGATCTTCTCCTTTCTTTAGTTGGCTTCATCTCACACGGCTACTGTTCATCGTCTCCCGCATCGGAGAACGCACCGTCGGCAGTCGTCGCTGCCGCACCCCAAACTACGCTTGTGGCTTGCGTGCCCGTGCCAGTGCTCGAGCCCCAAACCACGCTAAATGCGCTGAGGGCGTTGGTGTTCCAGGGCAGCGAGCTGCCCCAAACCACCGAGCTGCCGCTTACGTTTGCGCCCCAAACCACCGAGGTGCCCCACACTACCGAAGATCCCCAAACCACCGAGCCTGCCGCTACGCTGCCGTTTCCCTCAACCAGCGAGACTGTGCCATTTGAGGGGTTGTAGACCAGCGACGGAGAAAGCGCTGCACCCACCGTGGCCGGAGCGAGATCGGTACTGGACACGGCGGTCTGCATATCGAGAAAGCCCGCACCGATCGAGAGCAAATCGTAGAAAGAGGTGAAGTTCTGCTTTAAATGAGGAACATAGCCGACGCTAGAGACAGGCATCGTCTTGTACGTGGTCTTCATCAGGCGCGCCTTCACTTGATCTGCCGTCAGCTTGCTGTTCTGCTGCAGTAGCAGCGCGACTGCTCCACTGACGACCGGCGTTGCCATGCTGGTGCCGCTTAGGGTGAAGTAGTCATTGTTTCCGTCGTTGCCATTGACGAGTTCCGCTGGATAGCTTGCTTCCAGAGTGGCGCCCGGAGCCGACAACGAGACGATGCCGTGGCCGGGAGCCACAAGGTCGGGCTTAACTACGTGATCATAAGTGGTGGGGCCCTTGGAACTATAACTAGCCAAGGTTTCGGCTGATGGTGAAGTGGATCCGTTACTCTTCATAGCGCCTACAGTGATCACGTAGGGATCATTGCCGGGAGCCGTGATGGTTCCATAGCCGTTGCTGCCGTTGACGCTTACGCGTCCGTAGTTGCCCGCAGCTACTACGACCACAATGCCAGCTTTCCAGGCCGATTCCACTGCCTGGCAGAGGGGATCCTGAGTGTAGCTGACAAAGATGCCGCGACCGAGCGATAGGTTGATGACACGGATGTTGTATGTGCTTTGCAGCGCGATGGCTTCCTGGATGGCCGCGATAACAGTACTGTCGCTGCCCGAGCCGTTGGCATCCAGGGCACGAAGATCCACTAAGTTAACACCGGGGGCAACTCCGGCATAGTTCCCGCTCGACATGTAGCCATTGCCGCCAATGATTCCGGCGACGTGGGTTCCGTGACCGTAGAGGTCGTACTTAGCCCCACTCGAGTTAGTATTTGCGGTGCCGGTGAAATCCTGCCGATAGACCACGCGCGACGCAGTCTCAGTCGAATTCCACAGATCCCGATGGCTGTCGTTAATGCCGCTATCAATCACGGCGACGCCAATTCCGGCTCCGTTGTAGCCGTCCGCCCAAGCTGTGGCCATCCCAGTCGCCACATCCGTGGTGTCATCCAGTTCCTTCAGAGGATGGTCGATGCTTACGAAGAGAACGTCGCCGTCCGCCAACAGGGCAGACAGCGAGCTTGCCGGAATCGTCATGGCGAGGCCGTTTACTGCTGTGAGTTTCGTGGTCGCCGACGCGCCCAGTTTCCGCGCCTGGACCAGGTGCTCCGACTGAGGAGCGCCCTTATACTGCACGATGAGCTTTACCGTCTTGTTACGCGAAATTACGCCCCGGGACTGTGCCAGAAATGGCGCGACGTCTGGAGCGAACTTGCTTTGTGGCCTTTGGAGCCTCACGCCGAACTGGGCGAAGGCGGTCTCCGCAATCAGGAGTAACATCAGGACGCCCAAGCGCTTTCCCCAAGCTGCGCTGTGGCGCTGGCCTCGATTCGGGCTCTTTGATTCTACTGTCCTCAACATGATCTCACCCTTCTGTGGCACAAGGATTTGTGCTAAGACTCGGCTTATCTGGTGCACGGCGAATGCCAACGGTCTCTCCGTAAGTTATTGTTATGATTGGGGATCGAAGCATCTTCCGACGAGAGGCTTGGGCCAATTTGTCCTCTCAGGCAGGGGGTGAGACAGTTTGGCCCGTCCCCATCGGCTTCCTTTGCGCCGAACTTGGACACTACTGCGGCCGTGTGTACTGAAGGACTTGAAGCTGAACCATGAGACGAGGGCGTTATCGCGCCGCTGCGATTTTCATTTGCAATTGCGCGGTTCCGGGCAAGAGGCGCGGCATCGCCGCCATTAATCTCTGCGTGTATTCGTGCTGTGGGCTGGCAAAGATCTGTTCCGTCGCACCGCACTCTACGATCTCGCCCTGGTGAAGAATGGCGATGCGGTCGCAAATCCCTGCCACCGAAGCAAGGTCATGAGAGATATAAAGAATGGCCATCCCGGTGGAGCGGTTCAACTCGCGAAACAGCGCCAGAATCTCCGATTGCGTGATCACATCGAGCGCGCTGGTGGCTTCATCGGCGATGAGCAGCGCGGGACGATGCATGACCGCCATGGCGATCAGCACTCGCTGCGCCTGGCCTACGCTCATTTGCGAAGGATACTTACGCAAGAACTCATCGTCAGAGGGCAGGGACACGCTCTGCAAGGATGTTCGGATTGCATTGACACAATCCGCGCTCGTACCCGAGGCATGCGCCCGCCAGGCTTCCTTAAGCTGAGTTCGGATCTTGAGGGCCGGGTTCAGAGAAGACAATGGACTCTGCAACACCAGCGCAATTGAGCGTCCGCGCAAGGCGCGCAGCTCGCGCTCCGAGAGTTGCAGGAGGTCTGCCTCTTCAAATCTGATTGTGCCTTCGGCTGGCGACCGCTTCTTGTCGAGAAGGCCAAGAATCGCCATTGCCAGCGTGCTTTTGCCGGAGCCGCTTTGCCCGACCAGTCCGAGCACTTCGCCGCGCTGGATTTCCAACTGCAAATCGCGCAGAACCGGAGGCTTGCCCGCATAACGCACAGAGAAGTGCGCAGACAACAGAATCGGGTTTTGCGAGGCCGACGACATGCAGGTCTGACCTGAGTAATTGCTAGTTCTTAGATCCGCGCGAATCTGAAGATCCGTGCAAATCCGTGGCACAAGAAGTTGCTCTACTTCGCAGCCACGGTGAGCCGTTCCGCATTCCAGAATGTCTGCGGTAACAGAATCACTGGAGTGGCGCCATGCACCGACGCTGAAACCGCAGAAAGCGCATTCTTGTTAATCAGGAAAATGAAGGGTTCTTCTTCGACCACAATTTCCTGCACGCGGTCGAACGCTTCTTTCCGCTTGTTCGCGTTGCTGGAAGAAGCTTGTGCCCTCATCAGGCGGTCAATCTCCGCTTCCCATGCGGTTTCGGGAACCTTCTGCTGCGGGTTCCACTGGTGATTCTCCGAAGAACTCAGCCACACATTCATCTCGCCGTTGGGATCCAAGTCCACATTGGTCAGGCCGAGAAGTATGGCCTCATAGTCGAAAGTCTGGGTCATGCGCTCGATCAGGGAAGGGAAGTCAAGCGTAACCACGTTTACGTGAATGCCGATCTTCTGCAGGTCATCCTGGATCAGCACCGCCATGCGTTCCCGGTATTTGTTGCCGGAGTTTGTGATAATGGAAAACACAACCTCGTTGCCGTCTTTGTCTTTGAGCGTTCCGTTTTCCAGGCGGAAGCCATCGTCCTGCAACGCCTTCAAGGCCGCGGCGGGGCTGTAGATCTGCGGTTTGAGCTTGCTGTTGAACCAGAATTTATTAGCCGGCGAGAACGGTCCCACGGCCGGCTGGGCGTGCCCATGGAAGACCACGCGGCTCAGGTCGTCGCGGTTGATCGCTCCGGAAATCGCCCGCCGGAAGTTCGCCGAGCGGAACCAATTCTTTTTGTAGGCTGGAATCGGCGACTTCGCGACCTGGTTGAACCAGAGTTGCTCGCTATCGAGCGACGCTCCGGCATCGTGCACCAGTTGCGGCGAAGTCGCGGCCAGCTTGTCGAAATATTCGCTGTCGAGAGAGTTAATCAGGTCCAGCTCTCCGCGCTTGAAGCGGAGCAGTTCGACGTCGCGGTTGGGCTGAATATCCAGCCGTATCGAGTCAAGATAGGGAAGTTTGCGTCCTTGCTCGTCCGTCTTCCAGTAGTTGGGATTGCGCTTCAAGAGCACTGACGACCCGGCTTTGTAGTCGGCCACCATGAACGGTCCCAGCACCGCCATTTCTTTTTTTGGCGAGCGTTCGGAAAGAATCGCAACCCCATCGAAGAGGCGATCGAGTCCAGCCACTTGCGCCGGGAACGTGATCGCGATCTGAGTGGGGGAAATCACTTTGGTTTCGACGTTGCCCGTACCTGAGCGAAAAGCGTCACCTGTGGGCGAATGCAATGCCGGGTCCATCAATTGCTGTACGGTGTAAGCCACGTCCTCCGCGGAAAAAGGCGTGCCATCGGAAAATGAGATTCCGCTGCGCAAGCGGAACGAGATCTGTCGTCCATCTTTCGAAACCTTCCACGACAAGGCCAATCCGGGCTCGAGTTCTTGAGTCTGGCGATTCACGCGCACCAGTACGCCTCCCGTCAAATAACGAACCGCGGCGGAGGCATCGTCCTCCACTTTCAGCGGATTAAAAGTCTTGGGCTCGGCGCGCAGACAGAAGCGCAGTTCGCCTCCGCCTTGAGCCACCGCGTGCCCCAGCAGAAATCCCAGGGAAAGCACGGCAACTGCGATTGCCTTCCCCCATGGATGTGCCGTCTTTCCCAACTTGTTTGTGTGGCGCTTCATGCAGCCATCTCCTCCTGCTTGGAAAGCAAAAGCTGAAACGACGTTACGACCACTACCAGCAAAATCAAGGGCACGAACTTCCACGGTTCTTCACCGATAGAGACCAGTCCTTCCAATTCCTTCAGCAAACTTCCCCACGAAGGCATGGGCTCGGCCACGCCCAGCCCCAGAATGCCCAGGTTGGCCTCACTCAAAATAAAGACCGGAATCGAAATCCAAAATTGCGCGTAAAGCACAGGCTTCAAATTCGGAACCACATGTATCCAAAACAGCCGTCGTCCTGAAACGCCCGCCGCCCGTGCCTGGCACACAAAGTCTGACCCACGCAAAGTTCCCGCAGTGGTGCACAAGACTCTTGCCGCGGTCGTCCAGCCCAGAAGCCCCAGCAGCATGAACGTCACTAGCACTGAGACCAACGGCGACACATTTAGCGGCATCAATGCTCGTGCTGTGATCAGCAGGAACAACCAAGGCAGCGACAGAAACAAATCAGTGACTGCCATCGCCATTCGCGCCCAGACGCCGCCCAAATAACCTGCGAGTCCTCCGATCAGCGCCGCCATCAACGTTGAAAGCAATGCCGCGGCCGGGGCCAACAGCAAAGAAATACGAGTTCCGTAGAGCACGCGGGCAAAGCGGTCGCGCCCCAGTTCGTCCGTACCCAGCCAGTGGGCGCGCGATGGCGGCGCATCCGTCGCCTCGCGGTATTGCCGCGCATATCCCGCGGGAGCCAGCCAGGTCGCGGCCACTGAGGCGCCCAGCACCAGCAGCAGAACTGCGCACGCCAGTTTTCGCCAGAGCTTCATGCCTCCTGGCTCCGGACCACATGACCGATTACATCTGCCCCGGAATTGGCCAGCAAGGTTACCAGGGTCACCAGAACCGTGATGTTTACCAGTAGCGGCAGATCGCGCGCTAATGCCGCCTGCCAGGCCAGTTGTCCGACGCCGGCCAACCCGCACAACGCTTCGACGGGAATGGCCGCTCCCACCGCCATGCTCACCGACACGCCGGCGACGGCCAGTAACTGCGGTGCGACCACTGGCACGACATGCCAGAAAAGGATGCGACCCTCGCCCAAGCCTTTTGCTCTCGCGGTGATGATGTGAGGCCGAGAGTAAGCTTTCAATAGAAGATTTCGCGAGTACCGGAAAGTGCGGGGGAAGACGATCAACGCAATCGCCAATGACCCGGGCACATTCCACAGCACCGAGAGCAATGCCAATACTGCCGCAGGGAGGCAAAGCAGCGTTCCGCTCACCACCGTGGTGAGTGCGTCGTAGATGGAAAGGCGCAGCCACGCCGCGGTTAGCGCCAACGTCAAGGTCAGCAGCCAGGCAAGCGCAAGACCGATAGCGAGCAGTCGCAACGTGAGCGGCGCGCGATCACGTAGCAACGTGCGCACGGGTTGTCCCAGTGCGAGTGAAGTTCCCAGGTCACCGTTCGCCGCTCGTTTCATGTAAGAGAAATAGAACCGGAAGACATTGTGTTCCTGATGCCGCGATTCGCGCAGCGCTTGCACGCTCTGCGCATTCAAGTGCGGATCCAGTTCCCGCTCGTCGGTGTCGAAACCGGGCGCAAGCCGCATCAGAGTGGCGGAAAGCAATCCCCCCAGAAAAACCGTGGCCAGAAGGGCCAAAGCGTGCCCCGCAATTTTCCATCGGAGGGCTCGCATTATTCTCCCGAAGCGCCCTGCGCCAGCGGGGTCGACTTCGCTGCCGTCTGCGCGTGGTGAGCCTGCTTCACGGAGTACATGCGGCGATCAGCTTCGGCTAGCAAATCTTCCACGTCATATCCGTCTTCCGGACAGAAGGCGGTTCCCACGCTCAACGTGATTATGTCTCGTCCGCAGGTATGGCGTCCCGCCTCAATGGCCACCTGGTTTAAACGGATGGTTTTTTCCTCGGCGGCTTCGACCGTGAGTCCGGGCGCCGTGACTACAAACTCATCGCCGCCCATACGCGCCACGTAGTCGTAACCGCGGCATGCATCTCTCAGCCGTGTTCCGAACTCGCGGAGCAATTTGTCTCCTTCCAGATGCCCAAACGAATCGTTGATTTTCTTGAGCCCGTCAATATCGCAGACCATTACTGCCAGCGAAGTTTTCATGCGCCGGCATCGCGCCACTTCCTGCGCCAGGTGCATAAATAACGAGCGCGCATTGGGCAAGCCGGTGAGGAAGTCCGTGGTCGCCGAACTTTCCGCCTGCTGGTACTTCAGAGCGTTCTCCACGGAGAGCGCTACCTTCGAAGCCACGGCCAGTAGAATTCGCAGGTGGTCCGGCGTAAACGCGTCCGGAGTCGAGTGATACATCGCCAGTACGCCCACCACGCCATTCAAGCCTTGTAAAGGAACGGCCAGCGCCGAAGACAGAACGGCATGTTTTTCAGGATCTGAGCGGTAGCCGACTTCTACTTGCGGATTGCCATTGATGATGGGCTTGCAGTTTTCCGCCACCCATCCGCACAGCCCCTCGCCCACACGAATTTTCAGCGACGACAGGACGCGAAAATTGTCTCCGCTCACCAGTTCGGGCAACAACCAGCCATTGCGGTTCACGAACACCGCGATGGAGTCGTAGGGAATCAGCTTGCGCAGCCGCATCGAAAGCACCGAGAGTGTCTCACTTAGGCTCAACGAGTTTCCCAAGTCCTGGCTCAGTTCGAACATGGCCTGAGCCTCTTGCCGGGCCGATGCGATCGATGTAAGGAAGTCGGATTCGTTCTGGGGGCTGTCGGCTGATTGTTCAAATCCGGTAGCTGGGGCAAGTCCGCGCTCCACGCGCAGACCCTTTGACAGGCCGGAGGGAACGAAGGCTTGTTCGTTGTTCTGCGCGGCGTTCTCCATGTCCCCAAAGCGCCGCTCCAGAACTTCCACGATCTTCGGGTCGAACCAGGTTCCCGCTCTTTCTTTCACCGTACTCATGGCTCGGTCAAGCGGAATCGCGGGCCGATATTGCCGGTCTGAAGCAAGAGCATCCAGGCAATCCACGACCGCAAGAATCCGCGCCCCAACTGGAATCTCTTCGCCAGCGAGGCCCGCAGGATATCCCGACCCATCCCATCTTTCGTGATGCGAACGTACGATGGGCGCCACGGGATAGGGGAACGCCACGCGATCCAGGATTTCCGCACCCACCAGCGGATGCACTTTCATCTTCTCGAACTCTTCCGGCGTCAGCCTGCCAGGCTTGTTGATAATGTGCTCGGGCACGGCAAGCTTGCCGATGTCATGCAGCAGCGCAGCCGCTCGCAATGCCTCGATCTCGTCCGATGGCAGACCGATCTCTTTCGCGATTTCTACCGCGTAAGTTCGCACTCGTTGCAGATGCGTATGAGTGGTGTGATCCTTTGCTTCGATGGCCAGCGCCAGAGCTTCGATGGTGCGCATGTTCAGCGATGCGATCTGCTCCACGTGCCGCTTCTCAACCTCCACGCGCTCTTTCTCGGCTTCCAGCCGTCCCAAGTAGAGGCGATAGGAGCGGTATACCCAATAAATCACCGGCAGCACGAGCAGAGAAGTCTGCCAGCCGGCACGCTGATTGATGATTCCTACCAGCCCCACAACGGCCGCCCCCACCAGGTAATAGGGGAACGACCAGAAATAACACTCCTTCCACACTTTGCGGCTCGATTTGTCTTCGGTGAGCGCGATGACGACGGAAATTGGTAGCGTATTCGCCAGAAAGAAAACGAGCGCCGCCACCATCAGCAAAATTGGTTTATTGTTCCCCGCTCTCCCGTTCAGCCAGTGGTAGCTCACATAGCAGAATGCGCTGGCATTCGCCATCATCCCAAAAACATTGAACAGGACTTTCACCGGATCCAGCCGGTTGCGCGCATGCCAAACGCTCTGCACTAGAGTGGCCGTGCAGCCAATGACGAGGGTCTCCGGCAGACTTAGCTCCATCACGCCAAGGAGGATGAAGAGGAAATTCACCGACATCGTGCCGTCGATGCCCGGCAGTTGCACCTTCAGGCTCGAAGCAAGCACAGCAACAGCCAGATAACAGAGAAATCGAGCCAGGTCCGCCGATTGCCAGTGCAAAAGTGCGAAGCACAGCACTACTATCCCCAGCGCGGCCGTGATCCCGACAAACAGCTTTGTCCTAGTCGACATTAGACGTCACAATCGTGTTGCAGGGGCTACGGCAGACCTCGCCCGGTGCGCGGAAGATTCCGCGCACACGTCCGGCATGCCGGTTCAGTCAAATCCTATTGTTGTTACGGGGTTCTAAGTAGCTTACTGAGGTAACCCCGGCTGGTAATGGCTCTGTGCCGATGGCGATTGACTGACTGGCGGATTGGATCTGGGTCTGTTTTCCCTGTGCCCAAAAATAACCCATTACCTTCGTCACGATCGGAAGCGCGCATACTTCCTCCAATGGCTGTCCTTTGTGTCAAGATCAATTCCAAACCTGCGGAATGCCATCAGTAAATCTCAATTCGCAGCCTCAAGCGGCGGAGGGCGCGAGCGCCCGTCAGACCGCCGCGCTTCTGAAACGTTGGGTGCGACGGCTCTCATGCCGGCCCAAGCGACGGAATTGCAGTTCTTTCTGCCGATCTTGAAGGCAACATTACGGGTTGCAACGAAGCTGCGCTGAAAATCTTCGGCTGCACTGCAGCGAGACGGCCCTGGGCCGAACCCTGGCAGCTTTTTTCTCTGGCGACGGCGATGCCGGGCAGCGCAAACTGCAGGAAACCATGCTGGCCGTGGTTTTGCGCGATGGTCATTACCGCTCTTCATTTCGGCGTAAGACGAAAACGCAGAAGGATTTCGACGCAGAGCTGTCCGTCACCTTGCTTCGGGGCGCCGGTTCTGCGCCGTCAGGAATGGTTGCCATGCTTTCTGTGGCGCAAGAAACGGAAAACCGCGGGATAATCCCGAGCAAGGAATTCGCGGGAGAAAAAGCAGGGGAGGAGGAGGACGACGCGGCGCACACCGTCTCGCGCCAGCTTGATGGCGTAAGTCTACTCCTCGCCAGCCCCATCATGCACCGATTCATGCGCATGGTGGACCGGGTTGCGGGTCACAACGAGAGCGTGCTGGTTACAGGCGAAACCGGAACCGGCAAGGAACTCATTGCTCGCACGATTCACCAATCCTCGCACCGCCGCAGCCGGCCCTGGATCGACATCAACTGCGCGGCGCTTCCCGAGAATCTAGTCGAGAGCGAGTTGTTCGGCTACGAGAAGGGCGCGTTTACCGGCGCCGATTCATCCAAGCCGGGACTCTTCGAACTGGCCGACAAGGGAACGCTTTTCCTCGATGAAATCGGAGAGCTGCAGCTTCAAACTCAGGTGAAGCTCCTGCGCGTGCTGGATGGAAACCCGTTCTACCGCTTGAGTGGCCACCGAAAAATTAAAGTCGACGTCCGCATCGTCGCCGCGACCAATCAGGATCTCGACGCCGCTGTCGCTGCAGGCCGTTTCCGCCAGGATCTCTTCCATCGTCTTGGCCAGTTTCAACTTCGCGTGCCCCCGCTGCGGGAGCGGCCCGAGGACATCATCGCCTTGGCCGAGCACTTCCTCAGCCTGAAAGCTCCGAACAGTTCGTTCGCGCCAGATGCGGTGTCCGCGTTACTCTCGCACTCGTGGCCCGGCAACGTACGCGAGTTGCGCAATCTCATCGCCAGAGTTGCGGTGGAGTCAAAGAATCTCGAGATCCAGAAATCGCAGATCACAGCCGCGATGTCGGGCAATCCGGCCGCCCAACGCCAGTCTGCCTCCATGCCTGTTGGCAATCTCGACAGCATGGAGGAGCAAATGATCATCCGCGCTCTCGAGCGCAGCGGCGGACATCGGAGCCAAGCCGCGGAACAACTGGGCATCTCCCGCCGCACCCTTAGCCGAAAGCTAAAGGAATACAACATCAACGTCAATCCCGGCGACGCCGCGAACGCCTTGGGAGCCATCAGCCTCGAACAGCAGAAATTCTTTCGTGCGCGCATCCAGCTTGCAGTCACACTGAAGAACCAGCAGGGTCAGGAAGTTTCCGTTCAGGGCGTAAACCTGAGCACGGGTGGATTGGGAATCGACGGCTTAAAAGAACCGATGAAGTTTACCGGCCTGCTCGACGTAAGTTTCCCGCTCCCTGACAGCGAAAGCGTTTTTCGAGCCAAGGCTCGCATCGTGTGGTTCGGCGGCGAAGGCCGCGTCGGCCTCCGCTTCGCCGTCATCGACCCCGCTCTGTTCGAGCAACTGCAACATTGGACCAACAATAAAATGAAGGACGAAGGCTGGGAACTGCCCGCCGGGCCACAATAGCAACCACACAAAATCCATCGTAGAGACGTAGTTTGCTCAGCCTTTTTTGCTTCGTCCGCGACTATCCGAAGCGAGTAGAATGTTTCGTTCCGGAGGCCCGCTATGCTACGCACATTCATTTTTCTTCTGCTTACCGCCGTATGTTGCGCTCAACAAACTCCTGCTCCCACGGCGATTGATCTCGTAAAACAAGGCGAGAAGCTGAACAGCGAAGGCAAACAGGACGATGCCCTCGCTCTCTACCGCAAGGCACTCGCGATGTCCCCGAATCTCTATGAAGCTCACCTCGCCTCCGGCATCGCGCTCGACCTGAAAGCGAACTACGTGGAGGCTCGCCAGCACTTCGTCAAAGGCATCGAGTTTGCTCCGGCCGATTCCAAACAGCAAGCCCTCCGGGCCATGGCCATGTCTTATGCATTTGGCGGAAACACCAACGAGGGCGCGAGATTCGAGCAACAGGTGATCGATGCGCGCATGTCTGCTCGCGATTACATCGGCGCCGCCGAGATATCCAACGAGCTTGCCCGTATCTATCTTGAATCGGGCAATACCATCGACGCCTACAAATGGTACAAGTCGGGATACGAAACCGCACAGCGCAAGTCCGGCCTTACCGATGCCGATAAAAATCTTTGGCTCTTCCGCTGGGAGCACGCCCAAGCACGCATTGCTGCCCGCCGGGGCAAAGCCGAAGAAGCTCAGCAACATGTGGCTGCCGCCAAGGCCGCGCTCGACAAAGCCAACAATCCTGAGCAGGCCCGCTTCTTTCCGTACCTCACCGGGTACGTCGCCTTCTATAGCGGAGACTACAAGACGGCCATCGCCGACCTGCAGAAAGCCGACCAGCGTGATCCACTGATTTTGGCGCTTTTAGGAGAGTCTTACGAGAAGTCCGGCAACCGGTCCCAAGCGATGGAGTACTATCGCAGGGTTCTCGCCTCAAACGCTCACAATCCGACGAACGCCTTCGCCCGGCCGTTGGCAAAGAAAAAACTGGCGGAAGGAAACTGAAAAGCGCCGACAAGAATTTGCCAACCGCAAATAAAATTATCGCATCAGAACTTCATGCGACTTCCGAATCTGCGCAACTCTTGGCTCATCGCGTTCGCGTCCCTGTTTGTGGGCTTTACCGGCTGCAGCAGCCACAAGGACAATTCCGATGAAATCCGCCGTCGCACGGCTGAGGCCACTGAGACCATGTGGCGGGATACCAAGGCAGTAGTCGAAGGCGTGAAACAGGGGATGCACAGCGATAAAAGCGATAAGGCCGTCGACATAAACACTGCATCCCGGGAAGACCTGCTCAACATGCCGGGAATGACTCAGCATGATGCCGACCGCATCATCGCCGAGCGTCCGTTCAAGAACGCGCACGAACTGGTGGCGCGGCACCTCGTCTCCGAATCGGAATACGAGAAAATAAGCGACCGGATCATCGCAGGCCGCTAAAAGCCGTCTCGCTGTGACTTCTGTTGAGCTCCTGCGATATTATCAAGGGGATGTCCGCGCGACAGAATCATCTCTTTCAGACCGACGACCCGCGTCTCACGCCGATTCACGCCAAAGTCTTGGCGGGCGAACGCCTGAACGCGGCCGACGCGCTCGCGCTCTACCGCACTGCGGACATCCTCGCCGTGGGCTGGATGGCCAACCATGTCCGCGAGCGCATGCATGGCGACAAGACTTATTTCAACGTCAATCGCCACATCAATCCCACGAACGTCTGCGTAGCGGCGTGTCGCCTTTGCGCCTTTGGTCGAAAGAAAGATACGCCCGGCGCATACACCATGGCGCTTGAGGAGGCTTTCGAAACGGCGGCCTCCGGATACAGCGAGGCGGTCACCGAATTTCACATCGTCGGCGGATTGCATCCCGACCTGCCGTTTCAATATTTCCTCGATCTCTGCTCGGGCTTGAAGCAACGCTTCCCGCAAGTGCATCTCAAGGCTTTCACTATGGTTGAGGTCGCATATCTTTCGAAGCGCGCCAAGCTTTCCATTCGCGAGACGTTGGAACAACTCAAAGCCTCAGGAGTGGACTCGCTGCCCGGCGGCGGCGCCGAAATTTTTGCCGACCGCGTGCGCCACATTATCTGCGACCACAAGATCGATGGCGACCAGTGGCTCGAAACCGCCAGACTCGCCCACCAGATCGGGCTGAAATCCAATGCCACCATGCTCTACGGCCACGTCGAAAATGACGAAGACCGCGTCGACCATTTACTCAAACTGCGGGTCCTGCAAGATGAAACTAGCGGCTTCCAGACCTTCATCCCGCTGGCGTTCCATCCCGACAACACGCCGCTGCAGCATCTGCCGAAGACCACCGGCATGCTCGACATCAAGCAGATCGCGGTTAGCCGCCTCGTGCTCGACAATTTCCCGCACATCAAGTCTTACTGGCAGATGATGACCGCCAAGATCGCGCAGATATCCCTCCGCTTCGGCGCCGATGACATGGACGGTACGGTAATCGAAGAAAAGATTTACCACGATGCGGGCGCAACCACGCCACAAGGCATGCGCCGCGAAGAGCTGGAACGTTTGATCCGCGCCGCCGGGCGGGAGCCCATCGAACGAGATACGCTCTACCGGCCCGTGACGCGAACCGAGACGTCAGTTACGGTCGCGGTTTGAATTGGCCTGCAGAGGCTGAGGTCGGCCGGTCCCGTCACGCCGTGGATTGGTCCTACAGCTTCTCGAAAAACTCGCATGCCGAGCACGAAATATATATCCCGCCAGGCACCCCGCGCTCGCGGTCTTTCATGCGCTTGACGATACGGGTTTCCTTGCCGCACTTGGGGCATGCCGTACTCTTGCTCGTGTCCATCACTTTCTTACGGTCAGCTGTTTTTGCGATCTTCGCGCCGACTGCCATGGTTCGTTTCTCCTGACTTCGATGTGTGCGCAACTCTGCGCATGGTTTCGTTCGCGGATGATTGGTGGATGGGGATGTTTCAGAAATCGCTTAATCCGGAATCAGCATCCGCGCTGGGAAACTGAGGCCGCATCCTGATTCGGTTCCGCTGATTATCGATTTTACAGTAAGGTTGTGCCGCATGTCTTGCGCGCCGTCTGAAGCATATCGCTGCCTCGTTTTCCCAAGGTTCCGGATCAGCCATTCAGGTTTTACAAATCTTTGACGAATAGATGACACGAGGCGATCCTGTCCGGCCTATCTTTGTGAAGCGCCCAGTCAGCGTAATAGGCTTTGAACCGTAATTCGGAACATAATTCGAAGGAGATCATGGTTATGCGCAACGGAATGAAGTCTGCGATCAGCATGTCCCTACTTTTTTTATGTGCAGCGGCAGCATTCGCGCAGGAACAAGAGCTCCAGCCCCAGCCCACAATTGGACCCGGCAAGGTCATCGTGCACAGCAAGTTTGGGGGGCAAATATACGGCTTCGATATCGATCAGAACGGCACCGAGGGCATGCTGAGCGAGGCCAAGCTCCTCAACAACGGGACTGTGCTTGCGGCGGTCGAAACCTTTAGCCAAAGCACCGGGAAAATCCTTAAGGTTGTATCCGAAACGCGAACGGAAGATGATTTCATCACAATGGGTGTCGTCGGCACGAGCGTTGGACTTGTTGAGCATGAGCACGTCAAAGGCGGCAGAGTCGCCAGACGCACCTTCAACACGTTGAATCCTCTCAGTGCCAATAAAGATACGGGCGCCTGGACCCCGCCTATCGGAACCGAACACATCATCATGCCCGCTGGGGTAAGCCGCAGCCAGGGCGTGCCGAATGTCGCCGTGTTTGCCTACGACAACAGCGGGAATTTCATTCCGTGGGTGTTTTCCTCGAATGTTGCCGCAAACACGTTCGGGCCGGTTGTCGACATCACAGACTCTTTAAACTTCGCCAGTGTGCCGCCGCCGATCGGGTACGACAGCAAGACCAATCAAGCAATTTTGGGCGGGGGAGATGGCTGCTTCGGTTGCCTGCCCGAAATCGGCTTGGTCGACCTGACGGCGGGGACCTTCAGCGAGTTTACCGGGATCGGATTTGGCTTCATCAACGGCTTGGCTGTCGACGCCGCCGACGGCATTTTTGTAACGACGACGGAAGACGATGCCAATGTGGAGTTCTATAAGCTCGCAACCGAGACCGGCTTTACCGTAGTCTTGCCAAGTTCGGGCTCGCAACAGATATTCAGCGGTGCCGATGTCGAATTCGATCGCATCCACAAGCTCTTTCTGGTCGCCCAGCCGGTTTCAAGTTCGACTCCAAGCGGCAGCACAATCTACGTTTACAACACCAGCGGCGAACTTGAGGAGACGCTTAACGGGTTCAGTTTCTCAAATGCCTTCAACGTGGTTCCAACGCACATCGCGCTGCACCCAAAACTCCGCGCCGGCTATGTGGATGGTCCCGACGCCGGGGTGACCGAGATTCAGTCTTTCAGGTATTAAGATTGCGCCGGAGACGGCGGCGCTACTTGCTTCGTTGCATCCACTTCCACGCTGTCATCACGATGTCATCCAGCGAGCGCGTCGCTTTCCAGTGCAAGACCTTCTCCGCCAAAGCTGGATCTGCCACCAGCGTGGGTGGATCTCCTGGCCGGCGGGGAGCGATACGCGCCGGAACTTTGCGTCCCGTGATCTGCTCGATCTTTTTCAGTATTTCCTTCACTGAGTAGCCTGTGCCCGTGCCGAGATTCACTGCGAGGGATTCTCCGCCACTCGCCAAACGCTCGAGGGCTGAGACGTGCGCATCCGCTAGATCATTCACATGAATGTAGTCGCGCACGCAGGTACCGTCTGGCGTGGGGTAATCCGTACCAAATACGGCTAGTTCCGGACGCTCTCCCGTCGCGGCCTGCATAGCCGACGGAATCAAGTGGCTCTCCGGGTCATGCACTTCACCGATCTCTCCACTCTCATCGGCGCCGGCGGCGTTGAAGTAGCGCAGCGCGGTGAAGCGCAGGCCGTAAGCCCGGTCATAGGCATTGAGCGCCTGCTCGAAGAAGAGCTTCGAGACGCCGTAAGGATTTACCGGCTGCCGCGGAGTGTCCTCCGAAATTGGTATCTCGGCCGGAACTCCATACACGGCGCAGGTGGAGGAAAAAATGATCCGACGCACGCCGCAATCCAGGCAAGCATTAAGCAGGAGAGGCCGCCTTCCACGTTGTTGCGAAAGTATTTTCGCGGGTTCTCGACCGATTCCCCCACATAAGCGTGCGCGGCAAAGTGCATGACGGAATCCACACGGCGCAAGGCCGCGGAGAGCGTCGGCGCGTCGGCAACGTCAGCGCGCATCAGTTCGAATCCATCGGCCAGGAACGCATGGCCAGTCGAAAGATTGTCGTAGATTACAACTTCGTGCCCGCGCCGTCGCAGTGTGCGAGCCGCATGACTTCCGATGTATCCCGCGCCTCCAATGACAAGAACGACCAATTGCTTGCTCCTCTTTTTCCACAGATTAGTGCCCCGCGACCGCGGCAGCCTTTGGAACGCGGGATGTTGCAAGTCTACTGGGTGCGTTGGTTTTTGTCCTAACCGCGTTGGCGGGAACGCTGCCAAGTAACTGTGGAAAAAGGGGCTTGCGGCGATTCTGGTTACCCGCGACCCTCTTATTTTGTAGCACTCACGTGCTATTTACCGCCGGCTTTCATGAGACTAAAGTCTTAGTAACGATGTACTCCGAGGGGTGGCCCTTTGTGGGCTGCACCGTCTTGAATTTTATGGAATCCCCCCTTAACACTTCGTCGCCGATTATTGGACTGGCTTTTGTCCAGACAAACGCTCCCAGGATGCCGTAGTCGCGAGTGATATTTCGGTCAAACTGCCGTCATAGGAGAGGAAAGAAATGGCTCAACATGTGATTCCGGCGCTGGGGAACTTGGAAAAAATCCGGGTCCTCGCCGCTGATAGTACTCGGATGAGCAGCCAGCTGCTCGCCGAAGCGCTGGCGCAGGACCGGCAATTCGAAGTCACAGGGATAGAGCCCAAAGGCTCGTCAATCCTTGAGGCTGTCGCGCAGAAGAAGCCCCACATAGTACTTGTAAGTGCAAGTTTAGAGGAATCCGCGACTCTAGGTTTTGAGCTGACCCGCCGAGTCAGTACCTCTTATCCGCAGACCCGGGTTGTACTTTTGATGGATACATCCAACCGCTCCGCTGTGGTCGAAGCCTTTCGCTGTGGCGCACAAGGAATTTTTTCGCGCACCGAATCCTCGAAAACGCTGGCCAAGTGCATCAGCACCGTACACCAGGGCCAGGTGTGGGCGAGCAGCGCGGAGCTACGTTACCTGCTCGAGGCTTTTCGCGATTCGGAACCGATGAAGCTGGTGGACTCTCGCGGCGAAGCGCTTCTTTCCAAACGTGAACAGGATGTTGTTCGATGCGTAGCCGAGGGATTGTCCAACCGCGAGATCGCGAGCCGGTTGAAATTGACCGAACACACCGTCAAGAATTATCTATTCCGCATATTCGACAAACTGGGGGTCTCCAGCCGCGTGGAAGTTGTGCTTTACGTCTTCCGTCTCCGTAAAGACTTGCAAGGGAATTTGCCCGAGAACCAATGCGAGGAATGCTTCAAAGTCTACGAGAACACACTGGCAAAAGCCTCGGCCAAGACGCCGATGGCAGTGAAAAGGGCTATGGAACCCGTCAAAGAGCTGGCGCGCCGGGGCCGCTAAAGCAGCGCTCATCGCCACTGCAACCCCTGGGCTTACTTCGCTATGCTTACGATGGCGCTGCGATCACGACGGGAATCCCGTCGCTGCCGCGGAGGAAACGTTGAGGACTCTTAGCATCCTACCTGAAGAGACAAACTGAAAATCATCCGCCAGCGTGCCATCGCACCGGAGCGACAATCAAATACACGCTCCTCAGGGACTGAAGCCCTGCATCATTATTGGCCTTGCACGGCACAGATGAAGAGATGCTCTTCCTGAAACGCATTATGAGATCTAGTTCACGACCAGGGTTACAGTGGAAGGCGCTGTGTGACTCAGAGTGCCCGACGTGCCAGTCGCAGTGATGGTATAGGTGCCCGGTTGCGTGCCATGCTGCTGCTGCCCACCCCCACCGCCTCCATTACTTCCCCCTCCGCCACAAGAGGCAAGCAGAAGCGCAAGCAGAAACAGCCCGAGGAGTGAGCCAGGCAGGGTGAGTTTGGCATACTTTTTCCGGCCGCCGGTGCCTGACAGCGCAAGCATGGGCAAAGCCAGCCATAAGGCATAAGCGAAGACAGCATGGTTTGGCCCCGGTGCAGAGAGGCTGGCGGAATTGGCAGTGGTGGTAATTTTCAGCACAACTGCAGCCGAGCTGTTGCCGGGAGTTACAGGGCTCGGAGTAAATGTGCACAACGAGATCGTGGGAGCGCCGGAACACGACAGAGTAACGGCATTGGCGAACGACGAGCCCACGGGGAGCACGCTGAAGCTGTAGCTCGCCGATTGTCCGGCGGTGATCGTCTGGGTGGTTGATGGCGTTAGCCCGCCGACGCTGAAGTCCTGCAATACCGTAAGCGGCAGCGCCAAGGCCTGCGTGGGCTGCCCCGATGAATCAGCCACTGTCAGATTGACATTGTAGAGGTTGGTGGGCTGCGGTGCCGCCGTGTTTGGAATGTTGACGATCACGGTCAGTGGGGTAGCGGTTCCCGCGGCAATCGGTACGGGATTCGCGGGCGCGACCGAGCATTGACCCGAAAATGCACTGGCATCGCAGCTGGTGTTGAACGAGCCGCTGTAGTTCGGGGTCAAAGACACTTTGGCGGTTTGTTGAGATCCCGCGTCCGCACCGGCAGGGAACGGTTGGCTTATTCCGAGTTGAAAGTTTTCCACTGCCAGGGAGGTGGAGACCGAGTGCACGAGTAAGCCTGAAGTCCCTGTAACCTGAACGGTGTAGGTGCCTCCGGCGCTTGTGTCGTTAGTGGCGATGGTCAGCACAATGTTCACGGAATCGCTTCCCGGGATGACCGGGTTCGGACTGAAATTGCACCGTGCCCCGGAAGGAATTCCGCTGCAGGAAAGGGTCACCACTCCTGAGAATGAAGATCCCGCAGTTCCCGTGGGAGTGATCGTCAGATTGTAGGGGCCAGACGTTTCTCCGGCGGCCACAGTCTGGCTCGGAGTCGAAGAGTTCACGGTAAAGTCCTGGCTTACTGTGACGGCCAGCGTGAATGAAGTGGTTAACGGGGCAGGCGCCCCGGGTGTCGTGGCCTGTAGCGTGACCGTGTAATTGCCGGCAGCGGTTCCAATGGGAACGGTCATGGTCGCGGTCATATTTACCGGCGAGATGGAGGTTGGGTTTACGACTGTGCCGGGAGTGAAAGTGCAGGTCGCTCCCGAGATGCCAGGGCTGAAACCGCAGGAGAGAGTGACACTCTGTTGGAACGAACCCTGAGCTGTGACTTGAAAATTCACTAGTGGAGAAGCCCCGCCCGGAGGCACGATCACAGTCGTCGGGGAAGGGGTAGTCAAGCCGAAGTTCACCACATGCAAGGTGAGTGCTGTCGCGTGCACCGTGTTATTAGGATCGGAGCCGGTGCCTTGCAGGTTGAAGCCGTAGTCGCCGATGGCGCTGCCCGTGGTGAGCGAGAACGGGGCGCCATTTTGGGTGGGCGCGAGACTGGCGGGGTTCGGAGTGCATGGGCTGGGAGGATTTGTAGAGCCCAGCGTGCACACGAACGCAACCGAATTGTTATATCCGTTCATAGCCGTTAAGGTTCCGTTGAAAGTAGGTATAGTCCCGGCAAAGGCGGTGAGGGTTGCGGTCGGAATCGTGATTTGGAAATCCGGTGTTATAGCCACAGCGAATTGCCAGATCCCGCGGCCGTAGGTGGAAGCGCGCAGCAGCTTCTGTCCCGCCGGAGTTGAAGAGCGCAAGCGCTGTAACGGCTACATTAGGCAGGAATCCGGCTTGCTGGCTGCTCCGAAGCCGGTCCAACCTCCGTCCATGCAGGAGAGGATGTAGGACTTTGGAAGACGCCCACGTCCGTGCCCACATAAACAATGTGCGCAGCTGGAATCAACGATCACAGCATTGACGGGAGAATCAGGAAGAGCGTTTGCGCCGGTGCCGGTAAAATCGCTCCAATTGGTGCCCGCATTCGTCGTCTGCCACACGTGTCCGGGCCCGCCGGTGAAACCCATCACTGTGACGTAGGCGGTGTTGCCGGTGGCGTCAGAGGTATCGATGGCAACGCTGGAGATCGGGAAACTCATTGGGATTGATGCTGCTCCCGCCCGGTCCGTTCAGCGTGACGTTCTTGAAAGTGGAACTCACGCCGGAAACTGCGGTGGCATTCGTCGTGACCCAGACATTGCCGCCAGACTGGCTGCGTGGATAGATAGTTCGGTCCAAGGCCGTCAGTGGTGGCATAGATTACTTGCGAACCGGTTCGAGTTCGTGGGCCCCCCGGCGGCCAGGGCGCGAACCGTATTGACCTCGCCTCCAGTGCAGGTCCCGGTACCGAGCGTATCGAAATTGAGGCTCAACATGGTGAATGGGCTGCCCAATCGCGGCCCACTCCACACCCGGCAGGTTCCCACAAGCAAGGTGGTCGTCGATTGCGGATCGAGAATGTAAGGAAAGTAAAATGATCCGTCATCGCCCCCGACGTCGCCACTGCTGATGACCAAGTTGAAGAGGTTGTCATTGCAGCCGATGCCGGATGAACATTCTGAATATTCAGCGAGCCCTGCCGGTATCCGGGTTCGAAGTAAACCAGTTGTCGGTGTTGGGATCGATGGCGTTGTAGCCGCCATCGCCGCCCAGAACATTCCCCAACTCGAACTCGTCGTGGCCGTAGCCGTGGCCGGAGAACCATTATCTTGCGTGCCCCCCAGAAGCGTGTTGGATCGGTGGGATGCTGGGAGAAGCTGACGAACTGCGTCATGGAACCAAGATTCTGATTGAGGTCGTCGAATTGATTTGTTCCGGAGCAGGAGCCAGTGGTGAGCCCAGTGAATCCGTTCAAGGCGCGATAGATGCCGCCATCATTGGCGAAATACATGAGGTCTGCTCCGGCGTCCGTTCCCGAAGACGGGATCATGTACGCCAGCGCATGCTGGTCAGGATGCACGTGCGCGAGCGCCCCGAGCGGACTGCATCCGTAGACATGCGTGAGATTGATAAAAGGCGTGCTGGAACAGGTTTGGTTGCCGGAGTTGATCCAACACTTGTAGAGATTGATGGCGCCGGCGTACAGGTCCGTGGCAGAAGCGCCATTGGGGACGGCTAGCAGTTCCATGTTGTAGAATCCCTGGTCCACCCCGCAGCCGCCTTCCTTCGCGCAGTAGATGCCGCTGTCGCTAATCTGCGTCCACGACGCGCCGCCGTTCGTGCTCTGCCAAATGCCTTGATCAGGATCGCCGGTGGAGGAGTCGATTGAAACAAACCAGACGTACATTTCATTGCGTCCGGGGACGACGGTGATTTCCGCCGCGATAAATGGCACAACTTGTGCTGTAGTTCTGAGGGCAGTTGTTGTGCTCAGCAGTCCCGCTGCGCCCGGCTGATTAGCGAGGCGCGTCCAGTTCAAACCGTCCGGGGAAGAGTAGAAGCCGTGGTAGCGAACGCCGCAAAGAACAATCCCGCCGCAGCGTTGTATGCCACCGAGGTTGCCGAGGTCGCTTCGCCCGCTCCGGCAAAGAGCGCATCGAAAGTCCAGGTCTGCCCGCCGTCGGTGGAAGTGTAGAGGCCGCGGTAAGTGTTGCTGGTCAACGCGTCAGCGATTTCGCCTTCCGATGTTGCTGCCATGGCGGCGACTATAGTGTTGGTCTGCGGTGGTGCTGAAAGCCATGCGGGTCGCGCCCAGGCCGCTGAAAGAATAGATGCCGCTGTTCGCGGAGGCGCTCAATGTCCAGGTGCTGCCGCCATCAGCGGAACGCAGGATGCCGAGGCCGAAGTAAGAGTCCCCTGAATTGTCAGCCTCGCCCGTTCCCACAAGAACCACGCTCTTGTTAGGATCGGAGTTTCCCGGCTGAATCGCAATCGAGCCTATCGAAAGAGTTGCTTGATCGTCGGTCACCGGAGTCCACGTGACATTGCTGGCAGTGCCGGTAGCCGCGTTAGTAGATTTCCAAACTCCCCCCTGCGCTCCGCCGATGTAAACCGTGTTGCCGGTGGGATCCGCGGGATCAATCGCCACCGCAGTTGCGCGGCCCGAAACCTGGTTGTAATTCTGAAATCCGTCGCCGGTGGCGTCGGAGGCCAGCGGCACCGGGCCCAGCGGCGTCCATTCAGCGGATGGAGACAACGGCTGCGCATCGGTGTGTGCGGCGAGTGCGCGCGCCAGCCGAACTGCGCGTGCCTGCATCTTAGCCTGATAGGCTCGATGGCGCAGTTCTGCGGAAGATTTCCCAGGAACCACACGGCCGCGCAGGAACCAAGCCGCGCGCTCTTGCACGTGATCGGAGTCCCCATCAGCGATAGGCGTTTCGGGCGCAGTTTTCTTAGCGCCCTGAGCGTGCGCGACTGATGCGAGGGAAAGTGGCAAGAGCACGAGCAGGGAAAAGCAAACTGCGCGGCAGAACCTGGTAATGATCATAGACACATCGATGTGGCAAGTATGGGAGAGTCAAAGGCAGCGGTCAAAGAAAAAAGGCACGTATAACGCTTGCCGGGACCATTCCGGGAAAACAGCTGAGGTGCGGCGTACCTGTACAATCTGTAAAGGGTTCTACCAAATGCTGGTGCGGCATTCTATAACTCGAGGGCTGATTGCCTTGCTGGTGCTGATGGCGGGAGTTTCTATCCCGCGGGTTGACGCAGCCGACGAGATCAGCGTCGTAGCCGAACGCGAGATCAACGTCGTCGCCGCCGCCGATCTCAGTGCGGCGTTGCAGGAACTCGCCGCCACCTATCAAAAACGAAGTGGCGTGCTAGTGAAGCTTTCTTTTGGAGCCTCTGGTGCATTGACTCAGCAGATTCAGAATGGGGCCCCGTTCGACGTTTTCTTCTCGGCAGACATGGGTTATCCCCGACAGTTGATTGCGGCAGGCGAAGCCGATGGTTCAACGCTGTATCGGTATGCAGTCGGACAGTTGGTATTGTGGGTTGCTAAGGATTCGCCGCTCGATGTCGAGCACAAAGGCATGGATGTATTGCTCGATCCTTCGGTAAAGAAGATTGCTATAGCGAATCCGAAGCATGCTCCTTACGGGCGTGCCGCCGCCGCCGCGCTGCACCATTATGGCTTGTACGAGAAAGTCAGCGATCGGCTGGTCCTGGGAGAAAATATTTCGCAGGCGGCGCAGTTCGTGGAGTCCGGCAATGCGCAGGCCGGGTTCGTGGCCCTCGCTCATGTCATGGCCCCCGCGATGCAGGGCAAGGGAAAATACTGGATCGTCCCGCCCGAGTCATATCCCCCGCTGGATCAGGGCGTGGTACTGATCTCACGCTCAGTCCACCAGAAGGACGCGACGGCATTTCTGGGTTTTGTGAAAACCCAGGAAGCAGCCGACCTGTTGAAGCGCTACGGATTCAGCGCGCCAGACCAGAAATTCAAACTGAAGTGAACGGCTTGCAATACAACTCTATGTTGATCGATTGGCAAGCATTCCGGCTGACAATAGAACTGGCGCTAGTTGTGTCGGTCATTCTTTTTGTGGTCGGCCTGCCGCTGGCCTGGTGGATCGCGTTTTCGCGCTGGCGCTTGAAGTTTTTTGTGGAAGCGCTGGTCGCGCTGCCGATTGTACTGCCCCCGACCGTGCTCGGATTTTACGTGCTGGTCGCGCTCGGCTCCCAGAGCCCGCTCGGGCGCTGGTGGCAATCGTTGACCGGGCACACGCTGGCGTTCACTTTCGCTGGACTGGTGATCGGCTCCATCCTCTACAGCTTGCCGTTCGCGGTGCAGCCCTTTGCGGCTTCTTTCTCGTCGGTTGATCGCAAGTTGCTGGCCGCTTCCGCTACCTTGGGAGCCTCCCCGCTGCGCACTTTCTTCCGCGTGGTGGTGCCGCTTTCCATACCGGGACTGGTCACAGGCATGGTCCTGGCTTTTGCGCACACCATGGGCGAATTTGGAGTAGTGCTGATGGTCGGAGGCAACATTCCCGGTGTGACGCGCACGGTTTCGATCGGCATTTACGATCAGGTGCAGGATTCGAACTACGCCGCAGCCAACGGCATGGCGCTGCTGCTATTGGTCTTCTGCTTCGCCGTGCTGACGGTGGTCTACGGACTGAACCGGAGGAAGCCACATCAGAGAACATGGATGATCGATCCGGCGAAGCATTAAGACGTTCTTCGCAAAGGCGCATCCTGACCTTCACGCAATATCACACTCGATGCCCACCCCTGCGGACGCTAAACCGGCAAACCCAACACTGAGCGCGCACATTCGCAAGAACTTCCCTGCCGCGGATCGCGAGTTCTCACTCGATGTAGAGTTCAGCGCCGCGCCCGGATTCACTATCTTGTTCGGCGCGTCAGGATCGGGAAAAACTACGCTGCTCGACTGCGTGGCGGGGCTGGCGAGTCCGGACGCAGGACGAATTGCCGTGGGTGAACGGGCCTTATTTGACGCGAACGCTCGCACCCATGTTCCCGTGGCACAGCGCGGCGTGGGATATGTTTTGCAGGATCTTGCACTGTTTCCGCATCTTACGGTCGAGCAAAATACAGAGTATGGACTCGCGCATCTGGCGCGCCCGGAGCGCAAACGGCGGGCCGCGGCGATGTTGCAGGAGTTCCGCATCGACCACCTAGGCAGGCAACGCCCAGCAGAAATCTCCGGCGGAGAACGCCAGCGCGTGGCGCTGGCGCGAGCGCTGGTGACCGACCCGTGCGTGCTCCTGCTCGACGAACCGCTTGCGGCTCTGGACGCCGCGACCAAGGCGAAGATCCTCGACGACCTGCGGCGCTGGAACCAGGCGCACGGCATTCCGATTCTGTATGTCACGCACAGCCGCGAAGAAGTGATGGCGCTCGGCGAACGCGTGTTGGTAATGGAGCAGGGCCGCATCATCGCGCAGGGCGCACCGCATGAAGTGCTGAGCGCGCCGCTCCAGGAAACCGTGGCGCAGTTGGCCGGGTTCGAAAATATCTTCGACGCGAAGGTGGAATCGATCCACGATGACCGCGGGACCATGCTTTGCCATCTAATGGAACATGAGTCGGGAAACGGTGTTCTGCTGGAAACGCCTTTGATCCGCGCCGCACTGGGCTCCTGCGTGCGCGTGGCTATTCGCGCCGGCGACATCCTTTTAGCAACCGTTAAACCCGAAGGACTCAGCGCCCGTAACCTGATTGCCGGCCACATTATTTCCGTGGAAAAGCGCGACATGATCATTTCCGTGCGCGTGGATTGCGGCGTGGAGATGGAAGTCTATCTGACCATTGCAGCGCACGACGCATTGCACCTAGCAGCAGGCCGAGACGTGTGGGTAGTGATCAAGACGCACTCGTGCCATCTAATGCGGGGAAATAGTTCTCAGTTCTCAGTTCTCCGTTCTCCGTAAAAGTGACCCCGACCCACCTTCAGAACTTTATCTTGTCAGGAATGTTGATGACCTCGCCCTTATCGGGTTTTGCCTTTCTGAGAACTGAGAACTGAGAACTGAGAACTGAGCACTGAGCACTGAGAACTGAGAACTGCCTTCTCCCTTCTGCATTCTGCATTTCGTTTTTCTCCAGCTCAATTATGGCAATCCACTGTCCCGGCCGCCGTTCTGAAAACACAATATGGCCACCGAGAATCCGCGCGGCAGCTTCGGGCGCCAAATCGCGATGGAAGCCAAAGTACCGTGCTTTTAATTCCGTCCAGATACGCCAGCGATCCCACGGCGCAGTCCCGGGCTCGTATTTTGTCGAAAAGATCAGGGCGACTTCATAGTTCGAAGAAACGTTCGCGCGGAAATCGGCTGCGGAGAGCATTTGATCCAGCGTGAAGTTCTCGATGCGCACCACCCTCATCGGCCGCCTGATGTAGCCGAGCCAGGGCCGGGTTATTTCGTCGGACGCCGGCCATGCCGTCAGTACTCCCGCCATCGGATAACGAGCTTCCAGGAAACGCTCGCCATCCTGATGCAGCACGACATAATCGCGATAGGCGAGATTGTCCTCCGGCGAGAATCCATAGTGAGGATTCCAGAACCACCCGGCAACGAAGGCCAGCGCGACAAACGCTACTGCGGCGCGCCAGTAACTCAGCCTGCGCCAGAGCGTCGAGACGCCAAGAATGATCACAAGAGGAGCGGCAGTGAGCATATAGCGAGCCAGCACGGCGCCGCCAATCAACGCCATCGCCACCATATATGTAATCACGATCACGTAGAAGATCATCTGCACCGAAAAGCTAATTCGCGGGCGCTCGGAACCTGCCTCACGCAGCGGCGGCAGCAGACACATGGCCAGCAGTGTCGGCAAAGTCAAAACCCACAGGTGGAGATAGCCGACAACTTGCCACAGGCGCATGATCAGGGCCAGAAGAAACCGTGCGGGATTCAGCGTCGCTGCCACGTTGTAGCGAAAGAACTCCGGGTTGCCGAAGACGTATCCGGTGCGCGCATAGTGATAGACATACCAAAGCGCGAGTGGCAATGCCGGGACTAGCAGCGCGGCGATGCGCGGGGTCCTTCGCGAAGGATCGGGAAGGGCGCGACTTCCAGTCGTGCCGATAAACTCTGCTCTCTTGCGTCCGACCAAAGCGATCTCCCAGCCAGCAAGCGCCACAGGGGCCAGAATCGCGGTTTCCTTCGCCAAAGCTGCGAGGGTGAACCAAAGAACGGTTGCGACCACTCGACCTTCCACGTAAGCCGAAAGAGCCCAGAAGGTAAGTCCTGCGGCGGCCAGGTCCACGTGCGCGAGAGAGCTTTGTGCAAAGAAGACGGGATACAAGGCCGTGCACAGACTCGATGCAACTGCAACGTTGGTGTTGGCAACACGTTCAGCCAGACGAAACACGCCCAGAAGCGAGAAGGCGGCGAGGACCAGCATAGCCGTCCGCGTCACCACTGGAGCGTAGCCCACCAGCTTCCACCACAGGGCCAGCCAAGCCATCACCAGAGGCGGGTGCGCGTTCGAAACCGTGGAGTGAGGAATCAGGCTGCCAGTGAGCAGAAGATCGCGTGCCGCCGGAACGTAATAACCCGCCTCGTCCCAAAAATAAGGCAACTGCAACAGAGGGCAGGTGCAGCAGAAAAATGAATACGAAGAGGACGGCGAATACGAGGGCTGGGTAGTCGCCTGACCACTGATGGCTGCTGGCCGAACAATCGTTGGCGCACTGGTTTCGCCGCCAGTTCAGTGCACCGGCCCAGTCGGAGTAAGGCGCGGGTCCAGCTTGATTTCGCCGAACGCACTCTCGTAGCCTGAGACGTTCTGCTGCAGCAGCCCGAGCAGCGCTTTGGCCTGTTGCGGGCTAAGGTAGATGCCCTGAAAATTGCGAATCTCGACGTGACTTTCGGTCTGCTGCTGCAGGGTGCCGAAAACCATAAAGAAGTCCCAGACATTCACTCGCATCTGCACGCTATTGGCATAGGCTTCGCGGTAGTCTGGAGCATTGGTCAGCTTGACGTTTGGTTGCACGGGAACGGTCATAGAAAAGCAGTGTAATGACTTAGGAGCGCGAAGGGAAGACATGGAAATCATCGATCTGCCTCGCAGACGACAAAAACTGTCAGTCCGGTTCCAGGATTTGGCCGAAGTGACCTTTTCCGCGATGCCGCGAAAGGTCATGGACGTAAGCTACTTTGCTGAAACCAAAGGGGTTGTAGGATGTCATTATCAGTGCTGATCGGTATTTGAAGTGCCGTACTTTGTGCGGTTGCTAAATTGAATTTTGCGAGTCACCTATGACCCATAAGCCTGAAGACGCGGCTATTGAAGAAATCGTTCTCCCCGAGAACCTCGCCCCATTGGGGTCTGTGCTGGAGGAAGGCATCACGCACCTGGACGTCAGCATGGTGTTGGCGAAAGTGTTTCGCGTCCAGCACGCCGAAGTCGCGCTGCTGCGGTTGGATGGCGGCCTGCTCAAGTTCATTCTTCCCGATCATCTGCGAACCACAGGAGCGATTCCGATTTCCAGCAAGGCGGTGGCGGCTCACACCGCATTGAGCAAGAAAGCCGAGATCTTCAACAATTTTGCCCGCGTAAAACACGCCAGCATTTTCGAGACGATCAGGCCGGTCGGTGCCGAGACCCAAGAACCATCGGCGCCAGCGCCCATCCAGAAGCTGATGTCGGTTCCGATACTGGACCGGGATTCCACCGTGCTGGGCGTCATTCAAATCTCACGCAAAGGCCTTGACCCGCGCTTTACCCAGGATTTCAGCCGTGAAGATCTGCACGACCTGGAACTCGCTGCCGGAGTGCTGGCGGTGTCACCCGTTATGCAGGACTAAGAGTTCCTGGGCAATCTTGGAGCTGCTGTCATCCGGGCAGAAGTAGAATCGTGTTCCTTCCCAGCGGAGCCCATAAAAGAAAAACCCTGACTTCGTAAGGGACGAACTCGCCATGCTCAAGGTAGCGCCGTGACAGTCTCAGGTACATCGCCCAGTTTGGGAAAAGCAGGCGTTATTGCGACTTCGCGTACTCGGCTTCAGCCCCAGATTCCCATCGTTCACACCGATGGCGACGATCTTTTACGTGCGTCCGATCACAGATAAAACGCCCAGGCGGTAGTACAAGAAGATCAGGCCGGGTATTTCTCGAAGCTTAAGCACTCTACCTCTGCATACTAGCGGGCACGAGCGCGGGGACCGCCCGGCAATAGTTCTCCTCCTTACCGCAGAGTTCGAAACCGACCGTCTGCATCGAACGCTGGAAGCTTGAGCGACAGGCGGCGGTTTTCTACGGAGGTTGTATGCACAAATCTATTTTTGTTTTGGCGGCACTAATCCTGCTGGGCGCGAACCATGCCGTGACTCAATCGGCTGCAGCGGAGCGTTTCGACGGCAAGTGGCTCACCAAGCTTACCTGCCCCGCAAAAGGAAACACCGAGGGCTACACCCTGCAGTTTTCAAGTCTCATACAGAACAACAACTTTCGGGGAGAGCGCGGCACAGCGGGGGAACCCGGCTACCTGCTGATCGAAGGCAAGATCAAGGAAAACGGGAGCGCCAAGCTCGCTGCCAATGGGATAGTCTCCTCCAGAAAATATGCTCGTGGAGCTTTCGCCCATCAGGGCGAGGATTATAGCTACAACATCAAGGCCCAACTCAAAGAGACCGAGGGCACAGGCACGAGAGACGAAGGGCTCGGCATCATAGGTCGCCCCTGCACGTTCGAGTTTACGAAGGAGGAGTCCGTGACTCCGGCTGGTGCACACTAGGCCTCTCGGCTTAACCCAAACGTTGTGGCCCGTGCTCGCAAAGGCCGATTGCACCAGCGCAGCCTTCCGGTGCCTTTTCATCCACCGGCACGAGCCAGCCCGGCAACGGCGCGGGAGTTAGCTGTCGCAAAATCGCAAAGCGTGTGGTCTGGTTTCGTAAGTGACGTCGTATGCGACCACCGACGACGTGACAGGACGCACAGACAGGAGTTCCCTGAGTGCCGTAGCCTGATGTTTCCTAACCACCTTCATCAGAAACGCAAGGCCGGGGTTTGTGAGACGCAATGAACTGGCTACGGACACTTGAGCGCGTCGTGCTTAACTTCTTGAAGCTGATGATCGCGCTTCGCATGGCAGACCGTCTTCACGGGTCGTGGGAATGAGCGGGATGGCGAGGGTTCGCAATGGCGACACCAGCGCCTAAAGACCTCCGCTGATGCTCATCGACAGTCCGACAGTCGGCGGCATAACTGTCGCAAACAAATCGCCTTAACACTCACGGACCGGCAGTCAAGACGCGCTAAGGCCTAATAACAACACTTATCGAGTGCTACGCGCAGCGGTGAGCAGAGTCACTGAAATATTGGCCCTTTGTGAGCTAATTTTCAGTAGGGGGACAAAATAGGAGGTGTCGTCATGCCCACCATTCTTTGCATAGACGATGATGTGAACTTTCTCGAATTTGAAAAGAACATTCTAGAGGCGAACGGATACACGGTTGTTATAGCCTCTGACGGCCCAACCGGGATTACACTCGCTTCCAAAAGGCCTATTGACGTAGTTGTGCTCGCTTTCCAGATGCGGGGAATGAATGGCAGCCAAGTAGCAGAAATGCTTTTGAAACATCAACCGGACCTGATGGTCGTGCTTTGTACCGGCTTCTTGGTGGCGGTGCCGGAGTGGCTAAGGTGGTTCGTTGCTGCATGTGTGGAAAAGCGTGATGGTCCCGAGCTTTTGCTTTCCACAATTCAAGAAGTGATGGCACACAAGAAGGTACAGGCTGTTGCCGCCTAACGTCTCATTGCCCGTCAGTGTTGCAGGCCCACGCTCGACGATGCCAGACCTGAATTAGCAATAACAATGTCGGCAGCGTCAAGCGCTTCCCGGCCTTCCATCTTATCTATGTCATCCCAAACCCACTCTCGATGGTGTCGAATGCGTAGAATAAAAGGAGAGATACCATAGAGAACTGAGCGACACAAGGGAGCCAGCGTCCATGGAATCACCGAGCGAACGCAATCCCAAATCAAATCCACCCGAGGTCGAAGCGCATATTAGGAGTGCTCACCAGATTCTAAAGGCGCTGCAAGAGAAGATCGGAGTGCATCCAGAAATCGGCGCTGCCATTACGAAACTGGAGATGGCGCTGAATGTTCTGGCAATAAAGACTGGCGGGGTGCTCTAGCAGCGGCTAGCCGCCTCTATTGTTAAGCTGCCTGCTCCTCACTTTCGGAACTGCCGGAAACCAAATCTTGTCGCAATCGCTCCACTCTTGCTGCAGCTTCTTCGATTTGTTCGGCATATTGCTGCCCATGTCGTGGGAGAAATCCCCCGTATTTCTCCAGCAGCAACCCAAGAGTCGTATTGATGGTGTTGATATGGGAATGCACCGGACCGGAAAGGGCAGACGTTAGTCTTTCGAGTTGCAAATCCCGCACGACTAACTCTTTATTACTTTGCGCTGCTTCTTTTGCGAGCCCCCGAGCATGGTGACCCATCAGTCCGAACAGGCATGCTGCCAGTACAAACAACACGGAATTGGCCACGATGCCAAGAATGCTTATTACCTCTTCAGATGCCATGATCTTTACAACTTTTGTTCCACGTCCCAGCTAATCGAGCAGCAAGTTCACGCATGGTGGGAATGTTGCTCGTAGGCGACCGCGACCCGAACGGATTGTCCGGTAGTCGGGAACAGACCGTGGGATGCCCCCAAGTGACGGAAAAGCTGGTGCGAAAGGGGGGACTCGAACCCCCACGGTTTTACCCGCCAGATCCTAAGTCTGGTGCGTCTGCCAATTCCGCCACTTTCGCATACTTCGATTATACAAAGTGGTTGGAGCGCTCGGGCGAATTGTAAGATCTGCGCCTCTGAACTGGACACAAGGCTTTCCCTGCCTGCAGAGGGAGACGACAAGGCAGATTGCAGGCTTGATCGCGCCGAGATGGCGGAAGCCGCGCTCCAGCAAACCGGCACTACTGTACCGCGTTCAGTCCCTGGTAAATGAACATTCCGGCGAGCTGTTTGCTCCGCACCATTACGGCCGCTTGCGGGCATCGCGGGGCCAACCCCGCAACCGCGAAGAGAATCCAACCTACAAGAGAAGATTTCTTCAAGTTCGGCTCGATGGCTCGCCTGAGCCTGTTGCCGATCGCGACAAGCGACCGGACGCTCCTTCTTTCCTCGGGATCGAAGGAAGGAACTGTGAAATCCGATTCGAGGGGGTCAATATGCGGGGATTGATGCGCGGAACAATAGTGGTAGCTGTAGTTGCCGGAATTTCCCAGTGCGGCCTTGGCGCTATTGAAGCCGACCGCACTATCGAGGGTACGAAATCGATGAGCGCCGCCGAATTGGAGAAAGCCGGCGACGCCTGCCGGGCGCAGAAGGACGACCAGGGGGCCATCCAGTATTTTAGCGAGGCGCTACATAAGGACAAAAAGAATGCGGTGCTATACAACAAACTGGGGATGGCTGAGTTGACCAGCGGCGATGTGCAGAGCGCCCGCGTCGACTTTGCAAAGGCGGTTAAGACGGATAAGAAGTACGCCGACGCATTGAACAACCTTGGAGCGGTCTTCTTCGTCGAGAACAGCTTCAGCCGGGCGGCCAAGTATTTCAGCAAGGCAGCGGCGCTCGATGCGACCCGCGTTCCTTTCCATATCAACTTAGGAGCAGCTTGGTTCAGTGAGGGCAAACTGGATCCGGCGGTCAAGGAATACTCGATCGCATTGAAGCTGGATCCAGAGGCGCTGGAGCAGAACGCCAGAGCTGGCCTCGCAGCCCAGGTCTCAAGCCCTGAGGAGCGGGCAAAATTTTACTATCTGCTCGCCAGGACTGAGGCCAAACGAGGCGACGTGCCGGCGGCCCTGTCATGCCTGAGGAAAGCGAAGGACGCCGGCTATCGCAATCTAGTGAGTGTCTACAAAGACGAAGAATTCAGCCAACTGCGGAATAACCCAGGACTGGCAGAGATCGTTCCACCACCGGCCGCGATGCGGTGATTGGTGTTTTCTTCGACTACTGCGCACAACTTCTGCCCGCGCCGGCAGGGGGCGGCTTTTTTGGGAACTGTCTGGCGAATATGCGTTTCCAGGTTGAAATATAGGCCCTGCACGCGGGCGGAGGCCGTAAGGCGATAACGCTTCGACAACGCCGAGCGACCATGGCGCGCCCCGCGAGCCGCTTACTGTACGGCGTTCAATCCCTGGTAGATGAACATGCCGGCGAGCAGGAGCAGCAGCACTCCCGACCCGGCGCCGAACACCCAGACCGGAATCGTGAGCCGATTGACCCTCGTCAGCAGTTCGGTCTGCTCTTGTCGCATGTGCGCGCTCGCATCGTCGAGGTACAGCGCCTCATCCTCATGCATTGTGAGAGTGCTGCGGTAGATGAGAAGGATGATCAGGCCGACAGTGAAAACACCCCAAGCAATCGCAAGCCCTATCATTAAAGGAGTCCATGTCCAAGTCATAGGCCACCTCGACAGTTTGCAAGCCTGTTGGCGACTCCCCCGGAATCTCAGGATGCAGGCTGAACCTACGATCCTTAACCTTGAGGGAGGGCCTAACGCAAACATTATAGACCTATTGGCAAATATTGCCGGGAGAATCTGTGCCCGCCCGCCAGGCATCAAATAATTGAGGGATTGGTGGCAGTTTGCCCGAATACTGATGCCAACAGTTTGTCCCCTCTGGTATACTTTACTTACTTTAGAGCCAAGGAGATGCGAATGGCCACAACCTCTGTCCCTGATGTGAATACCAACGTTCCGGAAGTCAAGAAGACTCCGCCGGTTTCGCTTACGCCAAACGCGGTTTCCAAAGTCAAAGAAATCATGGGACAGCAGAATCCCGCGCCCGCCGGCCTGCGCATTGGCGTAGTCGGTGGCGGCTGCTCCGGGTTCTCATATTCCATGCAGTTTGAAAACGCCGCCGGAATGATGGACAAGACCTTCGACATGGAGGGGTTGAAAGTGTTCGTCGATGCGACTTCCGTGATGTATCTGAATGGCTGCATCGTGGATTACGTCGAGACGCTGGAAGGCGCCGGCTTCAAGTTCGAAAATCCGAACGTGAAGAGCACTTGCGGCTGCGGATCTTCTTTCAGCGTCTAACTTCGCTGTAACGGTGACTGACGCGGGCAGACGTTTGTATGAAAAATTGGCCTCCTCTTGGGGTGAGGCCAATTTGTTTTGGTCTTCTGTTGGCGTTCGATAAAAACCCACCTATCGCGAAGGGTCGCGAGAAATTGGGTCTTCTAGTATTGATGCTACTGTTGTTGTGGAGTCGTTACTGGTTGTACCGGCGGCGTAATTCCGCCCGGACTCGTATTGTTTCCAAAGCCCGACTGTCCGAATGACGACTGCCCAAAAGAAGACTGCCCACTGGGTGAAATGCCGTTGCTGCCAGGCTGTAAATTAGTCTGCCCAAGATTCGTCAAGGTTTTCAACGGCTGATAGGGCGTGGTAATCAGGCCGCCGCGGTCGACGGAAGGATCGTACAAAAACTGCCACTCGTTGTATCTCTTCTTCTTATTGAATTCGCGAATCGTGTTGTCCTTGCAGATGCTGGCCACTCCCACGATGGGGCCGCTGGCAACGATCTGCTGGCTGCTGGAACTTGTGTCTCCCGCTGCCGTGCCCGCAGCCACCTGGGCAGAAGCCTGAGTGGGGTTCGACCCTGAAGCCGAACTTCCCTGACTTGTGGTTGTTTGAGAGTTGGAGTTTGCGCCGAACCCGGACGACTGCGCGAACACGCCTGAGCTGTTTACTCCGGAATTAGCGGAATTACCGAAACCTGAACCGCCGAAGGCCGAACTACTCTGGGTAGGGCCGTTCAATCCCGTAGGCGAGCCGATCGCACTTGCGCCGGGAATAGTTCCACCGGGAATGCTGAACCCTCCGCCCAGCGTTACTCCCGGCTCCCCGTAATGGAGCAGCCTGAAATCGTGGTTCTTATTCAGCGGATCCTTGTAATGTTTGCGCAGGTAGCGCAGACTGTTGGTGTTGTCGAGATCCTCCAGTTTGGTTGGGTAGCGTTGGTATTTTTTGTAGTAGGCGCGGATGGCGCGCGTGTATTGCACGCCACGGTGGATCATTTCTAGTTCCTGATCGCGCTGGATCCCAAACTTGATCGGGATAACCGCCGTCATCGCAACGATTCCCATCAGCGCGACCACAAGGAGTAGCGTGAGCAGAATGTAGCCCTGTTCGTGACGAGGTTCGTGCGGACGGGCGCCGAGCTTTGCCTGCCGGACTTTCTTCGCTGCACGATATGCCCCGAAATGCCTCACGATGGGTTCCCCAGCGTCAGCGGAATGTTTTGCGAAGGGCCGCTAACCACTACGTCCTGCATTTCGACGGAGGTCGGAGAAATCTTCACCAGTTTATAGCGGCGGTCAACGATGTCGCCCTCGCCCGCAATGAAGGTATCGTCGCCCTTAATCAGGAAAACCTTTCTTGGTTCTCCAGGCCGGTTCGCGAAGCCGAAGAATTTTAATGGAATGGGCGCTGCCGCCCCTTGCGTTGGAGGAGTGTAGATGTCGGCCTTCTTATCGGTCCCCGGCTTGTCCGTCACTCCCGTGCCCTGCGCCTTGGGGATAACCACGTCCTCCGCCTCCGCGACGAAAATGTTTCTTCCCGAGCCCTCGTATTTAATCGCCTCTGTGGCTGCCAGCAGCTTCAACCGGAGCGTAGGGTCGAGGCTCTGCGCAGGACGTTCCTTCTTTGCCGGGGCGGAATTGTGGTGTGCCGAACGGCCCGCGGGCAGTGTCAGGGGTCCGTTTGCGGTTGAAGTTGTTCCCGGCGCGGTCGAAGCTATGGTCGAAGAAGAAGGCATGAACTCGTAGATGACGGTGATCAAGAGCACGACTCCCAGCACCGCCGCTGCGATCAGTTCCTTCCGATTTTCGATGCCTAGGTTCACTCCGTGCCCGCCTTCAGATAAGTTTCCAGTTTCATTTGCAGCTTGATGGGACCCTTCTGCTCGCCCGCCAGCGTGATGTTGCTGATCAGGAAAAACATGTCATCGCGTTCCAGCGCATTGATAAATTTCGCCAGGGAAACGTAGTTGCCCGAGAGGTCGGCCTGCACGTTGACCGGAAACAGCCGGCCGATCTCTTCGTCCTTTATATCGACCGGATACTTGGCCTCATCAATCGTGACCCCGTTGGCAGCGGCCAGCTTGCCGAATTCGGTGGCGATTTCTGAATCCTGAGACGGAAATCGCTTATCGTAGAAGTGCGTGATCTGCAGGCTTGCGGTGTGCACTTTGTCGGGCAGGTTCGCCAGCGGCTCAACCAGGCGGGTCTTCGTCTGCAGCTCACTCCACAACTGGTTGAGTTCTTGGCGCCTCGATTCGGTCGAGCCTACCAGCGGCGAAAACAGTACCACGAGCGCCACCACATCCACGCCCAACAGCACCGCCAGTGCGGTCTTGATGTTCTTTCTGGTTTGACGCAAGTCCGGCATCAGGGTGCGCTCCGCTTGGAAATTTTGGTCTGCGTTTCCGGGGCCTCTGTCGGCGGCGCTTTTTCGGGAACATAAATCCCGTTGATGTTGATTTGAACTGTGTCTCCACTGCCCCCTGCCGCGGGAGCTTCTGCCTCGATGTAGGTTTGCGCGAAATGTCCCGACTGTTCCATGCGGCGGGCGAGTTCGATGGCTCGCTCCCGGGAATCTCCCGCCACCTGCATTTTCAGCGTGAGCTGGTTGTCCTCATCCAGTTCGGGGTGAATCGAAATCAGATGAACCCGCGCCGGCATTACCTTCTCCAGATCTTCCAGCACATGCGTCCAGGACAGCGACTTGCGCTCGATCAATTGGTTGAGGAATTCAGACTGATCGCGGGTGGCGCGATTTTCAGGCCGATTGAGGAATGCCTCAGCCTCCGTGCGTTTCATGTCGCGCTGCGCGATCTGGCCGCGGAACTCGGCGATTTTGGCGTGGTCGCGCCGGGCATTGAACCAACCTGTGACGGTGATGGTCAGCAGAACCAGAGTGAGGACAACCGCGGCCCCCAGAGCCGTGCCCCACCGCAGCCAGAACTGCCGCGCATCTTCATAGGGCTGGCTCGCGAGATTGATGTCAAGACGCATAACTATCGATTGTCATCCCGAGGCGAGCGCTTTTTGCGCGCCGAAGGATCTACGGAGCCCCCGCGCCGCGCCGCGTTCTTTGCGGCGCAATACGCGCGAGGCGACCTTCCCTACGAAATCAACGCTCCTACCACTCCCGCCATCCTCCAGCGCGGCACCGAACCCCCGGTGCTCACTCCTAACTGCGACGAACTCACCAGATCCTGCACTTCCGCACCGGTTTGTGTGCGTAGCGCGGGGGCTGCGCCGGCGATATCCGATATTCCCGCGACAAATATCTTCTCGATATTCAGATGATACGTGTCCTGGAAGAACACTACCGAGGGGTAGATGTCTTCTGCCAGTTGATCTCCCGTGATCGTAACCCCACGCATATTTTCGAGGGTGCGGAAGAGCTGAAGTTGGTCGCCGCTGAGGATCGCTATACTGGTCGTGCGCGCATCCACCTTCACCACGAGTGTGGGACGCTGTCCCTCGGCTGCGCCCAAAGCCGCCAGCATGGAAGGCAAGACCACTCCCGGGCTGAATCCGGCATCCCGAAAAGCAGCTTCATAATCCTCTACCACGCTGGCCACAGCGACCGCGGCCACTACTCGCAGGCCCTCCGTAGATTTCTGCGCATGGTAGGAAACCCGGGCCTTGTCGATATCGAAGGGCAAAGATTTCTTCAAACGAAAACGGACTACGTTGGCGGCTTCTTCGGAGTCAGTGGGCAGCGTATCGAACTCCAGCAGCACCACGCGTACGGCGGCATCGGGAACCACCGCGATCACATCATGCGTGCGCCCGGCCACACTGGATAGAGTCTCCTCAACCGCAGCCCTTACAGCCTCGCGCTGGCGCAGGTTGCCCTCGACCAGGTCCGGAACCACGCTGCCCGGCGCCAGTTCGCGGGCGCCGCAGGCAGCCAGGCTGAGCCCGTCGTCGGCCAGCCGCCCCACCAGCACTCGGTCGGCGGCGATTTCACATGCCAGCTTGGGTTTCGCGGAATTGTTGCCAGAACTCATGTCAGGATCCTTACGTCAGTGGCCAGTGTCCGGTGACCGGTAATTCGGTTCAGAGATAGCCAGAACACTAGCGCAGACACTTCCATTACGTCCTTATACAATTCAAACGCCATACCATGCGAAATGCAATAGCTGAAGGGGCACTTCAGGCAGTGGCCAGTGGTCCAGTAATTCGGAACTCAGCGCTGGCCACTGAATCACTGGCCTTACCGCATGGCCTCGATGAAGGTGACCTTGTTGATCTCTTTCAGCGTGGTCAGGCCGAGCCGCACCTTGTCCAACGCTGACTCGCGCAGGAAGCGCATGCCTTCCTCGCGCGCGGCGCGGCGGATTTCCGACGTCGGCTTCCTGCCCAGAATCATCTCGCGAATGCGGTCGCTCAGATCCAGCAACTCGTGGATCGCGGTCCGGCCCCGGAAGCCGGTGCCCGCACACTCGATGCATCCCGGCCCTTCATACAATGCCACCTTCGACCACTGCTCCGGATCCAGCCCGCTCGCCTCCAGCACCTCCGGCGGATAATTCACCTGTGTCCGGCAGGATTCGCAGATCAACCGCACCAGCCGCTGCGCCAGAATGCAGTTCAACGCCGAAACGAAGTTGTAAGGTTCCACGCCCATGTTCAGGAATCGGCCAATCACGTCGACTACGTTGTTGGCGTGCACTGTCGTGAACACCAAGTGGCCGGTAAGCGCGGATTGAATGGCAATCTGCGCCGTCTCCGTGTCGCGGATTTCGCCCACCATGATTTTGTCCGGGTCGTGCCGCAGAATCGACCGCAGGCCGCGGGCAAAGGTCAATCCCTTTTTCTCGTTGACCGGAATCTGTGTGATCCCTCGCAGCTGATATTCGACCGGGTCTTCGATGGTGATGATCTTGTCTTCGTCGGTCTTGATCTCGTTTACCGCGGCGTAGAGCGTTGTGGTTTTGCCGCTGCCCGTCGGCCCCGTAACCAGCACCATGCCGTAGGGCTCTTTGATGTAGCGCCGGAACTTCTTCAAGTCGTCGGGGTCAAAGCCCACCACTTCCAGCGTGAGCGACTTGAACTTCTCGCTCATCGATTCTTTATCTAACACGCGGAGCACCGCGTCTTCGCCGTGAATCGAGGGCATGATGGAGACGCGGAAGTCGATGGCGCGCCCGTTGTACTTCACGCGGAAGCGGCCGTCCTGCGGCACGCGGCGCTCGGAAATATCCAGCTCGCTCATCACCTTGATACGCGAGATCACGGTCGAGTGATGTTCTTTGCCGATGGGGGGCATGGCCTGCGTCAGCACGCCGTCGATGCGGAACTTGATTACCACCGAATCGTCGCGGGTTTCGATGTGAATGTCGGAAGCGCGCCGCTGCAGCGCGGTGAAAATCGTTGTATCGACCAGCCGGATGATCGGGCTCGTGTCGCCTGACGCAGTCAGCTTGTCGATAGTCAGGGTTTCTTCGGCGCCGGTCGCCTCATCTTCGCGGATGATCTGGAAGCCTTCGCTGGCCTCTTCCAGCACCCGCTGCGACTGCTCCGTCTTGGTCAGAATGTTGTCGATCTGCTTTAGCGTCGCGACCTTCGTCACAATCCGCTTCTGCAGCAGCAGGCTGATCTCATCGATCATCATCAGCTGGCTGGGGTCGGCGATCGCAATCGCCAGCTTGCCGTCCGCAGTCTCCTCCAACGGCACAAACTTGTAGCGGAACATCAGCTCCGGAGAGAATTTCTTGAACAGGTCATGATGGAGCTGGAAGTCGGTAAGGTCCACAAACTCGCAGCGATAACGCCGCGCCACGTCCTGGGCGCGTTCCAGATCGGTGATGGGATTCCCCGTCGTCATCACCTGTCCGCCGTTTTCGCCGTTTACAAAAAGTGATTTCTTTTCCGCCATCGCCATTTCTCTACATCCCCGAAGACATCTGGTAATTTCGTAATTTAGTAATTTTGTAAGTTAAGAACCCATCGACGGATGCTGCGGGTCAAATTACCGCGGGTTAAATTACCCAATTACAAACTTACTCAATTACCAAATTTCTTTAATGCACTCCTAGAGTGAAGATCGGCAAATACAGCGAGATCAGCACTCCCCCGACGAATATCGCCATAATCACCAGAATCAGTGGTTCAATCAGCGCCATGGATGCGCCCAGCGCCGTCTGCACATCCTCTTCATAGAACTCGGCCACGGAGTTCAGCATCGCCGGCAAAGCCCCTGTAGATTCGCCCACCTCGAGCATTTCGACGGCCAGGTCCGGAAAGATTCTCTGTTCCTCCAGGCTGCTGGCCAGCCCCTGGCCTTCGCGGACGCGCACGCTCGCCCGCATCACTCCCTTAAAAATACGGCGACTGCTCATCGAACTGCCGGCCGTTTCCATACAAGGCACCAGCGGCAATCCTCCCTGCAGCAGCGTGGCCAGCATCCGCGAAAAAGTCGCCACCTGATGTTTCAGCCGGATATCGCCTAGCAGCGGCAGACTCAGGATCATGCGGTCAATCTGGTCTCCGCCCCGATCCGTCCTCTTCCATTGCCAAAACACAAAGCCGCCCACAACCAGCCCAATCACGATAAAGGGAAAGTATTTCTGCGCGTTCTGGCCCACCGCCAGCATGAACAAAGTAATCGCCGGCAGTTTCGCGTCCAGGCTGTTGAACAACTCGGCGAACTTGGGCACTACATACGTGAACAGAAACATCACCATGATGGTCACCACGGTGACCAACAGCGTGGGATAGATCAATGACACGAAAAGCTTCTTGCGGAAGCTCATCGCCAGGCGCTGGAAGTTAATGTAGCGGGTCAACACTTCGTCGATGTTTCCGCTCTTCTCTCCCGCCATCAGCGTTGTGGTGTAGATCTTCGGCACCGTGGCATGTGCGGCGAAGGCATCGGACAGCAACTCTCCGCCTTTCACCCGCTCCCGCACATTCTCCAGGACCTGCCGCAGAAGGACATCCTTTTGCCGCTTGATCAGCAGGTCGAGCGAGTTCAAAATCGGCAGCCCGGCTTTGATCAGCGTCAGAAATTGCTGGTTAAATACCAGGAACGAACTCTGTTTCAGCTTGCGCCCGCGGCGTAGTGAGAAGCCGCCAGACAATATTCCCTGGGGCTTTACCCAGTGGACGAGATAGCCTTGCGAGGCGAAGCGGTCGCGCACCTCCGCTACCGAGTACCCCTGCTCCACCTGCTGGTGGGTGTGGCCACGTTCATCTGCGACTTTTACGACAAATTCCGCCATGATTTCAGCTATCGATCCGGCGCACTACCCTCTCGGTTCAGTCTAACATTCCTGCCTGTTATCCCGAGCCCAGATCACTACAACTCCCGCCTCTTGCAGTATCGCAAGTAACCATGAAAATCCCGTTTCAAGAAGCGCGGCTTCATGCCGCAACGCTTAAGTTCAAAGGACTCCGACCGCGGCCGCTGACGATTCGCAGCTTGTCCAAGGTCGTAAGCAGTAAGTCATTGTCGATCAATTAGATATTCCATCTCTTGCGTCTAGAACCTTAACGCCCTAGATCGCTCTCGACGGTCTCGGTGCCAGGGGGAGGACGGAACTCAAACAGTCCATCCGGAATTGCCACATTTTCCTTCTCATCTGTGAACCGGTACTCGGTCAGCGACCCATCTACCTCATCCATCACAATTCGCACAATCCTGTGCTCGGGTGTCACCTCCAACAGGATCTCACTGATCCGGTCGGCGAAAGCCTGCGGTACCCCTCGCAGCACCACATCCCCGGCCGCTAAAGGGGGAACGTCCGGAGCCAATGACAGACCCTGTAACTCCTTTTCCAGCTTGCTTTTGCCTAGCAAGAATGCAAGTGGGGAGCGAATGTCATCCAGCTTCCGTGCCTCAGTTCTTCGAGCCTGCTGGTCGCCAGGGACGTAAAACCACGCATCTTTCCCGTCGCTGATAAACAGCTTCTCCTTGGGAGAACGGTACTCCCAGCGCATCTTGCCAGGTTTTTTCATGCCCCCTTTCGCCAGCCAAACTCTCCCTGCTTCGGTCCGGTCCATCCCAGACCCGCGATAAATTTCGGTGAACTCCGCCTGCAAACTGCGCAGGTGGTTATAGTGCTCATCCACAGCTGCGGCAACGGAGCGCACGTCTTCCCCCGCTACGCCAACCGTCAGCGTGATTGCCATCAACGTTGCGATGAAGAGCCTTGTCATTTGCTACAATTCTACGCCCTTGATTCCAGCGCCACGACACAATGCAGGCGCATCCCAACGGCACCGGAGCAACTACTCACATGGTGGACTTATCGATTTCGGGTGGCAATCTGGTTTTGCACGTCCGGGGAACCGACAAGCTATGGGCGTTCAAGAGTTCGCTGGAAATCCCTTTGATGCACATCGCGGAGATCAGGGCCGACACGGAAGTAGCGCACGGCTGGTGGCACGGGTTCAGAATTCCAGGGACCAACATTCCCGGAGTGCTGACGGCCGGCACCTTCTACCAGGACGGCAAGCGCATTTTCTGGGATGTTCGGGTCCCGGATAATACGGTCGTCATTGAACTGAAGGACGAACGCTACAACGAGCTAATTGTGGAAGTGGCCGACCCTAAAGCTGCGGTGGAAATGGTGAGGGCCGCATTGCCCCGCTAGTTAGCCAGTCACATTTGTATCTCACAGGCATTTTGTGTGACAGCAGCAGAGCTAGAATAGAACTCAGAACGCAAGTGGCAGGTTCGTGGCCATGAGTGAAGACACCATCACAATCTCGCCGGGTCCGCGCTTCCGGACCGCTATGGTGCTGGCTATCGTTGCGGACGCGCTGCAAATTGTCCTTCTCCCGTTGTTCGTCGAAGGTGCTATCTCCCCCGCTGACGACCTGCTCGACTTGGGTATCGGAGCCGCGATGGTCCATCTATTAGGCTGGCATTGGGAATTTCTGCCGTCCTTCGTGGCTAAGCTTGTGCCCGGCGTCGATCTGGTTCCTTTCTGGACCCTGGCAGTTGCAAACGTCTACCGCAAATCAAAGAGGATTGCCGTTACCACGGAAGAGGGTCATCCGGAGCAGCCTAAGCTGGAAAACCCGCAACATTCCTGACAATAGGCAGGACAGGTTGCTCAATTCCGATCACTTCGTTTGATCGGAGATAACCGTGGAAGAGCGGCGCTTCAGCGCCGCGTAAAATGCCTGTCAAAATAACACTGTCATCCCGAGCCACTCGGAGCCGGTGGAAACCGGCGAGAGTGAGCGAGGAATCTGCTTTTGACCCCGCATCAACCTCACGCGGTTGGAAGTTGCCTGAGGAGCAGCTTGCTTTCAAGTTGCAGAGACGCTGATCAACTCATAGGGAAGAGTCTGGATGCCGAACTCGCAAGCAAAGATCGTGCGAGGGGATTCTAAAAGAAATGCGCGGGCAGCTTCGCACTTTACGGGCGTTTTGGCACGACGTTTGATCCCAGGTGCGATTACAGAATTGGGCGCCGCAGAAAACGCCCCAGACATTTCCACTCTTGCCTTGTGACATCTAACCTTGCGTCCCACTCGCAATTGGCCCATCATAGTCAAGGCGGAGGCGGTATATAGCGAGAGGGCAATTAGGCACGCAAGTCCTTTGCTCTCAAGATTTTGACCCCTAAACCCTTTGCCATCAAGATTTTGCAGATACTTTTTGCAAACCCCGCGCCCCCCAAGCCTTTCCGAGGTATGGGGGGGTGGGGGGTATCTAAAGAGTAGCTAGAATTTGGCCAAAAATTCACCGTCAACGCCATCGAGAACGCCACGCTTCTGAGATTATTTTTGAGCAGTTTTCCACAGGGCAGATTCTGAGGAAGCCGGAAGCCGGAAGCCGGAAGCCGGAAGCCGGAAGCCGGAAGCCGGAAGCCGGAAGCCGAGAAGCCGGAAGCCGGAAGCCGGAAGCCGGAAGCCGGAAGCCGGAAGCCGGAAGCCGGAAGCCGGAAGCCGGAAGCCGGAAGCCGGAAGCCGGAAGCCGGAAGCCGGAAGCCGGAAGCCGGAAGCCGGAAGCCGGAAGCCGGAAGCCGGAAGCCGGAAGCCGGAAGCCGGAAGCCGGAAGCCGGAAGCCGGAAGCCAGAAGCCGGTAACTGAGAACTGCTAAACCTTCTGCGCAATCGCACAATACAAATCAATCGCCTCAGCCAGTTGCGTCTTCCCGATGAACTCTCTTTCGGTGTGCGCGACATGAATCGATCCCGGACCGATCAGCAGCGGCTCACCCCAATTCGTGAGACGGGGAATGTCAGTGGTGAACGCGGCGATCATCGTAGGCAATCCGTCGACGGTGCGCAGCCGCAGAAATGGCAACTCCAGCGGAAACTCAATCTTTACCTGATCGCCTGCAGCAGCAAGGATCTCGCGCCGCAGATCGTGCGATGGTCCAACCAGGCGGTAAACCAAGTCCGCGTGAGCGTAATCAGGAATCACGTTGGGTGCTCGACCCCCTTCGATCAACCCAATGTTGAGCGTACACGGGCCAATCTCAGGATCGGACGGCAACGGCATCGCCAGAAGCCGGCTCAGAGCGGCAATCAGCTTGTCGATCGCGGATTCGCCTAGTTCCGGATACGCGGAGTGCGCCATGCGGCCCGACGCGGTGACCTCAACCCGCAGCGTTCCTTTCGAGGCCAGCGCGATGCGATTCTCGGTCGGTTCGCCGTTGACCAAATATTTGCTCTTTATGGACTGGCTCACCGCATAATCATTGGCGACCTGTGCGCCCTGGCTGTCGCGCTCTTCTCCCACGACGAACAGCAGGCCAACGTAGATTCCTTGTTGGCGCAACCGCTCGGAAGCCGCAATCTGCGCGGCGATAATCCCTTTCGCGTCGCAAGCGCCGCGGCCATAAATGCACTCGGCATCTTCGGAAGAGAGAATGAACGGAGGAACTGTATCCATATGCGTGGAGAAAACTACTTTCGGATCCGGCTGCTCCGGTGATGTGGCGTACAGGTTGAAGCGATCGCCCTCGACCGGGATTCTGCAAGTGCGATAGCCGACGCGGCAGAGTTCTCCGTAAAGATAGTTTCCGACCGCGGCTTCGTTGCCGGAAATGGATTCGATGTCGATGAGTTGGCGAGTGAGCGTGATGGCTTCCATCAGGGAAGAGAATAGCAGACGGAAAAGCCGCGAAGTCAGAAGGCAAAAGTCAGAATGCAGAAGGAAGAAATAATAAGAAGAGAGACCGCAAAACGAAGAGCGATTCGGCGCCTCGGCCCATCCGAGACTCTTACTTCTGCATTCTGACTTCTTACTTCTGACTTCTTACTTCTGACTTCTTACTTCTGACTTCCTGTAATCTGTTGGCTGTGCCCGAGAATTCGACTATCCGATCGCTGTTCCTCGACGGCCCGGCGGGAAAACTGGAGGCTCTGCTCAACGCAGGTGCCGACAACGCCACCTACGCGGCGGTGGTTTGCCATCCGCATCCGCTGTTTGGCGGGACGCTGCATAATAAAGTTGTGTTCCACACCATGAAGGCGCTGAATAGTTTTGGTTTTCCCGTCTTGCGTTTCAACTTCCGCGGCGCCGGGCTCAGCCAGGGCGAACACGATCACGGCAACGGGGAAGTCGAAGATGTCCGCACCGCTCTCGACTGGCTGGACGCAGAGTTTCACCTGCCCCTGCTGTTTGCGGGATTCTCTTTCGGCGCTGCGGTCGGACTGCGAGCCGCGTGTCTGGATCCGCGGGTGAACGCGTTGATCGGAGTTGGCGTTCCGGCGATCCCTGTGGCTGCTGACGCGGAAGCACCGCGAGTCTACACATTCGATTTTTTGCGCGAGTGCGTTAAGCCCAAGTTGTTTGTCAGCGGGGCGCGCGATCAGTTTGGTCCGAGGGCTAGGCTGGAGGCTTTGGTTGCTTCGGTTCCGGAGCCCAAGAAACTGGTTGTGATTGAAGGTGCGAATCATTTCTTTGAAGGACGGTTGCGCGAGTTGCGGGAGACGATTGAAGGCTGGGTGAAGGGTGCTCTCAGCTCTCAGTTGTCAGCTATTAGCTGATCTCGCTCTTCTCGCAACGTGAATTCTTCGTTGTTCTGTCGATTTTTCTCATAGCTGACAGCTGAGAGCTGATAGCCGACAACCAGTCGCTATAATCCTGCCATGCGCGATTCCGGCCGCGAATCACTTTTCAAGCAGATGCGCGACACTGCCCGCGAAATCTTTCTTTGCGCGCCAGCCGAGGCTTCGATTGGCAAAGCATTTGCGCGTCACGTGCATTGTGAGCGTGGGCTGTTGCGCATCTGCGAAGATCTTTACGATCTGCACGGGTATTCTCGTGTGCTGGTGGTCTCCATCGGCAAGGCCGGACACACGATGGTCGAGGCTCTGACGCAATCGGTCGGGGAATCCTCGCTCGAAGGAATCGTGGCCAGTTCGGTCGAGCCCGCCTCGCAGGTGCGCGGTTTTCGCTATTTTCGGGGCGGACATCCCACACCGAATGCGGAATCCATTCACGCGGCGAAAGCGATCCGCAAGGTGCTGGACGCGCAGACCGCGGCGTCGCTGGTGATATTTATGATCAGCGGCGGCGGGTCGTCGATGGTGGAGAAGCCCATCGATGACGAAATCTCCCTCGACGATCTGATTGCGACCTATCGCGCTCTGGTGCATTCGGGCGCGCCCATTGCCGAGATCAATGCCATCCGCAAACATCTTTCGGCGGTCAAAGGTGGGCGGCTGGCGCAGGCGGCATTTCCGGCACAGCAGGTTTCGCTGCTGGTTTCCGACGTTCCCGACAATACCCCCGATGCGTTGGCGTCCGGCCCGACCATGCCCGACTCCACCAGCGTAGAGGATTGTTACCGTATCGCCGCGAAGCACGGCCTGCTGGCGCAGCTTCCGCCGTCGACGCGCGAACTTTTTGAACGACATGCGTTGGAGGAAACGCCGAAGTCTGACGACCAGTCGTTTTATCGGTCGCGCTGGTGGACGATTCTCTCGAACCAGAGCGCTGTAGAGCAGGCGAGTGCAGCGGCGGAGCGCGCCGGGTTCGCCGTGCACGTGGATAATTCCTGTGATGACTGGGACTATGAGCGCGCGGCTGAACATTTATTACAGCACGTGCGCGAGCTAAGAAAAGGATCCGAGCGCGTGTGCCTGATCTCCGGCGGGGAAGTTACGGTGAAAGTTACGAATGGTGGCACCGGCGGTCGCAATCAGCAGTTTGCGCTGGCGTGCGCAGAGAGCATTGCAGGAGAGAATATCACCGTGCTCAGCGCTGGAACCGATGGAGTGGACGGGAACAGTCCGGCGGCGGGTGCAGTGGCGGACGGAAGTACGATGGAGCGGGCGCATTCGAAGGGGCTCAACGCCCGCGCGTCCCTCGAGAGGTTTGATGCGTATCCAGTATTCAAAGCGCTCGGCGATACGATTGAGACTGGGCCCACCGGCAACAACGTGCGCGACTTGCGAATTCTGCTGGCGTACTAAGACACGAGCCTTGGACCGCAAAGGACGCAAGGATATCGCGAAGGACGCCAAAAAATCCCAAAAGCTTCTATGCCGCTTCGCCCTTCACCTGCACACCCGCCCATTTTTCCAACAGCGTGAGCGTGGCGGCATAGTCGAGGTCGCGGTGGCCGTCTTCGGTGGCCATTTCGTAGATCTCCTCTACGGTTTCTAGAGCGGGCAACTTTACACGGGCTTCTTTCGCGGCTTCCAGCGTGAGCAGGATATCTTTGTGCATCAAGCGCAACGGAAAATTGGGCGTGAAGTCGCGTTGCAGAACGAAGGGCGCCTTGTACTCCACAACGCCAGAGCGCACCATCGTGGCCTCGATCAGCGACACGAGTTGCCGCGGGTCTACACCCAGCTTGGTGGCGAGAGTCAGGGCCTCAGCGAAGCCCTCGAAAATGAGCGCAATCTGCAGATTCATGGCCAGCTTGGTAGCCTGGCCCTTGCCGGTCTCGCCCATGCGGAAAATCTTCTTGCCCATGGCCGCGAACAGGGGATTCAGGCGATCGATCGTCGCTTCGTCTCCTCCGACCATGAAGATCAGGGTTCCGTCAGCAGCGCCGATTTTCGATCCGGTCATGGGAGCGTCAACGTAGTCCGCGCCCCGGGCGCGAACCCGCTCCGCAAACTTCACGGTGGCGGAGGGGGAGATGGTGCTCGAATCCGCGACAATCATGCCCCCAGCCAACGACTGCTCGACGCCATCCGGGCCAGACAATATTTTCTCGACCGCGGCGGTATCGGATACACACATCCAAACAACTTCGGCCCCCTGCACTGCCGCAGCCGGCGTGGGAGCGATGCCCGCGCCTTCCACCATTTTGCCCGGGGTACGATTCCAAACCGTAACTTCGTGGCCGGCCTTGACCAGATTGGTCGCCATGGCATGGCCCATAATACCCAGACCTAAGAAAGCAACTCGCATATTGCACTTCCCCTCGCGAAAGATGCTGAGTTGCGATTAGAAATGAGGGCCGCGATGAAGGTCAAGCCAATCGCGGCCCGATGGCGCTTTTTTCTGAGATCTACTCACAAAAGACGCGCACATTGACCTTGCCGTTCTTTTCCGGAGCGTCGACATCGATGGAGAGATCATGAAGCTGCTCGATCAATTCTTCGAGATTCTCCGGCTTGACCTGCGACAGGTCAATAGGGACGCCCTTATCGCGCAGGGCGTCGTTGGCTTTGTGCAGGGCTTGCGGCGGAATCAGTCCGGCGAGGCGCACCCCGGCGCGCAGCAGCTGCAAGGGGACCCGGACGTTGACTTTAGTGGGGCCATCGGCCCCGGGTTCGGCGGCGTCAACGACCACGCGAAGATATTTGAGAGGGCTGGAGCTCTTCGCGGAGCCGGGGGCTGAGGATTGTTGGTTGTCCGTTTCCAACGCTGCCAGAAGGCGCTCGGCCTCATCCGTGTTGACTCGACCGGAAGATAGCATTTCCAAGATTTGCTTGCGATTTTCACTCATGACTTCCTCCTAGAAAAGACTGAATACGAACGAAACTTCACTACTCTGAACTTCGATATGCATTCCGTTGAGCGAGGTGAATAGACGGAAAAGCGCTGCTGTTGCGCGAAATGGATTCACCCCGTACAAGGCGCAAACGATGAAGAGCGCCAGCAATAACAAAGGAGCAAACGGTAAGAGCAATAGCCACAAAAGAATTACCGGCAGACGCAGCCGGAAACCAGGAATTCGCTTGGCCGGCAAGGCGCGAGATGTGGCAAGCGCGTTCATTTCAGTGCCTCCAGTTCGCGAATGGCATCCTCGGCAGTGATCTCGCCGCGGTTGAGCCGTTCCAGCACTTCAGAGCGAGTGGGCTGTGGATTGGTATCGACGAATTCCAGATTCTTGGCAATGCGGTTGAGCCGCGACTTGATCGTGGGGTAGCTGACCCCAAACACATGCTCCATCTCTTTTATTGAGCCGTGGCTGCGCACGAATGCCGTGATGAATACCTGGTCTTCGAGGCTTAGCCGGGCTAGTTGGGGCAATTCGAAGCGTCCTTCAATGGCGATATCCTTCTCGGTCAGCCGAACTCTCTCCACGATGATCGGCTGCCCTTGAGTCAGCTTGGTTAGTTCTTGCCAGTCAGTGGGCGTTTTGAGTGTTGTGGTCATAAAGTTGAAGATTACGCGTTGAGAGGATCAAGTAAATCAATGTAAATATAAACAAAAGTAATAATTTGTCAAGGAAATACTCAATATTATCTATTGCATTCTGAATAATTCTCATGTTGGACGAGTCCCATACGCAGAAACGTTCGCATCGACAGGGAAAGGCCACCAAGGGTATAGTGGTTGCCACCAGCGAAGCTTCAAAATCCCCAGTAAGGAATCACTCATGAATCAGTGGCGCTTTTCGTTTTGCGGTCGAGCTTTGCTTTCCCTTCTTGTGCTCTTGGTGGCGTTTACGATTTCTCTGGTGTTGGCTTCGCCGGCAAACGCGCAATCATTGGCGAAAATCAGTACCGATACCTTCACCAACAGCGATAGCGACCACAAAACAGAGGTCGAGCCCGATACTTTTGCCTGGGGAAACACGATTGTGAGCGCGTTCCACATCGCGCGGCGGCCTGGGACCATCGGTTGGGGCAGCGCCGATGTGGGTTTTTCGACGTCCACGAATGGCGGCGTCAGCTGGACTTATGGAACTCTCCCCGGGCTCACGGTGAACTATAAGGGCGGGACCTACGGTGCGGCCGCCGATCCTTCCGTAGCCTACGACGCTAAGCACGGCAAGTGGCTGATTTCCACTTTGCCTTTGGTGGGACTGGACGGGGGCGGACAATATATTGGCGACGTGGCGGTGAGCCGCTCCACCGACGGATTGAAGTGGGGAAATCCGATCAATATCGATAAGACTCACCTCGACGATAAGAATTGGACGACGTGTGACAACTTCACAACCAGTCCTTACTACGGGAATTGCTACACGGAGTGGGATCAGGCGTATGGAACAGGCGATGTTCTGATGAGTGTGTCGAGCGACGGGGGACTGACCTGGAGCGTCGGCCAGCCTTCAGCCGACCAAGCCGGCGGGCTCGGCGGTGAGCCCGTGGTGCAACCGAACGGCACCGTGATTGTGCCTTTCCAGAGCGGCGGCATCGATGTTTTCAGTTCTACGAACGGAGGCGCGACTTGGGGCAAGAGCCAAGCCATCGCCAGCATTATCAGCCATAACGTGGCAGGGGGATTCCGCAATTTCGATTTGCCAGCAGTAGGGATTGACGGCGGGGGCAGGGTGCATGTGGTGTGGTCGGATTGCCGCTTCCGCAGCGGATGCGCGGAGAACGATATCGTGATGAGTTCGTCTTCTGACGGCAAGACGTGGAGCGCAGTGAAGCGCATTCCGATCGACGCGCCCACCAGCACAGTCGACCACTTTCTGCCGGGTATCGGCATTGATCCGGCAACTTCGGGAAAGACCGCTCACATGACGATTGTTTACTACTACTATCCGAAGGCGAATTGCAACGCCAGCACATGCAACCTTGAGGTGGGCTTCGTGACCTCAAGAAATGGCGGGTCCACTTGGACGGCGGGGAAGAAAATCGCCGGGCCGATGAAACTGTCGTGGCTGCCAGTTTCTGACATTGGGCCGATGGTGGCGGATTACATTGGGGTGTCGTATGTGAACGGCAACCCGTTTGGCGTGTTCGCGAACGCTCTGGCGCCGACGGGCGGAAAACTGGCGGAAGCCATGTATACGACGAAAAAGCCGTTGCCAGAGCCGGGCAGCGAACCGACCTTCAGTGGACTTGCCGATATGCCGGTAGCGGGCGCGAAGTCGGATCACGAGATGCACTTCTATTACGACGACGAAGGCAAGAGGGAAATCCCGCGCTCGCGCTGGATTGTGAATACGTCAGGGCAATAAGATTTCCATTTCGAATCTGGCCGCTGGCATTTTCCCGAATGCTGGCGGCTCTTTTATTTGGCCCTGCTTTATTTGGCCTGCTTAATCATGTTCTGCTTTGAACCGCCGGCCGAATTAAAAACTTTACACGGGGAACCGTAGGAATTACGCGTCTTCTGGGCTGATGTGAACTAAAATAGTATCAATGGCTTTCAGAATTCATCCAACAGGCAGGCCTTCTTTAAGGATCGGCATCTCAGGATGATTCAGCAAACCCTCCGCAATCGGGCTCTCCGTAAGCGCGCGTCGCAGTTCGGACGATTGGTGCGCCATTCTGCGGTAACTCCGTTGTGCGGGGAGACGCACAAGCCGCGTCTGGCTACGAACGGCGAACTGGGCGTGACATTTATCGGCCATTCCAGCTTCTTTGTGCAGATGGGCGGGCAGAGCGTGATGATCGATCCCAACTTCGCGCGCTGGCTGTTTGTGCTGAAGCGGCTGAGGCGTCCCGGGCTGCGGGTGCGCGATTTACCAGCGATCGATCTGGTGCTGGTCACCCATGCGCACTTCGATCATCTGCACCGGCCATCGTTGCGCGCCATCGTGCAGAACAATCTGCGCACGCGGGGAACGGCGCCGGCCATCATTATCCCCAGCCATGTAACGGATCTGGTCTCCGATCTCGGCTTCTCCGAGATCATCGAACTGGACTGGTGGAACAGTTCGCGGCGCGGCAATCTGGCGGTCACGCACGTTCCTTCCCGTCATTGGGGAGCGCGGATTCTCAAGGATTCGCACCGTGGGTATGGCGGCTATGTGCTGCGGGCAGGGAAGCACTCGGTTTATCATGCCGGAGACACGGCTTACTTTGCCGGCTTCCGCGAGATCGGCCTGCGCCTGTCGCCGGAACTCGCGCTGCTGCCCATCGGCGCCTACAATCCGCCAACCTTCCGCAACGTGCACACCGATCCCGCCGATGCCACCCGCGCCTTTCTCGACTTGAACGCGCGCTGGATGGTGCCCATGCACTATGGAACCTTCCGGCTATCGCACGAGCCGGTCGATGAGCCGCTGCAACTGCTGGAACAGGAGGCGCGCGCGGCCGGGATCGAGGACCGCGTTGTGGTTCTGGAAGAAGGCGTGACCAAGTTCTTCTAGTGAAGTTCTTCTAGTTTTATCCCTACCGCTGTAACACTCTTTTGACGAATTATACCGGTATTTTGGTGTAAGCTCGGGTGCCCGAAATTTTCCCCAGAGGAGAGCAATATGACAGTTGAAGCGATTCCCAAGGGTTACCACACCCTCACCCCTTACATGACGGTTCGCGATGCGGCTCGCGCCATCGAGTTCTACAAGCAGGCGTTTGGCGCAGTGGAAAAAGGCGTCATGCCGGGGCCTGACGGCAAAATCATGCATGCCGAGTTGATTATCGGCGATTCCGTCTTCATGCTGGCAGACGAATTCCCGGAGTATCGGATCGATGTCGCCGCTCTCTACCGGAGGTTCTGGCATGGGGCTTCACATCTATGTCGAAGACGTGGACTCCGCATTCGATCGCGCAGTAAAGGCCGGAGCAAGGGTGGAGATGCCGGTTAGCGACATGTTCTGGGGCGACCGCTACGGCAAGCTGGCCGATCCGTTTGGCCACAAGTGGTCCATCGCCACCCACAAGGCTGATTTGACCATGGAGGAAATGGCAGAAGGCGCCAAGGCGATGATGAAGGAGATGCCGAAAAGCGCCTGAGCGTCAGACAGAAACGGCTCGTTATTGATTCGAGGGCGCGGCTTCGGCTGCGCCCTTCCTTATTGACTTTTGTTCCTGGTACCTCCGTAATCCCGATAAATCTCGCTATTACACAAGTATTACAGTGGGTTGCCCGAGTTCCTTGATAGGTTGAATGCGTGGGGTAGTGAACTCAAGAACGGCAAATGGGGCCCTCTTTGGATATCGAACTGGAAAGCCTGGAAAAACGGCAAGCGGCAAATAATGAAGTTAACTGGGTGACGGCGATTTTCATGGCGCTGTTTCACCTCGGTGCCATAGCGGCACTTTTCTTTTTCACGTGGAAGGCGTTGTTCGTCGCCATGTTCTTGTGGTGGGTGTCGGGCAGCCTGGGCATCGGCATGAGCTATCATCGCCTGCTTACTCACCGTGGCTATAAGACGCCGAAGTGGGTCGAGTATTTTCTAACCGTTTGCGCCACGCTCGCCCTCGAGGGCGGGCCGATTTTCTGGGTAGCCACACACCGCATTCATCATCAATATTCCGATCAGGATGGCGACCCGCATTCGCCCATCGACGGCAAATGGTGGGCGCACATGGGCTGGATACTGATGGGCAAGTCCATGCACCATGACACCACCACGCTGGCCCGCTACGTCCCCGACCTCGCCAAAGATAAATTCCATGTCTGGATTACGAAGTATCACTACGTGCCCATGATCGTGCTCGGCGTGATCCTGCTCGCGATCGGCGGATTGCCATTCCTGATGTGGGGCATCTTCATGCGCACGGTGGTTGGCCTGCATGCCACCTGGCTGGTCAATTCGGCGACGCACTCCTGGGGCACACGCCGCTTTGCCACCCGCGATCTTTCCACCAATAGCTGGTGGGTAGCTGTGTTGACGTTTGGCGAGGGCTGGCACAACAATCACCACGCGCATCCCACCGCGGCGCAGCACGGCTTCACTTGGTATGAAGTCGATATGAACTGGTACGGCATCTGGGCGCTAAAGACGCTGGGACTGGCCTGGGACATCAAACGGGTGCGGTTGGCTGATCTCGAAAAAGGCCTGGTAGCTGCGCCCAATGGGCATCTGATTGGTCCGGCTTTGCCGGAGGCTGCGGCGGCGGGCGACTAAGCGCGAGTCGATAGCTCACTGCGTTACTTTGAATAAGAGCCTGCCCTCTCGTCTGGTTTCTCTCTGTGGCCGGCCCGAGCCCTATTCCGCGAAGTGATCGTGAAAGGGCACTTAGCGCAAAACTGCCATTTGCGTCAGTTAATGGACTTGCTTCGGCGGCGTTTCGGCTTCGAGATGGAATGCAGCCGAGCCAGTGCTTCGATGCAGTTTGATTGTTGGCACCCTGCACCTCGGTTGTACCATCGTTTCGCAGCCCTCAAGTCCCGCTTTGTGCCCTCGCCATTCTCTGCCATGTAACCGAGCCAATAATAGGCGGTCCCAGGATACGAAGCGCTTTCCGCGACGTTAGGCGTATCGGGCAAATTCACCGATTCCAAGTACCGATCGAAAGCAAGGGAATCGTCTTGCTCCACTCCAAGGCCCTTCTTGAACATGAAGCCAAGGTGGTTTGCGGCCCGAACGGAACCTTGCTTGTAGGCGATCAGATAAAGAACAACGGCCCGTTTCAGGTCTACTTCGACACCGATGCCCTTCTGATAGATTCTGCCTAGTTGTAGCAAAGCTAGTTCGTCTCGTTGTTCTGCTGCGCGTGTGTACCACTCAGTCGCAACGCCTACGTCTTTCTCTTGTCCATAGCCTTCGTAATATAGGCCACCCAGATTGAACTGTGCTGTTGGCGAGCCGCCCTCAGCAGCACGGCGAAACCAAGCCTCGGCCTCCCTATAGTCCTGAAGCGTACCGTAGCCAAACTGGAAGCAGAGGCCGAGGTTGTTTTGTGCTTCACGGTCTCCCGACTCCGCCCGTTTCTTCAACCGGGCAAAAACTGCGTCGGCTTTTCGTATCGTTGCTTGACCCAAAACATGCTGCAGCAGGAGATTGCCTTCGGCGCATTGATGGCCTTGCTTGGCAGCCTTGGCGTACCAGTCGGATGCCTTTTGTGGATCCCGCAAACCATGGTCGCCATAATCGAAAGTCACTGCCAACTCAAACTGAGCGAAAGGATCTCCGCTCTCCGCAGCCTGGCGAATCACCTCGAAAATCTTGGAGTAATCCACGTGAGAATTGTATCAACCGCTCGCGGCGGATCGTTGGCGGTCGCAATATCGCCATGGCCCTGGTTGCCGGCAACTCGGCTTACATATTCAGGCAAGCCTCCGGTCCCCTGATTCATCGCTCGTTTTCGGCGTTTTAGCGACCTCGCTCACGAACGCGGTAAAATCACCCTATCGCCATGCGCATCACGAGCCGCCGCGGAACCATCGTTTTCTTCGTTTGCCTGGGCATTGGCCTGGTGGCGCTGGCGGTTGCCCTCAATGTCGGCTGGATCATTCTGAACTGGCGCTTGCGCGTGCTGCTGTTCTTCGGGGTCATCTTTTTTGCCGTGATCATCGCGGGCATGATCGTGAACACCAGCTTCCTGGTGCGCGAGATTCGCCGCAGTGAGCAGCACGACAGCTTTATCAATGCCGTCACTCACGAACTGAAAACGCCAGTCGCTTCCATCCGCCTGCATCTCGAAACGCTCCAACGCCGCGATCTTCCCGAAGCGCAAAAGCAGGAGTTTTACCGGGTGATGCTCAGCGACACCGACCGCCTCACCGAAACGGTGGAGCAGGTACTGCGCGCCGGCCGCGCCGGAGACAAGAAAGCCGGACGCGAGAAATCCGCAGTCGACTTCCGTCAACTGGTGCGCGAGTGCATGGACGCTGCCCGCACCCGCCATCATCTGCCCCCGGACGCTCTCCGCTACGAAGAAGCGTCGGGCAATGGCACGGGGCTGCGCGTGCTGGGCAGCGGCGAGGATCTCCGCACCGCCGTTTTCAACGTGCTCGACAATGCCATCAAGTATTCCGGCGAGCACGTAGATGTCCGCGTGTCTTTGAATGTGCCCGACGAGAAACGAATAGTGCTGAGCGTGCAAGACCACGGAGTCGGCATTCCTCCCGATGACATGAAAAGCATTTTCAAGCGCTTCTACCGCGTTAGCCATCGCTCGCTGGCGCATGTGAAGGGAACCGGGCTGGGACTGTTCATCGTCAAGTCGATTGCGCAAAAGCACGGCGGCAAAGTGTTCGCCGAAAGCGAGGGCGAAGGCCAGGGCACCACCATCACCATGGAACTGCCGAGGTCTTTATCATGAGGGCGAGGGAATGAGCCGGGTTCTGGTGGTCGAGGATGAAGCCCACCTGGCGCAGGGATTGCGCTTCAATCTGGAGGCGGAAGGCTACTCCGCTGAAGTCGTTGGCGATGGCGAAGCAGCCACGGATCGCCTACTCAGCAAGAAAGAAAACTTCGACGCCATCGTGCTCGATATTATGCTGCCGGGCAAAGACGGCTTCAGCGTGGTTTCGGAACTACGGGCAGCACGGAATTATGTTCCGGTGCTGATGCTTACGGCTCGGGGCAGTCCCGAAGATGTGTTAAAGGGCTTCGCCGCCGGAGCCGACGATTATCTGCCCAAACCTTTCGACCTGTCGATCCTGTTGGCGCGCCTGCAGGGACTGCTGCGCCGCAGCCAGTGGATGCGCGCTGGACATCCGGCTGGGAATACGGAGGCGGCGCCTCCATCCGACCCGCGCAGTGTAACCGACTTCGGGACATTTTCTTTCAGCGGCAAGACCATCGACTTCGGCACGCTCGAACTGCGCACCGCCGACAATGTCGTTCACCTCACGCTGATGGAATCGGAACTGCTTCGCCACCTCGTTCGCAACGACGGCCGGGTAGTTTCCCGCAAGCAGATTCTCGAAGAAGTCTGGGGCCTGCACGAAGACACCGATACGCGTGCGATCGACAACTTCATGGTCCGGCTGCGGCGCTACATCGAAGACGATCCCGCGCAACCCCGGCATTTGTTGACCGTGCGCGGCGTGGGCTACCGGTTTCTAGCGAATCCGGAAAAGAAGTGAGGCGTAGGTTGCTAAGCCCGGCACAGTTCGGCAACCAGCGTTTCCCGCCTCGCCAAAGCCAGACCATCCATGCGGTTAAGAATCATCACGTAAACGGAGAGCGTAATCCCTGCCAACACTAACAGGATCAGCGTAGCGATCCAGAAGTTGCCGTAGTGCCGTCCAATCCAGAATGCGGCGACTCCAAGGCCGATGACGAAAATTTGCAGTCCCAGGCTGATCAGCACCGTCACCTGTGAAGCGCGCTGACGCCCGAACCTGGAGTAGTCCAATTTCTTCGGCGAGTAGATGGAGAGCAAGTTGCCGGCGGAGAAATTGATCGGGGCAGCGAACAACAGGCCGGCCAGCGAGGCGATGGCGACGTCGAGTGCGGGCGGCCCGTAAAAAAAACTGACCGCGATCCACGCCAACCCTGCTTCGATCGCCAGAATGCTGGCGTGGGTTAGATTCTTGGCCAGCACAATGTCGCGGAATCTTACCGGAGACGCGTAGAAGAACTGGATGCCGCCAGCGTCGCCGCCGAAGTTGTTGTACGCCAGATTAGTGAGCACCAACAACGTGTATCCCACAGCTGCCGGGAATGCCATGTCTGGCATGCGCGATAGAAAGACTCCAGAGTGCCGCGCAGAATTCATCGCTCCGAAACGAAAGATCACCAGCACGAACAGCGGCATGATCAGGGTGAGCAGCATAGGTCCACTGCGTAGAAGATAGCGAACTTCCTTTTCGAAGACCGCGGCCACCGGGGCGCCAAATCCAGGCAGATTCCAACCCAGCCGCAGCGAACGATCTTTCGCCACGACCGACGCTGCGCCGACCTCGCTCAAATTCTCGCCGCGATACTGCGCCCGCAGCCGCACGCGCAGGCAATAACCAACCACCAGTACAAAGGCGCACAGCAACACAAGCGAACTGAAGGCCGTCATGAATCGCGAATACACAGCTTGCGCGATGGCATCGGCGGCAAGGCCCGGAGGAAGCATGCCCTGCAACGGAGCCACAATGTCGATGTATCGTTGCACGTTGTGTTGCACTCCCGGTCCAGGACGTTTCTCGAAATGGCTGACGACCGGCCCGATCAACTGAAAGCTCAGCATCAGCAGAACAAACAGAATGCCCATGATCTCGCGCGTGCGGCGTTGCGCCAGCCAGCGCTCCACCCAGGCGAAGATCATTTGCATGAACAGAAGATTGAAGAGGGCGAACACCACCAATATCAACAGAGCCCAGGGCAGCAGTTCCGGTTTCGCGAATCCCACCCCCACCAGAATTCCAAACGACCAGAGGCTGCCCAAAGCGGTTGCCGGGTCGCAGGCGCCATAAGCCAGCCGTACTAGAAAATACGAAGCGTAGCTGAGCGGGAAGCGCAGCAAGTCAGAGGAGTCCGGATTGTTGGTGAAGGCGGTAGCCATGATGGGGAAGACTTGCCAAAAGACAAATACCGGCCACAGCAGGACCGCGAGCAATTCCGGCTTGCCTTGAGAGATGAAGAAAAATGCCGCGACGCCCATGCCGAAAGCGCCGCCGATTCCGCCGACGGCGAAGGCAAACGAAACTATAATTCGCGAGATCAACTCCAGCGTTCCTCGCGTGCTACGCAGCGAGTTAACGAACAGCCGCCAGCGCAGCCAGGCGATGGCGGTAAGTTGGCCGCTGCGATGAAGCGTGCGAGTAAGTCCAGTCACAGGGTTCTCTCTCAAAGATGTTATGAACTATCTCACAAATCGCCCGGGCACTGGTGTACTACTGGCCGTCCTCCGAATGGCCGCCAATAGGCGCGTTTACTGTCCTTACGAAGAAATGTGCGTGCACTTCCGGTTCTTGACCGGATACAGCTTTCGATCTAAGTTCTCTGTAAGTTTTCTAATCTTCCAGTCTGCGGATGAGCAAATGCGCGTCGGACCCTGACGCGCGCGCCGCAATGAGTGTTCTGGCGGGCGAACCCGGTTCCCCTTCGTCTCGGCTTCAGAGCTGACAGAACAAACCAGCAGTACTGCGCCTGTCGCAAAAGCGTCTCAGGCGTTATCGCAGAGGTGCGCTTGCTCGGGACGCATCGGAGCCGCTTCGTCAAATCGAGTTAGAAGGAGTCATGCAATGAAATGGTGGAGAACATTCGCGCTCGCGTTCGTTTTGATCACCGTCAGCTTCGCCGGTCAGGTAGTGAAAGATCCGGGACCAAGGCCTGGCCCAGCCGGAGCGGGAGGATTTTATCCCACCCTGAACCCGACCGAGCAAGCGGCCTTCGCCAACGGCATATCTCAGTTCATCGAGGATGAACCCGTGCCTGACGTTCCGCAAGGCAACGGCGGACTGGGGCCGGGCTTCAATAGCACGAGTTGCAGCTCCTGCCATGCTCAACCCGCTACCCTGGGCACCAGTACGAGCCCGTCCAGTCCCCAGATCCCTCAGCCCAATCCGCAGATAGCGGCTGCGACTGAGATGGGAGCAACCAACACGATCCCGTCATTTATCACAGCGAGTGGTCCCGTAAGAGAAGCCAGATTCATCAAGCGACCCGATGGCGCCCTGGATGGTGGAGTACACAACCTGTTTTCCATCGCAGGCAGGACGGATGCTCCGGGTTGCAATTTAGCCCAGCCCGACTTTCCGGCGCAGTTGGCCGCCCACAATGTGATCTTTCGAATTCCAACGCCGCTGTTTGGATTGGGTTTGGTCGAGAACACGTCCGATTCTGTGTTGAAGGCAAACCTCGCCAGCACCGCCGATAGAAGGCAGAGCTTGGGAATCGGAGGCAGGTTTAACCACAGCGGCAACGACGGCACGATCATGAAATTCGGTTGGAAGGCTCAGAACAAGTCCCTCACGATCTTCGCCGGTGAAGCTTATAACGTCGAGATGGGCATTACCAATGATGTGATGCCGAACGAGAGAAACGCAGTGCAGGGATGCGTCTTTAATGCTACGCCGGAAGATTCGCATTCCCAAGCTGGTGGCTCCGACGTGGATGCGTTTGTGGATGCGATTCGGTTGTCTGCTCCGGCAGTTCCAGTGCCAGCAAATGGCAGCGATATCGAGGCTGGCCGCCAGGCGTTCGATAAAGTTGGATGCACGCTCTGTCACTCGCAAACTTTAACCACAGCTCAATCGTTCAACACTGGAATGAGTTATGTCCAATATCATCCCTTCTCCGATTTTGCATTGCACCACATGGGAAACAACCTGGCGGACGGGATTAATCAAGGGATGGCCACCAGCGACGAATTTAGAACAGCTCCGTTATGGGGCATAGGCCAGCGGCTGTTTTTCCTGCATGACGGTAGAACGTCAGACTTGGTGGATGCCATTAACCAACACGTCTCTCCGGGATCGGAAGCGAATCAAGTGGTGCGCGGGTTCCACAATCTTCCAAGCACCCAGCAGCAAAGTATTCTCGACTTCTTAAGATCGTTGTGAGCGGGAGCAGGAGTCTAGGGTAAAATTAAAGGTAGATCGAACGAAGAAATCGTAGTGGTGCAGCTCGGCCTGCACCACTACCGAACCGCTCTTGATCAATTCCTATCCCAGCCAGGAAAGCTCCTGCTCACTTGGGCGCACGCCGCCGACAGTCCGCAGGAAATTTGTTCCAGCGTCATCTTTTCGCCGTATGGCAATGCATCCTCACCTGATCCACGGCACGGGCTCGTTCCCTGAGATGGCTGGCGTTTGCGCCTCCACTCCAGCGCGCAACTTTTCCAGCAATCCCTACGCCACCAGCCTTCTCTGATGAATGATGGCGACGCGGCTGCCCCGACGCCCATAAACACACCGTCAGTTGATCTCATTTCGTGCGTCCCGTCACTTTCTTGCGGTGGATTGGATGATAAACCAGCAGTGCATCGAACTGTCCCATCCTGGACCATTCGCGGAATGGGACCCACTGTGTCCTAAATCACAGGCACGGATGGCACACCTCACAGGCCCGTCTGCGTCCGCCATGTAACAATGATGATGTGGTAGGAGGTACACAGAAGTGACGGTGATCGAAGACCCTTCCTTGTGGAAAAGAGTTACGCATCCTTTGGCAAACGCGCTGGAGTTTGCTCTGGGTTGTCACCATGGAAACTTGAGCCGCGTGTTTACTCTCAGGGGCCGAAGCTATAAGGTTTGCTGTGATTGCGGAGCTACCTTCGACTATTCCCTTCGAACCATGTCGATCGTACATCGCCATAGAACGCTGCCTGGCTTCCGGCGCCTGCGTGCTCTCCGGCGCATGCACGCCCGCCATGCCTGAAGGAAGATCCGCGTGACACTACCCCAGCCACGAAAGCTCCTGCTCGCTGGGGCGCACGCCGCCGACAGTCCGCAGGAAAATTTGTTCCAGAGTCATCTTTTCGCCGGATAACAACGCACCCTCACCCGATCCATCGCCGGACTCGTTCACCGATACTGTGGGCGTCTGCGCCTCCACGCCTGCGCGCAACTCTTCCAGCGATCCTTGCGCCACCAGTCTTCCCTGATGAATGATGGCGACGTGGCTGCACAGTCGCTCCACGATTTCCAGCACGTGCGAGGTGAGAAAAATCGTAGCCCCGCGCGAGATCATGCCCTGCAACATCGCCTTCAGCGTTCCCGCGGCGATGGCATCGACGCCTTCGAACGGTTCGTCGAGGAACAGCACTCTCGGACCATGAATCACAGCCGCCGCCATTGCCAGCTTCTTCTGCATGCCGTGCGAGTAGTCGGTGACCAGCTTCTTCGGCTGATCGGCGAGCTGCATGAAGTCAAGCAACTCCGCGGTGCGCTGGGCCGCGGTTACGCGGTCGAGTCCGTACATGCGCCCCGCGAAATTGAGAAATTCCGATCCCGTCAGCCGTCCAAACAGCGCCATGCCTTCTGGCACCACGCCGATCTGCCGCTTCACTTCCACAGGATTTGTTTCCAGATCCAGCCCGAGGATTTCGATACGCCCCGAACTGGGCGCCAGCAGCCCGGTGAGCATCTTGATGGTCGTCGACTTCCCCGCGCCGTTCGGGCCCAGAAAGCCGAAGAATTGCCCAGGCGCCACGCACAGGTCGATGTTCTCGACGGCGAGCAATTCTCCGAAGCGGCGGGTCAAGCCCTGAGTTGAAATTGTGGGAGCTGCGTCCATGAAACTTCTGAATCTAGCACACCCAACCTATGCCTGCTGCAGTAGCTGGTTGGTGCTTTGAATTTCTTCTGGTGGCGTCATCCTGAGCAAGCCACTTTTCAGGCGGAGCGAAGGATCTCCCGCCCATCCATCTGTCCACGGGCTTCCTCACCCGGCTTAACTGCTCGGGTTCGGGATGAGGGCGCCCAAGAACCTAGAAGCCTGGCGGCCGCTGGTCTGCCACGCCGAAGGCGCGCTCCAGTGCAACGCCGGCGCTGCCCAGCGTACCTTCGTCGAAGAGGCGTCCGATCAGGGTAATGCCGTGCGGCACGCGGCGCGGTGGCAAGAACGTGGGCATCGGGTTATGAGGGTCCGGCGCCCAATCGCTCCGCGCCTTTGACACCTCAACGAAACCCGCGCGCAGCGTAAGCGACGGATGCCCGGTGAAGTTGGTAAGCGTCAACATCTCGTCGCGCAGCGATGGCACCAGCAGCAGGTCCACCTGTGAGAATATGCGTGCCATCTCTTCGGCGACCCTGCGCCGGAAGCGGTCGGCCTGCACGAAGTCGACTGCCGAAAGAAAGCGGGCTTCGCGAAAAATGTTGGGCCACGCGTCGGGAACCTGAGCTTTTAGTTCGTTCAATCCGCCGCTCAACGTCAGTTCTTCGAACGCCGCTGCGCCCTCAGCGAATAGAATCAGGTCGAGCGAATCGTAAGGCCAGTCGGGAATCGACACTGCCACCGGAACCATGCCAATCTTCTTAACCACCTCAAGAGCAGCCCGGTCCACAGCAGTAGCGGGGGCTTCGTTCATCCAGCGCGGAAAATAGCCGACGCGAAGTCCTTGTACGTTTGCGCCAGCATCGAAATCGAGTTTGCTGGGAACACTAGCCAAGTCACCGGCGTCCGACCCGGAGATGGCATGCAGAACCAGCATCGCATCCTCAACCTTGCGCGTCATGGGGCCAAGCTTGTCGAGCGACCAGCACAAAGTCATCGCGCCGGTGCGCGCCACGCGGCCGTAGGTGGGCCGCAGCCCGGTGATGCCGCAACGCATCGATGGACTGACGATGCTGCCGCCGGTTTCGCTTCCAATCGCGAAGCCCACCAATCCCGCTGCGGTCGCAGCCCCCGGCCCCGCGCTCGATCCCGACGACCCTTCCTCAATCAGCCACGGGTTCATCGTCTGCCCGCCGAACCAGACGTCGTTGAGCGCGAGCGCGCCCAGGCTTAATTTGGCGACCAGCACTGCTCCAGCTTCATGCAGACGCTTCACCACAACGGCATCACTGGCTGGCACACGGTTCCGAAACGGCTCAGCTCCGTATGTGGTGCGGATTCCGGCTGTGTCAAGAAGATCCTTCGCGCCCCACGGAATGCCATGCAGCGGCCCACGATAGTTGCCGGCGGCGATTTCGTCATCAGCTTTTTTTGCTTGCGCCAACGCCAGCTCACTCGTCAGCGTGATGACGCAGTGCAGCTTGGGATCGAACTCCTCCAGGCGCTTCAAGTAAATGCGCGTGAGCCGCTCGGAGGTCAGCTTGCGCTGCTCGATCCAGCGCGAAAGCTGAGTCACCGAAGCGAATGCAATATCTTCGTCGCGCGCCGGCAACGGACCGGGATCGGTGCTGCTCCGGATAAAGCGGTCGCGCTCCGGCCCGCTTTTCACACCGGGCAACATGGGATTCCACTGTGACGCGGGCGCCAGCGTTGATTCCAGTGCGACCTTGCGCGGTCCTGTGCGGCGCTCATACAGTGCCGCCATAGTCTTGCGCCAGCTGCTTGCTGCCATCGCACGTTCGCTGGCGGTCAACTCAAACTGCACCAACTTCTCCGCTTCGGCAAATGTGGAAGGTGTAACTTCGGGTCCGACAGCGGGCCCGGTGCCAAATGCCGGAGGGGCTCCAGGCGGCAAATCGGCACCCTGTTGCGCAAAGCCGTGAGCCACGGTTGCCGCAGCCAACAGCCCAAGAGATGTCTGAGCCAAGAACTGCCTGCGCGATTTCGACATGAATCCTCCGACAGGCATTGTAGCCTCTAAGCTGCGGCCGGAAGTATCTACCTCATTCTGGTTCAAATAGTTTTGTCACAAAACGAAACGCCCTGACTCTATAGCCAGGGCGTTTTCGTGGCAGAACTGCGGCAGAACTGCAGCCTGTCTAGAACAAATTCCACAAGAATTGGTTGTAGACATCGTGGTGATATTGCACCTCGGGGGCTTTTACAAAAGTCCCGAGCAGCCGCGGGCAACGATCCGCCGCCGCCTGCTTCAGATCGGCATAGCGGCCCTTCACGTCTTCGCCCAGAAGTTTCGTCGTCCAATCCGCTTTGCGGAAGTTTGCCAATGCATCGTAAATATTGTCGGGCAAATACCGCTCGGCTTGGCGCAGATTCTTGATCTTCGAAGTTTCGCCGTCGATACCGGTTTTGAAAATCGAGTAGCATCACCAAGATACGGGTTCGCGTCGGGAGCCACCGAGCGCACCTCCACGCGCATGCTTTTTTCGTTGCCGATGGGAATGCGAATCATCGACCCGCGATCCACCGGTGAAGCTTTTATCTGGTTCGGCGCCTCGAAGTGCGGATCAAGCCGGCGATAGGCATTCACGCTGGCATTCAGCAACAGGCAAATATCGTTGCCGTGCGTAAGAATGCGATCCAGAAATGCCCATCCCATCTTGCTGAGCTTCTCTTCGCCCTTGGCATCCCAGAACAAGTTCTTGCCGTTTTCGCTGATGGAAACGTTCGTGTGCATGCCGCTGCCGTTGACGCCCACTACCGGCTTGGGCAGAAACGACGCAGTCAGTCCCATGTTGGTCGCGACCTGCCGGCAGATCAGCTTGTAGAGCTGAATCTGGTCGGCCGCCGCCACTACTTCGCCGTAGCCGTAGTTGATTTCAAACTGCGAAGGCGCGACTTCCGGATGGTCTTTTTCGTTCTGGAATCCCATCGAGCGCTGCACTTCCGCCGTCGTGTCGATGAACGTCCGCAGCGGATCGCCGGGCAGCGAGTGATAATATCCGCCCGTGTTGACGTATTCGAATTTCCCGGTCTCATGGTAGCGCCGCTCCGCGTCGGCGCCTTTGAACAGGAAGCCTTCAATTTCATTCGCAGCGTTAAGCGTGTACCCTTTTTTCTCGTGCAAGTCATCGGCATAGTTTTTCAGCACGCCGCGAATATCCGCCGAGTACGACGTTCCGCCCTTATCGATGACTTCGCCGAACACCAGCACTTTGCCGGAGCCGAACACATCCGCCGGCGCCCAGTAAAACGCCGCCCAGTCGATGCCCAGCCGCAGATCGCTCTCCCGCTGTGCCGTGAAGCCGCGAATCGAAGAGCCGTCGAACGTGAGATTGTCCCAGCTCTTGATCAGGAACTTCTTGTCGTAATCCAGCATATGCAGCCGGCCTTCCAGATCGCTGAACAGCACGGTCACGGCCTTGATCCGTTTTTCGTCGGTCAAATATTTCAGCCGCTTCTCCTGGATCTTGGCACTTGGCACGCGATTTCGGCGCTGCTCCTTTGCTTCCAGATTCAGGTCTTCCAGTTCGTCGTAGGTGAGTGCCAGAAAATTACGCAGTTCGTTGGACATAGATATCCTTCAGTCTCCTATTCGTTGTCGGTAGGAATGATGTCGATAAGCAACTGCACGGATACGGGCAATTGAAATGGGGGGTTTCAACAGAGAAGAATATCGCACCGCGCAATCGCCGACAATCGAAAAAGCTGATCGCAGGCATAAAAGAGATTTATCCTGCCGTGGAGTCAAAAAGAACACTCGCTTTGCGTTGTCAGCCAAGAAAAAGCATCAGGGAATCCGAATCATCCTACGGGATCTCCACGGAAACAACCAGGCCTTCGCCTTCAGACGTTTCTCGATAGTTCAGTGCTACCTTCTGTTTATTCCAGTCGCAGGAAAACTTGTCGGCTCCGATCACGATTACGTGGTTGGTGTCGGCTACCTTCATCTTCCAGGTCTTCACCCCTGAAACCACAGTCAGGATGGCAAGCGGCGGCGTCGAGCAATCCATCACAATCAGCGTGCCGCGAATGAACTTTGTCGCACCTGAATTTGCCGGAACTTTAGGCGCGGGCTCGGGAAGTTTTGCATTCACGTCCTGTGCATTGTCCTCGCTATTCGAATTCTCCTCGCCTTGCACCATTCTTCCTTGACTAAATACCGCCGTTCCATCCTTCACCATGTCGCGGAACTGCTGCGCCTGCGTCAGCGCCGCCCCCGCGTGCGACGCAACTTCGGGATTGCCGCTGGATTGGAGAGATTGAAGCAACGCGATTGCCTGATCCGGTTGCCGGTTTGCCAGATAAAGATTGGCCAGATTGAACAGGTAAATCTCGTTCCGTGGGCTGATCGCCAACGCTTTCTGCATCGTAGTGACAGCTGTGGCCCGATCGCCCGAAGCCGATTGCGCAAATGCCAGGAGCGCATAAGAATCCGCGAAACCTGGATCCAGGCTGATGGAGGTCTCTAATTCCTTGGTCATGGTCGGCAGGTCGGCACCTCCGCCGACTCCCACTTCATGGCCCAGGAGCAGAGCGCTGTAGTAGTGAACCCGCGGATCCTTGGAATCCAGTTCTGATGCTTGCTTAAAATATTCTGCTGCCCGCGAGTAATCCTGCTTCTGCAAGTAGGCATAACCCAGACCGCGGCACGCCGCCGCGTTCTTAGGATCGGACTTCAAAATGTCCTGAAACTCGCTCACCGCCTGCTCCCGGTAGTCCGGTGAATGCAAATGGATATCGGCCACCACGGCATTGCCGGCCGCGGCGCTCAACGGCGTAACTGTGTAGTTGTTCGACGAAATACCAGCCGGAGTCGGCATTGCATAATACTTATAGCGCCCGCTGTTGATGTAGCTGCGCAATGCCACGTCGAACTGCCCCGCGCTCATTCCGAAGGCCTGTCGAACGGCGTCTTCAACCGGCACATGCTTGTCCTCTACCAGGTCAAAGTACGCTGCCACCTTGGGTAAGAGCTGGTTGTCGTAGATGTAATGCATCAACATACCCGACTCGGCGTAAAACGTTGTGCGATGGTTGCCGCTTTCGTTGTAAGTCGAGGAATTCTGCTGCACCCTGAACAGATCCGCGATCTTCATCGTTCCCAGCTGCTGCAGGACGACGTAATCGTCATGGGAAATCTTCCCCACTCGGGCTTCTTTACCATCCACTTCGATGCTCGAAAAATACACCGCGAAACCCTCTTCGAACCAGGGAGCGGTTCTCACCGGCATCGTGCCATTCATGAGCTGGTGCGCGTATTCGTGAAACACCACCGTCCAGGGATTTTCCACTGACATGTCGAGCATGATGAAGCTGCGGTCGCTGCCTCCTTGAAAAAGTCCGGCCAATTGCGTGGGCTTGCCGTGAAATAGTGGAGCGACCTGCCGGAGTTCCTTGGTATTGCGGAAGGCCACGATCTGCAGCGGGATGGGAATGTTCACATTCACCTTCGTCATCAAAGCCCCAAAAACTCCGCGCATCTGCTCAAAACGCATCGCGACTTCGCGGCCGCGCTTCTCGCCCGCGTCGGTAACTACCGAGAAATTTGGCGAATGCACCTCGACCCACTGCGGTTCCCCCGCGAGAACCGTTGGTGCGCAGCAGGCAGATACGACCAGCACAAAGGCAGGCAGACAATAGAGACAGGAACGGAACCGTTCGTAGCGAGCCTTAATCATGCGCTCCCATCTCCGCTGCGGATATCCTCGCAGTTTCGTATTCTACTTCAATGAAGGGAATTTACTGCCGGTGCGCCGAAGCGCCCGCCGCGATCTCGCGCAGCGCGCTGACGAATCCCGCAGCTGTGTTCGGGTCGGCCAGCGCCTCCAGGTGAAGCGTAGCCGAGAACTGCGGCGATTCTGGACGGAAATGTACTTGCAGAATATCCTGCCGCCGCGCCGACATCAGCGCATTCAATTCCGCGCTTGGATCCCGCTTCCAATGCGTCCGCGTGGTCAGGATGATAGGCCCGGGCTGGTATAGGTCCCACTCTCGATCGTCGCGCTTGCGGGATGAGATTCCCCGGTTGTGAGCGGTCCAGCGGTGTCGCATCACTTCGAGATGAAAACTCGGAGAGCCGCCCAGGTCGGCCTCAAACGTAAGCGTTTCTTTCTGCCGGTGCCAGCAGCTAACCAGCCAGTGAACCGGCAGCGCTCGCGGCCTGAACTTCATGGTTACATGCGCGTTCTCAAACCAGCGCGAAGGAAAATGCAACCGCGCCTGCAGACTGGAACTGTTCACCCAGTGCGACTCCAGTATGCGTCCCTTGCCTGCGCAAGCCGTCTGCACCCAGCGCAAAGCCGCCGCGCCCTTCTTTCGGTTGTAGGTGGAAAACACGAAGTACCACAGTCCCAGAACGGCGACCGAACCGGCCACGTCGATCAGCAGAAGGCGACCCACAACGCTTCCTTATGATGTTCATGGTACGTCCAGAGATGCGCCGAAACAAGGGGCCAAAGGGCCCAATTCGCGGTTTCCCGATACCCCATCTCCAATTACCTGTGGAAAACTTGCCCGCCCCTTGTCATTACCCACGCTTGTCGTCCCGAGCGAAGCGAAGGACCTCGGTTTCTGCTTGCGCCGCCCCTCCCGCGGGATTCCCCGCTACAATAGCCGGTGCCCTTCACCATCCGCGACTTTCGGCCCGCCGATTTTGGCGCTTTGTGGCACATCGATCAGCAGTGTTTTGCACCCGGTATTTCCTATTCGCGCGCAGAACTCAAATTCTACATCCGCCGCCGCGGATCGTTCACCCTGCTCGCCGTCGAGGCTGCCCCGTCGGAAACGGCCGATCCCGATTCCGCAGCCAGCCAGAAAACTTCCCCGCCGATCGCGCATGCAAACGCTCCCATCGCCGGTTTCATCATCGCCGAAGCGGACCGCGCCAAGGGTCACATCATCACCATTGACGTCATCGCCCCCGCCCGCCGGAACGGCGTCGGATCGCTCCTCCTGGGCGCAGCTGAAGATCGTCTGCTCCAGGCACACTGCAAACTAGTCGAGCTGGAGACCGCAGTAGACAACATTTCCGCCCTCTCGTTCTACAAACGCCACGGCTACAACGTAATCGGGACGTCCCCGCGCTATTACTCAAACGGAGTAGACGCCCTGGTCCTGCAAAAAGCTCTTGTTCCACGCTAGCGTCCTGAATCAGAAATCCGATACAAAACTCTGTCATTCCGACCGGAACTTCCCGTTCCTGAAAGGAAGGGGAAGTGGAGTGGAGGAACCTGCTGTTTCTTCCAGCCGGCACGAACCTTTCGAATTGCTCCGCCTGGCGCAGCGCCACCGATTTGCACTTTAGCCCGTCTCCAGCTAACTTGCCTTGTTAATGAAAGTAGCCATCCAGGGCGAACTAGGTTCTTTCAGCCATGAAGCCGCCGCGCAAATGCTGCCCCGCTGCACGGTCATCCCATGTGCCCGCTCCGCTGATGTGTTCGATCGCCTGCAGCGCGGATCGGTAGCCGCAGCCATAATCCCCATCGAAAATTCGCTGGCCGGCACCGTCGCCGAGCACGCCGATCTATTGGTTGCGCATGACGTATTCATTCAAGCCGAATTCCTGCTGCGCATCGTGCACAACGTAATCGCCGTCCCCGGTACGAAACTCAGAGCGCTGCGCAAAGTGTTTTCACATCCGGTTGCGCTCGACCAGTGCCGCGACTTTTTCCGCCAACATGCCCATATCGAGCCTGTTCCGTTCTACGACACCGCGGGCAGCGTGAAGCACGTAGTATCCAATCGCTTGCCGGATGCCGCCGCCATAGCCAGTCGCCACGCCGCGCGCCAATACTCCGGCAAAATTCTCCAAGCCAGCATCGAAGACGACAAACGCAACTTCACCCGCTTTTTCCTGCTTCGCAAATCGACGCCGAACACCCGAATCGCGGGAACAAAGGCAAAGACACAGATAAAGAAGGGAAGCGCAGCCTCCGCGCCGAGCTACCAGCGCCTGATTCCGCCAGGCGCCAACAAAACCTCCATCGCCTTCAAAGTTAAAAATGTCCCCGGAGCGCTCTTCAAATCGCTCAGCGTCTTCGCCCTGCGCGACATCAGCCTAAGCAAAATCGAGTCCCGCCCTATGCGCGGACGCCCTTGGGAATATGTCTTCTACGTAGACTTCCTCCGCCGCGACGACGAGCCTGCGAAAAACGCCCTCCGGCATCTTGGCGAGGTAGCCGAGTTCGTCAAAGTGCTCGGAATTTACAAGGCAGCATAACCGCAATTTCACGTAGCGCCGCCGTCCCGGCGGCTGTCCAGCGGGCGTCCCGCCCGCCCACCCCGAGGGAAAGACGCTCCCGACGATTCCACCTTGAACGCTTACATCACATAGGACCGGTTTTCTGTATTAGAAATCTGGAGACGTCCTCCGCACTAGCTGCTGCACTTCTGATACAGTGCGAAGCATCCGCCAGAGGCATAGAATTCATTTTGCGCAACCCGCCGGGGAACCGTGAACCTTTTCCCGAGTCGTATCATCTAAAGCTTGAGTGAGTTTCACTCAAGGAGAGCCAATGACCCAGCAGCCGCTTTCCGAGCCAGTTGCTAAGCATCGGGAAATAAACGATGTACGGGCTTTGCCCGTGCTTCCAGTGCGCGATACTGTTCTCTTCCCGCACGCCGTCCTGCCCCTCACGGTAGGCCGCGAGAGTTCCGTCCAGCTCATCAATTCGCTCGGCGAAGACAAGACCATTGTGGTGGTAGCGCAGCGCGAAGCGCGCGTCGACAACCCGCAAGCCAGCGATCTTTATACCGTAGGCACATCCGCCATAGTCCACAAAGTCGTCAAGATGCCCAACCAGAGCCTTTTCGTATTTGCCGAGGGCCTGGAGCGCGTGCGTCTCGGCGAGTTCACCCAGCTGTCGCCATTCATGCGCGCGCGTGTGTCACCCATTCCCGAAGGCATTCCGCCCGCCAGTTCTGAAATCGAAGCTCTGCAGCGCAACGTGCTAACCCTGTTCCAGCAGATCGTTGCCGGTTCGCCCACGCTGTCCGATGAACTCTCCACCGTCGCCTTGAATATCGACGAACCAGGCCGTCTAGTGGATTTCATCGCCTCATCGTTACCGTCCTTATCTACGCCCGACAAGCAGGACACGCTGGAGACGCTCGACATCCGCGCGCGCCTTGAGAAGATCAATCATCATCTCGCCAAAGAACTAGAAGTCCAGCAACTGCGCAACAAGATTCAGAGCGAAGTGCAGGACCGCGTGCAGCAAACTCAGCGCGAGTATTACCTGCGCGAACAGATGAAGGCCATCCAGAAAGAACTCGGCGAGCAGGATGAAGGCCAGCGCGACGTCGAAGACCTCAAAAAGAAAATCGACGACGCTGGCATGCCCGACGAAGTAAAGAAAGAAGCGCTCAAGGAATTAGGCCGCCTCTCGCGCATGTCTCCCATGGCCGCCGACTATTCGCTAACCCGCAACTACGTTGAATGGCTGGCAGTGTTGCCTTGGGCCAAGACTTCCGGCCAGGAGATCGAGATCCCTAAAGCCAAAGAAATTTTGGATACCGATCACTACGACCTCGAGAAGGTGAAGGATCGCATCCTCGACTATCTCTCCGTCCGTCGCCTGAAGCCGAACATGAAAGGTCCAATCCTGTGCTTCGTCGGACCTCCCGGCGTAGGCAAGACTTCTCTCGGCAAGTCGATCGCGCGCGCGCTGGGCCGCAAATTCGTACGCCTCTCGCTCGGCGGCGTGCACGATGAAGCCGAAATCCGCGGCCATCGCCGCACCTACATCGGCGCATTGCCCGGACAAATCATTCAGGGCATTCGCCGCGCCGAAACCAAAGATCCTGTGTTCATGCTCGACGAAATCGACAAGGTAGGCCGCGACTTCCGCGGCGATCCCGCTTCCGCGTTACTTGAAGCGCTCGATCCCGAGCAGAACTCCACCTTCCGCGACAACTATCTCGACGTCACGTTCGATTTGTCGAAGGTTCTCTTCATCACCACCGCGAACATGCTCGACCCCATCGCCGAGCCGCTGCGCGACCGCATGGAGATCATCGAGCTGCAGGGTTACAGTGAAGAAGAAAAGCTGCACATCGCCTTCCGTTATCTGGTTCCGCGTCAAGTGGAAGAGAACGGCATCACTGCCGAGCAAATCGAATTTCCCGAGGCCGCTCTGCGTTACATCATCCGTCACTACACCCGCGAAGCCGGCGTGCGCAGCCTCGAGCGCACCATCGGCACCATCTGCCGCAAGCAAGCGCGGCGGCTCGCCGAAGGCAAAACCGAAAAGCTTGTAGTCACCGCAGATGTCATTCAGGAATTTCTCGGTGGCATCAAGATCCGCACCGAAGGCGAAATCGAAGAGCGCACTGAGCGTCCCGGCGTGGCCGTCGGTCTCGCTTGGACTCCCTCGGGCGGCGACGTACTCTTCGTAGAAGCCAATGCCATGAAAGGCAAAGGTGGATTCACCATGACCGGCCAGATCGGCCAGGTCATGCAGGAATCCATGCAAGCCGCTCTGACCTGGGTACGCTCCAACGCGGCGCAGCTAGGCATCGCCGAAGATTTCTTCGCCGATCACGACATTCACATGCACGTGCCCGCCGGAGCGATTCCCAAAGATGGTCCGTCAGCAGGCGTGACCATGGCGACCACGCTGGTGTCGCTGCTCACGGGGCATCGCATCCGTCCGCTAACCGCGATGACCGGAGAGATCACGCTAAGCGGCAACGTGCTTCCCGTCGGAGGCATTAAGGAAAAAGTATTAGCTGCGAAGCGCGCCGGAGTCACCACAATCATTCTGCCCGCGGAAAACAAAATGAATGTGGAAGAGGATCTAACGCCTGAACAAGTCGAGGGCCTCAGCATTCATTACGTCAAGACGATTGAAGAAGCCCTGCGAGTCTCGCTGCCCGTAGTGGCTGAATCGCTGGCTGCGAAAGTGTTCCTGGAAACCGAGTCGAATCCGAAGGCTTCCAAACCAGAACCTCCGCCTATTCGCCCCATCCAGGAGCCAGCCGTTGTTCACGACAAAGTAGTAACCTGGCAATCGTGAGATCGTGATTACGTTTTGAAAGGGCGCGGCCTTCCAGCCGCGCCTCCACTTTTCCTGTCATTCCGATTGAAGCGAGGAACCTGCTGTCATTCCGAAGACTCCCAACGAAGGACCCATGCATTTTGGGCAGGGTGCGACCGTTGTTGCCGTCACTCCTCCGCGTCCACTGCCGCAGGTGCCGTCGGCCCAGACACCTTCAGCGTGAAGTCAGGTTGAAGCGTCTTCAAGACGGGGGCTTTCGCACTTGCCGCAGCTTCCGCCTGATTCGGCGGCAGAGAGAAGCAGTAAAAGTTGCCACCGTTGTCATCGACGAAAACCAATCCATCCGCTACAGCAGGAGAGGAGCCCTCAGAGTAGTCGGTGGGGTAACTCCACAAGACGGCTCCGGTTGCAGCATCCGCTGCGTAAAAAACCCAATTGTTGGTGCCGAAATAAACTAACCCATTCGCTACGGCGGGCGAATTATTTACAGAGTTGCCGGTGTCGTAAGTCCACAGGATGGCGCCGGTTTCATCATTCAGCGCGTACAGATTGCCGTTGCCCGATCCGATGTAAACCACCCCATGCGCTATGGCGGGCGAGGAAGTCTCCACATTGCCCGTGCCAATAAATTGGCTCCAGACCAGGGAGCCTGTGCTCGCGTTTAGAGCGTAGAAGTTGAATGTATCGCCCGCGCCGACATAAACCAACCCATTCGCCACGACGGGTGAGGAGGTCCACAAAAAATAATTCCCGCCAACGTAGTAGCTCCACAACTTGGCTCCCGTGCTGGCGTTCAGCGCGTACACGTTGCCGTCCTCAGATTCAAAATAAACCGTTCCATTCGCCACCGCAGGCGAGCCACTCACTTCGCCCCCAGTGCTGTACTTCCACAGCAGCGCGCCGGTGTCGGCGTTCAACACGTACAGGTTCCCGTCGTTCGAGCCGATATATACCACCCCATCGATCACCGAGGGAGAGGACAAAATCGCGCCGCCGGTTTGGTAACTCCATAACTTGGCGCCGGTTCGGGCATCCAGCGCGTACACCAGCCCGTCGATGGAGCCGAAGAAAACCTTTTTGTTATTGACTGCCGGCGAGGTATCGTTCTGGCCGTTGCTCGCGGTTTGGTAGCTCCACAGCAGCGCGCCAGTGCTGGTATTAAACGCGTACAGCAAGCCGCTCCACGAGCCGGCATATACCACGCCATCCTCCACTGCGGGCGAGGAGTTCGACGCGCCGATGTTGTAGCTCCACTTCAGTTGAAGCTTCGCGACATTGTTCACCCCGATCACATTCTCCGTCCAGTTCCAGCGACGCATGTTGTACCGGTGGAACTGTCCCCAGTGGGTGTGGACGAGGAATGGAGTCTGCGCGCCGGCTTGTCCCGAGCGTTGCACTGCGCTTACCCAATGCTCACCTGGCAGCGCCGACGCGGGAGCTGCAACGGCGATCTGTGAAAACGATCCTGTGCGGTCGGCTACAACTAGCGCCCCATCTTGAGTGTCGAAGTAAATATCAATCTTGGCGTAAGGCGCGAATCCGCTGCCCGAAACCCGCAGGCTGGTGGTGGGCGGCCCGCTCGCCGGTGAAAGTGAAATGGAAGGCTGGCCAAAACAGAATCCTGCCAGCAGAAACACTATGCAGCAGACCACACAGGCCTGCATAACGATCCGAGTGCGAAGTTGCACATTGCACGTCATAAAGCCTCCTGGGCTTATTTCCCTGTTTGCGATTGTTGTCCCTGTAACCCTCAAAGTCCTTCGTCCACCACCGCCGGCGTTGTGGACGGCTGAGACACCTTCAGCGTGAAGTCAGGTTGAAGCGTCTTCAAGACGGGGGCTTTCGCACTTGCCGCAGCTTCCGCCTGATTCGGCGGCAGAGAGAAGCAGTAAAAGTTGCCACCGTTGTCATCGACGAAAACCAATCCATCCGCCACCACGGCAGAGGCGCTCTCTGAGTAGTAAGTGGGGTAACTCCATAGGACGGCGCCTGTTGCGGCATTCGCTGCGTAGAAAACCCAATTGTTCGTCCCGAAATAAACTAATCCATTGGCTATGGCGGGCGAGGGCCCTACACGGTTGCCGGTGTTGTAGGTCCATAGCACTGCGCCAGTTTCATCATTCAGCGCGTACAAGTTGCCGTCGCCCGATCCGATGTAAAGCACCCATGCGCGATGGCGGGTGACGAAATCGGGTTAAAGCCCGCGCCAATGTATTGGCTCCAGACCTCGGCGCCCGTGCTGGCGTTCAGCGCATACACGTAGTCGGCGTCGCCCGAGCCGACATAAACCAGTCCGTTCGCCACGGCGGGTGACTGAGTAAAAAGATCTGGAGTGTAATTCCCGCCAACGTGGTAGCTCCACAGCTTGGCTCCAGTGCTGGCATTCAGCGCGTAGACGTTGCCGTCGTTGGATCCAAAATAAACCGCTCCATCCGCAACCGCAGGCGTGCTAGCCACCGCGCCGCCCGTTGAGCTTTTCCACAGCAGAGCGCCGGTGTTGGCGTTCAACACGTACAGGTTCCCGTCATTCGAGCCGATATATACCACCGCGTCGATCACCGAGGGAGACGAATAAATCGCGCCGCCGGTTTGGTAGCTCCACAACTTGGCGCCGGTGCGGGCATCCAGCGCGTATACCAGGCCGTCGATGGAACCGAAGAAAACCTTTTTGTTATTGACTGCCGGCGAGGCATAATTCGTGCCGTTGTTGGCGGTTTGGTAGGTCCACAGCACGGCCCCTGTGCTCGCGTTAAAGGCGTACAACATTCCGCTATATGAGCCGGCATAAACCACCCCGTCTTCCACTGCGGGGGAGGAGGTCGAGGCGCCGACGTTGTAGCTCCACTTCAGCTGGAGCTTCGCTACATTGTTCACGCCGATCACATTCTCCGTCCAGTTCCAGCGAAGCATGTTGTACCGGTGGAACTGGCCCCAGTGAGTGTGCACGAGGAATGGAGTCTGTGCCCCGGCTTGTCCCGAGCATTGCACTGCGCTTACCCAATGCTTCCCCGGCAGCGCCGATGCGGGAGTTGTAATGGCGATCTGGGAAAACGATCCCGAGCGGTCAGCTACAGCCAAAGCTCCATCTTGAGTGTCGAAGTAAATATCAATCTTGGCATAAGGCGCGAATCCGCTGCCCGAAACTCGCAGGCTGGAGGTGGGCGGCCCGCTCGCCGGTGAAAGGGAAATGGAAGGCTGACTAAAGCAGAACCCTGCCAGCAAAAACACTACGCAGCAGACCACGCAGGCCTGCAGGACTATTCGAGTGCGAAGTTGCACGTTGCTCGTCATAAAGACTCCTGGGCTTAGCTCCTGTTGACTTGCTCATGAATTTCATGGTCCGGTTTCTCCGCAAGAATGGCGGGAGAGCACGCTGCGGGTAGAGGGCTCGAATCGGGGGGAGGAGCCTCAAGGTTCTTGGCCAGAATCCGCAAATTCGCTGTCGAAGTGGCGCGCCGGGCCGATCGTAACCGAATTCCCTGGGGTCTGAAACTCAACTGCGAAAGTCCTGAAACCTTCGCAGACGAATTCTATGCAGGCCGGTTACGCCGCGCAGTGATGACGATCACGCTTGCGTGTGCGGGATGCCTAAACCTTGTCTCTTATACTGCGCGTCGGCTTATAAGGATGGGTGACGATGAATAATCGCAAGGAGCAACTGACCACTGCCGTTCACTGGCTCAACTTGATCGCCAACTGACGCTCGGGCGGCGTCATCTTTCCCCACAAGCTCTGCAAGTCGTCCTGCAGGGCTTGATTGTCAGGCTCTTTATGCAGAGCCGTAGCAAACCACCGGTAAGCCGTCGGCAAATCTCGCGGCGTACAAGTTCCTGTCGAATACAGTACGCCCATCGAAACCATCGCCCTCACATTGGACTGTTCCGCCGCCGGCTTCAACAGACGCAGACCGCGATCGCAGTCCTGCCCAACTCCGCGTCCGTAAATGTAGCGCTCGGCCTCGCTCACAGAGTCAACCGCTTTCGCGGCAGAGGGTTTCACCGGGGTAGGCTTCGCCGCAGCAGGCTTTGTCGGCGCAGGCTTGCGTACAACTCTTCTCGGCGGCGCTTCGGCCGCGGGCGCTTGCTGATCCGAACCAGGATGGTCCGTATCAGAATCAGCAGCTTGCGACCCGGAAGCCGCCGCGCTGGAATCTCCCGCGTTGCTCGGTGGAGCACTCGGCTGCTCAGCGCTTTGCGGCGGCGCAGTCTGTGCGGGTGTATTGGCCGGAGGAGTACTTTGAGAAGGCGGAGTCGGCGAAGCGCTCTGTGATGTCGGAGCCTGCGGCGTAGTCTGCGGAGCAATCGACGGCGGCGCGCCAGATTCTGCAGGATTGGCACTACCTCCAGCAACCGGAGCTGTCCCCGAGCTAGCTTGCGGAGTCGCGCTGGCCGCAGGTTGCGGCGCCGTTGCTGCACCGCCAGAGTCTGCACCGTTCTGCCCAGCATTCGGCGCTTGCGTCGTCGCGACCGCTGGCTTCTTATCGGCGACATTCAGCCAGTCAAAGCCTCCGCGCTTCCAGTGCAGGTAGCCGAATCCCACCGCCAGCGCCAGCGCCACTACAAACAGAATCAGCTTGCCCCAGCCGCGCGGCGGTTCATCGTCGTCCTCGAGAAGATAATCCACATTCGAAGACGGCCGCAGCACATCGTGCGCGCCATCAGCGTGACGATCACTTGGGGCTCCGCCTCGCGAGCTAGTTCCCGCAGCGGGAGTGTTCAAGCCGAGAAACGATGGGCCAGTGATCGTTGGCTCGGTTCGTGGCTCGGTTCGCAGCTCGGTTCGTGGCTCGGTTCGCGGCTCAGGATGAGTAGCAGCGTTGGTTGACGAACTCGGCGGACGCCGTTCCGCAGCGGTAGCGCGCGGCCCTATCGGCCCAGACAGAGGCGCTTGCGCTGCAGGCTGATTCGCCACCAAAGCTGCGCCGCACATTCCGCAAAAGCGGTTGGTCTCGGCATTCTCATTCCCACATCGTCCGCAGCGCACACTTCCTCCTAGAGTCGTAGATATAGCTTAACTCCAGAGCTGCGTATCCTGCGAGTACGATGCAGATTCTCACACTGCCGCCAGATTTTCGGCCAAGCAACGTGCAGGGAAAAACATTAGATTTTGAATGGATCGCCTCTAGTTCAAAGGCGCACTGGACGGGTCCGACAGGGCAATCAACTTTCCCAGCGGATATTCTTCCTGGGTAAGCGGAACTTCAGGCTCGGAGTTCAGAATAGTCAGGACATCGCCGCTGTGCACGCCGCGCACCAGCAAGCGGTCCCGCTCTACTCCCACCACGCGATACTTCTCGTCGAAGACTGACATAGCAGTTCTTCTCACCTGTTCATTAGATGCCAGATTCACGATCCTTGTCATTAAGGAATAACCCAGCGAGTGCACGAAAGTTCCAGATCGGGCGCGCCTGCTGGCTTGTCTTGATGTTGGACGTGCATTCGAGTCCTTCGTTTCTGACTGGCCTGCAGGTTGTGAATTCCTTATCGAAAATAAATATGAGGAGGTTCGTCGGGAGCCCTCTTCCTTGTATGTTATCGACCTGGAAAACTGGGGTACCCCCCCTCCCCCCTACTTCTGAAAGCCGTGCGGGGCGCGGGGTTTGCAAAAAGTGTCTGCAAAATATTGATGGCAAAGAACTTAAAGGTCAAAATCTTGACAACAAAGGACTTAGGGCTGCAACGATGGGGTTCACCCGACCGTCATGGCCTCGACCATCATTGCAGCAAGTTTGATCGGGGCGCAAGGGCAGATGTCACAAGGGAGCTGTGGAAATGTTTTGGAGCAAGCGATGTTGTGGCGCCGCACAATTCATATACTCGACGTGAACAGACTGAGGGAGGGGCTTGCCGTTAGTTGCCGACCTGGCAGATGCCGGTGTAGTTGACATTGCAGACGTAGTTGCTGCCCGCCGGACTGCACTGGTCGAAGATATTGCTCTGTGAAGTGATCGTGCCAGGGCAGGCATTTTGCAGGTTAGTCTGAGCCTGTGAATCCGCCGTGGAGTCCGCGGTTGACTGGTCAGCATCAATGCCCATTCCCGCCCCTTTCACCATGACGGTGCGGGCTGCGGCAAAAGCAGCAACGGTTAGCAACAAGGTGAACAGCAAAGGTCGAACAAACGCTTCGTTAGGGTCTTGCTCCTTTCTTGATTTGGCTACAGGTCAAGTTTCAGGCGGCTGAGATGGCAAATTGTCAACCGACTCGCGAGAGTATGTGGTAATGAAGCGGAAACCGACAACGTTACGCCAGTGATCGCCCTTCTGCGTTAAGTTGGTTTCGCGGGTGTGCGATGAGGGTTTGTCATTCCGGACAGGGCCGAGGGCCGGTGAGGAATCCGCTGTTGATTTCGGCGGTCAATGGCTCTGAAGAGAATTTGGGTTTCATGGCGGGGATTTTGGTCTTCCTCCAGAAGACGCTGCACGGGATACGGTTGCATTCTCGAAGGACTAGAATTGATGCGGCGACTGAACGGGAAAATTCCCGCTCAGCTGGATGTGTCCTGTAAATAAGAGCACACCCCTGATCACTGTGTTCGCCCACGGAAAGGACGGGGATTATGGCTGATAATGCAGACTACAAACTCAAGGTAGGTTTGGGCCTGATATGGCTTCGTAAAGACATCTACGGCGCTAAAGTGTCTGTCACTATCTTAGACACGTGTTACGTTGCAGGTGATCTCAAGATCGGGCTGCCGCCTGGCACGGTTGGAGTACCCGAGGTTGAGTACCTAACCTTTAGCTTCACGCATAAGGATGGCCCGTGCGGACATATTGTCCAGACAGTGGACAAGACCATCGAGATTCCATTTTCCACTGCAAAGCCGAACGTAACAGCATTCGCCGTAGTGAATGGGAAAGTAGCTGGCCAGGATACAAAACCGTTCCCCAAGTAGTTCTAGGGTTAACCCAGCCATTGGTGGCGACTAGCGGATACTTGCTCTTTACGTCTCTGCGGCTCTCAGTGCCCCAGTTCTCGCGTCCTATGCGAGAAGTGGGAGAGACCACTACCGCCGCCTACTCACAGCCGGTCCTTCCAGTAACACGGCTTCTGCTTGCTGTGCGCAACCGCCACGATAGTGACTAATTCGGGATCGTCAAGGTAAACAACGGAGAACAGGGGACGATTCGGAACGGATGGCATTAACTTATGGACAACCATCAGCCAACAGAGCTACCATCGCGGGAGTCAGCGCCGCCATTGCCATCCCCCGGCGGCGCTCCCAATTCCGTTCGCAGATGGTTTCTAGCTATGAATCCTATGAATCCCAAGATGCGAGCTCGTTTGGTCCGTAGAGTCCTGTTATCGCTGACGGTAGTTTGTTCTCTGGTTTCCGCCGCCTCGGCTGAGTGGAAGGAGAAAGTTCTTTACAGCTTCCAGGGTGGAGCGAACGACGGCTTCTTCCCCGCTGGTGGCGTGGTGTTCGACAAACAAGGCAACCTGTACGGCGCTACCACGGGCGGCGGCCCCTCGACGTGTGAGCCTTTCGGCAGCGAGTGTGGCACAGTGTTTCAACTCTCGCCTCCGGCGCAGAAAGGCGGTTCCTGGACCGAGACTGTGCTCTACCAGTTTCAGGGCAAGGAGTCGAACGACGGCAGCGTGCCCAACGGCGGCCTGGTCATCGATGCGGCGGGAAACCTCTACGGAGTGACGGCATACGGCGGCACGGGCTACTGCTTGCTGTTAGGGTCCAATGCTGGCTGTGGCACGGTTTATGAGCTTTCTCCGCCGCAGCAGCCGGGCGGACCTTGGACGGAAACGGTCCTGCACAGTTTCCCAACGGCGAAGGAAGGGTATCTGGCGATTGGAAATTTGGTGTTCGACAGCGAAGGCAACCTGTACGGGGCAACGTGGTTCGGCGGGAGTAAGGGAACAAATTGCGACTCGCTCTACGGCGGCGAGTGCGGAGTGGTGTTCGAGCTGAGTCCTCCGAAGCAGAAGGGCGGCGAGTGGACGGAGAAAGTGTTGCACAGCTTCGCGGGTGGAGTGAAGGGAGAGGAGTCCAGCGATGGGGCTCTGCCAAACGGCGGGCTGGTGGTCGACAGCAAGGGCGCCGTATACGGTACGACGTACTATGGGGGCAATGATGCTGGCGACTGCGACGGTGGCACTGAGGGGATCGGTTGCGGCACGGTGTTCAAGCTCACACCGCCGGTCGAGAAGGGCGGCGCCTGGACGGAGAAGGTGAGCTTTCGCTTCAACGGGCAGGATGGTGCCAACCCAGCTGCGAGTGTCGTTTTCGACAAAAAAGGCCGGCTCTATTGCACAACTTTTGCGGGCGGCGGAGGGAACTTTCCATCCGGAGCTGCCGTTCAACTGGTGCCCGAGGGGGGCGGCTGGGCGGAACACGTGCTGCATAGCTTCCAGGACAACGGTGACGGAGGGGAGACTCGATCAGGCCTGACCTTCGACTCGAAGGGAAACCTCTATGGCACTGCTTCCGGCGGCGGTGCCTCAGGAGCCGGCACCGTGTTTCGACTGCGACCACAGACCGATGGCTCGTGGATTTTTGAGTCAATATACCAGTTTGGGGTTAGCCCGGACGGCTCATACCCAACCGGGGACTTGATCCTCGGGAGCGCTGGAAATCTTTACGGGACGACACTGTACGGCGGGAGCGGACAGACTTGTGGCAATTACGGCTGCGGCACGGTGTTTGAGGTTTCGCCGTAAGGTGTTGCCAGTCTTGCAGCAGCGCAGCGCCGGCGAGTATTAGATGAATTCGCAGATTAACAGTTCTCAAGGAGAAGTCAGATGAGAAGCGCAAAGAGCTTAGCGGTTGGTCGTGTGTGGTTCGTAATCGCCGCGGTAGTTATTGCTTATCTGTCGACGTGCGAACCGGAAGCAGCGGCGCAAGGCACGCAAGGCCAAAACGCGGTCTGCACGTCGCCGACGCAATGCTCGACCACCGTCGGCACGTCGGCCTTCATCGACGCCAGCGTGTTTGCGACATCAACTGATACATTTTGTTCCACGATCTACAAGATTCTCAACCCATCCAGTTATTCGCCCTCCGTTATCGATGCACGTGGCTTCCCAGGTTCCTCAGGCGCGAGCATGACCTGTGCCTCAGGTACAACCCCCTGGAACAATGGCGCCACTTTTCTCAATAAGCCCTCAACCATCCTGCTGCCCGCAGGGACGATTGCCATCCCAACCGGTTGGGTGTTGCCCTCGAATACACATCTGTTCGGCCAGGGAGACAACATTTACCCCATTCCCACTCCCCCCGTCAGCAACCTTAACTCCGGCACTGTGATCCAAGCCTGCACATCGAGCACCTGTTCGAGCGGTTTCTCGGGGACGGCCATGATTCAGTTCGGCAATAGCTCGGGCAGTGCGGCAGTAGCTGTAGAAAAACTGATTCTCGATGGTCAGGGGCAGACAATTAATGGCATCGTCAATCAGTACTCGCAGTCTAACAGCTACGCTGACCATGTCGGCCTTTATCAGATTCTGGGAACCGGATTGCTGATTAAAGCCACCGGTTCGGGGCCTTACACCAACATTACCTTTGACATCGGCAAAATCGCGACCGCGAACTCTTCCACGGTGTGCGCGCAGATATATGAAACGACATGGACAGCGGGAATTCGAGGGTTGACCTGCACTTCCGAGTTGGCGAAAGCGCAGGCAGCCGTGCTTCTGGACGCGTCGAGCAATTCGCTCAAAGACGTGAACATTGCGGGATTCTACGACGGAATTCTGGTGGGATCAAATGCACCGGCCACCAGCAACGTCCTGATAAATGTGATCGGCGACACCACCACCTGTCAAAACTGCGTATCGCCGATTTATGTGGTTGACATCTCGACCATCAACAACGGTAACGGATCTCACAATGATCGGAGTAAGCAATCAGGGTGGACAGGGAACATTTACGATTTTAGATAACGTAACCTCAGCACTCGTAGGAGATGCAGTTGTGGGTATTTACGCCCTGGGAAAAAATGCCAATAACGTTGAGTCCTCCGAAGCAGAAGGGCGGCGAGTGGACGGAAACGGTGCTGCACAACTTCGCGGGCACCGAGAGCGGAAAGCAGTACGGCGACGGTGGTCAACCTAACGGCGGTTTAGCGCTGGACAGGAAAGGCGATATCTACGGAACGACACTCTATGGCGGTAACGGGACCGGCGAGTGTGGTGAAGTCGGCTGTGGAACCGTTTTCAAGCTAGTCCCGCCTGTCAAAGCAGGAGGATGGACTGAGAAGATAATCGTCCGGCTTAATGGACAGGATTGCGCCAACCCGCCTGCAGGAGTGGTCTTCGGCAAAGATGGCAACCTCTACGGGACGGCATACGCAGGGGGCGATCAGGGGAATGGAGGGGTCTTCGAATTAAAGAAGCCCGTGGGAAATTCCGGCGCATGGACAGAAAAGGTGCTCCACCTCTTCAGCGGAAACGACGGCGACAACCCGATGGCGGGACTAATTTTCGGTACTAACGACGATCTGTATGGTACCACTTATGCCGCCCTGTCGGAGTCTGGCACGGTGTTCCGTCTGATTCACGCCCCCGTAGAGGAAGCGTGGACCTTCGCCGTTCTGTACGGTTTCAAGGGCCCGCCCGATGCGGCGCTGCCTGCCGCCGGTTTGACCTTCGATGGCGCTGGCAACCTATACAGCACCACACAGGAGGGCGGCAATCGAACGGCTTGCCAGTTCGGATGCGGAACCGTGTTCGAGGTTAGCCCGTAGGATGTCGTGATTGGCTCAGTTGGAGGCAGACGAAAATTGACCTTCGCGATCCACGGAGAAGGGGGAGAGCTATGAAAGGCACAACGGGGTTGGGGTTTGTCTGGATGTTATTTGCCGTAACTGTTTTAGTCGGCTGGCTTTCAGTTTTTTCTGGCAATGCAACAGCGCAGGGTACCCAAGGGCAGAACGCCGTCTGCACGTCGCCAACAGGATGCTCTACACAGGTGGGCACGTCAGCCTTCGTCGATGCCAGCCAGTTTGCCGCCACGGGGCGAGATTTCTGCGGAGTGCTTAACTGGGTGATTTGGTGTTCGACAGCGCAGGAAACCTTTACGGGGCAACGTGGTTTGGAGGAAGTAACGGAACGACTTGCGATTCGCTCTACGGCGGCCAATGCGGAGTGGTGTTCAAGCTGAGTCGACCGAAGCAGAAGGGCGGCGCGTGGACGGAGAAGGTGTTGCACAGCTTCGCGGGGGTCACGGACGGAGCCCAGCCCAATGGCGGATTGGTCCTAGACAACAAAGGAGCGGTTTACGGGACGACATACGGAGGCGGCAGCGGGGATTGGGGAACGGTTTACGAGCTAAAGCCGCCGACAAGAGAAGGCGGGGTATGGACGGAGAAACAGCTTCATGTGTTCACTACCGGCAATGCTGACGGGCTGCCGAGCGCAGGCGTAATCTTCGACTCGAAGGCTAATCTGTACGGCACCACTGTGGGCACGATATTTCGACTTGTCCCTCCGTCCACCAAGTCCGGTCGTTGGAAGGAAACGATCCTGTCCACATTCAACAATTACGAGGCCTACGACCCTGCCGGGGCTCTCACCTTCGACGCGGATAGCAACCTCTACGGCACTACGCAATCTGCCGAAACCTCTTTCGGCACTGTCTTCAGGCTAAGGCCGCCTAGTCGGAACGGGGACGCGTGGGCATTTAGCATCCTCTACGGCTTTACCGGCAGCCCGGACGGAGCGCAGCCTTCCGCCAATTTGATCTTCGATAAGCACGGCAATCTTTACAGCACGACAATGCGGGGCGGCACGGGGCAGTCGTGTCAAGGGGGCTGCGGGACTGTGTTCGAGGTCTCGCAGTAGGGGTCTAGGGAAAACGCTGCATGACGAACCGACGCGTGCCGTGCAGGTATTTAGGCCATGGTTGCGGTGCCTCAGCAATAATGCGAATCGCGCTCGATACCGCGACGCGGAACCCCGACGATGCCCGTCGGTCCCGCGCCCGGTACCAGCGGACTGCGCCCCGAAATTCGTCCCGCGCCACGGGATGAAATCGAAGAGTACTACTCTTCATCGGGGAATTCTTCAGCGAGTTCTCGCAGCACTTGCTCGCCCGGAATGGTCTTTACTCGTCCGCTGCGAATATCATCTACCCGGCGCTTGATCTCTTCGTCCCAAGCCGCCTCGACCCCTTCCTCAGCCGGTTCGTCGTCAAGGCTTTCCACCAAACGATCAATCAGCAGCCCGCGTTCCTGAGTGGAAAGGGCAAGCGCCTTCTCCAGCAACTCCGAAACCTGTGACGTCATTTGTGCCATAATTCAACCTCGCAGAGCCTGATTCTACACCGAGAACAACGAAGTCCCCGCCCTGTCCGTACAAAGAACGCAGGGACAAGGACGGGGCACCCGCGCGCCCCAGGAGGGGAACGCGAGCCCCTTTTGCTTTCAACAACTTACCTCCGCCCGATGCCCCAATCAACCGCTAAACCTCGTTTTTCTCCCGTTCGTTGGGATAAAGGTGCGCAACTGCTTGCACTCCAATAACATCACTATCAGACAAACACCCAGGGAAAAGTGTAGGGAATCAGCCGGCATTCCCGGGGAGAGCTACAGGTAATTGAGGTTTTGTGGGCTAGTTTCTCAGGTTCGGCCAAGGTGAATTCCACCGCGGCCCAAGACCAGAAGCAGGTTCCTCACTGGGCTTTCGCGCCTGGTTCGGAATGACAAGGTTGCTCTGAGATTCGCTGCAATGGTTGTCCTGAGTTCTAAGATCCGCGAAGAGCAGAAGCAGGTTCCTCACCGGGCTTTCGGCCCGGTTCGGAATCACAAGCTAGAAGCAACGACAAGCTAGAAGCCAGGAGCTAAAAGCGCATGCGCAAGCCGATCAAATACGTAGAGAAGGCAGTCACCGTCGCCGCCAAAGGCGCTTGGGTTGTGTTCGACCGTTTGAATCGCATCAACCCCGGCGTTTCGCCCACCCCGAAATGGTCCGACAAACCTCTGCTCAAGTCCTACGAAAAGTCGAAGCCGCCGCTGGGCTGGCCGCGCTCGACGGATTCGCTGTGCCCGAAGTGTGTGCCGGAGATCCGGCAGCAGATTCTCGACGGCAAATTGCCGCACGAAGTTCTGATGAACGAAAAAGTGGGAGAGATCAAGGCCACCATCATCGAGCGCGATGGCAAGATTCTGATGGTGAAAGATTGTCCGAAGCACGGCCACTTCGAAGACGTGATGTCGGTCGACACGGAATTCTCGAAGCACCTGGAAGACGTTTTTCCCGGCCGCGACATTGCCGCGCACAACGACGAGAAGCTGCACCATCACGGGTCTTCAACGGTGAAGTACGGGCGCGGCTCGGTGCTGACTGTGGATTTGACCAACCGCTGCAACATGATGTGCGATCCCTGCTTCATGGACGCGAACCAGGTGGGCTTCGTCCACGAACTGACCTGGGAAGAAATCAAGACGGTGCTCGACAACGCGATCACGATTAAGCCGCGCCGGCAGATGAGCGTGCAGTTCTCTGGTGGGGAGCCCACGTTGAGCCCATATTTTCTGGACGCGGTGCGCTACGCCCGCAAGGTTGGATACAACTCGGTGCAGGCCGCGACGAACGGAATCGAATTCGCAAAAAGTTTTGAGTTCTGCCAGCAGGCAGTCGAAGCCGGCATGCGCTACGCGTACTTGCAATTCGATGGCATCGGCAACGCCGCCAACGCTCACCGCATGGTTGGCAACCTGTTCGACGTAAAGCTGAAGGCAATCGAAAACCTGCACAAAGCGGGAGTGGAAATCGTCCCGGTCATCACCATCGTCAACGGCATAAACAACGAACAAGTAGGAAGAATCATCAAGTTCGCCCTGGACAATCCGAAGACGATCAGCTTCCTTTCATTCCAACCGGTAAGCTTCACCGGACGCGATGAAGCCGTAACTGACGATCGGCGGCAGGCGCAGCGCTACACCCTAAGTCACCTGGCCCACGACGTAAAAGGTCAAACCGGCTTGGGCGAGCCGAGCCGCGACTGGTTCCCGATTTCTTTCATGGGAACATTCAGCGACTGGGCCGACCTGATGCACGCGCAAGACGCCAAGAACGATTGGGGCCAACTGAGTTGCGGTTGTCATCCTAATTGCGGGACGGGGATGGCGGTGATGATTGATAAGGAGACTAAGGAGGCAGTGCCGGTCACTGCGTTTTTGGCTGGGGATCAGCTGGCTAAGGATATCGCGAAGGTGAATGATGCGGCGCGGGGGAAGTTTTTGACGGGGTTTGGGATGGCGTTGTGTTTGATGAAGAACTACGATCCGTATCAGTCGCCGACTCATTTCAAGCTGATGGATCTGTTAAAGAAGTTCGACAAGAATTATCACATTACCGGGCGGAACTACGGGAAGGTTGGGCCGGATCGCACGATTGATGACGTGATGAAGCGGCGAACTAACGATCGCTGGAACTTCCTGTTTATTGCGGGGATGTGGTTCCAGGATCTGTTTAACTATGACTTCCGGCGGACGGAGCAGTGCATTATCCCATATGCGACGCAGGAAGGTGAGATATCGTTCTGCGCTTACAACACGGGCGTGGGGTGGCGGAACATTATCGAGAAGATGCACATGACGGCTACGCTTACCAAGTGGTACGAAGAGCATGGGCGGCATGAGATCTTTGCCGGTGGCAAGAAGGTGAAGATGGACGAGGAGCACGTCGACTATCTGCGGCTGCGCGAAGATATTGTGACCACCGAGTTGCAGCACGATCTGGACAAGCTGGGCATAGCGAAGAACGCGCGCGAGGAGAAGAAGCGGGCTCGGGACGCTAAAGCGGCTTCCGGGCTTCCGGTTTTGAATGTTGATCACTCGGCTACACCGGTTCCGGGACATCGTGGACCGCAGAAGAATGATGAGGCTTACAACGCGCGCATGGCTTCGCTTTACCGCGAAGTTGTGCTGAAGGAGAAACCCGCAGTCGCGGAGAATGGATTCATTCCTTTGGGCGCGCTGGGGAAGGCTAACGGGAACGGGGCTCATGCTGCGAAGCCGGAAGTGGCTGAGCCGGTGGCGGGGGACTGAAGTGCAGCTTCTAGCTGCTAGCTTCTAGCTCAAACCAACGGGCCGCCTGCGGGGGGCCCGATTTGTTTTGGTCCGATGTTGTGTCGCCACCAGCGCCTTCGCCGTGGCTGCGGTCGTCGCTTTGCTCCTTCCTGGGCCACGGCTCTGGCGCGCCCCGCCCGCTTACCCACGAACTGTCCGGCTGCGTCGCTTCGCTCCTAGCAGGACAGTTCGCCCGAGAATCAAAATCAAGGGCAAAGTCAAAAGCAGCGGACAAGAGTGTCCGCTCCACACGAGCAGAACCGCCTCGCCGCGCTCGGCTGGATAGCCGAGGCGGCGGTCCCCACATAGATCACAGATTAGGGGAGCATGTTGCCGATGCGGCGGATTTGGGCGCCTACGGCTTTCAGTTTTTCTTCGATTTTTTCGTAGCCGCGGTCGATGTGGTAGACGCGGTCGATGATGGTCTCGCCATCGGCTACCAAGGCGGCTAGAACTAACGATGCTGAGGCGCGCAGGTCGCTGGCGAGGACGGCGGCGGCGCTTAGCTGGGTTTTGCCGCGGACTACGGCGCGGCGGCCTTCGATTTTTATGTTGGCACCCATGCGGACTAATTCCTGGGCGTGCATGAAGCGGTTCTCGAAAATATTTTCGGTGATGACGCTTGTGCCTTCGGCTTGCGTGGCCAGGGCCATGAATTGCGCCTGCATGTCGGTGGGGAAGCCGGGATATTCTTCAGTGGTGAGGTCGGAGGCGGTGAAGGGATTGTCTCCCATGACGCGGACGGAATCGGCGGTGGATTTGGTTTTGACGCCGGTTTCTTTCAGCTTGCTTAGGATGGCGACGAGGTGAGTGGGATCGCAGGCGGCAATGTTGAGATCGCCGCCGGTCAGGGCTCCGGCGATCAGGAACGTACCGGCTTCGATGCGGTCGGGGATGATGCGGTGCTTCGCACCTTTTAATTTGGTTACACCTTTTATGCGAATTGTGGGCGTGCCTGCGCCTTCGATCTTGGCTCCCATTTTATTTAGGAAGGCGGCGAGGTCGGCTACCTCAGGCTCACGGGCTGCATTTTGCAGGATGGTTTCGCCTTCGGCTAGAGTTGCGGCCATCAGCAGGTCTTCGGTACCGGTGACGGTGATTTTGTCGAAGACGATTTCGGCGCCGTGGAGACGGTCGGCGGTAGCCTCTACGTAGCCATGGTCCTGCTTGATTTTTGCGCCGAGAAGTTCGAGGCCCTTGATGTGGAGGTCGATGGGGCGCTGGCCGATGGCGCAACCGCCGGGGAGAGAGACGCGGGCGCGGCCGCAACGGGCGACCAGCGGTCCCAGAACGAGCGTGGAGGCGCGCATGGTCTTTACCAATTCGTAGGAGGCTTCGGGGCTGGCCAGATTTTGGCAGTGGATGGTGGTGCGGTGGTGGGCACGTCCGTAGCCTAGTTCGACTTCGGCTCCCATGGCGGTTAAGAGGTTGCGCGTGGTTTGGATATCGCGGACTTGCGGGATATTTTCCAGGATGACCGGCTGGTCGGTTAGAAGAGCGGCAGCCATGCAGGGGAGCGCGGCATTTTTTGCTCCGCTGACGCGGACGGTGCCGAGCAGAGGTTCGCCGCCGCGGATTACTAGTTTATCCATTGGATTGGGAGTTCGAAGTAACGGTTTATTTTAGCGGGGAATTGGAGTCGGGGTGGGTAATCGACAGGGCACGGGCTAACGGAGATCAAAATCCCCACCCTCTCGCAAACAGGGGGGCACCCGCGTGACGACGCTTGGCCTGTGCCTCCGGTTCCGCAAGCACTGTGGGGTCCCCTTCGGCAGGCTCAGGGCAGGCTCTCGACTGCGTTTCCCGACCGCTTCGCGGTCGGCAACTTCGCTCAGGATGACACTTCAGGAATCAGGTTCCTCCGTGCTCGCTGCGCTCACTTGTCGGAATGACAAAATTGGTTAGGCGCCAATTGAATTTGCTGTCGCTATAGCTTGGCGGACGTTGCCTTTGGCTTTTTTTAGTGCGGCTTGGGCTTGGGAGCGGGTTACTTTGGCGGCTAGCATCACTAGCGCTACGGGGGTGTTACGAGCGGCTTGCATTGTGCGGCCAGCGGATTCGTGCCCGGCTCCGGTGGCTTGCTCGAGGATTCCGATGGCGCGCTGCGTTAGCTTTTCGTTCTTAGGGACGACGTTGACCATGAGGTTGCCGTAGACGTAGCCGAGACGCGTCATGGCTGCCGTGGAGATTATGTTGAGAACCATCTTGTGAGCGGTGGCGGCTTTCATGCGGGAGGATCCGGCTAGAACTTCGGGGCCGACCCGCGTGACAATGGCGAAATTGGCAGCGCGTTCGAGCGGGGAGTTGGGATTGCAGGTCAGGGCGATGGCGCACGCGCCGCGGCGGCGGGCCTCGGTGATGGCGGCTACGGTGAAGGGAGTGCGTCCGCTGGAAGCTATACCTATGACGACGTTGTTCCAGGTGGGCTTGCGGCGGGACATTTCGTGGCGACCGGCCAGGGAATCATCTTCGCTGATCTCGGAGGCGGAAACTAGAGCTTTGGGGCCTCCGGCGATGATGAATTGGACGCGGTCGGTGTTAAATGTGGGTTGGCATTCTACGGCGTCGAGGGCGGCGATGCGGCCGCTGGTTCCAGCGCCGACGTAGATGAGGCGTCCGCCGCGGCGGAGAGCGGCGGTGACGTGATCGATGGCGCGGGTGATCTGGGGCAGGACGCGAGTTACGGCTGGGGCTACCGTGGCGTCTTCGGCGTTGATGAGTTGGGCGATTTCTAAAGAAGATTTGCGGTCGAGGTCGTGGGCAGCCTGGTTGGGTTGTTCGGTGCGGAGGCGGCGGAGTGGGGACGGTTTGCGCATGATTAAGTTCCCAAGGCTTCGATTATTGCGTCATGGAATTGGGGGCGGACTTGTTTGATGGCTTGGTTGGAGCAGTCGGGCCAGGTGCGGTTGGCTAGCAGAGTGATCGAGAGTTGGCGAATGGGATCGATCCAGAGAGAGGTTCCAGTGTAGCCGAGGTGGCCGTAGGAAGTCGGCGAAAAATATTTTCCGGATTGCGACGGGGAGGAGGGAGTGTCCCAACCCAATGCGCGGGATGTGCCTGGAGGTGCGAGTTCGCGGCGGGTGAAGAGAGCAACGGTTTCAGGGCGGAGGATGGGGTGGCCTCCGTTGAGCATAGCGTGGGCGAATTTGGCCAGGTCTTCGGCGGTGGAGAAGAGTCCGGCGTGAGGGGCTACGCCGCCGAGAACGCTGGCGTTTTCGTCATAGACTTCGCCCTGGATTAGTCTTTTGCGGAAAGTTTGATCGTCCACGGTCGGAGGAACCTTGGGGCGGATTTCTAGTGGGGGATTGAAGGTTGTATTGGTCATGGACAGTGGGGCAAAGACTTCACGCTGGCAGAAGCGGTCGAGGGATTCGTCGGCCAAGCGCTCGAGGGCGATGCCTAAGATTATGAATCCGATGTCGCTGTACTCGGCGTGGGTGGCGGGATTTACGGCTAGCGGCGTGGTGACTGCGGCCTGCAGGAGTTCGGCGGGGGTACGGGTTCTCAGGAATAACTTCTCGTGTCCGGGCAAACCGGAGGAGTGGGCCAGGAGCATGCGGAGGGTTATTTCGCGGCGGCGGGGATCTCTGGCGGCGTCGGAGAGGAATTCGGGGACGATGGCGGAGACCGGAGCGTCGAGATCTAACAACCCGCGTTCGTAGAGGAGCATGGCCATGGGTGTGGTCGCTACTACTTTGGTTAGGGAGGCTAGGTCGAAGAGTGTGGAGGGAGTAACCAAAGATGAGTTGGGTGCGTAGGTAAACTGGCCGAACGCCAAGAGGGCGACAAGCTTTCCACGCTGGGTGACTGCAACGGAGGCAGCCGGGAAGACTTGTTGGGCGATAGCCGCTTGCAAATGGGAGAAAGCCGCGGAGAAAACACGTTGCTCGAAGGCATCGAGTAGTGGCGATGCCGGTTCTTTGGCGGTCATCAAGACATCTATGATATGGCATAAACGGTACTCCCTTACTTGAGTTTCTTGAGTCATGCTGCCGGGCTTGTGTAGAGTCAGAGCATCCTTCTGAAGCGATCAAAATCGTGGGTATGGAAACGTTTGTCCGCCATTTTGGCTATGGTCTGCTGCCTGGCCTTCAACGCACGGGCGGCCGTCCCAGCGCGCGCGCTTTCGATGCCGACGGTTGATGCCGTTGTCCAGAATGCAATTTCTGAGGGGAGCATTCCGGGGGCGGTTTTAATTGTTGGGCATGATGGGCATGTTATCTACCGGAAGGCTTATGGGGCGCGGGCTTTGGAGCCTCGGCGCGAAGGGATGACTTTGGATACGGTGTTCGATCTGGCATCGCTTACCAAGGTGATCGTCACTACTACCGCGGTGATGCAACTGGTGGAGCGGGGCGAGGTGCGGCTGAATGATCCGGTGGCGAAGTATTTGCCGGAGTTTGCGGAGAATGGAAAAGAGGACATCACAGTACGGCAGTTGTTAACGCATTACTCGGGGCTGGCGCCGGATCTGGATTTGAAAACTCCGTGGGAAGGGAAAGAGACGGCTTACCGGATGGCCTTTGCGGAGACGCCGCAGGATGCGCCGGGGTCGAAGTTTTCTTATAGCGACATCAATTTTATTGTGCTGGGCGCGCTGGTGGAACGCGTGTCAGGGGAGCCGTTGGATATTTATGCGTCGCGGCATATTTTTGTGCCGCTGAAGATGATGCGGACGCGGTTCTTGCCTCCGTTGGCTGGGCGGGCGGGCTGGATAGAAAAGATTGCTCCGACTCAGTATGACGAGCATGAGCACATGCTGCGCGGGGTGGTGCATGATCCCACGGCGCGGCGAATGGGCGGCGTGGCGGGGCAGGCAGGATTGTTTTCTACCGGGGATGATCTGGCGAAGTTTGCGCAGGCTTTGCTTGACGGGGGTGATGGGATTCTATCGGCGCTGTCGGTGGAGAAGATGACGCGGCCGGAGCAGCCGCCTTCGGCTCCAGTGCTGCGCGGGTTCGGGTGGGACATCGATTCCCCGTTTTCGTCGAATCGCGGGGATCTTTTGCCGGTGGGCGGGTATGGGCACACCGGGTTCACGGGAACATCGATGTGGATCGATCCAACTACGCAGACATACATCATTCTGCTGACCAATGCGGTGCATCCGCGGGGGAAGGGGAATGCGGTCGCTTTGCGGTCGAAGGTGGCCACGGCGGTAGCGGCGGCTTTGCATTTGACCAGCAGCGAGAAAGAGGCGCTGCGCGGGGAGAGCATTACCGGTTACAACGAGGCGCAGAGCGCGGCGCGGCGGATGAGCGTGCGCAACGGCAGCGTGAAGAATGGGATTGATGTTTTGGAAGAGCATGGGTTCGATGTGCTGCAGTTGGCTGGCAGCGGGCGAGGGCGCCCGCTCCACACGAGGATTGGGCTGGTTACGAATCAGACGGGAGTGGATTTGGAAGGACGTCGGACGATTGATGTGCTGGCTGGGGCGGCGGGAGTTTCGCTCGAGGCGATTTTTAGTCCGGAGCATGGGGTCACAGGAACCGTTGATACGGCCGACATTCATAATTCGAAGGACGCGGCTACCGGGGTTCCGGTTTACAGCGTGTATGGGGCTACGGACGCGGCGCGGCGGCCATCGGCGGATGTAATGAAGTCGCTGGATGCTGTCGTGATCGATGTGCAGGATGCGGGCGTGCGGTTTTATACCTACGAAACTACGCTGGGTTATTTTCTGGAGGCGGCGGCTGCGGCGGGGGTTGAGGTGATTGTGCTGGACCGTCCTGATCCGATAACAGGATCGTATGTGCAGGGTCCGGTGGCCGATGCGGGGCACGAGAGCTTTACTGATTACTGGACTGTGCCGGTGCGGCATGGAATGACTTTGGGCGAACTGGCGAAAATGTTTAACGCGGAGCGGAATATTAACGCGAAGCTTACCGTTGTGCCGATGGAGGGATGGCAGCGCGGGGATTGGTTTGATTCTACGGGGCTGGCGTGGGTGAATCCGTCGCCGAATTTGCGGAGCGTAACGGAGGCGGCGTTGTATCCGGGCGTGGCTTTGATTGAAGGCACGAATGTAACGGTTGGGCGGGGGACGGATAGCCCGTTTGAACTGGTGGGCGCGCCCTGGATTAAGAGCAGGGAACTGGCGGCTTATTTGAATGGGCGCGGGATTGCGGGAGTCCGGTTTGTGCCGGTTACGTTTACGCCTACGGCTTCGATTTATAACGGGGTGAAATGCGAGGGCGTGAATATTGTTTTGACGGAGAGAAACGCGCTGGATGCGCCGGAGCTGGGAATTGAGTTGGCTGCGGCTTTGCGGAAATTATATCCGGCGGATTTCAAGATGGAGCGCATGGCGGAGTTGCTGGTGAATCAGGCGGCCTACGATGGGCTGGTGGCGGGGAAAGATCCGCGGCGGATTGCGCAGGATTGGCAGGAAGAGTTGGAGAAGTTTGAGGCGGTGCGGAAGAAGTACTTGATTTATTAGGCGGCTGGCTGAGGAGTGTAATGGAGATGTTACGACAATAACCCGCACGTAAAAGAGTTGTGATTTATTGGTCTGGTCCGGCATACGCCGTGCTTCCTCGACGCGGCAGCAAGAGAGGGCCCCTCGAATTGAGAGGCCCGTTGAATAGCAACACCAAGAATATCCGTGTTACGGTTTTGACATCTCCGCCGCTCTCGCCTTTGGGTCTGACGTCCAGTTCCGATGAGATTTCGGTGACCACGCCTACGGCTGATAAATCTGGACGTAGTGGGTAAAGTTATCTAAATTCGGATCTATCCCGCCGCCAAAGCAGTATAGCCGCCCGTCGTACACTGCCGCGCCGGCGGCTTCTACGCCGTGCGGCATCGGTGCGAGCGTTTTCCACGTCTGCGTCGACAGCGTGAACGACTCCGCCAGCGTTAATGAATCATGGGTGGGGTTAGAACCGCCTGCGTCGTACAGTTTCGATCCGATTGCCCCCGCACAGACAAGGCCGCGAGCCGTCGGGTCGGCGTTGAGCGCAGTCCACATATTCTCAGTAGCATTGTAGCTTTCGGTGTCTCCCGTGACGTCGTTGCCGTTCTGGTACCCGTCAGCGACCACAATAGTCCCTCTGATCATGCCGACTGCGGGTAATTGCGCCTGATTCGGCAGAGACATTTCCTCCTTCCAGGTGTCGGTCGCGGGGTCGTAGCTTTCGACCACCGCGAGATCTTGATCGCCCCCATTAGGGGTAAAGCCTCCAATAACATAAATAATGTTGCTCTCGACCGCGATTCCTGCCTCCCACCTCGGGGTCGGCATGCTCGATTTTTGAATCCATTTGTTGGTCTTAGGGTAGTACGCCCACACGGTGCTGATCACATTTTGATTTGGGCACGAGGTTTGCCCGCCGATGACATACAAGACGCCTTTCACTACCGCCGCTGACGCGTCACAAGTCGGAGTGGGCAAAGGCGTTCCAAACCTCCATTTATTCGTGGTGGGGTTGTAGATTTGGGTCTGGGGGACTGTCCCGTTCTTGCCCCACCCGCCAACCACGTAAATTTCATTTCCCAGCGCTGCCGCGGGTGCTCCCTGCAGCGCCACCGGCATCGACTTGCCCTCTTTCCACGTGTTATGCGTGATTGCCTGAGTTTGTGCAACTGCAACAGCCGCAGAAACTACGCACAAGACTAAACTTACCGACAGGAAGAACTTTGCGCTCATGTGGGATCTCCTATTGGTCTCATTCTCCGTCTCGTCTGCCACGACGCACGGAGTAGGGATCTGCGAATCAGTTGTTGGATGGGCCATGCCCTGGAGTCTTGAGCGCGTCGCAATGAGGAGCAAAGGTCGGCCAGTGATCTTTGCTGAACGGGGGTTTATTTTCCTTGGAAATCGACGCAGGTCGGACGCTAGTACGAGAGTGCTATTCCGTCAATGGCACTTTAGTGGTGTAGGGCCTCGAAAATCTTTCCTCGTCACTTGCTGTTTGCCGATAATTTACGCAACCAGGCCATTGGGCTCGCCGAGCCTGGCTAACTCTCACCTCCCAGCCGTGCATCCTAGCGGCTATGTCGTGGTACTCTCAGCGTGAGAGAAGCGATATCGACTCTGGAGGCCTCTGATGCGCGGATTATTTGCCGTAGTGCTGATTTCGGGTATGGCTCTGGGACAGGCGGCCGATGCGCCGAAGAAGCCGGATTCATCAGCTCAGAATGTGGCTGCGAATCCAGCGCCGGCTCCTGCTCCGGATCCGAATGCGATCACGATTCCGGGGGGGACGAAGATTCCGCTTTCCCTGGCGCAGGCCATCTCGACTAAGAACGCTCGCGAGGGCGATTCGGTTTATGCCACGACGGTATTTCCGTTTGTGATAGATAACCGCGTGGTTGTTCCGGCCGGCTCTTACATTCAGGGTGTAATTTCACATGTCGAACGGGCTGGGCACGGGCGTGGGCGCGCGGAGATCCTGATGCACTTTACTTCGATCGTGTTTCCCAGCGGTTACACCGTGATGCTGCCGGGATCGGTGGAGAATACGCCGGGAGCGGACAACAAGTCGGTGAAGGATTCGGAAGGGACGATTCAGCAGGATAAGGATACCGGGAAGAAGATCGAAGAGGCAGCCAAGGGGGGCGTTTACGGAACTATGGGAGGGGCCACAGCTGGAGGGTTGGCGACCGGGGGGCTGAACGGAGCGCGCGTGGGTGCGGGAGCGGGAGCGGCGGCGGGCGTCGCGTGGGCGCTGTTGAAGCGCGGGCCCGATGTCAAGCTGGACGTGGGAACGTCGATTGAGATGGAGATTCAGCGGCCGATTACGGTGGATGCTACGCGGATTGCTGTGGCGAAGGCGGGGCTGTAGAGATTAAGTGCATAAGGCAAGGACGACAGCAAAGGCAAAAACAAAGTCAAAAGCAGCGGACAGGAGTGTCCGCTCCACACGGGCATTGGCTCACGAGCGCCGCGCGGCGCTTGGCTGGACCCTTAGGCCTCGCTCGGGGCAGGATCACGAGGCGGCTGTCCCCACATGGTTATCGAAGAATTTCATTTCAAATTGAAGAGGGCGTTTACGTGGGCGGTTACGGTTACCGTTTGCGGGGTGAATTCTTCGGTGGGGGCGGGTGCGCCTGGGGCCATGGCGGCCCTAGCAACCATGGGACGGGGGCCAAACCTGCGCGGGTTTTCGAAAGTGTCGACGGAGGCGTAGGAGAGTTCTCCGAGGGTGCGGCCGCTGGCGCGGGCTAGGGTGTCGGCGGAGTTGCGGGCGCGCCGGTAGGCGTCTTCGACAGCCTTGTTCTTGGCTTCATCGATATTTTCCAGGGTGTAGTTCAGGGTTTGGCTTTCGCTTACGTTGGCGTCGGCCAGCTGCTGGGTGATAGGGCCGATCTTGGAGAAATCCTTCAGCTTGAGGGTGACGTCGGTGGTGACGCGGTAGCCGATGACTTTTCGTTTGGGATTAAAGTCGTACACCGGTTGGACGGAAAGGAATCCGATGTTGGCGGCCTTGGGCTCGAGGCCGTTGGCGCGCAGGACCTGGCGCACCTGTTCGGCTTGCTTCGAGGCATCGTCATAGGCCTTTTGAGTTTTGTTGTCCTGCACGGAGATGTCGAACTGAATTAGGGCGGTGTCGGGAGCGGACTCAAATTTACCGTCTGCGCCAACATAGACGGAGTTGGGAAGGGCGGTGACGGCGGGATGGTCCTGCGCCAGGGATGTTGTTGCCAACATGGAGAGAATGAGAAGAGCGAGCGCGGATTTCATGAGTGCCTCCGTAAAGGAGCGGATTCTTTCATTGTAGGTTCCCCAGGGCTGAAGCCCTCAATTCTTGGTGCTGCGTCTATCGCAGCGCTGAAAGCGGTGCGCCACCCAAAATTTCGCAGCCTCCTGATAAGAACGCCTGTATGGCCAAGTCTTGCGCGCGGGTATGGAAACGCCTAGCGAGGTCGGCGGTGGTAGCCAAGGGGTATGGGGTCCTTCGCTCCGCTCAGGATGACAATCCAACTTTATAGCGCGAAGCTACAAACGCACGCTAGTTGCCTTTGGCGCTGGCGGAGTAGCTGAAGGGATAGCTCTGGGCGTTGATTTCGCGGCGGAGGTCTTCGAAGATGTCGTCGGGCATCTTCAGGAAAACTTGGACGACTTCGGGATCGAACTGGCGGCCGGCCCATGCCTGGATTTCTTTGCGAGCCTCGGTGAGAGTTCTGGCGGGACGGTAAGGACGGTCCGAGATAATGGCGTCTAGAGTGTCTGCGACCGAGAAGATGCGCGCGCCCAGGGGGATTTCGTTGCCCCTAAGACCGCGGGGATAGCCGGAGCCGTCGTAGTGTTCCTGGTGAGAGTAAACAATGTCGCAGGCTTCGGCGAGGAAGGGAATCTTTTTGATCATCTGATAGCCGTGATAGCAGTGCTCGCGCATGATGGTGCGCTCATTGTCGTCGAGCTTTCCGGGCTTGCGAAGGATGTTATCGGGGATCGCCATCTTGCCGATGTCGTGCAGGAAAGCGCCGCGCGCGATGATGAGAATTTGTTCGCGGGGAACGCCCATGGCGCGGGCAATAGCGATCGTAAACGCAGTGACTCGGCGGGAATGGCCTTCGGTTTCTGCGTCCTTCAAATCTAGTGCGTCGCCCAGAGCCTGCAGCGTGATGTCGTAGGAGCGCTCCAGATCGGCCATAGCAGCCTGAAGCTGGTCAGTGCGGGCTTCGACCAGAGATTCCAGATTGGTTTGGTAGGTGCGGTTCTCCACCTTGAGGCGACGATTCTCGAGAGCGCGGCCTACGGCGTTGAGCAACTGTTCGCGCTCGAAGGGTTTGAGCAGGTAGTCATAGGCCCCGTTGCGGATGGCGGCCAGGGCGACGGAAATGTCGTGCACGGCGGTAACCATCACGACTGGCATGTCGGGGAATTTCTCTTTCGTTCGTTCGAGCAGGCCTATGCCGTCGAGGTCTGCCATCATCAGATCGGAAAGCATCAGTTCGAATACTTCGCCGGAGTTGAGCAGGGCGAGAGCTTCCATGCCGGAACTGGCCTGCTTCCAGGTATAGCCGGCGGCGGCAAGGATAGCGCAGACAATTTCGCGGATTGCCTCTTCATCGTCGACTACCAGAATTCGATCGGGCATAACCGTCTGAGGGTACTATCGGCGATTCTACGCCACTTGTTAGGTGCCGAAAGTAACCACCATGGTCCGGAAAACGCATGGATAAAGGGCGAGAGCATGGTATTCAAGAGCAGGGCATTGTTACGTCTGGATAAGGAATCGAGCTGGACGCGAGGTCGAAAGCAGGTTCCTGACCGGGCCTTCAGCCCGGTTCGGAATGACAAACGCCGCGTGGCTCGCCCAGATTCCCTTCGGCAAAGTCAGGGCAGGCCCTCACGGCGCAAAGAACGCTTGTTCGGAATGACAATCGAGATAAGATGAGCGCTTTCCTCTGGTCGATTTGGAATACCGCACAGCCGGCGCTTGCCGGGCTGAAGGCCGGGGAGTGGGCGGTGCTGCTGACGTTGGCGGCATCGCTGTTGGTGCTTTCTGCGCTGCGAGAGCGGTATCTGCTGATTTGGACGGGGGGATGGGCGCTGCTGGCGGGTTCGCGATTGGCGGGCCTCAACGGGGCCGGGATGGGGATTCCGGGGCGTTATGTTCCAGCGGTGGAGCAAGCGGCGTTCGTGATTGCGATGGGCCTGTTTGCGGGCGCTGTGTTGGTGTTTATTCGAGATCGAAATCTGCTGGCGCCGCTGGCTGCGATCACGGTGATTGTGGCGGGCTTTGCTGTGGCCCGGGTACTGTTGTGGCCTGACTCGCTGCCCTTGCGCGTCGCTCTGGAAATGTCCTACCTGATCATTCTGCTAACTGCGGCAATTGCCTTGTTGAGCGCACGGCGGGGCCGTTGGGAGCTGGGTCCGTGGCTGATGGCGTTGTGTCTGCTGTTGCAGCATCTGAGCTGGCCGCCGTTCACGAGCCAGGTTCCGGCTGGAGTTTTTGTGGTGGCGGACGTGTTGCTGGGATTGAGCATGCTGCTGGTGGTATTTGGCGAAGCGCGGGCGCGGGGCAAGCGATTGCGGGTGATGCAGGCGTTGACCGAGAGCGTGGTGCTGGCGCAACAGCAGGGCGGCATGATGGAAGATGCGCTGGGAGAATTGCAGCAGTTGACCAAGAGCAGGGCGGCGTGGTTTCGCTTGATTGAGGGCGGAAGTCTGGTGGTGACGCATGCTGTAGGAGTCTCGCAAGACTTTTTGCGTGAAGCCAGTGGTGCGGAGTTGACAGAGAAGGTTTCGCAGATGCTGGAGCGCGGCAAGCCGGTGAAGGCGCACAGGATTGAAGCCAGCCCGGAATATGCGGGACTGCTGAACTCGGAGAAGTTGCAATATGTGGTGATGGTTCCGGTGCTGGGGAAAAAGTCGGCGATCGGGTTGCTGGTTCTGGGAAGCGCGGGGACGAGAAAGCTGACGGCCGAGGAAATAGAGTTTCTGGAAACCTATGGGCGGCAGTTGGGAATCGCGATTGAAAATTTTCGTTTGCTGGAGCAGGCGTTGCGTTCACAGCGCCAGTGGCGGAATACGTTCGACTCAGTGCACGACATCATCCTGGCGCACGACGCAGATTTTCGCATCATCAAAGCCAATCAGACTCTGCTGGAGCAGGTAGAGATGGCATCGGCGGACGTGATCGGCAGCACCTGCGACTCGGTATTGCCGCACGGGTTGGGCGAGTGGACGGGGTGTCCTTACTGCGCGCGTGGAGGCGAGGAAATCAGCGAAGGAGCCGACCTGTGCTTCGGTGGATTCTCGATGGTCTCCACTTCTTCGTACACGGAGCAGGGGAGCAACAAGAAGGGGACGATCCACATTGTTCGCGATATTACGGAGCGACGGTCGGCGGAAGAAAAATACCGTCTTCTGTTTGAGCAGGTTCAGGAAGGGGTGTATGTGGCCACGCCGCGCGGGCGCTTGCTCGACTGCAACGACGCCTTTGTGCACATGCTGGGATATGAGCGGCGGGAAGAGTTGCTGACGTTGAACCTGGACCAAGACATTCGAGTGGATGCGGGGCAGCGGGAAGCTTTCCGCAGGGAGATTGAGCAGCAGAATTATGTGCGCAATTTTGAAGTAACGATGAGGCGCAAGAATGGAACACTGCTGCTGGCGGCCGAGAGTAGCTTCGCGACGCGGGATGCGGCGGGGGACATCGAACGGTTTCAAGGTTTTGTTCTCGACGTAACGGAGAAGCGGCGCGCCGAAGACGAGATGCGGCGGCGTAACCGCGAACTGAACGCGCTGAATGCGATGGCAGTAGTGGCGACACAGTTCTTCGATCTGGATGAGATTCTGAACCTTACGCTGCGTCAAGTGGTTTCGTTGTTTGGGGCAGAAAGCGGAGCCGTGTACCTTTCGGATTCGGATGCGCCGACCTACCGGCGGCGAGCGGCTTGGGGGCCGCGCAGCCGGGACAAATCGCGGCCGGGGGAAGTCAGTTTTGCGGAGGGCTTCGGAGATCTGGTGATGCGGTCGCGCGCCGAGGTGATTACGGCGGAATATCTGCCGCATTTGACCGGAAACGTGGCGGAATTCATCCGTTCTGACAGCGACGGCTCGTGGATCTGGGTGCTGTTCTGGGGCAAGGATAGTCCGATCGGCATGATGGGCCTGCGCAGCCAGGCGGAGTATGAATACTCCAGCGGGGAAGAAAACTTGATGGTGGCGATTAGCCGGCAGTTGGCCACCACGATTGAAAAAGTTCGTCTCTATGAAGAGACCTGCAAGGCATACGAAGATTTACGGCGGACGCAGGAACAGCTCTTGCAGAGTGAAAAGATGTCGGCTGTGGGACAGTTGATCGCGGGCGTAGCGCACGAGTTGAACAATCCGCTAACTGCGATTTTGGGTTATGCGCAGTTGCTGGAAAGCGAAGGATTGAACGAGCGCGCGCAAGATTACGTGGGCAAAATGTTCAAACAAGCGCAACGCACGCACCGGGTGGTGCAGAATCTGCTCTCGTTTGCGCGGCAGAGAAAGCCGGAGCGGTCGGAAGTGGACATCCGGAAGGTGTTGGTAGAAACGCTGACCCTGCGCGACTACGATCTAAAGATCAACAAGATCGTGGTGGAAAAGGATCTGGGAGCGGAGGCGGCGCTGGTGGTCGCCGATCCGCATCAACTCGAGCAGGTATTTCTGAACATCATCAACAACGCGGTGGACGCCGTGCTGGAGACGGGACGAGCGGGGAAGTTGAAGATCCGCGTCCATTGCGACAAAGGCGCGGTATGCGCGCAGTTTGCCGACGATGGCCCGGGGATCAAGGATCCCAAGAGAATTTTCGATCCGTTCTACACCACGAAAAATGTGGGGAAGGGAACCGGCCTGGGGTTGAGCATCTGCTACGGAATCGTGAAAGAACATGGCGGCGACATTACGGCGCACAATGCTGCCGAGGGTGGAGCGGTGATCGAAGTGCGGCTGCCGATGGCGGTGGCGCCGGGTGTTGTGATGGAAGCGGCGCCGGTTGCTCCACCGAAGCGCGAAGGTGCGATTCAGGGTCGCGTGCTGCTGGTGGAGGAAGAAGAGGCGGTGCTGGAGTTCGAACGCGACGTGCTGGCCGGCGCCGGGGCCAACGTAGTGACCGCCAGCAGAAGTGAAGATGTGAAGACGCGTTTGCTTTCCGAGCCGTTCGATGCTGTGATTATGAGCGGCAAGATACCGGGGGACTGGAACGCGAAAGAAGCCTACCAGTGGCTAAAACAAAACTGCCCGGAGATGGAGAAGCACCTGCTGTTTACTTTCTCGCATGGGGTGGAGCAGAGCGATGTGCGTGCGTTCCTGCAAGAAAACAACGTCCCCTACCTGGTGAAACCGTTTGAAGTGGCGGAATTGATTTCGCAAGCGAGACGGTTGCTGCAGAGGGCGCAGGCCGCAGCCGCCGGCGCGAGCTAGCCAACCCACCTAACCCTTCTCATCCCGAGCGGCGCGAGGGATCCAGGTTCGTGCCTGCGCCACCCATGTCGCCATCGGCAAGCACCCAGATCCCTCGCTTCGGTAGGGATGACAATCTGCTCGGAATGACATCTCCTCGGACGACAGATTGCTCGGGATGAGAGCCTAGAGTGAAATTCCATCACAGTTGAGCGCGGAGGCTCTTCACCAATCGGCGGAGAGCTTTTTCATTGCGCTTATACCAGCGCCACTGGCCTTGCTTCACCGCGTCGACCAAGCCCGCTTTGGTAAGGATCGCCATGTGATGCGAGATGGTCGGTTGAGAAAGTTGCACTCGTTCTTCAATGTCGCCGGCGCATAGGCCGGCATGCCTTGCGATTGTGAGCGCACTGGTGGAAGCTGGGCCACGTTGTTTAAGGGCTCCGAGGATGCGACGGCGCGTGGGATCGGCGATGGCGTGAAGCGTGTGGTCGAGCGACGTCGGGGTGGTCATGGGGACAAGGAATAACTCTTAAATTGACGGTTGTCAATATGCTGAGCTGGTAAACATGCGAGCCAAAGCAGGGTCCCTTCGACTTCGCTCAGGGCAGGCTCTCACCGGGCTAACGCCCGGTTCGGAATGACAAGGGTCGATTAAAGATGACCGTCAGAGTCGCTGCCTTGCGGCTCGCAGCCATTCGATGCGGGTGAATTCCAGGTAGCGCACGTCGCTATCCGGCTGCGAGCAGTTGGATTGGTCGAGGTGAGGAGCCAGCGTGCCGCCGCGGATCCAGTAGCCGGTTTCGTCCTGCTTGAGAATGGTTGAGTCGAGCGGGTCCATGCCGTGCAGCTTAAAGATGACACGGCGGTTCAGCAAAGAGTCAAGCTTCATAGGATTCAGTCTTCGTCTTTTTTATTTTTTTAGGATCGGATTGTATCCGTCATTGATTAGCCGGGAGCGCATATTCTCGGCGTCGTTGATTTCGGCGAAGGGACCGACCTGAACCCGAAATAGCTTGTCGTTGCCGGAACTGCTGGCCACGAAAGCCGGATATTGTTTTTTCTTGAGAGCGTCGACCAGGGCTTCTGCATCCTCCTGCTTGCTGACCGCTGCGACCTGCACGAAATAACCCGTGGATAGCGCCGTCATGGGATCGGGAGGGTTAGCCTGGGGTTGTGAGCCGGCAGGGGATGCTGCGGGTGAAGTTGGTGGCGCTTGAGCCGTAGTACCGGCGGAATCGCTGTTAGCTGCGTCGGGCGTCAGTTGCGCATTGGCGTCCTTTTGCTCGACCGCCTTATAAAAAGTCATCGGTGCAGCGGGCTGCGCAGAGGGCGAACCGGCGGGCTTGGGGCCGTTGGATGCGGTAGTCAGCGCAGGCGTGCCTGCGGAGGCGAGTCCGGCGTCTGACTTGCGGCCCAAGGTGTAGCCGAGCGAGAAGAAAATGGCGCAGATGATCACCAGGCCGAAGAAAAGGCCCAGCAGTTTCGTGGTGCCTAAAGTGATTTCAGTGTCTTGTGAAGAATCCATCCCTGCTATCTACCTCAGGGGCTAAAGCCCACATTCGATTGTGAACCGTTTACTCCTCGCTCAAGCGGCGGAGTTTCGATATCTACGCTCCAGCTTTGTTATCGCCCTGGCCCAATAACTTCTGCAGGCCGGAGAAAAAGTCGACGGGGACGGGGAAGATCACAGTCGTATTTTTCTCGACGCCGATTTCCGTCAGGGTCTGCAGGTAGCGAAGCTGAACGCTGACCGGCTCAGTAGCCAGCAGATGTGCAGCATCTACCAGGCGCTGTGCGGCTGAGAACTCGCCTTCGGCGTGAATGATCTTGGAACGCTTTTCGCGTTCGGCCTCAGCTTGCTTGGCCATGGCGCGAAGCATCGATTCCGGCATGTCAACTTGCTTCACTTCGACATTCGTTACTTTGACGCCCCAGGGCGAAGTGTGCTGGTCGAGAATGCTTTGCAGGCGCAGGTTAATTTTTTCGCGATGAGCTAGAAGTTCGTCGAGTTCCTGCTCGCCGAGCACCGACCGCAGCGTGGTCTGAGCGAACTGTGAAGTCTGGTAGACGTAGTTGGAAACCTCCACCACGGCTTTGCTGGGATCGGTGACCCGCAGAAAAATGACGGCATTCACTTTGAGGGTCACGTTGTCGCGCGTGATGATGTCCTGCGGCGGAACTTCGAGGGCTTCCTGACGAAGCGAGACACGCACCATGCGGTCCATGGGGGCGAGCACCAGGATGATCCCAGGCCCTTTAGCCCGATGGTAGAGGCGACCAAAGCGAAAAATCACGCCGCGCTCATACTCTGCCAGAATTTTGATGGAACTTAACGCATAAAGAAGAAAGACGACAATAATTATGGTGATGAATCCGATTGTGACTCCAAAGATTTCCATCTCTACCTCCGCACTTCAGACGCGTAATACGCCTACCGCGGATTGTAACGCAGGGGGCAGGGATGGGCGCGGAATTCGGACTTGGGCGGTTGCTTGCGGTGGTGCGTCGATTAGAGGACCGTCGGCGCCGGTGCGGGGCGGGATATGGACAACGGATCGACTTGTAATATGAGTCCATCGACCCGGCGTACGATCACGGACTGGCCGACCTCCACGTCGGAAGAGGAGACAGCATCCCAGAGTTCGCCATGAACGAAGATTTTTCCCCTTGGCGAGAGTGGGGTTTGGGCAAGGCCAGTTTCGCCCATCAAACCTTCGACCCCGGTTACAACTTTGTTTCGTCGGGCCTTCAGGGCCAGAGACATGAGGAACGCGGTGATCAAGCCGAGAGGGATGCTGACAGCTAGTGCGGTTAGGAGGTGGACGCGCATTTCCGGAATTGGCGAATCCACGAGGAGCAATCCGCCGAGAGTGAGGAGAGCGATGCCGCCCACGGTGAGAATACCGTGAGTGGCGAACTTGGCTTCGGCGCCGAAAAGTGCGAACGCCGCGATAATGAGTCCCAGCGCGGCGAAACGCGTGGGCAGCAGATTAAGTGCGAAGGCCGCGATCAAGATAAAGACTATGCCCACGGTTCCGGGAATGACTGCGCCGGGATGATTGAATTCAGCATAAAGCGCCAGTGCGCCGATAGCGAGCAGAATGAATGCGACGTTCGGATCCATCAGATAGTTGAGGATTTGTTCCTTGAGTGTCATGCCGAAAGGCGCGATGGGCTGGCCGGTGAGATTGAGAGTTACCTGCTTGCCATCGAAGCGCTTGAAACTCTTGCCTTCCATCTGACGGAAAAGATCTTCCTCACTCGAGGCTACGTAGTCAATAAGATGTTGCGCGAGGGCTTCCTGCTCGGTGAAGGATTTCGATTCGCGCACCGCGCTTTCGGCGACCTCAACGTTTCGGCCGCGTCGGGAGACAACAGAACGCATCAGCGCGGCAGCATCGTTCTCAATCTTCTGCTTCATTTCGTCGTCGGGCTTGACTTGGGTTGGACCGAAGAGCAGCACGGGATGCGCCGCGCCAGCGTTGGTTCCCGGTGCCATGGCTGCGATGTCTGCCGCCTCCAAAATGAAGATTCCAGCAGAACCGGCGCGGCTGCCGCTGGGGGCGACATAAACAATTACAGGAACCCCCGACGCGGTGATCTTCTCGATGATGTGGCGGGTGGATTCGACCAGGCCTCCGGGGGTGTTGAGCTCGATCAACACAGCTTGATCGTTGCGGCGCTGGGCTTCGTCGATGGCGCGGGAGATGTATTCCTGGGTGATCGGCTGAATGGTGTCGTTGACCACGATCTTGAGAACTTCAGCGGACGAGAGGGAACTGAGAGCAAGCACTGCCACGACGACGAGAAAGATGCGCGAGATGGAGCTGCTTTTCATGAGCCGCCAGTTCCTACAAGAATATTTTTACTCTTATTTGTGACTCACGGAAGACATTTCTCTTTCGGGTTCGCCAGTGCCGGGGCTCAGTAGGGAAGTTTCATTCCAGCCGGGAAGACTGGTGCTGCCGGTGATGAGGCGCGCGCCGCGCTCGTAGGTGAAATAGGACCACGCCCACTGGATGAAGACCAGCATGCGGTTTTGAAAACCAATCAGGAAAAGGATGTGGACGAAGAGCCAGGCCAGCCAGGCCATGTATCCGGAGATGTGAATCTTGCCGAACTGGGCGACGGCGGCGGCACGGCCAATGGTGGCGAGGCTGCCTTTGTCGAAATAGTGAAAGGGCGGACGGGAATCAACACCCCCACGTTCAACATCCCGGCGAATTAATTTCGCCACGTAGCGACCTTCGAGAATCGCTACGGGCGCTACGCCTGGAAGCAGCTTGCCCGATGCGTCTTTCAGCGCGGCCAGGTCACCGATGACGAAAACTTCAGGATGATTGGGAAGGCTGAGATCGGGATTGACTAGCACGCGTCCGGCGCGGTCGATGGGCACGCCAAGCTTTTTCCCCAGCGGTGAAGCGGCTACGCCCGCCGCCCACAGGATGACGGCTGCGTTCATCTTTTTTGTTTCGCCCCTGTTTGTTTCGCCCATAGTCTCGCGCATGCAAATTGCGCCGGGCTCAACCTTCGTGACCATGGTTGAAGTCAGCACGTCCACACCCAGGCGTTGCAGTTGTTCGAGCGCACTGCGCGACAGATCCTCGGGATAGGCTGGCAGGACGTGCGGACCGCCTTCGATGAGATGAATGCGAGCGCGGCGCGGATCGATGGAGCGGAAATCCTGAGCGAGGGCGTGACGGCAGATTTCGGCGAGGGTTCCGGCGAGTTCGACTCCGGTGGGCCCAGCCCCGACGACCACGAAGTTCAACGGATCGTAATGCAACGAATCGTGGGACTCGCCGGCAGCGGCCCGTCGTTCGGCGAGTTCGAAGGCGAGCAGAACGCGGCGGCGGATTTCGAGGGCGTCCTCGATGGTCTTGAGGCCGGGCGCGAAAGCTTGCCATTCGTCGTGACCGAAATAGGCATGACTGGCGCCGGCGGCGACGATAAGAGAATCGTAGGGAATTTCCTGGTCGTCGTTTTGCACAGCGGTTTGTACTACGCGGCGCTCGAGGTCGAAGCTGGTAACCTCGGCCATGAGCACTTCGACGTTCCGGTGACGGCGCAGAATGGAGCGGATGGGGGCAGCGATCTCGCCGGGGGAAAGGCCGGCGGTAGCCACTTGATAGAGCAGCGGCTGAAAGGTGTGATGATTTTTCCGGTCGATAACGGTGATGCTTACGGGTGCGTCAGCCAACCTCTGAGCCGCGTTCAGGCCGCCAAAGCCGGCTCCGACGATCACCACGCGATGCGCCGTCTTGCCGTTTGTTTTCTCGTTGGTCATTCTCTCGTTGGCCATTCTCTTGCCGATCACGCTGCCACTCTATAAGATTCAGCGCGATGACAATCGGCTCCAGAAGTTCGGTTGGGGGCGCAAGTCTGGCGTGGATGCGGTGGCTGGTTCCGTCAGCGGGCGATCTTATATTTGTGGGTTTATTGGGCTTGCTGACCTTTACCAATCTATCGGTGCGATTGCTGGGCGATGCCGGAATCGGCTGGCACATTCGGACCGGGCAACTGATTTTGGCGACGCATGCTGTCCCCCGCGTTGATCCGTTTTCCTCTGTGGCCGGACAGCCGTGGTTTGCCTGGGAGTGGTTATACGACGTGGCCGCAGGTTGGTTGGATAGTGTGGCGGGGCTGAACGGCGTAGTGTTGTTCACGGCTTTGATGATTGCAGCTTTGTTTGGCTGGGTTTTCCAGCTGATGCTGCGCCGGGGAACGAATGTTTTTGTGGCTTTAGTTCTGTTGCTGCTGGCCGCCTCGGCGGCGATGATTCACTTCCAGGCGCGACCACATGTGGTGAGCTGGTTCCTCACCGTTGTGTGGTTTTGGATTCTCGAGTCGACTGAGAAAAGGTTTGCCGACTTTCATTCCGATTTCTCCGAGCATTCCGCGATCAGGAGCTGGCGCTTGCCTTTGTGGCTCTTGCCGCTGCTGATGCTGGTTTGGGTGAACGTCCATGGCGGGTTTCTGGTGGGCTTTGTTCTTCTCGGGATCTACTGGTTGGGTGCGGTGTGGCAGTGGTTCATGTTCGAGGAGAAGCGCTTTGACGATGCGTTGCAAAAAATCCGGATGGGACGACGCGTTCGGAGTCTCACTATTGCCGGCATCCTGAGCGGGGTGGCGACATACGCGAATCCTTACGGCTTTAAGTTACATGTTCATATCTACCGCTATCTTTCCAATCGATTCTTGATGGATCACATTGATGAGTTTCAATCTCCGAATTTTCACTATGTGGCGCAGAAATGTTTTGCGGGATTGTTGCTGCTGACCCTGGTGGCGTTGGCGGCGAAGAAAAGGAAAGTCAGCATTATTCACGGCCTGGTGGTGCTCTTCGCGGTTTATTCGGGACTGTATGCGTCACGGAACATTCCGGTGTCGTCACTGTTGTTGATTCTGGTGATTGGTCCGTGGTTGTCAGATGAGCTGGAGCGACTTGCAGCGACGCTCTCAGGAAGAGGAAACGCGCTTGGGCAGGTCTCGGCAACGTTCCTTCAGCGAATGAAGGCGATCGAACTGAGCCTGCCGGGCCATCTTTGGCCGGTCGCGGCCATTGCGCTTACCTGCTGGATCGCGGCGCATGGCGGCAAGCTCGGCGCCACGTCGCTGATGAACGCCCATTTTGACGCGAAGCGGTTTCCGGTGCAAGCCGTGAATTATCTGGAGAAACAGGAACTAAAGGGACCTCTAGTTGGTCCCGATTATTGGGGCGGGTACTTGATTTACCGGCTTTATCCCCGGGTGCGAATGGTGGTAGACGACCGCCACGATTTTTACGGGGAAGAATTTCTAAAGTCTTACTTGAAGATGATGCACGTGGAACCCGGCTGGGAAGACTTTCTTTTACAGCACGAGGCTCGCTGCGTGGTGGTTCCCAAGGCTTCCGCATTGGCCAACATTCTTGCCGAAACTCGATGCTGGCAGCCGATCTATAGTGACGATGTGGCAGTGGTTTTTATCCGCCATCCTTCGGGCACTGATTAGCCACCGGCAAATGGCATGGATCCCCTCGACAAAGTCAGGCAAGCTTCGGCCACCGAAAGGCGCGGAGCTCAGGAAGACAGGCATCTAGATAGCGTCGCAGAAGTTGCCCTTGGCAGAGCCGGCAAAGTGCCAGCTCTACCTGCTAAACTTTCTGCGTGCCGCGACTGACTCACCTCGAATGCACACGCTGCGGCGAACATTTTCCCGCTGACCGTCCGCAAACGGTTTGTCCCAAAGAGGGCGGTATCCTCTACGCGCGCTACGATCTCGTCAGCATAAAGAAAAGTTTCTCCCCGGCATCGCTGCTTCCGCTTGCGCCCACCATGTGGCGTTACGACGCGGTGCTTCCCGAAGCCACACCGGTGTCGCTCGGCGAAGGATTCACCCCCATGCTGCGCAGCCGTGAATTCCCCAACGTCTTCATTAAAGACGAAGGCCTGAATCCCACCGGCTCTTTCAAAGCTCGCGGACTCTCGGTTGCAGTTACCATGGCCAGACACTTTGGACTGAAAAAGCTTGCCCTTCCCTCCGCCGGAAACGCCGCCGGAGCCCTTGCGGCCTATGCTGCCGCAGCCAACATTGAAGCTCACATCTTCATGCCCAAAGATGTCCCCATGGCGAACCGCGTTCAGTGCGACTACCACGGAGCACAGGTCATGCTCGTCGACGGCCTTATCTCAGACTGCGCATGTAAAGTTGCCGAGCTGAAAGAAATGCCCGCCTGGTCGAAAGAAGGATGGTTCGACGTTTCTGCGAACGAGGAACCCTACCGCATCGAAGGCAAGAAGACCATGGGCTATGAAATTGCCGAACAACTGGGCTGGAAACTTCCGCAGGGAATCATTTATCCAACTGGCGATGGCGTGGGCTTGATTGGAATGTGGAAGGCCTTCGATGAGATGGAGCAGCTAGGGTTTATCGGCTCCGAGCGGCCGAATATGATCAGCGTGCAATCTGCAGGATGCGCTCCGATTGTTAAAGCGTGGGATGAAGGACGAGCTCTGACGGAAATGTGGCCGTACGCCTCGACTCTCGCCTCTGGTCTACGCGTACCCAAACCCTACGGCGACTATCTGATCCTCGACATCTTGAAGCAAAGCGGAGGCTTGGCACTCGCTGCCACTGATGCTGAAATTCTTGATGCTGCTCATCACTGGGCCAAGGTGGAAGGCGTCTTCGCCGCGCCCGAAGGGGCTGCATCGCTCGTGGCTTACCAGAAGCTTCTGGCTAGCGGATTTTTCAGCGCCGACGATACCGTCGTGCTCTTAAATACCGGCTCCGGCCTGAAGTATCTCGATGTCCTGGATACGAAAGATGCCGCTGCTCCGCCCGCGGCCCGCGCCATCGCTGGAATCATCGGGCCGTATTGAGCGGCATCGCAACGCTGTTGGACTTTCCTTGCTGCTTATTGTACTTTCGCGCAGTGGCCTACGCGTCACATGTACGTCGACGGGCTTCAAGTTCTGGGCAGCGAAATCACCCGGATTACTAATCCGGAAATACAAAGGGCTGTGTCTGACCGTTTAGGTTTTCGATAACCAACCCCTCGGAATTGGTGACGGTATTCACGTTGTTCTGCACAATGTGGTCAACCATTCCCTGAAGTATCGTTGAACTGATGCTGATAGACACGTCGTCCGGTGAATTGTCGTCAACGCGATGCAGCAGGATGATCAGCCACAACTTGTTGGCAACAGCGTAATCGATATATCCAGTCAGGTTGGCCAGCGTGGTATTGAGGTCTGTCTCTCCAGCCTGGGACCAGAGATAGTAGGGCAATGGTTTTCCGTGTCCGGAGTGATGATTGCCGTTGTAACCTGCATCGGAGTCGCGTGCGCCGAGGAACCCGGCGCTCTGCACTGTCAGTCCTATTGCGCTATTAGGATAACCATAGTCCCCATACGGATAGGCGAAGGTAAGGGGACTAAGTCCCTGCGCAATCAAGTCCGCTTTAGACCCATTAATCTCGTTGGTTAAGGTGTCAGCTACTGAGCATGCGGGTATCTGGCAGAGGGTGGATAGGGATTGGTGCGTCCGGGTGTGAGCACCGATCTCGTGCCCGTTCGCGGCCATGGTCCGGACTTCGTCCCAAGTGACGTAGCCGTCGTTACCGACACCTACCGGCCCTAGGTCAGGGTTGACGATGGTATCCCCGAGCGTGTTGCCCGTGATGATGTATTGTGTGGTCTTTATTCCCGCCGCGTCGAAGATAGGCAGACCGTTGTCGTACATGGACTGATACCCATCGTCGAAGTCAATTGAGACGAAACCGCTGGTGGTGATCAAGAAGGATAGGGGTGAGGAAGTTCCGGCCTGGGGTGCCGGGTTGGACACCGTGACCGGAATGGTGGCTGCCGCGATTAACTCACCGGCCGGAATCGTGACCGTTATGGTGTTGGAGGTGATGGAAACCGGGGTCAGTATGTTCGATCCGAAATTCACTGTGGCCCCGGTAGCAAAGTTGCTGCCCGTGATCGTCAAGTACGTCAGGTCACTGCTGCCCGTCAGAGCCAGCGGAGGCGATAGCCGGGTAACCACAGGAGGAGCCGGTGGAGGAGGAGGCGGCGTTATGACTGTCAAGAACACCTGCCCCGTCACAGAGCCGGACGTAGCGGTAATTTGCGCAATGCCGGCAGCGACTCCTGTAGCGACGTTGCCGTTCACCGTAGCCAGGCTTGGATTCTCGCTGCTGAATTGAACCGAAGAAAGATTAAACGGTGCGCCAAATTGATCGGTGCCAGACGCAGTGAAGGTTTGGGTAGAGCCGACATTTATCGACGCATTCGTCGGCGTGATGCTGATAGTTGTAAGCGCAGGAGGGGCCGGGGTTACAGTCAGTTGCACTGGTGGCGCAGTGACCCCTTGAGCGCTGGCCGTGATGGTTACAGCGCCGCCGCCCTGCGCGACGCCAGTCGCGATTGCGCTATTCTGTCCTTCGCCGTTGAGGGCGTTCACAGTGGCGATGTTTGGATTGGAACTCACCCACGCGAACGTGAGTCCGGACATCGGAAGGCCAAACTGATCTAACCCCGTTACCCCAAACGACGTGGAACTGCCCGCGGGAACGGTCGCCGTCGGTGGCGATACGACCATTGTCGTCAAGGTGGCTGGGGGCCTGGTGGTTGTCAGTGTAGTGCTGGCACTGATCCCCTGCGACGAAGCGGTGATCGTGCTCGTCCCCCCGTTAGGCCCACCTGCTCCCGTGGCCAATCCGCCGGCGCTGATGGTGGCCACACTCGGATTGCTGCTGGCGAACGCGAACGTAATCCCGCTCATCGGATTGCCGTACTGGTCAACCCCGCTGGCAGCAAATTGTTGAGAGCCCGTCGTCAGAATAGAAGGATTCACCGGAGTCAAAGTTATGGTCGTCAATGCGGGCGGCGGTGGCAGCACGGTCAACAACGCCGGGGAGCTGCTAACACCCTGCGCCGAGGCAACGATGCTTGCTGTGCCCTGACATACTCCTGTGGCAGAAGACGCATTGAGCGTGATGCAGTTGCTGGTTGTCGCCCAAGTGAATATGAAGCCTCGCATGGGATGGTTGTACTGATCGATTCCTACTGCGGTGAAGCGTTGCTGGCTCCCGATTTGTATGGACGCTGACGCTGGCGATACGCTGATCTTCGTCAATACCGGGGGAGGCATGACAACCACGAGGTTGATCGTGGTGGTCTGCGGCGCCAAACCTTCCGAAGTGCCGGCGATGACTACCGTTGTCGCGCCCGTGGTGGCCGTATTGGTCGCCGTCAGCGTCAACGTGCTCGTCGTTGCGCCGGTTGAGGTGAATGAGGCGGTCACTCCACTGGGCAGGCCTGAGGCAGCCAAGGATACACTGCTCGTGAAGCCGCCCGTGGGATTCACCGTAATCGTGCTTGGGGCGCTGCTCCCTTGAGTAACAATGAGAGCGCTGGGTGCGGCTGACAGCGTGAAGTTCGGCGGCGAGGTCACAGTAAGCAGCGCGGAGGTGCTAACACCGCCCGAGGCTACCGTGATGGTAGAGGTGCCTACCGCGATTCCTGTCGCCAACCCAGTTGCACTGATTGTAGCGATCGCCGTGTTACTGCTGGCAAATGTCAGAGAGCCGCCTGCCATGGAATTGCCGTACTGGTCTTTAGGCGCGGCTGTGAACTGTTCTGTGGCCCCCGCCTGTACCGACGCGGTTTGGGGAGTGAGGGTGATCGACGATAAGGAGGGTGGCGCGGGCTTTGCTGAAGCTGGCGCCGGATTGCCACCGCAACTTACAGACAAAAGAAGGATAAGGGCGATAGACAGGAGAGATATCAGTTCCCATTTTTTCCCCATGATGGCCACTCTATTGAGGGAGAAGTGCAATCGCCGTGCCAGCTTCAGAATTGCGCTGCGTTTGAAACTGCCCCGCCCCGTTCGATGCTAATTTGCGCCTCGGAATTCCTAGTAGGGAGACAACTTAGCTTCAGCGTCAGTCCTCGCAGAAGAGGAGAACTCGGCAAACGTCGTGTTCTCAGAAGATTACTTTTATGGTTACTTGGGCGTTACGACCGTAATCGAGAATCCAAGTGGAAACCGAATACTTCCACAGAAAAAGGGAAAAATTGTTCCACGCCGGAGAGTTGTGGTCGTGATTCAGTGCAATCAAGTCTGAGGCGGTGCCCTGGCATCATAACCGGCGAAACATCGCCATAGCGCTCATTGACCCCTACTGAGGGATCCCGAAAGCGTAGTAAAATTCCATCCACCTCTAACATGACAACCACTGCGGCCCACAACCGCCCCGACCGCGCCATCTCTATCGACTCGATTCTGGCGGCGCGCCAGCGCGTTTATCAGGCGGCGGTGCGGACGCCCCTGGTTCGGTTATATTACGACGACACTCCTAGCGAAATTTATCTCAAGCTGGAATCGCTCCAGCCGATCGGCTCTTTCAAACTGCGTGGGGCTTATAACGCCATCTCGCTGCTCAGTGCGGAAGACAGGGCGAAGGGCGTTTGGACAGTCAGCGCGGGCAATGCCGCACAGGGAGTGGCGCTGGCGGCCCGGATTCTGAAAACCCGCTGCGATGTTCTGGTGATGGATACCGCCCCGGCCGCGAAGCTCGAAGCCATCAGACGGTTAGGCGCAGGCATTCGTCAGGCGTCGATGGATGAATGTTGGTCCGCGGTGACCGACCGCACGCATCCCGCGTTTCAGGGTATCTTTGTTCATCCCTTCGATGACGACGACTTTATCGCCGGCAATGGCACGGCCGGACTGGAGATCCTGGAAGACTTGCCAGACGTTACCGCGATCGTGGCCGGCTTCGGTGGCGGCGGACTGAGTTGTGGAATTGCATCGGTGATGGCCGCACTGAAACCGGAAGTGAAAGTATTTGGCGCCGAACCTGAGACCGCCGCACCGCTTCATCTGTCGTTTCTCAAAGGCTCACCGCAGAGGTTTCCAGACTGGAAAACAAGCTTTGTGGACGGCTGCGGGGGCAAGTCAGTGCTGCCCAGCATGTGGACCCTAGCCAGCCGGCTGTTGGCTGGGTCGATCGTCAGCACGCTCGAAGAGACCCGCCAAGCTATGAAGATTGTTGCTGCCCGAAATCACTTGATCTGTGAAGGCGCCGCCGCGTGCGCCGTCGCCGCCGGACTTAGTGGCAAAGCCGGGAGGGGCAAGATCGTGTGCATTGTCAGCGGGGGAAACATAGATCTCGGCAAATTTTCGGAGTTGGTTTCAGGTCCGGCCTAGTCTCCGGGAAGTGGCGCAGTTCGATAAGGAAGCGAGCCAAACGCGCGGTGGATGGGGCGCAAAGAACGCGACCCGTCGGGCGGCTCGCCCAGATTCCCTCGGCAAGCTCGGGATAGGCTCTTCGCCACGCAAAGAACGCTTGCTAGGATGACAATCCCGCACCACTACCCGTCTCCGTCTCCAGCTTGTTCATGTGCCTTCGCAAGCGTATACTGCGCGGCTACGAAGATAAGTCCGGCAAAAGTAAAGTGAGGTTACCTTCATGGGTTCGAGAAGCAAACTGATCCTGGGCGTGCTCACGGCGCTGACGATGATGTTGCTTACCTATGCGCTACCCCGAGGAGGGCTGATGCGCGACGCAGCGGTAGTGCAGTTTCCGCTCACGGTTGGAGTTTGGGCGATCTTCGTTTTGCTCTTCGTGAAGCTGAAATAGCTTGCTCCCAGGCGCGGATCCCCGTGACGTGGCGAGTGCTTGGTGCCAAATCCCCGTCTATCCGAGCGGTCATTTCTCCGCGCAATTCATTGACTTGCCAGCGCATCCCCCCTAATATAGTCGCGCGCAGAGTGGGCTCCTTTCCTTAATCTGCAAGACAATGATCGGCAAGACCATCTCGCATTACCGCATTATCGAGAAGCTCGGCGGCGGCGGCATGGGTGTCGTCTACCGGGCTGAGGACATCAAACTTGGCCGCTTCGTAGCGCTTAAATTTCTGCCCGAAGAACTGGCCAAGGACCGCCAGGCCCTGGACCGCTTTCAGCGCGAAGCTCGCGCTGCCTCCGCGTTAAACCATCCCAACATCTGCACCATCCACGAGATTGACGAGGAAAACGGCCAGGCTTTCATCGTCATGGAGTTGCTCGAAGGCCAGACGCTGAAACACCGCATCGACGGCCGTCCCATGGACACGGAGACGCTGCTTAATCTGGCGATTGAGATTGCCGACGCCCTAGATGCCGCGCACTCCAAAGGAATCATTCATCGTGACATCAAGCCGGCAAACATTTTCGTGACCAAGCGAGGGCAGGCCAAGTTGCTGGACTTTGGCTTGGCGAAGTTGTCGCCGGGAAACCGCAATGGCACTTCGGAATCCGCGCTAAGAACGGCTGACGAGGGCGCGATGATGACCCTGCCCGGCTCCACCATTGGAACCGTGGCCTATATGTCGCCGGAGCAGGTCCGCGCTGAAGAGCTTGACCCGCGCACCGATTTGTTTGCTTTCGGATCCGTGCTCTACGAGATGGCCACGGGAGGACTCGCCTTCCCGGGCAACAGCAGCGGTGTTATCTCGGAAGCCATCCTAAACCGCACGCCTCCGCTTCCCTCAAGTGTGAATCCTGCCATCCCTCCGAAGCTGGAGGAAGTGATTTTCAAGGCGATCGAGAAGGAGCGCGAGTTTCGCTACCAGACGGCGGCTGAGCTGCGTGGAGACTTGAAGCGCATCAAGCGCACCCTGGACACATCACGCGTGCGGGCGGGGAGTGGGGTTGCATCAACATCGGCGATGGCAGTGAGCCCGACGGTTGAGACCGCAGCTTCGAGGAAGGGACTGCTGGTCCCAGCATTAGTGGCCGCCGCCATTGCGCTGATTGCCGGTCTCGCCGCCGGAAAGTTCTTGTTGCAACGCGCCCCCACGCAATCTGCTTTGCCGATCTACCATCCGCTCACCTTCCGCCGCGGAATGGTTCACGCGGCGCGTTTCGGTCCTGACGGCAAGACCATCATTTACAGCGCGGCATGGGAGGGGAAATCTTTACGACTATTCACGACTCGCCCGGAGAGCCCGGAGTCGCACGAGTTGGAGCCGGCGGGAGCCGACGTGCTGGCTGTCTCGGTGTCGGGCGAAATGGCGCTTTCTCTGCGCAGTCACCCCATTGCCCAATTCCTTTATTCCGGAACGCTGGCTCGCGTGCCTTTGGTCGGCGGTGCGCCGCGCGAGGTCATGGACAATGTTGAGTGGGCCGATTGGTCGCCGGATGGAAGCACGCTGGCAATTGTGCGCCAAGAGCAGGGCCGCCACAGCCTGGAATTCCCGCCGGGCAAAGTGCTTTATCAGGCCGATGGATGGATTGGTCATCTTCGTATTTCCCCGAAAGCCGACACCATCGCTTTCATTGACCACCCCGAACTCGGCGACGATGGTGGAGCAGTTGCCGTGGTCGATCTGGCCGGGAAGAAGACAACTCTTTCCACCGGCTGGGATAGCATTCAGGGCATCGCTTGGTCGCCCGCGGGCGATGAGATTTGGTTTACTGCGACCCGCACCGGTGGCGACCGGTCTCTTTACGCCGTCAACCTTTCAGGCACCGTAAGATTGCTCGCGCGTGTTCCCGGAGAATTAACCTTGCTGGATGTCGACCGCGTGGGGAATGTACTTTTGACGCGGGGCAATGACCGCGCCGGAATGATCGGTGTGACTCCGGGCGACGCGAAGGAACGTGATTTATCGTGGCTCGATTGGTCCGTGCCCGGCGATTTGTCCGCCGACGGCGGCCTCGCACTTTTTTCCGAAACCGGTGAAGGTGGGGGACCAAAGTATGCGGTTTACATGCGCAAGACCGATGGTTCTCCGGCGATTCGCCTCAGTGAAGGATTCGGCACAGGCTTGTCGCCTGACGGAAAATGGGCGCTGGCGCGCACCAACACAACTTCGCCTCCGCTATTTCAGCTTCCCACCGGAGTTGGCGAAGCCAAGCTTCTCACGCATGATTCCATGAATCACCTGTGGGCGCGTTGGCTTCCCGACGGAAAGCAAATCATGTTTTCCGGCAACGAAGCCGGCCACGGGGTTCGTCTTTACGTGGAAAATCCCGAGGAAGCCAAGCCCCGCCCTATAACCGGAGAAGGAGTGAGCCCGTTCTTTGAAATTTCTCCGAAAGGAGATTTAGTCGCCGGCGTCGGTCCCGATCACAAGATTTATCTTTATCCAGTCGCCGGCGGCGAACCCGTGCCTGTCTCCGGCAGCACAGGAGATGAGGCGCCCACGGGCTGGTCCGGGGATGGCCGATCGCTGTACGTTTTTCACTTTGGAGAAATTCCAGCTAAAGTATTCGAACTCGAGTTGTCCACCGGGAAAAGAAAGCTATGGAAGCAACTGGAACCGGCCGATGCAGCGGGCATCGATACCATCCGAGGGATCACAATCACGCCGGATGCCAAGGCCTATATCTACGGCTACATCCGGACGCTGTCTGATCTCTACGTGGTTGAAGGCTTGAGGTAGGGCCCGCAGCCCTTGGGAGCACGCACGAGGGCCAAACGTGTAAACGCCTGGTTACCGGTTACAGGAACTTGCAACCAAGCAACCAAGCTCACCTGTTTGGGTGTAAGATTCCCCTTGCTGGGAGGCGTTCCAACCTTGCGTAAGGTGCCCCCAATCTGTGCCGTTTTCTTTCTCTTGGTAGGTGCGGCGACATCACAGCAACCACTTCCCGCCTCAACCCAAGCCCGTCTCACAAATTTGGCTCGTCTGGAAGCCCTCACGCAAGGCGATCTCCCACAGCTCGTATCTGAGGCACAGTCGGGCAACCCGACGGCTGAGCATTCGTTGGCCGTGGTCTACGAAGAAGGTGGAGCAATCGCGAGAGATATGGCTTCTGCCCGGAACTGGATGCGCAAATCTGCTGAGCAGGGATATGCACCCGCCCAAGAAGTGATGGGTGAGATGTACATTGGTTCGATTCCTGATTACTGGGACGCTGAGAGATGGTTACGGTTAGCGGCTATTCAAGACGACGCCGACGCACAGTTCTGGCTGGGGACAGGGTATGAACGGGGTGATTTTGGAGCAATCGATTATCGAGAGGCCCTCAAGTGGCTACGGAAGGCTGCTACACAAGGACTGCCAGACGCACAATTTTGCCTAGGCCAGATGTGCGAATACGGGGAAGGAGTTCCTGAGAGCAATTCCTTAGCTGCTAGTTGGTTTAGGAAAGCCGCGGACCACCTCGCTTGGGTCGCAGACCGGCCAGTTGGAGGGGTACAGGAAGCGCAAAGTCAGTTGGCGTACATGCACCGCGATGGTCGATTGCCAAAGTACGACCTGCAAGCGTACATGTGGTTTGCAATCGTCGATTCCTCCCTCGACCCTCCAATTGACGACGATGTAAGACGTGTCGCTCGGCACATGACTAATGCCCAAATCGCTCAAGCTCAGCGTATTGCTCAGGATTGGACCAAACGGCATACTCGGCGAGCTACTGTCGCTCCTTCTCCCGACCCCACGCGCTAAAGAGGCGATCAAGCGCTCAACGAATGATCGGTTGGCAAAAACATCGCCATATCACTCATTAAGGGTTTTGACTGCAATCACGCTGTCTGGTCTCTACCTGGTCGAAGGTTTCAAGTAGCGCCGTACCGCCGCTTCAAACAAAAACTCGGTTTTTCAAGTCCCGCTCCGCTTGCGCCACATGCTCAGGCCTGCCGAGGTCCCGCCAATAATATTCGTCGCCGCGAAATGCGAGGATATTCTCCCCCTGCGCTGCAAGCCGCAAATAGGTGGTGAAGATCGGAGAAGGCGCCTTCTTCCGTCATCATGGAAAAAAGGCGGGGAGAAATGACATGGATGCAGGAAAAGGCCAGCGCCTGCGGGTGCGCTGAAGGCCGAATCAATTCTGGTTCTTGCCGTCGCGCCCGTACCTCCGTCCGCAAAGCTGGACGGTGCTCATCGACGAGCAGGTACCGGAAAGTCTCCCGATCCTGCACCGCGATGGTGGCGAGCGCGCGATGCTCCGCATGAAATTCCGCCATGCGCGCCAGATCAATCGTGCTGATCGACGTCGACGTTGTGCACGATAAAAGGCTCGTCCAAGCGGCTGGGATCTTCCAGAAAGAAACAGGCGGCCTTCTTCAAGCCGCCGCCCGTTTCCAGCAAGGCTTCCTCGCGAGAGAACTTCGATCCGCATGCCGAAGTTGTCTTTGCTCGTCAGATAGTCGATAACCATGTCAGCGAAGTGATGCACATTGATGATCACTTCACAAACCCCAAACATACGCAAGCGCGCAAGGGTGATCTCCAGCAGCGTGTGGCCGGCGATCTCCACCAGCGCTTTGGGACGATGGTCGGTGAGCGGCCGCAAACGCGTGCCCAGGCCGGCGGCCAGAATCATGGCTTTCATTTGCCATCTTCTCCAACTCGCGATGGCGCACCACCACCTCGATGCCGGGCTTTTGCGCAGATGTTTCGCCAACTGTTCCGCCAAATAAACCGACCGATGCTGCCCGCCGGTGCAACCGAACGACACCATCAAATTTTTGAAGCGGCGCCGCTGATAGTTGTTCACATGAGAATCCACCAGCGATATGGCGTTCGCAAGATACTGACGCACACTCTCCTGCTGATTCAGATAATCGATTACCGGCGCGTCCTTTCCCGTCAGAGCTTGAAGCGCTCTTCGCGGCCGGGATTGGGCAAGTTGCGGCCATCGAAAACGTATCCGCCGCCATTTCCGCTCTCATCTTTCGGCTGGCCACGGTGAAACGAAAAGCTGCAAATGCGCACCGTCAGGTTCTGGCTTCGCTGCCCTCGGTTGAAGCAGAGGCTCCCGGAGATTTTCCGCGTCCAACATGCCTGCTTAAATGCGTCCGTCAACGTGGGCAGCGCGATGGGAAGTTTAACGTGATGAAGCAACCAGCGCAGGTTCTTCATGGCATAGGGAACGCTCTGAGAAAATGGGCCTTGCGCTCGTAGAATCCGCGAAAACCATAAGCCCCCAGCGCCTGCAGGATGCGAACGTAAACGTAGCCGTAGTAGTGGTGCATAAAAGCTTCGTGTCCAAGCGATGAAATCGCCAAGCACATCGAGATAGATGGTCGAGCAAGTGCTGTCGTAACTCCGGCGGCAGGTCGGCCTTGGCATCAATAAGAAGGGAAGCGATGTCGTATTGAAGCGCGCCTTTGCGGCCGCCTTGATAATCAAGGAAAAACGGCTGCCCATTGTGTAGCACACGTTACGCGATTGGAAGTCGCGATAGAGAAAATAATCGCAGTTAGCGCTCAAGAGAAAATTCGTGAGGCGAGTCGAAATCATTTTCAAGCGCCTGCTCGTTGAAGGGAATGCCGGCGAGCCGAAGAAAATAATATTTGAAATAATTCAGGTCCCAGGCAATGGACTGCCGGTCGAAACTGCCCCGCGGATAGCACACCTTGTAATTCAAATCGCGTCCGGCTTCGACTTGAAAGCGCGGCAACATGGGCGACAACTTTGCGATAAGCCTCGACGGCTTGCGGAGCGAGGTTTTCGCCCGCGCGATTCTTCGAGAGAAACTCGAAAAGCGTAGTGCTTCCCAGGTCTTCCTCAAGGTATGCGCCGTGGTTCAAATCTTCCGCATAAATTTCCGGAACGGGCAGACCGTGCCGCCGGAAGTGGCGGGAAAATTCCAGGAACGCGATGTTCTCTTCGCGCACGTTATAGAGAATCCCAATCGCGCTATGTTGTGCGCTGGAGAGCCGGGTGATGTTGCGTCCGGAGCCGCCGAGTTGGCCCTGCAGCGGCTGTATATTTGACGGCGGCGCGTGGAAGTGCCGCTCAAAAAGCTCTTTTAGAACATCCATAATCTGGAAATGCTCGGTAGTGGTGCATTTTGATAAGGAAGCGAGCCAGACGCGCGACGCTTCGCGCGGCTCGCCCAGATCCTTCACTGCGCCAAGAACGCTTGTTCAGGATGACAAGCAAACTGCACCACTGACGGATGCTTGTCAGCGCGACAACTAAGGACTAAAGATAACATTGAACGCTCGGTGGCAAGAGCGGCAGGGATCACAGATTGTAACCACTTGATAACCGCGGGTTCGATGCCTATGCTGAATGCATGACGGACCGCCTCTATTACGAGGATTCTTTTCTTTACGACTTTGACGCCGAAGTCCGCTCGGTAGTTGAAACGCCGCGTCCGGCGGTCGTTCTGGACCGCACAGCTTTCTACCCCACCAGCGGCGGCCAGATCCACGATACTGGCTGGTTAGTCCTGGCAGATGAAAAACACCGGGTCACAGAAGTAGTCGATGCCGAAGACGGCCGCGTTGTCCACTACCTAGACGCTCCGCTCAAGGACATACGCCCCGGAACCCGCGTTCGGGGCGAGATCGACGCTGCCCGCCGTCGCGACCACATGCAGCAACATTCCGCGCAGCATGTGCTCTCGGCGGCCTTCGTGCGCCTTTTTGATATGCCCACAGTTTCGTTCCACATGGCTGACGACTATTGTTCCATTGATTTGCAGATCGGCGATCTCGACACGTCCTCGCTCAGCAAGGAGCAAGTCGAATCCGCGGAACGCCTGGCCAATGAAATCGTCCTCGAGAATCGGTTGGTCGACATCCGGTTCGTAACTCGTGACGATGCCGCGAATCTTGGTTTGCGCAAACTTCCGCCCACCGAGCGCGATAAACTGCGCCTCATCGAGATCCGCGACTTCGATCTCACAGCCTGCGGCGGCACGCACGTGAACCGCACAGGACAGATCGGCGGAGTCTTGCTGCGCAAGAGCGAGAAAGTTCGTCAGGGATACCGTGTCGAGTTCGTCGCCGGCCAGCGCGCCGTCGCCACGGCGCGCCGCGATTTCAACACGCTTAGCGAAACCGCCGCGCTGTTTTCCGCACACATCTATGATGTGCCTCAGCACGCCCGCAAGTCACTCGACGAAATCAAGGCGGTTCGCAAGCAGATCGAGCAATCGCAGGAGGAACTGGCCGCCGCTCAGGCCGGAAACTTATTGGCAGAAACCTCCGAGGATCACGGGCGCAAGCTGATCGTGCGCACTTTTTCTGGGCGGGACCTCAACTCTCTCAAACTGCTGGCTCAGAAGCTGACGCGCCAGTCACCTAAGGTGATCGCGCTGCTGGCGACGGAGTCGCCGCAGCCCGCGCTCGTCTTTGCTCAATCTGCCGGCCAGCCCCACGACATGGGCGCGCTCATGAAAGAAACCATGGCCAAGCTCGGCGGCCGCGGCGGTGGCACCAAGGACTTGGCCCAGGGCGGAGTGCCGAGCTCTAAAGGACTCGAAGCCGCCCTTGCCGCCGCCGCCCAATCGCTTGGCCGCTAGCAGGCCGCGGAAAAGGTCGGGTTGCAGGTTCCAGCGCCCGTCAGCAGCTAAGAGCCGGCCGGCGTAGACGGCTTGCCCTCATCGGCTAACCCTTCTCTGAAAACAAAGCCTTTAGCGCACCGCTGGAACCGCTGCTCTACCCAAGACCTGACTTTCTCGCGGTGCCCCACAAAAACAAAAGCCCTCATCGGACCAAGGTCCAATGAAGGCAACGACCAATTTCCGCGGCCCAGGCGGGGTTAAGCGATGCGGCTCCGGCGACCGCCTTTTTCCCACCAAACGGCGGGATCCTCGGGCCGGTTGAGCATCTGCGACAGCTCCTTCTTGATCTCCGCCAGGCGATTGGCGCGCATTTCTACCGCCGACTGGTCGATCTGGCTGTCCGGCGTCCGGGCTGCCGCGCGGGCGTTCATGTTCCGCAAGTCCGTGATTTCCTGACGAAGGCTGGTGAGGTGTTCCAAGATATAAGGCATGTCTTGATCATACCCCAGATTTCTCAGCCTGCCGTTTTATTAATCGGCCGGTGGTGGCTCAGTTTGAGGAGCGTCATCGCGAAACCCGGGGGCAGCCGGTGAGGTATCTCGCATGGATAAGCAATTTGCGGGAGATCCCTTCGCGATGCCGCTCAGGGCAGGCTCATCGCTCCGCCTGAAAAGCGGCTGCGCTCAAGATGACACCACTTACAAGGTCCGCCGCATCCAAGCTGCTGTTGTGGGCATCGAACAGACGCTGAGGTTTGTGAGCAGGAATTAAGACAATTACGCGAGGAGAACATTTTTTATGGCCAAGAAAGACCGCAATGCCAAAGCATCCGCCGCCGAGCGCGGGAATCTGAGCGCCCAGCCTCGTCTTCACCAAAGTGCCGCCGAAATTCAAGAGTATGGGACAGTCTCGCATATGTTGCCGCTTGAACTGGAGGAACCAGTTCGCTTGGAAATGACAGAACAACTCAACCTGTTGCTAGCCGACACGATGACCCTGCGCGATCTCTATAAGAAATCGCATTGGCAAGTCGCGGGACCAACTTTTTATCAGCTCCATCTTCTTTTCGACAAACATTACGAAGAGCAATCGGAGATCGTCGACACGGTTGCCGAGCGCATACAACTTCTTGGTGGCGTCTCGATTGCGATGGCTGCCGACGTGGCCGAAACCACGCGCATCGAACGGCCGCCGCGCGGCAGGGAAGAAGTTCCGGTGCAGATTTCACGTCTCCTGGATGCGCACCAGATTATCATTGGCCATTGCCGCACGCTGGCGCGCCGGGCCGACGAACTGGGCGACGATGGCACCAACGATCTGGTTGTCAGTGATGTACTGCGGGACAATGAACTGCAGGCTTGGTTCCTCGGCGAGCACTTGGTGGATGCTCCCCTCGTGCATGCGGAACAGCCGAGGCTGCGGAGCGCCAGCTAATCCAGGTGATCCGGTCGAGCAGGCTCTGACGCGGAGCCTGCTCGTCGTAGCTTCGTTGTCGCCGCCGGGAAGCGGACTGCTAATATTGGACTCCACGGTAAGAGAAGTGGAGACCATGCAACCTTCCATCGAGCAGATCCTTTGCAGCTATGACGACCGTGCTCCGCTGTCGCAGGCCTCGACCATTCCGGCAGCCTGGTACATCGATCCCCGCATCGCTGACCTCGAGCGCCTGAGCGTATACAGCAAGACCTGGCAATTGGTCGCGCGCACTGATCAAGTAAAAGCGCCGGGACAGTTCGTGAGTACCACTGTCGCCGGAGAGCCTATCGTGGTCGTCCGCGGCAACGACGGCGCCCTGCGGGCCTTTTACAACGTCTGCCGGCACCACGCTGCTGCCGTCGTAACTCAACCTTGCGGCCAGGCTTCTGTTTTGCATTGTCCGTATCACGGCTGGAACTATGGCCTCGATGGATCGCTGAAAGGAATGCCTGAGTTCGAAGGCGTGCAGAATTTCGATCGCGCACAGAACGGCTTGGTTCCAATTCGCGTGGAAACGTGGGAAGGTTTTGTTTTCGTCAACCTTGACGACGGTGCCATCCCACTGGATGAATTTCTCGGCAGCCTGGTTCAGCGCGTGGCGCCTCTTGGCATCGGCAAGCTGCACTATTTCGACCGTCGAACCTACAATCTCCATTGCAACTGGAAAGTCTTCATCGATAACTATCTCGACGGCGGCTACCACGTACCTCATTTGCACAAAGGCCTGAGTTCCGTTCTCGACTACAAGCAGTACACGATCGAGAACGAAGACCGGTATTGCCTGCAATCCAGCCCCATGGTCGCTTCCGACGAGGATGCCACCGGCGCCGCGCGCAAAGGCGACCGGGCGTGGTATTTCTGGCAACATCCTAACCTGATGATCAACTGCTACGAAGGATACATGGACACGAACCTCGTAATCCCGGTTGACGTTGATCACTGCGCCGTGATCTTTGATTTCTATTTCGCGGATATCAGCGAGACGCGCCGCGAATACAACCAACAATCGGTGGGCGTTGGCAATCGCGTGCAGGAGGAAGATCTCGGCATCTGCGAAGATGTGCAGCGAGGATTGAAATCGCGAGCCTATCGCGCCGGACGGCTTTCCGTGCGCCGCGAAGCCGGAGAGCAATTATTTCACCGTCTGCTGGCCGCGGATCTCAAGCGCGGCCTGGCTCAGTTATCAGTCGCCGCTGATTAGCTTGAAAACTCACTCCTGCGATTCCTGTTCCCGCCGCATGGCCCGCAGATCGATTCCCAACTGCTCTGCTTTCTTATAAAGATGGCTGCGTTCGAGGCCCAGCGACTTCGCGGCAAGACTCACATTCGAATGGCTGCGCTTCAACTCGGCCAGGATGACCTCGCGTTCAAAAGCATCGACGCGCTCAGCCAGCGCACCCGACGCGAATGCAGAAGATGCGGCGAACCCACTGCTCGCACCCTTCGGCAGGGCTGTCTGCACGGTCGCGTCATCTACCTGACCGCTGGTCGCCAACAGCATCAACCGCTCCACCATATTGCGCAGCTCCCGCACATTGCCCGGCCAGGTATGCAATTGCAACGCAGCCATCGCTTCGGGGGTAAACGGAACCGGCTTCCATCCGTTCTGCGCGCTCACTTGGGCCGCAAAATGACTTACGAGAGCGGGAATATCTTCTTGTCGCTCACGCAGCGGCGGTAACAGCAGGGGGAAAACATAAATCCGGTGAAACAAATCCCGACGAAATTTATCCTCACGCACTCGGGCTTCCAGATCGCGATGGGTTGCCACCACCACGCGCACATCCACGTTCACCGGCTTGTCGCCGCCGATGCGCTCCACTTCTCCTTCTTCGAGCACGCGCAGCAACTTGGCCTGCATAGCGAGTGGCATATCGCCAATTTCATCCAGAAAAATTGTGCCGTGATCAGCATGCTCGAACTTTCCCACATGTCGCCCGGCTGCGCCGGTGAACGATCCTTTCTCGTGCCCAAAAAGTTCCGATTCAATGAGTTCGGCCGGGACCGCCGCGCAATTCAAGGTTACAAACGCTCCACCGGAACGCGGGCTGCGTTCGTGAATGGTTCGCGCCACCAGCTCTTTTCCCGTACCCGTTTCTCCCAAGATGCAAACCCGGGCCTCACTTGCCGCCACTCGATCCAGTTGCGCCATCACGCGCTGCATGGCCGCGCCTTGCCACACGATCTCGTGCTTGCCCAGCCGCTGCTTGAGTTGCCGGTTCTCGCTTTCCAGGCGCTGCAGCTTCAGCGCATTCTCCACCGTGAGCAACAGTTTTTCCGTGGAGATCGGCTTCTCCAGAAAATCCAGTGCGCCCAGCCGCGTCGCCCGCACGGCCATTTCGATGTCCGCCTGACCTGACATCATTACGACGGGCGCCGTCACTCCGTGCGCTTTCAATTCTTCCAGCAGGGCCAGTCCCCCTTTGCCGGGCATCACCACATCGGAGAGGATCAAGTCGAAGTTGTGCGCCTTAGCCAGTTCCAGCCCCTTGGCCGCGTTATCGCACACAGTGGCCTCGTGGCCTGCCAGCCGGAACGCCCGTGCCAGCGATGCGAGCGTGTTCGCTTCATCGTCCACAATCAGCAAATGCGCTTTGGTTGGCAACTGTCCTCCGAATTCCTGACGCGAGTCATTGATGGTCCCGCTACGGATCTAGGCTCCCGGCAACTCGATGACAAAAGTTGTACCCCGACCCGGCTCGCTCTGCACTCTGACTCTTCCTCTATGATCGCTCACGACGGACTGAACAATGGCCAGCCCCAGCCCCGTGCCGTGCTGCTTGCTGGTGTAATAGGGAGTAAAGATCTGCGCACACTCGTCCGGCGTTAACCCCGAACCCGTGTCGGTCACCTCAATCAGCAATTTGCCGTTGTCGTTTCGGGTGCGCAATGTCAGGGTTCCGCCTTGCGGCATCGCGTCCATCGCATTGAGAACAAGATTTGAAATTACCCGGTGCAACAACTCTGGATCAGCCGCAACCGGTTCCAGGTGCGGCTCCAGTTGCAGATCACAACTGATCTTCGCACGCCCGGGCGCTTCCAGTTGCGCCTGAAAGAGCTGCATCACGCCACGAATGACTTCATTCACCTGCACCGGCTGGAACTGCGGCTGTGGCATCTTCGAAAACTCGCTGAACCGGCCAATGATTCCCTTCAGGTTCGCGATCTCCGCCAATAAAGTGCGAGAGCTTTCCCGGAAGACTTCCTCGAACTGCCCAGGATTCTGCTGCCGCGCGCGCACAAGGTTCTCCACTGTAAGCTGCAAGGGAAACAGCGGATTCTTCAATTCATGGGCCAGCCGCCGCGCCAGATCCCGCCACGCGGCCACTCGCTCGGCCTGCACGAGACGCTCTTTTTGTCCGAGCAACTCTGTAGTCATGCGATTGAAAGAATCCGCCAGTTGCCCCAGTTCATCATCGCCCAACACGTCTACCCGGACATTCCAGTTTCCGGCGGCGACCTCCTGCGCGGCGTGTGCTAGTTGCTCTACCGGACGCGTCACCCGCGCCGCCGCCCAACTGCTGAGCAGAATCGCCAGCAGAATTCCGCCGCCTGCGACCAGCAACGCCGCCGAGGCGATGTGCCGCTTCAACTCAACATAAGTCCGGCGCGAGTTGCCAATCAGCAGGATGGCGAGCAACGGACGATCCTTGCTCGATCCCGCTCCCAGCAGCGGGATCGCATGAAACACTTCATCCTCAGCCTGGTCCCCAGACCACCGCACCACTGAGGTCATTTCCTGGCTATACTGTCGCACCGCATCGATCAGCGGTTGCAGCTTTTCCGGAGGGTGCGTCTGGTCAGCAGAAGAGGAAGTATCGATCAACAAGTTCGCCGAGAAGTGATTGCCGCGATTCTCATACAGCAGAGCGCGCATGCCCACCGGCATATCCAATCCAGCGAGAAAAGTCTTATCCAAACGGCGCCCGCCAATCACATAGACCGGATGTTCCCCCGCGCGCGTCGCACGAACCGCGAACAGACCCAGGGCCGTGCCATCCTGCAATTCCTCCTGCTTCAAAAAAGCTCCCTGATTCGCCTGCGCGGGAAAGCCGCCGACTGCGCCCTCGGGATATCCAAACTTGGCCGGCCACTGCGCCGAGGAAATAATGGTTCCATCACTTTCTACAAACTCCAGGAAGTCGAGTTGACTATTCTGCGCCGCCGTTTTCGCCAGCTCGAAATACGGACCCGAATCCGCTTGCGGCTGATTTAACTTCAAGGTCATGCGGCTCGCTTCTTCCGACGCCGCGATGGCCTCGACTCGCCGCGCCACGTCCTCGCCCTGGCGGTTGAACTCCCGGCGGAACTGCGTTACCAGCGCGGTTGTTCTTTCATCCTCATTCCGATCGAAGGCCCGCCGCGTCACGGCCGACACCAGCAACGCCACGGCCGCCACTGACAGAAACACTGTCAGCGCGAACACGCCCAGCAGTTTGCGGCGAAACATCATTCTTTTTCTAGCCTGATCAGGTTCTGCGGCGAGCCAGCGAATCGTTGGCATCATATCTCACCATCCAGTTTCGGGATGTGAAATGAAGGGGAAGAAGCTTCGGCCGCGCCGCAACGCGTGCTGGAAGTGACAAGATGTGCCAGTGATCAGCGGGCAAACGAAATGCCGGCCACCGATCACTGGCCCCTGACCACTATCTGTGTTCTTCCGCCTGGTTGGCGACATTCAGGCCGCGCAGCACGTCATTGGCGAAAAAGAATTTGCCATCGGCCGGCACCATCATGATCTGCAGCTTGTCGGAAAGCCGCTCCGCCACGATCTTGTTAATTAGCAGGGGATTGTCTTTCAAAATCGCCGCTTCGCTGTGCAAGCGTTCCGCATCGGCCACCGCGGTTACGCGAATGCGGTCCGCGTCCGCCTCGGCCAGCAGCTTACGCCGCTCGCCCTCGGCCTTACTGTCGATCACTTTGGCTTGCGCCAGGGCCTCGGCATTTTGAATGGTCGCTTCCTTGCGCGCCTGCGCTTCCAGACGGCTCTGCTCGATTTGCTTTTGCTTCAGCGGAAGCGTGTATTGCATCGCATCCGCTTCGCCTTTCGCCTGCAGGACGTGCACCTGCGCTTCACCTTCCGCCTGTTTGACTTGCTGCACCTTGGCGGCCTCGGCTTCCAGTTCGGCAATCCGCACTTGCTTGCTCTTCAACTCCGTCTCCACGCCCATACGATCATTTTCCTGCTCCTTCAAGAGCAGAGTCTGCAGCCCCTTGGCGTATTCCGGCGGCAGTTGGATGTCGCGCAGCATAACCTCTTTCACGACAATCCCATCTGCCGCCAGCTTTTTCGTGATCAGCCCGGCCGCCCTTTGCCGCACGTCCTCCCGCTTGGCGGAAAAAACATCGCGCACCGTGTAGTTCGGAACGATCTCCCGCCACACGCTCGCTACCGTGGGTGGCACGATTTCTTTTTCTACCGGATGCGGCAGATTTCCTTCGATGTAATCCAGCCTCTTGGCATCCAGGCGGTATCGCACCGTAATCGCCAGTCCCAGCGTCAACCCTTCCTTAGCCTGTACATCGAGAAGGTGCATCGTCGTGGGAAGGCCCGTGGCCGAAGGTTTGCCGTCTTCCGAACCCCCGGTGGTAAAGATCTGATCGCGCGTGTCAAACAGCGCTACATCCTCCACCAGCGGAACGACCATGTGTACGCCGGGATACAGCGTCCCTGGCACCGTCCCGCTGATCTGGCTTACCCGCACGCCCGCCATCCCACTCGGCACTACGACAATGCTGAAGGCAATTAACAGCGGCCCCCAGGCCAGCATCGCCAGCGCCAGCGAAGTCCTCCAGCGCACGACCACAGGCGCCGCGCTCATGGCCCCGCCGGGTGTCTGCAGCGCCCGGCGATACAACAGTTCGCGATACAGATCGTAGGTGAGAATGCACACGGCCGCGATCATCATTCCCAGGCCGCACGTGATCAGCAAATACTTCAACGCCAGCATCGAAGTTCTCCTTGCGCTTCAGCGCTTCTCTCCTGTTTTTACCAGCGCGGTCTGCCGGGCATATTGCCGGGAAAAGAACAGCCGGAACACCTGCCCGAAGATCAGTTCTTCGGCCAGCAACGCCACCGCTAGCGAAAAAATCAGGCCCGCCATTACCGCCATAAATGTGATCACCATCTGCATAACGACTCCTTAAGAAGGTTTGACTCCAGACCCACCCGCCACGCTTGCACAGACTTGTAGGGCAGGACGGGCACCAAACCTCAGGCCCTTCAATACAGGGGACTTAGCGGCTGTTTCTTGAGGTTGGAGAAGTGGCGTTCGGAGCACACCGTGTCGGCAGCAACACACCGGGCCGAATTGGGACCTATGTCTTGAGAGCTCGGCAAGTTACAAGGAACAAAAGAAAAAAGAGGACGTGGGAGGGCGTCCTCTTGCGTTCAATCAGGGAGTAAAGATTTTCGGATAACTTTACGCGGCAGCGCTTCTTGCCATGGCCACGCTGCGCAGGGCAGAACTCAAGACGTTCTGCACATCATCGGCAGGGCACACATCGCTGGCGCCAGCTTCCATGGCGGCAATCCACAATTCCTCATCCGGTATGCGATAGGCGCACACAATCGGCAACGAGGGAAAATCGTGATGCAGGTTAGTCACATCGGCCAGACGGGAGCATTCCATATCGAGAATCACAACCTCAGGCCGGCTTCCGACGACTCGCTCACGGAGTTCCTCCTTGGAGCGGGTCAGGTGTATCGGATTGAAATGAGAAGCAAGCCCACCCGCCAGAGACCGGGCGAGCCTGGAATCGTTTTCTAGAACTACAGCACTAAAGCCCATAGATCCTCCTGACGTACGATCGTCAGCTACTGCGGACTAGGGCTGCGGGGAAGGGTTCAGAACCGCTACTCCACAGACATTACACCCACGAGCCGGGCGGGGCTTCGCCTTTATTTTCGGGCAGGCGCCTTTTCCGCTACGGGCTCAAACGGTTCGGCCTGGAGCTTCCCGTTCTTCTTCAGCAGGATTTCCACTTTGCCTTCGGCCTGTTCCAATTCTTTCCGGCAGGTGGAAGAGAGATGCATGCCTTCTTCGAAAAGGGTCAAAGACGTTTCCAAAGGCACGTCTCCCTTTTCCAGTTCCTGAACGATCTTTTCCAGGCGCTGGAGGCACTCTTCAAATTTGGCCAACGGGAATTAGCTCCTCAAGTTATTGTATGCAGCTTTTTGCGAAGGGTGTCCAGTCTTTTCTTGTAAATAATCTGTGAATTAGTTCCGGTCTCTCCGAAAAAGGGAAATCTAGGCTGTGGTGGGATTCTTTGTCCCCAATGCCTCCAGTACATCCACCGCCGAGCTGTAACGTCCCTGGGGCGCGCTGATTTGCGCTCCCTGCACCGTATGCCGAACCGCCACCAGCATCTCCCGGGCGATGGCAACGCCTTCTTCTCTTGCCGCTTGTGGAGTCGGCGCCCGTTGCATGCGCTCCAGAATCGAGTCCGGTACCGAAACCCGAAGTTCGTTCTTCATGAACTCGGCATTGCGCACGCTGACCAGAGGCCAGATTCCCGCCACCACAGGGATGCGGACTTGCTCGATCCTCTTCAGGAAGTTTTCCAGCAGCCGGATGTCGAAAACCGGCTGGGTTACTGCGTATTCAGCTCCGGCGGCAACTTTGTATTCAAACCGCCGGATCTCTTCATCCAGGTCGGTAAGGCCTGGATTCGCTCCGACCCCGATCACAAATCCAGTCCCCGTCCCGATCGGATTCCCGCCCAGGTCGAGCCCCCGGTTCAAATTGTGGACGATGTTGACCAAGCCGATGGCATCCACATCGAACACCGCGGTCGCGTCCGGATAGTTGCCCATCTTTGGCGGATCGCCCGTAATACAGATCAGGTTCTTGATTCCAACCGCAGCCGCCCCGAGAAGGTCACTTTGGATACACAGGACATTCCGGTCGCGGCACGTGTAGTGCAGAATGGCATCGATTCCCGCCTCCTGCTGCACCAGAAGCGAGAGAGCCTGATTGCTCATGCGCGCCGAAGCTCGCGGGCTGTCCGGAATGTTAACCGCATCGACGCCGACCGATTTCAGGAACCGCGAGCCTTCGAGTTCCTTACGTATGTCGGTTCCCTTGGGAGGAACCACTTCCACCATGGTAACGAATTCGCCGCGTGCCAGCTTCCCGCCTAGCGCAGACCGTTCCTCTAAGGGTTGAGCGGGCGCAGCCATTGGCGCGGCCGCGCTCCCAGCAACCTGAACAGAGGCCGTCTTTCCACGGGCTTCTCCAACCCGCAGAGCGGATTTCATGACGCGGATGTGGTCAGGAGTAGTTCCACAGCATCCCCCCACGATTCGCACGCCGGCAGCCACGAACTTTCGAGCATAGCTTGCCATGTACTCCGGGGAGCACAAATAGATATTTCTGCCTTCGACCGAGCGCGGGATGCCTGCATTCGGTTGCGCGGAAAGAGGCAGGGAAGTCACGGCTCGCACCCGCTCGATGGCGTCGAGCATCGCTACTGGACCCACACTACAATTGCAGCCGATGACGTCGGCGCCCCACTCTTCCAGGCGCGGCGCAAAGCTTTCTGGATCCGAACCGTCAAGGCAGTTGCCGTCTTCGTCAATCGTGACCTGCACGACCAAAGGCAACTTTGCGCCAACGTCCTTGGCGGCGAGCACGGCCTGATGCAATTCTTCGAGGTATCCGAAGGTTTCCAGCATCAGCAGATCCACTCTGCCTTCGGCCAGCGCCTCGATCTGCTCGCGGAAGGCTTGCCGGGCCTCGTCAAAAGAAGTTTTTCCCAGCGGCTCGATTCTGGTTCCGAGCGGACCAACTGATCCCGCCACCCACACATCGAAGCTTTTGGCGGCTTCCCGAGCCAGCCGTGCGCCCGCCCGGTTAATGTCGCGCACTTTGTCGGCGATGCTATGCCGTGCCAGGCGGAACGCATTCGCCCCGAATGTGTTAGTTTCAATAATCTCGGCCCCGGCCTGCAGATAGTCGTGGTGAATAGCACGAATCAGGTCGGGTTGGGAAAGATTCAATTCGTCGTAGCAGCGGTTGATGAACACGCCCTTGGCGTAAAGCAGCGTGCCCATGGCTCCGTCGCAAAGGACCGGGGATTGCTTGATTCGGGCAAGTAGGTCAGCCGCCATATACTTGGTCAGAATACAGGATCGACGCAGGTCGTGCATCCAGGCAAATGATGCCGGCATCTTAGTCTGCTATAATCCGCTATTTCGCAGCTAAATCTCCATCTGTCATGTTGTTAGGAGCCTGCCGTTTGAAGTCCGATCGGATAAGAGCCGCGCTTTTGCCTGCCCTGTTCGTGGTCGTGAGTTTCAGCCTTGTCGCCTGCGGGAACGTGGGGACAGCAGCCGCGCCGAGCAGTGGCGTCGCTACCCGGGTTCTCGCTTCGCAGAGTGCCGCAAGCCCGACGGCTTTCCCAGGTCTGGAGATTATTGATGGAGAGATCGACACGCTGGTAAGGGCAGCTCCGGTCAGCGCCGGCGGCTCTCCGGGTCTCATGGCGATTTCGCCCGATAGAACGACCTTGGTTGCTTTTGATTCTGCCAGCAACAGCGCAGTAATCGTCAATACCTCGAAGGAGACATCGACCGCATCGATACCTCTGGGTGGATCGACGACCAGCATGGTGGTACTGAATACGGGTTTCGGCTACGCGGCGGTGCCATCCGCCTCATTTGAAGCCGGACCACCTCCTGGAGCGATCCAGGTAATGAACCTCACGGCTGGTGGTCTCGCTGCCACCATCAGCGTCCCCAACGCACAAACGGTGGTTGCAAGTCCGGATGGAAGCCAGCTTCTGGTTTTCAGCGCCGATTCAGATGTCGTGACGATCGTCTATCCGCTTCTGGTGAACACGAATAGTCCCGACACGGCTACAATCGCGGGCTTCGACCGTCCCACGTATGCGGTCTTCAGCAGCGATGGCAACACCGCCTACGTCTTGAATTGCGGCGCCCAGTGCGGAGGCACGCAGGCCAGCGTGCAGGTTCTAAATCTAGGCACAACACCGCCGACGCTCGGCGCCCTCATCCCGGTGAACGGCGCAACCATAGGCTTCCTCTCCGGATCGACGCTGTACGTGGCTGGAACAGGAACACCAACCGGCCCTCTTTGTTCCTCAATCACACACGCCGCCCCCACCGCTGCCACCTATTGCGGCACGCTCGACCTGGTTGACCTGACCACCATGCAGGATCCGTATTACAACAACCCTGCCACCGAAATTGCCATCGCCGACGGCTATCACGACCGGATCGACATGAGCGTCAATGGCCAGCTCTTCATCGGCTCATATACCTGCACGAATGTCGGCAATGTCAACAACCCTCAGGGAGAAGTGCGCGGCTGCCTTTCTATCTACAATACGACGACCGGCGCTGTCGTCATTCCACCGGACAACGGCGATGTAACCGGCCTGCAGGGTTTCGCCAGCCGAGATGTCGAGTACGTCGTCGAGGGCGGCAACCTTCGCGTCTACAACACGCTCACCGATAGTTTGCTGATTTACACGTATTACAACATCGTTGAAATCGGAACCATCCTCATCACCGGCTATATGATCGACGTGAAGGCCACCGATTTTTTCTGATTGTCATTCACGCGTAGCGCCGGCCAAACGTATCGCCGGCATCTTGCCGGCTGTCCCGAGGGCGTCCCGCCCTCGGCGCCGGGACCGAAAACGCCGCCATTACTTTTCCACAAAAACGCGGCGAGGGCGGCAACGCAACTATCTTCCCGGTTCCAGCAACAACGCGGGTGCCCCGTCCTTGTCTCTCCGTTCTTTGGAGAGACAGGGCGGGGATTCTGACTTACACTACCCGCGACCGCAGGCTGATCAAGAAAGGCTGGGCCAGCCCCCAGGCGGATATAATGTGTTGCAGTCACGATGCTCATCAAAGAAAAGCTGCCGCAAGGACACATTTATCCCCAGATTACGCAGGCTCCAATCAACTACTTTGACTTCCTGAACTTCTTCCGGGGTGGTCAGACTATTGACGACAACTTGGGCGCTACGGTTATTGCCAACAGCCTGCAAGCCAACTTGCTCAACGCCGCGATCAAGAGCGGACATCTCAAAAAAACGAAGAACATGGTGATGCCTAATGAATCCCTTGCCGACATTTTCCTGACCGGGCTGGGGGCGGAACAGCTTATGACGCCACAGAACGGGCAACAACTTATGGAAGGCAAGAAATCCGAATGGGAGCGAGTAAAAAAGGAGCCATTGGGCGAGGGCGGACAAAGCAAGGTCTATCTCGTCCGCACACCCGAGAGAACGAAGCAACGCAGACGCAGCCTCGAAATCATCAAGGCGCATCCGCCTATCTCGGTGGGTACCGAAGAGTCCATCTCGATCCGCAATCTGGAATACGTCGAAGCCATTCGAGACTACACGCGCCCGGACCTTCCCGAAGAGCTTGGCGCGATGAAAGAGTTCAAGATTCGAGACGATGAAGAACAAAGTCTCAGCCGTTTGAGACAAGAAATCGAAGTTCTACAGCAAAATCTATCGGGTCTGCCGAAGCTCTTAAACTTTGACATAAACGAGCGGTGGATGGTCACCGAGTTCTTTCCCAACGGGACCCTGGAAGATCATCTCTTGGAATACAGAGGCAACGCCGCTCTCGCGCTGAAAGCCTTCCGATCAGTGGTCGCCACGATTGCTCTTCTTCACAACGAGGGCAAAGTTCACCGCGACATCAAGCCGGCTAACATCTTCATCGGCAAGGAGCACGAGTTTGTTCTCGGCGACTTCGGGCTGGTCTACGTCCCCAGTCGCGAGCCGCGCATCACCCGCTTTCAAGGGGAGACCGTGGGAGCTGGCGACTTCATCCCTCCGGCGACGTGGCGAGGCATGGGTACCAGACTCGAAACCGTTAAAACTGACTTCGACGTGTACATGCTCGGCAAAGTTCTTTGGTGCATGGTCGCTGGTAAACCCAAGCTCGACCGGGAATTCTGGGATGAGCCTGAGAACGACCTAACGAAACTGTTCCCAAGTGATCCGCACATGCACATGATTAACTTGATTTTGGGACGCTCCGTCGTTACGAGAGAAGAGAAATGCTGTGGAAGTGCCAACGACCTGCTGCTCCAAGTGGATACCAACCTTGAGCAGATCAAGCAGGGAGGTCAGCTATTGCTCGATGGAATCACCAGGATTTGCCATGTGTGCGGCGACGGACGGTATGCGCGGCAGGCTCTCCTAAAGGACACTCCAAGCTACAACATGCGGCTCTGGAATTCGGGTGGGGCAATCGACACTTCGACGCTCGGCGTCGAAGTCTGGGAGTGCGGCACCTGTCACCACATTCAATTCTTTCGCACGAATCCGCGTTTGTAATGACGACGGCGACATCACCAAAACCGCCTACGCCGCCTTCCGAACAGTGCCAGGCGCTTCATCAGGCGGGCGGCCTTTGATCTCGCTGGCACGACCAACGCAGGGGCGCGCCCCATCCTTCGCGTACCTTGCGAAAAGCGGGATTCCACGGCAGCCGAGGCGGACCCGTCCAAATCTTCGCGTTACTGGCGCAAGAAATCGGAGCCGACTCCACTCAGATCCGTGGCCTGCATCGACGATCCCGTAACTGCCACAGATCCAGCGGCTTAGCGGGAACCGTACATACAGAAATATGCGCATCTTATTGGATGCACAAAATGTTCCAGTTGGAACATATCTCACTTATGTTCCAGTCGGAACATTCAAGCGATTTCAGCGTTCCGGTTCCAGCACTAGTCGATGTACACCCGTCGCCTCCACCGCTTGCGAGGTGAAAGGCAAGGTGAAGGTCGAGCCTTCGTACCAAGCCTTCCATTGATCCATGTAATACGGACTGAGGAAGTTTCCTCCCTGGCCCGTGACCGTATTCAATGTGGATTGGTCGACGTCCGCGAGATTCGCGGTGAAGCGTTCCGACGGCCCGTGATGGCGCGTTACAGCTTTCACAGTGTATTTGCTTCCCGACTGCTCCTTCAATCCCGGCGCGGACCAGCGCCGAATCAGCGGAATCTTCCCCAGAACCGGATGTTCAATTTCCACCGCGTTAAAGCTGCCCCAATGCCATGAAGCCAGATCGTTGGGCACTTCGGGCCCGCTCACCGCTGCTTCCACCGCGGCGGTCAAAAGCTCATCGTAATTCGGATATTTTTCCGGCAGCCAACGCTTTGGCTGATGCACGAGCACATTCTGCAGCCACACCGTCTGCATTTGCCAATGGTAGGTTTTCCAACTCAGCGTCGCTTCCTGTTGCTTCGGATCTTCCTTCTCCGGATCTTCCGGAGCAGATCCCAGCCGGGGTTCGAGCAGCAGGCGCGTCAGTTCCCCTCCCGAGCGCACAGCGATGGTGGCTGCAGTCGAAGAAGCCAGCATGCGGCCATCCCAGTTGCGCATGAGATCGGCAGCCAGTCTCACCCGAGCAGAGGGATGCGAGGCATGATCGATGGCGTAGACGAAACGTTCGGCGGCGAACAGGTCATTTTCCGAGTGAACATCGTTCTCCAGAGCCAGCATATCCGCAGCCGAAAATTTCCGTCCCGCTTCCAATACATGATAAATGCGCTCGGAGCGCCACGGCGCCTCCCACTCCGTGCTGATCGAGTAAGGATAGCCATCGGGTGTGATGCGGCTATTTGCGGTTGCGATTACTCCCGACGGAGGATTGTAGATGCTGGGAAGCTTGTCGAATGGAATGTAGCCTTTCCATTCGTGCGCATCGTCGGCGCCGCTAACCGGCAAGCTGCCATCGCCGGATGCGCGAATCGGAATGTGCCCGGTGGCCTGATAACCGATGTTGCCATCGACGTCGGCATAAACCACATTCTGTCCGGGCGCGTCGAGCTGCGAAAAAGCTTTGCGGAATTCCTCCCAGTTCTGGGCCGTATTGACATCGAAGAACGGCATGCGCAGGCCGTCGTACAGCGTCCAGCGCAACGCCACTTGCCTCGTCTCGCCGGGCAAGGTATCGGTGATGATCGGGCCGTGCCGCGTGATCTTTACGTCCACGGTTACATCCGGCTTGCCCTTGACGTGGATCACCTCGGAGCGATGTTCGGGCTGCAGCCAGCCCTGTGGCGTCTGATACGCTCCCTGGCCGTTGAAGCTCTCGATAAACGCGTCCGTCACCGTGGGCCCAACATTGGTGAATCCCCACGCTATTAGTTGATTGTGTCCGACTATTACGTAGGGCATTCCAGGCAACGTCACTCCCGCAACATCCACATTGCACGATGGGTTGACGCACTTCAGATGCGCTTCGTACCACAGGTTCGGCATCTGGTGGCCGAGGTGCATATCATTCGAGAGCAGCGGCTTGCCCGTGACCGTGTGCGTTCCTGAAACCACCCAATCGTTCGATCCGTTCACCGCTTCCGGAGCTCGATCTCCCCAAATTTGCTCAGCCCAGATTTCCGCCCCTGCACCTCTCTGCTGCGTCACCGAGTTGTCCGGTGCATCGTCGTCATCATCGTCGTCCTCGTCGTTGGAGTCGCCCTGATTCTGCCGATCGGTGAGATCTTCCCGCATCACTGTCGGCGGACGATCGTGCCATGAGCGGTTCACGTACAGATCGGCGGTCAACTCCGGCCCCAGCTTGGCCAGAATCTTCTCACGCGCCAGCATGTCACCGAAGGTGAAGTAGTTGAGATCTTTCACCATCTGGTTGGCGATAACAATGGAATCTTCCGCCTGCCACGGCTTCGGGCGATAATTCAAGATGCGGAACTCAATCGGGAGTTGGTTTCTGTGACTCTCGATGAACGCATTCACTCCGCGAGCGTACGCGTCAAGGTAAGAACGGTCACGCGGACTGGCCATCTGCAACGATTTCCCGGCCGCTGCTCGCAGTCCTAGAATGCGATGGTCGCGGTCGATCCTGAGCGTGCTCTCGCCCAGAATCTCGGAGAGTTCCCCGGCGCCAAAGCGTCGCATCACGTCCATCTGCCAGAGCCGGTCTTGCGCGGTGACAAAGCCTTGGGCAAAAAACAAATCCTCCAGCGTCGTCGCCTCGATGGTCGGCACGCCATGGCTATCGCGCGTGACCTTCACCGTGGCCGAAAGGTTTTTCAGGCGGATGTGCCCGTCAAGCTGGGGGAGGGCCAAAAGGGCGCTGAGGTAGGCATAACCCATCACCCCCGCCGCCAGCACAACGAAAGTCATTAGGAGCCAAAGGAGGGTGCGTCGCCAGGCCGGGCGCTGGGCAGCGGGAACATCAGTCACGCTAAGAGTGCTCATGAAGAACCTCAATTCTAGCAGTCCATGGAACGATTGAGATTCGTGATTCGTATCAGCGTGCGACTTCAGAGTTGCGGAAAAATTCAGTCTGGGCAGGGCTCGGGAAGGCACGAATTTATTCGTGCTGTTAAGTCTTTGAAATGAGTCCGCGCTTCGGCGCCCGAGGTACGCTCTTTGGATACGCGGTGAGTTTGTTCGTTGCCGCACATTCAGGTGTCGCATGTGCTGGAGCCCAAAGACTCTTGTTATGTTTCGCCGGCGCGCTTTAAGATTCGCTTCCGCAAAGTCGGCTTATTAAGCGCTAATTCCCCGGAAGTCAAAGGAGTTAGGACTCTTTTTCGATTCTCTTATATGCCCGATCTCGATCCCATTCGCTGCCCATACTGCGTGGAAGGAAACCACTTCAAAGTGATGACGGAGGTGGAAAACGGAATGCCGCTGAAGTGCGGTCATTGCGGCCACCTCGTCGCGCTCAACAACCCGTTCTTCAAATGCACTTGCGTCAAGTGCTTTGCGCTAGATCATCCCGACCGTGGGATAGTCCGGCAGAGGCTATCTACCGCGCTGGCGGGACACCGCTCCCGGTGAAAATGAATTTCATTTTCAAGATGCCCCGGTGCTATCCTGACCCTTCATGTTGCAGAAGCGAATCGACGACCAGCCTTCCATCTCTCGCGAGATGGTGCGCGAGGCTCAGGAAATCCTCCACCAGCACCTCAAGCGCGTGGGCCTGAAACAGACGGCGCAGCGCGACACCATCCTGCGCTCGTTCCTTGAAACCCGGGACCACCTCTCCACTGACGAACTGCATCGCCTCGTCCAGAAGAAGGACGCCGGCATCGGCTACACTACCGTCTACCGCACGCTCAAATTGCTGGCCGAGTGCGGACTAGCCAGCGAAGTCGCCTTCCACGATGGCATCGCCCGTTACGAACACCAATACAACCGCCGCAGCCATCACCACATGGTTTGCACCGAGTGTGGCAGTTCGGTCGAATTCTTTTCTCGCGAGGTGGATCAGTTGGAGCAGGAAATCGGGCGTAGACACCACTACACCACGACCCGTCACACCTTCCAGATTTACGGTGTCTGTGAAGACTGCCGCAAAAAGAACTCAGCGGCACGCCCGGCCTGAAGGATCCATGTCCATCTCCTGCCCCCAATGTGCTGCCTCTATGCCCGATACTGCGGCATATTGTCCCGGCTGCGGCCGCGCCATGGCGGCGGCCGAGCGCGTCCGCGGCACTGTCGGTGCGCTGCCCGAGACTCTGGCTGGAGCGCTGGCTTACTGCACAATCATCCCGGCCATAGTTTTTCTCTTCGTCGAACCCTACAGCAAGAATCGCTTCGTAAGCTTTCACTCCTATCAATCCCTCGGTGTCTTCTTGGTGGCCTCGGTAGTGGGAGCATTGCTCAGGATTGCGGGCTTCGCCCTATTTTTCGTTCCCGTGCTCGGCCCGCTGATCGTCTGGCTGCTGACCCTGGTCGTAGCGCTCGCGCTCTTTGCTGTGTGGGTTGTGCTCGTGGTGAAGGCGCTCCAAGGCGAGATGTTCAAGCTCCCTGTGGTAGGCGATTTTGCAGAACAGCAAGGTACCGGGGCGAACCCTCGGGGATCTTCTTGAAGGTTGAGATTCGACTGGCGTTGGTGTTTCTCTCCGCCTCCCTGATATGCTTCTGGTTCGTTTGGGGAAACTTATGCGCAATTTAGTGTTGGCGTCTGTTCTTTTATTCTTAGTCTCGATATCTGCGGCACAAAACGCGCTCCATCCCTTCACCGTTGACGATGCCGCTACGCTTCACAGCGCGGCGGCTGTCGCGGTTTCGCCGGATGGCAAAAGCGTTCTGTACCGGGTGCGGTTCGGTGGCACCAAGGGCCCCGATAACATAGAGTGGCATCTGGTCCCGGCCGCGGGTGGCGACGCACGGCACCTCAGTGTTCCGGAGAAATTCGAGCCAGTGGGATTTATTCGTGACGGTTCGGCCCTCTATGGCCTGAATGAGGTCAACAAGATGCCGCAACTGGCCACCTTGCCCCTCGCACCGCCCAACACCCCCGCCGCTGCCGCAGCCACTCCCGTCCCGCTCACCGCACTGCCAAGGGGTATTCATTCCGCCATGATCTCTCCGGATGGCACACACTATGCCATCCTTGCCGATCCACGGCTTCCCGACCCGCTGGCGGAGGTACACACTGTCATCGAAGCCCAGCCGACAAGCCTTTACGTGATTGCCGCCGATGGCTCAGGCGGCGCCTGGTGGTGCCAGACCTTGCGAGATGTGGCTGAGATTGCCTGGTCGCGCGACGGCGCATCAATCGCAGTTCTGTCGCAGACACCGAAGATTGGCTTTCACTATGTCCGCTCGTTTATCGACGTTTGCAGCACTACAGGTCCGCGACACGTCGCTACCATCGACAATGCTATCGAAGGGATTGGCTGGATCAACGCCGGCAAGGAGTTGGGATTCCTGAGCACCACCTCGTCAGTGCTGACGCCGGAGCATGTCTGGACTGTCGCGGCTGCCGGTGGAGCTCCGGAGGATCGCACGCCAAAGCTTGACGGCAGCGCGTTGCATTTGTCGGTAGATGCAAATGGAAATGCCTGGGCGACTGTGGCTCACGGCGTCCAGTCGGAGATTGACGCCTTTCAAAATAATTCGCTGGTAGCCACATACACGTGGCCCGAAGGGACCATACTTAACGGTCCGGTCTCGCCGCAGTTTACTTCCTCACCGGAGGTGCGGGCCTTCACGGTTGCCGATCCAAAGCACGCATCCAATGTCGCTGTCGCAAATGGTAATACACTGCAGCGGATCACCCATGAAGGGGACGATCAACTGGCGAAAATTGCATTGGGCGAGGTTCGGGCCGTCCATTGGTTGAACAGTGAGAAACCCAACAATGAAAAGTCGAGCAAGGAAAAAATTGCGCTTGAGGGCATTGTCACCTTTCCAGCGGGTTACCAGGCGGGGAAGCGCTATCCCTTCATGGTGCTGCCGCATGGAGGGCCGGAAGCGAACGACTCACTTGTGCTCAGCATCTTTCCCCGCGTATTCGCGGGCATGGGCTATATCGTCCTGCAGCCGCAATATCGCGGCTCAACCGGCTATGGCACCGATTTCCTGAATGCCATTTACCAGCACTTCGGAGATCGCGCCTATCGTGATGTGGACAGTGCGACCGATTACGCCATCGAGCAGGGCTGGGCCGATCCGAACCGGCTGACCATCTTCGGCTGGAGCGCGGGCGGCTTTATGACCTCTTGGACGGTCACGCAGACGCATCGATACAAGGCCGCCATCGAAGGCGCAGGCATCACGGACTGGCTCAGCTTCATGTGGACCAGCGACGTTCAACAGATTGACTACGATGCCCGTTGGCCCGATAAGGATCCTGAGGCGTTTCTGGGATTCTCGGCTGTGATGCATTCCGAGGACGTGACAACGCCCCTGCTTATCCTGCACGGGGCCTCCGACGAGCGCGTGCCGACCTATCAGGGGCGTGAGTTGTTTGAGGTGTTAGCGGCACGCGGCAAAACCACGCGGATGGTAACGTATGCGGGATCGCCGCACTTCCCTACGGTGTGGGAGCAGCGCCAAGATGTGTTTCGCGAAATTGCCGCGTGGCTGGCACGCTATAACCCATGAGGTGCACTTGGGAAAATCGAGCCATCGCCGCTTGACTTTCTTCCTCTAAGCTGTCATTCCTATTAGCTTTTACCTTGGGCGCGAAAATGTGCAGGATATGCTTTTTCCGCAGCGGGGATTCTGGGTCGACTGGGGCGTTTATTGAAAGTCAGAGTTTTTTATCACGACAAGTGTTTTGACGGAGCCTCCTCCGCCGCACTCTTCTCCCGCTTTTACCGCGAGCGCATTCGCGAAGACGCCGACTTCGTCTTTTCCGGCCTTGTGCATCGGGCGGGAGCGCTTTTTGACGAATCGCATTTTGATGGCGACGAAAACGCCATCGTCGATTTCAAGTACTCCAGTTCGCCAAAAATCACGTGGTGGTTCGACCATCATGAGAGCGCCTTTCTCTCGCCCGCGGACGCTGCCCACTTCGAGCACGACGAAAGCAACCGGAAATTCTATGATCCAGCCTTTAAATCGTGCACGAGTTTTATTGCCATGATCGCGCAGCAGCGCTTTGGCTTCGATCCCACCCCTGTCGCCGACCTTGTCCATTGGACCGATGTCATCGACGGCGCTCTTTATCCCGACGCTAAAACCGCGGTCGAGATGCAGGCCCCCGCGATGAAGTTGACCATGGTCATCGAATCGGCGCCCGACCGATTCGTACCCAACCTGATTCCGCTGCTGGCCACGAAGTCCCTGGCCGGCATTCTGGAAGAGCCGTTTGTGGCTCCGCTGTTGCCCCCGCTGCTCCGCCGCCACGAAGTCTCGATCGAAATCCTTAAGCAGCGTACGGAGTGCATCGACGGAACCATTTTCTTCGACGTCACTGATCACGACCTCGAGGGCTACAACAAATTCGTTCCTTACTATCTCCATCCCGAATCCATTTATAGCGTGGGCCTCAGCAAAAGCAGCTTTCGCGTGAAGGTTTCGGTAGGGTCAAACCCCTGGGCGCCGGAAGAGCCGGTCGTCAATCTGGCGAAGATTTGCGAGCGCTACGGAGGCGGCGGACACGCCCGCGTGGGCGCCATCTCCTTCAACGTGAATCAGCATGCCGCAGCCATCAAGGCTTCTCGCGAGATCGTGAACGAACTTCGCTCCGCCGTTCGCTCAGGGAAGAGCTAGCCGCTGACGCCGATCGGGACGCTCGGAGCGTTCAATGTGTCAGGGTGCTGGAACGCCGCTGGCGAGGCAGGTCGCGGCATTCCCGTCGGTCGAATAACGAATCGCTTCTGATTGGTCCGAGCAGAAGGCGCGCCGTCCGACGCTGCCTCCTCCAGGCGCGGCCACAATGTGGAAGCCGGTCGCCGGAGTTCCTGTGCAGCCAGAGAGCGTAAAGACGTACCCATACTTTTTACCGCTAGCGAGACCGCTGGCGATCAGCATTGCCTGGTGCTCATTGGCCTCGCCACCGCCGAAGCCATCCAGATCGGAAAGGACGCAGGTGTAACCAACCGCGCGATATGTGCTGCTGTAGATCGCTTCGGCCGCGAGGATCGTTCGCATTGCCGTCAGAACCGATGTGTCATTTCCGTAGGTAATGGTCGATGCCTGGCCCGTGCGCTGCATCGGCGAGGCCTCCGCAGTCCGTGACTTCATCCCCTCCGTGATACGCTTGAGAAAATCCGGATCGGCCAGCGGTATGCGTACAGTGACCCGAATCTCGTTCAGCTTCCAGAATCCCGCCTCCTGCTTCATGACAAAAGTCATGCGTGGCAAAAACGGCGTTCGCTGGAGTTGTTTTTCCTTGTAGGTGCGAAACGAGACTTCGATGTCGTCCTCGTCGCCCTGCAGGGAATCGTTTTCGACGGTCATTTCAAATTTGTTGCCGGACTTAGGATCGTCCGCAGCCACCATGACCGAACCAGTCTCAAAGGTTTCGAAGCTCTTTCCATTGGTTTGGAACTGGCCTGACAGCTCCGAATACTGCCGCAAAAATGTCAGACCGCCCGACTTCTCCATTGCTGCAAGAGTCGCTGCGGGCAGGTGCTTGGCGAAAGTTCCTGATGTCTTGCTGAAGAACATTTCCAGCAACGCCTGCCGTGCGGTCTGCGGAGGAGAGATTGGCGTGTCCGATGATTGCGCCCAAGCGGCGGCTGTTAGCGCTGACAGGACCAACAGGGTGGCGAATCTTCTCACAGTGGTTATCCGTACCATGACACGATCTTGCCACCCCAGAGTTAATCTCCTCCAGTTACGAACGTAAGGCCCGAGAAACAAGCAAGAACAAGATCGCGCTCCCTGAAGCCGTGGTACTCTGAGGATTCCTCGTACGCCGCATGCGCTTGCCGGCAACGAAAATCGACTTCCACAACGCGCAGAGAAATCTGCTGCGGGCGGTTGCCTCCTTCGAGTTTGCCAAGGGTATCTTGGTTTTGTTGATCGGCCTGAGCGCGATTCTGCTCGTGCACAAGGATGCCTGGGTGATTGCCGAAAGCTTGCTTGCCTTGTTGCACATCAGCACCGACCGGCACTCGGCGCAGCTCTTCCTCGACTTCGCCGACAACCTTACCGACTCTCGCTTGTGGGCCGCCGCACAACTCGCTTTTGCCTATTCTGCTATGCGGTTTGCCGAGGCTTATGGTTTGTGGAAACAACGCACCTGGGCCGAATGGCTTGCCTTCGGCTCTGGAACATTGCTGCTCCCGCTCGAAATCCGGGAACTCCTGCGCGGCATCACGTTTCTGCGCTCGGCGATGTTTGCCGCCAATCTCGGAATCGTCCTCTACATGTTTTTCCTGCTCCGAGCAGGACGCCGCCGGCGGGAATTACAGTCGATGAAGCCCGGAACCCCCGACATGTGAGGTCCAACCATTGGTACGTTTGCAGAAGCCGTGGTGTACGGCAAAGTGGCTTTCGGACCATCTGCTTCGGTAAATCTTTCCTACGGGAACTGATGTAGAACCATTGGGCTGCCAGGGAGAGTCAAAAATCTGATGCCGGGGTTCTAACTTGGGAGGAGACGCCACTCGCCTGGAGGTGTGGTCTATGAATACTGGCGTCGCGGTTCCTGCTTGCGTCCTCTGCGACAAACCTGTGTCATTGGAAACCGCCAAAGCCGATGAAGAAGGGCAAACCGTTCATGAGCAATGCTACGTACTGAAGCTGAAGCAGGGCAAGGGATCCAGCGCCGGGCAATATCCGGAGTCACCAAAAGCACGCCATCGATGACTACACGCGGGCGAAGTCGATGAAGCCACGCTGCACGTCGACGCGAATCAACTTGACGCGGAGTTTGTCTCCGACGTCGACTCCCTGCTGACCTTGAGCCAGCAATCCCTCAACGTGAGGTTGCGCCACGCGGACAAACGTGCCCTTAGGAGTTGCGCCGGTGACGATGGCGTCGAACATGGCGCCGATCCGATTCTGCATAGCGACTGCTGCGAGGCGCTTCGACATTTCCCGTTCGACCTTGCGGGCGGCGTCTCCCCGCTCGGTGCAGTTGGCAGCGATCAGAGAAAGTTCATTATCCGAGTAAGGATTAGCTTGTCCCGTGAGCACACCTTTGACGATTCTTTGCGTCACGATGTCTGCGAAACGGCGATTGGGAGCCGTGGAGTGGGTGTAATCCTGAACCGCCAGACCGAAGTGTCCGGCAGTGGGGTCGCCCGGCCGCTCGAGCACGTATTCTCCGGGGCCAATTAACTTGATCACGGCCAGGGAAAGGTCGGCAAAATGATCGGGATTTGCGGTTTTACGCTTGATCAGGAAATCGTTGAGCGCCTTGGAGTCCGGGTTAGCCGGAAGGTTCTCGCCATAGGTTGCGGCCAACTGGACAATGCGGTCCCACCGCTCTGGCTGCTTTACGATGCGGCGCAAGGACGAAACCTTTTCCAGCATCCTCGCCACCACGCCGTTGGCGGCGATCATGAAGTCTTCAATCAACTCAGTGGCGCGGTTCCTCTGCTGTTGCACAACGCCAACCACTTGCGCATTCAGCACCAGCGGAAGAATTTCTTCGGTCTGGAGGTTGAGCGCTCCGTTTTCATAGCGCCGAGCCTTCAGCTTCTGTGCTACCTCGTCCTGCAAACGCAGTTGGGCCTGCAGATCGGCGGAAGCGGCCACTTTCGGCGGCGCCGTTGCCGTGGCTTCCAGCCATGCTCCCAGCGAGTTGTATTGCAGTTGCGCTTGGTTCCGAACCAGGGCGCGATAGACGTCGCTCGAAATTACGTGACCGTCGCCATCCACAACAAATTCGGTGACCACGCTCAAGCAGTCCTGATGTTCCAGCAGGGAAGTCTTGCCAGTCGAAAGCTCTTCCGGCAGCATGGGGAAATTTCGGATTCCGGCGTAGACCGTCGTCGTTTCCCGGGCGGCATGCTGATCGATCGCGCTCTGCCTGGGGACAAACGTGTCTACATCGGCAATGCCGATCAGAACTCTTGTGTCGCCGTTCGGCAATTGTTCTGCCACCTCGATCTGATCCAGGTCGCGCGACGTGTCGTTGTCGATCGACGACCACAATTGCGTTCGTAAGTCGCGCATCGTTCCCGCAGCCTCAACGGCAGGAGGATGCGCGCGCAAAAGTTGCAATTGCTGCTGGACAGCGGGGGAGAAGTCGGGGTTGAAACCATGTTGCCGCACCACGTCTTTCGCGACGGCTTGCAAGTCGAGGTGAGGTGCATTGGCCGTCACTCGGTGACCACGGCTTTCACCAGATTCCGCGGGCGGTCTACGTCGTATCCCTTTTTAGTGGCTACGTGATAGGCGAAAAGTTGCAGCGGAATCACTTCGACGATCGGCAGCAATAGCTCCGGTGCGGCAGGAACAAAGAATACATCATCGGCAACGTCGGCGACTTCGTGATCTCCCTTGGTTGCAACGGTCACCAGGCGTCCCCGGCGCGATTTGACCTCCTTCATCACTTCGAGGGTGCGGCGGTAGCGCAGAACCGAATCCGGATCATGGTGGTCGCATGTCGCCAGCACCACGACCGGAAGGTGCTCGTCCACCAGCGCATTCGGGCCGTGCTTGAGTTCGCCCGCGGGATAGCCTTCCGCATGCGCGTAAGAGATTTCCTTGAGCTTCAGCGCTCCTTCGCGCGCGATGGCATAATGCACGCCCCGTCCGAGATAAAGAAACTTTTCTGCGCCAAAATGCCTTTGAGCGAATTGTTCTGCCAGATCGTCCCAGGTACGGAGATTATTCTCGATGGCATCCGGAAGGCGCAACAGGCGCTGCAAGTAGGAGCGCGTGACCTCGGAGGTCATGCGGCCGCGTTTTCGAGCCAGGAATAATGCCATCAGATAGAGAATCGTGACCTGAGTGGTGAAACTCTTGGTTGCGGGCACGGCGAGTTCGGGACCGGCGCCGGTAATCAACGCTGCGCTAGCCTCGCGAGGAATCGTGGCCTCCGCCACGTTGGAGACTGCGATGGTCTTCACGCCGCGGGTCAGGGCCTCGCGTTGTGCGGCAATGGTGTCGGCGGTTTCACCGGACTGCGTGACCACCATCACGATGGGGTCGACGGCGGCATGCGTGGAGCGATAACAGTACTCGCTGGCATATTCCACGTCGACGGCTACGCCGGAAAGGTCTTCGATCATGATTTCGCCCGCCAGGCCAGCGTGGCGGCTCGATCCACTGGCGGCGATGATCAACTTCTCGAAGGTGAGCAGGGCGCTCTCGATGGCGTGCAATTCGCCGGGGAAAAGAATGTCGTTCCGCAGATGCTGCTCAACGGTTTTGGCGATGGCCTGGGGTTGTTCGTAGATCTCCCGGCGCATCGCATGAGTAAAACCGGAGACAATGTTGGAATTGGAGTTGGTTGGATTCATGATCGACTGCGGCTGAGAGTAAATCATTTGCCGCGGCCGGAGCAAACCGTGTACCGAATGACGTCGACGTACAAACTGCGTGAGCCACGCCTGATCACGCGCGTGAGTAGGTCAGTAGATTCGGGATAACGCTCACGCGGCGGCCACGATAGAATAGAAGCCTGCGGCCCCGTAGCTCAGTTGGATAGAGCAGCGGTTTCCTAAACCGTTGGTCGGCGGTTCGACTCCGCCCGGGGCCCCCATGCTTTCAATCTTCTGTTACTATCGATTGGCCCGCTGTTGGTTTCAACTTGCTGCACCGAATGTTGTGCTATAATGATTTTCAACGCTACTGCCACGGTTTGCTCGTGACGCGGTGATCCTCTTGGATCAGATTCATCTCCGCTTTTCCTGCCCGCCGTTTATTCAGCGTAAATCACAATACAAGAGCGGCATGGGAACTCACTATACGTGTACACATCAGGCCCTCCAGAAAGAACAATTAAGAATGACAAGCTTTATCGAACTACCGATATCTTCTGCATTGCAGCAGAGGCTGGCGACAGCTCAGTTTATTACCCCTACGCCGATTCAGGCGCAGGCTATTCCTTACGCCCTTGAGGGCAAAGACGTGCTGGCTACGGCTCAGACAGGAACCGGCAAGACGCTGGCGTTTCTGATTCCGATCATCGAAATGCTGCAGCGCGAACCCTCGCAAAAAGTCCGCGTGTTGGTTTTACTGCCCACCCGCGAGCTGGCGATCCAGGTAAACGAAGAGTATGAAAAACTGCGCGGCAAAGGACTATCGAAAGCCGCGCTGGTGATCGGAGGCGTCTCCGAGAAGACGCAGATTCAGTCCGTGCGCGCTGGCTCCAGCCTGGTGGTTGCAACCCCCGGCCGCTTGCAGGATTTCATCAACCGCAAGCTGATCGATTTGAGCGAAGTCAAAATCCTGGTGCTCGACGAAGCCGACCGCATGCTGGACATGGGCTTTCTGCCCGCCATCCGGCGCATCCTGGCCATCCTGCCGAAACGGCGGCAGACGCTGTGCTTCTCGGCAACGATGGAGCAATCGGTCGCCGGCCTGGTGAACGATTCCATGTGCGATCCTGTGCGCGTGGCGGTTGGGTCGGTGCTCAAACCCGTCGAGAGCGTTCGACTGCAAGCGTATGAAGTGCGTCCCGCCGAGAAACCCGACGTGCTCCGGCAATTGCTTTATGCCGAGAAAGGGCAGACGCTGATTTTTGCCCGCACCAAGCGCGGCACGGAACGGCTGGCCAAAGAACTGGTGCGCGAAGGCTTCTCTGCGGCGATGATTCATGGCGACCGCTCACAATCGCAACGCAATGGAGCGCTCGGTGGATTTCAGCAGGGTCGTTTCCAAGTACTAGTCGCTACCGACGTCGCCGCACGAGGCTTGCACATCGACGACGTGGCGCACGTGATCAACTACGACCTGCCCAAGATGGCGGAGGATTTCATTCATCGCGTGGGACGCACCGGGCGTGCCGGATCGCAAGGGCTGGCCACCAGTTTAGTAGCTGGCGGTGAGGTCATCGAACTGCGGCACATCGAGCGCGCGTTGAAGCTGAAAATCGAACGCAAGCAGGTGGATTGGGCGAATGCAGAACGGTCCGAGCATGTTGTCCAAAACACGCTGGCTAGCCGGACGCTGACGAAGCTGCCCGGGGAAGTATTCGCGTAAGAAACGAAGTAAATCCGCGAGTAAGTCAAAGAGGCGCGTTTACAAGACGCGCCTCTTGTTTTGAATGGAGTTAGTTTGTGCGCGGCGTTTAGGAAAGGCAATGCCTACGATTCGGTCTTTTCGGGACCATGTTCGTGGGGAATGCTGGAAATATCGGCATCGTCTCCGAGTTGGAAGAGCGCGGCCTGCTCGGCGGCGTGTTTTTGCAGCTCAATCATATCCAGTTCGCTGGAATCGCTCGATGTAGCTGAGGTGTCATCCGTCTTGCGTTGGCTGCGGCGTTCGGCCTTGTCGCGCTGTTTTTGCTGGCGCGTGTGTTCTTTCTGGCGTTTAGTAAAGCTTGATCGACCTCGTCCTGGCATGGCAATCTCCAATCGTTTCTCGCTGATCGAACGTCCGCTCAGCGGCTAAAGGCCGCTGTTGATTTTGCGGCGTTCATGGCTCGGCTGGAAGCCGCGCCCTTTCAAACCGGCCGCAGGTCGAGTTACCAGCGGGGTTCGCGGGGTTGACGTGCGTGCCCTTGATAATCGTCGCGGCTTCCGCCGCCTCCACCGCCAAAGCGCCTTCCGCCGCCTCCACCGCGCGGCGAATCAGTCTTCGGCTTCGCCTCGTTGATCTTCAGCGCGCGGCCGCCGAGTTCGGTTCCATTCAACGCCGCGACGGCCTTGTCGGCTTCCGCCGCATTGGTCATCTCGACGAAACCGAAGCCGCGGGCGCGTCCGGTTTCGCGGTCCGTGACTATGCTTACGCGTTCCACCGCGCCGTGCGCTTCAAACAAGCCGCGTAACTCTGGTTCGGTGGTGCTGTGAGGCAAGTTGCCGACATAAAGATTCTTCATGCTACTTTCTCCTTGGGGCTGGCCGGCAGCGCTGGGGGCACCATATGTTTCTCGGCCAGTGCCTTCAACATTTTTTGATTGCTCAGGCGGCGGCTGATCTTTTGCCTGCGCCGCCGGTTAAATCTGGCTTTGTCGCCGTTGATTGCGGACATGTGCTCTCCCGTTTTTGTGAATCGTTATCGTAAACCCAGGGCGCCGCGATATTCTCGCTGCTGCCTAGAAACGAAATTGCATCTGAGAGTTCCGGCTACGAGCGAGTCGCCGAGTCGGCCAAACCGATTAGCCATTCCTTGATTTCGATGCTTAAGGATTGAAGGATCCGTCTTTCGGAAGTTCTCAGGCTCGACACGTCATTCGCCTTTCAGAGAATTTCTCAATCGCGAAGGCGCAACGTGCTGTTAGGGTGTCTTCGAGGTCAAGATCTCTAGTATACGCTGCATTCATCGATATTGCTCAAGGTTTTGCCCCACTGGAAAGAACCGATGGTTCCGGAATTCACCGTTTTTATACAGATGAACTTAGGGTTGCGCAGGGCTGACGCTGCTGGGCTTGGTTCCTTTGCAGAGAAGCAGGCAGAGCACCACGGCACCTCCAGCGCCGCCCCCGCCAATCTCGATCCATTTTGTATTAAAAGCGTTGCCGGCTCCTCCGGGCCGCTGCGCCGCTCCGCAGGCTGCCGCCTCGTCGCGAGTTGTCTGTTCTCCCTCATGCACAACCGCGGATTGAGAGTTATTGTCCGGCGTTGTTTTTCGTAGCGCAACGCCCTGCGTGATATTCACGTCATGCTTTTGTGCCACAACCTTCACCGTGCCGCCGAGGTTGGCCGCATCGTACTGCGTCCGCTCGTTCGAGGTAGGCTCAATCTTGATACAGTTCACGTGAACGCTCATCGCCGTGGAGGTTCCCACCGATACGCTTCCGTGCTCCAGGCTTAGCGAGTTGCCTTGAAACTTCACGATCGATTCCGGTTGAATCAGAACAGACGATCCTTCGGCGTCGAGGTTAGCTACGGAGCCGGGTTTGGTCTCCACCAAGTCGCCGGGAAAGACAGTGGTGGAATCCGCTACTTCAGAGCCATTCACCCATACTCCACCCCTGCTGTGTACGACGGCGCTATGCGCGGCAGCAGCGCTCGTGTCCGCCGCCGTCATTGACAGCGGGCATAGGACGACCATCACCCAGCAAAGAGATTTGCGTATGGCAGGCACACTCATACCCGAGTCGGATTTCCACAGCGGATTTCATCATGATCGTAGCGGGAGGCAGTCAGGCCGTCTATTAGCTCTCTGGATGCCGGGCGCTCCAATATTTTGGGAGGCGCTGGATGGCCATGCTGCTCCCCGCTTGCGAAACTCCGGTATGCTTGGCGGACATGCTTGCCAGAACACGGTTAACAGAACCGGGCTGACGAAACATGGTTTGACAACAAATGATTTGACAGAAACATGGTTCGACAAAACATGGAACCAAATTTCGCCAATGGTCCGGTGATTGAGTTTCGCGATGTCGCCTACGCGCTGCCCAACGGCCAGCAGTTGCTCTCGGGGCTGAATCTGCAGGTGCAACGCGGCGAGACCCTGGTCTTGCTGGGGCGCAGTGGTTCGGGAAAGACCACAACGCTGAAATTGATCAATCGGCTGTTGTCGCCTTCGAGCGGCGAGGTGCGCGTGAATGGCGACTCTACTGCGCGAAGCGACGTCATTCGTTTGCGGCGAAGCATTGGTTACGTCATCCAGGATGTGGGCTTGTTCCCGCATTTCACTGTGGAACGAAACATTGGCCTCGTTCCGCGGGTCGAGGGCTGGCCAGAAGAACGGATACATCGCCGAGTCGAGGAATTGTTGCAGATGGTCGGGCTTGAGGCGCAACTAGCTTCTCGTTATCCCCACCAACTTTCTGGCGGACAGCGACAGCGTGTGGGCGTGGCGCGGGCATTGGCCGCCGATCCTGCAATCCTATTGATGGACGAGCCCTTCGGAGCGCTCGACGCGCTCACCCGCGATCAACTGCAGCGCGAGTTTCTTTCGCTTCAGAAACGGCTGGGCAAAACCGTGATCTTCGTCACCCACGACCTGCGTGAAGCCTTGCGGCTCGGTTCGCGCATCGCACTCATGGAAGCAGGACGGTTGGTCACGGTTGTCTCGCCGCCGGATTTCTTGCGATCGAGTAACCCGTTGGCCGCCGCCTACGTGCAGGCTTTCGGAGACGGACTGGACTCGGTAGCAAATCGAGGCGCGTTATGAACCTCTTTCACTTCCTCCTGCAGAATCACGAACAGGTTGTGGAACTCACGCTGGAGCACCTTTGGCTGGTGGGAGTCTCGACGCTGCTCGCGGTTCTGATCGGTATTCCTTTGGGCATAGTAAGTGCGCACTGGCCGATTTGGAACAAGCCGGTGCTGGGCACCGCGAATATTATTCAGACGATCCCGAGTCTCGCGCTGTTTGGATTTTTGCTGCCGGTGCCCTGGCTAGGCGATCGTGCCGATCGCCTGGCGATTCTGGCCCTGACTCTCTACGCGCTGTTGCCGATCATCCGCAACACGTACACCGGCATTCGCGGCGTGGATCCTGCTGTAGTCGAGTCCGGACGCGGCATGGGACTCACGGACCGCCAGCTTTTGTTTCAGGTCCAGCTACCGCTGGCAGTGAGCGTCATCCTCTCCGGCGTGCGCGTGGCGGTCGTTGTTTCGGTGGGACTGGCCACCATCGCCGCCGCGATCGGCGCAGGCGGCTTGGGCGAATTTATTTTTCGCGGTCTCGCTATGGTGAACAATCAACTCATTCTGGCGGGAGCGATTCCCGCCGCAGTTCTGGCGTTGTCGGCGGATTTTGCCTTGGGATGGCTGGAGAAACGCTTGCGGCCGCGATGAAACGAGATCCCCATCGAAAGCGTCGCGGCGTGATTGAATCGGCGAAATGTGCATCGCTGTGCTTGATTCTCGCGGCACTGCTTTTCTCTTCGTGTGCGTCCTCGCACTCCAATCGCATCGTGGTCGGCTCCAAGAACTTCACCGAATCGCTAATCCTCGGTGAAATCCTGGCGCAGCAGATTGAAGCGCGCACGAATTTGAAGGTAGAGCGCCGCTTCTACCTTGCGGGGACTTACATCTGCCAGCAGGCGATGCTGGCCGGTCGCATCGATATCTATCCCGAATACACTGGCACGGCTCTGACAGCCATCCTGAAGGAGAAAATTGGCGGCGATAAAGCCGAAGTCTATCAACGCGTCAAGAGAGAATATGAAGCGCGCCTCGGCCTTACCCTTGGCCCACCGTTTGGATTCAACGACACCTTTGCAATGGAGATTCGCGGAGACGACGCGCGCCGCCTAGGCGTCAAAACCTTGTCGCAGGCGGCCAAATTCGCTCCGCAGTGGCGGGCTGGATTTGGCTACGAATTCATGGAGCGTCCCGACGGATATGCTGAACTTGCTGCCGCCTATGGCCTGCACTTCGCCGCGCCACCTCGTGTCATGGATCTGGGCTTGCTTGCCCCGGCGCTGAAGGATCATCAGATTGATATAGCTGCGGGCAATGCCACCGACGGACTGATTCCGGCTTTGGATTTATTCGTGCTTCAAGATGACCGCCATTACTTTCCTCCCTATGAGGCGGTCGCCGTAATCCGCCAGCAGACCTTGCAGCAGCATCCCGAAGTTGCGCAGGCAATTTCCGAGTTAGGCGGCCGGATCTCCGATCGGGAGATGCAGCAACTGAACTACGATCTGGATGGCCAGCACCGCGATGTGAAGGACGTCGCACACGAATTTCTGCAAAGCAAGGGACTGGTTCGCTAAAACCTCGCTTCGGAATCCTGCTTTTCCGTCAAATCAGCAACCCACCCCGCAAAGTCAGCACTGCATTCCCTTTGAGAATGACGCGCCCGGCCTTAACTTCGCACCACAGTTCGCCACCGCGTTCCGAGATCTGACGCGCATGCAGGCTCGTCTTCCCCAGCCTTTGCGCCCAATACGGCGCCAAGGAGCAGTGAGTCGAACCGGTCACGGGATCCTCTGGGATACCATAGCTGGGTGCAAAAAAGCGGGACACGAAATCGGCATGGTCGCCGGGAGCTGTGATCCCAACTCCTGCGGGATGAAGTGTTTCGAGCACCCGAAGGTCTGGACGAACCAGCCTCACATCCTCCTCGCGCTCATACACAGCGAAGTAATCGTCTGGGATCTGCACTACTGCCGCGGGAACCTTGCCCAAGCCATCGATCAACGCCGCAGGCGGTTCTGTGCACTCCCATGGCGCGAGCAAGGGGAAATCCATGGCCAGCAGGTTGCCGTCACGGGAAACAGTGAGGGCGCCGCTGAAACGCGTTTCAAAGCGTACCGAATCGCGCCCGGCTTCGAGAACCTGCAACACGACAAAAGCCGCAGCCAGGGTTGCATGGCCACACAGCTTCACTTCGCAACGCGGCGTGAACCAGCGTAATTCGTAGTGATCGGAGCCAGGTACAAAAAAAGCAGTCTCCGAAAGATTGTTTTCGGCTGCGACCGCCTGCAGCAAGCCGTCATCTAACCACCCTGCAAGCGGGCAAACCGCGGCAGGATTGCCGGCGAACGGCTTGGCAGTAAAGGCATCAACGTGAAACACAGGTAGGGACATTACCCTATGGTACTCATCCAGCCGGGGATAAATATAGTATTCGCGACTTGCGCCAGCCACGGCTAGATGTTGCGGTGCTGCGAAGTTGTTGTCTGCTCAACCGAGATTGGGAGATCTGAATGCCAGCCACTCAGACTGATTTCGTCATCCGCCACGATGTAATGGAGCGCCTCGCAAACGCCCGTCAACGCACCCACGAGTTGATCGCGATCGTTTACCCCGACGCCCTGTATGAACGGCCAATCGCAGAGCGTCACCGCCTCGTTTTCTACATGGGACATCTCGAAGCTTTCGATTGGAACCTTTTCCACGAACGCGCTTTTGGGCTGAAGAGCTTCCATCCCGGATTTGACCGGCTGTTTGCCTTCGGCATCGATCCGATTGGGGGCGGACTGCCCACTGATCAACCTTCAGATTGGCCCAGGATCTCCGCAGTGCAAGATTACGTCGGGAAAATTCGGGCGTTACTGGACGCCAAGCTGGCGGATGCTCTTACCGACACCGGGTTTTCCAGAAGCGATGGATTTCCGCTGAGCACTCTGCTCAACGTCGCCATCGAACACCGGCTCATGCACGCGGAAACCCTGGCCTACATGCTGCATCGGTTGCCTCTTGATCGCAAAGTGAGGCAATCCGATTCTTCAACAATGGTTACTCCGCCTTTAGATCACGGTAGCGTCGACATCCCCCCGGGCGAGGCTGCGCTTGGCCTCCCGCGTCATACCGATTTGTTTGGCTGGGACAACGAGTATGAAGCGCACACTGTCAGCGTACCGGCGTTTGCCATGGACCGGTATAAGGTGACGAACCAGCAGTTTCTCGAATTCATCAATGCGGGCGGCTACGAAACACGCGCATTCTGGGGCGACGGCGACAATAACAACAACGAAGACTGGCGGTGGATATCCACGCAGAGAATTTCGCATCCGGCCTTCTGGAAGCGCGACAACAATGCGAATCAGTGGCTATACCGGACGATGTTCGATGACATTCCCCTGCCGCTGGATTGGCCGGTCTACGTAAGCCATGCGGAAGCGAAAGCGTATGCGCGCTGGGCAGGGAAGTCATTGCCCACCGAAGCCGAGTGGCAGCGGGCGGCGTACGCGACTGCTCACGGCGACGAACAGACCTACCCTTGGGGGGAACAAGTGCCGAAATCGACATTCGGCAACTTTGATTTCGTGCGCTGGAGCCCGACACCGGTGAATGCATTTCCTGAAGGCCGCAGCGCCTTCGGCGTTTACGGCATGTTGGGTAATGGTTGGGAGTGGACTTCAACCGAGTTCGCACCGTTTCCCGGATTCGAGCCGTTTCCGTTTTACCGAGGGTACTCCTCCGATTTCTTCGACGGCAAACACTTCGTACTGAAAGGCGGATCAGCGCGCACCGCAGCTTGCATGTTGCGGCGTACGTTCCGCAACTGGTTCCAGGCGCACTACCAATTTGCGTACACCGGATTTCGCTGCGTAAGCCGTTGATTATTTGCGCTGATTGAAAACGAATCGTAACAAGGAGCCGTTACTATGCTCGTCCAAACCATCACTCCAAACACAACGTATGAATTCGCAGGGGATGTCCACGCCGGGCTCACTAAGCCGCTCCAGAAAGAGCTGCTCTCGAAGTATTTGTACGACGACGTGGGTTCCGCGTTGTTCGAAGTCATCAGCCATCTGCCGGAGTATGGACTCACGCGCGCCGATGAGCGTCTGCTGCGGCGGCACAGTCATGACATCGTCGATCGCTTAGCGACTCCGGTTTCCGTAGCCGAACTCGGCAGCGGCAGCGGCCGAAAGACGCGGCACATTCTTGAAGCGCTCTGCCGCCGCCAGCGCACTGCTTACTATCCCATCGAGATTTCTCCCTCCGCTCTGGCCATGTGCGCCCGCGAACTCAGCGACATCGAATCCATCAGCATCCTGGGCTTCGAGCGCGAATATCTTGACGGCCTGCTGGAAGTGGCTGCCCACCGGACGAACGGCCAGCATCTTCTCGTGCTGTTCCTGGGAAGCACGATCGGTAACTTCGATCGCCCCGCTGGCATTCAGTTTCTCGCCGAAGTTCGCCGCATTCTTCAACCTGGGGATTCACTTCTACTCGGAATCGATCTGGAGAAATCCAGCGCTCAGTTGCTGGCGGCTTATGACGACGAACTGGGTGTAACCGCAGCTTTCAACTTGAATCTTCTTGCACGGATCAATCGCGAACTCGATGCCGATTTCGATCTCGCGCAGTTTGAGCACGTTGCCAGAGTCAATCGCGAAGCCCGCAGCGTGGAGATGCATCTGCGTTCTTTGTGCCGCCAGACTGTGCATGTTCCGGCTGCCGAGCTGAGCGTCGAATTTGTCGAGGGCGAAACTATCTGGACGGAAAGCAGCCACAAATACTCGCCTGAAGAAATTTGTCCCATGGCCCGCACCGCCGGTTTCCGCTGTGCGGCGCAGTGGATCGATGAGCAATGGCCGTTCGCGGAGAACTTGCTGATCGCGGAATAGTCTGCCGCGATCCGAAAACAATTTCCTTCTGCGCTCTTTCCGCGCGTGCTCTCCATGCGCCAGGATTCCCACATTTGTGAAACAGAGGTAAAACTTTGTAAATCCTGCCATATCGTGCGATGTGGCAATGTACATTAATAAATAGATGAACGGGAAGATGAGTCAGGGGTACGCGCGCGTAGGTCCGACTCGACTGCTGGCGATCGCACTCTGTGTCGCTGGCGTCACCAGTATGCAGTTGATTCCTTACTGCGACGCCATGCTCTCGGGCGAACAAACTCAACAAGCCGCGAGTCCAGGCGCAGTCGCGCGGAGCATTGGTGCGATCAAGGCAATCAACGGGACCGTCATTACGCTCGCTCCGGATTCCGGCGCCGACATCAATGTTACCGTGCAACCGACAACCCGTATGGTTCGCATTCCTCCCGGCGAGAAAGATCTGAAGAACGCAACGCCCATCCAGTTGCAGGATCTACAGGTCGGTGACCGCATCCTGGTCGGGGGCAAAGCCTCTGACGGTAACTTGGCACTTACGGCCTCGTCCGTCGTAGTGATGAGAAAATCTGACCTTGAAGCCAAGCATCAGCAGGATTTGCAGGACTGGCAGAAGCGCGGAGTGGGAGGACTGGTCAGTGCCGTGGATCCTGCGGCGGGAACTGTCACTATCTCCATCACCAGCTTTGCGGGAAAGAAGAACATTGTCATTCACTCTTCAAAAACCACAGTCGTCCGCCGCTACGCTCCGGATTCCGTGAAGTTCGACGATGCCAAACCCAGCACGCTACAGGAGATTCATGCCGGCGATCAGGTGCGCGCCCGCGGCGACCGTAGCCCTGATGGCACCGAAGTGACGGCCGAGGAAATTGTTTCTGGATCGTTCCGCAATATTGCTGGCACCGTCAACTCCGTCGATGCAAGTTCATCGATGCTAAGCGTTCAGGATTTACTGTCAAAAAAAACAATGGTCATCAAAGTGACAGCGGACTCGCAACTTCGTCATTTGCCTCCTGAGATGGCCCAGCGAATTGCTGCGCGCTTAAAAGGAGCAGTCGCCGGAGGAACGGCTGCAGCTTCGGCTTCTGCACCGTCAAGCCAAACTGCGCCCAGTCCAAGGGCGGGTCCAGCCGCTTCTTCGGGGGGGGCTGCTGAAGGTGGCACAGGTGCGAGGGGGAATGGTATAGGCGGACGCTCGGGCGGCGCTCCGGATTTTCAGCAATTGCTCAGCCGCATGCCCCCCTCATCGCTCGCCGACCTGCACAAAGGTGATGCCGTGATTCTGGTATCGACCGAGGGTACTAGGGGTGTAGGCACTGCGATCCAACTGGTCAGCGGCGTCGAGCCCGTTCTACAAGCAGCGCCCAACGCCGGCCAGGCCATGATGCTTGCGCCTTGGAACTTGGGTGGCCCCTCCGGTGACGCTGGAGGTCCTTAAGTTTTGTTTCCTGTCAGCTTTAGCCAAATTTATACCGAAGAATATTGTCATGACTGGAATCGTGGAATGAAAGATCGTAAGTATCTCTTGATCGCACCGATAGTTCTGGCTTTTTTGTGCGCGACGTTGTGCGCCACGCTTGCAGAGTCGCAGACAGCCGCGGGGCCGACAGCCACTGTACGAGCGAGTTCGGGCACTTTACGCGGCCAAGTGACCGATCCGTCTGGCGCAGCCATCGCGAATGCCACTGTCATTGTGACGGCTGCGGCCACTACTTCAACTCCTATCAAAACGCAAACCGACGGGCAGGGCGGGTATGAATTCAAAGGACTGGCAGCCGGTCAGTACTCGTTGACCGTGGTTGCTCAAGGGTTTGCCCTCTACGAAAATGACAACGTGGTTATCACTGTCGGTCCGCCCCTCCGCCTGAACGTCGCGATGACCATCCAGGTGGAGGAGCAGAAGGTGCAGGTCTCCGATACTGCACCCACCGTGGATGTAAATCCTGCCAATAATGCCGGAACCATCACCATCTCCGGTAAAGAACTGGACGCCTTGCCCGACGATCCCGACGAATTGCTTACTGATCTGCAGGCGCTGGCTGGGCCTTCTGCCGGCCCCAACGGCGGACAGCTCTACATCGACGGCTTCACTGCGGGTCAGCTTCCTCCGAAGTCCTCGATTCGAGAAATTCGCATTAACCAGAATCCATTCTCGGCGGAGTACGACAAGCTGGGCTACGGCCGCATCGAAATATTCACCAAGCCTGGAACCGACCAATACCATGGCGATTTCCGAGTCAGCGGAAACGATTCGCCATTCAATTCGACCGACCCCTTCGCGGGCGCCGAGCCCGGTTATTACACCCTGCAATACGACGGCAGTGTTGGCGGCCCCATCAACAAAAACGCGTCTTTCTTTGTCAGCGCCCAGCGCCGGAATATCAACGATCTTTCCGCCATTGATGCCGAAAGTCTCGATCAGAACCTCAGTCCCGTTTCAATCCTGGAGTCCGTCCCCACGCCTCACCATCGCACTAATGTCGGCCCGCGTCTCGACTATGCGATCACCAAGAACAACACGCTTACCGCGCGTTATCAGTACTACCGTGACACAGAGACCAACAACGGGATCGGCCAAAATACCTTGCCTTCGCAGGCTTATGACTCGATCACCACCGAACACACTGTGCAGATTGGTGACACCCAGGTTTACGGGTCGAAGGTGGTCAACGAAACGCGCTTTCAGTATTTGCGGGACAACACTAGCCTAACGTCATTGGAGACGAATCCGCAGGTCAACGTGCTGGGCGCTTTTATCGGCGGCGGCAATGGCACCATTCAGACCGACCACCAGGACCACTACGAACTCCAGAACTACACGTCCGTAATCCACGGCAATCACACCACCAAGTTTGGAGGCCGTTTGCGCGCGTTGCACGATTACAACAGTTCCAGCGCGGGGTTCAACGGCACGTTTACATTTTCTTCTCTTAATGGAGCCGCAGATATTCCCGCGAATTGTTCGACTCTGGGCCAATCTCCGCCTTGTCCTATTTCTCTTGCCTTTGCATTAGGGCAGCTACAGAACCCGCTAGGCAACGGTGGCGCACCCCCGTATGCCACACAATTGACATTCACGCAAGGCTCCCCGGTCGCCAGTCTGACGACCTACGATCTTGGGCTCTATATTCAGGACGATTGGAAGCTGCGATCGAATATCACTTTCAGCTATGGCTTGCGCTTCGAATCGCAGAACGACATCAGTGATCACGCGGATTTGGCGCCGCGTTTGGGTATTGCCTGGGGCGTGGGCGGCAAGAGCGGCCCTCCCAAGGTTGTGATCCGGGGTGGAATGGGAATCTTCTATGACCGCTTCCAGGAGGATCAGATCTTGCAGGCGTATCGGCTGAACGGAATCACGCAGCAGGAGTACGTAATCAACAATCCCACATGCTTCCCCGGCGTTGACCAGCCTCTCAACACTCCCTTCACAAACTGTGGCACGGTGAGTTCCAGAACCTCGACAACCTACCAGATCAGCCCCTCGCTCTCTTCTCCCTACACGCTGGTGTCAGCTATCAGCGTGGAGCGGCAGGTCACGAAGGCTGCAACTCTTACCGCCACATTTCTGAATAATCGCGGCTTCGATCAACTGCTCAGCATCAATGCCAACGCGCCCTACCCGGGCACACCGTGCAATCCCTGCGTGCGGCCAAACCCGACCGGCGGTAACATCTACAGGTACGTCTCCGAGGGAGTCTTCCGGCAGAACCAGCTCATGGTGAATACCAACATTCGCGCCGGTGCCCGGCTGCAACTATTTGGATACTATTCGCTGAACTATGCGAACAGCGATACTGCCGGGGTCGCGAGCTTTGCATCGAACTCCTACGATATCAGCCAGGACTACGGCCGAGCCTCGTTCGATATCCGCCAGCGTCTGTTTCTGGGCGGTTCGATCCTCATGCCTCACGCCGTTCGTCTGAGCCCATTCTTTGTGGCCAACTCCGGTTCGCCCTTCAACATCACCACCTTCAGCGATTTGAATGGGGACTCGCAGTTCAACGACCGGCCAGGATTGGTGTCCACAGCCACGTGTCCTGCCGTGGTGCCGCCGAGCTCAGGATCCTCGATTTATTGCACGCCCTTGGGAACTTTCGATGCCTTACCGGCGGGGGGCGAAAAGCTTGTTCCTATTAACTATGGCACGGGACCGTCCCGTGTCACGCTGAATGTGCGACTGGGCAAGACCTTTGGTTTCGGCCCCAAGGTGAAGGGTGGCGGCAACCAGGGCAACCCGGGCGGCCATGGCGGTGGTCGGCACGGTGGCCCGCTATTCGGTGGAGGCGGCCCCATAAACCTGAGTAGCGGTTCCGATCGCCGTTACAACCTTACGCTGGGTGCATCTGCACGCAACATTTTCAACAAGGTGAATTTGGGCAATCCGGGTGGAGTTCTGGGATCCCCGTTCTTTGACAAATACAACAGTCTTCAGGGTGGGCCGTTCTCCACTGGCGTGGCCGTTCGCCGCATCGACCTGCAGGCGACCTTCAGCTTCTGACTCAACCATTCACAAGACGCCAGTTTCTCCGCTGGGGTGCCGCTGCTGGCACAGTCGCTCTCGCCGGGGACGGAATACTGATCGAGCCCAACCTCCCACACATCGTGCGCCAGGATTTTTTTCTGCCGCGCTGGCCCGAACGGCTCGACGGCTTCACCCTCGCCCTGATCAGCGATTTCCATTATGACCCGTTCTTCTCCGTCCATCCGCTGCACGCCGCTATTTCCCTGGTCAACGGCCTTCGTCCGGATCTGATCGTGCTCACTGGCGACTTCGTTTCCTTGCCTTTGGTCGGGCACAAAAGAAAGGGAGCCTTCGCGGCCGAACCGTGCGCTCGACTCCTCCGCCGTATGGCCGCGCCTCACGGTCTATGGGCGGTTCTGGGCAATCACGACTATGGCACGGACCCAGCGCACGTGACCCGAGCGCTCCAGGCCCAGAACATTCAGGTTCTGGCCAATCAGTCGCAAGCGATCGAGCACGATGGCGCTCGCGTCTGGCTGGCCGGCGTGAACGATGTGCTCAGCGGAACTGCTGACCTATCGAAGACGTTGCGCCGCGTCCCAGCCGGGGAAGCCGTAATCCTGCTCGCGCACGAACCTGACTTCGCCGATGAAGTCTCCCGATTTCCTGTCGACCTACAACTTTCGGGGCATTCCCACGGGGGACAGGTCAGGTTTCCGCTGCTGCCCCCGCTATACCTGCCCGAGTTGGCGAGGAAATATGTTTTGGGGACGTACCATGTCGGCCAGCTCACGCTCTACACTAACGCTGGGTTGGGAACCATAATCCTGCCCGTGCGCTTCAACTGCCCTCCGGAAATCACGCTGCTGACGTTGCGGCCCGCGGCCAAACACAATGCCACCCAGGACCGCGCCGGAGCAAACGTGCCCTATTGAGCATGAAATGTGCAATCGCCTTCACACCGGGAACTCAAAGCCCTGGCGATCCCGTTGTAATCTACTGATAACAAGGTATTTATCGCCCTGCCAGGCTGGTACCAGACTTGCCCTAACCAACACGTACGCAGGAGCACCTGTTCGTGGAGGTTTTTCCGCAAATGCGACGTCGCATCTGGCCATGGCTTTTAATCCTCGCAATTCCCGCCGTCTGCAGCGCTACGGTGCAGACTTCGTCTCCGCATCCTCGCCAGACGTTCTTGGTGGAGCGCGAACACCAGATCTGGAAGACTCCGAAACGTGCAGCCGAGTTCAGTGACATTCCGCATGCGAGCGCGCGCGCGCGCTGCGAAGACACCCAACCGCCCGAGGCTCTGACCACGCCCGACCCCCTGCTGGTCCCGGCCGGAGCAGAGCAGAAGGTCAAAGTCAGCTTCATCATCGGCGCTGACGGGCGCGTGCATAGTCCGCTAATTTTGCAGAGCGCCGGTCCCGTGGGCGACCGTAACGTACTGCGAGCCGTCCGCACTTGGCGGTATCGTCCGGCAACGTGCAATGGCGTGCCTACGGAAACCGAAGGCAAGATCGAGTTTTCACGCCGTTGAGATTTCGACAGGTTTGGGAAGGCTCAGCTTGAGCTAGAATGGCCGCAGCACGAGTGCGGCATGAATTTGTGGACAGAGACAGAGATAAAGAAAAAAAATTCGTCAAACCCTCCGGCCTGAATCCGGCGCAGGATTCCGAAGGTGTGCCGAGCATCGGCCCGCGCAATCCCGCTTTGGGAGAAATCTATCAGCGCCTGTATCCGGAAATGCGGCGTCCCAAGCCGAATCAGGAAGCGATTGCGGCGGCTTTGCAAGCCATGCAGCGCCTTACGCTGGAAGCGGATTCTGAAACCGTCGCGGAGGATGCAACGCAACATTCCCCCAACGCTCTCACTGCCTGCCCGGTCTGCGGACATCGCAATCGCGAAGGCAACCAGTTCTGCGGCGCCTGTGGACTTCCCCTTGGCCCCCTGCCGGAATCTGATTCCGCGTCGCAAACTATTGCAAACCCGAATCTTTCAACGTCAGCGCAGGCGGCCAGGGATGAGGTTCACCCGGCAGTGGGCGCTCATGCGGGTGCGCATTACTATCACCATCATTACCATCATCACTATTTCCAGGGCGGAAATGCCGATCCCGGCACAGGAGCATCTCGGGTCAATGCTCCCGAGAGTGCCCGCGAAGCCGACCGGTTGAGGATTGCCGCGGCCGCCAAGGGTGAACCTATGAGCCGCAGCGAAGCCGCGGTCCGGCGGCTTACACAGGAATGGGTCTTGGCCTGTAATACGCGGCAACTGGATGAGTTGATCGAACTCTACGCTACGGATGCCCTGGTGCTGCGCTCTAATCTCCCTCCGATTCGCGGCGCAGCGGCAGTGCGTGAGTTCTTTTATTCCTCGCTCGAAGCTGGTCTGGGAGAAGTGGCCGTCGATCCCATGCGTGTGGAAGTCTCGGGAGATATGGCTCACGAAGTGGGACGTTACAGCGCTCTGGTTCCCGGAGCGACCGGCAAGCGCCGCGAAGAGCGCGGCAAATATCTCTGGGTCTTCGCCAAGCAGCCCAGCGGAGATTGGAAGCTGGTTGCGGAATGCTGGTCCAGCGACCTCACCTTCACCGCCGCGGAGTCTGATATTCCCAAGACGGCTCTTGCGCCGGCAAAAACGCGGAGGGGCTAGTGGTTGCTTGTTTGTCACACTGAGCAAGCGTTCTTTGCGCTGCGAAGGACCTGAGCGAGCCGCGCGAAGCGTCGTGCCCTTTGCGACGCAATAATCGCGCGGTGAGCTCGCTTCCTTATCGCTCTTGCACTCCTAGCTTTCCCAACTCCCCGCGCAATTGATCCATCGTCTGCATCTGAATCGTGCGCATGCCCATCTTCGCGGCGCACTCCAGGTTCAGCGCGCGGTCGTCAATAAAACAGCAGTCTTCCGGATTGAACTGCGTAATCTCAATCGCGAGACTGTAAATCCCGCTCTCCGGCTTGCGCAGTCCCACAAAGCAGGAGCTGACAAACAGCCGGAAGATTTCCCGCAAGCCATACTTCTCGATGCGGTACAGGTTCAATTCGCGAGACTCATTATTGATCGTGCCCATGAAGTATTTCCCGGATCCCGCGAGGGCGCGCGCAAACGCAAGAACTTCTGGCATTGGCCGCGAAAGCGAAAACATGTAATCGCGAAACTCCTCGCGGGTAAAAGGACGGTTGCGGTAAAACACGGTGCGATCCAGGTACTCGTCGAGGGTGATCTTGCCGCGCTCGAATGACGAGACTACCATCTCGTGCCGCGACTGATACTCTTCTTCATCCAGATGAAAATGTTCGAGCGCCGCAAGGCGTTCGGAGTGGTCCCACGCGTTAGTCAGCAGTACGCCTCCGACGTCCCAAAAAATGGCATGAATTTCCGACATTGAAGAACCCTCCATGACTTCTTATCATTCCGAGCCGTTCCCAGCCTTGTCACTCCGAGCCGTTCCTTGGCGAGGAATCTGCTTTTGATATTCTGCCGGGCGCCCCATCTTTTGTGTTCTTTGCAAAAGTTGGGGACCTCAACCTCTTGGGGTTTTAATTTTTCCTCAATCTCGCACCCGACGCGGGAAACCTCAAGCTGGCGCTACCTCCGAGTAGGCACGAGACACCTCGTCGCGCCGCAGCCGAAGGCTCTTCAGGTTTTTCGGATCAAGGGCAAGCAGCCTGAGCGCAACATTGACGGTCGCGTTTGCGACGCAATAATCGCGCGTTTGGCTCCCTTCTTTTCCCGTTCCATTGGTAACTCAATTCCCCAGTGCGAAACTGGTAGCATTAGGATTCCGCGAGTCAACACCGTGCGCTTGTTGCTCCACCTCGGCATTCTCTCTCTCGCTCTCGCGCTCGCCTATCCTGGCGAAGCGCAAAGCAATGCCGGAGAACTCCGCCTCAAAATCACCGGCCCCGACGGTCTCCCGCTCAAAGCTTCGGTCGAACTTTCAAGCGATGCCGCCCAGTTGCACCGCTCTTTCTCCAGCGACGATTCTGGTCAACTCACGGTACGCAATCTTCTGTTCGGACGCTACCATCTCAACGTCAAGAGCGAATCATTCGCCCCGTATGATGGCCTTATTGAGATCCATTCGGCGCTCCCCACCGAATATGTCATTAAGCTGAGCATCGCCGCACTGAGCACCGCCGTAGATGTCACTGCTGAAACTACGCTCCTCGATCCCGACCGCACCACCACCATCAACCACCTCGACTCTAAAGCTATAGCGGAGCGTCCGGCCTCGCTACCTGGCCGCTCGCTACCCGACCTGGTCAACTCACAGCCCGGCTGGCTCTACGAAGGCAACGCAGTTCTTCATCCCCGGGGTTCCGAGTATCAAACGCAATTCGTCGTTGACGGGATCCCTCTGACCGACAACCGCTCGCCCAGCTTCGGCCCCGAAATTGAAGCCGACAACGTCGACTCCCTTACCATTTACACCGCCGGCATTCCCGCCGAATACGGCCGCAAAATGGGCGGGGTTATCGAGGTCGACACTGTGCACGACGCTCAGACGGACGGCAAACTCCACGGCGATGTCGTTCTTTCCGGAGGCAGTTTCGATACTGCCGGCGCCTTTGCCCGTGTCCAGGATACTCTTGGACACAACACTTTCGGCGCCAGCGCCTCTGGCAATATGACCGCTCGCTATCTCAATCCTGTTCTCCCCGAAAACTACACCAACCGCGCAACCACTGGGGACTTTTCTCTGAGCTATGAGCGTGAGATCACTCCCAAAGATCGCCTTGTGCTCAGCGTGCGCCACGAACTCTCGCGGTTCGAAATTCCCAACGAGCAGCTTCAGGAGTTCCCTCAACTTCAAAATCCTCCGGGCGCGACGCCCCAACTGCAGACCGCCGACAACTTCGAAACTATGGGCATCGGTTCTTACCAGCACATCTTCTCGCCCGACGTTCTTGTCAACTTTCGCGGCATGGTCCGCGATAATGCCGACGATCTCAACTCGAACATCGGCGCCTGGCCAATTGCGGCTTTCCTGCACAATGATTTCAAAGAGGGGTACTTCAACGCCGCCGTCTCCATCCACCGCGGCCGCCACGAGTGGAAGGCGGGTATCGAATCCGATAATCTGTTCCTGCATGAGAACTTCAGCGACATCATCACCGCCGACCCCAACCTTCTCATCGATCCCTACTATCCGTTCGACTCCGCCACTCCTGCCACCTTCGCTTTCACAGGCAGCCGCCCCGATCTGGAGCAGTCGGCTTTCGTTCAGGATCTGATTCACCTTGGCAGATGGACTGTGGGCGCCGGTTTACGCTGGGATCATTATCAGCTCATCGTGAATCGGAACGCCTTCAGCCCGCGCTTGTCCGTCGCGCGTCATTGTCCCGCAGCCAATCTGATTGTCCATGCCTCTTATGACCGCGTGTTTCAGACTCCGTTCGTTCGAAAACATTCTCCTCGCCAGTTCGCCCAACGTTACTGTGCTGAATCCAAATGTTCTCCGTCTCCCGGTTCAGCCATCTCACGGCAACTATTTCGAGTTCGGCGCTACCAAAAGCTTTTACAATCACTTTCGCTTAGACGCCAACTACTTCCGCCGCTATGTCGATAACTACGCTGACGACGATCAACTTCTCAGCACCGCGGTCAGTTTTCCGATCGCTTTCCGCAAGGCAGTTATCTACGGTGCGGAAGGCAAGCTCGAACTTCCCCACTGGAGCCGTTTCTCCGGCTTCCTCAGCTATTCCTACATTGTGGGGAATGCATGGTTTCCAGTGACCGGCGGCCTGTTCATTGGTGACGATGCCATTAGCGCCCAAACCCAGTTAACCGGGCATTTCCCCGATTCGCAGGACCAGCGCAACACCGCTCGGGTCCGTATTCGCTATCAGCTAACATCGCGCCTCTGGTTCGCCGCGGGTTCCGAATACGGCAGCGGTCTACCCTTCGATTTCGCTGGATCGTACGCTCAGGCTCTGGCTGAATATGGCCAGCGGGTGGTCGACCGGCTTAATTTCGCCGACGGACGCATCAAGCCTACGTTCTCTTTTGACCTGTCGGCGGGTGCCGAACTTTACAAGAAAGAAAGCCGCTCCATCCATTTGCAGGCCGACGCAGAAAATCTCAACAACCGCCTCAACGTTCTCGATTTCGCCGGCCTCTTTTCCGGCAACGCCATCGGTCCGCCTAGAAGCTATTTCCTTCGTCTCGCCGCCACATTCTAATTGTTGGCTCGTCATCCTGAGGGGAGAATGACCAATCGAAGGCCGGTCCTTCCGACTCGAACGATCCCCGGCGCGCCATCGGTTCTAGCCATCGCAAGGGCTTCTGCTTCCGCGACCAGAACCCGCACTACGCGCGCTTGAAATACTGAACCGCTCGCTCATGCTTTTGCGCTGCCGCGCGCGAAGAGAACGTTCCCAGGTTCTTGCGCTTGCCGGTCTTGGCATCTTTCTTGCGTGAATACAGGCGATACTCACCGGATTGTAGTTTGCGAATCATGAATAAAAGATGCTGAGGGTCGATTGCTGGTTGGCGAACAAAGTAAGGAGGAGAAATCCGTGTTGATCCGTGCGAATCCGTGGCAAATAACTCACACCACGAAATACTTTGCCCCGGGATGATGCACCACGAGCGCCGAGGTCGATTGCTCAGGTTCCAGCAAAAATCCCGAGGTCAGCCGCACACCTACATTTTCTTCCGGGCGAAGCAGCATAAAAAGTTTGGTTTGGTCCTCGAGATTGGGACACGCGGGATAGCCAAACGAATATCTCGACCCACGATACTTCTGATGAAATAAATCGCGAATCTCCGCCGCATCCTCACCGGCAATGCACAACTCTTCCCGCATCTTTTTGTGATGCAACTCCGCCAGCGCCTCAGCCGTTTCCACGCTCAGCCCATGCAGATATAAATACTTCGTGTACTCTCCGCCTTCGAATAGCCGCTGTGTCTCGATCGAGGCATTGGGCCCAATTGTCACCAGCGAAAATCCAATCACATCCATCTTCCCGGAACTCCTGGCGGCAAAGAAATCCGAAATACAAAGCCGCCGCCCCTCCCGCTGCCGTGGGAAAGTAAAACGGAGAAGCTCGGCACTGCTCGTGTGGGGACGGGCGCCTTCGCCCGTCCAGGCCGAGCGCAAGCTCGACTGGCCCACCACCGACTCATACACCACCACATCATTCCCATCACTCTGGCAGGGAAAATATCCCCAAACAACTTTAGGCTCAAACAACCCCGAGCCGGCAACTTCTTCTTCTAGCTTTTTCTTGATCGGACGGAACTTCTCCTCCACCAGCCGCACATAATCCGCCTGCGAAGCTGTTTTCAACTGCCACTGATTCTTGAAGAGCGCGGTCTCGTTGATGTAAGGGAACACGTCCCGCACATCAAATCGCGTCACGCGCACTCCCCAGAACGGAGGCTCGGGAATATTCGGCGCATCTCCTACCGCCGCGCTCCGCTCCGCAAACACCGGACCGGTTTCTTCATCGACGGCCGCCGCCTTGGCATATTCCTTCACCGTCCGACCATCGCGCAGGCGAGCCTCCCGCGCTCCATCCTCTGTGACCAAGTCTTCCATCACATGCAGCCCGGCAAACGCGTCTTCCGCGTAAAAAACAGCGTTCGCATACTCGCGCCGTAAATCGTCTTCGACGTACTTGCGGGTCAGAGCTGCGCCGCCGCAAATCACCGGGAATTCCAGCTTCTGCCGCTGCAAGTCCTGGATCACATATTTCATCTCCAGCGTCGACTTCACGAGCAGGCCGCTCAGCCCAATCGCATCCGCCCCATGCTCTTGCGCCGCGTTTATAATCTTGTCGCCCGGCTGCTTGATCCCCAGATTCACCACCTTGAATCCGTTGTTCGACAAAATGATGTCCACCAGATTCTTTCCGATATCGTGAACATCGCCTTTCACGGTTGCGAGTACGATCGTGCCCTTCTGCGACCCGCCAGCCTTCTTCTCCATCTTGGGCTCGAGGTAAGCGACAGCTTGCTTCATCACTCCCGCTGAATCGAGCACCGACGGCAGTTGCATCTTGCGCGCGCCGAACAGGTCGCCGACCGTCTTCATCCCGTCAAGCAGCACCGTGTTGATTAGTTCGAGGGCTGAGTAAGTGCCAAGCGCCTCTTCCAGCAACTGCTCCAGCGATTTCTTGTGCGCGCCCTCGCCAACCGACTTCTCGCCGTTGATGATGGCAAACTTCAATTTGTCTTCGACCGAAAGCGTATCCACATGCGCCGTCGTCGAAGCCGCTGATTTGCCTTTGAGCCCGGCGAAGTGATTCATGTATTTCTGCAGCGGATCGCCGTCTGAGTCATCGCGGAAGATCAGCTTCCTGGCCAGGTCGACTTCTTCCTGCGGAATCTTGTACAACGGATAAATCTTTGTGTAGTTCACGATGGCCATATCCAGCCCGTGATCCACTGCCTCGTGCATGAACACCGAATTCAGCACCCGCCGCGGATAGGCATCCAGCCCAAACGAAATATTGCTGACGCCCAGAATCGTTTTCACGTCGGGCAATTCCTTCTTGATGCGCTCGACGGCTTTCAGCGTTTCCATTCCCGCAGTGCGGTACTCATCCTGGCCAGTCGAAATCGGCAAAGTGAGCGCATCGAAAATCAGATCTGTGCCGTCCAGCCCATACTTATTTGTTGCCAGATCGTAAATCCGGTGCGCGATCGCCGTCTTCTTTTCCGCCGTCAACGCCATTCCATCTTCGTCAATCGTCAGGGCGATCACCGCCGCCCCATAGCGCTTCGCCATCGGCAATACCAGAGATGTCCGCTTCTCACCATCCTCGAGATTGATGGAGTTGATGATCGCACGCCCAGGAATACGCTTGAGGGCCTCTTCCACCACATCCGCCTCGGTCGAGTCCACCAGAATCGGCGCCGGAACCCTCGTGGCGATCTTCTCCAGAATCGAGGTGATGTATCCCTTCTCATCTTCCCCCACGATCGCGCAGCACAAGTCCAGCATGTGCGAGCCGTCGTTCACCAGCTTTTTCGCCAGCGCCAGAATGTCGTCGTATTTCTTCCCCCGCACCAGATTGCGGAAATGTTCGACGCGCGTAGTCGTGTTCATTTCTTCGGCGACGATCAAGGGCTTAGGTTCCAGATCAAGAGGAACGGAAGTATATGCGCTCGAAGCGGCGCCAACTCTCTTCGCCTCACGCTTAGCCGGTTCGACGCCAGAGACGGCATCGACAACAGCCTTCAAATGCGCGGGAGTTGTACCGCAGCATCCGCCCACAACGCGCACGCCGTAGTCGACGACAAAATGCTTGTGATAGTCCGCCAGTTCCTGCGGCGTCAGCCTGTATACCGCGTGCCCACCAACGTTCTGTGGCAAACCCGCATTGGGCAGGACGGAAACTTCCTTCGTGGAATTCAAAGCGAGATAGCGGACCGCATCGTTCATTTCTTTGGGTCCGGTCGCGCAGTTCAATCCAAGGATGTCGACATCAAACGGCTCCAGCGCAGTCAGCGCGGCACCAATTTCGGTGCCCAGCAGCATCGTGCCGGTTTCCTGCAAGAGTCACTTGCACCGTCACCGGTAGCCGCTTGCCCGCTTTCCGCATCGCTTCGAGTGCGCCAATCGTTGCGATCTTCGCCTGCAACAGATCCTGACATGTCTCGATGAGCAGCACGTCCACTCCGCCCTCGATCAGCGCTGCCGCCTGCTCTTCATACGCTGCCGCCATCGCATCGAAGCCAATGTGCCCCAACGACGGCAACTTAGTGGTCGGCCCCATCGATCCCGCCACAAATCGCGGCCGATCTTTGGTCGAGAACTGCTGCGCCACTTCCCGCGCCAGTTGCGCGGCTTTTACGTTGATCTCGTGCACTCGATCCGCAAGCTCAAACTCACTCAACACAATGCGCGATCCGCCAAATGTATCTGTCTCGACGATGTCGCAACCGACGCTTGAAGAAGTCAGCGTGAATCTCCCGGATAATGTCGGGACGACTGAGCACGAGCACTTCGCTGCAATTCTCTTTCCCCCAGTAATCGTCCAGGGTAGGATTGCGCGACTGGATGTTGGTCCCCATCGCGCCGTCGTAAACCACAACGCGTTCTTTCACGGCTTGTAGAAAATCGGTCATCGCGAAGGTCTTAGCTCTTAAGCTTTAGCCCGATCCGTGCTAATCCGCGTAAATCCGCGGCGAAGAAGTTATTCTCATCTGGTACTGCAATGTACAAACGCCGGCCCGCGAGGACCGGCGTGTTATCTGCTCAAACTCAAGATCCGTTGCGAATCTAACTGCCTGCAACCATCTCCTTGGGAGCCCCACCATCCACGTCGGCCTGGTTGAATACGACGTTCGCCCCTATGTGTGCTGGCCGGGGGGCCAGCATTTGCTCCTTGCGGTAAACCAGATTGCTGGCATTGAATGTCGCCAGCTCAAATCCATGGCCGTGCGTAATCGCGTCCGTCGGGCAAGCCTCCACGCAGTATCCACAAAAAATACACCGGTTGTAATCTATGTTGTAGACCCTGGCGTAGCGTTCGGCGCCGCTTACGCGATGTTCGGCGGTGTTGTCGGCGGCTTCGATGTAGATGCAGTTCGAGGGGCAGTTGGCGGCGCAGAGAAAGCAGGCTACGCATTTTTCCAGGCCGTTTTCGTCGCGCTGCAGCACATGAGCGCCCCTGAAACGAGCTTCGATGCGCGCGCCACGGAGCGGACCTTTGCCGTCGGGATAGTTTTCTACCGTCGTGGGCTGGAACATCTCCATGAAGGTGATGCTCATGCCCTTGGCGATGGCGGTGATGTTTTTCAGGACCGGCATGCCTTCTTAGTATATCAGCGTGACCGTAATCACGGCGCGCATTCAAGTGAAGAGATACCCTCCTAAATTCATCAACCACTAAGGACACCACGGTACACGAAGCGCGGGTATGACGCCGCAAGAGATAGAACCACTAGCTTTTTGCCAGACCAGAAGTACCAGCATTCCGGATCGCCGGCGAGATTCCTTGGGCGGACCAATAAATCGCTCGTAAAATTCGCGTAGAACAGCTGCTTCCATTTCCACTCCACGCGGGAAAGCCCCCACTATTCGCCGATACCCTCCATTTGGCCGTCGCTTGCGGGAAGATCGTGAGGTAAACCTTTCATCGCTCAGAGCTGCATGCTACCTAGCGGCATCGGGCGAAACTCGATAACTGTACATGTTCGAATGCGCCGAAGGCGGCTGCACGATCTGTATCGGCTTGGAATCTCTAGCAACCCGTGCGATCCAGTGAGAAACCTGCTTCTCGCCATCGCGCCACAGACAGGTGAGGTATTTTAGTAGTGGTGCAACTGCACCACTACCGCCGCGTCGTTGGCATTTACAACGGCTCCGGAATGAAATAGAGTTGATTGCTCAGCCACTTTAAGAGTGTTCTCTCCGGTTACTCAAGACTCCGGAAAGACTCGATTCCGTTGCGTGCTGCAGGGGGAACGCGACGGACGTTGGGCGTAAGGGATTGCAACTAGCCCACAGTGGAGATGTCGGATGTACGAAGCGGAAAGAGTATCAGTATCCCTGCTAGCGCAGAACCGACTGATGCGCGAGGCCTTTGCGCGAATTCTGGGCCGGAGAAGTGATCTAGAGCTGGTCGGTTCGTTTGGCTTTTCTCCGACGGCGGTCGACGAAATTTCCCGCGTCAATGCCGATGTACTGGTGATGGATTGGCCTGGAAATGGCCAGTTCGAAGTCCTACGCAAGCTCCACTCAGCCAAGCCGACGCTCAAGCTAGTCTTGATTGGAATGAACCCCGATGAACAATTGTTTGTCCAGGTGGTTCGGGAAGGCGTGTTGGGGTACGTCCTTGCGGACGCGCCGACTTCGGAGGTGGTAAACGCCGTGCGTTCCGTGGCGAATGGCGAGGCCGCGGCTCCTCCTCAACTATGTGCCGCGCTTTTTCGCCACGTTGCGCGCCAGAAGGCTAGCGTTCCAAGCTTCCACGTTAAACTGAACTTAGGGTTTTCCAGCCGCGAACAACAACTTGTGCTTCTGATTGCACGTGGCATGACCAACAAGCAGATTGCACTCGAGCTTCAGCTTGCCGAGCAGACGGTGCGTAACCATGTTCATCGTATGCTGCGCAAGGCTGGTGCCAATGATCGCCTTGAAGTGGTGGAACTCTGCCGCATGCAAGGTTTGCGCGTGTAGAGGACAACGTTTTAGAGACAGTTCAAGAGCCTCCCGCGGGAGGCCTCTTTTATTTTGCGCTTCTGGGAAATCGCGATCACCCTTCGCACTGCCTGCAAATTGATTGGTACAGCTTTGGTATTGACTACTTAGTTTGTACCAGACACTGTACTCAGCCCGCCTTTCCCGAATTAGGAACAGCTTTGATCCTTACTTTTCTCCCCGCCTAACCAGATACTTATCGCTGCGTCGAGTGCTTGGAGTGCGCAATGGAAAAAATCAGGGTGTTAGTCGCAAATCGGCCGCGTTTGATGAGGGAATTAGTGCTCGAGACAATCTCGGGACAACCGGACATAGAGATCGTAGGTGAAGTTACTGACACGGCGGAGATCGAGCGCACGGTTGCCGAATCGAAACCGGATTTCGTGATTATTGCCTTGGACGAAGCGGATCGGCGTCCGGTTATTTGTGACGGACTTCTCACTCGCTCCCCGGCGACAAAGATTCTTGCATTAGCGCCAGAACGCAATAGCAGCCTTTTTTTCTGGACAGTCTTCGACATTCGTTCCGCGCGTGTGGAGAGTTCGGAAGAGGGCATTCTCAACGTGCTCCGAGGTAAGACACCAGCGGTTGTGCCCTAGCAATTTGCGCGTTGGTTTGCCGACCTGCGGAGTGCTGATGCTGTGGTTGTGACACCAGTAATGTTTTGAAGTAAGTATCTGCGTTTGAATGGGTTATCTCACATAAGCCCTCTAAGTGAGAGGGCGGAGCTGTAAGAAGAATCTTAGCTCGCAGACATGGCAAAGACCTGGTGCGAGTGTCCATCTCATTGAGAATTCGTAGAAATGCGAAATCGACGAGACGGTGGGAGTCTGAATATGGCAATCGTCAGGTACAACAAGATGTCTCAAACATTCTTCCAGAAGTTCGCTCTCGGACTCTGCCTCGTGCTCTGTCAGGGGCTGTATGGCCAGGCGCGCCCGCGGTCAACCTACGAGCAAAGCGACCCCAAGGCGAATCGCAGGCCAGAACTTTCCGAACTCGCGAAGGAAAACTTGAGTCGAGTAGCCGCGTCCTCCGCCCAGATCAAAGCTGTGTTGGTGTTGGACGCAGGCTTACTAGTGGAACTCAAGCGCTGGGTGGCCAAAGATGCCACCGACAACGGGCAGGTTGTCGAAGACGCAAGCCTGTCGGATGACGCCATCTTCGACCGGCTCAACCGGGATGTGGCATTTCGCGCCGTGGCGACTCGTCTGCTGCAGCGTTACGGCTATTTGACGCCGTCTCCGAATCCAGAATCCAGTTACGCGAAACAGGAAGACCTTGTTTTGAAAGAGCGGGCTCGACGTTTGGTGCAGGTTGAAGCACAGGAAGATGCCGAGGCGCTCCAGGCCAAGAAGGCTCAGGATCAAGCTGTGGAACGCACTGCTGCCTGTGATCCAGAGCAAGATGAAGACTGCGATAAACAAGGAGCGACGAGCCCCAGCTCGAAACGGTCAACGCCGAATGATGAAACTGTTCCCGAGGAGAATCCGGTCTCTCCTCCGCTGGACGGGGTGCCATCGTTTTCGTCTCCTTCCCGAACCCTTCGAACCGACATGATGACTGGGGGAGACGAGTCGCCTCTGCGCAACCCGATGTCCTCGCCAGAGCTCGAATTAGCCGCTGCTGCGATGAAGGGCGGCGGTTCTGACCTTCCGGGCCAGCTTCCCGGCCAAGCTTCTATCCCTTCGTCACTAGCTGGTTTGCTTGGAGAGCGAGATGGCGCATCCGACGATTCCTTCGATAACGCCTCGTCCGCCGACCGAAGCAGCACACGAGAGGAAGCATCCTCCCCGTTAATGAGCCAGAAACGTCGGCGAGCACGCCAATACAAAGACGAGGATGTGACACCCGTGAAAATGGTTCACCGGGCCAATCCTTATGCCGACATTCCTTCTCTGTACGACATGTACGTGCAGGCGGCGGCATGGCAGCGCCCAGCGCAACGTTTCGGTCTGGACGTATTCCGCAATACGATGAACCGGCCTGACATAATTCCCAAGGATCTTCCGGTCGGGCCCGACTATGTAGTGGGCACTGGCGACAGTTTGGCTATCAATCTGTGGGGTAGCAGTTCCCGGCGGTTAGTGCGGGTTGTGGATCGCGCGGGACGAGTATCGCTGCCGGAGGTTGGTCCCTTGTTGGTGAGCGGGAAAAGCCTGGGTGACGTTCAATTGGCGGTGCAGCGGGCGTTGCGAACCCAGTTCACCGACGTCTCGGCCGACGTTTCTCTTTCACGGCTGAGAACTGTGCGGGTTTATGTGGTGGGAGACGTCGCCGAGCCGGGGGCCTACGACATCAGCTCTCTTTCCACTCCTCTGAACGCGCTGTTTGCAGCGGGTGGAGTAACCGGCCGCGGTTCTCTGCGCTGCATCAAGCATTACCGCGGCAAGCAACTCGTGCAGGAAGTGGACGCCTATGATTTGCTTTTGCACGGCATCCGCTCCGACCTGGAGCGGCTTGAAAATGGAGATAGCTTGCTTGTGCCGCCAATGGGACCGGAGCTAACCGTGGACGGCATGGTGCGGCGTCCAGCGGTGTATGAACTGTTGAAGGAAAAGTCGTTGGCGGACGTGCTCGAACTGGCGGGCGGGATTTTGCCTACTGCGGCGCTGCAGCACATTGAAGTCCAACGGCTCGAAGCTCATGAAAAGCACATTATGCTTTCTCTGAATCTCACATCGATGAATGACGACAAGGAGATCACTCGGCAGCTTGACGCTTTCAAGATTCAAGCCGGGGACCAGGTGCACATCTACCCCATCGCCTCCTATAACGAAGACGCCATTTACCTTCAAGGTCACGTTCTGCGACCAGGGCGTTACTCCTATAAGTCAGGAATGAAGCTGACCGATCTGATTTCTTACCATGACCTGCTTCCCGAGCCGGCGTCGCATTATGCAGAAATCGTGCGCTTGAATGCGCCCGATTTTCATCCCAGCGTGGAAAGTGTCGATCTCTCGGCCGCACTTGCTGATCCAGCTGCGGCGCCGCCTCTAAAGCCTCTCGATACGGTGCGAATCTTCAGCCGTTTCGATTTTGAGCCGGTGCCTGACGTATGGGTGGGTGGCGAAGTGCGGGCTCCGGGCAAATATCAAACCTCGGGTCAGGCCCACTTGCGAGACGCGGTCTACCTAGCTGGCGGAGTCACGCCCGATGCATCGCTTGATTCGGTTCAGCTGTTTCGCACGGAAAGCGACGGCACTTTGCGGATTCTCAGCGTCGATTTGCGCAAGGCTCTGGACGGTAATCCCGTCGACAATCTCCTTCTGCAATCGCGTGACCGGATCCTCGTGCATCGCAACCTGGCGCAGGTAGAGCTGCCGACCGTCTACATCAAAGGTGAAGTCGCGAAGCCGGGACGCTATCCGCTGCCCTCCAATATGCGCGTCGCCGATCTCGTAAGGGTTGCCGGAGGCCTTAAGAGAAGCGCCGACGCAGACACTGCCGACTTGACCCGATTTAAGGCCAGTACCGCTCCTGGTCAGTCGAGCCAGCATCTCGAAATCAAATTAGCCGCTGTGCTGTCTGGGGATGCCAGTGAGGACGTTCTGCTGCGTAATGGAGACGTCCTGACAGTTCGGCAGATCGCACAATGGAATGATCTTGGCTCCTCCGTTACCGTGCGAGGCGAAGTGCAGCACCCCGCCAGCTATGGCATCGAACCGGGTGAGCGCCTTAGCTCCCTGCTGAAACGCTGCGGCGGGTTCACCCCACAAGCTTATCCTTACGGGGCCGTGTTGATCCGGCGTGAAGTTCGCGACCTGGAAATGACTTCGCATGACGAGCTGGTGAACCGGATCAAGAGGGAAGAGACTTATTTGAAGACCTTGCCCGAGAGCGATCCCGACCAGAAAAATGCGAAACTCACGGCCGTGGCACAGACTGAAACCACGCTGCAACAGCTGGAGGCCACACCGCCGATCGGACGCGTCCTGATTCACATTCCTCCGGACATAAAAAACTGGGATAAGTTGTCAAAGACCGCCGATGTCCAGCTCCGGGACGGAGACGAATTGGTCATTCCCAAGAAGCCCAACTACATCCTGGTATCGGGCCAGGTGTTCAATCCCACGGCAGTGAGTTACATCGCGGGGAGGAGCGCTAAATGGTACTTGAGCCAGTCAGGAGGATTAACCCAAGTTGCGGATAAGAGCGCAGTTTTTGTGGTCCGCGCCGATGGATCGGTGTTGTCAGCGAAGAACAACTCTGAATTCTGGATGGGAGACCCGATGAACGCTGCTTTGAAGCCGGGCGATTCAATTATCGTCCCGGAAAAAGCGCCCAAGATCGGTACCCGCAACTGGTCGCTGATTATGCAGGCGGCGCAGGTCGCTTCGTCGGCTGCCCTCACTGTCGCGTACATACATCCGTAGAAATTGGGGAATAAAGGTTGAGAGCGAATACCCGATTTCTGGTTGGAGTGCTCAGTGCCGGCATAGCCCTTTGCCTGATTCCTGAAGCGCAGTCCCAGAATTCAGGGAACTATGCATCGGGAGATAGTCAGGCGAGCAGTCTCGCTGGCGATACCAGAGAAATAGTAGCGGCCCCTGAGCCTGAACCACCAGTGAGTTCAACAGTCACAAGCGCGCCCAGAGGTTTTTGTGGTAGCCATATCTCCGACTTCGCACAGGACCAGAAGCATATCTGGACTAGTCCAGCGCACATTCGGTTCGCCGATGCGCCCTGGCTGGTGCCTTTCGCCGGAGTTACGGCTGGCCTTCTCGCTACCGACCGGGAATATAGCGCCTCGTTGTCAAAGAGTCCCTCGACGATTAACCGCTACAACAATATCTCGAACGCAGGCATTGCGGGGCTGTTGGGCGCCGGCGCGGGTATGTATCTGATGAGCTTTCCTTTTCACAACGAGCACTGGCGCGAAACGGGTTTTCTGGCTGGCGAGGCAGCCCTGAACAGCTTGATACCAATCGAAGTCATGAAGTATTCCTTTCGGCGGGAACGCCCTTATCAGGGAAACGGGAGTGGGGCTTTTTTCCAAGGGGGCACTTCGTTTCCATCGGAGCACGCCACTGTCGCCTGGGCGATCGCGGGGGTCTTTGCCCACGAGTATCCAGGAACACTCCCCAAGCTTGTGGCTTACGGCCTGGCTTCCGCGGTTAGCTTCTCACGCGTCCGTGCCGGACAACACTTTCCCTCCGATGTTTTCATCGGCAGCGTGCTTGGATACCTTGTCGCCCAAAGTGTCTACACGCGTCACCATGATCCTGAACTGAGGGGCAGTTCGTGGGAGTCGCCGCGCGAATTTGTGGAAGGTGGAAAGGCCCAAACTCCTGCAAATATGGGATCGCCCTACGTCCCGCTTGACAGCTGGATCTATCCGGCGCTGGAACGGCTGGCTGCGTTGGGATATGTGCGAACAGCAATTCTAGGGTTGCGCCCGTGGACGCGATTGGAGTGCGCTCGCCAGGTGAACGAAGCAGCGGAATCGCGGCCTGATGCAGATGCGCCTCGCGAAGTGCAAGACTTGGAATACGCCCTCACGCAGGAGTTCGCCCCGGACTTCCAACTGATGAGCGGCGAGACGAATACCCATGCACAAGTTGAGTCCGTTTACGCAAGGGCGATGGGTATTTCGGGCACCCCGTTAACCGATAATCATCACTTTGGCGAAACTGTTCTAAACGACTACGGCAGGCCGTTTCAGGAAGGGTTCAATAGCATCGCCGGCACATCCGGATGGGCGGTGACCGGTCCGTTTGTGATTTACACTCGCGGGGAATATCAAGCGGCGCCCTCAACTCCCTCGCTTTCCCCGGCCGCGCTAGGCTTCATCACCAGCGTAGATCAGCTGCCTCCGAATCCGCCCTCTATGCCGGTTGCTGCTATAAGCCGGGTTCGGCTTCTCGATGCTTATGTGGGCATGAACGTTAGCAACTGGCAAATCACCTTCGGCAAGCAAAGCCTGTGGTGGGGCCCGGGAGATGAGGGCGCGATGCTGTTTACCAACAACGCAGAACCGCTTAACAAGATGTTCCGCGTCAATCGGGTCAGTCCTTATCACGTGCCCTATGTTGGAGATATTCGCATGGAGTTTTTTCTCGGACAGCTTGCGGGGCAGCAGTTCATTAACAACGCCACGGGAGGACTAACCAACTCGGAGATGATCGGCCAGTATGGAAAAACCCTCGAGCTGCAACCGTTTCTCAGTGGCGGCAAAATCAGTTTCAAGTTCACGCCGAATTTTGAAATCAGCGCGTCCAAGACGACCATCTATGGCGGATCAGGGAATCCGTTGACCCTAAAGACGCTCGTGCAAAGCGCACTCGCCATGCACGTGAAAGGTTATTCTCTTGGCGATGGTCGGGCAGGGCTGGATTTCACCTACCGGCTTCCCGGCTTGCGCGACTGGCTCACTTTGTATGGTGACGCCTTCCAGGAAGACGAGATCTCTCCAGTGAACCGTCCCTACAAGGCGGCGTTCCAGACTGGCGTTTATCTTGGCAGATTTCCGAAGATCCCCAAGCTTGACTTGAGAGTCGAGGGCGGCACAACCAGTCCTATCAACTTCCCAACCTGCAACGGATGCTACTACAGCAATGGGCAGTACATCAGCGGATATACCAACAATGGCGAACTGATCGGTACTTGGATCGGACGTGCAGCGCAGGGTGAAGCGCTACGCAGCAACTACTGGCTGGGTGCACAGAAGAAAATTGGCATTGAACTCCGCCACCGCAAGAATGACAGTCAGTTTCTTCCCGGAGGGGGGACTCAAAACGACGTTGCAGTGAATGGCGACTTCTTCCTGAAATCGGGTGTTCGCCTTTCCGGCACTGTGCAGTACGAAAGCTGGCTGATTCCTTTGCTGGCGGCGAACCGTCAGTCCAATATTGCGGTATCGTTCGAACTCGGCTACTGGCCCAAGGGACATACTCGATGACTCCGGACACAAAATCAAACCGCTTCAGTTCGTCTGGTGTTGGCGTCGCCTTCAACGGGCTATAGACAAATCTATGACAGGCCAACGCAATACGATGATTTCGACTGCTGAGCCCTATGTTGAATTCCCCGATCGGGCTACCCATCCGTCCGGCCACGAACCGTCCGCATTGGTGAACTGCGCCGCGCTGCTTTGGCGAAACCGGAGGCTCATGGTTCGCATAACAGCGGCAGGCGCAATGCTGACGCTGTTGATTGCGCTCCTTATACCCAACCGCTACGAATCTTCGACCCGATTGATGTCGCCGGATATGAAGGCCGGGGGTGCGGAGGCATTGATGACGGGACTCCTTGGTCGGACAAGCGGCGGTGGTGGTGGCGGCAGTGGTTTGATTGGGCTGGGCGCCAACCTGTTAGGTCTTGATAACACCGGTGCCATGTTTATTGGAGTTTTGAACAGCCGCAGCGTGGCCGACAGTCTGGTGAAAAGGTTTGATTTGAAGAAGGTCTATCGCGACCGCTGGGACAAAGACGCCCGCGAAGACCTTGCGGCCCGCACCGTCATAAGCCAGGACCGGAAGAGCGAGATCATCACCATCTCCGTTCAAGATAGAGATCCGGCACGGGCGGCCGCGCTCGCCACCGCCTACGTCGATGAACTGAACCGTCTATTAGCTCTGGTGAATACTTCGTCTGCTCATCGTGAGCGGGTTTTCATTGAAGAGCGTCTCAAGGTAGTGAGGCAGGAACTTGATACGGCGTCGAAACAAATGGCCGACTTCTCGACCAAGACGACGACGCTGGATCTCAAGGAACAGGGCAAGGCGATGGTCGGTGCGGTTGCGACCCTGCAAGGGGAATTGATCGCCTATGAGACCCAATTGAGCGGGTTGCAGCAGATCTATACCGGCAATAACGTGCGCGTTCGGTCGCTCCAGGCACGTGTCAACGAACTGCGCCACCAGTTGGAGGATGTTCGTGGGAGTGGCCCGCAACCCCCGCCGGGCGCTGCGGAAGGCGACGAAGAGTATCCTAGTTTCCGCCGACTTCCCGCCTTGGGCGTAACCTACGCCGATCTGTATCGTGAAGTGAAGATCCGCGAAGCCGTTTTTGAGACTCTGACCCAACAGTACGAGATGGCCAAGATATCCGAGGCGAAAGAGATTCCCAGCGTCAAAGTGCTGGATCCTGCCAACCTGCCGGAGAAGAAGTCGGGACCGCATCGCCTGATCATTACATTGTTGGGGTTAATAGTGTCATTCGCCATGGGGGCAGTGTTCGTGATCGGAAAGGCAACGTGGCAGCAGGTAGATCCCGACGATCCTCGCAAAATGTTTGCGGCAGAAGTGTGGGGCGATACCCGGCCCGCGGCTGCTGAATTCAGGGATCAGGCACGGAAGATCAGCAACAAATTCCGGCGAAACTCCGATTCCGATTCAAACTCCAACTCCGATTCTGAGATTGGCGACGGTCGATGAACGCCTCCGTTGCTGTTACCCCGATGGATCTGACCCGGGGCCGCTTACTGGCCCGAAATACGGTTTGGAATTTGCTGGGCAGCGGGGCGCCCGCGCTGGTGGCTCTATTCGCCATACCCATACTTATCCGCCACATCGGTGTATCCCGCTTTGGCTTGCTGACAATTATATGGACCGTAGTCGGTTACTTCAGCCTTTTCGACCTGGGATTGGGAGCCGCGCTCACTCGCATGGTAGCCGACCGCCTGGGCACGGGAAAAACGGATGAAATTCCTTCCTTGGTATGGACCTCGCTGGCCCTCATGCTCGGTTTGTCGGTCCTCGGGTCCGTTCTTTTAGCCGCTTTGACACCAACGTTAGTGCATCGCATTCTCAAAGTCCCGACAAATTTGCAACCGGAGAGTCTAGGGGCTTTTCTCCTGTTGGCGGGATGCCTGCCGTTTATGATCACGACCACTGGTTTGCGTGGCGTGCTGGAGGCGCAGCAACGGTTCGGCGTGGTGAATGCGATTCGCATTCCAACCAACGCGTTTACCTTCGTTGGTCCCTTGGCGGTTTTACCTTTCTCCAACAGCTTGGTGCCGGTGGTCGGGGTGCTGGCCGCGGGCAGAATCCTTGCCTGGATGGCTTCCTTGATCTTCTGCCTGAAATCTATGCCGGAACTGGGGGCAAGTTTCGCATGGGCGCGGCATCATGTGGGGTACGTGCTGCGCTTTGGCACTTGGATGACGGTTAGCAATGTGATCAGTCCGCTCATGCTTTACATCGACCGGATGTTGATTGGCGCAATGGTTTCAGTGGCCGCCGTGGCTTATTACGCCACGCCCTTTGAAGTGGTCAGCCGGCTGCTGACCATCCCGGGCGCTCTGGCCGGCGTATTGTTTCCCGCCTTCACCGTAACCTTCGCGCAGGATCGCAGCCGCGCAGCGTTGCTGCTTCTCCGAGGCCAGAAATATATCTTCCTGACGATCTTTCCCATCATTCTGGTAATCGTGACGCTGGCGAACAATGGTCTGCGGCTGTGGCTGGGCGCCGAATTCGCCAACAACAGCACGGACGTTTTGCGCTGGCTTGCGGTGGGAGTTTTCCTTAACAGCCTCGCCGTGCTTTCCTGGGTGTTGATCCAAGGGGCGGGGCGCCCGGATCTCACCGCCAAGTTTCACCTCATCGAAGTGATATTGTACCTTCCCTTTCTGTGGTTGATGGTCAAGCATTACGGAGTGCAAGGAGCAGCCATTGCCTGGACGGCGCGAGTGCTGCTCGACGCCACATTCTTAACGTTAGCCGGGCAGCGCTTCCTAAGGCAACAAGACCGCTTCACAGGCCGGATGGGAGCATCCACCGCCTGCGCGTTGATGCTGTTCTGGGTAGCTACATGGCCATCGACTTTAGCCCAGCGCGCGGTGTTTTTGGCCGCGGTTCTCCTGCTTCTGCTGGGAGCATCTCTGATTTTCTTTTTGCCGGAAGAAAGGCGCTGGCTGCGGCTGGCGGCGACAGCTCACACCTGTGAACCTCAAGGGTCGGGAACAATTTGAAATGCCACCGTACACCTTCACCGTCTTTACGCCCACTTACAATCGAGAGGACACCCTGCCGCGTGTCTATGACTCGCTTTGTGCCCAGACCTTTTCCGATTTCGAATGGCTGATCGTGGACGATGGCTCCGTGGATGGGACCGAAGACTTGGTTCGGTGCTGGCGGAATGAGGCGAAATTTCCGATCCGGTACTTCTACCAACCCAACCAGGGCAAGCATGTGGCCAGCAACCGCGGAGTCCGCGAAGCCCAAGGCGAGCTTTTTCTATTCTTCGATTCTGATGACCGTTGTGTGCCAGAGACTTTGGCCAGATTCAGACATCACTGGGACAACATTCCGCTATCGGAGCGGAATGCGTTTTCTACAATCACAGCTCTTTGCTCGCGAGAAGATGGCTCCCCGCTAGGGCCTGAATTCCCCGCGCCGGTACTGGACGTTTCTTCTCCCTGCGAGCAGATGAAGTACAGAAGGTCGGCGGAACGGTGGGGAGTCAATCGAACAGAGGTATTGAGAGCGTTTCCTTTCCCGGAGATACCTGGGGAAAAATTCATTTCGGAAGGCATTGTGTGGACGCGCATGTCTCTGTGGTACAAAACGCGGTTTGTCAATGAACGGCTTCGGATTTACTGCCAAGGGACAGAGGGCCTGAGTGCCTCCTCCTTACAGTTGCGGGTCAAGAATGCAGTCGGTGCTAGGCTCTGCTACCGAGAGTCCCTGCGGCCGGAACTTCCGTTCACCTGGAGGCTGCGGTGTGCGATCAATTACTGCCGGTTTTCCTTTCACGCCGGCGCAGGATTGTTTCGTCTCGTGCTGGAGTCCCAACACGCCTTTCTGACGGCCGCCTTCGCCCCCGCTGGTTTTCTAGCCTACTGCGTTGACCGCTTGCAATATCCTTTGCCCCGAGGAACTGCTTCGAGATGACCGTCGCGCACGACCTCCAGAACATGCGCAGTTAAGCCAAGCAAGTCTCTGCACAACTCGGAGTGTGGCGAGAATCTTTTGGCGATAAGGCACCGACAATCCTGATGGTCACCATACTGGCGATTCTTTCTTTGGTTTTGTTTGCCGGCATCTGTCTCTATGTCGAGCGGTCACCAGTTTATCCGCCGTTTGCCATGGCCGCCTGCTGGGCGGTTTTTCTTGGTTTTCATGCCTGCTCCCGGTCGCTGCTGCTCCCGCTTCATGAGGAAACGTTGTTTTTCTTTGTGGCCGGTGCATTGGCATTTTGTGCGGGCGGATTAGCCGTACATTACCTTTACCGTCCCGAGCACGTACCAACTCAATACAACCCAGCCCGCTTAAAAAATGTATTGACTGTCTTCTTGCTGATTTTGTGCGCAGCGTTCCCTTTCTATATTCGCTTTATTACCGACCTTGTAGCGGATGTGGCGACCGGTAATTTCTGGATGGTTCTCCGACGGCAGTTGATCGAGGAAAGTGCAGAGAATCTGAGTGGATTCAGCCTGATGGACAACATGGTTGTCCTTGCGAACATCACCGTTCTCATAGCCTGGTATCATCGGGGTACTGAGAAATGGCGGGCATGGGCGGCCTTTGGGCTCTTTCTAATCTACAACTTGCTCACGGCGGGGCGGGCTGGTTTTGTGTCCATTCTCGTGAGTTTGTTCGCCATGGAGGTTTTGCGGAAGCGCCGAATTCCGTGGCGTACCGTGGCTGTTCTCGGACTGGTATTTGCAGTCACATTTTTTGGGTTAGCTATTCTTGTGGGAAAAGCCGGAGCCAGCGCTCAGGAGTCGCTCGCCGGGAACGTGCCTGCTTTGATCGATGGTTTCCAACTGTATACTGTCGGAGCACTGGTGGCATTCGATAACGTCTATCAGCATCCCAGCGCCATTCCACCCACACAAAATTTGGATCGCAATTTCAGAATCCTTGCCAGCAAGATCGGCTTCCGAACGGAGATTCCCTATCTTCATGCGGAATACAGCACCGTGGGAACGTTCGGACTGGCAACTAACGTGTACACAATTTACTTCACCTATTTTCCCCAACTGGGTGCGCTCGGCTCCATATTTATGATGTTCCTGCTGGGGGCAGGAGCTACTTGGGCCTACTGCAGAGCTGTCGGCGGTGGGCCGCAAGCCATCATCATATTCTCGATATTGTTCTACGGGATTCCGCTGTCGGGTTATGCTGAGAGCTTTTTTGCCAACCTTAACTTCCTCGCAAAAATGTTCTTGGCCACTTCTTTGTGCTACGGTTGGTGGTTCTGGCGTCCTCGGGCCGCCATCGCATGTTAAGAGTCATCGCCTACACTGGTGGTCACAATGCTCCGGCCCGCGTGCCGCGCGTACAACAGTACATTCCGTATTTGAAAGAGCGCGATATCGATATGACGGAAAGCCCCTCCCGTGCCGGTCTATATCCGCCGGAAGATCGATTTGTGAGGCGCGCGGTGTGGGGGCTTTGGAACCTCGCAGAACATCTGTCAACCGTCGGAGAATCGTACCGATACGATGTGACGCTGCTGCAGCGGGAGATGCTAAGCACTTTCGTTACATTCGAGCCATTTACTAAGCGGCCCCGAATCTTGGATGTGGATGACGCCATCTGGGTACATCACCGAGGAGGATTTGCGCGCCGCCTAGCCTGTGCCTGTGATCACGTCATCTGCGGCAATAGTTTTCTTGCGGAAAATTTTTCACGCTGGAATTCCAGCGTGAGCGTGCTGCCCACTGCCGTGGATACCCGCCGCTTTGTTCCCGCCCCGAGCGGTCACCGCGTGGGGCATCCGGTGATCGGTTGGCAGGGCCTGAGTTCGGGGCTTGGCTATCTTTACGAAATCGAAGCGCCACTGCGTGATGTGCTGCGGAATCACCCTGACTCTGTGCTGCGCGTCTTTTCCGACAAACCTCCGCAATTTTCTTCGCTTCCCGCCAGTCAGGTCGAGTACGTGCCCTACGCGCGGGAGCACGAGGTTGAGGACATTCAGGGGATGACAGTTGGGATCATGCCTATCGATGATTCGGAATGGGCGCGGGGTAAGTGCAGTTTCAAAATGATCCGGTATATGTCGTGCGGTATTCCGGTGGTGGTGAGCCAGTTTGGCATGAACGCAGAGGTCTTGCAAAAAGGCGAGGTCGGTTTCGGCGCAATCAACCGGCAAGGCTGGGTGGATGCGCTGTCGGAACTCTTAGCCAACCCGGAACTCCGCGCGCGCATGGGCAGGGCTGGGCGGTTGGCCGCTGAACAGCACTACAGCGTGGAAGTTCTTGCCCCTCGATTGGCGCAGATTCTGCAGGCACAAGCCTGATCCCTCTGCATGTTGAGAGCAGATCGAATGGAAAAAGTGTAGCGAGGTTGGGATGACCGATAGCTATAGTGCTGAGATCGAAGCTGGACAAAGATTTGAATTTGGCAAGAATTGGAAACACTATCTTGCCGAAATTGATGACATTCGGATCCGTGCGGCGGAGGATGCGACGAAAGCGATGCTGGGTCTGGATAGTTTGGAGGGCAAGACCTTTCTTGACGTCGGATCTGGCAGCGGGCTCTTTTCCCTGATCGCGCTACGCCTGGGAGCTTCCACGATACGTTCGTTCGACTACGATCTGCAGAGTGTGGAATGCACTCGCGCATTGAAACACAGCTACTGCCCATCCCATTCCAATTGGATCATTGAAAGAGGATCGGTGTTGGATACCCAGTACCTCGATTCCCTTGGGCAGTTTGATGTCGTCTATTCGTGGGGAGTGTTGCATCATACCGGGAACCTGGAGCAGGCTCTCCACAATGTTGCTCCCCTGGTGGCGCCCGGCGGTCTCCTGTTTCTATCGATTTATAACTACCAGCCATTTTGGTCTTCCTATTGGAAGGTGATCAAGCGAACCTACAACCACCTTCCGAAAGTCGGTCGGGTGCCTATGGAGCTTGCCTTCTTTCTGTTTTTCGGCGCAGCCTTCTTTGCTGCCGATGGGATTCGCCACAAAAATCCTTTAGACCGGTGGATGGGTCGCGGACAGAGAGGCATGTCGATGCACGTTGCAATTCAGGACTGGGTTGGAGGCTATCCCTTTGAGGTGGCTCGCCCCGAAGAAATTTTCCGTTTTTACCGCGATCGCGGTTTTACTCTTCGCGAACTTACAACGTGTGGGAGCAGACACGGCTGCAACCAGTTTGTATTCGAACGCCAGATTGTGCACCCAAGTCTGAACAACGGAATGTCTCTGGAAAAGAAGCCCCCCGGTAGCGGAGGGTCTGCATAGTTATGCTGGATCGAACGTTGGAAAAACAACCTACTGACATCGCGAGCGTTGGCCATTGGGAATCGGTGTGGGGGAATTCCGCATCCGTACGTGAGTTTTCCACGCGCAGCTACTACGATTTTCGGCTCGCGAAAGTTTTTCAGTCGCTGGTGACGCCGGGATCCAGAGTGATCGAAATCGGCTGCGGCGGCTCGCGCTGGATGGGATATTTCGCTCAAAGGTTGCAGTGCGACACCTGGGGCATCGACTACTCCGCCGAGGGTTTGCGGCTGACCGAGCAGAACAACGCGGGCAACACCATGATTCATTTGATTAAGGGGGACTTTTTCGATGAGTCGCTTCTGCCTCTGGGCTTTTTCGATTTGGTCTATTCCCTTGGTTTTATCGAGCATTTCAAGGAGAGCGCCACGGTGACGCGTCGCATGAGCCAAATCCTCCGTCCGGGAGGCAGGGCGATGACCATGATTCCGAACTTTACAAGCTCGTATGGAATCGTTCAGAAACTCATGAATCGCAGAATCTTCGATAAACACGTGCTCCTGAATTGCTCGATGCTGGACGACGCTCACCTTTCAGCGGATATGAAGCCCGTAAGTCCGGCTGCGTTCTTTGGATGCTTTGGACCGGGAGTCGTGAATTACGGAGTACGCAAAGGTTTCTTGTTGCCGCCGATCAAGCTCATGCAGCAAGCGGCGTGTTGGGGGCTCCGAGCTGTGCACCTCGACGGCGAATCCCGCATTGCTTCTCCTTATATCCTCGGGGTATATCAGAAGCCTCAGTAATCGAAGCGACTCCAATGTCGGGCCGATCTCCAATTCCCCGGCGAACTCGAACAGAGATTAGAAGCTAAGAGTCAGACTCATGTGTGGCATTGCTGGATTTTGGCAAACCAATCGTAGCGCGGAAGTTCCTGCAGAGATCCTTGCTCAAATGGGAACGGCTCTCAAACACCGCGGCCCGGACGATTCTGGAGTGTGGTATGACACGACCACCGGGCTCGGGTTGGTTCACCGTCGCCTGTCAATCCTCGACTTATCGCCTGCCGGGCATCAACCGATGACGTCCAGTTCTGGACGTTACACCATCACTTTTAATGGAGAGATTTACAACTTTGAGGAGATCCGCAGCGAGTTGGGAGGGCACATCTGGAAAGGGCATTCTGACACGGAGGTGATGCTGGAAGCCGTGGAACGTTGGGATCTTGATGGCGCGGTGCGACGCTTCATCGGAATGTTCGCCTTCGCTCTGTGGGACCGTCTGGAAAACAAAGTCTACCTGGTGCGCGATCGGCTCGGCATTAAACCCATTTATTACGGATGGGTGCGCAGCGATTTTGTTTTTGCATCGGAACTGAAGGCTATCTGCCAATATCCGGGGTTTGACGGCACTATTGACCGCGACGCGCTCGCGCTCTACATGCGACACAATTATGTGCCTGCGCCACATTGCATCTACCAAGGCCTTCACAAACTGCCGCCAGGGAGCATTCTCACGCTGGATTCTCCCGGGGGTCCGGCTGACATGCGCCAGTTCTGGTCCGCCACGAACGTTGCACGCGAGGGATTGCAATCGCGCATTTCCGCAAATGACCATGAGGCGACGGAGCAGCTAACGCAGATCCTTGCGCGGGCTGTTTCGCTGCGCATGATCGCGGACGTGCCGCTGGGAGCCTTTCTTTCCGGAGGCATTGACTCCTCCACTGTCGTCGCTCTCATGCAGTCGCAGAGCAGAGTGCCCGTGAAAACGTTCACCATAGGGTTTCACGAAAAGGATTACGATGAGGCTGCGCATGCTAGGCGGATTGCTGCACATTTGGGAACAGACCACACGGAACTCTATGTCACTCCCCAGGAGGCCTTAGATGTGGTCCCGCAGTTGCCAGCGATGTTCGATGAGCCTTTTGCCGATTCTTCGCAAATTCCCACTTTTCTTATCTCCAAGCTGGCACGGCAAAGCGTTACGGTAAGCCTTTCCGGGGATGGCGGCGACGAACTCTTCGGCGGCTACAGTCGCTACCTTTTCACCAGGAGAATCTGGAAAGGCTTGCGACGAGTTCCCTATCCAGTCCGAAAAATGATTTCGAACCTCGTCCTCCACCTGCCTCCAGAGAAGATTGATGGGATGTATCGATGGATCAGGCCGGTTATTCGTCCCAGAAAGCCCTGGTCGGCAGTGGGCGACAAGGCGCACAAGTTTACCGGGTTCCTGCATTCCCAGGGCCCAGGCTCGATTTATATGCAGGCTCTCTCCCATTGGGATAAGCCGGCTGAAGTTGTCTGTGGCGCAAGCGAGCCGGACACGGTCGCCCATTTTGTCCAAGAAGCCATGTCGCTGCCAACTGTCGAAGAGGCGATGATGCTCACGGATTTAGTGCACTACCTGCCCGACGACATCCTGACTAAAGTTGACCGCGCAAGTATGGCGGTGAATCTGGAAGCGCGGGTACCGATTTTGGACCACAACGTAGTGGAATTCGCCTGGAAGTTGCCCCTGCACTTCAGGATTCGTCACGACGTCAGCAAATGGATCTTGCGTCAAGTCCTCTACAAGTATGTGCCCGCAGAACTAATAGAGCGGCCCAAGATGGGCTTCGCCGTGCCTATCGCCAGTTGGCTTCGCGGACCGCTGCGGGAGTGGGCAGAAGATCTGCTTGCTCCCGACGTGCTGAGATCCCATGGTTTTTTTGAAATCGAAATCGTTCGCCGACGCTGGCGGGAACATCTTTCTGGAATCCGCAATTGGCAGTACCACCTCTGGGACGTGCTGGTTTTCCAGGATTGGTTTTTTCACCGGGTCCGTGCCTGTCAATTGGCGTAGTGATGGTGCATCATTGCATCCCTCTGCCGAAGATTTCCAATGCGGTCGCAATCTGAATGACCTCTGAATTGTTTGTGGAACGAGCCTTTCGGCCGGCCAACTCCTCAAAGGATCGTCCGCGAAAAGTAAAGCTGACTTACATCCTAGGCTCTTTGTGCGACGCGGGAACGGAACGGCAGGCTCTGGAATTGATGTCCAACCTGGATCGCGAATGGTTCTCGATCTCCATCATTCTCCTTCAGGATCGCGGAGTCGAGAAAGTTCCGAAGGATGTTGATCCCTGTCTTGTGCTTGGCGTACCTGAGGAAAGCTCAAAGTGGTTGAGCGGCCTGTTGCCATGGACGAACGCCATAGGAAGAGTTCATTCTCAATTCAAGCTACTGCGTCCGGATATCGTGCATGCGTTCCTTTCCGGCCCAAGCATTTTGGGAGTCATTCCGGCGCGCCTGGCAAGAGTCCCGGTATTCATCGGCAGCCGACGCTCTTTGCCCAGTCAGTATCGTGCAGGTCGCTGGGCAGCCGGGTGGGCCGACACCACGGCCTTCAATCTGGCCCAATTCAATCTGGGAAACAGCTACGCGGTAACTCGAGAAATGATCAATATTGCTGGCTGTTCCGCTAGCAAGTGCGGAACCATCCACAACGGGGTCGACTTGCAGCGCTTCCGTCCGGGTATTCCATCGCTCATTCGACAACAATTGGGTTGGACACAAGACGAAATCGTTTTTGGGCAGATTGCAAATTTCCGTCCCTACAAAAGACACCATGACTTCGTAGAAATGGCCGCCAGGCTGGCGCAACAGCATCCGCGCGCCGGCTTCATTCTGGCCGGCGCCGACTACGGCGCCAAACAATCCACACTAAATCAGATCGACGCCCGCGGTCTTGGCGGAAGAATCCGAGTGCTGAATAGTACTCCATCGCCGGAACCGATCTTTGCCGCTCTGGATGCCTATGTTTGCACGTCCGAAGCGGAAGGCTTCTCCAACGTAATTTTGGAGGCAATGGCATGCGGGAAACCGGTCATTGCCACCAACGTTGGAGGAAACCCAGAAGCGGTTCAGCATGGCCAGTCCGGGTTTCTTGTTCCTCCGGGGGACGTGCTCGCCTTGTCACAGCGGGCTGAAACACTCCTGGTGGATGGGCATTTGAGAAAAACTATGGGCGTGAACGGCCGCAGACTGGTGGAGGAGAAGTTTTCGCTCGGAGCCATGGTGAAGGCCCACCAAGAGCTTTATTGGAACCTCCTTGCAGGGCGAAACAAGCCTTAACATGAAATCCGAAAAAAGCTTCACCATCGCAAACGTGATCGCGCGCCTCAACGTGGGTGGTGCAGCAACAGAAGCTATCCTCATGACTCATGCCTTGCAAATGAGGGGGTACCGGGCCGTACTGCTCATCGGGGAAGTCTCTCCCCAGGAAGCCAGTATGGAATCTCTCGCTTACGAACTCGGCTTGCGGCCCATTAAAATCTGTACGCTGTCCCGCGAAATCTCTCCTGCGTCGGATTTGAAATCATTGTGGCGATTGATACGAACCTTTCGTCGTGAACGTCCCATGGTGGTCCATACGCACACGGCGAAAGCAGGAACACTCGGACGTTTGGCTGCGATGGTGGCCAGGGTTCCGGTTCGCGTGCACACATTCCACGGTCATGTATTTGACGGCTACTTTTCACCGAGGGTGACGAGAATCATTCTCGCAATTGAACGATTTCTGGGGCGCCACACCGATTGCATAGTCGCCGTGAGCCAATCTCAGCAGAAGGATCTGGTAGAGACCTACCGGATCGCTTCGCCTGACAAAGTTGTTACCATCCCTATTGGTCTCAATCTTGACCCGTTCTTACAGGTCGACGGACAGGAAGGCTCTTTACGCGCCGCTGTAGGATGCGGTCCACGGGCCATTCTGGTGGGATGGGTTGGACGGTTGACCGCTATCAAAGCACCTGACTTGTTCCTGGAATCCGCGGCTCGAATACATGCCGCATTTCCATTGGCAAGGTTTGTCATGGTCGGCGATGGTGAACTTCGCCAGAGTTGCGAAGCGCAGATTCACGAAGCAAGCCTTCAAGACAACGTTGTTCTCACGGGCTGGCAACGGAATCTGGGCCCCGTCTATGCCGACTTGGACCTTCTGTTACTTACTTCGATCAATGAAGGAACCCCCCTAGCCCTATTGGAAGCCATGGCTTCGGCCCGGCCTTTTATCGCCACGGATGTCGGAGGTGTACGCGATCTGATGATGGGGACCGCTCGCGCAGAAGAAGGTTGGGAGAGATTCGATAACGGCATCCTGGTGCCTCGCGACTCGCTCCGGATTGCGGCAGCGACTCAGTATCTGCTGCAACGGCCCGAGCTTCGTAGAGAAATGGGCTGTGCTGGAAGAGAATTTGTCCGGAACCGCTATTCGTGCAATCGGCTCCTCGCCGATTTGGAGCACCTCTATGTGCGATTGGCGCGAAAGAAAAAGTGCCTCGCGGAAGATGTTGAAGCACCCCGCCCGATTTGGACACGTAATTGATTGCCTCGAGCTTCGAAGTAGCGCAACTGAAGCCTTTCTTAACTCCGACTGATTTCCCTAACTCCAAGGAGGATTAGATGCGTGCGTTGATTACCGGTGGCGCTGGGTTCATCGGATCTCATTTAGCTGGCGAACTGCTCAGTTCAGGTTGGGAGGTGTCGATAATCGACGACCTTTCAACCGGTTCAATGACGAACATTCGGCATTTGAAGAGTAAGCCCGGCTTCCAATATGTCATCGATACCGTAATGAATCGTGGATTGCTGGCGGAACTCGTAGATGATTGCGACATAGTGTTTCATCTTGCTGCGGCTGTCGGAGTGCGTCTCATCGTGGAGTCGCCTATACGGACTCTGCACACGAATGTGCGCGCTACCGAGCTAGTACTAGAGGCAGCGAGCAAGAAGAAAAAAAGGGTTTTGATCACATCCACATCCGAGGTATATGGAAAATCTGACGACATCCCTTTCCGGGAGAGTGGCGACCTAGTCATTGGACCGCCTAGTTGCGGGCGCTGGAGCTACGCTTGCTCCAAGGCCCTCGATGAATTTCTCGCCGTTGCCTATAACCGGGAACGTCAAGTTCCGGTGGTGATTGTCCGGCTTTTCAACACCGTCGGGCCTCGTCAAACCGGCATGTATGGTATGGTTCTGCCCCGCTTCGTTTCCCAGGCGTTGCGGAACCAACCGATCACTATTTACGGAGACGGCACTCAAACCCGCTGCTTTGGCTGGGTAGGCGATGTGGTGGGTGCTTTGGTCAAGCTGGCGGAGCTTCCCGCCGCCGAGAATCTTCTGTTTAATATTGGGTCCGATGAAGAGGTTTCCATCAATAAACTTGCTCAAGTCGTAAAGGAGGTAACGGGCTCAAGTTCACCTCTCCAATACGTCTCCTATGAGCAAGCCTACAGCAAGGACTTCGAAGATATGCCGCGCCGAGTGCCTGACTTGAGTCGCATCCGCACAGCGATCGGCTATGTGCCGACCAAGAAGCTTCGTGAAATAGTTCAGGCCGTCGCTAGTAGTTTGACGAATTCTACCGATCCACTGCATGAACACGCGAAGGCATTCGCGTTGACTTTGGCTGCTCCAGCCTAGGCCCCTTGGCTCTCTCACCCATGCGTTCAGCGAACATCATACAGTTTAGGGTCATCGTCTTCCTCGGGACAGTGGTCCTCAGTGGGGCGTTAGTTGCGCTCACCGTTTGGATCTGTCGCAAACGAGGATGGGTTGCGAAACCACGCTGCGATCGTTGGCATAAAGGTACACCAAGCTTATTTGGAGGTGTGCCCATCTGGCTAACTCTCCTGGCCTTATGCTTTGCAATTGTGCCCTTGTCGGATCGAATCGTGTGGAAACTGCTCGGTGCGTCCAGCCTGGTATTTTTTCTTGGCCTTGCCGACGACATTCTGCATTTTCGTCCCCGGGCCAAATTGGCAGGACAACTCGTTGCGGCTTTGTGGGTAGTCAACTCTGGCATCGTCTACCCGTTAACACACAACGCAATTGTCAACTCCGTCATCTCGGTGATCTGGATTGTGGGCATCACCAACGCCTTCAACCTTTTGGACAATATGGATGGCCTCGCCGCAGGAGTGGCGCTCATTTCCGCGATTTACCTGGCAATCTTTTACAGCGGGAACGGATCATCGGACTATGCCTCGCTCGCGCTTGTAGGCGCGGGTGCATCGGCCGGGTTTCTGCTGTTTAATTTCAATCCGGCACGTATTTTCATGGGGGATTGCGGCAGCCTGTTCTTGGGCTTCCTGCTGGGTTCTGCGTCTTTGCTGGAAGTCACTCATGTTTCCGGAATTCCACCGTTAGTCCTGGCGCCCGTTGTCGTGCTGGCAATTCCTGTCTTCGACACTCTGTTTGTTTCGGTGACGCGCCGCCTTCGGGGACAGAGGATTTCTCAAGGGGGAACCGACCACAGCTCACACCGTCTGGTGCAGTTGGGCTTAAATGAGCGCAGCGCTGTCTTACTGCTGTGCACACTCTCTATCGCCTCTGGAGCCGTCGCCCTGGTGGCGCGGCATATCCTTTACTCACGTGCCATTGGTCTTATCGGGTTCTGGTTTCTCTTTCTGGTTCTTTTTGGAATCCATCTTTTCAGGTCGGAGATGATTGATTCCACTCACACTCCGCACACCACGAAAACGTTGCTGCGCCGCGTCTTGACGCGTGATGCGCTGGCGTTTCTGCTGGATCCTGTAGCTCTCACTTTGGCGTATTACCTGGCGTATGTATTGCGTTTTCGCGCCGACGTGCCTCGCTCCGACATGCAGCTGTTTCTCCAGAGCTTGCCGATTGTCCTGGCGTTGAAGTTCATTTGTCTTTGGGTATTCAAGGTATATAGGTATTCGTGGTGGCGCGGGTCTAAAACCGACCCCTACCGTTTGGCCAAGGCCACGCTGTCTGGAGAAGCCGCGACTCTTCTATTCCTGATCGCGATCTATCGTTTTTCAGGTTTTTCTCGCCTCGTCTTTGTCCTCGACGCGGCTTTCTCGTGGACTCTCCTGATGGCCATTCGAAAGTCATTTTCTCTCTTTCGCAACTCTCTGGACGTCTGGAGCTTAGGCAATGGCGACGAGCGGCGAGTTTTCGTGCTGGGTACATCGGAACGCACGGAACTGGCATTGCGCTTCCTGCGCGATCAGCGAATAGTATGTGCCGGTCTGATTGATACAAATGGAGGAGCCGACTGTGGCCGCTGGGTATGGGGAACACAGGTAATTGGAGGACTGACCGACCTGCCGCGTTTAGGCCCCAACCACGGCGTATCGGAGATTGTGTTGCCGGAAAATGAGTCTCTGCCTTGTTCCGACATGGAATTTCGGGCGCATTGTCAGCACGCACGCCTACGTCTCATTAAGCTTGGCTTGTATTCGGCGGAGGGAGATAGCAACGATGGACGGAGCCCGGCGCACTCCCCGACCGCCCGCACGGTACGCTCCATTCGACAAAGGCCTTAACATAGAGGTTGCTCGTCGAGAATGAATCAAGCTGAACTGCCTTATCCCTCGCTTTCCTGATCGGTCATTCCCTTCTCGGCCTCCCGCTTACCTACCCTCTCGGCAGTACAATCACTTTTTGTGCAACCAGGTCGCGTCCGGTTGCGACAATCGAAGTCCTGCTGGTTCCCTCCTGGCTAAAACTCCCATGGTCCGTTCTGCTTTCTCGAGCCTCCACCTCGCCTCTATCAGCACCAGTATGCGAAACGTAACATTGTTTATTGTAATGCTGGTGTGTCTCGCTCGACCTGCCACGTCTATCGCCCAGGATTTCAGAGATCAATCTTCAGTTGAAGTAGTACGGAACGCGAAACCGGCTGATTTCAACCGAAGTATCTATTACAAGAACAAGCTCGAGTTCTCCTTGGAGTCGGGATGGCTTCCCATCAATATCCCTTTTCCTTTCGACGTTTTCTTAGGCGATGGTTATACCGAGACCCCGCTCAAGTACACCCTGGTTCCCGTCTTTGCTTCTCTTCGATGGCAAATGGGGGACGTAAAAGGCCCTAAGATTCTACGCGGCAATTGGGACGTAACGTTCACCGGGTCAGTCACTGCGATTCCGAGGGGACCTGAAACGCGCTATTTCTCGTACATCATGGGCATTCGACGGAATTTTGTCCCGCGTAATTGGAGGATCGCGCCCTACTTTGATTTCCGCGCGGGCCTGGGAGATATTGACGCTAAGGGACCCAAAGGGGTCCAGTATGCACAAGGTCAGGATTTCACATTTACACTCAACATGGGCAGTGGAGTACGATACAACTTCAATCCTAGGTATTCAATTTCTGCGGGTCTCAATTGGATGCATATATCAAATCTGTACTTGTCCGAGCCAAGATATGCGAACTATGGGATCAACGTTTACGGACCCCTGGTCGGGATGGATATCCGGTTGGGGAAGCGTTAGATCATAGCTTTGCCTGCAATTACTTACAAGGGCTGAGAATGCCAACCTTGCTCTCTTCTACCCGTGTTTAACATCTCTCAGCGGATTCGAATCCCGTCTCTCCACGGTACTCAATCCAAAGGACTTAAAGGCCGGCAGCCTGTCGGCTACGGATTCGGCTACGTTTTGGCGTGGCTTAATATTCAGTGCCGTCGAGTCCGGGATGTGCTCCCCAGTCGCTGCGCCTCCTGACACTCCTCGACTTCCTGCCCTCTTCGCCCCGCCGTGATCGATGGAGTCGTTTATGGAGGCTCCGCCACCGCCCCACACCAGCTACACTTTTCAGCGAAATCGATTAAAATGCTAGAGCCCTTGCGGGGGCGCGCCATGGAGAACCCGTCTTCCCCGAGAAAACTAGCTGGCCGCTACGAGGTCAGGCAGGTCCTTGGCCAAGGAGGGATGGGCCTTGTCTATCGGGCCTACGACACAGTCGTGCGCCGAGAAGTCGCCGTCAAGACCATCCTCGACATTCCCGATCCCGCTTCGCTGCAGTTGTTCTACAAAGAGTGCGATGTGCTCGCATCCATAAGCCATCCCAACATCGTTGAAATCTTCGACATCGGAGAATTCGAGGAAGACGGGAAGAAAAAGCCCTATTTCGTGATGCCGCTGCTGCCCGGCACCACGCTGGAATATTTCATCCGCAAGGCCAGCCATCGGCTGACGGTCGAGCGCACCATCGACATCATTTCGCAGACCTGCCGGGGCTTGCAGGCTGCGCACGAACGTGGACTGATCCACCGCGATCTGAAACCGAGCAACATCTTCGTGATGGAAGACGACTCGGTGAAGATCATCGATTTCGGCGTCGCCCACATGTCCGACGCCCACACTACGCGCGCGCAAAAGGGGACGCTGCTCTACATGTCCCCCGAGCAGATTGAATTGAAGCCGCTGTCACCCGCTTCCGACATGTTTTCTTTGAGCATCGTCTGCTACGAGGCCATGACCGGCCGCAACCCGTTCCAGCGCGCCCGGGCGGACGAAGTGGTCGATGCAATTCTCCATCACATTCCACCCCTGGCAACGGAACTGAATTCGACGGTGAGCCAGCCTGTCAGCCGCGTGCTGCATAAGGCGATGGCGAAACAATCATGGCATCGCTTCGCCAGCGCGCGCGATTTCGGCGACACGCTGAATAAAGCTCAGCGCAACGAGCCCATCGAGTGTTTCGATCCCGAGCGCACTCGTCCGCGCATGCAGCGGGCGACCAAGGCTTTGGAAGAAGGCGATTTCCAGTTTGCCGGAGAAATTCTCGGCGAACTCGAAGCCGAAGGCCACATGGACACTACCATTGGCTCGCTGCGCCGCCAACTGGACGGCGCGGTCCGGCGCAAAACCCTTTCCCAGTTGCTCGATGCCGCCCGGGCGCGCTTCGAGGAGGAAGAAGATCCGCTCGCTCTCCAGAAGTTGCAGGAAGCTCTGCAGATCGAACCTGACAACGCCACCGCGCTGAGTCTAAAGAGCCGAATCGAAAACCGGCGCAGCGAACGGCAGATCGATAACTGGTATCGCCTCGCCCGGCAGCACATCGACAACCACGCCTACGCGCATGCCCGCGAAGCGTTGCAGAATGTTCTTCAACTGCGGCCGAAGGAAGGCCGTGCGCTGCAGTTGCTGGCAGAGGTCGATCGCCAGGAGATGGAATATAAAAAACTCCGCCAGGAGAAAGAGCAACTCCATCGCGCCGCGATGGAGGCATGGCAAAAAGGGGACGTAAGCAACGCCCTCGCAAAATTAGGCGTTGTGCTCGATCTCGACCGGCGCGCCCCGGATTCCATTAACCGCGAGAGCGGCGCCAATTACCAGTCCTTTTATAACGAGGTCCGCTCCGAACACGACGCCATGAACACGGCATATGCCGAGGCGCGCCGACAGCTCGCGGAGCACAACTTCCGCAAGGCTTCGGAAGCCTGTCAGACATATCTGTCCAGGTATCCCAGCAACGCCATCTTTCAGGCTCTCAAGTACGACATCGAGGAGCAACAGCGCCAGGAGCTTTCGGCCTTCGTCGCGTCGGTCGATCGCCAGGTGGAGGCCGAGCCGGATCTCGAAAAGCGCGTGAACATCCTGCGCGAGGCCCTCGATCAGCATCCCGGAGAATCGCATTTCGAACGTTCTCTGCGCCTGGTGCAGGACAAGCGTGACCTGGTCAATTCCATTGTCGCCCGCGCCCACCTTCACGAAGAGCAGGGAGCGTACGGCGATGCTCTGAATGATTGGGAAATTCTTCGCACTATCTACAGCCAGTACCCGGGATTAACCTTCGAAGTGGAACGCCTGCAAAAGCGGCGTGAGCAGCAGGTGCGGATCGAATCCAAGACTCGTGTGGTCGAACAAGTTGATACCTGTTTGCATACCGGCGACTATGCGCGAGCGCTTGATTTGTTGCAGGCCGCAACCGCCGAGTTCCCGAACGATGCCGAACTCACCGAGCTCGATAAGCTTGCGCAGGACGGCATACGCCGAAAAACAGAAGCCCACCGTCTCATGACCGAGGGCCAGGAGCTATGCGCACAGCAGAAACCTGCCGAAGGAATCAAACTGCTTCGCGAAGCCTATGAGATGGATGAAAACAATTCTCTGGCTCGCGCGGTGCTGGCCAACAGTCTGATCGAACATGCTCGCTTTATCGTAGAAAGCGATTGGCAGGAGGCCGAGAAACTGGCTCGCGAAGCGCTGGATTTAAATCCAGCGCACCCCATGGGCAGGACCATCCAAACCCTGATCCACGACCAGAAGAAGGAAACCTTCGTCGAAGAATGTGTTTCGCAAGCGCGCAAACTGCAAACTGGTACCGATCTTGCTGGAGCCTTGTCTCGCATCGAAGAAGGTTTGTCTGTCTACCCGCGCGAAACCCGGTTGATTCAGATTCAGGAAACGGTGCAGCGGGATCTGCAGGCGCAACGCCGTCAGACCCGCCGCCGCGAGCTGGAAGAGTTGCGGCGCATGGAGGGCGAAATCGATGACGAAGCAGATGCCGCATCGAAACAGGCTTTAGGCGAGCGCGTGAAAGCGGTATCGGACAAGTATCCCAGTGATGGAGAACTTCTCACCGTTGCGAATGGTCTTTTGCACCGCTTGGGCCTGCTGGACGTGGGAAGAAAGATTACGACGCCATCGCCGGAAAATGAAAGCGCGACCCTCACCCACAACACTCCGCCGGTGAAGGTGCCTCAGTCCGGCGGTGATAGTGCGACCCTTACCTACAACTCTCCGGCAATGCCTCAGTCTTCGCTCGAAGCGACCAGTAATGTTGCCGCCCCCGCAGCCGCGGCCGACCCTCGCGCAAGCGCGCCCCAGGCCAAAGGTTCATCTTCAAAACATCAGCAGCCACCGCGACCACCGCAGCGTTACACAAGCATAATCATCGCGTCGGCCGCTGTCGTAGTGCTGTTCGGGGCGATCTTTATGTTCGTGCGCAAGCATAAAGCGCCTCCCGTCGCGCAGGCCCCTGAAGCCGCGCCTATGGTCGCGCCCCCGCCAACGCCGCCAGCGCCGGCTCTGCCGGGGGTGAGACTTTCTTCCGACACCGACAAAGGAAAAGTTACCTTCGACGATCAGCCGCCCGTCGAATTTCAGGATGGGCAATGGTCTCTCGACAACATTCCAGCGGGCGAACACAAACTGGAATTCGAAGGGCCGCAGGGAGGAGCATCCTTCGCCTTCTCAGACGATGCCGGAGTTGCACCGGTTGTCAAAGGCCCCATCATTTCCAAAGGCGTGTTGGCGGTGGTTGTGACTGGCGTGGCTGATCATCTGCATGTGTATTCCAGCGAACCCGCCGCCAAGGTGAGCCTCGATGGCCAGGCTCGGCTCGACGTGCCCCAAGACGGTCTCGACGTGCCTTCTGTTTCTCCCGGCGCTCACCATCTCGCCGTGACCCACGGCAGCGACGAATACAAACTCGAGGTTGACGCAGGACCAGCGCCGACGCTGAACGCCTTCCTCGAATCCGGTCAGAACCTCGGCACTCTGGTTGTGATAACCGGTCAAGATAAGGCAAGAGTCTATCTTGACGGGAAACTTCAACGGCAACCTGCCGAGGGCGGCCGGTTGCGCATCCCGAATCTCGAAGTCAAAGAGTACGTCGTGCGAGTGTCCAAGAGCGGATTCCAGGATGCTCCGGAGCAAAAGATCCGGGTGCACAAGGGTGAGCAGGCCAAAGTGATTTTCAACTTGCAACCCATGCTCGTCTCGTCTTCGCTGACTATCCAGGGCGGAGTTCCGGGAGCTACGGTTTTCGTCGACCAGGCTCGGGTAGGAACGGTGCGGTCTGATGGCACGCTCAACATTGCGACAGTTAATCCTGGAGATCACACGATCGAGATGCGCAAAGACAAGTTCAGGCCCCGGCAGATTAAGAAACACTTCGCAGCGGGACAAGCAACGACTCTCGCTGCCTCAGATGCAGCACTGGAAGCTTCTCCTGGCGAGTTGAAAATCACCTTTACGCCCGCAGACGCTCAGGTGACGCTCAACAAAACCGGCGAGGCTCCGACGAAAGTGATGAGCGGAGGCGCGCTCAGCCTGCCGGCCGGTTCCTATATCCTGACTGCAAAAACTGCCGACAACTTTACTCGCTCGTCGACGGTGGAGGTAACCGCGGGTCAATCCCGCAGTCTGGATTTAGCTCTCGCGCCTAGCGGCATGTCCAGGTGGGATGATCCGGCGGGCTGGAAGCAGGAGAAAGGTTCCTACTCACGCAAAGGCGGAGACTTCGTCCTGTATGGCCTCACTCCCACGACGGGCACGTTCGTATTTTCCGCCATGCTCAACAAGGGTCACCGGCTGCAGTGGGTGCTTAACTTCACCGACGCCAACAACTACATCCTTTTTCAGATGGACGACAACAACTTCTATCGCACGATTGTGAAGAATGGTCAGAAGACGGCCGAGACGAAGATTCCACACAAGGGCGGCGGGAAGAAGAGTTTCCAAACGCTGCAGATCCGCGTGGGATCGAATGAGATCCTCCACCAGATCAGGCAGGGAAACAACTGGGTGGTGGTGGATCGCTGGACTCCGCCGGGCGGCAATCTAACCCTTGGCAAGTTTGGTTTCTACATTCCGGGCAACGACCAGGTGACGCTCTCCACTTTCGGTCATTATCTTGACGTGAACACACACTAGAGTGTCTCTATTTGGTGTTCAATGATGCCATTCGGATACTCTAACGGTCCCGCCAAAAAACAGGCTGTCACACAGACTCCAAAGTATCGAAACCAGTTCGGAGAAATCCGGCATCGCGATATGAGTGTAGCCAGTTCACTTATTTACCGTAAGACCGAGATGCTCTTGGCCATATTTCAATCTGCCGCGATCAACCGGCGATTCGCGGTGCGAAACGTCTGCGCCTTGCCTGCGTTGTTCCGAATTCAATTCGCACACGGTCCCTTCCGGGCTGGAATCCGATGATTCCCCTCCAATTCTTTCTCCAAAAGCTCAGTTCGACCGCGCAACGCGAAAACCGACCAGATATGGGATTGGCCTGAAGTTCGCTGCTGGATTGTTCTCAAGTCAACTGCCGATCTGCCGATGGAGCAAGCGAGGAGAGATTCTAATCTCTCCAAACCGATCCCGCGCAACCGGGATTTGTCGCGCATTCTTGCGCGTATACCAACGGACGTGGGGGGAAGCGAGTGAGGGAACTGAAGCGCATTTTGATCCTCGGGCTGGTGCTACTGATTGTCCCGATTTTATACGGGAAAGAAGGGGCAGATCAGTATCCGAATGGGGCAGAGAACTGGTTCGCGGGAGCAACTCCGCCCCCTGGCTTCTACTACGTGAATTATCTCGGCTATTACAGCGGCGACCTTAGAAACGCGTCCGGCGGCAAGGTAAACCTAAACGGTACGACGCCAGCGGTTGATGCCACTTTCGATGCCTTCCGTTTCATCGAGATGACCCATTTCAAGATCCTAGGTGCCGATTACGGAGTGCACGCGATCGTGCCCGTCGTGTACCAATCAATGAACATGGGAGGGAGGAATAGCACGAGCAATGTTGGGGACGTCACCGTCGACCCGTTCGTTCTGGGGTGGCACCGGCCGCAATGGCATGCGGTGGTGGCCTTCGACATCGACCTTCCCACCGGCACATACGAGCAGATCGACCCGCGCGTCTGTATAGGCGCGCACTACTACGGTTTTGAGCCCGTCCTTGCTTTGAGCTACATGCCGAAATCGGGTTGGGAGGCCTCAACCAAGCTGATGTACAACCTCAAAACTACCAACCAGGCGACTAACTATCATTCGGGCCAGGAATTCCACATGGATTACCTGGCGGGCAGGCATTTGGGAAGTTGGCTGTTAGGCGCCTCGGGCTATGCCCTCAAGCAGGTAACCGACGATACCGTCAATGGTCAAACCGTGGCCGCCGCACCTGGTTTGTGGGATGCAGGCCGCCGCGGACAGGTCTTCGCCGCAGGGCCGAGCGCCGGATACACCAACAAGCGACACATGAGTTTCATAGTGCAATGGCAGCACGAAACTCTGGTGCGAAACCGCTTCGGCGGCAACAAAGTCTGGTTCAAAATGATCATCCCAGTCGCCAGCATCTTTCACGGCCCGAGCCGCTAGGCAACACCAAATTCTGATAAACAAATCTTTTACTTGGAGAAAACTATGACAGTGCATGAAGTGCCAGGTACGCTGGTTGTTGAATGGAACGATGAGGTCAGGGCAATGGTCGACACTTGGTCATCTTACGGAATTACCGTCCCGCAGTTTCGGGATGCAATTCTAACTAAGGGGCTGACCTATGCCAAGACCCACGGAGGCCGGGCATGGGTGATGGACGCGACAGCCGCTAAAGGAGCTATGGGCGAGGACGTACAGAAACTTATTGAGGCCGAGGTGTTCAAAGCCTTTGCAGCCATCGGCATCAAGTATTTCATTACCATCAAGTCGGGCTCAGCAATTACGAATATGTCGATCAAGAACTTTACCTCGCACGTTGGTCCTTGTGGAATCCAGATGGTCGAGGTTCCAGACAGGAATAAGGCCATAGCGTGGCTGAGGGAACATCCGTAGCCTGACGCGGCGAAAGGGCATGGGCGTAGACCGTTTGGTCTGCGCCTTTAGTGTTTTTGGCGCCAGCGAAATGTATAGGTCCCTCGTCGGGAGTCGCTCGTCGCGCGCGCGACCCTGCTTCGCCAGGATGCCGAGGGGTTTCAATTCAACAATCAGAAATCAGCAGTCAGCAATTGACTGCGGGTTCGCGATAGACTGGCTGCGGGACAGCTGATTCCATGCGCGTGCGAGTGCTTTTTTTCGGGGTGTTGAAGGATCTGGCGGGGAGATCCAGCGATCTGCTGGAGTTGCCCGAGGGAGCATCCGTGCGCGATTTGGTGGCGCACTACGGCTTGCAGTCGTTGGGGCTTCGGGAAGCGCTGGCCTTGATCGCAGTGGCGGTTAATCGAGAATATGCCGGGCCGGAGACTGTGCTGAAGTCTGACGACGAAGTGGGTTTGCTTCCCCCGGTCAGTGGTGGAGCGGAGGGCGAGACGCCCCCTCGGCAAGCTCGGGGCAGGCTCTCCGGACAGCCGGCGGAACGCCGGCGCTACTCCGCTCGGCACGCTTCCATCGTGTGCGATCCGATTGACACGCAGGGCGTGCTTGCTGGCATCAAGCGTAGTGAGGATGGGGCTGCTATTGTGTTCGAGGGGGTGGTGCGTAACCACACTCGCGGGAGGCGCACGCTCTATCTGGATTACGAGGCTTATGAGGAGATGGCGCTCGATCAGATGGAAGGGCTGGCTGAGCGGGCTTTGAAACAATTCCAGGTTCGCGAGGTTGCCTTGGTACACCGGTTGGGGCGGTTGGAGATCGGCGAGACTAGCGTGCTGATTGCGGTGGCTTCGGCCCATCGCGCGGCTGCGTTCGACGCTTGCCGATGGCTGATTGATACGTTCAAGCGTACCATCCCGATCTGGAAGAAGGAATATTTTGAGGATGGCGCGGTGTGGGCTGATGGGGAGGCTTTCCCAGAGGAAATTCCGCGGGCAGGCAGCCTCGGGCGGGAGGGTGCATCTAAGTGAGCGGCTGGGCCGTGGTGGCGTAAGCGAGTTGCATAGGTCCTTCGCTTCAGTCAGGATGACAGGCGCCCGATCAGGATGACAGGGCCTGTTAGCTGCATTACGCCTCGCTGCGCTCGGCTGGACAGCCGCGTCCCCACATGAGCTGATGTTTGCAACGTATACTTCTTTTGCTGAATGAGAAAATCCGCCATTGTAATTCTGCTGTTGCTGGCCTCTGCTGCTTACGCGCAGCAGGCTCCGGCGCAAAAGCAGTCTCCGACATCGCAGGAACCAAACACCACCCTTAAGGTCGACGTCAAACTGGTCAATGTCTACGTGACCGTGACGGACGCTCATGGCGCGCCTGTTGCAGGGCTTAAGAAAGAAAATTTTGTCGGTGAAGGAAGATGGGCGGGAGCAGAAGATTTCGGTGTTCGATAAAGAGTCGGCGCTGCCGCTTTCGATTGCGCTGGCCATCGATACCAGCCTGAGCACGCGCCACGACCTGCCGCTGGAGCAGGCGTCGGCGAAGCGGTTTGCCCGGGCGATCGTGCGGCCGGTGGATGCGCTTTCGGTCTTTAGTTTTAGTGAGACGGTCTCGCAGGCTACTTCCTACACCGCAGATCAGAAACGTATTGACGAAGGGCGTTGACCATATCCGCCTAGGCGCGGCTACGGCATTGTTCGACGCGGTGTATGTGGTCTCGCGGTCGCTCGACCGGCGGCAGGGACGAAAGGTGATCGTGCTGATTACCGACGGCGGAGATACCGTCAGCCGGGTGGACTACAAAGAGGCGGTGCGCGCGGCCGAGGAGGCTGAGGCGCTGGTCTATAGCATCATCGTGGTGCCGATCGAGAACAGCGCGGGAAGGGAAACTGGCGGGGAGCATGCGCTGATCCAACTCTCGGAAGATACGGGAGGGAAGTACTACTATGCGACTTCGATGTCGCAGCTCGACGATGCCTTCCGGCAGATCAGCGACGAACTGCGGACGCAGTATTTGCTGGCCTACTATCCGATACAGCGCACGTCGTTCTCGCAGTTTCGGCGCATTCAGGTTGAGATTACCGGCGCCGGCTGAGGCGGCGGCTTATCACGTGCGGCATCGCGCGGGCTATTACACGGTGAAGTCGGAGTTTTAGGGCAGTTGCCAGCTGCCGGTTGCCAGTGCAGGCGCGCGAAGAGAGGATTCGGCGGTTTTCGAGAAGGGACTATAATTGACAACGATGGTGGATCGTTTAGTATTGTTCGGACTTGCTTACGGGCGGGAAGCGAGCAAACGCGCCTTCGGTCGCTTGCATTGTCAAGGATGGTGGCTCGCCGATTCCCTCGGCAAGTTCGGGAAGGCTCTTGCGGTAAAAGACGTGGCCCAGGATGAAAATCGGTTGCTTCTCCATCCTAAAGAGTCGACTTGGGTTCGCGGGTGCGTGCTTTTAAGATTGCACGCGGGCCCAAGTTGAGATGCTTTGTTTTCCGGTCCCATCGAACGGCAATTGCCGATCTAATCTTTCTTACTTTTTGCTTTCTTGTTGGTGAAAACGGGAACTTTAAGAGAGGTTCAGTGAATAGTGCGAATGGAAGGTTTGCGAGCTTGAACTGTAAATTCCTCTCGCAGTTTAGCCACGCGAATTCGGCGTTCGCAGTGGCGGCATTGCTGTTTTCGCCGTGCGCTGATGGCCCAGACCGTGGGAACGGGAAGTATTGTGGGCAGGGTCACTGATCCGGAGGGGAAGGCGGTAACTGGCGCCAAGGTGGAGATCACAGAATAAGGCGAAAGCGGCAGTAATCCATTTGACGACATCGTCGGCAGGGGTTGTATTCCTCGGGGCCGATTCAGTCTGGGAGATTACGTGGTCCGGGTTGGGTTCAAGGGCTTCACCGCGGCGTGCATTACGAATTGACGTCTGGGTGGGCAATACGGCGAGCGGCGATGTAAAGATGCTGGCGGGGGAGGAGAAGCCGCAGCTCGAGGTTGCCGGAGGTACGACCGTCAACGTCGAACAAGGCCACGGTGCAAAGTGTGGTGAGCGGAGACCAGATCGAGAAACTGCCGATCGGCGGACGAAATATTCTGGATCTGGCGCAGCTTGATCCGGGGATCCAGATGCAGGATGGCGGCGTGTTTGATCCGAGCACGAATGGGATTTCTTCGATTTCGTTTCTGAATCAATACGGGCGCGGGGTGAGGACGGAAGTGGATGGCGTCGACGTTGCGACGAGACGGCGGGAACGACGACGCAGAATATTCCGGCGAGCGCGATCCAGGAAGTTCAGCTTCCGCAGTCGTTACTTGACCTCTCGACGGGATTGACTTCGGCCGGCGCGGTGAACGTGATTACTCGATCCGGTAGCGATCAGATCCATGGCGCGTTGTTTGGGGTGTACCGAGGCGATCAGGGAGCGGCGGCGCTGCCGAGCTTCCGGCGGAGGGTTCTCCATCTTACTTTCAACGAGAGCAATTTGGCGCAAGTGCGGGCGGGGCGATGGTTAAGGACAAGGTGTTCTGGTTCGTCGACGCCGAGCGTACACAGCAGAATCTTATGGCGTTGGAGCCTTTCAGTTATCCATTTAATGTGCTGAATACTATCCTCTCGCAGCCCTATCGGGAGTTCAGCACGGATGAACGAGTGGATTGGAACATGAGGGGCAGCACGCGGGCCTTCTATCGCCTGAATTTTTTTCAGAATAGCGACCTGCGTCCGAATGGATCGGCCAGCTCAACGCAGCAACTCCGCAGCAATAACAACACTGCCACGAACGCCTTGGGCGTTGACTTCAACACCGGTGTGTATCGCGCACAGCTTGCGCTTTGAATATCTCAAACTGCGTAGTTCAGTAGCGGATGCCACGAGTGGGCTGAGTGCAGCGGACAATCCGATTCCAGGGCTGGGCATTAATATTGGCGCGGCGACTGGCGGGAATTGCATTTTTAGCGGCGGTGGCGGCTATTGCGGAGGGCCAAGCTGGCTGGGGCCACAGCAAACTATTCAGTCGGACAAGCTTGCGAGGTATGACGGCACCAGGGTGCTGGGTGACCATGTAATTCGCTATGGTGTGACGTTCAATCGCATCGATGCTGGACGCTTGGCCGCTTATCCGCGTTTCCGCAAGTGGGGACGACTTCTCTCGTGGGGTCGGCATCCAGCGATCCGACTTCTTATCCCGCGGATTGGGTGAGCTTGGGGAATGGGGTTGGATTCTCCACTGCGAAAGGCTCGTTTGGCCTTCATGGCGGCGGATTGGGTCCCGACAACCGGATCGAAATGTATGTTGGGGACGATGGAAGTACAGTCCGAGAGTGGCTTTTACTTATGGCGTGCATTACGTGCGCGACACGGGCCGCGCCGATAGTGGCCTGGGCGCATTGCCGGACCTGAACCAGTGGTTGCCGGGATTGGGCGCCAGGTCCGCAATCCGAACCTGAACTTGGCGCCGCAAGTCCGGGTTTGCATGGGATTCGGGAGGGAGCGGGAAGACGGTAATTCGTGGCGGGGCGGGGCTGGTTTATGCGAACACAATCTGGAACAGCACGTTATTGGACAGTCCGGCGCGTAGTTACGAAGGGGATTTTCGCCAATGCTCCGCAAGTTTGCTCGGGAGGTGTGGCCTCACCATTCGCTTGGCCTACGAGTCTGCTGGGGATTCGGCTCCATAGCCGGAGGTGCGGCTACAGTTGTGAGCACGCCGACCGGTCTGGAAGCCCTACCGACGTTCTGCGGACAGACGATCTCAATGTCGCGCCAGCGATTCTGGCGCTCAGCAGCGACTTACCAGGCGGCGGCTGCGAGCGTCCCGGAACCCAGCCGAATGGCAGTTTCGTGGGAACAGCACTCTCAGCGCTGAATCCCAGCCACAGCCTTTTCTATCCGAACTACCGCACTCCGCGTTCGTGGCAGATGAACATCGGCATCCAGAAGGAGATTCGTCCAGGAACGGTGCTGAGTCTGGATTACATCCGCAACATCGGTGAGCTTTACCTAATCGGCCAGGACGTCAACCACAGCGGGGCGGCGCGGAGCTTTAATCAAGCCAATGCGGTTGCCGCCAGGGACGCTGCGCAAACGGCAGCTGGCTGCCCCACCAGCTTTGGCCAGGCTACGTGCATGATCACGGCGTTGGGTCAGGCGGGGGCTCAGCGGGCCTACTCCATGGCGGGGCTGGATTCGAACCTTCAAGTGACGGGCGGCGGCCCCTGCTCCTACTGCGCGTTTCCGGGGACGAATCCGATCACCGACAACCTGGGAGCGGTGGGCGGAGTCGATGTGCTCTTTCCTGAAGGGCACTCGGTATACAGCGGCGTGCAGTTCAAGCTGGTGACGCGGATCGATAGGCCGGTGCGGTTCGTGAAGACCGCGAACCTGCAGATTTCCTATACGCTCTCGAAGTTCGTCAGCCAGGCGCAGGACGAGGAATCGATTAACCTGGCAACGGATAACGACAACCCGCTCCGATTCACCGGGTCCGGACGCCCTGGACCGGAAACAGCAGATCTCATTTCGTGGAACATTCGATTTGCCGTTCCATGCAAAGCTCAGCATGGTCGGACATTTCTTCAGCCCGCTTCCGCAGAGCCTGCTGCTTCCCGGAATTGACCAATGGGGGCGAAATTTTTGCTACGGACTGGCTGGGAGCCGGCCTGGGTTCCGCTGGCTGCTCCTGAGCCTTTGCCGGGAACGCAAATCGGCCAGTTCTCCACAAGGCACGAACATCTACAGTCTGGCGGGCGTCATCAACAGCTATAACCACACTTATGGGAGCAACTTTACGCCTGCCGGCGCATGCCTGGTGGGAAACGGAGTGCCCACTTCAAACCCCTTCAAATGCCCAGGGCTGGTCTCAGGGCCGGCGGTTATGACTCCGGGGGACATGGTCGCGCTGGGCTGGGTCATGCCGACGGTGGGTTCGGTTGCTCCCTATGCGCTGGGAATCTCCTGGCTGGAGACGATGGATATGAGAGCATCGTGGCCGATCAAGATTGGAGAGCGTGTAACCATCGAGCCAAGCGTCAGCGCTTTTAACGTGTTTAACCTGGTCAATTCATTCTTGCCGGGCAACTTGCCGGGCGCGTCCTTGCTGCCGGGCCAGAATGGCCTGCTGGCGCCGAACGTGTTGGGGGGGTGACTTCGCCTTCAGCTTTGACCCGTTCCGGGCGGGTTTCCAGTCGGGAACCTATGGGGTCGGGGCTCCGCGGCAGTTCGAATTCGGACTGAGGATCAGTTTCTAGAAAACAGGAAGCGAGCCAAACGCGTCCTTCGGCCGCTTCGCTCGCCCATGGCAGGCCACGGGGAGTTCGCGAAGCGCGCCCAGATTCCCTCGGGAGGCTCGGGACGGGCGTTTCCGGAGCAGCGGCATGTCGCCTCAGGATGAACAATCATATCTATCCGAAGCGGTTGCGTGTACAATGTGTCAATGCCTTTTCGCGCGCAGGGAAGCCCTAACCCCGCCAAGCACAGCCGAACGCCGCCACCCGAAGAAACCTTCGAAGAGGCGAACTTCCTGAAAAGTCTGGGCGAAAAGCAGAAGCCAGTCACCGTCAAGCTGATGGACGGGCAGATAGTGACCGGCTGGATCGAGTACTACGACAAGAATATGGTGCGACTGACGCGCGAGGGCGCTCCCAACCTTTTCATTTTCAAGCACGAGATCATGTACATCGCCGAAGAAGGCGGAAAGAAGAAGTGAGTGCCCGCGGCGAGAGGAATCGAAGCATTCGTGGCAGGAATACCTTGCGGGGCCGATGCTGGTATAAGCGGGCATGGGGCCCTTCGACTTCGCTCAGGGCAGGCTTCGACTACACAAATGTTGCATCCGGCGCGCAAGCATTTGTTTCGCTCAGGATGACAAACTTAAGAGACTCTAAGTAATCCCGACAGCTTCCTCCCTGCCATGTCGGCCATCGCTCGCGAGGCGGGCGCTTTGCTGATGCACTACTTCCACCAGCATTTGAAGATCGAATACAAGGGAGATGCTGATCTGGTGACGGCGGCTGACCGGGCGGCCGAGGTGCTGATCCGCAGCCGCATCCGCGAGCAGTGGCCTACGCACGATGTTCTGGGAGAGGAGCAAGGGCTTAGCGATCAGGGCAGCGAGTACCGCTGGTACGTCGATCCTCTGGATGGGACGACGAACTTTGCCCACGGGTATCCTGTGTTTTGCGTTTCGCTTGCTCTCGAATACCATGGCCTGGAGCACGAGAGCCCGGCGCACGGCGGCGGTTATTTACGATCCCACTCGCAATGAGCTGTTTTCCGCGGAGCTAGGAAGAGGTGCGCGACTCAATGGCGAGTCGATCCAGGTTTCGAAAACGGCGGCGCTGAAGGAGTCGCTGCTGGGCACGGGCTTTCCCAGCCACAAGCGGCATAAGAATCCGAATATTTACTTTTATCACCAGATCACGCTGCGCAGCCACGGAGTGCGGCGGGCGGGATCGGCGGCGCTGGATTTGTGCAATGTGGCCTGCGGGCCGCTACGACGGTTTTTGGGAGTTCAATCTGAATCCGTGGGACACGGCGGCGGGAGTCCTGATCGTGGAGGAAGCAGGAGGTAAGGTGACGCGTTTTGATGGGGCGCCATTTGAACTCAACAGCCGCGAGACCGTGGCTTCGAACGGCTTGATACACGATGCGGTGTTGCGGGAGTTCGACGACATCTTTGCGGGGCGGGGGTTGGAGGCGCTGCCAGATCCGAGGTTGTACGAGAGGTAGAGTTGCGTGCTTTCATTGGGAAATCTTTAAACACAGGGGACGCCCTTCGGCTCCGCTCAGGGCAGGCAGAGGCGCACAGGGTACATCGATTTCCTGGCCGCGTTACAATTGAGGTGTGGGTTTTTGTGCCTCCGCTTGCGGCTTTTCCAAATTCTTAACTCCCATAGGTTCAACGTGATCAACTCTCTTCTTGAACGCAAGATCGAAAAGCGGCCTGATAAAGTGCGGCTGCGCGGACGCATTCTTTTCCTCACCGAAGACCCCGAACTGATCAAGCGGCAACTGGCGGGCGAAGATCTGCCGTGGGACACGAAGAATCCGGCGAATAATCCCAAGCTGCGCGACGACATCTCGACCGACGAAATCACGCCGGCGCATTACTGCTTTTATTTTGACGAGACGCTGGGCGAGATTCCTTATCTTGGGTTGAAGTGCGGCAGCGTGACGCCGATTGGACGTGGCGATGTGAAGCGCGGCGGGTTTGTGTGCGCCGTGAGCGGGAAGCGGCGCGGCAAGGGATCGAGCCGCGAGCAATCGCCTTACGCGGAGATGTGTGCCGGCATTCAGGTGGTGATCGCCGAGAATATTGAGCGCATCTACAAGCAGAATTGCCAGAACCTGGGCGTGCTGACTTCGACTGATTTTTCGCTCATCGACCGGATTCGGGCTGGGGAAGAGATTGCGCTCGCCGAATTCACTGCCGGGGAAGATGAGATCACGCGCCAGGTGATTGAATACGGCGGGCTGTTTCCGTTTAATGTGGCGCGCATGCAAGGGAAAGTGTTCCTGCCGCCGATCGAGAACATCGCGAAGTTGGAAATGGCAGGGAATGTGCGCCGCTACGCTGTGCCTCCCATGACGCTGGCAGAGAAAATCTTTGCGCGGCACATGAAGAACGAGAAGGGCGAAGTTGGCGTGCTGCTGTGAAACCAGGCGACACCGGTTTTGCCCAGGCTGACCTCCGCTTCAGCCATGAGTACGTCACGCCGATGGCGGCTATCTTCTTTGAACGTTATGTCGGCAAGGATGCGAAGGTTAACGATGCTTCGAGCATTATTCTTCTTCCGCGACCATCTTACATTTCTCGACGAAGTGATTTCCGAGGAGAAAAAGAAGCTGGGGCTGCTCGATCTGGCGACGCAACTCAAGCTGAAGCAGCAGGACTTCGCCGTCAAACAGGGAATCAAGCTGCATGGAGAATTGAAAGACCGCAAGGGATCAGAGGGTATTTGCCACTCCATCGTTCTCGAAAGCTACGCGCTGCCGGGGCAGTTGAATATCGGGTCGGACTCACATACACCGCACGTAGGCGCGATTGGCTGCGTCGCTTTCGGGATCGGCACGACTGACGTTTTCAATAGCTGGATTACGAAAGATGTGCGGGTGAAAGTGCCGGAGTCGGTGAAGATTGTGGTTCGCGGCAAGAGGCATGAGAATGCTACGGCGAAGGATTTCATCTTGAAGATTCTGAGCCTCGATTACGTGCGCAGCGGCAAGGCGCTGGCGAAAGTGATGGAGTACGCGGGCGACGCTATCGAAGAACTCAGCGTAGACGAGCGCGCCACCATGACCAACATGGCGGCCGAGATTGGCGGATTTACTGGCATTGTTGCGCCCGACAAGAAGGCGGTCGACTTTCTGGTGGAACGGCGCGGTATGGATCGCAAGAAAGCCGAAGGCATGATTGAAGGCCTGTATAGCGATGCCGATGCGCAGTACGCACATGTGATCGAACTCGATGCGGCGGAGATTACGCCCATGGTCGCGACGCCGGGCGATCCGGGCAATGGGAAATATGTGCGCGACTTGAATACGCCTGTGCCGATCGAAATTGCCTACGGCGGCACCTGCACTGCGGGCAAGAACGAAGACATGGACATGTATGCGCTCGTGCTGGCTGATGCGGTGAAGCACGGCAAGCATGTGGCTGATTCGGTGAAGTTCTACATTCAGTTCGGATCGCAAGAAACGCGCGAATATTGTTTGCGCAAGGGCTACATCAATGTGTTTCAGAAGGCCGGGGCGGTTGTGATCGAACCGAGTTGCGGGGCGTGTATTAACGCGGGGCCGGGAGTTTCGACGCGTCCCGATCAGGTCGTGATCAGCGCTCAGAATCGCAACTTCCCTGGGCGCAGCGGCCCGGGGCAGATGTATCTGGCTTCGCCATTGACGGTTGCGGCTAGCGCGGTGGCCGGGTACATCGTGGAGTATGAACCAAGTGAGAAGAGGAAGTTGGTGGGAGCGTAGGCTAGCCTTTTTGTGGGAACTTGGCCACGGCTGAGGCTTAGATCTGCCCGGCTGTGAGGGCTTCCCGGAGCGTCCTGGCGCAACGCCAACGGAGGATTCATGCTTGTTTCCTACAACTCCTTGCAAGTGGTTGATTTCAGGCAGAGTGGCTGAAATCAGCCAGTGACAGACCTGCAACTTTTTCTGGCGATCTGAGTTCAAATAGATAGGCGCTTCGGATAGGAAGAAGATCCAGAAGACCTGCAGATTCGATGGGTTTTGTACTCGGGACGCGGATCTGAGACAAGGGGGAACTATGCGGTACATGAAATATTTGGCTTTGGTTGCGGTTTTGATGGTGCCGCTGGCCTATTCGAAAGCGCAGGTCGGGATTGGAATTGGTGTAGAGCCGGTATGCGCGTATGGCTACTACGATTATTATCCTTACGCCTGCGCGCCCTACGGCTACTACGGACCTGACTGGTTTGCGGGCGGGGTGTTTATCGGCGCTGGCCCGTGGTGGGGCTGGCACGGTGGTTGGGGCGGCGGTTGGGGCCGCGGCTGGTATGGTGGACGTGGCGGCTGGGGCTATGGTCGTGGGGGCTACGGTCACGGCTTCGTAGGTGGCCGCGGTTATGCCGGGGGCCGGGGTTATGCCGGGGGCCGCGGGTTTGCGCGTGGTGGCGGCGGATTCCATGGTGGCGGTGGGTTCCATGGCGGTGGAGGATTCCACGGTGGCGGCGGGTTTCATGGTGGAGGTGGCTTCCATGGCGGAGGTGGCGGATTCCACGGTGGCGGCGGTGGACATGGTGGTGGCGGACGCCGGTAACTTCGCCACGGCTTGAGCTGAAAAGAGTCGAGTCGCAATAAACCACGGCTGGCAGCCGAGAGCTGCCAGCCATTTCTTTTTCGTACAGGGCATTAATGACTGTACCCGCTGCCGGCATTCTTGCTAGAATGTGCGTTTCGCGAAGCGCCGGTAGTAGTAAAATATCGGCATAGATTCTCAGGAGACTGAAACCCTTATGGCCTATGTAATTGCAGAGCCTTGCATCAATACTAAAGACACGGCGTGCGTGGATGCGTGTCCGGTGGATTGTATTCATCCCAAGAAGGACGATCCCAAGTATGCGACCGAGCCGTTGCTCTATATCGATCCGGTGGAGTGCATCGATTGCGGCGCCTGCGTGCCGGTGTGCCCGGTATCAGCTATTTTCGCGCTCGATGATTTGCCGGAGAAGTGGAACGAGTTTACCGCGAGAAACGCGGCATATTTCGGCCGGTAAGGAGTTCTCGGTTTTTCAGTCTTAACCTTGGGGTTTGAGGCGTGCGCCATTATAGGCGTGCGCCTTCGTAGTTTAGGGATCCCCAATTGCACATCGCAAGGGTCTCGCCGGACTATTCGGTTCTAAGCCCCACGTACTCGGCACTACGGAATCCACGGTATTGTGTGCGCGTTGGGTAGCCACTAGAGTTTCGGTAGTTAAAACTTATAAAAAGTGGTTTTGGGGCGGTCATCATGGGTTAGCGTCGCGGTGGGATTAGCGACATTCAGACCCTCATGATCGTCCCTTTTTTCTGGTTTGTTTCCCGCCTCTGATCGGGTGCTGTGGCTTCTTGCATTCCGATCTGTCCGCTACAATCGAGCATTACTGGAACCCGAGCACTCATGGCACTGAGGGAGTCGGAAGCGATCGTGCTGCGCACGTACCCGCTGCGCGAGGCCGATTTGCTGGTTACGCTGTTCACGCGCGCGGAAGGCAAAGTGCGCGGCGTTGCGCGGTCAGCGAAGAAGTCGAAGCGGCGCTTCGGCGGGGCGCTGGAGCCGCTGACTTATGTGCGTGCATTTTATGACGTCCGCGAGCGGCAAGAGTTGGCGCGTCTGGATGCCTGCGAAGTGCTCGAGTCTCCGCTTGCCGCCGAAGTAAGCTATGGGCGGGCGGTGGCGCTGGCGCATGTGGCTGAGTTGCTCGACGAACTGTTGCCTGATCACGAAGCGAATGATGCGATCTTCCGGCTGACGCTCTCTGTGTTGCATGTTATGAATGGCTCGGATGTGTGGATGCCGCTTACTTATTTCGAATTATGGCTGACGCGGCTGGTCGGCTTTCTGCCTGAATTGACCGAGTGCATCGTATGCGGACGCAGCCTGAACGGCAGCCGCGCTTACTTTCACGCTCTCGCCGACGGATTGATGTGCGCAGAGGACAAGCGGCTGGCGTCCTCCGAGATTTCAAATGACTCGCGGGAGTTGGCGGCGCGGATGTTTCGTGCTCCTGTGGACTGCTTTGTCGGGACAGCTTGGCCGAAAGCGCAGGGAGCTGACCTGCGGAAATTTTTGATCCAAGCCTTGCAGCGGCATATTGAGAAGAAGTTGGTAACGGCGGGAATGCTGGAGAAAGGTGCGTTCTAGTTTTCCCCCGATTCGGGGATAGATCCGCGGCATGTCGGTCGCGGGAGCAGCGAAGAGCTTTTAACCGCTAAGCGCGCGAGGGGTTCGCGGAGGACGCAAAGGGACACAGGAATCTATGAAACATCTTCGAGTGGTTGCCATGGTTTTGGTTGCGCTGGCGGCGGTTGGCGCTGCGGAACGGGCTGTTCAGGGACAAGTTGCTGCGGCGCTGGTTCCGGCTGAGCCGAAGGGCGGTCCGCAAATGGAAAAGCTGATCCGAGCTTTTGAGGGGACGTGGTCGATCAAAGAAAAACTTGCGCCGGATGCCACTTCTCCGCAGGGAAGGACGGGCGAAGGGCGGATCATATTGCGCCCAGGGCCGGGAGGGTTCTCTCTGGTTGAGGAATACCGGTCCAGTCAGGGCCAGCGGGAAATCAACGGCCTCGGGTTGTTCTGGTGGGACGAAGCGGCGCAAGGCTATCGAACCATCTGGTGCGATAGTACGAATCCCGGTGGCTGTATCAATTTCAAGAATGCCGTCCACTGGAAAGGCACGCAACTGGAACTGGTCGAGGACTACGAGGTCAAGGGCAAGAGGTTCACATTCAAGGAGGTCTTTAGCGACATCACCTCAGCCACTTTCACGCAGACGTTGTATGGTGCCGAATCCGGCAAAGAGTTGAAGGTTGACCAGGTCATTCAGGCGACGAAGTTGACGCAGGGAAGCGAGAGGGAAGGAGCGCAGAAATAGTACAATCAAGTGATTGATCTCTGGACCCCCGAACAGCCTGTGAATCCATCTAAACACAATTCGCTCACCTTCCAGGAACTCATCCTGCGGCTGCAAGGGTTTTGGGCGGAGCGCGGGTGCGTGTTGCAACAGCCTTATGACGTGGAAGTGGGCGCCGGGACGATGGCGCCGGAAACGTTTCTGCGTGTGCTGGGACCGAAGCCTTACAAGGTGGCGCATGTGCAGCCTTCGCGGCGTCCGGCGGACGGGCGGTATGGGGAGAATCCCAACCGGCTGTTCAAGCACATGCAGTTGCAGGTGATCTTGAAGCCTCCGCCGGAGAATATTCAGGAGTTGTACTTAGAGTCGCTGGGCGCGATTGGGATCGACCTGCGGCAGCACGACATCAAGTTTGAGGAAGATAACTGGGAAGCTCCGACGCTGAGCGCGTGGGGCGTGGGCTGGCAGGTGATGCTCGATGGTTTGGAGATCACGCAGTTCACTTACTTCCAGCAGTGCGGCGGCGTGGATCTGTTTCCGATTTCAGTTGAATTGACTTATGGTCTGGAGCGCATCGGGGCGTTTCTGCAGGATGTGGATTCGATTTATGACATCGTGTGGGCAAGGGATCCGGAAACCGGCAACGAGGTGAAGTATGGCGACGTGCGGCTGGCGGATGAGCTGCAGTTCTCGGTTTACAACTTTGAAGCCGCGGATGTGCAGAAGACTTGGGAGCACTTCGAGCTGTGCGAAGCCGAGTGCCAGGCATTGCTCGAGAAGTATGGTGCACTGACGAAGGATCAAGGTCCCCGCCCTGTCTCGCCAGGAAACGGAGAGACGAGGACGGGGCACCCCGATTCTCTTCGGGAGAAGGTGCGATTTCCCCTACTCGCGGCTTACGATCTTTGTTTGAAGTGTTCGCATCTCTTCAACATCCTCGATGCGCGGGGCGCGATCTCCGTGACCGAGCGTGTGGGCGTGATTGCGCGGGTGCGGGCGCTGGCCGTGGGCATTGCGAAGGCTTGGGTGGATCAGCAGAAAAGCGAAGCGGCGACGGAGCAACCTGACGAGCCTGAGCCTGTTCGTGAGAAGAAGGTGAAGAAGGAGAAGTTGACGCCGGTGGGATCGTAAGTTGTAGCGCCCCCGTCCCGGTGGCCGAGGGCGGGACGGTTCTAGCCTTTGCACAGGCAGGATGTGACGGGTATCACATCCGTTTGACGCACCGTTTTGAGAGACTTGATGGCTTGAATGCATGCCAGACTTCTTATTAGAGATCGGGTGCGAAGAGATTCCGGCGCGGATGATTGACGCGTCCTCGCAAGAGTTGCGTGAGCGGGTCACCAAGTTGCTAAGTGGGGAACGGTTGGCAGCGGGCGAAATCGTTTGTTTCGATACGCCGAGACGGTTGGCGATCATGGCTGCTGGCATCCCGGCCGCTCAGGCGGATGTCGTCGAGCAGATGACGGGGCCTTCTATGAACGTTGCGTATAAGGATGGTCAGCCCACGCCGGCGGCGCATGCGTTCGCCAAGAAGGCTGGAGTCGACGTTGCGCAACTGGAAAAAATCACGACGGCCAAGGGCGAATACCTGGCCGCAAAGGTCATTAAGAAGGGCCGGAGTGCGGCTGAAATTCTCGCGGAGAGTTTGCCCAAGGAAATTTCGTCGATCTACTGGCCGAAGAATATGTACTGGCGCAAGCCGAATGAGCGGTTTGTGCGCCCGGTGCGGTGGCTGGTGGCCATGCTCGATGAAGAGACGATTCCGCTGGAGTTCGACGGGATCTGGGCGGGGAAGATTTCGCGCGGGCACAGGATTCTTTCCGATGCCGCTGTGAACATTCCGCGTGCCGGGTCAACTTATGTTGACGCTCTGCGCGCAGCCAAGGTCTTGGGACGGGCCGAGCGCGAACAGCAGATTCGCCAGGCGCTCGATGCAGCTACTCGCGCAATTCCCGTTGCGCGCTGGCGGGAAGACAAGTCTTTGCTCGATACGGTGGTGAACTTGACGGAATTTCCCTCCGTGCTTCTGGGAGGGTTCGATCCACAGTTTCTGGCGCTGCCGGAGGAAGTGTTAGTCACGGTTATGCGCGACCATCAGAAATATTTTGCCGTGGAAGATTCCGATCACAAGCTGCTGCCGCATTTCCTGGCGGTGCTGAATACCGATGGCGACCGGGATGGCTTGATCCGACACGGCAACCAGCGCGTTTTGCGGGCACGGTTCAGCGATGCCAGATTTTTCTGGGAGACGGATCAGAAGCGCTCGCTGCTTGAGCGCTTGGACTTGCTGCGGCTCGTTATATTCCAGAAAGATCTCGGCAGCTACTACGACAAGACTCGGCGGGTACAGCGGTTGTGCAGTTGGCTGAGTGAGATCATCAGGCAGAGCGGGATGGCGATTCGTCCGGGTGTGATTCATAAAGCTGCTGCCCTGGCGAAGACCGACCTGACTACCGAACTGGTGAAAGAATTTACCGAACTGCAGGGCATTGTGGGCGGGCTGTATGCGCGGGCGCAGCAGCTTGATTCGAGCTTGCCCGAGGCGACGCGATTCGCGATTGCGGATGCGATTTACGATCACTACAAGCCGGAGTCCACCGAAGACGACGTGCCGCGATCGATTGAGGGCGCGGTGCTTTCGATCGGCGACAAGGCGGACACGATTGCTGGAATGTTTGCGCTGGGGCTGGTGCCGAGCGGTTCGAAGGATCCGTTTGCACTCAGGCGGCAGGCGAATGCGATTGTGAAGGTAATCGACAAGTACAAGCTGCCGCTGCGGCTGAATGACATGATGCGCGATGCGCGCGCGGGCTATCAGGGATCGGAAGCGGAAAGCAAGTTTGTTGAGGATGCACAATTCGATGAGTCGGTGAGAACATTTTTCCGCGAACGTCTCGACTTTTATTTGAAGGATGTGCGCGGATACGCGTATGACGTGGTGAAGGCCGTGTTGGCCGCGGACTCCGAGAATGTGGTGGATGCGTTGGCGCGCGCCGAGGCCGTGAAACAGGTTTTGCATATGCCCGAATTTCAAGCGATCGCGGCGGCGTGCAAGCGCATGCGGAATATCATTAGACAGGCTGAGGAGAGGGGCATCCGTCCGGCAGCGACGTTCGAGGATCTGCCTGACTCAGCTCCGGAAGAAAAGAGCCTTGCTGCTTATATCGAAGTCAATGGGCCGCGGGTGGAAGGCCATCGGAAGAAGAAAGAGTATGGCGATGCTCTTATGTTGCTCTCCACCGCGCGCGAACCCGTGGACGCGTTTTTCGACAAAGTGATGGTGATGGTCGAGGATGAGAAACTGCGCTCGAACCGGCTGGCGCTGCTACGGACTTTGCTAAAGGAATTCTCGACGATTGCCGATTTCTCAGAAATAGTGACTGAAGGCAAGGCGTGACTTTGGTCTTGAGTAAGTGAGTTTTTATGTTGATAGATTGCCGGCGGGACGCCGGCGCTACAGAATCGAGTACAAAGGACTAATCATCATGGCGACAATTACCCTCCCCGAAGCTGAAGTTCAAGAAACCAAAAAGAACACAACTAAGTACGTTTACTTTTTTGGCGGCGGCAAGGCGGATGGCAACGGCAAGATGAAAGATGATCTTGGCGGCAAAGGCGCCGGCCTGGCCGAGATGACCAATGCCGGGCTGCCTGTGCCTCCCGGATTCACCATTCAGACCGAGGCCTGCCGCGAGTATATGCGGAGCGGCCGCGTGTCGAAAGAAGTTGACCGGCAGATGGAGGAGGCGCTGGCCAAACTGGAAGCGCTACAGGGGCAGAAGTTGGGTATAGGCGAGAATCCCTTGCTGGTGAGTGTGCGCTCGGGCGCGAAGTTTTCCATGCCGGGGATGATGGATACGATCCTCAACCTTGGCTTAAACGACAAGAGTGTTGAGGCGTTGGCCAAGCGCAGCAACAATCCGCGGTTCGCGGCTGATTCCTATCGGCGGCTGATTCAAATGTTTGGCAACGTCGTGTTGGAGATACCGAAGTCGGCCTTCGACGAAGTGTTCGACGCGAAGAAGAAGCAGAAGAAGGCCAAGCTCGACACCGAACTGGATGCCAAGGCACTGAAAGAAGTGATCGAGGAATATAAGAAGGTCGTCAAGAAGCACGCCAAGCGCGACTTCCCGCAGGATCCGCACGAGCAACTCGTAATGGCGCGGGATGCGGTGTTCCGTTCGTGGCAGAACGAGCGTGCAAAACATTACCGCCGCATCAACAACATCGACGATATGCTCGGCACGGCTGTGAATGTGCAAGCCATGGTGTACGGCAACCTCGGTGAGACCAGCGGTACCGGCGTAGGTTTCACGCGTAATCCCGCGACCGGCGCGAAAGAGTTTTACGGTGAGTTTCTGATGAATGCGCAGGGAGAAGATGTGGTCTCGGGCGTTCGCACTCCGGTGCATATCTTAGAGCTGCACAAAATCATGCCCGAGGTGTACGACCAGCTACGAGATATCACAACGCGCCTCGAGAAGCACTACAAAGACATGCAGGATTTCGAGTTCACCATCCAGGATGGAAAGCTCTACATGCTGCAGACGCGCAACGGCAAGCGCACAGGATGGGCCGCAGTGCGAGTCGCGATTCAGATGGTGGAGGAAGGACTGATAACGAAAGAAGAAGCGATCTTCCGCGTCGAGCCAAACCAGCTTTATGACTTCCTGGTGCCGCGGCTGGATGAGAAGAGTACGAAAGTGGAGTTGCTGGCGACAGGATTGCCGGCGTCGCCGGGCGCGGCGGTCGGGCAGATTGTTTTCACGGCAGAGGAAGCGGTAAAGAAAGCCGGACATGGAGCGAAGAAAAACCCCGTCATTCTGGTGCGCGCGGAAACGACTCCTGAAGATATTCAGGGCATGGAGGTTGCCGCGGGAATTTTGACTTCGCGCGGCGGCATGACCAGTCACGCGGCCGTAGTCACGCGTGGCATGGGGAAGTGCTGCGTGGCTGGCGCGGGCGATGTTCAAGTCGGCGAGCGGGCCGGGGAGATGCGCGTCAAAGGGCAGGTGTTCAAAGAGGGAGACTGGATTTCACTCGACGGAACCAGCGGACGCGTCATCAAGGGGAAGCTCAACACACTCGATCCGTCGACCGACGATGCGGACCTGCAAACCCTGCTGGCCTGGGCTGAGCCGTTCCGCAAGATTGGCGTACGCGCGAACGCGGACATTCCACGCGACGCGGTGCAGGCGAAGGCTTTCGGCGCCGAAGGCATCGGCCTGTGCCGTACCGAGCACATGTTTTTTGCCGCTGATCGCATTCCTCACATGCGCGCCATGATTCTCGCCGATAATGAAAAAGACCGGCGCACTGCGCTGAAGAAACTGCTGCCGATGCAGCGGGCTGATTTTATCGGTCTGCTTAAAGCTATGGACGGGTTGCCGGTGACGATCCGCCTGCTCGACCCGCCACTGCACGAATTTTTGCCCAAGCGCGAGAAGCTCATGGTCGACATCGCCAGCCTGCCCAGTGCCAACGCGAAACAGAAAAAAGCTCTGGTGGAGGAATATCGCGACCATGGCGCGAAGGGAGTTGCCGATCTGAAGAAAGTCCTTCCCGAGCTACTGGGGCGGGTCGAGGAGTTGCATGAGTTTAATCCCATGCTGGGGCTTCGCGGATGCCGGTTGGGCATCACCTATCCGGAGATCACCGAAATGCAGGCGCGAGCTATTTTTGAAGCGGCCGTAGCGGTGGAGAAGCAAGGCATCAAGACGCACGCGGAGGTGATGATCCCGCTGATCTCGACCGTGAAAGAGATGGAGAACCAAGCGGCGATTGTCCGGCGCGTGGCGGAGGAAGTCTTCAAGGAGAAGGGAAGCCACGTGCACTACCTGGTGGGTACAATGATCGAACTGCCGCGCGCCTGCCTGGTGGCTGACGGGATTGCCAAGGAGGCCGAGTTCTTCTCATTTGGCACGAACGACCTCACGCAGACCACGTTTGGCTTTTCGCGTGATGATGTGAACAAGATTCTCACTGCGTATCTGGCCGAAGGGATTCTGAAGCAAGATCCGTTTGCCGCGATCGACCAGGTAGGCGTAGGCGAACTGGTGAAGATCGGTATTGAACGAGGACGGAAGACGCGTCCGAACTTGGAGGTGGGGATCTGCGGCGAGCACGGCGGCGAGCCGGAATCGGTGAAGTTCTGCCATCAAGTGGGAATGGATTACGTGTCGTGCTCTCCTTTCCGCGTGCTGACGGCGCGGCTGGCGGCGGCGCAGGCGGGAGCGTCGGATACGCTGAAAATTGAAGGAGGTAGGACTAGATGAAAACCGCAGAGGACGCGCGGAGTACGCGGAGAAATCTACTGTCCTCTGCGTCTTCCGCGATTGTGGTTTGGTTATTGTAGTTTCTGCAGGCGGGCAATCAGCTTCTGCGCCAGGCTTTCTTCCGACTCCGACCAGAGCAGCCGCGCGGTCGTGCCGCTATGCTTCTCCACCTTCACTGAGAACTCCACCAGCTTTGCCACGTTATCGCGAATCTTGGCGCGAGTCTGGTCGCTGAGGGAAGTCTCGGGTTGCAGAAAGTACGAATCGAGGCCGAAGTCTACCTGGATGTGTCCCGTCTGCTGGTAAGCGCCTTCGTCGAATTCTTCTCCCTGGACGATGAATTTCACGGCTGCGGGTTCGAGCAACCAGTTCTCGTTCCGCTCATCTGCTGTCCACAGGTCCCAGTGAGCTTCGAAGACGTAGGCGTAATCCTCATGAACCAGTTCGGCAGCGATCAGCGTGGCCTGCCCGGGATCGATTCCGGAGGGAAAACGGCGCTCCAGGACAGTGGGTTCGTCCCAGGAAATGGGGTGCACAGCAAGGTAAGCGATCCCCGGGAGCTGTGTCGAAAAAGGGAATTGCTGTATCACGGCAAAAGCGTGGGGTAACATCTCCGGAGGGGAGAAATCAGAAAACCAAAGACTGAGATAAACGGGATCGGACACAGTCGCCTCGAATGTTCGCAGATCACGTTTCAGCGTGCTCGCTCATAATTCTAAACCGTCCCGGTTGCTGAAAAAACAGGACGCGGCGCGAGCTATCCGCGCCGGTCGAAGCCTCGCGTCCAAGTTTTGACAGGCCTGCGAAGGGTTGTTACGATCAATTGTGCCGCAAGCACCCCACCTTACAACCGTCCCCGTCGTCTAGCCTGGCCTAGGACATCGCCCTTTCACGGCGGTAACACGGGTTCAAATCCCGTCGGGGACGCCAACCTTATCAACCACTTGCAAATCCCCTCCAGAATTTTGTAGGTCCGTTACGGTCCGATAAGCCGTGGTGCTTGGTTTTTCATCGTTTTTGTCGAGCAGTAAGCTCACAACTCGGCTCTGCGCGTCTCGCTTGGTTTGCGTGATTGCTTGCGCGTAAACGTTCAGAGTGACCGAGATGTTTGCGTGCCGCATTAGCTCTTGCACAACCTTCACATCCTCGCCGTTCCCCTTGAGGAGCGTCGCGTACGTATGCCGGAACGTGTGCCAACCGAAATGACCCACGATTCCGACTTCTTTCGCCGCCGGTTCCAAGTGCGCCTTGTAGAGCGAACCCGGCCAGTACGGCAGTTTTCCTCCGCTGTGCGGACTGGCGAATACCCAGTCCTCAGTCGGTTGGGTATGGACTTTGCAGTCGCCAGTTCCACAAGACCTTAGACAATCGCAAGTCGAGCGGAACCGGTTTGCGAGAGGCTTCGGTCTTACAGTCGCCCACGTGTTGCATGACGATCGAGCGGATGACATGGACTTCCATCTTCTGAAAATCGATATCCTTCCACTTGAGGCCTAACAACTCCCCAACCCGAAGGCCCGTGAACACGGCGAGGAATACCATCGTGCGCGTGGGCTCCTTCAGGATGCGAAGCAGCGCCGCAATCTGCTCGATGGAAAGCACAATGGGCATCCTGGTCCGCTTGGCACTTTGACGCACCATGCGTATGGGATTCACATCAAGCCATTCCCACCTGACGGCGTGATTGAAAACCGCGCTCATGATGTTTCGAGCTTTGGCTTTGCTTCCGTTCGCATACTTGAGCGAACGAAGCCACTGCTCCACCGCGACTGCTTTAACCTCGGTTACGTGATAGCTTCCCCACCGAGGCAAAATCCACTTTCGGAAATAGCCCTCGTAGGTGACCTGCGTCTTCCGCGTTTTGCTGCAATTCGGCCCCAGCTCTTTTTCCCGGTAGTGTTCGATAAGCGTTTGAACACTGATCGGGGTCAAGCTGGTGCGCGGATTCTCAGCGTTGATGTCTGCCCGAAGTGCGGCTACGGCCTTCTGCGCCGACGCCTCGTTCGGATACTGTTCGACCGAACCAACAATCAGACAGCGTCGCTTCCGAGTGCCATCTGCCTGGAGTTCGTACCACCGATACTCCCAAGCGTTCCGGCCGCGGGCACGCTTCACGATCTGAAGGCTGCCTTGTTGAAATCTCGTCCGTCTCATCACGATCCTCCGTGGTTAGGGACGGTACGGATAGCTGGCTAACTTTAACCTCAAATGCACCCACGCGTCGAGATCGGATGTGCGAAAGCGCCACAATTTTCCGATCCGCATGGCGCGTATCTCCCCCTTACGGGCGAGTCGTTGAAGTGTTTTCGGGTGGATCTGCAGCAAGGCTGCCGCCTCGCGCGAATCGACTAACCTCTCGAAATGAGGGAACGGCTGGCTGACTGGCGTTACTTCGTGCATCTCGCTCATAAAATCTCCTGCAGCGAGAGTCGAGACCGGGCTGAAATCACCGCGTCGTCTGAAGGTCGGCTTTGGCGTTCGACTTCGTCCGACAGATTTCGAGCCCATTCACTACTCGGCTGGCGTTAGTCTTCGCGTCATGGGCGGACGAGAACATTATTCGTATAGAAACCGTACAAGACGCATTTGTTGCTTCCCTTCAAAGAATCTTTTTTCTTTTTTTGACTTCGAACAAACTTCTCAAGAAGTGCTTAAAGTGCCTAAAGCGCCTACAAGTGCTTTTAGGTGCGTTTAGGGAATCTACGGGAACAGAGCAATGGCCGCACTCAGTCGCCCGCATCCATAGCGACGCGGTTCCATTGATCCACCGCGATATTTTCCCCTCTATGTATGTAAGGAACATCTAGCAGGGAAAAGGTATCGAAAATATTTTCGAACGCGGTCGAACGATCTCTTGGGAGCGTAGGACCAGACCCGGCAGTAGCTCCGAGCCGCCTGCAACCATATAATTCAGCAGTTCATGCCTTTGGCATCGCCTAACACGCAAAGGGAAAGTCTCCCGGACGTAATGACGTTCCGAAAAACCTGGCGCGCCTATCAATCACGTTTATTGAGTCACCTTGACGGCTACTTGCAAAACCGACGGTTGCATTTGGTAGCAGCGCCGGGATCGGGCAAGACAGTTCTGGGTCTCGAAGTGATAAAGCGGGTGAATCAGCCCACCTTGGTGCTGGCACCGACGATCACTATCCGCGACCAGTGGGTTGATCGTCTTGTCGATCTTTTCCTGCCTCCGGGCAGCGGCAGACCCGCGTGGGTTTCTACGGAACTGAGGAGTCCTGCGTTTCTGACAGTTGCGACCTATCAGGCATTGCACGCGCTCTGCTCGGGCGAACCGGAGGAGCAAGCGCAGCCTATTGAAGCCGAGGAGAACGGTGACTCTAACAAACACCTGTTCGAGCCGCTGAACAACGGCACCGATGCCAACCATTTCGTTCAAGAGCACGTCCCGCTTCCAGAGGCATTTGCCCAAGCAAAGTTCGGCACTCTTGTTCTCGATGAGGCACATCATCTCCGCTCCGAGTGGTGGAAAACTCTGACTTCCGTAGCAGGGCAACTCGACAACCCAACGATAGTTGCGTTGACCGCAACCCCGCCTTACGATGTTTCTCCGTTCGAATGGCAGCGATACGAAGAGCTTTGCGGACCGGTCGATGCGGAGGTTTCGGTCCCTGAATTGGTGCTCGCAGGTGACCTCTGTCCGCACCAGGATTACGTCTACTTCAGTACGCCTACCGAGAAAGAACAGAAAGTGATCTCGGGTTTCCGCACTGCCGTGGACTCGTTTGTTGAGCGGCTCCGGTCAAACGAGGCATTCAAAGATGCGATCCTTACCCACCCGTGGATTGCGACGCCCGACGAACACACGGAAGAGATTCTTGAAGACCCTGAATATCTCTCCAGCATGGTCATCTTTCTGCACGCCGCTGGACGGGAAATCCCACACGCTGTATTGAAAACGCTGGGCTTGTCTCACAAACAAGTTCCTACGCTAGAACTCGAATGGCTGGAGGTGCTGCTCTCGCATTGCTTGTACTCCGACGTCGAGCGTTTCCAGCCGAGCGAACAAATTCTCAAGTTGCTCCGGCGTGAGCTGCTGGAGATCGGCGCAATTGAACGGCGAAGAGTAAAGCTCCGCGATCCGTCAGACCATCTAAAGCTGCTAACCACATCGATCACCAAATTGAAATCTATTGAGGAGATCGTGCGGCTTGAATCGGGCAGTCAGTGCGCCGAATTGCGGTGCGTCATTCTCACTGACTTTATTCGCAAGGCAGAGATGCCGAAATCCAAGGACGAGCTTGCAGTCTGCGAAGACATCGGCATCGTTCCGATATTTGAATATCTGCGCCGCGCCGCCTTGTCGGATATTCGGCTGGGTGTCTTAAGCGGGTCGCTGGTGATCATTCCCAGCAGCGCGGAGCCACTCCTTAGGCAGGCTGCGACAGCATTGGGAATTGAACCGCGAGACCTCTCGATCTCTCCGCTAAGCCACGATCCGAGTTATTCGAGCGTCGAAATACGCGGACAATACTATCGCGGCTCAGTTCGCTTGATCACATCGGTTTTCCTGCAGGGCGGGATAACCGTGCTAGTCGGAACGAAATCCTTGCTGGGGGAAGGCTGGGACGCGCCATGCATCAACACGCTGGTACTTGCCAGCTTTGTCGGCTCCTTTGTTCTCTCGAACCAGATGAGGGGGCGCTCGATCCGAGTGGACTCAGCTCAGCCACAGAAAACAGCCAATATCTGGCATCTCGTTTGTGTCGAGCCGGGTCTATTTGGTCCAGGTGACGACTATGAACTTCTGGTTCGGCGCTGCTCCGCATTCGCCGGTGTGAATTCGGCCGCGCCAGTGATCGAGAACGGAACCGAGCGATTGGGATTCGGACATCCGCCATTCAGCCGCGATCAGATCGCACAGATCAATACCCAGACTTGCAAGCGTGCTCTCGACCGCACAGGCCTTCGCCAGCAGTGGCAGGATGCGCTGAGTGCAGGTTCCATCAAGCAGATGACGGACGGCCTGAAGGCACCGGACGAGTCGCTGCCTCGCGGGTTCGTTCTCACAAACACAATTGCGGCGCTTCTGATCCAAGCTGCTTATATTATCGTCGCGATCCTCGAATATTTCGGACGGATGCTAGGTCGAGTTCGGACCACTCAGGACTTTTGGACCTTCGCCGCATTGTTGCTGGGAATTGCTGCAATTGTGAGTTTGCCTTGGAGCCTGATTGCGTTGTGGCGCTTCATTCGTCACGGCACTCCCGAGCGAAGCATCAAGCAGATCGGGCGTGCGGTTCTCGAAGCCCTGGAGTACGAGGGCTCCATTGACCAGCACGCCGGCGTGTTTCGAGTCTATGCCGATAGGAATGGCGACGGGACCGTCTTCTGCTGGATAGGGGGCGGCGCAGGCAAGGAACAGGCAACATTTCTTCGTGCTTTACGAGAGATACTGAGCCCAATTGACAACCCACGATACTTGCTCGCACGACGCAAGATTTGGAGGGTTTTCCGAGAGGACTATTTCGCGGTTCCAGATGCATTGGCGCGGAAGAAGGAAGTTGCTGAGAAATTCACACAACGCTGGAAACGCCTCGTGGGACCGGTTGAACTTGTATACACGCGCACTCCTGAAGGCCGCAAGTTGCTGCTCCGTGCTCGCAATCACTCACTCTCCGGAGCTTTTCAGAAACGTGCGGAGAGAGTGAGTTCCTGGAAGTAACTCGGAAAAATGTCGTCTCCCCACGGCGCTAAGCATAGCCGGGGTGCGGCTCGTGTCAAGGCTCACGACCGCTTCGCGGCGCAAAACACGCGGCCTTGACACAAGCCTTTCCCCCCGGCCCATTTCTCCGCCATGTGGGGAATGTGCAGGTGTGGCTCTCCGCGAGACCTCAAAGCCCGAGACCAAGACTGGGGCCACCGAGGTCATGTTCCACGCCGACATGGGGAGTCTTTTCCGGTTCCGGTGTGTGAGTTGGAACGGAAGAATGCTGCTCTCCGATCTGCTGGCCAGCTTGCCGGTTCACCCCAGTCATCAGGTCAACACGGTGGCCCTTTTCCGGATCGTGTACCCGAATCTCATTGCGCACGTTCTCGACGCCATGAATGGCATCGCCAAGAGGCCCGCCGGCTGCGCCGAACAGATTACATCGATCGGGTATGTAAGTCTCCAGGCTTTGCAATTGCTGAAGAGGGCAGGTGTCGATGCTGCCGCCAAAGATTCTCGCGCCCAAATGTATGCGGGAGCGCTCAAATCCGTGCAGGACGCCTACGCGTTGTTGCCCTCTTTGCAGCAAGCCAACGGCGGCTTTTCCTACTGGGGCAACACTTCACAAGACGTGGCGTTGACCGCATATGTGCTGAGATTCCTGGACGGAGCGCGCGAATTCGTTGAAGTCGATCCTCAAATCATGTCGAAAGCGCGATCTTACCTGGTCTCGCAGCAAATGCCGTCAGGAGCCTGGACTCGATATGACTGGTCCACAAGAGCCCCGATAGACGATCCAATGAAGACGGCGTATGTGACACGTGCCCTGGCGACTTCCGGTAGATCGCCCGATGCAAAAGAACGAGATACGGTCGATACATCAGTCGCAAGGGCCGTTTCTTATCTCGATGATCGGATTAGCGAATGGCAAGATCCGTATCTGCTTGGAAACTACGCTATCGCTGCGATTGGCGCGAAGCGGCAGGAGCACATTGCGAATGCTCGCGAATTGCTGGCTCGACTGGCCCACAATGAAGGAACTACCACCTACTGGAACCTGGAAGCAAACACCACACCTTTCTACGGATGGGGCACTGCCGGACGGCTTGAGACCACGGCTCTTGCTGTTGAGGCTCTTGCGAAACTGGAATCGCTCGGAAATGATCCGGCGCTCGCAGAACAGGTAAACCGCGGTCTTCAATATCTGCTGACGCACAAGGACCGCTACGCTTGCTGGTATTCCACGCAAGCTACCCAGAATGTTATCGAGGCCATGATTGCCGCCATGCCTGTTGGGAAAAACGGGACTGGCGACGAGACCGCATCCGTCCTAGTGAATGGCACGAAACTAGCGGACATCAAACTGCTTAAGGCGACCGAGGTTGTAGGACCGAGAGTGATTGATTTCGGTAAAGAATTGAAGGCGGGAAGCAACAGAGTTGCTATCCAGCGAGCGGGCGACAACAGTGCCATGCAGACGAACGTGATTACGAGTTATTACATACCCTGGCCGCAAGCAGAAGCAACTCAGACGGAGAACTTCAAGTCAGGGGACACAAGAGCGCTGAAACTGAAAGTGGATTTTGATCGCCACGAGGCAAGAGTTGGCGAGGCGTTAGCTTGTCGAGTGGAAGCAGAGCGGGTCGTATTCGCTGGTTACGGCATGATGATAGCGGAAATCGGATTGCCGCCGGGCGTGGAAGTCGACCGCGAATCCCTGGAAGAAGCCAAACAGACTGGCGTTGACGGGTACGAAGTCCAGCCAGACAGAGTTGTCTTTTATCTCTGGCCGAGCGCGGGAGGAAGCAAGTTCCAGTTTATCTTCCGCCCTCGCTTTGGCATGAGCGCAATGAGCGCACCGTCGGTTCTTTATGACTATTACAATCCGGAGGCTAATGCAGCAGTCTTGCCGGTAAGGTTCAATGTTCAATAGTAACAATCAAATCGCCTTGCAGGTCATGTCCGTATTCTGGCAACTGGGGGGCGGGCCGGGAGTCAAACCCGGATTTGCAGCTTCGGACGCTGCCGTGTTGTTCGGTTACACTACCCACCCATCTGGAACTCGCGCCGGGAATCCAACCCGGATCTCTTCGTTAGGACCGAAGCGCCATCACGCCTTAGACCACGCGAGCCTAGTCAATGTGGAGGGGATGCAGAGAATTGAACTCTGATCTCAAGGTTCGTAGCCTTGCGCCCTCATCCGTTGGACCACATCCCCACATTGGAAGCGGCAGAGAGATTTGAACTCTCATCGTCCGAGGTAGAAGCTCGGAGCATTGATCCGTTATGCTATGCCGCCTTTTTGTTAAGTAACTCTTGGTGCGGGATGTGGGAATCGAACCCACTTCGTCTCGCTTAACACACGCTGATATACGGTTCGATTCGCGGGCCAAAGTGCGCGATGCATCGTAGCGGGCACTTTGATGTCGGTCCTCAGTGATCACTTCAAAAGCGGCCAACGATTATCACTTCAAAACCGGCCAACGGAAGTAGCCGTTCCGGGACCAGTTTGTTCTACCCTGCCGCCTCCTGTGGAGGCAAGTCGGTTTTCGTGCGCCAGCTCCGGGGGCCGCACTTGAGCACGTGTCCGTGGTGCAGCAGGCGGTCGAGCATGGCGCTGACCGCAGCCGCGTCGCCCAGCAGTTTGCCCCAGTCTTCCACCGGACGGTTCGAGGTCAGCATGGTGCTGGCCCGCTCGTAGCGGCGCATGATGATTTCCAGCAGTTCCTCGGCGGCGGTGAGCGGTAACTTGCGCATGCCCAGGTCGTCGATGATCAGCAAAGGCACGGTCACCAGGAACTCCATGTGCTCTTTGCGCGTGCCGTCGAGCGTGGCGTCGGCCAGTTCATCGAGCAGGGTGTGGGTTTCGCGGTAGAGCACGCGGTAGCCCTGCTGGATCGCGGCTTGGCCGATAGCTTGTGCCAAGTGACTTTTTCCCGTGCCGGGTGGGCCTAAGAACAAGACGTCTTCGTGGCGGCCGATGAAGGCGCCGGCGGCGAGGTCGAAGACCAGGCTGCGATTCATTTTCTTGTTGAAATTGAAGTCGAAGTTGTCGAGGGACTTTTGGGCGTCGCGGAACTGGGCTTGCTTTTTCCGCCGCTCCAGCAAGCGCTCGCCACGGCGGGCCAGTTCGTCGGAGACCAGGCAGGAGATCAGGTCAATGGGGGCGAGCGGTTCGCTTTGCGCCTGACGCAGACGAGTCTCCAGCGTGGCGGCCATGCCACCCAGGCGAAGTTGTTTGAGGGCACGATCGAGTTCGATGAGATTCATTCTTCCAGCTCCTTGGTTCGGTGGTTGATGAGATCGCGGTAGTGGATCAGCTCGCGAATGAGCGGATCGACCTGCCGCAGGGTGAATTGTGGGGCACGTTCGAGATAGCGGCGGACGAAGCGGTATTCCTGGACGCCCATTTCGAGCGCGGCGGCGCAGGCTTCATCGACTGCGGCGGCACCGTACTTCTTGGCCAAGGAGAGAACGCCGAGGATGCGGCGCACGCCGAGTTCTCCTTGTTGGCGATGGATAACCTCACAGAGCGCGCCGATGTGCGTGCCGGCGCGGCCCGCCCGCCACAGGAGTTGGGAAGTGCGGAGCGGAGTTCGTTTGGAGTGATCTTCAGGCTTGATGCGATACCAGCCGCGTTTCTGGCGCACGTGCTCGCGCAGCAGTTGGCCAGTCTTGGGATCGAGCAGGCGAACGAAAATGTCGTCCCATTGCACGCGAACCACGCGCCCGATCCAGCCCGGCGGCGCGCCGTAGTAGGCGGCTTCGACTTCGACGCAGCCGTCCAGATGCACGATGCGTTCGCCGTACTGGTAATAGCGGAAGGGTTCGAGTGGCAGCGGAAGCAGGAACGGTTTCTCTTCGGCAAACATGGCCGCGACTTGGCGTTTAGTGGTGCCGTGAATGCGCGTGTCGGCCCAGCGCTCTTCCCAGCGATCGAGATAGGCTTGGGCTTCTTCCAGACTCTCGAAGCGCAGACCCTTGAGTGGCGTTTTCTGCGCATGGCCGACGCCGGCTTCGACTTTGCCCTTGCGATCTGGATCCTGGATGCGACACGGCATGGCGACCGCGCCATAATGCGCGAGCACATCGCGATAGAGGGGATTGAGCGTGGGATCGTAAACGTCGGGGACGAGCACGCCTTCGCGCAGATTGTCGAGGTTATGTGCCCGGTCCCGTTATGTGGCCGAGGAGGGCGGGGACCGCACCAGTCCCGGGCCGTCTGGCGATCGGGGGAACATAACAGGCTGGCTTCGGCGCATCATGGACTTCCGTTCGGGATTTCCGAACGGAGGTTGTCATGCTCGAACGCTACTTCGTAAAACCGTCAACGGTCGATCGCATCCGTGGCAGTTGGTTAGCTCCGCAGATCGAGCGTTACGTCGAATGGATGGATTTGCAAGGTTACGCCATCCGGAACGTCTATCACCGAGTGCCCATGCTGTGCCGGTTTGCAGAGTTTGCCAGGCAGCATGGTTCTACCGATCTGAGATCAGCGGCCTCTCAGATCGAGGCATTCGCGTCGCATTGGCTGGCTGCCCACGAACCGAACTCCAGGACGAGAGAGGCTCGCCGCAAGATTGCAGAAGAGGCACGTAATCCGGTACGGCAGATGCTGCGGTTGGCGCTTGAGGGTCGCGTCACCGCAGACCGCAAGCGCAAATCATTTCCCTTCGAGGACCAGGTACCGGGTTTTCTTGGATATCTCCGGGAAGAACGAGGACTGCGTGAAACCACGATCTACCACTATGTCCACCGCCTCCACGGATTTGGAAATTACCTAAAACGATTGGGCATCACATCGCTGACGGAGCTTTCTCCGGCGCTGCTGGCTTCCTTCGTGGTCGACGCTGCGCCGAAGCTGGCGCGCACCGTTAGACGGGACCTCTGCGGAATCCTTCGAGTGTTTTTGCGCTTTTGTCACCGGGAGCAGGTGATCGCCGAAGATCTGAGTGAGGCCGTCGAAATGCCGCAGGTATACCGCTTGGCTGATGTGCCACGGTCTATCACCTGGGACGAGGTGCGCCGCATGTTGGCCGTTGTTGATCGGCGAACTGTCCGCGGGCGGCGGGACTATGCCATCCTTCTTCTTCTAGTGACATACGGTCTGCGGGCGCATGAGGTTGCCAGACTCACCCTCGATGACATCGACTGGAAGCGTGAGCGTCTGCAAGTCCCGGAACGGAAGGCAGGACACTGGACGGCCTACCCACTGGCCAGCGTCGTCGCCGAGTCGTTGATCGAATATCTCCAGAAGGGCCGGCCCGAAACCTCCGATCGGCATCTCTTCTTTCGCACGCTGGCACCGCGCGCTCCGATCAGCAACGGTGCAGTCTCGGCCAGCGTTGCACTGTATCTCCAGAAAGCGGGCATAAAAGTTCGCCGGCCAGGAGCACACACTCTTCGTCACACATGTGTGCAGCGCTTGATCGACGCCGAGTTTCCACTCAAGACCATCGGCGACTATGTGGGACATCGTTCCCCACAGTCCACGGAGATTTACACCAAGGTTGCCTTGGCCTCGCTGCGTGAAGTTGCGATGGGCAACGGGGAGGCGCTATGAAGGACTTTCACAGTGTCTTGGCCGGACCTATCGCCGGCTTCGTTCGCTACAAGCAAGCGCTGAATCGCAAGTACGTAACTGAAACGGCCGCTTTACGACTCTTTGACCGCTATTTGGGCGACCACGCTGTGCCTGATTGGAAGGCCATCGATGGGGCTTTGATCGATGACTTCCTCCGATCACGGTCGCGTACCAGACCGCGCAGCTACAACCATCTCCTGGGCGTGCTCCGGCGCTTTTTCCAGTGGACGGTCGTTCAGCGTCTGACGGAGCATAATCCCGTACGTACAAGACCTCGACGGCAAACGGCCCAGCGTGTGCCCTATCTGTTTGATCTCGAAGATGCGAAGCGCCTTCTTGACATGGCGCGAAGTCTTCCTGACAGATCGCGGGGATCGCATCGAGCCATCGTTTACGAGACGGTGTTCGCACTGCTTTACGGGCTTGGGTTGCGAGTCGGCGAGGTGGCCCGTCTGAAGCTGGGAGACGTTGATCTCCATCGCGATACGCTATTTATCCGCGAGACGAAGTTTAGCAAAAGTCGCATCGTCCCACTCGGGCCCAAGCTGGCGCAGCGTCTCCTGCACTACCTGGAAGAACGTCACGGTGGCACGCGGGAACCTGAACGACCGCTGTTCTCTTTCACGAAACGTGGGTGCATCCACGAGGGAACCATCAGCCAGACGTTTCATGCCCTTGTGCCGAGATTGAAGCTGCACATCGCACCGGGCGTATCGCCGCCCAGAGTGCATGACCTGCGGCACTCGTTCGCCGTGGGTACTTTGTTGCGCTGGTACCGTGAGGGTATCGATCCCCAACGTCGTCTCATATATTTATCCACTTTCCTCGGCCACGTCGATCCGAACTCGACTGCGGTCTATTTAACGATCACCGACGAGTTGTTGCGGGAGGCTGATCGTCGTTTCCGTGCTTTTGCCCCGACTGGAGGCGATCGATGAGCAGCAGCGTCGGTCAGGTAGTGTTCGCCTTTTTCGAAGACCACCTCAAGGTCCAGAAAGGGCTTCGTCCGGGTTCCATCAGGAGCTATCGCGACACGCTTAAGCTGTTTCTGATCCATGTTGCGGGCCTCTGTCGCCGACCCATTACACGTTTGGTGCTGAGCGACCTTGCCTTTGAGCGGGTGCTGGATTTTCTACGCATGATTGAAGATACCCGAGGGAATCAGGTGCGTACGCGAAATCAGCGGCTTGCCGCCTTGCGCACTTTCTACCGATATCTTGCCGTTCATCACCCGGAGATGCTGGCCGAAGCGCAAAGGGTGGAAGCCATTCCCACCAAGCGAACCCAAGCTGCGAAAACCGTCTACTTGGAGCGCGATGAAATCGATGCCCTATTTCGGGCACTGCCAAGAGAAGGCAACTTGGCATTGCGGGATCGCACGCTCCTTATGTTTCTCTACAACACCGGCGCGCGTGTGCAGGAAGCCTCGGATGTTTGCGCTGCGGATCTCGACCTCCATGAACCTTATCGAGTCCGGCTTCACGGAAAGGGTGATAAGTGGCGCAGTTGTCCCATCTGGCCGGAGACGGCGGAGCTGCTGAAACAACTGATGGTTCGCACTCAGACGGGGAAGAACACTCCAGTGTTCGTTTCCCAGCAGCGAGAGCCGCTCACACGTTTCGGAATCTACAAGATCGTGAAGCGACACACGGCTACGCTGAAGTGCAGCGCTTCGGGAGAAAATCACCGCGGCGTGTTCCCGCACGCCTTTCGCCATAGCACGGCTGTCCACCTGCTGGAAGCGGGCGTCGAGGTCAATGTCATCCGGGGATGGCTTGGCCACGTCAGCCTCGATACTACCAACCGTTACGCTGAGATCACGCTACGAACCAAGCAGGCCGCCTTGACCGCATGCCTGCCGCCCGTTGATCTCTCCCCGGAATGCCGCCCAGTCAGCGGATGGCGCAAAGACCCAGATCTCGTGAAATGGCTTGAGTCACTGTGAGGATTATGTTCCGTTACCCACGCCCTCCCCCCTAAAACGGTGCGGTCCCCGCCCTCCTCGGCCACATAACGGGACCGGGCACATAACCTCGATTTTGTTCCTGGGAACAAAATCGAGCACCACGATGCGCGTGGCTCCGCCCAGCCGGCGAAAGGCACGCTCGTGCAGTTCCGCCCAGATGCGAGAGCTGGAATGGAACGTCAGCAGACGAACTGCTTTCCGGCTGCAGCCGAGCGTCAGGACGAACAACCGTGTACGCCGATACTTGCGAGTCTCGCGATCGCGCACCATGGGCCCGCTGCCGTAATCGACTTGTGCCTCCTGGCCAGGAGCGGTGACGATCACCACGCGAGCTTCGGGAGTTTGCGCGCCGCGCAGCTTGCGCACGAAGCGCTGCACGCTCTGGTAGCTGCTGGCGAAGCTGTATTCATCGACCAAGTCCTGGTAGATCGCTACCGCGTTGCGGCCTCGGCTGAGTCCCAGTTCAATGGCTTCTCGGTATGGATCGCAAGCGCTGGCGCTGGGACTGCGCTGTGGAGAAGCAACTGACGCCGAGGGACAAGCGCTCACTTCGTCTCGTTGGAATGGGTTGAGGTCGGTGATCACCTCGGGGTCGGTAATCACCCCGTTGGCCGGTTTTGAAGTTGGTTTTGCTTTTCCCTTCGTGGAAGGGTTTTCGGGGTTGGTTTTGGGGTTGCCGTTGGGGTCGGTGATCCCCGCAATGGCCGGTTTTTCCGCGCCAAAGTCGGTGATCACCTCGTTGGCCGGTTTTGGCGCACGCCGTCCCCAACCTCCGGGCGGACGCACGGCAATCCGAGCCGCTTTCAGGTACTGGCTGGCGGTTTCGCGACGGATGCGCGTAGCCTGCTGGATCTTCCGCAGCGGCCACCCCAGCCGTCCCAGAGCTAAAACTTGCTGTTTCTTCTCTTCGTTCAAGACATTGGCCATGCCCTCGGAGGCTACAAGCCTCTGCGGGCGTCAATGTCCCGGACCCTATTCTCGTTGGCCGGTTTTCAGGTGATACTCATTGGCCGGTTTTGGGTGATCGCTGAGGGTCGGTCGCCGCCGAGATATCCGTCGCCGGATGCGCCTCGGGTTTGGGGCACGTTTCAGGTATTTGGGCACCAGCACGAGCTATCAAAACCACCGATAATCAAGAAAAACAAATCGACCCCACGCAAACTCCTCAGCCGTTTGTTCATCTTGGAGCGCTGGCGCCGGAAGAGATTGGCAAGTCGTCAATGGTGTTCATGAGCGCGATCAATCCTCGGCCGGCAGAGGAAGGCGAGCAACTTGGCCCCATCAAATGGATTGACGATCACGAGCGTAAGCTCTTTTGGACCATCTGGCTTCCCCGCCACGAGCACCTGCGCGACTGGAAGACTATTCCCGAGTCGTTAGATTTCGCACGCACAATCCACGAAAACCGCCTCCAGAGCCTCTACGTTGATCCAGATTATGCGACGCACGGGGCGGGAGCGACGATATTGGTGAATGTCATGCGGATCCCGTGCTTCGGCCGCAGGATAACCATCGGGCGAGCTTCGATCATTTGGCCCGGAGCCAACTGAAAATCGTATTTTCGGAGCAGATCGCTCAAAATCATCAGGATCTGCAGCATCGCGTAATTTCCGCCGATACAGCCTCGCGGTCCGGCCCCAAAGGGAAGGAAGGTGAATGGTGTGCGCAGCTTCTCGTTTTCTTTGGTGAAACGGTCTGTATCGAAGCTCTCAGGATTCTGCCAGTAGCGTGGAGCATGGTGCGCACCGTACACATAGACAATGACCATCGATCCGCGCGGTATGGCGACGTCGCCTACACGGTCGTCTGCGACAGCCATGCGGTCGACCATCCAAAACGGCGGGTAGAGGCGGAGCGCCTCTTGAATGACCTGAGTCACAAATTCGAACTTGGGAACGTCGCTGTGGCTCAGGGCCGCCTGGCCGAGCACGGAGTCAAACTCCTGCCGTACCCTTTCGAGACAATTCGGATGCGAGCTCAAAAGATAAAGAAGCCACGATAGTGCATTCGACGATGTTTCATGTCCGGCAACCAGAAGTTGCATGCTCTCGCTCAGGATGAGCTCATCGCTCATGCCTTGGCCATCGCTGTAACGCGCATCCATCAAAGTCTGCAGCAGATCGTGGCCGGGTGGTTCGTTGCGGCGCTTCTTTATGTATTCGAGCAGAACGGCGTCGGCGCGGGTTCGCATGTCTTCGTGTCTGCGCAGTTCGCCCGAGACGGCGAACCAGGGATTCAGATAGGGCTGAAGGGTTTGCCGGACGATGAATTCCTGGACGGTGCAGATGGTATGGCTGACAAGATCGATGTCTTCATCCTTCAACCGAGCGCCAAATAACGATCGAGCGACCATCGCGAAGGTGATTTTCATGAGGCGGGGGTAAATATCCACGGGGCCGAGGCGGATCTGTCTGTCGAAATCGCGCAGCGAGTCGGCAAGAGAGTCCTGCATGATTGAGGACAAGGCATCGAGTTGCTTTCGATCGAAGCCCGTCTGGATGAGACGCCGCTGCGTGCGCCAGGCTTCTCCGTGGGTCGTGAGCAGGCCTTTACCCAGGAAGTGGCCCATACGCTTTACTTGAATTTCGGATTTTTGGTAGTTCTCCGCATTGGTCTTCAACACGTGCTGAATTACAGCGGGATCGATGGTAACCATCGCCTCCTTGAGACCACCCAAACGGATCCAGAATGTGTCGCCGAAGATTGCGTTGTAGCGGGACAAGACCTGCACCGGATTGCGGGCCATTGCGCGAGAATCCGCAAAGCAGCGAAATCGGGAAACAACGGGGATAGGCATCGATGAGCTCATATCCAGTCGTCCTGATACTTGCCTCGAACCGGAGGAGATATCATGTCAGTTGCAGGAAGTGGTGGTTGGGCCATGCGCAAAAGATAAAACGCTCGGAATCAATTCTCGTTCCCCAGTTGCTTCAAGAGTATCAGATGATGCCGGATTGCCCCGGTCATGGTGGGGTTCTGCCGATAGGAAACCCCAAACTCATCGGCAGTCTCCTTCACGATTCTGGTCAGTGGAGCATAGTGGGTATGGCACACGAAAGGGCACAGGTGGTGAACGACGTGATGGTTCAGCCCGCCCACGAGCCAACCGACAAGCGGGGTTTCGGTTGCATAATCGGCCGTTGTCGCGAGGATGTGATACACGCCATTTTCAAACTCGCCACGATCCGAGGGAAAGTAAGTGCTGTCGACGGTGTGCGTCGACTGGAATACGAGCGTTACGGTTAAACCGACGATCAAATTGACCAGGAGGAACGCCCCGGCAACCAGCAGAGGCGATTTTCCCAGCACCATCACCGGCAAGACAAGCATGTACGTGAGGTAGAAGCCCTTGCCGGCAAAGAGAATCACGTATTCTCGCAGAGAATGTTTCGTGCGTCTCAGATATTCATGGGTCGGAAAGAAAAAGCACTGGAAGTCCCTGAAGAACACATAGTCGAGAGAGAACATCGCGTAAACGAAGAGCGCATAGATGTGCTGGAACCGGTGCCATGGCGCCCGGGGTTCATAAGGCGTAAAGCGAAAGATGCCGCGTCCTGAAAGCGCGTCATCTTCACCGTGGAGATTGATGCAGGAGTGATGGCCCCGATGATGGAGGATGCGCCACATGTACGAACTGATTCCGCACATATCAAAGACATAGTTCAGGGTTTTGTTGACGTGCGACCGAGACGAGATGGCGTTGTGATTGCTGTCATGGGCGATGTTCAGCAAAAGGAATGTCTGCGCGAGCCCGCCTAAAAGGTAGAGGGCAACAAACTTCCATGAACCGGGCCTGAGCGTATACAGAGCAATCCAGCTGCCCACGAGGAGAGCCAGACCCATGGCGATCTTGACCCACATGGTGCGGTCCGCTTTGGGAGAGATGCCCTGATCGGCAAAAAACTTATCCAGGCGGCTCCGCAAGACTTTCGGGAATGGAGACGCACCGGCCGATTCTATAATCGGCCAAGGTGAAGTTTCCGATGGTACAAGGTCCGCGATGTCCGGCTGATCGGCAATCATCGCTTCGGGTTGGAACGTCACGGCGCCTCCGCGATCATGGTAATGCGGACCCGGTGCGCTCTCTAGGGCGCACACAGAACCCTGACCCGCAGCGAAATCGCTGCCGAGCCGTCGACTGGCTTGATGCAATATTTTAGTGCGAGCGATTAAGGGCAGGCAAGAGAATTCAGAACGGACGATGCACGGATCCAGGTGCCTGATCCCAGGAAGCGGATAACGCAGGGGATTGTGCAAAGCTTTGCTAATATATAGCAACCAATGAAACTTAGGGAACGGCGCCTCCTGCATGTGGTTAGGAGTTCCACAAATCTGCTTCGCGTCCTATGCGGCAAAAAGGAGAACGTCCGTGCCCCAGCCAATCGAAGGACGCTTGTGGTGAGAAAGGAATTACGCGTACATTCTCACAGTCCCACATTTAAGGTCTGCACTACGATCTGCACTTTGAAACTCAATCGTGTTTCACCTCGCTGGTTGGCGAGGTATGGTTCGTGTACTGACTCGCGTTCTATTCGACCTTGGAGGATCGCTGATCGATGACGGCGTCAATTCTGGACCACCTGGATAGGCTCACAGAGGAGCACCCTGCCAAACTGCTTTATGCGTACCTTGATGTAAACGGCGATCCGATCGAAAGCTACACCTACGCGTCGTTTCTCCATCGAACGCAGGCGATCGCCGGACATTTGCGGACTGAGTGTCGTTTTGCGGCGGGCGATCGGCTTTTGCTGGCCTACCCGCCGGGGCTCGAAATGATCTGCGCATTTTTTGCTTGTGTGCGGGCCGGATTGATCCCCGTGCCGGTCTATCCACCCAGTTCGCGTGGTTTCCAGAGCGCCCTATATAAGACGGTCCACATCGCAAAGGATTGCCATGCGGCGGGGATATTAACCAGCGGAGACTACCACGCATCGTTGAAGACGAATCTCGCCAGACGTGGAGTCTCTGCGTCGGGCGTCGACATAGATTACATTTCCGGTCTTCCCTGGATCGCCACGGAAGATTTCGTGGACACGATTTCGGACCGATCACCTGTCGATCCTTCGAAAATCTTGTTTCTCCAGTACACGTCGGGTTCGACGATGGAGCCCAAGGGTGTGATCGTTACGCACGAAAATATCCTGACAACCTGTCCGCTGGTGATCGACCATCCAGCGCCGGTCGTCGTTTCATGGCTTCCGCAGTATCACGATATGGGACTGATCGGGTGCTACCTATATCCAGCACTGAAAGGAGGCACGACGTACGGGTTCGCTCCCATGGACTTCATTCAGCGCCCAATCCTCTGGTTCAATGCGATAACGAGATATCAGGCCACGGCGGCTGCTGCCCCCAACTTCGCCTACGACTATTGCCTGCGCGCCGGGAGACTTTCCAAGGAAAGCCTGGAGGCTTGTGATCTGAGTTCGCTTCGGGTATTGATGTGCGCCGCGGAACCGGTAAAGCCGGACACCTACACCCGTTTTCTAGAAGCGTTTCAGCCCTATGGGCTCAAGTCTGAAAGTTTCCATGTCGCCTACGGGCTGGCCGAGAATACGTTGGCGGTCTCACTGGGCGGTCGCAACATCGTTTCTGTCAACAAGCGTGCCCTGGCGCTGGGGAAGGCCCGCATGACGACTGAGGTGTCAGAAATCGGCGGCGCCACGCAGATTGTCAGTTGTGGAACCTCGCTCCCGGGTCTTGACTTGAAGATCGTGGATCCGGAAGGACATTTCGCTCTTAAACCAGGGCGGACCGGCGAAATTTGGGTCGCCGGAAGCGGCAAGTGCCAGGGTTACTGGAATAACCCTGAATTGACTCTGAAGCAGTTTCGAGCGCGGCTTGTGGACGATACTCCCTATGACGACGGCTATCTTCGGACCGGCGACATAGGATTCGTTCACAACGGCGAACTCTACGTCTGCGGCCGCATCAAGGACATGATTATTCTCCGCGGGCAAAACTATTACCCGCAAGACATCGAGAACGTCGTGGAGAAATCATCCAATCTGATCCGGCACAATTGTGTCGTCGCGTTCCAGATTCAGGAAGACAGCGAACCTGCGCTAGCCATCGTTGCCGAAGTCAAAAATGCTAAAGCGCTTCCCGAAGCACGAAAGCTTGCCGCCGCGGTGCGGAATTATCTCAACGTGGAGGTGGCGGTGATTTGCCTCATCGCGCCTCGTGCGATTCCGAGAACGAGTTCGGGGAAGATCATGCGCCATAAGACCAAACAGATGTGGCTGCAAGGTCAGTTCACCGTTCTTTCCGACTTTTCGCGGGAGAAGGACGCCGGGAGCTCTGCGTCCGTTTCCGACATGCATTCGACTTTTGCCGAATTGAAAGCCAGATACAACCTGACTGGCCAGGAATCGTACAACCTCGTCGAAGCCGGCTTGGATTCCCTGGATCTTGTTGTGTTCATGCATGAACTCAAGGAACTCCTGAAAGATAAAGGCGCCGAGATCCTGGCGAGGCAGGTAGATATTGGTGTCATTCAGCGTGTGAGTGTAGCCGAGCTGTTTGGACTAGCCGAACAACTGGAGCGCGCTCCCGAAGAGGCACTGGTTCATCTGCGCCATTCCCTTGCGGCTTTCCGTGAAGAGCAGTGCGCCGCTGAGAAACGAATGATGAGCAACGACAGGAAGCTCATCTTCGAGCCTCCGGTGCCTTCGCCCATGCCGGAGACACCGATTCTGAATCAAGTGCTGCTCACGGGCGGGACAGGCTTCATAGGGCCATTCCTCATCAAAAGCTTGCTGGAACAGACACGGGCGAAGATCTATGTTCTGGTCAGGTCTTCAGACGAAAAGCAGGGCAGGCAGAGACTGAGAGCTGCAATGGAGTCAATGGGACCCTGCGGAGCGGGGCTGATGGAGATGTTCGAGGCCCGCGTGACCCCCGTCTCCGGCGATCTAGGGCAGCCAAAGCTTGGCCTGATGCAGGACGTGTGGGATTTCCTCGCGAATGAAATCGACACGGTGTTCCATAACGGTGCAACCGTGAACTACCTGTTCAACTACGACCTGATGCGTGACGCGAACGTGCTGGGAACCAATGAGATTTTAAGATTGGCGTTCGAGGGAAGGCCCAAAGAGTTCAATTATGTCTCGACTACCTTCGTGTTTGGCTGGGCGGTCAAATCAGTCTTGTACGAAACCGACCTGAACGAGAATATGGAGCTTCTCGATTTTGGGTACAGTCAATCGAAATGGGTAGCGGAACAGGTGGTTGCCGAAGCGCGCAGCCGGGGACTTTCCACGCGGATTTTCCGGCCGGCTCTGGTGAGTCCTTCGGTGACGGGCGGAGGCAACAACTTCGATATCGCCGTTCGCTTAGTTGCCTTTATGGTGAATCACGGCATTGGCGTCGATACTCTCAACCAGGTCAGCTTTGTTCCGGCCGACATTGTGGCGAACAATATCGTTGCCATCTCTACGACTCCGGGTACAGCGAATAAGACTTATCATATCGTTCGGGACGACTATTCGAACATGATGGATATTACCGGGCTCATTACCAAAGCAACGGGCCGGCAATTCGAACAATTCAGCCTTCCCGAATTCGTTCCCGAGTTGATCCGGAGATGCCGGAAGGAAGATCTTCTCTTTCCGCTGCTGGATTTTCTGGTGGGCTCGGTCGATAACATTTCCGCGATGGAGTTCAAACGATATGACAGCTCTTGCTATCAAAGGGCCCGCGATGCCTCCGCGTGGGGCATCCCGGACCCGTCTCTGGAAGACACGGTCAATGGCATTCTGAAATTTATGCATCGCAAGGGGATCATTTCGGTCGCGGCTCGTGAGCTCAACGCGGGGGCACCGATCTGCGAGCGCGACCTGAAGATCGAGACCCATCGGAGAGGTATCGATTGCGGTACGAATTGCCTGCAATGCATGGCCGATGCTGGAGAACCTGAGTGTATCGAGGAGATTCCGAAGATCGAAGCCTCGGAGCAGATGTGAGAGGATCGCGGCGCCAATGAGCGAAAGTGGACTGTTATGCGCTACTGCTTCTTAAACACGAGCTTCTCGGTTAGGCGTTGGCCCGATTCCAACGTGCCTGTAGTGGATAGGGTCATCTGCTGCCCATCCGCGGAAACCAGCCACCTATCCTTTTGAGCGACTTGCTCGTCCCGCTGGTAAATCGCATCGACCGTGTGAGGATCGACAAGTTCGAGCGTCACGGTATCGTTGCGCGAGTTCTTCAGATCGTATTGCTTTCCGTCAAAACGTGCGGTGTAGCTGAAGTCGCCCAGAAAACGGACCCCACCGTTTCCGTCCGCCTCGATTTTGAGCACCAACCCTTGGCGCAAACGGGTCTTGCTGAAATCCTGCGTCCACTCGCCTACAAACGGGTCAGTGGCGACCTTCGCACCTCCGGTTCGCATCCACACAGTCATCCGATCAGGATGGCCCGCGGACGCAGTGGTGGCCGTTAGCTCCTTCCCATCCTTCGAGAGCTGTTCGCGAACCGTCGCTACAACAGTCGCGTCCTTCTTCTCCGTCACCTCGGCGTGCCTCTTGTCGATCCTGTGCAGATCAATTTGATTGAAGCCGAGATTGCCGGCTGCGGGAGAATCGTGTCCGTTCCGATTCGCTGTGAAATCGAAATGGGTTTCGCCTGACATGACGACATGCACTCCGCCCGGCAGGTGTGTAATGGACAGCCGGTTCGGAGGATCCAGGCTAGACTGCGCAGAGACGAGCGTCCAGACGCCAACGCGAGGGTCTGTCGCTCCCGGTTGGACGGCGGCAAGTAGTACGAACAGCAGTAAGATACGAATTGATCCTCCCACGCCGATTTCGAAAGTTTAGCAGATTCACATGGCTTTTTATCGAGAGTGGTGCGCCAGTGTGTCTACCCAATACGAAGCGCGAACATATGAATTGCTCGCGGACGGCCCCCCTTTCCGGCCTCAGCGGTTCTCGCCCTCCGCAAAAGAGCTTTAGTGGCGACGAGGTTGTATGACATGATGAGTGCCATGCATGTGCGCCGCTTATGGGTGTCAGGGATCGTCCTCGCAGCAGCGATTGCA
>CAVPDX010000003.1:0-74624 GCA_963702775.1 uncultured Acidobacteriaceae bacterium
CACGGGTTCAAATCCCGTCGGGGACGCCAACAAAATAAAGAACTTGCTGGAACCCCATTTTTCGCCGGGGACACCCTGCTTAACCCGCCTTCTTGCCCTCGTCGCGGAGCATCGTGACCACTTTTCCTTCAGTTCTGCGCTTGGCTGGCGTCACCGACTGGGCGTAAACATCCATCGTATAGGCGCCGAGCCGCAACGAAGCAGTTCCTGCACGGTCTTCACGTCTTCGCCGTTAGCATGCAGTAAAGTTGTGTAGGTCCGCCTGAACGTGTGCCGCGCGCCACAATCCGTTTTCCGGTTACGGTGCAACGCGCGAGTAGAACCGCGAAAAATTTCCGGAGCGATTGACACAAGAATCGAGATAGGACACACTTACCCATCAAACCCTGCTCCGCCTTTTTCGTTCGCGCCGGGACGACTGGACTCTGACCGATTCCAAGGAGTTGCCATGGCTCACCAACCCATACCGTTCCCCTTACCTCCTGAGCAGCAGGTGCCTGTCCCTGGCTCGCATTCTCCCGCCAGCAGCTTTCAATTGGCGGAGCCGGCGCGCGTCAGCCTTTCTCTTGCGGAGGACATGGCCCTATTGCGGGAACAGATGGGAACAGACGATCAGAATCTCGATGCCTTTCTGGATCAAATCGTCAAGCACGCACGGGCTTTCACCGGCTCAAACGGGGCTGCCATTGCCTTGCGTCACGGGACCGTCATCCTGTGTCGGGCACGATGTGGTGAGACGAGCCCTCCGTTGGGTGCCAGACTGGATGCAGATTTCGGTATTTCGGGCGAGTGTTTACGCACCGGCAAGGCTCTGCGCTGTGAAGATTCGGAGAGAGACCTCCGCCTAGACCCCGAAGTCTGCCGGCAACTCGGATTGCGTTCGATTGCAGTCGTACCAATCTTTGAGTCGACCACGGTCGCGGGTATCCTGGAAGTGTTTGCCAGTCGGCCCCACGCCTTCGATGATCGTCATCTGGAAATCCTCCAGCGACTTGCCGAACTTGTAACTACCGTCAACGGACGCGTTACACAAGAAAATCCGGACACGATCTCCGAAGGCATTTTAGAGGCGAGGAGGGAGGCTAGGCAGGAGATTCCTGTGGCCGAGGTGAACCCGTACACCTCGCCTTCTCCCGGCGAGAGGCTGAGGAACTGGACGGCCCCTATTGCATCACGGCGGTATTACGCTGCAGCAATTGCGCTTGTCGCGCTGGCGGGCGTGCTCACAATCCTCGGTGGGAAGCTGTGGCACAGAACGGAAACTACCGCTGTCCTATCGACGAAGATCCTACCGATGACCGAAACGGTGCCAGCGAGTGCCGCGACGATGGAAGCTCAACGCCGGTTGAATATCGCAGAGCCTAGAGCAGTCGGTCGAAACGTCACATCTCGGCCAGCGGCCTTCCCGAGTCCTACGGATCATTCGTCCAAGAAGGAGGCAGAAAAGATTGCTAAGGTTGCTTTGGTACAGCGTATGTCCGGCGAGGATGAGATCAAGGACACTATTGTTGCTCCACCCCTGTCAAACCAAACTCGCGACCGCGTGGCCAATGCCCCGGAGCCGCTCGCACCGATACCGGTGATCGGCAGTACAGGCGGATTCGGCAAGGATGCAGATGTAGTAGACAACGCACTTTCGGTACACGCGAACCTTCCCCTTATGGCGTCACAGGGTGTCTCTGGTGGCACCCTGGTGCGCCAAGTGCAGCCGATCTACCCGCCACAGGCGCGGTCTGCGCGGTTGCAGGGAACGGTCGTCTTGCAGGTTGTGATTGACGAAGTTGGAGAGGTGCGAAATCTAAAGACGGTAAGTGGTGATGCTGTCTTTGCTCAAGCTGCCATCGATGCTGTGCGCCAGTGGCGCTACCAACCCTATCGGCTTAACGGCCAACCAATAAAGATGTCCACTCATATCACTGTAATCTTTACTCTGCCATGACACGCGGTGACTGGTAGTGGCCGACATTTCGGACACTCGCAGAACCAGATTCTCTCCAGGTTAGTCAGCCGCCATACTCTGTGCCTCGTGTTCGAATCGCACGGGCTGGAGAGCTTCAGATGCGATTTGGCCTCGCAGTTCCGTCTCCAGCGCCGCTAACCGCGCCTCAATCTCGTCAGCCGCCTTGCGCTTCCGGATGACCTCCTCGCGGTAGCGCCGCAAGAAATAATCGATGGTCTCGACGCGAATCCTGATCGATCCCGAGGGCTTGTTCTCATCCAGATCCTTGAAGCAGAAGTAAGGAGTACCGGATTGCTCGATAATGCCCTCGACTACGCCATAGATAGGCGCATCGTGGCCGCACTTAAAGCTGGAAATCTCCAGTGCCACCAGATTCGGATGCCGGGCGGTGAACTTTGCCGCCCACACTTTGTGATTCGTGCTGCAGGAATAAGAATTTTTCCAGGCATCGGTGATATCAAGAGGATGACTGATAATTCCGGCGCGAACTTCTTCGCCGAACAGTCGTTCCAACACGTCTTCATCGAGCGGCAAAGTATTTTGCGAGAAGATGGGATAGCCGAGCTTCTGGAACTCCTCCATAATCTCGTGATTCAGACCGGGATCATGATGATACGGCCGCCCCAGCATCACAATCCCGATGCGATCTTCGCGTTCCAGTTGATCGAGAACCTGACGAGCACGCTCGCGAATGCTCGCCTCATAGTCCGCCAGGGCTTTGTAGCCGACTTCGACCGCACGGTCGTTCTCTTCCTGTGACAAACCCAGAATGGGCTGCCAGGCCTGCAGCATTTGGTGCGCAAACAGCTTACGGTCGGCAAAGTTAAGGACTGGATCCACGTACTTCACGTTGTGCTCTGCGAACACGTCGTTTTCTTTTGTGAATGCAGCCTTGACCGTTTCCGGCGTTGCGGTAACAGTTGGGCACGCGTTCGCGCCCACGATTTTCACCAGCGGCGAAGTAAGCACATCGTACATAGGGAAAAAGATCACATGGAGCGGCTTCTTGCGATGCTTTTCCTGGATCAGGTTGTAAACGTGGGAAATTCCGATCTTCGCGGGGAAACAGGGATCGATAGCGCCGCGGCTGGCGCCTGCGCGGTAAAGATCGGAACTCGTGTAGTCGGAATAAATAATGTTCTCGGGCTGCACACCCAGGCTTTCAAGGTATCCGTTGAACAGCGGCGCGTAGGTGTAGATATTGAGAACCCGGGGAATGCCGACGCGAAGTTTCTTGCGATTTTCCATGAGCGGAATGCGTTCTTTTGCGGCCTTATTCCAGAATTTCGTCGCGGGAATCGGATCGGCAACGCTCCCGGCGTTAACCGGGCGGAAGACTTCACGGGCGGCAAAGTCAACAAAGTTAGGATATTTGTCTTTGACCTGGTCGATTCCCGCCTTGATGTCCTTCATGTCGTTGACATCTTCAACCAGACCTTTTTCGCAAGTAGCGATAATGAGGCGCTGCTCGCCATGCATCAGCGGAACCTTGGTGACTTTCTGGATCGGCACGAACGCGAGGTCGTCCTTCGAGGCGGTGCGAATGTCGATGAAAGTGCGCAGGCAATTGTTCTTGCAAAAATTGCAGCGTGTGCTTTCGTTGCGCGTGGTGCGGTATTGAATTTTGCGAACCGCTTCCAGTCCGACAAACGAAGTCTGCAACCCCTTGCGCCACAGGCGGAGAGACTCGACGGCAGCGCCGATGGCCCCGGATTCGCCGCAGAATTCGTGAACAATGATTTCCGGCTTCTTCCCCGCCGCGCGGAAGCTGTTGTGGATGAAGTCCACTTCCGCCTTCACCACCGCCATGTTGTTTTGCGTCCCACCCTGCAGGACGAAACGCGTACCCAGCGCCGCAAGATTGGGAATACTGGCCACATAGAGAAACACATTTTTCGGCAGAACTGCCGCCAGGCCGGCCAGAATTTCCTCGGCGCGCCAGCCCTGACGCTGGAAATTGACGATGTCCGATTGCATGAAGACGGCACAACCGTAGCCGAAAATCGGCATTGCTTGCGCGGAAAAGGCCAGATCGGCGTATTGCTCAACGCTCAATCCAAAGCCTTCCGCGGTTGACTGCAGGAAATATCCGTTGCCGGCCGAGCATTGGGTGTTAAGTTTGAAATCTTTGACGCGGCCATTGTGCAGGATGATGATTTTGATGTCCTGTCCACCCACGTCGACAATGACATGCGGATCTTCGTAGAACTTGAGAGCCGATTCCGTGTGCGCCACGGTCTCGACCAGCGCTACGTCCGCATGCAACACATCTTTCAGAATATCCTTCGCGTAGCCCGTAGTGGCTACTCCCAGCACCTCCAGCTTCGCCTTCTGCGCTTCCACTTGGCCACGCAGATTCTCAAACATTTCAATCGTATCCTGAATCGGATTTCCGTTTGAGAGTTGGTAAGCTTTACAAAGAATGTCGCCTTTTTCGTCGAGCAACACGGCCTTGGTTGAAGTGGAACCGCCGTCGATGCCGATAAACCCGCCAACCGTCTGGTTGGTGTTGAACGTCACGGGCGTGAACTTCTTACGCCGGTAGGAAACCTTGAACTCGTCCAGTTCCGCGTCGCTGGCGGTCAACCCTTTGGCGCCGGACTTGGCCTTCTCTTCCTGGCGTCCGTACTCGATGTAGTGCTCCAGCTTTTCGTACCCCTGGTAACAACCCACGCAATCCTCTTCGCTCTTGCCGAATTCAATCGCGCCCAGGGCGGCAAAATATTGAGCGTTCTGCGGGACTTTGATCAGGTCTTCCGGCTTTGCGCCCTCAGGAATTGTGACCTTGCGCTCCTGCCACATGCGCGGGATATTCGCCTGCCAGGCCTCGCGCATCCCGCGAATAAAGCTATTGGGACCACCCAGCAGCAGCACATGAGGCCGCAGTGTGTGGCCGCGGGTCAGAACGCTCAAGTTTTGCAGAACGATGGCTTCGAATAGCGACGCCATCAATTCGTCCGACGGAGTCCCAACCTTTTGCAGGCTGTTGATATCGGTCTCGGCGAAGACCCCGCACTTCCCGGCAACTTTATGGAGTTTGATTCCGTGATACTTCTGTTCGCACAGTTCAAGGGCCGGAATTTTCAGCTTGGCATTAATTTTGTCTATGACTGCTCCCGTCCCTCCTGCGCACTTATCGTTCATCGAAGGGATTTTCTTCTTGCGGCCGGTTTCCTCGTCATCCTTGAAGACGATGATCTTGGCGTCCTGACCGCCGAGTTCGATTACCGAATACACTTCCGGGTGCATCTTCTCCACCGCCAGCGATACCGCGGTGACTTCCTGCACGAACTTGGCGCCGATCTGATCGGCAATCGCACCGCCGCCAGAGCCCGTCATGAACATGCGCGTGTTGTGCCGGTTTATGCCGGCTTCTTTCTCCATGCGCCTCAGGAATTCCAGGGTCTTTTCCGGCTGCTTGGTCTCATGGCGCTGGTAGTCCTGCCAAAGTACCTCGTCGGTAGCGACATCCAAGACTGTTGCCTTGACCGTGGTCGATCCCACGTCGAGTCCCACCATGAATTCCGTGTGATGATCGTGCGGCCTTTGCGGGGGCAAGGGAGCAATTTGCAGTAACTGTGGCTTGGAGTGCTGTTGCAGATGGTCGTGCATCGTCTCTCCGATATGTCGCAGAAAACAGTTCTCAATTGTGGTGACCGCCATCTCGCAGGCGTGACTAACCAGCAAGATGGCGGCGCTTACGCTTATGCGGCGTTCGGCAAGGCGATCACAGGAACCCGCGACCGCTTCCACAACCGCGTGCTCTTATCCATGCGATCGCTCACGTGCAAAATGAACTGCGCGGCAGTTCCGGCAACGCCCTCGCGATGCGGTACATGGTAGAAGGGCCGCCTCAGCTCAGGATGCTCGGCGATGTACTCCCGGATTTCGTCCAAACCCTTGACTGTGGATTTCAGGCACTGTTCGAACTCGGTCTTGGCTTTGACCTTAGCCTCGCCCAGCGCCATCTGTACACGGCTATGCGCGTTCACTTCGCCTTCGCCGGAGGTTTCGATCGGCAGGAAGATCATGTCCTTAAACTTGTTGACCACCGCCGACTGCACCCCATCGGACTGCGAAGAAGGCATGCAGCCAAAAGGCTTCAGAGCCAGCACCATGTGGCACAGTTTGTGCACGGTGTAGTAAACGTTCTTGCCTACTTCGAGGTGTCCCTCACCGCCTCGGGCGAACTGGTTGTAGAACGGGTGCGCCAATTCGGCCAACTCCGTCTGCGGTACCAAGTGGTGCGTAATACCACCCATGTTCTTGATCGTGCAGTGATAGAAATATTTCCAGGCACCCTCCCCAAAGCCGATGCCCCAGAGTTTCTTGTGCAAGCCGAAGTAGTTAGCTAAATTCTTCTTGAGTTCATACCATTCCGGATTGCGATGTGGGCGGTTCACCGGCCACTTCGCAATCGCGTGCGCCTTTGCCTGATACATCAGGTAGGCGACCCAGGTAGCAATCGGTTCCACGATCACCTGTGCGCCTTCGCGCTCAAGAAAATCGAACATGTGGAAGTTGCCATCGCCCTCTGTGATCTGCGCCCAGAACTCGCCCGTGATCTTCACCACCGGCTTGACCTTGGTGCGGTCCACTTCGATGCGATTCATGCGGTCTCGGGCCGTATGCAGCGCATTCAGATAGTCCTTCCCCCACATGTGCTCGTGCATCTTGCCAAAAACATTGGCGGTATTTCTCAGCACTTTGTTGCTCTTGAACTTTGGCTTGAGCCAATTGGGCGCTCGCTGCTCAATCTCGAAAGAATCGCGATTCCTGAGATCGTCGCAAAGTCCATCCACCATTTCCCGGAACACGCGGTCGGTTTCGCCTTTGTTCGCTTCAAAGGGACGGATCTGGTAGATCAGGTCGTTGATGACATCGCCGAGATGCATGGCGTTTAACATCCCGAAGCCGAAGTCAATGGTGAATTTCAGGCCGGGCTCGCCGGAGGCAGCCTTAATCCCGTCGCTGTCTTTGAACAGCAGGACGCGAAATCCGTCGAAGCCAGCGTTCTTCAGCGCGAAGCGATACTCCGCCTCATACATGCCGAAGCGGCATGGACCGCAGGAACCCGCGGTGAAGAAGACGAAGTTGTTTAGGATGTGTTCGCGCGACAGCCCTTCCTTCTCCAAAAACTGAAGGTACTGAACCAGATTGCCCACGGTGAAGTAGGTTGGATTACATTGGCCGTTGTTGCCGAACTCCTTGCCAGTCTGGAAAGCGGCGACGTTGGGAACCGGTAACTTTTCGCACCGGTAGCCACAACCCTGAAAGACCGCACGGATCAGGTCCTCGTGCTTCCAGGTAAAGCCGCCAAACAGAATCGTTACGCGATTACGTTCCTCGGCTGTGAACGCCCTCTCCACAGGACGGTGAAAATGTGTCGGCTGGTCTAAACCAGCGATCTTGCGGAGCCGGATGCGCTCGGCTCCCAGGCGCTGCTTGATTTCCTGATCGTTGTCGATTTGCACGAGATTGGTCGCCATTATCTTCCTCCGGCGTATGCGGTGTTTTGGGGTTTTGATAAGAGAACGCGACCAATGAAAGGTTGCTCGCGTTGCTGTGGCAGAGGGTTGGAGACGCAGAACAAGGCCGCAGGCCTATGCCCGCTCTTGGCTGAACGCTTCGGAACCTGGGATGTACGGCCACCGGAAACTCCTAAAACGTGTTACGGAGGTTCGATGTTTTACGCCCCGGCGAGATCGTTCATGACGAATCTCGACAAGGCACCGGATTAGCCAAAACCTTACCCTTCCCGTCTTTCGCAAGCGGGAAACGCCCCGGTTCTGCAAGACCCAATAAAGTTGCCCCAGTTCCCAGAAGCTGGCACTCACTTCTGGAAAACTTCGCGCGGTCTGCTTGGCAGCCGCCAGCGACATCTCCAATCTTTGTAGCAGAAACCTGGGTTGTGATTCAAGTCCAAATCCGAGCACATTCAAATGGTATCTGTAGTTAGCGTCCGCAACTGTCTGAGAGTTTCAGAAGGCTCAGGACGGATCGTGTAATCCGCATTCACGTCGGCTGCACGAATGATCCCTTGCTTGTCGATCACGTATCGCGCAGGCATTGGCAATCGGTATTCCGGCTCATCATTGAATCTGTCCAGAGTGCTGCCAAACGACTTGTAAAGATCGCGCAAGTAATCCGGCAGCGTGAAAACCAGCCGAAACTGCTCTGCGGTCTTCAAATGAAGATCGGTCAGGATGTCGAAGGTCAGGTTCAGTTTTTTGTGCAGGGCGCGCGTATACCGTTCCAGTTCAGGAGTGATCACGACGATCTGCGCTCCCAATTTTCGCACTTCGGAATGGATTCCCTGTAGAGCCTCCAGCTCCATGTTGCAATAAGGTCACCAGTGTCCCCGGAAGAAGCTGACGACCAGGGGACCTTGTCGGAGGAGGTCGGCCGAGGCCAGCTGCACGTGATCCTGATTGAACAAGTTGAAGCTGGGAGCACGGTCGCCAACTTTCAATGCGCTCTCCTCAATCCCTGTGGCCTTGAGTTCAGCCGTGGCACGATGCATCATTTCGATTACCTCGTGCGGGGCGTTGTAAGGCGGGGCTCCAGATTCTAAGGATCTCTTGAATTCATCTAAACGCGATTGAAGGTTTGCCATTATCTTTCGGTCCTTTCCACATTGTTTACAGCGGCTTCTCCTTACAGCTTGAGTTCTTTTAACTGCGGCTAGAGCGGCGGAACGCGAGCCTTGCTACCGTTCGTACAGTTCAGATTCCGAAAGCACCGGTTCGCCGACGCTGGCCTGGCGCGAGCGGGCAGCGGCCCCGAACATGGGTCCGCGCGCCGCTAGCACAGGCGCGAATTTCATAAAGCCGATCGGTTCGGGCACATCGTCGTAAATGGCTTCCATGCCGCCGGTCATCAAATACGTTTCATGCCAGAAGCCGGTGCCACCGGAGTCCCGCAAGAACGACTTCCACCACTGCTGATGCGGCTCCGACCGCGTCCAAGCGAGCAACGACTCCATATCGCGCCAGTACTGCCGCATACCAGCATGAGGCGGAAACAGAGAGAAGAGAAAGTTTTCGTGCAACAACAGCCCATCGGGCTGCGCGTCGACGGAGGCGGCGATCTTCGGCCCGAAGCCCAGCAGCGTTTTCAACCCCGCCAGCCGATTGACCCGCATCCCCAGATAAATAACTACCAGGTTCGGATACTGCGAGAGATCTACAGCCCGTCGATTCACCTTGGTGGGCATGAAATTATAGATGCCGAATCATTCCGCCGGTTGCCAACGGTTTGTGTTGCCGCAATCCGCAAATTCAATACCGCAGTAGCCCCGGTTCTGGATAGATGGCCATCGCGTCCGGATTCTCATCTGTGTTTTGGATAACCTTGGGTTGAGGGAATTCTTTGAGAAATCTCGCGAACTCTTTCCCGACACTACACTAGAGATAGTTTCTCTCTTTGACGGGGACCACGACATAGCTCAATGGAAGTTCTTGGCCACGCAGACTGTCAGGCGTCCAGAAACTTGGCCATCGGAGACATCCTCCGGTACGGTCGCTCGATCGCATACCCTAAATTTCAACGAGTTACGAACTCTAGGGCGACTTTCCCGGCGGTAACACGGGTTCAAATCCCGTAGGGACGCCAACAAAATCAGGCGATTAGGGTCTCGGATGGTATTAGCAGGCTCCCTTCGATTATGAAGGGAGCCTTTTTGTGGCATTGGTCACGGAAGGCGTGCTCAACTCAGCTTATGCGACACTCTGCACTTTTATGGGCGCAGCAGGATCGACCACCGGAACCGAAAGCTCGGAGTTCCTGACGACGCGGGCTGCCAGAGGCTTTAACCACAGCAAAGCCATGAAGGCAGCAACCAAATCGCATACTATCATCGCCCAGAAGACCTTGCTCCAGGAGCCCGTCTTGGCAAACAGCCAGGCGGCGCCGGGACCGGCAAAGCCTGCGGCCACGCCCTTGGCTGTGTACACGACGCCATAGTTGGTGGTGGCCCATTTGTTTCCGTAAAGGTCGCCGGTGATGGCGGGGAACAACGAGAAGATATTGCCCCAGGCGAAGAAACACAGACCCGACAACGCCACAAACCAGACGGGACGGCTGATGAGTTGAAGCAGGAGGTAAACTGCGAGCGCTTCCAGCACGAAGGCGATAAAAATGGAGTTCTCGCGACCGATGTGGTCTGACACCCAACCCCAGAAGGGGCGCGTCAACCCGTTCAGAATTCGGTCCACCGTGATCGCCAGCACCAAGGCGGTCGTGCCGAACAGCACGACCACGTTATCCACGTGGTATGAGGAAGCCATGGGCTTCAGTTGTGCGGTAACTACCAAACCGCCGAACGCCAACATGGTCATCATCAGGTAGATGACATAGAAAGACGGCTGGCGTAGCATCTGCCACGGCGTCATGTCGACAACCGAGGTGTTCACTTTGGCTCGGATCTTCGCCTCTTTCACTTTCCAGTTCGGGGGCGTCCATCCCATCGGGGGCCTAGCCATGAAGAGCGAAGAAATCAGCACAACCACTCCTTGGATAATTCCCCATACGATAAATGTGTGCTGATAACCTGAGGCTTTCAGCATGGCAGAGACGGGAGCGATCGTGGTCGCAGTGCCTATACCGAAAGCCGCCGCAGTCAGCCCGACACATAAGCCGCGATAGTCCGGGAACCATTTCAGCGCGTTCCCGATTGCGCCGCCATACACGACCCCGGCACCGACCCCGCCCACGCCGTACCAGAAGTAGAGGCTGTTGATCGTCTCAGCCCTCCCAGAGCCGACCCAGCCCAATCCGACCATGATTGCGCCAACGCCCAACATCAGTCGGGGTCCGATTCGATCTACCAGGTATCCTTCAAAAGGTACGAGCCAGGTTTCCAGTAAAACGAACAGAGTGAAGGTCCACTGGACGGCAACCAGTGAGACGTGCAGATGGGCCTGTATGGGTTTGGTGAAAAGTGTCCAGGCGTACTGCAGGTTCGCAATCGCCATCATGGCCACGATGCCTGCGGTCAACTGGATCCAGCGGTTGGGAATTCGCGAGGGATGTATCAGAGAACTTGGAGTTATAGTGGTTCCAGCCATAGTTAGGACCTCCGTGACGACGCATTAGACGTGAACAGCGCACTGCCGGAACAGCGTGGTCCAGCAGAGTCGTACCGGTTCACCCACGGGGCGTGAACCCGAGAATCCTTTCGTTCGCAGCGAACCGTAATATATACTGGTCCACTCATCGAACCACTTACCGGGTAGGGAATGTAGCATGGTTATACCCAACTGTCAATGGCCCGAAAACCCCTACGGGAAGCCTCATTCGGCGTGTAAGCTTCCGGAGAGGTGGGCAAGGAGCTGAGAAACGATAGCCATGGATGACAATCTGCGAGCCCAGATCGACACGTACCTGTCTCACCTCGATGGGCTGAGCCGACGTGGGCGCCAACTTCGCGACGGGTTGGCCGCTGACCCCTCCGATGCGTCGGCGCTGGCGGCGACTCGGGTTTGGCAGGAAGACTGTGGGGTAACGATCAATCAATTGTCTGGAGGCAGCAAGGCGCATTGGCTCGCACGAGCCTTTAGCCAGGGTTTTCTGATCCGTTCGTCCGACGGCCGTGCAGTCGAAGGGACGGCGCCTGCCCAGATTATTACGCGCCTGCTCGACGTCCTGGAGCAAGCCGCTGCTTCGCTCGGCGGCACGGACGACGACGCCGTGATTTCCGCATCATCGCAGCAGCCACCACCCCGGCGGTTCGAATTCGTTCATAATGCCGAACTGAGGCCCGTGGTCGAACAGGCCTACGTCGATAGCCGGCGCGCGCTCGAGCACGAGAACTATGACGTGGCGATGCGCACTTCTTGCGGAATCCTCGAAGCTATTATTACCGATGCGCTGGAGCACAAGGGACTGACCGCGCTGATGGCGGCAGGCGCGCCGACTGAGAAAATTGCCGATTGGCCGTTCGAGACGCGCCTTGCCGTTGCAGAGAGTGCGGGATTGATTCGCGGCGGATGCGCCCGGCTACCAGCGGTCGCGCGGGCATATCGAGATCACAGCGGTGCTGCGGAGGTTTCCCAGCGTGATGCGCGCACCGCTGGGCAGGTTCTGCACGTCGTCATGAGAGATCTGGATCCTGGCCGATAGCAGTCTGCCCTTAGTCTTCCAGATCCTGACGGAATACCGGTTGTGATGGATCGAGGCTGCCGTCGATGACGGCGACCAGCAGGTTTCCATACGCGTTGGTAGCCTCTGGCAGTGACGCGTAACCACGCTCGCGCTGGAGCGCTCCGCTTTCCGAGTAGATGAGCGTGAAATAGCGGCCCGAGGAATACTGCAATTCCAGCAACTTGTCGGGCATATCAGGGTCGCCTTGTTGTCCCAGCACGTCCATCAAAGCCACAGTCCACTGCCTGCCTTTCGGGTCGGCAACGACCTCGCGCTCGAGGTACTGCCACTCGTCCATGCTCCACAAAGGCATACTCAATCAAGCAACTGCGCAAGTGCGCCGGCGACCTGCGTCCCAGTGAATGGTTTCGGAACTACCAAGACTCTGCGCGCACTGCGGGAGCGCAGGCTCGTGGCAGCCACTTCTGGCGTATCACTGATGATCACGACCGGAAGCTCGGCGTGGCTCGGATGATGACGCACGCTGTCGAACAGCGCCTCGCTCATCTCGAAGGCGGAGCAGTCGAGCACCAGCGCGTCGGCGCGTTGCTCCGTAGCCAACTCGTTGACGGCGGTGGTATAGCCCTCAGCAAAGACTTCGTAACCGAGATCACGCAACGCAAACGTGAGAAGCTCGGCAACCTCCGGCGTGTCGTCGATGAGCAGAATGCGGCGCAAGCGTGTGTTACTTCTTGCCGGCTCCAGTGCCGGGCAGCCGCGGTTTCTTGCCTGCGCAAGGCTCGATATCCATCACCCACACTCGCCCTCCGGCCGTGTAGTAAGCGCGGTGATCGTTTTCGATCATCGCTCCCCAGGCCTCGAGAGTGCGCATCGCGAAAGTGTAGCCTTCGAAGTTGTTGCGCGTGTGATCCAGCACTTCGTTCGTATGCCAGTTATTCGTAAGAACGGCGTCACCCCCGTGCACACGCAGGACAGTGTAGTAGCGGTCAAATGCCGCTTCCGGACGTACGTCGCGCGTCGCCCCACGCTTCTTGCCTTCGGTGACGATGTAGCTTTCCTGTCCTTCAGGCTCGACTTCAGGTTCAACGGGATTGGGAATAGTCTTAGCGTTCATACGGTCTCCGCCACGGCCGCGGCTTCTGCTGCCGAGGCCATGTTGACAAGGTTTTTCGCGTCCGCGGCCTGTAGTAATACCTCGGGCAGTTCGACGCCCATCATTCGCCATTGCTCATTGGCGAATTTCTGCAGGGTGGCGACGTGCTCGGCGTGGAGGTGGCCAAAGCGTCCTTGCAACTTCAAGTACTCGGACACCGGCCGCATGCTGGCAGGACGGAAGCTGTAATCAAAAGCGCGCTTCTCCGGATTCCACTCCCACATGGGATAGAGCCCGCATTCGACGACCAGCCGGCCGAGATCGATCGAGCGCGGCGTTTCGTAGACGAAGCCCTTCTGGCAAGGAGTGTAGACCATGAGGTACGCGGCGCCCCTGTGGTTGAGTCCCTTGCGCACTTTGTTCATCAGGTCGATAGGATAGCCTACGCTCGCGGTGGCCACGTAGCAGTGGGGATGACCTGCTGCCATCATGCGGGCGAGGTCTTTGGGGAAAAGCTTCTTGCCTTCCGGAACTTCCGGGCCGGGAGGCGAGAAAGTGGTCATGCCGCCATAGGGCGTGCGCGACGACGCCTGGATGCCGGTGTTGGCATACTGCTCATTGTCGTAGCAGATAATCAGGCAATCGTGATTGCGATAGAGTGCGCCGGAGATCGAGGCCAGACCGATGTCGGAGGCGCTGCCGTCGCCCGCTTCGCAAATAATATTCGGATACGCGCCCTTCCACTTGCCTTTCCGGATCATGGCTTCATAAGCCGCTGCCACACCTGCGGTGAAGCTGCCGGAGCTGCCGATCTGCGTGTGTGCCCAGGGTACGTTGTAGGGCGTGCACAAATACGAACTGTTTGCGACATACATGCAGCCGGTTGGTCCAACGAGAATGGTATTGTCGCCCGCGGCTTTGCTCGTCATCCGGTACTGGATGGAGGGTCCGCAGCCCGCGCACGTGCGGTGACCGGGGACGAACGGCTCGCTCGACGATACATCAGGGTTGTAGAAACGCGCTCCCTGATTCGGGCTATCGAGAATCGGCAGCAGTTGCCGCTGGACTTCTATGGTTGCCATATCAGTTCTCCAATCGCAGGGTACAGATCCTGCATTGCTACTCTTCGAACCCAACCCAGTGGGTGCGCTTTTCTATTTTCCCATGCCGTTGCGCATCCAGCATTTTCTCCGCCATCCAATAGAATTCCTTCAGGACGATTGCCTCCCCGCCCATGCCGGCCATGAATGACATGACGAGCGGCCGCTGTTGGCTTTCATAGAGAGCCGCGCAGGCTTCGGCATACAGCACGCCGCCGCTGCTGACTGAGCCGAGACCCATATTCGTTTCGATCACGCCCACTACTTTAAATTTGCTGAGGACCTCGCGCACGCGCTCGGTCGGATAAGGCCGGATGGTTCTCAACCGCGCCATACCGATCTTAAGGCCGCGCTCGCGCATATGCTGAATGGCGAAACGCGCCGTCACGGCGTGAGCGCCTTGAAGGAAGAACACTACTTCAGCATCGTCGGTCATGTACTCTTCGACCCAGGGATCGTAACGCCGCCCAAAGATCCGCGCGAATTCCTCATGGATCTCTTCAATCACGGGCATGGAATCTTCCATGGCGCGCGCCCGCTCGAGTTGCAGCGGCGGACCCTGCTCGGGCATGATCTGCGGTCCGTGCGACACGGGATGTCGCGGATCGAGCGGGTAAGGATGCTTGTAGGGAGGCAGAAATTCCTTTACCTGGCCGGGGTCGGGCAACTCGACATCGCCCGTGATGTGAGAGACGAAGAAACCATCCTGGCAAACCATCTGGGGCAGGAGCACGCGACGGTCCTCCCCGATTCGATAGGCCATCAGATGGTTGTCGAATGCTTCCTGGGCGTCGCACGACCAGCCCATGAGCCATCCCATGTCGCGCGTCGATAGTGCGTCGGTATGTTCGGAGCCGAAATCGCCCGGCGGATCGAGGGTACGGTCGGCAATCATCATTTGCACCGGCATACGGCTGCCGGAAATCGGCGAGTAGAGTTCGTAGGCGAACTGTACGCCCACACCCGAACTGCCCGTAAACACGCGCGCGCCAGCCGATGCAGCGCCGTGCGAGATGCTCAATTGCGAATGCTCGCTGTCGGCCACAATGTACTCGGCATCCAGTTCGCCGTTGGCCACCATTTGCGCCAGCGCCATCATGGTCGCCGTGTAAGGCCGGATTGGGTAGGCCGCAATCACATCGACATCGGCGTACTTGGCGGCCTGCGCCGAAGCGACGCAGCCGTTGATCCGGACCATTTTCTTTTTTCCTGCTGTAACCGTTGCCATGATTTCACTCCGATTCTAAATGTTTTTCGCCGGGCGGTCCCCTAGATGCATCAGTTGTTCGGCTTGCCTTCCATGCAGCCCGGGCGAGATTGCGAACGCCGTATCCATACGTACCACGCCGGTGTCGAAGTCCAGTTCGGGCACGCCTTCGAGACAGCCAGTTGGACATTCCTCGATGCACACGCGGCAACCTTTGCAGTAATCGACCAGAATCTTATAGAGACCGTTCGAACGTTCTGGACGCGCGATGCACGGCTCCGGACAGACCAGATAACAGTTGTCGCAGGCGTTGCAGGTGCCGCAACTGAAACAGCGTCCGGCCTCCTCCACTGCCTGCTCCTCCGAGAACGCCTGGATCACTTCCTCTTGCGTTTTGCGCCGGCTCGTAGGCGGTAGCAGCGTCTGTTGCACGCGTGGGAAGTGCGGGAAGTACGTCATGTTCATGCGGTTCAGATCGAAGATTACGTCGATGGCGACTGTGCGCGGTTGTAACTTTTCGCCGCGCATAACCTTGTCCACATTGAACGCAACGCGCTTGCCATCGCCGACGGCATTCACCACCATCAACGGCTGACCCGAACCAAGCTGAACGATGTCGCCTGCGGCGAAAAAGTTCGTGTCGCCGAGACGCCCGAACTTGTCGATCTTGATGGTGCCGCGCTCGGTTCTGAATGTCGTCCGGCAACCACGCGAGCGAGGAGTGCTGTCCGACAGCGATGATCACGTTGTCGACTTCGAAGCGCTGCGCCGGGGCGTCTCGATCGACCTTGATGGGAGAAGCGTTGATGGCGCCCGTGAATCGCGCCGGATGCAGTTGCAGGGCTTCGACCTTGCCGTCGCCGAGCACTGCGGTCACAGCCAGCCCGTGCATCAGTTCCACTCCTTCTTGGAGCATGTCGTGGAGATCTTCGGGGACGGCTGGCATTTCCTGAGGGTTGGCCTCTACCGTGATCATGGTTACTTCGACAGCGCCTTGTCGCAGGGCTTCACGGGCGCAGTCGATGGCGGTGTTTCCGCCGCCGATCACGGCGACGCGAGCGCCGAGTTTGACTTTGGAAGTGCCCATGCCGACGTCGCGCAGGAAGGGAAGCCCGTAGAGAACGCCGTCTTTGTTTTCGCCTTCGGCGCGAACACTATTCGGCTCGGTGAGTCCTACGGCCAGAACGCAGGCGTCGTAGTTCTTTTTCAAATCGTCCCAGGTAACGTCCTTGCCGACTTCTGTGTTGGTCTTGATGGTTATGCCGAGTTGTTCGAGGCGCTCGATTTCGCGGTCGAGAACGGATTGAGGAAGCACCCAGTCGGGAATGCCGCCGCGATTCAGTCCACCGGCTTTCGGCGATTTCTCAAAGATCGTCACCGCGTAGCCGAGGCGCGCAAGTTGATAGGCGGCGCTGTGGCCGGCGGGACCCGAGCCTACCACGGCGACTTTCTTGCCGTTCGACGGCCCTGCGGTGACCACGTCGCGCGTAAGGGCCTGACCCAGATCGCCGAGAAAGCGCTCGACCGCTCGAATTGAAATCGCCTCGTCGTACTTTCCACGATTGCAGGCTTGCTCGCACGGGTGGTAGCAGACGCGTCCCGTCACCGACGGGAAGGGCATGTCTTCCTTGATCAGCGCATAGGCGTCGAGATATTTGCCGCGCTTCACAAGGTCGAGATAGCCCTGAATCTTTTCGTTGGTTCCGCAGGCGTTGTTGCAGGGGGGCAGCTTGTCCCGGTAAACGGGTCGGATTGCGCGCCAGTTGCCGGTGGGGAAAAGGTCCTGGCCTTTTTCCTGGGACGGAGCAGGCGTGATGCCCGCGAAGGGAATCTTAAGACGCTCGGGGATGTGTGTGCCCTTTGTCGACATGTGATCCTTCCTAAGCAGCCACTGGATTCAGCGGCATGATGTGCAAGTGCTCGAGTGCCATGTGGAACGCAGTCTTGTTCGCAATCATGGGCTCGATCGTTTCCATCTTGACGATACCCGTTGTTTTTACAACCGCGGCAATCAGCGGAGCCGCGATATCGGGCGCGATTGATTTGTTGCGCTCGGCCGCGCCCTCGGTTGACAGCCGGTCGAGGCCTAATTCACCCAGCCGGTAATAAAGCCATTTGTGATCGGCCAGATGAGCGGCATCCACGCAGACGAGTTGGGCCAACCGCTCGGGCCCCGGCACGAAACGGATCATGTACTCGGGCGTGTAGTGCGTGTTGATCACCAGCGTTCCGCCCGGGGGCATCCCGCGCATGTAATCCCACCCCTTCACCATCGTCCCTTCAACCAGCACGACGATGTTCGGCTGCTCGTTTTCGTAGGTCAGTTCGTTCTCGAGCACTTCATCGCTCACGCGACAATATTTGCGCGTCGGGCAGTTAGTGCGATCGGGATTGTCGACATAGTTCTCCATCGCCTGCGCGTACTTGCCTTCGAGGCGGGCAGATGCGGAGATGGAATTGACGATGTCGCGACCCTCTTTGTCCATAATGATGCCGCGCGTCCAAACCGTAAGTTCTGTATAACTCATGATCAAACCTCGTCCTTACATAGTCACTCAGTCGGATCCGTCCGGGCACGGGACCCTAACGCTATTGCTCAAAAATTCCTCTGGTTTCGATTGCTTGGGCCTGCCACGCTCGGACTCGAAAACCGACAAGAAATCGCTTCGCAAGACGACAAAGGGCGGGCGGCGATGGCCGTCCTGAAACTCCATGATCGCAGATAGCGTCGCTTTCTTGCACAGGCTTTCGATGTCGGCGCCAGTGCATGCTTCAACCCGATCGGCGAACTCCTCGAAATCGACATCGGATGCTAGCGGTACGCGCCGGCAGCACAGCCGCATGATCGCGGCGCGCTCGTTGGCGGCGGGTTTGGCGAACGGAAGTATGTAGTCGAAGCGTCCGCTCCGCAGCAGAGCCGGATCGATGCGCTCGGGACGATTGGTGGCCGCCAGCAGAATCACACCTTTGACGTCGCGCAAGTTGTCTATCTCACGTAGAAGCTGGCTGAGAATTCTCTGATAGACATCCGTACCGAACTGATCGGCACCGAACTTTGGCGCCACAGCGTCGATCGTGTCGAAGAACAGAATGCAGGGTGCGGTCCGTCTTGCCTTCTTGAAAAGTTCGCGCAACGCTCGCTCCGATTCGCCCAACCACTTCGAGTACAATTGCGGGCCATCGATGGCGATCAGCGGAATTTGCTTTTCGCCTGAGAGTGCCCGCGCCATCGCCGTCTTGCCAGTACCCGAAGGTCCAGTAAACAGGATGCCTCGCGGGGGCGCCAGTCCGACCTGTTCATAGATCTCGTCGTGCATGTGCGCGTGCTCGATCACGCCATCGAGCAGGCGTTTCACCTCGTTCAGACCTCCGACGGAGGCAAAGGTGGTGCTGCTCTTCTCGATAAAGACTTCGCGAGTAGCGCTGGGCTCGACTTCTTTCAAGCCGGCGAGAAAGTCTTCGCGCGTAACTTGCAGCGATGCGAGATCAGTAGACGTACAACCGTCCGCCTCGAATGGAACCGTGGAAAGAAATCTGCGCAAAGCAATCATGCCGACTTCCTGGCCCAGTGCTTCGAGATCGGCGCCGACGAAGCCGTGCGTATGCTCGGCGATCTCGTAGAGGTCGACGTCCGGTGCAAGCGGCATGGCGCGCGTGTGAATCCTGAGGATCTGCAGCCGGGCTTGAGTATTGGGAACGCCGATTTCGATTTCGCGATCGAAGCGGCCGGGACGCCGCAGCGCCGGGTCTAGAACTTCTGGGATATTGGTCGCGCCGATGACGATGACTTGGCCGCGCGCCACAAAACCATCCATCAGACTGAGAAGCTGGGCCACCACTCGCTTTTCAACTTCGCCCGCCACTTCAGTGCGTTTCGGAGCCACGGCGTCGATCTCGTCGATGAACAAGATAGCGGGTGCGTGGCGCGCCGCTTCCTCGAACACGTCGCGGAGTTTGGCCTCGCTCTCTCCGTAGAACTTCCGCATGATCTCAGGGCCGTTGAGGGGAATGAAGTGGACGCGGCTCTCGGCCGCGACGGCGCGGGCCAGCAGGGTTTTACCCGTACCGGGCGGACCGTACAACAGCACACCTTTCGGCGCGAGAATTCCCAGCCGCTCGAAGATGCGCGAATATTTCAGCGGCAGTTCGACCATTTCGCGCACCCTGGCTACCTCACGTTCCAGCCCGCCAATATCTTCGTAGGACACTGCGGGAGCGCGTGCCGCCGTTTGCTCGCCTTCCACGACGCGAATGTCGGTGCGCGTCCCGATCACGACCGGCCCCGATGGAATCGTGCGCACAACCTGGAAGTTCACCGCTTTAGCAAACGTCGGCACACGCACCACGCAGCCTGCGACGACGGGGACACCCAGAAGATCTTCCAGCATGCGGTCAGGAGCGATGGTGGCTGGAGCGGTCCCTACCCATAAGGGCGCCAAGCGAACGGCGACCGCCTGCTCACGCTCGATAAGCGCGACCGTCACCTGTTCCTGCAACCCGGCGCTGCAGTTACTGCGGCAGGTGCCATCGATCTGGATCAAGCCTTCGTGGCCTTCGTCCGAAGCCTCGGCGCGAGCGACGCCGAGTGTGCCGCCGGTGATTTTCAGCACGTCGCCGGCCCGGGCGCCTACACGCCGCAGATCGGCTGGAGCCAGCCGCGCAATGGCGTGACCCACATCCTCGACGCGTGATTCAGCTACGCGCAGCTTGAGGCTTGCGGTAGCGGGCGACGCAATGGTTTCCGTCATGGTGGGACTCACAAATGGACGCTTCAAAACTTGTCAAGTACGATCTCTTCAACGTCTTCGATATGCCGTCGCATAGCGGCCATTGCGGACTCAGCATCGCGGCGCTTGATCGCAGCCAGTATCCGCCGATGGCCAGCCAGTGATTTTTGCGGACGCCCTTGCACCTGCAAAGAGCGTTCACGGGTATCGCGCAGCAGATCCATGAGAATGTCGAGCACCTTCAGCACGACACTGTTATCAGAAGCCAGAGCGATGCCATAGTGAAATTCGGCGTCTTCGGCGACGGCAGCGTCACCCTGAGCCTGCTTTTGCTCCTGCCGCCGCAAAATCTCCTCCATTTCGGAAATCTCGTCGGAAGAGGCGTGCGTCGCGGCGCGCGCGGCCAACGGCGGCTCGAGCATCTTGCGAAAATCGAGGAGTTCGCTTACCAGTTCCCGCCGCCGCTTTAGCGCGTTCGCAAAAGGATTGATCAACCGCTCGGCTGAAATCTCGCGAACGATCGTCCCGGCTCCCTGACGCGGCTCGACCAAGCCCATCAATTCCAAACTTCGAATCGCATCTCGAATCGAACTGCGGCTCACCCTGAGCGATTCGGCCAACTCGCGCTCCGAGGGAAGTTTGTCGCCGGGACGAAGTTTTTTAGAATCAAGCGTTCGATCTGTTGGGCGACTTCTTCGTAGACTTTGTTTCTACGCACTACGTCAAAGTCGGATTTGACTGTAGCAATCAACTCGAACTCCAAGTGGTCTGATAAGTGGACCAGCGAACCAAGGCAGTATACCCCCGCTGTCAAGTCCCCGGCAAATTTTTTGTTGGGTAATGCTAAAATCCGATGTACACAATCCGCGGTCTTAGCTATAGCGTACCGTGAGGGCTTACCCTGATTGCTGTGATGCTGAGCACTCCGCCAGCAACTTCGTACAATTGTAGACAGTTCGCGTGTAGGGCATCGGGAGACCCACGCGCTCCCCCAACTCTACGACCGCGCCAACCAGTGCTTCCAATTCGAGGGGACGTCCGGCTTCGAGATCCTGCAGCATTGAGGTCTTGTGCTCTCCAACTTTTTCCGCCCCGGCAATTCGCTGATCGATCGAAACAGGCAACTCCATGCCCAACTTGTGGGAGACGCCTTCCACTTCCTGCATGATGTTTCGGATCAGCGAACAAACTCCCTGATCACGAACCATCTGAATCAGAGTGGCGCGGGTTAGCGCGCTGACCGGGTTAAACGAAGCGTTGCCCAAAACCTTAACCCAGATTTCGTGGCGGATGCGACTGGTGATGGGGGCGCGCAAACCAGAGGCAACGAGTGCCTCTGCAATTCGGCGGCTGCGCTCGGAACGGCCACCATCGGGTTCGCCGAGGGAAATGCGACTTCCCTCGATGTGTTGAATCACTCCCGGTGCCGCGATTTCGGTCGAAAAATAAACAATGGATCCAACCACCCTTCGCGCCTCAATCGCCGAGGAGATCACGCCTGCTGGATCGACTCGCTCCAGCCGTAATCCTTTCCATTCCCCTCGAAACCTTCGAAGTACCACCAGGGAATTCCATTCTGAGTACTGACGACCGTTGTCTCCGGTGCCAATACAGGTTTCAAGTGGGGAGCAAGTTTCGGCAGGCTATGCGCTTTTACACCGAGAAAGACGACGTCTGCTGGGCCTGCTTCTTCGAGGGAGGAGACAATTGCGGGCCGCGCGACGAAATCTCCCTCTGCGCTCTTTACCTGCAGCCCCGTTATCCTGCATGGCGCGAAGGTGCGGTCCGCGCGCGAACAGAGTGACGTCGAACCCGGCGTGCGCCATGCTCGCCCCGACGTACGCGCCAATGGCGCCCGCTCCCGCGATCAGGAACTTCATCCCTGGTCATCCACAAGCGCGGCGGCAACAGCACGCCGGCGAATTTTCCCGGTTGCAGTGGTGGGAATGCTATCCACGAGATAAATCTTCTTGGGAACTTTATACTCCGCCAACGACTCACGGCAGTGGTTAATGAGCGCGGATTCAGTGGCGCCATGGCGCTCATGCAAGACCACGGCTGCAGCCACTTCTTCTCCCAGCGTGGGATGTGCGCAACCAAAGGTGACCGCTGCCGCGACTGCGGGATGCCGTCAGCAGAATCTCATCGACTTCGTGAGGCGCGATGTTCTCACCTCCGCGGATGATGATGTCTTTAATCCGCCCCGATAAATGCAAATAGCAGTCCGCATCGAGGTAGCCTTCGTCGCCAGTGCGGAACCATCCATTTGCAAACGCACGAGCGTTGGCTTCGGGATTGTTCTCGTATCCGCGAAACACATTCGCTCCTTGAATCGCGACTTCACCCCGCTGGTCAGTGCCGAGGTGATTGCCCGCCTTGTCCATGATGCTGAGCAGAAGCCCCGTTCCCACGCCGACAGAACCCGGCTTGCGATGCCGAGGAGGCAATGGATTCGAAGTCATCTGGTGCGAGGCTTCAGTCATCCCGTAGGCTTCAACGAAGGGCACACCAAACACCTCCTCGATTTTGTGTATGAGTTCCGCCGACATGGGTGCGCTGCAGGAGCGCATGAAGCGCAAAGAGGCGGCCTCTGCCGGATTGTGGTGGGCCCGCGCCAGCAGGAGTTGATGCATCGTGGGCACACCCGAATACCAGGTCACTGCGTGTTCCCGCACCGTGCGCCAAAAGGAAAGTGCGTTGAACTTCGCGGGAACCACCACGGTTCCACCGGAAAGCAAAGTGGCCATGGTTGAAGCGATCAATCCATGAATATGAAACAGCGGCATGATACACAGCGCAACATCCTCTTCAGAAAGCGCGTATGTATTCGCGATGTTCGCCGAAGAAACCGCCAGGTTGAAATGACGCAAGGGCACGCGTTTGGGACGTCCCGTGCTACCGCTGGTGTGCAGGATTAGAGCGATGTCGTTGGCCGTCGGCTCAGCTGCCGAAGTTCCGGTGGCACCGCCAGCCAGGTGCACGATTCCCTGCTCGGTCATTTGCACGGAGAACGCCGGAATCTTGCGGTCGGCAGCCGCGCTGCGCGCGAACTCCGCTCCCACCGGAGGGCAAAGCAGGATGCGGGCATCGGTGTCTCCTAGGAAAAAAAGGAATTCTTCATAGGGGTACGCCGGGTTCAGGGGAGCGGCTGTTCCGGCAATGGAAGCGGCCAGAAAGCTCACAATTGCGGGCAACCCGTTCGGCAAAACGATTGCCACCGCGTCGCCACGGCGAATGCCCAGCGAGGCCAAGGAGTTTGCCATGTCGACAACCTGCTGCCGCAGCGAATCGTAGGTGACACGGATTCCAAGCTCGGGAACGACAATTGCCGTATGACTATCGGCGAAATGCAAAACGTCAAGAAGAGTGTGGACTGACTTCAGTGTCATTCGTTGTTGCCTTTGATTCGACGGATCGTGGTCGGCCCCGCAAACAAAATATCGGCCGAACTCTTCGCCCTATCGTTAGCGTGGAGGCTGTGAGTTCGAAGCTGCGCTCCACCAATCGCACGGCGATTATAGCTGCTGGGCAGAACCGATGCCGTGACTAAGCGCACGCTAGCGAACCGTGACAAAAAAGTATGCGCTCATCGCGATGCCCACGCCGATTACGATAACCCGCACTTTGCCGGGATCGGCCTTCTGCGCGTAATGTGCGCCAAACCAGCCTCCCAGCAGAGAACCCACGATCATCACGGCGCACTGCGGCCACAATACAGCGCCAGCCACGATAAATGTGATTACGGCCGCAGCGTTAATAGCGACGGCCAGGAGAGTCCTAATCGCGCCCATGGCATGAATATCACGCATCCCCATCATCGCGAGCATGGCCAGGCTCATGAATCCGATCCCGGCCCCAAAATATCCGCCATAAATGGAAACCAGCAGTTCCGCGATCGAACTCATCAGGATCGCCTGCCACGATATCTGGCGCAGATCATCAATGACCGTGGTCTTGCCGGCGAGCGTCCGGAGCGAATTGCCGAAAGCGAACAGTAGCGTGCCAGCCAGCAGCAGCCAGGGGACGAGGCGCAGGAAGGTGTGCTGCGGGGTCTTAAGCAAGAGCAATGCCCCGGCCCATCCCCCGGCGACGCTGGTGACCAGCAATGGAACCAATACCCGAGATGGCGCGTTCAGCCGTCTTAGGTAGGCCAGGGTGCTGGCGGCCAATCCCGGCCACAGAGCCACCGTGTTAGTCGCATTGGCGGTCACGGCGGGGACTCGAATGAACAGGAGCGCCGGGAAGGAGATGAAACTGCCGCCACCGGCCAATGCATTCAGCAATCCGGCGATTCCCGCCGCAACCAGCAGAAAGAGGGCTTGACCCAAGTGCAATCCCATACGCAACGGTGACGGACCCAAAGGAGTACTCGTCTGCAACGGCGCGCGAACGAGGAACAAATCTATCAGGAAGTCGTCGGACAAGTCTTGCCCCAGTCCTAGAGAAAGCACTAGGGCTTAACTGCCTGGTCGCCCAAGAATAAACATCGCCACCCGCCGCAGAGAATCGGCTTGTGCGATCTGAGTAATTCGAAAAATTTCTTGACAGTCGTCATTTTGCTGTGGTACACCCGCCCGGTTAGATAACTGGTCCGCTTTTCGTACCTGACATAAAAACAATTGGCCGTTTTGCAAGTCCTTCGATTCGTCGCCCGAATGGACTGGGCAGCGCGCGGGCTGCTCATCCGTATGACTTGAGGGCAGGCCCGCTAGGAAATCATCCTCGGAGAGGACACACATGCGCTCACTTACAACGTTCGTCGTGCTGCTGGTCGGTTTTGTGACGCCAGGTTGGCTTGCCTACGCTCAGGGCACGGAACCCGCGACCAAGAGCGACGGATCAACCTCGGTGAGCGCCACGAAGGAAGAAGTCAACCAATTGCGCGGCGAGGTCGCCGCGCAGCGCCAGACCATCGAAGAATTGAAGGCATTGGTCGAGAAGCTGGCTGCCGCTAAGGCAACCGATGGCGGTTCAGCCCAAGTCCGGCCGGTGGCAGGCGCTGCTCCGGTGGAAGCCAGCTCACAACCGGTTGAAGTTTCCGCGCCGGCAGGGAACTCGGCTCGTTTGACGAATGCGGTTCTACTGGAGGCCGACCCTGCACCGGAGCCGGTAGTGGGTCAAACTCAAGCTGCGGCGCCCAAGAAAGACACGCCCCTCGCGGCGGGATGGAACGGCGAGCACTTTTTCATCAGAAGCGCCGACGGACACTTCAGCATCAGCCCCTACGGCTACGTGGACGACCAGTACCGAGCTTACAAGGGCGACGGCGCGCCCTCGGATACGTTCGTCCTGCGCCGCGCGCGCTTCGGCTTCCAGGGCAATTATGGATCTCACTTCGATTTTGCGCTGCTGACTGACGCGGCCGGCAATTCCGGATCGGTCGTGCGCGACGTTTACCTCAACGTAAGGGTCCGGCGTGAGTTCCAATTTCAGGCCGGCCAATTCAAAACGCCATTCGCTCAGGAAGCCGGAACCGGCGCCACCAACCTGGACTTTGTCGAACGCGGGTTCCAGGCGATGTTGTACCCCTCTGCAGCCTCGGCCTTCCGCAGCCCTGGCGTTGCCATCCATGGAGACATCGACGGCGGCGTAGTCCAATACTGGCTGGGCGGATTCAACGGCAAGGGGTATGCCCAAGTCAACACCACCAATCAAGCGGAAGTCATTGGGCGTGTTCGCTTTTATCTCTGGCGCAAATCCAAGAGCGACTGGCTCAAGGGATTGGCCTTCGGAGGATCCGCTGACCGCGCGCGTTCCCGTGGTCTTTCCGGGGATCGAAGCTTCAGCGGCAACCTCCCCGATTCCGCTTACAATTTCTTCCCGCAGTTCGCCATCAACGGACCGATTCAGCGTTACAACGGTGAGTTTACCTACATCAAGTCGAGCTTTGCTCTGCGCGGCGAGTTCGACCAACTCAATATGTCGCGTAACAACGTCGGATCCGAACAGGTAGGAGGGCTTGGCTTCCTGAGTCTGCCATCAATCATCGCCAAGGCTTGGAACCTGAGCGCGACCTATATGCTCACGGGGGAGAAGCAGCCGGAAAACGGTACACCCCGGGTGAAGAATCCGTTGTTCGGGCCCGATACACCCGGCGGCAAAGGACACGGGTACGGCGCGTGGGGAGTCGGCTTCCGATACATGGGAATCCAGGCCAGAGAGCCCGGCGCAAATTTTTTGAACTATTACACACCCGGTTTTGTGCCGACGTTTGATTACCACACCGACGAGTTCACCTTCGGCGTCACCTGGTATCCCAACTACTGGGTCAAGTACCAGGTTAACCTGGGTATCGATCAGTTGAAGGATCCCAGCACCATTGGCGCGGTGCCGCAGAATTATTACGTGGTGTTGCAACAAATCCAGTTCCGGTTCTAGTGCGCTCGCGCACAAGTTTAGGTTATGGAACGGTTAACAAATTAAACGCCGGGGCCGGCTACGGCTGGTTCTGAAGGGAAAACGCAGGGAGGAAATTCGAAATGAGACCGAGGATTCTTCTTACTATTCTTCTCACCGCGCTGTTTGTGATCCTGAGCGGCTGCGGCTCTACGCCGAATTGCCCTACTTGCGGCACCACGATCAACGGCGTCTACTCCATAGTCAATGTCATTCCTGTGCCCGAGCACAACGCCAGCGGCGAGCCAGGCGGCCCGTTCAACTCATTCGACATTAGCTGGGTGTCGACTCCGCCCGCCGGCGGGATGTCGGGCACAGACAATCTCTTCTACGTTTCCGATCGCATTGGCATCGCCGTGCAAGTGATCGACACGGCCAAAGATATCGCGGTGAATTCGATCCAAGGCTCCAATGCGGTCTCGGACGCGGGCAACGGCGCCAGCCCCTGCGCAAAAGATCCCGCGACCGGCAATGACATCATTCCGCCAATCATCGATGTTTTTGGCAATTTCACCCGTTACGGATGCAGAAGCGACATGTCCACAGCCACGCCTGCCGGGCCCACCTTCCATCTCATCACGGGCTTTGGTGCGAACCACAACTTTGGCGGATTCCCGGGCGCTCAGTGCTGCGCTTCCCGCGCCAACGGCGTGAATCCCATGTCTGGACCAGACGGCCTTGAGGTAAGCGCGGACGGCAATACTCTGTTTGTCGCCAACGGCAGCTCCTCGGTCGTCGTGTTCGATCTGACAACGATGAATCTCAACACAAACCCTCCCACAGCCCCAACCATTCTTGCCATCATACCCACAGGGGTTTCGGCTGACTACGATGGTCCTACGGGCATCGCCGGCTGCGTGGCTTCCTGGAACGGCGAAGCTGGATCAGCCACCGACTGTGGAGACGACCGCGCTGACGAAATGTCTTTCGACAACGTCCATCAGGTTCTCGCCATCATCAACGGCGATCCGGGGTTGCCTTTTGTCACTTTCATCGATATGTCGCACATCTTGGGCAAGACTGGAACGGTGGCCCAGCAGCATTGCCTGCCAATCGACTCAACTCTGGCTTACGGTCCTTATCCCCCGGGCTTCAACCCCGCTACTTATCCCCTGCAAGGTTCGGGTACCGGCGTGCCACCATCGGTACAGTTGGACCCGGGTAATGGGGGCTCGTTCAACCCTCCGAGCTGCATTCTCGGGCAAATTTATTACGACGGCGCCGGAGGCGCAAACTCGGGAGGAGTTGGACTCACGAACACGGTTCCGGTCGACACCGTCGCAGGAACTTTTCCCTGTCCAGACCCCTCTAATCCGCACGTATTTAGCGGCGTCTCCGGATCGGCAGCGGCCGATGGTCCGTTAGGTCTGCTGGGCATTGGGACGACCCCTAGCGGAGTTTCCTACACCATCCCCTGCCATCACGCCCCCATCCTCGACCAAGGCACGGGAGCATTTTGCAGCCAAACTGCGCCTGCCGGCACTTGTGCAGGCGCCATAGCTCCGGCCGGTTTGGGCGGGATGGTATGGGATCCCAACAGCGGCTACTTGCTGCAGACGAATGAGAATTCCGTACCGGTCACCAGCATTGGGAGCGTCGATATCATCGATCCAAAGCTGACAGACACTAGTTGCGGAGGCGTCTCCTGCGGACCTGTGGTGATCAACAGCCTCGTGATGCCGAACTGCATGCCGACAAGCATCACCCACGGTCCAGGGAACAACTTCCTCGTCGGCTGCGCGGACCACGACGGCGAGGCTTTCCCTCCCAACGAGTACATAATTAATTACACGGCGAGCAACAACATAGTCTGTACATCGGACCCGCAAACGAGTGTCAACTGCGTACCGATCAACAATGTTGGTGGCGTAGATGAAACCTGGTACAACCCCACGGACAATAAGTACTATCTGGCGGCGCGCGATATGCTTCCCAGCGCAATGATGGGCGTCATTGATGCGGGTACGAACCTGTGGCTGTACAACATGCCGACCGGCTCCAATGCGCATAGCATCTCAGTAGACCCTAAGACCAACCATGTTTTTGTTCCGCTTCAGTCCGGCGCGAACTGTACGCCACTCACTTCCTACGGTTGCGTGGCCGTCGCTGCACAACAATAAAGGGGGCGCTCAACGGTGGTATAGTTGCCTTAGGCGGGGAACAAAGTTCGTGTTCCGCTCGGGAATTGTGAAGTGATTTATGAGGAATCGCACAAGGGTTTTGAAAACTTACGCACTCGCGTTCTCACTTCTGCTTTTGCCTGCCTCGCTGGCTAGGGCAAATGACCCTCCCGCCCCAAAACCGACCGACGTCCCTGCAACCGTAATCGCTCACCTGCCTTTGCCGCAAGCGGCCGGAAGCCAGATGTTGTTGCAGCGGGAGAATGACAAGCACTATCTGTACGTTCAACAGGCGGGCAAGCAAGGTTTCATGGTCGTAGATGTAAGCAAGCCAGACAAGCCCAGCCTCCTGAAGCGCACTGCGGGATCGAATCAGGCGACCTCGGGAAATCTGCAGATGGTTACCCCAGACGTTGCCATTGCTGAAGCTCCGGAAAAGACACCGACCACATTGACCAGCAGTAGCCGTCCTACGGAAACGGTTCGTGTACTCGACTTGAGCGACCCGCACAATCCCAAGACGCTGGAGACTTTCAACAAGGTCACCAGCTTGCTTCCCGATGGAAGCCACGGCCTGATTTACCTGACCAACAACGAGGGCTTGTGGATCCTCCGCTACAATCACCCGTGGCTGCTGGAGCCGGCCAAGAAGAAGCCGCTCTGCGATTCAGAGTCGGAAATCATGGCCATGCCGCCGGACTGCGACTAAGGGCAGCTAAGACGAGCCCATGCGGACTTTCTTACTTCTCCGCCTCTTGCCGGACCGGACAATCCTTATCGATGGTCTTTATTGACGTGATAGTCAATGTCACCGGGGCCGCGGAACCAATCTTATTCATGGCGTCTGAGCTGGAACTCATAGTCGGCCCCTCGCTCCCCGTTACTTCCACCCGCTGTCCCAGGTAATGGCCAAGCCGTATCTTGCGCGTTCCCTGGAGTTGATAGGTCATCGCCGGGTCCTGCTTGATCAGCGTGAAATCGCCGTTGGAGCGGCTTACGCATCCTCGCAAGGTTACTTGCCCTTTGGAATCTTTCGCCGTGTGCTGGTCGCTGTTGGCTGGATGGTTATCTTGTGCCAGCAAAAAACTGCCTGAAAGCAACAGTGTCACGATCAACATTTTTCTCATATAGTTCCCCCCTGACAAAATGGGATGGCAATGCTGCCGCAGTGGTTGCAACAAATTTTCGGATCACCTACTTCACATGACTTTCCTGATAGTGTATTTCCTTCCATTGCCCCGCGCGTTTCATCCAGAGTTCACTGATGTAGACGCGGGAGAGCCGTATCGCCGACTTGGGCGGAAACTGCATGGTGACTTCGTAGATAACCAGGGCGGCATCCTGTCCCACCGGGATCACCTTCAGCCCCCACAGTGTGTAGTTGTATACATTCTGACCTGCCAGTTCGTTCAGCGATTGAATCTTCGTCCGCTCGCCTTTGCCATCGACTTCAACGCCTTGATAGTCGTCGGCCAACAAGTCACCATACGCTTTCTTGTCTTTGTTCTTCAGCGCTTCCCATTCGGTCTTGACCTTCGACTCGAACATATCTTTCAGCTTCGCGTCGGCGGAGACGTCACCGGATTTCGGGCCTTGTCCAAACGGAGTCGGCATTGTGGGTTGTTGTGCTAGGGCGACAAGGGTCAGTGCCGCAAGCCAGGCGAGGACAAAGGGAACACGCATAAATCCTCCGAGCAATAAATGCAGTGCATCTTAGCAGGTAAGAGTGTGTGAATTATGAGGTCGAATTGCGAGTACCGAGTACCTGGTGCCCTGGTAGGGAGAATCTGGAAGCTGGGAACTGAATCCCTATCGCAGTTCCTTGACTTTCCTTCGCACTGCAGCCAGCAGGGGCGGAGGCAGTTCGGCGTAGCCCTCTTGCGCTGCAAATTGCTGGCCATCCGAGTATACCCAGTCGAGGAGATTGCCTAACGCTGCGGCCCGAGCCGAATCGGACGTGCCCGTTCGAAGGTAAATCCAGCTGAAGCTGGTAATGGGAAAAGAATCGGCTCCAGGAGCGTTGGTCAATGAAGCGGTGAAGCCATTCCACCGCGGTGCTTCTGTCGCTTCGCAGGCTGCGACAACGCTCTTCTCGGACGCCTTAACGAACTTGCCGGCAGGATTCATCACCGCAGCTTGGGAAATGTTGCCCTTCACTGCATATTCGTACTCAACGAACCCGATGGAGCCAGGGCTGTTTTTCACTTTGTCCGCCATATCGGAACTGCGTTCGGCCGGCGTGCCCACGGGCCACTTGGGGGAAGGTGTACTTCCGATTGCCGCGCGAAACTTCGAACTCGTCTTGGAGAGAAACTCAGTGAAAACGAAGTTGGACCCTTTGCCTGCGGGGCGGTTGATTACTTGGATTGGAAGATTCGGCAAATCCATTCCCGGATTGAGCTTCGCGATCTGGGGTGCATTCCACGCCTTTATGTCGCCGAGGAAGATTCCAGCTAGCACCTCCCCCGAAAGCCTTAGCTCCTGGTGAACCTCCGGAAGGTTGTAGATGGGAACGATTGCAATAAGCACTACCGGTAGTTCGATCAGATTGCCGTCTCTACGCTCTGTACTGGTAAGCTGAGCTTCGCCAGCGCCAAAATCACCCGCGCTATGAGATATCTGCTTGATTCCTTCGCTAGTGCCGACCGTCAGGTATCGCATTTGAACCTTGGAGTTTCGCCTGCCGTACTCCTGTGTCCAGCGATTGTACAGAGGTGCCGGTACACTCGATCCGGATCCCACCAGGACCACCGCGTTTTGGGCAAGACCAGGAACGGCATGCAAGCACGGGATAAGAAGTGATAACAGCCAGAATAAGAGGGGAAAGGCACCCCAATGTAGCTTTGACGTTGTCACTGTTGCTGTTTGCTTCATCGACCTTCTCCGTACCGCAGCATTAAATTCACTCAACTTTAGCCTTTCGGTAACAAAAGTGAAGATAACGATGGTAACGGTTTTTGTCAGACCCGGAACGTCCGTGCTCCAGCTATTTCGGATTGAGAGCGGGGCTAGAAATACATGGTGTAAGATGCTCAGTTCTCCCCGCCATGCCGCCGATCACCCTTAAACAGTCGCTGGCATGGCTCGGAAGAAGAACCCGAAAAAACTGACCGAACGTTTATGTCGGACTGCTCGATGTCGCTCAAGGAAGCCGAAAGTTTGGCGCACGAACTCCTATCTGCATATGAGACAGGCCAGATGGTGTCTCTTGTTCCCTCTGCGCGACCTGGTTTCGACCTCGACACGGCTTATGAGGTTGAAGCAACACTCAAGCTGTTGCGAGAAGCTGAAGGACATAGGGCCGTGGGCCGCAAGGTCGGTTATGCCAACAAAGCCATGTGGCGTGTCTTCAAACTTGAAACCTTGGTTTGGGCCCACATGTACGAGGACACGGTGCATTACGGTGACGGACACTCGGCAACGCTGAGGCTCACACATTCCCGCTCATTGAAGGTCGAGCCCGAGATTGTTTTCGGTCTGAAACAGCCGGTCACGGGAGAAAGCTCCGATGCCGCCGCTGCCCTCGCATCGGTTGATTGGCTGGCAGTTGGATTCGAAATTATTGATTGTCCATTTCCGGATTGGAAGTTTCAGCCCAGTGATTTCGTGGCATCTTTTGGACTTCATGCCGCACTCGTGGTCGGCGAGAGAATGCAGGTACGGCCGGACCTAATCGCCGGTCTGGTGACCCAGCTAGCCCAATGCAAGGTGCGCGTGTCGAAGCACGGCCAGTTCGTGGAAGAGGGATCCGGGAGAAACAGCTTGAAAAGCCCAGCTCTGTGCTTGGGGGAACTGGGCGCAGCCATCGCTCGGAGATTCCCCAATGAGCCATTGAGCGCGGGCGAAGTCGTCAGCTGCGGAACGCTCACCGCCGGACATCCGGCCGGAAAAGGGGATGTTTGGACGGTTGAGGTCGAAGGACTATCTTTACCCCCGTTCACGCTTACTCTTCTCCCTGTGTGATAGCCGGCGAAGTGAGCGCTTGAGGTCTACGATGGGAACAGAATTATGTCTAATCGGTTTCTACAAGCCAAGGATCAGGCGCTGATTCAGATCGTGGATGCCGCCTTAGCCGAGGCCACGCGTCGTAGCGGAGACTGGTTAATTTGCCGCTCCGGCTGCACGCAGTGCTGCATCGGAGTCTTTCCCATCAATCAGCTCGATGCCCTGCGCTTGCGGCGAGGTTTGGCCAATCTTGAAAAGCATGCGCCCCAGCGCGCTGACCGCGTGCGTGAACGCGCTCGCGACGCGGTAGGCCGCTTGTCGGCAGATTTTCCAGGCGACCCATTGAGCGGCGTGTTGGACGAAGGAGAAGACGCGACCGCACGCTTTGCCGATTTCGCGAACCATGAACCTTGCCCGGCGCTGGATCCCGAAACAGGGAACTGCGAACTCTACGAGGCGCGCCCCATGACCTGCCGCGTCTTTGGACCGCCGGTTCGCTCCGAAGATGGACTGGGCGTTTGCGAACTCTGCTACCAGAGAGCTTCAGACGAAGAGATTGCAAACTGCGAGATGACTCCCGATCCCGACGATTTCGAATCCGCCTTGGTGAAAGAAGTAGAAAAAGACACGGGAGTTCGTGGGGACACGATAATCGCTTTCTGTCTGGCCAATTAAGTAGATCGTGGGACGACGGAACTTCAGGTTTTCTTTTTCTCCAGCTCGGCCCAGCGTGCATATAGAGTGTCTACTTTTTCCTGAGCTTCTTCCATCTCCGCATGCGCAGTTACCAGCCGCGGACCATCGCTGGCAATCTCCGGATCTTCAAGCTGTGCACGTTTGGCCTGCAGCACTTTTTCTGCTTCAGCGACGCGCTCTTCGATCGCGTCATATTCGCGCGCTTCCAAATACGACAATTTCCTTTTTGCCGGCGGCCGAGCGGTCACGGCAGAGGCCTCGGTTCGCGCCGCTGGGCGCGCACCGCTTTTCGCCGAGTGCTCACGTTCTTCCTGCCACAATTCCCACTGCGCGTAATCGGCAAAAAGACCGGCGCTCCCCATTCCGTCGAGCCCGAGAACCACGGTTGAAACGCGGTCCAGCACGTACCGGTCATGCGTAACCAGGACCAGCGAACCGCGAAACTCCAGCAGGTTCTCCTCCAGAATGTCGAGCGTAGGGATGTCGAGATCGTTGGTGGGCTCATCGAGCAGAAGCACGTCGGCGGGCTGAAGCATGAGCTGAGCGATCAGGACTCGTGCCCGTTCGCCCCCAGAAAGCCGGCCTACCGATTGATTCAACTGCTCGCCAGTAAACAAGAACTTTGCCGCCCATGAAGCCACGTGGATCATGCGGTCCTGATACACGACAGAATCGCCTTCGGGTGCGAGAGCGCGGCGGAGAGTTACATCGGGATCCAGTTTGCGACTCTGATCGAAATACACAATGCGCAGCCAATCGGCACGGTGAATCTCTCCGCTCGTTGGCGCTAACTCTCCCCGGAGTAACCGCAGCAAACTTGTCTTTCCGCTCCCGTTTGGCCCGACCAGCCCAACCTTCATTCCGGCGGTGATCACGCAATTGAGGCCGGTAAACAGAGTGCGATCGCCAATCTCACAAGAGACGTTCTCCAGTTCGATCAGCCGCTTGGTTTTTCGATCGGTGACGGAGAAATCGATCTGCGCCGTTCCACTACGGCTTCTCGCATTCAGGTCCGCAAGTTCGCCCATTAATTTGCCGGCCTTGTCGATGCGCGCCTTGGATTTCCTCGTCCGCGCCTTGGCGCCACGGCGCAGCCACTCGATCTCCTTATGAACCAGGTTTTCCAGCGCCTCCTGACGCTTCGACTGCGCGTGCAGGAATTCTTCTTTCTTCTCCAGGAACTGGCTATAACTCCCCGACACGCGCAGCAACCCGTCCGGATAAGTCCGGTTCAACTCCACCATCTCGGTCGCGACGTTTTCAAGAAAATAGCGATCATGACTGACCACCACGCAGGCGAAAGCTGCCGCCTCTAGCAGGCTCTCCAGCCATTCGATTCCTGCCAGGTCCAGATGATTCGTAGGCTCATCCAGCAGCAGGATATCCGGCCCCTGAACCAGCGCCTCAACGATCGCGAGACGTTTCTGCCAGCCTCCGGATAAGGACGTGGCCTCCGCCTCTAAGCTTTCAATACCCGCCCGTCCCAGAGTCTCGGCGAAGCGAGTGCCGCGTTCCGACTCCGGTACTGCGGCTCGCTCCATTGCGTTCTGGGTAACGGACCGGACGGTCGCACCAGCCTCGAATTTCGAATCCTGCTCGATGTAACTCAGGCGGATCCTCTTTCGGGCGGCTATTTCTCCGCTATCCGGACTCACGTCGCCGGCCAAAATCCGCAGTAGAGTTGATTTACCGGAGCCGTTTGGACCGATCAACCCGATACGATCTCTCTCGGAAATTGTAAAGCTGATGTTCTGAAAGAGCGGATTAGCTCCGAAGGCTTTCGAAATTCCCTGCGCATTGATGATCGGTGGCAACGACTTGGCTTCTCCCCGGTGACCCGATTTGAGGGTATCAGGAAACGCACCTTCCGCCGTGAGCGAGAAGATGAACTCAATGTTGAGAATCGGGGAGGATTCATTGGTCGGTGGGATGACCGCCAGGACTCATAAAGATACTTCGCCGATGACTACGACGATCTCAGTGGCGACGAGAACCCGTCGGTGAAGCTCGCGTAGCGCCATTCTATGAAGTGCTGCATCGATTTGCTGCATCCGCCGACAACGACAACAAATTGACCGCGGAAAACCATTAACCGCGGAGTCGGTGACCCCGCGGTTAACGGTCCGAACCTATTTGACCACTTCCAGTGTGCTTTCCGGCCCCACAACCGCCGCCTCCTGTTTTTCGAGCTCCGCCTTCATCTCATGCCAGGCTGCCCTTGCCTCTTCCACTGAACCTACATCTTCGATGGTCGTGATGTCGCCAGCATTCCGATCCTGGGTGACGGCCTTCAGCACGCGCCGCATGATTTTGCCACTGCGCGTCTTGGGCAGCGTCCCGACAAAGTTCAAGTCACCGATAACAGCAATCGGCCCCAGTTCATGACGGATTTGTTCCAGTAACGCTTTCTTCATTTCCTCGGATGCAATGAATCCCTGCTTAAGCACTACAAAAGCCGAGATCACTTCGCCCCGGAGTTCGTCGGGACGGCCCACCACACCCGACTCCGCCACGGCGGGATGGGTGAGAAGAGCAGTTTCGACTTCGATGGTGCCGATGCGGTGTCCGGCAATCTTAATGATTTCGTCGGCGCGGCCGGCGAACCATACGTAGCCGTCATCGTCAATATGTGCCGAATCTCCGCTGTAATAGACATTGCGAATGATCTGCCAGTAATCGCGGCCATAGCGTTCCGGCTCTCCCCACAGCGCCGGAGTCAAGCCGGGGAAGGGCCGTCTGATCACCATGATGCCTTTCTCGTTCGGGCCACAAGGCGTGCCGTCCACTTGCACCACTGCAGCGTCAATCCCCGGCATGGGAATCGTCGATGAACCAGGTTTGATCGGCAGCATGCCTAGCCCATACGGATTGCCGAACATCGGACCGCTGGTTTCTGTCTGCCACATGTGATCGATGACCGGAATCCGGTCATGGAAAATCTTCTTCTGCAGCCATTCCCAGGCCGGAGCATTGAGGACTTCGCCCGCGCAGAATACCCGCTCCAGGTATGTGTGATCGGTCTTGAGCAGGGGCGCGTCGCCATACTTCATCAGCATTCGCACCGCGGTAGGAGAAGTAAAGATGCCGGTGACCCTGAACTCCTCGATTGCCGCTCTCCAATTCGTTTCCGGAGCCGGATAATCCAGCGCGCCCTCAAATGCGACCGTGGTGGCGCCGACAATCAATGGCGCGTAGACGATATAGCTATGACCGACAATCCAGCCGATGTCGGAGGTCGACCACCACACATCGGTTGGCTTGAGCGCAAATAGCCACTTGCCCATGCTATGGATGTGAACCTGGTAACCGCCGTGGGTATGAATCGCCAGCTTCGGGGTCGCGGTTGTGCCGGAGGTGGCGAGGATAAAAGCCGGCTCATTGGCTTCCATCGGAACATAATCGCCGCTTTGACCGGCGGCTCCGCTGAGGAAGTCATTCCAGGACAAGTCGCGTCCCGGAGTCCACGGTGTTTCCGCTGCGGTGCGTTTCAGGACGATTACGTGCTCCACTTCCGTCGACCCTTGCAGCGCTTCATCCACAATCTCTTTGAGGCGTGTATCCTTACCCTTGCGGTATGTCGCGTCGGCTGTAAACACGAGGCGCGACCCGCTGGCCTTGACGCGGTCACCCAGGGCTTTCGCGCCGAAACCCGCAAAAACCACCGAGTGGATGACGCCAATGCGAACGGTGGCCAGCATCAGAATGATGGCTTCGGGGCAGGTCGGCATGTAGACCGTGAGGCGATCGCCCTTATTGATGCCGAGGCCGCGCAGTGCCGCTGCCACCCGCTGTACTTCGTACAGCAGTTGGGCATAGGTAAAGATGCGCCGCTCACCGCGCTCATTGAAATAGATCAGTGCCGTGTGCCCGCCCCAGCCGCGTTTCACGTGATAGTCGAGGGCGTTGTAAGCCAGGTTCGTCTGTCCGCCGACAAACCACTTGAAGGTTGGCGGTGTCCATTCCAACACTTGATCCCACTTTCTAAACCACGGTAGCTGGTCGGCCGCGCGTCCCCAAAAAGCCTCCGGGTCTTGCTTCCCTTCATCGATCCACTTTTGCACTATCGGATTGACCAAGCTCATTGTCTTCTCCTTTTCACGCTCGCATCTAAATTTCAATCTCGCCTCGGAAACTCGCAACGAAGGTTCCCGGACCGTTTAATACAAGGTGCGATTGCCGCCTTTTCTGCTGCACTCTCGGACAGCGCATGATTCCGAGGAGCACGAACTCGTGGCAGGCAGGATGACGATCTTTTCTGGTTTCGGGCCGGCTCGAGCGCTCATGCGGACCTCGCGAGAATGCGACGAACTACTAGCAGGACGGCGTGGATTTTGCTCTGCCCCTGATTTCTCCGCAGTGATACAGATCACAGCACAGTGTGTTTTTGCAACGTAGAAGGGCAGTAGACGTATTCGAGTCTGAGGGTCCTCCTCGAATGTCGGTTGACAGCAATCACGGTGATCTGTGACCGCCGTCACAGCGCCCCGTACGAAAACATCGTAGCGTTCCCGTCCATGTCCTGCGCCAGCGTTTGTCAACGGGAACCAGGTGGACACAATGCCGTCTTGACATCGTTCGCGAAGGCCGATTAGCTGCGCCCCGTGGTCGTGCCCAAGCCTTTTGACTTGGGCGGAAAAAAGAGGAGACACCGTCTATGTCGACGCTGAAAATGTGGCTGTCAAGCCTGTTAATGCTGACCATCACGGCTTTGCCCGTCATGGCTGGGAGCAATGATGGAAAAACCGCGAAAGAAGACGCATCGAACGCAGGCAGCCCAGTGGCTTCGCCTGCTGCGGCCAGCCCAAGCCTGACCCCGGCTGCCGGTGATGCAAATGTTACGGCATTGCTCGGCGTGCTCGTAACCAAAGGTGTTCTGGCCCCCAACGAGGCGAATGCCATCCGGAATGCCGCGCCCAACGCTCAATTTAAGGCTCTCGTAGACGCCCTCAACCGCAAAGGAGTCCTCACCGCGGCCGATCTTTCTGCGGCCACCAGCGCCGCAGCGACCCCTGCGCCTGCACCCCAACCTGCTACACCGCCACAACCTGCTCCTGTTGCCACACCGGAGGCCATCTCGACATCGCTGTCAACTTCCAATGCCGAACCGGCCCCGGCGCCCCAAACGCCCCAAATGGCTAAGGAAACCAAGCCCGCAGCACCGGCGGTGATACCGGCGATCGCTCCGGTCCGGGTGTTCCCGGTCGACCCGCCGAAGACCGGCGGTCTAGCTGGAATTAAGGCTGGCCCCCTCACGCTTGCACCCTACGGCTTCATCAAGGCGTCGCTCGTCCATGACAGCAGCGACCCCGATGGCGATGACTTCCCGTTCCCGGGCATATGGCTGAATGCCGGGCCTAATTCGACCTTCAACACCGGCCCCACACAGGATCCCGAGATCCACGTCAAGGCGCGGTCCACACGGTTCGGGCTCAACATGGAATGGCCGGACATTTCGAAGAACCTGACGCTGACCGGCAAGATCGAGGGCGACTTCGAAGGCAACTTCAGCGAAGTCGACAACCGTGACGTCTCCTCGATTCGCAGCAATATGCCGCAACTGCGTTTGGCCTTCGTCCGCCTGGATTACCACGCCAGTGAGACGACCGACATTTTCTTCGTCGGTGGACAGGACTGGACGCTTTTCGGATCCGGCGCACTGACCAATATGTTTGAAACCACATTCAATGGGGCATTTTGGGGCGACGCTTATACTCGTTCGCCACAACTGCGGGGCGGCTTCATCCAGACGCTGAACAAAGAGAACAACGTCAAGCTCGAGGGGCAATTTGGGCTCATGATGCCGAGCACCGGTGAAATCCTGAAGCTCGGGAACGCGGGCGGCAACGGGCTTGCTGCCCAGCTCGGGCAAGGCGAGCGCGAGGGCGCCGACGCCGACCGTCCCGAATACGAAGGCAGAGCGGCGTTGAGTTTCCAACTCGACAAGGCGAAGGGTGTGGCCCCGGCACAAGTCGCTGTGGCTGGATTCTATTCCAGGCGCACGTCGATCGTTCCCAACTCGTCGTACTGCACGGCGGCGCCTTGCGCCGCAGACACAACTCTTATTCCAGCCAACTACCTGGCTGCCTTTCAGAATGGCTTTGAAGCTTCCAGCAAAATGTGGGGCGGCCAAATCACGGCGCAGCTACCCACGCGATGGGCTACGTTGGTGGCGAGCGTTTATAAGGGCGCCGACATGCGCTTCTACTTCGGCGGCCAAATCAACTCTTTTTACACCAACGTAAGTGGGCTGACCAACGTCGTAGGGCCCTTCGAAACTGCCGATGGCGGTCCGCTGGCTGCTGCTGGCGGTGCCGTCCTCGGAACGAATGCGAGCGGACAGGTCGTGGTTGCTCCGCAGAAGCCCATCGGTGGCTTTGGTGGATTCGTCCAAGTCGGCTTGCCCGTTTCCCGATGGTTCAATGCCAATCCGAAAGGCCACAACGCGGGCTGGACCCTTCAGTTCACCGTCGGCAAGGACCAGGTGGTGGATAAGGACCAGTTCGCTGCCAACGGCATTGGCTGCGCCGCCGCGGACGGGAGCGCTACCTGCAATGGGGGACTTCCGCTTTCGATGGGCAAGATGGCGCTGGGAACCCTGTACTACAAATTCAACAACTGGTGCACGTTCGGCTTCGAGCAGTCAGTCTACGGCACTCGTTTATTCGACCACCTCACGCTATACAAAATTGCTGGGCAGCCATCCAACGAATGGCAGGATCACCGCACCGAGTTCGGACCGATCTTTACATTCTAGACCGACCCTCCATCCCCAGCGGGCCAAAACCGGGCCCCCTGGGGCTTGGCCGGTCGATTGGAATGGCCGGTGCCGATTAAGGGCATTGGTCACCAACGAAAAGGGCGGGCTCCACTCGGGCGACGGCCCGGAGGTGAGTTTTGTTCGCAGACTTTCTCCAGCGAAAGCTTGTGCGGGACACGCTAGGGGGAGCACAATGTACCGCATCTGTCAACCGGCGTTCCAGAATTGTCCGGGAAAATCGGGCATGTGACAGATGCATCGCAGCGTTTGGAGGAGTTGGTCTGATGAGTATGCGTAGAATTGCAGCCTTGCAGGCAGGTCTTCTGTTGCTGGCCGTGTTAGCGAATGCCTCCTCGCTGAAAAACAGAATGCGGATCACCGTTCTGGATTCTGTAACTCGAGCTTCGACGCCTGACAACAACGGTGTCCCCAGGAATTGCGACCAACTTACTTTCGACGCATATTGCCGTTCCACTACGAACGTGCCACTGGTGAGCACCTTGCTTGTGCAGGAAGACAACGAGCCGCCGTTCCGTATCAGTTGCACGATTGAGTCAAAATATTCGCGGTGCATTCCCCTGCCTAAAGGCGCAACCTTCGACGCAAGACGAGAGAAGAGCGGCGTACTAGTCTATTATGTCGATGACAAGGGCAAAGTGCGAAGCCAGCTCTACACGCTGGTGGCGGGCAACATCTCGCCTACGGCAAGTGCTCCGCCTCAACCTGCGCCGCCGGTAGCGGCAGCTTCCAAACCTGCCGCTCCGGCCGCGTCCCTGGTTCCGGCAGCAACCCCCGCCCCGGTGGCTGCGACACAGCAGCCGGCTTTGATCAGCATCAAGTGTAATTTCAACTCCACGCCGCCCGGCGCCGAGATCACTCTTGATGGCAAATACGTCGGCAACACGCCTTCCGAAATCGCAGTCAGCACGGGAACGCATGTTGTCGCTTTCTCCATGCCCGGATTCGCCCAGTGGAAGCGCGACCTTACCCTAACGGCGGGTTCGGGAATCGTAAACGTGGATGCCAGCCTGCAAAAGACGCAGCCGTAAGCAGGTTTGCTATTCCAGAACAGATTTATGGGTTTGTTTGATCAGTCAGGAGGAGTCCCGGCTCGATTGTGAGCCGTGGCTGAAACGACCGAAAAGGAGAACAACAATATGGCTGAATTAACAGATAGCGGTATGTTGAAGGAGTGGTGGGCGAATCCGGCCGTAGTGGGACTGATGGGTTTCGGCTTGACGACCATGGCGACCGGCCTGCATAACGTTGGTTATTGGAGCGCCGGGCCAACTCTGGCCTTGGCGATCTGTTTCGGGGGCACGGCGCAATTCATTGCCGGCATCGTGGATCTTCGAAAAGGCAGCATCTTCGGCGGCTCCGCCTTCATGTCGTACGGCGCCTTTTGGTGGTCCCTATTCGTGTTGCTGTACGTGCAGCCGAAGACTGGCATCCCTGCCGGCCATCCTGAAGAACTGGGTTTCTTCCTGATGTGGACGTTGTTCACCCTTGCTTTTTGCGTCGCGGTCCAGGGCGTCGGGAAGTTCTTGGCCGTCCTGTTCTGGCTGCTTTTGCTGGCTTTCATTTTGCTGGACTTCGTAGTCTTAGGCAAGTGTCCGGCACCCGTGGCCGGATGGGAGATCTTTATCGTTGGACTGCTTGCCTGGTACATTGCCATGGCGACGCTGGCGAATACAGTCTACAAAAGGAAGGTTCTCCCGCTTTCGTAGAGTCTGCGACTTAGGCGAGAAAAAGGCGGCGGCAAGCGAAGCCTCATCGCCGTGCAGCCGCCGGTTTCCGCGTTAGGAGATGGAGGTTCAGGGGGAGAAAGAGACGTTCGCTTCTCATTTCGCTTCTCTGTACAAGGAGAAAAACCATGGCTAACGGAAACTTTGTATCGGACGCCGGCACGCTTGGCATAAGTCGTTGGTGGCGTGTGGTCGGCGGGGTGTCCATGAACTTGGCACTGGGCTCGCTGTATGCCTGGAGCGTGTTCGTGGCCCCGCTAGAGAAAGAGTTCAAATGGAAACGCGCCGAGACCTCGATGGTGTTCACCATCGCGGTGGTAGTCTTCGCGCTGACCTTCATCGTGGCGGGCCGGCTGCAGGATAAACTTGGGCCTTTCAAGATCTCTCTGGTTGGCGCAGTTCTGGTGAGCTTGGGCTTCTTCCTCTGCTCTTATGCCGGCAGCCTGAATAAGTTTCTCATTTTCTTCGGCGTCCTCGGGGGATTGGGCAATGGCTTTGGCTACGCGACCCCGATTCCCGTCATGTCCAAATGGTTCCCGGACAAGCGCGGCCTCGCGGTGGGGCTGGCAGTAGGCGGATACGGAGGGGGTTCAGCAATCTTTGGCCCGCTCGCCGCCAGCTACTTGATCCCCCACTTTGGCTGGCGCACTACTTTCCAGGTTCTGGGCGTCATCTTCTTCGCGATGACTGCGTTTGGCGCGTTCCTGCTGAAGAACCCCCCGGCTGGCTACAAGCCGGCTGGCTGGGTGCCCGCACCAGCTTCTAAGGTTGTGGCTACTACCTACGACTTCACTCCCAGCGAAGTGCTGCGCTCTCCGTCATTCTATTTGCTGTGGGTGGCGTATGCTTTTGGCTGCGCGGCCGGTCTCATGGTCATTAGCCAGCTCGTCCCCTTCGCCAAAAGTGTGGGCATACCCAGCATCACCTTGGCTTCCTTTGGCTTGGTGGTGGGCGCAACCGGAAACGCTATGGGCCGTATCTTGTCGGGTTGGATGTCGGACCATCTGGGGCGGCTCAACGTGTTACGCCTGATGATCGGCATCTCGATGATTTCGATGCCCATCCTATACTACGTGGGCGGCAACGTAGTAGCCCTGTTCGTCATGCTGTTCATCGTTTACTGGTGCTATGGCACCCAGCTTTCGGTGAACGGATCAAACGCGGCCGACTTCTGGGGTACCAAGAACTTGGGCCTCAACTACGGCATGCTATTCACTGCCTGGGGTGTAGCTGGTCTTCTCGGAGGCCGTATCGGCGGGTGGATGTTCGACAAATACCACAACTACCAGATGGCGTTCTACACGGCGGCGGGACTGGCAGCGGTTGCCCTGCTTTGCGAACTGGCAGTCAAACGCCCGGCCGCGCCGCAAGGCGCTCTGACGGGGAAAAAGGTGCCCGCTGTAGCCTAGTTCCGGAAGCCGTTGCAGTGACATAATTGCCGCTGCAACGGCCTACGTTATGTTTCATGATACAGGGCTTGAAAGGAGCGCGAGGGCGCTCCGTCAGCCCGGGAAATAGTGGCGAAGAACTGGAAGAATTGCATCACAAATTCAGAGATATAAGGGGCAACCAACATGGCGGAAATACGTCCAAAACCACAAGTGGTGAGCGAGGCCACCGAGGCCCAGATCGCAGTTCATTGGCGGGAAGAGGAATATTACTATCCACCCGCGAAATTTATCGGTCAGGCAAATCTGACCGATCCCAGCATCATCGAACGCTTTAGCGAGAAGAACTATCCAGAATGTTTTCGGGAGTACGCCGACCTCCTGAGTTGGGACCAGTACTGGCATACCACGCTGGACACCAGTGACCCGCCGTTCTGGAAGTGGTTTGTGGGCGGCAAGATCAATGCCTCCTACAACTGTGTGGACCGGCACCTCGCCAAATACAAGAACAAAGCGGCGATCATCTTTGTCCCCGAGCCGGAATCCGAAGCAACCGTCTCAGTCACCTACCGCGAACTTTATGTGAGAGTGAATGAATTCGCGGCGCTCCTGCGTGATTTCTGCGGCCTCAAGAGCGGTGATCGCGTCACCATCCATATGCCGATGGTCCCCGAGTTGCCTATCACCATGCTGGCCTGCGCCCGCTTGGGAGTCATCCACTCGGTGGTGTTTGGAGGCTTCAGTGGCGAGGCTTGCGGTGCGCGCATCGCTGACTCGCAAAGTCGCGTCCTGATCACGATGGATGGTTACTATCGCAACGGCAAGCTGCTCGACCACAAAGCGGCCGCCGACATCGCGCTAAATACTGCCAAGAAGGAAGGCCAGACTGTGGACAAGGTCCTGGTCTGGAGGCGCCACCCCGGCCAGAACGCCTCCGCTACGCCTTTTGAGAAAGGGCGCGATTACTTCGTCGACGAAGTGCTCCCGAAATACCAAGGCGAAATCGTGGCTCCCATCCCCATGGATGCGGAAGCCCCGCTATTTCTTATGTACACCAGCGGCAGCACCGGAAAGCCCAAAGGCTGCCAGCATCGCACTGGCGGTTATCTCTCCTATGTGGCCGGTACCTCCAAATACATCCAGGATATTCATCCCGAGGACGTTTACTGGTGCATGGCCGACATCGGCTGGATCACGGGCCACTCTTATATCGTTTACGGTCCCTTAGCCCTGGCTGCCACCAGTGTGATCTACGAGGGTGTCCCGACCTACCCCGACGCAGGCAGAGTATGGAGAGTAGCCGAGCGCCTGGACGTCAACATCTTCCACACCTCGCCCACGGCTATTCGTATGTTGCGCAAATCCGGTCACGACGAACCGACCAAATACAACTACCATTTCAAGCACATGACTACGGTAGGCGAACCCATTGAGCCCGAAGTCTGGCGATGGTACTACGAGACCGTCGGCAAGGGCGAGGCAGTCATTGTAGACACCTGGTGGCAGACCGAGAACGGCGGTTTCCTGTGCAGCACGAAACCGGCATTGGATCCGATGAAACCGGGAAGCGCCGGCCCGGGCATGCCTGGAATCTATCCCGTGATCATCGACGAGAACGGGCAGGAAGTCCCAGCTGGATCAAGCAAAGCAGGCAACATCTGTATCCGTAATCCGTGGCCTGGGATCATGCAAACCATTTGGGGCGATCGCGATCGCTTCGTCACCCAGTACTTCGCAAAGTACTGCAAGAATCGCAACAGCAAGGATTGGCGTGACTGGCCATATTTTGCGGCGGACGGTGCCGTGCTCGCCGCGGACGGTTATTTCCGGATCCTGGGTCGCGTGGACGACGTCATCAACGTGGCCGGCCACCGCCTGGGCACCAAGGAAATCGAGTCGGCCTGCCTGACGGTTTCCGAAGTGGCAGAAGCCGCGGTTGTCCCGGTGGCCGATGAGATCAAGGGTCGCGTGCCCGAAGTCTACATCGCTCTGAAGCCGGGTGTACAGGCCAGTCCGGCGATTGTGAACAAAGTCAACACGGCCATTGAAACCATTATTGGCAAGATTGCCCGTCCCAAGCAGATCCACATCGTTCCGGATATGCCCAAGACCCGTTCGGGCAAGCTCATGCGCCGTGTTCTTGCCGCACTCTCCAACAACATGAACACTGGCGACATCACGACCTTGGCCAATCCTGACATCGTGGAGAACATCCGGGTTCTGGTCCAGGGTAAAGAGGCAGTTGCTCTGGCGGATGGACCCGAAGATCTGAAAAAATTCGGGACGGAAGATTGAGAAACCGTAGGGGCAAACCTTGGAAAATTTCCCAGGTTTGCCCCTGTTCTTATTAAGCCTATTCTTTTCCGGCTGAGCCAGACGCTACGACGCTGGAACCCAATTGCAGCGCTCCACAAACGTGGGTGGTTCGTAAGTGTGCCCTGACGCCAATCGCCGTTCTTCGCGGCGCGTGGACCACAACAAGACCGGGCCCAGTGTTGCCGCGGTCAGTCTGGCAACCACCGGGAACTCCTTCTCGACTTCGCGGCGCAATTGGTGAATCTGTTCACTCACCCCGCGATTGACTTTCCTGAATTCCCGCTCCATGACCCAAAGCGCGGCGTTGTAGGCGCTGCTGAGCTTGTTCACTTCTCGCGCAAACCGCTCTCGCACGCGCGGGTCCGGATAGTCCTTGTAGCGTTGCCAGCCCTGCAGCATGGTCTGGCACAGCCGGTAAAGACTCGGCCCATTACGTTCGAAATCACGCCAAAACGCCCAATCCAGAAACCGCTTCGAATCGTCGCGTGAGATGGCACCGTGCCGGAAGTTGAATTTGTACTGCCCATGAACATCCGCGAGGTCTACGTCGCTGAGCATGCGGCCCTGTTCGGTCATCTCCCGATGCAGCGGCGTGCCCGGTACTGGTGTGTAGAGCATGAACTGGTGAAAGTCGGTCTGGTAGCTGACCGCCGCTTCAATCTCTTCGATGATGTTGTCTAGGGTATGGTGCTCCAATCCGATGATCGTGGAGCCCTGCACTCTTATTCCGTGTTCGCGAAGCTCGCGCGTGAGTTGCGCAATGTCCGTGCTTTTCAGTTTGCTGTAGCTGGACCGGGGAGATTCCAAGCCCATCCACACCCAGGAAACTCCCAGTTCCACCAGTTCCAGCATGGTGTATTTTCGAATCGCGTTCGCCGATGCAAAAATCGAAAGCTCCCAGCTCTTGCCGGCTTCCTTCATGCGCTCGAGCAAACGGACGGCCCGAGCGCGGTGAAGCAGAAAGTTTTCGTCCATCACAAAGAAAGAATGTACTTTAAGTTCCGATTCGATCCGGCACATCACATCAAACAGCTCATCGCCAGTCTCGTAAAAGTTGACAAACTTTCCTTTACCGCCAAAAAAAGCGGAGGTGGTGCAGAAGTTGCAACCCATGGGGCAGCCCACCGATGGGATGATGGTTGCCGCCGTCCCGCCTTTCCGCTCCGGCAGGCGCATCCCCATGATGCGGGTCCGCAGACCTGAAACGATCGCTGGATGGCGAATCGGCGCATGCTCGTCTTCGCCTAGGTACCGGCGCATCCATGAAATGCCTTCGCCACGCACGATATGGTCCGCATCGATCATCGTTTCCAGGCCAGGGATCGCGGCCACGTGTCCGCCTATCACGATGACAGAATCCGGCGAAAGTTCCCGCACCATGCGGCACATCTCACGAACTTTCAAGACATTCACGATAATCGAAGAGATGCCCACGATGTCATAGTGGTGTGTGGTCAGTTCACGAGCGAAGGCTTCGCGCGTAGGAAAATCCAGCACGCTGCAAGGCGCTGAAATATTTTCCTGGATCATCATGATGCCCCAGGAGCGATGGAACATGCGCAACGAGAAACTGCCCTGCGCGCGCGTGACTTGATTGTGATACAACTCCATCGGATTGATGGACCGGCTGCCAAATTCGTCGTCCTGCGCATAAGGGCCGAAGACCGAACTCAGAAGGACTCGAGCGTGACTTCCCTTGGGATGAATTTCCATATGACTGCAGCGTAGCTGTTCGGCAGAGTTCTTGGTTGTGATCCGGGATACACATTACGAAACTATTACATTAAGCGTCTGTTACGCCGGTCACGATCCTCCAAACCAAATCGTTCGGATGGAGTTCGCCAGAGATTGCGTTACACTCAAGGACGGACCCGGAACCTCCCTGCTGGCGCGCGATGCTGAGTATTAAGAAGATACTTCTGCCGGTTGATTTTCCGAATACCTCGCTGCGTGTGGTACATCAAGCTGCGACCTTGGCCCACCATTTCCATTCGGAGATTGTGATGCTGCACGCCGTGACAGCGCGGAGCCGCGCTGCCGGCGTGCCCGAGGAAGGTCCTGAGCTAGCTCATTGGGATATGCTCGCGGAAATCACCAGAGAGGCCGAGAAAAACCAGGGCCAATCGCTCGCGCTGGAGCTCAAGGGCATTACCATCCGATGCATATTGCTCAAGGGCGATCCTGTCCAGGCAATTCTGCAGACAGCTCGCGGGGAAAAGGCCAACCTGATTATGATGCCGTCCCATGGCTTCGCGTTCAACCAGTTTCTGCTAGGTTCGGTGACCGCTAAAGTTTTATACGGGACCGAGTGCCCGGTTTGGACCAGCGCTCACATGGACGAACCGGAGCCTCCATCAAAAGATCTCAGCCCACTGTATGGCAGCGTGGATACGGGAGACACCATTGGACATGAAGTGAGACCGCAACCGGCGCAGCAGTTTGCGATCCGCAGCGTCCTGTGCGCGGTCGATCTTAGCCCGCGTAGCAGCGAAGCTTTGTCATGGGCCGCGCAAATAGCTGCTGAATTCGGCGCGCGCCTTACTCTTGCCCACGTCACTGCCTCAGTGGAGATCTGGGGACCCGGTGGTGACTACGCCAATCCTCGGTGGAAACAAGAGCTTGTTGATGACGCTGCCCAGCGTCTTGCCCAGCTTCAGACAGACACGAGCACTAAGGCGGAAGTATTTATCGGTAGTGGTGACGTGCCTAAGGTATTGAGCCAGGCCGCGAAGCAAACGATGGCGGATCTCCTCGTTGTCGAATGCTACCCGTATGGCGGCAATCTGCGCATCCACGGCTACGCGATCATTTGCGCTGTGCCCATTCCCGTTCTGAGCGTGTGAACAACCGATGCAGCGAGACAATAGTTCTTATTTGGTTTTCTGCTCGCCGGCAGCCTCCTCCTGTTGCTCATCAGACTTTTGCCAGCTGGAATCGGGGTTGTATCCCGTCATCGATTTGGCGAGAACTTCGGTTTTCCTGCCGAGATCTTTCTGATACACCACTCCATCCTGGCTAACGATGAAAGTCATCACGCCCGATGATCTGTACTCCGCCGGATAGGCCACGAAAGCGACCCCCCCAGTCATTTTGCGGTCTGCAATGTAACTTTTCGCGCCACCCGGAGCGTTTTTCCCCTGACGAGTCAGGATGTGGTAATAGTAACCGCGATAGGGAGTCGTAGCGCTGTCTCGGCTCTTGGCAAAGCTCTCAGTCACAGCTGCTGCCACCAGTGGCCCGATCGGGCTCAGGTGATCGCCACTAGCTTTCCAATAAAGGCCATTATGTTGCCCTTCGTCACTGAAGATTTTCTGCGCGAACTCGTTGTGGTCCGCGGAGTATTCCTTCTCCGCCGCCACAAGCTCCTGGCAAACCCGGATGGCCGACATTTCGTTCTTGCCAATTCGTCTGTACAAGATTTCTTCCTTGCCCGCCTCGGTGTCGAAATACCACACGTTGCCTTTGCTCACCAGCGGTATGGGCGTGGGCCAATTTTCCGCGCCGATGTATAAGGTAGTGGTCCCATCGGGTTCTTTCACCAGACGGTGCATTTCCTGATATTTCTTTACGAAATTAGCGCGCCCCTCGGCGTCCTCGGCATCGTCCCCCGAGGAGACGATTTCCTTTCCATCTGCTCCGAGGATGTCGAGCAGCGCTTTCTCGTCGTTGTTCTGCGCCGCCGCAAACAGTGCCCGGCTAGCATCTTCCGGCGATGAGAAAGTCTTCTGTCCCGCCTGCTGCGCCAAGGACGGGCTGGATAGGCAGCCCGCCAGAAGGATTGCAACCGCAGCCAGCTTAGGAAGATGGGCGCCGTGGAATTTGTCGAAGTTAAGCTTCGCTCGCCGCATATGGCTTCTCTCCTTTTCTAAATTCATAACCTGCCTGGAACAAAATGAAACTCCAATCAGCGCCGGCCACCACCATGCCCGCCGCCACCGCCGTGGAACCCGCCCCCACCGCCGTGAAACCCTCCCCCGCCGAAGCTCGATCTGCCGCGCGAGCCAAAGCTCCTGGCCTGTCCGCCATGCCCGTAGCCACTAAAGGCGCCCGAGCGTACGCCGCTCTGCCCACGTGGTGAAGCGTATCCCCGAGCCGCCTGCCGATTTCCCTCGAAGGGCTTGGCGGTCGCGCCCGGCCGGTTGAAAACTCCGCCGCGCGCTTGTCCTCCGCGGACAGCGTTACCTCCGCCCCGCGCCCCAAAAGCTCTACCGCGTCCTCCTCCACCGCGGTAGAAGTTGTTGCGGTTGTAAAACGTTCTGCTCCCGGAGTAATACCTGGCATGGTTAAACATGGCGTAGTGGTTATGCCAGTCGAATCCCCAATGCCCCCAGCCCCATCCAAAACCTCCCCACCAGCCGATTCCGAAACCGAGGCCGAATGAAAGATACGGCCCGCCAAACCAGATCCCGGGATATGGATACCACCCCGGCCACGCCGCGATCGGATATCCATAAACCAGCCACGGATCGTATGCGGGAATGTAAACCTCATCGGGGTCAGCGGGCTCAATGTCGATGTCCCCGTCTTGCGTCGCCACGGTTTGCTGCGGCGTATTCTTGAGATTGCCGGCCTCTTCTGCTTTCTTGCGCATTACCTGTACCGCATCCATCACATCCTGCTGCTGGTTGTAATAGGCATCCCCTAGAGAGGACGTCCAGGAAAGATTCTTGTCCATGTTCCCCAGCACGGATGGGAATGCCGTGAGTGCCTTGATGCTTGGGTCCCAGGGCTGTTGGTCCACGGCCTTACCCAAATCCGCGCCCTTCAGATCAGGATTCGCCTGCACCCATCGCTCGGCCTCAACCACTTGCTCGGGAAACGTAGACGCCGCCAGAATCTGCGCCACCAACGAATCCGGGTAGAGCGCAATCGGAGCCACCAATTGCTGCAGTTGTTCGGGCGTCTGCTGTGTATACGCCGGGGCCGCCGCAGCTTGCGCTGGAGCCGCCGCGTCTTGCGCCGGGGCTGACGCAGCTTGATCCTGATAAGCCCATAGGTTCTGAGGCAAAGTCGTGAACACCAAAGTCAACGACAACAGGGAACCCAAAATCCGCGCCCCCGTTCGAGGCCTGATTAACCCCGCGCCATCTTCGAAAATTTTCATGTTCTTGAACCTCCTCTGCACAACCCCTGCAGTATCCAACGCCTTCACTCTAAATCCACTCTAAATCTATAAACACCGATTTAGATTCCAAGTTGCATCGGGAAGCTGCATCATTTAGGGCAGACGGAGACATGCACCTCACCGGCAGGTTCCTTGAAGAAACTTTACAGACTTGCTCGCCTCTGAGACTCGCCCCGTGCAGGGCGACCGCGCACTACGATAGCGAATCGAACTCCCGCCTCCCTCGACTATAATTCTGAGCGATTCGGAGCCGACATAAAGAGGAGATCCCCTTTGGCCGTTGACACGAATGAGCGTCCCATCGTCGACCCTAGCCGTGAACTCCCAGCCCACGATTCCGCACCGCGTGGTCGTAAAACATTGTGGATCGTGATCGGGATCGTGTTGTTGCTCCTGCTTGTGCTTGCCATCGTGCTGTGGCGCCACCACGAAGACGCGCCAAAACCTAAACCCGCCCCTGCGAAGATCAACATCACGACCGCCACGGCTCAGCAAGGCAACATCGGGGTTTACCTTGACGAAATCGGCACGGTCACGCCGGTTTATACAGACTCGATCACCAGCGAAGTGAATGGCCTGGTCGAGGCTGTCCATTTCAAGGAGGGTCAACTAATCCGCAAGGGCGATCCGCTAGTTGACATCGATTCGCGTCCGTACCGCGCGACTCTTTTGCAGGCACAAGGCGCGCTCGAGCGAGATCAGAGCCTGCTGGCGCAAGCCCAGATGGACCTGGAGCGCTATCGCGCCGCATGGGCTCGCAACGCGATCCAAAAGCAGCTATTGGACGACCAGGAAAAGCTTGTTCTGCAGGATCAGGGCACAGTAAAAAACGATGAGGGAACGGTGCAATATGATCAGGTTCAAGTCGACTTCTGCCATATCACTGCCCCGATCGCCGGTCGCGTCGGTTTGCGCTTGGTGGATCCGGGCAACGTGGTGCAAAGTTCGGGAACCATTACCCTCGCGGTGATTACGCAGATGCAACCCATCACAGTAATTTTCACGATTCCGGAAGACAGTCTCGGCCCGGTAGCGGCTCGTCTGCGCAAGAAGGCCAAGCTCACCGTCGATGCCTACGACCGCAGTGCGCAGACCAAGATCGCCGGCGGAACGCTGCTAACGCTCGACAACCAAATTGACACTACCACCGGGACAGTGAAAGCCCGAGCTATCTTCGACAATAAGAATGACGCTCTCTTCCCCAACCAGTTCGTCAACACCCGGCTGCTGGTGAATACATTGCAGGGTGTGACGCTCGTTCCAGCATCCGCCATTCAACAAAATGGCCAGACGTCGTTCGTATATGTAATTCAAAACAACGTCGTGCACGTGCGCAATGTAAAGCCCGGAGTTACAGACGGTGGCTTGACGCAGGTGGAAGGCGTCAACCCTGGCGACATTGTGGCCAACAGCAACTTCGACAAGTTGCAGGAAAATACCGCAATCAATCCTTTGAAGCCTCCGGCCAAACCTGTACCGGGTGGCACGAAAACACCAACTATTACAAACGGGAGCACCACCCCGTGAGTCCATCGCGCCCGTTTATCTTGCGGCCTGTCGCAACCTCTTTGCTAATGGCTGCAATCCTTCTGGTCGGCATTGTTGGCTATACGCAACTGCCGGTCTCTGCTTTACCGCAGGTCGATTATCCAACTATTCAGGTAGTCACGTTTTATCCTGGAGCCAGCCCGACGGTGATGTCGACGACGGTCACTGCACCACTGGAACGTCAGTTCGGCCAACTGCAGGGTTTGAGCCAGATGACCTCCACCAGCTCCGGAGGCACTTCCGTTATTGTGCTGCAGTTCAATCTCGCTCTGAACATTGATGTAGCGGAACAGGAGGTGCAGTCAGCCATCAACGCGGCCCAGAGTTATTTGCCGTCGATTCTGCCAGCGCCGCCAACATACAGTAAGACCAATCCGGCCGATGCCCCTGTTCTGACGCTCGCCATTACCTCAAGTTCCATGCCGCTTTCCCGGGTTGAGGATCTTGTAGACACGCGCCTCGCGCCCAAGATTTCGCAGCTCAGCGGCGTAGGTCTGGTAACCATCAGTGGCGGACAAAAACCTGCGGTCCGCATTCAGGCCAACCCTACGGCTCTGTCTTCCTATGGGATCAACATGGAAGATTTGCGCTCCGCGCTGACTCAGGCCAGCGTGAACGCCGCCAAGGGAAACTTCGACGGGCCCCGCCAGGATTACCAGATCGACGCCAATGATCAGCTTGTAACCAGCGACGATTATCGAAGTGTCGTCGTCGCCTATCGTAATGGCGCTCCCGTGATGCTGACTGACGTCGCCAACATTGTGAATGGCGTCGAGAACAATAATCAGGCTGCGTGGATGAACCAGACCCCCGCGGTCATCCTGAACGTGCAACGCCAGCCCGGGGCCAACACCATCAGCGTGGTCAAGAGCATCAAGCAAGTATTGCCGCAGTTGGTGAACAGTCTGCCCAAGGGCATCCAGATAACGACGCTTACTGATCTCACAACGGCCATCCAGTCGTCGGTCGCCGATGTTGAGTTCGAACTGCTGTTGACCGTCGGCCTCGTCGTGCTCGTCATCTTCCTCTTCCTGAGGAGTCTTTATGCCACGATTATTCCCAGCGTCGCGGTGCCGCTTTCTCTGATCGGGACTTTCGCGGCGATGTACATCCTCGGCTACAGCCTGGATAACTTGTCGCTGATGGCGCTGACCATCTCCACTGGCTTCGTGGTGGACGACGCCATCGTCATGATCGAAAACATTGCGCGCTACATCGAAGCCGGCGATCCTCCCATGGAAGCGGCCCTCAAGGGCGCGGAGCAAATTGGTTTTACCATTCTCTCGCTCACCGTGTCCCTGATCGCGGTATTAATTCCACTTTTATTCATGGGCGACGTGGTAGGTCGCCTCTTCCGCGAGTTTGCGGTTACCCTTGCCGTCACCATCGTGATTTCAGCGGCCGTCTCCCTCACCCTGACGCCGATGATGAGTGCGCGAATCCTGCGGCACCAGCCTAAAGAGCAGCAGGGGCGCTTCTATCGAGCCTCAGAGCGCGTCTTCGAAGACATGATCGCTTTCTACGGCCGGACGCTGAAGTTCGTCCTTCGATTCCAGACAATTACGCTGTTGGTCGCCGTAGCCACGTTAGCGCTCACAGTTTTCCTTTACATCATCATTCCCAAAGGGTTTTTCCCGGTGCAGGACACTGGAGTCATCCAGGGCATTTCGCAGGCACCGCCTTCGATTGGCTCAAAAGCCATGGCAGAAAAGCAGCGTGAGCTGGCAAAGGTAATTCTGGATGATCCGGCGGTTCAAAGCCTCTCGTCGTTTATCGGAGCAGACGGTACCAATACCACGACGAACAGCGGTCGAATGTCGATCAATCTTAAGCCGCTCAACCAGCGTAGTCTGAGCGCTTCCGACGTGATTCGCCGGCTCAAATCCAAACTCGCCCAGATCGACGGCATCGAGCTGTTCATGCAACCGGTGCAGAACATTTCTGTGGACGATCGCGTCAGCCGCACCCAATACCAATACACGCTGGAAGATCCCGATGCGAACGAACTGAATGACTGGACCAACCGCTTCGTCAGCCGCTTGAGACAGTTGCCGGAACTGGAAGACGTCGCCACCGATCAGCAACTGGGAGGCCTTGCCGTATCTCTGGTGATCGATCGGGTAACAGCGTCGCGATTAGGCATCGCGCCGACGACCATCGATAACACTCTCTACGACGCCTTCGGCCAGCGGCAGATTAGCACCATGTATACCCAGGTAAATCAGTACCATGTGGTGCTCGAGAGTCAGCCGCAATTTCAACTGGACCCCAATAAGCTGAATCATCTCTACATCCAGTCCAATGCGTCTGCGGGCGCAAGTGGTGCCGGGGCCTCAACCTCGTTCGCATCTTCGGGGGCGTCCGCCGCGGGGTCCAATGCGTTGACATCTTCCGCGCTTTACACTCCATCGGCCAATACGCTTGCTCCGCTTGCGAACGCGCTTACACTGGCTGCATCTTCTACGACGAATAAGGGAGCCACTTCCGCCGGCGCCACGAGTTCGGCCATGAGCAGTGCGGTGCCGCTGAGCGCTTTCTCCCACTTCGAAAAAACGACAGAGGCGCTTTCCATCGCTCATCAGGGTCAGTTTCCTGCCATTACTGTGTCGTTCAATCTCGCTCCGAACGCCGCGCTGGGCGAGGCAATCACAGCAGTGGACGATGTGCAAAAAGACATGCACATGCCCCCTAGTTTGCAGGCCGGTTTTCAGGGCACTGCCGCTTCTTTCACGAATTCGCTTTCCAACGAGCCTTTACTTATTCTTGCCGCGCTGGTCACGGTTTACATCGTACTCGGTGTTTTGTACGAGAGCTTTATCCACCCGATTACGATTCTCTCCACGCTCCCGTCAGCGGGGGTCGGCGCTTTCCTCGCATTGATTCTCTTTCATCAGGATTTGAGTGTAGTGGCGATTATCGGGATCGTCCTGCTGATCGGAATCGTGAAAAAGAACGGAATCATGATGGTGGACTTTGCTCTCGAAGCCGAACGGCAGCATGGAAAGAATGCGACCGACGCAATCTATGAGGCTTGCTTGCTCCGCTTCCGCCCCATCATGATGACCACAATGGCCGCGCTGCTGGGCGGTCTGCCGCTGGCGCTGGGCAGCGGTTTCGGTTCCGAGTTGCGCCGGCCTCTGGGCATCGCCATGGTCGGCGGATTGCTGTTGAGCCAGGCGCTCACGCTTTACACGACGCCCGTCATCTACATCTTCTTCGATAATCTGGCGCACCGCTTTGGCCGCGAACCGAATAGGGTACAACCTGGAGAAGCAGAGGCAGGACCAGCATGAACATCTCTGCACCCTTCATTCTTCGGCCCGTGGCGACAACTCTGCTCACGGTCGCGGTTGCGCTTGCTGGGGCGATTGCGTTTGAGGTGCTGCCGGTGGCGCCCCTGCCGGAGGTCGACTTTCCGACTATCTCCGTCGGTGCGGGCTTGCCGGGCGCGAGTGCTGAGATTATGGCGTCCTCCGTCGCCACTCCTTTGGAGCGGCAGTTCGGTCATATTGCTGGAGTGACGGAAATGACCTCGTCCAGCACGCTGGGCAGCACATCGATCACGATCCAGTTCGATCTCACCCGGGATATTGATGGCGCGGCGCGCGACGTGGAGGCCGCCATCAATGCAGCGCGGACTTATCTGCCCGCCAACCTGCCCGGCAATCCCACCTATCGCAAGGTCAATCCCGCCGATTCGCCGATCATGATTCTCGGCCTGACCTCGGATAAATTCAGCCCGGCGAAACTCTATGACGAAGCCTCGACCGTCCTGGCGCAAAAGTTGTCGCAGATACAGGGTGTCGGGCAGGTCATCGGTCGGAGGCGGAGCGTTACCCTCCGTGCGCGTGGACGCGAATCCCACACAACTGGCCAGCTACGGACTTACCATGGCGAATTTGCAATCCGTACTGAGCCTGCAGAATGCCGACCTGGCCAAAGGCCAAATCACGGATGGAAATGTAACCGCAGATATCCTGGCTAACGACCAGATCTCGCTCGCCGCAAGACTACAAACCGCTGATCGTTGGCTATAACAATGGCGCGGCTGTCCATCTGTCCGACGTTGCCGACGTGACCGACTCGGTGCAGAACATCCGTGCTGCCGGCTATTTGAACGGCAAGCGCGCAGTTACGGTCATCATTTTCCGCCAGCCCGGGGCCAATATCATTGACACAGTCGACCGCATCACCGCGCAACTTCCCGCTATCCAGGCATCCATTCCGCTAGGCATCGATACCACCATTGTTCTTGATCGCACCACAACCATCCGCGCCTCGGTCAGCGACGTCGAGCGCACGCTGCTCATTTCCATCGGCCTCGTCATCGTCGTCGTGTTTGTCTTTCTGCGCAACGGCCGCGCCACTCTGATTCCCGCCGTTGCAGTGCCAGTTTCACTGGTCGGCACGTTTGCCGTGATGTATCTCTTCGGATACACCCTCGACAACCTCTCGCTGATGGCCATGACCATTGCCACAGGCTTTGTGGTCGACGACGCCATCGTGGTGATGGAGAATGTCGCGCGCCATCTGGAAAACGGCATGAAGCCCTTTGCCGCCGCGCTGAAAGGCGCGCAAGAAATCGGGTTCACCGTCTTCACCATCAGCATTTCCCTGATTGCCGTCTTTATCCCTCTTTTGATGATGGGCGGAATCGTTGGCCGTCTCTTCCGCGAATTTGCCGTCACTCTTTCGACGGCGGTCTTCGTCTCGATGATCATCTCGCTGACCACGACCCCCATGATGTGCGCCTATCTTTTGAAGGACGAGCGCGCGGCAAAACATGGCCGCATCTACCTGGCCAGCGAAAAGTTCTTCGACGGGATGCTGTCCTTGTATCGTGGCAGCACTGCGCTGGGTGCTGGACCATCCGGCCCCTACCATGATCGTGCTCTTTATCACCATCGCGCTCAATGTGTGGCTGATCGTCAAAATACCCAAGGGCTTTTTCCCGGTGGAAGATACGGGAGCGATCTCCGGCGCAGTTCGCGGGCCGCAGGATGCATCCTTCCCGTCGATGGACGACTCCATTCGGCAAATCGGCGCGGTTATCGATAAAGATCCTGGTGTCGCCAACGTGATCGCGTTCACCGGCGGCGGTGGCGCCACCAACACCGGCTTCCTCTATGTCGCGCTCAAGCCGCTGGCCGAGCGCAAAGTCAGCGCCACTGAGATCATCAACCGTCTGCGCCCTCAATTGAACCGGCTGCCGGTGGCTTCCGCCTTCCTGCAAGCCGTTCAGGATCTCCGCATCGGCGGCCGTTCCAGCAATGCGATGTATCAGTACACGCTCCAGTCCGACACCGTCCGCGGTCTTTCCAAGTGGGCGCCGATCATACTGGGCGAGATGCAGCATCTCCCCGGTTTTCAGGACGTGAGTTCGGACCAGCAAAATGGCGGCCTGGATGAGCTGTTGACCTATGATCGCGTCACCGCCGCCAAGCTCGGCCTTACCACGCAGTCGCTGGATTCGGCTCTGTACGGTGCATTCGGCCAGTCGGAAGTGTCGATCATCTACACCCAGTTGAATCAGTATTACGTTGTGCTGGAAGTTGCTCCTCAGTACTGGCAAAGCCCGGAAGGATTGAAAGATATTTATCTTCATTCGGCCGGGCGGCGACATTCCGCTAAGTGCAGTAGCCACAGGCCGAGCCAACACAACTCCGCTCGCCATCAACCATACCGGTTTATTCCCCTCCGTCACCGTCTCCTTTAATCTGGCCCCGAATCTGTCCTTGAGCGATGCCACCTTGGCCATCGGCCAGATGCAAAAACGACTGGGGACGCCGACCACGCTGCAAGGTTTTTTTGCGGGCACTCTGCTCGCCTACCAGCAATCGTTAGGACAGCGAGCCATGGCTGATCGCGACCGCGCTGCTGGCGGTCTATATCATTCTCGGCATTTTGTACGAAAGCCTGGTCCATCCGTAGACCATCATCTCCTCGCTGCCATCGGCGAGCGTAGGTGCGATGCTGGCCCTGCTGCTCTTTAAAGAGGATCTGAATATCATTTCGATCATTGGCATTGTTCTGTTGATCGGAATTGTAAAAAAGAACGCCATCATGATGATCGACTTCGCTCTTCAGGTAGAGCGCGAGGAAGGGAAGAGACCGATCGAGGCGATTTTTGAAGCCTGTATGTTGCGCTTCCGTCCCATCCTGATGACGACGATGGCCGCGTTACTGGGCGCGCTACCCTTGGCGCTGGGGACGGGCACGGGCTATGAACTCCGCCGCCCGCTGGGCATCACGATTGTGGGAGGGCTGATCCTGAGCCAGTTGCTTACGCTCTATACCACGCCGGTCGTCTATCTGGAATTCGACCGCCTGCGATTGTGCCTGCAGAGGAGAGCAGCTCGACGCCATGCTCCCGTTCCGGAGGCAATCTAATGCCGTCGGCTGAGGTGAACATTGTTTAGGCAGAATGTTATGAAGAAGATGCTTACGCAAAAACTATTGAACAGCACGATTCGGCTGAGTGCAGCTGCGCTCTTATTAGTCTTGTCAGCCTGTGTGGTCGGCCCGAAATATCATCCACCGGCCCCGCCGGCGCCGGCTGCAGTCTTCAAAGAATCCCCCGCCAGCCCCCAGGACAACGGAGGCTGGACTGTAGCCCAGCCCGCGGACGCGAAGTTGCGCGGCAAGTGGTGGGAGATCTTCAACGATCCCGAACTGAACAGCCTCGAGGAACAGTTGGATATCAATAACCAGAACATCAAACAATTCTTCGAGAACTTCATGGAAGCGCGCGCCATGGTGCGCGAAGCCCGCGCGCAATACTTTCCCACGCTATCCGCTGCACCCTCGTTCAACCGATCGCGAACCTCCGGAAACCTGAACACAACCCCTGTTTTTAAGAGCGGCGCGAGCACCACTTCCAGCCCCCAACTTCTAAGTACGATCTACTCGCTGCCTCTCGAAGCTTCCTGGGAGCCCGACCTCTGGGGCAAGGTTCGTAACACGGTACACCAGGCCCAATACGCCGCCCAGGTCAGCGCCGCCGATCTTGAGAGCGAGCGTCTGACCGAGCAGGCGAGCCTCGCCGAATATTTGTTCGAGATTCGCGGCCAGGACCGACTGCAGCAAATCTACGACGAAACCGTTGCCGCCGACCAGCACGCCTACGACCTGACCCTTTCGCTCTATGAATCGGGCATCGTTGACCAGATCTCGGTGGTCGAAGCCGAGACGACATTGCGAAGCGCGCAAGCAGGTGCGACCAACGTCGCAATTGCGCGGGCGCAGTATGAGCACGCGATCGCCGTACTCCTCGGCAAGACGGCCTCGAATTTCTCCGTTCCTGTGAAGCCCATGACGACTGCGCCGCCGCCCATTCCGGTCGGCGTGCCCTCGGAACTGCTCGAGCGCCGGCCCGACGTTGCCGCCGCCGAGCGCATGATGGCCGAAGCCAACGCATCAATCGGCATCGCCTATGCGGCCTATTATCCAAACCTGACTCTCAGCGCTGAGGGCGGCTTTGAGAGTTCGTCATTCCATCATTGGCTAACCTGGCCGAGCCGTTTCTGGTCCGTCGGAGCCTCGCTTCCGGAAACTATCTTCGATGCTGGCCTGCGCCGCGCCGCCGTCCAACAATATGTTGCCAACTACAATTCCAATCTTGCCGCCTACCGTCAGACGGTCCTCACCGCATTTCAACAGGTGGAAGATGGTCTTGCGGAAGTGCGCATCTTATCCACGGAGATTCAGCAAGAAGAACAGGCCGTAGAGGCGGCTCGAACTTTTCTCAAACTCGAACAGGCGCGGTACGATACTGGCATCGATCCTTACCTCGACGTGCTGGTTGCCCAGACCACGGTGCTCGCGGACCAGCAGATTCTGAATGCTCTTCAAGTGCAGCGGATGACTTACGCCGTTGCACTGGTCGAGGCCTTGGGCGGCGGCTGGGATCGTTCGCAATTGCCCGGCCCGCAACAGGTGACCGAGAGGCCGCCCACGTCTCAGACGGCCATCCAGCAATAAACCAGCAATAAAAACGTAAGGACCCCGCGGGCAGGGTCCTTCGCTCTCGTTCTCTTCTTACGTCTTAGTTGGTGCGCGCCACCTGGTTCTGACGATAACTCAGGTTATCCACGTTGCGGAACATGGGTGTTCCGGGCGGCAGGTTCTGAGGCAAAGCGAATAACGGGTCGAATATGTAATTACGATTCGGCGGGTTGTACACCAGGTTGCAGCACTTGAACGTTCCGGTCGCATAAGTGCTGAAGTAGAGGCTCACCAGCGAGCCTTTGTAATTCAGCTGCTGCTGCGAGGCTTGCCCGCCCCAGTCCTCCAGGAAGCGCAGGAAGTTGTGGACGCCGCCGTCCATGCCGAAAGAAAATTCCGGATTCTGGGCGGTGTTGACAAAGGCGATATTCTTACCACCCGCAATGGCCGTGCGATAGTAGGTGGTCACGGCGATTCTGTTTGGTGTGGCAGCGGGAATGCTTTGGCCGCTCGGATTATTCGGATTCTGCAGGCTGCCCGAATAGAGTGCACCGGCCACGCCGGCATCCTCCCAGTTATTGGAGAGGACAGTCACGGCGTCCGCAATCACGGCCGCAGCCGAGTGCACTGGCTCCGCTCCCGGAGGAGTGTTCCAGGTCAGGTCATAGTTGCCGTTGCCCGGGGTACAGTCGGCGCCGCCAGCAGTGGGGCAGTTGGAGTTGTAGTTCCCCTGAATATAGACGGGGTTTTCCGCGGCGACCGTGAAACCACCGCAACCCGTGGGGTTGGCTGCGTTCAGCACGCAGTTGTTGGTCGCGTTCCCCGGCGGCATGGTGGGCAGATTGCCCAGTGAGGCATCCACCAGCTTCAGCGCGTGGCGCGCGCCCGTAACACGGTTGGCGCGACCCACGGTGAAGGTCTGAATCCGGTGGCCAGGGGCGAAGGGCGTAGGCGGATTCACAACGTCGGTATCGTTTGTGGTCTGAGTTCCGAAAGCGTCACCTACCGTCTTTACCCCGTAGATGTCGAGCACGCCATTCTGGTTGACGTCTTCCGGCGAGATGCCGTTGTAGTTGACCGGTTCCAGGGCCCCATTCGGGGCGAAATGGTTCGCGGCGTTGACGTAGTTGACCGTGTCCTCATAACCGTACTCGCCGATCAACTGCGTGAGCGAGAAAGCCGGATTGTACTGCATGCCCCGCCGGTCCGAGAAGTAAAGGACGTAGCCGTTCTGGGTGGAGAAGTTCACGCTTGCCCCAGTGGCGCCAGTTTGGCCGAGTAGCCACCGTTTCAGGTTTCCCACGTCGAGTTCAACCGCATTCATGACGCCGTTGGGAGTGCCAGTGCCGTGAGCGAATACTCCGGTCTGGTCGTAGTTTTCTCCCTCGCGGGCGTCATAGAGGTTGATGGGATACCAGTTGTATTGCGAGTTCAGACCGGAGCTAACCAGGGGGGTGGTAGTGACCGATCCTCCCGTGTAGACGGAGCTGAAGGTTATTGCATCCCCAGCCGTAATGCTGCCGTTGCCGTTGCGATCCGCGGTCATCTGGAAATAGAGAATCGCGTTCTTGTGGTCCGCGAGGAAGTTACTCCCATTGGCGCCGATTGTGTTGGTCGCTTGAGCCGCGGCAGAGCCGGGAGCATTGGGCACTTGCAAGCCACGGGCAAAGCCCAGTTGCAGCCACTCCTTGGTGACGCCGGTCCACAGGCCGGTGGCGGAGTTCAGAACCTCCACCAGCAGCCAGCCGTTGATGATGGGCCACTCGGCCTTGGTCACATTCTGTACGGATGTGGGACCTCCGGGAACCCATGGCGGCCATACGAAATTGCTGTCGCCGTTCGTGCAGGCGTTACCCACGGAGCCGGCGCCGCAGGCACTCTCGCCGAAGTAATAAGTGTTTCCGTTCACGAGAATTCCGCTCTGCGCTCCACCTGTGGTCGCGAAAGGTCCAGCAGTATTTACAAATTCGGAGGCCGGAACCATGCTGGCCAGCTGCACGTCCTGGGTCGTGTCTCCGTTCCAGCCGGGCAGATGCAGATCGGCTTCTTTGTCGCTGAGCAGGATGCGAATCTGAGCTTCATTGGCTAAACGCGAACCGCCCAGCAACGACGTGGTTAACTCGCCCACCGGCGGACGGCGGATGATCTGGTAAGGGAAGTTTGTGCCATTCACAAAGGGCAGACTCAAATCCGAGGCGCCGGTGCTGTTGGGGCCGTCTGTGGGAGGTGGCCCTGGACTCCCGTTGCCGTCGATGATGTACCAATTGTACGAACTTGCAGACACGTTATACCAAGCCGGAACCTGCCCCGAGGCGTGGCCGGCAGAGACGCTGCCATCCGTGGCGCCAAGCGTGGTGGTCGAAATATCAACGCAAGTTGGGCTCGGATTTGCGGCTGCCAGGTTGGCCAGCTGCGCCGAACAGCCGTTGCTCTGGGTGGGAATCATCACGGTGCCACCATTATCATTTCCGGCGGACGCGACTCCGTTATCCATCTGCTCCCGGATCACATTGCCGAAGGCGCTGATCTTGTCTCCAAAAACCAGGTTGTAGCCGTCTGCCACGCCCAGGTAAAGATCGCCGTTGGTGTGTACCCGGCCAGCAAAGCCGAGATTCGGACTGCGGCCAAAGAAAAGATCCGAGTCGGAAAACACGCCGAACTGGAATACCGGGATCAGCGCCACTTCGGCGGTGCGCGTCATGCTGACGGTCTCGGTGTTGCCCAAAATGCGTTGCGCTGTCACATTCATGGTGACCGGGATAATCTGGGCGTACAATCCCGCGTCTGGGCCGGACTGGATCGGGCCCCATACCGGATTGAGTGCCGCCGTGCAGGGATCGGCCGCTCCCGGGTTGACTGGGGTCACGTTATAAGCTCCGTCCTGCCCCGTGAACGTGATCGTTGGGTCCCAAGTCGGAGGGTTGTTGCTCACGGCACAGATTTGGGCGGCGGTAGGCGCCTGAATGTTCTCGAACGTGTTGGCCAAGTCGGACGTCATCTTTTCTATGCCACCTTCGGCCGCACGATAAACGTAATTGTTGCTGAGATCGGCGCCGCCTGATCTCTGCTCCGTGTTAACCGTCATGAGCAAAGCGATGGCGAATCCCGACAAAAGCAACGTCAACAAGAGGGACGCGATCAGCGTGAATCCTCGTGAAGCGAATTTAGCGCTAGGCATCGTGTTTCTCCTCATTTTTCTGAACGATTTCCTTTTTCCTTCCGGCGCGATGAAATCCATATCAATAAGCCGAGCCCGAAATCGGGTACTCCTGTTGCGAAGTCAGGTTGCGGGCGGCGATCGAAGTCACCAGATCCAGACCCTGATAGCCGACGCCTGTATATTTCGATTGCTGGCTGCGCATGCTCATGTGCGCAATGTTCACCTTCGTGATCATGCCCGGATTCGTGCCCGCAGGCAGCGTCGCCTGATTGGCGTCGACCACTCCGGCGTTGTAAACGTCATAGGTGAACTTGAGGTAGACGACGTTTTCCGCTACGGGAGCCGGAGCCTTCCCGCTCTGCAGCCGCATCAACGTGGGTAAGCCAGTCGCCGGAGGAATGGCGAGATAGTAAGTGACCGCCAGCAGACGCACTGCCGACACCGATATGGCGGTCGAGGCCGGGGGCGGGGCGCCGGGACCAACAAACTGCAACATGCTTCCCGTCGGTGCGGTGGGCTGGTTGACATGGCCAGGATCACCGGCGGCAAAGGGAACCGTGAAGCAAGCTGTATTGGGGGCCACTGGCGCACAAACCCCGACGGCGCCGGTGACCACTCCTACGGCTTTGGTGCCGAACAGAATCATGTCGCCTCCCTGCAGGCCGATCACCGCTGCGTTCAAGGCCTGGGGCGCGGCAACTCCAGTCGGTAGGACGCAAGTTCCGGGCAAGGGGCTGGGCAATTGAAAAGTCACAACCGTGGCCGCCGCGTTAATGGAGGCCGTGTAACAGTTCAGGGCCAGATTCGCATCCGCTGTAACAACGGTAATAATGTCAGTGGGACCCTCAGGCATAACAATGCCTAGATTGGGGCCCGGAATAATGGAATAGATGTAGGGCACGCCGCCCGTCGTCGGATAAGCCACAGGCGCGCCGTTGACATAGTTGCATGTGACCAAACCGCTGCAGGGATAAACCGGCAGGGTTCCCAGACCGAAAGGTAAGCCCACGGCGCTGGTAGCCAGCCCTTGCTGACCCAGGGCGCCGGCGCCGGCCATGCTGATGTCGCGCTGCAAGAGATTGGCGGAGGAGCGAAAGTCCTGCTGCAATTCTGCTCTCTGCGACGTGATCCAGCTTTGCTTCAAAGCGCGGCTGAACAAGTCAGCGGCCGTGACCACGGCCACTGCCCCGATGGCGGCGGCGATGGTAAGTTCCAGCAGCGAGAAGCCTAGACTCGATTTGCGTGTGCGCTGCATCAATCCCTCTCTAGTGGTACGACGAAATGTATTCGCTAAGCACATAAGATTTCGCACCCGCATGGTTGGGGACGGTGTAGTTGATCGTGATCGTCACACTTACCAGTGTAGGAATCGGGTTGCCGTTGCCATCCAGCAACGGTGTAATCGCAATCGTGCGAGTGAAATTTTCCAGCGAGATAATCACGTCGTCGGCCGTACCCACGATACCGTCGGGCCCAGGTTCGGAGAGGCACTCGATGCCGCCGTTCGGGCACTCCGCTCCGGTGGCGGTCAGACATGCGGCGTCATCGGCCGTGCCCAAGATGCCGTCGCCCCCAGGACACTTGGGTTGCAAGGCGCCGGGGATGAAAATGCCCGCGCCCACGCCGACGTTATTGATGGCACTGAAGCCCAACTGCGATGTGTTGCGCGCGTTGAAGATGCTCTCCATGGCCTCGGACGCCAGTTGCCGGGCAATCAAGTCCTCTTGCGAAGTTTGAGTGGCGCCAACGGCGTAGGCGATCGTGGCCAGCGTCGCCAGCATGCCCACGGCTAGAATCACCATGGCGAACATGGTTTCAAGAATCGAGAAGCCGGCTTGATCGGTTTTCCGCGGCACAGCAAAGCGTTTGATGATCATGATTGCACCCAGCTCCATACATTAGCGACTTCAACCAGCTGCCAGCCCCGGATGCGGCCGGTATAACCCCACAACGTGATCGCCCGGCAAGTCGGAAGTTGCCCCGGAGTCCCCAGATAGACCACGCCGTTGTTGACATTACCGAGCGCGTCCTGCGCACTGCCGTCGGGCTGAAAGTAGATCACGTTGCCGCCGCCGGCGCCGCTCGGCGGCTGGTCAAAATCAAATACCTGCGTTGCCGTACCGAAACCGTCCGGAACCGTGGCTGCCGTGTTCGGTATTCCCGGCTCCAGGTGATAAGTAACTTGCGGCGGCAGGTAAGAGGTCATCAGCACCGTGCCCGCTGGAGTGCTTTGGGTTACGGTGATGGTGCCACCGTTTCCAGCCGTAGCGGCGCCGAAGGTGACCACGTAAACCCGCATATCGGCCGCAGCCTGATCGCGGGCGCGGCGCAATGTAGTCAACGTGGTGTTGTAGGCATCGTTGACCAACTGCTGCTTGAATGTGGTTTGCATCGTGACCGTAACCGCCGACCCCAGGATCAGCGCAACACTGATCGCGATGACCAGTTCCAGCAATGAAAAGCCGTTTTGTTTGTGCGACGCCATAATGTTTATCGAGGGGACGAACTCGGTTTCGCGTAACTTCCGATCGCGATTCCTGGAATTTCACCCCGTCCAAATCACTGAGTCTAAAGCTCAACTACATGCGATTAACACCGCCAGCAGGCACTTCCGTGCACTGCCGGCATTCTTCATCGTAGGGAGGGGCGAGAGCACCGTCAAAGCACCACAGTGCAACGAAAAACTATTGGCCTTTTGTAATCCGGATGGTTACTGAGGTCACCGGATCCACTGTGGCGGAGTTAAGGACGAAGTATGCTGAGGACGTGCGGTAGAAGTTCGAACACTGTCCGGGAAGGGCACGAGTTCATTCGTGCCGTCAAGTCGTTAAAAATGAGTCGCGCTTGAGCGCCCGAGGTGCACGCTCGACCATGCGGCGAGGCGGCTAGAGTCCAAGGTAGGCTCGTCGCACTGCATCCATTCTTTGTACTTCGTCCGACTTCCCGCGGATGGTGATCCGGCCTTCGGCAAACACGTAGGTGTAGTCGCTAATCGCCAGTGCGAGGTGCACATTCTGTTCTACGAGGATGATGGTGAGTCCTTGTTTCCTCAGCATCCCAAGGGTCAGAAAGAGTTGTTGCGCCAGCACCGGCGCCAGACCGAGCGAGAGTTCGTCGATCATGAGCACGTCCGGCTCCTGCATCAATCCCCGGCCCATGGCCAGCATCTGCTGCTCTCCACCGGAAAGGGTGGACGATTTTTGCTGCCGCCGTTCCTTCAGCCGCGGGAACATGGTATAGACGCGATCCAGATTTTCCTTCTGCCGCTTACGGGCCCGCTTTGAATATCCGCCCATCTCCAGGTTCTCTTCCACCGACATGTCCGGGAAAAGCTGTCGGCCCTCCGGCACCAGCACCAGCCCGCGGTCGGCTTTGGCATGCGGCGAGAGCCGTGTGATGTCTTCTCCGTGCAGCAGCACGCGGCCTTTCCATGCTCGTATACTGCCCATGATCGTGCGCAGACTGGTCGTCTTGCCTGCGCCATTCGTTCCAATAATTGTGGTTAGCTTCCCGCGCGCCACCTCGAGCGAAATGCCCCACAGGACCTGCACTTCGCCGTATCCCGACTCAAGGTTCTCGAGTTGAAGGGCCAGGTCCATCATTCCATCCTGGTTAGTCTGTCTACGATGTCAGGAAAACCCAGGTAGGCTTCGACTACGTCGGTGTTGTGCACCACCGCATCCGGCGTGCCTTCCGCCAGCTTGCGGCCCAGATTCAGCACGACAATCCGATCGGAAAGACTCATGATTGCCTGCATTAAATGCTCGATCATGAGTACGGCGATTCCGCTTTCGCGGATCTTGCGAACCAGCCCGATCATGGTCGCGACTTCAGTGGGATTCAAACCCGCCAGCACTTCGTCCAGCAACAGGAGTTTCGGTTTTGCGGCCAGCGCTCGCGCTACTTCCAAACGTTTCTTGCCCGCGATAGTCAGCGAACGCGCGATCTGGCTGGCTCGTTCAGCCAAGCCCACCTGCTGCAGCACTTCAGCAGCTACCTTGCGCGCGGCGGCCGTGTCCAGATATTCACGGCCGAAGCATGCCCCTACGGTGACGTTGTCCAGCACGCTAAGGTCGTTGAGCGGTTTCACGATCTGGTGCGTCCGCGCCAGGCCGAAGTGAACGATCTTATCCGGCGAACAGCGGGTGATGTCTCTCCCCGCAAAAACGATGCTTCCCTCATCGGCTTTGTAAACTCCATTTACCACGTTGAACAGCGTTGTCTTTCCCGCGCCGTTGGGACCGATCAGGCCCACGATTTCGCCCTCAGCGAGTTCGAAACTTACGTCAGAAACCGCCACCAGTCCGCCAAAGCGCTTGCTGACTCCGCGCACTTCCAGAAGGGAACTCATTCGACCACCTTGCGGGCGCGCGGCACAACCCGATACAGCCAGCCAATCAAGCCCCCCGGAGCAAACAGCACAACCAGCAGCAGCAACCCGCCGGCAATCACCAGATGAAAGTTGGAGAGGACCGAAGAGGTCAGCAGATAGGAGCGTAGTTTTTCATAGAGCGCCCCGCCCAAAGCCGCGCCAATCACCGAGCCTCGTCCGCCGAGCATCAGCATCACAATGCCTTCCAGCGACAGCATGAACTCGAACGCGATCGAGGGATCGATCATTCCATTTTTGAAAAACATAAATGCGCCCGCAACCGCAGGCAGGAATGCCGACACGCTGTAGATGATCGCCTTGTAAGTGGTAGCGTTGACCCCCAGCACGACAGCGGCATCCTCATCCTCGCGAATCGCGAACAGGCCTAATCCAAATTTCGAATTCTTGATGGCCAGGCTTAGGATCATCGAAAGCGCCATGACCGCAACCACCAGGAAGTAGGTAATCCACAGAGCGTGCCGAGCGCCGCCCAACGGCTGGTAGGACGTAAACGACAGATACATGCCCGTCGATCTTCCCCAAGGGTCGAAGTTCGATACAAACGCTCGCACCGCTTCGAGAATACCAAGGGTGGCGAGAGCAAAATAAGCTCCCCGCAAGCGCAAGATCGCCAATCCGAACAAAAACGCGCATAGGCTGACGACCACACCGGCCACCAGCGCCGACAGCATCAGGTTCCAGCCCCGTACCGTCGTCAGGTAAAGTCCCATATAACCGCCCAGCCCGTAGAAAACGATGTGCCCGAAGTTCACGTAGCCGGTGTAGCCAATCATGAGATTCAAGTTGCTGGCCAGGATGATGGCTATGGCGACAAGAATTAAATCTTCGCGCAAAGAAACGTTGTCGCCATGCAGCGGCGCGAAGATGAAACCGGCGGCAATCATCAGAATGATCCAGAACGTAGGCCGGCGCAGGATCATGCCGTCGCTCTTTTCCCGAAGATGCCCTGCGGGAACGCGACCAGCACCACCACAAACAGCCCGAACTCGATCAGCGGAATCCAGCTGACCGCGATGAACGGAGTGACCGCTCCCTCCAGCAATCCCAGAAGAACTCCGGCGACCAAAGCTCCGAACGGTTTTCCCAATCCCGCCAGAATGGTCACCACGAAACTCTTCAATTGATAGGTCGACCCGGAAAGAATGGTGAAAGGAAATAACGTCGAGACGAGCGCCCCCGAAGTGCACGCCAGAGCGATGCCAATCGCAAAGGCAATGCTCAGCACGGCCGTCGACGAAATACCCATCAACTCGGCGGCATCGCGATTATCGGCCACGGCGCGGATGGCTTTGCCCGTGCGTGTGCGATACAGGAAGAATTGCAGCGCCAGGGCGATGATCACCGCAGAGATAGCCGCGGCGATGTGGTTCCCGGTGAACGTGTAGGCTCCCACCGTAATGCCGGGCAGAACGAAGTTGACGTTATACGGGCTGGTGCTGAAGACCGCGGTGCCGATGCCGATAACCATCATGTTCACCGCAAACGTAGACAGCAGGCTCATCAACATGGAGCGGCCCACTACCCAGTGCACCGCCATCCAGTAAACGACAAGTCCGAGAATCAATCCCACAGCGATCGTAGGGCAGCAACAACACGTAAGCGTTTCCCCCAAACGCTCCGAACAGCAGATACATGCAGAACATGCCCAGCGCGATCATCGCGCCGTGGGTGAGATTGATGACGTCCATCACTCCCCAGATCAGACTCAAGCCCATCGCGGCGAGTCCGTAGACCGCTCCCACCAGCACGCCATCGATCATCGAAGCCAGAATGCCCGACATATCTCACCCTCTGCGTGGTCACAATCTGCGAGGAATCCGAACTCGCACTCACCGCATCGGATAAATCAGGTTGGCACTCTTGCCGGCCAGCGGCCACACCACTTCCTTCACAAATTTGCCGGACTTGTCCTTCTGCCATTGCGCCAGAACCATGGAATGGCCTACCTGCAAGCCGTGATCGTTGGCCGCGGCCGAGAATGTCGACCTGCCATAAAAGGTCGTGACATCGATCGCGTTCAGCGCCTGCCCAACTTTAGCCGAGTCAATCCCGCCAGTCTGTTCAATGGCGCGCTGCAAGATTAGCCCACACCCATAGCCGCCAGCGGACTCATAGCTCGGCGGCGCACTATATTTCGTGGCATAAGCCTTGGCGAACTCGGCCCCGCTCGGCCCATACTGCGCCTTAAATGCCGACTGCGGTTCCCACTGCGACGGCACCATCACGCCCACCGCCGCGTCGCCCAGTTCGGTCCACTGTGCGCTGTCTGGCGCGACCAGCAAGGTCAACATCTTCAGCGGAACTTTGTGACCATAGAGTTGCCGGGCTAGCGTGGAACCGTCGGCATAGTGCCCGCCGCCAAGAAGTACGGTCGCTTTGGAAGCAATCGCTTTATCGATGATAGCGCTGAAGTCGGTGGTGTTGGGAGCATAAGCTTCGCTGAACACCACATTGAACCCCAGTTGCTGGGCATACGCTTTCGCTGGAGTCACCACCGCGACCGAGAACGACGAGTCCTCGTACACGAACGCAACCGTAGCTTTAGGGTCCTTGGTTTTCAGCGCGTCGAGGGCAACTTTAAGATATTCGGAAGCCGGCGCGAACATCTGGAACAAGTACTGGTTTCCCAGAGTGTAGGTCTTCGGTTCGGCCGCGCCGGTGGTGAGCATGATCTTGCCATACTGCTCAGTCACCACGGCCGCAGTAGCGGTAAGCGATGACGAATAGGGACTGAACAGAAAGTCGGCTTTGTCCTGCAGGATCATCCGGCTGTAGAGTTGCTGCACGCGCTTGGGGTTCGATTCGTCGTCGTAACTGGCAAACTGCACTTTGTAGCTTTTGCCCCCGGCTTTGATGCCGCCGGCAGCGTTGACCGTATCGCGCCACAGGTCGAAGCCGCGCTCTTGCTCCACCGAATCGACATTCAGAGCGCCGGTCCTCGAAACCGTAAATCCGATGGTGATGTTCTGCTGAGCGAATCCCGGGACAATCAGAAGAACCACAATAACTACAAGCAAAGTCAGGCGTTTCACAATTCACCTCGTCGACGGGGCTGAGATTTCCTGCGTCAAAAATCGAGGAGGATTGTACCCCGGCCCCTCAGGCCGCAATGTGATTGCCGTCACAAATGGCTGTGACAAGCTTCGTAGCCAAACCTGCATGGACATTCGGGGAAACAACGAAGGGAGCCCATTTCCAGGCTCCCTTTTGAACACGCTTCTATGATTGCGTTGGTTGCGGGGGGTGGATTTGAACCACCGACCTTTGGGTTATGAGCCCAACGAGCTACCAGACTGCTCCACCCCGCACTTCGATCATAGTCAATGCCATCGCACGCGTCAAACGGGAGGATTGGATCGCGTGAAGCAGGAAAGGCCCCGCTCCGCGCGGCAGATTTCGCTAAACTTGGCCTATGGCAAACGGTTCCACGGACCAGAAGCAGCACGCGCATGAACTGATCGACCGCATGGCTCCCGGCCAGGTCGCTGCCGTGGTGGGGCTGTTGGAGATCATGCTTGATCCGCTTGCCCGCACCCTAGCCAACGCTCCTTGACGACGAACCGGTGAGCGTGGATGAGGCACGGGAGGTTGAGGCAGCGAAGGCGTCACTCGCTCGGGGCGAAGGCATCCCGCATGAGAAGGTTCTCGCCGAGTTTGGACTTAGTTCCGAAGATTTTGAGCGCATGGGCCGCACGCCGCTTGCATAAACGGCGTCTCCGTGAATCCCTTCCGTGGCGACGGCGGGGGAAAGCAGGTTCCTCACCGGGCTTGGCGCCCGGTTCGGAATGACAAAAGTTTTATTATCTGGCTTCAAGAAAAAGCCCCGCTCTTGCGAGCGGGGCTGATTGCTTGTAGCTCCAAGCTCGAAGCTCGCAGCTAGCTTAGTACATGTCGCCCATGCCGCCGCCACCGTGGCCGCCGGGCATGGGAGCTTCCTTCTTTTCGGGAATCTCCGCTACCAGGGCTTCGGTGGTGAGCATAAGGGCTGCGATCGAGCCGGCGTTGGTGAGTGCGGTGCGCACTACCTTGGTCGGGTCGAGCACGCCTGCCTTGACCAGATCCTCGTAGTCGTCGGTCAGGGCATTGAAGCCGTAGTTGGCATCCTTGGAGTCGAGCACTTTGCCGAGTACGACCGCGCCTTCCTGTCCGGCGTTTTCGACGATCTGGCGCAGCGGCTCCTGCAGAGCGCGCTTCACGATGTTGATCCCGATCTGCTCATCCGGATCTTCAGCCTTCAGTTTGTCGAGCACCGTGCCGCAACGGGCGAGAGCTACTCCGCCGCCGGGGACAATGCCTTCTTCCACGGCTGCGCGGGTGGCGTGCATGGCGTCTTCGACGCGAGCTTTCTTCTCCTTCATTTCAGTTTCGGTTGCGGCGCCGACTTTGATTACGGCTACGCCACCGACCAGCTTGGCCAACCGCTCCTGCAACTTCTCGCGGTCGTAGTCGCTGGTGGTCTTGTCGATCTGGCTGCGAATTTCTTTTACGCGGCCTTCGATCTCGGAGTGCTTGCCTTTGCCTTCGACGAGCGTGGTGTTGTCCTTGTCGATGGTGATCTTCTTGGCCTGGCCGAGATCGCTGACCTGCACGTTCTCGAGCTTGATGCCGAGATCTTCGGTGATGGCCTTGCCGCCGGTGAGAATGGCGATATCCTGCAGCATAGCTTTGCGGCGATCGCCGAAGCCGGGAGCCTTGACGGCCGCGACTTGCAGCGTTCCACGCAGCTTGTTGACCACGAGCGTAGCCAGCGCTTCACCTTCGACGTCTTCGGCGATGATGACGAGCGGCTTGCCGCCCTTGGCAATCTGCTCGAGCAGCGGGAGAAGATCCTTCATGGAGCTGATCTTCTTCTCGTTGATCAGGATGTAGGCGTTCTCGAGAGCAACTTCCATGCGCTCAGGATCGGTAACGAAGTACGGCGAGAGATAGCCGCGGTCGAACTGCATGCCTTCGACCACTTCGAGCTGAGTCTCGAGAGTCTTCGACTCTTCGACGGTGATGACGCCATCCTTGCCGACCTTCTTCATAGCTTCGGCAATAATGTGTCCAATAGTTTCATCATTGTTCGCGCTGAAATGGTGCCGACTTGGGCGATCATTTCGCCGGAGACGGGCTTGGAGAACTTGTCGAGTTCGCCCTTTTCGCGTTCGCCGGTTTTTTTGTCGAAAGCGCCGCAGACAGCGGAGACCGCTTTTTCGATGCCGCGCTTCATCGCCATCGGGATTGGCTCCGGCGGCTACTGTCTTTACGCCTTCGCGGTAAATTGCTTGGGCTAGGACTGTGGCGGTGGTGGTGCCGTCGCCGGCTACGTCGGAGGTTTTGCTGGCTACTTCGCGAACCATCTGGGCGCCCATGTTCTCGAGGCTGTCCTTGAGTTCGATTTCTTTGGCTACGGTGACGCCGTCTTTGGTGATGGTGGGCGAGCCGAATTTCTTCTCGATGACTACGTTGCGGCCCTTGGGGCCGAGTGTGACCTTTACTGCGTCGGCAAGAAGGTTGACGCCGCGCAGGATTGCCTGGCGGGACTCTTCGCCGTGTACGATTTGCTTTGCCATTTTCTTTCTCCTTGATCCTGTTGCGGGATTGACCCCGCGGATTTTTTTGCGTGCTGTCAGTTCTCGCCTTCAGCTTCTAGCTACTGGCTTCAAGTTAAAGCTAAAGTGCGAAGCAGATTGAGATCCTTCGCGCTAAGGGCGCGCTCAGGATGACGCCAGCGGGCTCATACGCCCGCTAAACGGCTTCACTTGCGTGAGCCGGCTAGTTCTTTCTTGGAGTGCTGGCGGCGCCGGTCAGGATGCCGAGGACTTCGTCTTCTTTCATAATGATGAAGTCTTCGCCGTCGATCTTGATCTCGGTGCCGGAGTACTTGCCGAACAGGATGCGGTCGCCCTCGTGAACGGCAAGAGGGAAGGTCTTGCCTTCGTCGTTAGTGCGGCCCTTGCCGGTGGAGATGACTTCGCCTTCCTGGGGCTTGTCTTTCGCGCTGTCGGGAATGATGATGCCGCCGCGGGTGGTGGTCGCTTCTTCCACGCGCTTTACCAGAATGCGGTCGTGGAGTGGTGTGAATTTCGCCATGTTGCAACTCCTTTCAAGGTTGATGTTGATGTTCGTAAAACTATGAATTGTTATGGGTTAGCGAGTGCTGTTAGCAGTCTCGCCTATCGAGTGCTAATTATAGGGACGTGAGTGAGGGGTTGTCAAGGGGCTAGAACCGAGTTCTCAGTTGTCAGTTCTCGGTTCTCAGTCTTCGCGACCTGCGGTCGTATGGGGCCAGCTCTTTTGCGCGCTTCGGACAGAGGTCGACGTCAAAAGCGACAGACAGGAGTGTCCGTCCTACAGGAGCCTATTGCGCTGCGGAGCTAGCCTAGATCTTCCGTTAGGAGCTGGCGCATTACGCCTACTATTAACTCGGACATTTTCAGGAAGCGGTCTGAGTTTAGGCCCAGGGCTTGCAGGCGCGGCGACGGCTCAATAGTGACCTCTTTGTTATCTGCCAGCTTGTGATGGGGCGCGGCGCCGGCGCGGCAGATCTCCAGGAATTGCTCTGGGGTCACGCCTAGTTCCTCGGCGCGGAAGGCGGCATTCAGGAGACAGGTGAAGAGAAATCCGGTGTCTTCTTCGCGGGCTGTGGTGATTTTTTGGGTAGTTGGGGACGGTTTTGCGGTGGGTTCTTGGATCGTGCTTGGCATGACGGGTTCTCCTTTCGGGTTCGGGGCTTGAGGAGATTCTAAGTTGGCTGGTGCGGTAATGCGGTGACCGGAGTCACGGGTCTACGTGTGGTGTGGGCGGCGGATATGCTGTCAGTTCAGCGCACGCAGTCAAAGGCAGAATGGCGCTGCAGGCTAAAAGCAGGTTCCCTTCGGCGTGCGCCTCAGGGCAGGCTCTCACCGGGCTTTCAGC
>CAVPDX010000004.1:0-1783088 GCA_963702775.1 uncultured Acidobacteriaceae bacterium
GATTGTGACGTTCGCGATGACGGCGGCGGCAGGATCGAAAATCGAGGGCACATCTGCGCTGAAGGACTTCCAGCCGGCGGGTAGCACCGACAAAAAGACCCACAAACATCAGCAGTACGATCTTTCCTTCGCGGCATCGGGCAAGCAGTACACCTGCCGCACCATCGAAAAGGAATCGTTGAAAGCGACTGATTTCGTGGTCGGCAGCGAGCTCAGCTACGAGATCAGCGGCACCAAGGGCAAGGTGAAGAGCGCCACCGGCAAGAAAGCGGAATGCACGATTGTTCGGGTCGCGGAGTTGCCGGCCTCAGCGCCCACTCACTGACGATCCTCTCCCGGCGGACGAGCGCCGCGCGCCCAATCACATCGACTCTTCTTCATTCCGGGCAGCCATAGCTATCCTCCACTCTTGGACCGTTCCCCCCACTGTACGCGCTGGAAAATCTGTGTACAATGCCGAGTGTTTCCGGGCCAAGTAAAACAAATCCGTTTCTCAATCTATTCGTGTGACCTAGGAGGTCAGACATGAAAATAATCACCGGGGCGATGCTCGCTCCTGTTGTTTTGTTGGCGGTTGGAATGCCAGGGGTCGCTGCCGCCCAGGACAAACCCATGGGCCACATGCCACCCAAGGTGCTGACGGTTTATCGGGAGTTTACCAAGCCGGGCAAGTCGGGCAGCGCACATGAGAAAACCGAAAGTGCGTTTGTTCAGGCAAACCGGGAAGCAAAATGGCCAACCCACTATCTTGCCGTGGAATCTCTCACCGGCAAGTCGCGGGCGCTGTTTCTGACCGGGTACGAATCGTTTGCCGCGTGGGAAAAGGACAGACTCGCAACGCAAGAAAATAAAACGCTGTCAGCCGCTCTTGACCGGGCTTGGGTAGCGGACGGTGAACTTTTAAGCGAGACCGATGCCACCGCCATGGTATTCCGCGAGGATTACAGCCTGCGGCCTGAAGTCGATATACCCCACATGCGCTATTTCGAAATCTCCGTCTACCAGGTTCGCCATGGGCACCAGAAGGACTGGGATGAAATTGTGAAGATGGTTACCGCCGCATACAAGAAGATCCCGGATGTACATTGGGCAACTTATGAGGTTTTGTACGGAGCGCAAGGAGATCAATACGTGGTCTTCAATCCCGATGAAATCTGCGGCGGAGATCGACAAAAGCTTCGCACAGGGCAAGGAGTTCGAAGCGGCCATGGGCGACGAAGGCATGAAGAAGTTGGACGAGTTGGTGGGCGCTGCGATTGAATCAAGCCAGCTAATTTATTCGCCTTCGATCCGCGCATGAGCTATCGTGACGGACGATTGGGTCAAGGCGGACCCTGAGTTCTGGAAGCCAAAAGCGGCTCCGGCTCACGAGGCTGCAAAGAAACGCAGAGAAACCGGCTGATACTCATTAGAATTCACTCTAAAAGGAAGCAAAGCCCGGCCTTCGATCTCCGGAGGGCGGGCTTTCTAGTTGGACCTTATGCACGCGGCTAACTTCGATTTAGGCCCGCGGGAGTCAGGGAACGATCACGGCCGCGCCGTCGATGGCATCATTCTTGACGGCTGCAAGCGCTTGGTTGGCCTGGTCCAGAGAGAACACCGTCACCTTTGGTTGCAGCCGGATGTCGGCGGCGATTTTGAGGAAGTCTCGCGCGTCGGATCGCGTCATGTTGGCCACGCTGCGGATTTGGCGCTCGCCCCAGAGCAGCCGGTCATAATCAAATTGTGGGAATGCGGTCGAGATGGATGGCGTTGATGGCAACGACGCCGCCTTTGCGGAGGCTTGAGAGCGCGGCGATCACCACGTCTCCGCTGGGCGCGAAAGTCACGGCGCGGTCGAGTTCGACTGGCGGCTTGTCATTTTCAGTTCCCACCCACGTGGCTCCTAGCGATGCGCCAATTGGCGATGCGAAGCGCCGCGCGTGGAGACATACACCTCGCAGTTCCATGAGCGCAGAACCGCGATCGCCAGATGCGCCGACGCGCCAAAGCCAAAGAGTCCAACGCGGTCGCCCGGTTCAACGCCGGCTACTCGCAGACTGCGGAAGCCGATGATACCGGCGCAGAGCAGCGGCGCGGCGTGCAGGTCGTCCAATTCCGGAGGGAGCTTGAATACAAAGTCGCTGCGCGCCACGGCATACTCCGCGTAGCCGCCGTTGATGGTGTATCCCGTAAAAGTCGGCGCGTCGCAAAGATTCTCCCATCCGCGGCGGCAGTAGGGGCACGTTCCGTCGACGCCGCCGATCCAGGAAACTCCCACGCGTGTGCCAAGCGGCAACTCGGCAGTGGCGTCCTCTATGATGTCGCCCACGATTTGATGGCCGGGAATTAATGCATCCTTTCGCGGCGGCAATTCGCCTTCCACGATATGCAGATCGGTGCGGCAAACGCCGCACGCGCGCACTCGCAGCAGTACCTGACCCGCAGTGGGCTGCGGCTTCGGAGCATCTTCGATTTGAAGAGGCTGTTTCGCGGCTTTGAGGATGGCGGCTTTCATGCCTTCGTTCGATCCCTGCCGGGACAAGACCGGTTCAGCACGATTGACTAGATTAGAATACGGCTGTAGTTTTGTGATTCTCAAGGCTCCCTGCCGTCAGGTATTCGCGTAGATTGGTTTCATTGTGTCCTTTGCAAGGTTGCGCAGCAAGGTTGCACAGCAAAAGTAATGGGCCGCAGCCTACCTTGCCTATTCCCATCTTGGTAAAGTCTTCCCTCAGTAACTACAGTAACCACCTTACCTGCACAATTTTCGCTGCACGTTAACATTCTTGAAACATCTTGCATCTAGGATTAATGCAGGAGGGAACTCCATGGGCTCGCCCCGCATTGCGAAATCGCTGCCGCTGCAGGTGGCTGCGGTCTGCTACCGCAGGCGAGGCAACCGCCGTGGAGTTTCTGCTGGTGAACACCAACGGCGGAAACAAGTGGACCTTTCCCAAGGGATCGCCGGAAGCTCGCCTCTCGCACAGCCAATCCGCCGAGCTGGAAGCCGCGGAAGAAGCCGGAGCTCTTGGCACCATCGAGCCCCGCCACTTTCATCTCTACATTCACTCCAAAGGCGTGTTCTGGCAACCGGGCGGCGTGCAGGAGTTTGTGGTGAAGGCTTTTCTGATGGAAATCCATGAGATGCGCCGGCCCGATGAGCCGCAGCGCAAGCCCACATGGTTCAGCGCGGAAGAAGCCCGGCAACGGCTGGCCAAAGGCCGCGAAGTGAAGTACGCCCACGAACTGGAAGCCGTGATTGATCGCGCCCTCGAACGCATTCACTTCCACAGCGAATTGTGGGGCAAGTATCCGAAAGCCGCAACGGCCGCGCCGCAGCGCATCGTAAGCTGTGGGCTACGAGCTTCGAGCTTTGAGCCCCCAAATCCACAGGATGCGGCCCTCACCCAACCGAACGCGGCTCCGGGGCGTGATTCGCTCGCAGCTAAGCTAGGAACTCGTTTTATGAGACGATGAATCCAGCCCATGATCCAGCTTTCTGGCGCCGGAAAACGCTTCGGCCACAAACTTCTTTTTGAAAACACCGACTGGCTGATCACGCCCCACGACCGCGTCGGCCTGGTGGGCGCGAACGGCACCGGCAAATCCACGCTGATGAAGGTTCTTGCCGGGCTCGACACCTTCGACTACGGCTCGCTCATCGTCGCCAAGGGCACGACCGCCGGATATCTTCCGCAGGATGGCCTCTCGCTTTCCGGCCGCACCGTGTTTGCCGAGTGCATGACGGTGTTCAGCGACCTCCACGCCATGGAGCGCGAACTGGAGACGCTTACGCACAAGATCTCCGAACTCGACCATGAGAGCGCGGAATATGCCGAGGTCGCCGACCGCTATCACAGTCTGGAGCACGAATTCCGCACCCGCGACGGCTACTCGATTGAAGCCGAGGTAGGACGCGTGCTGCAGGGGCTTGGCTTTCGCAAAGAAGACTGGGAGCGGCAGACGGACGAATTCTCCGGCGGCTGGCAGATGCGGCTGGCGCTGGCCAAGCTGCTGCTGCAGAAACCAAACCTGCTGTTGCTGGACGAGCCGACGAACCATCTCGATCTCGAAGCGCGCAACTGGCTGGAAGAATATCTGCACGATTATCCGCACGCCCTGGTGCTGATTTCGCACGACCGTTATTTTCTCGACGTGGTGGTCAACAAGATCGCGGAAATCTGGAACAAGCGCTTCTGGTTTTACACCGGCAACTACGACAAGTTTCTGACGCAGAAGACGCAGCGCAACGAACAGTTGCAGGCCGCCTACAAGAACCAGCGCGACCGCATCGAGCAACTGGAAGTGTTCATCAACCGCTTCCGCTACCAGGCCACGAAGGCTAAGCAGGTGCAGAGCCGCATCAAAGAACTGGAAAAGATTGAGCGCATCGAAGTTCCGCCGGAAGAAAAGACGATTCACTTTTCATTCCCGCAGCCCAAGCCCAGTGGCCGGATCGTGGCAGAGTTCGAAGCCGTAGCGAAAATTTATCCCGCCAAGCCAGGAACTAACGGCGGCGACAAAGAAGTTTTCCGCGACGTTAGCTTTCTGATCGAGCGCGGCGACCGCATCGCTCTCGTGGGCGTCAATGGAGCAGGCAAATCCACCCTCATCAAGCTGCTGGCGGGAACCGAAAAGACGACACAAGGCGAATACAAACTCGGCCACAACGTTCAAGCCGACTACTTCGCGCAGGATCAGTACAAAGAACTCGATGCCGAAGCGCGCATGATCGACGACCTCGGCAACGCTTCCCCGCGGTTCAACGCAGACAGAACTGCGCAGCCTGCTGGGATGTTTTCTGTTTTCCGAAGACGACGTCTTCAAGAAGATCGGCGTGCTCTCAGGCGGCGAGCGTGGCCGCTATGCCCTGCTGCGTCTGCTGCTGCATCCCGCGAATTTCCTGCTGCTCGACGAACCCACCAACCACCTCGATCTTCGCGCCAAAGATGTCCTGCTCGATGCCCTCATGGAATACACCGGAACAGTCGTCTTCGTTTCGCACGATCGCTACTTCATCGACAAGCTGGCGACGCGGGTTTTCGAGATTGGAGACGGGAAGGTCGAAGTCTATCCCGGAAATTACGAAGACTATCTCTGGCGCAAACAGGGAGGGAGCGCGAAACAGAATGAGGCTATCCGCCAGCAGTTGAAAATAGCTGAGCCCGTGCTGGAGACGCCCTCAAACGGCAATCAGGCCGCAGGCGACGCTGTTCCCGCCGTCAAAGCGAAACGCATGAATCCCATCAAGCGCAAGAAGATGGAAGAGCGCATCCGTGAACTGGAGGCGGCAATCAACCGCGCGGAAACTTTGATCGCGCAGTGTGAGACCGCCTTGCAGGATTTTATCAGCGCCGATGAGAGCCAGCGCCAGTCTGAAGAGCTCGACAAGCACAGAACCGCCCACGCTGCCTTCCTCAAGGAGTGGGAAGATCTCAGCCAGTCTCTGCAGCAAGCCGACTAAACGAAAGTCGATCAGCGGGAATCGTCCCGCAGTCAAGCCTCCCGCGCAACCGTTCACACTCTTTCGTAATCTCGGAGGATGACTTACCCCTGTGCGATAGTGAGCATGGCCGAAGGGACACGAACCACCAGAGGCCCAAGATCCCAGACTCACCGCAGGACGGCCACAGGGCCGCGCGGAACAAAGGAAGGTCGCATGCTCCAGTCGAATCAGTACGACGTAAAGTCCACTTCGCCAGCCTCGAACCCTAACTCTTACAATCCGGTGAAAACCACCAGCGCGCCCATCGAGCAAGCCACCATTGGCCGCACCCTCGTTATCAAAGGCGAACTTAGCGGTGCGGAAGCGCTTTATATCGACGGCCGCGTCGAAGGCAAGATCAGCCTGCCCGACCACCGCGTCACGATCGGCCGCAACGGCAGTGCGCAGGCCAATATCACCGCTCGCGAAGTGGTGGTGATGGGCAAGGTGAACGGAAACATCGATTGCACCGACCGCGTCGACATCCGCAGCGAAGGCTCGGTCATAGGCGACGTTTCCACCATACGCATCAGCGTGGAAGACGGCGCTGTGCTCAAGGGCGGCATTCAGGTGAGGAGCGCTGAGCAGAAGCAACACCAGGCGCACAATCAGCCTCAGCCAAAGCCGGTGGAGGCTCCGAAGCCCGCAACTGTGGAACCGCCGAAGGCTCTCTCGGCAACGGCCAGCGCTTAAGGTTTGCCCAATGCAGCCACGGATTCACACGGATTTCCACGGATAACCCAGAGCGATCTATCCGCGCGCATCCGTGTAATCCGTGGCTGAAGTTGTTTATTTCTTCTACTTTTTTCTTTCGGCTTCAAATCCAGCGCGGCCGAGTTCATGCAATAGCGCAACCCGGTCGGCGCGGGACCATCCTCAAACACGTGCCCCAGGTGCGCGCCACAGCTTGCACAACGCGCCTCGGTGCGGACCATTCCATAGCTGGAATCTTTGTGCTCCTCGACTTTGCTCTCGTCGGTCGGCTTAAAGAAGCTCGGCCAGCCCGTTCCGGAATCGAATTTCGTCGAGGAGTCGAATAGCGGTTCTCCGCAGCAAACGCAGTGATATGTGCCCGCATCCTTGGTCTTCCAGTATTTGCCGGTGAAAGCCGGCTCGGTCCCCGCCTGGCGCGTAACCTGATACTGCTCTGGCGTAAGCTTCTGCTTCCACTCCGACTCGCTCTTCGTGATTTTTTCTGTCATGAATGTACGCCCCTTCTCATTGTCCAATGATCACAGACCGTTAGATGAACCGGCGCCAGAAAAGTGGCGGCGCCGCGCCTTCCTCTAATCCTCCACGTCCTCGCCCATCTTCCGGTACTTGCTCCGGAAGTACAATAAAGGTTCGCCCTTACCTACTACCACGTCCTCCACTTCTGCGATAAAGATCGAATGATCACCCGCATCCTGCGCCCACTTCAGCCTGCATTCCAGATATGCCAACGCCCCGTGGAGGATCGGAGTTCCCTGCACCGTGCGGTCAAAGCGCGCCCCGGCTTCCTCCTCGGCATGCCCGTGAGTGTGAACCGGAAGCGCGTAATATTCGGAAATCTCCCGCTGGGTCTCCGCCAGAATATTGATTCCGAAGCGCTTCTTGGCGTGCATATGAGCGTGGGTGTGGGCGCTGTGGTCCACGCACACCAGCAGCAGTGGCGGATCGAGCGATACGGACGCGAACGCATTGGCGGTCATGCCATGAACTTCGCCCTCCAGATCGAGAGTGATGATGGTCACGCCCGTGGCGAAGCATGCCATCGCCTTTCGAAATTCGGCTGGACTGAGGCCCATGCGTCTCTGGAGTTTTTCCTGCCGCGACTGCCTACCTTAGCACGGCCGCGGCCCTCCGGGGTCAATGCGTGAAATGGCCTGCCTGCGTAAATCATCGATTTCGTAATCATCCGCTAATTCGGAGAACGAATAATTCGGAGAACGAAGCGAAAGGCGCATCAGGTGCCTCACCACGACGCTGGCCGCTCCGATGGCTAAAATCAGCGTCACACGCGATTCCCAAACATGACTGGCACTCTCTATCGCCCCTACCACATACGCCACGATAATCACGACAACTGCCGCGAGTATGGCATCTATCAGAGCTGGCTTGAGGCCCAAAGGCCGATGCAGCACCAAGCATGTAAAACCGCCAACTGCGATCCCCAGCACACTTGCAAAAAGCACATTGATCACGGACAACACGGTAGCGCCAGTGGTCCCAATCATTAGGTACCTACCTTACGGACGTTGCTCATCATAACTGGCGCAAAATCGCAGTACACTCATTGGTATGGCGGAGCCAAACCGTGGCCTCAGTCATCTAATCCACGCAGGAGGGTGAGAGAGATGCAGCACGTGCGCCAAGAGAATCTGCCTTTTGTTGGTAGTTCGCATGAGTTTATCGGAGCCGAGCAGGGCAACACCAATCTTTCGGTCTTCCTATTCCATGGCAAGCCCGGTTCGGGGCCGGGTCCGCACCGGCATCCTTATGACGAGATCCAGTTCATCCGTGAAGGCCGGGGGCTGTGGACAGTAGGCGACAAGACCTTCGAGGGCAGCGCCGGAGACATCTTTGTCATCAAGGCCGGCGAGATTCACAGCTTCAAGGCCCTTGGTGATTCGCCATTGGTACAATTCGACATTCACCTCAGCCCCCGCTTCATCCAAGAGAACTTATAGAGCAGGGGATTTGTCGGTTGGTGATTAATCGCCACAGCACCCATCTGACCCGTGCAGACCCGGAGGTTAGTGTTCAACGGACGGGCAGGGCTTTATTGACTGGACACCGACCACTGGCCACTGACTACTGTTGTATGATTCGATGCATCCGCACTTCGCGGAACCGAGCATCGTGACCGCAACCGCCACCAGAACAGCCGCCCAGGAACGCAGTTCGTCGCATGCGGCAGTAACCCAACTGCAGCCCGGCTCGCCCATCTCTCGCGACCTGGCCCTGCACCTGATCCGCTGCGGTGACGACGATCTCCCTGCGGTGCTCGCCGCCGCCCGCGCCGCCAGAGATAACTTCAAGCCCGGCGTCATCACTTATTCGCGGAAAGTCTTTCTGCCGCTGACGAATCTTTGCCGCGACTACTGCGGCTACTGCATTTTTCGCCGTGATCCCTCAGATCCCGGCGCGCACACCATGACTCCGGACGAGGTCCTCTCCATCGCCCACGCCGGCGAAAAGCAGGGATGCACCGAAGCTCTCTTCAGCCTCGGCGACAAACCGGAACTGCTCTTCCCCGAGATGCGCGAGACGCTACGGCATCTCGGATACAAATCCACGCTGCACTATCTGGAAGCTATGTGCGAGCTGGTGCTGCGCGAGACCACCCTGCTGCCCCATCCCAATCCCGGACTGCTCAGCGCCGAGTGGATCGCCCGTCTGGCAGCCGTTTCGCCCAGTATGGGTCTGATGCTCGAAACCACCAGCCGAGCCCTGCTTGCTCCCGGGGCGGCCCACGACAACGCTCCCGATAAAATCCCGGCCAAGCGTTTGCGCACGATCGAAGACGCTGGCAAGCGGCAAGTTCCGTTCACCACGGGCCTGCTGATCGGCATCGGCGAAACGCGCGAAGACCGCGTCGATACGCTGCTTGCCATTCGCGACCTGCACGAGCGCTATGGCCACATCCAGGAAGTGATCGTCCAGAATTTCCGCGCCAAGCCCTCGATACCGATGGCCAACGTGCCCGAGCCCGGCCAGGGCGAGATGCTACGCGCCCTCGCGGTAGCTCGATTGTTAATGCCCAACGTCAATATTCAGGCACCGCCCAACCTCAATGCGCCGTATTATGAAGAGTTGCTGGACGCTGGCATTAATGATTGGGGAGGAATTTCGCCGCTGACTCCTGACTACATCAATCCTGAGAAACCCTGGCCGCATCTGGAACAACTTCGCCTGCGCACTGAACGCAAAGGACTCCAGTTGCGCCGACGCCTGCCCATCTATCCGGAATTTTTGCCCAGAGTCACGTCGAACCCCGGATTGCTTTCAGAAAAACTTCAAGCAGCCCGCGACCGCGAAGGCTTGGCCAGAGAAAAGAGGGCGGCATGATCTGCGTGCTCACCGGCGGCACGGGCGGGGCGAAATTCGTAGACGGACTGCGGCAAGTCATCCCGCCGGAAGAGATCACGCTCGTCGTTAATACCGGTGACGATTTGCTCTGGTGGGGGCTCTATGTCTCCCCGGACATTGATTCCATCACCTACGTGCTCTCCGGCCTGCTCAGCCGTGAGCGCGGCTGGGGCGTCAAAGGCGACACTTTTCTGTGCCTCCAAGCCATGGGGCAACTCGGCGAGCCCACGTGGTTTCACACCGGCGACCGCGACCTGGCCGTGCACCTGTTGCGTTCGCGCCTGTTGGCCGAGGGCAAAACGCTTTCCGAAACCACATCGGCGATCTGCGCCAAACTCGGCGTAAAGGCACGCATTCTCCCCATGAGCAATTCGCGAGTCGAAACGCGCGTGGATACGCCCTCCGGAGAGTTGAGTTTCGAAGAGTATTTCGTGCAGCGCTGGTATCAGGATCCCGTGAACTCGGTTCGCTTCGCCGGAGCCTCCGACGCTGAACCTGCGCCGGGAGTGGTCGAAGCTATTCTTTCGGCCGACGCCGTGCTCATCGCGCCGAGCAATCCCATCACCAGTATCGGCCCGATTCTCTCAGTGCCCGGAATTCGCGAGGCTTTGTGCAGCGCGCGCGGAAAGATTGCCGCAGTGAGTCCGATTATTGGCACCGCTCCCGTGGCCGGCCCTGCGGGCATTCTCATGGGTGCCCAAGGGCTGCCTTGCTCCATCGCCGGCGTGGCCAAGGCTTACGAAGATTTTCTCGATCTTCTCATTTGCGACACGCGCGATGCCCGCGCAGCGGAAGTGCTGCGCAGAAATGGATTGCCCGTGCAGTGTGCGCAAACCCTAATGCGCTCCACCGAAGACAAGACCACATTGGCTCGGACCGTTCTTGCGCACGCGATCAGCGGACTGCTTTCCGAGCCTCCTCCCAGGGAAGAACCGCCCGAGAGTGAATCTGTTTCTCAAAAAACCCGGACTGCCGTCGAACAGCCGTGATTCTCCTTCCCGTCAAGAATCTTTCGGCGGCCAAGCAGCGGCTCGCCGCCGTGCTCGATCAACCCGCGCGCACCCGCTTGGCGCAGACCATGTTGCACGACGTTGTGGGCGTACTGGCTGCGTGGCCGCGCCGCCCGGCCTGCGCGCTGGTGACCAGCGACGCTTTCGCGATTGAACTCGCGCAGCAATACGATTTCGAAATCATTCCCGATCCCGCGAACTCCAGCGAAACCGATGCTATCGAGATGGCCACGCGCTTCTGCGTCGTGCGCGGCAGCGACAGCACCCTCGTCATTCCCGCCGACATTCCGTTGATGCAGGCCAGCGAACTCGACCAGATTTTCGCAAGTGCCCCTGCCGAAGGCTCGGTGCTGGCGCCAGCGGCCGACGGCCGCGGAACCAACGCCGCCTACCGCCGGCCTGCGAATCTCTTCCCCCTGCGCTTCGGCAGTGACAGCTTCAAGCCCCACCTCGCCGCGGCTCAAGCCACGGGCAAGCCTTGCATTGTGCTGCAATTGCCCGGCATCGCGCTCGACGTAGACAATCCCGAAGACTTGCAGCAACTTCTCGCGCATCCCGGCGAAACCCGTACCCAGCGCCTGGTTCGCCAGTGGGCCCGCGACGGCCGCTTTCTCGCAAGGACGTCGGAGGCCTCGTGAGCAAACCTGTTCGCGCCGCCAAGACGAAGCCGGGCTTGAACCAATTCCACTTCAAGCTGAGTATCATCCCGATCCCGGTCGCGGATGAAATCAATCCCGGCGATTCACTCGCCGGCAAACTGCTGCACGCGCTACGACAACAAAACCGCGCATTCGAGTCTGGCGACATTCTCGTCGTGAAACACAAGATTGTTTCCAAAGCGGAGCGCCGCACCGTCGATCTGGCAACTATCAAACCCTCTCCCGCTTCGATCGCTTGGGCAAAGAAATATAAACTGGATGCCCGCGTCGTCGAGCTTGTTCTGCGCGAGAGCCGCGCCGTTATCCGGCGCAAGAATGGTGTGCTCATCACCGAAACGCGTCATGGTTTCATCTGCGCCAACAGCGGAGTGGATGTCTCCAACGTCGATGGCGGCCGCCACGCTCTGCTTCTGCCCGCCGATCCCGACTGTTCCGCCCGCAAGCTTTATCGTGAAATCGAGAAGCGTACCGCGCTCACCATTCCGGTTCTCATCACCGACAGCTTCGGGCGTCCCTGGCGCGAGGGCCTCGTCGACTTCTGCATTGGAATGGCGGGAATGAAGGCGCTGCGCGACGATCGTGGCCGCCGCGATCCCCACGGCTACACTCTGCACGCCAGCCTGGAAGCCATCGCCGACGAACTAGCCTGCGCCGCCGCGCTGGTTTGCGGCAAGCTCAACCGCACGCCGGCCTGCATCATTCGCGGATTTTCCTACGAACCGGCCCGTGGACGCGCGCGCGATCTGCTTCGGCCCGTAGCCAGCGACTTATTCCGCTAAGCTCTCGCCAACAGGCAACCTCTAGGAGTAATTTGGAATACAGGCTTTGGAGGAATCGTGACACGCGAATTTTCCACTTCGGAATTGGAAGACTTCCCATCCCTCGACTGGTTTGACATAGCGCCGCGAGTTGCAGACGGCGTACGTTCTTCGCTCGAGCGAATTCTGCGAGCTCAAAACGGCAATGCCGTCTCGCAGGAAGAAGCTTACGCGCTCGCTCACGCCGAAGGCGATGACCTGCTCGGCCTGCTCGCGGCCGCCAACCTGCTGCGCGCCGAAGTCTCAGGCAACATCGTTACCTATGTCGTCAATCGCAACATCAACTTCACCAACATCTGTTTCGTCGGATGCAAGTTCTGCGCTTTCAGCCGCGGCCCGCGCGAATCTGACACCTATTTCCTCGATCCCGATCAGGTTGCGCAAAAAGCTGTGGAAGCATGGCAACTCGGCGCAACCGAAGTTTGTATTCAAGGTGGACTGCCCCATGGCCTGCCTCCGTTTTACTATCGCGACATTCTGCGCGCGGTGAAGAGCGCCGTGCCCGCGATGCACATCCACGCCTTCTCACCCATGGAAATCGTCTACGGAGTCGAACTCACCGGCATGCCTCTCGCCGATTATCTCGCGATGCTGCGCGATAACGGCCTCGACACCTTGCCCGGCACGGCCGCTGAAATTCTCGACGACGAAATTCGCAACGTTCTCTCGCGCAATAAACTCTCCACCGCGCAATGGATCGAAGTCATTCGCACCGCCCACCGCTGCGGCATCCGCACCACTTCCACCATGATGTATGGCAGCGCTGAAACCCCGGAGCACTGGGTGCGCCAGATGCTCCTTTTGCGCGAAATACAAGATGAAACCGCGGGCTTCACGGAATTCGTCCCGCTCGGCTTTGTGCACCAGAACACGCTGCTTTTTCAGCAAGGGCTGGCGCGCAGCGGACCGGCTCTTGCCGAACATCTCAAGGTTCACGCGCTGGCGCGATTGCTGCTCGCGGGCTCCATCAACAACATTCAAGTGTCGTGGGTAAAGCTCAATCGCCGTCTATCGCAGCTCTGCCTGCACGCCGGCGCCAACGATTACGGCGGCACGCTGATGGAAGAAAACATTTCGCGAGAAGCCGGATCCACTGCCGGCCAGTACACTAGCCCTCAGGACTTTCAGTCGCTCATTCTCGAAGCGGGCCGTGTTCCAGCCGAGCGCAACACAACCTACTCCCGTATCAAGATCAAGCTGCCGCTGGAAGATTTCACCGCCGAAGAAACGCTGGAGCCGGAATTTGCATGAGCGACGCCTCGCGTCCCATCGCCATACTGGGCGGGACTGGGCCCGCAGGCACGGGCCTGGCTTTGCGGTGGGCGCGCGCTGGAGAAACCATCATCATCGGCTCGCGCGACGCGCAACGCGCGCAAGAGACGGCCGACAAAATCAAACAAAAAGCGGGACCTCAGGCTCGCGTCTCCGGCATGGAAAATTCCGCCGCCTGCGCCGCCTCCGATCTTCTGGTGCTCACTGTCCCATTCGAAGGCCAAGCCTCGCTGCTCAAGCAACTCAAGCCTGCGATCCGCTCTGGCAGCATCCTGATTGACGCCACCGTCGCGCTTGCAGCTGGAGTCGGTGGACGCGCCTCCCGCACACTCGGCGTCTGGCAAGGCTCAGCCGCGCAGCAAGCCGCCGAACTCGTCCCCAAGGAAGTGAGCGTGGCCGCGGCGTTCCACAACTTGTCTGCTGATCTTCTTAACGGAGACGACTCTCTCGATTGCGACGTCATCGTTTGCAGCGACGACGCCAACGCCGCTCAACTCACGCGTGCACTCGCCGCCAAGATTCCCGGCGTCCGAGCCATCGATGGCGGCAAATTGGAAAACGCACGCATCCTCGAGCAAATCACCGCCCTGCTCATCGGCCTCAACATCCGCCACAAAGGCCACAGCGGCATCCGCATCACCGGATTGCCGCCGGAAGCCTATCGCTAGACGCTCTCAGTCTTCCACCGCCTGTGCGGTCACCTCCGCGGGCTCACCGCCGCCACTGGCCTGGGCCACGATCAAGCGCCGCGCTTCCACGCGAATCTTCGGCAGTTGCAGCGCGAACCAGCCCGCGCCCATCAGACATGCCAGCCCGCCAATCGCCACCGTGCGGGGCGCGCCTAAGCGCTCGGCCAGCGCGCCCCCCAGCAGCGCTCCAATCGGAGCCATGCCCATGAACATCATCGAGTAAACCGCCATCACGCGCCCGCGCAGCGCATCCGGCACCATCACCTGAATCAGAGTGTTCGAGCAAGCCATTTGCAACATCATCGAGTAGCCGACCGGCAGCAACAGAATTACTGAAAGCCAAAAGGTGTGCGAGAAGGCGAAGACGGCAAGGCTGGCTCCGAATCCGGCGCAGCACCACGCCACCCATCTACCCAGCCCTTTCACGCCTTCGCGGAACGCCAGCGTCAGCGCGCCGAATAGCGCTCCCACGCCGGTGGCGCCCATCAGAATGCCCAGCCCGCGCGCTCCGCCATGCAGAATCTGGTCGGCAAAAATCGGCATCAGCACCACGTAGGGCATGCCCACCAGGCTCACCAGCCCCAGCAGAATCAGCAGGGCCTTTATCGGCGCAGTGCGTTCCACGAAGCGGAATCCTTCCATCATATGCTCCAGCGGAGATGCCATGGTCGCGCGCACCGGGCTTTGCACCCTCATCATCAGCAATCCGACGATGACTGCGATGTAGCTCACGGCGTTGCCAAAGAAGCACCAGCCTTCGCCAATTTTCGCTACCAGAATTCCGGCGATGGCCGGGCCGATTACGCGTGCGCCGTTGAACATGGAAGAATTCAGCGCGATCGCATTCATCAAGTCGTCCTTGCCAACCATCTCCACCAGAAACGATTGACGTCCCGGAATGTCGAACGCATTCACCACCCCGAGCAATCCGGCCAGCACAAAAATCAGCCACACGCGATGATCGATCGCATGGGAAAGCGTGAACGCCGCCAGTAGGAAGGCCAGCAGCATCGAGGCGGTTTGCGTCGCGATCACAATGTGGCGGCGGTTGAAGCGATCAGCCGCAATTCCGCCCAACGGCGCAAACAGAAACACTGGGATCTGGCTGGAGAATCCCACCGATCCCAGCAGCAATGCCGATCCAGTCAGCCGGTAGACCAGCCACGACTGCGCCACGCTCTGCATCCACGTACCGATCAGTGAGATCAGTTGTCCGCTGAAGAAAAGTTGGAAGTTGCGGTGCTGCAGCGCCCGCATGCCCGCCCGCCAGCGTGATCCGACGCTGGATGCGGTCTCCGCGCCGCTCGACGCCGAGCTTTCCGGGATTGGAATTTTCGATTCGGGCACGATCTTTTTTTGGCTGACGCTACCAGCTCTCTCGATTTAATATAACTTGCTTGTTCATCGCGGCCCTGTGCAGGTTCTGAAATTTTTGACTTCCCAGACCGGCCGGACTGCGCTACAGTTACCGTTGCAGTTGCTCTTTCCCCGGCGATTCCCAAAGGAAGTGACACAGCCATGACTGCTCCCCCGGTTGGTGTTGAACGCCGCATCGGACAGCGCTTCCCCTTCAATCTCCCGCTTTGCTTGCGTGAGCTTGCCACCGCCGCCGAAGGACTTGGTTTCACTCAGGACCTCAGTTCCCGCGGAGCCTTTCTGTTTACCGACATGCAGCTCAACGAAGGCGCAGAAGTCGAACTTACTCTGAAGATGCCCAGCGAGATCACTCTCGGCGAAAACATGCGCGTCCGTTGCCGAGGCCGGGTTCTGCGCATCGTCAAACCGGCGGACAACGGCGGCAAGCCCGCACATTCGTCCGAAACCGAAATTAGATTTGCCGGAGTCAAGTCTGGCACCCAGATTGGCGTGGCCGTCTGCTTGAGCGGCTATGAATACCTTCCCGAAGCCGAGGACTGCTCCGCCGACTTCCGCCGCATTTCGGCCTTGCACGCCGCCCCCACCGAGACTGAACCTCCCGCCGCACCGCTTCCCGCCAACCCACGCGCCTCAGCACATTAACCCTGTCTTGAAAATTTTGCTCCAGTTGTGGTGCATACTAACTTTAGTTTTTCTGCTTGCTTTTCAGTCCTGTTCAATCTTCCCGCCTTGGCTTAGAATTACTTGTCGATGTTGCGGCTTGCGGGAGTCTTCCTGGTTGTGCGCCTCATACTGAGTTTCATAATCTTGCACATCACTCTTAGGTACGGACGCGCGTCCGGCCGCGAGTGCACATTCTACCCTGGTTACCTGAGTCACTTGGCGAGGAGTACTTTCTCTTTCTAACATGCAGACACCGAGAGAAATCAGCGAGAACCGCGCTATGCATGGCATCGCCGTGGCAGTTCTGACCGAGGACCGCGAGCGTCTTTCTGAACTGCAGAACCGGCTGGAGGCGACGCGACTGGCCCACGTGGCCTTCACCAACGTGGGATTTCCTACCGGACCCACCCACTCCATCCTGCGCCAGATTCAGGATCTGCGGGTCGAAGTGGTCATCGTCGATATCGCTGACGAGAACCCTCATTCCGCCATCAAAGCCATCGAACTGATTCAAGCCAACACGCTGCAGCTCGCCATCTTCGCCAACGGCAGCATGCAGCAGCCCACTACCATCGTGGCCAGCATGCGCGCCGGAGCCGGCGAATATCTGGATCACAGCGCCGGCGCCGAGCCTCTGCTCGAGGCGCTCACGCGTTTCAGTTCCAACCGCACCCGCACTCGCGGTGGCGCGGGCAAGGCCCGCATCTTTACCTTCCTCAGCGCCAAAGGAGGCGCAGGTGCCACCACCGCCGCGGTCAACACTGCCCTGGCTCTACAACAGGCCCACGGCAGCGTGGTATTGGTGGACTTTGCCCCAGTCGGCCACGCCCAACTTCATCTCAACCTGCGCCCCAGCTTCGGTGTCCCCGATGCCCTCCAGAATCTGCATCGGCTCGACGTTTCGCTGCTCGATGGCCTGATGACCACGGCCAAAGACGGCCTGCATCTTCTCGCCGGTCCGCAGCAGCCTTATCCTTCCATGCCCACGCCGGCTGAACTGGCCCGCCTGTTCGACCTGCTGGTGAACCACTATCGCTATGTGGTCATCGATGCCTCCAGCCGTCTTGATGCCACCACCCGCCTGCTTTCCGATCTCTCGAATGCCGTGCTTATGGTCGCTCAAACCGACGTGGTTTCGCTGTGGAGCGCCAGCCGCATTCATGCCTTCCTCGAAGAAGGCACGGGCCGCAATCGTCTGCGCATGGTTCTGAATCGCTACAAAAAGATTCCCGGCTTCACCGACGAAGACGTCGAACAAGCCACGCGCTGCAAAGTGTTGTGGAAAATTCCCAACGCGTTCCAGGCAGTCTCGCCCGCCATCGATCACGGTTCGCCGGTGGTTCTGCAGGAAAATCAGGAAGTAAGCCGCGCCTACCGCGCCCTGGCAGCGGCCTTGGCCGAGGCCACTCCCACCGACGAAGGTGGACTCGACCTCGTCTACGCCCAAGAAAAAGGCGACAGCAAAAGGAAAATCCCCGGACGCTTAGTGATCACGCCAGCCCGCGCCGGCCACTCCAGCTAGCGACTCGTCTCGACTCGAGCGCCTCAGCCCAAGGGGCTTTGAGCGCCATGGCCTCGTTACAACAGTTTGCATGAGGAATGTGATCGATAAAACGCAAAGTCTGAGGTAGCTAAGCCGGGGGAAAGAGCAGCGATTTTAGCGCTGGTCAACGCCCGGTTTGGAAGGGCTGACTGGCTCGCCTCCCCGGCATAAAGCCCAGCAAGTAAGTATGCCGATCGCGGCGGCTCCTGTTCCTATGGCCCAAGGCCTGTTTAGGATCGGTCCCTTGACCGCCTGGGAGGGGTTTGTCTCTGTCGGGCACCGATACTCGCGAGTTACTTGATTACCCGGATACACCGTCACGTCCGAGAATGCCAGTTTCGATCGTTGGACAGCTGCACCTTGGTAGTGGATCTTGACATCGTTCTGGTATGTCACCACCATCACCCTTCCATCTAGAGCGGTGACGTCGTAACGGGTCCACTCTTGCGTCAAGGGAATTACGGTGATGCAGTTTACGCGCACTCTCATGCCCAGCGAGGTGTTCACTTGCAGGCTGCCACGCTCGAGCGCAAGTTCGTCTCGATCAAACTCCATAATGGTGTCGGGTTGGATCGTGGCGGTGGACCCGTTCGTGTCGATTCTCGCCCGGCTTTCCCTCTGGGTCTGAACCAGGTCGTGCAGAAAAATTGCAGAGGAATTGGGCGCTGGATTGCCATCCACCCAAACTCCCCCGCTGCTGTGGAGCATCGCCCGAGCGGAGTCTTGGGCGGTCAGCGAAGTCGGCAAAATGAAGATCATCGCGCCGCAAACGAATTTGCGCCATTCAGGCAAACATGTGCCCTGTTTTCTCCGCACAAAGGTGCTTTCGCAAGAATAACTTGCGGTCCTCTTGCCTTCTATTGACTCGCGTGATTACCGGAAGACGGGGGGACGCTCGCACTAAGGAGTCCGGTCGAGGTGCTACCTACTAAGCCTTGTTACGACAGTGATCTTTCCGAGAGCAGGGAAAGACCGAAGAATAGAGTGCGATGAGGGTTCCATCGGTCCACACAAAATTCTTCCGAGTGCGCCCGACGATTCTGCTGCTTGGGTTAGTGATACTGAATTGCATTCCGGTCGTCGCCCAGACACAGCCTGGCTTTGCACAAAGCAACTCTAACCTCAAATCTGACTTGTTGAATAGACTCAAATGGCCGTATTCCGCCCACCCGGCAGTCGCCTGCGCGGTGCAGCCAAATGAAGTATTAGTGGGCGAACCAGTCACCGCGACCCTCACTGCCAGCAACTTCAATCCCAGGCATACCCTCACCTATGTCTGGAACCCCAGCAACGGGGGAGGTAAGGTCATCGGTAAAGACACAACCGCCCTGATCGAGACCACGAACGCCGCGCCCGGCCGCTACACTGTCACTGCCCGTGTGACCGATGCCAGGGGGAAGAAGAACAACGAAGCAAGCTGCTCGGCTGGCTTCCTGGTGAAGCCGCTGCCGCCGAGGAACCCACCCACCATTTCTATCTCCGCCAACCCGACGACCCTGCAGGGTGGTGGAACTGTGAACTTGTCGGCCAACTGCACCAGTTCGGATGGCGTCCCGGTTTCTGTTGCCAATTGGGCTACCAGCGGCGGAACGATTTCCGGCACTGGCGCTTCGGCTACATTTAACACCACTGGAGCGTCACCGGGAGCAATCGCCGTAAGCGCTACCTGTACCGACTCCCGCGGGCTGGACGCTAAAGCCTCGATCGAGGTCGAAGTGGAGCCCATCCCTCCGCGTCCGCCTTCACCACCGCCGACTCCGGAGATCAAAGAGGTGGAAGCTCGCCTGGCCCTGAGAAGCATTTACTTCCCCACGTCTATGCCGTCGATCAGCGATCCGAATACCGGGCTAGTTGACAGCCAACAGCAAACTCTAGTTGCGCTAGCCGCCGACTTCAGGAACTATCTCAAAAGTAAGCCAGAGGCGCGCTTGCTCTTGGTGGGCCACGCCGATCCGCGGGGCCACACCACCTACGATCAGAAGCTCTCCGAGCGCCGTGTCGACCGGGTCAAGAGTTTCCTGGTTGAACAGGGCGTTTCCGGGGCCAACATTGATACCCAGGCGTTTGGCGCTCGACATGCCCTGAGCGAGGCCACAGTGAGAAATGCGATCGAGAATGATCCTCAGTTCCGTCCGGAAGAGCGTCAAAAGGCGTTGAGAAACATGCAGACGATTGTTCTTGCCAGTGATCGCCGCGTCGATATCACGTTGAGCACGACCGAGCAGTCGTCGGTCCGCCAATTCCCGTTGAATGCGGCCGACGCTTTAACTCTAATCGGCGACCGGGAAGGCGAGACAAAGGAGAAGACAGTCAAGCCTGTGGACAAGAACAGCACGAACAAGCGCCGTCCATGACAATCTTCTTACCGAGAGTTTAAACATCGAGGCGGCCACAAGCTTTGCTGGGTAGCTTGCGCAAATCTCCTTAACACTCATCGCCGAGCCCCATCAGCGCTATCGCCTTGGCTCGTCAACTGTCAGCTTGATGTTCGTTTACGGATGGCCAACCATGCGTATCCCAAGGTGAGGCCGAGTGAGCCATAGACCGCCGCGTTCATGGGCGCAAGCACGAAAAAGGTGGTCACTAGCGAGGGATCGAACGTCAGCTTCACGAAATACAGCGGACACAACGAAAACATCAGTTGGGGATCGAGATTCCAGCGGTGCGGAGCAAGATGGGCGACGAGCGCTAGGAGATATGAGATTGCCGCGAAGCCACCGAGCCATCTGAGGGGTACTAAGAACAACTGCCCATCGTCCCGATCTTTCTTGCACGCTTTCGCGATCCACGAGCGGGGCAGTACCGCAAGCGTCACGCTGAAAAGACCCACCGGTGCCAGGGTGGCCACAAATATGACCCATTCGCTCTGAAACGGCAGCGGCAGCTCGCCCCGCAAAATCAGAAAAGGAACGCCGGTGAAAAGCGAAGTCAGTCCACAGAGTGAAAACAGGATTCGAGAGGTAATCCTGATAGCGCGTGCGGACATGACGCGGATTCTAACAGCGGTCCCGAGTTTGAGCACAACAGCCCCGCGTTTAACGGTTGCAACACCGCCATATCACTCATTGGGGTCGCCGCTCCGCCGGCTTCTTATAAAAATTCGCGCTAATCCGCGCCAGTGCTTGCGTTCCACAAGAACGGCGGTTTCGATACTGCAAACGCGTCGCAGCTCACCGTGCGACCTGGCCAGGTTACGGGCGGAGAATGGGGCGGGTTGTCGTCGTGTGGAAATGACACCAATCAAGTGATCTACTCTTGCGCGCCAACCGCGCAGACCAGAGTAGCAACTGTCTTGCCCGCGTCAACTGGGGGATTCAGTAAAGCACGGCGGGGTCACCCGCCGTTGCGGTTTTCTTGTGGGACCCGGTGCGGGACCCGCGGACAGACGGGGCGCAAGAACAAGGCGACAGCAAAAGGAACATCCCCGGCCGCCTGGTAACCACCCCCGCCTGCGCCGGCGGTCCAGCTAGTACCGACGAGGGTCGAGCAGCGCTTCAGCGCTGGGAGAGGCACGACGGGGTTGGCTCCGGTTGGGGAAGGGGATCCCGGTAGAGATGTGAGGGCGCGCCAGTCGCGCTATCGATGGAGAAGCGCCGCGATCCGAGTGCACCAGGCATAGTACATGCGTAACTTTGAAATCGAGCTTAGGACCAATATCGTAAACCTGCTGAAAAAAAAATTTGTGCCCGACTCAGGAGATTGCATGTGATGAAACCTTGCCGGTTACTCGCCTTCGTGGCTTTTTGTGTTGCTTGTTGCTGTTTTGCGGTGTGCCAAGCGCCGCAGGAAACGCCCCTTTTCGGCGGCGAATTGGTGCGATCCGATGCCGGCGATCCCGTCCTGCAATTTCCCAATGTAAAGAAAGGCAAGTTTGAAAGATCCGGGGGATCTGTATGGCTCGTCTGGTTTGAAGGAGAGCCCGCTCTGGAGCTCGTGGCGAGCAATGACCATTGGGGTTCCGGTTCAACCGCTGAAGGGCATCTCCTGATCTGTAAAGACCGGGCGATTTTTGACGTAACCGGCGGTTTGTCAAGCAGGAGACAGGCAAAGGCGCTTCCCCAGGACAACATCGAGGTGCCCATCTCCGGGGTCACGCTCAAGTATCACGACGATGCGTGGAATGGTATACAACTGATGGCGTTTCTGAGAAACGGTCCCGAGAAGCGAGGCCTTAACCTGCAAGGAAGGAGCCGTCAGCTCTACGAATTCCTTGGCGAAGCCGCAACAAATTTTGACGGCGTTGTCCGCACCATAGCTCAGGCTGCCAATCTCAGGGATATCGATCATGGCCTCAGCGCATCTGCGCATTATCACCGAACCGGCGTGGCCGAGTTGGAAACGATCGTCGCGCAGAAACGACAAGAGGAGAAAGAGCAAGCCGCTGAAGAAAAGGCAAGTCACGCCGGCAGCAGCCTTGACGCTTTTCTCGCCATAGCGACGGGCGCTGCGGCAGGGGTGTCGGGAGCCGGCAGCAATACCCCGATTTTGCAAACGGCGAACCAGCAGGCGACAGCAATCCGCGCCATTGGCGACGCCAATGCCGCGAAACAGCAAGCCGCTTCGCAGCAACAAGCCTTGGCCGCGCAGCAGCGGATCGCTGCACAACAAGCAGCGGCAGCCAACAGCATTGCTGCCTCCTCGACATCCAACGTCCCGCCAACCGCACAAAGTTCCCTACGTGATGGGTCAGAGAATTCGGTCAGCACGGCCAACGTTGCTGCGGGCGCACCGGGCAGCGGCGGAACTACTCCAGCCACGGCGAATGAAGGCGGGAGCTGCACCAGCATGAATTCTTCCGTGGGCGTGACCTATCAGTGGCGTGCCGGCAGTGGCGGCTTCTGCAACAACGAAGCGCTTTCGTTTGTCACCAACAACTCTTCACAAAATGTCGATTGCGTGCTGGCGTTCCACAAGAACGGAGGTTTCGATACTGCAAATGCGGCGCAGGTCACCGTGCGGCCCGGCCAGGTTACGGGCGGAGAATGGGGCGGTTTGTGGTCGTGCGGAAATGACACCAATCAAGTGATCTACTCTTGCGCGCCAACCGCGCAGAATCAGAGTAACAACTGTCTTGCCCGCGTCAACTGGGGGACTCACTAAAGGACGGCGGGATTACCCATCCTTTTCGCGTTCTTTGCGAAAGAGCCTGCCCTGAACGAAGCCGAAGGGGTGGGGTACCACAGCCGCCTGCAGCAAGCGAATTCCACAGGCCCACTATGTGACATCTAACCTTGCGCCCAGCCCACCACTTGCGCAATCATCGTCGAGGCCGTGACGGTCTGCAGAGTTCGCGTCGTCCCGTTTTGGGCTTTCATTTATCAAAGATTTCGCCTCTAAGTTCTTTGACATCAGGATTTTACCCGTAACTTATTGCAGCCCATAGATCAAATCGTAGTTTGGCGGTAACTCCATGATTCCAATATACCGGGGGAGGGGGGTATACCCCATTGCTGCAACGCAGCATCGCCAAACGCAGCCGCTCTGGAAGCGCTACCGTAGCTTTATTTTCAGGCGGTGAAGGCTCTGGATACTCTAGGTACTAGGTACTCGGTACTAGGTACTAGGTACTCGGTACTCGCAACTATCGCCCAGCGGCTTTCTTCTTCTCCAGCGCGGCGTAAATAGCAGGGTCAGTGCAGACTTCGTAATAGGTACGATCGGTCCAGCTCTGGACCGAGAAGTCTTCCACATTGATTCGCGGCACGCGGCTCTGTCGCACCACGATTTTGCGGAAGATGTCGCCGGCGACAGGCACGGTCGCGCTGAATAGCTGGTACTCGCCTTTGTCGGAGGGCGTGATCGAAGGCAGCAGCTTCATCGACAGCGGCACCAGCGAAATTTCCTGCTCCAGCTTGCGGAAGGCCGCTTCATTCATGCGAATGCCGCCCAGGTTATAGCTGACCAGATCTTCCGGATTTTCTTTCGCGGGTTCGGCGCCCGTCTGGAACACAAAAACGTGGAATGGTCCGGCCTGCGGTTCCATCACCTTGCGCGCGCGTTTGTTGCAGGAAGAAAGCCGGTCGCTCTCGTTCAGCGCTTCGGAAATCATGATCTGATGCTCGCCATCCATCAGGTACAGCGGCGCAGCCTCCTGCAGCGTAATGCCCACGCCCAACTCGAGTTCGGGCATGCCCGAGCGCTGCATCAGTTCGTTGTAGCCGCGCACGATTTCGATGATCTCGCGCGCCAGCACGCACGCCCGGCTCACCGCGAGTTCCGGTTCGCCGGTGCGCTCGAGGATTGCCAGGATGATGGCATCGCCCTCGAGAAAAACTTTCTGCGCTCCGTACTTCGCGAGCAGTTTGTTAACCGGATCGTAGAAATTCAGGCTGAAGTAAGACGCGGGATTCAATCCCTTTTCCATCAAGGTGCGCGTGAGCCGCGTCGAGTCGCGCACGTCGGCCTTGAGCACCACGTGACGCAGCACGCGATCTTCCTCCGGTTGCTGTTCCTCGGGCAGAAGAAATTCGTAGAGCGTTCCGTTCATGCGGGAAAGCTCGCGCAGTTTCTCGGTGCTCACCACGTTCACCGAGTCGAGAGCCGCGTTCAAAGTCTCGAGCCGGCGCAGATCGCGATGGTATTGAGAAAAATCCTGAAGAAAGCGCGCCGCAACTTTGGATCGCTCCGTACCGCGGCAGCCCGCAACCTTGCCCACTGCCGCATAAAGACTGTTGGGCGAGAGCTTGCCATGCTCCTGAATCATGCGCTCCACGCGGTCGCACTCGGGACGCGAGATGAGCGCATTCTTCAACTGCTGCGGGTTGATTCGCGGAGCGTATTCGCTGAGCAAGGGCACCGCATGATACGAGGCGATCACGCACTCCATGACTTGCTCATCTTCGAGCAGGCGCACCCACTTGGCGAGGCGCTGTTGCTGGACCATCCCTTCCGCGGTGGAATCGTCGGGAGTTCCGGTTCCCACCAATGCGCGTGCATTCTGCGAGGCGCACAGCCAGGCATCAATAGTCTCGGTGGCCGTTTCTTCGCCGTAGAGCGAGCGGACGAAGCCCCACACGATGTCCTTCAGGGTCGGATAGCGATCGGGATCGCGATCCCAGTTGCCCAGCATCACGTAATGTTCGGCGCAGAGGTAGTCGTCGCGGCCATCCTCGGAAAATGCCAGACGGTTTAGGAACAAGCCGTAGCTCGCCAGGCCAGCGCTACTTTCGCCCGTCTTCGCTTCGCCAAATAACGACCGTCGCATGCGGGCGAGCGATTCTTTCTCGATCTCGCGCAAGGTTTCGAACAGTTCCTGGCCGGTCTTGCGCAGGATGATTTTCTTGCGCACCTGGAAAGCGGCCACGCGTTCGCGATACTCGACAGCTTTGCCTTGTCGTATACCTTCGTAATTCTTGAGCAAAACGCGGCAGCGCTCCAGCACCTGCGCGAACTGCTGGTTCATCTCCGTGCGCAGAAACTTAGTCACGGCCAGCCGCGCCAGCAGGTCGACGGAAATGTTCTCTTCTCTCTTGGCGCGATTCAGCGCCGCCAGGTGCAGTTCGGCCAGCAGCGGCTTCCAGTCAGATTTTTCCGCCGCATTGCGGGTTGTACCAGCGGCGGCATTTCTCATCCACGACGGTCCCTGCGTTTTCTGCGGAGCTTCGGCGGCGAGCAGTCCTTCCAGTTCGCCGTGGCGCACGATCGACCGCATCACTTGCGCCCGCGCCGCTTCCACGAAGCGCGGGCTCAGGGCCACGTCGTGGCGCAGGTTGTCGACCCCGACCGCGAGGCCTCCAAGGGCAATCGACGGCGCCGCCGCAATCATCTCCGGCAGAGCCAGTTTGTCCGGCTCTTTGCCCAGGCGAAAGATGGGAAATCGAGGCATCGTGAATCGCTGAAAATTATCTGGAAGCTACTGATTACACATGTACATACCGAGGCTAGCATGCGTCTTGCGGCGGCTAAAGTTACCTCAGTTATGGGGCGCGCCGCACCAAGGACTGCGGATACGTTGTTGATTTCTGATTGTTGATTTCTGATCGATGATTAGCTATCTAACAGGCGCGGCTCGGGCTATCCATCCACAGTCAACAATCAGCAATCAACAATTTCTTCGAGCGCTGAAAAACTTTTCTCGGTTCCCGTGTAAAATCCATGGCAGTCGCGAGCAGCCTAGTGTGTCGTCTAACGTCCTAACGACAAGGAAAATCAGGAGAACTCAATGATTGGCTTCTCCGTCAACGGCAAGCGGGTCGATCTCGATGTCGATCCTTCCACGCCATTGCTCTGGGTCATTCGCGAACAGCTTGGCCTCACTGGAACAAAATATGGATGCGGCATGGCGCAGTGCGGCGCCTGCACGGTGCACATCAATGGCGAGGCGGTGCGTTCGTGTGTCGCGCCAGTCTCGCGCGCGGCGGGGAAAGCCGTGACCACCATCGAGGGACTATCGCCCGATCTGAGCCATCCGCTGCAGCGGGCTTGGCTGGAAGAAGACGTTCCGCAGTGCGGCTACTGCCAATCGGGGCAACTGATGAGCGCGGCGGTGCTGCTGCGCGATAAGCCCGCACCCACCGATGAGGAGATTGATGAGGCGATGACCGGCAACATTTGCCGCTGTGGGACGTATCCGCGTATTCGACGAGCCATCCACCGCGCCGCCGCGATGGCGGCGAAGGGAGGTGCGCGATGATCCGACAAAAGATGATCGGCCGAGAAATGGCTGAGGAAGAGCGATCAGCCGAAATACAAGCAGAGGGATGCAGCGGCGCGATTTCCTGAAAGTTTCGATCGCAGCCAGCGGTGGCTTGCTGATCGGCTTTCACTTTCCCGGCAGTCACTCAGCTGGCATCGGCGCAGCAGGCGTCCGGCAGTTCTTTTATGCCCAACGCATTTGTGCGGATCGGAACCGATGAACGAATTACCGTGATCGTGAACCACTCAGAGATGGGCCAGGGCGTTTATACCTCGCTGCCCATGTTGCTGGCCGAGGAACTCGATGCCGATTGGACGAAGGTTGGCTACGAGTCGGCTCCGGTCGACCCCAAGTACAACCATCCAGCCTTCGGCATGCAGATGACGGGAGGAAGCTCCAGCGTGTGGTCGGGACTGGAGCAATTCCGCCAGGCTGGCGCTGCCGCACGCGCCATGCTGGTCGCAGCGGCAGCGCAGCAGTGGAATGTAGACACTGGCGCCTGCCGCACGGAATCAGGCGCGGTATTCAACGGCACTCGCAAGTTGACGTACGGCCAACTCGCCGGCGCTGCGGCCAAACTGCCACCGCCTGAGCACGTCCAATTGAAGGATCCGAAGACTTTCAAGCTGATCGGCAAACCAATCAAGCGGCTCGACACTCCCGAGAAGATTAACGGCAGAGCCGTCTTCGGAATCGACGTCAAATTGCCTGGAATGCTGACGGCCGTGATCGCGCGCCCTCCTATCTTCGGAGCAAAGATGAAGAGCTTTGACGATTCGCGGGCACGCTCCATGCCGGGAGTGCGGAAGATTGTCGCGGTTCCTGCGGGCGTCGCGGTGATCGCGGATACATTCTGGCAGGCCAAGGTGGCGAGGGATGCTCTGCGTGTTGAATGGGACGAAGGCAGCATGGGCGGCCTTCAACACCAGCAAGATGATGCAGGACTTCCGCGAACGGGCAAAAACGCCAGGGGTGAGCGTGCGGAAGGATGGCGATGCGGAGAGCGCGCTCGCAGGCGCTGCAAAAAAGATCGAGGCGGTTTACGAAGTTCCCTACCTCTCACACTTGATGATGGAACCGTCTGAACTGCGTCGTGGACCTGCGTGCGGACTCCTGCGAGGTATGGACGGGTTCGCAATTCCAGACGATTGACCGCGCGAATGCTGCGAAGATCGCGGGCTTGCCGAACGAAAAGGTTCAGCTGCACACAACTTTCCTCGGCGGAGGCTTTGGACGCCGGGCGAATCCGCAGTCAGACTTTGTCGTGGAAGCAGTCCATGTCGCCAAAGCGGCTGGCGCCCCGGTGAAAGTGATCTGGACGCGCGAAGACGACATGCAAGGCGGTTGGTACCGTCCAGCGTTCTTGCATGCCATCGAAGGCGGCGTCGATGCGAGCGGTAATCCAGTTAGTTGGAGATCGCGCTTGGTCGGGCAATCGATCATGGCGGGAACTCCGTTCGCAGCCGCGATGATGAAGGGAAAGGCGTACGATCCCGCATCGGTTGAGGGCGTTGACGATCTTCCTTATGCGATTCCGAATGTGACCGTGGAATCGCACCAGGCCGAGATCGATGTGCCGGTGCAATGGCTGCGTTCTGTGGGACACTCGCATACCGCTTTCGCGGTGGAATGCTTCGTGGATGAACTGGCCGCGCTGGCGCAGAAAGATCCCTACCAGTTCCGGCGCCAACTGCTGCAGAAACAGCCTCGCCATCTCGGCGTGCTCGATCTCGCCGCGCAGAAAGCGGGATGGGACAAGCCTCTGCCGAATGGCATGGGTCGCGGCATCGCCGTGCACTTTGCTTTTGGCAGTTACTCGGCACATGTTGCCGAAGTTTCGGTCACCGATGGCAAAGTGCGCGTTCACCGCATGGTCTGCGCGATCGATTGCGGCCAGTACGTGAACCCGGGCATTATCGCCGCGCAAACTGAAGGCGGAGCCATCTTCGGCGCATCGGCAGCTCTGTTCCAGGAACTTACTTTCGCCGAACGGACGCTTGCAGCAGACCAACTTTCACACTTTCCCGGTGATGCGGATCAATGAGTGTCCTGAGATCGAAACCTACATTGTGGAGAACAACGAGAAGGCTGGCGGAATTGGAGAGCCCGGTGTTCCGTGCGCCGCGCCGGCCATCGCCAATGCCGTGTTTGCCGTTACCGGCAAGCGAATCCGCCGGTTGCCCATCCGGATGACGGAGGCTGTATGAAGAGCGTGCACGCGGTAACTCGTTTTTTCCTGGCGAGCCTGATGATGTCGGCCACTGTGGGAGCGCTGCTGTGGTTCTCGCATTCTGCAGCTGCCGCAGCGGACCACCAGCTGCGTTCGAGAAACGTCTGCCGCCGCGTCCGGCGAAGGATGGCACGCTCTTCATCGCTTTCGTTCCGGTTTTGCGAAGCCCGCGCTGCATGAACTGCCATTCGCAGGGGGATTTTCCCCGGCAGGGCGATGACGGGCATCGGCACACGATGGACGTTCGGCGCGGCCCCACAGGCTTCGGAGTGACTGCGGAAAAGTGCAATGCCTGCCATCAGGATCACAATCTTGACGGGTGCACATCTTCCACCCGGCGCTCCGGGCTGGCGTTTGCCGCCTGCGGGGATGCCGATGATCTGGCAGGGCCTGACCGACGCGCAGATTTGCGAATCGATCAAAGATCCAAAGCAGAACCGAAACCGCACCCTCGATCAACTGGTCGAGCATCTCACGAAAGATAAGTTGGTGATGTGGGGGTGGAATCCTGGCGAGGGTCGAACTCCCGTCCCCATGCCGCACGATGAGTTTGTGACGAAAGTGAAGCAGTGGCAGGCGGCGGGCGCTCCTTGCCCAGCTAATTAGGATTCTCTCTCGCGGTACTCGGTACCACTTAGATACTCGGTACTGTCTGCGGCCCCGCGACCGCGGGATTAATTCTTCGAGCTTCAACCGGCACGGAAGTCGCGCACGTCTTCTCCGGGCTTAAACATCGTCGCGGGGGAAGTGTTTTGCGCCTCGGCCATTTTTCGGTTGATCTGGTCGAAGTCCGCCTTCACCCATCCCACGCTGGAGATTTCTATCTCGCCATCTTGCGCGATCCCAAAAACTGTGGGGACATTGGTCAAGCCGTAGGCGTTCGATACGGGATAGGTTTCCGTATCATCCAGCAGCACGGGGAAGGTGACGCCAAACTCTTTGTTGAAGGCAGCAGTCTGCCTGGGATCATTCTGCGAGACTCCGATGATCCTGACATCCTGGTGCCCGTATGCCCGCTCCAGCCGCTCGATGAACGGAAACGCATACTGGCACACGGGACACGACACCTTGAAGAATGCCAGAACCACAGGCCCACGCACCAGTTCTTCGCTCAGCACGAAACGCTTGCCATCCATCGCCTTCAATTCAAAGTCGGGCGCCTTGGTGCCCGCCGCCAGTGCCGTCATCGGCCGTCCTCCGGTTTGTTTTTTCAGGATGTTTCGCAGCCAGCGCATACGGTCCCGCCCTGACCTGCTTCTATTTTAGATGATGCGGGAGAAAAGTGGTCACCAGCCCGGAGCGGTTTCACCCCTCAAAGAATTTCTGCTTTTCGCAGAATTTTTCGCGCCAGCCCCGTGAGGGCAAGCTTTCCCAGCCGCGCCACGGGAATCCATTTGCCGAACTCGCGTGATGACGGGCCGTGCCACACATGCACCGCGTAGTCCGTCACAGTGATCGAATGCCGCACCGTGAATAATGGGCTATTGGCTCCATTCATGCTGGTTATTTCCGGCAACTCCCACATGCCCGGCATCAGCGACGCATCCCGCGAACGCAGCACCAGGAACACTTCGCCATCGCGGCCGTCGCTATTGCGGAAATCCAGTGCATAATGAATCTCGCGCTTCTTCTGCCGCGCAGCTTTTCGGCTCGGAGCCAATTCTCCTCGCGTTACACACAGATCGATCACCGGGCACATCAAACACCTCGGCGCGCGCGGCGTACATACCACGGCACCCAACTCCATCATGGCCTGATTGAAGTCGCCCGGCCGCTTGGCATCCAGCAGGTTGTTTGCTGCCGTCCACAGTTCTTCGCCAGCCAGCCGCTTCCCCGCTACTCGCTGCAAAACGCGTTCGACATTGCCATCGACCACCGCGACCGGCTCCCCAAAAGCTATGCTGGCGATTGCCGCCGCGGTGTAGCGGCCGATCCCGGGCAAAGCCCGCAACCCTTCCTCAGTCGCCGGGAATTTTCCGCCGTGCTCGCGCACGATCGCCTTCGCTGCCGCGTGCATCATGCGCGCCCTGCGATAATAGCCGAGGCCGCTCCACGCTGCCAGCACGCTGGCCTCGCGCGCTGCCGCTAGCTTTTCGACAGTAGGAAAACGCCGCAGGAATTTCTGATAGTGATCGATCACCGCCGCCACGCGCGTCTGCTGCAGCATGATCTCGGAAAGCCACACGGGGTAAGGATCGCGGCTGCCGCGCCAGGCCAGATCGCGGCGATGGCGGTCGTACCAGGTGAGAAGTTTCTTGCAGAACTGTCGGCGCTCACTATCAGTGTCGACGAGGGAAGCCACGAGGAAGACCCCTATCGTCGTTGTACAGTTCCTCGCGCGTCCAGCCGCGATTTTCGCGCGTGACCCGTGTGCCCTTTGCCCCTGCTTCGTTGAGCTGCTCGGCCTGGAGTTCGTCCAACCATTTCATATTGGCGTCGAACAGTTCTAGCCGTTCCCCAACGGTTAATTGGTGACCGGCTCTGGCCTTGCGCCGCAGCGCCTCAACTCGGATGCTATCCGCTGTGGGATTCGCCTCGGACATGGTCCTTACTTTATCAAGGAACTGATCGTAAGTCTTTACTGAAGAAACTCGTCTAGTCGGCCCAGATTGGCTATCAGGCCCGAAAACCCGGTGTCGACGGAGGTGCGGCTCGGCCGACCCAGACTGCGACTCAGATTAGCGAAGGTCTCGTCAGCTCCCGCGGTGCTACCCGACACGATCATCAGATCGGGACCCTTCGTGAGTTTCAGCATATCCAGAAAGTCGGCTTCGGTTGCCCGCCATCCTACTGTAACGATCCTCGTCACGCTTGGGAGCAGTTTCCTCAACCTCTCGACGTGGGCCGTGGGACAAGAAAATTCATCTTTGTTTTCAACTGGAATCGCAAGGGCAGGAAAAACCAGATATCCTCGCTCCTCCAGCATCGGAAAATGGGTAACGAGCCTGTATCGGTCAGTGATTGAGAGCTTGCCTGCTCTATCTATAAGGCTCTGTGGGCTCTCGCCGCGCGGGGATGGAATATCGTCCAGCTCGCGCTCCCAGTTGACCGAGCCATGCAGCTTTATAAGGGAATAATAGGGATTCGCAATGTACTCATCGAGATTGCTCATTGCAATGCGCAAAACCTCAGAGACCGCCTCCTCCAGCATAGTGTCGTAGTTAAACGTGACGAAGCAGACCTCCTGGCCGAGTTGATGGCGCCATCTTTCAATTTCACGAACCAGGGTCACGTAGTTCGTAATGCCGCCGTGCAAATTTGCCCACCTCCTTTGGCAATCCCACAGCGCGAAATGGAGGTAGTACTGAATCGCGGCAAGCTCTCGACGGGCGGGCGGAAAAGTCTTGGCCTGCTCGCGCGCCTTCGCGAGCTCCCGCTCGACTGAGGCACTGTTCCGGAGAAAAGGCACCAAAGGCTTGCAGTCCTTGAACTTATCCATCGCCTCGCGGAATATCCCCCTATTGTCATCAAACAGCTGATTCGCCAAGGGCAGGCGGTATTCCCAATGCGGCTCCGCACGTCCTCCCACTGGAGGTGGTAGCCGCGAGGCTGAATCGTAGGACGCACCGGCACCAAAGATGACGAGCAACATAGGATGATCTTACCTCTGCGCGGCCCCAGGCCGTTGCTCTCCTGTGTCCCTCGCCATTGACCCCGCGCTCCCGAGCACGAAATAATAGCCCTGCCTGGCATCCGCAACCCGCGCGTGAGTTCATTCACGCCCAGCAGCATCGAGGAGCATCATGAACGACTTCAACCGCAAGGTGGAAGACGCATCGGCGCGCGTCAGCAAGACTGTCGCCGAGGCCGCCGAACGCATCGAGAAAGAGATCCCGGAATTCATCAAGTACCTGAACGACGAGGTGGTGCCCGCGGTACGCCAGCACTCGACCAAGGCGTTGCGAACCGCGAGCGTAAAGCTCATCGAACTGGCCGACTACATGGAGCAGCAAAAAGCCTCGAAAAAGTGAAGCTGCGCCGTGCGTCTTTGGTTGACTGGCCCGTGGTTTTGATTCTGCTCACGATCTTGCTGGTCTTCCTTACAGGCTGCGGCCATCCCAAGCAGATGCGGGTGAATGTGCCGGCGCCGCCCGACCTCGCCGAGCCTGCGCTTCCCCTCGGCGCCACGCCGCTGGCTACGGAAATCGGACGGGCGAGTTGGTACGGTCCGCCGTATCACAACCGGCGCGGATCGAACGGCGAAGTCTACAACATGCACGCCATGACAGCGGCACATCGCACGCTGCCCCTGGGCTCAATTGTGCGCGTCACGAATCTGAAGACCGGCCATACAGCGTTGGTGCGCATCACCGATCGCGGCCCGTTCATCCCCGGGCGGGTTCTCGACTTATCGCTGGCCGCCGCGCGCAAGCTGGATGTTTACCAGCCTGGGGTTGCCGAAGTGAAAGTTGAGGTGATGCAAACTCCAGTTCCGCTTGATACGGGGGGAAAGTGGGCGGTGCAGATCGGGGGTTTCCCTGACCAGGATTCCGCTGCGAACCTTGCCGATCATCTCACGCGCCGTTATCACACGGCGAAAGTGCAGCGCTTCAACAGCCCTGCTGGCGACTGGTGGGTGCGAGTTCGCGTACTCGACGACGACCGCGAGCGCGCCCACCAACTCGCCGCGGAAACAGAAACGACCGAGGGTGCAGTGTTTCTGGTGAGACTGGATTAGGGCAGTGGCCGTCCCTCGTTGGTCGCTACCACCACGGAGGCACAGAGACACGGAGGAAAGCACGAAGCGGAGGGGCGCCGGTATTGGTCAGGTTTTTCTGCGCGACTCGGTGCCTCCGTGGTGAATTAAGTGTTATTGTTTTCGCATGGTGACTGAGACATGAGCGAGCTCAGGAGCAATTGTCTTTTCTGCCGCATTATCGCAGGCGAGATTCCTGCCAAGAAAGTCTATGAGGACGAACACGTCTTCGCGTTCGAAGACATCCACCCAAAGGCTCCCACGCATGTGCTGGTCATTCCGAAGAAACACTTTACTGGATTGAAAGAAGGGCAGGCCCACGATGCCGAGGTAATCGGCCGCTGTCACCTGGTGGCAGCGGAGCTTGCGCGCCAGCGAAAGATCGAGGACGGCTATCGCACGGTGACAAATGTGGGTCCGGGTGCGGGGCAATCAGTGTTTCATTTCCACGTCCATCTGTTGGGAGGCCGTGGGCTGAACTGGCCTCCGGGGTAGAGCAGTTCTCAGTTTCTGGTTCCCGGTTTCTGGTTCCTACTGTACCGTCGGCTTCTCGTCTTCCGGCGCTCCATGCCTGCGCAGCAATTGCGGTAGGTTCTGGGAGAAGGCGGAGCGTGGCAGAACCATATCGCAGCCTACTTCGTGGGCCTTCTGCTTCAGATCGCCTTGCACATGCGAGAGGAATCCGATGATCGAGGTTCCCTTCTTCAGCTTCGACTTCAGCTTGGGGATCAAGGTCAGCGGCTTGGCGTTGGCATTGTTGAGGTCGAAGATGATGAGCGAGGGCTTCTCTTCGCCGTTCTGCTGCATGCGCTCGGCCAGGTCTTTGTCATTCTTGGCGAACTCGACCTTCACGTTGAGCTTGCGCGCCGTCTCTTGAATCTTGGCGGCGAAGAACAGGTCGTCGACGAAGGCAAAGATGCGGGAGTTGGAATCCTCGCGCAACGCGGGCAAAGGTTCAGGATCAGCGGGAGCAAAAGGAGCGGCGAAGCCGGGACGGTGACCGCGACGCGCTCCGCCGCCGTTGTTGCCGTTCCCGCCTAGCGCAGCGCGATAGCTGTGATCCATGGGCGCGGTGTAAATGCCGTCCTGATTGTGGCGCGACTGGCTGGGCCCGGCGGCTCGGGGTCCGCGGGGATTGTTCGGGCGGCGTCCGCGACGCCGTCTACTTCTGCCTCCTCCGCCACCGGAGGGTCTTCCTGGTCCTGCGTTCATAGTCCTCTCAAAGCCTGCCAGGCCGGGCTTCTGCCCGGTGCAGGGTTGCAAACGTACAGAATTTTAGATTCCCCATTGGTTGCGGCGGGCTCTCACAGTGTTGGCGCACAGCCGATTTTCTCGCGGGGGCCTATCCACTGAATCAGTCACAACCGTCAACCACCAAGTCTCGCAGCCGCGCTCCAGGGGGCATGACTAACTTTGCATGCGGGATTGCGCGATGGGCTGGACGCAATCGTAAACGCTGCCGCGATCCGCTACTCTCGGGTGAAGCAAACTCGTACTGGCGAAAACAACTATCAAGTTTTGCGTAATCGGTTATCCGTTATCGGAATCCGTCGCGCCGCCGGGAACGGCCTGGGACGCGGAAGGCCTACGCGGGAACGTGGCCAATGAGAACAACCTAATGGTACTCGCCCCGGCGCAAGCGCGCAAGGGGCAAAGTGGGAGCGGTTTTGCACAGGAGGTCAATGACTTTCGAGCTTCTACTTTCTGGCTTCGGAGAGCAGCGCTCCGTGGAATGCGGAGCGCTGTCTCGGTAAAGCATCAGTTCACTACGAGCTGAATCGTGAATGGCGCATTGGAGTTGGTGATCGGGCTCGTACCGCCGGTGGTGGCGCTGACGGTCACGGAATAGGTTCCCTTTGGCGTCCCGGGGTTCGTCGGGTTGGTATTGGTGCTGCCACCGCAAGCGCCCAACCATAATGTGGAGAAGCCGAGAACCACAATCAAGGTGAGTAGGCGCATGCCCCGCGTGCGCGATCCCGCTACAAAAACGACTCCGAACAAACCGGGAAGCAGCAACGCATAGAAGATGTGGCTTCCGCCGAAGGGCGAATGCAACTGCGCAGTGGGGGCCGTAGTCGCCAGATTGACGGTCACTGCGGTCGCGTTGGTGGGTTGATTGTTGCCGGGAGTGACTGTGCAGGAAATCTCCGCCGTAGCAAGTGCTGGGCTTCCAATGCAGCTGTAGGTGAGCGGCAGGGCGGTGGTCGCGCCTGCGCCACTGCCCACGATGAAGCCGTTCGTACCGCTGATACTAACCGCGACGGAAGCGTTGCCTCCGACGATTACGGGGAAAGTAACGCCGTTGGTCGATGCGAGGCTGAAGGTTTCGGTGGTCGCGGTTACGGTCAGGCTGACTTGTGCGCTGTTCGATGAACTGGTGGGCGTGATGGTAACGAGCTGCGGACCCGATGCCGCCATATTGGCCGTCGTCGAGATCGTCATCGTGGTCGTCGCATTGTCTACACCATTGAAATTGACGCTTATAGGATTGAAACTGCAGGTCGCGCCACTGGGCAGGCCGGTGCAACTGCTGGGACTGAAGTTCACGACGGTACCAACGGAACCGCTCACGGCAGAGATGGTCAGGACGACCGATGCCGATTGTCCCGCCGAAACGGGGCTCGGAGCAAGCGTGCCAGGCGTGAGCAGGAAAGGCGCTAGCGCCGCTTGCCAGGCGATGGCCAGCTTGTCGGCATTGACGGAGCCGAGGCCGGTGACGAGATTATAGTGCGTGGTGGCGTCGAAATTGGACGCACTGTAGCCGAGCACTCCTGCCGCAGGGCATTGCACATTCGAAGGCTGGCCCGCGGGCGTATTAGGCTGGCAGTAAACGTTGTTGTTCCCGCTGGTGACGGCGTTAAAAGCGCCATTGGAAGGGGTCGCGGCCAAAGTGTAAAGCATCGGATTGACATTTCCCAAGCCGGGGGCGCTCTGGAGACCGGTTCGCTACTAGGTACTGATTGAGCAGAGCCATCATGCCGGCGAAGGCCGGTGAAGAGACCGAAGTTCCGCCGACGAGGGACTCGTAAGTGTCCACAGCGGTGAGGATTCCGCTTGCACACGTGCTGCCGTTCGTGGGTGGATTTATCGGCGTGCAGAAAACGTAGCCCGGAAAGGTTGGCGAGGCTAAAAGGGAGACGTCGGGGACGTAACGGACGCCAGCGGGGGCGCCGGGAACCGACAGTGCTTCCTGCCATGCGGGCTGCGCGAAACCGCCTCCTGTTGGGCCCGGACCGGGCCCCAGGCACACGTTTCCATTCTCGTACCAGCAGTTGCTCGCGCCGCCGCCACTGCTCGAAATCCAGTAATCCTCCTGAAAAGTCTGCGCCGAAGTGATCGGCACTCCAGGACTGGGTTTACAGAATGACTCGCCTGGGTTGCTGGCGCAGTACGCACCCAGCGCTACAGCGTCGTTCCAGGCAATCTCAGGAATGTAGGTGACGGCCGTGCCGCCGTTAGCGCCGACAGTCGTGCTCCACAGCGCCGGGCTGGGAGGGTTGGAGTCGTCGGCCATGGAGATCGCAGTGCCACCGACTGCGGTAACTTCGGGACTGCTGGCAGGGTAACTTACCCCCAGCCCACCGACTGCCGGGTCGTATGGCGGCCTAGAGTTTGGCGGGTTGTAATCGCAGGTCGCGGCGCCTATGTCGCCCGACGAGTTCATGATGGTGACGCCCTCGGCGTTGCCCTGTTGCAGGACACTCTCCAGATCAAGGGTGGCCTGAGCCTCGCAGCCCTCCCCGTAGCTGGCGCTGACAACGGTAGCGAGAGGGGCCGAGGTTCCATCGATAACGTAGATAAGCGCGTCGAAGACACCATTGCTAGTTTGGCCATTAATAAAGATGATCTGCGCATTGCGGGCAACGGCGCCGGACCACTCGATGTCCACGTCGGCTTCGCCTATGTCATAGGAGGAGACGGTCGAAAGGGTCCGTACCCCAGCAGCATATACGCAAAATTCGTGGTGGTGCAGGGCGAGATAACGATCCCGTTCGCATTGGTCGTGCAGGCGCCGGTAGCGGGGGTAGTGGAGGAAGGGGGTGGGGGCCGAAGCCGGTGCGGAAATCGTTGATGTCATCGAGAAAAATGTCAGTCTGTCCCGCAATGGCTAGCGTTTGGCCGGTGCCGTCGATCACGGGTGAGCCTGTGTATAACAGATTTGACGTTGTAGATCGTGGCAATGTCGCCGGGAGCGAGGAAGTTCGGCCAGATATAGTGCGAGTCGTAGTATTCGGGGTGGCCAATGCGGCTCTGGCCGACAACCCGTGAGCGATAAGCCGGCTGGGGACGAAAGTCATGCAGCCCCATCACGCTACTGACTATGCCATTCAGCGCATTTGGAATCATGACGGGTGTCGAGTTGGCGACGTGCGCTTCCCCGTTGACGTTGTAGTTATGGATCTCGGCTCCAAAAGCGTGCTGTGCCTGGGCGGCGGTGCCGCTGAAGATGATGGAGTTGTGGCCGCCGCCGACGCTGAGAATCTGGAAGCCCTCGGACTTGAGCCAGCCTGTAACCTTGTTCAAATCGTTTTGACTAAGGCCGAAGCGATCGGCGAACTGCTGGGGCGTGAGCCATTTGATGGTAGAGGGACGACGAGCGATCCTGCTGCTGGGCGAGAAGTTGGTCCAGATCTTTCTGCTGGCTAGGCGAGGGTGCCATGAGCAGCGTGACATAGCTCAGCTCCAGCGATGGATCAACCGCGCCAAGATCATATTGCGGCTGCGCCTTGGGATGAAGAGCTCCTGCGAAGCGTGACTCTTTGGCTGGAATCGATGGGACCGCTGATGCGATCTTGCGGCGCGGCGAAGCACAGGGTTGTGGCTAGAGTGGTAACAGAAACTTGCAAAGCGCATGAAAAACTCCGTCTGGGTTCGGGGTTTAGTTGTCGGTTGTTCCTATAGCTTATACGGCTTTATTGCACTCTGATCAAGTTACGCGTGAGGGAAGGTTGTATGACGGACGGAACTTTACAAAGTTACGCGAGGCGGAGGTGACAAGTGAGGTAACAAGTAATGCGTGACCGAAGTCACATTCCAAGCAGGTTGGGATGGAGTTTGGCGTATCCGTGCTCCTGCGCCCAGAGGTTCAACGGAACCGAGGCGAGTTCGTCGACCAACGGGTCGGCGAGGCCGTTCTTGGTGAGGTCGATGGATTTGATATAGGTCTGGCAAGCGTCGCAGCACTCGACGCGGATGTAAGGGAGATCCTCGGCGGTATAGACCGGAAGTTTGGCATTGTCTTCCAGGCCGCATCCGGGACAAACCACGTCTGCGGAACTCCCACTCGGTGAGGCAGAAGCCGCAGAGCAGGCTGCGCCGGCCACCATCGCCCTGCTGCCGCAGAACGCCGACCGCGGGCTTGCGGTTGCAGAACGGGCACAGGGAATAGGTATAACCCTCCAGGTGCAGTGGAACGCCGGAGCGGACGAATTCAGCGTACGGCTGAAGAAAAGCAAGCACGAGGAATTGCTGGGGATCGGTGGGTGCGTCAATGTGGGTCCAGCATTGTGTGAATAGGTCTGTCCAGGAGTTGGAGCTTGAGCTGTGAAGATCGTGCGCCACCTGGGCGAGGCGCGCCGGGCCGTGCTCTTCGACGAGCGAGAGAAATGCCGGAAAGCTGGCGAGCAGCGTGTTTGTAGCGCCAGCGTTTGGTTCGCCGGGGAGCGGGCGGGACGCGCCAGTTGCTTTTTTTCGCTTAAGACAGCCGGCGGGAGGCCGGCGCTACTGCGTTCCAGCCGCATGGTAGAGATTTTCCTGAAACCGCGCAGTTTGGATGTAGAAACCGAGGATCTCCGCAGCGAAGGAGTGCTGCTTGGCCAGGTGTTCCGCGCGTTTGATGCGCCGCTGCCATGGGGTGAGGGCCATCGGGTGATTATGGGGCTTCGACTCGCGGCAAGCAACCCATTCACTACGGGGGAGCGAAGCCACGGAGGAGAGGAAAGGGGGAAAAAGAGGAATTCTTAGAGATTCCTTCCGGGTCTCCGGGGCTCCGTGGTAAAGAGTTTGCGAAATACAGTTTCAGCAGCATTGACTCTGGTAGGCGGACGGGATTATAGTTTTCTGCAATTTGGGGTGCAGTCCGTTCGGCTTGTGATTCGAAGCAGTCGGAGGATGCGCAATGGAATTTTCCCGCAGAACCTTCCTGAAAGGCGCGCTTGCTGGTGGAGCGGGCTTCTCTCTTCTAGGATTCGATCTCACTCCCGCAGTCGCGCAGATAAAAGAACTCAAGATTGCGCGCGCGACCGAAACGCGGTCCACCTGCCCGTATTGTGCGGTGAGTTGCGGCGTCCTCATCTACACGATCGGCGACAAGGCGAAGAACGTCACGCCGCAGGTGATTCACGTCGAGGGCGATCCCGACCATCCCATCAATCGCGGCACGCTGTGCCCCAAGGGAGCGTCGCTCGAGCAGGACATTCTGAATCCGCGGCGGCTGCTGAAGCCGCAGGTGCGGCGTCCGGGCTCGGATCATTGGGAAGACATCGCGTGGACCCAGGCCATCGACGAGATCGGGCACTGGGTAAAGAAGACGCGCGACGATACCTTCATCGAGAAAGACGCGCTGGGACGCACCGTCAACCGTTGCGAAGGCATTGCGTTCACCGGCGGCTGCACCGACACCAACGAGTTCAACTACCTCGTGGTGAAAACCATGCGCGGCATGGGCCTCACTTATGTAGAAAACCAGGCCAGGGTTTGACACGGCCCCACGGTCTCAAGTTTGGGACCAACATTTGGACGCGGGGCCATGACGAATGGCTGGATCGACATGAAGAACGCCGACATGGTGTTGGTCATGGGCGGCAATCCTGCTGAGAATCATCCTTGCGGCTTCAAGTGGATCATCGAAGCCAAGCGCACGCGGAATGCGAAGTTGATCGTGGTCGATCCGCGGTTTACGCGCACGGCCGCCACTTCCGATTTATTCTGCCAGATTCGCGCCGGGTCCGATATTGCCTTCCTCGGCGGAGTGATCCGCTACGCCATCGAAAACAACCGCATCCCGCACGATTATCTGGTCAACTACACCAACGCCGCGTTCATCGTCAAGGAAGGTTTCAAGCTGCCGGAGGATGGGCTGTACTCGGGCTTCGATGCTGCCACGCAAACTTACGACCGCTCCACATGGAACTACGAAGACGGCAACGACACAGGCGGTGTCACGCCGGCTCATGCTGCGGCGCCGGCTGCCCCGGGAACGCCGAAGCCCTTGCCCCCGCTCCCGCCGAAGGTCGCGTTTGACCTGACCTTGCAGCATCCGCGCTGCGTCTATCAGTTGTTGCGGCAGCAGTATTCGCGCTACACGCCGGAGGTGGTCGAAGGCATCACCGGCATTCCGAAGGACCAGTTCCTGAAAGCCGCAGACCTGTACACGTCCATCCGCAAAGATGGCGACACGAAGAAAGTCGGCACCATTGTATACGCGGTGGGCTGGACGCAGCACAGCTTCGGCACGCAGATCATCCGGACGGCGGCCATGCTGCAGTTGCTGCAGGGGAACGTTGGGCGCGCGGGCGGCGGCGTCAACGCCCTGCGCGGCCACTCCAACATTCAGGGCGCGACCGACATGGGTGGAGTGTTCGACATCTTGCCGGGCTATTTGAAGGTGCCGCATCCAACCGACGCAAACCTGACGGCATGGTTGAAGACGAATCACGCCAACGGCGTCGAAACCGGCGCCATGGGAATCGTTCAATTACTGGTCGAACACGCCGAAGTTTGCCGTCTCCTATTTAAAGGCGATGTTCGGTGACGCGGCCACGAAGGAGAATGAATTCGCCTTCGATTACATGCCGAAAGTGGATCGCAATTATTCCTGGACGCAGATCTGGGACAACATGTATCGCGGTACGGTGAAGGGGTTGCTCACGTTCGGCATGAACGGGGTCGCGATCGGACCGGACTCGCAGAAGAATATCGAAGCGCTCAAGAAGGCGGACTGGCTGGTGGTGGGCGAAATTTATCCCGATGAAACCAGCGAATTCTGGCGCTCTCCGGGAATCACGCCCGACGAGATGAAGACCATTAAAACCACGGTCTATCGCCTGGCCTGCGCCGGCTTCGCCGAAAAAGACGGATCGATGACCAACTCGGCGCGCTGGCTGCAGTGGAAGAACGCGGCTGTTCCGCCGCCGGGCGAGGCGCGCCTCGATCAGGATATCCTCGCGCAAATCTTCTTGAAGGTGCGGGAACTCTACCAGAAAGAAGGCGGCAAATTCCCCGACCCGATCCTGAAACTGACGTGGGGTTATTCGAATCCGCAACATCCGCCGCTCGCCGAAATCACCAAAGAGTTGAATGGCAAGGCCTTGGCCGACATCACCGATCCCAAAACGCAGGTGACGATCAAGCGCGGCCAGCAGGTTCCGGGCTTCGCCTGGCTCAAAGATGACGGCACAACCATGTGCGGGAACTGGCTTTATTCGGGCTGCTGGACCGAGGCTGGCCCGCAGCTTCAGCGCCGCGGCACCGACGATCCCTCCGGCCTGGGCATCTACCAGAACTGGGCGTGGTCGTGGCCGGCGAATCGGCGTGTGCTGTATAACCGCGCCTCCTGCGATCTTTCGGGCAAGCCGTGGGATCCTGCGCGCAAGCAGGTGTGGTGGAACGAGTCAACGCAGCTTTGGGCGGGGAATGACGTACCCGATTTCAAACCCGATTCCAATCCCAAGGATCACATGGGGCCGTTCATCATGAATCCCGAAGGCGTGGGCCGGATATTTGGACCGTTGGGTGCGTTTGCCGATGGACCGTTCCCCGAGCACTACGAGCCGATCGAGAGTCCGGTGCAGAATGCTCTTGCATCCGAACCAGTCGAATAATCCGGTGGTCAAGAAGCTCAAGACGGCGGCTGACAAATACTCGACGATGGGCGACAGCTTCAACGTGATCTGCACCACCTACCGGCTCACCGAGCACTACCACTACTGGACCAAGAACAACCAGATGAACGTACAGCTCATTCCCGAACCGTTCATTGAGATTCCAGTCGAGTTGGCTGCGGAGCTGGGGATTAAGGGCAACGACAAGGTGAAGGTCACGAGCGCGCGGAGTTATTACATCGCCAAGGCGTTCGTCACCAAACGCATCAGGCCCATGACGATTAACGGCAAGAAGGTCTACCAGATCGGCATTCCGATTCATCAGGGTTATCGCGGCATTCAGGAAGATGCAGGCAAGGACGCGAGGACGATCCTCAACCGGCTGACGCCGACAGTGGTCGATCCGAACGCATATACGCCGGAGTTCAAGGGCTTTATGGTGAAGGTGGAAAAAGCGTGAAGGAGATTGAGTGATTGAGCGATTGAGTCATTGAGTGATTTGGAAATCGCGCATCAAGGTTTTCAGGTTTCTCAATGACTCAATCACTAAATCACTCAATGACTCAATTCTTATGAGCCAGGCAACGTTAGCGATCAAGAGAATTTCCGGCCATGCTGGACCTGCTCCCGGCGAGGATGTGGAGCGCGACTACCAGGTCTGCAAGCTGATCGACACCACCACGTGCATCGGCTGCAAAGCCTGCGAAGTCGCCTGCCTCGAATGGAACGGGTACACGTTCACCGACACGGTGTTCGATAACAGCTACCAGACCATGCCCTCCACGACGTGGAATTACTGGAACCTGATCAAGTTCAACGAGCACGAGCGCGAAGATGGCAGCATCACGCTGCTCATGCGGAAAGACCAGTGCATGCACTGCGCCGATCCGGGCTGCCTGACGGCTTGTCCGGCCGATGGCGCCATCGTGCAATACACCAACGGCATCGTCGATTTTCAGCAGCAGAATTGCATTGGCTGCGGCTACTGCGTGAGCGGATGCCCCTTCGATATTCCCAAGTTCAATCCCAGCACCAAGAAGATGTTCAAGTGCACGCTTTGCTCTGACCGGGTGAGCGAGGGGTTGGAGCCGGCGTGCATCAAGTCCTGCCCCACCGGCTGCCTGCACTTCGGAACCAAGGACGACATGAAGGATCTCGCCGAGACCCGCGCCAAACAGCTTCGCGAGAACTATGGCATCGAGAAGGCCGGCGTCTACGATCCGGCGGGCGTGGGCGGGACGGGCGTCATCTATGTGCTGCACGATGCGACCAATCCCGAGCGTATGGCGGATTGCCGAAAGATCCGCACATTCCGTGGGTGGTGAAGTTCTGGAAAGGGCCGGCGAAGTGGATTGGAAATCTCGCCATGCTGTTCGGCGTCATCGGGGTTACGATCCACTACTTCCGCTACGGCCCAAAGGAAATTCATCCCCAGAAGCCTGAGAACGGAGGCCAGCCGTGAGTTCGCACACCATCTCCTCGCCACGAACCACCGGCGACCCCGGAGAGCGCATCCTCCGCTACACGCTGGTCGAGCGCCTTCATCATTGGATGAGCGCCCTGTTCTACGTCTATTGTCTGATCACCGGCTTGGCCTTCTGGTCGCCATACATGTATTGGCTCGCGGCCATTGTAGGCGGAGGGCCGACGGCGCGCTTCTGGCATCCCTGGTTCGGCCTAGGCTTCACGTTCTCCATGTTTTGGATGTACAAGATGTGGCGCAGCGACATGGCTACCACCGACGCGGACCGGCGCTGGCACAAGCAGGTCAAGCACTACATCGAGAACGACGACCAGAATCTTCCGCCCGAAGGCCGCTTCAACTACGGCCAGAAGGTGTTTTTCTGGCTGATGTTTTACGGAGTCATTCTGTTGCTGCTGTCAGGACTTGGACTGTGGTTTGTCGAGGACATTCCATGGAGCCTTGCGCTGGCTGCGTTATCTCGCGGTCACCGTGCACGTTGCCACGGCGATGGCCACCATCGGCGGCTTCATCATTCACGTTTACATGGGCACGGCCATGATCCGCGGCGGTTTCACTTCCATCATTCGCGGAGAAGTTACCACGGCCTGGGCGAAAACCCATCACCGCCTGTGGTACGAGCAGGTCATGAAAGGTAAGTCCGCAAAATAATCTTCTCTAAATCCCGGCGAAGCCCAAGCGCATCCAAGTCCGGGGGCAGTAATATCTCTTAGAGGATCTATGCGCTGGTTAGCGAATTCACACACCCGTATTGCCGCCGCATTTCTGCTGCCGGCGACGCTGCTGTTCGCAGCGAATTCAGACAAGAACTTCCACAATGCACCGGCTTCGGCCCAGGCGATGAAGAATCCGTATGAAGGACAGGCAGCAGCCGCGCAGGCGGGAAAGCGGCTCTATGCCCGCAATTGCCTGTCGTGCCACGGCAGGCGCGGAGAAGGCGCCGGCAATGTGCCTTCACTCGTTGATGGCAAGCTTGAGACAGCCACGCCAGGCGAAGTCTTTTGGTTCATTACCAAAGGCGATAAAGACAGCGGCATGCCGTCTTGGGCGCAGTTGCCGGCAAAACAGCGCTGGCAAATCGTCACTTTTGTAAAGTCGTGGGGATTGCCCCAGACTGCCCCCGTAGCAGGCGGAGTTCCCGCGGATGTGGGGGGATCAACTTTGAAAGCCGCGCCGCCGACACCGCCCTTTACCGACTTCCGTTATGAGAAGCCGGGAACATTTCGCAAGATCACAGTGAACGATCTGCCGCAACCGTATGCAACGCAGTCGTCGAGCAACGGTCCGGAGGTTGTGGCGCGGCCGGAAAATGTCTGGCCGGTGGCGCCCCCCGGATTCAAAGTGGAACTCTATGCCGCCGGGCTCGACAATCCGCGAACTCTGCGAACCGCTCCGAACGGCGACATTTTTCTTACGGAAAGTGATGCCGGACGCATTCGCGTATTCCGCGGAATGACCAGCGACGGCAAACCTGAGCTGTCATCCGTATTTGCCATTGACCTGAAGCATCCCTATGGCTTGGCGTTCTATCCTCCCGGAGCCGATCCGCAGTGGTTGTACGTCGGCGATACGAACGAAGTGGTTCGCATCCCTTATCACAATGGCGATCTGAAGGCGAGTGGCGCGCCGCAGCATATCGCAGATCTTCCGGCCGGCGGCGGCCATTGGACACGCGCGGTAGCGTTTTCCAACGACGGCAAGAGAATGTTTGTGGCGGTTGGTTCAGCCTCGAACGTGAATGACCCCGACACACATCCCGAAGAAAAGAACCGGGCCGATATTCTGGTATGCGATGTCTCGAATTGCAATTTGAGCGTCTATGCCTATGGCATCCGCAATGCCGGTGGTGGGATCGCGGTGAATCCGCGGACCGGCGAGTTGTGGTGCTCGGTGAATGAGCGCGATGCGCTGGGAGACAATCTCGTGCCCGACTACATCACCCACGTTCAGGAAGGTGGATTCTACGGCTGGCCGTGGTGGTATATCGGCGGGCATCAGGATCCGCGTCATGCAGGCAAGCATCCGGAGTTGAAAGACAAAGCGATCGTGCCTGACGTGTTGCTGCAGCCGCACAACGCCTCGCTGGAAATAACCTTCTACGAGGGCCAGCAATTCCCTGCCGAGTACAAGGGAGACATTTTCTCGTCTCAGCACGGCTCCTGGAACAAAGCGGTGCGCGTGGGCTACGAAGTGATCCGCGTGCCGCAACACCAGAGCGGCCACGCCAGCGGCGAGTATGAAGACTTCCTTACCGGCTTCGTCCTGCCGGATGGCAATGTGTGGGGGCGTCCGGTGGGCGTCACGGTAGCTCCCGACGGCTCACTGCTGGTCAGCGATGACGGCTCTAACTCGATCTGGAGGGTCAGTTACACGGGGAAGTAGGAAATAACGAAAACCTTCCGCGAGAACCACAAATCCGCGAACCCACCCGATCGACTCCGGTAATGGCTCAGTTTTGACGCTTCCACCGGCGGCGTCATTCCGTCTCTAACGACGGTATGTTCCGTCAAGCGGAGCGAGGGACCTGGGTTCCTGCCTGCGCTGTCATTGTAGCTGCGGCGGGCAAACACCCAGATCCCCTTGGGTTCACGAATCAAGTGCAACACCGTACAAAGGTGTTGCGATGGGAAAGCGAAGTTATGAGCAGTTGGGACTTACGGAGCGTATTGAGATTTACCGTCTGCATGCAGACGGTAAATCTCTGCGGTTCATCGCCGGAGTTCTTGGGCGGAACGTGGCGACCATCAGTCGTGAACTGAAGCGCAACAGCAAGGCGTCCAAGAAGTGGAGCGGTGGTTACGATCCGCAGCGCGCGCAGGAGTTGATGCTGCGCCGGCATGCACGCGGTCGAGCCCATAAGATGGAACGTCAACCGGAGCTTCGCGGGGAAGTTTTGCGACGCCTGGCCGAGGGATGGTCGCCGGAGCAGATTGCCGGACGCTTGGCCCGGGGGCCCGGCAGCGACCGCATCAGCTACGAATCGATCTACCGCTACATTTATTGGCGCAGTTGGTCGTTCCACGAAACCTTGCATCGCTGGCTGCCTCGCCAAAAGTACCGTCGCGGGAAGCGTCTGCCCAATGGCCGATGGTCGACGGCGTCCATCTTGGACCGGGTTTCCATTCATGATCGTCCGGCCGCGGTGGAGGCCCGAACCCGCTCCGGCGATTGGGAAGCCGACCTCATGAGCTTCAGCAAACCGGGACAGTTCCTGCTGGTGGTCCAGGAACGCAGATCGCGGCGCCCCCTGCTGCTGCGGCAGAAGGCGAGAACGGCGCAGTCGGTCGCCGACAATCTCAGCGCCATGGTGGAAGCCATGCCGGCGCGCGTGTGCCAGTCCATGACGTTCGATAACGGAGCGGAGTTCAGCAAACACTATCTACTGAGCCGACGGTTCGGCATCCAGACTTGGTTCTGCGACACGCACTCGCCCTGGCAGAAGGGGGGCATCGAAAACGCCATTGGTCGTTTGCGCCGCCTGTTGCCCAGAACCACCGACCTCGACGCCCTGACCGCCCATCGCCTCGCCATCTGCCTGCAACGCTACAACGACACGCCCAGAAAGTGCCTCGCCTTCCAAACTCCCAACGAGGTATTCTTGCAACACACTGTTGCACTTCAAACGTGAATTCATCCCCTCGCTTCGCTCGGGATGACAAATGGTGGCGCGAATGCAGACACGGTGCCGCCAGATAACGCGTGACTCAGCCTAGCGCAAGATCGGCAGGCAGAGGCACGGGCGAAGCGCGAAGGGTAGCGCCGACATTTCCTGGAGCGCCGGGTGCAATTGCGTGTCGCGGCAAGGCTCGAGGGTGATCACGAAGGGCAGAGCAGCTTTGTCGAATCCCGGCTCTTGCAGCACCGCGTCGATATTCAATTTGTGCGCTGAGAGGATCGCGGCCAGTCCCGCGATGATTCCGGGCTGATCTTTCACCACCAGGCGCAGATACCAGGGCGTTTCAAAGTCACAGCTCACTTTCGGCGAGGCGAAATCCAGCGCGCGGCGCGGGCGTGGTCCGGCGGCGAAACTTGCCGCCACCGCCATCAAGTCTGAGACCACCGCAACCGCCGTGGGATCTCCTCCCGCTCCAGCGCCCAGGAAGGCCATGTCGCCGCCGTATTTGCCTGAAGTCAAAACCAGATTCAGATTCCTCTGCGCGCGTCCAAAAGGCGACGACGCGGGCACCAGACTGGGACCAACGTCGGCAAACAAAGTGGTTTCTTTCAAATCGGCGCGGGAGATTTGCCGGATGGTGCAGCCCAGTTCGGCGGCGTAATCGAAGTCGACTGCATCGACCGGGCGAATGGTGCGGGCGCGAATATCTCCGGGAGAGACGCGGACTTGCAGCCCGGCCAATGCAAGAATAGAAAGCTTGGCGCGGGCATCGCCGCCGTCAAGGTCTTCGCTGGCATCGGCCTCGGCGTAGCCGCGGGCCTGCGCTTCTTCGAGCGCCTCGCTGAACGGAATGCGGGCGGTCTCGATGCGGCTGAGAATATAGTTGCACGTGCCGTTGAGAATACCGGCAATGCCGTGCAGGCGATCTCCACAAAGCCCGGTGCGCAGCGCAGGGAGAACGGGAACGCCGCCGGCCACGGAGGCTCCAAACTCAAGCTGGCAACCGTTAACACTGGCAAGCTGCAGCAAGTCCGGGCCGTGACGGGCGATGAGTTGCTTGTTGGCCGTCACCACCGACATGCCTGCGTTCAGCGCGCCTCGCACCAACTCTTCCGCGGGCGTCAATCCGCCGATCAGTTCGACGACGATGTCAGCCTCGGAGTTGAGAATTGTGTGGAAGTCGTCAGTCCAAACTACGTCGCTCGGTATCGATAATTCGGTACCCCAGGGCTGCTTCTTGCGCTCGACGTTGCGATTGCAGATGTGGGTGAGGCGGAGCAGACCGTCGGTGCGCTCGCAGAGAATCTTGGCTACAGCACGGCCCACAGTACCGAACCCCACCAGCGCGACCCGGCGTGCGGGAGCGCGATCCCCTGAAAACTGGGTGGGAACGGCGTCCAATGCCTGCTCTGGCGGAGTCTTGTGCAATGCCTGCTCTCAAGAATGGAAAGTCATTTTTATCATACGTGGACCTGCGGCTGCGCGAGGAGGAAAGCGAACAATGCTGGCCTGTTCAATACGATTGTTTCTTAAAAGCCTTGGCAATGCCAAATCAAATCAGAGGGGTTGGTCCCTGTGCGCTCGTCTCTCAAAATAGAAGGCCACGCCCAGCGCCAAAATGAGTGCAGCTATACCGAACATTGTCGAACTGGAAGCGCTGCCGGGCTCCAGGATAATGACTTTTCTCGCCATGGCAATTAAGGCCACTTCAAGGACGAGCCGAACATGAAGGGCATCCTTGTTGAGGTAGGCCTTAAGGGTTTCGAGTAACTCGACGCCGATAAGGACTAGCAGGAAGAAGGAGAAGATCTCGAGGAGGCCTTGCACTGGGATGAGAAACCTGGGAGGGCTCCAGATTTCTTGTCCGATCAGGAAACCCAGGTGTACGGTGGAAAGCGCTACGACGACGATCAGCAGAATCCCCAGTACGAGAGCGATAAGCTTTTGAGCCTTGGTCAAAAGAGTTTCCATGTCATTTCCATCCAATGCGGCGCGCAGCGGGCGACGAAGATATTTACATGCCTTGCAGAAAAGTTCAACTCCGAGGTCGAACACGTTCCAGTGGAAGACGGTCCCGCAGTCCTCAGGGCGGCATGCCAGGCAGAGTCAGCATCAAAGTTGGTAAGATGATGCGATCCCGCGGCAAAGCGGAGTGGATGCGCTTGCGAGGTATCACAAGCGGAACCTTTACCAACGCGACTCTCGCCTCTTCATGCCGAGCGCTACGGTCCGCCATTACGCCCGGTTATGGGAGGAGAATGGATGATGGGAAAGTTCGCTGCGACCGCGAGGCTGCTGGCGCTGCTGATGGTCACGAGCCTGTGTCTGATAATGTGTCTGATAATCTCGCTGGGAGCCAAAAGCTTCGCCCAGAGCGCGCCCTCGGGACAGGCGCCCACGACACAGCCTGAGTCGCCAGCGCCTGCAGCGCAGCAACCTTCCACGCCAGCTTCCACAGCCAAGCAGCCCGACAGCAGCCAGGAGCCCGCGGATGAGCAGTCTACTTCTTCTTCGCGGCAGAAACGTCCTCACGACTTCAAAAACTGGGTCTACAACGTCGGCGCCGGCGCCAACCTTAACAGCGGTCCGACCCGCACCTGGGTGCGGCAGGGAGGCTTTGCCGCGGCGGCCGGCGTGGCTCGAAATGCGAATAAGTATTTAGGCCTGCGCGCGGATTTTGTTTTTGCGAACCTCCCGCTGCGTGACTCCACGCTGGAACTGACGCAAGCCACGGGAGCCTCCACCCATGTTTACTCCCTTGCGCTCGATCCCATCATCAATCTGCCCGTGACCAAGCTATACGGCGGTTACGTTCTCTTTGGGGCGGATTTCATGCGTCGTTCTGGAAGTCTGCAAGGCAGCACGACAATTCCGGGGTCGCCGTGCAATGCGTTCTGGAACTGGTGGGGCGCGTGCCAGAATTTCAATTACAGCGTTCCTCTCAGCGGCAGCTTTGTTAATTCCACCTTGTACGAATTCGGATACGACGTTGGGGGAGGCATAACCCGCAAGATGCCCAGTGGCGTCGAATTCTACGGCGAATTCCGCATTATGCACGGAACTCACAACGGCATTACCACCGACTATCGTCCGATCACGATCGGGTTTCGCTGGTAGGGTTTTGTGGATCATTCGGAATTGGTTCGGTAACTCCAGAGATTTCCGGCGCGCTGCTGCAACTGCACCAATGACGCAGCCGGAACGGGCTGCGAAATAACGGCGCTAGAATTCGCGTCGGCCAAGGCCGCCTCGACGATGTGGTGCGCGGGCGCGAGTGAGCAAGCCGGATCAGTGGCCTCTGCATTGCCGGTGAGCAGCAACGCCTGGCAGCGGCATCCGCCGAAATCTTGCGTGCGCTGGTTGCAACTGCGGCATGGTTCCGGCATCCATTCTTCTCCACGAAAGCGTTGGAACGACAAAGATTGCTGCCAGATGAATTCTAGGGTCTGCTCACGGACGTTTTCGAATGCGAGTCCGGGAATCACTTCAGCGGCGTGGCAGGGAAGGACCTTGCCTGAGGGATTGATGAGCATCAATCTATGTCCCCATCCGCCCATGCAAGCCTTGGGAAAGCGCGCGTAATAATCGGGAACGACGGAATCGATGCGGATGCGTCCAGCCAGGCGTTTTTCGGCGGCGGCCACGGTTTCCAGCGCTCTTTCAAGCTGTGCGCGCGTGGGCAGCAGCGCGGCGCGATTCTTGAGTGCCCAGCCGTAATATTGGGTGTGGGCGATCTCCATCCGCTCGGGCGCGAGCTGCTCGATGAAAGCGATCATCTCCTGGAGGTGATCGAGGTTCTGCCGGTGCACGACAAGATTGACGGTGAAGGCGATCTTGTAGAGGCGGATGATGCGCGACAAGTCAATCTTGTGGGCGTGGGCTTTGGCGCCGGCAATCCAGTTGGCTGAGTCCTCGCGCGAATCCTGAAAGCTGATCTGGATGTGATCGAGTCCGGCATCGACCAGCGCCTTAAGGCGGGGCTCGGCAAGGCCGATGCCAGAGGTGATCAGATTTGTATAGAGACCTGCGGCGCGCGCGCCTGCGATGAGTTCGGTGAGATCGGGCCGCGCCAGCGGTTCACCTCCCGTGAAGTGCGCGTGCAGCATTCCTAATCTGCCCGCTTGCTCGAAGACGTCGAGCCACTCTTTTGTCGATAGCTCCGAGCTTACGGCAGCCAGTTCCAGCGGATTGGAACAGTAGACACAGTGCAGCGTGCAGCGATGCGTGATCTCGGCGATGAGGGCGAGCGGGTTGGGAGTCGGTCAACTGTGCGGAAGTCGCCTGTGGATTTGTCGTCGAAATAATTTCGTCTGCGGGGCGATTTAGGCGGTTGTGGGAAGATCGATTCTAACTTTGAGGGTATTATCTCTGGGGGTATCCCCCCTCCCCCTATACCTTTGAAACCCGTGTCCAGCGCGGGTTTCGCAAAACAGGCGTGTCAAAATCTTGAGCCCAAAGGAGTTAGATGTCAAAATCTTGAGCGCAAACGAGTTACGGGTTTTCCCACACCTCTTGAACCTACCGCCTCCGCCTTGACCATGATGGCCTGATTTCGAGTGGATGGCAAGGTCAGATGTCACAATGGGGCTGTGGATTTCCGCGGAAGGTAGAATCTATTGATGCATATTAAGCTGATGGAAGATTCAGAAATGCTGGCCGATGCGAAGGCCTACGATGCGGCAAAGGCGCGTCTCGAAAATGGCGAGGATGAGCTCGTACCTCTGGAGATCACCGAGCGGAGGCTTCGAGGAGAGGCTGCGCTCCGTATTTGGCGTGAGTACCGGAAGCTAACCCAGGAGCGGCTTGCGAAGAAGTCGAAAGTATCGCGCGCGCTTATCGCCGCGATTGAAACCAAGCGCAAGACCGGGTCCGTGGGCACGTGGAAAAAGCTCGGCGCGGCGCTAGATGTGGGTTGGGAGCAACTGGCTTAGGGCCCAAACGTGTGTCTTGGCCACTAATAGTCGACGATTCGCTTGTGCCGCAGTTGCTCGAGGAACTGGCTGATGTCGGCGCGAATCTTGGCGGGATCCGCGTCGGCGAACTGCGCCTGCAACTCTGCGATGATTTGGCCGAAGGTGCGTTGGCCGTCGCAGCGTTCCAGGACTTGCCTGCCGGTGCCTTGGAGCTTGATTGCGCCTTCGGGGAACAGGATCACGCGATTTTCTTCTGTGCCCGTCTTATTTTCGACAGCCCGGTTCTCGGCACCCCAACGGCAACCGGCGGCCAGGCGCGGCTGGCTGGTGTCTTCGGGAGGCGGCATGTTAGCGGTGTCTCCCGGGGATACGCGGCGCAGGTAAACTCAGGCTGCTGTGGCGCTGCACGCGAAAGCAGGTTCCTCCGCTTCGCTGCGCTCCGGTCGGAATGACAAACCTTATACTAGATTCCCGGGCCATCTTAGCTGCCTTCCATTTGGAACGCGCCGGGCGGGGGCCATCCTGGCTGCACGTAGGCGAAGTAGAGAGCGTCGAGCTGCGCCCATAGAATGTCGCACTTGTCGCGGAGAGCCTGGAGAGCCAACTCCTGGTCGGCGCGCGTCTTCGCGTTGTCGTAGACATAGTTCACAGCGAATTGCGAATCTTCTGGCGCCTGATAAAGCCTGGCTTCGAAATAATCCAGACCTCCCGCCAGCCAGGTATAGTGTTGGCGCAGCTTATCGACGCGCAAGGTGATCAGCCGGGGTGAAAACAATTCCGTCAGCGATGAGGCGACCGCCTCCAGCAGAGTGCGGCTGCGAACGATGTTCAGATATTCGTTGACCGCGAAGCGCGTCGCGGGGAGAATGCCTTTGCCGGCGCGAACCATCTGCGAATCGAGACCGGTGGCTTCCGCCAACTTGATCCAGCGCTTGATACCACCTTCGCTGGTGGCGTCGCCGTCGTGGTCGACAATGCGCTTGCGCCATGCGCGGCGGAAGACCGGGTCGGGACCGCGCGAGAGGATGATCGAGTCTTTGATGGGGATGATGCTCTGATAGTAATAGCGGTTCAGCGCCCAGGCCTGCAGTTGTCCGCGGCTGAGCTTGCCTTCGTGCATCAACAGATGAAAAGGATGTTTGTGATGGTAGCGTTCCTCGCCCGTGGCCTGTAATTGCGCGCGCAACTCTTCGAGAGAGAGCAGGCGAACTTGCGATTCCGTGTCTACAGATTGAACTGCCATCCATCCTCCGCAATTTCCCAACCCGCGTCGCGTACCCGGCGATGTTCTGCGCTCGCCTCGTCCAGCACGGGGTTGGTGTTGTTAATGTGTAGAAATATTTTACGCGGGCGGCGCAACCCCGCCAACTCAACCAGCGTTTCTTCGACGGGCACGTGGCCCATTTGCTGCGCGGTCGGCGCGGTCCTCGCATCGTATCCGACGTTCATGAGCTCGGTGTTGCTCCAAAAGGTGCCGTCGAAAAGCACGACGTCGCAGGCGTCGAGTTCCGCGAGCAATGCAGCATGAATTTGAGGCACGGCCGGCATATACGCCAAGCGCGCGCCGGACATCGAACGGATGAAGAAGCCGAGGGAAGCTTCGCCGGGGGAAAGTTGGGATTGCCGTTCTGCTGTGACATAGGCGGGATAATGAGCACTCAACGACCAGGTCCGGCAGCGGAGACTGGAATCCGCGCCTTTAGCATCGCTCAGAGAAAATTCTTTTCCGGCTTCAAAGTCAGTCCACTGAGCTTGATCTGGAATGCGATGCAGCATGCCGAACATCGAGTTATCCTCGCGGAGAATGCGGCGAACGGAGGCGGTGGAGTGGATGCGCAGGGGCTGGAGTTCGCGCAGCAGAAGGAGTCCGAGGACATGATCGAGATCGGCATTGGCGAGCGCTATGCCGGCGATGGGGGAGTGTCGCAATCCCCGTCGCGGATGCAATTCAGGCGTGGCTTCGATTTGAATGCGCAGGTCAGGAGATGCGCCAAGCAAGAACCACACTTGGCTGTCCTCGGAGAGCGCGACCTGGGTTTGGGTGCGGGGCTTGCCGCGGAACGTGCCGGCCCTCACTGAGCGGCAATTTGCGCAGGCGCAGTTCCATTGCGGAAATGCGCCTCCGGCCGCCGAGCCAAGAATCTTTACCTGCATCTTTGGTGAGTTTACAGCCTTTCGCGAGAACCTCAATTAACCACGAAGGACACCAAGTCTCACGAAGCAGAAAGCCTCACCCAACATGGCGGGATGACGAAACTTGCAAGGTTTCTCTGCTGGAATGCAGTAAGTGTGAAAGAACATGCAGCCGTGAGCGGGAATTCTCGACTGGGTTCCGCTTTCTTCTTGCTTTTGCAGTGGCTCCCGCAGCATACTGCGAACGGCCCGCGCATGGCGGGATTTCGGCCTTCCCCCTGCCCTCCCCTTTAAGTTATTCTCCTTTCCGCGAAAACCCAATCGCATTGAGTCTATAATGTGTCAATGCGCTTCCCAATGGCGCAAGTCTTTTCGTTCGCCATGGCTTGTCTGTTGGCCCAGAATATCCGGATTCAGGCCCAGACAGTTATCCTTGCGATCGAAGCAGAAAAATCCTGCCCGTCATCCTCTGGCTCCTACGACGAGACGTCGTCCGATCCTGAAATTTTGGTGGCCGGAATCACCTTCTCGGGTTTCGTTCGAATGCCCGTTTCAAACCAAGATGAAATTGCGGCTTCGATTAAAGAGCGAACGTTTAGAGGGTCCCTTGATCAAGTGACCGACGCAGCTCTGGAAATTGTGAGGAGGGGGTGGCAAAAGTACGGATACTTTAGAGTTCAGGCCGATGGGTATGCGACAGAGGTGGCCGCCGGTACCGGTCGGCGCGTTGCTCTTAATGTTCATGTTGACGAGGGCTTGCAATACAGCCTGGGCGGAATTAGGTTCAGAAACAACAGAGCAGTCACTAACTTCAACGCTCTGCGCAGGGTTTTCCCAATCAAAGATGGCGACCTCTTCAGCCCTGAAAAGATCGGGGAAGGATTGGAAAACCTCCGCAAATCCTACGGAGAATTGGGCTACATCAACTTTACCCCTGTTCCGAACACAAGGTTTGACGATGAAAACAAACTGATCTACCTCGATATTGATGAGGATGAGGGCAAGCCGTTTTTCGTGGACGGCATCAACATCTTAGGTGTCGACGTATCTTCCCGGGCGCAAATGTTGCAGGACTTTCTGTTGAAGCCTGGCCAGATTTATAACGGGAGACTTGTGGAGCTATTTTTGAAACGGGAGCATGGTTCCGCGCTCTCCAACTGTGAATGCGGCGATCGCCCGGCGATGCAACTGGATGAGAAAGCAGGGCTGGTCACACTCGCATTCGACTTCAGATCCTGCTTAGGTGGCCGTTAGCGCCTAGCTTTGGCCTGCGGCGGTAGCGCAGCGCAGCGGATCGATATCCCAAAAGCTGGCATCAGCGGAAAGATTCTCGACTCCAACTTCGCCGGCCATTTCGGTTCCGGGCTTGCCGCACCACACGATGCGGAACTGCGCTTTGGCGCCCAGGTACAGAATGTCGACGACTTCTCCCGGCTTCAATTGAGCATCTACGCACTGCAGGGTTGCCCCGCGACCACTGATGCTACGCAGGCTGGCGGGCTGGGTGAAGGGTCGGGAGTGGGCGTCCATACCCCAGATCTGGACGGGAAGGTCAACGAAGACACGCGACTGGCGGCGCCGATCCATGCGATGCTCCTTGGGTTCAAAGCATCGTAGGCGGGCGGGGCGGGGAAGCATAGGTAACCTCAGTCACAGACGAAAGCTGTGCCGAAAGTTTGTTGACCTGAACGGGGAGCGGCTTCCTGGTTGTTCTGATGAGAAGTGTCCAGAGTTAGTCGAGGTCACCGAGCGAGCATGCGCCGGGACCCCGAGGATCTCCGCAGGAGCCGCACGCGCCGGTGGGAGCCGAGGCGCTGGCTTTGGCGGACATGCCTTTCGAGGACACGGCAAACACGCTAAGCTGCGGGCTAAGCTTTTGGCTTTGACACTTGGGGCATTTGGCCTTGTCGCGGCCGAAGACCAGAGTTTCAAACTCGTGCTGGCATTCCTTGCAGATGTATTCAAAAATCGGCATGATGATCGCTCCCTCGGGATGGACTGCTCCTATTAGAATCAATTTGTGGGAAGTTCGCAAACTGTACTCACAAGCTTAGTCCGGAAACCAGGGCGGTGATGCCTGACTCCTTCCAGTTCAAAAACTAGGTTCGACGAGGGCTTGACGGAGAAGCCGTCTTCGTTTGCGCCATGGGCTTTCACGCCACATCGCTGGTTAGTGGGCGGGCATGTACAGACGCTCGCCGCCTTTTTTCTGCCGCGGCGAATCGATCTGCCGGCTGCCGAGCGGCGTTTGATCGAAGTGGAACCCGGCGTTCCGGTGCTGTGCCATTGTCATTGGCAGACAGAGCGGCGTGCGCTGACGCTGATCGTGGTCCATGGCCTCGAAGGATCGAGCGAATCGCAATACATGCTGGGCATCGCGCGCAACGGTTTGGCCGCGAGGCATGAACGTGGTGCGCATGAACCAGCGTAATTGTGGCGGCATGGACCACTGCGCGCCCACGCTCTACAACTCAGGCCGCTCGGGGGATGTGGCGGCGGTGGCGCGGAATTTAGTCGAGCGCGATGGAATTCCTGGGTTCGTGCTGATTGGGTTCTCCATGGGCGGCAATCTGGTTTTGAAGCTGGCGGGGGAGTGGGGACACGGCGGTCCGGCGGGGTTTCGCGGAGTAGCTGCGGTTTGTCCGGCGATCAATCTGGCGGCGGGGGCCGACGCTCTGCACGAGCCCGCCAACCGGATTTACGAATACTATTTTTTGCTGCAGTTATTCCAGCGGTTTCGCCGCAAGGTGCGGCTGTTTCCAGAGGACTTTGAGGCATCGCGTATGCGCGGGGTTAGAACGCTGCGGGAGTTTGACGACCGCGTAACCGCCTACTATTGCGGGTTCACCGGTGCCGACGATTATTACGCCCGGGCCGCTGCTGCCAATGTAATTGATGGCATTGCGCATCCCGCGCTTGTCATCCATGCGGCGAACGATCCGTTCATTCGCATTTTGCCAGAGACTCGGCAGGCGCTGCTTTCCAATCGCAACATTACTTATATCGAAACTGAGGACGGCGGCCACTGTGCCTTCATTGGCGAGCGCGATGGCGACCGTGCTTATGATGGCCGCTGGGCAGAGCGTGAGGTGGTAGAGTTCGCGAAGCAGTTTCGGTAGCGCTGTGCCGTGCTGCATCGTTACAAACGAACGTGGAAGATTAATTGGCGCGGGCCGGACTCCGAAACCAGGCCAGCATTTCAGCCCCGCGGCCCTTCAGCCTCGTCCGCAGAAACGCGAGAAGAAGCATGGCGAGGAAGATCGTCAGCAATCCCAAAGATGCGGTTCGTATGCTTTCCACATGTTTGGGCAGGATGGAGAACCGTCCGTAGACGAACTCGATGTGGACCCAGTAGACCAGCAGGGAAGCCTGGCCCAGTTGAATAAGCGGACTGAAGCCCCACGGCGCGGCGAGCCATCGCCCGATAACCCAACGGCACCACGCATAACTGGCGGTCAAAATCACGAGCAACATGCCTACGCGAATCAGAAAGAAATCGGGGCTGGTGTGCCAGTAATCGTAGACCGCATAAAGCTGATGCGGTTGGGCATCAAGCCAGCGTGACGCTCCCACGAAAAGAAGACCGGCCGCACCCATCAGGGAAAAAGTCTGGGTCTCACGCTGGCGCGCCTACGGGCTTTGCAGGATAAATCCGGTGGCCAGTCCGGCGAAGGCGAAGGCGGCCCAGGGAAAAATTGGGAATAGCCAAGCCTGCGGCGTTCCCAAATTGTGCACGCCGTTGATGTAGGACTCTAGTGGCCACGGCAGCCAGCTGGGGCGCCAGGTTGTCCACAGCGGCGGGGTGAGCAGAGAGATCAGCAGAGCAGTACCTGCGGACGCGAGAATGAGAGCGAGCCTGGTATGCGCTCCGCGTTGAATGGAGAACGCCAGCCAGCACACCACGCCCATCAGCATCATGGAGAGGCCGATGGTGTTGAGAATATCCACGCGCAGCAGATCGCTGAGCGGCGCCCAACCCCAGGCGATGAGATATTCCTGCAGACGAAAGAGCAGGCCGAAGGCAAAGATCTCCGCCCCACGGCGGATGGTCGCGCGGGCGATTTGAGCGGGCGGCAGATTCTTCTTGCACAGCTTTTCGGTCACGAGCGCGAACGAAATGCCGGCAAGAAACAGAAATAAAGGAGCGGGGAAGGTTCCTCCCAGTTGCGAATACGTGAAGAACTTACTTTGGCGCGCGCTGGGGCTGAGCCAGGCGTCATAGCAATGGGTTTGGAACATCAGCACGCACGCCAATCCCCGCATCCAATCGATGTAGGCGAGGCGGGATGGAGCAGCATAGGTCAACGGGACAGGGCATGATACCCCACGCGGAACTTGCTATAAAGGGGCTGGCTCCTCCGCAACTTCTTCCTGCCGCGTGCCTCAGTCCTAGTGCGCTGGCGCCGGCTGAGGGGTCGCCTGCGGCGCCGTGGTTGCCGGGCTTGAGAAGTTTACCTTGGGAACCTCGCGCGATCCTGGCGAGGCTTCGAAGTAAGCTTCGTTCGGCTTGAAGCCGGCGATTCCCGCGAAAAAGCTGTTGGGGAACTGCTGCACGTATGTGTTGTAGTCGCGCAGAGTGTCATTGTAGCGCTTGCGCTCGACCGCAATGCGATTCTCGGTGCCCGCAAGTTCATCCTGCAGGCGCAGGAAATTCTCGTTGGACTTCAACTGAGGATAGTTCTCGACCACCAGCAGCAGCCGGCCAAGCGCGCCATCGAGCTGGCCGTTAGCCGCAATCTTTTCCTGTGGCGTGCCGGCGGAAAGCAGGGCAGAGCGCGCTTTTGCGATGTCGCCGAATACGGTTACTTCCTGCTGCGCGTAGCCTTTTACCGTCTCCACCAGATTGGGGATCAGGTCGGCGCGGCGTTGCAGCACAATGTCAACCTGCGACCAGGCTGCCTTTACCGCCTCGTTCTTGCTGACGAGCGTATTCTTTACGGTCACGTACTGGCCAAAAATCATCAAGACGCTCAGCGCTAGAATTGCCACGATAACGACGACCACGATCAATCCCTTGCTCATAAGATTCTCCTGAAAACTGCATCCGTGAATTCTACGAAGAGCCCGCCGCACCCGAGTCCAGCATTTTATCAACTGCGGCGGTTACCTGCTCCAGGGCCGCCAGATATCGCGAAAAGACGTCCGTCACATTGAACTGTTTGCGGTCGGATTTCCGTTCTCTCACGTCCAGCGCGTGCAAAATTCCCGAGGCATCAAATCCGATTTGTTTCGCCAATGCCTGGACGGCTTCGCGCTTGCCAACCGGCGCGTCGTGACCGAGCACAATCAGCGCATGACGGAAGAGCGTGGCGAAGGACGATACCGATCGTAGCAGCAAATCCCACAGGCGCGAGTCATTGTCCAACGACAGGAGCATGTGCTGGCGCAGCAGCGCGAGTTTCTCCCGCAGTTCGTACTCCACCTGGACGCGGTGCAGGTTCGCCGGAATCGACAGCCCTTTAAAAATATCCTCGCCGAAGAGAACGCGATGATGCTGTTGCATATCGATCAACTCGATGGTAAACACGTCGGTGGAGCGCACGATCTCGTCGCGGGTCATGAACAGCGGAGGCGGCTGCTTTTGCCCGTCCCACCATTTGACGGCCGGAGCGAGCGCCTGCAATGCGCTGAACGAGCTGTCGCGAATCACGCAGAACAGATTCACATTCGAGAACTCAGGATGAAAATCTCCCGCGACCGCCGATCCGAACAGGATCACGCTTTCCAGGTTGGTTCCAGCCGCCGCTCGCAGCCGGCTGACGAATTCGTTTATCTTTTTCTCGGGAACCATTTGCACCCCTCGCTGACTACCAACTGCTGCTAGCCCCGCCGCCACCGGAACTGCCGCCGCCAAATCCGCCAAAGCCACCACCGCCGCCAAAGCCGCCTCCGCCCCAGCCTCCGCCGCCTCTGGATCCGCCTCCACCGCCAAACATTCCAGAGAGAAGAATCCAGAACAGTACGCTGCGAAGCGGAGTAAAGAGAACGATGAGTACGATGACGATCAGCAGGATAACTCCGCCGGCCGATATCCCTTTGCCCGGCTGCTCTGCTGGTTCCGCCGGAGCCGATGGCAGTTGCGGAGTGGTAATTTGAACTCCCGCGTCTTGAGCAATGACCTGCGCGACCCGCGAGGTGACTAGCAGCAGCGCCTGACTATAGTTTCCGCTTCGCATGAGCGGGACGGCTTCTCGCTGAAATCCACCCACCTTGCCATCGGGCAGGATTGACTCCAGCCCATAGCCAACCTCGATGCGGGCGCGGTGGTCGTCGATGACATACAGGATCAAGACTCCGCGGTCGGTGGACTTGCTTCCGACTCCCCACTGATGGAAAAGATCGACGGCATAACTTTCGATATCGGAGCCATCGAGGGAGTGGACGGTCACCACTGCGATCTGGGCATGCGCTTTCTCGTCGATCTGCCGGCAGATATCGTCCATTTGCGCGATCGTTTTCTGATCAAGAACGTGAGCAAAGTCGTTGACGTAGTCGGTAGGTTTGAGCTTCGCAACCGGTTCGGCCCACGCTACTAGAGTTAGCAGCAGCGCACCCGCCACACCGAGCCACCATTTTGCGCAGGAACTCATCGGAAGCAAAATTGTACAGGACATGGCGGGACGAAATAGCCAGGTTGGGATAAAAGCCAAGGTGTTCTTAGTATGATTAGAGAAGTTCGCTGTATGCCAAGAGGTCACAGGCCAAGAGGTCACGGGAAATGAAGACGACGTTGCCGGCCATTCTCCGGTTACGAGTTCCGTGCTTGATGTTCGCCGTGGTGTGGCTCCTCGGCGGGTTTGCAATCTCTGGTCAAGCGAGAGGAGGGGCTATGTCTTTTCAGATTTCGAGCGCCGCTTTCCCCAACGGAGAAATGATTCCGAAGAAGTTCACGTGCGACGGACCTGACGTTTCACCGCAGCTGAGCTGGAAGAGCGTACCCCCGGCCACTCAGAGCCTGGCGCTGATCATGGACGATCCGGATGCGCCAGTCGGAACCTGGGTGCATTGGGTGTTATACAACCTTCCCCCAAGTACGACGGAATTGCCGGAGGGAATTGAGAAGCAGGAACAGATTGCCGCTGGAGGGCTGCAGGGACGCAACGACTTTCGCAAGATCGGCTATGGAGGTCCATGCCCTCCGCCGGGCAAGCCGCACCGCTATTACTTCAAGCTGTACGCGCTCGATACGAAGCTCGACCTGAAAGCCGGAGCGACAAAAGCTGAACTCGAACGCGCCATGAAGGGTCACACCCTGGGCGAAACGGAGCTTATGGGCCGCTATGGTCGTTGAGTCAAGGTTTGGCATTAAGCGCCTTTTTGCGGATCCGGCGTCTGCGCTCAGCTAAAGTACGCCCGTCCTGAGCCGATGAAGTTTCTGTGAGCACTGCGCCGCCCTCGCTGCAAACAGACTCTACACCGCCGCCGCAACCGGAACTGGTGCGCATCCGCGACATGATTTACCAGGCGGCAGGAATTTTTCATCCGGACAACAAACTCCGCCTTCTGCAAGATCGCTGCGGCCGCCGTATGAAGGGCCTCAAGGTGCAGACCCTGCACGAGTACTTCGAGTGCCTCACGACCCGCCCGCTTCGGCAAACGGAGTTGCTGGCGTTACTGAACGAGATCACCGTTGGAGAGACGTGCTTCTTCCGCAATCCGCCGCAACTCGACGCGTTATGCCGAATCGTGATTCCGAAAATTCTTGAGGCCAAAGCCAATGCTCCGCAACGCCGCTTGCGCATCTGGAGCGCGGGTTGCTCCACGGGAGAAGAACCTTACACCCTGCGTATGTCGCTGCTGGACCAGGCAAACAGCCGGCTCAAAAGCTGGATCGTGGAGATTCTCGCCACCGATCTGAACGAGCGCTCGCTGGCACACGCCCAGGCTGGACTTTACGGAAATTACAGCACTCGCAATGTCACGTCCACCTGCCAACAGAAGTATTTTCTTCCGATTGGCGATCAGCTCCGGGTTAATCCGACGGTCCGCACCAGCGTCACTTTCAGCCGGCTCAATTTGTCGGACAACCCCAGCATGAGACTTCTGAAAAATATCGACGTTATTTTTTGCTGCAATGTGCTGATCTACTTCGATCTGGCTTCCAAGCGGCGGGTCATTCAGCAATTTTTCGATAATCTTCTGTCTCACGGATATTTGTTTCTCGGCCCTTCGGAATCCCTCTTTGGAGTGAATGATGATTTTCGCCTAGTCCATTTGCCCGGCATCACCGCTTATGTGAAAGCCGAGCCTGCGCACCCAGAAGTTACAACGGCGCGGAGAGCTACTCCGGCGGGGAAGCCGGCGTTACTGCGGAGGCTCGACGGATTGGATCGGATTCCAACTATTCCGGCCGTGCTTGCTCCATTGCTGCGCTACCTGCAGCAACCGCAGGAGCAGCTCGACGTGCACAAAATCACAGATTTTCTGTCCCAGGACAAGTCTCTGGCGGCGCAGTGCCTGCATATGGCGAACTCTCCGCTGTTCGGCCGCAGGCAAAAGGTGGAATCGTTGCGCGAAGCGGTGGTGAGCCTGGGGTTTCATCACATCAGCGACATTGCGATGTCGTGCGGTGTGTTGAATCTGCTTCCCGCAAACAGAACCAGCCTCGATCCGGTCGTGTTTTGGGAGCATTCCATGGGATGCGCGCTGGTCTGCCGGCACTTGGCGCGCAAGGTCGGGCTGTGCGATCCCGCGAAGGCATATCTCGCGGGTCTTCTGCACGACCTTGGAATCGTTGTCAACCTTTGGCTCTTGCCCCAGGAGTTCCGTACGTGCATTCGAAACCGCGAAAGCTGAGGGGATCCCATTGCACGAGGCTGAACAGCGGGCCCTGGGCTTTACGCATTGTGACAGCGGACGTCTGCTCGCCGAAAGCTGGGGGCTGGCGCCTGAGCTGATCGAGGTCGTGACGCATCATCATTCGCCGGAGCGGGCATCGCAACATTCGGGGCTCGTGGCTCTGGTGCATACCGCCGACTTGATCTGCCGCATGCGTGGTCTGAACTACGGTTATGTGGAACAGCGGCAAGTGAACTTGTTCGAGGAGGCCGGTTTTGCCTTCCTCGCGCAAAACTTCACGGCGCTGAAGCAGTTTGACTGGGCGCGCCTCACCTTCGAACTGGATTCCTACATGGACGAAGTGCACAGCCTCGTCCGGGCTATTTACCGCGCATGAGTCTGGAAGAGAAGGCAGGGCGCGAGACTTTCGCAACTTAGCCGCAGGGCAGCCTTACTCGCGCCGGATAAGGAACTCGACGTTCGTTCCAAGAACAACAGGCTTACTGCGAAGGTTGAATCTGTACCAGGTTTGGCGGCGCAGAAGAACGAGATCCCGACTGCCAGCGATTGGTTGGGAGCTCACGCCGGCGTATTCGGTTCACCGCCGAGCCGATCCCAAGCGAGGCCGTCACCAGGTGCCCCACACGAAGCGGTCCGGCAATTCTCTCGTTCTGAATCCAGTGCAGTGCGCTGCTGATGCTGCAGCCGCACTGACTGCAATCGGGCTTTCCTCCGAAGACACAAGGCTCTACGCGGCTCTGCAGATCTGCGGAATAATTTACCGACATCTTGGAAAACAGGCAGCTCTGCGGATTCGCCGGCGGACTCACAAAGGCGCGAGCCATGCCTTCGGGAATCAGAAGCTTGCGATACTTTTTCTGCAGCGGTGGCAATTCGCGGGCAACGCGTTCGCGGTCTTCGGGAGTCAGCCGCTCCGGACTTTCTTCCCCGATCTGCGGGCTGTAAAGGCTGACCCAGATGTGATTGACCTCGGGGCGCGCATTCCAGAATGCGACATACTCTTCGAGATAGCTGGAGCGGCCGAGCATAGGCCGGGTGATCACCCAGTGCACGTTGATTCTCCCGCCCTCAATGTTCTTCAAGATGCGCTCGTAGGTTGCCGGCTTGCGGCGGATGTCATGATGCTCGGGCAAGCCATCCACCGAGACGGCGACTAACATGCGCGGAATTTCCATCCAGTGTGTAGGAATCGGAATCACGGCGCTGGTCACAACCATGGCGAAGATTCCCATGTCGCTGAGCGCGGGAAGGATGCGGTCCAACTCGCGATGGCGGACCAGGGGTTCGCCGCCGACCAGCGAAACCTGCATCGGACGATGGCGGCGCACCAGCTCGAGGACGCCTTCTACCAGCGCGTCTCCACGAAAATCTCGCAGTTGACGCAACGTGATTCCGTCGCCCAGGTGGCTATCGCCATAGGCATAACAACCGGGACAGCTCAGCGGACATTCGCGGGTGATCTCAATTGAAAGCAGCGGTACACTGCCGCTCAAAACCCTCCACCCGGCACGCGCAAGATCGCGGGGAGTGATACTAGACCGAGACACTACAGACTGCATTATTCGTTAGATGCAAGTAGGTTGTCTGAGTTTCATCGGCCAAAGGCACGAAGCCGAGGCGTCGGCGAGAGGCGGGCGGCGGGACCGGCTGCGGGAGAGAGGACAGGGAAAACCCGCCTCGTTATGATAGATTTTTCTCATGGGCGCGTAGCTCAAGCGGATAGAGCACCGGATTTCTAATCCGGGGGTTGCAGGTTCGATTCCTGCCGCGCCTACCAAAAAACAGTGGCCAGGGGCCAGTGATCAGTGTACGGTTTTAGCTGCAGGCGGCAACCGGCACTGCGCTCTTGATTTACTCACCGTGGGCCACTGATCACGGCCCATTGCTTTTCCGATGTTCGCAGGTCGCCGTATTCAGGCAACCCTCGGCCAGCATCAGGCGCTCGACCGGCTTTCCGCCGATGATGTGCGATTCGATGATCTCGTCGACATCGGCCTCGGTAACGCGTCCGTACCAGACGGCGTCGGGATAAACCACGAGGTTCGGGCCATGCTCACATTGATCGAGGCATCCCGATTGGTTCGCCCTCACTTTGCCCTTGAGGCCGCGTTCCGCCAGTTTCTGCTTGAATAGTTTCTGCAGCTTCGCCTGGCCAGTGGGGTCGCAGCAGCCTCGCGGATTTTCCGGCGGGCGCTGGTTGCCGCACACGAAGATATGTTTTTCGAACTTGGGCATGGGCGGTTCCCAGTAATTTTAGACCTTACGGATGACTGTCGAGAAATTCCACTTGTCATTTCGAGAATACGCGAAGTGCAGAGGCGGAACTTGCTTTTTGCTGGCGCCGGTAGACAGCAGGTTCCCTTCGGCTTCGCTCAAGGCAGGCTCTCGTCGCATTGGCTCCTCGGAGTGACAACCCGTGATACCCTGCTTCCCGTGGAGGTGCCAAAATGGACGGGTTCATCCGAATAGCCAACTGCGCAGTTCTATTCCTCCCGATTTTTTTTGCAGCAGTCGTGACGGCGCAGCAGCAGTTCAGTTCGTTGCCTGCGCCTAAGGAAGGCGACTACGTCTCCCGTGATTTCCATTTCAAATCAGGCGAAACCATGCCCGAAGTGCGAATGCATTACGCTGCCTTTGGGACGCCTGCGCGCAACGCCAGCGGCCGAGTCACCAACGCAGTACTGATCTTGCACCGTACCGGCGGTTCGGGACGCCAGTTTCTCGTCCCGCAGTTTGCCGGCGTGTTATTTGGGCCGGGACAGCTTCTTGACATCACGCGCTATTACGTCATTCTTCCCGATAACATCGGCCACGGAAAATCCAGCAAGCCGAGCGACGGCATGCACGCGCATTTTCCCCAGTACGACTATGACGACATGGTCGCGTTGCAGCACGAGATGTTGGAGAAAGGTCTGGGCGTAAACCACGTGCGGCTGATCCTCGGCACTTCCATGGGTGGTATGCACTCCTGGGTTTGGGGTGAAACCTACCCCGATTTCGCCGATGCTCTCATGCCGTTAGCCTGCCAGCCAGTGCAGATCGCAGGACGGAATCGAATGTGGCGCAAGCTGATTATGGACGCGATTCGCAACGATCCTGAATGGAAGAACGGAGACTATACTTCCCAACCTTACGGCGCACTGGACGTTGCTGCCGACATGTTCTCTATTGCAGCGGGTTCGCCTCAGCAGATGCAGAAAAACCTTCCGACCGGCGCCGCGACCGATGCAGCAGCTCAGGACTTCACAAAGCAGTTCCGTAGCGACCACGATGTCAATGATCTGCTGTACGCGGTGAACGCCTCGCGCAACTATGATCCATCCCCGCATCTGGAGAAGATCGCTGTCCCCGTGATGTTCGTGAATTCCGCCGACGATTTCATCAATCCTCCGGAACTCGGGATTGCCGAACGCGAGATCAAACGCGTGAAAAAAGGCCGCTTCGTGCTGCTGCCTATCTCCGAGCAAACGCATGGCCACGGCACTCACACTTGGGCGGCGTTGTGGCAGCAGTATCTGAAGGAACTGCTGGACGCCTCGCAATAGCTATGGCTGCGTTGCCATTCGTTACGCGGGCGCGATAAGATAAACAGTACACAACTTTTCCCGCTTTCATTCCAGTAAGCCTTTTTAAAGTTTTAAGAGCATTGTTGCGGCAAGGCGTGTGCGACCCCTGGCGTTGATACGCGCGCCGCCGTGCGTCTGCGAATCTCTGTGACGGAGCAAGCATTGAAACGAGGCAAGACCGCAGTGATTGTCGGCGCCCAATGGGGCGACGAAGGCAAAGGAAAAATTGTCGATGTTCTATCGGAGAACTTCTCCGTCGTAGCCCGCTATGCAGGCGGCCACAACGCCGGCCACACCGTCATCATCAACGGAAAGAAATTTATCCTGCAACTGGTGCCTTGCGGAGTGTTGCGGGAGGTGTGCCGCAGCGTCATTGGCAATGGCGTAGTGCTGGATCCCATGGCTTTTCTGAAGGAAGTGGGCGCGCTGCACGAGGCGGGGGTGCGGGTCGACGGAAATCTCTTTGTCTCAAACCGCGCTCAGGTGATTCTGCCCTATCATCGCATGATCGAACTGGCGGCGGAGAATGCTCCCGGACGCGTGAAGATTGGCACCACCTCGCGCGGGATTGGTCCAGCGTATGAAGACAAGATGGGGCGCCGCGGGCTTCGCGTGGCCGATCTGCTCGATCTGCAACTTCTGAAGAAACACATCGAGAACGCCGTGCGTGAAAAGAACATGATTGCGCACGCTCTGTTCAATTCCGAACCGCTCGATGCCGACAAAATGTATTCCGACTACGCCGCCGCGGCTGAGAAGGTCGCGCCCTTTGTATGCGACACTGCGCTGCTGCTGAACCAGGCGCTGGCCGCGGGCGAGTCTATCTTGTTCGAAGGCGCGCAAGGCACGATGCTCGACATCGACCACGGCACTTATCCTTTCGTCACCTCTTCCAGCGCAACTTCAGGAGGCGCCGCGACCGGTACGGGAGTTGCTCCGAATGCGATCGATTCGGTGATCGGATTGACAAAAGCGTATTGCACGCGGGTTGGCGAAGGTCCTTTCCCAACCGAGGACAGGGGCGCACTGGGCACATTGTTGCGCCAGCGTGGCAACGAATTTGGCGCGGTCACGGGACGTCCGCGGCGCACCGGCTGGCTTGACCTGCCTCTGTTGCGCTACGCTGGCATGATTAACGGCATCTCCTGGCTGGTGGTGACCAAGCTGGATGTGCTCGACGAACTGGCGGAGATCCCAGTCTGCGTGGGCTATAAGATCGACGGCAAGAAAACGGTGGAAATCCCGGCGCAGGCCAGCGGATACGAGAAGATCGAATGCGTTTATCAAAAAATGCCGGGCTGGCGAACATCCACGGTGGGCATCACGAGGTTCGATGAGTTGCCCAAGGAGGCGCGCGAATACCTGGCATTCGTCGAGAAGGAGACCGGGGCGAAGATTGGCATGGTCTCAACCGGCCCGGACCGCGATCAAATCATCTTCATGGACGAATTTGCGGCGGAGATGAAGACAGCATCATCCAAGAAATTCTAGTCTTGACTTCCCATTAGTCCTTCCCTTAAGACTACGTACTGAACCCCGCAAGGAGCGCACGATGGTGGTCTTGGCAGTAACGTGGATGGCGAAAGCGGGGCACGACGCCGACGTGCCCCCAATTTTTGCGAAGCTGACGGAAGAATCCCGCAAGGAGCCGGGCTGCCTGATGTTCCTGGTACACCGGCATAAAACTGAGTCGAGGCGTTTTTTTATCTACGAACAATACCAAGACGACGCCGCGCTTGAAGCTCACCGCTCGACCCCGCACTTCCTGCAATACGCCCGCAAAGAGTTGCCGAAGGTCGCGGACCGTGTGGAAGGCAACCTGTTCGAACCGCTGGGATAGTTGGTGTTGGGATAGCCCGCGTAGCGCGCGCGCTCAGGCCCGCGTCCTTACTAGGAAAATGGGCGCACCTGCCTTACGAAACATTTTCCACGAAGCCGATCACTTCGCCTTATCAATCATCAACTCGCCGCCCGAAGCGTAACTTTCTTTCGACACTTCGTGGAAGGCGACGATAATTCCCTCGCGGCTTAGCCCCGGCTTCTTCAACCAGCGCATCGGTAACGCGTTTCGCGATCTTGCGCTTCTGCTCGGCGGTGCGGCCTTGCAGCATCGTGATTTGAACCAATGGCATAAGGCAGTTCTCAGCTCCCAGTAAAGCGAATAAGCTCCGGATCTTTGGTTCTTAACTGAGAACTGAGAACCGGGAACTGAGAATCGGGTTACTGGGTCAGTTCGTATCCCGCGAAGAAAAAACTCAACTCGAAGCGCGCAGTATCTTCGGCATCGGAGCCGTGAATCGCGTTGTGCTCGATGCTCGAAGCCCACTTCTTGCGGATGGTGCCTTCTTCGGCATTGGCCGGGTTAGTGGCGCCCATCAGCTGGCGCAGATCGGCGATGGCGTTTTCTTTTTCCAGAGCCAACGTAACGATCGGTCCGCTCGACATGAAATCAGTGAGCGACCCGTAGAATGGGCCGGCTGGCATGCACAGCATAAAACTGTTCCGCCTGGTGCTTAGAGATCTCCAGCATCTTCATGGCAAGAATGCGGAAGCCATTTTTCTCGAATTGTTCAATGATGTCGCCAACCGCGTTCTTGGCGACAGCGTCAGGTTTCACGATGGTAAGAGTGCGTTGCAGAGTCTTCATAGATGTTTGTTAGTTTGTTTTCGCTCGTTATTGTAGTTTTTGACTTTCTACTGCCATTCAATTCGCGGACTTGTCATCGCCAAGTTAAACTTTCACTCCCAGCGCCGCCACCAGCGTTTCTCCGATATCTGCCGGAGATTTTGCCACGCGGATGCCGGCCGCTTCCATGGCCTTAATCTTTTCCGCCGCCGTTCCTTTGCCGCCGGAGATGATCGCTCCGGCATGGCCCATACGCCGTCCCGGAGGCGCGGTCTGCCCGGCGATGAAGCCGACAACCGGCTTCTTCATTTTCGTCTTCACAAATTCCGCCGCGGTTTCCTCAGCATCGCCGCCGATTTCGCCAATCATGATCACGGCTTCAGTCTCCGGATCGCGATTGAACAAGTCAAGCGCATCCAGGAAGTTGGTTCCGATGATCGGATCGCCGCCGATGCCTATCGCCGTGGATTGTCCAATGCCGCGTTGCGTGAGCTGATGCACGGCTTCATAAGTCAGCGTGCCCGAGCGCGATACGATGCCGATCGAACCTTCCTTATGAATCGACCCCGGCATAATTCCAATCTTGCATTTACCGGGCGAGATAATGCCCGGGCAGTTCGGCCCGATCAGCCGCGAGCGCCGGTTCTGCAGAAACTCCCACGCCTTCACCATGTCGAGCGTCGGAATGCCCTCGGTGATGCAGACGATGAGGTCGAGTTCGGCGTCGGCCGCTTCCATGATGGCGTCCGCGGCGAACGGCGGCGGCACAAAAATTACGGTGGTGTCGGCTCCGGTTTTTTCCACGGCTTCATGCACGGTGTTGAAAATTGGCCAGCCTTCGTGCGTGGTGCCGCCCTTGCCCGGCGTCACTCCGCCCACCACTTGCGTTCCGTAAGCCGCGCAGGCCTTGGCGTGGAAGGTGCCTTCGCGTCCCGTCAAGCCCTGCACGACTAAGCGCGTTTTCTTATTAACCAGGATTGCCATAAAAATAATTCCTTTTGTTTTACTCTTGTTATCCTCTTGTCTCACTCTTGTCATCCCGAGCGAAGCGAGGGATCTCGGTTCCCGCCTGCGCCGCCGTATTGCCGTCTCAGGCGAGCACCGGATCCCCTTCGGCTTCGCTCGGGATGACACACCGCTATTAAGACTCAGCGCGCTGCGGCCACTACTTTGTCGGCTGCGTCTTTCATGGTGTCGCAGACGACGAAGTTCAGTCCCGATTCCATCAGAATCTTCTTGCCTTCGTCCACGTTCGTACCTTCCAGGCGCAGCACCACGGGGAGCTTAATGTTGGTTTTCTTCGCCGCCTCCACCACGCCCGTAGCCAGAGTATCCACGCGCAGAATACCGCCAAAAATATTGATCAACACCGTTTTCACATTTTTGTCGCTGAGCAGGATTTCGAACGCGTGTGCAACTTGCTCGGCATTCGCGCCGCCGCCCACATCAAGAAAGTTCGCCGGCATGCCACCGGCGTACTTGATGATGTCCATCGTCGCCATGGCCAGCCCGGCGCCATTGACCATGCAGCCCACGCTGCCATCGAGCTTAATGTAGTTCAGGCTGTACTTCGAGGCCTCAACCTCGAGCGGATCTTCCTCGGTGATGTCGCGCAGTTCGCGAATATCGGGATGGCGAAACAACGCGTTGTCGTCGAAGGTCAGCTTGGCGTCGAGGGCAAAAAGCCGTCCATCGGTCGTGGTGATGAAAGGATTGATCTCGACCAGCGATGCGTCGGTATCGAGAAACGCCCTATAGAGATTCGAAAGAAATTGCACCGCGGGATTGATCTGCTTCGCGTTCAGTCCCAACTTGAAAGCCATCTTACGCGCCTGAAACGCTTCCAGGCCCATGCCGGGGTCGATGTGCTGCTTCAGAATCGCGTCGGGATTTTCCGCCGCCACCTGCTCGATTTCCATTCCTCCGGCGGCCGAGGCCATGAATACCGGTTTGCCTTCCGCGCGGTCGACGAGAATCCCCAAGTAGAATTCCTTTTCGATAGGCAGAGTCTCTTCGATCAGCAACCGCCGCACGATGCGGCCTTCGGGTCCGGTCTGATGCGTGATCAACTTCATGCCCAACATCTTGTCGGCGAGATCGCCCGCTTCACTCACCGACTTGGCGATCTTTACGCCACCGCCTTTGCCTCGCCCGCCCGCATGAATCTGAGCCTTGACCACCACGCCAGTCGCGCCGGCACTGAACAATTCTCTGGCGGCAGCCTCGGCTTCTTCGCGCGAAGTTGCCATCGTCCCGCGCGGCACGGTCACACCATACTTTTTAAGAATCCCTTTTGCCTGGTACTCATGGATTTTCATAATGACGCTCTCTGCTCGTTAGCTAAGAGTCGGAAGGAATCTGCTTGCGGCTTTCGACTGCGGGCAGCAAACCCTCAAGTTTATAGAAGAGGGACGGATTAGGGCAACCGAATGGTTCGCTACTTTTCAATCGAGCAGCACATCTAAGCCTAAATCGGTACAACGACGCATGCTGAGGAGAACCGCTTGCGCGGGAAGGCCGCGAATTATGAAACTGATTTCGCTGAACGTCGCAAGGCCGCGATTCATGGTCTACAAAGGAGCAACTATCAACACCGGCATCTTCAAGAAGCCAGTGTCCGGCCGCGTAGCGCTGCGCGCGTTGAATCTGGATGGCGATCAGCAGGCGGACCTCAGCGTTCACGGAGGGCCCTACAAGGCGGTCTACGCTTACCCCTCTGAGCATTATGCATACTGGCGGCAGGAGTTGCCCGGCATGGAGTTGCCGTGGGGAATGTTCGGCGAGAATTTTACGACCGAGGGTCTTGGCGAGGACGAGCTTCATGTCGGCGACCGCATTCGAATCGGATCGTCAACACTGATGGTCCGTCAGCCGCGCATGCCTTGCTATAAATTAGCGGCGAAATTTCAGCGCGATGACATGATTGAGCGCTTCCTGGTCAGCGGACGCAGCGGATTTTATTTTTCGGTGGAGCAGGAAGGCGAAGTGGGAGTAGGCGATTCCATCGAACTCCTCTCGCAGAATCAGAGTGGCATTACCATCGCCGAAATGAACCGCCTTTTTGTGCGGGACAGATACAATCGAGATCTGCTGCAGAAGGCAATTGCTACAGCCGCGCTGCCTGAGAGCTGGCGCGAATACTTCTTGCCCAGACTGAGAGGCCCGGCGGTTAAGGCTTAGCCGCCAGTCACTCTCTCCGCTGGCTATAGTTCGAGGGCTATTACGTTCAGGAGTTCCGCAGCGCTAACGACCTGAGTAGTTCCAAGCTGGTCTTGCGGAAAATCCTTCTTATTGCCCGTAACTAGGAAATCCGCCTGAGCCAATAGCGCGCAAGCTATGAACTTGTCGTCCTCAGGGTCGGGAGAAATACCGAGAAGTGGAGGAGGGTACAGAAGATCACCCCGGCGATGAAGTAAGTCGACGACTTCCCGGATTTCATCAGCGGGAAAAGCAAATTTAGGCCGCGCCAGCCCGAGTATTCCTTCAGAACGGCAGGAGAAAAGCAAGGCCGCACCAGTCCTTGCTTGACGGCAAGCAGCAGCAGGGCTTCATTGCCGGACCGCGAGATCAGCGCCGATACGAGGACATTCGTATCGATGACGGCCCGAATCACTTTTTCTTCTCGCGCCGGTACGCCTTAATCTCGGCATCGATCTCCCGCGGAGTAAGCTTGTCCAGGCCACGCCGTTTTGCGCCTGCCCAGGCTTTCTCAAGCCACTTTGGCGGTGGAGCGACGGTCTTGATGAAATCCTCAACACTCATGATGACCACCGCGGGTTCTCCGCGGCGGTCTACAACAAAACGCTCATTGTTTTCGACGGCGCGGTTCATAATCTGTCCAAACTGCGTACGGGCGACATGGGCATCAACGCGGCGTTCCATAAATCTCCATCAATTGATTGATTACATCAATGCATCAATCTATCACGAAATGGCTGCCCTGTCGAGATGCGGTCGTCGACTACTTCTTCAGTGTCCCTTATTCCGGGTTTTCCGCAGGTTCCGGTAAAATCGGTCTAATGTTCAGGTCCGAACATCTTGTAAATACTCATGATCCTCGACGCGCTCCATCGCATCGCTAATCACGGCCAATCACTGGCGCGGGCAGAAGCGCGTGAATTGATGGCCGAAGTGCTCGCGGGAAGCTGCACCGACGCGCAGATCGCGGCGCTGCTCGTGGCTTTGCGCATGAAAGGCGAAACGGTCGAAGAGATCGTCGGCTTCGCCGAAGCCATCCGCGCCGCGGCGACACCGTTTGCCATTTCGACTCCCGCGGACAGCGCTTCCGAGTCTGATGCCGTCTACGTTAGCGGTACCGGCCGCGATGCGCTGGTTGACACCAGCGGCACTGGCGGCGATGCCAGCGGGACCTTCAACATCTCAACGGCCACCGCATTCGTGACCGCGGGAGCAGGCGTGCGCGTAGCCAAGCACGGCAACCGCAGCATCAGCTCGAAATGCGGCTCGGCCGACGTGATGGAGGCGCTGGGCGTGAACATCCAGTTGACTCCGGAACGCTCTGCTCGGTGCCTGCGCGAAGTCGGAATCTGTTTTCTCTACGCCCCCGATCTGCATTCTTCGATGAAGCAAGTGCAGAAGGTTCGGCGCGAGTTGCGCCTGCGCACTATGTTCAACCTGCTCGGCCCGCTCACCAATCCCGCGCACGCTTCGGGACAGGTCGTGGGCGTGTATGCGCTCGAGATGGTCGAAAAGCTCGCAGAAGCGCTCAGCATGCTAGGACTGCATCGTGCGCTGGTGGTGCATGGCCTCGATGGGCTCGACGAGATCACCATCACGGGACCGACGCGCGTGGCCGAGGCTCGCGACGGAACGGTGCGGACTTACGAAGTCGATCCGGAAGAGTTCGGCATGAAGCGGGCTGCACTGGAAGATATTTCAGGCGGAGATGCGGCGGAAAATGCGGCCATTGTTCGCGAGGTTCTTGAGCGGAAAGAAATCTCCACGCCGCGATGTGGTCTTGCTGAACGCCGCGGCCACCCTGGTGGCGGCTGGACGCGTCGATCATCTTGGCCGATGGAATTCCAGTCGCTGCGCAGTCGATCGACTCCGGTGCGGCCGCGGCAAAACTGGCGGCGATGGTTAGCCTCACTTCTCAGCATCTGGCTCGACCTTAAACACATTATTCGTCTTATCGCTCTCAGGAACGCTTCCGTCATTGACCACGATCTCTTCCGGCGCTTGCGGAATCTCAACGCGAATCACGCCATTGCTTCTGCCGCGCACCAAGCAGCCGCTTCGTAACTTCTCCGCCGGCAAACTTCACTGTGAGCGGAATCTCCGCTCCCGCGCCACCCGGGTTGTCCACTGTGATCGTCAACAGGTAACCCTCGGGCAACAACTTTCGCGTGAATGCCGACGCCACTTTGAAATCAGGCAGGCCGCGGTCGCGATAAACCCAGTCGTCGAAGAACCACTCCAGATCGCGCTGCGTCTGCGCCTGAATCAGGCGCTGCATGTAGGAGGGTTCCTTGTCTTCCTCTGCACGATATGCCGCGAGAGACTTCTTCAGCGCGGGCTCGCCGACCAGGTCACGCAGCATCCACCACACGCACATCGCTTTGCTGCGGTAAAGTTCTTCGTCGTACGTGGTGATCAGCGATCTGTTAATCGACGAGCGGCTCACCTCATCTTCCGACCTGGGCGCGGTCTCCGGCTTCTGTTTCTCAGCCGCATTCAGAGCGGAGCGGTGGGATTCCATATAGTCAAGCGCGGACTGGCGTCCACTCTGATGTTCCAGATAGAGTGCCTGGGCGAAGTGGGCGAGGCCCTCGTTGATCCACGGCCGTGGCGAAAAAAAAGCTCGCATGGGTCAACTGATGAGCAGCCGCCAGCCCTGCCAGTTTGGGATCGGTGCAGGTCAGCGGCGTCAGCAAGAGAGAGCCGCTTTCGAAAGGGGCGCATTTGGATCGGCAAGATCGGCGGTTTGCGCTTTATATCGCGGCCCTCCGAACCACTCGGTGATAACGGGACAACTTTGTCCGCAGCGTCGGCGTAGTTAGTCGCTGAGCACGTTATGGCCGCTCAGGTAGTGAACCTCGATGGCCGTCCGGTCCACCATTTCATAATTGCCATCGCAAAAGTTGGCACAGCCAGCCCCAGCGGCTGGTATGTGCAATCTGCGCTGTACATCTGCGCACGTCCCATCGCTTCATACATCACAGGCACACGATGCCTCGTTGACCACGAGTTCTGGCGGACGTTCGCCGTCGTCTCTGGATACGTTGACGTGTCAGGTGCATTTTCGAAGCGGCCTCTCGCGCTTTCCACCTGCCCAAAACCTCGAACAGATTCTTGCCTTCCGAAAGGCTCGGCTGCGTCGGTGGCCACCGGATACCAAGCGACGAATCCGGCTCCACGTACGCGCGGTGAATTTCGCACTGATCTGGTCCCAGTCGGTGCTGTTGGCGGTGGATTCCGGTGCGCCCGATCTGGGTGAGCCGCGTCGCGTCGAGCACGACGACGCCTTCGTAGGCAATCTCCAGATCGACGGTGCTCTTCGGCGCGACTGCCTCCGGCAGAGTGACGATGGCTTCGGAAAGCGTTCCGGTATGATCGATGTCAGAGCTGTAGGGTTGCGAGACAAACTGCAACTGTTTGCCTCCGGCCTTGATCGAGCGCCAGCTCAGCGAAGAAGAAATCTGCAGTATCGCGATCTTCTGCGGCGTCTGCGAATCATTTCTCAGCGTGATTGTGCCTCGAACGCCCAACCGCTGTATGGCAGGTTCAACGCGAACATCCAGATCGTATTTGGTGAAAGTGAACGCTTCGCGGTCGAGAGACAAGGCGTTGGCCGAAACGGCGCAGAGAATACACAAGAACCATAAGCCCGGGCCCCGCAACTTCATTTCGCACCTGAATACGCCTCTTTTTGCGAGAGGTTCTGCGCGCGCCTCTGCCGCACGATTTCATACATCACGACCGCTCCTGCGACCGACACGTTCAGCGATGGCACTTTGCCCAGCATCGGAATCGAGACCAGGAAGTCGCATTTCTTCTTCACCAGGTCGTGCAGGCCTTTACCCTCTGCGCCCAGAACCAGTGCGCAATCCATGTTGTAATCCAAGGCGTCGTAAGTCTGCGGACCGCGCTCGTCGAGGCCCACCGTCCAGATGTTGCGCTCTTTCAATTCTTCCACAGTGCGGGCGATGTTCGTCACCTTCGCAATCGGCAAATGTTCGCTGGCTCCGGCCGAGGCTTTCGTCACAGTTCCGGTAACTGGAGCGGCGCGGCGTTCTGGAATGACCACGCCGTCGGCGCCCGCAGCGTCAGCAGTGCGCAGGAGCGCGCCCAGATTGTGCGGATCTTCCACCCCATCGAGCACGATGACGAACGAATATCGTCCGCGCTTGGCGCCCACCACGTCATCGAGGTCGCTGTATTGCTTGGCCGAGGTGACGGCCACTACGCCCTGATGCGCTGCATTGCCGGCCATGCGGTCAAGTTCCATGCGGGTCAAAAAGCGCACGGGCACGCCTAGCTTGCGGCATTCTTCGATCATGCGTTGCAGGCGGATGTCGTTCCGCTCCTTCGCCATGCCGACCCATTGGAAAGCGCGTCCGCGGGCCTTGAGCGCCTCGGTGACCGCGTTGATGCCGTAGATATAGTTCATGAAGTATTCAGTGTACCGAAAGCTGAGGTATGGCGCGGGCGCCCCCGCCCGCGTGCTTCAAGCGTCCGATGTATTGGCCAGGATGCGCACGATGTCCTCTGGCTCAGGACGCTCCGTGTAATCCTCATTCGCGGAAGCGTAGAGCACGGTGCCGTCGCGGTCGATGATGTACGTCGCAGGAATCGGCAGCTCCCAACTGTCGTCGCCATTCACGAAGGGCAGATTGACGAAGGCGCGTTGATAGACAGCCGCTGTTCATCAGGAGATGCGGTAAGTGAAGCCGAACTGCCGGGCAACATTGTTTCCGGCATCAGAGAGCAGCGGAAAGCGCAGCTTGTGCTGATCGCGCATGAAGAACGATTGCTTCACCGTCTGCGGAGAGATGGCGGCCAGAGTTGCGCCCGCCTGCTGGATCTCTGGCAGGACGAGGTCCATCGCTTCCATCTGAGCAACGCAGAACGGGCACCAGCGGCCGCGGATGAAACAGAGCACGAGGCGTCCTTTGGCGAGCAGGTCGGAGGAAGAGACAGTCTTGCCGTCGTGATCTTGCAGCTGGAAATCGGGAACCTTCGCGCCGACAGGCAGGACATGTCGCGGCTAAACATTTCTCCTTCAGCTCCGCGACGGCCCGCGCATGAATCAACTGCGTCTCCGCCGGAACATACTTCGCGATCAGTTCCTTGCGCTCGGCAAAGATTTCCCGCAGCGGGCGAATATCGGTCTCCGGATCTGGCTTCTTCGAGTGATCGCCATTTCATAAGAATCGGTGGCCAGTGACCAGAATCAAAGCTACCGGTTTACTGGCAACTGATAACTAGCCGCTGGCCACTGCTTCTACATTCCCGGCAACTTCATCCCCGCCATCCTGCGCGCGAAGCTGGGCTTGCCCATTTGCTTGAACATCTTTTTCATCTGCGCGTACTGGCGGAGCAGGTTGTTCACTTCCTGCACCTGGTGCCGGAGCCGCGGGAGATGCGTTTGCGGCGGCTGCCGTTGATCACTTCATGATGATTGCGTTCGTGCGTGGTCATCGAGTTGATGATGGCCTCGACGCGGTTGATCTGTTTTTCGTCCACGTTGTCGGCGGCCTTCTGCAGGCCGGAAAACGGTCCGATGCTAGGCATCATGCCGATCAGGCTCTTGATCGAGCCCATCTTCTTCACTTGCCGCAACTGGTCGCGAAAATCTTCCAGCGAGAAGCCGTCGCCGCTGAGGGCCTTGCTGGCCATCTCCTGCGCTTTTTTCTTGTCGATCTGCGATTCGGCGCGCTCGATCAGCGAAAGAATGTCGCCCATGCCGAGAATGCGCGACACGATGCGGTCGGGATGAAACGGCTCCAGCGCATCGTATTTTTCGCCCACGCCGATGAACTTGATAGGCTGCCCCGTCACCTGCCGGATGGAAAGCGCCGCGCCGCCGCGGGCATCGCCATCCATCTTGGTGAGGATCACGCCGGTGAGCGAAAGCTTCTTATGGAATTCGTCGGCGGAGCGCACCGCGTCCTGGCCGGTCATAGCGTCGGCAACGAACAGAATCTCGGAAGGATTCAGCAGCTTCTTCAGCGACTGCATCTCGTCCATAAGTTGGTCGTCAATGTGCAGACGGCCGGCGGTGTCGACGATCAGCACGTCGCAGCCAGAAACGATGGCCTCGCGCCGCGCTTCTTTCACCAAGCGCTCGACCGTGGCCGTGTTTGCCTCGCCCACTTCGCCTTCGTAAATCTGCGCCTTGACGGCCTGCGCCACAATTTTCAATTGCTCGCGCGCCGCCGGACGGTACACGTCCACCGAAACCAGCAAGGGACGATGCCCGCCCGTCTTGAACCAGTTTGCCAGCTTGCCCGATGTGGTGGTCTTGCCGGAACCCTGCAGTCCGGCCATTAGCACAACCGTGGGTGGCTGCGATGCGAACTTCATGCGCGCCGTGTCTTTGCCCAGGGTTTCGACCAGTTCGTCGCGCACGATCTTGATGACCTGCTCGCCGGGAGAAAGCGCGGTCAGAACTTCCTGACCCACGGCTTTGGCCTGGATGCGGTCAATCAGCTCTTTGACCACTTTGAAGTTGACGTCGGCCTCAAGCAGCGCCAGGCGGATTTCGCGCAGCGCTTCGGCGATGTTTTCCTCGCTAAGGCGGGCCTGGCCGCGAAGGGACTTAAACGCGCGCTGCAGTTTTTCCTGAAGATTCTCGAACATAAGAATTTGTAGATATTCTAGCAGCGCGCAGCAGGAACAGTGCCGTTAGCGGGCCGCGGCTACTCGACCTTCGGCCTCACCATCTCGAATCGTTGCGTAGTCCGGGTATATTGCATGCCGCCCATGCGTCCGATCAGGTCCAGTGAATTCCGGTCCAGCTTGCCATCCTTCAGATGCGCATCGTTGATGTGAATCGAGACGATCTGGCCGATCACAAGGCTGCTACCGGTGGGCGCAGTCGAGAAGTCGAGAATCTGATGGAGCTTGCACTCAAAGCTCACCGGAGATTCAGCGACCCGGGGCGGACGCACGATCCTTGACCCCTGCGGAGTAACCTTCGCCACCTCGAATTCGTTGACGGATGCGTCATATTCGCCACTGGTGAGATTCATCGCCTCGGCCAGTTCGTAAGTGACGATATTGACCACAAATTCACCGGTGTCGCGAATATTTCGCAGCGTGTCCTTAGCTTCGCCACGGCCAGCCTCCGCCTGTTTGGGTCGCCGCAGTCCGGGCGCAAACGCCAGCAATGGAGGATCGACGCAAACCGCATTAAAAAAAGAGAAGGGAGCGAGGTTGGGCTTTCCCGATACGCTCTTCGTAGACACCCAGGCAATTGGACGCGGCGCTACGGAATTGAGCACCATGCTGTAAATTTCGCTGTGCGAGAGGTCGGCAGGGCTGACGTTCATTCTATCGAGTATAACTTTCCACGCGCCTACTTCGTTACGCCGAACACTTCCTTGGCCGCGATCACAGTGTTGCAGTGGATGGTCACGGTATCTTCCACCTTCTGCGCGTATCCGCCCGCGTAGGTTACCATCACAGGAATATTGCGGGCGCGGGCCACGCGAAACACAAGTTCGTCTCGCTTCTTCAATCCCTCGATGGTCAGCGAAAGTCCGCCCAGTTGGTCTTCGCGGTAAGGGTCGGCGCCGGCGAGATAGCACAGCAGATCAGGCTCGAAATGCCGCAGCCCTGAGCTGAGCGCATTATCGAGCCACGCCAGGTAGTCGTCATCTTCGATACCATCGGGCAGGTCCACGTCAATGGAAGACGGTGGCTTCCACAGCGGATAGTTGTTGTGCTGATGCAGCGAGATAGTGAACACATCTCTCGCGCGCGCCCCGTGCATTCTGCCTCGAAGTCCGGAACTCGCGGGAGATGAACTCCGCGTCCCCGAAGCCCCGCCGAGGGCAACGGCTCGCTTTCGGCTTGCGTCCCGGCAAAGATCGTCGCCGTGCCGTTGCCCTGGTGGACATCGCAATCCACCGTCATGGCGGTGCGAATTTTATCGTCACGCTGCAGCCGCCGGATGGCGACGGCCACATCGTGAATCATGCAGAAACCCTCGCCGTGGTCGGGGAAGGCATGATGAAATCCGCCGCCAATGCTGATGCCGACGCCGTCGGCCAAAGCCTGCCGCGCCGCCAGAATCGATCCCCCGGCGGCCAGCCAGAACGACTCCACCAGATCGCGCGAGTAGGGGATTTCCATCTCCATCTCCTCCGCGGGCTGAGCGTGCCGGTAACCAGCTTGAACACATACTCGGGCTTGTGCACCAGCAGAATGTCCTCATCAGTGGCGGGCTCAGGTTCGAGAAAGTCGCTCGCCTCGGCAACGCCCTCCGCCAGCAGTCGGTCGCGGATGCGCCGGTATTTTTCGGCGGGGAACACATGTTCGCCGATGGGCAGGTAGTAGCCGTCGCTGTAGATCAGCTTAAAGGGAAGCATGAGAGTGCGATTCCATAATACTCGCGGGTGGGGTGCAGGCTTTCATGCTGAGCGGAGTGGGATGGTTCGCGAAGCGAACCATCCCGCGGAGTCGAAGCCTCCCTTGCATCTCAATCTGGCAACGGCCTTTCGAGGAGTTCTTACAACGAAGGTTGAGACCTAACCGCGGGCGTCGCGGAGAGAATTCTTATCGGGGCTCAACGCAACGCATGAGGGCTAGGGATCCTTCGACTGCGTAGCTGCTTCGCTTTGCGAACCAACCACTTCGCTCAGGATGACAGGGTCAAAATAGCGGCAGGACCCTACCGTTTTTTCCCCGGCTGCACCGTCGGCACCACCATCGGCCTTCTTACCGGCACGATCGCGCCTTTTGACGGATCAGGCGCCGCGTTGGCGCGGGTAAGTACTTCCTGCTGGATATACTGCACGAACTCCTGAATCTGGCGCTGCATCTCTTCCATGCGCTCCCGCATTTGCAGGATGATCGCCATGCCGCTGATGTTCACGCCCAGGTCGCGTGCCAGCGACAGGATGAACTCCAGCCGCTGCAAGTCTTCGTCGGTGTAAAGGCGAGTGTTGCCCTCGGTGCGCGACGGCTTGAGCAGTCCCTCGCGCTCATAAAGGCGCAGCGTCTGAGGATGGATGCCATACATCTCGGCCACGGCCGAGATCATGTATGCGCCTTTGGATTTACGCTTGGTCATCTCTGAATCGGTACACTTCGCCGTCACCAATTTACATCAAAAACAAGTCGGCCACGGATCATCACAGATTCCCACGGATCAAGAAAGCCATATCCGTGTGAATCCGTGCAAATCCGTGGCCGAGATTTGCTTAGGCTGCGGGTTCGGCTTGGGCTGTGCCTGGGCCGCCCATCCTTGCGGCTTCAGCAGCATGGTTGACGACGTAGGCCACAAGCCCGCCGCGATCAGGATCATGCCGAAGGCGAACGAACTCATGTTCCACACCTGCTCATGCTCGCTGCGGATAGATGGAGAAAGCCAAGCAGCAGCATGGGCGGGATGCCGATCGCGATCGCTCCAAACAATCCGCCGGGAACACGGAAGGGACGCGGCAAGATCCGGCTCGCGGAAGCGCAAAACAATCAGCGCCATAAACTCCAGCAGCAGGCTGAAGCCGTAGAGAAGAATGTCGAGCGTCACCAGGCGGGCAAAGCCCAGGCCCAGGCACATGGCCCAGCCATGGCCAGCGCGATAATCGCAACCCAGGGCGCGCGCGACTTCTTCTGCAGCTTGGCGAAAACGCCGGGCAACATGCCATCCTGCGCCATGGCCAACGGCAGGCGCGAATAGCTCATCACCAGCGCGTTGAACATGCCAAAAGCGCTGATCATGCCTCCGAGCACTACGCCGATGCGCAGCAGCGGTCCGCCCAGCAAGCCCGCGATGTCGGCCCAGGAGCCAGTCTCCCAAGCGGTCGGAAGTCAGCCCGGTCATCCACATGGCGGCGAAGGGAAGCACGTAGCTCAAGGCCACGATTGCCACTGCAACCAGCATCGCGCGGGGATAGGTCCGCTGCGGCTTCTCAACTTCGGTCGCGATGGTCGAGGCGTTGTCCCAGCCCATGTAGTTCCACATGCAGATCAGCAGCCCGCCGAGAATGTCAACGCTCGAAGTGGTTGGCTTGGTCACGGCGTTGGCCAGCGCACCCATCTTGAACGGAGCCAATACCACAATCGCGACAAACGGCGCCGACAGCGCGAAGAACAGCCACAGCGAAGTCAGCGAAACCACTTTCACGCCGGCAATATTCAAGACCGCGCAGGCAACACCACCGCCAGCGCAACCCACCATCCGCGATTGTTCACCTGGAACCACGGAAACATGCGCGTCAGGTAGGCCACGAACAGCGTGGGATAAATCGCCATATCGAAAATCGACGCGACCAGCGAGAGCCAGGCTTCCTGAAATCCCCAGAAATTGCCCATGGCGCGGCGCACCCAGGCGTAGTAGCCGCCTTCGTAGGGCAGCGCGCTCGAAAGCTCGCCGATCATGAAAGCCGTAGGCAGGCTCCAGAGCAGCGGCGTGAGCAGCAGAATCAGAATCGCGCGTCCGTAGCCGGCGCCGTGCACGATTTCTTCTGTGCCATAGGTTCCGCCCGACACCATAAAGAAGGTGGCGGCGACCAGAGGCCACAGCGTGAGGCGAACGAACTTCTTGGGGACGATCGGGTTCCGGTTGGGTACGGCGGCGAGAGGCTGGGGATTTGCGAGTTGTTGACGCGGGGCGCTAGCTGTTGCCAATTTCTATGGCTTCCTCCTCAAGCGACTCACTCTCAGCTACTCCGCAGCGGGCTGGCCGTTCTTTCGAAAGCGTGCTCGAGCTTTCTGGTTTGGTTAGATTCCAGAAATTCCGCTGGAGTTAGTTCGCAAGTGTGAGATTACGGGAATTTTCCACAGATGCAAGAAAAATGTGATAATTTTTTCGAAAAGTTTTGTCAGGGAGGTCAGGGACGGAGGTAACGAGCAAGCGTTACCCTGTGAACCGCTGTGTCCCCTCTGTTAAAGGTTTTGCCGGTCCCAGAATCTTCAACACAGAGGACACCGAGGAACACAGGGTAGAGCTATTTCTCCCAGTTCTTGCCATCGACCATGCGCTTGATCCCGTCTCTCAGGTGGATCACGTAGAAATTAATCAGCAGCCCGACTCCGATTCCACTCAGCCGCATGTACGACAACAACTGCGCTTGGTGGACCGGATGAATTGCATCAACGCTCTTCACTTCCACGATGACTAAGTTTTCGACGACCAGGTCTATCCTGTATCCGAGTTCAATCTTCTCTCCGTCGAAAACCACCGGTAGCCCGACCTGGCTGGCCACCGAGAACCCGCGCTTTCTAATTTCATGAGCGAGACAACCCTGATAGCAGCTTTCCAGCAGCCCCGGCCCGAGCACAGAATGAACGTGCATTGCAGAAGAGATGATTGCCCCAGAAACCCGATTGACCCGAAGAGGAGGGTAAGAGGAGACAGAGGCAGCCATGCAATTTACATAGCACGAAAAGTAAGGTCTACCCTGTGATCCCCAGTATCCTCTGTGTTAAGAATTTTGGACGAGTCCCGAAATGAAATCGTTGGGTTCGGACTAATGAGCCGCCAACTCGATCGTAATTCCGCGGGTCTTAGAGACTGCGAACTCAATCCGATCTCCCACTGGATACGTAATGACTAGTAGACGGTTTGCCTGCCAGACGACATCAATCTGCCTTGCGTTTTCCTGAAGATCCACAAGGGTGAGAACAACGTCGCCCTTCCTTGATCCGTCGACTTGAGGGTTGGAAAGGGCCACATAGGTTCGCGTCGCACCTGCGGCCCCAACGTTAACTTGGTACACAGCAGCTTTGGCTTTGGAATCCGATGAGGTCGCTGTCTTGAATACCGTTTTGACTCCCCATCCACTGAAAAACGAGTCAACCGCGAGATAGGTGCCGACCGCTAGGATGGACAAGAGTCCGACAGCGGCAAGGCCGTTTACTAAATATCGGATTTTTCCAACCATCGGCTGATCCTAGACTTTCTTCCACAATTCTTCCCTTGGATCTTCCGGGTTAAGCTTAGCCAACTCCCGCAGCAGTTCCTTCGTCCGCTCGTCCCGAGGCATAGGCACGGTCACCGTGATCTCGACGATCTCATCCCCGCGCACGCCATCCTTGGTAGCCGAGGGCACGCCCTTCTCGCGCAGCCGAAGTTTCTGTCCCGACTGCGTCCCCGGAGGAATTTTCAGCAGCGCCCGCCCGTCGATGGTCGGTACTTCAATCTTGGCGCCCAGCGCTGCCTCGGTAGCGGCGACCGGCACCGTAAGGTAGATGTCGTCGCCGTCGCGCCGGAAGATGGGATGCTCCCCGGTCCGGATGATGACATAAAGATCGCCCGCTGGGCCACCGTGAGTTCCGGCGTTACCTTTGCCCGCTAGCCGGATGCGCTGTCCATCGCGCGTCCCGGCCTTGATGCGCACTTCCAGAGGCTCGGTCCGGCTGACCGTTCCCTCGCCGTGGCAGACCGGGCAGGTGGAAATATTTTTGCCCGTCCCCTCGCAGTGCGGGCAGGGCACGTTGAACTTCATGCGCCCGCCAGTCTGCGTAACCTGCCCAGTTCCGTCGCACTCCGGACACTTTCCCGGCGCTTCGATATAACCCTTCCCGTGGCAATTCGAGCACACGTCCTGCCGCGTAATGTTGAGCCGCATCACGCCGCCGCGGATCGCCGTCCAGAACGGCACGTTGACTTGATACTCCAGGTCGCTGCCCGGTTCGGGCCCAGTCTCAGGCGCGGCAGCTCCACGTCCGCCGCCGAAGATTCCCGAGAAGATATCCTTGAATCCACCCCCGCCGCCGCTGCGCCGGCTTCGACGCGCCATCGGCCAGATCCGAAAAATCAAACCCGCTGAAGTCAAAGGGAACGCCCTGGCCGCCCGCCCGTCCCGCGCCGCCAGAAAATCCCCCCCCCCGAACTGCCCGCTTCGCCGCCCGCTTTGGCATAGGCCTCGGCCGTAGCCGCATCAATATTGTCGGAGTAGAAGCCGACCTGATCGTAAATCTTCCGCTTTTTGGGATCGCTGAGAACGTCGTTGGCCTCGGAGAGTGTCTTGAACTTCTCCTCCGCCGACTTGTCCCCAGGATTAACGTCAGGATGGTACTTGCGCGCCAGCTTGCGGAATGCTTTCCGAATCTCCTCTGCGGAGGCAGACTTCTTCACGCCGAGAATCTCGTAATAATCTTTCTTAGCAGTCGTTGCCATAGTCGGGACAAAAACTTAAGCCACGGATCACGCGGATTTTCACAGATTGATCTTAATCCGTGTCGATCCGTGCGAATCCGTGGCCAATTTCTTTCTAGGTCCCTCGCTCCGCTCGGGATGACGGCTGCGGGCTCCCGCTTCGCTCACGCCCGCAAAGCGCCGTCACTTCTTGTCTTCTACATCCACGTACTCAGCGTCGATCACGCCTTCGTCTTTCTTCTGACCACCACCGTTCGCGCCCGCTCCAGCCCCGTCCGTCGGACCGGCACTCGGCCCACCCGCCGCCGGCCCACCCTTCGCCTGCGCCGCCTTATACATCTCCTCGGCCAGCTTGTGCGAAGCCTTGGTCAGGTTCTCGCGAGCCTTATCCATCTGCGCCTTGTCGTTCGACTCCAGCGCCTTCTTGGCGTCGGCCACAGCGTTCTCCACGTCGCCACGCTCCGAGCCGGAGATCTTATCCCCGTTCTCGCGCAGCATCTTCTCGACGTTGTACACCATGGTGTCGAGCTGGTTCTTGGCCTCGATAGCCTCGCGCTGCGACTTATCTTCAGCCGCATGCGCGTCGGCTTCCTTGGCCATGCGCTCGACCTCTTCCTTCGACAATCCCGAAGACGACGTAATCGTAATCTTCTGATCCTTGCCCGTGGCCGTGTCTTTCGCGGTCACGTTCAGGATGCCGTTGGCATCAATGTCGAAAGTGACTTCAATCTGCGGCACGCCTCGCGGAGCGGTCGGAATCCCGGTCAAATGGAACTTGCCCAGAGTCCGGTTCTGCGCCGCCATGGGACGCTCACCCTGCAGCACGTGCACCTCAACCGAGGTCTGATTATCCGCCGCGGTCGAGAACGTTTCCGTCTTCTTAGTAGGAATCGTCGTGTTCCGCGGAATCATCGGCGTAGCCACGCCGCCCAAAGTCTCGATCGACAGAGACAGCGGAGTCACGTCCAGCAGCAGCAGGTCTTTCACCTCGCCGCCGAGCACGCCACCCTGAATCGCCGCGCCAATCGCTACGACTTCGTCAGGGTTCACTCCCTTGTGGCCTTCGCGCCCAAACAGCTCCTTCACCAGCGCCTGAATCCGCGGCATACGAGTCTGCCCGCCGACCAGCACCACTTCCTGGATCTTGCTGGCATCCACGCCCGCATCCTTCATGCACTGCTTGCACGGACCCACCGATTTCTGGATGATGTCTTCCACCATCGACTCCAGCTTGGCCCGCGTCAGCTTCTTCACCAGATGCTTCGGACCGTTCGCGTCCGCCGTGATGAACGGCAGGTTGATCTCGGTCTCCATCGTCGTAGAAAGCTCAATCTTCGCCCGCTCGGCCGCGTCGCGCAGCCGCTGCAAAGCCATCTCGTTGCCCTTGCCTCGCAGATCGAGCCCTTCATCCTTCTTGAACTCATCGATCAGCCAGTCGACGATCCGCTGATCCAGGTTGTCGCCGCCCAGGTGCGTGTCGCCGTTGGTGGCCTTTACCTCAATCACGCCCTCGCCCACTTCCAGAATCGAAATGTCGAAAGTGCCGCCGCCAAAGTCATACACGGCGATCATCTCGTCTTTAGTCTTGTCGAGCCCATATGCCAGCGCCGCCGCCGTAGGCTCATTGATAATGCGCTTCACCTCAAGCCCGGCAATCTGCCCGGCATCTTTCGTGGCCTGCCGCTGCGCGTCGTTAAAGTAAGCGGGAACAGTAATCACCGCCTCGCTAACTTTTTCGCCCAGGTAGTCTTCCGCCGCCTTCTTCAGCTTCTGCAGAATCAGCGCTGAAACCTGCGGAGGCGTGTACTCCTTGCCCTGCGCCAGCACTGCCACATGGTCGCCCGACTTCACCACCTTATATGGGACCATCTTGATCTCTTCCTGCACCTCGTCATAGCGCCGCCCCATGAAGCGCTTGATCGAATAAATCGTGTTCTCCGGATTGGTGATCGCCTGCCGCTTCGCAACCTGCCCCACCAACCGCTCCCCAGTCTTGGTAAAACCAACCACGGAAGGCGTAGTCCGCCCTCCTTCTTCATTAGGGATGACTTTGGGCTCGCCGCCCTCCATCACCGCCACGCAAGAATTGGTCGTCCCAAGGTCAATTCCAATAATCTTGGCCATAATCGTCTCCTCTACCTTACCTTTGAATCAAAATAAGTGCTTTATAATCAATGCGCTTATGATTGCCAACGCTCCCATGCTAAGACCTGAGTGGGATGTTGTCAAGGTTTAGATGCTATTGGCAGGAAGGAAGTTGCGGACAATGGGAGGGATCGTGTGGGGACGGCCGCCCTCGGCCGTCCATGCCGAGCAACGCTCGGCTTGCTCTTGCTTCCGGCGCTCAACGTGAGCCGCGTCGCTCTCACACTGGCCCCAGCTAACCTCGGAGAAGAGGGTGACTGCGAGAGGGCCGCACGAGCGATTCTGCGCTATACTCTCGGCGTCTCCCGATACGGGGTGAGGGTAATGTGAAACACTATATCTCCCTGTCGCTAATCGCGCTGCTTCTGTGCTGCCTAACGCCGTCCCTCCTCTCGCAGAATCCGCAACCGATGAATAATGGCGAGCAGCTTCTCTCGTGCGGCGATTGGGCAAAGCTCTCGACGAGAATCGACACCCCCGAAGACCTGGATAGGTGGCTCAGTGCGGGGCAAAGCAATGGCCTCGCGACGAATGACCCGGCCCAAGTTGTGGAGACCGCTAAACTGCCCTACTTGCGCGGCTTGCAATACGGTTACCTCTCCGCCTTCGAGGATAGCTACAGGGCCGTGCACTCCGGATATGGCTACAGGTTGCGCTTGGAACCAAGCGAAGACCCCGACAACGAACTGCCTCCGACGTGGAGCACCTCGTTTCTTCCTCGCCCCGCCATGCCATTGGCCAACTTCGTGAGTGCGATAGACGCTTTTTGCGGCAGCCCCGACCACGCGCATAAGGACGTGGCGGAAGCCGTAGTCACCGTGCTCAACCAAGAGGATGTTTGGGCCGATAGGATCGGGCAGGAAGGGAGAAACGCATTGTTCGTCGGTTTCGGATGCTCACAGTACCGCGAACATCCGAGAACTTCATTTGTCGATGGCTACAGGGACGGTCAGCGTATGTTCTGGATGCTCCTAAGAAAGGCAGGACTGCCAGACAGGATTCCCGCATGGAGGGACCTCCTGGCAGGGCTTGACACTCATCAGTTTGAACTTCCGGCCGGCAAAAATCTGAGCTCGGCAATCCACGACTTCTGCGCGGACGCAAAGAACAAGGACATAACCTTTGTGTTTGCGGCCAAGATAGCTGCGCTGCAGGCCCGCGGCGAGAATGAAGCCGCTGACTCACTCCTCAAACCTTACTACTGCAGCGACCTACCGGAAGTGTGGGCAAATGGGTGGCAGATGAAGGGCCAGACATGCCTGGGAGTGATTGTGTTTCTAGCGACCAAGCCAGCGCTGGAGAAGCCGCTCAGCTACATGGTTGGCATTATCAACGCCTCGCAGAGTAATGTTGAGGTTGACTGGCCGCAATGGTCTTTAGTTTGGAAGGACAAGAAGGAAGACAAGCTTAACCCCGCGCTTGACCCAGATCGGGTTGCCCACTCTATCGAGCGACGCTCGACCATCGCAGCATCCCTTGCAGCCTTCGGGGCTTCGATGTCGGCGAACACACCGCAAAAGGCCGTCATAACCGGGCCGCAGGGCACCAGCACCGTGGCTATCTACCCGCAGCCGGGTCAGGCTGCCGCCGCCGCGTCGCAGGCTGCCGCCACGACCGCAAGACCCGGAATGGAGCTTGCGAGCACGCTCTCCGATTCGTCTCTGCGGCGGACCACGCTGTTTCCTGGCAAAGAAACCGGCGGCAGAATGGTGTATTTTGGAAAGCCGAAAAATAACGCAGAACTATCAATAGAAGTGCGCATACCCGGCCTGCCGAAGTTCTCGATCCCGGTGAGCGATGTCACCCATCAGTGAATCAGGCTAGGCGGCGCCAGTAACTGCATCCTCTTCGACGAACGCAAGCTTTCCGTCCACGACCTTCCACAGGCCGTACTGCGGGTTCATGCTCATCACGTAGACGTCAGTGTGTCCCGTGAATATCTCCAGAGCATAACTTTCTGCCTTCATCTGGTCAGCGAATGCATTTACAAGTGGCCCCTGACGGCGCTGTCTAGTGAAATTAGCAACGACGAATGCATTCTCTGGATTGTTCCGGTCGATCCCTCCCGCCAACATCTTGTCTAAGATTGCCCGCCGAACCTGCTGAGAGTTCATGTTCCCTCCATACTCCAGGCATTTCCTTCCCAATCTTAACCGAGGGGCCTGCACGAAGCGCGCGCACCAAGCTTCGCGTCTGTTGACAATTGTGGTCCCGGCCCATGGCTTCGCACACCTTGCGAAGCGTGGGATTCCACGGTCCCATCCCTCTGGGGCTTTTGTTGATTCACCACTCTCTTTCCCGTACCCTCAAACCCAAGGAGCCAAACCATGACCATCGAAATCCGCGACGCATCCCTGGAGGCCAGAATCCGAAAGCAACTCCAGGCCACCGACTCCACCAGCGCCGAGGAAGTGCGGCTCCGCCTGATCGAAACCTAGGAAGAAGAAAGGAAGAAGAACTGGGCCGAGTGGCGCTGTTTCAAATCGGAACTGAACTCTGCGAAAAAGTGCTTTTGGGTGGCGCAGCGCTTCCAGCGCTGCGATAAGGTGGCAAGAAGAGATCGGCTTTAGCCGCCGAGGTACGTATGGCTGCACCGCCCAGAGGCAATACCGGATATAGCGTTTACTTCATCACTGCTTCCACCTTCCAGCGAAGACCACTATTTAGCAAAGAACCGATGGCGCGATTGTTCCTGGAAACCCTGACCCATTACCGGGACAAGAAGAACTATCTGCTGCATGAATTTGTGCTGATGCCCGATCACTTTCATGTGCTGATTTCGCCCACGCTCAGCCTCGAACGGTCCCTGCAACTGATCAAAGGAGGATTTTCTTACCGAGCGAAGAAGGAGCTGGAATTTGCTGGCGAAATCTGGGAGAAAAGCTTTTATGACCGGCGGGTTCGTGGAGCTGAAGACTATTACAACTTCAAACAATATATTCGCCAAAATCCGATAAAGCAGGGACTGGCCACGAGACTCGCCGACTATCCCTACAGTTCGGCCCGCCCCGAATTTGCCATGGATGAGGTACCTCAGCGGCTGAAGCCGTCCAGCTTGACCGCCTGAATCGCAGCGCTGGAAGCGCTGCGCCACCCAAAGGCTCCCCTCTTCCAAGAATCGGGATTCCGCCTGCAGCCTCCGGCTCCAGCAGCGTCGAGGAAGTGCTGCTCCGCTTGCCCGAAACTGCCTCACCCCTGCCATCCTGAGCGAAGCGACTGCTTCGCGAATGCGAAGCAGGCGCGCAGTCGAAGAGCCTGCCCTGAGCGGAGCCGAAGGGACCCCATGCCGCCTGCAGTGGCAAGAGCCCTAAAAGGAGTTTCCCCCACTGCTCCCAGCTGCCGGGGGGGAGAACACCTTGAGACGCCATCGCCAGGGATCCTTCAACTCCGCTCAGGATGACAGAGCAAATAACAACAGGCCGATGTAATTCAATTGAAGTACAATAAGGCGGGAGCTTCTACCATGCCCGCAAACGCCTTAGTGCAAACCCGCATCGATCCCGCCGTGAAAGAGCGCGCGGCGGAGGTGCTTCAGGAGATGGGAATCACCGTCTCGGACGCAGTGCGGATTTTGTTGACACGCACCGCCAAAGAGGGCGCACTCCCGTTCGCACTCACTGCCGACGGCGCCGCGCAGGACGCCTGGTTCCGCGCCAAAGTGCAGGAAGCACTGAACGACCCCCGCCCCGCAGTCCCGCACAAAAAGGTCGAAGCGCACTTCGCAAAGAGAAGAGCCGCCGCGCTGCGCAAAGCGCGATAGTCACCCGACCACTTCACCGCCGCATTCCCATCTGCATCAGCACAGCATTCTCCACCGCCGTCATATCGGTCCGCGACAAGTCTCCGAGTTTGCTCTTCAATCGCTGCTTCGAAGCGGTCATGATCTGGTCGGCCATGGCCTTGCGCTGCTCGCCGTTGACCGTTACCAGCGCCTCCCCGGGATAGACCTTTGCTACCTGGCTTGTGATGGGGACGACAATCACGCGATTGAGGGCGACATTCGCGGCGTTATTGCTGAGAATTATCGCAGGGCGCGTCTTTTGGATCTCGCCACCCAGCGACGGATCGAATGAAACCCACCAAACTTCACCCCTGCGTGGATGCATCGCCAATTAAGCCCTCGGTCCACTCCTCCGCCTCCGCTTCGCGTTCCGAGTCCGCGGCCATCGCCCGATACTGAGCGACCAAGCCATTGGGCGACGCCTCAGCCGCTAATCGTGCGGCCTGTTCGACGCTGGTCGCAGCATATCCGTCGACCACAAACCAGGTGGCGTGTCCCCGCGAAACTGGATTGCCCAACGGTTGCTTCGCATTTCCGTTCCAGCGCGTGGCAATCACTTCCTCGCCATCCCACAGGATTCTCGCCACGCTCATCCCATCCGCCCCGGGATCGTGAATGACCTCGACAACGCCGCCCACCAAGCTCTTGGGAGAGAGCACTTCTTCCGGCTTTACGTATGACCGTTCCATTTACAGATCATAGCTGCAGTATATAGCTAATGTAAACAGCTAACTTACGAAACTACGAACGATAGTCTTGCGGCCGATCCGTTTTCCACAGCCAATCTATGTGACGTCTGTCCTTGTGCCGCACGCCAAACTTGCGCGACAATGGTCGAGGCTACGGTTGGCAAAAGCCCTCCCGCCGCACCTCTAAGTCCTTTGCTGTCTAGATTTTGACCTCTAAGTCCTTTGAGGGACGGATTTTGCGGGGAAAAACACCGTAACATGGTGATTACAGAGATTATGCAAAAAGGGGGGGAGGGGGGTAGCCCTCGAAAAAAGAGGCGGTGCCCACGTCGAGGCACACGAATCCCGCCGCGCCAAAAAATTTATTTCGAGAGAGAACTCACTGCGACTTCGCCAGATCGTTCATCAAGAGGCTGACTTCGACGCGCGAACCTTTCGGGAATGCCGCCACAGGAGCGTTGCCCATCCCGAGCACGTAAATGCGATAGGCCGGAATCTCGTGGTTCAACACCAGGTAACGCACCACCGAATCCGCCATCTTTCGCGAGTCGGCGATTGCAGCCTGGCCCTGGCCGGAAGAGAAGCCCTGCACTTCGATGATGTAGCCGCGTTGATTTTTCAACTGGCCAACCATCTCATCGAGCGCATCCTTCGCCGGCTTGCTCAACACGGTCTGCCCGCGACGGAAACGAATCTCCGTCTGCGCTCCGGACTTGTATTGATCGAGGCTTCCGATCCTGGTCTCGTCCGCGGTGAGGCGCGCGTTCAGCGCAGCCGAGGTCTGCTGCGCCAGTTGAGCCTTGTTGGCGGCGTCTTGCGCATGCTCATCGGCCAGGCTGGCCTTCGCGGAGGCCAACTGAATGCCTTGCTGGGCGCGGGCATCCACGTCCCTGATGGTTTTGGTGTTCGCCACGGTGATCTCGTCGAGTTCGTTCACTCGGTCGCGAATTGGCTGCACATGCCTCCGGACGTACTCCTTGCTGGCAAACGGATGCAAAATGAGCGATCCCAGGCTGGGCTCATCGCCTTCCCAGAAGTCGGCGTTCGAGGAACGCTCGGGGCCTCCTCCCGGGCCGGTTGCGGCCGGCACCGCGCCCGAATTAGAACTGCCCTGCTGCGCGAACACGGCAAGCGAAAGTGCGGCAGACATGATCAGCGTCATGAGCATGCGATTCTTCATATTTTCTTCTCCCCGGTAGAAGCTGCCGGAAGCTTTGACGTCAAATGTGGCAACGTCATTGTAGCGCTGAATGGGCTGAATTTTGGACAAGAAATTCGGAGGCGAACCAGTCCACCCTGCAGGTTGATCGCAGACAAACCGGGCGATGAAAACTGGAAATGCCTCTATCCTCGCACGCTAATCCTGGAGAACGACAGCACCGCCCGCGACGAGATGGGCCGTCCCATCGACATCGCGGGACGGAACGTGGTAAAGATCAGCATCCGCTTCACTTGGGGCAGCAACTCCTGCGATTCCCCGGGATCGGAAAGGATCCTGTAGTCCTGTACCCGCCCGTTCTTGTCCACGTAGGCTTCGATGACGAGCGAGTCGGTGTTCATCGCGCTGAGAGTCGTGCCGAAAACGCTCTGCTGCAATTCTGGTCCGGTATTCAACACCGTAGGCACATCCTGAGTATTCGCCTGGACCTCTCCCGGCATCGCCAGGATCGCCGTGACTAGTCCAAAGATCAGCAGAGCGCAGGCGAGACCTGCAGTTGCCGGAACCATGAATGCGTTCAGCGCATTCTCCACCCGCATCCGCAAGCCTTCAAATGGCGGACGCCGGGTCTCTGCGGCCTCCCGCGAAATCGCCAAACGCAGTTTCAATCCCAAGTCTGCCGGCTCTTTCGGACGCCCCATGTTCATCAGCAGTTGCTGTGTCTGGCGTAGCAAGCGATACTCCCGCATGCAGGCAGCGCACCGGTCCAGATGCTCCTGCAGGGCCTGCATCTCGGTTCCGGTGACCGCTCCGTCAAGAAAAGGCGACAACAATTCCTTTGCTTCCCCGCACCTTATCGTTGTGCGTCTCGCTGAAACGGATTTCATGCCCAGATGCATCATGGCATCACCTCGACCCTTCTACCCCCTCCACGAACCTCTGCCCGCAGACTTGCCGGTTCGTCGTCCTCCGGCGCGGTCAGCCCCAGTTCTACGCTTACCTCACGGACATAAGGCGCCAGACGTTGCTTCAGCGCTTGCCGTCCGCGCGTCAATCTCGATTTCACCGTTCCCAGCGAGATCTGCAGCAGTTCTGCGATCTCCTCATAAGACATATCTTCGAGGTCCCGCAGAATCAGCGTCGTCCGGTATGGCTCGGGCAGTTGCCGCAACTCGGCATCCACACGCTGCTGCACTTCCCGGTGCGCTACGTTGTCGAATGGAGAGTCCGAGCGGTCGGTCAACGCGTTCTGCATGGCTTCGTTTTGCGTCCAACTGTCGCCGCCCGCAAATCCATCCGACTCGGCAGGCTCAATCGAAGTCTCCTGCGCCTTGTGCCGGAACCACCATCTCTTGCGGTTTGCCGCCTCATGCAATGCGATGCGGTAAATCCAAGTCTTCAGGCTCGACTCACCATGAAAGCTCTTCATCCCGCGAAACACTTTCAGGAAGACATCCTGCGTAACATCCGCGGCATCGGCCGGATCGCTCACCATGCGATAGACCAGCCCATACACCGGACGCTGAAACTCGCCAATCAGCCAGGCGTAGGCTTCTTCTGTGCCAGCCTTCAGATCAGCGACTATCGCCGCTTCTTCCGCCCGTGCTCCGATCGCGCTTGCCAGGTCTGCCAAAGTTCCCACTCCCCACAACTGCGAATCTCTTGATTATAGGATCTTCCACCTGATCGCGAACCGAAAAAAATCGCTTGCCGATCCATCGACACCCTCACCAACATAGACTCCGACCAGGCGTGCCGAGTTCCCGTCGGTAAGTTATTTATTTACAACAATAAGGAAGGAAGGCCGCACGGGAGTACCGCCTTAATTCAGGGGATCATTGGAAAGAGTCACCACGAGAAGTTACCAAAAGCGCTCTGCAGCGTAAGTGTGTCTTCACAGCCGACTGCTTTGCGAATCCGTAATTCTCGTGGGCGCTATCAGGCTATAATTGCGCGACCCGAATGGCTCTTACCTCTGGCACGAAACTCGGTCCTTACGAAATACAGTCTCTGCTGGGCGCAGGCGGCATGGGAGAGGTTTATCGCTCCCGGGACACCCGCCTTGATCGCACTGTGGCGGTCAAAGTTCTGGCTTCGCACCTTTCTTCATCTCCTGAACTGAAGCAGCGCATGGAGCGCGAAGGCAGAGCGATTTCTTCGTTGAACCATCCGCACATTTGCCAGCTCTATGACATCGGCTCGCAGAATGGCACCGATTATCTGGTGATGGAGTTTCTGGAAGGTGAAACTCTGGCCGAAAGGCTGCGCAAAGGCGCGATGCCGCCGGCCGAGGTATTGAAGATTGGGATTGCCGTAGCCGAAGCGCTGGCGGTCGCGCATCGCAATGGCATCGTGCACCGCGACTTGAAGCCGGGGAACATCATGCTAACCCAGAGCGGCGCGAAGCTCATGGACTTCGGGCTGGCGAAACCGCTGGGTTTGCAAACTGCACCCACAGGGTCGGGATCGGCACCTTCGTTCACCGCGGCCGCAACGTTAAGCGGGCCGAGTCCGTTGAGCCCACTGACCACGGCAGGCAGCATCATCGGGACGATTCAGTACATGTCTCCGGAGCAGATCGAGGGCAAAGAAGCAGACGCGCGCAGCGACATTTTTGCCTTCGGCGCAGTGCTCTATGAGATGGTCGCGGGGAAGCGGCCGTTTTCGGGGAAGAGTCAAATCTCACTGGCGTCTTCCATTCTGGAGAGTGATCCTCCGCCGATCAGCACGGTCAAGCCACAAACCCCGGCGGCCTTCGAACACGTTGTGACGACTTGCTTGCAGAAAAATCCCGAAGAGCGCTATCAGACGGCGCACGATATCAAGCTGGAGCTGCAGTGGATAGCGGCCGACAAATCGTCTCCGGCGGCTGCGCCGGTGACGCCAGCTCCGTCTCGCAGCCGTGAGCGCGTCGGTTGGGCCACAACCTTGGTGGCTGCGATTGTTCTGACTGCGGCTGCCGTCCTGCTGTTCTACCATCCTGCTCAGTCCGCGCGCTCTATCCGCGCTGTCATTGATCCTCCGGAGAAGACCACGTTCAATTTGACAGGCGATTCTGCGGGTCCGCCTGTGCTTTCGCCCGATGGCGCATCCATCGCGTTTACGATCACTAGCGCGGACGGCAAGACGGCGCTCTGGGTGCGTCCTACGAATGCGCTGGAAGCGCATGCACTGCCGGGCACCGAGGGCGCGATTTTTCCCTTCTGGTCGCCCGACAGCCGTTCCCTCGGATTCTTCGCCGAGAGCAAGCTCAAAACGATCGATCTCGACGTAGGCTCGGCGCAGGTAGTTTGTGACGTACCGCTCGGCCGCGGCGGCGCGTGGGGACCGGGTGGAGTGATCCTGTTTTCCCCGGCTCCCTCAGCTCCTCTCATGCGCGTGAGCGCCAGCGGCGGAACTCCGGTTGCGATTACGACGGTCGACACCGCTCTGCACACCTCGCATCGCTGGCCGCTTTTCCTTCCCGACGGCAAGCATTTCCTCTATATCGCGCTTCACCATGATCCTGCCAAGTCGGCCAACAATACCCTTTACTACGCATCGCTCGACGGGCGGGAAAATCGTCCGCTGCTCCGCTCTCAATCGAATGCGGTTTACACGAGTGGTTTTCTTTTGTTCGGGCGTGGCGACCAGCTAATCGCGCAACCTTTCAACCCTTCCACTGGAACGCTGAGTGGAGAGCCCCAGAATGTGGCCAAGGGCATGATGAACGACTCCAGCACCTGGCACATGGATGCTTCGGCTTCCAACGATGGCCTGCTGGTTTTCGGCAGCGGAGCCTCCGGCGACTTGCAGTTAGTCTGGCTGGATCGCAACGGGAAGGAGATCAGCACCATAGCCGAGAAGATCCCCGACCTGCAAGGCGTAGCTCTTTCCCCGCAAGGGGACCGCGTCGCTCTCCAGCTTAACGCGGGTGAGACCGACATCTGGGTGCTCGACTTAGCGCGTGGAGTCCGCACCAGACTGACCTTTGGACCGATCGGGAATGTTTCCCCCATCTGGTCGCCCGACGGCAAATGGATCGCATACTCCTCGGCTCGCAACGGTGGCTTTGCAATCTGCCGCAAACTCTCCGACGGCAGCGGCGCGGAAGAGACTTTGCTGACAGAAGTTGATCAGCCCGCACTCGACGATTGGTCGCGCGACGGCAAGTACCTGCTCTATTCGAGGCCCATATTGAGTGGCCAAGGACGGCAGATCTGGTCCTTGCCGCTGGAGGGAGAGCGCAAACCATCGCTGATCCTGGAGCGGGGTGCGAATGGAAAACTCTCCCCAGACGGGCGGTGGCTCGCGTACCAGTCGGGCGAATCGGGCAGGCTCGAGGTTTATGTGGTGCCCTTTGGCGGCGGGCAGGGCAAGTGGCAGGTCTCGGCCAACGGGGGAACCCAGCCCAAGTGGAGCAAGGACGGCAAAGAACTCTACTACCTGGACCTGACTTTCAATCTTCCTGCGGTCCCAGTAACGAATGCGGGCGGCGCACTGAAATTCGGCGTGGCTCAGAAGTTGGTCACCAATTGGTCCGCTCCGCAGGTCATCTACGATGTCGCGCCCGACGGCAAGAAAATTCTTCTCGACCGGGTTGAGCAACAGGTCAGCCAATCCGTCACTGTGGTTACGAACTTTACGGCGGGCTTGAAGAAGTAATGTGCCTGGGCAGGTGTTTGATGGAGCGCTGGTTAAGCCTATGCAGTCGTAGTTCGGGCAGCGCGGTTAAGCTTGGTGAGAATCTCCGCGACCGCGGTCAAAAGTTTCTCCGATCCCTTGTCCAACTCGAGGGCGGACTTTTCGAGGAATCCGAAGGCTCCGTCTTCCTGCAGACGGGCGGCATTTTTTTGCGACATGCCGGTCATTACCACCACTGGGATCGGCTTGGTTAAAGCGTCTTTCTTCAGCGCCTTGAGCACATCCGGACCGCTCACCTTGGGCAACAGCAAATCCAGCAGAATGAGATCCGGCAATTTCTCACGGGCCAGGCGCAACGCTTCCTCGCCGTCGCTGGCACTGGTCATCTCATAGCCGGCGCGCGTCAGCGCTCGCTCCGTCGCTAACCGCAGGAACTTGCTGTCCTCTGCGAGCAGAATCTTGGTCATATCGACCTAACTTTCCGCAAGCCTCCATGGTATCTATCGGCAAATTTGAAATTCCCAACAGATACGAGTAAATCGGCGCCCCTGCAGTCTAAGAATCCTCTGCGAAAGCTCGGCTCTTGCCACTATGCGCTTGCGCGCCCGGTCCTGTCGAGAACCGATGCAGCGGTTCTGTTGGCGCTTGATGGTCACGCCCGCTGGCGGGTCTCTGTACTGCCTCTCTCGCTGGCTGCTATAGTCTATGTTCTGCCAGGCACTGTGGGATTCGGTTTCACCGACACACTATGGGGGTTATAAAATGAAACTCTCAAGCACATTGAGAGTGGTTAATCTTTTCTGCTTTATTATTTTCATCTCGCTTCCAAGTTGGTCAGCCGCGCCGCCAACCGTAACCATCACTGTAGACGCCACCTCGGCTCCCCGCAAAATCTTCCACGCCAAACTGAAGATCCCCGCCAGCGCGGGCGACCTCACGCTCTACTACCCGAAATGGATTCCCGGAGAACATGCGCCTGACGGTCCGGTTATCGATTTAGCCGGCTTGAAGTTCAGCGCGGGCGGCAAAACATTGAAGTGGCGACGCGATCTGCTCGACGGCTTCACGATTCACGTTGAAGTTCCAGCCGGCCAGAGTGAAGTGAACGCCGAACTCGACTTCCTATCTCCGGCGACCTTCGAGGCCGGCTTCTCCGCCGGTTCCTCCGCGACCGACAAGATGGCGGTCATCAGCTGGAACCAGGTTCTTCTCTATCCCAAGGGATGGAAGAGCGACGATCTCACGTACGTCGCTACGCTGAAACTTCCCGCGGGTTGGAAGTTTGGCACGCCCCTGCCTGTAGCATCCACCAACGTCGACCAAAGCAGTGGCGAAACGCAGATCGCTTTTCAGCCTGCTTCGCTCAGCACCTTAGTGGATTCGCCTGTCATCACAGGGGAATTCCTGAAAGTCGTCAAACTGGCGGACGATCCTCTTACCGAGATGGATATTGCCGCTGACAGCGCGGCCGCTCTTGCCGCTCCGCAGGAAGTCTGGGAGCACTACAGGAATCTGGTCGAACAAGCCAACAAACTTTTCGGGGCACATCACTATCGCGATTACCACTTCCTGCTCAGTTTGAGCGATCATGTGGCGCACTTCGGACTGGAGCATCACGAATCCGATGACAGCCGCACCGGGGAGCGTGCGCTGATCGACGACGGCGATCGCAAAGCCTCGGCCAGCCTGCTGCCCCACGAGTACGTGCATTCGTGGAACGGGAAATACCGCCGTCCCGCGGATTTGACCACTCCTGATTATCAGCAGCCTATGCAGGATGACCTGCTCTGGGTGTACGAGGGTCTCACGCAGTATCTGGGCGAAGTGCTGACCGCGCGCAGCAGTTTGTTGACGGTAGGGCAAGCGCGTGACAATCTCGCTTTAGTTGCCGCCGCTCTTGACCATACTCCGGGCCGCACGTGGCGCAATCTGCAGGACACAGCCGATGCCGCCGCGCAGCTTTATTTTTCTCCGCATGCCTGGGAATCCTGGCGGCGCGGCGTCGACTTCTACGACGAAGACTATCTGAACTGGTTGTGGGTAGACGTGATCATCCGCCAGCAGAGCAAAGGCAAAAAGACGCTGGACGATTTTTGCCAGCTGTTTCACGGCGCTCCCAGCACAGGTCCCATGGTGAAGACCTACACGTTCGACGACGTCATTCATGCTCTGAACGAGATCGTGCCCTATGACTGGCGCAGCTTCTGGACCGAGCGCCTGACCAATCACGGGCCCGGGGCTCCGCTGGGCGGGATCGAAGGGAGTGGATGGAAACTCGTCTACAACGAAAGGCCGTCAGAGATGGAGTGTGGCGGCGAATGCACCTCGCACGCCGGCGCGAGGTATTCGATTGGGCTCGATTTGCGCGAAGACGGCACCATCAGCGACACCATTGAAGGCATGCCCGCAGCCCTGGCTGGGGTTGGCCCGGGCATGAAGATGATTGCCGTGAACGGCCGCCAGTACTCGCCAGAGGTTCTGCGCGACGCGATCAGAGCCGGCAAGAACACCAGCGGACCTCTCGAGCTGCTGGTCGAGAACACCGAGTACTACAAAACCTACAAGCTCGATTACCACGGCGGAGAGCGCTACGCTCACCTGGTCCGCGACGAATCCAAACCAGATTTGTTGTCTGAGATCTACAAAGCAAGGAACTGAGAACCCTATTCGATCTCCGGCCGCCAGATCGGCTCGCCCCCAAGTGAGTTGTAGAAACCCCATCCCGCCAGCGCCACCACGCTCAATAGCGCCGCTATTGACGTAGGCATATACCATGCGGAGAGGTCTGCGGAGAAAGGCACGTTCACCATCAGATTGATCGTGAATACCGCACAAGCCAGAGGCACAAACCCAAAGCGCAGGACGATCACTACGGCGATGGCATAGACCAGAATCTGCGCCGGAATCTCCACTGCCATATAAGTGCTGCTCAGCCCGCGCGGCAGCGCGAAGATCGCGACCAGCGCAATGCCGGCAATCCATTCCTTGCGCAGCAGAACCTTCAACCCGAATAGGATAAAGAAAAAAGCCAGGGTGGTTGTGATCGACTGCGGCCATTGATAGAGCCACGCGCCCAGCGCCGTTCGTCCGCCCAGCAGGGCATCGGTCGAACCGAGGCCGGGAGCGGCCCCCATGCGCATCATGGGGATGTAGCGAATCTGGAAGACGAGAATCCAGACTACTCCCAGAGCGACGCCGAAAAGGATATCCCGGCCCACCACCGGATCGCGCACCTGCCCCGCGAGCAGCCGGCTCCAGGAGATGATGGTCTTCGGCCACTGACGCCTCACCCATGGTTCCACGGCCAGGTACAGCATCCAGGTCAAGCCCGAGCTGAACAGCGCGCTGCCGACCGCGGCGACAAAAAGTCCCAAGCTATCGTTGATGGTCGCGAAGTGGCAGCGGCACAACCACAAGGCCATCACGAGCAGAAACATCACCGCCGCCAAGCGGAGCGCGCCTGAACGATCGCCTCGTCCCTGGCGGTAATTCCGGCGGGCCAGAAGGACTGACCCCACCAACATGGCCAAAAATACCAGAGGGCCGATAATATCGTTCGCCCGCTGACCGATGGATTTCTTCTCCGTGCTCTTCATCCGCTCAGGTTTGGTCCAATCGCCGATGAGAGAGAAGAAGACGGGCTTGCCCTGAAATGAGGCTGCTTCGACGCGCAGCTGACGCGTCGTGCCCGGCCAGCTCCCGATCCATGCCGCGCGCGCGTCGGAAGCGGCCAGCGACGTCCACGCCGGCTGCGCCGGTTGTAACTTCGAGGGATCGAGACCAGCAGCAGAGAAAAGAACGTTCCAGTCGAATGGTGCGGTAGCGGCGGCAGTTTCTTTTTTCTCTTCTGGTTTTTGTGGCGGGATTGCCTGGAAGTACGTCAATCGCCCCTGCGGATCGAGCATCAGGTTGATCATGCCCGAGATCTCGTTCGGCGGATCGCTCTTGGTTACGGTCCCCGGCGGGGTCAACGAATTATCGGGAAATTTGCTCGGCACCAGAGCATCAGGACTTTGCCGGTACCAGTATTGCAGCAGGGAAGGCCGAGCGGCGAGGACGGCATTCCAGTTGGGCGGCTTGTCATTTTTTTCTACGTAGTCCTGAAAATCGCCGTCGTAGTCGAGCCCAAACGCGCTGTCGGCGGGGCGGCCAGCATACCCGAGGCTCGCGATAATTTCGCGCGACTTCTGGGTTAGAACTTCCGGAGTCTGCTCCAGCCCCATTTTCTCCAGAGCGCTGTAATGAATGGAGAAATAAATGACCATCGCCAAACCGAGCAGCACGCCGGCCAGACAGATGACCGCGCTTCGTGGACGCAATCCAGCCGATTCGCCTGATGCGGCCACCAGTTGCGGCGAAGGCGTTTCGCCGGCTGCCAGCGCCGCGGCCAAAGGATCTCCACCGGGCAGAGCCGCGGCTACGCTGAAAACGGTTGCGGGACGCGCTGTAGGTTCATTCTCCAGGCATCGCAGAATGACGCGCTCGACGATCGGGTTGAGATCTTTTACAACGGAGGAAGGCCGGCTAACGGTTCGATCGCCGCCCGCCTGCTCTGGCTTCCCGGAGAAGGCGCGCTTGCCGGTAAAGACTTCGTAGAGCACGAGGCCCAAAGAATAAATGTCGCTGCGCGTGCTGACCTCTTTGCCGGCCAGTTGCTCAGGCGCCATATAGGCCGGAGTTCCGCTGCGCACTTCGGCGCCGTGAATCTGATCGGCGACTCCGGCCAAACCAAAATCGGTGACCACCACCTGCCCGCGTCCGTCGAGCATGATGTTCGCGGGTTTCAAATCGCGATGGAGAACTCCCTTGGCGTGAGCGGCGGCCAATCCGGCGCAGAGCTGGCGCGCGATGTCGAGCGCCTTATCTTCGGGCAGACGGCCAATGCGGCGCAGCAGCGAGGCCAGGTCTTCGCCGTCGACGTACTCCATGGTAAAGAAGGTGTGGCCTTCAATGTCACCAACGTCGTAGACGCGGCATACGTTGGGATGAGACACGCGGCGCGCAATGCGCACTTCATTCTTGAAACGCTCGAGCAGTCCTTGATCGCGCGCGGCATCGTCGGGGAGAAACTTGAGCGCCACAGGTTGGCCGAGCGTGAGGTCGTCGGCGCGATAGACCTCGCCCATGCCGCCTTTTCCCAACAGAGCAATGATGCGGTAACGGCCCGCTATCAGGCGGCCGGGCAGAAAGCGGCCTTCGCTCAGGTATGAAGCTGAGCCGCTGGGGTGCGATGAAGACGCGGACGCGGGCCGAGGCGGCATGGGCGAAGTTGCCGTAGCCGAGAAGTCGAGCGTGGCAAGGTCGTCCGTGTTTTTGGGCGCGCCGCAGGACGAGCAGAAGCGTCCGCCAGCCGGAACTTCGGTACCGCAGCTTGAGCACGGGGGCATGAATTTTCCCGATACAGTCTAACGCTTGAGAGCAAGAACGTGCTCTAGGGATGGATTTTTGGAATGCGTATGCCCCGGTGGTCCGGGTGGTGGCTGAGGCAAAGTCAGGGGCCCCGCCACGTCTCGCCAAATGGAGAGACTATGACGGGGCAGCCACGAAATTGTCGGAGCCGCGAAGGTCTTACGACTGCTTTTGCATCGTGAACGTCGTTGTTGTGCCGTGCTGCTTGTCGTTGTACTCGGCCTTGATCGATTTGCCATCGGCAGAGACCGTCATGCGGAAGACGCCAACGATTTTCCCGTCGCGCTTGTCGGTTTCCTCAATCGTGTCCTTTCCGACCTGCTTCAGCGAAACCATGGTGTGGCCGGGGTCTCCGTTGATGGGATAATCTTTGCCATCGAACTTCGCGTTATAGCTGTTGCCGTTCAGGTCCGACATCTTCAGTCCGTCTGCCGTGACTTGATATTTGACGGTAAGCCCGTTGTCGGACACGGTGTTCAACTTCTCCGCGCGCCACGCTCCAGAGAGAGCGTGCGAGCCGGCCGGTCCCGCGCTTACCCGTGTAGATGTAATTTCTCCAGTCACAGGCTGGGTCCCGGTATTATCCGTGAACTTGTCGTTCAAGGTTTTTCCATCGGCCGAGACGGTTTGCTTGTCGGAATACATGACCTTGCCGTCTTTCTTTTCGATCGTCTCGACTGAACTGGCGTCTACGATGTGAACGGCAACGGTGTCGTAGTAGGGATGTCCCGTGACCTTCTGGTCGGTTCCGTCAGCCTTTACCTCGATCTTGGGAACGCAGGTCAGGCATTCATATTTGTTATTGCTCAACGTGTATTTGTCGGGTTTGGTGGGAAGCTTGGCAGTATCCAGCTTCGTCATCCAGGTGCCATCAAAAGGAGATTGGGCAAACAGCGTCGCCGATGCGAGCAGCAGCAGCGCCAGCAGCAATTTTTTCATGGAACACCTCTTTCAAGTGAGATTTGGCAGCTCAGCAGAAAAAGGTTCGGCCCGGATCCCATCAGACGTTAGTGCTGGGCTGTCGATTGGGACGGGGAATTGTAGCGCAGCGACCACCTCCTTGTCTCCATTTCCCCCGAGGTGCTTTCAGCGATAAGTTCTCGATCTTCTCTAGCACTGTGGTAGAATGGTAGAACTATTAGGTAGACAGGATAGATCATGAGCCTGAACATAAAGAATGAAGGGACGCACCGGCTGGTTCGGGAGTTGGCGGAGCTCACCGGAGAGAGCATGACCGCAGCCGTCGACAAGGCGGTCCGAGAGCGGCTGGGGCGGGTTCGCGGTAAGAAGAAAGGGAGCCTGGCGGAGCGACTGCTGCAGATCGGCCGGGAGTGCGCTCCTTTGTGGAAGGAACCATACAAGTCGATGGATCATGGCGATTTGTTGTATGACGAAAAGGGTTTGCCCAAGTGATCGTTGACACATCTGTAATCATAGCGATCCTGAAAGACGAGCGAGACGCAGCGTCGATTGGTGCGATCTTGAGTCGATCGCGGGACTGCCGCATGTCGGCGGTGAGTTACGTCGAGGCGGGCGTTGTCGTTGACAGCAACCGCAATCCTATCTTAAGCCGCCGGCTCGATGACTTATTGCGCGAGGTCGAAATCCGTGTCGAGTCGGTAACGTTGAAACAGGCGCGTATCGCCCGCGAGGCCTATCGGGATTTCGGCAAGGGACGGCACAAGGCGGGCCTAAATTTTGGCGATTGCTTCGCCTACGCGCTGGCGAAGGAGATGGGCGAACCCTTGCTGTTCAAAGGCGATGACTTCTGCCACACCGATATCGAGCCGGCTGAGGACTCAAGCGGCTAATCCTGTTTACTCGACCGTCACTGACTTGGCCAGATTCCTCGGCTGATCCACGTCGCATCCTCTTCTCACCGCGATGTGATAGGCCAGCAACTGCAGAGGGACGATTTCCAGAATTGGTGAGAGTTCTTCCGGCGCCGCCGGCACATACAGAACGTGGTCGGCGGCTTCTTTGATCTCTTCGTCGCCTTCAGTGGCGAGCGCAATTACGACCCCGGAGCGCGCTTTCACTTCCTTGAGGTTTGACATTGTTTTCTCGTAGCGCACCATCGAGTCGGGATTGTTGGCATCCCGGGTAGCGATGACTACTACCGGAAGATTCTCGTCGATGAGGGCGTTGGGACCGTGCTTCATTTCGCCGGCAGGATATCCCTCAGCGTGAATGTAGGAGATCTCTTTCAGCTTCAACGCGCCTTCCAGAGCGATGGGATAGTGAATACCGCGGCCCAGGAAGAGAAAATCCTGAGCTCGCTGGAATCGTTTGGCCAGGTCTTCACACGCTTCATCGTGAGTGAGAATGTTTTCCAGCCTGCCGGGGATGAGCGTAAGTTCCTCCGCAGCCTTGCGAGTCTGCTCGGCAGTGAGGGTGCCGCGAACCTGCGCGAGATAGAGGGCAAACAGATAAAGCGCCGTGAGTTGGCAAGTGAATGCCTTGGTCGATGCTACGCCGATCTCTGGGCCGGCGTGGGTGTAGATGGTTCCGGCGGCTTCGCGCGTAATCATGGATCCGACCACATTGCAGATGGCCAGCGTGTGTGAGCCTTTGGCTTTGGCCTCGCGTTGAGCGGCAATAGTATCGGCGGTCTCACCTGATTGCGAAATGACGAGGGTAATGGTGTCGGGACTGACGATGGGGTCGCGATAGCGCCATTCGCTGGCGTAATCCACTTCGACCGGGACGCGGGCGAAACTTTCGATCATGAACTTGCCGGCTTGTCCAGCATGCCAACTGGTGCCACAGGCCACGATGTTGATCTTTTTCGCGGCGCGGAATTCGGCCTCGCTGATTTGCATCTCGTCGAGAAAGATGTGGCCGGTGTCGAGGGAAATGCGTCCTAACGTGGTGTCGCGGACGGCGCGCGGCTGCTCGTAAATCTCCTTGAGCATGAAGTGCTTGAAGCCGCCCTTTTCCGCCATGATCGGATCCCAGGTCACATGCTGCACTTGGCGCTGGATGGCCTTTCCGTCGAAATCGGTGAGTTGGACCCCCTCGCGCGTGACCACGGCGAGGTCGCCATCTGCGAGAAAGAAAATGTCGCGCGTGTGATAGAGAATCGCCGGAACGTCGGAAGCGACAAAGTATTCGTCGTTGCCCAAGCCCACCACCAGAGGGGGTCCGTTGCGCGCGGCCACGATTTTGTTGGGCTCATCGACGGAAATGACGGCCATGGCGAACACCCCGCTGAGTTCCTTCACCGTCCGGCGAACGGCTTCTTCGAGCGTGGGATGGTGACCGTTGCCGGTCTTGAAAAGATGTTTTTCGATGAGGTGCGCGATGATTTCGGTGTCGGTTTCGGTCGAGAACGTGTGGCCTTCTTCGATCAGCTTTTTCTTCAGACTCAGATAATTCTCAACGATGCCGTTGTGTACGACCACGATCTTTCCCGTGCAGTCGCGATGAGGATGAGCGTTTTCTTCGGTGGGACGGCCGTGAGTAGCCCAACGCGTATGGCCAATGCCGTAGGTGCCGTCGAGCGGTTTGAGACGGATGGCCTCTTCCAGGTTGCGCAACTTGCCTTCCGCGCGGCGTAGCTGCAGCTTATCTCCGTTGCCGGCCACGGCAATTCCGGCTGAGTCGTAGCCGCGGTACTCCAGCCGCCTCAGTCCCTCAATGATGATCGGAACCACTTCCTTCTTACCGACGTAGCCAACAATGCCACACATGTGGAAGCTCCAGAAATTCAGTCTGCGAGGGAATAGTGAAACTCTTCAATTACCGGGTTGGTTAGCACTTCGCGCGCAATACGCTCCACCTCGGTTTGCGCCTCTTCCCGGTTTAACCCGCCATTCAGCGTAAGTTCGAAGTACTTGCCCTGGCGAACGTCCTCCAGGCCCTTGTAGCCCATCTTCTTGAGCGCGCCCTGGATAGTCTTGCCTTGGGGATCAAGAACGCTTTTCTTGAGCGAAACGTAAACGTAAGCTTTCATGGGAGGTCTTAATTATACGTCAGTGATCCGATGGCCCGACACTTTCAGCGCTGGCGCCGAGTGACTGTAGTTTCCGCTGCAAATCGGCGTGGGCTCGTTCGAGCATGGCGCGGCGACGCGGGTCCGAGCAGCGCTCGAGTTGTTGCATGACGTTCTGCAGCGATAGGCGAAGCGACTCCCTTTCGCGGAGCCGATCAGCTTCTTCCCGCGTCAGTTGTGGCTTTTCGGGTGTGATTCTCCCGGCTGCCTCGTCCTGTTGTGCCTCGACGGACTTGCTTTCCCAGCCCCGGGCCATAGGAAGATTATAGCGATGGCGGCTTACTCTCTCGCCAACCGCTTAGCACTTGAGGGATTAAGGGGCGCATCCCACCTTGGGAACAGTTGTTCGAAAAAACGATATTGCCAATAAAACCGAGCAAAACCCTTGAAATCTGTGGTTATAATACCGGGTTATCTGGCCACGTCATGCGGCACGCTTTTGAGGGGGAGCGTCCGCTGGGAGCAGCTTTATACAGTGAGCCCCTCAAGCGCGCCACGCTTAGAATCCGATGCGCAGCGTTACGCTGCATTGCTGGAACTGGCGGATGTCGTTTCCCGCAGCCATGATCCGGCTGAAGCTCTCCTTGAGTCGGAACAGTTATTGACCGCTTATTTCAGCGCGTCAAGGGTGGGTCTTTGTATTTTGGACGCCGGCTTCCGCTATCTTGCCATCAATCACACGCTGGCGGAGATGAATGGCGTTCCCGCCACCGCACATTTTGGCAAGAGTGTCCGCGAGATGCTGGGGGATTTTGCCGAACTGATCGAGCCGCAACTGAGGCGCGTGCTGGAGAGCCAACAACCCGTCTTGAACCTCGAAGTCAGCTCTGTGCTTCCCACCCGGACTGAGCCCGGCCACTGGCTTGAACATTACTTTCCCATCAAAGATGCCACGGGCAAAGTCACGCAAATCGGCGTCGTAGTGGTTGAAATTACGGAACAAAAGAGATTGCAAGAATCGCTGCGCGGCGTTTCCGAAACGCTGCGGGAGGAGAAGAAGCGGCAGCAGGTCATGACGGACGTGAGCCGTTTGCTCTCCGCCAAGTCGGATGTGCGTCAGACCTTTCCCCAGATCTCCGCCTACTTGCGCCGGGTGCTGCGGCAAGAATATGCGGCTCTCACCGTTCACGACGAAACAAGCGGGCAGCTAGTGCGGCAAGCAATTGATTTTCCTTTGCGCAAGGGTCCGGCCGCTGCCCCTGAAATTAATCCCGCAATAGATCCCAGAGGCAAAGCCCTCCTGGAACGCCGGCCTTTGATTTTCAGCAAAGACGAGATGCATGGCTTCCCCGCTGACACCAGGGAGCACCTGCTGGCCGAAGGCCTAAAGTCGCTTTGCTGTGTTCCACTGCTTCGGCCCAAGGGGCCTGTTGGAGTTTTGGTACTCGGCAGCACCCGCGCACACGCCTTCAAGACGGACGACTTGACGCTGCTCAACCAAGTCGCCGCTCAACTTGCAATCGCTTTAGAGAACGTGCGGACTGCCCACGAGGTAGAACTCCTGCGAAACCGATTAGAGCAGGACCAACGGCATCTTCAAGGTGACATTCGTACCCAGCTTCATTTCGAGGACATCATCGGAGAGAGTCCGGTACTTCAGCAAGTGCTGCAGCAGGTTGGAATCGTCGCGGAGAGCGATGCGACGGTTCTGATTTTGGGCGAAACCGGGACCGGCAAAGGGCTCATCGCCCGTTCCATCCATCGTGCCAGCAAGCGCAAGGACCGAGGCTTTATCACCTTGCATTGCGCTGCAATTCCCACCGGCCTTCTGGAAAGCGAATTGTTCGGCCACGAGAAGGGCGCATTCACCGGGGCCGTGAATCAAAAGATTGGGCGCCTGGAACTGGCTGACAAGGGCACTCTCTTCCTCGACGAGATCGGAGAGATTTCCCTGGAGTTGCAGCCCAAACTGCTTCGCTTCTTGCAGGACCATGAGTTCGAAAGGCTGGGAGGGACGCGGACGATTAAAGTCGATCTGCGCCTGATCGCGGCCACCAACCGGGATCTCGCCAAAAGCGTGGCCGAGAAAGAGTTTCGCAGCGACCTGTTTTACCGATTGAATGTCTTTCCCATTCGGATGCCATCGCTGCGCGAGCGTCGCGAGGACATTCCCCTGTTGGTGCAGTATTTTGTTTTGAAGTTCGCCCGCGAGATGGATCGTGGCATCGAGAGCATTCCCAACGAAACCATGAACGCGCTCGTCAATTGGCATTGGCCCGGCAATGTTCGGGAGCTGGAAAACTTCATTGAGCGATCCGTCATCCTCACCGACGGAACCGCCCTGCGAGCCCCGCTGGCCGATCTGCAGGACGAAAACTACGGATCAGCGGATCACTCGCTGGAGAGAACGGAACGCGAACTCATCCTTCGTGTGCTGCGAGAGACGGACGGAATGATCTCGGGGCCCACGGGAGCAGCCCAGCGGCTGGGTCTGAAACGCACCACCCTGCAATCGAAGATACAGCGCCTGGGAATCACACGCAAAGATTACTCGGGCCAGGAACCGGAATAAGACTCATCGAACAAAGGCCAGGGCTTTTCTAAATCCGATGTCAGTGCGGCCGCTTCTTCACGGGAGTGATTCTGACTCGGTGATCTAATACCACCCAACGCACCGGAGAATGAAATATCGGTGGGCCGCCGAATCTGACTGCCGGGAAGTGAAATTGCACGTTGATGAATACCTCCTGCTGAAATCCCGAGGGGTCGAATGCCGTGTTCCTGACCAGGTCGATCGCGGAACATTCTTGCTTGGGCCCGTCCCCAGATGGGTCCGTCTTTACCCTCAGCGTCGGGGTTCCATGTGCCGAGAAGTCTTCCGGTTGCCGAGGGGTCGGCAGGCCACCTGTCAAGAAACTGACTTCTCCCCGCGAATGAGCTTTTCTTTCCGCTAGTTAGATCGTTCCCGAAATTGAGCCATTCTGGAATCACAAGTGCACGTCCTTCCTCGATCGGGAAGAGGCGGGGGCGTCCTTTCCCGAACCCAGACGGAAGAGTTGAAGACTGTCAATGCAAAGAGACTCCATCCGGGTCAGGAGCCAACCGTGTTATTCGCTAGGAAGTACCAGTCGGAGAGCTTAGTTCGCCCGCTGCCGGCGCGGGTCAGAAGGTTACACCGGCCGGAAGAGATTTCCAGAGATGGGAGGCCACGGGCCGACACTTGGGCAGCGACTCCGCCTGAGTTCACACCGGCACATCCACGGCGCGATCAACTTCCCGGAACCACTAACCCGGAAGTGAACGATCTTCTGTATCTGTTTGCCTGCCAGGTCGAGTGGCAGCGGCGTGCCGATCCCAGTGCGGCATGGGAGCTTATTTCTGCCGCGCGCAGCCCGCACGCCGACACGCGCGCCCACGCCCGGTCCTTGCTCGAACATTCGCAGCAGATGGAGCCACAACCTCCGGAAGACATCCCCGCAGACGGGGAAGACCGGGGCTATACAACAACGGAGGCGGCTATGAGAGTTCCCCAAGGGGTCGAAATCATCGAGAGTTGTATGGGCTGCAAAGCGAGCCGTGACGGTTTCTTTTGCCGCTTCTCGCCGCCGGTGCTGCGTTCAGCGGACGAAGTCAGCCACCACACTGTAATGCCTGCCGGCGCTTTGCTGTTCGTCGAAGGACAGACGCCGCGAGGTGTGTTTGTTCTTTGCTCCGGCAAAGTGAAGCTGTACACGACTTCCAAGGAAGGCCGGGTGCTGATCCTGAAACAAGCCGAAGCCGGCGAGGCGATGGGGTTAAGCGCTGCCATTTCCGGCACGAAATACGAAATGACCGCCGAAACTGCCGTGCCCTGCCAGTTGAATTTTATCGGACGGCAGGATCTCATGACTCTTCTGGAAAACCAGAGCGAAATGGGCATGCACGCCACCATGTCGCTCAGCCGCGAGTTTCAGGGAGCGTACCGCGATATTCATGATCTCGTGCTGGCCCGGTCTTCTTCAGGAAAACTGGCGAGGCTGTTGTTGTCGTCGTGTGCTCCTCCAGCATTTCTGGAAGCGGAAGAACTGCGCCTCCGTACCATCATGACCCACGAAGAAATGGCGCAGCGGATCGGGTCCTCGCGGGAGACTGTTACCCGGCTGCTTAGTGACTTGAAGAAAAAGAGATTGATCCGGCTGGACGGAGCAAACCTGGTCATTCGCAACCGGAGCGGTCTCGAAGCGTTGGCGGTTTGATCCTCCCTCCCCCGCCTCGGAGGGCGGGTTCGAAGCTGGACCCGCCCTCCGATCAGCTTGCGCGTCGTGGCGGCATGTTCTTTTTTTCGAGTTCGTCGAGCGTTTTCTTGGCTTTGGCCCAGCGCGCTTCAACTGCCCTGCGCGCCGCCTCACTGCGCTGTTCGGCGGTCCGATTCTTGGCAGTAGCCTTGCCGCCCTTCCGGCCAAGCGTCACGGCCGCCGGATTCTTCGGTGACATGCTAGAGTTTTACCATACGATCTCACAACCACCTACGCAGCGGCGTGTAACCTATTGATTCCGTGCCGACTAATACCCTTGACAGTACGCAGCGGTACGTATAAAGTCGCATCATGTTCGACTGAGGGAACGTGAACATCGAGGAACGGATGGAGAAAATGGCGGTAATCATGGAGAAGTTGGCCGAGCGCACAGACGGACTTGCGCACAGCGTTGAACTGTTGGCCTCCATGCAGATCGAAAGTGAGAAGCGGATGACCGAGGTCCAGCGCGGAATGGCCCAGGTAGCAAGCATCCTCCTCAGTCACGAAAACCGTCTCGACCGTCTGGAGGGGAATCGTGCGTAGTAATGTCTACTTACCAACAACTCACAGACCAAACAACTCGCGCAGTCGTTTGGTCTGCGCCCGGCTGACTGGAATCTCGCTTTGTTTCTTATCGTCCATGCGCAACTGATAGGAACTCTTGAACCAGGGGACGACTTCGCGAATACGATTAATGTTTACCAGATAGGAGCGGTGCGCGCGCCAGAACAACCCAGGATCCAGGCTGTCGAGTAGTTCTTCCAACGTCCGGCAGTTCGAATGCCCCTCCATCCCCGAAGCTCCAGCCGTCACCACTGTAATGACGCCGTCCTCGATCGAGGCGTAGCAGATTTCCCGCTGATCCACGAGAAACATTCTTCCCAGCGCCTTGAGCAGGATTTTCGAGGTCTGAGGCTTTGGCGCCTGCAGCATTCGCACCAGAGTGTCGATTTTCTCCACCGGCAGGCCCTCGGCTCCCTGCTGTGCCCGCGCCTTTTGCACCGACAGCGCCACCCGCTTCTTATCAAACGGCTTCAGCAGATAATCGACTGCATTGACCTCGAATGCCTTGACCGCATATTGGTCAAAAGCGGTGGCAAAAACAATCTTCGGCAGCGGGATCTTCTTATCGAGAAGCTTCTTGATGACGCCGAAGCCATCGAGTCCGGGCATCTGGACGTCGAGAAAGACCAAATCAGGCGTGTGTTCTTTGATGAGGCTGACCGCCTCGAGACCGTTTTTCCCCTGCGCCACCACGTTTACATCGCCAGCGCTTTTCAGCAGGTAGGCGAGTTCATCGCGGGCGAGTTGCTCATCGTCCACGATTACTGCAGAAAGTGGCATTCCGTCTCCTGAAAGGGGGCGCTTAAAGAAAAGTATAGCGACCGTGTTTCGCGGGAGTCAACGCGGCCGCTCGAAGCGAGCGTCAGTGCTGCTGCCTCTGCATCATGCCGCCCATATCGAACTTAGTGTATCCCGCCGGAATTTCAAACAGACTGGATGGCTGCGATCCTTCTTGAATATTCCGCAGTTCGAATCCCCCCTCATCGGTCTTCACCACAACATGCAGTTTCGTGTCCACCCACACATGCATCTTCTCGCCCTTTTTGGAGACGCCCTCGTACTTGACGGTACTGCGTCCGTTCAGAGTGTCGCTGCCTATCTTTGTGCAGCTACCCCAGTTTTTGTCAGTCCCAGCCTCTTCTGAGGTTTTCTTCCACGCCGGGCAGGCATCGCCTACGTCCTGCACGCGCCAGTAATTCGTGATTATCGGCTTAACCATGGTCAGCGGCGCGTCCATGTACATGTGTCGCTCAGCCATCACCACGACGTAGCTGTGTCGCGCCTCATCAAGGATGATGGCACTCGGTCCCATGGCCGCATTTTCACTCGCCACTTCGAACCGCACTTTGTCCTTGGCCGCGTAGACCTTGCTCAGTTGCCCATTACTGCCGGGTTTGTTATTCACCACGTCCGCGGAAAACTCCTGTGCCAGGCCGGCCTGAGCGGACGCCAGCAACCCCACCAAACACGAAGCACGCATCATCCATCGAATCACGACAGCCTCCTTGATGTCGGGTGATATCCCGACTCGATGCAACCCCGAGCGGAGAAAAGCATAGCAGAAGCCGCGTTTGTCAGAAAGGCTTGGATGACTGACAGAGCGAATATGAATTAGCCGTCACACCACATTCTCCAGCGCCAGGGCCATCCCCATCCCGCCGCTGACGCAGAGCGTAGCCACTCCGCGCCGCGTGTTGCGTTTCAGCATCTCATGCAACAACGTGACCGTAATTCTCGTGCCGGTGCATCCGATCGGATGTCCGATCGCAATCGCTCCGCCGTTCACGTTGAGCCGGTCGCGATTTAGATTCAATTCTCGGTCGCAGGCCAGCACCTGCGCGGCGAATGCCTCGTTCAGTTCGATCAGCCCGAAATCGTGCAGCCTGAGGTTGTGTTTCTCTTCCATCTTGCGCAAAGCCGGCACCGGACCAATCCCCATCGTGCGCGGATCGACTCCCGCGGAAGACACCGCCGAGATTCGCGCCAGCGGCTTCAGGTTGTTGTGCTTCACGAAGTGTTCGCTCGCCACAACCACTGCGGCAGCGCCGTCGGTGATTCCCGAAGAATTGCCCGCCGTGACCGTCCCGGTTTTCGAAAATACGGGAGCCAGCTTGCCCAACTTCTCCATGTTCGCATCTGGAAACGGATGCTCATCGCGGCTGAAAGTTGTCGTACCTTTCCTTCCTTCAATCGTGACCGGTACAATCTCGGCGTCAAACCGGCCAGCCGCAATGGCCCGTCCGGCACGGGTTTGCGACATCAGCGCATACTCATCTTGCTCCTCGCGCGAGATCTTGTAATGCTCCGCTAGCACTTCGGCGGTTTCGCCCATCACCATCTTCGCCATCGGACAAAAAAATCCATCGCGATACATACCATCGACCAGTTCCTGATTGCCCAGCCGGAATCCCCAGCGCGCTTCAAGGTAATAAGGAAGCCGCGACATCGATTCCGCCCCGCCCGCCAAAATGCAACTTGCGTCGCCAAGCAGTATCGCCTGATAAGCCAGCGCGATCGATTTCATCCCAGAAGCGCAGGCCTTGTTCACCGTAAACGCTGGCACTTCCTGCGGCACACCGCTGCGAATGGAAATCTGCCGAGCGGGATTTGGTCCGCCGCCCGCCTGCCGCGCGTTGCCGAAGATAGTTTCTTCCACCTGCTCAGGCTGAATTCCTGCGCGCTCCATCGCAGCCTTAGCCGCCACCACGCCCATGTCAGCCGCTGTAAGAGAAGCCAGCGATCCGCCGAACTTGCCGATAGGCGTGCGAACCGCGGAGAGAATGTAGACTGCCTGCAAAAGTGTCACCTCCAAGACATTGGAGTTTAGCAGGGTGGGGAAAGATGCGGAGAGGGCAACTTCACAAATGCGGTTTCAAATGCGGAATCCCCTCACGGATTGTTCAAAAATGGTGACATCTGCCCTTGCACACCAAGAAGCCATCTCGTAGCGTCGATCTAGGGCCCGTGGTGTAATTGGCAGCACATTAACCCGTCTAGTTACAAGGTGCGGGTTCGAATCCCGTCGGGTCCACCGCCTTCCCTGGTTCTGGTAGGGAGAGTGGCGAGGAGGTTCCGGACGGGGGACCTCCTCAAGTAACCTTGACTTCAGTCCTGCGGTTGCCGATAATTGATTTTGTAACTAGACGGGTTCATACCCCGGGCTGAATATGGCCCGGGGTTTTATTTTTCCGACCCCTAATCCGTTAGGAATGATTAGCGTCGCCAATCATTCTGAACGGGGACAGTATTTCGTGCGACAATTTTAGCCCTATGGGGCAAGCCTTACTCCTCGCCGCAATACTGGCCGTCATTGCAGGGAACGTTTCGGGTAGCCCAGATCAGAGTTCCCCCGCTCATAAGCAGGAAGTTGCGCAGCAATCCCCCGCAAATCCTTCTCCGGTCACGGTAGTAATAGAGAACGCACAACGTAGCGAGCCAACACAGGCCCCCAAGCCGGAATCGCCAAAAGGGTATGCATCCCCCGAGGGGGCGCTTGTAATCGTCGGAATCGTCACATGCTTGGTCATTAGCTGGCAGTCTTGGGAGACCCGCAAGTCGGCGGAAGCTGCATATAAAAGCGCGGAACTGCAAAGAGCCGGAATGAACCAATGGGTGGAAATAGAGAACTGGCAAGGCGGCCAAGATATTTGGCGGCGTGATGCGGACGACGCTCCGCATCATCTTATGTTCGATTTTGTCATCGTAAATCCTACAAATTACCCAATGACTCTGAGGACTATCCGGTGGAAGATCGGAGAGCAAGAAGACACCCTACCTCTCAATTTCACTTTCCCGCCTAAAGGAAGACACCCAACGATCACCAGTTACGACCTTACGGATGAGGAATTCCAGAATTACGGGGACGCTGGGAAGCCTTTAGAATTGAGCGTCAGCGGGTCTATTGACTTTGACGATGTTCTCCGCAGCCCCCAGACTCAGCCGTTCTGGGTAGCTTTCCATTGCCGCTTTAAGGATGGGATCATAATTGTTAAACCCTACAAAACGTCTTCTTGGGTGCAGCACTTCAAGGCATGGAAGAAGCCCGAAGCATAAAGGGCTAATTAGAACACTACCGGCGACCGTTCCGCCCTATTGCCATTCCCGCTAACCTCCGGCATAATAAGTGTTTGTCTTGACCTCGCCGGACTCTTCCGGAACAAGGATATATATCTGTGTTAATGATTCGACTGTCGCGCATGGGTGCGCGTAAACAACCGCATTACCGCATTGTGGTGATTGAGAAGGCGCGCGCGCGCAACGGCCGGCCGGTGGAAGTTGTAGGCACCTACAACCCCCGCACCAACCCCGCCAGCGTGGAGTTCAAGCGCGATCGCGTGGACTATTGGGTATCGAAGGGCGCGCAAATGTCAGAGCGGGTTGGCAAACTATTCTCCAAGCCCCCAATCGCTCCAGCGGTTCCTGCGGCCTAAGCGAACACCCTGACTGTAATCAATATGACCGAACCCACTGGAGATGTCCGCATCCTGATCGAGCAGATTGCAAAGTGGATCGTCGACGCTCCCGATCAGGTTTTTGTGGACCATCTCGACGACGACGTGATCGAACTGGAAGTCGCGGAAGAGGACGTAGGCAAAGTGATCGGCCGGCAAGGCCGCAACGTCCGTGCTTTGCGCACACTTCTCAGTGCAGCGGGAGTGCGGGCGCGCAAGCGCTACACGCTCGAAGTCATCGACTAAGAGCCGGCGGTAAAAGGCAGTTTGTTACCAGGTTCGTATCAGGGCATGCCTTCAGGCGTGCCGTAAGAGCCGGCAGCGAGGGCGCGCCTTTAGGCGCTGTTTTAGGGCAGGAAACCGGACCATTCGCGATCCTGAATCAAGTGCCGAGTTCATTACGCTGGCCCGAGTGGTGAAAACGCAGGGCCGCCGCGGCGAAGTTGCGGCAGAGACTTATAGCGACATCCCAGGGAGATTCACCGCAGGGATGAAATTGCTGGCGCTGCCGCGCGAGCCGGATGCATTCCGCCGCGAATTGGAAGTGGAAGAATTGTGGCCCCACAAAGGGCTGCTGGTTCTGAAGTTCGCCGGAGTGGATTCGATTTCCGAGGCGGAAGCGCTGGTTGGATGCGAACTGCAAGTTCCACGCAGCCAGCGTTCCGGCCTGCAGGCGGGCTGGAATTTCGTCAGCGACCTGGTGGGTTGCTCGGTGTTCGATCACGGCAGCGAGATCGGACATATCGAGGATGTTCAGTTTGGAGCGGGCGAAGCTCCGCTGTTGATTGTCCGCGATACTGCAGCCCGGCTTTTGGAGATCCCGTTTGCCGAGGCATATCTCGACGGCGTGGATGTGGAAAAAAAGGATGTCCGAATGAAGTTGCCCGAAGGCCTGTTGGAAGTGAACGTTCCGCTTACGCCAGAGGAGAAGCGACAGCAGACGCAGGGAGCGAGAAAAAGCCTTAACCACAGAGGGCACAGAGGATCACGGGGTAAAACTCTGTGAACCCCAGTGTCCTCTGTGGTGAAGGTTTTGATCTGCGATGAAGGCCGACATAGTAACCATCTTTCCGGACTTCTTTCGCGGACCGCTGGAATACGGCATAACGCGCCGGGCTCAGGAAATGGGGCTGGCAAAGATTCAGGTCCACGATCTGCGGAGCTTTACCCGCGATCGTCACCGCACCGTGGATGACCGGCCTTTCGGCGGCGGTGAAGGCATGGTGTTGAAGCCGGAGCCGTTGTTTGAATGCCTGGAGGCGATGGGCGCCGCGCCGCGCCGAGATCGTGTAGAAGAGCGTCTCGCAGGACGCGCCAAGCAATCGGTGGTCTTGCTCTCGGCGCAGGGGCAACGCTTTACGCAGAAAATCGCGACGGAGTTGGCGTTGCTCGACCGTATCGTTCTGCTTTGCGGGCGGTACGAGGGTGTGGATGAGCGGGTAGCGGATTTTCTCGCCGACCGTGAGCTTTCCATCGGCGACTATGTTCTGAGCGGCGGGGAGATTGCCGCCGCCGTAATCGTGGAAGCGCTGATGCGATTGCTTCCTGGCGCGGTAGGAAATGAAGCGTCGACGCAGCAAGAATCGTTTACGATTGAAGCGAAAGTGAAAATGAAAGATGCGGGCGGTGCGGATTCGACCTGCGGGTCGAATGGATTGCTGGATTATCCCCACTACACGCGCCCAGCCGAGTTTCGTGGGCTGGCGGTGCCCGAAGCGTTGATGTCCGGTAACCACGAAGAGATCCGGCGTTGGCGCAGGCAGCGTGCGCTGGAGAAGACATTCCGCAACCGGCCCGATTTGTTGGAGGGCGCGGTGCTGAGCGAGGAAGACAAAGCATTCTTGGGCGGGATCAAGAGAGATGGAATTAGGTGAATCGACATCCGCGGGCACCCGAACTGTTCACTGTGAAAAACATGGCGACAGGCGGCAGGCGTTCGTATGTGATCATCTCTTGCATGGAACGTGCCAAGGGTTTTTCTCTGGTGATGACCCGAGGAATCCGCACCCTGACGCTTGGTGCTCCAAGTGCGAACAGATTCGGTTGGCGTATGCTGGCGCCGATGGCGAGTGGAACGAAAAGAGTGAAGGCTTGCTCAAGATCAGGCTCGTCTGTGGAGACTGCTACGAAGAGATCAAGGGAAGAAACGCTCTAGGCACAGTGCAGTAGTGAGCGGTAGATCAAGATTTCAGAATACAGAAGGACTAAATCATGTCGAACTTAATCATCGAAAAACTGCTGGCGAAGACCCAACGCACCGACATTCCCGCGTTTCACCCCGGCGATACCGTCCGCGTTCACGTCAAGATCAAAGAAGGCGACAAGGAGCGCTTGCAGGCGTTTGAAGGCGTGGTGATCAAGCGCGACCACGGGCCGCAGGCCAGCTTCACCGTTCGCAAGATCAGCTTTGGCCAGGGCGTGGAGCGTATTTTCCCCATACATTCCAAAGTGATCGACAAAGTCGATCTGCTGCGCTCGTCCAAGGTCCGCCGCGCCAAGCTGTACTATCTGCGCGGACTCAAGGGCAAAGCGGCGCGCCTCCGCGACGTTGAAAAACCAAGCTGAACTTGCGCGTCCAGCTTGCAATCAAAGCCACCGAAGCGGCTTCTACTCCGCGAACGCTTCCAAAGACTCGGTGATGACTTCCAGGTCGGCGAAGTCTTCGGTGCGCGGTTTTTTCAACCGGTTCAGCACATAGTCGAGCAGCGGACGGTCTCCCTGCCGAATCTCCTGAAACTCCACGCCCATGGCCCGGTTCTCGAACGTATATCGCACGTGCCCGCGCAGCGCAATGCTGACATCGCACATATTCAGAACCAGCCTTAGGCCGGTGCCGGGCGCCGGCAGATCATTGATGTTGACGAGGCAGCCGTATTCGGAGATCTGCTCGAGGCGACCCTCTCCATAAACCCGGCCGCTGAACTCTGCGAGATTTGCTTCTCCATCGACCGGGAAGCGCGGCGCGCGCCGGCGGTTCTGCTCTCCTCTGCCGAAGGCGGTCATGGTTGGACTTCTGTTTGGCCCAGACGGGATTACGGGCAGGTACTGCTCCTCCATTTGCCGCAGTTCTTGCTCCCAGGGAGTCTTGCTGCCCGCGACGCACTCTACGGTGAACTGCCCGCGCAGGGCGGAATCCGGGTCGGCGATCCAGACCACCCTGCATACCGACTTGCTACGTCCCCGTTCGATGGTGATCAAGTCTCCTACCTTCAGTTCGCGCGAACTGCGCAGCCGTGCTCCACGAGGATGAATGTCGTAGGTGCAGGCAAACTCCATCGCGCCGCGTCCGCCGTTCCGCATGTGAATCAGTCGAACCGGAAGCGCCAGGTGGATCAACTTCTCTATGGGCGCGGTCTGGGGCAGAGCATTTTGACGCTGTTGGACTCCTTCGTTGTTCACAACTGTTCCTCGCGAAACCGGGATATCGTCAACGTAGCAGTACATGTCCGAACGGACAATGTACGTTCGTAATCGAAGTAATGGTTACTGAGCGACGTTACCTTGAGGCGAACCCCTTGGTTCGAGAGTGGTATAGACAGCAGGGAAGTTTTTGCGGCGCCTTGTGCATTTTCTCGACTTGCAGAAATCCGGGATGACAAGTGAAGATGGTGGAAACACTTCATCTCACATCTTAAATGTCGAGCACTGCGAAAATTGCGTCTGAGTTAGAGCTGTCTCCGTCGGCGGCAAAACTGCGGCTGCTGAAAAAATTGCGCTGCACGCTGCGTTATGAAAAAAATGCATGGGCGGCGGGCGCGGCTCTGGTAGCCGGAGTTGATGAGGTGGGACGCGGATCTTTGTTTGGTCCCGTGGTTGCGGCGGCGGTAATTTTGGACCGCAGTTACCGGGTTCGAGGCTTGCGCGATTCCAAGCTGCTGTTGCGGGAACGCCGCGAACAGCTCGCGCCGCGCATCCGTGAACACGCCGTTGCCTGGGCGGTCGCGGCTGTCGATGCGGCGCGCATCGACCAGGTCAATATCTACCAGGCGTCGCGTGCAGCCATGCGCGAGGCTGTGATGCGGCTTGCGCCGGCGGCGGATTACGTGCTGGTGGATGCGGTTTGCCTGGATTGCGAATTGCCACAGCAGGCTATCATCCACGGCGACGCGCTTTCGGCATCGATTGCGGCAGCTTCGATTCTGGCCAAAGTGGAGCGCGACCGCATGATGTGCGAGTGGGACGCGGTCTTTCCGGAATACGGTCTGGCTTCGCATAAAGGCTACAGCACGCCGCAGCATCTGGCCGCTTTGCTGCAGTACGGTCCTACGCCGTTGCACCGGCAGTCATTCGCTCCGGTGTGGAGTTCTCCGGTGGAGCAAGAGATTTTCGAGTTCGACTGACGTTCGAGCTTTCGGCTCTCGGCTCTCGGCTTCGGGCTTCCGGCAGACGAAAATATTTTTCCCAGTTGCAGGGGAGTCGGTGTTTACTTACGTATACCCCCCTCCCCCCCGGTCTATTGGAATCATCGTGTTAGGGTGAAAATGCAAAGTAATCTCTTGGAATCAATGAGTTGCGGGTAAAATCTTGACTTCAAAAGACTTACAGGCCGGAGTCTTGACCCCACAGACCCAAAACGGGACGGTGTGGGTTCCATTCGACTGTCACGGCCTCGACCATGATCGCGTATGTTTGGTGCGCGGCACAAGGGCAGATGTCACAGGTGGTGGCTGTGGAAATGTTTGGGAGTTCGTGAGGTTCTGTATGTGGATCGTGCTGGGCGCCTGAAAGTCAAAATCCCCGCCCAAGGGAAGCTTGGACGGCACACCCGCCGCCTCGGGCCGCCACCACCTTCCACGCCAAGACATCCAAGTCAAGATCCCGAGCAATCTACAATCAGGAAGGCCTACCCTTTGCCCAAGAACGCAAAGAGTGAGGCTGCCGCTTTGTGTGGAGGTATTCGATGCGATGGAGTTGGATTGTGGTGCTGGGCGTGGCTTGGGTGGGCGGGGCGCAGGGTCAACAGCAGGGGCAGGCAGGGGCGTCCACGCCGAGTGCTGGCGCGGAGAGCGAGATGTCGACGCAAGGTACGGATTCTCCGATTAAGGTGCAGGTGAACCTGGTGCAGGTGCGCGTGGTGGTGAGAGATGGTGAGGGGAAGGTGGTTCCTGGCCTGACGCAGGAAGATTTTCAATTGCTGGATAACGGGAAGAAACAGAAGATTTCGACTTTCAGCGTGGACACGGTTGAGACGGGAGGAAAAAACGGGGCGGCGACAGCGGACGGAAAAGCTGCGGCAACGGAAACAGGGAAGGTCACGGAAGGCGAGGAGGGAGCCAACGTGGTGAAAGCTCTGGCGATGCCTAAGCGGTTTGTGGCGCTGGTGTTTGACGATTCGCATATGAAGGCGGCGGATGCGATGGCGGTGCGTGCGGCTACGAAAAAGCTGTTTGCGAGCTTGACCCCGACGGATCGTGTGGCGATTTACTCGACACACGGGGACGTGCAGCAGGATTTCACCGGGGATGCGGAGATATTGCGGAAGGCGCTGGCGGGGATTGTTCCACATTCTGCAAAGGGCGAAGGACAATACGAATGTCCGAACATCACCTATTACCAGGCCGACTTGATCGTGAATAAACACGATCAGGAGGCGATCCCACTGCGGGGGTTGATGCGCAGGTAAACGACTGCCCCTCTGACATAGAGGCCACTGCGAAGCGGATCCTGGAGGCGGGAGACTCGGTGACTCGCGAGGGCTATCAATCCTTGGACTCGATTGTGAGGCGGTTAACCGACATGGCTGGGCAGCGGGTGCTGGTATTTGTTTCGCCGGGATTTGTTTTGGCAGAGACGGTATCGCCCGCCAGTTGGGAATTGATCGAGCGGGCGATGCGGGCAGGAGTGGTGGTGAATACGATTGACGCGAGAGGCTTATACACGGCGGACGTGATGCCGGACATCGCCGCACCTCCGCAGGTGGCTCCGTACAGAGAGTTCCAAGGTGGACTACCAAGGCGCAGGAAGGGACGCTCCGGATGCAAGCGCAGTTCGAGTCGGGACAAGTGCTGGCGGCGCTGGCGGCGAACACAGGCGGAAGATATTTTCATAACCGAAACGATTTGGATGTGGCGATGAGTCAGGCTTTGGAGGCGCCAAGCCGTGAGTTATCTGTTGGGATTCAGGCCGCAGAATCTGAAGCTGGATGGAAAGTTTCACACACTGAAAGTGATGGTGGCCGAATAGGAAGAAATATCAGATTCAGGCAAGGAATGGATATTACGCGTCGAAGAAGCCGGTGGGCGACGGAGAAGACGTGATGAAGCAGGAAGTGAGGGAAGTGTTGTATTCGCAGGACGAGATGGTGAGCATCCCGGTGAAAGTTGACCGCGGAATTTCTTAAGGTGAAAGCCGCATCGGCAGAATTGGCGTTGCTGACGCAGTTGGATATCAAGGGGCTTCGATTTCGGAAGGCTGAACGGACTAAGTTGCGACGATGTGATTTCCGAGACCGCGGTGTTCGACGCGAACGGGCAGTTCGTGGATGGTCGAGAGGAAAGAGATCGCGCTGAAGCTGAAGGACTCAACACGGGAGAGCATGAGCCAGAGGGGATTCACGGTCAAGACGGTGTTTACGGTGAAGCCGGGAACGTACAGGGTGCGAAGCGTAGTGCGAGGATCGGAGGGGGACCAACTGACGGCGAAGAATCTGATCACGGTGGTTCCCAGCAAGCAAGCAAATGAGGGAGAAAAAAAAGCAAGCGGCGACGTGCAGTGGGCGCCTCCGAGAGTGGATGCGCACCTGAAATCGCTGACCATGATTCCGCCTTGCGATCTTTCCGAGGTGCTCGAGCACGCGGGGGCGAACTCATTGGCTTTGGCTTCGAATTTGGAGAAGTTTACCGCGCAAGAACACATTGACTACGTCATGCTCGACCGGAGCGGGATGGTGGAGGACTACGATTCCGGTTCGTTCGATTATGTCTATTGGATTGAGCAGAAGGATGGCGGAAGTGTCAGCCGGGAGTCGCGAAGTCCGGTGAAAGGCAGCCACACGTTTGGCGAGAGCGGACTGGATATTGGTGAGGCGGCAGCGGCATTGATCTTTCATCCGGACTTGCAGGCTGATTATGAAATGAAATGCGAAGGCTTGGACAGCCGAAATGGACAACTCGACTGGGTGGTTCATTTCCAACAGCGCAAGGACCGGCCCAGCCGCACAACAAATTTCTCTGTGGACAAAGGTAACCATCCGGGCATGCTGAAAGGTCGAGCGTGGATCTCGAACGACGACTTTCAGGTGATGCGCGTGGAGGCAAGTCTTATGGGTGGGGTACCGGAGATCGGGTTACAAGAACTGGCGTTCTCGGTGGACTACGCGTACGTGGGAAATCCTTCCGGAAGTCTTGGGTTTTGGCTGCCCAGTCGCATTGTTACCTACAAGAACTTTGACGTACATCGAACTGTCTTGGCTCACACCTTTGCCGATTTTCAATTCTTCGCGATTGAAACGAAAGAAAAGATTCAGGAGCCGAAAGGGCCCTGAGCCCGGGGGCCGGCGGGACGCCAGCGCTACGCTGGACCGGACGGCGGCGCTGAGGCCGCCGCCGCGGGGGTTTGACCCTCCGCTTGGCATTCCTTACACTTGAGAGTGTTCTCCGCCTGGTGCGATGCCAATCCTGTGGAGGGTTTCCTGAGTCTACGATTGCGAGGTGCGTGGTTGGCGGCGCTGTTGGGGCTGCTGGCACTGGTGTGCGTGGGTCAGGACCCGGTGCCGCCGAGTCCGGCTGCGCCGAGTCAGGTTCCGCAGAATCAGGCTTCACAGAGCCCGTCGTCCTCGCAGGACGAGTCGTCTTCGAAGGACCGGACTTCAGAGGATGAGCCTGCGAAGATTGAGCCGCCTAAGGTCGCGATTCCGCCGAACAAGCCGCCGCAGACCCCTGCCCTGCAGAAACCCCCGCAGAATCAGTCGACGATCACTTTGGATTCCAGCGAGACGATTTTTTCTGTGCTTACTGCGCTGAATGCTTGCGGCTACGACCAGGACTTGACCATCTCGGACGCTACGCGAAGCAATGTGCGGACCGAGGTGCAGAGGAATTTGCAGGATTCGGAGGAAGCCGAGGCTGCGCGCACTGCGCTGTGCGAGTTTACACAGAACCACATTGCGTCGAAGGATGCGAATCGGAACCTGTCGCAATATATATCGCTGGCGTTGTACATGGATGGTCCGCCGCATTTTGCGCCGCGGGTGAAAGAAGACGACCTGCCTCCGGATGCGGTGTTGATTGCGGGTTTTGGAAAGCTGCTGGAAGACTTCTACGCGAAAGCGAAGCTGCACTCGATCTGGGAGCGGCATCGCAACGATTATGCGGCCGCGATGCGGCGGTATCACGAGCCCTTGGCGAAGATGGTGTTCGATACCGAGATCTACCTGAAGCAGCCGTCGTCACAATACCTGGGGCGGCGGTTCACGATCTATCTGGACTTCATGGGTTCGCCGAATGAGACGGATGCACGGAATTATGGGGCGGATTACTATGTGGTCGTTTTTCCCGCTCCGAACACGGCTTCGGGAGAGACGCCGCAGTCGGCCTTGAAGATGGACCAGATCCGGCACACGTTTCTGCACTACGAGTTCGATCCGCTGGCTTCAAAGCACTACTCCGCCATCAAGCGGCTGGAACCATTGTTGCAGTCGGTGAAGCGCGCGCCTTTGGAAGATGCGTTCAAGACCGATATCTCGCTGCTTGTGACGGAATGCCTGATACGGGCCGTCGAGATTCGCACTTCGGGGACCAAAGCGGAAGAAGCGATGCGGACGCAGGCGGTGGATGACACGGTGAAGCAGGGGTATATTCTGACGCGAACGTTCTACGATGACGTGGTCGCGTTTGAAAAAGATCCGGTGGGAATTCGGGGAGCATACGGCGACTTTCTCTACAATGTGGATATAAAGAAGGAAGAGAAGGCGGCGGCGGAGGTTCAGTTTGCCAGCGCTACGGCGCCGGAACTGGTGCGGCTGTCGCGTCCCGAAGAGCGGCGGATGTTGGTGACGGCGGAGAAACGGCTGGCGGCGGGCGATCCCAAGGGGGCGCAACAACTGGCGCAGCAGGCGTTGGATAAGAAGATCGGGGACCAGGGGCGGGCGCTGTTCATCCTGGCGCAAGTGGCCGTTGCCAACCGGAACCGGGACGGAGCGCAGGATAGCTTCCGCAAGGCGATTGAAGCTTCGAAAGATCCCACCGTGCTGGGGTGGTCGCATGTGTACCTGGGCCGGATTCTGGATATGAAAGAGGAGCGCGAGGCCGCGCTGCAGGAGTACCGGGCGGCGCTGGATGCCGGCGGAAAATCTCCGGAGATCAAGGCGGCGGCGGAGCGTGGGCTGGAACAGGCTTATGAGCCTCCGGCCAAGCCGCAGTGAGAGCATTGAGTAGTTTGGTAATTGGGTGATTTGGCAATTGAAAGGCAGAACCCTTACACGGTTGTCGGTTACAGAATTACTAAATTTCCCAATTTTCAAATGTTTCGAAGGAGAAAGCATGAAGCCAGGGGCGATTGTTGTCGGGGTGGTGGTCATTTCGATGTGGGGATTTACGCAGAGCGCTTTTGCCCAGGGCAATGCCAAGCCTGCGGGGCAGAACGCGCCTACGGGACAAGCGGCCGCGCCAGCGGGAAAGCGTCCGCCACAAGCCAAGACGCAAGAGGAGTTTGCCGCGTACAAAGCGGCGATCGCATTGACCGATCCTGCAGCGCAAGAGAAGGCGGCGAACGATTTCGCGACGAAGTTTCCGGACAGCGAGTTGCGTGCACTTGCTCTATAAGTCAGTGATGCACGCGTACCAGCAGGCGAATAATGGCGACAAGATGATGGAGATGGCGCAAAAAGTCTTGAGCTATGATGCGGACGATCCGGAGGCGCTGGTTGGCGTGGCGCAGGTGCTGGCGGAGCGCACGCGGGACACGGATCTGGATAAGGATCAGCGTCTGGCCGAAGCGCGAAAAGATGCGTAGCGGGCGCTGGTCACGGTGGACACGGACGTTCCCTCGGGCTACCCGCAGGAACAGTTGAATGCGTACAAGGGATTTCTGCGATCGGAGGCCTATGCGATTCTAGGGACGCTGGATTTCAACAAAAAGGCGTGGACGGAGGCAGAAGGAAATTTGAAGAAGTCGATCGACGCATATCCGCAGCAGGTGGATGCGATTGCTGTGTCTCCGACTTTCGGTGGCGCTGGATATGCAGAGCAAATATCCCGAGGCGCTCAAGTATGCCAACCAGGCGGTGGATTTGACGAAGGAAGGAACAAATGCGGGGGATGCGGCGCGCAAGGAAAAGGATCGTCTGACGCAGTTGACCGGCAGCGGGGCACCGCCGGCGAAGTAGTATAAGGAATCGAGCCAAGCGCGCCCTTCGGTCGCTTGCGCTCTCTCCGGGTAGGCTCAGGGGATTCGCGCGGCCCACCCGGATTCCCTCGGCTAGCTCGGGACAGGCTCTTCGCTGCGCAAAGAACACTTGCTCAGGATGACAAGGCGCTAGTGGAATTATGAAAGAACGGGAAATCACGGCGCTGGAGACCGCGTTAGGCTACCACTTCCACCGACGGGCGATGATCGAGCAGGCGCTCACCCACAGCTCGCAGGCGCGGGAGCAGGAGGCGCAGCAGGCGGGGGAGAACAAGTACAAGGTCAACGACAACGAGCAGTTGGAGTTTCTGGGAGATGCGATTCTGGCGCTGGTGACGAGTGAGGAATTGTTTCAACGCTTTCCGCAGTTTCGCGAGGGCGAGCTTTCGAAACTACGGGCCCATGTGGTGAGCGAGAGGCATTTGATCAGGGTAGCGCAACAGTTGGAGCTGGGACATTATCTTCGACTGGGCCGGGGCGAAGAGAAAAGTGGCGGGCGCAGCAAGACGGCGTTGCTGGTGGATGCGCTGGAGGCCATTCTGGCGGCGATCTATCTTGATGGCGGAATGGAGCCGGCGCGGGAATTTATTTTGCGGGAGATACTGGCGCCCGAACTGGAGCGGATGGAACGCGAAGGCGGCACGCTGCCGATGAACGATTTCAAATCGGCGCTGCAGGAAACATTGCAAGGCTTGGGATTGGCGCAGCCCTCGTATGTGCTGGTGCAGGAAGCGGGACCGGAGCACAGGAAGACGTTTACGGTGGAAGTCCGTCTGAACACGAAGAATAGTGAAGGGCGGGCGGAGTTCGTGGGACGGGCGCAAGGTTCCACCAAGAAAACGGCGGAGCAGGACGCGGCGCGGCAGTTGCTTGCGTATCTGGCATCACGGCCGCAATCGGCGGGAGCCCGGCTGGCCCAGGGATCGCGGTCCGGAGAAAAGACAGGATCATAGTGTGACGGGATCAGTGGAGTAAATGAATTTCCCAGAAGTACATTCGCCAGAGGAGCAGTTGCCAGTCGGTAATTTTTCGAGCGATCGAAAAACTACGCATGGCGGTTGGATCGGGCTTGAGCGGCGTGCTGCAGTCGCTGGCGGGAACCATCGTGATCGCGGTGTTTGTGATTACCTTCATCGTGCAGGCGTTTCAGATTCCTTCTCCGTCCATGGAAAACACGCTGCTGGTGGGCGATTACCTGCTGGTGAATAAACTTTGCTACGGGAAGGGCGGCATGCGGCGACTATTTCATGCCTTATCGACGGGTGCATCGCGGCGACATCGTGGTCTTTAATTATCCGGTAAACCCCGAACAGCATTTCGTGAAGAGGGTGATTGGCTTGCCCGGAGACCGGGTGCGGCTCATCAACAAACGCGTTTTGGTCAACGGAATACAGCTGAAAGAGCCGTACGTGCATTTCATCCGTCCGGCGGACGACTTGTTCCGCGATAGTTTTCCGCGGCTAGACGTGGCTCCGGGCGAGACTCCGGAGTGGTGGCTGCAATTGCGAAAACTGGTTGAGGATGGACAGCTCATTGTTCCCGAGGGGCACTACTTTGTGATGGGAGACAATCGGGACAATAGTTCTGACAGTCGATATTGGGGATTTGTGCCGCAGGCCAATATCGTGGGACGTCCGCTCGTGATTTACTGGTCTGTGAAGGAAGGCGAGGGCGAGGTCGTATCGCCGTCTTCCGTGGGTGATAAACTGTATCACTTTGCGTACGCGATTACGCATATCTTTCAGATTACGCGTTGGAACCGTACGCTGCGGCTGGTGAACTGAAGAGAATTTCGTAATTGCGTAATTTAGTAATTTGGTAATTTGAAACCGCACACCTTGATCGGATTTTTCAATGACTCAATTGCCAAATTTCTGAATTGCTCAATCAGTTAAGACGGGATGGACTAATCACATTGGACAAGAAAGATAGCAAAGAGAAAGATAAAAAGAAGGACGTCAAGGACGTCGAAGAAAAACCGCGCGAGACTACGGTGGAGTTCCTGGCCTCGCTGGCCGCGGTGCTGGTGACGGGATTGTTCATCATCACTTTTGTGGTGCAGGCGTTTGAGATCCCCTCCAGTTCGATGGAGAACACGCTGCTGATCGGCGACCACGTGTTCGTGAACCGCGTGCAGTTCGCGCCCAAGACTTCGTGGGTGGGCCCCCTGCTTCCTTATCGCGGGGTGAGGCGTGGGGACATTGTGGTATTTCTTCATCCCGATCCCCACGATGCGGGGACTTACGTGGTGAAGCGCATCATTGGCGTGCCCGGAGACCGCATACATCTTCGCAATGGGGTGGTTTACCGCAACGGCGAGGCTTTGAACGAACCTTACATACTGCGCGACCCGGATGCTCCCTTCGATCCTTACCGGCTCAATTTTCCGGCGGTGCCTCCGTCCTCTGAATATGGCGTTTATCCCAACTGGATCGTGGACCTCGCCTCGCACATTCAAGGGGACGATCTGGTTGTGCCCCCGGGTCATTACTACGCGATGGGCGACCACCGGGACGTAAGCCTGGATAGCCGGTATTGGGGCTTCATCCCTCAGGAAAATGTGATCGGGCGTCCCATGTTCATCTATTGGTCATTTGAGACGCCGGCGGGCCAGTACACGAAGACGGGATTCGGGGATCGGATTGGCTTTCTGGCGCACGTGGTGTTGCACTTCTTTGACGAGACGCGGTGGTCGCGAACTTTGAAAGTGGTGCGGTGAAAGTTTTTTCTTCCAAGCGGCGTGTAGTGGCCGTAGCAGTAGTGATTCTGCTGGCGCTGTTCCTGGTGCGTCCGGGTGTGTCGCGACTGAAGGCGCGCATTGCGAGTGCACTGAGCCGCGCGGTGGCGCGTCCGGTAGAGATTGGGTCGGTGCATCTTCGGTTGCTGCCACAACCCGGCTTCGACCTGCAAAATCTAGTCGTGCACGAGGATGCAGAATTCGGCGCGGAGCCTATGCTGCGGGCGCCGGAGGTTACGGCGGTGGTGCGCCTGACTTCACTGCTGCGGGGACGGCTGGACATCGCCCGACTGGAACTGACGGAGCCTAGTCTGAACCTGGTGCGCAGGCAGGATGGCCGCTGGAACCTGGAATCTCTTCTGGAGCGGACCCGACGCACGCCGCTGGCGCCGACGGCGAAATCGAAGACGGAGGCGCGCCCGGGTTTCCCCTACATTGAGGCCAGTTCGGGCCGAATCAATTTTAAGGCGGGGCAGGAAAAAAAGCCGTACGCGCTGCTGAATGCGGACTTTGCCTTGTGGCAGGAATCGGAAAACACGTGGGGAGTACGGCTGAAAGCAGAACCGCTGCGCACCGACATGAACTTGAGCGACACGGGCCTGCTGCGGATGAACGGGACCTGGCGGCGGGCAAAGAGCTTGCGTGAAACGCCGCTGCAGCTCAGCCTACAGTGGGACCGGGCGCAGTTGGGGCAACTCAGCAAGCTGATATCGGGAACCGACAAGGGCTGGCGGGGAGCCGTCGGGTTGAACGCAACGTTGCGCGGTGTCCCGACGGCTATGCAGATGACAGCGGACGTTGCCATTCAGGACTTCCACCGCTACGACATCTCGAGCAGCGAGGGGCTGCGGCTGGCGGCGCACTGTGGTGGCCGGTACAGTTCAGTAGAAGGTGTGATGCACGACATCCTCTGCAGCGCTCCGGTGGGGGATGGCATGATCACGCTGCGTGGCGATGCCGGGCTGCCGGGAGTACACAGGGTAGATCTGTTACTAAACGTCGAGAACGTTCCCGTCAGCGCCGTGGGGCAACTCGCTCGACGCGTCAAGAAGAATCTTCCTGTAGATCTCGTGTCGTCGGGAAGTGTAATAGGGAGCTTCACGGTGAAAGAAGTTGGGGCATCGCCGCGCGGAGCAGAGTTCCAGGGCCAGGGCGAAGTTAGCGATCTCCGGTTGCAGTCGGCGAGTACGAAGGTGGAACTGGCTCCGGGAGACGTGCCGTTCATGCTGAGTTCGGGGCGGGGTAGCGCTCATTTTTTCTCGAATCGTAAAGCTGGCCGTGCGGCCGGCGCCGACGTTTTGCCCGCTCCAGACGAACCGCGTCTTGAGTACGGTCCTTTCCCTGTCGCTTTGGGGCGGCCGGCGCCAGCGCAGGTTCACGGCTGGGTGGCGCGATCGGGATATGGCATGGTGGTGCGGGGAAATGGGGAAGTCTCGCACGTCTTGCGCTTGGCGGGGTTGCTTAGCCTTCCTGCAGTGAAGGCGAACGTAGAGGGCGCGTCTGACATGCAGGTACAGATCGCCGGGTCGTGGGCGGGAAACGCATCCGGGACGGGCTCGATCTTTTCTCTGCCGGAAGTGTCCGGAACGGTGCAACTGCACAACGTACGTGCGACGGTTCGTGGAGTGAACGGGCCGATTGAAATCTCTTCTGCGGAGTTGCGGCTTTTGCACGATGAAGTGCGCGTGGAAAAGTTGAGCGCGCAGGCCGCCGATGCTGACTGGACGGGATCGTTGAGCTTGCCTCGCGGTTGCGGTACGCCGGGGGCGTGCCTGATCCGGTTCAATTTGAATACCGATGACGATGGACGTGAGCGAACTTTCGCAGTGGCTGAGCGCGCATCCCAGCCAGCGACGGTGGTATCAGGTGCTAACGTTCGCGGAGCCTGCGGCGGCGCCATCGTTTTTGAAAAACTTGCGCGCCTCAGGCAAAGTGAGTGCCGGGCGCTTGCAAATTCGCAAACTGGTTGCGAATCGGGTTTCAGCTTCGATTGACCTGGAACACGGGAAGCTGAAGATTTCGGATCTGCGGGCGGATCTGCTGGGGGGAAAGCATCGCGGCGACTGGCGGGCGGATTTCACTGTTGATCCTCCGGCCTACACAGGAACTGGAACGCTGGCGGGGATTTCGTTGCAGCAGGTTGCCGATGCGATGCACGATCCTTGGATCTCAGGAACCGCAGAGGGAACTTATCAGTTTACGGCTATCAGGCGCGGACTCTGCGGCATTCTGGCAATCGGCGGACGGCGAGAGTGCAGTTCGATTTGCGAGACGGAGTTCTGCCGCACATTTCGTTGACAAGCGACGAAGGACCGCTGCGAATATCGCACTGGCAGGGCCGCGCTCGCCTGAGTAGCGGGAAGATCGAGATCGAGAGCGGGAAACTGATTTCTCTTGCGGGAGTGTATGAGGTGAGTGGCACAGCGTCATTGGGGCAGACGCTGGATTTCAAACTGACTCGCAGCACAGAGGCGAAAGCGGCGCACGCGAGTTCGCTCGCTTACAGCATTACTGGCACGGTGACGGAACCGCACGTCGCGATTGCTGCGGCGCCGGAGACACAGGCGCGGCTGAAGCCGTGACCTCAGGGGCTAAAAAGCCCACGTCCGGTTTTCAGGCTTGACGGCACGACAGGTATGTATCGTACCTCGGGCGCTAAAGCACGGGCTCACCTTCAATGATTTAACGGCACGAGTGGAACTCATGCCCTTCCCGAACCCGCTCGAAATTGAGTTTTTCCGCAACCTCTAAACGTCGTGCCCTTCGCGATCCTTGCTCTGCCTAGATTCGATCAGGGAACGTAGCCTGGGCCGCGCAATACTTTTCCTGGCAACGCTCCAGTCATTTTGCCCTGGTCGATCACGGGCACGCCATTTACCAGCACGTATTCCATCCCCACGGAGAGTTGGTTCGGATTATCGAAGGTCGCTAGATCGCGCACGGTCGCGGGATCGAAAATTACGACATCCGCCCACATGCCGGCCTTGAGAACGCCACGATCGGTTAGGCGCAGGCGCTGGGATGGCAGCGCGGAAAATTTTCGGATGGCGTCTTCCAAAGTTAGGACTTTATCTTCGCGAACGTACTTGCGCAGGATGCGGGGAAAAGTTCCGTAGGCGCGCGGATGAGGGTGCTCCTGGCCCAGGATGCCTGCGGGCGAGGTTCCGGATGAATCATTATCGATGGCGACCCAGGGCTGCTGCAGCGCGAGCGTGACATCGGGTTGTGACATTGCGAAGACGGCGACGCCGGTGGAGGGATCTTCGACGAGAAAATCAAACAAGGCGTCGATGGGATCTTTGCTCCATTGCCGGGCGATTTCAGAGAGGCGCTTGCCCTGGAAAGGAAGCATCTTCGGATTCTGCACGACGCCGATCATGATCGGCGTCGGGGCCTGGAATTTCCTGCCATTCGTTATCCCAGTCTTTGGAGGGCGTGAGCATGTCTTTGCGGATGCGGTCGCGAGTGGCTGGGTCTTTGAGGCGTTCAACCAGTTTCAGCGTTCCGCCATCATGGGCCCAGGGTGGAACGAAAGCAGAGAAGTCGTTGAACCAGGCGGTATAGGCGTAAGTATCGGCAGTGACGTCGATACCGGCAGCCCGCGCGGCGTTGATTTTGGCGACGACTTCGGGCATGCGTCCCCAGTTATTTTTTCCGGCGACTTTGATGTGCCAGATTTCTACGGGAACGTGGGCCTCGCGGCCGATGCGCAGAGCTTCATCGACGGCTTCGAGTACGGTATCGCTTTCACTGCGCATGTGGGTGGAATAGATGCCGCCGAACCTGCCGCCCTCGGCCGCGAGAGCGATCAGTTCGTCAGTTTTGGCGTAAGGCGCGGGAGCATATTGCAGCGCTGTGGAAACGCCGACCGCGCCGTCTTTCATAGCGTCGTGCACCAGCGCTTTCATTTGCTCAAGTTGCTCCGGGGTGGGCTGTTTGTTGTCGTCGCCGAGCACCATGCGGCGAACCTGGGTTGCGCCTACATAGCTGGCCAGGTTGATGCCCATGCCCTGCCTTTCCAGGCGCGCGAAATACTGGCGGAAGGTTCGCCAATCGGGAGTGATGTGGTAGTGCGCGTAACCTTCGCGATCAAGTTGAATAAGGGCATCGTTGAGCGGCGCGATGGAGGTGCCTTCGCCGGTGATTTCGGTGGTGATGCCCTGGAAGATTTTTGAGGGCAGGCGCGGCTCGACGAGGATGGAGAGTTCGGATTGGCCGAGCATGTCGATGAAGCCGGGAGCGACGACTTTGCCGGCGGCGTCGATGGTGCGCTTGCGGGGCGCGGCGCTGAGGTTGGTGATAGCGGCGATTCTGCCATCGCGGATGCCGACGTCGCCGGAATACCAGGGCGAACCTGTGCCGTCAATGATGTGGCCGTTGATGATGACGAGATCGAAAGCTGAGTTGGATTGGGCGACCGACGAACACGCGGCGGCGAGAAATAAAATCGCGGGTGCGAAATGTAATCTACGAAAGTTCATAAGGTTACGCGACATGCGCCGAGCCCGATCAGTGGAGGGCGAATTATAAAGCATCGCGTCCAGAGAATTGTGGAGGGTTCTGGATGTGTTGAGATGGCTAAGTGGCGGGCGAGGACGCCCCTGGACAGCCGCCGGAGCCTGCCCTGAGCGAAGCCGCCGGGACGGCGGCGCTACCCTTCATGGTAGTATCGACAATACCCTCTGAAATTTAGTGTTGTGTTCAGCTCTGCCTTGTCACGATTCGTTGAAAACTAATGAGTCCCTCGGCCAATTTGCGTAAACGCGTGCTTAGCGGCATGCGCTCGACCGGAAAGCTGCATCTGGGCAACTATGTGGGCGCGCTCGATAACTGGGTGCGCATGCAGGATGAGTACGAATGCTTCTTCTGTGTGGTGGACTGGCACGCGCTCACGACCGACTACGCGGACACCTCGCAGGTGAAACAAAATTCGGTGGAGGTAGCGCTGGATTGGCTGGCGGCGGGTCTCGATCCAGAGAGATCTGTGATCTTTATCCAGTCGCACGTTCCGGCACATGCGGAGTTGCACCTTCTGCTCTCGATGATTACGCCGTTAGGATGGCTGGAGCGGGTTCCGACTTATAAGGAACAGCGGGAGAATATTAAAGACAAAGATTTGGGGACGTACGGGTTTCTGGGCTATCCCGTGCTGCAGGCGGCGGACATTTTAATGTACAAGGCGGATGTGGTTCCGGTCGGCGAAGACCAGGTCGCACACATTGAACTTACGCGCGAGATCGCGCGGCGTTTCAATGGCTTCTACGGAAAGCGCGGAGATGTTTTTCCGGAGCCGCAGTCGTTGCTCACGCGCGCGCCCAAGCTGCCCGGCACGGATGGACGCAAGATGTCGAAGTCGTACGGCAATGCGATCCTGCTGACCGATCCGGAGACGGTGGTGCGACAGAAGCTGAAGACGATGGTGACCGATCCGGCGCGGGTGCGGCGGTCTGACCCGGGAAATCCGGATGTGTGTCCGGTGGGCGATCTGCACAAGATTTTCAGCGACCGCGCCACCATGGAGAAAGTGAATGTTGGTTGCCGCTCTGCCGGGATTGGATGCATCGAGTGCAAGAGTTGGGCGGCCGATGCGCTGGTGCAACTGTTGAGTCCTATGCAGGAGCGGCGCAAGAAATTTGAGGAGAATCCGCGGCTGGCTTGGGATATTCTGGAGGCTGGCAGCGAGCGGGCGCGCAAGGTTGCGGCTGTGACCATGGAAGGGGTGCGCGACGCTATGGGAATGTCGCTTGCATACGAGCCGCCGATGGTGAAGGATGCCGAGTAGCATGCACAACAACGTCGTTCGGTCCGAGGATGGCGCGCCGGAGCCGCTTGCGCCGGTGCTGGTTGCGAATCGAACTCCGGCCGCACCGATCAAGGAAAAGCAAGAAGAGAGCGATTCTCCGTTTGCGGTTTCTGTTACCGATGTCTACGAAGGCCCGCTGGATTTGCTGCTCGACCTGATTCGCAAGCAGGACATAGACATCTACGATATTCCCATCGCTCGCATCACCGAGCAGTATCTGGCCTACGTGGAAAAGATACGCGACCTGGATGTGAACGTCGCGGCCGATTTCATCTATATGGCTGCAGTGCTGATTCATATCAAGTCGAAGATGCTCTTGCCCCGCGATCCGTCGGCGAAAGCGGAGGAATTGGAAGATCCGCGAACCGAGCTGGTGAACCGGTTGCTTGAACATGAGAAGTTCAAGTCAGCGGCGCAGATGCTCTTGCAGAAGCAGCAGATTGAAGACGCAGTGCTGACGAATCCGGCACTGAAGGAATTTATGGACGCCGAGGGCGCCGAGCCGGAGATGGCTGCGGACGTCATCGATCTGGTAAAGACCTTCCAGCAGATTCTGGAACGTGTGCGCACCCGGCCTGTAATCAATGTCGACGAGGAAAGCGTCACCGTGGGCCAGATGATTGATTACTTGCGGCGACGGCTGGCGCTGGAGTCACGGCCCATCCGGTTGAAACAGCTTTTGATGCGCGTACCCTCGCGACAGGCGCTGGTGTGCATGTTCTTGGCGTTGCTGGAAATGGTGCGGCTCCAGGCGATTCAGGTGCGGCAGGATCGGTTGTTCGGGGAGATTGCCGTGCGAAAACACACTCATTTCGATGAGATCATGAGCGAGCAGGCGGCAGTGCGCGACGATTGGCGGTAGTAACAGGTGGTCAGTGTCCAGTGATCAGTGGCCAGTCAAAGCCACTGGTTGCTGACCACTAGCCACTGGCCACTTTTTTACTATGAGTTTAAAAGCTCAACTCGAAGCCATTATTTATGCGGCGGAGACGCCGATCACAACCGAGCAGATGGTTCAGCTTGTCAAAGAGTCAGTAGTTGCTGAAGGCTCGGCCGGACGAGGCCGACGTTAAGTCTCGGGTGCGGGCCGCGCTGGAAGAACTGGTTGCCGACTATGGGACGCCTGACCACGGTATCGAGATTCGCCAGGTGGCGGGCGGTTATCGCATGTCCACGAAGCCGGAGCAGCACGAAATGGTGCGCAGCTTTGCGAAGAGTTTGAAGCCGCCGGTGCGGCTCTCGCTGCCGGCTTTGGAAACGCTGGCTGTGATCGCTTATAAGCAACCGGCTACGGTGCCGGAGATCAATGAGATTCGCGGCGTGGATTCGGGTGGCGTGATCGCGACACTGCTCGACCGCAAGCTGATTAGTACCGCGGGCCGCAAGCAAGTGATCGGGCGGCCGATTCTCTACAAGACAACCAAAGAATTCCTGATGCGCTTTGGGTTGAAGGACGTCAATGAACTTCCGAGCATGGAGGAGTTCGAGAAGCTGGTTGCGGAATCGTTCCAGGGCGAGTTGGTTCCGGCGGAAGACGCGGCCGCGCAGGAGGAACGAAACGATTCTGCTCAGGTGGAAATCACGGAGAGTTCCGATCTAAAATCCAGCGCCTGAAGGCGCTTGTTGGTTGGATGCGCCTTGACGGCTGAACCCGCGCCCTTTCAGAACGAATTTCGCACACATGGCCTCTGAACGCCTGCAAAAAATTATTGCCGCTGCTGGGGTTGCTTCCCGTCGCAAAGCCGAAGAGCTTATCAGTGCCGGCCACGTTAAAGTGAATGGGACCGTGGTGACGGAACTGGGAAGCAAGGCGGACCCGGACATCGATCACATCCGCGTCGACGGGAAGCTGCTGCAGGGCGCACAGAACCATGTCTACCTGCTGCTGAACAAACCCAAAGGCTACGTCACTACGGTGAGCGACCCGGAGAACCGGCCCACAGTGATGCAACTGATTCACGGGGTGAAGAAGCGCGTGTATCCCGTGGGACGGCTGGACTACGCCAGCGAGGGTTTGCTGCTGTTAACTAATGATGGCGCGCTGGCGAACAAACTGATGAAAGCGGCGTCGCAGGTTCCGAAAACCTATGTGGTGAAAGTTGCGGGGAGTCCGAGCAATGACGCGCTGGAGAAGTTACGCGGTGGAGTCTCGATTGCGACCGAAGATGGCCGCCGGGTGCGGACTGCGCCGGCGGGAATCCGCCTGATTAAAGAAGCCACAAATCCTTGGTATGAGGTCACCTTGATCGAAGGGCGCAACCGGGAGATCCGGCGCATGTTTGAGAAGGTCGGCCACCATGTCGAGAAGATCAAGCGCGTGCGGTACGGCCCGCTCACGCTCGACGTTCCGCCCGGGAAGTTCCGCTCTCTGACATTGCAGGAAGTCGATCGCCTGCGCACCGCCTGCAACAAAGCGATGGCGGGAACAAAGCCTTCCGTGGCGGGGGCGCGGTTTTCCTGAAGAATTGTTCCTCGCGGATCGTTAGTTCTCAGATCGTCAGTATGGAGCGGGAACCACCGCATCTTCCGGATAGCCCGGCATTCCGAACTCTGGAACGTCGAGACCTTCCTCCTCTACCTCAGGCGCCACTCTCATGCTTTTCGCTTTATTGACACACCAGAAGACCGTGTAGGTTGCGCCGAACGCCCAGACCGCATACAAAGTTGCTCCCATGAGCTGGCACAAGAACTGCCGCGTATCGCCGTGGAGCAAGCCGGTTACGCCTTGTCCGGCATGGCCCAGATACGCGGTAGCGCCCACGCCGTTCCATCCCGCGCCATAGACGCCATCGGCAAAAATGCCGACGCAGACGGCGCCGAGCCATCCGCAATAGCCGTGGACTGAAATCGCGCCGCAGGGATCGTCGATTTTGAGAACGCGCTCGTTGAAGAGAACGCCGAAGCAGACCAGAATCCCGGCCAGCAGGCCGATGATTACCGACGAAGTTGGAGAGACGAAGGCGCATGGCGCGGTGATCGCGACTAATCCCGCCAACATTCCATTACAAGCCATGGTTATATCGGGCTTGCCGAAGAGGAAATACCACAGAAGCATAGCTGCTGCGGAGCCTGCAACAGCCGAGAGATTGGTGTTCACTGCGACTACCGAGATGCGAAGGTCGGTCGCTCCGAGAGTGGAGCCGGGGTTGAACCCCATCCATCCGAAAAGCAGGATGAACGTTCCGGAAACCACGTAGACGATGTTATGCGCGGGAAAGACGCGAATCTTTCCGCCAGGACCATACTTGCCGAGACGCGGGCCGAGAATGATTGCGAGCGCCATGGCGCAGAAGCCGCCCACGGCGTGAACGACCGTCGATCCGGCGAAATCGACATAGCCGTGGCCGAGGTTCAACGTGGAGCCGACTTGCGACAACCAGCCTCCGCCCCACGTCCAGCAACCGGAGATCGGATAAAGGATTGCGCCGATGAAGAGTTCGCACAGCAGGAATGCCCAGAAGGTGATGCGCTCACACACGGCGCCGACGATGATGTAGCCGGCGGTTTCCATGAAGACGACTTCGAATAAAGTTAAACAGTTGCTGGCGCTGTCGTAGGCCGGACCGACAAGAAAAAATCCTTTACCGCCGACGAATCCCCACTGGCCGCTTCCGATCAGAAAGTGATTCAGTGTTGGAACGCCGCCCAGGTTGGTGGGCGCGGCATTGATGGCGACAGCTCCAAACTGAAATGCATATCCGACGGCGTAGTAAGCGAGGAAGGCGAATACGTAGGCCGCGAAATTCAGCATCATCAGGTGCGCGGCATTTTTCTTTCGGACCAGGCCGCAGGTGAGCAAAGCGAAACCTGCCTGCATAAACAAGACGAGGTAGCCGGTGTTTAAGGTCCAGGCAAAGTTGGTAGCCACGCGAACATGGCCGACGCTATCGGCGAGCTTTACCGCGAGCGGTTCTTTCGCTGCCTGAGCTTGATAGTCATCGGATGCTTTTTTGTTTGCGGCATAGTCTGGAGCAGACTTGTCGGTTGGCTCGCCGACTACAAAGGGATTGCCGGCGGCATCGACTGCGTTCGCTTTGTCTCCGGTGGCGGTGCCGGAAGGATCGGGTTTGGGCGAATCGTCGGCAAAGCAGCGTGGGGATAGCCCTGCCAACAAACCGGCGGCCAGAACGATGAAGATCCCGGCCCACAATAGCGACTCGCGCAGGGAGCGCCTGTGCCCTGTTTTTATCATGTCTGGTTGCTCCTTTTTCTTATAGAAGGTGGGCAATTCTCAGGTGGTCGTGCCTGCGCTGGAATAGTTCCAGCGAATGAGGGTACGACCATGCTATAGATTACACAACGCCGAGGACCGCGAGCGGACTCCTTCATCAGTTTCGGGGGCAGTTTCGGTGCTAGTGTTGATGGCGCTGAGAACCGGATTCAAGCGTAACGCCGACGATAATGGCGGGCAGCGTATTGAGTCCAATTCATTTTTCTTATGGGGCCTATCAGGAGCGTCAATAGCGATCGGGCAATGCAACGCGCGCCGCGCCGTAGAGTCCGGCATCGCTTCCGAGCAGGGCGCGAGTGATGATGGTTTTGCGGGCGCTGGAGGCATCTGCCGAGCTGCGCTCGGCCTGGACGGGCGAAGGCGCCCGTCCCCACACCGGGTCGGCAGGCGCGGTTGCCGCGTAGACCAGCGACCGCTCACGCAACTCCTCGAACATGTTGGGAGCGAAAGCATCCCACGCGCTCGCAACGCCTCCGCCGATTACGAACATATCGAGATTCAAAACGTTGACCATGCCAGCGAGCAGGATGCCCAAGTAGCGGCCAAAATCGCGGAAAATGCGGCGGGCAGGCTCGTCGCCCTGAATCGCCAAGTTGTAGATCGACTTGGCGCCGAACTCAGCGTCCGACGACGCGGCCCTGGCCAAGGCCGGCGCCTCACTGCTGGCGATGGCCTCGCGTGCCATGCGCAAAATCGCGCTGGCGGAAGCATATTGCTCGGCGCATCCGCGATTGCCGCAGCCACAGGGATGGCCTTCCGGTTCGAGGGTGACATGGCCGAACTCACCCGCCATGCCGTTCATGCCGTGCCAGATTTTTCCATCGAGCACGATGCCGCCGCCGATGCCGGTGCCCAGCGTGACCACTGCCATGTTTGGGATGCCGCGGGCAGCGCCCAGCCACTGCTCGCCGAGCGCGGCAAGGTTGGCATCGTTTTCGAGGACGACGCGCGCAGCGTTTTTCGAGAACCCAAGCCGGCGCTCGATTTCCGCGCGCACCGGATAGTCTTCCCAACCCGGAAGGTTGGCTGCCTTGCGCAGCATTCCGGTTTGCATGTCGATGATGCCGGGAACGCCGATACCCGCGCCCAGAAGCTTTCCAGTCCGCTTGTACTTACCGGAGAGCTGCTGAATCGCTTCGCACATTTCGCTGAGGACGTGGTCGCGTCCGAGAGAGACCTTGGTCCCGAGAGTAACTTTTTCGAGAACCTGTCCGCCGTTGCTAACGGCGGCGATGCGGAGGTTAGTACCGCCGAGGTCGACGCCGATAGAGAAATCGGGCATGAAGCAAGAGATTACCAGAAGTGCGGGGGGGCGTCTTTTTGTCGATTGATAATTGCTGATTGCTGATTGCTGATTGAAACCCCCTTATGTGATGGAAACGCCTTGAGGGGCCGGTTGCAGTGTACGTAGATATGGGGTACTTCGACTGCGCGGGTCCTTCGCTTCGCGAAGCACCCGCTGCGCTCAGGATGACACCGTGGGGAGGTTTTCAATCATCAATCAGAAATCGACAATCACAAATTGCTTTACTTTTGGCATCTCGGGCAGTAGTGGCTGCTGCGGCCGGCAATCACGATGCGCTTGATGGGCGTCTTGCAGACCAGGCAGGGCTCGCCTTCACGGCCGTAGACGCGGTGCTGCAACTGGAAGAAGCCCGCTTCGCCGTCGGCGTCAACGTAGTCTGAGATGGACGAGCCGCCGACAGCAATCGCCTCCTGAAGGACTTCCTTCACCGACGCCAGCAGCCTGGCTAGCTGGTCGCGGGTAATGGTGGAGGCGCGACGGCGGGGGCGGATGCCTGCGCGGAACAGAGATTCATCGGCGTAGATATTTCCCACACCGCGCAGCAGCTTCTGATTGAGCAACGCACTCTTGATGGGAGTTTTGCGGCCACGAAACAAAGCAAGGAAGCGGTCGAGATCGGCTTCCAGCGGCTCAATGCCGCCTGCCTCAAATCCGCCGGCGCGGGCGACGCTCAGCCGCCCGAAGCGGCGGGGATCGACAAAGCGCAGTTCCTTACCCGACGCCAGCTTCAGAATCGCGTGCGTGTGCTTGAGAATTTCCGCTTGCGGTTCGCAGAGTTGCAGGCGTCCAGTCATACCCAAGTGGACGATCCACTGAGCTCTGGCTTGTTTGGGCTGCTTTTGTTCGAGGTCGAAAACGATGTGCTTGCCCATGCGCCGCACTGCGGCGATGCGGCTGTGCTCGAGCGTGGCGGCGATTTCGCGCGCGGGAGATTTCAGCGGTTCAGGTTTCCGGCCCAGCCAGATGGATTCGATCACATCGCCGGAGACGCGAAGGGATAATCCACGGGCAATGGTTTCCACTTCGGGGAGTTCCGGCATGCCATTAGTTTACAAGGGCGTGGCGCGGATGCGTGCCGTTTGCAGCGGCTATGGGCGCTAGAGAGGTGGACTAATCCTTGAGCGGCACGACAGTCAGGCCATCGCGGCAGAACGTGGCCACTTTCTGCAGATCCCCGTTGGCACGGGGCAATACCATCACCGGCCCGTAGCAGTATACGGCGTGGCCGCTGGCGGCGAAGTACCAGCGTCCGCCTTTGGAATGCTGTTCGAGGTGGCCAGAGGGCTGGCGAACCGGCTGCGCTGGCTTAACAGCCGTCAGACTAAACAACAAGGCTAGGGTCAGAACCTTCATTGCCACCGAATTTTCCGAACAGATACGTGAGACGCTACCGCTGCCTGGCCTCTAAATCGTGTTCAAAGCGCGACGCCGGTCTGATAAATCCGCAGCGGGCACGGGAGGAAGATCGCTGTCGGGCTTCGCAACCTTGCCGGTCCGGCTTTGAGAATGTCTTTGGGGCGCCGAGATCGAGGGTTTCCGCGCCGTCGGAGCCTGGAACAACGGACTCTCGGTCGATGGAGCCTTTGTCGACGGAGCCTGAACTGGAGCTTGCTCCTGGGTCGAGGGAGCTTGCGCGTGTTTCTTCATACGTGCTTGGGCCTCGGCCATCTGCTGATCGCCGATGGCCTTGGCTTTCCCAACCCACAACTCAGTGCTCTCAGGGACCAAAACCTTGATCAAGTTGCGTTGCGATTGAATGACCGAGCCTTGTTCAACGATGAGCATGGTCATCAGTCCGTAGGAAAGCAGGAACACAACTGTGAGCAGCGGGAGAAGACTGCGTTTCTTTTTAGCAACCGCGATCGGCATCACAGATGTGGAACCGAACATAGTCGTCAAGTGGCACCCCAGTCTAGGCTGCACAGCACCGCAGAGAGGCAGAATGCAGCTTGTCAACCAATGGGGCGGACATCCGCAAGACATTGAATTGATTTAGGTTAGTCTGATGTGCTGGACCAGCGCAGAGGTTGCCGAGTGCAATTGAATGCACATATTGAGCAGCGTATCGTTATCATTATCGTTGCCGATTGCCGTGCGGGGATCGCGGAAAAGCCTGGCGTTCACAGATCAGCAAGCGAGGGGAACTTCCCGAGAAAACTCCTGCCCGGAGGAGTTAAATCTCCAGTCTTATTTCCCACCCAGCAGCAACTTGGCTATCGTGGCCAATTGCATGTTCGATGTGCCCTCGTAGATCTTGCCGATCTTGGCGTCGCGCCAGTATTTCTCGACGGGATAATCTTTGGTGAAACCGTAGCCGCCGTAAATCTCGATCGCCAGCGAAGTCACGCGCTCGGCTACCTGCGAGGCGAAGAGCTTGGTCATCGCCGCCTCCTTGACGAAGTTCACGCCTGCATCCTTCATGCGGGCCGCGTTGTAGACCATTAGGCGAGCGGCTTCAATCTCCGTGGCCATCTGCGCGATCTGGAACTGGATGCCCTGAAACTCCGCGATGGCCTTGCCGAATTGCTTGCGTTCCTGCGTGTATTTCGCGGCGAATTCCCAGGCCCCGCGGGCCAGGCCGATCATCTGCGCGCCAATGCCGATGCGGCCCTCGTTCAAGGTTTCGATCGCGATCTTGTAGCCTTTGCCGGACTCGCCCAGCACGTTCTCCTTGGGCACGCGGCAGTCTTCCAGAATCAATTCGCAAGTCGAGGAGGCGCGAATGCCCAACTTGTCTTCCTTCTTGCCAACGCTGAATCCGGGGAAGTCTTTTTCGATCAGGAACGCGGTGATGCCTTTGTATCCCGCGGCGGGGTCGAGGGTGGCGAAAAGGACGAATAATCCAGCTTCTTTGCCGTTGGTGATCCAGAGCTTGCGGCCATTGAGCACGTAATCGCTGCCTTTGAGTTCGGCGCGGGTTTGCAACGCAAAGGCGTCGGAGCCGGAACCGGCTTCGCTGAGCGCGTAGGCGCCGCAAGTGTCCGCCGCCATCTTGGGCAGATAGCGCTTCTTCTGCTCAGGATTGCCCCATCTCAACAGAGCATTGTTGACCAGCGTGTTTTGCACATCGACGACCACGCCGGCAGATGCGTCGACGCGCGACAGTTCCTCCACAGCGAGGATCGCTTCGAAAAACTTGGCGCCGCTTCCGCCGTATTGTTCGGGGATTTCGATCCCCATGATTCCGAGCTGGAAGAATTCGTGAATGAGAGACTTTTCGAAGACGCCTTTCTCGTCCATCTCCTTGACCTGCGGACGGATTCTCTCGTCGGCGAACTGGCGAATGTTGTCGCGGAATAGAATCTCGTCTTCGGTGAGGATGGTCAGCGGCGTGGGAATGGGCGTTTGCAGGGTGATGTCGGGCATATGGATACCTTTAAACCGAGGATGGCAAACCCTGAATTCTAGCAGAATGGGGCTGGAGGATTAGGTCCGAAAAACCTGGTAGTGGCCGGTCTTGAGAGTGCCCACTACCAAAAACATTAAACACAGAGGAGACGGGGGTTCACAGAGTAATACATCAGCTGCGCTTGGAGTGCACCAGCTTCAGCGCATCCGCCTGCAGAATTCGCTGAATCTGATTGCGGGCGTGCACCGACCACGGGCCCGTGGTATCGAGCTTGATGTAGGCTTGCCAGTGTTTCAGCGCCTTGCGGGGCTCGCGGGTTTTCTCGTAGGCGAGCGCGAGGTTGTAATGCGCATCGGCGTAGGTGGGAGCGAGCTGGATCGCCATCTTGTAGGTCTGGATCGCCTCTTGCACGCGCCCAGTTTCATCCAGAACGTTGCCCAGATCGAAATAGGCCAGAGCATAACGAGGATCGGCTTGCAAGGCGGCGCGGTAATGTCTTTCCGCTAGCGTGAAATCCTGCCGGTTGTAGTAAAGCGTGCCTAGATTGATGTGCGCGGCCGCGTGTTCGGGCTGAAACTCGAGAACTTTGTGGTAGGCCGCCAGCGCTTCCGTCTGCGTGGCCGGATCCTCTTCCAACGCGATGCCGCGGGCAAACCAAGCCGCTGCCTCATTCTCCTGCGGACCCGGTTCCGGCGTGGGAATCGGCGTGCTGGTTACAACTTTTTCTCTGCTCGCGAAGTCCATCACAAATTGTCCCGCAATCGGTTCGAGCAACTTGCCCTCATGACGAAACGCGACGCGGTGATTGCTGGTCGATGAAGCTCCGGCTTCGAGCAGAGGATTTCCCATGCCCGAGGCCTGCTTTTGCATGGCCTCGAGCGATTCGCGGATTACCGCCGGCCGGACCCGCATTGCGCAAAGGTCGCGAACTTTTTTGACTTTCAAGCAGATCGGAAAAAGAATAGGCCGGAGAGGCAACAATCAGGCCAGCGCGCTCCCAGTTCGCCAACTGGCGCGGCGTGAGGTGGAGAATCCTAAGTAAATCGGCTCGACTGTACACGACTATGGGCAACCTCTCACGCCGGTTCTGCGGGCGCAAGAACGTTACGCGCCATTATCCGCAACTTGCGGCTGAAAACGCAACTGCAAATGCTTGTGGAAATCTGTGGAGAACCTGGTTGATTTACATGCAACAGAAATGGTGCACACGCCGAGCCTGCCCCCTGAACGGAGTCGAAGGGAATCTCGGTTTCGTCTACACCGCTACGGCCGCCTGATACTCCTCGTACGTGCCCTTGAAGTCCGTCAGCTTGTGATCGCTCTCGAAGTGCCAGATGCGGGTTGCGACCTCGTCGATCAGGTCGTGATCGTGGGTCACCAGAAATACCGTCCCTTGATACCGCTGCAACGAGATGTTCAGTGCGTTGATGGCTTCGAGATCCAGGTGGTTCGTGGGTTCATCGAGCACCAGCACGTTCGGCTTCTGCAGCATCAGTTTGCAGAAAATCAGGCGCGCCGCTTCGCCGCCGGAAAGAACATTGGTGGATTTCGTCGCTTCCTCGCGGGCAAACAGCATCTGCCCCAGCAAGCCGCGAATTTCTTCGCTCACCGCTGCCGGATTCCACTGATGCAGCCACTCCAGCACGGTCGTGCCGCCTTCGATCAGACTGCGATGGTCCTGCGCGAAATATCCGATCGACGCCTCGTGTCCCCAGATCACTTTTCCTGAATCGACGAACGGCCCATCGTAGCCGCTGGTTTTGCGCAGCTCAGCTTCGGGCGTGGTCGGGGAATTTGCCAGCAGCGCATTCACCAGCGTGGTCTTTCCCGCGCCGTTGCGCCCCATCAGTGCGATTCTTTCGCCGCGCGTGATGCTCGATGTGAAGTCGCGAATCACCTGCTTGTCGCCGTAAGCCTTGCTCAGATGTTCGATCTCAAGAATATGCTTGCCCGAGGGCCGCTTCTGCTCGAACTTGATGTAAGGGCGCTGGATGTTCGACTTGGCCAACTCCGTAACCTGCAACCGCTCCACTTCCTTGCGTCTCGACTGCACCTGGCTGGATCGCGTGCCGGCCGCGAAGCGCGCGATGAATTCGTTCAATTGCGCAATCTTCTTTTCGCGCTGCGCGTTCTGCGATTCAATCTGCGACCGTACTTGGGTTTTAGCCAGCACCATTTCGTCGTACGATCCGGTGTAGAGGATGATGGTCTCGTAATCGATGTCGGCGATGTGCGTGCAAATGCTGTTGAGGAAGTGCCGGTCGTGCGAGATCGCGATGACCACGCCATCGTAGGCATTCAGAAATGCCTGCAGCCAATGAATCGAATCCAAATCCAGGTTGTTCGTGGGTTCATCGAGCAGCAAGGCCTGCGGATGGCCGAACAATGCCTGCGCCAGCAGCACGCGGACTTTCTGTCCACCCTGCAGTTCGCTCATCTTGCGCGAATGCACCTCGTCGGGAATGTCGAGACCATGCAATAAGATCGCGGCGTCGCTCTCCGCCGTGTAGCCGTCTTCTTCGCCGACAATGCCCTCCAGTTCGCCGAGCTTCATGCCGTCTTCGTCGGTCATGTCGTGCTTGGCGTAGATCGCGTCGCGCTCCTGCATCGCGGCCCACAGCCGCTTGTTGCCCATGATGACCGTATCGATCACGGTGTAGGCGTCGAAGGCAAACTGGTCCTGGCTCAATACGCCGAGCTTCCGGGGACGCACGACGGTGCCTTTTTGCGGGTCCAGTTCGCCGCTGAGCAGCTTCATGAACGTGGATTTGCCCGCGCCGTTGGGCCCGGTCAGGCCATAGCGCTTGCCCGGCGTAAACGCCACCGAGACTTCATCGAACAGAATCTTGGCGCCGTAGCGCATGGAAACATTACTGACTGAAAGCATGGGTTCGAGTTTCTCTTCTTCTGGGCTTCTTCAGGGAAGCTTCTTTTGGACTGCGGGGAATTTCCGCCAAAACGGTACGCAGCTGGAGTTAATAGAATATCATGTGCGCTTCTTGCGAGGTTTGCGGGAAGGTTTGTGTGGGGACCGCCGACCCCGACTGTCCGCCGGGCGCAGCCTGGCAGCCTTCTTCGGCGGTGATTTGAACGGATTCTGTATCGTAAATCCACGCAGTTCGGGAATCGGAACGTCGAGGCTGTGTTTAGAAAACAGCGCCGAAATCTCGGTACCCAGTCCGCCACGGTTGTCCACGTCGGGCTCGGCGGAAGCCTTGTGCTCATCCAAATAACGGCAAATGATTTCCCTGGCGAGCTCTCCCTTCGTCATGCCGCGGTGGTCGGCAATTTCGGCCAAGCGCGTTTCTTGCCGTGGCTGGAGATGAATGTTCATGACATGAGTTTAGAAACGACATGCCGAGGTGTCAAAGTACCTTGGGGTACTAGCATTCGGATTTCAGGATGATTGACGTCAGTGTCCCCCGCTCAACTCCCTAACAATCGCGCCCACAAACTGCTTGGCGTCGCCGAAGAGCATCAGGGTGTTATCGAGGTAATAGAGCGGATTGTCGATTCCGGCGAAGCCTGGGTTCATGCTGCGTTTGATCACCATGACGGTGTGGGCCTTATCGACGTCGAGGATGGGCATGCCATAGATGGGGCTGGATTGGTCGATGCGCGCGGCCGGGTTGGTGACGTCGTTGGCGCCGATCACCAGCGCCACGTCGGTTTGCGGAAAGTCGCCGTTGATTTCATCCATCTCGATGAGCCGGTCGTAGGGGATGTCGGCTTCGGCCAGGAGCACGTTCATGTGGCCGGGCATGCGGCCCGCGACCGGGTGGATGGCGAAGCGAACATTGACTCCTTTCTTGGAAAGGATGTCGTAAAGTTCGCGTACTTTGTGCTGCGCCTGCGCCACCGCCATGCCATAGCCAGGGACGATGACAACGCTTGCCGCAGCTTCCAGGATGGCGGCGGCTTCCTCGGGCGTCGCGCTGCGCACGACACGCTCTTCTTTACTGGCTACTGCCGACGCCTGCACCTGTCCGAACGCTCCGAACATCACATTGGTGAAGGATCGGTTCATGGCCTTGCACATGATCACGGAGAGAACGAAGCCGGAAGATCCATCGAGCGCACCGGCAACCACCAGCACTTTACTGTTCAGAACAAACCCCAGCAGCGCTGCGGAAAAGCCGGCGTAAGAATTCAGCAGCGAGATGACCGTCGGCATGTCGGCGCCGCCAATGGGGGTGACCAGCAGGACGCCAAAAATCAGTGCAACCAGCACCATGACGGGAAATAACAATGCGTGCGCGGGGTTGACGACCAGCGCCGCCGCCAACCCGAGGGCGGATGCGAGAACAGAAAGGCTGATGATGTTCTGCCCTCGATAAACGATGGGCCGCTGCGGCAGTATTTCCTGCAGTTTTCCCGCGGCGATCAAGCTGCCGGTAAAGGTGAGTGAGCCGATAATTACTTCCAAGGCGATCTCGCCCATTTGAAAGCGAGTGACCGGCGCGGTGCCCACGTAATACTCGGCAATGCCGATCATTGCCGCCGACAGCGCGCCGAAAGCATGGCTCAAGGCGGTCCGCTGCGGTACCGCCGTCATATGTACCAAGCCCAGTGGGACGCCGACTCCGGCACCGATGATCAAGGGGATGAGGACCCACTTGTACTGCACCACCTCAGGATTGAACAGAGTGACGACGACCGCCAGCGCAGCGCCGATTTCTCCGGCAAGAACACCCCAGCGCGCGCTTTTGGGCGAACTCAGGAATTTGAGAGAAAGAATAAAGAGAACGACCGCGGCAATGTAGGCGAAATCGAGATACTGCTGAAGCTCTGACGCGTTCATTGTGCTTTCGACCTGGGAGATTTGAACATGCGCAGCATGCGGTCCGTAATTAGGAATCCGCCCACCATGTTGCTAAACGATGCCGCCACCGCGATCGCTCCCAGCGCCGTGGTCAGCGGGGTTTCGTGCCGTCCAGCGATGATGATGGCGGCCACAACCACGATCGCGTCGAGGGCATTGGTGAGCGACATTAGTGGCGTGTGGAGGAGTGGAGAAACACCCTTGATCAATCCAAACCCGACGAACCCCGCCAGGATGAAAACATAGAGATTAGAAATGAAATCCGCTGGCATGATCGCTCCTTTTATTTCCAGTGACGATACTTAATCACTGGCTAGCCAGTGCCGGCAGTTTGAAAAACTCCCGCACCCTTGTGTTCACGATTTCACCGCCGCGCGTGACCATCGTCTCGCGAATAATTTCATCCTGCAGATTCAGTTGCAGTTTGCCTTCTTTCACCATGTACACGAGGAACGTAGCTAGATTGCGGGCGTACATCTGGCTGGCATGGTAGGGGACGCTGCTGGCCAGATTGATGGCGCCGATAATCGAGACGCCGTGCTCTTTCACGGTTTCCCCGACGCGGGTGAGTTCGCAATTGCCGCCGCGCTCGGCGGCAAGATCAACGATTACAGAACCGGGGGCCATTCCTTTCACCATGTCGGCGGTGATCAGCACCGGCGATTTCTTGCCCGGAATCACGGCCGCGGCGATCACCACATCACTCTCCGCGACCACGCGGGTGAGCAGTTCGCGCTGCCGGGCATAGAAGGTCTCGTCCTGGGCAGTGCCGTAGCCGCGCGCATCCTGCGCGTCCTTGGCCTCGATGGGCAACTCAATAAAGCGGCCGCCCAGGCTTTGCACCTGCTCTTTGGAGGCGACCCGCATGTCGTATGCCGATGCTACCGCGCCCAGCCTGCGCGCCGTCGAGATGGCTTGCAGTCCCGCCACTCCCGCGCCGATCACGAACACACGCGCCGGCGTGATGGTGCCGGCAGCTGTCGTCATCATGGGAAAGATTCTGATGGATGTTTCAGCGGCCACCAACACCGCTTTGTATCCGCAGATTGTCCCCATGGAGGAAAGTGCGTCCATGCTTTGTGCGCGCGTAGTGCGCGGTACGAGTTCTACTGAGAAAGCTATGACTCCAGCCGCCGCAAGCTGTTGAACGACCTCGGCAGATCCGAACGGCCGCAAAAACCCAATCAGCAGTTGCTCGCGGCGAAGCAGGGGAAGGTCAGCTTTGCCCGTCACGTCATTCGAACCGTAACAAAGCACCTGCACAACAATGTCTGCTGTGCTGAATACGGCGGGGCGGTCGTGAACAATCTTGGCGCCCTTCTCTACGTAAACCGAATCAGGATAGCCGGCCGCCTGGCCTGCACCCGATTCCACTACCACTTCGAGTCCGGCCTTGGCGAGAATAGGGATGACGCTGGGAACGAGCGCAACCCGGCGCTCTTCCGGATAGCTTTCCTTCGGAACTCCAACAATCACGCGATTGTCCTTTCCCCAGGAAGAATCATAACTCGCGGGCCGGCCGCTTCAGCAGGTCCGCAACCCTCGCGAAAATCTCGTTTATCCGCTTTGGTCAACTCGAAATGCTGCCGACCCGAGCCCAAGTCTACAATGACGCTGACCACAAGGTAATGGAATCAGCACCCAGCGGACTCAAAACAGTATCAGAAAGGTGGGGACACTGGAAAGCGCGAGCGCAAGGACCAGAAAACGGAAACCGTCATGAAGTGTACGGGGAAAGGTTTGTGCCCGGGGGAATCAAGATTCCCGCGATCGACAAAGTTGCTTGCTAATCCATTACTGCAACGCAGACTGGGTCAGCTTTACGGCACAATAAGGATCTGCAGTTCCACCTGTTACGTTGCACTTCTGACCGTTCACCGAGCCCGGCGCCAAGGTCGAGAAGTAGAGGTTCGTCCCGCCGTTCGACAATTGATTGTCGATTACGATGGCGCTGGTTCCTCCGAGAGCGCTGGGCGACGTCACACAAGTGGATGTCGGTGCGCCCGTGCAGGTCGGTGTGGTCAACGAAGTCGTGATGGTTGAGGTCTCGAGGAATCCGTCCTTCGAACTGCCTACTCCGAAGAACAAGCGATCCGTCGTTCCAACGTAAAACTCAGTCAGCGGAGAACACTCGTCCCCTTTCGTGGTGTTGATCTGAAAGGTGGAACTGGGTGCGGTGCCGTTGTTGAGCACCCCGGCGGTAAAGGGGAACATGTACATCTCCGGAGCCGCTGGGGTGCCACCTTTGTTCACGAAGCCGCACGCCACGAAATGCCCCGATGTCGACCCGTTCAGCCAGAACATGTTATCAAACGCTCCCGCGTGCACGTTGCTCCCGGTGCAGTCCCCGGAGCCGGTCGCGGACCCCAAGTCCACAGTATTGCTGGTTGTGAGTGTGGTGGAACTGGTGAAGTTCGCTGGAAGCTGGCTGACGGCCCCGCCGATGCCCAGCACTACGCTGCATCCGGTAGAAACGAATACCTGGTCGGTTGTGGAATTGGCGGGATCGGTGACCGCGATCGGTGGATCCACAACTCCGGTGCCTGCTCCGTGCGTTGCCCACCCGACCTCGACCTGTGCGGCATACGTTCCGCCGGGACTAGCCAGGCTGACCGCATAGATGTAACCCTCGCCGTCTCCGATAAAAATCCGGCCGGCTCTGTCATCGACCACTGGAGAGGTCAATACCTTGGTGGTCTGAGTTGAGACCGTAACCGGCCAGCCCCCAGTGCTGACCAGCGCCGGCGCACCCCCGCCGAATACCGGCGTGATCTTATAGAGCACGCCATTATCGGCGCCGACGTACGCCATATCTGCGTTGTAGTCCACCCAGGGCGAAGAGTTCGAATCGTTTGCGCTGGTTTGAATGGTGAGGGTCGTCATGCAGCCCGGGGTGGTCGGTGCGATGCACGAAGTTGGTGTTTGCGGGATCAATACCGTTCCATCTTGAGTTGGCGGCGACGGAATCGGATTGGGCAGCACGAGAACGTGGAAGTATGATCCGGTGGTCGTGCTTTCTACGAAGGCTACCTTGGTCCCGTCTGTCGAAAGCGCGGGCGAGGTCTTGATCTGTCCCCCTCCACCCCCCGTCTGCGTCACCGTGTTGTACGCAAACGCCACCCAGGGAGCCCCGCTATTGCAGTCTAGAGTCCCTCCCGTGTACAGGTTGTTGATGCCGACGAGGTTGGCCTGCGTGCCAGAAGTGACGGTCAGTCCAAACACAATGTAATCGGAGTTGCAATTGTCGTTGACCACGTCGAACTGGTATTTCGCAGGATACTGATTTTGCGGAACGTAGCCGTTCTCCAGCGAAACCGCCCAGTCGATCTTTACCGGATTCCGAGCCCTGCGCTCCCGGCGCTCCCTGTGGCGGAAACGATCAATGGCCACTTGCCGCATCACTCTGTTGTAAACATCGCGTGGGTCACGATCTCCCGCCGTGAGTGCATCGTCCACTCCCATTCCCGGCCGCAACAGGTGAGGCGAACTCCAGTCCCGCGGATAGCCGAGGTGGGTTTGGGTGTCGCTAGCATGGTCCAGCGAGGTTTTATCCATCTCAGCCTGGCCCCAAAGCGGAGCGCCCAGCAGAAGCAAACCAGCCGCTATACTGAACCAACGAAATGAGTACGCCCGCATCGTGTTTCACCTCAAGAGTTGAGCATCATGCCATTTTCATTTTCGCGCGCATTTTGGGAATCAGGACCTTACTTTCGTAACTCAACGTGCTCAACCGGGTTCCAGCCTGGCGGCTGAGGCGTTGCTTAATCGCGTCTTTCGGTGTATCCGGCTCTGATCGGGTCCGATTAAGCGTTCGCGCTTATCCCAGCCGATCCTTCAGATGGTAGGCAAACTAGCTCTTCTGAAAACGGGCCGGTCTGCGCCGAACTAGCGAGAGATTGAATTTGAATCAGCGGCCCCGCGGAACCTGCTCGCGCCCGTGTCAGCATATTCGCCGAGGGAATGCCCGTTCTCTGAAAAGACTTCTCGCAATCTGCTGTGGACGGGCCGCGCATGTTGCCCTCCATGTAAGCCAAGCCAGGGCAACGCGTGCAGGTTCCAACGTGGGCGCAGGTCGAACAGGTCGGAAGATCGCGGGCATGGATCGAGCGGACCTCGTTTAACTGCGGGGAATTGCTCCAGATGTCGATAAATTTCTGCCGCCGCACATTGCCGCTGGGAAGAGGGAACTGTACGCAGGGAAAAACGTCGCCGTAAGGAGAGATGTAGCAGGCGGTGTGACCCGCGCTACACGGGAAACCATCCATGATGTCTTCCCCAGGTGCAGGCGGAGGCGCGCAGAATTCTTCCACGTTTCCCACCAGTTCCGGGTTATTGAAAACCTGCTTGAGGTCAGAGCCGGGAATTCGCAGCGCCAGAATGGATCTGTCGCCATCCATTTTTGGTGTGATGGTGGGGTCGAGCGTGTAGTGAACTTCTAGCTCTTTCGCCAAGGCGATGACGCCGGGCTGGTCGGAGAAATTACCCGCCATGAGAACGTTGGCGATGGTGACCTTCAGTCCCTGCGACTTCAAAAATCGAATCGCCCTTATGGTTCGCTTCAGTGACCCCGGCAGTTTCGTGATGGCATCGTGAACTTCCGGCCGATGCGAGTAGACGCTGATCTGTATTTGCTCGACCCCGAGCTGGCGAAGTCTTGCAGCTTCTTTGCGCGTGGATCATCACGCCGTTCGTCTTCACCTTCACGTTGAACAGCAGTTGCCGCGCCCGTTCCACGATTTCAAAGAAGTCGCGGCGCATTAGAACCTCACCGCCGCTGAGCGAGAGAAAAAAGACTCCGGCGTCGGCGAGCTGTTCGAGCACGCCGAAGATTTCCCCCGTCGTCATCTCGCCATGATCGTCGTGATCCAGGTAGCAATGCACGCAGCGCTCGTTGCAGCGGTAGGTGACATCGAGGTGAACGCTGATGGGCAGGCCCAGCTTCAACGCTTTTTGATTCATCTCGGCGAGCAGGCTCACTGGCTCACCAACGACGGGGAAGAATCCGTCTGCGTGAGCGGATGATCCGATACCAGCAGAATGCCGTGTTGTGACAGTTCGTCGACAAAGCGGTCGGCGCCGCGCTGGGCTCGTTCCCGATCGACATCGAATTCCCGGCAGATTCTGCCGGCCACGATTTCTGAAAGTGGAGTGCGGCCATCCGCTGCCTGCCAGATCGTGGATGCGACTTCATTGAGCGTGAAAAAAGTGGAATCGGCAGCCGACATGACCATCATTTCTCCGCCCACCATGCGGGCGGCAATCGCCGAGCTTCGCGCAATGTACTTTTCAGCCATCGTGACTCTCCTGGGCTTACGTACAACCACCGCGGGCTTCGGGCTCCCGGCTGACGGGCTTCGGCTTTTCGACTTCTGGCGCATGCCCGATTTGCCGAAGCCCGAAAGCGGAAGCCCGAAGGCCGGTTCCTAACTTATGCGACTAACGTATTATGTCCCACACCCGCTGGTCGGGGACGAATACTAGGCGGTGGATGGGAACCAAACTTGCAAACTCGCACGCCGACTGAAAAACCAGCTTGACCAACTCTGGATCGTCGGCGAAAAACAAAATATTCCTCATCAGTCGCTGGATGGCTTCGGTTGAAGCGATCGGTTCGATGCTGTTCTGCAAACCTTTCTCCAGCAAAAAGAATGCGCTCAGCGGAGCAGACTGGTTCTCGCCGACCCGTGCCAACTCTCCGGCGAAAGGCGTTCCGCAGGCCATATAGCGATTGCCTTCGCGCCGCACATAGGAGATCTCATCGGTAAGCAGCGTCGCATCGGGCGGCGCAAGGCGCGAAATCGTCGTCTTACCGGCGCCGGAGACTCCGGAAAACAGAAACGCTTTTCCCCCTCGAATCGCACTGGCAGCATGCACCAGGAACCCTCCTTGCTTTGCCAGGATCAGACTGTGAACGATGCGCAAGACACAATCGATGGCGTAGGGACTGCGCGACTGACGGATGTGACCAATGCCGGCAGCCGGATTCCAGTGCGCGCGAAAATCGCCACGTCGCAGCCAGCCATTCGCCCGCTTCCATCTTCACTTCGAGTTCATCATCGGCTGGGGCAGGTTCCTGAAGGTTCATAAAGTTCGATGTCGAACTCGAAGTGTGAACTGGGCGAGTCCCGGCAAAACCCGCATAGCGATTTTCGATCAGACGCTGAAATGAAGGGTTGCCGGTGCGAAGGGCAATCGCCATTCCGCCGATTTCGATCGACACGCTTGCGTTCTCGGTGGTGGCGAAGGCGGTTGTCATGGGTGAGAGGTGCCTGCCTGCAGGCGCGCCGCATGAATATCCAACGCGAGAGTTCGGAACTCGGCCCCAGCGGCACAGCATCCACGCAGAGCGCGAAATGTGACAGCGAGATCGCCGGCTCGGAACGAAAATGCGATGGCCACGGCGAATCCCGGCAACTTTGCCCAGCAACTCCGATGCGGTGCAGGACGCGTCATTATGCGGCATGGCGTCGCCCCTCGTGATCCACGAAAAGCAGTCTGGTCCCGTCGCACTTCGACCAACCGATGAACAAAGAAACGGTTGTCGCGGAGAACCAGGACGATGTCTCCAGGGAACGAGTTCGTCGTACGCTGCACTTTGAATCGTGAGCAGATCGCCGGGCCACAAGGCGGGCAGCATGCTGGTTCCCCGTAGCTCCAGGCGGACGGTTCCCGGCGGCGAAGCATCTCGCCCGCAAGCGCAAGCTTGGGATCCTCGCGACTTCCGCAGTCAATGGATGTCAAAATGGCGGCAAGACTACGAGGCATTCCTGATGGAAACGACACATGGATTGAGTGGGATTGGTCTTGCCGCACGACAGCGCCATGGTCTCAAAGACCCGCTCATGCCGAAATGCAGGGTCTTCGTAGGGCTTTTTCGCCGTCCGTGGTTTTCGACTGCAATCTCGTTGGTGTTCCAGCTCTGTTCAGCCATAAGAGATGATTGAACCCGCACATAGAGTCTGCGATCCGTAAACGTGACTCCGCACTACTTCTTTCCCCAAGCGTACAGCAAAAAGAAGAAAAAGCCGATTGTCAGGGCTGGTACTCGCCATGGGCATCAGTGGCTACTATTAGAGCGCTGAAGCTGAGATCTGAAATATTGTCGCGGAAATTCTGAGGTCGACGAGGAAACTACCCTTGGGATCTACAAATCTTACAGTGCTGTTAGCGGAAGCTTTGGATCAGGCGCCTAGCTTTTGGCGGAGTTGTCAGAGACTCGAATCGAGAAGTTGACGGTGATTCTGGCTTTGGTTTCCACGGGTTGTCCGTTCTGCAGGTAGGGCTTGAAGCGCCATTGGCGCACCGCTTGTTGCGCCGCCGCAGCTCAGGATGGCGGGGCCGCTGACCACGCGCAGGTTTTCGATGTTGCCGTCGGCTCCAACCAGCGCTTGCAATATGACTGAACCCTGTACCCTCATGTGTTGTCCCAGAAGGGGCAAGTTCGAGTCGATAGTCTGGCGCAACTCTGGGGCGGCGGCTGAAGTGAGACGCTCACGCTCGGCCACGTTCGTTGAGAGGCGGTTTGAATCCTGGAGATCTCCACTTTCGCGACGTTGCTTCCAGGATGGACCATGCGGTGCGAGTCGCCTGCAACCACCTCGACATCCAGCGGAGGAAGAACGGTCCGGCTGACCACTGGGGAAGTTGGGTTGGCCGCTTCTTCTTGAGCGTGCGCAGCCACTGCCGGCCCAGCAGAGGTCTTGGGAGTCAGCTTTCTTGCACTCCCGGCCTGCGCAGCGGGTGTTCGACCGTCTTAGCGGGCGCAGCCGCAGGGGCGGCTTTGGCTTTGATGTCAGATTCCGTAGCATCGGATTCCGACGCCTGATCCGAGCCAAACCAGAAATCGCGGTCGGTCACGACGACGACGGCGAGTGCGACCAGCAGAAGAATCAGCGCGATCTGTAGGCGGCGAGTTTGCGGGTTTGCGACGCCAGCCCGCTAGGCTTGGCCAGCCCGTTGTTTGGTTCCACTCGTGCATTGCCTGTCTCTCGGTTGCCGCGTCGAAATGCTCTCATTTCGTAGCGCCGATCGCCAGTCACCTTTAGTGTGGCCCTGGAAGTGCATTATGGCAATGGCACGATCCGGGGAATAAGTGGCCCAACAGTGCCATAGGGCCGCCTGGATTAACGGCTTCCGAAGGGTTCCCGTAAGTACACCGTCGTTCTGGCGCAAAGCGGCACTACTGGAATTTTGGGTCAACCACGTAAGACATTGCAACCTGGAAGGATACTGATTGAAAGAATGGAGCCGACGATCGGACTTGAACCGATGACCTGTCGATTACGAATCGACTGCTCTACCAACTGAGCTACGTCGGCCTGCAGGTTGACTGCTCCAGTTTATCAAATCGCCGCTGCAGCCACTGCTGTCGATGAGGCCTGGCCGTCTATAACAGGCCATCGATAGAGGAGAAATCGCTCAGGTCCATTCCATTACGCGGCGCGCGCGTCGACCAGGTTTTCATACTCTTGCTCGATTCGCCGGGCAACAACACCCACATAGTGTACACGCCCACAGCCGTTCCGAACGGAATATTAATGAACAGGAGGAGGAAAGCGAGGACCAGCGCCAAAACGCGTGCCCACCGTTCGCGGTGCATCAATCCCCAGCCCGCGGTGAATCCCAGTGCCGATCCGGCCAGGACAAGATCGCCACCACACTCAGCAATGGACGCAAGAAGGACGGCGCTCCCGCCGAACCGCCCGGGGCCAGCAGCGTATTGGCGACGATATACAGAACCACGCCGCTGATGGAATTGAAGGCGGAAATGGCAAACCAGAAAATTCCCAACAAGTGCAGATGTCCCTGCACACGCCCCGGCCGCTGCATCACCAGCACCGGCCCCACAATTTGTTTGCCGCACTTGCTGCAAAACGCCTGTCCCGGTTGTACCGTTGCGCCACATCCATCGCAGAACATGATTTCCTCCCGCGCCAATTCGTGACCAGGGACGCTGCCATGAGCTAACTCTAACCACACGATGCCATGGAGACGATACGCATAATCGTGACTAAGAGTTCAACTGGAAAGTGTTTTCATCCACCCGAAATCAACTTCGAATTGTTCCAAAAAACGAAAAGGCCGCCCGGCAACAGGGCGACCTTCTCTTTTTCAAGGGAGAATAGTTCCAACGGAGGCTTAGATTTCCGTCAAAACTTTCTTGTGCCAAAATCTTATGAGCCGAAAAAGCAGGGTGTCAAGCAATTTTTGGGAAATAAATGTCTTTAGTTTCAATCACTTACAGAATCAATCAACACGCAGTCGAACTGTTTCAATTTGAGACAAAACACCGGTAAACCGAGCCTAAGCCAATATTTCTAAGGCACTTAAGAACCGTTTGAGGTTTCTGTGCCAGCCCGAGGACGAGCCGGAGAACCCGGCGCCGCAGCCTCTCGCAGGTCGAGAGAAATGAACTCATCCTGGTCGGCACGACCGAAGATCGGACCGGGAAAATAGCGGCGCAAGAGCACGCGAGCGCCACCAAACGCGACTCCCGCTGCCAGAGAGATCGCGCCGACGATAATACACAGCAGAATAATGTTGACCAGCAGGTTGGCGATGTTGTTTTTCTTGTCGAAATACGTGTTCTCGTTCCACGTAACGCTGGCCTCGTAGTTCACCGCACCCAAAAGCGTCTGCGCGTCGCTTTGCGAAAGCGGACCGGCAGCGATTGCGATGATCGGTCCAGTGCGCTTATCGTAAAACGGTCCCACGTTTTCGATAGCCGCAACTCCGGCTTGGGGCTGAGCGGCGTGATGAGCGGCATCGATGCGGCGCAAATGCTCGGCAGCCACTGCCGGCGTCGGATACTGGATCAGCATCAGCGTTGCGCCTCCGCCAGGAGTCGAGTACTGTCCGAGCACAATCTCAGGGTTGGTGGCGAAATCGATCAACTGCGCCGGCAGCGGAGAACCGATCGCACCTAGACCCAGCGGTCCCTCCGCATATTTCTCGGTATTCGCGGCGTAGCCATGGTGCGGCATGAAAGCCAGAATTGGAGGCAGGTTCGCCGCATTTCCGCCGGGCCGCGGTAACAAGCCCGCCAGCTCCCGCAGATTCGCCGGCGACATCGGAGACAACTGGCTGAACACTGCCTCCACTACTACGTGGCCGCGGTAAAACAGCACTCGCTGGTTGAGCGATGCGGCCTGGTCGCCAATCTCTTCTCGCGCCATCTCCGGCTGCAGGTAGAAACTGTAGGCGCCGAAAGCCCCGCTGGCATCGGTAAACCGCGCCGCGCGGATTTTCAGCGTGCGCCCGTCGTCACTTTTGTAGGTTGCCGCCTCAAAATCGGTGAACCCGTATTCCTTAAGCAGCGCAGCATTCGTCGGATCGGCGGCAGCCGCATCTTTGGTGGCCTGAGCCGCACCCTGGATCTGCCATCCGGCAAACGCCTTTGGCAGGATTGGCTGCGCAAGGGAGTCCGTGCCGGGGTCTGCCGCGAAGGCCACACCAGCGAGACAAACCGCGATAACTAAAGCTGCAAGTCTTGAATTGCGAATGGATGGAAGGCTAGGCACAGAGTCCCCTTCTGTAATTAGACCACAGAGGAGGAAAAAAAGTTTCCGGAACGGGAACGTCCCTCGCTCAGCGCCAGTCTTGCGCCCCGTGATGGATGTGGAGAATTTCAACCGCATCGGGCTTCACTGAATAGACGACAACGTACGGAAGCGGCGTAAGCGGCAATTCTCTAGTACCGCTCCGATGGCCGGGTCTGCCTCGACGAGGTGAGGTTTTCAGCGAACGGATCCGCTGGTAGATTGTCCGCACGGTCGGTTCTGCAAAATGCGGGTAATGCCGTTGGAGATAGTTCTTGATGTTTTCTAGATCATCGGCTGCGGGGACAGTCCAACGAATCCGCATCAGGCCTTGAACATCGCTTCAAGGCGGGCGTCCATCTCTTCCTCACTGATAAACTCGCCCCGCTCAGCCGAAGCTATTCCCTTTTCCACGGCTGCCAGGAAACGGGCTTCTTCGTCGAGAAAGCGCGCCACAACATTCGTCACCAACCGTTCGGGGGCGGTCCCGGCTTTGCTGGCGATCTGCGCGAGTTGTGCTTGCTGTTCGGGTGTGAGACGTACTTCCATGCCCTTCAAGATAAGCGAAAACCGGAAATGGAGCAACATGAGAAACACAAGCGACAGGGCAGCCTCTATGATCGGCCAATTCGATGATGAGGTGGTTTCAAACCTACTGCCCCGCACCCTTATCCATCTTGCTCGCCACCTTTACTCCGCTCAGCCCGTTCGCATACTTGGCGATGCCGCGGTAAAGCGACTCGGCGATGCGTTGGCGGTATTCGGCTGTCTCCAGACGGCGCTCGTCGGTAGGATTGCTGACAAAAGAAATCTCGGCCAGAATCGAAGGCATGTTCGCCCCAATAAGCACGATAAACGGAGCCTTCTTCACTCCCCGGTCGCGAATCGCCGGACTCTTCGCCGCCAGACCGCTGTGCAGCGACTCCTGCACGTCCCCGGCAAATTCCCGCGACTCCTCGATCTTTTCCTTAAGCGCGATCTTCTTCACCAGATCACGCAGCTCATAGATCGATTTCTCCGAAACCGCGTTCTCCCGCGCCGCCACTTCCAGCGCTTCCGGCGAAGATGTGAAATTCAGGTAGTAAGTCTCAACTCCCCGCGCGGCGGCATCATGGCTCGAATTGGCGTGTATGGAGACGAACAAATCCGCGCGCGCCTGGTTCGCGATTGCCGTGCGCGTCTCCAAAGGAATGAACGTGTCGTCCTTCCGCGTGTAAACCACTTCCGCCCCCAGCCTCGCCTCCAGCAGCTTGCCCAACCGCCGCCCCACGTCGAGGACGAGATCTTTCTCTTCCAGACCATTGGGACCGATGGTTCCGGTATCGTGCCCGCCATGCCCTGGATCAATCACGATCTTGCCAATCTTCAGTCCCAGAGCCCGAATCAGCGAACGGTCCCCACCCGCGGTGGGCCTCGCCTCGCGAATGCTCAAACTGGCGGCCTCGGAGACGTCCGAATCTGCAGCGTCCGAGTCACCGCCAGCATTGTTGTCCGCCTGCTTTTTCGCAACCACTGCCGTCCGCGTGGAGGATGTTCTCTTCGCCGCCTGAGCCGTTCGCTTCGACGTCTTAATAGAGGAATGGCTGGTGTCGTCACCGTCAGCCTCCACGATCTTCTTGACCACTGACGTTGGCGCCTTCTCAGCCGCCAGAGCATCCGAAGCAGAGGCAGCGGCCTCACCAGTCAAGCCTGTGTCCGGAGCCTTCGGTGAAGATGTGCTATCAACCGCTTCGACGGCGCTGTTGTCGCTTGCATCTTCGCCGCCGCTGGGCTGCTTTGCGCGCCCGTTCGTGCCGTGAAGGTCCTTGCCGTGAATATCCTTGCCGTGAATATCCTTGCCGTGAATATCAATGATCAGCCGGTACGGATTGGGCAGCATGAACGCATCGTAATCGGCAAGATTGTCCACCTCGAGCACCACCCGAGTGCTGCCCGGCGCAAACTGAGCGACCCGAATCTTTTTCAAAAAGCCATCATCCACGTCGAAGCTCTTGCCCACCAGCGTGGAAGCCAGCTTGGTATCCGGCAGGTCAAAGAAGATGCGTGCCGGGCGGTCGATCCGCTGCGACTCAAACTTCACGTTGCTCTCCAGGTCAATCGCAACCCGCGAGTAGTCGGGAGCAGACCAGTGCCGGATGCCCGTAACACGCGGCAATCGGTCCGACCGTGCCGCCGTGGATTCGTCTTTGCCCGACTGCACAGAACCCGACTGCACGGAAGAAGATTGTCCGGGATCAGATGGCGGAACCGGCGACTGCTCGAGAGATTCGTGATGGTCCCCGGCAACGTCTTTCGCGCTCTTGTTGCTGCCGTTTTTTGCGGACTTCTTCTCTGCAGCCCGTCGCGTTTCTACGGCTCTCTCAGCCTGGGCCTTCTGGTTGAGTTCGACAATGGCCTGCCGCGCATCATCGGCCAGCCGATTGTGTGGATAGCGGCGCAGAAACTCCTGAAACGTCGTGCGCGCCGCTGCCGAATCGTTGAGATCGTCCTTGTAAATTTCGCCGATGGTGAACAGCCCATCAAAACGGTACCGGCTGCCGGGATACTCGCGCCGCAGGAACTTATATTGCGCGATGGCCTCATTCAGAATCTTGTCGTCGTTGAAACGCCGTCCCATCTCCACCAGCGTTTCCGCAACCGCAACCACGCTGGGATCGGCTTTCGCAGAAGCGGGTGCTCCCAGATAAACATAGCGGTAGGCATTCAAAACGCGCTGATAATTGCGGCGGGTGCGGTCTGCGGGTGGCCTGCCGTTCAGCGCCTCGCGCATCCGCTCGGCAGTTGCGAAACGCTCGCGAGCCCAGGCGTCGGAGTGGTGCACGCGTGCGTGCGCCCCTGGAGCCGAAGCAGTGAACGCCGCAAACACGGCGAGTCCAAACAACGCTCTCCACAGACCACGCTGGCGCGATGCGCTCTTCAAGATAACCAGCCCGTGCCTTCGTTCTCGCTCGTTCGAACCAGTTGGATGAACTATTGCCCTGGATGAGTCCAGAACCGAACCTGTAAAGAGATTAAAGTAAAAAACGCCGCCGCGAACCTAATCGGTGTTGCTAATGTAGAGTACGCCCCGCGCATCCCGTTGAACCGTAACCGGATCGTGCGACGCGCCCGAGTTCAAGACGGACCCTCCGTAGTACAGGTTGGTAATCCGCCGGACGTAGTTTTGCGTCTCCGCGAAGCGCGGCACTCCCGAACTGCGCGCCACCGCTCCCGCACCCGCGTTATAGGCGGCCAGGGTCAATTTCACGTCGCCGCCATAGCTCTCCAGAAGTTGTTTCAAATGCCGCACCCCGGCGTCCACATTCTGCTCCGGGTCAAAAGGATTCTTCACCTTCAACTGCCGCGCCGTCGCTGGCATTAACTGCATCAGCCCCATCGCACCCTTCCGCGAAACCGCGTTCGGATTGAAGTTCGATTCCACCTTCACCACCGCGCGCACCAGGTTGGGATCAACGTTATGCCGGGCTGCAGCCTGCTCGATCGCGCTGTCGATATCGCCAGGACTTGATACCGCGCCGCCGAAGTTCGCGGCCGCAATCTTGCTCATGGCCGATTGGCTCGACTCATGCCCCAAGTACTCGTCCACCTCGGCCGCCGCCGACTTCGCGGCTCGCATCACTGCAGCATTCGGCGGAGGCACCGGCTTCCACCGGTTCTCTTTCGAACTCCAGTACTTCAACGTGCGCCGGGGCGCGTCCGGCTCTTGCGTATCGTGCGATGGAGTGGCCGCCACGGAATCATTCACGTAGATCTTCCGGCCATGCTCGTCGCTGGCCGTGATCTTCGTAGCAACGATTTTTGTCGCAGTGAGAGTCGGGGCAACGCTCTTGTCGGACGATCCGTCGCCACTCTCAGCGCCGCAGAGAGGCAGAGAAAAAGAGGTCGCGGCTAAACTGCTGGCCATCAGGCAGATGTACATGCGCTTTCGCATTACCGGGCGTTTATCCTCATGGGCGACGGCAAAGATTTAAAGAGACAGACAGACTTCACCCTCGCATCTCGCTACCCGGAACCTGACGGAGAATTCTTAAACCAGAGTAGAACGATTATAGGCGCACAAGACACGTGGAACAATCTGTCTGAAGGGTGTAGAACCACTAGAGTAATCTAGGTAACTATATGAAAATACTACCGCTTCTTCAGGTCAGTCGGATTTTCCCCGGCTCGCCGGCGGCACAATGCCGTTCATCCGCAGATACTCCAGCATCTGCCCGTAATGATCGAAAGCGTGGGCCATGGCGAACGTCGCCCGGTGAAGGCGGAGCGATTTGCCGCTTCCCGCCGTCTGCAACATGTTCTCCGTAGTCAACGTGGCTGCGGCCTTGTGACGCAGGGCAAAAGAATCCTTCAGGAACTTCATGATATCGGCCTTGGTCTTCACGTCCTCAGGACCATTGCCGCCCATGAAATCGTCGGGGACTGCTGTTGAATCACGCTCGCTCCCTCGGCGACCGCCTGTTGGACGAATTTCACCACGTCGGCTCTAATCTTAAAGCCATTTTTCCTATTTGTCGATCCCTCGATCAGCGAACTCGTGTGATGTCCTGCACCCAGTTCGTCTCCCAGGTCTTGCCCTCGTCTGGCGAATCCGCTTGCTCCCAGTGGCCCGATGTCGGAGTGATGTTGGACCAGATGAAGCGCGCCCGAACTCGCTTTCCCTTCACCGTATCATCCCCATAGAAAGTGCCCACGCCATTGTGGAAGCCTCCAATCATGGGCGGATCCAATGGTTCGGATGGTGTCCTGCTGTCCAGCCACCAGATTGACCACTGCTGGGTCTTCGCGTCGAAGGACCGCAGAGCGACACCGCGATAGGGAGCGCCGGGAACGCTGAGCACTGTATCGTCCACATTGCTGTAACTCCCCATAAGCGGTTGATTCGATAACGTGCCTTCGAATTCAGTCCACTCGTGATTATTGGCCAGTCGCTGCTTCAGCTTTCGATGATGGGCCTGCCATTGACCAACCAGGAAGTCGAAGTCGTGAAGGCCGGGGACTGCACCGTCTGTTTGATTCATCCCGGAGCGCGAATCCTGCTGCGATTGTGCGGCCAACGGTCCAGGCTGGGGGAGTTGATTCTGACTTTGGCCGAAACCGTATGCTCCCGCTACGGCGATGACGAGTATAACGATCAGAATCGAGAAACAGGGATGTCGGTTCATTGTGAATTCTCCTTTGCATCGCTGACCCGCGTCTGGTCGGTAATCCAGTTCACTTCCCAGGTCTTTCCGCCGTCATCGGAGAATGACTGTTCGAAATGAGGCACGTTGGAGTCTGTCTTCGACCATATAAATCGAACAAAGATACTTTTGCCGTCGAGGGTGTCCTGCGCATAGAATTCACCCTGTCCATTCTTGAATTGGCCGATCTGAGGAACGACAACGTTGCCGTCCTTGCTGTTCGCCCAATAGAGACGCCACTCGTGGGTTTGGGGATTATAGGTGCGCAAGGTGAGGCCTTCGATGTGGCCGGCGGGTCCGTCGGTTTCGAATTCCTCGATCTGGGCGCGACCACTCCAAACCTTACGTGTCACCGAGGTACCATCAAACTCGACCCAGGCATTTGAGCCTGTCAATGGATGCAGGCGCCGCTTCAGGTGAATCTTCCAGCTCCCCAACTCAAAATCGAAATCGTGTTGCCCATCCCGCTCCACTGTGGCTGCCTGCGGTGTTCCTGCTCCCGCCTGCGCAGCGAGCAGTGATGAGCACGCAACGGAAACCAGACCGAAAAATAAGAACGTGCGAATATGCCCGAACAGTCGCATAATTCCTTTCGCCCTCCGGTGGCGATAGCAGCCTTGCCTTGCTCTATATATCGAAATGTGATATATCAAAACACGATATGAAAGTCAAGGGTCAAACAGTTCCCGATCGACCCAGCAACGATCGACCCAGCAACGATCGACCCAGCAACGATCGACCCAGCAACGATCGACCCAGCAACGATCGACCCAGCAACGATCGGCCGTTATCGCCTCCCGCCCTTCATATCCTTCTCGCTCTCGCCGAGTCCAACCTGCATGGATATGGGATTATGCAGTCCGTAAAGCGGCAGTCCGGTGGGAATTACAAGCTGGGACCGGGCACGCTGTACGCCAATTTGGATCGCCTGCTGGCCAGCGGCCTGGTCGGTGAGACCGAGCGCAAACTCAAGAGCGGCGATACCCGCCGGGAATATTGCCTAACCCCCAGCGGAGAGCAGACGCTGCGCTTCGAGGTCCGGCGCCTGCGGCAAATGGTGGACACCGCACGGACGCGACTAGGAAAACTGGATGAGAGGGGAGCATAACCATGCGTCGTTTCCTGCTATGGAGCTACCGTCTCTTGCTGCTGCTCTATCCCCACGCATTCCGACAACGTTTTGCGCGGGAGATGCTGGAGTTCGCGGAAGCCGCAGAGCCGGACGAATGGTTTTTGATCTTCAGTGATACCAGCCTCGCGATCGTGCGCTGTTGGCTGAAGCCGGGTGCGAGTTCGACGCTCGCGCCCGCCGGTCAGGATGCTTACCTGGCGCTCGGAGGATCCGCGCTTACCCCTTCGAGATTTCTTCTGGGCTTTGTCCTATCCACGGCGATCATCGTCGGTCTCGCCTACGCTGGCGCGCTCAGCTACGTGCAGCTCCCCAAATGCCACTCCATCGCTGCAGAAAATGTGCTCCAATGAACCGTCAAGTCTACTTTAGTAGTCATCCGACGTCCTCAAAAGTAGACATTCCCTCCACAGCCTAACCCCTTGAATCCATTGCTCCGCCCAAAAGGCCCTTCGAGGAATCAACAACTTACGCCGAAAATTTTCTGCAAAGTGAAATGTTCCAGTTGGAACATTCAGCGCAATGTTCCAACCGGAACAACCCGCTCTTCAGGCCTTCTCCAGCGCCAAACTCAACCCATCCAGCGACAACGTCCGCATCAGATTCCGCCGCATCCCGCGTTCCACTTCAGCCACACGACTGGAAGCGGCAGCGATCCACTCGAAATCAGCCGCCTCAGCCATCTTCGTAAGCTGGCTCTGAATGTCGGTGTTGTGAATCATCTCTGCTGCTCCCGATCCCAAAAACATCAGGTCGCGCAGCAGCGAGTAAAGTGTGCGGAGAAGTTGTTCCATCTTCTCCCGCCCCTCAGCTCCAGCGCGATAAGTTTCTGTGATCTTGAACAGCTGCGTGTGTTCGCCTCCCAGCAGCGCCGAGTTAAGAATGGCCAGAGCGTCAGCGCGGGCGGCCACATAGGCCTCCACATCAAAGCTGCGAGCCCGGCCCAGAGCGCCTTCGCAAAGTCGTGCAACCAGTGCCCGCTGCGCCACCTTCCATTCCGGACGATACTCGGCCAGATAGCGCTCCACGTCCTCCACCGGCACAGCCCCCAGCGGAAACACCATCGCTCGCGATCGAATCGTAGGCAGCAACTCGCCCGGATTCTCCGATAACAAAAAAATCGTAGCGAACTCCGGAGGCTCCTCCAGAATCTTAAGCAGCGAATTCGCCGCCTCTTTCATGAACGCTGAGTCAGTGAAGATATAAACCCGCTCCCGCGCCTCCGCCGGCCGGTAGTAAATCGTCTCAATCACCCGCCGCACCTGATCCACTTTGATCATCATCTGCGGAGGATCGGGAGGCACGATCAGCACATCCGGATGTGTCTGCACAAACAGCCGCGTATCTTTCTTATCAGCCTCGCGCAAACCCTCGCGCGCCTCTACCGCCTCGGCAAACCGCGCATCCAGATCGGCGGCCTGCGCAATGCGAAGGCAATTCGCGCATTGCCCGCAGGAATCCGGCAGCCCATCCGTCTCTGTAGGCGCCAGACAATTCAGAGCCTGCGCCAGCATGAGAGCCAGCGTGTACTTGCCCGCGCCGCGCGCCCCGGAAAGAATCACCGCATGCGGAAACCGCCCCCGCGCCAGCATCTCGCGCAAGCGACGAACGGTCTCGGCATTCCCGTGAAAATCAGAAAACTCCAATCCTCACTCCTCAACGAATAATTTGAATCGAGACTCCAACGCTGACGTTCTTCCATGCCCGGTCGGCAGTATAGACGGGAGCTTTCAGTGCGATCCCCAGTGCCAGACAAGCGCGGTCTCCCAACGAAAGCCCCAGAGAACGAGTCTGCGGCTGCAGTCCGCCCGCGATCTTGGCCTGTTCCTTATCAAAATCGATGATCTCCGGGACCGGGGCAAGCACAGCTTCCCACGCCTCTTCTGGACCGATTCCTCGTGCAACCAGCATGCCGTAGGCCTCGGCGATGTTAACCGCACTCATGACAGCCCTCTCCAGCAAATCAAATTGCTGGGTGAACACTTCCGCGCCCGCTTCTTGATGGAGAATGGCGAGAAGCGCAGACGAATCCAGCACGACTCTATTCACGCTTCGCGGCCTCGCGGCGCTCGGCGATCAATTCGTCCACCAGAGAAGTGTGCGGAGGCACGTGTGCGCGTACCAGTTGCTGCGCTTTGGCCAGACGCTGCCGCAAAGTAGTGATTCGCAGTTCATCATTTTCTATGCGGAGTACAACAGTGTCGCCAGATCGGATACCGAGGGCGCGGCGGAACGAAGAGGGAATAACTATTCGCCCGTTTTCGTTAATACGGCTATGGCTCTCATCGACGCTCATGACATTTGTCATAATATGTCACAAATATTAAAATGTCAAATGCTAAATACGTGACAAACATGCTGCCTGAGAATTAGAACTTACCAGCCGCCAGCTTCAATTTCCGCCCGATGACCTCCATGATCCTCCGATGCGTCTGCGCCGGAGTTCCGCTGGCATCCACCGGCATGACGCGCTGCGGCTCTCGAGCGGCAATCTCCTGATAGCCGTCCCGCACACGGGCGAAGAACGCGCGGTTCTGCTGCTCGAAACGGTTTTCGTCGCCGTGATGTTTGCTCTCGCCTCCTGAAGCTGCCCTTTGATTCCTCCGCCGCGCCCGTCCCACACTCATCGCTGGGTCCGATTCGAGCAGGATCGTCAAATCCGGCTGCAACCCACCACAAAGCAGACGATGCAACTCCATCACCGCCGCGCTGCCCAGCTTGCGCCCCCAACTCTGGTACGCCTCAGTCGAATCAGTGAAGCGATCGCAAAGCACAATCTGGCCACGCTCCAGCGCCGGTAGGATCACCTCCGCAATATGCTGCGCCCGCGAAGCGAACATCAAAGCCATTTCCGCCAGCGGCGCCAGACCCTCGGTCGATGAGTCCAGCAACACCCGCCGAATCTTTTCGCCGGTAGCCGTTCCTCCTGGCTCGCGTGTCTCCACCACCTTGTGTCCAGCCGCGCGCAGCGCTGTTGCCAGCTTGCGCATCTGCGTGCTCTTGCCAGTCCCGTCGAGCCCCTCGAAGGTAATAAACTTTCCGCGCCGCGCCATCTTGGGGATGATACCAGCCTGTCATCGTGTGGAGTGGACACTCCTATCCGTTGCCTTTAACCTTGATCTTGATTTTGCACGAAACACCAGGAACCTCCGCAACTCGGGGAAGAGTAAGCGCCTTCAAAAAAGAAGGCCGGGAAGGGCACGAGTTCCACTCGGGCCACATCAGCGGAAGCAGGAACACGGCTTCAGCGACCGTTGGAGCCCCACCCTTTCAAAGACTCCTGGCCGCTCGACGGGTCAATGAGCGCTATGGTGTTAGCGACAGCTACGGCTAGGCAGCGGGCGATGGTGCGGGAGTTTTTCTAGCTACTGCAGCTTCGCGTGCTCCGACTTAGCTCCAGGCGATGTGCGGGTTACGTCAACCGATTTCTTAGCCACCGCGTCAGGCACGCGCCATTTAATCATCGCCACCTTCACGGCGTCGTTCACGCCGAGGCACGCAACCATGGCGTAAACAAATACCGCGAGCACCGGCCGCCAAGGCAATGGCTTGAATCCCAGAAGACTCACAAACGACAGGACGGTTCCAGTAAGCACATCTGCCAAGAGGGCTAACAGCAAGGTCTTGCTGGGCATGGTGGACCAGAACCAGCTACGCTCCCGCGCGGACACCACGGAAAATGCGGCAAAGTAGAGCAGCATCAGGAAGCTGAATGTGGAGAGGGCAAGGTTGTCGGCCGCTAAATTGAAATGCGACCAGCCGAGCCGCAAAACTAGAAGCGTTTCGGCAACCATCGCGATGCCCAGCACCACGGACACAGTGATGAAACCTCCGATATTCCATGTTTCCGGCTTTCTGGATGGACGGACATTGTCGGTGGCAAGGGAGATCTTCGCGAAGTCCGTCATGAAGACCAGCAGGAGCATGGCAAGAGCGGAGATTACGAACTTACCGGTCACGATGAACGCGATGGCGACGAAGCCCGCCTTCAGGATCGTTCTGCTGATCTTGTTGATAATCCAGGTCAGAATGCGTTGATAAATTGTCCGCCCCTGTTCGACCAAGGCCACGATATTGGTCAACCCTGGTTCGGTCAGGACGACGCTGGCAGCACCCTTGGCCACGTCGGTCGCGGTGCTGACGGCGATTCCCACTTCGGCCTGGCGAAGGGCGGGCGCATCATTGACCCCATCACCGGTCATGCCCGTCACATGTCCTGCTGCCTGCAGGTGCTGCACAACGATGTATTTGTCTTCCGGATAGACTTCAGCGAAACCGTCGGCACCCGCCAGCAGATCCACCGCCTGGTTGCTGGCCAGAGCGCCCGCAGCCTTCAAGTCCGCCACGCGCCGGAGGTTGTGTAATCCAACTTCTTGCCCAATCTCACGCGCCACCGGCAGTGCATCGCCGGTGAGCATCTTTACGGAAACGCCCAAGTCTCGGAGTTCGGCGATCAGTTGCTTTGCGTCGGGCCGCGGCGGATCATACAGCGAAACTAACCCGAGCAATGCAGGGGTCCCCGTCTCGTGGGCCTCGTGCTACGGCAAGAGTCCGGTAGCCCTTCGCAGCCGACTCGCTGACGCGCGCCTCCAACGCCTCGATCACCGGGGGCTGAAGGCCACAGACCTCGGCGACGGTGCGCACAGCGCCTTTCATCACGCGTATCCGCTGGCCGTTCTGTTCAACCACGGCTTCGGTCCGCCGGTTTTTCGCATCGAACGGTGCGAAAGAAACGGGCGTCACTTTGGGAAGGTTGTCGAAGATGTGCCGCTCTTTTGCCGCGGCCAGAAACGCGAGGTCAATCGGATCCTGGTTGGCTTCCTGCGACGCGAGCGCCCCGGCGAAAAGCACGTCAGCTTCCGTTGCGTGCTCCAGCGGGATTACGCCGGTGACGGCGAGTTGGTTCATCGTGATTGTCCCCGTCTTGTCCACGCAGAGGACATCCATCGTTGCCGCGTCCTCCGAGGCACTAAGGCGAGTGACCAGCACACCACGCTTCGCCAGTTCCTTCGATCCGACGGCCATACTGACCGTGAACATGACCGGAAGGGCGACAGGCACCGCGGCCATCAAGAGGACGAGCATGAGCGGAAGGATCTCAAGCAGCGCTAAGCCGCGGATCAGCGACAGCACGACCACAACGCATAGCAACGTACTAACAATGACGAAGAGCCAGCCCACGACTTTGGCGACGACCGCCTCGATGTGAAGTTTCGGACGCGCCTCCTGCACCAGTTCCGTGGTACGCCCAAAGTACGTGTTTGCCCCGGTCAGCATCACCACGCCGTTGCCTTCGCCCCGCCGGACAATGGATCCGGACGAGAGCGCTGCACTCGGGCGCTTTGTCTACGTCTTTCGATTCGCCGGTCAGCGCCGATTGGTCGACGGTCAATGCTCCTGTGAGGAGTTTCACGTCCGCCGGGATGATGTCACCGGGCCGCATGCGAACGATGTCGCCGGGGACCAGTTCCCGAGCGGGAATTACATTCCAGACCCCCTCGCGGAGCACGCGCGCACTAACCTGTAATCGTTTTCGCAGTGTCGCAACCACGCCGGCGGCTCGACGCTCCTGCGTAAAGCTCACCACGGCATTGACTACCAGCAGCGCTCCCACCACAGCGAGATCGGAGTATTTCCCGAGCACTGCCGATAGCACCATAATCAATTCGAGCATCCATGCCGAGATTCCCCAGAATTTGCCGAGGAATTTCAGGACGGGATGCTGTTTTTTTTCGGCTACTTCGTTGTAGCCATGCTCCTTCCGTCTGACCTTCACCTCCGCTTGTGTGAGACCCGTGCCGGGGTCAACATGCAGCGCCGCGAGAGCGTCGGGAATCGACGCGGAGGCGATGTCGGGAGGGCCTTTTGCCGGCTTCCCAGGAACAGTTTCGCGTTCGGAGTTAGCTGCGATAATCTGCATGATAAACGTCCTACATGGTGCTTTTGTAGTGGCTGGGTTCCGCTATTTTTGCGTGCTCGTCCCTGCGGCTTTTGCCGCCCCCGTTCTGTTTGTCCACCCACGCTCGACCAACGACCGCCGCCGTCCCTAAACTCCCTCCAGAAAACCCTCCTCCGCGCAAGCCTCAATCCGCTCCACAAACCCGGGCGTCTCCCCCGTCAGCAGATGCCAGGCTTCCTTGTAGCCGTTATACTTCGCGCCCTCCAGACTCGGATTCAGCCCAATGCTCCACATCCCCCGCACAACTTTCTCCGGCAGGATGTACCACACATCTTCCGGAATCACATAAGCCGCCACAAAATCAAACGAGTTCTTTTTGTAAGGCCCGCGGCTATCCTTCAAAGTGCAGGAATATCCCGACCCCTCCCGGAACATCGTCGACTTCACCTGCACCCGCACAATCCGCTCTCCCTGATCCACCGTAAAGTCGTACCCCGACGACTCTCCCCAAGGCCGCCCCAGCACCAGCCCCATCCCGGTCGCCCGCACCGCAAACACCAACTCCACCCACTCCCCGCGCTTCTTGCAATTCCCGATAATCTTCATGCCCAAGAACCGAATTTTTTTCACGCAACTCCTCCGAATAAGCCGTGTCATCCAAAATAAGCCCTGTCATCCAAAATAAGCCGTGTCATCGCAAATAAGCCGTGTCATCGCAAATAAGCCGTGTCATCGCAAATAAGCTTTGTCATCCTTCTATGAAAACAGGCGTACCTGTCCACAGGTATTTTTTGCGGCGATGCGGACAGGCTTCTATTCGTGCTCGAGGCACATAAGGTATGTCCGGACTCCGCCGCTCCATCTGAGCGTCGCTCTCGAAGAGCAAGGATGACTTCGAGCTGACGGATTCCCCTTACACCGCCGCAAACTTTTCTTCTTCAAACAGCACGCCATCGTGCAGCAGGGCGTAGACCGTGATCAGCAGCTTGCGCGCCAGCGCCACCCGCGCCACGTGCTTGTGCTTCTTGCGCAGCAACCGCTCGTAGTAGCGCCGGGCCGCCGGAGAGCAGCGCGTCGCCACCTGCGCCGCCTCCACCATGACCCAGCGCATCCAGGGCGAACCCTGGCGCGTGATCCCGCCCCGCGCCGCTTTCCCCGCCGACTCCCGTACCCGCGGCACCAGCCCGGCGTAACTGCACAACGCTTCCTTGTCGCGAAATCGTCCGAGGTCTCCAATCTCGGCCAGCAGCATCATCGCCGAACACTCCCCGATCCCCGGAATCGTCATCAGCCACTCCACCCGCGGGTCGTGTTTTGCTCGTTCACTTAATTGCAGATTTTGTTTTTGAATTTCTCCGCTGTAACCATCCAACAACCGCAGGCACACACTCACCGTTTCCCGCGCCCCCGCCGGCAGCTTCAACCCCGCCAGCCACTGCCGTCCGCGTTTGCCGAATAAATCCGTCACCGGGGAATGCAGTCCCTGCTGATGCAACACCGCATGCACCTGGTTCTTCAGCCGCGTCCGCTGCCGCACCAGCGTCGCCCGCAATCGCACCTGCTGCCGCCGCGCCTGCGTCTCCCGGTCCGCCTTCCACGACTCCGGCAACAAATCGCAGCGCAGCAAATGCGCCAGCGTCGCCGAATCCACCCGGTCGTTCTTCAGCTTCGCCGAGGCAATCGCCTTCACCCGCTGCGGATGCACCAGCACCAGCCGCTCCACTTCCGGTTCCACCACTTCGCGAAACGCCGGCCAAAAACCGCATGCCTCCACCGCCACCTGCACTTCCTGCCCGCGAAACTGCCGGAAATACTTGCGCAACGCCAGCTTCTCGTTCGTCACTGCACCCGCCTGTAAAATCTTCCCTCTTGCTTCCAACGCCGTCATGTAACAAAATCTCTGGTGAAGATCTACGCCAACGTGGATCATCTCGTGCCTCCTTCAGGGCTTGTGCTTCGAGCACGTACTCTACCCTTGGAGGCACGCCTTTTTCGTTTTCATTACATCTGAGCGGAGCATGCGGATTCGCCTTATGAATCCGCATGCGCAGTCGAAGGACCCCTGCACTCCCAGCGCGCTCCACCGGAGCCTCAGGGAGTTCTCCCCAAGGCCTCACCCACTCCTTCTCATCCCGAGCAAGCCCGAGCGCCAGTTCATCAAATTATTGTCATCCCGAGCCAGCCGGAGCGACAGCGAGGCGCCGTCGAGGGACCTGCTTTTCGTTTTGCGCCCCAACAAAAAACGCGGCCCAGTGGCCGCGCAATTCTTGGAACCTATTCCACTTTCCCATGCCAGAACCAGAACGTAAAGTCTACGAAAGTAGACTGTCTACTTTGGTAGACAAACCGTCATCGGCTCACCCGGGACGACATGGGGTTCATAGGAAAAATGAAGGAAGCGTGCGTGCTAATATTTCCACGTCAACTTTGGTCCTAAGATATGCCTGTCCATCTGTCCGTTGCTGACTTCAAAGCGACCAATGCTGTCTGCGAACTCCGGTACGAGAACGCCTATTTGATTTACGACCGTACTGGCCTGGTTTGCCACGAGGCTCGCGCATTCTACACCAACTGCAACGTCGTAACAGCATCTCCCAATCAGACGATTTTTCAAGCTGAGGAGGGAGCGTTTGCCTTAGAGCTGTCTCAATGCCGTTTTTCGACCAATAAGCCGGACCACTCCTTGGAGAAATTCGCGGGGCACTGCAAGACATTCTTCGACTCCGTTACGATTCACCTGGACGTAAGGGTGTTCACTCGCGTCGGGTTCAGGATCACTTTCCGGAAGGACTACAAGGATCTAGACGAAGCCAAAGCCACCCTCAATTCCCTTAAGCTTGTAAATCTGCGGGCAGAGGAGCGCTTCGGGGCGGCGCCAGAGCCGCACGAGATCTTCTTCCGGTGGGAAGGGAACCAAGTGGGGGCGATGTTGCGTCTCAAGGCGGAAAGTGGCAAGATAGACATTATCCTTCCCCCAGAACTCGAAGCCGAGAAGTCCGAGATCCATAAATCCTTTAATGGTCTAACTCTAGATGTCGATTACTATACCGTGGCGCCAGTCGAGCGGTCGCAATTGGATGCCTCTGCTTGGATTCTGCGGTCGGCACGAACGATAAGAAAGAACGTCGATGCCATCTTTGGTAACTGATGCCTGACACCAACACCATCGAGTTCCCCAAACCGGCCCTTGAGCCCCCTCCGGCCTCGGGTACCGGCGGCTATCGTTTGTCTGGCACGCATGGTGCACCAGCAAGGATAGCTAGGCCCGCTGTCCGCGGCTCGACGGCGCTAGCGCCGATCGAAATAGACAAGCTTTATCCGGCTGACAAAAATTATGTGTCGGATTTGATTGCCGCGCTCAGTGCCCTCGCCGACGCCATTGGTCTGCTGGAAAAAGCACGTGCGGCTGCACGGAACAAAGACGCAGTTACGGCTGATCGATACTGGCAGCGTTTTCAGAGTCTTTTGCCAGGATTGTTCACGCACAGGAAAGTAGGGGACGGCTACGGTGCCGTCATCAATGCCCTCCACTTCGCGTGCGTCAATCAGCATGGAGCGCCGCTAAGCCTCGAACAACTTACGACCGTTTGGCGAGTCATCAAGGAGCTTCGGAACGCGCCCGTGACCGCCTTCGAGGAAGCGCTCAAGTACGTTCAGGAGCTTGAGGATTGCCATCTCCAGGTCTATCCCGCCACCATCTCGGCGCTGATCGAAGAACCGGAGGATGATGAAGGCCTACGTAGAAACGACCGTTCTGACGAACGCTCTCTTGAAGCCCGGCTCTGAGAAAGAGGCGGAAGCGAAATCCGCTCTTAGTCGTTATGAAGAGACCCTCCTGCCGGTCTACTCAATCAAGGAGTTCAAAGCCGGTCCCCTTGACCACTACGCGTACGTTCACGACAAGCTTGTTCAAACGCGTTCACTTGCCCACACCCTCGCTGCAGTAAACTCGCTGAACCCGATCACCGAAGCGCGCAGAAAGAGCACGTCGCTTGAGGCCCTCGCAGCGGCCGCCCAACTCGACTCGACTCGTGCCAGAACCATCCGTCGGGATTCCCCCGCAGACGAGGAGATGGCAGATCGTTACCGCTTCGCCCTAGCCACCCTGATTATCCTAAGGTGGCAAAGACGTCGTAAGGTGACCACCAAGACGATCCAGGACCTAGAGTGCTATACCGAGGCCCAGCCGAAGATTGGGAAGGACGGCTTCTTCGACTTAATGCCGAAAGAATGCGCGCATGATCGTCACTGCTGTCTTTGGGGCGAACTCAAGCTAGATGAGAACAGAAGTCTTTTAACAGCGCTGCGCAATGCGATCCCGGAAGCTTCGCAAGGATACGAGGACAAGAATAGGAGGAAGGTTCTAAAGCATCTTATAAACACTCCCAAGCTTCCCTTGGACCGTGAGCAATGCCGCTGGCTGGGGGATGCCGTGTTCGCCTTCTTTTGCCCAAAGGACGCGGTGATTCTTACAACAAACATCAGAGACCATCAGCGTCTGGCAAAGGCGATCGGAAAGCGGGCGCAACAGCCATAACGCATTTCCCGCTCGGCGAGGCGCGCCGAACTGATGTCTGGTCCCAGCGCAGGAAGGCGTTCAAGAAAGCAAAACGGGGCGGCAAACGCCGCCCCGCGAAACCTAAGACCCAAGACCTACTGACTAAGACCCGCTACGTCCCCTCGCTCCAGCCCGCCAAATACTCTTCCTGCTCCGGAGTCAGCCGGTCGATCTTGATTCCCATGGACTCCAGCTTCAACTTGGCGACGCGCTTGTCGAGTTCGTCAGGAACGCGGTAGACCCGCTTCTCCAGCGTCTTGAAATTCTTGACCATGAACTCAACCGAAAGCGCCTGGTCGGCAAAGCTCATATCCATCACCGATGCCGGATGTCCCTCGGCCGCCGCGAGATTAATCAGCCGCCCGTCGCCCAGCAGATTGATCTTGCGCCCGTCTTTCAAGGAGTATTCGTCAACGAAATTGCGCGTCGTCCGCTTCGAGGAAGACATCTTTTCCAGCGCAGGAATATCGATCTCCACATTAAAGTGCCCGGAGTTCGAAATGATCGCGCCATCTTTCATCAGACTCGAAATGTTCTTTCGTCAGCACGCTCTTGTTGCCGGTAACGGTGCAGAAAACGTCACCGAGCTTCGCCGCTTCGGTCATCGACATCACGCGGAAGCCATCCATCACAGCTTCGAGCGCCTTGGTCGGGATCGACTTCGGTGATAATCACTTCCGCGCCATTGCCCCGCGCGCGGCTAGCCAGCCCGCGGCCGCACCAGCCATAGCCGGCCACCACAAACTTCGACCCGGCGAGCAAGAAGTTAGTTGCCCGAATGATGCCGTCAATGGTGGACTGCCCGGTCCCGTAGCGATTATCAAAAAGATGCTTGGTGTCGGCGTCGTTCACTGCGACGATGGGAAACTTCAGCACGCCTTCCTTCGCCATCGCCCGCAGCCGGATCACGCCGGTCGTGGTCTCTTCCGTTCCGCCGATCACCCCTTCAAGAGCGTCGGTGCGCTTAGTATGGAGAATCGTCACCAGGTCAGCGCCATCGTCCATGGTGATGTGCGGCTTGTGATCGATCGCCGAAAGAATGTGCTGGTAATAGGTGTCGTTGTCTTCGCCCTTGATGGCGAAAACCGAAATGCCCTGATCGCGCACTAGGCTGGCCGAAACATCGTCCTGGGTCGAAAGCGGATTCGACGCGCATAACACCACGTCGGCTCCGCCGTCGCGCAGGCAAATGGCCAGGTTCGCGGTCTCCGCCGTAACGTGCAGGCAGGCCGAGATGCGGATGCCCTTCAACGGCTGGTTCTTGATGAATTCCTTGCGGATAATCTGCAACACCTTCATGGACTGGTTCGCCCACTCGATGCGCTTTTTGCCCAGTTCGGCCAGTTCCACGCTCTTGATATCGCTATTGATCTGTGCTGCTGTCGACATACGCCTCCTGTGGCGCTTTCACTTGCGTAAAAATGGTTTTTGGTTACCTGGTTACTTTGTGCGATCCGGGAGATTAGTTGAATTGCCTAGCAGAATCAGGATACACGAATCGGCGAAAAATTCAGCATGACCAACCGCCTCATTAGGGAGTGGCACTTCCGGCCTATCCAGGATTTCACTTTGGTGAGTCCCGGACCTCAGCGAACGCCGCAAAACATTGTCATCCCGAGCGATAGCCAGGGACCTTGGTTTTTGCCCGTAGCGGCAGGCTGTCGGCGCGCCGGCAAGACCCAAGATCCCTCGCTTCGCTCGGGATGACAAATCCTAGGTTTACCCTGTGAACTACCAACCGGGTGCCCCATCGATTTTGGGTGGCGCAGCGCTTCTAGCGCTGCGGTTAATTCCTCGCGATGATGTGGCTTTACAGGACTTCCGTGCCCGCTACTTCCGCACCGCCACCGGCTCGCGCACACCGGCTTGGTTAGCCAACGAAGCCGCCTTATCGTAAGTTCCCAGGTGAAGTCCGGATCATTGCGCCCGAAGTGCCCGTAAGCCGCGGTCTTTTTATAAATCGGCCGCCGCAAATCGAGAGACTCGATGATCCCGCGCGGCGTCAGCTTGAAGTTCGCGCGAATCAAATCCGGGATAATCGCAGGATCCACTTTCTCCGTGCCAAACGTATCCACGCGCACGCTAACCGGATCGGCCACGCCAATGGCATAAGCAATTGCACTTCGCACCGGTCGGCCAATTTCGCCGCAACAATGTTCTTCGCAATATGCCGCGCCATATAAGCCGCCGAGCGATCCACCTTCGTCGGATCCTTTCCGCTGAACGCTCCTCCGCCATGCCGGCCCATCCCGCCGTAGGTGTCGACGATAATCTTGCGCCCGGTAAGCCCGGTATCGCCCATAGGCCCGCCAATCACAAACCGTCCCGTGGGATTGATGTGATACTTCGTATCTTCATCGAGCAGATGCGCCGGAATCACCGCCTGAATCACATGCTTGAGAATCCCCGCGCGCAATTCGTCATTAGTCACAGTCTCGGCATGCTGCGTGGAAATCACGACTGCATCCACCCGCTTCACTTTCCCCTTCTCGTCATACTCCACCGTGACCTGTGATTTCCCATCCGGCCGCAGAAAGGGAAGCGTCCCGTTCTTGCGCACCTGCGCTAGCCGCATCGTAAGCTTGTGCGCCAACGAGATCGGAGCCGGCATCAACTCTCCGTCTCATTGCAAGCAAACCCAAACATCATTCCCTGGTCGCCGGCGCCGCCGGTGTCTACGCCCATGGCGATGTCGCCGGACTGTTTGTTGATGCTGGAGATTACGGCGCAGGTGTTGCAGTCGAAGCCGTGGAGAGCGTTGTCGTATCCGATAGCTTGGACCGTGCCGCGGACTACGTTTTGGAAATCGACGTAGGCTTTGGTGGTGATTTCTCCGGCGATGACCACGAGGCCGGTGGCGGTGAGGGTTTCGCAGGCTACGCGGCTGAAGGTGTCTTCGGCGAGGCAGGCGTCGAGGATGGCGTCGGAAATCTGGTCTGCAATTTTATCGGGATGGCCTTCGGTCACGGACTCGGAGGTGAATAAGATGCGGTTTTTTGCGGACAAAATTTGTTCTCCTTAAGAATTGCCGGGAGTTCCCTTTGGCGACCTTCGGGTACTCGGCACGCGGTGGTAACGATCACACTTCGTACGGTGACAATGAAAAGGCTAACAGACCGTTCCCGGTCGCGCAACGATTTTAGCCTCAGGTGCCTGAGGAGGAATTCAATTGCGGAAATGTTGTGGTGGACGGAGGGATAAATGCCTCGGACGGGAGAAACCGCTGGGCATTGAGGTCCGTGGGGTCACCTTCGGATTGGCTCAGTGCACTTACGTTAGTAACAGGAGTGTTGCATTAAACCACACGCGCCAGGAAGATAGCGGCCAATAATGTAGTTAGGAGTCCCCACCTTGCTCTAAATATGTTGATGCAGTATCCCAGCATTCGAGCTTTTCACGGCACAGCCATCACGCTGTCTCTCGCGGCAGGCCGCGAAGGATTCACCATTCCACACTTCCGCCCGAGCAAGACCAGGCTCGGTAGGAGGCCGCGCTGAGAAGCAACCTCATAAAGCGGAGATTAGGCGTAGCGTTTGCTGCCATGATGGTGCTTTTGTTGGGCATCGGACAGTTAGGGCTGCGCCGGATGCACGACATCAACGCGACCCTGAGCGATATTACCAGCAGGCAGTCCGCCAAACTACAACTGACGCAAGAAGCGTTGATGCTATCCAATAACAACAGCCGGATCATGATGGAAATATTTCTGGCGCAGAAGAGGCCGCTGGTCGATTCCTTGGCAGCTACTCGGTCCGCGAATACTAACGAGATTACGGGACTGTTGACTCGGATCGAAGCCGGTTGTGAGTCAGAAAAAGAGAAGCAGCTTCTATCGGCAATACGAGAAACAAGGGGCAACTATGTTGGCAGCTACGTGCGCGCTTTGCATTTGCTTAACGAAGGGAAACGCAACGCAGCGACAGCCATCATCCTAGATGAGTCTCTGCCGTCGATACTCAAATATCACGCTGCATGGAGGGAGCTTGAGGAGTTTCAGCAGAGCCAGGTGGACGCTGCCGTCAGGCAATCTCAAGTTGACTATGCCGTGACCCGTCGTTTTGTTTCATTGATGATTTTGCTGTCTGTGGTTCTTGCCTGCGTGATCGCTGGATTCGCGATTTACGGGACAACCCAGGATGTTGAACAAGGGCTGCAACGAAGCGAAGAGCGGATGCGCCTGGCAATGGAAGCGGCGAATATAGGTGTCTGGGATCTGGACGTCATTCAGGACGAACACGTGTGGTCCAACATCTGCAAAGCTTTATTGGGCGTGCATCCAGATAGCCCGGCCAACTTTCAGGTGTTGATGAATAGCGTACATCCCGACGACCGGAAAATGATGCAGGAGGAGATTGCAACTGCAATTCGGGAAAGACGAGACTACTTCTGCGAGTTCCGTGTTGTTTTCCCTGACGGTACCGTGCACTGGCGGAGTTCCGGCGGGCGCGCCTTCTATGACAACAGCGGGCAGACGACTCGCATGGCCGGGATCAGCATGGACATCGATGAGCGTAAACAAGCGGAGGAACGTCTGCACTTGCAGGCTGCGGCTTTGGAAGCCGCGGCCAATGCCATTGTGATTACAGATTCCCGGGGAACGATTATCTGGGTCAATCCCGCGTTTACGACCATGACTGGCTACAGCAAAGAAGAGGCACTGGGTAAGAACCCCAGCCTGCTGAAATCCGGAAATCAACCCGAAGCCTACTACGCCAAGATGTGGTCGACCATCTCATCAGGCAATGTCTGGCAAGGCGAGCTGGTGAACCGGCGGAAAGATGGAACTACTTATAAGGAAGAGATGACGATCACGCCAGTAAAGCAGCGTGCCGGCAATGGCGTCACGACGCAGTTTGTCGCCATTAAGCAGGACATCACGCACCGCAAGGCGGCGGAGGATCAGGTCGAATTTCTGGCCTACCACGATGCGCTGACCGGTCTGCCCAACCGGGCGTTGCTGCAGGATCGGTTGGCCAAAGCGATAGCCGGCGCGCGCCGCCGAAAGGACAAAGTTGCGCTTCTGTTCCTCGATCTCGACCGGTTCAAGAATATCAACGACTCGCTCGGCCACTCGGTCGGCGACCTGCTTCTGCAGGAGGTTGCGCGACGACTCCAGACATTCGGGCGCGAACAGGACACCGTGGCCCGCCTGGGCGGAGACGAATTCCTCGTCGTCATAAGTAGCGTTAAAGAAGTGTCGGACGCGGCGGTGGCGGCTGACCGGCTGGTAAAAGCGATGACCTCTGGATTCGACATTCAAGGTCACCCCATCACGGTTACGTGCAGCCTGGGGATCAGCATTTTCCCGGAACACGGTATGGACGGCGAAACCCTGATCAGGAATGCGGACGCCGCCATGTATTGCGCAAAGGAGAGTGGGCGAAACAACTTTCAATTTTTCGCCCAGGACATGAACGCTCAGGCTGTGGAACGATTGACCCTGGAGAACAGTTTGCGGCAGGCTCTCGACAAGAAAGAACTCTTTCTGATGTATCAACCGCAGATGGATATTGCCACCAGAAAGATCATCGGACTGGAGGCACTCCTGCGCTGGCAACACCCGGAACGGGGTCTGGTGCCGCCGGATAAGTTCATACGAATTGCCGAGTACAGCGGCCTGATTGTGCCCATTGGAGAATGGGTGCTGAGGACTGCCTGTTCTCAAGCGCGGAAGTGGCAAGACGAAGGGCTCCCCCCAGTATCGGTTGCGGTAAATGTATCCGCAGTTCAGTTTCGCCAGGAGGACTTCTGCGAACGCATCAGGAGGGTGTTGTCTGAGACTCGTCTGGCGCCGCAATATCTTGAACTGGAGCTAACAGAAAGCCTGCTCCTGGCCAACGCAGACGTGATGTTGTCAGTGGTTGAAGAATTAAATGCCATGGGGTTGACGCTGGCGATTGACGACTTCGGGACGGGATACTCCAACTTCGGCTACTTGCGACAGTTTCGGGTCAGCAAGCTCAAAATCGACCGCTCATTTATTCGGGACGTCGCTGCGAATTCCAACGACGCGGCCATCGCAAGCGCGATTATCGGCATGTCAAAAAGCCTGAATCTCAAGGTGCTTGCGGAAGGCGTCGAAGACGAAGCGCAAATGACGTTCCTGCGAGCGCACCAGTGCGACGAAATTCAAGGCTACTACTTCAGCAAGCCCCTGGCGGTCGACAAGGTTGCCGAGAAGTTGCGAGGTGACAGTCCCACAACGCGCGCCCGGGCACAAGCCGGGGGACAATCGTGATGGGCAGTCTCCCACGTATCCGAGCGGGTAGCTGGTTTGGTTGTTCAGGGTGGGATTGTTTACATGGAGACCGAAGAATTGGGGAGGGATCGCCTGCAGAGCAAGTGTGTACTCACAGCCTAAACAGCGCTGCGACCAGGATAGCGAGTGCCGCGAACGCCGTTTTCAAAAACCTTTTGGGATTGATTTGCGCAGCGCCCGCCCCCCTCGGAAGTAACTTAATCCACAAGCACTGAACTCAACGGCATTGTAGACCTAAGCTTGCCATCCGTGAATGCCGAGTTATGCACAGGCTGGAATGATGCTCAGGCTAGGGCGTGATCTCGAAGACGACACCGCAGCCTTCCTGCCCGCAAGGATCTGCGGTATCGCCGCCCTGCTCGGTGACTCCGAACAGGTCGCCGGACGAGTCGAAGGCCAGCCCGCCGCCCGGGAATATTCCGTCGTCGCCATTGCCGAAGGAGTGCAGCACGCTCTCAACCCACTTCCCGTCCTCCTGAGGGGTCAACTTGAAAGCAGCTCCACAACCGAGGCCATAGCCGAGGGCACAATCGTACTTGCCTCCCCAGGCGGCGGTCCCATACAGAGCGCCGGATTTGTCAAGCACCAGTCCCGAGGAAACATAGCCCCCGTCGAATTTGGCGCGATTAAAATGGTGCAGGATGGTCTCTTTCCACTTTCCGCCTCCGGCGGGCGTGAGCTTGAACGCGGTGCCCCAGAATTGCTCGATCTTACTGCCGCCGGTGGGTGTGGCACCGTATAAGTTGCCGGAGCGGTCGAAAGTCAGGCCGTACGTGGGTTCGTCCCCGTCGCCGGTGGCCTCGTTAAACGAGTGCAGGATATTTTCGCTCCATTGGCCATGCCGTTGGCTCAGCTTGAAAACCGTGCCCGAGCGGAAGGCGCCGCCATATTCGGTCGTCCCATAGAGATCGCCCGACGAGTCGAAGACCAGCGGGGCGAGCGGCTGCGCGCCGTCACTGCCCGAGAAAGAATACAGCACGGTCTCCGTCCAATTGCCCTTGCCATCGGGGCTCAGCTCAAACACCACCCCGCAACCCTCAGGGGGGTTGCACGCAGAGGTATTGCCGCCGATCGACGTTGTACCGTACAAATTGCCTTTCGAGTCGAAGATCATTCCGGCATACGGATTCGCCCCGTCGGTAAGAGCGAAATGATGCAGTACCTGAAACGTCCAACTGTCGCCGTTTCCGCGCATTAGCTCAAAGACCACGCCGCAGCCAAGTTGAGAGCAGAGCCCGCCGTGCGCCGTTGTCCCGTATAAATTCCCCGCCCTGTCAGCAACCAAGGCCCCGCTGGGGTTGGAGCCATCGCTTCCTGTAAAGTAGTGCAACACAGTCTCGCTCCATTTGCCGTTCGAGCCACGCGTTAGTTTGAAGACCGCGCCAGAATCGATGTCCTCGGCGGAGCAGGTGCTCGTTCCGGCCGCTATGGTCGTGCCGTACAGCGCGCCATCCTGCCCGACGATCACACTGTTTGGTCCGCAGCCGTCGGTCCCGTGGAAAGCGTACAAAACCTTCTCCGAGGCCGCCCAGCTTGTCAGACAAAATGCCAGTAGCAGCACACACACCATTGCGAGCGTTCTGCCGGTAGCGTGCGTGAGCCCATGCGTAGTTCGAGATTTCGGCGTGCTATCCGCCCGGCTGGTTTGTATTGGCGTTGCCGTCTGCGTGTTCATGCGTGGTGCTCCTCCGGGAGGATTGGCTGTGAGGGGAGTGACGCTGCGAACACGCGAATTATCCTTCGCCACGTAAAGACAGTCAATGTGCAAGCAATTGCGGATTGGGAAGGAATCGCGATCCAACGACCACCCGGGAAATGATGGAACTGCGGGTGCCGTCCTTGCATTCTTTGCAAGGCGGGCCCGATGCTGCCTGCGCTATTGATTTGTTGGCACAATCAAACCCGTATTGGCAGCCGGCATTTTCGACTCCCGCCCTTCGCAAAGTGCGCGAAGGACGGGGCACCCACTTTGTCGGCGATCCGGAGAGATCAAAAACCGGGGCCACCCGTCCAACCTGAGACAGTTTCGGGTCAGCAAGCTCAAAATCGACCGCTCATTTATTCGGGACGTTGCTGCGAATTCCAACGACGCGGCCATCGCCAGCGCGATTATCGGCATGTCAAAAAGCCTGAATCTCAAGGTGCTTGCGGAAGGCGTCGAAGACGAAGCGCAAATGACCTTCCTGCGAGCACACCAGTGCGACGAAATCCAAGGCTACTACTTCAGCAAGCCCCTGGCAGTTGACAAGGTTGCCGAGAAACTGCGAGGTGACAGTCCCACAACGCGCGCCCGGGCACAAGCCGGGGGACAATCGTGATGGGCAGTCTCCTCCCGAAAACTTTACACTGACGCGGCCAGCGCAGCATCTTGCAGTTCCCTGTTTGCCCTTGGGCGAATACCCTAAGCTGAATCCCGTAGCAAGAAATCAGCGAAAAATCAGCGTCCGGCCTTGACTCTGTACTCCAGCGTACTATCATCGAAGTAACGCTCCTCCCTAGGAAGGGGACAACCAAACCAACCAAATCTGTAATACAAACTGGAGGAAGTCCCCATGAAATTGAATGACAGCATTTCAACCTATGACGTTGCCGAAGCTCTACAGGGCGAGACCGGCAAATTTGAAGTAACCAGCCCCAATGGAGAACGCTATTTCGTTACGTGCCAGCCCGGACACTCGATCGTGAGTTTGGAGTGGGCCGGTTCTGAGCCGAATCTGCAACCCTTCCTCGTGCGCAAAGTGGCACAACCGGTCACGACGGAGGGTCGTACAAAGAGATCCGCGGCTGCCTAGAATTTCCGGCAACCCCAAGAAAAAGCAAGCCCGGCCCCGATCAGGCCGGGCTTCTAATTTGTTCCCCATCTGTCCCGCGGCAGGCAGCCCCGAGTTCTTTCATCCGTTAAAAACGAGGGCAAGGCACTGCCGGGGGCGCCCATTTTTGAACTACCCGGCTGATGTGGGCTGCCGGTCCTCGGTTTATAGTGAGTCGGTGGCGGTGCAGACCTCGACGCGGTGTTCTGGGGGAGATCCCTCGCCCCGCTGAAAAACGCGGGTCTTCGGGATGACGCCGCGGCGATACCGACCCCGCATTTTGTCGAATCGTCCGACATTGGTCAGGAGCAGTTATGGATCGAGATGGCTTCATTCCGGTTGCGATCAATGACAGGTCGCGAAACGACCTGGTTGAGCGCGGGTTCACTCGTCAGCCGCTCAGAATTGATATAGACATCGCGCGCGCGATGGAAGAGTTAGCCCATGCGGCTTGGTCCATCCCTCGGGACAAGTACTACGAAGGGGGCGACAGGTATCGATCCTTAAATCGTGTCCGGGCCGAGATTGTTGAGGGCGGGGTAAAGGTTTGGTTGAGCGGGGAGAACACGCCCTATGTGCAACTCAAGAAATACAACACGACCATAGGCGGGCAGCCGCGAGAGTACGCTCCGCTACCGGCGGCGATCGCCGGTTCCGCAGGGGTGCGCAAGATGATTGCGCAGCAGCTTCATTCCCTGCCGCTCTCGGAAGTGGGTACGCGGTATTTGGTCAATCTTCATTTGATAAGGTTCACGGCTACGCTGGGGCGGCCTTGCGACACCAGCCCGCCGGGCTTGCATAAAGACGGGGAAAAGTACATCGCCACGCATCTTCTGGGGCGATGCGGGGCTGACGGTGGCGAAGTCATCATCACCGACAATGACAAACGCGAAATGGATCGCTTCACGATGCGCGAAACCGGGGAGTGTTACGTCTTCGACGATGACCGCATCTGGCACATGTTGACGCCGGTGGCGGTGCTGGAAGGCAATCAGTACGCCTGCCGTGACACGCTGGCATTCGATATGCTGCCGGAGGGCTGGGCGCCCGTGGAGTGATCCAGTGGGTTCCCCCGAATCCATCTTCCGAAGATAGGGTCAGTCCCGTCCTGTCCCGGTTTCCGCGCACCCCACAGCGTGCCGATGTCAGCGATTGGTGGCGGGAGGCTGTGGCTGCGGCGCTGTCTGCAGGCCAGTGGAGTCGAAGGTGAAGGTTTTTACTTCGCCTTCGTTGCCCTGAGCGGGGATTTCTTTGCCGTTCAGCACGAAGCTGATGCCGGCGGCGTTGCCTGCTTTCACTACGATCTCGTGGGCGGCACGGACGGCGGTGTGCGCGGGCGCTATCAGGGTTTCGTGGGCGACGGGCTTGCCGTCTGCCGTAAGAGAGACCCACGTAGTCTCCTCGGCGCGGATGAGCAGCGTGAAAGTCCTGGGCGGCTTTGCAGTTGCGGCGAGAGTAGTGGCCTTAGCAGACGGAAGGTTGGCGTCTGGCTCGGGGGCGGGGTTACGGGCGGAGCCGGCGGTAGATGCTGTGGGCGATGCCGCTGTGGATGCAGGCTCTATGTGGGGTGGTGTGGTGGCTGCAGAGATTGTTCGCGACGATTTTCCTACCGGCGGAGTTCCTGCGTTCGCCGATGACGGGGCGGTGGCGGGAGCTGGAGATTGATTGGAAGAGGGTGCTGGCTGCGATGCTGGAGCGAGCCGGGCTTGGCGGCGGAAATTCCATAAGACCAGAACCAGGGTTACCAGTACTAAAGCCAAGGCCAGCTTGCCCCACGGGATTGGGGTCGAGGATTGATCGGCGCGCTCAGCAGGGTCCCCTGCGGGATATTTTTGAAACTTGTTGCCATAAACGCGATCTTCACCGTGTCGATCTTCATCGCGCCGGCTGCGCTTGCGGCGCTCTTCATGGCGAAGGTCTTGGGCTTCGTTATAGCCGGCGTCGCTAGGGTTGGCGGCAACTTCCGAGCTGGGGCGAACGTTGTCGCCACGCTGGCCCGCGGCCACCGCGCTGGGTTTCGCGGCCGGGGAGCGGACATCGGCGGCAAGGGATTGCTGCTCGTTCTCACGCAAGGCGGCCAGGTAGTCGGCGACAACTTCTTCTTCGTCGAGCCCGACCTGGCGGGCGTAGGCGCGGATGAAACCCTTGTTGAAGACGCCGCCGGGCAGCTGGTCAAAGTGTTCGTCTTCGATGGCGCGCAGCATGCGAGCGCTGATTTTCGTTGTGTTGGAGATGGCATCGAGTTCGATGCCGCGCTGCTCGCGCTGTTTACGAAGTTTTTCTCCGAAGGCTCCCACGGTTGGCTCCGGCGGACGGTCAGGTTCCGTCCGCATCGAGACGCAATCATCATAGGCGAAGGCGGAGGCAGATGCCAGACGGGTTTTCTCTTACCTTGGACTCCGGCGGATGTGGAGGGAACTAAGGAGAGCGAGGAGCTAAACACAGGGATGACAGGGTTAGACGGGGTAGAGCCAGCACGACCGTGAACTTATCGAAGGGTCGTCCATTTTTTTCAAAGTCGCTATTGAGAGACTTTTTTCACGAGGACGATGGCGAAATCCGCTTTGCAGGTCTTGGCGGTGTCGTCGAAGGCTGAGCCTTCGCGGTCGCCTTGCGAGGCGCGGAAGAAAAGCCCTTGCTTCGTTCTGTCGGGCAGCCCGATGAAGCGGGCCTTGCCAGCGGTATTAGTGCCGACTTCTAGGTCCAGCTTGTGAAGGCCCATGAATCCGTAGGCGATGTGGACGCTGATTTTGGCGTCGTAGACTGGCGCCTCGCTAGAATCCTTGACCGTGAAATCAGCCGAGCAGGGGCCGATACCGCCGTCGATTACGGGGATGGTTTTGGGATCGACCGGGGCGGCGTTTTGGGCTGACAGGTTTGGGGAAAATATTGCAAACAGGAAGGCGATGGACAGTGCGAACGGGTAGCGCGTGGTAGTCCTCATACTTAATTAAGATACGCTTTCCCGTGGCGCGAAAAAATGCTCTGCGTCTGCTCGAAGGGGTGATCGACGGATCGCGCACGCCGACCGAATGGCTGCACGCGCAAACTGCTGATTCGGCTCGGCCCGTACTTGATTCGTCCAGTTGGCTTTAGGGGTTCTGGTTACTAAGGTTCATTGCTCCGGTGTCGGAGCACACATATACTTTTTGGGACTCCACCTCCGTCCATTGAGAGCAAGGAATCAGGCATGTCTGAGGCCACGGGGACGCAGCTGACCCGGCAGAGCCAGGAATTGACCATCTTCCACGACGTGGCCAAGGCGCTCACGTCATCGCTGGACCTCGACTCCATTCTGCAGACCATCATGGAAAAGATGGCGGAGCATTTCCGTCCCGATACGTGGTCGTTGCTCATGTTGGACGAGAAGCAGAACGATCTCTACTTCGCCATCGCCGTGGGCGCCGCCGCGGAAGCGCTGAAGGATGTTCGGCTGAAAATAGGGGAGGGCATCGCGGGTTGGGTGGCGAAACACGGCGAAGAGGTGATTTTGGAGGATGCGGCCAAGGATCCGCGCTTTGCCAGACGCGTCGACGAGGTTACGCGGTGGGAGACGCACTCCGTGGTCTGCATGCCGCTGCGGTCGCGGCTGCGCGTGCTGGGCGTGATCCAGTTGGTCAATGTGGATCTGGCGCAATTCAACGAGCCGGAAGTTTTCTTTCTGCGGGCGCTTTGCGACTATGCGGCCATCGCCATCGAGAACGCACGCTGGGTGGAAAAGATTCAGGAGTTGACCATCACCGACGACTGCACCGGCCTCTACAACGCGCGGCATTTATACAAGACGCTCGAGACCGAGGTCTATCGTTCGTCGCGTTTCGGTTACGAGTTTAGCGTGTTGTTCATCGATCTCGACCACTTTAAATCAGTGAACGACACGCACGGCCACCTCATTGGCAGCAGGCTGCTGGCGGAAATTGGTTATCTGGTAAAAGCGCAACTGCGTTTGATTGACTTCGCGTTCCGCTATGGAGGCGACGAATTCGTGGTATTGCTGCCGCAGACCAGTAAGGATCAGGCGTTGGTGGTAGCCAAGCGGTTGCGCGAAGCGTTACACGCCAGCACGTTCTGCTGCAACGAAGGTCTGCATTTGAAAGTGAGCGCTTCCATCGGACTCGCCACTTATCCCCACGACGCGCGCGACGCGCACGACATCATCCGGCAGGCCGATGAAATGATGTATCTAGTGAAGAACACGACCCGCGATAATATTGGGATTGCGCAGCGGGGAGTGATGAAGTGAATTTGGCAATTTTGCAATTCGGTAATTTTGTAATTTGAAACCTGCCGCGTTTGAAATTACCAAATTACCCGATTACCAAATTACAAATTCTCCTTCTACTTCTTCTGATCGGCTGCCCGCTTATCCTTCACCTCCGGCTTCCACGGGTTGGCGTTCGCGGGCGCGTCTGGGTTTACGCCGAAGTCCCAGAGGTAGAGGTTCATGCCTTCCGTGCCCTGGAATTCAACCAGGGCGTATTCGCCGGGTGCGAGGTCGCGGTTGGGGGTTAGCTTGAGCCATCCACCCTTTACACGGTCGATGGAGGTGCCTACGAAATCCTGGTTTTGGCTGACCTTGCCGGCGGCGTTGCGCTTGAGATCGCTTACCACGCGCTTGCCGCTTTTTACTTTCACCCGCACGATGCGGAAACGATCAAACGGGACAATGGCCTGCTCGGGTTGCTGGGGCTGCTGCGGTCGCTGCGGTTCATTATCCTTGCGTGGAGCGTCGAGGCTGGGCTGATTGAGCTGGGCAGAAGCGGTTTCGCCGCTGGGTGGCCGGTCCCGGTCTTGCTCGTCGACATTGACGTAAATGGAAGGCACGGCCACGTGAACGTGCAGGGAAGAATGTTCGCCTTCGAGTTCCACGGTCTGCTTGTTGTTGGCGATGGGGCTTAGGGCTCCGCGAAAAATGTTGCCCCGGATATTACGGTTAATGTCGCCTTCGGTTTGCTGCATTTCAACCAGTTGGGGCTGGCCCTGATAGGTGTCGAGCAGAAAGACGCCGGATTCTTCGGGAAGGCGGAGTCCGGGAGCGACCTGCGGAAGCTGGGACCGTTCGGCCTCGCGGTCGGCATCGGTTTCCTTGTCGAGGGCGGCAGCCTCTGGAATGGCAGCGGTGGCACGGTCTTTCTCGTATTTTTCAGTGGCCGGCCAATCCACCAGCGAAGAGGGAAGTTCTTCCCATTCGTCGCGCTCGGCGCTCTTGTAGCGCACGCGGTCACCTTTGACCTCATACTTGGTGACCAGTTGATACGAGCCGTCTTTCAGAATGAGACGCTTGGCGAGGTCCTGGGCCGGGGAATGGACAGCGAGACCGGCCACGGCTAAGGCGATTGCGGCAACCAGCAGAGAGAGTCGCGAGAGTGGTGATGTTGTGATTGTGCGGGACATACTCCTGTTAGATGCGCTTCTATTCGATGCGCCCGTACCGGCCATTATTAGTATTATCGTCGATTTAGTTTCGAGCGGGGCTTTTGCAAATTGCTGCCGCGAATTTATGGCTTCGCTTTGATTAACTGCTTGAGTTTTCGTCGGGCGTTGTCGCGAATTGCATCGCGGAGCGCCGGCGGATCGGTAGTGTCATTGGGCAGGAGTTCGATCGATTTCTTGATGTTCTCTAGCGCCAAGTCTTTTTGACCTTCTGCCAAATAGGCGTCGGAGAGACTGTCGTAGGCGTTGGGCGATTTAGGAAAGGCGGTGACATTGAGCTTCATGATCTCCACCGCGCCCTTGATGTCGCCCGCTTGCAGATGCTCATAGCCCAGGAGGTTGACAATAGTCTGCGAAAAGATCACTGCCTTGGGATCGCTCCGCCGGGCCTCTGCCAGTTTCTGCGCGGCCTTTTGGGCTCCGCCCGGTTGGTCGATTTGATCCAGGATGTCCGCCGATTGCAAGACCGGATCACTGTTCTTTTCGGCCGGGGCGTGCCCCGGCGTTGTGATCAGGGTGGTCACGTACCAATCCACGATCACTTGCCGCAATTCAGGGTGGACTGCGAACATGTCGGCGCCATGTCCTCCCTTGGCGTAGTGCACGAATTTCTTGCCGGGATTCGAGGCGACGCTGAAGAGCCAGGGCATGACCTCGGCCGTTGGGCGGTATTCGTCGTCATCAGCCATCGCGAAGAGTTCGGGCAGTTGCGACTGCTGGTGGAGAAAGCGGCGCCCCGCCGTGTCAGTTCCGCCCGATAGCAGCACCAGCGATTTCACCTCTGCAGGATGACGCCGCGCAGTCTGGACGGCATTGTTCACCCCACAACTCGCTCCCCCCACGCCGATCACGTCGCGCGTGACGCCCTGCTGTGAGACCAGATACTGAAAGGCAGTGTCGATATCGCCCGGCCATTTCTCCGCTTGTACCTGCGTGTTTTCCTGGGGCGTCAGCTTGTCGAATCGCAGGCCACCGCTTTCGCCAAAGCCGCGCAGATCAAGAGTGAGCACGTTGATCCCCGCGGTCGCCAACGCCCCGGCCAGATCGTCCCATACCTTGCGCTGGCGGTTGCACTGGTGCAACAGCAACACACCGGGGCCGGGCTTGGTTGCCGCGAAATAGGTTGCCTTGAGGAGAGTACTGTCGGACGCCTTCAGGTCAATCACCCGAGCCGCAGGTGTCTGCTGCGCTGCGGCAGTGAAGGTGAGCAGAAATACGAGGAGCAACAACAGAATATGGCGATGGCGAATCATGGGTGACCTCACGGTTATTCTCTGGCCTGAACTGGCAACTGTCAAAAGGCATTCTCCGTTAAGGGTAGGTCAAACTTGGATACCAGTTTGTGCCCCGGCCTTCGGGTGTGACATCCAGCAGATTCCACAGCGGCCAGATCATGTCGATGTGGCGCTCGTTCTGTCCCGGTTCTGGCGGGACCAGCTTCAGTTCTGAATGCCAGAAGTGGTGAATCATTCCGGCGCGGCGAACAAAGATATTCAGCGATGGCTGCTGCCCTCCTTCCGCGTTCTCGCCGTAGTAGTCGCGGTTGTAATTGTTGCCGTAGGAAGAAAGAAGACGCAGGTGGTTCCATCCGCGTTCGCGCGCGAACGCGCGGAGTCTTTCTGGCGGCGACTTTGCCACCACTGCAAGATTCATGCGCTGGCCGGCATTGACCGCTGTCGCATTGAGGCCGTCGATGATGGAAGTGCACATGGGACACGCCGCCTTCATTTTCGGTCCAAACATGAAGCTGTACAGGGCGAGCGTGTCTTTGCCGGGTTGAAACAGTTGCGAAAGAGAGACTTGGCGGACATTTTGCGAATCGCCGTGATCGGTTGAGCCCTCATCGAAGACATAGTCTTCCGGAATCTCGCCCCCCAGGGGAAGTTGACGGCGCAGAGCTGCAACTTCTTCCACTCGGCGTCTCAGCTCGATTTCTGCCTGCAGCAAGTTGTTGCGGGCGCGGCGGTAGGAATCGGATTCACCGGGGAAGCGAAACGAGTGAAGCTCAGCCATGTGTGCCTCCATGAAGAATCTATCGCCGAATTGAACTGGTAGCAGGCGGGAACCGCCGCTTTCCGCCCGCGTGTAGTCTATCAGCCCAGTAGTATTGATTAAGTTCAGTAACTGTCAAAGGCAGACCGGAAAATCAGCCCGCGCTGCTGCCCGTCGGGAGATCTCGAAATCCTGTTGGGAAAACCTTTCCAATGCGGTAGGCTGCACAAAAGGGTCCGAAGAGCGCTTGTGGGGAGGTTCTCTGTGGGCTTTTTTATGGAGTTCGACGCCAGGAACAACATTCTGCGCGTGACTCTGGATGGCCATGTGACGGACGCGATGCTGCTCGATGCCTACACAACAGTGGCGAGATATGTGGCGTCGCACATACCGTGTCACGGCATCCTCGACGTTTCCGGAGTGACGAAGTTTGCAGTCTCAAGCAACACAGTACGGGAACTGGCGCTGAGCGCTCCTGCAATTCCAGTGGGTTATACGCGCGTGATTGTCGCCCCGCTGGACTCCGTTTACGGAATGGTGAGGATGTTTCAGACCCTTGGCGAATCCACTCGCCCTGACCTTCATATTGTTCGCACAATAGACGAGGCATACCGTTTGCTGCAGTTGGAATCGCCCGAGTTTACTCCGGTGAAGCCGAAAAGTAGTTCCCACGGCGCCTAGTTCTAGTGGTGCATGCTCAGTCCGCCGCTTCGTCCCAGCTCACCGTCCGCCGCTCCCGGCTGCTTTTGTGCGCCAGCATAATTGCCCGCATGGTGCGCAAAGCTTGCTGCGGAGTAACTTCTAACGGTGCCTTTTTTTCGATTGCGTCCCGCACATTCGCGTAGAAGCCGCGATAGTCTCCGCGATCCGTTTTCACCTTCGCACTCGGCTCACCCACCAGGCTCAAAGTTCCCCACAAGCTTTCCGCTTCTTCGCCCCAATCCGCGCCCCAGTCCATTCCTTGGGGAACATCCTCTCCGCGCAACCGCGCCTCCTGCGGATCCACTCCATACTTAATAAAGGATCCCTTCGTCCCGTGAATCAGGAAATGCGGCCCCGGCGCAAACGCAATGATCCGCGCCCGCGCCATCGCGCGCAGCACGGGATACTCCAGGCAAACATCGAACGAATCATCCACCTGTGACGTTTTCCGCTGGCAGAATGCCGATGCCGTAATCCTGCGCGGTTCCCCAAACAACACCACCGCCTGATCGATTACATGCGGCCCCAGGTCAAACAAGACGCCTGCTCCCGGTTGATCTGCGCGTTCGCGCCACGCATTTGGTTTTGGTTCGGGGCGGAACCGGTCGTAGCGGCACTCATACTCCACAATGGTTCCCAGGCCGTCCGACTGCACAATTTGTTTCACCGTCCGAAAATCGCCGTCCCAACGCCGCTCTTGATAGACCGTGATCAACCGTCCGCACGCGGCCGCCAGCCGCACCATCTCTTCCGATTCCTTCAACGTTGGTGCAAAGGGCTTATCTACTACCACGTGCCGCCCCGCCAGCAAGCACGCCCGCGCTAGTTCGAAGTGCGAATCGTTGGGCGTTGCGATCACGCAGAGCTGGATTTCTTTATCTGCCAGCAATTCTTCAAGCGTCCGCACAACCCGCACCTCAGGATATTTTTCCTGTGCCCGCGTACCGCTGCGCTCAAGAATGCAAGCCAGTTCCATCCCCGGCACGCTGCGGATCACGGGAGCGTGAAACGCCTGCCCCGCCAAGCCAAATCCAATCAATCCCACTCGCACCATGCCGGGTCCTCGGTCTCCGCTTTGACGCTACCGCCCCGCTGTCACAGTTTTACAGCGTTCTGCCGATAGGCTGCCGCCTCAAGCCAGGAATATAAACGAGAAGTATTTTCTGGATCGCTGCGCAGGCTTCAAGCGCTCGCAGGCCTTCCAGAGAAGAAGGAGAAGAAAGAGGCCCGGAGTGTTTCTCGTGATCTCGATGGTGCTGCTCATTCTGTGGGTGAACGCCTTCCTGATGTTCCACGTAGCCAGTGTGCTGGTTCATCTCCTATTACTTTTGGCTGTGCTTTTTTTCGTGGGGCACGTGGCTGGGGATGCGAGTGATGACTTTCTACAAACGATACGCCCTCAACGTTCTCGGCTAACCGGCCGGCAACGTTGAGGGCGGGATCCGTTATTGCTGCCGATCTTTCACGCGCCTTACGAACTTAAGCCCCGACCACACCTCCGTCACCGCGTATACCTTCACATCCACCAACCCGGCTGCCAAGCCTATCTCGCGCACAACGTTTTCGTCCAGGTCCGTAGCCACGCCGGAACTCTGCTTCGGCCAGCTCACCCATAACATGCCTGCTGGAACCAGCAGCTTCGCCATCGCCAAAAAGTCCTTCGCCAGTTCCTCGCGCGAATTGGTAAACAGCATCACGAAATCCAGCCCATTCTCTTGCTTTACGACCTTGCATTCAGCCAGCGCCTCGCGCAATTCAGCGCGCACTTCTGCCGGAGCATTCGCCAACCGCACGCGAAATCCATTCTTGATCCCCAATTTTTTCGGAAGCGGCGTCCCCGAATATCCCGGCATTCAAGTGCCTGCGAGAAGAATTCTCTGATGAACTCAGCAGCGAAAAGCGGAAGCCGGAAGCCCGATGCCGGCTGCCTTACTGCACCGGCGCGTAATATCCCCGCCGCGCCCTGACCCGGAAGCTCTTGCGGTCGAGCGCTACGATCTCAATCGTGCGGAAGTGCCCGTCGGCTTTCAAGTCGGCCGGCTTATAGGAAACGGCATACTGGCTGCGCAACTCCTGCTGAATCTCGGCAAACGCGTTCGCCACATCGCGAATTTGAAAGGGAAAAAACGCACGCCCTCCGGTCGCATCCGCAATGCGTTCCATTACTTTGTCGCCGGCTCCCTTGGTGCCGCTTACGTTCGTGCTGATCGTGTAGATGATCGCTTCGGCGCGCTCCGCCATCTCAATCGCTTCCTGGCCCGTCACATGGCTCAGATTGTCCTCCCCGTCGCTCAGCAGGATGATCGCCCGCCGCGTCGGCCCGTTCTGCGCTTTCTGCAGCAGCTTGTCGCGGCACGCGTAATACAGTGCGTCGTAAAGCGCCGTTCCCCCGCCCGGACGCAACATGCGTACGCCTTGCCCCAACTTCTCCGTGTCGTCGGTGAAGTCCTGCGTCACCTCCGGCGTCGCATCGAATCCCACGACCATCGCCTGATCATAGCCTTTGCGGACCGTCTGATTCAGGAACTCAATTGCCGATTCCTGCTCGAATTTGAACCGGTCCCGCACCGAGTTGCTGGCGTCGATCAGCAAACCCACCTGCAGCGGCAAATTCGTCTCGGCGTGAAAGCTGCGGAGTTCCGCCACCGGTTTGCTGTCGTCCACAAAGCGGAAGTCGCTTTGCTTGAGATCGGTGATACGCTTGCCGTGCTTGTCGGTCACCGTGAACACCACATTCACTTCGTTGGTGCCCACCTTGATGCGCGGAACATTTCCGTTGTTCGCCTCTGGTTCGTCGGACTTCTGATCGGCAGAATTGTGACCGGCAGCATTCTGCGCCGGTGCCGGCGCTTGCGATTGCGATGCCGCCGCCTGCGCCATTCCAACCCGGCGCAACCCGACCACCAGCAGCAAAACCAACGCCCACCGGACCGCTGAACTTCGGAAGATGTTTCTCGTGAGAAGGTTCCCCATTTTTGTCTATTATATCCGCACCGGCTTTGAAAGGGCGCGGCTTCAGCCGTGCCGCAAAATCCAAACCAATCAACAGTGGCTTTATCTGCTCGCCGCGAGCCGCCTACTCCTCCACCTTCCTCAGAAAGTCCCGCAACTCCTGCGGCAACTCGCTCTTCAGGGCAATCGTAGCCCCGGTCCGCGGATGCCGGAACTCCAACTCCGCCGCGTGCAGAAAATTTCGCGCCAAGCCGATCACCGCATTTTTCCCACGCGCTTGCCGCGGAGCGCCATACATCGTATCGCCCACCACGGGATGCCCCATCGCCGCCACGTGCACTCGAATCTGATGCGTTCGTCCCGTTTCGATCTTCACGTCAAGCAATGTGAACTTGCCGAACTTCGTATCCAGACGCCGCACCACGCGATAATGCGTCACTGCCGTGCGGCCCCCTTCGAGCCGCGTAGTCATTCGCGTGCGCCGCACTCGGTCGCGGCTGATGCTCTGGGCCAGCGTCCCCGAATCTTTTTTCACCCAGCCATGTACCAGCGCTACATATTTCTTTTTCACTTCGCGCGCGGCGAACTGCGCGCTCAGCTTGCGATGAGCGTCGTCGTTTTTTGCCACCACAATCAATCCGCTGGTCTCTTTATCCAGACGATGGACAATCCCCGGACGCAACTCGCCGCCCACGCCCGACAGACTTTTCAGATGATGCACCAGCGCATTCACCAGCGTGCCGCGATTGCGCGCATCGTCGGTCGCTCCCGCGCCCGCATGAACCATCATTCCCGCAGGCTTGTTGATCACAGCGAGATCGTCGTCTTCGTAAACAATGTCGAGCGGGATTTCTTCGGCGAGAGCCTTGAGCGGCGGCCGCTGCGCTTCGCCCAGCACGGTGATGCGCTCGCCGCCGTGGAGCTTCAGCGAGGGCTTTGCCGGGGCGTCGTTCACCAGCACCTTGCCTTCGGCGATCATTTCCTGCACTCGGGCGCGGCTGACGGAGTCGAGGCGTGTAGCGAGAAATCGATCCAAGCGCTTGCCGGCATCTTCAGCGGCGACGAAGGTAAAGATGGGAAACGCTTCCGGCATTCGGTGCGAAGGATACTACAAGAGATCTGAGATGGTTCGGTCGTGATAGCCTTGCATGCCCCAGCGCGACTCTATAATTAAAATGAAGGGATGAGCATGTTCCCGATTGAGCTTGAGCGAGATGCCTTTCGATCTAGCAATGGCGAATTCGGGTGGACTCGCGCCCAGATTCCTGCTGTAGTGGATATTCTGCGTTCTCACAGGATGGGAATTCTCGGCGGTGAACTGTGGTGGGTACGCGAAGGACTCAGGGATTGGGAGGGCCTCATTCCCCAGCGTCATGGCCCACCAGGGGTATACCCGTGGGAGACCAACCGCGAACCCGGCGAACCCTGGAAAGACTATGTCGAACGGGGAGCTTCCGACACCCTAGTTGCCGTAAAACGATGGCCAGTGCCGGATGATCTACCGCCCGATCTTCCTGGCCGGATTCTGTACAACCTCACATGGGTTTCCGAAGAGGAATTCAACAAACTCACAACCAGATCAGCTAATTGTGAATGAGCCCGTCCGCCTACCGCGTCGCTCCCACCGGCTGCGCCGTAACATTCTTAGCCCCGGGCCGCAGCCACCAGATCACCCCGCCAGCCAAGACCAGTCCAATCGCAATCAACTGCGTGCCTGACATCGCCCCGCCAAACACCGACCCGCGCCCCGGATCGTCTCGTATGAATTCGAGGAAGAAGCGGGCTACTCCATAGATGAATAGGAACGCGCCGAACACCTGGCCATCGAACTTTCGCCGCTTCAGCAGCCACATCAGGAAGAAGAAATTCGCCAGCTCGACTGCCGACTCGAACAACTGCGTGGGCTCGAGCGGGACGTTGAGCGGCGTGCCGGTAATCTGATTCGCCAGCGGATTGCGAAATACCACTCCCCAGAAATGATGCGTCTCTTTGCCGTAGCAGCATCCCGCCGCAAAGCAACCCAGCCGGCCAATGGCATGACCCAGCGCCAGACCCGGGGCAAACGCATCGCAAGTCCGAAGCGCGGGCATCTGATGCCGGCGCACGTACCACCACGCCGCCAGAAAAGCGGCCAGCAATCCGCCGGAAAAAACTCCGCCAGCCTGCAGCGTGGCAATGCTGAAAATATCCGAAGGATGCGCCGCGTAACTGCTCCACTCGTTAATGATGTAGAGCACCTTCGCGCCCACAATCCCGCACAGCACCACCAGAATGCCCAGGTTCCAGGCCTTTTCGCCGTCGATTCCAAGGCGCTCGGAATTGCGCACGCTGATCCACATACCGATCAGAACTCCCATGGATACCAGGAAGCCATAAGTCGGCAGGAAAAACCGTCCGAAATGCACTAATTGCGGATACACAGTCGATTGGATGCAGAAATTAGGGAATTTGTACCTGACTCAGTGTAGCAGGGACTCTTTTATCCGTCCCCCGGGTCGCCAGGAAAGCTCAGTGGAGTGCAGAAACATGCCCCCGAGCGTCATTTGCAAACTCCTTTTGTGATGCTAAAATGTATCACATGAAGAAAGCCTCGGTGCGCGATCTGCGCTATGAATTCAAGAAGATTGAACGCCTCCTGCATCAAGGAGAAGAGGTCCAAATTACCAAGCGCCGACGGGTCATCGCCCGCCTCGTCCCGGAAAGCGCGGGGCTTGGCAAGCAGGTACCCGACTTCCTGACGCGGTTGCGCGCCATTTACGGCGACAAGGTGCTGGAGGTGAGTGGCGCCGAACTGGTCGCCTCCGATCGGAGCCGCTATTGAAGGTTTACGCCGACCCCAGCTTTATTGTGTCGCTTTACAGCCCGGACGCCAACTCGGCCGCCGCAGTTCGCCCAATGCAAACTCCCGCCGACCGCTTCTTGACCACTTTCGGCGAACTCGAAGTCGTCAACGCGATGGAATTGAGAGTGTTTCGCAAAGAAGTTTCGCCGGCCCAGGCCCAGTCCTCATTGATTGATTTCGAACACGATTTGCGCGATGGTGTCTTCCAACTTCGTGCCTTAACGGATTCAGTTTTTGAGCGGGCGCATCGATTGTCGCGGCAAACTACAGCCAAACTGGGAACCCGCACTGCGGATCTCTTGCACGTGTCAGCCGCCCTCGAACTCGGTGTCGACTGCCTCTACACCTTCGACCTGCATCAGAGGAAGCTGGCCCAAACCCTTCGGCTCAGGCTGAACTAACTTCGGCCGCGGAAGCATCCAAAGTCCGGTAGCGTTCGATAGCGAACATTTCCCCCTAGTTTTCCTTGACTTCCGGTCCAATCCTTGTAATAACTATTCGGTCCTACCCGGACGGGTTTGGGGGTGTGTTGGTTTGGCGGAAATTCGACTGCAAGAGGGAGAATCCCTCGAAAATGCGCTACGCCGCTTCAAGCGCAAAGTGCAGCAGGAAGACATTATCAAAGAGGTCAAGCGCCACTCCTTTTACCTGAAACCCGGTGAAAAGAAGCGCGTAAAAGCCGCACTGGCTCGCAAGCGCGCTCGTAAGAAAGTTCGCAAGGAGCAAGACTAAAGGGCATTAAAGGGTCGCCCCTCTCCCGGGGTGACCCTGCTCCATCTGGGCCCCCACCAGAGAGAGTTGCGCGAGGGATTATTCGAATACTCATCATGATTCAATTCGGCATTTTGCGGGAGTAGTTGTATCCACGCGCCGTTCCAGGCGCGTGGCGGGCCGAGTCCAGGGGCAGTTTGAGGGGGATGTACACAACCTGTGTTTGTTTTGCGCCACGCTTCCCCGCGTGGTGCGGACGCAAGCACGGGCAAAGGGAGCCATCCTCAATGGAATTTCAGGACAAGGTACTGACCTGCATCGACTGCGGTGTCGATTTCGTCTTTACCGCCGGGGAACAGCTGTTTTTTCACGACAAACGGTTCAAGAACGAACCCAAGCGCTGTAAGGCCTGCAAGTCCAAGCGTGTGGCCATCCTCAACGCGCCGCCGCCTCCGCGCGCCCCCGCGCATTACAGTCGCGTCGAAACTCGCGCGACCTGCTCGCAGTGCGGCAAGGAGACGACCGTCCCCTTTCGCCCCACACAAGGCCGTCCCGTCTTGTGCCGCGAATGCTTCACGCAGAAGCGGACTAGCGCTTCCGCCTGACCGCGATCGGGATGCCTGATTGCCGAGATTCTAGGTTTGCCGAACGGCATACACGTCGGCGGCCGCGGCGATAGTCTGTCTGGCGAGTGCGCTGTGGGCAACCGCAAAAGCGCGCTATGCGCTACGATAGTTCCGTGCCCACTTACCACGTGGAAAACTTCGGATGCCGCGCCACTCAAGCCGACGGCGCCGCGCTCGAGCGCCAGTTCGAAACACGCGGCCTCGCTCGCGCCTCGGCCGCCCAAGCCGACCTTGTAATTTTTAACACGTGTACGGTTACTAATTCGGCGGATCAGGATGCTCGGGCCGCTATCCGGCGGGTGCAGCGGCAGAATCCGCTGGCACGAATCATCGTTACCGGATGCTATGCGCAGCGCGCTCCGCAGGAGATTTCTGCGCTGCCCGGCGTAAGCTGCGTGATCGGCAACTCGCACAAACATCAACTCGCCGAAATTGTGCTCAATGAAGTTGGTCCGCGGAGTGAAGGGTTTGTGTCCCTCGCAGCACTCTCGGGAACAAGCCAACGAACATCCTTAGCGCACCCTGGGCTGAGCGAAGGGACTGACGGCCAGCGACCGCTTTTCGTTTCCGACATCTTTGCCCACACCGAACTGCTGGCTGCGCCTGTGTTCGATGCGAGCGGATCGCAGGAGAGTGACCGCACACGTCCCAACCTTAAGGTTCAGGACGGATGCGATAACCGCTGCTCGTTCTGTGTCATTCCCAGCGTTCGAGGCCACAGCCGGTCGTTGCCGTTGGCGCAAATCATTCGCGAGGTGAACACGCTGGTGGCCGCAGGCTACCGCGAGGTCGTGATCAGCGGCATCAATCTCGGGCGGTGGGGACGGGACCTCGAAGGCCGGCTTCCGGCTTCCGGCTTCCGGAGTACGAAGATCGATGCTCTGAACCGGGCGCCGGAAGCTGAAAGCCGGAATCCGCGTTTCGAGGATCTCGTGCGCGCCATCCTGTCCGAGACCCAGCTCGAAAAGCTGCGCATCTCGTCAGTCGAGCCTATGGATTGGTCGGACGAACTTATTGCGCTGGTGGCTTCGTCGCGGCGTATCGCCAAGCACGCGCACGTGCCATTGCAATCCGGCAGTGATGCTGTGTTGCGCCGAATGCACCGCAAGTACCGGCCCTGGCACTATCGCGAGAAGATTAAGAAGATCCGGGCCGCGATGCCCACCGCCGCTATTGGCGCCGATGTCATGGCCGGATTCCCCGGCGAAAGCGATGCTGAATTCGAAGCCACGCGCCGCCTGATCGAAGAGCTGCCCTTCACCTATCTGCACGTCTTCACCTACTCTGCGCGTCCCGGCACGCCGGCCGCTGTCATGCTTCATCAAGTGCCGGTACTGGCCGCCCGCGAACGCAACCGTATCCTCCGCGACCTTGCGGGCGAAAAGAAGCTCGCGTTCATGCAATCGTTTGCCGGCAAAGAGCTGGAAGCAATCACGCTCAACCTGATTCGCATTGGCTCTGAGGGAGAGTTCACCGAAGCGCTTACCGACAATTATCAGAAGCTGTACCTCAGAGGACGCCACGCCGCGAATCGATTGATCAGCGCTCGCATCGAGGGAGTACGGGACGGCTCGCTGGTGGGCGCAGTCGAGTAACCGTCGAAATGCGCGGTGGCACTCGTCAATCCCCCCTCCGGTTGTGATAGAATCCGGGCCGCAAATTCGTCAGGTTGAGAAACCTCGGCTGTCGCTGCACATTCTTTCGCCGGCCGTTCGAATGAGGTGCTTATGACGGTTGCCACTAATTCTTCTTCCACTCCGGCTTCCAAGCCCGAAGCCGGGAGCCCGATAGCCGGTATCCTGATGGCGTTGGTTCTGGTCGCGCTGGTCGTGCTGGCCTGGACCGGGGTGTCGCCGACTACGCCCTGGTCACAGGGCTACGATCCCACGGGGCACTGGTGGCTTTCCACAATTCTCGCCGCGCTTCCCATCGTCGTGCTCCTCGGAACCCTCGCGTTCTTCCGCATGAAGGCGCACTACTCTGCCGTTTTGGGGCTGGTTAGCGCATTGCTGATCGCCGTCGGGGTTTTTCATATGCCGGTCAAGATGGCTAGCATCACCGCCATCTACGGCGGCCTCTACGGACTGTTTCCCATCGGCTGGATCATTCTGAACGTCATCTTTCTTTACCGCATGACGCTGGAAACCGGCCGCTTCAAGGTGCTGCAGCAAAGCCTGACCGGCATCACGCAGGATACGCGGTTGCAGATTTTGTTGATCGCCTTTTCGTTTGGCGCGTTCTTTGAGGGCGCCTCGGGGTTCGGAACGCCAGTCGCGGTCACAGCGGCGCTGCTGATCGGGCTGGGCTTCAAGCCGCTGCAGGCCTCAGGCTTGTCGCTGATTGCTAATACAGCGCCCGTGGCCTATGGCGCGCTGGGCACGCCGATCATCGCCCTGGCCGCGGTCAGCGGATTTTCTGAAGTTACACTGGGCGCGCAGGTGGGACGCATTCTGCCATTCTTCTCGGTGCTGGTGCCGTTCTGGCTGGTGTGGGCGTATGCAGGCTACAAAGGAATGAAGGAAATCTGGCCGGCGGTTACGGTAGCCGGGGTTACCTTCGCCATCCCGCAATTCTTAGTGTCGAACTTTATGGGGCCGTGGCTGACGGACATTATTGCGGCCATCGTCTCGATGTTGTGCCTGATTGGGTTCCTCAAGATATGGCAGCCGAAAACGATTTGGGGACTTGAGGGTGAGGGGGAGCAGCGCGCCGCTCGCGGCCAGCATGGTTACAGCCGCGCCGAGATCGTGCGCGCGTGGCTGCCGTGGCTGGTGCTCAGCATATGCGTTTTCTTCTGGGGTACGCCGACCGGCAAGAAGATGATGAACACGCCGGAAAAAGTGTTTCTCTCCATGAGCACCTGGTCGCCTGCGCCGAGCAAGATTACCAACCCGCAGTTTACCGTGACCGGGGTCAATAAGCTGTCGCAACGCATGCCGCCGGTAGTGACGAAACCTACGCCCGAGAAAGCCGTGTTCGGATTCAACTGGCTCTCGGCCACGGGGTCGGGGATTCTGTTCGCGGCAATCATCTCCGGCTTCATCATGGGCCTCTCGCTGCCGAAGTTGATCGCCATGTGGTGGCAAACGGTTTGGCACATACGGTTCTCGCTGATGACCATCGCCGCCATGCTTTCGCTGGGCATCCTGACGCGCTACTCGGGCGTGGACGCCACCATGGGCCTGGCGTTTGCGCGAACCGGGCATTTGTATCCGTTCTTCGGTACTTTGCTGGGCTGGCTCGGCGTGGCGCTGACCGGTTCGGATACCTCATCCAACGTGCTGTTTGGCAGCCTGCAGAAGATCTCGGCGCAGCAGATCGGCATTTCGCCAGTGCTGATGTGCTCGGCCAACAGCGCGGGAGGGGTGATGGGCAAGATGATCGATGCGCAGAGCATCGTCGTAGCCAGCACTGCGACCGAGTGGTATGGGCACGAGGGCGACATTTTGCGCTACGTCTTCTTCCACAGCATTGCGCTGGCAGCTTTGGTCGGAATCATGGTGACGCTGCAGGCGTATGTATTTCCGGGCATGGTCGTGCGGTAGCGTTGAGCGCTGGACAGGATTTGAGAGGGTTGACTGGTGTCGGGCAAAGTATCTTTATTCGTGCCGTGCTTCGTGGATCAACTGCTGCCTGAGATAGCGGTGGACACGGTCAAGGTGCTGCGCCGGATTGGGTACGCGGTGGAGTTCCCCGAAGATCAGACCTGTTGCGGGCAGCCTGCTTTCAACACGGGATACTGGAACGAGGCGCGGCCTTGCGCGGAACATTTCGTTCGAGTTTTCCGGGATGCTGAAATGGTGGTGTGTCCTTCCGGTTCTTGCGTGACCATGGTTCGCAATTTTTATCCGGAGCTGTTGGCGGCTAGTGCGCTGCGTGGGGACGCCCTCGCCGTAGCCGGCCGGACTTTTGAACTTTCGGAATTTCTGGTGAAGGTGGCCGCGGTCACAGACGTGGGCGCTATTTTCCCTCACACCGTTACCTATCACGCATCGTGCCACGGGCTGCGCGAGTTGCATCTTCGGGACGAGCCTCTTCAGCTTTTGCGAAAAGTGGACAGGCTGAAGCTGATAGAAATGACCCGTTTTGATGAATGCTGCGGTTTCGGTGGGACCTTTGCCGCCAAGTTCGCCGACATCTCCGCCGCGATGGGAAATTCCAAAGCCGAAAATATTGCGGCGGCTGGCGCCGAGTTCGTGACCGCAATCGATCCCAGTTGTTTGTTGCACGTGCAGGGAATCCTGGGAAAACGCAAAGCCCCCACGCGTGCGATTCATTTGGCCAGCATCCTGGCGCAGGATGGGTCAAAGCAGCAAAGCTCGTCGCAGCCAAGCTCAAAGCAGAAAAGTCCCCAGCAGGAGCAGGTGTGAGCCAAACTGCCGCACAACGATTCCTGCAGGACGCCGCCGTGAAGTCGGCGGACCTGGCGCATCGTGAAATTATCCGGCGCGGCATGGAAAGCTACGACGCCGCACATCTCAAAGGCCGGGCGCGGATCAACGATTGGGAGGCGGCTCGCGAAAAGTGTCAGGAGATCAAGCGGGAAGCCATCAATCATCTTGATCGCTATCTGCTGCAGTTCGAGGAGCAAGTGAAGGCGCGTGGCGGCCATGTTTTCTGGGCTGCCAACTCAGAAGAGGCCTGCACTTATGTGAAGAACCTCGCGGTCGAGCGCGGCGTGCGGACCGTGGTGAAGTCGAAATCGATGGTGACAGAAGAAATCCACCTGGGCCCGGTTCTCGAAAAGGCTGGCATCAAAGTCTGGGAAACCGATTTTGGCGAGTTTATCGTACAACTGCGGGAAGAGGGGCCTTACCACATCGTTACCCCGTGTATGCACCTGAAGCGCGACCAGATTGCAAACTTGTTTCGCGAAAAGTTGGACCCGAAAGTTGACAGTGATGATCCGGCGTATTTGATGACAGTGGCGCGCCGCATATTGCGGCAGGCCTTTTTTGAGGCCGAGATGGGCATCTCAGGAGCGAATTTTCTGGTGGCCGACGCCGGCGTCATTGCGATTTCGACAAACGAAGGCAACGGCCGCCTGTGCACCAGCATTCCACGCATTCACGTGGTGGTCACCGGCATTGAGAAAGTTATTCCCCGGCTCGAAGACCTTGCTGTGTTATGGCCGGTGCTGGCCACTTCCGGCACCGGGCAGGGCATTACGACGTACAGCACGTTGATCGGTGGTCCGCGCAGGCCGGGCGAAGTGGATGGACCGGAAGAGTTTCACGTGGTGCTGGTCGACAACGGGCGCAGCCATTTGCTGGCCGACGCCGAACAGCGCGATGTGCTGCACTGTATCCGTTGCGGCGCTTGCTTGAATATCTGCCCTGTGTTCCGCCACGTTGGAGGCCATACTTACGGCACGACTTATCCTGGTCCGATCGGAAGCGTGCTTACGCCGCATCTGAACGGAATCAAGGAGTTCAACCACCTCTCCTACGCGTCATCATTGTGCGGCGCGTGCAGCACCGTTTGTCCTGTGAAAATCGATCTGCATCATCACTTGCTGCAGAACCGCCGCAACGCCACCGAGGCTGGCGCGACCAAGCCGAGTGAGCGCATGATGTTCCGGGCTTGGCGGCGGGCGATGCTTCATCCGCGGATATATGCGTTGGGCGGATGGTCGGTGCGCACGGTTCTTCGCGCGATCTATGGCTTGGGACTCGCGGGTACGATTCTCGACCCCATGAGAGTGTGGAATCGATATCGCTCGCCGGTGCCGCTGCCCTCTGCATCGTTCCGCGCGCGCTGGAGAAACGGCCTTGATGCTAACTGAAATCGATGGAAACTGAAATCCAAGCCGAAAAAGTGCAGGTTGAAAATCCAAGCCGGGAGCGGATTCTGGAACGTATTCGCGCCGGATTGCGCACCATAGTCCCAGAGCATGCTTCCCCGAAATCCGAACGGGCAATCTTTTCTGCAATCGAAAATCCTCTCGAGCGGTTTCAGCAGGAATGCGTTGCCAACCTCATGGAATGCGTGCTCGCCGCCGATTTTGCTGCGAGCGCGCGAGAGCTTGCGAAAGTTCTTGAGTTGCTGCCCGAAGGAGAAACGTTTGTGCAGGACGATCCCTCGCTGCGCCGGCTCGTCGAACTGGGCGCGCCCGGGCGGGCGATCCGGTGGTCGAGTCAAGGGGCGCCGGGCGAAGCTTCGCAGGCTACGGTGACGCTTGCCGACGCTCTGATCGCACAAACCGGATCGATTCTGGTGACGGCTGCGTGCGGCGGGCGCGGAGCTTCGATCATCGCCCCGTGTCACATCATTTACGCCACTTTGTCTCAACTCGTTCCCGATCTTTCCGCCGCCCTGAACCGCCTCTCACAGGAGGGCAAACTCGACCGGAACTCGTTCGCGTGCGTCATCAGCGGCTCCAGCCGCACAGCCGATATCGAGAAGATCCTGGTGCAGGGCGCGCATGGACCGCGAAGGTTGGTCGTCATTTTGCAGAGTCAAGCCTAGCTGTGCGGCAGGCGGGCGTTAGCTATATCAACTGGCAAATTGTAGGAGAGATACATTTGCCGCGATGCTACTCCATGATTGACCGATACATAATCCGGCAATTTTCACCAGAAGTACAGGATTTACCGGAGCGTGAAAACGCCCGAGCAGTCAGGTTTTCGGCGCCAATGTCAACACCGCGAGCAGATAAACCTCTCGCACCCTAAGGTGCATCTGAAGACGGTACACTTTTCGCGGAGTTGGGGGGGACCCCCTGTGACCTGTGTTGCGCCACGCGGGCACGTTATATACGGACTATGCGGCTCGATGCCAAAGGCGCTCTTTTGTTCTTCCTGCTCTGTATGGCCGGCTTCCCGTCCGCATTGGCGCAACAGGCCAAGCCGCTCACTCTGGATGAGGGATTGGCAATCCTGAATGCGGCGCTGGATTCCCGCCATCATGCGGGTTTCACTTCCGACTGCTCCCATTTTGTTCACGGACTCTATCAGCGCGCCGGTTTTCCTTACGAATACGCGCCTTCTTCAGATCTCTACGCGGGGATTGACGAATTCCGGCGAGTAGCAAATCCGCAACCCGGCGACCTGGCCGTCTGGCATGGCCACGCCGGAATTGTGGTCAATCCCGCCCAGCATTCTTTTTTTAGCCTTCTGCGATCGGGCCCCGGAGTCGCTACCTACGATTCGCCCTACTGGAAACATCGCGGGCGGCCCCGTTTTTTCCGTTACGTCAAAGCGAATCCCAAATCGCTCTCTGGCTCGCTCCGGACCGCAAGCCTGAATCCAGTTGTCGAGGACCTGGCCTCGGAGGATTCGGAAGAATCATCCGACGAAGCCGGCTACTCCGCCAGAGTTGCGGCCAACCGAATAACGAATGCAGAAATTCCTCGCGTTTCGGTGGTGCATTCCATTCATCCCAAGGCAGACCAGGTGAATGCAGCCTTCCTGCAAGCGTGCGCGGACTCAGAAGATGCCCTCCGGGCTAAGGACCTCTTCAAGTCGGCGCAACCGTTGATTGTGTTCGACCATTTCGCAGTAAGCAAGATGCACACCGCAGGGAACCAGGGCTGGGTAGACGTTGAAATCGATGAAGTGGTTTTTTTTGTGGACGGTAAAGCGGCGGTGCGCAAGGGGTTGGAACGGCAGCGCTGGACTTTGATTCGCCGCGACAAAACCAGCTGGGAGCTGACGGCTCCACGCGGCACCATCTATGTGCCTCAGCCTATCGCGGTGCGCATTATGTCGCACCAACTCGCGCAACTCACGGAGGAACGTCCCGACACTGCGGCCAGACCCCAGCAGAAGGCGGAGTTGGCGCGAGTTCTCGATTCGCTGCTGCAGGAGTAACCGGCTTAGCGATCGTCACGAGAACGGTCAGGCCGTGCTGTCTCCATGTTATAATCTGCTATTCCCAGTCGCTTAGTGCGCGGAGGACCGTATCGACAAACGTTTTATCCGAACCAATGACCGCATTCGAGCCCGCGAAATCCGCGTGATTGACGATGAGGGTGGGCAAATCGGCATTCTGCCTCCCTACGAAGCGCTGAAATTGGCTCGTAGCAAGAATCTGGATCTGGTTGAGATTTCGCCCACCGCGCAACCTCCCGTGTGCCGCATCATGGACTACGGGAAATATCTTTACCAGCAGGAAAAAAAAGAGCGCGAAGCCAAGAAGCACCAGAAGACGATTACCGTAAAAGAGGTCAAGTTCCGGATTAATGTGGACGACCACGATTACGAGACCAAGAAAAATCATGTGCTGCGTTTTCTCGATGGAGGAGACAAGGTAAAAGCGACCATCTTCTTCCGCGGCCGCGAAATGACGCGCACCGGATTAGGCCGGCAGATTCTGGAGCGGCTGATTAAGGACGTGGAGCCGCAGAGCATTGTGGAGTTCCGGCCGCGGCAGGAAGGCAATACGCTGCACGCGATCCTGGCCCCGAAGAAAACGGCGGTCGAGCGCGAAAAGGAAAGAGAACGGGAAGCCAAGCAGAAAGCGAAGCTGGAAAGAAAGCTGGCGCATGAAAAACTGGGACCGGAAAAAGCTCCTGAGAAGCCGGCTCCAGCCAGCGAGAAGGAGCCGGTCGCAGCCGACGCCGCTCCGAATCCGGCTTCGCAAGCCTAGGTTAGCCAGGTTGATCTGCAGTAAATTCCGGGAATTCCTGAGCAATCGAACTGTAGCAGTGACATTTAGAGCTGACGGCTGGCAACTCGCGGCTGGCGGCTGATTCCGAGGAACTATGCCGAAATTGAAAACGCACAAAGGCGCAGCCAAGCGCTTCAAGAAGACTGCCACCGGCAAGGTGAAGCGCGGACATTCGCACCTGCGCCACATCTTGACCTCGAAGGATAAGAAACGCAAACGCAAGCTGGGCAAAGCTACGCTGGTGAGCGACGGCGATCGACGCAAAGTGCTGCGGATGATCCCGTACCAGTGAAATAGTAGCGCCGCCGTCCCGGCGGCTTTGCCGGCGAGACGCCGGCGCTACCTTCAGGCGCGTGAAGAGGTCAGAGATCGCCGCAACGGTTGATCGTCCTTACCTCCAGCCGCCAGTACAGAGAAAGCAAAAAAGGAGAAAACCATGCCACGTGTAAAACGCGGAACCAAACGCCGCGCCAAGCGCAAGAAAATACTTGACCGCGCAAGCGGATACTTCCTGACGAAATCGAAACTGTACCGCTCCGCGAAAGAGGCGGTCGAGCGCGGCCTCAAGTTCAGTTTTTCCGGACGCAAGCAGCGCAAGCGTCAATACCGCTCGCTTTGGATCGTGCGGATTGGGGCGGCTGCCAAGCTGAATGGATTGAGCTACAACCAGTTCATCCATGGCTTGAAGAAGGCTGGAGTGGAACTGGATCGCAAGATTCTGGCCGACCTGGCAGTGAAAGATGCGGCTGCATTTAAGACGCTCACCGAGCAGGCCAAAGGCGCGCTGGCGTAATTTGATTTCTGCGTTACGTTACGGCGCGGCTTCCGCCGCGCCGCACACGTTTTCATTCGTTAGAATCTCAGTTCGACATTGCCTAAGAGGCAGCACGCTTGGCCTACATACCGCATCCACTCTCCGACTATTCAGTTCCCGCGCTAAAACAAGCAGAGGTTGAGGCTCGAGCTGCCTTCGATGCTGAATTGATGGCTGTCTCGGCCGGCACGGTGAACATGGGCGAAAAAACTGAAGTGGTGCGCGTGCGCTGGCTGGGGCGTGAGAAAGGCATCGTTAATAAACAGATTCCGGATCTGTGGTTAAAACCTGCTCCTAAAAAAGCCAAACGGGACGTGGGGCTGGTTGTCAATCGCCTCAAAAGGTACGTCGAAATTCATTTTCATCCTCTGGTCGGCAATGTCTTACCGATTGAACAGCAGCCGTTTTTTGCCGAGTTAGAACGCATCGATATCTCCCTTCCCGGCGTTCGCCGCTCGATTGGCGCCGAGCATCCGATCATCAAGACGACGAACCAGATGGTTCGCGTGTTTCAGAAGCTGGGTTACTCTGTTGCCGATGGGCCTGTCGTCGAAACTGATTACTATAACTTTGAGGCTCTTAATTTTCCCCCGAATCATCCCGCGCGGGATACGCAGGATACTTTGTTCATTGCGGGGCAGCAAGGGAAGGCGCAGCGCGAGCGTTTGCTGCTGCGGACACATACTTCTCCGGTGCAGATTCGTACGATGGAGAAGATGCGGCCGCCCATTCGCATTGTGATTCCGGGCGTAGTGCACCGCAACGATCCTCCCGATGCGAGCCACTCGCCGATGTTTCATCAGATCGAGGGGCTGGCGGTTGACACGAATATCACGTTCGGCGATTTGAAGGGGACGCTCGATCACGCCATGAAACAATTTTTTGGATCAAGCGTGAAGACCAGTTTTCGCCCCTCGTTTTTTCCCTTCACCGAGCCGAGCGCGGAGATGTTTGTTTCGTGCTTCATCTGCGGCGGGAGCGGGAAGCGCGGTACAGACCCCTGTCGTCCCTGCAAGCAGACGGGGTGGATTGAGATTCTGGGATGCGGCATGGTCGACCCGAATGTGTTTGAGTTTGTGAAGGACAACGGGTATGACCCGAGGACGGTTTCTGGATTTGCCTTTGGCATGGGGTCGGACCGAATCGCTTTGTTGAAGTATGGAGTGGACGACATTCAACTGTTCTTTCAGGGAGATGTGAGGTTCTTGCAGCAGTTCGCGTGAAAGTCCTAGCTTCTGGCTCCTAGCTCATTCAGGAATGGGTAGCTAGGAGCTAGCCGCTAGGAGCTAGAAGCCCGTCATGAAACTTTCTCCACAATGGATTCGCGACTTTGTCGATCTCGCGGTCGATGATCGACGGCTAGCTGGGGATTTGACTGGCGTCGGGATTGCTGTCGAGGGAATCACCGGTTCGGGCGCGGACACGGTGTTCGAGATGGAGATCGGAACGAATCGTTCCGACGCGATGAATCATTACGGTGTGGCGCGCGAGGCGGCCGCGATTTATGATCTGCCCCTGAAGCAGTTCTCAGTTCTCAGTTCTCAGTTCTCAGCAAAACCTTCGAACAACGCGTTCCCGATTACCGTCGAAGAGCCGCAGCTTTGTCCTCGATTTTCTGCGCGGGTTATCCGCGGAACCAACATTAAGGCCTCACCCGAGAAAATTGCTCATCGTCTGCAATTGCTGGACCAGCGGCCCATCGGCAACGCCGTCGATGCTACCAATTACGTCTTGTGGGAAATGGGTAAACCTACGCACGTCTTCGATATGGATCTGCTCGAAGGCGGACGGTTGATTATTCGTCGCGCCAAAAATGGCGAGAAACTGAAGACGCTGGATGGTATCGAGCGCACACTTACTTCCGAAGATCTGGTCGTCGCCGATGCGCGAAAGCCCGTTGGACTCGCGGGAGTGATGGGCGGATTCGACACGATGATCACCGGCAAGACGCGGAACATTTTGATCGAGTCGGCCTGGTGGGATCCAGTTACGGTGCGCAAGAGTTCGCGGCGGCATGGGCTGCACACTGACGCATCGCACCGCTTCGAGCGCGGAGCGGATTTTGAGTCGACAGTTTTGTCCTGCGATATGGTGGCGGCGCTGATTTTGGAATCCGGCGGCGGAGAATTGGCCGGCGATGTCGTCGATGTGGTTTCGAGACAGATCGACCTGGCGCCGGTGGTACTGCGGCTTTCCGAGGTGCGGCGCATTCTGGGCGGGGGCGTGGAACCGGGAGAGATTTTTCGCATCCTTAAGAAGCTTGGTTTCGTGGTGGTTCCGGAAGGGCAAGGCGACGCGCAGTTCCGGGTGCACATTCCGAGCTGGCGCCTGGATGTGGAGCGCGAGATTGACCTGATCGAAGAAATCGCGCGGTTGCATGGCTACGATAAGTTCGAGAATACTTTGCCAGCTTTCAGCGGCGCCGTGGTGGAACCTCCACATGCGGCCATGGACGCCACTTTGCGCGCGCGAGCTTTGGCGCTGGGGTATGACGAAGCGGTGTCGCTGACGTTTATTTCCCATGCCGATGCGGAGCAATTTTCGTCTGCTGCCGTGCTGGAACTCGAGAATCCGCTGAGTGATGAAGCGAGTGTGATGCGGACTTCGATGGTTCCGGGCATGCTGGATATGCTGGCTTGGAATCTAAATCGTGATTCAGAAAACGTACGCCTGTTCGAGATGGGCCGGGTCTACGAAATGCGAGACGGGGAGCGGGTTGAGCCGGCACGCTTGTGCCTGGGCGCGACGCTGGCGGCCGTAAGGGGTTCGTTGCCGGCAGGCGGAGCGCTCGACGTTAGCAAGGGAGAGCAGGCCGCGGCGGCCGAGGCGTTTCGTTCGTTTAAGGGCGATGTGGAGAATTTGCTGGCGCCATTTGCGTATTGTGAGTTGGGCTTCGACCGGCAGACCGCGGATTATTTTCATCCGGGACGATCGGCCCGAGCGCTGATGGATGGGGCTGTCGTGGGGCAGTTCGGACAGCTTGCCGAAAGTGTAAAAGCGGAGCGTAAGTTGCGGCAAGATGTTTTTCTGGCGGAGATTGATGTGGAGCGGTTGCACGCGATTGGACTGCGGACGGTGAAATTTGCGCCGCTGGGAAAATATCCGGCGGTGGAGCGTGATTTCTCCTTTGTGTTTAGGGATGAGGTGGAATTTGAGGGGATGCGTCGGGCAGTGATGGGGCTGGGTATTCCCGAGCTACGTGAATTCAAGCCGGTCGAGATTTTTCGTGGCGGGTCGATCGAGGCGGGAAAGTATTCGATTCTTTTGCGGGCGCGGTTGCAGTCGGATGAAGGGACGCTGCGCGATGAGCAGATTGCAGCGTGGTCTGCGAAGATCGTTGCGGCACTGCAGGGGTTGGGTGGGATGCAGCGGGCGTAGGTCGTAGAAACTCCTTTCAGGGCTTACGGCGGTACATACCAGCAAGGGATCCTTCGACTGCGCATTTGCTCTCGCTTCGCGATAGCAAATGCTGCGCTCAGGATGACAAATCGTGCTTGACTTCCTGTGCAAACCGCGCGGGCACTAACGGGCCATGCTTCATCCACAGGGCGGTGGAGTATACTGCGGAAAAGTTAGAAATCCTTTCGGGAAAAGTGCAATGATGGCCTTGAATGCTGTGGAACAGCTGACGGAGCATGTTGCAGCGGACGAGTTTCAGACGCTGGAGGAGAAAGTTTACCGTACGATCGAGATGTACAAATCAGCCCGGCAGGCGCAGGCCTCGGCGGAACGCGATGCACAGCGCGTGCGTGAGCAGTTGCAGGATCGCGAGGAGCAATTAGTGGCCTTGAAGCGCGAAACCGTGCAATTGCGGAAAGAGCGGGAAGAGATTCGCGGGCGAGTGGAGAAGATGCTGGAGCAGATCGAGTCGATTGCGGAAGAGCGGGCGAGCTAGGCGTTGCGGTCCCAGCGACCGGTTGCCGGCTTCCGGGCTTCGCCGGTGCGAGCTTTCGATGAACCGTGGGGGTTAGAGAGATGGACGCCGAAAGCAGGTTCCTCGCTTCGCTCGGAATGACACGTTATTCTTGATGAAGGCATTGGTTATGGCTACGGCTGCTAAAGATTCGACTTTGAAGGACGCGCAGAATAGCAGCGTGCGGGTGGAGATCTTCGACCAGGCATACAACCTGCGAGGGTCCGATCCGGAATATATTTTGAAGCTGGCGGAGTATGTGGATTCGAAGATGCGAGCTGTGGCCGAGGCGACGAACACGATTGATACGGTGCGCCTGGCGGTGCTGGCGGCGCTGAATATCGCCGATGAGTATCATCTTTTGAAACGAAAGCAGGAGAGCGGGGCAACCGATTACCAGAAGCGGGCGCACGTTTTAGCAGATGCGCTGGATGAAGTGTTGGACGAGAACCGCAAGGCGGGATAGTCCCTTCGGCTTTCCTCGGTTTCGCGGGCTTCGGCAAGGCCGAGGCTCTCCTTCGATAGTGCCGCTGTCTGGCGGCGCTGCATTTCGGGAACGACTTTCCCAGCCAATCGAATCCGATTTTGACGCTGCTGAAAAGCTGGAAGCTCGAAGTTGTGTATCCTGCGAAAAGAGAAACCCTGCCATTCTGCCTTGACTCCCAGATAACATGTCCTTACATTCAAAGCTTTAAGACATTGCCTTTTGCATCCGTTTCGACAGATTGCGCATCCAAACCTCTAAAGGGGCAAGGAAACAGGCGCAGCGCCACTTCCTCCGCCCCGCCAGCGGTACGGCCGCCTCTTCCTCGGCCCCAATTCATGGGGTTCTTACTCGTGCAATTCAAAGTTGGAGATCTTGTTCACAACAAAATCACGCAAGAAGAAGGCCGGATCGTGCGCATCGCAGACCTCCCAGATTACAAACTCTGTTACATAGTCTCAGTCGTACCTAACCCGACTTGGGGCACTATAGCGAAAGAAGCCATCTGGAAACCATCAGAGGTCAGCAAATGATCGCCACTGACGCAATCCGCTCCGGATTTCTGCCAACGGAATAATCCGCGGAAGCTCGGCTCTCCGATTGCAAGCGCGAACCGTCTGGCCTGATTACTTTGGATGCAAGTGTTCTGCCAACTATTTGCGCTTCCCCTATTGCTAATCCGGGGGGAGTTCTCCTAGCATCACAAGTGAAAGCCGGCCTGCGGGGTTGGTGATGGCGGTAACCGATTTTTGAACCAATGCTGAATGAACGGGGACTCGACTCGAACTAGGATCCGGTGTGCGACGCTCCGTCATGCGGAGATGCCTAAAGGGTCTCGGCGGGTTCCCAACGTCTACCTGACGGTTCATTCTCGGCCCGTCACACGGCACAGTGGGTCGGCTTGAGTTTTTTTTTCCTGCCCGATAGACATCCTGATTCATAATCCTGAGAGAAAAAGATTCGGGAAATCCCACCCTTCGACAAGCGCAGGGCAGGCTTTTTGCAAAGTACGCGTAACATGGGCCGCCCTTCTCCTTGCCTGTGCACCCCTTGCCTTTAGAAGATGAGCTTTAGTCCGAGTTGGATTTGACGGGGGGCGAAAGCAGAGTTCGGCTTCAGGAAATTTTGCGGCTGCTGATAGTAGGCGGGGGAGGGAACTCCGTTGACTACGACCGTGTATTGCACGAAGGTGGTGGCCTCGGCGGTTAGTCCGTCGGAAGTGATTTCGACGCGCTGATTGTCGTGGTTGAAGAGGTTGAAAGAATCGGCGGTGAACTCTAGGCGATAACCTTGGGCCACGTGGATTTTTCGCACCAGGCGAAGGTCGGCGGAGGCATAATCGGGTCCGGTAAAGGCATTGCGGCTATAGCCGGGAAGGCGGTCGTTGTCGTAGTTGCTGTCCTGGTTGGGGTCGCCGGAAACGGTGGCGTTGACCGGGCGTCCACTACCGGCAGTTACGATGCTTGAAATTTTCCAGTCGTTGAAGATGTGGCCGAGGAGTTCGTGTTCGCGGTGGAAGGGACGTGGCTCGACTGAAAAAGCGGCTACGAAGCGCTGGCGCTGGTCGGTGACGCTGGGTCCGCGCTCGCCATTGGGGTTGTAGGAATTCTGAACTTCGGCCGGTTCACCGGCGACGAGGGCGTCCTGGCCATCGTCGATGGCGTGAGCATAGGTGTAAGACAAGCGCAGATAGGTCCCGCGCGACATGCGGCGGTTGATGGAGAGCGTTGCGCCGTTGTACACGCTGCCGGCGGCGCTCTGAAATTCGTCGATGGCGCCCAGTTGCGCGATGGGCCGCCCCAGTGGATTGATGCAGGGCGGAAACGGGCAGGTCAGCGATCGCGTGAACTGCCAGGTGGCGAAGGAATCGACGGTGTAGTATCCCCCTTGAAAGATGGAGCCGGTGGAATCGAAGATGGGGTAGTTGAGCGCGACCGGCTGCGGCAGATTCACGTCGAGCGCGCGAATCAAATGCTCACCGTGCACGTACAGATAAGAGACGGCGACTGTCGTCTTGCCCGCGACTTCCCGTTCGAGCGTCAGGCTGATTTGCTGCACGCGCGGAGTGACGAAGTCGGTAGCGAAAGCGGAAACGTTGTTGGTGACGCCCTGCGTGAACCCAGTGGGAAGATTGCACGAGGCGGAAATCACCGGGCAGCTTACCAGCGGATTGGGATATATGGGGAAGACCTGGTGGTCGTAATAGTTGGAGTCGTTGAGAAAGATTTGAGCGTCGGTGATGCCGTTATCCGTGGCGATCGCGGAGTTGTAGATCTGAGGAATCCGTACATAGAAGATCCCGAAGCCAGCGCGGATGACCAGCGGTCTGGTCTTGCCGATGGAGTAGGCGAGTCCGGCTCGCGGTCCGAAGTTGTAGGGCTTGAAGGGAACTTTGCCGGAGGGCGGAAACAGCGGGTTCGAGAGCAGTCCGGCCGCGGTAAAGGTTTGAAGATCCCAGCGAACCCCCAGGTTGACGGCGAGATGATCGGTGACGCGAATGGTGTCCTGGGCGAAGGCGGCATAGTCGTTGCTGTTGGGATTGGAAGAAGATGGGCCGAAGTTTTGCATATAGTATTTCGGAACGCTGTGAGCATAGGCGCGGAGCGGAGTCAGCGGGAGTCCGCCTTCTTGCGGCTCGAAAGTGAAGGGATTGACCTTGATGGGATCGAAGACATATTCGCCGTTTTGCTGGCTGGGAAAAAAATCATAGATCCACGTGATGAGGGAGTCGCCGCCGAACTTGAACGAGTGGTGGCTGGTATCGAAGCTCAGGGTTTCGGCAAGCTGCGCGCGGTGTTCCCGAGTAGCGCGGGGCAGCAGATCGGAGCGTCCGATGCCGTCGATAACGTCGGTGACTTTGATCAGCGTGTCGTTGGTATTGGTGTAGGACTGGCGAAGGTCGCGCGAGAACTGGACGCGAAGATGGCTGACGAGGCGCGTAGTCAGGCCTGAGGTAAGAGAGACCGAGCCGGTATCAGTGGAAACAGTTTCCTCACCGTTGTCGGAGATGGAATCGTAGGTGACCGGGCTGGCGGGATCGAGGAAAACGTTATTTAATCCCCAGTAGCGGGAAGAGTTGAAACGCGCGGCGAGTTGGTTGCGCGGAGTGAGATTGATATCGAGCTTGGCGTAGCTGGCGTTGCCGATTTGCGCGGCGGGATAGGATCCCGCTAACGACGACAGTTGGGCGGCGGCGGCGAAGACCAGCGCTTGATCGCTAGGTTCGTAGTCGCCCGGAGAGTACGGCCCCGTGCCGGCCTGCGGGACCACCTGCATGGTGCCGTTGAGAAATTCAACCACGTCGGGGACGTGGAAGTAGTGCTGATCGAATCCCGCGAAGAAGAAAATCTTATTTTTCTGGATGGGACCGCCGATGGTGCCTCCGCCTTGCTGCTGGCGGCTGTGCGGCTTGAAGGTCATGAAGGCGTCGGCGGCGCCGAATCCGCTGTCGCGAATGTAATAGAGGCCGGTGCCGTGCCAGTGATTGGAGCCGGATTTGGTGATCACGTTGACCACTGCGCCCCCGGCGCGCCCTTGTTCGGCTCCGTAGGAATTCGAGGAAACGCGGAACTCCTGCACCACTTCGTTCGAAAACTGATAAGGGGCGCGATACAGGCCGCGGGCCTGAGCGAAGAATGCGTTGTTGAAGTCGCCGCCATCGACCAGGAAGCTGTTTTGAAATCCACGCAGGCCGCCGAATGAGAGATCGCCGTTGGTAGCGGAGGTCAGGCTGCGCGGGTCTTGCGTGACCCCGGGCGAGAGCAGCATAAGATCGGAGAAGCGGCGGCCGTTGAGGGGAAGGTCTGCGATGGCGCGTTCGTCGAGAAGAGTCGAGACAGCGCTGGGTTGAGTCTCGACCAAAGCGGCAGCGCCGGAAACTGTAACTTTTTCCTGGGCGCCAGCGATGGTCAGACGAAATTCAATCTCGGTGGCCGCGCCGACGTCCACATGGAGCAGCGGGGTGATTTGTGGCGACATGGCCTGGGCCACGACGCGGGCGGAGTAGTCACCCGGTGGCAGCGAATCGATAGAGAAGCGCCCCTCGGCATCTGACTCCGCGGAGTAGCGTACGCCCGTGGCCGCGTTGACCACCGCGACGGTTGCGCCGGGTATGCGTAGGTCGTGAAGATCGACGACTGTGCCGTGAATGGCGCCAGTCGCGGCATCCTGGGCGAAGGTGAGCGGGGATAGTAATGGGGATAGAAATAAAGAGAAAATCAGAATGCAAAGCGAAGTCCGCGGCATAGGAGTCCCATCTGTGGTCGGGATGAGGCTCGGAGGGCTGCGTCCCGCGCGGTTTACCGGAGGCGAGCGGGTGGGGATCCGGATTCCTTTGTAGCATGGGCGCGAATGGAGTAGCAGTGACGGGGGCGTTTCTTTTTGGGGATGGTTCCCGGAGTGGGAATGCGGCGACGCTAAAACCCCGGGCAAGGCGCACCGAAGTGCGCCCCTGCCGGGTTGTTTTTCCTTAGTTGATGGTGACGGTTACAGCGGCGGTCTGGCTCAGTGAGCCGGATGTCCCAGTTACCATCACTTTGACCTGCTGCGATGCAGGCGGCGTGTTGTTGTTCGAACTGCTGCCTCCTCCGCATCCCAGCGCGAACAGCGAGATGAAAAGCAGCAAACCCAGTAGGCTCATCCACCGAATGCTCTTGCGTGTCAGCGGTTTGCGCCTGCGGATTGTCAAAAGACTTCCGAAAAGTCCCAGACCGGGCAGGAGCAACCCCATCGCCTGCACGTGGTAGCCACCGCCATTCGGCGGCGTCGCGGCGGCCGAGATCATCAAGGTGGAAGGCGAATTGCTCCCGGCAGAGATCGTTGCAGGGTTGAGAGAACAGGTCAAACCAGACGGTGCGGTACAAGTAAGCGAAATCTGACTGTTGAATCCTCCCACCGCGGCCGCGCTGACCGTGATGCTGGTCGATCCGCCAGCCGCAACCGTTGTGCTTGGAGCCGAGAGACTCAGCGAGAACCCCGGGGTGTTAACTGCGCTCGCAGGAACCAGGCTGGCGAACACGCTTGTGGCGCTGCCCCCTGTGGGGAAGTTGGGTTGGTTGGCGCTGCCTCCCGCTGTGAAATAAAGAGTGCCTGGGTCACCCGTGCCACCGGCGCCAAACACCATATCCCACATGCCGGGATTTACCAGCACGTTACCTGAAGTGTCGGTGAGCTGGCCGAGAAACTTCCCGGTGGCATCGAACGCGCTAATGGTGCCATCGCCAAAGTTCGAGACGAGAATATCGCTGGCGAAGGTTCCGAAGCTCGCCGGAGCTTGCACTACACCCCAAGGCGCGTTGAGGTTGTTTTTTGCGCCGGCGGCGACGAATGTGCTCACGAAGTTGCCGCTCTCGTCGAAGATATCCACCTGCCCCGCCCCGGCTCCGGGGACGGCATCGTGTTTGGGAGTATCCTGCATGGCATACGCGATGTAGACCTGGCCGCCGATGACGTGGATGCCGTGGGGAGCGAGCCCCGCGGGAAGGTTCGGATCGGTGAACGAACCAGCCAACGATGTGAGTTTGAAGTTCGAATCGTAAACGTCGACCTTGCCCGTGTTGAAGTTTGCCGCCAACAGGTTAGTGCCAAGCACCGCGAGACCTTTGTAAACCGCGCCGCTCTTGGAGTTATCGAAGGCTATGGTCGCTGTGGTGCCGGAACTCCAGCCGATGATCAGGCCATCTTCGGTGTCAAAAACGAACGCCGCACCGCCGAAGTAGGTGCCGCTTGCGTTGGCTATGGTTCCCGTTGGGCACCCCGGACTGCAATTGCCGTTGGGATTGCTTGCCGCCCCGGGTATCGTCACCACCAATGAATCTGCAGTGCCCTGAGCGTTATAGAGCGTGGAGGTCCCGGTGTTATTGTTGGCGATCCAGAAATCGTCCCCGCCAATAAACGAGATACCCCAGGGATTGCCAAGGTTAGTGTCGGTAGTGGTGGCTACGCTGGCGACATTAGAAACCAGGTTGGTCTGGGAATAGCCGGCCTGCTGCGCGAACACAGTCGAGCAAACGCTTAGGATTGTCAGCAGCCCGACCGTCAGTGTCTTGAATTTCATTTATTCTCCTTTCGCGAATTACTCGGGATCGACTCCGGAACCCTGGGTTCGGAACTTAGGTTCGGGGTTGCTGCCTTCGCTCTTGCCGTCAGCCCGCATCCTCATGGCAATCCGCTCACAGGTGCGAGACTACGCAGGCGGTCGCGGAGGGGTGTCACCAGCGTGTCTTGACCTTGTAAAAAGGAAGCGGGAATGTCATTCGACTGTCAGCAGCATGTAAAAAATCGCGCTGAAGTCGCGGTTTGTCGCGTCGCCGGGGGGAAGTCAACCCAACGATGTGTCATCCTGAGCGGAGAAAACCGATTCGCTCTGCGAATCGGTTTTCGGAGCCGAAGGATCACTACCCTGCATGCGCCGCATGTGGCGCCTTAAGGCATTCTCCCCGCAATTGGGACGGACGCTGAACCGCGTGGAAGGACTCCTTGCGAGGCCTGCGAGAGGGATTAGTTGCCGCTGGAGAAATGAAATCATGATATGTTGAGTGTCTTTATCTGCCTTGATCACGCGTAGGGCTAGACAATGATTCGATCCTTCAAGGGCATGAAGCCGGTGATTCCCGCGACGTGTTACGTCGATGAGTCCGCGCAAATTATTGGCGACGTGGTCCTGGGCGAGCATGCCTCGGTCTGGATGAATGCCGTGCTCCGCGGCGACGTGTATGCCATCCGCATCGGGGCGCATTCCAACGTGCAGGATTGCAGCGTGCTGCATGGCATGAAGAATCAATATGGCGTGACCATAGGCGAATACGTTACGGTGGGGCATTCGGTGACTTTGCATGGATGCACGATCGAAGACCGCTGCCTGATCGGGATGGGATCGATTATTCTGAACGGCGCGAAGATTGGCGCCGGATCGATTATCGCGGCGGGCACGCTGATCGCGGAGCGCACGCTAGTTGAGCCGGGCTCCTTGTGGATGGGCTCTCCGGGAAAGTTCCGGCGAAAGCTGGAGCCGGCCGAGGACGACATGATCATGCGGTATGCCAGGAATTATCTGGGCTACACGGAGGAGTATTTGCGGGAGCGATAGCACCGTCGGTTGACACACATTGAGCGAGAAAAGTGTTGTCACTGAAAAAAAAGCCTTGTCATTCCGAGCGAAGCGAGGAATCTGCTTTCAGCGTCCGCCACCACAGCCCCCCTCGCCCGGGCGCAGGCCCCGAGACTGAGAACTGAGAACCGAGAACTGAGGAAGAATGATTAAAGCTGTCCGAGGAACGCGCGACCTGCTGCCGCCCGAAACGGCGCTGTGGAATTTTGTGGAGTCGGCGGTGCGGGACGTCTTCCGCGCCTACAACTTCCAGGAAATTCGCACGCCGATCTTCGAGTCGACGGAGCTGTTCGCCCGCGGCGTAGGCGAAGAGACGGATATTGTCGCGAAGGAAATGTACACGTGGGAGGATCGCGGGCGCGCCGGGAGCGACAAGAGACAATCTCTCACCCTTCGCCCCGAGGCCACGGCCGGCATCGTTCGCGCCTACATCGAGCACAAGCTCTGGGATCGCGGTCTGAACAAGCTCTACTGCATCGGTCCGATGTTTCGCCGCGAACGCCCGCAGAAGGGACGCTATCGTCAGTTTTATCAGATCGACGCCGAAGTCATCGGCCCGGCATCGGCCGGCAGCGATTCTCCCGCACGCGACGCCGAGTTGCTGGAGATGCTGGCCACGTTGCTCGACCGGCTCGGCATCACGGACTGGAATCTGGAGTTGAACTCGGTGGGATGCCCGAACGATCGCGCCGCCTTCAACGACGCTCTGCGCAAGGCTCTCGATCCAGTTAAAGAAAAAATGTGCGCCGATTGCCAGCGGCGGGCCGTGACCAATCCGCTGCGCGTGTTCGATTGCAAAGTGCCGGGGGATCAGCCAATCATCGAAACCCTGCCCCGCATCAGCCAATTTCTCGATGAGGGATGCCGCAACCATTTTGCCGACGTTCAGGAGATTCTGAAGTCAGTGGGTGTCGAGTTTCATATAAACGACCGCCTGGTGCGCGGACTCGATTACTACACGCGGACGGCGTTTGAGTTCACCCACGGAGCGCTGGGCGCGCAGAACGCGATCCTCGGCGGCGGGCGCTATGACGGACTTTCCGAGGCTCTCGGCGGCCCGGCGGCTCCAGGGATCGGGTTTGCGATCGGAGAAGACCGGCTGGTGATGTCGCTGCAGAATTCCGCCTCGGCGGAAAGCGTGGTGCGCAAGCCCGATGTATACATAGCTCCGCTGGGCGCGGGGATGAACCGCGAAGCCGCGCGGCTGGCGCGGGAGTTGCGCCGTCACGACCTGGTGGTGGATTTGGGAGACGAAAGCTTCCGGCTGAAGAAGTCCTTCGAGATGGCCACCAAGGCGGGGAATAAATATATTTTGATCGTCGGCGAAAATGAGGTGAAGGCGGATGAGTTCGCTTTGAAAAACCTGGCAACCGGCGAGCAGGTTTCGGTTCCGCGCGCGGAGTTGCCGCGCAAGATTCAGGAGTAACCACAGGGAAAGCCGGTTCCAGATGCGGCGGTGATACATTGACTCGTCGCGAAGCGGCGGCTAGAATCCGCGTGCCGGAAAACACAAGAAAGAGAAAAACATTAAAGGAGCTACACATGAAACGAGCACGAATGATGTTGGCGGCAGCGTTGATTTTGGCGGCGACGGCGATGGCACAGACGGCGGCTCCGAAGCCCGGGCCAGAACTCAAGAAACTCGATGTGTTTGTGGGAACGTGGACCATGGATGGCACCGTCAAGCCGGGGATGATGGGTCCGGGCGGAGCGATGTCCGAGAACGAGAAGTGCGAGTGGATGGAAGGTGGGTTTTACCTTGTATGCCACACGGACTACAAGAGTCCGGTAAATGGCGTGGGATTGTCCGTGATGGGATACTCCAACGCAGACAAGGCTTACACCTATCGCGAGTTCAGCAGCGACGGCGAATTCGTAGACGCCAAGGGCACGGTCGATGGCGACACATGGACCTGGAACAGCGAGGACAAAATGGCCGCCATGACCATGAAGGGCCGGTTCACGATCAAGGTAACGTCGGCAAGTTCCTACAACTTTGCTTTTGATATGTCGCAAGATGGAACAAAGTGGACGGCAGTGATGGACGGGAAGGCCAGCAAGAAATAGTATCCCGCTACTTCGTTTTGTGACGGGAAACATAACGTCCCGTTGTCATTCCCGCCTACTTCGTTTGTGACGGGAAACATAACGTCCCGTTGTCATTCCGAGCAAAGCGAGGAATCCGCTGTTCGCCGGCGGCGCCCCAGTTCCCACACCATTTATAATCGGTGATTTGGCACTCTGCCGCATCTCTTACTGTAAGGACACAGCTTGCTCGACTTTCTAGGCGACTTACGACGAACGCATATGTGTGGGGCCCTGCGTGCCTCCGACGCCGGCAAAAAGGCCGTCCTGATGGGCTGGGTCAACAAGCGGCGCGACCTGGGCAGCTTGATTTTTGTCGACCTGCGCGACCGCACCGGCATTACGCAGGTGGTGATCAACGCGGAGCGCGATGCGGCCATCCACGAAAAGACGGAAGCTCTGCGCAACGAGTACGTAATCGCCGTGATTGGCGAAGTAAAGCTGCGCGATCCCGATACTGTGAACAAAAATATTGCGACCGGAGAAGTGGAACTGGTCGCAGAAGAGCTGCGCATTCTGAACGAGTCGAAGCTACCTCCGTTCCTGCCTTCCGATACGGCGCTAACCAATGAAGAGACGCGGCTGAAATATCGCTACATCGATCTGCGGCGCGACGCCATGCAGTTCAACATCGAGCTGCGGCACAAGGTGGCGAAGGCCATCCGCGATTATTTGTCGGGCCAGGGATTTTTCGAGATTGAAACGCCGTTCATGACCCGATCGACGCCCGAGGGCGCCCGCGATTATCTGGTGCCGAGCCGGGTGCAGCCGGGGACATTTTATGCGTTGCCACAATCGCCGCAGTTGTTCAAACAGATCCTGATGATCTCCGGCTTCGACAAATATTTTCAGATCGTGCGCTGCTTCCGCGATGAGGATTTGCGCGCCGACCGCCAGCCCGAGTTCACGCAAATCGATTTGGAAATGTCTTATCCCCAGCCGGAGCGCGTGTGGGAAGTGGTGGAAGGATTTCTCACGGCGGCGTTCGCGGCTGCGGGATTTGCTATCAAGACTCCATTCCCGCGCATGGATTACGACGAAGCGATCCGCTTGTATGGAATCGACAAGCCCGACTTGCGGCTGCCGGCATTTACCGATGTCCGCGCGTGTTTTGCGGCAGAGAATCTGCACGACCTTGCAGTCAATGCGAGCTTGCCGGTAGTCGCGATTCGCACCCCAAACGTGGGCGAGCTTTCGCGCAAAGAGCGCGATGACATCAAGCCAATGTTCCACTCCAAGGGCGGGGCGAAGATTTTCGAAGACTTCAAACGCATCGGCACCAAATTTCCTGACGCGGCGGCGGCGATTGCCAAGAAGACTGGCATGGAAGAAGGCGATCTGATTGTGCTGGTCGCCGGGTCATCACAGATTGGTTCTGCTCAAAGTGCACTGCAGACAGTTGTCTCCGAGCACCGCCATCACAAAGTCACCCCGCAGGAGTTGGCCATCTACGCTTCAGCGGGAGCATTGCGCCTGGCGCTGGCGCAGAAGTATGCCGAGCGCCACGGCATTTTCAAGAAGACCGGCGATGCGGCGAAGGACTTCCGCTTCTTGTGGGTCATGAACTTTCCCATGTTTGAGTGGGACGAGGGCGAGAAGACTTGGATGGCGGCGCATCATCCCTTTACCTCGCCGCATGAAGAAGACATGGCCAAGCTGGAGTCCGGCGTGGAAGCGTTGCACGATCCGCTGTCGCCGCTGAGCGCCGTCCGGGCGCTGGCCTATGACGTGGTGCTGAATGGCACGGAGCTTGGTTCGGGATCGATTCGTATTCACCGCCAGGATGTGCAGAGCCGAATCTTCCGCGCGCTGGGCATGACCGAGGAAGAAGCGCGCGCCCGCTTCGGATTTTTTCTGGAAGCGTTGGAGTATGGCACGCCTCCGCACGGCGGCATCGCGTTGGGACTCGACCGCATCGTGATGATCCTCGCCGGAGCCGAGAGTTTACGGGAAGTGATTCCGTTCCCGAAGACAGCACGCGCCGTGGATCTGATGGTGGATGCACCAACGCCGGTCAGCGAGAAGCAGTTGCGGGAACTGGGGATTGCGGTGAGGAAGCCGCCATCTTAGAAGACAGTGAGCTCTAGGAGTTCGCATAGAACCGCATCAGCATACCGCTTGTACTGCGCCACGCCCTGGCGTGCTTGGGAAATGTGGGTGGCGAGGGAACCATGATCGTAAATTGTTCGCGGCAGGCCTGCTGTATCTTCCAGCAAATCAATCATTCCTTCAGGACTCTGCCGAGCGGCGTCGGGAACTTTTCGGGATTTAAGAATGAAGCGGGCCTTTTGCTTCATTGTCGGTTTCGTTCTGCCCTGCTCTAGCGTAAAGCTGGGGGCACTGCTGACGTCACCATCGGGTGCCAAATGGTCCAGCACTTCTCGAACACATTCTCTGAGGTCAGCCGCTGTCCCGCGAAACGAAATTCGGCGCAAGTCTCGCAGATCGCTGCAAGACTGTCGATACGACGACGCGGCAGTGGGAACAAGTTTCTCCAGCGTTTCCGTGATCGCTTTCTCCGTCGGCGAAAGTTGGGTGGCGAGAAGCCCGGTACTTGAGATCTGCCGGCTGATCTCTAACTCGATCGCTACTTCGAGCAAGGGTCTCAGCGTTGCTATTGTTGAAAGTGTCTTCTTGAACTCGGCTCGCGCCGTTCGGGAGTTTGCCTGCTTTAATAGGAGCTGGAAGGCGCTATCCAAGGCTGCCAGTTCGTTCCCAAGGCTTAAGCTAACGAGCGCCGGGCGTATGGCGCGGAAATAAGTTTGGGCTATCGCGCTCGCTTGCGCCTGAACTTCCTTCGAGGAGAAGCTCGCTGAGTTTTTCGTTTGCAAAGCCTCGCGGAAATCGTCGAGGCTCTCCCAGAATACCCCTCTGTCATCGGGCGCGGCTTGGGACTCGCCGGCCATTAGCGTGATTTCTTAGCTTTTTTGCCGCGTCTCCGGGTAGGGCCGCGTTCCGCTCCTCCCCCCGCTGGCAGAGAGTGAGCGATGAGGTTGTAGCCGACAGGGTTGAGGCGGTACAGACCCCGCGCGGATCCGTTGTCAAGGTATCCGGCGTTCTTTGTGTCGACGAGGGTCATGTCGGGATGCCTGGGCAATTTAAAGCCAGCCTGCTTGAAATACTGCTTGATGTCCTCGGCAGTGACTTCCGTCTTGCGCTCCGCTCCTGGGGCCGCCTCGGCTAGATAGTACGCGACCAGAACGGCCATCTCGCGGGCACTGCTGGGCTTCTTTTCCTCCTTAAGGGTGCGGATATCCACTACGGCGGGTGGCCGGACCGTCGCGGAAAGAGCAATCCTAGAATAGTCAGGAGGGCCGCTAGGGATCGTGAGTTCCGGTTCCATCGCGACGGAAATTCCAAGTCGTCTGAATGCGAACGAAACCACACGGTCGCGGGCCTCGCGGTTGAGAGGTTCAAGCGCCGCAAATATTACCCTTATAGCATCTAGTTCGGCGTCGAAGTCTGAGCCTGGTGGTTTAGCCTGCGCCTCGTGTTGACGATCCATGTCTTGCCTCCCAAGGTCTCAGGAAATTTAGTCGAAATGTGAATCGGTTTCAAGCGACAATCGCGGCGGTCCATTGCGAAGGGTTTGGGAAGCGCGGCGCTTTCGGCGCTGCGCCACCCGGTCGTCCTCGAATTATCGCCCTGAAGCGGCGATTCTTGCCTTGCTCCGTTCTCCTCGCAGCAGATTCCATGCCTCCATGTAGGGTTCGTACTTGTGGCCTTTGCAACTTGGAGTCAGCGCTACTTTTTTTTGAAGCACTACGAGCTTAGCCGGCAGGATGTACCAGATATCCAGCGGAATGACGTAGGCAGCCACGAAATCGATCTGCTCCACGGTGTACAGCTTGGCTGGGTGGCCTGGCCGGGTGTTGCAAATATAGGAGCCGCGCCTTTTCGCCTTGAATCTGGTGGATTTCACCTGCACTCGCCGGAATACGCCTTCGTAATCGACGGCAAAGTCGTATCGTTTGTCGCCCCACGGTTTGAGGACGTACAGCCCCTCCTCGGTTGCCCGCGTCATGAACCGCAGTTCCACCCATTCGCCCAGTTGCGTAAAGTTGCCGATTTGCACACTTCTACTCATTACAGAACCGCCCCAATAAGTGAGGAACGCGGCCTTGGCAGGCCGCGGTTCCACTCCGATTTAACTAACTAGTTAGATTATTGAGCGTGTAAGGAATCCGAGTCAATGGAATTCTTATCGATGTCTACTAAAGTAGACGGTGGATTTGTCAAGCCCTATCGCTGGGTTTCCCGATCTTGGATCACTGCGGTCAAGAGCAACGCCGGGCAGTGATGGAAATGCCTTGCGGGCCTGCGACAGTGCAGGACGGTAGGGGTCCTTCGACTGCGGTTTTGCTTTGCTATCGCAAAGCAAAATCCTCGCTCAGGATGACAGCCTTGGGGAGTTCACTTCGGTTCCAATTTCTTGCGGGCTAGATCTTCCACCCGCGCCAGCACTTCATCTTCACTCAAAGCCGTGGAGTCGATGACCACCGCGTCTGCCGCAGCCTGCAGCGGAGATGCTGCCCGTGTGCGGTCGCGGCGGTCGCGTTCGCGCAGGTCCGCGGCCAAGCTGGCGCCTACTTCGCCCTTGATCTTCTGCTGCTGCATGCGGCGCTGCTCGCGCACCACTGGGTCGGCATCCAGAAAGATTTTCAGGTCGGCGTCGGGAAAGACTTTGGTTCCGATGTCGCGGCCTTCCATTACCACGCCGCCGCCCGCGCCCATCTCGCGCTGACGCGCCACCATCCAGGCGCGCACGCCGGGATGCACCGAGACCCGCGAGGCCGCCTCGGTAACATCACGCTCGCGAATGCGCTCTGAAACGTCGTGCCCATCGAGCCGCGTACGATTTCCCCCCAGCGTTGGCTCGAGCTGAATGCGCGACTCCTGCGCCAGCTTTACCAGCGCGGCTTCGTCGTCGAGCGATAGGTCGTGGTCGATGGCCTTCAGCGCGAGAGCGCGGTACATGGCTCCGCTCTCCAGATTCACGTAGCCGAGCTTGCGCGCCAGCCGCGAGGCAATGGTGCTCTTGCCCGCCCCGGCCGGGCCGTCGATGGCGATGATGAGTTTGCGTTGGGATTGGACGCTCATTGGGGAAGCAGACGATTGTACACGGAGAGCACGACGGGCATGTACGGCTTACTTCGCTGTGCGGTGCGGCTTGGCAGAGGCCACTGCCGGTTCCTTCGCGGGCGTGATGTGCAGCATCGATCTCCCGCTAACGTGGACGAAGCTGAACTCGCGCGCGGCCAGCAACGCATTTACGGCTTCCTTCACCCGCGAACGCGCCACGAAGTTTCCGAAGAAGGTTTCCAGTTCGGCAGGCTCGGCGGCGATCACGCAATCGAGATACTTCGAGAGCAGCGCCGAGAGCGCCTGCTGCACCGACAGTCCCACGCCCTCGCGCACCGCATCCGGCGCCCACCGGTAGAGCACATCCCAGAACGAGCCTTCGCTGGCCTTGTAGTCGACGCGCGTGATGCGCAGCTTCCACGACAACTCGCCCAGCGCCTTGTCGAGCGCGGCCAGCGAAACGCTGCCGCCCAGCGCTTCCTGCAGCCTCTGCTTCGAGATGGGGCCGTCGCGATCGATCAACTCGTAGGCGTCGCAGGCCAGCGGCGAATAAGGAGACCGCGGTCCCTGATGCGGTGCGAGCTTGGGATTACGCTCGCCCACCAGCGCATAAAAATAAGGAAACACCGAAGCCGCGACCAGAAACGCATTGTTCTCGTCGAACAGATTGGCCTCGAAGGCCGAGCGCTCCCGCAGCAGGCGGACCATGAGTTCGGTAGCGGCCAACGCCCGTGGATCGGAGTAAGCGTGCTGCCACGTCGGCAGACGATCGTCGGAGCCGACGAACGCTCCGATGAACGTAGGCACGGGCATGGCCGGGCGTACGGGATACATCAGGCAGAAGCCCACGGCCTCAGTGAAGGCGCGCGCCTCCTCGATGGTGCGGATGGGCTTGCCATCGAGGCACCACTTCTCGCGACGGAGTTGATGGAGATCCTGTTCGGTCATAAGCAGATGTCAGCTATCAGCTCTCATTCGAACAACGCCGCACTCATGGTTGGCTGAGAGCTGAAAGCTGACGGCTGAGAGCCGTCTTCTAGATTCTCTTAAACGCCTTCTGAATGTCCTTTACAGAATACCGCAGGACGACTGGCCGGCCGTGCGGACACGACATGGGATGGTCAGTTTTCGCCAGTTCCGCGAGCAGCCACTCCATTTTGTTTTGCTCCAGCGGCATGTTGACCTTGATGGCGGCGTGGCACGCGATGGACGCCGCGATGCGCCCGCGAATCTTTTCCAGGTTCAGGGATTGCTCTTCGCGCGAAATCTGATCGAGCAGTTCGTGCAGCATATGCTCGACCGCGGCGGCGTCCACTCCTGCGGGCGCAATTTTCACTGCGACGCTACGCGCGCCAAAGGGCTCGGCTTCGAAACCATTGTGCTGCAGTTCTTCGGCAATCTCGGCAAACACTGCCTGCTGCGCTGGAGACAACTCAAGCACGATCGGCATCAGCAGCCGCTGGCTTTCGACTTTCTGCGCGGCACGCTGCTTCAGGATGCGTTCGAAAAGCACGCGCTCGTGAGCCACGTGCTGGTCGACGATCCATAGTCCATCTTCGTTCACTGCGAGAATGAAGGAATTACGAATCTGTCCCAGAGGCCGGAGTGTGGAGAGCGCGGCCAGGGTTGAGTCTTCCTCACTGGCATTTTCTTGAACATCGAGCGCGGGAGCGCAGCCGTTATCTGGGATCGTCTCTGGAATCACTTGGGCGAAGCGGCTTTCTAATCCTCGTGCCACGGGAATTGCGGCATTCGCTTCGACTGCGATGCCGCCTTCGAACTGGAAGCGTGCGGAAACCGGCGGAGGGGCTGGCGCTTGTAGAGCGAATCCTCCTGTTGAGGGCTCATAAATCGCGCGCGCCGGGGCACCGGACGCAACGGCCATGTCGGAAGGTGGCTCCCACTCTCTTGCGCCCGGCGTCAACCCTGAGCTGGCGGTGGCATGGGCGCGAATTTCAGTGGTGAACTGCGGGGCCGGGCGTGCCTTCATCAAGGCTGCCCGCACCGTGTCGCGCACGAAGTCATGCATCACCGTCGATTGCCGAAAGCGAACTTCTGTTTTCGAAGGATGAACGTTGACATCTACCTCGCCCGGCGGCAGTTCCAGAAAAAGCAGCACTACCGGATACACCGTCGGGGGAATGATGTTGCGGTAGGCTTCAGTCAACCCGTGCTGGACCAGGCGGTCGCGAATCAGGCGGCCGTTCACGAAGATGAATATGGAATTGCGATTCAGCTTCTGGATTTCGGGCTTCGAAACGAAGCCGTGAAGGCGCATCTCGCCGGGCGTAGCGCCAGAACCTCGCCGTGAGCGAAGTCGAAGGGTCTCGCTGGCTTTCATCATCTTCTTCTATTACTTGCCTTCTCCACGGCGGCGGTTGCGGCAAGCCAACATGCTCCAGCGGCTGCACGGCCGCCACGGCGATCAACTGATCGAGAGTTTCCTTGCCGAAAACCTGATAGACGCGTTCGCTGTATCCCGCGACCGGCGGCGCCACTAGCATGGCATGGGTGGCGGAATGCAGTTCGAAGTGCTTTTCTGGATGGGCCAGCGCGTAGTGCGTGACCAGCGAAGCAATGTGCGAAAGTTCGGTGGACTCCGCTTTCAGAAACTTTTTCCGCGCCGGGGTATTGAAAAAGAGATCGCGCACGGTGATCGACGTTCCCGCGGGCAGTCCGGCTTCTTCCACGCGCGCCATCTTGCCGCCGTTGATTTCGATGACGGTACCTGATGCTGTCTTATCCGTCGACTCTGGGGCGCACGTCTCCAACCGCAGACGCGATACCGATGCGATCGAGGGCAGCGCTTCGCCGCGAAATCCCAGCGTGGCTACACTCAACAAGTCTTCCGCGTCCTTGATTTTCGATGTGGCGTGGCGCTCGAAGGCCAGCATGGCATCGTCGCGTACCATGCCACATCCATTGTCCGTGATCTGAATCAGTTTCTTGCCGCCGGCTTCGACGCTGATTTTGATCCGCGTGGCGCCCGCATCCAGCGCGTTCTCCAGCAACTCTTTCACTACCGAGGCAGGACGTTCCACCACCTCGCCGGCGGCGATCTTGTTGGCAACATGCTCGGGAAGGACGTGGATGCGGCCCATGAAGCAGTTCTCAGTTCTCGGTTTCTCAGTTCTCAGTGGCTGTGGGGACAGGGCCAGTTTCGCAGATGGCGGAGCGGAAGGCAAAGATATGAATGCACGGAGGGGTAGGAGTCGGCAATCATTGAGTATGCGACTCGATCAAGCGTGCGCTCGCCTCAACTTCGACCCGATCGCTCGAATCGTCGATGCCCGCCTGGCGTCAGGACAGGGGAACCGACGGACTTTCGGCGGGCGCGCTTTCTGCGCGAGCCAGAGGTCTCGCTGAACCTGCATTTTGAGCCAGAAGTCGGGGGAAGTCCCCAAGGCAGCGGACAAGCGTAACGACATGGAAGCACTCACGCCCGCGTGACCGTTAAGAATTCGCGAAAGGTGAGCCCTCGTTATCCGCAAGCGAGATGCCGCCTCACCAACCGTCATTTCCCCAAGATAATCGCGCAAAACCTCTCCGGGATGTGCTGGGTTAAGAATCATATTGCTCCTCTCAGTGATAGTCCTGGTAGTCCACCAGAACCGCATCCTCTCCGTCGAAAGCAAAGGTCATCCGCCAGTTGCCGCTCACGGTCACGGACCAATGGCCTTCCAGCCTTCCCTTTAAAGAATGCAAGCCGCTTCCGGGGGCATTCATATCTTCGGGCCGACTGGCTACATCAAGCGCAGTGAGCAGTCGCCTGAGTCTCTCGGCATGTTTTTGCTGGATCCCCGACTTCGAGCCAGTCTCAGCGAATCTCTTGAGCCCTTTATGCCGATAGCTGACTATCACTCGTACAGTGTATGGTTATAGTATACAGGGCGCAACCGGTTTGTCGCCAGCGCGTCCACTTTCGTCCTTCAGCGGGCGTAATCGTCGCGGTGGCTGGCATCTAGTGCCAGGGTAGAGTTTGCCCTCGGCGCATGTAGATGCTTTAGTTCTCCGTGGGTTCGACTTTCGCCTTGGGCGGCGGCAAGGACCTGGGCGGCTTCGCCGGAGTTGCCGGAACCGCGGGCGCGGCCGCCGATGCCCTGGCTGAGGCCTTGCGAATCTCGATGGCGTCGTGCTCGTTGTTCAGCACGATGTGAGATGCGCCATTGCCCACGGTGCCGCTGGCCTTGGCCTCATGCTCATTGTTGTCAATCTTCACTTCAGGAAAGTCCGACTGGATTTCGCCGTCGCGGGTGCGGGCGTCAACGTGAAAGCCGGCCTTGTCGGGCACACTCAAATGAATGTCGCCGTTGCGGCTGTCGATCTGCACGTTGCCGAGTGAACGCATCGTCACTTCGATGCTGCCATTCTCATCCTGCAGGCGGACATCGCCGGAGACGTCCTCGAGGCGGATTTGCTTGGAGCGCGTGCTCAGGTGCACGGGACCAGTGATCTGGTCGGCGTGGAGATCATCGGAATCAAGATCGAGATCGCCATCGAGCCGCGAGAGTTCCATGTCGGTACGCGAAGACTTGAAGGCGACGCTCTTGCCGATGCGGGCGAGCTTGACGCTCTCCTGAAATTCGCCGTCGAACTGGGCAGAACCCTTGACGTCGGTGACGGAGACTTCGTTCAACCGGCCGTCGATGTGCACGTCGCCCTTGATCTGCTCGACCTTGGCCGAGCCTTTTTCGATATTCAGTTTTACATTGCCGTTGACGTCTTCCACGGTGACGTCGCCGTGCTGTTCATTGATCTCCACTTCGCCGTCGCGGCCGGTAACGGAGACATCGCCCCGGCGCCCGGTGACGTGCAATTCCAGCTTGCGAGGAATCGCAATATCGAGATCGCTTTGCACGGAGTGGTCGCCGGCGGCTTGCGTCTTGGCATCGAGAATGATCACATTGCCGGCCATGGTGATCGTCGGCGAGGCCTGCTTGTTGTACGTGTCGGCGTCGTCCTTGCTTTCGGCCCCGACTTTCTTGCGGATCACGACCGTGATCTTATTGTCGTTGGCCACACTGACCCGCACCGCGCCGTGATCGTTATTCACCCGCAAGGCGGTCGCGGTGGGCGGTATGTCCTGTTCGAGCCGCGCGTCGTAATTGAAAGTCTCGCCGAAAAGGTTGTCCAGGTCGTTGTCGTCGATGTTCATGTTGTCGCGGATTTCGCCCCAGTTGAAACGCGAGGCCTGGGTGGCGATGAGCCCGCTGACCACGATGATGACGACCAGAAAAACTCCTCCCACGCCGATGCCGCGCGCGGACACGCCATCACGCTGGGCTTGCTGATATTCGATCAGCTTGATCACGCCCCACAGGATCAACAGCGCCGGCCAGTAGTGCGCGAACACATTTCCCAGCCGCGCCCAGGAAATCATGTGCAAGTTGCCCAGCAGGAAAACGATGCCCAGGATGATCAGCACAATCGGTCCCGCAAACGAGCGGCGGCGAGGCCGCAGCGGAACGGGCGGCACCGTGGGTGGAACCGGATTCTGAACCGGGCTAGACATTGCGCACCTCCCCGGAAGAAGACGGTGTTCCTGGGTTCGAGGGCGATGGGTTGGAAGCTGGTGGCGGAGCCGGGGGCGCGGCTGCGGGCGGCGCCGGAGGGAGCGGACCGATGTGTCCCTCCGACGAAGCGCTGCTCTGAATCAACTTCACGATGCCGACCACCAGAAGCCATGCTGGCCAGGTGCGATCAAGATCGGCATGAATGTCAAGGCTCTGCAACAGGAACAGGACGCCCGTGGTGAGTACCATCGCCGGCCCCATCAAGCAGCGCGTGGCGCAGCGTGCGCAGCCACACCTCAGACGTGATCGCTCATAGTTGCGGTAAAACATCCAAACGCCGAGGAAAACGATGATCAGCGGCCAAAAGCGTTCGAAGCCATAGTTCAAGCCCATGGTGTGCAGCAGAAAGAGCACGCCCAGGCCGATCAGAACCACGGCGCCTACCGGCACTTTTCCAGTGTCGAATTTCTCGCCCATGCTGAACGTCTGGCCAAGGCCCAAGGGATCGGGTGCGGGCTGGCCCTCCTGTAGAGCGCGTGCCGTGCGCACGGCATCGACGATCTGATAAATCCAGAAAAAAACGATGCCGAAGCCGAACAGGAAGTCCCATCGGTCGGTGTGATCAGCCGCGAAGATGAGCAATGCGAAGACGAGAAGATGCGCCAGTCCCTTGGCATATTGCGAGCAGTAGACAGCTCCGACGCCGAAGGGAAAGAATCCAGCCAGAATGCCGGCGACCGTGGGATTCGGGGCGTGAATGCGTGCCGACGATAAACCCGCCGCAGGCGCTCCTGCTGCCGGATACGGCGATTGTTGAGGCACGAACCCCGCTGCCGGGGCAGTAGCTTCCAACCGGGCTGCGAGGCAAGGCTCGCAATAGATTACTCCGCGAACATCGCGGGTGCAGTTGCCGCAAAGCGGCTTGCCGCACGTGCGGCAGAAAGCCACTGCGGCAATATCCTGATGCGTGGCGCAGTTCATACGAACCTCCTGTACGTGGTCACCGACACTACAGACGGATCGTTGATCAAGGGATCGTTGCTAGACGAATCGTTTACAGACGGATCCAGCGGAGCGCAGGCCACAGTGAAATGACTCTCATTCTGGCTGTAATTGCGATCCTGTTTCTGCTCGGGCTGTTGTGTTGTGTCGTTCTTGTGATCTTTCTTTGCCGGCGCGGATTCACCCGATCGCGATTTCCCTGAAGGAAGCTCGGTGGGCTCGACGTTGCGCTTGAGTTCGCGCACCCGCGATTCCACCTCATACACGAACCGGATGTTCTCGTAATACCGCACTACGCGGGCTTGCGTATTGTAGTACGTGTGCCGTATCGCCGCCGGGCGCAAGCTGATCGAGCGCAGGTCGGCGGGCTTCACGCCGAGTACGCTGAACGCCACTGACAGCGAGAAGAACGCCATGCCAAACGACATGGCGAACCGCGGCTGCCGCACCGTAGCCCAAATCGGCTGCAATGCCTCCGAGGCCCAGTCCTGCACCCGCTCCAGCCACGTAACCCGCGGCTGCAGCGATTGCGACGAAGCTACGTTCACCCGCAGGCGTTGGGTGTCAACGCCCGTCGTGGATGCCAGAATATTCGTGACCAGGCCGGCTGGAGGCTCCACCTCCGTGAGATCCTTCAGCCAGTTGCGGCCCGCCGTGACTTCGGCGAGCAGCGGCCCGCACACGGAGCAACTCCGCGCATGGGCCTGGAAGCCTTCGAGTTGAGCGCCACTCAGCACGCCATCGAGCGCGTCCGTGAGCAGGCTGTCAAACTCGTGACACTGCATTCCGCTTCCTGTCTGGTCTGGCATCACATCACCTGCCTATAGGTACGTTGTAGAAGCCGCGCAAGTTCCGCCCGGCCGCGATTTATTCGAGATTTCACAGTTCCCTCCGGAACCTTCAAAACGGTTGCGATTTCGCGATAATCAAAATCCTGCAAGTCCCTTAGAATCACTGCCTCACGAAGCTCCGGCGAAAGCCTGGCCAGGGCCGCGTGAACCGTCTCACTCACTTCCCGGCTGCGTACGCGGGCATCGGGAGGCGCGGATTGGTCCTGAATTTGCTCACTGAGCGGCTGGGCGTCCTCATGCGCCGATGACGTGGCGTCGATCGAATCGGTAATTCGGTCCTGCTTGGTCTTGCGAAAATGATCGACCAGCAGGTTGCGGGTGATGGTCGTGACCCAGGTGACGAACGCTCCCTTCGAGCTGTCATAGCTTGCCAGCGTCTTGTACATCTTGATGAAAACTTCCTGGGCAAGGTCTTCGGCGTCGTCGGCCGACCCAGCGAAGCGGTAGCAGATGTTATAGATACGCCGGTTGTAGGTTTGGACGATTTCCTCCCAGGCAGCGGCATCGCCGGCCACACAGCGGCGCACCAGCATCGCAACTACCTGAACGTCTTCCAACTCTAAGCTCCCCGGAAAGCTTGAATTGCTCTGCTTTGTTATTCCGAACCGGGCGGAAGCCCGGTGAGGAACCTGCTGTTCAGCGGTCCCGCCACTAGACGGTACGCGAATGTAATCCCGTAAGTTCGCAGGATGAAAGGCGCAGCCGCAAGTTATGCGAAACAGGGCATTGTAGCAGCGGGGAGGAACGAGTGACTTCATCCCGCGCCGAGACTCCTCGGTGCCGGTTGCGGCCAAAGTTGACTGGACGGATTCCGTCGCGATTTCCATACTGAAACCGGCAATCGCGTCCGATAGAATCTAATGGGAAGTAAGGTGCTCAAGGTCCCGGTGGAGGGAAAGTGGATGTCCAGGGACGAGAACATTAAAGCCATTCAACTGGCGGCAGAGCGCTACAACGCGAAGGACACAGAAGGCTACCTGTCGCTCTATGACCGCGGCGTTCTGCATCAGGGGTTTGGCAATCTGAAGCGCGGTGTGGGAGGCCTGAGAGAGCACTTCCAGCAGCTTTTGCAGGGCTTTCCCGACCGGAGAATCGACAGTCAGGATATTTTCTGCGACGGCGAAAAACTGGCCCACCGGTATACGTTTTACGGAACCCACAAAGGCGAATACATGGGCTATGCCCCAACCAAGAAGTTCGTCGTCGTTCCCGGAGTGCTGCTGCATCTGTTCGATCGCGGAAAGTGTATCGAAGTCTGGCAGTTGATCGACAACGCCCGGTTTCTAATTGCCATGGGCGCCATCCCCAAGCTTCCCAGACCGCGTGCGGCCGCGCCGGCTACTTCGGCGGAACGCACCGGACGTCCATGAAGCTTTCGCAGTGCAGTTCCACCCTCCGTATTCCGCACTCGGGCCCCAGGCCCAAATCCCACCCTGCACGCTAATTCACGGGACATGCTAATTCACCGACTTCCCCCCCTGGATTTCGCGGAGATCCGCAATTCCGGCCCAAAAAAGTGGCGCACCGAAGTGCGCCACTGAGTTTAAGTCTCAAATTCAAGGCACAGCCGGATGTGGCTATGCCCCCGATCTGCCTACCGGCCTAATACTTCTTGCTGGTCTGGGTTTTCGCCGCGGACTTTCGTACCGCGGGTAGCCCGGTCAATGACCCCTGCTGCGAGACGGGCCCAATCCATACGCTGTTGCTATCAACATCAATCCAGTACAACTGCGTGCCGTCGGCCTGATAGATGACCACGCCGAACGCTCCGTTTACGCCGTTGATTGTAGCCGCAAGCGGGTTGGGCGTCGTATTGGAGGACAGCATGGAATAGCGCCCAGCGTTGGTTGTATCCGCAAGCGGAATTGACGTGAAGGTAGAGTCGGAATACGACCCGCTCCCCCCGAGGCCTAACGAGAAGATTGGATCGTTGACCAGTCCGGTCAGGCTCAAGGTGCCTGCCGTCATCGACCCCTGCGCGACCAGGTCGACCTCGCAGGTGCCGAGGCTAGGGGGGCAAGCCGCGAAGGCGTTGAAGTCCTGCGCGCCGACAGCGTAGCTGCCCGCGAAACTGGCGGTTGTCGTGTCGGTTTGCGGGGTCAGAACTCCGGTCACACCGGGCAGGATCGAATCCAGGTCAAGAACCAGACCGCCTCCCAATCCGGCAGTCGTGTTGTTCGGATCGTTCAGGTTGAGCGCTGGGTCCGTCATGTAAATTCCCACTGCGCTGACGTCTCCCAGGCCTGCGTTCGTGATCGTCAAGCTGCCGTATCCATTGCCGGCAATGGTATAGGTGCCTGAAATCGCCGAAGCCAGCGTCGATTGCACAGAGTTGGCCAGTTCGTTGTCATCCCCCACTCCTGCGAAGTCAGCGGGATTGGATGACGTGCTGCTGGTAGAGAACTGGGCCAAAGCGTCGGCTCCGCCGAGTCCGGCGGCATACGAGTTGCCGGCGAGGGCCAAGACAGAGCTTCCGAGCGAAGCGTTGGTGAAGGTGCCAGCGCCCTGCCCGAACGCCGATCCCACGCTCGCATCGGCTGTATCCATACCGATGATCCGTACCACCTCCGGACCGACAATGTAGTAGTTAATCAAACCGCTGCTGCCGGTGATGGTGAGCGTGCCCCGCCCGAAGGCGTCGGGTGCTGAGAGGGTTCCGGTGAAAGCCTGGTTCAAGTTCACCGTTCCGCTGTCATTTTGGTCAGTGAAGCCCGCCACGGCAGTGCCGGTGATCGTGAACACCCCGCCCATTGCCGTCGGATTGTAGTTGGAGTCTACTCCTGAAGAGGTGAAGGCAAAACCTCCACTGAGCGTGCTCGGCAGCGTCTGCACGTCCATGCTTCCGCTGGAAGTGGCCGTCCCATCAAACGAAATGATGAGGGCGTGGCTGGTGTTCACAAACTGGACGCCGAGGGTTTCGGTCCCGCTGACGCCCACGCTCGCGTTGTTGGTGATTAAGGTAAGTTTGCCCTGCCCGGTGGTGGCATCCACCGTCAATGCTCCACCTGTAATGGTGTCGCCAGAAGGCTGCGGTGACGTGACCCCCCCATTAGCGCTATTAGCGTCGTTATAGTCTTGTTCGCCGCCAAGCACGGCGCCCGTTGTGTCAATGGTCACCGACCCCGCGAGGGCCAGGAAGTTGTAGTAGGGGCCGCCGATTGGCAGAGTATCAATTCCGCTCAGGTAAAACGAATACGTGCTCGAGGCTACCACCACCGCAGTGTTGGTCAGAGCAAAATTGACCGGCGTTAGCGTTCCCGACGTCGCCACCACGTTGTAAGGTCCGCCGGTCGTCGTATTCGCGACGAAGTCCGAGGCGGTGGCGTTGCCGTTCGCGTCGGTCATATCGGTTTCGGTGTTCGTGGTGGTGCTGGTGAAGGTTCCGGTTGGGCCAGTCGTCGGGGCGGTAAACGTCACCGCAACGCCCATCACCGGATTGCCGTCGCTATCCTTGACTTGCGCGACGAGCGACGAAGCTGTCGCGCCGACGACCACGTTCTGCGGAGTTCCGCCGGTCGCAGCCAGCGTTGCAGGCGTCCCTGAGGTGTTCGACAGGCTGAAGCTCGCCGCCGTTGCCGCTCCTGTTGTGGTTGCCGACACGGTATAAGTGCCAGCGGTCGTATTCGCGGTGAAAATATGCGACGTAGCTACACCGCTCGAGTTCGTCGTCTCCGTATCCGTTACTCCGGGCGTTGTAGTGGCAAACGTCCCGCTCGCTCCCGTCGAAGGAGCCGTGAAAGTCACGCTCACGCCGCTGGTTGGTGTTCCATTCGTCGCCACGGTTGCTGAGAACTGCCCGAAGGCGCCGCCCACGGTTTGGGGTGTCGTGTACCCGCCGCTGTTCGCAGTGATGGTTATGGTCGAAACAGGCTTCGAACTCGAACTGCTGCAACTGGTCAAGAAAGCCACGGTTGAGAAGACTAAGATCGAGATAAGTAACGAGGGGATGCTCCAAGAGGATTTCCGGTTCATAGCGACTCCCCTTTCTGTGCGGCTTTCTGGCTAGCGCGTTCGCGGGCCTGCAGCGACACTTGTATCCCGTGTTCGTTTCGCATCGTATAAACCTGCCCGCCCGCTTTCACGGTGCGAACTACGAAGACTTGCCTGTTCTTGAGCGTCTTCATGACGCCGGTCACCTCAACTTGCTCGCCGGCGGTAACGGAGAGAGCGCCTTTGCCCTCCAAACCGAATCTGCCCAAACTTGCGTCCACCGTGCCGGAGGGGGTCAGGAGCAGGAGATGGGAACCAAAAATCATTCCAGGCCGGGGGCTGGTGAGTACGCTCGACACCGTAGCTCTTAGGGTCACTTCCCGGGCTTGGTCGTAGTACGGGTGGGCTTCGGATGCCGGTTGGGCACCCAGTGGAACAGCCAGAGCCGCAAACAACAGGCCGGTCAGCAGCCCGGCCAGCATTCGAACGGGTTTCTTCAGACAAGTACGCCTCATGGGTTCGCTCCTTAAGAAATTAGGTTGTGGTCTATGTTCCAAGCTGGTTTCCGGGTCGACTCAGCAAAGAAGACAAGGCTGGGGGTGCGTGAACGCAAGCCTCCGCCTTTTTACTGACTGGGCTCAAATGTGCGCTGGAGAACGATGGCCGGATTATGCTCCGGACGGCCTCGCAGGTCAATGAGGAAATCAGATTTAATATTTCGATTCTTGATACGTCGAATATCCGGAAGGCTTAAGCCCTGCGACTTCTTAAGTGCGAAGGTTCGCGGCAGCTTCCATTATTTTTTTGAGTGGCCGTTGGATCGCTATTCCTTCCCGATCCGCAATTGCTTGCATATTGACTATCCTTAGCTAGCGAAGGATAATCCGCGTGTTCGCAGCGTCACTCCCCTCACCGCCAATCCTCCGAAGGAGCATTACCCGTGAACATGCAGACTGCAGCGCCAACACAAGCCAGCCGGCCGGGTAGCACACCGAAATCTCGAAACACGCATGGACCCACGCACGCAGGAAGGATGGTCGCAACGCTCTGTGTCCTGCTGATCGCATTTTGTCTGACAAGCTGGGCAGCCTCAGAGAAGGTTTTGCACGCTTTCCACGGGACGGACGGCTGCGGGCCGAACAGCGTGATCGTCGGCGCGGACGGCGCGCTGTACGGCACGACCATAGCGGCCGGATCGAACTGCTACGCCAACGGTACCGGCGCAGTCTTCCAACTGACGCGTGGCTCGGACGGCAAATGGAGCGAGACCGTGCTTCACCTCTTTTCAGGCAGCGATGGCTGGGCCCCCGTCGGCCCCCTCGTTGCGGACAAGGCGGGAAATTTGTACGGCACCACAGTATACGGCGGCCCGAATGGGTGCAGCGGCCTGGGCTGCGGCGTGGCCTTTGAATTGGAACGCGGAAACGACGGAGAATGGACCTTCAGCATCCTACATCTGTTTTTCCAGCAGATTGGCGATGGATTGCAGTCCTATGTCGGGATGATTTTCGACTCCAAGGGCAACTTGTACGGCACAACGTCCCATGGCGGCAATATGTCCGCCTGTGACGGTGGGTGCGGGGTCGTGTACGAGCTGAGCCCTGCCGGGAAGGGCCAGTGGACGGAGACCGTGCTGTATTCTTTCGACGCAACGGATGGGCTTGAGCCGGGAGGACCACTGGTCTTCGACTCCTCTGGCAACCTCTACGGAACTACGGTGTGGGGCGGGGGCGTTTACGGCTCGGGCACGGTCTTCAAGCTAAGCCAGCGGCATGGTCTGTGGAGCGAGGAAATCCTGCATTCGTTTGAAGGGGACACCCGCGACGGGGGCGAGCCCGGATACGGCGTAACTTTCGACGGTGCGGGCAATCTATACGGTGCCACGCCGTTCGGCGGTACGGAAGGGATGCAAGGCTGGGGCACAGCGTTCAAGCTCACGCCATCCGGAGGAGGAAAGTGGAAAGAGACCGTCCTGCATCGCTTTAATCGAGCCAAATTTGATGGCGGCTACGTTTCCTCGGGACTGGTGCTCGACAAATCCGGCAATTTGTACGGCACCACAAACTGGGGCGGCAAGTACGCCTGCCCGGGAAGCGGCGGGCTGGGTTGAGGAGTTGTTTTCAAGTTGACCCCTCAGCCGGACGGGAAGTGGATTGAAAGTGTGCTGCATTCCTTCGGCCATCACAACGACGGAATGTTCCCGTTGGGCGGGATCGTCTTCGACTCATCCGGCAATCTGTTCGGCGTGACCGATCAGGGTGGGCATTTTGGCGGCATCTGCGGATATGGTTGCGGTACGGTGTTTGAGATTATTCCATAGCCACGAGTCGGTGTAGCCGCGTGCGGGACGCTCTTGGAGTCAAGCGAGATTTAGCTCGGGAGGATATATTTATGCGTGATAGCAGATCCATAGCACTGCTGGTCGCCACATTCACCCTTGCCGTGCAGTTGCTGGCCTCGGCCAATCCGCTTTTTGCGGCCAGTTCTGAGCGGGTGCTTTACAGTTTCTGCATACTCGCCCTCTGCCCCGATGGGTCTGAACCTGGCGGCCCTTTGATTTTCGATGCTGCCGGGAACCTTTACGGAGTGACCAGCACTGGGGGCAGGTACGGAGACGGCACGGTTTTCGAGTTGATGCCCACCGAAGGCAAGTGGAAGCACAAAATGCTCCATGAGTTCCGCGGCGATGAGGCGTACCCTTTCGGTGGCCTGGTCCTCGATGCTGCTGGAAACCTCTACGGCGTAACAGCATACTCCGGTGCATACGGCTATGGCAGGGCTTTTGAGCTGACGCCCACAAACGGTAAATGGACGGAGAAGGTGCTGTACAGCTTCAAGGACGGCGACGATGGGGGCGTACCTAACGGAGGGCTGATTCTCGACGCCGCCGGAGACCTCTTTGGCGTAACAGATACGGGCGGCGCTTTCCGCAAGGGCACAGTTTTCGAGTTGATCCCTGGCAGCGACGGGCGGACGGAAAAAGTGCTTTACAATTTCGGCCAGAACCCCGACGATCCGGCCTACCCTTGGGGCACCCTAGTGTTCGATGGAGCCGGAAACCTTTATGGCACCACGCCACTCGGAGGCACGTATGGTTATGGCGCGGCTTTCGAGTTGATGCCTGCCGGCGGTGAGTGGACGGAGAAGGTGCTTTACAATTTTGGCCAGGACACCAACGATGCGGCCACCCCTGAAGGCTCGCTGGTGTTCGATGGAGCCGGAAACTTGTACGGCTCGGCTCAGGGCGGCGGGACAGAGCAACTCGGTACGATTTTCGAGTTGATATACCGCGACGGGGTTTGGAGCGAAGAAGTGCTGTATCGATCAAAAGTCGGAAATGACTACGGGCCCTCACCGGTGGTTTTCGGCACGACCGGAAACCTCTACGGAGGGGCCGGGGGGGCGGTTCTGGTAATACCGGCGGCGAGGTGTTCGAATTGATACTCGGCAACGGCGGGTGGACCGAGCGGGTTCTGCACACATTTGCCCGGCCCAGGGATGGAAAAGGACCAGGGTCCTTGGTCTTCGACGCGGCCGGGAATCTGTTTGGCGTAACAGCTTATGGGGGCGCCGCCGGCGAAGGCACGGCTTTCGAGGTTAGGCCCTGATCAGCCTCGTGCGCCTGAGAAGCCGGGGACGGATTGAATGTTGTCGAATGTTTCTCCCACGCCAGCCGCGCGGACGCGACACCTCACATAGCACAACCCGCGCGGCCGTCAAGTCTACTTTCGTGGGCATCCGATGCCTTCGAAAGTAGACATTCCTTCCACAGCCTATCCCCCTGATTCCATGGATGCGCCTTAAGACGCACCCGCTAAGTCAACAACTTACGCCAAAAATTTTCTGCAAAGTGAAATGTTCCAGTTGGAACATTCAGCACAATGTTCCAACCGGAACATTCGGCCAATTCGTCCTCGTCTTAAGGATTACTCGCTGGTGAAGTAGTCGACCGTCACCGGATTCTCGAACAGCGAATAGTCGCGCGTGACCACGGTGATGCCGCTGTCGGTCACGAAGTAACGTGAGCGGTCAGCTTCGGTGTCGTAGCCGATGGTGGTGCCTTCCGGCAGGTGGACGTTGCGGTCGATGATGCAGCGCCGGATGCGGCAGTGGCGTCCCACGGCGACGTGCGAGAACAGGATGCACTGATCGACTTCCGAATAGGAGTTCACGCGCACGTCGGGCGAGAGGATGGAATTCTTGACCATGCCTCCGGAAACGATGCAGCCATTCGACACGATGGAATCAAGCGCGCTGCCCATGCGTTCTTTTTCCGCGAACACGAATTTTGCCGGCGGATACTGCCGCTGGTGCGTGCGGATGGGCCAGTCGTGGTCGTAGAGATTGAAGATCGGCGAGACCGAAACGATGTCCATGTTGGCTTCGTAGTAGGCCTCGAGCGTGCCCACGTCGCGCCAGTAGAGCGCCTCTTTTTTATTTTCGTCGATGAAGTCATAGGCGAAGACGCGATAGTCGTCGACCATCTTGGGCAGAATATCTTTGCCGAAGTCGTGGCTCGAGCCCTGATCCTCGGCGTCTTTCAGCAGCACCGGAATGAGGACGTCGGCGTTGAAGAGGTAAACCCCCATGGAGCCGGCAACCTTCTCAGGGTTCCAGGGGGAACGCAGCTTGGTCTCTTTGGGTTTCTCTTCGAAGCCATTGATGCGGCCGTCTTTGTCGACGTCCACCACGCCGAAGCGCGTGGTCTCATCGAGGTCAATCTGGATGGTGGCGAGAGTGATGTCGGCAGCGGACTCGACGTGCTGGTTCATCATCTTGCCGTAATCCATTTTGTAGATGTGATCGCCCGAAAGAATGAGCACATACTTGGGCTGCTCGGAGCCGATGGAATAGATATTTTGGTACACGGCGTCGGCGGTGCCTTGATACCACGAATCGCTCACGCGCTTCATGGGCGGAAGAACCTCGACGAACTCTCCCACTTCGCGGCCCAGAATGTTCCAGCCTTCGCGGATATGGCGGTTCAGCGAGAGCGCTTTGTATTGCGTGAGGATGTAAACCCGGCGCAGGTCAGAGTTGAGGCAATTGGAAAGAGTGATGTCGATGATGCGATACATTCCGCCGAAGGTTACGGCTGGTTTGGCGCGGTCGCGCGTCAGAGGATATAGGCGTTCACCGGCGCCTCCGGCGAGAAGGACTCCGAGAGTGTCTTTCATGGACATGGAACCCCCAGAGAAACAGTAGATGGTAGCACAGGCCGGAACGTTGCCGTGGGGCTGGGCGGACCGACGAACAGGAGCAGCGGGTAGGGGTGAGGGGCTAAAAGAAAGCAGGTTCCTCACCGCGCTTTCAGCGCAGTTCGGAATGACAACATTTACGGTAGGTCACGTACGGTAGGTCACGCACGGGGAAACTACTTTTCTTTTTCTTCTTCGATCTTGATGCGGAGGGATTTCAGGAACTTGAGATCCTGGTCGTTGATCTTGAATTCTGGGTTCGTCGAGAGAGTGGTGACGAGGGAAGTTTTGTCGGAGGATTTCTCGCCTTGCTTGCTGACGCCGATGGTGGCTTCGAGGACGAGGAAGATGTCGTAGCCGCCTTCCTTGATGCGGGAGACGACCTCGGCGATCTGTTCGGAATCGGACAGCGATTCGTTGATGGCCTCGCCGAGTTCCTTCATAAGTTGCTTGAGTTGTTGATCCACATTCTCCCCCGATCGCCGTCCGCCACAAAACCTTAACCAATGGTTAGATGCCTGCGGCCGGCGAACCGTTTCGCTTGCGGACGCGGGTTTGCGTCATTGTAGCGCTGGAGGCTGTTAAAATCGAGGCCGTGAGCAAGGTTTCTACTGTACAAAAGTTAGGGGTAGTGGCACGGGTGGCGGGGCAGCAAGTCAGGCGCAGCCGGATCGCCCGGGCGGCTGCCGCCGCTGTCTCCACCACGGCACGCGCTTTCGGGAAGGCGGCGCACCAGTTGTGGCTGGAGGTTACGGGGCTTGTTTTCCTGATGATGGCGGGGGCGGGCGGGCTCGAGTCGGCGAAAGAGTATGCGAAATATCATGCCGGGCGGGCTGGGGTGCGCGGGGTGGTGGTGGCGATTTGTTTCACAGTGACGTTTGCGTGGTTTGGGGTTAGCTCGTTCTGGAGGGTGAAGCAGAAGGGGAAGGGCGGGGCGCGCTGATCCTGGTTTGGTCAGTAGCGCTGCAGGCGACAGCAGGTTCCTCTGCGCTGCGCGCTTCGGAATGACAAGATCTTTTGGGGTTCGGAAAGTGTGTTGTTTTATGGCGGACGCAGTTAAGGTTGCAAACCATGGCCCGGTGGCGGAGATCGAGACGTCATCGCATATTCCGGTGAAAGCGCTTTACACTCCGGCGGATCTCAAGGGATCGGATTACGAGAGTGAGGTTGGATATCCGGGGGAGTATCCGTTTACGCGAGGCGTGCAGGCGACGATGTACCGCGGCCGGTTGTGGACCATGCGGCAGTATGCGGGCATGGGCGACGCCGAGGAGTCGAACAAACGCTACAAGTATTTGCTGGCGAATGGGACCACGGGACTCTCGGTGGCTTTCGATTTGCCGACGCAAATCGGGATGGATTCAGACCACGCCTTGGCCGCGGGCGAAGTGGGCAAGGTGGGAGTGGCGATTGATTCGATCGAAGACATGGAGCGGCTGTTCGCGGGCATCGAGCTGACCAAGATTTCTACATCGATGACCATCAATGCGACGGCATCGATTCTCTTGGCTTTGTATGTAGCGGTGGCGCGGCGGCAGGGCGCGGACATCCGCGAACTTTCCGGCACGGTGCAGAACGACGTGCTCAAGGAGTACATCGCGCGCGGGACCTATATTTATCCGCCGCAGCAGGCGATGCGGGTGATTACCGACATGTTTGCCTGGGCCAAGGAGAACGTTCCGGACTGGAATACGATTTCGATTTCCGGCTATCACATGCGCGAGGCGGGATCGACGGCGGTGCAGGAAGTGGCGTTCACGTTGGGCAACGGCATGGCTTATGTGGAGGCAGCGATCAAAGTTGGGCTGGATGTGGATAAGTTTGCGCCGCGGCTGTCGTTCTTCTTTAACGCGCACAGCAATTTTCTGGAAGAGGTGGCGAAGTACCGCGCGGCGCGGCGGATGTGGGCGCGCATCATGCGGGAGCATTTTAAGGCGAAGAATCCGAAGTCGTGGATGCTGCGGTTTCATACGCAAACGGCGGGTTCGACGCTGACGGCGCAGCAACCGGAGAACAATATTGTGCGCACGGCGATCCAGGGACTGGCGGCGGTGCTGGGCGGGACGCAGTCTCTGCATACGAATTCATACGACGAGGCCTTGGCGCTTCCGACGGAGCAGGCGGCGCGGATTGCTTTGCGCACGCAGCAAGTGATTGCTTATGAGTCGGGCGCGCCGCAGACGGTCGATCCGCTGGCGGGATCCTATTACGTTGAGGCGCTGACCAATGAGATCGAGAAACGCGCGGCGGAGTATTTGGGAAGGATTGAAGTGATGGGTGGGATGCTGAAGGCGATTGAGCGCGGATTTGTGCAACAGGAAATTCAGAACGCAGCGTATGAATATCAGCAGGCCGTGGATCAGGGGGATGCAGTTGTGGTGGGAGTGAACCGGTTTGAGGTAGAAGAGGAGAAGCCGATTCCAATTCAGAAAATCGATCCGGCCCTGGAACCGAAGCAAGTTGAGCGGGTGCGGGCGCTGCGGGCGCGGCGGGATGCGGGGCCGTGGACGAGCGCCTTGGCGGGAGTGGAGAGGGCGGCGCGGTCGGGCGAGAATGTTATGCCTCGGATTCTGGATGCGGTTGAGGCTTATGCGACCGTGGGCGAGATTTCGGATGCGATGCGAAAGGTGTTTGGGGAGTACCGGGAGTCGGTGGTGATTTAACGCAGTTGCTGGCGGTGTGGCTAGAGACCTCTGGAGTCGGCGTCGGAGGTTTTGTAGTCGCAGGCGGAGCGGCAGGGTTCGCAGTACATGAGTCCATCTTTGCAGATGCGGATGTCGAGTTGCGACTGGCAGAGGACGCAGAACTTATCGCACTCGCAGTGGTCTTCCATCATTTCGCATTGGCCGCAGCGGAATTTGGTGTGGGCCGTTCCGGTGGACATGCGAGTAATGTAGCGCTCGCACGCGACATGGGGAACGTGACGTTGGTAACCGCGATGTCGGGAGCGAACCTAGACCGCCTCGCGAATAATCTTTCGCCCCTTCGGGGGCTTGTTCCCCTTAACTTTTACTTACCCACGGCTTGCGCCCCTTCGACAAGCTCAGGGCGAGCTGTGGGCTGGATTCTGCCGCCGCTTCGCGGCTATGCCGTGGTCCCCTACCATATAATTCCTAGCAATGACCTTCCAACAGGTGCTGGATGGGGCGGAAGTGCTCGCGCGCAGCGGGGATGCGGGGGTTAGTAGTGTGGAATACGACTCGCGGCGCGTGAAGCCGGGATGCGTTTTCGTGGCGATGCGCGGCGAGTCGAGCGATGGGAACCGGTTTATCGATCAGGCAATTTCGGCTGGTGCGGTAGCGGTGGTGACGGATTCGGCGGCGGAGAGGCCGCGTGCGGGGGTGGCCTGGGCAGTGGTGCCCAACGGGCGGCGGGCGCTGGCGCGGATTAGCGCGAATTTTTATAAGAAGCCGGCGGAGCGGATCGCGATCACGGGAATCACGGGAACGAATGGGAAGAGTACGACTGCTTTTTTGGTGGAATCGATGCTTGCGGCGGAGGGGCGGAAGAGCGCGCTGATCGGGACGATTGAGTATCACGTGGCCGGGAAAATCTTGCCGGCGCCGCATACCACGCCGGAAGCGCTGGAGCTGAATCGCATTTTCAGCGAGGCTTTAGGGAACGGGGCGACGGAGGCAGTGATGGAGGTTTCTTCGCACGCGCTGGCGCAGGAGCGCGTGTTTGGCGTCCCGTTTGATGTGGCTGTGTTTACGAACTTGACCCGCGATCATCTCGATTATCACAAGACGATGGAAGAATACTTTGCGGCCAAGCGCGTGCTGTTTGAAGGTTGTGGCACCGATGCTCCCCGAGCTGTGGTAACGAATGTGGATGATGAGTCGGGGGCAAAGCTGGCGGAATTCAGCCGGAAGCGCAGTTCGGTGGTGCTGAAGTATGGATGGGAGCGTGGCGACCTGCACGCGGAGAAAGTGGAGATCACAACCCGCGGGACGCGCTTTGACCTGGTGACGCCGGAAGAGACGATAGCAGTGTTCTCGTCGCTGATCGGGCGGGTAAATGTGTACAACATTCTGGCGGCGGCGGGAGCGGGCTACGCGCGTGGGTGCTCGGCGCAGGCCATCGCTAAGGGGGTCGATAGACTGTCGTGCGTCCCGGGAAGGTTTGAGCGCGTGGAGCGCGGTCAGCCGTTCACGGTGGTGGTGGACTATGCGCATACTGACGATGCTTTGCGGACTTTGACGGCGCTGGCGCGGGAGTTGGTTTCCGGGGCGAAGGGACGAGTGCTTACCGTGTTTGGATGTGGAGGAGATCGCGACCGGAAGAAGCGTCCGTTGATGGGCGAGGCGGCGGGACGAGGGAGCGATTTCGTGGTGCTAACGTCGGACAATCCTCGGAGTGAGGATCCGTTGGCGATTATTAATGATGCGGTGGTAGGGCTGCAGAAAACCGGAGTGAAATACAGCGTTGAGCCGGACCGGCGCAAGGCGATTGCGCTGGCGATTGGCGAGGCGCGGCCGGGAGACATTGTGCTGCTGGCGGGGAAAGGGCACGAGAAGGTGCAGGTTACGCGGGAGCGTGCGGCTCCGTTTGACGATTTGGAAGTGGCGCGGGAGGCGCTGCGGGCGGCGGGGTTTGAGTGCGACGCGGCTCGGGCTGGGGACTTGAGCTGATTTCGGAACATGTCGCGAGACGAGCTGGAAACGTGCGCGGTGATGGAAACGCCTAGCCGAGCCGGTTGGCGGTTTCGGGAGGCTAGGGGTCCTTCGACTGCGGTTGTGCTTCGCTTTCGCGAACCACAACCTGCGCTCAGGATGACAGACCTATGAAGCTGGCGCTATCGAGGATCGCCGAGTTTATTTCCGCTGAATTTACTTCCGCAGGGAGGGAGTTTGCGCCTGAAGAAGTGGCGCAGGGGTACTCGATCGACTCGCGTACTGTGGGGCCGGGCCAGCTTTTTTTTGCAGTGAAGGGTGAGCGATTGGATGGGCACGACTTCGTGGAGCAAGCACTGGAAAAAGGAGCAGTCGCGGCGGTGGTGCGCAGGGATCAGGTGACACGCTATCCGGAGCAGGGGCGATTGCTGGCCGTGGAGGACACGCTGGTCGCGCTGCAGATTCTGGCCATGGCGGTGCGGAAAGTGTGGGGCAAGCCGCTAATCGCAGTCACGGGTTCGATGGGAAAGACGACGACGAAAGACGCGATCGCACATGTGCTGAGTTCGCGCTTTCGAGTGCTGAAGTCGGAGGGCAACTTCAATAATCATTTCGGTTTGCCGTTGATGTTGCTGAAACTGGAGCCAGAGTATGACGTGGCCGTGATCGAGATGGGGATGTCGCACGCGGGGGAGATTCGCGCGCTGGCGCAGATTGCGCAGCCAGAGATTGGCGTGGTGACCAATGTCGCGCCCGTACATTTGGAGTTTTTTGATTCGGTGGCGGGAATTGCGCGGGCTAAGTATGAACTGATCGAGTCGTTGCCGGCGGGCGGGACGGCGGTGCTCAATGCTGATGACGATTACGTCTCGCAGTTTGGCCGCGACTTCAAAGGTAAGGTGGTGATGTATGGCACGCGAGCTACGGCGGATGTGCGCGCGGAGAATGTTCGGGGTTGCGGGGCGGAGGGGTCAGAATTCGATGTGGTGATCGGTGGCGTGCGCGAACGAGCGCGGCTGCCGCTGGTGGGGGAACACAATGTTCTAAATGCGCTGGCCGCAGTGGCCGTGGGGCTGGAGCGCGGGTTGCAGCCTTCGGAGGCGGTCGGGGCGCTGGCCGGATTGGCTCCCGCGGACAAACGTGGTGAGGTAGTCCGACTGGGCAACATCACAGTCATCAACGATTGTTACAATTGCAATCCGAAAGCGCTGCACGCGATGGTAGATGCGTTAGCGGCGATGGCGGCGCGGCGTCGCATTGCCGTGGTGGGCGCGATGCTCGAACTCGGTCCGACCGAAGGGGAACTGCACCGGCAGGCCGGTGCGCACATCGCAGAAAAGAAGATCGATGTGCTGCTGGGTGTGCGCGGGCCGGCTCGAGCTATGGTAGATGCGGCACAGCAGGCTGGGATGCGAGCCGAGTTCGTGTCAATGCCGGAGGAAGCCGGCGAGTGGCTGGCGCGCGAATCGCGGGATGGCGATGTGGTTCTGATGAAGGCGTCGCGCGGCGTGAAACTGGAGAAGGCTCTGGAAATTTGGCAGGCTCGCCGGACCGGCGCAGGGCGTAATTAGTGGCAGTTAAGATCGCGGAGCGCGACGGAGGCTGATTGCTCTACTGGCTGTTGTACCTGAAGCTGCAACATTATTTCCCCCCGTTCCGCATCTTTCGTTATCTGACGTTCCGCACCGCATTTGCCAGCCTTACCGCTCTGTTCACTGCGCTCATTGTGGGGCCGATGGTGATCAACCGGCTGCGCGAATTCCAGATTGAACAATACATTCGTGAGGAAGGTCCAAAGGCTCATCAGAAAAAAGCCGGGACACCGACTATGGGCGGGTTGTTGATTGCGATCGCCATTGTGGTTCCCACTCTGCTGTGGGCTGACTTGAGCAACCGCTTCGTGTGGATTGCGGTGTTTGCCACGTGCGCGTTCGCGGCGATTGGATTCGCGGACGATTACACCAAAGTGGTGCACCGCCGAAACTTGGGCCTGACCGGGCGGGCTAAGCTGGGGCTGCAGATTGCAACCAGCATCGTGATCGCGGTGATGCTGATCGCCATGCAGACCTATGGCATGTATTCGACCAAGTTGATTGTGCCTTTTCTCAAGCAGTTCCATCCCGACCTCGTGGTTGAGACCCTGGAACGTTTTCCGCATCTGTGGCCGCTCGCGTTCTTTCCGTTCATCGCATTTGTGGTTTTGGTGATCGTGGGATCGAGCAATGCGGTGAATCTTACGGATGGGCTGGACGGGCTGGCCATCGGATGTACCGTGATTGCTGCCGGCGCACTGACGGTGCTGACTTATGTAAGCGGGCACGCGACCTTCGCCACTTATCTGGAAATTCCGAAAATGCCACAGGTGGGCGAGTTGACGATTTTCTGCGGAGCGATGGTGGGGTCGTCGATTGGGTTCTTGTGGTACAACGCGCATCCCGCGGAAGTGTTCATGGGCGACGTGGGATCGCTGGCGCTAGGCGGCGCGATCGGGACGGTCGCGGTCATCATCAAGCAGGAGTTGCTGCTGCCGTTTATTGGCGGAGTGTTTGTAATCGAGGCGATGTCGGTGATCTTGCAGGTGGGATCATATAAGCTGCGGAAGAAGCGGATTTTCAAGATGGCGCCGATCCATCATCATTTCGAGCTGATGGGATGGTCGGAGTCGAAGATTATCGTGCGCTTCTGGATTGCGTCGCTGGTTTTTGCGCTGTTCGCGCTGACGACGCTGAAATTGCGGTAATAATGCAGTGGCCAGTGATCTGTGGTCAGTGGCCAGCAAAGGCCTTGCTATCGGGAATTGTTTTTGGTTTTACTGGTCACTGACCACAGGCCACTGGCCACTTCTCATCATGGAACTTAAAGACAAACGCGTGCTGGTGGTGGGACTGGGCAAGTCCGGGGTGGCGTCGGCGCTGTTTTTGAAGGCGCATGGGGCGCGGGTTACCGTGTCCGATACCAAGAGCGGCGATGAGTTGCGCAATGAGATTCCGGTGCTGCTCGATCATGGGATTACGGTCGAGACCGGCGGGCATGGGGAGCGCACGTTCCGCGGGCAGGATTTGATTGTGGTGAGCCCCGGGGTTCCGGTGGATGCGCCACTTCTCGTGCAAGCGCGGTCGCTAGGCGAAGTGGTGATCGGCGAGATTGAGCTGGCGGCGCAGTTTCTGCCGGGGCCGATTGTGGCGATCACCGGGTCGAACGGGAAGACTACGACTACTTCTTTGACGGGCGAGATTCTGACCGCAGGCGGACTGCCGACTCTGGTCGGAGGCAACATTGGAACTCCCGCGATTTCTCTTGCCGAGCGGGCCACGCGAGACGACGTGGTGGTGTTGGAGGTTTCGAGCTTTCAACTGGAGACGATTCAGACATTCCGTCCGAAGATTGCGGTGGTGCTGAATGTTACGCCCGATCATCTGGACCGGCACCGAACGCTGGAGGTTTACGTGGATGCGAAAGCGCGCATCTTCGAGAATCAGCGCAGGGACGACTTTGCCGTGCTCAACCAAGATGATCCGACTTGCGAGGGGATGGCGGCGCGGACTCGGGCGCAGGTGTTTTGGTTCAGCCGGCAGAAAGAAGTGCAGCAGGGGGCTTGGGTGCGTGAAGGGAGTATTTTGTTCCGCGATGGCACGCGTGAACACAAGACGTCGCAGCGCGAGATCATGCTGGTTTCGGAAATTCCGCTGAAGGGCGCGCACAATTTGGAGAACGTACTGGCGGCGGTGTGCGGCGGTGCGCTGATGGGATGTGCTCCGGAGAAGATTCGTGAGGCGGTGCGCGACTTCAAGGCGGTCGAGCACCGGCTGGAGTTTGTGGCCACGGTCCGCGGCGTAGATTATTACAACGATTCGAAGGCCACGAACGTGGATGCGACCATCAAGGCGTTGGAGTCGTTTCCGGCGAATATCCATCTTATTCTTGGCGGCAAGGACAAGGGCAGCGACTACAGCGTGCTCAACGACCTGCTGCGGCAGCGGGTGAAGCGCGTGTATACGATTGGCGCGGCGGCGGCGAAGATCGAATCGCAGATTAAAAATGTCGAAGTCGTGCACGCAGAGACTTTGGAGAACGCGTTGCGCAAGGCGAATGCTGTGGCCAAGCCGGGAGATGTGGTTTTGCTGGCTCCGGCTTGCGCGAGCTTTGATCAGTTCAAGAATTATGAGCAGCGCGGGCAGGTGTTCAAGGAGATTGTGCGGGGGTTGGTGTGAGAGGCGGTTCACCACGGAGGCACAGGCCGGGGGCAGCAGAGGTTTGATAGGGATCCTTCGACTCCGCAAGTGATTCGCGTTCGCGAAGCACTGGCTCCGCTCAGGATGACAACGCCATCAGGACGACGTTTCCGGTCGTCTCCGTACGCCCCGAACCAAAACAATCAACAATCAGGGATCCACAATCAGTAATTCGTTCTCGTCGTCTCCGCTCCACCGTGGTGAAATGAACTTCCCATGGCAAAGCGGGTGAGTGTCGATCGCTGGCTGTTTACCGTGACCATGCTGCTGGTGTTTGTGGGGCTGGTGATGGTGTTTTCGGCTTCGGCGGTCATGGCGCGGGAGCGGTTCGGGTCTCCGTATGCGTTTTTGTTCAAGCAGTTGATTTGGGCGTCGGCGGGCCTGGTGGCGATGGTAGTGACGATGCGGGTGGACTACCGGCGCTACAAGCATCCCGCGCTGGTGTTTTCGTTTCTAGGATTCACGACGCTGCTGCTCATCTCCGTCTTCTTTCTCGACCGATCGCACAACACGCATCGCTGGATCCACGCGGGCGGGTTTTCCTTTCAGCCTTCGGAGCTGGCCAAGCCGGTGCTGATTCTCTTCCTCGCGTATTTTCTCGAAAGTCGCGCGAAGACGATGCCGAACTCGGTCGACGACTGGCGCAACACACTGGCACCCGCGGCGGCGCCGGTCATGGTGCTGCTGGGGCTGATCGTGCTCGAGCCCGACCTGGGTACAGCGATTGCTTGCGCCGGAATTGCGGCTTGCATCTTTTACGTGGCCGGGATGCGGCTGCGGTATTTCGGATATGCCTTTGGGGCGGCGCTGGTGCCGCTTTATTTTCTGATCTTTCACGTGAGCTTTCGGCGCGACCGCATTCTGGCCTTCATGAATCCGTATTCGGAGCGTGAGAAGGCGGGATTTCACCTGATTCAATCTCTGATTGCTGTGGGCACCGGAGGGGTGACCGGTACGGGGCTGATGGAAGGCAAGCAGAAATTGTTCTATCTGCCCGAGCCGCACACTGATTTTATCTTTGCCGTAACGGCGGAAGAACTTGGGCTGCTGGGAGCGCTGTTTGTGGTGACACTATTTGCCATCTTTTTGTGGCGTGGTATGCGGGTGTCTTGGCGCACCGAAGATATGTTCGGACGATACCTGGCCGTGGGGATTACGAGCATGGTTGTGCTGCAGGCCTTTATCAACATCAGCGTCGTGTTGGGGATGTTGCCGACCAAAGGGATTCCGCTGCCGCTGGTGTCTTATGGCGGGTCGTCGCTGTTTGTTACGCTGGCGTGCGTGGGCGTGCTGCTGAATATTACGAAGCAGGCGGAGTGAAGCCATTGAATCAATGAGTCATTGAATCATTGAATCATTGACTCAATCCTCTTATTGACTCAATGATTCATTGGTTCAATGATTCAATCCATGCGGGCCATTCTGGCGGGCGGCGGGACAGGCGGACACGTCATTCCGGCGCTGGCCATCGCTAACGAACTCAAGAAAAGTTACGGGGCCGAGGTGCTGTTTATCGGGACAGCGCGCGGGATCGAAAACCGCCTGGTGCCGGCGGCGGGGTATCCGCTGCAACTGGTGCGGGTGGGTGCGCTGAAGAACGTCAGCCTGATGACGCGGGCAAAGACGGCGTTCGATTTGCCGCGGGCGGTCTGGGATGCCAGCCGCATGTTGAATGAGTTCGCTCCCGACGTGGCGATTGGCGTGGGCGGGTACGCGTCGGGTCCGGCGATGCTGGCCGCGGTGGTGAAGCACATTCCGACGCTGGCGTTTGAGCCGAATGTTGTGCCGGGTTTCGCGAACCGGGTGGTGGCGCGATTTGTGTCGGGAGCTGCTGTGCATTTTGAGGAGACCGCGAAATATTTTCGTCACGCAGAGGTGACGGGCGTGCCGGTGCGTCAGGCGTTCTTTGAGAGTCCGGCTAAACGCGGTGGCACTCCCACTCTGCTGGTTTTTGGCGGAAGCCAGGGGGCGCACGCGATCAATGAGGCGATGATTCGCTGTCTGCCAGAGTTGCAGCGGCAGGCGCCAGGGATTCACATCATTCATCAGACGGGCGAGCGTGACTATAATGACGCGCTGGCGGCGTACCGTGGTTTCACTGATGCGACAGCCGAGTCGGCTGAGGTTTTCAAGTTCATCGAAGATATGCCAGCAGCGTTTGCTCGTGCAGATCTGCTGGTGTGCCGGTCGGGGGCGAGCACTGTGGCGGAGATTACGGCTGCGGGGAAGCCTGCGATCTTTGTGCCATTTCCGCGGGCGGCGGACGATCATCAGCGGGTAAATGCTGAGGCTCTTGCGCGCGAGGGAGCGGCCGTGGTGGTCGAGGAATCAAAGCTGGAGGGAGTCTGGCTGGCGGAGACGATCGCGGCGTTACTGGGTGATCCGCGGCGGCTGGATGTGATGAGCGAGGCGGCGCGGGGATTGGCGCATCCCAATGCGGCGAGGGATATTGCCGCGATGGCGGCGCGGTTGGCAGGGATCGAAGAGACGTTAGCCACGGATTCGCACGGATTCTCACGGATACTTCTTTTGAGAGTCTTAAATTGTTAGGTTTAGGTTTATCCGTGTGAATCCGTGAGATCCGTGGCCGAAGAAGTTGACTTATGTTTGCCAAGATTCAGCAGATACATTTCGTGGGCATTGGCGGGATCGGCATGAGTGGGATTGCCGAGGTGTTGCTGAATCTTGGGTACGGGTTTCGGGGTCGGATCTGAAGAGTTCGGCGGTTACGCAGCGGCTCGGCTGGGCTTGGGCGCCGCTGTGTTTGAAGGGCATCGCGCGGAGAATATTGCCGGGGCTGAAGTGGTGGTGACGAGTTCGGCAATTGCGCGGAAAATCCTGAGGTCGTCGAGGCGCACAGGCTGCACCTGCCGGTGATTCAGCGGGCAGAGATGCTGGCGGAGTTGATGCGATTGAAGTATGGCATCGCCATCGCCGGGATGCATGGCAAAACGACTACGACTTCGATGGTGGCGGCGGTGCTGGCTGGTGGCGGGCTCGACCCTACGGTGGTGGTGGGCGGGCGCGTGGATGCAATGGGATCGAATGCGCGTCTGGGGAAGTCGCAATATCTGGTGGCCGAGGCGGATGAAAGCGACCGGTCGTTTTTGAAATTGTCCCCAATTCTTTCCGTGGTAACCAACATCGACCGCGAGCACATGGATTGCTATCGCAACATGCGGGACGTGAAGAAAACGTTTCTGGAGTTCATGGACCGCGTGCCGTTTTATGGCATGGTGGTGGCGTGCAACGACGATCCGTTGCTGCGGCGGTTGCTGCCCGAAGTGCGGCGGCGGACGGTGACCTACGGCACGAAGCGGGGGTCGGATTTCCTGATCAGGTTGGAGCCTCATCCTCAGGCGGTGAAAGACGAGGGGCAGCCCTTGAGCCGGTTTCGCGTGAGTTATCGCAAACAGGACTTGGGCGAGTTCGCGCTGCACGTGCCGGGAGTGCACAACATCCTGAATGCGACGGCGGCGATTGCGGTAGGGGTGGGGCTGGATGTTGGAGTGGATGCGATCCGCGCGGCGCTGGACCAGTTTCGCGGAGTTGACCGGCGGTTTCAGTTGCGCGGGCGAGCCGCCGGTGTGAGCGTGATCGACGATTATGGGCATCATCCTACGGAAATTAGGGCGACGCTGGCGGCGGCGCGGTCGTGCGGCTTTCGTAAAGTTCATGTGGTGTTCCAGCCGCACCGCTACACGCGCACGCGCGATTTGCTCGAGGAGTTCACCACGGCGTTTGGCGACGCGGATTCGCTGTTTGTACTGGACATTTACGCGGCCAGTGAGAAGCCGATTGAGGGCATCAGCGGCGAGGGGCTGGCGTGCACGATTCGCGAGAAGGGTGGACGGAGCGCTGAGTATGTAAGTTCATTCCCTGGGGCTGTGACTGCAGTTGCCGCCGTGGCGGAGGAGGGGGACATGATCCTGACCCTTGGTGCGGGCAGCGTTTCGCAGTTGGGGCCGATGATTGTGGAGAAGTTGAAGGAACAGGCGGGACTTTAAGGAACTAAGCCCCCGCGGGCTGCGTATCTTCCATTGCTAACGGATTTGCTCGAGGTTCGTCCAATTTGCCAGATGGAGATATGGCGATGAAGACTACACAGGGTTGGGGATGGCTGACGGCTGGGGTGCTGGCGCTGGGGTTGAATGGTATTTATCACGACGGCGGCGCGGCCTGGGCGCACCGGATTGCGACCGGCTTGCTCAGCAGTCGGACGGCTTGGTCGACACGGCTTCGGCGCGGGTGACCGAATCATGGAAACGGCCCAACCTTGTAGCAGCGCGGGACGAGACAGCTTCCTGCAGATTGGCTACCGCGATGGCGCGGGTCCAGACCAAGATCGCGCGGACGCAGAGTGGGATAGTCCGCTTTGAGGCCATGTCGGCCCGGCAAGAAGCGGCGCTGGCGCGGATGGAGGCCAATCGGGCGAGGATTGAAGCGCAGATTGCCCGCATACGCCTGGCTCCCGTCGGGTTTCGCTCCGAAACGATTCCTCTGGGGGCTTGTCCGCGGGTGCGAGTGAATGTTCCCCGCGTGAATATTCCGCAGATGCCAATGGTGAGGATTACGGCTCGTGTAGAGATTAAGGGTGCTGGTCCGGTTTAAGAGTTCATTCCTCCTGGAAGAGCGGACGCGGTGAAACTGCCGCGTCCGCTTTTTTGATTTCTGCAAGCTTTCGCGGTCCGTCCTCGTAGCCAGATTCCTCCTTGATGCCCAATCCAATTCCCGCGCGTGAAAAGGAATCAACATTTGTCTATCTCAAATCGCGAAATGACGTTATAGTTTGAAGGCTCAGCGATTCCACAGCGACAACTGACCCTACTGATGGCGCGGAAGTCGGGTTCCACCATCTTGCAAGAGGAGTTGTACCCACCCAGCGCCGAGGCTGCGCGCGAGAATCACCATATTCCCAACGGAAATGATCTGGAGATGGACGACTCGCGTCTGGTCGACCTGGATGTGAACGAGGAATCTCCTTTTCTGCGCGCACAAAAGCGCGTGTCTGCCCGCCGAAGTTCGCTTCCGAAAAAAACTGCAAACGGTTTGCTATGGGCTGCCGTCGCGGCTGGCGTGGTCTGCCTGGCGGGATTGGCTGCCGCTGGGCTCTACCACTACGGCGAGCACTCGTGGCGCTTCCGCGTGGAATCGAGCGACAACATCGAAGTCATGGGCATGCAGAACGTGAGCAAGTCGCAAATCATGGAAGTGATGGGCGCCGACATTGGGCGCAATATTTTTTTCATCCCGCTAGCGCAGCAGGAGGCGCAACTGGAGCAGATTCCGTGGGTGGAGTCGGCCAGCGTGATGCGGTTTGTCCCCAACCGTCTGAGAGTCGAAATTCACGAGCGCGTTCCGGTGGCCTTCGCTCGGGTGGGGCCGCGCATGTCGTTGATTGACGCGGGCGGAACGCTCATGGAGCTGACGCCGAAACACAAGTATTCCTTCCCCGTGATTTTGGGAATGAATCCAGGCGAGCCGCTTTCGACGCGTGCGCCGCGGATGAAAGCTTATGCGGGGATGGTGCGGGAGTTGGACTCGGGCGGGCGCCCGCTATTCGCAGGATCTGAGCGAAGTGGATCTTTCCGATCTGGAAGACGTGAAAGTGCGGGTGAACGATCCTGCGGGCGATGTGCTGGTGCATCTGGGATCGTCTGACTATCTGCGCCGCTACAAGATTTATGTGACTCACGCCCAGGGTTGGCGGCAGCAATTTCAGAAACTGGAGTCGGTGGACCTGCGCTATGACAACCAGATCATCGTGAATCCGGAGATTCAGCGAACGGCGAAGGCAACAGCATTAACCCCGGCGGCTGCGAAAGTGGCGGTTGCGGCGGGAGTCAAGCCCGCAGCATTGGTCACTCGCTTGCCGCCGCATGATCGTGCCGTGCCTAAGCCGGCTTTTGAACTGACCGAGAAGAAAATTGATCCGAAGGCTGCTGCGAGCGGGGCCAAAAGACCAGCCCCGAAAAATAAGATCAAGAAGAGCGTAAAGCGGGGGAAGACAACTCCGGTCGCAAGAAGGCAGTTTTGACCCGAAAGCCGGCTGTAAAACCCGGAAGACCGATGGCGGCGAAAAAGTCATCGGGCAATGGCGCGGGTCAGAAGCCGAGTGCGGCCGTGGCCAAGAGTCCGGCGAGTCAGAGGCCGGCGCAATGAGAGTCCAACTTTATAGCTGTGCAGAGAATTCATTAGGGACCTTATAAAGAATGGCGAATCAGCAGGGAAATTTCTTAACGGCAATTGACGTGGGCAGCGCGAAGACGTGCGCCCTCATGGTGGAGGTTAGCGAAACCGGCCTGCGCTATCGCGGGCATGGCGTGGCCGAGTCGCGCGGGTCGCGCAAGGGCGTGATCGTGGAACTGGAGAAAGCAGTCGCCTCGATTCAGAAGGCAGTGGAGGCGGCCGAGGATGTAGCCGGTGCGGCGGTCGAGCACGCGATCGTCGGCATTGGCGGCGCGCATGTGCGCGGGGTGAACAGCCACGGCGGCATCAGCCTGGGCACACGTCCGCGAGAGATAGGACGTGACGAGATCAAGCAGGCAGTCGAGCGGGCGCGGGCGATTCCGCTGCCGGCGGACCGCGAGGTGCTGCACCTGCTGCCTCAGGAATTCATTCTCGACGATCAAGCGGGTGTGCACGATCCGTTGGGCATGATGGCGGCGCGGCTCGAAGTGCGAGTGCATCTGGTGACAGTGGCGGCGAGCGCGGCGCAGAACGTGATTACGGCGGTGAATCGCGCGGGCGTACACGTGGATGACACCGTGTTTGAACCGCTGGCGGCGGCTGATTCGGTGTTGCGTGCCGATGAGAGGGAACTGGGGGTTTGCCTCGCTGACATCGGCGCCGGGTCTACGGAATTGATCGTTTTTCTGCAGGGCGCTGTCGCTTACACGGGGGTGATTCCGGTGGGCGGCGACCATTTCACCAGCGATTTGTCGGTCGGAATGTGCACGCCACTGGCGGAGGCGGAAAAAATCAAAAAAGCGCACGGCAATGCGATCGTTACGTTGATTCCGGAAGGCAACGAAGTCGAGGTGCCATCGGTGGGCGACCGGCCTTCGCGTCTGCTGCCGCAACGGTTGGTTGCGGAAATTCTCGAACCGCGAGCGCGTGAGCTTTTCGAGATGATGCGCGACACTCTGCGGCAGAGCGGCATGTTCGACGCATGTCTGGCGGGCATCGTGCTGAGCGGCGGTGGATCGCGGCTGCCGGGAATCTTCGATGTGGCGGAGTCGGTGCTGCGGCGTCCGGTGCGGCTTTCGTGGCCAACGCCTCTGGCAAAGATGCCCGCCACGCTGGCCGAACCGGAATGCGCCACGGTGCTCGGCATGGTGGCTTACGGACAGAGGGCGCGGGTGGCGCGCGGGTTTCAGGGGGAACGGTGGGGATCGAGATTGAAGGCGATGTTAGTGGGATAGCAATTGAGCAATTGAGCCATTGATTGATTGAGTCAATCAAGACCAAAGAATCCTTTTAGAAGGCGGTGGAGACAATGACAAAAGATTCGAGCATTCGCATCAGCTTCAATGAAGAGCCGCTCAATGATGCCAAGATTAAAGTCATCGGCGTGGGTGGCGGCGGCGGCAACGCGGTGAACCGTATGATCGACGCCGGAGTGGAGGGCATCGAGTTCATCGTCGCTAACACTGACTTGCAGGCGCTGCGCTTGTCGCGCGCGCCGGTAAAGCTGCAGCTCGGCGTGAAGCTAACGAATGGACTGGGCGCAGGCGCGAATCCGGAAGTGGGGCGCAAGGCGGCGCTCGAGGACTCGGACAAGATCATCGAAGCGCTCGAAGGCGCGGATATGGTGTTCGTCACCACAGGCCTGGGTGGCGGCACGGGCACAGGCGCGGCTCCAATTATTGCGTCGCTGGCCAGCGAGATGGGCGCACTCACCGTTGCCGTGGTCACCAAGCCGTTCTCGTTTGAGGGGAAGCGGCGGATGACGCAAGCCGAGAAAGGTATCGCCGAGCTGATGGAATCAGTGGATACGACCATCGTGATTCCCAACGAGAAGCTGCTGGCCGTCGCCGAGAATGCAGGGTTCTTCGAGTCGTTCCGCATCGCCGATGACATTCTGCGGCAGGGCGTGCAAGGGATCTCTGACATCATTACGATTCCCGGCATCATCAACCGCGACTTTGCCGACGTGAAGACCATCATGGCGCGCATGGGCTATGCGGTGATGGGAACGGCGACCGCGAGCGGCGCGAATCGTACTACGGAAGCGGCCCAGCGCGCCATAGCTTCGCCACTACTTGAGGCCGGTGCGATCGATGGAGCGCGCGGCATTCTAATCAATATCACCGGGTCTGCATCATTAAAGCTTGCCGAGGTGCAGCAGGCCTGCACCATCATCCAAAGCGCAGCGCATGAAGACGCCAATATTATTTTCGGCGCAGTGATGGACGAAAAGATGAAGGACACGGTGAAGATCACGGTAATCGCCACCGGCTTCCGCGAAGTGAATCGGGCGGGAGTCAGTCGCGCAAACCAGCGGCCCATCGAAGCGCATCATTCGTTCGCGGCATCGCATGATGATGCCATGGGTTTCCCTAATACGGATTTTCCCGATCCTATAGAACCGGTGACGACAACTCCGTTTCCGGAAGCATTTCCTGAGCCGACGCCCGAGCGCATGATGGATGAGCCGAGGACGGCAGAATCCTCTCCCGTGGCGATGGCCCATACACGCGCTGATGTGATCTCGCTCGACACGATGCGCAGCGCGATGGTGGCGAACTTCGAGCAGGACGACCTGGATGTTCCAGCATTTCTGCGCAAGCGCGGCGAAGTCATGTAATAGCAGTTGCCCGTTGATCAGTGGACGGTGGCGAGCGAGAACCTGTCCGCGACCTTTGATTTTGTTCTGCCGACCACTGGCGACTGACCAGTGGCAAGAAATGGAAAACTTTTGCGCACTGAGCCGTATCTTTCCAGTAACGAGGTAACCGTTACTGTAGGCTCTAAGACGAAAGTAATTCCCATTTAAGTACCTGTCCCATAATGAGTTATATCGAAAGTGGGGTTTTCAGCAGGAGAAACTTTGTTATTGCCTGAAACAGTGTAACTCACGTACTATCGCGGAGATGGTCGACGTTACCTGTCAGGGCTGGCCGCTGGCAGGCTTCGTGCATCAGAGTAAGGCAAGAAATCCGGCAGGCAGGGGAACGAAACCGAGATGTCCAAGCTGGAAGCGCGCTGTCTTCGTCTGGCGGTGATGGTGGGAGGACTTTTGCTGGCGCCGGGAATGTGGGCGGCGCACGTCAACCCGCACACCCTGAATCCTCCCAAATCGAAATCTACAAAAGTGAGTGAGAGCCCTCGGACCAGGCGCCGCTTGCACCATCTGGCGAGCAGCCGAGGTACTGCTGCGCGCCGCACCTCCGTTCACCACACAGCTACGCACAGCGTGGGCAGCCACCGGACGACCGTTCATAATACGAACCCCGGTGCGAGCAGCCGTAGGGCGACTCTGACGCGAGCCTCAGTTAGCAGGTCCCCGCACAGGTATCACGAGCGTTTTTATGTGAGCTCGTTCGCCGAGGGCCTTACCGGCGGGGATGTTACCGAGGGCGAAGATCCGGTCGTCCGCCAGGCCGCCATTGATGCCTTGGGCAACATGAATGGCACGGTGGTGGCGATTGAGCCGACTAGTGGACGCGTGCTGGCCATGGTGAATCAGAAGCTGGCGCTGTCAAGCGGCGCGCAACCTTGCTCGACCATCAAACTTTCGGTGGCTCTGGCCGCTCTGAACGAAGGCCTGGTGTCAAAGGAGACCGAAATTCCGCTCGGTAGACGCAGCCAGATGAATCTTACCGAAGCTCTGGCGCACTCGAACAACGCATACTTCGAAGCACTGGGACGCAGACTGGGCTTCGAAAAAGTCGCCTACTACGCTCATGAGTATGGTCTGGGCGAGCTGGCTGGCTACGATATTCCGGGCGAACAGTTGGGAACTTATCCCGATTCGGTAATTCCGCAAAAGCTGGGCGGCGTGGGCAAGATGTGTTCCTTCGGCGAAGGCGTCTCCATGACGCCGCTGCAGTTGGGCGCAATGGTATCTGCGATCGCGAACGGGGGCACACTCTATTATCTGCAGCATCCGACGACGCCGGAAGAGATCATGAATTTTCAGCCGCGCGTCAAGCGGCAGCTCGATATCGCTCCCCTGATCCCCGAACTCTCCGATGGTATGGCCGGGGCCGTGCAATATGGAACGGCTCGCCGGCTCGGGCTCAACTTTAACGAGGAGGAGATTCTGGGCAAGACTGGCACCTGCTCCCACGCCGGCACGCGGTTCGGCTGGTTCGCATCTTATGCGAATACCAGCAGTGGACGGATCGTGGTCGTGATTTTCCTGGAGGGCGGCCGGCCTACCTTCGGTCCCAAGGCGGCCGAGATCGCCGGGCTGATGTACCGCAATCTCTACGATCACAATTTCTTCATCGCTGGCACTTCTCGACCGGCGGATACCACCGCAACGCGACCGGCGAGTACGCCGTAGTCGAAGAGTTACGATCCTAATCACCAAAGCCTCTCAGCCGAGAGGCTTTTGCTTTTGCCCGCGCGCTCATCTCCCCCGATAAAATTAGCACTTCCTAACATCAGGACAGCGAACGCCGCCGATATGCGGTGTAGGGGCTTCAGCGGGAGTGTGGCCAGCATAACGGGCGCTGCCTAGTCGCAACACGATTTGGCGATGCGAGCTTCGAGGTTCCCTGGCCAAAAATGAATTCGATGACAGTACATCACGGCTACGTTTATTGGTTGGTGGCGCTTGGCATCACGCTAGGAATCGCAATCGTTCTGTCGTTCTTCTGTCGTTTCATGGCCACACAGAAGGGCGATCTCAATGTGGCCCGGCAACGCGAGCTGTACTTCCAAACCATGGCGGAAGCAGTTCCCGAGATCATCTGGACCGCCAACCTCGATGGGATGTCCGACTACTTTAATCGGAGGTGTCTTGAATATGTTGGGTTAACGTTGGAGGGAATGCAGGGCACGGGGTGGAGAGTGATCATTCACCCTGACGATCTGGATGACGTCCAGTCAAAGTGGGGAACCTCGCTGCGCACCGGCATTCCGTTCGAGGTGGAGTACCGCCTGCGCGCGAAAGATGGAAGCTATCGGTGGTTTTTGTGCCGGGCAAATCCCATTCGTAATGCTGAGGGCGAAATGGTCAAGTGGGTCGGAACCTGTACCGACATCGAGGATCAGAAGCAGAACCAGCAGATTCTAGAGCAACAAATTCTGGAGCGGACCACGCAATTGGCCGACGCCAACGCTCATCTGCAGCAGGAAATTCTCGAGAAAGACTCCGCCCGCCGGCAATACGACTGGAACAACGAACAAATGGTGGAGGAACTCCAGAAACGCTCAGAGCGGGCGACCCTGCTGGCGAAGATGGGAGAACTGTTGCAGAGCTGCATGAATCTAGACGAAGTGTTCGCGACCGCCCTGGGTTTTGCCCCTAAGATATTTCCCGCTGCACGGGGAGCGATGGCGCTGCTCAATGATTCGCGGAGTCTGGCCGAGGTGATCGGGGCGTGGGCCGACTGCCACCTTCCGGCAATGGAATTTGAGCCCACCGAGTGCTGGGCCCTGCGCACGGGGCATCCGCATCTGGTAACCGCAGGCGACGCGACCGCGCCCTGCGCCCACGCCGCCGGGGTGAAGAACACGTATTTGTGCATCCCCATCCTGGCGCAGGGTGAAACGCTCGGCATCCTGCACCTTCAGGCCACGGATGAGGTGCCGGAACTCGATGTATCGGAACTCTCGTTTACGACAACCTTTGCGGCGCAGGTGGGATGGTCCATCGCCAACATAAAGCTGCGCGACGTGTTGCGAACCCAGTCGGTGCGCGATGTCTTGACCGGTCTCTATAACCGGCGGTATTTAGAGGAGATACTGGATCGAGAGGTTCGCCGCGCGGCTCGAGCGGCACAATCTCTCGGAGTTCTTATGATTGATCTCGACCATTTCAAGAAGTTCAATGACACCTACGGCCACGACGCCGGCGATGCCGTGTTGCGCGAGACAGGGGCGTTCCTGATCAAGGGCGTTCGGGCAGAGGACTTCGTTTGCCGGTTCGGGGGCGAAGAATTCGTCGTGATTCTGCCGACCGCGAACCTGCAAGCAGCTCGCGCGCGCGCCGAACGTTTGCGATTGAAGATGAAGGAACTGAGTGTCATACACCAGGGTAAGTCGATGGGAATGCTGACAGTTTCCATTGGCGTAGCAGAGTTCCCCGAGCACGGTCTGTCGCCCCAGGAATTGATGGCGGCAGCCGATGCTGCGTTGTATGAAGCCAAGCGCGCCGGGCGTGATCAGGTGGCCGCGGCGTTGGTGAAACCTGTCGAGGAGGAGGCGGTGCCGGGTACGGAGAAGACCACTACGAGTTGGAGGTAGCTCCTACCACTCCCTGACGCATCGCCGTCTACCCATTGTGATCCCGAGCGAAGCGAGGCATCTAGGTTCTTGCCTGCGCATCACGGCAACTGCTGCAGGCAAACACCCAGATGCCTGGCTTGGCACGGGATGAGAACTGAGTTTGATCTATTTCTTGCGCTCGTCGCGCTCCACCACTCCGTCTTTAATGTTGACGATGCGGTGCGCGTATTCGGCGATGTCATGTTCGTGGGTGACCAGCACGATGGTGTTTCCCTCGGCGTGCAGGCGGTCAAACAAGGCCATGATCTCGTTTCCGGTTGCCGAATCGAGGTTGCCCGTGGGTTCGTCCGCCAGAATGATGGAAGGGCGATTGACCAAAGCGCGGGCGACGGCGACACGCTGGCGTTGGCCGCCGGAAAGCTCATTGGGCTTGTGGGTCATGCGCGATTCCATGCCTACGGCTTTCAACGCGCCTTGGGCACGTTCGATGCGCTCAGCCGTCGGAATACCCGCATAGATCAGCGGCAGCTCAACGTTGTGCAGAGCAGTGGCACGAGCCAGCAGATTAAACGTCTGGAATACGAAGCCGATTTCTTTATTGCGGATGCGCGCCAGTTCGTCGTCGTCTAGTTCACTCACCAACTGGCTGTTAAGCCAGTATTCGCCTTTGGTGGGCGTATCGAGGCAGCCAATAAGGTTCATCAGCGTGGACTTACCCGAGCCCGAAGGTCCCATGATGGCAACGTACTCTCCCCGCTCGATGCGAAGGTTGACCCCACGAAGGGCGTGTACCTGTTGCTCGGAGCCCATGTCGTAGGTCTTCCAAAGATCCTCGGCCGCGATCATGCAGGACTGAGGTGGTGGCACTGCTACGGCATTGTCGGCCATGCTGATCAATTCTGCGGTTGCCATTTTTTTCTCCTGCTCCGGTGCCACTGGGTTCTCCGAGATTGAATTCGACTCCGAGAGCTCCGTTTGGGTTCCGATACTGTTGTTCGAGACTCAAGGTCTGGACCGGCTTTTCCATTGGACGGATCAAGCCGATTAAGGTTACGTCTCGTCTTCCTTCTTGGGGACAGAGTTATCGATCTTGACGCTGCTCCCAGAACGAAGAGTGCGCAAGACTTTGTAACTGCCGGTGATGACCTCGTCCCCCTCTTTCAAGCCGTCGACCACCTCGATATCGCTAGTTCCGGCGATGCCGGTGGCTACGGGTACGAACTCAGCCTTCTTTTTCCGAATCACGAAGACGCCCTGCACTTCTTCTTTTTGACCTTTGTCTTTTTGATCTCGGTCTTTGTCATTGGATGCATCTTTCGACACCGGAGCGGCGGCATGCACAGCGCCGGGCACGGCTTTTTGTTGCTCCAGTTGAGCCCTTGTGCGTACAGCGAGTGCTTGAATGGGAACCGTTAGCGCGCCGCTGCGGGAGGCCGTCGTAATCTTGGCTGTCGTCGACAGTCCCGGACGCAGATCTGGAGGAGGATCGGCCACCGTTACAACCACTTTGAAGTCTTTGGCTTCCTCGCTGGCGGTGGCCTGCTGAGAGGTAGCCACACCGGTGGAGCGCACGATGGCGTTATCACCGATTTCGGAAACCGTGCCGTGGAAAACCTTTTTGGGAATAGCGTCGATCGTAACTTCGGCAGGCTGGCCTAGGTGCACATTCACGATATCAGTCTCATCCACTTTCACTTCAGCGGTGATCACGGACATGTCGGCCAGCGTCAGCAACGTGCTGCCGAGAGCATTTTGAATGCCGATCACAACTGATTCGCCTTCTCGAACTGGCAAGTTTGTAACCACTCCGTCGTAGGGAGCGGCGTAGGTAGTTTTCTGCAGCACATCGGTCACGCGGGTAAGATTGGCTCGCGCCATTGCCACGTGGCGGTCGGCCGAGTCTTTCTGGGCCTTTGCCTGATTAACGCGCGCCTTGGCTTGATCCAGTCCAGCGTCGGCCGTAGCCCATGCGTTCCGGCGGCTGTCGAAATCAGATTTTGCGATTAACCCGTCCTTAAAAAGATTCTGCGCTCGATCCCAATCGAGCTTGTTACGCTCATAATCGGCCTGGGCGCGCAACAGGTCAGCGTCCGAAGTCTTCAGCGCCGCGTCGGCCGCGATCGCATCCGTTTCCGCAGCCTGCACCGAGGCCTGATTCGCGCTCACATCGGCCGAGGACTGCACGTTTTCCAGTTGCGCCAGCAATTGTCCCTTCTTTACGTGATCCCCCTCCTTAACATAGAGGTGGGTGATCTTGCCATAAGCATTCGCGCCGATATTGACGTACGTTTTCGGTTTGATTTCGCCCGAGGCGCTTACCATTGAGGATAAATCCTCGCGTTGCACCTTCCCAGTCTGCACCTTGACGACATTCTTGCCGCTCTGATAGACCGTGAAGCCGACGATGGCGGCCAACACGATCACTACGCCACCGCCAATTGCAATTTTTTTCCAGAGCTTCATGGCTTCCGTCACCGTCCCAGACTGTTGCCCGGCGGGGCCAGCAGCGATCTCAGGCAGTTAGTCCCAGGATGATCTCGCTGACCGATCCGCAAGTGACGAGCCCACATTCTCGGATACGATCCTGTTGGCAGGAAAGTTCCAGTCTGAATGAAGTGCCAGGATCCAGAGTGCTAGGATCCAGGGAATCCGGAGAGTAGCGCCGCCCGTGAACACAAGATTATAGCAACCTAAAATTATAGCTTGGTCAAGGCTGATTCTAAAATATTTGGCGCTTGGCCGGGCAACTCGGGAATCGCTTCTCGGCTTCCAACAGAGAGATCGGTTCGGGTCTCAATCCATTCGTTCGATGTGACTTAGCCTTGCTTTCGCCCAACTGAGGGCCTAGAATAGGCCGACAGAAGTTTGTCGTGGCAGGAGTCCCTCTCATGGTTCGGGTTGGTTCACGTTATTTTTCGTCTCTTGTAATCTTGGCTGTCGCCGCGGCCTTTGCCGGTCCGGTTAGAGCCCAGAGTGACAAGCAGGCTCCTGCCAGCCAGCCAACCTCCGTAGCCCCATCGTCCAGCACGCCATCGTCCAGCACGTCGGCACCCAGTGCCGCGTCGCCTGGCTCCCAGGCGCAACCTTCCGATGAAGTCGATCCGCTCAAGCGCAAACCCACGGAAAAGCAGAAAAAACAGCAGAAAGCGTCGCTCAAGATCGAACTCAGCAAGACCTACAAGAAGTGGCTGAATGAGGACGTGGTCTGGATCATCACCGACGAAGAGAGAGCAGCTTTTAAGCAGCTTTCGAACGACGAAGAACGCGATAACTTTATTGAAGCCTTCTGGCAACGCCGCGACCCCACGCCCGACACCGAAGAAAACGAATACAAGGAAGAACACTACCGCCGCATCGCTTACGCGAATGAGCATTTCGCGGCGGGAATCCCGGGCTGGAAAAGCGATCGCGGTCGCATCTACATCATGTATGGTCCTGCCGATGAAATCGACTCGCATCCCTCCGGCGGCACCTATGAGCGGCCTATGGAAGAAGGCGGCGGCGAAACGTCAACCTTCCCCTTTGAAGACTGGCGCTACCGTTATCTGGAAGGCATTGGGCAGGAAGTCATCATCGAATTCGTCGACTCGTGCATGTGTAACGAATACCGCATGACTATCGACCGGTCGGAGAAGGACGCGCTGAAATACACTCCCAACGCCGGGTTGACTCTTTACGAGCAAATGGGCATGGCCAACAAGGCAGGCCGTTTCAGCGGCGGCGGGTTGGAGCAACTGGGAACCGGCCCAGACGCAATGAGCCAAACCGCCAAGCAGTTCGATCGTTTGGAGCGGTTTGCCAAACTGCAGGCGCCGCCAGCGGTTAAGTATAAGGACTTGGAAGAAATTGTTAACACAAAGATCGTCACCAACCTGATGCCTTTCGACGTGCGCACCGATTTTGTGAAGGTCACCGGGGACACAGTACTGGTGCCGATCACCGTCCAGTTGAAGTACCGCGACATCACCTTCGCCAACAAGGATGGAGTGCAACGCGGTACCGTGAATATTTTTATGCGCGTTAGCACCTTGACTGGTCGCATTGTGCAAACCCAGGAGGAACCGGTCCAGATCGACGTTCCGGCGGAACTCCTGCCCCGCAGCGCGGAGAATTCGGCGGTGTATTGGAAGGCGCTCCCGCTGCGCCCGGGGCGTTACAAGGTCGATATCGCGGTGAAAGACGTGAACGGCGACCGCAAAGGCCTCTGGAGCCGTGGCATTGTCGTACCGGAATACTCCGATGACAAACTGTCGACTTCTTCTCTGATCGTGGCCGATGTGATGGAGCCGGTGCCCACCAAGGACGTAAGCACAGGCCAGTTCGTGATTGGCCTCAACAAAGTTCGCCCGCGCGTAGCTCCCTCCAACGGCAAGCCCGCCCTCTTCAAGCGGAGTCGCGACCAGAAGGTGAACTTCTGGATGCAAGTCTACAATCTGGGCGTAGACGAGAAGACGCACAAGCCTTCTGCCACGTTTGAGTACAACATCGTCAATATCGCCACCAACAAGCCGGTGGTTCAGAAAACGGAGTCCACGGAGACGATGGGAAATATAGGCGAGCAGGTTACTTTGCAGAAATCGATTGCCGCGGCCAACCTGCAGCCGGGCGTATACCGAATCGATATTAAAGTGAACGACAACATCTCCAAGCAGACTATTGATCCTTCAGCGACGTTTGCTGTAGAGTAACGGCCTGCTTGTTCCCCGGGGGTTGGAGTGAACGTTCGCCATTTCGGATTATTGGCAGTTTTAATTGGGTTGTCGCTCCCGGCGTTGGCCGGACAGCGGCCGGGCGCCATTTCGGGATATGTGCGCGATGCATCAGGCACTCCGCAAATGGGCGCGGTGGTAGAGATTGTTGGCTCGGCGGTTCATACTCTAACCGTGTTCACCGACGGCGCCGGCTTCTTCTCGGTGCCGAACCTCACGCCGGGGCAGTACTCCCTAAAAGTCTCGGCACCCTCCTTCCTTGCGGCGATGCATGAGAAAGTCGCCTTGCAGCCCGGCACCAGTATCAGGTTGAACATCACGTTGAACACGTTGCTCAACGGCTTGCGAGTAGGTCCCCTGCGCGGAACCGCGAACGATGACGATTGGAAGTGGACGCTGCGTTCGGTCGCGAATCGTCCCGTTTTACGCGTGTTTGGCAATCCAGGCACCGATGTCGAACAGCAGGATCGCAACCTGAAGGCCAGCCTTTCGTTTCTGGCTGGTTCGGCGGCAGATGGCTATGGCAGCGGATCTGACGTCAGCACCGGCTTTTCGGTGGAGCGTTCGATTTTCTCCATGAGCCGGGTCGGGCTGAGTGGACATGTTGGCTACGGGGAGAGTCTTCCGTCCGCGGTTCTGCGCGCCACCTACTCGCACACTCTGCTTGATGGCTCCGGGCCCTCCCTGGCGCTGACCATGCGCCGGTTCGCGCCCTCCGATCCCAACTTGCACTATGCCGCGCTTCAGGCGCTGGCTTTCAATGCGGGAGACGATATAGCTGTCGGTGACGTGGTCGAGATCGAGTTTGGCAGCGAATTGCAGACCATCCAATTTCTTGGACACGTGACCGCGTTCCGCCCCTACGGCTCCATTGACGTGCACGCCTCTCCCGACACTCTGATGGAGTATGGCTATGCGACCTCGCTGCCCAACGCTCGGGATGAGAGCGGTTTGGACTCAGCGCCTGCGGATTTGAGCGAAGCCGACCCTCGCGTCAGCATGGTGAACTTTGCGACTCGTCTGGAACGCGCGCACCACCAAGAACTCAGTCTTTCGCGGCGCATGGGCAAGAACAATATCCAGGTTGCGCTGTTCACGGATCGCGTGGCCAACACGGCATTGATCGGAACCGGCGACGTTTCCGCTGCCGGTGGCTTCCTGTTGCCCGATGTCTATTCCGGGACGTTTACTTACGCCGGTGACACTCTGAACTCGCGTGGACTGCGGATTGTGCTCCAACGGAAGCTTTATTCCGATCTCACTGCCACGCTGGATTATGCTTGTGGCGACGTGCTCGACTTGGCCAAGCCAGATGTCGAACTTCAGGATGCCGGGCAGTGGATCACTACGCAGAAGCGTCACGCCCTGGCCGCAAAGTTCAGCGGTACGCTCCCTCACGCTCAGACACGGTGGATCGCCTCCTATCGCTGGGTAAATGGTCCGGCGCTCACTCCGGTGGATATGTTCAATGCCTCACCCGGACAGAGCGATCCTTTCCTGAATCTTTTTATTCGCCAGCCGATTCCGACTCTCGGCTTCCTGCCCGCCCACATGGACGCAGTCATCGACCTGCGGAACCTGTTGGCGCAAGGCTACGTGCCGGTGATGGGCCAGGACGGCCAGACCGTCTATCTTGTCCAGGCCGCGCGCTCGGTCCGTGGTGGCGTGACCATCACTTTCTAGGTGGATGCGGTCCTAGGTATCAGCTCTTGGGCACAAAACTGAATCCCTAAGACCCCGCACTCCTCGGTCACGTTACCTGCGAGTTACCCTATTCGTAAAATCTATTGCTTCCATCAGAACTCAATGGTTGACTCTTGGGATCGGGTTTGGATAGTGTTTCCTGTGCGGCTGGGCGTTCCATCTTATTCGTATGCAAGGAATTGCAAGCCTTTTAAACTAAGGGCCTGAAAAACTTGGCCCGCCGCACCGGACGTTTACTCCCTCAAACTCATTGGCGTTAAGGAGATTTTATGAAAGCGCGCATAGTCCTGGCGTTTGTGCTTCTGGCCGCAGTCAGCCTCGCCGCACAGACCTTCCGCGGAACGATTCTAGGCACGGTGACCGATCCCTCAGGTGCGGTTCTTCCCGGCGCCAAGGTGACCGTAAAGAACGTGGCTACGGGAATGGAGCGCAACACCGACACCAGCGCCGACGGCAGCTATGCCCTGCCGGAGTTGCCCATCGGCACCTACACGGTGACCGTCACGCTAACCGGCTTTCAGACGTCGGTAACGACCGGCGTGACCGTTGACGTTTCCAGCCTGCGCCGCGTGGATGCGGCGATGAAAACAGGGCAGGTGACGACCAGGGTTGAGGTTGAGGGCGACCTGCTGCCCCAAGTGGAGACGACATCGGATACCCTGGGCGGAGTTTTGACTCAGAACGACGTCAAGGACCTGCCCATTAATGGCCGCGATTACACCAAGCTGATCTTCTTGAATCCTGGTGTTGCTGGCTCGCCTGATCAGATCACCGACTCTCCTGGTTCCTTTGGCGAGTTCTCGATGAACGGCGCCCGTGGCCGCTCCAACAACTACTTACTCGACGGTACCGATATGAACGACGGCTACCGGAACGATCCTGCCATCAATCAGGGGGGCGTGTTCGCCACTCCGTCGGCGATTCTGCCTATCGATGCGGTATCCGACATGCGAGTTCTTTCCAACTTTGAACCGGAGTATGGCCGTAATGCCGGCGCTGTGGTCAACATCGTGACCAAGAGCGGAACCAATTCGATTCATGGCGACTTCTTTGAATATTTCCGTAACGACGCTCTCGACGCGCGCAATTATTTTGACCAGTCGGGATTTCCCAAGGCGCCGTTCCATAACAACCAGTTCGGGGGCTCGATCGGTGGGCCGATTGTCAAAGACAAGACCTTCTTTTTCCTCGATTACGAGGGGCAGCGCGAGACTGTGGGGGTCGTCTCGCTCGACTGCGTGCCGACCTTGAGCCAAATTACTATGGCCGAGAACAACGTCGTAACGGGTGGCGGGACGGTCAGTCCAATCGGTCAGGCTCTGGCTAACTTCTACCCCCACAATGCTCAGAACTACATCCCGGGAGTCACCTCCAGCGATGCCGGCTGCTTCTCCGGTACCAACTTCGCTCCCGACTACATTGCCAACGCGCCGTCCCTCAACAACCTGAGCAGCGTGATCGCGAAGATCGATCACACTTTCAGCACTTCCAGCAACATAAGCGGGCGCTATTTCTTCGGCGACAGCACGCAGCAATTTCCTCTGGAACTGAATGCCACGGGCGGGCAGTTGCCCGGGTTTGACACGGTTACGCCCACTCGGGTGCAGTTGGTCTCCATCTCCTGGGTGAAGGTGCTCTCGCCTACTAAAGTGAACGAATTCCGCTACGGATGGAACCGTTTCGCCGAAGGTTTTTTCCCGCAAGACCGGAGCTTTAACCCTGGCAGCATCGGGTTCTGCAACGTTCCTTCGACGTTCGGCACCTGCAACTCGTCGGGTTTGCCGATCATTATTCTTTCTCCCAACGCCACAGGAGGGGCAGGCTTTTTCTCGCAACTGGGTGCGACCTCCGGTGACCCGAGACAGCGCGTGGATACTAACAATCAGTTGATCGAAAGCCTTTCCTGGAAAATAAACAAGCACGACCTCAAATTCGGCGGCGAGTTCCATCGAACCAGCGTGCAACAGCATTTCGACAAGTACTCGCGGGGCCGGATCCGTTTCGACAGTCTGGAGAATTTGCTGGAAATGGCGCCGCAAACCAGCTCTTTCGGCCTCTTTGACTACACGGGTGATACCGTGCGCCATACCTACGAGAATGGCTTCGGCTTTTATTTTCAAGACGCCTTCCACGCCACCCCGCACGTCGTATTGAATTACGGTCTGCGCTGGGATTACTACGGCGTGGTCGCCGAGAGGAACAACCTGTTTTCCGATTTTCTTCCGAGTACAGGCACCCTTCAGCAGGTCGGCGGACCTGGCGGGCTGGATGGCCTTTACAATCCCGACAAGAAGGATTTCTCTCCCCGAGTCAGCGTCGTGTGGGATGTGACCGGTAAAGGCAATACCGTTCTGCGCGCCGGCTACGGCCTGTTCTTCGACGCCTTCTCCCAGGACATGATGCTGGGCCACCTGCCTTATCCGACGTTCTACGCTCCTGGGCCGGCTTACAACAACATTGGGCCTGATCCGATTCAAATGGCGAACGCTAACCCGGCGGCTTTCGATGTGAACGGAGCTTATATTCCGAATACCCCAATCTACGGCGCGCCGAATTGCAATGTCGAATGCGATATTTTCTCCTTCGACCGCAACATAAAGACGCCGTACATGGAAAACTACAACATCAACATTCAGCATCAGTTTTCCAGCAAAGTCTCAATGCAGCTAGGCTACGTGGGTTCGCAGGGGCACCGTCTCTTCCGCTTCTTCGACCTTAATCAGCCCAGCCAGGCCACTATCACCGCCTGCGATCTTGGAGGTCTCGGATGCACCCCCGGAATCAATGACTTCGCCGTTCCGCGCAACTACGGTTTCCCCTATGGCGCGGCTTATATTTTCCAGGAGAATTCCCTGGGAAGCTCCAACTATCACTCCCTCCAGGCTCAGCTCAGGGTAGCCAACTATCACGGTTTCACTTCGCTGATCAACTACGTCTGGTCGAAGTCTCTGGATAATTCCAGCGACGGCGAAGACTTTGTGGTCAACGCCGCCCAGCCCCAGGACAGCAACCGGCCGCAGGCGGAATACGGCCCGTCGAACTTCAATATTCCACATCGCTTCGTCTGGGTTGCCAGCTACGCTTTCCCCAAGATGAGCGGCAGCATGTCAAAGCTGAAGAATGGATGGGGCATCGAGAGCGCCGCAACCCTGCAAAGCGGTCAGCCATTTAACCTCAACTACAACTACGAAGACGACTACAGCGGCGGTGGCGATGGCTTTGATCGTCCGGATGTGGTGGGGCCGATCCAATACGACAAGCGCAACCCATTCAACTTCCTGCAGTTGGGTTCTTTCGCCATGCCGTGCATATCGGCGGCAACTCTCGACACCTACAACGGTTTCGCGGATGACTGCCAACCGGGCACGCGCCACTATGGAACTCTCGGCCGCAACTCCCTCACCGGTCCTACGTTCAAACAGTGGGATCTCGCAATCTACAAGGACACCGTTCTTGCCGAGCACCTGACCATGCAGCTTCGGGCTGACTTCTTCAATATTCTCAATCACCCGAACTTCTCGAATCCGGTGTTGCCCGCCTTCATTGCCGATCCAGCTTCGAATCTTATTTCGCCGCTCTTTACCTACCCGGACGGAACCGCCGGTTGCGCTTGCGGATTTGCTCCGCCCAACGCCGCCGGCCGCGAGGTCGGCAACGGCGCCTACCAGATCACAGCCACTGGCGATGTGGGTATCGGCAATCCCTTCCTCGGAGGCGGCGGTCCGCGTGGCATTCAGCTCGCGGCTAAGTTCACCTTCTAAGTTGGGTTTCAATTCAAGCCCCCTTGCCGCCACGCGGCAGGGGCTTTTTTTGCCTGCCCCGTCGTCCACCCGTCCCATGACTTCCGTCACTAGGTAACCTGATTCGGCGGATGCTACGCTGCAGGTTGTAATCCATTCCCCCAAAGCGCCTGTTGCGGAGACCTCGATGCGTCGCTTTATTTGCGCTGTCATCATCATCTGCGGTGTCTGTTTTTCCGCGCCGCTACATGCCCACCACCTCAAGCAGGCGGCCACGGTTTCGATGCCGGTGACCACCTCATCGGCCGAGGCTCGCGCGCTCTACGAAAAGGGCATGGTTGATTACGAGAATCTTTATCTCGAGCGCTGCAACGACGACTGGCGCGCCGCCGTCAAGGCCGATCCCAACTTGGCTGTCGCCTGGGCCTGGATCGCCTTTAACGGCAGCGATCCCAAGGAAGTAAGCGCCGCCACCGAAAGGGCCAAAGCTCTGGCGCCAAAGCTGACGCCGGGAGAGCAGTTAATGATTGCCTGGATCGTCAAGGTGCAGGAAAACGACTTCATCGGCGGCATTTCTGCGATGAACGATCTGCTGGAAATGTATCCCAAGGACAAGCATCTGCTCTACCTTGCCGGGAACTGGCTGCTGCTGGAGAACGCCGACGACCAGGCCCTGAGAATCATGCAAAAGGCGCTGGCCCTCGACAAAAATTTCCCGGCTGCGCTAAATGATCTGGCATATCTTTATGCCCGCGACCGGCAGTTTCCCAAGGCCTTTGCGGCCATGGATCGTTACGTCGCTCTGCTGCCCAAGGAACCCAATCCCCAGGACTCTTACGGCGAACTGCTGCGCATGGCAGGAAACTTTGAGGGATCACTGCAGCACTATCGGGCCGCCTTGAAGATCGATCCTGACTTTGTGACTTCTCAGGTGGGTCTGGGAGACACCTACGCACTAATGGGCAACCAGGAGCAGGCGCGGGTCGAGTACGACAAGGCCACCCGCTATGCTCACACTGAAGCAGACCGGCTCACTTACAGCATGCAAAAGGCAATGACCTGGGTGCGCGACGGCAAGTTCGTGGAGGCCGATGCCGCATTCCACGAGATTGCGCAGACTGCCCACGCCAAAGAGCAGGACCTACTGGAAGCGCAGGCGTACCGGCATTTGGCCGAATATCAGACCGACGATCAAGTGGCGTTGAAATATCTGCAGGACGCCGAGCAGTCGCTAGAACATCTCGGCTCGATTACGAAGTCCAGTAGAGATGAGGAACTCTCCCACATTTTGCGCACTCGCACCGTACGCGCGGCGCATGCCGGCAACCCGGCTATGGCCGATACTTCCTTAAAGCAACTCGAAGCCATGGCGACGGGAAGCCGCAATCGCGTCATCCAAAGTTCCTACAACGGAGCCGCCGGAACTCTGTTGATGAATCAACAAAACATGACGCAAGACAGCAAAGATCAGAAGAAGATCGAGGAAGCCATCAGCTATCTGGAGGAGGACCAGGACAATCCCTTCTCCATGGAACTTTTGGTGCAGGCCTACTACCAGACCAATCAGTCCGACAAACTCGCCCAGGCCGAGGCCAGGCTGCGAGGCACCAATGTTCCTACGATGGAGCAAGCCCTCGTAGTACCCGCTGCCCGACTGCGCCGACCGGAAATGTAAGCAACTTGTAACCCGTCCGCCTGAAGTTTGGTCTATACTGTCGAACTCCAGTTGCAGTTTCCGGTTTCTAGTTTCCAATGCTGAGGAATGCGGCAACTGCTGGAACCGGAAACCGGAAACCGGAAACCGGAAAGCTAAAGATTAATGACAAGCAAGATTGATCGCCGTTCCCGCGCGCGACTCGTTGCCAAGCTGCCGGTGCGGGTTCGCGGCACAACAGCCAATGCCGAGTTGAGCGCCGAGACTCGCGACGTCAGCACAAATGGTGTATTCCTCTATACCAAGTCCCGCATGAGGGAAGGCTCGGAGGTCGAATTGGTCCTCATCCTCCCACCCGAGCTGACCTCCGGTGAGAAGTGCTGGGTGTGCTGCCATGCCCGAGTCTTGCGCGTGGAGCAAGGTCCAGGCAAGGACTTCGGGGTCGCGGCCGAGATCCAGCGCATGGACATACTGCCGGAGATTCCCGCGTAGTCTTTCGGGGATGCCCAAGATCTGGATGCCCGAGATCTGAATCCAAGATCTCGATTTCTCGATTCCCAATGCACCATATTTGGTGCATCCCAACCCCCGCTTTATAGACAACCAACCAGAGGTGACACCCCAGAACTCAACCAAATGTGCCCGGCCGTCAGGCAAGACTTGCCGGGTTGACTAGAGAATTCTCAGGAACCTGTGAAAAATTGCTTCCCTTCGCACCGATCTTGGTGCAATAATGGCGGCCCTGGAATTGCTCTGGACAGAATCAGTATTCAGGTGGCATAGCATGTGGATTGAGAAACTATCGGATGGCGTGGTGCAAGTGCAAACCCCCATCGGACCCCGGTACTTGATGCCGTCGTTTCTTCAGCGCGTTTATTTTCTCTGGATATTCCGCCACTTTCCCGTTCTTCCTCACGCCGTGCTCAGCACTGGGCAACAGCGGATGGTTGATCGCCTGTGTTCCGAACAGAGGTTCGTCTCCATGGCCTACGCCGATGGAATGGACGATGCTCCGGTAATCGGCACAGTCGAGAAGCGCCCCGGCAGGCCGGATGCGTTGCCGCCGCGCCGCCCCGTGGCCAGCGAAGCCGCCGGTGCGTTGGCCGCGGAGTTCCACCAGCGGTCATAGGGGACCGTTCCGCCCGCCGCCGTGCAAGGCACAGCGACACAGAAATCTGGTCACTACCATTTGTAAGACTTCTCTAATCGTTCTGCGGTCGAACAACCGTTCGACCACTCAAAAACAGTGTTTGCATTACAGCGTTGCAAGCGTGCGCGATGACCGCGCGCGCCGGGAAATGTTACAATCACAAATTGCCCCGCTCCATAAGACTCCCACCGTGGGCGCGTAGCTCAATTGGCAGAGCAACTGACTCTTAATCAGTAGGTTGTAGGTTCGATTCCTACCGCGCTCACCATCATATCTCCGCCTGCTACTTCACCGGCGGCAGGTATGGAATGTATCGCGCGAACAACCAGCACAAAAAGAACACGACCGGGATGTGCACCATTAACTGCAGCACTCCGTAGCCCACAATGTCGCGCGCCTTCAATTTTAGGATGCCCAGCAGAGGCAGCATCCAGAAGGGATTCACCAGATTGGGCAGCGCTTCTGAGGCGTTGTAGATTTGCACCACCCAGCCCAGATGCACCTGATGCAGATTCGCGGCCTGCAATACATAGGGCGCTTCGATGACCCACTTGCTGCCACCGGAAGGAATGAAAACGCCGAGCACCGCCGAGTACGTTGCCACCAGCAATGGATAAGTATTATGCGTGCTGATGGAGGCGAAGAGCTTCGCCAGCGCTTCTGCAATGCCCGTTCCAACAATCATGCCAAAGATCACGGCATAAAACGGGAACTGGATGATCACGCCGCCGGTAGCCGGAATGCACTCCGCAACCGCACGCATGAAGCGCTTCGGTCGCCAGTGCAATAAGAGCCCAACCGTGATGAACATTAAGTTGTATGTGTTTAGGTCGAGTGCGGCCAGAGCGCCTTGCGGTGAGGTGCGGAACACGTCAACCAGGTAATAGCACAGCAGCGCCACCACCAGAACCGTTAGCAACGGGCTGTATTCCAGCCATTCGCCGGGCTTGCTCTTCTCCTCCAGGCTGGAGCGAATCGGCGCGTACTGGATGCCGTAGGATTCTGCTGTTCTCGCATTCTCCGGCGACGGCGTAGACAAATACGCAATCAACACCGAGAGCACGATTAGTATCACTGTGGTCACGATGCTTGGCCACAAAAACAGAGTTTGGGTGAGCGGGATCAAGCCGCTAATGTTGAACAGAGTCGGGGGCATCGCCGACTTCGTCGCCATGAGCATAGCGGCAGAAGACGACAGCCCCATCGCCCAGACGGCGCCCAGCCCCAGATACGCAGCCGCGCCCGCGGCCCGATAGTCCATCCCTTTGACACGATGAGCCAGCTCGCGAACAAAGAGTCCGCTGAAAATCAGGCTCAGGCCCCAGGAGATCAACGACGTCAGCATGGAGAACAATGCCACCAGCGCAACCGCTCCCCGCGGTGTATTTGGAATTCCGGCTAAGGCGCGAATGGCGCGATAAACGATGGGCGTCGATGCGACAACATATCCACCCACGATGATCATCACCATCTGCATGGTGAACGGGACCAGGGTCCAGAAATTCTTGCCTCCCTGAATGGCCAGTTTGGCGGGACTTTGATGAAGCAAAAGGCCGGCAACAAAGACCACTACGATTCCCAGTAGCGCAAAAATGAGCGGATCAGGAAACCAGCGTTCGCTCCAGCGGGCCAAGCCCAGGCCAAAGCGCACCAGGCGTTGTTCCTGCGCAGGCGTGTGCTTCTCTGGTGACATATGCATACATGATCCTTTCCGTCCGGCATGACTTTCCCGTAAGGCAGGGCCGGTTCCCCGCCCATCGAAGAGCGGGGCCTTGGCCTAGATTCTATGCCCGACATTGTAGCTTGTGTTTCGGCCCGCGACGATATTCGACCCGCAGCGTTTCGAATCGCAGTGGAGAGATAACTACTGAGTTATCGCCGGTTGATAATTCCGCATCCCGGAAGTGAAGCATCCTCAATAGCCTCCATTACAGGGAAATCTCTTGACATCCGGCTGGCAGTAACAGTATTCAGTGTGCGACGCATTCAAGCCCGGGTCTGGATGGCGCTGATTCATATTCTTCATTCTTCATTGGGCAGATAGTCGCAAATTGACCCCAGCTCGGTGAATTTTTCCTATCACACCGATCTGTGATGCCAGTCATTGCGGGGATAGGCCAAGGCGGAAAGTCTTTATAGGTTGTTCATACATTCCTACGGTCTCAAATTTGTCCTACGGAGGTTAGGTCCAATGAAAAAAGCCGTGTCGCTTCTGATTTTGTTGATTTCTGCCGCTGTGCTGGCTTTACCGGCCATAGCCCAGCAGCAGGATAATCGAGCAACCAACAACAATCCTCTCGCGCAATTGCTGCAGTCCAAGGGGATTCTGTCTCCCAGCGAAGTCGCGATGATCAACCAGGCGTCCTCTCCGGAAGATGCTAACGCACGCCTCGCCAAATTACTTGTGGAGAAAGGCCTGATCAGCTCGCAGGAATACACAGCCACCGTCCCCACAGCGACTATAACCCCGGTCGCCATGGATGCGCCCAAGGTGCACGTGTCGGACGCCGTGCTGCACACCGCCAGCGTGGCTCCGGCTTCTTCAGCCGCGCAACCAACGCCACCTCCCGCGGAACCCCCGGTCATTCCGGCGATTACGCCCACCCGCGTATTGCCCATCGATATTCCGAAGCAAGGAGGAATGATCCCAGACATTCACCTCGGCAGCGGCGCCAATGTGAAACTGTACGGTTTTTACAAAGCCAGCGCCGCTTCCGATACGGCTTCGAGCGGCGGAGCCACTTTCGGCAGCCAGGACTGGCCACTCCCGCTCCTCATCGGCGACACTACCGCCGCTACTCCCAACACCAACCCGCAGGTGCATCTTAAGGCCCGCAGTTTCCGCATCGGCATGCAAACGGAATGGGTTCCGAAGAATTCAGGCTTCACTGTCACCGGCAAAGTGGAAGGCGACTTTGAAGGCGACTACACCGACGTCAGCAACCGCAACATCAGCAGTGTTCGCTCCAATGAATTCACTCTCCGCCTCGCTTACATGCGGCTGGACCACAAAATCGGCGACCTACCATGGTTTGCAGAATTCGGCCAGGATTGGTCCCTGCTTGGCTCATCGACTCTGCCCTCCCTGTTCGAGACTACGGGCTTAGGCGTCGCCATGGGCTCGCTCTATGAGCGCATTCCGCAGTTCAAGACCGGCGTGCAATTCCGTGCGGGGGATGTGAAAATTCAGCCTGAAGTTGCCCTCGTCCTCTCGGCGGGGGGTAGCTCCGGGCTCACCACCGATCAGCACTTGCGCTTCGGCGACTCCACCGGCGCCGAGTCTGATCAACCGGGAGTGGAAGGCCGCATCGTCTTCCAATTCCCGCTCAACAAGAGCTGGAGGGGTGTGGCGCCGGCGCAGTTGATTTTCAGCGGCCACCACTCGCGCATGAGTGAACTCATTCCGCACGCAAAGGAGGCCTCAAACACCGTGATTTGCACTACGTTCGGTGCGCCATGCACGGTAAGCCTCTTCACCAGCGCCACCGTCCCGAATGTCGGATTGGACGCCTTTCAATCGTGGGTAGGGGCTTCCAACTGCGCGGGCGGAGGGACGTGCACGCTGTACAGCCTGTTTCCCACGGGCTTGCAGGTAGGCAACGCGCAGAATATCTATACCGGTGAGATTCAGTTGCCCACCCCATGGGTAACATTTGTCGCCAAGTTCTATCGCGGGAATAACATGCGATTCTTCTTCGCCGGCCAACTCAACGATGTCTATAGCAACCTGGGACCGCTGGTCGATCCCTTCGACGCCAATGGTATTTCCGAAGCCGGACGGGCAATTACGTTCGGCTGCGTCGGAGCAGTTAAAGACGCGGTATTGGCTAATACCACAGACTGCCCCGGAACTCCCGTTCAGGTCGCCAAACTTCAACCCGTCGGTGGAACCGGCGGATTCGCAGAGCTAAGCTTCCCACTCTCGCGTATCTTCCATGCCAATCCTGAAGGCTCCAATTCCGGCTGGATATTCCACCTGGGATGGGGCACGGACCGTGCGAACTACGCCGACGCGCAGCACGCTAACCACCTTGGCCGTACGGACCTCGACACTGCTTCACTCACCTATCGTCTCAACAAGTGGGTGACGTTTGTGCACGAGGCCAGCTACATCGTCACGAACACCGCCAACAATCACGAGGCTGGCGGCGTGATCACACCGGAGTACCTGCAGTTTGGGCCCACCGTCACCCGGCAGGCCCACAACTGGCGGAATGAGTTCGGACCAATCTTTACTTTCTGATTGGATTCGGAAAAAAGCTCCTGCGGGACGCTCAAAAGGTGGCCCGCAGGAGTTGCCAATTTGCTTGCCGATTTTGGCGCGGTCTCCTGCACGGATCATTGTGCCGGATTCCACCATGGGTGTAGGATGCGGTCGATTGGGCTGACAGCCATTACCTGCTGTTTCTGGAGGAGTCATGAATACTTTCCCGATTTTGCTAGGCGCGCTGTGTGTGTATGCCCTGGGCTATCGTTATTACAGTGCATTCATTGCCGCGAAGGCGCTGGCGCTCGATGATCGCCGCACCACCCCCGCGCACACTTACCCTGACGGACACAATTACGTCGCTTCTCCAAAGTGGGTGCTTTTTGGCCATCACTTCGCGGCTATTGCCGGAGCAGGGCCCCTGGTCGGCCCAACCTTGGCGGCACAGTTTGGCTTCGCTCCCGGCTTTCTCTGGATTCTGATCGGCGGCGTCCTCGCCGGTTGTGTACAGGACTTTATCGTGCTGGTGGCTTCCGTTCGTCACCGCGGCCGCTCGTTGGCCGATATCGCCCGCACTGAAATCAGTCCTTTTGCGGGCCTGGTGGCGATGATCGCCGTCCTCTTTATTCTTCTAGTCACTCTCGCCGGTCTCGGCATCGTAGTGGTGAACGCGCTTTCCAATAGCCCGTGGGGCGTCTTCACCATCGGCATGACCATCCCGATCGCAGTCATCATGGGATTGTGGATGTTCAAGAGCCACGCGGGAAAAATCACCGTCACCGGTCCCAGCATCTTCGGCGTCGTTCTTTTGCTCGCCGGCGTAATCGCTGGGCACTGGGTGGCTCAGACTAGCTTTGCCGGCGCGCTGACTTTCACGCCTCATCAGATCACGATCCTCATGTGCATCTACGGACTGGTGGCCTCAGTACTTCCGGTCTGGCTGGTGCTGGAGCCGCGCGACTACCTCTCGACCTACGTGAAGCTGGGAACGATCGCCGTTTTGGTCGTCGGCGTATTCGTGGTTCATCCCAACATTCAATTTCCGAACTTCACCCCGTTCGTCCATGGCGGCGGGCCGATCATCAAAGGAACTCTGTTTCCATTCCTCTTCGTGACCATTGCTTGCGGTGCGATCTCAGGCTTTCACTCGCTGGTGTCGTCGGGCACCACTCCTAAAATGCTCGACAAGGAAACGGACGCCCGCTTCATCGGATACGGCGCCATGCTCTGCGAGTCGCTGGTAGGTGTGCTGGCTCTGATCGCGGCGTGCTCCATGTATCCGGGCGACTACTTTGCCATCAACACTACGCCCGCGGTCTTTAGCCATCTGGGCTTGAGCACCGTGAATCTGAATATGTTCTCCCGTGAAGTCGGCGAGAATCTAGCGGGACGTACGGGAGGCGCGGTTTCCCTCGCCATCGGCATGGCGCAAATCTTCCGCGGCCTGCCCGGGATGGATCGCCTGATGGGCTACTGGTATCACTATGCCATCATGTTTGAAGCTCTGTTCATCCTGACTACGGTGGACACGGGAACCCGCGTGGCCCGCTACGTTTTGCAGGAACTCATGGGCAAAGTGCACAAGCCATTCGGCAATACCGCATGGCTGCCTGGAAACATCATCACCAGCTTCTTTGTGGTTCTGGGCTGGGGATATCTGATCTACACAGGAAATATCTCCACAATATGGCCGCTGTTCGGCACCGGAAATCAGTTGCTCGCTACCATCGCACTGGCGGTGGCGACAACCTTTCTCATTAACATGGGCAAGCAGAAGTATGCCTGGATCACCGCCGTTCCCATGTGCTTCGTCGGTGTAACTACGCTTACGGCGGGCGTGCTGTCGATCAAGAATATTTTCTGGCCGCTGACTTCGAAACCCGGCCAGGTATTTACCGGCTATCTGGATTCCGTTCTCATGGTCATCTTTATCGTGGGCGTAATTCTCGTCGTGTTCGATGCGGTGCGGCGCTGGATCGCGGTGGCGAACGGTGCGCCCGCGCCGCAGGAGGCCTTCGGTCCTCCCCTTACCGCTACCGGCGACGTGAAGATGGGTTGCTGCTAGGGCCGCACGGCGAATGCAGAAGACACCATCGCGAACTCGGATCGATGCCGTCGCAAGATTCCGGCTGCGGCGCCACCATTTGCTGGACGAACCTCCCGAAGACGCGATTGCCATCTGCCGCGATATGTGCGGCGTGCAGGCCCAGGTCATGTCGGCGGCCTATCTTCAGCTTTGGACCCGCAATCACGCTATCACCCGGGCCGAAGTAGAAACCGCGCTGTGGAAGACTCGCACTCTGCTCAAGACCTCCCTCATGCGCCAGACGCTGCACCTCATCCCCACAGACGAATTCCTGCTCTACATCTCCGCCCTCAGGCCGACCCGTTTTGCTCAGGCCATGAGCGTCATGGACAGATGTGGCATTACGCGCGATGAAAGCGAAGCTATCATCCCACTGATCATGCAGACCCTCTCTGCGGGCCCACTGGGCAGGGCTGCTATCGCTGCTGCCATTCGTCCGAAGGCGAACAAGCGGGTGCGTTTCTGGATGGAGAACTCCTGGAGCCTGGTTCGTCTCCCGGTGGCGGAGGGATTGGTCTGTTACGGCAGCGGCGAAGGCAATCAAGTCGTTTTCATCCGCACCGACCATTGGCTGCCGAAGCTCAAGCTTGAGTTGATGCCGGCGACGGAGGCGCAGTGCGCTCTCTTGCGAAAATATTTGCGCGCCTATGGCCCGGCGACCTTACATGACTTTTCCCACTGGGCGGGTATCCGAATGCAGGAGGTGAGACCGCTGCGCGCCATGCTCGAGCCCGAACTGACAGTGATTCCCGGCGAAAAAAAGGATTGCCTCTTGCTTCGCGAGGACGCCGCAGTTCTAAACCGCAGCGATTCGGCAAAATCCTCGATTCGCCTATTGCCGCTCTTCGATTCCTACCTGCTCGCTCATCGCGAAAAAGATCACCTGCTGAGCGCGAAGCATTATAAGCGCGTCTACCGTAACCAGGGCTGGATCTCGCCCGTAGTCCTCATCAATGGCGCGGTTGCAGGTGTCTGGTCACACAAACTTCAAGGTAAGCAACTCCGCGTCGAGATCGAACCCTTCGCCAAGCTCTCCAAGCCAGAGCGCGCGGGAATTGAGCGCGAAGCCGTGCGCCTGGCCCTGTATTACAACAGCGCCTTGGAAATCCGCTTCGCCTAAGAACCCTTGTCATTCCGACATCGAACGCCAGCGAGGGGCGGAGGCGTCCGCTGATTTGCTTTTGTAGCGAAGCCATATGAGGATACTAGTGAATGATCGTGAACTTCGCGGAGCGGGCTCACAACCACAACTGGGAACTCGACCCGGTCACGCGCTCCTTGCTCGACACTGATTTCTACAAGTTATTAATGCTGCAGTTTATCTGGAAGCATTACCCCAAGACGCACGTGCAGTTCACGTTGTACAACCGTTCTTCCAGCGGCCCCGTCGATACGTTCGCGCACAAAGAACTCATCGAGCAGCTCGACCACGCGCGCGATGTCCGCTTTCGCAGGTCGGAACTGGTCTGGCTGGCCGGCAACACATTCTATGGCCGCCGCGGAATCTTTGAGCCGGCATTTCTCGAATGGCTGGAACGCGATTTCCGATTGTCAGACTACGAGTTGTCAGTGAAGGACGGCCGCTTTCATTTAATCTTCGACGGCCTCTGGACCGACACCACCATGTGGGAGCTGTATTCACTTTCCATCATCAACGAGCTGCGCACGCGCGCCAATCTGAAAAAGTTGAGCGAGTTCGGCCTCGACATCCTCTATGCCAAGGCGAAGACTAAATTGTGGGACAAGATCGAGCGCCTGCGCGGAGTTCCGAATCTCAGCGTGGCCGATTTCGGAACCCGGCGCCGTCACAGCTTTCTTTGGCAGGAATACGTGGTCGAGGCCATGGCGGCGAACTTAGGCAGCGGCTTCACCGGAACCTCGAATGCCTTCCTCGCCCACAAGCACGATCTGGAAGCGATTGGAACCAACGCACATGAGATTCCCATGGTTCTCGCCGCGCTTGTGCCGCAGAATGATGCCGACGACGAGGCCCTGCGGGCTTCTCAGTACCATGTGCTCGAGATGTGGCAGCAAACTTATGACGGCGCTCTCCGAATCATGCTGCCCGACACTTTTGGCACCACGCAATTCCTTGAAGGCGCGCCCGACTGGGCGGCCGATTGGACCGGCCAGCGCATCGACAGCAAAGACCCCTATATCGCCGGGGATGAATATATCGCCTGGCTGCAAGCCCGCGGCCGCGACCCGCACGACAAGCTGATCATCGCCTCCGATGCGCTCGACGTCGACGAAATTCTTGGCCTGCACGCCTATTTTGGCGGAATCTTGGCAAGTGGATTTTCGGTCAGGGATTTCGCCACCGCAGACGACTTCCATGATCGCCGCAAATGGACCCCCGGACGCCGCATCCGCTTCAGCGCGGGCTGGGGCACGCTGCTGACCAACGATTTTCGCGGCTGCGATCCCAGCGGCGACGGCGCCTTCGATCCCATCAGCCTCATCAGCAAAGTGTCCAGCGTCAACGGCCGCCCCGCCGTGAAACTCTCCGACAACTATGCCAAGGCGCTCGGTCCGCCCTCGGAAATCGAGCGTTACCGGCGCGTGTTCGGCACCGCGGGAGTTACCAACATTCCCGTGATCACGTAGCGTTAACCGTCCTGTAATACTTTAATGACAAAGGGCTTGAAGTAAAAAGACCCTACACGTTCGTGCCAGAGGATGGCACGCCAGAGCTATGTACGTCCGTGCCGCTCTACGGTACTCTCCTAATTGAGCAGCACTTGGGGGAGGGCTGATCAACATACGCTCCGTGACTCAAACCGAGTCTTGGGGCGTTTTGTTTTGCGCCAAAATCGCCTGATTTGAAAGGGCGCAGGTTCATCCGCGCCGCGCGCCATCCCAGAGAAATCAGCATCCGCCGTATAATCGCATTTCCTATGCGAGCCTTCTTTCCCGTGTGGATTCTTTCTTTCTGTCTGGGATGGCTCCTGACAGGACTGCTGCCCGCACAGACTGCTCCGGCCAAGGCTCCGGCCAGTTCACCGAAAGAGAGAGCACAACCCCTCCCGCAGTTCGAAGACATCGCGCAGAAAGCCGGCCTCACCGTTCCGCACATTTCTTCTCCCGACAAAAAGTACATCGTCGAATCCATGAGCGGCGGTGTCGGTCTCATCGACTGCGACAACGACGGCAAACTCGACATCATAACCGTCAACGGTTCCACCGTGCAGCGCTATAAACAGGGCGGCGACCCGATGATCACGCTCTATCATCAGGATGCGGACTCGACAACCGACAACCTCCACTTCACCGACATCACCAAGTCCGCCGGCCTTACCCACAAAGGCTGGGGCATGGGCGTGGCCGTGGCCGATTACGACAACGACGGATTACAAGATATTTACGTCACCGGCTTCGGCGGCAACGTGCTCTATCGCAATCTGGGCAACTGCAAGTTTGAAGACGTGACCGACAAGGCTGGCGTAGGCGCGGGCGGATTCAGCACTGGAGCGGCCTGGGCCGATTACGACCGCGATGGCCGCGTGGATCTTTTTGTTTCGCGCTATGTCCACGTCGATATCGATAACCTGCCGCAGTTCGGCAACGATCCGCGCTTCTGCCGCTTCAAGGGAGTGCTGGTGCAGTGCGGCCCGTGGGGCATGCCTGGGGAATCCGATCTGCTGTTTCACAACAAGGGCGATGGCACGTTTGAAGAAGTTTCGAAGAAGGCAGGCGTGGACGATCCGCATCATTATTATGGCCTGGGCGCGACCTGGGGCGACTATGACAATGACGGCTGGCCCGATCTTTATGTGGCCAACGATGCCGGGCCGAATTTCCTGTATCGCAACAAGCACGATGGAACGTTCGAAGATGTCGGATTGCTCGATGGCGTCGCGCTGAGCGGCGATGGCATGGAGCAAGGTTCGATGGGCGTCGACTGGGGCGACTATCTTCACGAAGGCCGTCTATCGATGATCGTCACGAACTTTGTCGAGCAGGGCTCGACCCTCTATCACAACCTTGGCAAAGACAATTTCGCCGATGTCAGCGTGCGCGCCAAGCTGATGAAGCCGACTTATCCGTTAGTGAGTTGGGGAACGTCATTCTTCGACATAGACAACGACGGCTGGCTCGATCTGTTCATCGCCAACGGTCACGTCTATCCCCAGGTGGATACGATTCCCGGCGGCACACCGTATCGCCAGCCCATGCTGCTTTTCCGCAACCATCGCGACGGAACTTTCGAGGATGTTTCTTCGGTGCTCGCCAGCATGCCCCCGCAATCAAGGCGGGGCGCGGCTTTTGGCGACATCAACAACGATGGCAACCTCGACATCGTGGTGCTGAACGTGGGCGAACCGCCATCGCTTTTGCTCAATCGCAGCGTGAGCCCGAATCACCGCGTGCTGTTCAAATTGGTAGGAACAAAAAGCAACAAGGCCGCGATCGGCGCGCGCATTACGGTGAAAGCCGGCAAGCTGGTTCAGTTCAGTGAAGTGCGCGGCGGTGCCAGCTACCTATCGCAGAATGACCTGCGCCTGCACTTCGGTTTGGCGGCCAACGACAAGATGAGCGAAGTAAGCATTCGCTGGCCGAATGGAGAAACAGAAGTGCTGCGGAACGTACCCGCGGATTTCATCTACACGGTGGTCGAAGGAACGGGAATTCGGCAGAAAGTTGCGCTGCCAGTTTTGCCGCGATCCCAGGAGTGATGGCTTGAGCACTTCCTGGCTATGAGGCAAAGGCGAGTCCTTTGGTCGTGCCCAATCCGGCTCGTCCGGCTCGTCATTGGAGAAGCCCGGCAGGACAGTTTCAATGTATCCTGCTGTCGGCCACGGCAACAGAATTGTCTTCGTTCCGCCAGGAGAATAGCGCGGAGGAGCCTCGAATGGAATTCATCGGCCAATTTCGCCGGCTCACGCCGGTCCAGCGGAGTACGTTTATTGCCTGCTTTCTGGGCTGGTCGCTGGATGCATTCGATTTCTTCATTCTTACCTTCTGCGTAAGCGCCATTGCCACTCAATTCCAGACAAAAGTCTCTGCCGTCGCAGAGGCGATTTTCCTCACGTTGGCCCTCCGTCCGGTGGGTGCATTTCTTTTTGGAATGATGGCAGACCGCTTCGGGCGGCGTCCCACATTGATGATCGATATCATCGCCTTCTCGGTACTTGAATTGTTGTCGGCATTTGCTCCTTCTCTGAAGTTCTTTCTTATTACGCGCGCGTTGTTCGGGATTGCGATGGGCGGCGAATGGGGTGTGGGCGCGGCCTTGGCCTTTGAGACGTTGCCTGCCGAAGGCCGCGGATTCTTCTCCGGGTTATTGCAGGAAGGCTACGCCGTCGGCTACCTGATAGCGGCCTTGGTCTATGGGACAATATTCCGTTTCGTGGGCTGGCGGGGAATGTTCGTGATCGGTGCGCTACCGGCATTCTTGGTGATCTATATTCGCACCAAAGTGAATGAGTCGCCGGCCTGGGCGCAAGGACAAGGACGCGCGTCGAGAAAAACAGAGGCCCGGCCGGGCACGGACATCTTCACCTATCTGGGCACTTTTGCGTTCCTGATTGTGCTGATGTTCGCTTTCACTTCCTTCAGCCACGGGAGCCAGGATCTGTATCCGACGTTTCTAACCAAGGACCACAAGTTTACGCCACAGACGGTGGGCCTCATCGCTATCATCGCCAACATTGGCGCGCTCTTCGGAGGAATTCTTTTCGGGACTTGGTCGGAGAGACTCGGCCGCCGGAAAACGATTGTCATCGCCGCGCTGCTGACAATTCCGGTGATCCCGCTGTGGGCGTTTTCGCACAGCGTTCTCATGCTCGCGCTGGGAGGCTTCCTGATGCAGTTCATGGTGCAGGGCGCCTGGGGAGTAGTCCCGGCGCACCTGAATGAGCTTTCGCCGCCCGCAGTCCGGGGAACATTGCCTGGCCTCGCCTACCAACTGGGGAATTTACTCTCCTCGCGCAACAGCGTGTTGCAAGCCAAACTAGCCGAGCAGCGCTACGGTGGATTATTCGGGCCGGCGCTGGCCTGGACATTCTTGGTCGTCGCGTTGCTGTTGGCGGTGGTAACTGGAAGCGGCCGCGAACGTCGCGGCGCAGACTTATCGAAAACAAGCTAGACCAAGCCTATTGCGAAATAGTCAGAGCGCAACTCGCCTGTCGGCGCGGCCGGATTGGTCCGGGTCCGATCCGGCCACAATGACTTGTAACTGCGATTTTGCTACAAGCCAGCCATCAAAGCCAGCGCCGCTAACCACGACTGCTCCGCCGCACCAAGACCGAGAATGCGGGTGGCGTCGTCCGAGGTGGAACTTCACTTCTGCGCTGGAGGTGCGGTCTGCTTCTCCCGCGGGATCGGGATTCTGCCCTCGGTATCATAGAACTGTCTGGCGCCATGATCCGACTTGGCATTGGGCAGAGGATGCTCGCCAACCGAGGTGAAGTACGGGCCGTTTCCCTCCTCAATCTCTGCCAGGCCCATGTCAGGGGTGTACATCGCTTCGTTGAACTTTCCGTTGACGGGCGCGACCGCTTTGGCGAAAACCCCAAACGCTTTCCCATTTGTGTAGGAGGTAGAAATGTAATCTCCCACCATGTAGCCCAGGGTAGTGTTCGGGAGCCAAAGCACGTTCATCCCGCCGGCCAGCTTCTTTGCGTGAGTCCAGGTCTTGCCGTCATCGGTAGAGGAAACATATCCGACGCCCAATTTGCACGTGGAAGTGGTGCAGTTGGCGACGGGGTAGAAATAGTAGGTCAGTCCGAGGTGGGTGTTTTTGCCAGAAGTAGCCCGATCCACGGCAATGCCAGGGAGAAAGTGGTCTACCGTACTGGAAGTAGGATCGATAGGAACACGGCTCATCGCAGACCACGTCTTCCCGTCTTTTGAACTGCTGATGACGATGTCGTTGGAGGAACAGTTCGTCCGGAAGCTGCAGTCCCACCAAGCCACGTAGACCGTACCATCGCGGCCCACCTGGGCGGAGGGTAATACGTAGACCGCTCTCAAATCCGCCGCTATAGCGTGGTCGTTCAGAGTAGAAATGGTGCCGACATTGCCCCACGTCATGCCGCCGTTTGTCGAGGTGTAGAACTGGATTCCATTGCCCAGAAAGGGGACAACGACAGTGCCATTCGTTTGAACCACGGGTTGGCCTCCCAGCCCGATGGCATTGGACACACTATACGCAGTACTCCAGGTGTGGCCGCCATCGGTGGAAGTCGTCATCATGACCTGATCGCCGATGCCCGCATCTTCCCATTCGATGTAGCAGTGGCCATAGTACTTGCTAGTGGAAGTGTTGTCGCATGTGATCCAATCCTTATCGGCGTAAACGCTGGTGTCGTTTGCGGTAACGGGTTTATCCCAGGTGATAGCGTCGCCGGAACGGCTCACCACAAGAACGGTATTGCCATTCTGATCGGAAATTACGAGCGAACTGACGAGCCATACCGCGTGCTTGGCGTCATAGACGACCGCGGCATCGCTCACCGCGGGGTACAGCCCGCCTTTATAAAAGGTCGTCAGGCCGGGCAGAAAGCCGTTCTTCCAGGTTGCGCCGCCATTGGTCGACGTAGCGAATCCAATATCGGAAGCGCCTCCGTTGGCATAACGCCTCCCTACCTGGAATGCGGAAACAATCATGGAACCGAACGAATAAGTATCCGGCTCGACCTCCGTGGCATGTTGAGTAGTGGAGTTGTGGAAGGTATCGGTGCTGAGCTTCTCCAGCTTGATTTGGGCGTGCGCGACGCCGCTCAGGGTGACAAGAACCGCAAAAAAAGAGCTCAAGAAGACACGGAAACAACCTGCACATAGATGAGGACTTTTCGGTTTCATTCGGAATCTCCCTTTGGCTTCAAAAACGTGAGCGATTGTAACTCATCCCGCCTTTTTGCAGCAGGATGAAAGATTTTGCATGCGAAGTGCACGGAATCGCAAGATGGGTCTGGCGGCGTTCACGCGCTGAGCCATGGTAGCGGGTAACTGTCGAAGTCAGGCGATGACACGGATTGACCGCGTCACATCTGCAGAGATGTTGTTATGCATCAGCGCCAGTCCGCGCAGGACTCCCTCGACCGGTCCCCACTGACGCCCCCTCGCCCTGCCATTTTCGACTGAGCCCTTCCAGTTGAGCCAGGACTTTCTCAATATCCTTCATCCGATCGGTGATCCCGTAAGTCACAGCTGGCGGAATCGTCTGTTCATAGTGGCGGAACACAAACCCCGCCCCTTCCAGCGTGCGCAACCGCTCCGTCAGCACGCGCGATGAGATGCCCTCCACCTGCCGCCGCAGAACTCCGAAGCGCGTGGGCCCGTTGTGGCTCAAAGCCCACAGAATGTGCATCGTCCAGGGCCGGGTGAGCACTTCCAGCATTCCCCCAATCGCGCAGGGAGACGGATTTTGAGCAGACCGTCGCTTCGGACTCATAATGATACTAAGTTACTATAAAGTTCTCGATATGTAAATAGACTACAGTTATTTAATGTAACCAATGAGCAGGTGGTGCCATCCAAACGGATTGTGCGGAGAAAGACTAAGAGACTTTACTTCGCATCGGGTCAGCCACTCGCGCTGCATGGAGCATCCAAAATCGGAGACAAAGCTAGCCTCATCAGGCTGATCGAAACTAGGGAGAACAAATTATGTCTAGCACCTCAACACTTTCCGCTCGTTCGCAGTCGGCGGGTTCGCAGTCGCGGAGTGTTACTCAGGAAGTAGCCGCGCCGGTCGTGCTGTTAGGAAGGATTTTATTCAGTTTGATCTTCGTAATGGCAGCCCTGAACCACTTCGCCAGTCAGACGATCGCCTACGCTGCCTCGCAGGGCGTGCCCCTGGCGTCGATTGCGGTTCCGCTTTCGGGCGCGATCGCGCTTGCCGGAGGCCTCTCGATCCTGCTCGGCTACAGAGCAAAAATCGGCGCATGGCTGGTAGCTCTGTTTCTGGTTTGCGTTACTCCCATGATGCACAAGTTCTGGGCAGTCACCGATCCCGTGATGCATCAGATGCAGTTGGTAATGTTCATGAAGAATCTGTCGATGCTGGGCGGGGCGCTGCTCATCTCGCAATTCGGTGCAGGCCCGTGGAGTCTGGACGCTCGCCGAAAATAATCGCAAGGCTCGCGGCACGCTGCTCAACTTGCTTGTAAACCAATTTCAAGAAAAGGAGAAACAATGTCGGATCCAACCATTCAAGTTCTGCCCAAAGGTCCTTACCTGGTTGCTGGAAAGTTCACTCTTCTCGATGCCAAGGGCAACACGATCGAGGCGGGAGAGAAGATTGCTCTCTGCCGCTGCGGCGCTTCCACCAACAAGCCGTTTTGCGACGGGACACATTCCAAGATTGGATTCGACGCAGCGGCCGCGGCTGTTCCGCAAAGCGCCGAATAGCGAGCCAAGTTGAATCAAAAAACAAGAGCCGCCTTTGTGGGCGGCTCCTGCAATATCGACAGGCTGAATTCTACGCGGCGGTTTCTTCCGACACCGGTGGCTGAAACGGTTCGTCATAACTGCCGCCGTAGATCGACGGCACCTTCGATCCCATGGGGCGAAGGTAGGTCGCCAATTCGCCGCGATGGTGAATGCTGTGATTGTTGAGGAACCCAAGATACAGCACCGCCGGAAGATTGAACACGCCGAAGAAGTTGACCGGCGTCATCAATTGCTCAGGCGTCATCGCCGCAACGCGCGCCGCTCCGCGCTTCATGTTCTCGTCGTACCAAGCCACCACCTCGGCTGAGGTCTGCGGCTTATGTTCGGGGTTTTCCATGTTGAACTGCAGGTCAGCAATTCCAGTCAGGAACTGGACGTCGGTGTTCGCCAGATGCCACGCCAGTTCTTGTGCGGTGCGGGCGTTGGGATCGGGCTTGTAGCTCGATGCCGTGTCGGGCACGGCCGCGATCACCTTCTTGGTAATTTCCGCTTCGCGCATGATGCCGTCAAGGGTCATCGCGCAGTAGCCTTGGGCAAATTCCGGCGTCATACCTTGCTGGGACATTGGTCTTCTCCTGGGTGAATTGTTCTGGGATAAACAAGCCGAAAGGCGCGCAGGGTGCGCCTCTCGGTTAATTGGTCGAACGGATTATACGCCCACCGGCTGTTTGCTGCGCACCGGCACTGGAGTCAGCCAGCCATGGCGGTCGGCCTTTTCGCCGCGCACCACAGCGTAGAATTCCTTCTGGATCGCCTTGGTGATCGGGCCAATCCCGCCCTTGCCCACTTTGATCTTGTCGACTGTGCGGATCGGAGTGATCTCGGCCGCCGTGCCCGTGAAGAAAGCTTCATCGGCGATATAGAGCATCTCGCGCGGAATCATCTGCTCGACAACCGTGATGCCCAGGTCGCGCGCGATCTGCAGCGTTGAATCGCGAGTAATGCCGGGCAGCACCGAATTGCCCAGCGGCGCCGTGATCAGCTTGTCGCGATGCACGACGAACACATTCTCGCCCGAGCCTTCGCTCACAAAGCCATTCACGTCGAGCGCGATGCCCTCGGCAAAGCCATTGACGATGGCTTCCATCTTGATGAGCTGCGAGTTCATATAATTGGCGCCCGACTTCGCCATGGCTGGCAAAGTGTTCGGCGCAATGCGCGTCCACGAGGAAACGCAGGCGTCGCAGCCCTCGCCCTCGCCACCCAGATACTTACCCCACGGATAATTGATGATGTAAACCTCGGTGGGCGAGTTGAAGGGATTCACTCCCGCCTCGCCATAGCCGCGGAGAATGATCGGCCGCACGTAGCACGGCCACACTCCGTTGCTGCCCACGGTTTCGACCATCGCCTTCACGAGCTCTTCGCGGGTGTAGTCGATCTCGATGCGGTAGACCTTGGCCGAATTGATGAGGCGCTCGATGTGCTCGTGGGCGCGGAAGATCGCGGGGCCCGAAGGCGGCGCGTAGCAGCGGATACCCTCGAATACCGAAGAGCCGTAGTGCACGACGTGAGACATCACGTGAATCGTCGCGTCATCCCAGGGGATGAGCGTGCCATTGTGCCAGATGTAATCCGACTTCTGAATCGCCATGCGGAACTCCTTCGGCTGCGCGAAAGACTCAACCGCGTTAGATGGTCATTATAGCCGAAGTGTTGCGATCCCTCCGGGGAGGTTTCATCCGGAGCGGCGGCTTGCGATGCGGCGGGTTGGGGGTGCGGGCTTGGCCTTTGCGGGCGGCTTGGGGCGAGTGGGGTCGAGCGCGGCGGCGACGGGTTTGGGGGGGCGGAGTGAGTGGAACTAGCTTTGGGCGGGGGATGCTCGCCAGTGCACCGGCTTGTTCGAGTGCGGTCGAAGGCGGCTCGGGCACGGCTGGGGCGGCGGGATAGTCAGGGACCTGGCGGACCATCTGGTTGCTGTGGATGCGAAAGTGGACGCGGGGTTAATTCCTTACAGCTATTCTAAGAGCGCTAAGGATTAGCTGTGCGCGTTTGAAGTCGATGGTGTTGCGGACCAGGGCGTTGATGATCTCCATGAGAGAGGCCTGGATGCCTTCCTCGTCCTCGATGAGGGCGATGGGGTGGAGGCGCGACTTAGGCGGGGTGGCTACGCCGCGGATCATGCGCTGATGGAAATAGCAGAAGACTTCGCCGCGGAGGGCGGGAGAGCCGCACGGGACTCCGTTGACCTTGATGTGGGTGCAGGTGCGGGTGTTCTTGTTGAGCGACATGGAGATTGAACCTTTCGGATCTGGATTGGAAAAAAGTTCGGATCGAGTTGGTAAATTATTGATTTGGTTGGAGTTGGCGGCTAGGAGATCGAGGGAGTCCGCGTAAAATCTTGATAGCCAAGGGTTTACATGGAAAATATTCAAGAGATGGGACTTAGCTGCGGATTGCAGGGCTGGGGTTAGGGTGGAGATGTATTCCTGGAGGCTTTGGGAGTGGGATGGCATACTGCTTATAGTTTATGGGGGGTGTCAAGGTTAAGTGTCACATGGGGGTTGTGGAAAAGGTCTGATCGGTTAGCCATTCTTGTTTCGGCATGACCTTCTCTCGCGCCCTCGCTTCGATAACACAAGGGTCGCATTCCCCTCATTAATGCGCCGCTCATTACTTCCGTAATCTTTACTTTCTCTCACCAGTTGGCCGACGCTGGGAGCGGAGGTTAGAAGAATGACAATCCCCAAAGAAGAAACCATGGGTTTAATCATCAAAGGCGGCGAGTTGTGGGACTATCCGGGCTGCTGGAAAATCTCGGGACGACGTGAGAACGAATCTCGTGAATGGAGCGTCCTGAGAAGGCCAGACGGCACCTTCTGGGAGATCGCGAGCATCGACTATTTTCCTCGGAGTGGCGGAACAGTCCACATTGAAGTCGGTGACCAGATTCTTGATCGAATGATCACAGACGAATGCGAGGGATACTATTCTCAATTGCGACAGAAGGCAGAGGAATCTGTGGCATGAGCGAACTAAGAATGTTTGTTGTGCGTGAGTGGGTAAAGCCAGAGCAGGGGAGCGAAGAGATGACACTACGCCGCTACCCCTGCGCATTCGCCACTTACGAAGAGGCAAACAAGTGGGCCAACCTGCTTGGGCCAGCGTGCTTCCCTCAACTACTAGCCGAGTGATTTCCCCCGCCATGGTACGCCGTGTGTGCGATAATTCCTGCCTTCCCTCCGAAGGAGCAAGGAATGAGCACGCCGTATGGAGACACCCGCTGGTGGGAAAACTACGCGGTTCGCTATCTGATGCCGTCTGTCGCAGGCATGGCAATTGTGAAATGGATTTGCTGGCAGGGAGGCAATAGCTTAATTTCGCTCTTGAATCTACCCCTTGAGGTGCGGGAGCCGGGGATCGGTTTTGAAACTGCATCGTTAATTCTCTTATTTCTCTACGGAAATCTGTTCTGCTATGTGGCGTCCTATCCGATACTTGTATTTCATGCGACCAGAGTTCTCGACTTCTCGAATGACAGATGGAGATACCGCTGATTTGATGGATATATTGCGACGAGTGTTCTCGGAATCTTCGCTTTGGGCTCGGTCCATTATTTGCATGAATACCGTCGCGGTATAGCCTTTGCTCTCGCGCTAATTTTTGCCGCCTTGCAGGCATGGCGCGTATTTCTTGTCTTGGCGGACAGGAACCGCCGGACAATGGAAGGATGCGGTGGTGTTCGCGAAAAAGATGAGGGAGACGTGACGCTTCTTTATGCTTATGTTTTGGTTCAGCGTGAAATGGAGAAGGGGCGTTCTCCGTTAGTGTAGATTCCGCCCCTTCGGGGCGGGAATTTTCAAGGCATGGGGGTCTATCGTCCGATGACCGTTTCCGTTCAGTGCACAGCGCGAGAGGATTGGCTCCCGCGCTGCTAAGCATCGGCTCGATGAGCCCCACCAGGTTATCCCTTAGCATGGTTGCCTCCCGGCAGAGCCCGCTTCCGTTTCACCCGGCGAGGTCATTGTAGCTGCGGTAGAAGAGTGTGCAAATCTTAAAGACGACGTCTGTTGCCGGCGAAGTTGTCGCTGCCTACGAGCTTGTTCTAACTTGCGATCGCGAGCCGCGTGGATCTCGGCCTGTCGTCCGGCTAGCCTGTCCTGCGGCGTCACATAGCCGATCGCGCTGTGCAGTCGCACTGTGTTGTAGTGATCGACGTAGTTTTGAATCAAGCGGCGCGCATCGTCCAGCGTCAACGGAGTAAGTGGCCGGATACACTCCCGTTTGAGCGACTTATGCCAGCGTTCGATCTTCCCGTTCGACTGCGGGTAGAACGGCGAGGTGCGCACGTGCGTCATGCCCGAGATGCGAATGAACTCCTTGAAGTCCCGCGCGATAAACTGCGGTCCGTTGTCGGAGATGATCCGCGGCTTAGCCCCGGGTACTTCTCCTTGGCTCGTTCCAGAATCATCTCAATGTCCGCTTCCTTCATCGACTCCCGCAGATCCCAATGCACCAGAAAACGGCTGCATCCATCCAGCACGCTGCACAGGTAATAGAACGTGCCCGACAGGTTGATATAGGAAACATCGACATGCCAGTGCTGGTGCGGCGCGAGCGGCTGTTCGAAGCCGGTGCCCTTGCGTGACGGCTTCGCTTTCCAGCGCGACAGCAGTCCCGCTTGTTTCAGCACGCGCCATACGCTCGCCGGACTCACCGCCACCACATCGTGATCTAACATCATGAACGTGAGTCGGCGATAGCCTTCCAACGGATTCTTCAGATGGAAACTCACGATCGCTTCCTTCTCCCACGGCTCCAACCAGAAGTCTCGGGGTACCCAACCGTTGTGCTCATTGACGCGTCCATAGCGCTGCCGCCAGTCGTAGAACTTGCTCACGGTAACGCCCAGCCACGCAATGAATCGGCCGACGCTGATCTCTGTCTTCTCCGACCAGCGCCGGACGAAATCCACCACCTGATCCCGCACATCGTGTGGCACCCAGGTCGCGGTCAGAGTTCCCCAAGGCTTTTTTTTAACGCGATGTGCTCCGCCATCAGCTCGGCCAGGACCTCGTCCTTGGTCTGCACCTTCTTCTCCAAGAACTCAATCCGCTTCTGTTTCTCCTCCGCCTGGCGGCGAGGACGCTCCGCCGAGTGGAAGGCGGCCGCGCCGTTCTCGAAGAACTCTTTTTGCCAGCGGTAGAACACGGTGGGTTGCAGCCCCAGTTCCTCACACAGATCGGAAACCGGGACCTTGTCTAAAAGATGGCGCCGCAGAATGGCCACCTTCTCCTCAGCAGTGTAGTGCTTGCGCTCTTTTTTCATACGTTCGCTCCGCTATCTTAACGGACGAACGCGTTCTCCATTTCCAGCTGAGGCGGGACACTTATGTCTTTAGTCTCGCAACGCGCCGGGGAAAGCGCGAGATACGCGAGAAGACTGTACAACCGAAACGAAGGGTGATTCGGCCTGACAGTAATGTGAAAACCTCCGATGCGCGAGTGACGACGGAGCAACTAAAAGGAGGAGCACTTTGGTATAAGGAATATGTTGAGACTTATCGCCATCTCCGCGAACACGGTAACTCAGCATTCATCTTCACGCTGGAACTTGTGCTCGCCACACTAGTCTACTGCATCATAATTCCGGGCGAATCTGGAGCCAAACAACTCAGTGCGATTGGTCTTCTTTTTGCGATTTGGGCTTCCCCTGCCGTCTCTGTTCATCTAGTCGGGCAGTTCCTGGAGCGGCGTTTCTCCCATTTTGGGAGACGGGAGATTGAGCCGTTTTTCCCTGCCCAAAAAGTCGATACGCTGCCCAAAAAGTAGGGTTAGAATGCCAGTTATTAGGCAAAGCCCGGCGGACTCCCTCAGGGGCTGAAGCCCGTTTCCTAATTGAGCCTTTAGCGGCACGGCTGAAGCCGGTGCCCTTCCCGAACCTGCCGAAGCCGCTGCGGCCCGATAGACCTGGGCCGCTGGACAGCCGGGGGCGGCTGTCCCCACATGAGCTATAGTGGTGCTGGCGAGTTGCATAGATCCTTCGGCGGGCGAAGAACGCCCGCCTCAGCATGACAAATGCTTGGTGGTGACGGCGTCTAAGTTTAGCGGCACGGTCACACGCAGAAAAGGCCACGGCGTAGCCGTGGCCCCCTCACAGTCGGGTTCCTTTTTACTCTTGTGAGGGAGGGAATGCCAAGGACTCTCGTGGTGGCGGGGTGTGCGAGGTTGGATGAGGGCGCGGAGATTCCTCAGGGGCTGAAGCCCGGCTCATCCTTGTTGCGCTTTTGACGCAGGCCTTGGAAGGCCTGCTCCACCCGCGTTCTTCCGTATCGAGCCGCCTCCAAACCGCTGCGGCCCGATAGACCTGGGCCGCATGGACGGGCGAATGCGCCCGTCCCCACACGAGTTGTGGTGGTGGCGGCTCATCTTTGGTGTGCTTTTGACGCAGGCCTTGGAAGGCCTGCTCCACCCGCGTTTTTCCGTATTGAAGCGCCTGCCAGACCGCTGCGGCCCGATAGACCTGGGCCGCTGGACGGGCGAATGCGCCCGTCCCCACACGAGCACGCGCACCGCGAACGTCAGTAGATAGGCGCGATTGCGGGTGGGGTTGTCTCTGGCGTCAGGCTTGCCTTCACTGTGGTTCCTGATAGTTCGTCGCCGCGAAAATATTTGTCCTTTTTGACGGCTTTCATTTCGGGCATGGCTTCGTAGGGCTTGGTGTAGTCGTTGGCGGCGTTCCAGAACAGGAAGCCTATGCCGCCTTTTTCTTTGGCGGTGGCTACCTGGACCTTGATGTATTCGGGGGAATAGGTTTTGGTGCGCCAGCGGAAGGCTTGCAGCCAGGGGCGGATAACGACTCCGCTGGCCTTATTTCGTCAGATGTGATAGTTCGAAGCGCTGCCATGGATTCGCCGATGAAGTGTTCGGGGGCGTCGCCGGGGTGGGCGATGTTATCCATGCCGAAGAAGTGCGAAGGGTAGATCATGGGCGAGAGCACGTCGCAATATTTCGCCATGCCGACGATGTCCTGGCCGGTGTGGGAGAGATCGACGGGGCGCTGCCAGGCCATTACTCCGAAGACGTCGAGGGAGAGCAGGACTCCGGTGGGGTGGAGTTCGGCGTAGGCTTTTTGCAGGAAGGCGGTGATTACGTCGGAGCGCTGGGCGCCGCGATTAATTTTACATACCGTTGATTCTGTCGTCCCTACGGGACTTGTTCCCGTTTTTCTCGGCTACCCGGCGCTTAAGCGCCGGGCTATTATCGGTCGCCCCTACGGGGCTCGATTTTTGCGGGTTCGGCTGCTGTGGAGGTTCCGCCTTGCTTCGCTTCGGCGGGACGGGCGAGGCGCCCGTCGCCACATGGCTTCTTGCCTGGTTTCCCGACTCATTGGCATCCGGATTTTCGGACTGATAGACGAAGCTGGCGTCTTTTTGGTCGCCTTCGGCGGGGAAGCGGACGTAGTCGAATTGGATTTCGTCGGCGCCGGATTGGGCTACGAATTTGGCTAGCGCGATGTTGTAGTCCTGAACTTTGGGATTGGAGGAATCGGTCCAGACCAGCTTGCCGTTTTCGCGCCAGGGTTGGCCTGTCCTCTTGGAGTGCACGGCTAGTTCGGGATGCTCGGTGACGAGGCGCTCGTCGCGGAAGATGGCGATGCGGGCGATGGCGTGCATGTTTTCGGAGTGCAGGAAGTGGACGAACTTGGGCAGGTCGTGGATGTAGACCTGATGTTTGCCGACGAGCGGGATGCTCGAAGGGAATGTTGACGTTGCCGTCGCTGTCTTTGATGTCGAAGACTACGGCGTTGCCTCCGACTTCGCGCCAGTGGCGGATGATGCGGAGTCCGTGATCGCTGGCGGCCATGATGCCGGTGAGGTAGATGGCGCGGACTTCAAAATCTTTGGGGACGGGAATTGTTTTTTCTGCGATGGGTGCGGGGAGAATTCCGGGGATGGTGATTTGCTCGCCGGCTTTCAGGATGTTGGTGGAGCGGTTGCCGTTGGCGTGGCGGATGGCTTCGGCCAGTTCGGATGACGTTAGAAAAGAGGTGCGGTGCAAATATTGGTGGGCGATGGCGGGGATGCTTTCGCCGCGCTTGGCGGTGTAGATTTCAGTTCGCTGCGGCTGGAAGTTGGAGCGAGTCCGGCCGTTTCACTGTGGTCGAAAGTTTTGCGTTCGCCGGCTGTAGTTGCGCGTTCTGCGGCGCGGCTGCGGTGAGCTAGTGACGGCGTTGGTTGCGCACTCTGCGCTTGCGCGGCGAAGGCTGAAGAGAGCTGCGGACTCAGCCGCATGCGGCTGCGGCGAATAAAACACACGAGACGGCAGCAATCGTAAGGACCGATGAGCGGCGCAAAATCCCTCCAGACCTACCCTGGACTGGAAATTTATCCCGCGCCTGATGGGGTCAGGCTAGTTACCGCTGGTCATCCCCCCTTTGTGGGTGGAGCATGGTGGGTGCCGGGACTGCGGGCCGATACACCTGCGCCTCTAGACAGCGGGGGGCGGCGGGTTCCACGGAGTAGAAACCAAAACCTTTAAACACAGGGGACCCTCGACCGCGTCAGGGCAGGTTGCGGAGCACAGGGTAAGCTTTGGCCCGGAATGGGTGTTTCCTCCTTGCGCAAAGTATTTCTCTTCTTCCCTCTTAACTTTCCACCGGGGTTGTTCTAATATCGTCGCCGGCCATCTAAATCCAGCCAGATACAGGGTTTTCGGCCGGCCATCCATTTAGTGCCCGTGGCCAGTCGCTTGCTTAATCCAAGGCAACCCTGGACTGGTATGGGGTCAGGCTAGCGGCTTGGTTCCGAATGACAGATTTTGTCAACGCCGGAACCGTGGGGGAGTCGAAAGGCCTGAAGGTCCGGGAAAATGCAGGGAAAAGGCCGAGGATACGGCCTTGGGACAAGGACAGACGCCACTTTTTATGAGAACGAATCTTGCTACAGTGCTCGATCCGAACCGCCGCAGCGCCGATGCTGGAGAGTTTGAAGCCGCGTTGCGCCGCCGCATAGTGGGTCAGGACCAGGCGATCGAAAAGGTCGCCGAGATTTATCAGATGTTTCTGGCCGGTCTTGAACGCTCCGGGGCGTCCGGTGGGCAACCTGCTGTTTCTGGGGCCGACCGGCTCGGGGAAGACACGCGTGGTGGAAGCCATGGCAGAGGCGCTGTTCGGCGACTCGCATGCGTGCATCAAGATCGACTGCGCCGAGTTTCAGCACTCGCACGAGATTGCGAAGCTGATCGGCTCGCCTCCGGGATACCTGGGACATCGCGAGACTCATCCTTTGCTGACGCAGGAAGCGTTGAACCAGTGGTTCACGGAGAAGCTGAAGCTCTCGATTCTGCTGTTCGACGAGATCGAGAAGGCGAGCGACTCGCTGTGGCAACTGCTGCTGGGGATTCTGGACAAAGCTACGCTTACGCTGGGCGACAATCGGCGTGTGGACCTTTCGCAGTGCATCATCATCCTGACCTCGAACCTGGGCGCCAGCGAGATGACGAATCTGGTCGACGGCGGATTTGGATTTGCGCCGAAGGCGGTGGAAGTCGACAACAACTTCGACGACAAGATTCAGCGGACTGCGGTCGAGGCGGCGCGGCGCAAGTTTACGCCGGAGTTCATGAACCGCATCGACAAGACGGTGGTGTTCAAGACTTTGCGCGACGAACATCTGGAGCAGATTCTGGAGATCGAACTGGGCATGGTGCAGCAGCGCGTGCTGATGGCTGCGGGCACGAACCAGTTTGTGTTCAATTGCACGGCGGACGCGAAGGCAGTTTCTGCTGAGGGAAGGAACCGATCCGCGCTATGGGGCGCGTCATTTGAAGCGGGCGATCGAGCGGCATCTGGTTTTCCCGCTGGCGAATCTGGTGGCTACGGCCCAGGTGAAGCTAGGTGACTTTGTGCGCGTGGACATGGCTTCGGAGAATCAGATGATCTTCGTGAAGGAAGCGGAGAACACCATGGCGCCGGTTCTGCTGGAGCGCTACGGAGCCGCAGCGGCTAACATGCCTGCGGCGCGCGCAGCGCGCACCGCAGCCAACAACCGCCGCGACTTTGGGGCCAGCCCGATCGCGGAGAGCAAATAAGTTTTCTCGTTAGGGATCCTCGCTTGACCGCATCTCGCGAGATTCTTCCTCTGGGCGCCGGAGATATTCCGGCGCCTTTTTTTTATGGTGGAGTCTTTGGAAAGGAACTCAGGAGCACTTGGGATTGATTACCTGCTGAGTAGGCTTGGGGCCGCGCTTGCGGGCACCTATGTGGAACTGCCGCATTACGCGACGAATCACCTTTTCGCTAATTCCGTACGCGTTTTCGATTTTCGCGTAGCTCAGGTCGGGCCTGTTTGCCAGTACCTCTGCCAGTTGCATATCCAAGATATGGCGAGCCTGTTCGAACTGTTCCCGAGATTTTATTGGCTTGAATTGCATTTCAGTTCCTCTTAGGTGTGGAACAGAACTGGTTCGTTATTTTTCCTAGATAGTCGAAAACTGAGAAGCGAACGCAGTGAGTGAGTTGAAACCCGCGGTCCCTCAGCGGCTAAGGCCGCGACTGATTCTCGGTCACTTACGGCGGGGCTGAAGCCGCGCCCTTTCAAAGCGAATTCAAGCTGATCCGCTAGTTAAGGAACGGGACCAGTCGTTTCGACTGGTCCCGAAGGCGGGGGTTATTACTCTGCTGGTGGCCGAATACTCCCGTCCTTTGAAGCAGGGAATTCACGAGAATGATCGGCGAAACGAATCTTCTCGTAATTCTTGCGGAGAGCGGTGATGCGGTAGTCGAACTTCACGCTTGAGTTCCCGCCGCCCAGTTCGCGTACTTCGAACGAGGTTGCGTTCTTTTGAAACACATACAACCCCTTGCAATCGCCATTGGGAGTGAGGAACACGTGATACTCAACATCGGTGTTGGCGGTCTGGATGAACGTGGAATCCAGATTCACGGTTCCCACTCCACCCAGCATTTGACCTGTGCCGAAGTCTTCAAACCAGTTCTTGGGCGACTCGACAGCGGCCAGCGCGACCCATTGCTTTCCGTTGTTAACAGGAACTACTGCATTCTTCGAGCCGGTGCAGCTTAGATCGCCAAGGGGATCAATGCTACAACCAAAGCCGCCAGAGTTGATTGCCGCAAAGGGGTAACCTGAGGAATTATTGTTGAATCCATAGAGGGTGTAGTAACCGGTCGTGTTGTTCTGGAAAATTCCGGCTGCTTTGCCATCGGTGGTGCCAATAACTCCATAATTGCCATCAGCGCCACCATCGCCCCAAGCACCGGAGCCTCCGTTGGGCCAATTCGCTCCCACGCCACTCTCTCCGCTCGTAGAAAGCAAGCCGAAGATGCCAGAGCCTTGGGTAAGTCCGAAGGTAGACGTGTTGGTTCCAGAGACGACGTTCTCATTGCTACCGCCGCCTTTGGTAGCAGCTACGCCACCGGCAACGTGAGCAACATCGCTGCTCAGCGTTATGATGGAGTTGCCGATGGTGTGGGCACCGGTGAATTTTGCGACCGTGCCGTTGGTGCCACTGCCGGTGATATTGGTGTCGGACGAATCTTGCGCCACGGCGTAAACGCCGCAGGCCAAGACACACAGTGCCAAGATGCAGGCAAACGTATTGAACCTGGTTACCTCTGCTCTAATCGTTTTCATTGTTATCTCCTGGGTTTGTCTTTCTCTCTTTTGTTTTTCTCTTTAAGGGTTGTGAAGTTGCCGCGAGCTGCCTTCAATTCAAATCAACAACGGGCCGACTTGCCGGTAATTTATTGGCGATTGATTGGCTTGAATTGCATCTCCGTTCCTCTCAGCGTGCGCGAATGAAAATAGTTCAAACTTCACGGCGATGGGGAGAACCGCCCAGCGACGATTCTCCCCGTGGGCTAGCGGGAAGCGTTGGCGCGCCCATCACTACGACCTGAATCCTCAGCACCAGTGTCTCAGCGTCAATCCCTGTTAGCGCCAATCCACCGATGCGATCAGCGTCACCTTGTCGTTTCTGTTCTGCGTCGTTTGCGTTTGGGTAGTAGGTCTGAAGCGTCCCCACGACTCCATCTCTGACTCCCAAAGCTCAGACACGAGGGCATAGCCGACAATGCGAGTGAAAACGAATTCTGGATGACTGGGTTCAGCAGTGCCAACTACAGAACCTGCCCCACTAAGTGACGCGACTCTTGCGCAAGACAGAAAACAATGCAATGCACCCGCGGTGAAACGTTGGTGAGCCGGAGGTGAGCAGTGAAAGCCATGAAATATAGGGAGTTATCGTGCTATGCAAAATGACGGACGAGACTGAGCTGTGGAATAGAAGATCCCGATAGATGCGATTTGTTTTGCGGTGTTCGGATCAGGCAAAGGGTGGTAAAATTCCCGAGTTCTCTGGGGTTCCCCCGGTGCGGAGGCGTGCAATGAGGCAAGGGGGAGAGTATCGGTTCGGCCCGTTCGAAGTTCGTACGGGCGCGCGCGAGCTTTTCAAAGCTGGGACGAAAATAAAACTTCGGGGCCAGCCATACCTGATTCTTGAAGTTTTGCTGAGTCGCGCTGGGGAGGTGGTGACTCGGGACGAACTGCGGGAAAGGCTGTGGCCAGCGGATACGTTTGTCGACTTCGAACACGGGCTCAACACTTCGGTTAAGAAGTTGCGGCAGGTACTTTTCGATTCAGCCGAGGAGCCACGCTACATCGAGACGGTGCCGCGACTGGGCTACCGCTTTATCGCTGCGGTGGAAGTGGTCAGGAACGGGACAGGTCCGCCGCCCGAAGTCCATGCAGTGGAGTCCGTTGTAGTTCCCGCGCTGCTTCCTGCGCTAAGCAGTCGAATCGAACCAATCAAACAAACTCAAGTCAAACAACCTCAAAGCGAGCAACCTCAAGGCGAGCAATCTCGAAGGTCGCGCGGGAGGATTCTGCGGATCAGTTTTGCCGCGGCGGCGCTTCTGGGCACGGCTTTCGTGGTGGTGGTGGCGAAATCGCCGAGTGCGACGCGGCGGTTCTTGGGCACGCTCTTGGGCGGATCGGATGGGACGGTGAAAGCGTCGGTGGCGAGACGATTTGGCTCGATTGCGGTTCTACCCCTGCAAAGCATTTCCAACGAGCCCTCCCAGGAATACTTCAGCGATGGAATGACGGATGAGCTGATTACGGACCTGGCGCAGCTGAGGAACATGCGTGTGATATCGCGCACATCGGTGATGCACTACAAGGGCACGAAACAGACGGTGCCGCAAATCGGACGCGAGCTGGGAGTGGACGCTCTGGTGGAGGGAACGGTGGAACGTGCCGGGGACCGGGTGAGAATTCGGGTACAGCTGATTGACGCGGCCAATGATCGCCACCTTTGGGCCCGCAGCTACGATCACGAACTGAAGGACTTGCTGGTGCTGGAGAGCACGGCGGCGCACGACATCGCTACGGAAATCCAGGATCAACTGGGAGTACCGAATGTCAATTCGCACTCCGTAAACGGAGAGAGTGTTCAACCGGAGGCATACGAAGCTTATTTGAAGGGCCGGTATTTCTCGAACCAGCGGTCGGAAGCGGGAGTGCAGAAGAGCATCGAGTATTTTGAGGAAGCGATTGCGAAGGAACCTTCCTTTGCCGCAGCCTATGCGGGGTTGGCGGGATGTTACTCACTGCTCGGATCGGATGTCATGGCTCCGGAGGTGGCACGGGAAAAAGCGCGAGCGGCGGCCAACAAAGCTTTGCAACTGGATCCGACGATAGCCGAGGGGCATGCCGAGCTGGGTTTGGTTGCGTTCTATTACGACTGGAACTGGAAACAAGCCGAGCAGGAGCTGCAGAGAGCGATCGAACTGAATCCAAGCTACGGGCCAGGGCACCAAGGGTACAGTTACTACCTGCGGGCGATGGGACGGCTGCCGGAAGCGCTGCAGGAGGCCAAGCAGGCACAGCAATTGGACCCGCTCTCGTTGGCCATTAATACGACCCTGGCGGGACGATACCGCGACTTGGGTCAGTATGATCAGGCGCTGACGGTAATCCGGCACACATTGGAACTCAACCCCAACTTCGAGATGGCGCACGAGCTGCTGGCTTCGGTGTACGAACTGCAGGGGAACCTGGAGTCGTCAGTGAGTGAATGGCAGAAGGCGGTCGAACTTTCACCGGATAATCCATCCGTGCTTGCGGCCCTCGGGCATGCGTATGCAATTTCTGGGAATCGGACGGGGGCACGCAAGGTAGTGGAGCGTCTAAAACCGATGTCGAAGCAACATTACTTGCCGGCTTGGGACATGGCGGTGTTATTTGCCAGCCTGGGCGACGCCGACGGTGCATTTCGATGGCTGGAAAAGTCCTATCGGGAGCGCGAGAGTCAAATGCCGTTCTTGAAGCAGGACCGTCGGCTGGCAGTCTTACGATCGGATCCTCGCTTTCAAGACTTGGTGCGCCGAGTCGGTCTGCCGGAGTGATGGCTGCGCAGAAGCGGCCGCGCTTCGCTGGGCCTTTGGTCACGATGCCGGCTGCGGAGAACTGCCTTGCTTTATCCGCCGGCTTTTAGTTCGGTTAGCACCTGCTTGGCTATTTCTTTCAGGGTTTCGAAGACGCCTACGCCTTGGAAGGCTACGGCTTCGACCACGGCTTCGTTCTTTCTGCGGAGTTCTTTGCTCAAGGTTTCTGTGGGGAGAATGTTGGGCAGGTCGCGCTTGTTGAGCTGGAGGACGTAGGGAATCTTGTTGAAGTCGTAGCCGTGTTCTTTGAGATTCGACATGAGGTTGTCGAGGGCTTCGACATTGGCGTCCATGCGCTGTTCCTGGGAGTCGGCGACGAAGACGATGCCATCGACGCCGCGCAGAATCAGCTTGCGGCTGGCATCGTAGAAGACCTGGCCGGGAACGGTGTAGAGATGGATTCGGGTTTTGAAGCCGCGCACATTGCCGAGATCAAGGGGCAGAAAATCGAAGAAGAGGGTGCGCTCGGTTTCGGTGGCGAGCGAGATCATTTTGCCCTTCTGCTGTTCCGCGGTCTTCTGGTAGATGATCTGCAGGTTGGTGGTCTTGCCGCCTAACCCGGCACCGTAGTACACGATCTTGCAGTTAATCTCCCGGGCTGCGAAGTTGATGAAACTCAAGGCTTTCCTCAATCGCGGGGGCCGCAGATACGCTTGCGGAGTTTCCCGACGCCAAAAATATCCCTATGGGGCTTGCGGTTTTTATATCACAGGCGAGGATTATGGGGCAGGTTACTCAGGTGACCCCTGGGGGAGTGGTGCAGATTAGCATGCTCAGACGAGCGCAGGTTCGGTGGTAGGGCTGGCAAATGCAGATAAGGAAGCGAGCCAGGCGCGCTATTTATTCGTCCGCAAAAAACGCGGGCGAGTCGCGCGGCTCGCCCAAGTTCCCTAGGCAAGCTCGGGACAGGTTCTTCGCTCGCGCAAAGAGCGCGCTCTCTCAGGATGACAAGAAAGAAGCGCAAAAGGCGCGCGCTCTCAGGATGACAAGGAAATCAAGAACGCGCTCACAGGAGGAATCCTAGCGGGCGGCTACTACGGGGTAGTAACCAGCCTTGGCGGTAACCTTGAGTCCGGCCCGGTGAACGATGACTTCAATGTCGCGGTAGGCTACTGCGGTTGGGGCTTTGGGACGGGTCGGCGTGTATCCCAGCGTGTACTGGTTGCGCGCCTCGATCATGGCGCGGGTGTAAGTATCTTCGATGGCGTTGCGAGTGAGTTCGTGATATTCCGCCCCGCCGGTGGCCGAGGCATATTTCGGAAGAATGTCGGTATAGCCCTGACGCGGAATGCGTAAGCGTTCCAGCTTGTCGTAGACGGGAACCGCCAAGCTTCCCACCTGTATGGCCTCGACCTGAATCTCATTGGAGAGCAGCACTTTCTTCACATCGCGGTAGCTGGCCTGGCTGCCGTATTCGCGTCCGTCGCTGATCACGAAAATAATCTTACGGCGGGCGCGCTCGCGTTTGCGGAGGCCCAGCGCCGCCTGCAGAATGGCGTCGTTCAGCACATGCGCTTCTTTGGGAGCCGTATAGATGGGGTCGGTGGGCGGACCTCCCACCTGAGATCCGTTGATGATGGGCCCGTCTGCCATGGGTCCGCCTAGGAATGGCGGGCTGCTAGCGCCGCGCACGGTCTTGATCTGGCTCAAGACTGCGGCCAATCTCCGCGTTACGCCCACAAAGTCGCTGACCTGACTCACTGTGCTGCTGTAGGTGTAAAGCGCAACTTCATCGTAAGGAGCGAATGCGCCCACCAGCGCCGAAAAGCTTTGGTTGACCTTTTGGAGATCCGCGTCGGACATGCCGGTGTCGAGCACGATGGCGACGGAGAGTGCGAATGGATCGGCAGTAAAAAAAGTTAGCTTCTGCGGGATGCCGTTTTCCTTTACGGTGAAGTCGGTGGAGAGCAGTCCATCGACCATGCGGCCGTCCTTATTTTTCACGGTGACCGGAACCTGCACGAAGGTGGGACTAATTTTGAGTGTTAGAAGCTCTTCCTGCGCGCTGGGCTTTACCGGAGTTCCTGGCGGTAAAGTCTTGACCGGCGGCATCGGCGGCGGAGGCGTTCCCCCGTTATTTGATGTGCCCGGCTGCGGAGTTGCCGGCTTGTTGATCGGCTGGTTCGTCCAGGGGTCGCGCTCGACTGGCTGCTTTTCTTCCGGCCTTGGAATCGGTGGAGGCTCAGGCGTTTCTGCCGGCTTTTGCACGGCCGAAGGAGCGTCGGGGATACTCTGCGCGGGCTGAGTTTGTGCGGGCTGAGTCTGTGTAGGCTGAGCTTGTGTAGCCTGGTTCTGATCGGATTTTGTCCGATCGGCCGGCGGCTGGCTTGGAGAAGATTGTCCTGCGATCGTAGGGGCAATGCCGCACAGGCATGCCAGGACAAGCGAGGCTGCAAGCCAACCTGCGCACCGCCGTTTTTTATCTTCTGCCGAGTTGATGTTCACAGAACCGTCCGTTCCCCGACCCTTATGATACAGCTTCTATTTTTCTTGGGATGCCCGAACCGGTCCATTTGGTGCATCCAAGTCTAAGGATTAGACTAACAAAGTCTTTAGAGGGATTGCTGGCATGTTTAAGTTATCCGCTTGCGAAAGGTTTTCCCCGGCCATGGCCGGTGCACCCATAATTTTAGTATTCCTATTCGCGTGGTGCACCGCTCCGTTTGCCGCGGCCCAGATTCCCGTTATCCCCAAGCCTGAAACTCAGGCACCGGCGGCCCAGAAGCCTGCCGACGCTCAGGCCCCGGAGGAGCAGCAGTCGCAAGAGACACTCAAGGTAAGAGTCAACGTGGTCGAAATTTTCTTCAACGTAAAAGACAAGCACGGTGCGCTTGTGCCGAACCTCACCAAGGGTGACTTTAGCGTCCTCGAAGACGGCAAGCCGCAGACCATCAAGTATTTCGCGGCGGAATCGAACCTGCCGCTCACGCTGGGAATTTTGATTGACTCATCGGGAAGCCAGCGCAACGTGCTCGACATGGAGAAAGAAGTTGGCGGGGCGTTTCTGCGCCAGATTCTTACCGACAAGGATGAGGCCTACGTCATCGACTTCGGGATCGATGCGGAACTGATACAAGACTACACGCGTGACGTCCATCGATTGCAGGCGGCGCTGAACAAGGTGAAAATCAACGCCGGCTTCGTCCAACCATTGCCCGGCGCGGGCGGTCCGGTTCCCACCGCGCCCGGAGCGGGGGCGGGAACTGTGCTCTACGATGCCGTGTATCTCTCCGCTCACGACATGCTGGCCAAGGAAGTTGGGCGCAAGGCCATGATTCTGCTCACCGACGGCGAGGACGAAGGCAGCCAGCTCAAGATCAAAGACGCGATCGAAGCGGCGCAGAAAGCGGATGCCATCGTTTATGTTCTGCTTTGCGCCGATCGCGGATTCTACGGATCGTTCGGAATGGGCGGCTACTCCGGCGAGAGCGAAATGCGCAAGCTCACCGAGGCCACCGGAGGCAGAGTCATCAACGTGGGCAATAAATTCGACAAGCTGCGGGAAGCCTTCGACCAGATCGCCGCCGAACTCCGCAGCCAGTACAATTTGGGCTACACCTCTACCAATGCCAAGCTCGACGGAACTTACCGCAAACTGGAAATCAAAACCAAACAGAGTTATAAAATCCAGTCGCGTGCGGGCTATTATGCGACTGCGCGGGAGCCGTTGCCGCAGTAGGGAAAATCAAGGACGAAAGTCAAAAGCAAGAGCTAAAGTCAAAGGCAAGAGCAAAGTCAAAGGCAGCGGGCAGGAGTGCCCGCTCCACACAAGCAATGCTCCACACAAGCAATGCTCCACACAAGCAATGGATAGACTGGACGAACCGGAGGCTTGACATGCGGTCGAAGAGTTTCTCAGCTTTCTCGCGGCGCGCGTTTCTGCAGCTCTCGGCTGCCGCCGCGGCTTTTCAGATTGTTACCGAGCCCATGCTCGCTGCGGCGGCGCGAAAACCGGCGCCGAAAGATGCGATCATGATCGATTCCAACGAGAATCCGCTGGGACCCAGCCAAGCGGCGCGCGATGCCATTGCCGCGATCATCCCACTCGGTGGACGCTACCTGTTCGATCTCACTGACGACCTCAGGCACAGTTTCGCCGCGACGGAAGGCCTTAGCCCCGAGCACGTCCACATCTTTCCCGGCTCGAGCCCTGGGCTGACTTTCACGGTCGTGGCCTTCACTTCGCCGCAGAGAAGCTACGTCACTGCCGATCCCGGTTACGAAGCCGGCATGCATTCAGCCAATGCTGTCGAGGCTCGGGTGGTGAAAGTTCCGCTCACCAAGACTTACGCTCACGACGTGAAGGCCATGATCGCGGCTGCGCCCGACGCGGGCATGTTCTACATTTGCAATCCGAATAATCCTACGGGCACGCTCACGCCGCATTCCGACATCGAATACCTTGTCGAAAACAAACCCAAGGGCTCGATTGTGATGGTCGATGAGGCGTATATCCATTTTTGCGATGCGCCATCGGCGCTGGAGTTCGTTAAGGCGGGCAAAGATGTGGTGGTGCTGCGAACCTTCTCGAAAGCTTACGGAATGGCGGGGCTGCGCTGCGGATTCGCCATCGCCCGGCCGGATCTGCTGGACAAAATCGTCAACCGCGCCGGATGGAACGCGCTGCCCATTACCGCGATCACGGCTGCCTCCGCCAGCCTAAAGGACACCGGCCTGGTCCCCGAACGCAAGCGCATCAATGCGAATATCCGGCGGGAAACTTTTCAGTGGCTGGACCGCAATGGCTACTCCTACACGCCATCGGAATCGAACTGCTTCCTGCTCGATACGAAGCGTTCGGGCAAAGAAGTGATCGACGCCATGGCCCAGCAGAAAGTTTTTATAGGACGCATCTGGCCGGTCATGCCGAGTTGGGTCCGCATCACAGTCGGCACGCATGATGAGATGCAACAGTTTCAGATGGCGTTCCAGAACGTGATGCGCGGGACCACGGCGTTCTCGCTGCAACCGGCGAAGCCCGCGGGAAATCTGCGGCGGCGGGGAGTGCGCATGCTTTCCTGAGAATCGCAGGTGCGGTCCGATAAGGAAGCGAGCCAGACGCGCCCTTCGGTCGCTGGCGCTCTCTCAGGGCAGGCTCCGTGGATTCGCGCGGCTCGCCCAGATTCCCTCGGCAAGCTCGGGACAGGCTCTTCGTTCGCGCAAAGAGCGCGCTCTCTCAGGATGACAATCAGACAGAATTTCGCGAAGCCTCCTATTTCGCGGGCGCGAGTATTGCATCCAGCCGATCGGGCGTGGCCTCGACCCTCTCCAAGTGCGGGTAGCGCATTCCGCCGTGGTAGTCCAGAGAGACGGTGACAAATTCGTCGCCGCGCTTAAGCAGGAGCTTGATTGGCGCCGAAGTTTTCTCTGCGGCGAGGATAGCCTCGCGCAGGGCCGCGGGAGTGTACTTCTGATCGTTGACGGCTTGCAGTTGCATGTCGGGAGTGATGCCGGCCTTGAATGCCAGACTGTCCCACCAAACCTGACCGATGCCGCCATGCGACTCGGGGCCACCGCCACCGCCGCCGCCCATCTCTGACCTTATGGAAAAGCCCAGCGAGGTAGCGTAGCTCACTCCGCGAACCATCTCTGCCTTCTTCCACCACTCGGGTTCGCTATCGTTGTAGACGAGGCGATAGCCGCCGCGAGTAAAGCCGTCCTCGGGAACATTTGGGGCGACCTCGTATACGCGGGTGCGGAGGAATCCTGCCCAATCGTAGGGCTGCACGGTGTTCAAGGCTTTCACGATGTCGTCAAGCGCATAGCCAACGGTGACGTAGCTGCCATTGTTGATGCCGAAAAAGAGCTTGGCGAAATCGTCCAGAGACTTCTTGCCGTCACTCAGTTCGCGGATCTTGGTGTCGGCATCGAGCCAGATGAGGTCTGACTCGGGATAGTAGTCGTAGGAACGCTGCCAGCTTGGCCACGCCTGCTGCATGGCTCCGTGAGAAGAAACGATGGGCTCGTTGGTTGTGTCTACTAAAGAGCGCCAGGTGCGTCCCGGGCTGATTTCGAAGTTGGCGGCGATTTGCGCCCATACATCGCGGGCCTGCTCGGGAGTGCGCATGCCGGAGCGCGCCGTCAGGACGTTGCCGTAATAGTCGGTCAAGCCCTCGTACACCCAGAGCAGGTCGTTGCGCATGGGAACGTTGAAGTTGGGCGTCCACAAGTCAGCCGGGCGGCGGAATTTGCCGTTCCAGGAATGAGTGTATTCATGGGGCAGCAGAGCGCGGCTGCCAACGTTCGCGGCCCAGTCGGTAAAGTAATTGGCGCGAGAACCGTCCTCACTCGATTGGTGATGCTCCAGGCCTTTGCCGCCGACTGTATCGCTGACGGAAAAGAGAAAATCATAGTGATCGTAGTGATGCGAATTGAAGAGCTTCTGGGCCTCGATCGCCAGGTTCTTGTGATATTGCAGTTCTTCGGGAGTGATCTCGAGATCGGCAGGTTTGTCGGCGAAGACATCGAGATACACCGGGTTGTCGGGCCCGGTGGACAAGTCTAAGCGTTTGAAGTTGACGCCGGCGTAGAGCGGCGAGTCGACCAGCGTATTCAGCGTGGTTTCTTTGAACTGAACCAGGTCGCCGTTCTGCGATTTCACATCGAGGGAGCAGGCGAATTTCCATCCCTCGGGCAAACGGATCGAAGTATCGAATTTGATGTCGCGGGAGAAATGTCCGGCGGGATAGAGAAGCGTGCTGTTCCAGGTAACGTCGGCGAACTTCGAGGAAATGCGGCTGCGTCTTGGATCCTGCTGAGCCAAGTATTGGAAGTTTAAATCCAGGGTGGTTGCATCCTTCGGGGCCTCAACGTGGAAGGCGTACATGTTCACGCGGTCGCGCGTCCAGGGGATGGGTTTGCCGTTGGCGGCGATGACGAGGCCGGCAAGCTCATCGACTGGGTTCGAGGGCGAGTGTGTGCCGGGAAGCCACTCGGGGTAGAGCAGCGTGAGGTCGCGGCCTTTGATTGGGATGGTCTCATGCACATCCAGAATGCGGTCGGTAGTGTTGGTAACGTCGACGAGCAGCAAAATCGTGCCGGGATAAGGCGTGTCAGCCGGCGCGGCGATGGGCGGAGGAAGCGGCACAGGCTGCGGGCCGGGTGAATTCTGCGCATGAACGGTTGCGGTTAGGGCAATGCATAGAGTGATCATTGGTCCGGCGAGCTTTGCTGCGCTGCGGCGAGGGAAAGATGAACGCATGAATATCCTCCGAAACTCCGAACTTTAGACGACGCGATCGCGAAATGGTTTGGGACTTTAATTGTCAGCCCTTTACGTAGGCGAGTTTTGCGGCTACTTTGCCATCTTTTACGGTAAAAACGTCAACGCCGCGCAGGTGCCAGGGCTGACCGTTGCGCATCTTGCTGTAGACCCAGAGCACGGTGGCGCGGTTGCCGCTTACAATCACTTCCTCGTCGTCGAAGCTGGCGTCGGGATTGCGGGCGAACCATGCGCGCCAGAATTCAACTACGGCGGCCTTGCCCTCGATGCGCCGGCCGTCGGGAGCGGGCGAGGTATCCTCGAACACCGTGTCATCGGTCAAGAACGCTGCCAAGCTGTCGGCGTCGTGCCGGTTGAACGCGCCGTTGAAGCTGTCAATGGCTGTGCGCGTTGCTTGCTCCTGGGACTGCGCATTCTGCTGGGACGTCATCGGAACCTCCCCTGGGAAACAGAGACTCCCAAGCAGGAACACTGAACATACTACCAAGGCGTGGCGATTTGCAGAGCGCGTATGCATTGGATCCTCGTGACAGTCCAAGTTTGCCATGGAAGCCTATTCTGCCGGGGCGCAATGATTCAAGGTTGATCGTGGGCGTAACGTTGCTATTGCCATCGTGATTGGGAGCAGGCGGGCAACTCCATGTCTACCGGGGCTGCGGTCGGTAGGGACATCTTGAGGTGAAGTCAGGGCGAAGCGGTTTCAGGCTGGGGCGGTTCGGAGCCGCCCCGGCTTACTTTGAATCACGTCACTACTTCAGGCCGAAGGCGTAAATGTTGCCGTCGTACGAGCTGACGTAAACTACACCGTTCACCACGGCGGGCGAGGAAGTCACCCAGCCGCCGGTGGTGTAACTCCACAGCACGTCGCCGGTACTGGCGTTCAGCGCATACACGTTATTGTCGGTCGAGCCGACGTAAACCACTCCATTCGCCACGGCGGTGGAGGAGTCCTGAAACTCGCTGCCGTTGCCGATGTTGGTGGCCCACAGCAGGGCGCCGGTGCTGGCATTCAGCGCGTACTCGTTGTCGTCCCAAGAGAGAACATACACCACTCCATTCGCCACGGCGGGCCCGGAAACTACTAAATTGCCAGTAGTGTAGCTCCACAGCAGGGCGCCGGTGGTGGCGTTCAGCGCGTACAGCGTATCGGAGCCCTGTTCCCCGCCGACATACACCACCCCGTTCGCCACGGCGGGCGCGGATTCCACGATATTGCTGCCAGTGGAGTAAGCCCATAGCTTCCGACCGGTTTTGGCGTTCAAGGCGTACACCTTACCGTCGAACGAGCCGACATACACCAACCCATGCGCCGCGGCCGGCGGGGTATTCACGACACCGCCGGCGGTGTATTTCCAGAACCGGGCGCCGGTCTTGGCGTTTAGGGCCCACACGTTGTGGTTGGGCCCTCCGCCCGGAAGGTTCCCGCTGCAATAGACCGTCCCATGCGCCACGGTGGGCGCACAATCAGCGGGGTGGTAGCTCCACAGCTTGGCACCGGTGCCGGCGTCTAGCGCGTACAGTTTGCCGTCATTCGAGCCGACATATACCACGCCATCCGCCACTGCGGGCGACCTCTCCACGCTGCCGCCGGTGGTATAGCTCCACAGCAGGGCGCCGGTGCTGGCGTTTAGCGCGTACACGTTGTCGTCGTCAGAGCCGATATAGACCACACCATCCGCCACCGCGGGCGAGGAGGATATGCTGGCGCCCGTGTTGAAGCTCCACTGCACGCCGAGGTTCCCAACATTGTTGACGTTGAGCACAGTCTCATATGGGTTAGAGCGCGTCATGTCGGGCCGGTGAACTCGCTCCAACCGTTTTCCTGACTCCATGCCACGGACACGAAGCACGCACAGAGAAGCAAAACCAAGGTACGAATGTGTTTCATTACTAGCCTCCTGAAGATAAATTTGTTTGACCGAGGAATGCTTCGCAGCGGCCCCGGTTTCTCTCCCAGTCACGTTGCCCCCCGGTCCTACTTCAGGCTGAAGGCGTACACGCTGGCCCGGTCTTCGTCGAAGCCGCCGTTGTCGCCGACATAAACCACTCCGTTCACCACGGCGGGCGATTCGGGCAGTCTGGTTTGATAGCTCCACAGCAGGGCACCAGTGCTGGCGTTCAGCGCGGACGTGTTGCCGGTGTTCGCGGTGACATAAACCACGCCATTGGCCACGGCCAGCCCCGAGTCCGAATTGTCGCCGAGAGCGTAGCTCCAGAGCAGGGCACCGGTAATGGCGTTCAGCGCGTACGCGTTGTTGTCGTCCGCGCCGAAATAAACCACCCCATTGGCCACGGCGGGCGAGGAACTTACGCCGCCGCCAGTGGTGTAGCTCCAGAGCGAGACGCCGGTGCTGGCGTCCAACGCGTACAGGTTGTTGTCGTCCGAGCCGATATAAACCACTCCGTTCGCCACGGCGGGCGACGAAGTCACGCCGCCGCCGGTCGCGAAACTCCACAACAGAGCGCCGGTGCTGGCGTCCAGCGCGTACGCGCTGTTGTCGACCGAGCCGACATACACCACTCCGTCCACTACTGCAGGCGAAGAGTTCACCTGGTTGCCGGTGGTGTAGCTCCACAGCTTGGCGCCGGTGCTGGCGTTCAGCGCGTATACGTTGTTGTCCCCCGAGCCTATGTAAACTACCCCATTCGCCACGGTTGGCGCGGAAAAGTATATTGGGCCGCCGGTCGTGTAGCTCCACAGCTTGTGGCCGGTGCTAGTCCGCAGGGCGTAGACATTACCGTCGCGTGAGCCGAAATACACCGCCCCATTCGCCACCGCAGGAAAGGAGTACACGCTCCCGCCGGTCTGGTAGCTCCACAGCTTGTGGCCGTTGCTGGCTTTGAGCGCATCCATTCGGCCGTTGCCAAAGCCGACGTAAACCACTCCATTCGCGACGGCGGTTGAGGAACACCCATAAACGTCGATGCCGTAGCTCCACTTCAGCTGAAGGTTCCCAACATTGTTGACGTTCAGCACCTTCTCATACGGGTTAAAGCGCGTCATGTCGGGCCTGTGGAACTCGCTCCAACCGTTTTTTTGACCCCATGCCACGGACACAAAGCACGCACAAAAAATCAATGCCAAGATACGAATGTGTTTCATCACTGGCCTCCAAAGGATAAATCTGTATCTGACCGGCTCCGCACTGACCTTCGTTTGCCTCAGGGCGAAGGCGAAAAACCTGTATTCTTTCCGAACGCTCAAAGTGTTACTTGGTCACGCGGAAGTCCACGTTGCTGATCAGCGTGCCGAAGGGTGTTTTTACCTCGACCTTGCCGGTGGTTGCGCCCTCGGGTACGGTAGTCGTGATTTCAGAACTTGAAGCTACTTTGAAGACAGCCGTCTTGCCGTTAAATTTGACGCTGGTCGCGCCGGTCAGTTTGGTTCCCAGAATCGTGACGGCAGCTCCCACCTTGCCGGAGGTCAGCCGCGTTTCGACAAACGGGCCGAGACCCACAGACAGGCTGAAGACCGTGCCATCGCCGTTGGCCCCGCCCCCGCCCGTTGTCCCGTAGAGGTTCCCATTGGTGTCCTGGACCAGCGCCGCGGGGTTTGTGCCATCCGCGCAATTGGCTAGCGAACAGAAGCTGTAAAGCGTGGTCAGCGCGCCAGTCGGGGTGATTTTGTAGATCGTGCCACCGCCGTTGGCACCGCCCCCGCCTGTTGTCCCGTAGAGGTTCCCATCGGTGACCTGGACCAGCCCCGCCTGGGGGTCCGAGCCGTCCGTGCAATTGCTTTGCGAGCAAAAGCTGTAAATCCTCCTCAGCTTCCCGCTGAGAGTCATTTTGAAGATCGTGCCACCGCCGTTGACACCGCCCCCGGCTGTTGTCCCGTAGAGATCCCCATTGGTAGGTTGGACCACTGGCGCATCCGGTTGGTTGCCATCCAGGCACCCAGGATTCCAGCAGAAGTTGTGAAGGGTCGTCTGCTTGCCGCTGAGAGTGATCTTGAAGACGGTGCCATTCAAGTTTTGGCCCTGCCCGCCATAGGACGTTGTCCCGTAGAGGTCCCCATTGGTGGCTTGGACCAATGCCCCTTTCGGGGCGGCGCCCCATGGGTACCAGAAGTCGTAAAGCGGCGTCAGCGCGCCGCTGGGAGTGATTATGAAGAGCGTGCCATCCAGAAGGCCCCCGAAATTTTGCGTTGTCCCGTAGAGGTTCCCATTGGTAGCTTGGACCAGTCCCGCTAGTGGGATGGCGCCATCCGGGCACCCGTCATAGGGATCGAGGCAGAAGTTCCAAAGGGTCGTCAGCTTGCCCGAGGGCGTAAAGTCGAATACAACTCCACAGCCTATATCGTTATTGTTGATATCGAGACACTGACCATTTCCAATGCTGGTGCCGCCTTCGGAGGTCATCCCGTAGAAGTGCCCGTTGGTGTGCTGGACCAGCCCCACGGGGCCTACGCCGTCCGCGGGGGTGAAGAAGATGTGCAACATCGTCAGCGTACCGCTGGGAGTGATTTTGAAGGCCGTGCCATGCCCGCGGCCCTCGTGGCCGCCGAGCCCGCCCGTTGTCCCGTAGAGGTCCCCATTGGTGGCCTGGACCAGCGGCGCCTGGGAGGGGCCTGTGCCGTCCACGCCGTCAAAGCTGTGCAGTACCTTAAAAGTCTGCGCTTGCGCGACTGGGGTCGTAGCGACCGCCGTCACCAGCACGGCCGCTAACGCCAGCGCGGCGCGGGCCGATGGCAGATGCATCCTTGAAAGCCAATTCCTCCGGGGTTGCAGTGGGTTCTTCATAATCGATTTCCTCTTTCTTGACTTAAGATCAGGGCGAAGCAGTTTCGGGCCGGGAGGGTTCGGGGTCGCCCCTGATTGGTGTTGCAGTCCCAGTGCGGACTGCCTTCTCGAAAGGCGGACGCGTGAATGGTGCGCCAGTGCTGGCGACTTGTCAATGACATGGATCACATCTGGATCTGCCATCGATAGACAAACTGGGGCGCGGGAGATCCCTTCGCGATGCCGCTCAGGGCAGGCTCCTCGCTCCGCCTGAAAAGCGTCTCCGCTCAGGATGGCGCCGCCGAAAGAAATTCAAACTGACCCACTACCAAAGAATGCGGGAGCTTGTAGTATGCTCGGCTTGTCGATATCCTGTTGCGCGTAGCACGCCACCGTCTACAAAAAATGAACCATCCCAAACTCAACCTGTTCTATTCGCTTTCCTTTACGTTGTCTTTGTGGGTATGGGCTGGGACGTTGTTTGGCCAGTCCGCTACGGTTGGGGCCCCTGCGAATACCAATCCGCAATATTCGGTGCAGGGCAGTTTGGCCTCGGCAGCGCCGCCGCCACAGGGAAGCGCGGTTTCTTATGCTTCGGTGTCACAACTGAACGATCTGCTCACGCAACTGGAGGCCACATCCAAGGCCACGCAGGACGATCTTGCGAAGCTGCGCATAGAAAAATGGAAGACGGACGGCGGGACCAAGAAGCGGGCGCTCGCCGACTCGGATTCCATCCAACACAACTTGCAGAAGGCGATGCCGGAGCTTATTGGGAAATTGCGCAATGCGCCGGGAGACCTGACCGCAACCTTCCGGCTGTATCGCAATCTCGATACCCTCGGCTATGTGCTTGCCAGTGTGGCCGAATCGACTGGCGCGTTCGGATCGAAGGACGATTACCAGTCCCTTTCGAACGATGTGGATGCTTTCGATAAAAGCTTGAAGGCCCTGGCGGAGCGGTTGGAGAATCTGGCCGCGTCGAAGGAGCAGGAGATCGTCCACCTGCGAACGGATCTGAAGACGGCCCAGGCGGCGATTCCGGCCGCGCCTCCGAAAAAAATTGTGGTGGACGATAACGAGCCCCCGAAAAAGCCCGCGGTGAAGAAGAAGCCGGTGGCGAAGAAACCGGCGGCAAAGAAGCCGGTGGTGAAGAAGCCGGCAACCACGACCGCGCCGCAGGCACCCGCTGCACAACCCAAGCCGCAGTAAGCACTGCCGATTGTTGTCAAGCTCAGAACTCTTGGGGGATTTAAGATTCTTCAGTGGGGCCTAGCTGGGAAGGTCCTCCGATCGCCGCGATTGCGGCGGCCTGTGCCTCTAGAGAAGCCTTGGCTTCCCGGATGTGCTGGGTAAGCGCGGCGCGTAGTTCGACAATGATTCTCTCAACCTCAGATTCGTCCTTGGCGGCAATGGCGTCGGCGCAAAGGGTTCGAATCCGGATTTCAGTGTGCGGTGGCACTTGCGAATTCTGCCAGAAGTCTGTGCCATGCGGGATACAGTGAACTCCGTAGGGTAAAGCGGCTGCGAGAAAGATTTTTATATTTTTTTCCAGGAACATAGAGGTAGTTCCGTATTGTGCAAACAGGGAGCGACTGGTTAGGTTAAGGGTGCGCCACTGGACCCTCGGTACAGGCGCGCAATTGCCTCGAATTGAAGATAGGATTCGCAGACTGTGCTCTGAACTTCTTGCCTCAAGAGGTGACGATGAGGACGGGCGCATACTCGTCGAACTTCGGGACGCGTTGCACCAGCACATTGAGCGCCTGCGCAAACGTTTTGGCGCTTATCCATTCCTCGTGGAACGGCGCTCCCAAAACCACACCTCACCGCCCAACAGTCAAGGCCAAGAGAAACGGTGAGGGAAACCATCCGAACAGGCGCGCTAACTAAGCTAGAGGAGAATTTAGCCGGGGAGATTTTTCTCCGGGTGGCATTCGTAACCCTGCCGGGCTGCGCCGCCGTTTTTCGCGGTCCTCCAATACCTGGAGAAGCTCCTGGATCGTGGCTAGAAGCCTGTCTGGGTCTCGCTCAACAACCGCCCGCTCGCATAATTCTATCCAACGTTCTTTGATTTCGCCTCGCAATAGTGTCACCTCCGAGTAATGGATCTCGCTCCGCCATTTTTCACGAAGTGGTGTCAACAGGCGGTACCTCCGGGCCGCCTGATAAAGGCAAAGAAAGAACGTAATGTAGGGAAGCAATTCTGCCGCCAAATCGTTGGCCGACGCGAACTCGTCCGGTAACAGGCACTTGGGGATCCCATCCGAGGCGCGAGGGGAGGGGCCACAGGGTAAAGTTTACTGTCCAGCGTTGCCAGTTCGCTCGACGGTGTTGTCTATTTCTGCCAGAAAATCCGCATGGGTGCAGAGGCCGGAAGCCGAGAGCCGGAAACCGGCGCCCGAATCTGTTACCCTTCCTTCCGCATCCATGCAGCTTAGAATCCTGCAAGCAAAGAATCCATGCAAGCTAAGAATCCGGCAAGCTGAGAATCCGGCATGAATCACGGCAGCGTTCCCGCGTTGATCTTCGGCATTGTCATCATCTGCATTGTGCTTCAGGATGCGTTTGAGACGGTCGTGCTGCCGCGGCGGGTCACGCGGCACTTCAAGCTGACGGCGGTGTTCCTACGGCGCACGTGGATTCCCTGGAAGAAGATGGCCGGGCGCATCCGGACGCCCTCGCGGCAGCAAAGCTTTCTGGGATACTACGGGCCGCTGTCGCTGATTATGTTGCTGGCATTTTGGGCGGCAGGGCTGATCTTTGGATTTGCGCTCTTGCAATACGGCATCGGCGGGCACGAACAACTGGGCAACGAACCGACCACCTTTGGCCGGATCATCTACCACAGCGGGGAGACGTTTTTCACTCTGGGATATGGCGACATCGTGCCGACCTCGGGCGGGGCGCGTGCGCTTTCGGTGCTGGAAGCGGGCATGGGCTTCGCGTTTCTGGGCGTGGTAATTGGGTATTTGCCGGTGGTGTACGGCTCGTTTTCGCGGCGCGAGATTCAGATTTCCATGCTCGACGCGCGCGCTGGATCGCCGCCGACGGCGACCGAGCTGCTGGTGCGGCTGGCGGGGACGGCGGAGAATCCGGCCATCGACCAATTGGTCCTCGATGGCTGTCTGCGCGACTGGGAGCGCTGGTCCGCGGAATTGCTGGAGAGCCACATTTCTTATCCGGCGTTGAGTTTTTTTCGTTCGCAGCATAGCAACCAGTCATGGCTGGGAGCGCTGATGACCATGCTGGACGTGACTTCACTGCTGCTCACCGGCATTGAAGGTATTCATCCCGCGCAGGCCAAGCTGACGTTCGCCATGGCGCGGCATGCGGCCGTGGATCTGGCGCAGGTGGTGAACGCTCACTACGATGCGCAGGCGGAGGAACGCTTGACCGACACCGGTTTTGACGCACTGCGAGATGCGCTGGCGGTCGCAGGATTAAAACTGCGAACCGGGGAGGACGCGCGGCAGAAGCTGAACAAGTTGCGCTCGCTGTATGAGCCTTATCTGTACTCGATGGGGAAGAATCTGATGCTGACGTTGCCCCCGTGGCAGCGCGCGGAAAAGCAGCGGGACAACTGGCAGGCGGGGCCGTGGGACCGGGCGATCCAGGCCAAGGGGCTGGCCGTGCTGGGGCAGAAGCCGGTGACGCTGCTGGGTAGCGAAGATCACTTCTAGGGGATTTGGTAATTGAGTAATTTTGTAATTTGGTAATTTGAAGACCTGCGGAGCCGGGGTGGACTTGATTTTTTCAAATTACCAAATTACCAAATTGCTAAATTACTAAATCGATCCCAGGGATCGCGTTTCCATGAAGAATATTGGCGAAAACGTGGTGCGCATTGAGGCCGAGGCGCTGCGCGCGCTGGCGGATCGCATTGCCGGGCCGATGGCGCCGGCGTTTCAGCGCGCCGTCGACTTGATGTTTTCGTGTGCCGGGCGCGTGGTGGTCACGGGGATGGGGAAGAGCGGGCTGATTGCGCGCAAGATTGCGGCGACGCTGAGTTCGACGGGGACTCCGGCGTTGTATCTGCACCCGGTAGAGGCGCTGCACGGAGATTTGGGGATGGTGGTGCGTGGAGACGTGGTGGTGGCGCTTTCGGCGTCAGGGGAAACGGAAGAGATCCTGGCGTTGTTGGCGACGATCAAGCGGCTGCAGGTGCCGTTGATTGCGATGACTGGGGATGAGGTGTGGGGGGCAGCAGCACCGGTGCGGGGAAAAAAGTCAAAGGCAGCGGGCAAGAGTGCCCGCTCCACACATGCATTGCCTACAAGCGCATCCACCCTTGCCGCGGCGGCTGATGTTGCTCTGGATTGTTCGATTGCGCAGGAGGCTTGCTCGCTGGGGCTGGCGCCTACGGCATCGACGACCACGATGCTCGCCCTGGGCGATGCGCTAGCGGTTACGCTCAGCGAGAAGCGTGGATTCAGGGAAGAGGATTTTGCCAATCTTCATCCGGGCGGAAAGCTGGGGAAGCGGCTGGCGCGGGTGGAATCGCTTATGCACACGGGCGATGCGCTGCCGCGGGTGACGCCCCAGACCAAGATGCCGGACGTAATTTATGAAATGTCGCGCAAGAAACTGGGCGTGACGGCGGTGTTAGAGGGCAAGACGTTGGTGGGTGTTATCAGCGACGGAGATTTGCGGCGGCTGCTGGAGAAGCGGGGGAAAGACGTGCTCGATCTGACGGCCGGGGAGTGCATGACGAAGAATCCGAAGACGATTGGGGCTGCGGAGTTTGCGGCCACGGCATTGGCGCTGATGGAAGAGAAGAAGATCACTTCGTTGATGGTGGTCGATTACGATCAGCGGCTCGAAGGAATCGTCCACCTGCACGATTTGTGGAGCACGGAACTGGTATAGCTGCGGGGCGGCTATTTTTGCAGACGCCGGCAGGGAGGGCGGGACGCCCTCCCGACAGCCGCCGAGACGGCAGCGGTACAAAGCGGCGCTACAATGGTTATATGTACCACTACGACCCAACTACCGCGCTGGAAGAATTGACGGAGGACGCGACCCTGCCGAACCCGGTGCATGTGCGCGACATGTTGCTGCGCAAACATCTCTCGGCCGACAAGTCGCTGGAGCTGAACCGGCTGTTCCTCGAGTATCAGAAGTTTTTCGGAGAAACACAGAAGCTGGGGAAAGAGATTCTAAGGCAGCTGACTTCCTAGTTAGTACCGAGTACCGAGTACCTAGTACCTAGTACCAAGCTATGACGAGGCGGGAACCAGCTCCTCGTGCTTCTTCAGGCTCTCGACGTAGCCGGTGATCGCGTCCTTCGCCATATCTTTCGCTTCTTCCAATGTGCGGCCGTACGTGACACAGCCCGGCAATGCGGACACGACGGCGGTAAATCCGCCTTCAGGTTCGGGCCGGAGCATGATGTTGTAATGGTATCGAGCTTTGGCCATAAGATTTGCAATCATTCTAGCAGGCGCTAGAAGGCGTTCATAGAAACACGCTGCTACAATAATTAATTCTACTAAGAGATCAGTGGGGATCCTTCACTCGGTACTCGCAACTAGGTACTCGGTACTCAAATCTATGCACAGATGGTCAGAACTCTTCATCCCCACCCTGCGCGAGGCTCCCGCCGACGCGGAAGTCGCCAGCCACAAGTTTTTGGTGCGGGCGGGCTACATTCGGCAGTTGGCGGCGGGCATTTACTCGTATCTTTTTCTGGGCAACCGGTCGTTCAACAAGATCATGGGCATCGTGCGTGAGGAGATGGACAAGATTGGGCAGGAGTTTTTTCTGCCGGCGCTGCATCCGCGCGAGATTTGGGAGGTCAGCGGGCGCTGGGCTCTGATGGGCGATAACCTGTTTCGCCTGAAAGACCGCAAAGGCGCCGACCTCGCGCTCGGGATGACCGAAGAAGAAGTGATGACCGACATCGCGCGCAAGGAGCTGCGCAGCTACAAGCAGTTGCCGCAGATCTGGTACCAGATCGCTCCCAAGTTTCGCGACGAGCCGCGTCCGAGGTCCGGGCTGCTGCGGGTGCGGCAGTTCATCATGAAAGACTCGTATTCGTTCGACATAGACGCGGCTGGCCTCGATGTTTCTTACAAGAAGCATTACGACGCGTACTGCCGGATCTTTGACCGCTGCGGATTGAAATACATGGTGGTCGAGGCGGATTCGGGCGCGATGGGCGGGAAAGAGTCGCACGAGTTCATGGTCCGCACGCCAGCGGGTGAAGATCAGATCGTGAGTTGCGATGGCTGCAATTACGCGGCGAACATGGAGAAAGCTACTTCGAGGCTGGAAGCGGTGGAGGACTTGAAACCCGAAGGCGATGGCACGCCGCTCGAGGTGCACACTCCGGGACAGAAGACGATTGAGGACGTGGCGCGTTTTCTGGGAGTGTCGCCAAAGAACAAAATCAAGACGCTGGCTCTGATGGCCGACGAGCCGGTGTCAGACGCTAATAAAGATAAGAAAAATGAGAAGACCGGCAAGACCCGGTCGCGGGCGATTATCGTGCTGATGCGCGGCGATCACCAACTGAATGAAGCGAAGCTCAATGCGGCGGTGGGAGTCGCATCGCGGCCCATGGAAGAAGGCGAGATCAAGGCGCTGTTCAAATCTCCGGCAGGATATCTGGGACCGGTGGGGATTGAATGGGCAAAGGACCTGAAGAAAGATGCGACGCTTCCGGTTCTCTTAGTCGACAAGGCTCTTGAAGGCCGCACGAACCTGATTGCAGGAGCGAATAAAGAGGACTACCACTTGAAGAATCTGACGCCGGGGAAAGACTTTCATCCTACGGTGTACGTGGATCTGCGCTCGGTTACAGCGGGTGAAGGTTGTCCGAATTGCGGCAATGTGCTGCGCATTGATACGGCCGTTGAAGTCGGCCACATCTTTAAACTCGGGTACCGCTATTCGGAATCGATGGGCGCGCGCGTGCTCGATAAGAACGGCAAGGAAGTGATGCCGATTATGGGCTGCTATGGCATTGGGATCGAGCGCATTCTGACCGCGGCGGTCGAGCAGAGCAACGACGAAAACGGATTCTGGCTGCCGCCAGCGATTGCGCCGTTCGAAATCGTGGTCACTCCCACGAATGTGAAGGATGAGAGTCTGCTCAGCGCCGCGGTCGAGATTGGAACGCGACTGGAAGCTGCCGGATACGATGTGATCGTCGACGACCGCGACGAACGGCCGGGAGTGAAGTTCAAGGACGCCGATTTGGTCGGTATCCCCTTTAGAATCACGGTCGGAAAGAAAGTTACCGAAGGTACTGTCGAAGTGGTTCTACGCTCGACTCGGGAAATGCGCGATGTTACGATCGCCACGGTAGTTGAATATTTTCAAGGAGTGCTGCCAGCCGGGGCTTGAAAGATAGGCCGCTGGCGGGCGGCGCACTTTTCGAGCCTATGGGAACCATTAAAGCGCTGGTTGGATTTCTCGCGATTCTATTCGTGGTGCTGGGCTGCTTTGCAGTGGCCCCGCCCATGATGGCCAACTATAGTTTTCAGGACGATCTTAGAAACGTCTCCCTGATGGATAGCGGCAACTTTCAAAAGACCGAAGATGACGTCCGCAACGACGTGATGCGGAAGGTCAAAGAGCAGAACCTGCCGATCGAGCCCAAGCAGGTGACGGTGCAGCGCATCAATACACCCGGCATGTCGGCTCTTTACATTGCCGCGGACTATTCAGTAACCGTGAACCTGCCGTTCTATTCCTTCGACATGCACTTTAATCCCAACAGCGGGAACAAGTAGTAGTAGTAACGGGTAGCTAGTACCTAGTACCTAGCGTCAAGCTCCCCCGCAGTCTGGCGACTCGGTTACTGGTTACTGGGTACTAGGTACTGTCCTCTCAGCCAGTGACATTCGTAACCTTGCCGTCGCGTTACCTACCCCCTAATATCGCCGACAGGTGAGAGTTTTCTCAGGGCCGCTGCAGATGGCGGGCCTCGCAAAGCGGCCGGTTCCAGGAGTTCAATCAGAATCCAGATTTGCGACGTTGCCGACAACGTCAACGAGAAGTGAAGCTCAGGCGGAGGCAGTTCATGACGATGCGAGTTCGAGCGGTTTTGATGCTGACGGCGGCGCTGGCAATGATGGGGCTGGCTAGCTGCGATCACTATAATTGCGGTTCCGGCGCTACGTTTGGCAATTCGACCTGCACGGCTACGGGCAGCGGACTGGGCACCGGAACCGGCGGGAACAGCGCCACCTCCGCTTTTGCCTTTGCCGTTGACGAGGGGGGCACGATCGATGGCTATACGTTGAGTACGGGGGGCACGTCGGGTGGGACTTTTCAAGCCACGTCCAGTTACACGGCGCCGATCATTCCAACCAACGAGCTGGGCTACGGCATGGTCGTTGCCCAGAAACAGTTTTTGTACACAGCGTTCATAGGAACGGGCCAGATCTATGGCTGGACGATAGGGTCGGGCGGAGGTTTGACGGCGATCAGTGGCAGTCCGTTCAGCGCGCCTTATTTGATCGGTATCGGCAGTAACCAAGGTCTTCAGGACATGATCGTGAATCCCAAAGGCACCCTGCTATTTGTGGATGACGTGAGTGTGGAAGGGATCTACGTATACACAATTGGGGCCGGAGGCGTGTTGACGACAGTGAGCGGATCTCCGTTCTCCGTTCCGTTTTTTCCCGGGAACATGGCCACCGATGGGCAGGGGAAATATTTGTATGTCACGACAGACACGAACGGCTCCCAGATCGCGGCTTATTCTATCGGTAGCGCTGGTACGCTCACCCCAGTCCTTGGCAGTCCGTTTTCCTATCCTATGTTGCAGGTCCAAGGAGATCCCACAGGCAACTATTTGATCGGCACAACGAGCAGTAACGTTGGGGATTACCACATTTACCTGTTCAGCATCACGCAATCGGGTGGGAGCGCAGGAGCGATCACGCAAGTGCAAGCGGTCTCTACGACGTACTCGCCCTATAGTATTGCGGTCCAGCCCAATACCAGCGGCAATCTCGTCTACTCCTTCAGCATCAATTCGGACGACACTGGCTACAATCCGATCGAAGGCTACGCGCTGTCGAACGGCACGCTCAGCGCGGTTAGCGGGTCCCCTTTCAGCAACGTGTCGGACGGTGCTTTGGCTCAGTTTGACCAGAGTGGGGCTTTTCTCTTTCCCTACAGCGAGGTGGTTGATCCAAGTACTGGCGCGGTTACGATTCAGCTGGGCGTGGACGACGTGGCATCGGGCGGGGCTCTCACTCAGCCCGTCTCTCCTGCGACCTTCGTCAGCCCGGGTGCTTGGGCAGTGACTGACCCGCAATAAGCCGACCGGCGAATCGCGGCTGTCGACTTGCTTATTAACGGTTTTGAGCGGCCTGCCGACTGAAGGAGTCCAATCAAGCGCATAGTTGCGATGTGTTCTGAGAAATCTGAATCACAACAGAAGCTGAGGCGGAGGCAGTTGATGACGAATCGAGTTCGAGCAGGCTTGATGCTCACGGTCGCGCTGGCGATGATGGGACTAGCCGGCTGCGGCCATTACACTTGCACTGGCGGCGCTAATTTTGGCAATTCCACGTGCACGACTTCAGAAGGGGGAGGAGGCGGAGGCGGCGGACTCAACTCTACCGGCACGGTTTACGAATATCTGCTTTTTGACGTCGGCTCCTCGGATGGTATGGCGGCGGACACTCTGTCCCTCAGCGCCAATACTTGGCAGGTGGACAATAGCTTTGTAGCTCCGCCGCTTCCTTCACGAGCCTATCTCGATGGCGGGACGGTGGTGGTGAACCTGCCGGGTCAGAGTTATCTGTACATTCCATTCCAAATTCCATTCCAACCCGGCACGGTTTACGGTTACGCCATCAACGGCGCGAGTGGGGCATTGAGCGAAGTGCCGGGCAGTCCCTACACTGTGGCTGGTGGGACAATCGATCGCAGCAATCCTGCCGGAACTTTTCTTTTTGTGAGCGATCCGCTTCCGGGGATATCTCTGTTTTCAGCATCAGCGCGACGAACGGTTCGCTGACTGCCGTCGGATCGCCTTTTCCCTCGGGAATCGCCGCAGCGCAACTTACCACCGACAGTCAAGGAAAATATCTTTATGCGACGGCGGGTACTGGCGGCGCGCAAGTCGCGGCAATGGTGATCGGATGCGACTGGCGCTTTGTCTACAGTGACGGGCAGCCCGTTCAGTTTCCCCATGGCGAAGCTCTGGGCGGATCGAACTCGGGTTCGTATGTGGTGGGCATTACAGGGGTTCGATAACTTCATCCATGTCTTCAGTATCAATCGCAAAGCGGGGTCATCTCGGAAGTGAACGGTTCACCATTCGCCACCGCGGGAACTCCGGAAAACATGGTGCTGTCTCCGAGCGGGAGCTTCGTATACGCATTTGACGGAGAAGAGACTCCGATGGAGGGCTATTCACTCGATGCTCCACAGGTGCTTTGACGGCCGTTTAGGGGTCTCCGCTTACCGGCATGAACCTGGAAATCGGCCATTTCGATCAAAGCGGCCTGTACCTGTTTGGTACTTCTGAGGGATCGCTCGGGCCCGAGTTCCTTCCCTACGCTGCCGACCCCAGCACAGGCATTCTCTCGACGACGACCTACGAGGCTTTGGGGCTTCCAGAAGGAAGCTTTGCCGTCAGCGACTTGAACGACGCACCGTAGTGGGATGCGCTCCCGGCGTGGGAGTCGGCGCTGTTGACAGCTTAGAGACCCGCATGAACTGCGGGTCTCTTTTCGTTGGCGGCGGCGGCGGTACAATGGAAGATATCGCATCCTAACCTACGGATCCGTTGAGAGGACGGCGAGGAGCCGCTCAAAGGGCGTGGCGGCTTTCAAACCTTTTGTTGCGTCTGCTCGTCTGACTACCAAGGTCTGACTAGCAGGGTCTGACCGGAAGTTTTTTCCGCGGGCGTGCGATTCGAAACGTGGCCATTAAGATCAAAATCCCGAAGAGCGGAAGCAAGGGCGGCAAGGGAAGGCGCGGGCTGCCGCGCGACCCGTAATTCGGGCCGCGCTGGTCGTCTTCCTGGTGGTGGCCATCGGCGTGGGCGGATTCCTCTGCTATTACTATATAAAGTACGACCGCATTATCGAGCAACGCTTCCGCTCGCCAGTCTTCAGCAACTCCGCAAAAATCTATGCCTTGCCGCGAACGGTGCACGACGGCGAGAAGATAGAGGCCAGGGAAATCGCCGTCATCGCTGCGCCGCGCCGGCTATTCCGACAGTCGCGAAAGACGGCCAGTCGCAGTTGGGCAGCTTTCATATCGTGAAAGACGGGATCGAGATCACTCCCGGACCGGAGAGCTACCACAGTCCGGAAGAAGCTCACATTTCCATTCACGACGGAGAGGTCGACCACATCACCAGCCGGGGCAACGATCTTGCCGCCTACGAGTTGGAGCCGCAACTGGTGACGGCGTTGTTCGACTCAGAACAGCGATCGAAGCGCCAGGTGGTGAAGTACAGCGAGATTCCCAAGGTGATGGTCGACGCTGTGCTGGCGATTGAAGACCGGCGCTTCTTCGAGCACAGGGGCGTGAACTTTATCCGCATGTTCGAGGCGGGATGGGTCGATCTGACGCATCAGCGCCACGAGCAGGGCGGTTCCACCATCACCATGCAACTGTCGCGCGGCTTCTTCCTGACGCCGGAAAAAACCATACGCCGCAAACTGACGGAGATGCTGATCGCCGAGGAACTGGAACAGAAGTTCAGCAAGCAGCAAATCTTTGAGTTCTACGGCAACTGGGTAAACCTGGGGCAGCGTGGATCGTTCGCCATCAGCGGCTTTGGCGAAGCCTCGCGCACCTATTTCAATAAAGACTTGAAGGACATCTCGCTGCCCGAGGCTGCGCTGCTGGCTGGCATCATCCAGGGACCGAGCCGGTTGTCGCCCTACCGGCATCCCGAGCGCGCGCTGGAGCGGCGCAACCTGGTGCTGGACTCGATGGTGGAAACCCACGCCATCACCCGGGAACAGGCAGACAAGGCCAAGGCCTCGGCGCTGAAGCTGGCGCCTCCGAATGTAGAAGCCAGCGACGCTCCGTATTTCGTCGACATGGTGCGCGACACGCTGATCAGCAAATTCAGCGAACACGATCTGAACGATCAGTCCTACCGGATTTACACCACGCTCGATCCCGATCTGCAGAAAGCCGCGGCGCAGGCGGTCGAGACCGGCATCAAGTTGGTGGACGAGCAAGTCAAGAAGATGCGCACCAAGCGCATAAAGGTGGGCAAGAAAGTCGAAACAAAAGTGACGCCGGGCCCGCAAGCGCAGGTAGCGCTGGTGGCGCTCGATCCGCACACCGGGGCGGTGTTGGCTCTGGTGGGCGGAAGGGACTACGGCTGGAGCCAACTGAATCACGCGGTGTCGAAGCGGCCGACCGGCTCCATTTTCAAGCCGTTCGTTTATGCTGCGGCGATGAATACCGCGCTCGACGGTTCCTCCACTGTGATCACGCCGGCTTCCACGGTGACCGATGTACCGACCAGCTTCGCCTATGGAGATCAGATCTACGAGCCGCGCAACTACAAAGAGGAGTATCACGGCGATGTCACGCTGCGTTATGCGCTGGCCATGTCGCTGAACAACGCCACGGTGAAAGTCGCTGAAGAAGTGGGCTACGACAAGGTCGCGGACCTGGCGAGGTCGGCGGGAATCACATCGGTGAAGGCGACTCCGGCCATGGCGCTGGGCTCCTACGACGCTCCTCCGATCGACATGGCCGCAGCTTATACGTCATTCGCCAACAACGGCATGCGTCTGTCTCCCATCCTGGTGGATTCGGTGCGCAACGCCAAGGGAGACGTGATCGCGAACTACAAGACCGACCAGCGGCAGGTGCTCGATCCGCGCATCGCGTACGTCATGACCCGGATGATGGAAGGCGTGATCAACAACGGCTTGGGCTACACGGCGGTTCGCCTGCGCGGATTTACCCTGCCCGCGGCCGGCAAGACCGGCAGTTCGCACGATGGCTGGTTCGCGGGATACACCTCCAACTTATTGTGCGTAGTGTGGGTGGGTTACGACGACTACAGCGATCTGCGGCTGAGCGGAGCCATGACGGCCGCGCCCATCTGGACCGAGTTCATGAAGAAGGCCTCGGAGCTGTCCGCAGTACTCCGACATGAAGGAGTTCACCCAACCTACGGGCGTGGTGGACGTGCAACTCGACAAAGCCACAAACCGCCTGGCCACGCCGACCTGTCCCGACGACTACGAAGCAGCCTTCGTAGCCGGCACCGAGCCACGCGAGACCTGCGACCAACCCAACGCCGTTGCGGGATTCTTTAACCGAATTTTCGGCGGCGGCGAGAAAGCCGCGCCGCCGACGCTGGCCAACGGGCAAGATACGCAAGATCCCAAGAAAAAGAAAAGCTTCTTCGGCAAGATCGCCGGAATCTTCAAGGACGACAAATCGTCAACCCCAGCCAAGCCGACAGACAACAGCCAGGCCGCGCCTCACTAAGACGGGCAGGATCGGGGAGCACGAGTTCCACTCGGACGTGGGTGCCCCATTTCTCGCCTCTTTTTGCGAGAAGTGGGGATGTTCAGTCCAGCTTGTCAGTCCTGCTCACCGAGAGCTTGCAAGTAGGTTTGGCCGTACGGATAGAAGAGCTCCTTACGGCCTTGCTGCCACGCCGCTTTGAGCTCCGGTGTTGTGATGTCCCAGTCGGGCCGGCATTTCACCGTGACGGCGCGCAGGTCCTGGCGAAGATCCTCCAGCGTGGGCCGGCCCAGGAACCAGTAGCCGTTGTACACCTTAAAAATCACAAGACCGGGCTCGAGGACAATCACGTGCGGGATCATGGGGTTGTGCAGGGGATCTGTGTATTCTGCGATGTCGAGATCTTTTTGTACGGTGCGTCCCGCGTCGGAAAGAAATGGCCAGTGTGCGCCGACTCCGCTGCGATATTCATTTGTCTCCGTAATATTGTCGGTGCTGATGGTCACGAGCCGGCAATAGGAAACCTCGAGTTCGCGGTGAAGTTGGAGCAACAACTCCGCCTGCCGTCGGTCCTTGGGGCAATAGCCTCCGCGGCTGAGGACGAGAACCATGGGATGTTGTCCCTGCAGCTCGGAGAGCTTCCGGCGTTTGGCGGTGTGGTCGGAAAGCTCGTAGTCGGGGAAAACGGCTCCGGGAATAATGTCAGCTCGCATAGGAGATCCTCCAACGCTGGATGCGCGTCACCGGGTTGCGGCTCAATGGGTACTGTTGCCTTCAGCTAGCCTGCCGTGCCGGGAACTCCCGCAACGAAGAATCGACAAAGTCCCCGACTAACGCGGCGATCTCATCGGCTGCGGTGTCCAATGCGAAATGGCCGCCATCCACAATGTGAACCTCGAGCGGTCGGCACATCCCGGCGATAGGCTTCCGGTTCTGAGGGATCGAACGAGGATTCGTACTTGCCCCAGATCACCAGCAGGCGCGGTTGCTGCTCGCGCATCCATATTTGCCATTTGGGATATGCATCAACGTTGGTGCGGTAGTCGTAGAAGAGATCGCTTTGAATCTCGGCCTGGCCGGGCTGGTTGAGAAAATAAAATTCGTCGGTCCACAGATCGGGATCGTGTCGTTCCACGTTCGGATCGTTCCCGACGTGGCGCGCCCGCGCCGCCGCCAGCGACAGCAGATTTGCGCGCAGCGCGCTTTCGTTGGCGGCGCGATCGGCCCAGAAAGCTCGGCGCGTTTTCCAATTCGCGCCCAGGCCGGCATTGTGCGCCACGGCGTCCTGGACGATGAGCGCCTCCATGCGCTCCGGATGCGCCAAGGCCATGCGAAAGCCTACAGGGCCGCCGTAATCCTGCATGTAAAGTGTGTAGCGTGAGAGCCCGAGCGCTTCGCAGAAATGATTCATGATGTCGGCGTAGTGATCGAAGGTGTACGCGAAGGTTTTCGGGTCCGGCCAGTCGCTGTGTCCAAAGCCGGGGTAATCGGGAGCGACCAGGTGATAGCGATCGGAAAGCTGTGAAAAGAGAGGCTCGAACATCCGCGATGAAGAGGGAAGTCCATGCAGAAGCAGAAGTGTCGGCGCATCCTTCGAGCCGGCCTCTCGGTAAAACACGGATAGCCCATCGATCTGTTTTGTGCGATAAAGCGTTGGGTAATTCATACGATGTTCCTTTCGGAGATTAACTTGGCCACGACCAACACCCTGCATGAGCGCCGCCATCCACGTGCAAAACCTCGCCGGTTACCTGGCCGGCCTGTGCCAAATAGAGAACGGCGTCGACAATGTCCTTTACCTCCGCGATCTTTCCCATCGGCGACCTCTTGTCAAGCGAGCCCTTGGAGCCATCCCTGTGCAGCGCGGTGTCAACCACACCGGGGGCCACGGCATTGAAGCGGATACCTTCTTTTGCATACTCGATTGCGAGGCTCCGGGTCAGTGTATTCAGGCCCCCCTTCGTCATCATCGAAACCGAGGCATTTATGCCGGCGACGGGCTGGTCGGCGAGCGCCGCGGTGATGCTGATGACGTTCCCCGATTTCTGTTTCAGCATCTGTTTCACGGTGAGCTGGGTCATGTAAAAGAATCCCAGCAGGTTGACCGAGACCAGGGCATCAAAGTCGTCGGCGGTATAATCCGTAAAAACCTTGCTTCGATAGAGTCCCGCGGTATGCACCAGCACATCGATGCTTCCGAAGTGTTTGATCGCTGCTTCGACAGCTTGCGCGGCAGTCTGCGCCTTTCCGATATCGCCATCGACGAGAGCGAGGCTGGACGAGGGAGTCAATGTTTGATCGACATTAAGGGACGTAGCAACGACGTTGTAATCCTGCTTCAGAAATTCCTCGACCAACCCAGCACCAATACCGCCCGATGCTCCCGTGATGATTGCCGTTTTCTTGTTTGACATACATACCTTCCTTCGGGACGAGGCGGAAGACGTTGCTGTCAAACCTACATGGTCAGAACGACGCGGAACTCCGCCTTGCCGCTGAGCATGCGTGCGTAGGCCTCTGCCGCCTTTTCGAGCGGATAGGTTTCAATCATGGGGCGCACGCCGCTCAGCTCGGCGAAGCGCAGTGTATCTTCGGAATCGGCGGGTGTTCCTGAGGCCCAGCCCTGGATTGCTCGACTTCCATTAATGAGCTGCAGCGGCGTGACTTCAATGGGATCGGATGCCGCTCCGACTACCATGAGCTTGCCGTTCGGCCCGAGACCATCGATCAATTCCGACATCGCCTTCGAGCTTGGGGCAGTCGCCAGAATGACCTGCGCCCCACCCAGCTTTTGCAACTCTTCCGCCGCCTTGGTCGATTGGCTGTCGAGGTACAGGCTGGCTCCCAGCTTTCTTGCAAGCGCCGCGTTTTCGGCGCCGCGCCCAATAGCCGCGACCTTATAACCAAACTTATTCGCGAATTGAATTCCGAGATGACCCAGACCGCCGATACCTTGCACCGCAACCAGATCCCCTGGCAGCGCGCCGCTGTGGCGTAACGCGTTGTAGGTGGTGATGCCCGCGCAAAGCAGTGGAGCGGCGTCAACGTCGCTTAGACCGTCCGGTATCGGTGCCAGCGCCTCCACCGGAGCCACCATGTATTGCTGGTAGCCGCCGTCATAGCTGATGCCACAAATTTTCAAGTTCCGGCAATTGCGAAAATCTCCGCGCCGGCACTCGCGACATGTATTGTCCTGGCCGCCGAACCAGCCGACCCCGACACGTTCCCCTTTCGTCCAGGCGGAAACGCCGGCGCCCACTTCATCGACGACGCCCGCAACTTCGTGCCCGGGAACGCGGGGATACTGAACTCCAGGCCACAAGCCTTCCTTCGTGAGCAGGTCGCTGTGACAAACTCCACAGGCCTGCACCTTGATCCGCACTTGCCCTGCACCCGGCTCAGGAATCTCGCGCTCGACGATTTCGAAATCCGCTCCTGGCTTGGAAATCTGTGCCACCTTCATGGTTGCCACCTCTGGTTTTGGCACTACTCTCATCGTTGCCATAAATCCTCCAATGAATTGTTAGCGATGGTGTTGCTGTCACAGATTTATCGGAGGGGCTGGGCGTTTCTAAAAATTTTCCAGAGGGCTGTCCGGCCTAAAACAATTCGAGAGGGGCCCTTTCTCAAACCCAGCTTGGCCAGGGATTTTGACGTTCAGACGCGGGGGCAAGACTCTTTCGGCGCGGCGTGCTCCAAAGGGTTTTCCACAGCTCCACAGTGTGACATCTGCCCTTGTGCCGCGAACCAAACTTGGGCGATGATAGTCGAGGCCGTGACCTTGCGCAGAGCGCGCACAACATAAGGCTAAGTCATTTGTTATCAAGATTTTGACCTCTAAGTCGTTTGACATCAAGATTTTGCAGACACTTTTTGCAGAACCTGCGTCCAGCAAGCCGTTCAGAGGGTATGGGGGAGGGGGGGTACCCCAATTTTAGGCGGCGTGCAAGCAACAAGTCCCATTCCAGGAAGGCTACACAAACTTTATTTTCGGTCAGAAACCCACGGCCCGACTCGCCACATGCAAGTTCAAAATTCCACGCCGCCAAGCCAAAATTATGTCAGAATGGCTTTGTTGGAGCTGGGTCGTCTGGGGGGTGTGTATGTCCTACCGAAAGGCCTGCCTGATTCTTCTTCTGATTTCTTCCACTGCCACACTGGCACAAGTTTCTCATTCGGAGCAAGTGCAGATCGCGCCGCCATTGGTGCGCGCCGTAGAACCACCGGCGCAGGACGCAACCGCGGCAGATCTGGAACTGCAAGGCGATAAGCTGCGCGAAGACAAGCTCTATCTGGATGCGCTCGATTATTACCACGCGGCACTGGGCAAGAAGCCGCATGACGCGTCCCTGTGGAATAAGGTCGGAATTACAGAACTGATGATGCAGCGCTACAAGGAGGCGCGGAAATCCTTCGAGCGCTCCATCAAGTCCGATCGTGAGTACGCCAATGCCTACAACAATCTGGGCGTTGTCTTGTACGAGAGCAAGAAGTACGGAGCAGCCATCAAGCAATACGAAAAGGCGATTGCAAAAGACAAAACCTCGGCATCGTTCTTCAGCAATCTGGGGGCGGCTTATTTCTCGAAAAAGGAGTTCGATCCCGCAGTGGCGGCTTACCAGCATGCACTGGAAATAGACCCCGATTGTTTTACGCGGACGTCACGTTCCGGTGTGCAGGCGCAATTGCCCAGTCCCGAGGACCGTGCCCGCTACAATTACACGGTCGCGAAGTTATACGCCAAGATGGGTTTGTCCGACCAATCGCTGGAATACTTGAAGAAAGCGATGGAGGCTGGTTACAAGGATCTGAAAAGTCTGTACAAGGACGCAGACTTTGCAGAACTGCGAAAGAATCCGCGGTTCACGGAGTTAATGGCTTCGAAGCCGCCCGTGCTCTCGGATTAAGTTCGCGCGAATATTGGTTTCATCGAATAAGTTCTGCAGGACAAAGGGAAAAGCATAACTACATACAGGATTTACCCGATTGATTGCGCTGAATTCATCTTTTGTGTGCGCGAAGATTACAAAGTTTTACAAATTTAGACGGAACTTCGTGGAGTTCTCGGGTTTAATCATTTAAATACTCCTGAAAACAACAGGGTGAGTAAGGAGAAACGGTAGCCCACCGGATGCTGACCCGAGCACGCCCCAAGCAAGCATCCGGTGGGTTTTTTTTTCGTGAGCCGCTAAGAGCTTGTCTTCGGACTTCTCCCGCCGATGTAATCGTCCACCACACGCTTCCACTTGCCTTGAGCCTTAAGAATGAACTCAACGGCATCGCGCAGCGCGCCCTCGCCGCCCGCGTGAGGCGTGACGTAATGGGCCTCGTTCCTTACTTCGGCGCGTGCGTTCTTGACCGCGATGGCGAGTCCACCGGCGCGCATGGCAGGGAGATCGATTACGTCATCGCCGACGAATGCGGCTTCGTGCGGTTTTAGTCCTGCCTCTTTTACAACGTTGTCGAAGCAAACGCGCTTGTTGTCCACACCTTGATAGACGTAATCGAGTTTCAGGTCTCGGGCGCGGAGCGCAACCGTTTCCGAGACGCGCTTGGTGATGATCCCGGTCTTGATGCCGCCGAGCTTGGCCAGCGAAATCGAAGCGCCGTCGTGGGCGTGGAAGCCTTTGAATTCGATCTGACTATGTGCGCTATGCTGCGCTGGTTCCTGGAGCGAATTGTGCTGCGATCCCTTGGGCTGCGATTTCTCGGGCAAGAAGAACAGCTTGCCGTCGGTGAGCACGCCGTCCACGTCGAAAAGGAGGAGCTTGATTTTGCGGGCGCGGGCTTGAGCGGAGAGTTTGGGCATCGCGGGGATTCTAGCATCCGGTCGGAGTTACAATATTAGTATGTTTCATTCTCCGGCAATCTCGATGCGGCTCACCGAAGCCGCGATTGACCAAGCCTTTGCAAGTCTGGCCGATGACGCCGACTATCAGCGGGACTCGATCAGTTTAGAGCGGCAGTTCGAAACCTGCGATTGGGAAGCCTTCAAGTCTGCGGAGTAGGCGAACGTTTTACGAAACTCCAGCTTCCGGCTACAATATTCGGATGCCGTCCGTTCCTCCCTCGCTGATTTGGGCTCATCCTCTTGTAGCGGAGTGGTTTGTGCAGCGGTTTGGCACGGCTACCGAGCCGCAGGAGCAGGGATGGCCGCACATTCTGGCAGGCCGAACCACGCTGATCTCTGCGCCCACGGGCTCGGGCAAAACCCTGGCCGCGTTTCTGGCCTGCATTGACCGGTTGGTGCGCAAGGCGCTGGCGGGTGATCTTGCGGATCGAACTGAAGTCCTCTATGTGTCGCCGCTGAAGGCGCTGGGCAACGACATCCAGAAAAACCTGGAAGTACCGCTGGGGGAGATCCTCGCGATGGCAGGTGAGCGCGGACTGCTCATGCCGGAGATTCGCACCGCGGTTCGCACCGGCGACACGTTGATGCCGGAACGGCGTGCAATGTTGAAGCGACCGCCGCACATTCTGGTAACCACGCCGGAATCGCTCTACATTTTGCTCACAGCGGATAAGAGCCGCGCGATTCTCCGCGACGTCGAGACCGTGATCGTCGATGAAATCCACGCCGTCGCTGACGATAAGCGCGGGGCGCACTTGACGCTGTCGCTGGAGCGGCTGGAAGCGCTGACTTACAAGCCGCCGGTGCGGATCGGACTTTCCGCCACGCAGAGGCCGATTGAAGAAGTCGCGCATTTTCTCACGGGCTGTTCTGAATCTGGGAAAGCCCGGCCTGATCCCGTCATCGTGAATATCGGGCACAAACGGACGCTTGATCTGGCGGTCGAAGTTCCAACCATGCCGCTGGGACCGGTGGCTTCGAACGAAATGTGGGACGAGGTCTACAACCGGCTGGTGGCGTTGGTGGAGCAGCACCGCTCGACGCTGGTGTTTGTGAACACGCGGCGCATGGCGGAGCGCGTCGCGCATCAACTGGGCGAGCGCATCGGGGAAGAGAATGTGGCGGCCCATCACGGCAGCTTGTCGCGCAAGCTGCGCCTGGCCGCGGAGAAGAAGCTGAAAGAAGGCCAGGTGCGGGTGCTGGTGGCGACGGCTTCGCTCGAGCTGGGCATTGACGTGGGAACCGTCGATCTGGTGGTGCAGATCAATTCTTGCCGCGCGATTGCGGTGGCGCTGCAGCGGGTGGGGCGGTCGGGTCACTGGCGCGGCGCGCTTCCCAAGGGACGATTATTTGCGACGACTCGTGATGATCTGCTGGAATGCGCGGCTTTGGTGCGCGCTATTCGGCAAGGCGATCTGGACCGGCTGATGATTCCGGAGTCGCCGCTCGATGTGCTGGCGCAGCAGATTGTGGCGGCGTGCGCGGCGGAAGAGTGGGACGAGGATGAAATGTTTGCGCTGGCGCGGCGCGCGTATCCGTATCGCAATCTGACGCGCGAAACATTTGATGCGATTCTGGAAATGCTTTCCGAAGGCATTGCGGCGCGGCGCGGACGCTATGGCGCCTATATTCACCGCGATCGAGTGAACGGCAAACTGCGGGCGCGGCGCGGGGCGCGGCTGGCGGCGATCACCAGCGGCGGAGCGATCCCGGATAACTCGCTTTACGCGGTGGTGGCCGAACCCGATGGCATTGTGGTGGGCACCGTGGATGAAGACTTTGCCGTGGAAAGCAATCGTGGCGACATCATGCTGCTGGGCAACACGTCGTGGATGATTCGCCGGATTGAAACCAACGCCGGGCGGGTGTTGGTGCAGGATGCGCACGGCGCGCCCCCCAGTGTGCCGTTCTGGCGGGGCGAGGCTCCGGCGCGTACGCAAGAACTTTCGGAACACGTTGGGACGCTGCGGGAAAAGATCAGCGAGATGCTGCCGCACACTTCGCCGGTGGGGTTTTCTGCGACCCAGCCGGAAGTCGCTGCAGCCGTTAGCTGGCTCAAGGAAGAATGCGGCCTCGATGATTCCGGAGCGGAGCAGGCGATTGAATATATTCTGCAAGGGCGCGCGGTTCTGGGCGCGGTGCCAACACAAACTACCGTGATTGCGGAACGCTTTTTCGACGAAGGCGGGGGGATGCAGCTTGTGATTCACGCGCCCTTCGGGGGACGCATCAACAAAGCGTGGGGATTGGCTCTGCGCAAGCGTTTCTGCGTTGGGTTCAATTTTGAGTTGCAGGCTGCGGCTACTGACAACGGTTTGAACATCGCTCTGGCCGAGCAGCACAGTTTTCCGCTGGCAGACGTGTTCAACTTTCTGCAGGCAGCGACGGTGCAGCCGATTCTTGAGCAAGCGGCGCTCGACTCGCCGATCTTTGCCACACGCTGGCGCTGGGATGCGAACCGGGCGCTGGCGCTGTTGCGTTTTCAAAATGGAAAGAAAGTTCCAGCGCAGATACAGCGCATGCGCTCTGACGATCTGCTGGCTTCGGTTTTTCCCGATGCTGCTGCCTGCTTCGAAAACATCCAGGGAGCGCGCCAGATTCCAGACCACCCGTTGGTGGGTGAGGTGATGAAAGACGTGCTCACCGAAGCCATGGATATTGACGGGCTTAAGAGTGTGCTGAGCGGGCTGGCCGACGGGAGCATTCGCTGTCTCGCGGTCGATACGCCGGTTCCATCGCAGTTTTCGCACGAGATTCTGAATGCGAATCCGTATGCATTTCTTGATGACGCTCCGCTCGAGGAGCGGCGGGCGCGCGCGGTGCAGATGCGGCGCATGCTGCCGGAGTCGGTGCTTGAAGAGGTGGGAGGGCTGGATCCGGCGGCGATTGCGCAGGTGCGGGAAGAGGCTTGGCCGGATGTGCGCGACGCGGATGAGTTGCATGATGTGCTGCATACGCTGGTGGCGCTGCCGGAGGGTCGGAGTGCGCTCGACTGGACAGCCCCTTCGGCTCCGCTCAGGACAGGCGAGGGCGGCTTTTCCCACATGGACCGCTGGGCTGGCTTCTTCGAGAGATTGAGCAACGAAGGAAGGGCTGGAATTGCTACCGTCGCCGAGAGCGGGACGCTCTCGGGACAGCCGGCGGGACGCCGGCGCTACTGGGCTGCGGCCGAGCGTGGCAGGACTTTTTCTGTGCTGTTTCCTGAGGCGGGATTTGAGCAGCCGTTGGCCGACGTCGAAACTTCGGTTCCAACCCGCGACGATGCTTTGTTGACGCTGGTCACGGGATGGATGTCGCATGTGGGGCCGACTACCGCGACCGCTCTTGGGGAGATTCTGGGGATTTCGGCTTCCGAGATATTGGCGGCTTTGCTGCGCATGGAAGCTAGCGGGACTGTACTGCGGGGAAATTTCAGTGGGGCTGCCCAGCGGGCAGGAGTGCCCGCTCCACACGAGCTTTCTTTGCCACACGAACACGAGATCGAATGGTGCGAGCGGCGGTTGCTGGCTCGCATTCACCGGCTGACCGTCGCCACACTGCGCAAGCAGATCGAGCCGGTTACTGCGGCGCAATTTATGCAGTGGCTGCTGCGCTGGCAGCACGTGGCCGTGGGAACTCAGGTTTCTGGCGAGCGGGGAACGCTGGAAGTGCTGCGGCAGTTGCAGGGGTTTGAGATTCCGGCGAATGCGTGGGAGCGGCAGGTGTTGGTGCGGCGCATTACGGATTACGATCCGAAATGGCTCGATCAGCTTTGTTTGACTGGGGCGGTGGGTTGGGGAAGGTTGTCGCCGCATCCGGCGACGCTGGACTACTCGAGTGCGAGCCGCGGGACGGAGTCTCAATCGGTTGTGGCGCCACGGCAGCGGCGCGTGATTCCCACCAGCGTTGCGCCTATTACGTTCTTCGTCCGGGAAGATGCGGATTGGATGACGCCGCGGCATCCGGGCGCGGAGCTGTCGGAAAATAACGGGCTGAGTCATGGAGCGCAGGTCGTGTTGGATTTTCTGCGGCAGCGCGGGGCGTCGTTTTTTGCCGATATCGTGCGCGGCACGAACAAGCTGAAAGCGGAAATCGAGACTGCGCTTTGGGAGTCGGTAGCGGCTGGCCTGGTGACTGCTGATGGATTCGACAATCTGCGATCGCTGATCGACCCGAAGCGGCGCGCAGGGCAGGGCAGCGGCCGCGCAATGCGTCCGCGGCACAATGCTGGACGCTGGGCTCTGTTGCACGCTGATGAAGTTGTCGAGCGGTCGCGCGCGGTGGAAGCGGCTTGCTGGATGTTGCTGCGCCGTTACGGCATTGTGGTTCGCGATGCGCTGGCGCGCGAGGCGAACCTGCCGCCGTGGCGCGAGTTGCTTGGGGCCTTTCGCCGGCTTGAGGACCGCGGCGAAATTCGCGGCGGGCGTTTTGTCGATGGATTTCTGGGCGAGCAGTTTGCGCTGCCCGTCGCGGTGGAATCTGTGCGTGCGATGCGCAAGCTTGACGCTGCTACGGGAACGATCACGCTGTCGGCGGCCGATCCGCTGAACCTGGTGGGGATTCTGGTTCCGGGTGAGCGCGTGCCGGCGATTTCCGGGAACAGCGTCACGTTTTGCGATGGCGCGGCTGTTGCAGAGCTTCCAGTCGCGAGTACCGAGTACCGAGCCGAGTCCGCTTGAGTTTCTGAAAATAAAGTTTGGAGCCTGGTTGCGGCGGGTGTTGGGTCGCTCACGCTTGGGCTGAAAATGCACCAAGAATGGGGCGGTATCCCCCCTCCCCCCTTTTTGCATAATCTCTGGAATCATCATGTTAGCGGGAATTTCCCGGCAAGATCCTGATGTCAAAGAGGTTAGATCCTAAGTTCTTTTAAACCAAGGACTTAGAGGCGCGGCGATTTGGCTTCTGCCGACCGTCACGACCTCGATCATGATTGCACAGGTCGTGGGCTGTGGACAAGGTTAGATGTCACATAGTGGGGCTGTGGAAATTCTTGGGCTCGGTGAAGGTTCCGACTGGAACATTCTTGGAGGCTGCCCCAGTCGGAACGCCCCGTGTCTACATCTTTTGTACGGTGGTGCCGACGCTATTGGGGTCGTTTGCCACCCAGACGTTGGCTCCGTCGAAGGCGGCTGCGCCCGCGCCGGTTACGCCGGTGAAGGTTCCCAAAACCGCGCCGTTGCTCGCTTGGATCTTGGTAACCGTGTTGCTGGTGTTGTTTGCCACCCACATGTTGGCACCGTCAAAGGCGATGCCGCTGGGATCAGCCCCGACGCTAACTGTCCTTACGAGCGCCCCAGTGCTCGCATTCAGAACCGTGACGTTGTTGCTGCCGAAGTTTGCAATCCACATGTTGGTTCCGTCGAAGGCCAAGGCTCTGGGGTTAGTTCCCACGGAAACCGTTCGCACAACGGAGCCGCTTTCATTTAGCTCGGTGACGCTGTTGCTACTGTTGTTCGCCACCCAGATGTGGGTTCCATCGAAGGCAACCCCAGCCGGGGAGGTTCCCACCGTAAACGTTCCCAAGATCGTGCCGGTGCTTGCTTGGATCTTGGTAACCGTGGTGCCTGTGCCATTCTCGTCGTTCGCTACCCAGATGTTGGCGCCGTCAAAAGCGAGACCGTTGGGGTAAGTCCCCCCTGCGCCGAATGTCCCCAATACGGTGCCGTCGCTTGCGCGTATTTTGGTCACGGAGCTGGTCTCGAAGTTGGAGACCCAGATATTGGCCCCGTCGAAAGCCCCATTGCGTGGCGAGTTCACGCTGAAGGTCCCGAGCAGAGCACCATCGCTCGCCCTCAATTCGGTGAGCGTGTTGCCGGCCAGGCTCGCCACCCACATGTTAGACCCGTCGAACGTAATGCCCACCGGTTGAGTTCCGACCGTAAAACGCGTCGGCACGTGGTTGGCTTTGTACCAGCGTAGAATGGCGACAGCGTTGAAGTTCACCGAAGCTGACTCTGCCGTGGGCGCGACGACGCTTTGCGAGCCCGTGTCCTGGGCCGCAACGAACAAGCCGCCGAGAAGCAACGTTGCGATAGCTATTGTTCTAAAAGCAATCCTCTTCATATCATCATCCACTTTTCTCTTTGGAATTTACGCTTGACTGAAATGGGCTCCCAAGGGGTTGGAACAGGGCCCAAAAACGCAGGGACCCGATGAGGGGGCCCCTCGGATCCCTGGTTTGCGCGAACTCGGCTAGAACTGATGAAAAGCGCTTCCCCTATCGCCTTTTACCGAGGTCTGCGCATTTCTCGTCATGCATGCGGTGTGCCAGTCGGCTCGAACTTGCCAATGAAATATTACCTTCCTTCCAAGTTATTCTCGGCGAAGTGTTTAACATCTAAGTGGGCAATGCCGTCCGGTGGATGCTCGGCAGCCAGTGTCGCCACTCACTATCCGATCGGATAGTGAAGCCTATCCGTTCGGATAATGGAACGCTTTCGGTTCGGGCATGCATTTGGGGCCGAAGTATGATAAGAAGGCCGCGAGGTGAGCGAAGCATGCGTCCCAGACTTCAGGTGCTCTCCGGGCCCTTGAAAGATTCGACGATTCCTCTGTCGGAGGGAGAAGTCACGATCGGGCGGGAAGCGTCGAATGGGATCGCGATCGTCGATCCGTCGGTTTCGCGAAAACATTGTTTGGTGAGCGGACAGGATGGAAGATTCCGAGTGCAGGACCTCGATAGCCGCAACGGAACTTTAGTGAACGGTACGGCTGTCGAACAGCAAGATTTGCAACACGGAGATGAGATTGCCACCGGCGACTCATCTTTTTTGTTTCTGCTGGAAGAGGAAGATATTCTCGCGGGTGCGAGCCATGTGGAATTGGAAGACGTGCGGGCCACGGCGGAGACCACCATTATCCATCCCAGGGATGTGGTCTATCTGCAGCCGGACCGTCTGTTGCGCGAGTTGCCGGCGAATTCGCGGGTGGCTCGAAACCTGAACGCGCTGCTCAAGATCAGCCGCATCGTGCACGCGATTCGCGATCTCAACGATCTGCAGGGCCAATTGCTGGATCTGATCTTCGAGGTTGCTCCCGCGGGACGCGGCGCTATTCTGCTGGTGGACAGGGAGGGCCATGAGTTCAATTCCATGTTCGCCCGCATGCGGCAGGCGGGGCAAACCCAATTGGTCAAAGTGAGCCGAACGGTCGCGCACCAGGTGCTGGATCAAGGGATTGCGATGCTGGGCAGCGATGTGCCCAGCAGCAGCGAACTGCGCGAAGTCGAGAGCCTGGCGGCATCGCAAGTTCGCTCGTTGTTATGCGTCCCGTTGACCGTATTTCAGCGAGTGATTGGGTGCATTTATCTCGACAGCGACAGCCTCAATAATCGCCTGAACGAGGAGCATCTGCAGCTGGTGACGGCGATCGCGGGTATCTCCGCGGTGGCACTGGAGAATGCCCGCCGCCTGCACTGGCTGGAACAGGAGAATGAGCGCCTGACGGTGGAGATGAGCCAGGAGCGGAGCCTGGTTGGCGAAGGCGCCCGCATTAAAGAGGTCTATCAATTTCTTAAGCGGGTCGCGCCTACCGAATCGACCGTGCTGATCGAGGGCGAGAGTGGAACGGGCAAGGAGTTGGCGGCGCGGGCCTTGCATCGCAACAGTCCACGGGCGGGCAAGCCGTTTGTGGCCATCAATTGCTCTGCGATTCCGGAAACACTACTGGAAAGCGATCTGTTCGGTCACGAGCGTGGAGCGTTCACCGGAGCCGCGATGCTTGAAGAAAGGACGGGTTGAAGTTGCGGACGGGGGCGTGATTTTTCTCGACGAGATCGGAGAACTGGCGCCCACGCTGCAGGTCAAACTACTGCGCGTGCTGCAGGAGCGTGAGTTTGTACGAGTTGGCGGAACGCATCCCATCAAGGTGGATCTCCGGCGTCATTGCCGCTACGAATTGCAACCTGGAGCAGTCCATTCGCGAGGGCAGGTTTCGCCAGGATTTGTATTACCGACTGGCAGTGTTGAAGATCACGATGCCAGCGCTGCGGGATCGCAGCGAAGATATTCCCATGCTGGTGCGGCATTTCGTGCAAAAACATGCAAAACGCTGCAAAGTGAAGCCGCGGCCGATTTCCCGCGAGGCCCTCGCTTGCCTGGAAAACTATGACTGGCCGGGTAACGTGCGCGAACTGGAAAACGCAATCGAGCGCGCACTGGTGCTGGGTTCATCGGATATGATTTTGCCCGAAGATCTGCCGGAATCGTTATTGGAGCGCACTCCGCCGCTGGAGATGACGGAGGCGAGATATCACGCGTCTGTGAAGGAGTCGAAGAGACAACTGATTATCGATGCCATGGAGCAAGCGCGAGGCAGCTATGCCGAGGCCGCTCGCATCCTCGGCCTGCATCCCAACTATCTGCACCGCCTGATCCGTAATCTCGAGTTGAAAGACGTTCTCAGGGAAATGCAGCGAGACATTCCGGCCGCAGGTTGAGCCGGCTTTCGGGGCGGGAACGCGTGAGGCGATTAGCGGCCAACTGCTGGTTGTTGCCTACGGTAGCCGTAGGCGCATCAGGCCCGCGGGATCGAGATACGTGCCCTGCCATCGCACGCCGACGTGGAGATGCGGGCCCGTGGCCCGGCCCGTGCCGCCGCTCAACGCGATGACCTGCCCGCGTTTCACTTGATCGCCTTCTTTCACTTTGAATTCCGAAAGATGCATGTAGATGGTGAGCAGGCCCTGGCCGTGATCAAGCACGACGAAGTTGCCTTCGAAATACAGCGGCCGCGCCAGGAGCACTGTGCCGTTATTCATGGCCTCGACGGGAGTTCCGCTGGGGACGCGGAAATCCAGGCCGAGGTGTGGACTGGAGGTCTTGCCATTGAAAATCCGTTGCGAACCGAAGACGTCTGAGATGGCAGCGTCGGCTGGCGCAGTGAATTGGCCCGTCCACTCGCGTTCTGGCGTGACGCGGTTCAAATAATCCTTCTTGATTTGCTGGCCTTCTTCAATTTGCTTCAACTGCTCGGGGCTGGGCTCGGTGAACTTGCTTTCGACGCTGAGCTTCGCCTGAATCTTTGGATACTTGCCGCGGGCGACGGCGAATGTGCGGCTGAAAATAATTTTATTGCTCGGCCCGTTTCCCGCGCGAGGTTCTCCGGTCAGATCAAGCGAGTAGGTTCCGGGAGCAGTTTCAAAGCTGATCCCTGCCAGTGCGTACCATGTTTTGCTCTTCGCATCGAAGCTGAAAGAGACGTCGTGTCCCAGCCAGGTTCCGCTCAATGATTGCAGTCGCGCCGGTGCTTTTACCTGAAAGAACACCGGGCCACCGTTCACCAGCCGGGCGGGTTGCGCGCGCACGGTCCAGTTCGCAGCAGAGGCTGGGGGGACTGAGAGGAACATTGACCAGACAAGAAAAAGGAACGCCGGAATTGTTAGCCAACGGCTCATCCCACAAGCCTAGCATTCCTTTCGCTGGCCTGGGCAATGATCCTGCTGTTGCGGAAGCTCCGCGCTCCGGCTTCGTAGCCTGCTAGACTGACGAAAAACCATGACAACTAGAAAGCACTCGTCTGTAGGTCGAAGCGATAGCAATAATACCGCGGGACTCGGAACCCGCGCCGTGTGGGCTGGTGAGAATGGTGGGCGCTGGCAGGGCGCGACGCAGGTGCCCGTGGCACTTAGCGTCTCTTTCGGCTACGACAACGTGAATGAGTGGCTCGCCGTGGCGCAAGGGAAGACGCACGGTCACATCTATAGCAGGAACACAAACCCAACCGTGGCCGCGTTCGAAGACAAGGTGAGGAATCTTGAGACAGCAGAGGCTGCCACAAGTTTTTCGAGCGGTATGGCAGCGATCAGCAACACGCTTTTTGCTCTGCTGTCCCCTGGGGATCGCGTCGTTTCGATTAAGGACAGCTATGGAGGGACGAATAAACTCTTTATCGAATTTCTGCCGCGGTTTGGCATCGAAGTGTCGTTGTGCGATACCAGCGATCACAAAGCAATCGAGGCGGCAATCGGCCAGGGATGCAAGGTGGTGTATCTGGAAAGCCCGACAAACCCGACTGTCAAAGTGGTCGATCTCGCCCGACTGGCTGCCGTAGCTCATCGCCACAAGGCCTGGGTGATTGTCGACAACACGTTTGCCACGCCCATCAATCAGCAACCTATCAATCTCGGCGCGGATCTGGTTATTCACAGCGCGACCAAGTTTCTCGGCGGACACGCAGACGCGCTCGGAGGCGTGGTTTGCGGCGGTGCCGATCTTGTCGCGAAGATTTATCATTTTCGTGAGATCACGGGCGCGTGCCTTGATCCTATGTCGGCTTACCTGCTGCTGCGAGGAATGAAAACTCTTCAGCTTCGAATCGAACGGCAGAACCAGAGCGCGCTGAAGATTGCGCGATTCCTCGAATCACACTCCAATGTCGTGAAAGTGTTCTATCCCGGGCTAGAGTCCCATGAGCATCACGAGGTGGCTCGCCGACAGATGAGCGGTTTTGGAGGCGTGCTCAGCTTCGTCATCCAGGGCGGGTTTGACTCCGTTAAATCTTTCCTGCCGCGTTTGCGCTACGCACACTTGGCCGCGAATCTGGGTGCCGTCGAAACGGTTGCTGGTCCGCCTTCCACGACGAGCCATGTCGAGTCTAGCAAGGAGGAGCGCGCGGCTGCCGGTATCCCCGAGGCGCTTATCCGCTATTCGGTGGGGATTGAAGATGTTGAGGATCTGATTGAGGATTTGGATCAGGCGTTGGAAAGGGTCGTCACCGCGAAGCGGATGGGCAAGATCGTGAGGCGGAAGTAAACCCGCATGTCTACCCGAGTGTTTACGGCACTATGCGTTTGCTTGCTGGCCGTCGCGGTGGCAGCGCAACAGGTACCTCATACCGTTCTGCACGCTGATCGCGTTGTTGTGCTGAAGAAGGAGCGGACGCTCGAACTTTTCAGCCAAGGCAAAGTGATCAAGACTTATAAGGTCGCTCTCGGGGGCGATCCCTCCGGACCAAAGACCAGACAGGGAGATCATAAGACGCCCGAAGGCATTTACATCCTGGATTCTCGCAACGCTCACAGCCAGTTCTACAAGTCGATCCACATTTCATATCCTAGCGAGCATGACCGCGCTCTTGCCCGCAAGAATGGGGTTTCGCCCGGAGGCGACGTTTTCGTCCACGGACTGCCCAACGGTTTTGGCGCCATCGGCGCCGCTCATCGTCTGAGGGACTGGACGGATGGCTGCATAGCCGTGACGAATGAGGAAATCGACGAGATATGGAAGGCTGTGCCCAACGGGTCCCAAATCTAGATCAAGCCGTGAAATGAAGTGAGTTGGTGGACCTGGTCGGGATCGAACCGACGACCTCTTCCATGCCATGGAAGCGCGCTCCCAGCTGCGCCACAGGCCCACGATTGCAGACAAAAAGCCGAATCCCGACAAGTCGGATTCGAGGGAAGCACCGAATTCATTTTCGCCCACATCCCCGGGATAGTCAACGCACGCGGATTCTTCTGTTTGTTTCCACAGGCCGCTTCTGTCATAATTGATCGTGCACCCCACCTGCACAAACTTTCAAACACAATTTAGAGCGAGGAAGAGATGCCAGCAAAGTACATCTTTGTGACCGGGGGAGTTGTGTCCTCCCTGGGCAAGGGATTGGCCGCGGCCTCCATTGGTTGCCTGCTGGAGAGCCGCGGGTTGAAAGTCAACCTGATGAAGTTCGATCCTTACCTGAACGTCGATCCGGGCACGATGTCGCCGTTTCAGCATGGCGAAGTTTTTGTGACCGATGACGGCGCCGAAACCGATCTCGACCTGGGCCACTACGAACGCTTCACCCACGCCAAACTTTCTCGCGACAACAACTGGACCACCGGCCGACTCTACGAGCAGATCATCGCCAAAGAGCGCCGCGGAGATTATTTAGGCAAGACGGTGCAGGTGATTCCACACGTAACGAATGAGATCAAATCAGCGATGAAAAAAGTGGCGCAGGACGTGGACGTGGCGATCGTGGAAATTGGCGGCACGGTGGGCGACATTGAATCGTTGCCGTTCATGGAAGCGATACGCCAAATGCGCCAGGAACTCGGCCGTGAGGACACACTGTTCGTTCACGTGACACTGGTGCCGTTCATCGCGGCTGCGCAGGAACTGAAGACGAAGCCGACGCAACATTCGGTGAAGGAACTGCTCAGCATCGGAATTCAACCTGATATTTTGCTCTGCCGCACCGACCGCTTCCTGGCGAAGGAACTTAAATCGAAGATCGCGCTCTTCTGCAACGTGCAGGAAGAAGCCGTTATCACGGCCAAGGACGTGGCTTCAGTGTATGAAGTGCCGCTGGTGTTCGCCAACGAAGGTGTGGATACGCTGGTGCTGAAATATCTGCGGATGGAAGCTAAGGACCGCGACATTTCCAAGTGGGAAGACATTGTGCATCGCGTTTACAACCCGAAGGACACGGTCACGATCGGCATCGTCGGCAAGTATGTGGAGTATGAAGATTCTTACAAGTCGCTGAAAGAAGCGCTGGTGCATGGAGCGCTGGCGCACAATCTGAAACTGCAGTTGAACTGGATCGAAGCCGAGGGACTGGAGGCGGGCGACCAGGCCAGCGTGGACGCCCAACTTGAAGGCTACGATGGAATTTTGGTGCCCGGCGGTTTTGGCAAGCGCGGCATCGAGGGGATGCTGATCGCGATTCGTTATGCCCGCGAGAATAAGGTTCCGTACTTTGGGATTTGTCTCGGAATGCAAACCGCTTGCGTTGAGTTTGCCCGTAACGTGGCGGGATTGGAAGACGCCAATTCCAGCGAGTTCGATCAGGCAACGCCGCATCGCGTGATCTACAAGCTGCGCGAATTACGCGGGGTGGAGGAACTTGGCGGCACGATGCGTTTGGGCGCGTGGACTTGCAAGATTGAACCCAACACGCTGGCGCATAAGATCTACGGCAAACTCGAGATCAGTGAGCGTCACCGCCATCGCTACGAATTCAATCGCGAATACGAAGAGCCGATGGTGGCCGCGGGGCTGCGAATTTCCGGCTCAACGCCTGACGGAACTTATGTGGAGATGGTGGAACTGCCCGATCATCCGCATTTCATCGGCTGCCAGTTCCATCCTGAGTTCAAGTCGAAACCGCTGGAGCCGCATCCGCTGTTCAGTACGTTTATTGCGGCGGCGTATGAGCACGGGTCGAAAAGGCGGGCCGTGAAAGAGAGTGCAGCCCTAGAGATGTTTCACCGTCCGGAAAAAGTAGCGCGCAGATAGCATCCGAAAACCGGAATGATCTTGTTCGATTTCGATTCGTAAAGCCCTTGACTACCTCTTTCCAAGTCGGCGATGTCCGCATCGGCTCAGGCAATCTTTTTCTCATTGCCGGCCCCTGCGTGATCGAGACCGAAGAGCACGCCATTCGCATGGCCGAGATCATCAAGGGGGTGACGCGGGCGCTCGATTTTCCGTTCATCTTCAAGGCCAGCTACGACAAGGCCAATCGCACTTCGATTCGCAGCTTTCGCGGGCCTGGAATCAAAGAAGGCTTGCGCATTCTGAAGAAGATCAAAGACGACCTTCAACTTCCGGTGCTTACGGATGTGCATGAAGTGGCCGACGTCGGTAAGGTCGCGGAAATCGTCGACGTGCTGCAAATCCCGGCATTTCTCTGCCGGCAAACCGATCTCGTGGTCGCGGCGGCGCTCAGCGGACGCGCCGTCAACATCAAGAAAGGACAATTCGTTTCACCCTGGGACATGCGGCACGCGGTCGAGAAGTGCCGCGAGGCGGGAAATGCGCAGGTCTTTCTCACCGAGCGCGGCTCGAGCTTCGGCTACAACTATCTCGTGGTCGACATGCGCTCACTCTCGATTATGCGCAAGTTTGCGCCTGTGGTTTTCGACGCAACGCATTCTGTCCAACTGCCTTCTGCGCAGGATGGCGACGGGGGTTTCGTGGTGAGCGGCGGCCAGCCTGAGTTCATCCCGGTGCTGGCGCGAGCGGCGGTCGCTGCCGGTGTGGACGGCGTTTTCCTTGAGGTGCATGACAATCCCAAGGTTGCGAAATCTGACGGAGCGAATGCGCTCGAATCTACCAAGCTACGCGAACTGCTGAAGGAATTGCTGGCGGTGAGGAAAGCGCTGGATGTGGCGCGCGCGACGCCGTAGACGCTTGAACATTACAGCTTGCCTTTTTCCGTGACTCCGTGTCTCCGTGGTAAATTTGAATTTCCGCATGAAGCAAATCGCCAACTGGGCTTTGAACATCGCCACGATGCGCGGCGCGAGCTATGCCGATGCGCGCATTGTCGGCCAAAGAAGCCGCGCGCTCACGACGAAGAATGGCAAAGTGGGCAGCGCATCTGACGCCGAGTCCACCGGGATGAGCGTGCGCGTAATTGCCGACGGCGCATGGGGGTTCGCCGCTTCCGAAGACCTGTCGCGTGCCGGAGTCGAAGCCACTGCTGCCCACGCGGTCGAAATCGCCCGCGCCTCGGCGCAGGTGAAGCAGCAAGACGTTCAACTGGCTCCCGAAAAATCCGTGAGCGCCGAGTGGACTACGCCACATGCTATCGATCCGTTCTCGATTTCGGTCGAGCAGAACATTGCGCTGCTGCTCAACATCGATTCCGAACTGCGCGCCGGTTGCCGGCGTCACGCTGGCCGAAAGCAACCTCAATTTCAATCGCGAGGAGCAATGGTTTGTCTCGTCTGAGGGAACCGACATCCATCAGACCAAGTATTCCGCGGGCGCGGGGTATACTGCGTTTGCTTTCGCGGGAAACGAGATTCAGAAACGTTCGTATCCTAATTCTTATGGCGGACAGTGGCAGAACAAAGGCTACGAGCTGATCGAAGAATTGAAACTGGTCGAGAACGCCCGGCGCATTGCGGAAGAGGCGGTCGCACTGCATCATGCGGACCAGTGTCCAGAAGGCACATTCGACATCATTCTCGATAGCTCGCAGCTTGGATTGCAGATTCACGAATCCATCGGGCATCCTATCGAACTCGATCGCGTGCTGGGCATGGAGGCGAACTTCGCGGGCACTTCATTCTTGACGCTCGACAAGCTGCGTACTCTGCGTTACGGCAGCGAGATGGTCAACGTAGTGGCGGATGCGCGCCAGGAGCACGGGCCGGGTCTGGGAACTTTCGGCTTCGACGACGAGGGCGTTCCAGCGCAGTGCACGCCGATCATCACCAGCGGATTATTCACCGGCTATCTTAGTTCGCGCGAAACCGCGCACACCATCGGCCAGAATCGCTCGGGGGGAACGTTGCGCGCGGAAGGTTGGAACCGACTGCCGATGATTCGCATGACCAACATCAGCCTGCTCCCGGGCGAGAAGCCGTTGACGTCGGAAGAATTGATTGCCGCTACCGATCGCGCCATCCTGATGCAGACTAATCGCTCGTGGTCGATCGACGACCGGCGTTACAACTTTCAGTTTGGGTGCGAAATCGGCTGGGAGATCAAACACGGCAAGCGGGTACGCATGGTGAAGAACCCGTCCTATTCCGGCATCACGACCGAGTTCTGGAATTCGCTGGATGCAATCTGTTCCCGCGATGAATGGACGCTCTGGGGCACGCCAAACTGCGGCAAAGGCCAACCGCAACAGGTGATGGGAACGGGCCACGGCGCAGCACCGTCGCGGTTCAGGGGGATCAAAGTGGGCAGCGCGTATAAGGGGAGTTAGTTTGCCGCGGGGATAAGAGTTCACAATCCCTCGTCATGTGGCGTGCAATTCCAACCAACCTGCGATTTTGCCGCGCGCAATCAGTCCAGAGCGCATGCAGGATGTTTACAGTCACACTGGATTTCTACTTCCGATTCGTCGTCAGCGTCCGAACAATAATCGCTGCAGTATGTTTCGAGAGTGGAAATTTGGCACACGCATTGCGAATACGCACACTTGTGTTGATCACCTACGTCGAGAATCTTTGCCATGATGCCCTTCCATCCATTTGAATTTGCTTACCAATTCCTAAGAACTCAGGCGCTCCGGGGCGGACGCATTGGCCACGTGGTTGTAGCTGGCCCTGGCCGCGTCCATCAAAAACCAGCCAATGAACGCGATCCACAGACCGTCGAAGCCGGCGCCGGAAAAATATTTCCACACCCCGTCAAGAATGAACAGGACGGCAACGATTTGCCCGATGCGCGCGGCGATGCGGGTGGAGCGATCTGCGTTCTTGGTAATCGCCCAGATGATCGCGCGCAGGACGCGGCCGCCGTCGAGTGGAAAACCAGGAATCATGTTAAAGGCCGCGAGGGCAAGGTTAATGTATCCCAACCAGACCAATACCCCAGCTGCTGCCGTCTGCGGTTCGGTCGAAAATTGCCAGCCCAGTCCGCGTGCAATGCCCAGGCAACCAAACCCGATAATGACGCTGGCGATCGGCCCCGCGATCGCGACCCAGAATTCGGTTTTTGCGTCGGTGGAGTCATCCTGGATTTGAGAAACACCGCCGAGGGCGAACAATGTGATCGCCCTGACTTTCAAGCCGCGTGCCTGCGCTACCAGTGAATGCGCGAGTTCATGAAGCAGCAAGGTCACGAAGAACAGGACTGCGGTTAAGAGTGCAGCAATCCAGATCTCGCTCGTGCTCCAGTCTGGGTTTACTTGGTGGAAGCGCCCAGTGAGGGAGAAAACGATCAGGGCTGCGATGATGAACCAGCTATAATGCAGCCCGATCTGAATTCCTGAGATGCTTCCGAGTTTGATGGTGGAGCGCATCGGCAACCTTCTCTCGCTAGGCTAGCTGCCCGAACGGCGCGTTCAACACTGCCGGCGCCGCTTGAAAATATGGCGGAGAGAGTGGGATTCGAACCCACGTTACCCTTTCGAGTAAACACGCTTTCCAAGCGTGCGCCTTCAGCCACTCGGCCATCTCTCCGGCGGAAACCTGGGAAGGACGATAGCTTTCCGGAAGGCTATCGCATCGCGCCGAGCCGTGCGGAAGTCACACCGGCTTGGCCTGAAGTCATTCTATGGGCGAGGGCGCGCGAGCGCAAATCGCGCACACGGCGACAAGATCCGTGGGTAGAAAAGCAGAATGGTAGCTGAACAGGAAAGACTTAGGAAAGTTTCTCGGGAGCAGGTTGGCTGGGCACAGTTGGACTGGAAGTAGATGTGGACGCACTCGAAGTTGCGCCGGCGGCTGCTCGGGCAGAGGAAACACTGATGGTATCGCCTGGCTGCTGAGTTCCGCCGGGAACCGGAGGCGGCTTGACTCCGTCGACGACATGATGGCTCAGGCAATAGAGAGCGAGCTCGAGGCGGTCGGCAACGCCCAGCTTGTCGTACACCTTGCGCAGATAGTTCTTTACTACCTGCTCGGTCGTCCCCACGCGAACCGCGATTTCTTTGTTCTTCATGCCCTGGGTGACGCAGGAAACGATCACGGTTTCCTTGGGCGTGAGTTGGACTTTCGGGCGTGCTCCCGAAGGGCGCAAGCTGTGGCCGCGATAGGCTTCCATGACCCAATGGATGGCCTGGCTCTCGAGCCACGGCTCGCCGGCGGCGACCTTGCGCAGGCAGTCGACCAATATCTCGGGTTCCACCTCGCGCGACAGGATGCCGTGAGCGCCGCGCCGGAACAGATCGAGCGTGAGTTGTTCGTCGGATCCGGGAGTGACCACCACGATCTTCAGTTGCGGCGCCTGGCGAAGAAGTTCCGTCACTGCTTCAATCGGGTTGGGAGCCAGGGCCGATTCAAAAATCAGGACGTCCGCGGAAAATTTTGTCACTGCCGATTGCGTCTGGGATAGCGTTTCGGCCTGGCCGACTACGCGAATGTCGTCTTCAAGGGCGAAGATCTTGCGCAGGCCCGCGCGGAAGATGGCCTGGGTATCGGCCAGAATCACGCGAATCAACGGGCTCTGCCGTTGCCGGCGTGAGCGCCGTGATTTTCTCCCGCACTGATTGAAGCGCTTGCCATCTTTCCTTGCACCTATGCTCGCTCGAAATGGTACTCGTCAATGACCACGCCAACCCCGCGACGGCCCTTGTCTTCAAAGCTGCGAACCACGCGGCCGTGGCAGTCAATTTGCACATTAAAACGGGAGCCCACAACCTCTCCGGGCAGCAGGATCGTGAAGTCCACGATCGAACCCACCGGGACGTCGCGATCGATTGCGAAGAGCACACCGTTAGCGGAAATGTTTTGCGTCTCCGCCGCGCAAGCTCCGTTCTGCGATTGCAGCTCCACGGGCAGATGCAGGGGAAAGCGCGGAGCACTCTGCATTTCGGCATAGTGCTTGATCGCCGTCTGCTGGGCCTGCGGATCGCCCGCTTGCGGATCCATCGCCTGCGGGCCCGTCGCTTGTGGATCCGTCGACAGTTGCTCCTGTGTGGCTTCGCCTGACACCGTTTCTGAGCAGCCTTCCTTCCGGTGCGCGCTCGCTTTTCGGCGAGACCGGATTTCTGCGGAACTTATGGGCAGCGTACACCCCGGAATCAGGTGTGCAAAGTTACTGAAGTCATGGAACAGATGGGTGCTAACTGCTTGCAGATGAGTGGATTAGAGGGAACTTACGCGCCGCTCATCGACTTGCGATAAGCTATGTAGAGTCCGCAGTTAAGTAGAGCATTTGCTGTTAGAAAATGACCTAAGTCGCATTTAGACCGTGGGATCAGTTGTCGTAAGACTCTGCGAAGACTTCATAGACCAGGCTGAAACCTGCCGACTCAATAACTTTCTCGGCATTGTCAAGGAAGCGCTGTCCTTCTCGATCTGGTTTGTACTTAAATACAACCTTGATTGTGACGGGACGATCCTTTGCATCAGCGTAGCGCACTAGGAGTTCCCCGCCTTCAACGAAAGTGAGGTATTTATTCAGCTTTGACTGCAGGACTGTTTGATGCCCAGCCGAACTTGACCAATCCAGATGGTCGCTTATGGTTAAAATCACGTGCCCGCTATTCCTATCTGTACTCACCACATCGACGACATCAAGCTGCTCAACGGTCACCGATTCGCTCCTTTCTGTACAGTTCGGACCGACCCGCGAGCCCCTAGAACTTGGTCACTTCGGTGAAGTTAAAGTTGCGGATCTTCATGGCGGGCACGACCATGTCGAACGATTCCTCGCCGCAGGAGCGAAGAGGCACGCTCATGGCCTCGACGTTCGAAAGCATGTGGATGAGGCTCTCGTTGAAGCGAAAGTTTCGGATTCCTTGTTTGACTTTTCCATTTTCTACCAGGAAAGTGCCGTCGCGGGTCATGCCGGTGACAATTTTTTCGTAAGGATCGACTTCGCGGATGTACCAGAGCCGCGTAACCAGCACGCCGCGCTCCGTGGAAGCGATCATCTCAGAGAGAGTTTGCGGATTTTGCGGAGTCGCAAAAACAATGTTGAGCGGCATCTCGCCCATTTCGTTGGGAAGAGGGAATCCGTGGCCGGTGGCCTCGATGGGCCCGAACCTTGTCTTTGTATTCTGAGCGCCTCATTCTTTCCGCCGTGGCGCGCGCATACACCACGCGCTCAACTACTCCGTTCTCAACCAGCGGCAGGCTCAGCCGGCGCATGCCTTCGCCATCGAAGGGGCAGCCGGTTTGCAGAGGATGCGCAACGTCGTCCCAGATGGTGATGTTCTGGCCGAAGAGCTGGCTGCCGATGCGGCCGGTGAGGAAGGAACGCTGGTCGAGGATCGCCATGCCGGAGTAATCCCAGAACATGAAGCCAACGATGTCGAGTGCAGCGGAGGGCTCGAGAATCACGGTGCATTTCCCGGCTGGTAGTTCCCCTGGATGCGCCGAGTCGATCGCCTTCTGCGCCGCAGTTTCGGCCAGACGGAGGGGATCGAGGTTGGCCACATCGGGCGAGTTGGCTTTCTGCCATCCCGAGGAATCGGCGCCCAGCATAGTGATGGAGACTTCCGCCAGAGTTTGGGTGTGCCATTTGCTCAGGCCGCGAGAATTGAAGATGCCCTCGACAGATTCGGCGCTCGAGAAAATGCCGGCAGTCGTCAGCTTATGCTTCTGCGCTACCTCGACTATTTTCTTCACCCCATCAGCGCGAAGCTGGGGAGTGATGGCCGCGGTCGCGGCGAAATAGCGGGACTGTGTAGCGCGGACGCCCTCGTCCGCGATGCCGGCAGCTTCGCGACTGTCGGGCATAGGCAGCAAGTCCGGATCAGGATGCTGCACCCGAGCCAGAGACTCCGAAGACTCGACCACGCGCCGCAAGCTGTCGTCGTCAAACTTGTTGGTAGTAGCGCGAGCCGTCCGTCCGCCAAAAACCGTGCGTACGGAGACGACATGATTCTCCTCGGCTACATTCTGATGAATAGTATTGTTGGCAAAGCGCGTAAGCGCAAAGCGTCCGCCGGAAAAGAGAACTTCCACTTCGTCGGCGCTCGATAATTTCTTAATACGATCAAATGTATCGCTGGCTTCGTCTCTGGTTAACATCGGTGGTGTCCTAATTTCCCGTGTTGTGATTGTAGCGCCGCCGTCCCGGCGGCTGAGGCCCAACAAACTTTTTCATGTCCAAGCCTAAAGTTTGTCGGTGCTAAGCCGATGTGGCCCTTGGATGGCAAGGACTCCGAGAGGAGTTCCTTGTCAGTACGAGCGATTTCTGAGGAGACACTCATGTCGACAGCAGCCGTTTCCAGTAGTTCAGTGAGCCAGCAATATTTCCAGACCCGGCAGGCCGATCTGCAGCAGCTCGGGAAGGCATTAAGCAACGGAGATCTCGCCGGTGCTCAATCTGCCTTTCAAGCCATAACCAAGCTGGGCCAGAATGGACCGTTCACCAATGGTGACCCATTCGCTGGTTCCAAGCGCGAGCAGGATTTCACTGCCATAGGTAAGGCTTTGCAATCGGGAGACCTGGCGGGCGCCCAAGCGGCGTTCACCAATCTCAAATCGACATTTGGGAATAAGGTCAATACCGCCTCTACCTCTACGACTGGCCCCGAGATTATCCTCAACATTGGCCAAGGCGCCAGTAATAGCCAAGGCGCAGGCAGCGCTAGCCCCAGTATCGAGCAGATCACCATCAACCTCAATCCATCCAGCGGCGGAGGGGAACAACTCTCCATCAGCGCTGGTCAACAAGGTTCCAATCCGCAGCAGGTTACGCTGAATCTGGCTCCCAACAGCAACGAACAGATTGTTCTGAACCTCTTGGGTGCGTCTTCCGCCACCAGCGGTTCGTCGAGCAATTCCTCCGCGGGCGCTACTCCCGCGACCGCACTTAACGTTTCGGCCTGAGTTGGCAAGTCCAGCCGGTGCAGTTGGCGGGGCCAAACCCTCCTCGCCCGCTACTGCACCGGTGCGTTCAACGCCGCCACCTCCGAGTTTTCGGCATCTTCCGCAGTGTGCTATTGTCTTCCGATTCGATCTGCCAGACCGCTATTTGTGACAAATCCGTCGCACCACCAAATTCCAGAAACCCGGCCGTGAAGGATAATTGTCTTGTGGAAGGCGGTTTTCAATGCGCGGGATGCGGCGAGTGGAATTCCACCACGGTGGATGAATCAGCGGGACGCCGGCAAAGTTACGTCGAAGACTGCCAGGTTTGCTGCAAGCCCAACCTGTTGAGTGTGGAGTATGATCCGTCATCCGCAGGAATTCTTCATTGCGGCCAATCTGGAGTGAAAGTGCGAAATTGCCAATTGTCAATTTCCGATTGCCAATTGGAGGACCATACGACCTGCATGCTCTGTCTTACGATTCGGCGCTTGGAAATCGGCAATTGGCAATTCGTCCCCTGAAGTGGATTCGCGCTATAGTTAGCTGCTGCTTCGCAGTTCAGTCGCGTGCAGAGCCGAAAAGGAGCAACGATGGCAACCAGCTATACAGGCGGTGCGCGGATGGTGGCGCATAACATGGTCACGACGCAGTTCGAGCTGGATGGTTTCCGGGTGACGCGCACGCTGGGAGTGGTGCGCGGCATCGTGGTGCGCTCGCGCTCGATCTTCGGCACCATCGGAGCGGGATTGCAGACGCTGATCGGCGGCAACATCACGTTGCTCACGAACTTGTGTGAGAAGACGCGCGCGGAAGCCTTCGACCTGATGCTGCAGCACGCCGCCGAACTGGGCGGCAACGCCGTGGTCGGTGCGCGCTACGACGCGACGGAGGTGATGCAGGGCGTCACCGAGGTGCTGGCTTACGGGACGGCAGTTGTTGTCGAGCCAGTTAAGTAGACCCTCAGTCTTTGTAGAGCCAGCCAGCGACCAGGGCGGCCATAATCGCGCCCAGCCACATTTCGACCGTCCAGCCGAAAGGAAGCGCGCGGTCCACAGCGGACCAGGTTTCTTGCGCGAAGTTTTCCGGAAAGCCAGCGAAGAAGCCAACCAAAAAGCCGACCTTCAGCGCTGCGCCCGGACCAGGTCCCAGGGTCTGGCGCGACCAGGCGTAAAGGTGCGCGACCGCAATGGCTAGAATAAAGAGGAGAACGGTCCACTGGCCCACGAAAAAGGGATAGCGGGGGGTCTTCAGGAATAGACCGGCATTCTGGGCCGCTACGTAGCGGGCGCCGGTAATGTAGTGATACACAATGAAGCTCCACAGGTTCCAGACCACGCCACCCGCCAAACCGCCCAGCCAAATTCTGCCCCGGTTCAGTTTCATAAGCGCCTCCGAAAGCGGTTCCTCAATGAACGGAGCAGTGTACACCTATTCGTCAGCGGTAACGATGATCAAGTCGGTTACAATCCCGCGCGGTTTTCATGGGTCAACTTCGTCTCGCCGATGTGTGCTCGCCTGGAGCGGCGAGGGCGGCGAAGCCCATTCGATCACGGTGGAGTCAGCACAGATTCATACTAGCCGCGGAGGGCACGCGATTAACTGATAAGGCTGCCTTCTTCTAGGCCAGGGCCCTTAGTCAGCTTTTGCGGTTTTCCACAGGAAACTGCGCCACCGGCGCGGCGTGCAAGAAAAATGTTAGCGAATAGATAGCGAATGAATCTGGAGTATAAACCCAAGGTCTTGTGGTCGTATTTCTAGTTAACCACAAGTCCTCGCGCTTTGCGGAATCCGTCCTACAGTGGGAGCCCTACCTTAAAGTTTGTTATTGACAATTAAGGACTTACGGTTAAGATGTGGTACAAAGTGGTAAAGAGTGGTAGGAAGAGTTAGATCGTGGGAGCGGGAAGCGGTTAAAGAGGAGCCGGTGGGAAACCGACCCAAGAGTTCGACAAATCGCCCGAACCACCCGAGTTTGACTCGATTTTGCGTCGTTATTAACTCCCTCGTGGCAACAGTTGTGGTTAGGAGATCCTTCGGCGACAAAAACCGTCGCCTCAGGATGACAAGCGTCGGAGCTGAACGGCGGCTCAGGATAACAAATCATGTTTCGCGGCAATCACCCAACTCGCGTCGACGAAAAGGGACGGTTGAAGGTCCCGGCCGAGTTCAAGCGGGTGATCGACGAGAAGTACGGCCAGCAATTTTACATCACAAGTCTGGATGGGGATGTTGCTCAAGTATATCCCTTCGAGGAATGGGAGCGGATCGAGCAGAAACTGGCGGGCCTCTCTACTTTCAATCCGACCAAGAAAAAGTTCTTGAGCAAAGTGAATTATTGGGGACAGGTCGTCGAGATGGATGGGCAGGGGCGGTTGCTCATTCCTCAACTGTTGCGCGAGGCCGCGAACATCAAAGGCGAAGTTGCGGTGAGCGGATACCAGACTTACCTGGAAGTGCGCAACATCGAAGCCTATCAGCAGAAGGTTCGGGAAGAGAAGTTCACGCCTGAAGATGAGAAGACGCTCGACGAATTGGGCATCTAGTGGGCGAGGGTTCAATAGACACCCCTCAGGGGGTTGGGCATGGCGGTGGAAGGGAAGCGAGCCATGTTCCGGTTCTTTTAAAAGAAGCGATCGACTTTTTGAACGTGCGGCGTGGCGGAACCTATATCGACGCCACGGTGGGCTTGGGCGGACACAGTTACGAAATCGCAAAACGCCTCGGCGCACCGGGACATTTGATTGGGCTCGATAAAGATCCAGCAGCGCTGGAAAGAGCGGGCTTTCGGCTTCAGGCTTCCGGCGTCGGGGATTGGCCAAAGATTAGTTTGCGGCATCAGTCCTTTGCAGATTTGGCCGACGACCGACGACTGCCAGCCGACGGTTTGCTAGCCGACATCGGTGTAAGTAGCCTGCAGCTTTCGGATGCCGCGCGCGGATTTAGTTTTCAGGCGGATGGACCGCTCGACATGCGGATGGACCCGCACAGTGAGCGTACCGCCGAGCAAGTGGTAAACCACCTCGACGAGCGTGAGCTTGCCGATGTGATTTACGAATTCGGAGAGGAAAGGAGGTCGCGGAGAATCGCCAGAGCCATTGTCCGGTCGCGGCCGATACGATCTACGGCACATCTTGCCGAGGTAATATCGGCCGCGGCCCGGCCAATGAATTCCGGTACAGACAAGTATGAACGTAGGATTCATCCCGCGACGCGAACTTTTCAGGCTCTTCGAATCTTCGTAAACCGCGAACTGGACGATCTGCGGGCGCTGCTGGATGCCGCGCCCCGGATTCTGAAGCCAGGAGGACGCGTGGTGGTGATCAGTTTTCACTCGCTGGAAGATCGCATCGTAAAGGATGCCTTCCGCGAGGGCAGTATTAAGGACAAGCACTTCCGGGTACTGACCAAGAAGCCGGTAACGGCATCGGAAGAAGAAAGCGATCGCAATCCGCGGGCCCGCAGCGCGAAATTGCGGGCGGCGGAAAGAGTTTGATTCCGGAAAACCTGCCGGAGTCCCCGGCACAGCTGTCATGGCGTGCCGGGCGTTCAGGTTTGAAAAAGCGGACACAAAGATCCGCCAGCAGAAAACTCCGGAGGCCGAAAGCCGGTCGCCGGAAGCCGGTTCTGGGGTTCCGTGGTAGGAATCCAAGTCTGAGGTTGGCAAATGTACTCGGGAACTTTGATTAACGATCTGATGGCGGTGGTGGAGCGGGCTGAACGGGGCGCGCAGAGAAGGCCCCTCGCCGATGAAATGGAACTGCAGCGGATGTTCGAGCTGCAGGTTCCGCAGATGCAGAGTGAAACAGTTTACGCAGGAGCGGCATAAATGGCAGCGGCAGCGGCGGCAATTCGAGGTGCAGTTCCGGCGGCGCGGCGGAATACGTTCTTCACTGGAACTCCGGAAATCTACTTCGCCAAGGCGATCGATAATTCACGGCTGGTAAAGGTGGAAGATCCCGTCCGCAATGGCGAGATGAAGCAATTTGCCACGGCGCTGGCTTTTCTGTTTCTGCTGGTGTTTACCTATACCTGGCAGCACTTCCGGGCGATTGAATACGGCTATCAGATCGAGTCGTCGAAACGCACGCTCAACGACCTGACGGAGATGAACCGCGCCCTGCGGTTGGAAGATGCCTCGCTGCGCGATCCGGAACGAATTGATGTGATGGCGCGACGGATGGGGCTGGTGCCGCCGGAACCGGGTCAGGTGATCCGGATGGACAGCACGTCGGCAGATTCAAACGCGCCGGTAATGGCGAACGCGGAGCCGGGGCTGGTGCTGGCCGGGCAGTAGAAAATCGTGTTTGAGCTGGATCTTTGATCCGGCCGCCGAGCGAAGCTCGGCTGAGGTTCGGCGGCGGCCTGTCTGCACATGGGCCGCCATGCTTGTCTGAAGCGGTGACGTGACCGGAGGATCGAAGTGGAAATGCCCTTCACGGCCAGTGGCGGCAAAATCATGCAAGGGCTCCTTCGACTGCGCATGCCGATTTGCTTCGCTCATCACCATGCTCCGCTCAGGATGACAGGTCTTTCTGGGCGAACGGCCAACGGCTAACGACCGGCGACGGGTTTCACATGGCGACCATCTCCACCCCCGGCAAGAATTCGCGGATTTACTTCCTGGGCGCGATGCTCCTGTTCTGGTGCTTGGCGATTTGCGGACGGCTGGTTTATCTGCAGATCTTCCGCTACGGCAGCTTTGTGAAGCAGGCCGAACACCAGCAGCAGCGCGCGATTCCGCTTTCCGCCAAGCGTGGCGTCATCTACGACCGCGCCGGCCATGAACTGGCGATGTCTGTTCTCGTGGATTCCGCCTTTGCTGTTCCTACCGAAGTAAAAGACTTGCCTACGGCAGTTTCGCTGATTACGCGCATCACTGGCGAAGATCGTAATGTGGTGCTCGCCGACTGCCGCAATCACAAAACTTTTTGCTGGGTGGCGCGCAAGGCCGATGACGAAACCATCGAGCGTATCAAATCGCTAAGACTGCAGGGCATCCATTTTCAGAAGGAGCCCAAGCGCTTTTATCCCGCGCGCGACCTCGCTGCCCAAGTGGTAGGAACGGTAGGCATGGAGGACTCCGGCCAGAGCGGCATTGAACACGCGTTCGACAATGAGCTGCGTGGGCGTGCGGGAAAGATGTTCATTTCGGTGGATGCGCGCCGGCAGTGGTTTTCCGATGTCGAGAAGCAGCCGGAGCCGGGCGAGAACCTGGTACTGACCCTCGATAAGAACATTCAGTACATCGCCGAGAAGGAGCTGGATCAGGCAATTCATGATACGCAGGCGATTGCCGGCACGGTGATCGTCGAGAATCCGCACACCGGGGAAATTCTGGCGCTGGCCAACCGCCCGACATTCAATCCCAATTTGCGCAAGCAGATCACGCCAGCCGCGTTGACCAATCGCGCAGTGAGCTACGTGTACGAACCAGGATCGACGTTCAAGCTAGTCACGATATCGGCGGCGCTGGAAGAGAAACTTACGAATCCGAACGAGATATTCGATTGCCAGATGGGTGCGATTGTCTACAACGGCATGCGCATTCGCGATTCAAGGCCACACGGATTGTTGCCGGTGTGGGGCGTGCTGGCGGAATCGAGCGACGTGGGCGCGATCAAGATCGCGCTGCGGCTGGGCGAAGATCGATTCTACAAATACATTCGCGCCTATGGATTCGGACAACAGACCGGAATCGAGTTGCCAGGCGAGACGCGCGGGCTTACCAAGCCGGTCAGCCGCTGGTCAAAGGTTTCCATTGCGGCGATTTCGATGGGCCAGGAGATTGGAATTTCACCGATCCAGCTCGCGGGACTAATCTCCACGTTCGCCAACGATGGCGTGTGGGTAGCGCCCAGAATCGTCGCGGGAAAAGTTGAGCCGCAGGGCACACCGCAGACCGTGGCTTTCCATCCGGGAGCGTCGCACCGGGTAATTTCGAGTTTCACTGCGGCCGAGATGCGGTCGATGATGCAGAAAGTGGTGCTCGAAGGCACGGGCCGCAAGGCCATTCTGGAAGGCTACTCTTCGGCCGGGAAAACCGGTACGGCACAGAAGGTGGATCCGGCAACCGGAGCTTATTCGAAGACGAAATATATCGGGTCGTTTGCCGGATTCGCGCCGGTAAATAATCCGCAGATCGTAGTGGCCGTAATTTTAGATTCTGCCGTGGGACTTCATCAGGGCGGGCAGGTTTCCGCGCCTGTGTTCCGCCGCGTTTCGCAGCAGGTGCTCGAATACCTGCACACGCCGCACGACCTTCCGCTGGCGCCGCAACATCAGTTACTGCTGGCGCAAGCACGCGGAAGAAATAGGGATCTAAAGGAAGACGACCTGGAAGAGGGCACGCCCGACCATCCAGGCGCGCCGCTCGAGACAGCGGAAGTGAATGGTGATTCGCTTGAACCGGCAAAGGCAGGCGTGGAACGCGCGCCTGCGTCTCCCACCGCTAGGGTTGAGGGGAATGTTGTGCCGGCGGCATTACAGCAAAGAGAACAGGTCAGCGTTCCCAGACAGCCCGGTATCGCGGTAAACAACAACAATCTAGAAGTTTCCACCGAGCAAACAAAACTTCCATCTACTGGAACCGTGGTGCTCGACGTGGAGCAAGGCGGAATCGTAGTGCCGTCGTTCGTGGGCAAAACCGTCCGCGGAGCTGTGGAAGCGGCGCAAGACGCCGAGCTGGAGTTGGAAGCTGTCGGAAGCGGCGTGGCGCGGCAGCAGTCTCCGCCACCAGGAACGCATGTGGCGGCCGGGGCGCATGTGACGGTGCAGTTCGAGCGCTAGCGGCTTTGCGAAAACCAGCAAGCCGTGAGCGGCAAGAATCTTTACCACAGAGGACACGGGGGTGTCATAGAAAAAACCTCGGATCCTCCTCTATGGTCCCCGTGTCCTCTGTGGTAAGACACTTCCTGGTTTGACCAGCCGAAAAAGCGCGTGATACGGTAATCAGTCACACTGGCACGCTAGCCAATGCTGATTGAGGTTTGGACTTGTCTTCCGCTGAGGCGACGCCCGCCGGCAAAACGACCGTTGTCCGCAAGACCGCGCTGAACGCCGTCCATCGCCAGATGGGGGCGAAGATGGTCGACTTCAATGGCTGGGACATGCCGGTCGAATATCCCGCGGCGATCGGTTGCGGCATCATCAACGAGCACATGGCGGTGCGCACAGGCGCTGGCATGTTCGACGTCAGCCACATGGGCGATATTCGCCTGGCTGGGCCGCAGGCGCTGGCGGCGGTGCAGCACATTTCGATGAATGACGCCGCGAAGCTGGCGGTGGGCCAGGCACAGTATTCGGCGCTGCTCTATCCGCAGGGGACATTTGTGGATGATGTAATCGTCCACCGACTTGGAGATGATCAATACCTGCTGGTGATCAACGCGGGCACACGCGAGAAGGATTTCAACTGGGTGCGCGACAACACGCGGCAGTTTGACTGCGCGGTGGAGAATCTATCGGACGACTTCACCCAGATTGCCATCCAGGGGCCGAAAGGCGTGGATGTGCTGCAGAAGCTGACCGATGCAAACTTGAGCGCAGTGAAGTTTTACTGGGTCACGCGCGGGACGGTTTGTGGACTGAAGAATATTCTGATTGCGCGCACAGGCTACACTGCTGAAGACGGTTTCGAGATTTACATTCCAGCGGACGAGGCCACCAGCGCGCGAGTTTGGAATGAGCTTCTAAGTGCAGGCAAGGAATTCGGCCTCGTGCCCTGTGGCCTGGGCGCGCGCAACACTTTGCGGCTGGAAGGCAAGCTTCCGCTCTACGGCCACGAGATTTCCGATACGATCAACGTTTGGGAGGCTGGGCTCGACCGCTTCTGCAAGATGGAGAAGCCGGAGTTTATCGGCCGCGCCGCGCTGGAGAAGGCCAAGGCTGGAGGCACCACGCGGACCCTGGTTGGCCTGGAAATGGTCGAGCGCGGAATCGCCCGCGATGGATATAAAGTGCTCGACGGCAGCGCGCGTGAGATTGGATACGTCACCAGCGGATCGCCCGCTCCGTTTCTCAAGAAGAACATTGCCCTAGCTTATCTGCCGCTGGAGTTCGCGGCCCCGGGCACGGCGGTGAAAGTGGAGATTCGCGGGCAGGGCGTGGGAGCGGTGGTGGTGCCGACGCCTTTTTATAAACGACCGAAGAAATGAAACCGCGGGGGACGCCGAGGACGCGGAGTAATTCGCTAGTAGCTAGAAGCTAGGAGCTGACAAAGCCATTATGGCCTATCCGACAGACCGCAAGTACACCAAAGAGCATGAGTGGATTCAGCCGAGCGGGACGTCCGCTGCCATCGGCATCACCGATCACGCGCAGGAGTCGCTGGGAGATATTGTGTTCGTCGAGTTGCCCAAAGTTGGTGGGGAACTGGCGGTCGGTAAGCCTTTTGGCACGGTCGAGTCGGTGAAGGCTGTGTCGGATTTGTTTGCTCCGGCTTCAGGCACCGTAACCGAGACGAACGGCGATCTGGCCACTTCGCCGGAAAAAGTGAATAAAGATCCACACGGTTCCTGGATGGTGAAGATCACGCTAAAAAATGCGAGTGAGCTTGATGCTCTTCTTTCTGCCGCTGACTATGAGAAATTCGTGGCGGAAGAAGGCGGACACTGAAGGATTGCCGACTTACGACTTCCAGATTGCCGAATGCGAGGCGCGGAGTCCATCGACAATCGGAACAGGCAATTGGGCAACTGTGTGATTCTAAGCACAGCTTGATCCAGAGCGGACTGTCACAATCGAACTGACCTTGAGCTACATCTAAATAACTTCCTATGCGCTACCTACCGAAATCTCCTGCCGACCGGGAAGCCATGCTGAAGGCCATTGGCTTGCGCTCGGTCGACGAACTGTTCGCGCCGATTCCAGCGGAATACCGGCTCAACCGCGACCTGAAAGTGCCGCGTCAGATGGCGGAATCCGAAATCGTGGACTATTTCCGCGAGCGCTCTCGCGAAAACGGCGAAGGTTACACCAGTTTTCTGGGCGCGGGCGCTTATGCCCATTACCGTCCCGTCATTATTGATTCGCTGATCTCGCGCGGAGAATTTCTCACCGCGTACACGCCTTACCAGGCAGAGATTTCGCAGGGCACGCTGCAATCCATTTTTGAGTTTCAGACCATGATCTGCGAGCTGACGGGCATGGAAGTGGCCAACGCCTCCATGTATGACGGCTCAACCGCCGCCGCCGAAGCTGTGATGATGGCGGTGCGGCTTACGGGCCGGCGTTCGGTAGTGGTAGCGCGCAGCTTGCATCCGGAGTACCGCGAAGTGCTCGCGACTTATGCAACGCATCAGGGAATGCCTTTGTCGTTCGCGGGATTTGCCGAGGATGGCCAGCTCAAACTGAAAGAACTGGAGAAAGCAATCACGCCAGAAACTGCCTGCGTACTCATTCAATCGCCGAATTTCTTCGGGACGATTGAAGACGTAGCGGCGATTGCCGAGATCGCGCACAAACACGGTGCGATGCTGGTGGTTTCGATTGCCGAGGTGGTATCGCTGGGAATTGTCGAGCCACCGCGTGAAGCCGACGTCATCGCGATGGAGGCGCAATCGTTTGGCGTACCGCTGGGGTTTGGCGGGCCTTACTGCGGCGTGATCGCCACCCGGGAAAAGTTCGTGCGGCAGATGCCGGGGCGGCTGGTCGGGCAAACGGTTGACAAGCAAGGCAAGAGGGGATTTGTGCTGACATTGGCCACGCGCGAGCAGCACATCCGGCGCGAAAAGGCGACGTCGAATATCTGTACCAACCAGGCATTGGTCGCGTTGATGGTCAACATTTTCATGACGGTCTATGGCAAAGTTGGATTAAAAGAGTTGGCCAAGCAGAATCTGGCGAAGGCGGCTTACGCTGCCGGGCAATTCGCCAAGCACGGCAAGGTGCTATTTGCCCGCTCTCCACGGTTCAACGAGTTTGTTGTGCAAACCAGCGAAGATCCGTATGCCATCAATCGCCGGCTGCTCCAACATAAGATCGTCGGCGGACTGCCGTTGAAAAGGTTTTATCCCGAACTGGGGAACGCGGCGTTGTGGTGCTGCACGGAACTGACTACGCGTGGGGCGATCGACACGGCTGTGGGGCTGGTCGGGCAGAGCGCTCGCTCGGTGGGATCGGCCAAAGAAGAAGCCGGGGTTGAGGAGGTGGCGCGATGATGCATCAGACTCGTAAGGCCACGCGCCACGTCAATCAGAACGAAGGTCTGATTTTCGAGAAGTCTTCCGCAGGCAAAGCCGCGTGGAAGCTGCCTCCGCTCGATGTCCCGGAGGTGAATACCTCAAAGCTTCTCGGCTCATCGGAAAGAAAAGATCTGGGAAACATGCCCGAAGTCAGCGAGATCGAAATCATTCGCCATTTCACAAGGCTTTCCACTTGGAATTATGCGATTGATCTCGGCATGTATCCGCTGGGCTCGTGCACGATGAAGTACAACCCGCGCGTAAATGAAGTGGTGGCGCGGGTGGAGGGAATCGCGAACGCGCATCCTTATCAGCCCGAGACAATTTCGCAAGGTGCCCTGCAGATTCTCAAGACGCTGCGCGAATGCTTGCTTGATATCACGGGCATGGATGCGATTACGCTGCAGCCCGCGGCCGGCGCGCATGGCGAAATGACCGGGCTGCTTATGGTGCGGGCCTATCACCACGCGCAAGGGCGGCCGCGAAAAAAGATTCTTATCCCTGATTCGGCTCACGGAACGAATCCGGCGACGGCGGCCATGGTCGACTATGCCGTTGAAAACCTGAAGTCGGATTCGCGGGGCATGGTCGATGTTGCGGCGCTGGAAGCGCAGATGAATGAAGATGTGGCCGCGCTCATGCTCACGAATCCCAACACGCTCGGAGTTTTCGAGCAGAATATCGCGAAGATCGCCGCAATTCTGCACGCCAAGGGCGGCCTGCTTTACATGGATGGCGCCAACATGAACGCATTGGTGGGCAAAGTGCGCCCCGGCGACTTTGGCGTTGATGTGATGCACTTGAACTTGCACAAGACTTTTTCCACGCCGCATGGCGGCGGTGGCCCGGGATCTGGGCCGGTAGCGATCAAAAAAATCCTTGAGCCGTTTCTACCCACGCCCGTGGTGATCACAAAGGCCGATGGCACGCTGGGTTTTGATTACAATCGTCCGCAGTCGGTGGGCCGCGTGCGCGCCTTCTACGGCAACTTTGGCATGTTTGTCCGCGCGCTGGCTTACATTCAGGCCAACGGGCCGGAGGGTCTGCGGCAAACCACCGAGGACGCCGTGCTGAACGCCAACTACATTCGCAAAGGGCTCGAGAGCGCATACGATCTGCCGTATTCCACGCCGACCATGCATGAAGTTGTGTTCAGCGACAAGTTGCAGGCGAAAAAAGGCGTTCGCACTATGGACATCGCCAAGCGTCTGATCGACTACGGATTTCATCCTTATACAACGGCATTTCCGCTGATCGTCTCTGGCGCGATGATGATCGAGCCCACCGAGAGCGAGTCGAAAGAAGAAATGGATTTGTTCATCGAGGCCATGAGGTCGATTGCGGAGGAAGTGGAAGAGGATCCGCAGACCGTGCTCGATGCTCCGCATTCCACGCGGGTTTCAAGGCTCGATGAGACGGCGGCAGCACGCAAGCCCGTGCTGCGCTGGAAGCCGGCGTAGCGCCGACAGCCTGCCGGCTGTGGGGAACGCCCCCGACAGCCGCTGAGGACGGCAGTGCTACGAAATGCCGCCGCTACGAAGATCCTTCACTTCGCCGTGATGTTCACCGACGCACGCGTTGTTTCCCAGTCGAGCCTCAACATGCAGTCGCCCGCGGACTTGTCGTAGGAGATAGTAAAGTTCTCGACCGGCGAGGGCAGCTTGGAAACTTTCATGTCCACCCGCGCGAGTTCGTCGCTTTCATATTTGTAAGGAATGCCCCATTCGCCGGTCTTCTTGTTGATGATCAGCGTCCACTTGTCGGCTTCGGGTACGGTGAAGAGCGTATAACTGCCTGCGGGTACGCTCTTGCCCCCGACTTCCACATCGGCCCTGGTGACGAATGTTGTGGCCTCATTGGCGCCAGTGCGCCAGACTTCGCCGTAGGGCACGAGTCCGCCGTAGATCTTGCGGCCTTTCATGCGCGGGCTGGAGTAGTCGGTCTTGATGGTCTTGCCACCGGGGTCGCACGCGGCTGACTCAGGTGGACTCGGCTTGCCTCCGCCCATCTGGGCGAAAGCGGCAGTTGTGAACAAGATTAGAAGCGCGGGAAAGGCAACACGTGTTCGCATGGATTCTCCAGAAAGAAGCATTTAGCAGCTAGCTGTTGGCATCTGGCAATTCACCAGTCCCCAATCGCTTTGACGCGCGAGCCAAGGTTCCGAAAGCAATTATGCTCTCGCGCACGCGCACGTTACAATCTCCCCATGCCGGTATTCGACGAAAAGCAGGAAGAACTGGAACACTACGAGACCATGATGGGCGTGCCCCGCGGACGTCTCGCCGTGACTATGGATGCCATCACCGACGCCATGGCGCTCGTCGGCCAGCACGGCGTCTATTGCCAAAGCCAGCGCTGGCCGGGCAAGCCGGTCATGGACATCCAGATCATTATGAAGAGCCTGAGCGATGCCAAGGAATTGATCCAGAGCGTGATGGAAGAGCTGAAGAAGAAAAACTAACCACAGATTTCACAGAGGACCACGGTGTTTCCGAATTACCCTGTGCACCTCCGTGATCTCTGTGGTTAGAGGTTTTAGACCAGCGAGTATTTCCCGCGCTCAATCGCCTTCTGTGCGATCTGCTGGCGTAATTCAATGGTGTTGAACGGCTCGTACTTCGCCAGTCGACGCAGAATCGCCAACTGCGTGCGAAGCATGTCGCCGTCAGCGACGGCGGCGATCACCTTCTTCGCCGCGGATTCGACCTTCTCCATCGCCTGAGTGAGATAAACGCGGGTCATGGCAATCGGAATAGCCGCGACAGCTTCCCCTTTCGTTTCTGCAATCTTCTGCGCGCGCAGGACGGCCGATTCCATCGCATAAGTTTCCATCGTCATATCGGCGATGGCGCCCATGATCTCCTGCTGATCCTGGATCGCCTGCATATACTTCTGCGTAGCGGCTCCGGCGGCGAACAGGCCGAGCTTCTTGGCTTGCGCCACCAGTTTGCGCTCTTCAGCAAGCGAACCTTCAAGTTCTTCGCTGATCGAAGGTCCGGAAAGTACCTCGTCCATCAGTTTCTTGATGGCGGGCATCAGCGGCAACTGCCCGCTCATGGCGCGCTTCAGCAGGAATCCCGTGATAATCAGCCGGTTGATTTCATTGGTGCCTTCGAAGATGCGGTTGATGCGGGCGTCGCGATAGGCGCGCTCGGCAGGATACTCCTCAACGAAGCCGTAGCCCCCGAAGATTTGCATGGTCTCATCGACTATGTAGTCGATCATCTCCGAGCACCAGACCTTGATGATCGAGCACTCCACCGCGTATTCCTCGATGGCCTTGCGAGTTTCTTTGATCGCGTCCGCGCCGGATTTGTCGACTTCGCTAAGCGCGCTGTCCATCATGCCGACTGTGCGAAAGACCAGTGATTCGCCCACATAGAGCAGGGTCGCCATGTTGGCGATTTTTTCGCGTACCAGACCGAAGTCGGCAATGACTTTGTTGAAAGCCTTGCGCTGCTTGGCGTAGGCGATGGCATGTTCGAGCGAGACCCGGCCTCCGCCCACGCACATCGCGCCCAGCTTGAAGCGGCCAATGTTCAGGATGTTGAAGGCGATGGTATGGCCTTTGCCGATTTCGCCGAGCAAGTTTTCCACCGGCACCTTGCAATCATTCAGAATGAGGGGGCAAGTGGAGGAGCCGCGAATACCCAGCTTGTGCTCTTCCGCACCGACGGAGAAGCCAGGAAAATTCCTTTCGATCAGGAAGGCGGTGAACTTTTCTCCGTCGATCTTGGCAAAAACGGTGAAGAGGTCGGCGAAGCCGGCGTTGGTAATCCACATCTTTTCGCCGTTTAGAATGTAGTGTCGGCCATCGGGCGAGAGTTGCGCACGGGCGCGGCAGTTCAGGGCATCGGAGCCGGAAGAGGCTTCCGACAAGGCATACGCTCCAATAATCTCGCCGGCTGCCAGACGCGGCAAGTATTTCTTCTTCTGCTCTTCGGTGCCAAAGTAAACAAGGGGAAGCAGGCCGATGCCGCTGTGCGCGCCCCAGGTGGTGGCGAAGCCGGCGTATTTAGCGATGTGGTCGGCGATCACGGCAGCGGTCACTTTGTCCATTTCGAGGCCGCCGTAAGCCTCGGGGACTTCAACTCCGCTCAGGCCCAGGTCGCCGGCCTTCTTCACCAGATCGCGCGAGATGGAGAAATCTTTGTGCTCCATCTTCTCTATGTTCGGCAGGATTTCGTTGACCGTGAATTCTTCCGCGGTCTGCCCGATCAGCTGTTGCTGCTCGGTGAAGTCCTCCGGTGTGAACACTTCGTCAGGACGGCGCCCTTCAAGCAGAAAGCTGCCGCCAGAGATTCGAGTTTTGGGAATTGCAGTAGTAGTGGACATGTCTTACTCCTCGAAATGAGAATCGCAGAATGTGCAGAGGATGCTGGGGAGTTACAAGTCATTTTAATACGGCCGGACTTGAAATGATAGAGGCCGGAACTGCTGCGTTCTTGCAGGGATAGCTCAGTTTCTGCAGTGCTTCCGAGGTCACAATCAACGAGGCATGTTACGCCAAGTTCTCAAAAATCCCCGCCGCGCCCATGCCACCGCCAACGCACATGGTTACCATCCCATAACGTCCGTTGCGGCGCTTGAGTTCGCGAATGATCGTGGCCGTCAGCTTGGCCCCGGTGCAGCCCAGCGGATGCCCCAGAGCAATTGCACCCCCGTTAGGATTGACTTTCTCTGGGTCGAGCCCCGCTTCGTTGATTACGGCGAGCGATTGCGCGGCGAAGGCTTCATTCAGCTCGATCACGTCGATGTCAGAGAGTTTCAACCCGGCTATCTGCAAAGCTTTCGGAATCGCGAACACTGGGCCCAGTCCCATTTCTTCTGGCTTGTATCCCGCCGTTGCGAATGAGACGTAACGGGCTAGCGGCTTGATGCCGAGTGCTTTTGCGCGCTCCGCGGACATCACCACTGCCGCCGCTGCGCCATCGGACATTTGCGAAGAATTTCCCGCGGTCACTGTACCCTTCACGTGGAATGCAGGCTTCAGCATGAGCAGAGCTTCGAGTGAAGTGTCGGCGCGGGGGCCTTCGTCCATTTTGAAAAGAATTTCCTGTCGTTTGGGCTTCGCTCCATTCGGAGTGGTAAAGCTTACCGGCACGGGCACGATCTCCTCGTCGAATCTGCCGGCCTGGATCGCAGCCAGCGCTTTCTGGTGGCTGCGGAGAGAGAATTCGTCCGCCGCTTCGCGCGTGATGCCGAAGCGCTGGCCAACACGCTCGGCGGTGAGGCCCATGTTCAGGTAAGCGTCCGGATAGTGGTCGACGAGCCACGGATTGGGCGAAACTTTGTGGCCGCCCATCGGGATCATCGTCATTGACTCGGTGCCGCCGGCTACAATTGCCTCCGCGCCACCGCTCATGATGCGCTCGGCTGCCATGGCAATCGCCTGCAAGCCTGACGAGCAGAAGCGGTTGATGGTGAGCGCCGAAACTTCCACCGGCAATCCGGCGCGCAGCGATGCGATGCGGGCCACGTTCATGCCTTGCTCGGCCTCGGGCATGGCGCAGCCGAGAATCACGTCCTCTATTTCTTTGGGATCAAGTTGCGGTACACGCTCCAGCGCGCCTTTGATGGCGACGGCTGCCAGTTCATCGGGACGAGTGGCGCGGAGCGTGCCTTTGTAGGCGCGTCCCACGGGCGTGCGGACAGATGAGGTAATAATGACTTCACGCATGGCTTATACCGTAATGTATTCCGTTGTAGCACTGGGTGCGGGGATCGGGTCGCCGTGCTGGCGCATGCCTTCGAGGTGGAACTCCATCGCTTGCCGGATCAGTTCTTTCACTTCATCCAGCGTCGCACCAGCCACGCCGAGGCCAGGCAGATCAGGTGCATACGCGCCCCAACCCGCGGCCGACTTCTCATAAATGACCAAGTATCTCATTTCAATCCCGCCTGCTTAAGGATATTGTTCAACGTTCCTGGCGGAATGTCCACTGACGGATGTCCCGCAACCGTAACCGTCCCCGATTTCGATGGATGATGGTATTGCCGGTGGCTTCCCTTAGTTCGAGCCAGACGCCAGCCTTCATCTTCCAAGCGCTTGATCACGTCTCGAACCTTCATTGAACTTCAACCGTTTCGCCGACTTCATTTGGCCGGAGCGTAGAAATAATAGTCCGCAGTGTAGCTGCTCTTGGTTTCGTCGCCCTTGTGGGGCGCATCGCAGCCTTCGGCCGGAGGCTGGCCGCCATGGGTGTGGACTCGCTGAATGGTTGTGACGTTTGTCAACATACCATTCCCTGCATGACTCACAACCTTCACCAGCAACCATGGAATTGAACTGGGATCAAGCGCGTCCACATGGGCCACCGCTTTTCCAGTGACCTCGCTGCCGTCTTTCAGCTTCCAAGCCGGCCCGACAGAGTGCTGTCCAATCACTTTGTCCTTTCGATCGTGAAGCTCCGCGTCGGGTCCTTTGAGTGTCCATCCGAACTTACCGTCTGCCGCGGGTTGGCAGATATAGATCTGCGATCCAGTGGCGTGCGCTAGCAAAACAACATCCTCGCCAGCGGGCGCCTGGATCGAATCGGGCACGTCGGGAGCCACTTCTTTCTGCGGGGCATCTTTGGCCTGAGCTTTTGCGACTGAGGTTCCGAGCAGGACGATGCCGAGGGCGAGGACCGCGCCAATAGCCAGTAGATGTTTTCGCATGACGGCAATTCTAGCAGGCAGCCCAACCCGCTAATGCTTTTCCCAATGGGTTGAGGTAACTTGCTTGGGATCAAACGTTCCCGGACCGAGTTTCACATTGCACTGAATATCCGAATACTCTTCGCGGAAGATCTTCTTATCATCCACGTAAACTTCCACCCGCGCAGCTACCCAGCCGCCCGCCATCTCTCGGTAATCTTCAAAGCGAATGTCCTGGAACTTGCTCGCATCCGCCCGCGTAGGCTCAAACAGCCTCACAAATAGCAGTCGATTCTTGTCCACCCAGAACTGCTTCGACTTTAGATCGCCCTTTTCCGCACCGACAACGTAAACCGGCTGCCCCTTCCAGGTCTCCTCGTGAAACTTTGTAAGATCGTAGCCCTCAGCCTTCGCGATCTTAGCAGTGACCTCAGGAGCCTGGCGATACACGTCAAACCCCAGCACCAGAAGCATGTTCACCAGAGGGCGCGTTCCCGACTCCTTACCTCCCTGGAATATCGTCAGCGTTCCGTCGACCATCAGATAACCGTTCCCGTCGTTGGGAGCGCCCACATCGATGCGCAATCTTCCCGGCGCCGCCAAAGCTTCATGCCAGGTCTCGGCTTTGCTCGTGCCGTCAGGGTTGTAGGTGGTGCTCTTCTGCGTGAAGGTCAGGGTTTCGTACCACGACTTCGCGTAGCGATCATGCATGACTCGCAACATGTCGTTTCCATTGCGGACGTCTTGGGCATGAGCCAGGGTTAAGCTGAAGAGAACCAACAGGAGCGCGAGTAGCTTTGTACAGTTCATTCGTTCCTTTCGGATCCGGACTTTGCACTCATCGCCATTCCGGTCGCCGTGTCCGACCCAATAACTTGCCACTCCTTCTGTTAGACAGCCGATGGAATCTGGGGTTTGTAGACTCCGAAGACGATGATTTTGGGGTCCGCCATAGCTTGTTCTTATTCTATCCGTCTCTTCAAGGATCACCGGCCAGCAGCGTGAATGGCTTACGCTGTGGCTGCATTCTCTTGCCGCCTCGCGGCTTCACTCCCCGACGCCCAATCCTCGGCGTATCATAAAAGGTCTTCATAATCTTCCAAGGCACTCTATGTCCATCCACACCATCATCGAACCGTTCCGTATCAAAAGCGTCGAACCCATCCGCTGGACCACCCGCCATCAACGTGAACAGCTTCTCGAAGCCGCGCACTACAACCTGTTTCTTTTGCCCGCGGACGACGTTTTGATCGATCTGCTCACCGATTCTGGCACTGGCGCAATGTCCACGCATCAGTGGGCGGCGATTATGGAAGGCGACGAGAGTTATGCCGGCAGCCGGAGTTTTACCCGCTTCCGCGATTCGGTGCAGGAAATTTTCGGCTACAGGAACGTCATCCCCACGCACCAGGGCCGCGCCGCCGAGCGCATCTTGTTTTCCGTCGCCTGCAAGGAGGGCGACGTTGTGCCGAACAACACGCACTTCGATACCACCCGCGCGAATGTCGAGTTCGTCGGCGCCGAAGCCGTCGATCTCGTCATCCCGGAAGGCCACCAGCCAAGCCTGTCTCATCCCTTTAAAGGCAACATGGACGTAGCGGCACTCGAAGCCTTGATCGAGCGCGTGGGCAGCGAGCGCATTCCTCTGGTCATGCTCACCGTCACGAACAACTCCGGCGGCGGCCAGCCCGTTTCCATGGAGAATGTCCGCCAGGTCAGCGCGGTGTGCAAACGCTTCGGCATCCCGCTGTACTTCGACGCCTGCCGCTTTGCCGAGAACGCCTGGTTCATCAAGCTGCGGGAAAAAGGCTACGAGTCGAAAACTCCAAAAGAAATTGCGCAGGAGATGTTCGGCTACGGCGACGGCTGCACCATGTCCGCCAAGAAAGATGGCATGGCCAACATCGGCGGATTCCTCTGCACCAACGACGACCTGCTGGCGCAGCAGGAGAAAGATCTGCTCATTCTCACCGAAGGCTATCCGACATACGGCGGCCTCGCGGGCCGCGATCTCGAAGCCATCGCGGTCGGTGTGCAAGAGGCGCTCGAAGAGGATTATCTGCGCTACCGCATCGCCTCCACGGCGTATCTAGGCAATCACATCGCGTCGCAGGGAGTGCCCATCGTGCAGCCGCCCGGCGGCCATGCCATCTATCTCGATGCCCGCGCCTTCCTGCCGCATATTCCGCCCGACCAGTTTCCCGGCGTAGCTCTCGCGGCCGAGCTTTATCTTGAAGGTGGAATCCGCTCTGTCGAGATCGGCACGCTCATGTTCGCGACGGCCGCGCAGATGGATCTGGTCCGCCTCGCCATTCCCCGCCGCGTCTACACCCAAAGCCACATCGACTACGTGGTCGAAATTATCTTGGAAGTGTGGAAGCATCGCGAAACTATTCCCGGGATGCGCCTGACCTACGAAGCGCCGTTCCTGCGCCACTTCACCGCGCATTTGGAGCCGGTGCCGGTGGCGGCGATACGGTGACGAAAAGACCCGAGGGTGCCCCATCCTAACGTCGCGCCACTTGCGACGTTAGGGTGGGGGCTTAGACGTTATGGCGCTGGTCCCGAGGACTCCGGTCGGTCATGTTTCATGGGTCTGCGGATCGCGGTAGAGCGCTGACTTAGCGGGGCCCTGGGGCCAGTAACCCGATTTGCAGTTCTCGTCGCTGTCATCCAGGTTGTAAACTATGACAGCGCAAATAATAGCGACGATTAAGGCACCGATATTTATCAGAATTTGCGCGCCCGTCCTGATTGGGCAAAACAGAAACACAACAGCCGCAATCCCGCACACAACTTTCGTGATGGCCAAGGCTACCCGCTTCCCCATGACCAATGACCTCGGCCAATTCTATTCCTATTCTTGGGGTGTAAAATATGTGTGCATGCTCTGACGCCGAATAATCGCTGATCTCCGAAAGGATTCCCCCATGGCAACGCTAGAAGCCCCCGTCCGGCCGCGCACATCCTCCCATCAAGGCCCATTCATCAACGAGCCGTTCTTTGATTTCCGCCACGAAGACAATGCGCGCAAGATGCGCGCCGCCATCGAACGCGTCCGCGGACAGCTTGGCCGCGAGTATGACCTAATCATCGGCGGCCAGCGCGTCAAGACCGCCGACAAGATTAAATCCCTGAATCCATCGAAGCCGTCGCAAGTAGTCGGCATCCATCAGAAGGCCGGCAAAGAGCACGTTGAGCCGGCCATGAAAGCCGCGCTGAAAGCCTTTGAAACCTGGAAGCACACTCCCATCGAAGAGCGCGCCAGCCTGCTGTTCCGGGCCGCTAACCTTCTGCGCCAGCACAAAATGGATTACATGGCGTGGCTCGTCTTCGAAGTCAGCAAGAACTGGGGCGAAGCCGACGCCGACATCTCCGAGGCCATCGACTTTTGTGAGTTCTACGCCCGCGAAGCCCTGCGTCTGGCCAAAGCTGAAACGCCCCTGCAGTTGCCGGGCGAGCACGATGCGCTCACCTACATTCCGCTCGGCGTGGGCGCGGTCATTCCTCCGTGGAATTTTCCCTGCGCCATCATGGCCGGCATGACTGTGGCTTCGATCGTCAGCGGCAACACGCTCATCCTGAAGCCGTCGAGCGATTCCCCCACCATCGCCGCTAAATTTGTCGAACTCCTCGAAGAAGCCGGCCTGCCCGAAGGCGTGGTCAACTTCTGTCCCGGCGCCGGCGCAAGTTTCGGCGATGCCATCGTCGCCCATCCCAAGACGCGCTACATTGCCTTCACGGGTTCCCGTGAAGTCGGACTGCATATCAACAAGACCGCAGCCACGCAAGCCCCGGGCCAAATTTGGATCAAGCGCACCATCCTCGAAATGGGCGGCAAAGACGCCATCATCGTCGATGCCGACGCCGACATCGACTCCGCCGTCGAAGGCGTGGCGCAGGCCGCATTCGGCTTCCAGGGCCAGAAGTGCTCGGCCTGCTCCCGCACCATAGTCGACGAGCGCGTCTACGACAAGTTCCTCGACCAGCTTAAAGCCCGCGTCGAAAAGATCAGTGTCGGCGACCCCGCTGAAAACAGCAACATGGGAGCCGTGATCAACGAAGGCTCGATGAAGACGATCCTCGCCTACATCGAGCAAGGCAAAAAAGATGGACGCCTGCTTACCGGCGGCGAGCCAGTCAGCGCAGCCGGAGAAGGCTACTACATCCGGCCCACGGTGTTCGCCGACATCCCCGCGAAGTCAAGGCTCGAGCAGGAAGAAATCTTCGGCCCGGTTCTCGTGGTAATCAAGGCTCACGGCTTCGACCACGCCCTCGAAATCGCCAACGACACCGAGTTCGGCCTGACCGGCGCCATCTACACCAAATCGCGCGACCGGATCGACCGCGCCAAACGCGACTTCCACGTCGGCAACCTCTACATCAACCGCAAATGCACCGGCGCCATGGTCGGAGCGCACCCCTTCGGCGGCTTCAACATGTCTGGCACCGATTCCAAGGCCGGCGGCCCGGACTACTTGTATCTATTTACGCAAGCGAAGTCGGTTGCCGAGAAGCTAGGGTAGGAAGGTTCGTGCCTGCGGTCCCTCGCGTCGTTTTCGCTTCAAGGCTCCCGACGATCTAAGTGGGGTCGCTGAACGAAACGCATAAACCTTTTTCCCATGATTGGCATCTATGCGCATAACGAACTAGCGCCTCTCTCGCCGTACAACGGGCCGCGACCCAAAATCCGGGCCTTTGTAGCCTAGCGCGCCGATAATCAAACCCTGCTTTGGTGGTTGCAATGTTATGAATCTTATTAGTACATTCACACTGGTTATTTTCCGTAGCATGATGAGCATGGGCCGAGCCGTGGAAGAAAAGGTTGCGAACTTCGACTAGTTGCAATGGAGTTGCCCATGCTTTATATCCTGCGCCTGACCAACGGAGAGTGCATCGTCGTCTTGGCTGACGACGAGATGAGCGCACGTGCCATCACTGCCAGGTTCACTTCGAACGAGGGAGCAGCAGTCGCCAGCGTTCGCCGTCTCGAAGGTTTCGCAGTTCAGTTTTCTCCCACGGACGAGGGAAGTTTGGCAGTGTCTGACTGGGATGACACAACTCTGGACGACATTCTCACCTGCGAATACCCGCTTCTCAACGAAGCCTACCGGCGCGCCAACGCCGAGCCGTTCCTGCAGTCGCCGAATCGCCACGAACCGATTTTCTCCCAACTGAGAGCGGCCCATGAGCGGAACACGGAAATTATTCGCGAGGGCCTTCGCCAGGAGCGGCAGAGGAGCGGCCAAGGGGATGTTTCAACCAGGTCGAAGGCCGCCGCCACCGCCCGAAGATAGATCGCATCAGGATAACCAGAATAAGACCAAGGCGAGGTCGTAGGCGGATGCATCTCCCAAAGACCAACGTTCGCCGAAGCCAGACGTTTGACCCAGGCTGAAGGCCGCAACCGGTTTCTTGCTCACGAAGTAGCTACGGCATCACCCCAGCCGGCGCCTGCGGCACCGGCCCCGCAGTAGTTGCAGCCGCCGCCTCGTTCAAAATCCGGTGATGGATGGTGAACAGCGCCAGTTCCAGCCGGTCCGAAACGCCGATTTTGTCGTACACGTTGCGCAGATAATTCTTTATGACCTGCTCCGTAGTCCCCAACTGCGTGGCGATTTCTTTGTTCTTGTAGCCTTGCACGATCAGGGCCACGATGCGCAGCTCTTTCGCCGTCAGGCGGTCGCGCACGCGCAATCCCACCATATCGTTTTCAGTGAGTTCGCTCGGCACCGCGACATCCTGCACCCAGGTTTCCCCGCGCGCCACCTTGCGCACGCAATCCACCAGCGCAGCGCTGGTCACGTTGCGGTAGACGACTCCGTGCGCGCCATTGGCCATGTGCCGCTGCGCGCTCTCGCCCGTATCGGCCAGCACCACTACCCGAGTCTTGGCGCGGTTGGCGGCCAGGATGATGGCGGCGAAATCGTTGTGAAAGCCCGCGGCCGCGATCAGCACGGCCGCTCGAAATTTGTCCAGAGCCATGAACATCTGCTCCGGCGTCTGCGCCTGCGCTACGATGCGCATCTCATCTTCCACCGCCAGCACTTTGGCGATGCCAGCGCGGAAGATTGCCTGGTTATCGGCCAGTATCAGTTTGAGCATGTTATCGAGGCTCCAAAATTTCCATTGTCATCCTGAACAAGCGTTTTTCCCGCAATGAAGGATCTGACCGAGCTGCGCGATCCACGGAGCCTGCCCTGAGAGAGCGCAGGCGACTGAAGGGCACGTTCGGCTCGCTTCCCTATTACCGCATTGCTGCAAAGCTCTACTACTTCCTTACAAACTCATACGAATCGATCACGCAGGCCACACCCTTGCCGTCTGGGCTGCTTCCCGTTGGATCGGACCGCACCACGCGTCCCTTGCACTGAATGGTGACGTTCTCCTGCCCCCCGGTCACGTCGGGTGGCAGTGTGATCTCAAACTCCACCGGCGATCCAATTTCCAGCGACGCGTCGGCGCGAATGTAAACACCGGCCGCGCTCAAATTCCCAGTCAGCCCCTTGGTGTCGCCGCTGGCATTCTCCTCGTGAATCTTGATCGGCAATTCCAGGGGAAATCTTTTTCCGGTCCGCGCTTCGGCCACAGTGCCTCCTAGTTCATCGCTTGATCTCACGTGGCTCAATCTTCCTCAACCCGATCTTTCCGAAATCTGACCGTTGGATTTCGTACCACTCCGCTAGCCGAGCCAACCCCACCAGAATACGCTCCTGGCAGGCGGATCACCCACTTTTGTTGCTCAGGGGCGGTTATATCACGGATGCAACCGGGATAAAAGCGTGATTCCGAATTAGTTAAGGGTAGAACCTAGATTCCCCCCTCGGCGGGTCCAGACGCTTGTGTGGGCCGGACATTCCCTTCGGCTTCGCTCAGGCCGATGCTTCTGACTCTGCCTTTTGAACTGACCTTTTCCGGGCTCTCATCAGACCAACTCCGAGTGCCGCGAGAATCACTTGCCTTCCGGTAGTCGCGCCCATACACTCATCCTTCCCGCTGATCGCGGAATACGTTTCGTCACCGTGATCACTGCCAGCCCCGGAAGCCTGTGCCCCAGAAGGAGTACCTGCCATGTTGCGCGGACTCGCGTTGTCACTATCCCTCCTCTATCTCCTTGCCATCTGTGCCATGATCACCAACTGCGGCGGTTCTTCTAGCAGTGGCGGGGGCGGGAACGGCGGTGGTCCCTACAATGTGGTCGGCGACTGGCAGATTGCCGTCACCAGCGGCAGCAACAGCACGACCGGATACGGGGTGATCAACTCCTCTGGCTTGGCCTTGTTCTTCGACACCATTGGAGAGACCTTGGAACTACCCACCATCACTGGCGCCAGCTCTTTTTCCGGGAGCGCTACCGTTTATGAACCGCTGAGCCTCGGCGGGGGCTCAGCTACCGAATCTACGCAGGGCACCGTGAACTCGGCTAGTTCCGTCAACGGCACTTTCTCGGGCAACGGCACCTCCAGCACCTTTTCGGTTGCCTCTGATTCTCCTTTGAGCTCGGTGACCGCTCTTTCCGGCGCGATGACGGGCGAGAGCGCGGGCGAGAACGTGATCTTGCAGCTCACCCTTGCACCGAGCGGAAGTAACTCGAGCATGACCTTCACTGGTTCGGATGGATTCACTTGCGATGTGACCGGGACGTTCAGTCAGGAAGGAGGCAATGTATCAAATCTCAACGTTTTCGACGTCTCGCTGACCTTCTCCGGCACAGGCTGCCCGACCTCCACCACTGGCGCAATAACTGGCCTTGGCTTCGAAAGCACCTCGGATTACTTCAGCTATAATTTCAGCAGCCCAGGCACCTACCTGTACGCGGACATGCTGGATCCTGCCGGTGCATTCGTCCTCGAAATATATACACCGTCCACCCAGGGTGCCGCGCACTCGCCTCACATCCTTAGTCCCGAGCGTCGGGGCTCGCCGTGGTCGGCGATTTTCTGATGTCGGCTTCTTTCTAGTTACTTGAAGCGCTATGCCCCAAGCGGAGTCGAAGGTAATTTTTTCCCTTGTCCCCTGCCGTTCACTACGCCGCGTGCAGCACCTGCAGCCCCAGCACTTTTTCGAAGCAATCGAAATCGTGGTCCCGGTGCAGCAGTTTGTGTTTAGCCTGCAAACAAAACGTGGCAATCAGACAATCGATCGTCTTGTGAACGGTGTAACCTCGATGGCGGAGGTCCCGATAGTTCTGGGCCGCAGCAACCGCCAGTTCGATCCCCCCCGTTTGAAAAACCTGGAACCTCTGCAGATCCGCTCTCCCTCGGGTGAACATGTTTTGTTCCCTGATCCCTTGCAATACCTCGCACAGGATGAAATCGGTGAGCCCCAGCCGTTGCCGTTGCAGTTCTCGATCCAGCCAGAGTGTTTCCGGGTTCTTTGTGCCGCGCAGATAATCGATCCACACGGTCGTATCGACAATGACCATATGGCCTACTCGCGGACCCGCCCCTGGCGCGACTCACTCAGGTGCCCTTCCCAAACCACTTTTCCCTTCAGCCGGCGGATCGACCCCTGCGCGTGCATCTGTGCCAGCAACCGCAGTCCGGCCTCCACTGCGGCCCTTTTGGTGGGCGACCCGCTGCGCCGCATGGCCTCTCGCATCAGGCGGTCGTCGATCTCAATATTCGTGCGCACGTTAATCTCCTATGTGTAAGAATCTCATATTCGTGTGTATCATGCAAGAAATGCTCGGGCACGATCTCCCATTTGCATTTTCTAACGCATGTCATTCCGAATCGGCCTGAAAGCCCGGTGAGGGAACCTGCTGTCTCCAGGCAGTGAACCCCGTGCCTCACCGTTTGTTGTAAGCTTCTTCTCTCAGGAGAACCAGCCATGCCCGATCCATCCTTCTCCCGCGAACGTCGTCGGCCGTTTCATTCCGTCTGCCAGATAGCCGCGCTCCTTCTGACCACGACCATGTATTCGATTGCGCAGCAACCGCCGGCACAGCCCGCCAACCAAACTCCCGCAGCCAAGAAAACTGTTGAGAAAAAAGCCGGGGAAAAATCGGTGTCAGACAAGCCGCAGCCCAAGCCTGACGAATCCGCCACCGCCGCCGCGGCTCTTCTACAAATCAATAACGCCATGGAAGGTCTTGCCGCAAAGGTCTCTCCCGCGGTGGTGCAGATTCTGGTCACCGGTTACGGACCGCTGCACGAAGAGAGCCGCTCCCAGACCGCTCTCATCGTGCGCCAGCACGCCGTCGGCTCGGGAGTCATCGTCGACCCCGACGGTTACATCATCACCAATAATCACGTTGTCGAAGGCGCACAGCGCATCCGCGTAGCTCTCCCCCTCCCCACCGACAATGGCCGCTCCCTCGCTTCAGGTAGACGCCGCGTCTTTCAGGCCCGCTTGATCGGCACCCATAAGGAGTCTGATCTTGCCCTGCTCAAGATTGACGAAACCGATCTGCCCACGCTTACACTGCTCACCCAACAGCGTGCTCAAGTAGGCCAGCTTGTCTTCGCCATCGGCAGTCCCGAGGGCCTGCAAAACTCGGTCACCATGGGAGTGGTCAGCGCCGTGGCTCGCCAGGCCGATCCCGATAAGCCCATGACCTACATCCAAACCGATGCTCCCATCAACCCCGGCAACAGCGGCGGACCGCTGGTCGATATGAATGGATCCGTTCTCGGCATCAACACTTTCATTCTTTCCCAGGGCGGCGGCAGTGAAGGCCTGGGCTTCGCCATCCCCGCGCGCGTCGTGGATTTCGTCTACCACAGCCTGCGCAAGTACGGCCACGTTCATCGCACGGAGATCGGAGCCACCGCGCAGGAAATTACGCCAACACTTGCCGAAGGACTGAAGCTCGCGCAGCACTGGGGAGTCATCATCGCCGACGTCAAACCGGATGGCCCCGCCGCCGCTGCCGGCTTGCAGATTCAGGACATCGTTCTTCGCGCCGACGATCGCCGCATCGAAACTCTTCCGCAGCTGTCTTCGGCGCTCTACCTGCACCGCCTCGATCAAGTGCTGGAGCTGGAAATCCTGCGCGGCGACCAGAAGAAAACTCTATATATTCCCGCCATCGAACACCGCGACCAGATGGATCAACTCTTCGACGCTGCCGATGCCGAGAAAAGTCTCGTCTCCCGCCTGGGCGTTCTCGCCATCGATCTCACCGACGACGTGCGGAAGCAAATCGGCACGCTGCGCATTCCGAGCGGCGTGGTCGTGCTGGGCCGCGCCGTCGATCTCATCACCCCCGATACCGGCCTGCAGACCGGCGACGTCATCCACGCCATCAACACCACTCCCATCTCCGATATGGCAACCCTGCGCGCCACCGTGCAAAGCCTGAAGACCGGCGACCCGGTAGTAATCCAGGTCGAACGCTCCGACGGCTTGACGTACTTGAGTTTTGAAATGGAGTGAGACGGTCGGTTTGGTCTACGCGTGCGCGACCACGACCGAGGGTGCCCCATCCTTGCGTTTTTTGCAAGGGTGGGAATTCGTGGTGCGTGCGGTGAAGTGATTAGACCGGTCGGACGGGTTGCCGTAGAATGCCTTCTTGAGCGCGCCCGTAGCTCAACTGGATAGAGCATCTGCCTTCGGAGCAGAGGGTTGGGAGTTCGAGTCTCTCCGGGCGCACCATTTACACCAGATCCTTCGCCTGAAGAAGCCCAGGCTCAGGATTTCGGCTGCGGGCTCCCGCTCCGCTCACGCCCGCAAGACGCCTCAAGTTCGAGTCTCTCCGGGCGCACCACTCTTCCATTTCGTCGCAGACGGCGGTCTAGGCATTCACTTGATGGCTGGCTCATAGCGCAAGATGACAGTGCCGGACTTGAGCGGGCGTGCTTCCAGAAGTTTGAGTCGAAGGCGGGAAAGATCGCGTCCGAACAAGGTAGCGCCGCGCCCGAGGATGATGGGGACCATTCCGATGCGCACCTCGTCGAACAGACCCGCCTCCAGCAGCGCGGCGCACAGTTGCCCGCTGCCAAATACGAAAAGGTCGCCATCCATTTCGCGCTTGAGCTTCGCCGCCTCTTCGGCGGCATGGTCGTGGATGAGTCGAGTATTGTTCCATTCTGCCCGCTCGAGAGTGCGGGAGAAGACGACCTTCGGCAGGCTGTTCATATAGTCGGCGACCACACCGGTTGCGGTCTGCCAATATGCAGCCATGCCCTCGTAGGTGACGCGTCCGAAAAGCAGCGCCCCGGCATGGCGCAGCTGTTCGATGGAGAACTCTTCCTGGTCCTTGCCGAAGAATGAATGAAACCATTCCACGTCCCAACTTTTTACGCCCTCAAAGTATCCATCGAGGGAGATCACATTCCAAAGAATCAATCTGCTCATTGCCATCCTCCCTGCCAGATGCGGGAGCGATAGGTCCATCCAGCTTAGAACGCGCTGCCGCCGCCGCCTCCGAAGCCTCCCCCGGAAAATCCTCCGCCTCCGCCGAAGCCGCCGCCACCGCCTCCCCATCCCGATCCCGAAGAACTTGCACGCGGCGCTGATACAAATACCTGGTGCATATCCGTCGCCATGCCGTGCATCGACGACGAAAATAAGATTGGATTGAATACCATCCCGTATCCATATCCCGGTCCCACGTACCACGACGGCGGATCTTTCACGATCCCTGCGAAGGCCTGTGCCCAGTGATGCTCCACGCCGAGTGCCATCGCGTAGGGAAGAAATTTCTCGAACGTGTCAGGCGGCATCGTTTTCAACCGGTCGGCGTCGACGCGGTTCATGAATTCCTGGAATCCGAGCACGGAAGTGTAAATGCGCGATCCTTTCAGAGTTTTCGCCGTCATCACTCGGGCAAACAGAAACCAGATCACGGCCGCGATCACTATGGACACGATGACCACCGGGACGGAACTGAAAAAATCCACCCATCCCAGCCACTGCAGGATTCCGAACGGAATCAAGATGCAGACCGCTGCCCCAACGCTGTACCCGTTTGCGGATTCGGGATCGAGCGCGTAGATGCCCTTCTGCTTGAGCGCCGACATGATGTCAGCGCGAACCACGGGCACGGTGGTGTAGAAGCGGTTCTTCAGGCTGGAGAGGCGCGTGTCTGGGACGTCTCCCACAAAGATATTTTCGAGCATGACCCGTTCGTGCGGCGCGAGACCGCGCCAGTCCTGGCGCTTCTGCAGCAGGTGGAAGATGTAATCCTTGTGATGGAAGAGTAGGCCTTTGTCGTCCGTCTCCTCAATCTTGAGGTAGCCCCGCACCGCGAGATCGACGATGGTCGATGTGATGTCTCGCGGCTGTATCTGGTCGTCGAGCAAGGTTCCAGCCTCGGCGGGAGAAATGCCCTCCGGCGGCTCATACATGGGCGCGACCGACATGCCTGGGTCGGGATCGCGGCCCTTGTACCACCACAAGACGAACATCACGGCGAGCGTGACCAGGGGCAGAAAAACCGCGGGGTTGCCTCCGATGAACCAGAAAAATCTCGTAATCCGTCCCGGCTCTTTGAGGATGCTCTTAGGAATGTAGACATCGATGGTCAGCCCGCCGCGCATAGGCAGTGGGCCGCTGGTTTCAAATTCAACGTCAGAGCCGTTTACGCTCGCGGTCGCGTTGCGCTCAGTCGAGCCATAGACGCCGGTGAAAGCCTGCGCGCGCAGCGATTCGCTGGCCGAAGCCGGGAACTGCACACTGGCTGCAGCGTGATCAATGGGAACAGGCCAGTCGTTGCCGGTAACGTTCCAGTAAAACTCGTCATAGCCGTCGAAAAAGCGCGTGCCGTTGCGCACGCGGTAGGCGATCTCCACCGTGCGTGTGGCATTGACGGCGTTGGGGATGTAAATCTTGAGATCGCGATACGCGCCGGAGGTCGAGGAGTCGTATTTCAGCTTCCTGCCGTTTTCGTCGGTGACGCTGGTGATCTCGACGAAGAGCTGGTAGTTGGTGCCGTTCGGTCCGGGATATTCGATAGGGATGGTGCGATGAATGCCGTGCCACTCGCCGGCAAAGTTCAGCGTGATGGTCTCGTTAACCAGGGCGCTGCCGTCGGAGTTGACGGTGATGGTGTCCTGAAAGTTGGAGACGCGCCAGGATTTGGCGGCCGCCGGAAGGGCCAGAGCGAGGATGGTCGCGAAGAGGAACAGGAACGCCCTGACCGCAAACGTCAACAGGAAAACTCTGTCATTCCGACCGGAGCGGAGCGAAGCGAGCGAAGTGGAGGAACCTGCTTTTTCTGCGGCTTGCGACGTCTCAAATTTCGTTCCGGTCATACGATCAGAACTTCACCGCGACCGGCTCGCGGTCGGCGGCGTCAGTAGTTTCGAAGAACTGGCGGGCCGTGAAGTTGAACATGCCGGCAATAATATTGGTCGGGAACGATTGGATCTTCGTATTCAGGTCGCGCACCACCGCGTTGTAGTAGCGGCGCGCGTTCTGGATGGAGTCTTCCGTCTGGCTCAGCGAACCCTGCAGTTGGGTGAACTCCTCCGAAGCCTTCAGCTCGGGATAATTCTCGGCCACAGCGAACAGGCTCTTCAGCGCTCCGGTGAGCTGATTCTCGGCGATGGCCTTGCCCTCGGGCGTGGTAGCCTGCATGGCCTGCGAGCGGTATTTGGCAATGTTTTCGAACGTGCCTTTTTCGTGCGCGGCGTAGCCCTTGACGGTCTCAACCAGGTTGGGGATAAGGTCATGCCGCCGCTTGAGCTGCACATCAATGTCAGACCAAGCCGAGTCGCAGCGCACCCGCAACTGCACCAGGCTGTTGTACATGCCGATGAGCACGACGGCGATGACGACGAGGATTACGAGGAAGATGATGCCGACCATGAGCGTCTCCTTGGGAGTCGGAGAATTGATCTCGGAATTTTAATATTGAAATCAATGGGACGGTAGCACAGAGGGTGCGCGGGCGCAACGGGGACGCGTACATCGTTATCTGGCGGGCGGCAGAGACCGACCAGCCACTTGGATTGATCTCAGGCCGGATAGTTTTTCCAACGGTCAAGGACATTTCATGTAAAGCTTGAGGTAAATGCCACTGTACTCGCTGACGAAGTCTTTGAGCGCCGCGACGCCGTGAAGATCGCGGCTTTCATAGAGGAGCAGAGGGGGCTTTTTTTGCGCCGGTCGTTTCCCGTACCGCACGGGTGCTTTTAGAAGCCAATTATGACTGCACTTGTTGCGCACCGTGTTCAGGATGACGAGTCTTTCTCTTGTTTTTCTGCTGATGAGCCTAAGCGCGAGGGCAAGATTGAGCTTCATATCGAAACCAAGGCTGCCACCACCGGAAAGCATCCTGTGCAACGCTCGCCCTGACTGACTGCGCGGGGAGCGCCGCTGTCGACGAGTGCGCCCCGTAATCTGAAAAGTGATGTAAGAATTCAGAAGGTCTTCGATCGCCGTATGCATTTGCAATACGGTCGAACGAACCATGTCGTCACGCTTCCGTTCCAGCATACCGGCATGGAGCAGGCGGTCGTCGTTTTCGCTGGGCTTGTAGAAGAAGTCGTCAATTTCGTCGATCTCGCGGGTTAGCCGCTTGATTGCGGCCTCTACGGATTTGGAGTTCTCCCACATAGTTGAGGGCGCTGGCCCGTCCTTTCCCGGCAATTTTACTCTTGCGGTTGCCCCGTCCTTGTCCCTGCGTTCTTTGCAGGGACAGGGCGGGGAATTTGACCTTGGCAACATCGCGCGTCCTCAGGGAGGGAGAGCTTGGGACAGGAGATCAACTTCCCCGCCCTGTCGCAAAAGACGCGACAAGGACGGGGCATCCTTGATGCCACTTCGCGCTTAACCCTCGGGGTTGGAAGGGCTTACGTATGAATTAGCCAATAGTTATACAAAAGGACTTAAAATTGTTGTCAAGGGGTAGAAAAGGCGAAAACCTGGGCTAGGTTATTGAAAGCAAATAGAATATAAAGTTGGCTAATGTGACGGTTTTACCCTATGCAAAATGTCATACTAGATATAGAAGGTAAATAAAGAAAACAGCAGGATCGACTTCGGCGGTAGGAACGCCTTGAGAGGCCTTTGCTGCAGTAGGTGGGCAAGGGGTCCCCTCGGCTTCGCTCGGGGCAGGCTCTTCGCCTGCGTAAATGCGTCGCTTTCGCGAAGCATTTCCTTCGCTCAGGATGACAATTCGGAATAGTACAAGCGTCGCGGCCTTATTGGGCCGCGATTTCCATTTGTGGGAAAGGGGAGCAAGGCGCGAATGAAACATCGGAGAAATCTTGGACTGTGCATCAAGAATCGCCAAGAACGCGGAATTTGGGCCGAGCTGTACTTCATGGCGCTTGCGGCAGGGTACGGGCTGAGAATCTTGAACCCCTACGGAGGGTTGCGGCCCTACGACGTAGCCGTGGAGGATGGCGCCGGGCCGATCCTGCGGGTGCAGGTGAAGTGCACGATCTTCAGCCACATTCGAGGCGGTTACCGCATAAAGGTCAGAGGAGGGAAATACGGAGCGAAACCTCGGGGATATGAACCAGGAACGGTGGATTTTTTCGCGCTTTATCTCATTCCAACGGACGACTGGTACATCATTCCCTATGCGGTGCTGGGGAAGACAAATAAGGTTCTGTATTTTAGTCTGGACAAGAACCGCCGAAAATTTGGCCGGTATCGGGAAGCGTGGCATTTGCTGGTGGATGCGTGCAAGGGCAGGACTGATAGTCCGATCGATATTCAAGCGTGCTGTGACGAGGAAGCGGAAGAGCGGGTAGCGAGAGAAGAGATCGAGAGAGCTGCTGTTCGAAGGATGTTCCGCGGAGTGTTGCAAAGCTAATCAGAAAAGCCCCATTTCTCGCAAAAAGACGCGAGAAATGGGGCTCTCGGCTTCCGGCGCCCGCCCAGTGGATCAGCCATCGATCTGAAACCGAGTCATGCCCTCCCTGCAAACTCCCGGTTCTCTGTAGAGACTTTCACCTTTTCGCCCTCTTTGATGAACAGGGGGACACGGATTTCCAGTCCCGTCTCCAGCCGGGCTGTCTTGGTCCCGCCTCCCGACGAGTCTCCCCGAACTGCGGGTTCCGTATAGGCAACGGCCAGCTCCACGAACATTGGCAGCTCTAAACCAATCGGATTGCCGTTGAACCTGCGCAGCTCAATCAGCGCGCCTTCGATCAGGAAGTCCAATGCATCCCCGACCATCTGGCGGTTGAGGGTGACGGTCTCGTAGGTTTCCTGGTCCAGAAAGTGAGAACCATCGCCATCGCTATAGAGATAAGAAGCCTGCGCCGACTGCAGGTCTGGCTCCTTGAATTTGTCGCTGGCCTTGAATGTCTTCTCAAAGACCGCGCTGGTAAGGAGGTTGCGCATCTTGAGGCGCACCAGGGTCTGGCCGCCACGAGCGGTAGGCGTGTTCACTTCTGCTTCCAGGCAGCAGTAAGGAGTGTTTTCAAACTCAAAGAAAGTCTTACGTTTGACACTAATCGCATCAATTAGCGCGGCCATGAAATCCTCTAAGGGAGGTCAGTAGATAGGCGCAGTCGTCTCCCTGACTCCAATTTCTTTCCAGTATAGGGTGAAATACTCCTCACTGCCGGGGTGGTCCCGCGGACAGCCGAGGGGCGGCTGTCCCCTCATGAACTGTCTCTGCTGCTTAGCGGCCCACCATTTTTTGCAGCTCTTCGGGGTAGCGAGCGCCTTGCACCGCGATTTTTGAGGCCGCGATGTCGAGTTCGCGGAGATCATCGAGTGAAAGTTGGAGATTGAGGGCTCCGATGTTTTCTTCCAGCCGATGCAGCTTGGTTGTGCCCGGGATCGGGACGATCCACGGTTTCTGCGCCAGCAGCCAGGCAAGCGCGATCTGAGCCGGCGTCGCTTTCCTCTGTTGCGCGAATCTGCCAATCAGATCCACCACCGCCTGATTCGCTTTCCGGTTCTCGGGACTAAAGCGAGGAACGATGTTGCGGAAATCGCTTTTCTCAAACTCCGTATCGGCGCTGATCTTGCCCGTGAGGAAGCCTTTACCCAGAGGGCTGAAGGGAACGAATCCGATCCCCAGTTCCTCCAGCGTTGGTATCACTTCCGCCTCAGGTTCCCTCCACCACAGCGAGTATTCGCTCTGCAACGCAGTCACAGGTTGAACTTTGTGGGCGCGGCGGATCGTTTTCACCCCTGCTTCCGACATTCCGAAGTGCTTCACCTTGCCTTGCTGAATCAGCTCTTTCACCGCTCCGGCAGTGTCTTCGATGGGCACGTTGGGGTCAACGCGATGCTGGTAGAACAAGTCGATGACATCGGTCCTGAGGCGCTTGAGCGAAGCCTCGGCAACCTGCTTGATGTGTTCAGGCCGGCTGTCGAGCCCGGCCTGTTTGCCGGTGCTTGGATCGAGTTTGAATCCGAACTTGGTGGCGATCACCACTTGCTTGCGGAACGGAGCGAGGGCTTCGCCGACCAGTTCTTCGTTGGTGAAGGGGCCGTAGACCTCCGCCGTATCGAAGAATGTGACGCCGCGTTCCACCGCTGCTCGAATTAGCGCTATCCCATCTTTCCTGTCCACGGCGGGGCCCAAGCCGAAGCTCATTCCCATGCAGCCGAGCCCGATGGCCGATACTTCCAGATTGCTTTTTCCGAGTTTACGTTTATTCATTGCTTCTCCTTACAAACAGAACAAGCTTGAACGTCATAAATGCAATCAGTTTAGATGCTCGGCGAGCCTTCGGATGTGCAAACGAGCGATGAAACTTTTCACCACAGAGACACAGAGGCGAAGAGGATACCCTGGAGCGTTCTGGCTTTTCCTATTGTTTTCTCTGTGCCTCTGTGTCTCTGTGGTAAAGGCTCTGCGGTTACTGCTGAGGCGCGAAGTAGCCTTTGCGGGCGCGGACTTGCAGATCCTTTTTCAACGCGGAGATTTCGATGGAGCGGAAGCGGCCGTCGGCGTCGAAGTCGGCGGGCTTGTAGCTGACGATATACTGGCTGCGGAGTTCGTCCTCAATGGCGGCGTACGAGCGGGTGATGTCCTTCATCTTGAAGGGGAAGAAGGCGCGTCCGCCGGTGGCTTCGGCGAGCTGCTCCAGAACTTTGTCGCCGCGCAGAATCAGGCCGCTGTCGTCGGTGGAGATGGCGTAGATAATGACTTCGGCGCGCTGCGCCATTTCGATGGCCTGGGCGCGGCTGAACTCACTCTGGTTATCTTCGCCGTCGCTCACGATCACGATCGCTTTGCGCACGGCATGATCGTTCCGGTCCTTTAAGAATTTGTCTTTGCAAGCATGGTAGACGGCGTCGTAGATCGCCGTGCCTCCGCCATCCTGTAGCTTGTGCACGCCGGCGGAAAGCAGTTTGACGTTGTCGGTGAAGTCCTGCGACATCTGACTTTTATTGTTGAAGCCGACAATGAACGCCTTGTCGAAGCCGGCGCGAATGGAGTGCTGCAGAAAACTGATGGCGGCATCCTGTTCAAAATCAAAACGGCTGTGCACCGATCCGCTGACGTCGATAAGCAAGCCGAGGTGCAAGGGCAGATCAGTCTCCCGGCGGAAATTGAGAATGGACTGCGGCGGCTTATGATCGTCGAGTATGGTGAAATCGGTTTGATTGAGGTCGCGAACAAATTTACCGTGCTTGTCAGTGGCAATAAACAGAAGATTCACTTCGTCGACACGTTTGCGAATGGTGAGCAGTGAGCCGGACTGAGAATCGTCTTCAGAAGGAGAGTAGGTGCTTACATTAGCCGTGCCGCTCGCATAAGACTGAGCGAAGGCCGGTGATGCCCCGGCGAAGGCAAAAGCCGCCAGCAGCGCCGCGATCAGCCGACAATGAGACTTCGTGTAACGCATTCGCGAAACGTCCAATTTTTGCACTCTTACCCATGGCCAGAGGGTCGCTCCATTGTATTAGATGCAAGTCGAGTGCCGAAGGGCGGGTGGCCTACCGCCATAATCTTAACCTGACTTTAGAAGGGCGCGAAGCGGTGTGCCAAGTTACAAAAGGAGCACTCGTTTGGTCATGCCTGATAAAGGGGTGGGACCCCGGAGGCGCGCGTAGGGAAATGGCTTAAGGAAAGCCCCCGATTTCCACACCCGGGGAATTACAATTTCACGGGAAGGTAAGATGGTGGATGGTGAGAGCGATCCCGGAGGGACTGATACTCATGAAGATCACGATGAAGCTGAAAATAATTGGTGCGTGGTTGTTGACGACCGTTTTGTTTGCGGCTCCGGCGTTTGCCGGTGCTAACGACGTAAAAGAAGAAGAGCGGGTGGAAACTGCCGGTCAAGTTCTGAAAGAGATTCTGAACATTCCCGATGACATTCCCCAGGACCTGCTGGATAAGGCCGAGTGCCTGGTGATTCTGCCTTCGGTGTTGAAGGGCGCGTTCGGAGTAGGAGGCAGCTATGGCCGCGGAGTCATGATTTGCCGTGGCGGCGCGCACTATACCGGGCCGTGGGGGCCTCCGGCGATGTACGCGCTGGAAGGAGTGAGCATCGGATTCCAATTGGGCGGCCAAGCCACGGATTTTGTTTTGCTTGTGATGAATCCGGCGGGAGCGCGCTCGCTGTTGTCGAGCAAAGTGAAGTTGGGAGCGGATGCTTCGGCGGCGGCTGGTCCGAAGGGGCGCACTGCGGAGGGTGCGACTGACGTTGTGATGCGGGCCGAAATTCTTTCCTACTCGCGCAACAAAGGGCTGTTTGCGGGAGTGTCGCTTGAGGGATCGACCCTGCGGTCCGACGGCAGCGCCAATGAAAAGCTCTACGGAAAGAAGCTGGACGCGAAGGATATTATTGTCGATCACAAAGTTGCGATTCCCAAGTGTGCGAACGAGTTGGTGTCGGTGCTGGATAGGAAGTCGCCGAAGAATAAATCGGATCCGAAGTCGCTGGAGTAAAGCGGCTGAAGCCTCTGTTTTTTTGGGGCCTTGCGGCGCGGCTGTTCGCCGCGCCCTTCAAAAAACGTGCCCATCACGTGGGTAGTGTTGCAAAGGGCTCAGGCGGTAAATTAGGCTAGTCTTCTCTGCTTGGTATGAGCACTCGGCCGGGATGGCGGAACTGGCAGACGCAGCGGACTCAAAATCCGCCGGTACTTAGTACCTTGGGGGTTCGATTCCCCCTCCCGGCACCACAAATCCTCATTTGAAGTGAAAATCCGCGAGCGGCGCGAGTGCTTTGCGGACAGACTGTCCTCGAAACCGCCGACTCAAGAAATCTTCTCCGAGGCTCGCGAGATTCCCGAAACAGGAATTTTGCACGTGCAAGTACCAGCGCGATCACGTGCCGGTCTCGATGCAGAAATGGAACATGCTTGAGCTAGAAGAGATGAATCGCAGAATGGAGAGAAGAGCAAATCCCCGCGCAAAACGGCCTCTCGAAGAGAGTTCGAGCGTCTGCGCTCAGGGCCTAATCTGGGATTGTGACTTCTCTTGAACTCGGTTTCACGCGACAAAGTCGTCTGAGATTCCATTTTTCTTGTTGACAAAGAAGAATCGTTCCTGTAATTGTGTCGGGACTCGTTTCGTCCCACACGACAATTTTGGGGTGTAGCACTGGGGAGGGTTAAATGAATAACGCTCGACAGGTTCTGCCTGTGTTTTCAAACGTTGTACTGCTCGCATTAGTCGTTGGAGTTCTGGGCGCCCAGGGCGTGGCTCAGGAGATGGCAAAGCCGACGGCGCCAAACCAGCCAGTCGTGCACGACCTTCCTCCCAACGTTCCGGGACATACCGAATTTCTGGATTACAAGAACGGCTTTCGCGGAGTCGCTTTCGGAACCCCTGTCAGCCAATTCAAGAACCTGGAGGTCTTACACGATCGGGGCGCGATAAAGGCCTATCGAAAGACCGACGAGGATATGAATATCGGAAATGTGACGGCTACGAACATCGTTTACATTTTTGTGCACGACAAGTTCTATGCAGTTTCCATCCACGCCGATGGCGGCTTCAATGGCAACAACCTGCTGAAGACGTTCCAGGCTGCGTTCGGTGCGGGCGCGCACCCCGAGGGCTCGCCGGACAAGTATTTCTGGGCGGGGAAAGTTGCAGGGGCTCACTTCTATGAAGATGTGGCGCCGAACCACGAGGTGAGAGGGTGGATTGGCAGCCTTGAGATCCAGAAAGAGTACGACAAGGTGATGCAGGAAATGTTCACGCGGGCGGCGGAACAACTGTAGTATTGTGTGGCATCGCGGCACAGGGGAGAAAACATGGCTCGACTTCTATCGTTGTACGAGAGAATCCGCAACTGGTTCCTGGTGCTGGTCGGACTTCTGATTGGTGTCCAGGCCGGCGTTCAACCGACAAACGCATCCACCACCAGTAAGCCAGCTCCGGCAATTCCAGAGAGGTTGGCAGCAGTCCGAAGCCGCATGCAGGATCTTCAGCAGAACCCTGCCGTGAACGCAAAGCAAAGCGACAAGGGCGAAACGACCCTGATCGCCCAATGGGGTAATCGTTGGGGGAACTGGAACAACTGGGGAAACTGGAATAACTGGGTGTCCTGGAACAACTGGGCAAACTGGGGCAATTACTAAGATTTTGGCTGCATGGTTGAACCTTGGTCCGCTGGTGCCAGTCGTCTCCCCTGCCGGGGGTCCAATCAGCCGGGGTGAATTAGTAAGACTGTCAAGCTGCTGCTAAGGTTTGGCTGGAGGTCGGGCTTTGTCCGCAGGTGCCACGAGTTGCTCCAATCGGGAGTCAGCCGATAAAACTGTCAAACTGCTTGTGCTGCAGCCGACACCGTTTTGCAATATCGACTGCGGCTACTGCTATCTGGCCAACCGCCTGAGCACCAAGAAAATGTTGCCTGCGCAGGCGGTTGAGATTGTCGACCGCCTGGTGTCGGCCGGCGTCGTCGGCCCCGATCTCAGCATGGTTTGGCATGCCGGGCGAACCCCTGGTCCTTCCACCGAGCTACTACCAAGAAATTTTCACGGCGCTCGCGGCTCGCCAATATCCGTTCACGATACGCCACTCCTTCCAAACCAATGGAATGCTCATCAACAATGAATGGTGCGATTTTTTTCAGAAGTGGTGTGTAAATGTGGGCGTGAGCCTGGACGGGCCGGAGTCGATCCACGATGCGCATAGGAAGGATCGTTCGGGCAAGGGTACTCACGCCAAGGTGATGGAGGGCATTCGCACACTGCAGCGCAACTCCGTTCCATTTCATGCGATTGCAGTAGTGACGGCAGAGTCGCTTCTTCATCCCGAGACGGTAATCGATTTTTTCCTGGAGACTGGAATTGACCGGGTAGGCTTCAACATTGAGGAGCTCGAAGGAGCCAATAAGAGCAGCAGCGTTGCCGGCGACAACGTTTCCAACGTGCGGCGGTTTTTCGAGGTCATGGCGGCCGGCGAGGAACGCAGCCAGGGTAAGCTTACGATCCGTGAGTTTGAAAACGCCCGCGGAGCGATAAGGGGTACGCATGTCCAGGATTGCCCATCGCCCGATTTGCGGAACGAGCAGACCCTGCCTTATGCAATCTTGACCGTAGCCTGGGATGGGTCGATGACCGCGTTCTCCCCGGAATTGATCGACGCTCCCAGCAAGGACTACGGCGATTTCATTTTAGGCAATATTTTTCGTGATCCGATTTCTGAGATTTTCAACTCGCCCAAGTTCAAGCAAATTGCCAACGCGATCGATGAGGGCTGCAAGCGCTGTGCCGAAACCTGCCAATACTTTTCTGTCTGCGGCGGAGGCGCCCCATCGAACAAGTATTTCGAAAACGGCAGCTTTGAATCCACCGAGACGGTTTATTGCCGCAGCGTCATCCAGATTCCGATCGACATCATGCTGGCGCAAGCTGAAATGCAGCTTGGCATATCGGCTCGGCAGGAATCGGTTCCCCGGAATCGGCCGGTGCAAGTGGCATGAGCGCGCCGCCTGACTTCTATGTGATCGGGCTCGGCGTGTCCTTTCCGGAGCATTTGACCAAGCAAGCCATCGATGCGATGGCAAGTTGCTCGAAACTTTTCTCCATCGTGCAAGAACCTCTGCTGCCCTGGCTTCCAGCAGAAAAAATGGGGAAAGTGGAAGTCATCAACCTGCTGGATTCCTACGTTGACGGCACCCTGCGCATAGAAAATTACAATCGTGCCGCGGAAATGGTTGTGCAGGCGAGCAGCGATGGCAGGCCCGTGGGCTACGTCACTTACGGCAACCCCATGGCGTATGACACGGTCGCTCAACTTATTGTGAAGAAGGCTGCGGAGTTAGGGCGCAAGGCTCGCGTGGTGCCGGGGATATCATCGCTGGATTCAATCTTGTGCGACATGCAGGTGGATATCGCGCCGGCCATCCAGGTGTTTGAGGCGTCGTGGATGATGGCCTTCCAAATTCTTCCCCGCATCGATACCCACGTAATTCTGATGCAGATGGGTTCGTTCGGATCGTATCGCTCGCACTATGGCAAACGGTTGAGCGGCGGAGCGTTGACGGGCTTGGTCGACCATCTGCTTTCGGTTTATCCAAAGGATCATCGCGTGTCATTAGTTCGTTCGACCGCAAGCGGGGAGCATCCGGAGAAAATATCCAGCTATACCCTCGAGCGGCTTGTCTGAAGCAACCGTGGAAGAACTGAGCGGCGCTTCGCTATATATTCCAGCTGTGCGGCAGCCCATCCCAAATACCGCAATGCTGGCGGAACTGGAAGCGAATTAATTCGGGGACTTATGAAGTACGGAAGCTCCGAAATCAGTCATACATCCCGGTGCATCCCACACAACTTGCGTTTCGGAAAACGGGTCTCTGCCTTGCACTCTTTTTCGTTGCTGATTTTCGTTTCCTGTTTTCTGTTTTTTCTTCGGTTCGTTGGCGTTGCGGGTGCTGGCGGCGCCAGCGAAGCTCCAACTGGATTCGACAATCTGACTAATGGATTCGTGAGCCAGCCCGTCTACGACTCAGCCCGCGCAATCTTTGAGCAGCCTGAAACGATCGCCACCGGCCTGGGGCCGATCTACAACGGCCAATCCTGTGTCGAGTGTCATCGAAATCCGGTCTCTGGCGGGAATAGCATGAAGTCCGTGTTGCGCGCCGGGCACGAGGATCCATCGACTGGATTGTTCGTGCCTGCGCCCGGCGGAACTTTGATGCATGTTCATGCTATCAATCCGGCAATCGACATACGCCCGCCCGACAGTGAAAATATTCGCTCGAGTCGCAAAGCGACATCGATCTTGGGCGATGGCTATATGGAAGCGATCGATGACTCGACCTTGCTGGCCATTGCCAACAGCCAGCGAGAAAAATCGACTGGGCGCATCGCAGGCGTGGCCGTTATGGTGCCGGTTGCGGAGGCAGGGAACATACTTCGCGTGGGCCGCTTCGGTTGGAAGAGCCAGCATGCCAGCGTAGTTTCATTTTCTGCTGATGCTTACATTAACGAAGAGGGAATCACCAACCGATATTTCCCCGAGGAGAACACCGCGCTGGGAAAATCCGTTGCGCAGTACAAGTCCCTGACCGATCCGGAAGATGAGCGTCACAGCGACGGTTTCTCGCACCTGGACCGCTTCGTGAATTTCATTCGCGCTACCAAGGCTCCGCCCCGCGATGAGAAGCTTGCGGCCACGCCCGACGCACGCGCCGGCGAGCAGATCTTTGAACAGATCGGCTGCGGTATTTGCCACGTCTCTTCAATCAGGACTGCGCCGGCCGGAACCAAGATTAACGGTGGCCAATACCAGGTTCCCGAAGCTCTGGGAGACAAAGTTATCCACCCCTACAGCGACTTTCTGCTGCACACTCTCGGTACCGGCGATGGCATTCCGGTGCAGAGTGGAGGCCAACTCACCGCGAATAAGATGCGCACCGCGCCATTGTGGGGATTGCGCACGCGCCCGGAGTTGATGCACGACGGCGATTCCCCCACACCGGAACGCGCGATCCTGCGCCACGGCGGCGAGGCTCAAATGGTGATTGCTGAATTTCTCAAACTATCGCCGCGGCAGAAAAAAGAACTGCTGATGTTTTTGCGTTCGCTGTAGCCCCCGTCACTGCGCGGCCGTTATTTCGCGGCCATTATTTCGCAATGCGAGCTTGTGTGGCCGGAACCGTGAACCAGCCTCGCAGCGTCAGCGTAATGCTCGGTGTCTTGGAGCCAACCGTCGAAGCATCGTGAATGATGTTATCCGTCGGTGCTATGTAGGCTTCGCCGGGGGCGATGCGCACCTTCACGATGGGATAGCCCGGAAACCTTGACATGAAGGCCGGACCAACCGAATCGTATGCGCGATTCGCACTCTCCTGCGAATCTTCGGCGAGCCGCGCGACATTCATCAATGACAAGTTCAAAAACAGAAGATGACGTGGTTCGGCACCGATGTTTATGCAGATTCGGTTGAGCGACCGGGCACGAGCCTCCGCGGGGTAGCGATCCCAACTATCCAGATGCAGCCCCAAATATTGGCCGGTGGCTGTATTAAGTGTTACGGTTTCCCGCCCTGGAAGATGCACGTGGATGCCGTGATTAAACGGTTCGCTGTTGTACGCGAAGTGATCGCAAAGATAATCGATTAGCGGACCAATGAATTCCCTGATCCGCCGCGGTTCAAGTTGTCGAAGTGCGCTTATGTCAGTGTCGCGCACAACCTCGCTCAGCGTGACCAGAAGCTCACTCGGGATGCTGGCAATTCCCACGAAATCTACGTTCGTCACATCGGAGTCCTGCCACAGACGTTTGTTTTCCAAGTCCGTAGGTTTGCGCCACGGCGTTCTTGGCAGAAAAGCTCCGGGGACGTATTCCGCCTTGTCGCCTTCCGGCTGTGGCAAGCGAATTGTTCCGTCGCTGAGGTAGACGCGATCATCATCGTCGTCCGTGCTATCTTCGCAGTTCACCAGCGGAATGAATTGAGCGGGAACCGTCGCCAGAATTTCTTCCCACAGCTCACGCCCCGGGGCTGAAGTCCGCGGAGAAGCCTTACGTCCTGTCAGTATCCGTGTCCACTCGTCGACAAAGCGCATAGAATATTTTGCGGGCTGCAGTCCGAATCAGCTGGGAACTTCCGATGTTGGAATCTGCAGCGCCTGGCTGCGGAGCGCGTCAAACAGAACGCTGGTCAGGTAACGCTCGCCGAAATCCGGCAAAACCACCACGATCAGTTTGCCGGCGTTTTCTTTCCGGCCTGCGACTTTCACAGCGGCAACCACGGCCGCTCCCGAAGAAATTCCAACCAGAAGACCTTCTTCTTTGGCGAGACGGCGCGCCATGTCGATGGCCTCATCGTTCGTGACGGTGATGATTTCATCGATATAATCGCGCCGCAGGATGCTGGGCACAAAGCCGGCTCCAATGCCCTGTATTTTGTGAGGGGAAGGCTTTCCGCCGGAGAGCACTGGGCTCTCCGCCGGTTCGACCGCGACCGCTTTGAAAGATGGCTTCTTCGGTTTGATGTATTGGCAAACGCCGGTGATAGTCCCGCCGGTGCCCACGCCGGAGATCAGAATGTCGGCTCGGCCGTCGGTGTCATTCCAGATTTCGGGGCCGGTAGTCTCGAAGTGAATCTTGGGATTGTCCGGATTGTCGAACTGCTGCAGCATGAAACTGTTTGGAGTCTGGGCGAGAATCTCATTCGCTTTGGCGATAGCGCCCTTCATTCCGTTTGGGCCGGGGGTGAGAACAATCTCAGCGCCAAAGGCGAGCAGCAGCACGCGCCGCTCCAGGCTCATGGTTTCCGGCATTGTCAGGATCAGCTTGTATCCCTTCACGGCGGCCACGAAAGCCAGACCGATGCCAGTGTTGCCGCTGGTCGGTTCGATCAGCACGGTCTTGCCAGGCTGAATTTTGCCGGCGCGCTCCGCCCCTGTGATCATGCTGACGCCGATGCGGTCCTTTACGCTGGCGCAGGGATTCCGGCTTTCCAGCTTCGCCACTACATCGGCCGCGCAGCCCGCGGTTACTTTGTTAAGCCGGACCAGCGGTGTGTTGCCGATCAACTCGGTCACGTCATTGGCAATCTTCATAGTTCCCCCGAGGGTCGAATGCGGAGGCGAACACTATCCCCAGCAAGACCACTATCGTACTGGGTCTATCGTCTGCGAGACAAATTACTCTCATGAGCGGCGACGCAGGCTTACTTTGGCATCTGCCTCCCGCCAGGCCGCAACATAGGGAGGTATGCGTTCCTCGGAAGTTTGTGCTTGGCTCTGGGGTATTACTTTGCTATGCTTTTCCGCCTAAGCCGGACGCCTGGCGCAGATGAACGAGGGGCGTCGAAACAAATCGCGGTTACCGGAGGCCAATATGGAAACTGCAATTGGAGTATTTGCTTCGCGTGATCACGCGCAGGAGGCCGTCAAAGAGTTACGGCAGCAGGGTGTGCCGGAAGAATCCATCGTTTTCCTGACTCGGTCAGAAACCGAGGCTAAGAGCATCGCGAAGGAACTCGGCACGTACGTGGGAAGCTTCGTTGGGGGGGCTGCCGGGATGACAACCGGGATCGTGGCTGCCTCGTTGCTTCTTCCGGGCATTGGGACGGTGTTCGCGCTCGGGATCGGCGCCGCCGCCCTGCTCACCGGCGCAGGTGCGGGCGCGGGTGCAGGCGCAGCCCTCGGTTCCGCGGCAACACAGGACAAGGATGCGCCCAAGCCGGCAACGGATGCAAAGGCCGCTGAGGACCTCGCATTCTTCCGCGAAGTGCTCAAAGAAGGGCGTTCGCTGATCCTGGTTCGAACCGATTCGCCTGACCTTGCGAGTTCAGCGTGCGCCATTCTTGACCGGCTGGGATTCGGGATGGAGAAACGGACGCCCGCCAAAATGGAAACTACCACTCGCCACATCGACGACGTTGCAGTTCTGGATATCAGTGGAAGGATCACGCTAGGCGAGGGCAATGTCATGCTCCGGGAGATCGTTCGCGAACTCGTCGACAAAGGAAACAACAAGATCGTTCTCAACCTGGCGGAAGTCCATTACATCGACAGCTCTGGAATAGGCGAACTGGTTAAGACTCATACCACCATCCGGAATCAGGGCGGACAGATGAGGCTGGCAAATCTGAACCAGCGTATAAACGACTTGCTTCAGCTGACAAGGTTGTCCAAGGTGTTTGACATCGAGAAAGACGAAGCCAGCGCAATCAAGTCTCTGACAGGCGGCACGAGTACACAGGCTGTGGCTTGATCTTCAAGGGTTCTGCCTTTAGCGAAGCCGAAGGTGCGGGGATTTCGATTTCCCAAGTCCCCGTTCCTACTTCGGCGGTCTCGTGATCGCTCCCTGCGAGGCCGACGAGACGAGAGCCGCGTACTTGGCAAATACGCCGGTGCGATAGCGCGGCTGCGGCGGGCTCCACTCGTTCATGCGCTGCCCCAGAACTTCATCGCTGGTCTCAACTTCCAGAACGCGCTGGCTCACGTCGAAGTGGATCATGTCTCCGTCGCGGACGGCAGCGATCGGGCCGCCCAGCGCGGCTTCCGGCGAGACGTGGCCGGCCATCAATCCGTGGGTCGCGCCGCTGAACCGGCCGTCAGTCAAGAGCGCGACAGAAGATCCCAAGCCCTCGCCCACAATCGCGCCGGTCACGCTCAGCATTTCGCGCATGCCCGGGCCGCCTCTGGGTCCCTCGTTTCGAATGACGACCACATCGCCCGATTTAATTTTCTTGCTTGTAACCGCCGCCATGGCATCTTCTTCCGATTCAAAAACTCGGGCCGGACCACGATGCTCCAGCCGCTCATGCCCGCTGATCTTGGCCACGCAACCCTCGGGCGCAAGATTGCCTTTCAGAATCACCAGGCCTCCAGTTTGTTTCAAAGGCCTTTCCAGGGGCGCGATCACTTCCTGACGGGGAGTTTCAACGGCACTCTCGCTTTCCGCGCCCAGCGAGAGTCCCGTTACGGTTTTCGCCGCGGGATGAAGATGATTACCGCGCAGCAAGCGACGGGCCAGCAGGCGCACGCCGCCGGCATGATGCATATCTGTGGCCACAAATCGTCCGGAGGGTTTCAGGTCGGCAAGCAGGGGAGTGCGTTCGCTGACCGTTTGAAAATCGTCAATCTGTAAATCGACTTCCGCCTCGCGGGCGATGGCCAGCAGATGCAGAACTGCGTTGGTCGATCCGCCGGTCGCGGCCACGGAGGCGATTGCATTTTCAAAAGCATCCCGAGTCAGAATCTCGCGCGGTCGTATCCCCCTCGCCAGCAGATTCAGCGCGACTTGTCCGCAATCGAAAGCAACTCGATCTTTCTCCGGGTCCATCGCGGGCACGCTGTTGAAGCCCATGGGAGAAAGCCCCATCATCTCCATCACCGTCGACATCGTGTTAGCCGTGTACTGTCCGCCACAGGCGCCGGCGCCGGGGCAGGCCGCGTCCTCAAGCGCGTGCAATTCCTGGTCGGTAATTTTTCCGGCAGCGTTGGCGCCCACCGCTTCGAACACATCCTGGATGGTGACGTTCTTGCCGCGATAGCTGCCCGCCGCGATGGTGCCGCCATAGAGCACGAGCCCAGGAAGATCCATTCGCGCCAGAGCCATGGCCGCGGCTGGAATGGTCTTGTCGCAGCCCACCACGCACACCACAGCGTCGAACAGCTGGCCGCGGCAGACCAGTTCGATGGAATCGGCAATCAACTCGCGGCTCACCAGGGAAGCCCGCATGCCTTCCGTGCCCATGGTTTCGCCATCAGAGATAGCAATGGTATTGAACTCCATAGGAGTGCCGCCGGCAGCGCGGATGCCTTCTTTCACTTTGGCGGAGAGCCGCCGCAAGTGAAAGTTGCAGGGCATGGTTTCGATCCAGGTGTTGGCCACGCCGATCAGCGGCTTGCGCAGGTCGTCGTCGGTGAAGCCGACCGCTTTGAACATGGCGCGCGCCGGAGCCCGGTCGCGTCCGTCGGTAATTCCGCGGCTGCGATGCTTAGGATCCATGACGTTCGAGATACATGGGGCAGAATTATAACGTGTCGCCCCAAAGCGATTGTCATGTTGAGAAGCTGCTATACTCCAACAATTTCCCGCAAAGCCTGCAGCAGCCGATCTACTTCCTCGACCGTGTTGTAGTGCACAAGGCCAATGCGTAGAAACCCTCCGGATTTTTCTACATCGAGGTGCTCGGTCAGGTTGAGCGCATAGTAATTTCCATCCCAGGTGAAGAACCCGCGCTCGCCCAGCTTGGTGGCGAGCGCGAGCGGAGTCTGCTCAGCAGTCTGATTAACCACGCGCACCGCAAGCGTAGGACAGCGCCAATCGAAACAAGCGGGATCAGTAATGCCGTAAATCTTCAGCTGCGGAATCTCGGAGAGCCCGGCCATCAAACGCTTCGTCAGTCTCTGTTCATGACGATGAATCGATTCGAACGCCGCGATGATGGCGGCACGTCGCGTGGCCGCTTGGAGCTGCGAGTGGGGATTCGTGCGGCGCCCGAGATCGGCGATGTAATCGACGCATGCCGTAACGCCGGCGATGCACTCGTGGTTGAGCGTGCCCCACTCCCAGCGCATTGGGACAGCGTCGGTAAGCGGACGCACCTTGTAGGGCCGCAGCCGCTGCAGGTGTTCACGCTTGCCGAAGAGCACGCCCATGTGCGGGCCATAGAACTTGTACGTCGAGCAGACAAGAAAATCGCAATCCAGCGCAGCCACGTCGATCAGGCCGTGCGGCGCGTAGTGTACCGCGTCGACATAGGCAAGCGCCCCGGCGGCGTGGGCAAGGCGAACGATTTCTTTGACCGGATTGATGGTGCCGACCGCATTCGATGCATAGCCAATGGCGACCAGCCGGGTTTTGGAATTGAGCTTTGCAGCAAGATCTTCGACGTCGAGGGTGCAATCCTCCTTGTGGATCTCCACCCACCGAATGTTCAGACCTTTTTCTTCTAGCGCCAGCCATGGGGAAACATTGGCATCGTGATCGAGGCGCGTGACCAGAATCTCGTCGTCGGCGCCAAGATCGCGGCCAATCGCGCGTGATATGGCATAGGTCAGCATGGTCATGTTCTGTCCGAAGACGATTTCATCGGCGTTGCAGTTGAGGAAGTCGGCCATGGCGGCGCGCGCATCCGCGAGCATGGCGTCGGTGCGGCGGCTGGTCGCATAGGCGCCGGAGCTGTTCGCATTGTCGCGGCGCAGATAGTGGGAGATGGCGTCAATCACGCGTTGCGGAACCTGCGTTCCGCCGGGGCCGTCAAGGAAGACGGCGGCATGTCCGTTCACGGTTTGCGCGAGCGCGGGGAATTGGGCGCGCACCCAGGCGGGGTCGAGGATGGTGGCGATGGCGGTTTCAGTACTCGGCATGGTCTCACTTATTTTTATCATGGCAACGGAACTAAGCGCCCTTGCCAGCCGTAATCTCACGTGGCATCATTCAGCGCAGCAGGCAATGAGAAAAGCTATCGTGGTGGTTGTGGTCGCTGGCGCTTTGCTCTCGGGATGGCTGATCTATGCCAGACAAGAGGCGCGGCAAGCTGTGTATCGAGCCGCGCAGGCAAAACGCGACGCCGCATATCAAGTTGTGCTGGCTCAGTACCAAAGAGATTTGCAACTGTCGACGCCAAGATCTGGAGTGAAGAGATACCTGGACCTAAAGCAGGTGTCATATAGCGAATGGGAATGGACCATCAGCACCAAGATCGGCGATGACCCGGGCGATGGTTTCACGTGTGATCGATGGGGCAGTTTATGTTGATTTTCGTTTCAACCATACCCACGATCAACCGGAGCCGTCAGAATTCGACCACTTAGACAGCATCGCAATCACCAAAATTGGACACTGTTTGTAAGTAACATCTGGCGGCGGGACGCAAGCGCTATGCCTACCCCATCACCGTCGTGTGCTCAGGCTTAATCTTGTAAAGCACGCGCACCTCACCGGGCTGGCCGTAGGGATATTTGTCGACGCCGAGATATTTCTTGGCCATCTTGTCGATGTGAGCGCTGGCGCCATCTTCGGTGATCTCGACCACGCGGCCGCGAATCTCGAGATAGCGGTAGGGATTCTCCGGGTCCACCAAAGTCATGGCTACGCGAGGATCGCGGCGCACGTTCTTATCCTTCTGCCGTCCCTTGGCAGAATTGAAGATCACGTGTTCGCCGTCAAAATCGCACCAGACGGGCGTGACCTGCGGCCGGCCGTCGGGCATCAGCGTGCCGAGACTGGCAAAGGCACGTTTCTCGAACAGATCGCGATATTTCTGGGGGATAATGTCCGGCATAAAGCCTCCTTACGGGTCGTGCAATGAGACGACACGACATTATAGATCGAAGAGCAGCTTTGATTTGGCGCTACCCGCTCGAGCCGGGTATTCTTGCAGGCCATAGAGGTAGAGGGCAAATTGCCAACGGAGGTCGCCGCATGCGGCTGCAGCCACTGTCTATGACAGTTGGGTCTTGCGGCGCGACTGGAAGTCGCGCCCTTTCAAAACTGAGTCGCGGATGCAGAGTTTTCGCGACTCTTGAAAGCCGTAGGCTTGCCTTGCTGCTGGCGCTGATGCTTGCGCTTTTGGCGCTGGCTCCGGCACAAGCTTCGAAATATCCGCAGACCATCGTGTTCATGACCGATTTCGGCGTAGTGGATGATTCCGTTGCCATTTGCCACGGCGTGATGTATTCAATCATGCCGGAGGTGCGCATCGTCGACCTCACGCATCAGGTGACGCCGTTCTCTATTCGCGATGGCGCGCGTTTTCTCTATGGCGCAACGCCTTACTATCCCGCAGGCACGGTTTTCGTGGTGGTCATCGATCCGACGGTGGGCAGCGCGCGCAAAGCGATCGTCGCCAAATCGAAACTTGGACAATATTTCGTGCTGCCCGATAACGGCCTGCTCACGCTGGTCGAGCAGCGCGACGGCATCGAAGGCGCGCACGAAATCACGAATCCGGATTGGATGATCGGCACCAAAATGTCGTCAACCTTCCACGGACGCGACATTTTTTCTCCCGTGGGGGCGCACGTGGCGCGCGGCGAGGATTGGACGAAGGTGGGTCCAGAGATGCCAGTCGCGTCGCTGGTGCGCCTGCAACTGAAAGCGGCGCGGATCGACGAGCGCGGTATCACGGCGGAAGTGATTGCAACCGACGGTCCATTCGGCAATCTGGTGACGAATCTGGACGCGGAGGATTTTCTGAAACTTGGCTACAAGCACGGCGACGAAGTTCGAGTAACGCTGGGCGACAAAGAAATGAAAATCAAATTCGTGCGGACCTTCAGCGACGTCGCGCTGGGGCAACCACTTCTATATATCGACTCGCGTGGGCGTTTCGCAATGGCGGTGAATCAGGGAAATTTTGCCGCGACTTATGGAGTGAAGCCGCCCGTGGAATTGTTTATTGCGCGGGCAGGGAAGTAAACACACCACAGAATTTTTGTCATCCCGAGCGGGAGCGAGGCAGCTGGGTTCTTGCTGGCGGCGATGACACTGACGGTGCAGGCAAACCCCGAGATCCCCTTGCTTCGCTCGGGATGACAATAACTAGTGTGTGACCATCACTAATCGTTCTGAATCCGCGGCAGCATGGCGATTAGCAGAGTTTCGAAACTGGTCTTGACGCGCTCGCCGGTTTCCATGACTTCCTGGTGCGAGAGCGGCTGATCGACGATTCCGGCCGCCATATTCGTGACGCACGAGATCGCAAGCACTTTGATTCCCATATGACGCGCGGCGATCACCTCGAAGACTGTGGACATCCCAACGAGGTCCGCGCCAATGGTTCGAGATACTGAATCTCGGCGGGCGTCTCGTAACTCGGGCCGAGCATGGCTGCATACACGCCTTCGTGCAAGCGTCATTCCCAGTTTGCCAGCTTCTTCGCGCGCGAGATCACGATAAGATTTTTCATAGGCGTGCGTCATGTCGGGAAAGCGCACACCGAAGCGGTCGTCGTTCGGCCCGACTAGCGGATTCGCTCCTTGCAGATTAATGTGGTCACGGATGAGCACCAGCGCGCCCTGCTGATAATTCAAATTAATTCCGCCCGCCGCGTTGGTCAGAATGACGGCGCGAATGCCCATGCGCCCGAACACGCGCATGGGGAACGCGACTTGTTGCGCCGAATACCCCTCATAAAGATGCACGCGGCCTTGCATCACGGCCACGGGCACAGTGACCGCCTTGCCCATCACCAACTGTCCAGCATGGCCGATTGCAGTGGATCGCGGGAACGAAGGAATGTCAGCGTAAGGGATGCGGGCCGCGTCGGCGAGAGAATCGGCAAAACCGCCAAGCCCGGAGCCCAACACCAATCCGACTCGCGGCCGCAGCGGAGTCTGCTGTAGCACAGACTTAGCCGCCGTCTCCGCCAGAATGAATTGGTCATCCATGAGATAAGAGTTATAAGTCGTCATCTACCAGAAAACGCCCGTGGCCGTTGCGTTCCAGCCAATCATATAGAAACGTCTGATAGAGATAGGACGCGACAATTTCTTCTCCCAGTTCGTGCGTTTCCGTGCAGACAAAAGGCAGGCGCAATCCTGCCAACACCCCGATCAAAGATTGCGTCACCTGGTTCGGACGGCCGCGGCCGTAGGGGTAAGCGCTCTTGACCTGGCTCAGAGGCGCCGTAATTACTAGCAGGCTGTGAGGAAGCTCGCTCATGCGCCGGAGCCGCTTGACGAATACAGTGCGGTGCTCGGTGAACGAACTCACCAGGTCGGAAAGATCCTTGCGCTCGACCACACAGGAGTTTTCCATTCCGGCGACACTGTAGTCGCCGAGCGGCAGGGCGCGCATTTCAACGCCAGAAAACCAGCCTTTGAAGCGCCGGAAGGAAAGCGGAATCTGCTCCCGCGTATCGACCACTACCACCGGCAGAGGGGTGCGCAGTTGAGTGCCGCCGCGCTCGGCCAGCACTGGCACAATGGGATGAGCAATAGGTGCCGCGCTCATCTGCCATGCCAACGGCGAGGCAATCAACGTTCGCGCTTTGCGTGCCATATGTCTCCCAAAATGTTCCACCAGCATCGCGCTGCCGGCAGTGCAGGCGGGACGCCTCCACGCCTGCCCTGAGCCCGCCGAAGGGACAGCCGCCGAGACGGCGGCGCTACGTTTTGCCCCAGCGCCTAGTATTTCTTCTCGAACTTCGCGAACTCCACCTCCAGCTTCCACTGCATCCGCGCCCGTTCGTTGGCGGCGAGAAACTGCTCGCATCTCGCTGAAGGTTTCTCCGCTCCCGCCGCATCACTCACGCAGGCCGGAGCCATACGAAACACCAGCTTCGTATCTGTCCACAAACTTTGACCCGGCAGGAAGCTGTGCTCCAGGCTCTGCCGCGCCATGCGCTTCAAGTCGCCGTAGGACAAGTGATAGCTTTCCACCGCGCGCAAGTATTCATGCGTCATGTCGGAGCGCGCCACGCCCTCGTCGTCCGTCGCCAGCGCCACTGGTACTCCATACTTCATATAAATCGGCAGAGGATGGTCATCGCCATTCACACCTAAAATCATGTCATTCGAAGTCAGAGCGATTTCCACCAGCACATTGCGCTCAGCCATTTCATGCAACAAGCCGATGGGATCTTTTTCATTCATCACAGAGACCCCATGGCCGATGCGCTCCGCATGCCCTCGCTCGACCGATGCGCGAATGTGGAATGTCAGATCCTCCGGCGGCACCAGTCCCATAGCCAGTTCGCCCGCATGTAGCGCGATGTGCACCTTGGGGTAGACGCCGTGCAGATAATCGAGCATCGCCATGTGCTCGTTGAAGTCGTGGAGCGGAACGTACCAATCCTCGGGCATCACCAGATTCAGCCCGACAAATCGCGGATCGGACGACGCCAGTTCAAAGCCCAGCAGAATCTGCGCGAACACGATTTCATGCGGCAACCCGCGCAGCACCTGATAAAGATAGCGCACGGTCACATCGCATCCGGGAGCGGCGTCGGCGGTCCGCACTTGAGAATCTCTTTGGCCTTGGCGTCGTCGGCGTCGAGCCGATTGCTGGTCTCCGCAACTACGTCTTTCAATCCAGCGCTCAGTAGGGCTTCTCGCATCTTGGCGTAGATCCGGATTCCATTCCACCTTCCCCGCCAGCTTCGCCGCCGCGCCGCCATCAGCGGTGTGCATGAACTCAACATATTGCAGATGGTCCATGCCCGCGCGATTCGTGGACGCGGCAATTGCCTCCGCCACATGAGTGTGCGAGGCTGGCCCGAATTTGTCGAATGCGGCAAAGAAATGATCGTGGCCCAGATTCGTCGCCCGGCTTCCAGTTGCGCATCGACCAGGCGTCAATCATCTGGTTGTAGAGCACGTGATCGCCATAGCCGCAGCGGGCCGCGGGCTTGGCCGTGTAGTTCTCGCAGGAATCGCAAGGCGGTGCGATCAGCCGCGAAGATGTTCGATCCACGCACAAGCCGCCATCCGCCGCGAAATCCACCAGATCCTCGGCGTAAATCGCGCCGTCCAGATGATTGTGCAGATCTCCGCCTTTGGGCAGGTCGCGCACAAAGGCCAGCAACAACGGCGGCTGCTTGCGCACGGACTCCAGGTAGTGGGCGTTCGCTGCTCTGCACTCTGCGCAGCAGCCAACGGCGGTCAACAGCAGGGCACTCAGCAGATGAATCGGCAGGCAACGGCGCAGAATCACATGCATGGTTGATGGCACGATCAACTCTCCCGGATTAGTCTTCTCCGATCAAAGTCAGGAAAGGAATTGTAATCTGTTGCGGGCGCGTGTTCACAGAAAAGAAGAAGGTAAGAAATGGGACCGGGGGAGCATTGGCAACGTCAGCGCAACCAGGCAATCGCCGCCGATGACGATGGCCACTACCAACAACGCGCCAAGGATGTACTTATTGGCCGCAAACCATGATTCGGACGGCGCAGCCGAACTTGAGAATAGAACGGACGTCGAGGCCGGGCACATCCTCTGGCAACATTCTGCGGCACGCTCTGCGGCAAGCTCGCTGAAGCTTGCGAGTTCGCCGCAGCGCGGTTCCGGGCCGACTTCCAAAGTTTGAGCCGGGAGAACGATGCACTTCACGGGAACAGGAATCTCCCGGTTCTGGCAGCAGACTCGGGGCGTCTGCATCTGGCTGCGGAAGGCGCTGGCCACGCCACTGCTTCTCTTCGCATTCCACGCAGAACGTGCGCCCCTGCGATACGGGAAAACCGCAGGCCTTGCACTTCTGCAGATTTCTCAATTCCGCAGGCACAGGGATCGGCCAGCGATCTCCTCGGCGTGGCCGGCGACCAGACGGACTCTGCAGCGCGGCCGACCAGAACAGCGGCTTCTTCGCGACGGGTCCGGCTCTGCCTTTTCCAACCTCTTTTTTCTGACCGTCTCTCCGGTTCCGGGACGAAAGTATCTCTCTGTTTAACCACAGGCTGTTTAACCACGGGCTGTTTAACCACGAGCGGTTTAACCACTTGCTCAACCACGGGCGCCAGGTCCTCACTGATCGCCGCAGGTTCAACTCGGCGCAGACTCGACCGCTCTCGCCTGCGGATGGCTTACGGGCGCCGCCAGCCGCTTCCAGGACCGCGGGTAAATTCTGCGCCGCCTCCGCATGCTTCACCGCGGTTTCCACCATCTCGCCCAGGCGCTGCAAGGCGGAGAGATCGCGCCCGTCAAAAGCGCGGGGCTTGCCTGAAAAAAGCTCGAATACGCCGAGCACGCGCTGCTCGCTCACGATCGGCATTACCACCACCGAAGCAATGCCCAAGTGGCGGCAGCCTTCGCGGTTCACCCGCGCATCGGTCTCAGTGTCGTCACAGCGCAGGGCCTGGCGTGTGCGCACGCTTTCCCCCGAGAGCCCGTATTCCATGGAGAGCAGCGCGCCCAACTCCGGCGCGTTCGATCCCGCGCTGGCCCGGCAAAGCATGTCAGCGTGTTCGCCGCGGCGCAGGGCAATCGCTGCGCCGCTGGCTCCGGTAATGTATTGGGCGCGCTCGGCCAGCAGTTGCAGGGCGGCGTCGAGATCGTTCTGGGCCATCCTGGCGAGCGACTGCCCGCCATCCTCTCCGGGAAACTGTGGTTCGGTCTCCAAAGGTTTGGAAAGATTGGTATCTCGCCCGCGGCGATTTCCGCGGAGCGAGCTTCTGATTGCCCATTGCTCATGACTTGACCGCTGCCTTGCTAAACAGCCCGCTCCCGCACCGCCGTATTAGCCAACTGGTTCGCCTCGGCATTGTTTTCGCGGGGTACGTGAGAGATGGAAAAACTAAGGGCGCGTGCCAGCTTGCGGCAGGTCCAGTGCAGAGAATAGAGCCGCGTGCTGCGGCAAGTGTACTCGCCGCGCATCTGGCGAACGACCACCTCCGAATCCGAGTAGACGTGCAGCGCCTTGGCATTCAGAGAGAGCGCGCACTGCAGGGCTTCCATCAGCGCCACGTATTCCGCGACGTTGTTATCCTGGTGGCCAATCCAACGGGAGATGCGGATAGGCCCGCTTCTCGCAGCCGTCGATCACCACCCCAATACCCGATGGCCCTGGATTGCCCAAGGAACCACCGTCCACATAGGCCACGAGTTCTGACATCGCTGATTCTTTTGTACTGTTAGCAAGATGCGCCGAGAATGTTTCTGCGTCAAGATGAATCTTTGGTTACGGGCTGAGGATTTTTCACGGTTTCGATGACTTGTGCAAGTTTATGTGTAAAACCTGTCCCAATTCGGTCCGCATTCTAATAAAGTTCCTTGCTGCAACAGCTTGCATCGTGCGTTATTCACAGGGTCAAGCTCACACGTTGCACCAATAGTTTGCGTTGACTTTTGTGAACGCTCTGTTAAGGTTGCATCCGTCGACGGTTGAAAGGGACAGCGAAATAAAACTTGCTGACCCGAAGTAGACTGGGTGATCAGTCAGGCGGGGCAACCTGCAAGACAGCCGAACCTGAAAAAACCGACGGCTCTGCGAGGGGCAGTTGGGGTTCGGGACTGTGAAAACAGTGATCGCATCAAGGGGCTGTGACGGTACATGCGTCCACGCTGCTGGCTCCCTCGCAGGAGGCGGCAGCTAGAGCATAACCAATGTCACGGCCCTTTCAATTTTTCCCCACCTTTTTTCCCCTGAGCCTCCCAAAGAAAGTCTTTTAGGAAATTCCGACCGACCTGATATTCTCTCCCCACACAAATGAAACTAGGAACGACACGTCTTATTACCGCCGCGCTCCTCGCCGTCTGTGTCAGTTACCTGCCTGCATCTTGCCAAGAGGGAAAAACCACTGCTGCGGGCCACTACATGTTTGCATGGACGGGTGACGGGCTGAAAAAGGGCAACGACTTTCTCGCGGTGATCGATGCCAACCCATCCTCCGCGTCGTATGGCCGCCTGGTGACTACTCTCGCCACAGATCAGCCGACCAAGCTCGTTCATCACACGGAATACACCATGCCCGCCAGTGGCATGCTGTTCGCCAACGATCACGATGCTGGACGCACTTTTATTTTTGATGTGCGTGACCCGCTGCATCCTAAGATCGCAACCTCATTCACCGATATGTCGGGTTATATGCACCCGCACTCTTACCTGCGCCTGCCCAACGGGCACGTGCTGGTAACGTTTCAACACGCGCATGACAGCATGAATCCCGAGGCTCTGGGCAAGCATGGCGGCCTCGTCGAAATCGACGATACCGGCAAGGTCATCCGCTCTGCCAGCAGTGCCGATCCCGCATTTTCTGACGCTTTGCTCACCCCCTACAGCCTCGTCGTTCTACCCGAACTCGATCGGGTCGTTTCTACGAATTCCGCCATGGACGACGAAGATGTGTTCCGTGGACTCACCTACCAGCTCTGGCGCCTTTCTGACCTCAAGCTGCTGAAGACTGTATACCTTGATGAGGGCAGCAATCACTACGGGCAAATCAGCCCGGAAGAGCCGCGGCTCGCTCCCGATGGATCGATTTTCGTGCAAACCCTGGCTTGCGGCCTCGAGCGCATTACCGACGTCGACAAGGACGAACCTAAGTCACAGTTGGTCTATTCATTCCCTGCTGGGTTCTGCGGAGTACCTACGATTGTGGGGCACTATTTGTTGCAGAGCGTCTCCTACCTGCACACCGTGATCGTGCTCGACATTGCAAATGGAGCAAAGCCGGTAGAGGTCTCGAGGGTTAAGATCGACGACAATTTTTATCCTCACTGGACGGGATGGGATTCGAAGACGCATCGCGTCGTAGTGACGACGGGCGGGGCGGGCGATCCCCGGCTTTTCATGTTGAAATTCGATCCCGCGAACGGCGCCATATCCGTGGATCAAGCTTTTCACGATTCCGATGGGAAACCTGGCTTCAACTTCTCCAACCGGGATTGGCCGCATGGATGGCGGGGATCAGGCGTGCCGCACGGAGTGGTTTTCTCGCGCTGAATCTGGCCGGCGCGAATCGTGACTCCCGTGTTTATGCGGCAGCTTCGCCCGCAATCATCTCATCGACGTAGCACCAAATCCAATCTTCTCCCGGCTCGATCGAGCGCATCACCGGATGTCCGATGTGATGAAAGTGTTTCGTAGCGTGTTTATTCTTCGACGAATCGCAGCAGCCTACGTTCCCGCAGATCATGCACATGCGCAGATGAACCCAGGTGTCGCCGAGTTTCACGCACTCCGGACAAACATGCGTGTCGGTGGTCGTGACCTTGATCTGATCCAGATGCTTGCATTTCTTCGCCATTTCCGTCTCCTATAATTCGCCGGTCAAGCCCGTTCCAATTCCTTCCGGTCCCACTTTGCCAGATTCGCTCCCGCCTCGTAAGTGCTATCGAGGAAACTCAGCAGCGCCTCCCGCGGCGAGGCCGCCCGGCGCACGTCGTCGTACATCAGCAGAAACTCCTTCATCTGAGGATGGTAGAAAGCAGCCGCCGGTTTCACTATTTGTTCGGCAGCGCCCGCAGTTTCAGGCGCGGCATAAGCATAAAATGCGGCGCCTTGAACGTCACCGCCACCAGGCCAGAATCCCGCGCTGATCACCTCATGCGAATACGCCTCGCGTGTAACCGCATCGGCCCCCGGACGTTCCGGAGCGCGCCGCCCCGAAAAGCGTGTCACACAAAGGTCAAAGCTGCCCCAGAAAAAATGCACCGGACTATCCTTGCCGATGAACCCCGCCCGAAATTCTTTAAAAATCGTCGTCGCATAAAATTAACACATGCCAGAAGCGATGCGCGTACTCACGATCATAAGAGGCGTGTTGCGTATCGCGTTCGAAGCGCACTGGGTTCGGCACTTCGCAGGGCATCGTCCAGATTTTCACTTCGATCCCCAACGACCGCAGGGCTGACATGAACTCGGCATAGAAGTCGGCGACGGAGCGCGGCTCCAGCTCCATCGTCTTCGTCGAGCCCCAGCTAGTCTGGATGATCAACTCGTGCTCGATGAAATCGAATTGCACTTCGAAGATCCCGTCTCCGTAAGGAATCGCAGAGGTCGTCAGTCCCCGCGCATTGACATAAAGAGCAACCTCCCACCAGTGGTTGATGCGCGGGCTCAACGCTAGCCGCACCTTACCCACTATCTGGGTCCACATGTGCAGCGTGGCGTAAGTATCCTGCCAAGCCGCAAGGGGCAGTTCCGGCCAGGAGTCCTGGTTCGAATTGTAAGCATGTGCGGCCATAGGCGAAAACCTCGGCGAAATGGTAACACTGTTACCAGCAGCGTGGAGTTGGCCTTAGAGGCCTGCGTCAAACCGTACCCAGATTCTCGGGCTTTAACCCGCGAGGTACTTACCCCTGCATCACTTCTTTTCCGGCAAATACTTCTTCTCAATCGACGCCACGACGACGTAATTCGGATCCACCATCTCATTCAGATGAATCTTCCCAACTTGTGAGAGCAATTCATAAGCGTCGAGCTCCGACAACCCGTAGTCTTTGTGAATCCAATGGACAAGTTCGGTGAAGGCGATGCGCAGCGCATCGTCGAGCGGACGGTAGGCGCCGACCGTCATGATGGCGTGATCGTTCTCAAACTGCGGCCACGCGATGGTGCGGCCTTTGATCACGCTCAACTGCACGCGCGCTTTCAGCGGAACTTCAATGGCGGTGCCCGCGACTTCTCCATCGCCCATGGCCGCGTGGCCGTCGCCAATGTAGAACAGGCCGCCTTTCACGTTCACCGGAAAATAAACCGTGTTGCCCACGCTGGCCTCGGGCGAGTCCATGTTGCCGCCAAATTCCGCAGGTACGACAGAACTGCGCGCCTCACCCTCCGCCGGAGCGACACCGATGCAGCCAAAAAAAGGATGCAGCGGAATCTTCACCGAGAAATCGGAATCCAGCGCCTTGAAAGTCCCCGTGTTGGCCGCGTGATCGATGTGATAGAACCAGATTTTCTCGGGCAACGGCGCATGCAGCATGGGTGTGTAGTTGGTCTCATTGAGCGCGCCAAAACCGGGAGCGAAGGCGCCCACGCCGGTGTCGCCATCCACTTGCAGATCGAGAATCTTGACCGCCAGCGTGTCTCCAGGCTCTGCGCCTTCGACAAAGAACGGCCCGGTCAGCGGATTGTCGCCCTTGACCATGCTGAGCGTGTCGCCCGGCTTCTTGATCGCGTTTCCAAAGCAGTCCAGGGTGTTGGTATCGAGGATATCGCCCGACTTCAAACGCGCCTCAGGTTCCGCCGTCGCGAACAGATATTTTACGTTGTCGTTGGTCGCGGTGTAGTGAACTGTGTTTTGCGAGAAGGCAGAGCTGGCTAGTAGTACGAGAGCAAGAAGACGAGAGATCACGAGAAACCTCCGGGACGGGCATTGTCGATGCAATCGAGGGTGCCTCACCCTTGCGCTTTTTGCAAGCATGGGCTGGGTTCAACCATCTCGATAGATTGATGGGATAAGCGTCTCGATTCGAAGCACTGCCTGCGGCGCATCCGATACCCTAATCCGTCGGGTGCCGCAAAAGTGCGATCATGGATTCGCGTTTGGGGCGAGCGGCAGCACGACAAAGAAAGTGGTCCCGGTGCCTGCCGTGCTTTCGAACCAGATCTGTCCCTTGTGCCGTTGTACGATCACGGTATGGGCCAAGGCGAGCCCCTGACCGGTGCCCTGGCCAACCGGCTTGGTGGTAAAAAACGGTTCAAATACGCGGGACCGGATGTGCTCCGGAATCCCGGTCCCCGTATCGTGAATGGCAATCCTTACTGCGTCTGGCAACTGGGTGGTGGAGATGGTGATGGTTCCTTTGGCGGCGTGCGGTCCAGCCGTTCCTGCGGCGATGGCTTGGGCGGCGTTGACGATGAGGTTCAGCATGACCTGATTGAACTCCCCGGCCAGGCAAGACACCGGGACCAGGCTGGGATCGAACTGCGTGACCATATCCGCCACGTATTTCCATTCATTGCGAGCCAGGGTAATCGTGGTGCTGATGGCATGGTTAATATCGACCGGGCACTTTTCCTTTCCTCCGGGGTGGGAGAACTCCTTCATAGCCCGAACGATCTTGGAGATGCGCTCCACTCCCTCCTGCGCTTGATCAATGGCGTTGGGGACTTCCGCCAACAGGTAATTGACATCGGCCAGTTGGCAGGCCGAGTCGAGGGCAGCGGCGCTCTGGGGTTGAAGGGCTCCGTTGCCCGCCTCGTCCCGCATCCGGAGGCAAACCTGAATCAGGCCGGCAATATTTGTCCACGACTCTTTTAGATATCCGATGTTGTCGCCGACAAACTGGGCGGGGGTGTTGATCTCGTGGGCAATGCCGGCCGCGAGTTGGCCCACGGCTTCGAGCTTTTGCGCTTGCCGCAGTTGCTCCTCCAGGCATTTGCGCTGGGTGATGTCGGCCCCGGTGACGATGAGTCCGGAAGTGCCTCTCGATCCTGCGATGGGTTGCACCCCAAGGCCAACAAACCGGGTGTCGTCTCCTTGCTTAAACGCGAGCTCTGCGGGGAGGAAGGTGGTGGTGGCCAGCCATCCGGTTACTTTGCTGCTCAAGTCCAAGTGCAGCCATTGGACGCCACAGCCGTCCAAAGTGCTCCCAATCACGGCGGCGGCGTCTACTCCGAAGGTGGCTGCCGCTGCGGCATTCCAGCGGGTGATACACCCGGCCGAATCCAATCCAATCAGGATGGAAGGAATGCAGGTCAGGAACAGCTCGGTTTCGGTGGAAGCCACACGCAGAGCCTCTTCGGCTTGTTTGCGCGCCGCATCCCGGGCTTCGAGCAACGATGCCGTGTCATCGAAGGAATGCGCCAATCGCCCCATCTCATCGAGGGTGTGGGGCAAGCCCGTGCGCACGTTCATCGCGCCCTTGCCGAATAGCCGCGTAGCCGTGACTAGCCGGTTCAGCGGCTTGATGAGGATGTGTCCCACAAAAATCCAGGCTGCTATCACCGCCAGAGCGGCCGAGATCCCAAGTATCAAAAGGTTCTTCAGCAGGCGAAGATTGGCATTGCGCATGATCGGATCTTTGGGGATGCCAACCTGCATGTACAGGTACGGAGGCAAGTCTTCTCGCAGACGCAACTGGCTGAAAGCATAGATCCGGGCCGTGCCATCCTGAGAAACCCGGTCGTAGGTTCCGTACCGGGAGGCTCCCGAGATGAACGGGATTAAGTCTGGGGGCAACGGCATGCCGGGAGCCGTAGCTGGAGTTTCGGGCATGCGGAACAGCCGCACGCCTTTCCAGTCCTCGATGGAAACCACCGCCCCGTCGGCGGGATGAACCTTGGATATGAAGCGGGAGTATTCGTCCAAGTTGAAGCCCACAATGACGATGGCGACCAGATTGCCTTTGGGGTCGAAGGCGGGGTAGCTGTAGTTGAGCGATCTGACGTTACTGATTCTTCCTACAATATATTCTCCTACGGAAAAGTCCCGCGTCTGGATTACATCCCTAACGTGTTTCCGGTCTGCCAGATTGGTACCGGGTTTGAAGGGCGCGGAGGCGGCAAAGGCATTGCCATCGGGCGTTACTGCCAGGATGACTGAGTAGACGGGAAATCGGCGGTGTATTTCTCCGAACAGATCGTTGCATTGTTTCGCGTCCAGGCCCCGCACCGCGGGCAATTGCGCCAGGAGGGTGAGCATGGTTTTGGTGGCGCTGGCGATCTGCTCCTGCTGCGCGGCCAGACTCTTCACCATGAGCAGGGCATTGCTGCCCGCCTCCTCAATCTCGCTCCGGCGCTGACTCAAACCGGTGGCGACGATGACCGCAACCGCGGGCAGGAAGACAACTAGTAACAGAACCTGTACCTTCTTCCGGATCGACCAGGGGGCCATGATTACTTTCAGTCCGTTGACTTCATTTCGTGGTGGAAACATCCCAGCCACCAAGAAAGGTGAGGGATCGAGAAGCCAGGTTTGTCAAATCGTTCCGCTTGCCGCCGGAAGCCTTCGCTGCTTATGCATCTAAGGGAGCTGCGGACCGGGCATTCCCTCAACCGGCCCGAGCGCGAAGAGTCGCACTCCTTCTCTATCTAACTTCGGACGATTTCGCTGGCGACTTTAGCTGGGAGGGGACTCACTCGGAGGAACGCAGAAACGCCAATTCTGGGGAAAACAGCCCTCATCCACCGGGCTGGAGTTTGTGCTCAGGCGGCTTTTTCGAGCGCTTCCCATCAGATATCTCTAAGCAGTCCTCTTCCTGGCATAGAACTTCCGCACCTTGGCGCGGTTGCCGCACTGCTTCATGCTGCACCAGCGGCGGTGGTGGTTCTTGCTGGTGTCGAGAAAGAGCCATTGGCAGGTGGGCGACGAGCAGGCGCGCACCTGCGCCACGTCGCTCGAGGCCAGCAGGTCCGCGGCGGCGCGCGCGATCGGCCACAGCATCGCATCGTAGGCAGATGTCATATCGTCGAAGCGCCACTCCAACTTTCCCGCGCCTTGTACGAGCCGCGAGTGCAGCGCAACGTGGTGCAGGTCCGCATTGAGCCTGTCCATGGCGAGCTGTGGCGCTTTTTGCTTATTGATCACCGCCATAAAGATGGCATGCAGCGACTCGCGCAGGTTGATGGCCCGTCGCATCGCTTCTTTGGTTTCATCGGGATCGAGATGCGCGCGCTCGTAGAAAAAATCCAGCTGCGCCCGTGCGAGGATGCCGGTATCTTCTCCGAAACGCGCCAGTTCGTAGAAGTTCTTAAGCAACTCTTTGGGTTGGGCGCTCGGACGATCATCTAGCGTGTTGACAAAATCGAGGCAGACGTTTCCCCCGATCAATTCGAACTTGGGCGGCTGCCGTCTCTCGGGTTTGGTCTCGGCCATTGTGAAATCGCCAAAAATCCTCTCTAAGAATCATATAACCATCAAAACGATATTGACAAGTTACACGTAGTCGGCCTACATTGTTTATAACCTATAAACTAATGTTTACAGGTTAGTCTGTTTCGGAGACCAATTTCCATGCTTACTCGTCAATCTTCTCAGATTATGGCCCTCATCCGCAGCGGCAAGATGGTACACATTGGAGGTAGACCCGTGATCGTCCCTAAGCCGAAACCCGCGAGTTCACGTGAGCCAAGAGTGACTCCATCCAGCTGGCTGCTGGCCTTTGTGGCGATCTATGTCATATGGGGATCGACTTACCTGGCGATCCGCTATGCCGTCGAGACCATTCCTCCGCTGGTGACGGCGGGAATCCGGCACTCGATTGCGGGCGGAATCATGCTGGCCTGGGCATGGTGGCGCGGCTTTCGGCCTACGCGGCCGGCAGTGGGTCGCGGGATTTGCGCTGGGCGCGCTCTTCTTCTTAATCGGCCATGGCTCGCTGCACTGGGCGGAGCAGTACGTGGCATCGGGGCTGGCGGCGCTGCTGATCGCGACCGAACCGATGTTCATTCTGGTGCTGGGCTGGATGATGGGCCAGCAAAAGATTAGCCTGATCAGCGCGCTGGGCTTGGGTCTGGGCGTGGCGGGCGTAGCCATGCTGACTGGCGCGGAACTCACGGTGAAAGGTTCGAGCCTGTGGGGGTTGCTGGCGGTGCTGCTGGGTTCTTTGTCGTGGTCGTTGGGGTTGTGGTTTCGCCACGGCTCAAGCTGCCTTCTGACGCGCTGGGGCGAACTGCGCTGCCGACGCTCTGCGGCGCGGTCATGCTGCTGATCGCGGCGGGAGTTACGGGCGAGTTCCACCAGACACACTGGGCGAGCATTTCATTGCGGTCTTTGTTGGGCCTGGGCTATCTGATCACTTTGGTTCCGTGATCGCATTCACTGCATACATATGGCTGCTGCAGCGCGTTCCGCCGGCGCTGGTGGCGACGCACACGTATGCCAATCCAATCGTCGCCGTGATTCTGGGATGGCTGCTGGCGCACGAGCCTTTAACGATCCGAGTGGTGCTGGCATCGGTCGCGATTCTGGGAGCGATTGTACTCATCCGGCGCGGAGAGCGAGCGGTCGCAGTCAAAGGTCCGGAAGCGGTTGGACCAGCTGCTGAAACTCAACGCGTCCGAGGAGTGCGCCTAAAAACGTTACCCGTCACATAACCATGCGACCCCCGCACTTGCCCAACTCTTGACTTTGCAACTAATTCCTGGACTATAATCATTCTCATCTAACACCGAGTCTCCCCCGTGCCTTCGGCTCACGAACAATTTCGCGAACTGGCCTGGAAGTGTGGCCTTGCGGCTACGCATCAGCGGCAGGTCATTTATGAAGCGGTCGTGGCCATGCCGGGACATCATTCTCCTGAAACCGTCTACAACCAAGTCCGGCGGCGGACCCCATCCATCTCTTTAGCTACCATCTACAAAAACCTGCGGCTTTTCGTGGAGCACGGACTGCTGCGGGAAGTCAGCCCTCATTCTTCCACGCTGCTGGTGGAAGGCAATCTTGAACCCCATCATCATTTAGTCTGCACCCGCTGCAAGGCGGTGCAGGATGTCGAAGGTGATTTCATCAACTACAAAAAGCTGTCCCGGCAGGCGCCGCGCGGCTTTGATCTGACGCAGCCGCAGGTCGAGGTCTTTGGCCTCTGCCGCCAGTGCAGCGCCAAAAAGTAATTGTTTCGCGCAGTACCCAGTCTTGATTCGAAGGAAGGAACATTATGGAAAATACACTCGCGACTTCATCGGGGAGTGTTGTCCCCGAAGCTAAAGAAAAAAACCTGGCAACCGAATCGAAGTGCCCAGTAGCGCATGGCGTTCGCAAATCCCACGCGAATGTTGATTGGTGGCCGAATCAGGTAAACGTTAGCGTCCTGAACCAGCATTCCGAAAAGTCCGACCCGATGGGCGAGGAGTTCGACTACGCAGAAGAATTCAAAACGCTCGACCTGAAAGCCGTAGTCAAAGACCTGCATGCCTTGATGACGGATTCGCAGGAGTGGTGGCCGGCCGACTTTGGCCACTACGGGCCGCTTTTCATTCGCATGGCGTGGCACAGCGCCGGTACGTACCGCATCGGCGATGGCCGCGGCGGGGCCGGATCCGGGCAGCAGCGCTTTGCGCCGCTCAATAGCTGGCCGGACAACGTGAACCTTGACAAAGCGCGGCGGTTGCTGTGGCCGATCAAGCAGAAGTATGGGCGGAAAATTTCCTGGGCCGATCTCATGATTCTCGCCGGCAATGTCGGTCTCGAGTCGATGGGCTTCAAGACATTCGGTTTTGGCGGGGGGCGCGCAGACGTCTGGGAGCCCGAAGAGGAAATTTATTGGGGACCTGAAGGCACGTGGCTGGCGGATGAGCGCTACTCCGGGGATCGTGACCTCGAGAATCCTCTCGGCGCGGTGCAAATGGGTCTGATCTATGTGAATCCGGAAGGGCCCAATGGAAAGCCCGATCCCATCGCAGCGGCACGCGATATCCGGGAAACGTTCGCCCGCATGGCGATGAACGACGAGGAAACCGTCGCGCTCATTGCCGGCGGACATACCTTCGGCAAAACCCACGGCGCTGGCGTTCCCGCGCAATATGTAGGCGCCGAACCGGAAGGTGCCAACATCGAGGATCAAGGCCTCGGGTGGAAGAATAAACTTGGCAAAGGTTGCGGTGCTGACACCATCGGCAGCGGCCTGGAAGTTATTTGGACCCAGACGCCGACGAAGTGGAGCAACAACTTCTTCGATAACCTCTTCAAGTACGATTGGGAACTGACGAAGAGTCCGGCCGGAGCTCATCAGTGGACACCGAAAAATGGCGCTGGCAAAGGTACGGTTCCGGATGCGCACGATCCTTCAAAGCATCACGCGCCAACCATGCTGACCACTGACCTCTCATTGCGGTTCGACCCTGCTTACGAAAAAATTTCACGGCGCTTCTACGAACATCCCGATCAGTTCGCAGACGCGTTTGCGCGGGCGTGGTTCAAGCTGACGCACCGCGACATGGGGCCGATCGCGCGCTACCTTGGCCCGCTCGTTCCCAAGGAAACGCTGGTGTGGCAAGACCCGGTTCCCGACGTGGGCCATAAATTGATCGGGGAGAAGGACATTGCTGCTCTCAAGGCTAAGATCCTCAAATCCGGGCTTTCGATCTCCCAACTGGTCACGACTGCCTGGGCATCGGCGGCGTCGTTCCGCGGCTCCGACAAGCGCGGTGGGGCGAACGGCGCGCGCCTTCGCCTGGCGCCACAAAAGGATTGGGAAGTGAACCAGCCGGCCGAACTGAAGAAGGTTCTGCCGAAGCTGGAAGCAATCCAAAAGGAGTTCAACAGCGCGCAGTCCAACGGGAACAAAGGGAAGAAGGTCTCGCTGGCGGACTTGATCGTTCTGGGCGGCTGCGCAGCCGTCGAGGAAGCGGCGAAAAGGGCCGGGCACGCAGTGAAGATTCCTTTCTCGCCGGGGCGCACGGATGCTTCGCAGCAGCAGACTGATGTGCATTCATTTGCCGTAATGGAGCCGATCGCGGACGGGTTCCGCAACTATCTCCGCAGCGGACAGATCCTGTCGGCTGAGGAGTTCCTGGTGGATCGGGCGCAGTTGCTGACCCTGACTGCTCCCGAGATGACAGTTCTCGTCGGCGGCATGCGCGCCCTGAATACGAACTTCGGGCAGGCCAAGCACGGCGTCTTCACCAAGCGGCCGGAGACGCTGACGAATGATTTCTTCGTCAACCTGCTCGACATGCATACGAAGTGGGAGCCCTCCCCTACATCGGAAGGCGTGTATGAGGGGCGCGATCGGGCGACCGGCAAAATCAAGTGGACTGCCACGCGTGTCGACCTGGTGTTCGGTTCTAATTCCCAACTCCGGGCGCTCGCAGAAGTCTACGCATCTGACGACTCGAAGGAGGCGTTTGTGAAGCAGTTCGCGGCTGCGTGGAACAAGGTGATGAACCTTGATCGCTACGACCTTGCCTGAGGTCGGCGAAAAGGAAAGTTGTCAGCTTCGTTCGGGCGAGCCTCGGGGCTCGCCTTTTTTCTCAGAGCTGCTTAGTCGGCCAGCATTTATCGGACGCGAGCAGTGTGCCCGTGGATGAAGCCGACAAGGGAATCCAGGCAGGCGGGCGTTCTTGCCGCCGCTACGCCTAGGTTTCGGCGGGGGCGAAGAAGACCAGGACTGCCAGCTCTTCTTTGATCTCGTAAAAATGATGTACGACTTCGGCTGCTACAAAGATCACATTGCCGGCGGATACGTCGCGGTGTTCCTCCTTGCCATCGAAGGCAGCTTTGAAGCGGGCGCGGCCGCGGACTACGTAATAGATCTCATCTTCGTGATGCGGCCTCTGCAAGTCCGTGGCTCCGGCGGAGAGGACGTAGAGACCGGCGCTCATGGCCGGCACGCGGAGAAACTCGCGGTAGGGCTTGCCACTCTGGGCGCGCTGTTCCTCGATTTCCGGAAGACTGGCGAAGAGGGCCTTCACGCGAAGATGCCTCCGAAGATGAGGTCGGTGAATTGCGGGATCAGGTTCTGCGCCTGCAGGTCTCCTTCCGGCTTGTACCATTGATAGATCCAGTTGATCATGCCGAGCAGGGCGAAGGCTGCGGCGCGCGGCGTGACTTTCCTTTTCGTCGGAGAATGCTGCGCGTGCTTCTGAGCTTTTTCTTGATCTTCTTTTTGAACTTTTTCTTGCACTTCGGCCATCAGATTTTCGAGAAAGTGGACGTATTCTTTTTTGCGGGCGTTGATGCGCTTGCGCAGGCCCGGCGGCAGGGGATGGTTTTCGTGCAGCATCACCGTGATCTCGCGATCGCGTGGGCTGAGCACGACTTCGATGTGCAGGCGAATCAGCGTGCGCAGGCGTTCCCCGGGATCGGCAATGCCGCGCACGGGGTTGAGCACGCGCTCCTGGGTGATCTCCATGGCGTGGTTCATGATCTCGAACAGGATTTCGTCTTTGCTCTGAAAGTGGTGATAGAGGCCGCCCTTGCTGAGCTTGAGCGCGGCGGCAACGTCGTTCATGGAAGTGGCGTCGTAGCCTCGCTGTTGGAACAGGCGCGCGGCAGTGCGCAGAATTTCCTGCCGGTGATCGACCACGGTCTCACGGGCCATCGGGTGACATGGTAACGGTACGGCGGGGCAAATGCCAACGTCGCGTTTGCAATTTCTTTCAGTCTTGACAGCCGGACCGAACGGAGCCACAATCGCCAGACTCCACGGGACGACTGATGTCTTCTCTCTTTCGCTCCCCGTTCCGGCGCAGGTCCGAAGCGCATCTTCGGAAAGGAAACCACGATGACCCGGCTCTCGACACAAGACCCAAGTCAACGTAAAGTTCGCACCCGATCGCGCCTCTCTGCAAAGCTGGAGAGGAACGTCTCTGCCTACGCGTTCGCCGCCGGTTCCGCCGGCGTCGCTTTGCTGGCCAGTGTGCAGCCCGCGGAAGCCAAAATAGTCTCCACCAAGGTCCACCTCATCGTCCCGACAAGCGGCCCCGCTCGGTTTGACATCAACCACGACGGGCAGTACGATTTCGCGCTCTCCAATGTTAACTTTATGCTGGGTGCAACCACCTGCACCTCCGCGAATGGGGCGCGGCAGAAACCGGGCCGCCAGCTGAACAGTCCGCCTTTGGGGTGCGGCCCCTTCGATTTTGGTCTGCAAGTCTCCCCCTTGCATGCTGCCAATGAGGTCTGGCAGTCGGGAACCTCCTACGGAAAGAAGTGTGCCGCTGATGTCAAGAGCGGAGTGAATATTGGTCCCAAGCGCCCATTTGCGGCCGGCCCCCTGGTAATGTCGGGACTTTCCGGCACTTCGGAAGGTCATCCCTTCTGCCCGTGGGCGTTTCCACATCATCCTTTCCTGGGCGTGAAGTTTGTAGACAAGGCTGGCAGGCTTCACTATGGATGGGTCAGGGTTTCAGTTCAAACCGACTACTCGACGGTCATTGAGGAATACGCGTACGAAACCATCCCGAACAAACCGATCCCTGCGGGTACTGCCAAGGGCGGCGATAGCGACTCCAGCGCGTTGGACCAATCAACCAGTCTCGTTCCAAAAGCTCCCGAGCCCGCCACCTTGGGCCGCCTGGCTCAGGGAGCGTCCGGCTTGGCAGCCTGGCGACGTAAGGATGAGGTGCTGGCAACGCTCTAGCTCCATTTGCCGCGCTTCTGGACGCTCAAGCTCCGCCCAGGATGGCAGTCCTAACTCGTTACTGGTTGCTGTGCCGCCACCATTGGCTTCAGTTCCGGCTCCGATGGAACGATGATCCATGCGATGAGATAGGTGACGATGCCGGGACAGACTCCAGTGGCGAGCGCGATGAAGATGCAGACGATGCGCACGAGCGTTACGTCGAGATCGTAATAATGAGCGAGACCGGCGCAGACGCCGGCGATCTTTCTGTCAGCGCGGGAGCGCATAAATTTCCGGGGCGCGGGCGCGACGCCAACCACGGTGCCGCAGTAGGAGCAAAAGCGGACGTCCTCAGAGATGTTCTTTCCGCAAGAGTTGCAGTACATAACGTGCCTCCCTCTGCTTTAGGATACGCGGATTGCGGGGAAGATGTTCCGCATTTGCCCTGCAAGGGCCGCTCCACCTTTCCGCGGCCCGCGAGCCGTGCCCCAAAGCATTTACTCCCTAATGTCCCGCGGATAGGAGACAGCAAGTTCGTCCTTGACACCCTGATGGGTGTTCGATAGCATAGGCCCAACGACCGACCGACCGGTCGGTAGGTATGAATGGATTCCGGCCTTCCCCAGACCCACTGGCCGACCGGAATCCATCCCCCAGAGACGACGGACGGGTGGGCCGGCGAGACCCTTCGGCTTTGCCGCAGGGCAGGCTGCCGGGCTACCCGTAAAAAGGAGAACGCTGGTGGCTACTATTTTTTATGAACACGACGCTAATCCAAATGCCCTGAAGGGCAAAACCATCGCCATCCTAGGCTACGGCAGCCAGGGACACGCGCAGGCTCAGAACCTGCGCGACAGCGGAAACAAAGTAATCGTGGGGCTGGAGCCCACGCGAGCCAGCGCGCAACAGGCTCGTGCCGACGGCATGGTCGTGGTGGCGCCGGATGAGGCCGCGAAGCGCGCCGACTGGATCCATGTGCTCACACCCGATGAGACCCAGGCGGCGGTGTATGAGCAGTACATCAAGCCCTATTTGCATCCCGGGAAGATTCTTGGCTTCTCGCACGGCTTCAGCATTCATTTCAAGACGATCGTTCCGCCGACGGACGTGGACGTGGTGATGATCGCGCCCAAGAGCCCGGGCCATCTAGTGCGGCGGGTTTATGCCGAGGGGCGCGGCGTGCCGTCGCTGATTGCGATTCAACAGGACTCCAGCAAGCGGGCTCACGAATACGCGCTGGCCTACGCGCACGGCATTGGCTCGACGCGCGCTGGCGTGTTGCAGACCACTTTCAGGGAAGAAACCGAGAGCGATCTTTTCGGCGAGCAGGCGGTGCTGTGCGGCGGCTTGACCTCGCTGATCAAGAAGGGATTCGAGACGCTGGTCGAGGCTGGCTACGCGCCGGAGATCGCTTATTTCGAATGCCTGCACGAGATGAAGCTGATTGTCGACCTGATCTATGAAGGCGGGTTGGGACGGATGCGGTACTCGATCTCGAACACCGCCGAATATGGCGACCTGACGCGTGGCGAAAAAGTCGTAGGCGATGCCACTCGGACTGCGATGAAGAAGACTCTGGCCGACATCCAGGATGGGACATTTGCTCGCGAGTGGATCAAGGAGAACAAAGAAGGCGGCCATCACTTCGCCGAGCTGCGGAAGAAGGAGTTGCAACATCCGATTGAGATTGTGGGCGCAGAGTTGCGGGGCATGATGAGCTGGCTGCCGGGCACAGAAGCCAAGAAACCGGCTGAGGCACAGCAAGCTGAGCCGGCGCAGGTTGTGAATGCTTAGGTCGTGGTGGAAACGCCTTGCTGGGCCGGTTGTAAGCTACCGGCAGATAATGGGTCCCCTCGGCTTCGCTCGGGGCAGGCTTTTCGACTGCGTTTCCGCCCGCTGTCGCGGACGGAAACTTCGCTCAGGATGACAACGGATAGGGGAATGACTGGGATGCTCAGAGGAGCCGAGATCGTTCTGCAGTGCTTGCGGGCTGAAGGGGTCGACTTGGTATTCGGCTACCCCGGCGGCGCGATCATGCCGTTGTATGACGCGTTGGGTGGAAGCGGAATACGGCACGTTCTCACGCGGCATGAGCAGGGCGCGGCGTTTGCGGCTTCGGGTTACGCGCGAGTTACGGGAAAAGTTGGCGTGGCTATTGCTACGAGCGGGCCGGGCGCGACCAACTTAGTCACGGGCATCGCGGATGCCAAGATGGATTCGGTTCCTCTGGTCTGCATCACCGGACAAGTGCGCACCGCGGTGATTGGTAGTGATGCGTTTCAGGAGACTGACGTTTTCGGGGTGACGCTTTCGCTGACCAAGTGGAGCCGGCTGGTGCGCATGGTCGATGAAATTCCGGAGGTGATTGCCGAGGGATTTTACTGGGCGCGCGGCGGAAGGCCGGGGCCGGTGGTCATCGACATTCCCACCGACATTTTGAAAGCAAAGAAAGATTTCTCCGGGCCAGTGAAGTTCAGTCCCCACGCGCGTCCAGCCGATGCGAAAGCGGATGGCGCATTCAGCGACACGATTGTGGCCTTGCTGCAACGGGCGATGAAGCCGGTAGCATTGGTGGGCGCAGGGGCGAAGCTTTCGGCAGCGATTCCGCAATTGCGGCGGCTGCTCGACCATTTGAACGTTCCCACTTTCGCTACGGTGCATGGATTGGGCGCGGTCGAGCCCCAAGCACTGTATTACCTGGGCATGGTGGGCATGCATGGAACGCGCGCGGCCAACACTGCTCTGCACGAAACCGATTTGCTGATGGTTTTCGGAGCGCGGCTGGATGATCGCGTGACCGGCGATCCCACGCGCTTTGCGCCCCATGCCAAGATCGTCCACTTTGAAATCGATCCGGCGCAGCTTGACCGGGTGCGCGCCTGCGAGTTGCCGGTGATTGGCAACCTCGCCGACACGATTCCGGCATTTCATGCGGAGTTGCAACACTACTCGCTGCCCGACTGGAGCGGGTGGCGCGCGATCGCTTGCGGACCGGAGCGCGCGGAGCTTGATCCGCGGGGACTGGCGCAGCCGACGATTCATTTTCTCGATGAACTTTTCAGCCGCTTGCCGGAAGACAACGTGGTCATTGCCGATGTGGGGCAGCACCAGATGTGGGCGGCGCAACGCTATCGGTTTTCGTCTCCGCGAGGCTTCATTACTTCAGGTGGCTTAGGATCGATGGGTTTCGCCTTGCCAGCTGCGGTCGGAGTGCAACTGGCCAAGCCGGAGACTTGCGTGCTCTGCCTTTCCGGCGACGGCGGATTTCAGATGAACATTCAGGAACTCGCCACCGTACACCGACTTGGACTGCCGATAAAAATGGTAATCATCGACAACAAATATCTGGGCATGGTGCGGCAGTGGCAGCAACTGTTCTATGAGCGCAACTATGCCGAAACCGATTTGAGCGACAACCCTGATTTCGTCGAGATTGCGAAGGCTTACAAGATTCACGGGTGGCGGCTGAACGAGGCTGCCATGCGGGACTATCCGGTGTCGGCCGAGACCGGGGATCTGATCGGGAACTTTCTACGCTCGCCGAATGCGGAGTTGCTGGTTTTTGATTGCCATCCCGAAGCGAATGTTTATCCCATGGTTCCGGCGGGCGCGGCGCTTTCGGAGATGGTGTACGGGGACGAGTAAAAAAATTGAGCGATTGAGTGATCGGAGATTTCATGATTGAAAACCAAAACGCTCCCAAACCGGGTTTTCAATGCCCCGATGACTCAATCGCTCAATGATTCAATTCCTGGGAGAACGGCCATGCAGATTTTTCACATTCGCTATCGCAACGCGCAAGGCGCGTTGATGCGTATCCTTAACGCGGTTTCGCGCCGGGGGCTTGATCTCACGTCGGTGCACGCAGAGTACGCGGGGCAGGATCACGCCGCTACCCTGCTGCTGGAGGTTTCGCACAAGCAGATGGGGCAACTTTACCGCGAGTGGTATGCGATCGTGGATGTGATCGACGTACGTTCGAGTGCGGCTTTGCGTGAGCGCGAAGCAGTATGGGCGGCACATCCGCCAGCGAACGTTGCGGAGCCGGCACGGGCCGCGCGAGCTTAAGTTTGGGCTGGCTTTTATCGCAGCTTATGGCCAGCGCTTGGCCGTATCGTCCCATCCAGCTGCGCGCACGGGCTGCGCCGCCGGAATGACCGGAGGCGCCGGGATGCGGATCGGCGGCTGCGGTCCGTTGACTGCCGTGGCCAGAGCGGGTTTCACCATGTCCGAATTCATTTCCTTTTCTTCGGACAGCAAAGGCGCCACCAGGCGCAGCGCTTCCACTTCCTTTTCCAACCGGGTCAGCTCCATCTCTTTCTGCCTTAGAACCTCATAAACATTCTTCATAGACAGGGCACCTGTTAATCAGTTGTAGGGTCGAGCAGCATTTCTCGAACTGTAGCAGACTTACTTATGTTGTCAAGGAATTAAGCCTTGGCAAGTTATATTCTGAGATGCATACGTCGATTGCACGGTGCGAACAGTGAAACAGTGTTGCCGCCGGATTTTCAAGATCCGTTTTCGGTGCGGCTTTCCCGAGATTGTCACAGCCGACAAACCGCGCAGGAGGGTCTTCTACACAGGCCGGCAGTGGCCCGGATCGTGAAAACCCGCGACCCATCTGCTGGGTAGGCACGAGGGCTTCGCCGAAGTGCACAAAATCCGGTCACCCGCCTGTGGACGAGCTGCACTCGATTGAAAATAAATGAGATAGAAGTGCACACTTTTCATTGACTGCAGAACTAGAAAGAGTAAAAAGGAAATCGTTCTTTGACAGTTTCTTAAGTTTTTCCGGTTGGCGCGGCGTCCGGGGCTCAAGCTTTGTCGCCCTCAACACTGCAAGGTGCGGAGGGAAGGCAAGCGAGGGTCTATAGCAAAGCGCTGGTCGAGGCGAACGGGAAACCCAGTCGAAGGCAAGACAGAGTTCCGAGGCGTTGGGTAGGTTTGTCCAGTTGGCGGTAAGCCCGGAGCCCGAGCTGATGATCGCGCGCAGCGGCCCCGCAAGGGAAGCAGCGAGAGCAGGTCAAGTGAGGGTCTAACGCAAGCTACTGGCTGAGACGAATGGACGCGACACCACCTCGGAACTCTTTATTTCAGTTCTCAGTTCTCAGTTTCTGGTTCCTAGTTTCAATCCTCGAGTTCTTCGTTCTTGGTTTTTGTCCTTCGTTTTCTCCGCGAATTTATTGATCCTATAGAAATCGTGAGAAGTCGCTCCTGGCGGGCGGCCCGCAGCGATGAGCCTGCGATGTTTCAGAGAACCGAGAACCGAACTGCTAGTTCTTCTTCTTAGAGACGATGACCCAGACTGTGCCGCGGCCGTCGCAGTAGCGGCAACGCTCCTCTCCCAACATTTTTCCCGTTCCCCGGCATTCTAGGCAGGTGGCGACAATATTGAGTTCCTGCAGGGATGGGTCGGGGAGCTTGGCGGGGTCCTTGAACGATTCGGAGTGATGGAAGTCGCGGAGCCAGAAGACGAGCCTGCCTTCGAGGTCGCTGCGGTCTTTGGTGCTGAGTTGGGCACAGCGCTGCGGCCACCATGCGGAAATGCAGCTGTAGCAGATCAACTCGCCGGCATCGAAAAGGGCACCGGGTTCAGTGCGGCGGTAGAACTTGTTGCAACGGAAGCAGGTAGTGATGCCAAGTAAGCTGAAGGCATCCTTGAGCCGGTCGATGTCGAATTGCTGGCGGGCGAGGGTCTCTTCCAGGGTTGGTTTGGGTTTGTCGGGCATGGGCGGTTGAGGGGATTTGCGGATCTGGTCCAGATAAAAAAAAATTGCAACGGATTGAGTTAAAATATCTGGAATCAATGGGTTGCGGGTAGACGATCAGAATCGAATCCGGCTAAAAATATTCAAAACAAATGACTTATTCGTAAAATACTCCAAACAAATGACTTAGCCGATCCGCGATTGGTTAAGTGGTTTAGAATCAGCGGCTGGCCCGCAAAATATTGAATTCGTTGGACTTATATCTCGCTGCTATTCGGATGTCAAAGAGCAAGTGCTTAAGGAATAGGATCGGCCTTTTCGAATATCAAGTCAAGGGAATTGTGGGCAGTGGGCCAGTTTGAACTGACCCAGTACCGAATTGTGGGTAGGGATGCAGTTTGATAGGGAAGCTAGCCAAACGCGCGATTGATGGTCGCAAAGAACGCGACCCGTCGCGCGGCTCGCCCAGATCCTTCGCAGCGCAAAGACGCTTGCTCGGGATGACAATCAAACTGTAACACTACCGAATTGTGCATGTGGCTGCGGCCCGGTGCACCTGGGCCGCCGGGCAGCCGAGGGCGGCTGTCCCCACATGAGCTGTGGAGCTTGACGCCGCTCCCCTAATCTACGTGTTCGCCGGCTTCGAAGCTTTCTTCGGCGCGGGGCAGGACGTCGCGCTCGCCGGCTACCCAGACGTAGATTGTCGGCAGCAGGAAGACGCTCATGAGGAGGGCGGCGATGAGGCCTCCGACAATGACGATGGCGAAGGGGCGCTGCGAGTCGGAACCGATGGCGTGGGAGACTGCGGCGGGCAGCAGTCCCAGCGTCGCGACGAGCATCGTCATCATGATGGGGCGGAGTCTCATTACGGCGCCTTCCACTGCGGCATCTTCGATGGTGAAGCGCCTTGCGCGAAGCTGGTTGATGTATTCGAGCATGATGACTCCAGTCTGCACGGATACGCCAAAGAGCGCCAGGAAGCCTACTCCGGAGGAAACGCTGAAGTTGGTGCCGGTAAACCAAAGCGCAAGCAAGCCGCCTATGGGGGCGATGGCGACGTTTGCCATGATCAACAGGGTCCACTTGAAGGACTTGAACATGGTGTAAAGGATGATGAAGATGATGAGAATGGTGAGGGGGAGCACGATCATCAGCCGCGCATTGGCTCTTTTCTGGCTCGCGTATTCTCCCTCCCAATCAATGGTGTATCCGACCGGCAGTTTCACCTGATCGTTTACCTTCTTGATGGCTTCTTCGACGGTGCTGCCGAGGTCGCGGCCGCGGACGCTGTACTTGATGGCAACATAGCGCCGATTGCCCTCGCGATAGACTTCTGAAGCCCCATCGGTCAGGCGGATCTTACACAGTTGAGCGAGCGACACCCGCTCTCCGGAGGGCGCCAGCAGGCGAATATTCTCGATCGCTTCCTTCGTATCCCGGTATTGCGGTAGATAGCGCAGCGTAAGGTCGTAGCGGGCTTCGTCCTTGAGGACCTGGGTGAGCGCACTGCCGCCCACGGCGGTCTGAACAGCATCCTGCACGTCGGCGACATTGATCTGGTAACGGGCTGCGGCATCGCGGTCGACAGTGACGTTCAGATTGGGCTGGCCGAGGACTCGGAAGACTCCGAGATCTTCAATGCCTTTAATCTTGCGCAAGATAGTGACGATCTCATCGCTTTTCGCCTCTAGAACTTTCAAATCATCGCCGTAGATCTTGGTGGCCAGCGCGCCTTTTACGCCGCTGACGGCTTCTTCCATGTTGTCTTCGATGGGCTGGGAAAAGCCCCAAGTGACGCCCGGGATTTTATCCAGCTCGCGATTCATAGCGGCAACCAATTCATCCTTGCTCTGATGAAACACCGGCCGCCATTGTTCTTTCGGTTTCAGGTCAACGAAGTACTCCGTGTTAAAGAATCCCGTATTGTCCGTCCCGTCATCGGGACGGCCCACCTGACTGGTGCATTGCGGTACTTCAGGGAAAGAACAGAGCATGATACGGGCCTGGTTCGCGACGCGGATGCCTTCGTCCGGGCCCGTGCTGGGCGCAAGCGTGCCGCGCACCCAGAGTGCGCCTTCATCGAGGTGAGGCAGGAATTCGGAACCGATTGCGCCGCTAAAAGCGAGATAGTTCCCCACGGCGACGAGAAACAAGCATACCCCGACTGTGATTGCACGATGGCGAATGGCCCAGCGAACTGCAATCCGGTAGCGGTCGATCAGGAATACCATGACCGGGTTGCTCCATTCGCGGGTCCCCTTCGCGAAAGCAAAGCTGGCCAATACCGGCGCGACCACGATCGAGAACAGCAGTGCGCCCAGCAGCGCGAAGCATACGGTCCAGGCCATGGGGTGAAACAGCCTGCCTTCAACGCGCTGCAAGGTAAAGATGGGCAAGAAAGCGGTGATGGTGATGACGATGGCGTAGAACACCGGACGCTGTACTTCATGCGAGGCAAAACTGATAGTTTCGTTGGGGGTCTTAGACCCGTCGGAATGGCTCAACTGGCGCACAATGTTTTCGATTAATACGATTGCGCCTTCCACAACGACGCCGAAGTCCAATGCCCCGAGAGACAGCAAGTTGGCGGGTATATGGCTGAGGTCCAGACAAATGGCGGCAAACAGAAGGGCAAACGGAATGGTTACGGCGACGATAATTGCGCCGCGAATATTCCCCAGAAACAGAAGCAGAATGATGGAAACCAGAATCATCCCTTCGGTGAGGTTGTGAAGAACGGTGTGAGATGTGTAGTGAACCAGATTGCTGCGGTCAAGGAAAGGGACGATCTTAACGCCTGGGGGCAGAATGTGGTTGTTGAGCTCTTCCACTTTCTGATGAATGTTTTCCAGGGCTGCATCCGCCACCGCGTTTTTACGCAGCAGCACGATGCCGGAGACGACATCGTCGTTGTCGACGATTTTTCCGTCCTCACGGTGAATACCCCTTGCGAATTGGCCGAGCCGTATCTTAGGGCCCTGCGACACCTCGGCAATGTCTCTTACCCGGAGGGGCGTGCCATTCTTCGTGGTGATGACGGTTTGTTCAATGTCGTGGACGCGGTCGACCAGGCCGACTTCGCGAACGTTGATCTGCTGCAATCCTTCTTGAATGAAACTTCCGCCCGCGTTGATGTTGTTGTTGGTGAGTTGCTGTTCTACCTGAGCCAGGCTGAGGCCGTGAGCGATCAGTTTGTTGGGGTCGACGCGAACCTGGTATTCGCGGGTGGGGCCGCCGAAGCTGGCAACATCAACAATGTCCGGAATCGATTTGAAATTCTTTTCGACGACCCAGTCCTCAATGGACTTGAGTTCCATGGGGTCATACTTGGGATTAGTGCTGCGCAAGGTGAAGAAATAAATTTGACCGACCGGGCTCCAGTCGGTGCCCATCTGGGGACTAACGCCCGGCGGCAGTGTGACCTGGGTGAGGCGCTCGAGCACACGCTCGCGGTTCCAGTCGTTGTCCGATTCGTCGTCGAAGATCAGTTTCAGGTCGGAGAGACCGAAGAGCGAGAAGGAGCGCAGATGCACGACGTGGGGAATGCCGTTCATGACGACTTCGAGGGGAATCGTAACCTGCTGTTCGATTTGCTCGGCCGAAATTCCCGGCCATTGGGTAATGATCTCGACGTAGTTGTCGGCGACATCGGGATAGGCCTCGATGGGCAGGCGCTTGAAGGAGACGATGCCGGCGGCAAAAAGAATGATGGCCAGCGCCAGCACGAGCAGGCGGTTGCTCAAGGCGAAATCGACGACGCGGCGAATCATCTATTGGGCCACCTTATTGCTCACCTTTATTGCTCGACCGTGTTTTGCAATGCCAAAGCGTTTGAAACCACTTGATCGCCGGGCTTGATACCGGAGACAACTTCCTGCAGGTTGCCGGGCAACATGTTTCCCGTGACCACTTCGAGGCGCTTGAAATATCCCGGCTTGGTAGGCGCATAAACCCACTCGCGATCATGCAAGTGCAGAATGGCGGTGGCGGGAACTGCGCTTCGCGTTTCCGGCTGCTTGCCAAAGAACGTAGCGGTAACGAACATGCCCACGCGCATCACGCCGGGGTTGGCGACTTCGAGCCGAACTTTTGCGGTGCGGATGGTGGGATCGAGAACGGGAAGGATGTTGTCGATGCGGCCTTTCAGAACCTTGTTGGGATAGGCGTTCAAGCGGATATCGGCATACTCACCGACGTGTACGGCATCGAGATCGTTTTCGTATACGTCGCAGACGATCCAGACATAAGAAAGATCGGAGATGGTGAAGGGATTGGGGCCGGACAGGCCTTGCACGCCGGATGCGTTGGTGACTTGCTGATCGGTGATGACGCCGGAGGTTGGGGCGACGATGTCGACGATTCCAGAGGGGTGGTCTTTATCGATGCCGAGAAGTTTTAGTTGTTCGGTTGCGGCATTGAGGTCGGCTTTGGCATCGCCGGCAGTGTCCTGCGCTTGTTCAAGGGCGCTTTTGGCGATCGCGCCGTTCTCATAGAGAAGCTGGGCACGTTCCAGCTGCAAACGCGCCAAGCGTTCATCGTTCTCAGCTTTCAAGTAAGTCTGGAATGCGCCGGAGACGTCGTTGCTACGAACTCTGAGCAATAGCTGGCCTTTCTTCACGGTATCGCCGAGCCTGGCCTTGATCTCTATAACTCGTCCGGAGGCGAGCGAGATTACAGGGACAGCGCGCGAAATATCGGGCTGCACTACTCCGGTGACATTCAGAGCGGGTGCTGCTTTGTGCTCGACCGCCGTGGCCAGGGGAAACTGGTCGGGGTGATCGACTTTGAAATTGTTGGCGTCCAGATCGGGCACAACGGTTGCGGGAGGCGGCGCCTCGGCCTTGGGATCTGCCTTGGTTTCATTGCAGGCGACGAGGAGCAAAGACACGGGCAAGCAAAGCGCAGCTGCCGCGATGAGGCCGACGAATTTGGTTTTCATTGATTTGGCATTCATTGAATGACCTCCTGGCCTACGGCCTGATTCAACTGCGCCGCAGCCGTCAAGTAAGAGCCAACCAGGTTTACGTAATTCAACTGGACGCCGCGGTACTCCGCCTGCGCGTTGAGGAAATCAAGCAGGGAAGCGCCGCCATGCTGGTAAGAGAAGGTAATGGTGTCGCGGACGCGGACCGAGAGCTGCAGATATTTGGCCTTGTAAGGGCGCAGCAGACTCATATCGCTCTCGACGGTGGCGTAGGTGGAATCCACATCGCTGAAAACCTGGGCTTCGGCGGCGTCGCGCAGTTTTTCGTTGCGCGTGATATCCAGTTTTGTGCGCAGCTTTTCTCCCTGGTTGCGGTCGAAGATGCGCAAGGGGATGCTGACACTGATTCCGAGGGTGTCTATGCCAAACGGGTTATTGTTGGAGGAATTATGGGTGTACCACGCGCTCAATGTGGGATCGGTTGAGCCGTTGGAAACCGCCAGCTTGTAGTCGGTTTGAGCCTTGTCCACGGCTTGGATGGCGGCCTTCAAATCGGGCCGGGTGCCGAGGGCGATCTTGCGGAACTGGTCACGCGGCATGAGTTGATCGTTGAAATCGAAGGGCCCAGTGACGTCAACGTCATCGAGGGGAAGCCGGGAATTCAGGAGAGTGAGGAGCTGGATCTTTGCGTCTTCCAGATTTTCCTCGGCATTTCGTAAATCCGATTCGTACTGCACGCGTTGCAACTCCAGGCGGTCGAGATCGATCTGGGCGATGTCGCCGGCGGTGAAGCGGCTTCGGCTGATGTCGAGGACTTTGTCGTAGTAGGCAAGATTGTCGTTTCGCCAGCTGCAGGACGGCTTTCGCCTGCAGCGCCGACACGAATGCGCTGCGCAAGTTGAAGAGCATGGTTCTTTCCAGGTCAGCATGGTTGGACTCGGCAATCAGGGTCGCCTTTCTTGCGCTTTCCAGTCGTAACTCCCGCTTGTGGCGCCGTTCATGCAAATAGCTGATGCCGGGAGTTTCAAAGGTGCCGGCGAACGGGCGCCAGACGCCGTCATGAGGGGCGATTTGGGTGCCGTCAATCGAGAGGTTGAGATCCGGATTCGGACGCAAGAACGCAGTGATCTCCTGCGCCTTGGATTCGTCGATGTTGAGCTTGTCGGCCAGCAGCGTGGGATTATTCAGCTCGAAGCGGTCTTTCACCTGCTCCCAGGTCCAGGGTTGAGGCGGAGACTGCTGCTGCACAGTCTGCGGGGCCGTCTGGGCCGAGCCCAAGCCCGTGCCTAGCACTACCAGTAGCAATGACCGGAAAACTCTTAGGTGCATCAAGTGCTCCATCCGATTACAAATCTAGCCAGGGCAGGCCGTCACTATCGCCTCTGCAAAATGGATTATTCAGTATCCAGTCAGCCTCGTAAGGATTATCTAAAGGCGAGGGTCAATCGCCACGGATTTATTGCTGCAACCCATCAGCGAAACGCCAACAATGCTTTACGAGGATGATTCGGCGAACTACGCGAGGAGGGAAAAGGGAGGCGCGCGACCCGCATAGAAAACGCAAGGCGGCGCCGCGGGCGATACGAAGGTGATGAAAACATCGAGCCGTCCAAGTTCGGGAGCGATTAACCGCGCGGCACTCGCAATCGTGGCAGGAGGCCCTTGCAGGCGGTTGATATGGGCCGAATTCTTTTCGTGGATTGCCTGGCGCACGGTGCGCTTGTTGATCGACGAATCTTCCATCTCGGCTCGCATGGCGTGCAGATCATCCGAAGCCGAGATCACCGGAAACAGAAGAACCAGGGCGGATGCGAGGGCCAGCAAACACTGCAGCGCATTGACCTTGCGTGTGTCCCGCCGCCAAAGCCAATAGGCCGGGAGCGCCAGCAGCAGCCAGGCAAGATTGAGCAGCAGTTCCATTCAGTTTCTAGTTTCCAGTTTCTGGTTTCCGGTTGTAACGGAAACTTTCGCTCCAGGCGCAAGCGAGTCTAGACAAAAAGCTTATCTAGTTTTTCAGAAAACTCAAACTCACGTCAATGTGACCGCAGTACTGGTCGTGCACCAGCCGATAAGGAAGCTAGCCAAACGCGCCCTTCGGTCGCTTGCGCTCTTTCAGGGCAGGCTCCGTGGATTCGCGCGGCTCGCCCAGATTACCTCGACAAGCTCGGGACAGGCTCTTCACTGCGCAAAGAACGCTTGTTCAGGATGACAATGCCTACGGTCCTACCAGCACATTAGGGTCCTACCAGCACATGAAGAGCCGCGGGAGTCTTCATCTGTTCTTTGTAGATTGCGTTCCGCTTCGCGATCTCGCCATTCACGTCGACAAACACCATATAGGCGCCGTGCGGCAACGTCTCGCCGAAGGGCAGGGCCATACCAAGCGTGCCCTTCCTCAGGGGAAAGCGCTGATAGCCAATCTCGGTGGCGCGTCCGTATTCATTGACCGCCTTCACTTCAAAGGTCAGATCGATGTCTTCGGGCGTGGTGTTCGAAATCTCCACGCTGCCGTCGATCCGGTTTCCCGCGACGTGGGCTGGAACCTTCCAGGCCAGCGCGATGGCCTCCACTACTTTAATGGTGAAGTCGCGCTGCACCGCCTGCTGCGGGCTGCCGCTGTCTCTGACGGACACGGTAAAATTATATTCACCAGCTCGCTCCGCCTCTCCCTGCAATATTCCTTTTTCGTCGATCTTGATTCCCGGCGGCAATGAGCCCTTCTCTATCTTCCAGCGCAACGTGGGCACATACTTGCCCCGCGGTCGAAAGATCACCTGATATTGCCCGTGCGGGTAGGTCGAGGGCAACTCCGTGGGCTCAATGACGAGCCCCTCGTCCTCATCAGGCGAAGCCTTGTCCTGCGCAGCGGTTGCGGCCAAGACCATTAACAGCACGCACACCATTGCGGCCGGAGATAGTGCCCATCGGAATCCTGGTCTCGACGTCATATTTACTTTTCCAACCTCAGATTTTCAACAGTCAACCTTCCAATCTCAACGCAGCGCGCAGCAATACTCAATGCTACTGAATTCTCCGGAACTGCGCACAACTCCATAGCCTGTACAAAGGTCAGAATGTAAAGATATGTAGAGCTTGCGTCGGCGAGAAATTTTTTCTTCGGGGCGCTACTTGTTTCTTTGGTTCGGGTTTGACGCAAGTGAATTCACCTGTGCTAACCTCGGAATCAACGGTGACCAGTTCCACGATTTGCTCCCCGGAGGCAACTATGTCAGTACGCAATGCAATCGCTCTGCTCGTCGCACTTTCTACACTTGCGCTTCTAGCCGGCTGCGGCAGCGGCAGTGCCACCAACCCCATAGCCCCTCCTGGCGGCGGCTTCAGCAACAGCAATTTGGATGGCACGTACGTTTTCTCCATCTCCGGCACGGATTCCAACGATTACCCCTATGCAATGGTGGGCGCTCTCACAGCCAATGGTAGCGGCGTGATCACTGGTGGTACCCTCGACATCAATGACGCGGATACTGCCGAATTTACGAGCGGGCCGATCGCTGGCGCGTCCATCAACAGTAATGGCTCCTACAGCGTTTCAGTAGATGGGCGGGGACGGGCCACAATCGGCACCAACATCTCCGGGTTCGGCAACCTCACTTTTGATTTCGTCCTCTCCACAAGTTCCCATGGGCTCATCACGGAGTTCGATACATTCGGCAGCGGCAGCGGGACCCTCGATCTGCAGGCGGCGGGAGTTTCGCCGTCCGGCTCCTACGCCTTCAGCCTCTATGGGGCCAACTATAGCAGTGGCACTCCCTGGGCTACGGTTGGAAATTTCGCCTTCTCGGGAGGAGACATTGCCGGGCTCGACGACCTTAACGAAGGTGGCCTTTTGACCTATGCCGACCAGACGCTCACAGGCTCGTTAGTTTTAGGACCGTCCGCCACGCCCGCAACGACTCTAGCCACCGGGGCCTTCAGCGGGCTGTTCGACGTGGTTGCCATCGACGCTACGCATTTGAAGTTTATTGAGATGGACGAGACGGCAACTTTGTCAGGCGATGCGTACTCTCAGACGAGCCCCACCATAACAACAGGCACCATGGCTTTCACATTAACGGGCGAAGAGTTTGCGTCTGGGGGTTTCATGACCACGAATGGCTCGGGTGGCATTAGCGGCGTGGAAGATTACAACGACAATGGAACGAATGTTTCGTCGCCATCAGCGCCCGCGATCTTCACCGCTAACTACACCGCCGCCGGCACTGGCCGATACACTCTGGGCAACTTCGCCACGTTTGTGGGAGGCTCAGCGTATGCCGCGTATCCTTCCAGCGGTGGCCTGCTCCTGTTGGAGGTCGACAACTCCGGTATCGCGGTCGGCGCCGGTTACACGCAGTCGACCACCACGTTCGGCGCGACCTCGCAGGGCTACGGGCTAAACCTTACAGGCATCAACATAGCGGCGTCTCAATCCTTGGGCGCAGCCATCGAAGTGGATGACATCGCCGAGTTCACCGCCTCTGCCGCCACCAGCGGCAACGGCACTCTGACCGCCGGCATCATTGACGAAAACGCCGATCCCGGCGGCAGCACCTCGTTTGGCGCCCCGTTTTTTGACCTCGGGCTCAGCGACGGCACTTATGGCGCCTTAGACAATCTTGGCCGCTACGGGCTGTCAGCTACGGCCGGGAACGGCAACTCCAGTACCCTAAACGGCAGATTCGATCTCACCTTCTACACTGTGGACGGCACAACCTTCCCGTTTATCGAATCGGACAACGGCCAGGTCTCTACCGGCGTGATCGTCGTGCAAAGTGCTACGTCCGCCACTCCTGGAATGGCACAATTGCGGCCGCAGCTGTTCGTCGCGCCGCGACCGATAAGAGCACGGGCGGCCGGTTCGAAGAAAAAATAGAACGGGTAATCGCCAAGACAGGTGGGGCGCGGCTGAGTCAGCCGCGCCTATTTTTTCTAGTGCAATTCGAGACTCGGGCAGCGCAAGACTGCCCCGTGACCTTAGTTACCTTTAACGAATGTCGAAAGTTCAAGCACAATGAATTTGAGGCTTGCGGCCTTGCGGAGACGAAGAGTGCTCTACCGACGCTATCTTTCTATTCTTACATTCGTGTTGATGGGCGCCTCGCTGGCGTGGGCGCGGGACCTTGCGCTGGTTTCCAACAAGTCCAATACGATCAGTGCCATCACCCTGCCCGACCTGGTTAAGATTTGCAAAGCGCAGACCAGTCACTGGCCGGATGGCAAGCCCGTCACCTTTGTGATGCGCTCCCCGTCAGTGCCCGCAATGAAAGTGGTCCTGGAAAAGGTTTATGGCATGTCGGAGAGCGAGGTTGACGGCCTCATCGTCAGCTCCAATCACGCGCGGGTGAACCATCCCGCCATTGTGATCGCCACTTCCGACGAAGAACTGGTAAACAAAGTGGCGTCGGTTCCCGGGGCTATTGGTCTAGTGGATGTGTATTCGATCAACAGCAGCGTCGCAGTGGTGAAGATTGCAGGCAAACTTCCGCTGGAACCGGGCTACTTGTTGCACGGGAATTAGCAGTGGCCGTGGCCAGTGGCCAGTAAAGAAACTGACCCCGACGTTAGGAATGAAACGAGAAGTCTGCTAATCCGTGATAAGAATCGACAAGGCTAGGTTCTCCAGGGGCAGGTTTACTGACCACCGGCCACTGGCAACTGACCACTGAATTTGAATTATGGCAGTTTTGGGCAAGAAACTCGCGAGCAATAAGCCGGCTTCTACCTATGTCCGCCGTTTTGCGCGGTTTGCCCTGGATGTACGGATTCAGGTCCGCATGTTTCAGGCGGGCGAATTCCGCAGCTGTTGGGGGCGGTCCACCGAGCTTAGTCAGGACGGCATCGGCGCCACGCTCACCGGCGACCTGGAAACCGGCGAAATCGTTTCCCTCGATGTTCCTCTGCCGCTTAGTCCCTATCCGTTGAAAGTACGGGCCATTGTTCGCTACTGTGATGGTTTGCGTTACGGATTTGAGTTCCTCACGCTCACCAATACCCAGCGCGACATGATCCACCGCGTCTGCGAAATGCTGGCAACGAAGTCGTGAACCGCGGGGCGTCGAGCAGAGAACGCGACTTTCGCAGATGCACCTCAGCGGCTAAAGCCGGCTCAGAAAACTAAGCTCTTTCGCGCAGCGCTGGAACGCGCTGCTCCACCCAACAACGCGGCGGCGGAAGTCGACGCTCCACCTGATAGCAGCGCTGAACCGCTGCTCTATCAAAAAGCAGACATTTTCCAGCTCCTTAAGCCGCAGGAGAATGCTGGACGGACCCGTCCTGGCGAACAGGGACGGGCAAATTGCTGCTCCAGCAATCGGCTACGATGAGCCATGCGCCGAGACGGCGCCAGGCTTTCAAGTACTTGCCGCGGTCAGCGACGATGGTGCCATCGGGCTGGCGGATAGCGACGCTGTAGCGGCCGATCTCCATGGCGAGGTCACCAGAAGATTCGACGCGGCTGGTTTCGAGGCGAAGGTCTTCGTATCCCTTCTCGGCGATGCAGTGAAGCAGGCGCTCTACGCCCTTGGGTCCATAGGCGGGGTCGTGGTGCGGCGCCATAAAAACGCCATCCTCGGCGAAGAGAGCGGCAGCCTGGTCAAAGTTGCCGGTGTTAAAAGAAGTGACGTAATCCTGAGCGAGATTGCGGATTGTGGACTGCACGTCCAAGAACGGACGTGGGTCCGCCAGGGAACCTGAATAGGGCCGATACATCTACTACCTCCTGGGGGAAGGCCAAGAGCGGAATCCATGGCCAGATGGATCACGCCCTTCCAAATGTAGAGGCATTCTAGCGCAAAAGGGTCTGTGGAAAAGATCAAAGATGAAGATTTGTGAACCGGCGAAGAAAAAATTGGCTCGGCGCGGGATGCGGAAGAGGAAGACGGTTTTCTACTTGTGCGCCGGCGGATTGGGGTTTATGTTCCGCGGATGGGAGCAGGCGGGCAGGAGACAGGGCAGGGGAGCCGAGGAAGAGGGTCGGGGACGGGGTGGGGTTCAGGGGGCGGAGCAGCAACTGGGACATCCGGAGCGCTTTTGTCCGAACTGTTCCGCGGAACTGCAGGAGAATCGCTGCAAGTTGAGCTGTCCGGCGTGCGGGTTTTATTTGAGTTGCTCGGATTTTTATTGAGTGGGAAAAATTTTGCGTCCCGAGCGTCTGCCGATGCGATCTACGTCTGGGATGCATTTGATTTTCGAGTCATTCATTCAGGAGAAAGCGATGGAACGCAAGGCGAGCGCAGTGTGGAAGGGTGGATTGAAAGATGGGAAGGGAACGATTTCGGCGCCCGGCGGAGTGCTGAAAGATACCCAGTATTCGTTTACTTCGCGGTTTGAGAACGGGCCGGGGACGAATCCTGAGGAATTGATTGCGGCGGCGCACGCGGCGTGCTTTTCGATGGCGCTTTCGGCGCAATTGGGCGGGGCGAATCTAACGCCGGAGAGCATTAGCACCAACGTGACCCTGACCATGGAAAAGCTGGATTCGGGGTGGACCATCACCGCGAGCCACATCGATGTCGTGGGGAAGGTTGCGGGAGCGGATGCGGCGACTTTCCAGAAGTATGCCGAAGCGGCGGAGAAGGGCTGTCCGGTATCGAAGGTGCTGAATGCGAAGCTTTCGATGAGTGCGAGGCTGGGGTAAGATTAGTGGCGCTGCAGAAGTGCTTTTCACTACAGAGGCACAGAGACACAGAGCAATTCTCTAAGAATTGTTCTTTTGCTTCTGTTCTTCTCTGCGTCTCTGTGCCTCGGTGGTGAGCAGTTGGTTTGACAGCCTGTTGGCGGGCTGTAGAATACAAGTGTTGGTCTTCCTGACACGGCGGCCTTAGGGCCGCCGCTGCCTTGCAATTCAGATTGCCATCGTGGCGGAATTGGCAGACGCGCATGGTTCAGGTCCATGTACCGGCAACGGTGTGGGGGTTCGAGTCCCTTCGATGGCACCAAAGAACATACTTATCCTAATAACTTAATGGGTTGCGGTGTCCGCTCCGCAGGAGACGACCGACGGCTCGCCCTCGAGGCGTGGCCGCACATTTGCTTTCACTGATCTCCGAAGTCCCGTAAACTTTCTCCATGAAAAATTCTCTGACTGGGAGCTGCCGAATAGGGTTTCTGACCCTGATGCTTTGCGGGATATGCATGGCGCAGAAGCTGGCGATCACCTTTGACGATCTGCCGTTGAATGGAGAGCCGCCGCCGGGTGTTACGCGCGTGGAGACTGCGAGGAATGTGCTGGCCATTCTGAAGAAGCGGCACGTGCCACCGGTATATGGATTTATCAATGCAGAGAAATTGGAAGGAGACGCGGATGGAGCGGAGGCGCTGATGCTCTGGGCAGCGGCGGAGCCATTCGGAAATCATACTTATGCGCACATGGACCTGGAGCAGAACACAGCAGAGGCATTTGAGCGGGAGATCTTGGAGGACGAACCGGTGCTGGAGTTGTTGAACGGAGGCGCGAAAGACAACTGGCACTGGTTTCGCTATCCGTACCTGCACGAGGGAGACACGGTGGAGAAGCGGCGCGTGATCCGCGCCTATTTGAAGGCGCATGGATACAGGATTGCGCAGGTGACGCTGGATTGGGAAGACTACTTGTGGAATACGGCTTATGCGCGATGCGTAGCGAAGAACGATACGAAGTCGATTGCGTGGCTTCGGTCGAGTTATTTGAGCACGGCTGCGGAATTTCTTGACTTAGGCCGGGAGCAGGCGAAGCTGATTTACGGCCACGAGATCAACTACGTGCTGCTGATGCACCTGGGAGCGTTCAGCAGCACGATTCTGCCCGATGCGCTCGACTTGTTGAAGAAGAAAGGATTCACCCTGGTGACGCTTGAAGAAGCGGAGAGTGATCCGGCGTATGAGGGCGATCCGGATGTGGGGCTGCATGATGCCGGGACAATGCTCGATCAGTGGATGCAGGTGAAGCAGATCAAGTATCCGGCGCACGCGGAGAAGCCTTATAAGGAGATTGAGAACGTCTGCAAGTGATCGCTGTCCGGATGCGAGAGTCCGTCATTCCCGTATAATTCATGCACTGTTATGCCTGTTTCCCTTGATCAGATTGTTCGCTCCACGCGCAGGAAAGTGGCTGAGGCTAAGAGCGCTGCTGATTTGCGGGAGTTGGAGCGGCGGGCGGAACAGCACCTGCCGCGTGGGTTTCGGCGCGCGCTGGAGGAAAAAAGCCGACTCGGTGTAGCAGTGATTGCGGAGTTGAAGAAGGCATCTCCGTCGAAGGGATTGATTCGCGCGGAATTTTGTGTGGAAGAGTTGGCCAGGGAGCTGGACGAGGCTGGGGCGGCGGCGCTTTCGGTGCTGACGGATGAGGATTTCTTTCGAGGGTCGTTAGGGAATCTGCGCAGCGCATCGGCGGCGGTGAAGGTCCCTTGCCTGCGTAAGGATTTCATCCTGGATGAATTTCAGTTGCTGGAGGCGCGGGCAAATTCGGCGGACGCGGTGTTGCTGATTGTGGCGGCTTTATCGCAAACGGAATTGATTCAGCTGGTTCTCGGCGCGGGCTCACGGGGATTGGACGTTCTATGCGAGGTGCATGATGAGGAAGAATTGAAGCGAGCGTTAGATGCCGGGTGTGATTTGGTTGGCGTGAACACGCGTGACCTGGGTACGTTCAAGGTGGATGCGGAAACGGCGTTCCGGCTGGCGGAACTGCTTCCGAAGAATGTGTTGAAGGTGGCGGAGAGCGGGATTCGGTCCGGAGAAAATATCGCGGGGCTGCGGGCTGTAGGCTATCAAGTGTTTTTGATTGGAGAGGCGCTGATGCGGGCGGATTCTCCTGGAGAAGCTTTGCGGGAGTTAGTTGCTAGTATCGAGTTGCGAGCCCCGAGTGAGCGCTAAGAGACGCACGCATCCGGGGAGAGAATTCCCTGCGAGGGCGCCTGTTGTGTCGAGTTGTGAGGGGTCCTTCGACTGCGGTTACACTTCGCATTCGCGAAGCGCAACCTCCGCTCAGGATGACATTTGAAATGACGTGGATCAAGATGTGCGGGATGACGAATTTGGAGGACGCCCTGACCGCGGTTGAAGCCGGGGCGGATGCGGTGGGATTTGTGTTTTATGAGAACAGTCCGCGGAATATTAGCGTGGAGGCGGCGCGGGAGATTGTGGCGGAGCTGCCGGAGGGCGTGGAGAAGGTGGGAGTGTTTGTGAATGGGCGCGAAGACTCGATCTGCGCCGTCACGGATGAGGCGGGGCTTACGGCAATTCAGATGCATGGTGACGACGAGGATCCGCACGTGGCGGATCTGGTGGTTAGGCGATGCCCGCGACTGAAAGTTTTGGCAGCGATTTCCATGTACCACGCGAGTCCGATTGGCTGGGCAGGCATGTGGGATCCGGATGTCGTGTATGCGTTCCTAATAGACTCTGGTACAGCCTCAAATCACGGCGGGACGGGTGAAGCGTTTGACTGGAGGGCTTCGGTTCGGACGCTAGACGAGATCAAACGATTCGGACGACAGGTGCTGGCCGGTGGGCTGACGTCCGAAAACGTGGAGGAAGCGATTGACATTCTAAGGCCTTGGGGAGTGGATGTGGCTTCCGGCGTCGAGGCTAGGCCGGGGAAAAAAGATGCGGAGAAGGTGCGTGCGTTTGTGAAGGCCGTGCGCGGACGCAGATCGGAAGACGAGTTAGGAATGGCTACGGTTCCAAGAACAATCAAAGTCAAAATCCCCGCCCTCTCGCAAAGAACGCGAGAAGGACGGGGCACCCAGCGCGATTACGTGTTCCTGTGAACGTTCCTGGGCGGTTTGGGGTTTATGGCGGGCGGTATGTGCCGGAGACTTTGATGGCGGCGCTCGAGGAGTTGGAGCGCGAGTACGAGAAGGCGAAGCGGGATCCGAAATTTCAGAAGAGGCTGGACGAGTTGCTGCGGACTTATGCGGGGCGTCCTACCGCGCTTTCGTTTGCGGTGCGGCTTACGCGGAAGCTGGGCGGGGCGAAGATTTATTTGAAGCGGGAAGATTTGCTGCATACCGGGGCGCACAAGATCAACAACTGTTTGGGTCAGGCGCTGCTGGTCGAGCGCATGGGCAAGCGGCGCGTCATCGCTGAGACTGGCGCGGGGCAGCACGGCGTGGCCACGGCGACGGTTTGCGCCCTGCTCGGTTTTGAGTGCGTCGTGTACATGGGGACTGAGGACATGCGGCGGCAGGAGTTGAACGTGTTCCGCATGCGGCTGCTGGGTGCGGAAGTGCGCGGAGTGGACGCGGGCTCGCGGACCTTGAAAGACGCGATCAACGAGGCGATGCGCGACTGGGTGACCAACGTGCGGACTACACATTATTTGTTGGGGAGCGTGCTGGGCGCGCATCCGTATCCGACGATGGTTCGGGATTTTCATCGCGTGATTGGGCGGGAGGCGCGGGCGCAGATTTTGAAGGCTGAGGGGAAACTGCCGGCTGCGGTGATTGCATGCGTGGGTGGAGGATCGAATGCGATTGGAATTTTCTACGAGTTCATAAAAGACAAGAAGGTTCGGTTGATTGGCGTGGAGGCTGGCGGCCGTGGCGAAGGGCTGGGAGAACATGCGGCGCGCTTTCGCGGAGGATCACCGGGGGTTTTGCAAGGGACTTATTCTTACGTGCTGCAGGATTCGGCGGGGCAGATCGCGAACACACATTCGGTTTCGGCGGGGCTGGATTATCCCTCAATTGGGCCGGAACATGCGGCGCTGAGAGATGCGGGGCGGGCGGAGTATGTTCCGGCGTCGGATGCGGAGGCACTGGAGGCGACTACCTTGCTGGCGCGGACAGAAGGAATTATTCCCGCGCTGGAGTCGGCTCACGCGGTGGCGGAGGTGGTGAAGCGGGCGCCTGGGATGAAGAAGTCGGAGGTGGTGATTGTGAATATTTCCGGGCGGGGTGATAAGGACATTGGAATCCTGCGAGAGAACCTGAAAATCGATTGAATCATTGGGAGATTGAGTCATTGAGTCAATCTCTTAATGAATCAATCTCTCAATGAATCAATGACTCAATCTATATGCCGCTATCTTTTTATAGAACACCCGGACTGGTGGCGTATGTGACTTGCGGAGATCCGGATCTTGCGACTACGCGTGCGGTCGTACTGGCCGCGATTGAAGCGGGCGCGGATGTGATTGAACTGGGCGTGCCGTTCAGCGATCCGGTGGCGGATGGGCAGGTGATTCAACGGGCCAGCGAGCGAGCGCTAAAACATGGGACATGCCTGGCGCAGGTTTTGACGCTGGCGGCGGAAGTGCGGGAGCACTCACAGTCCACAGGGCTGGTTGTGTTTTCGTATTTAAATCCGATCTTGCAGATGGGGATGGAAAAGTTTTGCATGGTGGCGCGGCACGCGGGAGTGGATGGCGTGCTGGTGACGGACTTGCCGGTGGAAGAGGCGGGTGAATATCTGCGGGCTATGGGAGAGCACGATCTGGCGCCGGTGTTTCTGGCGGCGCCGACCAGTCCGGATGCGCGACTGAGGCGAATTGCAGAGGCATCGCGCGGGTTTGTGTATGCGGTGTCGCGGACGGGTGTGACGGGAGCGCGGCAGCAATTGGCGGACGATGCGAAGAAATTAGTGCGGCGACTGCGGCGCGTCACGAAACTGCCGATTGCGGTTGGATTTGGGATTTCGAATGCGGAGCAATTCGCGGAAGTTGGGGAGTTTGCGGATGCGGTGGTTGTGGGAAGTGTAATTGTGGAGATGATTGAGCGGAACCGGGGACGCGAGGCGACGGCTGTGGGAGAATTTGTGAGGGGGTTGACGGCTGGCAGCTTGGCGAGAGTTGAACGAGTTGCCACCGGCAGGCAAGTATATAGGCGGTTATAGAAGTTCCTTGCGAAGCCGGTTGCGGTGAAGGCAGGTGAGGGGTCCTTCGATTGCGGTTGTGCTTGGCCTCCGCCAAGCACAACCCTCGCTCAGGATGACATTAGAAGAATAGATCCCGAGTCTTTCATGGATATTGCAGATTGGCGAAAGAAGATTGATGAGCTTGACCGGCGGCTGGTGGAACTGCTGAGCGAGCGGGCGCAGGCAGCGGTTGAGATTGGCCGGCTGAAGCGGAATACGAGCTTGCCGATTTACGAGCCCGAGCGCGAGCGGATTGTGTTTGAGAACGTGCAGGAAGTAAATCGGGGTCCGCTGCCGGGACGGGATCTGGTGCGGATTTTTGAGCGGATCATGGATGTGATGCGGAATATTCAGAAGGAAGGAATTGGAGGCAAGGCCGGCGGGGCGAAGCCGGCGAGCGGGTTGGAGTCGGACATGAATGACTAGCGGCACGGCATCGTTGGTGGCGGACGCGAAATCAGATTCCTCGCGTTGCTCGGAATGACAAAGATTTTCTAACCAGGCTGGAAGCAGAGCTTTTCCTATGATTGTGGCGATGCAGGACGTTGCGGATGAGCGGCAGATTCAGCAGGTGATTGAGCACCTGGTGAAGATGGGGTTTGAGGTCCACCGGTCGACCGGGGCGCGGCAAACTGTGCTGGGCGCGGTGGGAGCAGGGATTGATTTTGACATCCGCATCCTGGAACTGTTGCCGGGAGTGCAGGAAGTGCACCGCATCAGTTCGCCCTACAAGCTGGCGGGGAAGAGTTTTCGTCCGGAAGGGACGGTTGTCAAACTGGCGAATGGCGTTGAGATTGGCGGGAACGAGGTGGTGGTGATGGCGGGGCCCTGCTCGGTGGAAACGCGGGAACAGCTTTTTGCAACCGCGGAAGCGGTGGCTAAGGCTGGGGCGCGCGGGCTGCGGGGTGGAGCGTTCAAGCCGCGGAGTTCTCCTTATTCTTTTCAGGGCCACGGGGAAGATGCGTTGAAATTGCTGCGCGAGGCGGGAGAGAAGTTCAAGCTGCTGGTAATCAGCGAGGTGATGGAGATCTCGCAAATTCCCCTGATGCTTCCTTACGTGGATGTTCTGCAGGTGGGAGCGCGCAACATGCAGAATTTTAATCTGCTGCGCGAATTAGGGAAGGTGCGCAAGCCGGTGCTGCTGAAGCGCGGGATTGCGGCGACTTTGGAAGAGCTGCTGCTGTCAGCGGAATACATTATGGCGGGCGGGAACTATGAAGTAATTCTGTGCGAGCGCGGAATCCGGACGTTCGAGACTTACACTCGAAACACGATGGATATTTCGGCGATTCCGATTATCCACAAATTGTCGCACTTGCCGATGACGGCCGATCCGTCGCACGGAACGGGACGGCGCGACAAAGTTGCGCCGATGGCGCGGGCTGCGGTGGCGGCGGGAGCGGATGCATTGCTCATTGAAGTGCATTGCGACCCCGACAAGGCGTGGTCAGATGGGGCGCAATCTTTGTTTCCGGAGCAATTCACCAAGCTGATGGATGAGTTGCGGATGATTGCGCCGGCAGTGGGAAGGAAGATCGCTTAGAAATTGAATCATTGAGCCATTGAGTGATTGAATCATTGATCGCGAATAGCTTCCCCGAGCGGTGCCGACACTCATTGATTCAATGAGTCAATCTCTCAATGACTCAATTCCCCTATGGCCATTCGGCAAATCACGATTATTGGGACGGGGCTGATTGGCGGATCATTGTCCCTGGCGCTGCGGAAGCGGCGGTTCGCCGGCAGAATTGTGGGGTGCGACCGGGAATCGGCGCTGAAAAAAGCGAAGATGCGCGGTGTGATCGACAAGGGATTTGTCGAGCCCGCGGACGCGGTGCACGGCAGCCAGTTGGTGGTGCTGGCGACGCCGGTGCTGGCGATTGTGGATCTGATCGGGCGGCTGGGTCCGGCGCTGCCGGCTAGCACGTTGCTGACCGATGTGGGAAGCACGAAGGCGGCGGTGGCGGAGCGGGCGGTGAAGGTGTTTGGGAAGAATGCCGGCAAGCGATTTCTCGGAGGGCATCCAATGGCCGGGAAGGAGCATAGCGGAGTGGATTATGCCGACGCTGACCTATTCCAAAATGCCGTGTGGTTTTTGACGCCTCTGCCGGGACAGAACTTGCAGGAAGGAATGTTTGCGGAATTTGTGGGATGGATCGATCAGATTGGGGCGCGCATCGCAATGCTGCCGCCGGAGGATCACGACCGGTTGTGCGCGTGGATCAGTCACCTGCCACAGCTGATTTCGACCGCACTGGCCGCCGCGCTAGTGGAGGAGTTTGGCGAAGAAGCCCCGCTGCTTCCGGCGGGTGGGCGGGCGCTGCAGGAGATGACGCGGATTGCGTCGAGTCCTTATTCGATGTGGCGGGACATTGCGATCACCAACAAAAAGAATCTGGAAGACGCTCTGTTCAAAGTGGAACAAAGGCTGGCGCACATCCGGGAGAACCTGGCGACGCGCGCACTTGCGGCGGAATTCGAGCAGGCGCATGGGCTGAGGAAGAGTGCGGGCAAAAAATAGAATCTACCACGGAGCACGGAGACTCGGAGAAAATCAATTGCTGATTGTTGATTTCTGATTGCTGATTAAGATCAGCTTCCGCTGAACGAATCGTCCCACGGATTTTCGGCTCTTCAATCAACAATCAGCAATCACAAATCAACAATTCACCTTTTTCTCGGCAGCTGCATGTCTCCGTGGTGAATTTCATTTAGAATGCGAACGTTATGAATAAGGTTGTGGGTGGTGCGGATGAGGCGATTCGGGATGTGGCCGACGGCTCGGTCATTATGATCGGGGGATTTGGATTGTGCGGCATCCCGGAGAATCTGATTCGCGCGCTGGTGCGGAAAGGGTCCAAGAATCTGACGACCATCAGCAATAACGTCGGCGTGGACGGGCTGGGCAACGGGCTGCTGCTGGGAGCTGGGCAGATTACGCGTCACATCGGATCGTACGTGGGCGAGAACAAGCTGCTGGAAGAGATGGTGCTGACCGGAAAGATCGATCTCGAACTGGTGCCGCAGGGAACTTTTTCGGAGCGCATTCGCGCGGGTGGCGCGGGAATTCCGGCGTTTTTTACGCCTACCGGCGTGGGTACTGTGGTGGCTGAGGGCAAGGAGACGCGCGAGTTTGAAGGCCGGACGTATGTGATGGAGCGCGGGCTGAAGGCGGACTTCGCGTTTGTGAAGGCGTGGAAGGGCGACCGGATGGGGAATCTGGTGTACCGGAAGACGGCGCGGAATTTTAATCCCATGATGGCGATGGCGGCGACGGTGACGATTGCCGAAGTTGAGCAGTTGGTGGAAACGGGGGAACTGGACGGGGATTCGATTCACACGCCTTCGGTCTTCGTGAAACGGATTCTTCAGGGGGAGTTGTACGAGAGGAAGATTGAGAGACGCACGGTGAGGAAGGCAGCAGCTGGCACCTAGTACCGAGTACCGAGAAATGACTAAGCCCGGAAAAGACGTTGAGAAGCGCGAGCGGATTGTGAATCGGATTGCGCGCGAGCTGCGCAGCGGGTTTTATGTGAACCTGGGCATTGGCATGCCTACGCTGATTGCGAATCACGTTCCGCCGGGGATTGAAGTGGTCCTGCAGTCAGAAAATGGGATGCTGGGGATTGGGCCTTATCCGGTGGAGGGCCAGGAAGACGCCGACCTGATCAACGCGGGCAAAGAGACCGTGAGTGAAATGGCGGGGACGTCGTATTTTTCGAGCGCAGATTCGTTTGCCATGATCCGCGGCGGGCACATTGATTTGAGCGTGCTGGGGGCTATGGAAGTGGATGAGTCGGGAAGCCTGGCGAATTGGATGATCCCCGGGAAGATGGTGAAGGGGATGGGCGGGGCGATGGACCTGGTGGCCGGGGCTCGGCGCGTGGTGGTGGCGATGGAGCATACGACTCGCGAAGGCGCGCCCAAAATTTTGAAGAAGTGCACCCTGCCGCTGACCGGAGTAAAAGTGGTGGATACCATTGTGACGGAGATGGCGTACATCCGGGTGACGGAGCGGGGATTGGTGCTGGAGGAGGTGGCTCCGGGGCTGACGGCGGAGGATGTGCAGCGGGCCACCGAGGCGCGGCTGATTGTCCGCGACGGTTTGAAAGTGATGGAGAGTTAGCCTCGCTCCGGGGCTAAAGCCCATTTTGCCTTGGTTCTTCACGCGGCGCTGAAGCGCCGCTCTTTCACCGTATCCTGCATCTCTTTGTCCCCCACCGGTCCGCCTAGATTCGAAACGGCGCGGCTAGCAATCGGAACGGAAGCGTGATCGCTAGGAAGATGATCTCCAGCACTCCGTGGACCGCTACGCCGAGAATGCGGAATGGCAGCAATAGCAGCCAAATGAAGGGATAGGCGACTAGCGCCAGCAGCGCGAGCGGCCAGCAGATTACGAAGAGTATGCACCACAGGAGGAAGGTGAACACGGTCGAGCCTCCTTATTCTTTTTCCAGTCAATTGTACGGCTGCGGGCGGAAGAAAGTTCCATGGAGTCTAGTGCTCCGACTTCCTACGAATGTCGAGTGCTGTACGCGGTCGCGGGCAGGAGTGCCCGCGCCACATAATCCCGAAAAATCTATTCATAGCGCAGCGCTTCCGCGGGCAGAACTCTGCCGGCCGACCATGAGGGGTAAAGCGTCGCCACGAAGGAAATCCCGATGGCTCCCAGCGCTACGAATATGCCGTCCATCAGGCGCGGGGCGAATGGCACGTAATCAATGGAGTAAACCTCGGGCGACAGCGAGATCATGTGGTAGTAGCCTCCCGCGTAGGAGATCGCATAGCCCAGCAATAGGCCGATGGCGGTGCCGATCACGCCGATCAGAACTCCCTGGGCAATAAAGACGTTTCGCACCTGCGATTGGCGAGTGCCCATCGACATGAGGACAGCGATGTCTTTGGTTTTTTCCATGACCATCATGATCAGGGAAATCAGAATGTTCAGGGCGGCGACGAAGACGATCAGCCCGGTGGTGATGTAGGTGACCAGGCGCTCCATGTTCAGGGCGTGAAACAGAGCTTTGTTTTGCTCTTTCCAATTCGTCGTCATAAAACCTTTGCCGGCCGCGTCTTCCAGTTGCGGGCAACGATGTCGGCTTTATCGATGTCGTCGACCTTGAACTCGATTACCGAAATCAGATCACCCAGGCCGAACAGTTGTTGCGCATCGGCTAGCCGGGTGAATGCCCACGAGGAATCGTAATCGTAAAAGCCGGAGTTGAACATTCCAACGACGCGAAAGCGGCTGTATTTCGGGACCATCCCGAAGGGAGTGAGTTCGCCCTGTGGGCTGGTTACGAGGACGACGGAGCCAATCGTCGCGCCTAGGTTGTCGGCCATGTCTTTGCCCAGGATGATTGGGGGCATGGCGGCGACGCGAGCATGCACTCCAGCGAGAGAGTCGGGCGACTCTTGGGTCGCTGGCGCTCCCTGGACGGCCGAGGCGGCCGTCTCCACATGGTCCTTTTCTTTCTCTGGCTCGGTCGGCGTTTCTTCCAAGGGCGCGGCGGAACCTTCTTTTATGGTATTGAGCAGGTCGCCGACTTTGCGCTCATCGGCTGGAATCATGCCCTTGAGGACGGCGCCGCGGGCGCGGGGTCCGCGCGAAATCAATACCTGCTCGAAGATTGCGGGAGCAGCCGCCACAACATGCGGCTGTTGGGAAAGGCGTGCGAGCAACGGCGGCCAATCTTTGATGCCGTCGTCGGCCACTCGCAGCAGGCTTACGTGGGAGGTGGAACCAATAAGGCGCTCTTGCAAGTCCTGGCGAAAGCCGTTGTTGATGGCCAGCGCGACGATGAGCGAGGCCACGCCCGCGGCCACTCCTGCGATCGAAATGCCAGTGATGATGCCGATAAAGGCCTGGCGGCGTTTGGCGCGCAGGTAACGGGTCGCAATGAAGAGTTCAAAGCGCATGGACGGTCGTCAGATATACGGGTTGTATCTCAACAGTTTTGGCAACAGCCGAGGATGAAAGAACCTCGAACACTTCAGGACGTTGCCTTCGCTAACCTCGATCGTGCCACGAATACCCACGAAGCCGAAATATTCTCGGCACCTCCCCGCGATTGTCGCGAGCCCCATAGCCCTCACGGCTTCCAGCATCATGTCGAAGGTAGTATCGCTGGGGAGCTTGGATTCCGACGGTAGTTCGAAGGTCGTGCCCGAACCAAAGCTCACGTCGATAAGCGAGTTGTTATCGTCATCAATGTGAGCGCAGAACTCAGCGGCGTACTCGTTGGTTGGCTTCAACCAGACAATTGTTCCGTCATCATTCTTTGTCCGTTTCGAGCCCACCATTGCAGCGCCAACTGGCAGGGTGCTGAGTAGTTCTTGGAAGAGGCCCAGTAGGCGGTGGGCGTTTTCATCGGGGCCTTTGATAATCGAGCTCATGAGCCAAGTTTGGGAAGTATAGCTGGTACGTTGGTTCGATATACAAGATATTCTCGTCCAAACCTCTTCTCCAATTCCTCATCCTCCATGTGAATCATGAAAGCTCCAGTCAGGATTGCAAACGCGGTCAGCGCCCAGCAGACTGCCAGGCCCGTGCCGATACTCCAGGCCAGCATCTCGCAGAGATGGCCCAGGTAGACAGGATGGCGCACGCGGGCGCGAATGCCGGTGGTCACGAGGCGTTGGTGGGTGGAGTTAGGTCGGATCTCGGGCAATCCGCCGAGCTGCGTCAGGCTGAACTGGCTGTGAGAGAGTTTGTAGAGCGCAAGGCCGGCGCAAAATAAAGCGCCGGCTGGAATCCATGCCCATCGATTTTCATAGAGTGAGACTCCGCGCCATGGGGCAGTGATCGCGGCCATCAGCGCCCACATTCCGATCCAGACCGGTACGAGAATCTCGAAGGGCGATCGCTGGCGGGAGCGCCAGAACTCTGCCCGCGGATGAATCAGCAGCCAGAATGCTGGGATGGTGGAGTAGACGACGCAGGCGACCCAGCCTACCGTTCGCAGCAGCGCGAGCATAGTCGATTCTAGCCTGCGGCGGCACGCCGGAGTGACGTTCGATTACTGGGGTGTCGAGGCTTTTTTCGCGTCTTCCAGCGCCTTTTCGAGATCTGGATGTTCTGCGAGGACATCGAGCATGCACTGACGCCCCAATCCCTCACCCCACTTCCGGCCGATCTCCTGCGACTGAGACATCAACTTAGGCATTACCTGTATCGTCTTCTGGCCCAGAGGCGTTTGATAAAACTGAATCAAAGCTTTGACTTCCTCGCCGGAAAAATACTTGTCATAAAGGGGGACAATCGAATCCAAAAGCTGCTGCGCGTCGGCCTTGGACTTAAACTTCGCAAAAAAGAGATCGACCAGCTTCTCGCGATACTCTCCCGGCGGAAGGGCATTGGTAAGCAGCGGCCTGATGGTGTCGCCCATGCTGTCCATCGTTTGAATCATGATTGCCTTGACTCCAGCGACGTCCATGAGTTGCCGGATGGCGGCAGCTTTCGCAGGGTCGATCTTCGATGATTGAGCTGCGGAACTTCCTGGCACAGCCTTCTTCTGATCAGTCTGCTGTTCAGGAACGGTTTGGGGCGAGCCGCTCTGGGTTTGGGCAGATGCACAACCGATAAGAAGAAACCAGGCGATAACGCTGCACATCTTCATCGCAACCTCCTCAACCGATGGGCACTCAGTCTAACCGAGCCGTGTGATCCCAGGAAAACCGTCGAAGCCGGAATCAAAGGTCAAAATGCGCTCAATGCCGTGTCGCTCCATCACGGCAAGGTGCACAGCATCGCGAGCGGATAGATGCCAACGTCCGAGAACAATTTCCTTCGCACGCTCAACCTGAACGCCCTCCACAGCCAGCACTTGATCCACCACGTTCAGCAAAGCGTCGAATGCGGGTTGAATCGCATCGCGGCGGTTGATCGCGGCATAGCGATGGAGAATTTCCTGCAGTACTTCGGCATCCGTAACCAGACGCTCGCGCTCACTCACCAGTTTTTCGAGCCAATGTTGCGCGTCGCTTCTATGGGGGTGGGGGGCGCCGACGAGGTACATCGGAACGTTGGAATCGACAAAAATCACGGCTGCGGACCGGTGCCGTAACCGCTCTCGATTTCTCCCAGCATTTGGTCGATATCCCCTGTGGGAAATTCATGCTTAAGGGCTGCACGAATGGCTTGGAGCTTCTTTCCAGTATCGCCCAGCGGTTCGTGGCGATGCGCTTTCTCCAAGGCCTGGCGCACCCATTCGGCGAGCGACATGTGGCGGGAGCGCGCCGCGCGCTGGATTTCCCGGTATTCGGGATCCTGGAGAATCACTTGCAGTCGTTTAGCCATGACAGAAGTGTAAATGACTCATCATGATGAGTCAAGTTGTGTCCGGCCTTTACTAATCATAACCCCAACCTGAAAATATGCACTAGAGCGCTTTCTATGGCACATTAGAAGTTCACAACACAGCATCAATGCCAACCCCCGCCGACTCCAGAGCTGGACGCATCGCCTTCACGCATCCGGATCTTGTGCTGTTTGAGATTGCGCGCTTTCTCATTGTGGCCGCTGTCGAAATGCAGGCGGTTGCCGTGGGATGGCAGGTGTATGACATCTCGAAGCGCGCTCTCGATCTGGGGCTGGTAGGGCTGGCGCAATTTCTTCCGGGGATTCTACTATTCTTGGTTTCCGGCCACGCCTCCGACCGCTTTGATCGACGTAAAGTGCTTGGGACGTGCTATGCCGGGTACGCGCTGTGCTCGGGGCTCTTACTCACGATTGCGCAGGTTAGGGCGCATTCGGTTCAGCCGACCTCGGTTCGACCGATCTCAGTTTGGCCGATCTATGCGGTGCTGATTCTGCTGGGCGTGGTGCGTTCGTTCAACGGGACGGCCAGCCGCTCGATTCTGCCGCAGCTTGTCCCCGAAGAACACTTTGCCAACGCTGTGGCTTGGAACGCAAGCACGTTCCAGGCTGCCACGATTTTGGGGCCATCTGTCGGCGGAATTCTTTACGCGCTGTTCCGCGGGCCTTCTGCGGTTTACGCGGTGGCCATGTTGACCGCCGTGGGTGCGCTGGTTTCTACGTTCCGCATCAAGACCCGTCCGCAGGCGCGGCGGCGCGAGCCGATGACGCTGAAGACTATCTTTGCCGGATTGCACTTCATCTGGCGCGAGAAGCTGATTCTGGGCGCGATTTCGCTAGATCTGTTCGCGGTGTTATTGGGCGGAGCCGTGGCGCTGCTTCCGGTTTACGCCCGCGAGATCCTGCACACAGGGCCTTGGGGACTGGGATTGCTGCGAACCGCACCGGGAGTGGGTGCCGCCGTGATGGCCGTGGCGCTGGCGCATCGTCCGCTGCGCGGGCGGGCCGGGCCGACGCTGCTGTGGTCGGTGGCGGGCTTCGGAATCTTCACCATTCTTTTTGGCATCTCGACCAGCCTGGTACTCTCGCTGCTTTCGCTGATCTGCCTGGGCGCCGCGGACATGATCAGCGTGATCATTCGTGCGACCCTGACGCAGTTGCGGACGCCCGATGAAATGCGCGGGCGCGTGATGGCCGTCGACATGGTTTTTATTGGAACATCGAATGAACTGGGGCAGTTTGAGTCGGGACTGACGGCGCAGTGGTTTGGCACGGTGCCTGCCGTTTTGCTGGGCGGCGTGGGAACGCTGGTGGTGATTGCTCTCTGGGCGTGGATATTTCCAGAGTTGCGGCGAGCGGGCGAACTTACGGGGATGAAGAGCGTGGCAGAGGATGTTGCTGCTGAAGCGGCTGAGAGGGTGGACTAGAGAACTCACCCGCAAGGCAGTAGAAACGCGCTTGGTAAATGCTTTGCCGGGCAGGTGGTTATGTCCGCGGGTGTGAGGTCCTTCGACTGCGGTTGTGCTTCGCGTGCCGCGAAGCACAACCTCTGCTCAGGATGACGAGCGGAACGGGTCCGAGTGCCAAGCCTTATTTTGCCCGCACCAGCGTCTTGGCGGCGTCCATGTTTTCGTAGCGATCATAGACGCGCACGACCACTACGTGATCAAGGGAAGCCGAGCCGTCTTCGCCGGTGTCTGGTGTGACTTTGAAATCGTAGCTCTCCGTCTTGGCGTCGGAGATTTGGCCGACGGGCTCCACGTACTTCCACTCGCCGGCGTCGACAGAATATTCCGCGCGCTTGATAGTAGAGAATCCATCGACCGCGCGGAATCTGATATGAAGCTGACCGCCCTCGAAGGACGCTGCCAGATTCTCGATGCGCGGAGGAGTCGTATCCACCTCAAAGCGGCGGCTCTCTTTAGACGCCGTCAATCCCTCGCCGGGCGAGTGCGAAGGCGCATCCGAGGCAACTACTTTCACCGTGTAGCCACCATCCGGCAGCAGGCTGGCATCGAAGGAATACGCCTTGTCGGTGAGATTATCTTTGAGCAGCAGCCAGCGTGTTTCGCCGTCTCCGTGGTAATAGAGGGAGTAGACCAGTTGATCGTCGTTCTCGTCATGCGCGGTCCACTTCACGCCGATGGAATCGCGATCGCGCGAACTGGGAGTTGCGGGTTCGAAATGCGTCCCGGAAGATCCGCCAAAAGAAGATGTGCCGGAATCCGATACCAGGCTGTTGCCCATTTTCGGTGACGGCTGGTACTTGATGCCGACCTGGACGGTTACATCGTCGATCTCGGGAGCCACATTCTTCGGTAGGTAGTTAAGCGCCACGCTGTCAACGGTAGGGGCCGAGCTTCCCGCATGCAGCACGGTTTTCCACTGGGCGTAACGCGCCGCTGGAATTCCGGTGTCGCTGCTCTTTGCCAGGTCGATCTTCTTCCACGGACTCCAGTTACGGTCGGGATTGTCGACGTTACCGCTGCGCGCATAAAGATCGACGCTGCCCGTGCCGCGAAACTCGGCGCGTCCCCAGCGGGAGAAGATCTTGGCGTCAAAGACGTCGCTTTCGTAGGTGCCTTCACCCTGCGGTTGCGGTCCTAGCACAAACAGTTTTCCCAGATTGCTGGTCGCGGTGTAGAGGCCGCCGCCGGGGGCCTTGGCAAACGCGGTGACCTGCGAAGCCGGCGCTTTCAGCAGATCGGAGAACTCCTCAAGGCCGGTGATGGCAAAAATGTGTCCGCGATTCCCCGTGCCTGCCAGCAATCGTCCCTGCGAATCGAAAGCCAGGGCGTAAACAATATCCTCGTGGGAGGTCCAAAGTTTTGTAGGTGAGCCATCTGGCGCAATGCGGTAGACATCCGACCCGCCGCCAGCACTACCGCCGGGGAATGGAAACAGCGCAGCCGGTTGCGTTGCAGTAGGCGAGGGCGTGATAGTGATGCCCGGAGCCGGCGTTGTCGTGGCGGGCGCGGGCGCGCTTGCGCCCAGGCTCAGAAGAGCCGATGCCATGGCGGCCGACCCGCCCCCGTTGCGCTTCTCCCCGACGGCTGAGGCGTAGATGTTTCCTGCGTGATCGAGCGCCAGAGCGGTGATCTCCTTCTTCGGAGCGCTGTACAGCACAAAACCCTCGCCCGCGGAAGAAATGCGATAGATCAGGCCGCTGCCGTCGGAGCCGGCAATCAGATTGTTTTCGGCATCAAAGGCGAGAACGCGAATATGGGTTTCATCGCTCTTAAAGAAAACCGAATGCTCCCCCTTCGGAGTAACACGAAAAATTTCTCCGTGATCGCCGGTGGCTACGTAAAGGTTGCCGGCCTTGTCCAGGGCCAGGTCCCAGATATATTTCGTGCCCGGCTCGAAATAGACTGACGAACTCCAGGATGGATCGGCAGCGGGTTTGGCCGCATCCTTCTCTTTATCCTTATCATCCTTATCCTTATCAGCTTTGTCTTTGTCCGAAGCGTTATCCTGCCGCGGATCGGCTTTGGCCGGCTTCGCCTTGCCGTGTTCGAGCTTGTAGACCTTGCCATCGGGAGCAGTGGCCGCATAGATCGCGCCACCGGGACCGGTCCGCAAAGCCTGCACCTGGAGTTCTTTGGGTTCGAAAATGATGGTTGCTTTGCCTTCGGGCGTGATGCGGTACACCCGCGCAGGCGCGCCCGCCGCCACGTAAACGTTGCCGGCATCGTCGGCGGCGATCGCCCAGATGTAGGTGGAAGGCGTGGCGTACAGGCTCTTGAAGGTTGGCGCCAGCGCCAGGCCGCCCGTGCTGCGAATCGCCACGCCCGTGGCCGTGCCTTTGGTCAGTTCGTCAAATTTTGACTGTTCCCAACTGCGCGTGCCCTCAGCGAACGCGGCCGAGACGAACCCGGAACCGCTTAGTAGAAAGAGACCAGCAAGAGAAAAGAAGAAAAGCTTTCGCGCACTCTGCAATTTCATACCTCGAAGCATCGTTGTGGAAGAATATTCAGGTTACCACGGGCTGCGGGTGAGAGCGTCGCAGGCGGCTGTCCCCGCACTGACGGACGGAGGCTGATTCTCCGTGGTATCGTAAGCTTTCATGCATTCTTCGCGCCAGGATCTGCTGCGCCTGCTTGCCTACAAGTCTTTCCGGCTGGGCGAGTTCAAGCTCTCCTCAGGCGGCACCAGCGACTACTACATTGACTGCCGCACTACGACGCTTGATGCCAAGGGTGCGCGCCTGACCGGGGAAGTGTTTTCCGACGAAATCCGGGAGCGGGGATGGAAGCCGCAAGCCATTGGTGGACTCACCATGGGAGCCGACCCCATCGTGACGGCGGTTTCAGTAGTGAGCGGCGAACTGAATGGCTTTCTCGTTCGCAAAGCTGAGAAACAGCACGGCACCGGGCAGCGCATTGAAGGCTTTCGTAAGAAAGGCGCGCGCGTGGTGATCGTCGACGATGTTTGCACGACCGGCGCGTCCACGGTACAGGCCATCGAAGCAGCCCGCGCATTTGGATTTGAGGTTGTGGGCGTGATGTGCCTGGTGGAGCGCGAAGAGGCGAAGGGAAGGCCGAGCGTGGAGAAGGCCGCAGCCCCGGCGCCGTTCGTGGCTATCTTTACGGCAAGTGATGTCCGTGCCGAGCACATTCTGCAGACGGATGACACCGCACCCATGATTTTTGCGGTCGCGGCCAGTTGCGAAATCTGCGGACGGCCAGCGGTGACGAATGTTCCGGGGAACAGATGCGCGGCGCATAGGATTTAGGCTGACTGCAATCCCAAGGTGCAAGTGCAGTTGCCTCAGGGGCTGAAGCCCGCATTCTTAATTTTGAGCGGTAGCGGCACGGCTGAAGCCGTGCCCTTCCCAAAACCATATGATTCAAACTCTGGAATGGACTGAACACGGCGTACGCTTCATTGACCAGACGAAGCTGCCGACGGAAGAGACTTACGTAGTCTGCAAAACGCACGAGCAGGTGGCCGACGTCATCCGAACTATGGTGGTGCGTGGGGCTCCCGCTATCGGTGTGGCCGCGGCCATGGGAATTGCGCTGGCCATGAAGAATTCCAAAGCCGAGTCCACAGGCGATCTCAAACGCGACTTCGACCAGGCCTGCGACGTAATCGGCAAGACTCGCCCGACCGCCGTCAATCTGTTTTGGGCCATCCGCCGCATGCAGGAGAAATTCGAGCGCTTGCGCATTCGACCCGTCGCGCAAATCAGGCAGGCGCTCATCGAAGAGTCGCAGCGCATGCACGCCGAAGACATTGCCGCAAATCAGGCTATGGGACGCTACGGCGCCACGCTGATGCCGAGCGAAGGCGGAGTGCTTACCCACTGCAATGCCGGCGCGCTGGCCACGGCCGGGTACGGCACGGCGCTGGGGGTGATCCGCGCGGCAGTCGAGCAAGGCAAGAAGATTCATGTCTACGCCGATGAGACTCGTCCGTTCCTGCAAGGCTCGCGGCTGACTGCCTGGGAGCTGATGAAAGACGGCATCCCCACAACCGTGATCTCCGACAACATGGCGGGCGCGATGATGAAGCAGGGCAAGATTGGAGCGATCGTGGTGGGCGCTGACCGCATCGCGGCCAATGGAGACGTCGCAAACAAGATAGGAACGTATACGGTCGCCATTCTCGCGAAGGAGCATGGCATTCCGTTCTACGTGGCCGCTCCGCTCTCGACCATCGATTTCGCTTGCCCCGACGGCAGCAAAATTCCCATCGAGCAGCGCAACATCAAAGAAGTCACGCACATCGCGGGGAAGCAGATGACGCCGGACGGCGTGTCGATCGAGAATCCCGCCTTCGACGTGACTCCGGCGAAATATGTAACCGCGATCATTACCGAGCGCGGCATAGCCCGCGCTCCTTATGATCAATCCTTGCGCAGTCTGGTGGGAGCAGAAGCCAAGGTCGAGGTGTAGGAGTTGCTGTTTTAGCCTCGAGGGCTTTGGATGGCGGATGGAAGTTGCCCGTTGTGGAATCGGACATGCCGGGTGGTGACGCGCGTCACATCTTCGGAACCAGCCGCCGAGTATGGTTTTTAACAGATGCATTCTTATCGGCTCAAAATGGTTCGAACGTGCCATAGCCGAGCTTGGGTCCTTCTGTGAGAAGATGGCGGTCTACTGTTCCCGCCTTCGGCAACTAAGGGCGGGACAGGATGGACCCAAGCGGAGGCAGTTTGCATCTAACGGAGCAAGTGGAGAAACAAGAAGCGCTGCTCCGGGTTCAAGGATTGAAGAAGGTTTTCCGGTCCGGCGAATCGGACCTGGTGCTCTTTGAGAATTTATCGTTTGAGGTGAAGCGGGGCGAGATGCTCGCCATCGTCGGAGAGTCAGGAGCGGGGAAGAGTACCTTGTTACACATCCTCAGCGCTCTTGATCAGGCTTCCGCAGGTGACGTATACTGCGCGGAATTGAAGCTGAATGCCTTGTCGGCGGACGAAGCAGCGGAGTTTCGCAATCGCGAGGCGGGCTTCGTCTGGCAATTTCACTATCTGTTGCCGGAATTCACGGCGGCGGAAAACGTGGCGATGCCGTTGCTGGTGCGGGGGCGCACTTGGGCGGAGGCGGCGCCGCAAGCTTCACGCTGGCTGCGTGAGGTCGGGTTGGAGCAGCGCGGGCATCACCGTTCGGGGGAGCTTTCGGGCGGAGAGCAGCAGCGGGTAGCTCTGGCGCGGGCGCTCATTAGCCGTCCGAAGTTGTTGCTGGCGGATGAGCCTACTGGAGACCTTGACGGACACACGGCGGAAGCGGTTTTCGAATTGATCGCGCGGCTACATCGCGAGCACCAGCTCACCTCCCTGATTGCAACGCATAATTTGTCATTTGCCCGGCGGTGCCATCGCGTGTTGCGCTTGGAGCAGGGGCGCGTGGAAGAGATCAGGCCGGAGTCGTTGCCGGTGTAGCGGAGCGCGGAGGAAAAGCAGGATCAGTAAGACGCAAGATTAGTAAGACAATGTGCAAGAAACTTGAGTCAGCCGGCGGCGATGGATGCCTGAACTGGTACCTTCGGTAACATTATAAGAACGTTCGGGTACTTGGGCGGGGTGGCCGTTTGATTGCATAATGCGGGTGGCAGTTTGATTGCATAATGAAGACAGGGGCTGGTTACGCCAGTCAGGGACTTAGGGGCCAGGTCGAGCGGGTTCAAGTTCTTCTCGACCGGAGTTAGTCAGGGAGAAGGGCATTATGTTTGAACGTTATACGGAGAAAGCCAGGCGCGTAATCTTTTTTGCGCGCTACGAAGCAAGCCAGTTCGGGTCTCCTTATATAGAGACCGAGCATTTGCTGCTGGGGCTCCTGCGCGAAGATAAGGCCCTGACGAACCGTTTTCTGCGCTCGCACGCCTCGGTTGAATCGATCCGCAAGCAGATCGAGGGTCACACCACGATTCGCGAAAAAGTCTCGACCTCCGTCGATCTTCCGCTGAGCAACGAGTGCAAGCGCGTGCTCGCCTATGCCGCCGAAGAGGCGGAACGGCTTTCGCACCGGCACATTGGCACCGAGCACTTGCTTTTGGGTTTACTACGAGAAGAAAAGTGCTTTGCCGCCGAGATTCTGCACGAGCGCGGCCTGCGCCTCGCGACCATCCGCGAAGAACTCGCACGCACCAGCCAGGAAAAAGCGCAGCCGCAACGGCAGCGTGAATCTTCGCTGCTCAGCGAGTTTTCGCGCGATCTTACCCAGGCGGCGATGGATAGCCAGCTCGATCCGCTGGTCGGCCGCGACGGAGAACTCGAGCGCGTGGTCCAGATTCTGTGCCGCCGCACTAAGAACAATCCGGTGCTGATCGGCGAGCCGGGCGTGGGCAAAACAGCGATCGTCGAGGGCCTGGCGCAGCGCATTGCCGATGGCGAAGTTCCATCATTCCTGGCCGACAAGAGGATTTTGGCGCTTGATCTTTCTCTGATCGTCGCGGGAACGAAATATCGTGGACAGTTTGAAGAGCGCCTGAAGACCATCATGAAAGAGCTGATGGAGTCGCAGAATTCCATCATCTTTATTGATGAGTTGCATACGCTGGTGGGCGCAGGGTCGGCCGAGGGTTCGCTCGATGCGGCCAACATCCTGAAACCTGCATTGTCGCGGGGCGAGATTCAGTGCATCGGCGCCACCACCCCGGGCGAATATCGCAAGTCGATTGAGAAGGACCGGTCGCTCGAACGGCGTTTTCAGGCAGTGAAAGTTCCGCCGCCGAACGAGGCGGACGCGGTGAAGGTGCTGTTCGGCATCAAGGACCGGTACGAGAAGTTCCACGCCGTCACTTATACGGACGATGCCATCAACTTCGCGGTGTCGCACTCGAACCGCTATATTCCCGATCGCTTCCTGCCGGATAAGGCGATCGATCTGGTCGATGAAGCCGGAGCGCGCGTAAAGCTGCGCCAGACTTCGCAGCCCGAGGAGATCACCGAAGTTCAGAAGCGGATCAAGTTCATCGTGCACCGCATGGAGAACGCCATCGCGAACCATGAGTTCGAGAAGGCGCGTTTCTACTCCGACGAAGAACGCAAGGAGCGTGAAAACCTCCGCGCGTTGCGCGAAAAATATCATCTGGATGAGTCCTCGACCGGCGTTGTGGGCCGCGAAGACATCGAAGATGTGGTTTCGCGCTGGACCGGCGTTCCCATCACCTCGATCAAAGAAGAAGAGACGCAGAAGCTGCTGCGCATCGAGGAAGAGCTGCACAAACGCATCATCTCGCAGGATAAATCGATCAACGCGCTGGCCCGGGCCATCCGGCGTTCGCGCGCAGGGTTGAAGAGTCCGAACCGGCCGATTGGTTCGTTCCTCTTCCTGGGTCCGACTGGCGTGGGCAAAACCGAAGTCGCACGCACGCTGGCGCAGTTCATGTTCGGAACGGAAAAGGCGTTGGTCCGCTTCGACATGTCCGAGTTTATGGAGAAGCATTCCGTTTCCAAGCTGATCGGCTCGCCTCCGGGATACGTGGGCTACGAAGAGGGCGGCCAACTCACCGAGCGCGTGAAGCGGGCTCCGTATTCCGTCGTGCTGCTCGACGAAATCGAGAAGGCGCATCCAGATGTATTCAACATCTTGCTGCAGGTTTTTGAAGACGGCCAGCTAACTGACGGCCTGGGCAACACGGTCGACTTCAAGAACACAATCCTGATCATGACGTCGAACATCGGAGCGCGGCACTTGCAGAAGCGCGAGGGCTTCGGCTTCCAGTCGACCAAGGATGAAATGGTTTCGAGTAAGGTCGAGGAAATGGTGAAGGGCGAAGTAAAGCGCACCTTCAATCCTGAATTCCTGAACCGGCTCGACGAGATCATTCTGTTCATGGCGCTGAGCGAGGCCGACCTGATCCAGATTCTGGAACTCATGGTCAACCAGCTCAACCAGAACCTGGCGCAGAAATCGATCACGGTAACGGTGGCGGATGAGGCCAAGAAATGGATCCTTAACCAAACCCTTACCGACCGCAACTACGGAGCGCGTCCGCTGCGCCGCGCCTTGCAGAAATATATTGAAGATCCGCTGTCGGAGGCGCTGATTCAAGGCACCATCACCACGCGCCCGGCCTTTATCGAGGTCTTCCTCGAAGACAACAAGCTGTTCTATCGCCCGGTGGACGCCGAGAAGAGTACCGAGGGCGTGCTGTTGTACGAAAACAGCTAGACCTCAGCTATCAGCTTTCAGCCGTCAGCGCAAGGTGGCGGCTTTAGTTTCCCTGGACGGGGATTTGCTAGAGGAAGGCCCCCCGGACAGTCGGCGATCCGCAGTCCCCTAGAGATGGGATAAGAGCGCCAAGATCGGCCCAAGTCTGACGATTTTCAATAGCTTAGACTTTGGGAACCACGCTGTCTGAACGCCCACCAAGATCGGGATGGGGGCCCATATAGCACCGGCCTGATCCGCGTTACACCAAGCGGCTGTTCCGCTGAAACCGTACGGCCTAACCCCGTCGTCTACCCTCGTATACGGCAACAGGAAATGATCGTCGGGGTTGTACTCAGAGGACAAGCCCCTCGTCGCATTTAGTGCACTATCAAATCTTCCGCTTTGGGTCGTTACGCCTACGGCGCGCGCTTGGCCTTTGAGCGGAAACGAATTGTCCCACGCAAACCCTACAAGAACTACGGTACTGCCATCCCTGATAATCTGTGCTCTGGGATCGATCTCGCAGAATCTCGAAGCGGGGGCTAGCCGTTTGCTCTTGAGCCGGATCGCCACAATGTCGTTTTGCTGATCGGCAATTAGGCCGTCCTCAACCGGCAACAGCACTCCCCGGTACAGTTCACCGCTATCCCGGCGGTCGTTCATTGGGCCTTCGCGTAGAGTACCGCCCGGATTGAGAACAAACCTCATCGCAGAGGGTTTTGTGCCCTCTAAGTTGTGGTTAGCAGTAAGTATCAGCGGCGATGACTTCCAATTGACAAGCACACCCGTGCCGACAGATAGCCCGTCCGGAGGCAATAGAGCGACTGTAAATGGCGCGATTCCGTGGTAGAAGGCTCGGATCTGGGCGCCTCCCTCGGTGAAATCCGCGGCCTTTTGGCGAACATCAGGACGCTCCTTGTACTTCCAACTTTACTATGCAATCACTCATGGCGGGAATCCAGTTCTTCCTACGTTGCTCGGGATAGCGTATTTGTGGATGAAGGCAGTGCCTGCTCACGCCTTAGTCCAATCCTCGATCCTCAGACCCTTTACTCTCCGAAAGACGCGATCGTTGCTCACCAGGATTGTCCCGACTGCAAGAGATTGGGCGGCGATCATAAGGTCGAGATTGCCCATCGGCTCACCGTGTTCCTCTAGCGCGGCGCGAAGCCGGGCATAATGCCGTGCTGCGGCTGAGTCCCATGTAAGCACTTCGACCCGCCGCAGAAATTCCTCGACCACGATTCCCAGCTTCGTAGCTTGCGGCAGCCTGGCCACACCGAAGAGCAACTCCGCCTCGGTGATCACGGAAATTCCAACCTCGTGGATGGGAACATTCAGCAGCCTCTCTCGAACCTGTGGAAAGTTCCCCTTGATCACGTAACTGACGGTATTGGTATCAAGAAGATAACGGACGGCCATCTAGAACAACCGGCGCTTCTGTGGAGGAGTATCCTTGCGATCCGAGAGAAAGTCTTCGGGAACCTTGACTGCCTTTATCAGCGCGAAGAGACCTTCCCACGATTCAGGACGGCGAGACAAGATGACGTCGCCGCTGCCTGGGTCGCGGCGCACGTAGACCTCCGAGCCTTCGAAGCGATATTCGGAGGGCAAGCGGACGGCCTGGCTGCGGCCGTTGCGGAACAGCTTGGCGGTCTTGTGCATGATATATACCATGATATATTCCAGTATGCAGCTTGTCAATTCAACCGCTTCGATTGACCGTAAGGACCGTAAAAAGGACCGTAAAGAAAGAATGATGAGCGGAAGACTTGTTTTGCGACCAACGCGGTCCCCGTCGAATCTTGAAGATGCACACTCGCATCGGAGAATACGCTATGCACAAGGTCAACATCGCCGACAAATTCGCCAGGATTTCAGAGTACTGGAAGCCCCACATCGCCGCCGAGCTGAACGGCCAGATGGTCAAGTTCGGCAAGTTCAAGGGTGAGTTCGTCTTCCATCACCACGAGCACGAGGACGAAATGTTCCTCGTGGTCAAAGGACGCTTCCGCATGGAGTACCGTGACGACGAATTCCGCGACCGTCATGAATGGATCGAAGAAGGCGAGTTCATCGTGGTGCCACGCGGGGTGGAGCACCGTCCGGTCGCGGACCAAGAATGCTGGATACTGCTGTTCGAGCCGGCCTCTACGCTGAACACCGGCAACGTGGTCAACGAGCGCACGTTGCCTCAACTGGAGCGGGTTTAAGAGACGTCGTCATAAGACGTTGCAAGCTACGTCTCTACTACAATTCATCAAGGACCAATGGAACTTACGGTTTACTCTGCCGCCTGGTGTCCGGATTGCCGCGCCGCCAAACGCTTTCTGGCCCAGCACAACATTCCTTACAAAGACATCGACATCGAAACCACACCGGGCGCGGTGGCTGAGGTCGTTAAACATACCGGGAAACAGGCCATCCCGCAATTCGTGATCGACGGCGAGTGGGTGCAGCCCTACGTCCCAGGCAAGGGATTTCGCTACGACGCAATGGCCAAGCGCCTGGGAATCAAGAATCCCTAGTTCGCGAAGTTTAGTTCCAAATAAGCTGCGCCCTTCCATCCTCTAGACACTTTCGATATCCCTTGGACATCATCTTCCGTACCGTGGAAAAGCCCTGCCGGACAAGGGAACATGACCATTCATGTCCGGACCGGAGATTCCGCAGGACCAGAACGCGGTCAGCGAGAGCTGGCAGCAGGCGGTGCAGGCCGTGCTGGCAGTGGTATTGCTGGTTGGCGCGGTGGCCATGTTCCACTACTTTACGCCGGTGGTCACCCAAGGTGCGCAGCCCGATGAACTGCACCAGCAAGTCACCGAGCTTACCCGGCAGGTGGCGCAACTCGAAAAGCAGCAGGCGATGCCGGCGCTGGTTCTGAACCGCTACCGTAATTCCATCGGATACATTTACGGGGTATATCAGGTCGGCTTTCCCCACCAGTCGCCGGCTATTCGGGCGCGCGTCTCGGGCACCGGATTTCTGGTGGGCAACGGCCTGCTGGCTACCAACCGCCATGTGGCCGAGCCCTGGTATGGCGACACCGAGGCCGAGGGGCTGCTTGATCGTGGCGCAACCGCGATGCTGGAGAACCTGGTGGTCTTCTTTCCCGGCTCTCCCACGCCCTTGAATCTGACGCCGGGCATGGTTTCTTCCAGCAGCGATCTGGCCGTGCTGCGTATCGAAAACAAAGATGCTGTGCGCGGAGTTGCCGTGCTGCCTATGGCAAAAAGCGTTGCCTCGCCCGGAGAACTGGTGACCGTAATCGGATATCCCATGGGCATCGCCGGCATGGTGGCCAAGTCACCGAGCGGCATCTACCAGCGGCTGGCCTACCGGCACAACGACATCACGGCGGCCAGCGAACTGGCGGCGCTCTCCCTGATTCGTCCGTCAAGCACGTGCGGGCATCTGGGCGATGTGGTGGGCGACAAGCTGATCTACGACGCGCCCACGGCGCACGGCGGCAGCGGCGGTCCCGTGTTCAACTCCAACGCGGAAGTGATCGGAGTGAACTCCGCCTACATAGACGGCTTTTCGGGCGGCACGCTCGGAGTCTCCGTAGAAGCGTTACGCCCTCTGATCGCAGCGGCAGAGAAGAAGCCATAGCCCCCGCACTCAAGCACGTCTTGCAGTTTTTTCTTTTTCCCGAGGCAGCCGGGAATGCATCGGCGGCGCGCCGCCACCCACCCGCATTATGCGGCGCAGAGCCGACACCAGCTCAGGACCGAATGAGCGCAGCTCTTCGTGATGATGCAACGCCAGCTCACCGAGGACCTTTTCGCCCCTGGAAGTGAGCGCCAGCAACACTTCGCGGCGATCCTTCTGCGCGCGGGTGCGATGGACAAATCCGCCTGACTCCAGGCGGTTCACCAGCTCAACGGCACTATGGTGGCGGATTTGCATGCGAGTGGCCAGTTCCCGAATCCGCGGCCGCACTCCCGCCGGCATGCCCTTGATCGCCAGCATGAGCTGGTACTGGCCGCGCTCCAGCCCCGCATTCTTCACGACTTGCTCGCTGAAGTGGAGGAAGCGGCGGATCTGGTAACGAAACTCCGCCAGCGCCTGATAGTCTGACAAGGTGAGCTTCTTCATGCCGCCGATTGTATCGTGCCGCGATCCAGCAGCGCACTATATTGTATCGTAAAACGATACAACGTGCGAGTCGATCTTGTATTCACAAGCGGCCGGTCATGGCCTGCACTAACAGCAGCGCTCCGATACCTGCCAAACCGAGGTAGATGTATTTAAGAAAGGCTTCTCCCTCCAGGCGGTGATTGATTACCCTGCCCAGGAAGACGCCTAATAATACCAACGGAAGTGAGAGCAGATAATAATGGGTTACGGCATGCACCCATAGTCCGGCCAGCCAATAACCGCCCATGCCGATGAGGCTGGCAGGCAGGAAATATCCCTGGAGTGTCGCGCGGAAGTGCTGTGCGGACCACCGCCGCATGCTTCCGTAAATCACCAGCGGCGGGCCATTCATTCCATAGGCTCCGCCCAGCACGCCGGCGCAGAACCCGCAGGCCAGGAGCCATCCTCGACTGTCCCTCCGCAGCTGCAGTGGCGCGCGGCCGATCAGGGAGTAGATCGAGAACGCCACGATAACCGCTCCCAGCACGGCCTTCACCACTCTTTGATGAGGGCTCGTCAAAAGCAGAAGACCGAGCGGGATGCCCAGAAGGGTCGAGAACACCAGCCACAATGCGCTCCGGAGGTGAATCTTTTTCCAGTCCTGCACCACCACGATGCTGGCGATGGTAATCGAGACCAGCACGGCGAGGGGCGCGGCGACTTCTAGTGGGATGAAGAAAGCGAGCAGCGGAACCGCGATGAGGGCCTCACCGAAGCCGAAGGCGGACCGAATCAGCGTGGCGATGAATACGATGATCAAGACTTTCAGCGTGGCCGCGTCGATGGGGATCTCCGAGGCGAGCGGAACTCCACCGCGTGCAACCACTCGCGTCTATGAAAGCCCATTCTCTCACGATCCAAATCAGCGACGATCTGAATCAGGCAAGGATTGGCGCCGCATCTCCCGCGCGCAATTCCCGTTGTGTTACACTTTTTCATTCGCAGACAATTTCCCGCTGACACAGGACGTGCGACTCGCACATGCTTCTTTCCAAGGATTATGTGGGCTACCTGGCCCGCGAAGTTACCAAGAAACTGATTGCCGCTAAGGCCATCGAGACCTCGTCCGTGCCCAAGGTCACCGAGCGCGTTCATGCCGCGCTGCTCGAAGAACTCACGCTGGAAGACCGCATCAACGATGAAGTGCGCGTCATTCTTGAAGCCTATGCCGAAGAGATGAACAAGACCGGCGCCAACTATCAGGAGATGTTCCGCAAGGTCAAGAGCGAACTGGTGCGCAAGTACAAGGCGGTGCTGTGAGACTGAGCCGCGACAAAGTGAACGTGCTGGCCCGAGCCGTCTCCGACGCGCTCAAGCTGATGGACGAGGTCGACTTCATCGAAGACCCGAACACCATCCGCCAGGAAACCCGCAAGATCCTCGAAGACCTTCTCAATCACGAAGAAAGAATCGACCAGGCCGCCCGCCAGAAAATCGAGAGCCAGAAGCGCACCATCCTCGAGGGCTCGCAGGAGTGGGACATCCTCTACCGCAAGTACTACAACGAGGAAGTAAAGAAGCTGGGCATCTGAAATTAAAAGTGGCCAGTGACCAGTGGTCAGTGGCCAGTAAACGCAAGGTGTCTGGCCACTAATCATCGGCCACTGGCCACTGTTTCGCCATGCTGCGATCCGCTGAAATCAAGGCTGTGGTCACGCAAGCCGCCACGGAGGCGGGGTTTGATTTGGTGGGCATCGCTCCCGTCGATGATGCTCCGGAGCTGGAGTATTTTCCGCGCTGGATTGCCGCGGGACACGCCGGCGAGATGAAGTACCTGGAGGCGCGCGACGATGAGGGACGCTTGAAGCGCGCATCTCTCGCGCACGCCGCGCCGTGGGCGCGCAGCGTTGTGGTGTGCGCCCTCAACTACAACACGGCGCAACCATACTCGACTCAGACGTCGAATAAAGCACGCGGCTGGATCTCCCGCTATGCGTGGAGCAAGCGCGATTATCACGACGTGGTGATGGTGCGGCTTAGGCGCGTCGAGACAGCCGTGCGACGCGCCTATGCGAGCGACGATTTGATCAACCGTTGTTACGTAGACACGGGGCCGATGGTCGAGCGCGTGGCCGCGAAGTACGCTGGCGTGGGATGGATCGGGAAGAATACTTGCATCATCAATCAGAAGCTGGGGTCGTGGCTTTTTCTCGGCGTGATTCTTACCTCGCTCGATCTCGAACCGGCGCTGCCCGCGCCCGATCGTTGCGGCACGTGCACGCGGTGCATCGATGCCTGCCCCACTGACGCGCTGATCGCGCCGTACCAACTCGATTCCAATAAGTGCATCTCTTACCTCACGATCGAAAAGCGTGGCGCGCTTCCCGACGATGACGACCTGCGCTCGGGGATGGGGCGGCATGTTTTCGGCTGCGACATCTGCCAGGATGTTTGCCCCTGGAACCGCAAGGCTCCGGTGACGAGTGCCGATGAGCTCCAAGCACGTGAGGAACTGGTGAATCCTGCGCTGGATTGGCTGGCGGAGATGAGCGCCGAAGAATTTCAGCAAACGTTTCGCGGCTCGCCGGTGCGGCGTGCCAACCGCACGGGCCTGCGGCGCAACGCGGTCATCGCCATGGGCAATAGTGGCGACAGGAAATTCCTTCCGCTGCTTGAGAAGTTGGCTGGCGATGACGATGAAGTGGTCGCTGAGAGTGCTGCCTGGGCCATGGGGAAGCTGGGTTTGCGCGATGGGGGGTGATTCGTGTGAGTGTTCCGGTTGGAACACATCGCTTGAATGTTCCAACTGGAACATTTGTGCATGCGATATTATGTTTATCGTTGTGTATGTACAAATCGCTTAAGTGAAGTCCACTGTTACGGTTACGGGGCTGGCGAGATTTGTGAGTCTGCGGACGTCAAAAGATCTGATGAAGCGATAGGCAGGTTTTCGAAAGAATGGGGGCCCCCCGCTTCGGTCGTGATGGCGGGAAACAGCAGATTCCTCCCTCCGCCGTCGCTGGCGCTCCTGCTGCGCTCGGAATGACAAAATTATGAGGAGTCGCTAGCCCGGGCCCGTGCGCAGATTCGTTCGCATTGACAGGTACTCCTTTTGGGCCGACTATTCTAGCGGGCGTGGGAAGCCTTTCCCAACTGCCGGGGCCACAATATGCGACCACCTCACTTTGCTTGTCTCTTCGTAATTTTCATCAGCACAATGGCGCTGACGCAGTCCAATCCAAAGCCGCTCCTGAATCAACCTTTGGTGCCGGAGAGCGTCGCACCGGGAAGTGGACAGTTCACGCTGACGATAAGCGGCACAGGTTTCGTGTCAGGCGCTGTTGTGAACTGGAACGGAGCGCCACGGGTGACCACGGTCGTCTCGGGTAGCGAGGTGCAGGCGACGATTAATGCCTCGGATGTGGCCACTGCAAAGACCGCCTTGGTCACAGTGAAGAATCCGCCTCCCGGCGGCGGAAGGTCCAACGTGGTTTATCTCGGCGTTCGGAAAAGTTCGCCGACCGTGGCATTGGAGCGTAAAGACGAAAAGGGTGCGTATCCTTGGGGATTCGTTGTAGGCGACTTTAACAATGATGGCAAGCTGGACGTGGCTGCGGGTAAGAAGACGACGCGAACCGCTGGGGCTATTCAGATTCTCCTCGGGAACGGCAACGGTACCTTCAAGGCCCCGATTGATTCCAAATCGAAGCCTGCTTACGGCCCAAGATATGCGGCAGACTTCAACAACAACGGAAAGCTCGACTTGATTACATTGGCGCACGATTCCATCGCTGCCTTCCTTGGTAATGGGCGTGGGGCGGTTGTTCAGGAGCCATCCTACGAGTACTGCTGCAATACCTCCTATGTGAGCGTGGCCGATTTTAACGGGGATGGAAATCTCGATCTATGTTTCGCGGCCAGCTTTCCAGAAGACGGTGGAGGGTATGTCACCATTTATCTGGGCGACGGTGACGGCACGTTTCAATCGGGTTGGGTGGGGAGCCCGCTTTTTAGTGGCTGGGGTGATCCCGCTATCGGAGACTTTAACGGAGACGGAAAGCTTGATTTGGCCGTTCCCGACGCTGAAGGATACGTTGACATCTTTCTTGGGAATGGAGATGGCACGTTTCAGAATCCAGTCGCTTACAAGGGCACGTATGGATCGGGTCCATATGTCGTTACCGCCGATGTAAACGGGGATGGCAAGCTGGACCTCATTACGGGCGCGGGCTCGGTTTTGTTAGGGAACGGAGATGGCACTTTCAAAGCTAATGGAGGTGTAAGCACGAAATTCTCCGCTTACAATCTTTTCGTCGGAGACCTCAACGGTGACGGGATTCTCGATGTGGTAGGACTCTCGAGTACTGGAAATGTCGACATCTTCCTCGGAAATGGCGACGGAACATTCCAAAGCGCGCTTGAATTTGCCGGAGGAACTCCGGGGGGCCAGCCGCAAATGCCAATCCTCGGCGTTGGTGACTTCAACGGAGATGGAAAGGTGGACGTAGTCTCTACCGGCACCGTCAATGGTAATTCTGTTTTGTCGGTGTTCTTGCAAGAATGAGATTGGTCCTGGTGTTGGTGACGGGCGGGAACGATGGAGCACCCGGCTTCGTGGTGATGGCGAGAAGCAGCAGGTTCCTCCGCTCCGCGGTCCCCTTCGGCTTCGCTCAGGGTCCGGCTCCGGTCGGAGTGACAAAATTATGGGGTGCCGCTGGCGGTCCGGCTCCCAGCCGGAATGACAGGGTTTGATGGTGCCGTATCGGCGTGGACTGGAAGTCAAAATCCCCATCCTGCCGCAAAAAACGCGGCAAGGATGGGGCACCCGCTTTCGTGGTGATGGCGAGAAACAGCAGGTTCTTTTCGGCTTCACTCAGGGTCCGGCTCTGGGCGGAATGACAAGAGTTTACATTTAGAAAGTAGATTCGGTTGATTCGCTTTTTCATCTTCCCCCCGCCCGGTGGGGATTTAACATTTCTTTCACCACTCGCATATCTGTTTATTTTTCTATCGGGTGGGTGCTGTATCCCGAATTGCTTACTTTGTGCGTTTACTTCCGTAACTCGCATTCGTCTCTTTCGGCAACTAATCTTGTTGGCAGGGGTTCTTACTGGGGAATGGCCATGCGTGGTCTGGGAAGAATACTGCGCGCTTTATGCACGTTGTTGGTGCTGGGGTGGGCGTGCGCCAGTTTGGCCGGCGCGTCGTCTCCCGTATCTTCTCGCGCATCTTCTTACGTAACTTCGGCTACGCTTCTGCTGGAAGAGCCTTACGGCAAGCTGGGATTTTTTACATCCACGGGACATGCGGCAGTGTATTTGTCTGGAGTATGCGCCGAGACGCCGCTGATTTTGCGCACATGCGCTCCCGGAGAACAGGGAATCGTGATCAGCCGCTACGACGGGGTGGGCGGCTACGACTGGGTAGCGATCCCGCTGATTCCTTATCTTTACGCGGTCGAGCGGCCAGAAGATATCCCGCTGTATGCGGACCCGAAGATGGTGAATTTTCTGCGCGACCAATACCGCCGCAAATATCTGGAAGGGGTGGCGCCGGATCGAGACAACGGAGAAGCTCCGGGGGGAAACTGGTACGAATTGGTGGGCACGGCTTACGACCGCACGACCTATGGGTTTGAGATCGAAACTTCGTCGGCGCAGGACGCGGCCTTTATCCGCAAGTACAATTCGTCGCCGAATCGTTCTCACTTCAGTCTGGTCGCCCACAACTGCGCGGATTTTGCCAAAGATGTGATGAACTTTTACTATCCGAAGTCGCTGCACCGCAGCTTGATTGCGGATGTCGGCATTACCACTCCGAAGCAGATGGCGAAGATGCTGATCAAATTCAGCGGGCGTCACTCCGACTTGCAGTTCACGCGCTATGTGGTCCCGCAGGTACCGGGCAGCGTGGCGCGCAGCACGCCGGTGCACGGAGTGGTCGAATCCTTCCTGAAATCGAAAAAATATATTGTTCCCAGCGCGGTGGCCAGCCCGATCTTTGCGGGATGCGTGGCGGCAGTCTACGTGGGAACGGGCACGGGACGTTTTGATCCGGCGCGGCAGACGATGGTGTTCAACGCCGAGCGCGATCTCGAACCGCCTCTCGGGGCCGAGGATCGCCGATCTTTTCAGAGCGAACTAAATCATCTGGAAATGAATGTGGACGATCCCACTTCTGAGAGCAATGGCGCGCGCGGGGAAAAATGGAAACGCCTGTTGCGCAACTCCGCTCCCGATCTCGACGCGCAGGGGCGGCCGATCATGAAAGTTCGACTGGGAGAAGGGGTGGTGAGCATCGGCGTGGCCAACAGCAACCTCTTCGCCAATGACAACGGCAATGACAATGACGCGCCGGAACAGTTCACGGCGCAACTTCTGGAGGCTCGGCTGCGCGCGGAACTGCGGCGGGGGAATCCGCCGAAGGCATCGGAGAGCGATGTTACGCGCGACTGGAATCTGCTGCAGAAAGCTGTGAACGGCTCTGGTGCTGAGCTGGCTGTGAAGTCCCGAAGCCCGCTACAGACGGGCTCACAGGCGCGCCTGGAGCGCTCCGGCTACAAGCCTTAAACCCACTTTCCGCAGGGCGAGGCCCGGTTTCTAGACGGCCGCTTGACGCGGGCATGAAAGACCTGCTCCACCCGCCTGCTATTGTTGCTCCGGCTGGGGCGCTGGTTGTCCCGGCGGAAGTATCGCACCACCGGGCCTGCCCGGGGGATAGAACCCCGGTTGTCCGGGCTGCTGCTGCATCTGCAATTGACGCTGCTGCATCTCTTGCAACATCTGCTGCGGAGTTTTAACCTGCGGGTCAGCGGGAGTTGCCTGTTCCGCCTCTACGGCAGGCGTCTGATCGGAGCTATCATCCTCCGCCGCGTCATCGGCGGTGGCGTCGGCATCGGGAGCGTCTGGAGCATCGGCTATTGCAGGTGGCGGAGTAGCGCCAGCTTTTTCGCCTGCCTTTGGTTCTGGAGCGGCGTCGGACGACTTGGGCACGAGCACGACCCGCACCAACAGGTTGGCATCGTCCGGAGATCCCAGGAGTATGTAGTTGAAGTGCGATCCATTCAGCAGTTCGGCCATCACTTCTCGCGCTGGACCAGGACCCAGCCGCGTCACCACTCGCTCACTGGCGGTGGGCGGGATTTCGATGTCGGCTGAGGTGTGCTTGCGCACGCCCCGCAGAATGTCGCCCAGAGTAGAGTTGGCGGCGACAATGGTTAGTTGTCCGTCCTTGTAAATTACCTGGGGAGCCACAGGCGAGATGGCATCGAGCGGAACCTGGGGCACGGGGCCTTGCGGTCCTGAGGGCAGCGGAGGCGGCAGGGGTGGTGGTTGCTGCTTCTTGGCTTTGTGTACACGATGCGGCGTTGTATGCGTATCAGCCCGTCCCACGGCCGGCAGGCATAGGGCGGCCGCGACTACCAGGCCGATAAATTTCAATCTCACGCTCATGAGAACCCCTCCACCTTGGATCTTTACTCACTACCAGGGAGACGGTCGAGGTATAACAGCAATTTTAACACCGCTCTTGGCAAAGTGGCCGCCGCTAAACCAGGACATCCCTACCCGATAGAATGTATTGACTTTGCTTCCTTGCGGGTGGAATTTCATTCTCAGGACCAGAAATTGCATATGCAACTTGTTGCAGTTCCGGAACCTTCTACAGCGTACGACGTCTCTAAGAGGAAAAGAAAAATGCTTGACGTAGGCTTCCAGCCGAGGCGACTTGGCCAGACGCCATTCATAATTCGGTGCCGCAGCATGCAGCTAACAAGGTACGCCGCCGTTATCCTGCTGATGTTTGCAGCCTCGCGTGTTCTGGCGCAGAGTTGCCTTACTTCGAGTGACATGGACGCAGCCACGCGCACCGCCGTCATCGGTGCCGCCATGCGTTACTTCGACCTGGTCGCAAAGGGTGACACAGCCTCGCTGCGCCAGGAAGCGATGCCCAGCGTGGCCTCCGATTTTTCAGGCATTGCGGCCAGTGTCAAAGACAACCAACCCGCTCTTGCCGGTGCGAAGGCTACGGCTCGGTCACCTTTTCTGCTGGAAGCGGAGGGTACAGCCGCACTGCCTCACGCGGAATTCTTCTGCGGTGTTTTCGGGGCCACGGGCCAGACCCGCGACAGCGCAGTCTTCAACTTGAATAATCTCCCGCCCGGCAAGTATGGGGTTGTAATCTTGGACGCCCCGTCGTCCAGGGGCGCACGTACGATTTCCTTGATCGTGCAGCAACAGGGTTCCGACTGGAAACTCGGCAGCCTATATGTAAAGCCCGCGCAGTTGGCCGGACATGACAGCGCATGGTTCGTGGCGCGCGCGCAGGCCTTTCAGGCCAGGGGGCAGAGGCACAACGCGTGGCTCTACTATGTTGAGGCGATCTCGCTAGTGTCGCCCCTGCCCTTCATGGCGACCAAAGCTTCCGACGACTTAAACGACCAAGCGCAAAAGTTGCAGCCCGCCGACTTTCCGGGGAACGGCAAGACTGCAGATCTTTCCGCTGGAGCTGCCGCCGGCGGCGCAACCTACAAACTGACCGCGCTTTTTCCTGAAGCCGTGGGGGATGACCTGGACTTGATCGTGAAATATGAGGCAAGCGCCATTTCCAACACCAATCAGACTTATCAGAGCAACGTTGCGGTGATGAAAGCTTTGCTGGCGAAATATCCCGAACTCAGAGACGCATTTGCTGGTGTGGTCGCCCGCGCAGTCGATCCCAGCGGCCACGACTACGGAACGCTGCTTTCCATGAAAGAGATGAAGTAGCAGTTCTCAGTTTTCGGTTCTCAGTTCTTGCTCCAGCACACAATCTTTTGGATTTTTATCGTCGCGCAGACCCAGGAACACCGGGGCTCGCAGCTTGGGGCCGCTTCCTGTGCTGGCTCCGTCGGTCCACTCCGCGTATTCGATCTCGGCTACCAGGTCCGGCTTGACCCAGTAGACTTTTCTTAGCGCTTCCACTTCGCCGTAGAACGGGTTCTTCTTGGTCTGGCGTTTCTTCAGCAGCTCCCAAATATCGTCGAGTGACTTCTGGTCGAACCCGCTGCCGGCCTGGCCCACGTGAATCAGGCGTCCCTGTTTGTCGTAAAGGCCGAGCACAATCGATCCGAAATGGGCGCGGCTGCCCTCTGGCTCGGTGTAGCCTCCGATCACGGCTTCGAGGCGGTGCGTGATCTTGATCTTCAGCCACTCGCTGGAGCGGCGCTCCTGGTAAATGCTGTCGCGCTTTTTGGCCAGAATGCCTTCGAGGCCTTTGGCGCGCGCCATCTCGAACAGCGCCTTGCCTTGCTTCTCATAATGGTCGGAATAACGGACGGAGTCGCCCGTCACGAGCAGCGCCGCCAGCTTCTTTTTCCGCTCTTCCAGTGGGACTTTCCGCCAATCGTAGCCGTCAAGATAGAGCAGATCGAATGCGTAATAGAGCACAGGTACATCTGCACGGATGGCCCCGCGGCGGCCGCCGGGACGGAATCCCGTACGCTGCTGCATCAGGCTGAACGAGGCCCGCCCCTGGTCGTCGAGCGCAACCACCTCGCCATCGAGAATTGCAGTTTTCGCCGTGACGAACTTCGGCAAGTCTTTGAGTTCCGGATAACGCTGGGTGAGTTCGTTCTGATTGCGCGAGATCAACCGGAGTTTGCCTTGGTCAATGAAAGCGATCGCCCGGTAGCCATCCCACTTGATCTCAAACAGCCAGTCGGGGCCGTCGAAGGGCTCATCCACTGGCGTCGCCAGCATGGGATGGATTGTTGTGGGCATGGGGCGCTTCACTGGCCCTGAAGAGGGCTCCGGCGAAGAAAGACCCTTTACCACCGGGGGCACGGAGGTCACAGGGTAGTTCTTTGAGGCAACGGCAGTTTCACTTCGGTTTACCCGGTGTTCCTCAGCGTTCTCTGGGTTTATCTTTTTCTTTTTTTTTTGACCGCTGGCGGCGGCTTTCTTCTTGTCGAGTTTGGCCACGGCATCGGCCAGCCACGCCGCCTTTAACTTCCCGCGGCCTGCCGGACGGCTTCTCCACTCGGCCGATCCCGCATCTCCGGCGATCTCGGCCAGGCTGCGTTTGCTCAGCACTGACCAGTCATACTCGTCGATGTCGTAGCCTTCCACAGCGTACTGGTCATGCTTCTTGATCAGCAGCCATTCGGTTCCCTTGCTTCCTGGACGGCGGCCCTTCATCTTGACGAGCGCGAAGTCTCCCTTCAACTTCTTGCCATCGAGACGGAACTTCAAATCGCCTTTAGCCAGCATCGCGGTGGCTTCGGTCTCGGTGCCCGGCACATATTTTCCCTGCACCGCGACCGGAGAAAGCGGCTGCCACGTGCCCACATCCCACACCATCACGGTGCCCGCGCCGTAATTGTTTTCCGGGATAATCCCCTCAAAATCGAAATACGAAACCGGATGATCCTCCACCTGCATGGCCAGACGCTTGTCCGCCGGGTCGAGCGACGGGCCCTTGGGCACTGCCCACGACTTCAGCACGCCCTCCATCTCGAGGCGAAAGTCGTAATGCAAGCGCGTGGCATCGTGCTTCTGCACGACGAAGCGGTGCCCTGTTTTTGCTTCGACCTTCGGCGGAGGCTCCGGCGTCGACTCAAACTTGCGTTTGCGGTTGTATTCTTCTAGTGCCATAGTCGCCATTATTTAACCACAGGTCCTGCTTGGCGGTGCCGCGTCCCTGAGACTTTGCACTTAGTTTGGTGTTATAAGGAGCAGGTGGTTGCACGAAAAGTAGTCAGAGGGAGAACCACGTAATGCCTAGGAAATTTGTCCTTATCGCAGTTCTGCTGGCCCTGGCCTCTATCCCTTTGATCGCGCATGGGGCTTCAGCCGAGAGACCCTCGATCGTCGTCAACACATTCACGCTCGCCAATGGGGTGACGTGGCCATACGACTTCAAACAATTGCAACGGCAAACCTTAACTGAGTTGAAGGTCAAGGATGGGCTTCAGTTCGACGTCGTCCCCGAAGCGCCGCAAGACACGGCTGGTAAAGTCTATGTGCTCGATGGCGAAGTGCTTGCATGGCACGCCGGAAACAGGGCGGAGCGCATGATGGTCGGCTATGGCTCCGGCCGCGAAACCGCGAAGATCCATTATTGGCTGACGGACGCCAAAACCGGCAAGAGAGTCTTTGAACATACGGACACGATTCGTCAAGCCTATTGGGGAAATGAGTATGCCAACTCGGTAGGCCAACTGGCGCAGCCCTTCGCGGATAAAATCGCGGTGCGCTTGAAAGAAGCCAAATTGACAGCATAGATTTCTGGTTGGAGGACGCTACGACTATCCCGGGCGCCTGGCCTGCCGAGAGCCCCGGCTACCGATGAAACGCGAATTCCCTGAAGTGCCGCTGGTCGGTGTCGGCGCCATCATTATCGAAGGCGATCACGTCGTCCTGGTGAAGCGCGCTCACCCGCCGCTGCAGGCCGAGTGGTCGATCCCCGGAGGCGTGCTCGAAGTTGGCGAACTGGTGCGCGAAGCCGCCATCCGTGAGGCTCGCGAGGAAACCGGACTCACCGTCGAGCCCGGCGAACTGCTGGGCGTCTACGACCGCGTTCTGCGCGATCCCGGCGAGCGGGTGCAATATCACTACGTTTTGATTGATTTTTTATGCCGCCGGGTTGCGGGAGATATCGCCGCCTCCAGCGACGCGGCAGAGGTACGCTGGTTCAGGCGAGAGGAACTGCCGGGGCTTCAGCTGGCGGAGGATACGTTGGATGTGATTCGCAAGGGCTTCGCCAAGCTGACAGTCGACTCGTAATTTGTCTTCATCCAGTGTGGCGGAGGCCCTTCACAATCTCCCCGCTCGCCGCCAAATACGAGGGGATGACGCCGCTCAGAAAGCCCACCAGAGCGGCCACCAGCAGAGAGATTCCCAGCGTCGCCGCCGTCACATGCAGGCCCGTGAACAAGCCCACCATCTGTGGAGCGCCAGCCATGAGGCGAACCAGTTCCGCACCGGCAAGCGCTCCCAGAAAACCTCCCAGTAGCGCGAGCGCCATGCTTTCACCCACGAAGAGCTGCAGCAGAAGTTTGCGGGTGAACCCAAGCGCCTTCAGCACGGCGACTTCGCGGGTGCGCTCCCTCACCGACATGGCCATGGTGGTCGCAGTGACCAGCAGGATGGCAAACGCCACCGCTGAGCAGATGCCTAGGATAAACGCTTTCACATTGCCAAGCGTGGCAACGAAGTCGAGAGCGAAGGCTTTCTCAGTCTCGGTTTTGGTGGGATGCGGCGAATTGTGAAACTTATCATCGATGGTTTGCGCGACGCGAGTTGCGTTTTGGGGCGAGTCCACCATGATGGCGTAGAAACCGGTTTGTCCCCGGAACCAGGAGACCGACTCCTCCAGATATTTTTCATCAAAGAAGAGCGTGTCGGAGGGAACCGCCGCAGTGTACATGCCACGAATCGTAAGTTCGAGATCGACGGGAAAGATGCTGCCTCTAATCACCACTCGGTCGCCCAGCTTCCAGCCGTGTTTCTGCGCCAGATGGGCGTCGATCATGCAGCCGGCACGGTCGTGCATCCAGGCTTTGAGTTGGTCGTCAGGGAGACGATTCTCGGGATAAGCCTGCAAGACCGCCTCGGGATCGGTGGCAAATTGGGCAAAGGCATTTTCTGGCTTGTCATTCATGTACAGGCCGCCAAACCAGGTCATGGGAGCGACCGCCACCACGCCGGGGACGGCGCGAATCTGCTGCCGGTACGCGCTGGGCAAGAAGTTCGCCAGCGAAACCTTGTGCCGCAGCAGCAGGCGCTGGGTGGACTGCGTCGTTCCCTGGTCGATATAGAAGGTCCGCCAGATCGTGCTCATCAGCGTAAGCAGCAGAATCGAGAACGCGATGCTGAGCACGGTCAGGACGCTCCGCCGTGGGTTGCGGAAGGCATTCTTGCGCAATAATCCGGCGAGAGTCATGAGAGGATTCCTCCTGCGGCATGTCTTCGTCGAGCGGCGGTGAAGACTGCCGGCTTCTACCACGGGAATTATGCGTGGGCAGCGGGAAATGCGCAGTGATCTTGGGCACATTTCGAAGTGAGATCAGAGGCCGAGTGACACCGGACTGAAGTCGCTGGCTACGCGCTGTGACCGTTACAGTGCAGCACGCCCATGTAAGCGCTCCACGGGCCGACGGCATCGCGATACTGATGGGCCATCACGCGCGATATCTGGTGCACATGCGTGAGATCGTGCACGGCCCATGTCGCCAGCAGTTCCGATAGCGTTACAACCCCTAGCTCGGGATGCATTCCGCGCCGGGCTAGGTCTTCCGGCTGTAGATTCAGCGCCCGCAGCGCAGCCAGATTTTCTTTGCGCAGGCGGGCGAACTCATCCAGGAGTTGCTCAAGCGACTTGCCTTGACTCTCTTTCGCTTGCGCGAAGCGATCAAAGGGATCGAATGGTCGCACTTCGCCGTGGTCGAGGATGATGCGCGCGCGCGCCATCCAGTCGGTGCGCTCGCCGACGATCAGGTGGCCCACGACGTCGAACGGGCTCCAGCTTTGTTTGCCGTCTTTACTGCGTCCTTCGTTGCCTCGGACCCAACTGTCCGGCAGTCCGCGCAAAAGCGCATCCAGAGCGGCGGGAGTGCGGGCAAGAACTGCGGTGACTTCGGAGAGGCTGAACTCCGTCATGGTTGGCATGCCTAGCTAGATGCATGCCTGTTGCGCCGGATTGATTTTCTTTGCCGCAGAGTCTGAATGTTTCTAGAAACTGGCCTTGGTCTTGCCGCCTTCCGCCCCATTATCTGCCCACTCCGCGTCGCACGCGTGACAAATGTCAGGCCGGACGCTGCACGGGAAGCGGCACAGCATGGCCTGCCAGCGCACACCGCTCGCCTCGCCGAGTAATTTATTTTCGAGCAGAAACCCGTCACGTACGCGCCCGGCTACTTCAGCGTCACCAGCTTCTCCACCAGCTCCGAATAATCCTTCTTCTCGATGCCATGCACTTGCTTGTTGTACTCGTCGACCTTCGACGAATAATTCATCGAGCAGAATTTCGGGCCGCACATGGAGCAGAAGGCTGCCTCTTTGTAGTGCTCGTCGGGCAGGGTTTCGTCGTGCATCGAGCGCGCAGTCTCAGGATCCAAAGACAAGGCGAACTGTTTTTCCCAGTCGAACTTATACCGCGCATAACTCAAGGCGTCATCGCGGTCGCGGGCGCCGGGACGTCCGCGGGCGATGTCGGCGGCGTGCGCCGAAATCTTGTAGGCGATAATGCCATCCTTCACGTCTTTTTCATTTGGTAACCCTAAATGCTCTTTGGGCGTGACGTAGCACAGCATCGCCGCGCCGTACCATCCGATCATGGCCGCGCCGATCGCCGAGGTGATGTGGTCGTAGCCAGGAGCGATGTCGGTCACCAGCGGCCCGAGCGTGTAGAACGGCGCTTCGTAGCAGAGTTCGACTTCTTTTTCCACCTGCTCCTTGATCTTGTCCATCGACACGTGGCCGGGGCCTTCGATCATTACCTGCACGTCGTGCTGCCATGCAATCTTCGTCAGCTCGCCCAGAGTTTTCAGTTCGGCGAACTGCGCGTCGTCGCTGGCGTCGGCCACGCAGCCGGGACGCAGGCCGTCCCCCAGCGAGAAGCTGACGTCATACTTCTTGAGAATCTTGCAGATGTCGTCGAAGCGCTCGTAGAGGAAATTCTGTTTGTGGTTGTAAGCCATCCACTGCGCGAGAATGGCGCCGCCGCGGCTCACGATGCCGGTAATGCGCTTCGAAATCATCGGCAGATATTGGATCAGCACGCCCGCGTGAATCGTCATGTAATCCACGCCCTGCGCGGCTTGCTCTTCGATCACTTCCAGCATCACGTCGGCGTTCAAGTCCTCAACCCGCTTCACCCGCGCGATCGCTTCGTAAATCGGCACCGTGCCGATTGGAACCGGCGAGTGCCGCAGGATGGCTTCGCGAATTTCGTGAATGTTGCCGCCCGTCGAAAGATCCATCACCGTGTCGGCGCCGTAATGCACGGCGGTGTGCAGCTTTTTCAATTCCTCGTTCACTTCCGACGTGACCGCGGAGTTGCCGATGTTGGCGTTGATCTTGCACAGCGACGCCACGCCGATCGCCATCGGCTCCAGTTCCGGATGATTAATGTTGGCGGGAATGATCATGCGGCCGCGCGCCACTTCGTCGCGCACCAGTTCGGCCGCGATTTTCTCGCGGTGAGCAACGTAGCTCATCTCCTCGGTGACCACGCCCTGGCGCGCGTAGTGCATCTGCGAGAAGTTGCCGTCCGTGTTCTCTTGCCTGCGCCGCGCAAGCCACTCTGCGCGGGGCTTGGGGACGTTGTAGGCGTTATTGCCATTGCCGGAATTGCCGTTGCCGTTATTATTCGTGGGGGTCATATCACGCCGCTTTCAAGGGGATTCTACAGGTTCCGATTATACTCGGATGCTCGCGGAGAATGGTATGCCGAGCCGATTCGGCCTTGTCCTAAAGTTGCGTTCAACGCAGGATTAGGACAGTACCGCCGATTTGCTTGACGAGCAACCGTTTAGATTTGCTGCTCGAATGGCCGCACTCGCCGGCGAACCATCCACTCCGCGACCAGCAGATTAGGAATCCAGCAGAGCCATAAAACGGTAATGAATGCGGGACCAAACGACCAGTGCAGGACTCCCAGCATTACAGGCATGTACAAGCGGAGAGTTACAGCGGCGAGGGTGAGCGCAAAATTTCTGATCATCCACTGGCGGTGCTCCTCGATGTTGCCTTGGCGCACCATGCGATAGGCCTGCAGCCCGGTGACGAACCATAACACTGCCAGTATGCCGAAGCCGAGATGGGTGGGCAGGCCTTGTTTAGAGACCACAGCCATGAAAAAACCCGCGATCGAGCCCAGAGCCACCTCCAGCAGGTAAAAGCGCCCCAGCCAGCGATGCAGGTTCAGCGCTCGTGAGCGTAGCTTATTAGAGAACTGCCACGGCCCCGCAAGCAATGCCCCCATTCCCCCGGCAATATGCAACCGCAGCGGGAGGATGTACCGCGCGAAGTGGCGATCCTCCGGCGTAGCGAGAAAATAACTTATTCCGTAGACAGCGACGGCGACCGAGAACAGCAACAGTACCCACCAGAGTGAGGTCGCTATCCACGATCGCCGCTCCGAAGGCGCGGAAATACTTTGGGGGAACTGCGTCAACTGAGCCATGCCCTGGCCTCCTCCGCAATCAGACATATTCCCGGCCACCCAGTCACACTTCTGCCAGGGACAAGAAATATACGGAGAAACCTCCTCCTTGGTTCAAAGAAAGCTTCTAAAAAAAAGACATGGCATGGTTGCTCGCGCTAACTATTGCATTTGCTCCGCGCACTGCATCGAAGTACAACCCCCAGGGTCCTGCGTGTGGATATTGCCCAAACCATTTTTGACATGAATCACGGCCATGGCTGCGGGATAGGCCCACCAGAGTTTCCGGATGACCTTGTCGCCGGGAAGCCAGGAGTGAGGCTTCTTCAGCTCGAAAGTCCCCAGCACTTCGGCCGCATAGATTCCCCCGTGCCCGGCGACCACATGCGTGTTCGAAGGAACGCTGGTGACCCACGGAGCGCCAGCGGCGAACTCATTGTCGAGCACCAGCTTGCGCGAGGTGAAGCGCACAGCCTCAGCGCCCCCCAACGCACCCATGACGGCGATGAACTTCTTGTCGATCACTCTGTGGGCAGCAGGCGCCTCGGGAAGTGGGGTTGGCTTGGCGGGAGCGGTGGAGGTGAATCCGCTCGGCATTGTGATTTCACTGTTCGCATCGAGCGGCAGATGGTTGGTCATGCGGCTTTGGGCGACGGCGTGGGTGGCGATCAGGAGCAGAAGGACAAGCGAACGTGTAGACAAACAAGAACCTCCTCAGGATAGTCATCGCGGGGGCCGGCTGGGATGCAGACAGCTTGGGGGCGTGAGGTCGCTGGTTGGCTTGGGCGCTTCGCGATGTACTCAGCGGCGTGTTGCAAATGTTGCGCCAAATGAGGAGGTTTTGTTTTTCAGCGAGATTGGGGGATGTTTGGCAGGTTGGAATTATGCCGCGATGATTCTGAGCAAACGGTTTTACTATATTGGTCTCTAATTTTTCCAACACACATCAAGATCGGCTGCGCATTACACCGATTCTTAGAGATCGAAACCTAAGGCAAGTTCTTCTCTTCGTTATCCGGGAAGATCCGCGCAGATCCGTGGCCAAGGTTTACGTTTTGCACGGCTCATTGCGGCTGATTCCAGCCGCGCAGACGCGGCCACCAGCGGCTCACATTGCGGAGATACTCTTCGTACTGCGCGCCGAACTTTCCCCGCAGCGTGGGTTCTTCGTAAAAGACAACAAACAGATGCACGCCGAGGGCGACCGCTGCGACCGCGGCAATCACTACCCGGTTGGGGTGGCCAAAAATCACCCACAGCCCAATCCATCCGGCTGCAAAGCCCAGGTACATTGGATTGCGCACATGCCGGTAGAAGCCCACCACAACCAACCGCTGCGGCGGAGCGATCGGCGCCGGCGTGCCGCGCCCCGTCCAGCCAAAGTCCCAGACGCAGCGCAGGGCGACTGCGAATCCCAACACCGCCGGGACCGCGGCCAGCCATCGCCGGCGTGCCGCACCGGCCATCTCCACGCTGAAACCGAGCCACTGCGGCAGCAGCCAGAACCATAAAGCGAAGAATGCGCAGCCCACCATCAATGACACGATCACTGTTAGCCGGCGGGACCCATGCCCGTCCGCTTTACCGCGCATCGGTTGTGCATCGGTCATAGGTCCCTCCGCTATTGGCGCGACCCTACACTCCCGGGGGTCGAGAGCGACTAGAGCTGCTGTTTTCATTTCGTGGTTGTGAGTCGTGTCAACTCCATTTCAATACCTTCTGGTGGCACAACCGTTCCCGCCGGGATTGTCTTAGGTTGGGTGGTCAGTAGAGTCACACCCGCAACACCGGCTGCACGCGCCGCATCCAAAACCTTCACTACGCATGCATAAGGTGCCCTGGCATCCGCCTTGACATAAAGATTCTGAGCGCGATCGGACGCGCGACCCTTGAGCTTCTCCGCCAGCGATCCGGCCGCAACCGGATCAATTCCGAAATAGATTTTGCCGGCGTCGGTCACCGTGATGATCAACGCGCCCGCTTTGTCCGCATCTGGCGCGGGCACCGCGCTGCTGGTGGGCGCTAACTCTACGCTGATCCCTTTTCGCATCGCTTGCGCGGTGCTTCGGGGAGCAGCTGACAACGTAGTTGCAATCGCCAGGAGCGCCACGCTCCACAACCTATTCTTCTGTGTTACGAGACTATTTGTTTCAAGCCAACTCATAGAATTTCTCCTCTCGCCGTTTCCGGCGTGTAATTTGCTTCCATTCATTTATTACTGGGCCTTGGCGCCCCCAAGGACGCTGTTGCGAGCGTTCCGCCCAGACCCATCGTCTCCACTGCCGACGAGGGCACAATCACCATCGAGCCTCTTTCTTTGATTGCTTCGTAGAGCATGTTCATGGCGCGCAGATGCAAGGCCACAGGATTTTCCGCGTAGGATGCCGCCGCCTGCACAAAGCTGTTCGAGATTTCCGTTTCCGCCTGACCGAGAATGATTCGCGCCTGCCGCTCACGCTCGGCCTGAGCCTGGCGTGACATGGCGTCTTCCAGCCCCTGCGGAATTCTTACGTCGCGAATCTCCACCGACTGTACCGTTATGCCCCAGGGATTGGTTTTCTCGTCGAGAATGCGCTGCAGTTCGCGGCCGAGCGTTTCGCGCTCGGTAATCATCTGCGCCAGTTCGTGACGGCCAATCGATTCGCGCAGCGCCGTCTGCGCGCTCATGTTGATGGCCTCGATGAAATTCTCAACTTCCAGAATGGATTTCTCCGCATTCCACACCATCCAAAACACGATGGCATCTACGTTGACCGGGACGGTGTCGCGAGTCAGCGTCGATTCGGCCGAAACGTTGGCCACGCGTACCCGCTGGTCTACATAGGGGCTGAGGGTCTCGACGATTGGAACAATGTGGAAGAGTCCGGGCCCACGCAGCCCGACATATTTGCCCAGTCGCAGCACGGCGACTTTCTCCCACTGCCGCACCACTTTGATAGCGAACAGCAGGTAAACTCCGAGAGCGGCGCCGGCAATGATTCCAGCCGGATGCTTGGTTGCGGCGGTGACGATCGCGCCGGCCGACAAACAGATGACAAACAGTGATCTGCCCACTCCGCTGATCTGACCGATTTCGATTTTCGTCATGGTTCTATCTCCTTGGCTTCGACTGAGGCGCTAACTCGCGCAAACGATCCAGCAGTTCTTCTACGGTGAATCCTGCGGCTCCGGCGCGGGCGGCAAATTCGTTGGCTAACTGAATGAGTTGCCGCTCCCGTTCTCCGCTGTTCTTCGTGATTTTCCTGTTGCTGATGAATGTCCCGGTCCCCTGGTGAGTTTCGAGCATGCCGCCCAGTTCGAGTTCGCGGTATGCCCGCATGACTGTATTTGGATTGATGGCCAGATCGACCGCAAGCTGCCTCACGGTGGGAAGTTGGTCGCCGGCCGTCAGCGTTCCCGCCGCAACGCCGGTCCTGACCTGATCGATGATCTGGCGGTAGACGGGAACCCCGGAACGCAAGTCCAGCTTGAGCTGGAAACCCTGACCGTTTGCGGCATTGCGTCCCATGTGTCTCAGTGTACTACAATATTAGTACATTAAGTCAAGTAAAAAATCACGTATCCGTCTTGGAAAAATGGCCCGCAGCCAATCCAACAACAAGCTCGGCGATACTCTGTGCACGAAAGTGAGATGACGAAGAAATGACAAGCGATTTACGACGCGATGACAATCCCCGTTTGCCTGTCGCGTAACCTCGATCCATCTCGAGCGAATAACCCCCTGCGAACTAAATCAGTGAACAGACCGCGCTAGCGGCGGTCAAGCCAAGGGACTGCCCTGTCGCGACTAGCTGTCGCTTTTGAGATGAGGAGAAAAACATGACGAAATTCTTTACCTGCGCCGCAATTGTGATCGGCCTGAGCGCGACGGCGACACTCGGCATCAGCCCCCGCACCCTGAATCGAAGCGCAACGGCGGAAGCGCTCTTTGCCGCCGACGGCGCTTTTCGCGACGGCCTTTACCTGGGCAAGCTGGCTGCCGCGAACGGCGAGCCCGCGCGTCCTGCGATCGGCCGCTGGTCCACCGATCACGACCGCTCTATGTTCACGGCTGGTTATCGCCGTGGATACAGCGAATATGAAGGTTTGCAAAACGAAAATACAAAATTGAGGTGACGTTGTCATGCGAGCAAAGAAGTTAATCTCAGCCTTTACTCTTATCCTGGCGGTTTGCGTCTCCATCCCTAGTGCAGTGAACGCTGGCGGCCCTCCCACAAACACCACCGGCGCGGTTAGCGTAAGGGGCGTTGTGCGATTCGAAGGCACAGTGCCGAAACCCAAGTTGATCAGCATGTCGGCTGATCCGAGCTGTGCCAAGCAGCATCCCGCACCCGTGTTTGCTCAGGAAGTGGCGACCGATTCGAAAGGCGATCTGAAGGATGTGATCGTATTCGTATCGGAAGGTCTCGGCGACCGCACCTTCGACGCTCCCACGCAGCCGGTGGTGGTTGAACAGAAAGGCTGCATGTACACGCCGCACGTTTTGGCGATGCGGGCAAATCAGCCGCTGCACGTGGTGAACGACGATCCCACATCGCACAACATCCATCCCACGCCCGCGAACAATCGCGAATGGAACAAGGCCGAACCGCCGGGAACCAGCCTGGATGAATCATTTGCCAGAGAAGAGATTGCAATTCCGGTGAAGTGCAACGTTCATCCATGGATGCACGGTTACGTCGCGGTGTTCAAGCACCCGTATTTCGCCGTGACCGGAAAAGATGGCAGCTTCGATTTGAGCAGCCTTCCGCCTGGAACCTACACGATCAAGGCGTGGCACGAGAAGCTGGGTACGTCGACGCAGACCGTTACGATCGGCGCCAACGAGACCAAGGAAATCAGCTTTGTCTTCAAAGGAATGTAAATCGGCGATGCCAGTCAATGGAATGCGCGTCGTCAGTGCTTTTCTGCCGTCTTGAAGCCTTTGCGGCGTTGTTCGCTGTAGCGGTGCAGCGCATCGAGGATGATGGGATACGCTTCGCAGGCCGGGCGTATCTCGTCGACCTCGACGGCCTTGCCTTCGAGCTGCTTGTAATCCTGAAAAAAGCGCCGCAGCATGAGCAGGCGGTGCGGCGGCATTTCCGCGGCCTCGTGGTAGGAGTTGAACTCGGGATCTTCGGTGGCGACGGCAATAATCTTATGATCCTGCTTGCCGGCGTCGAGCATGGTCATCAGGCCGATTGTCCGGGCGTGAATGATGGTGAGCGGAACCACGGTTTCCTGGCAGAGCACAAGCACGTCGAGCGGATCATCGTCTTCTGCCAGCGTCTGCGGAATGAACCCATAGTTCGCCGGATAGTAGACGGCCGAGTAGAGGACGCGGTCGAGCTTAATCAGGCCGCTGGCTTTATCCAGCTCGTACTTCACGCTCGATCCGAAGGGGATCTCGATCACGCAATCGAATTCCTGCGGGAGTTTGTCGCCGGGCGTGACGTCGTGCCAAGGATGGATCATGGGTCAGTTCTCAGTTTCTCAGTTCTCAGTTCTCAGTTCTCAGTTCTCAGTTCTCAGTTCTCAGTTCTCAGTTCTCAGTTCTCAGTTCTCAGTTCTCAGTTCTCAGTTCTCAGTTCTCAGTTCTCAGTTCTCAGTTCTCAGTTCTCAGTTCTCAGTTCTCAGTTCTCTTTCCTTCGTGGCGCTCCTTTTTCTCGCGTCGTGCGCGCGGAAAGTGACTGTGCATTTCATAGTGTAAATATTGTTGTCTGAATGATGTGCCTGAAACGGGAATTCCTCGATTTTGGGGTATACCCCCCTCCCCCCGGTCCACTGCAATCATCGGCTTAGCGGGAAATTGCGAAGTAATCTATGGGGCACAATCACTTACGGGTAAAATCTTGTGCTTAAAGGACTTGTGGGCCGCATTTTTCTAAATCGATATTCCAGTTGCCTGCACGATGATGGACTGATTTTGGGTGGGGCGCAAGGTTAGATGTCACACGGGGGCTGTGGAAAATTCTTGAAGCATGGTTCACGTTCCGTCATGCGCCATTGCAATAACCCAAACGCTTAGGATTGTGGTAAGATTTCGATGTGCCGACCGTTCTGCGATTCGACGGACTGCGCGCGGTGATTTATCCGAACGACCATCGGCCGGCTCACGTGCATGTGATCGGACGAGGGTGTGAGGCCGTATTCAACTTACACTGTCCGGCTGGACTACCCGAGATTCGCGAGAACTACGGCTTCTCGCGGCGCGAAATTGCCCATATAGAGCGGGTTCTGACCGGTGATTTGGGAGCGCTGTGCGCAGCATGGGAGAACATACATGGCAGGATATGACAAGTTCGAGATGGCAGATCGTCGTGGAGAGCGAGTGCGGGCGTCGGTTCCCAAAATGATTGCGGCGCGCTATGACCGGGCTAGCGGGCGTGTTGTGATCCGTCTCAGCTCGGGACTAGACGTGAGTTTTTCGCCGCGCGATGCGCAGGGATTGGAGAACGCCAAGCCGTCGCAGTTGGACGAAATCGAGATCAGCCCTTCGGGCCTGGGTATTCACTTTCCCAAGCTGGATGCGGACCTTTATCTGCCCGGCCTGTTGGAGGGATTTCTTGGGTCAAGGCGATGGATGGCGTCGAGACTGGGCCAAGCCGGCGGCAAATCGAGAACCGCAGCCAAGCGAGCGGCGGCAAGAGCCAACGGGCAGATGGGCGGCAGGCCGAAGAAGGCGGCGAGAGGTTGACGCTTCTTCGCTTGCTGAATAGCCGCAAAATAAAGAGGGGAACCTCCCGCCTGTTCCGAATTACCCTTCCGCAGTCCCACCCTTTCGCAAAGAACGCGAAAGCCACCTAAAAGACCTTCTTACCAATGAGCCTAAACATCCAGAAGAGAACTACGGTCTGCGCGACGCCTAAGAGAAGTTTCTGCTTCGCCGCTGAGGGTCTGCGAGCTGATGTGCAGACCGGTGTCGTCCCGCATTACCTCCAGCGCCGAGTGGTCGGAGAAGATGAAAAGCAAAGGCAGACCATCGTCAATCGAACCGGAGATCAGATCCCGCAAGCTGGAGTTCTCCAGGGGCGAACCGGCTGAGTGTTTGGCTCGCAAGTTTCCAACTTGAACGGTCGAAGCTTCCTTGAAAGCCTTGACGAGAATGTCGGTGAGAGCTTCCCGGCCCGCTCCGCAGGCACGGTCCTTCCACCCGTTGACGAACTCCTGACAGTGATCCGAATAAGATCGGCCTACCGTGGCTTCACTCATCGTGTTTCCCGAAGACCGATGTGCTTTTCGCACGCGAACCTGCGATTCTACGAGGACGAGGATTTGCCGCAGGTCGCGCTCCGCATTTTGTAAGGCTGGTCGAAGACATTGTGTGTGAAAACTCTAACAAATATCTGTGAAACCTTTCACAAATCTCGGGGGAAGATCACTCTCCGAACCGAGTTCCCGAGGCCGCGCTTACACAGTATCGGCTTAACGATTTTGGGCATTGTGAAACCTCTCACAGAACTGGCATTGGACCTAACGTAAAGTTCAGACAGAGGGACCTTGCCATGGGGAACCACGAGAAAGAATCGCTCTGTAGTGCCGTTCCCGTCCCCGAGTCTCCCGGCTCCGCCTTACAGAAGCTGAAGAAAGGTTTGAGCACGGTTGCAACCATCATCTTCTGTGTGTTCTTTGTAAGCGTGATTGGGAGCGAGTTGACCTTCGTAGCGACAATGCCCTCACTGTCATTAGAAATAAAAATGATGGGATTCTTGGTTGGCGCAACAGCCCTATTCATGTTGATCGTCCAGGTGATAGATGTTACCGAGAGCTAGTGTGCCCCTCGCTGGATGATGTCATATCCTGAGATCTAAGGGTGCTGGTTCAGGGGTAGGTCTGGGCGTTGAACTAGCATCGGACCGGTGCTAGCATCCTCGTTGAGTGCCGGTCATTGCGAAGAACGTTTGGCCAGGTTACGTTACCGCTCTGGACCTGTTTCAGGGCGTCGCGCAGCGGGATGCGCGAAAGATCACGAGCCTCTGCACAGAGAAGTGGTTTCCCCGGGGCGCAACGATATTCCAGGAAGGCGAATCTAGCGACTCCCTTTACGTCCTGAAAAAAGGAATGGTGAGGTTGATCTCGCTCTCGGACCAGGGCCGAGAAACCATTCTGCACATTCTCAAGCCCGACGAGGTCTTCGGCGAACTTTTTCTCTCTGAGGAGAAGAGAGCCTTCACGGCCATTGCCGCCGAGGATTCCCTGGTGACCATAATTTCCCAAGAGTCTTGTGTGGAACTCTTGTCCTCTATTCCCACGGTCGCCCTGAACTTTATTCGGCTGCTTTCGAAGCGATTGGCCACAGTGGAGAGGGGACTAGCCGAATTCAGCCATACCTGGTCCTATCACCGGCTGGCTAGAGTGCTGCTGCAGCTAAGCGAAAAATACGGACAGGAGGTTCCTGCGGGTACGTTAATCAATGTCCATTTGACCCACGAGGATTTAGCCAACTTGATTGGGACCAGCCGGGAAACGGTGACGACACAACTCAAGAAATTCGGGCGCATGGGCCTACTGAAACGCGAGAGCAGGCGCTTCGTTGTAGCCAGGTCGAAGCTTATCGACTTTATTCGCTCCGAAGAGCTTCGACTGAAGACTCTCCCGTTTTCTGAGAGAGCGACTTCTAGGTAACGGCCTGTGCCGGAATTCCCAGGTTTCGCAAGAGAAGCGAAACCTGGGCGAAAGAGCGCAGGACAGGGATGGACGCGCGCGCTCTTGGGAATCTTGATTCCGATGGCGCGAACGCGTAGAGTCTTGGGTGGGGCAGGTTGCTCCTGTGGGTTGATTATGTCGAGTCAGGGCAAAACTTATCTGAAGTTCGGCGCAGCGACGGTGGTGATTCTTTTGCTGCTCGGTTACCTCGCTTACACCGGCGTGCAGGATAGCAAGAGCTACTACGTCACCATCAGCGAGCTGCACAAGATGGGCAATGGCGCTTATACCAAGCGTCTGCGAGTTGCGGGGAATGTGCAGCCCGGCTCGATCAAACGCACCGGAACGCACGTGCAGTTTGTGTTGATGGAGCAGGATCAGTTGCTCTCAGTGGACTACACGGGAACGGAAGCGCCTCCCGACACTTTCAAGGACGACTCTCAAGCCCTCGCCGACGGCAGCTTTGGCCGGGACGGGGTTTTTCACGCCAAGGCGCTACAGGCGAAATGCGCCTCGAAGTATGCGCCCCAGCAACCGGGCGCGCCCAACAGCATGCAATCCTCCGGAAGTGGAAAAGCGTAATCTTAACCGCGCATTTATACCCTAAATGGGGGGCGCGCGCGCGTTGACTGGATATACCCCAAACGGGGGTTGACTCGCCGACTGCCGGGGGTTAGCCTCCGTCCCGTCGTACTTCCCCAGGGCACTAGCACGTCCAATCTTCCATTTAGGAGAATATCTATGAATTTCTTTGCGGGCAGGACTCCCAGAGTCCCGTCGCTTCTCGGTTCGTGTGCTCTCGCGTTCACCATGCTGGCTGCACTCGGCGGACAAGCCTCCGCCTCGACGGTAATCGTCGGCACCTGTATGCCAGGGGTCCGATTTGCCTCGATAACCGCCGCGATCAATGCGGTCGCAACCTCTCCGGGGTCAACCGTCAAAGTCTGCCCCGGCACCTACTACGAACAGCTACCCGCGATCACGGAGAAGCTCACGCTGGAAGGCGTCGTGTCGGGTAACACCAATGGAGTAGTGATTTATCCTCCAGCAGCGGGTCTGACTCAGAACACGACGGATGCTCGGGGAGCGGTGGCGGCGCAGATCCTGGTCCAGAACACAGTCGGTCCGGTCAGCATCAGTGATTTAACCGTCGACGGCACGGGCAACAACTATACTGCCGGCGATATTCGCGGCATTCTGTTTCAGGATGCATCGGGAACCGTGAACCACGTTGTAGCGCAAAACCAAATACCTGGTGGCACGCTAAACGGTGACCAATCGGGGCAGGGAATCATGGTGGAGACGACGAATTCAAACAGCGCCGTTCTGACCGTGGAGAATTCTGCCGTCCAAAACTACAACAAGAACGGGATCGTGGCGCGCTACGAAGGGGCCGTGCTCACTGCTACCTCAAACTACGTTCAGGGCTCCGGTCTAGCTGCGGTGGCGGCGCAGAACGGCATCGAGATCGCCTTTAATGGAGCAACTGGAACGATCAAGAGCAATACCGTGATCAACAATGTCTACTTCGATACGTCGGTCGCCACCGCTAGCGACATCTTGCTCTACAGTGCGGGAAATGCTGCGGTCACGGTTTCCAGCAACATCGTTGGCAACAGTCAGGAATCGATCGCAGTGGTGACGGATACGCCAGGCACTTACGGTGATGGCGCCACCATCTCCAGCAATAAGATCTATGGCACCTCGTCCTTCGATGCCATCGACATTGGCACCAACAGAAACACAGTCACGAGCAATACCATTTACGATACGGCCCAGTCCGGCGTGCATCTTGATGCCTCTTACGGAGCCGGCAACAACAACATCGCATCGGCAAACACGATCGTGGGAAGCGCATGCGCCGGTTACCTTACCGACTCAGGCACGACTGGGAACAGTACCTCAGGCACCTACTATGCCGTGCCGTTCCAAATCACTTCGAGCACGGCCTCGTGCAGTATTCCAGGTGCGGCGATGCGGGGGAAGGTCGCGGGCAAGCCCAAACCGTAGTCGAGTCTGGGCTAGAAAATTACGAAACGTGAAACTTTGGCGCCGGGAATCGGATTCAGATTCCCGGCCTTTTTTTATTTGGACGATGTCCGAAGATGCGGCGGTATTCTTGCTCGGGACGGCCGCTCGGAAGATGCCGGGCCGCTATTGCGGCGAAATCGGCTATCCTGCTAGTCTCATCCGCTACCCGTGACCGACGCGAAAATCTCGCATGGCCTTGCGCTCATTTCCATTGGCGGACTGATCAAGCAGTTCGGCCGCTTCGCCGCCCTGCGGGGCGTGACTGCGGAGTTTGAGGCGGGCAAGTTCCACGTGATTCTCGGCGATAACGGAGCCGGGAAGACGACTCTGCTGCGGGCGCTGGCTGGATTGGCTCATCCCACACACGGCGCGATTTCTATCCTGGGCAAGACTCCGCACGAGGCCTGCCGCGATATCGGCTACATGGCGCATCCGTCGCTGCTATACGACGAAATGAGCGGGATGGAGAATCTGCGCTACTTCGCGCGCCTGTACGATATCGCCGGCGACGGGCGCTGTGAGCAGGTGATTCGCGCAGTGGGGCTTGATCCCCAATTGTCGCGGCCCGTGGGAAAGTATTCGCAAGGCATGCGACAGCGGATGTCGCTGGCGCGGGCTATTCTGCACGATCCCAGAATTTTGCTGCTGGACGAGCCCTTCTCCAACGTGGATGTACACTCGGCGCGGGAGATGGTGGGTTTGCTCAAGGGCATGCGCGACGCCGGCAAAACTATTTTTGTGGTCACGCATCAGGCCTCGCTTCTGGACGGCGTAGCGGACGAATTTGTGTGGATGCGGGCCGGGCAGATCGTTGACCGGACATCGGACCGGACCTCGGATCGGACATCGGACCGCGGGTCGACGATTTCGCCAGCGGGGGAAGCATGAGTTCGCTCCGCTCCATCACATTTGCGACGCTGACGAAAGATATCCGCCTGGAGTGGCGCTCGAAAGATGCGCTCAACGCCATGCTGTTTTTTTCTCTGCTGGTGGTGGTGATCTTCAGTTTCTCATTCGATCCGAACGCCGAGGAGTCGCGGGAAATCGCGGGAGGGTTAATATGGGTCGCGTTCCTGTTCGCGGCAGTTGTCGCCTTGAACCAGACCTGGGCTCGCGAGCTCCGTAATCAGGTGCTCGACGCCTATCGCGTTTCTCCCGCGCAGCCGAACGCATTGTTCCTGGCGAAGGCACTGGGCAACTTTATTTTGGTCAGTCTGCTGGAAGGGTTGATGGGACCGCTGTTCATCGTCTTCTATAACTTGCGCGCGCTCGGTCCGTCGTGGCAGCTGATTCCGGTGGCGCTGCTGGGAACCTGGGCGCTGGTGGTGAATGGGACGTTTTTCGCGGCCATGTCGTTGCGCACGCGCAGCCGCGAAATCATGCTGCCGCTGCTGCTGTTTCCCATCTCGATCCCAGCCGTGCAAGCAATGGTGGAGGCTACGCGCATCATTCTGGCCGGCGATGGCTCCGCCCGTTTTTGGATCGTGTTGCTTCTCACCTACGACGTGGTGTTTACTACTGCTTGTCTGGCTTTATTTGAAACCGTATTGCAAGCAGAATGAAACGGGCATTTCCTATTCTCGCGGTTCTAACGGCGTTGCTACTGGCCTATACCACCTACCAGGCCCTGGTGATTGCTCCAACGGAGCGGACCATGGGCGACGTGCAACGCATCTTTTACTACCATGTGCCCTCGGCATGGACCGCTTTCTGCTTGTTCTTTACCAACCTGATCGCCTCCCTGGTTTATTTGTTCCGGAAAGATGTTTGGGCCGACGCACTGGCGGTGGCCGCTGCCGAAGTGGGGGTGGTGTTTTGCACGGTTGTTCTGGTCACAGGGCCAATCTGGGCGCGGCCTGTGTGGGGCATCTGGTGGACTTGGGATGTGCGCCTCACTACGACTCTGGTGCTGTGGCTGATTTATGTAAGCTATCTCGTTTTGCGGCGCTTCTCTGACAGTTCGCAGACGCCGAAGCTGGCTGCGGTTCTGGCCATCTTTGGAGCGCTGGATGTGCCGCTGGTTTACTTCTCGATCTGGTTTTTCCGGACCCAGCATCCGCAGCCGGTGATCGGCGGCGGGGGCTCCCTTGATCCGCGCATGCTGCACGCTTTCCTGCTCAACCTTTTGTCTTTTTCTTGTTTTGGGGCGATGCTGTGCTGGTGGCGATACCGGCTGCAGCGCCTGCAGCTTGAAGTGGAAGAGGCGGAAAGCCAGGAATCGCTGCGGGGAATGCCGCTATGAACTCAGTCAGATTTCTCTACGCCGCTTACATTGCCACATGGCTGATTCACTCTCTGTATATCGGCAGCCTGGTGCGCCGCTATAACCGGCTGCGACAGCAGATGAAGGATCTGGCTCCCGGCTCTCGGCTTCCGGCTTCCGGTAAGTAGAACTAGTTTGGGGAATGGTGAAGAACGAGTCCGGGAGCCGGAGGCCGCGCTAGTTTTCCGCTTCCCGTTCCAGCGCGCTGAATAAATCGGTATTGCCGCCGGAGCGGAGAAATTCGTAGTCCTCGATCATGGCGGCGGTGCCGACGCGCGACGAGGGCAGGGGAGATTCCACGCGGATCACGCGTGCGGTGAAGCGCACGCGGACCGCGTCCGTAAGCGTGATGTGGGGCGGAAAGGTGAGGGTGACTTCACAGGGGGTTCCCGCCGGGATGGGCCGGTCGAGGTAAAAAAAAACTCCGCGGGCGCTCACGTTCTGAGTTTCCGTGTGGAATTCGTTGTCTCGATCTTGAATCGGCCGATCTTGATTGAAACGAACAACCGCCGGAAGGCGCATATCAAAGCGCCGCATCATCCGCCGTTCTTGAGACTCCGGTTGCATCCCGAGTTTATGTTCTGAAAGCATTCTTCTCGACGAAGACGATTCACGGCCGCACGGAATCACACTAAGGCTGGGAGGCTCAGGGTCCCGCGCCCCACAGCAAGGCCCTGATCTACTATCCAATGTATAGATTTACCGGCGCTTTGCAAGAGTAAAAAAGACTCTGGGAATTGAGGGAGTAAATGCTGCTTGCAATTCTCTTCATCCCACTTTCGTGCCACGCTTCGGCATCTTTCCGCTGCTCCCGACGCATCTGACAACCTCGGGAGCGCGTGACTCGGAGGTAGTGGCCAGTTCGATAAGGAAGCGAGCCAAACGCGCGATTGATGGGTCGCGAAGAACGCGACCCGTCGCGCGGCTCGCCCAGATTCCTCACTGCGCAAAGAACGCTTGTTCGGAATGACAATCAAAGCGCACCACTACCGACTCGGAGCCTCGCTTGACTTGCTATCGGGCAGATGTTTAAGTAGTTAATTGTTTTCCGCCAGTTTTCTAGTGACACGTCAGCATCGGGCGGTTTCGCCGGCGCGGGGTAAGTACTGACTCGCGCGCCGTTTCTACTCTTTCCAAATGAGTGTGTGAATCGGAGGAAAAGCGTGATGTGGAATGGCCCCTGGTTGGGAAGAAGATCGGAAAGAATTGCGGGAAATAGTTCAGGGAATAGTTCCGCAAAAAGTTCAGAGAAAGACTCGGGAAGCGGCGGGCTGTGGCCGCGTGTGCTGGCAGCGATGGCGGCCTTGCTGTTGGCTGGTTCTGCGTTGCTGGGATCGGGTTTCCAGCACTCTGCCGAACAGGGTGCGGCTCGGCTTCCAATGTCTTCGATGCAAGGCTCTGTCGCGTCTTCTCTGCCATGGCTGCATTCGAAGCCGCAGCATTCGAATTTGGACGCGCGCGCCATTCTGGGGCAATTGCCGCTGATCTTCGAACCGAACCGGGGCCAGGCCGATGCTCGGGTGAGATTTCTCGCGCGGGGCGCGGGATATGACCTCTTCCTCGACGCCGCTGGTGCAATGCTTGCCATGCAGACAGCGCACTCGCCGGCGGGGCGCAGCGAACGATTCGTGCGCATGAAGCTGGTGGGCGCTAAAGCCGGGGCTACCACCGCCGGAGCCGATCCATTGCCGGGCAAGAGCAACTACATCATGGGGAACGACCCGCACCAGTGGCATACCGGCATTCCGCAGTTTGCCGGAGTTCGCTACCACAGCGTCTATCCGGGAATCGATCTGGTTTTCTATGGAAACCAGGGACGACTCGAATACGATTTTCAGATCGCCCCCGGCGCCAACCCGGCGCAAGCCGAGCTGCAGTTTGACGGAGCCAACAAACTGGAGCTGAGCGGCGGCGATCTGATTCTCACCGGCAAGGATAAAGACGGAGGCGGTTTGCGATTGCAAGCGCCACACCTCTACCAACGGGTGGGAGACCGGCAAGAGCGAGTAGCCGGAGGCTTCGTTCTGCGCTCCGGCAATCGTGTTGGATTCGAAATCGGTAATTACGACCGCAGCCGCGAATTGACTATCGACCCGGTGCTCGATTTTTCTACGTACTTCGGCGGCAGCGGCATGGAAACCTTGCCTTCGGTCTCCGTCAACGGCAATGGCAACATCTACATCGTGGGCACGACGCAGGGTTCGCCGGCGAGCACGTTTCCTGATGCCATTACTACAACCCAGACCTTAATCGGCCCCTTGTCGCTCACTACGACCAGCCCCAGCCATATTTTCGTGGCCGAGATCAATCCTTCGGAGCCGCCCTCGGTTTTGTATGAAACGTTCATCGGCGGCACTGGATCCGACGGCAGCGTGGGTATCAGCGTGGATAATGGCGGCAATGCCTTCCTTGTGGGCAACACCACTTCCACGGACTTTCCCCACGCCGGCCTTTACTATCAGTCCGCACCGGAAGCTAAGGGTTCGCAATGCGCCACCATCACCTGCACGTCGGTGTTCGTCAGCGAACTCAACCCGTCGGGCTCCATTCTCAGTTATTCTTCCTATCTTTCCGGCAACGGCAACGACACGGCTAGCGGGATGGCCATCGACCTGAATGGAGATGTCTTCGTTACCGGTACCACGACCTCGAATGACACGCCAAGTGCGACGGATGCTTTTCCGGCGACCCTTTCGCCCGTGCCCTATCAACAGGCGCCGAAATCGAGCCTCCAGTTCTTTGTCACCAAGCTGGATACGAACATCCCCAGCGCGCCGGGCATTGCGTATTCGACATACTTCGGCGGGAGCTCGCCGGCCGGTGCGGTTGCCACCGGAGGCGGCATCGCAGTCGACCCCATCGGCAACATTTATTTCAACGGCACCACGAACTTCTTCAACAGCGGCTTAGGCGCGTACGGCGACAGCGGTCAAACCGTGGACTTTCCCATTCTCAACGCCTATCAGCCCTGCCTGGATACAGTTCCGCCGACCGTCCTGCCCATTTCAAATCAGTGTGCGGCTCCCACCACCACGCCCTACCCGACCGATGCCTTTTTGGCCAAGCTGAATCCCAACGCCGGTCAAACCGGTGCCGCTCAGTTGCTTTTCTCGACCTACCTTGGGGGCACCGCTAACGATACGGGGACGGCGATTGCAATCGATTCCGGCGCCGCTAACATTTACCTCACGGGTTCGACTAATTCTCCCGATTTCGTCCTTCCGCTCGGTTCTGCCTCCTACGAGACTTGCCTGAATAATCCCGGGGGTGACGCCACCATGTCCAGCCACGACGTCGAACACCGATGCCTATGTGGCGCGGATGAGCAACCCAGCCTTCAGCAGCACGTGGAGCTCCGAATGACGTAGGCGCTCCATGTATTTTTCGTACCTGGGTGGGAGGGGGAACGATAGTGGGCTGGCGATTGCGGTGTTGAATGCGTCGAACACTGCGCTGGGCGATGCAGTAGTGACCGGAGCGACCAACTCGACAAACTTCCCGGTCTCAACCGCTTGCCCGATCCAGAGCACGCTGAACGGCACGCAAAACGCGTTCTTTGCCCAAATCGACACGATCACGACTGTAGGCAACACCGGCGTTAACTCTACGTTACTTATTTTGGAGGCAATGGTGTGGATCGCGGCACCAGCATTGCGGTCGATCCCAACCTCAACTCCTATTTTGTCGGCGACACCACGTCCACCTTAAATTTCAAAACGTTTAATCCGCTGCAGAGTACGCTCGTGCCTGGGGCCACGAGCAACGCCTTCGTGGTCAAGTTGGGCAGCGCGGCGGACTTGTGCATTACGTGCGTATTGCCAGTCATTTCCCCGGTCGGAATAGCGGGCGCCGGTAACCAGCTCACGATAACTTATACGGTTGCCAATGAGGGGCCCGATCCCTCGAACAATGTCACCGTGACCGGCTCTGTTTTTTTCGGGGCGGGAGCGACGGGAGCGACGCTGGGCACGGGAACCGTGGGGACAACGGGCACGTGCAGTCCGGCGACCAATAATGTGGTGGTTTGCCAGATCCCGACGTTGCAATCCGGTGCGGTACGCACCGGTTAGCTTTACCGTGACGCCGAACAGCGTGGGCTCGTATTCGTTAATGGCCACGGTTGCGAGCGCGAACAATACGAATACCAGCCCGACGGCTACGGCATCGTTCAACGCGGGCGGTTATTCTGTGTTCATCGCCCCCTCGGCGCAGACCGTGGCCGCAGGTCAGATCGCCAGTTTTGGGATTCAGATCAATCCTACGAATGGGGTTTTTCCAGCCAATGTCTCGCTCAGTGTCAGCGCTCTTCCCTCAGGCGCAACCGGCACTTTCAACAACACCTCGGTCAACTTGGGGAACGGACCGCAGTCGCCAACCCTTTTTATCAACACGACGGCTCAACCCGTGTCCTCGGCTTCAGCCAGGTGGCACCGTTCGCTTTATGCCCTATGGTTGATGATTCCAGGGATGGCGCTGTTTGGATTGCGTGCGGGCAGCGGGAAGGGGAAGAAGAAGCGTCTGCTGGGCCTGCTGATGCTTTCGCTATTCTTTGCGCTGGTTCTGCTGCAGCCCTCCTGCAGCAGCCGCGCGGTGCCTATACCCGCGAGTGGAACGCCTTCGGGCGTCTATCCTCTCACGGTAACGGTAACCTCAGGCACGTACAGCGTGAGTGTGCCGCTGGTGTTGACGGTGATTCCGTAGTTTGGAGTTTTTAGTTTCCGGTTTCTAGTTTCCGGTGCTGGGAGTAGACGCCTTCAACTGGAAACCGGAAACTAGAAACTGTCTTACGCTCCGGCCGAAAGCTTGTGGTGGCTCTTGCCGGCTTCGGCAATTCCATATTGCCGGATCTTGTAGAGCAGCGCTTTGTAGCTGATTTGCAGAAGAGCGGCGGCGCGTTTGCGGTTCCAGTTGGTCTGCTCGAGCGCTTGCCGGATGGCTTCGCCTTCGGCTTCATCTTTGGCGCTGCGTGCCAGCGATTTTAATCCTCCGCCGGCATCCGCGGTTTTCGTTCCCGAATCGCCGAGCGCGCCCCCGCCGTTGCCATCGTAGCGCGGATGCAATTCGGCGGCCGCCAGATTCTCGTCACCCAGAATCAAGTAGCGTTTCAGAAAATTATTCAGCTCTCGCAGGTTGCCGGGCCAGGGATGCGCCTGGCAAGCCTCTAACAGTGCGGGCGAAAGTGGAAGCTGAGGCCGCGCATAACGTTCGGCCATGCTCGTCATGAAATGCTTCAGTAGAACGGGAATTTCTTCCTTGCGTTCGCGCAGCGGCGGCAGTTGTAAAGTAAACGCGTTGAGCCGGTAATAAAGATCTTCGCGCAGGCGCTTGGCCGCCAAAGCCTGCGGAATGTCGATGTTGGTGGCCGCGAGGATGCGAACGTCCACCTTGATCACGCTTCGGCTGCCCAGCCGCGAAAAACTCTGGTCCTGCAACACGTGCAGCAGCTTGGCCTGCAGTTGCGGCGGCATCTCGCCAATTTCGTCCAGCAGAATCGTGCCTTTATTGCACAGTTCGAACTTGCCCGGCTTGGCATGCGTCGCCCCGGTAAATGCTCCCGGCTCGTAGCCGAAGAGTTCGCTTTCCAGCAGATCGGCGGGCACGGCCGCGCAATTGACTTTCAGGAAAGTGCGGTGGGCGCGCGCCGAGAGTTTGTGAATCAGCCGCGCCAGCACTTCCTTGCCGGTGCCGCTCTCGCCCAGCAGCAATACCGGAATATCCACTTTGGCGACGAGCGCGGCTTGCGAACGGATCTTCCGCATAGCCGGACTCGCCGCGATAAAGAACACATCGTCGCCGACGTCTTCCGCTTCGCCGCCGACCACCTCTTTGCCCTGACCCAGGCACTGGTCGATCACCGCATCCAGTTCCGCCTTCTGAAACGGTTTGGTCAGGTAGTCATGCGCGCCCAGCCGCATCGCCTGCACAACCTTCTTGGTATCGTTGACGCAGGAGAGCATTACCACCTTTACTCCGGGCCGCTTCTGGCGCAGTTGTTCCAGAGTTTCCAGTCCGTCAATCCCCGGCATCAGCACATCGAGCAGCACCAGGTCCGGCTCCATGCCCTTGTCTACGCGCTGCAGAGCTTCTTCCCCAGTCGAGGCGGTTTCTACTTTATAGTCGTCGACCTCCAGCAGCGTCCGGATATAGCGGAGCATCGCCGGTTCGTCATCCACCAGGAGAATCTTGGCGGTTTCCTTCATCGATTCTTTCCTTTACTCGCAGAATTGGGGGAAGGTTTGAAGGGGATAAGAAATGAGAATTTGCAGCCCGCGCCGGGATCGCTCTCGACCCAGATTTTTCCGCCCATGCCTTGCACCAGACGGCGGACAATCGCTAAACCAAGCCCCATGCCTTCCTGGTTCTCGGTGCCTGGCAAGCGGAAGAAATCGTCGAACACTTCCTGATGAAACTCAGCGGGGATTCCGGGGCCGGTATCCGACACGCTCACCTTTACGGAATTGGGTTGCGAAGTATCCTGCCGGCGCCTTTCGCCGGCAGAGGCTGGCTGGGCCGCGGTACGGCGCTCCCACATGTAAGGTTCGGCGTGTAACCAGACAGTTCCGCCCTTCGGAATGAACTTGAAGGAATTCTCCAGCAGGTTGGAGATGACGCGCTCCAGCTTGGGAGAGTCGAAGGGAAACACCGGCAACTTGTCGTTGGCCAGGAAGTATAGCGCCAAGCCTTTTTCCTGAAAACGCGACGACCACAGGCGGCACATGTCCGAAAGGCAATGGTTGATGTTGCCCGGCTCGAACTGCATCTTCAGCCCGCCGGTTTCCAGAGCGCTGTAGGTCAGGAAATCCTGGATGAATTGCTGCAGCCGTTTGCCGCTCGACTGCATGTCAGTCAGCACTTCGCGCTGGCGCGCATTCAGCGGTCCGAGCTTTTCGCTCTGCAGCAATTCCACGTACCCATTTAAGATCGCCAGCGGCGTCTTCAGATCATGTGCCGCCGAGCCAAGAGCGTTCGTGGTGCGCTGGAATCGCTGCTGCAGGTCGGAGTAAGCTCGCTGCAAATCGGCCGGAGTGGATGTACCCTCCTGCGGAGCCGGAGACGCGGACGTGCCAGTTTTCCCTTCACCCGGCGGGGAAACACACAAGTTCTTCTGCACAGTGGCCATAAGAGGTTGCGAGGGTCTAACACAGAGGGAGGGCGCACTCGACTGGTTCAGAGAAGAATGCTGTACGAAAATCGTATGCCAGGCCACTTTTCCTTGTCAACGAAAAATGCACGCTGATTACCCAAGTGTGGCAAAACCTTGCACTCTACACAGGGTGCAGGATTCGTTGACTCCCGCGTTCGGGGAGCCGGAAGCCTGTATCCGCCGAAGGCGATGAAAAAGTCCCCACTTTAGCCAGCTTTAAGCCTCGCTCTGCACCCCGAGTTGAGCCGATATCTCATGGTTTGGTCGGCATTCTTCCTGGCGCTAGCCCCCTAATCAGGCTTTGGCCCCTGAGATGCTTAAATTGTCCGGTTAAGCTTATGGGGGAAAGGGTGCGTGTGAACGGTAAGACTCCATCGGAAGAGCGCAGGCGGTGGCCGCGCTTGCCTTTGGCTATTCCGGTCTTTGTCAGGAGCCAAATCGAGTCCGACAAAGAATTCCTGGAGTTTGCCACTGCCATCAACGTCTCCGCGGGGGGAATGCTGGTCGCTGTCCGGCGCTCCATCCCTTCCGCGGCCAGGTATCGCTTGAGATCCCGAGCGCTCCCTTGGCGGCATTGGCCGAGCTGCCAACCGTCGTGCGAAACATGCGGGCCAAGGTGCTGCGCATGCAGCATGGCGAGAACTACAACTTGGTGGGTCTGAAGTTCTCCCGGCCACTTCTCAATCACAATTCCGCGAAAGCTGCGACGGAAACTCGTTTCTTCGCTATGAAAATCTTTTCCCACTGCTCTTCCCCGCTTCACCACGGCCTTCCGACTCTGCCGACGGTCTCTGCCACGACTCTCGTAATCTTTAGTAAGTTGCTTTTCATCAATCAGATAGACTACGCTGATCAGCTAGGTACTTGCTCCCCCCTGTGTTTGGTTCTCCAGATGCACATCAGACCATAAGCCTGGGCTGAGGAAGCCAGGAACAACTTATGAGCACTATGAATCCAGTCAGCGCGTTGATCCAACCGCTCGGCGAGATGCCTCCCGATTCGGTGATATTCGGAGGCACCGAAGCCATGCGGGCTCTGCGCGAACGGCTGGCGAAAATTGCCGGCGCCAACGTTCCCGTTCTGATTCATGGGGAGAGCGGCACGGGCAAAGACATCATTGCGCGCATGATCCATGCCGCTTCGCCCTGGAAGAACCGGCCCGTGGGTCAAGGTGAATTGTCCGGCGATTCCCGGCACGCTGCTCGAAAGCGAACTGTTTGGCTACGAAAAGGGAGCCTTCACCGGCGCTTATGGTACCAAGCCCGGCCGCGTCGAGATGGCGCATCGCGGCACGCTATTTCTGGATGAAATTTCCGAACTCGACATGGCCTTGCAGTCGAAGCTTCTGCAACTTCTGCAGGATGGCCAGTTCTGCCGCATCGGCGCCCAGGAAGACAAGAAAGTGGAAGTCCGCGTGGTCTGCGCCACCAATCGGAAACTCGAAGAGGAAATTGCCGCCGGCACCTTCCGCGCCGACTTGTTCTATCGTATCAATGTCGTGAATCTCTATATGCCGCCGCTGCGCGAGCGTGCCTCCGACATTCCGCAACTGATCGGCTACTTTCTCGAGTACTACAACCGGAAATTCAACGCGCGCGCCGTCCCGCCTTCTGCGGAGTTGATGAACCTGCTGAAGAAATACCACTGGCCGGGTAACGTCCGCGAGTTGGAAAATCTGATGAAGCGCTACGTGATTCTGGGTACCGAAGAATCCATCTCCGGCGATCTGCACCCGCATGAACCGGACTTTCTTCACCGCCGACATTTCCGTCGAAGGGCCGATCTCGCTGAAGAAAATCACGCGCCAGGCGGTTCGCGAACTGGAGCGCAAGATCATCCTCAAAGTTCTGCAGCACCATCACTGGAACCGCAAGAGCGCAGCCCGCGCCCTGAACATCAGCTACCGCGCCTCTGCTCTACAAGATCCGCGACGCCGGCCTGCCCTCCAACCGCGCGCCCCGCCACGCCCAGCCCGAAGACGGCCACGAACCACATCGTCGCCGCCGACTGAAGTTTGTTCCCAATCGCAATTTAGTCAAAAAAAGCCAGTGCAGGCGGCGGGAAGCTCCACATCCTTCCCGCCTACCGCGCCGGCTTAGTTGAAGCTTAGGACGCTTGTTTGGACTGCGCGCGCACCTTCGCCCAGCGCGCTCTTTGCGCTGCCGCGATACGCTCTCGGGCTGCCGCCGACAATTGGCGTTTCAAGCGTTTGCCGGAACTATAGGAGGCCTGTAAACCTTTTGTCGTCACCTTGCTGAGTTCCGAAATCACTTTCTCCAACTGTCTAAGCTCGCCCACCGCACGTTTACGTTCTTTCTGCAACTGCTCTAGAACCGCATCTAGATCAGCCATTCACCTCCCTTATATGGGGGAACAGCTTGCCCCTGAGCATACCTCATTTCCCGGGAGTAAGGTCAACAGCTAAAGTGCTCATAGCACAAGAGTAAACAACAGTTCGCTGCCCAATGTGAGTTTCGGTTCGGCGGGGTTAAATCCCCGCTTCGTGCCCGTTTCCCGTGAGACGGGAAACCCGACTCAACGTTTTCAATGATTTATAGCTGTTAGTAGTGCCGAAGCGTCGGCAGGTGCCGAAATTTCGGCGCTTCCCCTCTTTTCCTGACTGGCAACAAACTTCACGCGGGATCGCAGAATTAGCGGGGCCGCTCCAACATTCACTTCCATTTACTAACAATTTGACTTACTAACTACAGTGAATAACTTAGTAACTTTAGTTATTCCTTATCGCCAATTCGATTGACACCAAGCCCCGCTCGCGATCAGTCTGGACTGGCAGTGGCCGCTAGCCATGAGTTCCCCGCGGCCACATGGGGAGCATCGACCGTGAATTATCTGCTGGTTCTAGGACTTGCCTTATTTAGTTCCGCTGGCGGAGCGCTTGCTGGTGGCGCTCCTGCACATGTCGCGGAGCGGGTTACCCAGAAATTCCTCAAATCCCCAGACCGAATACAGGTCCCGGACCCAGGGGGCGCGAATGACGCAGAACATTCGAAAGTCAAAAGCCGCCGGGACCGCGTTGGTGTTCTGCAAAGACGCACCCACTCGCCAACTGATCCTCGAAGCGATGCTTCCGCTGGCCATACTCCCTGAGATCTGCGAGGAAGGGTGCGGTCGCGGCCCGACTGTTGGATAAGCAGAAGTTTGAGGCCGTAATCGTGGATCTACGTCTGGGGGATGAAGCCGCGTTAGTCCTGAAGCAGGTCCGGCTGTCGCGCGGCAACCGGACGGCCGTGAGTTTTGCCATTACCTCCGGCAACGAGTCCCAAGGCTCACCCCGGCCAGACTCGACCTTCGTGCTGCAAAGACCGCTTTCGGCGGCCGCGATCAGTCAAACCCTGCGCGCCGCATTCGGTATGGTGGTGCGCGAGCGGCGGCGCTACTTCCGCTGCCCCGTCGTGATTCCCGCCTTTGTCCGGGCGCAGCAGCCCGAGGACCTCATCTGCCAAACTGTGAATATCAGCGAAGGCGGCCTCGCCATCAAGGCTCCGACCGCTCTGGATCCTGATTCTTCCGCCATGGTGCGCTTCAGCCTGCCCGGCCACTCCAACCAGTTATTCGCCGAAACCACAGTGGTCTGGTGTGGCGAAGGCGGTCTGGTTGGGCTGCAATTTCAAGCTCTGCCTGCACCGCAAAAGCAGGAACTACAGGAATGGCTGGCCCGCAAACTCGATGAGGCTCTGCCGGAGGACGTTGCGGCACTGTTTCGCGGCGCCGGACAATCCTAGCTCGACAGTCAGCGGATGGGTTGGCGAGTTTTTGTAAAATCGAAGCCGCTATGAGCGAGACTCATCGGATCTCACGCGATCGGCCGTCGCTCAAACAATAAGAGTCCGGGTCAAAGGCCGACCACATCAGACTGGGATTATGCTACCGTCCCGACCGGTGATCAAGATGCACGATGCGGCTTTACCCTGTGAAACCCCGTGACCTCCGTGGTTAAGCCGTTGACGTTTGGTTTCGTCGAACACGAGAGGTCCAGCCTGTCAAGTCTACTTTCACAGGCATTCAACGTCCTCGAAAGTGGACATTTCTTCCACAGCCTAACCCCTTGAATCCATTGATTCGCCGAAAAGCCCGTACGCGGAATCAACAACTTGCGCCGAAAATTTTCTGCAAAGTGAAATGTTCCAGTTGGAACATTAAAGCGGTTTGCCAGCAAGGCGCTGCAGCACCTAAGATGGCGCGTACCGATTCACAATGTCCACAACTGCGATCTCGTTCCGCCGCTGGGCTGCTGGAAATGCCAGGCGCAACCCACTGGCCGCCGCGGGCGTGGTGTTGGTGATTGTGTTCGTGATCTTCGCTCTCTTCGCTCCCTGGATCGCGCCTCAGGATCCTGCCGCCATCAATCTTCCCGCGCGGCTCGACACTCCATCTCACGCGCACTGGTTCGGCACCGACGAACTCGGCCGCGACATCCTTTCGCGCATCATCTACGGCGCGCGCATTTCGATGCTAGTAGGTAGCTCGGTCGTCGCCGCGTCGCTCGCGCTTGGCCTCATCATCGGCTCCATCGCCGGCTACTATGGCGGAGGCATCGACCGCTTCGTCAACGTCATCCTGATGAACGCGTTCCTCTCGTTCCCTGGAATTCTTTTGGCGATTGCCTTCGTTGCCTTCCGCGGCCCCGGCATCTTCAATCTTGTGCTCGCGCTCTCGCTGGGGGGATGGGTCGGCTACGCGCGCCTGGTGCGCGGACAAGTGCTGGCGGCGCGCGAACGTGAATTCGTCGAAGCCGCGCGCGCGCTTGGGGCCAGCGACCTGCGCATCATCGTTCGCCACATTCTGCCTAACATTATTCAGCCGGTGATCGTGCAGGCCGCGATCGGCATGGCTGGAGCCATTCTCGCCGAAGCCACCATGAGCTTCTTAGGACTCGGTGTGCCGCCGCCGACGGCCAGTTGGGGAACGATGCTCAACGATGGCCGGGCGCATCTGTTCGATGCGCCGCACCTCGTGCTCTTTCCCGCGCTGGCGGTGATGCTGGCGGTGCTGTCGTTCAATTTTATCGGCGACGCGCTGCGCGACTATCTCGATCCGCGCTCCCGCATCGAAGCCGGACTCTAACGCCGTACATCCCTTTGAAAACAGGGCAAATCCAGTTCTTGACAAACATCGCATATTGCAATATAAATATTGCGATCTGTAATATGAAGCTGGGAGAGAAAATCCGTTACCTGCGCGAGGTGGAAGGCTCGTTGCGGGGGCTGGGTCGTCCGATGACGCAACAGGAGATCGTGAAGGCGGTGCGACAGGAGCTGCGCAAGAGCATCAGCCAGTCGTATTTGTCGCAGATCGAAAACGGGGCGCGTCCGCACATGACTCAATCGTCGCGCGCTCTGCTGGCGAAGTTTTTCAAGGTGCATCCCGGCTTTCTGGTGGATGATCCCGAGGGTTACCACACGGAATTGACCTCGGATTTGCGCACGACCGAAGGTCAGCTTGACGTCTGGCTGTTGCAGGGCTCGGAGAGGTTTGTCAGCGACCCGGAGGTGAGCGAGGTACTGATCAAAGCCGCGCGCGAAAAAGACACCCGGCGCTGCCTGTTGTTGCTGGGCGCGATTCTCGACACGCCGGGGTTGGCCGAGCGCCTGTTGGAGGCGTTGCGGCCAGAGTTGATGGCAGGCAGAAATCATTCGCGCAGATGTTCACCGCGACCGTCAGAGCGGCGGCTGAAGAAAGGAGGAGAATCCGATGAATCATTCCGCAAGCTGGGCGGATTTTTACTTGATCTGTTTCGCGGTCGGTTTCTGCTTCAGTTTCTTTTCGTTTGTGCTCGGAGGCGGGCCGCGGGCGGCTGCACTGCCCCATTTCCCGGCAGTGGCGGCGCACATGGCCCCGCGGCGCGGAGGGCATGGCCGGGCACGCACGGTGCGGGTCACGGGGTTGGCGCCGGCGCGAAGGGATCTCGCATGAGAGGTGGGCGGGGTTTCGCCGCTCAATCCTCGACGGTAGCGGCATTCCTGGCTTGGTTCGGCGGTACGGGATACTTGCTGACACGTTACTCCGGCTGGGGGTCGGGCTGGGAATGCTGGCTTCTGTGGCCAGCGGATGGTGGTGGAGGAATCATTTTTGTGTTTTTGACCAGAGTGCTGATGTCGGACGAAGAGAACATGGATCCCGCGGACTACGAAATGGTCGGCGTGCTGGGAAAGGTCTCCAGTTCCATCCGCGAGGGTGGGACTGGAGAGATCGTTTACTCGCAGATGGGGACGCGCCGGGTTTGCGGGGCGCGCAGCGATGACGGCGGCGCTATCGCCAAGGATACTGAAGTGGTGGTGACGCGTTACGAAAAGGGAATTGCTTACGTGAGGTTGTGGAGCGAGATGTCGGGAGAGCAGTAGTGCAAGGTTGACTGGCAGTTTGATAAGGAAGCGAGCCAAACACGCGATTCTTGCGTCGCAAAAACGCGACGCTTCGCGCGGCTCACCCAGATTCCCTCGGCAAGCTCGGGACAGGCTCTTCACTGCGCAAAGAACGCTTGTTCAGGATGACAGCCAGAGGAAGGAGAGGTATGAATCGGACAGTGCTGAAAGCGATATTGATCGTCGCGGCGCAGGTTGTGGCAGCCGTGTGCTTGCCGGTGCGCAGGACATTGCCGGTGATTGGCAGGGAACGCTGTCGGCAAACGGCGCCGAACTTCGGCTCGTGCTGCACATTACCAAGGGCGGCGACGGAGCGCTCAAGGCCACACTCGACAGCGTGGATCAGAACGCGAACGGCATCCCGGTAAGTTCGATCTCGCTGAAAGATTCGAAACTCAGTCTGGGCGTGGATGCGGTTCACGGGTCATACGAAGGCAAAGTTGCGGCTGACGGCAATACCATCAGCGGAACGTGGTCGCAAGGCCAGCCTCTGCCACTCGATTTCAAGCGTGCGGCCGCACCCGTGAAGGCGAGCACAAACCCGCCAAACCATCGGACATCGACGGGGCATGGATGGGCTCGCTGGATACGGGGACGATGAAGCTGCGCGTCGTGTTCCACATCATCAACACCGAGGACGGGTTGCTGCGACTCTAGACAGTCCGGACCAGGGCGCGAAGGGACTACCGGTCACGACCGTTACCCGCGACGGAGCCGAGTTGAAGATGGAAGCCAAGACAACTCGGCGGCGTGTTCGAGGGCAAGATCAGTGCAGACAAGTCGTCGATCAATGGCACGTGGACGCAGAGCGGAGCCAATCTTCCGCTAGTGCTCAAGCCGGTGAAGGATCAATCGGAGCTGGAGCGGAAGCGTCCGCAAAATCCCAGGAAGCCGTATCCGTATCGCGAGGAAGAGGTCTCCTACGATAACAAAGTGCAGAGCGTAAGACTGGCGGCGACCCTGACATTGCCGCCAGAGAAAGGACCGTTTGCCGCCGTCGTGTTGATCACGGGTTCGGGGCCGCAGGATCGTGACGAGAGCCTGCTGGGGCATAAGCCGTTTCTGGTTCTTTCCGACTATCTGACGCGCAAGGGGATTGCGGTGCTGCGTGCCGACGATCGGGGCACGGGCAAGTCCACGGGGAATTTCGCAACGGCGACGACTGCCGACTTTGCCACGGACACAGAGGCCGGTATTGCTTATCTGAAGACGCGGCCGGAGGTCGATCCGCACAAGATTGGTCTGATTGGCCACAGCGAGGGTGGAGTGATTGCGCCGATGGTGGCGGCGCGCAATCCGGATGTCGCATTCATCGTGATGATGGCGGGTCCTGGCGTGCGTGGTGATGAGATCCTGCCCGCGCAAATACAGGCGATTGCCGAGGCCAGAGGCAAAGCCATGAAGAAGCTGTGAAGGCAGCGGACTCGGAGAACGCGAGGTTCTGACCTTGATCGAGACCGAAAAGGATGAGGCCATGCTGGAGAAGAAATTGAAGGAAAAGATGGCTGGAGACGGGGGGGAGGCGCAGGTGGGCACAGAAATCAAGATCTTTTCGTCGCCTTGGTTTCGGTATTTTCTGACCTACGATCCGGCAACCGCGCTGCGCAAGGTTACTTGCCCGGTGTTGGCGATCAACGGCGAGAAGGATACGCAGGTGCCGCCGAAACAGAATCTTCCGGCCATCCGGCAACGGCCCTGGAACAGGCCGGCAACAAGCATTTCGAGACCGATGAACTGCCTGGACTTAATCACTTGTTCCAGACTGCCAAGACAGGATCGCCGGCCGAATATGCGGAGATCGAGGAGACTATTTCGCCCGTGGCATTGGAGAAGATGGCGAGCTGGATTTTGAAGCAGTAATTCATATTGAGTCTGCAGAACTGCATTCGTAGGAGGAGGCGTTATGCCGGAGATGTCACGGATGGTGGAGATTTGGATCATTCGTCGGGGCTGGGAGTGATGGCCGTCCTGTTTCTGATGAGCGCAATGGCCAGGCTGTATCGCAAAGCGGGGCCGCACGAGGCACTCATCGTGTATGGCCTGGGAGGAACGCGGGTGGTACAGGGGCACGGCACGCTGGTGCTTCCCATGGTGCAGGTTTGCAAAGATCTGTCGCTGGAGCTGATGTCGTTCGACGTGGCGCCGCAGCAGGATCTTTACACGAAACAAGGGGTCGCGGTGACGGTGGAGGCGGTGGCACAGATCAAGGTGAAGTCTGATCGCGAGTCGGTGCTGACGGCGGCCGAGCAGTTCCTTACCAAGACAGATCAGGAGCGCGAAGCTTTGATCCGGTTGGTGATGGAAGGCCATCTGCGCGGCATCATCGGGCAGCTCACGGTGGAAGAAATCGTAAAGCAGCCGGAGATGGTTTCCGACCGGATGCGGGGAACCTGCGCCGAAGACATGAACAAGATGGGGCTGGAGGTGATCTCGTTCACCATTAAGGAAGTCCGCGACAAGAACGAATACATCACGAACATGGGCAAGCCCGACGTGGCGCGAATCAAGCGCGATGCCGATGTGGCCACGGCGGAAGCCGACCGCGATACGGCGATCAAGCGCGCACTGGCGCAGCGGGAATCGGCTGTGGCCAAAGCGCAGGCCGATCAGGAGCGAGTGCTGGCGGAAACGTTGTCGCTGGCTAAACAGGCGGAATCGCAGCGCGACCTGGAAGTGAAGAAGGCGCAATTCCTGGAAGTTACGAAACGCCAGCAGGCGCAGGCCGACAAGGCTTACGACATTCAGACCAACATCATGCAGCAGCAGGTGATTGCCGAGCAGGTGAAGGTGCAGCAGGTCGAGAAAGAGCAGCAAGTCAAGGTGCAGGAGGCGGAAATCAACCGGCGCGAGAAAGAACTGATCGCGACCGTGCTGAAGCCTGCAGAAATCGATCGTCAGCGCATTGAAACTCTGGCGGCGGCGGAGAAGCAGCGCCTGATCGCGGAAGCGGAAGGACATGCTTCGTCGATACGGGCGCAGGGCGAGGCTGAGTCCGAAATCATTTTCAAGAAAGGCGAGGCCGAAGCCAAAGCCATGAACGTGAAAGCCGAGGCGTATCAGGAATACAACCAGGCGGCGGTGATTGACCGGTTGTTCACAGCGATGCCGGAGGTGGTGAGGGCGCTGGCCAGTCCGCTGGCGAATGTCGACAAAATCACGATCGTCTCTACGGGGAATGGGGATGCGTCGGGGATGAACAAGATCACCGGCGACATCACCAAGATGGCAGCGCAGGTGCCGGCGCTGTTCGAGACGCTTTCCGGTATGCCGTTATCCGAGTTGCTGGGCAAGGTGCGGCAGATCGGGGATAAGACGGCAAAGGCGCCGGTGGCGGATGCGACGAAGTAGGGATGAGGGCGCGCCTCGATTTGCTCGGCGGGACCCTTCGGCTCCGTTCAGGACAGGCTCGAGAGGCGGCTGTCCCCACACGAGCCGGTTGGGAAGCAGGAGTGGATTATGACTAACAAATCTAAGCATACGGGACTGGGCATCGCGCTGGGAGGGGCATTGGGCGCGGTTGCCGGGGTTCTGGCGGGACACATTGCGATCTGGCTGGGCATTGGAATTGCGATTGGAATGGCGCTCGGCGCGTCATTTCGAGGCAAGCAACACGAGTGTCCCGAGTGTGCGGTTATCCATCAGAAACATGAAGCGAGAGGCAGGCAGTTAGAGGGCTGAGGCGGTGGTTGAAATACCTTGCAGAGCCGGGGCTGGTGTCGAGGGACAAGGGATCCGACTCCGTGGGTGCTTCGCTTCGCGAAGCAGCCACTCCGCTCAGGATGACAGTTTGGAAATAGAAGCTAGGAGCTAGAAGCTAAAAAGGGGGTTCGATATGGCACTACTGGAGCGTGTTTCCACGTTAGTCCGGGCCAACCTCAACGACCTGATCGATAAGGCCGAGGAGCCGGAGAAGATGATCAAGCAGGTAATTCTCGACATGCAGAACCAGCTGCTGCAGGTGAAGACGCAGGTGGCGATCGCGATTGCCGACGAGCATCTACTGGAGAAGAAACAGAAAGAGAACGAAGACAAAGTGGCGGAGTGGATGCGCAAGGCCGAGTTGTCGGTCGACAAGAAACAGGACGACCTGGCGCGCGCGTCGCTGCTGCGGGTAGAAAGCTATCGCGAGATGAGCGAGAGCTTCGCGCAGCAGGTGGCCGACCAGAAGGCGCAGGTGGAGAACTTGAAGTCAGCACTGCGCCAGTTGGAGCAGAAGCTGGCTGAGGCGCAGGCCAAGGCCGATCTGCTGATCGCGCAACATCGCCGTGCTCGCGCCGTGGGCAAGGCCAGCGATGCGCGGCTGGCCATGGGCGATGGCTCGAAGGCTGCGGCTTTCGACCGGATGCAGCGCAAGGTGGCGCATTCCGAGGCGGTTGGCCAGGCGAAGTCGGAGATCGCCGGAGACAATATTGAAGACCGGCTGGCCGCGCTGGAGAAAGAAGACCGCATTGAGCAGTTGCTGGCGGAATTGAAGGGGAAGCGGGGAGCGTAGGAGGGCACCGGCACGGGTTGAACGCCTTGAAACCTCCGCGCAGCTTTCTAGGATTGCAGGGGTCCCCTCAACTTCGCTCGGGGCAGGCTCGTCGACTCCGCAAGTGCTTGCGCTAGGCGCAAGCACTTTCTCCGCTCAGGATGACAAGGGAGCTTGGCGTCGTGAAGTTTGTGCACACCACCGGGGGGCTTGCATCCATTGACCGGCCAGCCTGCATCTCTGTAATCTTGCAAGAGCAATCTCAGGGCGGAATTCTGCATCCCCATTTGCAAGCTGAAGGAAGATCATGAAAGAAGTTGCAATCCTGCTGGTAGTAGCGCTCATGTTGAGCATAACCAGTTGTAACAATTACACGACCGTTCAACAGGGTACAGGAGCGATCTGGTCGGCGCAGTTGCTTGGGGGAGAAGGGCCAGCGTCCGGGTTCAGCTTTATCACGCAGTTCACATTTAACCAGAGTGGGGCGTTTACCTTTTACAGTTTTCAATTCCTTAACGGCGGCAACGGTAGCTGTTTCCCCTACACGGGCGTAAACGTAAACGGGTCGCTTATGGACTTCCAATTTTTTCAGAACACCCTGCAAGTGACCGGCAATTTGTCGTTGGCAGTGAAATCGGGCAACAATATCCTTACCATCACTGGTCCACTGACCGGAACGGCTTCCGAGACGGGGCAGATGGGGGACAATACGATTACGCTTACCAGCGCCTCGGTTATCGGCACCTGGACGTTTACCGGCAGCGGTACGGGAGGATGTAACGATGCGACCGGCAGCTTCACCATGACCGAGTCGACGACGTAAGAATCGCCCTTTCAGAACCAATCGCTGCGGTAAGCGACCCACCATGAGACGTAGAGGATGGGAAGGGTTGAGGCCAAGCCCCACCAGATCGGCAGCAGAAAATCCGCTAGCAGGCCGAGCACGGTGAAGGTCATCCAGAAGATTTTCCGTTCCATAAAGCAATTGTAGATTCGCGGGGTGCCGGAGGGAAGCTGGGCTTTCGGACCAGCACTTTCGTCATGTCGGGCCTCTGCGATAGAGTGAGAGCGATGAAGCGCTCGCTGCAACAGATTGCTGAGGCAGTAGGTGCCCGAGTGCAAGGGGACGGAAGTGTCAAGGTCGCGGGCGTGGCGGGTATAGGATCGGCTTGCGAGCAGGACCTGGTGTTTGTGGAAGAAGAGAAATATCTTTTGAAGGCGCTGCAGTGTAGAGCGGGTGCGGTAATCGCGGGAGAGTTCGCAGCTGGAAAGTTGGCTTCGGGGAAGTCGACTTCGGGATCGCCGGCTTCGGGATCTGGCGGGAAGCCGCTGCTTATCAGCCGTCATCCTAAGTTGGCGTTTGCACGAGCGGCGCGCTTTCTGCTGGAGGGAAATCAGGAACGGATTGAGGGTGGCGTGGGCGCGAGCGCCGTTGTGCATTCCTCCGCTCGCTTGGGTGCGGGCGTGGTGGTGGAGGAACGCGCCGTGATTGCGGAGGATGCGGAAATCGGCGAGGGAACGCGTATCGGCGCCGGTTGCGTGATTGGGCGTGGAGTGAAGATTGGGCGGAAGTGCGAAATTTACCCGCAGGTCACGATTTATCCCGGGTCGGTGCTGGGCGATGAGGTGATCGTGCATGCGGGCGCGGTGTTGGGCAGCGATGGCTTCGGATATGTGCGCGACGCGAAGAGCGGACGCTATGAAAAATTCCCCCAGGTCGGCAGGCTTGTGATCGAAGACGAGGTTGAGATCGGCGCCAACACCACCATCGATCGTGGGGCGCTGGAGGAAACGCGCATTGGCCGCGGGACGAAGATCGATAACCTGGTGCACATCGGCCACAACTGCCGTCTCGGACAGAATGTGGTGATCGCGGCGCAAACGGGGCTTTCTGGCAGCATCGTGATTGAGAAGGATGTCGTGCTGGGAGGACAGGTTGGCATTGGCGAACGTGCGCGCATCGAAGAAGGCGTGATGCTGGGCGGGCAGGGCGGCGTGCTGCCGAATAAGGTCTTGCGCGGCAAGGGCGTGGCTTTCTGGGGAACTCCGGCGCAGCCGGTGCGGCAGTATCTGAAACAACTGGCGGCGCTGGCGAAGTTGGGGAAGAAATGAGCGGCTTCCGGCTTCCCGGTCTCCGGATGGTGCGGAGAGCGGACGCCGGGGGCCGGGAGTCGGCACTATGGCGATTGTGGTCATTGGCGGGCATTCGCGAAGTGTGGGGAAGACCAGCGTCGTGGTGGGACTGATTTCCGCGCTGCGGGAATACGATTGGACCGCTGTGAAAGTTACGCAGTATGGGCATGGAGTTTGCTCGGCCTATGGAGCGCCGTGCGACTGCGCGACGGCCGATCACACGTGGGCGATCACCGAAGAGAAAGATCGCGGTGGCGAGTCGGACACATCGCGATTTCTGGTGGCGGGGGCAGTGCGAGCGTTATGGGTGCGTACGGAGCAGGGCAGGCTGGCCGAGGCCATGCCGGCATTGCGGCAACGGATCGAGCGTTCGCGTCATGTGATATTGGAGTCGAACAGCGTGTTGAAGTTTCTGCGGCCGGATGTGTACCTCACTGTGCTCGACCCGAGCACCGAGGATTTCAAGAATTCTGCGCGGGAATTTATGGACCGCGCCAGCGCGGTGATTCTTCACGATCGCTCGAGAGCGGGATCAGCGTGGCAGGGTGTTTCCTTGAAACCGGTGGCTGAGAGGCCGGTGTTTCGAATCGCGCCTCCTCCATACGTCACGCCGGACATTGTGGAGTTCGTGCGGGGTTCCGTGGTGACCGCTGGGACAACGGATTCCTCTGCGCTGCGCGCTTCGGAATGACAAAAGGGGCAGCAGCCGCTCGGCTGCGGACGGCTGAACGGTTTGTTATTCTTTCCGGTGCGGCAAATTCACTATAGCGCCTGGTTGTTGGTCGGTCTCTCATCGCTGCTGCAGGTTCTGATTTTTCCGCTTCCCGGGCTTTATGTTTTATCGTGGGTGGCGTTCGCTCCGCTGATCGTGGCGCTTCTGCGAGCGCGGCCAGCGGGGGCGCTTGAGGTCGATGGTTCCGTCCAATCTTCAGCCTGCGAAACCGGGGCAGGCGTTTCTGCTGGCTTACATTTCTGGAATCCTCTGGTATGCGGGTACCTGCTACTGGATTTTTGACACGATGCATCAATTTGGCGGCATGAGCACGCCCCTGGCTCTGCTGGCGCTGTTTCTTGTTTTGTCTTTATCTGGGGCTTTATCACGGCTTGTTCGGGTTGCTGTTGAGCTTCGCGTTTGGTCCGGGTCGTGACAATCGCCTAGCGCTGGCGGCCGCACCATTTCTTTGGGTCGGGGTGGAGTTGGCGCGGACGCTCGTCACCGGTTTTCCGTGGAACCTGCTGGGCACGGCGCAGGTGGATAACATCTCGCTCAGCCGCATCACTACCTGGACTGGCGTTTACGGAGTCTCATTCGAGATCATGCTGGTGAATGTTGCGGTGGCAGCGGCATTCCTGGTGACCAGAAAAAAACGCAACGTCTTGCTGATGGCTGTCGTTGTCGGCGGCTGCGGTGCTTCAAGCCGGCAGGTTGGTCGATGCTCCTGCCCTCCCGGCCGATCGCGCCGCACTGCTGGTGCAGGAAAACCTTCCAGTGGATGCCACATGGACGCGCGATATGTACGAGCGCACCCTGCGTGAACTGATCGATCTCAGCGTGAAAGCCGCGGGCACGTCTGCGCCCGGCTCGAACCCGGGCAAAGTAGACTTGATTGTTTGGCCGGAATCTCCCGCGCCATTTTTCATCAACGATCCGCTGTTTCGCAATCCGGTGAGCGAGATGGCCCGAGAGACGCACACTTGGGTGGTGACGGGCGCCATCGGGAGTACGCCTGTAATGCAAGGCGGAAAATCAGCTTCACAGGTGTTCAACTCGGCCGCGCTGGTCAGTCCTTCTGGAGATTGGACTGCGCGTTATGACAAAGTCCATCTCGTGCCTTTCGGGGAATACTTGCCCTTTCCCCAGGTGTTTGCGTTTGCCGGAGGGTTGACGAAAGAAGTGGGAGAGTTTCAGCACGGAGCGTCGAGAGCGCCGTTGGACGCGGGTGGAACGCTCCTCGGAATTTTCATCTGTTACGAGTCTGTGTTTCCCGGCGAAGTTCGCCAGTTTGCGGACGACGGCGCGCAAGTTCTGGTGAACTTATCGAACGACGGCTGGTATGGCGACAGCGGCGCCTACGCGCAGCACTTGAATCAAACGCGCATGCGCGCCATCGAGAACGACCGCTGGCTATTGAGCGCGACGAATACGGGAGTGACGGCCTCGATCGATCCTTATGGCCGAACAGTGGCGCGGTTGCCTCGCAAAGAGCGGGACGCGCTGGTTGCTCCTTACGCCCTCACTTCCGTAACCACGTTCTACGCGCGGCACGGCGACTGGTTCGCATGGCTGTGTGCGATAATTTCAGCAGGGGCGCTGGTTACGCGCTTCGTGTTTCATTTCAAAGCAGGCAAGAAGGCAGAAACCTCCTCATGAATCAAGAGTTGGAACAGGAATACGGGTCGTTGAGCAAGAAGGTCCGCGAACTCCGGGAGTATCTTTGACGCGGAGAAGCTCCGTCCGCAACTAACTGAAATCGAAAAGCAGGCCGCCGACCCAAATCTGTGGTCGAATCCGCAGCGCTCGCAGCAGGTGATGCGCGAGAAAAAACGCCTGGAGCATTTGCTCGCCACTGACGCCGATCTGGCCCGGCGTGGCGATGATATAGCTGCCTACTTCGAACTGGCGAAAGAAGGCGAGACTGTCGATGGTGAACTGCGGCGCGACATCGATTCGCTGCGTGAATTGGTTGACAAGCTTGAGACGGAGACGCTGCTCTCCGGACCCAACGACGCGCTCAACGCCATCGTCACGATTCATCCTGGTGCGGGCGGCACGGAATCGCAAGATTGGGCCGACATGCTGCTGCGAATGTATTTGCGTTGGGCGGAGCGGCAGGGATTCGAGACTGTGCTTTACGATTACCAGCCCGGCGAAGAAGCGGGCCTGAAGTCGGCCACGTTTGCCGTGAATGGCGAGTATGCCTTCGGACTGTTGAGCAGCGAAATCGGCGTGCACCGGCTGGTGCGAATTTCTCCTTTCGATCAGGCCAAGCGCCGGCATACTTCGTTTGCCAGCGTTTTTGTTTCGCCGGAAATTGATGACAGCATCGAAGTGGTCATAAAGCCCGAAGATATTCGCACGGATACTTACCGTTCGAGCGGCAAGGGCGGGCAGCACGTGAACACGACGGATTCGGCGGTGCGCATCACGCACATTGCCACCGGTCTGGTGGCGAGCTGCCAGAACGAACGGTCGCAGCACAAGAATCGCGAGCGCGCCATGAGCATGCTGCGCTCCAAGCTCTACGAATTCGAGATGGAGAAAAAGCGCGCCGCTTCGAAGAAGATTGAAGACTCGAAACTCGACAATGACTTCGGCTCGCAGATTCGCTCCTATGTGCTGCAGCCTTATCGCATGATCAAAGATCACCGCACCAAGACCGAGGTGGGCGACGTGGACCGGGTGATCGACGGCGATCTGCAGCCGTTCATCCGGGCGTATCTGCTGGCGCGGCGCGGGGAGAAGTCGTGAGCACGGTGTCGGCAAAAACATCGGCGGTGAAACAGAAGGCAGTAAAGCTTGGTCCCCGGTTTCTCTGCGCATTTAATTTTGCCGCGGAGAAGCATGCCGGGCAGACGCGCAAGGCCTCGACGATTCCTTACATCGCGCACTTGATGGGCGTGGCGTCGCTGGTGCTCGAATTCGGCGGCGGCGAAGATATGGCGATTGCAGCCCTACTGCACGACGTGGTGGAGGACTGCGGCGGCGCGGCTATGCTGAAAGAAGTTCGGCGGCGCTTTGGCAGCCGCGTGGCGAAGATTGTGGATGGATGCACCGATTCCGATACCTATCCCAAGCCGCCGTGGCGTGAACGCAAAGAAACTTATCTGCGGCATTTGCAGAGCGCCGACGCCGAAACCCGGCTGGTTTCTGCGGCGGACAAACTGAACAATGTGCGCTCGATTCTTTCCGATTATCGCGAGGTGGGGGAATCGATCTGGGCGCGCTTCAACGGCGGGCGCGATGGTACTCTCTGGTACTATCGAGCTCTGTTGCAGGAATTTCTTCGTCGCAAGCCGAACCGTTTGATTCGAGAATTGGAACTTGCGATCCGGGAACTGGAAGCCGCGGCGAGCCGTGGGACTTTTTCCGACCAACCCTTTGTCAGGAAGCAGGAGGTGAATTCATGCCGCGGACGATCGATTTAATTCGCGCCTCGAAGCTGCCGTCGAACATGATGCAGTTTGCGGCAAAAGGCGCGCTGCAGGTTCCGCCCGACGAAAATATTGAGATCCTGGTTTACCTGGCGAAACATAACAAGATTTTTGCCGATACCGCCCGCATCACTTTGGCGGGCTGGGACGAGAAGGCTTCGCTGGCTGCGGCTGCCGATGCGAAGACTTCGCGCGAAGTGCTCGACTACCTGATCGCGCCCGAGAATCTTCGGCCAAAGTTGCTGCCGGCGCTGCTGGAGAATCCGTCGCTTGCGGACAGTGAGTTGGCCAAGTTTGCCCACTCCGCTTCACAGGAATCGATCGATGCAATGCTGCAAAGCCCGCGTGTGCGCGCCTCGGAAAGAGTCCTGAATGTTCTCCGGTCGAATCCATACTTGAAGCCGGAGCAGTCATCCGCAATTGCCGGCCTGCTGAACACTCTGCTGAACAAGGACCGGCAAACTCCTATTCCCAGTGCAGCAGGCGAGCCGCAGGTCGACGAAGCGGCCGCTGCAACTTCAGTTGAGCAGTGCGACCGAATCCGCTGCCGCATTGGCCCACGAAGGCGGAGAAGTTCCTGACGAAACGATTTCTACCTATCTCGCCGAGCACGCGACGGAGATTGCCGCGGAGCAGGATAAGCCATTCCAGCCGGTCGGCGGGGTCGTGGAGTTGCTGGGCGCCGACTATTTCCCGGTGTCGGAAGTCAAAGAGATGACGGCGATGGCGGTCAGCGAGGAGAAAGCTGCGGCTCCGGCCGGAGCGGCTTCCGCCGCAGCGGCACGTTCCAAACCTGCCGTAGTAAAGCCTCAAGCCGGCAAGCGTGACAACACTTTGCAGAAGATCAACCGCCTGGATGTGAAGGGCCGTATCCAACTGGCGATGAAAGGCAACAAGGAAGAGCGGTCGATTTTGATCCGCGACGGTACAAAGGTAGTTGCGCTGGCGGTACTGGATGCTCCCAAGATTTCCGACGGGGAAGTCGAAAAATTCGCGCTCCAGAAAAATGTGTTGGAAGCGGTCCTGCGGCAGATTCCACTGAAGCGCCGCTTCATGAAGAATTACATCGTGGTGCGGAATCTGGTGTCGAACCCGCGCACGCCGCTCGATCTCGGATTAGGTTTGATGAAGCACCTGCAAATACAGGACTTGAAGAACCTCTCCGCCAATAAGGAAATTTCTGAGACCGTGCGCAAACTGGCGACGAAAATGTTCAAGCAGAAGATCGAAGCGGCGAATAAGAAGTAGAGTTAGCACTTATGGCGTTTTCTCTGCAAACCGATCCGGTTACGGAACTCCTCAAGGGCGCGAAAACTATTGCTGTCGTCGGACTCTCCGACGATCCGTTGCTGCGCGAAGTCATGGCGTTTCGGCTTACATGCAGGACCAGGGATACCGGATCATTCCGGTGAACCCGCAGATCGAGTCCTGCCTCGGTGAGAAGGCTTATGCTTCCTTGCTTGAAGTGCCGGAGAAGATCGACATCGTGAACATTTTCCGCCGGCCGGAGTTCGTGGAAGAAATTGTGGATCAAGCGATTCAGCTCAAGGTTCCAGCGATCTGGATGCAGGAGGAAGTGATTCACGAGAAGGCCGCCGAGAAGGCGCGCCAGGCAGGAATCTTCGTGGTGATGGACCGCTGCATCCTGAAGGAGCATCGAGCGCGGTTCGGATAATACGGTGAACGATTAAGTTAGATCCCCAGGCTTGCCGGGCCGGCGGAGTTTCTTGATTTCTTCCAGTCGCTCGCGGATACGCTTCTCGATGCCCTCATTGGTCGGGCGGTAATAGACGCGATCGCGTAAGTTTTCCGGCAGGCACTGCATGCTGGCGACTTTGCCTTCAAGATCGTGCGCGTACTGATAATCTTTGCCGTAACCCAGGGCTTTCATCAAACCGGTGGGCGCGTTGCGCAAGTGCAGCGGGACCGGCTCAGTGGCGGTTTGTTCGATGTCCTCCTGCACTGCTCCGTATGCCGTGTACAGCGCATTTGATTTGGGCGCGACCGAGAGATAGACGACGGCCTGCGCCAGCGCGAGATTGCCCTCCGGCATGCCGATGAAATCGACGGCATCGCGCGCGGCCATGCACAGTGAAAGCGCATTAGGATCGGCCAGGCCAATATCTTCCACCGCCATGCGCACGACGCGGCGCGCAATGTAGAGCGGATCTTCGCCGGCTTCAATCATGCGTCCCAGCCAGTAGAGCGCCCCGTCGGGATCGCTGTTGCGCACCGACTTGTGCAGCGCCGAAATCAGGTTGTAGTGTTCTTCGCCGGCGTTGTCGTAGAGCAAAATGCGTTTCTGCAGCGCGTCGCGAACAATGTCGTCGGTAATTTCCGGGGGTTGCGTTCCGGCCTGCTGCGCCAACCCGGCCGCGACCTCCAGCACGTTGTAAGCGCTGCGCGCGTCGCCGCTGGTGTAGCAGGCGATTCTCTTCAGGACATCATCGGAGGCGCGCAATTTCATGGCGCCCAGGCCGCGTTCTTTGTCGGTTAGCGCCCGCTTCAGCAGTTGCACGATCTGATCTTCAGTGAGTGGCTGCAGCACATAGACGCGGCAGCGCGAGAGCAAGGCGGCGTTGATTTCAAACGATGGATTCTCTGTGGTGGCGCCGATCAGGCGGATGTTGCCCTTTTCTACGTGCGGCAGAAAGGCATCCTGCTGAGCTTTGTTGAAACGGTGAATCTCATCGATGAAGACGATGGTGCGCGTGCCATACTGGCGGGCGCGCTCGGCGTCGGCCATCACCTGCTTGATTTCTTTAATCCCGGCGAGCACGGCGGAGAATTCGATGAACTCCGCTTTGGTCATGCGCGCGATGATTTTCGCCAGCGTAGTCTTGCCCGTGCCCGGCGGTCCCCAGAAGATGAGCGAACCGGTATCATCGCGCTCGATCTGCGTGCGCAAGGGCTTGCCGGGACCGATCAGTTGTTCCTGACCGGCGAACTCTTCGAGCGTGCGCGGACGCATGCGGTCCGCCAGCGGCCGCGTGCGGTCGGTGGCGGTGTCGGCGCTCGGAGTGGGTTGGAAAAGTCCCATGAAATTTCAACGGACCCTTAGCTCTTAGAACCTTTGCGCTTGTTAGCTCAAAAGCCAAGAGCTAGCAGCTAAGAGCGTTATCTTCTTGCCTTGCCGCTTCGTACAATACGATGCTTGCGGCCACGCCGGCGTTGAGGGATTCCACCTGCGGCGTGTGCGGGATGACGATGACTTCATCCATCTTGGGCCATCACATCCCGCGGCAGGCCGGCGCCTTCGTTGCCGAAAAAGATCGCAGTCGCGCCCTTCAAGTCTGCTTGATCGAGCGGCGTTCCCTTGTGCGAAGAGGTCGCGATCAGACGCACGCCTTGTGCTCGCAGCGTTCTCTGAAACTTCCTCCAGCTTTGTTGTCGATGATTTTCCATGCCCGTGAATTACAGGCAGGCGAAACACCGATCCCGCCGAAGCGCGAACAACTTTCGAGTTGAACGGGCTGACAGTGCCTTCGCCAAGCACCACGCCTGCGCTTCCAAAGGCCTCGGAGGAACGCAGAATCGTTCCCAGGTTGCCGGGATCCTGCAGTCCCGCTAGTGCAACAATCGGGCCTACCTGCAGCCGCTCGTTCTCCATGACATCGTCGAGCGAGAATTCCTTGAGGCGCACCAGCGCAGCCACGCCCTGGGGCGATTCGCTGGGCACAAGGCTGTCGAATAACTTGTCGGGCAGCAGCAAAGTTTCGACCTGGCGCTCCAATCTGCGGCAGCAAACGCTCGGCGCGATCTTGCGCCGACTCGCGAAAAAATACCGCGCTGAAACGCAGTCCGCTGCGGATGGCTTCTTCCAGAATGCGCAGGCCCTCGATGGCACAGTCTCCGCTTTCGGTCAGTTCCGCGCGCGAAAATGCCTGGCGCAGTTGCTTGACCAGAGGGTTGTGCCGTCCCTCAATGCGGCGCAGCCGGTGCTGCGCGTCGACAGCGGTTTCCGAGGGTTTTCTCATTTCACGACGTTCGGGGTCGTGCCTAAGAATCGTCACTGAATGATACGCTGCTCACCGCCTTGAAGCCCTTTGCCGTATTATGGTAGGTTCCACAGTCAAAATATTCCAAGCGGAAAGCATGCGGGAAGGGAGCGCCGTGCGCGCCGAAATCCTAAAAATCAGTAGTGAAACCCCTGAGATTTCACTGGTGAAGTATGCCGCCGACCAGATTCGCGCGGGCGAAGTGCTGGGCATGCCGACCGACACCTTCTACGGGCTGGCGGCCGATCCGTTCAACCTGCGCGCCGTCGATCGCGTTTACGACATCAAGACCCGCTCGCGTCACAAACCGCTGTCGCTGCTCATCGAAAGCATGGATCAGGCGGAAGAACTCGCCAAGGCGCTGCCCGAGGAGTTTTATGCGCTGGCGCGGAAGTATTGGCCGGGACCGCTGACCATCATCGTGAAAGCTGGATCACGGCTGCCTCTGAAGGTAACTGCCAACACCGGCAACGTCGCCCTGCGCGTGCCCGAGCGCAAAGATACCGCTGGCGGTGGTGGCGGCTGCGGCTATTCCAATCACGGCCACATCGGCGAATCTGAGCGGAGCGTCAGAATGCACCAGCGCCGATCAGGTGCGCGATCAACTCCAGGGCCGCATTAGCATCATCGTGGACGGCGGAACCTCGCCGCGCGATATCGCATCCACGATTGTTGACCTGACCGACGAAGGGGAGCGCTGGCGCGTGATCCGCGAAGGTGCGATTCCGGCCGACGAAATTTCCACCTTCTTTGCTAAAGGATGAGCGAAGATTCTGCCAACCGTCATCCGCGGCGCCGCCGGCTGTTGCAGAGTGCCGCGGTGGCGCTGGCGGCGTTGGTTCTTTTCTTCGCGCTGACCGCAGTTCGCATCGCGCATGAGGGATCGCTGCAGGAATTGCATCCTGCCGACGCCATCGTCGTGTTCGGTGCAGCGGAGTATGCCGGCCATCCCTCGCCAGTGTTGCGCGCGCGCCTCGATCACGCCTTCGATCTCTACCGTCAGGGTATTGCGCCCGTGGTCATTACCACCGGTGGGGCTGCTTCCGACCCCAGTTTCAGCGAAGGCGGCGTGGGGCGCGACTATCTGCAGCGCCGCGGAATCCCCGAGCGCGCCCTGATTGCCGAGACTCAGGGTTCCGACACCGCGCAGTCGGCAGTGCGGGTAGCGGTGATCATGCGGGCCAACGGGCTGCACAGCTGTGTGGCAGTCAGCGACGCGTATCACGTATTCCGCATCAAGAAACTGCTGGAGCACGAGGGCATCGGTCCCGTGTATGTCGCACCCCGGCCCGACTCGCGTCCGCGCGACGCTGCCCAGCGCGCCTATTCCGTGTTGCGGGAAGCGGTGAGTTATTTGCTGTGGAAGCTCGGTGTGATGTAGGACCAGGTTTCTATGTTGGACAACCCACGAATGAAGGCGAGGCAACCGGAAGGCTGGCGAGCAGGCCTTGGGGAAGGGCGAGATAGATACTAGCCCAAGACCTGTCGAAGCGCAAGATGCAGGATTTTGCATGTCGGTAGCACATGATATGTCCGGTTGAGATAGCAAGTGAAATGTCCGCTTAGCGGGCGGTGAGGATAGGAGACCATGCGGAGCATGGAAGCTTATCCGAGGGCCGCGATGGGAGCGGGCGATGAAAGTACAGGATGTAATGTTGCAGGCGATGGCGAAGAAGATTACCTGGTGGCAGGCGGCGGAGATCCTTGGGATCAGCGACCGGCACATGCGGCGTTGGCGGGAGCGCTACGTGGAAGAGGGGTACAACGGGTTGCTGGACCGGCGGCGGGGCAAGCCCTCGCGTCGTCGGGTGCCGGTGGCGACGGTGGAGAAAGTGTTGGCGTTGTACCGGGAAAAGTATTTCGATCTGAACGTGCAGCACTTTCACGAGAAGTTGCAGGCCGAGCACGGGATCGAACTGAGTTACACCTGGGTGAAGCAGGCCCTGCAGGGAGCGGGTCTGGTGGCGCGGGGACGCAAGCGCGGGGCGCATCGCAAGCGGCGGGAGCGGCGGCCGTTGCCGGGGATGCTGTTGCATATCGACGGCAGCCGCCATCAGTGGTTTCAGGACGAACGCTGGTACGACCTGATCGTGATTCTGGACGATGCCACCAGCGAGATTTACTACGCCCAGTTGGTGGAGGAGGAATCGACGGCAACGGTGATGGCGGGACTGCGGGAAGTGATCGAGCGCAAAGGGGTGTTCTGCGCGCTGTACAGCGATCGGGGAAGCCATTTCTGGCTGACGCCGAAGGTGGGGGGCAAGGTGGACTACCATCGCCGCACGCAAGTGGGACGGGCGTTGCACGAGTTGGGAGTGCAGATGATCCCGGCCTACTCGCCGGAAGCGCGCGGGCGCAGCGAGCGCAACTTCTCGACTTGGCAGGGCCGCTTGCCGCAGGAGTTGCGGCTGCGCCAGCTGGGGACGCTGGAGGCGGCGAACCGGTTTCTGCGGGAAGCGTACATCGCCGAGTTCAATCGCCGTTTTCAGGTCGCGCCCAGGCAGCGGGGCAACGCTTTCGTACCCTGCCGGAGTCGTGACCTGGAACGGATTTTCTCGCTGCAGTTCGAACGCAGCGTGAACCGCGACAACACGGTGAGCTTTCAGAACCTGAGCTTGCAGATCGAGCGGGTGCGCTGGCGAGCGACCTTGGCAGGTTGCCAGGTGATGGTGCATCAGCATCTGGATGGAACTCTGAGTCTGACCCACGGACCGCATTGCCTGGGTCGCTATGACGGCGGCGGGATCCTCCTGTCGGCCAAAGCTTCTACAGAGACGAGCAGGGGAAGGGAAACCGACCCCTTCCCCTGCAACCCCATCCCCAAACTCAACCCAACGCACACGACGAGGGCTCAACTTTGAAACCGGACATTTCACTTGCTACAAAAACCGGACATTTTAACTTGCTACCAACAGATGCAGGATTTTGCAACGTTTGTCAGCAACCAGATACTGGAAACCGGAAACTGGAAACAGTTCCTAAACTTCAGAAAGTATCGATGCCGTTAGTGGTGCGAATCTTGAACCAGGCATAGTGAAGGTTGTAGCGCCCGATGCCGCCGCGGACCTTCATGAATACGTGCTGAATGCGCACCTCTAGTGCCATGTTTTGGCGGATGGTGTATTGATCATGCCGCTGGCCGATATACTCGGCCCGGCGGCGCTTCTCGCAAGCCTGGTAATCGCCGGACTCGCGGCACAGTTCGTAACCATTGCTGGTGTTTTCTTCCCGCAGGGTGTTGACGACTTGATTGTGCTGAATCGCGGCGGCTAGGTCTTGGTCGTACCTCTCGTACCACGCCTGCACTGCCGCTTCCGTCTCCTCCGGAGTATGACTCGCTTTATAGTCGCCAATCGCCGCAATGATTTCGTCGGCGTTTTCGGCGCCCTCCGTGCGGATTCGGGGAAGCGCATTCACGATGGCGTCCATGTCATCTTCCGTGATCACTTTTTTGGCATGGGAAGTGGTTTGCTTCTTGGAATTGCGCGCTACGTTCCCCAGAGGCTCTTCCTTACCCGTGTTGGTTGGTTCGGGCACGGCAGGAGCAACCGGCGTCGGCTGCTGGGCAAAGCAGGCCGAGACGAGAACGGCGAAAACGGAGGTTGGCAACAGGCTGCGCCGCAAACCGGCAAATGCTGGGAGAAAAATGTTCACGCTCAAATCGTATCCGCCGATTTCAGCGGGAAAAAGATGACCAAAGTTTGGCGCAAGCATGACGGAAGGAAGTTTCCAGTTCTCTGGTTTCTAGGTTCCAGTTTTCCAGGAAATGCGCCGGCGACTGGACGCTGCAACTAGAAACTGGAAACCGGAAACTGAGCTTTACCAGCCGTTCCTCTCCCGCAGCGATGTAATGTGAGCCACGTGATGGCGCCCGTGCCAGGCGTAAAGCGCCAGATTCTTTTCCAGGGTCATCGGCCCGAGTTCAGGATGGCGAAACGGGCGCTTCCAGTCTTCCGGCTGGAGTGACCGCAGCAGGCGAACCCAGCGGTCGTGCAGCGAATCCAGCAAGGCCAGCGAAATTTCCACGGGAGTGGCCTGAATATCCGCGAGTCGCGCCCAGCGATCTTCAAAATAGGGCTTGATCGTCGGCTCGTCCTCGGTAAGCGCCAGTTTGGTGCGGATGTAGGCGTTGAGGTGGCTGTCCGGGACGTGGTGTACGACCTGGCGTACCGTCCAGCCCTCGGGGCGGTAAGGCGTGTCGAGTTGCTGTGGCGAAAGCCCTTTCACGGCTCCGCGCAGGTTGGCGGGAGCTTGCTCGATGTCGTCGAGGAGTTTCTGCCGCTGTTCCAGTGATGGACCGTCGTAAGTGAACTTGCCGATGGGATAGCGCAGGTCAGTCAATGTGTCCTCTCCGTTGAGTCCATGGCGCTCATATCCTCTTCGTAGAGCGAAGAAACATGTCCCTTGGCATCCAGTTCCATGAATAGGAACCCGAGATCGTGAACCGGACCACCTGGATGCGGGTACCGTCATCGAGTGTACGAGTTTGATTGTCGTTGATGGCAGCGAAGAGAGGAGTCCGCGCCTCAATTTGCCGTGTCACATTAGCGTAACCGTCTGCCTGATCCTCATAGACAGTTGCAGGTATTGTTGATTCGTGTTTTACGCGGAGCGGGGCCATGCTTCGATTCTAACTCTGGATCTCTCGGCTTTGAGTTTACCTCGATGAGTCCTAGCCAAACCCCGGGGCGAGCGCGCGTCTCACGCGGGGAATCCATCTCAGAATCCGGTCGTGGGCGCACCCTGAACGGCGCGCGCCCGGCTTTTGTTAGTATGCAGGAGGAGGAAGCTATGGCCTGTGAATGTGGAGAGCAGTATCAAAGGACATTCCCCGCAACCGTCAAACACACAGTCTACTTCGACTCCAGGCGCGAAACAGAGCCTGTTCAGTGGATCGAGGGCGACTTGTCCGTCTGCGTCAATTGCGGCCAGATCACTAGCCGCGTGCCTGCTGACGCATTGCAGTTGCTCAGGGATGGTGCAGGGGAAACAGCGGCGTAGGCGACGCTAGGAGGGAAACTTGTCGCTTTTCCGCAAGCGAAGAAGCGTTTCCGAGTTCGCCGAAATGATCTTTGTGCTGCACGGTCAGCGTTACGCGGCGCCCAGCTTTCATTGGTTCACCGACAAGTTCAAGATTTCACTTGAAAAGGTCCGTCTGGGGTGGGGCGCTGACGGATTGGCTGGTTTTCGGAGCCTACTTGATAAGGCGCGGGGTGAGCAGCGGTTGTGGCGAGAACGGGGCGTTTCGGGATGCCATTCTCGATTCATTCTTCGACATGATGTATGCCGCACTGCGAAACGCTGGTATGAAAGAGTTGGAGTTTTTCGAATTTGAAGAAGGCATGAGGCAGCAGTTCAGCCAGTATGACAGCGCAATGAAAGCAGCTAAGGATCCTCTCTACAGCGCAATACTTGCCCTATCCACCAACATATTCGGGGAGACTGTCGCCGCGACGGGGTTTGCGCTGGCGGCTTTTGCTTACTCCGCCGATACGCTGCTAGCCATTAGAAACCTCTTCGACGACTCCAAAATTGTGAGCTGAGAAGGCACCATCTTCGTGACAGCAGCCCTCAAATCCGGTAGTGTTTAAGCAGGAGCGACGACAAGTGAACGTAACCGTGCATATTCCCGACGATCTTGCCAGCCGACTGACTGCGGCGGGAGGTGACCTGTCGCGCCGCGCATGGAGGCATTGCGGTCGAAGAATACAAGCATGACCGCATCACTAAGCCTGAGTTGCAGCGACTCCTCGGAATTGAAACCAGCTTTCAGCTCGACGAATTCCTTAAGGCCCATGACGTTTGGAATGAGTACACAGCGGAAGACGCTGAGCGTGAGCGTCAGGGCTTGCGACGATTGGGCTTCGGATGCGCCTGGTTGTAGCCGACACGAGCCCGATTCTTTATCTACTCTCCATCGGCCACATTGACCTCTTGCCCCGGTTGTTCGGAAAAGTCTTTGTTCCCGACGCCGTGCACAAGGAGCTATGCCATCCTGCTGCGCCAGCGCTGGTTCGTGAATGGGTGGCACGTCGTCCGGACTGGGTGGAGGTGGTGCCGGTCAACCCTGTCGACGATGCCGCGTTTCTTCCACTAGGAACCGGCGAGCGCGCGGCGATTACCCTCGCGCTTTCGATGCGTGCGGACCTAATTTTAATCGACGAGCGCAAAGGAACCCGTGTGGCGCTCGACAAAGGATTCGCAGTTGCCGGAACTCTCGGCGTCCTCGCTTTGGCGGCACGTCGGGATATGGTCGACCTCGCCGATTCCTTCGCACGGCTCAAGCGCACAAATTTCCGCTACCGCCAAGAGGTCATGGATTTGCTGCTCAATCAACAGCCGGGCAAATGAGGCCGACAGCCTCGTTAGGAATCCCGAACCCCCTAAGTTAACTACAACCCCTAGCGCCTAATCCCTCCCAACCCCATTCCCTCCGGCTTCGCATTTCGGTTCCCCGTGCCCTACGATTTGCATCTAAGCCGTGTTTCTGGGTTAAACTCCCAATTCTGGGCAGTTTAGTGAGGTTTGTGGTCCAATTGCCGGGGCGTCGCAGCGTACCCGGGCACGCGAGGGAACTATGGCAGCCTCAGTCTGGTCCGGACACTTAACTTTCGGTCTCATCTCCATGCCGGTGCGCTTGTTCTCGGGCGCGCGTAGCAGCGGCATCTCTTTCAACATGCTGCACCGCACGGACAAGTCTCGGCTGAAGCAGCAGTACATCTGTCAGGCGGAAGGCGTCGTTGTCGATCGCGCCGACATGGTCAAAGGCTACGAGTTCCGCAAAGACGAATACATCGTCATCGAGCCCGAGGAGATCAAGAAGATCGAGCCCCAGACTGCCAAGACGATGGAGATTCTGGAATTCGTCAAGGCCAGCGAGGTCGATCCCGTCTATTTTGAGTCGTCATATTACATGATGCCGGAAGAGGCTGGGCGGCGTCCTTACGCGCTGCTTACAAAGGCCTTAGAAGAGAGCGAGTACGTCGCCATCGCGAAGATCACCATGCATAACCGCGAGTACACCGTATTCCTGCGCCCGCACGAGGGCGGAATGATGCTGCACACCATGTATTACGCCGAAGAAGTAAAGAAGGTCGAGGGCTTCGGCGCGCCCGACGTGGAGTTGAAAGAAGCCGAAGTGAAAGTTGCTCACCAACTCATCGAAGCGCTGGCCGATGAATGGGACCCGGAAAAATACAAAGACAGCTTCCAGGAAAATCTGAAGAAGCTCATTGAGACCAAACTGGAAGGCGGAGAAGTGGCGGCCGTGGAGAAGCCGAAGAAACTGGCTCCTGTTGTAGACCTCATGGCCGCTCTCAAGCAAAGCCTGGCGCAGATGGAGGGCAAGAAGAAGCCCGCGGCCACGGCCAAGTCAGACGAGCCAACGGCCGCCGTTGGCGGCAAATCGCGGCGCGGACGCTAGAAGTCGGCTCTCGGCTTCCGGTCTTCGGCTTTCCCGCCCCACGCGCCCGCGCTCCGATGGCGAAACCATGAACGCGCCGCCATCCAACTCGCCCCGAGGTTAGCGCATCTCAGAAGAGCAATCACCCGAAAGCCGAAAGCCGACCCCGAAAGCCGCTCGGCTCACTGGCGCAGATTGAATCCAGCCATTAGAATGTTTAATTCCTCGCAGCGTAGAGCCAGAATTCTTCCTTGGGAGTGCTGATGAGTCTTCGTCGTGCAGGCCGGTTGATGTGCGTGCTGCTTCCGGTTCTTCTGTGGATGGCTTGCGGGCAGGTCTACCGCCCGGTGGTTATTCCGTGTTCTTCGGGAGGAGTTCCCGGATGTCCCCCGGAGCCGGCTCCAACCCCGGCCAGTTTCCATGCTGTCTTTGGCATTAATGCGAACGTCCCCAATTATCCCGGCGGGGTTATGCAGATTGACGTTTCAGGAGACTCTATCCTCGCGGAAACTCCTACCTCCGACCTAAGCGCTCCCAACCTTGGAGAAAACCCGACATATGCGGCGGTTCTGCCCAATGATTCGAAGTTGCTGGTTGCGAGTGCGGGCAGCGTCCAAGGCGGCATTGATATTCTCTCCGCGATTTTTCCTGCCATCCAAGCCACCGGCGTAGGCGGCTTTGGCGGGGTCGCTACAATCAACCTGCCTAGTCAGACATCCAGCATCGCGACAATCAGCGAATCCGGCAACACAGTCACGGCTACGTTGAGCACACCCCTGAACAATGTGCCGGTTGGCTACACGATTGTGATTGCGAACGTGGCCATTCCCGGGTGTGTCCCCCCTGCGTGCAATCCCAACGCGTATAACGGTGCTTTTACGCTTTTATCGGACAACGGAACCACCATCACCTACGCCAACCCGAACGCGAATCTTGCCCCAGCTTCCGGCGGAAGCGCCACGTTCCCGCCCCAGCCGGTATTCATCAGCACCACCCAGAACACGTCGGCCTTCGTGGCAAACTACAACACCAATTCAGTTTTTGCCATCAACATGAACTCGAACGTGGTCAGCAATACCGCGCCTGTAGGAGCGCACCCGGTCAGTTTGGCGGAGACGCCAGATGGCATCAAGCTCTACGTGGCCAACCAAGCGGACAACACGGTCAGTAGCTTCACCATCGCGAACAGTGGGAACATCATTAACCTGTCGCCAAATACTGTGACTGGGTTCTCCGGCGTGACCCCTGTCTGGGTGGTGTCTCGCGGCGACAGCCAGAAAGTCTACGTGCTGACGCAAGGGGACGGAAAGCTGGTCACGATCGATACGGCGACCGACGTCGCGACCACTCCGGACTGTTCTGTGACTCCCACGCTTTGCGTCGGAGCGGGGGCCAACTTCATTCTCTTGGATCCGATCTTGAACCGGCTTTACGTGACGAACCCTGCGACCGGCATGGTCTATGTGTTCTCCGATACCGGCGGAGCCAACGATACGCCACTTCAACTGGGGGCCATCTCATTCGCCGCCAATTCGGCTCTGTGTCCCGTGGGATGCTCGCCTACGTCGGTCACAGCTCTGCATGATGGCAGCCGTTTCTATGTAGCCAGCTACCAGATTGCGTCACCCTGCCCGGATCCGACCGTGACCGTCTCGCCCTGCATCATTCCACGTCTCACCGTGTTTGACGCCCTTAGTCTTACAGTCAAGTATCCAAGCGCGCCAAGCCTGACCTTGCTGAGCTGGTCCCCGCCCTGCACCGGAGCCTCGTGCCCGAGCGGGCCGTTTGCAACCAATCAATACGCTTTGCCGCCTGTGACCAGTTGCGCCTCGCCGGTCTTGCCCGCTCTCTACGCGCCCAGTGCCACGCGCTTCCGCGTTTTCACTACCGCCGCCGTCGACGGCAGCCACGTCTATGTGAGCATGTGCGACGCCGGGGCCATCGCCGACATTAATACCACCGATGCCAATATCAACAATACTGGCGGTAACAGCATTCCGGCCGATACGCTGATCACTGACCTGCCCGCGCCCTACGCCGGGTCTTCACAGAGTTCCAGCTCACCAGTGCAGAATCCGATCTTTCTGGTGACTGGGCAGTAGTTGGGACTCTTACGAGCGGAAACGGTGGAACGAGCGTCCGTTTAGAGCCTCACCGGAGGGCGGACGAGGGATCCAGAATGAATCAAATCCTTTCGACCCTTGCGTTGCTGGCTGCGTTCAGCACCGCCTCATTTGGCCACGATGCAGCGATTGAGCGGCTGGATGGCAGCACGATCAGTTCTGCGGAAATTGACCAAACGGTCTCGCGGCTGATGAGCGCAGCCGAGGTGACCGGCGCTGGCATTGCCATCTTCAACCATGGCAGGATCGTTTACGAAAAGGCCTACGGCTTCCGCGACAAAGAACATAATTTGCCCTTAACGATCGATTCAGTAATGTCCGCCGCGTCGTTTTCGAAAGTGGCCTTTGCTTATATGGTGATGCAACTGGGGGATGAAGGTGTCCTGGATCTCGATAAACCGGTTTATCTGTACCTTCCCAAGCCGCTGCCCGAATATCCCAACTATGCCGATCTCGCCAATGACGCCCGTTACAAGCAGATCACCGCTCGAATGCTGCTGAGTCATACGGCTGGGTTTGCTAACTACCGCGCGTTTGAGGACGATCGCAAGCTGAAGATTCATTTCACGCCTGGATCGCGGTTTGCCTATTCGGGTGAAGGCATCTTGCTGCTGCAGATGGTGGTCGAGACGGTCACAAAAACCCCCCTTGATGAGCTTATGCAGCAACGGGTCTTTGGTCCCCTGGGCATGACCCGCACCAGCATGGTCTGGCAGCAGCGCTTTGAGAGCGATTACGCCAACGGGTATGACGAGTACGGGCGTTCCCTGGGACCGCAGAGACGCACCCATGCGGGCGCAGCCGGCTCGATGCAAACCACGGTTTCTGATTTTGCTCGCTTTATGCAAGCCGTGATGGATGGGAAGCTTCTGAGGCCGAAGGCCTGGCAGATGATGCTCAGCCCGCAAATCGCTATCAACTCGAAGCACGAATTTCCTACGCTGAGCGGCGAGACGACGGACGAATACAAAAGCATCCGCCTGAGCTACGGCCTTGGCTGGGGCCTGTTCTGGACTCCCTACGGGAAGGCGTTTTTCAAAGAAGGGCACGACGTCGGTTGGAGAAACTACACTGTTTGCTTCGACGGGCCAAAGACAGGGATCGTGATTATGACCAACAGCGGGAACGGGGAGGGAATTTTCGTTCCGTTATTGGAGAGCCTGCTCAAGGACACGTACACGCCCGCGTGGGAAGGCTACACCCCTTACGACAAACTGCCGCCGCGGCCGCCACTCAAACAGCATAGGCAAGTTGCCGTGGATGCGGACATCCTTCGCCGTTACGTCGGCCGCTACCAGGTACCACCAGAAGTCGCCCCAAACGTCATTCTCACTGTGCGTTGGGAAGGCGACCATCTCACCGTGCAGGAGAATGACGAACCCAAACAGGAACTGCTGCCGGAAAGTCCAACCCAGTTTTATACGATCGCTGAAGATGTTTACACGTTCGAAAGGGATGCGCAGGGGCGGGTCACGCGGATGGTTCTGCACGCAGATGGGAAAGATATCCCTGCCAAGCCGGTAGAGTGATCGAGATCTCGCTCGGCGAGACTGCTTCCAGCCGCCTCTGAAGATTTTCTAGCTGCGGACCGCTGCCTCTTCCTTCACAACTTCTCGCGCCGCGTAGTGCGAGTCAACGTACTCGTCGAGGATCTCGATGAACTCCGCCACGATGCGATCGCCCTTGAGTGTGGTGAACAGGCGTCCATCCACGTAGACCGGGGCTTTGGGTTCTTCGAACGTTCCGGGCAACGAGATTCCGATGTTGGCGTGCTTCGATTCGCCGGGGCCGTTGACCACGCAGCCCATCACCGCGAGCTTCATTTCTTCCACGCCCACATAGCGGCCCTTCCACGTCGGCATTTGCTCGCGCAGGTAAGTTTGAATCTGCTCGGCCATTTCCTGGAAGAACGTGCTGGTGGTGCGCCCGCAGCCGGGGCACGCGGTGACTTGCGGCGTGAAGCTGCGAATCCCCATGGATTGCAGAATCTGCTGCGCCACGCGGACTTCTTCAGTACGGTCGCCTCCCGGCGCCGGCGTCAGCGAGACGCGAATCGTGTCCCCAATACCTTCCTGCAGCACCACACCCATGGCCGCGCTCGACGCCACCACGCCTTTCGCGCCCATGCCCGCTTCGGTAAGGCCGAGGTGCAGCGGATAGTTGCAGCGCGCGGCCAGCGCGCGGTAGACGTCGATCAAATCCTGCACACCGCTGACTTTCGCGCTCAGGATGATCTGATCGGCGCGCAGGCCGAACTTCTCCGCCAGTTCGGCCGAGTTCAGCGCGCTCACCACCATCGCTTCCATCGTGACTTCACGAGCGTCTTTCGGCTCAGCACGGCGAGAATTCTCGTCCATCATGCGGGTGAGCAGAACTTGATCGAGCGAGCCCCAGTTCACGCCGATGCGCACCGGCTTCTGATACTTCACTGCAACTTCAATCATCGTGCGGAAATTCGAGTCGCCGGTCTTGCCGATGCTAGCGTTGCCGGGATTGATCCGGTACTTCGCCAGATCGCGCGCGCACTCGGGATATTTCGTGAGCAGCACGTGCCCGTTGTAATGGAAGTCGCCGATGATGGGCACGCGCACGCCCTGCTTATCGAGTTCCTCAACGATGCGGGGAACGGCGGCGGCAGCCTCTTCGTTGTTGACGGTGACGCGCACCAGCTCCGACCCGGCGCGGGCCAGAGCGGCACACTGCTGCACGGTCGAAGGCACATCGGCCGTGTCGGTATTGGTCATCGACTGCACCACTATTGGTGCATCGGAGCCGACGCGCACACCGCCAACGACGGCGGTTACGGTCTTTCTGCGGGGAATACCGCGCGGAATCATAGCCATGGGAACTATTAGTTTAGCACGCCGAAAGAAGGCGCCCGCATTACAGCTTGCCTTCGGGTGCTCGGGGCCTCTAGGGTATGATTTGTCTTGGGCAATTTTCGATGCCTCCGGATCAGACCCCAATTTGGCCCTTGAGTATTCAGTCTGCAGAGGCGCAGTACCAGCGCGGCGCCTCCATGGTGCCTCACTACCACGACGAAGCATGCTTGGTACTCATTTTGTCCGGCATCGCTGCACATACCGAAGGCCGCCACAGCATCGAGCTTCATCCAGGAAGTGTTTTGTACCTACCTCCTGCCCAACGGCATGCGGACGTTTTCGGTGCCAGCGGGGCACGCTGCGTTGTAAGCAAGATTGATCCAATGTGGGTGCATCGACTAGGCCCTGACTTCGACGGGCTAAGTCCTCGCGTGACAAGGGACGGTCACCTTTACGCTTTGGGCATCGCAATTCATCAGGAGATCAGGAAGCCAGACGATCTTTCCGCATTGATCGTGGAGGGATCCCTCTTGGAGTTATTCGGGAGATGGAAAAGAGACCGTCGTCGTCAAGCGCAGCATGTTCCCCCGTGGCTGGAGCGGACCAAAACCATGTTGGTCGATTCTTTTCGCGAGTCTGTTTCTCTACCGGACCTTTCTCGATCTGTTGGCGTGCATCCTGTCCGAATTGCAAGAGAGTTCCGTCGGATTTACGGTGTGACCACTGGGGCCTATGTTCGTAAACTGCGGATTGACTTCGTGGCGGAACGGCTCAGCGCTCCAGAAAAGTTCACACCTTCAACGCTGGCAGATTTGGCCCTTGAGGCCGGCTTCAGTAGTCACGCGCACATGGCGTTCGCCTTTAAGAGGATTACAGGAGTCTCTCCCTCCGAGTTTAGAAAGCTGCACAGACCAGATCACCGAGATGAAAGTCGTTAATCTCGTGAAAGCCAGGATCGCTGGATTCTTCTAAGATTGTCACCTTATGTTATCCACCTGGCGTCGATTGACACTCGTTCCCATCGTGTCGTGCCTGTTTCTGACCCCCGGTTCCAGGAGTGCGCCGGCGCAGGTTAGCGGGCCGCCTCAGATCCCTTCTCAAGTTGTCGTCGCCAATGCCCTGGTCGCCAAGTATGATCACCCGGATGCCCCCGGTGTAAGCGTTGCGGTCTACCGCGCCGGCGAAGTTATTTATAGCAGGGCTGTGGGTATGGCGGACCTCGAACATAATGTGCCGCTCGCGCCCGGCTCGGTGTTTGACATTGCATCGATGTCGAAGCAGTTCACAGCAATGGCAGTCGTGCTGCTGCATGAGGATGGCCGGCTGTCTCTCGACGATGAAATCCAGAAATTCATCCCCGAGGTTCACACGGGGGACAAGAAAGTCACGATACGTCAGCTTCTACAGCATACGAGCGGAATTCGGGATTATCTGGATTTGATGGATCTGGCGGGGGAAAACCCAGACAACAGGGTCGTTTCACAATCCGACGTCCTGGACATCATTGCCACCCAACACGAATTGAATTTCAGCCCCGGGGATACCTTCCGCTACGAGAATACGAGTTATGCGCTCATGGCCACGCTGGTCCAGCGGGTGTCCGGTAAATCACTTCGCGAATTTTCCGCTGAACGAATTTTTCGGCCTCTCGATATGAACTCGACGCAGTTTCGCGACAACCACACTGACGTGCCTGCGGATATGAGCCTCGCGATTCAGGCTGGAGTGGCATTACACCGATCTACGATGAGGTTGGTGACGGAGGAGTATGGACCAACGTCGAGGACTTGGCCAAGTGGGACGGGAACTTCTATCAGCCCCGTGTCGGTGGCGATCAGGCGCTCCAGCTCCTGCTTTCGCAGGCCACCCTGAACAATGGACTCAAGATGTCCTACGCTCTGGGCCTCTTTGTCGAAAAGTATCGCGGATTCACCATGGTGTCACATGGCGGCGTTGACCCCGGCTATCGTGCCCAAATGCTCCGTTTCCCAAGCGAGCGTCTCACAGTTTCTGTTCTAGCGAACAACCCGGCGTATGACGTTGAAGGCCTCGCTAGGCAGATCGCGGATGTCTACCTGCCCAAGAGTGCTGAAATTGCGTCCCCACCTCCGTCGAAGCCCGCTCCCGCCGCACACAACTGGTCTCAATTTGTCGGAAGGTACCTCGACGAAGTAACGGGGCGCACACGAGAAATCATGGCAGGAAATGACGGCTTGGTCTTGCGGTCGCGAGGCAAAGACTTTCCTCTGGTTCATCTCGAAGGAGTGCGATTTGAAGACCCGAGCGACCGGGGAACTGCTGGTGTTCGAGCCAAACTCGACTGGAAGCGCCCATATGACAATGTTCGTCGAGGGCCAAATGCCGTCTGTATCCCGACAATTGCCGGCTAAGATTCCGTTATGGAGCGCAGGAGAATATGAAGGCACATACTCGAATACAGAGTTGGGCGTGACATGGCGCATTGGATCCTCGGGTGCCAACTTGGCGCTCAAGCGCCGCGATGCAGAAGAAACCATTTCTGTTCTCGACAAGGATGAATTTGCGGGAGACCCGGGCCTCCTGCATTTTCTTAGGGACGATCGGGGCCAGGTCGTTGCATTTACCGTCAGCAACGTGCGGGACACCGGAATTGAATTCCGGCGATCCTCGATTGGAGGCTCGTCTAGCTCGCCATCTCGTTGAGTTGCAGGTTTGGCATCTCTTGGAAAAGAAGCGAAGCTGTAGAGAAATGGCCTACGGCATTCTATCCATCAGTCCCGGCAAGGTCTTCATCAAATCGTTGTAGATGACCATCACGGCGAACAGCACCAGAAAGACGAACGCCGCCCCGTGTCGGTGTTGGTCATGGATTGCACCACAATCGGTGCATCCGAGCCGACGCGCACGCCGCCTACGACGGCGGTCACTGTCTTTCTACGTGGAATCATGGCCATGGGAAGCTTTATTTTAGCACGCGGAAAGCCACGGTCTGCCGCGTTGCATGTCGCTTGATCTATAATGCCGCGACCGATGGCACTCGCTCCTGGCACGAAAATTGGCCCCTACGAAATCCTTTCTCCGCTCGGCGCCGGCGGCATGGGAGAGGTCTATCGCGCGCGCGATACCAGGCTCGGCCGCGACGTGGCCATCAAGGTGTTGCCCGAAGCCTTCGCCAGAGACGCGGAGCGCCTGCGGCGTTTTGAGACCGAAGCGCGCGCGGTGGCAGCCCTGAACCATCCGAATATTCTTTCCATCCACGACATCGGCACGCATGAAGGCTCACCCTTTCTTGTTTCCGAATGTCTGGAAGGCCATTCGCTGCGGCAGGAGTTGAACGGTGGCTCTCTGCCGCTGCGGCGCGAGGTGCAGTATGGCACGCAGATCGCGCAAGGACTCGCCGCTGCGCACGACAAGGGAATCATTCATCGCGACCTCAAACCGGAAAACATCTTCGTCACGCAGGATGGCCGGGTAAAGATTCTCGATTTCGGTCTGGCAAAGCTGGCCTGAGACCGGAAGTCGGCTCTGGGCGAGGGGGCAACGCTCGAGGCGGTGCCAACCTCCGCCGGTGCGGTTCTCGGGACGGTCGGATACATGTCGCCCGAACAAGTCAAAGGCGAGGCGGCCGATGCCCGCTCGGATATTTTTGCCTTGGGAGCAATTTTGTACGAAATGTTTTCTGGCCAGCGCGCGTTTCGCAGGGATACGTCGGCCGAGACGATGACGGCGATCCTGAAAGAGGATCCGCCGGAATTGAGTGCGTCGGGCAAGCCGATCTCGCCGGCTGCTGGAGCGGATTGTGCGGCGGTGCCTGGAGAAAGAAGCCGCTGCAACGGTTTCAGTCGGCGCGCGACCTGGCATTCAATCTGGAAGGGATTTCCGGAATTTCGTCGACCGGCGCTGCGACAGGCCATTGCTGCAGTGGCGATCGCAGAGAAAGCCGCTCGCGCAGCAACTCGCTCAACTGGCATGGGCTGCTTATGCATGGTGCATCGTGCCGTGCTGGCTGATGCTGGCGCCGGCACGGCGCAACTGCTGTTTCTGCCTTCGTACCATCAACTCACGTTCGAACGCGGCCTGGTTTATGCCGCGCGTTTTGCGCCCGATGGACGTTCGATTTACTACAGCGCAAGCTGGAACGGCCAGCCGTTGCAGATCTATTCGACCGCTGCCCGACAGCCCGGAATCGCGGCTCGCTGGGTCAGGCGAATTCCACGTTATTTGCGGTGTCCTCCTCCGGATACTGGCGATTTCCGTCGGGTGCGAAGATCGGTACATCGGAATTGCCAGGGAACATTGGGGCAGTTGCCGGTTGCCGGGGGGGCGCCGCGGGAAGATTGTCGAGGATGTGCTTGCCGCCGACTGGACTGCGGACGAGAGCGAGATGGCTGTGATCCGCCAGGCGGGAGCGAAGTACCGCGTCGAGTTTCCTCGCGGAAAAGATGCTTTATGAGAGTGACAACCCGCTGCGGATATCTTCGGATCGCGCCGAACGCGGCAATGCCGGTGGCATTCGCAGAACTCTCAGGGCTGACGGCGATGCGGGATGGGCGATCGCGGTGGACCGCAGCGGAAAAGAACTGATCCGCTCGGCGACCTTTTATCAGCGTGGAGGGCTTGGCCTGGCCTCCATCGGGCGACGAAGTATGGGTCGCGGCACATCGACGGAAGGCTGGGCGGACGAGATTCATGCCCTTGCCTCAATGGAAAAGAGCGAATTGTTCTTCGCTTGCCCGGCATGCTGCGGCTTCACGATATATCGCGAGACGGCCGGATTCTGTTGACAAAAGAATCGTGGCGAAGCGGGATACAGTTCCGCGGACCCTCCGACGCAAAAGAACGAGATCTTTCTTGGCTCGACTATGCCCAACTGAGGGATCTCTCGCTTGAACGGGACGCAGGTTTCCTTCGACGACTGGGGATCGGCGGCGGGGGCCTCCGGACCTGGCTTATGTGACGAAAAACCGACGGATCTGCCGCCATCAAACTCGGTGAGTGGGGTACCGGTGATTTCCCCGGACGGGTCAAAGGTACTGGTGTTTGACTCCTCGAGCCTGGGCGCCGATCGCATCTTGCCCTATTGCCGACGGGAGCGGGGGAACTGCGGAAATTGACCCCGGGTGCGGATCATCGGCTGCTTCACTGGGCTGGATGCCAGATGGCAAGACAATCTATTTCGCCGGAGACGATGGCCAGGGATGGCGAATGTATATGCAGGGTGTTTCTGGTGGAGCGGCGCACAGTGTTACTCCCTTAGTTTCTGTGAAGAGGAATCATTACGAATCCCACCTTGTGTCGCCGGATGGCAAGCTTATGTTTGCCCGAAATGTGAACGGGCAGGGCTTACTGTATCCAATCGCAGGAGGAGACCCCCGAACCATTCCCGGCTGGTTGCCGGAAGATATTTGGATCACATGGTCTGCGGACGGTCGTTCGGCTTATGTGTATCACGACGAGAAGACTTCGGCGCCGGTTTATCGCCTTGATCTGGTCACAGGGAAAAGGGACCTGGTGAGAACACTCGCTCCCAGCGATCTCTCACGGAGTAACCTCGGTTTTGAACGTTCGCATGACGGCCGACGGAAAAACTTATGCTTATTCCTTCCTGCGAGAAATGTCGGATCTGTTTTTGGTGGAAGGAGCACGGTAAAGATCAAAGAAAAACGAGGTTCAAGTCGGGCCTGAGGTGGCATTCGCGATGGTCGCGCCACGCGCCGGACAGCCCATGGTCGCGGTGCTTCTCCGGTAAAGATTTGTCTTCTGCTAGCAGTGAGACGACGCTGGAAACGAGGGAGTCGATGTCGCGCCGATACTGTCCCCGTTTCTCGCGCTTGAAGTCACGGCGAAAGTCGCCGGTGCGCTCAATCGTCCGCATTCAAATCGCTCATCAACTCCGAGACGCTACTGAACGAGGGCAGGCCGCCCTTGCGCGCCTCCTGCATTGCCGCGGCGGTCTTGGCATTGGGAACCTTCACCTCGAAAGGCAGAGCCTTTTCCGCTGCTACACGCGTTAGTAGAACACGTACCGCGTCGGACACGGACAAGCCCATGGATGCCAAGGTTTTGGCAGCCTGTGTCTTGATGCGCTTTTCTACGCGAATGTGAACCATTTCGGTCGCGGCCATGATTCCTCCACTGAGATACATTGTATCTCAGTGGAGGAAAGCCGTCAACGCGCGGCCTAGGGCAGCCGGTCCATCAGCCCCGGCAGCGTCTTCATCAGATCGTTGTAGATGACCATTACAGCGAACAGCACCAGAAAAACGAACGCGGCCTGGTAGACGCGCTCTTTGATGCGCAGGCTGACGTCGCGCCGCATGAGGCCTTCGATCAAGAGGAACAGGATGACGCCGCCATCGAGAATCGGGATGGGCAGCAGGTTGATGATGCCGAGGTTCAGGCTGATGCCTGCCGTCAGTTCCAGCAACGGCGTCCAGCCCTTTTGCTGCGCCGCATAGCCGGCATCTTGCGCGATGCCGATCGGCCCGGAAACCGCGCGCAGCGACACTTTCCGCTGCACAATCTTTTTGGCCAACTCCAGAATCAGCAGAGAATATTTCTTGTTTTGCTCGAGCGAAAGACTCAGCGCCTGGGCGAACGGCAACTTGGTCACCTTGGTCTCGCTCTTATTGAGGAATCCCAGCCGGTATCTCTGCTCTTTCGGGTCTTCGGTCTTCGCCAGCACTGGGGTCAGGTGAAAATTAAGTGTCTGGTTGCCGCGAACCACCGTGAGATCGACAGGCTTGTCCTTGGTTTGTTGCAAGCCGGTCAATCATGGCTTCAATCGAAACCAGCGTGCTGGCCATCCAGGGCGACAATTCGATCGTCTTCTTTCAATCCGGCCTTGGCAGCGGGCGTGCCAGTCTCAGTCTGGCCCACGATGACTGGGTCTTCCGGAAACCATCCCGCTGAACCGACCTCAGACGAAGTTACCGCCTGGGGCACGATGGTTTTCTGGAAAGTCTGATCCCCGCGCTTGACCGTGACGGTCAGCGGCTGGTTGGGACTGAGCCACACGCGCGGCTGAAGCTGTTCCCAGGTCGGGTTCTCGATGCCGTCAACCTTCACAATCTGGTCGCCCAGCTGCAAGCCGGCTTTATCCGCGGGAGAGCCGTGCTTCACGCCCTCGATCACCGCCGGCTTGTCGAGAAAAACTGCGTACTCGTAATGCACCATATAAACCGCGGTGAGCAGGAAGATGGCCAGCAGAATATTCATCGCCGGGCCGGCAATCGCGATCAGAAAGCGGTGCCAGCGGGAGTGCGACATGAACTCGGCGGGATCGCCCGTGCGCTCGTCCATGGGATTCTCGCCGCTCATCTTCACGTAGCCGCCAAGGGGGATGGCGCTGATGCGGTAATCGGTGTCTTCCTTGCGGAAGCCGAACAGGCGCTTGCCGAAGCCAATGGAGAAAACCTCCACCCTGACCCCGAGCAGCTTGGCCACGGCATAGTGGCCGAACTCATGGATCAGAATCATGAACCCCAGGACGACAGCGACGGCAGCGATCGAGATCAAGAAATCAGACATAAAAGAAGTGAACAGCTCCCCGTTAAATTCAGCTACTAGACCACAGATGTTGCCCGCGGTTGCGCGGCTTTCTTGCTTATTTTCCCAAACCCGCTCTTGAGCATATCGGCGGGCCTCAGTGTCGGCTTCAAGCACTTTCGCGATGGACTCCAGCTTCCCCGAATTAGATGCTGAAACCGCGTCTTCGATGATTCTGGGGATCTCATCAAAACTAATGTTGCCTTCAAGAAACGCCGCGACCGCAACTTCATCGGCTGCATTCAGCGCAACCGTCTTCGCGCCGCCCGCCTCCGCCGCTTCGTATGCGAGACGCAGACAAGGGAATTTATTCATATCTGGAGGGCAAAAGTCCAGATGACGCAAGTTCCTCACCGGGAAGCGCATATCCGATTGAATCCGCTCGGGATATGTCAGAGCATACAGAATCGGCAGCCGCATGTCAGTGACCGAAAACTGGGCGAGTATGCTGCCGTCCACAAACTCTACCATGGAGTGAATCGTCGACTGCGGATGCACCAGCACTTCCACTTTCGCGGGTGGCATATTGAACAATCTGCACGCTTCGATCACTTCGAAGCCCTTATTCATTAAAGTCGCCGAGTCGATCGTGATGCGCTTGCCCATCTTCCATGTGGGATGATTCAGCGCCTGCTCCACCGTGATGGAGCTGAACTCTGACCCGCGGCGTATTCAGAAACGGCCCGCCCGAGGCGGTCAGCCAGATGCGTTCCACTTCCTCCATCCGTCCGCCGCGCAGGCACTGGTGAACCGCGTTGTGCTCGCTGTCGATCGGCAGCAGAGGCTTACCCATGCCGGCGTGCTTCGGCGGTGATCAATTCGCCCGCAGCGACCAGACATTCCTTGTTGGCTACGCCGACAGTCTTTCCTGCTTTCACCGCTTCATAGGTAGCCTCAAGCCCGGCCACGCCCACGATAGCGCTCACCACGAAGTCGGCCTCGGAATGGGTCGCGACCTTCACCGTGCCGGGCGGGCCATACACGACGTCGATTTCGCCCAGCCCCGCCTGCTTCAGCCGGGCGCGCAGCGCGTGGGCATCGCGCTCCGCGGCTATCGAAAGAATGCGGGGACGCCAGCGCCGCGCCTGCTCAAAGGCCGCCTCCAGATTGCTGCCCGCGGCCAGCGCGACGATCTGAAAGCGTTCGGGATAGCTCTCCGCGACACTCAAGCGTGCTGCGGCCAATTGAACCGGTCGATCCCAGGATGGCAATGCGTTTCATCATTTCGTGGCCGTCAACCCCACAGCGTAATGGTCAATCCAATCTCGTCTGTTCGGCGGTTTCTGGAATAGACACACCGCGCGTCGCCGAGACCGATCGCCATGGCGGCTCCCGGGCTCATTCCCTTTTTCACAAGCAGACAAGCTGCCACCAATCCGCTCCGCCCGATCCCCTGCCGGCAGTGTACGAGCACATTCTTGCCGGTCTGAAAGAGAGCGAGTAACTCTCTCCAAAACCTCGGCTAACTTCGACTCTGATCTCGGAACCTGGCGATCTGGAATCGGAAACGATGTGAACTCCATCCCCTGGGCTCTGACTTCGCCCGCTTCGTTCGGAGATCAAGGTCTTTTTCCTCGGCAGGCGTAAGCAACGAAAGCACTGCATTTACGTTTGCGTGCTTCCAACTGGCGATATCGTCCTTCAGCCAATCTCCACCGCGCGGACGAGGAGCCACCGCCAGCTTTCCGGGCCACGATTCATCGAGCCAATAGAGTTCCTTCCGCATCGTTAATCTTGATCCTTCACGACGATGTCCCGAGGAAGACTGTCAACATCCACCCCCCGCTTGCGAAGAACGTGGATGCGATGATGTCCATCCAGTATAGTGCCATCCCGCCGGGTTTTCAGGCAGCATTGCGACCCGGCACAAGCGAGGAACGCAAGGCTTCGGTCGAAAGCCGTTCCATCTGCGCAAGTTTTGCTTTGTTCAGAGAGCTGTCTGAAGTGAAGTGAAACCAGGGGAGGATACTTTGGTAAGTCGCACCATTGAGACTATTCAACCACTACTGCATCACACGCCAAGCCGCATAGTACCACAGCTACCGGCGCGGCAAAGAGCAACGCATCGATGCGATCCAGCATGCCGCCGTGGCCGGGAAGAATCGTGCCCGAATCCTTCACCCCGGCCCCGCGCTTGATCAGCGATTCCACCAGATCGCCTAGCTGTGCCGCAATGTTCAGCGCAACCGTCAGAAGAATGATCGGCCACATCTCCGGCTTCTCCAGCCCGAACAGGCCGTCGCGGCGCTCGATCAGTTTCAGGCGCAGCAGGAACGAACTGATCGGTAGAGCGTAAGTGAAGAGCAGGCTTCCGACCACCAGGCTTGCGGCCAGCGAAGCCGCGGCGCCTTCCCAGGTTTTTTTCGGGCTGATGCGCGGCGCCATCAGATGCCGTCCCACGGAGCGGCCCACGAAGTAGGCAAAAATGTCTCCCGCCCACACGATGAGAAGAAGATAGAGCAGCCAGAACGCTCCCGCCCACTGCTGGCGCAACTGCACCAGCATCGCCATGGGCAGAGCGATGTAGGCGAAAGCGAACGCCGATGCCGCTGCCGCTGGATACGCGCTGCTCATCTGCGCCCGCCGCATGGTGATGGTCAAAAAGATGAATGGAGCGAGCGCGCAGGCGAATCCCAATCCGAGGACGAACTTCAGCGCGGAGACTTGCGGGGTTTCCCCGGCCGCGCTCGCCGCCAGCAGCAGAAATAACAATCCCACGAAGATATAAGTCGGCAGCCGCAGCGGCTGCACGCCATAGGATTCCGTCAGCTTCAGAAATTCCTGGACCGTAACCAGCGCCACGGCCGCCGCCAACACGGCCAGCACCGGCACCGGCGCGCGCAGCACCAGCAGCAACACAATCGGAATCAGAACGACCGCGGTCGCGATGCGCTTCAGCAAGAAGGCGTGTCGACCCTTACAAACTCTTGTCATTCCGAGCCGCTTGCAGCCGCGGAACGCGGCGAAAGCGAGTCGAAGAACCTGCTGTTTCTATCCACGCGATCAGAGCCGAGTGTCTACTTGTGACCCTGGCTGGCTCAGCGTGCGCATGCGCATCCCCGTGGTTCAGCCCGCCGTAGCGCCGCTCCCGCTTCTGATACTCGGCAATCGCCTCCAGCAGATGCACGCCACGGAAATCCGGCCACAAAGTCGGCGTCACATAAATCTCGGCATAGGCCAACTGCCAAAGCAAAAAGTTGCTCAGCCGCATCTCGCCCGAAGTGCGCACCACCAGATCGGGATCGGGCAGGTGCCGCGTATAAAGATGCTTGCCGACCATTTCTTCGTCAATGTGCAGATGCTCGACGCCGCCGTTCTGCGCCGCCGCCTGACCATGGAGCGGAACGCGTCCACCAGTTCGCTGCGCGCGCTGTAGTTCAGCGCCAGCGTCAGCACCGTGCCGCTATTGTGTGCCGTGCTCGCGCGCGCCCATTCCATGCGCTCCTGCACATCTTTCGGCAGTTCGTGCTGCCGCCCAATGTATTCCAGGCGGATATTGTTCTCGTTCAGTGTGGGCACTTCCGCTTTGAGATACCGGCTGAGCAGGCGCATCAGGAAGTCGACTTCGCTCGCCGGACGCTTCTTCCAGTTTTCTTCCGAGAAAGCATAGAGCGTAAGCGCATGAATGCCAACGCGCGCCGCCGTCTCCACCGTCGAGCGCACGGAGGCGACTCCGGCGCGGTGCCCGGCCACGCGCGGCATGTGGCGCCGTCGAGCCCAGCGCCCGTTGCCGTCCATGATGATGGCAATGTGTTTTGGGAGCCGCTCTGGATCGAGATGCCGGTAGACTTCCGCTTCCTTGCGATCCAGCCCGGCAGGAACTTTGTGCTGCAAAGTGATCCCCTTCGGTAAGAGGCTAACACGGGCACGAAGGGGGTTGCAATGACGGGAAGGGCACGACGGGAACAACGCGACGGAGACTGTGCGAGATCGGGAACGGCGCACCCTCCCTGCTTCCGGCGGAAGCGAGATTCGTATTAGGGTATGCCTTCAGGCATACCGTAGCTGCCGGCACAGATCGGGACGGACACAGATCGGGAAGGGCACGGCTTCAGCCGTGCCGCCCAGAGCCAATAAAGAACTCGGGCTTCGGCCCCTGAGGGACACTCTCCACACCGGTGTGCATTCCGAGTGTAATGGGACTTTGCAACAGTTGTGATTCCTTGTCGGTCGCCCCACATCCGATGTGATCCATGTCATTGACAAGCCGCCAGCCTGGCTGCACTATCACTGCGTCCGCTTCCCCGAAGAGCAGCTCCCACCGCCGGGATCAGCTCCCCCTTGAGGCGAATGACCAAAATTCTCCGGGAACCATATTCCGTCGGGCAAATTGATCTTCAGGAGCTGAGCTATGACAAGAATCCGCATCTTGGTCTTGATCCTCTGTGCGTGCTTCGTCCCCGCGGCATGGGGACAGCAGCAGGTGTGCAAGGCCCACACGCCATGGGGCCAGTTTCACAGATCCAACATGGAGCGCTGGAACCCCTGTGAGCACCTGCTTAGCGTCAACAATGTCGGGAGCCTCACACGGAAGTGGAGCTACACTACTCGAGGCGGAGTGCGGTCCGCGCCCGCCGTTGTGAATGGAGTGGTCTATCTGACTTCCTTTGACGGAAACCTCTACGCGCTCGATGCCGGAACCGGCGCCAAGCTGTGGAGCTACAGCGCCAATTTTGGTGGCTGCGGCACCTTTTGCTGGACAACCCCTTCTGCCGCAGTGGTGAATGGAGTGCTGTACATCGGCTCCTTCGACAACAAGGTGTACGCGCTGAACGCCCATACCGGCGTTAAGCTGTGGAGCTACACCACCGGCGGCGGAGTGGACTCCTCGCCCGCCGTGGTGAACGGCGTGGTTTACATCGGCTCACGTGACAACAAGGTGTACGCGCTGAACGCCAATACGGGCGTTAAGCTGTGGAGCTACACCACCGGCGGTTTTGTGGAGTCCTCGCCCGCCGTGGCGAACGGGGTGGTTTACGTCGGCTCGAACGACCAATCTGTTTATGCACTGAACGCCAGTACCGGCGCCCTCCTCTGGAGCTACGCCACCGACGACTGGATGCAGTCCTCGCCCGCCGTGGCGAATGGGGTGGTTTACATCGACCACTTCAGCGGCACCTTGTTCGCGCTGGACGCCAGCACTGGCGTCCTGCTATGGAGCTACGGCATCGGCTACGGATCGGCTTCCTCCCCCGCCGTGGCCAATGGGGTGGTCCACGTCGGTGGGGGCGACAACCACGTGTACGCGCTTAACGCCAGCACCGGCGTCCTCCTGTGGAGGCACGCCACGGGCGACTGGCAGTCGTCCTCCCCCGCTGTGGCGAATGGAGTCGTATATGTCGGCTCGAACGACGGCCACCTGTATGCATTCGAAGCCGATACAGGCGTGAAGCTGTGGAGCTACCACGCTGACGGGGGAGTGGATTCCTCACCTGCCGTTGCGAATGGAGTCGTTTATGTCGGTTCGGAAGGCGGTAAAGTATATGCCTTCGGCCTGAAGTGAAAAACAGTCAGGGGGGGCAAGGGCAGCTTCCAAAGGCCCCAGCCTGAACGCGCCCCGATTTCAACCTCAAGTTGTTCGAGCCGGTAGCAACACAGTCAGTCGCGAAAGCTCTTGCTTATAGGATAACTTCGGCAACCACCCTTTACACTCACAACCAGAGCGGCGGCCTGTCGACTTAGAAACCAGCCCACTAGCTACTTTCGTAGACTTGACGCCAACCGCCCACCGGCGATGCTATAGGTTTCAGCAAAGCTCTTTGACACCCAAACGCACCCACTAACTCCTTACGGCTCAAGATTTTGCCCGTAAGCTGTTGAGCCCCATAGATTAAATTCGATTTTCACGCTAAAGCGATGATTCCAATATACCGGGGGGAGGGGGGTATACCTCCAGTTACACAATGGTAAATAGCCATTTCCCGAAGCGGGAAGACTATTTCTGGCTCGCTTTGAAGGGGTAGACAACAGGAATATGAACCGGTTCTCAGTTCGCTGCTTCTTCCGGCACAATCTTCAGCTCCAGCTTCTCCGTATGTCGCAGCACCGTGAGCGAGCAACTTGCGCCCGGCGCGGACGTCGGCCAGCACGCGGTGCAGGTCGTCCACGCCGGCGACCGGCATGTCCTTCCAGCGCGACAATGATGTCCCCATCGCGCAACCCCCCAAGTTTTGCCGGACTATTCTCTTCGACCGTCAAAACCAGCGCGCCCGACTCTTTTGCCAGATCATAGAAGCGCACCACGCGGCGATGCACCGGAACGGTTTGCGCCGAGACGCCGATAAAGCTGCGGCGGATGCGGCCATCGCGCAGCAGGCGGCTGGCCACGAACTTCGCCGTATTGATCCCAATAGCAAAACATATTCCCTGCGCCGGCAAAATAGTCGCCGTGTTCACGCCGACCACGCGCCCTGCGGAATCGACCAGCGGCCCGCCGGAGTTGCCCGGGTTCAGCGCAGCATCGGTCTGAATGACATCATCGATCAGTCTGCCCGAATACGACCGCAGCGAACGCCCGAGCGCACTCACAACGCCCGCCGTCACGGTGGACTGAAACCCATACGGGCTGCCGAGAGCGACGACAAGCTGCCCCACGCGAAGCTGCTGCGAGTCGCCGAGCGCAGCCGCAGTCAGTCCGGGCTCATCCACTCGCGCTTCGTTAATGCGAATCACCGCAAGATCGCTTGCGGGATCGTCGCCGATCGCGTTTGCCGGCATGCGGCGGCCATCGGCCAGGGTCACTTCGATGCGCTTAGCATCATGCACGACGTGGCTGTTGGTGAGAATCAAGCCATCGGGAGTGAAGACAAACCCCGAGCCTCCGCCGCGCCGTTCACGCGGCTCGCCCGAGCGTGTACGGCCTGCGGCCTGGTGCACTTCGATGTTTACAAGCGACGGGCTGACGCGGTCGACCGCACCTGTGACCGCGCGCGAGTAGGCATCGAGGAGCAAGTCGTCGCCGGCAGAAGAGCCGGCGGCTGGCGCTGCTTCCCGCGCAGGCTCTCCTGCCCATTCATTCGCTTCCGGCTCACTCATCAGCGCAGAGTGGGCTTGCACATCAGAAAAAACATTCCCAACGTCATTCAGGTTCATGCTGCATAGATGTCGGTCGATCTACTTAGGATTCGCGGGAACTTGCGCTCAGTCACCTTTCTTGGTAGGTTACATGTAACCAGGTGGAGAACATGCCAACACGAACTCGCTCCAAGCCGTCGAGAGATAAAGTGAGAGCGCACCGCAGTCGGCTGCGCCGTCAAGGTCTACGGCCTATCCAAATTTGGGTTCCAGATATGCGCTCGCCTGCTTTTGTGAAAGAGGCGCACCGGCAGTCCCTCGCGGTTGCCAACAGCCCTCACGCCGCGGCAGACCAGGCCTTTATCGATGCTGTCGCTGATTGGGGCAAGACGTCGGATTGGACGAAATGAAGCGTGGCGAAATTTGGACTGTCGCAGGCGGCAAGGGCCACGCTGGAAAGCCGCGTCCAGTCGTGGTTCTTCAAGACGACCGTTTCGACATGACAGATTCGGTCACCATCTGCGCGTTCACCACCGACCCAACCGATGCTCCGCTGTTTCGTCTCGCGATCGAGCCCAGCGAAAGCAACGGACTGCGGGCGCTTTGCCGGCTGATGGTCGATAAGATCACGACTGTTCCGAGGTCGAAGATCGGCACGCATATTGGCCGCCTTGCCGACGAAGAAATTTTGCGGCTGAATCGCGCCGCTCTTGTATTTCTGGGTATCGCCGCGCCGAGAGATCAAGGTTAGATGAGGCAAAAAAGCCGGGACCAAAATCGGTCCCGGCGTTAGTTGGCTGGTCGCCCGGATAAAAGTTGAGGCGCTTACGCGGCGTGACCCTGAGCGGAGTCGAAGGGGGGAGCCGCGTGCCGAAATCCTGAGCCGTGCTTTTGCGGCGAAGGATCCTCCTTTATGCATAACTACGCGGTTCTTCTCGGCCGCACCGTCAAATCCCGCACTTGGGTGAGGATGCTCGACATCTGCATCCCGTTCAGTTGCGAGACAAACGGCAGAATCTCCGCGATAAACTGATCTTTCATCAGTTCGCTGATTTCGTCCTGACGGCTCTTTTCTCCGCCACTAAGCAGTTCCGGCACGGTCACCTCCAGGGCTCGCGCCAGCCGTTCCAGGGACGACAGCGTCGGCGTAGCTTTCTCGTTTTCGATCTTCGAAACGTAGGTTCGCGGCACCGACATGCGTCCCGCCAGTTGCCGCTGGCTCAGCCCGCTGCGCAAGCGCAGCGAGCGGATCGACGTGGCCAGGTTCAGGTGTCCGCGTCCAGTGCCGGGCATGGGCATCATCACCGGCGGCGCCATCACCACGGGTTCAGGCTCGGGTTCCTCGTCCAGAGACGAGTGGCAGCGCCGGCAGTTGTTATTGACCGTACGGAATTGAACCAGCAAGCAGTGATCGCAACGGACGACTTCCCTAGAATCTACTGGGGCAAGAGTCGTGGCCATCGGGTTGTGGGAGTGCCAGAGCCGGCTACTCCTTACGAAACGGCGGAACCTAACAATCTGGGTAGAGATTCCAACCGCAGGGGTAATCTGCGATACAACGCCTGTGGATGTCAAGGGTAAAATGCGTAGACCCGCGATTTCTTGCGGCGAAGATCAAGTTGACGCGGCGAAACTCCGCAAAGGGCAGGCCAAGAGCATGATCGATCGCGAAACTGCATGGTGTTTACTAACTGAGTTCACCCAATCGGAAAGTTTGCGCAAGCACGCGCTGGCGGTTGAGGCCTGCATGCGCGCCTGCGCAGGAAAGTTCGGAACCGCGAACTCGGATGCGTCAGCACTTGGGTTATCGGAAGAAGATCTCTGGGGCATTGTCGGCCTCATCCACGACTTCGACTACGAGAAGTATCCCAGCGCCGAAGACCATCCCTACAGAGGAAACGAGATTCTAAGGGAGCGCGGATGGCCTGAAGTGATTCTTCGGGCGGTCATGTCGCACGCCGAATATACCGGCGTCACGCGCGACACGCCCATGGAAAAAGCTCTTTTCGCCTGTGACGAGCTTGCTGGGTTCATCACTGCCGTTGCCCTGATCAAGCCGGGAAAATCGCTGGCAGAAGTGGATGCGAAGTCGGTGCGCAAGCGGATGAAGGACAAAGCCTTCGCTCGCAAAGTGAACCGCGAAGACATCATCAACGGCGCCGCAGATCTGGGCGTGGACCTCGACGAGCACATCGCCTTCTGCATTGAAGCGCTGCAGGGGATTGCCGACCAGTTGGGATTGGATGGCAGCGCTGCTATAAAGGCGTAGAAACTGGAACCCTGAGTTTGAATAGCTCGAGGTAGCGGCCGAAGGAATGCGGTTCCAAACCGGAGAACTCAGCCGACCGACCGCGCAAACCTTCGGCAAGCCCGGAGGCCCATCCTCCCTGAAACACCCAAACATTGGCGCCGGGCTCCATAGAATAGGCGCGCACCATTTTTTGCCAAGCTGCTGCGAACGTGTCTGCCGTTAAGACACCTTCGTTGGAGTCAGTCGAGATCACGCGAAATCCGCGGCACTGAAACGACTCAAAGCCGGGCACGGAATGATCCATATTGATCCGCTCCTGCTGGCAAAGGTAGTGTCCAAGCTGCAAGCGGCTGGCTGGGTCTGCGAAAATCAGATCCGCCGGCCGGACTTCATGGTGAATAAACTCTAACGCCTGATCCATGTGTTCATGCCTTTGATCGGCCAGCGGCAGCATATCTCGCCCTTGGAGAGTTCCGAAGGCGTGACACAGGATGACGATACCGACGGCCAGTAGGACCGCGTTTGGGGCGAGCTGTCGTGTGACTCTGGCCAGGAAAACGCTCACCCCGGCGATGCCGAAAATAGCGAGATAAACGCATTGCCGCGTTCGCCCGTATGGATATAGCCCGGCAGTCACGGCCGCACAGTTCAAAACAAACGGCATTAGCAGGAAAACTCCGGTGATGCGCGAGGGAGTAATGGTCCTCGCCGCCGACTTCTCGAATAGCAGCAGAAGTGTTCCCGCGGCGAACATCAGTGCGGCAAGGCCTCCAACCGCGGTCTGTCCGAAAATGAAGCGGAATACTCCGAACGTCCCGTGATAAAGGAAAGGCAAAAGCTGATTGCGGCCGGCGTGGAAGTAGTAGTCGGATAGATACCAATCTGCGTAGCGATGAAGCGGCTGTGCTCCGAGGTACACCTTGCGCAGCTCTACGATTTGCGTGGTGTACAGAATCCAGCCCAGCCCCAGGCCTCCAGCCTGCCCTGCGGCCCAGGCAGCGATCACTGACGCGGAAGGAGGTTGCGCGAACATCCGCAGAATGCAATACACGCCCAGCGCCACGGCAAACAGAAATGCCGAGTAGTGCGAAAGCAAAGCCAGATAAAGAAACGCAGTCGAGGTCGCCACCAGGCGCACCGAATTTTCCGCCAGCGCGCGCTCGAGGAAATAAGCGGCGCACGTGGCGAACAGCAGCATCAACGTGTACTGCCGCAAATCTGCGGAGAGGGCGATCATGGGCGGGAGAAATGCCACCAAGATCAGGCCAACCCAGCCCGCCGTCCGTCCCGCCACGACCGTAAGCCACTTCCAAAGAACCCAACAGAACAGCGTTCCCGCGATCACGCACGGAAGGCGCAACACAAGATTCGAAGTGCCGAAGTCCCGCCAGAAATAAAGAATGAGCACCAGAAGCGGCGGATGCAAGAGAGTGAGACTCGCTTTGTAGGCGAGATAAAGCGATGCCTGGTTGGCCATCGAGAAATGCCACGCTTCGTCACTGTTGAAAAACGTGGCATGCGCCAGCCACAATCGCCACAGTAAACCGGTGCCAACCAAGGCCATTGCGACGTAGTTTGACCGAGCACTTTCGGTAGGCGAGGCCATCAGGCGTGCAGCAAGATTAGATGCGCATAAATCCGGTGTCAATCGATGGTTCGAGGCGAAAGACTCCGGCCGATTTTGAGGGACATCTTAACAGTGCCCGGTTATCATAGCCGCGTGCAACTGCAATATGAAATCACGCCTGCCGAACACCTCGAGATGATCAAGAATGTAAAGAGCCGCGGCGCGAGCCGACTAATAAGAATCTGCCTTTACGGGGTTGGTGTATTTATCGGAGTTGTAACCTATCAATATCTCGGACAAGTATTCGGCGCGTTCTTCATATCACTTTTTGCCACTCTAATCATTTTGCAGATAATCATGCCTTACATCATTCATCGCAGGCTTTACTCTCGCAACCCGCGTTTGTATGGAAAGCGCACAGTGATATTTGACGATGAGGGTTTGACATGGGACAGCGACATTGCCCATGTCGAAATAAAGTGGAGCAGCTTTGAAAGATTCGAGGAGACCAAGAATTTGTTTCTGATTTATCAGACGAAGGACGTCGCTGGAATCACACCTAAAAGAGCCTTTCCGAATCCAGAAGCTGTCGAACAGTTCAGGAATCTACTTGCTTCCAAGGTTCCGCGAGATTAAGGCCTTAGCGCAGCGCTTCCGCAATCTTGCCGCTGGCGATCAACTCAGCGAGCCGCGCGAAATCCTTGTACATGATGCGGTCTTTCTCGACCGTGGGGCACACCGAGCGGATCGCGGCGTGCGCCGCTTGTCCGCGCTTGGAGGTTTTCAGCGGAGCCAGGAAGTCGATGGCCTGGGCCACTGCCATGGCTTCGATGGCCAGCACATGGCGCGTGTTTTCGACGATGCGCTTCAACTTGATCGCCGCCGTCATGCCCATGGATACGTAATCTTCTTTGTTGCCCGAGGTGGTAATCGAATCCACGGATGCGGGATGCGCCAGCACTTTGTTCTCGCTGACCAGCGCCGCCGCCGTGACCTGCGGCAGCATGAAGCCCGAATTCAGACCCGCGCCGTGCGCCAAAAACGGCGGCAAACCCTCGCTGAGCGCGGGGTTCACCAGCCGCTCGATTCTGCGCTCGCTGATGCCGGCGAGCGTGCTGAGCGCGATACCCAGAAAATCCAAGGCAAACGCGAGCGGCTGGCCGTGAAAGTTTCCCCCCGAGATGACATCGCCTTTTAAATTCTTAGCGTCGGTGATGAAGACCAGAGGATTATCCACCGCGGAGTTCGCCTCAGTCTCAAACACTTCGCGGCAGTGCGCCAGCGTGTCGCGCACCGCGCCGTGCACCTGCGGAATGCAGCGCAGCGAGTAAGCGTCCTGCACGCGGCCGCAGGCGCGGTGCGATTCGCGAATCTGGCTGCCTTCGAGCATCTTGCGCAAATTCGCCGCCGTCTTCATCTGCCCGCTGTGCGGACGCGCTTTGTGGATGCGTTCATCGAACGCCGTGTCCGTACCCTTCAACGCGTCGCAACAAAGCCCGCCCAGCACGTCGGCAGAGTCCACAAGTACCTCGGCGGCCAGCAGCGCGAGCGTGCCCACGGCCAGCATGCCTTGCGTCCCGTTGATCAGCGAAATTGATTCCTTGGCTTCCAACACCATGGGCTTGACCTGCGCCTGCTTCAGTGCATCGCCGCTGGGAATGCGCGCGCCGGCTGCGTCGATGCACTCACCTTCGCCGATCAGAGCCAGAGCCAGATGCGCTAACGGAGCCAGATCGCCACTCGCGCCCACGCTGCCTTGCGACGGAACAAACGGTGTGACGCCGCGATTCAGCATTTCGCATAGCGCGTCGATGACGGCCGCGCGCACGCCGGAACATCCTTTGGCGAGGGAATTGGCGCGCAGTAACATCATGGCGCGTGTTTCTGCGGCGGAGAGCGGCTCGCCTACGCCTGCGGCGTGTGAACGCACCAGGTTGACTTGCAGCTCGCGAATCTGGTCGCCGGCAATGCGAACTTCGCTGAGCTTGCCCACGCCCGTGGTAATCGCATAGGCCAGCTTGTCGCTGGCAACGATCTCGTCAACCACGGCGCGTGCGCGATCCACGGCTTCGCGAGCATCGGCCGACAGCAGCACGGGACGCCGTTCGGCTGCGACTTCCCGCACCGCTTCCAAGGTGAGCTCGTTTCCGTTAATGTGAAGAGCGTTCATCAGTTTCCTGTGTTTGGCTTCCAGTTTCCCGTCTCCGCTGGTCGGAAGGAATGATCAGATGGACGTTTTTCTCACCGCCTCGCGAAATACTTTCATGTATTTCTCGGGCAACGGGGCAACCTTCATGGCCGCATCGGTGACGACGTGAGTAGTCTCGCCCTCCGCCAGCAGCGCACCATCCTCCGCACGCCGCAATTCGTAACCAAAGTGGATCGCCGATTCGCGCACGTTCCGCAGCCGCGTCCGTACCAGCACCTCTTCATCGTAGCGCACCGGGGCGCGATAACGGCATTTGGCCTCGACTACGGCGATAAAGCAGTGGTCCTGGCTCTCCATGTCACGGTAGGAAAAACCGAGTTGTCTCAGTAATTCGACGCGGCCGACTTCGAACCATATGAAATGATTGGCGTGGTAAACCACCCCCATTTGATCGGTCTCGGCGTAACGCACCCGCACGCGAGTCTCGTTGATGGCTAAATCTGTGACCGCTGAAATCCTTTCGTCCCGCGTCATTTGCCCGTCCACACCGGTTTGCGCTTTTCAAGAAATGAGGTAATGCCTTCACGGAAGTCGGCCGTGGAGCGGACTGCGGCATTCTCCCGCACTGCGGCTTCAATCTGCAGATCCAGTTCAGCGCGGGCATGGTCGTTGAGCAACTTCTTCGTCGCCCGGAGCGAAGCCGGACTGTTCTCCATCAGCAACGCCGCTAGCTCGCGGGCTCGCGCCATCAGGTTTTCCGGCGCCACGATTTCGTTGACCAATCCCATGCGCACCGCTTCCTCCGCGCCGATAATTCTTCCGGTCAGCAAGAGATCGCGCGCGTGCTTCTCTCCAGTCTGGCGCAGCAAGAACGTGGAAACAATCGCAGGCACAAAACCGATGCGCACCTCGGTGTAGCCGACCTTGGCTTCCGGGACGGCTAGCGTGAAGTCGCACAGCAGAGCCAGCCCGGTGCCGCCAGCGATAGCCGGACCATTCACGGCCGCTATCGTGACCTTCGGAAACTCATACAGCGAGCGGAACATGCGGACCATCGTTTCGGAATCTTGCAGGTTCTGCTCAGGGGTGCGGCCGATCAGCACTTTCAAGTTTTCGAGGTCCATGCCCGCCGAGAAAGCTTTGCCTGCGCCGGTCAGGATCAGGACAATCGCATCCGATTCTTCTACTTGCTTAAGCGCACGCAGCAGATCGTCAATCAGTTCGAAGCTGATGGCGTTGCGCTTGTCGGGACGGTTCAGCGTGATCGTCGCCACGCCGGAGTCGTATGCGAGTTGGATGGTTTTGTAGTTCATATTGAGAAACTATTCGTCGATGATCGAATTGGTGTAGCGTGCGCCCAACTCCGCGGTCGCCGTCAGCAACGTGTCCAACGGCTTCAAAGGAGGCAACTCCGCGCCGTAGCGCGTCAGCGCCTCAATCACTTTCTCGGTCGCGATGTTGCCGACCAACGCATCCTGCGCAAAAGGACAACCGCCCAGCCCGCCCAGAGCGGAATCGAAGCGCCGGCAGCGGGCGTCATAGGCCGCAAGAATCTTTTCAGCGGCGTGCTCTGGACGGCTGTGCAGGTGCGCGCCTATTTCCAGATAGCCGAATTTATCGATGACCGCGCCAAGCAGATCACTGATCTGCTGCGGCGTGGCCATGCCGACCGTGTCGGCGAGCGAAATCATGCGCAGGTTGTCGACTTCCAGCAGCGAGATCGCTTCAATCACTTCCTCCACATTCCACAGATCGCCATACGGATTGCCAAACGCCATCGAGATATAAACGACAACATCCAGCGCGGCATCGTCGGCTTTTTTCTGGATCCTCTCCAGTTCGTCAAGCGCATCTTCGGCAGATTGATTCTGATTTTTGCGCAAGAATGTCTCCGAGATCGAATAAGGAAATCCCAGTGTATTCACCGCTTGTGTCTCGATCGCCCGCTGTGCGCCTTTCTCGTTGACCACGATGCCGATAATCTCCACATCGTCGGGCGGGTCGAGTTCCTTCAACACTTCCTCCGAATCGGCCATCTGCGGCACGGCCTTGGGCGAGACGAACGAAACCGCATCGATGTGCTTGAATCCCGCACTGATCAATGCCTGCAAGTAAGCGCGCTTGATGTCCGGCGGAATCTGCCCCTTCAGTCCCTGCCAGGCGTCGCGCGGACATTCGATAAGCTTAATGGTCTCAGACATAGCAAACTTGCCACGGATTACACGGATACTCATGGATCAAAACCTGGAAGAGAAAAGACCTCACAGACTTAGCTTTCTTATCCGTGAAGATCCGTGCAAATCCGTGGCCAAGGTTTATGTTTGCAGCACTCCCACCTTGAACTCCGGCACATCCGGATTCAGCGCCGCGGCTTCCAGAGCCTGCGTAATCGCGTCGCGCGTCTCCACGGGATCGATGATTTTGTCGATCCACAACCGGGCTGCGCCGTAGCGCGGGTCGGTCTGCTCGTCGTAAGTGCGCTTTACCGATTCGTACAGTTCTTTCTTGTCTTCGTCGCTGAGCTTCGTTCCGCTGCGTTCCAGTTGTTTCACCTTGACCTCAACCAAAGTACTCGCCGCCGCATCGCCGCTCATCACCGCGTAACGCGCCGTGGGCCAGGCGAAAACAAACCGTGGATCGAACGCCTTGCCGCACATGGCATAGTGTCCAGCGCCGAACGATCCTCCCACAATCACCGTGATTTTCGGCACCACGGAATTCGACACCGCATTCACCATCTTCGCGCCCGCCTTGATGATGCCGCTCCACTCCGCGTCGCGGCCCACCATGAAACCGTTCACGTCGTGAAAAAAAATCAGCGGGATTAAATTCTGGTTGCAGTCCATGATGAAACGTGCGGCTTTCTCCGCCGATTCCGTGTAAATCACGCCGCCAAACTCGATTCGCTTGTGGCCCTCGTGGTCAGTTTGTTGAACATGCAGCTTCTGGTTGGCGACAATTCCCACGGCAAAGCCGCCGATGCGTCCGTAGCCGCAGATCAGCGTCTTGCCGTATTCCGCCTTGTACTCATCGAAGCGGCTGTCATCAAGCACGCGCGCCAGAATCTCTTTCACATCGTAAGGGCGCGCCGGCGAAGAATCGAAAATGCCGTAAATTTCTTCGGCAGCCAGCGCCGGTTCGACCGGCTTCTTGCGATCCCAGGGAGACTGCCGGCGGTATCCCCACTTCTCAACGATGGAGCGAATGCGCGCCAAGCATGCCGGGTCGTCCGGCTCGCGGTAATCCACCGTGCCGCTGATGCCCGAGTGCATGGCCGCTCCGCCCAAATCTTCCGCGGAAACTTTCTGCCCAATCGCCGCCTGCACCAGCGCAGGCCCAGCCAGAAACAATCCGCTGCCGTCGGTCATCAGGACGTGGTCGCACATCACCGGCAGATATCCGCCGCCGGCCACGCACATGCCCATGATGGCCGCAATCTGCGGAATGCCCAGCGCCGACATGACAGCGTTATTGCGGAAGACGCGGCCAAAGTCGTCAGTATCGGGAAACACATCTTCCTGCAGCGGCAGAAATACCCCGGCCGAATCCACCAGATAGATGGTCGGAATGCGGTTCTCGATCGCGATATTCTGCGCGCGAATCACCTTCTTCGACGTCATGGGGAAAAACGCTCCGGCCTTCACCGTCGCATCGTTCGCGATGATCATCACCATCCGGGTCTGCACGCGCGCCAGGCCAGTAATCACGCCCGCAGCCGGCGCCCCGCCCCATTCTTCATACATTCCATGAGCGGCATAGATTCCGAGTTCAAAAAAAGTTCCGGGGTCGACCAGCAACTCAATGCGCTCGCGCGCCGTGAGCCGTCCCTTGTTGTGCTGGTTTTCGATAGCCTTGGGGCCGCCGCCTTCGCTGATTTTCTCGTTCTCATTGCGCACCTGGGACATTAGATCAGCAAGGAAGCGCATGTTAGCCTCGTACCTCGCCGAGGTAGGATCGACCTTCGTCGTCAGAACGTTGGACGCCTGAGACGAAGAGACAGCGGGAGCTTCGCTGCGATCAGCCATGGGTATGAATGAAGAAAGCGGACTGACTACGGTATAACACTCCCGCCGGAACGCGCAACGGAAGGCACCGCTTATAGTGTTCCAGCACTCTTACGCCGCAGCTCGAATCTCGAAGTCACGGTCAGCATGCTGGCGAGAAGTCATATATAGTGCTTGGTCGTGGATCTGACAGATGTTCGCCGCTTGGTCATCATAGCAATGTTCTCGGATGACGTACTCTTCGGGAAGCTCGTCCTAAAGGGCGGAAATGCAATAAGCCTGGTCTACAAATACGGGGCGAGAGGCTCGCTAGACGTCGACTTTTCGATTGAGGGGGAGTTCGAGGACACTGAAGATGCGGCGAGAAGAATCACCCGAGCGCTGACTGACCGCTTTGACGCAGCTGGATTCATTGTTTTTGATTGCTCTTTTGGACCCAGACCTCTAATGCCAGCCGATAACCCCAAGTGGGGCGGTTACCGAATTCAGTTCAAAATCATCGAGAGAGATAAACACCGTCGGTTCAATGCTGAACTCGATGCAATCAGACGTAACGCGACGGTGATCGGACCACTGCAGCAGCGAGTATTCAACATCGACATAAGCAGGTGGGAGTTTTGTGAAGGAAAGACGGAAACGAAACTGGAGGAATTCACAATCTATGTCTACACTCCTCCAATGCTCGCGATCGAAAAGATCCGGGCGATTTGCCAGCAAATGACCGAATATCGAATTAGAGTAGCGAAAACAGCAAGGGCCAGAGACTTTTATGACGTGCACGTGATCATCGAAGAATCCAAGATTGACTTATCTGACCGGCAGAATCTGGAACTAGTAAGGCAGGTATTTGCCGCCAAAGAAGTGCCCTTGGAACTCATGGGACTGATAGCGAAGTATCGAGAATTTCACCGGCAGGACTGGCCGTCGGTTGAAGCGACCGTGGGCCGGGAACTGAAGCGGTTTGATTTCTATTTCGAGTATGTGTTGGGTGTCGTTAAGAAACTAGAAACCCTTTGGAAAAAATAGTCGCCATTTGGAATCATAGTCACGATCCTTGATTCCATGAGCTAAGTAAAAATCGAGCGAAACCCCTAACTTCAAGATCCTATCGGTCCTGCTCTCGTCGTAGCCAGCTCTCTCCATATAGAAACCTATCGCCTGGTGATAAGGGTAAACGTAGTCCAACTTTTTGAGGGTAGCTATCAACGTGTTAACCGAAATCCGTTCTTTGGCAGCCTTATAAGCTTCGAGCACTTGATAGATCCCGCCTGCATATGCGGGCCTGACGGTGATGTCAATCAGCGTTCTTTCCAGCCGCGTGACATCTATCGCCTCACCAGTTTCTGCGGCAATTGGTCCAACCTCAAGCCGTCCGGTGTTCTTTCCACTCAATAGCACTATGGTCCAACTCTCGTGTCTGAAGGTGTAAACCGATCGACGTTGCTGACCCGAGAAAGCCCGAGCGAGGGCCTCCGGCGTCAGCGGTGAAGTCGGACGCGGTTTTGCGCTTTGCTCTTTGTTGATGTAAAGCGTCCTTGGAATTTGGTCGGTCAGGCCGTGCAGGAAGACCGCCGTCCCGTGTGACAGGTAAGCGGAGGAGCGCAATGAAAGGGCAACTGCGAATGGAGAAGCCTTCCCCCAGATGTAGCGAGTCGCGGAGCGATAATGCTCCGACACAACTTCCGCCACTGAGAGCTTGCCAGCATCAACAAGAAAGCGGACAAACTGCCCGGTATTGATGTAGTCAGGCAGTCTCCACGATGCCCGGTTCTGACTGAGAATCGCACCCAACTCGCTCTCCATGTACACATGCTTATTCGTTCTGTCGAAGAAACTGGAAATGTCGGGCGCGGCAACGAGGATGCGAGGCGGTTTTCGCGGCATGCGTATGTTCTGGTATATATACCAGAACATACGCGATAGCAAGTCGCTTGGCGAGATTGATGTAGGTATATATACCTACATCAATTCGCCTTTCGTTCGAAATCAAGGTTGGCCGTTGATTGCAAACGACTTAAGCGCAACAAGCAGTGTAGATCAATGACGGTATATATACCGTCATTGATAAGCCTGTCGGGTTTCCGTTCCCAGTGACTCAGAGCCTAATCCTCCGCAAAGCCTCAGCCACTGGATCGTCCACCACCGCATCCACCAATCCAATGGACAATGCCCGCTGCGCGCTGATCTTCTCCGCAGCAACAAATATCTCCAGAGCAATGCCTTTGCCGACGATCCGCGGCAACCGTTGCGTCCCTCCCCATCCCGTGATCAACCCCAGAGCTGCGCCACGATGTCCGAAGACGGCATGGGGTGAGGCAATCCGCCGGTGGCAGGCCAGCGCCAGATCCAGCCCGCCGCCCATGCAGTATCCCGAAACCGCGGCAAACACCGGCGCAGGGAACCGTTCGACAGCCAGCATCAGCGCCTGCCCTATCTTGGAGAATTCGTAGGCCGACGGACCGTCGAGCGCCGCAATCTTCTCCAGTTCCGCCCCGGCTGAGAAAAACTTTGCATTCCCTGTGATCACCAGAGGCCGCGCATCCGCACTTATTCGCTGTATGATCGCGTGCAGAGCCACCAAGCATTCCCGCGAAAGTCGGTTTGTGCCATCTTCCGACCGGAGCTGCAGGACCCATGCGCCGTCATGTTCGCCGAGATGAAAGAAGGATTGTGACATCTTTTCTGGGAAGAGGATTCTAAAGTTTATTATTCCGAACTGGGCGGAAAGCACGGGGAAGAGCTTGCTGTACGCAGGAGCGGCAAACGCGGTCCATTCAGCATAATGTTCCAGTCGGAATGTTAGAGTGGTTTTAAAGCCTGAGGCCTGATTAGGCGATCGAAAATCTTGGGCTGTTAAAACGCGCAATGACCCGATTGCCCGATGACTCAATCAGCCGGCACGCCCGCGCCCTTCACATTCGCGCGGATGAACTTCACGATGTCGTCCATGGCAGTGCCCGGCTGGAAGATCGCGGCTACGCCGAGCTTCTTGAGGGCAGCGACGTCCTGATCGGGAATGATTCCGCCCACCAGCACCAGAACATCATCCATCTTGTTCTGCTTGAGCAGGTCCATGACGCGGGGGACGATGGCGTTGTGTGCGCCGGAAAGAATCGACAGCCCGATCACCTGCACGTCTTCCTGCAGCGCTGCGCTGACAATCATCTCGGGAGTCTGCCGCAACCCTGTGTAAATTACCTCCATGCCGGCGTCGCGCAACGCGCGCGCAATCACCTTGGCGCCACGGTCGTGCCCATCGAGGCCCGGCTTCGCCACCAGCACGCGGATCTTTAGTTCAGCCATCGGTTCAGCCATCGCTATTCATTTAACCACAGGGACGACGCGGGCGCACAGAGGCTTCGATTCAAACCGCGCGACTAAAGAGTTTTCGTGTCCAGGCTCTGCCAGAGATACCAGCAGGCCACGCTGCGATAGGGTTCCCAGCGCTTGGCAATTTTTTCCATCTGTTCCGGAGTCGGCAGCTTGATTTTATTTTTGCGGACTTTCTTTGCTGCCGCCGATGATTTCGCAGCGCGCTGCACCTTGCGCTGCACCTCGAGATAGTGCTTGTACATCGCCATACGCACACCGAAATCACCGGTGGGCAGGACGTTCTCGCGCTTCAGAGTGAACATCAGGAACATCTGCGCGGTCCATACGCCGATGCCCTTCACCTGCGTGAGATGCTCGACGACTTCCGCATCCGGCAAGTCAGGAAGGCGCGCGAAGTCGAGCAATCCGCTCGAGGTTTTTGTCGCGAGGTCTTTCAAGTACGCGGACTTCTGTTTCGACAATCCCACGCCGCGCATTTGTTCATCGCTCAACTCAAGGATGCCCTCCGGCGTGAGCGGCTCGCCCGTCAGGGCTGCGAAGCGCTTGAAGATTGTTTCGGCTGCCTTGCCGTTCAGTTGCTGGTAGACGATGGCTTCCGCCAAGCTATGGAACTCCGGTGGCGAAAATTGCATGCGGCATGGGCCAATGCGCTCGATGATCGCACGCAGGACGGGGTCGGACTTCTTGAGATGGGTGACCGCTCTTCGCATAGCTATATATCTTTATCACAGAACGGTAGCCCGTGGCGAAGAAAAAACGAAATCAAGATACCCGCGCCGGTTTAGAAACTGAAAACTGGCTTCACTCCTTTGTGAGTGGATATTGCTTCTCGCGCCAGTCGCGAATGCCGCCATCCATCGAGATGACATTTGTGTAACCCATCTTCTGCAGATTGTCGGCGGCCAGCGCCGAGCGGAAACCGCCGCCGCAGTAAAGCACGATCTCGGCATTGAGGTCAGGCACGCGGGCCTCGATGTCGCGCTCGATGGTGCCCTTGCCCAGGTGAATCGCGCCGGGCAAATGATCCTTGGCAAATTCGCTCTCTTCGCGCACGTCCACCAGAGTGAACTTCTCACCGCGATCTATCTTCTTCATTACTTCCTCAACGTTGGTTTCGCGCACGCGGGTCTTGGCGTCGTCCACGATTTTCAGAAAGCTGGGAGGATGTTGGTGGGCCATGAAAGCTCCTTTTTCCAGTAAGTCGGCGATGAGACATCCTACCAAGCGCTGCGGGATTGCGCATCGCGATGAAGCCTGAACGCCGCCTTCTCGGTTAGCATGAACGGATGGAAATGGGCCACGCAGCGCGCCGGATCGGGCTGGCGCGCGCCTTGTCGAAGGCCGGGTACTGTTCGCGGTCACGGGCTGCGGAGTTGATTCGCGCCGGACGTGTGAGCTTGAACGAAGAGACCCAGCGCGATCCCGAGGCGCCAGTTTCCGAGAAACATGATCGGATTGCCGTTGACGGGAATTCGCTGGAGCCGCAAAGCAAAATTTATTTCATGATGAACAAGCCGCGCGGTGTGGTGACCACGGCGTCGGATGAAAGAGGCCGCGAGACGGTATACAACATACTGAACAACGGTTCTTCCTATAGAACACACCCGCCGGGCGAAACCGTCCCCTGGCTGGCTCCCGTCGGCCGTCTCGACAAAGCCAGCGAGGGGCTGCTCCTGCTGACCAACGATTCCGAATGGGGCGCGCGAATCGCCGCTCCGGAAACGCACTTGGATAAGACTTACCATGTGCAAGTGGAGACGGTCGCGGACGAAGAGTTCGTTCAGGTGCTCCTTCGCGGCCTGAAAGCGAAAGACGGCGAGCCGCTGCGGGCGAAGCAAGCCCACCTCTTGCGCGCGGGCCAGAAAAATTGCTGGCTCGAACTCGTTCTGGACGAAGGGAAGAACCGCCATATCCGCCGCATGATGGAAGGCATGGGAGTCGAGGTCTTGCGTCTGGTGCGCGTGGCCATCGGACCATTGCAGTTAGGCAATCTGGCGAAGGGTGAGTGCCGCGCCCTGACTGCCAACGAGAAGCGAATGCTCGACCGCGCCTTGCGCGAGTAGTATTTTTTCAGTATTCCCCTAGCCTTTCGGCCTGAGTAAGTTAGTTCGCACGCGATTTCAGTCACTGTGGGCCTGGAGTCGCCGCTAGCGCCTGATTGTTTCTGATGCCAGAAAACTCATCCTCCGAGAGTTTTGTCGGACGAGCCTTGCCTTGGCTTCTCCTGTTTCTGGTTATTTCGGCTGCATATCTCTATAGCTTTCCGCAGCCGAGCATTGTCTATGCCCTTGTCGTGCTGTTGCATGCACTGAGCGGAGTCGTTACTGCGATTCTGCTGATTCCAGCCCTGACTCGTCTGCTGCGCACGGGAAGCTTTCTGGCGCGTGCGGGATGGCTGCTGATCGCGGCGGGCGCACTTCTTGGACTGATTCTGATTAAGACCGGCACGCCGCGTAGCGAGTGGAAATGGCTTTACCTCCACATCGCGGTCTCGCTCGTAGGAGTCGGTCTTCAGGTCGCCGACAAACTGGGGCGGCGCGGATGGTTAGCTTCGAATCCCGGTACATCGATTCTCCGTGCAGCAATCTGCCTCGGCGTGCTCGCCGGCCTCGGCTATGGTTCGTACTACGTCCGGGAAAGTTGGCAGACGCGCAGCCGCATCCAGAATCCAACCATGCCGCCCGACAACATGAACGGCGAAGGTGATGGTCCCGAAGGTGCGTTCTTCCCCAGCTCTGCGCAGGTCTACGGCAAGCAGAAAATTCCCAGCAAATTTTTCATGGAGTCCGACTCCTGCAAGCGCTGTCACCAGGATATTTACAATCAGTGGTTCAGCTCGGCCCACCATTTCTCTTCGTTCAACAATCAGTGGTACCGCAAATCGATCGAGTACATGCAGGATACGGTCGGCACCAAGCCTTCGAAATGGTGCGGGGGATGCCACGATCCGGCCGTGCTCTACAGCGGCTTGATGGATACGCCGATCAAGCAAATCGTGCATCGCCCGGAATCGCAGGCTGGCCTGGGCTGCATGATGTGCCACTCCATCGCCAAAGTGAAGAGCACCATGGGCCAAGCCGATTTTTATCTGGAGTATCCCAAGCTGCACGAGTTGGCGGCCACGCAGAATCCCGTGGGGCGCGCCCTGCACGATTTTGTTATTCGGCTGGATCCCGAGCCGCACCGGCGCGTGTTCCTCAAACCCTTCATGAAAACGCAGACGGCCGAATTTTGCTCCACCTGCCACAAAGTGCATCTCGACGTGCCGGTGAATCACTATCGCTGGGTCCGCGGATTCAACGAGTATGACAACTGGCAGGCCAGCGGAGTTTCCGGGCAAGGCGCGCGCTCCTTCTACTATCCGCCAAAGCCGCAGCAATGTGCCGATTGCCACATGCCCTTGGAATCCTCCAAGGACGCGGGCAACAGCAACGGATTCGTGCACTCGCATCGATTCCCGGGCGCGAACACTGCGGTGCCAACAGCGAATGAAGACGCCGCACAACTGAAGCTGACCGAGGAATTCCTGAAGAGCGGCGCGGTTACAGTCGATATCTTTGCTTTGTCTCCCGCGACGCCGTTGAGGTCGGTTGCGACCAGCCACTCAGAACTGGCCACTACCTTCGCCGTGGGCGAAGAAGCGGAAACCAAAATCACTCCCGGCGCGGGCGAAGAGGTCGCTCCAGTCACCGCGCCGTTAAACCGCGTGCAGCCCGCGCTGCGCCGGGGTGATACCGTGCGCGTAGATGTTGTCGTGCGAACCAAGAAAGTTGGACACTTCTTTCCCGGCGGCACGGTCGACGCCTACGATACATGGCTCGAATTGAAGGGTACCGACGACAAAGGCCAGATCATATTCTGGAGCGGCATGGTTGAGAACGATGGCAAGGGTCCGGTGGAAAAAGGCGCGCACTTTTATCGCTCGTTGCAGATCGACGGGCACGGCAATCCCATCAATAAACGCAACGCCTGGGCCACGCGCGCTGTGGTATATGTGCACTTGATTCCGCCGGGCGCAGCCGACACGGTGCATTACCGCATGAGGATCCCTGAAAGTGCCGGCAACAGGATTACGCTGCATGCACGGCTGTGCTACCGCAAGTTCGCATGGTGGAACACGCAGTTTGCCTTCGCCGGCGAACCCCACGAGAAGGCGGGCCGCGAGGTAACGCCCGAGTACGACGATCGTCCGTTTGTGTTTACCAAGTCGATTCAAGGAGTCTCCGCGAAAGAAGAAAAGATTCCTGAATTGCCGATTGTGACCATAGCGGAAGACGAGGTGACTCTGCCGGTGGCTGCACATAACGCGCCAGCTCTCGAACCGAAGACTATCGTGCGCAAAGAAGAATGGCAGCGCTGGAACGATTATGGAATCGGCCTGTTCCTGCAGGGCGATCTGAAGGCTGCGGCGGCTGCATTCCAGAAGGTCACTGAGGCCGATCCCAACAATCCCGATGGCTGGGTGAACCTCGGGCGTTGCGCCGTGCAGGAAGGCGACATGGAGAGTGCCCGCACGGTGCTCGATAAAGCGCTGGCCCTGTCTCCCAATCTGGCGCGGGCCAACTTCTTCTATGCCCGCGTGTTGCGCGCTCACGGAAACTATGAGGGCGCAGCCGCACGCCTGCACCTCGTTCTCGCACAGTATCCGCGGGATCGGGTTGCGCTCAACGATCTGGGACGGATTTTTTTCCTGCAACGCAAGTACGTCGAGGCTGTGAACGTCCTGCAATCCGTATTGGCGATCGATCCGGAAGACTTGCAGGCGCACTATAACTTAATGCTATGTTACAGCGGCTTAGGCAACGAAAAGCTTGCAAAGGAACATGAGGCACGCTACCTGCGCTTCAAAGCCGACGAATCGTCGCAGGCGATCACGGGACCGTATCGCCAGTTGCATCCGGAAGATAACAACGAAAGGCAGGCGATCCACGAGCACGTATCGGTAGCGTTGCCGGCGCTCAGCAAGAACCATGTGGAGACGGCCGCCCTCGGCTCTCCGACGGGCAAAGCCCGGCATGGACATAGCGTATCCGCGGCCGGAGGATCGAGATGAAGTCCGCACTTAAGTTTCCTCCGTGCCTCTGTGTCTCTGTGGTGGATTTCGATTTTTGCCGGTGTCCTTCCCGCGCAGCAAATCCACTTCCGCGACGTTACTGCGCAAGCCGGCATCCATTTCACCCACAACAACGGGGCCTTCGGAAAAAAGTGGCTGCCCGAAACCATGGGCCCGGGCTGCGCCTTTATCGATTACGACAACGATGGCTATCCCGACATTCTCCTGCTGAATGGGGAAGACTGGCCTGGGCACCACCATGCCGGAGCCACGACTCCAAAGCTATACCACAACAACCACGACGGCACGTTCACCGATGTAACTCACAAGGCTGGGCTGGGCGTGCCGATGATCGCGCTGGGAGTTGCCGTCGGCGACTATGACAACGACGGCTTCGACGACCTTTTCATTTCCGCGCTAGGACAAAGCCATCTCTTCCACAACAACGGCAACGGGACGTTTACTGACGTTACCAAGTCCGCTGGGTTGTGGGGACCGAACGAGTTCTCGACCAGCGCCGCCTGGGTGGATTACGATCGCGACGGCAAACTCGATCTCGTGGTCGCGAACTACGTCCGTTGGACCGAGCAGACCGACCTTTACTGCACGCTCGACGGTGCGCACAAGTCGTACTGCACGCCGGAATCGTACAAGGGAACATCGCTGCGGCTTTGGCACAACCTCGGCGGCGGCAAGTTTGAAGATGCCACGCAGAAGGCTGGTCTTGGCGATCCTACTTCGAAAAGCCTCGGCATCGCCATCCTCGATTACAACACGGACGGCTGGCCCGACATTCTGGTCGCCAACGACACCCAGCCCAACAAGCTGTATCTGAACAAGAAGGATGGAACGTTTGAAGAGCGCGGCGATTACTTCTGGTATAGCTTTCAGCGAAGATGGCGTGGCGCGCGCCGGAATGGGCGTCGATGCCGCCGACTACGACCGCAGCGGCCGCCCCAGCGTGATCATCAGCAACTTCGCCAATCAGATGGCTCTCGCTGTATCACAACGAAGGCAACGGCCTGTTCGTGGACGAGGCGCCGCAATCGGAAATGGGACGCGCCACGCTGCTCACGCTCGGCTTCGGCTGTTTCTTTTTTGATTACGACAATGACGGCTGGCCCGATATTTTCGTAGCCGACGGCCATATAGAAGATCAGATCGAGCGCGTGCAGAAGCGCGTGAGCTACGCCGAGCCTGCTCATCTTTTTCGCAATCTGGGCGGCGGTAAGTTTCAAGAGGTGACGGCGCAAATGGGCGCAGCCTTCGCGGCGCCGAGAGTGGCGCGGGGCGCGGCCTACGCCGATATCGATAACGATGGATTTCTCGATGTCCTGATCACCACCAACGCCGGCCCGGCTTTTTTATTTCACAACGAGGGCGGAACGAATCACAGCCTGCGTTTCAAACTTGTAGGAACAAAGTCGAACCGCGACGGCATCGGCGCGGTGGTGCACGTTACTTCTGGAAGGGACAAGCAGACGAAGATGCTGCGTTCCGGATCAAGTTACCTTTCGCAGAGCGAACTTGTGTTGACTTTCGGCCTCGGCGCGCGAGTGAAAGCCGACATCGTTGAGATTCAATGGCCGAGCGGCGAAGTCGATAAACTCTCGAACATCAATGCCGGGCAAACCGTCAGCATCCAGGAAGGCAAAGGCGCAATGGCAAATCGACCGTACAGCAGGCCAATCGCCGCGCCAGGAAAATAACTGTGTCATCGGTAAAAATGGTTTGTCATTCCGAGGAGCGAAAGCGACGAGAGCCTGCCCTGAGCGAAGCGAAGGGAACCTGCTGTCGTTTGCAGCGCCACAAAAGCTGATGTTGCTTTACCCTGTGTTCCTCTATGCCCTCTGTGTTTAAATCTTTGACCACATGACTCCCCGAATCTCAGCGGCGATAGCGGGCATACTCGTGGCCGCATTGGGCCTGTTCGCCAAAGCTCCGCAAACGCGGCCAACACCCAATCCAGCAGAGGCGGCGCGCCTGAACAATCTTGGCGCGGCCTACATGAACCAGCAGCTTTTCGAGAAAGGACTCAAAGTCTTCCAGCAGGCGGCGGAACTCGATCCCAAGCTGACCATCGCGCGACTTGAATGAAGGCATCGCCTATCTGAATCTGCAAAAGATCGACGAAGCCAAGGCCGCGCTTGGAAGACGCGTTCAAGCAGGATCCGAAGAATCCGTATGCGTGGTACAACCTCGGCCTGCTCGCGAAAAATACCGGAGAAGCTCAGGCCGCGATTGATGCGTTTCATCACGTGGTCGAAATCGATGCGAACGATGCCGACACGTGGTATTTCCTGGGCGCATCCTATGCGCAAGCTAAACAGTTTCCGCAGGCCATCGAGGCCTTTCAGCACGCGCTGCAACTCAACCCGCTGCACGCCTCCGCCGAGTTCGGATTGTCTCGCGCCTATCAGCAGTCTGCAGATATCAAGCACGCCCGCGAGCACCTGAAAAAATTCCAGTACATCACCCAAAACAAACTCGGAGCGCCCGTGACTCTGGCCTACGGCGAGCAGGGGAAATATTCGCGGGCTGTGGAATCGCCGTCGACAGCGTTGAAAGTGCCGGCGCAGATCAAGGTGCGGTTTGTGGATGTGACGGGACAGGCGGGGGTCGTAACGAGGGGCGATCCCGCTGGTGGAAAAGATCTGGCTGGCTTTCTGGGATCGGGCTCGTGTTTTCTGGATTATGACGGCGACGGCCGACCCGACATCTTTGTTGCGGACGGCGGACCGGAAGGTGGGATCGGGCTTTATCACAACTTGGCCAACGGCAAATTGGAGGACGTGACCAAGAGAGCCGGGTTCGATCCAAGCTTACACGCGATCAGCTGCACGGTGGGCGACTACGATAACGACGGGGCCCCGGACCTCGCCGTCAGTTTCAACGGACGCGTGTTGCTGTTTCACAACGAGAAGAACGGCACGTTCAAGGACGTCACGGAGGCGGCGGGCATCAAGAGTCCTGGGATCAATCTGGGACTGATGTTCGTGGACTATGACCACGATGGCGACTTGGATCTATTTGTGGCGCAATACTTCGATCAACCCTACTTCGACCCACGGAACAACGGCGGGCCCGGAGGCTCGATGCCGCCCTTGTCTTCGCTCGGCCAAATGTGGAGGAACAATGGTAACGGAACATTTACCGATGTCAGTCAGCAATTGGGAATAGCACGGCCAGTGCCGAGTTTCGGCGGGATCGGCACTGACTACAACAATGATCGCGCCATAGACTTGATCATTACTGGCTGGAGCAAGGGCCAGCCCATTCTCGAAAATCCGCGAGAAGGGAAATTTCGCGACCGGCACCTGTGGAACGAGGGCGTGCCGACCACGGGAGTCGCTGTCCTTGATTTTGACCATGATGGGTGGATGGATGTCGCGTTTTCCCATCTGTGGGGAGAGGTGCTCACCCTTTGGCGCAACAATCATGGCAAAACTTTCGAGCGGGTGAAACTCCCAGAGACCAACTGGGTTCGCGCTTACGGCGTCGCCGCCATCGACTACGACAACGATGGCTGGGTCGATCTGGTTGCTGTCGGTGAAACGAAGGAAGGCAAGGGCGAAGTGCGGTTGTTCCGCAACCTCGGGGCGGACGGTTTCAAGGACGTCACCGCCGACGTTGGCCTCGACAAGATTCAACTGAAAGAGCCGCGCGCGATCATCACGGGCGATTACGATGGCGACGGCGCGACCGATATGCTGATCACGCAGAATCACGGTCCTGCCGTGCTGCTGCGCAATGAAGGCGGCAATCAGAATCATTGGCTGCGGCTTTCGCTCAAAGGACTGGCCGACAACAAGAGCGCCATCGGAACCAAGGTTGAAGTGTTCGCGGGCGGAAACCGGCAGAAGTTTGAAATCGCGGGATCGAACGGCTACCTCGGTCAGAACTCGCCCTATCTCACCGTCGGTCTTGGCGATGCGAAGGAAGCTGACATCGTGCGCATGTTGTGGCCGACCGGAGTGCTGCAAGACGAGATCAATGTCGCGGGCGACCAGCAGCAGAATTTTACAGAGATCGACCGCCGCGGCAGCTCGTGCCCAACTTTGTTTGTGTGGAACGGGGAGCGCTACGAACTGGTTGCCGACATGCTGGGTGCAGGCGTGGTCGGACACTGGGTTGGGCCGGGGCAGCGCGACATTCCGCGCCCGGTTGAGTGGATCAAGATCGACCGCAGCTCGATTCGGCAGAAGGAAAATCCCCACCCTGCCGCAAAAGACGCGGCAAGGATGGGGCACCCAACCCTGAGCTTCCGTTTCATGGAGCCGCTGGAGGAAGCCGTTTATCTCGATCAGGTGCGCTTGCTGGCGGTCGATCATCCCGCTGATCTCGAGGTTTATCCCAATGAGTATTTCGCGTCGAACCCGCCGTATCCGGAATTCAAGGTGGTGGTGAGCAAGAGCAAAGATGCGCGTCCGCCCGCGGGCGCGTGGGATGAGCATGGGCACAATGTATTGCCCGATCTGCTGGCGCATCGCTACTTTGGCGATTTTGCGCTGACCCAATTCCAGGGGTTTGCTCAGCCGCACAGTTTGGTTCTGGATCTGGGCGAGCTTTATCGCGGAGGCCCGCTGTGGCTGCTGCTGCATGGCGAAGTCGAATACTTTTCGGCAAACAGCATGTACGCGGCGTCGCAAGCTGGCGTGCAGGCGATCTCTCCTTATGTGGAAGCGCTGGTGGGGAATGAGAAGGACGGGAGCAGTAGGTGGGTGCGCGTGATCGATGATATGGGCTTTCCGGCGGGCGGGCCGCGCACGATGACCGCCGACCTCACGGGCAAGCTGCCGCTCGGAACGCGGAAGATTCGCATCACTACCAATCTGCGGATTTATTGGGACAGCATTCTGGTTAATAGCACAGCGCAGGACGCCAACGTGCATCTATCACAGGTCCCGCTGATCCGCGCAGATCTTGCCTTCCACGGATTCCCGCTGAAGATCGAAGGCACGCCGCCTGGCAACGTGCAATACATTTATGAGAAGACGAGCGCGACCGGACCTTATACGCGGCCGGCGGGGACGTACACGCGTTACGGGGATGTTTTGCCGCTTCTGACCGCACTGGACGACAAACTTGTTGTCTTCGGTTCAGGTGACGAGGTGCGCCTCGACTTCGATCGATCGCAATTGCCTGCGCTACCCCAGGGCTGGGTGCGCGATTATTTCTTCGCGGCGAACGGCTATGAGAAAGACATGGATTTCTACGCCGCTGAAGGCAATTTCGTTGCGCCGCTGCCGTTCCTCAAGATGCGCGATTATCCTTATCCACCTGGCAAGTCGTTCCCCCTCGACGATGCGCACGTGAACTATCTTCTGGAATACAACACGCGTCACATCTCAGGCAACGAGCAGCGCGGGTATTGGTTCGACTATGGGGCGAAGTGACCGGGCGAGGTTATAGAAACGTTTTAATATTGACATTTTGGCCCTCCGCATAATCCAATAGCCGGACCCATGGAACCTGCCTCGGTCTCGGTATCGTCCGCGCCTCGGCTCCGGCGCACGCTCACGCTTTGGGACCTCATCCTTTACGGCATCATCGTGATTCAGCCAACCGCGCCCATGCCGGCCTACGGAGTCTTCAGCAACGCCGGTCAGGGGCACGTGGTTACTTCTATTCTGATCGCGATGGTTGCCATGGTTTTTACGGCGATGAGTTATGGACGCATGGCGCGGGTGTATCCGAGCGCAGGTTCGGCTTATACCTATGTGGGGCGCGAGCTGCATCCTTCGCTGGGCTACGTTACGGGCTGGAGCATGACTATGGATTACATGCTGAATCCATTGATCTGCACCATCTGGTCGGCCAAGGCGATGGCCGACCTGTTGAGCGGAACTCGATATCAGATCCCTTATCCGGGGCTGCTGTGGCCGCTATTGTTTGCCGGTCTGTTCACGGCGCTGAACCTGCGGGGGGTGCAGACTTCCGCCCGCATCAATAAAACTTTGTGCGCGATTATGGGCGCCGTGATCCTGGCGTTCTTCTGGTACACCGTCCGCTACATCTTTCACCTGCCGCAGTATCCTGAGGCTTTTTTTCTGCGTCCGTTCTACAATCCGCAGACTTTCACCATCAGCCGGGTCTTTCATGGAACGTCGGTCGCGGTGCTCACCTATATCGGATTCGATGGCATTTCGACGCTGTCGGAAGAAGTGGAGAATCCCAAGCGCAACATCTTTCTGGCGACCGTGCTGGTCTGCGTGATCACGGGATTTCTGGCGGCGGCCGAGGTTTACGGCGCTCAGTTACTGAGCCTCGCGCATTTCGGTAAGGACTTCGGTGTCTTCTCGGAATTCGGAGATGAGAACGTGTTCAGCCACGTCGCTGGGATTGCGGGGGGTGTTTTGATGACCAAGGCGATCAGCATCACGCTGCTGATCGCTACCGTCGGTTCCGGCATGGGATCGCAACTGGGCGCGGCGCGCCTGCTTTACGGCATGGGACGCTGCGACGCAATTCCGAAGAAATTCTTTGGCGCGATTCATCCTCGGACGCACATTCCCGCCAATAACGTGGCCTTCGTGGGAGTGATTGCGCTGATTGGCGCGTTCCTGATCAGCTACGACAATGGGGCGGAGTTGCTCAACTTCGGGGCGTTGATCGCATTCATGGGGGTCAATCTGGCGTCGCTGACCCACTATTACATCAGGGGTGCGGATCGCACCTTAGGGCAATTGATTCCGCCGGTGCTGGGTTTCTTCATTTGCCTATTTATCTGGATTCACCTGTCGAATCTGGCGCTGATTGCGGGATCGATCTGGATGGCGGCCGGCATCACTTATGGAGCGTGGAAGACGCGCGGGTTCCAGGGCAATCTGGTAAATTTCGATCTGCCGCCGGAAGAATAGGAGTTATTGACGGCAGCGCGCAATGGGGCAATTCGTTAATTGTGCGAGCTGAGACCGGTACGTGGGCAGGTCCAAGGGGGCCCCGGAGTTTCAACTTTGCCCAATTAACGAATCACCCAAGTTTCTTGAAATACACCGTGTTTTTAATGCCTTATGTCGCCTCCTTACTGTTTTCTTACTCGGCCAGTTACAAATTCAATGGTAGTGATCACCACCAACACCGGGCGGCAGCCCCGAGCTATTCGGGGTAGCTTACCCGGTCGCCCTGATTAGATGTCCCCCTGTCCCTTACTCGCATGGGAAGGTTGCGGAGGCCCTGCGCTTATCCTAGGATCGCACGGCTTAACATCCAAGCTTTGCATTTTCGAGTTAAACAGCGAAGCCTTGTGGAAGACAAGGACAACTGTCACAGGGAAAAAATAAATAGCTGTGGAAAAAGTTGGGGGGGCAAAACCGGAAACTTAAACTCTTTCTAGCTGCCCGGACGCGCCAGTGCTTTCACGGCCAGGTCGCAACGACCGCGGAGTTTCTGCATGGTCTCATGGATAGCTTTGGCGGCCTCCGGTTCGCTGCCCTCGGTGTTCTTGGCAATGCTTCCGGCGTCCTCCGTGGTGGTGCTGGCAATTTCTAGCAGGACGACCAGCGCATCGGCGTGCAGCTTCCACAGCGACGACATGCTCTGGCTGCGTTTGAGTTCTTCGAGTTCCGTGTTAACTCTCGCCACGCAGGAAACCAGGCGTATCAGAGTACGGGCGACTTCGGCGCGGGGGCTTTTTTCCTCAAGGAAAGCGGCGTTGTAAGCGTCGGCTTCAGGCTTGGTCAGCGTCAGATTGAAAAAGCGCATGGGCACGACCTGGCGATACTTGGGATCGGCTACGCGGACAAAGACGCGGATGGATTCCTCGACGCGGCGCAGTTTGCTTTCTTCAGCGGAAATTTGCTGTGCTGTAATCACCGGCGGCTGAAATGCCTGAGCCGGCGCGGGTGCTTTGGCAGCAGCAACCCGTGCCGGTTTGGCGGCAGCGGCCGCTCCGCCGGAGCGAGTCGTGCTTCCGGCGGCGGGCGCGAGCAACGATCTGCGGATGGGTGGACGCCGGTCCAGTTCCTTTTTCAAATGGGAGACGCGGCGAAATTTTTCCAGCGCGCTGCCGTAATCGGCCTCGAGCATTTCTTTCTGCTCGATCGCGGCCACGTGGTCGACGGTGACTTCCACGCCGTCTACGGTGCTGAGAATGCTGCCGCCCATTTCGTCCAGGGCCTGGGCGAACTGTTTGATCTCTGCCAGGGCCTTGACGAAGAGTTGGTCAAAGCGCGCGCCGAACGCGGCGTTGTGGGCGGCAACCGTGGCCAGCACACCGGGATGATAAAAGGAAGAATCCAGCCAGCGCTTCAGTTCACGCACTCGCGAAACGATGCCGGAGTCGATGAGGGTATTGAAGTCGCGATAGCGGGCAATTTCCTCGCGCAGCGGATCGAAGTTCCGCAGCAGTTGCACATGTTCTTCCGGAAGCGAGGGCACGTCGGCGTCGGCCAGAATTTCGATCAACGCGATTTCGAACGGAGACAGCGGCAGCGCTCCGTCGAGTCCGTAACCGTGCTGCTGCCACTGTCCCTGGACCCGAGGATGGCGGTAGAGAAAAGTTGCAATGAGATCGGTTTTGTCGCGGTTAACTTCGCTGGGCTCGCGGCGCCGCACGAAATAGCGGAGCAAGGCCTCGGCCACTTCGGAATCCGTGTCGGGAGTAAGCGCCTGGCGGAGCATCGCGGGCGTAATCGCCATGTCGAGCAAATGCAGCCAGCGATACATGCGCGAGAGAGTTTCCGGAAGGTCTTCCGAATGGCGGAGCGAGGCCTCGTCGAGTCCGCTCGGAATGGGCACATCGCCGCCGAGCGAATCGCGCATCAGCTTCTGATAAAAACCCTGGACGGTCGCCAGGATTGCCAACTCAAATTTGAGATCCTCGGCCAAGAAACGCTCCCGCAAGCGGGGTTCTCCTCGTGGTTGAGGGAATTCTTTACTGCTGTTCAAGTAAAGACGAAAGTCACCACGGTCGCAAGTTACCACCGATTGAGACCAATATGGCGTCGCCTGCGGTCTCCGGAAGTACATGGACTTTCGCGGGGCGGCTGCGCGGGATTAATTTCTCAGAAAACCACGGTCTTGTTGCCATACAGAAGGATGCGGTTTTCCACGTGCCAGCGAACGGCATGGGAGAAGACAACCTTCTCAAGGTCGCGGCCTTTGCGGATGAGGTCTTCGACGGTATCGCGATGAGAGACGCGGACCACGTCCTGTTCGATGATGGGACCGTCGTCGAGAACTTCGGTGACGTAGTGACTTGTTGCCCCGATCAGCTTTACGCCGCGCTCAAAGGCGCGGTGGTAGGGGCGGGCGCCGATGAAGGCGGGAAGAAGTCCGTGGTGGATGTTGATGATGCGCTGCGGATAGCGGCTGACGAAATCATTCGAGAGAATTTGCATGTAGCGGGCAAGCACCATGAAGTCGGCGTGATGGTCTTCGATGAGCGAGCGGATTTGTTCTTCGGCCTGCCGCTTGTTGTCCTTCGTGATCGCAATGACGGTGTAAGGGATTTTGTAGAAGTCGGCGATGGGCTGATTGTCGGGATGGTTGGAGATGATCAGTGGGATGTCGCAGGCGAGTTCGCCGCTCTGGTGGCGATAGAGGAGATCGACGAGGCAGTGATCGTATTTCGAGACCAGGATGATCATGCGCTGGCGATGCGCGGACTGCGCCAAGCGCCAGTTCATATGAAACTTTTCGGCGATGGGAGAGAAATGCTTGGCGAAGTCGGAGAGGTCTTTGTCGGTGAGGTCGTTCTTAGTGAGATCGATGTCGAAGTCTTTGGGATCGAACTCGACGCGCATTAAGAAGAGGCCGGATTCTTCGTCGGCGTGTTCGTCGGCGTGGAGGATGTTGCCGCCGTGGCGGTACACGAAATCGGCAATGGTGGCGACTTCGCCTTTGGCGTCGGGGCAGGAGACGAGAAGGATGGCGGAGGGCTTCATCGGGTCGGTCCGGAGGCGCCCGGACGTGAACGCCGGAGTCTAACTATAGCGCTCGAGATGAGCAGTATGCACCCGATGAGAATAAGGACCGCGCAAGCCAAAAAAACGAAAGCAAATCGAAACACGTCATCCTTTACGTCTGAGTCCACTGCAACGAAGAGGCGTGGGCTCGTTTCGGACAGCGCCTTTCCATCGTTGAGAAATTTAACCTCCAAATGGTAGGCATGGCCTGACCTGCCCTCGAAGCGCCCGATCTCGCGGGCTACAGTGTCATTTGCCCAATAGCCGCCATGGTCGCCAGGCGAAGAACCCGAGGCGACAAGTCTCTCACCTTGCATGACAACCCATTGTGATTGGACAACCTCGGCAGCCTGGCACTTCTTGCTGGGGTCAATTCTCATGTCCAGAAGGCAATTCAATGTGTCAGAATCTATCTTCTTTTGCGCCTCTATCCGTATTACGTAAGGCCCGCTTACGTTGACTGAAAAGTTTCCTCGCACGATTGCGCCTGGTGAGATTTGTATTGGTATATTGAGGGGAGTCCGCTCCCGAGTGTCATCCCAAAGAACGTAGGCCCCGAAGATGAGGAGCCCAACTGCGACGAGCGCCACGCCTACTTTAGTTTTTATTTGCACGCAAGAAGAATAATTTACGGATGCGTTACTCAGCTCTATTTTCGCAGCGATTTTACAATCTCCCTTGCCGCATTCGCCCCCGAGCCTCCAGTCAACCCCGCTCCCGGATGCGTGCCGCTGCCGCACAAATATAAATTCTCGATCGGCGTTTTATACCGCGCCCAGTCCAGCAGCGGGCGCATGGTGAAGAACTGGTCGAGCGCGAGATCGCCGTGGAAGATTTGGCCGCCAGTTAACCCGTAGACATCTTCGAGATCCTGCGGGGTGATGATCTGGTGGGTCAGGATCAACTCGGGTAGATTCGGCGCGTATTGCGCGAGCGTCTGCACCACCGTTTGCCCTAGCGCTTTTCTTTGCTCTTCCCAATCGCCTTTCAGCTTGTACGGTGCATATTGCACATAGATCGACATCACGTGCTTGCCTTCGGGCGCTAGCGTGGGATCGGTTAACGACGGGATCGTGGCTTCCAAATAAGGCTGGCGCGAGAAGTTGCCGTACTTGGCTTCATCGAAGGCGCGCTCCAGATAGTCGATCTCGGGGCCGACGTGGATGCGTCCCTTAAGCGCGCTGCCGTCGTTGCTCTTCAACGCGGTGAAATTCGGCAGGCCGGAGAGCGCGAGGTTGACCTTCGCAACCGTGCCGTTGCCACGGTAATGCTGCAGCTTTTGCACGACGTCGGGAGAAAGATGCATGGGGTCGGTGAGCTTGAGCAGGGTGCGTTTGGGATCGGCGTTAGAGATTACAGACTGGGCGCTGATTTCTTCTCCGGTGGCGAGCAGCACGCCTGTGGCTGCGCCGTCTTTCACGCGAATCTCGATGACCTCGGCGGCGGTGCGAATCTCGACGCCGGCTGCCTTCGCGGCGGAGGCCATCGCTTGCGTGAGTGCGCCCATTCCGCCGGCGGCGAAGAATGCTGAGCCCGCGGGATGAGGGGCGCCAGCCGCGCGAATCAACAATTGCAGACTGCTGCCAGCCGACCATGGTCCGAGAAAAGTTCCGAAGACTCCGCGAGCGGCTATCACAGCGCGCAGTAATTCCGTCTCGAAGTATTCCGCAACCAGATCGGCGACGGCCATCGGTCCCCAGCGCAGGACTCGGTACATATCCCGTTTGCCGAGGTTGCGAAGGGCGCGGCCGGTCTTGAGCATGCTCCAAAGATCGCCACTGTTGGGGCGATCGATGTCGGGAGGCGTGGTGGCCAGCACCTTGGCAATCACTTTGCTGATTTTTCCTAAAGACTGGTTGAACTCGGGATATTTCTTCGCGTCTTTTTCAGAGAAGGAGGCGATGGCCTGCGCGGATTTGTTCTCGTCCTGATACAGGGAAAGAGCGCGGCCGTCGGGCGAGAGCGCGGTGACGCAGGTCTCCGGCGTGATTAGCATGAGGCCGTGCTTTTCCAGTCGCATGTCGCGGACGATATCTGGACGAATGGGGCCGGCGGTGTGAGCCAGCGTGGAGCAACGGAAGCCGGGATGGAATTCATCGGTGATGGCAGCGCCACCGACTTGTGGTCGGCGCTCGAGGACTAACGGCTTGTATCCCGCCTTGGCGAGGTAGAACGCGGCGACGAGGCCGTTGTGGCCGCCGCCGATGATGACGACGTCGCGGGCGCGAGCTTCGGTCATAGGGGTAATCTCTCAATTACACGGGGAGAATTCCCTTCGACCGATGGGCGCGAGACGCGATGCAGGGGTCCCTTCGGCAAGCTCAGGGCAGGCTCTTCGACTGCGGCTGTCCTTCGCGCTTTGCGCGCGAAGGACAATCCTCGCTCAGGATGACAATGTGCGTTCATTAAGCCGCGCCTCCGAGATCCTTCAGCATTTCGAGAGCTGCGAGACGGCCGGGAGCGCCCATGATGCCGCCGCCGGGATGCGTGGCTGAGCCGCACATGTAGAGATTCTGAATGGGCGTGCGGAAGCGCGCGTAGCCCGGCTCTGGCCGTAGAAAGAAAAGCTGCTCCAGAGAAAGTTCGCCCTGGAAGATGTTGCCTTCGCTCAGTCCCCACTCGCGCTCGAGATCGAGCGGAGTGACAACCTGCCGGTGGAGGATGATGTCTTTGATGTTGGGCGCGTACTCCGCGATGGTGTTGACGACGGTGTCGCCGAAAGCTTCTTTCTGGTCGTCCCAGTTCAAACCAGGGCGCAGCTTGTAGGGCGCGTACTGCACGAAGCAGGAAAGCACGTGCTTGCCCGGCGGCGCGACCGAAGGATCGGTGAGCGAGGGAATGACCATGTCAATGTAGGGGCGACGCGAGAAGTTGCCGTACTTGGCGTCATCGTAAGCGCGCTCCATGTATTCGACCGCCGGCGAGATGGAGATTGCTCCGCGCAGGTGCGCGCCGGGGCCGGGGATGGCTTTGAAGTTCGGGAGAGCGTCGAGCGCCATGTTCACTTTGCCTGATGATCCGCGGTACTTGAAGCGGTTGATGTCTTCGAGAAAGTCGGAGGGCAAGTGCTCGGCTTCGATGAACTTGTTGAAGGTGAGCCGGGGATCGACGCTGGAGGAAATTGTCTCGGCGTAGATTTCGTCGCCGTTGGTGAGAACCACGCCTTTGGCCTTGCCCTCTCTGACAATGATTTTCGCGATGGCGGCTTGCGTGCGAATCTCGCCGCCGGCTTCGCGGGCGGCATCGCCGATCGCATTTGAAATTGCGCCGGTGCCGCCACGCGCGAATCCCCAGGCGCGGAAAGCGCCGTCGATTTCTCCCATGTAGTGATGGAGCAGAACATAGGCGGTTCCGGGAGAGCGCACGCCGAGAAATGTGCCGATGATTCCTGAAGCCGACATCGTTGCTTTGAGCACGTCGGTCTCGAACCATTGATCGAGAAAATCAATGGCGCTCATGGTCATGAGTTGGACCTGGTTGTATTTGTCGTAGCTCGACATGCCCTGGAAGCGGCGGCCGATGAAGAGCAGCTTCATCAATTCACGCGGGTTGAGCGTGTTGGGATCGGGCGGCACCATACTGAGAATTGGCTTCACGAAGCGGCACATGGCCTGCATGGCTTTGCCGAATTCGTCGTAGGCCTCGGCGTCCACGCGGGAGTGGCGGGCGATCTCACGGTGAGTTTTGCCATGGTCGTTCACGCGCCAGAGGTAATCGCCGCTGGGCATGGGGGTGAAGGTGCCGTCGAGGGGGAGGATCTCGAGGCCGTGGCGCGGAAGATCGAGGTCGCGAATGATTTCTGGTCGCAAGAGCGAGACTACATAGGAGCAGACGGAGAACTTGAAGCCGGGGAAAACTTCTTCGGTGCAGGCCGCGCCGCCGAGTACGTGGCGGCGTTCGAGGACGAGAACTTTCTTGCCGGCGCGGGCGAGGTAGGCGGCGTTGACTAACCCGTTGTGGCCGCCGCCGATCACGATTACGTCGTATTTGTCGGAACCAGCCATTAGCTTCTAGCTCCTAGCTTCTAGCTTGAATACGTGGATTTCAGGAAACGCAATGATACTCGGGAAGGGGTTGCCGCGGCGGAAGGATTAGAGTCCGCTGGGCAGGATGGTCCATTGAATGAGGCGGCGCATGGAGAGATCAGCATAACTGCTTTATCGCTAGTTGTACACTCTTTGCCCTTCCAAGGAGAGAGACCAGTTGCACGGGAGATCCCTTCGACTTCATCTCAGGGCAGGCTCTTCGCTCCGCCTGAAAAGCGGCTGCGCTCAGGATGACGCATTCGATCAGGGTTCCGGCGTATATAATTCGGCTTCGCGATAATTTTTTTCGAGGCCCACTCCTTTGCCCATTGGAACCGCGTTCCACGAGAGAACTTTTCCGCTTTGCCACAGCTTGAATTACCGCGAGTGGTCGGGATACTACGCGCCCAGCGTGTATGAAGTGCATCACGAGCACGAGTACAACGCTATCCGCAATGCGGCGGCGCTGATCGATATTTCGCCCCTCTACAAGTATTTGGTTACGGGCAAAGATGCGACGCGACTGGTGAATCGCGTGATCACGCGCGACATTAATAAGGTGAAAGTAGGGCAGGTGATCTACTGCTGCTGGTGCGATGAAGAAGGCAAGGTCATCGATGACGGCACGATTTCGCGGCTGGAGGAAAATGTTTATCGCTGGACGGCTGCCGACCCGAGCTTGCGCTGGTTCCGGCAGAACGGTCTGAACATGGATGTGCAGGTCGAAGACATTTCCGAGAAAGTTGCGGCGCTGGCGCTGCAGGGGCCGACTTCGGCAAAGCTGCTGAAGGCCGTGGCCGATGCCGACATCGCGAACCTGAAATATTTTCGCGTAACGCACGGCAAGATTGCGGGCGTGCCCGTCGACATTTCTCGCACCGGGTATACCGGCGATCTGGGATATGAAATTTGGGTTCCTTTAAGACAAGCCAACGATGCGGTGAAAGTTTGGGATGCGCTGGCCGAGGCCGGTAAACAATTTGATCTGCATGCGGCGGGCATGCTGGCGCTGGACGTGGCGCGTGTGGAAGCGGGGTTGCTGCTGATTGAAGTGGACTACACGAGTTCGAAGAAGGCGTTGATTCCGACGCAGAAATATTCGCCCTACGAGCTGGGGTTCGCCAAGATGGTGCATCTGGAAAAAGAAAATTTCATTGGCAAGCGGGCGTTGGAACGGGATGCGCAAAATGGTGTGCCGAGGCAACTTGCCGGCGTGGAAGTGGATTGGACCGACGTTGAGGCGCTCTATGAACGTTATGGGCTCACTCCGGCCGCGCCGAGCCAGGCCTCGCGCGTGGCGGTGCCTTTGTACTCCGGAGAAAAGCAGGTGGGCAAGGCTACGACTACGAGTTGGTCTCCGATTCTGAAGAAGATGATCGCGCTCGCCAGCGTGGAGACTGAGCACTCGAAGCTGGGGACGCAGTTGCAAATGGAAATAACCATCGAGGCGATCCGGTTGAAGACGAATGTGAAGGTGACGGGACTGCCGTTCTTTAATCCGGCGCGGAAGACGGCCAGCCCGGTGTAGGATCCGGACCTTATTATCTGCCTAGAAACTCCTCATAATTCATAACCTGAGCGAACCGCGTCGCGATGGAACATGACGACGGTTTCGAGCGAGTAATCGTCCAGATTCTTGCCGACAATTCCGAGCTTGGCAAGAACGCTGTCCGTCGCAGTGATGATGTGGCATCCCACAGCGTCGGCTTGAAATATGTTGAGCAGTTCGCGAGGACTTGCCCAAATCAGTTCTACGTTGGTGACCGGTCGTAATAAATTGACAGCCGTTGCCATGATGGGCACAGGATCTCGTCCGGTGTCGGCAATCCTGCCGGCAAATACAGAGATCACGGCTGGAGCGCCCCCCGCCAGCGCGTCGGCTGCGGCTCGCACTTGATCCAGCGTCAGGACTGCAGTTACATTGACCTTGACCCCCGAGTGAGACAAACGTCGAACCAATTCCATTGAGGATTCGCGGCGAGTGTTGGTTACCGGAATCTTGACATATACGTTGTTGCCCCAGTTGGCGATCTTGTGCCCCTGGCGCTCCATTTCAGAGAACTCATCCGCGAAGACTTCAAATGAGATCGGTTTGTCGGTAACCGATTCCAACACTTTGCGTGCAAATCCCTCGTAGTCGCCTACTCCGGCCGAACACATCAGGGTAGGGTTCGTCGTAAAACCCTTGATCAAAGGGTTGGCTTGGGCCTGGAGAATCTGGGCCAAATTGGCCCCGTCGGCGAAAAGCTTGATCTTCAGGTCGGACAAACCTCTCACGCGAACTCCTCTCCAAATAATTTCCGTTGCGCTGCTCCGGCAAAGGCCGCACGCGCGCGCCCACTGATCATATCTGACTACCCGCTGGAAACGAGGCTGGTACCTTGAAAGTCGAAGCGAAATCGCACCTCTTTCAGGCCTTTCTCACGCATGGCATGACGAAGCCGCGCCTTATCGGCGGCATAAAACATCAGGAAACCGCCGCCGCCAGCGCCGATAACCTTACCTCCCAAAGCCCCGTTGCTCATAGCGTGGCTGTACCATGAGTCGATCTGGCCGCTGCTCATGCCCGAACTGCGCCGCCGCTTGTGTTCCCAATGCAGGTTCATGAGACGTCCAAATTCGGCTAGATCTCCGGCCTCGAGAGCTGTTTTGCTACGCAGTCCGAGTTCCTTGGTGAAATGCAGATTCTCGATCATGGCAGCATCGTGCTGCCGGCTCTTGTCGTCTTGCTCTTTCAATATCGCCGAGGCTGAGCGGGAGTAGCCGGTAAAGAATAAAAGCAGGTTGTCCTCCAGGTTGAACAAGGTCTCCTCAGAAATCGCAAGCGGCCAAGCCCGAACCGAATCATCGGTTCCAAACTCGAAACAAGTGATACCTCCATAGGCGGCAATGTGTTGATCTTGTTTACCGATAGTTTCTCCGAGAACATCGATCTCCAGGTGACAAGCCTGGGCGGCCAGCTCATGAGGGTGCACCAGGTTTCGTTGATGGGCGTGCAGTGCCCTGAGAATTGCGGTCGTGAAACTGCCTGAAGAACCCAACCCTGTGCCGGCGGGAATATCCGCCATGCTGGTAATCTCCAGATTCCGCGCCTTAACACCCAGCATGCGCAGAGCTTCTCTGATGATCGGGTGCCGAATGTCGTCGATGTTCGAAACTTCCTCCATCTGCGAGTACTTGAGTAGGAAGCCCTCTACAAACCGCTGGTGGATGGTTATGTAGACATATTTGTCGATGGCGCCGGCGATCAAGAATCCGCCATGAATCTGGGAATACGAACGCAGATCTGTCCCTCCTCCGCCCAGGGACACGCGCAACGGTGAACGCGTGATAATCATGGCATGGACTCTTTTCTCGGCAGGCTCAGATGCTGGCGCCTATACCCCGCGTCCGGACGGTAGTGTCGGCACGGAACTTGGCTGGTGGGGTTCAATATCTGGGAATTCCACATATAAATATCCGACAGGAGGCCAGTAGTTTGCAAGTTGTCATGAATTCGTGACTCTAAGAGATTCCGACATTTTGCAAGGGGTCTCGCCCGCAAGCTGCGCTGCTCATGTCGAAAAGACGGTGGAAATTGGACTTGAACTGCCCTCCTCTCTATATTATGGTTCACAAAGAATGAAACTTTCCGTCGTCATGCCGGTGTACAACGAGCGTGCCACGCTGCGGCAGGTGGTCGAAAGGGTACTCGCTGTCCCGCTTGAGATCGAGTTGATTTGCGTGGACGATGGATCCACTGACGGTTCGCGGGAGATCATGGCGCAACTGCAAGCGGAGCATCCCCAGATTCGAATAGCGCTTCAGCCTGAGAATATGGGCAAAGGCGCGGCTCTGCATCGCGGCATTCAGGAAGCGACGGGAGATTACGTTATTATTCAGGACGCCGATCTGGAATATGACCCGTCAGAGTATACGGTGCTGCTGCAGCCCCTAATTGAAGGCCGCGCTGACGTAGTCTACGGTTCGCGCTTTCTTTCCGGTCTTCCTCATCGCGTGCTTTACTTCTGGCATTCGGTCGGCAACAGGATTCTTACTCTGCTTTCCAACGCCGTTACGAATGTCAACCTCAGTGACATGGAAACTTGTTACAAGGTCTTCCGGCGCGAGATCATTCAATCCATTCCCCTGAAAGAAAAGCGTTTCGGATTCGAGCCCGAAATAACGGTAAAAATCGCGAAGCGGAGGCTGCGCATCTACGAAGTCGGAATCAGCTATTGGGGCCGCACCTATGAAGAGGGAAAGAAAATCCAATGGAAGGATGGGGTGCGCGCTCTCTGGTGCCTGGTGAAGTATTGGATCACCGAACCCGCCGTCGCGCGCCAAGATGCTTCGGCTGTCGCCACCGCACCGACACGGGGGCAAATCGCCCCTCCGGAATAAGCAATACCTAGCAAAGCTCCCTACTGCTTTTTCGCACCCGGCTTCTGATATGCGAAGTTAATTCCTGAGCCATTTCCTTTCGCCGTGCCCGCGGGCTTTGGCGCCGAAGCGAGTTTTGGCGCCGGAGCCGGCTTTGCGGTTTTCTTCTGATTTTCGGGTTTGATTTGCTGCCGCTCCAGGCGAGTGAGTTCTGCGTTTGTGTTTTTACCACGGGTCGATCCGGGCGGCACAACACTGGATGACGTGCGTGCCGTCGGCATCGCGGATTTCGGAGTGATCGGTTTGGTTGCGGTATGCTCAGAACCAGAATTCGGCTTACCCGAAGATGAAAGCTTCTGAGAGTTCTGCGCCGTTGCCGGACCGAGCAAACTAGCTATGGTTACGAGCAGCAATACGGCCATGCATTTCATCATGCGGCATCCTCGGGGCGGTCATGACCGCCGCGGCTCTTGTCATTAGAACACGTTATCCGCCAGAAAGCGGCATGCACGGTAATCCCGGAAAGGCTCGGCACTTTGGCGAATATAGTGCAAGATCTTGCACCTTTTCTGAAACGTCTTAGCCGCCGCATCCCGCCGAGTGCGCTGAATTCCTGCCCCCGTTCGTCTGGAGAAGTGGCATCTCATGTGCATACAATGTGTTAAGGCAGGTGGAGTGTGCACACGATCGCCGCAGAAAACTCGTTGCCCAGCCAACTCTTCAGTCATTTTGGATTGCAGGAGAACCCCTTCGGTGTAACCCCCGATATACGGTTCCTCTATCAGAGCCATACTCATCGCGAAGCGCTGACCTCATTGATCAACGGCATCGATTTTGGTTTTGGATTTCAAGTGCTGATCGGGCAGGCGGGTATGGGCAAGACCTCTTTGCTGTTCAGTCTTCTGGACAGATTCCGCGCTGACGCCCATACGGCATTTGTGTTTCAACCGCAGAGCGAACCCCACGACCTGTTGCAGTCGATGCTCTACGAACTGGGTACAAGTTCGGAGGAGACAAGCCTGCATAGATTGTTCGAGCAAGTCAACGACGTGCTCTACAGTGCGGCGCAAGAACGCAAACGCGTAATCCTGATAGTAGATGAAGCGCAAAATCTCGACTTGGTAGTGCTGGAGGCGTTGCGGCAACTCTCGAATTTTGAGACTCCTGGCGCCAAGCTGCTGCAGGTCGTTCTAGCAGGACAACCACAGCTGGCAGAAAAACTGGCGACTTCAGCCCACGAACAGTTGCGACAGCGAATTTCTTCGATCAGCCGGCTTAGGCCACTGGGATTGGATGAGACCGATGCGTACATCAATTACCGGCTCACAACGGCCGGATATAGTGGAGCACGGCTTTTCAGCGAAGCCGGTGTGCACTTTATCTGGAATCACAGTAAAGGCATTCCTCGCAATATCAATACGCTATGTTTCGGCGCAATTATGTTGGGGTTTGAACAAGGCGCGAAGTCGATCGACGAACGCACTCTCAACGAAGCAGCTCGAAATCTGGACCTCAACAGCGCACTGGCTGACGTACTCGAGATGCCGTCTGTTGCAGTCTTCCGAAGTAACGGCAACAGTCAGCCGGGCAGCAAATCGACGCCGCCAGAAGCGGACTACGCGGGAGCGCTTGCGGACGAGGAGTTGGTCGCAAGTGCGCATAGCGTTCCGCGCGAAGCAGGAACAGCGACGGCGTCCGCTCACCTAGACGATCGCAACTCAGACGGGGCGAGCGATTACGTTCCACCCGCCGTTGTTGAAGCCCTGGCACGCATTACTGAGGCTCTCGAAGAGCAGCGGCTTCTATTAATGGCCAGATCGGACGCGTTGTCGCAGCCATCCTCAGAGTCGCCTGTGATCCCGTTGTACTGCACTGCGACGGAACGCACAGAAGCTCCAGCGATTGTAGAAAGCGCTCCGGGATTACTTTTCTCCAATGCGATCAGACGCAGCGCACCCGCCACAATTCAGGCCGAACGAACAGCGAAGTTGGAGACGAATTTACCCGCGAGGACTCCTGGTAATAAGAAAGAGGTACAAGTGGAGCGGCAATCGGGCGCGGGTCTTTCTTCTAAGGAAGAAGGGAAAGCCCAAATAAAAAATCCTGCCTCGAATCCTCCGGCCATGCCCAGCCGCGGGCCGGTTGGAAAAAAGCGGGCGGCGAGCGGGGATCTATGGATGACGGCTGCGTCTTTTGTGGTGTTTGCTGGTATTGCGGCGTTGATGCTCGCCGAGAAGTTTCCGGTACACCTCGGGGCGGTCAAGGCTAGCGTGCCGGGTCGATCCGCCGTGGTGCAGTCGGTAGATTATTCAGCCCCCATCGGATCGCCGGCATCGCTAGAAGCGGGGCCAAGCGTCCCTAGCACAAGTACGGACACATATTTCCCCAAAGCGCTACCCCATCGTTCGGATCAGAGTTCGAACCAGAGTTCCGGCCGGTCCCAGGACGTAATTGTCCGGAGGTTTTCGACCGATCTCGGGATCACCTCGAAGAACTCGGACAACAAGCAACAATTAAGACGCATTTTTTTCAAGGAAGACAGCGATGTGATCGACTCGCAATATCGGCCCTGGCTGCGACAGCTTGCCGATGCGCTGGCGAAAGATCCCAGAGCTCTGGTCACTCTGGAAGGGCATACAGACGGCAGCGGGCAGGAGGCCCACAACCTGCGCCTCTCCAGCCGCCGCGCAATGGCAGTGCGAAATGTGCTGGTGAACGAACTTCACGTTCCGGAAGCCCGGCTGATCGCATCTGGGGTAGGATCAAGGGCGCCGCTGCAACCTGACTCGACCGCGGAGGGGCGCGCTTATAATCGTCGAGTGGAGGTTCGCCCTACACGTTCGAGTGATTAGGTAGCAAAATCATCGAGGCTTCTCGATCAGAGTTCTGGTGGCCTCAGAATTGCTCCACACTTTCGTCAATCTCAGAGTGCAAATCTTGGCTTTCTTAGCGCCGCCCGGAAATGTTACTCTGTGAGGTAACTTTTCGGGATTTTTTCTCCCATAGAATCTGCAATCCGGTTTGCCCCCGACCCCGATGCAGTCTGGGAAATAATCCAGTCAATTACAATAAACGTAGTAGACAATACACCGTACCAATTCCAGGAGGCTCAGGACTTGACAGCCGCTACCAGCCATCTCATTCCGCCCCACGGCGGAGAACTCATCCAACTCATCGCTCAACCAGAAAGAATTGCCGAACTGAAAGCCCACTCGAAAGAGTGGCCTTCGTGGGACCTTACCGCACGCCAGCTTTGTGACCTGGAGTTGTTGGTGACCGGCGGCTTTTCTCCGCTGCGGGGATTCATGACCCGCGCCAACTACGAGAGTGTCTGCCATAACATGCGGTTGGCTAGCGGAACACTCTGGCCCATGCCCATTACCCTCGACGTGACTGAAGAGTTTGCCAAGAAACTCACGCCGGGTACCAGCAAAGTCGCGTTGCGCGATCCCGAAGGCGTGATGTTGGCCGTGTTGCAGGTGGAAGACGTCTGGCAGCCCGACCGCAAGGCGGAGGCCCAGGCCGTGTTCGCGAGCACCAGCGCCGCTCACCCCGGAGCGGATTACGCCATCAACAAGTCGAATCCCTGGTACGTCGGAGGAACGATCGAGGCGACGCAGAACCCGTCCCACTATGATTTTCGTAGCCTGCGTCTGACTCCGGCGGAAGTGCGTGGCGAATTTGCCCGTATGGGCTGGCGGCGTGTGGTCGCCTTTCAGACCCGCAATCCCATGCACCGCGCCCACGTCGAGCTTGCATTCCGCGCCGCCAAGCAAGTCGAGGCAAATCTTCTGATACATCCTGTGGTGGGCATGACCAAGCCCGGCGATGTGGATTACTACACGCGGGTGCGCTGCTATCAACTGCTGCTCTCCAAGTTCCCGCAGTCGACAGCGAAACTTTCGCTGCTGCCGCTGGCCATGCGCATGGGCGGACCGCGCGAGGCCATCTGGCATGCGCTCATCCGTAAGAACCATGGCGTGACTCACTTCATCGTCGGCCGCGACCACGCGGGTCCCGGCAAAGATACCGACGGCAAGCCATTCTATGGCCCGTACGAGGCGCAGGAAGTTTTCAAGAAGCACGAAGCCGATGTCGGCGTAACCATGGTGCCTTTCAACATGATGGTCTACCTCGAGGATCAGGACAAATACGTCCCCGACAACGAAGTCAAGCCGGGAGATCGCGTGCTGAACATCTCCGGCACTGAACTTCGGCAGCGGCTGAACGAAGGCCGAGAGATTCCAGCCTGGTTCACTTATCCGGAGGTTGTGGGGGAGTTACGCCGCAGTTTCCCGCCCCGCCACAAACAAGGTGTGACCGTGTTCTTCACCGGACTTTCCGGTTCGGGCAAGTCGACCATCGCCAATGTTTTGCTGACGAAGTTTCTGGAAACCGGCGGGCGGCCAGTTACATTGCTGGATGGCGACCTGGTGCGCAAGCATCTGTCTTCCGAACTCGGCTTCTCCAAGGAGCACCGCGACATTAACATTCGCCGCATCGGTTATGTGGCGTCGGAAATCACCAAGAACGGCGGCATCGCCATTTGTGCCCCCATCGCGCCTTACGACGCCACCCGCAAACATGTCCGGCAGATAATCGAGCCTTACGGAGGGTTCATTCTCGTACACATCGCCACCTCGGTGGAGGTTTGCGAACAGCGCGACCGCAAAGGCTTGTACGCGAAAGCGCGCGCGGGAATTCTCAAAGAATTCACCGGTATCTCGGATCCTTATGAAGTTCCGGCCGACGCCGAAGTCACCATCAACACCGGAGACCTGTCCCCGGAAGAAGCGGCGCAGGAGATCGTCCTGCATCTCGAAAGGGAAGGTTTCATCGGAACGGCCGCGGAGTCGGTTTAGAGGCTGAAACCAGTACTGTCATGGATCTGCTGATATGGATCTGCTGATCAAGAGCCTGGTGGGTTTTTTTGTCGGGACCCTTATCGGAATGACGGGAGTCGGGGGCGGCGTGCTGCTGCTTCCGATCCTCATCTTCGGCTTGCACGTGCCTGCGATGCGCGCCGTTGGATCGGACGCGCTCTTCAACTTCGCGACCAAGATCGGCGCTAGTGCCGTCCATCTGCGCCGGGGCACAGTTCGGCGCAAGGTGGTGCTGGCGCTGATCATCGGCAGCGCTCCGGGATCTTTTGTTGGCGTGAGCTTTCTTCACCATTTGCGCAACTTGCACGGCGATGGAGTAAACCACTTTATCACCGTGGCCGTGGGCGTTTTGCTGATATGCATCCCAACCTTCTTGTTCTTCCAGAAGAAGATCGAGGATCGGGCCGCGGCGAAACCGCCGACGATGAAGTCCTTCGCCTGGATGGCGCTGATCGGATTGGCAGCGGGCTTTCTGGTTGGCATCACCTCAGTCGGATCGGGGAGCATCGTCATGATGATGCTCTTGCTGTTCTACAGTTTTCAGCCGAAGGTCATGGTGGGCACCGACATTGTCCATGCGTTGTTGCTTACCGGTGTAACCAGTTTTCTCCATTTCAAGATAAACAACAATATCGATATCCATCTCGTCGGGGCGCTTTTGATCGGGTCGGTTCCAGGAGGACTGTTTGGTTCGTACTTGAGTACGCGAGTCCCGGTTCCGTGGCTGCGCCGCATTCTTTGCGCAGTCTTGTTGGCCACGGGCGCACGCATGTTAATGGCCTGAAGGCAGTTCTCAGTTGTCAGTTCTCGGTTCTCAGAGAGCTCATGACAGAGACTGAGAATCGGGAATCAAGAATTAAGTACAAGTACTAAGAAAGACTATGGAATCCAAATCTTACGGACAAATCTTGGAACGCATACACGCGGCGATCGAGGCCTCGCGCGCGGTCTTCGCCCGCTTCACTCCGGGAGCAATCGAGACCGAATACAAAATCGGGCACGATCCCGTAACCGAAGCCGATCGCGCTCTCGACGCCGTTCTGCGGAAGGAACTTCTGCGCGAGGGAGAAGGCTGGCTTTCCGAGGAAAGCGTGGACGATCCGATTCGCCTGCAGTACTCGCGGGTTTGGGTGGTCGATCCGCTCGACGGGACTCGCGAATTTGTCAAAGGAATCCCGGAGTTTTGTGCAGCGATCGGGTTCGTCGAGAACGGTCGTCCTGTGGCCGGCGGAATTTACAATCCCGCAACCGACGAGACCTTCCTGGGATCGATTGACTCCGGCGTGACCTACAACGGCAAGACTGCCCAGCCCAGCCAGCGCACCACTCTGGAGGGCGCCCTGATTCTCGCCAGCCGCAGCGAGGTCAAGCGCGGGGAATGGAAGGCATTCGAGAACGCTGCTTTCAAGATCCGGCCGATGGGTTCGGTGGCTTACAAGCTGGCCCTGGTCTCAGCCGGGCTCGCAGACATTACTTTCACTCTGACTCCCAAGAACGAATGGGATGTGGTGGCGGGAGCGGCCCTGGTGTTGAGCGCAGGCGGCTTTGTGAGCACTTTGGAGAAAACCACCCTGACCGCCAATCGCCGCAATCCTCTTCTGTCGGGCCTGCTTGCCAGCGGTCCTTTCCTGAAGGACGAGTTGCTTGCTCTCGTGGAGCCACGTATCCGGATCGCCGAACCGGCTCGCTAACACCGCCTCTGGTAACCCGGGAGCGAGAGTCAGACCGGACAGTGACGACGGGATGCACTACAGCAGGCGAGCAGGGAAAAAGCACGAGAGCTAGTTCAGCGCGTCGCGCATTCAGGCTCGAGTCACCGCATCTGCGTTCCCTTGTTGCTAGTTGCTTTCTTATTCGAACCTGATGCCCTCAGGTTTCGCGAACTGGCGGGCGGATTTAACAGACTTTGCGAGAGGTCAATCATGCCGGCATTCGCCCCGGTGCCAGGATGAGCTTTCGTTCCGGTGCCGAAGCAGGCATCGTTGGCAATCGTATCCCGGCTGCCGATGGGAGTGATGGAGAAGATTTGCTCCATGCACTTCAGAACGGAGCTGGCTTCCATTTGCAGATGAGTGATCCCGTTGACGGCGAAAGGCGAAATGGCCAAAAGCGGAACCCGATCACCAAGGTTTAAGCCGTCCGCCATGGGCTGCGGCACGTGGTCCCAGAAGCCCCCGGAATCCTCCCAAGTGATGAAGATTATAGAGTGATTCCAGAGGTAACAATCTGGATTTGAGAGGTGTCCAGCCGCGCAGTTGCCGACGACGGCAGCGACTTGCGCTGCGGTCCATTGCATCCCGGCAGACACCGACCCGTCTGTAGGATGTTCGCTGGTCCCAGGGTTTTGTGCTGGACCGGGACTGACAAATGCAATTTGAGGAAGCGTCGAAGAAGCCGGATCAACACAGGTTCCGTAGCCAAGATGGGGACAGGTAGAATCCAGGCCACAGGCAGTCGACGTATGCTTGCTGCACACGCCGCCCGTCACCGTCGCCGCATCGGTGGCAAATTGATTCTCCCCGAACACATGGTTCGCAAACCACGGGCTATAGAACACGTTGGAGGCGTAAGTGGTCGGATTCCATCTGCCCCCACTGTCGTAATAGTTCAGCGAGACGGAAGCCAACTGCGTTTGATCTGCCAGGGTGGTTATGGAGGGGCAAGGTGATCCGGGTGCACCTTGAATGCTGGTGCTGATGTTGCAAGCGGGAGAAGCGGAGCCGCAGTCAGGAACATCCGAACAACTAGAGGGAACGCGCGCCCCCGGATTCGCCGCGGTACCAAAGCAGGCGCAGGATTGAGAGGCATTTGCGGAACAGGTCCCTCCCATATAGACTCCCGCCGTGCAGTACAAATAAGGACTGATGGTGCATTGCGCCGACGTGCTGCACGCCGTACCCGCGGTAGTGTAGTTTCTGAAGCCCGTCGAGCACAGCATTGGGTTCAACATATAGGCCACTGCGGTTTGGGTTCCTGCCGATCCGGTTAATGTGATGGAGGTCGTCGAGGTTACGCTGGAAATCGTATAGGCCACGTCGTTGATGTAAATTGAACCGGTCCAATTCAGATTAAAGAGGCTGCCAGACACCCACGTGACGGCGGTACCACTGGTATTCACCACGCCAGTATTGATCGAGGTTGGAGTCCCAACCGATGATGACCAGGCTCCGGTATAGGTGAAAGGATATGACGTGCCTGTGTGAGCCGCGCCACAGGTCCACTCCGCTTCCCACCACTGCCCATGTCCTCCGTTTCCCATACAGATCGAGGCAGGACACCCGCATTGATTGCTTAAACATTGGCTGTTGGAAGTGCAGGCAACTCCGGCGAGATATTGGCCGTTATTCACGGTGGCACCCGGATAGCAACTCTTGCCTCCAGGCTCGGTTGTGCTCGGGTTATCGGCTACGCCGTTATTCTGTCCGGCAAAAATATAGAAGTGCCCAGGCATTGATGGCGTGTTCGTGGCGAAGAAATTGTCTTCTAATCCATAATTAGTCGCATAGTAATAATAAGTCCCGGCTGTGTCTGGCGGACCGATCTGCGAGCGGTCGAAGTAGGCATAGCCACACGGGTTCACGGTGGGATCGCCTCCGCTGTTCGGACAGCCGGTCGTGGCGTACCGGTCCTGCAGTCCCTTGTCGTTATTGTTAACCAACTCCGCGTGGGTATGGTCAACGTCGTGATAGATGACGCTAGCGTCTTCCAGATAAAGCGAGTACGGGCTGCCGTTGTTTTGGGACAGCTTGATCGGCTCCGGACAGGTTCCGCTATAAATGCCGCATTCGTTGGTCGGGTTGCCGTAGTGACACACAACCTGATTCGGAAAGGAGGGCGAACTCCCGCCGGTGCAGTAGGACTGTACACCTTGCCAGCCCGCGCCCGTCGAGTAACCGGGGAATGCTCCAAAGTAGTGGTCGAAGGAACGGTTCTCCTTGATGACGTAGATGATGTGCGTGACGGTCTGCGCCTGGGCCAAGACGCAGAGAAGTAATGCCACCAGGCTAATCTTTGTTACTAGAATTTTTTTCCCAGAATTTCCACCACGCATGTTTCCGCTCCCCTTTGTCTTTTGCCGCTTCGTCCGCGTCTGGATCAAGGTAAGTGTTGGGTGCGCCGACAGCGATTATGTCCACGATGGGACAATGCACCGGAGCGCAATTTGCCGGAAGGTTGGAACCACATGCCCAAGAACTTTTGTTGCTAGCACAATCCGGGTCAGCGACCGCGCAAACACTGACAGGTTCTCCATGGTACATGGCATGAATTGGCCAGCTTCCTGCGGCGCAATGGCGATCTGCCAATTGGGGCGCGACTGGTTTCTTGGCCGCGCACCCTGTAAGAGCGAGCACTCCGAGAATGACGATTATTTTTTTCAATCGGTGTTGTGTCTGTTGATCCACGCCGGAGGCAGCCAGCCTTGCGGATAGTACCGGCAACTATTGTGGAAGCCGAGCAGCCTTTTTGCCCACAGTCTTACTTCCTCCACGCCAAGACGAACGTACCCCATTTTGCACTATGCACAGCTTATTGTTCATCAGAGAAATTCGTCATCCCTCAAACGTGGTATTTTCGCTTACCAGCAGCATTTCTTGTCGAGCGGGATTTGTGCCCGGATGGCTGGAGAAATCAAAGCGGAATGCGAAGCCGGCGAGATCAAGTGCCCGCGAGTCCCGGATTATTCATCAAACTTTAATGATTCATTAACAAGCCGTCGGCTTGCTTGGTGCGATAATTTTCGGCTTGCACTCTAGTTGAACGAAGTTGCGTCACGGTCGTATCAGGACCGTGGTCGCTCATATCCTCGCTGTTTGGCCGCTGTTTTGATATAAGGGGCGCTGTGTTCATGAAGCGAAGTTTTTTGCTATTCCCACTCGTGGCGCTGGCCATCGCACTTGTCAACTGCTCGAGCAAATCAACGATGCCTGTCGCAATTATTCCCGCCATTTCCGGCGCGTGGGAATTTATTGCTGCCTCCACTACCAATCCCGGCTATTCCACGGGCATTGAGGTGGCCCTCAAGGAAGGTCAGGTTTTCGTCGACGGGAATTATGTGCAGAATGGACAGATTTCCGCCTCCGGCCAGCAGATTAACTTCGTTGGCTTTACGCCAGGAACGGGACAGAATAGCCCGCCCAACATCGTTTTCGGGGGCAACTGCACCGCTGCGACAAGCAACCCGGGCAACGGTCTCACGGGGAGCATTTCCGGCCTGGGTGGTGCCATGAACTTCACATACACAGAGAACGGCAATGTATTCAACGTGACTGCCATTCTGGATGCCAGCGGTCAGTCCCTTGACAGCGGCACGTACACCGAGCAGGCGGCGCCCGAGGGCCAGTCAAACGGCGCATGCAATGGCAGCGCCAGCAATACCGTAATTGACACCGGGATGATCACGGGCAAGATTGTTTCAAAGTTTTCGGGGATGTACACGGGGCAAATGTGCCAGCCTCTCGATACTTTATGCGCGGCCCCCCAGGATGCCGCTACTGCAACGGTGAGCCAAAGTGGAACCACTCTCACGGTGAACCTGTTGCTCACGGGTGCCGATAATACTTCACTGACTCTGACCGGCCCGGTCGCCGGCAACGCATTTTCAGTTCAGGGAACCTTTCAGGGACAAGCTGTGCTTTACAGCGGCTACTACGAACTGACCTACGACTCGCTGACCAACGCTTACGACATTCCATCTTTGTATGTTGCGAACGCCGGCTGCAGCTCCTCCAACCCTCAAGCCTGCGGCAACCTGCTCACGGTTCCCCAGATACAGTAAGAATCGCCTTCCGGTCCTCCGCGCACTGGCGAAAGGCTAGTTGTAGTAAGTAGTCCGGATCGTGTAAGTGGCAACGCCAGTGGAGATCAAGATGACCGCGACTGCGGCGAAGAGGCGTGGATTGAACCGAGCCTTGGTGTTGGCGAGAAGATCAGCGCCGGAAATGCCAGCGGGATCCAATACCGCCCCTGGCTGTACGCCCAGAAATAATCCCGATAGGCGGGAACATCGAGAAGGGCTTTGGGCGTTTCGAGAACCCAGCCGCTCCGGCGAATAAGCCATCTTCAGATAAGCGGCACGAAGTCTCTCAGATGATTCATCGGAGGTGGTCGAGAAATTTTCTGGTCTCCTCGGCTGCAGAAGGAGGCGACAGGGCGAGTGCTTTTTGACCGGCGGTTCGAGCCGCACCGATCTGACCAACCTGCTCAAGCAGCATAGCGAGATGGAAGTATCCATCGGCGTCAGGCGCACGAGCGATCCCCGCCGACATATCACGAATCTCGTCGTCGATTCGTTCCGGAGCCGTCTGCATTGCTGCTTGAGCGGCGACTCGCGCCCGGGCATAGTCTCCCATCATGGTATAAAGCATGCCGAGATTGGAATAGGCCAGCGCCACCGTCTCAGTATCATGGCTGTCTTGAATCACGATTTCGTAGGCCCGCACTGCCGCCGGAAGATTGCCCTGACTCGCCAGCAGCGCCGCCACCACTTCATGGCTGACCGGGTCGCGGGGCGCGATGCGGGCGGCCTCGCTGTAGTACTGGAATGCAGCGCGATCCTTTTGGCGAAACAATAGGATGGCAATCTTGTCCGCAGCCAGATAATTGTTAGTGGTGACGCTTCGGGTGTGTTGCCAGAGTTCGTAGCTGCTGTGCCAATAAGCGATTTGGCGAGAGGTCACTACGCAAAGAAGAGCCAACACCGCCGCCGCAAGGCCGGGCATCAGTTTCGGGTCGAGACTCAGGCCCTCGATGACTTCGGACACACCCCATACCACCACTACAAATAACCCAATCAGAGGAACATAGGCATAACGGTCCGCCATACCTTGGGCGCCTACCTGTATCAGTCCAATCACAGGCGAGAGAGTAATAAAGTACCAGCCCCAGCCAGAGAGAAAATATGGCCTGGTCCGACGCTGGTCCCATGCAAACCAACTGACAACGCAAAGAAGCAAAACGCCCAATGCCACGAAAAGATAGTCGGCCACACCCGGTTGTTGATTGAGCGTGACGTCGAACGGATTGGGATAGTAAACCGCCAAACCAGATGGCCACAGCGCTTTGAGAATATAGAGAGCATAAGCACGCGCCGCCGTCTCGAGCCGAATCGCCAGCGGAAGGACCTCGAAAGATTGAAGAGCACCACCGCCTCTTTGCGCGAAGATCGTGACCGCAGCAGTCGCGGCTGACAAAATGAGCAATGGCACTTTCTCCAACAACAACCGGCCCCAAGCCATTTGAGGCACAGCGAAGCCAGCCTCAACATCACTGCCCTTGGCGCGCCCCAGCGGCCAGTAATCAATGAGTAAAAGGACGACGGGCAAAGTCACCAGCATAGATTTGGCGCTGAGCCCCAGCGCAAAGACGCCTGCCAGGACGACATAGCGCTGCCACGAGGGCCTACGAGCGTACCATCCATAGGCCAGCAAAGTGAGCAACAAGAACAAAGTGCTGAGTGTGTTTTTGCGCTCGGCTATCCAGACCACCGACTCCACGTTGAAGGGATGCCAGGCAAACAGCGCCGCGACGACAAAGCTGCGCCCGGGCATTTTCGTTGCCGCCTGCAAGAGCAAGAACAGGAGCAACGCGCTGAGAGCATGAAGTAGAAGGTTTACGGTATGCGGGCCCCGCGGATCAAGCCCGAAGACCTGACAGTCGGCAGCATGGGAAAGCCAAGTCAGCGGGTGCCAGTTAACGGCTGTAATCGCAGTCAGAGACCAGCGCAACGTGGCCCACGTCAGCCCCGCCTTGACGTGCACATTGTCGAGTACATAGTCTTCATCATCAAAATTAATGAAAGGATAGCCGCGAACCTTCCAATATAGGACAAGCGTAATCCCCACGAGAAGCAACCCGATGACCCAACGATTGCGCCACCAAGGCCGGTTCGCCTCGTTTTCGATCAGTGGGGGCAGCTGCGTGCGGGCTATTGGTGTAGTGCCGCCCTTACGGCGATTGTTTCGCGCTTTTGACATTCCTGGATTCGTCAACTGCTATTACGATTCACTCCAGCATTCCGCAACGGGCGGCTGATTCCACTTACAGAATCAACAGCCTGAGAACACGATGCCCATTAAACCCGGGAACATTAGTCCTCTCAGAAACAAGCATCTGATGAACCGGGCCACAGCAGTATCGGGGCAATGGGGAAGTCTGTCGGAGGAACCTGTGCATTCGCATGGCGGCCCACGTGGAATCGACCGTCCCCAGCCGCCTACTGCTCGACCACAATTACGGCGGGATGAGAATTAAACAGTGACTCATCTATGTAAAAAGTCACATTCCCGTTCGTAACCGCGACGGTCTCGCCGCCGATGCTCGCGGTGCCATTACTATTCACCGAGTATGCCCCAGACGCTCCCAATGTTTCGTTCGGTAGAAGAAGCGCGCAGCCCGGCTGCAGGCAGTAGCTGGCATTGGGATAGCTCGCGCTCTGGATGCCCGCGTACTTAGCGCCCGTAGGATTCGCGTTTGATACCCCGGCGAACAGCGGGGTAGAAGCATCCAGGCTCTCGTCCGTTCCGAAGAAGAAGTATCCGGTCAAATAGAGGTTTGAAAAGGGCGGTGGAGGCCCGACCGTAGGGGTTTGAAATTCCAACTGGCCCGCCTGAGCAGTGGCATCCGTACTCAATAGAAATCCGGTAACACAACTGGCCAACTGCACGCAGCTTTGCCGCGTGAGTGTGTTGGAGACCGGAATGATGTAACCCACCAAGGGGTGGTCGCCGATGTTCTGACCTAGTCCCGGCGCCGTCAGCTGCAGCCGCCCGGTACCGGCGTCCACAGAATAAATACCCGAGAGCGAGTTTGTCCCGATCGTTCCCGCCTGATCCTCGTATTGAGTTCCGGTGAAGCTCCCCCCACCGTCGAACTGCAGAATTCCGATGCTTGGATCCGGCCCAGAGCCCGACAGACCCGCGATGTGAAACATGTGGCTGTTCAGCAATGAGGAGTTACTGAATGGTCCATTTGCGCTGATGGCTTCTCCACCAATCACCGGGTTGGTCGCACTTGGCGTTCCGGTGTCCGCGACGATTACCTCTTGAGCGCTCACCACATAAACTGCCAGATTGCTCAAGGAGGAGGATCCGACGCTCATACTCGCCGTCGCCCGGCCAGTCGTTGCATCCAGCGCCCCCAAGGTTCCCGTCCCGCCTTTCAGGCTGGACTGCAGAACACCCCCGTCATTAATGTCTGTCGCAACCGAAGTCAGAGCGGTCGAACTTGCGTTGAACGATCCCGCCGACGCGTATCGACCCCCGACGGAATCCCAACCGCTTAAGCCAAAGGCATAGGGTCCGCTCAATCCCGCTGAAAGCGCGGAACTGTCCTGTAGACGAATAATCCCCGAGGCCCGCGTTCCCGTGCCGGTATTGTCGTCGGATTCGATAAGCCGGCCGGTGGTATACAAACCGGCCACGCCTTGCGCATTGGCCACACATTCGCCTGAAGTCGGATCCGAGCTGGTTGAACAGCCCCCCATGCTGATCGCGAATGTCGTGGTGCCCGCGGGGGTCGTCAGCATCAGGCAGCCGGCCTGCCCGAAAGGTTTAGACAAGGTGCTCTGGTTAATGATGGCATAGGAACCGCCGCTGATCGGAGCGCCAGTCTGTGAACCCGTGGTTCGCATTACGTCTTCCACTCCCCCAGTGACGTTGCCGGCGCCATCGGTCGCGAAGCTGCCTGCCATCACCACCGGTCCCGCCGCGTCAAAGCCACGCAGCAGGAAAGCGTACTCCCCCTGCATGCTGGCGAGGTTGCCGACCGTGGAACCTCCGGCCGAACTGCAGGGGTCTGCCGACAGCGCGGGCCACTCGTTCATATTGAGCGTAGCCGTACCCACTGCCGGATACGGTGTTTGGCTGTCTTCGACCTGCAACGGGGGAGTGTAGCTCTGACAAAATCCGACAGCGCATGCTTGCGGAGTGCCCGAGATAAAGGCTACTGCGGAGTTCGTTGGATCCAGGCTCAACGTCATCCCCGGGGGCAGTTGGTTTGCTCCATCTGGGATACTCCAATTGCGGTAAGGCAACACCCCGCCCGTGGCCGCAAATGCGGTGGGTGGATAAGGGATGGCCGAGTATGAGTCGGTGTAGTTGGGAACCTGTATCTTCAGCGCCGGGGGCGTGATGATTATGTAGTTGGTCGCGGTGGTCGCGGTCATCCCCGTCGCGTCTGTCACCTGCAGTGTGACCGGCGAGCAACCCGCGCTCACGGTGGTTCCATAGAGATAGACTCGACTCGGATTGTTCGGTGGCACCGGCGCCCAGCCGAGCGACACTCCCACTGGCAACGAACCGGAAGTGATGCTCCAAGTATACGGTGGTGTTCCTCCCGCCGCAGAAGGTGAATTGTGATTGGGATAGGCTGAGCCGACGGTTCCGTCGCTCTGCCCAATGAGGTTGATCGGGTCGTACTGGCAGCTTGTATTGATCGACAATGCGCCGATGGTTGTTACGGCGGGATTGATTGTCACTCCCAGGGCGGCGGACTGCGTGGTGTCCGATACCAAAGTAGCCACCACCGTGACCTGCAATGTACTCGTAACGTTACCAGCAGCGGGCGCGGTGTAAGTCGCGCTGGTCGAGGTTTCGTTGCTCAGGGTGCCGACAACACGAGGGTAGGCTTGCAGCATCCAGGTCACCGGTTCGCTCACGGTAAGGGTGACGGATTGCCCCGGATCAATCGAGGGCGAAACCGTGGGAGAAATAAACTGCAGGCCGGTCGGCGCTGTGCTGGTTGTCTGAGGTGTTCCGCTGCTGCTGCTGCTGCTGCTGCATCCGCACGCCAACAGGCAGAGAAAAGAAACAAATGCCACGCCGATAAGATTAGATCGTTTCACTGCATGAACCTCTTCTGAAGATAGAACACCGCTGGTGCTCTGATTTTTTCTGGAACTCGGTCTCTCGTGATTCCACGGCGATGCCGCGAACGATCAGCCTGGCGATGGCCGAGAGTCTAACATACGCGGCATCCAGTCGCATCTAGCCGCGCATCCGCGACGCACGCCTTCTACGGAAGAAGTGACGCGCTTCCTATCAGTGATCTTGCGCCGGTTGCTTGCTGCCCGAAGCCTGATTGTTTGAAACCTGATTGCCCGAATCCTTGTTGCTCGAATCCTTATTGTTCGAATCCTGGGGATGAACCTGCGTCACCAGGGACTCTTTCGGCCCCGGCGTGGGAAGGCGCTTCAGCCCAGCCTTGACCCAGTCAAACAACCCGCCACCGCCTTCGGCAGCCGCCAGTTGGCGTACGTGGTCAAACTCGACTACTTCCGCCTGCTTGGGAGCAGCCTTCGTCAATGCTTCCTGGCAGGCATGAGGTGTGGTCTCGTTATCCTTCACCTGCTGAATTCGCACCTGGGTAGAAGTCAAGGTCGGCAGCCACTTTACTGGATCGAGCGGCGCCACTTTTTTCAGGAATTCCGCACTGGTGAAATTTGTGTGGCTTGCATCATCCTGCAGCACCGGCGACTTCGCCAGCCACACCGGCCAATCGCCCCACGGATCAAGCGCGTCCACCACCTTGATCCGGGGATCAGCCGCTGCTGCCAGCAGGGCCACCGTTCCTCCCGACGATTGCCCGAACATTCCTACGCGGTTCATGTCGACATCGCCGCGTTGCGCCAGGTAATCGAGGATGAAGTGCACATCATGCACCGTGCTGCCCACGGACTCCTGCAGTTCGCTTACGAACCATTGCTTCATCGGCCGATCGTGAAAGCGATGCCCGCTCAGCGCCGAAACGAAGCCCACCGCAGCCACTCCTCCACTCGTGACGCGCTCACACCAGCGGTTGTCCTTGAAGCGATCCGTGTCTTCTTTGTATCCGTAGAGATAGAGAACTACCGGTGGCTTGGTCACGCCTTTAGGCAGGATGACGTAGAGGTCCAGCGGGTCGCCCGGCCGCCACTGCAACTGCACCAGCGTGCGCGTGAAACCGTCGCCTTGATCGGTCTGACCGAACACCGGAGTCTGCGGTGTCAGTTTGCTCACCCCGATGGCTAATGAACTCCAGTCTTCCTGGATGGTTTCGTACAGGGGCAGCCCAGTCTTGGGATCAATGGCCGGCTGTGGCTGAAACACGTCCGCACGCTTCCCGGCACCGTCGGTTGGCGCCCCCGTTGCTGCCGCCGGCGCAGCCGGGGCTGACGGACTGGTGGATGGTTTCTGTTTCTGGTCCGCCTGCTGGACCGGACTCAAGGGCATGGCCGAGGCTACGCCAGCCGCCATCGCGGCTAAGCTGCATCCCCACACAACATTTCTTAAGAAGCCTGACAAGAAAGCAAAGAACCCATATTTAGACGGCACGAAGAATCTCCAATTCCGTGAAATTGATTTGAACATCCTGGAACTCCCACCAACAATATCTTGTAACCATATCTCGTAGCTTTTCCACGTCTGGCGGGAAGGCGTGGTTGGGGCATAGACCACAATTTTTCGCAGCGCGGATGGAACCGTAAACACCGGTAGAGGGAAGGGCAGTTTTGCCCTTCCCTCTTTCCGGCGTACAGCGGTTAAGGTTGTTATTGCCGCAAGCCGTATTCTTCAGTGCCGAAGTCGGCGATGAAGTCTACGTCGCTTTGCACGGTCAGCACCGCGCCGCCCGCATCGTTGCCGAAATCCACCAGGCAAACCGGGGATTTGACATTTCCACCTTGCAGGGCAACTGCGGTGAAGTCGCCGGCGCAGGCCGTGTGGCCATTGTTAGCGTTGACTGACAAACCCGACGCCTTGTAGTGCGAGCGATACACGAACAGGTTCAGGTCGCCCGTGTACACGCCATTGCTTCCCGTCACGTGGGTCAGGAACGGAACGTAATCCGGCAGGTACGTGCAGGTCAGCGATCCCGGTGGGCAGTCCGCCGTGATCTCTTCGTTTGCGATCATGTCCAGGACACCCGGAGGCGTATTGAGTTTGCCGGCCACTGTGGCGAACGTGACCGTCCGCAGAACCCCCCACATCGGATACGTTCCATCCTTGGTGTGAGTGAAAGGAACCGTCGGGCAGGTGACCTTGAAGTCGCAGACCGGCGGGTTGTAAGCGCCCGACGGGTTCGGAGTTGCGTCGAACTCTCCGCCCGGGGTGTTGAAGATCGGATCGATTCCATCCACGGTCAGGTAGTGGCCCAGCCAGGCAGGTGATCCGGAGCAAACGGTACCGGTAATCGTCGTGCACAGAGCGTTCAGGTTTCCATAGCTCCAGAAGGCGTAGCCGATCGGGTTGAATACCGTAGCCGATCCGCTGCCGCTGACGCCTGAGGCGTTGTACTTACCGATAACCGCGTTAACCAACTCGCCGCTGCCGACACCGCGCAGACGCACCGGCAGGCCAGGAGCTGTGCCGCCAGATTTGCCCTGGCAGTTCTTGCCGACTTTGATGTCGGTGCCGTCGTAGCTGAGGAACATGGGGTTAAAGCAGTTGGACTGGGGATAGGCCACACCGATGCCGTTGATGGCTCCCTGATAGCTGCAGTCGGTGGCGCTGAAGTGGCCGGGGAACACGTTCGGATCGTTGAACTGTTCCTGGCCGTTGTCTGCGTTCGCGTTGGGCGTGTTATTGTCTGCCAGCGGACCGCCGGTCTGGATGCGAATCCCGGTCCACTCCGTGGTGTTGTAGGTGCCGGAGAGCGCTTCGCGGGTGACGATTTGCAACGGGATGCCAGCGTTCGGCGCCGCAGTTCCGGCGGCATTGGGTTGCAGATCGTTGAGGCAAGTGGCTTCTCCGGAGTAGAGTTCGGTCAAGAGTTGGCGATTGATGTTGTTGTAGTTGTAATTCTTGCCATTCGCCGAGTTGGGATCGGAGAACGTGCTGCCGAGGTTCGCGGTGTCTTCGTTCCCGGCAATAATCACCATCGGCGATGCGCCGACAGAAAGCGTCGCGTAAGAGGGCAACGATCCCGACTTAATCGGGTCGCTTCCCGAAAGCGCCCATTTGGCCACGAAGAACTCGGAGCCCTGATTGAACGAGTCAATGAAGGGGCATCCGATAAGGGTCGTGCCGGAGACGCATCCGGCGCTGCCGTTAGTCAGTGATTGTCCACCGTAACCCAGACCGGTCAGCGTTCCGCCCTTGGTTGCCGGGGGTACGATGCCGTTATAGGTCGCCAGAGCGCGATTGAACGCGTACAGTGCGTCCTCAGGACGAATGTCGGTTCCGGCTGCGTTGAAGTAGCAATAGAACTGGCTGGTGATCGAGACGCTTGTAACGTTTCCGCAGTAGCTCTGTGCGGCTGGCGGGGTGGGCTTGTTGACATAGGTTGCGGGGCTCAAGTTCAGAAACGTAGTAACCATGGAGGGGATTGCGGTCACTGCTGATCCACCTGTGCAGGTGGTGCCCGAAGATCCTCCGTTGATGCCTCCGTACCAGCACCCGTCCTTCATGCCTTTGATGACGTTCTGTGGAGTGATGGTCCCAACCGGGGCAGTACCGTAGGCAGCGCCGATGCTGTTGAAGTGCTCGTGGCTGGTGACGGTCGAGTTCGTGGCGGTAAATTTCTCGTAAGCGAAAAAGTCTTTGTCGCCCACGCCGGAGTCGGTTTGGTAGTACACATAGAGGTTGCAAGCACCAGTGGCCGTGGGATCCCACACTACAAACATGGTGAGGCCGGTATCGGTCAGGCCTGTGCGGCTGTCAACAATGGTGCCCAGCTTGGTTGTAATCAAGGCATATTCGCCGTTGGCTACGTTCCCGCTGCCAGTGGCGAGCAGGGTTAAGTTTGCGGCCGCATAGCCCAGGGCATTGATTTGCGCCGAAGAGCCCGCACCGATGAACCGCGGGTTGACGCCTCCCGAGCAATTATTGTTGATGGTTTGTCCAAACAAGTTTGTACACAGCAGGAGCGACGCTGTGAGAGCCAGCGCCACTACAAGCACTTTCTTCGTCATGATCAGAGTCTCCTTGGAAATTCTGGTTGCTAGCGGTTGAAGGGGACTAGCCCCAGTTGGAGCTGCCCGGTAACTTCCCCGAGCCCGCCCAAGAGCTTGCGAAGGTTGCGACCGAATGTAGGAAGTGCGCAACTGTAAAGCTCTGGGGTTGCGCGAAGCCACTATCAGGCATACCTGTTACGCCAGAATGACGGCATTATTAAACTGCGATGAATTTCTGATTTCGATCGCGAGAATGAAGAATTTTTCTGTGGAGAACTACGCCCTAATTGCAACGCTTGCAGAAGCTTGTACTCATCGCCTGAAGCGTTCCTTACTGTGAATAGTGAGTTCTTTATTCGCTCGTGTGAGTGGGCCTCATGCTTTTTTATTGATCGGGCTTAGCGGATTTCCAAAACCGGGTAGGCAAGAAGGAATCACGCTCCGCAACACAAGCTACAAATTTATGTCACGGGAAATTAACGTTTCCTTCATTCGGTAGTAACAATCGGTCGGTAGGTTGTACGTTCTTACTCATTCGTTCTGCGTCTGTAGTTCTAATAATGGTCTGTGTCTTTTTTCGCGACCGTGATCCGTTGCGGCGCGGGGGTGTTGTCTGTGAAATTTCGCGGCTTCTTCCTGATGGTGATCGTTCTCTTGTATGGATCACTGAGTCTAATTTCGGCGCAAGAAGGCGCCTCCCTGCACGGAACCGTCATCGTGCCTTCGGGCTCTCCGGTGCAGCAAGCGATAGTTACCGTGGAGGGAACCGGAGGGGGACAGACCGCGACCACCAACGAGGCCGGGCACTACAACATGAACGGCCTCAACCGGGGCAATTACACAGTAAGGATTACGGCTGCAGGATACCAAGAGTTCGTGGTGTCAATGGTGTTGGGCAACGGCGACAGCAAAGAGATTGACGCTGTGCTGATGTCGGCGCCGCCCGCACCCGAAGCGCCGGCCTCCACTCCTTCGGGCACCGAGACGCCTTCCTCCGGCCAGCCGCAGGGCGCTGCACAAGCGACCGTCGAACAAAAAGGATCCGCCGGCCTCTCCGGAGTTATCACCGATCCCACCGGCGCGGTCATTGCCGGCGCCACCGTCACCGTCACCGGTCCCTCGGGCACGAAGACGGTAACTTCCGACGGGCGTGGCCAATATGTGGTGTCGGGAATCGCCCCTGGTACTTACAAAGTAAAAATCACTGCGGAGAATTTCGCGCCCTTCGAAACCGATGTGACTCTCGGCGCCGATCAGAAACTTGAAATACCGGCGGCTCTGCAGCCGCCGAGCGCAGTGGAAAATGTCAATGTCACCGCGGGCGGGCCGGCGCAGGTGGAAACCGGAACCTCCGAAGTCGCAGGCACGATCACGGAAAAGGAAGTGCAGGAAACCGGCTTGAATGGGCGCAACTTCACGCAGCTTATCGCCCTGGCCCCGGGCGTCAGCAATCAGACCGGCCAGGATGAAGCCAAGGTGGGCGTAGCTGGCAGCGTGAAGTACAGCGTGAATGGCGGTCGGGTAGAGTACAACAACTTCGATGTGGACGGCAGCGATGTGCTCAACGCTGGCCTCAACGGCGCCGAAAGCACGCTGATGGTTTATCCCAGTCTCGACGCTATTCAGGAAGTCAAGGTTCTGACTTCCAACTACGGCGCGCAATATGGGCGGACGGCGTCGGGCACCGTGCTGGTTACGACCAAGTCAGGGACACCGCAATGGCATGGCGGCGCCTACGAGTTCGTGCGCAATGAATTCTTTAATGCCCGCAATTACTTCGATCCTCCCGGAAAAGCGCCACTCTATCGCCGGCAGGATTTCGGTTTCACGATCGGCGGGCCGGTTTATATTCCCGGCGTGTTCAACACGCAGAAGAAGAAAGCTTTCATTTTCTGGTCGGAGGAGTTTCGCCTGGAAAAGTCGCCGTTGGGACCGGGAAACGAACCGGGAGACTTCAACCAAGCCGTCCCCACTTTGGCCGAGCGCAACGGAGATTTCAGTGATGTCTGTCCCTTCGTGCTGCCAAACCAGCAGACAACCTTCAACCGGGTGCAGTATCCCGACTGCCCAGCGCTTAGCCCGCCAACGGGACAGCCGGGGCCTTACTTGACCTATTTTGGCAATCAGATCGGGGCTCAGAGCGGCAGTCAGACCGCCCAGCTGAACTCCAACAGCGTCACTCTTCTAAATTCGCTTGTGCCTCTTCCCAATTCCACGTTTGGCTGCAATTCCAACCTTGCAGGACAAGTAAATCAGCAGACCGGCCAACCCTACATGCCCTGCTATGTCGCCGCGATATCCCCACCGACCTACTGGCAGGAGGAGTTGGGCCGTTTCGATTACAACTTCACCGATAGCGTACGGGCCAGTTTTCGCTACATTCACGATTCTTGGGATACCACTACTACGGTTCCGCAGTGGGGCTACCTGCAAACTGCGGCGGTTCACGAACAGAGTTTTCCCACCGTGGAAAATCGGCTGGATGGCCCGGGCATCAGCATGGTGGCGCGGTTGAGCGCAACCATAACTCCCACCCTTGTAAATGAGTTCGTGGCCAGCTACGTAGACTCCCATATCACTTTGCGAGACATTAGTGGCCCGGGAGGCAACCTGCAAGCCACCGTGCCCAGGAATAATCAGAACGGCATTGGCTACATTTTCAACAACGGTTTTGGAGGCAACAAGCTGCCGGGAGTGGTCATCGGGGGCACCAATGCAGCCTACGGCGGGAGCGGCTTTGCCGTAGATACTTCATACGTGCCTTGGGAGCACACCAATCCTACCTATAGCCTAGGCGATAACCTGAGCAAGGCCCTTGGTGGCCATACGCTGCAGCTCGGCATCCAGGCGGTGGATTCCCGACGCGCTGAAACCAATGGCGCCATAGGCGCTGCCACCGGCGATCTGCAGGGGCTGCTCACCTTTACCAACCTGAGCGGGAACGGCAGCGGAAATGCGTTCGCTGACTTTCTGGGCCAGCTCTTATACAGCAGTGGTCCCAACGTCTATAGCTTTCAGCAAGACAGCGCGCAGCTCAAGTACTACAATGACTACTACATCGTTGAACCGTATGTGCAGGACGACTGGCGTGTAAACCGCCACCTGACGGTCAATCTGGGCGTTCGCTTCAGTCTGTTCACCAACTTCCACGAGAAGAACCTAAACGCCTACAACTGGGAAAAAAATCAATTTGATCAGGATCGAGCCCAAGCCGGGCCTGTAACCATCGCTCCCGTAAATGGAGCGGGGTTTGGCGGTGGAAATCTGTTGGTCAGCGGACAGCCGGTGACTCTTCCCCTGGGGCCGAATTCCGTCGTCACCAGTGGTTTGGTGCAGTGCGGAAAAAATGGCATTCCTGATAGTTGCATGAGCAGCCACACCTTCAATCCCGCCCCTCGCGTTGGTTTTGCGTGGGATCCGAAAGGGGATGGCAAGACTTCGATTCGAGGCGGGTACGGGTTGTTTTATGAGCATGGCACGCCGAAAGAAGCCAACACTGGATCGTTGGAAGGGGGGCCGCCACTGGTGCTTAGCATGACCCAGACGAATCCGGTTCAGGGTTACACAGATATCGGCGGCGGGGTGGCTTTTCCGATTGACGTGGTTTCAATCCCCACCAAGACGGTCTGGACCTACGCGCAGCAGTGGAGCTTAAGTATGCAGCGCCAACTTCCCAAAGATATGGTCGCCACCATCGCCTACGTAGGCAGCAAAGGTACTCACCTCTCGGCAGAATTGCAGCTCAACCAGCTGCCGGTGCCACCTACCGGACCGTACATGGGAATTTTGTCCACTGGCAACCCCTTTTCTCCTGGACAGCCGATAACGGCGGCAAACTGCCAGGCCACCCCTAACTTTAATGTGTACGGACACACCGTCACACCCTCCAACCTCGCGTATATAAACTTGGAGGCGGCCTGCTACAGCCTTAATCCCCATCTCCCGCCCCCAAGTGCCCTACGCACCTTCGCGCCGGGCACGGGGCGTGTGCTCTCGCTGCAGAACGTAGCCGATTCCCAGTACCATGCTTTGCAAGCCACCATCCGCCGCACTCGCGGACCCCTTACTATCGGTGCTTCCTACACCTACAGCCATTCCTTGGACGATTCCTCCGATCGCTCCGACGCCTCATTTGTAAATTCCGCTAACCTCCGGTCCCAATGGGCGAGTTCCAATTTCGATCAGCGTCACCTGCTCTCGGTAAATTACATCTACGCTTTCCCCAAACTCAGCGGCGCGCTTGAGCGCGCGCTGACGTACACGGCGGCGGATGCTGCGGGCACGGGCTCGAAGAGGCCTTCCTCGCAGAGCGGTTCCCGAGTGCTGCGTGCCATGCTCGATGGCTGGGAATACTCGGGCATCGCGACCTTCCAGTCAGGCACACCCTTCACCGTTATCAACGGCGGCGGCGACAATGGCATCTCGGTGCCGGACAATGCCGGTGTCGCCAACCTGGCTGGGGCTGGATCCTATCCGGACGTGGTCGCAGATTCTCGCGCTCATCCCCCTAGTTATGTCAACGGCGGATCCAGTGTGGGCCCGTTGTTGTATAATCCCGCGGCGTTTGCCGCGCCCCAGGGCCTCACTTTCGGGAATGCAGGACGTAATTTCCTCAACAATCCGCACCGGCTGAACTTCGACATGAACTTGCTGAAGAATTTCAAGATCACTGAGGGCAGCAACTTGGAGTTTCGCCTCGAAGCTTTCAACGTCTTCAATCACACGCAGTTCCGGATCTTCAATCCGAATATTGGCAATACGGCATCGAACACCATCAACTGCTATGGAGGACTCAACGACACTGCGGCGGGCGGCTATACTCCTGTTCCCGGAGCGCCGCTCGGTACGCCTCCGGTTTTGGTCGATTGCACTACCGGCAGCGCTTTCCTGCACCCGGTCGACTCGCACCGTCCGAGAACCCTGCAGTTGGGGTTGAAATACAGTTTCTGAGCCGGGGCGGCCAGGCAACAGGTCAGGCAACAGTAATGAAATTTCCTGCTTACAGTCAGAAGTCTCGCTCACAACAGGGCTATGTATTACTCGCTCTGGTTCTTTGTGTGGCGTTGATGGCGGTCGCCGCTGCCGTCATTGCGCCGAGCGTAGCGACGGAGATTCGACGAGACCGGGAAGAAGAAATGATGCATCGCGCAGCGGAATACCGCCGTGCCGTTCGCCGCTTCGCGAAACAGACGGGCCGCTTTCCATTAAAATTGGACGATCTGGAGGGCACCGATGGCATGCGGTACCTGCGCAAGCGCTACCGGGATCCGATCACAGGCAAGGATTTCCGGGTGCTGCGCATGTCTGAAATCCCCGCCATGACGGCCGGCGCCGACATTCGGGTCTCGCAGCCAGCCACCAACGGAGACGGTTCCTCCGACAACCAGGAGTCCTCTGAGCAATCGAAGAATCCCGGCGCAGCCGTTCAAGCAAACTCAGCAACGAGTTCTTCGTCGAACCTTGAGCAGTTTGGATCGTCGCCGGAAGTTAACTTCGGTCTAATCATTGGGGTTGTCAGCCGGAGTCCAAAGAAAACGATTCGCGAGTTCAATCAAAAGCGGCGCTACAACCAATGGTTCTTCTTTTATGACCCTAATTTTGATCGGGGCTACGAAATAAAAGGGCCCACCCCTTTGACCCGAGTGCAGGCGCCTCTGACTGCGCCGACTTCCTCGGGTCCGTTGCCGCCGCCTGCTACGCCGCCGACACAGCCCGCTACGCAACAATAGCTGGATCCGGATAGACACACGCGATCGGCGAATTCGGCCTACTCTTGTCGCGGCTTGCTGTTTGAATCGCGGTCCAGGGCGAGGCGGGCTTCTTCCAGCTTGGGATCCAACTCGATGGCACGCTCGTAGGAGGTGCGGGCGGCTGCGGTGTATTGAGCCTCATCCAGCAATTGGCCCAATTGCCAGTAACCGTTGGCAGTAGGATGCGCCCCTAAAGTCGCCTCAAGGGCGGCGATTTTTTCATCTGTGAACGTGCGGGCGTAGCCGACAAACGAATTGTTATCTTTGCCGGGGCTGATGTACAACCCTCGGACGAAATATTCCCGAGCCGTCTTGAAGTCACCCAGTTGCTCGTAGGCCTCGCCGATGTCGTAGATGATCTTCGATTTCAGGAAATCGTCATCGACATATTGCAGGGCCAGCCGGTATTTCTCCAGGGCTGCCGGCACGTTGCCGCGTATCTTAAGATCGGCGCCGATATTCATAAGCGCTTCGCTGTCCTTGGGATTGATCTGGAGCGCCCTCTGAAAGTGAATCTGCGCCGCGCTGGAATAGTGAATTCCATTGTTGATGGCCGTCAGGAGAAGCTCCGATCCCGCCACATCCTCGGCAGAAGAATTGTTCTCGGTGACCGCGGCGGTGTGAGCCCAAAGATCATAATTGGTTTCCCAGAATCCAACCTGCCGATAAGTGAGACCACCAAGAACAACCAGCGCCAATGCGGCTGCGGCTCCCGCCGACCACCGGCCCCGGTCATCTGCACTCTGAACCAGATCGAACCCTCCCCAGACCACCATTACAAAGATGCCCATCAAGGGAAGATAAGCATAGCGGTCGGCCATTCCCTGCTCGCCCACTTGAATCAGCCCGATCACCGGCACCAGCATGCCAAGAAACCAGAGCCATCCCGTGAGCAGATAAGGACGGGCACGCTCACGCCACACCCAGGCGGTAATACCCACCAGCAACAGCACAGCTACAGTCAAGCGCGCGGCGGAAACTCCTCCCGCGGGGTACGGATACAATACTCCGAGTCGCGCCGGCCAAATCGCCTTCCACACATAGGTGGCATACGAAAAAATCGCGTTTTCAATTCGCAACGACAAGGGAAACGCCGTTGCCGCACGGATTGCATGGACCTTCTGCTGGGCGATCAAAGTGAGAACGCTGTCGGCCGCGCTGAGGGCCAGGAGTGGCAGTTTCTCGAGTCCGAGTCTCCACGCCGGGAACTGCGGCGCAGGGAAGGCCGGCGAAGGCATAGTCCAGCCCTTGATTCGCTGCAGAGGCCAAAAATCCAGCAGCAGCAATACAAAGGGAAACGTCACCACCATCGGTTTGGAGGCGAGGCTGAAAGCGAACAGCAGCGCCAGCAGCAGGTAGCGGCCTATATTCGGCCGCCGCGCGTAGCTGGCATAAGCCAACAACGCCAGCAAAAAGAAAAATGTACACAGCAGATTCTTGCGCTCTGCCACCCAGGCGACACTCTCGACATTCATGGGATGAAGGGCAAAAAGAGCCGCTACCAGCAAACTTCGTACCGGGGCTCGAGTGACCGTCACCAGAAGGAAGTACAGCAGGACCACATTCAGAACGTGGAAAAGGAGATTGGTGAAGTGGTGCCCAGCGGCAAGCGGGCCGAACAACTGCCAATCCAGAGCGTGCGAGAGCCACGTAATTGGGTGCCAGTTGGCGTGCTCGGTTGAAGTCAAAGCCCAGCGTACCGTGGTTAGTGTGAGTCCCTTGTGGATTTGGGAATTGTCCTGCACATACTCGCTGTCATCGTAATTGGTGAAAGGATGATGAATCACCTGGTAATAAACGGAAAACGTTATCAGTGCGAGCACGACCGCGGGAGCGACTCGCTGCCTTAACTCCATCGCTGATGGCAAAAGGGGGGCCGGCGAATCATCCTTTTTTTGCGGAATCGGCGTTTGCGGAATCTGAGTCTCAACTGAAGGCTTCGCCGTTACTAATCTCGGCTCCGGCCGCGCGGCCTTTTTGCGGCGTTTGCGTGCGTTTGCGGTGGGCATGGAAAAGGGATGACTCCAAGGTAGAGGGTCCAACCTTCAGAATAACGTGTGCGGAGCTTAGCGCAAGCGTTGTCATCGACTTTTAACTTGTCTGTAATGCACCATTAACAATAGCCTGGAGGTCTTCGTCTAACATTCCATCCTGCCCGCAAGGCGGACCGGTGTCCCTCTTAATGGACAGGTCGTCTGCTTCCGCGGCAGCTCCAATCTATTAGTGGGCCTTTGCTGACGCGGGACACGGAGAGAAGAGAACGTGGGCACAAGCCGAAGAACTGACCCGTTTCCTCATGACTCGAAAGCCCCAACGGCGGGACAAACGGAGCGCAAAAGCACACCTAGTTGATTCCTCCCGACGGTGGGCGACGGTGGCAGTCGCCATTGTGATTGTTTTTTTCTCTCTCATCCGCTTCCGCCTTCGCAACATGCCCCTGGAACGTGACGAAGGAGAGTACGCCTACGTGGGGCAGTTGATGTTGCAGGGGATTGCTCCCTACGAACTTGCCTACAACATGAAGTTGCCGGGCACTTACGCTGCCTACTCCCTGATGATGACGGTCTTCGGACAATCGTCGGCGGGTGTTCACCTCGGGTTGATCGTGGTCAACGCGAGCACGGTGGTTCTGGTCTTTCTTCTGGTCAAGCGGTTGTTTGGCGAGTTGGCGGGGGCGACGGCTGCTGCCACCTACGCCTTGCTCTCAACCAGCGAAGCCGTGCTCGGCTTCGCCGGACATGCGACGCATTTCGTGGTTCTTGCAGCTCTGGGCGGAATGATCTTCTTGCTCAAGGCCTTCGAGACGCAACGAGCGCGATTCTATTTCATCGCCGGATTGTTTCTGGGCCTGGCGTTTGTGATGAAGCAACCGGGACTCGCGTTTACCGCTTTCGGTGGCCTCTGTCTGATCGTGAACGAGTGGCGAGGCGCAAGAAGTTGGCAGAGCGTTCTTCGTCTCGCGATTTATGGCGCTGGCGCGGTCCTTCCCTTTGCGCTGACTTGCCTGATTCTGTTTTTCGCCGGCGACTTGGGCAAGATGTGGTTCTGGACGGTCTCTTATGCCAGCCAATACGCTTCGGTAGTCAAGATGTGGAGCGGTACGGAGAACCTGTTTATCGAAGGTTCCCGGATCACGGAACAGTTTTTCTTAGTGTGGATGCTCGCCGCCCTAGGCATCGCGGCACTTATCTGGGACTCCACTCTGTGGAAGCGCGCATGGTTCGCGGTTGGGTTTCTTTTATTTTCAGGCGCTGCCGCAGGTGCCGGTTTCTACTTTCGTCCTCACTATTTCATCGTCTTACTTCCACCTGCCAGCATGTTGGCGGGCGTCGCCGTATCTTCTGCGACACGGGAGTTGATGCGGCTTTCCCGGAACTCTGTCGTAGCCACCTTGCCTGCGGCCATCTTCCTGGTTGTGCTCGTAATTTCTGTCGTCGGTCAAAGTGACATCCTGTTTCGCATGGACCCCGTTGCAGTTTCCCGTCAGGTTTATGGACGAAACAACCCTTTCCCCGAGGCCAAAGTCGTCGCCGAATACATTCAACAGCAAACCCCGGAAAACGCCCGCATCGCTGTCCTCGGTTCCGAGCCGGAGATTTACTTCTATTCCAGGCGGCACTCGGCCACGGGCTACATCTACACGTATCCCCTTTTCGAACCTCAGGATTTTGCGCTCGAGATGCAGAAGGAGATGATCGCGGAGATCGAGCGGAACCATCCCGAATACATCGTCTTCGTAGGCGTACCGATTTCGTGGCAGATTCGTCCCGATGCGAACGCCCTGATCCTGGGCTGGTTCGGGAAATACTCCGCAGCGAATTACGAGATCGTCGGGATCGCCGACGAAATAAACCCGGAGACACGCTACATCTGGGGAGATGCCGCCAAGAGTTACCGCCAGCAAGGCGAGTGCAGTCTCACGGTGTTCAAGAGGAAAAACACGCAAGCGTAAATGGAAACGCTCATCTTCCGCACCGAATATGGCCTCCCGAAAGACAAAGACAAAGCGACGCAAGATCGAGCACATACTGCCAGCCGCGTCTGACTCTTCGGCAAAGACCGCCCTGCGACCGGACCTAGCTGTATTTGATCTGCTGCAAGGCGCCAGAGGTATCGCATTTCAGGGTGCGGTTTTTCTGGTGGCATTCGCGATCATTTTCTCCCGCCGCCCCGATGCCTTGCTCAACGCACAGTTTTACGCGGAGGATGGCAAGGTCTGGTATTCCCAAGCATATCAATTGGGCCTCCGTTCCCTACTGATGCCGGAGGCGGGCTATGTGCATACGTTTACACGGATTGTTGTTTTCGTAGCGTTACTTTTCCCGTTCTCTCTGGCCCCCCTGGTGATGAATCTGGGTGCAATTGTGGTCCAAATCCTGCCCGCGAATGTATTCCTGTCGTCACGATTCCCGAACATAGCGTTCCCGACGCGTTTGCTGGCAAGCTTTTTGTATCTGGCCGTCCCCAACTCTTGGGAGATTAATGCCAATATCACGAACGTCCAGTGGCATCTGGCATTGCTGGCATGCTTGGTGTTGCTGGCTCGACCAGGAAGCGGTAGGGGATGGCAGATCTTTGACGGGACAGTGCTGGTGCTGACTGCCCTCAGCAGCCCGATCGGTATCCTCCTTGTTCCTCTAGCTGCGGTCCTGTGGTGGAAGCGGCGACAGGGCTGGTCAGCACGAACCTTGGCCCTGCTTATTCCAGCGGCGCTGGTTCAGGCCCTCATAGCACTGCTTTCACGTTCGCGCCAGGTGGCACCCAATGGCGCCACTTTCGCCCGCCTCATCAGCATCCTGGGACGGCAGTTGTTTCTTTCAGCCCTGTTGGGAATGGAAGCGCAATTCTGGTTCGCTCGCGGGAATAGTTTGTTCTTTATTGAGGTCATCTCCACGGTGCTGGGTCTCGCCCTAGTGTTGTACGCGCTCGTTTATGGACCGATCGACTTGAAGCTCCTCATTCTGTTTGCCTTCGCTGTGCTCGCGCTGGGACTTGCCCGCCCGCTCGCCGCACCGCTCGGTACCGTTCCACAGTGGGTAGCACTGTGCGTCCCAGGCCGCGGGAATCGCTATTATTTTCTGCCTATGCTGGCCTCCTTAGCGTCGCTGTTCTGGATAGCGGGTCACGACCGTGCGCCGCGGATCCTTCGCTACTTTGTAATTGGGTTGCTGGTGCTGCTGCCCATCGGAATCTGCCAGGACTGGGTTTATACACCTTTTGAAGATTTTCATTTCCGCCGATATTCCGCTCAATTCGAGGAAGCACCAGCCGGAACGAAAGTCGCCATCCCAATCCCTCCAGGTTGGTCGATGGAACTGACTAAACGCTAACCTCGTTCCTTCCAAACGTCATCAAATCCGTGTTTTTATCAACGTCGGTGCGCTGAACCGCGACAAATGTTTCGAGAGTCTCTAAGAAGCCCAAAATATCCACAAGCTTGAGGAAAATTAACGCACTGTTAACATTCGAGTGATTGCCCCGTAACACGTGCGGAGCGATACTGTTGACTGTTGGGCGTCAGGTTTTGGCTTCTATTTCTACTCGGGTTGCCCTGCAAGGAGATCATTATGGTTCGAGGTTTGCGTACCGCTGTGGCTCTTCTACTTTGGTGCTTGCTGTCTGCCTCTTTTGCGAGCGCTGGCTCTGTGGATCTGCTGAATTTTATCTACCTGAAGGACGGACAGCAGGTGGGAAACTTTTATGACGGCGGTGGGAACTCCGGTGTTCCGAATTATGGAGTGACCTTTTCTTCAAACGTGTTCGGTCTCAGACCCATTTCCCAAGGCGGCTCGGGCAATTTCTCCCCAGATCCGACTATGTCGCCCGCTATCTTTATTTCGGGTCCAATGGGCTCGCAGGTCACCGGTACTATGAGTGTGACAAACGGCTTCACTTCAGGGATCAACTTCTTTTATACGGCAGCCTTCCAGGAAACTGTAACTGTTAAGAATAGTCTAGGTGCGGTGCTGGCAACTTTGGTTCTCGCGGCGAATGACGGCAATTGTTCGAATGGCAGTTATTGCAATTGGACGGATGTGGGCGCCATCTTCTCCGGCACTGCCACCTCCGTAACTTTCTCCGGTCCCGCCAACGGGATCGGGATCTCCGATATCACTTTGGGCCAGAGCGGGAGTGCCGTACCGGAGCCGTCGTCGATCTACTTACTGGGAACCGGCATGGTTGGCTTCGGCGCACAGTGGTTGCGGCGCTTCCGGAGAGGCTAAAGCAGCATCCTAAACATTTGAAGACACAGCAGGAACTGCGGTACGAGCCGCCGTACCAGTCAAGTTCCGTTTGCCCAACCATTGTCGAAGAATGGAAGGGGAGCGCGCCGTTACTTTTCAACCTGGCTGCTAGAACTTCTTCTGCAATTGGCGCGCTCACATTATGAACGCTACATCGCTGTCGTGACCTTGTGGTGGCAAATACAGAAAAATGTTCGTTGTGGACAGCCGCTCAGTTCGACCATCGGTCGAAAGTCGTTGCCTCGAACACAATAGGGGCAAACGCATCGTCAAAACCATCCGCTTCCATAACCCGGGGCCCGTTGCCTCTTCCACTAAGGATCCCCCCGAAATCAATTTTGGAATCGATAAGGGTAGCAATCCATCGTTAAGCCAGGATGAAAGCAAGATAAAGATTGATCATGCAAAATTGCTCTCTTGGGGAACTTGGTACTGGTCAGCCTAAAGCGGCTAGCGGCCTTGGAGCGCTTCTCGTGACCGAATTTCCACAAATTAACCCTTGTGGGCGGCAGAATTAATTTCTCTTTAATCTTCGTGTCATCCTGCCGAAACACGCTTGGAGGAAAGTGATTGGTCCGAACTACTTAAGAGCGAAACTAGGAGCTACCGGTCCAAGACGATGACGAGGCCTCCCCAACCCTCGGCAAGAAACGGTGCTAATGTAGGGCCCCGAACTCCAGACGGTTCGGATGATGGCGCATCATTTGAGGTCTCGCATCTCCCGCAGGCAGTAATTCCCGAAGCATCTGCTCCAGGCCAGCCGTCAGCCGACGCACTGCCCGCTTCATTCCATCGCGAAGCTGGACTAGGTGGCGACGCGACCTTGGCCCCGCCGGACATTCTCGCTGCCCTTAGTTTCGGCCTCGACTTGATGCAGCACGGCGCGATGCTGGTGGCTGCGGAAGGCTGCCCGCGCGTCGCGAATAGCATAGCTCATGCAATTCTGCAGAAAAAGGATGGGCTTTGGCTGGCGTGCACTGGATTGGTCGCAGACCGCGCCTCGGATACACGGTTGTTGCGGAAACTGCTGCAGGATGCGATTAAGTCCCCCGAGTTGGGAGAGCCGAAAGAATCTCCTATTACTTTACTGCGCAGAACGGCCCGGCATGCGCTTGTCGTGCGAGTGATTCCCGGGCCCGGGCTAGAGTGCTGGCCCAGTCCAGAGAATCGTACCGCCTTGGTGAAGCTGTACGACCAAGACTTGGGTCTCGAAGTCGATGCCGGGGGCCTTTGCCGGCTTTATGGTTTGACCCGCGGAGAGGCAGCGTTGGCCGTACATCTCGTCCAAGGCAAGTCGCTCGATGAAGCCGCAGCAGAACTCTTCATTAGCCCTCACACTGCCAGAACTCACCTCAAACGCATTTTCATGAAGACCGCCACCAATCGGCAGAGCGAACTCGTAGTGAGAATGCTTACGGTCATTTTGTAGCAGGTCTCTCGTTGTAGCAGGTCTTTTGGCCACGCGACCGGCCCTCCACAACTTTGCCCAGCTTCTCAGTGCCCTAAGGTTTATCCCGGCATTACCCGTACCACGCGTTGAAGTGGTCCGGACCGCGTTCGCATCTGCTTTCTTTGGAATGCGAATCTTTCGTCATACCCTCTGCAAGACGATTTGTAAGAAATACCTCGTTTGGGGGATTACAGGGATTGTCCCTTGATTGAAAGTGTGCAAGCAATAGGAACCTTCAGTCATGCACCCGCAATGCCTTGCGCTTTAGATGAGATGGGTCGCACGCGATCAAGACAATGGTTACTGGCCAACCAGCGGCGAGCCTCTCCCGATCCTCAACAGGAAGTTCTGTCGACACGAAGGACCAAGCTCCGCCTAGGTTGGGAGAGGGCAACCCGTTTCCCGTCCCATCTCCCATCCCATTGACTCCCGGAGCGCGCGCCCGAAGCCAAACGTCAGCCGACACGTCGTTTGCTCCAGTCAGTCATGAGGTCGAGCCGCGCGGAGACGGAGCCGCGACCCCACAGGAGATCCTGGCCGCCCTCAGCTTCGGCCTCGACCTGGTGCAGCACGGCGCGATGCTCGTGGCTGAGGAAGGCATTCCGCGGATCGCTAATCGCGCAGCTCTGGCAATTCTGCAGAAAAAGGACGGGCTTTCGCTGGCGCGCGCCGGATTGGCGGCCGACCGGGCCACGGACACCAGGTTGTTGCGGAAATTGCTGCACGACGCGATCGGGACTCCCGAGTTGGGTGAGCCCAAAGATTCGCCTCTTATCCTGCCACGCCGGATGGCTCCCCATGCGCTTATCGTACGAGTGATTCCGGGACCTGAACTAAGCTGCTGGCCAGGCACGGAGACCCGTACCGCCCTGTTAAAGCTGTATGACCAAGACATAGGTCTAGAAATAGATGCCGGGAAAATTTGCCAACTCTTTGGCCTGACCCGAGGCGAGGCGGCGCTGGTAATTCATCTTGTGCGGGGAAAGTCAATCGAAGGAGCGGCGGAAGAACTCTTTATTAGCTACCACACTGCCAGAACTCATCTCAAGCGCATCTTCATGAAGACCGATACCCACCGCCAGACCGAGCTCGTGGTGCGAGTGCTCACAGTTGCCATGTAGCCAGCTCCTAACTTGGCTTGCGCCTTGTCGTCACCCTGCTTAGCTTTTATCAGTCTTGCGGGGCTTCGAATCCTTGAGAGAACCACCTGCCGCCCTTAAGCCAAGACACGCGCTGAGAAATACCTCATTTGGGGGGTTACAGGGATTGCCCTCTCCGTCAAAGTACGCTACCAGGAGGGAAGTCTCATGTCAGAAAGAATTCGCGCCCGAACTCTTGTTGTTCAATGCATTTTGGCGGCTGTTGTATTGGTGGTGTTTGTGCCGATGGCGGCCCATGCCGGTGGGATAATCACTACCATCAACACCGATGGCAGCCCCGGAACGTCGGCACCGGGTGTCATGGGGCCGTTCAGCCTGATTGGCTCTGAGGTAACCCAGATCGGCCAATATGTTCAGTCGCCGGATGGGAGCCTCAACTTCACCACCGGAGCGTACATTAGCGGGAGTCTTATGAACGGCGGCGCCCAGTGGAGCGGCACAGGTAGCACCTTCACGATTTCCGGGTTTTGGAATGGCAACAACGGGACCATATTCACGGGCGAGTTCTCGGGAAATGTGACGTGGGTGTTTAACGGCTGCGTCGGCCAAGTTTGCAACTACGAACTAACCGGCCCGGTAAATGGAACGTGGGTAAACGGAGCAAAGGTCTTCGGTCAGACAACCCAGATCTTCTTCCAAACTCACAACGGCAAATATAACGGCGGCATGGGAACGCTTAACGACACCGGCGGCACTACGTCAATGGTAACTCCGGAGCCGGGCACGCTTGTCTTGATGGGCTCGGGATTGCTGGGCACGGGGCTGATGTTCAGGCGCAAGGCCAGAAAGCCGAAGAGCGACGAGAGCGCACTGGCTTAATTGAGGTGATCTGAGGACGGGCCGAAACATGGGATTGTGCTTTCTGCACCTGGTTCCGGGTGCTAAGGATTTTGGAAATTGCATTTGGCAGCGCCGGTTTCACGACTAATCAACCAGCCTCAAGCCTGAACTCTTGAGGCTGGTCTAAATTACAAATCTGGAGAGCGGGGTGCGTGGCGATGGGTCGGCAACCATCCTTTCCAGACCGCAAGCGAGTGTGCAGTCAGGAGGATTTAGCCATGGCACTTCGATCGGGGTTTCCACTGTGCCTGGTTGCACAGTGCGCTCTGCTTGTGGCTTTCCTCGCGCCGGTCGCTGCGCGGGCAACAAGTTGCACTTCAGGTCCTACCCAGACGTGCTTCACTAACGAGGGAGGCAATGCCACGTCGCAGGGAACTGGATTCAACACCACTTTTTCGCTCACCGATTCTCCGGTGAGTTCGATCGGCTGGAAGACCTCTGGCAATTTGGGAACGTTTAGCTTTGCGACGGGCGACCTGACATCAGGTACCTTGGCGGGCAACGCCACCTTTAGTTCGACCGGCTCCTCCTTCACGCTGATGGGTGGAACGTACAACGGCACCACTGGCGTCATATTCTCCGGTGTATTTACGGGACCGATCACGTGGACGCTGGTGAACCCTGGCTGCGGCGGAAGCGGAGACGGCGGGGGCGGCTGCACCTACGACCTCTCGGGAAATCTTTTGGGAACATGGTATCCCAATGGGCCTTTCAAAAACGTGGCCGGCGGAACCATACAACTCTTTTTCAACAGCTCTGGTCCGTACGCCGGCGGAATAATTCAAGACTCCGGTGGATTCAGCTATGCCGCAACCCCGCTCGTAACTCCAGAACCCGGCACGCTGCTATTGATGGCTACGGGTTTGGTGTCGTTCGAGTGGATAGGCCGGCACAAGATCAGACCGCGTAGCGTGAGTCCAGCCGTCACGACAAGTGGCAGGTTGGCCTGGCAATCCCCGAATACCCCATTTGGGGGATTACACGCTCGGATTACACGATGAAAATGGATAGGTTTTAGGAGCCTCTATGCAGCCTCGGATCATTGAGGAGAAAAACTCTCGCGAGATTGCGGGTGATTGAGCCAAAGTCTTGACACCATGCGCGCCCACAGTCGCTGCATGGCTGCGGAGGATGGACCGGCGATACACAGCAGCGAGGTACTATGAAACCGTCTCGACTTGTAGAAGCAGTTCATGATACGAAGGGGACTGCTACCAACCCACCTATGTTTGAGGTCGTCGACCTCGGACCTTTCGACAACAACCGGAACGACGTGCTTGCCCTCAATGACGCGGAGCAGTATGCTGGCGTATCACTCAACCCAGCGACCGGTCGAATAGAGGCTTTTAGGCAGGAAGGCAGGGAGCGCAGCACATTAGGAACGCTGGGAGGCTCGTTCAGCATCGCTCGCGACCTCAATAACCAAGGTGAGATCGTCGGCGGGTCGCTGACAGAAGGCGACGAGAACTTTCACGGTTTCCTTTACCGCAACAACCGACTACACGACTTGAACGAATTTCTGGAACCGGGAAGCGGATGGGAAGTGATTCAAGCGCTGGGCATCAACAACAGCGGAGCGATCATCGCGATCGGATCCCGCATCGGCGAGGATCGCATTGTGCTGCTCCGGCCTAGAGCGTGAGCGCCTCTCGAAACGTATTCAGTACGGGGGGAAAAATGCCGGCCAAGAAACCTGCAATCTCGCACCGGCTCCGCCGCACAATCTGCATGGCGGTGTTGCCTCTGCCGTTTGCGTTCGTGACCACGCCAGGATTCGCTCAGCACCCTAGTGCTGTGCGGCCCTCCTCCGCTCACCTCTGGAAGGATCCCGCGGCAAACGCCTGTACCCATAACGGCTTGCCGTGTTCTACTTCGCCATCTGTGGTATCGGCCCAATCGAAGTCGGCGAGCACGCGCCAACAGCTCGAACAGATTGAGCGGCAGAGTGTGACCGTGGTCCGAGGCAACGCGGCACGCGGAAGCAGCGGCAGGAATACTCCGGTCTACCGCCCCACGGCCGTCCGCGGCTCGGGAGGACAATCGTCGGCGATTAATTTCGCCTATCACGCTCCGCAGGGCGGACCAAGGGGTTCCAATCCGGGAAAACGCCGCTGATGCTCCGAATAGTCGCGCCGGAGGGAAACACCAATGATCGCCGAGAGAAACGCCGCCAATGAAACAGGAAACCGTGAACAGGAACGGCCAATGAAAACCACAGGCGTTGGCGATAGAGGGCGAGCGCCGGTGTTCGTGGTGGGAAGCGCCCGCTCGGGGACCACGCTACTTTACGACACCCTGCTCTCGGCTGGCGGTTTTGCGCTATATCTAGGAGAGTCGAATATCTTCAACCTCCTGGCTCCGCGATTTGGCGACCTCAGCATTCGCAAAAACCGTGAGAACATGATGAGAGTCTGGCTGGGCAGTCGCCTGTTCCGTGTTTCCGGGTTGCGACGCGAACAGATCGAGGAAAAAATCGCGGATTGCAGGAATGCCGGTGATTTTCTGCGAATCGTGATGGGCGAGATCACGCACCAGCAAAACGCTTGCCGCTGGGCAGCCAATGCCCCGGAAGAGATTCTCCATCTTAAGCTCATCAAGAAGTTGATCCCTGAGGCTCTCATCATCCATGTGATCCGCGACGGTCGAGACGTCGCCCTCTCGCTCTCCCAAAAGCGCTACATACGTCCTTTCCCGTGGAAGGATCGGGAAACGCCGGAAGGTGCCGCGCTCTATTGGGAATGGATTGTGCGAAAAGGCAGAGCCGCAGGGGCTGCATTCGGAAATGACTACACCGAGGTGCGATTCGAGGAATTAGTCGGCAATCCCCGCTCCGTGCTCCAGCGGTTGAGTTCGTTCCTTGCGCACGATCTCGATTATGACCGGATCCAAAGAACAGCCATCGGTTCTGTTTCCCGCCCGAACACATCGTTCAGGGCGGAATCTCGGGCAGAATTCAGCCCGGTAGCACGGTGGAAAAGACAGTTGTCTCCCGTGCAAGTGAGCAGAATCGAGGGATTGGTCGGCAGGACGTTGACGGACCTCGGCTACGAGTTGGCTACTCCTGCCGAGGCGGGGTACGACAAGCTGCAACTTGCCTTCACCCGGACTGTCTATCGCCAGTTCTTCGAGTTCAAACTTCAATCGAAGCAAAGCCCCCTCTTGCGCATGCTGCGCCCTAAACTCACCTCTCAAGAAGTGGACCAGATCGTTATCGTCGATGACAGCGCCCCCGCGCGAGTCTGCAGCGTCCCACGAATGGAATCGGGCACATCCCTCAAGGGTTCGGCTAAATCGGCTGGTTCGGTTGCTCATTCGATTGCGTCGGTTCGAGTGGCGCGCTCGACAGCTCCACAATCCTCAGGCCGATGCCTACTCTGAGGTCATAAGAAGAACCCCAGATTCCCCCACGTACGGATTCTTCCAGTGGCTTTCCGCCACGCTGACGCATTTGGATTAGCCGGTGAGGGCTTGTAACTTCCCAGTAATGCTGGCAATGTAGAATCAACGCTCGAGGCATTTCGGCGTCTCGCATCCGCATTTAGGCACAAGCCTAAACTAACGGGCGGCTTTGACTCACAGCTAGGGGTGCTGGCCTCACTCAAGACGCAATACTGGGCACAAGAAGAACCACTAATGAGCAATGGTGTAATGGGCGAAGGAGCGGCATCCGAAATTGCTGGGAAAGATGAGCAGCCGCTGGTCAGCGTGGTCATACCTGCCTACAATTCTTCCGCTTACATCGCTGCTGCCCTGGACTCTGTGTTTCAACAAACGTTTTCTAGCCACGAAGTGATCGTGGTCAACGATGGCTCTCCCGATACGCCTGCATTGGAAGCGGTACTCAAACCCTATTTTTCACGGCTCCGCTATTTTCGACAGGAGAATCGCGGCCCCTCGGCGGCACGGAATCTTGGTATCCGTGAGTCACGTGGCCGTTACGTCGCGATGCTCGATAGCGATGATTTTTGGATCCCCAACCACCTCGCACGGCAGGTCGATTACCTGACGCGAGACGCGACCCTTGGTCTGGTCTACGCCAACAACATGCAATTCAGTGATGGAGAGGTCGTGGGCGCTGCCTTTGACATAGTGCCCCAAACTAGACAAGTCACGTTGGAGAGTCTGTTAGCGGAACATTGCACGGTGAACACGTCGTCGGTTGTCGTTTCGCGTGCCGCACTTCTCAAGGCCGGCCTGTTCGACGAAAGCCTGAACCGTTGTGAGGATTTTGATCTTTGGTTACGCCTGGCGAGCCAGGGAGTGCGGATGACCTACGATTCGGAGGTCCAGGTTTTTCATCGCTTAGGTGACGGACTTTCGTCGAAGTCTGACCCGATGAAGAGGGCGCGCGCCGAAGTTTACCGGAAGGCTGTTGCAACCCTGTCGCTTAACGCGTCGCAACAAGAGATTGTCGCAGTAAAGCTGAAGCAACTCGAAATTGAGATCGAAGTCGAGGTGGCCAAGGAACATCTCGAGGCGGGGCGGTTCCGGGAAGCCCGCTTGGCGGTGCAGCGCGCAAATTCGCTTGCGCCGGCCGCGAAATTACAGCTGGCCGGGGCCGGACTCCGTATTTGCCCGCTGCTCCTCCGGTGGGGCTACGGCCGCTACCTAACCTTTCTGTTGTGGTGTAAGCGTCGAGCGCGTGCTGCCGCGCGGCGCGGCGCGGAGCCATCGAATCTCGATGTACTCATGCGGCCGCGACCGGTACCGTCAGGAGAGACTCAGTCAGCGACGAGGGCGGTCACGCAAATGCATCATTCAACCAGGTTGTGCGACTAGGACACCATGGCAGGGAGCAAAGTGGGGAATGATTTACGGAATCAAGGTTGTCCTCAAATATTTGCTCGGCACGGACAAGGCCGAACGCAACTTCAGGGTGTACAGGGACGACACGTTCCTGGTCTCTTATCCTCGATCAGGGAACACCTGGACGCGGTTTCTGATAGCCAATCTCATCTACCCGCACCAGAACGTCACTTTTCTCAACATCGAGCGACTGATTCCGGATACGTCGTCGCAATCGAATCGCGCTCTCAAGCGCACGCCTCGGCCAAGGATTATTAAGACACACCAGTATTTCGATCATCGTTACCCTAAGACCATCTACATCGTCCGCGATCCGCGGGACGTCGCTCTTTCCTATTACGACTTTCAGAGGAAGTACAGGCAGATCGAAGACGGCTATCCGCTGGAGCGTTATGTCGACGACTTCGTTGCCGGCCGGCTGATCTCTGCGGACTGGGGAACCTGGGAGGAAAATGTCGCCAGTTGGATCTACACTCGCGGGCGGCGCAACGGGTTCCTGTTACTCCGATACGAAGACATGATCAGCGATACTGCTTCCGAGCTTACACGGATCGCCCACTTCCTCGAAATTGATCCGGAGCCCTCGCGCATCCTGCGGGCAATTGAATTGAGTTCCGCCGATCGGATGCGGGCCCTGGAAAGGGCGGAACAGGATCACTGGATCGCGACCAAGAATCGGCGCAAGGATATTCCGTTTGTGCACCGGGCCAAAGCCGGCGGGTGGAGGACTTCATTACCCGAATCCTGCGTTCGGCAGATCGAACAGGTTTGGGGCGAAGTCATGACGACGGTGGGGTACGAGCTGGTCACTCGGAACGCTCTCCAAAGTACATAGCTACGCTTTGGTTCCAGGGTTCGTATCCATGCGCTACAACGAAATCGCCAAGAATGTCAGCTCCAGCTGGTTCAGCTTGGGCGTCAATATTCTAGTAGGCCTTTTCCTCTCACCCTTCATTCTGCACCACCTTGGCAATACCGCTTATGGTGCATGGGTCTTGGTTTTTTCCGTTACTGGTTACTACGGGTTGTTCGACCTCGGTGTCCGTTCATCGATCATCCGCTATGTCTCCACCTACAATGCAACCAGTGATATAGAAGGTCTCTCCCGCCTGATCGGCACTGCTCTGGCCGTTTACTCCGCGATTGGCTTGGCCGCATTCGTGACCACCATAGTCCTGAGTGGCTTCCTCGGATCTTTGTTTCGCATGCCGGCCGACTTCTTACCTACGGCCCGCATACTCTTTCTGATGGTCGGGACAGCCGTTGCCCTGGGTTTTCCGGGGGGCGTCTTTGGCGGAATCCTTGAGGGGCTGAATCGCTTTTATTTCGTCAATCTAACAAATCTCGGTGCTACGCTCTTGCGCGCTAGTCTGATCGTCCTGGCTCTGCACCACGGGTATGGGCTGCTGGCGGTTGCCTTGATCACGGTCACGCTGCCGCTTGTAGGCGCTGTGGTCCGCGCGGTCATTGCGTTGCGTGTGCTTCCGCTCCATTTTGGCTGGAAGTATGTGGATGGCAGCGCCTTCGGCGAGATAGCCCGCTATAGCGGAGTCAGTTTCATTCTGATGATCGCTTACAAGCTACGCTTCAAGACCGATGAAATAGTAATCGCCAAAATGCTGTCGGTGGCGGCTGTGACCTATTTTTCGATCGGCGATCGTTTGTTGGACTATACCTCGGAGGTGGTCAGCAGTCTGGCTCAGATCTTTGTCCCCATGTCCGGTCAATCCGATGCCAAAGGTGACCGGGACCGTCTGCGCCAGATCTTCGTCGCCGGCAATCGGGCCTGCGCCTTGATCGTATTTCCAATTACCGCCACGCTCATCATCCTGGGAAAGTCGGTGATCACCGCTTGGGTCGGCGCAAGGTACGTAACGGCTTGCTATCCGGTGATGCTCACGCTGCTGATTCCTTTAACTTTTGCCCTAGCCCAGGCAGCCTCTACGCGAATTCTGTACGGTATGGCCCGCCACCAAAGCATGGCCTGGGTTACGGCGATGGAAGGAATCGCCAATCTGGTGCTGAGTATTGTGCTGATCCGACCGTTCGGCGTGATTGGGGACGCGCTGGGGACCGCAATTCCTCTCGCCTGCACCTCTCTGTTCTTTATGCCTCGTCATTTGTGCCGTGTGCTCAACACTCGCATCATTACTTTTCTTACCGAGGCTTATACTCTGCCGATCCTCCTTTGCCTGCCGACGGTCGTCACTCTCATGGCGATGCGGCGATGGTTTTTTGCCCGGAACTATCTGCAAGTGGGTTTTCAGATCATGATCAGCCTGATCCCCTACGGCATCGGGCTGGCGTGGGCGTTCTGGGCCGGCCGCCTCTGGCGAATCGAGAAACCACTAGTTCAGAAGCCACTAAATGAAGTGGGAGTGGCCTTGATGGAGACGTATCAAGAGGAACCGTGATCGCCCGCAGCATCGCATTAAGACTGTGAGAAAATCTGTTTAGAGCAGAAACGGAGAAGTACGCCTATAGGTTACGAGAGTTCCGCCAATGCGCTCCGAAGGGGTGCGGTCGGCGCTGGAGCGGGCCTGAAGAAAGAACTAGAAGGGGACTGGACATGGAATTAGATCCCTGTTCGTGAGGCCGTGAAGGCTGAGGAACAATGCCGCTGAAGCCAAGTAATGTACAAAAGCTGTTTGGTGCGCTGACGCAGGCAGGACGTGTGCTCACCGGACGGCAGATCGCGGGCCGGGGAGTGACGGTTTTCCCCGATGATGTCTTTCTTGTCTCCTATCCCAGGTCCGGCAACACGTGGGCGCGTTTTCTTTTGGGGAACTTGGTCCACCAGAACGATCCGGTGACGTTTTCCAACGTCGAGTCCAGGATTCCAGAAATTTACTTCAATCGGGATCGAGTGCTGCGTCAACTCCCGCGCCCGCGGATGCTGAAGAGTCATGAGTGCTTTCAGCCGCATTATCCGCGCGTGATCTACATCGTGCGCGACCCGCGGGATGTGGCAGTCTCCTATTATCATCACAATGTGAAAGCGCGAAACCTTCCTGACGGCTATCCGATCGCCAGTTTTGTGCCTCGCTTCATCGCGGGGGAGTTCGATCGCAAGTTCGGCTGCTGGCAGGACAGCGTGCTGAGTTGGACCTCGGTGCGAAGACAGGACCCGCGGTTTCTGATGCTTCGCTACGAGGATATGAAGCGCGACACTGCCGCAGTACTGGCCAATGTCGTGGCTTTCCTCGAACGTTGCTCTTTCAGCAAGATCGACTCCAGTCCGGCGGCTTTGCAACGCGCAATCGACCTCAGTTCGCCGGAACGGATGCGCGCGCTCGAGAAGCAGGAAGCCGGACACTGGGTTCTTACCAAGGGAACCCGCAGTGACAAGGAGTTCGTTCGCTCGGGAACTTCCGGAGGATGGAAGTCTCAGCTGGCGCCGGAGTCCGTGGCTGCAATAGAGTCGGCATGGGGACGCTCGATGCAAAGCCTTGGATATGAGCTCGTCTCGCAGCGGCATGCCGAGCCCGCAGTCTCCCTGCGGGGGCTGCCTTTGTGACCGGGGACGGGCCTCGCACGTTCATGACCGCATCCAAGGATGTGCTGCGCAAGCTGATTCCGAATTTTCTTGTGCAACAGCGTGGTATCGTTCTTCGGCTTGGGCCGCGCGCGGGCCGGATTTACGCGGGGTTACGTCTGCGCGATGTGCTTGGAGTTCGAAGCGCGGATCAGCGCCAAGTGCCGCCTTCTGCGCGGTCCTTTCTTTTTGTCTGCTTCGGAAACATCATGCGCAGCGCCCTGGCAGAATTCCTTATGCAGCAAGAGCTGAGCGTGGCGGGGCTGCAGCAGCAAGTCCGGGTCATGTCCGCAGGGGTTCACGCGACCGCCGGCAGAGAAGCGCACGCGTGGGCCCAAGAGGCGGCCGTCGAGCTTGGAATATCGCTGGCTCAACATCGGGCCAAGCCGCTGACCAGCGAGATGGTCGAGCAGGCAGACTGCATTCTCGCCATGGACTTTCAGAACAAGGCTGAGTTGCTCACGCTTTATCCGCAGGCCCAAAAGAAGATTTTTATGCTTAGCGCATACGCCGAAGGTCCATGGCAATATCGCGAAATTCCAGATCCGTATCTCGGCGATCTTGAGGCTACACGCCTGTGCGGCCGCCAGCTGCGAATCTGCATTCAGAATCTGATCGCCTCAACGCTTTTGTGCTCTACAACCTCCAAAGAGCAGCCTATCTCCGGCCGCTGAGTCCCCCACTGGTCCTTACCGTGCCTTCTTTTTCAACCGTGACTGGAACCAATTGCGAATCCCGGCGATTCCGGGACTCATGTCCGACAGCCAAAAATCGTCGTAGCACATACCCGGACGCCATGGCAGAGCCATCGTGAACAGGCTGGTCCAGAAGTTCGGGTAAGCCGCCGGCCAGTTTGGCGGCGGTCCGGCGCGCAGATTACTGAGGTGAGTCAACTCGCCGACGACGCGACGGCAGATGACGTTTTCTGGATAGGAAATTTCTTGAGGTGGCAGCGTACCTTGCAGGCACCATTCGATGAGATGGCGCGGATAGTCGATTCCGCAAGCGACCGCCAGACCAATCGAACCCCAGGGACGTCCATTGACTTCCATCAGTATGAGGCGCCCGTCGGCAGTTTCCTTATATTCCACCATCGCAATTCCTTCGAATCCCATTTCCAGAATCAGTCGCACGCTGCGAGAAACCAGAGTTGCATCCGAGGGGATGGATTTTCTGGCGCTGCTGCCCGACCCTCGCGGGTCAACTTCCCTGATTCGTTGCCACTGGAATGGCAGAAACGCTTTTCCACCAGCCACAAAGCAGGAAAAACCGACTCCCGCGCCGTAGGTAAATTCCTGGATCAGGACATCGCCTGCGGTCTGTAAACGCTCCGATACTCTGTTTTCCAGTTCCGAGGCCGAGTAAGCGTAGGCTACCGATCCGAACACGGCTTTGCCGTTTGTCCAGCGCACTGAGAACCGATCCTTCACAACAATGGGGAATCGGCTCGACGGGCACTGAGCAAGATCGCCGATGGAATGAACCAGCAGAGTTCCGGGTACGCTGATGCCCATCGATTCGGCGAGCTTGATGGTGCGATATTTGTCGGATGCAAATCCGAGTGCTTCCTGGGACGGCATTGCGATAGGGCAAAGTCCGGCGAAGCGCTCCCGTTGTGCGGAAAGCGGCCCCAGAGTCCAATCGGTGACCGGGATGACAAGGTCAAAGCTGTGGGCTTTTGTAAACTCGAGGATCGAGTTCACGAAGGCCTCGGGTTCGCTTGTCGAAACTGGATAGTCGATTCCGGCGCGGCAATAGCGGGAGCGGGTAGCAGCAGCAAAGAGACCCCGGTTCGCGCCCACAGCAACCCAATGTCCGGCTTGCCCTGCGGACCGTGTCACTGCCAGGGCGGCGGCGCTGTGCCCATCCAAAACCAGTATTCTTGCCAATTCGCGATCGCCTCATTAGAAGTCTGATTAAACTGCACGTCCGGCAAATGCGCTTTCCAAGTTCCACCGCAGACCTTCGACGGTCTTGGCGGGGCGGATGCGATTCAAACACAGGAGATTGTCTCCTCTGTGCGTCAGTCCGTTGTTGGTTGTGATTCCAGTCTCGTAGCCAATGGCACGGCTCTGCTCGATAGTGCGTTCACTCCAATGTGGAGAAAGCGCCGGACAAGGATACGAGAAGTGCTTGATCGGCGTGGTCAGATGTGACTCAAGCAGTTGCTTCGATAGAGCGAACTCGCGGTGAGCTTCATCATCTTTCACGTAGGCCATGTTGGGATGAGTCATGGTATGCGAGCCCACAACGTGTCCATGGCGGGTCAGCCCCCGGAGTTGGTCGTAACTCATCATGAGCGAGCCGGAATGGTCCGGGACGCAGGTCTGCAGATCCTGCTCAACGTGCCTGACGAACTCTTCCTGAGCCGCACCGCTGAGTTGGGTGCAAAGGTCGCATGCCGCCAAAAACGCCTCTTCCCGATTGGGAGGATTGTGGAGATTCCAGGATTTGGCGAGGGCTTCGTTCCATGCAGCCAGCTTGGTACGGCGGAAAGCAAAGCGCAAGCGGCTCGGCCATGGCAGCTTGCGCTTTTCTACACAGTCTACGGTTGCATAAAACGTTGCCGGGATGGCGAACCGCTCCAGGATGGGCATCGCGACTTCATAATTGTCGGCGTAGCCATCGTCGAAGGTGATAACCACAGCACGTTTTGGCAAGTCTATTTTGTCGCGGAGAAGTTTGACTATTTCATCCAGGCTGATTGGATGGTAGTGGCGCGCGAGCACTTCCATCTGCTCGGAAAATGCGGACTCGCTATGGACGATGCCGCCAAGACAGTCGGCCTGCAGGCTTGGATCGGGCAGGACTGAGTGGTACATCAGAATTGCCGCGGCCGGAAATTGAAAATCTCCCGCAAACCTCAGCGCGCCGCTGGCAAGAATCGTTTTTTTTGCCCAATCTCTCATCAATCCCGCCGAATGATGCAGTGTGCTGAAATCTTCTTGAAGTCTGTGTTCAGTCGTTAGGCACGATGTACCGTTGCGATGCAGCCCTGCGCATGGCGATTAGTGACCCCACACCGCTGAGCCAGCTTTCGAACTCCAATTGAGTGCGGCCAGTTGTGTCTACGATTCTGGGCACCAGAAATGGATTAACGCGAAGATCCACCAAGCCAGCATCACAGGTCGTGGCAGATATTACTTCTTCCTTCTGCAGCCAGCCAAAAAACTCTTTCCGATAAACTCCACTGGGATAACAGAAATGCCAGGCGGGACGTCCAGTCATGGATTGGATTCGCTCCCGATTTTCGACGATTTCCCCCCGGAATAATGCCTCGTCGTCTGGCGTACAGTGGCGATGACTGTGCAGCTGCACATCCACGCCGTCTTTTCCGATTTCCGCCACCTCTTGGGGGTTCATCAGTTGCAGAATGCGTTTGGCGGCGAGCAAGCTGTAGTCGATCCCGAGAACGCCGGCCAACCTCCGGGCGATCTCATTCTTTTCGCGGCCGGTCAGATTTTCCCGCTCCGACATCTCAATGAGACTGCGCACGACGCGATGCCTTCCCATTTCGCTGCGCAGATCCATAGTTTCCGACAGCCCGAGTTCTGGTGCGGACAACTGCTCTCCGCGTCGCTTCCAAAGCAGGTAGGAGCATGTCAGGTTGAAAATCGGCATTGCACAATCGACATAGTAGGTGGTCTGATAAACCGTGACGGGGAAGTTATACTTCTTCAAAAGCGGATAAGCCTGCCGGTAGAAATCATAGGTGCCATCATCGAAGGTGATCGCAACACTACGGGGTGGAAGATCCCGGGAGCGCAACCGGGTTAGAGCTTCGCCCAAGGGCAGGACGGAATAGCGCATGGCTCGCAGGGTTTCCAGTCGGTGTTCCAGCTGTTCCGGCCGCATATAGAGCCGGGGTCTCCACTGATGTTCGTCTTCGAGCGAAATCCCGTGATAGCAGAGAATGAGCAGCCGCTGCCGGCGCCACTTGCTGTCCGCTACAAGGTCGAACACTCCGGCACTTCGGAGTGAGTCTAGCGCGACGCCTTTTATTTTTCTGAGCATCTTCGGGTTCGGATCATGGGGTTCGGATCATGCAACGTGAGAACCAGTTCGTTGCTTATCCAATGTGGACCATGCGGTAGTGATGGCCTCAGCCGGTTCGCTATCCAAAAATACCCGTTGCCACAGCTCCAGATTCAGCAGTCGCCAAATGCGCTTGCCGTGATCGCGGTGGCGGGCGCGGTGCTCGGCGAAAATATGCTGGATGGCTTCGGGCCGGAACAGCCCCCTAGCAGTGCTTCGGGGCTCCGACAACAGCCGTTCGATCTCGCTCAATTGTGGGCCTGCCAGCCAATAAGCCCAAGGCGTCGGAAACCCCATCTTCTTGCGGTAAACAATGCTCTTGGGCAAAAGGTCGGCAACCGCTTCTTTAAGAATAAACTTTCCCGCCAGCCCTTTGATCTGGTCGCCCGCCGGAATTCGCGCCGTGAATTCGACTAGAGGATGATCGAGAAACGGAACGCGGCTCTCAATGGACGCAGCCATGCTCATTTGATCCTGCTTCATCAACAGCTCGATCAAATAGCTGTTGATATCGGTATAGAGCAAGCGATGCAGCAAATCACCCCGGGATCGATCCCACGCGCTCATTGACCCGGCATAGGCCTGCCCCGCGCCAGCGAGAGCTTCTGGAGTCAGGAACTGCGCAAATTCGCTCGCGGAAAACGCCGAATAGAAATTGTCAAAGTAAAACGACGGCCAGTTTGCTCCATCCCGCATCAGGAACGTGTGCTCCAATTTGCGGTGCAAGTCGGCGGAGAGGCGCGCGGAACCAATACTGTTGCGCAACGCTCGCCGCAGCAGCGGCGGGGTGAGCGCGCGATACGCCCCCTCCATCTTCTACATTCCACAGCGTCCAGGCGTACCGGGTGTAGCCCGCCAGGGTCTCGTCGCTGCCTTCGCCGGTAAGCACCACGGTGACTCGCTGACGCGCCAACCGGGCCACATAATACAAAGCGACACTCGATGGCCAAACGACGGGCTCGTCTTCATGCCAAATTAAGTGCGGCAGGCTGGCGAAGAATTCCTCCCGGCTCAGACGAACTTCATGATGATCGGATCTGATGTGTGCGGCGACCTGGCGCGCGTAAGGCAATTCGCTGAATGCTTCTTCGCCGTAGCCGACCGCAAACGTTTGAATTTGATCGCCGCGAGCCCTCGCAGTCAGCGCCGCGACCGCGCTCGAATCCAGCCCGCCGCTCAGGAACACGCCCAAGGGCACGTCGCTCATCAGATGCGACTCGACCGCCTGTTCGAGCAGTTTCCGATAAGTCTTGACGTAGTAATCGTGCGAATGCCGCTCTTGCTCCCCATCCACCGCGAGATCCCAGTAACGCTCAACTATGGGATCGCTCCGCTCGGTGAGTTCCAGGATATGTCCGGGCATCAGCTTCCGAATGTCTGCGAACATTGTTTCCGGCCCAGTGATGTAGCCGAACGCGAGATACTCCGCCAGGGCGCCGCGATTGAATTCCGCCGCCACTTCAGGATACGCAAGAATCGTCTTGATCTCCGACCCGAACAGAAAAAACTTGCCATCCCATCTGTAATAAAAGGGCTTTATCCCTAACCGGTCCCTCGCCGCGAACAGGATGCGCTTGCGACGGTCCCAGATTACAAAGGCAAACATGCCCCGCAGATGCTTGACGCAATCCCGGCCGTATTCCTCATAAAGATGGACGATGGTTTCGGTGTCGCTCCGCGTCCGGTAGCTGTGGCCCTTCGACTCCAGCCCGGCCCTCAGTTCCGCGTGATTGTAGATCTCGCCGTTGAAAACGATCCAGACATCTTCATTTTCGTTGGCCAGCGGCTGATGGCCGCTCTTGACGTCGATGATGCTTAACCGTCTCATGGCCAGGCCGACGTTCTCTTCGACGAAGAAGCCTTCGTCATCGGGCCCGCGATGCACGATGCGGCGGTTCATATCCGCCAATACGTTCCCCTTGACGTGGCGGCCGCGATCGGAGAAAAAGATCCCGCAAATTCCGCACATAAGTCAGCTTTTTTCTTCCAGCGTGAGTTTGCCCGCCGGTTCCGGATTACCGTTCGCCGCCACCGCCCTCCATCCTTGACGGTTGACAATCGCCGACTCTGGATCTGAGGAAACTATCTCGAATGCACTTGCACTTCCGATGGTCTCGCAGCGTAACAGCGGTCGCTCCGCCGTAACAATCGATAAGTCTGACCACTTCACGTAAGTAGCGTTGCAGCAGATTAGAATTTGCGTCCCAGAGTCTGCTGCGGGTCCGAAATAGAGAAACTCCGCATCGCTGCTCCACGGATCCAGCTTCCAGGGCTTGCCCGGCCCGAAGAAGAAATGATGCTTGCCCTCGGCCGTTTTGTAACGGTATCCCACAACTGAGGACAAGAGGGTAGAGGATGGAGTTATTTTTGTCAGCTTGGATTCGGAAAGCGTAGCGTCCGCCGCTGGGAGCATCAAGGTTACAAATTCGGTGGGAAGTTGCGCTCGGGTAGAAAAGCGCAGCACTTCATGATTTTCCCGTTTGCCATAAACCGGCGAGTTGGGCTGCTCCTCAATGCTTTCGGTCCATTCGTTGCCTTCGACAGTAATGAAGCGCAGGCCACTGCCGTCGCGAAGGAACACGCGCTCATGCCCGCCAACTGTTTTAAGTCCCGACGCGAGATGCCAAAGTAGATCAAGTTGACACTCTCCAAATCCAAGCGCCTGGTCACGCACCAGCCAGAAGCCGGACTTAAGCGAGAATACGGTGCGCCGATGAACTACGGCATTGGGCAACCGGGAGTATCCGTTGTGGGTGCCCGCAAAGAGATCAAAAGTCTTTCCCACAAGCCAGCTCTCGGCCTGGACCTTTGGCAGCCTGCCCCAACTGAAAGGACCTTTCGCCTCGGCTTGATCCTCGCCCGCTACGACCAACGTATTGTGCGCTCTGGTACCGCGGAAGCGGTTGCGTTCACCATTCGCTTCGACATACGCAAACGTGCCTGAATCGATCAGCAAGTCGCAATCGCCACTGATCGCGGTCAGGCTGAGGGCATCGGCATGGCCGTGGCCGGCGGTGTGTGCGCCTTGTGGACCCGCATCAATCACCAGCCGCCGCGTGGGATCATCCCCCTTCATCACGTATAGCCCACTCGCGCGGAACCCGAATGAGCTGCCCGCGGGTTCAACCGCCGGGATGCGGTCGAATTCTTCGATGCCGGCTTCACCCAGCAGCCAGAGCGTCTCTTCCCTCGGTCCTCCGGCAAGGGTCTTGAAGTCGCCACGCCCGAACAGGACGGCACCCGTCGCCAGAGGATCAAGCAAATGCGCCCGGCGATTGCGCGAAGCATCAAAAAGGCGCCCGCCGTCATCATCGCCAAGCTGAGGAGCAGTCCCGCCCTGAGCCAAAATCGATAGCGCCTGCAGCATGCTTTCCAGTATCCGATCAAATCCGGCTGGGATTGGGATCTGGTTCACAGAGGCCAGCACGAAAGCGTGCAGAAAAAAGTCCAGGGCGTAGACATGGTAATAAATTGACTGCTCGAAATGCAGCCCGTCCGTTTGTACTTGCCGGTCCGCCTCCTGTTGCAGAATCTTCCATCCGCACTGTTGCCAGCGCCGGGCAGAGGCAATCTCCGGGCAGAGAGTGCCGATAAAAAACAACGCAACCGCCTCTCCGAGTAGGTGGGTGTTTGGCGAGAAATATGTAGATAGATAGCAGTCAATGTGGCGGCCGGAAACCGCCAGGCTTCGCAGCCATGCCGCCCTAAATGCCGCGGGCATCATGGGAGATTCTGCCAACAGAAAATACACCCAAAGCCATGAAATACTGCGAAAAGCAACTTCTAGGCTGCTGGCCCAGTTGATGCCGATGGGATACGGATTTTCCTCATGCCAGTGCTCCCACTGGTGGAATAACTCGGCGGCAAATTTCTCCTCGCCGCTCAAACGGAATGCTTTTGCCAGAGTGACCAGATGCTGGTGCCGATTCAGTTCCCAGGTGATCTTGCTATCCCCCACTTCCGCAAAATCGAGATACTCCATCCGGAACCACGGCTTTCGTGGGGCGCGTTTTCCGTGGATGCGATCACAGTGCCAGTCGATCTCGCCACCAAAATCCACGGTGTCGTAACCCAGCAGGTCGAAACGATGAGCGCAGATTCGCTCGGCACGTTCGATGATCTGCTCGGCGGTTCCCGGAAGGATCTGGCGCAATTTGGAACACAGCCCCGTAACCGCGTTCCGTGAGAAAAAAAAGTTGGCTTGCTGCCCCCCAACAGAGTGCATTCGAGGAGCAAAGTCTGCCCCAGCTTTGTAGCGCACGAGATCCAGACGTGCAGTGGCTTGTTGGCGAACGCGATCGGCAATTTCCGCACGGTCCATGGCGAGCAATCGCCCATAAACCCGCTTCCAATTGGCCGACCCGGAGTTCATTGCACCGCTCGTGAGCGTAATAGTTCGGTATAGAGTTGGTCGGTGTTTTCGATCATCCGCTGAAAACTGAATTCAGCCGCGTGCGCGAGCGCATTCTTTCCCAAGCTTGCCGCAACCCCGGGATACCGCAATAGACGGAGCAGCGCTTCTGCCAAAGCAGAAGAATCCTCCGGCGGAATGAGCAATCCGCTCTTACCATCCTGGACGATCTCAGCGTTGCCTCCGACCCGGCTGGCTACAGTAGGCAGGCCCGCAGCCAGGTATTCCAACACCGCATTAGGCAGCCCCTCGGCCTTAGACGGCAAAACGGCGATGTCGCAACAGGAGAGGATGCGGGGAACGTCCTCACGCCGCCCCAGGAACAAAAAGTGCCGCTCCAGTCCCAGGGCGGCAACTTGTCCTTCGAAGTCCTTTCGCAGCGCTCCATCGCCGACGAGTATAAAGCGGGTGTCGGGGAATTCACGCGTGATCGCTCCCGCGGCGACAATCAACCAGGGATGACCTTTGACATCGCTGTGCATGTTTCCCACCAGCACGATCCAGTTCTCTTTTGCGCTGCTGGGTGCGAGCCAGTTCCGATCGCGCGATCCCTGACTGAACCTCTCCGTGTCTACGCCGTTGTAAATGACGCGAACCTTTTCTGGTGCAAACCGGTGCTCCGCCAGCATGGCTTCCCGCACCGCCTCGGCGTTGGTCAGCACAGTGGTCGAAAGATTCTGCAGGCGGCGAAGCCATACTCGGCGCCCAGTCCGGTACAAGTCGAGATGAGACAAGTCGCGCTGGCTGGAAATGATGACCGGAACGCGCGCTATCACCGCTGCAGGGATGCCCAGCAGGTTCGCGTACACATCATGAGTGTGAACAATCCGGAAGCCGCCCCGGCGAAGGAAAATCGCCAGCCGAAACATCTGGTACATTCCGTGGGGGGAATCAAAGCCGCCCTTGGGATAGAACTCGCGGACGCAGACTGGCGTCCCCGCCAGTTTTTCCAGCAGCGGCCCGCGCGCGCGCAGGCACCCCAGCGTAACTTCGTAACGGGCAGAATCCAATCGCGTGGCTAGTTGCACAGCCTGCGTCTCCGTGCCGCCGATATTGAGGGAATCCAAGAGGAAAAACACTTTCCGCCGAGCCGTCGGCCCCTTGGAAACGCGGCTCTCCACGCCCAGTTTCGCGGGTGACGCGACGGTTTCGTACTGAGAGCCCAGTTGGTTCGACAAATTCATGCTCCCACATACTAGCGGCAATTTCCCGCTACTGCAAAGCACCGCGAATACCCCAAATGGCGTATGCCGCGTCAGCCGGGCGGTTTGCCGCAGTCCGCACGCTGAGCTATCTTAGAACGTGGCGACTCCAGCCAACGGAAAGGTAAAGACCGCGTGAGCCGGGCGATCAGCATTTTTGGTTTGGGCTATGTAGGCACGGTCACAGCGGCTTGCCTGGCCCACCAGGGGAACCGGGTTACAGGAGTCGACCTTAGCGCAGCCAAAGTGGAGGCCCTCGACAACGGACGGAGTCCTATTGTCGAGCCGGCTGTGGCTGACCTGATTGCCGGGTGTCAGAAGGCTTGCCGATTGCACGCCACCACCGATTCGGAAAACGCGGTTTTGACGACTGAAATCTCTTTTCTCTGCGTGGGCACTCCCAGCATGCGCAATGGCAAGCTGGACCTGGGCCACATCGGGCCGGTCTGCCAGGAAATCGGGGAAGCCCTCCGCAAGAAAGGTTCCTTCCATCTAGTTGTGCTTCGGAGCACTGTTCTACCGGGCACCGCCGAGACCATTGTCGTTCCTACCCTGGAAAAAGCCAGCGGAAAGAAAATGGGACCAGACTTTGGGGTGTGTGTCAACCCTGAGTTCATGCGCGAAGGCACCGCGGTTGCCGACTTTCTGGAACCCTCGATCACGATTATCGGCGCGGCGGACTCTGCTCATGGCCGACTTCTTCGCGAACTCTACGCCTGGGTGCCGGGCCGCGTCTTTGAAACCTCGTTCCGCTCGGCTGAGATGGCAAAATACGTGTGCAACGCCTGGCACGCGGTGAAGGTCTCATTCGCCAACGAAGTGGGCACTCTGGCAAAGGCGTTAGAGGTCGATGCGGAGGCTGTGGTCGAGATCTTCACGGCCGACACCAAGCTGAACATCTCTCCGAACTATCTCAAACCGGGATTCGCTTTTGGTGGTTCTTGCCTGCCCAAGGACGTGCGAGCCCTAACCTATCGCGCCAAGGAGCTCGATCTGGAACTGCCCCTCTTCGAATCGATCCTGCCGAGCAATGACGCCCATCTAGATCGAGCAATTGAAATGGTGCTGGCCACGGGGAAAAAGAATGTCGCCATGCTCGGCCTCAGCTTTAAAGCCGCGACCGACGATCTGCGCGAGAGTCCGCAAGTGCAACTGGTCAAGCGTCTGATCGGCGAAGGATGCCGGATTCAGATTTGGGACGACAACGTCTCTTTGGGACGCCTCATTGGTTCCAACCGTCAGTACATCGAAGACGTGATCCCTCACATCGGTTCGCTGCTCAGTTCAAACCTTGAGCACGTGCTGAACCAGGCAGAAGTGGTCGTCATCGGTACTAGGGGAATTGACCGGAAGACTCTGGACTCTCATCTTCGCCCCACTAGTTTTGTTGTGGATCTGGTCAACCTGGAGAGGTCCCGGCGGCCCTCCGCGAGCACATCCTACGAGGGATTGTGCTGGTAGCCCACTGACCAATGAAAATACTCTGGGTCAAGGCAGGAAAATTGTTGCCGGTCGATACCGGCGGGAAGATTCGTTCCTTTAACATCCTGCGACATTTGGCCAGAGAGCACGAGGTCACGCTGCTCTCCTATTACGGCGGGCGTCGTGATCCTGATTACGAAGCGGCGATTGCGCATCGCCTGCCCGGCGCCCAGACCATCTACACAGCCGCACCCGAAGGCACTCTGGCTCAGTCGCTGGATTACATTCTTCGACTGCCTTCCCGGGCTCCCTATGCAGTGAGGAAGTTCACCCATCGCAGCGTCCGTCAGGAAGTCGCACGACGGCTGAATGGTGGCAACGTGGACGTGGCAGTGTGCGACTTTCTCTCGGCGTCACTGAATTTCCCCGAGAATTCCCTAGCTCCAGTCGTTCTTTTTCAGCACAACATCGAAACCATGCTCTGGAAGCGTATGGCGAATACGGAGAAAGCCTTCTTCCACAAGCTTTCCTACAGTATCGAAGCTTGGAAGATGTCGGCTTACGAAACCCGCACATCGCGAAGGTTCCAGCATGTAATTGCTGTTTCCGAGCAAGATCGAAACGCGATGCTGGCGCTATCGCCCGGCTGCCCCATCACGGTTGTCCCAACCGGGGTGGATACAGAAAATTATCAGAGCATGCCTTCCGCCTCCGACAATCCCGCGCGAATCGTCTTCACAGGCTCAATGGATTGGGAACCCAATATCGACGCCATGGAATATTTCTGCCGGGAGATCTGGCCGGTTGTCTTGGCCGCTTGTCCAGGTGCCCGTTTTCAGATCGTGGGCCGGAATCCCCACCCCCGTGTACGCCGCCTGGCTTCCTCGTCTGTTGAGGTGACCGGAACCGTAGCTTCCGTCACCGATTATTTGCGGTCGGCAACCGTCGTAATCGTGCCTCTGCGCATCGGGGGCGGAACCCGACTTAAGATTTTCGAAGCCATGGCCATGGCCAAGGCCTTGGTGTCCACTTCCATAGGTGCAGAGGGGCTGGATGTGACCAGCGGCCGGGACTTGCTGATCGCCGATGATGCGGAATCATTTGCTGCCGGCATTCTTCAGCTCTTGCGCAATCCCGGCCTGCGCCGAAGATACGAGCAGAATGCCGCCGTTTTGGTCGCACGCTACGACTGGGGACAGATTGCGCGGCGCTTCGCGGAAGTACTCAAGGGTGCCGCGGTCGACTTTCGCATTGGGCAGAGCCGGCACAGCTCGGCGGTGTCGCCGGTGCAGCCGTGAGAATCCTGGTGCTGGATGGCAACCAAAATCAGGCAGTAGCCTCGGTTCGCTCTTTGGCGAAAGCGGGCCACGAGGTTCTGGTAGGCGAATCCAGCCCCTGGTCGAAGGCTGGGTGGTCTCGGTCCTGCCGCAGCACGTTCCGCTACCCCGACCCCCAGCAGGACGCCGCCACTTTCGTCGCGCGTATTGCAGAGGTTGCGGCGCAGCAATCCGGCACGCTGGTTCTTCCCATGACGGAGGCTACCACGCTTCCGCTGTCAGCCCAGCGCGATCTGTTCTTCGCGGTCGGCGCAAAGCTGGTATTGCCTGCCCATGGCGATGTTCTCCGTGCTTTCAATAAGGAGGAAACACTTCGCTTGGCCGCCTCCCTGGGTATCGCGGTCCCGAAGACGACCGTCATCTGTAGTGCGAAGCAGGCTCGCGAAGCCGCAGAAACGCAGAAGTTTCCGGTGGTTCTCAAGCCACGTAGTTCGGTAGAGGCCCAGTCCGATGGCGCAGTGAAAACCACTGGACGCCCGCGGTACGCCGAAAACGCTGAAGAACTCCAATCCCTTTATCAGGAGATGAGCCGCACCTGCTCACGCGTCCTGGTGCAGGAGTTTGTCGACGGTGAGGGCACGGGATATTTCGCATTGATGCGCCACGGAGAATTGCGGGCAGAGTTCGCTCACCGGCGCATCCGTGACGTACATCCGACTGGGTCGGGCAGCGCTGTCCGCGTCAGTGTCTCACCCGACCCACAAGTTCGCAGCGCATCTCTCGCGATGCTGCAAGCCCTGCATTGGCATGGCGTCGCCATGGTGGAGTTTCGGCAAATCCCTGGCTCCCCGCCTGTTTTCATGGAGGTCAACGGACGCTTCTGGAATTCGTTGCCCCTCGCTTGTTACGCAGGAGCCGACTTCCCGGCATGGTTGGCGCGGATGGCGGAAACTGGAGATATCCCTCCCGTCGATGATTTCCGCACCGGAGTCTCGTGTCGCTGGCTTCTGGGAGATTTTCGTCATCTGGTGGAAGTCTGGGGTGGAGCGCCCGCCGGTTATCCGCGGCCTTATCCAGGAAGATTGCACACCTTGCTGGCGGTGATGTTGCCTGTGCCCGGTACCTTCCACGACAATTTCCAATGGCAGGATCCATTGCCAGAACTGGGGGACTGGCTCAGTTTCCTGGGCCGCGCCGTCCGAAAGGTAAGATCATAGATCGAACCTGGTTAGTCGAACCTGGTTAGTCGAACCTTGGTAGTATCGCTTATGGCCGAAATTGGCACAGTTTTCTTGATGTATCACGAACTGGCTCTGCCGGGCAGAGCTTTGTGCCATCGTGAGCCCGGATACACACGCTACGTGGTATCCGCTTCAGACTTTCGCAGGCAGATGGAACAGCTCGCACACGACGGATGGCGCGGCACAGATGTGACCCAGGCGATGCAGTCTTTTGCCAGCAACCGCGTGTGTATCACCTTTGATGATGGCTGCGAAACGGATCTGATCTCAGCCGCGCCCATTCTGAAAGAGTTTGGATTCGGCGCCACCTTTTACATCACCGTTGAATTCCTCGGCAAGCCGGGATATCTCTCCGAAGCGCAAACTCGCAATCTAGCCGCCCTTGGATTTGAGATCGGATGCCATTCGCTAACCCACCCCTTTCTCACCGACATCGACAACTTTTGCCTCCACGAGGAGACTGCTGGGGCAAAAGACCGTCTGGAGCAGATCGCCGGAGTCCCTGTCGATCATTTTTCCTGTCCCGGCGGACGATGGAATCGGCGCGTCATCGAAGCCGTCAAGGCCGCCAAATTTCGAACCATGGCCACAAGCCGCCCCGGGAGTAAATTCTGCCAGCACCGATCCGTTTGCGCTGACCCGCGTCGCTGTTCTGAGCGGAACCGGGGCAGAAGTGTTCATGCGAGAGTGCGGTGGCCGACGACTCCTTGGAACGCAACTCAAGGAACACGTGCTGGCAACCGCCAAGCGTATGCTCGGCAACTCAGCGTATGACTCCCTGCGCAGTTTGATCCTCGGACGAAAAGAAAACGCCAGCTCGGATCATCACTAAATAGTTTCGCAGTTTTATGCGAGTGACCATCCCTTCTCCACCACGTCCGGCGCCTGTCCCGTTACCTCTTGTTACGTATTACTGATATGACCTTTTGTGGCCAACTGGACACTGCCCTCTGTGATCTGTTCTCGTCAGCCCGCTTCCCCTAGATTCACGTCAGCCGAATCGCAAGCGGAGATTCGCTGTGAATTTCAAATTCGTGAGGGTCCCCCATGTCCTTGCATTTGTCCCCCGATCACGAGCGCGGCACGGTGTCCATGGGTTTTCTCAAGCAGTTCGGAATAGTGATTCTTCTTTCCGCTCTGGCCTATTTTTCTACCGGTTGCGCGGGGATTTCACCCGCCAACGCCAACCCATCCGCTGTTCCGAACGTTAAGATAACCCTTTCGCCAGCCACGGCCACCATTCCTTCCGGGGGCAAGCTACAACTCTCCGCGACGCTTACCTCGACCAGCAACACCGCGGTCATTTGGAGCGTAGACGCGGGGACAATCTCGAGCAGCGGCCTGTTCACGGCGCCTTTCGTGACCACTTCGAAAATAGTTACTGTGAGCGCTACTCGCGCGGGTGAAGGAAGCAGTGGCGCGATGTCTCAGGTCACGGTCGTGCCCATCGCCAAGCTGGCGCTCGCCGGCCACACCCTGCCCGCCGGAATGGCTGGGACTCCCTACACTGCCAGTTTGGCAGCGACGGGAGGGACCGCGCCTTACGAGTGGCAAATTACAGGTGGATTCCTGCCCCAGGGCATTTCACTGGACAGAGCAAGCGGAGTAATTTCAGGCACAACATCACAGACCGGAACATTCAATTTCACAACCTCGGTGACTGATACAACTTCGGCGAGCGCCAGCGCACCGCTTAGCCTCTCGGTGAGCGCGTCGTCGACGGGTAATTTTGACGGCCCCGCGGAACTTCCGCGAATCTATGTCCTGAGCGACCTAGCCGATACCCCCGTTCCGGGCAGCGTGATCTCGGTGTCAAAAGGTGGAAACTTCCAGACCGCATTAAACACTGCCAAGTGCGGAGACACGATAGAACTCCAGGCCGGCGCAGTTTTTACCGGAGCATTTAAGGTCCCGGCGCAGACCTGCGATGATGCTAATTGGATTATTGTTCGAACCAGCGCACCCGACAGCAGCCTGCCTCCGGAGGGCACTCGGATTTCCCCGTGCTACGCCGGAGTAACTTCACTTCCTGGTCGACCGGCTCTGAACTGCACTGCCTCCAACAACGTCCTTGCGAAGATTCAATTCGCCGGCTCGGGAACCGGGCCTCTGCTGCTGGAAAATGGTGCCAGCCATTACCGCTTCATCGGCCTGGAGATCACTCGAACTCCTTCCACCGGAGTCGTGTACGATTTGGTAGTCAATGAGCAGCATGGTGTTTCGGACCATGTGATCTTCGATCGAAGCTGGCTTCACGGGACGGCGCGGGACGAAACCACACGCGGGGTCATGTTGAGCGGAACTCGCTACGCTGCCATCATTGATTCTTACCTGTCCGATTTTCATTGCACAGCCGTAACCGGCGCTTGCATTGACTCCCAGGCGATTGCCGGGGGACTGGGCGACAATCCCACGGGTCCCTTTAAGATCGTCGACAATTTCTTGGAAGCAGCTAGCGAAAACATATTGCTGGGCGGCGGCGCGGCGACTATAACTCCGGCCGACATCGAAATCCGACGCAACCATTTTTTCAAGCCTCTGATCTGGATGGCAGGTCAGCCTGGGTTTGTCGGCGGCGCCGATGGACATCCATTCATTGTGAAAAACCTGTTTGAGCTCAAAAATGCTCAACGCGTTTTATTCGAGGGAAACATTCTGGAATATAGCTGGGGAGGATTTTCCCAGGCTGGCTTCGCGATTGGAATGGGGCCGAAAAACCAAGCCAGTGGTACACAGAACGTATGTCCGCTTTGCCAGGTCACAGACGTGACGATTCGCTACGTCAAGATCAGCCATGTGGGCGGTGGTCTGCAGCTTGGAAACGGTGATTCCGATTTAGGCGGCGTCGCCCTCGCTGGCGAGCGCTACAGCGTTCATGACCTAATCGCAGACGATATTGACCCGACAAAATATGACGGGTACGGGGATTTTGCGCAGGTCTCCATGGGGAAAGGGGCGCCCGTGCTGCAAGGCGTTACCATCAATCACGTCACCGCGCTCCAGCCAGGCGTTATGCTGAACATTGGCGACGACGTCAGCGTAAACGCACCCATGAAAAATTTTGTCTACACGAACAATATTACCAACGCAGGAAGCGCGCCTACGAAGACGGTGGGAGGAGGCCCTTCGAACTGCGCCTATAAAGATACCCCGATCATCGTGCTGCCCAACTGCTTCCAGCCCTATACCTTCTCGCACAATGCCATCGTCGCGACTCCGTCGAATTACCCTCCCGCCCAATACCCGGCGGGTAATTTCTTCCCCAGCGCCTCCACCGTCGATTTCGTGAATTACAACGACGGCAACGAGGGCAACTACCAACTGCGGAATTCCAGCCCGTATAAGAATGCTGGAACTGATGGCAAGGATCTGGGAGCCGATGTGGATGCCGTAGAAGAGAAGATTGCGGGCGTGGAATAAGTTAGCGCCTGTTGGTAGCAAGTTAAAATGTCCGGTTTTTGTAGCAAGTGAAATGTCCGGTTTCAAAGTTGAGCCCTCGTCGTGTGCGTTGGGTTGATTTTGGGGATGGGGTTGCAGGGGAAGGGGTCGGTTTCCCTTCCCCTGCTCGTCTCTGTAGAAGCTTTGGCCGACAGGAGGATCCCGCCGCCGTCATAGCGACCCAGGCAATGCGGTCCGTGGGTCAGACTCAGAGTTCCATCCAGATGCTGATGCACCATCACCTGGCAACCTGCCAAGGTCGCTCGCCAGCGCACCCGCTCGATCTGCAAGCTCAGGTTCTGAAAGCTCACCGTGTTGTCGCGGTTCACGCTGCGTTCGAACTGCAGCGAGAAAATCCGTTCCAGGTCACGACTCCGGCAAGGTACGAAAGCGTTGCCCCGCTGCCTGGGCGCGACCTGAAAACGGCGATTGAACTCGGCGATGTACTCTTCCCGCAGAAACCGGTTCGCCGCCTCCAGCGTCCCCAGCTGGCGCAGCCGCAACTCCTGCGGCAAGCGGCCCTGCCAAGTCGAGAAGTTGCGCTCGCTGCGTCCGCGCGCTTCCGGCGAGTAGGCCGGGATCATCTGCACTCCCAACTCGTGCAACGCCCGTCCCACTTGCGTGCGGCGATGGTAGTCCACCTTGCCCCCCACCTTCGGCGTCAGCCAGAAATGGCTTCCCCGATCGCTGTACAGCGCGCAGAACACCCCTTTGCGCTCGATCACTTCCCGCAGTCCCGCCATCACCGTTGCCGTCGATTCCTCTTCCACCAACTGGGCGTAGTAAATCTCGCTGGTGGCATCGTCCAGAATCACGATCAGGTCGTACCAGCGTTCGTCCTGAAACCACTGATGGCGGCTGCCGTCGATATGCAACAGCATCCCCGGCAACGGCCGCCGCTCCCGCCGCTTGCGATGCGCCCCGCGCTTGCGTCCCCGCGCCACCAGACCCGCTCCCTGCAGGGCCTGCTTCACCCAGGTGTAACTCAGTTCGATCCCGTGCTCGGCCTGCAACTTCTCGTGAAAGTGCTGCACGTTCAGATCGAAATACTTTTCCCGGTACAACGCCAACACTTTCTCCACCGTCGCCACCGGCACCCGACGACGCGAGGGCTGGCCCCGCCGCCGGTCCAGCAACCCGTTGTACCCCTCTTCCACGTAGCGCTCCCGCCAACGCCGCATGTGCCGGTCGCTGATCCCAAGGATCTCCGCCGCCTGCCACCAGGTAATCTTCTTCGCCATCGCCTGCAACATTACATCCTGTACTTTCATCGCCCGCTCCATCGCGGCCCTCGGATAAGCTTCCATGCTCCGCATGGTCTCCTATCCTCACCGCCCGCTAAGCGGACATTTCACTTGCTATCTCAACCGGACATATCATGTGCTACCGACACGAATAAGTTAGCGCCTTGACATGCGATCTTGTCACGACCATAATGTCGCCTAGATTCGCTCCAGCTTGCTGAACGCCTCCCACCTTGAATCACTCCACTCCGCAATCGGCCAGAGGCGGCCGCAGACTGCTGCATGGTTTTTTGTCTCGTCCGTGGTGCTCTATCTGTGCTTGCTCGCACTGGGGACGCGCTATTCCGGACATCACCTTATTCTTTTGCTGGTGCAATATGGCGCGATACTTTCTACCGGGCTGTGGTACTTGCGTTCGCAAAGACAAACCGGCGATCGCGTAGGAACTAACACGCTGCCGCGGTTGATCTTGCTCGCCCTGATGGTATGCTTTGCCTCGTTGGCACTTCCGCTCAGTTGGTTCACTGTTCGCGGATTGCTCAATCCCGACGAGTCTGGTTACTCTTTCCAGGCGCGGATTTTCCGAAGTGGCAGGGTCATGGCCGACCCTCTAATCGGGGCCACCGCGAGCGTGCAAGAAACCCCGGCTGAGCTGTTTTATGCTCACCACATTTTGCGCCCTTTCGGATGGTTTACGAAATTTCCCCCCGGCTGGCCTCTGGTCCTCTCGTTGGGCTATCTGCTTTCCGCCCGTTGGCTGCCGAATGTGATTTTTGGTACTCTCCAACTTTTTGTCATTGCGGCCATAGGATCGCGATGGTTCTCGCCGGAGACTGGCGTGCTCGCGGCACTCCTTGCCGCGCTCTCGCCGTTTTACCTGGTCAATTCGGTCGGAATGATGTCTCATGCGCTCTGCGCCTTGCTTGCCGCCACGGCTTGCCTCGCTTTCTGCCAGGGACTCTCCACCGGCAAGTTGGGCTATTACGCGGTCATGTTTTTTTGCCTGGCGGCTACATTTCAAGTACGCCCTTATACAGGTTTCGTGCTGACCTGTGTACTGACGGGCGCGGCCCTGTGGTTGGCCCGCGGCAATCGTCACCTCTTGATCCGCATCTTTGCCATCGGTGCTTTGTTCGGAGCACTCGCAATCGCCGGCGTATTAATCTACAACCACACCTATACAGGGGAATGGCTTGTCTCGCCTTATGCAGAGGCAGTCGGCGCCGATACCCCTCCCGAGTTGTCACTGAACCCGGCCGCAGTGTGGCATGGCATGGCGCAATATGGTCCGTACATGCTTTTGGAAACTGTTTTGGGAGCCTTCCCATTCCTTCACCTCCTCGCCGCTTATGCAATTATTCGCGAGAAATACCATCGAAGGGAGGTCTGGGTTCTGACGGCTCTGTACTTGAGCTTGGTTTTGGCCTACCTGGCTCATCCCGACGGTTATGCCGTCTTCTTCGGCGAGAGATTTCATTTCGAAAGCTTTTTTGCCTTGGTTTTGTTGGCCGCGCGTGGGATGCAACTCTTGCTCGAGCGCTGGCAAACTCGCCGGAGTGCCGTCATTTTCACGCTTTTGGTGCTGGGGATTCTTCAAGTCGGACAACTGGTGTCCGCGGTGCATGTGGTTTCAAAGTTAGGGGAACCGTATCGGAAGGTGAGAGCGGCACTGGTTCAGCCAAACATTTCCGGACTGGTTTTTCTGCATTCTAGTCCGGGTTTTGAAGCCAAGCATTTCAATCTGAACGAGGCCGACTGGCGCCACGCTCCACGTATCTATTTGGTCGATGCTGACTTCGAACACCGCGCGGCTTGGGCGTGTCGCTATGGTTTCTCGCAGTGGTTGGTAGCGAGTTATGATTCTCAGGCGCACGCAGCCATCGTCGATCGGGGTCAAACGGACTGCGCGGCGCCCACAACTCCCTGAAGTGCTGCAGTTTGAATTCAATTCCCCGCGCCACTTCCCGAAAGATTTGATGTCTGCTAAAGTAGCAACAGGATTCTCGCTTCTGGCTCGATCGGTCTAACCACCCCTCACTACTCGTCAGGAATAGGGTACAGACATGAAACTTTCCAGCCGGTTGGCAGTTGTGCAGATATTGTGTCTTTTGCTTTTCCCTATCCACCTTCGCCCCACTGCTATCTACGCTTCAGTCGTTTCTCAGACTTCGGATACGGCAGCGTCCGGCGATCATGACGGCCCTGCCGAGTTACCGAGAGCCCTCGTGGCAAGCTCCCTGCCTGATACTCCGGCGCCGGGAAAAGTCATCTCCGTACAAGCGGGTGAAGATCTATCTCAAGTGCTGCAACAAGCTTCCTGTGGAGATACGATCAAGTTGCAAGCTGGCGCCACTTTCGGTCGGCTTCTGCTCCCGGATAAGAAGTGCGATGATTCTCATTGGATCATCATCCGCACCAGCGCTCCCGATTCGAAGCTGCCTCCTGAGGGAACAAGATTAACTCCGTGTTATGGCGGCGTCGCCTCGTTGCCCGGCCGTCCGGCCTTTCATTGCGCCTCCGTGGAAAATGTGCTGGCCAAGATCGAATTCGACTCAAGGGGCGCTGCCGGGCCTATCACCATAGAGCCCGGGGCAAGTCACTATCGCCTGATGGGGCTAGAGGTAACGCGAGCCATATCGCCTTCTACCATCTATAACCTGATTGGTCCGGACAACGGGCCTGCCGACCACATCGTCTGCGACCGCATGTGGATTCATGGCACCGCCCAAAGCGAGACCGTACGCGGCATAATGCTCAGTCACCTCCGTTATGTCGCAGTTGTCGATTCATACTTCTCCGATTTCCATTGTGTGGCGAAAACCGGCTCGTGTGTGGATTCCCAGGCCATCGCCGGCGGTCTGGGTGATGATCCCATGGGTCCCTTTAAGATCTCTAACAACTATCTCGAGGCCGCCGGCGAGTGCATTCTTTTGGGAGGTGGCGCCGCCGCGACCACGCCCGCCGACATCGAAATCCGGCACAACTATTTGTTCAAGCCCATGATCTGGATGAAAGGACAGCCGGGATTCGTCGGTGGCGTCGACGGCGACCCTTTCATCGTCAAGAACTTGTTCGAAATTAAGAACGCGCAGCGTGTCCTGTTTGAAGACAACATTCTGGAAAACACGTGGGGCGGGTTCACTCAAAGGGGATTTGCAATTTTATTGGGACCGAAGAACCAAGCCTCGCGCACTGGCAACGTGTGTCCTATCTGCCAAGTTACCGACATTACCATTCGGTACGTCAAGGTCAGCCATGTCGCGAGCGGGCTGCAGATGGGGAACGGCCTTTCTGACAACGGAGGCGCGGCTAAGGACGGCGGCCGCTACAGCATTCATGACATCGTTGTGGACGACATACAACCTGACCTCTACAACGGCTTTGGCGCGTTTGCCATGATCTCCACGGCCCCTGGCGAGACGGCGGCGCCCCGTCTTCACGACGTCAGCATCGACCACGTTACGGCTTTTCCGCCTCACACCTTGTTCATCTTCGGGGGACCGCGCGTGGATCCGCGAATGACGAGGCTGTCGATTAAGAACAGCATTTTTACGGCAGGCACAAAAACGCTGGGTTCTACCGGCGGCGGTCCCGAGAGAAACTGCGCTGCCATGCCCCTGCGCAAAGGGGCGGAGAATATCTTGCACGACTGCTTCTCCTCGTACAGCTTCGAGGACAACGCCATTATCGATGGAGGGGGAGGCTGGCCGAAGGACAACCATACTCCCAAAAGCGTCGCGGTCATCGGCTTTTCAAACTATAAGGACGGAAACGGAGGGGACTACCGCCTGTCGCCGGGCAGCAAGTTCAAACACGCGGGTACCGACCACAAAGATTTGGGCGCGGATATCGACGCCATCGACCAGGCAACGATGGGAGTTCAGTAAACAAAAGGGACCCGTCATGCATCTGGGAAATCGCCGCCGTGATGAAACATATCCACGGTCGGCCATGCTAGACTATTTCCACGCTGTCGGGCCGAGCTCGCTCCGCATAGTCACCGTTGAGCCCTGGGGACGGGTTGGATACAAGTGTGAAGGACAACGGAGACTATGAGTGCCACTGCACCAACCCAGGATCTCACGCCGAGCCCATTCAAGGGAGTTCACTCAGGTTTCACTCCGACGGTCCGCCGGTACGCGCTGCTATTGCTCTGTCTCGCTCTCGTGACAGCCGGTCTGCTGCGGGGCATCCATAAAGGTGAATTCAGCGAAAATGTCGACGAGACGGTGCATGCGGCGACTGGCCTCTACATCGTTTCCTTCCTGCACGATCTGCCCCTGCGCCATCCTGTCCAATACACGTACCGCTACTACGCCCAATACCCCAGTCTGGGCATCGTTATGTACCCACCGGCGTTTTATATCGTCGAGGGGATTGCCTTTTCCATCTTCGGCCCTTCCGTTGTAACGGCTCGCCTGACGATCATGGGCTTTGCGCTCCTTGGTCTCTTCTTCTGGTTCAATCTGGTTTACGAGCTTGAAGATGAATACACGGCTGCCTTCTCGACGGTGCTGTTAGCCTTTATGCCATCGGTTCTCCAGTACGAGAAAACCGTCATGCTCGACATTCCACTGATGGCTTTCTGTATCGCAGCGAGCTATTTCTGGATTGTCTATCTCCGGCGAGGGTCCAAGAATTCCCTGTACGGGTTTGCCACGTTTCTGTGTTTGGCGTTCCTTACCAAGCACCATGCGATCTATCTGCTGTTATGGTGCCTGATCACGCTGGCGGTCGGGAAAAAATGGGATCGGATTCTGAACTGGAGAGCGGTCGCTGTGGCTGCTGTGTCTGCTCTGATGGTTGCGCCGGTGTACATTCTGCAGCTTGTGATGAATTCCTCGTTCGCGCACAACGTCAAGGGAACATCGACGACCTCAACGATGGATTGGACCTATTACTGGTCAGTTCTTCCCGAACTGCTAGGGTGGGGAGCGCTGGTCTTAGCTGTTTTCGGTATCCTGATCTCTCTGGGGCGCCGGGCGAGGCGGGAAAATACCATCTTCATGCTCGCCTGGATTCTATCCTGTTACGGATTCTTCACCCTGGTTCCGCATAAGGAGCCACGCTACATTATCTATTGGGTTCCTGCGTTCGCCTATTTCGCAGTCGTTCCTTTCACACGAGAGGGGTCGGTGCCGTGGATTCGCGGCTTGGGCATAGCCCTGGTTGCAGTGTTCGTGTCGTTCTACACGGCGAAAGCCTGGAACTATCAGCGTCCTTATGTCTCGGGCTACGCCCCGATGGCGCAGCGGATGGTCCAGCAGGAAGGGGGATGCGTGCTGATTGACATGGACTTGCCGGGCAACTTTATCTTCTTCACACGCGCCTTCGACCCTGCGCGGCGGTTCGTCATCCTGCGCAAGGCGCTCTATGAGACCCAGACGACGCGAGAATGGGGTGTTACAGAGTTTGCCCACAACCAGAGCGAGGTGGAAGAAATCCTGAAGGGTGATAGTGTTCGCTATGTGGCAGTGGAAAACAACGAACATCTAAGGTTTGCTGCACAAACGGCCCTTCGAGAAATTCTCGATAATTCTGGCCAATATAAAATGGTGGAGAGTCTGCCCATCGAAAGCAACATGAGCGATTGGCGCGGACGGAGCTTGACCCTGTACCAGTCAGTGGCGCCGGTTGTACCTCCCAAAGGAATCCTGCACATCAAAATGTCGAACTTGTCACACGACATCGATATTCCGTTCCAGGAGTTGACGAAATAAATACTGTTACGCCAGGCCGACCAGGAAAACTAAGCCAGGGGTTTTCCGCTATCCTTTCAGCCTTGCTCCTCTCGTTCCAACGACCATAAGTGAACTTCCAAAGGGAAGGGAAAGAGGCGTGAGCGTCTTCTGTTCCAGCCGCGACATCCAGAAGAGCGACTCATTCACCGTCAGCGCTGGCACCTGCGCTGGTTTGGGCTCCAGGCGAAATAACCTTTCCCTGAAACCGATGCCGAGCTTCACTGGACAAGTCCAATGGTAAAGGTAGCGTTCTTCCTGAATCCGCAGGCCAGCACGTCGCGCAACTTGCCGGAAGCTTGACTTCGTATAGCGGATAAAGTGATGGTTCATAACGTCGTGATTGGTCCAAAGTGCCATGAAAGCCGGCACTGTTGCCACAAATGTGCCGTCGGGCTCCAAAAGCGCAAGCGCGTGGCTCAACGCCGCAAGCGCATCCTCCAGATGCTCCAGTACGTCTAGCATCAGAATCAGTGAGTATCGTTTCCCCGGCCGGAAGTTTTCGTCGAAGGGACAGATTTGGATGCGGCTTCGGTACGGATTGTTTGGACTCACCAGCTCTGCAAAAGGTTCCACGCCTTCGACTTCCCCAAACTGGGACAACTGGGGAAAAAACAGCCCATCGCCGCAGCCGACATCGAGAATGCTCTTCCAACCCCGTGCCGGCTGTAGGCGCCGCAGCACATCGATAATCAGACGCGTGCGGGCGCGCCACCACCAGTGCTTTTCAAAGAGGTCGCGATATCGTTCGCCGTACTTCGGATCCATCCTCGTCGCCGCTCGGAGCTTGATTTGAGTTGAGGGAAGGGAATCGATCACACTCCAGGATGATCGATGATGCGGGAAACACAAGACTCATCTCGGAGCATTGCTATCCAGCAAGGGACTTCGGGCGTTTCCAATCCTCGGTCGTGCTGCCAGGAATCGTCCGCTCCTGGCTGCGGGTGCCGTGGCGGCCAACGATTTTTCCAATAACGTAATGCGGCCGGGCTTTGGTTTCCTCATACACGCGCCCCACGTACTCTCCAATCACTCCAAGAAAAAAAAGATTCACCCCTGAAAGGAAGGTGATGATGAGAATGATGGCGGTGAAACCTTGCGGCGAGTGCAGCCAGAATCTTGCGTACACTGCATAAACAGAGTAAAGAAATGACAGCCCAATCGCGCCTAACCCCAGAATAGCTGCGGCCCGGAGCGGAACAGTGGAAAAGGCAAAAATCCCGTCGAAGGCAAGCATCAGCAGTTTGACGGGACTGTACTTGGGACGACCCGCATGACGGGCAGCGCGTTCGATAGGGATTCCAATCTGACGAAAACCCACCCAAGTGCGCAAGCCCCGCAGATAACGCTGATGCTCCGGCATCCTGCTCATTTCCTGGATCACCCGCCGCGACATCAGGCCAAAATCTCCCGAATCCAGCGGTAGCTGTGTAGACGAGAGTGCCGCCAATAGCCGGTAGAATAAGTGGTAACAAAGGCGGAGCCACCACGCTTCCTTGCGATTCACCCGCCTCACGTAGACCACGTCATAGCCTTGCCGGTAAGCATCCAGCAGGGTGGGGATGGCCTCGGGAGGATCCTGCAAATCCCCATCCATTAAAATGGCCACGTCACCGCTGACATGGTCCAGCGCCGCTGTCAACGCCGTCTGATGACCAAAATTTCGCGATAGCGCCACCACAACGATCCGGTCATCTTCTTCCGCGGCTTTTTCCAGAAGTTCCAGCGTACGGTCCTTACTGCCATCATCCGCCAGAACGATCTCGTGCGGACCACCCGGGAGATTATCAAGGACGGCCGTGGTTCGGCGCAGCAACTCGGGTACGACTGCTTCTTCGTTATAAACAGGAATGGCCAGAGAAACGCGAGGGTGTTTTTCGATCATGTCGAAGGTCCTCTTTCGCCCGGCGGAGAGGCAGGCCACAAGAATGTCTGGCGGATGCTCTTCATCGCTGAAATGCCCAGTCCACGGCCCGAATGAGCCGCAATTATAGCATGGCTCTTTACGCCTGAAGACCGTGCCAAGCGTGTGAAAATCGTAAGATACATCGGTTTTATCGCGGCTGACGGGACGGACTTTCTTTCACGAGAATGTAACACTTGGTAGTGGCTGAATCTGCTCTCAATTTAGCCACTACCTAACACTTAGCGCGGTCCGTGCCCGTTCCGGAGGGCATGGTATTCTGAAAGTCTTTATGGCGAGCCTCCGGAATTCTCGCGTGCTGGTGACTGGAGCCGATGGTTTTATCGGCTCTCATCTCGCGGAACAACTCGTTGCCGCCGGGGCGCAGGTACGCGTGTTGAGCCAGTACAACTCTTTCAACGATTGGGGTTGGCTCGAACAAGTCGATTGTCTGAAGCAAATCGAAGTTATCACCGGCGACATTCGCGATGCCCACCTCTGTGATGAACTGACACGGGGCATTGATATTGTGTTTCATCTGGCGGCACTGATTCCGATCCCTTACTCATATCGTGCTCCCGACAGCTTTGTGGATACGAACGTGAAGGGAACTTTGTACCTATGCCAGGCGGCACGGAGAAACTCCGTAAAACGATTCATCCAGACCTCGACCAGCGAGGTCTATGGTACGGCGCAATATGTGCCAATCGATGAAAAACATCCCCTACAGCCGCAGTCTCCTTATAGCGCGACCAAAATTGCGTCTGATTGTATAGCTCTCAGCTTTCACTATTCGTTTGGCGTTCCCGTGGTTGTGGCCCGGCCGTTTAACACTTACGGGCCCAGGCAATCGGCGCGCGCAGTAATCCCCAGCATTGTGGTTCAAGTTGCCGAAGGAAAATCCTCGATTGCATTGGGGAACCTCGCGGCTACGCGCGACTTCACCTACGTGGAAGATACGTGTCGCGGCTTCCTGGCGATTGCCGGAATGGAAGGCGGCGAAGGCGAAGTATTTCACATCGGATCGAATCACGAGATTGCGGTTGGCGACTTGGTCAAGCTCATCGGCGAGATCATGGGCGCGAGTATTGAAGTAGTCTGCGAGCAGGCGAGATTCCGTCCGGAAAAGAGCGAGGTGCAACGGCTGAAGTGCGATAACTCCAAGCTGCGGAATGCGAGCAGTTTTGTTCCGCAGATTCCGTTGCGCGAAGGTTTGGAGCGCACAGTGCGCTGGTTCAGCCGGCCGGAAAACCTGCGCCGCTATAAAGGCAGCCTCTACAATGTCTAGGCGCGCGGTAGTTTTGGCCGGTGGCAAGGGAAGCCGGCTTCGTCCTTATACGGTTGTCCTGCCCAAACCGCTGATGCCTATCGGAGATTACCCTATTCTCGAGGTAATCCTTCGCCAGTTAGCGGGCCAGGGTTTTGATCGCGTTACCTTAGCCGTCAACTATCAAGCGGAAATCGTACGGGCATTTTGCGGCGACGGTTCGAGATGGGGAATCACCATTGATTACTCGCTCGAAACCGTTCCCCTCAGCACCATCGCTCCTCTGTGCCTGATCCGCGATTTGCCGGAAAACTTTCTGCTGATGAATGGAGATGTGCTCACCGACTTGTCTATGCAAAGGTTGTACCAGGATCACGTCAGCCAGAAAAGGCAATTTACCATCGCGGCCTCTGAACGCACAAACATCGTCGACTATGGAGTGCTTCATGCAAGCGAAAACCGGCTTACAGGATTTGAGGAAAAACCAAGGTTCCAATACCTCGTGAGCATGGGCGTCTACATCCTGAATCGATCAGTACTGGAGCGCGTGCCCGCGGGACAGAAGTACGGTTTCGATGACCTGATGCTGGACATGCTTGCAAAACAAGAGTCCGTACACGTGGAACGCCATTCCGGCTATTGGCTGGATATTGGCCGTGTGGACGACTATCTGCGTGCAGTGGAAGAGTTCGATGGGCGTCGTAAGCAACTCTTGCCCGATGAACCCCGATGAAAAATGAGATCCTGGTAACTGGTGCGACCGGCTTCCTCGGGCGCCGCCTGGTCGCAGCGCTGGAGTCGCAAGGCCGCATCGTGCGACGGCATTCCGGCGCGGATGGGGATATTGCCAATTGTTCGCTGCCCATGGAAGGCGTCAGCCATGTGTTTCATTTGGCTGCCAAGAGTTATGTGCCGGAGAGTTGGCAGAATCCCCGCGCTTTTTACGACACCAATGTGATGGGAACGGTGAATGTTCTCGAACACTGCCGTCAGAATCAGGCCTCGCTTACCCTCATAAGTTCCTACGTATATGGTCAGCCGCAACGACTGCCGATTGCGGAAGACCATCCCATAGCGGCGGCCAATCCCTACGCTCACTCCAAAATTCTCGCAGAAGACGCTGCGCGATTCTATGAGCAGCGCTTCGGACTTTCTCTGGTGATCGTGCGGCCCTTTAACATTTACGGTCCCGGACAGCGCGATTTGTTCTTGATTCCTTTGATCGTCCGCCAAGTGCTGGACCCATCCCTGGAAGTTGTCCGCGTCCAGGACTTGCTTCCTAAGCGTGACTATCTTTACGTGGAAGACGCGGTCGCTTTTCTTGTGGCCACGCTCCGTGACGGGGTTCACGGCGTCTTCAATATAGGCAGTGGCTACTCGGCGAGTGTGGCGGAGGTGGGCGAACTCGCCAATCGTGCGGCTGGGTTGTGCAAACCAGTCGTCAGCGCCGGAAAGCCTCGTCCCGGAGAAATCATGGATGTGGTAGCGGATATTTCGCGGGCCGCCGCAGAGTTTGATTGGCAGCCCCGAACCTCCCTGGCGGATGGAATTGCTGCCGTGGTTGCGGGGGAGCGGTCGGCTCATGGCTGATCGGGTGAGATTGCTGTACCTAATCGGTCAGTTTCCGGCTATCAATCACAGCTACCTGCTGGCTGAAGTAAGGCATCTGCGAAAGTTGGGCTTCGATGTGCCAGTGGTATCTGTGAGTCCGCCCGATCGTCCGCTGGATAAGCTCACCGACGACGAGCGGGAAGAAGCGGCTCGCACTTATTATGTCAAGTCCGTCCCAGTCCTGAAAGTTGTGTTGCTGAACCTGAGCGAATTTCTCCAGCATCCTCTGCGTTACTTGCGGGGATTGATCTTCGCGCTCGAGTTAGGACGCAGCAGCCCCAAGCGCGCAATCTATCACTTGGCGTATTTTGCCGAGGCGATTTTGGTAGGCCGCTACATGCGTCAATGCGGCGTGTCTCACGTGCACGCGAGTTTTTCCGCAACCGTCTCCCTGATCGTCGCAAAAGCGTTTCCAGTCACGATGTCGTTTGGAGTGTACGGTTTCGGGGAATTGCACAATCCCTCGGAAACGCACCTGGCAGAGCTTATCCAGGGTGCTCTCTTCGTGCGGTCGAACAGCCAGTACGGGTGCGGCCAACTCATGCTTTGGTGCAACCGGAGGGAATGGTCCAAGCTTATCTACGTTCCACTAGGAATAGACGCTGCCGATTTTGTGCCGGGATACCGAACGCCCTCCTCGCCGCCGCAAATCCTGAGCGTGGGCCGCTTGGCGCCGGAAAAAGGCCAGGCGTTGCTGCTTGATGCCATTGCAGGCTTGCGCAAGGAAGGTTACCCGGTTCATTTACGGCTGGTGGGGGATGGCCCCGATCGAGCGTGGCTTGGGAGTCGCGCGGAAGAGCTGGGGATTTCATCCAGCGTGGAATTCGCCGGCTGGGTCGATCAGGCTCGGCTCATGGCGCTCTATGCCGAAACCGATTTATTCGTGCTGTCCAGCCTGGCCGAAGGCGTTCCGATGGTTCTAATCGAGGCCATGGCCATGCAGATACCCTGTGTCGCCCCTCACATCGCGGGCATACCCGAACTGATCGAGCATGGCGTCGACGGGATGCTTTTCATTGTGGGCGATGTGGGCGATCTTAAAAAAAAGATCCACCATCTCCTGGAGTCACTGGATCTCTCCGCGCAGATCGGGAAGCAGGCGCGGGCCCGCGTCCTGCGCGATTACGAGATGGCCCGGAACACGGAACGTTTTGCCTCGCTGCTGCTGGAGAAACTGGGCGGCGCATGTCCACCGAAATAGCTCCGACGGCGCTCACCGCCCCGCTTGGTTTCTGGGCCTGAACTCTTAAACCCACGACAGATCTCGCGTTACCAGCCATCTGCCGAGCGGTGTCTTCGCCTTAAGATAAAGTTTCGTGTCGAAGTAGGTTCGGTACATGGAACGCATGAGCCGAAGATCGGTGCGATCCCTGGTATCGAGATCCTTCGTTGCCAGATCGTATCCTGTCTCTTCCAGGGTTCGGCAGACAAGCCCCTCAAACATTGCCAGTTCTTCGTCGGAATAGCCGTCCCGCCAACGACCTACAGGGTTGAAGTCTTCCGGCGCACCATCTTTGAAGGACGTGTTCGGAGCGCTGACCGAACCAATTCCCACCCGCCGGATCTTATCGTAGTTCAGCTCTTGACCGATGAACTCGCTCAGCTTCGCGAGCGTCTCATTGGGCTGGCCGAGAAGTTCTTCGAAATGCACTTCCGTGTAGTCAGCGCCTAAATCGCGCCCATCCCGGCGCCCTTTATTCACCATCCATTCCCAGTACAGCCCCGCCGCCATCTTCGACGGTTTGCGGTCCCAAGGCAGACGGCGTATGTAGCCCAGTTTATCGGTGGAAAGCGCTACGTCCCGCCCATCGCGAATGATGTGAATTATCAGCGCATCGGGAATTGTTTCCTTGATCCGATGCAGGTACAGTATGTGTTCCGGCGTAGTATCGGCCCAGCGTTCGACTCCCTGCTTCCGGGCGATTTCCGACATGACGATACGCAGGAAATCGCCGCCGTTCCTGCATTCGTTCATCACTCTTGTCGCAATCTCTGGTTTCTCCAGACCCGAGCGGGTGAAAAGGCGGCTGTCGTACCACGCCTCCAGCAGCCTCCGCTTGTTGGGTGCGAAGGAGAGATCCCCGAATCGCGGTTCCAGCAGGTTGAACACACTGGACTCGGCCCTGTACACCGCAAAGTTTCCCGCCGACAACAGCATGTGATAGAGAAGAGTCGTCCCCGAACGAACGCATCCCAGCACAAATACGGGCGCCCGGCTTCTCGCACCGGAATTCGGACAACTATTCGACACCGCTGCAGTGCTCTGCATCATCGGCAAGCTCATCGAAGGCAGCATTCTATTATTGTGCCGGATTTACGGCTGCACCTGCGCAGCGGCCTCCGCCGGACGCGCAAGGGGGTTTACTTCGCCCGCGAATATGTCCGGGGCCGTGCCCGCGACTCCCCAGTTGGACCGAGCCTCCATGAAGTTTCTATGCCAGAGTTCCAGCACCAGCATCCGCCACAACATGCCGGAGCGGTTGCGCCGTCCACGCACGTGTTCGTCGATAAGAGAACGCACCGCGTCTGGTTTGAAGTAACCACGCTGCAGAGTGCGAGGTTCAAGCAGTATGCCCCAAAATTTGGTCTTAGCCTCGCTCCGCATCCACTCGACCAGGGGCAACTGAAAGCCCTGCTTCCTTCGGTGCAGCAGGGCGGAGGGAATCCCCAGCCGTTCGGCCAACTTTTTCAGAATGTGTTTCCGGGTCCCGGCTCGTAGTTTCCATTCCACGGGAAGGGAAGTCACCCATTCCACAAATTCGTGGTCAAGCATGGGCACCCGCACTTCGAGCGACGTCGCCATGCTCATGCGGTCGACCTTGGTCAGAATATCGGAGTTCAGATAAGTCTTGGTGTCGAGATACAGCAGTCGGCTCAGGTGGTCCTGGGCTGAAGCGCCATCATAGAGCCGCTTAAACTCCAGCAGGGGATCAGGGAGGCGCTCCGCATTTTCCAGAAATTCCCGCGTGAACAAGTCGCGCTCACGATGCAACACGGGAAGAAACGACATTCCATCCAGGTAGCGGTCACGATCACTCAGCGATGCGTTCCACGCCAGATTCTTCCCGTACATTCCAGCCGGCAGCCGGGCATGAATTCGATCGCGATAGACCGGTCCCAGCCAGTGCGGCAAGAGCGCAAACTTCCGTCGTTCCAGCGCCACCAGATAGCGGTCGTATCCGGCAAACAATTCGTCGCCGCCGTCGCCCGAGAGCGCAACCGTAACCTCACGTCTCGCCATCCGGCATACATAATAGGTGGGAAGCATGGAAGAATCCCCGAATGGCTCCTCCATCATTCCCGACAAATATGTCAACGTTTCTTGCAGATCCGGCTCGAGCATGAATTCGTGATGTTCGGTGCCGAAGCGCTCCGCCACCAGGCGCGCGTATTCGGATTCATTAAACTCCTCCGCCCGAAACCCGATGGAAAACGTCTTGACCGGTTTCGCGCTTAAGCGGGCCATCAGAGCCACAATGATCGAGGAATCCACGCCCCCGCTCAACAACGCCCCTAAAGGCACGTCGCTGATCAAGCGGATGCGGACAGCTTCTTCCAGCCGCCGCTCCAACTGCTCCAGGCATTCATCTTCGCTGACCGCGGGATGCGTACCGTATTCGGGCAGGTTCCAGTACTGGCGAATTTTCACTTCGCCGTGCCGGAATTCCATCAAGTGCCCTGCGGGCAATTTGCGTATGCCACGGAACACGGTGTGCGGATCGTGGATGTATCCGAAATAGAAATATTGCAACAGACCTTCAGGATCGATCTCAGCCAATTCTGGATGGAGAGCGAGAATCGTCTTAATCTCTGAGCCGAAGAGCAACTGACCTTCGTGCAAAGCATAGTGCAGAGGTTTCTTGCCCAGGCGATCACGCGCCAGCAGCAATGAATCCTGCTTCTCGTCATAGAGGGCAATCGCAAACATGCCCCTGAGTTTCGTGACGCAGTCCGCGCCCATCTCCTCGTACAGATGGACGATTACTTCGGTATCGCTGTGCGTATAAAATTCGTGACCGCGGCCTTCGAGTTCGCGGCGCAGTTCGGGAAAATTGTAGATCTCCCCGTTGAACACTACCCAGACGGTCCGGTCTTCATTGTGGATGGGTTGCTTTCCGCCAGCCAAATCGATGATGCTCAGGCGGCGCATGCCGAGGCCGGCGGGTCCATGCGCGTAAACTCCTTCATCATCGGGCCCGCGATGGAGTATGGTCTGGCACATCCGATGCACATCGGCAGCATCGATGGTTTCTCCCCGCCTTCCGACGACGCCCGCTATCCCGCACACTGTTTGATCTCCTCTTCACGGCTGGGGGTTGACAATTCGCGGACAAGTGGACGCCGTCCCTGCACGGCTATGGGCTGTTCGATGACCCTGAGATCGTCCAGTCCGCAACTCTCGAACCAGCGGAACACCTGCTCGTAAGTATGTTTCGACTGATACCACGGTGAGTACCAATCAAATGTATCGAGAATTCGCCAGGTGCGATTGGGATGGAACGCCATGGGAAACAGATATGCCAGTGCCCCGCTGGCAGGGCTGCCGACCAGCGGAATGCGCCGCAACGCCTGGTGAATCCCATAGAGTGGAACCACCCCATAGCAGGCCGCATGCAGCAGGCGGGGAGGCATGCGCCGCGTCACTTTGCGGTAAATGTCGCTCATCCGATACCAGTTGTTGTATCCGCTGTAGAGCCAGATTGCGATTCGTCCGCCCGGCTTCAGCAATCCCGGCAGCATTTTGAAAGCACGTTCGCAATCCGGAGTGTGGTGAAGAACTCCAATGCTGTAAATGAAATCGAAGCTCTCAGGAGCAAACGGAAGATGGAAAACATCTGCCTGGAATATTGTGGCCTCGCGGTCGGCCAGGTTGCGTGCCGCAACCTCCGCCGCGAGGCTCAAATCAATGCCCACGACATGTGCTCCCCAGCGCGTGGCCACATCGGCGAAGCGCCCCATACCGCATCCCACATCTAAAACCAGCTTGCCCGCGAGGTCCTCGGGATGGAAACCGGTGCGCCGCCGGAAGGCCCGTTCCGAGCGGTTGCTTTCATTGGTATCCAACTGGGTGCGAGCGTGCACCTGCCACTGAAAGCCAAAGCTGCCAGCATACTGCTGAGCATCCACGAAACGCACGACGCCGTTCACCACGGGATACTTCCTACCACAGCTAACGCAAGCCACCCCACTTCCTTTGTCTTCGAGGTGGTCGCGACAAGAGAGGCAGCGGAGCACGGTCAAGACTTCGTCAGCGAGTCCAACTTGGTTGCGATCTGGCGTTACGGTCATAAGTTACTTTGCTCAAACTCTGTTCTGCCTTCCCGCGCTGGCGGCTGGGCAGTGGTTGGCTCGCGATTCGCACCATGGCGCACGTGTATCCCACCATGAAATATGGATAAAGGTTGTACTCCGTCGAGGCAAAACATGCGCCCGCGATATATGCCGCCAGTCCCGCCCATAGAGCTTGCGTAAAGAGCCTGACTTCCGGATCCTCTCCGTACCGCTGCGACTTGCGGACACCTGCGATATTCTTAAATGCAGCCCACATCGCCATTAGAAATAGGATAAGTCCAGGGAAGCCCGATTCCGCAGCCAGTTCCGTGTAACTGTTGTGGGCCACGTACCAACCCGAATCCACCAGCGGGAAGCATCCCGGACCTACCCCAAAAAGGGGGTGCGTAAGCGCTGTGAGAAGGCTTTTCTTCAACAGAGCTTTCCGTGCCGCCAGCGACCCTTTGTCGCCCGATCCTTCGATGTTTCCCATCACAATGCTCTCTACGCGCGCCCGGTAATGCGCACTCGATAAGGCCATGCCCATGCCCAATACAAAGGCCAGGCAGGCGGCGATCACCAGGGAACGCCGCTTTCCCTTGATACCATATTCCCAGAGGCAAACTGTGATGCTGATAATCAAAGCCAGCAGCCCGCTGCGCGAGTCGGTTTGCACCACTCCTTCGGCCATAACCACCATTGCAGCTGACCATAGTGCCTTCCTCCACCCGCGGGAGTGCAGCATGAATGCCAGGCACAACGGAAAACTGATTGCGATGTTGATCGCGAGATCATTGGGATTTTCCAGGATGCTTTTCTGAATACCTGAGAGCCGGCCGTTGAGGTCATGGTGGTGCAGAACGATGGAAAAAAAGGTCACTAGTGCGACTGCGCTTACCTGGATCCAGAGCAACCTCCGCAACTCCCACACTGTAACGACAGCCATGCTTATCAGCATGGCCACTACCACGGCCTTGGAGAACTTCAGAACAATGGTGCTAAGGGCGCCGCTAGGCCAGATAGCGAAAGGGATGCAGAGAAACATTTGGATGAGAAGCAGCCAGAGGATCTTGACGGCTTTCGGTACCTTCACCTTGCCCCCGCCCATCATTCCGAAAATGAGCGCGAGAAATCCAAGAAGCCCTGTAATTTTCGCCATTGGGATGTATCCCAGCGGCGAGATGAAATCTTCAGGCCGGTAGTAGTAAAGCCAGGCAAATGCCACAAGGGCGCCATAGACCAGCGGGCGCCGCTGCACGGAAGCCACGGACTTAGCGCGCATCATCCAGGCAGCGGAGCTGCTTCCGGCTTCGTTTAGCGCGTCCATGCCGCTCGCCTCCCCGCTACAAAATTCACCAGAGCCACCACCGCGGCGCCATTCAGCAAAACAAATGTGCCAGCCGCATCGGCAATGCGAGCCAGTATTCCATGCTTTACCAGCCGGCTTAAGGCCAACGCACTCAGCGCATAGAAGACCAATTGCGCGATCAATACGGCTCGGTAGAATCGACCGTCAAGCGCCAGAGAAGACAGCAGTAGCGCCGCCAGAGCAAACGGAACCGCCAATCGCAACAGTTTGTGGCTCACAAACTCAAACCTGATCGGATTGGCCCTGCTCAGCAGCCAGGGCGCCAACTGCACCAGCTGATAGTTGCCGCTCAGGGTGCGGACCTTCCGTGAAAATTCTCTCTCCACTCCAAGATTCGGGTTGTCCCAGGCCCGTGCCCGCTCATCGAAAACTGCTCGCTTCCCCTGTCGCACGACCTGCATCGGCACGTAGACGTCATCCAAGATCGTTTCCGGCGGAAGACCGCTCAACAACTCGCGGCGCACCGCATAGAACGCACCCGTTGCACCCACGGCCGAGCCTGAGGCCGCTTCCAACTCGCGAACCTGCTTTTCGATCCGCCAATACAGACCTAGGCCTTTGCTGCTTTCGCCTTGGGTGGGATCGCCCAGCATCAACTCACCGCTCGCGCAGCCCACTTCGGGATCGGCAAAGTTCTCAGCCAACAGCCGCACCGATCCGGGTTCGATCTTCTGCCGTGCGTCCGTAAATACCACTATTTCCCCGTGCGCCAGCTCTAGCGCATCGTTCAGACCGCACGCCTTGCCTTGCGGCAGTTGATTGAGGACTACCAGCAGCCGCGGGTCGGACCCGTACTTATGCAGTATCGATTCCGTTCGGTCGGCGGATCCGTCAGAAACCACAATGATCTGGTACGCCGGATAATCGAGCGAAAACAGGTTCTGCAGCTTTGCCTCCAGAGTGTTTTCCTCATTGCGCACTACCATGGCAATCGACACCGACGGAGTGCACGCGCCGCGCCTTACCGGGCGGGAGCGCCACAGCAGGCGAACCCGCAACCAGCAGGCGTAGCCCACATAGGTGTAGGCAATGACAGCTGCCGCCGCCCAGAACATCCATTTCACATCCGGCCCCCTTATTCCGTTTGGCTGAATCGGCACCGTGCAGGTGTGGTAGCCTGCGTCTTTCTCAACTTCGAGCGTTGCCCACCTCTCAGGCACACTCGACATCTCATCTCGCTCCGCGCCCCAGCAGCACGATCTTGATAGTTTGGAAAACGATCCAGAAGTCTAATCCCACGGAAGCGTTCTTGATATAGAACAGGTCGTATTGCAACTTTTCGCGGGCGTCTTCCAACGTGTTGCCGTACTTGTACTGGACCTGAGCCCAGCCGGTTATGCCCGGGCGCACTACGTGGCGCACACCGTAGTAAGGAATCTCCTGGCTCAGCCATTCGACAAATTCCGGCCGCTCCGGGCGCGGACCGACAAAGTGCATATCGCCCTTCAATACGCACCATAATTGTGGGATCTCATCGAGCCGCGACCCCCGCAGAAACCTCCCCGCCCGCGTGATGCGCGGATCAGCATCGCTAGCCCAGGTTGCCCCAGTGTCTGCCTCTGCATCCTCCCGCATGGTGCGGAACTTGTAGCAATAGAAAACCACTCCTCGCCGTCCAACCCGCCGCTGCCGGTACAGTGCGGGACCCGCCGAATCCAGCTTGATGGCCAGCACAATGAAGGGAAGCAGGGGCAACGAGATCAGAGTTCCGGCGAGTGCCACCGAGAAATTCAGCAGCCGGCGCACCATTCGGAAGAAAACGCTGAAGCGGAAGCCTTCGGCAAAAATCAGCCAACTGGGATACAACTGCTCGACTTCAATCCTCCCCGAAATCCTCTCCAGCAATGAAGTCGCCTCTTCCACCTTGACGCCACCCAGCCGCAGGTCCAGCAATTCTTCCACCGGCAGAGTACCCCGACGGTCCGGCATGGCGACGATCACACGATGCACACCCCTGTTGCGAACCAGGCCGCGCAAGTGCGAGGCCACGCTGTCGCGGGTCAGTTCGCCTTCAATATCCCCAGTCCATCCCACCACTTCAATTCCCAGTCCTGGGCGCTGGCGCAAACCTCGTACCAGCCGCTGCGAGCGCTCCCCCGCACCCAAAACATAAACCCGTTCGCGCAGGAAACGCTGCTGCACCATCCAGCAATAAGCTGTGCGCCAGCCCAGCAGGGTGAAGATCAGAATGATCCCGCCCCATCCTGCCGAGGCGCGCCCGGGAAGGAGACTGGGGCTGAGCTTGAGCGCTAACGCCAGGGCCAGCGCAACGATTCCCAGAACCACCAGCAACCGGAAGGCATGCTCCCAATTGGGACCGGTTTGCGTGGAATCGTACAAATCGAAACCGTGCGAAACTAGCAGCACAATCCCCGTGAGTGCCAGAATCTTTAAATACCCGCCCTCGATGAACAATTCATTGCTCACCCGCAGCATGCCGTAGTCCCGACCCTGCAACTGTTGGACCAGCAGCATCCCCGCCACAAACGAAAGCCCGACGATCAAAGCCTCGCCTCCCAAAAGGACCAGCGTGCGCAACGGATAATGAACTTTGAAAACCCGGATCACGTTTCCCTACTTCCCCTAGGACTTCGGCTCGGTTGTGTTTTTCCCGTACCCCTCGTAGTAGCGCGTATAGGGACTGGTTTCAGGATTCGTTCCGTTCAGCACAATTCCCACAAGGGATTGCTCGGGAAACTCCTGCCGAGCCCGGCGGGCCATGTCGATGGGAGTCACATTGGAGCGCACCACCAGCAGCACTCCGTCACACGCTTTAGCCAGCATACTGGCATCGGAGACCGGTAGGGCAGGCGGCGAGTCGATGATGATCCAGTCAAACAGAGCCTCGACGCGCTGCAGAAGGAACTTCAACCTCCCGTTAGCCACCAACTCTGCGGGATCCGATATCTGCGAGCCGCTGGGAACGAAAAACAGGTTCTCTATCGCCCCGCGTTGCATGATCGAGAACTCGTCACCCTTGCCCTGGAGATAGTCGCAAAGGCCGGAGGATGCAGTCGTGCCCAGCATTACATGCAGGCACGAACCTCGCAGGTCGGCATCGATCAGCAATACGCGGTGTCCGTGCTGCCGCACCAGCACCCGCGCCAGGTTTACCGCCGTGAAAGATTTGCCTTCTTTCGGCAGTGCACTGGTCACCAGAATCTTTTTCAGCGGCATCTTCTCTCGCAAGTGATAAAGCCGAGAACGCAGCGTGCGGTACTCCTCGGTTCCGCGCGCGCTATCGTTGCCATTGAAAAACAGCATCGTTTTCTCTTCTGGCTTCCACTGCAATTGCTGGCAGCGTGCCAGCAACGCGTCAAGGCTGAAGGAACTGGAGAACGATGGCATAGCCGATGCCAGAGGGCGATTGACGGGTTCTTCCGCCGCCGCCCCTGGTACCTGCGGTTCTTCTGCCGTCGTAACAGGCCGCTCGGCCTCCGGCGTCGCCAAACTCGGCCGGGCTGGCCCCCCCTGCGCTGCTGCCCGCTCCTGTTCGACTTTTTTCAGCGCTTCGTGAATTCTGCTCATACTTTCCTTTCGCTGGGGAGGTCCTCATCTTCTTCGCGCAACCGGTGAGCCAGGGTCGCAAGCGACCGCAAGGCTTCCACTAAATCCAATTTCTGCGCAGCCGCCGGGGGTGGGGTGGTCATCACGCCGGCGGCTGTACTTTCGCCCAACTCAAAGTCCCGCGCAACATTCTCCACTACCGCTGGTCCAATCACTTTCTGCTGATCCACGAATGCGCTCACCAGGCAGTGCTCGCACACCAGGTTGATAACCCGCGGAATGCCGTTCGCGTAGCGATGGATCAAGACCACCGACTCCGGATTGAAGATCTGCTGGCCGTTGGAGCCGGCGATGCGCAACCGCTGTTGCACATATGCTTTCGTCTCGTCCAGCGTAAGAGCATGCGTCTTGGCCCGCAGCGTCACCCTTTGCCGTAGCTGCCGCATTTGCGGTTGTTTCAGCTTCTGCTCCAACTCGGGCTGACCCACCAGTACGATTTGGAGCAACTTCTCGGTGAAGGTTTCGAGGTTGGTGAGCAGGCGGATCTCTTCCAGCACCTCATCACTCAAGTTTTGCCCCTCATCCACGATAAGCACTGCCGTCTCGCCGGCCCGGTAACGATCCAGCAGCCAGCCGTAAAGGCGAAGCAGAATCTGGCTTTTTTCCTTGGAGTCGCACGCAATGCCAAAGTCCGCCATCAGGTAGTCCAGAAACTGCGGTGTGTTCAATCGCGAGTTGAAAATGAAAGCTGTCGCCACTTGCTGCAGACGCAACCATTCCAGCAACTTATTGATGAGCGTCGTCTTACCCGTTCCTACTTCCCCGGTCAGCAACACAAAACCTTTGCGGCTCTGGATGCCGTAGGTCAGGCAGGCCAACGCCTCCTCGGTGTGGCGCGTCAGAAACAGATAGCGCGGATCCGGGTTGACGTTGAAGGGATTCGCCCGCAGGCCGTAGAACTCTTTGTACATAGTCTTCGCTCTTACCTAGACTTTCGCCGTTTGCTCTCGGTCATCCGGCTGCTTTTTCCACTTCCAGAAACGGCCGTTGCCGTTGCTTTTGGCAGGCGCAGTCTCTCCCACCCACGGAACCGCAATCAGCATGGGAAGCTCTAGAGCAGCCTCAGCGTCCGCCTGCGTTCGAATGCACTTGTCGCTCAACTCCAGCACCACGGCCAACCCCAGCCCTAGAGCCAGTCCGGCACCCAATCCTCCAGCGGCAAAAAACAGACGATTCGGGAAGGTTGGCGCGTCTGGCACGGAGGCAGGGTTTAGAAGGACCATCTGCTCCCCCTGCTGCTGCTGCTCTGCCTGCGTCGCCATCTTGGACGTGCTCTGCTTGGCCATGTCATCCTGGTAGACCTTCTGCGCGTTGTCATAGTCGCGAGCCAACTCCTTGTACTCTTCTTCAATGGCGGGACTCGCGGTTACCCGGGCCTGGTACACCGCGATCTGCTCCTGAAGCTTCTTCTGGTCGCGTGTCCCCTGAGCAATCAGATCCTGATACTGGTGAATCTGCAGGCGCAGCTGACGAATTTCTGGAGGGTCTGACCCGGATTCCTTATCGGCCGGGACGTCGCTTGCCTTGGTGGGCGTGTCGTTAAGTTCGGCCAGCTTCTTCTTTAATTGGGCAATGTCAGCCTGGACCTTGATCACATCGGGGTGATCGTCGGTATAGCGCGCTTGCAGATCTATGAGTTGGCTCTGCAGTTGCGTAAGCTGTTGCTGCAGGGTCACGGGATTACTCGACGCCTGCGACGCTTTCCATGCCGTCACCTGCTGCGCCAGCAAAGATTCGGCGTACGCCTTGTCCTGAGTAGCCCGGTTCAGGGTCTGCGTGTTGGCGTCGAGCTGGGAATTCAAGGCCATGAGAATCTTCAGATTGTTCTCCTCATCACCCGGGAGCTGACCCATGTGCTGGTTCTTGAAAGCCGCCAGTTTCTTATCCAGATCGTCAAGATTCCGCTTGGCATCCTCCACCTGGTTGGTGAGGAAGAGGGTTGTGCCCTGCGACGAGGCCTGCCTCGACTTGAGATCGTTTTCCAGCAGCGATGAGGTCAGTTCGCTGCATATCTGTTGTGCCTCAATGGCGCTAGGCGCAGTGTAGTTCACATTGAAGGCGGGAGAGGTCTGCTGACTACTGGGCTTTTTCTTGCCCGCGAGATCGATCTGTGAGACACCTGTGATCACGGGCTGGATTGTCATGTTCAGGCGGATTCCATCCATCACCTCCTCAATGTCCTGGCCTGGTTTGACCAGCCCGAGCCTTTCGACAACAGGCCGCAACTGGCTCGAACTCAGCACTTGCTGCTCAAGTGTGGCTATGTGCTCGGTCATATCCTCGGTGAAAACCTGCTGCACCATCGCGTCCGGAATCTTTGGCGCTTCTACCAGCACCAGCGCCTGCGACGTGTACTTAGGGTGGAAAAAGTACGAGACGGGAAATGCGGCCAGCGGCGCCACCAGCGCCGGAATAAGAATCACTTTCAGCCGGCGACGCAACATCGCCACATAATCGTCCATCGTCAGTTCGCGGTTTTCCATTGCAACACCTGTTCCGCCAGCCTTTACGGCCGGCTCTTAAATTCTATTCGAGCCGCATGGGCCGAGGAATCCAGTCCAATCCAATCGTTCCTAAACTTCGTGCTGAGGTCCGGTTGCAAGGACCCTCAATACCCTGGCAATACGAGCTGTCGAAAACCAGATCGTTGAACTGAAAGTTGGCAAACGCCCGTAAATTGCGCCCGAACATCCGGTGCACACCCACCCCCGCGTAGCCATATTGATAGACATTCGCGCTAACTCCTGAGCATGAGGGAGCATTGGGCTGCCCTTGCGCGGCTGCGGTGCACCCTGCTAACTGCGAAGGGGTCAAGGGCAACTCACGGCTGTTACGCGAGTACCCGATATCGAAGTGCGTGGTCCAGATCCGTCCCAGCGGTCGATTCAAGCTCAAAAGGGCAATGTCGCTTTCCGCGCCGGCAAAGAAACCAGAACCATTGCTGAGAAAATGGGAGTAGGACGCGTCCAGATTGGCTCTCGTGAACCGGTAGCGTAGTATCGCCCGCCCCGCTGCCGAGATGCGAAGATCGCTGGTCGGGCATTCAATCTCTGGCCCTTGCGACGAGAATCCTAATACGCACGACGGGTTGTCCATATTCTGCACGGTAAAAGCGGCAGGAAGCAGCAAGCCGCCAATTTGTGTGAACTGTGGTCCCACACTAACCTTGAAATCCATCCGTCCCGAAATACGATGTCCCCACATGAACTGGATCACATGGCTTCGGAGTGAAAGTCCAGTCGAAAACCGGAATTGCTGGTATGCATATGCGAGCGCCCCTTGATCATGTGGTCCGAGCACTCGGTTGTAACCGGCTTCGCCCGTGACCTGACTATTTCCGATGAAAGAGTTGCCCGTTCCGAGTTCATTTTCCAAAAAATGCACGAACCCGTATTGTCCTGTGACAGTAATCGAGGACTTGGGCGTCAAGGTTTCAACCAAGTCCAGTGAACTGAGATTCATGATGCGCGGAACCTGGCCCAGTGCTCCCAGCGCCGTCCCGGCAGTGAAAGTGCTGGTCCCTGATAAACCCGCGCCCGTCGAAGCCACACCACTGTAGCCACTGCCAAAGGTGCCCTCGGGCTGGTAGCTGAAAGCGTCGCGAATTGCGAACTGCCCTCGTTTCCATGTAACTTTTTGATTTGCTCCCAGTTCCTCAATCTGTTTAAGGCCGAGCCCCGTCCCATAGTAATAGCCCGCTCCTCCGAGATAGTCGAGGGCGAGGTCGTAATTGCTCCACAGCCGTTGCAGCTCCAAACTTCCTAGCGCCACCGAGATTGTGCTGGTGTTTGATCCACCCAAAGCATTCTGGATATTTGAATCCACCGTCTCGCTCAAATGTCCTCCGGCCTGCAGGTAACTCAAGGGCGCCGCGTGCGGCCCCACGCTTGGCAAATCCACTCCTGAAATAGGAGGGTTCTCGCTGATGGATGGCGTAATGTTATCCATGCCGGAGGGGAGCGTGGGCTGCTGCGGATTGGTAACGGGCGGCACATACTCTGGCTGCTGAGCGGCATCATCCTGGCCCCAAGCGGCGCTCAGCGCGAGGAGTAGCACTACGAACGTCCAAATGCCGGGGCGCTTGCTCATCGCAGCTCTCAGGGAACCACTATGGTGTCGCCTGGTTTCAGTACTACGTTCTCCTCGGGATGACGTCCCTTCACCACGTCCTTGTAGTTGAATGGGTACTTCATTGGCTGTCCGTTGTCGGTACGCAACAGGTAAATCCGCTTCAAATTGGCAAACTGTGTGAAGCCCGCGACGGAGATTGCCTGCAGCATCGTCATGTTGGGCATCAGAGCCATCGCTCCAGGATGTGCAACTTCACCGCTCACGAAGATTCGCTGGCTGTTCATCGCGGTCACGACGACCGTGACCCGGGGGTCCGTGACATATTTCTTCAGCTTCTCCTTGATCGACGCGCCCAGTTGCATGGGAGTCATGCCGGCGGCCTGCACGTCGTCGAGCAAAGGCAGCGAAATTTTCCCGTCAGGCCGGACCGGCAAAGTGGCGTTCAAGTTCGGTTCGTTCCAGACCGCGATGCGCAGCGTGTCATCGGCGCCGATGACATAATCGGGCGGAACGGCTGGAGGTGTAGGGTACACTATGGGCGGCGTTGCCTTCTCGGGCGGCTCAGTATCCGCACTGTCATCCTCCTGAGCCCACGCGCCGGTCGTCACCAACCCCAGCAGCACCAGGCACGCCAGCTTCGTTACCATCTTCATGCGCTCTCCCGTGGGGCTAGACGCCCCGTGTTCGGAGCATCCCATTCGTATTAGCTTGTACTAAAGCCTTGTAACCTATCTGCAACTCCTCACCGGCCCGGCGACGATTCCAACCCGGTTCGGCTCAAGACGCGCAGAATAGTTGCTTCTCCACTTCGCGCGCAGCGACGCACGCCGCCTGCTTCAACGAAACCCGGCTGCATTGCTCCCCAGGTCCGGCCGGCACTCCCTCCAAAAGACCGTACCTGCGCGGGCAAACTGGTTTCCAAGCGTGGCGCGGACAAGAAGGCAAACGGGTGTTCACGTCGAGCCAGGTGGCTTCAGGCAGCTTCCATCCCAATCCTGGCCGGGGGAGATCGTTCCCAAGTTTACACCATGTTCTCAAAAGTACGCAGGCCGGAACCGGGCTCTGGAGGGCCGTAATGATCGTCCCCAGCCCATAATCTTTCCCCCACAAGGGAAAGCATTTATCTAAAGTCAAGGTACTGAGAACTTCCTGTTCTGCGCTTTCTGTTTGCTGACGCAATGTCCAATTTTCTCTCCTTCAAAGGTCTCGCCGGACGGATCCGAGACCCACGGGATTTCTTATCCGGGCCGAACAGGAAACGTGAGGACTCGCCTGGGACTTTTCAATGTCTTCTCCATTTCCGGTTCCTAACGTATATCGCCTCCTTGTCGGGAGCCCTTCGGTTGCCGCGTGCAGACTTCTAATTGGGGCCCCGTTTAGCTTGTATATGTTAAAAACCATCTCTTAATGATAGAGTCTGTTCCAATGAGGGCAGTGCGGCAATCCGAATCTCCAATTGCAACTGCTCCTGCGCCCGGCACTGATTGGCTCGCGAACTCCTGGTGGCAAGCGGCCGTTCTTATAGGACTATTGCTCTGGGTCTACACTCCCACGCTCACGCACCTGGTCGGGCAATGGTGGAACGACGCCAACTTTTCACATGGCTTTTTCGTCCCGCTCTTTTCTGCATACGTGGTCTGGCAGGAGCGAGCCAAACTCGTCCTCCTGAAACCACAGCCCTCGTGGGCAGGTCTGCTCGTGTTAGGATTTGGACTCTGCGTGCTCATTTTGGGCCAGTTGGGGGCTGAACTTTTCCTCTCACGTTGCTCACTCTTGCTCGTGGTGGCTGGTTTGATCGTGCTTTTTCTCGGGTGGAATTTCTTCCGCGCGCTTCTGTTTCCCTGGGCATTCCTGTTCCTGATGATCCCAATTCCAGCCATCATCTTCAACCTTGTGACTTTCCCGCTTCAGTTGCTTGCGTCGAAGGTTGCCAGTGCTGTTCTGCCCTGGATGGGCGTACCTGTGTTGCGGGAAGGCAATGTCATCCTGCTTCCCGCCATGGCTTTGGAGGTAGCCGAGGCCTGCAGCGGCATCCGTTCGCTCATGTCACTGGCTACGCTCGCCGTGATCTACGGCTATCTGATGGAGCAGAACGAGATCATGCGCGTGCTCTTGGCGGTGGCCTCGATTCCCATCGCCGTCGCCGCTAATAGTTTGCGCATTGTCGGCACCGGCTTGCTGGTCCAGTACTGGGATCCGGATAAAGCCCAGGGCTTCTTTCATGAATTCTCCGGATGGCTGATTTTTATAGTTTCGCTGGTCATGCTCTACCTTCTTCATCGGGTAGTTAGAATCTTCTGGCACGAAAGCACGGAGTCATGAATTCATCGGCCGCACTGCGCTTCACGCTCTCTGCCGCAATGATCGCTCTGACCGCCATCTTGCTGCAAACACGTGGCCGCTCTGAAGTTATTCCCAAACGCCTGCCTCTCTCTGCCTTCCCCGACCAAGTGGAAAACTGGAACAGCACTGTGGTTGAGTTGAATCGGAACACTCTTGATGTACTGGGCCCCGGCGATTTCATGGAACGCGTATATCAAGACCCTGCCGGTAACCAGCCCTGGGTGGATTTGTTCATAGCTTATTTCCCCAGCCAGCGAACCGGCGATACTATCCACTCTCCACAGCACTGCCTCCCGGGCTCGGGATGGAGTCCCGAGGAAAACATCCGCGTCATGCTCTCCATGCCGGGTCACGCTCCTTTTCCCGCTAACCGCTATGTCATCTCAAAGGACGATTCGCGCCGCTTGGTGTTGTACTGGTTCTGGTCTCATGATCGCGGTGTCGCGAGCGAATATTGGGCCAAGTTCTATCTGGTAGAGGATGCAATTCGTATGAACCGCAGTGACGGTTCCCTCGTACGTTTCGTGACTCCGATGTTCCCCGGGGAAACACCCGCCGCGGCAGAGAAACGCATTCTCCCTTTCGCTTCCGCTGCATTTCCGCTCCTCAACAACTACATCCCACGCTGATCAGGTGTGAGCGGAAAAACTTCCTTGCTCCCGGCCTTCAAGTGTTCTGACCCCCCTTTATTGATTGGACTTCCGGGTATCCCTGAACCAAATCTCGATTTATTTCTTGTTAGATGGGTCTTCGCCGAAGCTGAAAGATAACGGTAGACTGCGCTCCGGCCGTTCAACAACATAACCACTACTAGCCCCAAGCAATGCCAAGGCTTTCAAGAGCCGGATAGATTGAGAGTAGAAGTTAAGCTCTTAGTTTCCTCCTACGAGCAATTCCAGCCAGACCAACCAACCCTGTTCCCAGCAATCCAAGAGTCCCGGGCTCCGGGACGGAATTGGTACTGGTGTTGACAATCGTTTCGCCGCTTCCTAGGGTCGCAAGTCCCATGAACCCGTTCTTGCCAGCGGTGAACTTGCCAAACCAGGTTTGATTCGTGACGCCCTTAGCGGTTCCACCGGCGAACCAGGTTCCAGAGATGGAACCTTGGATGCTATAAATCATCGCGCCGTTCGGCCCGACGCCCAGCACAACCAGCGTGACTGGGCTGGTAAACGCGCCTGTAAAGATCGCCCCGTTGGGAACACCATTCATGCCATCGCCTGTGATGTTGAAGATTCCGCCACCATTGAACGTTGTAGTGTTACCTACCGTCGACACAAACGAACCGGTGGAAAAGGTTAAGGTGCCCAAGTCCCCCGGGAGTCCGGAGCCCAGGCCGGTAACCTGAATGATTTCGGAATTAATTAAAGCTAAACCAGAGGTAGTTCCCGTAAGTGTGCCACCGCTATTGCTGAAATCCACAGTACCTGCAGCAGCCGCCAGCGGCAGCGCCAGTGCAACCATCAAAACCATCCGCTTCATTGTCATGACCTCCTGAACTTATGCTGCCGCCCCGACTTCTCGCCGTGTAAACCTCTGAATGAACGAGTATCATCTCGAGTCTGTTACAGCAAGATCACACGAGTATTAATACTGTGTTAATTTTCGAAGGCTGCGGCTCCTGGCAAGATGACAGGGACATTGGATGCCGGATATTGCTGAACGGAATTTTTTTTTGAAATAAATTGTTACGCATTATTGTTTCTCAGCGACTATTTTGGTGTGGACGCGCGCGAGACGACCGGCAAGTTCCTTGCATTCTCTTGAAAATCCGCTAAGATTCAAACCGTGAATGCCGATCGGAGAAAAATTAGGAGGAATTGTGTGGGGTCGTAGAGAGAAACATGGGAAAGCAACCGTAGTGGAAAGTGCGCTCGCCCTGGTCCTGATGGGAATTCTTGCAGGAGCCGTAGGAGGTCTCGCGATTGGACTCGTTACCAGCCCGAAGACTGCCCCTTCTTCGTCCTCTTCGACCACTAAATGACGCGTTTTTCCGGCAAGACAGACAGGTTCCGCAATTTCTGCCGCTGGTGCTATTAGATTCCGTTGGCCCATTTAGGGAAAAGCAGACGTACCGTCGTTGGCTTCAATCTGCCGAAGTTGCCGCATTCCATGCGCGCTGCACCTGCCTCGTGGTATTCGGCATCCTCCATCAATGTTGGCTCAGAGATAGAGTTTGCTAATTGATTGCAGGTGGCTTGCAGCTAGATGAGCTGCGAGGGTTCGAGTTTGCGGCTTTGCTTCCTTTGCCGGACCAGTCGTTCAACCTCCAATCCTGGCCTCGGACGCACAAGGCCGCGATATAGCCCGGTCCTCCCGGCACTTCCTGCAGCAGCCAACGGCCTGCTTCCGAATCATCGGGCCGAGTCGCCTGGAGTGCGTTTTTCTCCCCGGGCACGAGCGACACGTCGAATTGACTCAGAGGAAGCGATAAGCCGTCCCCGGTTGCTTTGATGAACGCCTCTTTGCGCGTCCAGCACCGGAAGAATGCGTCAAACCTTTCTTCCCTGGGCAATGCGGCTAGCTGGCTCTGCTCGCGCGCAGAGAAGAAGCGGCGGGCGATTGCTTCCAGGTCAGAATCACGTCGAACCTGTTCGATGTCGACCCCGATTTCTCGTCGGCGCGCAAAAGCCAGCAGAGCGATTCCTCCCGAGTGGGAAACGTTGAAGGTGACACCGCTATCCCCATGTGCGGGCCCCAGAGAAGGTTTTTCCTTCTGCGAATAGGAGAAGCGCAAGCTATTCGCGTCCCCTGCCAGATAGCTCGCGAGAATTGTGCGCAAAAGCGCTCGCGCTGCCACAAAGTGCTGACGGTCACGCGAAAAATGAAAGCGCGAAGCACGCGCCAGTTCGTCGGAAGAAAGCAATGGCCGCCACCGGGATTCATCGGCACCAATGGCCTCGAGATCGACTCGCCAGAGTTGTACTTCATCTTCAGGCAGCGGAAGAGGTGACTCGATCTGGAAGCCTGCGTCGGTGATGTTCCTATTGTGGCTCATGTACACGGGTTCAACCTGGGCCCGACGGAAGAGCTTTGTGGCTGCGGTAATAAGATGTCGTCAAGCGGCCAACTCGCTGTGTCCTGGGTCACATCTTGGCTATTGTACTGAGAAGTAGACTCAATCGGATGAGTATGCCTGACGTAGTTACTGCGTTGCGCAGGCTGAAGAAACTGGCGAGCTTCATGCTGCTGGCGTTGCTCGTCGCTCTGCCCGCCTGTAATCTGCTTCGGGAGTTTGATTTCAAGCGAGGCGCTCGAATGACCGGAGGCAACCCGGAATTGGGCCGTAAGAGGCTTGCGCAGCACTCCTGCGTTTCCTGCCATGTCATTCCGGGGGTGCCGCGAGGCGACGGAAAGAGCGCTCAGTCGCTGGCCCACTGGCACTGGCGCCGCACTTTCCTTAACTCTTACAAGAATACGCCTGAGAACCTGCAGAAATGGCTGGAGACGCCTTCTCACCGGAAGCCCGGTACAGCGATGCCCGATCTGAACGTGAGCCCGCAAGACAGCCGCGACATGGCCGCCTATCTGTTCTCGATCAACTAGAAAATTTTGTCGCCTGCTGACCGCGCCGCGTACCTTTAACTACGTGGCTATCCGGTTTCACCGGATGTACACAAGGCGTTACTTGCCTGCCCAACTAGCAGTAAGTGATGGAGCGAAAACGTGGTCTAATTAGTGCGCGGAAGTGGCATGCGAGAGCGGGAAATATCCCATCTGTTCTTCTTGTCGCATGAAAATGGCTGTGGAAATCTGCCTTCACGATGCAAAATTTTTGGGATTCCCGAAAAACGTGCGGGTGTATGATGTGTTGCTAATAACCAGCCAAGAGTCCAAGTGCGCACGAGCAGACGGGTAGGCGTCAACTGCGTTTGTCTTGCGGTTGCCCGTACCTTCAAGCATCAGGGAGAAAAATGAGAAAGAACCAGCGGCGTTTTCTTTGCTTGGGTATCTCAATTCTCGCAGCGCTAACCTTCTCTCCAGTCCTGCTGGGTCAGGTTTCGCCGAGGTCTGAAAAAACTGTCCCTGTGATCACCGACTGGAGTTCCCACCACCTCATCTTCTCTAAACCTGCTACGGCGGAACAGGCCCGGCGGGCAGAGCGGGATGCGCGCTATCGGCAGCAGCAGCTTCGTCATTTGCCCTCGCGGCTGGCGGAGCCGGAAATGCGCGGTACGTTTGTTTCCAGGCACCGGCGCGGTTCAGATCCTGGAATCAATAAGGATTGGTCGATCGATTTGGGCACAGGTGCCACTGTCGGCGCCACGAACTACCCGGCAAAGATTGCGTTTCGCCCCACGAATGCTACCTGCGCCGGGGGCGCAACTCAGCCGGATGTAGTCGTCTATGCCACAGGCCTTGCCGGCTCCACGTCACAAGCGAACATCGCGGCCTTCGACAATCTCTATTCCGGATGTAGCGGTGACGGATCGGTGCCGACAGTCTACTGGGGTTACAACACGAGCGGCGGCACAGTCACGACCTCTCCGGAGTTCTCGGGCGACGGCACACAAATGGCGTTCATACAAACCGACATCTCCGGAAATGGGAACCTCGTCTTGTTGAAATGGGCCGCACTATCTGGAACGATCGGCGCGCCAGTCAGCCTTACCCGCGTGCGTGACGCTGACTATCCTACGTGTACTGCGCCTTGCATGGCGACAGCTGTGCTCAAGGATGGAAGTGGACTATCGCACCCTGACAGCAACTCATCCGTTTTCTTAGACTACTTTGATGACGCCGCCTATGTGGGCGATGATGGGGGCTGGCTGCACAAGTTCACTCCTGTGTTTAGAGGGGTCCCTGCTGAAGTGAGAAGTGGTGGATGGCCGGTGCAGGTGAACTCCGGTTCCCCGACCGCCCTGAACAGCCCGGTTTATGATTCTGGGTCGGGGAATGTATTTGTAACGGACGCCGGTGGCTTCTTGTATTTGGTTGATTCCACCGCCTCCGTAACCCAATCCGGCCAGTTAGATTTCTCCAGCGTGAATGACGGTGGCCCCGGCATTGTGGAGGGCCCGATCGTCGATAGCGGGTCTGGCTTGGTGTACGTGTTCGCGCCGAGCGACGGCAGCGGACTTTGTGCCGGCGCGGCGGACTGCACTGCTGTTTACAAGCTCAGTACGAGTTTTATTGCTGGCGATCTTGGATCGAAGGCGGTGGTCGGAAACAGCACCATCTCTGGGTCAGCCCCAAATCCCCTGTACCTCGGCGCTTTTGACAGTACGTACGAAAACTCCGTCAGCGCCAGCGGAAATCTTTATGTCTGCGGCAACACCGGAGGGACCCCGTTCATGTACCAGGTGCCCATTGCGGCGGGCACTTTCGGTACCGTAAAAACAGGGCCAACTCTTGCGCTCACCACAACGCCGTGTTCTCCCGTGACCGACATTCTGAATCCCAATGCTTCCGCGGGCCCGACGGAGTGGATCTATGCCAGCGCGGAAACCGAAGGAATCGCCGCCGGGTGCTCCGGTGGATGCGTCTTCAACTTTAACGATACCCCTTGGCTGCCGTTAACCGCATACACAGTCGGGCAGGAGGTGTTGGACACCAACCTTCATGTTGAGGTGGTTAGCACTGCGGGAACGTCCGGAGCCTCGGTCACTTGGAATCCGGCGCTCGGTGGCACCACGATGGACGGCACGGTGCACTGGCTGGATCAGGGAGCGCTAACCGCCCCGGTGTTATCCGGCTGGACGGCGAGTCATCACTACGCCAAGGGCACGGAAATACTCGATCCTGCCGGGAACGTTGAGCTGTCAACAAGCGCGAGCACTGATCTTTCCGGCGGCACGATTCCGACTTTCAACGCGACACCCGGCGGCACTACGATCGACGGCTCAGTAACATGGACGAACGTGGGCGCGATTGCAACCGCCGCGCTGCCCGCGGCCGGGGGGACGAGTGGCATTATCGTCGACAACACTGTTGGCTCGCTGCCTGGGGCCTCGCAAATATACTTCTCCACTCTGAGCGGTCAGGTTTGTGGAACCTCGGGAGCCGGCGGGTGCGCTGTGCAGGCGTCGCAATCGGACTTCCAGTAGCAGCGTGCCAATACGCTGTGACTCAGCTCAATTTGCGTGGACTTGCGTATTCGCTGACGGGAACTCTAAAGAGACAGCATCGCCGACGAAGCTTACCGTAACGCTAGTCTCGCGCTCGGCGAACCGCTCAACCTCCGGGAACGAACTATAGCGCCAGAGTCGCACAGCTTGCGCGGCTGCTTCTGCGAGTGGCTGCTTCCCGCTGAGCGCGCGAATTTTCTTTACCGCTCCATTGGCGGCGATGATGATTTGCAAGCGAACTTTTCCGCGGATACTCTCATCCGGCGCCGTGGGATAAACGATGTGCCCTACGGGCGCCTCAGCTACCTGTACGCGCGGAGCGGAATACTCCGAAAGCCTGGCAAGAACAACCGGAGTGGAATGTGGCGTCGGCGTGGACCGGGCCAGAACTTCGGCGCTCGGCGGAGCAGGTGTAGGAGGCCGAATTGCCAGACGTTCAGATTCATAAAGAGTTCCATGGAAGCGAGACGAAACGAGCGCCACGACGAAAAACAGCATCCCCAGGCTCAAGCCCCAGCGCACGCGGGGATTTGCGCCTGATGGAATGAACTTATGCATTAGGTTACGAGTCGAAGCGGACCCTTTAGGCGCAAAGGGAGACGGCGGAAGTTCCACGGCCCAAATGTCTTTTCCATATTCAAGCGCTTCGATCCCGGCCTGATTTTCGTCGGTCGCAAGTCGCTTGCTCCAAATGACACGGAAGGCAGTTTTGTTCTGTCCTCGTTGCAGTGAAATGATTTGTCCGGGAAATATTTCGGTGCGCAATCCGCCCAGCCGGCAACCGATGTGACTGATGTCAATCGTGTGAGCCAATTGCGTGCGCAGAGTTTCGCCAGGCCCGTTTAGCCATACGCGCAGCGGCAAGACCATCTTGGTGCGAGAACAGCGTTGTGTCCCTTCTGGCATCGGGGGACAGCTTACCTCAAGTCCGAAACCTCCAACAGTTACCGAAGTTTGCGGTGCGGACCTTCCTTCAATCGCACCACCCAAGATGGGAAGCGGGCTTTAATGCAATCCAACAGCAGCCGGCAGCGCTTGCTGGAAATGTATCGAGCAACGATATAAATTAAAATTGTAGTCTGAAGTAAACCGCAATGGAGACCGCTGGAACCGGATACCGCGACCCGACGTAGAACGCGCGTTGCAAATGTGGGCGGCGACGAAGGTTGAATTGGGAAAACGAACAATCTCTTTGTTTTCAGTTGCTTTCAGGCCCTTGAACTGGCGGAAAATACAAAGCTTTGGAACCTGTGAAAATTGGCTTTGCACATGCATCAATCACCGACGTTCCGATTCCTATCGGGTAGATCATGTAAATTCTTCAGTACTCTTGCCGTAGGCATGGCATTTTTATCCTAGGGTATTTAACTGAGCAGCTCGCTTCAAGGGGCTGCCTTCCGGCTCCGCCGAAAAGAAATGTCCGGGTTTCATACTGGTCTTAGGCCACGCTCTGCAGAGGCGTCATCTTTATCGCCTATGCCTTTCTCCTGGACACTATGACGACGAATCAGTTTACCCTGACTTTACGCAGCATTTTGAATCGCAGTGTTGCTCCTGCTGAGTAGTGCGGATTACCCAAGTCTGAAATGCAAGGGGGGCCCGCTCTGGATGCCAGTTTCGGAGCCTGCAAGTGCCTGTGGAAATTGCTGTTCTTTGGTCACAGCTATTTGCGTCTCAAAATGGCATTGTGGATGCTATGTAATTTGGAAACACAGCAACTGCACCGCACGTCTCGCGGCGGGCGAATCCAAGACCAATGGGGGGAGTAATGAACGAGCAGTCCGTTCGAATGGGACCGCGCGAACAACAGATCGTCGAACTGCTTCTGCAAGGCTGTGACAACGCCGAGATTGCCAGCCAGCTCAAGATGGCGCGCAGAACCGTGAAAGCCCATTTCAACCGGTTGTTCCTTCGTTTCGGAATCACCGGCGGTATCAAGCGAGTGAAACTCGCAACCCTTTTATACCGGAGGCAATTGTGTTCACGAACGAACGTTATGGACCCCGTACTCCCAGCGAGCGTGAAAACCGAGTCATCGAACTTGTCGCCCAGGGCTTGAAGAATCGCGACGTGGCCGATGCCATAGGCACAACTGAACACGTTGTAAAGAATTATTTACGCGTGATCTACGACAAGCTCGGACTCTGGAACCGTGTGGAACTCGCACTGTGGTATGAATCGCGTAGGAACGAGCCCGAACTTGCCGCGCGATTGGTCTCGGATGCGGCTGTGTCGAATTAAGCGGACAGCGCTTCCGCCGCGTTTCACTGACAACCGAAAGCTTGTAGATTGCGAAGCCGTTCTGCGGCTCCCTTTCCGCCTTTTCGGGCGGCCGCATCCAGCAGCAGACGCCCTTGGTCGCAGCTCTTGGGTACGCCGTCTCCACGCAAATATAAGTCGGAAAGGGCAACCGTTGCCGCAAGGTTCCCTTTACTCACGGCCTTCCACAACCACAGGGATGCTTCTCTGCTGTCGCGAGCAGCACCTGGAGCACCGCTCAGATACTTCTGAGCCGTGGCAAAATCTTGCGCGCCGCTCTGTTCACCCGTGGGGGCAGAAGAGTTTGCAGCTATCGTCGCGTGTGGAGACGCTGCCCGTCCGGTGGCAGTTTGGTTCTGTCGTGAGTTTTCCCTTGGGCGTTCCTCGATTGGCGCCGGGGAGTCCGGGGGATTTGCTGTCCGCGGCGCGCTTTCGGTCGTGGTTGGCCGCGGAGAGTCTGTCGGCTCTGCCGGCGGTGCCGGTGGAATCTCCCTAGCTGCTGTCGACTGCGAGGATGCGCTGCCCGGAACAGTTCTCGTCCCACGCCACGCCATGTAGAGCAATAGTACGAGAACAACTGCCAGAAGTCCGCCGACGTAGATTCGGTAACGATACGGAACTGGTTCGGGCTCGGAGGCGAAACTGAAGGACGGAAGACTTCTGCCCGGCACCGTCCACGGCGATTCCTGAGCGTAGTCACCTCGACCGGTCGTGACTGAACTAACCGCGTGTTCCAGATCGTTACCCGGAGAAGGCTCGGATTCGCCCGAACGCGACGCGGAAATTGTCCCATCGTCGGCGGCTTGGGAAGGGTAGCCTTCCGGCGCGGGGTGCAGCGGCGCACCGCACATACCGCAGAATTTTTGCGCGGCTGAATTATTGTGGCCGCACACACTGCAAGTGCGAAGAGATTCTGCGGCCGTGGAAGGCGAGTCCGGCACATCTTCGGTCTCAGGCCTTAGGCGGCGGTTTTCGTCTCGGGTGACTTGCACAGAAATTGACGCGGCAGGGGAACCCTTCCGCAGTTCCGACAGCAGCGCGGAGACCGCTTGTGCGCGGTTCTCTGGCGGACTGGTGAAATACACCTCGGCCCATCGCCCCAAGTTTTCCGCCAGGAGCGGATTCAGAAGTGGATTCAGCTCAGTATCCGGTAACGTACTCGTCTCGGACTTGTCCGTTGGATCCGGCACTGGCATTCTCCCGCGAAACGGCAATATTTATGATTGCACTACCGTGGAAGAGGGTTGTCAAATAGGGGACGGAAAGTCAATCGCAAGGCTTGCGATAGGCGGGTTCGAATTGGTCCAATTGCGCTTCGCGTTGGGTGGACACCCTGCCCTTGGGTGTCTTGCCATAGAGATCGGAGCCCGGGCAGTAATAAAGAGCGGTATGCAAATCAACCCAGACGTGGGTGTCGGGATTTCCTTTGTATTCCGGCGCCGCGTCCGGGGCTTCGGCCAGTCCCAGACTTATCAATACCTTGTCGAACAGAGACAGATCGGCGTCCGGGGCTGGCTTGTGCCGAGCCCCGCTCCAGGAAAGCGCAGTTCCCCCGCTTGTGGCACTTACGGAGTGGTTTGACCAGAGGCCCCAGCGAATGACCACCACCATCAGAATCACCGCGACCGCAAGATAGAAGTCGCCGCGCCGGGAACGCCAAAAGCGCGCTAATGCGCTGGGCGAACGCGTCCCGGATAACGATTCCAGGAAATCACGCGCTTTCGCCGCCGAACTCCAGACAATTTTCTCATCTTCCTGCGGCGCCCTTGCGAGTGCGGTGGAAGGGGCTTCGACACTGTCTTCCTTCTCAACATCCGTGTCGACTTTGCTCTGCGCCTTGGACCAGACGGGCTCCGTTATCACATCTTCGTCTTCGACTGTGCTTACATTAAACGAAGCGTCTACTTGAGGAACTCTCTCTTCCAACGCCGGCAGCGAGGAGTGTTCCTCCATTTCAGCATCGGCTTCGTCCTCCTCATCCTCCTCGAGATCCTCGTTAAAGTCGTGATCGGTCTCATCCGTGTCATGCGTCGCAACTGGGAGTGGGGTCTCCGCGGGAGGCAAGGCTTTGTAGGGGGGCTCGTCCTCAAAGCTATCGTCGCCTGTCTGCTGCATGTGCCACGCCGATGCAAGCTTGCTTTGTGTGGTGGAGGATTCATCGTCAGTGTCACGCGGAGCGCCACACTTGCCGCAAAACTGCTCCTCCGCCAACAGCGTGTTGCCGCATTTCCAGCAAGGGCATTTCGTAACTGCAACTGCGCCGGATTGCTCAGCCAACGCGGCCAGATTCGGTTGGATCTTTTCAATGGCCGCGAGCATGGTCGATCGTTCCGCCGCCATCGAGATCTTCAATTTCACTTCGGCGTCCCGGCCGATTGCCTCTGTCACGAGGCCGGCCATCAGTTGGCAAGTGTGGATGTCTTGTTCAGTGAAGCCGTGAATCTTGTCGAAATAAACTTCCAGCGCTCCTACGATCTCGCCGTCGTAATAGATCGGCACCACGACCAGCGAGAAGATCCCGCGCTTCCGGCACGGTTCGGGGTCGAACAGTATTTCGGTATTTACATCCTCGGTGCGAATCACCTGTCCGGTGCGCAGGCTCGCGGCACAAATCGCTGTAGGCAGCGGGACCTCGCTGTCGATGGGCAGAGCCGATGTGCCTGCTGCCGCGCGATAGCGCACTATCTTCTCTTCTAGAATGCCAACCGCCGCGCCGCTCGCGCGGGTGACGCGAGCAACTTTCTCCGCGACTACGGCCAGCGCCTTCTCCAACTCGAGATTTCGCGTCTGAATCTGACGCTGCGCTTCGACAATCTCCGCCAGCGTGAGAGTGTAGTCGCTGTCGGAGCGCGACTTCTCTTCCGCTTCGGTTTTGTTTTCGCGGAACGGAATTAACGGTGCGGAGTCTTGCTCTTGCTCGGGGAGTCGCGCGGTTGGCAACCCCACTCGTGGTTCAGCGTCCCGCAACTTGCGGTGGTGCTGCTGGATTACATAGGCAGCTTCCAGCAGCTTGTCAAAAGTCTGCTCGTCGAGAACTGGTTTGTCCCTTTGGTCGGTCACAATTTTTCCTGCCCACCTGTAGCCAACCCGGCGTAGACAGGTGATCCGCCCCCGGAGTCCTAAACCATTTTAGTGCAATTCCTCGGCCAAGAAATCTATTTGCGAATCGAGGTTCTTGCCGAGGATCTAACAAATTCTACGATGTTCCAATACCATCGAACTGTAAGCATCTGAAATTAAACGGGTTACCGAAGGCCGAAATGGCGGGGAAGTCGGCTGAACATCCGGAACTTGCAGACCGAGGAAGGTTACTCCTTTTGAGTGCAATGAAATGCACATGGGCTGCGGAAAACTCATTCCGTTTAGCGGTGGTTGCAAATCAAATCGACAAGACTTCGATCGCATGAATGGCGGTTTGATGGCAAAACCCGGGAAAGCGGAATGAAGCGTGAAGTCAATCGGATTTGTAGGACCTGGGCGGCAGCGGCAATGGAATGCCGAAGTAGCCTTGGAAATAAGATTGCGGAGGCGCTGGCAACAAAAAATAAGAACGCAAGAATCAGTGGCAAAGCATCTCGCGGACTGGAAAACGATCCAGCACTCCTGATGCTTGCAAGCACCAAAATGAACAGTCTGGCCAAACACCGGAGCCCATTTTGGGATGCCTGAATTTTCTTATCCTGGGAATCGATCCTGCGATCTCACACCCCAACCCGCGAGCCCCTCGACAAATTGGATGAATTATCCAAGAGCCTGCAGGGAAAAGGCTTGACTTCACCGGGGACTGCCGAAATCGCAGCGCAGGTGGTGCGGCACGGGCCTCTGGTGAAACCTCGTGGAGGCGATCTTTTGATTGCGGCACAGCCATTCATTCTTCTTTCCCGCCCGATTTGGAACCAACTAGAGTAGCACGAAGGTTTTTGAGCTTCTTCGGCAAGCCATGGTTCCTGCCCCTAAGTGCAAGCACGCGCTGGTCTTAGAAGGCTCCTCTCTGCCGGAGAAGGTTTGGCGAAGGATGTGCTTTAAGCGATAGTGCGGACCCGCAATCGCGAATGTTGAATGTTGAGGATAAGACAAACAAGAAACCGGAGGAAAATTGCCGTGATGGATCTTGACCGAATGAAAGTTACACCCCGCGATCAGCAGGTGCTGGACCTGTTAGTGCAGGGTTGCAGCAACAAAGAAATCGCCGGCGAGTTGAGTATCAGCCCGCGCACCGTGAAACAACACTTGCGCACGCTTTTTCTGCGCGCCGGAATTCGGGAGGGGCGCAAACGAGTGCGCCTGGCTACGGCGGCATTCGAGAAAGCGGAGTTGAAATCATGATGCCACGGGAACGCTTGACCCCAAAGGAAACTCAAGTAGCCACTCTCGTTTGGGAAGGCCTGACCAATCGCGAGATCGGCAAGCTCATGAACACGACGGAGCAGGTCGTCAAGAACCACTTGCGCAGCACCTTCGACAAGCTCGGGGTTTGGAGCCGGCTCGAGTTGGCCATGTACGTTGCCAGTCATGGCGGGCGGAATTGGCTGGAGGATGGTGAACGGCCGCTTCCTGCACCGGTTCGGGCTGCGGCGAGTTAAAGTTGAAACGCGCCGTCTCCCTCGCAAGATCTTGCATGCTGCTTGTCGATAGCACAACTGCTGCAAAAGGTTTGCACTCCGGCGGCGCAGACCTTGCGGGAAGGTTCGTCTAAGATGTGAAAGAATAACGACTTGGGTTTCTTCGCGGTGGGCCTGCCAATTGCACTGGCAGACCCGACCCAGAGGGCGGCTCACAAGCAGGCTCGAGCTGGCTCCGCAATCCCTGGGCGGGCGCGAATGGACTACAAAGAAACCTTCTGGATGGCTTGCGATTCTACCGAGCAATTGCGGGCGGAATACGGCCCGTTCCACACTCGTGCCGAGGCGGAAGTAGAAGCCCGCAAGCTGGGATTCGGTTACTTGCTGCGCTACGAACACATTCTCGATGAAAATGAAGAGATCCGCGAGGTTCGTTGCATTTTCATCGAATTGCCAGAATCGGTTAGCGCGGCTGTACCGGCTGCCGCGGCGGTGCCTGCCCTCAGCTTGCACACTCGCTGCGCAACCTGCGGCGAATCTGCCACTCACGATGAGGCGTGGCAGGCGGAAGTGTGGGCCGACATCCATGAGTTTGAACACTCTCGCCATCGCGTGCGGCTCTTTGAACATGCCCGCGGCAAGGGCCTGAAGGAAATCGGTGGTTGGCGCGGATAGCTCTCAGCGCTTTTTGGGAACTCAATCCAAGGGCAGCATGTATCCCGGTGTTCCGCCCAATCGTCCTCCAAAGGCCTGCCGGTCCAATACGGCCATGTCCCACGCGGTCCACGAAACCGGCGCGATCCGTATCGTGACATCGTCAAACGATTCAAACACCGGCCCGACCTGGAGATCGGCAATCGCGGCCGCACTCATGTAGCGCATGTGGATGCGCCGGTTTATTTCTCGGGAGCGGTCACCTGAAATCAATTCGGCTTTTCCCGCGGCATTCACACCTCGCTCGGCGCCAGGTCGTCGCACGTCCACCATGAGCGAAGCCTTCGGACGCGCCGCGATATTGCGGGCTTTCCGGCTTCGGGAGGAGGTGGCGACGAACAGAGACCCATCCTCGAAAAGATACCAGACGGCGGTCAGGTGGATACTCCCATCGGGGTTCTCAGTCCCGAGGGTAGCGATGTAGCGTCCCTGTAACAATCCCTGAAGAGCTGGGTCCAGTGTAGGAGTCGGCATTTTTCCCCGCATGCCCGCGTGATTATTGGGGCGGGCCAATCATCTTACTACACCTGGACACGATGGTTTTCGGGGCAAAAGGCAGCAAGCCTGACTACGCAGCCGTCGACAGTAAACTGGATGCCGCTCGATCAACCAGCCAGATCAGCTTGCCATCGGTCGGTTGCACCAGCTTCGAGGGATACTTCTCTGCGGGAGCGTTGCCCTCCAGAACTTCGTGGAGGACCGCGGCCTTGTCCGTTCCGCTTACCAGGAACGCAACACATCGGGCCGAGTTCAACACCGGCAGTGTGAAGGTAATCCGGCTGGTCTCCAATTTTTCTACCCAATTGGCGACTACCAGTCGCGATTTCTCCCCCAAAGCCGCCGTCTCCGGAAACAAGGATGCGGTGTGTCCGTCCGGCCCCAAGCCCAGCAGGACCAGATCAAAGCGGGGCAATTCGCCAGGCGCCAGCCCAAAAAATTTCCGTAGAGTCTGCTCGTACGCCTCCGCCGCCGCAGCAGCGTCCGGGTTTTCAGCCGGAATGCGAAAGATGTTGGCGGGCGGGATGGCCACCTTCGACAAAAGCGTTTCCTTGGCCATGCGATAGTTGCTGTCGGGGTCGGTCGGAGGAACATGCCGTTCGTCGCCCCAGAAAAAAAACATTCGATCCCAGGGTAGGCTGGTGCTGGCGTTGGCCGCGATCAGGGTGTACATGCTCTTGGGAGTTGATCCTCCGGAGAGAGCAATTGTGAAGCTCCCCCGCTCTGCAACGGCGCTCGTAGCGGCGCGTATGACCTCGTCAGCCGCCGCCTGAAAAAGATCCTGCGGCGTGGTCAATCTACGCACTTCGACGGAAGCACTCATCACCTTCCCACCCTGGTGTTAGATTTTGCGGCCGCACAGCGAGCCGCCCCCAGCAGAGCAGCCTTGTCGTTGGTGATGATCTGCACCGAGATCTTTTCCAGCAGCGGGCGCAATCTTCCTTTATCCACAAAAGAACGCATGAAGAGCGGACCCGTGAGCTTGGAACGAATTTTAGGAGAGATTCCGCCGCCGAGAAATATTCCGCCGGTCGCCATCGCCTTAAGAGCCAGATTGCCGGCTTCCGCCCCATAAACCGAGATCCAGACATCCAAAGCCTGCTCCGCCAGCCGATTTGTGCCGCTCAGGGCGGCGCCGGAAATCTCCGCGGCAGCGTCTCCCTTGGCCAACTGCCCGGCGAATCCCGCCGGCTCTTCTCTACAGCCTTTTTCGCGCAGAAACTCATACACATTGACCAGACCGGGCCCGGAAAGGATGCGTTCGTAACTCACGTGTTCATAGCGGCGCGCCAGAAACCGCAGAAGTTCGATCTGCAACTCGCCTTGCGGGGCGAAATCCACGTGTCCGCCCTCGCAGGCGTAAACCTCATGTTCATGGCCGTTCCAGAACAATCCAGCTTCTCCCAGGCCAGTTCCAGGTGCGATGACCGCTTGGTTACCGATCGCCGATGCAACTCGATTCAGTGGAATCAGATCTTGCAGGCTAAGAGCTCCAATACCCCAGGCATTTGCCTCGAGATCATTGATCAACAGAGTGGCGGGCAATTGAATCTGTTTCGCCAGGAGGGACTGTTCGATGGTCCAGGGAAGGTTCGAGGTCTCAACGCGCCCATTGTGTACTGGCCCGGCAATTCCAAAACAGGCAACGTCAGGACGGGTGGCCGTGTCCTCCAGAAACTTGGAGACAATCTCTCCCAGTTCGGCGTATTCGCGACTGGGATAGACGCGCTCGGAAATCAGCCGGAAGTTGCCATTCTGCGGCTGAAAATAGGCCAGCCGCGCGTTGGTTCCCCCGATGTCGCCGGCCAGAATCATTTCTCGAAGTTCCTCCAGCGCCGACCGTCGCGCTCCAGCAGTTCGTCGGCCTCTTTCGGTCCCCAGGTGCCCGACGCATAATTCGGAAAGTTCCGCGGAGGCAATGCTTTCCATAAATCGAGCACCGGATTTACCACGCTCCAGCCCGCCTCCACCATGTCTGCCCGTTGAAACAATGTCTGGTCGCCGATCATGCAATCGTGCAGCAGCCGCTCATAGCCCGTGCTGGGCTGTTTTCCGAAGTACTCCTGATACTCGAAGTTCATGTCCACGGTTCCTAGGCGCATCACCGGGCCGGGCACCTTGGCCGCAAATTGCAGCGAAATACCTTCTTCCGGCTGGATGTGCAGCACTAACTGGTTCGGCATGAGGTGCTCGACCGACGTATCGCGGAACAGTACAAACGGAGCCTGGCGGAACTGAATCACGATATGAGTATTCCGCGCTGGCAGGCGCTTTCCCGTACGAAGATAGAAAGGAACATCTGCCCAGCGCCAGTTGTCGATGAGCAGCTTCATGGCCACGAAGGTTTCAGTTCTCGAATCGGGAGCGACATCGGGTTCACTGCGATATGCGGGAACGTTCTCTCCGCCGAGCGTGCCTTCCCCGTATTGCCCGCGCACCGAGCGGCTCAGGACTTCCTCATCGCTGATGGGCTGGATGGCGTGCAAAATCTTGGCCTGTTCGTCGCGCACCGCATTCGCATCGAACGAAATGGGAGGTTCCATCGAGGTCAGGCTGATGAGTTGCATGATGTGGTTGGGCACCATGTCGCGCAACGTACCGGCATGATCGAAGTAGCTGCCCCGCCCCTCCACGCCCACGGTTTCGGCCACGGAAATCTGCACGTGATCGATGTAGCGGCGGTTCCAGATGGGCTCGAAGATTCCGTTGGCAAAACGAAACGCCATGATGTTCTGCACGGTCTCTTTACCCAGATAATGATCGATACGATAGATTTGCTTTTCGTCGGCGAGTTTGAGTAGTTGCTGATTAAGCGTTTTGGCCGACTCCAAATCGTGGCCGAAAGGTTTTTCGATGATCACCCGGCGCCAGTGGTCGTTACTTTGCTCCAGCAGTCCATTAGCGGCGAGCTTCTCAACGATGGGACCGAAGAAACTCGGGGCCGTCGCCATGTAATAAAAGAAGTTTTGATGCGTGGAATGATCGCGGTCAATCTGCGCCAGGCGATCTTTGATCTTCGGGTAAAGCTGGTCATCATTAAAATTGCCGGCAAAATAGTAGAAGCGTCGCGCAAAGTTGTCCCAGGTTTCCGGGTCGACACAGTCGCCGCAGTACTCTTTAACATCGTCCTTGATTCTTGTCCGGAAATCTTCGTCCGTCATCGGCGCCCGAGCAACGCCCAGCACGGCGAACTCTTTCGAGAGCAAGTTCGCCCGCGCCAGGTTGTACAGCGCGGGGATCAACAAGCGCGCCGTCAGATCTCCGGCGGCGCCGAAGATCACCATTACACAAGGGTCGCCTAGCTTGCCGATGCGCGGTGTGGCGTTCGCCGGCCGTTCCGCCAATTGAGCCATGATCGGATCCTCAGAGTTCTCGCTGAAATAAGCGTTGGTTACGCGCTTTTCTTGCTCGCGGTAGCCTTGGCCGCGCCGGCTTCGACGTGTCCGCCGAACTTCTGCCGCATGGCAGAAAGCATCTTCTCCGCAAAAGTGTGTTGTTGCCGCGAGCGGAAGCGCACATACAGTGCCGCACTCAGCACATCCGCAGGCACGGCTTCCTCCAGCGCCGCCTGGATCGTCCAGCGTCCTTCACCGGAATCCTGCACATAACCTTCGTATTCGGAGAGGGTTGGATTCTCAGCCAAAGCGATCGCCGTAAGATCCAGCAGCCACGAACTCACCACGCTGCCCCGCCGCCAAACCTCGGCGATATCCGGCAGGTTCAAGTCGTAACGGATATCTTCCGGCAAATCTTTGCTGGTCGCGTTCTTAAAAATATCGAAGCCCTCGGCGTAGGCCTGCATGATTCCGTATTCGATTCCGTTATGTACCATCTTCACAAAGTGACCGGAGCCCGAGGGACCGCAGTGTACGTATCCTTCTTCGGCCGTGCTTCCTTGCGACGACCCGTCAAGTTTTTCCCGCCCGGGCGTGCGCGGGATGTCGCCCCTGCCCGGGGCCAGCGTCTTGAAAATAGGATCGAGCCGCTGCACGGCTTCCTTGGGCCCGCCGATCATCATGCAATACCCGCGCTCCAAGCCCCAGACGCCCCCGCTGGTCCCCACATCCAGATAATGAATGCCTGTGCCTTTGAGTTGACCGGCGCGGCGCACGTCATCCTTGAAATAAGAATTGCCGCCGTCGATGATCGCGTCGCCGGCTTGCATGTGCTGCGCAAGTTTCTGGACGGTCTGTTCGGTGGGACCCCCGGCGGGCACCATGACCCAAGCTGCCCGCGGCGGCTTCAGCTTGCTGACGAAATCCTCCAGCGATGACGAACCGCCCGCACCTTCGCCCGCGAGTTGCTTCACGGCGTCCGCACTCAGATCCGAGACTACGAGTTGATGCCCGCCGCGCATCAAACGGCGCGTCATGTTCGCGCCCATCTTGCCCAGACCTACCATTCCCAATTGCATGTGTTGCTCCTTAAGGTAGCGCCGAAAACCGCAGCCACAAAACTGCGTCGCACAAAAAGCGTAGCGCCGGCTTCTCGCCGCAGTAACTACTCCAAAGCTTCTTGCACCGCTGCTGTCAGCGTAACCAGACCCGCATCCACATCGTGCAGATGCACCCGAAGCGCCCGCCGACCGCGTTCCGTCAGCACCTGGAAATCGCCCCGCGCCTGCGCCGCCTTGACCACACCGAATGTGTATTTCTGTTGCGGTACCGGCAACTCCAGGGCATCGTCGCAAGTTACCTGCAAAAACACGCCGGTATTCGGCCCACCCTTGTATGCCTGTCCCGTCGAATGCAGAAAACGAGGTCCAAATCCCAGGCAAGTTGCCACATGTTTCTTGTCCCGAACCGCGTGCCGAATGGCCTGCAGTTTTCTTTCGTGTTCCGCATTCATCTGGATAAATCCCAGCACGGCAAAATAATCGCCAGTGCCGATGCGGTTCAAGTGAGCCTTCAAATATCCGGCGAGAGACTTGTCTCCACCCGCAGCCCGTGCCAACTCCGAAGCATTTTTTTCGTCGGTAAAGAGTTTGACGCCGTCATCTTCCAGGACAGGTTTTTCTGCGGGGAGGGAACCAGTTTTTTCGTACTCTGCCGTTAAATTCCGAGTTGCAATCTTGCTGGCCTCAACGTCCGGCTGGTTGAAAGCGTTGATGCCGATGATGGAACCGGCAACGGCGGTGGCAATCTCCCAGCGAAAAAATTCTGCGCCCAGGTCATACACGTCGGCCATGGCGATTCGCAGCACGGCATGGCCAGCCTGTTCCAAGGCCGCCACCTTCGCATCCTGCCGCACATCCGTAGCATGCTTCGTATGGATGTAAGCAAATACCCGATCGTTGCCGTAAAACTCGGGCGCTGCCAACTCTTCGCGGTCTACAGGAATAATACCTTTGCCAACTTTCCCCGTGGACTCGGCCAGTAATTGCTCGAGCCACGCGCCAAGGTCATAAATGTCATGTGAAGTAATGATCGTGACTTTGTCGCGGCCGTTTCGCGCCGCCGTACCCAAAATGATTCCGAGCGCTGCGCCGGGGTTTTCCTCGATAGGTGCGGAGGGCCCGCAAGCTCTTACCATTTCCTGCGTGCGGTCGAGAAATTTCTTGATGTCAACTCCGATTACTGCCGCAGGCACCATGCCGAAGTGCGAAAGCGCGGAATAGCGGCCGCCGATCGAAGGCTTGCCGAAAAAAGTATGTCGGAAACGATCTGTTTCCGCCACGCGCTGCATCTTCGACCCGGGATCGGTGATGGCCATGAAATGGCTGCCGGCGTTATCCGAGCCAACGGCCTGCTTTGTGCGCTCAAAAAAATATTGTTTGAAGATGTTCGGTTCGAGTGTGCTGCCTGATTTGCTAGAGACGATGAAGAGCGTCCGCGCAATATCGACCTTGTTCTCGAATGCCTTCACCTGTGCCGGATCGGTCGAATCGAGTACGTGCAGATCAGGGAACCCCGCAATCTTGCCAAACGTCGTGCGCAGAACTTCAGGGCACAAACTTGATCCGCCCATGCCCAGCAGAAGAACATCCTTAAACCCTGCGCTCCAAACCTCCTTGGCAAGATTCCGCAACTCTACCGGGTTCGCGATCTGCTCCTCGACAACGTCCAGCCAACCCAGCCAGTTGGCTTCATCGTCGCCGGTCCACAGCGACGCATCGCGCCGCCACAGGCGCTGCATCTTGTTGCCGGATTGCCAGTCGCCAATGGCGATCTTCACCGCCGTAGCAAGAGTTTCCGGCAGCGAAGTTTTCAGGCGGCTCAAGCGGTTTTTCCTTTGGCTTGCGTGCTCTTCTCTACCGCGGCCAGCAGTTTGTGGAACGCGTCCGCAAACAGCTTCACTCCATCTTCTGTCAGCTTCGTGGTCACTTCTTTGATCGAAATCCCGGCCTTTGCCAGATTGTTCATCACGTTCTGCGCGCCGGCCACGTCTTCTGTGAGGCTGTTGCGCAGCCGCCCGTGCGCGCGAAAGGCATCAATCGTCGCCGGAGGCATGGTATTCACCGTGTCGGGCCCGATCAATTCCTCGACGTACATCACGTCACGATAAGCGGGATTTTTTGTGCTGGTACTCGCCCACAGAACGCGCTGAGTCTGCGCTCCCTGGGCCGCCAGGGCCTGCCAGCGCGGCCCTCTGAAAATGCGTTGATAGCGCAGATAAGTCAGCTTGCCATTCGCGATTGCGACTTTCCCGAGCAGACTCTTCAGTAGCGCTTGCTGTTGTGCGTCGGTAGTAGTTTTCACCTTCTCGTCGATCATTGAATCCACCAGCGTGTCGATGCGGCTAATGAAGAAGCTGGCTACGCCTCCGATTTTCTTAAGATTGCCCCCACGCTTCGCCAAATCCTCGAGCCCGGCGATGTGAGCTTCCGCAACTTTCTCGTAGACTTCCTGCGCGAACAACAAAGTCACATTGACGTTGATGCCTTCGCCAATCGCCTGCCGGATCGCCGGAAGTCCCTCAGCCGTTCCCGGAATCTTGATCATCACATTCCCGCGATTCACGGCCTTCCACAATCGGCGGGCTTCGTCAATCGTTTCCTGCGTCTTCAGCGCGAGGAGAGGAGAAACCTCAAGGCTGACATACCCGTCCCGAAACTTCGAACTCTCATATACCGGGCGCAGCACGTCGGCCGCATCCTGAATGTCGCGAATCGCAATCTGCTCGTAGCGTGCCGTCGTGCCGAGATCGTTACGCGACGCCAGCGAGTGCAACATATCGTCGTAGAGCGAACTGTCTGCGATTGCCTTCTCAAAGATCGATGGATTCGAGGTCATCCCTCGAAGCCCATCTTCGTCAATCATCTTTTTCAAAGTTCCGCCGGTAATTAGATCCCGTCGGATGTAGTCCAGCCACATCGATTGCCCATAGCTGAGCAACGCCTTTAGAGGATTCGTAGCTTTCGAGGTTTCCAGAACTCCAGTAGGCTGCATAATGATTTTCTCCCTGCGATCTCTCAGATAATGTCGGCAAACATCGTCGGCCGGTTAAAATTGCTATTTTTCCGCAATCGCCTTATGCGCTTCTGCAAGCACCACTTCCACCGTAAAACCGAAATACTTCAACAAATCTTTCAGGGGAGCCGAAGCGCCGAACCGGTGCATGCCAATTTTTCTTCCCTTTAGTCCGACGTACCGCTCCCAGCCAAAGGTTGCCGCCATTTCAACCGAAACGCGCGCCGTCACCGACGAGGGCAGCACGTTCTCTTTGTAGGCCGCATCCTGCCGCTCAAAAATATCCCATGACGGCATGCTTACCACTCGCGCCGGAATGCCTTCCGCCTTGAGCTTCTCATAGGCTTCGATGCACAACGAAACTTCGCTGCCTGTCCCCATCAGAATCACTTCCGGTTTGCCGCCCGGCGCGTCCGCGAGAATGTAAGCTCCTCTCGCTGTGCCGGAGGCCGCACTGTACTTCGTGCGGTCAAAAGTCGGAATCGCCTGACGGGTCAATACCAACGCCACCGGCTGGTGCTGCAGTTGCGCGATGATCTTCCACGCTTCAACCACTTCATTCGCGTCCCCAGGACGCAGAACCACCAGATTCGGCATCGCACGCAACCCCGCCAGTTGCTCGATCGGTTGATGCGTCGGCCCATCTTCTCCCAATCCGATCGAGTCGTGGGTGTAAATGAAAATGGAAGGAATTTCCATGAGCGCAGCCAGCCGGATACTCGGCTTCATGTAGTCGCTGAAATTAAAGAACGTCGCACCGAATGCACGAACTCCCGAAACTACCAGCCCGTTCACGCTCGCGCCCATCACGTGCTCGCGCACGCCGAAGTGCAGATTGCGCCCGGCATAGCTTCCGGCCTCAAAGTCGCCTGCCCCAGCAAGCGTCGTTTTATTCGAGGTAGCCAGGTCAGCTGAACCACCGATCAGCCATGGAATGTTCTTCGCTAGCGCATTCAACACCTTTCCCGAACTCTCGCGCGTTGCCATTCCTTTTGCGTCCGCCGGGAACGTAGGCAGATTCTTGTCCCAACCGTCAGGCAGTTCGCGTCGTTGCATGCCGTGCAACTGGTCGGCCAACTCCGGATACTTCTGCGAATACTCCGCGAACATCTTTTCCCACCGCGCCCGCGCCTCGCGCCCACGCTTTCCAATTCCATCCTGAAAGTGTCCTCTTACGCCCTCCGGCACCAGAAACTTCGCGTCCTCAGGCCAGCCATAAAACTCTTTCGTCAACCGCACTTCCTCTTCGCCGAGCGGTTCTCCGTGCGCGGCGTTGCTGTCATGTTTGTGGGGTGATCCATAGCCTATGTGGCTATCCACGATAATCAAGGTGGGACGATCCGTCGTCTTCTCGAAAACCTCGAATGCCCGCGCTAGCATCTCCAGATCGTTTGCATCGGCGACGCGCGTCACATTCCAGCCATAGCCAATAAACCGCGTAGCCACATCTTCGCTGAATGACCAATCGGCGGGACCATCCAGCGTGATGCCGTTGTGGTCGTATATCCAACACAAGTTCGAAAGCTTGAGATGGCCTGCGAGTGACGCCGCTTCGCCACCAATGCCTTCCATCAGGTCGCCGTCTGAACACATGGCGTAGACATTGAAATCGAAAACTTCAAAACCGGGTCGATTGAAATTCGCCGCCAGCCATCTGCTCGCCATCGCCATTCCCAAGCTATTGCCCACGCCCTGGCCGAGTGGCCCCGTGGTGGTTTCCACGCCCGTTGTGATATGTGATTCAGGATGTCCCGGCGTCCGGCTGCCAAGTTGCCGGAAGCGCTTGATCTCCTCCAAGGGAACCGCCAGCGTTTTCAGAACCTCGCCATTCTTGTCCACGTCGTGCACGCCCGCGAGGTAAAGCATGGCGTAAAGCAACATGGACGCGTGGCCATTCGACAGCACGAACCGGTCGCGGTTCAGCCACTTCGGATCTTCCGGGTCATAGCGCAGAAACTCCTGCCACAAGCAGTAAGTCACCGGCGCAAGGCCCATCGGCGCGCCCGGATGTCCACTGTTGGCCTGCTGTACCGCGTCAATGGCCAACGTGCGGATCGTGTTGATGCACAGCGTATCCAACTGTTTGCCGGTCACCACCGCTTGTTCACTGGCTACCATGCGACACGCGCTCCTTCCGGGACAACTCCGCCTCCACCCGCTTGGACTATTTGCTCGACATATTAGAGTTCCCAGAACAAAAAGGGTTGCAGATACCGAACGAGTGTACCAATTTCTTGCGGAGCAGTGTCGTGGGTTATGTGAAAATATCGAGAGAAACGCGGAAACGGAAGCACCCGAAGAAAGCGATACTGCACTACTTCAGCAGTTGCAAATAGCTGTCAGAGCTGTTCGACGCCTTGGTGGTTTCCTGGACATACTTGAGAAACTGCCGGAGATTCTCTTTCTCGGCGGAATCCAATCCAGCGAATCGAATGCGCACGCCCGCAGCGGGCGCGCTGCGAGTGACTACTCCATTCAACGCCAGGCCTTTTACCCAGATCTTTCCGCTTGCCACCCAAAGTCCGATTTCCACTTTGGCGCCCCCGCTGATCTGGCTCGAGGTCTCAACCTGGCATCCACCCAGGCTGGTGTTGGAGAGATTGCCCCACAGAGGAGCCGCCGAATCATTGACGTGCAACTCCACGGCCACAAAACATTTAATCCTGGGATGCCGGCGCCGATCCTGTCCCCAGTTGGGGCTGAAAAGATCGGGCTCAAATGGAGGTGTCGCGGAGGCCGGCGTAGGCCGCGGTTGCGGCGTAGGCTCGGTTGCTACCGTTGGCGCGCCTGGGGGGATTGAGGATCCAGCGGAGACTTCTTTCTTGATCTCCCGCATGGCCGCCAGCAGCGCTTCTTCTCGGCGCTCGGGCGGCGCATCGCGATAAGTCTGCAGCAGTTTACCCAGGTTCCGTGCCAGGTCTGGATCGGCCAGTAGCCCTGTCCAGTCCATTCCCGTCGCTGAATTAGGTTTGGAGTGACCCATTATTGGAGTTACCCATTAAATGACGGTTCCTCTTCGTTGCTCGGACGAACGAGTTCCCTCGGTGTCAGGTTCAACCCTAAGTCACTTGTCCACAAGATGACCGAAGTCATCTAACTATCCCGTTCCAAATCGTCCGCGGCGTCAAAATGCGACTCCGGCCTGCACCAAGAAATTCTCAGTCAATGGGCCTCAGGCCTTTGAAATAACCATGCAGCGCGGCTTGCTGATCGCTCGTAAGCGATAGGAACTCAAAGCCGTAATGATATCCGCGGCGGTAACGAACTACAGCTCGTACTTCCCACGGAAGGTTCGATCCCGGAAGCACGAAGTTGAAGCCGACCACTTCGCTTAGGTTCAGTTCCGTCGCGAGCAGAATGCCGATCCCGGCCTCCGACAAATCTCTGCAATGTCCCCCGATCCTCTGGTAAGCATTTCCCAGAAGATAGCTCACCGTCACTAGGAAATCAGCTCCGTATCGCGGATGCCGTCTCCGGCGCCGATCAGTTTGTTTTCTCGCGGGCTTTGGGGTCGAGGCGGGCATGGGGGCTTGCTTTTTTGGGATGTTCGTCGCACTGATGTTCGTCGCACTTACGGCTGCTCTCGGCCAGGCGCATGATTGGCCTGACCGACCTCAGTGCTTTATTCGCGACATCTGCCTATACTCTATCGGCAGGCACGCGGAGTGGAAAGTGTCGAAAGTAATTGCTCCATTGCCTCTTTCTGCATCGAACCTCCGGCTTGTCGGGTTTCGGCGTTTTTGCATCGCCAGGCGCTTTAACCGAATCAATAACAAGACGTTATGCCATGAATGAGAAAGGTCGTCCCGAAGACTTCTTGTGTAATGGGACTTTTTCACAACAGGAAATGCCCCGTTTCTTGCCTTATCCAGACCGCCGCTTGTTTACTCTCGCGCTGATGCTTCTGCTCTCAGTTACAGAAGTTGTCGCGCAGAATTCTACGCCCACCCCTTCCATCTCTTTGCCCGGATCGCAAAGCCCCTTCACCGGCAGTGAGCCTCAAGGCAAAGCCACTCCCGAGGTCCTACAGTTGAGTTTCCAGGAGGCCATCGACCGCGGACTCCGTAATAACCTCGGCCTGCTGCTCTCCAGTGACCAGACTATAACGGCGCGGGGCGAGCGATGGAAAGCACTCAGCGACCTTCTGCCTGACCTCTCCGCCCGAGTACAGGAAGACGTCCAGACCCAAAGCCTCACCGCTCTTGGCTTCAAGAGCAACGTCTTTCCGTTCCCGGTTCCTCGCGTGATCGGTCCCTTCAACTACTTCGACGCCCGCGCCTCAGTCACTCAGTCGATCTTCAACTTCAAAGATATCGAGAAGGGACGCGCCTCCTCCGAGAGCCTGAAATCCGCGCAATACACCTTCAAAGATGCGCGTGAGTTGGTTGTTCTAGCCGTAGGGAACGCCTATTTGATGGCCATTGCCGCGGCTGCGCGTATAGAAACCACAGACGCCCAGGTCAAGAACGCCCAGGCTTTGTACAACAAAGCCGTCGACCAGCAGAAGGCTGGGCTCAGTCCGGCCATCGACACCCTCCGATCTCAGGTTGAATTGCAAACCCGCCAGCAGCAACTCATTGCCGCGCGCAACGATTTTGCCAAACAAAAGCTGTCGTTAGCCCGCGTAATCGGCCTGCCGACAGGTCAGGAGTTTTTCCTGACCGAGAAAGCCCCATATCAGGCGCTCACGCCTTTGCCTCTCGATACTTATCTGCAGCGTGCCTACACTTCGCGCTGGGACTATCAATCCGCTCAGGCGCAAGTGCGGGCCGCCGAGCTTTCCCGTCGGGCCGCGACCGCCGGTTACTATCCCAGCCTGGATCTTAGCGCGAACTACGGCGATGTCGGAGTCACACCATCCCAATCCAACGGGACCTGGCAGGTCAATGGAGGACTGACGATCCCCATCTTCGCCGGCGGAAAAACCCACAGCGACGTCCTGGAAGCCGACGCTCAATTGAAGCAGGTGCGCTCTCAATTGGCCGACCTGCGGGGCCGCATCGACTATGAAGTTCGCGCCTCATTGCTGGACTTAAACTCTGCCGCCGAACAAGTCGAAGTTGCCCGCAGTTCCGTCGAATTAGCCGAACAGACCCTAACCCAATCTGAAGACCGTTTCGCGGCTGGCGTGACCGACAACCTGGAAGTGGTTCAGGCGCAGGAATCCGTCGCCAGCGCGCATGAGAATTACATCGAGAGTCTTTACGCACATAATCTTGCCAAGATCGAACTGGCGCGCGCCATCGGAGACGCCGAAACCGGAGTCAAACGATATTTGAAAGGCCAACACTAAAGACTACGGAAACTTATGGAACAGACGACGCAAACTCCGCCTGCCGCTCCGCCGCCCCAAACCGAGAGCCGCACCCAGCCGTTGCCCGCCACGGAACGGGACTTCCACACCCGGCCTTCGCGCAGTGCGAGTCCCGGTTTCCGCATCGCCGTGGTAGTTGCCGTCATAGTGCTGCTCGTCGTGGGGATCTTCGTCTACCGCTACGTCACCAGTTACGAATCCACCGACGACGCCCAGGTTGATGGCCACATCAATTCCATCAGCGCTCGAATTTCAGGCCATGTCATAAAGCTGAACGTCAACGATAACCAGTATGTGGAAGCGGGCACTGTGTTGGTTGAAATCGACCCCGCCGATTACCAGGTTGCTTACGACCGCGCCAAAGCCGAGTTCGAAGATGCGCAAGCCACTGCATCCGCTGCTGGCGTGAATGTCCCCATCACATCTGTCAGCACCACCAGCCAGGTGTCAGCCACTGAGGCCGATGTGGCCAGCGCCCGCGCCGGAATCGCCGCCGCCAAGCAGCAATTCGATGCGGCCAAGGCTCAACGCGACCAGGCCGAAGCCAACAACGTCAAAGCGCAGAACGATCTGGGTCGCTACAAGCAACTCGTGGACAAGCAGGAAATCTCTCTGCAGCAGTATGACCAAGCCGTCGCCGCCGCCAAAGCCGGCGCTGCTGCAGTCGATGCTGCCCGGGCCAGCGCTAATGCCGCCCAGTCGCAAGTGACTCAAGCCCAGGACAAGCTGCTGCAGGCCCAGGCCAACTGGCGCAACGCCCAGACCGCGCCCAGACAAATGCAGGTCATCCGCTCCCGGGCCGCGTCCGCGCTGGCGCAAGCCCAGCAAAAGAAAGCGGACCTCGATCAGGCCCAACTGAATCTGCAATACACCAATATCGTTGCTCCGGTTGCAGGCGTAGTGAGCGACCGCACCGTTGAGGTCGGCCAGAACGTTTCGCCCGGCCAGGAATTGTTGAAGGTCATTCCTCTCAACGATGTCTGGATCACCGCCAACTACAAAGAGACTCAGCTTCGTGACATGAAAGTCGGACAGCCAGTCGACATCGAAGTCGATGCCAGTGGAAAGACTTACAAGGGCAAGGTCGATAGCATTGCCGGAGCCAGTGGCGCCCGATTCAGTCTGTTGCCACCCGAGAATGCAACCGGCAACTATGTGAAGGTCGTACAGCGCGTTCCAGTGAAGATCGTTCTCGATCCCGGAGAAGACAACGATCACTACCTGCGGCCCGGAATGTCGGTCGATCCCAAGGTCTGGACCCGGCGATGAGTGCTAGTACCACAACATTCGATAATGCCGACGCCTGGCGTCCGGCCGTAAATCCGTGGATCATCGCCATCACCGTCACGTTGGCGACGTTCATGGAAGTGCTCGATACTTCTATCGCCAACGTTGCCTTGCCTCACATCGCCGGCAGTCTGTCCGCCGGGCAAGATGAGAGCACCTGGGTCCTGACCTCCTATCTCGTCTCCAACGCCATCGTGCTGCCTCTGAGCGGCTGGCTCTCCTCCATCATCGGCCGCAAGAACTTCTACATGGGCTGCGTTGCCCTGTTCACCATCAGTTCTTTCATGTGCGGACTGGCGCCGAACCTGGCCACGCTGATTGTCTGCCGCGTGCTGCAAGGCGCTGGTGGAGGCGGGTTGCAGCCCAGTGAACAAGCCATCCTCGCAGATACGTTCCCTCCGGCCAAGCGCGGCATGGCCTTTGCGGTTTATGGCATGGCGGTTGTAACCGCCCCCGCCATCGGGCCCACCCTCGGCGGATGGATCACCGACAACTTCACTTGGCGCTGGATTTTTTTCATCAACATTCCCGTGGGCATCATTTCTATCCTGCTCACCTCGCGCCTCATTCAAGATCCGCCCTATTTCCTTCGCCGCAAGCTGAAGGAAACTCGTATCGATTACACCGGGCTCGGATTCGTCGCCCTGGGGTTGGGGACGTTACAGGTGGTCCTCGACAAGGGCCAGCGCGATGACTGGTTCGAATCGCACTTCATCGTCACCCTCTCCATAATTTCGGCCGTATCGTTGCTGTTCGTCATCTTCTGGGAGTGGCAGCACAAAGACCCGATTATCGATTTGCACTTGTTCAAAGATCGCACCTTCGGCATCTCCAATCTGCTGATGTTCATGCTCGGCTTCGCCCTGTTGGGCAGCACGCTGCTACTGCCTCTTTTCTCTCGGACCCTGCTCGGCTATACCGCGGAGCAAGCAGGTCTCGCGCTGATGCCCGGCGGCTTCACCATCATTTTGTTGCTGCCCCTGGTCGGCTTCCTGCTCTCCCGCTATAGCCCGCGGTGGTTGTTATTCTTTGGCCTTGTAATGCTCTCCGGTTCGCTGTTCCATATGACCGGCTTTGATCTCGATATGGACTTCCGCTCCCTCGCCGTCGCCCGCATCTTTCAGGCCGCGGGCATGGCGTTTCTGTTCGTCCCCATTAACACAGCTGCCTATGCTTTCCTGCCGCGGGACAAAAACAACGCCGCCTCGGGTTTGATGAACCTGGCTCGCAATATCGGAGGTAGTGTAGGAATTTCCCTGGTCACAACCAAGCTGGACCGAAGCTCGCAGGTTCACATCAACGACCTATCCCACAATCTAAGCGCTTCCAACCCTGCGTTCCAGAAGATGCTCCACGGCGCGACTCAGGCGATGCAGGCTCACGGCGCTAGTGCGGCATTCGCCACCCAACAGGCCTATGCCCTGATCCAAGCCACAATCCAGCAGCAAGCCGCTATGCTGGCCTACATCGACGACTTCCGCCTTCTCGGCATATCCATCCTGGCGATGGTTCCTCTGGTCTTCCTGATTAAAAAAGGCAAACCCGGCGGCGGAATCGCGGTACACTAGTTCGCGCTAAAGGTGCTGTTTGATTGTCATCCTGAGCAAGCGTTCTTTGCGCAGCGAAGGATCTGGGTGAGCCGCGCGAAGCGTCGCGCTCCTTGCGACGCAATAATCGCGCGTTTGGCTCGCTTCCTTATCAAATGGCAACGCGATAGAATCTAAGAGGAAGCCATGTTCCGCCTCATCTCCATTGAGCGAGAGTACGGCTGCGGCTGCGGCGCCATCGCCGCTGAACTCGCCAACCGTCTGGGATGGAAGCTCTGGGACCAGCATCTCACCGAAGAAATTGCCCGCCTCGCCAACGTTGACTGCTCTGCAGTCCAGCGCTGCGACGAGCGCATGGACAGTAGCTTCTACCGCCTGGCCAAATCTTTCTGGCGCGGCAGTTACGAGCGTAGTTCCTCGCTAGGCGGTCAAACCTTCGACGCCGACTGCATGGTTTCGCTCATGGAACAAATCGCTCCAAGAATTGCCAAAGAAGGCAACGCCGTAGTAGTCGGCCGCGGCGCGCCATTCTTCCTGCGCGAACAGCCGGACGCGTTTCACGTATTCCTCTACGCGCCGCGCGCCGAGAAACTGCGCCGCCTTCTGCAGGAGGGCTACAAGCAATCGGTGGCGGAAGAACTCGTCGACACCGTCGACCGCGAGCGCATCGCCTACGTCAAACACTACTTTGACGCCGACTGGCCCACTCGCTCCCTCTACCACGTAATGATCAACACAGCCGTGGGCAACGAAGCCGTCATCGAGACGATTCTCAACACCATGCATCTGGTCGAAGGCAGTCCAAAGGCCACAGACTACGAGCACCCCAAACTTCCCAGTTCCGTCTAGCAGAGAGTGGCGCAGGCCAGATTCGTATCAGGACACGCATTCACGCGTGCCGCCAAATAGGTTCGGGAAGGGCACGGCTTCGGGAAGGGCACGGCTTCAGCCGTGCCGTGAGTCGTCGAAATTGTGTCCGCGCTTTAGCGCCTGGGGTGAGACTCCTTTGGTGCGCGACCAATTCCTACGCAATCGCCGCCCACAACAGAATTCTAGGAGAATCGCAAATGAAAACAGTCACCGTTGCTCTCCGGGTCTGGGGCAAGCGTGAAAAGGCTGGCGATGTCACCATTAAAATCGCCGGGCCCTTCATCTCGACTATCCGCGACACCCCAGGGAGCAAGCGATACCACAGGCCCCTGTACAACCATCTAAAGAAGATTCTCGTAGCAAAAAACGTCTGGCCATCATGAGTTCAGGGTCAGGTCGAATGCATAATTCCGCAGCAACCGTTGTCTGTTTTCAGCTGCGGAAAATGTAGTTATGCTTATTTGCCCGTAATTCCTCATTCTCGCGTCGTATTGCATCTTCGTTAGTCACGCAAGAAGCTGTTCGATATTCGATGTTATCAATGTGCTTCCACACATACTCAATTTTCGCCTTGTTGTTCCTAGTTCCGCTTCTCCCGTAAGGGTGCGGGAGCAGTGACGTCATGCGATACGCAACATTGCAACTCCTTCCGAAGAGTATGAGCCTTCCGTTGGGATGCCTCAGCTCGTAACAGCCTGGACCAAAAGGGGCGATTAACAGGCCGTGGTGCCGGGGGAGCGGAAACTTGCGCCACTCCAACCATTCGCCGCGATCGGTCTTCATAGTGACAACTCCCGCACAATTCCCTTGACTTTCGATTCTCAAAGCTGCAATCCTAATATTGCTCTACGCATTGGCTCCTTGACATCCTAATAGCCTGGAGGTAACTCCAGCAAGCTCAAGATTTTGCGAGCCATACCCCCGGTTTTACAGCATTTTGCGCGCAGCAAGACCGCTAAGTCCTTTGACTGGAATATTTTGCGTGTAAGTTGCCTGCTTTCAGGATTTTAGCCGGATCACCGCTGACAAAAACTCCGCAACTAGCTGATTCCATGGATTTTACCATGATCGATCTGTAATTTTTTTCGATCCGGATCCGGCCACTGACCACTAGCCACTCACCACTGCCCTCCCCGGCGCTGGACAGCAATCCTCCGCGCAAACATCCGCCCGAGGTCCTAGCACTCCCAACGCCCGCCGCTCCGACCCCGGATTCATCCGCTCCACAATCAGTTCGCGAATCATGCCGATGAACTTCGGATGCACGCCCACCGTTTTCGCGCGCGTCATAGGCAAGGCCAGCGCATCGCACAGCTGCCGCGCTTCCACATCCAGGTCGTACAACACTTCCATGTGATCGGAGATAAAGCTGATCGGCGCCAGCACCACCGCCGATGCCAGATTCTCCGCCTTCACGCGGCGCAGGTAATCGAGAATATCGGGCTCCAGCCAAGGCTGCCCCGGCGCGCCGCTGCGGCTCTGGTAGACCAGCGCGTCGTTTTTATGAACATCGTCGGCATGCGCGCCGTTCTGATGCCCCAGCGCCGCCGAAACCAGCCGCCGCACTTCTTCGAGTTGTTTCACGTAGTCGCAAGTGCTCGCCATGGAAACCGGAATGCTGTGCGCGAGGTACACGATCTGCACATTGCCCCGCGCGTCCGCCGGAACCGCGTGCAGCGCGTCACGCACTCGCTCCACTGAGGCCTCTATGAATGCGGGATGGTTGAAGAACGGCCGCAGCTTATCCACCTCCGGCGCGCCCGCTCCAGACTGAGAAAGCGCGACTTCGCTTTGTGCCCGCGCAATGTCCTCGCGATACTGCCGGCAGCCCGAGTACGAACTGTAGGCCGAAGTGACGAAGGCCAGCGCCCGCCGAATGCCATCCTGCTGCATCTTTCCCAGTGTCTCAGCTAGAAACGGATGCCAGTTGCGGTTCCCCCAATAGATTGGCAACTTAGGTCCATTCCGCTCCAACTCCGCCCGCAACGCTGCGATCAGCTCGCGGGTCTGCTGGTTGATTGGGCTCTTGCCTTCGAAGTGGTAATAGTGCTCGGCGACAACCAGCATGCGTTCGCGCGGAATGTTCCGTCCGCGCAACACATTTTCAAGGAAGGGAATCACCTCTTCCTTCGATTCCGGCCCACCAAAAGAAACCACCAGGATAGCGTCGTAGTTCATGTTGAGATTAGTCGAGGTCATCCTGAGCAAGCCGCGCGGTTCCACGGAGCCTGCCCTGAGAGAGCGAAAGCGACCGAAGGCGCGTTTGGCTCGCTTCCTTGAGATACTCAGATTGGATCACGCGTCACGCATTAGTCGCCATGCACGAGTGCCGCCGAAGCCGTCGATACGATACTCTTCGTCACGGATAGCGGACGATCCAGCGCAATATCCATCTCGGTGAAGCGAGGCAGCACTACATCGCGTCCGCGACGCGACACCATGAATACGCCGGAGACGCAACTCGACACGATACGGGCCACACCCGCCGTGGAGGCGTCGGTCGCGCTCGATACGATGGCCTCGATGATCAATTGCGTCGTGTCATCCACTTCTTTGGCGAGGCCGGCAGTCACGCCGATGTTAATCGCCATCCACGCCACGCCCGGACGTTCGCCGCGAAGCTGGCCTTCGGAGTCAATCCTCGTATGCGACCTCCGATCCAATTCCGCTCCCGCCAGTGAGGCAGCGATGGGCATGACATTCCCGCCCGGCAGCGTCAACCCCGTGAACGTCAGCGATAACGATCCCGCGCGGCTACCCCAGCGTGGCGGAGTCCTCTTGATTACTTTACCCTCAAACAGCGTTCCTGCCGGTAACGCGACGCGCGAATTCAAGAACACCGGCTCGAGCAAACGCGCCTGCACTGGATCGCCCGGCTTGCTCTTCGATGCGCTGACATCGCCTAGAAGAAGGATCTTGCATGCCGTGCCAGCCGGAAGAGTTTCCAGGCCGGACAAATCAGGCGCTGAGGATGATGCGTCGGCGTTTGCGGAAGGCGATTTCACATCTTCCACGCCGAAGGCCTCCAGAACCATCATCGGCGCTGCCAGCTTTGTCGATCCATATAAGCCGCCAGACTTGCTCACTTCGACTGCGGCGGTCTCATCGCCTTGCTGCCCCAGCTTCTTCTTCTTGGCGTGCGCATGTACTTCGCGCTTCCGGCTGATGGAAATCAACGAAACTTGCAGCGCGCTGTCACCGCCTGCCCCGGAAACGGTGGCCGTCTTAAAGATCGGATATTGCTCATGTCGCGGGGTAAAAGCCTTCACGACCCATGGCCAATGATCGTTCGGCGGCCTTCGTCTTTTCTCCATGTGATCCACCGCCAGACGCACATCACTGCCTGTCGCGAACAATTCGCGGTCCGAAGAATAAACATCCCGCGCCAGGCTTCCCTCAACCACATCCCCCGGCTTCAACTTTGAAAGCCTCAACGGGCGGTTGAGTTGTACTTTCACGTAGAGGCTCGAACTGGCGGACGCCGCGCTCACCGGGGCATTCGCCGTCTCGTCTGCGGCGAAGACAGATGCAGATCCCCCAAGAAACGACGCCACCAGCAGCCCGCCGCTGATGACTTTCGACCGCCTGCTACGTCTCATGATCTGCTCCTGTTTGCCGCAAGCCTCTGGGGGAATCAATGCGCGTCTTTTACAATTACATCATGATTCAGGGAAACGCAGAATGGGAATAAAGACACCAGTCCGGGCCATGGTAACGCAAGGCCCCGATGATACTGGCCGCGCGCAAACTCCATGTTACGCTTTTGCGGAAACCGGGGAGACGCCCAGTTGATTGGCCGGGTCTTTAAAGCCTTTAAATACCGCGATTTTCGCCTGATGTGGTTCGGCGCGTGCACGTCGAGCATCGGCACCTGGATGCAGATCGTGGCGCAGGGCTGGCTAATCTACCGGCTCAGCCACTCCGCATTCTTGCTGGCGCTCGATCAGTTTCTCGGCGGCATCCCCATCTTTCTGTTCTCGCTGATCGGCGGCGTCGTTGCCGATCGCGTAGAGCGCCGCAAGATTCTGCTCGGCTCCCAGTACGTGCAAATGTTCAGCGCTGGTCTGCTTACTATTCTGGTGGCCACCGGCTTCGTGCAGGTCTGGCATATTCTCTCTCTTTCCTTTATTTCGGGTTTTGCCCAGGCCTTCGGCGGCCCCGCTTACCAGGCGCTGATTCCAACGCTGGTCGAGAGAGAAGACATGCCGAATGCCATCGCACTGAATTCCATACAGTTCAATGTTGCGGTGATGGTGGGGCCGGCACTCGCTGGGCAGGCCTTAGCCAAGCTGGGGGAGAAGTGGTGCTTCGGGCTTAACGCCGTTTCCTTCCTGGCGCCCATCATTTCGCTCTCCATCATCAGCACGCGTTTTCTGCCGGTAAAGACAACCGAGTCGATGATCACCAGCTTGAAACAGGGAATCCATTTTGCCCGCAAGCAGGTTTCCATGGAAGCGCTGATTGTGCTGGCCTTCTGCATGACCGCACTGGGTATGCCCATGCGCACCTACTTTCCTGTCTTTGTGAAGGACATCTTCCATCGCGGTCCGGAAACCTACGGTAATTTGCTGGCGCTTATGGGTCTGGGCTCGATTGTCGGTTCGCTGACCATTGCCGGAGCGGGCAACATGAAGAGGAAAGGGCTGGTCGCTCTCGGGGCGCTGATTTTTTTGGGAGCGGGGATTTCAGGATTTGCTCTTTCGAAATCGCTTCCGGTGAGCGGCGCCCTCCTGGTTCTGGTGGGCGCCTCGATGATGGCGGTTTTCGCCACGGTGAATTCTCTGGTGCAGTTGATTACCACGAATGAAATGCGCGGCCGCGTGATGAGCGTCTACAACCTCGCCTTCCGCGGCGGCATGCCCATGGGAAATCTATTGTCGGGATGGCTGGTCCCCATTTTCACCGCGCCCGTGGTGCTCGGTGTGAATGGCTTCGTACTTATTCTTCTCGCGCTCTACTTCATATTCATACAACGCCGCCTGGCCGCGCTGTGAAGGGAAATGAGGATATCTGGTGCGGCCGGAGAGATTCGAACTTGAGGCGTGTTGCGGGCGTGAGCCCGCAGCCGAAATCCTGAGCCTGGGGTTGTTCAGGCGAAGGATCGGCAGTGAATGGTGCGCCCGGAGAGATTCGAACTCCCGACCTATTGCTCCGGAGGCAATCTGGAACCCATCGGTCTACGTAGAATCAACGGTTTACATCCGCTCTAGACCCCATTTTTGCGGCACTATCGCTTCCAATTGAACGCATTCTGAACGCGGCGGGGGAAACCTCCGACACCTGGTGCCCAACGCCACCAGCGGCCTCCAGAATCGAAATGCGGGGCATCCTGGAGGGTCGAGGCGTCGAACTATGACCCCCGAATAGCGGTACGGAGGAAGTGCACCGTTCATGGTGCAGCGGGGTGAAGCGGGGAAACGCAAGAACGTCCCACTTTTGCCATACCGGATCCCGCCGCAACTCAAACAGCGCCGGGTCGGGGTTGACGGATCTTCATCGCGCCGCGCGCTTTCGCCGGCGGCGATGTTCGTCCGCTTTCAGGAGCCGGCTGGTTTTCACTTCGAGCGCGGCGTGGCCGTGGGCCTCTTTCAGTCGCCGGGCGCGTTCCACATCGCGCGCGGTCCAGACTCGGATGTCCTGGCCGACGGCTCTGACGTGACGCGGTTCCGGGAGCTGGCCGCTTTGAAGCCATCGCAGAAGAGTGGCGCGGTGAACGCCGACCATGCGCGCGACCGCGAGAGTCGAGTAAGCAGTGCCGTTGCCCTTCCCTCCCATATTGGCTAGACCCTATAGCATGACTCAGACTGTGGAAGCGAAACCGGTCCGCGGATGTCGGAAATTTGCCTGAAAATTCCCTCCGTGGTTTTTGCTGCTCGGAACCGCGCCAACGTTGTGTCGCGGCACGGTGCTAAAAAGCTAGTACTTTTTGCCCGCAAATCGCCTGCAGATCGTGGGCAAAAGGGCGGGCATGCGGACCTTCGGAGAGAAACGACGGGCGGGATTTACGAGGGCCATCGCAGTTTAAGCACCGTAGAATCATGCACATGGGGGTAGGGGGTCGCAATGTCTGGCGACGCCGCGCTGCGACCGGCCTGCTCTGACGTACACACCACCGCAGCAAAAGATTTTTCTCCGGGAAGGCCGATCTCGCGATCTCGTTGGGTCATTTTGGCGCGAGGTTCATGATCTCATTGGCGGGAATCAAGGTAGATGATGAAAGCGAAGGCGCGATCACCGCGCGCGCGGCGATTCAGGTAATGCCGGAGGTCACGCGAAGGCCCGAAGTGCGCTCTCAGTGGCTCCTACGCAAAGATTTTCACCGAGAATCAAGGTGATCCTCCTTTTTTGGGAAGTGCCGAAGCCTCGGCACGCTGCCGAAATATCGGCATCACGAAAGTGGGCCTCACGATGCTGCATCACGCGGACGAAGACTTCGACTTCATCGCCGCAGCGTTCCACGTGGGCTCCGGTGTTCTGTGCGATCTCTACTCCGCCGGCACCGGCACGGTCAAGCAAATCTCGCTGGCCGTAGAAAGATATTCGGTGATCCCGTCCCGTTTTCGGCTCGCCCTCTCGATGCAGACCGCGCAGGACACCCCGAAACCAGGCGCCGCGCACATCACACGTCGCGCATTTCTTCGAGCGGCGAATGGGGGATGGACGCAAAACTCGTCACACTCCGAGTTCGCGGATTCCATTGTCGTCGACAACGAAGGCTCTCGCGAACGCGGATCGTGGCAGTGGTCCGACGTGCGCCGCTTCGATGTAAGGCATGATCGAGTACCTTTGAGCTCCCTCCGCGTGGTTTCGTTTCAGCAACTCGGCCGCGGAGATCAATTGAGGAGCCACCTTCTCGCGATCAATCTCGATCCAGACAGCGGATCCCCACTTTTCCCTGAACGGGACGTACTCATCCCAGGAGCTGAGCGGGCATTTTTGCCGATAGACCTCTGGATCAAACTGCTCAAAGTCGAAGAGACTCACCGCGCCGAGTGTGTGAGCGTACGAGCGATAGGGCTCTCCGCTCAGCGTTTTCCAGCCATCCGGGTTCGAGTTGTCTGGATGGATCGGAAGGATCGCGCCCAGCTCTAGGATTCGCGCGAAGCGGTCCGGCGGCGTGGTGTGCCAAAGGCACCCGTGTAACTCTTTCAGGACAAGATTCGTTATTGCATCCCGGTCCATAGCCGCTATGGTAGTCTATCAGCCCATGAACCGGGCCGAGTTGTCGAAGTACTTCGCGAGCATCGGGAGCAAGGGCGGGACCGCGAGAGCGAAAGCGTTGACGAAGAAAGAGCAGCGCGCGATCGCTCTGAAAGCATCGAAGGCCGCGGCCAAGGCGCGCAAGACAGCAGGAAAGCCGTAGAAAATGGCGAACGAACCGACTTTCGTAACAATCGGAAAGCAGACGGACAAGATCGACGTGCGTCTCAGCTACCGGATTGTCGAGCTCTTCTCCGAGGGTTTGTACGCGAGCCCGAACAAAGCGGTCGAGGAGTTGGTCGCGAACTCATTCGATGCCGGAGCGCGCACCGTCCAGGTTCTTCTCTCAACAGACCTGCACGAGCAGGACGCGTCGATCGTTGTGATCGATGACGGCATCGGAATGGGAGCCGAGGGGCTCAAGCAGCACTGGCTGATCGGAATCAGCAACAAGCGGCGTCTCGGCGAGCTTCCACGGGGTCGACAGCAGATAGGTCAGTTTGGCATCGGCAAGCTCGCAACCTACGTCCTCTCCGAAAGACTCACTCACATCAGCAAGCACGACGGCAAATACTATTCCACGTCCATGAACTTCAACGCGATTGATCGCCGCGTGGAGAAGGAAGTCGAACCCAAGGTGCCGATCACGATCGCGCTTCGGGAGCTGACTGAGGCCGAGGCTCAGGAAGCCGTTTCTCCGTGGACGAAGACAAAAGCGTTCAAAGCTAGCGGGATGGTGCTCTTCGGGAAGGGAGCAGCTCCGACCTGGACCGTCGCGATCATGTCGGACCTCAAGGAAAAAGTTCACGAGATTCGGCCGGGAGTGCTCGAATGGGTTCTTCGGACCGCCCTCCCTCTGCGCGACGATTTCTCGATTTGGTACAACGGCAAAAAACTCGCCGCCAGCAAACTGGCGAAGAGTCGGATCGGAAGGTGGATTCTCGGAAAGGACATCACCGAGCTTTCGAGACCTGCTCCAAAAGACACCGTTCCGAGCGAAGACAAGGACCTTCCCGCAACGGACGAGAAACGCTTCGGGCTCGATGTGCCGCAACTAGGTCGCGTGACTGGTTACGCCGAGGCCTACAAGGATCTCCTCGCCGGCAAGTCCGACGAGATTGGCCGGAGCTACGGCTTCTTCGTCTACATCCTGGGCCGGCTCATCAATGTCGACGACGGGCATTTTGGGATCGATCCCAACGAACTCCGGCACGGCACGTTCGGACGATTTCGTCTCGTCATCAACATCGACAGTCTCGATCAGGAGCTCCGGGCAAACCGCGAAACGATCCGCGAAGGCGTGCCATACGAGACTGCGAAAAACGTTCTTCGCGCCATCTTCAACTACGTTCGTCCGTTCATAGACAAGCACGACGCGGAGGAAGCCCCCGGGGACAAGCTCATCAGGAAGCTGGCCGCGACGCCGGCGAGCCTCTCTCGACTTCCGATCGTCGAGTTGACGCGTGCAGTCCTCGAGGGCAAGAGCAAGGCTCGATTTCTGATCGTTCCCGAAAAGAAGTCCGAGGGTGAGCGAGAAGCCTTTCTCGAGAACCTGGAGGAGCGCGCCAAAGATGCGGCGCAGTTCGTCACCGGACTGGCGATCGACAACAACGAATCCGCGGAGTCCGGGCTCGCCAAGTTCGATACGCAGACCGGCGTGATTCAGCTCAACGGCTGGCACCCGTTCGTCATCACGTTCCACGAAGATTTTACAAACAAGAGCGCGAGGCAGCCGTTGGAGCTCTTAGTGATGGCCGAAATCCTCATGGAAGCTCACATGCACAGCATCGGGGTCCGCTCCGAGCAGATCGACGAGTTTCTGACGGCGAGAGATCAGCTCCTTCGGACGCTGGCGAACGAGTCGGGACGACAGAGCCCGATGGCAGTCGCGAGGTCGCTCCAGGAAGCCAGAAACAATCCCGACATGCTGGAGCAAAAACTGTGCGCGGCCTTTACCAGCCTGGGTTGCGACTGCAAACCGATCGGCGGGAAAGGAAAAGCGGACGGCGTCGCGGCTGCGTTCGTTTCCGCGGACAGCAAAGGAAACCCTCGGCACTACAGCGTGAGCCTCGAAGCAAAGAGCAAGAGAGCAGACGCGGGAAAAGTGGCGGCGTCGACCGTCGATATCGCCGCCGTCATTCGTCACAGGAAACAGGAAGAGTGCAACCACGCGATCGTGGTTGGCCGCGATTTTCCCGCGAAGGAAACCTCCGCCTTGGCCGAGGACATCAACGACGACCGTGAAAAAACTGCCGCTTTGGGTGATCCGAAAACGATCACTCTGATGACGATCGATGATCTTGCTGAGCTGGTTCGATTGCGGCCACTGAAACAGCTTGGGCTCTTGAAATTGAGAGAGCTCTTTCAGTGCAAGCTTCCCTCGGAAGCGCACGCCTGGGTGGAGAAAACTCAGAGTGACCCAGGTCAAAAAACCTCCGTACAAACGGATCATCGACACGATCGCCGATCAGCAGAAAAAGTTCCGTAAGAACGCTGTGAAATTCGCCGGCTTGCGCGTCGCGCTCTCGAACCTGACTCCGACGATCCACTACGACACAGATGAGAAGCTCGCCGATCTCTGCAAAACGATGGCGCAGATGTCGAACGGAACGATGTCGGCGACATCGGAAGCCGTGGAGCTGGATCAGAGCCCCGCGAATGTTCTCGCGGAGATCGATGCCGCGACTCACGAGTTGGAAGACACATCGAAGTGAGCATGAGGAAGTTTCAGCAAAAAACGATCTATGATGCTCTCGGCCGAGAGCCCGTGCATCCCTTCCCTGCGCGCATGGCCCCGGGAATCGCATTGCGCGTGATGTCCGATATCGACAAATCCCGCGTATTAGACCCGATGGTTGGATCGGGAACGGTTCTAGCGGTCGCGCGCGCGCAGGGTCACTCAGGTATCGGTTTTGATGTCGATCCTCTCGCGGTCCTGATTTCCAAAGTTTGGACGACAGCTCACGATCTCGATCGGATCCGCGATCGCGCACATCGGTTGCTTGACGACGCGAGGAGCGATTTTAGAAACATGACGGTTGGAGACGCTTTTCCGGCCGGCGCCGACGAGGAGACGTGCGATTTCTTGCGGTATTGGTTCGATGGGTACGCGCGCCGGCAACTTGCGGCTCTGTCGTCGAAAATTAATTCCATCCGTTGCGATATCACGCGAGACGCGTTGTGGTGTGCCTTCTCGCGGCTCATCATCAGTAAACAATCCGGCGCCTCGCGCGCGATGGATCTCTCGCACAGTCGTCCTCATCGCGTATTCGAGACCGCTCCCGAGAAGCCGTTCAACAAGTTCTTGGACGCCGTTGAGCGTGTGATTGCAAACGTGATCGACAAGCGAAAGCGAGATCGCGGTCCCGAGCCGAACATCAAGTTGGGAGACGCTCGTGAACTGAAATTGCCCGATCAATCGATCGACCTAGTTCTGACTTCGCCGCCGTATCTGAATGCGATCGACTATGTTCGTTGCAGCAAATTCTCGCTCGTGTGGATGGGTCACAACGTCGGCGATCTGCGACAGGTTCGGAGCGAAAGCGTTGGAACGGAATCGGCTTCGGAATCTCCGATCGATGACGATCGGGAGATCAGGAGCATCGTTGACGCTCTACACCTTCGTCCGAAGCTCGAAAAACGGCACGAGCGGATTCTCGGCAAGTATATCCACGACATGCGGACCGCGATCTCCGAAGTCGGGCGCGTCCTCGCTCGCAGTGGGAAAGCCGTCTACGTCGTCGGAGAAAACACATTGCGCGGGACGTACATTCGCACGTCGCTGATCGTGACCAAGCTCGCGGAGTTGGCAGGATTGTCGATGACAGAACGGCGGATCCGCATTTTGCCGGCGAATCGGCGCTACATGCCTCCACCATCGGCCGGGCACACCGGCGGAGCGATCGAGGCGCGGATGCGTCGAGAAATTGTCCTGTCGTTCGCGAAGTAAAGTGCTCACTGGAGCGTCCCGGCCATGATGTCGTCGTGCAACGCACGCTCATCGGCAAGACCCGACGCCCCGTTGTCCGGATAGCCGCCCAGCCAGCCCTTGCCCGCCGGGACGCTGGCAGATGGGCCGGACGCCGGCGCTGGAGGGGTCAAGCAAGTCCGACGATCTCGCGCAAATCGTCTCCCACGGGCGCGCATTTCGGGAATTCGTCACGATGGTGTACAACCGGACCGGAGCCAAGCTCCAATCTCAATGTGGAGGTCTGTTTGTGGACACCAAGATCGTGAAAAACTTCCGGGCAGTAATTTTCCTGCCCTCGCCGAAACCGCTGGAGTGCACGCTGGTGGGAGATGACTTCGCCGTTTTGCAGGACCGCACTCGCTCCATTCTCCGAACCCTGCTAAACGGCACTCCCAGATTTGAACCCGCCACGCCCGCGGCCGCGGCGGACCGAGTGACGTTGATCTATCACGAGGGCGTGGGACCGGAAGCAATTGGCTGCATCACGGAATACAGCATGCCGCGGAACCTGTCCGTGCTCGATCGCGAGCTGCGCCAGGAAGCAGCCTAAGAAAAAAACCCATCTAGCACGGGGCGCGGCGCTCCTCCGCGTCCCTACCCCACGAAAGTAATTAGCGCCTTGCGGTCCCGCATGGTGCATCCTAGTAACAGCGGCTTCTGTCTCAGACGAGTTCGCGCTTCTGGGCCCGGTGCATCGTCGAAGCGAAATCGCGAGCTGGCTGGCGTGCCCGTTCGGTCGGGCCGAGCTTTCGGCGCTCACCACGCCGCCGGCGAAGCACCGGTGACGCGAATTCTCCGGCATTGGTCCGGGGAGAGCACGCCGACTGGAACTGAGACTCGATCCCAAACTCGTCAGGTCGCGTTCGTTTTTCCCAACGGGCAAACGGCGGCCTGACACAGCTCTCCGAAGGAGGAGCACCCGATGAAGAACAAGTTTTGGACCATGACAGCGAAAGCCGGCGGAGAGCTTGAGATCTTGCTCTATGAAGTTATCGGCGAGGATTTCTGGAGTGGCGGCGGGATCACCGCCAAACAGTTTGCCGAGGATTTGAAGGCCGCCGGCACCGTCTCCAAAATTCGCCTGAGGGTGAACTCGCCAGGCGGAAACGTGTTCGACGGACTGGCCATATTTAATACACTGCTCTCCCACGGCGCCACCGTCACAGCTCAGGTCGACGGCCTCGCCGCCTCGATCGCCAGCGTGATCATCATGGCTGCTTCCGAGATCTCCATGGGCAGCAACGCCATGATGATGATCCACAACCCCTCCACTGTGATCGGCGGCGACTCAAACGACATGCGGAAGATGGCCGACACCATGGACAAGGTGAAAACCAGCATGATCACTGCCTACAGAAGGCACACGGGGAAATCGATCGAGCAGATTGGCGCGCTGATGGATGCGGAGACCTGGTGGACGGCCGGCGAAACCGTCGACAACGGCTTCGCCGAAAAAGTGATCACCCCCGAGGGTGATGACGCCGCCGTCGCCGCGGCCCTGCGCAATCCCATAGTTGCGAAATTCTTTCATCCGCCGGCACGCGTCGCCCAGATCGCGGCGCGCTACGCGCCTGGTGATGATGACGAACGACGACGCCGATCGCACCTACGCACCTTAGAGCTTCACGACATGCAGTTGGCGGAGCACCGTGCCGAGACGCTCGCGCTCCACGCTCAGCAACTCGCCAACATGCGCGCGCGCGCCGTTCCTGAGCCTAGCGAGGATTTGCAGCACCGCCGAATCCTCGCCCGCAACGATCGCGAGTTGCGCGCCTGGCGCCTGGATGAGCTGGCCGCGCGGGGCGGCGGCGATGTCGAGGAAGGGCGCCGCCGCATCATGGCGGAACGCGCAAAAGAGACGGCGCGGCAGCCTGTCACGTTGGGCGGCGGCTATCTGGTGCCAATCAACAGCAGCATGGAGACGAACTTCACTCCGCGCGCCTCCGAGGGCGCGACGTGGGTTTGAAAGCACGCGGGGTGGGGACGGCCCGTGACGGTTTTTTCCATTGACGGCAAAGTGCCCGTGCGCGTCACGCGGAAGGGAGCGCGATTCTTTGAGTTGCTCCGCGACGGCTATGACGAGATGGAAGCCATGAGGATTGCTGCCTCCGAGCACGGGCCCAAACTGGTGGACGCTCCCGCGCGCGGCGAAGGCTGCAAGATGCGGGCCGAAACCGAGACGCAGACAGCGGAGCTGCTGCGGACCCGGATCGAGAAGCAAGTTGGTGATGCGCTCGCTTCGATCAAGGGGACGCTGGAGGATGCTCGCGTGGCCAGGGCGCGTTCCGAGTGGCTCGCTGTTTCCGGAAGGGGATCCGGCATAATTCAGTGACGGACCTTTTGGCGGGAGCCTGATCTCTGCTCTGCCCAAAGGATCAGGCGCTCGGAGGTTCGCTGGTGAGCGCGTGCAGAGCGACTCGCCGGCACTACCGGGCGCCTGAGTTTTTTCCTGCGCCGATTCGTCGCACGCTAGACGGGCCGGGCGCGCCGGAAAAGGGCTGATCGGATGGAAAACTCCTTCTCGATGTGATCCTCAAACTTGGCTTTCCCGTTGATAGCGACTGTGTCCGCCCACTCGCGAACTCTCCCGGTCTCTTCCGGCGTGAGAGTCCTCTTGAAAATTTTCTCGAATTCCGTCCACGGCAGAAGTCGATGAGGCTCAGCGCTTTCGAGCGGGATATCCAACCCAGCCAAGCCAGTGAAAAGGGAAGCGCGTATATAACGCAGTTCAATGCTGGTGGACGTGAAGATCGTTAGGCGGACGGTCAAAGTGTCGTCGATGACCTCCGCGGCGATCCCGCCGGAGCCTATGTAAATGCCGTGTTTGCGGGCCAGCGCGTCCAGGTTCGGGTGCGAAGATTCCGACTTCCCATCCCGCCCGTCAGATGACTTGTTGCTGGAAACGTCCGGGCTTCGAGAGCGCAGCAGCAGGCCGCCGATGAAAAGGTAGATCGCAATTGAAACGACAGCGCCAGAGATCAGCAGCACCTTGGCAATGTGCGGCTGAACGCTCGCGGGAGCTGCGATGTAGGCAATCCAGATGCCCGCAAGTGTGGCGAGATTTGACAGAAGTCCGACCCCGAGTAAAATCTTCTCTAGCATTTGGTTCCATTCCGGCCCGACCGCGAATCGGGCCTTTGTTTTTTTCTACGCCGCGCCCTCGCGAGCGAGAAGCCAATTTTCCACGAAGACTTTCTTGTCTTCGTCAGGGATGATCTCCAACACACAATCGAGCGGCAACTCAACCGCGCTGAGCAGCGCCTTCACCCTCTGCGCGATCAGCCGATCTTCGTGGCCGTTGCTCTTGCCGTTGGACTTTCCCGCCCCATTGGGCTTTGCGGCATGATGCCCTCTGTTGTGGCCGTTGCTGCTGTTTTTTCGGTGGGAGCGGTGCAGGTCGCGATGAGCGACACAGTAGCCGCTCCGGTTGGCGGCGCTCAGCTCGCGCGTGCACTTCGGATGCTGGTGCTGGCAAAGGCGCGCGGCCGGCGTTGGAGGGGCAGATGTGGTGGGCGTGCTGGTCGACATTTTCGGATCCTCCAGTTCTAACGTCGTGACTTGCACTGAGTTCTTCGGGGCAGTGGGCACTGAGTCCCTAGCCGCGGCCGCTCCCAGCGATCGGGAAGCCAGCGCTGGCTTTTGAGTTAACCCAGCGGGTGGCTTTTCCGCGCGCGCGTGCGACCGATGAGCCGCCGGCGCCGCCGCTGCTACGCGCAGCGCCAGCATTTCTTGATGCCTCCGCCGCCCATCGTGCTTTCCGTTGCCATTGCTATGCGTGGGCGTGGGATCGCGGCCGTTGGTCTTCGGCGCCGCGACTTCAACTTCATTCCTCGGGATCGTCTCGATCCTCTGCCCCCCAAGCAAGTGGGCGACGGCAAATCTCTTGGCGGAATGGTGCGGGCTGCGTATCTGCGCGAGCAGCCGGAGCTCGACGGGACAATTTTGCAGATCCGCGTGGAAGATACACACCGCCCGACCCTCCGCGTTCGTGGTGGAAGCGGGGCACGCGGGCGAATGTTTACAGGCGGTGCAGTGCATCGGATGCACGCATCGTAACGACTGATCCGCTGTGACAGCAAGTGACTTCTGGAAAAGCCGGTTGGTGGGTTAACTCAGAAGCCAGCAGGTGGGTTTTCCCCGCGCGATTGCGGATCACGATTCCGCGGCAGACAGTCTCGGTCGACCAGGTCGGCGAAAACCCCGCAGCACCTCGCGGCGAACACGGAGGTGGTTTTTTTCAGCACGCCGCGGAATCCCCAGCAGCATGAGCGCGAGCTGGACTCGGCTGGGATCGTCGATCAGCGCCCGGCGGCAGAGTCGTCTTAAACTGCCTTTCACCAGGTCCTCGGAGATCCCCAGCGCTTGCGCGATGTCGAGGTTGCTTCTGGCCTCGAGGATAAGCTCGGCGATCGCGCGTTCCCGCACGGTCAACCCGGCTGCGACCAGGTCCACTATCACGAGGCCCACGATTGCAAACCTCCAGCGCTGGAAGAAGCGGGGGGACGTGGAGCAGCGGAAGGAATTGGGGGACGTGGAGCAGTTGGAAGAAGCAGGGGACGGGAGCAATAGTCCCCCGAGTCGGCCGACTCAGGTTTCTTCCTGTTTTTTGTGCCCTCAGGATACAACACCCGGCGCCCTGCCTCGCTAGTTACCCAGGTGCGAGGAGAGGCACCCATCGCTCCACGCGGCTCATTTCCGGACCTTCCACAGTTTTTCAACAACTTTGTCACGCCTTTTTTTCAGCCTTGAGTAGGTGATCCAAAAAGACCCCACATCTGCTCACGTTCCGGCGTTTGCGAAGCTGCGCCCCGGCCATGTACACCGTCACTAACAACTTTGTTCGACAAGGAAGGAGGATCACTTGAAACACCTGAAGAAACTCCGCACCATGGTCGGCCGCGGCCAGTTTTGGTTAGCCGACGCGACAGGGATCGAGCGCAGCCGGATCTCGCTCTTGGAGAACTGCCACGTCCAGCCCACCGCAGACGAGAAGGCGGCCATCGACAAGGCGCTGATCGCCGCTATGCGTGAGAACCTCGCAGAGTTCAGAAAGTTGAGCGGAACCGAGGTCCGCGCAGCGGCATGAATCGACTCGCCAAAGCAATCTTCGACTGGGATCAAAAGCTCGTTCCCTGCTATTTTGAGCAACTGTCGGACGAGGAACGCCAAGCGCTGCACCGCTGGGAATCGAGCCCGCAGTTCACTAGCACTGATCAATGGTCGGGCTGGATTCGCCACCTTGGACGCCGGCCAAGGCGAAATGCAGCCATCCCCCCGATTCCGATTCGGATGAGGGAGGGGAGGCGCGCATGAGCTGGCAGGGAACGGAGCACGTCGATCTCGTACGCCTTGGCGGGCGCCCGACGACGAAACACGTCCTCGACGCCCTGGGTCATCGCCACGACTCCCGGAACGGGCGCATCCAGTTCTACGTGGAGGAGATCGCTGAGAGTACCGAACTCGGCCAATCCACGGTGAGACGAGAGCTGAAGACGCTGCAGCAAATGGGCGAAATCAGGGAGCTGGTCAGGGGTAACAAAAGCAGGCAAAGTGTCTTTGAGATCGCGCGGCCCCTCCTTCGAAGAATACCGCTCGCCGGGAGCAGATCACCGCTCGCTGGGAGCGAATCACCGCTCGCTGGGAGCGGATCACCGCTCGCTCCGAGCGTTGAAAACGACGTAATAAGGAAAGAAGAAGTAGAAGTAAAGCAAGAGGGGAGTGCCGCCCCCCTTACGGTCGCCCGGAAACTGCTCGATGCCATCCGGCTCCCGGTGACCGACTACAACAAGAGCTTGGCCCTCGCTGCACTCGACTGCGAGGGGATCGGCAGGACATCCGAAGAGGCGTTCCAGTGCATCGTCGCCGGCGCACGGAAGACCGTGGCCGCGGGCGGTCGCGTTGATGGGTTTTGGCTTCAAGATGCGGGTTGGCGTGATCCCTACCGAAAACTCAGCCCGGAAGAGGCCAGAAACCAGCGCACGAGGGAGGGTCTCGAGGCCCGCGCGAAGAAGCTGCCGCAGGCGGTGAGCCAGTGACTCGAACAGGTCAACGCTCGAAATGGAGTTGAGCGCCATGGATTCATTGATGCCCGCCAACCTCGATGCCGAAAAGTCCGTGCTCGGCGCGATCTTGCTCGATAACGACCGTTTCCTGGAAACGGTGGAAGCCCTCCGGCCGGACGACTTCTCCGTGGATGCTCACCGCCGCATCTTCGCCCGCATGGTCGGCTTGCTCGAAAGCAACCGGCCCGTGGACGAGATCACACTGATCGATGAACTCGCCAGCCACAGAGAGTTACAGGCCGTGGGCGATGTGGGTTACATCTCTTCGCTCACGTACGGCCTGCCGCTGCGGCCTTCGATCACGCACTATATCGAGATCGTCAGGGACAGGGCTGCGCTGCGCCGCATGGCACATCTCTGCGAGGCGACGCTGGTCCGCATCTCGGAGGGTGGCGAAACGGCTCTTTCCATCATGGCGAATGTGGAGGACACCCTGGCGCGGATCGCGGGCAAGCCGCGCAGCCAGGCGCTTCCGCTCAAAGACATCATGCCGCGAGTGCTCAATGACATGCAGCGCGAGCGTGAGAGAACAACTGAATTCATCGGCGTGCCCACCGGGGTGCGCGATCTCGATAAGGCGCTGGGCGGCATGCGCGAGGGCGAACTCTGGATCACTGGGGGCGATCCGGGACGCGGCAAGACGTCATTCGGAATTCAATTTGCCGTTAACGCCGTGCGCGAAGGCGTGCCCACCGTGGACTTCACGCTGGAAATGACGAAGGAGCAGGTCGTGCGGCGCATGCTCGCCATGTACTCGCCGGCAGAAGCGTTCGGCGCTCGTGATCCCAAACTCCTGGGCGATGAGAAGTGGCGCCAGGTCATGGAGGCCGGCGCGCAATTGTCCACGCTCCCGCTGTTCGTGGACCAAACCACGCCGCTCGCGCTGCGCGATCTGCGGGCGCGGGCGTGTCTCTACAAGAAACAATTCGGCATTCGCATGGTGGTGGTGGATTACCTGCGGCTGCTCGACGCGCCCGGCCGAGACGTCCGCGAGCAGGTGACGAACATTGCGCTGGGGCTGGCGCAACTAGCGAAAAACGAGCAGCTATGCGTGCTGGCGCTCTCGCAGTTGTCCAGGGGCGGCGATCTGAACCGCGTGCCCGACATGATGGACTTGAAGGAATCCGGAGATCTGGAAGCCAATGCGCACGTCGTGCTGCTGCTGTATCGGCCGGTCGACGAGGCCGGTGAATTCACCCGCGAGGATTTGGTCATCGTCGGCAAGGCGCGGGAAGGGCCGACGAAACCCGTGGCCGTGGTGTACGACGAAGCGCGGCTGCTGTTCAAACCACGTCACATAGGGTGAGCGCAGAGGATCGGCAAGCGACGCGATAAAGGGGAGGATTCCAGTTTGAGCCGACAAGAGAATCACCGATCACCCGAGAAAGCCTGTGAGTTCGAGCGCTTCATGGATCTTTTTCACCACGACGTTCACAACCTCACCGATCAGGAGAAACAAACGCGCGCGACGCCTGCGGCCAGCTCCTTCGCAAATACGAGGGGCTGTCGCGCGATCGCTGGATCTATGTGCTTGGGAGAGCGTTCCTCTCCACTTACGTGCGCGACCAGAGGGATCACTCCGGCAGCTTGTCACTTCAGCCTGATGCTGATTCTGTTCCACGAAGACCTGCACCGCCGAATCGTGGCTCACGACAATGACCTGGAGGCCGCGTATCAGGGCGTGTGGGCCTGTTGCCTACGCTTGGCATCGTGCTCTAACCGCGCGCTCGCAGCGCCTCAGCCGGAGTGCATCGGCGTGCTCGGCTACTTGGTCCATTTCATCTACGACGGCGATCCCAGGCGGAATTTGGAGCCTGAGGAGGATTGCTCTCTGATCGCATGAAAGCCATGAACAGCAGGCAGCGAAGGAGATCGCGCCAGAGGCGCAAACCATGAAGAAAATCACTACCTACGAGCGACGTGACGAGCGACGTGACCATGACCACGAGGATGTAAGGCAGGTGATGCGCAACGATCTGGAACGCTTCATCTCGCGCGTCTTCGCAGCGGGGAAGCGCGGTCCCGCCGGGCGAGATAGTCACCTCTACACGCATCCGAATCCAGATTTCTCGCGCAGCGTGGTGCTTTGTTTCGTCTCGTGCCCCGACGATGAAAGCGCTTCCGACCTTCACGCGAGGATAGATCACCTTGTCACCACCTACCTCGACGCCAAAATGCGAATAGGAAACCGGCCGCCGCAGTGAACAGCATGATTCGCGAACTCCAATCCGGCGGAGAGCCCAGCCATGACGATGCGACGGCCGAACTCGCGCGTCGCTTTGAAACCCGCGTTGCCGGAACACAGCCAGCTCTGTTCTCGCCGGAGGAGTTGCCGCGGCTCTGGTCCGCGGACGACGTAGCAACGTTCTTGGGTATGAGTCGAGCTTGGGTCTTAGATCACAGCACCCGGCGCCGCCCCCTCATCCCGTGCGTTCGGCTGGGCGGCGCGCGCGCAGTGCTCCGTTACCGGCGCGTCGACGTAGAGGCTTTCGTCAATCAGCATTGGCAGCCGGCCGGAGGTCCTCCGCATGGCAAGTGAACGCTCTGTTCCCGAAAAGGCGACGGCTGCGCTGCAGGCAACAACAATGTCGTTGAGTTTCACGCCCGATGCGAATACATTCGGCAACTGGAGGAAGTTGCCGATGCGGGCTCGACATCAGAACGGCTGGGTGGAACTGACCGACGCGGGAAACTGGCAGGCGAACTGGTACGAATACAGCCGCGATCCCGAAACCGGGAAGGAGTCGCGTCGGCATCGCACCCGCGTGGTGGGCGAGAAGGCCCACATGGCAAAGTTCAAAGCCAAGGAAGAGCTAAGCAAAATTCTGGCGCCGGTGAACGCGGCAACCCGATCTCACCACGACGATCGCGTCCCGTTGAGCTGGTTTGTCGAGCATCGCTGGCGTCCCATGGTAGAGGGGAACTGGGGACCTACCACACGCAGGACCAACGCGTGCTTCGTGCGCGCGATCGTCGCCAAATTCGGCGATAAGGAGCTGCGTGATCTCGATGGCGTCGAACTGCAAAAATGGCTGAACGAGCTGGCGACCGACTATTCCCGATCGATGGTGTTCCACGTTCACACGACTGTGAGAGCGATCTGCGCTGAGGCAGTGGATCAGGACTTTCTCGCAAAAGACCCCGCGCGCAAGTTGAAGCGGCCGAAGACGCGCAAGCCCGATGAAACCATCCTCGCGTGGACCGAGTACCAGGCCGTGATCGATGCCGCGGAATCTCTGCGCGATAAGCTGGCCATCAAAACGGGATCAGGTACGGCGGTGCGCCCCGGCGAGCTGTTCGCGTTTCGCTGGCGCAGCTTTGAGAAATTGCCCAGCGGCCGGCATGCGCTGAAAGTCACGGAGACGATCTATAAGAGCAAGTTGCGCTCCTGGGCGAAGACCGAGGCCAGCGAGGATTATGTTCCGCTGCCCAAACGGTTGGCCGCCGAACTGGAGGACTATCGCCGCATCACCGCGCGCGGCGCCGATGACGACTTCATCTTCGGCAACAGCAAGGGCGGTTTTCTGGATTACGAGAATTTCGAGGCACGCGTCCTGGAGCCGATCCGCGAGAAGCTGCAACTCCCCAAGCTGAATTTTCAGATCCTCCGCCGGACCTATGCGAGCCGCGCGGTGGGTGAGGGTTTGGGAACAGTGAAGGACGTTCAGATGCAGCTCAGGCACACGCGTGCCTCCACTACGTTGGAAAATTATGTGAAGTCGATTCCCGAGAGCGTCAACGCCATGACCGACGACATGTACGACCAGATGACCGGGCAGCCGGCAACGGCCGCAGTGGACCTCGCGGAGATGCCGACCAAGGGAGGAACGCAGTGACCCGGCCTCCAATTGAACACTTTCTGAACGCGGCGGCGAGGGGGAAGCCGCTAAGTAATTGAAAAATGGTGCGCCCGGAGAGATTCGAACTCCCGACCTATTGCTCCGGAGGCAATCGCTCTATCCATCTGAGCTACGGGCGCCCAATAGTTAAGTTTACATGGGAGGGTTGAGAAGCTTCAATGAGGATTGCGCAGACGTTCCAACACGCAACGGCGTAAGTCCGCCCGCAGTTGCGGGAACTGTCTTCCGTGACGTCTGAAATCTAAAACTTCTACCAGCGACCTCGTCCTCCGCCGCCACCGCCGCGGCCACCACGGTCTCCGCCGCGATCTCCGCCTCGGCCTCCACGATCACGTCCACCGCCTCCGCCGTGCTCGGTTTTCGGACGTGCCTCGTTCACGTTCAGCGTCCGTCCGCCCACCTGCGATCCGTTCAACGCCGTGATGGCCTTGTCGCCATCTTCGTTAACGGCCATTTCCACAAAGCCGAATCCGCGCGAGCGTCCCGTATCGCGGTCGGTCATGATGCTGACCCGGTCCACTTGCCCGAAGGGCTCAAACAGCTGCCGCAGTTCATCTTCCGATGTGTTAAAGCTCAAGTTCCCGACGAAAATATTCTTCACGCGTTGCCCCTGCATTGAGCTGTCGAAGTGCAAGCTCGATGCGGCGGACTGGCAGGTCGGGGACACCTTCCTGAAAATCGGGACCGGAGCTGGCGAACAGTCAAATGCGGCACGAAGTATAGCAGGTTTGTCAAATCCAGCATGTCAAATCGGGCAAGTGGAATCGAAAACGCAGGCCGCCGCCCGCGCTAGCAGCCGTCAACCTGCCAGTATCCCTCGCGGTGATATCCAACTTGCAAGAGCCGGTTCTTGGGATCGTGGCGCTTGCCGCAGCCCGGACAAATCAAATAGCGGCTCCAGGCCGTCCCATGGCGGTCGTAGTTTTCCGAAACTGCGAAAGTCTTCCCGCAACTGCAAGGAACCAGAAACATTCGCAGCGGCGCGCTGGGTTTAGGCTTCACGGGCTGACTTCTGGACTTCACCCTTCTTCTACCGTCGCCATTGCGCTCTTCTTGCGCTTATTGGATTGCAGCACTTTCTTCCGCAGCCGCAGCGATTTGGGAGTGATCTCGACGTACTCGTCGTCGGCGATGAATTCGATTGCCTGTTCCAGGTTCAACTGCCGGAACGGTACCAGCCGAATGGCCTCGTCGGCCGTCGAGGCCCGCATGTTGGTGAGTTTCTTTTCACGCACCGCGTTGACGTCGAGATCGTCGTCTTTCGCGTTCTCGCCGATGATCATGCCTTCATACAGATCAACGCCCGGACCGACGAAAAGCTCTCCGCGCTCCTGCAGACCCCACAACGCGTACGCCGTCGAAAGTCCGTCACGATCCGCGATTAACGCTCCCGTAAGCCGGTGCGGGATTTCCCCTTGCCACTCGGTATATCCATCGAAGAGCGAATTCATTACGATGGTCCCCCGCGTGTCGGTGAGCAACTGGCTGCGCAGCCCGATCAGCCCACGGCTGGGCACGCGGAACTCGATGCGCACCCGCCCGTAGCCGTGGTTGTGCATGTTGGTAACTTCGGCCTTGCGCGATCCAAGCTGTTCCATCACCACGCCCACGAATCCTTCCGGTACGTCGACGGTGAGGTGCTCGACCGGTTCCATCAGCTTGCCGTCAATGCGCTTGGTGACGATCTCGGGCTTGCCCACCATGAGTTCATAGCCCTCGCGCCGCATCATCTCGATGGTGATCGAAAGCTGCAGCTCGCCGCGCCCCAGCACCTTGAAGGAATCGGTCGTTCCCATCTCTTCCACGCGCAGGGAAACGTTAGTGAGCAACTCTTTCGCGAGCCGCTCCCGCAGGTTGCGCGAGGTAACGTAGGTCCCTTCGCGTCCCGCAAATGGCGAGGTGTTCACCGTGAAAGTCATCGCGATGGTTGGCTCGTCGATGACGATGGGCGGCAGCGGCGCGGGATTCTCCACGTCCGTAATGGTTTCGCCGATGGTGATGCCTTCCACACCAGCCACGGCGACGATATCGCCCAGCACAGTTTCCGTGATGTCGGTACGCTTCAGCCCGGAGAAGGAAAACAGTTTCGTGATCTTGGTTTTGTGCATCGATCCATCGAGCTTCGCGATCACCACGTCTTCGCCGGTGTACATCGTCCCGTTGAAAACGCGCGCAATCGCCAAGCGCCCGAGATAGTCGCTGTAATCGAGGTTCGCCACCAGAATCTGCAAAGGCCCGGCTGGATCGCCCTGCGGCAATGGGATGGTTTTCAGTATCGCTTCAAACAAGGGTTGCAGATTCTCGCCGCTAACCTTGATGTCCGTGGTCGCCGTCCCCTCTTTCGCATTCGTGTATAGAACCGGAAAGTCGAGCTGGTCTTCCTTCGCGTCCAGATCTATAAACAGGTCGTAGATTTCGTTGAGCACTTCCTGCGAACGCGCATCCGGCCGGTCGATCTTGTTGATCACAACGATGGGCGGCAGTTTCGCTTCGAGAGCCTTGCTCAACACGTAGCGCGTCTGCGGCAGCGGACCTTCGCTCGCGTCCACTAGCAGCATTACTCCGTCGACCATCTTCAGCGCGCGTTCCACTTCGCCGCCGAAGTCGCTGTGGCCGGGTGTATCCACGATGTTGATCTTCACGTCGTGATAGAAGATGGCCGTGTTCTTGGCCAGAATCGTGATGCCGCGCTCGCGCTCCAGTTCGTTCGAATCCATCACGCGTTCGACGTGATGTTCGTTGGAGCGAAAGGTGCCGCTCTGTTGCAGCATGGCGTCGACCAGCGTGGTCTTGCCGTGGTCGACGTGCGCGATGATGGCGATGTTGCGAATGCTCAAACTCAAAGTATGGTTTGTCCTTATTAAAATTGGATCGGATTGATGGGAGCAGCCGATCGTCAGACTGCAAATGCCCTACCCATAACTTTACTATGCGCGGAGGTTTCTCAGGAGATTAGATCGCACTTCGGTGCCAGCTATGGGTGAGCAGGATTCGGGCTGTGAATTACTAATCGGATGATCGCCATTCTTACTGGCAGGGAATAGGCGCCGTTGCCGAAACCACCTTCGCCCACGGTAATGATCCGGTGGTTGGTGCGTTTGGATCCGAGGGAGCAAGAGTGCTGACCGGCAAATAGGGTCCTGGACCGCTGCAGTCGAATACGAACGGCTGAGTCGTCAACGTATATTGAACATTCTCCGGCGGCGGTGCAAAAGGTCCAATGCCCCAGTCAGAGACCGCGAGCGGGCTGACCGTCGTCGGTGGCGCGGAAAAGGTGCCCGTCGCCGTGAACTGAACTTGCTGCCCGTTCACGGTTGAATTGATCGTGATGGATTGAAGCTGGCGACTGCTGCTTGTGCTGCTTCCGCAGGCCAGAGTCAAGCAAGCTGCGGACAGGAGAAGAACGAAGGTCCAGGTACGGTTCATAGCAATCTCCTGCAAAAAATTATAACCCTAGCCGGTGACCAAATGTTCCTTCGGCGCCGGCTTTCCCGCCAGCCGCGCTTCCACTTCCTTCACGGCGCGTTGCGCTGCGAGGATTCCAGTGTTGGTGGTCGATTCCGGACCCTCGGAGTCGGTATTGGCGAAGAAGACGCGATCCATGGCATGCCGCGCCAGCGGTTGCACCTGCGTGTAGAGCTTAGGGGTCGACATATACAAAGGATGTCCTCGCCGGTAAATGTGCACTTCGACCGGATCGACATTCAACCCCGGCATCAGCTTCTGGAAGTCGGTGAGCACGTTGGCGGCGATCTTGCGCGCTCCAATTTCGTTCAACAGGTAACCACGATCCTCTTCCCTCATGGGAGTGTAGCAAGTGACGATGTTGAACTTCTGCTTGTAGCCCGCCTGCTTCTGAATAATCCAATCGGCGACCACGAAATCGGTAAATGTATTGCCCGGGCACCAAGTGTCGTAGCCATGATTAATCACGGGCTTGTCGAAAATCAGATTCACCACGGGATACGGAATGTAGCGAATCTTCTGCATGGCGTCGTCTTGTTTTTCTGGCAGGCCTGCAACAATGCGCTGCGTAATGAACTTGGGCGTCGCCATTATCACTGCCTGGGCTGCAACCGTTTTCAGTTCGCCGCCCAGCATGTAGGTCACAAGCACTCCTTCTGTTTCGGAAACCACGGCCACAGTAGTTGCCCCAGTCTGCATGTGGTCTTTGTATTTCGGTTGCAGAATCTCCGCCAGCTTTTTTGTAAGGGCGCCCAAGCCGCCGGGCCAGGTGTAACGATCGTCTGCGCGACTCTCATCGGCCATCTCTTGTAAGTTGAGAATGCCCAAGCCTGCGGTCGTCTCTTCGCTGGTAGCTCCCCAGTTCGAAGGCCCGAAGTTATCCCACCACTGCTTGATTTCTGCCGGATACCCCTTCACGAAATCAGAAAACGGTTGATCGAAAAGCTCTTTGCTCTTATTCACGTCAATCGCGAGCAGTTCTTTCTTGAATTTCTTGAAGCTATCGCGCACGGAAGCGGGATAAGGCAGTTTGTCGAGACCGTCGCCCCACGTGTCGTGGACCAACTCCCCGCGAATGATGCTGGCGTCAGGACTGTTGACCGGCAGCGGTTCCAAACCAATTTCCTTTGCGAACTCGTAAGCATATTCGTCCTTTGTCAAGAATGCCGATCCGGTTGCATAGATGCTGCCGTCGTACTCCATCTCATACGCATTCCCGCCCCAGTGTGGTTCTTTTTCGAGTAGTAAAAAATCGAGGTGCTGCAAACGGTAAGCCGCTGCTAGTCCGCTTACGCCGCCACCGACAATCACCACGTCGTGCCGCGCCGAAGCCGGAGGCCGCGTGAATATCTGATTGCCCTTGTCGCGCACTTCATGGCAGATTCGGTTGTCCTCGCCTTCCACATCTGCGGCATGACTTTTCTTCGACTCACCGGTCTTTGTCTGTGCCGCCACCAGCGAAAGATCGATTGGACAACCTGCCGTCACAGCGCCCGCAACCACGAACTTGATGAAGTCCCTGCGATTCGCGTTCATGCCGCCTTCCCTTCCACGGCTTCCACGATTTCGGCGCCCACCTCGGCCCCGCCTTCGCTACGTACGCGCAAGCGGTACCAGAAAACGATCGCCACCAGCGAAAACACAAAAATGATTGTGGACACTGCGTTGATTTCCGGCGTGATGCCGCGCCGCAGCCGTCCCCAGATTTCCAGGGGCAGAGTGTTGTCGCGCCCGATCAGAAAAAAGCTGACCGCAATCTCATCCATCGACAGCGTAAAGATCAGCAGCGCAGCCCCAATAATGGGCAGCTTCAGGTTCGGCACCGTGATTCGCCAAAATGTCTGCCAGTAATTCGCACCCAGGTCGAGAGAAGCTTCCTCCTGCGCCCGGTCGAGTTTCTGCAGTCCTGCGAACACTTCGGTTGTTGCTACGGAGATCAGCGCCGTGCCGTGCCCAAGAATAATCGTCATCAGGCTGAGCTTCGTTCCCATCACGTTGAACAGCATGAGCAGTGAAAGTCCCGTGATAATGCCGGGCAGGATCAAAGGCAGAAGCACGAGGCGCCGGAACAATGCCTTGCCGGGAAACTGCGCCCGTTCCAGCGCGAGCGCCGCCGGCACTCCGAAAGTCAGCGAGATTACCATCGCCGCCAGCGCCACCTGCAGGCTGTTGAGTACCGAATCCCAAATCGGCCCGTCGGCGAAAAGTGTGCGATACCAGTCGAGCGTCAGATGATGCGGCGGGAATCCGCCCACACCCTCTCCATTGAACGAATAAAGAATGAGGACTGCAATCGGCAAATAGAGAAACGCGAATACAGCGACAGCATGGAAGAGCAGCCAGCGCGAGCCTGAGTCAAACTTCGCTTCCCTCACGAAAAGCTCCATTTCTTTTCCAGTCGCTCCGAGAAAAACAGCAGGCTTACGACGAGCAGCAGCATGCAGAACGAAATCGCTGCGCCCAGCGGCCAGTTATAAGCCGCGCCAAACAAGCTGACCACAATATTGGAAATCATGATGCCGCTCGGCCCGCCCAGCAGCAGTGGCGCAAGAAAATCACCCAGGCTCAGCACAAAGGCAAATGTCGCGCCCGCAACGACGCCCGGAATCGAGAGCGGAAAAATCACCTTCCAGAATGTTTGCCCCGGGGTTGCGCCCAGATCGTGCGAAGCTTCCACCAGATTGCGCGGAATGTGCTCCAGCGCAGCGTAGATCGGTAGAAACGCGAACGGTGTGTAGATGTGCGTCAGCGTCAACACGACGGCGAACGGGCTGTACAGCAGAAACTCCAGCGGATGCTTCGTCAGGTGCACGTATTGAAGCAAAGTGTTCAGCACGCCGTCTCCGCCCAGAATCGTCTTCCACGCATAAGCCCGCACCAAATAGCTGACCCAGAGCGGGATGATCACCAATTGGTACAGCAGATCTTTTTTCTTCCCCGCATAGAAAGAGAGAAAGTATGCCAGCGGATAGCCGAGCACTAGAGAGAATACCGTTACCCGCGCGGCAATCCACATCGAGCGCAGCAGCGTCTGCCAATAAACGTCAACCCGCAGCAACTCTGCGTAGTTGGCCAGACTCCACGAATGAACGATGATCTGCGAAGCCGACACCGACCAGAAGCTGTAACCGAACATCAGCAAGTACGGCACCAGCAGAAATATCGTCACCCACACTAGGGGAGGCAATGTCACTGCCGCTTTGTAAGCCCGGGAGAACATCAGATTCTTTCCTGAGACTCGCGCACCAGGATTGCGTCCGCGGGAGAAAACTCCAACTCGACATCGGCGAGCGCCCTGCTGCTGCTCGGGGCCCGCACTACCAGCAACTGCCCGTCACCGCATTCCACGCGCATCAACACCGTAGCGCCGTGGAATGCCTGTTGGCGAACTTTTCCGCGAAGGCGCACGCTTCCGGCCGCCGCGGAATTCGCCTGAGCGAGCCGGATATTTTCTGGCCGCAGCGAGAATAGCGCCGTCCCATCCGGAAGGGCCACTCGCCACATCGAGGAACCGCAGCGCACCATTCCGCTTCGCACTTCGCCCTTCAACAAGTTGGTGTGCCCAATAAACTGCGCCGCATAAGCGGTTGCCGGCCGGCCATAAATTTCCCGCGGGGTCGCGACCTGCTCGAGTTCGCCGGACCGCAACAACGCAATCCGGTCCGACATTACCATTGCTTCTTCCTGGTCATGCGTGACGAAGATGAACGAGATTCCGACCTCGCGCTGCAGCGATTTCAATTCCACTTGCATCTGCCGACGCAAATTCGCATCCAGCGCCGAAAGCGGTTCATCCAGCAGCAGCAGCCGCGGACGGTTCACCAACGCCCGTGCCAGCGCGATCCGTTGCTGCTGCCCTCCGCTGATCTTCGACGGCTTCGCTTTCGCATACGCCGACATCTTCACCTTGCCAAGCGCTTCTTCCACTCGCGACGCAATCTCCGCCTCGGGCCGCTTCGCCACCCGCAATCCGTAAGCCACATTCTGCTCAACGGTCAGGTGGGGGAACAGGGCATAGTGCTGGAACACAGTGTTCACGCGGCGCCGGTAGGGAGGCTCGCGATCGAGTCGCTCCTCGCCCATCCACACTTCGCCCGCGCTCGCGCCCTCGAATCCCGCGATGATTCGCAGCAGCGTCGTCTTCCCTGATCCGCTTTCGCCGAGGATTGTGAGAAATTCTCCCTCCGCCACATCCAGAGAAATATCGCGCAATACCACATTCTTGCCGAAGCGCTTGGCCACATTGCGAATGCTAAGCAGTGTGGCCCCACTCACGCGATCACCAGCCGTGGCCACAATCTCAGAAGTGGTCATCATAAAAAGAAGCCCGAAGCCGGAAGCTGAACGCCGGTCTTACTGCGCCGCTTTCACTTCATTCCAGATCTCGTTGTACCTGGCACGCCGCGGCACATTCTGCCAGAAATAAATCCGCTTCTGATAGTTATCGATATCGTCCAGATGCAAGTCCCTGGCTGCTTCCCGCGTCATCAACTGCGCTGCCTGTGGATTGGCCGGCGCATAGTGCGTCTTGTCCGTCACCAGCTTTTGCGTTTTCGCCTCGACCATATATTCCAGGAATTCGTAGGCCAATTCTTTGTTTTCACTGCCCGCCGTGATCATCAGGTGATCGATCCAGCCCGTGGTGTTTTCTTTCGGAATGGTCTCGCCCACGGGAAAATTCACCTTCTTCAGGTCGGCCGTGTTGAGTGGCCATCCCATCGCCACCACCACTTCATGATTCTGAAATAGATTCGTCAGCTCCCCGCCCGTCGACCACATCTTGCGGATATTCGGTTTCAAGTCCAGCAACTTCTTCTTCACCGCTTCAAGTTGTTCATCGCTTAAGTTGTAAAGCTGTGTTGGATCGGGCTTGTCGTAACCCAGGACCTGCGCCGCCATGTAGACGGTGGAAAGATCGTCCCACACGGAAACCTTTCCCTTGTATTTCGGATCCCAAAGCACATTCCAGCTATCCGGCGGACGGGCGAAGACTGTGGTGTCGTAAATCATCGGATTGGGTCCCCACATGAATGGCACTCCATACACCTGGTCCTTCACCCGCACCAGGGGCAGGGAAGTGAGCTGTGGCGACAGTTGCCCGTAGCTCGGAATCTTCGACAAATCCAGTGGAGCTGCCAGGTTCGCCGCCGCAATCGACGCGGCTACATCGCTCGAAGGTGAGATCACATCATAGTTTCCGGCGCTGCCGCCGCGCAGCTTGGCCATCAGTTCGTCGCTCGATCCCATGTATGACGCTGATACTTTGCAATGATGCTGTTCCTCAAAAGCCTTAACGAACGAAGGATCGGCGTAGCCCTCCCACACCAACAGATTTAGAGCGGGCGTTTTCTTCGTGCATGAGCCGCTGAACGACACCGCCGCCAGCAGAAAAAGCACTTTCACCCGCGCCGTCATTGGGCCTCCTCTACGCCGCTAACTTAGAACGTCGGCGGCGTATTCACCCACAACACCCAGCTCTCCGCCCGTCCGGGGTTTTTCCAGTGATGCCGTGTCGCGCTCTCAAAATAAAAACTGTCGCCGGCTTTCAACTTGTATTCTTCCTTCTCCAGCGTGATCGCCAGTTCTCCACGCAACACATAGAGGAACTCTTCACCCTCGTGCATGTATGAGTCGCCACTGCCCGCTTTGGGCGCGACCCGAAACAGATGCGGCTCCATCACCGTGTTGCCCCAGGCCAGCAACTCCATTCGTACGCCGGGACCGGCCTCCAGCACTTTTCTTTGGTCCGGACGCACCTGCCGGCCGCTGGCTCCGGTTGCGTCGAAGAATTCGAGGATGCTGGTTTTGTAAAATCGCGCCAACTTTCGCAGCGTTCCCACCGACCCGCTCATCTGCGAGCGCTCCAGCGCGCTAAGGAATCCCACCGAGATTCCTGCCGCTCGCGCCACTTCTGCCAGCGACAAATGCCGCTTTGCCCGCAATTGCCGGAGATGCGTCCCAATCGCTCCTGGGTTTCCGGCGGCGGATGGCCGCAACCGCCCTTCCCGCCGCAGCAGTTCGACGATCGCCGCCGCGTTCAGTCCCCGCACCTTCCGGAGAAACCGCGCCCGCTTCAATAATTTCACATCATCCGGCGTATAAAGACGGTACTTGCTCTCGGTGCGTTGCGGTCGCGTCAGTCCCAGGTTCTCCCATGATCGGATCGCGGACGGCGACACTCCCACCTGCCGCGCCACAACTCCGATCTTCAAGTAGGGTTTCACGCTGGATGATCTCATCCTTTCCACGGTAGCAGCCGATAAGAGTTTTCCATCGAGGGCACGCGTTTTTTCTCCTTGACAGTGCGCCTGCCCCTTCTCTAACCTTGCGGGATTATAGCAAGGTTGTGGCCGGACACAAGCAGTCGCTTTCAAAGAAAAAACAACTTCTCTTCGAGATGCGGGAGGTTCCATGCCGTCGCTGCGAGCCCTATGGAACGGGATGTGTCTGGAAACGGTTTGCCTCATTGTCGTCCTCTCTCTTCTGATTCCGTCGTTGCTTTGCGCGCAAGGCGCCGCCGGTCGCATCCTTGGCCGCTTGTCCGATCCCACGGGCGCCGTTCTCTCGGGCGCCAAGATCACTCTGACAAATGAAGCGACCAGCATCAGCCGTGACGCACTTACCAATGACAGCGGCGACTACTCCTTTGTCCAGGTCGCTCCCGGCACTTACACCGTCGAGTTCGAGTTAACCGGGTTCAAGAAGAATGTTCAGAAGGGAATCATCGTCGACGTCAATCAAGTGGTGACTCTCAATTCCACTTTGCAAATCGGCGGATCTCAGGAGACGGTCGAGGTCACCTCAGAAGCTCCTCAGGTTGATACCACCAGCACGCAACTGGGCGCCGTCATCAACGACCGCTCGGTGAACGAACTACCGTTGAACACCCGCGACACTTACCAGTTCCTGCAGCTTCAGCCCGGCGTGCAGGCCCAGTTGGGGTCGAGTGGCAGCTTGTTCGCCGGTACTAGCGACGCCGGATCAGTCTCAGTCAACGGCGGGCGCACCCGCGCCAATAACTTCAGCGTCAACGGCGGCGATGCTAACGATCAGTTCGTAAACACCCCTACGATCCAACCCGTTCCCGACGCGGTCGAAGAATTTCGCGTGATCACCAATACCTTCGACGCCGAGTACGGCCGCAACTCCGGCTCCGTCGTGAACGTGATCACCAAGTCCGGTACTAATACCTTTCACGGAAATATCTACGAATACTTCCGCAACACCGTTCTGGACGCACGCGGCTACCCCGCCCCCTCCACACCTCAGCTCAACCAGAACCAGTTCGGAGCCACTTTCGGCGGCCCCATCAAAAAGGATCGCACCTTCTTCTTTCTCTCCTATGAGGGACGCCGCATCCGCGACGGTGTGACCGGGCAATTAGTCAATGTGCCCACGGGGGCGCCAGCATCAGCGAGTGCGCCCGCAACCGGGGAATTCGGCGGGGACTTCTCTTCCGTAGCGGCGAACGGCGGATTCAGCGGCAGCATCTCTGCGACGGACGTGCTGGTCAGCCAAGCCTTGACTCAGCGGTCGGGAGGCGCCTGTGGGGCCGCGATCGGGGCCATCCCCGGCAGTACGCAACCCGGTCCGGGCGTTCCTTGGGCGTCGATTTTTCCGACTGGGGTCATTCCCACGGCGTGTCAGGATCCTGTCGCTTCCAACTTACTTCAGCGCTTCGTTCCACAAGGCCAGAACGGCCTCTATCAGGCCATCCCCGTGGGAACCAATAACGCCGATCAGTTCACCGCCCGCTTCGATCACCGTATCAATGATCATCAGAACTTCACCGCCTACTATTACTTCAACGACGGCACCGAGCTCGATCCTTACAACAGCTTCGAGCAAGCTGGCGCCAACGTCCCAGGTTTTGGAAACTACTTCAACCTCCGCAACCAGCAGTGGAACTTCAGTCACACGTGGACAATCACCAACGCTCTCGTAAACGAGGCCCATTTCACTTATATGCGGGAGGGGCAGCTTGGATACCTGAAGCCCCAAAGCACAAACGCCGTCACGTCTTCGTGCACCGGAGCCGCCGCCGCGTTCTGCTTCACCGGAACATCCGACTCCTCCGCGATTAACAGCGTTATCGCTACTTCCGGATATGCGGCTCCGAGGGCCGGAATCACTCCGGGCTTGCCCTCCAATCTCACCGGAGTTCCTTTCGTCCAGATTGGAGGGGGGGCGGAGTTCGGTAACAATTGGGAAGGGTTTCTGCCCCAGGTTGGAAATAGTTTTCAGTGGGCCGACGGCCTCACCTGGGTAAAGGGCAACCACACCTTCAAGTTCGGCGTGGATATTCGCCGCGCCCGCTTCGATCAGTATTATTACTTCGACCTTAATGGCGATTACACGTTTGATAACACTGGCCCCAATTCGATCATCCCGAGCGATGGCGACAATTACGCCGAGTTCCTGCTGGGGCTGTCGGACATTTATCTGCAAGGCTCCGGTCAGCGCGAGGACATTCGCAGCACCGCCGTCTATCCCTTTGCCCAGGACAGTTGGAAGATCAAGCCGAACCTCACGCTAAATTATGGTCTGCGGTGGGAACTCACTCCCCCGCCGACTGATATTAGCGGCCACGTCGAAACCTTCCGTCCGGGACAGAACTCCACAGTCTACCCGTGCGGAATCGCATCGACTGGAAACACGGCCAGCCTGTCTTATTGGCAGAGTCTTGGCATTGCGAATCCTACTTGTGCCAACACTGGCGCTGAACCCACCGGTCTTGTAGTTCCGGGCGATCCCGGCGTTCCGGCGGGGTTGACATCGACCTATTACAGGTCTTTCGCTCCCCGTATTGGCATAGCTTACAGCCCCAACTTCACCAACGGAACCTTGGGCAAGCTGTTCGGCAGCAATGGCAAGACCAGCATTCGCGCCGGCTGGGGTCTTTTCTATAACCCGATTGAAGAGCTGGTGCTGGCCCAATTCGGCGCCGAACCTCCCTTCGGCGGGAGTTCCTCGCTCTCCGATGTTTTTTTTAACACTCCTTTCGTCAATCAGGGCGACTACCAGAGTCCCAACCCCTTCGGCGGCATCATCACTCCCACCAAGGGCCAGCCTACGGATCTCTCTCTGTTCCGCCCGATTCTTCTTTATGGAGAATTCGGACCTCACCTGCGCTCGCAATACACTACTCAGTACAACCTCACCATCCAGCGCGAACTGACCAACAGCATGATGTTGCAGGTCGGCTATGTTGGATCGCAGGGGCATCGCTTGCTGGCTAGTCACGACATCAACCCATCTAACCCGCAGACTTGCCTGGATATCATTAATATCGCGAATAATCTTCCCGGAAACGTGACATCTTACGGGGTCCCGGCCACTTGTGGTCCCACGGTTGAAGATTCACAGTGGAGCGTGACCGTCCCGCCAGGATATCTATTTCATCTGCCAAACGGATCTACTGTCACGGGCGCGGCGGGAGTTGGGACGCCCGTGCAAATGGTTGGACTGCGCCCTTATTCGTCTCCCAATTGCATCATCAACGGGCCGAACATCGGAACCGGCTGCCCCGTGGATGGTGTTCCCGTCTTTACAGACGTCTTCGCAGAAGACACCATCGCCAACTCCAACTACAACGCATTGGAGATGATGCTGCAAAAACGCTTCTCCCACGGATTGCAGTTTCAGGCCGCCTACACCTTCAGCAGGTCGATTGACGATGGCTCAACTTTCGAAGAAACCCTGAACCCGTTTAACTTCGGCGCCAGCCGCGCGCTCTCAATATTCAATTCGAAACAGCGTTTTGTTGTTAGCTATGACTGGGTGCTTCCCATCGCCAAGCGGCAAGGTCTTGCGGGCAAGCTGATCAACGATTGGGAGGTTTCCGGTATTACTCAATTCCAGAGCGGATTTCCCATCCGTCTCGATACCGCTGATGACAATGAGCTGATCAACAGCTTTTTCTTTCTAGGCACTGAGGCGCCCAGTTTGAACGGCCCGCTGCAGATCGAAAACCCGAAGAAAAATGGCGGCTTTTATCTCAACTACAACAATTTCTCCGATCCGCCGCTGGGCTCGTTCAACAATGGAACCCAGCGTACGCAGTGCTGCGGCCCCGGGCTTGAGGATTGGGACTTCTCGGTTCATAAAAAAATTCCGTTCAGCGAGACCAGATACGTCCAGTTCCGTGCGGAGATTTTCAACGTCTTCAATCGAACTAACTTCTCGAACCCGGACGGGCACTTTTCGGACGGCCCCACCGGCTTTGGCAAGATAACATCGGCCGGGGACCCCCGGCTCATGCAGTTTGCTTTGAAATTCTTTTACTAGCGTAAAGGATTAAACTAGATAAACACCCCGGACGGCCCGCCGTTCCGGCATTCTAATGGCCCGCAGCTTTACCAAGAAACCGCCGGCCTGAGTTTCTCCGGAGAACTGATGTATCCCGATCTGCAGAAAGAACTCGCAACCTTCGAGCGTCGCACCCCGAAATCCGCCGAAGCCCACAAGAAAAATCTCAAACGCATTCCGCTCGGCGTAGCCAGCAATTATCGCCACTACGAACCCTGGCCCATCTTCGTGAAAGAAGCCAGCGGCAGCAAGTTCCGCGATCTGGATGGCAACGAATACATCGACCATAATCTGACTTTCGGCGCGCTCATGGCAGGACATTGCCATCCCGCGGTCATGAAGGCCGTTGAAAAACGCCTCTCCACCGGCACCATGTTCGGCATGCCGCACGACATGGAGTGGGAACTCGCGGAAGAAATCTGCAGGCGCTTCCCGGTTGAGATGTGCCGCTTCGGCAACAGCGGCACCGAAGCCACAATGCACGCCATCCGCCTGGCTCGGGCCGCCACGGGGCGGGACAAGATCATAAAATTCGAGGGCGCGTATCACGGACTGCACGATTCCGCTCTAGTCAGCGTAAAGCCCCACGCGCCCGATTTCGGCGATATCAACAATCCCACGTCCGTGCCCGGCGGACTCGGCGTTCCCAAAGCCGCCCTCGCAAATGTAGCGGTCGCCACGTTCAACGACCTCGCCACTGTCGAGCGTCGCTTCAAAGAAAATCCCGGCGAAATCGCCGCGATTATTCTCGAGCCGATTCTCATGAACGTCGGCCTCTGCTTGCCCCAACCCGGCTTTCTACAAGGTCTTCGCGATATCGCGACGAAAAATGGCACGCTCCTCATCTTCGACGAAGTAAAAACCGGCGCCAAGCTTTGCTGGGGAGGCGCCAGCGAATATTTCAAAGTTCACCCCGACATGATCTGCCTGGCCAAGTCGATCGGCGGCGGCTTCCCCCTCGCGGCCTTCGGCGCCAGCAAGTCTGTGATGGACCTTATCTCGCAACACAAGGTCTTCCACGGCGGAACGTACAACACCAACCCGGTTTCGATGGCAGCCGGCCTCGCCATGTTTCGCGAGGTCCTCACTCGCGACAACTATGCCTACGTCGATAAGCTCGGCAAAAAGCTGGCCGATGGATATCGCAAGACCATCGCGAAGGTCGGTCTGCAAGCCTACATCGCGCAAGCAGGCGCCAACGGCGCTCTGATGTTGTATTCGAAAGAAATTCGCAATTACCGCGATTGGACCGCCATCGATATCGACCTTTGGCGACACTATTGGTTCGGCATGGTCAATCGCGGCGTGATGCCACAACCCTACTGGTGGGACGAGCAGTGGACGATGTCGGTGCAGCACACGGAAGCGGATATCGACAAGCATCTATCCGCTTTCGATGACATAGCCGCATCGTTAGCCAAAGCGCAGCAGGAACGAGCAGGCCAGCCGGCGCTTGCCGCGCACTGAATTGGAGCTTGAAAAAACTCTTGTCATTCCGAACCGGGCGTAAGCCCGGCGAGAGTTCGCCCAGAGCGTAGTCGAAGGGAACCTGCTGTTTGCAGCCATCTAACAAACTTTGTCAACAACCACCCAACCCGCTCAGCCTCACCTGATCCGCGCCCTCGGACGCCGCGATCTTATCCTCCTCTTCGTAGTTGCCGTCTTCAACCTCAACGTAGTCCCGTCTATCGCAGCAAACGGCGGCGTCACCATCTGGCTCTGGATCATCTCCCTCATTCTGTTTTTCTGGCCGCAAGGCATCGCCGTCATCGAACTCGCTCATCGCTATCCCGGCGAAGGCGGCGTCTACCTCTGGGCCAAAGAAGTTTTCGGCGACTTTCACGGATTCCTCTCCGGCTGGTGCTACTGGACCAACAACATGCTGTACGTGCCGACGATAATGCTTTACTTTGTCGGCGTCTCCGTCTATGTGCTCGGCCCCGGCCATCAGGCGCTCGCCGACAACAAGCTCTTCGCCGCCTCAGTTTCTCTAGGCCTGTTAGCCCTGCTAACTCTGCTCAACATTCTCGGACTCGGCGTCGGCAAGTGGATCAACAATATCGGCGCAGTCGGGACCTTCATCGCCGCCGCAGTCCTGATCGTCCTCGGCATAATCATCTGCTCGCGCTTCGGCCTCGCCATCAGCGCCGCTGATTTCAAAATTCCCGCCAACCCGCGCTTCGTTCTCAATTCCTTCGGCGTAATCTGCTTCGGACTGATCGGCCTCGAACTCGCTTCCGTCATGGGCGACGAAATCCAGGATCCTGCCCGCACTCTTCCCGGAGCCGTTGCCTGGGGCGGCCTGATCGCCGGCAGTCTCTATGTTGGGGTCACCCTCACGCTACTGATTTCTCTCGGCAAAAACGTCAACGTGCTGCAAGGAGTGGTGCAGGCCGTCACCGGAATGGCTACTCGCGTGGGCGCAAGCTGGATCTCAGTTCCCTTCGCCGTTATGCTCAGCCTCGCGATCGCTGGCATCGGCTCGGCCTGGACTGGCGGTTGCGCCCGCATCCCCTTCGTAGCCGGCCTCGATTCCTACATGCCCTCGTGGTTAGGAAACATTCACCCGCGCTATGCCACGCCCTACGCCGCGTTGATCGTGCAGGGAATCGTCTCCGCAGTGCTCGTGATCTTGAACTTCGCTGGCGCAAGCGTTCAAGAAACTTTTCAAAAACTACTGTCGCTGGCCGTCGTGTTGAACCTCGTGCCTTTCGTTTACATGTTCGCCGCGCTCGTGAAGTTCGCCATCACCGAACCCGTGCCGCGCGGCCAGTACAGCCGAACCACGCTGTTCCTGGCGGGCTCTAGCGGCCTGCTCATGGCGATCCTCGGCATCGCGCTCGTATTCTTTCCCACGCAGCAGATCACGTCGTTGTGGTCTTACGAATTATGGATGTTCGGCGGCACACTGTTCTTCGTCGGCCTGGCCGCGTTCTTCTTCTTCGTCTATGGCCGCCACAAGGTGGCGCAAGCAAAGATTGCGAAGGGCGCGACTTTAGTCGTGCCGCTAGGCGAGTAGCAAAGATAAAGATAAAGATTGGGAAGGGCGCGACTTTAGTCGTGCCGCTGACATGCAACCAGGACTGGGGGCTTTAGCCCCAGAGGTAGCCAGGAGGTTGAAACCAATGCCCGGCGGAGTCACAACCGAAGTCCGTGCTTATCAGATGTACATCAACGGCGAATGGACCGCGAGCAAATCCGCGGAGACGTTTCCCGGTCTACGATCCCTCGACCGAAGAAGTCATAGCCAGGGTTCCCGACGCCGGCGCCGACGATGTCAACCGCGCTGTAGCCGCCGCCAAAGCCGCATTCGAAGAAGGCCCATGGACGACCACAACCGCGCAGGAACGTGGGCGCGTCCTCTTCCGGCTGTCAGAAAAAATCCGCGCCAATCTTCCCGCGCTTGCCGAGCTCGAATGCCGCAACACCGGCAAGCCCATCATCGAGGCTGAATTCGATATCAACGACGCGGCTACCTGCTTCGAATACTACGGCGGCCTCGCCACCAAAGTCGTCGGCTACGTCAATCCCGTTCCCGACAATGCGATGTCCTTGTCGCTGAAAGAACCAGTCGGCATCGCCGGTCAAATCATCCCCTGGAACTATCCGCTCCTCATGGCCGCCTGGAAACTGGCCCCGGCCATCGCCGCAGGCTGCACCTGCGTCCTCAAGCCAGCCGAGCAGACTCCACTCACCGCTCTCGAGTTCGCCAAGTATTTCAGCGACTGTGGTCTGCCCCCGGGTGTGGTCAACATCGTTACCGGCTTCGGCGAAACCTGCGGTGCGCCGCTGGTTCGACATCCCGATGTCAACAAGATCGCTTTCACGGGCAGCGCCGCCGTCGGCAAGATCATCGTGAAACAGGCCGCCGATACGGTGAAACGCGTCACCCTCGAACTGGGCGGCAAATCGCCAAACATCTTCTTTGCCGACGCCGACTTCGAGGCCGCCATCGATGGCGCGCTCTTCGGAGTCTTCATTAACCAGGGCGAAGTCTGCTCCGCCGGAAGCCGTATCCTGGTGCAGAAATCGATCTACAAGAACTTCGTGGAAGCGATGACCGAGAAAGCCAGGAAAATCAAACTCGGTCCGCCTCTGGACCGCGAAACCAAGATGGGCCCGCTGGTTAGCAGAGAACAATACGACAGCGTAAACTCTTACATTGAGATCGGCAAGAAAGAAGCGAAGCTCGCAGCCGGCGGCGGACGTCCGGAGAAGATGAGTAAAGGCTATTACGTGCAGCCCACAATTTTCTCCGATGTCACAAACTCCGCCCGCATAGCCCGCGAAGAAATCTTCGGCCCGGTCGCCGCCGTGATCCCATTTGAAGACGAGAAAGACGCGCTCAAGATCGCCAACGATTCACCATACGGCCTGGCGGCGGCCGTCTGGACGAGAGACATTTTCAAAGCCCTGCGCGCGGTAAAGGCCCTGCGCGCAGGCGTTGTCTGGGTGAATCACATGCAACCAACGTACGTGGAAGCCCCGTGGGGCGGCTACAAACAATCCGGATTCGGCCGCGAACTTGGCCCCTGGGGCATCGAAGAATATCTCGAAACCAAGCAGGTGTATATCAATCTGAACGAGCAGCCAATCGGCTGGTACTGAAAAAACAGTGGCCAGTGGTCAGTGACCAGCGGCCAGTTCAAAAACAAACCGAACTTACTGGCCACTGATTACTGACCACTGGCCACTTGGGAATCGACGATGTCAATCATACGACTGCTTACACAAATCCCGGGCCCAAAATCCAAAGCGCTCAGCGAGCGCCGCGCGAAATCCGTGCCCCGCGGCCTTTCTCAGGGCACGCCCATCTACGTGGCCAAGGCCGAAGACGCCTGGCTCGAAGACGTCGACGGCAACCGCTACATCGATTTCGCCGGAGGCATCGGCTGCGCCAACGCCGGCCATCGCCCGGAAGCCGTGGTCGATGCCCTCCGCTGCCAGCTCGACAAGTTCCTCCACACTTGCGTCCAGGTCACTCCGTACGAAGGTTACGTGAAGCTTGCCGAGCGCATGAACGAAGTTACCCCCGGAAAGTTTCCCAAGAAAACGCTTTTCCTCAACACCGGAGCCGAAGCCGTCGAGAACGCCGTCAAGATCGCGCGCGCATATACCAAGCGACCGGCTATCATCGCCTTCGAAGATGCCTTCCACGGTCGCACCATGATGACGCTGGCTCTTACCAGCAAAACTCATCCTTACAAAGCCGGTTTCGCGCCGTTTCCCGGCGAGGTTTACCGCGTTCCGTTTGCCTACTGCTATCGCTGTTCGTATAACTTAAAGTATCCTTCTTGCGATCTCTACTGCGCGCGTCATCTCGAAGATACGTTTAAGCGAGTGGTCGCAAACGAAGAAGTGGCGGCGGTGATTGCCGAGCCAGTTCTCGGAGAAGGCGGATTCGTTGCTCCGCCGCCGGATTACTTTAAGGTTCTCATCGATCTCTGCCACAAGTACGGAGTACTATTCATCGCCGACGAAGTGCAATCTGGCTTTGGACGCACTGGCAAGCTCTTTGCGAGCGAGTACTACGGAATTGAGCCCGACCTGATCGTCACTGCGAAGTCCTTAGGTGGAGGCCTGCCGCTAGCCGCCGTCACCGGTCGCGCCGAAATCATGGACGCCCCCGGTCCCGGCGGTCTCGGCGGAACCTTCGCCGGCAATCCGCTTTCTTGTGCCGCTGCCCTTGCAGTGCTCGAGTTGTTCGAACACGAAAACCTCTTATCTCGGGCCAAGGAACTCGGCGACCGCTTCCAGCGCCGCGCCCGCGACTGGCAACGCCGCTGGCCCATCGTGGGCGATGTGCGCGGACTCGGCGGTATGCAAGCAATTGAACTGGTGAAGTCGCAGGAAACCAAAATTCCAGCCACAGACGAAACCAAACAGATCACACAATATTGCTACGAGCACGGCCTGATTACGATCACCGCCGGTTCGTACTCGAACGTGATCCGCATCCTGGTCCCGCTGGTGGCAACGAACGAACAAATCGATGAAGGCCTCGACGTGTTGGAATCTGCGCTGGCGGCTGTGTATCAGAAAGGCGCAGTAGCTCAGTTCGTCTAAAAGTTTGTCTGTCATCCTGAGCGAGGATTGATCTTTGCGTCCAAGCGCTAAGATCAACCGCAGTCGAAGGATCCCGGCAGCCTATATATCATTGAACGTGTCGCAGGGAATTCTCACGATGCACCGTGTTGTTCGGACCTGGAAGGTGAACGCATGACAACCACAGCAGCACCTCCCGCCATCCGCCTCACCAACTACATCAACGGCCGCTGGACCGACTCGAACGCCTCCGAATGGCGCGACGTGGTTAATCCCGCGACGAGCGAAACGCTGGCGCAAGTCCCGCTAGCGGACGCAGCCGAAGTTAATCGCGCTGTCGAGGCCGCAGCCGCCGCATTTCCCGAATGGCGCCGCACCCCACCCGAAGACCGCATCCAGCCGCTGTTCAAGCTGAAGATGCTCCTTGAAGATCACCTCGACGAGATAGCCCGCATCATCACCCAGGAAAATGGCAAGACCCTCACCGAAGCCAAAGCCGAGATGCGCCGGGCGATTGAAAACGTTGAGGTCGCCTGCGGCATCCCGATGATGATGCAAGGCTACAACCTCGAAGACGTCGCCCGTGGCATCGACGAGATGATGATTCGCCAGCCCCTCGGCGTCGTCGCCGCCATCACGCCCTTCAATTTTCCCGGCATGATCGCGTTCTGGTATCTGCCCTACGCAATTGCTACCGGCAATACCTTCATTCTCAAACCGTCCGAGCGCGTCCCCCTCACCATGCGCTACATTTACGAACTGCTCGAGAGGATCGGGCTACCCAACGGCGTAGTGAATCTGGTCAATGGCAGCAAAGCCGCCGTCGATGCGCTGCTCGATGATCCCAAAGTTCGCGCCATCAGCTTCGTTGGTTCGACTCCCGTCGCGAAGATACGTTTATGCGCGCGCGGCCGCCAATGGTAAGCGCGCGCAGTGTCAGGGCGGAGCCAAGAATCACGTCATCGTTCTTCCCGACGCCGATATGCCCATGGCCACGCAAATCATCAGCGATAGCGCCTTCGGATGCGCCGGCCAGCGTTGCCTCGCCGTCTCGGTTGCCGTGACGATCGGTGAAGCGCAGAAAACTTTCCGCGATTCCATCGCCGACGCTGCCTCGAAACTCAAAGTCGGCAACGGCCTTGACGACGGTGTGCAGATGGGTCCGGTGATCACGCCGCAAAGTAAGGAGCGGATCGAATCGCTGATTGGTCTCGGCGAAAAGCAGGGCGCGAAAGTCCTGCTCGATGGCCGCAACTCGAAAATTCCAAAATACGAATCCGGCAACTTCGTGAAACCCACGATTCTCGACGACGTTCCTGCGACCAGCGACCTCGCCGATACCGAGATATTCGGTCCTGTGCTCAGTCTCGTCCACGCCGACGACATGGACGAAGCGCTCGCCTTCCTCGAGCGCAGTGCTTATGGCAATCAGGCGTCGCTATTCACCTCGAGCGGATCGGCCGCGCGCCGCTTCCGCTACGAAGCGCCGGCAGGAAATATCGGCATTAACATCGGAGTCGCCGCTCCTATGGCTTACTTCCCGTTCAGCGGTTGGAAGAACAGCTTCTTCGGTGATCTCCACGGCCAGGGCCGCGATGCCATCGAGTTCTTCACCGATAAGAAAGTTGTCGTCGAACGCTGGGCCAAAGAGCACAGCAGAAAGTTCTAAGTGTCGTAAGCTTTACCCCGTGAGCCTCTGTGTCCTCTGTGGTGAAGACCTTTGCCGAAAGCGCACCAAAGGAGTGATATGACCACGACACCTGAAATATCCGCGATGACCGGTAAAGAAATTGTCGACCTCTCCCGTAAGCACACGTTATATGAATGGTCCGCTCAATCGAAGGTCGACCCTATTCCAGTCGCGCGCGCGAAAGGCATCTACTTCTACACGCCGGAAGGGAAGCGCTTCATCGATTTCAACAGCCAGCTCATGTCCGTCAATATCGGGCACGGCGACGAGCGCGTCATCCAGGCTATCAATGAGCAAGCAGCAACGCTGACATACGCCAATCCTTTCATGGCCACTGAAGTCCGCGCACGGCTGGGCGCGAAACTCGCCGAAATCACTCCCGGCGACATCGACACGTTCTTCTTCACCAACGGCGGCGCTGAGGCTAACGAGAACGCCATCAAGCTCGCACGCTTCTTCACCGGACGCCACAAGATCATCGCACGCTATCGCTCTTATCACGGGGCGACCGCGGGAGCTATCAGTCTTACGGGCGATCCGCGCCGATGGGCCGCAGAGCCTGGCATTCCGGGCGTGGTACATGTGCTCGATCCCTATCACGGCATCGAGCGCGGCTGGGAATCGGCGGAGTCTTCGCTGGCGATGATTGAAGAGACGATGCAGCTCGAAGGTCCGCAGACGATTGCCGCTTTCATTCTTGAGCCGGTGACTGGAACCAATGGTGTTCTCGTTCCTCCAGATGGATATCTCGAAGGATTGCGCAGGCTCTGCGACAAGTACGGCATCTTGATGATCGCCGATGAAGTGATGTCCGGCTTCGGGCGCACCGGAGCATGGTTCGCGGTCGATCACTGGAAAATCGTTCCAGATCTGCTCAACATGGCGAAGGGATTAACTTCCAGCTATCTGCCGCTGGGAGCGGTCGGGATGCGCCATCACATCGCGCAGCATTTTCAGGACAAAGTCTTTTATGGCGGCTTGACGTACAACAGCCATCCCATGGGATGCGCGGTGGCGCTGGCCGTGATTCGCGTCTATGAGGAAGATGGGCTGATCGACAATGCGAAAAAAATGGGCGCGGTCATGAAGGAACTGGGAGCGGAGTTGGAGGCGAAGCATCCGTCGGTGGGCGCGGTGCGCTCCATCGGACTGTTCGGCATCGTCGAACTGGTGCGCAGCCGCAAGACGCGCCAACCCCTGGCTCCGTTCAACGGTACCTCCGACGAAATGTCCGCTCTCGGCCGCTTCTTCCGCGAGCAAGGTCTCTACACGTTGGTGCGCTGGAACACGTTCTTCACCAACCCTCCGCTCTGCATCAACGAGCAGCAATTGCGTGAGGCATTTCAAATCATCGACCGCGGGCTGGAGATCACGGATAAATCTGTTATAGAGTAGGGAACTCTCCCCGCGCCTTCGATAGCATGGTTGAAAATACCTCGACGCGTCTCGCCAACTGGCTAACCGGGGTCCTTCGACTGCGTTTGCCTTCGCTGCGCGAATGCCAACTCCGCTCAGGATGACATTTTATTTGTTGGCTCGCGGTCCACATGCTCAAGCGCTGCACCACCCAAGTGCCTCAGCCAACAGTAATGTCGAAGGTCAGGGGCGCCAGATTCGTTGCTGGTTATCCAGGGAGGAGAACATTACAGGTTCGTGGTGGACGGCGGTGGCGTGGCGATTGATGGCAGTGGCGGCCTGGGTGCGGAGGTTGCCGTCGCGGAGGTTGAAGTCGAGCGTGCTGACGTGGTGGGCGCAGCGGGTGCAGGTGAACTTCATGCCTCCCGCGATGCGCGCGATGGTGTAATGTCGCTTCACAATTCGAGTCTAGTCCTTTCGCGCTGGAGCGATAGGCACGGGGGTCGGGCGGCGAAGGTAACGAGGGAGATTCTCAAGGTGGGAATTAAATTCTGCCGCGCTGCAGACGGGATAGGGATGCGAGCCGAACGCGCGAATTATTGTGTCGCAAAAAGCGCGACGCATCGCGCGACTCGCCCAGGTTCCCTCGGCTTCGCTCGGGACAGGCTCTTCGGCGGGCAAAGAACGCCGGCCTCAGGCTGACAAGGGTGGGAGATCGTCACTTCGTGAGGCGGTTGTACTTTTTTAAGACTTCGCGGAGGCGGTCGTGGGGTAATGCGATCACTTCGTGATCGTTGATGCCCTTCATGGTTTCGGCGGCTACCATAGCGTTGACCACCGCTTCTTCGGTGGCTTGAACCGTCGCCAAAAAGATTGGGTCGAGTGAATCGTTGGGCAGCATAGTGAGCTGGTGCAAACCTTTTGCGACCACAGCGCCGGGGTTAGCGGTGGAGAAGGCGAGGAAGATGTCTCCGGAGCCGTCACCAGAGTAACTGCCGTTGCGGCCGAGGCCGAGTGAAACCTTTTTGGCGATGCGTCTGAGTTGCGTGGGGATTAGCGGGGCGTCGGTGGCTACGATGACGATGATGGAGCCGACGTCGTCTTTCCAAACGGTGTGTTCGGGAATTTCGCGGCCAACGTTGACGCCGGCGATGCGAAGCTGTTCGCGGTCTCCGTAGTTGCATTGAACGAGAACGCCAACGGTATAGCCTCCAGCTTTAGCGTCGAGCACACGCGAGGAGGTGCCGATGCCGCCTTTGAATTCGTTGCAGATCATCCCCGTTCCACCGCCAACGTTGCCTTCTTCGACCGGGCCGGAGTGCGCCACATCGAGGGCATGAAAAGCGTCTTCGGGATGAACGTGGAATCCGTTAATGTCGTTGAGATAGCCATCCCAGGTTTCGGCGACTACGGGCAGCGACCACCAATAGCCCTCCATGTCAGGCGTGTTGTGCTTGATTTTCCAGGCGATGACGGCGTCGCGGACGACGCCGACGCTGTGCGTGTTGGTGATCATGACCGGTCCGTTGAGAAATCCGGAGTCGTCAACCCAGGTGGTGCCGGTCATCTCGCCATTGCCGTTCAGGGTGAACCAGGCGGCGAAGACGGCGTCGTTGCTGGCCTTCCCTCGGGGATGAATGGCGGTGACGCCAGTGCGCACTGGTCCCTTGCCGACTTCGAGTTTGCCTGCGCCGGAGATGAGCGTGGTGTGGCCAACCTCGACGCCTCTTACATCGGTGATGGCGTTGTTGCGGCCGGGAGTGCCGTCAAAGGGCACGCCGAGATCGCGGGCGCGAGGCTTGGATTGCGCGGAGGCAAACGTAAGACTCACGACAAGTGCGATGGAGATCAGGCGGCGCGACATGGAGCCTCCAGGAAGAACGAAGAAGTATAATCGCTGGCAGAGCAAAATGTTTTGCAGGGAATACGGGGAGAAAACATGGAAGGCTGGAAGAAGGCGGTGGTCGCAGGTTCAATGGGCGCGGCGACGGTTTTATTCTTGAAGAAGAAGTATCCGGCGGGTGTGCTGGCCACGGGAGTTGGTTTGGCGGTGCTGGCATCTGAGTTTCCGCAGAAGTTCGACAGCGTGCGCCGGTCGCTGCCGGATTACTTTGACCGTGGCATGCGGGTGATGGAAATGGCGGCGCGCGCCGGCAGGCGGATTACAGCGGCTGCGGGACGGTCGGCGTCCGAGGCGTGGGACGAGATTGGCGGGTGAGAAAAGACGGCTTCCGGCGTTCGGCCTCCGGCTTTCGGGTCAGAAGATGCGGATGGGGATTTGTTCTGGTTGCCGGGAGCCGGATGCCTGAAGCCGGGTTCAGTCGATGCCGAGTTGCTTCTTAGCTTCGGGACTCAGGCGCTCGGGAGTCCAGGGCGGAGTCCATACCACATTAACGCTGCAGTTGCGGATGCCGGGCAACTGCTCCAGCCGTGATTTTACCTGGGCGCTGATGTTGACGTGTTCGGGGCAGCCCTGGGCGGTGAGGGTCATGTCGACACTCACGTCCTGCTTGGCCTGATCGGGCGTTTCGGCAGGCGCGGGCGCGAAGTTCACTTTATAGATGAGTCCCAGGTCAACGATATTCACCGGAATCTCCGGGTCGTAGCAGCTTTTCAGCGCGCTCAAGACATCTTCTTCGGTGATAGTGGGCATAGGGATCCCTTCTGCGGCTTCGTCCAGTTTACCGTAGGATAGCTGTTTGCGAGCTTCCCTGAAATCTTAAAAACAGAGAGTACCGTTCGGCTGTGCTCAGGGCAGGCAGGGGTTCACAGGGCAAGGCACTTGCATGATCAGTGAAGAGGCAAAGAAGAGGATCCAGATTGCCCTGGCGCTGGCCGTGGTGGTGGCGGGAGCGCGCGCGGCCTACATCCTTTACCAGCGGCATGAGGATTTTGTTGCGGCGCAGAAGCAAGCGCAGGCGAAGACTGCCGGCTACTCGAATGCCGATTACTACGTGGCGCCGAAGAGATTGTATCCATTCGATGTACAGTCGGCGAAGCAGTTGACCCAACAGCCGGTATGGGTAAAGGAGGGATACCGGTACACCTATTATCCCTACGATGCGGCGCGGAAGCGGGTCGACTTTGCGCATGAGGCCCGGCTGCTATTGCCAATCGAGCGGCTGGAGATCAAGGATGTCGTGACAGCCACTACACCTGGGGCAGCGAGCCAGCGGCAAGTGATGGCCCTGTTTCAGAAGGAAGGGAAAAACTACGCGGTGCCGATCGGGTTTGAATCTGTGGGGCAGTACAAGATCTATTCCGATGAGATGTTTTACGTGGAAGATCCGCACGAGTTGTACAAGCATTGGCCGGCCGATGTCTGGCAGGCAGTGGCGCAGCACGAAGTGAAACCAGGGATGAGTGAGCTGCAAGCGGACTTTGCCGTGGGAATGGGAACGCTGGATGCGGGGGGTTCGTCATCCGAGAGAACGCTGCGCTATGCGAACGGGGGCAAGCCGCTGGTGGTGACTTATCGTGATGGGAAGGCGGCGGAGATTAAGGCGGGGACTTAGGATCTCCATCGAGTCAGCCCCCTCGAGTTTATTTCGAGTCGTCCACGTGGTATTCGCTGGAGACCAATCCGCTGGGATATTGCCGAGTCGCGATATGACGGAGCCGAATATCGCGCGGCAGTGAGCCGAAAAGAGGGATTCCGTTTCCGATGAGAACGGGCACGCGAGTGATGATGAGACGTTGAATCAGTCCCGCACGCAGGAATCGCTGAATCGTGACTCCGCCATCGATGTAAAGATGTTTGGCTCCGGTGGCCGCGAGTTTCGAAACGATCTCAGCCGGTGATCCTGACATTTGCTCAACCACTCCTCCGGCAGCGATAACCGCTGACAGGTCGAGCGGTCGACTGCTTAGAACCACTACGCGTTTGTTGCCATAGGGCCAAGGCTTCATCGTGAGAACCGTCTCAAAGGTCGCGCGGCCGATTACAATCGTATCGACGCTGGTGATGAATTCGTCGTAGCCGTGAGCCTCACCTCCGTCCAGCGGCAAAAAGTCGAGATCGCCGTTCGGCCGCGCGATGAAGCCGTCGAGACTGGTGCCGATAAAGACGGAGGCCTTCATCCCTCAGGGCTAAAGCCCTAATCCCTTCCGATCTGGACGGCGGCTGAAGCCGCGTCATTTCGACACAAGCCGCGCCCTTTTGAAACTCTACTTCGTTCCGGCGAGCGCTTGCGAAACTTCCTTGATGTCTGGTACGACCGGGATATCGTAATTCTTGTGCCATGCGAGTTTGCCGTCGCGGTCGATGATGAAAATAGCGCGGCCGGTGATGCCTTTATCTTCAAGATAGACGCCGTACTTGGTAGCGACCGCTCCGCGCGGCTGGAAATCGGCAAGCAGCGGATAGTGGATGCCCATCTTGTCAGCGTAGGCTTTGTGCGACCACACGCTGTCGACGCTTAGACCGAGGACTTGTGCGTCGAGATCTTCGAACTGTTTCTTATCGTTCACCATGCAGGCGTGCTCTTTTGTGCAGACGGGGCTCCAGTCGAGCGGGTAGAAGACTAGCACTACGCGCTTTTTGCCTTTGTAGTCGCTGAGCTTTACTTCTTTCTGATCCTGATCTTTCAATGTGAATTCGGGTGCGGGTTGGCCGACGGTTGGGGGCATGTTTCCTCCGTGAGATTCGTTCATTCCTAGGATAATTTCTGACTCCATCATAAACGAGTTCGATGAATCGGCGCTTCCACAAGGCGAGGCGTAATAGAAACACCTTGCGAGGCCGACGCTGGCGCATGCGTCCAAGGGGTCCTTCGACTTCGCATGAACTTCGCATTCGCGAAGTTCACGGTCCGCTCTGGATGACAGAGCAGAGAAATGTGTCTCGGCTCACTTCACCACGGGCGAATTCTCGTCGGCGGGTTTTTCTTCGTCGGCATGGATTTTGCCGTCGTCTTCGGCGTAGAAGGATCGATGCTGGGCGTCAAGGTGATTGGGCGTCATGGTGAGGATGAAACTGTCCTTCTTGCCCTTGAAACCGACGGTGTAATCACCGCGGTTGGGATCGACCATGCGCTTGGTGAAGGATCCGGAGTGGACGAGTTCGGTCAGCGATGTGGCGAAATGACCATACTGTTTCTGGAACTGGTGCTGGGCGCGGAGAACGACTCGCATGTAGCCGAGGGCGGCCGCTTCGGAGTCGGAGCGGGCAGGGTCGCCGGCGAATTTTGGCTTGTATTCAGGGGCCGGAGTTTGGGCGGCGAGCGCCGGAGCCAGCGTTAACATCGTAGCGGCAGCCAGTGCGAGGCTGACGAGTGCGGCCAAACCGAAAAACTTTCTTCTCATGCTGAATTTTCTCCGCCACCTTCTTTGCGGACAGCGCGGCGAGAATTAACGCGCCAATCTCCGCTATAGAAGGGCTTTTTTACCTTCTTTTTTATGTTACTCCCGTAATTTAACTCTGGTCACGTTCTCTTTGCATCGCGGTCGAATGCCGCTATGCTTTAGCTACGACACTATGCCCCCACAGGGATACCTATGAAAGCAGCCGTAGCCAGAAAACCGATCATAAAAATTGCCGTCGTAGAGAGCGATCCGCTCCGATTTGTTGGATTTCGCGCCTTGTTCGACACCGAGCCCGAGTTCGAACTGATTTCCGCCGGCCTGCCTGAGATTTCCACGTTGCAGGACGTCGATTTGATCCTGCTGGGAAACCGCTCCGGCCAAAACCTGTTTGACGTGATGGCCAGCCTGAAGGCGACGCGTCCGGATCTGCGCATTATCGTAACCGGGTCGGGCGTGGACGAAGAGACCATTCTGAAGGCGATCGCATCCGGAGCCAAGGGATACGTGGACGAAGCCGCATCGCCGGCAGAATTCGCACAGGCGATTCGCATCGTGAGTCAGGGATCGGTGTGGGCTCCGCGAAGAGTGCTTTCCATGTTCATCGAGCGAGTGTCATCGTCGCCAGGGCGGATCTTTCCTGCGGGCCGTGTAACCTTCACCGACCGCGAAAAAGAAGTGCTGGAGATGCTGGTGGCAGGCCGCTCCAACAAAGAGATTGGCGCCCAGTTAGGCATTGAGGAGCGCACCGTGAAGGCGCACGTGGCAAAATTGATGCGCAAGGTGGGCGTACAGAATCGGATTGCGCTGTCGGTGCATGCCATTACGCATTCGCTGGTGGCGGCGAAGTAGCGAAGCAGGTCTTCCGAGGTTACTTCCGGACAATGACCTCGGTAATCTTGCGGGGAAAGAGGAGGCGACGCATACTCGCCTCACCTACCACAGAACCTGGGAGACGGGGTTGAGAGTGGCGATTAGGGTCACTACTCTCAGCCCCGATTTTTTTCTGCAAGTCCTGCGCCAAGTCGCAGATTTTTCGTTTCCTTCCTCTCCCGGCGAAACGTTCCTGAACATCTGCCGCTTCGTTTACAATCCAAATACCGGATCCCAGGGAATTCCAGTCTGAGCGAGGAACTATGAAAAGATTGTTACTCTTGACCCTAATTGTGTCTATCTGTGCTCTCTCCTTAGCAGCCGATGAACCCAAGAAAGATGCGAAGGTTGTAGATCGGGTGCAGGCGGGCGCCGACGTGTTGAACGAAATCCAGGCCGCGCCGGATAACGGAATTCCGCAGGAAGTGTTGGGCTCGGCGGAGTGCGTCGCCGTGGTGCCCTCGATGCTGAAGGGCGGCTTTATTGTGGGCGCGAAGTATGGCCGCGGGTTGGCCAGTTGCCGCACGCCCAAGGGATGGAGCGCTCCGGCATTTTTTGTCGTGGCCGGCGGCAGCTTTGGCTTTCAGATCGGCGGGCAGGCCGTCGATCTGGTGATGCTGATCATGAATCAGAATGGGATGAAGCATCTGCTGTCGAGCGAGTTCGAGCTCGGCGCCGACGCTTCAGTGGCGGCAGGGCCGGTCGGCCGCCATGCGGAAGGCGCTACTGACTGGAAGATGCGGGCGGAGGTGTTGACTTATTCGCGCGCCCGCGGCCTGTTTGCCGGCATCACGCTGAATGGAGCGCAGATCAAGCAGGACAAGGACAGCACGCGGGATTTCTACGGACGCATGGTGCCGTTCAAGACGGCGCTGACTGGGGAGATTGATCCGCCGCCGGCGGCGAGTCCGTTTCTGACAACGTTGGCGAAGTGGGCGCAGGCAGCCGCGAAGTGAAAGGACATTGTCATCCTGAACAAGCGTTCTTCGCGCTGTGAAGGATCGGGGCGAGCCGCGCGATGTGTCGCATTCTTCGCGACACAATAATCGCGCGTTTGGCTCGCTTCCTTTTCCGCTGCGTTTGCAAAATAGTTCCTGGCGGTGGTACCGTTCCGCTTCCCCAAATGCGGCAGCGACTCGAGTACGCGGCGGCTTGGCCGTTCATCAAAATCATGGGTATTCTGCCGCGACCCCTGGCTCGCGCCATCGGTGTTGGCCTGGCTTGGGCGGTTTATCTTCTGCACGTGCGATTGCGGCAAGTGGGTATGCGCAATCTTGCCATGGCATTTCCCGAGAAAAGTGAGGCGGAGCGCGCGCGCATTCTGCGCGGGGAATTTACCTCTCTTGGACGTCAGCTCGCGGAGGTATGCCACTTTCCCAAATACACGCTGGAGAATGTTGAGCAGGTCGTGGTGTTTGACGGCTTCGAGAACTACGAGCGCGCTCGTGCTCGCGGCAAGGGCGTGCTGCTGTTCGCGGGGCACTTCGGGGGCTGGGAGCTTTCGTCTTTTGTTTTGTCGATGCACGGGCATTGGATGCACGTGCTCATGCGCGGCATGGACAACGTGTATCTGGGCGAGTTGATCCTTCGCTATCGGACAATGTATGGCAACAAAGCTGTCGACAAGGATGATTTTGTGCGCGGGCTGCTTTCGGCGATGAAGGCGGGGGAAGTGGTGGGGATGTTGATGGATACGAACATGACGCCGCCGCAGGGAATATTTGTCGATTTTTTCGGCATTCCAGCATGTACGGCCGCGGGGCCGGCGCGGATTGCGCTGCGCACCGATGCGGCTGTGGTGCCGACTTTCACGATATGGGACGCGAAGCTAGGGAAATACCGGCTGCGCTTTGATCCAGCGGTCGAGTTGACGCGCACCGGCGACCTGGAGGCCGATATCAAGGCCAACACGCAGAAATTTACTTCGATCATTGAAGATTATGTGTGCAGGTATCCAGAGCAGTGGCTGTGGGTGCACCGGAGATGGAAGACGCGGCCAGTGGGGGAGCAGGGGCTGTATTGAGGGCAGGCTTAGGCGTTAAATCTATGACTTATTTCACCCGATCCAGCACCTGAATCGTCACGATCTTCGTTCTTCCACTATCTCGATATCTGAGAATTCTCATTTTCTGGCCATCAGCCGATACCTCTTCTCTCCAGTATGCAGCCCCCTTCTCGCCATTGTTAGGTTCGCCTTCGAAGAAGTTTGGTGGTCGCCATTCGCCCTCAATAACGTTTGGAGCGGCGTATCTACACGATTGGGAGCCCTTGGGCAAGCGGTGAAACACCCCATCACAACGAATTCTGGACTGTGCTCGCCTGGCTGGGAGCCTCCCGTCCGTGACGAGACCACCATCTCGTCACCGTCCCGAGCGATTGTTTTCGTGTAGGATGCGTCTTTCTTGCTTGGATTCGGTCGAGACTCGTCGCTGTTTAACCGCCATATCCCTACAAATGGGTCGTTCTGAGGCGGAGGAGGCATTGCCAACTGTGCGGACGTCGCCGTCACGAGCAGTATGAGCGCGAGAGCTGTCATCGATCTCATCACTGAGAATACACTCCTTATTTTTACTATAGAATCGAATCTTCCTATGAAAACATTCGAACAGATCGCGGAGCTGGAGCGGCGGTATTTGTTGGGGACTTACAACCGGTATCCCATCGTGTTGACGCGGGGGAAGGGCGTGTTTGTTTACGACCTGGAGGACCGGCGCTATCTCGACTTTGTTTCTGGGCTGGGGGTGAATGCGCTGGGGCACGCGCATCCGCGGATCGTGAAGACGATTCGGGAGCAGGCGGCGAAGCTGATTCACGTCTCCAATCTTTATTACCACGAGTATCAGGGGGCGCTAGCGGAGAAGTTGTGCACGCTCTCCGGTTTGGACAGAGCGTTTTTTCAGAACTCGGGGACCGAGGCCATTGAAGGATCGATCAAGCTCGCGCGGCTGGCGGGACATCGTGCTGGGGGCGAAGCGAAGTCGCGGCTGGTGGCGCTCGAGGGGTCGTATCACGGGCGGACGTTTGGAGCGCTGTCGCTGACCGGGCAGGAGAAGTATCGCAAGGGATTTGAGCCGATGCTCGAAGATGTGACATTCGTCGCTCAAAATGACATTGAAGGTTTGCGGGCAGCAGTGACGGACAACACTTGCGCAATTGTGCTGGAGCCGATTTTTGGCGAAGGCGGAATCTATGAGTGTTCGGTAGAGTTTCTGCAGGAGTGCCGCGCGGCTGCAGACCGGCATCGCGCGGCGCTGATCTTTGACGAGATTCAGTGCGGGCTGGGGCGTACCGGGACGATGTTTGCGTTCCAGACGTTTGGCGTGACTCCGGATATTGTGGCGATTGCCAAGCCGATTGCGGCGGGGTTGCCATTGGGTGCCTTCATCGCCAAGGAAGAATTTGCTAACGCAATTTCGCCGGGACAGCATGGGACTACTTTTGGGGGCGGTCCTTTGGCGTGCCGCGTCGCGTTGGAATTTCTGGCGATTGTGGAAGATGAGAAGCTGCTGGAGAACGTAAACAAAGTCGGCGCCTACTTGCAGCAGGAGTTAAAGGCGATTGTCGAGAAGATCGCCGTCGCTAAGGAAGTGCGCGGGCGGGGATTTATTCAGGGAATCAACCTAGAGATTCCGGCGCGGCCGATTGTGGATGAGGCTTTGGCTGAAGGGGCTTTGTTCAATTCCACCCACGATACAGTGGTGCGGTTTCTGCCTCCGTTTTTGCTGGAGGAGAAGCATGTGGACAAGGGCATTCGCGTGCTGAAGAAGTTGCTGAAGAAGAAGCGGAAGGAAGCGGCGTGACAGCGCTGCGCACAGAATGGGTAGAAATGCCTTGACGGGCTAGTGGCACGCCGGGGGGTATGGGGTCCTTCGACTACGCAGATGGCTCGCTTCGCGATCCATCTGCTTCGCTCAGATGTAATGAAAACGAAAAAGGCGTGCCTCCAAGGGTAGAGTACGTGCTCGAAGCACAAGCCCTGAAGGAGGCACGAGATGATCCACGTTGGCGTAGATCTTCACCAGAGATTTTGTTACATGACGGCGTTGGAAGCAAGAGGGAAGATTTTACAGGCGGGTGCAGTGACGAACGAGAAGCTGGCGTTGCGCAAGTATTTCCGGCAGTTTCGCGGGCAGGAAGTGCAGGTGGCGGTGGAGGCATGCGGTTTTTGGCCGGCGTTTCGCGAAGTGGTGGAACCGGAAGTGGAGCGGCTGGTGCTGGTGCATCCGCAGCGGGTGAAGGCGATTGCCTCGGCGAAGCTGAAGAACGACCGGGTGGATTCGGCGACGCTGGCGCATTTGCTGCGCTGCGATTTGTTGCCGGAGTCGTGGAAGGCGGACCGGGAGACGCAGGCGCGGCGGCAGCAGGTGCGATTGCGGGCGACGCTGGTGCGGCAGCGGACGCGGCTGAAGAACCAGGTGCATGCGGTGTTGCATCAGCAGGGACTGCATTCCCCGGTGACGGATTTATTCGGCAAACGCGGACGGCAGTGGCTGGCGGGGTTGAAGCTGCCGGCGGGGGCGCGGGAAACGGTGAGTGTGTGCCTGCGGTTGTTGGATGGTTACAGCGGAGAAATTCAAAAACAAAATCTGCAATTAAGTGAACGAGCAAAACACGACCCGCGGGTGGAGTGGCTGATGACGATTCCGGGGATCGGGGAGTGTTCGGCGATGATGCTGCTGGCCGAGATTGGAGACCTCGGACGATTTCGCGACAAGGAAGCGTTGTGCAGTTACGCCGGGCTGGTGCCGCGGGTACGGGAGTCGGCGGGGAAAGCGGCGCGGGGCGGGATCACGCGCCAGGGTTCGCCCTGGATGCGCTGGGTCATGGTGGAGGCGGCGCAGGTGGCGACGCGCTGCTCTCCGGCGGCCCGGCGCTACTACGAGCGGTTGCTGCGCAAGAAGCACAAGCACGTGGCGCGGGTGGCGCTGGCGCGCAAGCTGCTGATCACGGTCTACGCCCTGCTGCACGATGGCGTGCTGTTTGAAGAAGAAAAGTTTGCGGCGGTGTAAGGGGAATCCGTCAGCTCGAAGTCATCCTTGCTCTTCGAGAGCGACGCTCAGATGGAGCGGCGGAGTCCGGACATACCTTATGTGCCTCGAGCACGAATAGAAGCCTGTCCGCATCGCCGCAAAAAATACCTGTGGACAGGTACGCCTGTTTTCATAGAAGGATGACAAGTTCCCCCGGGATTACAGATCGCAAAAACGGGGAGCCGAAGCTCCCCTAGTGAAGCGAACAGAGGCGTTATGCCTTAAATAGACTCTGCCTGCGGGCAAAGAGTTGTCTTGGGAGTTAGAAGAATTGGCTATCGCGGAGTCCAACTCTGAAATTTCTACAGCATGTGCTCCGCCGCTAAGCGCGGGCGTGGAAGAATGCTGGATGGAGATCGACGGAGCGCGCATGCGCTATTTGCGCGCGGGGTCGGGGCCGGCCCTGATTCTGCTGCACGGGTTGATGGGATACTCTTTTTCCTGGCGATATACCGTGCCGGCGCTGGCTCCCTATGCTACGGTCTATGCGCCGGATTTGATGGGCGCGGGATTCTCTGACCGGCCAGCCGGAATCGATCATTCGACGCGTGGGACGGCAGAACGGGTTCTTCGCTTCATCGAACGCCTGGGAATCTCCTCGTTCGATTTGCTGGGAACTTCGCGGGGCGGCGCAGTGGCGATGATGGCGGCTGCGGAATGCCTAGGCGGCAATACCGAACTGCATTTGCGGCGACTGGTGCTGGTGGCGCCGGTGAATCCTTATTCGTCGCATGGGCAGCGGCTGGCGCCGTTTTTCGCCACTAAGTTCGGTGCGGCTTTGTTCCGGCGGTTCATCGTGCGGACGCCTTTTTCCTATCCCTATTGGCACATGCGTCTATACGGCGACCGCACCCGGATTCCGCCCGAAGCTCTCGCGGGCTACGAGGCGCCGCTGGCGAAGCCGGGATTGTTCGAGCACGCGCTGAGCATTGCCAAGACCTGGACGCAAGATCTCCGCGAATTGGAGGCCACTCTGCCGAAGCTGGGGGGCATTCCCACGCTCTTGGTTTGGGGCAGCAAAGATCCCGCGGTGTATGCTTCTTCGGCTGCGCCGCTGCAGAAGTACTTCCCCAATTCCAAGTTGATTATTTTTCCGGGCATTGGACACTTGCCCTACGAAGAGTGTCCAGAAGAGTTCAATACGGCCCTGATTGAATTCTTGACGCAGAAAACGGCTCCCGCCTGATATAAGGAAGTGGGCCTCGGTCGCTTGCGCTCTCTCAGGGCAGGCTACGTGGAGTCGCGCGGCCCGCTCAGATTCCCTCGGCAAGCTCGGGACAGATTCTTCGTTCGCGCAAAAAACGCGCTCCCTCAGGATGACAATCCTTACTTCATGAACCATCACACTCTCGAGTTGCTGCGCGGCGCGGTCGTGCACCACGGGTACTGGGCCGTGGCGGTTCTGCTGTTGTTGGAGAGTTCGGGCTTGCCCTTGCCCGGGGAAACGGTGCTTCTGCTCGCCAGCTTCCTGGCCTATACCGAACACGAATTGCAGCTCCCGTGGATCATCGTGGTCGGAATCGTTGCCACGACATTGGGTGGAGAATTGGGTTTTGCTCTGGGACGCTACGGCGGGCGTCCGCTGATCGAACGCTACCGGCATGCCTTCGCCATTGGAGCAGCAAGCGTGGCGCGGGGCGAGCGGCTTTTCGAGCGCTACGGCTCGGGCACGGTTTTTCTGGCGCGATTCATCTTTGGTATGCGTGTGCTGGCCTCGCTGCTGGCAGGAGCGCTCCACATGCCGTGGCGGAAGTTTGTGCTTTACAACTTTCTGGGCGCAGCGGCCTGGGTGGCGGCGATTTGCGGCGCAGGGTATTTGTTTGGCGGACATTGGGAGCGGCTGGCTCATGATCTCAAGCGCTTCGATTTGCTGGTGTTGATCGTGCTGGCAGTGGGCCTGTTGTTGTGGTGGTGGCGAAACCGAGGCAAGCCGGATGCTTCTTAGCCGACCTGCACTCCTGATAGAAACTAAACTTTAGGCAAGCTGCCCTGGGTATCAAGTTATGCACAGGGTGTTTTGTCCGAGCGCGGCTATACTGTGCGAGTGTCGCGGATGTGCCGGTGCGATCGGCACCCGTGGCCGTTAATTCTAGCGGCGGCGTCCGTGCCGGAATTCGGACGAGGAGGAACGCATGAAGAAAATGGGGTTCTTGACGCTCTTGATCACGGCAATGTTCCTGTTAGTCCTAGCCTTCCCGGCGGCGGCGACGAGTCCAAAGGCGGCGGCAGCGCCGGTGGCATCGGCACCAGCCAGCCCCGCGGTGGCTCCGGCACCAATGCCACCTCACCCGCACATCGGCGAAGCCTTGGAGGCAATGCGGAATGCCAAACACCATCTGGAGGCTGCCGAGCCTGAGTTCCATGGCCATCGTAAAAGAGCCATTGAGCATCTCGATCAGGCTATCCACGAAGCCGAGGAGTGCATGCGGGAACCGTAGAGTTTGAATCAAAAAGGAGTTTGGAATTAAGAAACGACAGGCGGCGTCTGCGGACGCCGCTTCTTTTTGTCGCCATACTTGTGCCGAGGGCTAGGGTGCAGTGGTATATCCGAACGAAACGCCGACACGAACCACGCTATTGGCGTTAAACTCTCGATTGTTTTCGATGTAGTAGTAGTGAGCCTCGGGGCGGACGAAGATGTGAGGCAAGCGGTGCCAAATGCGATAGCGCAGGCCCACGCCCAGGTCTTGCATGAAATGATTGCTGCTGTTGTAGTTAACGCAACCGGGGATGTTGCATGACCCGAGAATGTTGAACCGGTTGCTGGCTACGCCGATGCCGGCCATGAAGTCGAGGCCGAGTTTCTTGTTCAGTCTTGGCTGGAAGAAGACGTTGGCATCGGTCAGGATGGGGCGGTAGGTTTCGTAACCGTAATAACTGCCCGGGTGATACCTCCAGGAGGTTTCAAAGCTAAGGCCGAGGCGGCGTTTCCTGAAGCCGACGAAGTCACCGCCGATGCTGAGGTAAGTGCCGTTCTGCTCTCTCGGCGGGTAGAAATTTGCCGAATCGTTAATCAGAGCAAAGGACTTGAGCGTGGCGCCACCGACTAGGATATCGACTTGCTGCTGGGCGGAGGCAAAGCCGGAAAACAAAAGAAACGTACACGCGGACGCGAGCAGCGCGAATTTTCTCAATACAATCCCCTTGTCAGTCCGTTTGGGTTTGTGGAATGCACTCGCCAGATTGGTGACACCCCGGCACAGCCGCCGCGAAACTGCGGCGTGCTGCACCATCCGGGCTGCCGGAATCAGCTGTTCAGGATATCAAACCCGCGAGCAATCGCGCAGTCAACCTTAGTCTGAACCAAAGCCGAAAGTGTATCCGATCGAAGCCCCGACTCGAACCACGTTGTTGGAGCTGAATGCCCCGTTGTCCTGAACGCTGTTGTTATTTTGAATGTGGTAGTAGTGAATCTCGGGGCGGACAAAGAGATGGTGCCAGACGTAATAGCGGATACCGCCGGCGAGGTGCTCCATGAAGTGGTCGGTGCTGACGTAGTTACTGTATCCGTATCCTCCGAGCGACTGGCCGATTCCCTGCTCGTAAAAGCGGGCGTCGGCCGCGCCGATACCGGCCATCAGGTCCAGCCCAACCTTCTTCCCCAGATGCGGCTGGTAGAGCAAATTGAAGTCAGTCAGGATGGGGCGGAAGTTTAATCCGGTACCGCTCCCGTATGGTCCCTGGGTAGCTCTCCATGCGGTCTCGACGTTAACGCCGACGTGTTTGACGAAGGTCGCGTCGCCGCCGAGGTTGAGATAGGCGCCGCCCTTTTCCGACGGGAAACCGTTGCTCGTGTCGGACGACAGCAGCGTGCCGCCGCCCATAAAGACGTCAATCTGCTGGGCAGAAGCGAACTGGGCAAACCACAGGAACGCAAAAACGGATGCGAGGATCGCTAACTTTCTCAAGAGAAACCTCCTTATCAGTTTCCTGTAAAGCAATAAGATGCGTCCGCGAAATCGTTAGGATGCTGCGATGTTGCTAAAGACTCATCATAATTTCCGTCGGGGATCAAATTCAAATGGTACCAAAACGCATGTAAAGAAATGTCAAGATGCTGTTACCTTTCTCGACACATTCGTGTATCCCTGCTAAACCCGGAAGCCGATGGAAAGTTGCGGGGGACAAGGAGTTTTTCTTGGGTTGTCTGCCGAGTTGGCGGATGTCTCGGCGCGGCGGTGGGGGCAGCATTTTGCAGCTAGGTGATGTCGGAATATGAGGACGAAAAGAAATCCGGGCGCTCCCAGAATTTCGTGTAGCACTCCGTGCACAGCCAGTCATGGCCGTTGGTGTAGCCGGTGGCATGATGGTTATCCTCGGACTCAAACAGCTCCCAGCGGCAGACAAAGCAGTGATCTTTTTTCCAACCCTCTTTGACCGGCTCAAACTTCTCCGGGTCGGCGGCAAGTCGAAGATCAAACGAGACGCGGCCGGTTTTTCGTTCGATTGCGACGTCGCGCGGCTTCCACGCCGCCTGGTGCCAATGCCAGTTGTAGGCCCGGCAGAGCTGGACGGCGTCGCGGACGTAGTCAACGTTCCAGCGAGAGCCGTGGATCTCGACGGTGTCTGCCGAGAGCGTCTCGAACCTCAGGTCACGATATGAGGCGCGATGAAATGACCACGGTTTCGGAGGTTTAGACTGTCGCCCGGCATAGTGCAGGCGGATTTCCGCACTATCGGCGCCGGCTTCGCGCAGAAGTCCGGCAGCGAAGCCGAATCCCTCGTCGAGTAGACCAAGAAGCAAGTGTTCGGTTCCGATATGTCTGTTGGCCAGCCGTTCAGCCTCGACCGCCGCGTATTTCAGAACACGTTTTGCAGCTTCGGTGAGTGGCAAGTCGACCGCGGTCGATGTCGGCGGGCGCTTCGTCGAATGGTCTTCCACTCGCTGGCGCATTGCTTGAGGGTCCGTTTTCGGCAGCCAACGTTGCAGCGCTTTGTCCTCGCGGATTAGGCCGAGCAGGAGGTGCTCGGTGTCAATTTCCGGCGAGCCATACTGACTGGCCTCGTAGCGCGCAAAGAAAATTACCCGCCGTGCCTTCTCGGTGTATCGCTCAAACATCTGCTACTCCACTGCCGCAGCCTTCCTGCTACTGCGCTTCCAATACAAATATCCCGGGACGCCGATCACCACGATCGCCGTTCCCCAAAAAGCCTCGGTGGGGCGAGTGATGATTGTATTCAAAGTCCACGCGACGCCAACGAGCACATAGATCGCTGGCAGCCAGGGATACCCCGTACAGCGGTAGGGACGCGGAATCTCGGGCCGTTTCCAGCGCAGCAGAAACATTCCGATCACGGTCAACGTGTAGGAAAGCACCATGCCGTAGATGACGTAAGTGTAAAGCTGATCATAGCGGCCGCTCAGGGTGAGCAGCGCGGCCCAAATGCCTTGCCCGATAAGGCTGAAGGCGGGCGTGCGCCACTTGGGATGGATGACCGCCATGCGCTTGAAGAAGATGCCGTCCTGCGCCATCGCGAGATACACTCGCGCGCCCGAGAGCGTACACGTGGCCGCGGCGCTGAAACACGAAACCGCGATCATGAGCGAGAGCCACAACGCTGCGTGAGGAGAAAACATTGCGGCTGCTGCGGCGTGAGCGATGGTTTCGTGCCGGGCGATCTCGCTGAGCGGCAGGGCGTAGAGGTAGGTCATGTTCATCGCGAGGTAGATTGCGCCCACCACAAGCACGCCCAGCACCATGGCTAGCGGCACGTTGCGGCGCGGTTCTTTCACCTCGCCCGCGACCCATGTGATGTAGACCCATCCGTCATAAGCCCAGAAGACTGCGATCAGCGCGATGCCCATGGCGGAGATCAACTGCGTGGGGTGAAGTCCCATGGTGAGGCCGACGCCATGGGAGCTAAAGTGCGACCAATCGCCTTTGCCGATAGCGAACCCGAGAAATACGAAGGCGGCCATGGCTACGAACTTTGTCCAGGTGGAAAGATTCTGCAGCAGCGTGCCCCAGCGCAGGCCCACGACATTCACATAAGTGAGGATAGCGATCAGGACCAGGCCGAGCAGGTGCGCGCGCGTGATCGTGATCCCGGCCAACTGGAGCACGATGTGGTCCTGCGAGACGATGGGGAAGACTTGCCCCGTGTACGCGGCGGAAGCGACAGAGAGGGCAGCGATGGTGCCGCCGTTAGCGACTGCGAACAGCATCCATCCATAGAGAAAGGCGACCAGGTCTCCGTAGGCCTCGCGCAGATAAATGTATTGGCCGCCGGACTCGGGAAACATTGATCCCAGTTCGGCGAAAGCGACGCAACCGAAAAGCGAAATCACGCCGCCAATCACCCATACCAGCAGAAAGAGCATGGGCTGCGGCAAAGGGCCGGCGATGTCTTTGGCGGTGAGAAAGATCGAAGAGCCGATGATGCCGCTGACCAACAGCAACACGGAATCGAGCAGGCTGAGTCCGCGAATGAGGCTGGGAGAAGCGGCTGCCGGCTTCCGGCTTTCGGCGGCGGCTCCTGTGGTGACGGATATTGGATTCATTATCCGATTCCCAGTTCGTCGGGAGATTCCAGCGGCGTGCCGCAGCGCCGGCAGATGACGGCGGAACAATCCCCGCAGGTCAAGGGATCAGTCACTTCTTCAGCGCAGTTCGGGCAGTAGAGCGACCCGGGATCGGGCTCTGGTGGAGGAGGTTGAGGGCCTGTCGCCATTCGCAGAAGAACTTTAGCACATGACGGAAGGCATCTGATTGGCTGACCGAGCAGATAAAACAAGCTTACAGTTGTGCGGGGCCGGGTTACGTGATGTCTTCGGGTTCAGGGGGAACATTGGGCGCGCTACGAAGAAACTCCATCAGCCGGTCGCCCGTTTTCGTCAGTAGGCTCTGAACGTCTTCCCGGCTAGTACCCTTGGTAGATTGCAGGGCCCAGCCATCCTTATGATGGAACGCCGCGAACCAGCTCTGCACTTCGCCGTTCTTCGCTGTGTATACCATGACGCTCGCCCTGTCGTTTTTCAGCGTGTTGGAGCTGTACCAAACGAAGCACGCCGAGGTAACGGCATCTCCCACCCGTCTGCGTAAATTCAGTTCACTCGGTTGCCGGTCTGCGCCGTGGGGCGGCCTGCGTAATGCGGCTTCTGCATAGCGTTCGCCCCGACGCTCAAATCGGTGTTGGCTCACAACGCGATTCGGGGTGAAAGGCGGGAACGTCACTTTATCTTGGTAGAACTCAGCCAAGGCTCCGTCGTCTCTTTTCATAAACGAGGGAAATCGAAAAGGCACGACGCCGATGCCTGAGAATCTGAGCCACTTATGGTCAAACCAGTTGTCGATTTGCACCACATAAAGTTCTTCCGGCAAGCTGCGAAGAACAGCCCCACGCACCAGGGAATTCAAGAGTTCAATAAATGCCGGGTCGTCGGTCTCTCCAGCCACGATTCTAGCGTCCATAAGCGAACTCCTCGTTCGTCCAACATTCAGGATACCTGACGAAAACAGGCGATGGCACCCGACGACGCGATAAAATCTTTCTCATGCCAGAAAAATCCCTCACTCCCGACGAGAAATTGCAACAAGAATTCAACCGCTGGGCCGCGGCCGGCGAAGGCGCGAAGATGGAGAGCCACCACTTCGACATCACGGCGAAGACGATTCGCCGGATGAACCTGCGTCCCGGTGAGCGTGTGCTTGACCTGGGCTGCGGCTCGGGGTGGGCGACGCGGCTGCTGGCGCGGCTGGTAGGCGAAGGGCCGGATGGCTTCGGCCAGGTGGTTGGCCTCGACGTTGCCGATGAGATGATTCGCGAGGCCCGCGCCGCCTCGAAAGATTTCGACAATGTGCTTTACGTTTGGGGATCGGCCCAGCAAATTCCCTGGGAAGAAAACTTCTTCGACAAAGTGCTGTCGGTTGAGTCGTTCTATTACTATCCCGACCAGGATCGCGCGCTGATGGAGTTGTTTCGCGTGATAGCGCCGCGGGGAAAGCTGTTCATCCTGATCAATCTATATAAAGACAATCCATACTCGCTGCAGTGGGTCGACAAGCTGAAAGTGCCGGTACATGTGCGCTCTGCGGTGGAATATGTCGAGCTCCTGAAAAAGCACGCCTTCGAGAATGTTGAGGCGCACCGCATTCCCGACGACACGCCTACACCCGATGACTACCAGACGAAGTCGTTTCACAGCCTGGACGACCTGCGGGCGTTTAAGCGCGAGGGCGCGCTGTTGCTGACGGCTTCAAAGCCTGATCTGCGGACGCCCGCGCCGGGGTACACGATTTATTGACGAAGAAGGAGACGCGTTGTCCCTCGGGGGCTAAAGCCCCGTTTTTCTTGCCCGACTTTACAGCACGACTGAAGTCGTGCCCTTCCCGATCCGCACGGCTCTGCAGATATCTCGCGACCTTCCGCTAGATTTTGCTATCGTCATCGTCATCGCGCTGGCTCAAGTCCTTCACCGGGCTCAGCGCGCGGCCATCGGAGGCATGGTGAATCTCGATCCGGCCATTTACGTCCTCCAGGCTGATGTGCGGGCCGCCGCTGCCTAGTTCACCGCGCAGATCGTGGCCGACGAATCGATGATGGTTCACGTGCAGACCGAAGTCGTTCTCGATCCTGCCGGAAACCGTGCTGGCTTCGATCTCCGCTTTCGAATCGGAAGGAATCGTCAACTCCACCGATCCGTTGACCGACTTCAGTTCGACCGATGACCCGGAAAGCTGATCAAACCTGGCGTCCAGATGGCCGTTGATGGTCGAGAGTTCGGCGCGGCCGGAGAGATTGTGCGCTTCCAGTTTGCCGTTGATGCATGAAGCATGCACCTCGCCGGTTACGCCCGTGACGTCAAGCGAGCCGTTGATCAGCTTGATTTCGTCCAGCCGCGCCGTGCGCGGCACGGTCAGCGTGTATTCCACGCTGGGCGGATTGTTGCGCGATCCCCAGGTGAAAGTATTGTCGTGGTCACGATACTTGGTGCGAATCGAAACACGATCTGCGCTCGCGTCGACTTCGATGTGCGCGTCGTCCAGTCGGTCCTTGTTGTCGGCAGACTTCACGGCATCCACCTTGACTTGATTCTGGTCCCAGGTGGAGATGTGAACCGCGCCATTAATGTTGTCGAGTTCCACCCGGCCGTCGGCAGCGAGCGTGTAGGTCTGATGGAACTCTTCGGTGAATGCTCCACGGTGATCGGACGCGCGCGCTCCGAGGGCGAGAACGAACAGAGCAAAGATGATTCCGAGAACGGCTCCTAACCAGGTCGGCAATTGGCGGCGGTTCATAACGTTTCCTCCATTTCACGCGTTAGACGCAGCGGCTTGAAAATGGTGAGGTACGAGAAAGAGGCTCGGACCACACTCTTATGTACGGACTTTACCTCCGCAATGTTCCCCAGTTGTCACTGGATTTCCTCCACCGGGCGGTGGTCTCTTTCATTTTCGTACTGTTGTGGCATCCTTCGGGGCGGGGCTATAATTGGCAAAATAGGAGAATTTTATGCGCCTTCCCCGCCTGCTCCTTCTTGGCTCGCTGGTGTCGCTTTGCGTTGTGACTGCCACGGCGCAGGTTTCACCGAATCAGAACGTCGATGCTTCTCAGCTTCGGGCTGTGCTTGCCGAAAATGGTTACAACAGCGCAGACCTCTTTCAAGTCCCACAGCCGTTCGGCGTGGCTGAGTTCAACGTCCCTGACACATCGCCGGATGCCAAAACTAGCGATCAAGACCTCACCGGCATTCCTTTGAAGAATTTTCCGCGGCAACACATCCTCACGCTGGGCCAGGATGATAGGACTTGTTTAACTCTCCGGACCTATCGCGTGGCTCGCGTCGATCCCGAGTCGGATACGACCAGGCCGGCAGGCTATTCCACCTGTCTGCCATCCGTTCGATTTCAGCTGAAAACTGCTATTGATTCGCACAAAATTGATTCGCGCGAAATAGTAGTTCGCTAAGCGCAGTCCGAGGGAAGATGTCGAGCAGCGCCGGCCATCGCATTCTTCCGGCCGGCTTCGGTCAGCAAATAGACTCCGAGGATCGTCATCTCCGGCTCGATCGGATGCCGGTAGCGCTGGCCCGGATAGACCACATAGTAGATCGCCGGATACAAAAGGATCAGCCAGAACAGAAGCCCCGCGCCGGGTTTGCGCCGGCGGAGGGCGCGTCCCAATCCCCAGAACGCGAGTACGGAAGACGCCAGGAACAGCGAATTTTTCACCTGCGCCAACCACCAAACTTGCGCCAGCCGGGGTGGTCCCGCCCAAAAGTAGACGAAGCGTTTAACACACAGGACGGCAAAGCGCGGATAGTCTGCCTTGATATAGTCCACAGCCTGTCGCTTGCACATCGCAATGTAACCCAGTTCTCCCATCGAGGTGTATTGCCGCATGGCGTACAGATCTTGCGTTGGATGTAAGTACTGCATCCAGGTTCCGTCGGCGCCGTTGCCATTACCCAGGCGCAGCTCTGCGCCAAAGTTATCGCGGATGAAAATGAACGTGCCGAAGGTTCGATAATTGCGCACCGTCCATGGAGTAATGCAAGCGACAAAAACCACCGACGCCAGCACCACACCGCCTATCGACAATGACGGCTTGTGCCGCTTCGCGCAGCGATACCACGCCCACAATCCCGAGGCCGGCAGAAACGCCAGCAGCACCGGACTGTTCAACGCCGCGATCCCCCAGAGCAGGCCAAACTCCAGCCAGGGCATCAGTCCGTCGCGGTCTTCCATAGCAAGCGCCAGCCAAAAAATCACGGCCAGCAATAATGCGGATAAACTTGTCTCCCAGACCCAGCGTGTGCACCACGACATCGCGTAAGGCAAAAGAGCCCAAGTCCAGGCTGAGCCGACCGCAACTTTCTCGGAGAATATCCGTCGCGCAATCAGAAAAATCGGAATGCAGGTGAGCGCCGAAAAGAAGCTGTTGATGGAGAGCAGGACGAAAGCGGATGCTCTCGAATAAATGCCAAAGATGTGAAACACGCCTGCGGTCAGGTATGGATAAAGCGGCGGTTCCCATGCTGTGGGTCCCGTCGGTGCGCCGAACGCGTTGCTGAATCCGTGTCCTGATGCGATAGCCGCAGCGATTCGTCCCATTTCCCAGCCGAAGCCGAAATTGTTGTCCGTGCTCTTGAACTTGTAAGTGTGTCCGACGACGATCCAGCCCACGCGCAGGAAGAGAGCGATGGCCACCATCCAGAACTGCGATGTGCGGATGTGTTGCCACGTATTGATAAGTGGTTTGGGGATGCGTTCGCCTGCAGCGACTAGAGCGGACGTAGAATCCATGGATGCTCTATTTGTAGCTGAGCGGGAGCGCAGGGGCAACTCAAGATTGATCGCGAAATGCCTGGCGTTGAGGGCAAACTGTGTGCCGTGATGGAACCACTGCCGGACTGCTTTCCCGGTGCATCTAGCCTATAATGTAGCGCTGAGGACATTCCATGGGCTGGCTGCAAAACAAGTTCGAAAAAAATTTCGTAATCAGCACGGTGGACTACGTTTTCAACTGGGCGCGGAAATCCGCGGTGTGGCCGATGACCTTCGGCCTCGCCTGCTGCGCGATCGAAATGATTGCCGCCTCCACCTCGCGATTTGACATTGCGCGCTTCGGCGCCGAAGTGTTTCGTCCCAGCCCGCGCCAGGCCGATCTTATGATCGTCTCCGGTACCGTGACTTTAAAAATGGCGCCGGTGGTGAAACGCATTTATGACCAGATGCCCGACCCCAAGTGGGTCATCTCCATGGGCGCATGCTCGTCGGTAGGCGGGCCCTTCAATACCTACGCCGTGTTGCAGGGTGTCGACAAAATCGTGCCCACGGATGTTTACGTCACCGGCTGCCCGCCGCGCCCCGAGAATCTTTTCTACGCTTTGTTAAAGCTGCAGGATAAGATCGATACCATGACGGTGGCGAAAAGGCCCACCGAAGTCCGCCTCGATCCAAACATGCTGGAGAACTTCAAGCGCCAGGTCATGATCGCGCAAACGCTGCAGCCCAAATAGATGTGATCGTATGGGGACGGGCGCTCTCGCCCGTCCGCCGAGCGAAGCTCGGCCAGACTCTCCACAGGCCATGCCGAACTTCACAAAACTCACGACTGAATCCGAACTCCCACCCGCCGACGAAGCCAAAGAATTCCCCTGTGGCGACAAGATCATCTGCGTCGCCAACGTGAATGGCACCTACAGCGCCATGGACAACGTCTGCCTGCACCGCGGCGGCCCGCTGGGGCAGGGAATGATCGAAGGCGGCAAAGTCGTTTGTCCGTGGCACGGCTGGGCGTGGGATCCAAAAACTGGCGAGGCCGTGCAGAATCCCAGCACGAGGGTTGCTGTGTATCCGCTGAGGATTGAAAACGGCGACGTGTTGGTTGAGATCTAAGGCCCAGTCGGCCCGCGCTATCCCAAGAACTTCAAGAATTTCCCCGGCTGATTCCCGTATCGCGGAAACACCTCATTCAGATTCTTATTCCCCATGTGCCGTTCGACAGCTTCCCCAAAAACCTGCCGAAAATCCGTGGTCAAGGCCAGATCGCGTCCTTCATAGAGTTGCGATTGATCAAGCCCCGGCCAGCGTCCGTAAACCTTGCCGCCCATCACGGGTCCGCCCAGCACGAACATGACGTTGGCGTGTCCGTGGTCGGTGCCGCGGTTGCCGTTTTCGCGCGCGGTGCGGCCGAACTCGGACATGGTCACAACCAATGTCTCTTCTCCAAGATCGCCGAGATCGATCCAGAACGCGGCAAGCGCTTGCGAAAAGTCGCGTAGCACGTTGGCGATCTGGCCTTCGACTGCGCCTTCGTTGACGTGGTGGTCCCATCCGCCAATGTCGGCAAATGCCACCTGCACGCCAAGGTTCGCCTTGATGAGCTGCGCGAGCTGGCGCAGGCTGTCGCCAAAGCGTCCCCTGGGATAATCGGCGCCGGGCGCGGGCTTGTACTTCGACGGGTCGGCAGACCTGAGCATCTTAACGGCATCGAACGTTTCTTCCCCGGTACCGTGCAAAACCGCATCGGAAGAATGGTCATACATAGCCTCGAACGCGTTCACGACCGGAGAAAGTTTCGGGCCTCGGCCGCCGACCGAGAAGTCGTTGATGTTGTTCATCGCGATCGCCGGCTCAATCCCGCTTAAAATGCGCGGAATCGAGGGGCCCATGGCGATAGCCTGGAACGCCGTTTTCCGCGCCGGGTGCGGCAGGTTGCGCAGCGATCGGTTGAGCCATCCATCTTCCGTGGACTTTACACCCGGAGTGCCAGCCTCCATGAAATCCTGCGCATCGAAGTGAGAGCGGCTCGGGTCGGGCGACCCGGCTGCATGCACGATGGCCAAATGGCGCTGTCGCCAGAGCGGCTGAAACGACGCGAGCGCAGGATGCAGGCCGAAGAAACCATCCAGATCGAGCACGGCCTTGCGCGGAATATTGATGCTGGGCCGCATGGAGTAATACTGCGGCTCGGCGTAAGGCACAACGATGTTCAAGCCGTCGGCCGCGCCGCGCTGGAAAATCACCACCAGACGCTTGGTACGCAAGCCCGGCTCAGCAGCACCCATAGCTGCGCGAGCCAGAAAGCCCGGCACCGCCGCAGTGCCGACCACAGCGAGCGCGCTGTTGCGAAGAAAGACGCGTCGAGTCATGGACATAAAACAGCTCCTAGCTTCTAGCTCCTAGCTATTGCTCTTCGCGCACGCTGCCGCAAAAGCGTCCTAGCTAGCAGCTAGGAGCTAGAAGCTATCTTCTCTGAAACTCCGGCGAACCCAGAAGCAACCCTGCAATCGTGCCCACATCCGGAGAACGCGCTGGATCCCCCGACTTGCGCGGGCCCGCCTTGTTGCCTGGTTTCTGCGGCCCGCGGTTCTTTCTTGCTGCTTCGATCTTTGCCGCTTCAATCCGTGCCGTTTCAATCTGTGCGGCGATCGAGTCGTGTGTCTGTTGCGACACGCCGCCCGCGACCAGCCTGGTTTCCAGCGTGGCCAGGGTCGCGGTCGCGTTCGGGGGTTGCTCGCTGCTTCCCGCAAGTTGTGTGGGATCCGCTTTCACCCCCCTGATCTTGCCTCTAGTTAATGCCAGCGCAAAATTCATGCGGTTCAGCAGCGCCGAAGAACTCACCCATGTTTCCGCTTTCATCGAGTACCCCGTAGGCGGCTGTGCGCCGTAAAGCGGCATACCCATGTTGTTGAGCTGCCGGGTCAGCGGCAACGCATCTTCAACGTCGGCGCCGGTCGCGCGCACCGCGGAGGCCACGAATTCAAGGGGCGTCTTCACCTTCGCGCGATAGGTTTCGTCGTCCCAGAACTCGGGCGAATGAAACAGCGTCTTCATCACTTCGCGGATATCGCCATGTTTTTTCAAGAACGCTTTCGCCATGTGATTCACCAAAGCGGGAGGTGGATCGTCCGAAACAAAACGTTGTGCGAGCTTCAGAGAAATGAAATGCGCCGTCTTCGGACTCGTGGCCAACCTGTGCAGCACTTCCATGCCCTCGGCTTCGCCCTTGGGCTTAATGCGGTGCCCGAGCACGAACTTGGACCCGGGCTCGTGCATGCGGGGATCGAATTTGAATCCGCCGCCTTGGGCTGGATTATCAATGGTCCATCCCGTAAAGACTTTAGCAACCTCGGTGACGTCGCGCTGCGAATAGCCGCCGTTCACGCTCAACGTGTGCAACTCCAGTAATTCGCGGCCGTAATTTTCATTGAGCCCGGCGGCGCGCTTGCCCGGCTTGGGGTGCGGTGGCGGATAACGCCGCGCGTAGGGGCCATAAGGGTGCTGCGCTGGAATTCCCAAAGCCTTGGCGGAGTTCGGTCCAACGCTCAACCAGTTGTCCAGATAAAACAACATCGCCGGACTCTTCGCGGTCGTCACCAGCAGATCTTCAAACTTTCCAAGGGCATGTGGCCGGATCACATCGCGCTCGTAGCTGGTCAGCATCAGGCGGTCGAGGCCTTTTTCAACGAAGACGTTGAAGTGGTTGAACCAGAAGTCAGTCATCACTTCTTCAAGCTGGCGCTCGCTGTAGATGGCGCGCAGAAGCTTCGCCTGCGCCATTTCGTTCGAGACCACGCCCGCCGGGTAATTCATAGCCAGCAGAGTTTCTTTCTGCGTTGGGGCCAGGCCTTCGAGCAACTCCTGCGCTTTGCCTCCGCGCAGAGAGTCGGCGGCCTCAACCTGCTCGTCCGTCGACATATTGAGAATCTTGTTGAAACGTTGATCCGGAGGAAGACTTGCCAGTAGCTGAAGGTCGAAGTCGGCAGAAAGTTTCTCCTGGCGAAGGCGCGCCCGCTCTTTTTCTTCGGGCGTCAGCTTCGCCGGCGCCGTGGATGCCATGGTTGCGTTGTTGCCGCCGCTAGCGTTCATCGCACCGCCCACGGCTTCCTTCATCGCGGAATCGTCTGCGACGCGTGCACCGGCGGTCGCCGCATTCTCCGTCGTCGACGATCCTTCAGCCTGTGTGCTGCCAATTTTGTCCGGCGCAGCGGCCGAACTCTTGCCTGCCCCTTCTTCTTTCCTCGCCTTTCGCTCTTCCAGCCGGGCAATCTGTACCTGGAAAATCGCGCGCCGTGCCGGATCGGCCGGCATAGGCCGTTTGCCTTTCATTACCTGATTAATTTCCTGCGGATCGGGAAAGTCTTCCGCAATTTCCTTGGTGCTCATGCGCAGGGTGCGGAGCGGCTCCAGACGAGCGTCGAGCGCCGTGTCGTCAATTCTTTTGGGATGCAATTGCAAGTCAATCCATTGGTCGACGCCCATCGCCATGACAAACTCCACATCGCCGGGGCGCGGACCGAAGGTCAGGCGATTGAGCGCATGCAGGGCGCGCCTCTGAGCGTTGTCGTCAGGGCTGGGTGCGGTATGGTCTTCCTTATTGGCCAACACTTGCGGGACCGTACACGCCAGGCTGAAACAGAGAAGAAAAATAACAAACTTCGTGCGGCCCAAACGCATGAGGACTCCCCAGCCGGGACGAGGCAACAAGCTCTTCTGATTATCAACCCGGAAGAAAAGAAAAGGTTGCTGCAGAAGGTGACCAAAGACGCCGGAGATAAGAAGCTGACCCTAGGGACCAAAAAGCTCAGAGCTGACGGCTGATAGCTGAAAGCCGAGAGCCGGAAACTAAGTCAGATACACCTTGCCCCGGGACACCTTGTGCTGCAGCGTCGCAGCCAACTGGTCGACGTCGCCGGGTGCAATATTTACCGCCATGTGGTCGGCCAGCAAAGGAGTTCGATTGCTTCCCACGGCATCGCGCCGCACCTGGATCAGCAAGGCTTGCACCACACTTGGATCGTATTTTTGCGGAGACATGCGGACCAGATCGCTCAATGCGCTCCCCAGCGAAAGCGACTCGCGATAGGGACGCACGCTCGTCATAGCGTCGAACGTATCGGCCAGCGCCATGATCCGGACCGGAAGCGGCAAGTCGTTGCCGCCGATCGCATCGGGATATCCGGAGCCGTCGCTGCGCTCGTGATGCCACCGCACGGCTTCGTGAATCTTCGGCCAGGGAAATTCCACGCTGCTCACAATCTGATGGCCGACCACGGTGTGATCCGCCATCTCGCGAAACTCCTCGGCATTCAATGCTTCCGGTTTGCTGAACAGGCGACGGTCGACTGCCACCTTGCCGATGTCATGCAAATAACCGGCGCTGCGTAGAGCGGCTACTTCGCCCGCTTCGACGCCCATGGCCTCGCCGATGGCGGCGGCATAGCGTCCCACGCGCAGCGAGTGACCATGAATGTTGACGTGCTTCACGTCGATCGCGGCCGCAAATGCCTCGAGCGCCGTGTCATAAAAACCATGCAGGGAAGCCATCAGGCGCAAGTTTTCGGTCACACGCTGCGCCAATGTCTGCGACAGCGCATGGTTTTGCACGGCCAGCCCGATGTAGCTGCACAATAACTCCATGGCATCGAGTTCCGCGTCTTCGTAGGGCGCGTTGCCCGGCCGCTGCCCCAGCGCAACCACGCCGGCCAGTTTGCCGGAGGCTTTGAGCGGCGCCAGGCACTTGAAAAGTTCGGGGGCCACATTGCCATTGGAACTGAGGAAGATCGAATACGTGGAAGGGTTCAGCACAATCGGTTCGTGCGCCGCGGCCAGAGCGTGAGCATGCTTGGGCAGAAGAGGAATAAACGCGGGCTCGGGCAGCATGGCGAAGCCGTCCGCCGCCACCGAGGTCAGCATGGTGGGCTTTTCGTTGAAAACGAAAAGCGCGCCCTCGCGCGCCCCCGCCGCTTCCATGACAGCGCGCAACATGCGGCGCGAAGTGTCTGAAAATTCGCGCTCCGCCGTAAGCTCGGGCCCCAGTTCGGAGAGAGCCTCCACGGTGCGCAACAGCCTGCGGAAATTGTTGGTCTCCACGGCCAAGATAAGTGGTGCGAGAATCCTGAGCAGGTTGAGCGTAGCACGCGAGAACAACGCGCCGCGAGAGCCGCTTGTTGGTTAGTTTGGTGCTGGCAGGGCGGCCATTGGGGCCTCAGAAGAACTGCTTCCTCCGAAAGGTTGGCACACCTGACTTGGAAGTCGTGGCGATCTCGATCGAAAGGCCGGTGCCTTTAAGGTTCAAGTCGGCTGAAGCGGTCTCGCCCTCTTGGAGCACTTCCCCGGAGGACTTCAGAAACGCTCCCGAAAAGACTACATCTCCGCTTTTGCTGAGGCTCCAGGTTCCTTCAGAGTGTTTCTCCACGCCGAGATAGCTGACCGTTTGCTCGAAAGTGTGATTCTCCCTAAGAACCAAGGTCGCTGGCACTCCTTTTTCGGCCCCGGCATACGTTCCGAATGGCACGTTCTTCGAGGAAGGATCGACCCTGTCGTAGTCCTCTATGTGATACTGATCGAGTGTGAGAGAAACAAGAAATCCGAAGCGCTTATGAATCTAGCCGTAAGGCGTACCGTCCTGACCCAGCTCCTGCCCAGGTACCGTTAGAAATTCTTTCGAAAACGCGACACCGCCTTCGCCGAAGCGCCGCCAGGTTCCGGTTGCGCGCTCCACTTTGCCATGATTACTCAGTTCTTGCTGAAAGCTGTGGTCGGATTTGAGAACCAGGGTTGCACTCTCTCCGTTCGAAGCAAAGCTGTATGTGCCAGATAGAGCTCTATACCCATAATCGGAGGCCACACTGTACCAGAGGAAAAAAAGGGCGATTGCAAGAAAAATTCCACAACTCACTCGTAAAAAAATGGTCGCCTTCATCGCTCCCTCCTCGACAATCACGCGCGAACACACCGGCGAGGGCGGACGCCGGGATCCTTCGTCTCAAAAATGTTCCCGCAACTCCGCAAACCGCCCCACGATCAGCAACTGCTGCGCCGGCGGAGCAGCGTTCACTTCCTCATGTTCCAGTATCCAGGTATCGCCGTGGGGCACGAAAACCGCGTGCAATCCCGCGGCCAGCGCTGGATTGATGTCAGACTTGGGGCTATTGCCGACCATCCAGGTAGAATCGCGAGCGACTTCATATTTCTCGACCAAAGAGTGATAGACCGCGGAATTTTTCTCTGCGACGATCTCCGTGGCCGCGAAATGTCCCTTCAACCCCGAACGCTCAATCTTTCCCGATTGCTCCGCCTGGGCACCCTTGGTCACCAGAATAAGGCGATGCCGGGTGGAAAGGTACGCAAGAGTCTCGGGAACCACAGGCAAGAACTCAATCGGATGATTTTCTATCGTGTGCGCAAAGCTGGTGATCTGGGCATGCAACTCGGGTGTGACGGGATGCACGCTGAGCCGCTCAAAGGTATCCACCAGGGCGTGCGCAAAACTGTGCAGGCCGTACCCGTGCTTCACAATGCATTCGCGCTCCACATCGTTGAGCACTTCGCGCACTTGTTCGGGAGAAAATTCGTGGTGATTGAGAAAGGAAATGAACATCGCGATGGCCCGCTCAAAGTAAACGTTGTTCTCCCAGAGCGTGTCGTCGGCGTCGATGAGAAGGGTCTGTGCAGGCAAGCTTCTAGCTCCTAGCTGCTAGCGAACCAACATTTCCTTAGCAGTTGTGTCGGTTCAAGAATTTTGTGCATCGACGAGGGGGAAAAGATGGCGAGCTAGCGGCTAGCAGCTAGAAGCCGAACTCAAACCCAATCCACTCGCGCCTCAGGCCCAATTACGCCCGCTTTATGGCCCATATCCAGCAGACGCGCAACCGCCTCGCGTCCGTCCGGACCGTAATCCAGCGTGCGTTCGTTCACATACATGCCCACGAATCGGTCAGCGGTCGACGAATCGAGATCTCGGGCAAACTGCATGGCGTAAGACAAGGCTTCCTCGCGATGCTCCAGGGCGTACTGAATGCTGTCGCGCAATGCGCCGTTCACTGCGGCGATCAGGTCCGGGCCAAGTGCGCGGCGGATGGCGTTGCCTCCAAGCGGCAGCGGCAGCCCTGTCATCTTCTGCCACCATTTCCCAAGATCGACAATGCGGTGCAGTCCGGCCTTGTCATAGGTCAACTGGCCCTCGTGGATGATGAGTCCAGCCTCGTACTTGCCCTCGAGCACCTGCGGAATGATCTGGTCGAAGGGCACGACTTCAGTTTGCACTCCCGGAGCAAAAAGCTGCAGCGCGAGATAGGCGGTAGTAAGGGTGCCCGGAACCGCAATCTTTTTTTCTTTAATTTCAAGCTGCGTGAACGGACGTGGCGAAACAACCATCGGCCCATAACCCTCGCCCACGCTGCCTCCGCACGACATCAGCGCATACAAATCCTGAATGTAAGGATAAGCATGAAACGAAACCGCCGTCACATCATAGACGCCTTCACGCGCCTTCTGGTTCAGGGTTTCGATATCGCAGAGCGTATGAGTGAAGCGCAGCCCCGGCACGCGAACCTTGCTCGTAGCCAGGCCGTAAAACATAAAAGCATCGTCAGAATCCGGGCTGTGAGCGATGCTGATCTCGCGCACCTGAGAAACCGATTGACCGCCGGAATGCTTCGCTTCTGGCTCCGAAACAACTGTCATCATTTGAACTCCAAAGGCCCACTGCTCTAAGAATCTAGTGCTGTGCCGAGGAACGGCGCTGCCACTGCGCCGCCATGCCGGCAGCCACCATCACTTTTATTACTTCTGCAAATACGAACCAGTACAGCCCCCAGCGAAAAGCCAGCGCCATGGAGTGCGTCAGAACGGCAAGCCAGCTCAAACCGCCAGCGAAAAGAACGACTTCACCGAGAAGTCCCGCAAACGCGGCGCGAGCGAAAGTTTTGCCTCCACGCTCTATCACGTGGCCTGCGATCCACGCAACCAGTGGGTAAGCCAGAAGAAATCCACCGGTGGGGCCGAACAGGTGCGCAATTCCTCCCACGCCCACGGGGCTGAATACGGGCATGCCTATCGCGCCTTCGGCCAGATAGAGCGCGAGCGCCGCAAAGCCTCTCCGGCTGCCCAGCAGCAAGCCAACCAACAATACTCCGAAGTTCTGAACCGTCAGCGGCACCGGCGTAAACGGCAAGGGAATCGTGATGTGCGCGCACAGCGCCACGAACAAGCTGGCGGCAACCACGATGGCGACTTGCCCCGCCGCTTCGAAAAAACGTTCCTGCTGACTGCCTATGGTTTGAATTGCCAGTTTTGCCATGGAAGAATCTCCGAATCTTGGGCGCGCACCATCAATGCTCAATTTCACCCGACTGACGCTCGCGCTCGACTTCGCTGGCACTTCCTTCCCGAGCGGCTTGCGCAGCCAGCAAGTGGCGGCGCAAACGCATATACAAGGCGATTGCAACGCACACCACGACCAGCGTACTCACACCCAGGATCAGAAACCACCAGATCATCCGCACAATCGATTAAGGATAACAGATGACCCGCCGGCGAACAGGCAGTTTCGGCGATGCAGTTGCGGAAATGCTCGTCCGGGCAGCCGTCACCGCTGTACCGTCCGAGCGAAACTTGATCCTCTAGCTTGCCTTTAGCTTGCCTTCGCCGCTGCCCGCTTTTCACGGAGCGTTTCGACGCGTTTAATCATGAACTTCAGACGTTCCCGCCCGTACTTGGAGCCGGTGATGACCTTCTCGATGTTTCCGAACATCGCCGGATCGCCAGACTTCTCGCGCAGCTCCTTGAGAAAAGGATGAACCTTCGCGAACAGAATAAACATTTCTCCGCTCACCGCCGGCTGAATGAACATCTCTTCGTTCAGCACTCCCTGCACCACGAACGACGCGGCCATGTTCCAGTACCCGGTGACCTGGCGCAGCCAGTTGTTTTCCTGCGAACCAAAGGTGAAGGCAATTTTCAGGAAATCGTCGGCGGTCTGCGGCCAGAATTCACCGACCCACCAGTTGCGCGCCTTGCGCATTTCCGGTTCACGGCGCAGATCATAGAGTTGCATGATGATTTGAGCGTCAGAAGCTGTTGCCTTCTTGGACATGAGGACACCTCCGTGGATTAGTGATTGGGCCATTGGGTGATTTAGCGATTGTAAAGAGAGAACTTTTTAGAGTCGAGCGGTCACCACAAAATCGCTTAATCGCTCAATCACTCAATGTCTACGCGGTGGTCGCCGCCGCTTCCGGGGCCGGCGCCGGCCGCTCATAGTCGCACTCTTTGTTCGGGCAGGCGATCACCGGTCCAGCCTTCAGATTCTTTTCGACCAAATATTCGCTGCCGCAACTGGGACATTTTTCCGCAATCGGCTTGTGCGCCGAAGTGAACTTGCACTTGGGATAATTTCCGCAGCCGTAGAAAGTATTTCCTTTGCGGGCGCGCTTCTCGACCAGGTCGCCTTCTTTGCACTCCGGACACTTTACGCCAATGTAGTTCTGCTTCACGTACTTGCATTCGGGATATCCGCTGCACGCCGTGAACTCGCCGAAACGTCCGTGCCGGATCATCATATTCCGTCCGCACTTCGGGCAGAGCTCATCCAACGGAATGTCCGGAACTTTCTTGCCCTGGTCAAGCCGCCGCGTAGTCTTGCAATCGGGATAGCCCGTGCACGCCATGAACTGTCCGAAGCGCCCGCGCTTCAGCACCATCACCCGGCCGCAGTTCTCGCAATATTCTTCCTGCGTGGTCTCCTGCACATCGGCCGAGTCGAGATCGGGCAGGTTGATCGGATTCTCTTTCGTGAACGTGCAGGTGTTCGGATCTTCTTTGTCGTATGTGCTGCATGCATAGAACGATCCATGCTTGCCCCACTTGATCACCAGCGGCGCCCCACAGCGCTCGCACTTCTCGTCTGTGGGCTTTTCCATCCGCTTGATGTTCTCCATATGCTTTTCGGCATATTTGAGATCCTTGGTGAACTTTTTGTAGAACTCGGCGAGCGCGTCGGTCCATTTCTCTTTGCCTTCTTCGATTTCGTCGAGTTCTTCTTCCAGTCGCGCGGTATAGGCCACGTCGAAAATGTCGCGGAAGTTTTCCACTAGCAGATCGGTGACCACGAGGCCAATCTCAGTGGGAGTAAACTTTCCGCCCATTTTCTGCACATACTGCCTCTCTTGAATCGTCGACAGAATCGCCGAATAGGTCGACGGACGCCCAATGCCCCGCTCTTCCAGTTCCTTCACCAACGACGCTTCGTTGTAGCGTGGCGGAGGCTCGGTGAAGTGCTGCTCCGGTTTCAACTCCTTGAGCGTGAGCTTCTGTCCAGCTTCCAGAGCCGGCAGCTTGTGCTTCAGTTCCTCGTCCTCTTCGTCCTTGCCTTCCTTCGATTCTTCGTAGACGCGCAGGAAGCCGTCGAACTTCAGTACCGATCCCGTTACGCGGAACCAGAAAACATCGCCGTTCTTTGCGTTCGCGTCGATGTCCACGGTGGTCTGGTCGAAGACCGCCGGCATAATCTGCGACGCCACAAAACGCTGCCAGATCAGTTTGTAAACTTTATATTCATCTTCCTTCAGATACTGCTTGATCTGGTCAGGATGCCGCATCGCCGAAGTGGGCCGGATAGCTTCGTGGGCCGCCTGCGCTTCTTTTTTCTCCTTATATGTATTTGGAGTCTCAGGCAGATAAGCTGGGCCATATTCCTTGCCCACATACTCGCGCACTTCCTGAATGGCCTCGGGCGCGACTCGAGTCGAGTCGGTACGCATGTAAGTGATCAAACCCACCAGGCCTTCTTCGCCCAGTTCCACGCCTTCGTACAGCCGTTGCGCGATCATCATCGTGCGCTTCACGCTGAAGCGCAGCTTGCGTGAAGAATCCTGCTGTAACTTGCTGGTGGTGAAAGGAGGCGCGGCGTTGCGGCGGCGCTCTTTTTTATCGACCGACCGGACGACCCAATCGGCCTGCTCGATCGCAGCCCGAATCTTTTCCGCATCCTCGCCGTTTGTGACCTCAATCTTCTCTTCGCCCCTGCCTAGAAACCGCGCGTCGAACGCCGGAGGCTTGCTGGCTGCCAGGTGCGCGTCGATCGTCCAATATTCTTTCTTTTCGAACGCCTTGATTTCGCGCTCGCGTTCCACGATCAACCGCAGCGCGACGGTCTGCACACGTCCGGCAGAAAGTCCCCGTCGGACCTTATCCCAGAGCAGCGGTGAAACCTGATAACCCACAAGCCGGTCGAGCACGCGCCGCGCCTGCTGTGCGTCCACAAGATTTTGATCGATAGCCCGCGGATGCTCGAACGCCGCCTGCACCGCCTGCTTGGTGATTTCGTTGAATGTAACCCGTTGAATACGAGGCGGCGCGTCTGTATCTGCTTTCTTCTTCTTTTTCGCCTTCTTCGCATGGCCGTTGCCGGCAAGCTCGCCCGCCAGATGCGCCGCAATCGCCTCCCCCTCGCGGTCCGGGTCAGGCGCCAGATAGATCGCATCCATCGGCCCCGCCAGCTTCTTCAACCTGGCCAGAACCTTTTCTTTACCAGGGATGACCACATAGTCGGTCTCGAACTCGTTGCTCGTGTCCACGCCCAGAGTGCTCTTGGGCAGATCTTTCACATGGCCGAGCGAGGCCTCGACAGTAAATCCCTTTCCCAGATATTTCTGGATGGTCTTCGCCTTCGCCGGCGATTCGACAATGACTAAACTTCTTACCAACGGAACCTCAGTTCTTTATGAATTCGTTTTGAAGCTAGCACGAATGGGACGAAAGCAACAAGTTACCGTCACGCAGCTTCTAGCTTCTAGCTACTAGCTGCTCGCCAAAACCGGTATTCTCAAGCTCTGGACTAGCGAGGCTAGCATGCGCTGGATTTCCAATACTTTCGCTTCCAGTTCCTTGTGCTCCTCGGCAGTTAAGAAATCCAAATCCTTCGCGAGGAGGAGGTGGTATTCCACTTCGTTGGCAGAGCCGCGCGCGATTTGAACAAACCGTCTCAGTTCTGCATCTGATCTTCGGCCGCATCCTTCAGCGATGTTCGCGCCGATCGAAGCGGTGGCGCGCCGCAATTGACTCGTCAGTCCGTACATTTCGTCCTTTGGGAAAGTACGGGTCTTTTGATAGACGGCCAAGGTCAACTCGTGCGCCTTGGCCCAGACCCGCAAGTCCTTTAAATCTTCCATCACTCACCGCCCAGTTGGGGCTAGGAGCCAGTAGCCAGAAGCTGCCCTCAGAAGCTCTTCACAAAATTCTTTCCCGGCATCTGCCGCACTTTGCCCGTCAACTCCAATTCAAAAAGCGCCGCAAAGATTTCTGAGGACGACATTTCTTGTTCCAGTTTTTCCACCAACTCGTCAATATGCGTCGCCTCATCCGCTTTCAATAAACTCAAAATCCGTTTCTCGTGCGGAGGCAGCCCTTCGTCCGGGAATAGAGATGCGGTAGATTCCTTGCCGGATTCACCTGCCACCGTTGGAGTCAGAGCAAGCTTCACTTCTGTCGGCAGATCCTCCCACACATCTTCCCAGGTCGCAACCAGCTTCGCGCCCTGCTTGATCAGCGTGTTCGGCCCCCATGAATTCTTATTGGTGACGTTGCCGGGCACCGCGAAGACGTCGCGATTTTGTTCCAACGCGCAGCGCGCGGTGATGCGCGTCCCCGAATATTCGGCGGCCTCGACCACAAGCACGCCAACCGACATGCCGCTCAAAATCCGGTTGCGGATGGGAAAATTCTGCGGCGCCGCAAAAGTGCCCAAACGAAACTCTGAAATAAGCGCTCCACCCAGCGCAAGGATTTGCTCCGAGAGCCGCGAATTTTCTTTCGGATAAATCACGTCCGCGCCCGTGCCAAACACTGCGATTGTCTTGCCCTTGGCCGCGATCGCGCCGCGATGGCTTGCAGTGTCAACCCCGCGCGCCATGCCACTAATAATGACCAGCCCCTGCGCCGCGAGATCGCACGCCAACCGCTCAGCCATTCCCAAACCGTACGGCGTGGGATGCCGCGTGCCCACCATGGCGATGCCGGGCTGCGTCAGCACCTCAGGATTGCCGCGAACATATAGCAGCAGCGGCGGATCGTAAATTTCTTCTAGCCGCGGCGGGTAACAGGCATCTTCGAGAGAGATCAGCGTCACGCCAGCGGCCGCCGCCCGCGCAATCTCTTCCCGCGCCAGTTCCGCGGATTTTCCGGTAGCGATCGACTGCGCCGAAGCCGCCTGAATCCCTGTGCTTTCCAGTTCCGTGAGCGACGCGTGGAAGACCGCTTCCGCGCCCCCGAAATGTTCCGCCAGTTTCCGCGCCTTCGTCGGCCCCAGGCCTGGTGTCAGCGAGATCGCAAGCCACTCCAGAATATGAGTGGCAGAGGGTGGTGCGGCAATGGCATTAGGCACGTCAATTACTCCGATCTTTACCGGCACGGACAGAGGCTGGGCGGACTGTAGTCAGTTGCTGAAAGCCCTGTCAAGGTTAGCCGTCACAACGGCCTGTCAAAAACGCGTCTGCTAGAATCAAAACAGGAATGAGACGGCTGCGCATCTCGGCGATTTCCTACCTCAACACCGCTCCCCTCATGTGGGATTTCGAGCACGGCGAGACTGGCCGCGACTTCGAGATTTCCTACACATTGCCATCGGCCTGCGCCCGAGCGCTGCAGGCCGGAACGGCCGACATCGGAATTATCCCCGCCGCTGCTTACACGCAAGTCGCAGGTCTGATGGTCTTGCCCGGTGTCGCAATCGCCTCGCGTCGGCCCGTGCGTTCCATCCTGCTGGTCAGCCGCCTGCCAGTAGACCAGATTCGCACCGTGGCTCTCGATACATCGTCGATGACCTCGGTGGCGCTAACCAAAATTCTGTTTGAAAAATGGCTGGGCGGCAGCCGGACATTCACTTCGATGGAGCCGAATGTCGAGAAGATGCTCGCCCTGCACGATGCCGCACTTGTAATTGGAGATCCCGCGCTACAGATCGACCGCTCGCGCTATGTCACGCTCGATCTCGCCGAAGAATGGATTCGCCACACGGGCAGGCCATTCGTCTTCGCCTTCTGGGCAGTTCGCCAGAATGCCTTGTGTGGGGACAGCCGCCCTCGGCTGTCTGCGTCGCGAAGCGACGAACATGCGCCAGACCTGGCCACGATTTTTCAGCATTCCCGAGACCACGGCCTCGAGCCCGCAAGCCTCGACCAGATCAGCCGCGAATGGGCTCCCCGTCTGGGACTCAAAGAAGCGGACGTCCGCTCCTACCTCACCGAAAATATCTACTACCACCTGGACGCTGACTGCCTTGAAGGTCTTCAACTTTTCTACCGCTATGCGGCTGAGATCGGCGCACTGCCCGCCGCGCCGCCGATTCATTTCCTGACCAGCGATTCTGCTCAGCGCAATCCGGTTCCCGCAGCGTAAACTCTTCAACAGCAATGTCGATCCCTTGGCATCTTTTGCTTGTACTCCCGTTCTCGCGGCAACTGCGCCACATGGGGGGACCCGGCCTTATTCTCCTCGGCCTCGTCGACAATTCCCTGATTCCGATCACCGGCAGCATGGACGTTCTCACCATCTGGCTGGCCGCTCGCCATCGCGAGCCCTGGCCCTACTACGCCTTCATGGCGACACTTGGTGCGGTCCTCGGCGGCTACATTACTTATGCGCTGGCGCGCAAAGGCGGCCAGGAAGCCATGGAGCGCAGGCTTTCGAAGAAACGAGCCGAGCAGATTTCGCAGAGGTTTGCACGCTGGGGATTCTTCGCCGTCGCGATTCCTGCGCTGTTGCCCCCGCCGTTTCCCTTTGTGCCGTTTCTTATCGCTGCCGGTGCACTGCAGTACTCACCCAAAAAGTTCCTGAGCGCGCTCGCTCTCGGCCGCGGCATACGTTATTTCCTCGAAGCCGGCCTGGGATTCGTCTACGGCCGCCATGTCCTGCGCTTCTTCGCCCGGTACTACGCGCCGGCACTGGCGATCCTGATCGGAATTGCGGCCATCGGCAGCATCTTGACTCTGATTGAATATTTCCGGCACAGAAGGAAGGAAGTTCCGGTATAGCTGCCACATTGCAAAGGATTCTGCTCTGTGTCCTCTGTGTTAAGGTCTTTCCACGTTGGGCGAACAATGCACTCTCGGCTAGAATAAAGCTGAACTATGTCCCTTACGAAACAGGCCGCCCTCGATCTCTTTAATTCCGACGACCTGATCGGCATCGGAATGGAAGCGGACGCTGTCCGCCGCAAACTCCATCCCGAGGGCACGGTCACCTACATCATCGACCGCAACATTAATTACACCAACTTCTGCACCGAGTACTGCACCTTCTGCGCTTTCTATCGCCCGCTGAAAGGCCCCGCCGCAAAGGAAGGCTATATTCTAGATTTCAACACCATCTACGAAAAGATTCGCGAGACCGTCGAACTCGGCGGCACCGGCGTGCTGATGCAAGGAGGCCTGCATCCCGACCTGAAGATCGACTGGCACGAGACGATGCTGCGCGGCATCAAAGAGCGTTTCCCCAGAATTCATCTCCACTGCTACTCCGCTTCCGAGATCATCGCCATCGCCGAGTACAGCAGCCTCAGCATTCGCGACACGATTCTCCGCCTGCGCGATGCCGGCCTCGATTCCATCCCCGGCGGCGGCGCCGAAATTCTCCACGACGAAGTCCGCTACAAAATCGCCCGCCTCAAGTGCCTGACCAACGACTGGATCAACGTCCACCGCACCGCTCACCAGATCGGCATGCGCACCACTGCGACCATGATGTTCGGCGTCGGCGAGAACTACGAGCACCGCATCAACCATTTCCAGGAGCTATACAACCTGCAGGAAGAAACCGGAGGCTTCACCGCCTTCATCCCGTGGAGCTTTCAGCCGCAAAACACCGCCCTCGGCGGCCGCCACTGGGACGAAGCCACCGCCGTCGAATACCTGAAAGTCCTCGCCATCTCGCGCCTCTATCTCTCGAACTTTTTGAACGTGCAATCCAGCTGGGTCACGCAAGGCCTGAAAGTTTGCCAGATGGGTCTCCGTTTCGGCGGCAACGACGTGGGCTCGGTGATGCTCGAAGAAAATGTGGTAAGAGCCGCAGGCGTAACCAACTGCACGACGGAAGAAGAGTTGCGCCGCATAATCCGCGACGCGGGATTCCGGCCCGCCCAGCGGGATACGTTGTACCGGCAGTACTTCCTGAACTAGATCGGCGGCGCTACGAATCCGGTAGAATAAGGGTTTCGACCGAACCCCTTGCTCCGCTCTGATCTCATATTGTCGACGCTGGCCGCTTGGACCGCCCCCAAGGGCATTGGGTCCTACGTCCGCCAGCATTTGCTCGACAAGACTTTTCAGGGGCTCTACCACACCGACGCGTTCGATCGCGCCCTGCTGATTCCATATTTCATTGTGCTGATTCTGCTGGCCGGCTACGGAATGCACCGCTACATTCTGGTTTACCTCTATTACAAGCACAAGAAGAAGCGCACGACAGAACCGGCTGCGTATTTCGAAGAATTGCCGCGCATCACCGTGCAATTGCCCATCTTCAACGAGCAGTACGTGGTCGAGCGGCTGCTGGAGTCGATCTGCAAGCTGAAGTATCCGCGGGAGAAGCTTGACATTCAGGTGCTCGACGATTCCACCGATGAAACTGTCGAAGTGGCGCGTAATCTGGTGGAGCGCTACGCCGCGCTGGGAAATCCTATCAGCTACCATCACCGCACCAACCGCGAGGGTTTCAAGGCGGGAGCGCTGGCCGAGGGTCTGAAGACGGCGGAAGGAGAATTCGTCGCCATTTTTGACGCCGATTTCACTCCGCCGGAAGACTTTCTGCTGCGTACGGTTCATCACTTTACCGATCCCAAGATCGGCATGGTGCAGACGCGCTGGACGCACATCAACCGCAATTATTCTATCCTCACGCAGGTGGAAGCCATCCTGCTCGATGGCCACTTCGTCCTCGAGCACTCCGGACGTGCTCGTAGCGGTGTCTTCTTCAACTTCAACGGCACGGCAGGAGTTTGGCGGCGCGCGGCCATCGACGAAGCCGGCGGGTGGCAGCATGACACCCTCACGGAAGACACCGATCTTTCCTACCGCGCTCAGCTCAAGGGATGGAAGTTCATCTACCTGCAAGATGTAGAGTGTCCCGCCGAATTGCCGGTAGAGATGACCGCGTTCAAGACCCAGCAAGCGCGCTGGGCCAAGGGACTGATCCAGACGGGAAAGAAGATTCTGCCGCGCGTGCTGCGCAGCGACGCGCCGTTTCACACCAAGATCGAGGCCTGGTATCACCTCACTGCGAACATCAGCTATCCCCTGATGATCGTGCTCTCGGTGCTGATGTTGCCGGCGATGATCATCCGCTTCTATCAGGGATGGTTTCAGATGCTTTTCATCGACCTGCCGCTCTTCATGGCATCGACGTTTTCGATTTCGAGTTTCTATCTGGTTTCGCAGCGCGAACTGTTTCCCAAGAGCTGGCCGCGGGCGCTGCTGTACTTGCCGTTCCTCATGGCGCTCGGCATTGGATTGACCATCACCAACACCAAGGCCGTGATCGAAGCGCTTATCGGCAAGGAGAGCGCATTCGCGCGCACGCCCAAGTACCACGTGGAATCGAAGAAAGACAAGGTCGGCGCTACCAAGTACCGCAAACGGCTGGGTTGGGTGCCGTGGCTCGAACTGGTGATCGGCGGCTACTTCGCGCTAACTGTAATTTATGCGGTCGAGAACGAGAACTATGTCACGATTCCGTTCCTCATGCTGTTCGTCTTGGGCTACTGGTATACGGGATTGATGTCTCTGCTGCAGGGACGTTTCGCTGGTGTTCAGCTTAGCGCCGAGACCCACACCAAGCCGTTTCCGGTTGGAGTGTGAAACTGCGTCAGTCCTTAGTATTGCGCGTATGTCAAATGAACGGATGGATTCCACAATGCGAAAACTGCAGTTCTTCCTGGCAATCGTCTGTGCCGGCTCTTTGCTCCTTGCCGCTGCTCAGTTGAGTTTTGCATTAGAGCGGCAGCCCAACTCCGACTATCACGCCCGCCGCGAGGCGCTGGCAAGAAAAGCCGCGGGCGTGGTCGTTCTGTTTGCCGCCACGGAGAATGACGGCCCCAACGACTTGTACGGCTTCCGCCAGGACGACAATTTTTACTATCTCTCGGGGCTAGGTGAGCCGGGCGCGGCTTTGCTGATTGCGTCGGCTATCGACGCCAAGGCTGACGCACCCGCGCGCCCTTACACCGAAATTCTTTTTCTGCCTCCACGCAATCTGACGCAGGAAAAATGGACCGGGCCTAAGCTCGGTGCCGACAATCCCGAAGCGCCAAAGATTACTGGCTTCGATCACGTCGAAGATATGGGAGAACTCCCCGATGAAGTTGCGAAGTATGTGGGTGCCGCGCGTCCCGCCATCTATACCGACGTTCCTTCTCATGGCGAGACTTCGCCTTCGTCTGCGCCGCTGGCGTTTATGAAGCGGCTGAATGCGTATCTGTCCTTTCAGGATGTGAAGCCCATGATCGCGTCTCTCCGAACCACGAAAGACGTGGGAGAAGTGGCGTTGATCCAAAAGGCAGTCGATGCCTCGGTAGCGGCGCACTTTGCTGCGTTCAAGGCCGTGAAGCCGAACATCAACGAGCGCGAGATCTCCGCGCTCATGCAATACGAGTGGGGCAAGCGCGGCTGCGAACGCGTGGCCTACGCACCCATCGTGGGTTCGGGATACTACTCCACCGTTCTGCACTACTCGGATGATGACAACGTGATGAAGTCCGGCGATGTGGTCGTCATCGACGCCGCCGGGGAATACTCGATGTACGCTTCCGACATCACGCGCACGCTTCCCATCAACGGTCACTTCACCGCGCGCCAGCGCGAGATCTATGACATCGTTCTGGGCGCGCAACAGGCCGCTATGGATGCTTTTCAGTCGGGCAAGTCGATCATCACACGGGGCGGCGCCAATTCGCTCTACCAGGTTGCATACGACTACATCAACACCCATGGCAAGGATTTGCACGGCGAGCCGTTGGGAAAGTATTTTATTCACGGCCTCGGACACTATGTGGGGCTAAACGTTCATGATCCCGATGACTACAGCGTTCCACTTGGCCCCGGCATGGTATTCACCATCGAGCCGGGCATCTACATTCCGGAAGAGAATCTGGGCGTGCGCATCGAAGACGATTTCTATGTTGATCCCAGCGCAAAGCTGATCAAGCTAAGCGGCAAGTTGCCGTCGACCGCCGAAGAGGTGGAGAAATTGATGGCAGGGAAGTAGGAAATTGAGCGATTGGGCGATCGTGTGATTGTGCAATTGTGAGATCGGGCGGTTTCTAAATTCCCAATCGCCCGATGACTCAATCGCCCAATCGCTCAATTCCTACGAGATGTACTCTCGGATGTATTCGTCTTGCGTGTGAGCCAGCGCCTGCAGGTCGCCGTCGAAAATTACCTTGCCGTCGCGCAGAACCAGAAAGCTCATCGGCACTTCGCAATGCTGGCCGGGCGGGAGTGGCACCATGCGGCTGGCTTTTTTGTCGAACTGATGTGTGGCCATGGTGAAGGCATCCTGCAAACGGTGCGAGACCAGCAGAGCGCTGGTTTTGTACACATCGCGCTGCTTCACGATCAATTCGATGATGGTGTTTGAGGTTACCGGATCGAGACCTCCCGTGGGCGAGTCATAGAGCAGCAACTCCGGTTGGGTAATGATGGCGCGGGCGATGGCCACGCGACGCCGCATGCCGCCGGAAAGCTCGGAGGGGTAAAGATCGAGCGTGTGCTCCAGTTCCACGAAGCGCAACGCCTCGCGCACTTTGCGGTCGATGTCGTCGTCGTAAATGCCGTGCTCTTCCATCAGGCGGTAGGCGACGTTTTCGCGCACGGTGAGAGAGTCGAACAACGCGCTTTCCTGGAAGACCATTCCAATTTTGCCGCGCAGCGCAAACAAATCTTCTTCCTTCATCTGCGTCACGTCCTGCCCCAATACAACAATGCGTCCCGAGTCCGGCCGGAGGAGTCCCAGCGTCAGCTTGAGAATCAGGCTCTTGCCCGACCCTGCCACGCCGAACAGAGCCTTGGTCTCACCCCGCGCCAGACGAAAGGAAACTCCGCGGAGCACCTCATTCTCGCCAAAGGAGATCGCCACGTCTTCAAACACGACGGCCATCGCAGAATCGTCAGCCTGGGTGGGGGCGGAATGATCGAGCGGCAGGGTGGGCGCAGACATGGCATTAGTGGAATGAGAGCACGGCCATCAGGAATCGCGTAAGGAACAAGTCGAAAGCCAGAATCATTACGGAGGCCGCGACCACGGCTTGCGTGGTCGCCCGGCCCACACCTTGTGTGCCTCCGCGAGCGTTCATGCCGTAGAAGCAGCCGATCGTTGCGATAATGAAGCCGAACAGAATCGGCTTGGTCAGTCCCATGAATACGTCCTGGAAAACCAGTGTTTCCCAGGCGTTCGACCAGTATTGCCGGGCATCGAGACGCAGCAGTACTTTGGCGATGAACAAGCCTCCGGCCAGGCCTACCAGGTCGGAAATGATAGTCAGGAAAAACAGCATGAATACCGTTGCGGTTACCCGCGGAGTGACCAGCTTCTTCATGGGGTCGGTGCCCAGAGCGCGCATGGCGTCGATCTGCTCGGTCACCACCATCGATCCCAGTTCGCTGGCCATGCCGGAAGAATTGCGGCCCGCGACCATCAGGCTGGTCAGCACTGGCCCCAGCTCCCGCACCATGGAAGTCGACACTAACTGCCCCACCAGAGTGATCGATCCAAAACGTTGCAGGGTATTCGAGGCTTGCAGCGCGAGCACTGCACCCGTGAAAAAACCGGTGAGCACTACGATGGGCAGCGATCCTACGCCGATCGTATCTGCCTGCAACGCCATATCGGCGAAGTAATGCGGCTTTCGAAATAGATTCGCGATGGCCTGCCCGCAGAACAGAACGTAATCCTGAACCGTCTGGACTTTTTCTTTGGCGAGGTACGTGGGCGAGATTAGTTCCATGCGGTTCGGGAGAGCGTGGCGCCCCAGTCCTTCTAGAAGTATCGGCCCCAAGCTTTCCCGAAACTATAGCAGAGTTATCCCCGCGTCTTCTTCTTGATCTCGATATTCAACCGGCGGATTTTCTGGTTCAGGGTGGAGAGCGGCACTTTGAAATGTTCGGCGGCTTCGGTCTGGTTCCAGTTGCACTTTTCCAGCATGTCGGAGATCACGCGCCGCTCCACGTCCTCCACGATTTCAAAAAGCGACGCATCCGCCGGAGGATCGTGCAGCGTATAGGCCGATCCCCGGCCGAGCAGATGGTCGGGCAGCAGATCGAGGCCAATTTCCATTCCCGAGGAGAGCACCACGGCGCGCTCGATCACATTTTCCAGTTCGCGCACGTTGCCCGGCCACGAATAGGAGATCAGCGGCCGCAGCGCTTCCGGCGTGATGTGCCGCGCCGGCCGGTCGTTGTCCTCGGCGTATTTCTTCAGAAAGAAATCAACCAGCAGGGGAATATCCTCTTTACGCTGGCGCAACGGAGGAAGCTCGATGGTGATTACGTTCAGGCGGTAGAACAAATCTTCGCGGAATCGGCCCTCGCGCACTGCCGTACGCAGGTCCACATTGGTGGCGGCGATGATGCGCACATCCACCTGCATCTCCTGCACTCCGCCCAGGTGCATGAAGCGGCGATCCTGCAAGACGCGGAGAATTTTAGCCTGTGTGTCCAGCCCCATGGTGGCAATTTCGTCGAGAAACAACGTGCCGCGGTCCGCCATCTCAAACAGGCCTTTTTTGGACGCGATGGCGCTGGTGAACGCTCCTTTGACGTGACCGAACAGGGTCGATTCCAGCAAGTCGGTCGGCATGGAGCCGGTGTTAACCGGAACAAAAGGCCGGTCGTGCCGCGGCGAGTTCAGATGCAGAGCTTTGGCGATGACTTCCTTGCCGGTTCCACTTTCGCCCTGCAACAACACGGTAGAGCGGCTGTTCGCCACCTGGGCGACGAGGTCGAAGATCTTCAGCATCGCCTCGCTTTTACCGACAATGTTTTCGAAGTTGTAGCGCTGCTTGAGGGCGCGCTTCAGCTGGACATTCTCTTCTTCGGCGCGGCGCCAGCCAATGGCGGCGCGGACGTCGGCCAAGAGCTTTTCGTTGTCCCAGGGTTTGGCAACGAAGTTGGCGGCGCCGGATTGCATGGCGCGCACCGCGTTCTCGACCGTGCCGTAGGCCGTGATCATGATGACCGGCAGCCGGGTTTCGTGGGCGCGAATCTCGGCCAGAATTTCCATGCCATCGCGCCCCGGCAGCGCGAGATCGAGCAGGATCAAGTCGAAAGGATGTTCGCCGATGCGCTGCAGGCCAGCTTCGCCGGTGGCTGCGGTTTCCACGGCGAAACCTTCCATCTCCAGCAGAGTCTGCAGGGATTCGCGAATTTCGACCTCATCGTCAATAATGAGCAACGCGCCCGCCAAGCCTCGCGTTCCATTCATCACCGTGCGCGGGATGACGGCTGCATCAGACATATTCCGCCTTGGAAGGAACCGACTTCTTGCTCAGAGGGAAATCGAGAATAAACGTTGTGCCCGCGCCGGGATTGCTCTCCACCCGAATCTTGCCCGCATGTTCCTGAATGATGCCGTAGGTGACGGAAAGGCCGAGGCCCGTGCCCCGTGCCTGGCCTTCCCGCGGCGACGTCTTGGTGGTGAAGAAGGGATCGTAGATGCGCTGAATGTGCTCGGGCGCGATGCCCGTTCCGGTGTCGGACACGCACACGCTGACGCTCTCTCCATTGAGTGTGGCCACGCGCAGTGTGCCGCCGCCGGGCATCGCGTCTTTCGCGTTGAGAAACAGGTTCAGAAATACTTGCTGCAACCTTCCCGCATTGCCTTGAATGGCGGGCAGCTTGGGCGCGAGCGCATTCTGCACTTCTACTTTCGCCACCTTGAACTGGTGCTCGAGCAAGGCTAGCGTGTCGCCGATCACTTTGTTTACATCTACATCGCCGATCTCGCTGCCGCTAGTGCGCGAGAAATTCAACAGATTGTTGACGATTTCAGACGCGCGGAAGGTTTGCCGCGTAATCTTCTCCAGCAGGCTCGATTTCTGCGGATCGCCCTGCAGTTGTTTACCCAGCATCTGGGTATAGGAGGAGATCACAGCCAGCGGTGTGTTGACTTCATGAGCCACGCCCGCCGCCAGCAAGCCGATGGATGAAAGTTTATCGGCCTGGGAAAGCTGGGCCTCGAGGTCGACGCGCTCGGTGATGTCGTCCATGATGAGCAGCCGTCCAATCACCTGAAACTTGCGTGTGACCAAAGGCGCGATAGCCACATTCACGGTGCGGACTTCGCCGGCGGGCGTCTTCAAGCGGAACTTGTACAGGTTGCGAATGCCTGCATCCTGCCGCATGCGATTGAATTCTTCCACGAACTCCGCCGGGAAAATGGCCTTCAGCGGCTGCGTCAGAGTTTGCCAGCGCGGCACTGCGTACATCACTTCCATCTGCGCGTTCCAGCTCTCGATGCGGTCCTCCATATCGAGCGCCATCACGCCGACGTTGATCGACTCTACGATGTTTTCGTTGAAGTCCTTCAGGCGCTCGTACTCCGCCGCTTTTTGCTGCAACGAGGCATAGAGTTGCCCGTTCTGAATGGCGATGCCGAGATAGCCGCCCAGGGTTTCCAGCAATTCCATGTCTTCGCTGGAGAGGAAGTCGCCTTGCACGGTCTTGCCCAGCCCCAGCACGGCGATGGTTTTATGCTGAGCTTGGCAGGGAATGTAGTAATTCAGGTCGAGCCGGGCGATGGCGTGCTGCGCCTTAGGTGTTTCGCGCGGCACCTGGTGCGTGTTCTCGAAGAAAAGATGGCCAGCCTGCTCGGAGCGCGGAGCGCTCAGAAATGCCAGGTCAACGTTGCCCAGCGCGGCCAGGCCAGAGGATTTGGCCAGCGTAAACTCCCCCACGGCATCGCCGGCCACGAAAATCGCCATGCGGTCCACCGCGAGAGTGCGCGACAAGCGGTCGACCAGCGAAGATAGCAGAGTATTCAGGTTCGTCTCAGAACCCAACTCGCGGCCGAACTCGAGCAGCGTGCGGCGGTAGTCATAGCTGGCGCGGTAGAAGAATTGATCGATGTAGTCCTGTATCCATTTGCGCACGGGATCGAACAGCAGCGCCGTCACGACCACGGCCAGCACCAGCCCCGTGGGTCCGGAGCTCGGCCGCCAGTTGTGCACCAGCAGGGCCACACAGGCCACCAGTGCGAAATACATTCCCACTACAATCGCCGCCGCCAGTGTGTAGACCACGCCGCGTTTGAAGATGAGGTCTACATCCATCAGGCGGTAGCGGAAGATGGCATAACCGAATGTCAGGGGCAACAGCGCCAGCGACAGCGCCGACACCTTCATGGCTGCGCCGGGCAGCGAACCCAGCAGATACGGGACGACGTAGAACATGGTATAGGGAACGACGGCCAGGATCGTGCCCCGAGTCACCCACTTCAACTGCTGTCGCAGAATCGTAGTGCTGGCATGCCGGTAGCTGTACCAAAGCAAGCCCGCGGCAGCCAGAAAGAACAGCGATCCATACGACATTTCCATCCGGTCGAGGTTCCAGCGCAGCCGCTCACTGGCCTGCAGCACGCGCATGGCGGTGAGGTGCGCGGTAAACAGAATCGCCGCCGGCATGTAGACCATCGCCAGCAACCAGGGATGTTTGCGTACAATCTCGCGTTTCTCGGGAAAAACCAGAACAAAGTGAAGAAACAACGCCGGCTGCAACACTCCGGCGGCAATGTTGCCCCAATAGATTGTCCAGTCGAAATCGTTCAACTTGCCGGTGTATTTGAACGAATAGGCAATGAACGAGACCAGACAGAAAATGTAGAAGTGCGTGGATCCGGGAGCGGTCCAGCGCCGCAGCAGGACGTAGAGCCCAATACCCAAATAGATCAGAGCAATCAGCCGCAGCCAGTTATTGAGCGAACGCTCCCCTGGCACCAGTATCACGTTGGAATCGAGGGGAACTGATTGCCGCAGCAGGGAATAGGAGGCCTTCGACCACACGCCAGTCTGGTAGAGTTGCCGCTCCAGCCCCGGCATGTTCTGAACTTCCGCTCCATTGATTGAAACCAGTTGGTCGCCAGACTTAATCCCGCCCCTGGCTCCAGGGCCCCCGGGCTCGACCCGATCCGCGGTAAGCCGTCCCCCATTTTCTACCCACCAGACGCCGTCGTCGGGAACCTGGAACTTCCACTCAGCGTTGAAATTGAAGCCGGCGAAGACGACCGCAGCCACGGTCAGAACGAACAGCAGGACAGCAACCGAGCGAACTTGGCTTTCCCGGTTCATGACTTTCACCCACACCCCGGCGGGTTGGGCGGGACGCCGCAGGGTGCTGTTCGAGAGATCGTTTCTTCCCCGATTCTCTATCAGCAACTTCGCTGCCATGTCGTTTCCCATTCCGGAACTGCTAAGTACTATGCCTAAAGCAACTTCCAAGATTATAGATAGGTTCCGGGAAACTATGTACGTTTTTCTGGAGGGTTATGTGGAATCTTGTATCTAGCTGGATGGGAAGATGTTAGCGAGAAATCTAGGATTGTGGATTTGACCACGGTCTTTGCCAGGCGGGCCTTCTGTCTGTCAAAGCGAGTGCGGTGAGTTCCTGAATGTACCGATCCGCCGGTAGTGGCTTTCAGCCACTACCTATCCGCCGGTAAGCTCGACAAACGGAGCCAAGCACGCTTATAGTGAGACAGATATGGACCTCTTCTAACGACGGGGAGGGAATTGAATGACCATCGATGAACGTCTTGATCGATTAACCGAGCGTCACGAAGCGCTAACACAATCGGCCGAACTTCTCTTGCGCGAAAGTCAGGAACACACCCGTCAAATCGGAGCACTGCGCGACGCTGCTACAGCCCTCCTTCAGATCGCCCAACATCACGAACGTCGTATCTCTGGCCTGGAAGAAGGGCGATAATAGTTTTCCAAGACCCCGGCAACTCCTACGAAGGCCACGCCACTGCCTGACTCATTCCTGGCCCAATGCTGACGCGGATCACGTTCAGCAGTTCGTCGTTGTCCGCGGGCTTTTGGAAAAACGCTGACGCCCCTGCCTTCAACGCCCGCTCTTCGTTCGTCTGCGGATCACGCGCGCTCAACACGATCACTGGAACACTAGAGAGGCTATCGCTGTTCTGCAGACGGTCGAGGACAACGAAGCCATCGCCTACGGGAAGGCCAAGATCCAGAATGATCAAAGCAGGACGGTCCTTCTGCGCTTGCGCGATCGCGCTATAGCCATCGGAGGCGGTGGAGACATCGTAGTTGTTGGCCCGCAGGCGCAGCCTCAGGGCACGCACCAGGTCGGGATCATCATCGACTAACAGAATCTTTGGTTTTGGCATTGAAGTTCTCCTTGATTATTCGGTTTGAAGTTCATGAATTCGAAACTCGAGCGCTCCTGGCTAAGCTCATCTGTTTTCTTCCCCGGCTGGCCAGGATCGTTTGCGTTATGCGATCCGCCACGTTTTGAAGTTGCAGCTCCAGGCTTTCTCCGGCAATGTCGGACGCAAGCTCCACCGGCAGCGTAGTGATGGTTAGCGTGCACTTGGCTTTCAGTTCGCTCAGGCGCTCCAGTTGCTCACGGATGCGCGTGGTCATGATTCCAGAACGCTGCATGTCGGTTGAGGCCACGACGAAGAGCGTCTCAGTGGTCCCTGACGTTCCCATCGGCGGCAGGACCAGGTCCTTGTCGAGATAGACGCAGCGCCGCAGTATCTCCAGACATTGCTGCCATGTTTCTTTCCAATTGCCCCGCGGCGGATTGGAGCGCGGCGTGAGTTCGACCTTTACCAGCACAAAGGCTGGCCGTAAACGATCCTGATAAGTGATGACCGGGGCGAGCAGCTTGGCCAGCGAGTAGATCGGCAGAGTGAAGCTGAAGGTGCTGCCCTGGCCCAGTTCGCTCGAAAGCCAGATACGCCCCTCGTGCAAGCGCACAATCTCCCGGCAGATGAACAGTCCCAGGCCTAATCCTGAGCGATTGTTATCGATCGAATCGGGATCCTGATACAGGCGTTCAAAGATCAGCGCCTTGGCTTCCGGACTGATGCCGCGTCCGGTGTCGCTGACCGAAATGTAGACGTAGCCCGGGTCAGCTTCCACCATGCTCGCCTGTACTATGACGGAGCCTTCTGCCGGCGTGAATTTGATCGCATTATCGACCAGATTGATGAGCACTTCGAGCACGCGGTCGGGATCGGCGTGTACCAGAGGCAGCCTTTGGTCCAATGCGATTTCCAGTCCGACCTTCTTTTCGTCCGCCATGGGGCGCAACATGGCAATGGTCTCCTGCACCAGTTCGCCCAGCGCGATGCAGCGGGGTTCGATCCTCATCTTCCCGCTCTCGGCGCGGCTGGCTTCCAAAAGATCGCGGATCATGGAGTGCAGTTGGTTCACGCTTTTTAGGACGGTCCTGAGGTGGTCGGATTGTTCCGCCGCCATGGAGCCAGCCAGGCCGTCCAGCAGCAGCGTCACATATTGATGAATGCAGGTCAGCGGTGTACGCAGTTCATGCGACACGTGCGATAGAAACTGGTTCTTGAATTCCAGTTGCTCCTTCTGACTCATTTCCAGCGCTCGCAACAATCCCTGCCTTTCCACGGCGTAGCGAATCGCCCGCTCTAAATGCTTGCTGGATAAGTCGCCTTTCAGCAGGTAATCCTGCACTCCCTGGTGAACCGCCTTAATGGCCAGCGCCTCGTCATCCTGGCCGGAAAGCACGACCACCGGCACATTCGGAGCGTGTTCCATGACCCGGCGGTAAGTTTCCGCGCCCCGGCTGTCGGGCAGGTTCAGGTCCAGCAACACCAGCGTCGGCGTTTCCTTGCTCAGGGAAGCGATGCCCTCCGACAACCGGCTTACGCAATTCACCTTTACGTCCGACTGGCTCTCGACCAGGCGCAGACGCACCAGGTCCGCATCTCCAGGGTTGTCTTCAATCAGCAATACTTGCGTGGTCTGGCGATCCATTACTCTCCTCGTGGCGGCAGCTCTACGAAGCCGAACCAAAATTCTTCAATTGATTTGACCGCGAAAATGAAATCGTTCAGATTTCCCGGCTTGCTGACGTAACAATTGGCTCCCATTTCGTAGCTGCGCAAAATATCTTTCTGCAACCGCGAAGTGCTGAAGATCACCACCGGGATCCGCCGCAACTCCGGCCCCGCCTTCATCGCGGCCAACACCGCCAGCCCATCTTTCTTCGGCAGATTTAAGTCAAGAATGACCAGGTCGGGCCGGATCGCATTCGCATACTTCTCCCGGTGGTTCAGAAACGCCATCGCTTCTACACCATCGCAAACGCTCTTAACCTGGCTGTGATGCTTGCTTCCCGCCAGCGCCTCGCAGATCAGAGCCACGTCAGCCGGGTTGTCGTCTACGATGAGGACATCGGGTGCGGGCTTCATACGTGCACCTCCTGCTTTTCAGCTTCCTTCCGATCTTCTTTTTGTTTTTGATCTTCCTTCTTGTGGTGGGCGGCACAGGGCAGGGTGAACTTGAACGTGGAGCCCGACCCAACCTGCGACTCCACCCAGATCTTCCCGCCGTTGTGCTCGATGATTTTCTTGCAGATAGCCAGGCCAATGCCGTTGCCCGGGTATTCGGTGCGGGCGTGCAAACGTTGAAAGACGACAAAAATAGTTTCCGCGTACTCTGGCTCTATGCCGATTCCGTTATCCCGGACGCTGAACAGCCAGCGATCGCCACTCCTCTCCGCCTGCACCGCAACCCTCGGTGCCTCTTTCCCGCGGAACTTGAGAGCGTTCCCGAGCAGATTCTGGAAAATCTGCGCCACCTGCGTACGGTCCGCCCACACCGCCGGAAGCTCCCCATGCGTGACCACCGCCCCGCTCGCCTGCATGGCGGGGGCTAGAACCTGCAAAACTTCTCCTATCACGGTGTTGCAATCCACGTTCACGCTGATAAAGCCGTTGCGGCCGAGTCGCGAAAACGCCAGCAGGTCCTGAATGAGGACCTGCATACGTTGAGCGCCTTCGCTGGCATAGCCGATGAATTTGTCGGCATTCTCGTCGAGCTTGCCGCGATAGCGTTCGGCCAGCAGCTGGGTGTAAGCCGTCACCATGCGCAGCGGTTCCTGCAGGTCATGCGACGCCACGTAGGCGAACTGCTCCAGGTCGGCGTTGGAGCGCGCCAGTTCTTCCGCCTGCCCCGCCAGCCGCTCCTCGTCTTGTTTGCGCGCGGTGATGTCGCGGGCAATTTTGGAAGCGCCAACGATCGCGCCACTCGCATCCTTAATCGGCGAGATCGTCACCGACACGTCAATTTTCTTGCCATCCTTCCGCACACGGTGGGTTTCGAAATGTTCCACGCTCTCGCCACGCCTGATACGCTGCAGAATCTCGGATTCCTCGTTCACTCGGTCGGGCAGAAATAGCATCAGCATGGGCTTGCCGATAACGTCCGATGCCGAATAGCCAAAGATCTTCTCGGCGCCGCGATTCCACGAGTTGATCGTCCCCTCCAGATCCTTGCTGATGATGGCGTCATCGGAGGAGTCGACCACCGCCGCCGCCAGGCGCCCGCGCACCTCCTCTTCCTGCCTGTTCCGCGTGATATCGGTGCGGATCGCCATGTACTGCCTGACTTTTCCGCCGTTGTCGAGGAAGGGGACGATACTTGTATCCAACCAGTGGAACGAACCATCTTTGGCGCGGTTGCAGACCTCGCCCCGCCATACCTCACCGTTGGCGATGGTGTGATACATCTGTCGGAAAAATTCCGTGGAATGCCGGCCCGATTTTAGGATGCGATGGTTCTGCCCCAGCAGTTCTTCGCGCGTGTATTTGCTGATAGCGCAGAATTTGTCGTTGGCATACGTGATGGTTCCCTCGACATCGGTGGTTGCGACGATCGCATGCTGGTCCAGAGCAAACTTTTGGTCGGCGATTTCCTTGAACGCCAGCTCGCGCTCCGCCAGGATTTCTCTGAATTGCTGTTCGACCCTCTCCCGCTCGGCAACCTGTAACCGCAACTCGTGGTTCAGTTTCTGTGGCTCTTCTGGGGCCGGCGGGCCGGCGGAGGTCGAATCTGTGGCCGCAGGGTTGCCAGCCCCCGCTTTGACGAGACCACCAGCGCGCTTCTCCGGCCCCATGAGTCGTGACATTGTTTTCGTGAGAAGGGATGACGAGAGTCCGCAGCACCGCCTGCGAGGCAGCCGTCAATTAAGTTATCGGCAGGAGCCGGGGGCACTTGAGGCTGAAAGTTGGGCGGCAGCGCATCCAGGAGAGCGGAAGGGTAGGCCTGACTATGCCCTTTAGCTTACGCGTTTCTCGGACTGTTTCGGGAATGCTTTACGAGTTTGGGAAAGGAACGGCCAAAAACACATTGGCATCCCGATCAAAGCGAGCGATCTCGGTTCTCGCCGGCAGCGGCAACCCTCGTAGTGCAGGCAAGAACCCAGATCCCTCGCTTGCGCTCGGGATGCCAATTCACAATGGCGTGCAGCATTTGGGCGGGATCAGCCGGCCTTGCGCTCATCCTCTGAGACTTCTTCTGGGCCATCTTCGTCGTCCCACTCAAACGAGAGCGTCCGCGTAGTGGTTTCGATTGGTTCCAGTTCCGGAATGTCGTCTGCCACCGACGCGCCCAACTCGGCAAACTTCCGCGCCGAAACCAGCACCCGGCTCTCTAGCGATCCCACGGCCTTGTTATAAGACTCGACTGCGCGGTCGAGTCCCGTGCCCACCGCAGTGATGTGTCCCGCGAGCAACCGGAGGCGGTCGTGTAGCTCTTTGCCCAGCATGCTGATCTGCTGCGCGTTGCGCGCCAGCTTCTCCTGATTCCATCCGTAATTGACGGCTTTCAGCAGCGCGATCAGCGTAGTCGGCGATGCCGGGATGACCCGGCTCAGCACTCCCTGCTCGATCAAGCTGGAATCCTGCTCCAGTGCCGCGCTGAAAAACGTTTCGCCGGGAAGAAACATCACCACGAACTCGGGCGTCGATTCAAACTGCTCCCAGTAATTCTTGCCGGCGAGAGTCTTCATGTGATCGCGAACCTGCCGCGCATGATTGGCCAGACAAGCGCGCCGCGCTTCTTCGTTGTTGGTCTCGAAAGCATCGAGGAAGGCTTGCAGCGGCGTCTTTGCATCCACCACAACGTTCTTGCCGCCGGGCAACTTCACCACCAGGTCGGGACGAAGCCTTCCCGTTTCTGTGGTCACGGATTCCTGCTCGGCAAAATCGCAGTAGGAAAGCATGCCGGCGATCTCGACCACGCGTCGCAACTGAATCTCTCCCCAGCGCCCGCGCACGTTCGGAGTGCGCAGTGCCCGCACCAGATTGCCCGTCTCCGATTGCAGCTCTTTCTGCGTCGTGATCAGCGACTGCACCTGCGCCCGCAGTTCGCCGTAAGCATCGCCCCGCGCCACTTCCATCTGCTGAATCTGTGCATCCACTTTATTCAGAGATTCGCGCACCGGAGCAACCAGGTCGGCCACTGCTCTCTGCCGCGCTTCCAGGTCGCCCTTCGCCTGGCTTTGAAACCGCTTCAGAGTTTCTTCGGCGACCACCAGAAATGATGAATTGTTGCTCTTCAAGGCCTCGGAAGCCATGGCTTTGAAGGCATTGCGCAAATCCTCGCTGGCGCTTGTGACCAAGGCGATCTTTTCGTCATTGGTCTTCCGTTCCGATTCGAGCGCGGATTCAAGCCTTGCTTTGCCCGCCACCAGCTCAGTGTGAGCCTGCTGAAGCCGCGCCAGATCGGCCTTCCCAGCCGCTAATTCCTTTTCCATCAATGACAAACGTGCTGTGAGCGCAGCACTGCGCGAGCGCAGCACGAGCCATGCAATCACGCTGCCGAACAATAGGCCAATGACCCCGACGATGCCAGGTTCCATAGCGAAGGTAACTTCTCAGGCTGGGTTCCAGCTTCTAGCCTAGCACCAGCGGCAAGTTTTGGATTGTCATCCTGAACAAGCGTTTTTTCGCAGTGAAGAGCTTGTCCCGAGCTTGCCGAGGGAATCTGGGCGAGCCGCGCGATGCAAGAGCCGATGCCAGGAACCATCAAAGTAAGCGTTCGAAGACTCGTGATCGTGCTTCTGTTGGTAATAGGCGCCGCCACGACGGTGCGTCCGTCTCGATTGCTGGCTTCTTCCGGGGGAGACGGCGTCGCGCAAAAGTCCGCACACGGCGCAACTCTCAAGCCCGCCACCGCAACTTCTCCCGATATTCCTTCTAGCGAGTATGATTCTGCAGCCGAACAACAACTTCTGGATCTGGCGAATCAGGATAGAGCGCAGTCCGGCGCGCCTCGCCTGACGCTCGATGCCGGACTCAGCAAAGCGGCGCGGGAGCACGCAGAAGCCATGTCTGCGGCGCGCCAACTTTCGCACCGGTTTGAAGGCGAGCCCTCCCTACCTCGACGCTTGGCGGACGTAACCCACACCCCACTGGATCAGGAAGGCGAGAACATCGCGCTCGATTTCGACGCTGCCCAGGCCGAGCAACATCTCATGCTATCCCCTCCGCATCGCGCCAACCTGCTCAACCCGGCTTATAACGTGGTCGGGTTGGGCGTGGTCCGCAGCGGAGACCGTCTATACATCGTGCAGGATTTCGGCCACGCCCTCCCCAATTATTCCCCAGCGGAAGTGAAAGAGCGCATTGCGGCGACTATGGCGCTAGTGCGGCATCAGGCCAACCAGCCTGATCTCGCTCGCCGCGACGTGCCTGCCATAGACCAAGCCGCCTGCTCCATGGCAAGAGTCGGCAAGCCCGGCACTGGTTCGGTTCATCAACTCGCTCAACATTACACCGTGTTCAGCTACACCAGCCTGCACCCCGAAACGCTGCCCTCGACCGCTGAGCACGCGCTCGCCAAACCCAACCTGCAGAGCTTCTCAGTCGGCACCTGCTACGCCCGCACCGAGACCTATCCCACAGGCGTGTACTGGGTGGTGCTCGCGCTGGAGTAGCGGCTAAGTTACATCCTAACCGTGAACCTGTTCGAAGTGCTTCAGCGTGGGCAGTGCCTTAATGGACTTTCCCAATCTTCGCTCGGCAAGCCGGATTTCATACAGGCTTTGCAGGTTGAGCCAGAATTCTGCACTGGTGCCAAAGAAGTGCGCCAGACGCAAAGCCGTGTCGCCGCTAATGGCGCGCCGTCCATTGAGGATTTCCGTGATGCGGTTGGTTGGAACCTCGAGTTGCCGCGCCAGTTCAGTGGCGCTCATCCCCAACTCCCTAAGCTCCTCAGCCAAATGTTCCCCGGGATGAATTGCTGTTACAGGCATTACACACTCCTAATGGTAATCGACAATCTCCACATTCGAAGGACCAGACGCGCCGTCTCGCCATTCGAAACACACCCGCCACTGGTCGTTGATGCGGATGCTGTATTGTCCCCTTCTATTTCCTTTTAACACCTCAAGGCGATTGCCGGGCAAGGCGGCAACATCCTGCAGGCCTACGGCCGCTTCCAGTCGGTCCAGCTTTAGCCGCGCCGGCCGTTCGATGCCAGAAAAGGCCTTCACCCGCCTGCCTAGCGCGAACCCTCTGGTCCGCGGATCGCGATAGCTTAGGATCACAAACCAGTATATGGCAATTTATGCGTTACGTAAGGCATAAATTAATCCGAAGGCCGCCGCAAGTTCCTTGCCTGTGTGCTCCCAACCGCGCCCGAGGCCGCCCGCCCGAAGCCGGAAGCCGGAAGCCGCCCGCCGAAAGCTGTGCTAACCTTTCCCCTGCCCTCTGTCCCCGGTTCCGCCCATGGAATCTCCGGCCCCAGCCCGTTCACCCCAAACCCACAATAAAGATATCCGCATCGGCACCGCCGGCTGGTCCTACAAAGACTGGGACGGCATCTTCTACCCTCCCGGAATGCAGCGCCGCAAGCAGCATCCCCTCGAGTATCTAGCCCGCTTCTTCGACACCACCGAAATCAACACCTCCTTCTACGGACCGCTCAAGCCCGAGTGGGCCAAGCTCTGGTGCCGCAAAGTAGCCGCGGTGAACCAGAACTTCCTCTTCACCGCGAAGCTCTACCGCGCCTTCACCCACTCGCCCATCGCGGTCATGGAGCCTACCTCGGCCGCCACCATCCGTCCCACCGACGATGACGAAGCCCGCACCCGCGAAGGCCTCGACGCCATCGCCACCGAAGGCCGCCTCGGCGCGCTGCTGATCCAGTTCCCCGTGTCCTTCAAAAACACTTCTCTCAACCGCGATTATCTGGAGCGCCTGCTGCGCCAGTTCATCGAATATCCCCGAGTCGTCGAGGTCCGCCACTCCAGTTGGAACGACGCCGCCACGCTAGCCGCCTTCGCGCGAAAAGACGTAGGCTTCTGCAACATCGACCAACCCCTGCTGGACCGCTCCCTCGCCCCCACAGAACACGTCACCTCCGCCATCGGCTACGTCCGCCTGCACGGGCGCAACTACGAGCACTGGTTTGCCGATCAAAGTTCTGCCGAGCAAGGTTCCGACCTCGACCGCCGCAACGACCGCTACAACTATCTCTACAACCACCGCGAACTGGCGGCATGGAAAGAAAGAATCGAAAGCGTAGCCGAGCGCGCCCACACCACTTACGTAATCACCAACAATCACTTCGAAAGCAAAGCCGGAGTCAACGCGCTGGAACTGAAAGCCATGATCACCGGCAAAAGAGTGCCAGCCCCGCCCACGCTGATCGAAAAGTATCCCGAGTTGAGGAGCATAGCCGACGCGGCGGAAGATTCAGGAACAAACGCCGCGCCGCTCTTCCCTTAGAAACGGGTGCCCCATCCTAACGTCGCGGAACTAATTTTGACAGCAACATCACTCTGTTTCTGCGACGTTAGGCTGGGGATTTTGACTTCCTACAAACGCTTGCGGCTCCCGGAATAAGCAAAACCAGATTGCCCGAACAACTCGGAAATCCCTACCTTTGCAAAACGCCTCACGTACGGAATGCGCACCCTTCGAAAACAAAAATAAAGGTTGGCCAACCCCTCCCTCTCCGTCGCTAGAGGCTTGGTTCTGTCATATACTTTCCCCATTCACATGGCACGCTGGATTCAAGACATGGACCCAAAGGATCCCGATGTTGTGGGCGACACCATCATCGGAGGATGGTGGCCATTTACCTTCCATGGGGTTATGACTTGGAAGGTTAAAGCGGCTTCTGCTCCGAATGGTGTCCTCGCTTTGCAGCGCCAAATGTTCGGCGCGGCCCAGGACTGTTTTGTGACGACCGTCCAAAGGACTGACCGAAACGGATTTGCCAAGTCTGACGATTCAGAGTTTGAAACCAAGTACTCTGGCCGAAGTGCAGCGCGTGAAGGCCACGCGCAAATCGTATGTGCCGTCGCGCGAGGCTCGCTATCTCGCTTCGCGTCGGCACGAAAATGAGTCCGGCGTGCGGCGGGCTGGCAGCGTTGGCCGTGAAAATATCTCGCAAGAAAAGGACAGGAGAAGTCCTGCCCAACTCAGATGAAAGGAAAAATCAAAATGTCGACCAGAACCGTTGAGAACCCGCGCCCCGCGATGAAAACACCCCCGATCGTTTCGCAGCAGCAGTGGGAGGCTGCGCGCCAGCAACTCCTCGCGAAAGAGAAGGCCTTCACCCGCTCTCGTGACGCGCTGGCCGCCGAACGCCGGCGCATGCCTTGGATGGCTGTCGACAAGCAGTACGAGTTCGACGGACCCCAGGGCAAGGTAAGCCTGCTCGATTTGTTCGAGGGCCGCAGTCATCTGATCGTTTATCGCGCCTTCTTCGAGCCCGGAGTGTTCGGCTGGCCCGAGCACGCCTGCCGAGGCTGCTCCCTGGGCGCCGATCAGGTCTCCCACCTGGCTCATCTGAACGCCCGCGATACCACCCTCGCCTGGGCCTCACGCGCACCGCAGGCCGACATCGCGCGCCTGAAAGCGCGAATGGGCTGGGAGATGCCCTGGTACACAATGATAACGACCGATAGCTTCGACAAAGACTTCGGCGTCGATCAGTGGCACGGCCACAACGTATTCTTCCGCGACGGCGACAAGGTGTTCCGCACATACTTCATCAACAGCCGCGGCGACGAGGCATGGGCAGCACCTGGAGCTATCTCGACATCACCCCGCTCGGCCGCCAGGAGACTTGGGAGGACTCGCCAGAGGGCTACCCCCAAACCCCGCCCTACAAGTGGTGGAACTGGCACGACACCTACGAAGCCGAGGCCTCGCCGAACCCGAAGTGGGTCGATATCCTGACCGACCCCGAAGCCGCCTACAAAAAGCGCCTAGCAGAGGAGAAAGCCAGCTAAAGATGTCCCAATTTCTCGCGCGGCTATTGTAGCGCCGCCGTCCCGGCGGCTGTCCGGCGGGCGTCCCGCCCGCCGCGCTGAGGGCGACCAGTTCGCAGCAATCCGCGGATGCCCCAAGCTGAGCGACGTGGGATTGTCCACAAGGACAATCCCACGCACTCGAAGCATCCCTACCCCCAGAAGCGTGGCAGCGCCGAGGCGGCGCTGCCCCCGCCTATCTACCGTTTTGTAAGGTATGTGCCGTATGGTACATTAGACCGATTGTTTGCCAAACTATTGCCCAACGATTCCGCACGCGCCCCTTCGCCAAGAGAGAAGGTTGCTATGGAAAACTCTCGCGTCGACGAGCTGCGGGCTGAGGTAAGTCGACTACTCAAGAAGCAAAGCGAAGTTCTCGAATCACGGGCATTTGGCGCGGCCACGGACACCGATACCTCGAATACGAGATTAGGCGGGAAGTGATTCAGGAAATTTGTAATCAACTCGCCAACGCGGCTTCGGTGTAGTAGCCGTCACGCCACCCGATTCCGCCAGTTCGGAAGGCTAAGCGCGGTCGATACCTGAGAGCGAAAAGCTCCCAAGAACGTAGAGACGATGAAGTGGCCAGAAGACGCAAGGTTCTAGCCGCAGCCGCGCTCTGGGGAGCGTGCGCCTGGTTCGTCAGCCTGGATGTGGATTTCCTCGTGACCAGGCTCCGCAACGCTCCCCATTGGCTCCTTCAAGGTTTTCGTGCCCTGTTCATGGGCCTCAGCGTCGCCGTCGGCTATGCCGTATATCGCAAGTATCTCATCGAACTACGGACCCGCAGCGAGAAGTATGCAGAGATTCGCGAGCAGATTCGCCGCCTGCTTGCCGATTTGCTCACCACTCCCGACGAAGATTTAATCCGCCAACTGCAACGCACCATCAAGCGCATTGAGCGCCTGCTCAAACGCTACGACCCCCAGGCCCCTCACCTCGATACCGAAGGCAAAAAGTCCAAGGCCGCCTGAACACTAGCCAGCCCCGAGTTGAAGACCCAACCATCCTGTCATCCTGAGCGCAGTCGACGGACCCCATGTTAGCCGGTACGACCAATGGCCTAGCAAGGGATTTCCACCACGACTTGCTCCTGAAGCGCGTGATGACGAAAAGTTGTCATGCTGAGCGAAGCGGGATTGTCCAAAGGACAATCCCACGCAGCCGAAGCATCCCTACCAGCGCGATCATCCTGCCTCCACTCGGGTGCGGGTGCCCCATCCTAACGTCGCGGAAATAATTTCGATCCCAACCTCACTCTTGTTTTGCGACGTTAGGGTGGGGATTTTGACTCCGCATCAGTCGCAACCCCAGCCGCGAAGCGGCGAAACAATGCAGCCCACGGCGCAAGCCGTGGGTACGCAGGATCAAAAGGGAGCCAGCCAGCCCCGCAGCGGAGATATAACGGTCGGCGACCTTCCGCTGTGCGCAAAATTGTGTTATACCGCTGTGTCACACGGAGGACCGATAAATGAGTCGACTAATGGTCACTGACATTACTGTCCCAGGACTTTTGGAACGACTGCGTCGGCGAGAGTGGCTCGTACCCGGCTTCCAGCGCGACTTCGTTTGGTCCATGGCGGATGTCGTTAGCCTAGTTGTTTCCATCTTCGAGTCGAGGCCCATTGGCATGGCAACCTTGTGGGAACAGGGCACGACTCCAGAGGTCGAGTTGGTTTCCGTCTCCGTTCCCGACTCCGACCCGGACAGGCGCTACTTCGCCGACGCTGGTGAAAACCCCAGCAAGGTTTACGCGATTTTAGATGGTCGCCAGAGGTGCACGGCCTTAGCAATGGCATTTGGGGGACTTAGGGCGCATGACGGCAAGTACAAATTTTCCGGACGCTACTACCTCGACGTAGGCACAACGAACGCCGCAAAGAGAGTCTGCTACCTGAAGGAAAGCGAGGTAAGGAGACGTGGCCTATTGACGGATGCCAATTGTGTCGGCGAGGGGCTTTTCCCCCTCTCCAGCAATAGCGAAAATGAGGAAATCCTTCCCCAATGGATGCGGTACATACAGGCCATCCGCAATCCGAGCTTTTACCAGAACGGGGAGTTGCCCCCAAGCGCGGAGTTGGACACACGGGACACAATCCTGAAGAACGCCTTTGAAGGCCTTGTCGGGACCAAGCTGGCCGTATACATCGTTCCTGACACGTATCATTTGGCCGCTATCTGCGACATTTTTGAGACGCTCAATACCACAGGCACTCCTGTATCCCCCGTTGACCTAATCCACTCCTGGCTTTACTCAGACACCCACAACGACCCACAGCCCCTGCTGCTGCGAGAGTGGATATCGGACCTAGGTCAAAAGGACGGAGCAATCGGCTGGGCGTCTGAGCTCGACAGGCCTGAATTGACCGCCCAGGTTGTGACCGCGTGCTACGTTGCCTTGGACACGAAGCCCAACCCTCGAGCGGTTTCCGGGAACGCGGTGACCGCGATCACCTCAATCAAATCGGCGGATCTCTTGGCCACACCGACGATGCACTGGAAAAACGTGGTGCGCAATGACGACCTATTGGCCGAATTCCTAGGAAACTTTCAGACGACCGTCGCCGGAGGCCATTTCCCTTACTCTTCGTGTCCATATCCAGTGTCCGCGGCAATCTACGTCGGCCTACGTTGGCACGCACACTTCGACGTGGCGAACGAGCGAGCATGGGGACGAGAAGATGGAGTGCACCCCTGAGGTGAGACAAAGAAACTAGGGACAGTTATTTAACCGAAGAGATTGTAAACCGGGGAGTGGGGTGTGGGGCGAGGGGGTGGTCAACCCCCTTGCCCCACTCAGCTTTGTAGAAACTTGTGCGGGCGAAGCTGACAACAGTTGGTGTTCAAACGCTGCCGGAGTTTGATAACCGAGCGCGGAATGCAATCTCTGGTGGTTGTAAGTGATTTCGAAGAACGTCGTTAGATCGGCGCGCAGTGTGTCGAGGTCGCGCCAGTGTTGGCTGTGTACCTGTTCTTGTTTGAGCGTCTTGATAAACGATTCCGCCTTGGCATTGTCGTAAGGATTTCCCACTCGACTCATGCTGGGTTGCGCACCATGGTCGGCCAACAGCGTGAGATAGTCGGCACAGGCGTACTGGATGCCGCGATCCGAGTGATGAATCAAGCCCGGCGTAGGTTGACGTTCGTCGAGCGCCATGCGCAATGCCTGCACCGCCACGCTCGCGCCCAGATGTCGCGCCACTGCCCATCCAATCACTCGGCGAGAATGTGCATCGAGCACCACAGCGACATAGACAAATTCTTCCTGTAGCCGCACATAGGTGATGTCGGCCACCCAGAGTTCGTTGAGTTTTTGCGTCACCAGCCCGCGCGCCAGGTTCGGCCAAACCCGCCAGCCATGCCTGGAATCGGTGGTCGGAGGCACAAAACGTTGGGTGCGCAGGCAGAGCAGATTGTCCTCGCGCATCAAACGCAGCACCCGCTTGGCGTTTACACAGCAGCCGCGCTGACGCAACTCCTGCTGCACGCGCCGGTAACCGTAGAACCGTTTCTCCACGATCACTTGCTGAATCACGTTGCGCAACGCCGTATCCGCCTGCCGCGGCGCGGATGCTTCCCAATGCCGGTAAAATCCCGCACGGCTCAGGCCAGTCAACTCGCACATTCGTTCCACCGTGAGGCCGCCTTGCCCGGCCCGCTCCGCGATCAACGTGCAGATCGCTTCGCGTCCACTTTTATGCGCCGCAAGGCTTCGCCGAAAAAATCCAGTTCCAGTTCCTGCTGCCCCACCTTGCGCTCCAGCTCCGCAATCCGCTTCCGCGCCGCCAGCAACTCACCCCGTCCGGCTAGCGCTTCCTGTCCGTTCTCTGCCGTCGTTGCTATCTTCCGCGGCCTGCCTGCGCGTCCAGCGACCAGACCGGCTTCGCCCAACTCCGCGTAGCGGTCCTTCCACACATACAACCGCTTGCGCCGTATCCCAAGCTGCTGCGCCACTGCGCTCACGCTTTCTTCCGCCAATACCCGGCGCACCGCCGATAACTTCAACTCCCTCGCGTACTCGACTCGCCTCGCTTGTGACATTCGTTCTCCTCTCGAGAACTGTCACCATTTTCCTTGTCTCAGTTTTGGGGTGCACTCCAAAGATCTGGACGCGTTATTCCGCGCCTTTTTCTGGAGAAATGCCCTATCTACCCGATATGACCAGGGCTTCCTTACCCAATTGGGAACCGACATCAAGGAGATAAGGTCGTGGCTAGACAAGAGGGCAGACTACTCCTCCGCCAACCAATGGGCGATTTCTGTTCAGGAGCGCTTAGCCGAGTACATGCCACCTGTGCCAAGCAAACACACGCTGGTGGACATGCTTAGCGATGGGAGACAGACAGGCGCACTGCAAAAAACTCTGGTTCTTCCCATGCTGGCTGGCGCAAGGCGCGACCTATTGGACCCAACCATCAGGCTTGCATATCCAACCACAGAGCAAGTGGAACTGCACCATATCTACCCCAAGTCGTGGTGCAACAACTCCAGAGCGGGCGAATTGACCGCCCTCCTTGATCGTACAAAGACCGGACGAAATTGGGTTGACTCGACCGCGAACCTCATGCCCATGAGCCGAAAGTCCAATAATTTTTGGAAGGCAAAGGTGCCTGGCCAGGTTCTCGCGGAGATGAATGTCACCTATCAACATGCGAAGGAGGTGATGAAACCTGCCTTCATTAATGAAGAAGCGTTCCAGCTTTTACTGGATGGGCCAAAAGGGCTAGGCAGATTCTGGGATCTTCGCGCCGACCTGATAGCAGAAGATCTGCTCGCAAGAACAACAGTTTTCCTATGAACGGCAAATATGTTAAGCATCCCACCAACGAGGCGTGTGCTCGACTTCCTGACGAGGGCAACCACCGGCGGCACCGAGGCCACGATCGAACAATTGTCCGAGATTTTTGAGCTACCCAAGGAGGAAGCCACTCTCACTCGAGTAACGCTCGTAGCAGAACTCCTGGATGGGCTGGGCCTGAGGCTCATCCCAGATCTCCGAAAGGGGGAAATTGATTCCACGCGGCGCGTACTTCCGCGCGAAGTACGTCAGATTACAACGGACCTCGCCGCGTCCGAGATCGGGTCGCGCGAGTCGCCCAACCTGGAACTAAAATCTTCGCTGATGTACAACCATGCTCGGGCGGGAGCGAATCCTGGAACGGCCATAGATGAGCTTAGGTCAGATGAGGTGACCCACTCTTCCTTAAAATCGGTCGCTGCGTTTCTCACGTCGGGGGGAGGAATCCTATACATAGGTGTCGACGACTGCTGCAGAGCGGTCGGAATAGAGTTTGACTTCCGGCTACTGGGTGCGGGCAAACAGAACGAGGACGGCTGGGAGCTGCAATTTCGCAATCTCATAAACGGGAATTTCAAAGACGGCGACAATGTCAACGACTACATTCGCGTCGATTTCCCCAAAGTAAATGCGCAGTGCGTTAGTCGCGTCGAAGTAGGGCCGCGCCGAAAGCTTTCGTTCCTCAAGTACAAAGGCGGGTATCACCTCTTCAGAAGGCAGGGAAATCGGACCTTGGAAATAACAATCGATCAAGTCGAGGAGTTCCTCGCTCTCAGGGCGATCAACTAGGGCTCCCTGCAGATGACCGGTTGCTCGGATCCGCGCGATAATTTCCACAGCCCCACTCTGTGACATCTGCCCTTGCGCACAGCCCATCACTTGCCCGATCATGGTCGAGGCCGTCACGGTAGGGTGAGCCCCGACCGTCGCGTTCCTAAGTCATTGGCGCTAAAGAGCTTAGTATCTAAGTTCTTTCACGCCAAGACCTTGCGGGGAATTTCCCCCTAAGCTGATGATTCCAGAGATTTTGCAAAATGGGGGGAGGGGGGGTATCGACCCGATTTTCGACCGATTTTCAGCCAAAGGAGCAAGACACGCAACGCCCCCGCAACCAAGCCCCAAACTTTATTTTCGGGCAGACCCAGCACGCGTTATCAGTGGCGATCGGAGTAGTAAGGATATCCGTGAAGCTCGTAATCGCGGCAAAGAGGCCAACGACCGTTCTTAGCCTGCCCTGAGCCGAGCGAAGGGACGAACGACCAACGACCAACGACCAACGACCAACGACCAACGACCAACGACCACCGACGATTTAACGACCAGCGGGCTTCACCAGCGAACCAGACCCTCAGAATCTTCCACCAGCACGACGTCATACTTCTCGATCATCGGCATCAGGAGGTTTTCCAGTTCGCCCTTCCACAGTTCTCCTTCATAGAACTTGGCCTTCATCGGCTCGCGCGAGGCAAGATCCGGAAAGCCCCGCATAAAAAAGAACGTGTCAGGATCTTCGATGGAAAGAAACGGACCGAGTATCTTCATCCCGATCTCCGCATGCGCCGGAATCGACTTCGAGAAGAATATCTCAAGGAACTCAGAGCGCTTGCCCGGCTTCAGTTTGTAAGTGCGCATTTCAATGATCTTCGTTCCGGCGATCTTCGTTTCGACGCTCTTCGTTCCGACAACCATGGGGATCTCCGGCCCAGCAGCGCAGTGACTTTGGTATGAATGATCCAAGGTCTTTAAGCTTGGGGAGATGATATGCTAAGAAATATGGCGGTCGCAAAGCGAAGTCGACAAAAGAATTCAGCGGCATCGGCCGCGTCTGCCCGAAAAAGCCGGTCACCCCAGTTGCAAGGCCAGGATCTACGTCGCGCCCTGGAAGAACTCCGCGACACCAAGAACGAGCGTCGCGCTCAACAGTTGAAGAGAGTCATCAGCGATTCTATGTGCGGGGCGTAGATGCCCCTTGGCAAGCTCAACCTCCAAGCTTCCAAAAAGAAAATCGAAAAATTGCTCGACCGCATTCGCACTCGCGAAATCAGCGTAGATGATCTGATGGCTTTTCACGAATGGGCGCAGGCAACGCGCAAGTATCCGGACGGAGAGTGGTGCAAGGATTTCGGAACATTCAAGGCTGTAGGTAAAGGCCTCGAACTGGCCACGTTCCTGAGCCAAGATCAGCCCTGCTGGGGACTACGACTGGTGTAGAAAGATATTCGTGAAGGTTGCAACGTGATCCAGAGCCGAGGCCCGAAGCCCGAAAGCCGAAGCCTAATGCCCAGCAGCCGCGTGATCGGCCATGCGCCGCTTGTTATAGCGCAGCGCGACGTTCATAAACACATTGCCCAAAGAAGTTTCAAACGAGATCATCAGCGCTTCTACATCTTCACTGGTTTTGTCGCCTTCCTCGGAAGTAAGCAGCACCGGAGGATGCACGCGGAAGTGAAAGCCCTGATCGTTGAGCGCGGAGACGGCGTTGCCAACGACCTGGTTGGCCAGTTCGAAGATGGTCTCCTTGATCAGTCCGTCGGATTCGGGCAGTTCCGCGCCTGCGTAGTGGCTGGCTACGCGCACCGCGGTCTGCGGCTCGAGGTCCAGAATGATGCGGCCCTCGATGTCGCCCGTAAGCGCCACCATTCCGGCCACGCCTTTCCGGCGGTAAGCGGCCTCATCCATCGCGAGGCTGCCCACTTTGGTCGAGCTTTGCAAGCCTTGCGACAACACGGCGTCGGCCGCGTTGATGAAAGGCTGAATCAGCTCCATCTTCATGCGATTAGGCTCCCGCGCCGGCCGCACTCGCCACGGCGCCGTCTTCTCCGAGAACGTATTTGATCACTTCGTACAGCACCTCCGGCTTTACCGGCTTCTGCACGAAATGCCGCGCCCCGCGCTGCAAGGCGGCCACAATGTTTTCCTGGTATCCCACGGAAGACACCATGACCACACGAGCCTCGGGATGTGCCTGCACAATCTTCTCCGCGGCTTCGATGCCCTCCATCTGCGGCATGGTGATATCCATGAGCACGATGTCGGGATGCGTGCGGTCGTACTCGCTGATGGCGGTCAACCCGTCACCGGCCTCGGCCGCCACTTGCCCGCCAAAGCTTTCGATCATGCGGGCAAGATTCTTGCGCGCAAACACGGAATCGTCCACGATCAGGTAGCGGATCGGTTGGCCGTCCTTGCTGCGTTTTACTGCTGCGAACTGCTCCATAACTTCCTCCTCCAAAAAATTCCTGCCAAATGTTTTAACGCCCGGCGCGAAACGCCTTTCCTGCGCCGCCATTTTCCCAGCGGTCATTGCGGCCACAGAGAGCCTGCAACGTGGACGAGAGCGTGTCTAAAGCCACCACTCGCGTGGCAAAGCCGCGCTCGATCGCGGCCTTGGGCATGCCGAAGACCACACAAGATTCTTCACTCTGCGCAATCGTCATTCCGCCGGCTTTCTTCACCGCCCCGAGAGCTTGCGCCCCGTCATCGCCCATACCTGTCATCAACACAGCGATGGCCAGCGAGCCGAATTCCTCAGCCACGCTGTTGAACAAAACATCCACGCTCGGACGATGGCCGTTCACGAATGGGTCTTCATTGAGGATCACTACGTCTCCCATGGCCAGCCGCTTCACTTTGATGTGCCGGCTTCCGGGGCAGATCAGCACGCGCCCGGCCAGCAGCATGTCGCCGGATTGCGCTTCCTTTACGCTCAACGAACACGCCTCGTCCAGACGGCGGGCAAACATTTCGGTAAAGCCCTCCGGCATGTGTTGCACCACTACGATCGCTCCGGGAAAATCCGGAGGCAGTTGGGCCAGCAGGAACTCAAGGGCTTGCGGACCGCCGGTCGAAATTCCGATCGCCACTAATTTGCTGGGCGTCTTCACGGCCGAAATCTTTTGCGGACGTACAGGCGCTCGCCAAATTCCGGGCCGCACGATTTTGCAATCGGCAGCCGCGTGGATTTTCGCGATCAACTCCGTCGCGGTTTCGGCCATGTGGGCCGAGACATCCTGCGGCTTGGCGACGAAATCGACCGCTCCCAGTCCTAACGCCTTCAAGGTGACGGAAGCGCCTTCCGTGCTGTGGGAACTGACCACGATGACCGGCAGCGGGTGGGAACGCATGATCTCTTTCAAAGTATCGATGCCGTTCATGGCCGGCATTTCCAGATCGAGCGTGACCACGTTGGGGCGCAATTCTTCTATTTTTTTCAGCGCAAAGTTTCCGTCCATCGCCGTGCCCACCACCTCGATGGACCGATCCGCTTCGAGGATCTGCGGGATGAGCTTGCGCATCAAGGCGGAATCATCGACGACCAGCACTCGTATTTTGTTTGCCATGGGATTCATGCGTGGCCTCCGGCTGCGCTCAGAGCCAGCCGGGCGCGGTCGGCATGGTTCAGCAAGATTCCGCAACTGGTCAGGCCAGCCGTTTCGGGGCGCATGCGGGCGACGTGTTCCACGACCGCCGGCAGATCCAGGATCAGCACGACATGCCCATTGCCTAGAATCGAAGCGCCATTCACCAGATCGGTGGAGAAAGTCTGATCGTCCAAAGCCTTGATGACCAACTCCTCTTCGCCTTCTAGGGCGTCGACGGCGAGCCCGTATTTTTTCTCACCGACGGTAATGACCAGAATGAAAAGCTTAAGCAATTTCCGGTCGGCATCGGCCGCGGGCGGACGTCCCAGGCGCAGCAGCGGGAGCACCTGATTGCGCAGTTGCAGCACTTCGTAGTTGTCGACCTGATGGACGTCGGATTCGAAGGTGCGGGCAATCTGGCTCACCGCATTCAGCGGAATGGCATACAGGCGCTGCTCCACCCAGAACATCAGCGCTTTGATGATGGCAAGGGTAAGCGGCAGCTTCAGGCGAAAGGTCGTGCCCTGGCCCACGCAAGTATCGACGTGAATCGTCGCCTTCATGCGCTGGATCACGCTCTGCACCACATCCATGCCGACGCCGCGGCCGGAAACTTCCGTGACCTGCTCGGCCGTGCTGAATCCGGGCCGGAAGATGTAATCCAGGCTCTCGGCATCGCTCAGACGCGGCGCTTCTTCCGCGGTCAGCATTCCGAGTTCGATGGCTTTGTTGCGAATCTTTTGCGCGTCGATGCCGCGCCCATCGTCGCTGATTTCGACCACCACCTGGTTGCCCTGGTGATACGCGTTCAGGCCTATCTTTCCCCGCGGGGGCTTGCCCTGGCTGCGGCGTTGCTCGGCTGGTTCAATGCCGTGACTGACGGCGTTGCGCACCAGATGCGTGAGGGGCTCGGCGATGGCGTCGAGAATGCCCTTATCCAGGTCGGTTTCCTGCCCGCGCAGTTCCAGGTCAACGTCGCGGCCACACTGCCGCGCTACATCGCGCACGATGCGCGGGAAGCGGCGGAACAACTGATCCACAGGGACCATGCGAATTTTCATCACCGAGCGTTGCAGATCGTTCAGCACCCTGGCTTGAAACGCCATGGCATCGGCAAACTTGCCGCGCAGCGGTTCGCGAGGATAGCGCTGGCCGAACTCGCTGAGCGCCTGCTGCAGCATCGACTTGCCGATGATGAGTTCGCCCACCAGGTTGAGCACGTTGTCGATGCGTCCGGCTTCGACGCGCAGGATGTTTTCTCCCAAGGCTTGCGGCAGGCTCGGTTCCGGCGCTGGAGCTTGCCCCTCGGCCGGTTCCGGCTGGGATGGCATTGCCGAAACTGGTTCGTCCGAGTCTCGAATCTCCGAAGCCGCGGCCGCGGCGGTTGCGGCCGCTGAAACTGGCGCCGATTGATCGGCAGCTTGGGTGGAGACTTTCGCGGGTGAAGCTGCCTGGATCAGAGTGATGTTGATGTCGCCTGCGATGGTGGGAATGTGGCACTTAGCGACGATCTGCTCTTTGGTTTGCAGACTGGCAAAAATAAACTCTACCTGCTTGGAAGCGGCTGCCGATTTCGCATCGGGGCGCACCACCAGCACCTGACCGATCTCTTTGATGGCATTCTGAATCAGTTGCCGCGCGGCGATCGGCATGGTGCAGAGAGGATCGATTTTCACCACGATGTCGTACAGCCCCAAGCCGGCTGCCTGCGCCTGCTCCAGGGCGCGTCTTTCAACGTCGGTCCAGTCTTTGCTGGATCGCGGCGCGGCTTCTGCGGATTTTTTCTTGCGTCTGGCTTTCTTGGCGGCAGCCGCGGTCAGCTCGTTGATTTTTTGCCGCAGGCTTTCGGTTGCGGGCAGCGGGACCTCCGCAGTGGTAGGCCGCGAGCATCTCGGCGAAGGCGTCGGCGGCCGCCAGCGCGATTTCTGCCAGCGTTCCATGCGCGGCCGCGTTCTCGAGGGTGAGGGCATCTTCGAACAAGTGCGCCAGTTCGCTTAGCTCGCGCAGCCCGCAAGCGGCCGAGTCGCCTTTCAGGGTGTGCACGGTCCGCCGGATCGAACGCACAATCTCTTCGTCGCCGGGATGTTTCTCCAGCTTCAGAGATTCTTCGTTCAGCGCCTGCAGCAGTTCCTGCGAGGTCTCAAAAAACAGCTCCCGCAGTTCCGCTCCGCGCTCATCGGGAGGATTTGTCACTCGTGCACCTCAATTCGCTGGTAAGCCGTGCCGCTGTCTTTGTGCACCATCTGGAACTTCTCGGTCAGGCCCAGCAGGCTCTCCGCATGGCCCACGAACAGATAGCCGCCGGGGTTCAGGCAGCGGTAAAACTTTTCCACCAGCCGCTTCTGCTCGGCTTCGTCGAAGTACATCATCACGTTGCGGCAGAAGATCACGTCATTGCGCTGCGGCAGGTATTCCGTCTTCAAATTGTGAAAATCGAAGTGGATCATTTCTTTGAGCGCCTTCTTGACCGCATAGCGGTCGCCGGCCTTATCGAAGTAACGCAAGCGGAAGCCGTAGTCCACGGACGTCATCTGATGCTCGTTGTAAAAACCTTCCTGCCCGGTGCGCAGCACCGAATAACTGATGTCGCTGGCCAGGATCTCCACCCGCCAGGGTGGAGGAATCAAGGGTTTGGGCAGCGTCATCTCCACGGGCAGCGGATTGCGCAAGTAGTAGTAAGCCAGCGTGTCGGCTGACATCATTCCCAGCGTGTAGGCTTCCTGGCCGGTGGAGCAGCCCGCGCTCCACACCCGCACCGAATATTCGCGGTGCGCCTGTTTGCGTTTCAGCAACTCTTCCAGCACGTGTTTCTGGAAGAGGTCCAACTGCGCCTTGTGCCGGAAGAAGCTGGTTTCGTTCACCGTGAGATTCTCCACCAGCTTCGCCAGTTCCGCCTTGCCGTCGCGGCTGATCAGCAGCCGGTAATAGGCGTAGAAGGAATCGGCGCGGCACTCCTTCAGTCGACGCAGCAGGCGGTCCTGCAGAAAGTGCACGCGGCGTTCGTCGAAGTGCATGCCGCACTCCTGATACACCAGCGCCTGCAACAGTCGCAGTTCCGCGTCCGTCAAGACAGGAGCCGGTGCCGCTCCAAGTGTGCTCATTCGTTCTCTTGTTCTCCTGCCCGACTTACCTTTATGTTCGTCGCGCCATCGAGCGCGAATCTTTGTCTCGGTGAATCTTTGTCCCGGTGAAGCCTTGCCCGGCGAAGCCTTACTCGCCGAGGCCTGGTCCGCCGAAGTTTCGTCCGCCGAACTCTAACGCGCTGAGGCTCCGCGCGCTTCCGCCTTGGTCTTGCTTTCCGCGCCTCTTTTTTCCTGCAGCAGGCTGGCTGGAGCCAATAGCTTGGTCATGTCGAGCAATACGATCAGGCGGCCGCGAACCTTGCCTAATCCCGTGACACAGTTCAGCCCGCCTTCCTGGAATACGGCCGGCGGCGCTTCAACGTCTTGACCGGCGATCTTCAATACCTCGGTCGCCGAGTCCACGATCAATCCCGCTAGTTTGCCGGAGTGCTCGACCACCAGAATCCGGTTCTGTTTTTTCAGCGTGGCTTGTTTATCGCCAAAGCGCTTGCGCAGGTCCATGACGGAAACGATCTTGCCCCGCAGATTGATCACACCTTCGAGATAATCGGGCGCGTCGGGGACGACGGTGATCTCCGGCACGCGCACAATTTCGTGCAGCGAAGTGATGGGCACGCCGTAGGTCTCGCGCCCGACCTGGAAGCCCACGATATGGAGTTCAGGGTTCATACTTGATGATGCATCGCCGATGGCTCGTCGCGTTGCGAGTACCTAGTACCCAGTACTATCTCGCCGCAGCCGCGCCGCGCACGTGCTGGGGCTTCTCCTCCGGGTTCTGTCGTGACGCTTCGTCCAGCGTGAAGCGAGCCAGGAAATCGAGCAAGCCGCGCGACATCTTCGACATCTGCTCGGCCGACGCCGCCAGTTCAGTGGAGCCGGAAGTAGACTGCTGCACCAGTTCGCGCATCCGCTCCATGGCTTTCACGACGGCGTGCGCTCCGGAGGCCTGCTCTTCCACCGCCGAGTTGATTTCGTGGGTGATTTCGTTGAGCCTGGTGGTGGCCCGCGCGATCTGCGACGAGCCATGCGATTGTTCGTTGGTGGCCGCGCCGATCTCCTGGGCGAACTTGTACACTTCGGTGACCACGTTCGAGATCTTGCGCAGCGCCCCATTCAGTTCGCCGCCCAGATCCAGACCTTCGTTCACGATGCCGGTGGAGCGGTCCATGTTTTCGACGGCCTTGCGCGCCTCTTTTTGAATGCTCTGGATCAGTTCCGAAATCTCCTTGGTCGACTGCGCCGACTTTTCCGCCAGCTTGCGGACTTCATCGGCCACCACCGCAAAGCCGAGGCCGTGCTCGCCGGCGCGCGCCGCTTCGATGGCCGCGTTCAAGGCCAGCAAGTTCGTCTGTTCCGCCAGGTCGTCGATGACTTCGATGATCTTTCCAATATCGTCGGCGCGCTGGCCCAGCGCTCCGATGATTTCTCCCGAGGAAGTGATGGTTGCGTTGATGCGGTTGAGTCCGTCGGTGGCCTTCTCCATGGTGGCGATGCCGCTATGGACTTCCTCGCGCGAGCGGTTTGAGATGTCCAGCAGCACCTTGGCCGTATCGGCGACGCGCTGGATGGAAGCCACCATCTGGTCGATGGATGCCGAGGTTTCGCTCACGCTGGAAGCCTGCACCTGCGTGCTCTTCACCATGTTCTGGACGTTCACGCTCATCTCATGCATGGTGCTGGTGACTTCATCGATGGCCGAGGCAGCTTGCAGCCCGACCTTGGCCGAATCGTCGGATGCGTTTGCCACTTGCCCGCTAGCGCTCGCCACCTGCGCCGAAGCGTCGCGCACGCTGCGCACCAGACGGCCCAGACCTTCCACCATCCTCGCGAAGGCATTGCCCAGCGTGTCTTGCGGGGAGCGCGGCTTGACCTGAACCGTAAGATCTCCCCCGGCAATCGATTCCGAGACTGCGGCCATTTCTTTCAGGTACTTCACCATCTTGGAGAAGCTGCGTGCCAGTTCTCCGATCTCGTCGTCGCGCTTGACGTCGATGTTGTGGTCCAAGTCGCCGGTATCGCCGATTTGCCGCGAGACCTGCATGAGATTGGTCAGCGGTCCCGTAATCGACTTGGAAGTTGTGATGGCGACCCAGATGCCGACGACCAGCGCGAATAGCATGCTCACGATGGAGAACAGAATAGTAAGCGCGCTCGCGGTGGCGTCTGAACTGCGCCGCGCTTCGACCAGTTTGCGGTTTTCCGCATCCGCCACATCGAGCGCGTCGGTCGAATTCTTCACCCAGGAAGACGCGTCTTTCTGCAGATAATAAATCTGCAACTCGGCAACGGTGGCATTTCCCGAATCCACGTCCTTGCGTTTGTCGACCAACGGCTGGGCGAATTCCTTGCCCCAGGCTTGTTCCAGTTGTCCGACCTTGTCCAGCGCGGCTTTCTCCTGATCGGAGTTGGAGAGCGACTTGCCCAGTTGCAGTTTCTCGGTGAGGGTGCGCAGGCCCGCATTCATCAACTCCACTTCCCGGGTGTCGCCGCTCAGCAGGTAGTTGCTCAGGTAGAGGCGGTTCTGCATCATCTGGAAGCGAACCTGGTTGGTGGCATCCGCCAGTTCGAGTGAAGCCCTGGCCGCGTCTTTCGCGGCATGCTCTCTCTGCACTGCCACCAGGTTCACGATGAACAGAATCACCGCCATGCTGAGGATGATTCCGAAATTCTTGTACAGCTTTTTACCGATCGTCATGCCGTTATCTCCCGGCCGCTGGTTTGCGCGTTGCCCTATCCGACCTGCCCTATTGAGGAGGCTCGAACTTGAAATCCACAATGACTATGCTTTCCGCTGCTGCCGGCTCAAAGCGCCATCTTCTGGCCGCTTCCAGCGCGGCATTGGCCAGCACCGGATGCCCGCCCACTACTTTCGCGTTTTTCACGCTACCGTTCGGCGCGACCACGATCTCCACTCTCACCGTGCCCGTCAGGTTAATCTTCCGCGCCAGTTCTGGATACACCGCTAGCACTTTGCTTTTAACCCGGCGCGTGACTTCGCCCTGCGTATCCTGTGATCGAAGTCCCACCGCGCCCAACCCTGCCGCAATTGCCATTAGCGTCAGCAGCATCCCAACCCGGCGTAAAGACACAGTTCCTCCCTGGCACTGATCCCGTAATGCCATCGGAGCAAAAGCGGGGCCACGTGTCAGCTTTTGGAAAAACCAAGGTAATCGTCGGGATATATATGAAAACCAAAGCCTTAGTGCGCCAATGAAGGACTCACTGATAGCCGGGTTCAGAATTAGCCTCGTCTCATCGATGCTTCAGCTCCGTCCATTCTCACACTGAGATCGCCCACCTCGTTTTTCTCGGGATTTGACACCTAAGGCACCCATCCTCCATTTCCCTTGACTCAAATTGAGATGAAGGTGATAGTTTTCCATTAGATTCAATCACTTGTGAGAATTGTGAGAACGTGTGCCGGAAGTTGGTGACGCTCTGAGGATGGCCGGAGTCAATTCGACGCCGTTGCCGGAAGGCCGTGCCCTGCCCAACTCAGACGATGCCTTTGAGAAACTCCTACTTCGCATTACAGGCAAAGCCGCCGAGCGGGGCGGCGCTTCCTCATTGATCCAATTCTTTTGCCACGCCACGCGCGAGTTCTTCCAGGCCAGCGGCGTTTATTTCTGGCGGCGTCACGCTGGCGACGAACTCGTCGGAGAACAAGCCGACGGCAAGCTGGCCGAGCGTTTTATCGGCATACGGCATGCAATTCCAGGACAGCGCGAACACAGCCGAGGCCGTGCGCAAGCGCCGCACGATCATCGTCAATGATGTCCAGTCGAGCCAGAGCAACCCCGCGCTGCGCCAGTTCGGGGCGCGCTCTCTGATGGTTGCTCCCATGATCGTGTTCGATGAAGTCATCGGCGTGGCGACGTTTACCCATGATTCGGAAAACGGATTCTTTAATGAAGATCTCGCCGCCAAGGCCACCATCCTTGCTGGACAGCTCGGCAGCTTGCTCGAAGCAACCCGGCTGGGCGAAGCTTCGCGCCAGGAGCATCGCCGCACCGCGATTCTCGCTGAGGTTGCAAACGCGTTGCACGGCACTCCCGACGTTTCCGCCGTCATCGAAGCTCTGGCTGATCGTCTCCGGCTGTTGCTGCGTACGCGCCTGGTTTCCGTCCTTCTGCGCCGCGAGGGACCGTTCGAGCTGCGGGCCGTGGCCGCCGAGACTCCGCAGTTGGCCAATTCTTTTCGGGCGGCGCACGACCGCCAAACGATTCGCTTCGCCGCCGATCTGGCGCAGCGCGCGGTTTCCGGCGGAGAAGTGATCACTATCGCCATCGGCGGAGAGTTGCACTCGCTCGGCAGCATGGTCTCTTCTGGAATGCTGATTGCCGCGCCCTTCCGCACGGCGCGCACCCAAGGCGCAATCCTCGTCTATCCCCGCGCCGACGAGGTTTTTACTGCGGAGGAGAAGTCGCTGGTCTCGGCCATCGCCGGCTTCGGCGCGGTAGCGGTGGCTCATGCCGAACTTTGCGCCACCGCGCAAGGCCAGGCCCACGAACTCCACCAATTGCTTGAGATTTCTTCCGAACTCAGTTCCAGCGCAGACCTCGAACATTCTCTTAAGGCGTTCGTGGTACGCGCCTCCGATTTTCTCGGCTATGGCCGCTGCTTCATAGCCCTGCTCGAAGACGGCCAATTCCGGGTTCGCTGGGCCGTCGTCCGGGGCGAGTCGCGGCGCGTGGATACTGTTTTCCCGGAAGGCATCGCTACCCGCGCGCTGCGTGAAAAGGAAGTCTTCTGGTCGGACGATCTGACACAAATGGCCGGCGCGAACCTGGAGATCCTCGCGCAATATGACGCCAAGCAATTGCTCGCGGTCCCGCTGGTGGGCGCTGAGGGGAAAGTGCTCGGCATGTTTGGAGTGCTCGATCGTCTCGACAACACCGGCATTTCTCAGCACGACATTCGCCGCGCTCGCGCCCTCGCTGCGCAGGTTTCGGTGGTGCTCGAAGTCGCCCGCAACCTGCACCAATCGGAGCGGGATCGCAAGCGTTCCGAGGGGCTGGCGCAACTCACACGCGAAATGAATGGCCTGCTGCACCTGCCCGATTTCGCCGGCAAGTTTGTCGAGCGCAGCCATTGCCTTAACCGGATCTCAGGCCGGTGCGGTTGCGCTGTTTCAGGATGGACGATTCCAGACCGTCGCGCTCCATCCCCCGGTTGCTGCGGCGAAGGAAGATCGCTCCCTGCCGCAGCGATTTGCGCAGGCCCTTTCCGATTTGGTTTCCAAGCGGACGCAAGACCATCGTTTCCGGTTCCGCTGCCGAACTGCTCGGCCCGACCTGGCCTCGGGTCTGGGCTGGAACGACTTGGCCGTAGTTCGGCTTCCCGGTCCGGGCGGAGACCTGGCTGGCGTCCTCTGCCTCTCCGGACGCGGCGGCCCACTCGCCGCCGAAGACCGTGATCTGCTGGAAGCGATTGCTGGACACGCTGCTATGGCGCTCGAAAATGCGCGCCTGTTTACGCGCATCGAACAGTCGAACCGCCATTGGCTGGAAATTTTTGACGCCATCACCGACCTCATCGTGGTCCACGATGAATCTGACCGGGTGCTGCGCGTGAACCGCTCGCTGGCCGCCATGATCGGGGTCGCGCCCGACGAATTCATCGGCGTCAACATGCGCGCTCTGCTGGCATTGACCAGCGAAACCACTCTGTATTCCTGCCCTTTTTGCCGCGCCCTGGGGGAAGACAGCGACGAATTCGTTCATCCCGCGCTGGATCGTACCTATCTGGTTTCAACTTCACGGGTGCGCGGCCCTTCCGGCGAAAGTCCGCAAACCATTCACGTGCTTAAAGACATCACCGATCGCCGCGAGGCTGAGCGCCGTTACCGCGAATTGTTCGACAACATCCAGGAAGGTTTATTCTTCAGCACACCTGAAGGCCGGTTCGTCGAAGTCAACGACGCCCTGGTGGCGATGCTGGGATATTCCAGCCGGGAAGAACTCTTGCAGGTCGATATCTCCCACTAAATTTATTTTTCTCCCGATCAGCGTCTGCTCCACGCCGAGGCCATGGAAAAAGATGGCCACTCTGCGAAATTTTGAAGCCACCCTTCGCCGCAAAAATGGCAGTCCGATCTACGTGCTGATCAATGCCTTCGGCATGTATGACAGCCTTGGCCAGCCTGGTGCAGATTCGCGGACTGATGCTCGACGTCACCGGGGTTCACACATATCAGTCGGAACTGCACCGCGAGCGCGATTTCTCCGGCAAGATTCTTAGCAACACGCAGAGCTTCATCCTGGTCTCCGATACTGCCGGACTCGTCAGCTACGCCAATCGGCGCTGGTTCGAAGCCGGGTTCGAACATCGCGAACTCCTTGGCCGTCCCCTCTTGGAATTGGCTGCTCCCGGCTACGTCCGTCCTTTGGCGGATGCACTCCAGGCCACTATGCGCGGCGGACAGGTGGATAATCTGGAATTGCAGATCATGCGTGGCAATGGCCATGTTGGCCAGTTCTCCGTAAATCTCAGTCCCATGCGCGACGAGCAGGGAAACATCAATAGCATCGTCGTGGTCATGACCGACATCACGGACTCCGCTGAACTGCGCGGCAAACTAGTCCACGCCGAGAAAATGGCGGCGGTAGGGCAACTGGTTTCCGGCGTCGCGCACGAAGTGAATAATCCGTTCACTGCGATTCTCGGGTTTGCCGACCTGCTGATGGAAAATCCCTCGATTCCGGAGTCTGCGCGCAAAGATCTGCGCGTCATCTTGCAGGAAGCGCAGCGCACCAAGCAGATCGTGCAGAATCTGCTGAGCTTTGCCCGGCAGATGCCGCCGCAGCGCAACGCCGTGCAGCTCAATCAAATTCTGCGCCGCACCATCCAACTTCGCTCTTACGACTTCAACAGTCACGGCGTGGATGATCATCGAACACCTCGACGAAGAACTGCCCGATGTCATCGGCGACGCCCACCAACTGCAGCAGGTTTTTCTGAACATTCTGAACAACGCCTACGACGCCGTGCACGAAGCCGGCCGTCCCGCCCGCATCGAAATCATGACCACCAAGGCGGGGGATGCCGTCGAAGTTTCGTTCCGCGACAACGGCTAAGGCATTTCTCATCCCGACCGCATTTTCGATCCCTTCTTCACTACCAAAGAGGTCGGCAAGGGAACCGGCCTCGGCCTGAGCATCTGCTACGGCATCGTGAAGGAGCATGGAGGCGAGATTCTCTGCCACAACAACACCGATGGCGAGGGAGCCACCTTCATCGTCCGCTTTCCCGCCGCGCCCCACATCGCGTCTCTGGGTGTGGCCGCAGGAGTGATACAACAATGACGACCTCTGCTATTCAACGGGCCCTCTTGCCCGTACTGCTCATCGAAGACGAGCCCTCCATCATGGCTCTGGTCAGCGCCACGCTTGAGCGCAACGGCTATGAAGTGGTATGCGTCGAGAGCGGCGCCGAAGCCCTGCTCCTGCTCGAAAAGGGCCAGTTTCTCGGCGTAGTCTCCGACATGCGCACGCCCGGCGGCGTCGACGGCGCCCAAGTTCACACCTGGATCTCCGCCCATCGCCCCGATCTCGAAAACAAAGTCGTCATCATTACCGGCGACTATGCCAACGAGGAAACGGTCTACACCCTGCGCAAAATCGGCGCGCTTTATCTGGAGAAGCCATTCCGCGTGCAGGATCTCATCTCCGCGGTCGAGAAAACTATGGGGAAAGCCCGGTGAGCGGCCGCATTTGAAGAAGCCGCCAGTCAGCCGGGAAGATCTTCGCGTCCGTCTCTTGATCGTCGACGACGAGCAGAGCATCCGCAAGCTCTGTATCACCGTCGGCGAAGCCCTGGGCTTCATCTGCCTCGAAGCCGATAGCGGCGAATCCGCCTCTGACCCTGCTCGAAGAGCAGCCAGTTCACATGATCCTCAGCGACATGGTCATGCCGCACATGTCCGGCCTCGAATTTCTGGAGCGCGCCAAGAAACTTCTGCCCCGCACCGAAGTCGCGCTCATGACCGGCCACGGGTCGATTGAGACTGCGGTGCAAGCCATGAAGCTCGGCGCCTACGACTACATCACCAAACCGTTTTCGCCGCTGGAAGAACTTCGGCTGTTCTTGCGCCGCATGGCTGAGAAAGTTCGGCTAGTCGAGGAAAACGAGTTCCTGCGCCAGCGCATGGATTCTGAAACCGCGGTGCACGGCATAGTCGGATCGTCGGCGAAGATTCAGGAAGTGCTGCGCGTAGCTTCGCGCCTCAAAGATACGCGCACCGCCGTGCTCATCTCCGGCGAAAGCGGCACCGGCAAAGAGTTGATCGCACGCGCGATTCATTTCCGCGGCGCATTCGCGAACCGCCCCTTCGTCGCCGTCGATTGCGGTTCGCTGGTGCCCACGCTGATCGAGAGCGAACTTTTCGGCTACGAAAAAGGAGCCTTCACCGGCGCTCTAAAATCCAAGCAGGGACTCTTTCAATCCGCCGACACGGGCTCGGTTTTTCTCGATGAAATCGGCGAGTTGCCTCTCGAATTGCAAGCCAAACTGCTGCGCGTGCTGCAGGAGAAAGAAGTGCGTCCGGTGGGCAGCAATCAGCGCGTCAAAGTGGACGTGCGCGTCATCGCCGCCACCAACCGCGATCTCGAAGCCGCTTACAAAGCCGGAACCTTCCGCAAAGATCTTTATTTTCGCCTTAACGTGGTTACAGTTCAGGTTCCCGCATTGCGCGAGCGCCGCAGCGATATCCCCATGCTAGTGAACTGGTTTTGCGAACGTTATTCTCCCAGCGCGGATTTGCGTGTCTCCAGGGCCGCCATGAAAGCCCTGATGAATTACGATTGGCCCGGCAACGTCCGCGAGCTCGAAAACTGTGTCGAGCGTGCCGTCGCCCTGGGGAACGGAAACCTGATCGACCTGGGCGACCTGCCTCCCACGATTGCTGCCTTGAATCTGGCCCCATCTCGAACCTCCTCGGACTCCGCGCCCGAGTTGATTTCCGGTCTCGCGGCCGCAGCCGAATTGAATTCCGTCCAGAGCGCAGCCGCAACCCCTCCGTCCACCACCGATCTCGAAGACATCGAACGTGCCACGATCCAGCGCGTCTTCGAGCAAGTCAAAGGCGACAAAGCCCTGGCCGGGCGCATGCTGGGCATAAGCCGCGCCACCCTCTACCGCAAACTGAAACGCTATAACATCAGCGGCGCCGCAGCTTCCGGCCCATCAAGCCACACGCTGCAGTAACTCTGCTCGTTTGGACCGGGCACTCCCTTCGGCAGGCAGGGCTAGCTCTACCCGTCATTTTGGCTTTGATTCTGTCATTTATTTTTGCCTTCGACTCGGCGAACCAAAACCGCTTTACGATCATCTAAAGACACACTGGGGTACACATGTCACTTGTCCGGCCCATCCGGAAACGCATCTGCGGCGTAGTTTCGTACCGCGTCGCAATTATGTGTGTGGCCGCCCTGAGTGTCTTGTGTGCGCGCTTCGCTCCACCGAATCTACCGCACGATCCCCTGAAGTTAACCTTCCACTCGCTGGCAGATCACGATGTTCGCCAGTGCTTTGATCATGAAGATCCTGTGTGGACGGCTGCGCCAAGCCCTCCGCAAGACGCTCCACCGCTGATTGTGTCCACTCGCTTAACCCGCGCGGCTGATGTTCTCGTCGAGTTCGTGGCCGACGGTTGGCATTACAACCGCCCCCCTCCCCTCGGCTGATCTTTCGGTCTCTTCCGCGCCACAGCGAGTCCGCAGCTTCTTCGTGCTGCAGCGGATGTCTTCCACCACAACCGCGGTATTCCGACCAGGCAGAGGAGGTACTCATGTCAACCACCGGTTCCATTCCAGACGAAGCCACATCCCGGTCGCACAACGGCCCAAATGGATCCCCGGTCCGGGAAAGATCATTGCTGGACTCCGGTTCGCGGCGATTTGTGTTGGGAGTCGCGCTTGGAGTAGGAGTAGCGTCCTTTCTGGCGACCGAACTCATGCACTACTTGCTCGTCCCCGACATCGGACTCTATCGGGAACGCTTGGCGGCTGAAGGCTTTTCGGCTTTTATCGTGTGCTGTCTGGTCGCGAAGTTGGCCAGCACCAACCGCCGGCAACGCCGCCTCACTGTGGCGCGGATGCAAGTGATTGCGGAGATGAATCATCACATCCGTAACGCTTTGGCTCCTATCGCGCTTTCGGCGGACGCCATCGAAAACCAGCAACTACTTCGTGTGATCTCGGACGGAGTCGAACGCATCGACTGGGCCCTTCGAGAAATCCTGCCTCGCGAAATACCGCTGCCTGAAGGTCAAAGGCATCAACTCGGATATTTTCAAAAAAGAGGAGCAGATACCGATGAGCGATATAAGAGTTCTTTGTGTTGAGAACCACCCCGAATACATGGACGCGTTGAAATACATGCTGGAAACGGCCGGCTACCGCGTCATGGCAGCCACGAGCGGCGACCAGGCCCTGCGCCTGTTGACCACTCGAGAGATAGACGGAGTTCTGCTGGAATACGATCTGCCGGATGCTACTGGAACCGCGGTACGGGCGGAGATGAAGCGCATCAAGCCGGATGTTCCGGTGCTGCTCTTTGCCGGCCTCGGCAGCCAGACGCCGTTCCTGCTCCGTTTTTTCGATTCGTACCTTCGAAATTCGGAGAGTCCTGGAGATGTTTTCGACGATCTGGATTCATAGGCTGCACCGCGCACCACGCGAACACTGACTTGGTGCCGGGAGATTATTGCGATGAAGACCGCAACTCCTTCAGGGCGGGAGCCGTCGGCGTTCGGAATTGGAAAGCTTTTGTTGGCACTGGTTTTGGCAGTCCTGTTTCTTCTGCTAGGCCATAGCATGGTGCGCCACCGTTTCTTTCTCAAGGCGGCTGGGAACACTGGAACGGCTCCGTGGGGCAATGAGCAAAAAAGGCACCCTGAGAAAACTTAGGGTGCCTGCATGATTATCGCCGAAATGCAACTCGTCTCTATGCGCCCTTCTTTTCTTCCTCCTTCTTTTTCTCCTCAGGCGTCTTCGGTGAGGGGGCCTTCTTTGGCGGAGGCGTCGGCTTCGCTGCCGGAGGAGGGGTACGCGGCTCCGGACGTGCTGCCGGAGGAGGCGTTTGCGGACGCGGAGCGGACGCTGGAGCGGGACGGGTGGCCTCAGGCCGTGCCGGTTCCGGTTTCGGCGCGGGCCTGGGTGATTCCGGCTTGGGCTGAGCCGCCGGCCTCGTGGTTTCAGGACGGCTCGGGGCAGGCTGCGCCGGTTCGGTGCGAGTGGGTTGATGCGTCGGTTGTGCGGGCGTTGGCTGCGAAGCGGGACGACTCGGCTGAGCCGGAGCCGCTGGACGCTCATTCGCAGCCGGCTGGGCTGGGCGGTTGGCCGGCCTACTCGCGGGCGCAGCAGGCTGGTTAGGCCGTGCGGCCGCTGGCTGATTTGCAGGATGTCCCATCGTCGGCGTCGCCTTCTTGGCCGGAGGCGCCACCTTTACCATGGGCCGCGCAGCCGCGGCCGGGCGCAAGTTCTGCACCTCGTTTCTTGCCAGCGGTTGTCCGGGATGCGCTGCCAGAGCCTGCTGCTGTTTGGCAAAAGGCACGGGCGGAGGAGGCGGAGTTTTCTTGGCGACAACTTGCCGGCTCGCAATCGCCGCCGGAGGCGCGGCCACACGGCCCGCCGTCGCAGACTTGGAACCGAGAACGCTTTCCCGCGTGGGAGCGACGGCTACCCGCCCGCTTATCGGCGCGGACGCGATTTGCTGGGCGCTGACCTGGACCCTCGCACTCGCCACCGGCTGTGCGCTCACGAACGCATGCTGCGGCACTACCATCACAGCGCCTTGCACATTCCGGTTCGCATAGCTAACGTTCGTGATCGTCGTCGTATTGTTAACGATGTTCGTGCGATAGATGGTGGTCACCTGCGTGACATTTACCGTGGTATTGCTGACGTTGATCCGCGTCACGTAAGCCTCGCTGACGTGGTACGAGGGCACATAAACTTCCCGCGGACCTAGCGGGAACCATCCTACGTTGCCACCGAAGCCTCCCGGACCTCCACCAACAAACACAACCAGCGCGGGCGCGTAAACAGCTTGCACGGCCACAGGACCGGCAACCCAACCCCAGCGTCCACCGGCACTCACCCAGCGTCCGTAGTGAAACGGCGCGTAGCCCCACGGTGAATCGTCAACCCACGTCCATCCCCAGGGAGAAATCCAATCCCAATGGCCCTCGTGATAAGGCGCCCAACCCACGGCAACGTGGGGAAACCAGACGTGACCGTATTCCCCATCATCGCGCCAGTCGCCCTGGTCGTCGAGATCGTCGTAGCCGACCACATCGCGCGATAGATAGTGAGCCGAGGGGGAGAAATCATAACGATGATCGCGATCCTCGGACCAGTTATCGAATTCGTCGAAGCCGGGCAACGGCTCGACATCGGCGTAAAGCTGGTCGGTTCCACTGAGGGTAGCTCTCTGCCCGGAGTGCAAATCGTAACTTTGGCCGCCGCCGGTGGAGTCGCCTTCGCCGATTCTCACGCTTACCACTGTGGTGTTCCCGTCCGCGCCTACCTCCACTCGATACCGGCCGGGCTGGAAAACCGTAAACGCCTGGTTCGGCGTGTCGACTTCGAAGACATCATTCTCGCCAAGTCGTCGCACCGAAATATTGATCCTGCCCGAGGTAACCTGAACCTGAATCGTGTTGTCATCGAGGTTGAGGAAAGAGAAGCCGGTGTTGGGCGCAAGCCGAATGGCGGCCGAGCCCAGTTGCACTTCGGCGCGCGAATCCTGATCGGTCCAGAGCTGGTCGCCAGAGGTCATGGGACGGTTGGGAACCGCTCCCACCCAATCGGTTTCGCCGGCCGGCTGGAAGGAAACCGAACCTTGCAGATAGCCGAGGCGGGCAACTCGCGTCGGCGGATCATCCTGATCTTGAGCGCCTGATCTTGCCGGTAAAACGATGGTGGCGAGCGCGATCCCGAGCACAGCACTCCACCAGCCTAACTTCAGCGGATTAGTTTTCATAGAAGTTGTCTCCCAAGCTTTTCTTCGACGAGACCCCAGCCTCGCGGGTTGCCGTCGAATTCTGAGGACGAGATGGCAGCTGTTAACAGGGCTCCCGAGCACTGCTAATCCGGAACGAGTGCCACGAACAGGCGAATGAACTCGACCGGCGCGCGCAGTGGATTGTTTATTTGCGCTTAAGGATATCAGAAAAACGCCCCGCACTTTTGACAGCGGCTCTCCGGACAGGCAACATGTTCCCTCGACTAGTCGATGTAAGAACTAAAGAACTGCGATGGAAAACTACGGCCCGCGCGTAAGCAAGAGTAGCCGGAGCCTCCCCGACCGGCGGCAGAGCGCCGGGCCCTTGCTGGCCCTTGCTGCCGTGATCGTGGCTCTCGGCGGGCGTTTCTTCCTGGTGATTTCGAGGTACTCAATCAACGTTTTTTACCTCGACCAGTGGGAGTACCTCACGCCGTTCTTTCGCCATCAACCCAGTGTCGCCGAACTTTTTTTCTGGCAGCACGGGCCGCACCGCGAAGGCCTCGGGCTTTTACCCGATATATTCCTGTTCCCGCTGACACACTGGAACGCGCGCGTGGATGCGTTCATCGTCGGCGGCGGCATCTTTGCCGCTATGCTGCTCGCGCTGTTACTCAAGTACAAGCTATTCGGCAGGGTCGAATATTCGGATGTATCGATTCCACTGATCTTCCTCACCTTGCAGCAATCCGAGGCGATGGTTGGAACGCCGAATCCTGCCTACAGCGCCTTCCCGCTGATGCTGATCATGCTGTACTGCCTCGCCCTGCGCGTGCAAAACCGGCTGCTGAGATACTCGTTGTTAGTAGGGCTGAATTTTCTACTCATCTATACCGGCATGGGCCTCTTTATGGGGGTGGTTACCATAGCTGTCTTTCTGATTGAGAGCTACCGCAATTGGCGCTACGCGACTTCCATTGCGTTCGGAGAGGCCATGGTCGGGTGGGTAGCGTCTATCGGTTCATTGGCGTCTTGCTTTTTTCACTATACTTTTTCGCCCTATGCCGATTGCTTCGAGATTCCTCGCCGCCATTTGCTGCAGTATCTCGAGCTAACGGCATTGATGTTCGCGGCTTTTGCTGTTCCCAGGCCGCTCCACGTCTCGTGGCGAATGGCCTTTCTCGGAGTTGCCATCCTGCTGGCGTTCGTGGCCGTACTCGGCAGCTACCTCGTCCGTTTGATGAGAAATACGGGTCACAAACGGGAGCTGATTGGCGCCGTGCTCTTGAGCTACTCTCTGCTGTTCTCCGCGAATGCTGCGATCGGACGATTATGCCTCGGCCTGGAAATGGCCTTTTCGTCCCGCTACGTCACGCTGTTAATTCCTGCTTTCCTCGCTATCTACTTCTTCCTGCTATCGAAGTCGTGGCGCGGCCAGCGGAGCCTCGTGCTTGGATTGTGGGTTCTGCTGCTTCTGCCTGGGGCGGTTCGCAAGCCGTGGGAGGTCCAGTGGTATTCCACCGGCAAGCGCAACTGGGCGAACTGCTACGTGCGCACGGAGAATATCCACTACTGTGACCAGAGCGCGAACTTCGCAGTACACAATTCCTTCGAAGAGATCGGCCTGCAGGAAAAGCTCGATTACCTGAAGCAGCATCAGCTGAACTTGTTCTATCGACCTCATCCTAAGTAGACGGCCAGCATGCAGGTGAGACTGCTGTCTCACTCTGAGATCGCGGGTCTCGCGGGAGGTCTCGCGCCCCGCGGAATAGCCTTCTAACCCGCTGAAAACTCTAGCTCCTGAGTGCTAATCCTTCCGTTCTGCACTGTGGTCTTGGTCGTGCTCCTCATTCTGCCATAACCGCGTGTTCTGGCTCCCCGAAGCTCTTCCTAACCGGGAAGAGGGGGAGCCTAAACCGCACCTGGTCGTTCTAGCGGCAGCAACAGCGGGTTCCTCACCGGGCTTCCGCCCGGTCGGGAATGAAAAGCTTTTCTTGGTCTCGGGAAAGGGTAATCAATCGCTTGGCGCATCCAGCCACTGCTCCATCGCGGACGACGCAAACCTGCACGGTCGCAGACCTGGCGCGCTTTTTCCCCGAAGCCACGCCGGTTCGCATTCCGGTTGTGTTCACCCGCCGCAACCATGCAAGTAACAACCCACAGGATGACGGGGGCGTGCATGAAAGCACCGTGATCGAATTCGGTACGTCGCGCGAAGTTCTGTTTGCCTGCGCCACGCCACTGGAGTTCGCCGATCTCCTGCGCCTGCGCAACTCCGACGGCTCCCTCGATACCGAAGCCTCGGTGGTGGCCGTGCAATACCACCCCGGCAAAACCATCGTGGCCGCCCGCTTTGTCACTGCAGTTCCCAACTGGATCGTGAAACCATGACACAATCGCAACCTTCATCGTCGCAACCTTCGGGGTCGCAACCTTCGGGAGCAACTCCAGATCCCGCGGCCCTGTGGGCAAGCGCTCTCCGGCTGCATCCCATTTACGCTGAACTGGCGCGTGAGTTTGTGATCGACGCACCTGCCTGTGCCGATCTTGAGACTAGGTCGGACTCACCGGCGCTCGAGTCTGTCGAGCAGGCCCAGCAATGGCTGAACGACATGGATGACAAAATCCAGGTTCACCAGTTGCGCCAGTTTCTGCAAACTAGCTCGTTGGTCGATGCCGAAGGTCTGGTCGTCCTGCTGAGGCACTTTCTGGCGAAAGCCCAGAGAACCGAGTCCTCGCGCGATAAGATCGATTTCCTGCTGGTGCAGTATTTCAGCCAGCGCGCGCCCACTGAACTGGACGACAACCACGCCGATGTTCCTTATGTGGCGCAAGAATTGGAACCGGTTCTCGGCAAAGTGGAACTTAAAGCCCCCGGTGTGGCTGAACGCTTTGGACCGGGTGCTCGATTCCGCGCGCCGCTGCCGTTCGCTTGACGAACTGCTGCACGGCGGCGTTCTCGACCAGGGACGCAAGGCCAAAGCCCAGGCTGGCGACTTGTTTTACCTGCCCGTCGCGTTGGTCGCTTTTACCCGCTTCGGATATCTCATGCGGCGCGTCTTCTTCCGCCTCATGCTCGCCGATCTCAACAACATTCTCGATGGACTTACCGAACTGGAAGAAAAAGGGGTGGAGACGATTGACTGCCGGCGCGCGCAATTTTCCGCGCAGGAGCCGATCATTCGCCTGCGCATGATCTGCCAGTCCTGGAAAGTGATGTTCCAGGCGGAATATTCCTCGGGCCAGCCGCTGCGCATGCTGGTGGATTTAAGGGCCTCGGTGGATGCAGCCTTGGGCAGTGGTTCGGCCCCTGCGGGAGACGAGAAAGCCGCGCCGCGAGCTGCCGCTGCTGCTGCCGGCGCTGGGGGCGGCATCACGACCTCGAAATCGGCCGAAAGTCGCACCAGACCATCCCGGAAGCTGCCACGAAACCGAACACCAAGGTCTCCGCGGCCCATGCGGAGCCTCAGGAATTCGAAATCTCCGGCGGAACACAAGAATGGAATCCGGATGCGGACGCGCAACCGGGCAAAGAGAAATAGGAAAGCAAAAAGGAAATTTGCCAGTGGATCAACCGACCGTACTCGTTATCTCCGACGACGTGGAATTTTCCCGGAGCATTAGCGCGCGCTGGCAGATCGAGCGCCACGTGCCCACGTTTACCATGCTCAGCGGAGATCTCTGGCCTCGCTGCATCGACAACTTCGCGGTGGCGATTGTCGGCCCGCTGCGCCGCGAATTGCTCTCGGTGGTTCTGGAGCCCCTGCACTCGACCCAGCAGCCTTTGTTCTGCGTCTGTAACGACGCTTCCACCGCGCAACTGGTGCGCGAGCGCTGGCCGCGCACTTCAGTGTTGCGCTGCGATGAAAACTGGCTCAACGTTCTGGTTCCGGCGGCGGGCGAAGCCGTGCTCCGTGCTGGGGCCGAGACTCGTGCCCGCGCCGCCGAAGAGGTTTGCGCCACCCTCGAACGCCAGGCCACGCTCGGCCGTTACATGCTGGAGATGCGTCACAGCCTGAACAATTCGCTCACTTCGCTGCTGGGCAATTCCGACCTGCTCCTGATCGAACCCGGCAGCCTCTCAGCCCAGGCCCGGGCGCAGATTGAAACCATTCGCAACATGACTCTGCGCATTCACGAAGTGATGCAGCGTTTTTCGTCGCTGGAAAAGGAAATGAACGTGGTAGCCCAACAGGTGGAACGAGACTCGGGCAAGTATCGGGTTGCCACAGCAGCAGGCGACTGAGTGAGCAGGAGTAGTTCCGGAAACCGAGAAACTGGAAACTGAGAACCGAAACCAGAACTGAGAACCAAGCGCTGAGAACTGAGGACTGAGAACCGAGAACTGAATCATCTGTGCGGCGTTGACGGACGAGACTCTATGCACAAGCTAATCGCGACCTTCACCATCCTTGAACACGAACTCTCAGAGCTGCGCCTACTGATCGAGCGCCAAACTGGAGTGGTTCTTGATTGTCCCAACAGCGCCCTGGCCGCGCACGTCGCCGATTACGTCGAAGCTCAAGGCTTGGGATCGTCCGCTACGCTGCTCGAACGTCTTCGCTCTTCCGAGCAGGATCCTTCCAGCCTGCCGTCGCTGCTCGACGGGCTAGTCAATACGAATACCGGCTTCTTTCGTCATCCTGGGGCGCTTAATGCGTTGGCGCGGCAAGTGATGCCGCAGTTGTGCGCGCGCAAATCCGCCGACGGTCCCAGCCCGCTGCGCATCTGGAGCGCGGGTTGCGGCAGCGGGGAAGAGACTTACTCGATCGCCATGGCTGTCTGCGATGCCTTGAGCTTCAGCAACTCGGCTGCGGCGAATTCCGGCAGCGGCTCAAACAATGGAAACGGCAATGGGAATGGAAAGTCGGCTGCTCGCAACGGCGGCATCGCCGATAGCTCCATGAACTCGGGATCCGCGAACCTGACCACCGGTTTATCGATTCACATCGTAGGCAGTGACTTGCTGCCGCAGAACATCGAAGCCGCCGATCGCGGCGTGTACCGGCAGTCTGCTTTGGATGGTTTGCCGCCAGCCACGATCCGCAACTACTTTTCCAAGATCAGCTCGCCGGTGCTCGTGAGCGAAGTCAAGAACGAAGAAGACGACGAAGTCCGGGAACAGGGCGGCACCTTGGGAAGGAATGGAATTTCCAATGGATCGAAGAACGTTCCTGGAGGCATCGCGCACTTGTTAGTGAAGCCGCGCCTGCGCAGCATGGTGACTTTCAACTGCATGAACCTGGCCCGGCCCGGCTACATTGGACGCTTCGACTGCATCTTCTGCATGGACGTGCTGCCGCACTTCTCCCGCGCCCAGCGCATCGCATTAGTGGAGCGCCTGCATCTTTATCTGGAACCCGGCGGTTATCTTTTCCTGAGCCAAACCGAAAAGCTGTGCGCCCCCAACCTGAACTTCCGCTCCGAAACTTTCGACGGCTATACCTTCCACCGCAAGCCGCTCGCCGCCAGCGCCGCCTACGGCCGGTGATTCGGCCTAGTGTTCCAATTGGAACATTTTTTCAACAGCACTGGATTGCCTAAACGACCAAAGGATCAGTAGGTTGCGGGCATTTGCACAATTAGCAATGCTATTGTCCAATTTGTCTAGTTCATCTATAATAGACAAATGAAAACAGTATCGGCTACCGACGCCAAACAGCGCCTCGCCGCACTTCTCGATGCCGCCCAGCGCGAACCAGTCCTTATCCGCCGCCAGAATCGCGATGTTGCGGTGATCATGTCCGCCGAGGAGTACGAGCGAATTCGTAGGACGAACATCACCGAACTCAAGCGAACGATGGACCGCATCGGCGCGCAAGCGGCGGCGAACGGCATGACCGAGGAGATTCTTGCTGACATTCTAAGAGACTGATGCGCTGCGTCGTCGACACGAACGTGTTGGTCAGCGCCATGGTGTTCCCGCCCTCCGTCCCGCGTCAGGCCGTGGACAAGGCGCTTAGCGACGACGTCCTGCTTTTTTCCGAATTCACTATGGATGAGCTGAAGGAAGTCTTATTCCGCTCGAAGTTTGATCGTTATGTCAGCCGAGAGGAGCGCGCGATCTTCTTGGCGCAGATTGGCATCGCTGCCCAATTCGTCTCAATCGTTCAGATCGTGCGCGAGTGCCGCGACCCGAAGGACGATAAGTTCCTGGAACTGGCGCTGAACGGAAGCGCCGATGTGATTATTACGGGCGATGCGCATTTGCTGGGGATGCACCCGTGGCGGGAAATTGAGATTCTGACTCCGGCGGATTACCTGAAGAAATGACCAATTACTTCGCAGAACGCCGATAAAACAAATGGGTCATCGAAGCGCGCGTTTGCTCCAGCGGGGCGAGGGATCTCGCGTAGCAGCGATCCAACTTCGTTCCCCTTTCTAGCGCCTCGTCTTAACGCCAGGCTGCAAAGGATTTAGGCCAGCCCAAGAGTCGCTCCACGCGGATGTGGCAGCCAGGAAACAGATCTCGAAGTTCACCTTTTGTCAGCAAGCGAATGGATTCAGCCTGGCGCACCTGTTTTGATTTTGCTGGACTTGGTTTCTGTGCGAGACCTTGCAGCGTCAAGTAGCGATGAGCAAAATCGCTAAAACAACCTGGCGGTAGCCAGTGCCACGAATAAGGCCAGGAAATGCGGTTCGATCGGAAACCAGCGATTCGGCGTCTGGCAGTACACGCGCCGCCCGAGTCGCAACATTTCCTTGGCGAATTCTCGCTGGCGCTCCCAATTTCCTAAGTGCTCAATCGCCGAGTTGGAGTAGGCAAGATCGAAACTTGCGGCCAGTGAAGAATAGCAAGCGTCAGCCTGAACAAATTGCAGTCCCGAAGGCAACGGGCCGTCGTTTTGGGCAACGTTTACAAGGGTAATAGAAGGGAAGCGAATCCCATCCCAGCTCTTTAGAGTGCCGCCCATGTCCACAACGGTACGACAGTCCGCGAATTCGGAGAGCACCCATGAACAACGCCGTCGGCGAAAGTAGCCGCCAACAACTGAGTAAAGTCTCGAAAAGCTCACAAGAAATCCTAGCGCGGGTACCTCGGTCGCAAACCAGCCGTTTCCTACGGCCTGTCAACCCGAAATCAGTCTAGTTTCAGAGGTCTCTAAGCTCACCTTCCCAGAAATAGCCCCGTTTGAGCCAGCTTTGCGGGATATCCCACAACTTGCATTCGTGATACTGAACCTCAAACGTTGTTTTGCACGTCTCAATCGGACAGGTCGTTTCGGCCACACCGCTGCTTATTGGCCTGCACCTGTCATGCGTAACGATGACCCATGCATGGCAACTTGGACAGCGCGCCGAGTTCGCCCCAACAACCGGTTCCATGAGCACGTGATGCCTCCACTACAAAGATCCTACACTTGGATGGTAGCGCAATAGGCTTCGGACGGAGGCCCAAATGCTAGTTAATTGCCGACCTGTCTTCCCATTGCGGAACGGACGGGACGGACCGATTTTTCCTACGCGAACAAAAATTCCTTCGTTCGCAACTCCTTAATCGTATCCCTCAGCTTCGCCGCCTTCTCGAATTCAAACCGCTTAGCCGCTTCGCGCATGTCGCTTTCGAGTTTGACAACATACGCGTCCAACTCCGGCTGCGATTTGAATTCCGGCACGCCCTCAGCTTCGCCGCCGGTCAAATCGGTGTAGTCGGCGGCGACGATTCCAGCCAGCGTCATGTCCAGCGGACGCACAATCGATTCCGGCGTGATTCCGTTTTCTTCGTTGTATGCAGTTTGAATTGCACGCCGCCGCAGAGTCTCATCCATGGCGCGCTTCATCGAGTCGGTCATGCGGTCGGCATAGAGAATCGCGCGCCCGTTCAGATGCCGCGCGCAACGCCCGATCGTTTGAATCAACGATCCCTGCGACCGCAGAAAGCCTTCTTTGTCCGCATCGAGAATCGCCACCAGTGAGACTTCCGGCAGGTCGAGGCCCTCCCGCAGAAGATTGATGCCGATCAATACATCGAACTCGCCCTTGCGCAGGTCGCGCAGGATCTTTACGCGCTCCAGCGTCTCGATCTCCGAATGCATGTAGCGGCTTTTCACGCCCACCTCGGCGTAATACTCCGCCAGGTCCTCGGACATGCGCTTGGTCAGCGTAGTTACCAGCACGCGCTCGCCCTTCTCAACGCGCGCGCGAATCTCATGCAGCAGGTCGTCAATCTGACCTTTCACCGCACGCACTTCGACCTCCGGATCGATCAGCCCCGTCGGCCGGATAATCTGTTCAACTACCACGCCCGCCGATTTCGTTAACTCATATGGTCCCGGCGTTGCCGAAACATAAACCAGTTGATTGGTGCGGTGCTCGAACTCCTCAAACGTGAGCGGACGGTTATCCAGCGCCGACGGCAAGCGGAAGCCGTACTCCACGAGCGTTTCCTTGCGCGAGCGATCTCCCGCATGCATCCCGCGCAACTGAGGAATCGTTTGATGCGACTCGTCGATGAACATCAAATAATCGCGCGGAAAATAATCCAGCAGCGTGGGCGGAGGCTCGCCCGGCATCCGTCCCGTAAAATGCCGCGAATAATTTTCGATGCCGTGGCAGTAGCCCATCACTTTAATCATTTCCAAATCGAACTTCACACGCTGGTGAATGCGCTGTGACTCGACGACGCGCCCCTGCTTCTCCAGTTCCACTTCCCACCACGCCAGCTCTTTCTTGATCGACTCCACGGCCGACGCCCGCGTCTCATCTTTCATCACATAATGCGTCTTGGGATAAATCGGCAGCCGCATATACTTCTGTTTCACCGTGCCAAACAGCGGATCGATCTGCGCCAGCGACTCCACCTGATCTCCCCACAACTCAATGCGGTAGGCCATGTCGTCATAAGTAGGGAAGACTTCGATCACGTCGCCGCGCACGCGAAACGTTCCGCGCTTGAACTCGCCATTCGTGCGCTCGTAAAGAATGTCGACAAGTTTGTGCGTAATGTCCTCGCGCGTGATCTTCTGGCCTTTTTCCAGAAACAGCATCATGCCGTAGTAAGCCTCGGGCGATCCCAGGCCATAGATGCAGCTCACCGAAGCCACAATCAGGGCGTCGCGCCGCTCAAACAAAGACTTAGTCGCCGAGAGCCGCAGCTTGTCGAGTTCGTCATTGATGGTCGCTTCCTTTTCGATGAACAAGTCGGCTGCCGGAACATAAGCTTCCGGCTGGTAATAGTCGTAATAAGAAACAAAATATTCAACTGCGTTGTGCGGAAAGAAATTCTTGAACTCGTGATAAAGCTGCGCCGCCAGCGTCTTGTTATGCGCCATCACCAATGCCGGACGGTTCACCGCCTCAATCACCTTCGCCATGGTGTAAGTCTTGCCGGATCCGGTGACGCCCAGCAAAACCTGATGCTGCTCGCGGTCGTACACCCCGCGCAGCAGCGATTCGATGGCGCGGCCCTGGTCACCCTGCGGTTTGTAATCAGAAACGAGTTTGAAGTCCATGGAAAAACGCTTTAGCTCTTAGCCGTTGGCTCTTGGCCAAACCAGCGATTGTCATTCCGAGCGAGGCGAGGAATCTGCTGTCCGCGTCATCTTCACAGAACGCAATCTTGCCCACTCAGAATCTTTTTATTATAACGCTGGCAAAAAAGGCCGGTTCGCGATTACGGCCGCACATCCCCGCCACTTATAATCTTCGTAGTCGCGCGGAACTTCTTGTAATCACTGTAAGTCTGCTCGAAACCCACATCGAAGTTCTTGAGCAGAGCGAGACGCACATCGATTTTCGCCGTGACATGCAGCGGCAACCACACTTCGTCGTTCACCCGCGTCTGCTCCAGCATAAACCGCGAACCTTTGTGAAAGCGCGCCAGAAATAATCCCCAGGAGATCGTGTCCAGGCATTCCACATCCATCTTGGCCAGTTGCAGATCGTTCTTGTCGATCCAGACCCGGCCATGGAACTTCGGCAGGAATTTCGCTTCTTTCATATGGGGTTCGTACCCCGGCCGCGGCTCCGCGTCGATCACCCAGGCCTCGCGCCCACTCAACGATTCTGTGCCAACCAGTGTGAAGATGTAAGCATCGGCCACTTCACGCACGAACTTGCGCTCATCTTCGCGTTCCTTCTGTTCTTTTTCTTGTCGCTTCTTGCGATCGCTCTCCGATTCGTTCTTGCGCTTGTCGATGACCTTCTGAAGTTTTTCCTCTTCCTTCCCGGCGTCTTTTTCCGAAAGCGGCTTGTCATCCTTCTGGATCAGTCGCTGCACCTGCTCGCCGTAGAGTTCCATCACTTCGTAAGTCTTCACCTCGGTCGACTTGGTCTGTCCCTTGCCATCCAGTTTGTTCTCGACGTCGCGCTCAATGTAGGTGTAATCGCGCAGGCGCTTGTCGTTCTCGAGGTCCTTGTCGGCGACCACATGGAACAGCTGCTGCATCTGCTCCTGCGAAAGCTTGCCTTCGGCGTCCGGAGTCAGATCGGGTGCAGAAGCAGTAAACGGACGCGCGTCTGAAGCAGACTGATCCTGTTGTCCCGAAACCGGCAGGCCAGCAAGCAGCACAGCCAGCAGAACGAGTGAAGCGAGACCCAGCCTTTTCATAACAGACATTACGTCTTTAGAAGACGCCAAGTTCCATGAGGATGGATGCCTAATACCCAGCGCGAACGAACGAAGACCCAAGAGCGACGCCCGATGACTAACGACCGCCGACTAGCTACCGTCTTTGTACGCTTTTCCCAGGCACTCCGCTTGGAAGAGCCGCTCGTCCAAACGATGCAGCCTCTTGGCCATGGCCGGCGTAATCAGCGGATAGTGCTTCACGTCGAACAGGTGATACACGATGAACCAGACCGGCTTGTCGGTGGTCATCCAATCCTGGCCATCGAAGCGCTTCAGATTGACGGGAACTGAGTAGCGCCGCAAGGTGCGCTCACGCCGCAGGTTGAAATATCCGTTGAAATAGGTTATGGCCAGTTCGCGCAGCGTGCGATGGACTGGCTCGCGCCAGCGGCATCCCGCGTAGTTCGATTTTGCTACCGCACCCCAGCATCCGTTCTGGCGGAAGATGGCGATCACGTGATCGGTGTCGTGCTCGGCTTCAAAATCCAGCAGCAGCGGAGGATACCCGTTGGCGCGCAGCGCCGCCGCCGCAAAGATAGCTCCTTCGAGGCAGTGCGCCGTCTGCTCGGCCAGCACACGCCGCGGCGACCAAGCCGTATCCGCAAGATGATACGGAGCATCGTCGAGAAACTTCTGGATGCCGTAGGGATTTTTCATGCTGCGCAACTTCCGCAACTCCGAAGCAGTAAAACTACCCATCGCATCGCTCATCGTCGCAAGAGTTTACACGAGCGCCGCTTGGGACACGAGCGGACTGACAACGGTCTTGGGCGCTAGGTCTTAGGTGTTAGGGCGAACCTGACACCTGACACCTGACACCTAAGACCTGACACCCACGCTGAAAACGTCGGCCAATTCGCCAGGCGTGTCCACGAGCACATCCGGCGGATTCCCTTCGAGCGTGTGCGGGGCAAATCCATAACTCACGCCCACGGTCCACAAGCCGGCGTTCTGTCCGGTTTCAACATCGACATGAGAGTCGCCCACGATCGCGGCTTCTACCGCGAGCACGCCGCTTTCTTCGACCAACTTGCGCGCGCCCTCGGGATCAGGCTTCTTGCTCGCAAAACTATTGCCCCCATAGATCTGTGTGAAGAACCGGCCCATCCCTAGCGCTTCGACAATGGCGCGCGAAGCAATGACCGGCTTGTTCGTAAGCACTGCCATCGTGCGAGGACCGCCGTTGCCCGAATTTTGAATGGCCACCAGCGCCTCCTTCACACCCCCATAAACTGTAGTGTGATCAAGTTTATGTTCCCGATAGTAAGAGAGGAAAAACTGCAGGCCCTGGCGCACCAGCGCATCATCAACCGCCTCGCCGCCCAGGGCTCGCTGAATCAGAATAGGAGCGCCATCGCCCACGTAGCTGGCGATTACGCCATCGGGCAAAGCCGCTCGCCCGATGTGGCGCAGCGCGGCGTTCACGGAGTGCACCAGATCGAGGCGCGAATCGATCAGCGTACCGTCAAGATCGAAGATCACGAGCTTGATCGAATGTGGGTCAAACGAGCGGCGCGTCCGGATCATATTTTTTCAGGATAAATGATGGGAGCATCTGGGTTACGCGAACTTGACATTAACCTGTATTTCTAGTAATGTCGAAATATGCCGATGTCTTCTCTCAACAAGTCCAGCGAACGGGTCGCCGCCTACGCCGACATGTTTTCGGCTATGGGCACCGAAGCGCGCCTGCGCATCATGCAGCTCTTGCTCTCGGCTCATCCCGAAGGACTCGTGGTCGGTGACATCCAAAACGAGTTGGACATCCCAAACTCCACGCTCTCCCATCATCTCGAAAAACTTAAGACCGAGGGCCTGGTAAAAATCCAGCGGCAGGGGACGTTTCTGCGCTACACCGCCGATACCGATGCTCTGCAGGAACTCCTGCAATTTCTCTATGCCGAGTGTTGCACGCGTAACAAAGCGCTTAAACCGGAACAGATCGTTCGAATCTGCAAATAGGAGAACATTCATGAGCACCACCGATACCACCACCGCCGCCGACATCAAAGAAGTCGTCAAAGAAAAGTACGGCCAGGCCGCTCTGCGTGTGAAGTCCGGAGGCAGTTCGTGCTGCGGCGCCACCGCCAGCACAGGCTGCTGCGATCCCATCACCACCAATCTTTACGACGCCGCGCAGAGCGCGCAAATCCCGGAGGAAGCTCTACTGGCGTCGCTCGGCTGCGGCAATCCCACCGCGCTGGCGAACCTGAATCCCGGCGAAACCGTGCTCGATCTGGGCTCCGGCGGCGGCATTGATGTGCTGCTTTCGGCTAAGCGTGTCGGTCCAACCGGCAAAGCCTACGGCCTCGACATGACCGACGAGATGCTCGCCCTCGCCAACGAAAACAAACGCCGGGCGGGCGTAGGGAACGTCGAGTTCCTCAAGGGCGAGATCGAAAACATTCCTCTGCCCGACAATACCGTCGACGTGATCATCTCCAACTGCGTCATCAACCTCTCGGCCGACAAAGCTCGCGTGCTGCGGGAGGCGCTTCGCGTTCTTAAGCCCGGCGGCCGTTTCGCCGTCTCCGACGTGGTGACGCGGGGCGAGATGCTGCCCGAGATTCGCCAGAGCATCATGGCGTGGGTCGGTTGCATTGCCGGCGCGCTCGAAGAAGACGATTATCGCAGCAAGCTGGCCGCCGCGGGATTCGAGCAGATCGACATTGAGCCCACCCGCATCTACCGCGCCGAAGACGCGCGCGAATTTCTTGCCGGGCAGGGAATCGATGTCGACGCCATCGCCCCCCAAGTAGATGGAAAGTTCATGAGCGCGTTCATCCGCGCCGTGAAGCCGAAGGCCAAGGAGGCTTGCTGTGGTCCGACGTGCTGCAAATCGTAACGCCGCCCTCTCGGCGGCCTGGAGGTGAGCGTGCAACAACCCTACAACGTTCTGTTCCTGTGCACGGGCAACTCGGCGCGCTCCATCATGGCCGAAGCCATCATGAACTCCAAAGGCAAGCCCAACTTTGTCGCCTACAGCGCGGGCAGCCATCCTTCGGGAGCGGTTCGGCCCGAGGCCTTGCGGCAACTTGAAGCGGCGCACCTTGCGAACTCGGGTTTTCGCAGCAAGAGTTGGGACGAGTTTGCCCAGCCCGGCGCTCCGAAGCTCGATTTCGTGTTTACGGTCTGTGATAACGCGGCCAACGAAGTCTGCCCGGTATGGCCGGGCCAGCCCATGACCGCACACTGGGGCGTCCCCGACCCCGCCGCGGTTCAAGGCACGCAGGAGCAAGTCGAAAGGGCCTTCCGCGATGCTTTCTTTCTTCTGGATCGAAGAATTAGCCTCTTCTTGAGCCTGCCCCTCGCTACGTTGGGCGGCCTCTCACTAAAGAAAGAAATCGACAAGATCGGACGGCAATGACGGGCCGCCAATCCGCTCTCCGAGTTTCAGAAGCGGGACGTGAATTCCTAGTTGCGTAGGCCATGGAGGTCTGCAGATGAAAACCACGAGTCGCCTCAGCTTCTTGGATCGATACCTGACTCTCTGGATTTTCACCGCCATGCTCGCCGGCGTGGGAGCGGGCTGGGCGCTGCCAGGCATCGTGCCTTTCCTGAACCGCTTCAGCGTCGGCACCACCTCCATTCCCATCGCCGTCGGGCTCATTCTGATGATGTACCCGCCACTGGCTAAGGTCCGCTATGAGGAGTTGGGAGAGGTCTTCCGCAACAAAAAAATCCTCGGCCTCTCGCTGCTGCAAAACTGGGTGATCGGGCCGGTACTGATGTTTGTGCTCGCCATCGTGTTTCTGCGCGACTATCCCGAATACATGGCTGGCCTTATCATGATCGGCCTGGCGCGCTGCATCGCGATGGTGATCGTCTGGAACGAACTGGCGAAAGGCGACACGGAATATGCCGCCGGGCTGGTCGCCTTCAATTCTGTATTCCAGGTCTTGTTCTACTCGGTATATGCCTGGGTATTCGTCACTAAGCTGCCGCAGTGGTTTGGACTTCACGGGTCGGTGGTAAACGTTTCCATTCGCGACATCGCCAAAAGTGTCTTCATTTATCTCGGCATCCCATTTCTTGCCGGGATGCTCACCCGATTCATGTTGGTCCGGGCGCGAGGCAAACAGTGGTACGAGAAAGTCTTCATCCCACGAATCAGCCCCATCACACTCGTGGCACTCTTGTTCACGATCGTGGTGATGTTCTCGCTCAAGGGCAGCTATATCGTCCGGCTGCCTTTGGACGTCGTTCGGATTGCGGTCCCGCTCCTGATCTACTTCGTCGTTATGTTCCTGGTCTCGTTCTACATGGGCCGCAAGCTTGGAGCGGACTACTCAAAGACCGCGACCTTGTCCTTCACCGCCGCCAGCAATAATTTTGAATTGGCGATTGCGGTTGCAGTCGCGGTTTTCGGCATTAACTCCGGTGCCGCGTTTGCCGCGGTGATTGGCCCTCTGGTGGAGGTTCCAGCCCTGATCGGGTTGGTGAACGTTGCCCTGTATTTCCAACGGCATTATTTTGGCGAGACCGTCACGGATATTCCAGCCATTCCCGTTTCCGGGCCAGCGGAGAAGGCATGACTACGCCAAAACTTGCATGTTTGCCAATCCCCGATTCCGATTTACAATGCAACCTGCGCCATGATATTCGGCACCGAATCTTAAAGCCTGGATTTTCATCACATATTCATCAGGGAACCGGATGGCGACAACTAAAACCGACCCCAAGCTGTCGGTTGTAAGCAACACTGGCAAGAAGTCCCGAACCTACGAGGGACTGACCCGCGACCAACTCATCGAAGCCTACCGCATCATGTATACCTCCCGGCGCATCGATGACCGGGAAATCCTGCTCAAGCGTCAGCAGAAAATCTTCTTCCAGATGTCCGGAGCCGGACATGAGGCCATTGGCGCCGCCGCCGGCATGACCCTGAAGCCGGGCTACGACTGGTTTTATCCTTATTATCGCGACCGCGCCTTGTGCCTGGCGCTGGGCGCCAAGCCGGTGGAGATGTTTCTGCAGGCCGTGGGAGCGGCCGACGATCCCAGTTCCGGCGGGCGCCAGATGCCTTCGCACTGGGGATACAAGCGGCTGAATATCGTCACCCAGTCGTCGCCAACCGGTTCGCAGATTCTGCAGGCGGTGGGATGCGCCGAGGCCGGCCGGTACTTTTCCAGACACGCCAAGGCCGCGGAAATTCCCTCGACAGACAACGGGCCCAGTGGACTATCGCCAGTTTAAAGACGTGACCTTCCACGGCGACGAGATCGCCTACGTTTCTCTCGGCGACGGCACCAGCAGCGAGGGTGAATTCTGGGAGGCGATGAACGCCGCCGCCCTCAACAAACTGCCCGTGATTTTCTGCGTTCAGGACAACGGCTACGCAATCTCCGTTCCGGTGGAGATACAAACTGCCGGAGGCAGCATCTCACGCTTGGTCTCGGGCTTCCCGAATTTCCATTTTGAAGAAGTTGACGGCACCGATCCCACGGCGAGTTCGGCGCGTTTCAGCGTGCCGCTCAATATTGTCGCGAGGGCCATGGGCCTGCATTTGTGCACGCCCACGTAATTCGTCCCTATTCGCATTCGCTCTCCGACGATGAACGTCTGTACCGCCCCGATTCCGAGCGTGAGCGCGACGCCGCCCGCGATCCGGTCTCGCGCACGCAGATGGTTCTGCTCCGCGAGGGAATCCTCGACGAGAAGGGCATCAACGAACTGGAAAAGAAAGTCGAAGAAGAACTGCAGACTGCGGTGGATCAAGCCCTCGAGGCTCTGCCCGCCGCGCCCGAGAGCATTCTGAAGTATGTGTATTCGCCCGATCTCGATCCCACGTCAGCGGCCTTCGACACACAGCCGGCGGCCGCTCCCGATTCCGCCGATGGCAAAAAGCCAGCCGCCAAGACCATGGCCGACCTGATTAACGTAACCCTGCGCGACGAAATGAAGCGCGACGAGCGCATCGTCATCTTCGGCGAAGACGTGGCCGATTGCAGCCGCGAAGAATACTTGAAGCAAAAGCTGGTGAAAGGCAAAGGCGGAGTCTTCAAGCTCACCTTCGGTCTGCAAAACGAGTTTGGCCCCGACCGGGTTTTCAATTCGCCGCTGGCCGAAGCCGCCATCGTCGGCCGCGCTACCGGCATGGCTACCCGCGGACTGAAGCCGGTTGTCGAGATTCAGTTCTTCGACTACATCTGGCCGGCCATGATGCAGATTCGCGACGAACTCTCGGTGATCCGCTGGCGCTCGAATAATGCGTTCTCCTGCCCGGTCGTGATTCGCGTCGCCATCGGCGGATATCTCACCGGCGGCGCTATTTATCACTCGCAATGCGGAGAGAGCATCTTCACTCATATTCCCGGTTTGCGCGTGGTGTTCCCCTCAAACGCGCTGGACGCGGCCGGACTGCTGCGCACCGCGATTCGCTGCGACGATCCCGTACTGTTTCTCGAACACAAGCGTCTTTACCGCGAAACCTTCGGCCGCGCTCCCTATCCCGGACCCGATTACATGATTCCGTTCGGCAAGGCAAAGATCGTGCATCCCGGAACCGACCTCACTGTGATTACCTACGGCGCGGTAGTGCCGCGCGCCTTGCAGGCAGCGCAAAAACTCGAGCGCGAGCACGGCGTCAAAGTCGAGTTGATCGATCTTCGCTGCCTGAATCCATTCGACTGGGAGACGATTGCCGCCTCGATCGGAAAAACCAATCGCGCTCTCGTGGCCTATGAAGATAGCTTGAGCTGGGGCTACGGAGCCGAAATCGCAGCCCGCATCGCCGACCAACTCTTCGATCAACTCGACGCGCCCGTGCGCCGCGTGGCCGCGGCCGACACTTTCGTAGCCTATCAGCCCATTCTCGAAGACGCCATCCTGCCCCAGTCCAATGATCTGTTCCGCGCCATGAAAGAATTATCGGAGTACTGATCACAGCACATTCGCCCGCCGTGAATTCGCCCGCCGCACATTCTCCCGACGTCTTCATTCGCCGAACAGTGCGCGATAGAGCCCTCCGCCCAGAGCGCCGCCGATCAGTGGGGCCACCCAGAACATCCACAACTGCTGCAAGGCCCAGCCGCCGGCGAAGATCGCCGGGCCCGTGCTGCGCGCCGGGTTCACGGAAGTGTTCGTCACCGGAATACATACCAGGTGAATCAGCGTGAGGCAGAGTCCGATGGCGATGCCAGCAAATCCCGCGGGCGCGCTTTTGGCGGTCGAACCCATGATGACGATCAGGAAAAACGCGGTCAGCACAACTTCGGCCACGAATCCCGCCAGCAGCGAATAGTGGTCGGGAGAATGCAATCCATATCCGTTGGAAGCAAACCCGGCGTGGACGTCGAAGCCCTCTTTTCCGCTGGCGATCACGAACAGAACGCCGGCGGCCGCGGTCGCGCCCGCGACCTGGGCAATCCAGTAGGGAATCAAATCCGAAACCGCGAATCGTTTGCCCACCACCAGTCCCAAACTGACGGCGGGATTGAAGTGTCCGCCGGAAATGTGTCCGACCGCATAAACCATGGTGAGCACGGTGAGACCGAAAGCCAGGGCAACGCCGGCGAACTTGATGCCGAGCGTGGGATAGCCGGCGGCGAGCACAGCCGCGCCGCATCCGCCGAAAACCAGCCAGAATGTTCCAAAGAATTCTGCGAGCGCGCGCTTGGTTAGAGGCATGAGATCTCCTTTATCGTGGTTTGAAAAAGCGCTTCGATTGCTGCAACCGATTGATGGAGAGCGGCAGGTTAACACAAAGTGCGGGGATCTAAAATAGCTTCTTGCTTGTCATCCTGAACAAGCGTTCTTTGCGCAGTGAAGAGCCTGTCCCGAGCCTGCCGAGGGAATCTGGGCGAGCCGCGCGAAGTGTCGCGCTCTTTGCGACACAATAATCGCGCGTTTGGCTCGCTTCCTTTTCCGCCCTTGGAGGTTACGAACGCTTTTCGCTCGATCCGATCGCGATTGCCCGTTCTCATGTGGCAATGCTAGGCTCCGAACAGTGGCCTCCACTCATATCAATTCAGTGAATCAGCCCCAGAACAACCGTGCGATCGCATGGCTCCAATCGGCGTCGGCAGAAGTGTGGATAAAGTTCTTGCTGGCGCTCATGGGATTGGCCTTCGCCTTCGGCGCCGCGTTGATTTCGACTGCGTACGGCGAAGCGGGCAATCAGTGGGCTTCGGTAATCCTGGCTTCGCTGGCGCTGCTGATGGCGGCCTTCGTTGGGCTGGTTACGGTGCCGTACTTGGCCCGTCGCGTCGCGCTCGAGCGCCTTCGCCAGACCTTTCACTACGAAGTTACAAAAGCCGGCGTGATCTATGTGCTGGTCACGCTGGTGATCGCCATCGCCGCACTGAACACGGGAAACAATCTTTTGTACATCGTGGTGGCGGCGATGCTGGCCGCGATCCTGGTGTCGGGAGTCGTTTCCGCCCTCGTGCTGCGCCGCCTCGAACTTGAGGTTCGTCTTCCCGAACACATGTTCGCCGGACGCCCGGTAGTCGGGAGGATCGTGCTGCGTAACCCACGGCGCTTCTTGCCGTCGTTTTCGATTCGCGTGGTGCCGGCACGCAGAGAGAAAGATAAGAAGATCCGCAAGGAATGGAAGTGGGAACGAACCACATTTACGTTCCCACTTAACCGCGCTCCCGAAAATCAGTGGGTGCGGCTGCGCGACTGGCGGGTGCAGCGGGTGGAAGTAGTTCCCCCAGCGCCGGGAATTTTCGATGGCATCGTTTATTTCCCCTTCTTGCGGCCGGGCGCCGATCTAACCGCGGATCTTGAGCTGCGTTTCGATCGCCGGGGACGCTATCGCGAGTCCAGCTTCGGAGTGGCCACGCGCTTTCCGTTTGCTTTCCTGACCAAGACCCGCGAGCTTGCGCTCGAGCACGAGATTCTGGTGTATCCCGCGGTTGAGCCGCCCGATGAGCTGTTTGAGATCCTGCCCCTGGTGCGTGGCGAGTGGGAAAGTTTCGTGCGCGGGCGCGGCTCCGATTTATACCGCATCCGCGAATACATGCCCGAAGATTCGGCGCGCTACGTCGACTGGAAGGCCACGGCGAAGTCCGGTTCGTTGAAAGTCCGCGAGTTCAGCCGCGAGGATGAACGCAAGTTATGCATCGTCTTCGACAATCCCGCCGCGGGATTGATTTCCGCGCAAGCCTACGAACGAGCCGTCAGCTTAGCCGCGTCGCTGGCATGGCACTTCTCCTCGCACGCTGCAGAGGTCTCGTTTGTAGTGTCCGGGCACGGTCGCGGCGTCGATGTGCACGAGTTTCTGGCAAGGCTGGCGGTCATCGAGCCGCACGCTGATCCTCAGATGCGAAAAGCCCCGCAAGCCGGGATGCCGCCCCATGTTCTGCACCAGGACGTTCTGCACCAGGATGCACTTCAGGAAATAAACCTGGGTAGCGCCGGAGAATACAACCTCGTGGTCACGACGCGCCCGCGAGGAAGTCTGCCCACAGCTCTGTGGAACTCGTCCTATTTCATCTTTGTAAGCCAATAAACGATAGTGGACTGTTTCTCTTTGCAACCTTCGCCGCATTCCTTCGCGCACTTTGCGCTTAAGAGCTTCTGACCGGATTCAGAGTTCCAGTCAACTAGCACAAAGGTAACGTTACTTTGGGTTACCTGTGTACATTGAACACTTGGACCAAAGAGTTTAACTTTCTCTTATTACTACAACAGTCTTATTTTTGTTGCTACAGCAGTTTTAATGTTTGACGCAGTGCCGCGGAGCAGGCTCTGGGTGCTGATTGTGTTTCGAGCCAAGGGTTTAAGAGATTTGTCTCAATGAGCGAGAAAGTCAAAGTCCTGTTCTATGTGCTCTGGGTCGCGCATCCCGTTCTCCAAACGGTGATCGCTATCGCTATGCTTCGCCGCGCTCAGCACCGCCCGTTCAAGTTTTTCTTTGCCTACATCGTCACCCAGATTATGACTTTCGCGGTAGTCTTTCCCATTTACCGCTACTACTATTCCGCCGTTTTTTACGTCTCCTGGATCAGCACCGCCATCAGCGTGGCTCTCGGGTTTATGGTGATTCATGAGGCTTTTCTCGATGTGTTCCGGCCTTTTCACACCTTGCGAGACTTGGGCACGGTGCTGTTCAAGTGGGCAGGTCTGGTGATGCTTTTGGTGGCCGCGGTGGTGTCGGTTTCCAGCAGTTCGCCTCAAATCTCGGCCTGGGTGCAGGCCATCATGACCGCCCAGCGTTGCGTTCGCATTATTCAGGTGGGGATGGTCCTGTTCCTGTTGTTCTTCGCCCGCTACCTGGGAGTAAGCCGGCGTCAGCACAGCTTTGGCATCGCTTTGGGTTTCGGCACCTTCGCCATTGTGGAACTGGTTCTGATCGCATCCTGGGTCGGCGATCACTTGGGCAACATTGCGATGAACCTCATCAACATGGGCGCCTACAACGCCACCTTGCTCATCTGGCTGGGCTACACCATGGCGAAGAGTCCGGCCCGCGACGCTGCCTCTACGCTTCTGCGGCCCCAGCGGTGGGAGCAGAGCTTGTCTGATATCCACCACCCGCTGCCCGCCGATTCCCTGATCCCCATGTTCGAAGGCATGGTTGATCGGGCGCTCTCCCGCACTCAGGTACCGCCGTCAGTCAGCCCTGAAAATGGAAGCACCGCGGCCGCTCGCTCCGCGGCGGCGGCCACGGGCAGCCTGAGCATTTCCGAGTTAGTTGAGCGGGTCGCACCTAAGCCGTAAACCCAGTCGGCGCCTTCCCCTCGGCCCCGCCCTGCTCTTTCTCTTTTTGCTTCGCCGCATCCGGCTCTGCGATTTCCGGATTTCGTAAATTTTCTCAGTGTTTCTAGCCCGCATTCGAGCCTTCGGCACCGATATAAGGGAAACACCTTAGGGAGCCTACGGTTTCTCCAGTATTTGCGCGCTTCCCGAGGCGTGTTAGGAGGCGAAACACTGCCCCAATGAACCGGCTATACCTGTCAGGTGGGAAATTATTGCGAAAGCACTTGACTCGTGCCGTATAATTCGTTCCCACGCCACTGTGCCCTATTTTTGAGGCAGTTATGGCGCGGAAAAGGAGTGATCCCCATGAAGCACGCAGTCAGGATGTCGATCCTGATGCTTGGACTAGTGGGCACATACGTCGCAGCCGCCGTTCCGCAGCTTCCAACCCCGGACGGAGGCCCGATCATTACGTGCCCACCACAACAACAACAACTGCAGCAACAAAAACTGCAGAACAAGTGCGGCTAGCAACCAGAGCCGCCGATGTGAACTAGCAGTTCACCAAATGTCACCGGTGGCCGCAAGGTCACCAAAGTAACCTCCAGTAACTTGGGCCGAACCTAGGGCTCGCTATCTTTGGCCGACGGATTTCATACATACACCGTCGGCCTCATTTTTTTGGGCGGGAGCTCTTTCGAGGACTCCCGCGAGAAGCCTCCTGAAAATTCAGCTCGAACGCGGTCGGGAGGGGCACGAGTTTACTCGTGCCGTTAAGGCATTAGGAATGACCGTGCTTTAGCGCCTGAGGCACGCTTTCGCCGATCCTCAAGTCTTCACGCAGAGTGCTGAGAATTCCTCAGCGCCGATTCCAGCCCGCGCCGCAATTCCGCCGGATCCGTGACCGCGGGCTGGCAGGCGAATCCCGAACACAGGACTGCAAACGACGCTCCCGAATTTAACTGAGGCAGGTTCGGAATGGTGGCCGCCAGCGCAGGTGGCAAGTTCCCTGCAACCGCCTGGTTCGGCCGCCAATCGCAGCACGCTCTTGTTAAATGCGAAACCAGACGCAGCTACCGCCGCAAGTGCGGACGCTCGTTTCATCGGAGCCTTTAATCACCACCACCTGCACCGGATTTTCCAACAGATGCAATACCGCGATCCCGTAGGTAGCGACGAAAATTCCAAATTGCTCCGCCACGCCGGCAAACGTTTCCAGCGTTTGCTCCGCCTTATCGCGATAATCAGCATCGCCCGTATAGTGATGCAAACGCAGCAGCGCGATCGCCGCCATGGGATTTCCCGCCGGCGTCGGCGAATCCTGCAGCGGCTTGCGTCGCGTCGAGAGCACGCCCAGACTTGCTCCCTCGGCCGCTGGTTCGGCATCGAAGAACCCTCCGGAAGTCGCATCGAACAACCGCGCGATCATCGCGTTAGCGATTGCTTGCGCGAACTTGAAGTAGCTGAGATCAGCCGTAGCCTCGTAGGCGTCGAGGCACGCAATCGCGGTAGCGGCGTAGTCGTCAAGCAGCCCAGCAACCTCCCGGCGCGAAGCCGCAGGATCGGAATAAGCCACCACATGCAAGAGCCGTGACTGTGTGGCGCGGACCTGCCCTGAGAGATTGTCGAAGGGGTCCTCGCCCGCGTCGGCTGACGGCTTCCAAGCCTCAGCCAGAACCCGGTCCAGCGACCGCAAAGCAAAATGGCGAGCGTCATCCAACCCAAGCACCTTCGCCGCCTCCAGATAAGCCGACACACACATCGAGTTCCATCCCACATAAACCGTCTTGTCGACGTAAGGCGTAGGCCGCTGCAAACGCGCCGCATACATTTTCTTCTTCGCGGAATCGAGCAGCTCCCTTACGCGCCCCACGCTAAGACTCATCCGCCGCTCAATTTCTTCGATCGGCGCGCGCACGTAAAGCACGTTCTTCGCCGGATTGTGATGCATCTCGCCGATCTCGTTGATGTCATAGTGCAGCGCCGCAACCTGCGCCTCTTCGTCCGTAAGTACGGCCCGCGCCTCATCCAGCGTCCAGGTGAAGTAGTCACCATCGTCATCCATGGAAATGTCTGCATCCTGCGAAGCGTAAAATCCGCCACGCTCGCGGTCACTAAGCCACTCATCCATCCAGCGGATGATGTCGTGCGCCAAGCTCGCAAAGAACTCCGATCCCGTAGCCTGATACCCGTGCACATAATTCTTCAGCAATTCGGAATTGTCGTAACACATCTTCTCGAAATGCGGCACCACCCACCGCTCGTCCACCGAGTAGCGATGAAATCCTCCCGCCAGCTGGTCGTAAACCCCGCCATGAGCCATGTGCTCAAGCGTAGTGATAATAATGTTGCGGAGCTGATCATGATCTGGGAGCCCCATTTCTTGCGCTGGGTGCCCCATCCTATCGCGTTCTTTGCGAAAGGATGGGGATTTTGACTCTCCATTTTCCAAACTCCGAGCGTACCGCTCAATCAGCAAATCCAGCGCCGAAGGATGCGGAAACTTCGGAGCCTGCCCAAACCCGCCATGCTGCGCATCAAACATACTGAACGCCGACTTCTGAATGGCCGCAATGATGCCCGCGGAGACCCGCCCGCCACGCCCCGCAAACGACTCCGCCTGCGCAATCGCACTCTCCACCATCTTCGCCTGCTCCACCACGTCACCATGCTTTTCCTTGTAAGCGTTGGCGATGCTGGTCAGCACGCGCTTAAAGCTGGGCCGCCCGTAGCCGTCCGAACGGCGGAAAGTAAGTCCCACCATAAAACGGCTTGCCATCGGGAGTAAGAAAAGCGGTAAGCGGCCATCCCCCCTGCCCACTGACCGCGCTAATCGCAGCCTGGTACCGGCTGTCAATGTCAGGACGCTCATCGCGATCCACCTTCACCGCAATGAAATGCTCATTCACAATGGCCGCCACAGCAGGATCGTCATAAGACTCGCGATCCATCACATGGCACCAGTGGCACCATACCGCGCCAATATCCAGCAGCATCGGTTTGTTCTCCCGCCGCGCCGCTGCAAACGCCTCCTCGCCCCACTCATGCCACTGAATAGGCTGGTGCATGGCGGAGCGCAGATAAGCGGAAGAAGCGCGGGCCAGGGAGTTGAGGGTCGTAGTGGTCATAAGCCAGCCCAGTGTAAACCTTTCTCCCTGAGAAGCGCGTCAACGAGGCCCATTCAAAGGAGACCTACCAGGCTTTATGATTGAGTCGGGAGACAACAAATGGTGCCTTCATCGACCTGGATTGCGCTCTTATCCGCCCTTGGCTTCGGTTCAGTCGTAGCGGCCTCGCTGTCCCGCTGGAGCGTCATTTCCAATCATCGGCAAAATTGGATCAATGCACTCAGAGATGATCTGGTCGAGTACATGAAACAAATCGACGCTGTCCACTATCTCGTCAGCAAGGGGGCTGCACTGAGCGGCGAGGAGGCAATTATCAAGAACACAGACGAGCAGCAGGAAGCACAAAATGCAGCCTTACTAGTCTATCGGCGGATACTTCTGAGGCTCAACATCACCGAAGGAGAGCACATAGAACTTGCCAAAGGCCTCAGCTCTCCTGGATAATCGAGATGATTTCGCCGATTCGGCTCAAGTCGAAGGCGTGATGACGCAGGCTCGCAAGGTCTTGAAGCAAGAATGGGCCGTCACTAAATATGGGCCTTTTGCGCCGGCTATGATCGCACTCAAGTCAGCCCTGAAGGACATGCGGAGCTATTGATCCGATGCCCTTGCCACCCTCCCGCAAGCGCATCCAGTCGCGCCAGCGTATCCGGATTCTTGTGCAGACCCATCTGCGGAGCCCTTTGTCTTCCTCACCTGAACCGCTTCCTTGCTCCGTGACGAATGTGCAGAACTTCAACCTGCATGTCCACCACCCGATAGATCACGCGATAGGTGTTACGCCTGTCACCATACAAAAGGTGTCTGAGATTTTTGTTCTCCGGAGTCACGGCGCAGCGGAAGGGAAGTTTCTCTAAGCTGAGGATCTGCTTCTTCAGCCCCCGATACCATTCTCGCGCCGTCTCGGAGTGGGCCGCATCGATTTCACCGTAGAGCCTCGCGAGGTCCCGCTCCGCCCGCAGCGTGACGTTAACGGCGTATTTCATGCTCGGCTTCGAATTCGTCAAAGAATCCCCGCGCCGGACGAATCCTGCCCTTGTTCACATCTTCCAGTCCCTGTCGGATACCTTCCTCGACGTCTGCGCGCGCCGCAATGTCGAGCAGTCGCTGATACGCGGCCGCGTCCTGCACCACCGCCGCGGCCCTCCCTTTTACTGTAAGCACCACCGGTCGCTTGCTCTTCTTCAGCTGCTTCATAAAATCGCCGGAACGCCGCCGAAAGGTCGTCAGAGATTGAATGTCCTTGGTGATGTCGAGCATGAACTCACCTGCGGAGCACCTTTTTAGGTGCTACCAGAATACCGCTTCTTGACAAACGGAGAAAGTACAAAATTGCCGGGGCAGCCCTCTATGAGAGTTTTCCACAGCCGTTTCACGTTCATCCGTCACATCTTCACTTCCGGCCTTGGGCTAAGCTAATACAAAGTATCCCTGTAGAGCGCGAATCGCGCCGGGGCACAGGCTCTTTGAAAACCGAAAGTGGACCATATGCGATAGCGATTTCTATCGCTAAGTCCTTTACTTTGAGGATTTTGCCGCTAACTCATTTGGATGGAAGATTTTAGCCGGATCTCGCGGATCTAGAATCCCGTAACTCCTGTGGTTGCAAGATTTTAGCGTGTTCGATCCGCAAAATTTTTCGCATCCGATCTCCACATTGCGGGCTCTGAGGGATCAGCAATCTGACTTGTAAATCGCATACTGATGCGTCCCGCCAATTTTCTTTAGCCCGACACTTTCATCCAACACATCTCCAGCAGCGGATTGTGATAGAGCACATACACGACTCGCGGATGTGCTAGCACACTCTGCTCTAAACCAGCGATCACTCGCCTCAACCCCGCTTCCGGAAACGGATTGAAAAGGTACACCACAGTCGGTTCCGCAGGAAGAGGGAACTCAGTCGCATCCGCACAGATCGCTTCCAGCGCAAAGCACTTCTGCGATTCGCTGTGATACTTGCTCAGATTTTCCCGAGCAGCCTGATGCAACACCGGCAAAAGTTCCACGCCCACGATGCGGCGAAATGGATATTCCGACGCCATCAGCAGTGTGCGCCCTTTGCCCGATCCCAGATCAATGAATACGAAGTCGTGAAAGTCAGAATGGCTCTGCGCACGCAAAGCCGCAAGCATTTCATGGAAGAGAGCCGACTCCGTCGGCTGATACGGCGAATGGAAAACTCCCAGCAGTCGATCGCGCCAACCTACACCAGCGCTCGTGGTGTTAACGCGATGCTCCCAATCATAGTCGGCATCGCCGAAGCGCTGCCGACGCCGCTCTGGAGTCGAATTGCGAACGAACTCCCACAGCGCGGCCAGGAGTTGTTGCGTGGCTGCCAGTCGGCCTTCGCGGCCGGCAACATCGCTCCACCATCGCCGAGCCGAGCCAAACACGCTGGCGCAGGACGAAGCGGAGGGATCGAGGTGTTCCATTCTCCGCCATCATAAGCGATGACAATGCAGCGATGGCGACAGAGGTTCGATAGGCTTACTGCAGCGTGTGGAATTTCGACGGCGGTGTATATCCCGGAGGCAATCCTCTCGTAGCAAAAGGGAAATCATCGGGCACGCGAATTTCGATGCGGCCCTCCGGAGTCATTTTGTAAGGATGACCGTCAGGATCGACCGGCATTCCAGCCAACCCTTCCGCCGTCGCCAGTTCCGCCAGGCTTGCGGGCAGGCGTCCCGTGCGCTCTCCGAAGCGCGTCACCGCCTCCTGCAGATGCTGAATGTCTTCGTCGACGCGCAGGGCGCGCAGATGTTCGACCGCATTGTCTTTAATCTGTTTGTCCTGCGTGGTCTGGTATGTTGCCGACCATAGCATCCGAGCCGTCTCGTATTCGCCGGCATGTTCTGCCATCTGCGCTGCCATCACTTTCAGAAAGGGATGCGCGTTGGGCAAGTGCGACCCGCGCTCGAAAGCTTCGGCTGCTTTCTTGTAATCATGAAGCTCCATGTAGTAGACGAAGCCCAGATCGTAGTAAAGCTTCCAGTTGTCCGGATTGTTCTGGATGCCGTATTCGATCAATTCAATTGCACGCTCAGGTTCGCCGGCGCCATGCGGCGGCTCGGGCGCAAGAAAGCTGGTGCCGAACTCGTAAGCGACCAGGAGTTGCGGATCCAGATGAGTCGTGATTTCGAGCAGCGGCGCCAGCAGGTTGTAGCTAGTGGCGAAGTGATGATGCCGGAAGCCGAAATATTGCACGGCGCGAGTCCAGTAAATGCAGGCCATCAGTCCGTCATAACCGAGACTGGCACGCTTGATCACCTTCGGCGAACTGACGAGGAGAACCTCATCGAGCGTGCCCTGCGGGCGAAGCTGGTCGGTGCGATGCAGCACCAACGAACTGCCAGCCAGCGACAGGATCAGGCATGCGCTCGCGACGATCGTGATTTTCTGACGCGCCTTCATTTCAGATCATCAAATTCAGATGTCGATTCACTCAGGTATTTATTTTAGGTCACGGTGCTCAAAGATCAGCACTGCTCCGCTCAGCGTCATCGCGGCATAGAACAAAGCGTAGAGCGTGTTGTTCACGATCAGTTGTCCGGCGACCGGCTGCTCATGGGCGATGGAAGTGATCACGTTAAACGCCGAAAAGTTCGGCACCAGATAGGCCGCGGCGGTGGCTGCCCAGCGCGAGAATCCGTGCGCCATGCCCGCGAAGTTCCGCAGATCTTCGCCAAAGCTGCCGATAACGAACAGCGAGAAGGCAAAGACAGCGGAAAGCAATGGCGAAGAGAATGACGAGAACAACAAGGCCAGTGAGCAGATGATCAAGAATTCGAGCACGATGAAGTACAAGGCCACAAGAATGAGAGCGTCCGCCCGCACGAATTTGTGAGAAACGTAGAACAGCGCTCCGAAGACACCGATCGCCATGAAGAAGGTATTCACCACCAGCGTGCCGGCGAGGCCGAAGAACTTGCCGACAATGAACTCCCAGCGGCGCACCGGGCGGGAAAGCACGGTGTAGAGGGTTCGCTTTTCGATTTCTTTGGAAACCAGGCCGATGCCGATAAAGATGGCAATGACAACCCCGAACAGAGAGACTGCGGTGAGGCCAAGATTGATGACGACCAACTTCTCGATCTCAATGGAAATCTGGCCCACCAGGATGGCCGCTCCTGAGAGCAGCAGGGCGAAGGCGATCAGGTTATAGAGCACGCGGTCGCGGACCGCTTCGCGGAAAGTATTGGAAGCAATGTGAGCGATGCGGGTATTCATGCCATCCTCTTCATACAGTCAAGCTTCCTACGGCCGAGCTCATACAGTCGAGCTTCATACTGAGGAACCAGCCGTGGTCTCGGCGCGGCGCAGTTTCTCGACAAAGTACGCCTCCAGCGAAGTGCGCACCGGAGTGATTGCGATCAAACGCTGTCTATCGCGGCGCAGGGCATCGATCACGGCGTCCTGCTGGTTTTCATTAATGACGGCGCGGACGCGGTCTCCGGTGACATAGCATTCGAGGCCCAGAGCCTTGATCGAGCCCGGTACCTGCGTGCCATGCCAAATTACTTCCACCTTGCCCTGAATGCTGGAGGTTAAATCCTCGACCGCGCCCACGCCGCGAAGTTCACCCTTATGAATGATGGCGACGCGGTCGCAAAGCGTTTCCGCGTCAGAGAGAATATGAGTGGAGAAGAACACGGTCTTGCCGGCGCTCTTCAGTTGTTCCATCAGGTCACGCACTTCGCGCCGGCCGATGGGGTCGAGTCCCGACATGGGTTCGTCGAAAAACACGACCTTGGGATCGTGCAGGATGGCCTGGCCGATGCCCACGCGCTGCAGCATGCCCTTAGAAAACTTGCGCAGTTGCACGCCCTGGACGTCGCGCAATCCGACCTGGTGGAGAACCTGCTCGACGCGCGGCTTACGCTGTTTCGCGGGAACGCCGGAAAGCTGCCCGTAGTAGTCCAGCAATTCGTGAGCCGTCAGATAGTCGTAGAAATAAGGCTGCTCGGGCAGGAAGCCGATCTGCGCTTTGACTTGAGGATCAGTCCAGTCGCGGCCCAGGATGCGCGCCGATCCCGAGGTCGGGAACACCAATCCCATGAGCAGTTTCAGAGTTGTGGTTTTGCCGGCGCCGTTGGGGCCGAGGAAACCGAAGATTTCTCCGTCCTCAACCGTGAAGTACAGCGGGCTCAAGGCACGTTTGGGGCGCTTGCGCCAGAAGCCGACGCTGTAGATTTTTTCTAATCCCAAGATTTCTATGGCAGGCATAGCGGGAAAACGGTCGCTGAAAAATCGCTTTGTATTTACACCAAAAATTATATGCAAAACTGATTGGCCGTAAAGTGCCAGCGCGGTCGCAGGACATTACGAAAGTAAAAAAGGGACGATGCCAGTTTGGCAAAACTCGATACTTGGCTGGAAACGGGCTTAGTTTCCCATCGGTGACAGCGCCCAGCATGCCGCGTAGCTGGCAACCAGATTGACGTTGCCCGAGGGTTGCGTGCGAACCACCAGATCGTCAGCGGTGCAGTAGGCGCGGGTACCGGTCATGTCGCTGATTGGAGTTGCAGTGGCATAAAACTGATTGTTGATGGTACTTCCCGGGGCGGCAGAACCGGTGGCCGCGAAGTTGTAGCCGCTCTTGGGGCCGCCCCCGGCCAGAGTCTGGTCGATTAGACAAGCGGTGGCTATGCCCGGAGTGCAAGGCTGCGCCCCGCCCAAGGGCAGCAGCGTAGCTGGGAAGCCAACGGTTTGGTAGGAGCCGAAATACCCAGCTTCAGCCACTGCGATCGCGTGCATGGAGCCCGCGGCGGATGAGTCGTTGGCCGCCATGCGTGCCCGCATTAAATTCGGGATCGCGATGGCGGCGATGACCAAGATAATCGCCACCACGATCAACAGCTCGATAAGTGAAAATCCTTCCTGTTTCACCATGAGTCCCACCTGCCCGCCCTTAACCTGGACAAACTGACGTAGACAACCCCCCGGTCCTCGGGCGATACACGAAAACTGTTGCACTTAACAGGCCATGCCTATCGAACTCGGGCCCGTTACGGCAGTAACCACCTCTCCACGAATGGTTTTACCTAATTGTCGAAAGAACAAAAGGGCGGCGAATTCAACATCGCCGCCCTCTGGCTCGTACCCTCCCCCAGGTACTTCGCCAAAATTCAGGCAAGAGCTTAGTTGTTCATCGGGCTCAGAGCCAGGCAAGCTGCGTAGCTGGCGGGCACGACGGTGATGCCCGGCGCGCCGTTTCGGATTACACCATCATCGGCAGCGCAGAAAGACTTCGTACCCGACGTGCTCGAGATGGGTACTGCCGTGGTGTAAAACGTGGGGGGCGCGGCAGCCGCAGGAGCCGTAACCGTAACGGCAAACTTATAACCGCTCTTGCCGTTGCCTCCGCCGTTGGTGGCCAGGTTGTTGTCGATCAAGCAGCCATTGGCGGTTCCCGGAACACAAGGAGTGTTAGCGCCGCCCAGTTGGGCCAACGTGCCATACCCGACGGTGGGATAGGCGCCGTAATAGCCGATTTCACCGACAATGATGGTATGTTCGGAGGCAGCCGCGGACGAATCGTTGGCCGCCATGCGGGCGCGCATTAAGTTCGGAATAGCAATGGCCGCGATGATCAAAATGATTGCAACCACGATCAGCAGCTCGATCAGCGAGAAACCCTTATTCCCGTGCATTTTCATTTTTAGTTCACCTTTGCGATATTTTGCCGATCGAGCTGGCAGGTATTTGTTAAGCATGCTTTAATCTTTGCATTCGTGTCACCAAAAAAAGGAGCTTTTCCAAGACCAAAGTAAGCACGCCATCCTATTGAAGTACCAGAGGTTAGCAAAAATTCTGGACTCCAGCAGGTTACCACTCAGCGAGTCGGCTGACAAGAATTGTCAGATTGAAGCATCGGCGGGACACTTAAGAGCAGGGAACTGGAGTAAGAAGGAGATAAAAAACGGAATCTGGATTCGCTGCGATCTAACTCTGGATTGGTGTTCGGCTTTCGTAAAGATACCGGGCGATTTGTTTTTTCCACAGTCGACGCTGGTATGGATAACCCAGCCCGAGCGCGTGCCGCCGCTAACCCAGTTCCGACCCGTGGCGGGATAAGTCGTTTGCTAAGGAGACCCACCGTGAGACCTTCAGCTTGGATTCTCGCTGCTGTACTTCTCTCGACCGCCATAGCCACTCCAACCAGCTCGGCCCAATCGACATCGGGCCAAGGGTACCTGTTCGGCCCAGGCGTGCCTTCGCTCCTCGGCCTGACCCTCGGCGACACCTTGATCGGCAACGGCAACACAGTTTACGTCTGGCAGTTTACTCTCACAGTCTCTTGGACAATCCGGACGGCGACCTACATTACAGGAAACAGCCTTCCCTATCCTACCTACCCGTTGGGCTTTGGCATCTACTCTTACAGCGGGGGCAAGCTCTTGGACGTGTACTTCGACACCACAGCCACCTATGGCTCCCCAGTGACCCAAACGTTCACCGGAGTTACGCTGTCGGCGGGAACCTACTATTTCGCGCAGGCTCAGCCGGCGACCGGCATCTCCGGCCCCACAATGGCAATCGGCAGCGGAGGGGGGGCGGTGAGCTTGGACCAGATACTTGCCATGATCACATCGCCAGCGGCGACCCTCTCTACGTCCCCAATCGAAGGGACCGCCGCAAACTCAATGTCGGGCGGGGTTCTTCCTTCAACTCTGGGCACGATCAGCGCTCTGACGAACACCGGCCTCGCTCCAGCAGCTGTGCTGTGGACTCCCTAAGGCACCCGTGCCCTTTTGCCGTAACGAGCGCACACGCGCGTTCGGCTCGCATAAAATGCCAAGGGAGGGCAACGGACTTGATCCGCTGCCCTCCCCGGCTTTTCGTACTCAGCTAGACTTAGTTGTTCATCGGGCCCAGAGCGAGGCAAGCCGCGTAGCTAGCGGGCGCGACCGTAATGCCCGGCGCGCCGTTGCGCACAACGCCGTCATCCGCCGCACAGAACGACTTCGTACCCGAGGTGCTCGAGATGGGCACTGCCGTGGTGTAGAAGGTGGAAGGCGCCGCAGCCGCAGGAGCCGTAACAGTGACCGCAAAGGTATAACCGCTCTTACCGTTGCCGCCGCCGTTGGTGGCCAGGTTGTTGTCAATCAAGCAGCCATTGGCGGTTCCCGGAACGCAAGGAGTGTTAGCGCCGCCCAACTGGGCCAGCGTAGCGTAACCCTGGGTAGGATAAGCGCCGTAATAGCCGACTTCACCGACGATGATGGTGTGCTCGGAAGCAGCCGCGGACGAATCGTTGGCAGCCATACGGGCGCGCATCAGGTTAGGAATTGCGATAGCTGCGATGATCAGGATGATGGCAACCACGATCAGCAGCTCAATCAGTGAGAAACCCTTCTGTTGTTTCCGCATCTCTATTTTCCCCTCTTTTTGGACTTTCGTTGATTTCATGCTGGTCATGGTCAATGACGCAGTCGGACTTGATGATGGCACTTGCCGGGCCAAACCCGCTAGTTACGTTGGTTCCGGCCGAACGGAGGCAAAGTCTTTCGTTTCATTGTAAGGTCAAACTTCACGCTCATGGTAACGCGGTGCAAGGTCCTTCCAGGCTTGGCTTTATGCCAAAAACTGTCATGAAAACTGACGGTTCGCGGCAACCGGCACACGACCCGAGGGACAATCTCAAGAACGAATCAGAAGGCGCATCTTGCAGCTGAGGTGCGCCTGGCATATCACGTAAGTAACCTCGCGGCCTGGACGAGGCTGTCCGTCCTAAAGTACTCGTGCATATAATCGATTCAAGAAACGCGAGGATTTCATTGTCTTCCAGCGCAACCGCGACCGCAGTGCAGACCGCAGTAGTTTCCCGGCCACCGGCGCCGTTATTCCTGTCTGGTGAAAAGCGCAGTACGGTTTTGTGTCTTTTGTTAGTTCTGCTGACACTCGCTTTCTACAACCCTGTGGTTCACAACGGTTTCACCAACATGGACGACGATGTCTACATCACCGGCAACGTTCATGTGCGGGCGGGACTAACCTGGGCGACGGTGAAATGGGCATTCACGAGTTTTGACCAAGCCAACTGGCATCCCGTCACCTGGCTTTCTCATGCCCTCGATTGCCAGCTTTTCAAGTTGAACCCCGTCGGTCCTCATTATGAGAATGTTCTGCTACATGCGGTGAACGCAATCTTGCTGTTTCTGCTGCTCGCAGGGGCTACAGGTTTGACCTGGCCGAGTTTCATGGTCGGGGCACTGTTTGCGCTTCATCCTATAAATGTCGAGTCGGTGGCGTGGGCTGCGGAGCGGAAGAACGTGCTGAGCATGTTGTTCTTCCTGCTTACTTTGCATGCCTATGGATGGTATGTGCGCAAGGGCGGCGTTAAGAGGTACGCGGCCGTGGCCGGTCTTTTTGCGGTGGGATTGATGGCGAAGCAGGAGATCATCACGCTGCCGTTCGTATTGCTGCTGTGGGATTACTGGCCGTTGAAGAGAGTTCTCAGTTCTCGCTTCTCAGTTCTCAGCAAGACTGACAACACCGATCATGGAACTGCGAATCCGCCGGTTACGCGGTCGTTCTCTTATCTGTTTCTGGAGAAAGTTCCGCTATTAGTGCTTTCGGCGGGCAGCGCGGTGATTACGCTGCTGGCGCAAAGCGCGGGCGGCGCGGTGCATACGTCGACCACTCCGGGCCGGCTGGGGAATGCGATTGTGGCGTATGTGCGGTATTTGGGGAAGGCATTTTGGCCGGCAGGGCTCGCATCCTATTATCCGCATCCGGGTCTGCTTCTTCCGACCTGGGAGATCGTCGCTTCCGCGGCGGTAATGCTCGGGTTGACCGCACTGGTTTGGCATTGGCGGAGTCATCGTTATCTGATCGTGGGCTGGCTCTGGTTTGTAGGGACGCTGGTCCCGGTGATTGGATTGGTGCAGGTGGGCGCGGCGGCGATGGCCGACCGCTATGCCTATCTACCTTTCATTGGTTTGTTCGTATGCGTCGTGTGGGGGGCCGCGGAACTGGCGCAAGAACGAAGGATGCAGGGGGCGTGGCTCGGAGTACCGGCGGTTTTGATTTTGCTGACATTAGGAACGCTGAGCTATCGTCAGATCCATTACTGGCGCGACAGCGTGATCTTATGGAAGCATACGCTGAGCCTGACGGAACGGAATTACGTGGCGCATTGGGCGCTGGCTTCCGCCCTGGCCGAAGAGGATCAAAGCGAGGCGGCGATCGCTCAGTTCGATGCGGCCGAGAGTTTGCATACCTATGTTGCCCTGGACCGGGTCGCGGTCGCCGCCTACAAACGGAATCATGGCCACGTGCAGGCGGCTATCGAGGAATATGTTGGAGCCTTGCAGGTATCGCCAGATGGGAAGACGCGAGCGATTGTGCTGAGCCGGCTGGCTTCGGCCTACATGCAGGCGGGAGACTTCGATCGCGCGAAAGCGAGCGCCGCCGGCGCGCTCAAAGAGAATCCAAATAACGCCACCGCATGGGTGGACAGCGGGTTGCTGGCCGAGCGGGACGGTGATTTCGAGCTTGCGGCCGGGCAATTTTCTCAAGCCATGAAGCTTCAGCCCACAGACGTGGGCTATCTTTTGCTCGGCTATGCCTTGAATCGCGCCGGCCGCTTGCCAGACGCACAAGAAGCTTATGCGCATGGGCAGCGGATTTCCGGAGATTTCACTCAAGCGCAGCAGGCCGCTGCGCAGGTGCTGGCGACCGCCGGAGTGAAAGCCGAGTAGTTTAATTTTGCGAGGGTTGAAGCCTTGTCTTCCAGCGCTACAGCGCCCGCGACCGAGCCCGGAGTGATTTCCCATTCAACGCTACACGGGCATACTCTCCCGAACAGGCAAAGCGCCGTATTGTGTCTTGTATTGGTGCTGGTGACGCTGGCTTTTTACAACCCCATCTTTCACCACGACTTCGTAAACCTCGATGACGACGTTTACATTCTGGATAACGCTCATGTGCGCGCGGGCCTGACTTGGAACACGGTGAAGTGGGCATTCACCAGCTATGACGCGGCAAACTGGCATCCGCTGACCTGGTTGTCGCACGCCCTCGACTGCCAACTCTTCGGACTGAACCCGGCCGGTCCGCATTATGTGAACGTTCTACTGCACGTGGGGAGTGCCGTCTTATTGTTTCTTCTGCTGGAGAGTGCCACGGGATTGATCTGGCCCGCGTTCATGGTGGCTGGGCTGTTTGCGCTTCATCCGGTGAACGTGGAGTCGGTGGCTTGGGCTGCGGAGCGTAAGAATGTGCTCAGCATGGTTTTCTTTCTGCTGACCATGCACGCCTATGGATGGTATGTACGGCGAGGCGGCGGGGCGACGCGATATGCCGTGGTTGCCGGGTTGTTCGCGCTGGGATTGACGGCGAAGCCTGAGATTATTACGCTGCCGTTTGTATTGTTGTTGTGGGATTATTGGCCGTTGAAGAGAGCAGTTCTCGGTTCTCAGTTCCCGGTTCTCAGTGAAAAGCCTTCCGCAGATCCTGCTGTTGCAGGTGCCGTTCCGCGCTCGTTCGCTTTTTTGTTTCTGGAAAAAGTTCCTCTGTTGCTGCTTTCGGCTGGCAGCGGTGTGCTTACGTTGCTGGCGCAACGGGCGGGTCACGCGGTTCGACCCTTGCCGGCTTCGGAGCGGTGGGGGAATGCGATCGTTGCTTACGCGCGGTATCTGGGAAAGGCATTTTGGCCCTCGCGGCTGGCAGTGCTTTATCCGCATCCCGGCGATTCGCTTCCGATTTGGAAGGTGATCGCTGCGGCCGCGGTGTTGATCTCGATTACGGCTCTTGTGTTCTTTTGGCGGGAACGCCGTTATCTGGTGGTGGGTTGGCTTTGGTTTCTGGGGACGCTGGTGCCAGTGATCGGCATTGTCTCGGTCGGCGAGCAGGCGATGGCTGATCGTTATGCGTACCTGCCTTACATCGGATTGTTTGTGGCAGTAGTCTGGCTAGTGGCGGATATTGCTCGGGAGCGGAAGGTTTCGACGACGTGGCTGGCGGTGCCGGCAGTTTTGATTCTGGCAACCTTAGGAGTGCTCAGCCGCCTGCAGTTGGCTTATTGGCATGACAGCGAGACTCTGTGGAGACATACTCTTAGCGTTACTGAGGGGAACTATGTGGCGCACGGCGGCCTGGCGCGCGCCCTGGCCATGCAGGGTCGAACAGACGAAGCGATTGGTGAGTTCGACGCAGCCCAAAATCTTCATGCGTATTCCTTCTCGGACATGATTGCACTCGGAGTCTACGAGCAAACCCATGAAAGGGCGCAGCAGGCAGTTTCGGAATACGGGCGCGCTCTGAACGCTTCGCAGGATGCGAATTCGCGAGCTGTTGCCCTGAGCAATCTTGCTTCATCCTACATGCAGATGGGGGACATCGAGCACGCAGAAACGAGTTATGCATCCGCGCTCGAACAGAATCCTAACAACGCTTCAGCACTCGTGGGCAGCGGACTGCTGGCCGAGCGGGAAGGCGATTTCGCGCTTGCGGTGGAGCGGATTTCTCGTGCCGTGGAAGTGGAACCCAGCGACGTCGGCTATCTTCTGCTGGAGCAAGGGCTACGTCGGGCGGGCCGTGCGAAAGAAGCAGACGACGCCCGAGCGCACGCAGCGCGGATCTCCCGCGATTTTGCTCAAGTCCAGCGATCTGCCGCGCAGGTGTTGGCTGCGGCTGGCATTCCGGCTCCTGGCTTCCGGCAGCCAGACGCCGGCAGCCGGAAGCCGTATTGACTTCGGCCCTTGACCGTTTATCACTCCGCTTTTATCAGCAGGCAGGTTACATCATCGTGTTGCGGGGTGGTGCCGACGAATAGATCCAGTTCCGCCATCAGGCGGTGCAACATCTCACTCGGAGTAGAAGTGGCCGCCGCGTTGATTGTACCGAGCAGCCGGGATTCGCTGTACTCCTCCTGACGGGCATTTTCCGCTTCCACCACGCCGTCGGTAAAGATGATCAGCCAATCGCCGGGCTCGAGCGTTACGCTGGCCGATTCATACTTCGCATCCGCCAGAATGCCGAGAGGCAAGCCACCGACCTCGAGCCGCTCGATCGCTCCGTCAGCGCGGCGCAGGATTGGATTGTTGTGGCCTGCATTGATGTAATGAAAAGTCCGCCGGGCTGCATCGTACTCCGCCAGAAAAGCGGTGGTGAAACGCAATCCCCCCTGGCTGTTGGAGCAGGCGTACTTGTTCATGTTCGCCACCAGTTCAGGCAGGGCTACTTGCGCGGTGGAAAGTGTCTTCAGGCTGGCTTGAAGCGTTGCCATCAGCATTGCTGCGGGAATGCTCTTGCCGGCCACGTCGGCGACCGCGAACATTACGCGACTTTCTTCGGGAGTTTTGCCAGGGCGCGGAAACACGTCGTAGTAATCGCCGGCCACGGTGTTCGCCGGGCGCGTCGTGTAGGCAATCGAGATTCCGGGAATCTGGGGCGGAGCGCCGGGCAGCAGCCAGGTCTGAATCTCGCGCGCAATCTGCAGGTCACGCTTCATCACGACGCGGTCGGCAATCTCCAGCATGAGCAGCAGAAACAGCAGAAGTCCGCCCCAGAAATGGAGATCGAGTTCGATGACGTGGATCTCGCCTCCGGCGTGATAGCTAAAGCCGCTGGTGGGAAACAGGAGCATCACCAAGGCCGCCAGCAGCAAGACACGGCGCGCGGGTGAAAGTTTTTCAAGAACCGCCCAGAAGAATTCCTTAACGACGTGCAGATTGTGACCGCGCCGGGTGAGACCTTCGGGGGTTTTGGCGGCGACGTCGCGCGAATAGAGACGATAGCTGGTCCGGGCGTCGGTTTCAAACTGAGACCAGAGTTGGGTGGCCTCCAGCCCTTCGGTGACCCGGTGCCAGAAATGCTGCAGCTTCACTCGCAGCGGGATGCGTTGAGCCGTGGCCGTTTCAGCCGGTGGGGAAGCAGTCGCCATGGTGAGCCAAAATTAAATTATAGAGGAACGATTCGATCCATCCCCGTGGCGGTCGCGCGGTGGCCGAGTCGCCGTCAATAAGGATTCCCGGAATTATGTCTTTGGCAGACCCTCGCCGATGCCATTGGCGGTCTCGCTCCGATTGTTTAAACCCATCTAGCAGGCTCATTTGGGTCGTCTCGTACCTTGGCCATTGCCTTGTCCTGACGAGCAATCAGCTCATCTTCTTTTTCTTTTGTTCTTCTAAGGTCAAGGATGAGAGCAATCGCCATCAGAACTAATCCGGCAAACACAGCGACAATGAACCATAGAGTACGCACGATCACTCCTTGCGATGTCGTTTGTCTTTTCGTTCTTGCTTCTGCGGGGTTTCACCCGGAGCACGTCCGAGGATTTCTTCCACTTCCTTGCTAGTCAAGGTGGGCGCTTTTGGACCCGCACTCAAAGCGGGCAGACCAGTCACTGGGTCAGTTACAAATTTCACTCGATGCGCCCGGATTCGCATAGCACGACAATCTTACGGCGTTTACTGTTTTGAGAACAGCGCCAACTGCTCGTCCAGCGCCTGCACGGGCCACTTGTTGGCCATTCTTCCACGAGGGTCTGTCGCGATTCCATATTTCTGGCGGAAGCGCGCGATGAGTTGTGCCACACGCTTTCCGTAGGAAGGTGGCAGAAACGCGCGGTCTTGATAGCGCTGGCGATAGTTCTCCACCAGCTGGGGGAAGTGTTGTTCAAGGAACGGAAGAAAAACCGCGGCTGAGCAGGGCTTCAGGAACAGGGGTCCGGCGAAGATGTGGCGGGCTCCAGCCGCTGCGGCGGCGCGCACTACCGCCTCGAGATTGGCGGGCGAATCCGTGATGCCGGGCAGGACGGGCGAGCAACTCACGCCTGTGGTCAGCCCCGCCGCGCTAAGCTGGCGAACCGCTTCTATCCGCAGATCCGGGCGAGGAGCGCGCGGTTCTAGAATCCGCGCTAGGTCAACGTTCAAAGTGGTCACGGTGAGGTGGATCGACAGCGCGTTGTTCTGCGCGACCGCGCGCAGAAGATCGAGATCACGGACGATGAGATTGGATTTGGTGACGATGCCTAACTCGAAGCCGCGATGGCGGGCGAATTCTTCGAGAATGCTGCGCGTGACCTCGTAGCGGCGCTCGGCTGGCTGGTAGGGATCGGTCGCGGTGCCGAGGGCAATGGCTTCGCCAGGCTTAACCCGGAGCAGTTCGCGCCGCAGCAGGTCTGCGGTGTGCTGCTTGACGTAGATCTTTTGCTCGAATTCGGCCCCGTCGCGCATTTCCATGAATTCGTGGGTGTAGCGGGCATAGCAGTATTTGCAGGCGAATTCGCAGCCGCGGTAGGGGTTGATGGTCCAGGTGAAAGGCAGGTTGCGATTGCTGACGCAGCGGTTGAGCAGGGATTTCGCCGGGAGAGTGAAGTATTCGACGTCGTGGCCCTCGCGCAGGGATTCGCCTTGTGAGGCGAGGCGGGCTCTGCCTATTAGCGGCGATTTCTGCGGGATCTCGAACAAGGGAAGGGATGACATATTCGCTGTTTGTTCGCCTATCATAGGTGGGTTCGGCCAGCATTGTCAAGGGGTAGAAGAGGCGGGCGAGACGCCCCCTTCGGCCTCGCTCAGGGCAGGCTTGACAGCCGCCGGGGCGGCGCTACAAATTTGCGGCCGCGCTATGAAGCTATTGTTGGGCGGCCGGTTTTTCTGCCGGCTTGTCGAACAGCTTGGAGTCGACCGCCGGGTTCAGTTCCAGCGCCGTGTATTCCGATGTGCTGGAATCCTGGCCGTTCTGCTTGTTATGGCGCAATAGCGGAAGGTTCAAGCCGCTGATCGGTTTCCAATCGTCCATGTCGGTCTCGCCTTGCACGGGTCCGCCCTGGCTGAGCGTTGGGTAGGTTTCTTTCAAAATGTGACCGTTGGCGGGATCGACAAACCAGCGAATGGGAGCGCCGGCGGCATTCACATCCACGATACGAGCTTCTGTGTCGCCAACCTTCTCGGTTCCTCCGGCGCGGAAAAACACATTGGGATCCTTCCAGTGGGAAGCGATGAAGATGGGATCGCGCTTGATCTGCTCCAGCATTTCCGTTTTCTGGGCTGCGGGCAAGGTATGCATGCTTCCTGGGGGATACTCGGCGAAAGCCGCATCTGGCGTGGCCACGTAGTTCATGGTCATACTTCCGGTCTGCATTTCGGCATGCAGATGGTCAGGGAAGACGATGAAGGTTTTCACTTGCAGAGGGAAATCACCCTGCGGCGTCTTCTGAGTGATGGTCAGCTCCGCCTTCAATGCTCTGACAGTTGCCAGTTTGTCCTCGCCACCCATCGCAGCCACAACCTTCGCCGCCAGAGTCTTGCCTTCTTCATTTGACTCTGTAAGTTTGGCGGCCTTCTCCTCCTTCACCCCCGGCGGAGGTGGAATGGTGATGTCGATGTCCTTCACCGGGCCGAGTGCCGATAAAGGCTTGTCGAATTCTTTGGTGTTGCCCACGACCAGCACGGCGAGTTGATCGCGGTGCACATACTTCGCGGCCACACGATTCACATCCGCGGCCGTCACCTTCTGGATTTCCGCGGCATACTTGTCGAGCCAATTTTCCGGGTATCCGTAGAACTCATAAGTGAGGCGCTCGGCGAGAACTTTGTCTGGCGAGTCCAGGCGGAAGATAAACGCGTTCAGGATAGCGTCTTTGGCATGCTTAATCTCTTCGTCGGTGATGCGATGCTTGGCGAGATTGTCGATGTCTTCGTCGAGCGCCTCGATCGACTCAATCGTGCTCTTGCTCTTGGTGCCGATAACGAATTGCAGAATGCCGGGATGCCCGAAGTTGGCGCCGATACCGCCGCCCACCTCGTAGGCCAAGCCGCGCTTGGTGCGAATGTCGTTGAACAGGCGCGAGGAGAATCCTCCCCCGAAAGCCTCGTTGAAGACACTGATAGCGTAATAGTCGGGATTGTTGCGCGTGGTGCCCAGCGTCACCATGTGAATGTTGCTTTGATTTACGTCATCCTTGGGGATGAGATAGTAGCCCGGCTTGGCGGGGTGATACTGGATCTCTTCTTTGGGTAATTCGCCGCCTTTGGGCCATGCTTCAAACGCGGCGCGCAGCTTGGCTTCCATCAAGCCGGTATCGAAGTCTCCGCTTATCCCCAGGATAACGTGATTGGGATGAACGTAGGTTTTGTGCCAGTCGATCAAGTCCTGGCGAGTGATGGCGGCGATGGTGGAATACTCAGGCTGGCGGGCATAGGGGTTATCTGCTCCATAAGCAAGTTTGACAGTCTCGCGTGCGGCAATTCCGCCGATTTCGTCGTTGCGCCGCGCGATGGCGTCATTGGCTTGTTTTTGCGCGAGATCAATCTTGTCAGCGCGGAATTCAGGATTTTGCAACAGGTCGGTGAAGACTTTGAAGACATCGTCGAAATCGCCTTTCAGGCAACTCAAGGTGATGTTGGTGGAATCCGGGCCGCCGCCGGTCTCGACTTTGGCAGCGCGCACTTCAAGAAAGTCGTCAAGCTGGTCGCCGGTTTGCGTCTTCGTGCCTCCGGTGCGCCAGACTTCGCCGAAAATATCGACCAGTCCAACTTTGGCCGTGGGTTCGTTGCGCGAACCGCCGCGGATGCGCGCGCTGGCCTCGATCAGAGGCAGTTCGTGATCCTCTTGCAGGAAGATCACCATGCCGTTGGAGAGCTTGATGCGTTTCGGCTGCTGGGGATGGAAAACGGGCAGAGGCGGGATCGGGATTTGCTGCCAGTTCGTCGCTTGCGGCTGTGGCTTGAGGAAGCGGCACGAACATAGTGGCGGCCGCGAGAATCATCGAACCAGCGAATCGTTTCAAGATCACTGCGCACCTCCCTGATCTGGTGCACCTTGTTCGTGAAGGAGTTTGATCCGATCCCTGTTCGCTGCCTTGTGCCGTTCCGGTGGCGGTTTCGATCACGCCAACCGTGCGGTTTGTAGTCCTGGAAGGTTTGGTTGGCCACGCGCCGGATGTCCGCCTTGGTGACTTTGTCGATGCGGTCCACGGAGCGGAACAGCTCCCGCCAGTCGCCATAGCGCGTCTGGTAGATCGCGAGCTGAGTGGCCAGCCCTTCGTTGTCTCCCAGACCTCGAATCAGGTTGGCCTTGGTGCGGGTCCTGATCATCTTCAACTCCTCGTCACTGATGTCTTCCTTCTTCAGCCGCTCGATCTCCTGCATGAATCGCGTCCGCCACTTCCTTGCGTGCTGTGTCCGGGCAGAGGGACAGCATAGAACGCGAAGAGGTGCGGGTATTTGGTGCCGGGCAGACCGCTGAATCCGGCGGAGAACGCGGCGATTTTCTTGTCGCGCACCAGCGCGCGGTAAAGCCTCGAGGTGCGGCCCTCCGACATGAGATCGGTGATGGCGTCGTATACGGCGTCATCTTTGCTTAGGTAGTCAGGCCGGTGGTAGCCCTCGAGATAAAGCGGCTGAGATTTTTCCTTCAGCACTACCCTGCGCTCGGAATTCTGCGGCGGCTCGATCGCTAGTGGTTTCATCGGGCTTGGTACTCACGGGCAGGCGGCCAAAGTATTTTTCGAGAATGGGCATGATCCGCGCGGCTTTCACGTCTCCCGCTACGGCGACGACCATGTTCGCGGGCACGTAATATTTGTCAAAAAACTTTTCAGCATCGGTGGCCGAAAACGAATTCAAATCGGACATCCAGCCTATGGTGGGCCGGTGATAGGGATGGGTTTCAAACGCCGTCGCGTCAAACTGCTCCTCCAGACGGCCGGTTGGATTGCTGTCGGTGCGCAGACGGCGTTCTTCGATCACGACATTGCGCTCTTTATAGAACTCCCGCATCACCGGGTGGAGAAAACGCTCGGACTCAAGATAGGCCCACAGTTCCAGGCGGTTGGCGGGCAGCGAGTAGTGATAGGCGGTCTCGTCGTAATCGGTGAAGGCGTTGAGATCCTGGCCGCCGTTCTGCTCTACGATCTTGCCAAACTGGTTGGGTACGACGTATTTGTCGGCCTCTGCGATGGCGTCTTTCCATGCCTTTTCCAGTTCCTTTAGTTTGGCTTCGTCGTGGCTTGTTTTCTTGTCGCGCTCTGCAATGTAAGCGGCGTAGGCTGATTTCAACCTTTTCCAATGCGGGCTTCTCTGCGGCGTAGTCCGTGGTGCCGATGGTGTCGGTTCCCTTAAAGGCCATGTGTTCGAACATGTGAGCCAGGCCGGTCTTGTCGAGGGGATCTTGCGCCGAACCGGCATCGACCATGGTGAAGAAAGAGAAGACCGGCGCCTCAGGACGCTCGCAAATCAGAATGGTCAGGCCGTTCGGCAGTTTCTTGACCGTGATGCGCTTTTCAAAGGACGCGAGATTCTGGGCGACAGCCATCGCTGTAAGCAACAGTACGAGAGCAAGGGGCCTGAGTATGCGGTATTTCATCGAACCTCCAAACGGTTAGAACTGTATTCGGACACACATTGGGCTACCGTGTTTAGACGGAATTGAGGGCAGAAGTTTGAAATTACGTGGCGGGAAGGGAAGTTGTCAAACGGGGTTTGCTTGGGTAGCGGCTCGGCTTGGCTCGCTTCCATATCAAACTGAGCGCTACCCGCCCGGGTGATTCAGGCGATCCCTCCGCAAGAAGTGTATTTTATGTTGGACGCTATTTCAGGCACAATGCCTGCGGGAGTGCACGCGCAATGGATTCGACCATCGAAGTTCAGGGAAGACACCTCAAGCTGTCGAATCTGGAAAAAGTTCTGTATCCCGCGACGGGATTCACTAAGCAGCAGGTCATCGATTACTACGTGCGCATTGCGCCGGCGATGGTGCCGCATCTGGCCGGAGCGCGCGCTTACGCGCAAGCGTTATCCGAACGGCGTGGACGAGGAATTCTTCTACGAGAAGAATGCGCCCCAGCACCGCCCCGATTGGGTGAAGACTGCGCCGATCTGGAGCGAAGGAAACCGCCGCACCGTCCATTACATCCTCGCCGACGATCTGGCTACGCTGGTTTGGCTGGCGAATCTGGCTGCGATCGAACTGCACCCGTCACTCGCGTTGGCGAAAGACATTACATGCCCGACGATGATGGTCTTCGATCTCGATCCCGGAGCGCCTGCAAATATTGTGCAGTGCTGCCAGGTTGGACTGTGGCTGCGGGAAATCTTCGAGCATTTCGGACTACAAAGTTTCCCGAAGACTTCAGGATCGAAGGGGCTTGCAGATCTATGTTCCGCTCAACACTCCGACCAACTACGAGAGCGACCAAGACTTTCTCTCACGCGCTGGCGCAGTTGCTCGAACACGAACATCCAGACATGGTTGTATCGGAGATGAAGAAGCAGCTTCGAACTGGAAAAGTTTTTGTCGACTGGAGCCAGAACGACGAACACAAAACAACCGATTGCCGTGTATTCGTTGCGGGCGCGTGAGCATCCCACGGTTTCGACGCCGGTGACGTGGGAGGAAGCCGAGCGCGCTCTCAAGAAAAAAGATGCCAACCTGCTGGTATTCGAAGCGAAGCAAGTAGTGGCGCGCTTCGAAAAGCTGGGTGACTTGTTTGCCCCTGTGCTCAACGTTGAAACAGCGGTTGCCGGATCTGAAGGGAGCAGTGGCGTCGGCAACAGAGGCGGAGCCAGTAATCTCGATTGCTGCGCAGGCGGAAGACGACCCGAGGCAGCTCACCGTCGATCCGCGAGAAAGAGGGGAAGCGGCCTGCGGCACGCACGGCGAAACGCAAGGTATAATCCGGTCCGCCGCGAATTTTTGCATCGGAACCGTACTCCAGAGCTTTGCCATGCCTCAACTGTTTGCCGGGACTTCGGGATGGGCCTATCCAAGCTGGAAGCCGGATTTTTATCCGGCCAAGCTCGCGCAGAAAAAGTTTCTCAGTCACTACGCCACGCAACTCAACACCGTCGAGGTGAACTTTACTTTCCGGCAACTGGTGAAAGAGACCACGATCCAGAACTGGATTCAGGAAACGCCGGCTGCACTTTCGCCTGGGCATCAAGGCGCATCAGGTGATCACGCACATCAAGCGGTTGAAGGGGACGGAAGATTTTGTTCCGCGCTTCCTGGCGACGATCGAGCCCTTGGCTGCTGCGGGCAAGCTTGGTCCGGTGCTCTTCCAGTTGCCGCCGAATCTTGAAAGCGGATGCCGCACTGCTGAAGGATTTTCTCGCGCTTCTTCCACGCACGTTGCCGGCGGCGTTCGAATTCCGTCACGACTCCTGGTTTGCCGAATCGACGTGGGAAATTCTCGAAGTCGCACGGAGCCGCGCTGTGCGTGGCGGAGACTGAGGAACGCACTACGCCAGATGTGGTGACGGCGCCTTTCGTGTATTACAGATTCCGCAAGCCGAATTACACCGGAGATGAGCGTCGTGGCATGGTCACGCGAATCGGGGAGCATCTGGCTGCCGGGCCGCGACGTCTTCGCTTACTTCAAGCATGAAGAAACGCCGGAGGGAGCGTTGTTCGCGGTGGACCTGCTGCGTTGCGCTGGCCAGACGTAGCAAGCTGCGTGCTCTACGACAGCGGCAGTGTATACTTTCCGGCATCTTCCTCATCACTTTCCTCAGCGTCCGATAACGCGCATACTCTGTTCGTCCCCTCATCATGGCTTCAGCGGCAAACTCGCGCGTGCTCTCCAGCTTTCTCGATTACTTGAGAATCGAGAAGGGGTTGGCGCCGCTTTCCATCAGCGCTTACACGACTGACATCGGCCAGTTCTCGGAATTTCGTGGAAAAACGCAAGCGCGTGCTGCTTACAGCTCGGCGCACTGATGTGCGCGATTTCCTGCAGCAACTTTTCTCCAATCAAGTCGATGGCCGCAGCGTGGGACGAAAACTCTCGGCGCTGCGTCATCTCTATCGATACCTGCTGCTGGATAAAAAAATCGAGCACGATCCCACGCTGAACATCGAGTCGCCACGGCAATGGAAGGTTCTGCCCAAAGCGCTGGCGCGGGACGAAATGGAAGCGACGCTGGCTGCTCCTGCTGCGCTGCACGGCAGCTCAGCGCGCATCACTAAAGAGTCAGCCGCGCTGGCTGCGCGCGATCGTGCCATGCTGGAAGTTTTCTATGCGGGCGCGCTGCGGGTTTCTGAGATGGTCAGCGCCAAGTTGGAGGACCTGAAGCTCGAAGCCGGATACATGCTGGTGCGCGGCAAAGGTGATAAGGAACGCGTGGTGCCGCTGGGGAAATCGGCCCAGGACGCGCTCACGGAGTATCTGTCACAGTCACGCCCGGCACTGGCGGCAGGGAAGCGAAATGGAGCGTTGGCGGCCTTCGGTCCAGAAATTCGCCTCTGCTGTTCATCGCGCGGGGAGGGCGCAAGTTGACGCGCCAACGCATCTGGCAGATGGTGCGCGCGGCCTCGGCCGCTTCCGGACGGGCGGCTTCGCCGCATATGCTGCGCCATTCCTGCGCCACGCACATGGTGGAGAACGGCGCCGATCTGCGCACCGTGCAGACCATCCTGGGCCATGCCGATATTTCCACCACGCAGGTTTACACGCATCTGGCGCTGGACCGCTTGCGGACGGTTTATCAGAAGCATCATCCCAGGGCGAAGGCCAGGTGAGGAAATTGCTTAGACTACAGAATCCGCCGACTGAGGCACGGAGACACAGAGGGATTCATTAAAGGCTTCTCCGTGACGGAGCCTGCCCTGGGCGAAGCCGAAGGGTGCCTCCGTGGTAGATCCTGCATTTCATGACTACCACCGGGGCCAAGTCGACGGTTGCGAAAGCCGTTGCCAACTTCGTCTCGCCATCTGCGCGAGCGCAATGCCTCGCCGCATACCATCAAGGCTTACAGCCGCGATCTGACGCTCTTCGCCGCCTACGCCGGTTCCCGGGGATGGAAACAGATTGACCACATCGCCGATCCGCGGATTTCTCTCGCAACTCTACGAAAAGGGATTGAGCAAAACGTCCGTGGCGCGCGCTTTGGCTGCGGTGCGTTCGCTTTATCGCTGGCTGGCGCGGGAAGGCGTGGTGGAGCAGAATCCGGCAAAGCTGGTGGCCACGCCGAAGCTTCCCAAGAAACTTCCGCGCGTGCCCACAATTGAAGAAATGAATGCGGTGATCGATGGCGAGATGCCCGAAGTGGCAGCTTTTCCTGAACGCGACCGTCTCATGCTGGAACTGCTTTATGGATGCGGCATCCGCAATTCGGAACTTACCGGCATCAATCTCGATGACATTCGATCTGAGCGCCGAGGCCATTCTGATTCGCGGCAAGGGGAAAAAAGAACGCTACGTTCCCTTTGGAGATTCAGTGAAAACGGCACTCGCAGCGTATCTCCCCGAAAGGCAGAAGGTCATCGGCGCGACCGGCAGGCGCTCTGCGGCGTTACTCATCAACCTGCGGGGCGGCGGGCTCACCACGCGCAGCGTCGGCCGCATCATCAAGAAAATTGCGGTCGCCAAAGGGCTTTCGCCTGACGTCCATCCGCACACTCTGCGCCACGCCTTCGGCACGCACATGCTGGAAGAAGGCGCTGACCTTCGCGCAATTCAGGAATTGCTCGGCCACGAACGCCTCGCGACTACGCAGCGCTACACGCAGTTGTCGATGAAGCATGTGCTCGAGGTGTACGACCGGACGCATCCGCGGGCGAAGTAGGGCCGCACGTTTCGGGGGCTTCGCTCAATGCAGGCTCTCGGGACGCCGGCGAGCACGCCGGCACTACCGCCGCAGTTCCTCCCACATCTCAACCACTCGCGTTTTCAAATCCGCAGTCAGCTTTTCGTAAGCGGCTTCCGACGCTTCACTTTCCGGCGGCGGAAGAATCGGATCGCCAAAGACCATCTTCAGCGGCGCGAAGGTCTGAAAAGGTTTGTTGCGAGGCCACGCTTCATAAAAGCCCTCAATCGCCACAGGAACAATCGGCACCTGCATGTGAATCGATAATATGGCCGCGCCTTTCTTGAAAATTCTTGGCGTGCCATCAATCGAGCGCTCGCCTTCGGGATAAAGAACGAGTGGGCGCCCCTGCCGCAGCCCGAACGCGCCGGCACGCATCGCGGGAATGAGATTCGCGTCTGGATCGACGACCACAACCCGCAGGGAACGCGCCAGCCGCAGCATGAATCCCCGGCCAAAGATCTCGCTCGTTCCCACCGCAAAAGCTCTCTCAACGACGTCCGGCGGCAGGACGCTCGCCAGGATGAGCGGGTCGAGATAGCTCTGATGATTCGACGAGATAATATACGGACCGCCCTTGGGCAGCTTCTCAATTCCGCGCACGTGTAAATCAAACCGGTCGAGGGCGATTACTTGAATCAGCCGCGAAACCATGAGCCAGAATGCGGTGCTGAATGGCTGGCGCCGGACCAGACAAAGCACCTCGTTTGCATCCGGTTCCTCCGCGAGAATCGCTTTCCAACCGGCAAATGTGGTCCGCGTCGCCGTTGGCGCCGCTCCTTTGGCCGCACTTTGCAGAACGGCGTCGACCAGATCGCGCACGGTATAGATCTCGGCAAGTTGCGACTCCTCGACGTTGCCCCCCATCTGCTCTTCGATATGGCTGAGGAGTTCGACGCGCTGCATGGAGTCAAGCCCTAGGTCAAGCTCCAGATTATGAGTCAGGCCGCAAGCTCGCTGGCGCGTCGCGCGCCGCCTCGCCCACAATTTTCAGCGCACGCTGCACATCGGGCCGATCGAGCCATGCCATCTCGTCGGCGGTCAATGGCCGTTCGGAGGGCAAGTCGGAATCCTCGGCAACTTTCCGCGCTTGCTTCGCCTTTACGCGTTTCTCCACTTCGAAGCGCTTGATCTTACGGGTAGTGGTGCGAGGCAAATCTTCCTGCCAGATCTCGTAGCTGCCAATGCGCTTAGTGGAAGGAATCTGCGGCGACAGGCCTTCAATGTCGTAGCGGATAATCTCCCTGGCGTTCACAATCTTCTTCTGACGCAGCACATCGAAGTTGGGCACGATCACGGCGTGCAAACGGTCGCCGCCTTCGCCGGGCTTGCCTTCCAGTCCCATCACGGCCAGCTCTTTGATGTGCGGCGATTTCAGGTAGTGTGCCTCAACCTCTTCCGGATAAATATTCTTGCCGTTGCTCAGGACAATCAATTCTTTCTTGCGGCCGGTGAGGAACAAATTGCCGTCAGCGTCGAAGTAGCCGAGATCGCCCGTGTAGAACCATCCTTCGCGCATCACCGCCGCGGTCGCATCCGGACGGTTCCAGTAGCCCTTCATCACCACGGCGCCGCGCAACGCGATTTCGCCCGTGGCAGGCCCGCCATCTTCCTGCGAGCCGTTGGTCGGATAAACGATTTTGGCTTCCACGCCCTTCATCGCTTTGCCTACCGATCCAATCACGTTGTGGCCCGGCGAATTCACAAACACCGCTGCCGTGGTTTCCGTCAGGCCGTAGGCTTGCAGAACGTCAATGCCGAGGTCGTAAAAGTCCTGCGCGATCTCCGGGTCGAAGCGCGACCCTCCGGTTACCAGATATCGCATGTTCTTGCCCAGCGTGTCGTGAACTTTGCTGAACAGGATCGGGCCGGCGTTGATTCCCACTTTCCGCAGCGCTCGATTGAATCCCTTGAGACTCTTAAACACTCTCCGCGTGAGCGCTCCCCGTTTTTCGACCTCCTGGAAGATGCGATCGTGAATCAGATAGAAAAATTGCGGCACCACGGCGAAAGCCGTGATATTGCGTTCGCGCAAAGCCCGCAAAAGCTCCGTCGTGTTTAGCGTTTCCAGGTACACCACGCGCGAGCCCTTTACCAACGGGATCATCAGGTTCGCCATCTGCGCCAGCACATGGAACATAGGCAAGACGCCTAGCAGAGCATCGCCCGGCCCCATGATCCACCCAGTTGAATACGGCCACCACTTCGCCCAGAAGATTGGCGTGGGTAAGCATCACGCCTTTAGGGTCGGCGGTGGTTCCCGAGGTGTAGAGCAGGGAGGCGAGGTCGTTCGGGGCGGAAGGCGCAGGCTGGAATTTTCCCGGACCGCTCGTTGAAAATCGCAGGCAGATTTCCCAGCCAGATCTCATGGATCGAATGCTCGGCCATGCGATCTGGGTCCATGAGCACGAGGCCGATATCCAGGTCGACAACCGCGTCCCGCGCAGGCTTGCGCGTGCTGGGCATCGCAGAACACGGCAGAGCTGCCGCTATCTTTCAACAGCTTGGCGAGTTGGTCGGAGTGCAGCGCGGTGTCGAGCGGGACTACCGCGCATCCCGCCGCAATAACCCCGAGATAGGCTGCCACCCATCGGGGATGGTTATCCGCCACGATGGCCAGCCGCGATCCCCGCGCGAATCCTTGTTCGGTGATCCATCGTCCGACCGATTCAGCCATGCGGCGAAGTTCGGCGTAGGTGCAACTCTCGATGCGATCATTGCGCTGGAGTTGCAGTGCGACGTTGTCCGGCCAGCGCTCCGCGCATTCGAGAAAACGGTCGTAGAAAGTGGGCATGAGTCGTGTGGAATATACACGAAAAATCAGCTCGTCGCCGTGAGCGCCGAGACAACAGAGTGGCCGGGTCAGTATCCCATCTGGTTCTCAGCGCTTTCCGCGTCCTCGGCGGTGAATAACCTTTATCACCTGTTTCCTGTAACTGTCCCGTGCATCTAATTATGCTAGGCTAAAAGGGATACGTTTGGGCAGTTCCCGCCCTGTGAAGGATTTCATCGTTTGATTAACACTCTGATTGGCAAGGTCTTTGGGACCAAGAACGAGCGGGTCATCAAGAGCTTGATGCCCAGGGTCGAGGCGATCAATGCCCTCGAACCACAGATGCAGAAGCTCTCTGACGCCGAACTGCGCGCCAAAACGGATGAGTTCCGGCAGCGCATTCAGGAGCGGCTGAGTCGTCTCAGTAGTAGTTCGCCATCGACTTCCGAGGTGGAACCGGAAGCCGAAACCGATCCCGACCGCGCCAAGCAGCTCGAAGAAAGAACAATACGAAGTGCTGCAGGAAGTTCTGGATGAGATTCTGGAAGAAGCCTTCGCCGTGGTGCGCGAGGCTGGACGCCGCGTGCTCAACATGCGCCATTTCGATGTGCAGTTGATCGGCGGCATGGTGCAGCACAAGGGCATGATCTCGGAAATGAAGACCGGCGAAGGCAAAACCCTGGTGGCCACTCTTCCGGTTTATCTCAACGCCCTCAGCGGGCGCGGCGTGCACGTGGTCACCGTCAACGATTACCTGGCCAAACGCGACTCCGAATGGATGGGCAAGCTCTATCGTTTCCTCGGCCTCACGGTGGGCGTGATCGTTCACGATCTCGATGACGACGAGCGCCGCGCCGCCTACGCCGCCGACGTCACTTACGGCACGAACAATGAGTTCGGCTTCGACTACCTGCGCGACAACATGAAGTTCGATCTCAATGAGTGCGTGCAGCGCGGCCACAACTTCGCCATCGTCGATGAAGTCGATTCCATCCTGATCGACGAAGCCCGCACGCCGCTCATCATTTCCGGCGCGAGCGAGGAATCAACCGACAAGTATTACCGCGTCAACCGCATTATTCCGAAGCTCGAAAAAGGCGAGGAAATCGAAGGCCCTCCCGGCGAGCCTGCGGAGCTCACTGGCGATTTTGTGGTCGATGAGAAGCACCGCAACATCACAGTCACCGACGAAGGCTGGTTGAAGGTTGAGCAGTTGCTCGGCATCGGCAACATCGCCGATCCGGAGAACTGGCCGCTCAAGCATCACGTCGACACCGCGATCAAGGCGCATGCACTCTATCGCCGCGACGTAGAGTATGTGATCAAAGACGGCGAGGTGATCATCGTCGACGAATTCACCGGGCGCATGATGCCCGGACGGCGCTGGTCTGACGGCCTGCACCAGGCGATCGAAGCCAAGGAAGGCGTCAAGATCGAGCGCGAAAATCAGACGCTCGCCACCATCACCTTCCAGAATTATTTCCGCATGTTCAAGAAACTCTCCGGCATGACCGGTACGGCGGAAACGGAAGCTACCGAGTTCGAAAACATCTACAAGCTGGACGTGGTCGTCATTCCCACCAACAAGCTGATGCGGCGGCTGGAGAATCCCGACGTCGTCTTCCGCACGGAGAAAGAAAAATACTTCGCGGTTGCCGACGAAATTCAAAAGTTGGCCGAGACCGGTCAGCCCGTGCTGGTGGGCACCACCTCAGTCGAGAAATCCGAGCGCCTTTCTGAGTTGCTGAAAAAGAAGGGACTCAAGCAGCACGTGGTGCTGAACGCCAAGTTTCACGAGCGCGAAGCCGAATATGTGGCCCAGGCTGGACGCAAAGGCATGGTCACCATCGCGACCAACATGGCGGGCCGCGGCACAGACATTCTGCTCGGCGGCAATCCCGAATTCATGGCCAAGCAGGAGATGGTCAAGAAGGGCATCGCACAGCAACTGCGCGTGGCTCAGGGAAAGATCGAAGGGCCGCAGGAAGACGGCAAGATTTCGGTCTTCTACTACAACGGCAATGAATACACGGTGCCGACCGACAAGTGGACCGAGGCCTTCAACCGTTACAAAGTGCAGACCGACAAAGAGCACGACGAAGTCATCGCTGTCGGCGGTCTGCACATTCTCGGCACTGAACGCCACGAGTCGCGGCGCATCGACAACCAGCTTCGCGGACGCGCCGGCCGCCAGGGCGATCCCGGCTCTTCTCGTTTCTATCTCGCGCTCGAAGATGACCTGATGCGCATCTTCGCCAAGGAGTGGGTCTCGAAACTCTTGGAGCGCCTGGGCATGGAAGAAGGCATTCCCATTGAGTCGAAGCTCATCAGCCGCCGCATCGAGACAGCGCAAAAGGCAGTCGAAGCGCAGCACTTCGAATCCCGCAAACATCTGCTCGAATACGACGACGTCATGAACAAGCAGCGCGAAGCCGTGTATGGCTTGCGCCGCCGCCTGCTCGAGGGGATGGATCAGAAAGATCTGATCCTTGAGGATTACGTTTCTGCGATTCTCGGCGACCTCATGGAACAATATTGTCCTCCCAAGGGCCACGCCGACGACTGGGACATCAAGGGCCTGAAAGACGCGGTCTTCACCCGCTTCGGCGTGGATTTCATCGCGGAGGGTGTGAAGCCCGAAGCGCTGAACCGGCAGGATCTCGGCGATGCGATCTTCGAAAAGCTGAAGGAACGTTACGACGCGAAAGAAAAACTGATCGGCCCCGAGGCCATGCGCCATCACGAGCGCATGATCATGCTCAGCGTGCTCGACTCGCAGTGGAAAGATCACCTGCTCGGCATGGACCACCTCAAGGAGGGCATCGGCCTGCGCGGCTACGGCCAGCACGATCCGCTGGTCGAATACAAGAAAGAATCGTTTGAGATGTTCGAGGCCATGATGCAGCGCTTCCAGGAAGACACGGCCCGCTATCTCTACCTGATGCAGATCATCGAGCGGCCGCCGGATGCGAGTGCTGGAGGGCCGGAGAGAGATGAAACTGCAGGCCAAGGCCCGGAGTCCGGAGTGCCGTCGAAACAGGGAAGTGGCGGAAACGGACATCACCCGCGTCTGGTGGCGACTTCGGCCGACGATCTGGAAGAAGCCTTCATGCGCCGCAAGCGCCGCGAACTGGAACAGGCGCGCATGGCCGGAGCCGGCGACGTGCAGCCAGTACAACAAGTAGTTCGCGGTCAGGAAAAAGTGGGCCGCAACGATCCCTGCCCCTGCGGCTCTGGCAAGAAATTTAAGAAGTGCCACGGCGCGTAAGCGGTCCGGACTTGTGTGGGGGATGGCCGCCTCGGCCGTCCAGCCGAGCGCAACGACCGCATGTCTAACATGAACGCTGGCGGGACCTGCTCCCCGACGCAACTGCTTTAAACGTCATTTCCTCAGCCGTGCTTTTCGCCCGAGCCTTCCAATCCAGAAACAATCCCGCGTAATTCTTGGTGATGTAATCCGCCGCCGTCACGCCCAGCTTCTTCGCCGTTGCATCAATCCAGCGCGGCGTGCCTTCGATCTCACAGAAATTCCCGACGGGTGTCTCGTCCACCACCACATGGCCTTTTCCATCCGTCCACTCGGAACGAAACTTCTCATAGCGGAACGACGGCGCGTATCCCAGCGCCCGCAGGATCTTATCCATCGTCCGGCCCTCGCTTACGCCAGTCTCCAACTCAGTGCGGGAGTTATGCCGGCCAATCTTCCCCTTGGATTTGTGGGCCACAGTCCATTGCGAGCCATACTTCCGGATGCGCAACAGCTCCTTGCGCCCACGCAGAACTTCCCCCGCTAGGTCGTACAACGTGTTCATCTCATGCGTCCGGGGCGTGACGATGCGGAATCCCGTCCGGCGCAGCTTGCGGGCGAGCGCGCGAAGGTCCGCGACGCGAAACTTGATCTCGGTTTCCCGGTTGGATGCCATCGGAAATAGATGAGCAACGACCTGTCAAGCAGGCGGCTGGCGTTCTGATGCTATCATTTTGACTTTTGGCAGAGGTTGTCGGCGGAAGACTCGTATGAAGAATCTATTTGAACCGGATGCGGTCAGCGAGGTAATCTCGCGCATCGACAGGCTGCAACCCACGACCCAACACCAGTGGGGGAAAATGGATGTCGCGCAGATGATGGCGCACTGCTCCGCTGCTCTGGACATGGCTAATGGCCGTCTCAACCTACCGCGCATTCTCCTGGGAAGGCTGATCGGCCGATTCGTCCGGCCGAGCTACTCCAACGACCAGCCGTTCTCCAAGAATAATCCCACCGACAAAAAGCTGGTGATCTCCGATCCCCGAGATTTCGCGCGGGAACGGGAACAACTCAAACTTCGCGTCGGGCAATTTCAGAAGGGCGGAGAAGCGCAGTGCACAAGGCATCCGCACCCCTTCTTTGGCGCGCTCACGACGCAAGAATGGGGCATCGGGATGTACAAACACCTGGATCATCACCTGCGCCAGTTCGGTGCCTGACGAAGAGTTTGCTGCGCGTGGCGGATGGCCAACGGCCAACGACCAACGACCAGCGACCGACGACTAACTAAAAGTCGGCAGCTTCACTAGATCATTCTCCGGAACCGATTCCACCGGTTCGCCGGCCTTGCGCCAGGCAGTCAGTCCGCCGACAATCACGAACGTGTTGAATCCTTTTTCGCGCAGCAAGTGCGCCACCCGGGCGCTGGTCGCTTCGCGCGCTCAAGTACAGTAAAGATAAATGTCCTTGTTCTTGGGAAGGTTCTTGATCTCTTCCTCAAGATTGTTGGGCTCGATGCGGATCGAGCCTTTGATACGCGCCGCCCCCGAGTCGTAATAGCCATGGCTGCGGACGTCGACGATGAGCACGCGGCCGGCATCCTCCGAAGCCAGGCGCGCGGCCAATTCCAGAACCTGCACCCGCGGCACTACGCTATACTTCTGGTGCTTGCGGAACTGCACGATGCGATAGATGGTATATACCAACAGCTGCGGCGAGGATCACCGCTTCCATCGCCCGCGCGGCGGCGTGAAATCCGCTCAAAATGGCATGCAGAAAATCACGCGAAAATATCCCACCGAAAGATAAGTGACCGAATATACCAGAGCCCCCAGGAAGTCCAGGCGCAGAAATTGCCAGAAGCGCATCTTCATGCTGCCGGCTAGCGGCGCCGCCATGGTGTTGACTCCGGGAACAAATTTCGCGATCACCAGCGTGATCTTGCCGCGCTTATAAAATGATTCCGCCGACCGCAGAATGCAGGTTTCCGGATTGATCGAGACGCGGCACAGGAATCCCAACAGCGCCCAACCCATGTAGCGTCCCAACCAGAACTGCACAATGTCGCCCAAAAGCAAAGCCGTGACCGCCGCCAACAGCACATACGGACCCCACAGTGCGTGCGCCGCCACTGTGCCTCCCGCCGCCACCAGAGCGATTGCCGCGGGGAAGGGAAGCCCGATCGACTCTGCCAGCAACACGGCGAAGGTCAAGGTGTAGCCGTGGCGCGCCATCAACAAGAACAAATCCATAGACAGTCTTGGATAAGGAAAATCAGGAAAGGGTTCAGATAAACAAAGCCGGACGCCTATCCGATGGATAGCGCCCGGCTGTTGTTACGGGGAGTGTTTTCTCAGGAGGACTCTCCCCGCGCAGGGCTTCCACCAGGCAGCGGCTTTCACTCGGAGTTTTTCGGCCCTATGCGGGTCGGCGCTTCGGCTAACCTGGGCGCCTTTTTCGTAAAGCTTCGACTGAAGCCGCTGCCCTTTGGGTTGGCAGTGCGTCCGCAGCGGATCAGGGGCCTCAGCGACTTGCGGTTTCCCAAGTGCCGGGGTGAGATCAGATGGACTGCTCTCTGGCGATCCATCGCAATTACATGCATCTCTTTGGCCTTCCGCTTCGGCGGGCACTCCCGCCAGCTACCCGCATTATTAATCGAACCTGAAAATAATGTCGGTGGTCGTGGTCACACATTCGCGTGACAGAAATCATGGGGTGTCGAGGGTACTAAACCCAGGATTCGAGGAAGCAATTGGAAGGAAAAAAGCCAGCCGGTGTCTGGCGACAACCGGCCGGCTAACGGCGGGGACGGCATTGCTGTGAGCCCGCCTGCCATCGGCGATTAATGGCTCATAGAATCATTCTTCATCGCATCCGCCCTTGGTTTTCTTGACGCTCATGACATGGATCGAGTCTTTGTCGGTATATACATGGGCGGTGAGCCGCACGTGTTCTCCCTCATGGCTCTTGAGTTCCTCGGGATTCATCACATTCCAGCTCTTGCCGTCTTTGTCGTTGACGAACATCACTTTGTCGCCTTCGGTCTTGACCGTTCCCTTCAGCGTCATCAGCGGAGCTTTTGCGCTCATCTGATCGGCCTTGGGTTGAGACATGTTGTTGTCCTGCGAGGCGCTTGTGTCCTGCGCGAAAGCAGTCAAGCTCAGCGCGAAAGTCAGAGCCAGCAGACTAATCAATACTTTTTTCATAAATTTCCCCTTGTTGTGAAATCTGGCCAGATTTCCTACTTTGCCTGCAGTACGTGTTTGAAACACGAACGGATTGTTAGTTATTGGTGTTATTTAGGAAAAATAGGTTGCCCAGAATCGAGGACGACCCGGTCGAGTCGGATACAGGCAGGCTTTGACTTCGGCTTTATTTCTCCCGCGCCACCACAAACTCCGGGGCCCACAACAGCGCCCGCTTGATCTCGGAATCGGGGAAGGTGCAGATCGACCTGCGGCGCGGACTCGGCATACTGTGAGGCGCGGGTAGTGGCCGCTTCCAGCGATCCGTAGCGCTGCAGGATTTCCATGATCTGCGCATGCGTCACGCCGTTAAAGGCGCGATCATGCAGAACGGTTTCAATCTTGGCGTGTTCCTCTGCGCGTGCAGCGCTCCAGCGCGTGGATCACCGCCATGGTGACCTTGCCCTCGCGCAGATCGCTCGCCACCGGCTTACCCAGAACATCCTCGGACGCAGTCAGGTCGAGCACATCGTCGACAATCTGAAAGGCCATGCCGAGATCGTGCCCGTACTGGCCCAGAGCTTTTTCCTCTGCGGCCGTCGCTTCGCCCAGAATCGCTCCCAGCCGCATGCACACCGAAAACAGGCAGGCGGTCTTGCGATAGATCAGATCGAAATGCTCGTCGAGACTAATCAGCTTCCCAAGTTTTTCCATCTGCAGCAGTTCGCCCTCTACCATCTGCTGCGTCAGCTCAATCAGCGTATCGAGAATGCGGAAATTCCGCTCCTGCACCGCGATTTTGAAAGCCTGCATGTAGAGCCAGTCGCCCGCGAGCACGCACTTCGAGTTGCCCCACCGGGTATTGGCTGCAGGCCGGCCACGGCGCGTCTTCGCTTCATCGATGATGTCGTCGTGCACTAGCGTCGCGGTATGAATGATCTCCACGACCGCGCCCAGCTTCACTGCGCCACGTCCTTTGTAATCAAACAACTTGGCAGAAAGAAAAAGCAGCGCGGGACGGATGCGCTTGCCTCCGCCGTTTCGCAAATGCTCCCCAATCTCGGTAATAGCCTGCACGGCCGAGACGGTGTCCTGCCCAAACTCGCCCTCCAGCGACGCAAGGTCGTCGTGCAGCAGATCGAAGATTTCCTTCCCGTTAATAAGAGGCGCTGCGCTCAATCCTCTGTGCTCCCCCGTGCCCTCTGTGTTTAATCTGTCAATTCGTCCGGTAATTCGTAAACTGCAAGTCAATCCCAAAGTCGTGCCCCCGCAGCATGGCGATCACTTCCTGCAGCGTATCGCGGTCTTTGCCGCTGATCCGCACCAGGTCGCCCTGGATCGAGGCCTGCGCCTTCTTCTTCGAATCCTTAACCAGCTTCACGATCTCCCGCGCCTTTTCGATCGCAATCCCCTGCTGCATCGTGACTTTCCGCTTCGTGGTGCCGCCAGCCGCGGGTTCGACTGCGCCATAGGTCAATCCCTTCAACGAGACTCCGCGCTTGACCAGTTTCTGCTGGAGAATATCGTTCACCGCCTTCAGCTTGTACTCGTCGGCCGAGTGCAACACCATCGCATCTTTCTCCAGTTCGATATTCGACTTGGAATCTTTCAGATCAAAACGGGTGTGGATCTCCTTCAACGCCTGCTGGATGGCATTCGATACCTCCTGCAGGTCGATCTTGCTCACGATGTCGAAGGTGTTGTCGGGCATCGGATTTCACTTCTTTCTGAAACTATGGAATATGACTGTGAGGTTAACAGAAAACTTCTTTCGATAGGAGGGTTAACTGCTCAAACTTTGCTTTCAGCGGTTTCAGCCAATTTGAAAAAATTGTAGAAGTTTCGCGTCGTCTGCTGCCCGAGTTCTTCCGGGGTCAACCGGCGCAGTTCGCCCAGTTTCCGCGCGGTTTCCTTGATGAAGGCCGGTTCGTTGCGCTTGCCGCGATGCGGCACCGGCGCCAGGTAAGGCGAATCGGTCTCAATCAAGATGCGCTCCAGTGGAACTTCGACTGCCGCATCGCGAATCGGTTGCGCTTTCGGAAAGGTCAGGTTGCCCGCGAACGAAATCATGAACCCCATATCGAGCGCTCTCTTCGCCTGCGGCCAGTTTCCCGTGAAGCAGTGCAGAATCCCTCCCAGCCCATTGGCCGCCCAATGCGAGCGCATGAGTCCGAGGCAGTCTTCCCACGCATCGTCGCTTCCGTCCGACGGACGGCAATGAATCACAATCGGCAGCTTTGCCGCCCCTGCCAGTTCCATCTGTCGCGTGAAGACTTCTTTCTGCACATCACGCGGCGAGTGATCGTAATAATAGTCGAGTCCAATTTCGCCCCACGCGATCACCTTGGGATGCCGGGCCAGTCGTTCCATATTCTGATAAGCGGCCTCATCGGCAAGCCGAGCCTCGTGGGGATGAATGCCCAGAGTCGCGTAAATGAAATCGTATTTCTCAGCCAATCGAATCCCACAATCCACCTGAGCAGGACCATCCCCGTTGCCGATGGCGACGATCGCCTGCACCCCGGCCTCGCGAGCCCGAGCAATCACCTGGTCGCGATCAGAGTCGAACTGCACGCCGTCGAGATGCGCATGAGAATCTACGAACATGGGTATTGTTTGTGTGGGGACGGGCGCACTCGCCCGTCCATGCCGAGCGAAGCTCGGCTGGCTTTGACTTCCTCTCCCTGATAACCGCTCTTGCCAACTACTTCAGTCTTGCCCCTACCGGCACATCCTCCAAAAACCCCGCCAGCACCGGCTTCCCACCTTCAAGCGAAGCTGCCACAATCATTCCATTCGATTCCATCCCGCGCAGCTTGCGCGGCGCAAGATTGGCGACTATCACCACTTTCCTCCCAACCAAAGTTTCTGGAGCATAAGCCTCTGCAATCCCAGCCAGCACCTGTCGAACTTCAGTTCCTATATCAATCTCCAGCCGCAAAAGCTTGTCCGCCTTAGGCACTCGCTCGGCGACCTTTACCATCCCCACACGCAATTCGATCTTGGCGAAATCGTCGATCGAAATCTTTTCATTCGCCGCTGGAACTGACGCTGGAACAGCCGCTGCCGGCACCGTCAGCGGCGGATTTGTCTTTGCCGGCACCGACGCGCTCGGCCCCGGAGCCTCCGCCACCGGCGCTCCTCTCTGCTCTTCTTCCATCTTCTGCATCCTTTCAATCGCGCTCTTGTCCGCGCGCGGAAACACGGGCTGCACCTCACCCAACTTCGTGCCCAAAGGCAATTGTCCCCAAGCCAGTTCACTCAAAGCCAGCTTCTGGATGTCTCCCAGTCCCATCTGCGCCCAGATCTTCGCCGTAGCCTCCGGTATCACGGGATGCGCCAGCGCCGTAGCAATCCGCAAGGCTTCCGCCGCGGTGTAAAGCACCGTGGCTAAACGCGAGCGGCTATCTTCATCCTGTTTTTCTCCGAGTGCCCACGGCTCATTCTCGACAATGTATTTATCGACCGCTGCCACCAGCGCCCACGCGGCTTCGAGCGCCCGTGAAAACTGGAACTGATCGAACAGCGTCCCGAAGTCGCGAATCGTCCTGCGCGCTAACTCGGCAATAGCCGTGTCCGCTGCGGTTTTCGAAGCTCCAGGAGACGGATACGGCACCTCACCCTTGAAATAGCGGTTGATCATGGTCAGCGTGCGGCTGGCCAGATTTCCCAGCCCATTCGCCAGGTCGGAGTTGTACCGTTGCACCAGCGCGTCAAAGGAAAACGATCCGTCCTGCCCGAAGACGACTTCCCGCAAAAGAAAATAGCGCAGCGCATCTGCGCCCAGCACGTCGAGAATTGTTTCCGTCCGCACGATGTTGCCGCGCGACTTTGACATCTTGCTCTCTTCAAACAGCAGCCACCCATGCGCCACGATTGTCTTAGGCTCCGCCAGTCCCGCCGCCATCAGAAACGCTGGCCAATATACACAATGGAACCGGACGATTTCCTTTCCGATCATCTGCACATCCGCCGGCCAATATTTCTTAAATGCCTCCTGCGCGCCCGCATGTGAAGAACCGTAACCAATCGCGGTGATGTAGTTCGCCAGCGCGTCCAGCCAGACGTAAATCACATGCTTGGGATCGTCCGGCACCGGAATGCCCCACGTAAACGTCGAGCGGCTGATGGAAAGATCGCGCAGCCCCGAACGCACGAAGGAAATCACTTCATTACGCCGCGTCTCCGGACGAATAAATTCCGGATTCGCATAAAGCGCCAGCAGCTTGTCCTGAAACGTCGAGAGCTTGAAGAAGTAATTCTCTTCCTTCACGGTCTCGGTAATGCGGCCGCAGGTCGGGCAGGGATCTCCCGGTTGCGCGCCATCGACATAAAGCTCGTCCGACACGCAATATTGCCCGGTGTAAGTGCCCTTGTAGATGTAGCCGTTGTCACGAATCCTCCGGAACAGTTCCTGTACGCGCTTCTTATGCCGGTCTTCCGTAGTGCGGATGAAGTCATCATTCGAAATGCCCATCCGCTTCCACAACTGCCGAAACTCCGCTGAAATCTCATCCGCATACTGTTGTGGAGTTTTTCCCGCAGCCTGCGCCGCTCGCTCGATCTTCTGCCCGTGTTCATCGGTGCCGGTCAGAAAAAAAGTGTCCGCGCCTAGCAAGCGCTGCCGCCGCGCAATCGTGTCGCAGGCAATGGTCGTGTAAGCGTGCCCAATGTGCGGCCTCGCATTGACGTAGTAAATCGGCGTCGTGATGTAAAACTTCCCGCTCATAAAGTCTGATTCATTACCCTGTGAACCTCTGTGCCCCCTGTGTTTAAAGGTTCTTATCGGTTCCGAGATAAGCTCGCGCGGCTTCCAGGATCACAGTCTTCAGCGGCACATGATGTTCCATCGCGAGGCGCCGGCAATCCTCATACTCGGGAGCATAGTTCGTGACCGTCCCATTCATGCTCGCAATCTTGATGCGAACTTCGCCCCACGGCGTGCATACATTTTCCCATCGCCGCGCCAAAGTCTGCCGCTGTTCATCGCGCCGCCGCACGCCCAGAGTGGTGGTCTCAGAGAAGACGATTTGTGTTAAGCGGCTTGCGTCTTCCGGTTTGCACAACACCGTCAGCAGCATCCCCGGACGATTTTTCTTCATCTGCACCGGCATGACAAAAGCATCCAGCGCGCCCTCTTCGAACACCCGGTCCATCACATACCCGAACACCTGCGGATTCAAATCATCAAGATTCGCTTCCAGCACCGTAACCGTTTCAGACGCGGTCTTAGCAGCCAGCGCATTCGAGATAGATTCCCCAATGGTCAACCGCACCACATTTGGATGCCCCGGAAAATCCCGCGATCCCGCCCCATAGCCGGCCTTCTCAATCTTCATCTCGGGAAACCCCACGAACCGCGAAGCCAGCGTCTTCACGATCGCCGCGCCCGTCGGCGTAACCAACTCTGCCTCCAGGCCGGAAGAGTACACAGGTGCATCTTGCAAAAGTTCTATCGTCGCCGGAGCCGGAATCGGAAACGTTCCATGCGCGCACTTCACCATCCCCCCGCCCACGTTCAAAGGAGAACAGATGATCTCATCAACCCCCAGCGCTTCAGCACCCACGGCCGCGCAAACAATATCCACTATCGCGTCGACTGCGCCGACTTCATGGAAATGCACGCTCTCGATGGCCGTATTGTGAATCTTGGCCTCCGCCTGCCCCAGCGCCTCGAAAATGGCAGTGGCAGTCTTCTTAGCGCCCTCCGAAATCGAGGCCGCAGAAATGATCTCTCGAATCTCGGTCAGCCCGCGGCTCTGGGCATGCTCATGTGGCGCGGACACCCCCTTCGGCAAGCTCTGAGCTTGCCCTGTCCGCGTCTCACCAGGATGGAAATGTGAATCCCGGTGATGCTCATGGGAATGTTCGCGCGCACGTTCCTGCTTGTCCCAGTATTCCTCCCGCGGCAAATCTTTCTGCCCATCGACGTAAACATCCACCTTGGTAGCCGAAATCCCGCCGCGCACGACCTTGGAAATTTCCAAGCGTGCCCCAACCCCAAGCGCCGCCACAGTTTCTTCCAGCACCCGTGGCGGAACTCCAGCATCCACCAGCGCGCCCAGAAACATATCGCCACTGATGCCGGAAAAACACTCAAGGTAAGCGATGCGCATAGAAATAGAGTTGATTTTTCATCATAGGGAAGGCTTCTTTCCGCGTCAAACCAGCTTCCCCCGCGTGCTCTGCTAAAATCACTGTCTCCTTAAACGACTCAGAGGGAAGCCTTGTATCGTCATCTTGAACATCATCTTGCGCAGCGCATCGCAGAGTTTCTCCGCCGCCGCTATCCCGATGCGCTTCTGCCCAGCGTGGTCGTCGAACAGCCTCCGAAAGTTGAACTCGGTGACTTCGCCATCCCTCTATTTCCCTTCGCCAAGCCGGTACGCAATGCTCCGCTCAAAATTGCCGAAGCCATTCGTGCGGATATCGGACCCATCGAAGGCATCGCCGAGATGCAAGTCGCGCCGCCAGGCTATCTCAACGTCAAAATTGATCGTGCCTGGATGGCCGCCGCGCTCGCCGCCGATCAAAAGCCTCCCGCCGAAATTCCTAAGGGAAAACTTCTGGTCGAGCACACCAGCATCAATCCCAACAAGGCCGCCCACATCGGTCACCTGCGCAACGCTATTCTCGGCGATACCTTCGTCCGCCTGCTCCGTTACGCTGGCCGCGAAGTCGACGTTCAGAACTACATCGACAATACCGGAGTGCAGGTCGCTGACGTAGTAGTGGGCTTCACGTATATCGAGAAAAAGTCGCGCGCGGAAATCGAAGTCCTCACTTGCCAGCCCCGCTTCGACTACTACTGCTGGGATCTCTATGCCCGCGTTTCGCAGTGGTACGAACAAGATAAAGAAAATCTGCAGGCGCGGCGCGCAACGCTCCACGCCATCGAAGACGCCGCCAGCGAAACCGCCGCCATCGCCGAAGTGATTTCGACCGCCGTCCTGCGCCGCCATCTCGAAACCATGGACCGCCTCGACATCGAATACGATTTCCTTCCCCGCGAGAGCGAAATCCTGCACCTTCATTTCTGGGACGCGGCCTTCGCCAAGCTAAAAGAAGCGGGCGTGCTCACTTACGAAACCGAAGGCAAGAACAAAGGCTGCTGGGTGATGCGCCGCGCCGGAACCGGCACAGACCATGTGGCGCGGACACTCCAGTCCGCGACTGCCGAAAGCAGACAAACCGCCGCCGATGACGACAACGATGACGTGCTCGTCGGGATTCCGCTTAAACCCGGCGTCGACATTCGTCCCTCAGGAATTTCCGAAGAAGACCAGAAAGTAATCGTCCGCTCCAACGGCACCGTCGGCTACGTCGGTAAAGACATTGCCTACCACATGTGGAAGTTCGGCCTGCTTGGTCGCGATTTTGCCTATCGCAAGTTCTACCGCTATCCCAACCAGCACGACTGTTGGATTTCCGCGATGCAAGGCGAGAAAGATCATCCGCACTTTGGCGACGTCGCCGAGATCTATAACGTGATCGATGCCCGCCAGTCGGAAGCGCAAAATACGGTCATCGAAGCTCTTCGCGGCCTCGGTCACGACGAAGCCGCCGACCACTACACGCATTTTTCTTACGAAATGGTTGCGCTCACGCCGCGCTGCGCCGTCGAACTCGGCTACACGTTAAGCGAAGAAGACAAAGCGCGCTCCTACATCGAAGTTAGCGGACGCAAAGGTTTCGGCGTCAAAGCCGACGACCTGCTCGACCAGCTCATCGCCTCGGCCAAGAACGAAGTCGATTCCCGCCATCCCCAGCTCACCGATTCCGAGCGCCTCGCCATCGCGACGCAAATCGCCACCGGCGCGCTGCGTTACTTCATGCTGAAATTCACCAAGCAGTCAGTGATCGCCTTCGATTTCAAGGAAGCCCTTAGCTTCGAAGGCGAAACCGGCCCCTACGCGCAGTACGCCGTAGTCCGCGCCACCAGCATTTTCAAAAAAGCCGACATCGATCCCGAAACCTTCTGTAGAGAAGTTGCAAACAACGTCTCTGCCGAAAGCTTCGCAAAATTCCTGGCAGGACAGAACGCCGATGAAGTTTGGGAACTCTGGCTATCCTCTTCGAAAACGTCCTACATTGCGGACCAGTGCATCGCAACCACCGAACCAGCCTACCTCGCCAAGCACGCCTTCCAGCTGGCGCAACTGTTCAACGCCTTCTATCACCGCCATCCCATCCTGAGCGAACCGGATGAGGAGCGAAAACAATTCCTGCTGGCTACGGTCGCGGTCGTCCGCCGCGAATTGATTCGCACTCTCGCCGTCATGGGCATTACGGTGCCCCCAGTCATGTAGAGAGCAATTAGTGATTTGTGATTGTTGATTGGAGAACTAATGCGTTAATCCTCGGCAAAGCTTTTCATCATTCATCAAATATCAATCATCATCAATCAACCATCATCAATGCTCGTGCAAACCTGCTAATGTGAGTTTTTCCCCCAAGCTGGCCCTACTCCCTCCGGAGGACAAAAATGCCTTCGCTCTACGACCGCCGCAGCAGCATTGTGCGGCTAAGTTTTCTCCTACTGCTGGTCCTGTCCTCCTCGCTGATGGCGGCGCAAAATCAGCCGCCGGATCCTAAGCAAGTTCCTCAGACAGACCAGCAGTCCGCTGCTGCCCCCGTTCGCCGTCCCCGCATCGGTCTCGCGCTCAGCGGCGGTGGCGCACTCGGTCTGGCTGAAATCGGCGTGCTCCAGTGGCTGGAGCAGAATCACATTCCCGTCGACCGCATAGCCGGCACCAGCATGGGCAGCATCATCGCCGCCATGTACGCCACGGGCATGTCGGCCGCGGAAATTCAGAAGTTTGCCCAGGGCATTGATTGGGACGAGGCCATGCTTCCCGAATCCGCCTATCGTCAGCTCAGCTATCGCCGCAAGCAGGATCGCCGCGACTACCAGATCGAACCCGCGCTCGGCCTGAAGCACGGCCTGAACCGGGCCCAATGGGTTTAATGCCGGCTTCTCGGTCGGATTGATACTCGACCGCATCGCCTTCCCCGAGTCGGGCATCGCCAGCTTCGACGACTTGCCCATCCCTTTCCGCTGCGTGGCCACCGATATGTTAAGCGGAGACCGCATCGTGCTACATGACGGTTCTTTAGCCACGGCCGTGCGCGCCAGCATGGCCATCCCAGGCGTTTTCACTCCCGTAGAAATGAATGGCCGGGTGCTGGCGGATGGCGGCATGGTGGAAAACATTCCCGTCGAGGTTGTTCGCGAAATGGATGCCGACACGGTCATCGCCGTGGATCTTCGGCTTCCGCCCGGCAGCCGCGAGCAACTGGAAAGCCTGACCGGCGTGCTTTCCCGCGCACTCAGCGTCATGATCCTGCAAAATGAGCGCCGTTCTCTGGCGTTGGCCAACGCCACCATCACCGTCGAGATGGGCAACTTCTCCATCACTGATTACGATCGGCTGCCCGATCTCATTCGTCTCGGTTACCAGAGCACAGCCAGTCAGGCCGCCGCGTTGCTGCCCTTCGCCATCAAAGATGACTCGGAGTGGCAGAAATACCTCGCCGCTCGCGCCGCCCGCAAGCGCGTCCAACCTGAACAAGTGCAATCGATAACAGTAGACGGCGCAGACCCGAAAACCGATCGCAGGCTCGAACATGTTCTGAAGTCGGACGCAAACCAGCCGCTCGACCTGCAGAAACTCCAACACCAACTGACACGCATCGCCGGAGAAGGCGAATTCGACCGCCTGGGCTACGAAGGCTTTACCGAAAATGGCGTGCCCGCCCTGCGAATCACCGCACATGAGAAGACCTATGGCCCACCATTCGTCGATCTCGCTGTCAACGTCGATGGCTCGGGAGTGGCAGCTTTCGATTTTTCTGCCGGCACCCGCATCACCTTCATGGACGTAGCACATCAGGGCGGCGAGTGGCGCAACGATTTGCTGCTCGGTTCCAGCAACCTGGCTGCCACGGAGTTTTATCAGCCCCTCGGCAACACCCATCTCTTCGTTGCTCCCTACGCCTTCGCGTCCAAGTTGCCGCGCAACGCATTCACGGGAGAAACCCGCGTCGCCGTCTTCGGCGACGAACGAGCGGGAGGCGGTTTCGATTTCGGTTTCGATACCGGCCAACGAAGCGAACTGCGCGTCGGCTACCAGATATTCAGCGGAAAACTCGCGCCGTTAATTGGCAGCGCGGGTCTGCCCGCAGTCAGCGGCAGCACCGGAGAATTCCGCGCGCGTTATGTGTGGGATGGCCAGGATGATCCAGCGGTTCCAAGCCGCGGTACGCTCCTCGTCGCCAATCTCTCCCGCGTGCTCCAGAGCCCGGATCTCGTCCATCCCATCGACCAGTTCGAAGTACGGACATCCACCTTCATCCCGACAGGCCCGAAGACCTCGCTGTTTCTGTTGGCCTCGGGTGGAACCACTTTTCACGGCGCTCCAGGCCCATTCCAGCAGTTTGCGCTCGGCGGCGCTTTCCGGCTCGGCGCCTACCTGCCGCAGGAATTCGTCGGCAACCACTACGCCTATTCGTCACTGGGATTTCGCCGCGAGCTTTACCAACTGCCGCCCTACGTCGGAGGAAAACTCTATTGGGGCGGATGGTATGAGGCCGGGAGCGCCTTCAACGACCCCAATAGCGTCGCGGTCCGCGGCACATTCAATTTCGGAGTACTCGCCGAAACTATTGTCGGACCGATCGCTCTAGCCACGAGCGTAAGTCCTACGGGACAATCGCGCGTGAATTTTTCCATCGGGCGTCTGTTTTGAAGCTGTTTTCTGCCCGCGGCGATTGTGTCAAACTAGAAGCGATCTCGGTGTGTCATAAATCGCTTTGATAGGGCGCGGCTTCAGCCGCGCCGCCCAAAGCTGGGAAAGGCGCGGGCTTTAGCCCCTGAGGGAGATGAATGTGCAGAAATATCAAAACCTTATTTAACTTCGATCCACCGGTCAATACGGAAGAGATTCGCGCCGCTTCTTTGCAATTCGTAAGGAAGATCAGCGGTTTCAACAAGCCGTCGAAGGCCAATGAAGCTTCGTTCCTGGCTGCGGTCGATGAAATTGCTGCCGTCTCGGCTCGTTTCCTCGATTTGCTCGAGACTACGGCGCCGCCCAAGAATCGAGAAGAAGAAGCCGCGAAGGCGAAGGCTCGGGCCGCGGAGAGATTCGGCGCCTGAGTCTCACTGGTGATTCTTCGTAAGTTGTTGAGGTTTCGTGTAAGTTATTGAAACGGTCCGTAAGTTGTTGAGACATTATCTTTGCGCTATAGTGCACCAAGCTCAGACGCGCTGGGATGCCCCAGGATCGCCTTTCTTTGCGGGATGGCCTCTGGGACCACCCGGAGCGTTTCTCGCTTTCTTAGGGCCGTTTCCGGCTCAGGAAACGGCATTCCTTGCGAGAGCCAAGACCGCAAGTGCGGGCCTGCAGGCGCTCTTTCCAGGCAATATCTTCCAGCTACAATAGATTCAAAGACTTAGGGTGGAACTGCGCTCACAGCAGCACACTGCTCCCAGCAAAGTACAACAGATGGCCACGGACTGCACAGATTCTCACGGATAATTCATTTGAGCCTTAAGATCCTGATCCGTGGAGATCCGCGAAAATCCGTGGCCGATGCTTTGTGGCCGATGCTTTAGTGTGCGAAGCCCTTCACGAACTCCACCAGGCTGCGGAGCGCGATCCCCGACGGACCTTTGGCGATCCACGGCTTTTGCTCTTCCATCCAAGCCGTGCCGGCGATGTCGAGGTGAATCCATGGCGTATCTTCGGCGAACTCCTTCAGAAACATAGCCGCGTTGATGGCTCCGCCCCAGCGTCCGCCCGAGTTAACGATGTCGGCAATGGTCGACTTGATGTTCTCTTTGTATTCATCGTCCAGTGGCAGCCGCCACATTTTTTCGCCGGCTTCTTCATTCGCTTTGTGGAAGCGCTCGTACATGGCGTCGTCGTTGGCGAAGACGCCCGCGTTGGCGTAGCCGAGCGCGACCACGACTGCGCCGGTCAGCGTTGCCGCATCCACCAGATGCGTACAACCAAGCTCGCGCGCATAAAAAAGTCCGTCGGCCAGCACCAGACGGCCTTCGGCGTCAGTGTTGATGATTTCAATCGATTTGCCGGACATGGCAATCTGCACATCGCCGGGCTTCTGCGCCTTGCCTGAGGGCATATTCTCCGTCGCGCACACGATGCCGATGACCTTGACTTTCGGCTTCAGTAGCGCAATGGCGCGCATAGCGCCGATCATGGTCGCTCCACCGGCCATGTCGTATTTCATCTTCTCCATGCCGTCGGCGGGTTTGATCGAGATGCCGCCGGTGTCGAAGGTAATTCCTTTGCCCACAAGTCCTAAGACCGGTTTTGCAGGCGCGCTGGCCGGTTCATATTTCATCACGATCAACGCGGGTGGCTCGTCGGAGCCCTGGGCCACGCTCCAGAACGCGCCCATCTTTAATTCTTTGATCTTGTCAGCGCCATAAACTTCACATTTCAAGCCGACTTCCTCGCACATCTTCTTCGCGCGGTCGCCCAGGATCGTCGGCGTCATGCGGTTGGAAGGCTCGTTCACCAGATCGCGCGTAAAATTCTGCGATTCGCCGATCACTTGCGCTTCGTGAGCAGCTTTTTCCAGCGCAGCCTGATCGCTATTGCCGCTGACGAGAATGGTAAGCGCATCAATCTTCTGATCTTTGCGGTCGCTGCGGTAGTAATCGGGGTCGAAGTTGCCCACCAGCGCGCCCTCGACAATCGCGGTCACGGCTTCTTCGGCCGGAATAGTGGGCGGGGCGATGAAGGCGAAGCTCCGGATTCCACGGGATTTGAGCGTGCGCACAGCAGTTCCGGCAATGCGGCGCAGATTGTAGCTGTTGAACTTTTTCGCCGCCCCGCCGCTGATCAGCAGCAAACGCCTGGCTTTAAGTCCAGCAGGCTTGTGCAGCAAATTGGTTTCAAATGGCTTGCCGGTCATTTCACCGCTCGCCAGGAGATCGGCAGGGACGGACTGAACGGCCGAGTCGCTGGCTGCCACTGTGACTTGCGGTTTTGCATCTTTGTTCTTCTCTTCTTTTGCCGGATCCGCCTGATCCAGGACAATGGCGACCAGAGATTCGGTTTCGAGTTGAGCGGGCGTAGCGAGAGAGATTGTCGTTTTCATAGTTATTAATCGTAGTATCGTCGGCGGGGAGCCAGATGCGCAAGAGGCGGTCTGTGCGCCTGACAAATGTGCCAAAGACCAGAAACCTGAATTAAACCGCAAGAAGCGGATAGTGCGTGCGGACCCGAGGCGATATCGTCAAGGCATGCACCAGACGATTGAACCTACGGTTCTCTATTTCGGAACCCCAGTAGCGTTGATCAGCACGATGAATCCCGACGGCACCCCGAATTTGGCTCCGATGTCGTCGGCGTGGTGGCTGGGCTGGAGTTGCGTTCTCGGCCTCGGAAAAATGAGCCAGACTTCCGACAACCTTATCCGCACCCGCGAGTGCGTGATCAATCTGCCTTCGGAAGACTTGGTCACGCACGTCGATCGCCTCGCTCTTACCACCGGCAAGGACCCCGTGCCGGATAAGAAACGCCAGTGGGGCTATCGCTATGAATCGGACAAATTCGGCATCGCAGGGCTCACTCCCGTGAACTCGGTATGCGTAGCGCCTCCGCGAGTAGGCGAGTGCCCGGTGCAGATGGAGGGTATCGTGCACGATCTCCGTCCCTTCGGCAAGAACGTGAATGCGAATATGTTCGAGGTGCATATCGTGAAGTTGCACGTCGACGAAAAGCTGCTGGTGGGTGACGGCCAGCGGCCGCATATCGATCCGATGCGCTGGCGGCCGCTGATCATGAGCTTTTGCCGCTTCTTCGGGCTGAGTGGGGAAGTGTATCCATCGCGGCTGGCGGAATCGGACTTCATGAAGCACGTGGGCCAGGGAAACGCACAGCGTTCGGTAAGTCCGTTGCAACGGAATGACGGCTGAAGTCCTTGGCTGTCAGTACCCAGTTGGCAGAAGGCATGCGCCCGAGTACTATTCCACCCTGTCATGCCAATTCGTCGACGGGATTTTCTAAAGCTCGCGGGACTCGCGGCCCGGGAAATCAACGCAGAACTGCACACCGGAGCTTAAAGATATCCGGGCTTACAGACGTTCATAGTCTCGTACAGTCAGCGAACGGCAGTGCAGTCGCCGGTGTGGTGGTCGGCGATCTGGAAGCGCAGGAAGTCGTGGACAGCGTCGAGGGCTTCCTTGTCGTCGGCGGTAATTGTGATGCGAGCGCCGCGCGGCATCTCCTGCAGATCCCAATGAAGGTCGCTCTTCAGGCGCGTCATGATCGCCGTGCCGGGGACACCTTGGCTGTGCACCAGCATGGGAGCGTTGAAGTTACCCTCAGAGAACATGCGCACGATGTGCTGAAAGTGGCTGCGAATCTGGCCGAGGCTGGCGGCGTCCTTAATGTCGTTGGCGCGGACTTCGATCAGGCCGCCGTCCGATGTGAGAACAAAGTGGTGGGCTGTCTTTTCATGTGAGAAGCCCATAATCTTGTCGCCGTGCTGGTTGAGAGCGGCCTGATGATCCTGAGCGACGGAGAACGAGGTGGCAAGCAGAAGGAGTAAAGTGGCGCGACCCATGGTAAACCCTCCCGTTTGCTTCGACGAACCAGCCGCTCACTGGTGAGCGCTGCAAGTCCTATTTCTTCGGATGCGCGACGCTCAGGGCAGACGAAGCGGCCAGGTATTTCCCTTCGTCCGGGTTCAGAGCTTCGAGGTCGAGCGCGAAGTTTGAGGCGCCGCCCGATCCGCCTATCTCTGCAATTCGCGCGCGGAAATAGTAGATCTTCCCGGGGTCAGCCGTGAAACCAGCGAACGCGGCTTCATTGGAAAATCGCTTCCAGTGCGACTGCCACCTTGCGCACAGATGGTGCTCGCCAGGATCGACCGAGACGGACAAATAGGAGTTACCCTTGTCGGCGCCGACCCACTTGCCATCGAGCCCTACGCGCAGGGTCGGGTGGCTCAGTTCGCCGACTACCTTGTCGAAGACTTCTATCACGTAGACCAAACTCTTGCCGGCCTCGGGTTGAGCGAGTGGCCGATTCTGTACGGTCTCGGTATCGAATTGAACTTCTTTCGGGCCGCAGACGGCTTCCACGCTGGCGATGGCAGTTTGATCCTGAGCGAATGCACAGGTTGCGAAAAGGATGACAATGACAACGAGAGCGGCTTTCATGGCTTCCCCCTGCTGGATTGCATTCCGGGGTCAGCGATTGGCCTGGTAGTGGGGCGGCCAGGCTCTGTCGGGAGTCCGGTGCAGCCAGCCGACTAGTATATTCCGCTCGAAGTGCTGTCGTCGCAGAGTTTTGTTGAGTCTTGCAAAGTTCGTTAACGCAAAAATCGTGCCCGGCGACGTGCAAGATGATTCACGGGAACTTACTACTGGCAGACTCCGTATCCCTCTTCGGCGGGCTCCGCTGGATGACGGCGTTCGACTGCCTGGGGTATGATTCCATCCCGTAGGGAAGAGAGGTTTGTTCATGAAGATCCGGTGGATGATTTTGTTTTTACCGGCGGTTTCGGTAGTCGGGCTCTCCCTGGCCGTGATGCAACATACGGCGAAGGCGGCTCCGCAGGCAGCGGCCGCTCCAGCCACTAAACAGGCTGCCGTTCCCAAGGCCCCCAGCAGCCAGGGAGCACCGGCGATCCCCGATACGGTTCTGGCCATCAACTCCGACAAGCCCATGTCGGAGCGCATCGTGCACTACGAAATCGACGCGAAGTATGACGCCGTCAAGCATGTGGTCGATGCCACCGAGGTGCTTACTTACCACAATGTGACGGGGCAGGCGCTCGACCATTTTCCGTTCCATCTTTATCAGAACGCGTTTCAGCCGAAGGCCACGTGGGTGACCGAGGCCAAGCTCATGGGCAGCCGCGACCAGACCTACGAGAAGTGGGAAGACAAGAATTACGGGTCGGAGGAGATCAAGAACCTTGAAGTGGTGGGACAGGGCGACTTGACTGCGCAGTTGCACTATATCGCTCCCGGATGACGGCAACAAAGACGACAAGACCGTCATCGACCTGCCGTGCCCAGGCCCATTGCTCCGGGCGAGTATGTGACAGTTCAAGATCGCGTTTCAGACGAAGTTTCCGGAGACCCAGGCGCGCTCCGGATATAACCACGATTTCGTGCTCGGCGGACAATGGTTTCCGAAAGTTGGCGTGTGGTGGCACGGAGCCTGGAATTGCCACCAGTATCACAACACGACCGAGTTCTTCGCCGACTTCGGCGTGTATCGACGTCAAGTTGACCGTGCCGCAGAACGAGATCGTCGGCGCCAGCGGAGTGAAGGTCAGCGAAGCCAGCAATCCTGACGGCACCAAAACGGTGATTTATCACGGCGATGACATTCACGACTTCGCCTGGACAGCCTGCCCGCGCTACAAAGTCAAGAGAAGCCGTATACCAGGCGCAGATGGGGCCGGTGCAAATGCGCATTCTCATGCAGCCCGCGCACTGGAGCCAGGTGGATCGGCATGAAAAAATTCTGCAGGAGTCGCTGGAGCACTTCGAACGATGGTATGGGCCTTATCCCTACAAGACGATCACGCTAGTCGATCCCGAGCGGGTTCGGCTGCGGGCGGCATGGAATATCCGACGTTCATTACCGGCGACACAAGTTGGTTTATGCCCGAGGGCGTGCACCTTCCTGAGCTTGTGGTTGAGCACGAGTTCGGGCACCAGTACTGGTACGGGATGGTTGCGACCAATGAATTTGAAGATGCCTGGATGGACGAAGGCATCAACAGTTACTCGGAAGTGAAGGTGCTGGATTCCATTCTCGGCAAGGACACCTCCATTCTGAATATGGCCGGAGCCAGCTCTGAGCGAGCGCGCGAATCAACGGCTGGGGTATGTCGCCCAACCCGATTTCGATGCCATTGCGAAGAACGCCTACGACTATTACAGCTCCAACACTTACGCCGGCATTACGTACGGCAAGACGGCGAGCGTGCTGCTGACCCTGGAAAGCATCATCGGGGAAGACACGATGGCCAAGGCAATGCACGTCTACTTCATGAAGTATCGCTTCACCCATCCCACCAAGGAAGACTTCCTCAAGACGATCGAGGAAGTGTCGGGCCGGGACCTGCGCTGGTACTTCAACCAGGCCATCTACGGCACGCCGGTGATGGATTACAAAGTGCTGCGGATCGAATCTCTTCCCGTGAACTGGTACGAGGAACAGAAAAAAGGCGCGAGCAAGGATGACAAGAATACCGTCTACCGCTCCTACGTCTGGTTGCAACGCAAGGAAGATTTCGTGATGCCGGTGGATGTGGAGATCAAGTTCGAGAACGGCGACACAATTCGCGAGCACTGGGACGGAGTGAGCCGGTGGACCCGGTTCGGCCCGTACGAGAAGAAAACGAAACTCGCGTCGGCGGAGATTGATCCCGACCACAAGATCCAGATTGACCGCAACGACTTCAATAACAGCTACACCGCCGAACCTAACGGCAAGGCCGCGCACAAAGTGACGAATTACTGGCGTTTTGTGACTCAGTGGTTGGGCCAGGCGCTGGCGTGGTGGGCGGTGTAGAGAGGAATCTATGCAGAGATTGTTATCCGAAGACACAGAAAAAAGAGGGCTGCTTACCACCGCGGCTGGCATGATTGGGCGCAATAAGCGCTACATTTTCTGGTTCTATTTGCTGAACCTGGTGCTGGCGGAGTATGGCACTTCCGCGTTCCGTAATCAGGCGCACGGGATTTTGGATCACAGCCTGCTCGCGGGCCGCCTCGTGCACGGCTTTGACCTCGGTGTGCTCGCCGAGATGTTTGCGCGGCCCGAGTTTGGCCCGATGATGGCATCCACGATGCCCGCTATTTATTTTGCCGTGCTCTTCTTCGTCGCGACTGCGCTGTTTTTGCCGGGAGTGCTGCAAGGCTATGCCTCAACTTACCGACTGCCCCGCGAGGATTTCTTTCGCGCTTGCGGCCGAAACCTGTGGCGGTTTATCCGGCTGCTGATCGTGGCGGGAATCGTCATGGGAATCGTAGCCGGAGTGCTGTTCGCCATTCGCGGCGCTCTGATGAAGGCGGCGGACGAGAGCACGAATGAGTTGCTGCCGGTCTACGTTAGGTTTGGGGGTTTGTTCGTCATTTTCCTGGTGATGAGCGTGCTTCGCATCTGGTTCGATCTGGCGCAGGCGGACGTGGTTCTGAGCGATCAGCGGGCGGTGCGAAAGTCGATTGCCGCGGCCTTCCGGCATACCTGGCGCGGCTTGTGGCCGCTGCTGGCAAGTTATGTAGTAGCCGCGATTTTGGCGGCGATTGTGCTGTTGGCAGGCATCTGGGTGTGGATGAAGTATGTACCGCCCGCCAGCTTGTTGGGGGCGATCTTCGTCAGCCAGTTAACCCTGCTGTTGCTGTTGATTCCACGTTTCTGGCAGCGCGGCGTCGCCGTGAGTTACTACTTGCAGAATATGGTGCAACCGATCGCGGTAGTCGAGTCCGTCGCTGCCGTAGCCGTGGTGGCGCCGGTGGTTCCTGAGCCGCCGACGGGGACGCAGGCTTCTTAGCAACGAAAGCGGTTTCCGGCGTCCGGCCTCCGGAAGGCGGGAACCGGAAGCCGATGTCCGATCGCTAGAGCACTACGATCGTGATTCCGCGATTGCTGCGGCCGAGGTCGGAATCGTTCTTGAGTTCGGGATGCGATTGCAGAAGTTTCCAGGCCGCCTCGTCGGACTTCGACCAGTTCTCGCCGAAAATACAGCCGCGAATCCGTCCGCTCTGCTCTATCTCTAATAAGCGCTTTTGCACAGCGATGCGAATGTCGCCGCCTTCACCGGTTGATCCATACCCGTGGACGACCTTCAACAGCTTCGCTTTCTCTTGGTGCGCGATGGCTAGTTCGCGCTCCAGGCGCTGCAGGGCTTCGTGGACCTGCGGCATGTCGGATTTGAGGTTTGCGGTTTTGATGGTTGAACCTTCGAGTGCTCGTTCGTCATGGTCGCACTTGTAGCTCCGGCGTTCCCGCTGGAGCTACCTCTAACGCGCTACCTCTTCCGGCTTCGGATGGCTTCTCGGGCCTCCTTGTCGGCGGTGCGCCTTCTCTCGGTTTCGCGTTTATCCCAGAGCTGCTTGCCTTTGGCCAGGGCTAGTTCAACTTTTACTTTGCCGTTCTTGAAGTACATGCGGACTGGAATTAACGTCAGACCTTTTTGTTGCGTTTTACCGATCAGCTTGCGGATTTCTTCTTTGTGCATGAGCAGCTTGCGGGTGCGCAGGGGGGCGTGGTTGTGGATATTCCCGTGCTCGTAGGGGCCGATGTGGGCGTTGAGCAGCCAGAGTTCGCCGTCTTTGACCAAGCCGTAGGAATCTTTGAGGTTGGCCAGGCCTCCGCGGACCGATTTGGCCTCGGTTCCGGTAAGAACCACCCCGCACTCAAATTTTTCCAGCAAGAAGTAGTTATGTGAAGCGATCCTATTAACGGCGGCATCTCGTTGGCCGCTGGCCGTAGGTTCGCGGCGCGGAGATTTCTCCGCACTCGGCTTGGTTTCGTGTGTGGACTGGCGAGGCATCCTGTGGCTTCGGCTTCATCTTAGCAGCGAAGCGCGGCGGCGGCGAAAAGCGGCTTCCGGCGTCCGCCTTCCGGAGTCGGGGAAGCGGAAAGCTGAGAGTGGGAACCGGAGGCCGGATCCCGGAAGCCGGGAGCCGACCTTCCCCACTGGGACTACGACTAAAGAGTGTAACTCCCGTGCATGCAATCACATGGGGAGACGCGAAACGCGATGCTATAATCGCAGCAAAAGCGCACTTTTTTCAAATATTGCGTCAAGTGAATCCCAGTTTCGCTGGCCTTCGGGGTGGAGACTGCTTGTCCGGCGAAAAACTTTGTAGATGAGGACTGACGAATGAGACGTCTGATGCCCGCAGCGGTAGTGCTGCTGGTCGTGGTTGCCATTCTTCCTGCCATCGCCGATAAGGCCAAGAATAGCTATAACAAGGGCCAGGACGCCGAGGCGCGCGAGAAATACGAGGCCGCTTACGAGTTCTACAAACAAGCCTACGACCTGAAGCCAAAGGATTTGCGCTACAAGGCCTCGTTCGAGCGCATGCGTTTCAAGGCGGCCGCGACCGTGGTCCATCACGGAGTGTTGCTGCGGGACCAGGGCAAACTGCAGGAGGCTCTGGCCGAATTCCAAAAGGCAACGGTGATTGACCCCTCGCTTTTCGCCGCGCAGCAGGAGATGAAGCGCACGCAGAAAATGATCGAGGACGCCGTCAATCCTCCGACGCCCGGCGGCGGGTCCTCCCAGCAGCCTGGAGCGAAGGATCAGGGATGCTTCCGGTCCCGTAGAGTTGGCTCCCATCTCCACCGTCCCCATCACCGTGAAGCTCACCGAAGATTCCAAAGTGATTTATCAGACTATCGGGCAGTTGGCCGGGATCAACGTTTTGTTCGATTACGACTATACTTCGCGCCGAATCAAAGTCGAACTAAATGGGGTTACGCTGGAGGACGCGCTGCATATCACGGCGCTGGAATCGAAGACTTTCTGGCGGCCGGTCACGAGTAATACCATCTTCGTGGCGCAGGACACCCCACAGAAGCGCAAGGAATTGGAGCAGAGCGTCCTCAAGACTTTCTATCTTTCGAATCTATCCGCTCCCACCGAGTTGCAGGATGTAGTGAATGCGATCCGCGCCGTGCTCGACGTGCAACGGGTGCAGCAATTGCTCTCGCAGAATGCGCTGGTGGTGCGGGGCACACCGGACCAGATCGCGCTGGCCGAAAAACTGGTGGACGACCTGGATAAGGCGCGTCCGGAAGTATTGGTCGATATCGCGGTCTTGCAGGTGAGCAAAGACAGATCGCGCACCTTGGGATTCAGCCCTCCGTCCAGCGCCACGGTTACTCTTCAGAGCAACATCAATAACACCACCACTGGCACTACCACAGGGACGGGGACTACTACTCCATCGACAGGTAGCACGGGGCTGGAGTTGAACACCCTGGGCAACCTGAACGCCACCGATTTTCAGGTGTCGATCGGTTCCGCCAACCTGTCGGCCGTGATGGGTGACAGCGACACAAAGATGTTGCAGAATCCCCAGGTTCGGGCGCTCGACAATCAGAAGGCGACCCTTAAGATCGGCGAACGCGTGCCGGTGGCCACGGGATCGTTCCAGCCCGGAATCGGCGGCGTGGGCATCAACCCGCTGGTCAACACTCAGTTTCAATACCTGGATGTGGGCGTGAACATCGACGTTACTCCGCACGTGCATGCCGACCGGGAAGTGACCCTGAAGATCGTCATGGAAATCTCCTCGGTGGTGGGGCAGTCGAGCATCGGCGGCATCAGCCAGCCCATCATCGGGCAGAAAAAAATCGAGCACGAAATCCGTCTGGCGGACGGGGAGTCGAGCCTGATTGGCGGAATCTTTGACGATTCCCAAACCAGGTCGCTGAGCGGCATCCCTGGGTTGGCGCAAATACCAATCTTAAAATACCTCTTTGGGCAGACCACGCAGGACAAAGCGCAAGACGAGACAGTGTTTGTCATCACTCCGCACATCATCCGGGCCGCCATGCTCGACGCGCAGAACCAGCGCCCCATCGATATCGGGACCGCGAATGCCATCGAACTGCGGCATGTCGCCCGCGTGACGGCGCCGGTTGCGCCTGCGGTTCAGGCGCCGGTCCGGCGTGGCACCCGCGACGCAGCCGCCGACCACTCAAGCCCCGAACCCGGCAGCCAGTCCCGCTCCGGCTGCGAACCTCTTGTTTGATCCTGCGCAGATCACCGCGGTAAAGGGCAACACCTTTGTCGTGAACCTCCTTATTTCCGGAGCGCAGAACGTATATTCCGTGCCCGTACAGTTAAATTACGACATGTCGAAACTGCAGTTGGTGAACATTTCAAACGGCGGCTTCCTTTCTCAGGATGGCCAGGCGGTAGCTCTGGTGCACCGCGAGGATGAAGCCACTGGAACCTTGCTGATTACGGCCACGCGGCCGCCCGGTTCGGGCGGAGTTTCCGGGCAGGGCACGGTGGTCACGCTGACTTTTCAGGCGAAGGCCAGCGGACAGACTCCGCTGACCATCACACGGGGGGGAGCGCGCGACCCCGGCTCGCAACCCATCTCGGTGAACGGAGCGCAGGCCTCGATAACCGTGCAATAGCGCGGGGCGATCGCCTCAGGTCAGGCTTTTAGGATTGGGACTTTAAGATTGCGATTTTGAGATTGGGTTTTGAGATGAAGCTACGTGGATTCAAGCGCGCGCCGGGTGCGAGGCCCGCCGCCCGGGGGTTTACGCTCCTTGAGTTGCTCGTCGCCACCACCATCCTGGTGATTCTCTCGACCATGGCGGTGCCGCTGGCGCGCCTGACCATCCAGCGGGAAAAGGAGCGCATGCTGCGCAACGATTTGTGGGAGATGCGCGACGCCATCGACCGCTACAAGGACGCAGCTGACAAGAGCCTGTTTCAGACCAAGGTGGACAGCCAGAACTATCCACCCGATCTGGAAACCCTGGTCAAAGGCGTGGATGTGCAGACCAAGAAATTGCGCTTCCTGCGCCAGATTCCCGTCGACCCCATGACGGGCACCACGGAATGGGGTTTGCGTTCGATGCAGGATGATCTGGATTCCGACTCCTGGGGCGGGCAGAACGTGTTCGATGTCTACACCAAATCGCAAGGTACGGCGCTGGACGGCACAAAGTACAAGGATTGGTAAATAAGGATTGGTAAATGTTGAGAAGGCTAAAAACGGGGCGGGGCTTTACTCGAGTGCGAGGCTTCACCTTGCTGGAGATGATGATCGTGATGGTCATCATGGGGATCCTGTTGGCGATTGCGCTCCCCATTTATACCCAGTCGATCGTGAGAGCGCGCGAAGCCGTCCTGCGTAACGACCTGTTCGAACTGCGCAAACTGATCTCGCAGTACACGCTGGACAAGCAAAAAGCACCGGAGTCGCTGGACGATCTGGTCTCGGGGGGCTACCTCAAAGAGATTCCCAAAGATCCGATGACGCATGAAGCGAACTGGGAACCAAAAATGGAAGACGTGTTGCTCAGCGCGGACCAGCAGGATCCCGGCATCGACGATGTGCATTCGGCCTCGACTCAGATGTCGAGCGATGGCACCGCGTACAACACCTGGTGATCGGTACTGCAACCCTCACCGACCTGCATCATTTCTCGCTTTAGGTATAATGCGACCGGCTGGAAATGCGTATGTTCCGCTTCTATCTGGTGCCTGTGCTGCTTTTGCCCGGCGTGCTCTATTCGCAGGGCACGATCTCCGTTGACGCAATCGCCGCGATGCAGGTATGCAGCAAAGACAATGCCGCCGCTGGCCCGTGTGCGACGGCGCCTCGTCCCGTGAGCAAGACAAACCCCGCGTATCCGGACAAGGCGCGTCAGAAACGCAAGCAGGGAACCGTTACTCTGGGCTTGATCGTCAGCAAAGATGGCTCGGCCACGGGCGTACACGTCCTGAACAGCGTCGACAAAGATATCGACCAGGCCGCGATTGACGCAGTGAGTCAGTGGAAGTTCGAGCCAGGCACCTACCAGGGAAACCCCGTCGACGTGGAATTGACCGTCCAGGTGAATTTCCGCCTTAGTGCGAACCCGCCGCAGAATGCTGCTCCCAGCGGGACTTCACCCGCAGCTAATGGCGACACGGAGGACTTTCGGAACTTATACTCCGATGCCGGTGAAGCCTACAATCGCGGGGACTACGCGACCGCTGCAAATCTGCTGCGCCGAGCTACCACGATGGCTCCGCAGAATTCCAATGCGTGGAATGAGCTGGGACGAGCATTGATGGCCATGAATGAACTGAATGCCGCGGCCAACGCTTTCGAGACTGCGATCCAGAACGACCCTGCCAGCAGATATGCATACAACAATCTCGGCCAGGTCTACTGGCGGCAGCGTAAGTACGAAGAAGCCGCAGCACAGTTCAGCAAGCAGGTCGTCATCAATCCTGAGGATCACTACGCCCACCGCAATCTCGGCATGATGCTCCGCGATGAGAAGAAATGCAGCGATGCCATGCCGGAGCTGCAAAAAGCCCTAGCGATGACGCCAAATCATCCTGAGACCTTGCTGGCAGAAGGCGAATGCGACCTGGATCTGGGAAACCGCGCCAAGGGGATTTCGGAGTTGCAGCAAGCGACCAGTTCATCCTCGGCGCCAAACATTTTCAACAGCGCCGCCTACGCCCTGGCGAAACGAACGATTGAACTTGATATGGCCGAGAAGTGGTCCGAGACATGCCTCGCGATTGAAAAAACGCGGCTGCAAAGTGTGTCGCTCGATCATCTGACGGCGGAACAGCTCAATTACGTCTATTGGACGTCGGTTTATTGGGATACGCGGGGTTGGATCTATTCTTTGCGAGGCGACAAGGCGCACGCGCGATCGTACATCACGGCGTCGTGGTCGCTCCGGCAAGATCCTACGGTAGGTGACCACTTGGGTCGGATATATGACGAACTGGACATGAAGGAAGACGCGAAGAGGACATACGCGATGGCCGTGGCCTCGGCCGATATACCCACCAGAGCTAAAATTGATCCCGACGACGTTGTCGACGCGAAGCGCAGGCTGGATAAAATTGCGGGCAGCAATTCCGATAAAGAGATTGAACGCGCCCGGGTTTCCCTGAACGCGATGAGTGTAGTGTCCTTGCCAAATGCAGGCGAGATCAGCGGCTCCGGGGATTTTAATGTCCTGCTTGTTGGGGAAGGGCCTCCGCAGATTCGGCAGGTTTCCGGGGACGCCTCGCTTGCCAAGTTTGCGGAGTCGCTGCAGGCGGCGAAATTTCCGGTTCATCTTCCGGAATCCGCAGGGGCAGGCGTTCCGCTACGCGGCACGTTGACTTGCCATTCCGAGGAGCCCCAATGCCGCTTCACATGGCTGAGTCCGGAAGAGGCGGTCAATCTGGTCAGAACCGAGATGGCTGCGGCCAGTGTCACGCCGGCGCCAAGTGCGCGTGATCCGCATATTTATGACAGTTATGCGATGGGAATGCGCGTCTCGCTGCCCGATGAATGGAAGCTTATGCGGGAGGAACCGGGATCATTCAGCAAGCCGCGAAATGCCATGTTCGGCAAAGCCGGTACGGCGGCCATGTTTATGCTTACGCGCGAGCGCATGGAGGGTTCGCCGGAACTCTACCAGAAGATGATCGAGGCCTTCTTCTCCAAACGGGAGGACTATAAGCGTGCCCGTGAAGAAGCGATAAAACGTGACGGGCTTACGGGGACACGCTGGAATGTAAGCTGGAATGAGAACGGCGTGCCTTACACCTCCATCATGGAGATATATAGCGTAGGTGACGATCACTATCGCGTTACAACACTGGCCCCCACGGAGGTCTACAGCCGTTACGCCGAGACCTTTGAGAATATCTTGCACTCTATTCAATTTCCACTGCTGCATGCCAATCCTCAGCTAGTGGATCCAATGAAGTAACTTCCCCAGTTGTTCCCGGTTTGTTGTGTCGCATTGTGCTCGGGACGTAAGATCGTACTATGCCCGTAGAAACTGAACTTCAGACTCCTGCCTCGATTCGCGCGCCGCGCGGCAACTCCATCACCTGCAGAGGCTGGCAGCAGGAAGCTGCCATGCGCATGCTTATGAACAACCTCGATGAGGAAGTCGGCGAGCGTCCGCAGGATCTTGTTGTCTATGGCGGAACAGGGCGAGCCGCGCGCAATTGGCCTGCATACCACGCCATCGTTGCGACTCTGAAGAAGCTCGAGAACGACGAGACCTTGCTGGTGCAGTCGGGTAAGCCGGTCGGAGTTTTCAAGACGCACGATCATGCGCCGCGCGTTCTCATCGCCAATTCGAATCTAGTCGGCCATTGGTCGAACTGGGAGAAGTTCAACGAACTGGAGCGCGCCGGGCTGATGATGTATGGCCAGATGACGGCGGGCTCGTGGATCTACATTGGCTCGCAGGGAATTGTGCAAGGGACGTTTGAGACCTTTTCGGCCGCAGGCGAAAAACATTTCGGCGGCGATCTTGCCGGTAAGTTGATTGTCTCGGGCGGCATGGGCGGAATGGGCGGAGCGCAGCCTCTGGCGGCAACGATGACGGGGGCGGCTTTTCTGGGGATTGACGTCGATCCCGAGAGAATCAAGAAGCGGCTGAAGACAGGCTATTGCGACTTCATGGTCACCACGCTCGACGAAGCCCTGCGCATTTTGAAGAATGCGGTGCGCAAAAAAGAAAACGTTTCGGTTGGGCTGGTGGGGAATTGTGCGGATGTGATTCCGCACTTGGCCGAGCGCGGCGTGGTGCCTGACATTCTTACCGATCAGACTTCGGCGCACGATCCGCTGAATGGATATGTGCCGAATGGCATGACGCTCGCCGAAGCCGTCGAGTTACGGGAAAAAGATCCCAAGGCTTATCAGGAAAAATCGCTCGATGCCATTGCGGCGCATGTAGAAGGCATATTGCGGCTGCAGAAGATGGGATCGGTGACGTTTGATTACGGCAACAACATCCGAACGTTTGCGTTTCAGCGCGGGGTGAAGAATGCTTACGACTTTCCCGGGTTCGTGCCCGCGTATATTCGTCCGCTATTTTGCGAAGGCCGCGGGCCATTTCGCTGGGTAGCGCTGTCGGGTGAGGCGTCGGACATTCATGTGACTGACGAACTGGTTTTGGAATTATTTCCTGAGAACCGCATTCTGCGCCGCTGGATTGATCTGGCGCGCAAGCGCATCAAGTTCCAGGGACTGCCGGCGCGCATCTGCTGGCTGGGCTATGGCGAGCGCGCGCAATTCGGGCTCGCCATAAACGATCTAGTGAAGAAAGGGAAGATCAAGGCGCCAATCGTGATTGGCCGCGATCATCTCGACTGCGGCTCGGTGGCGTCTCCGTTTCGCGAGACCGAGAGCATGAAAGATGGCTCCGACGCGGTCGCCGACTGGCCTCTGCTGAATGCGTTGCTGAACACGGCAGCGGGCGCGTCGTGGGTGTCGATTCACAACGGCGGCGGCGTGGGCATCGGATACTCGCTGCATGCGGGCCAGGTCACGGTTGCCGACGGCACAGATGCGATGGCTAAGCGCATCGAGCGCGTGCTAACGGCCGATCCAGGGATGGGCATCATCCGCCACGCGGACGCGGGTTACGACGAAGCGAGGGAGTTTGCGACGAAGAACGGTGTGAATGTGCCGCTGGAAGAGAAATGAACACCCACCACGGAGACACGGAGGCACGGAGTGCTTCCGGACTTTTGTCGGAACCTTTGACCGAGGCCATCATTGGTGCTGCGATCGAGGTCCACCGTCAGCTGGGGCCGGGACTTCTCGAATCAGTTTACGAAGAGTGCATGTGCGAAGAGCTACGTCTTCGTGGTGTCCCTTTCAAGTGCCAAATCGAGTTGCCCGTGGTTTACAAAGGGCGCGAGACAGGCGGAAAGCACCGAATCGACCTCGTCGTGGCTGATGAAGTCGTCGTGGAATTGAAAGCCGTCGAACGGCTGCTCAGCGTGCATGAAGCCCAGTTACTCACTTATCTAAGACTCACTGGCAAGCGCGTAGGCCTTCTTATCAATTTCAACGTATCGGTTCTCCACCGGGGAATCATGCGCCGGGTTCTATGATGCCAAATAACCTCCGTGTCTCCGTGCCTCCGTGGTGGGTGTTTTGCTTGCGGAGGCCGAGTGCATAAGGCACTAATCTTGGCCAACATCAGCCAACTGCTTACGCTGCGGTCCGCTTCCGGGAACCCTGGCCCACGTCGTGGTCCCGACCTTAAACAACTCGGCATCATCGAAGGCGGCGCCGTGCTCTGCCTCGGCGGCAAGATCGTCTCCGTCGGCACAACTAAAGACGCGCTCCTCGATCCCTGGCTGAAAAAAAATCGCAAGAAGGTCATCGAGATCGACTGCGCCGGCAAAGTTGTCCTGCCCGGCTTCGTCGATTCCCATACCCATCCTGTCTTCATTAGCCCACGGCTAGTGGATTTCGAGAAGCGCACCGAAGGCGCTTCTTATGAAGAGATCGCCGCGGCCGGCGGCGGCATCCGGTCGAGCCTGGAAGGCGTCCGCACAGCGCGGAAGTCAGTTCTCGCCGGGAAGGTTCTCGCTGTGCTGCGCGACATGGCCGCGCACGGTACGACTACCGTTGAGGCCAAGTCTGGCTACGGGCTGACGGTTGACTCGGAACTGAAGTCGCTGGAAGCAATCCGCGAGGCCGCCTCCCGCTGGCCGGGGACCGTCATTTCCACGCTGCTCGGAGCGCACGTCGTCCCAAAAGAATTTCAGGGTCGCTCACCAAAATACGTTCAACTCGTCTGTAAAGAGATGATTCCGCAGGCGGCAAAGCGGAAGGTCGCGCAGTTCGTCGATGTTTTCTGCGATCACGGTGCGTTTACGCCAACAGAGACAGCGCAGATTTTTGAAGCTGCCGTGCAGCACGGTCTCAGCGTGCGGGCGCATGTGGGCCAGCTTTCTGAGACGGCGCTGCGGCCGTTTTTGTGCTTCAATCCGGCGTCGTTCGATCACATGGATCACGTGAGCGAAGACGACATAGTGGAGTTGGCCAGGCACGACACGGTCGCCACGCTGGTGCCGGGGGCGAATTATTTTCTGGGGTTGAAGGAATATCCAAATGCTCGCAAGTTGATTGACGCGGGCGTACCGGTAGCACTGGCGACGGACTATAACCCCGGCACTTCGCCGACATTGAGTATGCCGATGGCGATGTCGCTGGCCTGCACGCATATGAAGATGTCGCCTGCGGAGGCTATTGTCGCCGCAACGATTAATGGGGCTTGGGCGCTGCGCGTTGCGGATCGGAAAGGAACCATCGAGCCCGGAAAAGATGCTGATTTGGCGGTATTTGCGGCCGAAGATTACCGCGAGATTCCTTACTGGTTTGGAGCCAACCGGTGCTCGATGACGGTGATGAACGGTGTGATGGCCCATCGGGCAGTGAACTTTTGAGGTGAGCCTTCCGTATAGAAGTCAAGACCGAAGTGCATCTTGTTGAAATCTGTTTAGTCGAACGGCCCTGATATTGGTTCGGTTGCGAAACGAATTCACGTCTCCCGAGGAAACCTATGAAGCGAATGCTTGCGGTGCTTGCTTTTGCGTTGACAACATTCACCCTGGCTGCAGCCCAGCGGCTGCCCGAGGTGGCCGTTCCGGAGAACTACAAACTCTTTTTCACGCCCGACCTCGACAAGGCCACCTTCGAGGGTGATGAAACGATTTCCATCCGGGTATTAAATCCGACCCCGGAAATCACGCTCAATGCAGCCGATATCTTCTTCCGTGAGGTCTCGATCAGCAGCGGAGGGAGCACGCAACGTGCGAAGGTCACGCTGGACAAGGATAAAGAGCGCGCCGTGTTGGCGGTTGAGAAGCAACTTCCGGTTGGACCTGCAACCGTACACATTATTTACACCGGCACGCTTAACGGTGAGATGCGCGGCTTCTATTTAGGCAAGGACGATGGAGGCCGCAAGTACGCCGCCACACAGTTTGAGTCCACGGATGCGCGCCGTGCCTTCCCGTCGTTTGACGAGCCTGGGTATAAAGCCACGTTCGACATCTCTACCGTTGCCGATAAGGGCCAGGTGGCCATTTCGAACTCCAAGATCGTCTCTGACACGCCCGGACCCGGTGATAAACACACCGTCCGATTTGCCACCACGCCGAAAATGTCTTCGTATCTGGCGGCGCTGGTGGTGGGCAACTTTGAATACATCGAGGGCGAGACCGACGGCATTCCAATTCGCGTCTATAGCACGCCCGGCAAGAAAGAGATGGGGAAGTTTGCCCTGGAGACGGCCGAGCACGTTCTCAGCTACTACGATAAATATTTCGATGTTAAGTACCCCTACGGGAAACTCGATCTGGTCGGCCTGCCGGATTTTTCCGCGGGCGCAATGGAGAATACCGGCTGCATTACCTTCCGCGAAGTTCTGCTGCAGATCGATGAAAAGCAAGGCTCCGTCGATCTGAAGAAGACCATCGCGTCGGTGATTGCCCACGAGATGGCTCACCAGTGGTTCGGCGATCTGGTAACGATGAAATGGTGGGACGACATTTGGCTCAACGAGGGATTCGCCACATGGATGTCAAGCAAACCTATCCAGGCTTGGAAGCCGGAATGGAATTTCAACCTGGACGATGTGAGCAACACCGGCTTCACGCTGAACACGGATTCGCTGGCGAATACGCGTCCGATCCACCAGGCCGCCGAGACTCCGGCGCAGATTCAGGAACTGTTTGACGGGATCGCCTACGGTAAAGCAGCGTCGGTGCTGAGCATGCTCGAAGCCTATTTGGGTGAGAAAACTTTTCGCGCTGGCGTCAACGCATATATCCATAAACATGAATATGCGAATGCGACCGCTCAGGACTTCTGGGAGGCGCAGGCCAAGACCTCCAAGAAGCCTGTCGACCAGATCATGCCCACTTTTGTGAAGCAGGCGGGGGTTCCCATCATCAACGTGAAGTCACAGTGTTCGGGGGGTTCGACAACTGTAACTCTGGATCAGCGGCGCTACTACTACGACCGGGAGAAGTTCCAGGCACCGAACGATGAGCTTTGGCAAGTTCCTATGTGCCTGAAGGCTTCGACCGGGGCACAGACGTGCGAACTGCTCGCCAAAAAGGAAGCGACGTTCACGCTGTCAGGCTGCTCGACGTGGGTTCTGGCGAACGCGGGCGCCACAGGCTATTACCGAGCTGGCTACGAGCCGGATGCGGTGCGAGCCCTCGCGAACGATGCTGAGAACAAGCTTACGCCCGCGGAGCGAATTGCTTTGCAGTCAGACATCTGGGCCTCGGTGCGGGTGGGGCGCGAGCCGGTCGGCGACTACCTTGCGCTTGCCCAGGGCCTGGGAGGCGATCGCAACCGCGCGGTGATGGATGACGTTTTTGGGCGGCTCAATTTCATTGGCCGTTATCTGGTGACAGAGAATGACCGCGAGGCCTTCCGGATTTGGATGCGCGGATACCTGACGCCCATGTTGAAAGATGTAGGCTGGGAATCCAAGCCAGGCGAGAGTGACGAACAGAGAACGCTGCGTTCGCGTTTGTTCAACGCATTGGGGTACGATGCGCGCGATCCTGAGGTGCTGGCGCAAGCCCGCAAGCTCGCAGACAAGGCGCTGGACGATCCGTCTTCTGTAGACCGGCAGATAGCGCGCGGAGCCATGGCGCTGGCAGCCTTGAATGGCGGAGAAGATTTCTATAACCGCCTGATTACCGCGATGAAAAACCCGAAATCCCCCGAAGATTACTACATGGACTTGTTCACGCTGCCTCAGTTCAACGACCAGAAGCTTTTACAGCGGACGCTGGACTATGCCATCTCGCCGGACGTGCGCTCGCAAGATGCTCTGGGAGTGATTACGAGCGTGATGCAGAATCCTGAAGGCGAGAAGCTGGCATGGAACTTCGTGCTGGCGCACTGGGATGCGGTGGAGAAAGTTGGCGGACCCTTCGCCAGCGGCCAGGTTGTGGGTTCGACCAGTTCTTTTTGCGACGCTCGCATGCGCGACCAGGTGGTGGAGTTTTACTCCGCGCACAAGATCGAATCGGCGGAGCGAACTTACCGGCAATCAATCGAGCGCATCAATAACTGTGTTGACCTGAAATCGCAGCAGGAGCCGCAACTGGCGTCGTGGCTGGGACAGCACGGCTCTTCGGTCGGCGGACAATAAACATAGTTGCGTTTGATACGTAACGGGTACCGGGTTAGCCTCCACTGGCCCAGTACCCGAAGGCGATGATTTCCTCTTCCGCGATGAACCAATTCTGCACAGAATTGGCGCCGTTGAGGGAAGTCGCGGCCATTGCTATAATCAAGAGCGTTCCGCCGCACGCGTTCGGCAGAGAGCTGTGTCATTCGGTTCGGAATCCCGCAACAATCGGCGTGAAGCGAACGATCCTCGCAGCCCGCGGCAACCAGCGGGCCTCGAAGCGTGGCCAGGTAGCTCAGGTGGTAGAGCGCAGCCCTGAAAAGGCTGGCGTCGGGGGTTCAACTCCCTCCCTGGCCACCACAAATCCAATATTTTCAATTGCTTGCCTGTCATTCCTAATGTCAAACATTCTCTCAAATTGAGCCGCAATCCTAAGATTTTCATATCGGTAACCTCCAAAGCATCAATGACTTATCGCTTGGTAGAGCGCAGCCCATAAGGGCTTGGCGTCGACCGTTTAACGAAATACCTCGGACCTCCTAACTAATGAGAGCAGGAACTTACAGAGCTGGTGAATGGGCCGTTGTGTGATCACGACCACTAGATAGGAGTTTCTGTGACCAGCGACGTAAAAATCGCGAGGTTGCGGCGAGCAGCCATCTCGTCTGCAATTGCCGCCTTCTCAGCTGAGGACAAGAGTCGCGCTGCCAGAGGAAATACTAAGGCGTCCTCGACACTGATGTGCTGCTTGTATAGGGAGACAAGACTGGCAATTGCTTTTCGGAACGCTTCGACATCTGTGGATTCCAAACTTCCCGCTGCGAGGTATCGCCGTCCCAACTCTTGCACCTCTGCGTGCAAAGATCCGGCCACGAGATGGTCGTGTTCGAGAGGCGCAAGCCTCTCAATCGCGGTTTCTACCTCGGGAAGACGCATCTGACGTAGACGCGGGAATAGGGACTCTTCTTCATCCGCAGTATGCTTAGGGCCAGCCTCTCGGAAGTAGCGCAACGCGGACTCAAGCGCAGCGGGGGTCTCCTCGGTCATTGGGCGATCAATGACCGACGCAACTCCTTCAAGAACTCGAAGGAACATTTCAATGCGACGGTGACAGTCCGACAGAAGGCCAGTGGGATCGGAGAAGTTGTGCGCCTGAGCTCCAATTTGTACTGGCATCACCGGCTTCCCCCAAAAAGTTTTCCCAGATAATTCAGATATCCTATGTCTCTTCCCTAACCACTCGCAAAGAATCGTCTGCGCTTGACTCGCTCGCTATGTCACGCAGGATATACGCATTCACAATCACCCCACACTCTTCGTGGCACCGATGACAATATCGAGCCCCACACGGGAGCTTACCCCTTTTTGGATTCTCGCGAAGATCTGTGGCTGGGCGTTACTGTGAAGCAAGTTCTACGACTGGCGGCAGCGCTATGGACGCGTCAATGAGCACAACGCTTGGATACCCGAGACTCTGGTTGGAGCCGTGGGAGAAGGAAGCGATCGTCGATTTTCCATCTGAAGATCCGTTGGAAGGCTATCGCCGACTGACGTTCATGATGTTAGATCACGATGTGGTGGCGGTGAGTCCGGCGAGCGTATGGCGCGTGCTGAAACAAGCGGGACTGCTGTCGCGCTGGAAAGCGAAGCCGTCACGCAAGGGCACCGGCTTCGAACAGCCGCTCGCGCCGCACCAGCACTGGCACGTCGATGTTTCCTATATCAACCTGTCGGGCACGTTCTATTACCTGTGCAGCGTGCTGGATGGATGCAGCCGTTTTATGGTGCATTGGGATCTGCGCGAGTCGATGAAGGAAGCGGACATTGAGATGATTCTGGAACGAGCCAAGGAGAAGTACCCCGGGGCTAAGCCGCGGATCATCTCCGACAACGGACCGCAGTTTATCGCGCGGGACTTCAAGGAGTTCATCCGCATCTCGGGCATGACGCACGTGCGCACCTCGCCGTTCTACCCGCAGGCGAACGGGAAGATCGAACGCTGGCATCAAGTCGCTCAAACGGGAGTGTATCCGGCCGCTTACTCCGCTTGACGCTGGACGATGCGCGCCGCTTGATTCAAAACTACGTCGATCACTACAACACAGGTGCGACTGCACAGCGCGATCGGCTATGTGACGCCGCAGGACAGGCTAGCCGGACGACGAGGCCGAGATCCACGACGGCTCGCGATCGCAAGTTAGAACAAGCTCGTAGGCAGCGACAACTTCGCCGGCAACAGACGTCGTCTTTAAGATTTGCACACTCTTCTACCGCAGCTACAATGACCTCGCCGGGTGAAACGGAAGCGGGCTCTGCCGGGAGGCAACCATGCTAAGGGATACCTGGTGGGCTCATCGAGCCGATGCTAGCAGCGCGGGAGCCAATCTCTCGCGCTGTGAGAAGGAAAGGTATTCGCTGCTCCGACTCTCTTCTGTCTCGATTTTATGTTCGGTGGTTTGCATTTAGCGCTTCTTGCACCCTCCCTGCGGCAACCCCTGACAACAAGCCTGACAGAGCTGACGGAGTTCGCATGTGACTAATGTCACGGGAGGGAAATTTCAGGCTGGAAACATTAAGAAACACGAAAGAATGGAGTTAACGACCGTTGCCAGAACCGCGAACCTCCGAGTCGACGCGATCGACAAAGGCATAGAGGCCCAGGCAAATCAAGAACATCACACCTGAAAAGATCGCGGCTGGCAGTGCGGTATGACGGTTTCCGCCCAGGAAGGATTCCAGAGCAGCGCTCAATAACCAGATTTGCACGATCAGAAGAACGGCGATCAAAGACATTGCTCCCGCGATGGCGGTCAAGCCACGATTTTGGGGAGGCCGGTCGTTTGAAGTTGGCATGGTTTTTAACCTTTTACCTCGACAGCAACTAATTGTTCGCCGCGCGCTTCGAGAACAATGCGTGGCAATGGACGTGATGGAGGCCCTTGCAGAACGGCGCCATCCTTGATCGAGAAGAAGCCCTTGTGGCACGGACATTCAAGTCTGTTTTCCGCCTCGGAATAATAGACCGCGCATGAAAGATGAGTGCATTTCCGGCTGTAGCCTACGTATCCGTCCTCAGCGGTGCGGACCAGGATGCAGTGGTCTTCCTCTGTTGGATAGCTGAAAAGCTTCACTCCCCCAACCGGAATCTCTCCACGTTGAGCCACCGGTTTTTGCGGGTAGACGGGAGCTTTGTAGAAAACGGATCGAATCAGAATCCAAACGTTGCCCACGAACATGCCGAGGCTGGTCAGGACGAGGAATTTGGTGAGCTGCCGACGTGTGACATAGCGCTCGTCTGCCGTGCGAACCGAGAATTCTTCCTTCCAAAGCGGTTCGCTAGTTCTTTCCCCGCTACTGTCCCGTCGCAACCAACCCATGGCTCTCCTCCCACATGTAGTCCACGACATCGAGGGCGATAGCCTCCCGCTCCGCCGGGGCCATCATGTAAACCTTGGTGGTGATCTTCTGACTGCCGAAATAGAAAATATTGGTTGGCTTCTCGCGGCGATGGGCGATCTCCTCAGGCCTCACGTACGACAGTGCTTGACTTGGACAGACGGTCGCACACATTGGCCTCTTGCCGATGGAAGTGCGGTCATAGCACATGTCGCACTTCATCATCTGCTGCTCTGGAATCATCATTTTCGGGATTCCGAAGGGGCAGGCCAATACGCAGTTGTTGCACGCGATACAGCGGGGTTTAAGCGAAGAATGGACGATTCCATCCTCACCCTTCTTGATGGCATCCGCGGGACAGACCTGAGCGCACGTAGGCTCGTCACAATGCCAGCAAACGTATGCGGCAGAGCGGATGCTCTCTTTCCGCTCGATGAAGTCGAAGTTGATCATCGACTTTCCCCGGTGGGTATCGCATTCCTCGCACGCTTGCAAACACGAGCGACAACCGATACAACGCGAGGGATCGACATAGAATTCGTATCCAAACACTAGTCGACTCCTTGCGTCGTGCCGTTTTTGTGTGCGGCGCGATCATCGGGAGACGTATCAGGTCCCGTCGCTTTGCTGATGCGGCATGCAGAAACCTTGAATTCCGGAATTTTGCTGCGAGGATCGAGCGTCCGATGAGTCAACCGATTTGCACTGCGAGTGCCCGCCCAGTGATAAGGAATGAAGACGGTGTCGGGCCGAATGGTTTTGACTACCATGACGCGAATCGTTAGATCGTCGCGCCGAGTCGTCACCGTGATCCAGTCGCCGTCTTTGATGCCATGCTGTTCAGCCAGACGGGGATGAATTTCTGCCCGAGGTTCAGGGCTCTGGTCCACTAGCGCGCCGATACGGCGGGTTTGCGTTCCCGAGAGATATTGGCTGACCACTCGCCCGGTGGTGAGGAACAAGGGATATTCATCATTAATCGGATCGCCGCTGGGACGCCACTCTGTGACGTTGAAATGTGCTTTTCCATCTTGGGTGTAAAACTTCTTATCGACGAATAGGCGCGGGGTGCCAGGGTGGTCGAGCGATGGGCAGGGCCAGAAAATACCCATCTGCTGATCCACTCTCTCGTAGGTAATGCCGTAGTAGTCTGCCACGCCTCCCCGCGACGCGAGTCGCAGCTCCTCGAAAATGTCAGCGGGATTCTTGAATGGAAAGAACTGCCCGCGACCAAGCCGGTGCGCCAAATCGATGATGATGTCGGAGTCTCGTCTCGCATCGCCCGGTGGATCGATGCTGTTCTTCCAGTGAATGACGCGCCCTTCGGCGCTGCAACCAAGCCCATCCTCTTCCTCATGGAGACTGCCGGCCATAACCACGTCGGCGTGATGGGCGGTTTCGGACAGAAAGAAATCGACCACCCCGAAGTATTCCAGTTTTGACAGTGCTTCGCGGGTGAAGTTCGCGTCGGGAAGTGAAACGAGCGGATTGAAACACAGCGAGAGCAGCCCTCTAATTTCGCCGCTGTGGATGGCGTTCATGATTTCTTGCGCGGTGTAGCCCGGCTGGGGCAGTTCTTCGGGCTTGATGCCCCAGACGCCGGCTATATAGTCGCGGGCAGCAGGATCGGCGAGGGAACGCTGACCGGGAAGTTGGTCGCACTTCTGCCCATGCTCGCGTCCACCCTGGCCGTTTCCCTGGCCGGTAATCATCGTGGGACCTGCGCCGTCGCGGCCAATGTTTCCCGTGGCAAGAGCGATGTTTAATACCGCGAGACAGTTTTCTACACCCTTAGACTGATGCTCCAGTCCCCGAGCGTGCATCATGATGGCGCGCTTCGATTTGCCAATCCAGCGCGCGGCTTTCTCGATCGATTCGGGCGGCACGCCGGTCATGTCAGCTACCTTGCGAAGATCCCACTGCCTGGCGGATTCAGCCACGGCCTCAAATCCAGTGGTGTACTGACTGATGAATTCTCGATCTTCCAACCCGTCACGCAAGATGACGTGCAGCATTCCCATCAGGAGTGCAAGATCGGTGCCGGGACGCAATGGCAGATAAAGATCGGCGTTCCGTGTGATGGGAGTCATCCGAGGATCGGCGACGATCAGTTTTCCGCCGTTGTCACGGCATCGCCAGACGTAGTCGGTCGTGATGGGAGCGCATTCTCCGATGTTCGCTCCAATTACGAACAATATCTCCGCTTTAGGGATCTCGCTCCATGGAATCGTGCTGCGATCAATACCGAAGGCGAGTTTGTAAGCGGTTCCGGCGGAGACCATACACAACCGCCCGTTGTAATCGATGTGCCGAGTGCCTAGCGCCACTCGGGCGAATTTGCCGAGCAGATACGATTTCTCAGTCGAGAGTGATGCGCCGCCGTAGATGGCAAAAGCGTCCTTACCGTACTTTTCCTGGATCTCGCGCATCCGGCTAACCGTGAAGTTCAAAGCTTCGTCCCATGACACCGGACGAAATCCTTGCTCAGCTCGTATCAACGGAGCGAGTAAACGGTCGGGGTGATTGCCCTGGAGATAGCGCTTCACGCCTTTCGGGCAAAGCATGCCGCGGTTGAACGGAAACTCCTCCCAAGGCTCGAAGCCGATCACGCGATTGTCGCGGACCTTTAATTGGATTCCGCATTGTTGACCGCAGAAGCAGCAATGGGTTTTGACCAACTTCTCCGCGGGATGGACGGATTCGTCGCTCCAACCGCCTGGCGGTTGGTAGTTGAGATGCGGCCCGAATTTGTCTTTGAGACTTTCTTCGGAGACCGGAGCCTTAGCCATTCGCTTCCTCTTTCAATCTCAGTTGCGCGAGCGAAAGTGACTTGCGCTTGCAGGTGGGACACAGCTCCTGCCAATTGCCCACTGGCCCCGACATCGAATAGTCGAATCCGACTTGCGGCAGCACACGCTTCAGGTCGTCAACGTGCATGACGGATGCATAACGCTCGCCGCAACGTGCACAGATCGCGCCCTCGCCTTCGTCGCCCGCGCGCTGGTAAAGCTTCACTCCCAGCTGTGCGGGACGCTGGAAGATGTGAAAGAACTTTCCAAATGGAAGGTAGAGCAAAGCCGCAATGACTGTGATCGCGTGCAAGATCGCAATGAAATCATAGAAGCTGCCACCCAACCACTCTTGGGAAACGGTCAGGGCCAAGCCCGTGATTGAAATAGCAAAAAGCAAAATCAGCGGCCAGAAATCCATAGCCAAGGTTTGGACTGCGCGTGCGCCTTCATCCCGCATACGGCGCCACAGCGAAAGTGCAATTCCACCAAGAACCAGAACCGCCGCGATATCAAGACCATGAAAAAGCATCAGCGCGGTGAATGTGTGCAGATGGAATCTGCCTGCCGGAAACCCGAAGAGGTAGGTCACGTACGTCATCTGATCGTTCGGAGCGCTGGTGAAATGAATCCATCCGAATACCAGGGGGAAGGTGATCATCACCGCAAGCACGCATCCCCAGAAAATCAACTGATGCATCAACCAACGTAGTCTGGAACGTTTAGCGATGAATGTCTGGCCCAGAAGATGAGTGGACGCCACTGTAATGAGTTGGCCGAAGCTTCGAATGACTCCTCGTTCCTTAAACAATTGCCATCCGCGCTTCCAGTACACATAAGTGGGAGGCTTTCGAATCCAAACGGAGTAGTGGTAAATGACGCCCCAGGTCGCGAAAACGATCGCAAACGTGTAGATCACCAGCGCAGGGTCGAAGTTCTGCAGATTGCGTGAGCCCAGCACAATGGCAGCGATCAGAACCAAAGTCCACAAAGTGGCCCAGGCTCCCGCGCGCACTCTATCCGAGGTGCGGGTCAGAGCCGGAGGAAGCTTGGCGGCAAGAGCTTCTTCCCGCGTCAAGAAGACTCGGCCGTTCATCCACCACAGAAGGCAGGCCACCGCGGACAGTAAAAGGAAGCCCGGCCAAACCACTCCGAGGTGATCGCGAAACATGCCCAGAAGCAAAGGCGGAAAGAATCCCCCCATCCCGCCCATCGCGCCCACCAGTCCGGTGACCGTGGCTCGTTGAGTTGGGAAATATCGAGGCACGAGCTGAAATACAGCGCCATTGCCAATGCCGAGCAAGGTAGCGCATCCGAGCGCTCCAACGGTGAATGGAAGCATCGACTGCACACCCAGCAACAATCCGAAGGCAGCCACTGCGGGCAGAATCCATGAAAGAACTCGCGATCCGCCAATGCGGTCGGATAGCCAGCCACCGAGCGGGCGGCAGAGCGTGGCGAGCACGACGAATCCAGCTGTTCGGAAACCGGCATCCGCAGGTCGCAACCCAAATTGATCGCGCAGCAGCGTTGGCAAGTAGATCGAGAAGGCAACGAATCCACCAAAGGTAAGAAAATAGAAAGCGGCGAGCGCCCACGCCAGAGGCTCTCGTGCGAGTACGCCGAGCATCTCAGAGAGACCCTTGGGGCGAGGAGCGTGCGGAGCGTTTCTAGCAACGACAACGAATACGCCAGTCCAGACCAGAAGGATGATCGACATCCCCCAATACACGGCGCGGTATCCGTACGCGGCAGCCACCACCGGCCCCAGAAATACCGCTGCCGATTGACCGATATTTCCCAGACCGTACACCCCGAGGGCGCTACCCTGGCTGTCCATGGAAAACCAGCGGGAGACGTACCCGACGCCAACGGCAAACGAAGACCCAGCCATTCCTAGAAGGAACGCCACAACGATCAGATTCCGATAGCTGGTAGCGGCCGGGACCAAGGCCACCGGCACGGCGACAAAAAGCATCAGAACGGTGAAAACAACGCGGCCTCCAAAGCGGTCGGCCAGCATTCCAATCGGAATGCGCGCGAGCGCGCCCAGCAGAACTGGTACCGCCACTAGAAAGGCGGTTTGTGTCGCCGAGAGGTGAAACTGTTGACGGAAATGCGGAGCGAAGGCACTGATGAGGCCCCAAGCCGCAAAGCAAACCGTGAAAGATACCGTGCCGAGCAGCAGATGCTTACTGTGCGCCGACTCCGGATTCTTCGCTTCGACGCTCATCGGCAGGGTCATTTGCAAATTGTATTCCTCAGCCGCGGGCAACAGTGTCTTCGAGGTCTTTGTGGTGCTTTCCCGGTTTCAGATCAGGAAGGAGGCTATTTAACCAGGCGCGTCCGGTATTCGAAGTGTACTCACGAATAAATGAAAGCAACCGCAAGCAGAACTCCGAATACGACTCCATACTTCATCTCGGACCAGCCCAGGCTCCTGACATCCAGCGATTCCGGTTTTCGAAAGAACCACAGCGTTCCTCGAACAAGTGCGGGGACAAAAGCAACGATCACCAAAGGAGGGAGCACGCGCCAAAACGATGCCACGACCAAGAACACGAAGAATACCGGCTGCGCCAGTAAGAAGAGCCTCCCCCGAGCAAATTTCTGAGAGAAAGTGGACGCTCGGGCAGAATGGATCCGCAGTTGAACGAAATGAATCTGGTTGCCTGCGAAGATCCAGTTGGCCACCCACAAGATGAAGGCGCGCTCGCTTAGCCGTCCAGTGCCGATGTAGTAAGCGGCCGGAGCAGTGCAGGTGAGGCCAATTGCGCCAACCAACTGAGCGGCCATCCTCGCTCTCCGGCCCAGGCGTCGGAGCACCGTTTGGATCACAAGGGCCAACACTGTTGCCGTCCCGAGAAGAAGCAACCGTAAGTTTTGTCCTTTCCACATCAGCCCGGTCAAACAAGCAGTCGCCAGAGCCGCCAACAACATTGATGCGATAAGCGCCGTCCGCCGTTCTCTTCCCGTGTTCGCCGTCAGTGAACTGGCGCCAATTAGGCTCTCGACCGGTGTCCGCAGCCAAAACAAAGACAGCGCGGCCACTGTGAAGATGAGCAACGGCCAGATTCGATGTTCCGAAGCAAAACCTGCAACAACACCCGTGAACAGAGGAACAAGCAGCAGACCCCAGGCACCATGCTCGCGAGGAATAACCAGGGCTCGTATACGGGCTTGCTGAGAGGCATGGAGAGCATCACTTTTCTCGTTCATTTTCTTCCTGCGCTTGCAGCTTACGTTAGTGCGTCTTTTCCATCGCCACTGCGCGTGGAAACAGAATGTTGTTTTCCAGGTGAATGTGCTGGTGAAGATCGGCTTCAAAATCCGCGAACGCCTTGTACAGCGTTTGGTAGCTGATACACGCATCGCCCGGCGCCGTATAACCACAGCTAGCCTCGCGCATGGCACGCAATGCGTTGCCAGCGGAATCGTGCTCATGCTCCATCATTGACACGGGGTTTTGCACGCTGCCAAACGGTGGCGGCAGAACCGGTTCCTCCTGGATAACGGCTTCCTCCATCCTCACTATGAAGGGGAACAGAACCCGCTCTTCTTTCATCATGTGCGTCGTCAGTTCCTGGACCAAGGCCTGAAAGCTGGCGTGGACCTGTCGCAATTCAGGATGGTTCTTCCCATGGACAGAGCAAACTTTATCCAGGAGAGGAACAAGGCGAGCCATTTCCTCACGCGTGTACTTATGGTGCGTGTTCTTGATGTGCACGACCAAATCCGCGAGAGGCTCAGTTTGCCAGTTCCGGTCCTTCTGCGCGGCGTGTGCCGCTTGTTCGGCCATTTCTAGCGAATCGATCACTTGATCAACCGAGATGTTCGACGCCCGGCAGGCCTCTTCCAGTGACTTGTTGCCTCCGCAGCAGTAGTCAATGCCTAGCTTTTCGAAGACTCTCGTGGCAGTGGTATTCTCCAGCGCTAATTCGCGGACGGTTTTTTCGGCGGTCATGCTCATTGCATTCTCCTCACGACCCAGCTTGATGCTTATAGGCCGCGCTTGATGTTCTAAAGCTAGCGGAAGGAAGGACGCCTGCCGATGACTTTTGTCACGAAGGACAGACTTGGACGAGACGAGCCAGAATTGGAGAAATGAGCAAGAAAATGAGCACGCCAGGAGATTCAGCTTTATTCCGGTGAATCGGTTTCAGCTTCCAACGCTTTCAGATTAGAGATCGTCACTGTCCGCCCGTCGATCTGAAGCATCCCGTCGGCCTGGAGGCGAGAAAGATTGCGGGATACGAGCTCGCGGACCGTGCCAATATGCGACGCCAATTCCTGATTGCTGGCCGGCAACGTGATTTCCACGCCTGCCGCGGAACGTTTGCCTTCCTTGTGCGCGAGACGCAACAAGAACGAGGCCAGCCTGTGACGCACCGTGGTGAACGAGAGTTCCTCAATGATGCCAACCAGTCGGCGCAAGCGCGCACCAACCACCCGCAAGACCTTCAGCGCTACCTGAGGATGGGCCAGACACAATGCTTGAAAATCCTGCTTACTGACAAAGAGCAGCTTGGCCTCGTCGATAGCCGTTACAGACGCGGGATAGCTCCCGCCATCGAAGACGGGGAGTTCGGCGATGGAACTGCCTGGACCATCAATGCTGAGTACTTGTTCGCGTCCACTGGTCGAACTCTTAAAGATTCGTACATGGCCGGACTCGACGACATAGAGTCCAGAGCAAGGCTCACCTTCGCCGAACACGCTCTGCCCCGCCGAATAGGTGCGCGGCGCCGCACGTTGCGCCAGAAAACTCAATTCGCTCTCCGTCAGTCCGGAGAAGATCTGGACTTTCGCTAGCGTTTGCGCGGGTGTCGACGTGGATTCGGGCACGGGGGCTATTGTACCGGAGCACGGACGCCGAGATGCCCTGCGTCTCTCTTTCTGAGATCTCCGCAAATCTGGCACTCTGTGACATAAGTCATCGTTTACGGTTTACGGCTCTCCTATCCTTGAGATTGGGGGATGCAGTTGTGTCAGATGAGCACCAAGAGAGAGCCCAAACACAGAAGCCAGCACGCAAGAAACTGATCCGGCGAGATGATCGCGACCACTCGCAACCGCTGCGTGTCACCGTGCAGATTCTGTTCGCAATTCTAAACGTCTGGATCGGCGTGCAGTTCTATCTTTGGGTGCGCTGGGCTGAAAGCGGGGGCCGATTATTCGAAGTCTCTCGACCCGCCGGCGTTGAAGGCTGGCTACCCATCGAAGGCCTCATGCAAGTGAAGTACTTTCTAATTACTGGGAAAGTGCCACGTGTGCATGCCGCTGGTTTCTTTCTCTTCACCTCGTTCTTGGTTATTTCGTTCGTCTTCCGCAAGGCATTTTGCAGCTGGATGTGTCCGGTGGGTACCGTCTCGGAATATCTGTGGAAGTTGGGCCGCTTAATCTTTGGTAGAAGCTTTCAGTTGCCACGCTGGGCTGATATCCCACTGCGCTCGCTGAAGTACCTTGTTTTGAGCTTCTTCGCCTATGCCGTAATCGGCATGTCGGCAGCTTCCATCGCCGAATTTCTCAATAGCCCCTATGCGCTCATCGTCGACGTGCGCATGCTCAATTTCTTCCGGTACATTGGCGGAACGGCAGCTTGGGTCGTTTTAGGGCTGCTGATTGCTTCGATCTTCGTGCAGAACTTTTGGTGCCGTTATCTTTGCCCGTACGGCGGGTTCCTCGGGTTGGTCTCCCTTCTCAGTCCGGTGAGGATCACCCGTAACGCAAGCACGTGTATTGATTGCGCCAAGTGCGCGAAGGCGTGTCCCTCGGCATTGCCGGTCGACAAACTGCTACAGATCCGGTCGGCCGAGTGCACCGGATGTCTAGAGTGTGTAGCAGTTTGTCCAGCCAAAGAGACTTTGCTCATGAGCGTGCCGTTGGGTGTGCGAAAGCGCCGTGCAATTCCCGCATGGGGCATGGCCGCGGGAATCGCGATTTTGTTTCTTGGCGTGGTCGGCTACGCAAAGGTTTCGGGACAGTGGAACACGAATCTGCCGAAGCAGGTCTATCTAGAGCTAGTGCCAAATGCGAGCGCGCAGGAACATCCCATCCCTGGCCGACAGTAATCGCCGCCACAAAAGACATCCTCTCACTGCTTCCGACCTCGACAGGCCCGTGACAAAAGTCATCTACTAGGTCTCTGCACTGGCGTACGTTCAAAGGAGTGAGGCGTATGCCATGAGCGAATTGATTGACAATCGCGCGCATCGAATGTCGGTTCTAAAAGAGATAATCCATCACCTGCATGAGGGTGCTGCTCCGGAGCTTGTAAGAGAGCAACTGCGCAAAATTGTCGGCGAGACGGATGCGACTGAGATTATGGCCATGGAGCAACAATTGATGGCCGAGGGTATGCCGGTCGAGGAAGTACGATCGATGTGCGATCTGCACTCGCAAGTCACGCGTGATGTGCTCGTCCAGTTGGCTCCGCCCCCGTCAGTTGAGCCGGGACACCCCCTGGATACCTTCCGCCGCGAAAACGACGCACTCAAAAAGGTAATCGCAACAATGCGAGGAACCTCGGCCGAGATCGCTGACCTCGCCCCGATTGCTGATGCTCAGGAAATCGTCTTTCGCCTACACCAGTCGGCAAACGACCTCATGGATATCGACAAACACTATCAGCGCAAAGAACACGCGCTGTTTTCTTGCCTTGAGAGGCACGGGATCACTGGACCGTCCAAGGTCATGTGGTCCAAAGATGACGAAGTGCGAAACCTGCTGAAACAGATGAATCAAGCAGCGCACGACTGCGGTTCGACAGTAGACGACGTGAGACAGTTCTTTGTTCAGCACGCGCAGCCTGCATTGTCGGTAGTCGAGGAAATGATCTTTAAAGAGGAAAACATCCTCTTTCCAATGTCGCTGCAGACCCTCACCCAAAACGAGTGGGCGGAGATATGGACCGCGTCTCCGCAATACGGTTGGTGCCTGGTCGAGCCGCAAAAGGGCTACCTTCCCCCCGTGGCCACCGCTGCCGCGACTGGCGCCGTTCCCAAAGACGGCACGATCATGATGCCGACTGGCCACGTCAGCGTCGAACAACTGACAGCCGTGCTCTCAACTCTGCCGCTCGATCTGACATTTGTCGACGCTGAAGACCGAGTTGCCTTCTTCAGCGAAGGCCCGAATCGCATTTTTGCACGCAGTAAGGCAATCATCGGGCGCAAGGTTCAACATTGCCATCCGCCCCGCAGCGCCGATACGGTTAACAAGATACTGGACGATTTTCGCGCCGGCCGTCAGAACGTAGCTGAGTTCTGGATCAACTTTCAAAACAAGTTCGTCCACATCCGTTATTTCGCTGTTCGCAACGACGAAGGCAAGTACCTGGGTACCGTGGAACTCACTCAAAATTTGGCACCCCTGCGTCAACTTTCCGGCGAAAGAAGACTCCTAGCGTATGAATCTAACGAGGTCCACTAAAACCTCAACCCACCTTGCTGCCGTTTCGATTCGATCCTTCTACACCGTCAACCGACGCTTACGCGAGAGTTCGAGAGATCCGATTCGTCCAAGATCAAAGCTCCTGAAACTTTCGAGAATTGCCCTTTCACATTGGCAATCATCATGTGCTTGACTTTGAACTCCGCGACGGAATGAGCGGAGTCGATGTTCCACGTGGTAGTTGAGGTTTGTACTGGAGCTGTTGCGTTGGCCATGGGTTAGCCTCCTTATTTTGTATTTCATCGATCTCATTCATATCGACATCTCATCAATCGTCACCGAGTAGCTCGTAAGAACTAGGGCGATCTCCGTGACGATCGATTCCTAAGGAACTGGAAGAAACGCGGGCCCCGTTGTTGACAATCTCATTTTTGCTCCCGCCCAGGAATATGGTGTGCTCTATGCGGAGGCAGGCATGATGGTCAGTGGCCGCAATTGGGCCGCCGACCCGGGGTCCGTTTCCTGCTGTTTGTGAGCTGAGGCGATGCTTACAAGCTTGTCGCGAAGTTCCGCCGCCCTTCCGATCCGTTCAAGAGCACGAACTCGCGCTGCAGCAACCGCCGCGCGCGTGCAGCCGAGATGAAGAGAGCACTCGTGATCCGAGTAGCCTTCGAGGACTGACATTACAAATGCGAATCGCTCGAACACTGGAAGCTTTACAATCTCGGCGATTTCAATTCGATCCGTCGCGTAATCGCCGGCAACTTGGCCAAAGGACTCTGAGGCGTCCTCTATCAATTGCGGGTGGAGCACTCGAATTGCATCCAGGATGATCATTCGCCGCGCCCAAGCCTCGGCCCAATCCTTGAAAATTGGGTTCCCTTCTGAGCCATCCGCAGGCTACTGAGAAAACATTGCTCAGCGACACGCTCATCTCCTGTGAGCAGGAACGACAAGCGATACAAGCGGTTCATGTCCCTCTCGAAGATTTGACAGAAATCTGTCGTGGTCGCATAGGGTGAAGGTAGCTGCTTTGCAACCTTTGTCGCTCCGAACATCTCGATTCCTCCTCTAGCGTGTAGGGGATCTGAGCCCCCGAAAATCCACGAATAAAGAGCGCTCAACGTTTCGAAAGAACTGCGTGTATGCTTTGCTGACAAAATCCATTGCCGTAGATACTGAGGAGAACGCTGGAGCTCGATTTCCTTTGCTTCGCAAACTGTTAAGAAGTGCACAGTGTCGAGATCCACCGGCCGAGCCTGTTCGAGGCCTTCCTTTCACTTCTTTGGGAATAGAAACTGCATCTGGAACCTTGCCGACCACTTGCTCGTTCCGTTCGGGTATTCCGCATTTCCGAAGAGTTGACCGTAGATGTTCACGGGTACCTTTCCGAAACGCACAATTTTCCCGACGCCGCCGCCCACCGGCACGAACCGCCGTCCGGCGTCCAGCTTCCAGTTCGCTGTGATGATTGGCGATGAAGTCAGATACCATTTGTGTGGCAAGTTGTAGTTCACAAAAGGCTGCAGCAGCATCTGGTTCACGGCAGGACGGTCTTTAGGACCAGCTTCCACCGACCATAGGTTTTGCGCCAGCGATCCAAACAACCAGTGCCTTGACTCTTAAGGACAACAGGTGAGTTCTTCGGCGCGCCCGCCTACTTTCTCGAGCGCCTGATAGATGGGAACTGTCCCGACCGGCACGGGACAGTTGCGAATAATCCATTCACGAAGCTCGTGAATGTTGTTGCCGGTGGAGAGTCCATGATCGTGTCTGCGCCTCAATAGGTCGCCCAGACCATTTTGTCCACTTCCTCCGCCGGCGAAGAGGTCACCGCGGAGTTGCCGATGTTGGCATTGATTTTTACTTTGAAATTCCGCCCAATGATCATCGGTTCGATTTCAGGATGGTTTATGTTGGCCGGGATAATCGCACGCCCGGCGGCTACTTCGGCCCGCACAAATTCGGGGGTGACTTGTTGGGAATCCGCGCACCTAAAGGTTGTCCCCGGTGTTGGTGCAAGAGCGAGGCGTAGGAAGGGTCCTGCGACAATCTCTCCAGCAACATGGACTCGCGCAAGGCCACGAATTCCATCTCGGGGGTGACAATGCCCTTACGCGCATAATGCATTTGGCTTACGTTTTCACCACTTCGTGCGCGACGGGAGATGAACGGCGAAGGAAAGCGCAAGTGATAAGTCAGCAGATCTCTTTCGCGCTGACGAGCGTAGGCGGAGCTGGGACCGCCAAGAATTTCCGTATCGTCGCGCCGCTTGATCCAATCCGTGCGCAGGTCGGGCAGTCCGCGAGGCAATCAATCCGGACATCGGCGTCGGTGTACGGGCCGGAAGTGTCGTAGACCGGCAAGGGAGGATTCTCCTCGGTCGCGATCCGCGTGGTGGTAGTCGGAGAAAGAGTAATCTCCCGGTAGGGGACACGCACGTCCGCTCGGGCTCCAGAAAGTAGCGTTTCTGCGACGCTGGATACGACGAGGGTGTACGAATTGTTGAGAAGGTTGAAGATTCCTTCAGCATTTGATCCTCTTTTCTACCCGAATATCATGTTTCGCGCAGTGCGAGGCAGCCAGGCGGGTTCGTTTTCCTCAGAACCTGTAGTTGGCCGCAATCGCGACCGCGTTGTTTGCCTTAATGTTGAGGCCTGGCCCCAGAGTTGCGCCGAGATGGCCTGTTCCAATGTCGATGCTCCATTTCGAGTCGGGCAGACCAGAGATCCTTATTGCGTAAATGAGGTCGGTAGGCAGAGACGCAGTAGGGACGTACTTGATTCTTTTGGGTTCTTGGTCGACTTCGAAAGCGGGAGTGATAAGTATGCGGTTCTTGATGGGAATTGGGAAAGCGATTCCACCAAACGCTCGAGCTTCCCAATCCAGACTGTTCCCACCATAGCCGTACTTTTGCGCGTTGGTCCCGCGAACGCCAGCGCTCCCTATGAAACCGAACTTTTCCCCGATCATGAAGAGCTTTGTGCCAACGAGGTAGACATCACCATTCGTTGCATTCTTATGCTTGACAGCCTGTACGACGAATGGATCATTCGTTCGGAGGACTCCACCCATGGAGATGGTCGGCAAATATTTGTGGCCGCGATAGTTCGCCGGTATGACTTTCGCCTTGAAATTGAAGATATTCATTCCGCTGAAGTTGAAAAGAGGACTGATCGTAGGATCTCCTCCGTCCGTGTGGTTGCTGCGGGTGTATCCGAATTCCAGCCAGTTCCCAAATCCCTCTTCGACTCCAACGTTGATGTAGTCTCCAGCGACGGGGCCGGCGTCTACGGCGTGGAAGCTGACCGTTGGCCTGCCGAATTTGTGTTGCGGCGACGGAACGACATCGGCCAGTGGTTGCAGGAAGATTCCGGACTCGCCGTCCATGGTCAACGATTGCGCATTCGTCCGCGGTACGAAGAAAATAATGCCGCGAGGAAGCACGGCGAAGGAAATATGCTTTACAATGCTTCGCTCGATTGTCACTTTCTTATCCTTGTTCGAATTCACTGGGCCGGCCCGCCGACTCCGGCCCGGCCCAGTGGTGGAAAGCGCTGCTAGTTACGGCTGGGATCAAGAGGAGGACCTGGAACGTTATAAGGCCGCATCAGATCCGTACAATTCCTTAATGCGGGTATGCGCGAAGGCGAGAGCTTTGGGCATATCCATTCGCCCCCCAATGACCTCGATGTATGCGCCCGATTTACTCTCGCGGGCCGCTTTCAGTGCGGCGTCGAGCTCGCCCAGCGTCTCGACGCGCGCTGTTACCCAGTCAGCGCATCCCAACGCCCGCGGCAAATCTGCGTAGCGCCATTTTGCAAGATCGTTGTAGGACCAGTCTGGGTATGGTTCCAGCGCCCGCTCCACCATATAGCCGTCGTTGTTGAGAACGAGGATGATCGGATTGGCACCGTAGCGCCCCATATTTCCAATCTCGTTGGCGGTTAATTGGTGAGAGCCTTCGCCAGTGACGAGAATCGTTCTCCGATTGGGATCGGCGAGCGCTATCCCGAAGGTGGCTCCCGTGGCCCATCCAATCGACCCCATAACATTTGTATGTGCACCTGCACATCATCGGCGAGCGCCATTGGCGGAAGTCCTAAGCTCGAACTCCCGCTTTCCAGAACAACGTTATCGCCTGGTCGGATAAACGCCGCGTAGCGAGAATAGAGTGGATCCATCGTGATCTTGTCTGCGGGTTTCCCATTTACGCGTTGAGCTTGTTCTGGTGTTCTTCTGTAGGGAGGCGCGGGCGATTTAAGTTTTGCGAGTGCAGCGAGCACGTCGGCGAGTCGAACATTCCCGAATACCTGTTCTCCAATACGAACATCATTCAGCCCGATCGAGACGAACCGCGCGGAATCAAGTCGCCCAGAGAAGCCCGCAGTGGTTTCGTCGTTGAGGCTGATCCCGCCGAGATCAAGCACCAATTCCGCGTCCTCGACAATCTGCCGCGTCTTCTCTGCGGACACCGCTCCCGCATACAACCCGACAAATTGCGGATGGCTTTCGTCGATGATGCATTTTTCCATCGTCGTGGTAGCAAACGGGCAGCCCAGCGCCTCGATCGCCTGTTGGGCCTCCTTCTGTAAGCGGAGACGCGACAGCGTGAACGCCGGGAAGGCGACAACGGATTTTGCGGCTCTTACCCGTTCAGCTATGGCGGCGACGGCCTTTTCGAGGGACGCTTCGTTCGACTTGAGCGTCACAGGCCGCACCTCGGTCGGCGTAACCGGTGCCAGCGCATAGTCCCCTGGAACGACGATGTAGGCAGGTTGATTATTGCGACGCGCCTCTGAGATCACACGTTCCATTTCAATCATGCAGTTATCGGGGTCGATCACGGCGTGGCAACAGGCTGCTTGAGCGGAAATGTTGATGAAGTTCCCGAAAACTCCGTCTCCAAAGGTGTGATGCAGTAACCTGTGCACGCGCTGGTTCTGGTAGGACGGCATGCCGACGACATGGTAGACGAGTGAGCGCTCGGCTTTCGCGCCCATCACTCCGTTGATCGCCGATAACTCGCCCACCGCATAGGTCGTAGACAGCATTGCCGCGCCCCGAACGCGTGCATAGCCATCGGCTGCATAGGACGCATTCAATTCATTTGAGCAGCCGACCCATCTGATGTTTGGGTTGCGATCGACTGCGTCACAGACCGGGAATGCGTAGTCTCCCGGTACGCCGAAACAGTCCGTGATACCCTCATCGGCAAGTCGCTGGACGATATAGTCAATCACACTGGTTGCTTTCCCAGTCGATGGCTCTGCATTTTCCTGCTTTGTTTCTCTCATTGGATAACTCCTTTCATCGTGAGACCTGAAATATCTAACGTTTTGCTGATGTGCAATCAGCCTGCCAAAGGCGCGCGCATCCCGGAGGCCTGTGCTCTGCGCATTATGTTTTCGTTTGAGCTTTGAACTACACGACAGGACTGGCAAGGCGCAGGATTACCGTTCAACTAACACGTTCAAAACCATCGACGGCGTGACCGAGGAGTTTGACGCGTTATTGATATATTTCACGATTTCGACTTCGGCCTGATCGCCCAAATCCGAGGAATTCCTTTGTTCGGCAGAACACCTCGGTCTTATGGAATGGCACGAGCCTTGCACTATCTTCAGTCGAAACTCAATTGCTATGGACCACCACCGGAGAGCACGTCGGCGGCATAGTACTCGACAGTAACCTCAGAAGATAAAGGAGCTGAAGATCGTCCAAGCGATTCATCGTGGTCGAGTCGATGCTGGACAAGTTTCTTCCCCGCTTCATAGCTGCGGCCGAGCAGCTAAAGTTGGGCGATCCCCTCGACGAAAGTGTGACCTTGGGGCCGCTCACTTCCGATTCCGCTCTTCAGCTCATCCTTCGGCAGATTAAGGAGGCAACAAGTAACGGAGCACAGATCGTCCTTGGTGGTCGCCGAGCCGGCGAAGTCGGTGCCTTTCGGCAAGATGGCGGTCGTCAGAGACAACGCCAACGGCCTGATCACCGAGGCGCGCGGCGATCTGCAAGGAATCAGCCGAGATGCGCGCACGCTGCTCGCAAACCTGAATACGGTTGCGGGAAAACCCAATCAGAAGAAGATTCAAGTCTTACTCGATAACGTCAATGGAATGCTGGCGAACGAGCGGCCAAAGATTGACCGTCTTAGCGATCGGTTGAATGCACTTAGCCAGCACGCCGATGAAACCATTCAAAATGTGAATGGGACTGTCAGCGATGTCCGCGAGCCCGTCCGTAAAGATCTGGCGGAACTGCAGAACACTTTGCTCCAAGCCAAGCAGTTGCTGGCCGACATGCAAGTGCTGGTGCGGGCGAATGATTACAAGATTGATGACACAATCGAAAACCTGCGGACGGCCACGGAAAACCTGGACGAGTTGACAGATTCGGTGAAGCAGCGACCGTGGAGTTTAGTCCGTGTCAAACAACCCGAAGATAGGAAGGTGCCGAAATGATGCAATTGAGTGAAGGGACAGGTTTCCTCACCCGTTTCGGCGTGCTGCGCCGTCGGATGAGCATGAAAAGAATTGTGACAATGAGTGTCTTCTGTCTCGCAGCGCTGGTGATCCTGGTCGGCTGCGGCAGTGTGCGGTATCCGAAGTACTACACTCTGAATCTGCCTGCGCCGCCGGATCCGCCTCCCGTAGAAGGGCACGCCGCCGTGGCCATCCGTGAATTCAGCGCGCCCGCCTACCTGAGGCAGGGAGCCATTGTGTACAAACCATCCCCAGAGCAAATCGACTTTTATGCCTATCATCGTTGGGCAATTAACCCTCGTGAGTTCGTGACCAACTCAGTAATCGAGCGGCTTCGCGCCAGCGGGAACTTCACCCGTGTCAAGCCCTACGACGGTCGCCCGGACACCGAATATGTGCTTAGCGGACGATTGGAGAACTAGAGGAAATCGACTACGCGGACGGTGTCAAGGTTGAAGTCGCAATCTCCGCCCAGATGACAAATCTGGCCACGGGGCTGACGGTTTGGACCAACGCTGTTTCGGAGGTAGGAGACGTTAACAAGCGCGATGTCCCAGCAGTGGTTTCTGCAATGAACCGCACGATGGACCGGGCGATCTCGAAGCTGCTGAGTCCAATACCTGCGGATGTGGCCACTGGCCCCACGGCAGCTAATCGAAACTGAACATTCCACCATTGGAGGCACTTGTCATTTGGCTCTTACACCCGCACGCGACAAAGACGAGAGCGAGCAAATTCTTGACGCACACATGGGGGATAAACCTGTTGTGAGTCGTCTGTGCTTTCAGCCCACTTAGCGCGCAATTACTGCGCTCTTCCACTGATGGACATGACGCCAAGCAAGAGCACCCAAGAAGAAAGTTCCTGATTTCGAGCCATTCCATGCGGGAGGCTTTTCGCCACTGCGAAATGCCCTCAGAACGGTGTCGATTATTGATTGGCGGTACTTGCACCAGTTCTACGTCGAATCGCCAGCTCGCGCGGCTTCCGCATTGCACATCCGATACAATCTATCCGACGTTGTCGACCGGCGCTTGACCGGCGACGACAGAATGAAGCTCGCGACATTTTGATTTTGACTTTCCTGTTGATTGAGGCGCGTCGTTATGAGCACGCAGGATGTGCCAACCGTATTCATTGTCGGTGGTGATAGAGATGTGCGTGAGTCTCTCGAGGATCTGCTGGAGTGTGTCGGCTTGCATTCTAAATCTTTCGGAAGAGCACAGGAGTTCTTGTCGAGCCCGCGCAGTGATGCTCCCAGTTTCCTGATTCTTGATGTGAGACTCCCCGGCATTAGCGGCTTGGACCTTCAGCACGAACTGAAGAGAGGGAAAGTAAGTATTCCAATCATCTTTCTCACAGCACATGCAGACGTTCCGATGTCGGTCAAGGCCATGAAATCTGGCGCTGTTGAGTTTCTCACCAAACCGTTCAGGCAACAGGATTTGCTCGATGCGGTTCAGCGATCGCTCACTAGAGATCGCATCGTCCGCGAAAAGCAGCGAGACACTGCTGAACTGCGGCAGCGATACAACACGTTAAGCGTCCGGGAGCGCGAGGTGATGAACCTCGTCGTTTCCGGGATGCTTAATAAGCAAATAGCGGCCGAACTCGGTACCAGTGAAGCCACTGTCAAAATGCATCGGGGGCAAGTAATGAAACAAATGCGGACGAAATCCTTGCCTGAGCTCGTCAAATGTCAGACAAACTGAAATCCATCAATAGCCGCTTTTCGCGAATCGATGCCTCCCTCGCCCGATTATCGAGAGTAAGGATCTAATCTCCTAAAGTCTGGTTAAGTCAGCCTAAAGTTTGATTGTTCCAAGTGAGGCAATGACGTTAATCTTGCCACATGCCGATGGACCGAACGTCCAAGTTGATAGCGATCATTGATGACGATGAGGCCATGCAAGATTCACTGCGCGACCTGATCGAGGCGGCTGGGCTCGTCGCGCGGTGCTTTGGATCCGCGGAAGAATTCCTCGAATCCGATTTGCATAGTCAGGCTACGTGCCTGATAGTTGATATCCGTATGCCGAAGATGTCGGGTCTGGAATTGCAGGCCAGGCTGAAAGAAGAGGAATGCAATATTCCGATCATCTTCATCACGGCTCATGGAGATGCCAGGATGCGGATTCAAGCGATGAGAGAGGGCGCAGTCGAGTTCCTCGCGAAACCGTTCGATCATCACCTGTTGCTCAAAAGGGTCCGTGCTGCACTTGATATGTGAGCAATCTCGGCTATTGCAGTCGCGTGGGGAGCCTTAAGTATAGAGGTTTCTGTGGGAGATTATGCAACAGTCACGAACCCTGAGCGAGATCAGGCCGAGCGTACATTCGAGCGGATCATCGGCAATAGCGCTGCCCTCGAATCTGTTCTCGAACAAGTGGAGCAGGTTGCACCCACCGACTCGACTGTCCTCATCGAGGGGGAAACCGGTACGGGAAAGGAACTCATCGCCCATGCCATTCACAACGCAAGTCAGCGCTACGGACGCGCATTCATAAAGCTCAATTGCGCTGCGATTCCGCTGGATCTTCTGGAAAGCGAATTGTTCGGTCATGAGAAGGGCGCCTTTACCGGAGCCATCGCGCAGAAGATCGGGCGCTTCGAAATGGCTGACAAAGGCACGCTGTTTTTGGACGAAGTAGGCGACATCCCCCCTGCGTTGCAGCCGAAGTTGCTGCGTGTGTTGCAAGAGCAGGAATTCGAGCGTTTAGGGAGCGGTCGCACGCACAAAGTGGATGTCCGGCTGGTAGCCGCAACCAATCGGAATCTCGTCAAGATGGTGGCTCGCGGTCAATTTCGCAGTGACCTGTATTATCGTCTGAACGTCTTCCCCATCTTGCTGCCGGCGCTCCGAGAGCGCCGGGAAGACATTCCTGCTCTTGTCACCCATTTCGTGAAGCTGTTTAGCCGCCGCATGGGGAAGCAAGTCGACAGCATTCCTCCGGAAACCATGTCTGCCTTCCAGTGGTATTCCTGGCCCGGCAACATTCGCGAGTTGCAGAACTTGGTGGAACGCGCGGTTATCCTTTCGCGGGACGGTGTGCTCCCAAACCCACTTCAGAAAAACCAAACGAGATCATGATCCCCAGTTCTGCATCACGCCCGAGTTCTTCGCCATATCGATGACCATGGAAGACTCGGATCGCGCTTTGATTTTGGAGACACTTGAGCAGGCCGGCTGGATCGTCGGTGGACCACGCGGCGCAGCGGCGAAACTGGGACTGAAACGAACCACGCTGCTTGCCAAGATGAGAAGGTTGGGAATCTCGCGGCCTATCCCTGAGGAAGGAACCAGCGTTCCTGGAGGCCCGCAAGAAGATGCCCAGATTTAAGGGTAGAACGCGCTACAACTCGAAGGCCGAGATCGCGATTGGCAGGATGTAGGAAATCGCCGACGTGCTTTTTACACCGATCTTCGGACCCGGCAATTACCGCTTCCGGGTGATCGCGTGCAACAACAGCGGGGTATGGAACGAGCAGGGCGCGTCCTGGACTTCGCGATTGCGCCCGCCTACTACCAGACGAACTGGTTCCGCGCGCTGTGCGCGGCCGCTTTCCTCGCGCTGGTTTAGGTGGCTTATCGATTCCGTGTTCGGCAACTGCGGCAGCAGGAAAAGAAGCTTCGGGATGTGATTGAAACCATCCCGACATTTGCCTGGACCGCTCTGCCCGATGGCTCCGTCGACTTCGCCAATCGCAACTGGGAGGAATATACGGGTTTGTCCACCGAAAAGACGGTCGGCTCAGGTTGGGAAGCGCCGTTCACCCCGAAGACTTAAAGCGACATAAGGAGAAATGGCGCGCGCTCGGTGGCGACCGGTGAGCCCTTCGAAAATGAGGTGCGCTTCCGGCGGGCGGACGGGGAATATCGCTGGTTCCTGGTGCGCGCCGTGCCGCTGCGGGATGCGCGAGGCAAGATCGTCAAGTGGTACGGTACCTCGACCGACATTGAAGATCGCAAGCGCGCCGAACAGAGCGGAGAGACTGCAGGCGGACCTGGCTCACGTCAATCGCGTGACCACGATGGGGGAACTGGCGGCCTCGCTCGCCCACGAGACTCAAAGCAGCCCATCGCTGCGACCATGACGAATGCGAAGACCTGCCATGCGCTGGCTTAAGCGCGACCAGCCTGATCTTGAAGAGGCGTGCGAAGCGGCAGCAAAGAATCGTAGAGGACGGAAAGCGTGCCGGCTGACATCATCGACCGTTTGCGGTCGTTGTACAAGAAGTCTCCTCCAAAACGTGAGTTGGTCGATGTGAACGAGATTGTCCAGCGAAATGGTCGTGCTGCTGCGGGGCGAGGCCAATCGGTATGCGGTTTCGATACGCACGGATCTTGCCGCCGACCTTCCCAAAATCACGGCAGACCGTGTGCAACTGCAGCAGGTGCTCATGAACCTCATGCTCAACGCCATCGAGGCGATGAAGGACACAGGCGGAGTGCTTACGGTGAAGTCGCAACTGGACCAGGACGGCCGAGTGCTGATCTCAGTCAGCGACACCGGCGTGGGGCTGCCGGCCGAGAAGGCGGACCAGATTTTCAATGCGTTCTTTACGACCAAGCCGCAGGGCTCGGGCATGGGCTTGGCGATCAGCCGTTCCATTGTCGAGTCGCATGGCGGCCGTTTGTGGGCGACGGCTAACGACGGACGAGGCGCTACATTTCATTTCACTTTGCCGATCCAGGCCACGGAGTCGTCACCTTTGGTGGTTTAAGGTGTTTCCGAGGGTCTACGGTTGAAGATTTCGCTGTCACGGCGGAGGCCGCAGTTCCACTAACCTTTTTCTCTTGTCTTCTAATCCTGAACATTTCTACACCGACTCTTAGGCGAACATCGGCGCTCGTCACAGAGTGGTCACAATAAAGGGGCCATATTTCTGGGAAGTCGCCGTGGAGGCTCCCTCGTTCCGGCGTGACTTTCTAATCTCCTCCCGCACGGGTCGGACCACTCGGCCCGGCCAGCAATAGTTCCGGATGGAGGTTTCGCAGCCAAGCTAGGGTGTTGTTCTTGAGTTCCTCCGCGAGTTTCACCATCGCTTCCAATTCCTGATCTGACACGGCGCCTGCAACGTCATAAACCGATTTGTTCCTCTTGTTGTTGAACGTCTTGAATCTTTGAATGACCTTCGGGTTGGCTTTTATGGTGAGTTCGAGAGATTCGATTGTTTTTACGTGGTGACCCGCTTGGGTAACGGTGCGAAGACCGGAGGCGCGGAGCGCTGTCGTCGCGATGCAGAGCGCCGCGTTGAAAGCAGCGATAAATCGAAGGTCGGTCGAAACAGCTTCGACCTTTGAATCCGCAAGGCTACGATCCACAATTCCCAGAAGATCCTTGATCTCACCTGTGCTGGTCGGCTCCCGCCTTAGCCAACCGTACTCCACCCACTTTTCTAAGCTCATCCTCGTCTCCTAGCAAAAATTCCTTTTGGCCTTTGAGCACGGCGGTCAAAAAATGATTCCCGCTCGCAAGTTTCGACTTGAATTCCTCGACGGAATACACGGTCGGGTTGATAGGGCGGCCGATGTTTTTCTCCACTGTAGAGAGCCGTGAAAGGATTTCGTCAAGTGTGGCCTTCCCAACAACCATTAGATCAACATCACTCTGTGCCGTTTCTTCCTCGCGTGCGACGGATCCGTACACAAATGCCACAAGGACTCGCTTCGCCAAAGGATGCAATGCCGATCGCAAGACGCTAAAGATGCCAATTGTCTTGTTCACCAGGGCCTGCATCTCTCGAAATATGGGGGCGTGTCGGTTCGCCTGATAGAAAACTTGGCTGCCCAGTGAACTGCGAATGATAAGACCCACTTTCGAGAGGTTTTCAAGCTCTCGTTGAACCGCGCCAACGCTGGCATCTACTTCGCGTGCAATTTGGCGTGTGTAGAATGATTGATCGGCCCTGCCATAGAGCAGGGCGAGGATAGCGCCCCGCGTGCGTCCGAACAGAAGGTCCCCGAGACCGTTGCGTGTACTCATTCCGAGAACAATTGTACTCAGGATGAGAACGAATTTCAAGGGTTAGCTTCGATTCGCTTATCCTCTTTAAGTGTTCTCGTTTAATGGTTCGGCCGACGCTTAGGCGAACATCGGCGCTGGTCACAGAATGGTCACAATAAATCGGCCATCTTGACGAATTAAGTTGTTGATTGAAAAAGGGTTTAGGCTCAAAGAATACAGCCCTGAAAAGGCTGGCGTCGGCGGTTCAACTCCGTCCCTGGCCACCATATTTTAAATCACTTACCTCTTCCTCAAATCCAAGAGTTGTTCCAATTTGTTCCAATAATCTAAAGCTGGCCTTACTGGGTTTCGCCTCGTTTTGTAGTGGGGTCAGAGCTGATCTTCCGTACCGCGCGGTCATGCGGGTCACTTTAGTTTGGAGTTGAGTTTGTGGCCAAGGAAATAAGTACAGAACAATCGCCGCGAGATCGGCAAGAGATTCTAGCCGTCGAGACCCGCAGGTTTACGGATCGGCTGCAGTGATCTGTTGGTTCGTGGTTTGGGCAGCAGCCGAGATCGAAAGGAACAGGAGAAACAGCAACAACAATTTTGTTTTCATGTTTGACCTCTTTCATTGAGTGCCCCCTCTGGAAAAAAGTTGCGTTTCGTTAATCGACCCTGGGTAGCCGGCGGGTAAAAGAGCTGCGGAAATTTAGAGTTTGAACTGCTCTCGCACGAATTCGCGCAGAAGCTTCAGGACTTCCTCGCGCGACTCGGCACCGGTTAGGTGTTGGTCCAGGTATTTGCGGGCATCGGTCTCAAGGCTGCCTACGACATCCTGCAACGTCTCTCCCGCTTCAAGTTCGATGGCCTCCCCATCCAGGAGTTGGCGCACGTAACCTGAGAGTTCCAAGGACAGAAACAGGTGACCGAGGAAGTGAGCTTTCTGCATTGCCGCTTTCTCGGTCTGTAGACAGGTTTCATACTCCTCTATGACCGTCCTAACCGCGACTCTGGCCGCAGTGCGAATCTGATCGAGACTCGCTGAATTGTGTCTAAACTCAGCAATTGCGGCAAACGCAGCCTGCCTGGCCTTTAGGTCCCATGTAGTGGGGGACCAGGGCAACCCCCGAGCTGTATAGGGAAGCAATTTCCGGGCGTCTTCGATGATCTCAGCAATTGCCTTCTCCCGTTGCCATGGAGCCAGGGCGTTGGCCACGGTATCGGCGACCATCCGCCGTATCTGCGGTTCCTTGGTGAGCTGGCACTCCTGCAGGAAGTCTTCCGCTTTGCTCACCACCTCCAGCCGAACGTCAGCCGGGACGCCCCAAGGAATTAGGGCCAAGGCAACCTCCAACCACGACGAAATGAAGCGCTGTCTTTGAGCTTGCGCTTCCTCTGCCGCACGGCGCCGCTCGCGTTCCTCGGCTTGCTCGCGTTTGGCCCGCTGTCGGTCCAGCACCAGAGCCCGAGACCTGGTCCTTCCGTTCCTGCAGGAGTGCTTCCTCTTCCGCTCGCCGGTCGGCCTCTTCTCTTCCTGCTCACGACGAAGGGCATCCAATCGCGCTCTGCCCTGAATTCCTGGGCCTCCAAATTCAACTCTTCGACCCGCTCACGGCGGTTCTGCAGTGGGCTCGGAAGACTCTGCCGGCCGGACTCGGAAACGGGTTCACCTTTCGCCGCTCGGACGCTATCTGCAGTGAATCGAAGATGTCCGCCCGGAGTACGGAAGGCCACGAGCTGACCACGAGCAGCCCTTCGCCGCGCGGTTGGAATAGAGATTCCCAAAGCGGCCGCGGCCTCTGCCATCGACATTGCATCGCGACTGCGCATATAGGAAGAACTAGCAAGAACTGGAAAAAGCCGGGAAAAGTATCCGCCGCCAACGAGAAAAAGGTGGAAAAATCGGACACAAAACCCGGCAACAAATCAGCAAAAAACGGACAAGGGGAATCTGAATCCTCCTCGTCTTGTTCCTCGGCCTCCTCTTCTTCTTCGGCGGGGACCACGATGTCCGCGATAGCGTCCAACTGATCCTGGAGACTCTCGTTTTCGCCTTCAAGTTCCGCCACTCGTTCCTTCAGTTCCTCTCTAGTCTCGGTTCTTTTTGCCATGACTTTTCCTCCTTTGGGATTCGAGAGCTGAATTCTTCGCCCAGCGGCGTAATCTTCGACAGATTCGCCCTACGGTGCCATCGCTTTGGTTTGCCACCCAAATGCTGGCTCCATCAAAAGCCAGTATGGCCACTTGAGCCGGATTGTTTGGCGGGATCGTCGCCGTCGATTTCATCGGCGCGATCGTGGTCTTCTTTTACATTCGCAGAAAGCGAACAGCCTTTGCTTTGCGAGTTTCAAGCTGCTTACGCGTTAAGGTTTTCATAAGCTCTTCCTTCCTTCTCAAGATTGGATAATAGAGCCACGGCGTGTTGATACCCCCAAAATTTCTTACCTGTTTTGGAGTTTGCAATCCGACGGGCTTCAGAATCTTGTTTCCTTGAGCCGGGTTGGAAGGACTCTAGGAGATGCGGGAGTTTTTCTTGCGCTTAATCCAGATGGTTTTTCCGATGAGAATTGGGCCATCCTGGTCAACCGATGGGTTACAAAACCAGCGTTAGCGCTCATTGAGGGGTTTTGAGCGTAATGGCGATGTTTCACCAGTTGTAGCTCCTTGGCGGTCACCCCGCATCCGATGTGACCCATGTCATTGACAAGCCTCCGGCCTGGGTACACAATCACTGCGTCCGCTTCCCCAAAGAGCAACTCCCACCGCCGGGACCAGCTCCCACTTGAGGCGAATGCCCAAATTCTCCGGGAAACATACTCCGTCAAGCAAATTGATCTTCAGGAGCTGCGTTATGAAGCGAATCAGCATTTTAGTTTTGATTTTATGTGCATGCATCGTGTCCCTGGCATGGGGTGAGCAGCCAGCGGGCACGTGTAACAACAACTGGACCGAGTTCCACCGGACCAACATGATGCGCTGGAACCCGTGTGAGAAGGTGCTTAACGTCAAGACTGTTCGCAACCTTCAACTGAAGTGGAGCTACACCACCGGCGATTATGTGAGTTCCTCGCCTGCCGTCGTGAACGGGGTGGTTTATGTCGGCTCGTTGGACTATAACGTGTACGCGCTGAATGCCGACACTGGTGCCTTGCTCTGGAGCTACGCCACCGGCGGCCAAGTGTGGTCCTCGCCCGCCGTGGCCAATGGGGTGGTTTATGTCGGCTCGGACGATAACAACGTGTACGCGCTAAACGCCAGCGCCGGCACCCTGCTGTGGAGCTACACCACAGGCGGCCGTGTGTCTTCTTCCCCCGCCGTGGCGAATGGCGTGGTTTATTTCGGCTCCGGCGACAAAATGTACGCACTGAACGCCCGCACCGGCGCGAAGTTGTGGAGCTACACCAGGGGCGGCGGTGTGGGTTCCTCCCCTGCGGTGGTGAATCGCGTGGTTTATTTCAGCTCCGGCGACAAAATGTACGCACTGAACGCCCGCACCGGCGCGAAGTTGTGGAGCTATGCTATCGGGGGGGGATCCGGGATATCTGGCTCTCCCGCAGTGGCGAATGGGGTGGTGTATTTCGGTTCGAACGACCTCTTTATGTACGCACTGAACGCTCGCACTGGCGCATTGTTGTGGAGCGACCTCTCGGACAGGGCTATGGAGTCACCCGCCGTCGCCAACGGGGTGGTTTATATCGGCGGGGGCAACAACCTGTACGCGACAAACGCCCGCACCGGCGGCGGGCTATGGATGTACGACGCAAACGACTACGTCGTATCCACGCCTGCGGTCGCGAATGGGGTGGTGTATGTTGACTCGGCAAACATTAACCTGTACGCGCTAAATGCCCGAACCGGAGATATGCTGTGGTACATCGGTGTCTACGGTACGTCGTCGCCAGCCGTGGTAAATGGGGTAGTTTATATTGGCGGGGGAGACGGCAACGTTTACGCCTTCGGCCTGAAGTAGGACCCGAGATTAACGTGAGCCCAGAGAAGCCGGGGCGGCTCCTAGTGGCCTGAGGCCCCGTCTCACGGATAGATGTATCTTCTTTTTGCCGCCCGATGATTGGGCGGCTTTTCTTTGCTGCACGCGAAAGCTGACAGACCGATAGCTAATGTACCATCATTCCAAAGAACTTAACGGAAATCCGGCAATCCGGAATTCGTAGAATCACCCACGACCGATCACCCAGGCTTATTGGATGACCTGTCGATCTGTTTGCTCGTTCAGACCCATGGCCTCGATCATTTTGGCTTGCGCCTCCATGCGCTTGTCCACGCGAGAGTGAGCGTAGACCTTGAGCAGAATGGAAGGAGCGTTGTCGCCAGTAACCGGCCTGCTTCTACCCGATCCTTAAAGGGAAGTGGGCCATCATATTTGTCTTCTTCTCGGAAGAGCATTGGAAATCTCCAATTCCAGACACTATGCCGATGAGATGCCTGTCCTGCGGCGAGCCCCCGGGCTTATTTGACTGGCCGCCAACCGGTGATGAGTATACGCGCGCGGCGCAAGAAACAATTGCAGCGTTTTAGACAAAACCAGTCGCCCAGCCGCCCCCCTGGAATTGGGGCATTAAGCTGCGGAACCCAGTTGATGCACCTCCTCTGGATGTTTGCCGTACTTATTACGAAGGCGCGTCGACGCATTGCGGGCGATAGACTTGCCATGGCCAAACCCGGCAGCATCGAATGAAAGACTGGCAAGTTTGCGCTGGCTCACACGACCTTCCTCCAAGTTCTCGAAGCCAACGGGATCACCGAGGCCCATGATGTTCGTGCACACATCAGCCGCGAACAGCATTCGTCCAGGACGCCACAGCAGCGCTACCTGTCCGGCGCAATGCCCGGGGACATGAATTACTTCGAAGCCACCTGCGATCGGCAGTATTTCCCCTGGGATCAAAGGCTGGTCGATGGTGACCGGGTCTAGTCGCTCGTTCGGATGGAAGAACAGGTTGCACAAAACTCGCCCCATCAAACCAGGTGCCGGCGTCATCGGCCGAAAGGGGCCTCCCCTCTCGGCGATAGGGATATCGAGCGGGTGCATGTAGGTCCTCGCACCGGTTCCCCGCACGATAGCGGCGGCGCTGCCGATATGATCAGGGTGGGCGTGAGTGAAAACCAAGTGCTTGAGCTGGTCTGGTGAGCGGCCAAGCTCGCGGATCGCCCCGAAGACCGCTGACTCCTTGCCCGGGAAACCGGCGTCAATCAACGCCAACTCGTCGTCGCCCTCGATCAGGAAGGCGTTTGCAAGCCCCATCGGAACGATATGCACACCTTGGATCACCCGCTTCACAGCTAGTAAGTTCTCCGCTCGCTAGTTGATGCCCTAGCAGCCGCTAGGGTTGGAAAAAAACCCGATTCATCTAATCCCGAGTGATTCTCGAAGAGTGATACTTCGGCAATGCGGTCACCAAGATTCCAAAGAACTCGACGTTCTGGGCGGATGACGAGCAATCCAGAAGTTTTTCGCGACGATGCCTTCGTCATCCTTTCCCTCGCGGCTGCCCTCATTGCGAGGTGTCCTTTCGCCGTCGCCGCTCGCTCTCCTTCATCATTTCGTTTATATCCGCGACCGGCCGTATCTCAACCGGTCCCAGTCCATACTTAAAGGCCGGAAGCTGTGAGACAAGCTGAACGGCATGATTGAGGTCTCGCGCCTCAAGGATCTGAATGCCGCCGACCTGTTCCTTGGTTTCCGCATAGGGGCCGTCGGTGGTCGCGACTTTGCCGTTTTTCCAGTACAGGGTCATCGCGGTCTCCGGAGGCTGAAGAGATACTTCGGCAACCAGATGTCCGTTGGCGCGCAGATGGTCATTGTACTCAAAGCATTCGTCGAGCACTGCGTGTCGCTCGTCCTCGGTCATCCCTTCGAATTTTCCTGGCTCGATGTATCCCAAACAGATGTATTTCATCCATTCCTCCTGGTTTCCTGTAGTGGTGCAGTTTGCATTTATACAACTTTGTCATCCTGAGCGTAGCCGTTTCCAGGCGTAGCGAAGAGCCTGCCCTGAGCGATGCCGAAGGGATCTCCCGCTTAAACCGGCCTAATGCGTAAGCCAAACTGCACCACTGCCTTGTTTCCTGTGACTCAGGGCCGTAGCTCATCGTTCTCTATCAGATCGTCCCGTTATCAGATAGTCGTTCGGGACACCGAAAATCGACAGCTACTCCATTTTCTTGAGCCTCTGTCCGCCATTCGAACGCATTCGTGGTGATGCCACTGAGATCAAGAGCCTGGGCCCACCCGCCATCGAGAGTTCGTTGACCAAAGCAGATCACCGTATCTAAAATAAACACCCTACGAAATTGGAGCCATCGAAATTGGAGACGTCAATGAACAGCGTACAAATCGACCAGAAGAGCTATGAGATGCCCCCGCGCGAGGGGATCAGCATCGCGCATTTTCTCACCGTCGCCGACGTGGAGCGATCGGCTCACTACTACGAAAAGGTCTTCGGCGCTCGCATTCTGTCCATGGGTGACGGCAACGCGCCTCCGTACCTTCAGCTGGCGAATATCTGGATGATTCTGAACGTTGGAGGTGGCCCGACCCCCGACAAGCCGACGGTAACGCTCAGCGTCCCCGACCCGAATCACATCAACAGCTTTATGAATTTCCGCGTTGCGGATATTCAAGCGTGCTATGAGTTATGGAAAAGTCGAGGAGCCGAGTTCATCACGCCGCCGATTCCCAAGTACGGTGAGATACGCTGCTACATCCGCGATCCTGACGGCTACATTATCGAGGTCGGACAGAGCACTACCCTCACCTACGGTTAACGCGCGGCCCGATGGGAGCGAATTAAACGGTTGCGGCTGGCACGAAGGTCCGCTCAAGCTTCCCAAGGGTTGAGGACACCGACCCCAGTACGCTCAAAGTCGGCTACATTCCTGGTCGCGACGGTCAGACCGTGCACCAGGGCGGTGGCTGCGATGAGGGCGTCACGATCGGAGCGAGGGTTCGGTACGTAAGCATCGCGCAGCGCTGGGCGACGGCGGTGTCAATCGACAGGATACGACCGGAGAATGTAGGCAACACGTAACGGTCCATCCACGCACGAAGGATCGCGCCTTGCTCTTTGTCGCGGCGGTCGACGAGAAGAATTCCGATCTCCAATTCGAGTACCGAAATGACAGAAATGTAGAGACTCGCCGAGGGTAAGCGTTCGGCCCATCTCTTGACGTTTGGATGGGTCTTTCTGGCTTTTCTTAATTCTGAAATTACATTGGTATCAAGGATGTACATCAGGATAAGTCCGCCGGCTCGTGCAGGTTACCCCGCAGACGAGGCGGCTCAAATTCAATCTCAGCGGCAGATGGCATCGCCAATAAGTCCATAATGCTCTTCTGCCCTCCAGTAATCCTTTGATACTCCTCCACCGTGAGCAGCACATGGGACGGACGACCTCGATCCGTAATGAAAACGGGACCTCGCTTAGCGGCTCTCTTTGCCCTGCTTGTGTCCTGATTAAAGTCTCGACTCGACAGTTTTGTAATGCTCATGGTCTACCAGCCCTTCAAATGTAGCAACGTAACTACATTGTAACAGAGAACCCCCTACCGGGATTTCGACGTCACCAGATTCGCCTTCTATTCGCCTACAGATGGCGATACGATTGGGGTGCGAGGTGCCTACGGCGGGTGGCCGCATCATATCAGCAAGCCGAAACGAAAACCAAAGGGGCGCTTAGTCGGCCGCGCTCCGCTGTCTCACTGGATCAATATCAAGAACGAGTGCCAATCGTCCATACTCCCGGATGAATACCAGGAGCGTGCAGCGAAAGCGTATAGCGACGGGATGTTGTGGCTGTTGGACGGGGAACTGCGCTGCAAATGCGGGGCCAGTGTAGGTGCGAGGAAAAGCAAATGGGCGATTTCTTTGCACCCACGCGGCACTCGGTGTATAAAGCACCGCGGCAACCTGCCCGAAAACGTGGCCCGCGCAAGTAGCGCCGCTTGCGGGCCGTCTTTGGCTTCCTCCAAGAAAGGAGCACCACCCATGGGATATAGCGAAGGCGCGGTGCGCCTCGGCCCAGTCGCGAGAAAGCTCATCGATCCATGCGCATGGAAAGATGGCTACCCAGGCCGTCCTGCGTACGTGACGGAGTTGGATGCCCTTCTTCATTTTGCTAATCAGAACGGATATTTGTGGCGTTTTGTTCCGAACCTCGAAGCGCAAGATCGACAGCGCGATAAATCCCTGAATGAGCTCCGTCTTGCCTATTTCTTCAGGAGCCTCGGCTTCGACATTACCGAATGGGACCCGCCGGGCGCCAGCAGGAAGAAGGGTGAGTTCAACTTGGCTGTGCCGGGTGAGCCTTCCGTCTTCGTCGAGGTAAAGAGCCGCGGGTGGGAAAGCGAACTGTCGGGGCCTCAGCTCGAAGCTGGCCTAGCCAGACTATCTAAATTCGAAGTGTGTAAAGGCGCCCGAGCCGTTGGGAATTGGAAGGCGGTACACGAATGCATCTCCTCAGACAAAACATATCCCAAGTTCCTGCCTACACGTCCGAACCTTCTTGTCATGGCTGATGATCTTCGCATTTCGCTGCACGACACTCTTTTCCAGGTGGAAGCTGCTTTGTTCGGCGAGAAGCGCTTTTATGGGGAGGATGGATATTTCAACACGAATCGATTCGAGAACGTCGGCGGTTTGGGCGTGTTTAATTACCATTCGAACGCACCATCACGCGGCATCGAATATGAGTTCATTGTGTACCCGAATCCGAACGCGCTGGCGGCAACACAACTGCCATCGTCATGGACGCCCTTCACGACCAAGTTCTCTTGTATTGTCAGGGGTACGGACCCTCGGCAGGGAATCATGTACCTCTAATCTCTGAAGGAAAACGGGGGCAGATGCAACATTCCCAACTTCCCTAGTTAAAAAGGGCCGGAAATAGCATGAACTTAAAGTCGACAAGATAGTCGGCTAGGCTCCATGGTTCCTCGTGCCCGCAGGTTGACGGATCGGCCTTATCGGACAACTGGCCGCAAATGATGCCAAAGTATCGCGCAATACCTTAGTCCAATTGTTTTTCCTTTCCTCGTCAGGTCTAATCGCTAGTCATGAATACGAAAGAACCAGAATCAGCAGATGAGCACTGCATGTCGGAATTGTAGCCGACAATGAGCGGCACACATTCGATCTCAAAAAGGAGAACAAAATGACAACTAAAGGAAAAGTCTTAGTGTTAGTCTCAAGCGGTCGTGGCTTGCCCTTGAAAGATGGCAAGGTCTACAAGGGCGCCGGCTACTATCTCAACGAGCTGACGGTTCCGGTTCGCGCCCTGATGAACGAGGGCTACGAAATCACTTTCGCCAACCCCAAAGGCAACGCGCCCCAAGTGGATGTGCATTCAGAGGTCGCCGATTTCTTCGGCGGGGACGCGGCCAAGCTTCAGGACTATATGTTATTCCGCGACGGCCTGGCCGGGCTCAGAGATCCAAAGCGCATCGCGGATGTCATCGCATCGGGCCTGGATCAATATGACGCTGTTTTCGTCCCCGGCGGCCATGGCCCGATGATCGATCTTCTCGATGATCCCGACGCTGGCACCGTGATGAGACACTTTCATGAGACATCCAAGCCAACGGCAGTGCTCTGCCATGGCCCGATTTCACTTCTCTCGGCTCTTCCGAATTCGACGGAAGTGGTCGCCGCGCTGAGTGCGGGCGATGCCGCTGGAGCGCACGCAAAGGCTCAAGGTTGGATCTACGCTGGATATAAGATGACTATCTTTTCGACAGCGGAAGAGCAGCAGCGGGAACCGATGGAGATTGGCGGTAAGGTTCTCTTCTACCCGGACTTCGCATTGAGAACGGCGGGCGGTGACGTAAGTGTGGCCGCTCCATGGCAGAGCTATGTCCTTCAAGATCGCGAGTTGATCTCAGGTCAGAACCCGTTCTCTGATCAAGCGCTTCTCAAACTTCTTTTGCCGGCACTCGATGGGAAGAGGAAGTCGGCTTCAGCGGCATAAGAATCGGAGGGAAACCGGGGGGGAAACCGGGGACAGACGGGTGGAGTGCACCCCTGAGGTGAGACAAAGAAACTAGGGACAGTTATTTAACCGAAGAGATTGTAAACCGGGGAGTGGGGTGTGGGGCGAGGGGGTGGTCAACCCCCTTGCCCCACTCAGCTTTGTAGAAACTTGTGCGGGCGAAGCTGACAACAGTTGGTGTTCAAACGCTGCCGGAGTTTGATAACCGAGCGCGGAATGCAATCTCTGGTGGTTGTAAGTGATTTCGAAGAACGTCGTTAGATCGGCGCGCAGTGTGTCGAGGTCGCGCCAGTGTTGGCTGTGTACCTGTTCTTGTTTGAGCGTCTTGATAAACGATTCCGCCTTGGCATTGTCGTAAGGATTTCCCACTCGACTCATGCTGGGTTGCGCACCATGGTCGGCCAACAGCGTGAGATAGTCGGCACAGGCGTACTGGATGCCGCGATCCGAGTGATGAATCAAGCCCGGCGTAGGTTGACGTTCGTCGAGCGCCATGCGCAATGCCTGCACCGCCACGCTCGCGCCCAGATGTCGCGCCACTGCCCATCCAATCACTCGGCGAGAATGTGCATCGAGCACCACAGCGACATAGACAAATTCTTCCTGTAGCCGCACATAGGTGATGTCGGCCACCCAGAGTTCGTTGAGTTTTTGCGTCACCAGCCCGCGCGCCAGGTTCGGCCAAACCCGCCAGCCATGCCTGGAATCGGTGGTCGGAGGCACAAAACGTTGGGTGCGCAGGCAGAGCAGATTGTCCTCGCGCATCAAACGCAGCACCCGCTTGGCGTTTACACAGCAGCCGCGCTGACGCAACTCCTGCTGCACGCGCCGGTAACCGTAGAACCGTTTCTCCACGATCACTTGCTGAATCACGTTGCGCAACGCCGTATCCGCCTGCCGCGGCGCGGATGCTTCCCAATGCCGGTAAAATCCCGCACGGCTCAGGCCAGTCAACTCGCACATTCGTTCCACCGTGAGGCCGCCTTGCCCGGCCCGCTCCGCGATCAACGTGCAGATCGCTTCGCGTCCACTTTTATGCGCCGCAAGGCTTCGCCGAAAAAATCCAGTTCCAGTTCCTGCTGCCCCACCTTGCGCTCCAGCTCCGCAATCCGCTTCCGCGCCGCCAGCAACTCACCCCGTCCGGCTAGCGCTTCCTGTCCGTTCTCTGCCGTCGTTGCTATCTTCCGCGGCCTGCCTGCGCGTCCAGCGACCAGACCGGCTTCGCCCAACTCCGCGTAGCGGTCCTTCCACACATACAACCGCTTGCGCCGTATCCCAAGCTGCTGCGCCACTGCGCTCACGCTTTCTCCCGCCAATACCCGGCGCACCGCCGATAACTTCAACTCCCTCGCGTACTCGACTCGCCTCGCTTGTGACATTCGTTCTCCTCTCGAGAACTGTCACCATTTTCCTTGTCTCAGTTTTGGGGTGCACTCCACGGGACGTTTTCCATTTTTCGGCAATGGGAGTTCCCCGTCTAGACCAGTCCAACTTTCTCGCCGGAATTCAACTGAAACGAAGCATCCACGAAGAGCAACTGCTTGCCATACTGCTTATTGATGTTTGAGAAAGAGATCATTTTGAAGAGCAACTCGGGGGCCGCTGCCTCTTCCAGTGTAGCGTGGCCAGAAGCTTGTGGGCCCACGATGGCAAGTTGGATTATTGAAGGTTTGCCCGTGACCCGGCGACGTCGTGGTGGGTCAATTTGATAAGACGTCAAATGACGTCGGCATCGCGCTTCATATAGCACTTGCGATCGCCTTCATGTGTGACTCGGAAGCCGAGGCGCTCGTAGAGTCGTCGAGCAGGATTGATACTTACCACATTCAGGCGTACGGCAAGATTGAACGCAGCGGCCTCGCTAATCAATCGCTTCATCACCTCAGTGCCGATGCCCTTGCGCTGAAACCGGCCCTCTACAAACATCTGTCCGACAAAAAGCTCGTCCTGTTCCCGGATAGTCTGCACCCAGCCTACATCGGCGCCGTCGAGCACTACGATACGAACCTGCGTCGAATTCCACTGCTGCCTTAAGCCGGTTTCTTGAGCGGTTCTGTCTAAATGTAATTCCTCAATGATCCATCTCATTTCGCTGAAATAGAGACGCCGGCAGTACTCAAAGTCGTGGTCAAGAGCTGGACGCAATTCAATCGGCACCGGTCTATTCTGTAGCATTCACGCGATGGCTTCAAGCCTGATGAGATAACAGTGTCGGCTCCTTTCCTCCGAGCCTTGGTCGCTTGCGCGCTTCCAAGTCTACTCGCCCGAAGGGAGCCGACACTGCCAACGCTTGGCACATTGGGGATCAGTGAACAGAAATCAGGGATCGCAAAATTCACACTTGACATTAACAGATAATCCACTACCATATGGTTGTGGATAAATTAGGTACAACGTTTGCGGCTTTGTCTGATCCAACCCGCCGGGCAATGATCGGACGACTCTCCCACGGGCCAGCCTCTGTGCATGGATTGACGGAACCATTTGCGCTCTCGCAGCAGATGATTTCAAAACATATCGCCTACCTGGTGCGGGCGCGGATTGTGATCAAGACGAAGCGTGGACGAGAGAGTGTGTGCACGCTTAGGCCCGAGGCGATTAAGAAAGTCAGCGACTGGGCGATCAGCTATCGCCGCTTCTGGGAAGAAAGTTTCGACAAACTGGAAGTAGTTGTAAATCAAATGAAGAAAGAGGAGATCAGAGATGACAAAAAGCACGGTGAACGAGATCGAACGGATGGTTGTCACAAGAGTTTTTGATGCCCCACGCGAGTTGGTTTGGAAGGCGTGGACAGACCCGAAGTACGTGATGCAGTGGTGGGGACCGAAGGGCTTTACTGCGCCGGTTTGCCAGATGGATTTTCGCGTTGGGGGAAAATCTCTCCTCTGCATGAGAACGCCGGATGGGCAGGAGGGCTGGAATGCGGTTGAATACCACGAGATTGTTCCGCACGAGAAGATCGTTTCCTCCATGTACTTTTCGGACTCGAAGGGAAACAAGATTGAGCCTGCGGAATTAGGGATAGAAGATGAGGCTATCGACGGTGCGTACGACGTGACCATCTTTGAGGATCTCGGGAACGGCCAGACGAAACTCACCCACATTGGAAATGAACCCATGGAGAGCGCGAAAAATAGCGGTCAACTAGAGGGCTGGATCGAGACACTCGATAAAGTTGCCGCAGTTGTTACGAAGCTAGCGCAGGCGAAATAAGAAGTTGGCGGGTGGCCCGGCTTTCGGACGCTGCGCGAGAGCAACCTGCGACTGTTGGAGTCGGTCCCGCGCGGCACGGTGGGTGGAGTGGGCGGGGTGGCCCAGGCTTCTGACCCCGCTACCATCACCAACAGTGCGTGCCCTATCCTTTCGCGTTTTTTGCGAAAGGGTGGGCACGATGCCGCCGCCGGCGTAGGGGTCTGCCTCCCGCGGAATCAGGAATCGCGAAAACTCCAGACGTAAGATTGCCTCACGCAGGGCCTTTGACCTTCAGACCATGGAACCGACCAACGCAGAACTCTACCTCTAGCTTTTCCACAGCCCCCCTGTGACATCTGACCTTGCGCCCAAAACAGAATCGGCAGAATATGTCGGAGGCGGCAGCGCTGGAGACTGCCCAGGGCGCAGCGTTAAGTCCTTTGTTCTCTAGATTTTGCCAGCAAGTTACTGATCCCTAAGGATCTTTTGCAAGTTGGCGAGAAAGTAACGTGCCCGCAACCCGCATGTTTACTGACGATTCGTGCAATTGAGGCCAAAATAGGGGGGAGGGGGTAACCCGAGTCTGGTACAGACCGGACGCATCTCTGACAGAACAGACTGACTCCAGAAAATATTTATTTTCGGTCAGTATCAGGGGACGAAACTGGAGTCAGAATCTGCGGATGAGCAGTCTTGATCGGAATTGGAGCCGTCGATGAACAGCGTACAAATCGAACAGAAGGGCTATGAGATGCCCCCGCGCGACGGGTTCACCGTCACCCATTTCATCACCGTCGCCGACATCGACCGATCGGCTGATTTTTATGAGAAGGTCTTCGGCGGCCGCATTCTGAGCAGAGGCGACAGCAAGGGCGCGTCTGGGCACATTCAGATCGCGAATACTTGGCTGATTGTCAACGTCGGGGGCGGCCCCACCCCGGACAAGCCGTCGGTAACGCTCAGCGTCCCCGCCGACCCGGATAAGGTCAGCAGCTTCTTGAATATTCGCGTTGCCGATATTCAAGCGTGCTATGAATCATGGAAAAGTCGAGGAGCCGAGTTCATCACGGAGCCGAAGGAAAAGTACGGCGAGATTCGCTGCTACATCCGCGATCCTGATGGTTACATCATCGAGGTCGGACAGAGCACCTAGCTCACGTGCGGTTAATGCTCGGCTTAATTTTCGCGATTGTTTCGGCAATACTGCAGATTTTTCTGTCACTGTTTCAAGTAGCGAAGCGCAACACATCCTGATTTAAAAACCTTCGACTCAACCAGTTCTAGTCGTAATTTCTCCGGCAGGCTAACACCTTCCAACAACCGTCTCCCTTCTCCTACAAAGATTGGCGCAACCACAAAACGATATTCGTCAATCAGACCAAGCTCTATAAGTTGTGAAGGAATATCTACACCACCGGCCAGAATATGTTTGCCTGGTTCTTGCTTCAATTTAAGTATTTCATCGCGAAGGTTCGTGCGAACAATTCTCGTATTTCCATCTTCAGCGCTGGCCAATGATCGTGAAAAAACAACCTTCTTCTTGGAGACAAAGGTTTGAGCAAATTCCTTATCCGCTTTTGTCGAAGACGGATCTTTTGCGACGTCAGGCCAATAAGGAACCATCAATTGATAGGTTTTACGCCCGTAGACGAATAGGTCAACATCTCGCAAGAGGTGCGTAAAATACTCAAACGTTTCTTCATCGGGATTGAATTTGGTATGGTCGCAGCAGCCATCCAGGGTAAGGTTGATTGCGAAGATTACATTTCTCATTTGATTGTCCTCTCTTATGTACCACCGCTTGTTTATCGGAGACTGTCCGCCCTTTGCACCGTCCGGTTTAGCGGCCTTCCGTTCCGTCTGACCAGCGTTGCACAGGAATCACGAACTGCGTCAGGTGCTCCACGGGGTCGCTCACAGCAACGACGGGGGAACCCGGCAGATTCGCTCCCCAAATTGCGGGGTCGGTGTCCGAATAGAAAAACATGAGGTGAGGAGGCCAGTGGGGGTTGCTGTCGCCGCCGTAGCCTTGCTTCGACAGCATGTAGCACATCGCCCCAGGCTCCATCGCCGGCAGTTCTTTCTTGGCGAGGGTGGCCGTGATGGACTCGGTCATCTGAGCCTGCGTGCGCCCCGCCAGTCCCCATTCGGTCTCTTTGGTCATGCGCAGAAGGTAGGAACGCGCGGCTGCCGCATTGACGCACATCGGGACCCGCACTTTTGGATTCCAAAAGTCAGCATCCGCGGCGGAAGTCCACCCCCGTCCCACGATACACACGAAACCGTTTTTGCCTTTGACGGCGGTTTCGAAACCATGACGTCCGAGAACCAAGACCTCGGCATCCCGTGAAATGGAGTCCGGTGCCGCACTGCGCGCCAGGGCTATTTCCGCACCCTGATCCGTCATGAGGTATTGGTCGATCGGGGCCATCTTAGGATATGGTGTCACGGCGTCCTGGGCCATCGCCTGGTTCGCCGCACCGAAGCACGCAGTACCGAGCACGACAAGCAGCGCGAAACTCGTGATTGCGATGGCGCTAATTTTCTTCTTCCGCAGTCGTTCTCCTCCTGAGGATGGGGCGGTTGTCCCGCCTTCACTGTATAGTCGAACGGTTGGAGAGGAATTCGACAAGTCGTCCTAGAAATTTTGCTGGGTGCCCCATTTCTCGCGTTCTTTGCGAGAAGTGGGGCTTTTAGCTTGCGCTCACGATGAGGCCTGCCCATGTTCATCCATCACAGACAGGACCTCACACTAGTGCGTAGGGTGCCTTCATGCCATGGGGACTAAAGCGCTATTACGGCACAGGAAGCCTCCATTTCATCACATGGAGCTGCTATCGACGCAAGCCCCTGCTTGGCAATCCCGCGCGCCGCGACCTGGTACTTACTGTCCTTGAACTGATGCGCGTTCGCTACCGTTTTGCCGTGATCGGATACGTGGTCATGCCCGAACACGTGCATCTGCTGATCTCCGAGCCTTTGATCGGCGATCCCTCGAAGATAATTCAATCGGTGAAGCTGAGCGTCTTCCGCCGGCTGGCCATCGCGGGCGAATTCTCCGGCCGGTTCTGGCAGAGTCGTTTCTATGATTTCAATCTGTGGGGCCAACACAAAGAAATTGAGAAGCTGAAGTACATGCATCGCAATCCGGTGGTGCGCGGACTGGCGGCGAGTCCGGAGGAGTGGCGGTGGAGTAGCTACCGGTCCTATGCCTACGGAGATGCAGGATTGGTCCGGATCAACGACTGGGCTTGGTGGGAGGAGAAAATTCGACAGAGCGCTGGTTGAGGATTGAGGAACGCATCAAAATTGGGCCCCATTTCTCGCGTCGCGAGAAATGGGGCACCCGGCAGGTCTGCAAGGGCGCACCGCACACGTCACCTCCGGAAATTCTCCTACTTCTGCACCAAAGGTTCACTCAAGACTCTTAACCTTATCTTCCACGTCTTTGGCTATATTGTTACCCTCATCTCCCGAATAGCTTCTAGACCCCAAATCCTCCTTGGTCAGCGCATCGATTGTCAGGATATCGTAAAAGCCTTTTCCTTTTACAACATAGAAGGCTCTTAACATGCAGATGCACGAATTTCGTTTGGAACTGTAGAAGACCCTTTCCGTAGTGTAGAGAATGTACATTCTTGCCGCCCACCAGTTCTCGGCCCGCCTCCTTAAACTCCTGTTCAGTCTTAGTCGCGTACGTTTCGCATTGAACTTTCTTTCGAAAGCCTTTGAAGACTCGAGGCCCGACTTTGCAGAGCGCATAGTGTTGCATCCAGTGAACATCAGGGCAAAGAAAATACCGACCACGTTTGTCCAGCGGTTCGCGGTTTTCATGCTCGTGCCCTCCAAAGATTTGCACGGCGTCCTCGCCAGCTAGCCTAACGCCTCCGTCGACCGCGGTCCGCCGACCGACCAAGAAATGGAAAAAAAACGCGTATCAGTTCGGCAACCGGAATGGAAAGCGGGCCTTCAGCAGAGCGAACAACAGCGCCCACTCAGCGGTCGCGAACACGAGGAAGCCGAGCACGGCTCCCCAATTCACGAAGTACCGAGTGCGCTGTCCGTCGAAGAGGTTGTTATCAACCATGCTCGTGAAGTAGTGCCACACGAAGCTGAAGCAGATGAGCACAGATCCGAGCATGAGCTTCTTGTTGGCGGTGGATAACTCGCCTGTTGCTCCGATGGTGAACAGCAGAAGGCCGAGGAACAATGAAACAGGAGAGACTCTTCCGAACCGCGATAGATCCGGCAAACTCGGAAGGTTTGTCATGACGGCTTTCATTATAGAACGGGGGCCGGTGGCCCACATCCCCCAGTCGCGACGCATCCCTCGAGTAGGCACCCCGTCCCGGGTTTATTCTGCTAAACAGCTTTGCCAGTGGCGAATGCCTTGCGCAGCGCAGACTTCCAACTCGCGCTGAATTGTTTGGAGACTTCGGCATCCGGCACGAGGAGATCGAATCCATGAAAGGCACCACGCACGACCAGGAGTTCGGTTGCGACTCCGGCATGGACGAGCCGCCGCGCGTACTCCATGTCTTCTTCGACGAACAGGTCGATAGAACCGACGCCGATCCAGGCAGGCGGTAGGCCGGCGACGCTGGCTACCCGGGCGGGTACGGCAGCTACTGGCACCTTGGACGAACCCGCTGGAACACCGAGCAGCGAGCTCCAGGCAAAACGATTGGCACTCGCAGTCCACATAAAGTGGCCAATGGCGGGCGGCGCTGCGTGGGTGCTGCCCGTTCGGTCGTCCAGCGCGGGGTAGATGAGCAACTGGAAGCAGATGGGAACTTCGTTGCGGTCGCGCGCGTGAATCGCAAGGCTCGCTGCGTGGTAGCCGCCCGCGCTCTCACCGCCCACGGCAATTCTGGAGCGATCAATGCCGAGCTCCGCCGCATGGGCATGAACCCATTTGAGCGCGGCGTAATTGTCCTCAAGCGAGCCGGGATAGCGCGTCTCCGGAGCCAGCCGGTAGTCGACCGAGACGACGACGCAATGGCAATCCGTCGCGATCCCCTGCAGCAGGGGCATCAACATCGGGATCGGTCATCATGAAGCCGCCGCCATGCATGTGAAGCAACAACGGCTTGCCCTTCTCCAACGGCGCAGGATCAACGACCCACAGATGAACCTCGGGTGCTCCTGGCGGCCCGGGGATATGCCGCTCCACGGGCTGCGGCGCGGGAGCAGGTAACGGGGGCATGCCGGGCAATTGCCGGAACTTGCCGACCATCTCCGCTGAGAGGTCAACAGGCGGGGAACTGCTTGAGCACAGGAAGAAGTTCCGGATCGACAAGGGAATATGGGTCCGCGACCGCCGGCGAAGTTTCTGAGCGCGAGGCTTGCTCAGCCTCCGCCAGCGTAGCAGCAGGCAGGAGTCCCATGCCAGACCAAAGCCGGCCAGACCAAAGCCTGCGGCGCGGATAGCGAAGTCGCGACGAGTGAGTGGATTGCTGATTTGAGTAGAAGGCAACTCGCGTTGCATCGCTTCGCCCTCGAACGCCTCGCCCTCGACGGACGGGTCGTAGTTGTTGGGGTGGTGAATCTCAGTCAAGTACTGCGGCATAATTTCTCCTTTTATCCGAAGTCGCGGCGAGTGAGACTATTTCGTTGCTCCCTTCGGGTCCGGGTTGAAAAGAATCTCGCGCACCTCGCCCGACGCACGGCAGGCGACGGCACCCTTGCGCGCCCACGCCAGCGCCTCGTCCAGATCAGCGGCTTCCAGTATCCAGAAACCGCCCATGTGCTCCTTGGTCTCGGTGTACGGCCCGTCGGTGACGAGCACCTTGCCGTCAGGCTGGACCCGCAGCGACTTGGCGTTACCGGCCTGGGAAAGGCCGCACGCGAACTTCCTCGCGCCTGCAGCGATCATTTCGCGGTTAAGCGCGTGGATCTCCTCCATCATCGCTTCGGTTTCGACGGACGGGTCGTAATCGTCGCGGTGGTAGACAGCAACCAGATACTGTGGCATGACTTCTCCTTGTCCTGTAACGGGCTTTATTTCGTTGGTCTTTGTGCGGGCCGGCTGCCCAGCCTTCACGATATAGTCGAACGGCCGGACCGAATTCGACAAATCGTCCAAGAAGTTTTTGAGGGCTGGCCCACACCGTCTGATTCTTGATTTTGATCGGATCACCACGGAAAGAGGCTGCGCCACTCGTCGCGGTTTTCGACGAGTGGGCACCACGAACCTCGACGGGTCTTCCCTAGAGAATTTTTTACTACTGGCGCATCTCAGCGGCAACGTCGTCGCCGAACTTCTCTTGGATGTACTTTTGGGTCTCGGGATCGAAGTCGGTCATGTCAAACATCCGGCGAACTTCGACCATTTCGTTATCCTTTCCGGGGATGCGCGAGGCCCATTCCACCGCCTCTTCGCGCGACTTCACCTGGATGATCCAATAGCCGCCGACCACTTCCTTGGCTTCGGTAAACGGGCCATCCGTCACTTTCGATTTTCCGTTCTTGAAGGTGACGCGCGCGCTCATCGTCGCGGGCGGGGTCAGCCCGTCGAGCGCCAGCAGCACCCCGGCTTTCCCTAGTTCCTCGTTGTACTTGCCCATTGCCTCCATGCTTTTGAGGTCGGGCGCCCAGCCGGGTTTTGCGTTTTCGTAGACTTTCGGAAACATGATCATCATGAAGCGCATTTTCTTCTCCTTGAGTGTTGTGCGGACACCTTATCAGGGCCGCTACTTTTATATAAGAGCTTGGACCACGCTGGGCCTCAAAAAGTTGCGAGGCGCCGGGTGCGCGGTGCGGCTCCACTGACTAGTCGAACGGGGTGGCGGGAAATCGACACGCGATTTGCAGATTTGTCGCGTAGCGCATCACCCGGGGAAACCCTTTCTGGCCGACCGATCTTCACCACATAGTCGAACAGCCGGGCGGAATTCGACAAATCGCCAAGAAATTTTAGAGGCGATCCTTCAGAACTCGCTCCACATTCCGTCGGCCCTGGAGGATGGCGACTACATGCAGAGGCTTGGTGTCAGGCCGGTAAACAAGGAGATAAGAATAAACGGGAAAGAACTTCACCGCTTCGTCCGTGAGGTCCTTGCGCCAGTGACCGATGCCCGGGCTTTTGGCCAGGGAAACGATCCGGTCGCGAATCGCCGCTTCAACCCGATCTGCGATCTCCTCGCTGCTTTCCTTCCCGATGTAACGCCAGAATGTAACGTCAGATTTGGACGAGGTCAAGCGCGGCGTCCGGCGCAAGAACGTAACGCCGTCTCATTCGGGCTGGGCTTTCAGTTTCGCCAGGTACTCGTTGAGTTTGTCTTCCGGAATCCCCTCTCCACAGTCGAGTTGGGCGATGCCTCGCCGAATCTTGGCGTTGATCCCCTCACGGTTCTCTAAGAGCCAGCGGTCCTGTTCTTCCTGCGTGTCCAGCAAGCGGAGCAGCACTTCCTCGACGCTGCTGGAGCCGGTGGCTTGGAGTTGCTTTCGGATTCTGGCCTCCAAAGATGCGTCGCGGATTTCGATGGTCATGTTTGGCTCCTTGGGTTTAAGCGTACGAGGAAGAGTGGGGCGATTCAACAAAATCCCGGAGAGATGGCCGAGTGGGGCAGTCTACCTTGGAGTGGCGCAAGCGAAATAAAATCGATGAGTGAGCCAGGCCCTGTCTTACCGCCACCATCCGCTTTCCCATTCGGCAGTTTTCCTGTTGCATGTCTTGAGCCTTGCTTTTTCTATTCCCTCCTTAGTCACCTTGTCTGGTTCAAAATAATACAAGGCCTCAGAAATACATTGGACATGCCGGTCAAAGTAAGGCTTAAACCTGGCATCCTCAATGTCGTAAATCCCTTGCAGTTCCAAGCTGTCAAGCGACACCTGAAGAGTAAACAGCATCTGCTTATCCGAGGAGGTAGTCGCCGCGTATTTGGCTTCATTAACTGCTTTCTCCGCGTCAGCAATCAAGGTTTTGTTTGAATCTTTGTTTTCTTTCGAGAGTGCGAAGTCTATTCGTTGAATAGCATCAAGTGCCTTCCATGCCTCTTTCTTGAAAGCAGCACTCAGAGGTTTATCTTGAGCGAACGTCATTCCGGCCATTAGTAAACCTGCTGCGATTGCTACTCTTGACAGACGCTTCATTCTCGTCCCCTGCACGATTCTCCATTTTGAGCAGTCCACCCCGACCGAATCGCCGCTCTCGCGGGCGGTATCACCGCCCCAGCCGCTCCTTTAGTACTAACTAAGGGCAGCCGCTATAATTTCGAAACTTTTCTTCACGTGTATCTTGTTTTGTATTGAACGCGCCCCGTGCTCGCTTCTGCCGTTGTTTTGGGTCCTCATCTTGACAAGGACAACGTGGGCAACTGTCTTGCCCGCACTTCAGGTTGTGGGCAACTATCGGACCAAGATGCCCTCCTGCGCGATTCCGCGCCTTCTCGGGATTGGCGTCATCCCGTTTCTTCTGGCGCGCCCATAGCTCCTTTGCACAGGCCGCCGCCGTTACGTGGGTATATTTCTCAGGACTCCAAGAGCAGCGTGCGGGTATGCTTATTAAGCCCTCGGGATATACCATCAGTGTAACGCCATCGACATCCCCAAAAAGAGCCTCACGACTTTCCGGGCTAGTGCTCTCCTTCCACTCTTGCACCGGATTACCGCCTCGCTTCCCCACTTCGTTTTCATACTCCTTAATTGTGTCGCTTTGTTGGCTGTTCACTTTTCTAATTCCCCCTCACTGGCGTTTCCACTCCCCTTCCTGATGACAGAATTGTAGCGCGTCCAGGGAACGTGGGGACGAACGCGGGGAGAGAGGCGGGACGTACCCCGCCCTTCGTTTGACGATCTGCAACCGGACATTTTCTTATTTCAACTGCCGAATCCGCTCTTGCAGGAATTGCCGCTCCGGTTCCTGTTCGGTCAGCGCCAGCGCCTTCTCATAAGACGCCCGAGCTTCAACTGTCCGCAACTCACATGCAACGCTTCGCCATTAGACTCGCAGACGTGGCTTCCGTCGCGCAGTCGTCGGAACAGCTTCGCCCGGCTTGATCACATGGGCCGACAAATGCGTTTGCGGAAAATCCCTCGGATTCAGTGTCACGATGAAATCGGCCCGGCCCGCTTCAGCACAACCGCAGAAGGGATCGTCTCCTGGATCGGGAGAGATGCTTGGCGGAGCAGAGGCAGGAACAAGTTCCGCCTCCTCTCGCAGCAGATTGATTATCTTCCCGATGAGTGGACGCCGGACGCCCAGCTTTCCCAAGATTCGTTTGTATTCCAGAAGAATCTCATCGCTGACCAGCCAGACAAACCTATCCCTTTCGATCCAGTCCCGGAGCAGATTGGCGCTTGGGTTCCTGGGAGCGGGCTCGGTTGACTTGAATCCCGCGATTCCCGCTACTAGGACGGACGTATCGACTACGCCTCTAGGCCGTTTTATTTTTTGAGCGGGCAACGACGGTGATCTCCGGCAGCTTCTTTCGTCCCGAGCGATACTCTCGAACGGTTCTTAGAATCTCTTCCTCCGAGATGTCGCCCAGGTCAGCGGCGGCCTTCTGGACGTTCCGCAAGAAATCCTTCTTCCACCCAGCCCTCTTTTTTTTGCGGCCCTTAGGGAGGTCCTTGTAAGCCGAGGCTCGAGGAATCTGGTCTTCTAATTCTCGCGCTAAAGACCGAAGCGGAATCTTGATCTCCACAGCATCGGTGCCGTTAAGCGGACGAGAGCGAAGGCAGATGTCCCCCAAATCGCCCATTTTGGCTTTGCCAAGATTCTTCGAAAACGCTTCTGTGAATCTAGCCAAAAGATCACTCGAACTGCCGAGCGTCCGCTTGAGATAAAAAGCCACTTTCGCTTCTAACAGGAGATTCGTGTCAAACCAGCACACACTGTTGCGGCGTGCAGGGCGGATGACACCAAGCTGTACTAGGTTCTGAAGGTCTTTTGGAGGCACCCCCAGTACGGCGCTGGCCTGCTTGAGTTTGAGTGTAAGGCTTTGCATTTGGGCTAACCACCTAAAGTTTAGATGGTTATTTGATGGAAATCAAGGGCAAATGCGGCGACAGACGGGACGTTCACCATTTAAAATTCGGCTTCTAGAAGAGCATTTCCCATCGCAAAGATTTCCACAACCCCCTTGTGACATCTGCCCTTGCGGGCATACCACTTTTTGCTCCATCATTGTCCCAGCAAAGGCAGTGCGCACAGAATACGGCAAGGGCACTCACGGTCGAAAATCGGCCTGTAAGTCCCATGTTGTCAAGATTTTGACTGATAAGCTCTTTGTTATGAATATTTTGCGCGGCACTTTTTTGTAAAGTCGTTGATTCCAGATATCTTAGCCATGGCAGGGGGGAGGGGGGGTAGGGTAACTGAAAGATAAACTACGACCCAAAACGGGGAAGATCAGTCTCAAGCGTACCCGAAAATATTTCGCGACGGTTTCGAACTGGGAAGCTCCAATCACGTCGTTGATACGATCAGTGAATGTAAAGCGCCACGAGTCTATTTATTTCAACTGCCGAATCCGCTCTTGCAGGAATTGCCGCTCTGGTTCCTGTTGGGTCAGCGCCAGCGCCTTCTCATACGAAGCACGGGCCTCTGCTGTCCTGCCCAGCCTGCGGTACATATCGGCGCGGGCGGAATGCGCCAGGTAGTAATTCGCCAGTTCGCCATCTTCCAACACCGCGTCGATCTGCGCCAGACCGGCCTCGGGACCATCGCGCATGGCAATCGCTACGGCACGATTGAGCTGTACAACTGGCGACGGCTGAATTTGTAGCAATTGATCGTAAAGCGCAACAATCTGCCGCCAGTCGGTCGCGGCGACCGATTCCGCCTCCGCATGAACGGCCGCAATCGCAGCCTGCAGTGTGTAGGAGCCGAAGCGGCGGGACTTCTGCTGGGAATTCAGGGCTTTCTCCAGCAATGCCACTCCCTCCGCGATCTGCTCCCGGTTCCAGAGCGAGCGGTCTTGATTCTCCAGCAAAATCAGCTCTCCGGTCGAAGATGTTCGCGCGGCGCGACGGGATTCCTGCAGCAACATCAGGGCAAGCAGCCCCATTATTTCTGAACCCATCATTTCCTGAACAACGCCTTCCAGCTCTGGCCTTAGCTCGGTCGAACGAAGCTCGGCCAAATGAAGCCCGGTCAAATGAAGTTCTAGCAGCAAGCGGCCCAATCGAATGGCCTCGCCGGTTAGCTCGGCGCGCGTTACGTTCGCTCCCGCCGCTGCCGAATAGCCCTCGTTAAAGACTAGATAGATGACCTGAAGCACCGCACCCAGCCGCTGCGGCAATTCTTGCGGCGTCGGCACCTCGTAGGGAATCGGGGTCTCTCGAATCTTTGCCTTGGCGCGCACAATGCGCTGCGCCAGCGTACGCGGAGTGGTGAGGAAGGCCTTTGCGATCTCCTCGGTGGTCAGCCCGCACACCTCGCGCAAGGTGAGCGCAACGCGCGCTTCCGGCGCCAGAGAGGGATGACTGCAGGTAAAAATCAGGCGCAGCCGGTCGTCTTCAAGAAAATCGTCCTCTTCATTGCCGTGCGCTGCGGATCTTTGCGCCGAACCCGATTGCACTTCGAGATAGCGCGCGAGTTCGTCTTGAGACGCATCAAATCTTGCGCGTCGACGCAGAGTATCAATGGCTTTGAATCGGGCCGTCGAAATCAACCATGGTCGCGGGTTGTCGGGTACTCCACTCCTCGGCCACAGGCTCAGCGCAGCGGCAAAGGCTTCGTGCATCGCCTCCTCGGCAAGATCAAAATCACCGAGTAAGCGGATCAGAGTTGCCAGGATTCGTCCCGAATCCACGCGATAAAGGGAATCGAGCAATTCGCGTATCTGGTCATGTATCTGCTCGGGGGAACGCTCGGACATGACAGGCTCGGACATGACGACGACCTTAGAAACCTAGCTGCTCCGAATCAATTTGAACAAACGGCGGATCGATGCCGTCAGATCGATGCAAAGTGCCCAGGTGGTGCTTGAAATCTGGACTACAGAATGCTTCCTAGCTGACCAATCGGAGCGGCGATCATCGAGGGATGTAGCTGCCCACGAGAGGGCTCACCCGCTCAGCAAAGGCGAGCAAACGTCGTTGGCCAGCGTCCGGTTCTTCCCCCGCCTGTAGCGGAGTGTTGATCCGAATCAGGGCATCATCGTTCCGATTCAAACGAAGCGAGTCGAATATCAGATAAAAATCCGCCCAGTTTTCGGTGGCGACGCCTCGACCTCGTTCCCAGAACCAGAAGAGAACCAGTTGGCGATCGGGTCCCTTCGTGATCAGGTAGCGATTGGCGAGGAAAGGCTTATAGCCAGGAAGGGAGAGTGTAGTTGCACTGGACTCCACCGTCGACCAACCGGAACCGGCGAGGCAATCCTCGGGTAAGTGGCGCCGTCGCCCGGCGCGTTGATTCGGAAAATAGGCGAGGTAAAGATATACCCCAGGGCCCTTCTTGTTTTGATCCTGGTAGTCTCGGAGCAAGAACTCGCCGCGATCAAGTGTATTCAGAGTTTGTGGAGGAATGGGGATATCGGTGCCAGCCCACTCGCCCAATTGAAGCGGAAAGGAGGCCAAGGACGCTCGTTGAGGAGCAACAATCTCTCGGGTACGCATGTGCTGGAAAAGGCCTGTGCCGGCCAGCAAGACCGCGACCAAAGTAAAACGTGCGTTCCAGGAGATCACGCACCCTCCTTCTGATTGCCAGGCTCCGGAATGCCCGGATAGACAATCCGTAGCAAGCGATCGAATAGAAAGAGCATGGCCAAAGAAGTCATGAAAATCACCCATCCAGAAAAAATATGAAAGCTACCCTGTGCTTTTTGAATACCCCAGCGCTGCAGGACCAGGCCAGTTGCGCAGATGCGTAAAGCATTAGCGAGAATTGAAATCGGAACCGCGGCCAGGGCGAGCAAAATACGCACTCCGGCCTTGCTCTTCACCAGATGACCATAAACGACAGCCAACGTAACCAGAGAGAAGAGGGATCTAATACCGCTACAAGCCTCCGCGACCTCCAAGCGCGCGCCAGATAACCGAAGGATGTTGCCTTCCCGGGCCACCGGGACGCCGGCGAGCATTAGCAGGAAGCAGGCCGCTTTTGAGGCGAGGATCTGCAGAGGAAAGGTGACCCAATGGAAGATGGTTGACGAGGGAACCATCAGAATCAGGAAGGTCAAGGGAAACGACACCGCAAGCAGGTATTCCCAACCGGCAAGAAAAACCACCATCCCGGAGATTAAGAGTAGAAGCGAAATGCGCGGCAGGAAAAACTCGGTACTGAGCACGCCTACCGTTAGGGCAAACAGAGCAAACAGCACGATGAGCAGGCCCGCCCAGGAGGGTTTGAGCGGAAGAGCGGCTAGTTTTGCGCGGTCTTCCCAAAGGAAAAACAGCGCGAATGCAGGAACAAAGAAACCATGGATGGAATTGGGATCTTGCCACCATTGCACTGCCAGTTGGGACGCAAGAGGTGCGTAAAGCCAGGCGATCAGAAGAAAAAGAACTCCCGCTTGCCACAGAAAGAGTTTTCGATGACGGCAGACTCTCGCCGTGGACACAGGCAAGAGCTGCGTGGTCGCCATTGTCTACTTGTTCCTTTTGGTTTTGCGGGAGCGCCAATAAACTGCGGCGAGTCCTGATGAAATTAGTAGGATCGAGCCAGGCTCAGGAGTGACGGCCAACGGCCCGCCTGAAGAACCTGAGGGCACGTATATCGGAGGCGGGATAAACCACCATCCTTTATGCTTCGCTGCAGCAGTAACAGCAGGAGGCGCTTTCGCAGGCGGCGAGTTCAGAGTCGTCAAGGCCGGTGGGCTGGGAACAGGATCCCTCAGGGGTATGGTCCCCTCAAGCTCATCTGGGGAAGGTTCCAGTGGCGAGCCAGTATCCAGCGGAACCGATGCTAGTCGGTTCCCGCAGCGCGTGCGTGCCACAATTGTGCCGTCGGTAATCAGCGTTTCACCGGGATGCAACGAGACCTTCCGCCGCGTCCAGTAAACTCTGTCCCCAATGCGGTAAGAGACATACATGGCTTGCTTCTCCGCCACTTTCACCAGCTGAGCATGCCGATAATCAAAGCCGTGGAAGAGTCGTGAAACCACCGGATCATATTCCATAACGCGCTTCAGTTCGTCTGGATTCACCACTCCGCCGGGAACGACGGAATAGGGATATACGACGCGGTCGACGCCGGGTATTACGAGAGGCTTTGAGCCGGATAGGCCAGCCTGCGATGCATAGTCGTCGCGTTGACTAAGAGGCAAGCCACTGTCGGGTTTTCCCAAGGCTGGTTGCGAGGAATTGGAGAGTGACTGCTGGCGAGCGAACTGCCAAGTGATCACAATCGCCGCCCCAAGGAGAAGCAGCGCCATCCATTTATTCCGAATTGGCCGAGACATTTTTCCGTTCCCGCACGATCGGTGCCCAAACGTGAACGGTCTCAAGGGAGGGACGGTCGAGGGTCGGCTCAATCCTATGTCCAGTGCCGAGCCAGCGTCAATGGCCCGAAAGTGCATTCGCACACGAAGGCCATCATCTACAGCAGGTGAAGGAGCGCTCGGTGGCGTTACGGACGAGTCGTTGCGACGATCTCACGCCGAATGAACCACCTCAATGGTACTACGTCGAATAACACCAATAACCCGATTAACGAAGCCGATGCGGGTGGTCCAATGGACTAGGACCACGGAGAGCTACTGCTACGGCTGCGAGCGCCATAAACTGAGTTTGCTTGGGATTACGCATGCGCTCAACTAACTCGTCTCGCCGAAATAAGGGCCGCTCTCGGGGCCTCAACTCGTCAGGACCGGATCTTCGCTCGCTGGTCCTCATTTTATTAGCCTGTGCGGGACTGGCAGGTTGCGGCTCGATGGCTTCATCGAGCGCGGGCTCTGGAAAAGGCTCCGTGCCGACGATCACTTCCTTTACGGCGGATCCGACAAATGTAAATTCCGGTGCGAGCAGCACACTGAGTTGGGTGGCCCCAGGAGCGACGAGTATTGCCATCACGCCGGGGACATTCACGTCCACATCGGCAAGCGGTTCAACGAACATGAGCCCGACAGCGACGACCACCTACACGCTGACAGCGACCAATGCCGCCGGTCGACCACGTCTACGCTAACCGTTACCGTAAACACGGCGAGCAAACCAGTGATCATTTCATTTACAGCCAGCCCCACAAGTATTACTTCAGGTTCCAGCAGCACGCTGAGTTGGGCGACGACCGGGGCGACGAGTCTTGCCATCACGCCGGGAACATTCACTCCCACATCCGCGAATGGTTCGACGAGCGTGAGCCCAACCGCGACAACCACCTACACCCTGACTGCCACCAATGCCGCAGGATCGACCACATCCACGGCAAAGGTCACTGTAACAGCGTCCGGCGGTCCATTGGCGATCACAACCACTTCATGCCCGGGCGGAACGCAAGGCACGGCGTATGCGGGCTGCACAATCGTCGCCAGCGGCGGCTCTCCGCCTTACACCTTCTCCGTGAGCACGAGTTCCAGCTTTCCTCCGTTGCCTGAGGGGATGTCTCTGAATGCAGAGAACGGGGAACATCAGCAGCTCACTGATCGGCGGACAGGGCACCTACACGCCCGAATTTGTGGTTACGGACTCAATAAGTGCGCAGGCGACTCAGAGCATCAGCATCGCGCATCAACGGCAACAACGCATTCCTGGCGAACATCTTTCCGTCAACTTCTATTTTTCACCATCGAGTGGACGCAGCCACGACCAACTTGCCCGTGGATACTTCCCCTGCAGCGCCTATGTACAGTGGCTATTTGTCAGCGACGGTTAAGCCATTCTTCGGGAACAATTCGTATGCTACGTTTCCGAATGGAATTCCCGCCATCGAGGTTCCTTACAACCAGGCGGACGTATCGGTTACAACCACCTTATATCAATCTTACTTCACCTCGGGTCCGATTCCAGCGTATGCGCCGGTGGAAGGCACCAGCAACTCGAATGGGAGATCGACACGTTCTGGTCTACCTGGAGGCAGGCGGTGGAAACAACCCTGCCCTTTACGAAATGTGGCAGGGAATCTACGAAGGCGGTCCTTGGACCGATTCCTCGAACGCGCTTTGGCCCGACGTGAACACGAACAACCTGACGCCGCAAGGCAACGGAACATCCGATGCCGCAGGACTTCCGGTGGGGCCGCTGCTCGCCAATGCCGACGAGGTAATCGGAACCGGCACACCCAGCTCGCCGAGCGGTACCATTCAGCATCCCATCCGATTCACCCTCAACCATATGTTGAACTACTGGGTCTGGCCTGCTACGCAAACAGCGGGCGTAGGGAGTTGCACGGCGACGGGAGGGGGTACCATTCCCGTGGAATCGCTAATTTCGCAGTCTTCTCCTCCCGAAAGCTGTACCATGTCGGGACCGGCGGGCGAGATCTATCGACTGAAGGCGTCAGTCGCCACTCCCTCCTGTGCCTCCACCAGTCCTCAATCGGCCATTATCATCACTGCATTCCGAAACTATGGCATCATCCTGGCCGACAACGGGGATAGCGGGGGTCTAATCGGCACCCCCGATGCCCGCTGGAACGATAACGATCTTGCGTGTCTCACAAGTCTCACCCTATCGGACTTCGAGCCGGTGAACGTCTCAAGCCTCATGGTCAGTAATGACAGTGGGGCCACGAGCCAATAGCCCAGACGACTCGCCCGCGAGTCAATGAAATCCGTGGGGCTGGCGGTTTCCTAAAATGATTGTTGTCGTTCGTCGGCAGGCGATGGTAAGCTTACGGTCCGAACTTTCGGATGCCATCATGACGACACCCGATGGGACTCAATCCGATGAGCGCGCTCCCGGCAACAGCTAGCTTGGCTGCCCTCGCGCAGCCCGTAGCCGCGCCGCTGACCCGCGCCGCGATCTTCCTGGTCGCGACACTCAACCCGGGCGTTGACAATCGCGCCACGCTGCGCTCGTTCTGCGGAGATCTTTCCGCGCTGTTGCGTGCGGTAGAATTCCGCGACTTGGAGGGTGGCCTTTCCTGCGTGATGGGGTTTGGCTCGGATGCATGGGACCGACTGTTTGGGCAGCCACGGCCGGCAGAGCTGCATCCATTCCGGGAGATTTGCGCCGAAGCGCGGCATGCGGTTTCCACGCCGGGCGACCTGCTGTTCCATATCCGCGCCAAGCGGATGGATCTTTGCTTCGAGCTTGCCACTCAGTTTATGGCGCGTATCGGAAATGCGGTTTCGCCGGTGGACGAAGTGCATGGCTTTCGCTACTTCGACGATCGCGATCTACTCGGCTTCGTTGACGGGACGGAGAATCCCAGGGGCGAGGCGGCGATTGACGCCGTGCTCATCGGAGCGGAGGACGCCGCGTTCGCCGGGGGCAGCTATGTCATCGTGCAGAAATATCTCCATGACCTCGATGCATGGAATGCGCTCTCCACGGAGGCGCAGGAACGCATCATCGGCCGCACCAAACTTTCCGACATCGAATTGGACGATTCGGTCAAACCAACGTCAGCCCACAACGCGCTCACTACGATCGTTGAGAACGGGAAAGAGATCAAAATTCTGCGCGACAACATGCCCTTCGGCCAGCCCGGGCACGGTGAATTTGGCACCTACTTCATCGGCTATAGCCGTTCCCCGCGTACGATTGAGCAAATGCTCGAGAACATGTTCATCGGCAAGCCCCCCGGCAACTACGACCGGCTGCTCGACTTCAGCCGCGCGGTTACCGGAAACCTGTTCTTCGTGCCGTCCGCGACATTTCTGGACAACCTGACCGAAGACCAAACTGACGAAGAACAGCATGCGGTTGCGGAGCCTTCAGTCGCTCCAGCGCCAGTCGAGCCCTCCCCGTCGATCACGTCGGTGTGTGAGGGTTCGCTCGGCATCGGTTCCCTCAAAGGAGACATTCGACATGAATAACCTGCATCGCGAACTTGCTCCCATTTCCGATTCGGCATGGGCTCAGATTGAAGGGGAAACATCGCGCACGCTCAAGCGCTACCTTGCCGGACGACGCGTCGTTGACGTGCAAGGACCGGGCGGCACCAACCTTTCTGCCGTCGGAACTGGCCATCTCCGGACGATCACGGCTCCCGGGGAGGGTGTCGTCGCGAGGCAGCGCGAAGTAAGGGCACTGGTCGAACTGCGTGTTCTATTCGAACTCGATCGCCAGGCCATCGACGACGTCGATCGTGGTGCCAACGACTCCGACTGGCAAGCCGCGAAGGATGCTGCGCGGAAGATCGCCTTTGCCGAGGACGCCGCCATATTCGAAGGCTATGATGCAGCCGGCATTGGGGGCATCCGGCAAGGGACCAGCAATCCAATCATGACGCTCCCGGCGGACGTACGCGAGTACCCCGATGCGATAGCCCGAAGTTTGAGCCAATTGCGTCTGGTCGGCGTGAACGGCCCCTACTCGGTGTTGCTCGGCGCCAACGCCTACACCGCACTCGCCGAAACCAGCGACCACGGATACCCAGTGCTGGAGCATGTGAAGCGACTCGTCAAAGATGAAATCATCTGGGCACCCGCCATTGCTGGCGCGTTCGTGCTCACTACCCGTGGCGGCGATTTCGGCCTGCACATCGGCCAGGATGTCTCCATTGGTTATCTCAGCCATACCGATACCGCTGTCCGGTTATATCTGCAGGAGACGTTCACCTTCCTCCTGCTCACCACCGAGGCCGCCGTCGCGCTGGTTCCTCCGGCGAATGCGAAGTCGAGCTGACGCGACCTCAATGTTCTGTCACTGCGCGGTGGATTTGTCCTGCATGGCTGAAACTACGGGCGCACGCTTGCTCAGATGGATCTTTCGATCGCTCCTCGAATTAATACGCGTTCAATTCGACTTCATCGATCCAGACGTTGTAGGGCTGTTGCTTAAAGTTCCCATCCATCTGAAACGCTACATCGATTTCTTCCTGATACCACTTCGGCTGCGCGCTGTAATACGTGTCAATCGTGTAGCTGCTGTCACCAACGCTCAAGCTGATGTAGTGGACTTGGTTTCCTATCCGCTCGAAATTCCAAACCAAATGAATCCAGGTCTGCGAAGGAAAGGGACCGCAGGGCACCGCGGTCGGCCGCCACACCCCATTCAGGTCGTCCCAAATATTCCATTTGTGCGTTTGGTCGAAGTCGCACTCGGTGCCAAAGGTCCAGCGCGTACCGCCGAAAGCTTGATTTAGGTCGAATTCCAGTGCCTGGGGAGCGCTCCCGTCGCTGACGTAGAACCAAAGATCGTAAGTGAAATGGCTGACGCTGCTTCCACCCCCTACCGGGCTCCAGTAGAGTTCGTTCGAGTAGGGTTGACTGCCGGCCAAGGAAAAGCGAGCTGCAGATCCATCCAGCGAGGGCGCTTCCTGATGTGGCTGAAACGACGACGTGGCTACCCCCAATCCGGCTGCGCAGGTTAATCCGGTGGCCAGCACGTTGGAGCACGACAGCCACGGTAAATTTTGTACGTTCGGGACTCCCGGGTCTTGCCCGGTTACGTTGACCTGAATGCTCGAGGTCGCGATGTAACCCGCCTCGTCTTGCGCAACCACCTCAATGGTGTGTTGTCCATCCGCCATCCAGATATATTGGTTGACATTTGGCGTAAACGAGAACAGCACGGCTTGCCCGTCCACGTAGATTCGCATGGTGTAGAGCGGATCGGGAGGCGTGGCTGTCGCCAGGATGGGCGCCGGCGAGCTAACCGTTGCTCCGTTTGCGGGACTGGAAATCGCCACAGGGAACCCGCAGAGAGCCTGAGGGGGCGGTTCGGCCGCCGGAGGGATCACGGAGATATTCGATGGCGGGGTCGGCGTAATTGGACAATTCGCAACGTTCGGCGGTAACCCCTGGCAACTTACCAGCAGCCCGAGCCAACCTACAAGGATTGCAGTGAAGGTCCACTTCAAATAATCGCAATCGCCACCCGCGCACGCTTTTGAACTCCGCATGTCGCGAGTGCGCAGCTGAGAAAAACATCCAGCAGTGGACCTGCCTGCGATCATTGATACAAAACCCTATTCCTGCAGTTTTCTCATTTTGCTTCTGCGAGTTTATTGCGCCGTTAATTTCACTTGGTCCAGCCAAACGTTATATGGTTCCTCTTCGTAATTCCCGTCCATCTGGAACGCAACATCAATCTCCTCCAATGTCCAATTCGATTGATTTGGATAGTAGGTGTCGACATTGTAGGTCTGATCGCCCACGGTGAGGCTGATGTAGTGCACTTGGTTCCCGAGTCGCTCTACATTCCATACCAGGTGAATCCACGTGTTCGCCGGGAAAGGCGTGCAGTCGATAAATGTGGGCTGCCAGCCGGTGACATCGTTCCAGATATCCCACTTGCCGGAGCCGTTAAAGCTACACTCCGATCCCCAAACCCACCGATTCCCTCCGAAGGTCTGATTTATATCGAATTCCAGGGCCTGCGCCGCATCGGGATTGTCGATGTAAAAGTACAAGTCGTAGGTGAATTGGGTCGGAACATTTCCGCCGGCAACGGGATTGAAGTACAACATGTTGCAGTAACCAGTCGTACAGCTGGCCGACGGGCCGCCCATCGAAAATTTGGCCGACTGGCCATCCATCGCAGGCGTCGACTGATTTTCCGTCATGGTGGAAGTCGCTGCTCCATGGCCGGCCGCGCAGATTTGGCCGGCCCGCGCGGAACCGGGAGGAAATAGCGCGGAGCACGATTGCCACCCAGGCAACGCCTGGATCCCAGTCACGCTAAACGGCGACTGCTGCGAGCTGACCGTAACGTTGAGGAGAGTCGCGGATATGTATCCCTGATTGTCTTCCGCCATCACTTCCAGCGTGTGTTGCCCCGTCGACATCCAGATCTCGGCGCTAAGGGTGTTGTTGAATGTGAAATAGACTGCAAGCTGATCGACATACACCCGCATGAAAAAGATGGGGTTCTTCGGATAGGCGGAAGCCGTCACCATCGTGGGCGAGGTCACCGTCGCGCCGTCAATGGGATTAGAAATCGAAAGTGGAAAGTCATTGGAACCGCCGGGGGGCGGCACCTGTGCCGGAGGAGCCGGCAACGGGCTTGTCGATGGGCTCCACGTAATGGGAACGGGAGGGGTGGAGGGATAAGTCGGCTGTGGGGGCGCCTGCATTGCGGTTGAATGCCGACCAGTGCCACAACCGGCCAAAACAATTATCGCGCCCAGGATCGTAACGAACTCAAATTTGTTCAGACTTTGTCCAGTGCGAAGAAGTGGTTCGACGGACACACTTACCTCCAGTTTCAAACGTTCAATCAGTTGAAACCAGCGAGTGTGAGCGGACAAAAGCTGGCACTGCGGTGCGACGATGCGCTCTCAACATATTCAGGATGAGCTACGTTCCAAGCAATACCCCGACCACCGTACATTCCAAGGACAAAATCCTGAACGAGCGGATGGGCTGCAGGGCGGAACCGGCGACCACGTGATGTTCGGCGCTTCAGGTGCATTCGTAATTGGCAGCACCCAGTCCGCGGCGAGGTCATCGTGTTTACGTTCACAATTCTAGCGGCGCACTGACGACCGGACGGGGTTCGGCTCTATCGACAAGTGACCCGAGTGAGTTGGCCCTCGTTCAGCAGTGATCAAAGATGTCACTGAGATACTTTTCCCGTTGAGCGCGCCAATAATCTTGACTCGTTGGCCCGCTCCTCGCTTCAGCGTGATGGGATCGCCTTCGAGCCGGTAAGTTGTGTCGCCGTCGACCAGAGCGAACTGTTGACCTCGGCGAACGCATGCTAGCGTGCAATCGGCGGCCATCAGGCCGGTCGAGGCAGGGTGTTTTGCTCCGCAACTTGTATCTGTGATCATGCCCTCATATGTCTGCAGGTGTACATCGGTGGGCGGCGGTTGCGCGTGTAGTTCCGGCTCCTTCGCAGCCGTACCGGCGCCGACTTCCAGAAGCGCGACAATCAATGCTACGGCGAAAGTGATGGCGCCCGCCAAAGCAACGATCTCTCTCCGGAACCGCGTCCTGATCGAGCCAACGGATCGAGGTACGATGACGAACTCTGCCGTTACTTTTCCTTTGGTTGGCATTCAGGAGAGCAGCTCGATGCTGGTGACGTGAAGACTGTCGCCCTTTGCGTCCAGGGTGCCTTCGATTTTCACCTGCTTGCCCTCATACCGCTTCGCCTTCTCTTGATCGTCAAGTTGGTAGGCGTTGTGACTCGATACCTTCAGCAGATATCTGCCCGGCATCCTTCACGATCGTTCCCGTGAAGGTTTGCACGGCTGGTTGCTGTGTCGGTGTTTGTGAGTTAGCCGGTTGCCCTGCTTGCTGTTCTGTATCTTGATTTGGCTGCTGGACAGGCCGATCAGGCGGGGGCAGCGGTTGCGGCATCGGTTCCGGCTTTTGCAGTTCCGACCATGCAATCAGCTGAGGCCCGAGAATATCGGACGGAAGCACAGGGCTCGGCTGCGGTGGCGCAGATTGCGCACAGATTAGGGAGACTGTCCCTAATACGAATACCAGTCCGGCAAAGATGCGAGTCTCTCGCTTCATAACAGACCTCCGAGAGACGAAGCGGCAAAGAAAAGATTCGCAAGCGTCGTGCCATCGCAGATCGTTGATTCCAAACCACAATGGCACAGCGCTAGCTAGAGCGTGAAAATCTGCGTTAGCTCCTTATGCGTTTTTACACAAGATCAATTCCGTCGTCTATACCTCGGTTTCGGTAGACCTACTGGTTTTCATATTCAGGGGAAGCGGGCGCAGTTGAAGCCAGGACAATCAAGGAAATTTCAGAACTGGATACAAGATTCACAGCATGGGCACGTGTTTGCTGTTTCATTAGACTGAAGCCCTACTGACAGACGCCCCTATCGAGCAGGTGCTGGTTCACTGGGGAACCGGTACCTGCTCCCTTCTCGTGATGAATCCATCGCCACAGTCACTACAAGATCTGGAGTCGCGGTGGAAACAAACTCTAAGGAGGGAAATTCAGATGCAGAAGGACTCATTGCGACAGCTTTATATCGACGAACTTAGAGATCTTTACAATGCGGAAACGCAGCTGGTCAAAGCGTTGCCGAAGATGGCCAAGGCTTCCTCAAATAATCAGTTGCGCGAAGCGTTCGAAGAGCACTTGCGCCAGACCTCGGAGCACGTCTCGCGCTTGCAACAAATCTTCGACTGGCTCGACGAGAAGCCATCCGGCAAGAAGTGTGTGGGCATGGTAGGGTTGGTCAAAGAAGGAGCCGAGATGATGCGCGAAGACTATGACAAAACAGTAATGGACGCTGCCATCATCGGCGCAGCCCAGAGGGTTGAGCATTACGAGATGGCCGGTTACGGAACCGCCCTAGCCTTTGCTGAAATCCTCGGCGAGAACGATCATATCCCATTGCTGCAACAAACGTTGGAAGAAGAGAAACAGGCCGACAAGAAGCTAACCGAGCTCTCCCAGGAGATTAACCACCGCGCAGTCCAGGAGTCAGCCGCCGATCGGGAAGGTCGCAATTCATCAAAAGCCAGGAGAGCTGCATAGAGCGGACACCGAAATTGGAAATGGAAGGGCTTCGACCCTTCCTTTTTTTGTGGCCGCAACATACGGAATTAACCCTATAGCGTTTCCCTGAATTCAGCCCTAGGGTGTTTATAGATCATCCTGCAGAAAATGCCCGATCTGCTAAGGTATTTATGAAACAATCTGCTACTGTTCCCCCCTCCAAGCTGCGAAGCTGGCGCGAACTATACGTTGCGGCTCTGTTCGAGACGGACACAAACAGGATCCCCACGCGAATCGCCGATGCTGAGAAGGCGATCGTGGCCCGCGCCCGTGAACTCTTTGCCGCCAAATCTGACACCATCGAAGAAGACCAGGCCCTGGACGATGCCCTTTACGCCTTGCGGGCCCTCCACAGTTGCCTTGAGGTTCGCGCGGCTGCCTGAATTACACTGCTCCTCCGTTGCCATCGTTTTACTGCTTCGACGGGGGAACGCAAACGGAGTGTCTCTGAGCGGGATTCCCTGAGGGTTTTCCTTCCGCCTTACCCCATGTAACTGCATGCAAATAGGGAAAATATCGCCAAGCAACCGGGGCTAGACAGTATTGTCGGAGAGACAAGGTCACTTTACTGTTCGGGGAGTGCAGAAAGTGAGCCCTTACTCCATGAACTACAAGGTCGCAGTTCCCAGCATTGAAAACCATCGCCAGCCGACCGCAGAAGATTTGCGGCGTGCGTTTGAGACAGCCGTCTGTAAAATTCATCAGGCCGATCTCGCAGCAGGAAAGAAGCCAGAATACCGCACGCCGATCGTTCAACGAGGCAAATTCTTCGAAACTTCTCAAGCCGGCGCGGAGAAGCGCGCCCTGTCGGACGCAGCCCGCGCTTTGGCTCTACTCTGGAAAGTCTAAGTAAATCCTGAATGCCGAAGGGGAGGGTTCGGGGATCACCGCTGATCAAGCGTGTGTCCCCGAAATGAGCGGCTAGATTGCTTTGCGGCGCGAGCGAATTTCTACTTCGGTTTCCGTTTCAGCGGTGTCATCGGGTGTTTCGTCTGCCCTGTTGGCTGCCTTCTTGCCGGCATCTTTTGCATTGCCCCAGGCATTTTGCACTTTCCCTTCGGCCTGTTTTACCGCTCCATGGACCTGCTTCTCCGAATCCCCGGTCCATTCCCCGGCCTGGCGTTCGATGCGACCTGCAACGTCTTTGACCTTACCTTCCACTTGATCTTTATTCATAACTTATTCCTCCGAAAGTAGTTTTGTGGTTGAAACTGGTACAAACCTAAATTGAGCGCCGCGAATTCTCGACTCACGCTACTGGACTTCGGCCTTGTATCAGGCGGATCAAAACTGCAACCACCGCCAGGACCAGGAGAATGTGGATGAATCCTCCAAGCGTGTACGAGGTAACCATACCCAACAGCCAAAGGATCAAAAGCAAAACTGCTATGGTCCAGAGCATTCGTGCTCCTTTCCGTTGTGTATTGAGCGACCACAGTGGAGTCTAGGCGGACGCTATCGGGGCGGGTATCCGGTAAAGTCCCTATCGAACTCGCGATCTCGCTTTATGAGTCAACGGTTCAGGCGCCAAAAGCAAGGCGTGACATCAGTAGACGTGAACGATCCCGTTCCGGACGGCATAGAGCGTAAGGTCTGCGACCGAATGCAGGTCGAGTTTGCGCATGAGATTTGTACGATGAGTTTCCGCTGTCTTGACGCTGAGGCTAAGCGCCGTGGCAACCTCTTTGGTGGTCTTTCCTTCAGCTACGAGCTGAATCACTTCTCTCTCCCGCGGCGTGAGAACGCACTTGTCCGCGCCCTCGCTGTCGTGCGGACGCAGGTAGCCCTCAAGCATCATCTGCGCGACCTTCGGAGTGAAAAATGTTCGCCGGTGTTGCAACGCTTCTACGGCAGCCACCAAGTCCCGGCCGGCGTCGGACTTAAGCAGAAAGCCGCGCGCTCCAGCGGCCAATACTTCCCGCACCACCTGTTCAGAATCGTGAATAGTCAGGATCAGAATCCGAGCCTCAGGCGCCGATGCCAGAATCTGTCGCGCCGCATCCAGCCCGTTCAAGTTCGGCATTCCGATGTCGAGCAGGAGCACATCTGGCTTCAGACTGGCTGCGGATTCTACGGCTTCGCGACCGTCTCTGGCTTCGCCACAAACCTCCCAACCAACATGGTTTTCCAGCAAAGCACGAATGCCTTTTCTTGCCACTTCGTGGTCATCCGCGATAAGAATTCGCAGCACGCTCATGCTTCACCTCCAGAACCATACAGCGGGATCTCCGATAGGTTTGCAGCATCTCCATGTTTAAGAACAGATGTTTGAGAGCAGTTGCTTGAGAATAGTTGCTCTACGACCCACACAGGTTGCAGCGAAACCGGCGCAGGGGGTCACTCGATCACACAATCGCAAGGCGAATCCCGTTATGTTCAGCACGGAAATTGCCAAATTAGCAATTCATTGCGCTTCAATGTGTTAGTTCGATATCGAACAAATGAGTCGTATGTAAGTTTTTCCTATGCTTCCGCAGCGATCGCGACTTTACTCAGGTGTTTCCTGTAGAGTGCGGGCTCATTCCGTGTTTCCACAGGGCGGAAAGATGGCATCTAAGCGGCGGACGGAGGAATATCTAATGCGCTTAGTCCCTTCTAAGTGGTCTGGCTCGATGTTATTGAGCGTGAGTCTCATCATTATTATGATGATGATAATGATAGTTTTTGCCGCCGCGGGTGCGCTCGCTCAAACTCCTGCGCCCGGCACACTTGCGACGCCGCCTGATGCCACTGCAGGCAGTTCCGGGCAGCAAACGCCGCCAAGTGGAAGCGATGTTTCACAGTCGCCTGCCTCAACTCAAACTTCTGGCCAGGAGACGGCGGCACAAGAACCCAGCGCAAATGATCAAAGCAGTATGTTCGTATTCAAAAAGCAGGTCGAGGAGGTGGTGTTGCACGCGACCGTAGTCGACGAAGATCAGCATCTGGTTACAGGCTTGGATCGAGGTGCATTTTCAGTGTCCGAGGACGGAGTGCCAGAGACGATTACCTCGTTTCGCCGGGAGGATACGCCGGTGGAGATGGGCATTGTGGTTGACAACTCCGGCTCGATGCGTGACAAGCGAGAGGGGGTGAACCGAGCTGTCCTCAACCTTATTCGAGCCAGCAATCCCAAAGACGAAATCTTCGTGGTGAATTTCAGCCAGAATTCCTACCTGGATCAGGATTTCACCTCCGACGTGAATCTGTTGCAAGCGGCATTGCACCAGGTTTCCGCCAGAGGAAGCACCGCGTTGTATGACGCAATCGTTGCCTCTGCAGTTCACCTCAGGAACAATCCCCATCTCAACAAGAAAGTTCTCCTGGTCATTACCGATGGACAAGACAATATGAGCGAGGAGACCTTGCAGGAAGCGGCGCGCCGGTTGCAGCAGACGAACGGTCCAACACTCTACGCCATTGGTCTGGTGGGCAGCGGACTGCAAAGTTCAGGCCGCGAAGCCCTGCAGCAATTGGCTAAGGGTACGGGTGGAGTGGCCTACTTTCCCGATACGATCGATCAAGTCGATAGCATCACACGGACGGTCGCGCACGACATCCGGAGCCAGTACACGATCGCTTACAGGCCAAAAAATCAGAATATCAAACCGGAATACCAGTCCATCCGCGTCGAGGCGCGCGCTCCGGGATATCGCAACCTTACGGTCCGCACCAAGACTGGGTATTTCCCACCCGAACCCAACCACTGAATGAGATCGACCGCCGGTCCTCAGGCGATAGTGGTTTCCGTCGGGCGCTGCATCTGCGGCGGCATTTGGATCTGGATGATGTTGTTCTTGATGGCATACACCACCAAATCGCGAATAGAGTGCAGACTGAGTTTCCGCATGATGTTGCTGCGATGCGTTTCCACTGTCTTGGTGCTCAAGTTCAGGAGCGAGGCCACTTCCTTGGAACTCTTTCCCTCAGCCAGAAGCTGAGTGACCTCACGTTCCCTCACTGTCAGCGTCGGCAAGTTTGGCAGCTCATTCCGGGATATGGAATGCCCTTTATCCAAAAAGCCCGCTAACACCAGATCGTTCACTCGGGGGGTGAAGAACATACGCTTGCTCTGCAAGGCTTCAACCGCAGACACCAAATCGCGAGCAGCATCGGACTTTAGAACGAAACCGCGCGCCCCGGCATCCAGGGCTTCGCGGATAACCTGGTCGGAATCCGTGATGGTAAGGACTATGACTTTGAAGTGAGGGTCATACTGCAGCAGTTGGCGAGTCGTATCCAAGCCGTTGAGATAGGGCATGCCAATATCTACGATTACGACGTCAGGCTTCAACTGCTTCGCCATCTCCAGGGCTTCGCGGCCATCCGAGGCCTCACCGCACACTTCCCAACCCTCATGTTTCTGCAGCAGCGCGCAAAGGCCTTTACGTACGATTTCGTGATCATCGGCTAAAAGGATACGAAGTTTCATGGTTGTTCTTCCTTCCCAGACCCGAACTGACGAGTGGCGTGCAAATTAATACGAAGGCTGCGGACTTCGCGCCAGCGCTGTAAACACGCGATGCTGGCTCACCGCCTCTACGGCCTCTAACAGATCACGGGCGGCATTCGACTTCACAACGTAACCTCTCGCGCCCGCATCCAGCGCCTCGCGCATCATTTGCGGAGAATCGTGCTGGGTAACGAATAGAACCTCAAGCCCAGAGTTCTGCCGCTTGCGCTGAATCAAACGGCAAGCCTCCAACCCATTCATTCGAGGCATCGTCACATCAAGCACCACCACGTCGGGTTGCAGGCTCTCGATCTTCTCCAAAGCCTCGATTCCATCCGCTGCTTCACCCACGACTTCCCAGCCAGAGCGCCCCTCCAAGAGAGTGCGCAGCCCTTGCCTTACGATGGGATGATCATCCACCAGCAATATGCGGACTGCCATAGATTGGTGTTGGCTCTCTGAGGCAGCCTCGTACGGCGCGAGTCGATACAGATCTCCGGCTGGCTCTGGTTTTAAGTTGTCCCACCCTTGTCGCAGGCCTACTTCGCACCAGGCGGAAATGCAAACTCCTACGTGGATCACCTAAGAAACTAGCATGGTAGCACTCCAGCCCGAATACAGGGAATCCTGTATTTTGCTGGGCGAGGAGTTCCGCTAGCGGGATTTTTAGATTTGGAGCGAGTTCATTGTTGGGAAATAAGTTCCCGCGTGCAACAAGGCGTCCACTGCCTGGACGATGGACCCAACGTCTGATTTCGCGCAGGCTCCCCTGATCCCGGCTTTGCGCGCCTCTTCCGCCAGCTGTTTCGATAAATGAATGGTAACCATCAGTATGGGGATGTCAGGGAAAAGCCTAGTGATTTGCCGCGCGACGTCGAGCCCGTTCAAATCCGGCATCTGGAAGTCCAGCAGGATCATGTCAGGCGGATTCTTTTCCACCCGCTGAAGCGCTTCTCTCCCAGTCCGCGCCTCGTCGCAAACTTGCCAGCTGCTTTGCTGCTCGAGGAGAGCCCGAAGATAGTGCCGGACCGCCGGGTTGTCGTCTACTACAAGAATTCGAACCAAGCGGCACCTTTCCCACTTAGAGTCAAGATCTCAACTAATATCTGGCATCGTTCTCTTTTCCTGGCACTTTCCTCCCTATCAATATAGGAATTCCACTCGCGTGATCGCAATACTGTGAACCCCTGAGTTCACCATATTCCCTTATCGCTCTCTGCAATCTTAAGTTCTAATGCTGCTGCCACGGCTAGACCTGGAAGCAAACTCAGGCGCAGCGTGTTTTGGAGTTCTCCATTCAGCAAGAGCCTCTCCCACTCTGATAGGTACAGACTCGCGGCATGCGGGAAGATGGGCACTCGCAGGAACTTTCGCCTGAAGAAGACGCTCTCATTACCAAATCGCGCCGCATTAGTTACGAGTGAGGGTAAGTGAAGATCTTCTGCGCGATGCGACTTGACATATCCCGACACTATGACCAGATAGGTTGCGAGTCCCTCCCAGAGGCCGGCCGACTCCGCAACGGCCTTGAGACAGGCGAAGTCGACTGCTCCTGAATCCACCAGGCGGGCCGTATCAACAACGTCACATAGCCGCAGGTAAAAGTGGCGATACATCCGTTGCAGAGTGCTAATAAGCAACCGACTTTCCGACGCCGGCACGGACAAAGTGTGCGAACCGAATTGTTCGACGTGGGCGCGCGCGGCCAGGAAGGCCGTGATCGCGACCTGCTCGCCGGTTTGCCCCAACCTTCCAATATGTACCTCGATGAGTTCAGGCAGACCCGGAATAATGAAGTTCCATTTGTTCGCCAGCCGGTCGCCCCAGCTCCGTTGAGCCACCTGCGCCTGGAATCGCTCACACATGACCGCGACGACGTCCGCACTTTTCCCGTTCGAGTAAAGATCAAGGTCGCTTCCCAGATCAGGCCAGTGATCAAGGGACTTGATTACAACGACGTCTCCAAGTTCTTCCAATGCCTGGCAAATTGGAGATAGAAAAGACAAAGCGTGGTCGATGCGCGCCCGCTCTCTCGATATTGCCCCGCTAACCCACTCGGCTCCGGCGTTCCCTTCGGCCACCATTGCCTCATACAGTTGGGGGAACGCTCGCAAGATCACATGATGGGAGTTCGCGAGACTCCAAAGTGCCCCTAGTTCTTGCGGGTCCTGTGGGGCAGTAATGTGAAGATCCGCATTGTGATGATGATGCAGCCGATCTCCGTTCGCTCTGAACAGGAGGTGGGAAAGTAGTGCGAGATTTCCCGCGGAGTGTTTATCCATAATCTCAATCTGTTCGTAACTTCGCCGGGCGCATTCCAACTTTTCTTCGATGTGAAACCTCGCAATCAGGTTGTTAAGCCAAGCGTGGCGTTCAGTGCAGCGTGGCCTGAGCTGAACTGGTCGTCGGAGCGCCGCTACAATTGGCAGCGGTCCGCTGTTCGATGGCAGTCCCTTCTTCATAGTCATTCCAGGTTTCAATCAAAAGAAACGGAAGGGGATTGGAACTGTCGTAATAGCGCTCATAAAGAGCCATGGTTTCATCCAGTGTTTTTCCGCATCCGTTCCGCATGTGACGATTGAGCCCCCATTGGGCAGCCGAATCGTCGAAGCCAGGCCAGGCGCCGCCGATCGCAATCTTGTCAGGATGATTGTTCTTCATCAATCTGTAGAAATGATCGAGATACTTCTCGCCCCAGTTGCTGCCATCGGCGGCCCATCCTCGGGGTCCGGGTTGAACCCAGGCGTAGGAGCCGGCAAAATCATTTGCGTAGTTAGCCGGCGGTTCGTCTTTGTAGATCAAAAGAGGCTGCCTGGCCCAACTTCTGCAGTGCTCAAGAACCCAGTTCCAGTCGACGTGTCCGCTTTTCGGAAAAATAAATATCAAAGGCCGGCCGTTGTAAGTAAGGTAGGCTTCGCGGTACTTGGCCGCTGGACCGAAGTAATCGTTGTAGGCCTTGTCGATCGCTGCGATCGCTGCATCGGTGGCTTGCGAGTCCTCGTCTTCCGCCTCGTTATAAAGAAGAGCGACTTGAAAATGGTTCTCGCTCGCGACCTGTTGTAGAAGAGCAAAGTTGTGATCTGAGTAAGGACGGCTTTCTCCATACCAGTCGACGACAAAGGCGGAGATTCCCATGCGATGAGCCTGCTGAACCTGCTTGCGAAGAACGGCGGGATCCTGACTGGAATAACCCACATCCATGTGGGACCGGTCGCCAAACCATGGCATGTACACCGCAAGAAGGTTAGGAGATAGTGCCGGTGTCAGTCCGTTCTGCAGCAGAGAGCGATGGATGCCGGTGTTGGTGCATCCGCTCGCCATGACAAAACACGCTATGGAAAAAGCAAGTAATGCCCTCGACAATTGACGGCTCCATTCTTTTCAGCCTTCGTGCGCAAGAATTAGGATGCGTGACGGGGTATCTGCGGTTGGCGGGCACGACCGGTGAGAGGCGCTGCGAGACAAGCACTTGCCTCAGCGCGACAGTCGCGCAAAAGTCAGTGTGCATCCATTGTGCTTTCGATCAAGAATGCTTTCGATTAAGACTGCTTTCGATTAAAACTGCGGCACTGTCTGCAACTGGCGAATCACCCAACGATCAGCCGCAGGCGTCATGAGCACGACGTAGTGTGTGACGACGTGTTCGTCGTGGATCAACTTTCCGCCATCTGAAATCTGCAGTTGATACTCCGCCGTGTCGTGCAATTCCATCAGGTCGCCCTCGGGGGCATAAAATACGGCTTCCACTTTATGATGTTGATCGAGATAGCGCTGGCTCAGTCCGGAGCGCTGCTGGCTGGTGACGGTCCGACTCAACCCCAGCTTGGCTTTTCCCGTGAAGGGTCCCTCCAGGGGATCGAGCGTGTTGAATTCCAGAGCTTGAGCGATGCTGGTCCACGCGAAGCGATAGTCTCGGAGAATTCCTTGCTCGGTCAGGCTCTCGACCGCGCGCGGGCCTGCTTTTTTCGCATCCAGCTCTACCTGGACGGAGGAATCAGCGCCGTACAAAACGGGCGAAGAAGCGAGCACTACAGCGAGTGTTGACACGACGAAAGTCGCGCGCCACAAACCAGTTCTCCTTTTTTCGATGCGGCTCATGGCTGCGCTCCTATGCGGAGTTCGTTCCCGATGGTTACGCCGGAGGCCACTGATACAACCGCAGCACCCGATGCTATCAACTCAGCTCGCGCCACCCCCTGTTTGATGGGAGCATCGACCGTGCTCCTTCCTTCCGCGTCCGTGGCAGTAAAGGTAACGATCGTGCCATCCGGCACAGGATTCCCGGCGCAGTCCTTAACCAGTTCGGTTTGCACGAAAATTCCAGCCTTGGTTCGCTCTCCCGTAATTCGCAAATTGCAAGGGTCGGAGGCCACTAGCTGCTCAGCCCGTCGCGCGAAGACGTCGTTGAGGGAAGCGACCACCTGTAAGGCGCCGGCAGACTTCCCGGATGCGGTGCGAAACCAAGCTATTCCACCTTGCGTGCGCTCCTCCCGCGAGAATAATGATTCGTTTCCCGCTGTAAGTTGAAAGGTGATCGTCTCGGAAGCAAGCACGAGATTGTGAAACTGATCAAAGGGCACCGCAACGCCGCTTATAGCATCGGGTTGCCCAACCACGACACGCGATGGATGTACCAGGAAAGTCAGGCTAGCAGGCTTCGCCGCATTCACGTAGAAACTCTCTGTGCGGCACGTATCGGAACACAAAATGGCGAGATACTGGCCTGCGTTCTGTAAATCCTGAGCTTCCAGATGGATTTCGCTTCCCAGGTTCACATCGCTTTTGCGCGAGATGCCAGGTCCCAGCAAATAAAAACTTGCTTTCCCGCTTCCAGTGGTTGAAGTGGTGGATTCGTCCCCTGCGATGATCGAGCTTGGGCCGTGCAGATCCTGTGCCGCACACAAAGCGGATAAACACATAGCTCCGCACATTGATATTAGAAAAAGGCGTTGCATCTAAGACCTGCCCAAGCTGTACTGGTTAACCACAACATGAAAACTGTGCACGTTCGGCGCCAGGGTCTGCGGAATCTCTACCGCGAAAGGCTCCGACGATTTCGGAAGCAGGGCGCGATTCACGTACCCGTCCGAGACCCAGATGACCTTTCCATTGCTGTCGTAAAAACTGGCGATCACGTGTGGAATGTTCACGGTCTGCCCGCTCTCATTCATCAAGTCGCCCCGGAGAACACTCTTTCCCCGAACGTCAGAATCGACCTTTTGATTCATCACGCCAATCACCGGATCGGCTGAGGCTGGTACTAAGGCCGCTTTCACGTCCATGCGAACGTTCTTGACATTCTTCAGGCTGAAATTCGGAAAGTCGATCCGATAAGGCGTAACCTGTTTGGGCAAAAGAACGTGATCGATTTTGTCGAAGCTGCTCTCGTCGTCGATGGCGTTACCCGATCCGTCGACCAGCGTCGCATTCACGTTCACGAAGGCCGGAATTGTATCTTCGTTCACCACTTCGCCCATCACCACGGCGCCTTCGGCCGAGTCCACTGCATTCATGGAAATGATTCGCACGTGCGGCGAATCCACGTTTTTCGATCCCCACTCATCGGAAGCATCCCCGCTCACGAGATCCCAACGCAAATAGGTCACGGGAATCACCTGCGCGGGCACGCTGGACACTTGCATCTTCGGCCACACCACCTTCCAAATGTCACCTTCCCGGATTAAGTGAAAGTCGCGAACATCTTCAATGGGACCGACGGGGGTTGCGAAGTGGAGTCGCACGCGCATTTGCGCTTCATCGTCGGTTACGTGCAGCGGCCGTGACTCGAATCCTTCCAGATTTGAAAACGAACGCAGGCTGCCATTCGAACCAATCCAATTCTGGATGAAGCTTTGCTGGTCGACGGAGCTGGCCTTTGACAAGGCGGAGAATGCCCGATCCCAATTGCGCCGTTGCACATCCACCAGAAGGTTATTGAGCCCCTGCTCGGGAGTGCTGGCTTTCGGTTCGAGGCCATAAGCCGCAGAACCCAGTGCGATGCCGATGGTGCCGCCGGCCTGCATTGTGCTAAATAGGGCGATCACCATCAAACCTGCGGTTACGGCTACGAGAATGATTGGCAGAACGATTTTCATTCCGATGCCTCAGGCTACGTAATGTTGTTCAGCATGTTCGGCGCGAACCGGCACTCCGATGGGCGCCAGCACTCGACGCTCCTTTGGGAGCAGAAGTTCAAGGAAGATCGCCAGAAAACTTACCGCCATGGGCAAGATTCCCCACAAGATCCCTTGCCAGGGCGGCGGGACCGCGTCCGACTCAATCTTGTGAGCTGGCGGCACGTCGTCCTTGGACCATGCAGTAATCGCGCCGTTGTCGAAGGTTTCAATCTTTCGCCATCCAGCGAAGGTCAGCAGGGGCTCGTAATATGCGTCATGCACGAAAATATATTTCAAGCCGTAACGGTTCGCATGCTCAAGCATGGCGCGCAGAGAAGCCATGCCGGCGGTGCCATAGAACTTGGCATTCGTGAGCTGCGCCGAACCGTAGTGCGTCATTTCGGGCAACAGGCGGGCTGAGTTATAGTCTCCGTCTACGCTGCCGGCGCTGGTGTAGGTCGACACTTTTGCCAGTTCGCTTCCAAAGCCCAAAGTGAGATAGCGATAGGCATCGTGCCCATCGCGATTCAGGAAGGCGATCACGGGGTCAACGTTCGTCGTCCCTGTCGGCCTGTACGGATTTGCCGACAACCACCACAGTGCGGCGCCGATTGTTCCGACGGCTGCCAGCGAGAGCGCGATTGCTGCCTTGGCTTGGAAGCGATCGAGCATCTCGACTGCGAAAACTCCAATCAAGGGCATTGCCATGAGCGTTGCCCAGAATGTAAATCGCTCGAAGGTCAAGACTTGGTAGGCACGACCGAGGAGCCACCTCGGCAAGGGAGTGGTGCCGCCGAGTCCAAAAATGAGGGTCAGCCAGAAGCCGAATAGCAACGGTATGAAGCGGCGCGAAGAGGCCCCGCGAATCAGGATGAATGGTAACGCCAAAATGAGCGCTCCGTAAGGTATTACGAAGTAATTGATTGCGGTGGTGGAGTTCAGCAGAAAATTAGTGCGGCTGTCGTGCGGAATCGGCATTTGGTGGATTGGGTGTTGGAAAATTGCCAACCAGTAAGGCAACAGCACCAGGCCAACGCCCGCGGCCGCCGCAACTCCAAATACCGCAGCTCTGGATAAGACGCCAGCACCCGAGCCTGACACTCGCTCATCGCGCGCATCCCAGAATGCCACCCACAGCACCGGACCTGCAAAAAGCACCGCGCCAAAAATCAGCGTGACGTGATGCGCGGCCGCGGCCGCCAAAGTGATTGCGAGTCCCTTGATGAAAGACCGGCCCCTGGCCTCCGTGATCCATTCATAGAAGTAGGGCAAGGCGTTCAAATAGAGGGCCGCGGAAGCAACCGTAGCCAGCTGTCCCGCCTGATACACAAGAAACGCGAGAGCCCCCAGGAAAATGCTGCCCAGGGCGGCGTAGCTGGCGGCGCGATCTTCCACCCAGATTCTGGCAAAGCGAAACACTCCTACCGGCAGCAGCAGCACGGCGATCAACTGGACCAGCATGTAGCCCATTTTCAAACCGACCACATTCGACAGCAGCGCGATCCATTGATGAGTCAGCGGTGGATAGGTGGTCTGCGAAAAACCCGCGAACCACTTCTCGTTCCAGGGATTGAACCAGTGATGCAGATAGTGTGAGGCGAAAAAGATGTGAAAGTTCGCGTCGAACGAACCTGCAGGAAGTTGCATCAACAGCAATGGTCCATGAACGGCCAGCGCCACCAGCACAATTGCAATCAAGGGAATTGGACGAGAGTAGCTCTGGACAGTGCCCACTATTGTGCGCTCCATGAAGTCCAAGGTTCCGTAGCGAAAAGTTTGGATTCACAAACGGGGCTCAGGGTTTACTGCGATTTTGTTGTTTGGTCTGGGTTTTAGCCCGCCAAAGCAGCCTTACCGGGAAGTCTGGCATCTGATGTGGGCCGCAGAAATGTGGAATGCGAGGTACCCCGAACACTTGTATACAGCGTGGTGACTCCGTGAAAAGCCGACTTCCGCTCACGAGCTTTTGCATAGTTGTTCTTTTAAGTTGTGCCTTAGGTCAGACGTACGAGATCAATGGTCAAGGCAGCACGTCTGCGCCCGGGGGCCAGAAACAGAGCCCCGCACCACCGGAAGGGAACTCGAACCAGAGCACGCCGAGTTTCGGATGGGGATCAAGCATCGAAGTCGCGCGCCAGGCGCGAGCCGCTCAAGATGCGCTGAATAGAAATGACTACGCGGCCGCTGCCTCCTTCGCCGAGCGTGCAGCCAAGGCTGCCCCTGAAAATGCCGAGCTGTGGTTCCTGCTGGGCTACTGCGCCCGGCTCGAAGAGCACTACCAAGCTTCGGTCGACGCTTACGATCACGGCCTTAGGATGCAGCCCAACTCGATCAAGGGCATGGCCGGATTGGGGCAAACTTACGCCAAGATGGGCCGCGATGCTGAAGCGGAGAAAATTTTGAAGCGTGTCGTCGACGCCAATCCCAAAGATGCGAACAGCCTGCAGCTTGCAGGTGAACTTGTTCTCAACTCGGATCCCAACCAGGCTCTCGAATTGCTTCAGCGGGCCGATGCATTACAACCCTCCGCTCACACTGATTTGCTCATCGCCCACGCTTACGAGCGACTCTCCCAGCCGGAAGAGTCAACTCGCTACATGAATCGGGCGAAAAACCGCGCCCCGAAGGACCCCGAGGTGCTACGCGCGGTAGCCGGCGAATATCGCGATCAAGGAAAGTACGACGAGGCGATCGCAGCGCTTCAGGCAATCCCCTCGAAGACCGTCGACGTGCAGGCTGACTTGGCGTACACATACCAGCTTGCCGGCAAGCTACAGGAGGCGGCGGTGTTGTATACCCGCCTTGCGAAAAGCGCGAAAGGCAATCTCGGACTAACTCTTGGCGCTGCGCAGGCATTAGTGAATCTCGGTCAGGCGGATGAAGCCAGCAGCTTTCTCGACGAGGCTCGACAAATCGACCCCAACAACTATCGGCTGCACGCCATTGCCGGCGCCATCGCCGAAGCGGACAACCGCTTTGTAGACGCGAGTGCGGAATACAACTTGGCGCTCAAAAGCCTGCCACCACGCCCACCGGAGGGACCGCTTTATCCCATTGAGTTGCGGCTCAATCTGTACGAACTCGACTTGCGCCAGGAAGACGAGGCGGGAACGAGGCAACAACTCCAGTCCGCCTCTGCAGAGATCAGTCAGGTGAATGTGCCGGTCTCCTCCCGCCCGGAGATGTTGCGGCTGCGGGCAGCCATCGAAGCTGGATCGGGCAACATGGATGCCGCCAATAAGGATCTGCAGGAAGCTCTGTCGCTGGCGCCTTCTAACGTTAACTCGCTCTCGAACTACGCCAGTTTGCAATGGAAGCTCGGTCAAAAAAATGGTGCGCAAAATACCTTCTTAAAAGTGCTGGAGTTAGATCCTCATAATCGAACAGCTTTGTCGTCCCTTGGGTATCTCGCCCGTGACAGGGGAGACACAAGGCTCGCCGAGACCTATTTCACGCGTGCGGCAAACGCACATCCCAAAGATTTCGCGCCTTACCTCGCGCTCGGTGACTTGTACACCTCAGAGCGAAAGTTCCGTTCGGCAGAGTCGAATTACGAGAACGCGTATCAGCGAATGCGGTTTAATCCTCTGATCGTCGCGGGGGGCGCCGATGCTGCGCTGGAAGCGCACAATTCTGATTCAGCAAAACAGTGGCTGGATCGCGCCAAGGGCAAAATGAACGACAGTCCGCAGGTGAGCCGCGAACGCGAACGCTATCTCACTCTGAAAGGCGACTACGCCGAATCCGCGAAGCTGGGTTACGCGGTTCTTGAAAAGCTTCCTCATGATCGGGAAGGCGTGGTCTATCTCGCGTACGATCTCTACTATTTGGGACGCTACCAAGATGCTTTGGCACTCGTAACCAAATACGATCCCATTTTTCCAGACGACAAGGATCTTGCGTTGGTTGCGGGCTACGTCCACGACCATGACAGACAATATCGCGAAGCTCTTGCTGACTACACCCGCGCTATCGAACGCGACCCCAACTTGACATTGGCATACGTGAATCGGGGATACGTCTCGAATGATCTTGATGCGCCCGGCAATGCGGTCAAAGATTTTAAAATTGCTATCCAATTGCAGCCTGACAACGGTTTGGCGCATCTCGGCCTGGCATACGCGGATCTGCAGTTGCATTGCCCTAGAACCGCCCTCACGCAGCTAAGGATAGCCCAGAAATTGCTGGGAAAATCACGCCCGTGGCACTTGGCGAGAGCCGAGGCATTCCGGCAGGAACAGGACTTCTCTCATGCCGGATCAGAGTACCGCATTGCACTGGCCGAACAACCAAACGATCTCTCGATCCAGCTAGCCTATGCGGACACGCTCTATCACCTGCGGCGCTTCCAGCAATCGATTGCGGCGATTGAGGTGGCGGAAAAGCTTTCTCCCACTGACCCGGCGGTCTATGCCTTGAAAGCGAACGTGCACGCCAAGGAGGGCGCACGGCAGGAAACGATGCATGACATCCAGCTAGCGGAAAAATACGGTAACAATAAGGTCGACATTTTGATGAGCACCGGCGGCGCCCTACTGAGTCTGGGCGCTCGGAAGGCCGCGATGCAGCGCTTCTCCCGCGCCCTGGATATTCCAAAGGGAGACCGCATCGGGGTGCGGTTAGACATCGCTCAAGTCTTTATGGGGCAGGCGCGCTTCGATGACGCCCGCCGCCAGATTGCGCTGGGCTTCGCTGAGGCGCGCCTGGATGCATCACAGGTTACCTCCGACGACATTGAAGAGGCGGCCAGCATCTTTCTCGCGATGCATGATTTCGATCTTGCCGAAACCTATTTCGATAAGGCGCGCCTGGCAGGAGCCAATCCTCGCACGGTTGGCATCGGCTTGGCCAACACGTACATGGCTGAAGGAGAAAACCGTAAAGCCGAGGACGCGCTCGCCAACATCGGGCCGGCTAAAGATTACAGCGATGATTACGACTACATGATGGCGCAGGCCAGTGTCTATCGCCAGCGGCAAGATACCGTGCAAGCGCTTTCCGCCTTCGCACAGGCCAGCGCGGCGGCCGGGCAGCAGGATCAAGCCACTGCCCAGACGGCAGAAGACGAACTTGCCAGCGAGGAGGGCCAGCCGATTACCCAGAATGTAAGTCTGCTGCCCGAGGTCTTATTCACTCCCGCGCTGGAAGACATCAACGTGTACACGCTCGACGCCAGGATTCTGAGAGTCACCAATCCAGCGCAGCTGCCGCCGCCACGGAGTTCCTTTCAAGATCTCGCGGACACGCACTATCGCGTTCATCTTGGCAACCTGCCCTTGATTTCCGGTTTCGTGGGAGAAAGTCTGACGACTGGCCGGTTTCTTTTTCCCAGCGTCGGCGTGGTTCAGGACCGAAATACATATGACACGATTCTGAACGGCGGGATCACGCCGATTCTTCGTTTCGGGACTAACTCGATCGCTTTCAATGGCGGCCTCCAGTTTACGGTGCGGCGCGACACCATCTCGCCGGCCTTCATGAGCCAGAATCTTTTCCGACAGTTTCTTTTCCTCTCGACCAGTTCGTTCTTTAACTGGGTTTCAATCAACGGCAGCGCCATCCGCGAGGCCGGACCGTTTACAGACGCAAACTTAAACTCCAGGGACGCTTCCGCTAGTCTGGAATTCATCGTCGGGCGCCCTTGGGGTCGAACTTCGCTGCTCACCGGCTATGCTGCACGCGATTTGCTGTACCAGCCGCTCACGCAGGAGTACTTCAATACTTCAAGCTATATCGGACTCCAGCACAAGTTCGGCAGCCGGTTAACCGCAGCGGTGCTTGCCGAAGACTTGCGGTCATGGAGGGTTCAAGGCACAGAGTATGCGATCGCCGAGGCTTTGCTTCCGGGCGCGAGATTCGAATTTCGTGCCAATCCGCGCTGGAACTTTCAAGGATCGTTCTTGCTCTCAAGAGGCGCTGGCTATCATGAATACGACAACGCGCAAAGCGAGTTTCTGGTTTCCTACACGCGGCCGGTTCGCAAATTCTTGAGAGACGGTTCTGCCGGTGAACCTGTCGCCCACCCATTCCGATTCTCTTTCGGACTGCAGCAGCAAACGTTTTACGACTTTGCGGGCTCGTCCAGGACAACTGTGCTTCCAGTTGTGCACTTCACGTTGTTTTGAAACGGCTTGGCCTTACGATGACCGACAGGATAAAAAGCGATGCCGACAACTCATCCGCCGGCCAGAGGGTTCGAACGGCATCATCGTCGGCCAAGGCGCTGAAATCCGAACTTCTCGGTGGCAGCCTCACGCTGCTGGCTGGCTCGGGACTGGTTGGAGTAACCAATCTCGCCTACAACGTGATCACGGCGCGGCTTCTCGGGCCAACCGGGTTTGCCCACGCCACTTCGGTTTACACGATCCTGATGCTGATGTCGGGCATTACTTTGTCATTCCAGGTCGTGTGCGCTAAGTATGTGGCGAAGAACGAATCCACGGAATCCCGGTCTATGGTGTTCGCGAATCTGCACCAGCGCTCCTGGATTGCCGGAATCGCGATTGGTTTTCTGTTGTTTCTATTCGAACGCCCGCTTACCGGATATCTGAATCTGCCCGACCCCGAACTGATATCGCTTCTGGCGCTCGGAACGGCTTTCTATATTCCTCTGGGGGTACGCCGCGGTTACATTCAAGGCATTCACGCTTTCGGTCCCCTTGCCGTCAACTTCATGCTGGAAGGCCTAGTGCGACTGGGTGGAGCGTTTCTGCTGATCAAATTGGGCATGGGAGTCAAGGGGGCAGTTCTGGCCAGTGTGTTGGCTGTACTTGTTTCTTACTTTGCCGCCATCCCAAGTCCCGGCGTAACCTCTCTTAGTTTTCGGGGAGTCGCAATTTCTGCCCGAGAAGGAGTTCAGGCGATTGTTTTCTTTTCGGGCCAGACCGTTATCAACAACTTCGACATTATCCTTGTGAAACATTTTTTCCCTCCTGCCGAAGCGGGATTCTATGCTGCGGTCGCGCTTGTCGGACGGTTAGTCAACATGTGCGCGTGGTCCGTGGTCAATACCATGTTTCCTGTTTCCGCAGGCGCGGCCTCAGACGAGCACCAGAGCAGTCCGGTCTTGTTTACCTCATTGCTGTTGGTCTCTCTCATCCTGACAATTCTGATCTTCGGCCTATGGATGATCCCCAGCGTTCTGTGGAAAATACTGTTCGGAGCTCACTTTGAACTCGATTCGTATGGAGCGCTGGCTCCCCTGTTGATCCTCTATGCCATCACTGCCGGAGTGTATTCGCTCAGCTCCGTGATCATCACCTACGAAATGTCACGCAAGATTGCCAACACGAGTTGGGTTCAACTGGCGTTCAGTGGCGCACTCGCTCTTGGGGTTTACATTCTGCATCAGACCCTCCGTCAGGTGATTCTTGTGCAGTTGGTGCTGATGATTGGCCTGCTCTTTGTCCTGATCGTGCCGTTGTTGCGGCATCAACTGAGGGGCCAGCCTCTTAGTACTTATCGAAGTCTTCGACTGCTGGGCGCCTTGACGGAAGAAGAGGTGATGGCTGAGTTCTTGCGCAGCGAATTTCATCACTCCGAGTTCGATGACTATCGTCACGAGTTCGATCATCTCGTCAGGCATCCGGACCTTGACAGCTCCAGAGAAAACGCTTTGCGCCAAGCTTTGCTATTTTTGCGGCGGGGTAAAATGTGGCGGGAACTCCCGGCGGATACCAAGTGGTTCGAAGTAGAACTAAAGGTAGAAGACCTTGCACGGATCCGTTTTTTTCCCAGAGCACAGTGGCGCCGGGTCGCACAGGGCAGTTTTTATCTGCCGGATGTCGTGGAGCGCATCCGATTGCAGATGGAAACGCCTTTCCAGGATGAGTTCTTGGCCAAGTTGCGCGCTCTCGCTTATTCGGTGCGGGAGGACCTTGTCAATCGCACGGTCCTCCTGATCGGAGTCGACGAGAGAGCGCCGCTGACGATCCTGGATGGCAATCACCGCGTGGCAGCAGCCATGCTCGGCCCATCTGAATCCGCGCTGCAGCGCCTCCGGTTTATTTGCGGGTTCTCAGCCGAAATGACGCGGTGCTGCTGGTATTTCACAAATGTGAATACCCTTTTGCGATATTTCACGAATCTTCTGCGTCACTTCTCGTACGACCCTGAGTCTGACATCGACCGGTACCAAAAACGGCGGTTTCTGGCCAACCGCGAAAAGAAGGGTTCATGGTCGTGAGACTAATGATTCGGTGGGCTCTGCTCGGGCAAAGAACCGCCTGCCGGTGGTGTGGCGGGTTCCTCCACGATTGAGTTATCACGGCGCCGCAGCAGAATCGGTTCACCAAGTTTGCGGCGGGCATCGCGTTCCTGCCGAACCTTGACTTCCACCTTCGCGTCGTTCTGCTCGGCAACCTGGAATAACTTCGAGCCTTCTGCTGAGCGGCGAGTGGCCAAACCTACTGTCGTGTTTGTGCCGGCAACGGTTTGCGCCTGGTCGTAGAAGAATTGGGCGGTTTCGCGGTCGCCCTCGATCTCAGACAGGTAGCCAATATTGTTGACCGCGAATGGATTATTGGGATCGACGGCGTAGGCCTTGCGAAAGGCCTGCTCAGCCGCACTAACATCGTTGCGATTGATAGCCGAAACTCCCCGAAGGTTTAGCTCTGCCACTCGAGTCGCGGGGTTCTTCTCCTCGATTTCCAGGCGGCGGCGCAAATTCCGGGCATTTTGAGCCGCCATCTCGCTGACTGGTCTCCCTCTCCACAAACGGTCTAGCGTGACCACCGCGCTTGCATCCGAGTGTAGTGCCGTGGCTTCATCGTAGAATTTCAGTGCGTCCTGCCACTCTCCTTCCATTTCTTTGGCAACGCCCATATTATTCAGCGTGAATATATTGTTGGGGTCCTTCTCCAACACCTGCTTGAGGAAGAGATCCGCCTCGGGAGCGCGCCCCTGCGACAGCAGGCGCACCGCCTCGACATTGTCATGATCAATTTGTAGCGGCGTGTCCGGAACCGCCAGGGCCTCTTTCATGGAGCGGCCTTCGACTCGCCGCAAGCTTGCGTGAGCAATAACAGCGTCCGAAGCTTGCTGCCCAGCCAGCGTGTAGAAGCGTTGTGCCCGGTCCACCTGTCCTTGCAGCTCTGAAATGTACCCCAGATTATTTAATGTAAAGGGGTCGTCGGGGTCGAGAAGATACGCCTTATAGAACAATGTCTCTGCCTTCTCGTAGTGGTGCTTGCGGATGGCCTCCACTCCTTCCTGATTCAATCGCTGGACAGGAGTCACGTAACTACGCTTGGGCACCGTAATTTTGAGGTCGCCTGCCTGGGCTCCCGTAGCCGATCCGATAGTAATGCTGACGAACACGACCGCGGCCCACTGTATCCAGGACATGCCTAAAGGCCCTCTCAAAATACTGGCTTTGAAACACACTTATGATGCGCAGGATCAGCAATTGTTTGTCATCCTTTTGGACCTTTTTCATGAAAGCGAGCCTACCCTGTGGCTGTGGTCGGCATCCAAAGGCTGCGTCGACGAATCTGCGGATGGGGAAGGCTATGGGTCAGTTTCTATTGAAGGCAGTTTTCGGGATCATTCTGGCCGGTTCTCTTATGATTGTGGGCACAGCTAATGGGCAGGCAGAGCCTTCCCAGAACGCTGTGGTGTCGTCCCCCGATGTGGTTACAAAATCAAATGACGGCGCGCACCCGCCCGAGGACAGTTCAGATATCGTGCTCGATCCAGCTAGGCTGCTTCCCGATCTGCCGTCGCTTCCGCGTGCCAAAGCCAGCCTTATCGGCGGAACTGTCGAAAGACTGGACCGGGTAAGGGACCTGATCACAGTGCAGGTATTCGGCGGCGGGAAATTGCGCATCGCCTTCGACCCGCGCACGCGCATCGTTCGCGATGGAGTTCAGGCCTCGGCGTCTGATCTGCACAGAGGGGATCGCATCTACGTCGATACCATTCTGGACGGCAGCAGCGTCTTCGCCCGAACGATTCGACTAAAGCCGACGACGGCAGGTGAGAGCCAGGGAACCGTGATGAGCTACCGCGTCGACAAGGGGGAATTGATGATACGCGACGCACTGTCACCGCAGCCGGTGAAGGTGCGGCTCACGTCCCAAACCCGGGTGACGGCTAGCGGCCGCCCTGTTTCCGCAGGGGAACTCCAGCCGGGAACACTGGTCGCCGTCGCATTCGGTCAAAAGCAAAATGGTATCGATGTCGCCCAGGAGGTGTCGGTGCTGGCTGTTCCGGGAGACAGCTTTACATTTTCCGGTGTGGTTACAGCGGTTGATCTTCGTTTGGGACTCCTTGTCCTGACGTCTTCGACCGACCACAAGACCTACGAAATCTCGCTTGATCCGTCGCTTACTCCTGTCGGTGACGATCTGCGACCAGGCGCCGACGTTACAGTGTTTTCGCTCTTTGATGGCAGCAGGTACGTGGCCCGCTCGGTGAGTATAAATTCACGGATTCAGCCCTGAGGTTGCAAGTTTACTTGTTGGAGTTCGCATCGGCCAACCCTTGCCTGGGTCCAGGCCGTTCCAACAGCGTGTATGCCGCGCATGCATCGCTTGCTTCGAGTGTTCTTAACTCACATGTTCGAAGGTGTGCAGGTCCCGGTACTGTTATTGGGAGCGGGGGGAGTAGGGGGCGTCGACCACGGTACATTCTGGAAGTCGAAGAAGTCCAACAGATCAGGCTGCGCCGCATCGCGGTTCGTCAGGTGCGTGCTGGAATTGATGAAACGGTTCTCTACGAATTTTAAGACTGCCGTATGATCCATCGGAATATGCGAGACGTAGTGCTCTCGCACGAACGGAGAGACCACGAGGTTCGGCAGGCGAAATCCCAACTGCGCGGCAAATCCTTCTTGCGCGGGCGCATCGGTGGGATTGAAGCCCGGGTCTGTGGACTTGAGATCGCAATTGATGGTCGGTATTCCACCTGGTGCTGGACAGGGCCAGAAACTGTCGGGATTCACGGCGATTGATCCTATATCAGGCATCGGGCCCATCGAAGTATCCGTGAAATCATTGGAATGACCGGGAATCGGCGGAACGTGATCAAATGGTCCGCCGGGTTCGTCATAGCTCAGGAAAAATACAGAGCTGCTCCATGATTTGCTTTGCATCAGCGCGTTGATGAGGGACGCAACCTGCTGCTGGCCTTTCAGAATCGACTGGCCCGAGCCGGGATGCTCATCGCTGGATCCATAGGCAGTCTCAATAAACGCATAACTAGGCAACGTGTTGTTCTGGACATCGGAAAGATATTGAGCCAGTGGTGCGATGTGAGTCGGATCCACGCAGAATGCATTGCTAGCGTCACCGACCGCTTGCTGGGAACCGACGGTTGGCGGCGTGCAGGCAGCCTGCTGCGGGTTCTCGTAGAGATATTTCTTCGAATAGGTAAAGTCAGAAAATGTGGTTGTGGGAAAATCGTTGGAGTTATTGCCCGGCCCGCAATCGCCATCTTGGTCGGTACATCCGCCTGCAGTAATGGAGTAGTAGATTTTCCACGACACTCCGTTCTGGTCCAACTCTTGATAAATTGTCGGAATGTTCAACTGGCTGGTGATCCCATCGTCCTTGAAAGGATCGTGTACCAGTCCCTGGGTAGTACCTCCGGTGACGGTCGCAATGCGATTCGGAGTGCTCTTGCTCGCAACCGGCGAAAACCATCGGTCGGAGACGGCAAACTGCGACGCCATGAAATAGTAATAGTTCAAAAAACCTTCGTCGTAGTAGCCCATGGCCCGTTGCCCAACCAGATCGGTGAATTGTCCATCACCAGACCCGGACTTTGCGTAGTCCTCTGCTACGTGCACGAAGCCAGTCATCTGGATTGGGCGCGTGGACGAAAAGTCGTAACGGTTCACGTCACCGTAGCTTCCCAGCCAATCTGACGTCATGTCGTCGACGCACGTGCTTTGAAGCTTGAACAGATTGAACGACTGGCCCTCGTCATCTGCATTGGCGAAATTGGCAAGCTTGTCGTCTATGCCGTCCACGGTGTAGGTATTTCCGTCCTCGCTGACGGTCCAACCATTGGTCTGGCGATAAGGGTTCAGCATGCCGAAGTAGGAATCAAAACTACGATTCTCCTGCAGCATGAAAATGACATGGTCAATGGACTGAAGGCTCGCGGGAGCGTCGGGAGTGGTGTGACCACCACTCACCCCCTGGCAGCTGCACATGAGAAGCGCCAACAAAGTCGACCCACCGAGGGGTAAAAAGCGGAGTAATTTTTCCATGCAGTCCTCGCCCTAAGTTCAAGCATGACAACCCGAACTAGGATGACCTTGATCGCGGAAAAGTTGGTCCCCATCGTCAGCTTGAAGCCGCTGAAGGCGCTGCAAGCCTTTGCACAATAAGCGCCTGGCGGTGTGTCGGTAGTCCCGGGCTGAGTCTCAAAACTCTTAGCCAGTGACGCCTGTCACTGGGAGGTTGGTCATATCTCACAGACATCCACAGGCAAGGCGCCATACTCTGGCGGTGGCTTGCGGGTGGGAGCCGCCTTATGCCGAAGAGCGCCGAGGCACTGTTACTCTGCCAGGTCCATAGCCCAGAGGTCGTAGCACTTAGGTTCTTGGCCGAATGTAATCTTTCCCTTTTATAGCCTTCAGTCATAAGCTGACTCCGTTCCCAGACAGACCCCAGTCAGCAAAAAACCCAGTCAGCAAGAGATCAAGTCAGCAAGAGATCAAGTCAGCAAGAGATCAAGTCAGAAAGAGATCAAGTCAGAAAGAGATCAAGTCAGAAAGATCAAGTACAGAAAGACCAGGTCAGCAAAGAGGAAATTTACAGGCAGGCGTGCCTTCCCGATTCTGGCCACAGTTCGTGAAAGATCCTCGGCATTACTCCGCTCCTGAGGACCGATGCAACAATTCGTGCTGCTAGTTCTCCTCTTGGTGCCATCCGTGTGTTTAGCCGGTGGCCAATATGTTGTACCAACCACCACTCTTGCGGCTCAAACCTCGAATAACACGAGCGCAGCTTCCACTTTTGCCAGCCAGTCGAACGGCAACCTCGGCGCCGGGAATATCAGCAAAGTCGACATCCGTTCGCTCCTATATCCTGGAGCTACGACCAAGGTTTACGCTCACCTGATGGTATGGTTCGGAGAATCGAACCACATGGACGTAGGCTATAGTTCCACAGATCCGAACCAAGTCAAGAATCAGATCGACGACATGATCAGCCGCGGCATCAATGGCGTGCTCATCGATTGGTACGGTCCCAACAACTCCAAAGACCAGGCTACGCAACTAGTGATGGCAGAGGCCGAGAAACATCCAGGCTTCACGTTCGCGATCATTGTCGATAACGGGGCGATTGGGGATTACTCGTGCAACGGATGCTCGCCCCAACAAGCTCTGACCGATCTACTGCAATACGTGGAGCAGACGTATTTTCCCTCGCCGGCGTACATGACCAGACAGGGGCAGCCCGTCGTTACAAACTTCGACATTGATCTTCACTACACCATCGACTGGAACGCCGTGAACGCGGCCCTCAGCACGCACCCGCTGTTCCTGTTCCAGAACAGCAGCGGGTTCACTCACGCACTCAGTGGCGGCAGTTTTTCCTGGGTCATGCCGAGCACGACTGACTATGGTATGAGCTACCTCTCCAATTTTTATGACACCGGAATATCGTTTCCGCACCTGGAAACGGTAGGCGCCACCTATAAGGGCTTCAACGATAGCCTCGCATCCTGGGGATCGGGACGCATCATGGAACAGCAATGCGGCCAGACGTGGCTGCAAACCTTCTCCGAGATCAACGGTCTTTACAACTCAGGGAAACAGTTGGCCGATCTGCAGTTGGTGACTTGGAATGATTACGAAGAGGGCACCGAAATCGAATCGGGCATCGATAATTGTTTGACGGTATCGGCGTCAGTGGCCGGGCCTGCTTTGCAGTGGGCCATTAATGGGGATGAGAAAACAGTGGACCACTACACGGCCTACATCAGCTCTGATGGTGAAAACTTGATGCCATTGACGGACATAATGGCAGGAACGGACTCGCTAAACCTGTGCGGATTCCCGATTCCTGACGGCAATTACACATTATTTGTGCAAGCTGTGGGCACGGCCTCGCTGGCCAACCAGATTACCGGCGCGGTTAACTACAGCCCGTCGTGCGCTCCAAGCGGACCCTCGACGGTGTCGTTGAGCGCGTCGCCATCATCGATTACCTTGCCCGCCGGGCAATCAGGAAGCTTCACGGTCACTGCCAAACCGCAATCCGGACCCTTCAACAGCGCCATCTCGCTCTCCTGCAGCGGGCTCCCCGTTAGCTTAAGCTGCTCCTTCGCTCCCGCCAGCATTACTCCCGGTTCCAGTGCTGCGAGTTCTACGGTTACCATTTCGAGCGTTTCCGTCACGGGGATGAGTTTGCCCCAGCAAAGAAAGTCGATCCCAATCTATGCCGGCTGGCTGCTGCCCTTCGGGATAGCCGGCCTCGCTTTGGTTGGTAACGGCACCCGCAGGCGCGGCGTTCAAGCCCTCGCTCTCTTGGTTGTTCTGGTCGGTACGGGAATGGTTACCGTATCCTGCGGCGGGAATAGTGTTAGCCCCCAACGAGCTGCGGCGCCCGCCGACAGCAGTTACTCCGTCAAGATTGTTGGGGGCTCCAGTTCCGGTCAGTTCTCTACCACGGTCAACGTTACGGTTCAATAGACCTTGCCGGTCTAAGCTCTTCCAGGATGGGCGATGAATCGCAGAGTGATGGACCCAGCCTAATGAGTTACGAGTCATGATCCTCAGCATGAGTGCCTTGGAAGGAACCCAGCCAGGCAGCCTTCTAAATCTCGTCACCCGCCGCAGAGCTTCGGTTCTTTGTTCGAGTTCAAAATGGCGAAGGTATTTTTGGACGATAGTCGGCATCGTCATGCGAAGAGCCGTAGAGAAATTCTGCACCGCCATTGCCTGCTGCTTTTCCAGGTTCGTGAGCAAACGCATCAGGCAGCCTGCTAAGTCTTCCGCATCGCCGGGCTGGTAAAACTCAATTGCCAGTTCCTCTCCATTTGCCATTTGGCGGAAATCCGGCAGATCCGCACATACGATAGGCACCCCATAAGCGCAGGCGAGATGTGCAACGCCGCTACAACCGGTCGAAGAAGAATAGGGCATGACGGCTACCGATGAACTCTGGAAAAGATCCGGTAGATGATCCTCATGTACATAGCCGGTAAACTCAATGGCAGGATTTTCGGCGCACTTTTGCCGCATGGATTCTACATAGCCCGCAGCCTGAGGATGGTCACCCCCGCCGATCACTAATTTGGAGCCGGGCAGCATTTCGGACAAAATTGCGAACGCATCGATCATGAGTTCGAGCCGCTTGTACGTGCCCCACTTGCCGAACGCGAGGATGCGACTCTGCGGATTGCCGCGCCGGGAAAAATCCGGATACTCCGGTCTTCGAGTCAGAACGCCGTGAGATCGCACGTGAACATTGTCGCGCCCATACTTGTCGTGAAGGATCCTGCGATACCCTGGCATGAGCACCGACACCGAATTCGAAAGCAGGAGGATTCTAGTGGCAACTGCCCCTGCCGCCCGGTAAAGACGCGGGTGTCGAACCCCAGCGTCTTTTAGATCGACAGTATCCATGATGTGATGCAAGGTGACGTGAGTGTAGCGGCCCGTCAAACGCGCCAAGAGCGGAGTCAGAAGTCCCAGAAAAGCATTTACAGGATTACGGCCAAACGTGCTGAAAAGAAGGTTGAACCACACCACATCAGGTTTCAGTGTCGCAAGGGCATTCAGAAGCCGTCCTGCATTGGCGGGATTGTCAAACGACCAGCAACGCAGCACAGAAAATCCGTCCAGTTCGGGTTGGGGCGGGGAAATCTGATCGGCAAGAATCGTGAGACTGATAAACGGATTGCGACGTAATTCCTGCGCGATGTGAAGCCCATATTCACTCAGTCCTCCCTGACTTGGCGGAAAAGTTGTAACCAAACAAATCTTCACGTCTCTCCGGCCTCGTGGGTGCTTCAGGTTCGATGAGTTCACCGGGGAAGATGTTGTTATCTGATTCTTGTTCCAGGGGGAAACGGGCAAGCGCAAACCTCTTTTCCCGCTCCGAGAGTTTCTGCAAAAAAACCTTCATAACCGTCATTTCCGCAGCGTCGACGGGAAGAGGCTCGATGACGGTCATGTCGCCGGTTAGCCGACTCAGGCTGAGGTAAGCGCCGCGGTTGCTGAGAATAAATTCCAACGGATATTCTGGTTTTCGAGCCCGCGCGGCAATCGGATCTGCGTCCAGAAGATAGGCAATGTCGGGCTTGGGCACGAGCTTCAGGAGAAGTTGAATGAACTTCCGGGCCAGCCAGCGATTGACCGGCAGGTTGGCAAATTCATCGTAAATGTAGCGATCGAAGAGCACCACGTCAGCTTTTTTGCGAATTCTGCCAACTGCTCGACAAAGATTTGCGGCATCAGCCAAGTAAAGGCAAAAGCGCACGATAATGACTGGCAGCGAAGTTACGTTCTTATCGCGCCGTTGCAAGGGCTTCTCCGGAGTTCCAATCCCATGATCGCCTTTGAAGGCAACGTGACTTATGAACTCGCGAAATCGAGAGAACGCAACCACATCATCCCAAAAGGTGAGCAGCTCCGTACTCATCCCGCACTGGCTAAGCGAGGACTGAAGGGCGCGAATCTGAGTGGACTTGCCCGCCCCGTCGATTCCCGAAAAACTCACAATCATCGCAGGCTGTGGTTCGGTGTGCGATCTCATCACGTGATTCGAGTACAACTTCTGTAGCCTAACGCGCTCCCGGCGGCTTGCTCGGAGTGGCCGCGGTCAGTGCGACTACCGATCCCACAGCGACACCAGCCCCGATAATCGCTCCGACCCTCAGAATGATGGTGCGCACTCGGTGTTGTTTCGCAGGCGCCATTGCCACACCCGCCGGTTGCGAAGCCGCTACTCCAGTTACATTGGGAGCCTCCGCCGCCGCCGTGCCCACTGGCTTTTGAGGAGACGGCTGCCCCTGAGCTTCGGATGGTGATGGCTGGCCGGCCCCAGACGGTGGAGGAGCCGCGCTCGATTGCTGCTCTACTGCGTTCTGCGGCTTCGCTGGATGCAAACTCGCTAATATCGCTCCCGGACTGTCCGGAAGTTCCTTCAAAGCATTTCCTGCGCGCATGACTGGAGCAAAGTCTTTCTGCTTTTGGTCAGTAGCAGTCGAGTCGTGGGTCTCGGCCGCAACCTGTTGCGCGTAAACCGGAGACACGATTCCGGGCAGCCCCGAAACCAACAGGGTGCCGCAGGCAACGTGCACCAAGGACCTTCTCCATGCTTTCATGGCCACCTCGGCGAGCAGATGAACTGCCTAGCTGGCAGGCTTCAGATCCGCCACTCCATAAGGAACGGAATACCACGGCGGACTCTGTGGTTCCTCGAGGGATGCAATCGCGTGGAAACTTTGCGCTGCTTCCTCAGATGTGTTGAATACTTCGAACAGGCGATCGACACGCATGAGTTCCAGGATTGCCGCCGACGCCGGTGAAAGCGCGGCCAGCTTCAGATCTCCATCCCGTTTCATTGCTTCCTGCATGCACTGAAGAAGTATTTCGATTCCGGCGCTGTCCATGTGCTCCACTAGTGAGCAATCCAGAACGATACGTGGACGATCGTCTACCAGCAGAGGCTGCAATTCGGCCAGAAATGCCTTTCCCTCCGCATGGTTCAGTATTTCCGGGAGCTCCATGATGATAACGGGTCCACTGGTAAACATATCTGTCACCCCTGAATAGGATCGGCTCCAAGCTGCCATGGTTCGGGCGCCGGAGGCTGTTTAGGTTGTATGTCAGCAACGATTTGTTGCTGTTCCTCGTGGCGATTCCAGAGGAAACTACGCTGTGTCTGTTTGTGTTGTCGAAGCGGATAGTTGGACCGCATTACGCTCGGATCAGAGATCTCGAGCACGACGTCATGGTCCAAACTCAAGAGCCTGTTTCCACTGGCTATGGCATGGCAAACCTCTAGCCATATCCCGACATGGGTGTTTGCCAAGATCGAACTGTTCTCAATCACCGTACCGCAGTCGACGTAGCAGTCCTTTTCGACGCTGCTGCAGCGCGTTATCAGAGTGTCTTCCGCGACTTTGGATCCGCGACCGATGTAAGCAGGCGCCACAATCCGCGCTCGCCGCTCAATCTCACCTCCCGCATCGATCCAAATGCCTGGTTTGACTTCCTGGCCCGCGGGGCGTATCGCACAGCGTCCCGAAAAGCTATCTGAAGCAAGTCGACGCAAATCCTCAGGATGCGTCAAGCGATTCACGTATTCGCGGATGAAGTACGGAGCGTTGTTTTCCTCCGCCCGCGCCAGTAAGGTTTCAAGATCGCTTCGCTGCGCCTTCGCACAGTCGACCACCCACAGGTCCAAAGGACCCTGGCCGCCGAGTCCGCGCGTGGCTGTATGCCGCGCTTCCCGATGAAAGTAAAAGAGGTCAAGGAGATCAGCTTCTGCGTACGTGTTTGCTGAGATCACAAATGAATGTTCAATGCCGTTTTGCGAATACTCCCGCAATACCTGGCTAATTTTGCCGGACACATCAGCCGCAATCTGAAAGTGCACGTTTTCGTACGAACCCGCGACAGGCTCGACTGCGGAAGATATCGCTTCCGCCACCAGTACGGTCACAAGCTGCACGTCGGAGCGCACGAACCGCTCGATGGTGTGTTCAACGATAGACCGGCCGAGAATCTCGACACACGCCAAAGGTTGGGCAAGCAAAAATTCCGGTTCAGTTCCTCGCGGGGCAGTTGCGCATGAAACCTCGCGTTCTGCGCCGATTACTACAATGGCCCCCAGCCCCACAGACTTTGTCCTCTCTTTTCTTGCAGGAATTCTTTTTCTGCTCATGGTGCAAAGGTTTTACTTGCTTACGCCACCATAAATCAGTGACAGTTGGGGCCGGGTATTCTCCTTTTCCGGAATCAAGGATTCGGTAGCCGGACTCGCTGCGGTCCGCCGCAGGACTCTCCGTTTTGGAAACAGCAAGTCGCGCATCTTCATCTTCGCCTTGTGCAGCTGCGATTTTGAATTACCGACAGAGCAATCCAGCATCTTGGCGATTTCATGATGCTGGTATCCTTCAACCTCGTGAAGGGCAAAAATCTTTCGGCATCCTTCAGGAAGTTCCTGCATAGCGCGACGCAGTGCAATCCGGTCGATGGCGCCGCAGAGGCGAGGGTCGGTTCTTCCGATGTCGCGCCGCAAAGAAGGCGAGTCTGACGACACCGGCTCATCGAGAGATACCGGTGGGGATTTGCGGCGGCGCAGCTTCATGAGCACGGTGTTGACGGCAATCCTATACAGCCAGGTGGAGAAAGCGGAATCGCATCGAAATGAGCCGACGCTGCGAAACACCTGCAAAAAAGCCTCTTGTGTCAGATCTTCGGCCTCGGCTATATCCTTGGTCATCAGCAGGCACACGGAATAGACGCGCTTTTTATGAAGCTGGAAGAGTGTGGCAAAGGCTTCCTCGTCGCCACGCTGGGCGCGCTGAACCAGACTGCGCTCGGATTCATCTCGTTTGGTAACTGCTTTGACTGGAGTTGCATCGTTTGCTGTCGCGGAAATCACGCAAGTCGCCACTGTAGTCTCCTTCTTTCCAACTAAAGTGTGGTTTAGTGCTCTCCATGACTCCGGGAGCATTCACGTTTCGAAAGAAGATTAACGTCTATGAGTTCCAAGGCCCATCAGGGGGCTCCTGTAATTGACTAGCAGACTTGCTGTACAACTCTTGGGAGATAAATGCGTGGTCTTATTCGTTTGCGCGGCGGGGAGAAACTTTTGCGGATCAGCCGTGTTGCTTGTGAAGTTAAAGAATCACGTGCAGCGCTCCTTTATCGGAAAAGCCCACGCGGCCGGGGTGATGGCGCTTCGCAGAACGGTCATTTTATCCCGTAAGATAAAACAATTAATACAGCCGGAAACCCACTTCCACGCTTATCTGCACATTCACCGGCTGACCGTCCTTCTTAGCGGGCTCAAATCGCCATTGCTTCACGGCTTCGATTGCTTTGGCATCCAGGCCAAATCCTAAGCCCCGTACGACGCGAATATCCCGCGGACGCCCTTGCTGATCGACGATCAGCCAAAGCACGCACGTGCCCTGCGTCTTCGCGTTACGGGCTGCATCGGTATATTCGGGATCCGGGGTTGAAACGGGCTGGGGAGCTGATATACCTCCGCCCACTTTAAATACACCTCCACCGATGCCACCTCCGACACCTGTGCCCACGCCGGGTCCGTGTCCCACACCGACACCACCTCCGACCCCGGAACCAATGCCGCCGCCCGAGCCAATTCCGTTCGAGGGAGGCGCGGAAGGAAGCGGGGCAGCCGTCGGACTGCCCAAGTTCGGCATGTGATTTTCGGCCAAACGTACCTGTGGGGGTACAACCACCGCGGGTTGAGCAACCAGCTTAGGATGTTGATTTCGAAGGACGATCTGCGGCGGCGTGATCTGTTCCATGGCCAGCTTCGGCAGTCTTCCTTTCGCTGCGGGCAACGGATCATGATCACCGCCGCCACCGCCACCGCTGGCGATCTCTTTTGCGACAGGCAGCGCATAAGAGTCTGGTGAAGGCGCGATCAACGTGACAGTCTCACGCTGCTGGATTTGCTGCACTACCTGACGCCCGAATGTCACGCCACTCAGGATCAGAGCCAGCGCTGCGGCGTGGACTACTGCGGACCCAACCAGTCCATTGGATCGGTAGTTGTTGAACTGCCCCCAGATCGCGTCTGGAGCAGGCGCTCCGTGCGCTTTCCGGGATTTCTCTCGCTGCGCGGTTCGCTCATGGCCCGCATAAAGCTGATTGAGGGCCACTGATGACGAGGATGATGCCGGAAATAACGCTTGAGCGGCGAGGCGTGCACTTTGACGATTCGGCATTGGCGCTCCTTATAAAGACTACAGCCGGCAACAAAAAATCGGCAGCCGCACTTCCAAAATTAAAATTGAGAATGGTGAAAAGTGAATCCTCCAACCATTCACCCGACTACGAGGGCACAAGCTCATAAGCCGGCCGAAGCCCTCAATCACAGCCGCCCGGCCAGAAGCAGCACCAGCAGGACCACGACGACCAGGCCGAGGCCACCGCTTGGGTAATAACCCCACGATCTGCTGTAAGGCCAAGTCGGTAGAGCCCCCAGCAAGATCAGCACAAGAACAATAATCAGAATCGTTAACAAGTAGACCCTCCCATCGATTTTCTTAATTGAGAACCTGGCCCGGCCGGTAAGACTGGCCGGGCTTCCATCCAAAGCAGTCGGCCGCTCAACGGCTGGCAGAATTCGTGCCCGCGCCCGGCTTGTTCAGTTCGCCGTGCTCCTTGGCCTGGACCGAATATTTTCGTACCGCGGCGAGAAATGGTTCGCTCGCTTCTTTAGGCTGGACTTTTCCGTTCAAGATGTCAGAAAACGGAACGAATCTGCCGTAAAGAATTCGGGTTTCGTCTTTGTCTTGCTCGATTACAGACCCGCTTAAATCGATTCCTGCAAAAAGCCCTCGGGCTCGCGAATAGGTCAGCACCTCCGCCTTCATTTTCCAGTCTGTGTCCGCGCCGGCGTTGCGTCCTACTGGACCCGCAGCCGCGGAAGCATCTGCGCCGAGCTTGAATTTGCTCGACAGCAAATGCTGCATTCCATCGTCGTTCGTCACAACCATCACCAGGTCGACGGCCTGTCCGCCGAGCTGCAATCCCCAGCTTCCACCCGAAATGGTGATGGGGGCGGGAGCGCTCCAGTGACCATTTTCGGTCCTGCATGTCGCCACGCCCTTGCCGTGGCTGCCACCGAAACCGATGGCGATTTTTACCATCGAAGGAATGACGGCTATGCACTTGGCATCGCTCATCACCTTGTCTGGAATAGCTTTGTCAGGGGTGGACATGACTTCATCGAGAACGTTGGCGGAGGCCTCGAGGCGTTTTGCGATGTCCGATTGGTTGTCGGCAGACCAAGCCATGCTGGTGAGGAACAAAAAGCCGGCACCGAGCACTAGGAGACGTTTCGTAAATGTAGAGTTGATTCCTGTCATAAGCGGACCTCTTCCGTGCTCGAAGCGAGCAACAGTTTTGAGTTTCTCTGCGCATTCAACCCTAAACTTTTCCGTTGTTCCGCTGCCATCCGGTTCAACCTGTAAAGTGATTTGAGTGCAAGCTGGAGAGTCGGTCAAATAATGCGAGTACCGTAGAGGCCCCTACTGCGGGTAACTGCGAGGATTACAGTTGTTGCAGTATTGATCCCAGAGAATCAAAATGCCACTGAAGTCTTGGGCCGGGTAGAGGCATGGCCCATGCCTACCGTGCTGCTGAGCGGAAATCAACTTATAAACAATTGTTCAGGAGGATCTTTCAGGAAGCCACGTCTACGACGTCATTAGAGAGTTCCGGTGAAGAGGGGTTCGCTGGAAACATGGCAATGACTCGCGTGCCGAAACTTCCAGATTCAATCTTCAGCTCTCCTCCCAACTGTCGAACTCGTTCCCCCATGCCCTGAATGCCCACACCGGCACGAATTGGCACGGGCATCCCATGGCCCTGGTCACGAATCTCGAGGGTTATGTTGCGCGCATCGCGGGTGATGGCGATGCGCGCCGACTTGCTGCCAGAGTGACGGTGGATATTGGTAAGGCACTCCTGGACAATGCGAAAAATCGCGGTTTCGAACTCAGCCGATAACCGTCCAACACCAGGATCGAGATAGAGATCCACGTCGATTTTACTTCGTTCGGCAAACCCTTCCACATACCAGCGCACGGCCGAGTGTAGCCCCGCCTCATCAAGCAACGGCGGGTGCAATAGATGAGACATCGTCCGCAGATCTCTGGATAGCTCTTCTATAAGACTCAGGCTGCCTGTAACGTGCTTGGCGAACTCGGAGTTATTCTTCAGAAGTTCTTCTTCTACTGGAACCAGATTCAGGTTCAAAGCTACCAATATCTGACCGGCCGTGTCGTGCAGTTCTCGCGCAATCCGGCGTCTTTCTTCGTCCTGCATTTGCAGCAACCGCACGGAAAGCATGCGCAATCCTTCCCGCGCGCGATCTAGTTCGTCGGTGCGCTCCTGCACCCTCGCATCCAATTGCTCGTGAGCTTTCTTAAGCGCCTGCTCGGAAGTCTTATGGTCGCTGATATCCCTGCACACCCCCATCATTTGCGTCGGCCGGTTTGAGGAATCGTAAATGACCTGTCCATTCGCCTCCATCCAGCCCAGACTTCCATCTGTTCTTACTTGGCGATATTCTGCGTGATACTTGCCATCGCCCTCAAGTACTTGCTGAATTGCCTGCTCCACCCGCGGGCGGTCCTGCGGGTAGACACTTTCCAGAAATGCCTCGACGTTTCCGGACGATCCCGATCGCTGCCCGTGGATTCTTTCCATGTTTTCCGACCAGCGGATACTGCCGCTTTCAATGTCCCAATCCCAGGTGGCGATATTCGCCGCCTCCAGGCAGAGGCGCATTCTCTGTTCGCTCTCTCGCAGTGCCTGTTCCACCTGCTTTATAGGGGTAATGTCGCGGGCGATTTTGGAAGCACCCACGACCCGGCCGGACGCATCCTTTAGCGGCGAAATCGTCAGCGATACAAGAACTTTCCTTCCCCCCTTTGCAATTCGCACGGTTTCGAAATGTTCAATGCGCTCTCCGGCTCTGAGTCGCCGCAATATCTCGACTTCCTCGGCCTGTAGATCCGGAGGAATGATGATAGCGATCGGCTTTCCCAGAACTTCTTGTTCGGTGTATCCGAAAATGCGCTCCGCGCTGTTATTCCAGCAGATAATGATGCCGTTCAGATCCTTCGCAACAATCGCGTCATCGGAACTCTGCACGATTGCTGCCAGCCTCGAACGGGCTTCTTCGGCGCTATCGGTTTTGATTGCTCGGTTGTCTGGCGATTGAGTCATTTCCACGGGTATCAAAAAGGGGTGCGCAGGACCCTCACGCACATCCGTCCAAGACGGTAGTCGGTTCTCGCAACACCGAACGACAAGGAATCATGAGCTCGACGAGGGTTCCGGGATGCGTATTAGTCACCCGCAACTCTCCGCCAAATTCTCTGGCACGTTGTTTCATGCCGCCGATCCCAACTCCAATGCTATCCGGCTGCAGTTCCGCAATTTCTTTGCCGATTCCCTTGCCATCGTCCCGCACCGCGACCACGATCATTCCTTCTCTTTGAGTCAACGTGATCCAGACTTTACTGGCTTCGGAGTGCCGGAAGACATTCGTAAGAGCTTCTTGAACGATGCGGAAGACTGCGGTCTCTACATCGGCCGCAGCCTCGGAAAATCGCGGGGCTGTACGTCGAGAGACGTTTCGATGCCGCTTCGCTTGGCTGAGCCCTTCAACATACCAGGAAAGCGCCGACAGCAGGCCGACTTCATCGAGCAACGGTGGATGCAAGAGGTGGGACATGGTGCGGACTTGCTGAATGGCGCTATCGATGATGCTGCTGGCCTGAGTCCATGCCTCGTCTGGCGGTTCAGCAGACCTGGATTTTTGCAGGACCGTTCTTGTCCAGCACCATTTTGGCCACTGCAAGTTCCTGTCCCAACCCGTCGTGCAGATCGCGCGCCAGCCTGCGGCGCTCTTGATCTTGCATCGTCATAAGGCGGATCGAGAGCCGCCGCAATTCGTCCGTCCTCCGATCGACCATTTTCTCCAGTTCTGCGGCGTTGTCGCGAATCGATTGCTCCAGCAGCTTGCTGTCCTGAATGTCGGAACAGGTTCCATACCATTTGACGATCTTCCCGTCCAGATCTCGAATCGGAACTGCACGACGTCCGGAACCAGCGGTAGCCGCCGTCCCTGGACCGAAGTCGATACTCCGCCTCGTAGTTCTCCCCGGATTCAACGCAGTGCATCCAGTCTGCCATGGCTTTGTCCTTTATCCTCGGGGTGCACATAATCCAGCCATCCAAAACCGTTCGCCGAATTGGGCAAAGCGCCGGTGAATTCATAAAACCGATCGCTCATGTAATCCCTTGAGCCATCGGCCTTGCGACTGAAGATTATGTCTGGTGCGGTGTGAATGATAGCGTCCAGTTCCTGATTCTTTCCCACCAGCTCCATGTTGAGCTGCAACAGCAATTCTGCTTTGCGCGCCAATTCTTCGGTGCGATTCAGCACGCGCTGCTCCAGTTCGCGATTCAGGGTTTCGAGTTGCCGCGTCTTGCGGTGCAATTCAGCGAATACTCCGACTTTCGCGCGCAGAAGCTCGGGAACAATCGGGACCGAGATGTAATCGACGGCTCCATGCTCGTAACCCTTGAGCTGGTCGAGGTCGGTCAGATGCACCGCCGAAACAAAAATAATCGCCATCCTTTGAAATCGTGGATGCTGACGAATCATCGCGGCCAGTTGAAACCCATCGAGCTCCGGCATACTTACATCCATCAGCACTACAGCAATATCAGTTTTCAGCAGGATTTCAAGGGCTGCCTTGGCGGAAGTGGCTTTGATCAGGTTCTCGCCCAGTCCACCCAGCATGACCTCATAGCTGAGCAGCTTGGCCGGCTGATCATCCACCATGAGAATATTGACCTTCTCGTTTGCGCCCATAAGTTGTTCGTCACTCTCTCCGTTCAAATCTGCGTCCGGCAAAATATGCTCGCGGCGGCGGCTATCTGTGCAGCCACATGCGCAGAGACGAGAGTAATTGTTCCGTGTTGACGGGCTTGGCCAGGTACTCGGAGGCCCCGCCTCGAGACATTTCTCCCGGTCGCCCTTCATCGCTTTCGCGGTCAGCGCAATGATCGGCAAGCGCCGGAACGTAGGGGTTCTGGCGGATGACCTGCATGGTCTCATAGCCGTCCATCTCCGGCATCATGATATCCATCAACACGATCGCAATGTCCGGTGTCGATTCCAGCTTGGCGATCGCTTCCCGGCCCGTGCCGGCAGTGATCGCAGTCATGCCCCTGCGTTCAATAACACTGCTTAGAGCGAAAATGTTGCGCACGTCATCGTCTACTACCAGCACTCTTTTCCCCACCAAGGCGTCGTCCGAGTGGTGCAGCCGCTCGATCAATTTCTGTTTTTCAGTGGGAAGATCGGCAGACCACACGATGCAGGAATAACGCAGTCTCATCCAGCAGGCGTTCCGGTGATTCCACTCCCTTGACTACTACACTGCGCGCCAGCGAATGCAGACGGGCATCCTCCTCTGGCGAAAGTTCTTTGCCCGTGAAGACTACAACCGGCAAATCGCTGAGCGACGGAGTGTCGCGGAAACGTTCCATGACCTCGAAGCCAGATATGTCGGGCAGACGCAGATCAAGAACAACGCAATCGAAGGCTCTCTGCGTTGACGTCTCGGATTGCCGCCGCCCCCGTGGCAACGAGCCGTGACGTCGATGTCGTCATAGCCAAGCAGTTCTTTGATGCTGAGTTGCTCGGCGGGATTGTCTTCCACCACCAGCAATCGCTTCCGCCGCGGAGCGGAATATTCTTTGATGCGGGCCAAAGCACTCTTCCAGCCCCTCCGGCGTGGTTGGCTTAGTAACAAATGCAAACGCACCTTGAGCCAAGCCGTGATGCCGGTCTTCGTCCAAAGTAAGCATTTGAACCGGAATGTGCCTGGTTGCCGGATCCTGCTTCAAGTGGTTCAGCACCGTCCAGCCCAGCATGTCGGGGAGGAAAATGTCCAGAGATATGCGGTCGGATGGTATTCCTTGCGCCAGCGCGAGCGCTTCCGCGCCCCGGGTTGCCATAAGAACTTTGAAGCCCTTGTCCCGAGAGAGGTCGCAGAATACTCGCCCATAGTGGGGATCATCTTCGACAATCAGCAATACCGCATCGTCAGGCAGCAGGTTTTCCCGGTCATCGGGAATCTTTCGACCGGATGCTCCACGGCCGACAACGGCGCTGGGGAGATGGGCGACGGCGATCTTCGCTTCGACCGCCATGGCGCCAGCAGTAGAAGGTCCTACATAGGTTTGGGGCAAGTAGAGAGTGAACGTGCTGCCCTTGCCTGGAGTACTGCGCAATTGAATTTCTCCGCCCAGGAGACTGGCCAGCTCGCGGCTGATCGCCAGCCCCAGACCAGTTCCACCGTACTTGCGGCTAGTGCCGGCATCTGCTTGTTGAAACGCCTCGAAGATGATGCGCTGTTTTTCCAACGGAATGCCAATACCGGTATCGGCAACTTCAAAGGCCACCACAGATGCTGCTTTACCCAGAATCGCGTGACCCTCGGTCCAACCGCTCCTAGCTAGAGATACCGACAGGCGAACACCTCCAACTTCGGTGAACTTGAATGCGTTAGAAAGCAGGTTCTTCAATACCTGCTGTAGCCGCTTTGAGTCGGTAACCACACTCCGCGCAAGATGCGGATCGGTCTCGACCTGGAACGTTGAGACGCCGATTCTCTGCCTCGTGCCGGAATGGACGTTCGACGGAATCAAGCAAGCTCGCGAAGAAAAGCTCCTCCGCCTCAACCGAGACGGTTCCCGATTCGATCTTGGAAAGATCGAGGATATCCGTGATCAGGTTCAGCAAATCCGTTCCGGCGCCATGGATAGTGCGGGAGAACTCAACCTGCTTCGGCGTGAGGTTGCCGTCCGGGTTATCGCTGAGTTGCTGGCCCAGTACGAGGATGCTGTTGAGTGGTGTCCGCAACTCATGAGACATGTTGGCCAGGAATTCGGACTTGTATTTAGAAGTAAGGGCCAGTTCCTTAGCCTTATCTTCCAGGGCGCGGCGGGCTTGCTCGATTTCCTGGTTCTTGCGTTCCACCTCGACGTTCTGTTCGGCAAGCTGTTGCGCTTTTTGCGCTAGTTGCTCGTTCGTCTGCTGTAACTCTTTCTGCTGCATCTGGAGTTCAGTGGCCAATTGCTGCGATTGCTTTAACAGTCCTTCCGTCTGCATAGTTGCTTCGATACTGTTGAGCACGATGCCGATGCTGGCCGTTAGTTGTTCAAGAAATGCCAGATGGGAGGTCGTGAAATTGCTCAACGAGGCCAGTTCGATCACCGCCTTGACCCGATCTTCAAACAGCACCGGAAGCACGATCACGTTGCGGGGAACAGCCTCGAACAAACCCGACCGAATCGAGACCGTGTTTGGCGGCAATTCGGAGATCAGCATCCGCCGTTTCTCCGCCGCACATTGTCCTATCAGACCTTCGCCGAGCTTCAACCTCCGGAGATGTCCGTCTTCGCCGTCGCCGGCAAACGCCGAGAGCAGCACCATCTCCACCGATTCTTCGCCTCCCATTTGGTAGATCACGCCTTGTTGTGCGTTGACCAGAGGCGTCAGTTCCGACAGCAGCATGCGTCCCACAGTCGTCAGATCGCGTTGGCCCTGCAACATGCCCGTGAAGCGCGCCAGGTTCGTCTTGAGCCAGTCTTGCTCCGTATTGCGATCCGTTGTGAGGCGGAGGTTGTCGATCATGGTGTTGATGTTGTCTTTCAACTCAGCGACTTCACCGCTCGCTTCCACCTGAATGGAGCGCGTGAGATCGCCCTTGGTCACAGCTGTGGCAACTTCCGCGATGGCCCGCACCTGGTTAGTGAGATTGTCGGCCAGCAGATTGACGTTGCCCGTGAGATCTTTCCACGTGCCCGCAGCGCCGGGTACGTTGGCCTGGCCGCCGAGCCGGCCTTCCACGCCGACTTCGCGCGCGACCGTTGTAACCTGGTCAGCGAATGTCGCCAGCGTATCGGTCATGTTGTTGATGGTTTCGGCCAGAGCGGCAACCTCGCCCTTTGCATTCACAGTGAGCTTCTGAGTCAGTTCGCCGTTGGCGACCGCAGTCACCACTTTGACGATGCCGCGCACTTGTTCTGTCAGGTTGGCGGCCATCACGTTCACATTGTCGGTGAGATCCTTCCACGTCCCAGCAACGCCGGGCACCTGTGCCTGCCCGCCCAGCTTACCTTCCGTTCCCACTTCGCGAGCCACGCGAGTTACTTCGGCAGCGAATGCATTGAGCTGATCAACCATCGTGTTGATGGTGTTCTTGAGTTCCAGAATTTCTCCCTTCACGTCTACAGTAATCTTGCGCGACAAGTCACCGCGGGCCACGGCGGTTGTTACTTCAGCGATGTTGCGCACCTGGCCGGTGAGATTGCCGGCCATCGCGTTCACGGAGTCGGTGAGATCTTTCCAGGTTCCGGCCACGCCCGACACATTGGCTTGTCCTCCAAGGCGGCCCTCGCTGCCCACCTCACGAGCCACGCGTGTCACTTCGGCGGCGAACGAGCGCAATTGCTCAACCATCGTGTTCAAAGTTTCTTTCAACTGCAAGATTTCGCCGCGCACGTCCACCGTGATTTTCTTCGAGAGATCGCCGTTCGCAATGGCCGTCGCGACTTCAGCGATGTTGCGCACCTGGCCAGTGAGGTTGCTGGCCATGAAGTTCACGTTGTCCGTCAAGTCTTTCCATGTGCCGGCGACGCCGGGCACCTGAGCCTGTCCGCCGAGCTTTCCGTCGGTACCGACCTCACGCGCCACGCGCGTCACTTCGCCGGCGAACGCATTAAGCTGGTCCACCATGGTGTTGATCGTGTTCTTAAGCTCGAGAATTTCGCCTTTCACATCGACCGTAATTTTGCGCGACAAGTCGCCGCGCGCCACTGCGGTCGTGACTTCTGCTATGTTGCGAACCTGACCAGTCAGATTTCCGGCCATCGAGTTCACGGAGTCCGTAAGATCCTTCCATGTGCCGGCAACGCCCGGCACGTTCGCCTGTCCGCCCAAGCGCCCTTCGGTACCCACTTCGCGGGCCACACGAGTTACTTCGCCTGCGAACGCGTTAAGCTGATCGACCATCGTGTTAATGGTTTCTTTGAGCAGCAGGATTTCGCCGCTCACGTTGACGGTGATTTTCTTCGAGAGGTCGCCGCTAGCGATGGCGGTCGCGACTTCTGCGATGTTGCGGACCTGGCCCGTTAAGTTGCTGGCCATCGAGTTGACGGAGTCCGTAAGATCTTTCCACGTGCCGCCCACTCCAGGCACCTGTGCCTGCCCTCCGAGTTTGCCGTCCGTTCCCACTTCGCGGGCCACGCGTGTCACTTCCGACGCGAACGAACGCAACTGGTCAACCATCGTATTGATAGTGTCCTTGAGTTCGAGAATTTCTCCTTTCACGTCGACGGTGATCTTGCGCGACAAGTCGCCGCGAGCCACGGCGGTTGCGACTTCGGCGATGTTCCGCACCTGTCCGGTAAGGTTACTGGCCATGAAGTTCACGTTATCCGTGAGATCTTTCCAGGTGCCTGCCACGCCGGGCACCTGCGCCTGTCCGCCCAGCTTGCCTTCCGTGCCCACTTCGCGGGCCACGCGCGTCACTTCTCCAGCGAACGCGTTGAGCTGGTCGACCATCGTGTTAATAGTGTTCTTGAGCTCAAGAATCTCTCCTTTCACGTCGACCGTAATCTTGCGCGACAAATCACCACGAGCTACGGCAGTCGTCACTTCGGCAATGTTGCGCACCTGACCGGTGAGGTTTCCGGCCATCGAATTGACCGAGTCCGTAAGATCTTTCCAGGTGCCAGCCACACCGGGCACGTTCGCTTGTCCTCCCAGGCGTCCTTCCGTACCAACTTCACGGGCCACACGCGTCACTTCACCGGCGAAGCGGTTGAGTTGATCCACCATGGTGTTCAGCGTCTCCTTGAGCTGCAAAATCTCGCCTCGGACATCGACCGTGATTTTGCGCGAGAGATCGCCATTTGCGATGGCGGTCGCGACCTCGGCGATATTTCGCACCTGGCCAGTGAGGTTGCTGGCCATGAAATTCACATTGTCCGTGAGATCCTTCCAAGTGCCGCCCACACCGGGCACCTGCGCCTGCCCGCCCAGCTTGCCTTCGGTGCCAACTTCGCGCGCCACGCGCGTAACTTCGCCGGCAAACGCGTTGAGCTGATCGACCATCGTGTTGATTGTGTCTTTGAGTTCGAGAATCTCTCCTTTCACGTCGACCGTGATTTTCCGCGACAAATCGCCGCGGGCCACGGCTGTGGTTACCTCAGCAATGTTTCGGACCTGAGCCGTCAAGTTTCCAGCCATGGCGTTGACGGAATCCGTAAGATCTTTCCAGGTACCAGCCACACCGACGACCACAGCCTGGCCGCCGAGCTTGCCATCCGTACCAACTTCGCGAGCAACGCGCGTTACTTCAGAGGCAAACGAGCGCAACTGGTCGACCATCGTGTTGATAGCTTCTTTAAGCTGGAGAATTTCGCCGCGCACGTCAACCGTGATTTTCCGCGAGAGATCGCCGCTGGCAACGGCGGTTGCCACTTCAGCGATGTTGCGAACCTGGCCGGTGAGGTTACTGGCCATCGAATTCACAGAGTCCGTAAGATCCTTCCACGTGCCGGCAACACCCGGCACTTGCGCCTGGCCGCCGAGTTTCCGTCGGTGCCGACTTCACGCGCTACACGCGTTACTTCGGCGGTGAAGACGCTAAGCTGCTGAATCATAGTGTTGACGATATTTGCGGAGCGCAGGAATTCGCCTTCCAGCGGCCGTCCATCCACATCCAGGCGCACGGTTTGGGTCAGGTTCCCTTGGGCGACGGCGGCAATGGCTGGGTCACGCCTTCAGTTGGCCGGAGCAAGTCCTCAACCAGCGTATTGATCGAGACCTCCATTTCGCCCCAAGCCCCTCTGGATTCATGAAAACGGGTGCGCTCGCGAGTCCTGCCTTCCTTGCCTACCACTTGCCCAACGCGTTTCAATTCCTGGGCCATCTGCTGGTTGGCGCGAACGATGGAATTGAAAGTATCGGCAATTTTTCCCGGCAGTCCGGTCCAGGAACCGGGAAGACGAACCGAAAAGTCTGCCGTCGCGCATGGTCTGCAGGCTGGCCAGTATCACGCTAAGATCGCTCGACGCAGGCGGAGTCAGAAGCGCCGAATTGCCGTTCTGCTTGCCCTCCTCGCCCTTGTCGGAGGGCCCGATTGGCGACAGCAATCGCCATGTCTTGGTTGTTTCTTTTCATGGTCTTCTCCAGGACCGGAAGTGTACGTGGATCGTCAACGAGTCTTTCCTAGCGTGGTTTTCCGTGGTTGGTGCCTGATTTGGATTGTGCGCGGACGTTACCCACAAAGGGGACATCATCCACAAAGCAGTCGCACATTGGGAACTGGGGTTTGCCGACCCAGCGAACTCGGGGATAGCCCAGCGCATCGATTCCTTAGGAATGAAATCTACAGGAATTCACCGACTACGAATACTGATTGGAACACGGAAAACTCGAGGATGACTCTAGGGTCTTTACTGTAGTAACGAGCAACCGTTTGGCCAGTCGGGACTCGCGAAGTGCAAGAGGAAGTGCAAGAGCCAAGGTACGGCTTAAGTCTTACCTGTGTCCTCAATTCAATCAGGAACCCGGTTAATCAGGAATCCAGCCACTTTTTTTCAAACACTCGTCGCATTCTGAAGCTTTTCGGCGCGTCGGGTTTTTCCAAGAGCACTAGGGTGATTCCCGTATGTCCCGGAATGCTCCACGCCACTAATCTGGATGGGATATCAATCGGAAAGCGATCTCTATGCGATTGTTGAGTGCCCGGCTCATAGTATCTCTTATTGTCGGCATCACATTGGTATCCCTAGGTTTTTCTTACTATGAGGTGGTTGGCGAAAAGCGCGTGCTGCGCAGCGATCTGGAACGGCGCGCCGAGGTGCTGGGCGAAAGCGTCGCCGGCAACGTGGAGAAGTCGTTGGAAAGCGGGTCAGAGCGCGGACTGCAGCGGCTGGTTCAGCGCTTCGGCAATCGCGAACATTTGCTTGGAGTTGCCGTTTACGACCGTCAGGGCAGGGTAGAGGCTGTCACGTCCGAGTTGGGAGAAGTCCTCAAACAGACGCCGCAAGAGGTGAGCCGGGCCATGGCCGAGGGTCATGGAGAAAGTTCCTTCGTCCACGCCGGCAAGGATCCCGTGCACATTTTTGCGCTGCCTCTGCGTCGTGCGGAGGACGTCGTCGGCGGACTGGCAGTCGTACACGATGTTAGCTATATCCGGGCGCAAAGTCTTCGCGTCTGGCGCGAGGCTTTCTTGCGAGTCCTGGCGCAAGTTGTCCTGATTGCCCTGATCACGCTGCTGATCGTCCGCTGGAGCATCGCCGGCCCTATTGCGCGAGCTGCGCAGTGGATGCGCGCGCTTCGCATGGGCAGAATTTCCTCCCGCCAGCAAATGCCCGATCTGGATCTATTCAAGCCGCTGGCATGGGAGGTAGTCACGCTGGCTGAGAGCCTTAGTCAGGCGCGCAACGCCGCAGAAATTGAAGCCCGCTTGCGGGAAGCATCAGAATCCATGTGGACGGCGGACCGGCTGGCAGTGCAGCTTCAGGGTCGTCTGGACGGCAGGCGCCTATTCGTCGTATCGAATCGCGAGCCCTACCTGCACCAGCGAAATGGCAAGTCGCTCGAAGTGGTAGTTCCGCCGAGCGGTCTGGTGACTGCTCTAGAGCCAGTGCTCAATGCCTGTGACGGAACCTGGATCGCGCACGGCAACGGAGACGCCGACGCCGAAGTCGTCGACTCTCATGATCGCCTGCGTGTTCCTCCCGACGATCCACGCTACACGCTGCGTCGCCTGTGGCTGAGCAAGGAGGAAGAAGAGGGTTACTACTACGGGTTCGCCAACGAGGGTCTGTGGCCACTTTGCCACATCGCTCACACTCGGCCCATTTTTCGGGCGCAGGACTGGCAGTATTATCAAGAGGTCAATCGCAAGTTTACCGCTGTGGTCCTCGAGGAGATCGAGGACACACCCAAGCCTGTGGTGCTCGTCCAAGACTACCATTTTGCGCTTCTGCCCCGGTTGCTCAAGGAGAAAAGACCGGACGCGCGCGTGGCCATTTTTTGGCACATTCCGTGGCCAAACCCTGAAGCCTTTGCCATTTGCCCATGGCAGCGGGAGTTGGTGGACGGACTCTTGGGAGCGGATCTCGTCGGATTTCACATTCAATCGCACTGCAACAACTTCCTGCAAACGGTTGACCGCACTGTGGAATCACGCGTCAACCGGGAGCACTTTTCGGTGCTGCGCCAAGGCCATCGGACCATCGTGCGGCCTTTCCCCATCAGCGTGGCTCTCACCGACGACGAACCTATCGAGAGCGACCACCACCGACCCAGTTACCTCGAACGCTCGGCCTTTATGCGCAGCTTGGGCGTAGAGGCGGCCTTCGTGGGTGTCGGTGTCGATCGCGTGGACTATACCAAAGGCATTCCCGAGCGTTTTCGGGCGATCGAGAGGTTTCTTGAAAGATATCCCAAGTACCAGGGCAAATTTACTTTCGTTCAGATTGGTGCGCCCAGCCGCACTCATATCAAGCGCTATCACGACCTGCTGGCCGAGGTGGAAGCCGAGGCGGAACGAATCAATTGGCGCTTCCAGACTGGCAAGTGGAAGCCCATCGTATCGCTGAAGCGGCAGCACAGCCATGAAGAGATCGAACGCTACTACTGCGCCGCAGATCTTTGTCTGGTGACGTCGCTGCACGACGGCATGAATCTGGTCGCGAAGGAGTTTCTCGCCGCGCGTCGCGATGAACGTGGCGTTTTGATTTTGAGCCAGTTCACCGGCGCCGCTCACGAACTGCGAGACGCTCTACAGGTAAATCCTTATGACATCGACCAGACTGCCGAAGCCATTCGGGCTGCGTTGGAGATGGAGCCGGAAGAGAAGCAGTTGCGGATGCATCGAATGCGCAGGGTCGTCAAAGAACACAACATTTATCGCTGGGCGGGAAGTCTGATCACCGAACTCTGTGAGCTAAGACTTGATGCGGATTCCGCTCAAGAGAAGTTCCGTGGAAGTGTGGTTGTCACTTGATGTGCCGCAAGGAGGAAGTTTGAAAGCGGACGCGATGTCTCAGGTCGAATCGCTTCTGAGAGCAGTGGCCGGTTCTCCCCGATCATTGCTCATGCTTGACTATGACGGCACCATCGCGCCGTTCCGGCAGAATCCTGAGCAGGCTTTACCATATCCCGGTTTTTCGCCGTTGCTGCAGAAGATCGTTCACACAGGCAAGACGCGACTTGTCATTATCTCAGGAAGGGATGCCAACGAAGTCGTTCCGTTGCTGAATATGGATCCCCAACCGGAAATTTGGGGGCTTCACGGGTTGCAGCGTCTGACTCCGGACGGCAGTGTCGAACTTTCTCCCCTAGATCCCGCGACGCTGGCCGATTTGGGGGCTGCAGAGGATTGGCTCTTCTATCAGCATCTCCAACACATGGCCGAGTTGAAAACCGGGAGTATCGCAGTGCACTGGCGCGCCCTGGGTGAGTGCGAAGCGGACGCGATTCGGGGTCGAGTGCTGATGGGGTGGACTCCGCTTGTGAAACATACGAGGTTGGACCTGCTCGAATTCGATGGAGGCGTTGAAATCCGCGCCCATAATGCCGACAAAGGCGACGCCGTCCGCACTCTCATGAGCGAGATGAATCCAGACACCCCGGCTGCATTTTTGGGCGACGACGCTACCGACGAGCACGCATTTCAGGCTCTGAATGGCCGCGGCCTGAGTGTATTGGTGAGACCACAGTGGCGGAGGACGGCCGCACAATTGTGGATCACGCCACCTGACGAAGTGCGCGATCTGTTGAACCGATGGCTGCAGGCCTGCCAGACGCCGGAGGTTTTGAAACGGGATGCGTTAGACCAGGATCCATTTAATAATGACGGGACCGTCGAGGTGAATGTGTGAGCAGCGCAATCGCACCCAGCCACCCGCGCACTGAAGTGAAGCCTTTTTACTTCAACACTTCGGCACATCTTCTCCGCATTACGCCACAAAAAGCGACCACCCTTTCCGAGTTCCTGGACGCTCTGCGGGAATGTCCGGATGGTTCAATTTTCCAGCACAGTTTTCGAACTCTGGAGGAACATCACTTCATACGAGAAGGCTTTTCCAACGATTTCGCGCACTGGGTGTTATCGGCCTGCAATGAACCCGGCTTGGCGGAAGCGTTAGCCAGCGTGGATGTGCGTGAGTTCACGTCGGTCGCGGAGTTGCGCGAACGATTTATCCAGATCGTGGAGAGCTTCCTGCAGCGAACGCCCGCCGCCGGCACGCGCATCGCACGGGAATCTTTCTATTTCTGTGCCTCTGATACCGTGGTGATTCCGACCAACTTCGCGGCCCATACGCTGCAGGAGTTTGCAGAAGGCCTGCGCCGGGTAAGCGTGCACTGCATCCATCACCATTTCATCGAGGCGCGCTTGCGGCTCAAGCTCATGTCAAACGATTTCTCGCAGTGGTTGTACGAGGATATGGGCTTAACTGAGGCGGCTCGCCAGTTGAACCGGATCGACATCTACACCGCGACGCTCGACGGCGTTCGCGAACGAATCATTCGAATCGTGGAGCGAGCCCTGAGTTAGGTGCACACACTATGGAACCCATGGAACCGCAGACCGAAAGCGAAGCGATCGCCGGAGAAAGTCAACCAGACTTCGACGTCGCCCCTTCCCCACCCACACCCGTGCGCCAGGAGCGACGTAAGAAGCCCCGGACGTGGGAGACTCCTCCGGCGCCCGTTCCTCCGCCACGCTTGGATGATTACAAGAGCATTGTCGGCGCAGCAGACATTGATGAATTGAAATTTCTCGCACGGGAACTAAAGGGCAAGACCGTGAAGATGGTGAACTCCACTGCCGTGGGCGGGGGAGTCGCCGAGATGCTCAACCAGTTGGTTCCGCTGCTCAATGAATTAGAAGTAAAGACCCACTGGGATGTGATCACCGGAGGAAACGACTTCTTCGAAGTGACCAAAGGCTTCCACAACGCGCTTCAGGGGAGCGAGTACAAACTTACCCAAGAGTCGCGCGATATTTTTCTGATGCACAACGAGCAAAACCGTCAGCGCATCCAGTTTTCCGAAGACGTTGTAGTGATTCATGACCCGCAGCCCGCAGCCCTCATTCAGGATCGCCAGAAATCGCCACGGCGCTGGGTGTGGCGCTGCCACATCGATTTGTCCAACCCCAATCCGGATGTGTGGAACTTTCTCCGGCCATTCATCGAACAGTACGATGCAGCCATCTTTTCTTCGCAATCCTTCACCCGCCAGCTGCAGATACCCCAATATTTGTTTTATCCCTGCATAGATCCCCTGTCCGAGAAAAACAAGGACCTCGACGACAGTTTTGTGCAGAAAGTGTGCGACGAATTCGGGGTCGATCGCTCTCGCCCCATAGTCACGCAAGTCTCGCGATTCGACCGCGCCAAAGATCCCGTCGGTGTTATCCAAGCCTTTAAGCAGGCCCGCAAATATGTAGATTGCCAATTGGTTATGGCTGGCGGAGGAGCTAGTGACGATCCCGAGGGCGCGGCGGTTCTCAAAGATGTTAAGGAGGCTGCCGGCGAGGACCCCGACATCATTATTCTTGACCTGCCTCCCTGGTGCGCGCTGGAAATCAATGCCCTGCAGCGCGCTTCAACGCTGATCGTGCAGAAGTCGATCAAGGAAGGCTTTGGCTTGACAGTAACCGAAGCGCTCTGGAAAGGGAAGCCGACAATCGCCGGCGCGGTCGGAGGAATTCCTAATCAGATCATCCACAAGTTAACGGGAGTTCTGGTGCATTCCGTCGATGGTTGCGCCTATCAGATGCGCTATCTCTTGACCCACCCGGACTTTGCCGCACAACTCGGCCAGAATGGCCACGCGCACGTGAAAGAGAATTTTCTGATGACAACCAATGTGCGGCGATGGCTGTTGCTGACTAGAATCTTGCTTGCCGGCGGGGTAAATTAAGCTCCCGTGAGTGCTCGACCAAGAGTATACCCGTAGTTGGTTTTTCGCTCATAGGTTCCTCTCTCAACAATTCAAAGGATGCATCCGTTCCAGTAATAGATGGCTCACAATTTATTTCTAGCGGTGCTTTGTCCCCGAGTCGGTGTTTCTCACAATCTTTTCATCTTCCCTCTTGTGACCGAAGTCCAGACCAAAATGTGGTTCGGATTCCGTGCCAGTGACACGAATAGGAACTTCGGTACCGGCCCCGTCCTTGCTAAAGAACGGATCCACGGGCTTAAGTAAAATTGACTTCCATCCCGTTGTCATTTGCGAAACCTTCGCGTCTAGCCGGGCTTTTCCGTGAAAGTCAAACTCTTTTCCGTCTAATCCGTAGTCGCCTGTCATATCGACGTGCGTCCCCGGAATAACAAAGTGAAGCGAAGAAAAAGACAGCAATCCGTCTCTTAAAGTGAATAAGCCGCGCAGATCAACCGGCACATTTTCGTCGGTATGCTCTTTCGCTTCTTTTGGCTTCCCCTGGCTGCGCAGACTCAACGAGTCGAGCTTGTCTTGCACTTTGTCGTTCGTGAAGTGAGCATCGAGCACATGAAAAGCGCCGGCCAGCTTTAGCCTGTCCGTCACACTCGCGTCGCCGGGAGCAAGGCTCAGTCGTGTTTTCATTTCAACTGGACCAGTCATTACAGGCGGCTCAGTGCGCACGCCAAGTTTCAGCAAGTCTTCAATTCGTGCACGATCCAAAACAACGTCCAGCTCTATGTCGTGACCATGTGGGTTTCACGCGGACCACCGATCCGTTTGCCGTAAAGGAAGAATGCAGAAACGTTGCCTTCACCGGGCGGAGATACGTGTCCCCACCGGTGCCATCAACAATGGCGTGGAACTCCGTATGCAGCGGTACGGGGTGCCCGCTGGTCGCGACTCGAAAGTCTGGAGTGTCTGTTTGCCCGTGCACGACGATATTGCCTCAGGGTGCCCGAGTATTGGCCCGTAGACGAGAGGATGCCTCCGATACCCTTGATCGTGCTCAGATCGGCATTGTCAAAGGAGTAGTTCCCCTGCACTGGCGTGTCCCGAGGACTGTCTTGTTGCCACGGTCCAAAAAGACCGCTCGACCGGATGTCTCCCACCGGTTTCGGATTTACCAGGGTGGCATTAAACTGGAATGGTTGGCCGGGTCCAACATCCTTCATCTTCAATTCGCCGATGGCGAATTCCAGCGGCGGCTTATCGGGGTTTGGAGTGTTAATCACCAGTTTTGTGTCCTTGCAAACAAACTGGTCGACGTAAATGCTCATCTTTGGCGTTTTCGAACCCATGTTCGTCATTTCCTGACGATCGGCCTTGGGCGGGATGTTCAGCTCCAGCCCATCCACGTATACGGTCTCCACGTGTATCGGGGAACGAAACAGACTTCGCAATGAGCTTTGAAAGCGGAATTGTCGAAGGCTGATGAGGGGCTGCATTCCCGGTTCGTGTGGGTTCGGATCTTCTTTTCCGAAAAGCTTTAGACCACTTCCTGAAACTTCAATGCTGTTGACAATGGAGACCTGAAGATTCGTTAGTTCCACTTTGCTGTTGAAGCGATTCGCTAAGGTATTGATCACGCGAGCTCGAAGAATCGGCTGAACTCGATGAATCACGAGTCGCACCGCGACTGCCCCCCCAGCGAACAACAACAGTGCGACTATACCAATCCATTTCCAGAACCTCGCGCGTCCGGGTTCCCGCGGGCTTCGTGTTTGGGACGCTTGCATAGTCGCTACTTTAGCAACATCTTCGGGGTCATCACCTCGGAGGCTGGATGATAGTCACGTTAGGTGCTTAGGTTCGATGTCGAACCCCAGACTGGGGTTGTGAGCTTAGACTCAGAGCCCGAGGATGGGGCTCCAACCTCTGAGTGCACGTACGCACAGTTTTGGCTTTTGGAAATACAGGGCTTCTGGTATTCTCACTCTACTTTCAGCCGATTGATTTCATGGATTGATTGCTTCTGACCTCCTTTTGTTTGAAGCTCAGGTCTCCGAATCGATCGGGTTGAACCCAGAGTCAAACGCCACTTTTTCAGCCCTTCAGACGCCCGCTCGCGCCAGGGCAGTTCCATACACAGTTCGGTAGAGAAATAAACCTTAGGAGATGAGTTTCATGCTCAAGCGTCTGTCGCTGGTTGTGTGCCTATTCTTGCTTTTCTCTGTAACTATTGCATTTGCTGGTGTCACCGTAGCCAGTCCCCAGAACGGGGCCACCATCCTGGGACCTGTATCCTTTGTCGCGTCGGCCACTGCTACTTCCTGCCCGAGAGGAGTTGCCTCCATGGGCATCTACACGTCGCCGGGTATTCTGGCATACGCGGTAAATGGATCCAGCTTGAACACCAGCCTGAACCTCAGTGTAGGGACTTATAACACCACGGTCGAGGAATGGGACTACTGCGGCGGTGCTGCAACCCAGCCCGTCACCGTGACTGTTACCAATCAGTCAGGCGTGCAGCTGACTTCGCCGGCGAACCATGGGACCTCAGGTTCTCCAGTCAATTTCGCTGCCACAGCCACCACGACGTGTTCGAGAGCAGTCGCTTCCATGGGTATTTACACGGCCCCTTACCAGTTGGTATACGTCGGGAACGGATCAACCCTGAACCAGAACCTAACGCTGAGCCCAGGAACCTACAACGCGACCGTAACCGAGTGGGATTACTGCGGTGGCGCCAGTTCAACTCCTGTGACGTTTACCGTCAGCAGCGGAGGGTCCTCGTTCAAGAACCTGCAGCATAGTGGCGGATGGTCTGGATATGGTCAGACCGCCCCCAGTTACGTCGACTGTTCACCCTCGCCTTGTGAAGGCGTCACATATTCCATGTACCAGAACATCAAGTCGCCTTCGATGAGTGGCGAAGCCACCGAATACAACCTCAGCGGAACCACCGATTACGGGGACGCGCTCTGGAACAACCACCTCATCGGCTCCCAATCCTCCCAGGGCATGCCCGATAACAATCACGACCAGGTGAACACTTACCACAACTTTACCTACGATGTGTACTTCTACGGCAGCAATCTGGGGCTCGCCCAGGCCCTTGAATTCGATGTGAATCAGTTCTTCGATAGCATGGGTTTCATCTTCGGCCATGAGTGCCGCATCGCCGGCGGTCACGAATGGGACGTCTGGGATGGCGGAAGCGCGAAATGGATTCCCACCGGCATTGCCTGCTACCCCAACAATAATTCCTGGAATCACCTCACCCTCAAAGTTGAGCGTACCTCAAGCAATCAGCTCACCTACCAATCCATCACCCTCAACGGTGTCACCAGCAACCTCAACTGGACCTATTACCCGGGTTCCGCGCCATCCGATTGGTGGGGCGTAACCATCAACTATCAGATGGACGGAAATTCCCAGCAGTCGCCATACTCCGTGTACCTGGACGAGCTGACTTTCACTTACGAGTAAGACGGTGATCCGGCAAGGCGACGAAAGGCTGCCTGAAGAATGCGGATCCGGCAATGCCGGATCTGCATTCAAGTGAAAGACCGAGTTGCCTCTCGAATGCCTCGGCAAGAACAGATGCTTGGATGTTTTCTTGAACGGGAGGTAGCCCCGAAACCTGCGACCAAGAAGCCCGTGCCAGTCTGCGGCAGTCAGTGCCAACCGCGGCCTCGCGGGGAAGCGAAAAAAGTTCTCACTAAGTTAGGCCGTGGCGGCGACGCACATTCTTTCGTCCAGAGTCGCGGCCTCTTGAGCTCCTGTATGCCGCAATACTTCTCGCGCCCAGATTGTTTTCGCACCCTCTCCGCAGGAGACATACACTAGGACTCCGAGTTCGCCAAGTTGATCTTCGAAACGCTCCGCTTCTTCCTCCGAAAACCCGAGCCCCACCAGCGTTCTGGCGTTCCCACAGAGCGCGGGCGCTTCCCGCGCCACCATGAGGGCATGAAAGAACGCCTGTGACCGGATGAAGAAACCTACCGTTGGAATCAACACGGCGCCAAATTCCGAGAGCCAGCCAATGAGACGGGCCGTCACCGCATTTGTTTCCTTCTCCGTATTAAACAGACTTGCATCCCGAACCATCGACGCAATGGGATGCGCGGGTGAAAGCATCATGCAGATATCTTCGTTTCCGAACCCAGCCTGGTTCAGATGGCGCACGATGTCGGTCAAGGCGGCGTCTTGGGAGTAAAATCCGTATGCGGCTGCTGCGTTCACTGCCATGGGGAATGCTCCACGTCGGCGATAAGTTACCCCGCGGTTGTGCGGAGCGATGATCGGGAGGCGCACGCATCAAGACTGGACCGCGCCGTTCCGTCCAGCCGGATCATGGTCAAAAGTACCCCCATCCTTTTGCCGTGGCACTCGGGTGAATCATGTAGGCGGCTAACATTCTTCACCGGATACAGGCAACCCGCCGGCGTATTGCTCTTGCGATGAGAAAAAACCTGACCGAGCAATTGTTGTTCATCCTGGCAAGAATTTCTTGGCTCTTGGTCTGAAGTTACAAGTCAGGGCAGAGGCTGACGTGCCAAAAACTCTCGTTTGCAAGCGAAAAGCACTCTCTTAACGATTGGCAAGCTTGTTGCAACAGAGCTTTGGCGAGCAGTTAACTCCCGGAGGCTTCCACCATGAACAAGTTTCTAGTGCATTTCTCTTTCGTCGTGGCCATCGTTCTGACTCTCGCCCTAGGGCCGCTAGCGCAAGCCCAGCAGGCCAATCAAGACCGCGCTCCCGCAACTCCTCAACAGGTCGATCCATCCACTTCTCAGCAACAGCAGAACGAGGCTCAGATGCCCGCTTCTGGCAATTCGACCACGCAAGAGGCCCAAACCTTCACCGGCCGTATCGTGAAAGAAAAAGGCGAGCCCGTGCTGAAGGACCCGGTCACGAAGGTCATTTATAAACTCGACGACTCGCCCAAGGCCAAACAATATGTTGGTACGCAGGTGAAAGTAACCGGCAAGCTCGAAATGAACAGCAACACCATCCAGGTGGATGGCATAAAGCCGATCTCGTAGCGGTTCAGCTTCTGTGTTGTGCGTCTGAATCTGGTGCGCAGCGAATGGTTCAAGCCTTCCGCGCACTCAACGGAGACGAATTCCCAGTGCAAAGATGAACGCGATCAAACGGGGTGAACATTGATATGCAGAACCGACCTGAATACGACCTTCCGACAGCAGAACCTCCCTCGTGGCGGGACTGGGCATTGGCTCCCTGCTCGCGATCCTGTTCTCTCATGGTTCCGTGCGGTCGACTCGCTTCCGGTCAGGCGAAGAACAGCGCACGCCCCATTAGAGTTCTGCAGAGTTCTGCCGGGGCTTGTCACTTTCAGTCCCGGCCGCGGGACACTGGCTTCTCTTGTAAGAGGAGTTCCGTAGCCTGTACTCGCCGGTCGGAGTGAAACCAGCGCTGCACAACGTTGTCGCAAAGGCAGTTCGCCAATGCCAACAGGCTCATGCCCTGATGGTGAGCCATCCAGGATTGGACAATCTCGTACCGAGCCCCAAGAAAGAGCCCGCGCGCGCTGTAGTCGGCGGCCTCATAGAATCCGTAGGGACCGAACCATCCCAGGGCATTCATACGATGCAGATTTAAGAGCGCGCCCGCCCGATCGACATTCAGGGCTAGGAGTGTGGAGTACGGCGAAACTACCCGGGGCTCCGATCCATTTTGTCGCAGCGCGAGGCTGGGTACGCCGAACGCCTCGTAATGATAATCTCCTGCTTCGTTGCGCTTCGCACACGCAGATTCGGAAATGCCCCACAGAATGCGTTTACGACTTGCGTACGACTGTTGCGATCGCACTGCCGCCTGCGCTGCCCGGTCCAGCAATGTGTTGGGATAGCTACGCATCCAGATTGAAGGCATCAGGTACTCGAACATGGTTCCTGTCCAGGAGAGCAGAACCGGGACACCGTGATCGCTGGTGAAGGGACGGTCGAGCCGGAACCAGCAATCCTGCGGAATGTCCTCTTTAGCGATTGCGATGAAGAAAGCCGTTCGCGGCTCGGTGGCCAGCAAGTTGTAACAGTAGGGTTGAAGCTCTTCGGCCTGGGCGTCGAAGCCCACCGAAAGCAACAGACGGTGCTTATCCAGCAAGAAACGAAAGTCCATGGCGTCCGCCAGGCCCTGTGCCTGTTTGCTTATCTGTTGCAGGTCCGCAATCAGCCGGATTGCATTCTGACGCGCCTCTGGGAGCACGGTCAGCAAACGCTCGCCTGAGGTTTTATTTCCATTTCGAACGGACGGTAATGTTGTCGCGAGACGAGATTCCAGTCGTGAGATGAAATCGGGCAACTGCTGCAAAGGGACATCGTCAATGAGAAGGCCCCCGTCGGCCAGTTGCGTTCGCAGTGCCTCGAACTCTGGAAGCCTCCACGGCAAATACCCTTGTACGAGTTTGTAGACGTTTCTCAATCTCGCGTCCGCTTGCTTGCGGAACCACGCAATATCGGAAGCGTGATAAGACTCCTCGTGAGAGCTATTCTCGCTGAGAACTTCCTCGGGGAAATTCAAGATGGCGGTCAGCCAGTCTTCGCGTTGAAAGTCCGTCTCGCAGCGCGACAATACTCGTTTTGGCAGCGCCAGCAGGCTGCCGAGAGTGCGCAGGTGCTCCAGAAAACCCAGGGCCATTGCCCTTGAAAGAAGGGGCTGACGCAAGCGCTCGATGCATCCTTGCTGCAAAGTCCAGAGAGAAGCGACGAGATTGCCGCTGTCGACCGAAGAAATGAAAAACGGCGGCTTCGCTTCGAGGGCGCGAGTGTCATACCAGTTCAACAGATGGCCCCGATACTTGCGAAGACGGACAATGGTACGCAGTGTCTTCTGTGTGAGTTCCACCATCTCTGGAACCGTAAGATAGCCGAACTCGTTCGCGACCTGCCTCGCGTTAAGAAGAAGTCCTACATTCGTAGGGGAAACGGCGGCCGCCACTTTTCGCGGGTTGTCCTCAATGTTATCCGGCACCAGCCAGTTGTGTTCTTCCGTGGAAAACTCCGCGAAGTATCGCCAGATATACAACGCGGTCTTCTGTAGAAGTCGGACATCCCGGCGCGTGATACCAGGCGCTGGTTCCAGCGGAGAAGCGTTCAGCCAAGTAACCAGGCGCTTGCTGCAGGCCCAGAGGACAAGAATCGGGACAGCGGCCAGCAGTGATTCTGGGCGTATTAACAAGATCAGCAAACCCAAGCCCGCGGCAAGAAAAGGCATCCAATCGATATAGCGGTCGACCGGAGTGCGGCGCCCTCCCATTTCCGCTTGCGCTGCTGTTTCCCACTCGAGCAGGCGCTCGCGAGTAATCCTGTGCCGGACGAGTGCTCGCGCTACGGCGTCCAACGACAAGAGTGTCTGGTGGGCCAAAAGTGTCAGCGTAAGTAAAACCGTGAAGTTGGTGGAAAAGAGGTTATTCACCGCGTCGACAGCCATTCGCGGTTGACGCGCCCCCGCCGCCCGCGCCAACCCAAAACCAAATTCCACCCAGCCCGGAACGAACAAAATGCAGATCGTGGCCAGAGTCCACAGTATGGGTCGATCCATCACCAGCCAGCCAAACACAAGCAATGCAAAGGTTGCCGGTTCGACCAGGCTGCGGCGCAGGTTGTCCAGAATTTTCCAGCGCGAAACCAGCGAGATGGGATTCGGAACCTGTCCCCCCGACTCCTCGGGCACCAGGTCCGTCAGCCATTCCACGATCTGCCAGTCGCCGCGCAGCCAGCGGTGTTTGCGGCGGTTATAAGCACTGAAGTGCGAGGGATAGTCTTCAATCACCACAATGTCTGTGGCCAGTCCGGCCCGTGCGTACGCACCTTCGATCAAGTCATGGCTGAGCAGGGAATTGCGGGGAAAGCGGCGGTGCAAAACTCGAAACATGGTATCGACTTCGTAGATGCCCTTTCCCGTGAACGTGCCTTCTCCATACAGATCTTGGTAGACATCAGAGACGGCGCGCGTATAGGGATCGAGACCGGTCTCGCCGGCAAAGATAGCCGCCAACCGCGAGCGCGTGGTCGACTGCACGCTTACCCCAACTCGGGGCTGTAAAATTCCATATCCTGCACTCACAACATTCCGGATGGGATCGATGATCGCCTGATTCAAGGGATGCGCGATCGCTCCTATCATGCGGTGCGCCAATCCTCGAGGCAGTTCTGTATCGGAGTCGAGCGTAATCACGAAGCGAACCTTGGGCAGAATCGAGAGATCCCCGGCCTTCACGGGAAAACTGTCGTATTGGTTACGCAACAACTGATTCAGATCGAGCAGTTTTCCCCGCTTGCGTTCCCATCCCATCCACCCCCGTTCGCGCGGATTGTAGACCCTGTGACGATGGAGAAAGAAGAAGGAGCCCTCATTTTTTCCGGAGTATCTTTCATTGAGTTCGCCGATTAGCCTCGAGCACAACGCTACCAGCGAATTTTCTTCCGGAGCGGGATGAGGCGAATCCGGCAGATCGGACACCAGCGCAAAGTGAATGTTGCGATCGTGATTACCCAGGAAACGTACCTCCAGACCTTCCACCAGGCCATGCACCTGTTTTTCGCTGAGCAGAAGTGTCGGTATGGCAACCAGGGTCACGCAGTCGTCCGGAACGCCCTTGGAGAAATCCAGCTTGGGCAAAGCTTCCACTGGCAGCAGGTTGGTGGTCAAATAGTTCATCAACTGAACTGCTGCCTGGGAGCTTGGCAATAACAAAATCAACATCGAAAGCAGCACCAGCCCCGGCGAAGTCGTGGGCGGAGTCAACAGCCACAAGGTCCCGGTTATGACGGCGAAAGTCAGAGCAGCAATTCCGAACAGAAGGAATTCGTCGGGATGTCTTCGCAAAAACCTCTGGCGGCGTTCTTTGAATGTCGGGTGAAAACCAACTTGCTGGCAGAGAATCCCTGTTCCTTCACCAACAAGATAGAAGCCAATGTGACTTTCTCGCAGGCCAATGCGCGGGTCGCGATATTTCTTTCCGTGAGCCTGCTGCGCCAGAGCGAGCGCTTCGCCGGCAATTTCCATCTCCGTTCGATCGGAGCGCTGGGCGATCCTGGCCACTCTCTCGCGATACACATTCCGGCTCTCAATGTCCATACCGCTGTAGGCGCCGGCGGGATCCTCACGCAAAATCTTGTCGAATGGAACCAACCGCTCCAACACGTCCGCCCAGCAGGCCTGCGTTACATTTTCCAAGCTGCGGATGCAAGTGGTGACGCGCTTGCCGGATCGTTTCGTTGGATCGTTGACGAGATCACCGCCCCGAAGCGCAATCTGTTCCAGCAGAACCAGCTTCAGGGCTGGAACTAAAGCGCCAATCTCGTGAAATTGCAGAGGGGAGATTTCCTCGAAAGCGATACAAAACTCTGCAAATTTGTTTTCGTTGAAGGCGGAGTCAGTCTCCTCGAAAAAAGCCTCCGCTATTGCCAGCACTCGCGGCACAACTTCGCTCTTGCGTGCGACGTGGGGAAGGTTCGTCAGGGGGCCAAGGTCAGCCGCTACTCCGCGCGTCGCCGAGCGAAGCTGCTGCGCGTTGTCACGAAGCCAGAGCAGATCTTCCGAATCCGGAGCCCCCGCAAAAACTGCATCCACCTTGTCGAATATGGTGTTGAATTCTTCCGCGAGGTTTTGGCAGCGTATCGGGAACGTATCCGATGACGGGGTTGCAGGCAGCCAATGCAAACTGGCCGCAAGCTCCATGGCGGCGCTGCGGGTCGGCCAAGACTCTGCCCCGCTAGAGGAATGCTGTTCCTCTTCTCCAGCGATGCCAAGGGTCTGCGTATGGGGGACCATCTTTACTCCATCCTTCCTTGATCGATAAATGTCAGATATATGCCACCTTTCGAGAGTTGATCTTCATCGGTAACTGGCGGCCTGCAGTTCGAACATTTCCGCATAGCGGCCGCCCAGATTCGTCAACGCATCATGGTCTCCTTCTTCGGCGATGTGGCCGTTCTCCAGCACCACGATTCGGTCCGCCATGCGTACCGTAGAAAACCGGTGCGAGATGAATAAGGCCATCTTCCCGGCGGTCAACTCGGCAAAGCGGTGAAAGACTTCATACTCGCTGCGCGCGTCCAGCGCGGACGTGGGCTCATCGAGGATCAACACCTGCGCGTCTCGTAGATAAGCGCGGGCCAACGCAACTTTTTGCCATTCGCCGCCGGAGAGATCGACTCCGCCTTCAAAGCGGCGGCCCAGCATCTGCTCGTACCCCGAGGGTAGCTTTCCCACCACGTCCTCTGCCATGCTTTTCTGCGCAGACTGCCGGAGCAGTTGCAGGTTATCGATTTGCTCGATCCGGCCCACCGCGATGTTTTCCCGCGCGGTCATCTCATAGCGCATGTAGTCCTGAAAGATGACGCCAATTTCGCGATAAAGGTCTTCGAGGCTGTACTCGCGGACGTCCACACCGTCAAGCAAAACTTGTCCTTCCACTGGGTCGTATAGGCGAGTCAGAAGCTTGACGATGGTGGTTTTGCCTTCGCCGTTTTCGCCAATCAGCGCGACTCTCTCACCGGGGCGCAAATGAAAATTCAATCGATTGAGCACTAGCCGGGAACTTCCCGGATAGCGGAAGGAAACGTCGCAAAATTCAAATCCGCGCTGGATGGGACGTGGCGCCGGCAAAGCGTTGGGCTTCGATTCGATAGTGGGACGCATCTCGAAAAATGCGATGAGGTCGGTCAGGAACAAGGCCTGATCGGCGATCGTGGAGAGCGTGGAAAAGGTTTGCTGCAGGTTCGAACTGGCATCGCGAATGGCATTCGCCAGGAAAGTAAGAGTGCCGAAACTGAAAACGCCGGTTACCGTTCTCCAAACCGCGAATACGTACGCCGTGTAGTAGCCCGCCGTCCCGATGGCGGAAAGAATTGAGCCCATCGTCACTTTGCGACGTGCCAGAGCCACATCCTCCTCGTAAACCCGGGTTGAGAGCCCTTTGAACCTTTCGGTGAGGAAGTTTTTCAGGCCAAACAGCTTGAGTTCCTTGGCTGCCTCCTTGCTGCCGCCGAGAATGCGAAGGTAGTCGAGCTGGCGCCGAATCGGAGTCTGGCGAAAATTCTTGGCGTATCCCAAAAACGCGAAGTGAGTCTCACCCACGAAAGCTGGAATCACACCCACAATCAACAACAGCAACAGCCAGGGCGAAAACAGCATGATCGAGACCGATAACGTAATCGTCGTGATCACCTGCTGGATGAGGCGCCCAATCGCCTGAATCATGTACAGCCGGTCCGTGGCCTGAACGCGCGCACGCTCCAGCCGGTCATAGAATTCGGGATCCTCGTAGGACATCAGATCCAGTCCAGAAGCGTGCTCCATGACCCGAACGCTGATGTGGTGGGTGTACTTGCCAGCGAGCAGGGTATCAAGGTAGTCGATCACGCGCCCGAGGACGCCGGTTGTTACGGCGAGGGCAAACTCCCCGGCGACCAGCCACCAGAGCCGCGCACCGACCGGCTGATGAGTAGTAAGGATGCGGTAGATCGTATCGATGATAAGTTTTGAAACCCAGAACAACCCGAGCGGGAGCAGAGATGCAAGAACTCGGGCGACCAATCCCAGAACCACGACCGTGCGGCCGGACTCCCACACAAAGCGCAGCACCGCCGGAACATTCTTGAGCGCTGCAAGGCGCTCGCGCCAGCCCCCGCGGAATTCAGATTTTTCGCTCATGACGATTCAAGCAGCCTGGACCGGCGTCTGCCTGGGGAAGTCATCGACGGCTCTCGACGCGACCGAGACACCGGCCGAAGTGGCGGCGGATACCCTGAGAATGGCCAAATTCTTTCAGGCAGACCAAGCCAACTCATTAACCGACGGTTGGATGAAGAAAACCGTCCGTGCGGTTGGTCGGATGATAATACTACGGGAAGGGCGGCTTCTCGCGCTATATCGGCTAGCATTTATGGCGAGTATCTATGAAACCCCGCTCGTTCCATTCCGCGCTGCGCCTCCGCAGTTTTCATGAAAGTGTCCCAGACAAATCCGGTTCGCAGATTTTCCGCCATCAACAAAACGATTCCGGTATCAATCCCAATCACGTCGGTGTCATACCAATTCTTGAGAGGATTGAACGCGTTTACGAACCCATACTTGTTCCAAGCCGCCGGGTAGCGGCTGCGGATTGTCTTCAAAACCCGCATTGTGTCCGCTGGCAGGAAGGGCAAAGACCCGCCCGCCGCGCTGGGGACCACGCTGCCATCAATCGGCCCCGTGGCAGGAGGGCCGCCCCAAGCCACATAGCCGTGTTCGGAGTCGGAAGCCGAAATTCCCCACAGGTCGTCGCTGTAATCGGGAAACTGCTTAGCTAATTCCAGACAGAAACGCTTATGGACTTCCGTGGCCGTTACGGAATTCTGGAAATAGTCTGCGTACTTGTCGCGCTTGCCGCGAAAATCAAACCATGCCTGCGAGTATTGATGCACAAAGAGCGGCGCGAACGACCCTATATACCGCATGCCGTCATATTCAAACGTCAGGCGTTTCCACGCGTTCCACACATCCTGCTTCAGAGGATGCGCCGAGGATCCCATGCCCAGGAGGTACATCATCATCAGCTCGCTGTAGTAGTCCCAACGTGAGCGCAGAAATCCGGTTTCCGGAGTCCACCCGTGCGTAAGCAGCGAAGTGTCTTCCGAAAGCCAGGTCCAATCCACACGGTTGAAGATCAGATTCGTGAGTTGTACGACCGCGGGATGACGGAAGTGCTCGCGGCAGGTAAGAACTCCACAAAGCAGCAGAGCGGTATCCACCGAAGAAACCTCGGAGTCGAACATGCGGTCTCCGCTCTCGGGGTTGGCGAAGTGGTAGAAAAAACCGCGGTGGTTGGGTAACTTCTTCCACAGAAAACGCAGCGTCGCGAAGACGCGTTCCAGCGCGGCGCCGGTGGGAATGAATCCCCTCTGGTCTCCGATGCAGAGCGCAGTCAGGCCGAAGCCGGTTGCGGCAATGCTGGCGGCGCCTCCTTGACTGTTGGTGTGAACATTGGCGCGATCCTTGACCATCCCCGTTTTCGGGTTTCCCTGCTCCCAAAAAAAAAGAAAGCATGCGCTCTCAATCTCATTTAGAAACTGATCGTCTTCCACCGATAGAACTGGCGCCCCGGCACCACTGTGTTCCGGAGCAGAGCTCTGCGCTTTCGTGTACGGTGGCGCCAAGAGGTATGCGAAGGGGAAGCAAAGGCTTGTCCCCAGAACCTGACGCAGCATTTGCCGCCGCGAAAGCAGATTAGATTTGAGATCCGTCATGAATTGCGTTTCCGTGGATTGTACCAACTTTGATTGTGGTAGCTTGGAAAACGACTCGATGCTGTCTACGTCAAAGCTAGGGGAAGCCTAAGGTGCAAACTGACTGCGCGCTGTTGCCGTTCCCTGCGGAAACGTTCCAAACCCGGCCGTCATCCTATCAGATGCCGTCGACGATCTGCGCATGACCCGAACTCACAAAATCGAGGTTTGGATCGCTTCGTTCTTAGCTGTCCTGCTGACCGCCGGCATCGTGGCTCTGATCGGCTGGCAGCGACCGGTTACGCTCCGAGGAGCGGTCCTGGTCCAGGATTCGGATCCCCGAAAACAGTTGCCGATCGGCGGAGTTTCAATTTCTGCAGGTGACCTTGCTCCCTCTGGCGCCACGACTGACACTTCTGGATACTTCGCTCTTAAGCTGCGCAAACCGATACGCAGGGGACACCCCATCGTGCTGCAGTTTCGCCACCCGCAATACCGTCCTCTTGACCTGGACGAATACGTCACGAATCAACTCTATGTGGTCCATCTCATTCCGCTGTCGAACAATCTCGCTTCCCGACATCAGCCGGAAGTTAAAGTGACTAATGTCCGCGTTAGATATACGGTGAAGGCGCAAACCGAGCTGAACGTGGGCAGCGCAGTCAAGACCTTCGAGATCGAGAACAAGGGCGACGTTCCCTGCAAGGGTCAGCCTCCCTGCTCTCCCGACGGTAAATGGAAGGCGGCAATCGGTTCGGCAACGCTGGATGCTGGTTCGGGCAATCTATTTCGCAATGCCCGCACCTCATGCATTGCCGGGCCTTGTCCCTTTACCAGAATTGAAGGCGACCGCCTCTCGCAGGGCGGCCAGATCGTCACGGTGTCCGCCCGTGACTGGTCCAACACCGCAACGTTTCTGTTAGAGGCCGAGGTCTTTCGTCCCATGGTGAGTCAAACGGAACACTGGTCGTATCCAGTCATCTTCGGGACGGGACTTTCTTTTACACTGCCCTCGGCTGCAGAGAGCGTCAGCATTGAAGCGGACCTTGACGGCCAGACCATCATTTTTCCATTGGGACCCTTGCTGTTCTTGAGTTGGGCCAGTTGCGATGCCGGCGTTAATCCCAACCAGGGCCGCGTCTACCGCTGCACGGCCAAGCCTGGATATCGCTTTCAGTAACGATGCTACGGGGAACCCGACCCGATCCTCGTGGCTCGGATCGATGGAACGTCTTTATCGAACGGTCTTCGCGCTTTCTCCCAGGTATCTCGAATCGATCGCAGAGCGGCCTGTACCTGAAGACAGCGCTGGAGCAACTCCGATTGGCCCGCAAGCACATGGAACTTGAACGCGATCTCGGCGCTTGCAGCGGCCGCGAGGGCTACATCGCCTTACATTAGAACGAAATGGTGCCGTATGATCATCAGTCATGACTGATTCGCGACGCGACGTCGTCATCGTCGGTGGAGGCATTGTCGGCCTTGCCGTCGGGCTCGAGATCACCAAGCGCTTTCCCAGTCTTCGCCTGCTGTTGCTCGAAAAAGAAGATCGCGTGGGCCGGCATCAGAGCGGCCATAACAGCGGCGTCATTCACTCTGGCGTTTATTACAAGCCCGGATCGCAGAAGGCCGCGCTATGTGTCGAAGGCGCGCGCGCCATGATCGAATTTTGCCGCGAGCATGCCATCCCTCATCAGGTCTGCGGCAAAGTGATTGTGGCCACTCACGAGGAAGAATTTTCCCGCTTGGAAGAATTGCGCCGCCGCGGCGAGGCGAACGGTCTTACCGGCTTGCAGTTGATCGGGCATGACCAGTTGCGAGAGATCGAACCCCACGCCCGCGGACTGCGCGCCCTAGTTGTCCCTTCGACCGGAATTACGGACTACGCAGCGGTGTGTGAGAAATATGCCGAGCTGATCCGTGCGCAGGGCGGAACGATTCTGACTTCCACTGCTGTGACCGGCCTGCGGAATCGCCCAGATGAAATCGTTGTAGAAACCAGCAGCGGAGCATTCTCCACCACTTATTTGATTAACTGCGCCGGGCTTTTCAGCGACCGCATCGCCGCCATGGCCGAGGGAAAGCACGACGTCATCATTGTTCCTTTTCGCGGCGAGTACTACGATCTGGTTCCCCAGCGCTCGTCGCTGGTGAAAGCGCTCATTTATCCCGTTCCCGATCCGCAGTTTCCGTTTCTTGGCGTGCATTTCACACGCCGCGTGAACGGCACCGTGGATGCCGGACCCAACGCCGTTCTTGCCTTTCGCCGCGAAGGCTACCGGCGAACCGACTTCAGCCTGCACGATCTGGCTTCGTCGCTGGCCTTTCCCGGATTCTGGCGCATGGCCGCAAAACACTGGCGTAGCGGACTCGACGAATTTTACCGGTCTTTTTCCAAGCCCGCGTTCGTTCGTGCCTTACAGCGCTTGCTTCCCGAGTTGCGTGCAGATGACTTAATCCCCGGCGGTTCCGGAGTACGCGCCCAAGCCCTCCGGCGCGATGGCACGCTGGTGGATGATTTTCAGTTTGTTCCTTCAGGCAGGATGCTGCACGTCCTCAACGTTCCCTCCCCGGCAGCGACCGCATCCCTCGTCATCGGCCGCGCCATCGTAAGCACCGCGGGGCGAGCCCTGGGGTTGCAGTAGAGGTACTCCAAGGCCTAGTTTCTATGATCTCGATTGTTAACCTCGATTGTGCAACTACTCAAATGCTGAAGGAAGAATCGGAGCAGGAGGCCGGGAATTAAGCTGACGGGGATCCGACTGTGGCTATGAACGAGCGCTGCTTTTTGGGCAAAATTTGAAGAATCTCGTCACCGAACCGCAAAGGGCAAGATCGCAGAAACGCGCATCACGGTTTTAAGAAGCGATCATGGCTTTAGACACCGACGTTACTTGAACCCTGTTATTCGGCATGACCGGTTTTCGCTTGATTGCGGAATCCTCCCGTCCTTCAACGGTTGACACAACACCGGCTTTGTTAGGGCTAGTGAGAGGATCGGCAACCACCACCAATAAGACGGTCGCAACGAGGCCAGTCCACATGAGAAGCGGCGACTGCCGAGATAAACCTGCAATGGAAACGGCAACTACGGCAATAAAAGCGACATGCAACATCAGAGTTCGTATGCTGAAAGTCTTGGCCAGATTGTGCATAACATTTCGGGAAAGCTAAGGAAAGGGGCCCTAGACTTCCGGTTGTTGTCAATTTAGCGCCGAGACTTCCCGGCGACAATGGCACAATGGTGGGGGGATTTTGGGATTTCCACTTTTGGCCGCTCGATCGAAAAATGCGGGAACCCGGTTACGCCCTAAGCGCCGACGGTGTTCCCACGGATTCTATACCAGTCAACCGTTCGACCGAGGCCTTCCTCAAAACTAACCGCGGGTTTGTACCCCAAAAGCTCTTCCGCAGCAGAAATATCGGCCAGCGAGTGCTTGATGTCTCCACCGCGAACCGCGCCATAGATGGGGAAACCGGAGAACGTGGTGAGTGTTTGCAGGAGTCTGAAGGTCTCATTCAGCGTGACTCGACGCCCTGTAGCAATATTGAAAACCTTGCCCGCCACTTGCTGTGCTGGAGCCTTGCAGGCCAGCAGGTTAGCCTCCACTGCGTTGTCGATGTAAGTGAAATCGCGGCTCTGCTCGCCATCGCCAAAGACCGTAGGCTGCTGCCCGGCGAGCATCTGCGTAATGAACTTGGCCAGCACTCCCGAATAAGGTGACGAAGGATCCTGCCGCGGACCGAAAATATTGAAGTAACGCAGTGCCACCGTCTCCAGTCCGTAGCAGCGATAAAACGAGATCATGTAATGCTCGCTAGCCAGCTTGGCTACGGCGTAAGGAGAAATCGGGTCAGGTGTCATGCGCTCATGTTTAGGAAGGGTGGGCGTGTCGCCATATGCGGAGGACGACGCTGCATAGATCACGCGCTTCACCCCAGCATCGCGCGCCGCGACCAATACGTTGACCGTGCCATCCACGTTCGCCTGGTTGCTTCCGATAGGATCAAGCACGGACTTTGGCACTGATGGAATCGCCGCCTGATGCAGAACATAGTCGACGCCGGTGCACGCCAGTTTAACGGCGCCAAGATCAAGAATGTCGGCCTCATTGAACCCAATCTGCCCCAGGATTGGCGCAAGGTTTTCCGGCTTACCGGTCGAAAAATTATCTATTCCCCGAACTTGTTCGCCTCGCCGCAACAGCTCTCGCGCCAGAGACGAGCCAATAAACCCTGCGATGCCAGTGATAAGGTAAACCGCCATATGTTTTCATCATAACCAATCGCCGCAAATCTGTGGAAAACACTCCAAGTGCAGCCAGAAAACTAAGGTAACGCAGTTCGATCAGCCGAAAAGATCAGCGCGCGCCCTGTAGCGTTCGAATTTCTTACCGCAGCTATGGAAACAATGTTGAGAAATCTCGGCTAGCAGCGCACCACCTTGGGACTGTCGATGCCTTTTGTCGCGTTGCGGGTGTCGACGACCAACTGCGCCTCATCGACAATCCTTTTGTAGTCATAGTCGGAGTGATCGGTGACGATCACGATGCAATCATACTGGCCGAGTTTGTCCAGTTCCGTACGCTTCATTTGCAAGTCGTATTTGCGTCCTTTCCCGATGAAGGGGAAGTAGGGATCGTGATAGCTGACCTGGGCGCCCTCGTGTTGCAGGAGTTCGATGATGGTGAGGGCGGGGGACTCGCGCAGATCGTCGATATCTTTCTTGTAGGCCACGCCCAAGACTAAGACCGCGGGCTCCGTTCACGCGATTTCTTCTGCCGGTTCAGGGCTCCGCCAATGGAGGCCAGCACGTGATACGGCATGTTGGTGTTGATCTCTCCCGCCAGTTCGATGAAACGCGTGCGGAAGTCAAATTCTTTTGCCTTCCACGAAAGGTAAAAGGGATCGACGGGAATGCAATGTCCGCCCAGGCCCGGCCCGGGGTAGAAAGGATGAAAGCCGAAAGGCTTGGTCGAAGCCGCTGCAATGACCTCCCAAATGTCGAGCCCCATGCGCAGGCAGAGCATTTTCAACTCGTTGACTAATGCGATGTTGACGCAGCGGTAGATATTTTCCAGCAGCTTGGTCATTTCGGCCGCGGCGGGCGAGGAAACGGGAACGGTGCGATGGAAGATGGATCCGTAGAGGGCGCCGGCCAACTCCGCCGCCTGCGGATTGACTCCCCCGACAACTTTGGGAATGTCGGCGACGCGCGACCGTGGTGTTGCCAGGGTCTTCGCGCTCGGGAGAGAAGGCTACAAAGAATTCCTTCTCCGCACTGGAATTGCCGGAGGAAGTGACACCGCGTGCGGCCTTCAGTCCCTTCTTGTTTTCTTTTTCGAGAATCGGCAGCATGACTTCTTCAGTGGTGCCGGGATAGGTCGTACTCTCGAGCACGACTAACTGCCCGGCCTGGAGATGGGGCGCAAGGGCGTGTGTAGTATCGGTAATGAAGCTGAGGTCCGGTTCGTGATACTGGTCGAGAGGAGTGGGGACGCAGATGATGATGGCGTCCATCTCATCCACGCGGGAGTAGTCGGAGGTGGCGGAAAAGCCCTGCGCCTGGGCAGTCCGGATTTCCTCTGCGCCGATGCGGTAGATGTAAGATCCGCCCTGGGTGAGAGTGTCGACCTTGCGCTGATCGATGTCGAAGCCGGTAACGGGAAACTTCTGTTCGCTGAACAACAGGGCCAGGGGAAGTCCGACATAGCCGAGGCCGATGATGCCAACTCTTGGCCTGGCGTTGCTGGATCTTATTCTTGAGTTGATTGTTCACTGTGAGATCAAGAGGGCGATTTGCGGCAGGCTGATTCGTCATCGTTGCGACAAGGCGCGTCTTGCTTCTTTCTGTTGGCAGTGAATTCCGTTTTCGATTCTAGCATGCAGTAACGGGCGAGGCGGAAAACGCGCCGCGTGTAAAATTGTGAGGGTGAAAAAATAAATTGATTATATGTCCACCAGAGTCTCCCGCAAAGTCAGGGACCAGCGCGCACGCACTGTTATTCCCATTCCTCGACCTGAGGGCAGAATACGCCACAATGAAGGAAGAAACTCTGGCTGCAGTACAAAGCGTTCTGGAGAGCCAGCAGTTCATCATGGGCCCGGAGGTGGAAAAATTAGAAGCGGAGGTCGCAAGGTTGCTTGGGTGCACCTTCGCTATAGGCTGTGCGTCCGGGTCGGACGCCTTACTACTCTCCCTGATGGCAGCGGGAGTGGATAGCGGCGACGAAGTGATCACCACCCCATTCACCTTCGTTGCCACCGCGGGGAGTATCGCCAGGCTCAAGGCCAAGCCTGTGTTCGTGGACATCGACCCAGGAACCTACAATCTTGACTGCACGCGACTAGAAGCCGCTTTCACGCAGGAAAACAAAAGCAATCATCCCGGTACACCTGTTTGGATTGCCCGCCGAAATGGATTCTGTTATGGAAATTGCCCGGGCTCGCCGCGTGGCGGTCATAGAAGACGCTGCCCAGGCGATTGGCTCGCGCTACCATGACAAATATGTTGGGAACATCGGCACGTGTGGTTGTTTCAGCTTTTTCCCTTCGAAAAATCTTGGAGGAGCTGGCGACGGAGGCATGATCACGGCGAGTGACCCGGAATTTGCCGATCGGCTCTCCGTGCTGCGTAATCACGGCAGTCGTGAGAGATATCACTATGAACTGCTGGGGATGAACAGCCGCTTGGATGCGTTGCAAGCCGCGATCTTGCGGGTAAAGTTCAGCCGGCTGGATCGCTTGACAGAGGCTCGCCGGCAAAATGCCAATCGCTACCGGGGACTGTTTAAGCACGCAGGGCTTGATCAACAGATCGGACTGCCAATCGAGCCAGAAGGTCTATTCCACGTGTATCACCAGTTCGTGATCCGTACGCCGCGGCGGGACGAATTGCGCGACCACTTGCGTAATTCCGGAATACCGACTGAAATCTACTATCCTCTGCCACTCCACTTGCAACCTGCATTTGCGTACCTGGGTTATAGGTCAGGGGCATTTCCGCAGGCTAAAGCTGCAAGCCGAGAAGTTCTGGCCCTACCAATATTTCCGACGATGAATGAGGAAGAGCAGGAAGCAGTTGTAGATGCCATTGCGGGATTCTTCGCCAGGAAAAACTAGAAGGACAACCTGAACCACTTCGCAATCGCCGAAGTCAGCTCATGTTTTTTGGAGGGGGATGGTCCGGTTCGGACGAGGGTTGTCGGGCTGCTCCAACGTTGGACGAATTGAGGCCGATTTTTCGAGTGTCGTGAGAAACCGATTCCACTATTTCATTGTCGTCATGATTGAGTCTGCTGTTCCGGTTGCCGCATGAATGCTAAAATTCGCGTCGGCGCGTGCTGGCAATTTTTCGCCAGTCGCATGCGTAGTATCCGTTCCAACTCATGAAGAGGTCTGAGGCATTCCCTGCCTCTAGGCTCGTGTTGCGGCTGAAAGCGATCTGCTTTCGATCAAGCCACTCGGGACCTGCTCAAACCGGGCACGTTCACCAGGATTTGTCGGCCTCCTGACGCCTTCAATCCAGTCCAGAAGCATGCCGAGGCTCAGGACATTACCACAGTACGGGGGCCGAAGATCTGCGAGAACCAAGTCAGATCTCAGAATGCCAGCATCCTTGAGTCGTTCAAAGCCTCTCTTTGTCGCGGCATATTGCTGGAGGCCGCGTTCAAATGACGGACTGGCTGGCCCCCGCTCCGAACACCTTCGGCCAAGGATCTGTTGAGCGAACTTCCTATCTAGGCGGCTCACTCGGTTGATCACGTACTTGTGCAGATCTTTCGCGATGGCTGCGGATTCCGAAGATACGGACATTCCGCCCTCGGTGGTACGAATTCGCGCGACTGTCGGTCGGTAACGAGTCGTCATCTGGCGATGAAACGAATTGAAGAATCGCGTGCTCCTCGGCAGTCTGTACCCCACTGTTGCGATCTCAGGCTCTAGGTAAGGAGCGTAACAATGCAACAGCCAGGCATGATTCGACATCAGGCGGCCAACCACATCAGGCATTTTGACGAAATAGTAAATGCGATCATATGTCCTCGTGTTGTCCTCCGCCACATAGCCCGCAAGCTTTTGCAGGTAAGCCCCGCGCAGTCGCCGGCTCACGTTGGCGTATGGCTCCTCAAGATAGTCGTGCCTGAGTGCAACCGGCACAATGCGTGTTGAGTACAACCGTGCGAGATGGGAAGTGCGTTGCCGGTAAAAGGGAAAGTCCTGCAGCCACCAGAAATCCTTGAACAGCTCGCCACCTGCACCTGTGATCATGAGCGTGGCACCCCGGGCTCTTCGCCCGCGCTGGTTCTGCAGTGGTCCGTGACCATTTGCGACGTTGAACAAACCATCGCACGCCTCAAAAAGAGTAGGTAGTGAACTTTCAAAGTCCGCGACTTTATGATGGGTAACGTAGAGCTGCCGATTGAGAACCATCGCAACTTCCCGAGCGATAGCGACATCCTCATGGTCATCCGATCCTGACACCGCAAGCTCGAATGGAAGTCCAAAATATTCGAGGATTACTGCAAGCAGACGCGAATCAATTCCACCAGTCAAGTCGATGCTGACCCTTTCGGCCGCGACTGAGGAGGCGAAGCTCATCAACTGTGTCGCGAAATCGCGAGCGGGTCCGGCACCTAGCGCCCGGGAGTTCTTGGACATCAAGCTGACTGCCCCCGCTGACGAGATGCAAACAATCTGGTCGCCGCCGAGGCGATTGATTTCCCTGAAGAACGTTCCGCCGAACGGCACGTAGCCAAAGTGAAAAAACTGCACCAGGGCCTCGGGCGACAGTTCCGGGAAATGAGCCCCGTGCTCAGCAGCGAGTTTTAGGAATGAGCTGGAAACTCCTCGAGACGAATAGAAAGCGTGAAACAGTCCACTCGAGTCAACAAAAGCATATACGTCGCCGGAAACCTTGTCGGCAACAACCACCATGTAGACGCCCTTGAGGCAGTTCAGAGCAGCCAATAGGCCGTTAGCGAGCGCTTCTGCGAAGCGCTGGACAGAGTCAATGCCGGAAGATCTGCCATCCACATAAAGGAATCCGCTCCAATATATGGCATGCTTGGGAGTTTCCAGCACGTGGACCTCGGTGTGCTCCAAACCTGCGCTATCTAGTGGGAGCGCGCAACCCATCCCAGCAGTGAAACGCGACGCACTGGGGGGGGATGACAATACTGTTAGATTACGTAGCATTGAATTGTCCTTAATTCCGCAGGCGAAAAGCCAAGCTCTGGATGTGCCTCGGAATGTTCTGGTTAAGAGTCCCGGAGGAGGACATCTGAGGGAGGGTGCTACTCCAGTTTAAAGCTATGATTCTCAAATTGTGAATGGTACGAGAGTGCTATAAAACGAACCCTAGGGGGGGCGGCAGTTCTGTTCAGAAGAACTTAGGAATTGCACTGCTCGGAGAATAGAAACCAGGCGTGTAGTTTTTTATGGTCCGCCGCCGGACCGCAAGAGGTTTTGAACTTGGGCGAAAGGACAGTCAGCGTAAACGTATCCGCCTCTTGGTGGAGAGTCGCTCTCCGGGCACTTAATGATGATCCGCGCGTCGGTCCTTATAAATCGCTTGGTCACAAAGGCCGCATTATCGTCAGCAGGTTTTTCCACATGCCGTTGGACTGTAGTTTCTTCTTCTTCTTTCCTCAGTAGAACCTGCTGGAACTTTGTTCAATCTTCGTCGTTGTGCCGGTGGAAGTATGGTTGAAGAAATAGCAGCGTCTGCCAGGAGATTATTCTGTTCGTTGCAGCAGTGATCGTGTGGAAGTCGGAGGGTGAGAGATGTTTGCTATCGGAGTGATGGGCGCGCGGGGCATAAGGTCTTCAATCCTTCCTAAGAGTACCGGTGTTGCTTTTAAGAAGCATTTGCTAGAGCGCAGCGGACATGCGAATCGAGAACTGCGCCGATTCGCCGTCTCGGGAAAGCGAAATAGAAAGATCAGTCGGAAGGAATCCCTCAAGCCGATTAGAAAGTAAGAGCTGATTTGGGTTGGTGCGGCGAAAAGGCGGGCTCGTGCGCGGAGGAGCTTCTGCTACACCTTCGAGGCGATCAGGGTACCGGAACCGGGCGTCGCCTGAGCCGTGTTATGAAGGTTGAAGATTGTTCCCTTGATTGCGGAATCCTTCACGGCTTCGGCAGTTGGCGTGGCGCCGACTTTATCGCCGCTGGTAAGGGGATCCACAACCAACAAAAGGAGAGTCGCAATCAGAGCAGACCACTCCAGAAGCAGCGACTGCCGAGCTACACCCGCGATAGACACCGCGATGATAGCGACAAAGATGACCTGCAAAATCAAAGTTCTTACGTTGAAATTGTTGGCCAGATTACCCATTAGGTTTTCCGGAGCTAAGGGGTGGATCCTTAGATTTTCCCGGCTTCGGCTACTCTACCGCTGAGACTTCGGCGCGACAATGGCACAAAGGGGGGGATACTGTCCCTGTTGGCTACTCCCGAACTACCTTCCTCTTTCGCGCAGATCCGAGGTGTCACTACTCAAAGATATGTTTTGGTTCAGCGTGAAATGGAGAAGGGGCGTTCTCCGTTAGTGTAGATTCCGCCCCTTCGGGGCGGGAATTTTCAAGGCATGGGGGTCTATCGTCCGATGACCGTTTCCGTTCAGTGCACAGCGCGAGAGGATTGGCTCCCGCGCTGCTAAGCATCGGCTCGATGAGCCCCACCAGGTTATCCCTTAGCATGGTTGCCTCCCGGCAGAGCCCGCTTCCGTTTCACCCGGCGAGGTCATTGTAGCTGCGGTAGAAGAGTGTGCAAATCTTAAAGACGACGTTTGTTGCCGGCGAAGTTGTCGCTGCCTACGAGCTTGTTCTAACTTGCGATCGCGAGCCGCGTGGATCTCGGCCTGTCGTCCGGCTAGCCTGTCCTGCGGCGTCACATAGCCGATCGCGCTGTGCAGTCGCACTGTGTTGTAGTGATCGACGTAGTTTTGAATCAAGCGGCGCGCATCGTCCAGCGTCAACGGAGTAAGTGGCCGGATACACTCCCGTTTGAGCGACTTATGCCAGCGTTCGATCTTCCCGTTCGACTGCGGGTAGAACGGCGAGGTGCGCACGTGCGTCATGCCCGAGATGCGAATGAACTCCTTGAAGTCCCGCGCGATAAACTGCGGTCCGTTGTCGGAGATGATCCGCGGCTTAGCCCCGGGGTACTTCTCCTTGGCTCGTTCCAGAATCATCTCAATGTCCGCTTCCTTCATCGACTCCCGCAGATCCCAATGCACCAGAAAACGGCTGCATCCATCCAGCACGCTGCACAGGTAATAGAACGTGCCCGACAGGTTGATATAGGAAACATCGACATGCCAGTGCTGGTGCGGCGCGAGCGGCTGTTCGAAGCCGGTGCCCTTGCGTGACGGCTTCGCTTTCCAGCGCGACAGCAGTCCCGCTTGTTTCAGCACGCGCCATACGCTCGCCGGACTCACCGCCACCACATCGTGATCTAACATCATGAACGTGAGTCGGCGATAGCCTTCCAACGGATTCTTCAGATGGAAACTCACGATCGCTTCCTTCTCCCACGGCTCCAACCAGAAGTCTCGGGGTACCCAACCGTTGTGCTCATTGACGCGTCCATAGCGCTGCCGCCAGTCGTAGAACTTGCTCACGGTAACGCCCAGCCACGCAATGAATCGGCCGACGCTGATCTCTGTCTTCTCCGACCAGCGCCGGACGAAATCCACCACCTGATCCCGCACATCGTGTGGCACCCAGGTCGCGGTCAGAGTTCCCCAAGGCTTTTTTTTAACGCGATGTGCTCCGCCATCAGCTCGGCCAGGACCTCGTCCTTGGTCTGCACCTTCTTCTCCAAGAACTCAATCCGCTTCTGTTTCTCCTCCGCCTGGCGGCGAGGACGCTCCGCCGAGTGGAAGGCGGCCGCGCCGTTCTCGAAGAACTCTTTTTGCCAGCGGTAGAACACGGTGGGTTGCAGCCCCAGTTCCTCACACAGATCGGAAACCGGGACCTTGTCTAAAAGATGGCGCCGCAGAATGGCCACCTTCTCCTCAGCAGTGTAGTGCTTGCGCTCTTTTTTCATACGTTCGCTCCGCTATCTTAACGGACGAACGCGTTCTCCATTTCCAGCTGAGGCGGGACAGATATAGTATACAAATCATGGTGTTCTCCGAGAGACAGTGACCCTTCACTCCATTCATTGCCATTAAGAACAAGAGACTTTCTTGGTTCTTCCTCTCAACATCAATTTGGAAACGAAGAAGACGAGTCGGCCTTGGTAGTCGGAGTCTTCAGGAACGTCCATGTTCGAATAAAACCGTAGGAGATCCATACACCCGCTTGACCTTTCATGTACTTCTGCGTTTGACGCGCGAAGTACCCTCCATGCAGTATGTTGTCACGCCATTTTTGTGACGCAATTACTGGTTGGTTCCGCACATCCTCTCAGAAACTCCTGAACCAGTATCACATTCAGGTGCGAAGCGGTGCCTTCCATTCAATAAGCGCTTGATCGTTGTTCTTCGCGGTCGTTCTCTGCGCTTCCGCTTCGTCACGTAGAAAATCTTCCAATCTTAGGAGAACTTCGTTATGGCTCTTCGCAATCTGGTGGTCGCGGTCTTGTGTCTTTCAGCGATATCCTTGGTTTCTCAACAAGCATTCAAGCCGGCGGCTGTCGCAAACCAATACTGGATTTCTCCATCCGGCAGTGATTCGAACGACGGTTCCCAAGCCCATCCGTGGGCTACTCTTGGAAAAGCGTCATCGTCTCTGGTACTGGGGCAGGGCGGCACGATTGTCCACGTGGTATCGGGAACTTATACGATCAGTAAGCCTGTCACGACAGCAGCGCATGGCACAGCCACTCGGCGAATCACATACGTCTCCGACACCACCTGGGGGGCGAAAATCTCCTGCACCATGCAGAGCGCTAACTGTTGGATACAACTGGGGGACTATGTGGATGTGGTGGGATTTGACCTCTCGGGTGCGGGAGCCAGCAATGGCCTTCTCATCGGGGCCTTCCCGCCTTCCTCTCTGGGCTATGCCCAGTTTAATCACGTGGTGAGCAATCGCTTTCATGACATTGGATTGACCTGTGCCGTGAATGGAAACTCCGCGGTGGAAGAGGGCTACGCGACTCACGATCTCCTATTTCAGGGAAACGTGATTAACAATACCGGACAAAAAGGGGGGTGTCCCAACGGTGGCACCGGTGCACACGGGTTATACCTGGCGGGCTATCACAGTTCGGTGTTCAACAATCTTATTTCGAACGCCGCTGGAGCGGGCGTCGAGTTGTACCACGATCCCTGCCAAAACGCGATCGCGAACAACACTATATTCCACAACTATACCCAGGGTATCCAAGTGGCGGGCAACCCCGATAACAAGTGGAGCGGGTGTGCCGATGACGATTACAACTCCATCAACAATAACCTCGTGGTGCGGAACGGATACGGGTGCAACGATTTCACCTACCAGCAGCATGGGGCGTATGGCATACAATTCTACAATGCCAACGGAACGCACAATTCGGCAAGCAACAACTATATGGCCGGCAACTTCGACAACAGCTGCAACGACACGAACAATTCAATCGTGATAAGCGGTATTCCTCCCAGCGAATCCCAAAACATCGGAACGACGACCTACACAAATTTGTTCGTGAACTACCGGGATGACGGAACTGGAAATTATCATTTAGCTGCCGGTTCTCCCGCGATTGGCGTAGGAACAAACGCATCCTGCGTGTCGAGCCCTGGTATTACTCCGTGCGAGCCGTCAACCGACTTTGACGGCAACCCGAGGTCGTTACCCTATGATGTGGGGGCTTATCTTACTCAATAAATGAGCGTTAGGACTCCTTGCGTTTAGGACAACCGAGCCGTTAGCTTCCGGGATGCGTCTGGTTCATAAGTGAGTTGTGGTTCGGTTGTCCAAAACCCATGATGCCTCCGGTCGTCGACATCGCGATCTTCCTTTATCTTCTTTTCTTGGAACGGTCCCGTTCGGAAGCGCGCAATCGTTCTGCGAGGTCGTTCAAGCTCTTCATCGCCTCCATCAAGTCGGATTTGCTGCCGGGAACAGCTGCAGCCGGGGACGCTTTGATTTTGCTTCCGGGACTCGTGTAAGCCGGAGGCCCCGTGATTTTGTTTGGCGGAGCCGGGACAGGCGGTGGAACGCTGTCCGGCAACGCATTTTCGTCATCCAAATCAAAGTCACGGGCCACTGCATCCACGACGGCTACGCTCACCACTTTCTGCCGGTCCGACAAACGCGCTCACCAGACATTGCTCGCAAATCAGATTCACAACGCGCGGAGTGCCATTCGAATAGCGATAGATCGCCTCCAGCGAAGCAGGGTCGAAGAGTTGTTGCCCGTTCGAGCCCGCGATTCGCAAGCGCTGGTTGACATAAAGTTTCGTTTCCCCGAGAGTGAGGGGAAATGTCCGGGCCCGCAACGCGATGCGCTGTCTTAGCTGCCGCAGTTGCGGTTGCTTAATTTTCTGTTCCAGTTCCGGCTGTCCTACGAGCACAATCTGCAGCAGTTTCTCCGTGGAGGATTCCACATTTGTCATCATGCGGATTTCTTCCAGCAATTCTCCCGATAGGTTTTGCGCCTCATCGACAATCAGGACTGCGGTTTCGCCAGCACGATACCTGTCCAGAAGCCAGTTGTAAAACTGAATCAACACTTTGCTTTTGGATTTGGCGTCGCAAGGGATGCCGAAATCCTGCATCATGTAATCGAGGAAAGTGGGCACATCCAACCGCGAATTGAAGATGAACGCCGTAGGTACTTGCTGCTCGTGCAACAATTCCAGCAACTTATTGATAAGCGTGGTCTTGCCCGTTCCCACTTCGCCGCTGAGCATAATGAATCCCTTGCGGCTCTGAACCCCATACGTCAAGCAATCCAGCGCCTCCTGCATATGGCGCGTCAGGAACAAATAGCGCGGATCAGGACTCACGTTGAATGGATTTGCCCGTAATCCGAAAAATTTCTTGTACACGTTACCGGTCAGACTTCGACCGTCTCCCTCTTAGGATTGCCTGCCTGCCATGCTTTCAGCTGGTCATTCCATTCTAATCCGCCGCAAGCGAGACAAGCATCGTCCTATTCGAGCCCAAAGTTGGGATGATCATGTTCGATGCAGATGGACGAGTGAGGGGCAATTCGGCACTCCTGGTTCGCCTCTACCGATTTCCGCGATGCGCTGCCTACGTATGATCGAGTACTTCTCCGACGCTCAGTCTTATGGCTTGGATCCGGTTTGATCGGAAGGGTGCTGGCGCCGGGGTAATGCGCCGAAGTACTTTTCATCCAACTCAGACCTGACGGATTTGCCTAGCGAAGAGGTCGAATCTTGAACTCGCTCGGACGCGATCGATTTGCGAATCTCCTGGCGGGCTTGCGTCAGTGGTATTTTCTCCTTGGAAACGATTTTGTAGATGTAATAGCCACTGGCGTCAGCGATAATATCCGACAATTGCCCCGGCTCCATTTCAAAAACTTTCTGGTGGTCGAGCGGGAGGCGGACCGCGGCGATTTTGCCCGTGCTCACATTAGGAGATCCCGACGAGATGCTTGCCGCTTCGAAAGCTTCCTTCTGGAGTTGCTGGAAGTCTTCTCCGGCCACAGCCCGGGCCCGGATATTCTCCGCCACCGTCAGCATCGCAGAATCGATTGGCGTGCTCGACTGCTCTCCAGAACCTGTCTTCTGCTCTTGTCGCTTTTGCTTCGGAACGAAGATTCGGAGCAGTTCCGCCCGCTCGAACTTGATTGCATTCCCCTTGTAATACGCTTCGATATCCGAGTCGGAGATGCTACTAGCCTGTTCCTCAAAATAGCGAGTCAATCTCTCCGTTAAGAGTCGCATCGAGGCGTACCGCATCGCCTCGGCAAAGAGTGGATCCTGGTCGAGCCCGAGTTCATGCGCTCTACTGGCGAACAGGAGGAAGCGGGGATAGGACTCTGCCAGCTGGCGCCTGGCTGGCCCGGACATTTGCGGATTGAGCGCCTCAACAAGCCTTTCAAACTGCGCCTTCGTCACGACAGTTTTGCACGCAGAAAAAGTTGAAGCGGCAGGGGAGTCATTTTTTCCCCGGTCGGATGACGAACTTTCTTTTACTCCAACTTTGTCGCCCGATGGAGCTGGGTCCGATGAGCGATCGCATACACCTTTGATCGTGATTACCGCGCTGTCGGCCGGAACGCTCGCCGCAGAAGATGGGGGCGGCTCATTGTCATCGTCATGACGTTGATGCTCAGGAATCTCTGGCAGCTGAGTTGGGTTGGTCTGCGCTAGAGCCAGGGAAGCAAACAATGCGAGAACTACTACTACGGCGCGGCAACACATTCGCATAGATTCCCGGGCGACGAAGTTTACATTCTAGCATAGCCGTATTTCCAGCAAAGACGTTCCAAGCTGACATGAGCGCAGCATCTATCCCGTCGCTTCCAGGATTTGGGCAATCCTCTCTGCGGCCCGGCCATCCCAAAGGGGCGGGATACCACCAGGCTTCCGTTCGCCATCGAGCACGGCTTGCACTGCACGGCATAGGAGATTCATGTCGCGGCCGATAATGAGGTTTGTCCCCACCGTCACCGTAACCGGGCGTTCTGTGGTGTCGCGAAGGGTCAAGCATGGCACGCCTAAGAACGTAGTCTCCTCCTGAATGCCGCCGGAATCCGTGATGACGAGCGTTGCCTTCTGCTGTAAGGCGAGGAACTGCAAGTAAGACTGCGGCTCCCAGAGCCGCAGGATTTCGGAATGACTGAAACCCAGTTCACCGATTTTTTGCCGCGTCCTGGGGTGCACAGGAAAAATGATGGGCAAGGTTGCACCGATGCCTGTCAATACATCGAGCAGCTTCTTGAGGTTGGACAGATCATCCACATTTGAGGGGCGGTGCAAAGTTACCAGGGCATATCGCTCGGGCAATCCCGTGGGTAGTGTGGCGGAAGCTTTTGGGAGCAGCCGCACCAGTGTGTCGATCATGACATTCCCGACGAGGTGAATTCGCTCGCGGGGCACTCCTTCGCGAACCAGGTTTCGATCTCCATCCTCAGACGGCGTAAACAGCAACTCGGCAAGTTGGTCCGTCAACAACCGATTAATCTCCTCAGGCATGGTGCGGTCGAACGAGCGCAGGCCGGCTTCGACGTGGGCGACGGGTATTTGCAATTTGGCGCATACTAGGGCAGCGGCGATTGTCGAATTAACGTCTCCATAAACCAGTACCCAATCGGGCTTCTGCTCGATCACAACCGGCTCAAAGCGCAGTAATATCTGGCCGGTCTGTTCGGCATGGCTGCCTGAGCCGACCGCGAGGTTGACGTCGGGTACGGGAATTTCCAGTTCCCGGAAGAAAACATCGGACATGTTCTGATCGTAATGTTGGCCGGTGTGTACCAGTGTCTGCCGAACTCCTTGACGCGCGGCCAGAGCCCGCATCAGGGGGGCTACTTTCATGAAGTTGGGCCTTGCGCCCACCACGTGTAAGAAATGCATTCGCCCTCAGGTAGTGCGTTACTTTCTTAATGATAGGGGAGTGGAACGAGAACCTCTAACAGAAAACATCAAACACTATCACTTTCCTTGGGTGAGTGAATAGTACCGTACCGCACAAGTGGGTAGCGGTGCTTTTGTGTGATGACCCCACTGCCACAAGTGGGTAGTGTCTGGAATTTTCAAGCAGTACCCCCAAGTCCCATTGCGAGGTTGTCCCGCCTCAGCTGGAAATGGAGAACGCGTTCGTCCGTTAAGATAGCGGAGCGAACGTATGAAAAAAGAGCGCAAGCACTACACTGCTGAGGAGAAGGTGGCCATTCTGCGGCGCCATCTTTTAGACAAGGTCCCGGTTTCCGATCTGTGTGAGGAACTGGGGCTGCAACCCACCGTGTTCTACCGCTGGCAAAAAGAGTTCTTCGAGAACGGCGCGGCCGCCTTCCACTCGGCGGAGCGTCCTCGCCGCCAGGCGGAGGAGAAACAGAAGCGGATTGAGTTCTTGGAGAAGAAGGTGCAGACCAAGGACGAGGTCCTGGCCGAGCTGATGGCGGAGCACATCGCGTTAAAAAAAAGCCTTGGGGAACTCTGACCGCGACCTGGGTGCCACACGATGTGCGGGATCAGGTGGTGGATTTCGTCCGGCGCTGGTCGGAGAAGACAGAGATCAGCGTCGGCCGATTCATTGCGTGGCTGGGCGTTACCGTGAGCAAGTTCTACGACTGGCGGCAGCGCTATGGACGCGTCAATGAGCACAACGGTTGGGTACCCCGAGACTTCTGGTTGGAGCCGTGGGAGAAGGAAGCGATCGTGAGTTTCCATCTGAAGAATCCGTTGGAAGGCTATCGCCGACTCACGTTCATGATGTTAGATCACGATGTGGTGGCGGTGAGTCCGGCGAGCGTATGGCGCGTGCTGAAACAAGCGGGACTGCTGTCGCGCTGGAAAGCGAAGCCGTCACGCAAGGGCACCGGCTTCGAACAGCCGCTCGCGCCGCACCAGCACTGGCATGTCGATGTTTCCTATATCAACCTGTCGGGCACGTTCTATTACCTGTGCAGCGTGCTGGATGGATGCAGCCGTTTTCTGGTGCATTGGGATCTGCGGGAGTCGATGAAGGAAGCGGACATTGAGATGATTCTGGAACGAGCCAAGGAGAAGTACCCCGGGGCTAAGCCGCGGATCATCTCCGACAACGGACCGCAGTTTATCGCGCGGGACTTCAAGGAGTTCATTCGCATCTCGGGCATGACGCACGTGCGCACCTCGCCGTTCTACCCGCAGTCGAACGGGAAGATCGAACGCTGGCATAAGTCGCTCAAACGGGAGTGTATCCGGCCACTTACTCCGTTGACGCTGGACGATGCGCGCCGCTTGATTCAAAACTACGTCGATCACTACAACACAGTGCGACTGCACAGCGCGATCGGCTATGTGACGCCGCAGGACAGGCTAGCCGGACGACAGGCCGAGATCCACGCGGCTCGCGATCGCAAGTTAGAACAAGCTCGTAGGCAGCGACAACTTCGCCGGCAACAGACGTCGTCTTTAAGATTTGCACACTCTTCTACCGCAGCTACAATGACCTCGCCGGGTGAAACGGAAGCGGGCTCTGCCGGGAGGCAACCATGCTAAGGGATAACCTGGTGGGGCTCATCGAGCCGATGCTTAGCAGCGCGGGAGCCAATCCTCTCGCGCTGTGCACTGAACGGAAACGGTCATCGGACGATAGACCCCCATGCCTTGAAAATTCCCGCCCCGAAGGGGCGGAATCTACACTAACGGAGAACGCCCCTTCTCCATTTCACGCTGAACCAAAACAAGGTTATCAAACGTGAGCCTGGGCGAGTGGCGAGTTTAACGGATCGAGAGACATTGCGATTTGAATTAAGAAGACTTTCCGGGGTCGTACGGCTTATCTGGGGAGCGCTGGTCCACTGAACGGACGTGTAGCACCAGATCGACGCGAGAAGACATGCCTAATTTTCGGTAGATGTGGAACAGGTAGTTCTTAATTGTGTGCGGACTGAGTTTTAGTTGCGTTGAAATCTCTCGATTGGATAACCCTTCCGCGACCAATTTCGCCACCTCGCGTTCGCGCGGCGCAAGAGGAATTGTCGCCTTGTCAGGCAAGAGCAGCGGCGCTATTCGCGCGAAGACCTCTAGAACGGCATTGATTTGCTCGTTGTTTGCCCAAGTTTGGCCCGCGTGCACGTTCTGAATACACCGGCAGAGGGTCGCAAGCGAGTCATCTCGGGAGAAGATTCCTCTGGCTCCCGCACGAAAAGCATCGATGACCGAAGCCCCGTCGGCCGAGTCCAAGAGAAGAACGGCACGAATCTCTGGGTGCGAGTTGCGCAACCGACGCACGGCCTCAAATCCGGTCAGAGAACCGTCCTGAAGGTTGGCGCCGATCAATGCTATGCTGGGCTGAGTAACTTTTGCCGCCGCAAGAATCTGCTCCGAACTGGTTGCTCGAGCAACAACTTCGATACGTCGGCAGCGTCGCAGAGCTCCAACCAGAAGCTGGCAGTTCATGAGATTTTGGTCGGCTACAATCAGGCGGATATCGCCGCCTCGACGCTGTGGAGCGGCCTTTATGGCCATACACCCCCGCAAACTTATTGAAAAACCTGCAGCTTAGGCGTACGTACCGCTCAAAAGGGCGACTATATCGGCAGTCGTCGACCTTGTCAATGCAGTGGCGATTGTTTGTTCGGGCTCTCGATAGGGCTTGCAGCCTCGTCATTTGAAACAAGGGACGTGAAATGCGATTGGCAGCAACAAATGAGTTAGTCCAACATCGATAGAGCCATTAGGCCTATAGATAGAGTCAATAATCCTATTACAGGTAGGGGCCTTACAGTAGAGACTTTATCTCCCTTGTAGCGTTGTCCTCTCTAATATTAAGATTACCTAGCCGCTGAGAGGCTATCCGGAGGCCGGCAGTTGGGACGTGGGGATTACTTGGGTGGCAGGGACATTTTTCTTTTGGGTACCCGCAACTACTTGACGTCTCCGTGTTATTATCTATTGACTTCGAAATGAGCTGGCTGTAAGCATTGCTGCGTGCTTAAACCGGAGTTGATGTTATGGCTGTAACCATGCCGGCAGCGATTCCTCCCCCCTAGGCTGTTGTTCCGTGCGTTCTTGCACGTTAACGAGCGCACCGAGTCCACCTCGATCAGGAGGCCTTGGCCCTTTGGGCACATAGGCCGCAAGCGGAGACGCAGAACACTATATGTCGACGATGACGGGTGCCAATTTAGCCAAAGGACTTTTCCAGGAGCGCTCCCAGGATACCCTTTTGCGGTATCGTATGCCGCTTATCGTGCTATCACAGATAGTCCTCATCTGTTTCAGCTACTACTCCAGCTTTGTGCTTCGGCTGGACAGCAACTTTGACGCCTCAGCGCATGCCCTTTTCTGGCAAACGCTTCCCCTGGTCATCGTGGTGAAGCTGTTGATTTTTTACCACTTCGGACTCTTGCGGGGCTGGTGGCGCTATGTGGGTATGAGCGATGTCGCCAATATCGCTTCAGCCACCTTCCTCACCTCGACACTGCTGTTCACGACGATTGTTTTCGTGGTGGCACTGAAGGGATATCCGCGCTCCGTGATTCCCATCGATATGGTGCTGAGCATCATGTTGGTGGGCGGCGCACGGTTCGGCGTACGTGCCTATACAGAACGTGCCAAGAGGGATGACGGCAGCCAGAAAAAAACTCTGATCATCGGAGCCGGCCGCGCCGGCAGCTCCATCGCGCGCGAACTGAGACTCGATCCAGCGCTCGGCTACTATCCCCTTGGCTTTGTGGATGACAATCCCGGAAAACTGGGGATCAGGATCAACGGGGTCAAGGTTCTCGGCAACACCGAGGCCCTGAGTCATTTGATCAAGAAGTACGAAGTAGAAAGCGTGTTGATCGCGCTCCCATCTGCCCGGGGATATGAGATCGAGCGAATCATCGACAAGTGCCGGCAGTCGAGGGTCAACTTCAAAATCCTTCCACCGATGAGCGAGCAACTCAATCGCACCGCTTCGATTAAGCAATTCAGAAAGGTGCGAGTCGAGGACTTGCTGAGCCGGAATCCGGTCCAGCTTGATTTCGGCAGAATCCGGGACCAGGTGCAAGACAAGGTATTGCTGATTACTGGCGCCGGTGGGTCCATTGGGTCTGAATTAGCCCGGCAGATTGCGAGCTTCGAACCGCGACGCCTGGTGTTATTCGAGCGCTCAGAGAATGATTTGTTCAAGATCGGCATGGAACTGTCCAAGAAGTTTCCGGGCCTTGATTGTGTATCCATCGTGGGCGACATTCTGGACGTGACTACGCTGCGCGAGGTGTTTGCCCTTCACCAACCCTCGTCGGTGTTTCACGCCGCGGCCTATAAACATGTGCCGGTCATGGAGAAAAATTGCTTCCAGGCGGTCACTAACAATATTTTTGGAACCTACAATGTCGCGCTGGTTGCCAAGCAATTTCGCGCCGACAATTTTGTTCTGATTTCTTCCGACAAAGCCGTGAACCCCACCAACGTCATGGGAGTCACGAAGCGAACTGCCGAGTTAATAACCCTGGCGCTGCAAGGCAGCCGGACCCGGTTCCTGGCTGTGCGATTCGGCAACGTGCTGGGCAGTAACGGAAGCGTGTCTCCGATCTTTGAGGCTCAGATCGCCGACGGCGGCCCGGTCACGGTCACGCATCCGGAAGCAATGCGGTATTTTATGACCATCGGGGAAGCCGTGGGATTGGTTCTGCAGGCCTCAACCATGGGCAACGGAGGAGAGATCTTCGTCCTGAACATGGGCGAGCCGGTCAAGATCGTCGACCTAGCCCGGCGGATGATACTGCTCTCGGGACTCGAACCCGACAAGGACGTTCAGATCTCATTCACTGGTTTGCGTCCGGGCGAGAAACTTTTTGAAGAAATTCGGCTCGAAGGTGAAGGCATCAAACCCACTCCCCATGAGCAGATCTGGGTTTTCGAGGGGGGGCAGCCTAGTTTTGAGCACGTGCGCGGATGGCTGGAAGAGCTTTCCACTCTGGTTGAGTCGAGAAACGTCCACGGTTTAATTTCCAAGCTGGTGTCGATAGTTCCTGAGTATGGGCCAAGCGAACAACTCAATGCCCTGTGTGAGGTGGACCGCCACGATCAGGCTTTGGTGTACAAGCGTGCGCGTGCCAGTCTAGCAAGGGAAGTCGCATAGCTGGCAGGATTTATCGCGCGGAGCTCTGCTCAGAAACCTTTCTCACAAGGCAGTGTTGAGTATATCCACATCCCATGCTGCGGCAGCTCGATTGCTGTAGTAAAGGGTGTTGGCTAGATGCACCGGCTGAGAGGCAGAAACAAGCTAAGCCTTTGCGTTCTAGTGAGTTAGAGTCATATGGACTTGTAACTGAGAAGGCGGAGCTGTGCATAGAGGCGTGGAATCTAATTTCCATCTTTGCGCAAGACCGAGGGCGCTTTGGCCGATGGGCGCAACCCATCACAGAACGGGGAGCTAAGTGAGTAGATTTTACGAAGTCACAAGGAAGATTGCCGGTGGTGGTGGCGGGGACAGGCGTAAGAGCCTAGGAACTGGGGAAACATTGGCTCCGGCCCGCCACGATACGCCTCTTTCTCGCCAGGACACACCCGCGCCAGCGGTCCTGCTAAAAGCCAGCCCGACGCAAGCTCAAGAGAAGATGGGGGCTGAGTGGTTGAGCGCCCTCAATATCATCCGCAAGCACTGGCGAATCTCAGCTCTGTTTGCGGCTGTGCTCATGGTCACAGTGATTGTCGTTGTGTTCAGCATGAATCCGACTTATGAGCCAGTGGCGCGAATTGAAGTGGATCCTCCCGGAGAACGATTTTCGTTGGAAGGCGGCGCCCCTGGAAGCGATTCGGAGTTCTTGGAAACCCAAGCCCAGAATCTCAAAAGTGACTCGCTGGCAATGGATGTTATCCACCGACTTCACTTGGATCAGAGTCCCGGGATAGTCGCTCCCAGCCACAATGAGTCTAAAGGCGGAGATCCGGCCGCTTATCAACTCACTGAGGGCGAGTACTCCGCGCTGCATTCGTTCCGTGAAAGCCTGAAGGTGAAACGCGACACCGCCAGTCGCCTAATCTCCGTCAGCTTTGCCAGTCATGATCCGAAAATGGCTGCTTTGATCACCAACACCGTGGTGGCTGCATTCATCGACGATACGTACCGTGACCAGCACGACGCAATTGTGAAATCCTCGGAGTGGCTCGCTCGCCAGTTGGATGACATTCGTTCTCGCATGGAGACATCCAACCATGCCCTGGCAGACTTTCAAAAGTCGATTGGAGTCGCCGACGTGGATGCCAACAAAAGCACTTTCACGGAACGCATGACGGAACTTAATCGACAGTTCACCCAGGCGGAGGCTGATCGCATCCAACTTGAAGCATTGCTCAAAAGCGTTCGAGCTGGCAGCCCGGATGTGCTCCCCGAAGTTCGCAATAATCCTGTTGTGCAGCAATTGAGCACAAAGCTGGCCGAACTCCGTGGGGAATTGTCCCAAGCCAGAGTCATATACGGACCGAACCACCCGAACGTCAAGAAACTGCAGAGTCAGGTCGACGAACTGGAGTCGCAACTCGAGGCACAAAAAGCTGCCGCGCTGGGTTCGATCAGAACTGGCTACGCGGCGGCGCGTGCCCGCGAGACGTTGATGGATTCGCAAATCAAGGGTGCTAGCACTGAGTTGAGCGCAATGGCCCGCTATAACGATCTCAAGCGGGAAGCACAGGCCAATGCAGAACTGTACAACAACCTGTATGCTCGAGTGAAAGAAGCCGGCATTGCCGCTGCCTCAAAGTCGAGCACGCTTCGAATCGTTGATGAGGCTCATGTTTTGGATAGCCCCACGCGCCCCAACCGGATGCTGGCTATTCTCGTAGGAATCCTGGCATCACTGGTAGGGGGCGTGGCGCTGGCGTTCGCGCGTGAACAATTCGATACCAGAATTTTCGCCCCTGAGGACATGCGCGAATGGGTCGGCACGCACAATATCGCAGTAGTGCCTCTTTTCTTGCCTTTCAACGGCAAGCAGCGGCAGATCCCCGGCGAAGTTGCCACGGCTTCGGGCGATGGTTCAGGCAACGGGAAGCTCCCGCCTGGTGTTTGTTGCCTGCTGGATCGCCCGCATTCTCCTGAGTCCGAGGCCTTGCGTTCACTTCACACTTCGGTGATGCTCTCCCGTCCTGGAAATCCGCCACAAGTATTGCTGGTAGTGTCTTCCTTACCCGGGGAAGGAAAAACCACCGTCGCGGTCAACCTCGCCATCGCCATGGCTCAGCATGGAGCAACATGCCTGGTCGACGCCGACCTGCGGAGAGGCAGAGTGGCCACTTCGCTGGGAGTGCCCAGCAAGCTCGGCTTGACTGATGTTTTGAGTGGTGCCAGCACGTTGGATAGCGTTTTGGTGAATCTTCCCAGTCTGGCGAATCTGACTGTTCTTCCCGCGCATGCCGGTAGCGACAAGGCTGGACAACTAGTATGTTCGGACGAGATGCGCAAGGTCTTAGACGCTTTGCGGAAGGATTTTCAATTTATAGTGATCGACTCTGCTCCTATCCTGCCGTTCGCCGATTGTCGAGCGCTTTCAAATCTCACCGATGGCTTGATTTTCGTGGGACGCTCGGGAATCACAACGCGGGAACTTGTGCAGCGGAGTCTAGAACTGCTGGAGCAGGTTCATGCGGCGCCGGTTCTGCAGTTCGTAGTGAACGCCGCGGACATCAAGTCGCCCCAATATCGGTACTACCAGTACGGGTACGAATACTACGAACCAATAAGCAAGTAATAAGAAGTAGGACCAACTCGCTATGTCAGCACCCCTAGCTGGCACGGGTCGCGGTTCCGCCCGGTAGGTTGAATATAATTAGGCCCGGCTCCCCGCACAGCTTCCGGGCAATCTTCACTTTTTCCCCCTTAGGCATTTTCCTTCAACACACACCCCCTAATTCCGGAGCGTAACGATGTCGAATTGCCACATACCGTTTCATCTACCCTCCATCGGCGAAGAAGAGGTTGCGGCCGTAGAGAGAGTAATCCGTTCCGGTTGGTTGACTACCGGTCCGGTGGCGCAGGAATTCGAAAAGGAATTCGCCGGATACGTGGGATGCAAACACGCTCTCGCCGTTAATTCCGGAACCTCCGCCCTGCAGCTTGCTCTCGAGGCCATTGGCTTAAAGCAGGATGACGAAGTGCTGGTCCCCACCAACACCTTCACCGCTACCGCTGAGGTGGTTACATATTTCGGCGCAATTCCTGTGCTGTGCGATAGCCTCCCCGGGGGCTTCAACGTCGACGCTGCCGATGCGGAGAAAAAAATTACCTCGAAGACCAAAGCTATCATTCCGGTACACATCGGCGGCGAACCCTGTGACATGGCGGCCATCGGCGCGCTGGCAGCGCGACACAATCTACCTGTTATCGAAGACGCCGCCCATGCGCTGCCGACGAGTTTTGAGGGTCGGCGGGTGGGAACCATTTCCGAGTTCACAGCCTTCAGCTTCTACGCCACCAAGACCATCACCACCGGGGAAGGTGGAATGCTCACCACTAACGACGACGGATACGCAAAACGCGTTGCCATGATGCGTTTGCACGGCATCGGCAATGAAGATGCCTGGAAACGGTATTCGCGTGCCGGATCTTGGGAATATCAAGTCGTGGAGGCTGGATATAAGTTCAACCTGCCCGACGTTTTGGCAGCGCTCGGGCTGGCTCAACTGCGCAAGTGCGAAACCTTCTACCAGCAACGGCGTTTCATCTCGGAACTCTATCGAAGCAAACTGGGGGAAATGGAGGAACTGGAATTACCACCCGCGGGAACGGCTGACTCCGGACACGCCTGGCACTTGTTTATTGTTCGATTGAAGTCTGACGCTCTGGATATCGACCGCAACGCTTTCATTGAGCAGTTGAAGGAATCTGGTGTCGGCACGTCGGTTCATTTCATTCCGCTGCACCGGCATCCGTTCTACCAGAGGCGTTACGGTTACGGTCCGAGCGGATTCCCTCACGCGGAAGACGCATTTTCCCGCTGCATCTCCTTGCCAATTTTTCCTGACCTGAAAGAGTCCCAGGTGGACCGCGTCGTGGATGCGATTCAGCAGATCGTCAGCAAGAACCGCAAGAAGAGCAGCGTTGCCTTATGACCCGTTCATTGGCAACGGTCTGCAGATCTCATATGTCGGAAGCGGACAGTGCGGTCAGCAACTGGAATCGATCGTTGGGGAAGCGCTTGCTGGATATCACCGGGTCCAGCGTCGTGCTGGCACTCGCCGCGCCTTTGATGTTGGTCATTGCAGCAGCGGTAAAGGCCAGCTCTCGGGGCGCGGTTTTTTTTCGTCAGAAACGGGTTGGGATCGAGGGCAGGGAATTCGAAATTCTCAAGTTCCGGACCATGTATCAAGTCCCCACGGATAGCGGACCTGGCCTTACTCGAAAAGGAGACAATCGGGTTACGCCGGTTGGGAGATGGCTCCGCAAGTGGAAGGTCGATGAATTGCCACAGTTGCTGAACGTGCTCGAGGGAGAGATGAGCCTGATCGGGCCGCGCCCTGATCTGCCCGAGTACTACGCCACGTTGAGCCCCGTGCGCCGGGAAATTCTCCGTCTGAAACCGGGCATGACGGGCTGGGCCACAGTGCATTTTCGAGATGAGGAATCAGTTCTGGCAGCAGTTCCGCCGGAGGAAATGGTTAGCTTCTATGTGAGCGAACTGTTGCCGATGAAGGTTGATCTAGACCTTTTCTATGCCCGGCGAGCAGGTTTCGTCGGTGACATCGGAATTTTGCTGCGCACTCTGGTTGCGATTCTTCCTGTCGGAGCAAAAATTTCTGGAGCCAAACACTAGCCGCTCGCTTTTGTCCTCGTTGTACTTCTGAAAGACTCCGTTATGCATCTTGCGATCTTGACTCAATATTATCCGCCCGAGACCGGCGCGCCCCAGAGGCGGCTGTCGAATCTGGCCCGGCACTTTGTGGAGAGTGGTCACTCGGTAACCGTCTTCACAGCGATGCCGAACTATCCTCAGGGGCGCATCTTCCCGGGCTACGGAGGCCTGTACCATAAGAGCAAGCAGGAGGGAGCCGATGTCATTCGGACCTTCATTTACCCCACCAACAGTCCGAAGATGGTTGCTCGGTTGTCGAACTACTTCTCTTTTGTTTTGTCTTCGGCAGCGATTGGCTGTTTTGCCCTGGGCACGCCCGATTATCTTTTGGTGGAGAGCCCCCCGCTTTTCCTGGGAATGTCGGCATTCTGGTTGAGCCGTCTGAAATCCACCAAACTGATCTTCAATGTCTCTGACCTGTGGCCCGAATCCGCGGTTCAACTCGGCGTGATACGGCGCTCCAGTCTTGGGTTTCGAGTTAGCCAGGCTCTGGAAGGGTTCTGCTACCGGAAGGCATGGCTGGTCACTGGCCAAAGCAAATCCATACTGCGAGATATCACCGGAAGATTCTCGAAGGTGCGGACTTTTCATCTCTCGAACGGCGCGGATACCAGCCTCTTCCAACCGGATAGCGGATCGCAGGGTAGTGCTTGGTTGAAAAAGAAAGATGGTGAGTTCATCGCGGCCTACGTGGGGCTGCATGGCCTTGCGCAGGGACTGGACCAGATACTCGCGGCTGCGGAGCTATCGCCCACGGCTGAGATTCGGCTTGTCTTCGTGGGAGATGGTCCGTGCAAGCGGGATCTTCAGGCCAATGCGAAGCAGCGAGGGCTGAAAAATGTAGAGTTCCTGGATGCACAGCCTGCCGGAAACATCCCGTCGTTGTTGACTGACATCGACGCTCTGCTGGTAACTCTCAAACACCATATTCCGGGCGCGGTGCCCTCGAAGCTCTACGAAGCTATGGCGATGGCGAAACCAGTGGTTCTCGTCGGTGAGGGCGAAGCCGCTGACATTGTTCGCGAGTCAGACGCGGGCATCGTCGTCGAGCCAGGTGATATTCGAGGATTGGCCGCGGCCTTGGAGCTTCTTCGCTCCCGGCCTGATCTTTGCCGCCGCTTCGGTAAAAACGGCCGGCGCGCAGTTCTTAATCGCTATGACCGGGCTCAGATCGCCCGAAATTTCATTGGATTCCTTGAGGATGATTTGCGCAATTCGAACTCGCCGTGCCAAGCCAAAGTGCCATCCGTCCTAAGCCATGAATAAGGTAACTCTAGAACCTCCCATCGTGCAGTCATCTCCTCCCCTTTCGCTCTCCAGCGGACGGGCCCGGCCACTGACAGCGGTGATGGTAGACGCCTCCTGTTTCACGTTGCCTTACGATTACTCGCTCTGTGATGCGCTGGGGGAGCAAGGTTGCCGCGTAATCCTAGAGCGAAGTGAATTTCGCGCATTCCAATGGGTGCGGCCGGCTTCATCTTTTGAGCTTTCGAACCAGTTTTATCGCTTTACCCAACGAGTGCAACTTAGCGGCAAACTCAAAGCGTCGCTGAAGGCTGTTAAAGCGGCGGAGCATTTGTTCAATATGCGGGAATTCGTCAGCCGGATGCGCGAACTCAGCCCCGACGTTATCCATTTTCAGTGGTTACCGGTGCCGATCCTCGACCGCTTGTACCTGGAACAACTGAACCGAATCGCTCCGCTCGTGTTTACTGTCCATAATACGAATCAGCCTCGCGGGACGCGTTTCCAAAGCCTGTATCAGAAGCTGGGATGGAACTCTCTTTTTCGGCACATTCAGGGGATCATTGCGCATTCTCCATACAGCAAGCGCCGCATCTTGGAAAACAAATGGACCACCGAAGACAAAGTTCATGTCGTGCCACACGGCGTGTTCGACTACTATCGGTCACTGGAAGGCGCCACCATCGCTGCCTCCGCCCAAGGGCGGTCCGTCCTGTTCTTCGGAGCTCCTGAGCCTTATAAGGGACTGGATGTTCTACTCCGGGCGTTCGCGCTGTTACCGCCCGAACTGCGGAGTGACGTACAACTGGTGGTCGCAGGCCGTGCCACTCCCAATACGGCTTCATTGCAGGCTCTCTCGAAAAGCTTGGGTGTCGATCACCGCGTGGTTTGGAAACTCGGATCCATTAGTGAGACCGAGGTCCCACAAATATTCCGATCTGCGACCCTGGTTGCGATTCCCTACCGATATATCGACGTCAGCGGTGTCTTGATGACTGCTCTCGCGCTCGGCAAAGTTGTGGTAGCTAATCGTATCGGCGGAAATCCGGACATGATCCAGGACGGCGTTCATGGCCGATTAGTGGATCCGGAGAGTCCGGAATCGATGGCGAACGCGTTCCAGGAGCTGTTAACCAATCCCGATCGACTCCGCTCCATGGAGCGGGCAGTCGAGGGCCTGGCGTGCACAGACTTCTCCTGGACGACCAGCGCACAGAAGACAATTGAAGTGTACGAGGCACGTGGTGAACGGTTCGACGAGGTAAATCAAAACCAGCCGTTCGGAAAATGAGTGGACAGCGCAAACTGGAGCATTTTCGATGTGCGGAATCACAGGCAGTTGGAACTATAAGAGCGGACGGCCGGTCGACCGCGATCGTTTAGAGCGATGACCACGCTGCTCTCTCATCGCGGGCCGGACGGCGACGGCTTTTATTGCAACTCGTCTCTTGGACTCGGCCATCGCCGGCTCAGCATCATCGACCTCGAGGGCGGCCGTCAGCCAATGTGCAACGAGGATGGGACCGTCTGGATTACGTTCAACGGAGAAATCTACAACTTCCAGGACTTACGCGGACCGTTGCTCCAGCAAGGCCACGTATTTACGACCCATTGCGATACGGAAGTCATCATCCACCTTTACGAGCAGCTTGGGCCCGAAGTGCTTTGAGAAGCTTCGCGGCATGTTTGCTCTGGCCATTTGGGACGCTCGGAAGCAGCAGATCATTCTGGCTCGTGACCGAATTGGCATCAAGCCGCTGTATTATCGCATCCATCATGAGACGGAATTGTTTTCGCATCAGAGCTGAACTGCATACGGGCTGGAAACCCAGAGGCGACTGGCCATCGACTATACCGCTATTGCGGACGTATTTACGTTACTTTCATATTCCCGGGCCGAAAACGATCTACCGGGACGTTTACTCTCTTGAGCCGGCTCATTATCTGGTCGTAGATCGAGGCGGCATCCGTAAATTCAAATACTGGGACCTGAGCGGCGAAACAGTTGAACTCGGGAAAGAGCAGGATTACGAAGACCGTCTGCATGAAATGCTTTTGAAGGTTCCGTGCGTTGTCATTTGGTAAGCGATGTTCCGGTCGGAGCATTCCTGAGCGGTGGAGTTGATTCCAGCGCGGTGGTGGCAATGATGAGCCAACTGATCGAGGGATCCGTAACAACCTGCTCCATCGGATTCGATGAAGAGCCTTACAACGAACTGCCGCGGGCGCGGGCCGTGGCCCGCTGTTTTCCACAGACCATCATGAAAGCGTCGTTACCTCAGAACCGGCGAAAGTTCTGGAGCGATTGGCCGAGCACTACGGTCAGCCATTTCCCGATCCCTCCAGCATACCCACCTATTACGTTTCCGAGCTTGCTCGCGAAAGCGCAAAGGTTGTCTTGTCGGGGGACGGGGGAGACGAAAACTTCGCAGGTTATGCGCAGATACTGGCCGGCACCAAGTGCTCGAGCAGATTCGCAGGTCGGTCCCGGCAGTGTCCGCGCGGCGTTTTTCACTAGCCTCGGCAATAAGCCTGCAATGGATGTACAGACAATGGACTGAGTTCCGGATCGCCCGCATGTTCCAGGAATTGGCAGTGAGCTCGCGAGAAGCCTACCTGCAATGCATGACAGTGGCGGACGAGGGCATGCGGAGACAGATTTTTTCCCCAGAATTCGGAACAACTTGAGGGATATGATCCGCTCGATGTTTACCGGCAGATTTACGATCAGGCGCCTGGCAACGATCCCATGTCAAAATGTTTTACCTCGACATCAAGACTTACCTGGTCGACGACATTCTGACCAAAGTAGATCGCGCCAGCATGGCGAACTCGCTGGAAGCGCGCGTCCCGCTCCTCGACCATAAAGTCGTAGAGTTCGCCTATGCCCTTCCTTTGCGTTACAAACTGCGCGGGAGGTCGACCAAATACCTCCTCGAAGAGCCATGCAGCGATATCTTCCCGCAAGCCCACCTCAACTCGACAAGCGGGGCTTCAGCATCCCGATCCGTTCCATGGATGCGGCGCGATTTGCGCGCTTGGACCGACGACGAAAATATTTGAGAATTCCGATATCGCAGATTTTCTAGATCGTGAAGCGTAAAGAGCGTCTGGCTGCGCTTGCAAGCCGGCGAGCTAATTGGGGCCTGTGCCGAGTGTCATTCATTAAGCCTGGCGATTTCCTCTCGAGTGTGGGCTCATTCGTTGCCGGAGAGCCTCTCCGAATCAATTCGGTGCAACCTTAGTCAGCTCATGCCAGTCGAACGCAGGTCGTTTAGTCAGCGGAGTGGTGAAATAACGGTACGCCTGAAGGATGGGTTTTTCGTCCGTGGAACATGGAGTGCAAATGCGTGCGGGTCTGCCGTCGGATAGGAGCCAGGATTCGAATCCTCGCCCTTGTCGAAGGCACAACGGTCGTCTCCGGTGTGTCCAAAAATCTTTTCGGGTTCTGTCGGGCGATGAGGAAATTGGACGCGGGCCCCTCTTTCGAGGTGGAGATCGCCACCTTCCGACGCGGGGGCGCCGCGGCAGTACGCCGAGTCGGCAACTGCTCGAATTCTTCGTCGAAGTGGCAGCGCAAGCCGGTGTTCCGGTACATTGCATACCTGAAGTCTTCCGTTTGATGCTCGCGTGCTCGTGCATCTTCGTCGAGCTGATCGGACGCGTCAAGCCCGATCTGATCCAGACTCATGCTCCGAAGTCTGCCTTCTTGGTATGGATTTCAGGGCTCTGCCGAACCGTGCCTTGGTTAGCCTTTCATCACGGATACACAGCTACGCTTCGGCGTTCACCCGTCTACAACTTTGTCAATCGCTGGTCATTGCGTGGCGCAACCAAAATCGTGACAGTGAGCCGTGCTTTTGAAGAGCAACTTTGCCTCGAAGGCGCTCGCAGGGAACTGATCTCGGTTGTTCACAATGCCGTGGAAGTGCCACGGAGGGACTCGCGACCAAGCCCGGAGGCCCGGAGTCTCAGAAAACGTGAGCTAGGATTGTCGACTGACGAAAAAGTGATTCTATCTGTTGGCCGTCTTTCGCGGGAAAAGGGGCAGCTTGATCTGGTGGCCGCGCTGCGGGAGCTGCGGCAGATGCGCCCGGATATTCCAGCTCGAGTGATGTTGGTGGGAGACGGTCCGGACCAACCTAAGATCTTAATGGCTGCTGAGTCCGCGGGTTTGACAAAAGCAGTGACTTTTGTTGGTCATGTTAGCGATGTGTCCCCGTACTATCGAGCCGCCGATGTCGTTGTCATACCCTCACTCAGCGAGGGATCCCCGAATGTGCTGCTCGAAGCGATGGCGTGGGGCGTTCCAGTGGTCGCGACGTCGGTGGGCGGTATTCCCGAAATGGTGGACCATGGCAAGGATGCTCTCCTGGTGCCGCCTCGTCAGCCCGCCGCCATGGCGTCAGCGATTGATCTTGTGCTCTCGAGCCCTGGACTGGCTGCCTCATTGTCGAGCCGCGCCAGTGCTAGGGTCGAAGAGACCTATACCCCGGAGTACCGGGCCAAGTGTCTGTCGATGATCTATGAGGATGTATATCGTTCCACGCGGGCAGTTAAGAGCTCTCCTTCGGCGACTTCGAAATCTCCATCGGGTGCATAGGCTGCATAGGCATGGAGAACAAGATGACGGAATACGTTACCGCGGATTCCAGGGACATGAAAGCCGCTGATCAAAATCGATAGGAGAAACATTGGCGGCGAAATGCACCAGTTCACTACAGAACTGTATCCCATCTGCCGTAGTATCACCGGCAATGGGGTACGCGAGAGTCTGGGCCTGATCGGCCAATACATTCCCCTGAAAGCCTCGACGACTCCATGAACAAATGCATGGCGATCTTCGATGTGCTGGAGAACAACAGGGTTTACCTGAACCAGAATCCGAAATGTGAACCGCAGCTTGGAAAACGAGGCTTGTACCGCAAAATGGGCGGCCAGGCACAGGCAGAAGACAACGAGTTCGCAATGCTCTGGGTACTTAACTGCTCCGACGGCAAGCACTCGGTGCTCGACATTGCCGTAAGGTCGGGGCTGCGGTTTTCTACGATCCTCGACGCGGCCCACTCGCTGCTGCAGCACCGCTTGCTCGAAGAGCTGCCCCAAACTCAGTTACACCAGAGCGAGTTCAAGCCCTAATTCTTATGTCCCGTACACGACAGTTAGCCCGGAATGTGATCTCGAATTGGGTTGCGTTGGCGGTCACCACGCTGACCGGCTTCTTCCTGTCACCATTCGTAGTTCATCATCTGGGAAACGTTGCATATGGCGTCTGGGTGATCATCATGTCACTCGTCGGCTATATGAATCTGTTGGATCTGGGATTGCGCGGCGCGATCACTCGCTTTGTTTCCAAAGGATCGACGCAGGGAAATCATGAAGAATCGAGTCAGGCGGTTTCCGGGGCGCTCTGGATACGGCTGTGGATCAGCTTAGCCATCGTTGGTACGGGGCTGATTTTGGCCCTGGCGCTTCCGCACATATTCTTGATCCCGCCGGCTCTGCAAACGACCACCCGGCTCGCCCTTCTGGTCGCCGCCGCCACCGTCGCCGTGAATCTCTGGTGCGGTGTCTTTGGTGGGGTTCTCGTCGCGCTTCATCGCTATGACGTAACCAGTGGGATCTCGATTCTGCAAACTTGCGCTCGCGTGGCTGGCGTGGTTTACCTGCTTCGCTCCGGCCATGGCATCCTGTCATTGGCGGTCTGGGACTTATGCACCTCCCTGGCGGCTCAATCCGTAAACACCGTTGTTTGTTTCCGAATTTACCCGGAGCTGAAAATCGCCTTCGGCCGGCCGGATCGCGCCACCCTCGCCAAGCTTGTGGAATTACAGCTTCTGGGCGTTTCTGATTAACCTTGCTCTCCTGGTCACTTACTATACCGACAATCTGGTCGTCGGCGCTTTCCTCTCTCCCTCAGCGGTTACGTTTTACGCGATTGGCGGACTTCTGATCGCTTACTCCCGGCAGATCGTTTCCTCGATGACCACGACGTTCACGCCGCTGGCGAGCACCTTTGAAGCGCAAGGCAATTTCGATAACTTGCGCCGGTTGGCGATCCAGGGAACGCGAGCTGCCTTGCTGGTCTCGCTTCCGATCCAGGTTGCGTTGTTCTTTCGCGGACACACCTTCATCCGGCTCTGGATGGGAGAGCAATATGCGCAAGCCGTCGGGAACGGTGATGCAGATCCTTCTGCTGTCTTTGGTCTTCAGTACCGCCAACACGACCAGCGCCGGGATCGTGTACGGTCTGGAAAAACATAAGCGCATTGCAATCTGGGGGATGATCGAATCTGTTTTGAACTTGAGCTTGAGCATCATTCTGGTTCGCCGCATAGGAATTTACGGCGTAGCGTGGGGCACAACCATCCCCAGCGTCATTATGGAAATGATTCTATGGCCGAGGTACATTTGCGCCCTGATTGCGATACCAGTAGGACCTACCTGTGGCAGACATGGTTTCGCACCACGCTGACGGTGATCCCGTTTGCGTTAGCCTGCGCCGCCGCCGAGCGATTCTGGCCGGCACACAATTTGTTCGTGTTTTTCCTCCAGATCGCCGCCCTCCTTCCGCTGATCCCTGCCACGCTGGTGCTGACATTCCGCGGCGAGGTTATGACGCAAGTGCGCGAATGGCTAAGACGCAGACGCTCCCCCTCGGAGAACATAAGTCGTGAATACCAGACTTCCACAACCACTGTTGGATAAAATCGGAATTATCAGTCTGGCGCCGGACCAGTGGAGTTCACGCTGGATGGACCGGCACTATGTGATGGACCGGCTGGCGAAGTATTTTCACGTGGTGTGGGTGTATCAGCCCGGTTGGCGGGAGTGTCTTGCCAGTCTGAGGTCAAACGGCAATGTGAAACAGCTGTTGTCCGCGCCACGGCGTGCCTCGCTGCAGGTCTATCAGCCGGAGTATTGGCTTCCATACCTTGGCCGCCCCGCCTGGTTGGCGGGTTTTACTTTGCGGCAGCGTCTGAAACACGTACGCGACATGCTTCGCGCCCAAGGCTGTACAAAAGTGGTTCTCTACATCTGGCGGCCTGAGTTAGCCGAAGCCCTCGAGCAGTTGCCGCACGACTTCAGTATTTATCACGTGAATGACGAGTACTCCTTTACCTCGACCGAGGTGCCGGTGCCGCCGAGGGAACGTCACCTGCTGGAATCCGTAAATCAGGTGATCCTGACTTCACCAGCGCTAATGGAGAAAAGAGGCGGATTCAACCCGAATACGGAATTTGTGCCCATGGGGGTGGACTACCGTCTGTACGCGACTCCGGTAGCGGAACCCGAAGATCTTCGCTCCATCCCTCATCCCCGGATCGGATACGTGGGATACCTGAAGGTCGCAACTGGACTGGCCCCTGTTGCTCGACTTGAGCGCACGTCACCCGGAATGGTCTTTCGTTTTTGTCGGCCCGAAACGACCGCACGCGGAGATGTATGAGTCGATTGAGCGGATGTCGCGGCTGCCAAACGTCCACTTCCTGGGTGGCAAACCCACCGAGCAGTTGGGCGGATACGTCCAGCATTTCGATGTCATGCCATCATGCCCTACAGGTTGGATGACTATACAAAGTACGTATATCCCTTGAAGTTGCACGAATATCTGGCTACTGGTCGGCCGGTGGTCTCATCTCGGATGTATTCCGTAGAGGAGTTCGTCGGAGTCGTGGCCATTGCAGACACGCGGGAACAGTGGTCGAACTCTCATAAAACATAGCCTTTCCGCACAAGAAAATTCTCCCGATCGGCGCGCACAACGCCAGGCAGTGGCACGCGAATACGATTGGGACACTCTGGTGCAAAAAATTGTGCGACCGATTGCTGCCCATTTTGATACCCATGTCCCGGGCCTTGCTCCTGTGTCCGATTTCCAGGCCCTAATGGAATCAGAAGTAAAAGATTCAGAAGGAAAGTGTCCCGCGACGCAAGTGAAGAGATGTGCCAGTGCTTTGATAGAGTCGGCGTAATATGATTGAGCGAACTCCAAGAAACCCCCTGCGGTGACCTGATTTCTGCGATTCTGCGAATCTCCTCCCCTGATAATCGGCAGTTCATTGGTGTGCACGCTATAAGTTTCATACAGGAGACCCAAATGGATTCACGGCTTAAACATAACTTTTGTTTGCTGGCTTTAATCTCGCTGATGTCCCTTTACGGCATTACTCAGTACAGCGCTGCCCAGGTATCGGTCCTGACCCATCATAACGACAACGGCCGCACCGGGCAGAACCTGAACGAAACCGCGTTGAACAACTCCAATGTAAACGTCAGCGATTTCGGCAAACTGTTCTTCCGCACCGTGGATCAAAATGTCTACGCGCAGCCGTTGTATGTCCCGAATCTCCTTATTGGGGGACGGACTCGTAACGTGCTCTATGGTTGCCACCGAGAACAACAGCGTGTACGCCTTCGATGCCGACGACCCTCTTGCCAACACTCCCCTGTGGCGGGTGAATCTGGGTACGCCAGTGCCCTCGCAGGATGTGTGTGCAGCTCCGCCTATCCAGCAGGCCGGGTGCCTCGGTCAATACTGGGACGACGTCGGGAAGAGATCGGCATCACCAGCACGCCCGTGATCGATTCCACCACGAACACTCTCTACGTTGTTGCCAAAACCAAAGACGTGAGTAACAGCACGTGGCATTTTTATCTTCACGCCCTGGATCTGCTCAGCGGAGAAGACAAATTTGGTGGGCCCACTGAAATCACAATGCCTGCAAATTCCCCCGTACAATTTGTTCAACTCAACCAATTGCAGCGCCCGGCCCTGATATTGGTCAATGGTACGGTCTACGTGATGTTCGGGTCTGCGGGCGACTTTAATATTTGGCATGGTTGGGTAGTGGCATACGATGCTTCCACACTCCATCAGTTGGCTTACTTCACTACCACTCCCAGCAATCAGGTTTTCGACCCAAGCGGTGAAACCGGTGGAGGCGGTATTTTTGCAGCCGGGGGCCCGGTGGCCGACAGCAACAACAACATCTACTTCATGACGGGAAATGGCCCATTCGACAACTCGGCCAATTTCGGGGTCAGCGCTCTCAAGCTCAGCACGCCAATCTCTCGCTGCAGGACTGGTTCACTCCGTATAACGCATCCTACCTGGGATCAAACAACGTCGACCTTGGCGCCGGCAGACCTTATGATGATCCCCGGAACGAGCTTGCTGGTGGGAGGTGGCAAGGACGGATATCTGCGCTTGATCGATGGCAACAACATGGGCAAGTTCAGCCCCTCCAACAATAACAACCTGGAAAATTTCTTAGTTACCCAAATTGGATATTCGGCACACCCAGCTTCTGGAACGGTCCTAGTGGCCAATGGATCTACTTGTGGATATCGGGTGGCTTGCCAGAGGCTTACCAGTTCAACGGCTCCGTCAGTGCCCCTTCCATCCAAGTCAATCCGGTTTCGCAAGGCAAAATCAGCAGCCCCGCCGGAGAGGTCGATACCTCGCCGATGTCGATTTCGGCCAACGGAAACCAGGCTGGCACCGGAATTCTGTGGGCTCCCATCGCCCAATTGGGAGGCCAGATCCCAGGCGTAACAGGAGTTCTGCATGCATTCGATGCATCCAACCTCTCGACCGAGCTTTGGAACAGCGAATTGAATCCAACCGGGACCGGGCGGGGAATTTTGCCAAGTTTAACCCGCCCACAGTCGCAAACGGCAAGGTGTACTTGCCGAACTTTCTCCGGTCAGGTGATCGTTTACGGTCTCAATCCGCCGTCATCCTCTGGCATCCACTTCGTTCAGGACGCGATTACGAATCCCTCCTCGACCGGGCAAACAGATGTGTCCTTCTCGAACCACGCAAATAGCTGGAGACCTGAACATCGTCGTCGTAGGATGGGCTGATGATACTTCAACATACAGTCTGTTACTGATACTCGAGGGAATACTTACTCCCTGGCTGCTGGCCCACGGTTGCTCCGGACTTAGCCAGGCAATTTACTATGCCAAAAACATTGCGGGCGGCACTAACACGGTCACAGTAAAATTCAACCAGACAGCTAGTTACACCGAGCTCCGTATTTTCGAATACTCGGGAGCAGATACGTCGAATCCCTTTGATCAAAGCGCCGCCGCAAACGGTTCCAGCGCGCATCGCCGACAGCGGTCCCGCACCACCACGGCGCCAAATGAGCTGATCTTCGCGGCGGACACTGTGCCGGCTGGGATGGTGTTGCGGCCGAGGGTGATCCCTTCGTGCCCCGCTTGGTCACATCTACGAAGATAGCCGAAGAGCGCGTTGTCAACTTAGTGGACGCCTACGATGCCACGCCCCGTTATCCGCCTCCGGGAATTGGATCATGCAGATGGTCACCTTCCAAGCCCAGAGCAGCGGAACTGCCGGATATCGCCCTCACTGCGTCGCCCAATAGTGCTACGGTGATCACAGGCAATTCGGTGAACTCCAACATCGCGGTGAATGGGTTGAATGGGTTCAGCGGTTCGGTCACCTTGGCCTGCTCCAATCCTCCGGCGGGGGTTACTTGCTCGTTCGATCCTCCTTCTGTAATTCCGGGCTCCAATGGCGCTACCAGTACGCTAACCATCGACGCAGGCTCCGGGGCCGTGGCCAACACCTACAACCTTACGATTACGGGAACCTCTGGATCGATAAACGAGACGACATCGGTCAGCTTGACTGTGCAGGCGGCAACTACTCCCGATTTCACAATTTCTGCCACCTCGCCGGTATCGGCATCGCCAGGAGCGTAGCTCAGTCCTCTGTCTCGATCACCCCGGTGAACCAGTTCAACTCAGCGGTTATGCCTAACCTGCTCTGCGGGCCTTCCCGCAGGCACGACGTGCTCCTTCAGCCCCTCTTCCGTCACGGGTTCAGGCAGTTCGATGCTGAGCATCCAAGCCGGTCTGAACACGACCACCGGGAATTACACGATCACCGTGACTGGCACCTCCGGGTCGCTGGCTCATCCGGCCAGCGTGAATCTAGCGGTGACGGCGGAGGGAAGTTTCTCGTTGTCGATACCGACTCCGGCAGCGGCGACGGTGATGGCTGGCAGCTCGACGACTTTCGCCACCACGATCACTCCGACGAATGGTTTCTCTGCCACTGTGACCCTCAGTTGCACAGTCGCTACGAGCGCTACTCCACCACCGGCGTGTGCCGCAAGCCAATTCCAGATAAATGGTTCACCGGTGCAGGCAAACATGACTGTGACCACCAACGCTCCGCATGCATCCCTCATGCAATCTAAGCGTATCTTCTACGCGATGTTGCTGCCGATCGGAGGAATAACGCTGCTGGGCTTCGGTTCACGCCGAAGAAAGATATTGGGGATGATGCTCGTATTCCTGATGGCATCAGGTCTGCTTTTGCTCTCGTCGTGCAGCAGTGGCAGCTCGAACAATGGTGGCGGCGGTTCGACCGGAGGCACGCCGGCAGGAACGTACACTATCACATTGACGGGCGCGTCCGGAACGTTGCCACAACAAACCACGACGTTCACGCTGACCGTCCAATAGCTCACTTCCACTTGTGTCTGGCCGCACGGGAAGGATCGTTTGCCGCGAAGTTACGATGATGACCTGATTGTGGCGTAAGGAACTGACGAGAGAGATATTGAAATACAATCTCTCCCGTAACCCCCGCCCGGATCCTTAAATCTGTTCTTTGCCGGCCTAGAACTAAAGTTGCCGAGGTTTGCAAGTTTTTGCACTGTGTCGGGAGGTCGCTCTCGCCAACAGATTTAACGCTTGTATTTACAATGGTTTGCATTGGAGTCCGGTGGAGTTAGACATGCAACTTGTGCGACAAGTGTTTACAGATGGAAAATACAGTGGATAATGCCGGATGGCTGGAGCAGCGGAACCGCTGGTCAATCCCAAGCGGACCATCGAGTTCTTGTGGGCGCGAGTGCTCAAGACGCGCGGACGGCACAGGGGACTGAGAGGAATGCGTTTCACAAAGGCTTCAGTTGGCAGCGCTTGGATCATTGATCCCAGCCCCCATCGCGATGATCGCGGCCACTTCCTGCGGGCGTGGTGCGCGCGGGAATTCGAGCAGCAAGGCATAAATTTCCTGCCGGTGCAGGCAAACATGCAGTTCAGCGTCCGCAAGGGCACCGTTCGAGGCATGCACCTTCAAGTAGCGCCTGCCCTTGAGGCGAAGCTGGTTCGCTGCACTCGAGGCGCGGTTTTCGACGTGGCGCTCGACCTGCGGCCGGATTCACCCTCTTATGGGGAATGGTGCAGTGTGGAACTCACCGCCGAGAACGGCCGCATGCTGTACGTTCCTGAGCAATGCGCCCACGGTTTCCAGAGCATCGAAGAGCAATCCGAGGTGTTGTACCTGACCTCCGCCTTTTATGCTCCAGAGGCAGTGCGGGGGGTAAGATTTGACGATCCGGCGTTTGGTATTCGGTGGCCGCTGCCCGTGACCTCTATCTCCGAACAAGATCGCAACTGGCCTTTGAGCCAGGCCGTCAGTTCCACGCCGACCAGAAACAGCCCCTTAAAGGAGAGATCGCTATGAACGTAGATTCTGCTCTTCTAGAGCGCGAACGAGCAGGCAAGCCGATCCGGGTTGGCATGATCGGAGCTGGCGCGACAGGCCGTGCCATCGCCTTGCAGCTGGGAACCCCGGTCGCCGGCATGCGGCTTGTCGCAATCTCGAACCGCACCCCAGCGCACGGCGAACGGGCTTTCCGGGAGGCGGGATTGGAATGGCGGCACGCCGAGTCAGCGCGTCAAGCTGAAGCCTTAATCGACCAGGGAACGCCAGTGTTGACGGATGATCCTTCGGTTGTGACCGCCTGCGACGCGATCGACGTTGTTGTCGAAGTGACGGGCACAGTTGAGGCCGCAGCCCATGTAGCACTGCGGGCCTTTGAGCACGGAAAACACGTGGTGTTGGTCAATGCGGAGCTGGACTCTTTGATTGGGCCGATTCTTAAAGCAAAGGCGGATGCCGCCGGCGTCGTGGTCACCCACACTGACGGGGACGAGCCCGGCGTCGCGATGACTTTGCTGCGTTATCTCCGCTCTTTGGGGCTTCGTCCGGTAGCCGCGGGCAACATCAAGGGTATGGTCGATCACTACCGCACGCCGGAAACGCAGCAAGGGTTCGCCGAGAAACATGACCAGGATGTGCGCAAGGTCACTTCTTTTGCGGATTCCACGAAGCTATCCATGGAAACTACGGTTCTTTCCAACGCCACAGGTTTTCATGTGGGACGCCGCGGCATGTATGGGCCGGCCTGCAAGTATGTCCGGGAGATTGCCAACCTGCTGCCCGCCGAACAATTGCTCAGCACCGGTCTGGTCGATTACACGGTGGGTGCCGCCCCTCACACCGGAGCCTTTGTCATTGTTCATGAAGACTCGCCATTGAAGGCAGGGCAACTCACTTACTACAAGCTCGGTGATGGACCGTTTTTCGTGTTTTACACACCATTTCACCTGCCCCACGTTCAGATCCCGTCTACGATCGGTCGGGCCGCAATTCACCGCGATGCGACCGTTGCCCCGCTGGCCGGCCCGGTCTGCGAAGTGCTTAGCATGGCCAAGCGCGATTTGAAAGCCGGGGAGCGTCTTGACGGCGTGGGTGGGTTTTGCACCTATGGACTTATCGACAATCGGGCTGCAGCTCGAGCCGTAGACGCCTTGCCCATCGCCTTATCGGAAGGATGTATTTTGCGGCGAGATATTTCCAAAGATGCTGTGATTTCATTTGCTGACGTTGACTCCCCGCGTGGACGGCTGGTGGAGACGCTCTGGCGGGATCAGAATGCGCGCTGGCCTTTGGAAACCAACGCATCTCAACCTGAAAGCCGGCAGCTTGCGCCAGTGGTTGCAGGTTGAGCATTGGTATAGGCAGCCTGTTCGCAGGCAAGTACACGGAATAACTAAGATTGACTCAGAAGGAGCTGTTCTTCATGCCGAAGGTTGTCATCCTGGGAAGCGGAATGGCCGGTTTCGGAGCGGCCTATAAGCTTCATCAAGAAGGCATTACCCCAACGATGTACGATAAAAACGGCTATCACGGCGGTCATACAGCGTCATTCCGCCATGACACCGGTTTTATCTTTGACCTGGGGCCGCACATTTCTTTTACGAAAGATACCCGCATCCAGGATTTGTTTGCCGACAGCGTAGACCAGTTGTATGAAACGATGCAGGTGAACCTGAACAACTATTGGCGAGGCTATTGGCCTCAGCATCCCGTGCAACAGCATCTGCACGGCCTGCCGCAGGATGTCATCGTAAAAGTGATCAGCGATTTTGTCGAGGTGGCAACAAAGGCCGGAGGGGCCCATCAACAACTACGCCGATTGGCTGCTTGCGAGTTTTGGCCGGAGTTTTGCCGAGCTCTTCCCCATGCAGTACACGCGAAAATACCACCTCACCACCGCCGAGAACATGAGCACAGATTGGCTGGGGCCACGAATTTATCGGCCCAGCTTGGAAGAGGTGCTGCGCGGGGCCCTTTCTGCCTTCAACTCCGACCGTTCATTACATTACCCACTTCCGCTATCCGACACAGGGCGGATTCGTATCTTACTTGAAAAAATTTGTTCCCTTGGGTAGCCTGCGGCTGAATCACGAACTAGTCTCCATCGATCCGCGGGCACGCGAACTCCGTTTCTCGAACGGTACGGCCGGAAACTACGACGTGCTGGTTTCTTCAGTGCCGCTGCCGGATTTGGTTCGCATGATCAAAGGCACGCCACAGTACGTTCTGGATGCGGCGGGCCGGCTGGCTTGCTCTACCTGCGTGCTGGTGAATGTCGGAGTGGATCGCGAGGACCTGTCGAGTCACCATTTGACGTACATCTACGATGAGGACATCTGCTTCACCCGCCTCAGCTTCCCGCACATGTTTTCCCATAACAATGCTCCCGCAGGCACAGGCAGCATTCAAGCGGAAGTTTACTTCTCGGATAAGTATAAGCCCTTGACGGGCAAGCCCGAAGACTGGATTGAACCTGTTATTGCGGACCTCCGCCACTGCGGCTTGCTGCGCGAGACGATCATATCGTGTTCCGCAATGCAAGATTGCTGCGATATGCCAATATCATCTTCGACCTGGAGAGGGCGGAAGCGCTGAAGACAGTCCATGCCTACCTCGATGATCTGGGAATTGCCTACTGTGGCCGCTATGGAGATTGGGGCTACATGTGGACGGACGAGAGCTTCATAAGCGGCGAGAAGGCCGCCGAGCGGGCACTTGTCTCGTGCGCGGTTTAGTGGCTAAGACTGAAGAAGTGCGTAACTCAAGCGTTGAAGAATTCTAAGAAGCAAATGGAGTTCGGCAGCAAGGAGGATTGCAATGAAGGTCGTACTGTTCTGCGGCGGACTGGGAATGAGAATCCGGGAGGCGAGCGAGAATGTTCCCAAGCCTATGGTCCACGTGGGGAACCGGCCGATTCTGTGGCACGTGATGAAATACTACGCCCATTTCGGCCACAAGGACTTCATTCTCTGCCTGGGTTACCAAGCCGAGGTGATCAAGAATTACTTTGTCAAATACGACGAATTCACGTCCAACGACTTCGTGTTGTCGAATGGCGGCAAAGATCTGCGGGTCTTTAATTCTGACATTCACGATTGGACTATCACATTTGTCAACACTGGAGTGAATTCAAACATCGGGCAAAGATTGAAGGCCGTCGAGCCGTATCTTCAAGGAGAAGAGACTTTCCTTGCGAACTATAGCGACAACGTCACCGATTTTCATCTTCCCAACCTCATCGAACGCTTTCACGAGCAGGACAAGACGGCAGCTTTTCTCTGCGTGCGACCCAGCCTGACCTGCCACTATGTGTCGATGGGAGAGGAAGGACTCATTCAGGAAATCAAGACCATGAGTCAGTCCGGCCTTCTGATCAATGGCGGGTATTTCGTTTTCAAGCGGTCCATTTTTGACTACATCAAAGACGGCGAGGAACTGGTGCAGGAACCATTTCACAGGCTCATTCAAGAAAAACGCCTGATGGGATATGGCTACGATGGTTTCTGGAAAAGCATGGATACGTTCAAAGAGAAGCAAGAGCTAGACGATTTACACAGCAAGAACAGTGCTCCATGGGAAGTATGGAAGCGACAAAACTCTGCGAGCACGACTCCTCGTGAAAACGGTTCGGAAAAAGCCTGTGTGCCGACCTATTCGCTGGAGTCAGCCGAATTAAGACTCTCGGCCAACGCTGTCCCAACTGCCTCCCCAGTCAAAATCTCAGCCTGAATTTCGTCCACTAAGCGAGGCGCGTAATTTATGAATATGAATGGCAGCAAGCCTAAGGTAACGGTCGCAGTCCCCGTTTTCAACGGCGACAATTATCTGGCGGAGACACTGGACTCCGTACTTTCGCAGACTTTTCATAATTTTGAAGTAGTGATAGCCGACAATGGATCCACGGATGGCACAGAGACAATTTGCCGTGATTATGCAGCCAAGGACGCGCGCATTCAAATTCATCGCAGCGAAGTGAATCTTGGGGTCACGCGGAATTTCATACGCGTGGTCGAGTATTCTTCCGGGGAATATTTCATGTATCTGGCGCACGATGACAAGTTGGCTCCGTCCTTCCTTGAAGAGTGCGTAGCAGTTCTCGATGCCCATCCCGATGTCGCGCTGTGTTATCCCAAGGCCATCGAGATTGACACCCAGGGAAATGCGTTATACAAAAAGGAGCAATTCCTTGACGCCGACTCTCCCCTTCCACACAAACGGTTCCGGCAGATGATTCGCATGGATCACAACTGCGAAAGCCAGTTCGGACTGATGAGAACGGATGTGCTGAAGAAGACCGTGATTTTCGCGCCGATTCCGGACGGTGACCGCATCATGCTGGCTGAAGTCAGCCTCCACGGAAAGTATTATCGGGTTCCCGATTATTTGTTCCTGCACCGTGAGCACCCGCACAGGACCCTCAATGTCTTTCCCACGAGATTTGATCGATTGCCCATGTACCTTGTGCCGCAACAGGCCGGCAAGCTAATCCTTCCTTACTGGGCGGAGTTCTTTGAATACTTGCGCTGTATACGTCGCGCGCCGCTTAACTTTAGCGAGCGCCTTGCCTGCTACGGAGAAATGCTGAGATGGATTAAGGACAACCACCGAAGGCTGGAGGGCGATGTGCTCTACGTGTTCAAACGCTTTGTCAAGCGGGCGCTGGGGATTCAAGCGCGCCCCAGTGTGGCGCATTAATGGCGAATCTACCCCAGATCAGGACGTGCCATGTTCAGCGGTGACTGGAACTGGAAGGACCACAGAGTTTTCGTAACTGGAGCCACAGGATTTATTGGCTCATGGCTCGTCAGGCGTTTGCTTGAGCAGGAGGCCTACGTCGCCGTGCTCATTCGAGATGCGGACCCGCAAAGTCAGCTCATCAGCAGTGGTGACGTACAGCGCACCCGCGTGGTAAACGGAGCGTTGGAAGACTATGCAACTTTGGAGCGTGCCATTAACGAACATGAGCCTGACACCGTGTTCCATCTGGGTGCGCAAACCCTCGTCGGCCCCGCTCTGCGCAATCCACTCCCGACTTTTGAATCCAATATTCGCGGCACCTACAATCTCATGGAGGCCTGCCGAGTCCACGGCGAAATCGTACAACGGGTCGTGGTAGCCAGCAGTGATAAGGCTTACGGTGAAGCGGAGCGCCTTCCCTACACGGAAGACATGCCTGTTCAAGGGCGGCATCCGTACGACGTGAGCAAGAGTTGTACGGATCTGATCGCGCTTACCTATGCCTGGAGCTATGGTCTCCCGGTTTCCATCACGCGCTGCGGTAACGTTTATGGCGGTGGCGACCTTAACTGGAGCCAGCTTGTTCCCGGCGTCATCCGCAGCGTTCTATCCAACCAGAGACCGGTGCTGCGGAGCGATGGCAGCTACACCCGCGATTTCATATTCGTTTCTGATGTCGTGAACGCATATCTTCTCCTGGCCACAAGAACAACGGAAAAGGGCGTTCAAGGCGAGGCTTTTAATTTCGGTCTGCAGAGCCGGATCACTGTGATGGATATGACCCTTGCCGTTCTTCGCGCTATGGGACGCGACGACTTGCTCCCCGTGATTCGTAACGATGCCAAGCGAGAGATCAAGGACCAATCACTCGATGCGAGCAAGGCGAGAAATATCCTCGGATGGGCGCCAACTTACAGCCTGGAGCAAGGGGTCGTAGAGACCATCCACTGGTACCGTGATTTCTTCCGGGACAAAGGCGTCGGAATCGAGGACGTCGCGATGGATTTCCGCGGTAAGTGATACCTTCAATTCACTCGTGCTAAACCTGAACTTTTCCGGCCAGCTCCATTCGACAGGCAAGATTCTGTGCCTGGGGGCCCACGCCGATGATATCGAAATCGGTTGCGGAGGCACAGTGCTTCGCTGGATCGGGGAGCACCCTAACTTGGAGTTCCGCTGGGTAGTGCTGAGTTCCACCCGAGAACGCAAGAAAGAAGCTCTCAAAGGGGCCGGTTTGTTTCTGCAAGGCGCGCGCAAGAAGACGGTTCTGGTGGAAAAATTTCGCGACGGTTTTTTTCCTTACAACGGTGCCGAGGTCAAAGAGTATATCGAGGACCTCAAGAAACGGTTCTCGCCGGATATTGTCCTTACTCACTATCGTGATGACCGCCACCAGGACCATCGCTTGGTCTCAGACCTGGCTTGGAACACGTTCCGCAGCGAGCTGATTCTCGAGTACGAAATCCCTAAATATGACGGCGACCTCGGGCAGCCGAACCTTTTTATGCCTCTTAGCGAGGAAGTGTGCCGCAAAAAGGTTCGGCACATTCTCGACGTATACCAGACGCAAGGGCAGAAGCACTGGTTCACCGAAGATACCTTTTCCGCTCTTCTGCGGCTGCGTGGCATAGAGTCCGGCGCCGCGGGCAAGTACGCGGAAGCTTTCTACTGCAGGAAAATGATCCTCTGAACTACGTACTGGCTAAAGTGGCCAGTTGCGGGCAACCGTATCAACCCCAACGTCACCTCGACCACCGTTCCGCTCTCAGGATTCGTGCCATGAAGCCGATGTCAACATCTTTACGCCACGCTGCTCTCGCAATGTCAATGCTGGTTGGCATAGTCGCGCCAATGGCGATGGGCCAAGCAAACGTCCAGGGACAGTGGAGCACCCTGCCCTACACGCTGCCCATCAACCCTATCCATGCAGCGCTCCTGCACAACAATAAGATATTGGTTGTTACCGGGTCAGGAAACTGTCCGCCCGGCCAGGGCGGCTGTCCATCGGGTCCTCCGTACGGCCCAGGGAATAATTCCGGAGCGCTTCTTCTAGACCTCGTGGCCGGAAACATTACGCAGTTCTCGGTCAATTGGGACATGTTCTGCAACGGCATGATCGTTCTGCCCGATGGACGCGCATTCATCAATGGCGGCACAATAAACTACAGCCCTTTCGAAGGCGCGCTGACCTCTGCGATATTCGATCCTGCCACGAACGTCTTCGCCAATACGACAGACATGGCCCATGGCCGCTGGTATCCCACCGTCACCGTTCTAGCCGACGGCCAGGTCATGACCTTTTCCGGATTCAACGAGAACGGAGAGATCACCAATGACACTGTCGAAATCTACACCGTGAACTCGGGCTGGAGCCCGCAATACACGGCCAATTGGACGCCCCCTCTTTATCCGCGCATGACCCTTTTGCCCAGCGGCAATGTCTTCTACTCGGGAGAAACCAGCACCACGCAATTGTTCAATCCTACGAACCAGACTTGGACTTTCGTAGCCAATACGTATTACGGCCTAGACCGCGAATACGGTTCCACGGTCCTGCTGCCCTTGACTCCTGCCAACAACTACGATCCTAAAGTGATGATCTTGGGAGGGGGAAATCCGGGCACTGCTACCACCGAAATCATCGATCTGGGAGCGGCTAAACCTGCCTGGAGCCCCGGCTCGAACATGTCCGAGGCCCGTATCGAAATGAACGCCACCCTTCTACCCAATGGTAAGGTGCTGGCACTCGGCGGCTCGGTTAACGACGAAGATGTGGACACTGCCAGTTATAACGCTGATCTCTACGACCCGGCCACGAATACTTTTTCATCCGCGGGACAGAATGCTTACCCCCGTCTTTATCACTCAGTATCACTGCTCCTCTACGACGGCACGGTTTGGTTTGCAGGAGGAAACCCCGAGCGCGGCAGCTACGAAGATCACATGGAGATCTATCAGCCCGCCTATCTCTTCAACCCGAATGGAACACTAGCCACGCGGCCCACGATTTCCAGCGCACCCAGCACTATTTCTTATGGCGCCTCTTTTGCGGTGCAGACTCCGGACGCGTCAAGTATTTCCTCGGTGGTATTGATGCGAGATGGTGCAGTGACTCACGCCTTCGACATGGACCAGAGGATGGTGGGAATGTCATTTACAGCGGGCAACGGGAGTTTGACCGTCACAGCGCCCCCCAACGGGAACATCGCTCCGCCTGGCTATTACATGCTTTTCCTGCTCAACAACAAGGGCGTGCCTTCGCTGGCAGCATTCGTTCAGGTAACTGCTCCTGCCTCGTTAATGGGCATCAGTTTTGTGCAGGCGGATTCAGGGCCGAGCACGATCAAGACGGGTGAGACATCCGTTGCGGTTGCGTACTCGAATGCTCAAACCGCTGGGAACTTGAACGTCGTAGCCGTAGGATGGGGAGACACGACCTCTGCCATCAGTTCAGTGACGGATACGAAGGGCAACACTTATACGCGCGCGGTCGGACCAACTTCCAACAATGGGCTGCAGCAGGCGATTTACTATGCCAAGAACATTGCCGGCGGAAGCAACACGGTAACGGTCAAATTCAACCAGGCGGCGGCTTATCCTGACGTGCGAATTTTGGAATATAGCGGTCTGAGTTCGAGCAGTCCGCTGGATGTGACAGCGGCGGGGACTGGCAACGGGACCAGTGCCAGCAGCGGTACGGCCACGACCACCTCGGCGAGTGAGCTGATATTCGGTGCAGGCACCACGGCGGGCATTGGCTACACTGCCCCCGGGGCTGGATTCACGACTCGCATAATCAACATTTACGGCAGCCTGGCGGAAGACGAGACGGTGTTGGCCGCGGGCAGCTATGCCGCCACCGCCAGCAACAGTGGCGGTTACTGGGTCATGCAAATGGCCACGTTCAAAGCCAGCGCATCAAGTCCAGCTCCAACCGTCACTTCGATCTCACCCACATCAGGCTCTATCAATGGCGGAACTTCCGTAACCATCACCGGAACAAATTTTGCCGCGGGCGCGAGCGTTAAGTTTGGTGGAACTCTTGCTACCGTTGTCACTGTGGTGAACAGCACCACGATCGCTGCTACAACTCCGGCACACGCCGCCGGAGCAGTGAACGTAGTCGTCACCAACCCCGACGGCCTGAGCGGGACTCTGACCAACGGTTACACGTACACGGATGCTGGAACTATCAGTTTTGTGCAGGCGGATTCAGGGCCGAGCACGATCAAGACGGGTGAGACATCCGTTGCGGTTGCGTACTCGAATGCTCAAACCGCTGGGAACTTGAACGTCGTAGCCGTAGGATGGGGAGACACGACCTCTGCCATCAGTTCAGTGACGGATACGAAGGGCAACACTTATACGCGCGCGGTCGGACCAACTTCCAACAATGGGCTGCAGCAGGCGATTTACTATGCCAAGAACATTGCCGGCGGAAGCAACACGGTAACGGTCAAATTTAACCAGGCGGCGGCTTATCCTGACGTGCGAATTTTGGAATATAGCGGTCTGAGTTCGAGCAGTCCGCTGGATGTGACAGCGGCGGGGACTGGCAACGGGACCAGTGCCAGCAGCGGTACGGCCACGACCACCTCGGCGAATGAGCTGATATTCGGTGCAGGCACAACGGCGGGCATTGCGCTACACTGCCCCCGGGGCTGGATTCACGAATCGAATAATCAACATTTACGGCAGCCTGGCGGAAGATGAAACTGTGTTCCGGCTGCGGGCAGCTATTCCGCCACCGCCAGCAACAGCGGCGGTTAGCCTGGGTCATGCAAATGGCCACCTTCAAACAATGACAACGAATTCAAACGTTGATCTTCCGCGAAAATCGACCAAGCTGGCAATTTGCCCCAGACAAAAGTTTTCCAAGTCCGGGGTCAGAGCTGGACAGGACTTCGATTATTACGCCTACTCGCGCCGCCTTTCTTCTAGGCTTCATTACCCTGATAGGTGCGGCGTTGCGTCTGCATTCGCTGGCGGCGCGGAGTCTGTGGATCGACGAAGCGGCGAGCGTCAGCTTCGCTTCTCTGGCCTGGAAGCCCTTCATCAAAACGCTCTGGGGATACCAGGGCAATATGGCGTTGTACTACTTCCTGCTCCGCGGATGGATCCATCTCGGCGACAGCGAGTTCGTAGTACGCAGCTTGTCGGTGCTTTTTGGCGTTCTCACAATCCCTGCGGTGTATATGTTGGCGGCGCGCCTCTTCGACCGGCCCACGGGACTGATCAGCGCAGCGTTGTTGGCCGTGCATAGCTTTCATATCCACTGGTCCCAGGAAACTCGCGCCTACAGCTTCTTAATCCTGCTTTTGGTGGTGACTACCTATGCTCTGGTCGCCGCTATGGAGTCAACTCGAAGCTCGGCTATTGGCTGGCTTTTTCTGTGTTGGCGGCTCTGTGCATCTACACCCACATCTTTGCTCTCCTAGTGCTGACGGCGCACGCGCTCGCCATCGTTTTTCCCAAGCCGTTCCGGGTCGAATTACCGACCGTGGTTGCGAGTGCCGCAGTATTTGCGCTCCTTTGTGAGCCGATGGCCGCTTTCGTGGTCCTGCAACACTCAGATCAGCTGGCCTGGATGGCGCGGCCCACGCTGGCCGACGTTTGGCAATTTCTAACATTACTGACCAGCCAGGGCGGCGTGTTGCTGGTGATCATTTATCTCGGCCTCTGCGGCATGGCATTCCTGCAGCCAGCCGGGGTGAAGCGGCCGGCTAAGGAGAGTTGGGCGCTGCGGCTGATGCTCTTTTGGCTTCTTTCACTTCCGCTGTTGACACTCGCCGTTTCGCTGATCAAGCCGTTCTTCTATCCTCGCTACATGGTCATTTGCGTTCCGGCACTGGTCATCCTCGCGGCGCGCGGACTGGTGAAGCTGTACGACCTGCCTGGCGTCGAGGCGCTGGGCTGCGGTTGGAGTTTTCGTTCTGGTGATCGGATTGTCGGGGTGGGGCACGTATCGGTACTTCGTGAATTTTCCGACCGAGAGCAGCGATTGGCGCTCTGCCGTGCGGTACATCTTGCAGCGCGAGCGGCCTGGCGATGGGGCCGTATTCTTTCTGCCGAATACGTATTGTTATCGTTATTACATTCACCGCGCTGAAGAGAGCCAGCACCAGCCGATATCAGCGCCCGAGGTGCTGTATCCACCTCTGCCCTGGCAGCCCGTAACCCGAGATGAAATACAACAAGTCAGTTCTGGGCACGAACGGGTGTGGCTCATCCTGCACATCGATTCGATTAATCCTCAAGCCGCAGCCACCATCCAATCGACCCTCGGAGAGACCTATAGGATCGTGGACAGACAGGAGTTCCCGGGCGAGGATTTGATTACCGTCGCACTGTATGACCACAAACCAGTTAGGGGCATTGAGAGGGCGCCGCAAAATCGCAACGAGCAATGAGAATGAAACGTCAACTACTGTTTCTTACGCTTGTGCTGCTTGCAGTCCTTCTGTTGCCATACTCCATGCTCGGCGAATCACAGCCGACGAGGAGCGCACTCGTGGGCAAGTGGAGCGGCAGACTGTCGTCCAGGAATTTCGCTTCATTCGTGGTAACGATCGACGTCAGTGCAGATTCGAAAGCGCACGTCGTTGGAGATGGCTCTCCTTGTTTCACCGAAGCCGACCTCGCAGTAACGACCAGCGGCTCGAATGCGTTTACTATTGCTGGAAGAAGTAAAGCGGGCGAGAACATCACCTTTAAAGGAACCCTAGACAGCAGCGGGAAAGAGCTTGCCCTGACTTACATCGCGAACGGAAGCGGGAGCGGTCGATGCGAGACCGATCAGGGTGCGGGCACGCTCGATAAGCAGTAAGGCAGCAGACATCGGTTTAAATGCATTTCTCTAGAAGACACTTCCTTCGCACACTAGCCTATTCGGGCAGCACTGCGGCTTTGGTGCCGTCGGCCTGGGCCCGACCCTCCTCACGACCGCCTGGATTCGAACCCGCCCGGCTCGGCGAGCCTTCTGATACGATCCGTCTGAACAGTAACGAGAACGCCTACGGGCCTTCCCAGAAAACTGCCGCCGCCATGCGCTCGGCTCTTCTCGGTGCAAATCGTTATCCTTACATGGAGTACGATCCGCTCATAGAGTCCATTGCGAAACTTCATGGAGTCGGGCGCGAGCAGGTGCTCCTCGGTTGTGGTTCCACGGAAATACTTCGCATGGCGGTAGATGCGTTTCTAGGCCCAGGAAAGCAACTGATCCAGGCCAATCCTACCTTCGAGGCTCCGGAACATTACGCTCGCGCTGCTGGAGCGGAAGTTGTTTCGGTGCGTCTGACTTCTCAGTTCGCCCACAATCTCGATCAGATGCTGCAGCAAGCCGGCAACAACACTGGCCTGGTGTACGTGTGCAATCCCAACAATCCTACGGCCAGCATTACTCCCAGAGGTGACCTGGAGGTCTTCATCGAAAAACTGCCGGCCAATACCCATGTTCTGATCGATGAAGCCTATCACCACTATGCCGGGCAATCAGCTATGTATGCCTCTTTCATCGATCGCCCGCTGGGGGATAAACGCGTCATTGTGAGCCGCACCTTTTCGAAGGTCTACGGTTTGGCGGGGTTGCGTCTTGGCTACGCCGTAGGCTCTCCCGCAGTCCTGCAACGCATGGGTGCATATGCTACGGAACGCAGCATCAACTGCGTGGTGGCTCACGCCGCCATGGCGGCGCTGGACGATACAGATAATGTGCGTGACGCCATCACGCGCAACGCCAATGACCGCCAGGAGTTCCGCAACCAGGCCATGGTGCGCACGCTCAAGCCGATTGACTCGCACGCCAATTTTCTTATGGTCGACACTCATCACCCCGCGCAAGAGGTGATCAAGCACTTTCAGGAACACAAAGTGCTCATCGGGCGTCACTTCCCCGCGATGGATACCTACATCCGAGTCTCGCTCGGAACTCCAACCGACATGCTCGAGTTCTGGCGAGTTTGGGACATGCTGCACTACACCGAATTGCACATGTGAAACTTGGGCTTCGGTGATCACCATAAGCCATCTTGAAAGAGCAGCTTGCCATTGCATTTCTCACAAAATGACTAAGCTATCTCTTCTATGCAACAAGATGCACACCCCTTCATGAGCATTGCCTGTAACCACTGATAATAAATGGGTTATGGCCGACTCTCGGATGGCTGCTAGATTTGCAATGTGAGGTCGGAGCAGTTCTCGCGTGCGAGATCGTTCTCCTTTCAAGGGTATCTCAGATGTTAACACACATATACCGGCAGTTGTTGATAATACTTGCGGGCGCACTACGGGTGCTTGGCTGAAATCGGTCGGCCAGGAAAAAATTCACGACGAGGCTAATTCTGTGACAGTATACTCCTTTCCAGCGTTCTCGGTTTTTGTTTTGCGCGTTATTGGGTATGTTGGCCCTACTGCTGATTCCGGCTTTGGCGGCAGGTCAGGGCATTCCCTGAACCAAGTGGCTTCCAGTCCAAGTGTCGTATATCAAAATTCGGTGTCGATGGCGTATCCCGCCGCGCAGCAGGCTGGCGGGCTTAACGTGGTGATTGTGGGGTGGAATGACAGTACCTCGACGATCACGTCGGTTACCGACACCAACGGTAATGCCATATTTTAGCTGCCGGCGTGATGGATATCACGAATCCCGACGTTTCGCAGGCCATTTACTTTGCCTCGAATATCAATGGCGGCCGGAATACGGTTACGGTCACCTTTAACGCCTTCATCGGCGCGCAGGATGTTCGCCTCATCGAGTATGGTGGGCCCCCTTTCATTGAGAACACGACTAACCCCCTGGATACGTCCATCGGAAGCACGGGCAATGTCAGTCCCGCAGCCACAGGAACGATGACTACAACCTACGCCAACGATGTGCTGGATGTTTCCGGCACCATAGACAGCGGATTTACGAGCATCATCAAGAATTGCGGCGCCGGGTGTTCTTTGTTCGCTGAAATCCCTCCCGCCTCGCCGTTTTTTGACATTACCGCTGATGCGCTGGTTGCGAGCGCCGGAGCTTACCAGGGCCAGGCCGACACAGCCGGCGGCGGCGGCGGCAACTGGGTTTTTCAGATGATAGCGCTGCGCGTTGCCGGACAGGCGACGATAGTGAATCCCGCCCCGGCGGCTGCGAGTGGTCGTACCCGCTACCAGCCCTGAGGCCGGTGGAGTTCCGATTGCAATTACAGGCACAGGTTTCTTGCCGGGCGCTAATCGTAACCATCACCGACGGTTAACAGTACCCGTTTACTGTTTCGGCATCAATTGCGCCGTCGCCTCTGCACCACGATTAATTGTATGACGCCGGTCTTTCCGACCAGACACGAGCGCTAACGTCGTCGTTAGCAACCCGGATCTTCAAGCAACGCGCCCTTCCCTTCGCCTACACGCAAAGCACGCCTTTCACTACTGCATGAGGGGAACTTCTCTCCCGACGGTGGGTCGATAAATGGCGGACCGTCATAAACATCACCGGCAGTGATTTCGCGTCGGGTGCAACGGTGACCATCGGAGGAGTTCGTGCGGACCAGGTATGCCGTTCTGAACAGCTGCGACCATCTCAGCGTTCGTGCCGGCGGGTTCGGCTGGGGCGCAGAACATCGTGGTCACGAATCCCAGCGGCGCCAACGGCTCACCTGGTGGATACACTTATTCCGCCGGCGCTGGAATCAGTTTCGTGCAGGCAGATTCTTCTCAGCCAACCTGCACCAGCCAACCGTCGGCCCCTTTTAGCCTTCCTCAGACGGCGGGTGACCTGAACGTGGTTGTCATCGGCTGGGGCGACACCACTTCGACCATTCAATCGGTTACGGATAACGCGGGCAACACTTATTCCCTTGCGGTTGCTCCCACACAAGGCACCGGGCTGACTCAGGCAATCTACTATGCAAAGAACATCAACGCCTCGGCCGCCAAAACGGATAACCGTACAATTCAATAGTGTGCCAACCAGCCCGGATCTCAGGATCGTGGAATACAGCGGCGCCGACACTGCGAATCCATTTGATGGCGGCGTTGGAGCTTCTGGAACGGGATCGTTCCTGGACAGCGGCCCGGTTAGTCCCACCGGCGTCGGCGATATGATTCTTGGCGCTGCCACCGCGGGAGGCGCCATTACTACTGCGCAGGGTAAAGCTTGTGCCGATAGCAGCTGTGTCTATACCACCGCCCTGTTCACCCGCGGTGGGAACAACGTGGAGCACACCTTCCCAACCGTAGCCGGACCGTTTGATGCAACCGCTTATCAGACTCCGGCCACCGACCCGTGGGTAATGCAGGTCGCAGCCTTTAAGCTGGCGGGAGGTGTGGCTGCCAATTTCAGCGTGGCTGCCACGGCGCCCGGCTTCGGTTGTGGCCGGAAGCTCCACTACTTCGACGGTTACGGTCACTCCTTCAGGCGGCTTCAGTAGCGCGGTCGCTATAACTTGCACCGAATACCTCCCCACTGGGGCGTCGTGCGCGGCCCCGTCATTGACTCCGGGCGCGAGCCCGGCAAGCGGGACGCTCACGATCACGACAACCTGGGCTACTCCAGCGGGCATGACCACCGTGACCGTCACGGGAACCTCGGGTTCCCTGTCGGCCACCACAACTGTGACGCTTGTAGTCACATCAGCTACCGGCGGTGGCGAACTTCACACTGACGGCAAGCCCAACGTCTCAGACGGTATCTCCCGGCGGCACAGGCATGTCGACGATCACCATCAATCCAACGGGTGGATTCAACGCTACGGTGGCCCTGACCTGTGGCATCACGCCAACCGTTAGCCCGGCGCCGGTTTGCTCGTTGCCTGGCTCGGCGACAACTACCGCAAACCTGACCGTCAGCACCACTGCGGCTACCGCGTCAGTCCGGCGATTCGAGCAACATCTTCTATGCGATGTTCCTGCCAATTGGCGGAATCACGCTTCTGGGATGAGCTTCGGTTCGCGCCGTAAGAAGGTGCTGGGCATATTGCTTGTGTTCCTCATGGCGTCAGGCCTGCTGTTCCTTGCGTCCTGCAGCAGTGGCAGTCGTCTGCTACGGCGTCAAACAAGTCGGGAACGCCGGCTGGAACCTATACTGTCACGGTTACCGGCACGTCGGGATCGTTGGCCGCGCAAACCACCACGTTCACTCTAACCGTTAACTAGATTGACAGAATCTGATGCTTGCCGCGAGGCAGGCATCAGATTCTGTCGGATTAAAAGGCCAGAGCCGAGGACACGGCCAGACGCCGGCGCTAGTCGCGTGAACTCGCCATTGATCGTTAGCGATCCCGAACGCAGTTACCCCCGATGCCGCTAAGTAATTTTCTCCTCCACTGGCGATCGATGCGCCCTTAGAATGGAAGTGCTGGTGCATCGTTCGTGTCTATGCCGGGAATGGTTCAAGGTGTTCCTATGAAGTTTTTGATTTACTGCCAAAAATCGCTGTTGGTTGGTGCGTTAGTATCCGCTGCAAGCCTGGTTTGGGGACAGAGCGTCGCCCCCGCCACAATGGTACAGGCGTCGCCAGCCAAGACTGCCGAGCCGGCACCGGTGAAGACCGCAACTCCCGGTCCGGGAGGCGATGTTGCCGCTTTGGACAACTCGGCCAGTGGCGAGATTTTGATTGGCGCCGGCGACTTGCTGAAGATCGGTGTGCTGGGCGCGGCGGATTATGATCAGGAGGTGCGCGTTGCGAGCAACGGTGACGCTGCTCTGGCGCTGATCGGCAATGTGCATCTGGGGGGATTAACCGTTGATCAGGCCAGCCAGTTGATACGCAAACGTCTGCTCGATGGGAAATACTTCGCCGATCCCCAGGTCTCGGTTTTTGAAAAGGAATATGCCACGCAAGGTGTGGCCGTGCTCGGAGAGGTAACAAAGCCCGGGGTTTATCCTCTTATTGGTCCACACCGTCTATTCGACGTGTTGTCGCAAGCGGGCGGAACTACTCCCAAGGCAGGGGACCTAGTTACAGTCACGCGCCAGAATCAGCCGCACTCTCCGCAAAACGTGAGGCTGTCTGCTAATCCCGATAGAAATAACGAGTCAAATATCGAAATGCACCCGGGGGACACCGTTGTAGTCTCCAAGGCTGGAGTGGTCTACGTTGTTGGGGACGTGCGCAAACCTAGTGGCTTCGTGATGGAGTCTCATGGCATGAGCGTCCTGCAGGCGATCGCCATGGCGGAGGGAACGAATCCGACCGCTGCCTTGAAGGCCGCGAAAATCATTCGCTCCACCCCGGCTGGCCCTACAGAAATACCTATTGAACTCAAGAAAATGTTAGCCGCGAAGGCTCCGGACATTAGGCTGCAAGCCGAGGACATCATCTTTATTCCCAGCAGCACGGCAAAGAACGTCGCGAGCAGGACGGTCCAATCGATTGTCAATGTAGCCACCGGGGTAGCCGTCTACCACGCTCCGTGAGACGATTGGTCCACAGACGCTCAACAAGCTTTTCACGGCAGTGACAGAACGGAGGTCGGTGAAGGTGAGACACGCTCTAGTATCCGGCAGTGCAGGTTTTGTAGGGAGGCACCTGGTCCCCAAACTGGAGGCTGCAGGCTACGAAGTTGTGGGTGTAGATCCAAAGCAGAAAAGCGGTGCGCAGCGCGGGAAGATTTCCGCGACTATCCAGGAGTATCTGCGGGACCATACCGATGGGCGATTCGATGTGATCGTTCATCTGGCAGCCAATATTCCTGACATTCACGAGCGCATTCACTCCGGGCACATTGCCTACTCAGATATCCCCTTGGATTATGCGATGGCGGATTACGTTTCGCGTCGTCCACCTCGGGAAGCGTTCGTTTGGCCGACTTCGTGCGCAGTTGACTATCCTGATGATCCTTATGCTTGGGTGAAACTGACCGGGGAGCGGGTTTTTAGTTCGCTAAAAGAAGTCCCATTAAAGGTGCTCAGGCCTTTCTCGGGCTATGGGGGCGACCAGGCGCTATCCTATCCGTTTCCAGCAATTTTGAAGAGAGCGAGAAGCCGCGAGAATCCGCTCACGGTTTGGGGCAGTGGAACACAAGTTCGTGACTTCGTCCATATCGACGACCTGACGGATGCCTTCATGTGGGCCATCAATCATTTTCCCGCGCATACTCCCGTTGACATCGGAACAGGAATCGGAACCGATTTCCTGACTTTAGCAAGGATGATGGCGGATGCGGTCGGTTATAGCCCAGAGATTAAGGCCTTGTCGGAGAAGGCCGAGAGCAGTCGTCGTCGCGTAGCCAATCCCGCCGCCGCCGAGTCTTTCGGGTTCAAGCCCAAAATCAGCCTAAGCGAAGGAATCAGAAGAGCCCTCGACCACTCTTAATTCGGCACTGAGCCCTTCTCTGCGGGAGAGGTGCGTCCAGGAGCAGGTCGCCTTTCGCCCGCGAGGCAAAAACTCCGACACTCAATTCCGCGCTAAGAGCAACCTCCAGCACGATTGGCGAACCCGTTCGCAATGCAGGAATCCGCAACGTGAATATGACCGCTAGGATAACATCCGCTGCCGCTCGTACAAGAGTTGCCTTCTGCGTCGCTGCCCTCTGGCCCAAGAACGAGCGGAATGTTGGCGAGGAAAGCGCCGATGCAGCGCCATGCGCTCTTGTCTGACCCCGGCGAGCCTGCCGCGCACCCGGTATGACTCAGATCCAGGCTTCCATCCAGGCCGTTCTGTGCGGTGATCCAAGGCCAAAACGGGTTTGAGCCGAGAGTGTTGGAATATTTCCACGCTTCACTCGACTCCAAATTCTCGTCTCCTACCAAAGCTATGGTTTCGCCTGCGCCGCCGGTTTCAGAAATGTAAGCCCCGTAGGTGCTCACGGCTGTCAGTAGACTGGTCTGCCAGGCAGGAAGATCGAAACTGGCGATCTGCTCGGGAGTGTAGTCAAGGAACAGGAGAGTTCCAGCCGAAGGACGAGTTGGGGCCTGCGGACCGAAAATTCCGGCACCGCACAAGCCAGGGTTGGTGGTAGCGGGGAATACGAACGGCGTCTTCGCGTTGACGCAGTCAACGGTGAGCATAAGCGCGTGGTCGATGCTACCTTGTTGCAGTTCGGCCTCCCATACCATTCCCGCCGCAGGAGCAAAACCGTTCGACGCATTAGGACGTGGAGAATACGCATAGTCCTGTGACGAAAACAGGTCGGATGCAGCCGATTGATAGGTGTTTGAGATCGGGCAAGCCGTAGCTTGCGTGCTGCCGCAGTTTGACACTACGGGTAGTCCTCGTCCCGTTTCCGGACCACAGCAACTGTACAATTCAATAACCCAGCCAGTGGACTGGTCCCAGACCGTGAGTTCCTGCTCAGCTCCTTCTGAAAATAAAGCTCCATTGGGAGCGCGGAATACGACATTTTGCGATCCTGTAGGCGTTGCCGCCGTAATCGAATACCACGGATCGGTCGGAGCCGAGTGATAGACCGGGTTGCCGAAATCATCCCGGCCAGGGCTGGCTTTGACAAACCTGCCCATATAGGTTGCATCGCCAAGCTCAGAATGTGCGCCGCAGTCTGTCAGCGCGCATTTTGCGATAGCATCCCCGGCAGAACAGTTCGAGGTATTGCCATAGCAATGGGATAGCACGTCGGTCGGAAGCAGCTTCGTCGTCACCGAGTTCGGGTTTAGCGAGTATGCCGGAGCAGTGGATGGCGAGGATGTGACCGTCACCGAGGCCGATGCATACTTCGAAGAATCAGCATCGCTGATGGCCGAGACTGTATCCATGGTCTGACTGGTGACCGTCGGTGCGGTATAGAGGCCGGTCGAGCTAATCGATCCGAGTACGGCAGTCCAAGTTACGGCGGTGTCCGACGTTCCTGTCACAGTCGCGGTGAACTGCATCGATTTGCCGGTTTGCAGGACTACGGGACTTGGCAACACCGAGACTTTTACTACCGGTGGCGGATCAGTTCCCGCGCTGGCTGCACCGCTCACCGGGACTTTGACCTGGTCCAGAGATTGGGGCTGGCCGGTTTGTCCCGCGATCAGCGAAGGCCTGAGGTCCGTACCTGCTGCTACACGCGCTGTTACCAAAGAGAGAGTCCCCGAATAGTTCCCAGCGCTCGTAGGAGCAAAAGTGGTTCGCAGTTGGACGGTCTTGCCGGGAGCAACCGTGACCGCTCCCGTCCAATGCTGGAGGGTGAAGGTCGGAGCGGGATCTACGGTAGCTGACTCGATAATTTCAGGGGATGTTCCCGTGTTGGTCAGGCTAAGGACGCCCGTGACCGCCTTTGAATTCAATAGGACAGTTCCGAAATTGATAGTCGCAGGCGCCAGGGACAGTCCAGTTCTTTCCATTGGGGCGGACGTTGCCGACTGCGATGTCCCGGCGTTGACCCCACTGCATGCCGTAAGGACTAACGATAGAGCGAAAGTCAGAAAGACGGTTGCGAAAACGTTGCCAGCGGAGCGTGGCCTCGCTAATCCGTTTTCCGGGGAGAATTTCATGTGGGCCTCCGAAGCCTTTTTGGGGATGTGAGTGATGCTGGAGCCAAGTGTCGAAGAATGTGCTGGGAATCGATAGATCACGCCAGTCCTATTCCTCATGAGCACGGCGGCCATGACCTTTCGGTAGCCTTTGCTTCGCCTTCACATAAAGGGGCTTTGTCGACATGCGGAGAGTTGTTGCAAACGGGTGTCCAGCAGGAAGGCTTAGGGTGCACTTAGGTCGCTGATTCAGCGCCTATGAGAAACGATGAAACGAAGCTCACGAACTTGACGGCGCGACTCAAAGAAGTTGTCCAGCGCTTTCTGGCAGGGCTCTATGATTGGCTGGACTGCGGCGATGAATTCTGTGATTCCGATCTCGTCTTTGTCCATGCCGGTGCTAAGCAGCGAAAGGTGGTCGCTTTAGGGCTGTATTCGCAAGGAAAGATTCGAAGCCTGTTGTTGAGCATGACTCCTGGCGAGTCGCGCAACTTTGCCGCCTTAAAGTGGCCCCTGCCTTTGGACGCGATCGAAGCGGCGTTGAAGGCTGCGGTTGGGCAACACGCTTTCGTCTGGCTGGAATCCGGTAGGATTACGGTAGATCGAGTGTCGCTTCGTACCTTTGGTACGTTGAGCGAGGTTTGCCAACTCAACCGTTGGCTTCACAGGCATGGCCGTTTCAGTTCATTGTTGATGATTAGTACGGCGCCACACCTCAGGCGTGTGCGGATGTGTTGTCGTGCAATCCTGCCTGGCAGCATCAAGGTCAGGCTGTTTGCCATCGCCGCATACGGCTATTGGGATCGAAACAACTGGTGGTCGCTTGGCCGCACCAGGATTGCGGTGTTGTTGGAATTGCCTAAATTGCTGCTTTACCTTCCGGTCACACGGTTGGGACGTTGGTGCGAATAGCGAATTGGGGTGCGACAGATTCGACATCAGCGAGACGGCTTCAACCCTTTTTCGTGCTGATACGCGATAGGATGGCGTCTTGGCTGATTCCCGGCGATTCCATTGGTACGCAGCGTGCAACGGATCGAATAAGGCGCGGCTGCCCGAGCTTCGGTCCGGTGCGGATTGACAAACCGCGGGCGACCACATAAGTACTTGTAGTGGCGTCGAGTGCAGCTTAACCTCCTGCCAGAGAAACCCCAGCTCTGGGAGGCCAGGGTGGACTTTCTCCCCTTGGTTATGAACGCCAAGGGTGCTCAGCCATCGAGAGGTTTGGGATACGACCAATGAGTTTGTCTGAGAATCCTCAGTCGTTTGCAGGCCGCATCCGGCTTCCCGCTTCACTTGCCCACGGTTTGGATGGCAGCCATTTACCGTCGCTTGACGGACTTCGCGCCATCGCTGCCTTCCTTGTGGTGTTCTATCATTGTTTTCTGCCGGCGTTCCCCGGAGGCCTGGGAGTTCTGGCATTTTTTGTTCTGAGTGGTTTTCTCATCACTTGGCTGCTGCTCAAGGAGGAAGAGCGCCTTGGGAAGGTTTCCCTGAAGCTGTTTTACGCACGTAGGTCTCTCCGTATCTTCCCCGCATTCTATGCATACTGGCTTTTGTTGATGGGCGCACACATCATCGCGGGAAAACATATTGCGGTGGGCCAAGCCATCTCCTCCTTCCTCTATGTTGGTAACTATTACCAGGCCATCTTTGGTGATCCCAAGACGGGACTCAGCCACACATGGTCACTCGGCGTTGAAGAGCAGTTTTACCTGTTGTGGCCGATCACGTTTCTGTGGCTGAAGGAAAACCAGCGGCGTACGCGCTTTCTTTTATGGTCAATTGCCGGCGTATGGCTTTATCGCGAACTGCTGATTCTCGTTGTTCATGCCCACCAGCAGTACGTATACCAGGCGTTCGAAGCGCGAGCTGATCACCTTATGATCGGTTGTCTGCTGGCGGTTACGCTCCGGGAAGGGCTCTGGACGCGACTTTGGCGCTTGCTGGTGGCAATTCCGTCACTGGTTTGGCTAACGCTTGGATTGCTCGTCTGTTCGGCCGTCTGTTCGGATCGCTATGGGGCACTGTATCGAGATGCCGTCGGATTCATTGTTGACCCCATTCTGATTGCCGTTCTCATCGTTCAAGTGATTGCCCACAGTTCAGTTGGATTTGCTGCGGTGCTGAATTGGCGCTGGGTTCGATATCTCGGCACGATTTCTTATTCGATATATCTCTATCACGGTCACGCGATTCTAGTAGCCGACAAGATGACTGGCAAATTGCCGCGGGTCGTCTCAATATTTGTTGGAATCTTGAGCGTCATTGCTGTTGCCAGCGCATCTTATTGGTTTCTTGAAGAACCGCTCCTGCGCTTGAGGGCGCGATTCACGCCGGGTCAGCCTCGCAATCCGATTGTGCCGCGGGTTGCCGACGCACTGGCTATATTGCCCGCTCCTCCTGAGGATGCCCGTACCTGACGAAGACCGCACAGCCAAGAGAAGTGACCACGAACCATGGATCGCGATTACTTCGCGCATCGCGGGCAACGGAGAATTAGTGTTTGACCTCGCGCGATCCATCGGTGCAGCATCGCCGGCATGAATGATTCGCCTCTTAACGCTAGTTTCTTGGATTTCTGCTCCAGTGCACTGTCAGGGGAGAACAGACGAGTGAATCGTTCAAGTCCACCGGCCGGAATAATCTCCACACTGTCAAAGTATTTACCGGCTATCCGATAATAATGTCGCCAGCTGTTATCGCGCGGTGGGTGCGATGGATTGATTCTCTTGTATGCCTCAAATGCTTTTCGCCTGAAACGAGACGGGCGCCCGGGTGTCGGTATGTACCATCGCAATCGATCCAACAAAGAGTTATTCTCGGCGTTCTCAAAGAAGCGCACTTCTCCGCTGGAATGGATCCAGCGCGCGACTTTCTCCAAACAGATGGCCTCTTGCTCATGGGTCAGATGGTGCAGAAAGCCGATGCCGACAATCAAATCGAAGGCACCAGGAGAAAATTCATAGGTGCAGACATCGGCTGTATGCGTCTTGATGTCGGGAAGTGATGCCAACTGGGACAGTTTGTTAATCAGACGCTCACTCTCTTCCGCAATGTCGATACAGGTTACTTGAGCGCCAAGCTTTGCCATCAGTAATGCGTTCTGACCATTACCCGCCCCGAGTTCGAGGACGCGAAGTCCGCCAAGGCTACTCGCAAGATTCCGGGAATAGGTGCCCTTCCAAGCTGAAGACGTGGACTGCCGCTCCTTGAGGAATATCCACGGCTGAAGCAACAGAAGGGCGTCTTCCGCGGGGGAGCGGTTCATGTAAACCCTATTGTGCACTTCTCGATTGTGCTGAAGGTTGATTTGCGATTCTTGGGACAGCATTTTCACCCCAACAATTTAACAGGCTCCGACTCAAATGTTCGATAACAATACTTGGGAGGGAGTGTTGTAGGGGGGAATAAGACCCTTGACAATCGGCTGTCGTTGTAGCAGACTCTCGCGCTGGGACTTATAGGTTCCGCCCAGCGCTAGGCAAGGATCTTCCGTAAAGGCTGTGATTTCGAGGACACTATGACCGCTATCCGAGGAATCAAGAGTTACGGAATGAATAACCTGTGGTACTACGCCAGTTTATTTTCCAGTCAGGTCCTGAAGAAGCTTTCCTTACGAAAACTTCCAAACATGATTTGTTGTGTCATTGATTGGAAGACCCACAAAACCAGGGTTCAGTCGAGGCCCTTTGTGGTTCGGATTGAGGTGTCGGCCGCTTGTAACCTGCGGTGTATCTCTTGCAGTACGGCGCAGAAGACCTTTAGACCCGCCCAGATCAAGATGATGACGGTCGACTGGTTCAAAACGATTTACACACAATTGGCTGCCTACGCGTCCAGGGTCACGTTCTACCAGTGGGGCGAACCGATGACCAACCCTCGACTGTTCGACATGGTGAAGTTCGCGAGCGATCACAGCGTGTTCACTTCCTTGTGTACTAATTTCACGCTCATGAACGAGAGACTTATCGCCCCGTTGTTTGAGTCGAAGCTCGACTGGTTGTCGGTTTGCTTAGATGGCTTTACGCAGGAGGCCTACGAAAAGTATAGGGTCAACGGCTCTGTTTCCAAGGTAACGGACGGGATTAAGATGGTAATGCGGCACAAGAAACAATACCACTACCGACATCCCTTTTTGAACGTTTACACAATCCTTTTCAAGCATGTTCTGCCGGAGCTTCCCGCAATAACGTCGTTTTGCAAGGAAGAGGGCGTTGATCAGCTCACGTTTCGGCCGGACGAATCAAACTCGTATCTTGATGAAGAGACGTATTCGCAAGAACCACAGCTGCCTACCACTAGGTGTTTCTGGCCTTGGCTGACCGTCAATGTGGACGTGGATGGCTCCGTTTACCCCTGCCCAGTGGCTTTTGCCAGGCGCGAAAGTCAACGTGGCCAGGGGCCGACATTTTCCGACTGCAACGTGGTGCCCTATGGAAATCTGCTGAATAACAGTTTGGATGAAATTTGGAATAATGAAGTTTATGTCGCAACGCGGAAATATCTGTCCAGCAAAGGTGCGACTGCCTGCTCGTCAAACCTGCCCTGCAATAACTGCCGATGGTATGGAACGGGGCACACACGTGTTCCGACCAAAAAACCGCAACCGCTGTATGTTATCGAAACTAAGCAGACCCCGGCCGCCTAAGTCAGTTTCCGCACCGTTTCCCGCAATGCCAGTTCGTCATCAGGTTTCACGATTTCCAAAATCTTCCTGTGCTGAGGTAAGCTTCGTGATGGCTCTTCGCAGTCTGCTGGTAGCAGTCGCGTTTTTCTCGATCCTTTCCCCGGCTTCTGCACAAGCATTCAAGGCGCCCCCCAGTGCAAACCAATACTGGATTTCAGCATCCGGCAGTGATTCGAATGCCGGTTCTCGAGCCCATCCGTGGGCGTCTCTACAAAACGCAGCATCGTCTCTGAAACTAGGATCGGGCGGTACAGTTGTCCACGTTGAACCGGGAACCTACACGATTAGTCAGACGGTCACAACCACCGCGAGTGGCACACCGACTCAACGGATCACATACGTCTCCGATACCACGTGGGGGGCGAAAATCTCCTGCACCATGCAGAACGCCAACTGTTGGGTACAGACGGGAGACTATGTGGATGTAATCGGCTTTGACCTCACGGGTGCGGGGGCCAGCAATGGCCTTCTCATCGGGGTTTTCCCCCCGTCTACTATGGGCTATGCGCAGTTTAATCACGTGGTGAGCAATCGCTTTCATGACATTGGTTTGACCTGCGCCGTGAATGGCAATTCCGCGGTGGAAGAGGGCTACGCGACTCACGATCTCCTATTTCAGGGAAACGTGATTAACAATACCGGACAAAAAGGGGGGTGTCCCAACGGTGGCACCAGCGCACACGGGTTATACCTGGCGGGCTATCACAGTTCGGTGTTCAACAATCTTATTTCGAACGCCGCAGGAGCGGGCATCTCGCTGTACCACGATCCCTGCCAAAGCGCGATCTCGAACAACACTGTGTTCCACAACTACACCCAGGGTATCCAAGTGGCAGGGAACCCCGATAACAAGTGGAGTGGGTGTGCCGATGACGATTACAACACGATCAACAACAACCTGGTGGTGCGAAACGGATACGGGTGCGACGTCTTCACCTACAATCGGCATGGAGCCGACGGAATACAATTCCACGGCGCCGATGGAGCACACAATACCGCCAACAACAACTACATGGCCGACAACTTTGACAGTCACTGTCAGAACGCGAACAATTCGATTGCGACAAGCGGTACTCGTCCCGTCGAATCGCAAAACATCGGAACGACGACCTACACAAATTTGTTCGTTAACTATCGGGATGACGGAAGCGGAGATTATCATTTAGCTGCCGGATCTCCCGCGGTTGGCGTAGGCACAACCGCATCCTGCGCGTCGAGCCCTGGTGTTACTCCCTGCGAGCCGGCTACCGACTTTGACGGTAACCCGAGGTCGTCACCCTATGATGTGGGAGCTTATCTTATCCATAAGAGTGCCAATTCTGGGAAGCAGAAAGCCTCCGGCAAATAGGTTCGGGGAGGCGTAGGAATCTCTCAGGAAACAAAATCGGACGGATCAAGAATAGTCGAATACTTGTCGAGGTAGGGGAAGGGAGTATCCGGGCAAATAAACGTAGCGATTACTTCTCCCTTGCTGTTACGAAAGCTATTTAAATCCCGCTGTTCTCCCAGAAAACGAAGAAGGCCCGCATAAGCAAAACCGGAACTCGGACCTGCCACTAGCCCCGCTCGACAAAGATCCAGGCTCTTCTTGAACGACTCTTTTGTACCTACTCCGACTGGCTGAGGGATTTCAGATTGCCAATCAAACGAGATCTCGGCCAGGCCATCCATTGAGCGAACTCCTGGAACCGCATTGTTCGGAAGGCAATAAACACCCACCACCATGACCTGTGCTTTTTTTTGCTTAAAATACTCAACCGCTCCAAGGGCAGTTCCGGTCGTGCCGAGCCCTGTGCAGAACACAGTCAATTCCCCTTCGGTCTGCTCCCACACCTGCTTGGCGGTCCATTTCGCGTGTGCAGCCACATTGGCCTTATTCGAGTATTGATCCAGGTTTAGAAAGCCCTTGCTTTTTCCCATCTCCCGTGCCGTTACAATGCCACTCATCCCGTTCTCAGGAAATCTCACCTGTGCTCCGGCAAGGCGCAGCAGTTCCAGTTTCCCCGGGGCGATATCTAATGGAACCATCGCCCGAACTGTATGAATCCCAAACAAGGGAGCCATGATCGCGAGGGAGAAGGCGGTGTTCCCGGAGGAATTCTCAACAATTGTGTGCACATCTCCGAGTTGGTCCCCCCTCTCCAACATCATATTGAGCACAGGAAGAGACTTGGAGTTCAAGAGTGGCAGCAAGTACATCAACTTGGCGAACACTCTAACCTTTTGATCTGCATATGGATTCAATCGGCCGGGGAGTTCCACGAGGGGCAGCGGCGGATTGCGATCGGGATTCAGAAAGTTCTTGAGAGCGTCGGAACCAGTGAAGACGTTATTAGAAGGTTGTGCTGATTTTTCCATCACTCGGTGGTCTTCCATTCGATTTTCTTAGTTTGTGGACTCCCGATGGCGAAGTGTAGCATCAATCTTGGCCCCTAGACGGACCACTAATTCGGGCAGGGCCTTGATATCCTCGATCGAGGTGCGAAAATTCACGATACAGGTTCGCAGTGCGAACTTGCCTCGAAGCATCGCATTGGACAAGAAAACTTCGCCCCCTGCCAGCAAGCTGGTCAGCAACTCGCTGTTAAGCTGATTTAGGTAGGGCTCAGCATCCACACGGCCTTTGAGGTCTTGTGGAACATATCGGAAAGTCGTGATGCTCAAACTGTTGCTCAGGGCCTCCAATTCAGCGCATTCATTCACCAGTTCGTAGAGCTTCTCTGCCAGCCGGATGTTATCGCCGATCATTCGTTGGTAGCCGTCGCGGCCTGCCTGACGCAGGCATAACCACACTTTCAGAGCGCGAAAGCCACGTGCATTCTGGGGCCCATATTCGTAGTAGTTAATGGTCTTCTCGGCCGGGTCTTCGACCAAGTGATAGTACTCCGGGCGATAGCTGAAAGTGTCGTACAGTGCCTTTGGATCTCGAATCAGGGCGCAACCGACTTCCAACGGGGCATACAGCCATTTGTGCGGATCGACAGCCACCGAATCGGCCCCGCATAATCCTTTGAGATCGGCCGAAGCGTCGGGCAGAACTGCTGCAAAACCACCGTAGGCGCCGTCCACGTGAAACCACAAGTTATACTCCTTGCACAGGGTGGCCAGCTCTGGCAGAGGATCGACTGCGCCGGAGCTAACGGATCCTGCGGTCCCGATCACAAGGAAAGGCAAATCCCCGGATCGCAAGTCTTCCTCGATACGTTTGCGAAGCGCGACTGGGTCCATCCGGAACCGTTCATCCGTTGATATCCACCGTATCGAATCAGTCCCAAGGCCAAAAAGATCGGCCGCTTTCTGGACCCAAAGATGGGTTTCAGCAGAGGTATAGACTCGCAGACGTCCCTGTTTGACATCAACAGCTCCCGAGACTCGCACCGGCCAGGGCGCTTTGGCGTGTCTTGCTGCCAGAAAGCCGACGAAGTTCGCCATACTGCCACCGCTAACCAGCAGCCCGCCACAATCCGTGGGATACCCGAGCATCTGCGCAATCCAGCGCACCGTCTGCCCTTCGATCTCAGTGCCCATGGGAGAAAGAATCCATTTGCCGAGATTTGGATTTAAGGCAGCCGCAATTAAATCGGCCAACGCCCCGATCGGTGCCGGTGAGCCGGTGATGTAGCCCCAAAAACGGGGATGGCTGTTGAAAGTGGAGTGGTCTGCCAGCAGGTCAAAAGCGTGTTTAAGCAATGGCCGAGCGGATTGACCTTCGACCGGGAAGGGAAGAGATATCAGTTTACGAATGGAAGTGGCCGATTCGTTAGGGGACACGGGCCGCGAAGGAAGAGATTTATAAAACTCGGTGATTCGGTCAATCATCTGGTATCCCAGCTCACGAAACTCTTCGGGGTCTAGTTCCAGTGGCGCAGTTTCTGCGCTGAGGTCTGCGGCCAAATGCTTTCGCTCCATTCCTTCCCCCTGTGAGCGTGCTCTCGGAACTGTCAACCCGGCTCAGAACATTGCTGCGAGAAATCTAAGGAGACCAGCGAAAAGAAACCTCTTTAAGATGTTCGTCGGAGCGAAAACCTTTTCACTGTTGAAGTATAATCGCTGTCCCAGTAGGCGGGCAATAATTCCGGACAAGCCTCTCGTTCAGTTCAATATTGCGAAGTAAACGGTAACCCGTCTCGGGGAAATTCATGCTCATTGATGCGAAGTCGAATTGTCGCGGCACAGATAACCTCCGTTGCTATGAGGATGAGGATTACAAAATCTTCTGGCGCGGTTTTTTTTATATCGCGGGCTTCCAATCAGGACTATCATCCATTACCAAACTGGCGGCTGATTTGCGATCCCAGAACCTTCCGCAACTTGCAGGGAAATTCAGGGGCATATTCATGCTGCTGGTTGAAGACAAGCGCTCCTCATCGCGTTATGTGCTCGCGGACAACACCGGGATGTTTCATATTTTCTGCTCCGACAGCGGAATCTCAACCTCATTCCTCGATCTGGCGACCTCCCAAGGATCACGCGCAACCGATCTGGACCCCGAAGCGGTGGTGGAATTTCTTCACTTCGGATACATCAGCTTCGGGCGCACTCTTCTCAAGAACATAGTCAAGTTGTCACACGAGCAAATCGTGTGTATTTCACGAACTGGAATTTCGTTTCTCCCAAAATCCCTTCCTAGTTTTGAGTCGCCGCCGGAGCGTTCCCTTGTGGATTTGCTAGGAGATTTCACCTCGTCAGTCGCCGGGGAACGGGTCAGTGTGGATCTCACGGGGGGGATGGACACTAGAGCCCTGGTCACGATCCTGAACTACCTGGGCTTGGATTTTGAGATGGCGGTACGGGGCAAAGATAGTGACCCGGATGTGCAGATCGCTACGGAGGTCGCTCGAGCGTTGGGAAAAGAACTCTACGTTTGCTATACCAGCATCGACGATCTCGAAAGCCAATTGCCGAACGTGCTGAATATCTGCGATGGTTCGCAGGATGTGATTAAGGCGCACAGTGCGCTTCAACTGCAGCGCGAGCGAGTGCAACGTGGCGTCACGCTGATGCTTAGCGGTAACGGTGGCGAGCTGTATCGAGACGACTGGTGGCTCCAGGATTTCCCGTTGTATGCCCGTAAGAAAGCGAATATAGAGCGCCTGTGTAACCTTCGCCTGTTACCCAAAGAACCGGATCACTCGTTTCTCGCCGACAATTATCGCGATGTAAGCCGAGGGTATCGCCAACGTCTGCTGCAAGATCTGTCACGATATGTTGTCGAAGGCAACACTCGGACCTATGATCGGATCATTGTCCATTTTCGAATACGTGATCTGATTGGGCGTTTGGTTACGAACCACACTCATCTCCTGCAATGTTATGTGCCCTTTGTGGAGCGCGATGCCCTCATTTTTGGATACAATTTGCCGCGCGGGCAGCGCTTTTTTGACTACTATTTTCGTAAGACGGCCACCGCATGTGCGCCGCGGGCCGCTCGCGTTCCGACCACGCGGGGTCACGTTTCGATGTCCGCGGAATGGGGGATGATCGCTGGAGATCTGTATAAATACTGCGACGACAAGCTCACTCGCGTGAAAAGGTCACTGGAGCAGAAATATTTGAAGCGCTATTACAAATCGCGTGGGAAACTTGACGTTCCGCTTGAACCGCCGCAGTTGTTTCCGACGCTCAGACGTTCAGAATCGGTAAAACGGGCCGTTACACGACTCAAAACTACTGGGATTCTGAACCGTGATGTGCAGACGGAAGGATTGAAAAATGAATACCTCGGAACCATTCTTACGCTGGGCCTGGTGATGGACCGACTGGATGCAGGTCAATAGACGGAAGCCCCACCTGGCAATCTTGGTCCATGTGCTGCCTGTGCCATAGTTCGAGGATCAGGAACAGATATAAGAGATCACCATGATAATGGCTGTGAGGATTGTTGTCGTTATCGGAATCCGCCATGACCTGCTCGATAAATTGCCGACGGAAGTAGCCCCGTTGATATGTCCTCGCATCCAGCAAGACCTCGCGACACAGCTTCCTCAAGTCGGGATCGGTTTTGAGCCAAATTCCGATCGGAACACCGAAGCCGTGCTTTTTCTTTCTGAGGATGGCATCAGGCAAGAGTTGGCTGGTGGCTAATTTGAAAAGATATCGCTGTTTGAATCCGCGAATCTTAAGGTCAACGGGAATGCGACCGGAAAACTCAGCGAGCAAATGATCCAGGTACGGAAACCGCACCTCAATGCCTGCCAACTCGGCCGTGCGCATTACTTTCGGAACGTCCTCGTCCCCGAGTGTCATATTCACGTCGATAAAGAGCAGACGGTTAAGGTCCGATGAGGCCGGTGCTGAGGCATAATAGCGACGCACCGTGGCCAGGCGGTCCCCCGGATCCGCCAATGCTGGACCGATGATCTGCGAGAGCGGAAACTCCTGTACAAAGCGATCACTACTATATCGATCTGGATTGAGCACGTATGCCCGACTTATGTGCCGCTGCAACTTTTCAAAAAATCCTGAAGCGTGCCGAAATCCCCTTACTATCGGCTCGATCGCCCCACGCCGTACAACAGCTGGGAGTCCGCAATATCGAGCGTACATTTCATTGGTAAGATACCGTTCGTTGCCGCCAAACAGTTCGTCCCCTCCATCCCCCGCAAGGACTACGTCCATGCCGCAATCGCGGGCCAGCCTTGAACAGCAATAAGCTGGAATCGCTGAGGGGTTGCCGAACGGCTCGTCATACCCTTCCACGATCTTCGGGATTGCCTCATAAGCATCGCGAGGGGTAACCGTATATTCGTGGTGGTTCGTCTTAAAGTGCTGAACGGCGACATGCGCATAATACAGCTCGTCATAAGCACTCTCTCCGAATCCGATAGAAAACGTATTAGCGGGACGCTTGTGAATCCGGCCAAACAGGCCGGCGATGGAACTACTGTCTGTTCCTCCGCTGAGAAAACAACCGGTTCTATTCAGGTCTAGACCGACCGAGCTAACGCGTACCGAATCCTCTAATCGCGCATACAAGTCCTCGGCAAGTCGCTTTTGTGAACCAACTGCGTCCTCGGGATACTGCATTTGCCAATAACGACGAGTCTGGGTCTCACCATTTTTCCAGACGACACATTCACCGGGATTTACTTTCGCGATTTTCCGGAAGGCGGTCCGCGGGGCAGGCACGGCACTGTAGTTCATGTATTCGAAGATTGCTTCATTATCGATTTCTCTGCCGATTCGACCGCTCGCGAAAATTCCCCGCGGATAGGAAGCGAACACTAGATCCGGCAACCCCAACGTGTGGTACAGCGGGCATACGCCGAGCCGATCACGGGCGAGCAGTGCCACTCTTTCGCCTTCGTCCCAGATTGCCAGCGCAAATGCTCCCCGTAGCAGGTCGAGGAAAGATTGGCCTTGTTTTAGGTACAGGGCTGCGATCAAGCTGGCGTCGGTTGCCTGGGTGTCCACACCAGCCGTTTTCTGTAGCTCTGCACGGTTGTACAAGTTCGCATCGCAGACCACTGTGATTTGTTGGTCAGATGAGGCAGAGCTTCTCCTGCCGGTGGATACAATCGCGAATGCGGCACGTTCAGTTTTGCGGAACTCACAAAGATCTGTGTCGGACATCTTCAAAGCCGTCGCCATGGCCTGAAGACTCCGGATTTCAACGGGTCTTGCACTTCCGGTAGCAGCGATCCCACAAATGGCCATCCCTATTCTGTCACCCCGCGAAGTTTGGTCGATTCAACGCCAAAAGAATTGTTCTCGGTCATACGCGTCACAAGAGTATCAGCAACACCGAGCCGTCACGAATTCTCAACTGCGAACCAAGCTGTCCAGAACTTCGGCGAATTTCCGAGCCATCGCCAACTGAGTGTAGCCGTCAATTAAGTTCGAGACGCCGCGATAAGGAACTTGGCCGCTAGTTCGAAATTCATTGTAGGACTCGACAAGGAACCCACGTATCGCATCCTTGGAAAAAGCCTGCAAACCACTTCCAGTTTCTTCCAGCAACTGCGAGGTAACGCCCCGAGGACCGCCGACAGCCAAAATCGGTCGTCGCGAGGCAAGATACTCGAATAGTTTGGCGGGATAGCAACCGGAATAGCTCGGTATACTCTTGCCGAAGAGCAGAAGCAGTTGCGATTCACGCTGGCGTTGCAAGGATTCCTCTCGGGAAACCCAGCCATTAACTTCGAGGACATCCTCAAGACCGTAGCGATTCGCCAGGGCGGATAGTCCCTCGCTTGTGCCATAAAATCTCAACTTCACATCCGTTCTCCGCATGGTGTCCTTCGCCAACAGTTCACCCAGAACTTCGAATACCGGTGTGGGATCACTCTGCCCATCGTAGAGATAACCGGTGTATGTAATCGAAAACGTCGCGGTGAGCTCGGGCGGGTTCGGCGGAAGGTCATCCGGATCGAAACCGTTCGTAATCCGCACTACCGGTTTACCCGGAAAAGTCTGCTTCAAGGATTCCACCCAGGGGTCAGATACGGTTACGAGGACGTCGGCGGGGCGTAAAGTGCGTTTCTGCAACGAGTGCTGCAGGAAATCCATACCCCAGGGTGTCGTGCCGGCATCACTCCACAAATCTCTCAAGTCTGCTACCCAAGGGCAGTTCCATAGCTTTTTGGCGCGCGATGCAATCAGATGTCCCGAGTTCGCCGGCGACGTGCTGAGAATGGCGTCGACGCGATCCCGCAGCGCGAATTCTTCAGCCGCTTTCACTCCGAAAGGCACCCAGCCCTTGAATTGATCTGGATAGCTGATTAGGGCTCTTAGCCACTTGGTGAGCCTGTTGTGGGAATGCGCCGAGCCACCTGCTTGTTGAGCCCTGAAGTCTAACTGCTGAGCCGGCTTCGGTTTCTGACGAACTCCCAATCGAGTTTTGAAATCAGAGAAGACATCGCGGTGGCTGGTTTCAATCACTCTTACTGGGGAGTGGGTTCGTCCTGGCAGACTTGGAGTCAGCACAATCGGTTCCCATCCAAACTTGGGCAGGTGCTTCGCCAGCCCACCTGCGCGCACTGCTCCGACCTTTAGCGAGGGCGGAAAGAAAAATGAAATGAGCAACAGTCGCCGCATAAGGGATGTTTTCAGAGTCTTGCTTAAAAAATGCACAGCAGGCATGGGACAGCGAGCACCCGTATTCTCGCCTGAAAACGGTTTCCATCCTCGAACCTTCGGCATTACTCACGCCTTGTGACGGATCGGATGGCACCTACCCCCTTGCTGGGCATTGTAAATGATTTGGAAACGTCGTTCACAGTTACGATGGTGCGCGAACCGACACAAAGAGCTGTCCGCGAGCAACTGATGCTCTCTGTTACAATTAAGTGCATCCCCCCGTTCCGACCGCATCCATGCAACAAGACTCCATCGCCGTTCTGGTACGTTCCGAGTCTTTGGCGTTTTGGTGCGTGCTGGTATTCACGGCAATCCTTGTAGGGGCAGGGATTGGCTATGGAAGGTGGCCGTTAATCGCGGCTTTGGCATTCCTTCCTCTGTTTTGGTTTCGGCCCGTTCAAACCGCGGTGGGACTGTACGCACTGATAGTTCCTTTTGAAGGGCTTACGCGCATCGGCGGGGACACGACAGTGGTTTGGTTTGTGGGGTTACTGGCAGGAGGCACTCTCCTTGCAATTGGAATCTCAGGGCGTCGCCTATGTAGACCACCGCACGCCGCACTCTGGTGGTCATTACTTTTATTTTGGGGAGTTGCGTCAACATTGTGGGCTGTTGAACCTGCGCGTACCTTGCTCATTTTGCCAACAACTGCGTCATTGGTCATCTTTTATCTTGTAGCAGTATCATTTCGCATAAGTGAAAACGAATTCGAGTGGATCGCTCGACTAGCCATCCTAGGCGGTTGCCTGACTGCAGCTTTTATAGCGTACGAGTTTTCATCGGGCGTTAACTGGGCCACGGGCGCGGGAGCATCGCTGCTCCAACGAGGAACCCTGATAATGGGCGAAACTGAGGTGAATCCAGATTTCGTTGGCCTCAAACTTATTATCCCTATTGCGTTGTCTGTCAGCAGTTTCTTGTCTGCCCGCAGCAGGTTCGTGAGAGCAGTTTCCCTCTGCGCATTGGCATTGACTGTTTTCGGTTTGCTTCTAACCATGTCTCGCGCAGCTTTCGTGGCTCTTATAGTATTAATGTTGGTTTTCGCGAGAAACTGCGTCTTGATCGCCGGCTCATGGCAGTGGCTTTGCTGGCAGCAGCGATTCTCGCGATAATGCCTGGCTCAATTTTAAAGCGCTTCGCAGAGGCGGGAGCAAGTGGCGGTGCGGGCAGGCTGGACATTTGGTACGTGGGTCTCGAAATGGCAATGCGCCATCCGTTTTTTGGCGTCGGGCTAGGTAACTTCCTCGTTGCCTTCAACGACTATGCAGGATATGCTCACACTTTCCAGGGATTCGGGAGAGCCGCTCACAATCTTTATCTCGAGGTTTGGGCGGAATTAGGGATCATTGGAGTTATTTTGTTCTTTATAGCGATTAAGGCGCAGTTCAAGGTGGTAGCAGATTCTATAAGGAACACCGTCCGTCCAAAGTTTTGGGCTGTTGGCTGCGAGGCAGCCTTTTGCGCCATACTCGTGTACGGCTTTTTCATGAGTCTCCTTTGGGACAAGGCATTTTGGCTTTCGGGAATACTTTTGACCTTCGCTATCACCGGCCTTTCAAGCGTTTATCCGTCCGCCCCCGTCACCATGGGTCAGGACGCGGTTTCCTTCGGGCGTCGGGAAACCAGCTAACAAGCCGGTTCTGTCTCATATCTGTGGCTGAACGTTCCAGACATCACTCTAGCCTCGCTGATCCGGGGCGAATTGGGCCGCCCGCCTCCCCGCGCTATACAGGTTGAAAGCATTCACTCGAGATTTCCGCTACCTTAGCTTATTGCTGCGACTTCGCTTGCGTCGACGTCGATGGAGATCGAGCGCATGATTAAATCCACGGATACCACCACACGCAGCTTTCCCTTCTTGCGCAGCAGGACCCCGTGCAACCCTTCCAGCGGACCCTTATTGATGCGCACGCGGGAACCCACTTTTAGATAGGGATGAGGATGCGCTTGCAGACCCTTCGTCAGGGCATCGCGGATGGTTTCAATTTCGTCTTGAGGCAAGGCCAGGGGCACGCCACTGGATCCCACCAACTGCACCACACCCGGGACCTGGAGCACTTGTAATCGGTTCTGAAGTGGGATGTGGACAAACAGGTATCCGGGGAAAAGAGGCAGCCGAACCTTAAAGTTGCCATTTTTCCATTTTCGAATAGTCTCATAGACCGGCAAGAAGTGGTCGACCGACTTGTGGGCAAGTTGCACGGCCACGGTTTTTTCGTGGCGGGAGCGGGTGTAAACCGCGTACCAGTGAGGCTGAAGGTAGCTTGCTTCTGTCGTCTCGGTCATTCGGCTTGGTACAGGAATTTTGGAATCTAGTCGCCGGTTGCCATATTATATGCCCGCGTACCGATCCTCACGGAGTCCGGCAAACAATTCTGGGCCATTCGTCACAAACGAAACATGTATGACGGTGCTATTCCCTTCGCTCGGGAAAATGATATTGTTTTACGAACTGTTGCAGACATAAGAGAGGTTGCCGTCCCTCTTGAGTTCTCGTCCCACTCCCCTATCATCTAGGAAGCAACGTACCATCTGAGGGCGAATGCATTTTTTACATGTGGTGGGCGCAACGCCCAACTTCATGAAAGTAGCCCCGCTGACGCGCGTGCTGGCGACGCATCAAGGGGTTCGCCAGACACTGGTACACACCGGACAACACTACGACCGGAATATGTCGGATGTTTTTTTTCGGGAACTCGAAATTCCCGAGCCCGACTTCAACCTTGCAGTTGGTTCTGGAACACATGCCGAGCAGACCGGCCAGATTATGCCGCGCTTTGAGCCGGTCGTGGTCGAACAGAAACCCGATTGGGTTCTGGTTTACGGCGACGTTAATTCGACTATCGCCGCGGCCCTGGTGTGCGCCAAATTGCAAGTTCCCGTTGCCCATGTCGAAGCTGGCCTGCGCTCTTTCGACCGCAGCATGCCGCAAGAGATCAACCGGCTGTTGACGGATCAACTCGCCGATTTGCTATTTAGGGCCTCTGCTGATGGAGATAAAAACCTGCTTTGTGCAGGAGCGCCTAAGGAGCGAATTCACTGCGTCGGGAATGTCATGATCGACACTCTGGTCCGACTGCTACCGAAAGCTGCCGCTGCCCTGCCCGCAGAATTGCCCGAGCATTATGGCCTCGTGACTTTGCACCGCCCCTCGAATGTTGATGATCTGTCGAGTCTGAAGAGCCTGCTCGATGCTTTGGCCAGTATAAGTGCCACGCTTCCCATCATTTTTCCGGTGCACCCGAGGACGCTGCAAAAAATCTTGGAAGTAGGCTTTCGTCATTCCGAGAACCTGCGTCTTTGGCAACCATAGTCTTACCTGCAGTTCCTGGCCTTGCAGCAGAAGGCAACGGTCGTTATCACCGACTCAGGTGGAATTCAGGAGGAGACCACCTTTTTCGGCGTGCCATGCCTAACTCTTCGCGAGAGCACGGAACGCCCGGTTACGGTGACGGTCGGAACTAATGTAATCATAGGCCGCGACATGAATCTCCTCTGCACTGCAGTGAAAGCCGTGCTGAATGGCGAGCAGAAGAAGGGCGCTATCCCTCCTCTTTGGGACGGCGGGGCAGCGGAGAGGATTGCGCAGATCCTAGAAGCGACGGGGTAGGAACTGAGACTCCCCATCGGCTCGGACCAGGCGCATTAACATCATGAAGACGCCGAGCGACCACTTGGCTCTTCGGAGAGCGTTCTGCTGATTCTGTTCAGCCTTTGAGGCTGCAGCCGGAAGACATTGCGGCAGTCGTACTAAACGCGCTGACCCTGCCCCGTACGGCCGAGGTCACCGAAATCAGCATCAGGCCGCTCATGAAATCTTATTGATTCGAAGTTAGCTTGATTGGAAGCCAGCCCAGCCCGCCGAACGGAAGAGGAAATGAGTGGGCGCGGAACAGGAAACAGAAACACAGCGGGCTTGCCATACCTGCGGGTTAGGGCGCAGGGATGGCCTCCCACTGGCTGTGCTGACAAACTGGGGCGTCGGCCAATTCGCGCTCGTCCAGAGCATATAGCATCAACTCGATCCGACCTGAGCGTCCCACTTTGTCGCAAAGGCGGAATAAATAATTCTTGACGGTATGTTCGCTGAGCCGGAGCTGCTCAGCAATCTCTCGGTTGGTAAGTCCAGCGGCAACACAGGCCAGAACTTCTTTTTCGCGTTTGCGGAGCTGATTCCTTTCTCGGGCTTGCGGCTTGCCTTGGCGCCGGCGATTCCAGAGCCTTGAGAGCTACCTGCATTTGTACAGCGTCGGCCCAGACCTGCCCTTGATGAACGGCGAGCAGGCATTTGCGCAACATCTTGACAGATCCGGAGCGGCAAAAAAGTCCCCTAGCGCCGCTGCGGAACGCGTTTAACACCAGATGGTCGTCGATTGAATCCAGCAGTACGACGGTCCGCGTGCCAGGGTGGGCCGCTCGCAGTTGTCGCAGAAGGGTAAAACCACTGCGTGGACCATCCTTGAGGTTGACGGCAATTACCACAATATCGGCAGGCTCGCAGGCGAACATCTGCAGAGCTTGTTCCACCTCCACCGCGGTACCAACAATCTTGAACCCACTCCTGCCTGACAGCGAACCGCCCAGCAATTGGCCCGCCATGAGATTCTGATCTGCCACGAGAACAGAAACCGGACTTGGAACCCGTGCTTCAGAAGGCACAATCATGTCGGGCATCCTGCTCCATAAACGACAACCATTGAAATCGTAGTTTTTAGGCGGCACTTCCCCCAGAAAACACTACTAATGCAAACTCTACACCGCGGTTGATGCCTTCGTGTATTGCACAATGGTGTGCCCTGAATGGCACGAAGGTGCCACTTGCTGCGCGTGGTGAAAAGAGGTTGAAGCGAGGTTGCGCCGGCGTGGCAAGAAAAGATTGTCTAGCTGTGGCTACCGGCCGCCTTGCATCGTCATCGGCATGTAGCCTTTTTGTTTCTCCAGCACTGCGGCGACAGCCAATACCTGCTCTTCTTCCCAGGGCCGTCCAACGATCTGCACGCCGATAGGCAGACCCTCTGGCGAGCGGCCTACTGGAACCACCGCGGCAGGATTGCCCAATAGGTTGAAAAACTCCGTGTAGCTCCAGGCATCAAGATACTGGACCGTTTTACCATCAACCTGCCAACTGCGTTCCCCATGCCGGAATGCGGGAATCGCTGCCGCTGGGCACAACAGGATGGGGTATTTCTGCATCTGGGCGAAGAACCGCGGCCGGAGCAGATCGCGCTGGATCCAGGCGTCGAGCAGAGTTCGTGCAGTGTGGGCGGGCTCGGCATCCGACCATTCCAGGAACTGCTTGAGGACCGGGCTAAGATCGGCGTCATTCTTTTTGAACAGCGGACGTAGCAGCATTCCGCCGGCAACTACGAAGAATCGATGCCACAATTGGCGCGTTTCTTCGAGCCCTTCGGGCTGGAATCGATCCACTTGTAATCCCGCGCTGCGCAAGGCTTCTGCTGCGGTCCGCACTGCCGCGCGGGTTTCTGGCGTTACCGGCGTGCGGCCGTCGTCTTCGAAGAAACCAACTCTCAGCTTCGTAGTCTCCTCTTCGCTCGGCCAGCGCAGCGGCACTCGCGCAGCGCAGGTATCGCCAATATCGGGACCCTGTATCACCTCGAACAGCGCTTTCAGATCGGCGACGGTGCGCGCCATCGGACCCACGACGCCGATCAACGCGAAGGGGCCGGCAGATACGGGAAAGTGTCCCGTCGCGGGGATGCGACCCGGCGTGGGCTTTAGACCGCAGATACCGCTGAAGTGGGCCGGAACGCGAATCGAACCTCCACCATCGCTGCCCACACCGCCCGCCGACATGCCTGCAGCAATTGCCGCCGCCTCGCCGCCGCTGGAACCGCCGGGTGTACGTTCCAGATCCCATGGGTTATTGGTACGCCCGTACAGCAGGTTGTCGGTTTCCCACGCCATCAGAAACTCGGGAGCATTGGTTACCCCGAGCACGATCGCACCGGCACCCTTCAGCCGCGTTACCACTGGGGCATCTTGCGTTGCGACAAGTCCAGCGCGCAGCCGGGTTCCGGCCTCGCATCGCATACCCGCCACGTCCAGTGAACTCTTAATGCTGGCTGGAACTCCGTGCAGAGGACCGAGTGTCTCTTTTTGCATGACGGCGAGTCTCCGCATCCTGAGCCGCGCGTCGTGCCCCCTCCCGGTCCACTTGCACAAATGCGTTCAATCGTGGGTTTTGCTCCTCAATTCGCGTCAGATGAGCTTCGATGAGTTCGACCGGGGAGATTTTCCTCTTTCGGATTTGCTCCGCCATGGCAACCGCGGGAAGAAAGACCAGATCGTTAGTCGAGTCTGGCGCGCGGCTGGTGTCCCGGCTTGCTTCATTCTGGTTCACCCGTTCATGCTATCCGAAAAAGCCGCTCTCGGGTCAGGCCTTCGGCCTTCGCGAATTCTTTGGCGAGGGGCAGTTTTGCTCGCAACAAGCGACAGTGCTAGACTGCGCGAATGGCCACCAAAAAGAAAACAAAAAAGAAGAAGCTGAGATCGAAGAAGACTGTCAGCGGGAAAGTGAAACCGATAAAGAAGCAGACGAAGAAAGCTCCTATGAAATCGGCAAAGACTTCTACTCCCAAGAGCGCTTCTGGCGCCAAAAAGAAAAGTGCCAAGAATGCGGCCAGGGGAAAGACCGCCAGCGTAAGAAGTCAAAGTCGGCGAAGGCCAACAGTCTTGCGCGAAACGACAAGTCCCCGCTCGGGCGAGCAATCGGGAGATCTGCAGGGTCTATCGGACGTCGAACTAGCGGATTCGGAAAGTGTCGACGAATTGGTTGAGGAAGGCAATGCGTTCGAGGGTGGGGTGGTCGCAGGCGTTGAAGAAGCAGAGGACAGTGGACCGAAGGAAGTGCGTACACATGAGGTGCCGGAAGATGATGTGCCCGAGGAATACCTGGACCAAGACTAAACCGCAATTCATCCGCTCCACCGATGCCACTGCGATGAACGTCCTGGTTCTAAACTCGGGAAGCTCCAGTCTGAAATTTCAACTGATTGCCACCGATCTTGAGCGGATCAAACAACACCAGGATGATCGCATCTGTCGTGGCGAGGTAGAGGGCATTGGCGGCGAAGCGATCATCCACATTCGATATCGCAACCGGCAGGCTCAAACGCTCACGGCCGCGTTGCGAGACGTGGCATCGACACTGGAGTACTTGGTTCGGTATATCGCATCGGATAGGTCAGGCATTTCAGAAGTGAAGAGCACGGCCGACGTGAACGCTGTGGGACATCGCGTGGTGCATGGCGGAGAGCAATTTACAGAATCGGCCCTTATAGACGACCAGGTATTGAAAGGCATTGAGGACTGTATCGATCTGGCGCCGCTTCACAATCCCAACAACATCAAAGGCATTCTGGCGGCTCGCGAAATCTTCGGCGAAGACGTTCCCCAGGTAGCGGTGTTTGATACTGCATTTCATCATTCACTTTCAGAGCAGGCCTACCTGTATGCCGTTCCCTATCATCTATATCGGCGGCACCGCATTCGACGGTATGGGTTTCACGGCACCTCCTATCGTTATGTTGCGTTCCGTTATCGCGCCCTGCGGGGACTCACTCGCGAGCAGACCAACATCATCGCGCTTCATCTGGGGAATGGCTGTTCCGCGGCCGCCATCAAGGAAGGTTCTTCTGTCGATACATCGATGGGGATGACGCCTCTCGAAGGTCTCGTTATGGGGACTCGATCCGGCGACCTTGATCCTGCTGTCGTCGGAGTCATCGGCAGGAAAGAGGGCTTATCGCCGTCAGAGGTCGACACTCTACTGAACACGCAATCCGGCCTACTTGGAATTTCCGGTCTCACGAATGACATGCGCGAACTGCAGGGGGAACTGAAGGAACACGACGATCGCCGGGTCCGGTTGGCCATCGAAGTGTTTTGCTATCGCGCGCGGAAATATATAGGCGCTTTTCTGGCGTCGATGGGTGGGGCCGACGCCATCGTTTTCACCGGCGGCATCGGCGAAAATTCGCCGGATGTGCGGGCGCAAATTTGCCAGGGCATGGAATGGGCGGGCCTTCACCTGGATAGAGCGACAAACCAGCAAATGGTCGGCCAGGAGGGCAAGATTTCGACGGAAGATTCCAAGTTGCTCGCCTATGCCATTCCAACCGACGAAGAACTACTAATCGCCCGGGATACTGTGCGTGTCATCCTTGGCGAACCGCACCCGTCGTAACCTGCGATCTGTAAGTCGATTGCCTTCCATGACGAGTCTATAATTCTCGCCTCAAGAATGGGAGGACTAATTACGCCAGCTTCCAACCGAGTTCCGTCGATCCCGATGAACCCTAATGCAGATGACGCGAAGTATGGCGGGTTGGACTTGCGTGCCTATCTGGATCTAAAGAATGCGATCCATCGCTACCTGCTCAATAAGGTGGATATAGAAAGAGTTGCCGCCGTGCCAGACGACCGGACACGGACGCAAGTGCTCGGCGTCATCCAAGACGCCGTGTCGCAAATCAAGACGCCTTTGAGCAGCCCTGATAAGGAGCGTTTATCAATCGAGATTCTGAGTGAAGTGTTCGGACGTGGGGCCCCTTGCGCCGTTGCTGCAAGACTCGACGATCGAAGACATTTTAGTGAATGGCCCCAAGGAAGTTTACGTTGAACGTGCCGGAATTCTCGAAGAAACCAAGATCGTCTTCAAAGATAACGGGCACCTCATGCGCATCATCAACAAGATTGTTTCAGCGATTGGACGGCACGTGGATGAATCGTCGCCGATGGTGGACGCTCGACTCGCCGACGGATCGCGTGTGAATGTGATCATTCCACCCCTGGCGATTGACGGTCCTCATCTTTCAATTCGGCGTTTCGGCCATACCCCAATTACCGAAGACAACCTTCTGGCGAGTAGATCCCTGACTGCGCCGATGCTTGCGTTGTTGAAAGCGGCGGTGGCGGCGCGGCTTAACATCGTGATTTCTGGCGGGACGGGCGCTGGGAAGAGCACGTTACTGAATGTGCTCTCCGGCTACATTTCGTCTAAAGAACGCATCGTGACCATCGAGGACTCTGCGGAACTGCAACTGAAGCAACGCCATGTTGTCCGCCTGGAATGCCGTCCCGCCGACGCGGACGGCAAGGGAGCTGTTCACGCGCGGCAACTGGTGATCAACAGCCTGAGGATGCGTCCGAACCGGATCGTGGTCGGTGAAGTGCGCGGCGAGGAAGTCCTCGATATGCTGCAAGCGATGAACACCGGCCATGACGGATCCATGACGACGGTTCACGCCAACAGTCCTCGAGACGCTCTCGCCCGCATGGAGACCATGGCCATGATGGCGAATCCGAACTTGCCCGAAAAGGCCATTCGAAAACAGATTGCGTCGGCAGTTTCCATTGTTCTTCAGATGGCGCGCTTCAGCGACGGGATGCGCCGTCTCATAAATATCTACCGAAATCACCGGCATGGAAAGCGAAGTGGTCAGCATGCAGGATTTATTTTTGTTTGAGAAGCAAGGAGTTTCAGCCGAGGGGCGCGTCCTCGGAAATTTCACGGCAACAGGCATCAGGCCCAAGTTCGCCGAGAGACTCAAAGCCGTCGGGTTCGACTTGCCATTAAGTATGTTTGACCAAACTGGCAGACGCTGAAATGTCTCAGCCCGGAGCGCGCTGCGTCCAACCGTCAATAGGGCCAAGTCCAGTCAGCCGCTTCCGGCTTGTCGATGCCGAACTTGTGCGCGTAAGTGACGCACTCGATCTGTTGGTTCAGAAATCTCTCTTTTGCGTGCCCGCCAATCTTCTGCAGCCTGGGCACTCGGTCGACGACGTCCATGGCCAAGCCTGAACCTATCGATATTGTTTTCAATGGCCAAGTTCGAGCGGTGTGTTGATACTGCCTTTTTCCTTGTAACCGCGCACATGAATGTTTTCATGATTCGTGCGGCGATAGGCTAGCCGATGGATCAGCTGCGGATAGCCATGGAAATTGAACATGACCGGCTTGTCCACTGTGAACAGCGAATCAAATTCCCAATCGGTAAGGCCGTGCGGGTGTTCCGTACTAGGTTGCAATTTAAAAAGATCTACCACGTTGATGAAGCGGATCTTGAGGTCCGGGAATTCTTTGCGAAGAAGTGCGGTCGCGGCGAGAGCCTCCTGCGTTGGAATGTCACCTGCACAAGCCATGACCACGTCCGGTTCCCCAGCCTCATCACTGCTCGCCCAATCCCAAATGCCGATTCCTTTGGTGCAATGGATAATCGCCTCGTCCATATTCAGATACTGAAGGTGCTTCTGCTTGTCGCACACGATCACGTTCACATAATTTTGGCTGCGCAGACAGTGATCGGCGACTGACAACAGGCAGTTGGCATCAGGCGGGAGATAAATGCGAGTGACGTTTGCGCTCTTGTTGACGACTACATCCAAAAAGCCGGGATCCTGGTGGGTGAAGCCGTTGTGATCCTGCCTCCACACCGTGGAAGTGATCAAAAGATTCAAGGATGCGATGGCCTGACGCCAGGAAAGGTGCCTGCACATCTCCAGCCACTTCGCATGCTGGTTAAACATCGAGTCGATGATGTGTATGAACGATTCGTAGGAAGACAGGAAGCCGTGTCGTCCGGTCAAGAGGTAGCCTTCCAGCATGCCCTCCAGGGTGTGCTCGCTCAACATTTCGATGACCCGTCCGTCAGTGGCGAGATTGCCTCCGTCTTTGTCTTCCGGGAAGTATTCCTCGATCCAGAATTTCTTACTCACGGCATAGATCGCGTCGAGCTTGTTGGAGGTAGTCTCGTCGGGACCGAAAACCCGGAAGTTGTGCATGTTCAGCTTCATCACATCGCCGAGAAAAACGCCCAGAGGGTCGCGTATTTCCGGCCAGTGTTCGGGAAGGCTTATCGAATTGGACAGCATAATCGGCGAAATCCGGCAGCCGTAGTGCCTTCTTGAGGCGTCCGCCATTCGCGTGCGGATTCGCGCTCATTCGCCGGCTGCCGGATGGAAACAATCGCGGAATGCAACGTCCAAATTGCCGTTGCTATCGAAGAAAGGCTCGGGCTTGAGCGAGTGCATCCAGTTTTCCAGGATTCGAAGTTGCTCCGGATCTTTCTTAACATCCAGCAGAGGCACTTGATGCGCCCGCCAGAAACCCTCGAGAAAATGGCCTTCGACTTCGCGCGGCGCCGTCCAGCCCTTCGGTGATCGCAACACGATCATGGGCCAGCGCGGCCGGCTTGCCGCGCCGTTCTTCCGCGCATCCTGCTGATGCTCCCGGATTTCTAGAATGCAATGCTCCACGGTTGCCGCCATTGCCTGATGCATCGAGTCGATCTCACAACCCTCTACGAAGTAGGGCGTCCAGCCGTAGCCGCGAAGCAGGTTCTCTAGTTCCTCATGCGAAATTCGCGCCGGCAGAGTTGGGTTGTCGATCTTGTATCCGTTCAGATGGAGAATGGGTAGAACGGCGCCGTCGCGCACGGGGTTTAGGAATTTATTGATGTGCCACGAAGTTGCCAGCGGCCCGGTTTCAGACTCGCCGTCTCCCACTACCGCGGCCACGATCAGGTCAGGATTGTCGAAAGCTGCGCCACAAGCGTGCGAGAGGACATATCCAAGTTCTCCGCCCTCATGAATCGATCCAGGCGTTTCCGGAGTGCAGTGGCTGCCGATCCCTCCGGGGAAGGAGAACTGCTTGAAGAACTCATGTAAACCCTCGACGTCCTGACTCTTTCTCTGGATAGATCTCCGAGTACGTTCCCTCAAGGTAAGTTGTACCGAGGACGCCCGGTGCGCCATGCCCCGGGCCGGCGAGAAAAATCATGTCGAGGTCGTACTTCTTAATCAGCCGGTTCAGGTGAACGTAAATGAAGGAAAGCTCCGGGACTGGATCCCCAGTGGCCGAGCAGCCGGTTCTTGATGTGCTCAGGCCTCAGCGGCTCCGCCAGCAGCGGGTTCTCCTGCAGATAAATCATGCCCAGGCTGAGGTAATTGCAGGTGCGCCAATAAGCTTCTGTCTTACGCAATTCTTCGGGGCTGAGTGGCGCTCCGGTAACAGTGGATCGGGTGGGAGCATAGGGACTGATGTCGAGAATTTCGGCGGGAAGGCTGGCTTCAACAGTGCTCATAGGTTACTCCTCTGGATAGGCTAAGCCCGAGGGTTGTTCGCTGACAACCGGCTCTCTGTGGCCTTAATGCTACTGGGTCTGATTACGAACTGTGACGGCTGGTTTCAGAAGGTCTGCAGGAAAAATTCTTCGCAAATTCGACGAGGTTGGGTAATGCTGCTGCCGCTTTGGCAGATAACTGGTCTCCCAACTCAAAACACTCGCCGCATATAGAGATTTCGAAGGCTTGGGGACATACTCCGTAGAGTTCACAACATAGGGACAAAAGCGTCTGAGGCGTCAGTTGGTGGGCAAACAGAAATTCCGACGGCTGCGGGTTCACCTGTTTGCAACGAATCTCTCCCGGCTGTCCCCCCCGGCTGGCGTCGATGAAGAGCACTGTTTCTACCTGACTTATGCTCTCGGCAAATTCGGGCGTCAACTGCCGGCAGGCGAGAATCTCAGTGCCCTCTACAGGACCTGCCCGCAACAGTTGTTCGGCTGCCAAAACACCTAAACCGTCGTCGGAGCGAAGACGATTGCCATAACCGACGATGAGCATACGTTCCATGAGCGATCACACTGACAGGGCAAAGTCGCGACGTTCGCCCATGCCAAGACTATTCTGTCCCGTCGCCACGATCAAGTTTGCTTGCCGCAGGAATCTCGATGCTCTCTGCTGTGTGCTGCTCATCACTCTGGGATGTGTCGCCCGTCACAGATCGCTATAATGGCCGATGTTGTACTGAGCAGGGAGAGTCAGTCGTGTGCCTTGCAATACCAGGGAAAATTCTTGAGATTCAAGAGATAGGTGACATGCGGGCGGCCCGTGTGCAGTTCGGCGGGATCGTCCGCCAGGTATCCCTGGTTTTTGTCCCGGAGGCGCAGCAGGGCGACTATGTGATGGTCCATGTTGGTTTCGCCATAAGCCAGGTCGACTCGGCGGAAGCCGAGCGCACATACCAGCTTCTGCAAGAGATGGGGGCGCTGGAAGGGGAGTTGCCGCCGGCGGAACAGTAATCTCCCGTGGATTCGCGCCGCGGACCACTCTATGAAATACATCGACGAATACCGCGACCAGCGGATTGCTCGCGCCGTGGCGGCGGAGATCGTCCAATGTACGACCCGGCCCTGGGTGCTGATGGAAATCTGCGGCGGGCAAACCCACACCATCATGCGCTACGGCATCGACGAACTGCTTCCGCGCAGTATCGAACTGGTGCATGGCCCGGGATGTCCCGTCTGCGTCACGCCGCTCGAAACCGTAGACAAAGCTATCAAGATAGCCCTGCAGCCCGATGTTACCCTGGTTTCCTACGGGGATATGCTGCGCGTGCCGGGATCCCATTCGGATCTGCTCAGCGCAAAAGCTCAGGGGGCGGATGTTCGCATCGCGTACTCTCCGACGGAGGCAGTGAAGATCGCCCGCTCGAATCCCGATCGTAAAGTCGTGTTTCTGGCGATCGGCTTCGAAACTACCGCTCCCGCAAATGCGATGGCGGCTTGGCTGGCCAAGCGTGAGGGTATCGCTAACTTCTCCATGCTGGTGTCGCACGTGTTGGTCCCCCCAGCCATTCGCGCGTTGATGGTCTCTCCGGCGAACCGGGTGCAGGGCTTCATCGCGCCGGGCCATGTCTGCACTGTCGTTGGATGCAAGGACTACGAGGATCTGGTGCGCGATTTTCACGTGCCGATCGTGGTCGGAGGATTTGAACCGGTAGATATTCTGGAATCAGTCCTAATGCTGATTCGGCAACTCGAAGCGGGAGAGGCGCGACTCGAAAATCAGTACGTGAGATCGGTGAGCTACCGGGGGAACTTGCCGGCACAACAGATCATGGCCGAGGTGTTCGAAGTCGCAGACCAAAAGTGGCGCGGCATCGGCCCGATTCCGCAGAGTGGCTTGCGTCTGCGCAAGGAATACGCCGCTTATGACGCCGACCGGGTGTTTAATCTCGGAGAAATTACGGTTGACGAACCTGCTGAGTGCATCAGCGCGCAGGTTTTGCAGGGATTGAAAAAGCCGACCGATTGCCCCGCGTTTGGCATGCGCTGCACGCCGGAAAATCCACTGGGAGCGCCGATGGTCTCGAATGAAGGGGCGTGCGCGGCCTACTATCACTACCGGCGCCATGCGGTTGCAAGTTAGGAGAGCGGGCGTGTCAACGAAAACCAGCGTCAAAATGAATTTCGATTTCAGTTGCCCCGCGCCGGTCGCGCCCAAAGACACAATCCTCCTGGGACATGGTTCCGGTGGCAAACTGAGCGCCGCATTAATCCGCGATCTCTTTCTGCCTGTCTTTCCAGAATCCGGTGCTGGCGCATCTTGATGATCAGGCGATCGTCAATGTGAATGGCCAGCGCTTGGCAATTACCACCGATTCGTTCGTAGTCAAGCCCCTGTTTCTTTCCGGGCGGAGATATCGGTTCTCTCGCGGTTCATGGCACGGTAAACGATTTGGCAATGGGCGGAGCAACCCCGCTTTTCTTGAGCTCTGCCTTCATCATCGAAGAAGGCTTCTCGATGGAGGAACTTCGGCGCATGGTGAATTCACTGCAGCGGGCAGCGGCAGCAAGCCGGCGTGCAGATTGTTACTGGCGATACCAAGGTCGTCGAGAGAGGCAAGGGCGACGGGCTTTTCATCAACACCACTGGAATTGGAATTGTGGCGGACGGAGTCGATCTTTCTGCCGACCGTGCCCGTCCCGGCGATAAAGTGCTCCTTAGCGGTTCGATCGGAGATCACGGCATTGCGATCCTGGCGCAGCGCGAGGGATTGGAATTTGAGACCCAAATTCAAAGCGACAGCGCCGCCTTGCACACGCTGACGGCTGCAATGCTTGGCGTCACTCACGAAATTCGCTGCATGCGCGATCCGACCCGAGGTGGCATCTCCAGCACGCTGAACGAAATCGCGCAGCAGTCGCGGGTTGGCATCGAACTGGATGAAAGTTCGCTGCCGATTCACGAACAGGTTCGCGGCGCGTGCGAGTTGTTGGGGCTCGACCCTTTATATGTGGCGAACGAAGGCAAACTGATCGCGATCGTAGCGCCGCACGCTGCCGATGCTGTGCTGCAGGCGATGAGGCAGCATCCACGGGGAGCAGAGGCGCAGATGATTGGCACGGTAAAGGACGCGCACGCGGGTTTGGTAATCATGCGAACCCCGCTCGGTACGACCCGCATTGTAGACATGCTTTCGGGTGATCAACTGCCCCGTATCTGCTGAGAGACTATGCACGAGATGGGAATTGCGAATTCGGTGCTGGAAGCGGTGAGAACCGAGATGTTGCGCTATCCGGGAAGCTATCCGTGCAAAGTTGGCGTGCGGATTGGCGAATTGGCGGCCATCGATCAGGATGCGTTGCGCTTCTGTTTTGAAGCGATGGTTCATGAGACTGATCTGGAATCGCTCGCACTGGAGATCGAAGTTTTGTCCGCGCCGCCATCTTTGTCAGGCCTGTGGACAGGAGTTCGTTGTCCATGAATACGACTCTCAATGTCCGCAATGCGCGAGCCTGGAAACCACATGCATCAGCGGAGATGAGCTGGAATTAGCCTATCTGGAGGTGGAAGAATATGGACCGAGTGCCGTTGGAGCGAAAAGTACTGAGTGAGAACGACCGCATCGCGGCCGCTTTGCGTGCCCAGTTTCAGGAAACGGAATATCTGTGCCTGAACATCATCAGTTCTCCCGGGTCCGGCAAAACCAGTCTGCTTGAGCGAACTCTCGAAAGCCTGCCCCGGCACGATCGAGTCGCGGTGTTGACGGGCGACATCCAGACCGAAAATGATGCGAATCGGCTGAAGCGATTTGGCTTCCCCGTGAAGCAAATCACGACCGGCGGCACTTGCCATCTGGATGCTCGCATGATCGAACGCCACTTGGCGGATTGGAACCTCGAAGACCTGGATCTATCTGCTGATCGAAAACGTGGGCAACCTGGTTTGCCCCGCCAGCTACGATCTCGGCGAGGCAGCCAAGGTCGTGGTGTTGAGCGTCACTGAGGGCGAAGATAAGCCGTTGAAATATCCTTCCATATTTCTTCAAGTCCGACTTGCTGGTGCTGAGCAAAATTGATCTGCTTCCCTATGTTCCGTTTGAGATCAGCGAGGCCGCAGAGAACGCCCGCAAAGTTCATCCGGGGATGGAGATCGTGAAGGTATCCTGCCTGACCGGCAACGGTTTGCACGAGTGGATGACCTGGCTGGCGCATCGGCGGCATGCCTATAAGTCGCTGGTGCCCGAGACCGCGAGCCTTCCAACTTATTAATAGACAGTCTTACCTATGTTATGATGTAAGGCATGTCAGAGATGAGTGCTACAGTTACGTCCAAAGGCCAACTTGTGATTCCGGCGGAGCTTCGCCGCAAACATAAAATTGAAGCGGGAACCAAGGTTAAGATTCTTGAAGACCAATTCGGCCGCATTGTGCTGCAGCCCATAACCGACGAATATATCAGCCGCGTCCGGGGCATGCTGGCGCACGGGCCAGATTTGCTGGCTAACTGGGAGAAGGAACATCGCGAAGAGGGTGAACACGATAAATGAAGACGTACGTCTTCGACGCCAGCGCGCTGTTCGTTTTTTTGCGGGATAAACCGGGCGCTCCAAAGGTCGAGCTGCTTCTGGCGGAAGCCAGGCGTGGACGCGCAAAGGTGCTGATGTCGGCAGTGAATTACGGAGAGGTGTACGGCAGAATCCTCCGCGACTTCGGGCTGGAAACTGCACTCGCTGCTGTGCAGGCCGTGGGTCCACTACCGATTGAGATGCTGGACGCAACACCGCAGAGGGCACTCCGAGCCGCAGACTTAAAGGCCAAGTATAAGCTCTACTACGTGGACAGCTTTGCGGCGGCACTCGCGATCGAACACAAGGCTACCTTGGTGACCAGCGATTCTGACTTCCGTAAACTCGGCCACGCTTTTCCAGTCGTGTGGCTGAAGGCGTGAGAAAGAGGTCTACGTCGCCGCCGACGAATCCATCGCGTCAGTTGCCCACCAAATGCCGAGATCGGCAGGAGGCTCGCGTCGTCGATGCTTGACCCCCAGTCGATCCAACTCGATCAACACTTCGGCGATCACCTGATCCAACGATGCTTCCACAGGCTTGCTCAAGCTGCAGCCCACATCCAAAGACTCGGCCTTAATACCTACGAGGAGCACATCGGCAGGCGTGACTCCGAACAGCTCGGCGCTAAGCAGCGCGTCGACCAGCGCCGGTGAGTGCGGATCCATGCGCACGGCGGGACAGTTCCGCATGATGTCCGCTTTGCGGTAGTGTGCGACTGTTCCCGAGGCCGCTTGGATATCGATGGAGTCGACAAAAATGACGGCGTCGTGCGAGCTAAGTTGATCGATCAGGTCAAGGGCTGGAGTCCCTAGGTCCAGGATTTCGACGCTATCTTCGAATTCATAGCGTGCGTCCAGAAGGCGTGCTACGTACGGGCCGACGCCGTCATCGCCGAGCAATACATTGCCGATCCCGCCGATCAACACTTTTTTCATGACAGCTCTACCTTGTTACAGCACCTTCACGTTGGCAATCTGCCGGCCTGACGGATCGAAGGTGTGGCAGGCGCAGGCCATACAAGGATCGAAGGAGTGCACAGTGCGCAAGACTTCCAGCGGTTCCTCAGGCCTTGCTAGCGGAGTGTGCAGCAGCGACGCTTCGTAAGGACCCTGCGCGCCAGAGGCGTCGCGCGGGCTGGCATTCCAAGTCGAAGGCACAACCGCCTGATAGTTCTTGATCTTCGCGTCCTTTATCACGACCCAGTGCGATAACGTGCCGCGCGGGGCCTCATGGGTTCCAACGCCTTCCACTTCGTGCGAAGGGAACACCGGCGCGTTATAGACCTCGTAGTCGCCCTTGCCAACGTTATCGATCAGCAATTGCAGGTGCTTCTGCGCCACTTCTCCTAGCATGGCGCAGCGAATTGCGCGCGCGCCATGGCGGCCCAGAGTTGATTCCAACATGCCGGGAGTCACCTGAATCTTGCCGACGGTACCGATTGTTTCGATCGCCTTACCGGCATACTTGCGAGTCAGTGGATGGCCTTGAGCGTACCCGACGAGCACTTGCGCCAGCGGGCCCACCTGCATGGGCTGACCATTGAAGCGCGGCGCTTTGACCCAGGAATATTTCTGCTCTTCGTTCCAACCAGTGAAATCGGGATCGGTCACTCCCTTCCAGGGATGAAGAGGCTTGTCGCCGTGATAGTAAGCGTGCGCCACATCTTCACTGACGCCATCACGGAAATCCTTGTCCGATGCGGTCTTGAATGCATGCACGCCCGCGATGTTCCCATTCAGAATGTACCCACCGGGTAGTTCATAGGTCCCTGCGTCGAGGGGGAGATCGGGGACCGCTAGATAGTTGTTCACGCCCTTGCCGATCTTGAACCACTCCGGGTACATGGCGGCAACGGCGCAGACGTCGACGAAGTAGACTTCGTTGACGAACCGCACGACCTCATTCAGCAGCACGCGGATCATTTCCAACTTGTCCATGTCGAGCGCGCTGACGCTGTCCAGGTCGATGGCGTTGGATACGCCTCCGACCGTCAGATTCTGGATGTGCGGGGTCTTTCCACCGAGGATTCCGACCACCTGCAGAGCTTTGCGCTGATACTCCAGTGCCTGGATGTAATGCGTGAAGGCCAGCAGGTTCACTTCCGGGGAGAGCTTCATCGCGGGATGGCCCCAGTATCCATTCATAAAGATTCCGAGCTGACCGCTGGCGGCGACAGCTTTCACGCGGTCCTGCGCTGCTTTGAACTCAGTTTTCGAGTTGCGCGTCCAAGGCGAGAGGTTCTCCGCCAACTTGGCGGTTGCTACCGGATCGGCCTTGGGAATCTGCAGAACATCGACCCAGTCCAGCGCCGACAGTTGATAGAAGTGGACGATGTGGTCGTGCAACGCATGGGCAATCAGGATGAGATTACGGATGTACTGCGCGTTGCGCGGCACTTCGACGTTCAAGGCGTCTTCGACCGAGCGCACGCTGGCCATGGCATGCACCGTGGTGCACACCCCGCAGAAACGCTGGGTGAATAGCCAGGCGTCGCGTGGGTCGCGGCTGCGGAGAATGTTTTCGATGCCGCGCCACATGGTGCAAGAAGCCCATGCGTTGCTGACCGCATTATTGTCGACTTCGACGTCGATGCGAAGGTGGCCTTCAATTCGGGTGATGGGGTCGATGGTGATTCGTTTTGCCATATTACCTGCTGTTAGTCAGAATCTGTGGGTAGTTGGTCGCCAAAAAATCCAAAGTTGAAATACTTCGTCCAGCGGACGAATGGTTTGCGGGCTTTGAAGTAGCTCGCCAGGTCGCGCCAATCCTGGGCCGGAGCCGGAAGAATGGCAAAGAGCTTCACCGCGACGAGAAACGCCGCGACGCCTATGGTCACGAAACCAATCGCCACCAGCAGTTCGATGGCCGATGGAAAATATTCTGCCTTGGGACCGGGCATGTAGGCCAAGGTCGTGGGGCTAAAGCGATAGAGCATTCCACCCGCAGAACTGATGGTGTAGCCCATGAACATGGTTTGCAGGTTGTGGCTCTTGAGGGATTGCCACAGCAGCCAGCCGCCGTAAGCAATCAGGAATGTTTCCGTCCAGAATATGCCGGCGAAGCGGTCGAAGCGGAGGGCGGTCAGCAGCGCTCCGCGGAGCAGGACCGCGAACAGGCGAACCGCGAGCCAGCCGAAAATCAGATACGTCGTGATGCGGGCTGCTTCTTCGAGAACTTCCATATCCATGGCCCGTTTCCAAACCAGGCAACAGAGCATAGTGGTTCCCGCCACGCACCCAAATGACATGAAGCATGCCGCGCCCAGGTACAGCAAGGGCAGCAACGGTGTCTGCCACAGGGGATGGACTCGGTCACCGGCCAGCAGCATCAACGCACCCAGCGACGACTGGTGCATGCCCGGCAACAGGTAGGCCAATGCAATGACGAAGGGGAATAACTTGTAAAGGCCGCGTTCCACTCGCTCCACGCCTGGACGCAGGCGGGAGTCGAAGTACCATAGCCGTTCGAGCACCGGGGGAATATTTTCGATGAACAAGGGCACTAAAGCGTAAACCGACATGCAGATGGCAACTTCCGCCATCGGAGAGTGCACGTTCCAATTCCACGGGAAGAGGACCCAATAGAAGTTCCAGGGACGGCCGACATCGACGCCCAGCAGGCAGAGACCGCAGGCGTAGGCTAGAAAGCTGGTCAGCAGCGCCATCCGCATCAGCGAATGCAGCCGCTTGCGGCCAAATACCCAGGCGGCGATCCCCACCGAGAAAGCTCCCGAACCCCACGCCGTCAGCACTACCACGTTGAACGTCTTCCATATCCCCCAGCCAAACTTATCGTTCATGCCGGAGACCGGGCCCAGCCCAACCACTTCGCGGTAAAGGGTTAACACAACCGCCAGCAGCGCCAGAGCAACCAGCAGGAGAAAGAACGGATTCACCACCGAGAACCCGTATACCGGAACCGCCCGCTCCCAGCGAGTCTTAGCGGCCGGCGCATTTATAGTTTTGATCGGCACAGTGTTTATGGTTGTGCTGCTCATATTTGCGATCCTCAGAGTTGCGCCCTCAGACCCGTTTCTTTTTGGACTTCTTCCGCTTCCTGCTCGTGGCCCTTCAGGTTCTTGCGAATCACCGTCACCAACCCGACATACAAAAGCGCCGGCAACGCGAAGTAGGAATAAATGCGTTTCTGCCAGCGCAGAGTTTTGGAGGGCACCGACTCTGAGCCCAGCTCAGGCAGTCCAAGTTTTTCGAAGGGGACGCGCGACAGGTACAGACATTGCGTGCCGCCGTTGTCCGTTTCCCCGTACACGCGATCCTGGTAGTAACGGCCAGGATGGTTCTTAATTCTCCGCTTGGCTTCGAGCAGCAACGCCGTGCGCGGCCCAAAGATTACGGCGCCCGCGGGACATACGCTGGTGCATCCCGGCTTCAGGCCTTTCGCCAGCCGGTGGCTGCATAGCTCACACTTGGTAATGACCGGATTGATTCCCACCCACTGGAAACGCGGCACCGAATAGGGGCAGGTGATCGTGCAATAACGGCACCCAATGCACTTAATTCCGTCCCATCGAATCACGCCCGTATCCGGATCTTTATACAGCGCTTCAAAGGGACAGCCGGCAGCGCAACCCGGATCGAAACACTGCATGCACTGGCGCTTCACAAAAGATGAAGGAGAGCCATCTTCGGGTTTGTAAAGCTTGATGATATTGCGAGTGAAGACGTTCAGGTCCGTGGGTGCCTGGTGGAGTCCGTCGCCTCTGGTGTCGGCCGGAGTGTCATTCGCCTCGTTACAGGCTGCCTCGCAAGCTTTGCAACCGATGCAGAGGCTGGCGTCATAGAGCAGTCCAACCGGAGCGCTAGGAACTGGCAGCTTCCTCGGCCTGCAGCGTTCCGGCGCCGGAGGTCATGGCCACGGCCACCGGAACTCCGGCCTTGGCGATGTTCGTGATCAGTTCTCGCCGAGTGATAGCCACATCAGCCCTCTTTCTCGTCAAGTTGTTTCCCGACGCGATCACCTTCCATTCGTTCCGCACCGGCCTCTTGACTGCTCTGGAAACGCTGAGAGTAGACGTAGGTAGCGCCACCGACCGCGCCTGCAACCGCGCCAACCAATGCCGCCGCGCTTACCGTAACTCCACCGATGGAGCTGTAAATCGGCGGGTAAGTATCGGGCGGAGTTGCCAGGTGAATAGGGACAGTTTCGAAGGTAGCCATTTTCCAAATCACGTTTTTTTCGGTGCAGCCCATGCAGGGAATTCCGGCGCCGATGGGCCAACAATTGGGAATCTCATTGAACTGGCGCGTGGAGCAGGCGGCATGAGTCATTGGGCCCTTACAGCCGAGCTTGTACAGGCACCAGCCCTTGCGGTGGCCTTCGTCGCCGAACGCGGTTGCAAACCGGCCCGCGTCAAAGTGTGCGCGCCTCGGGCAATTCTCGTGAATCACACGGTCGTAGGCGAACTTCGGGCGTCCAATCTCATCCAGAGCCGGCAGCTTGCCCATGGTGACGTACTCCAGAACCACTCCTATCAAGTTGTAGGGATTGGGCGGGCAGCCCGGGAGATTGATGACTGGTTTATCGGTAATGATGGAATCAACCCCTACCGCACCCGTGGGATTTGGCTCGGCCGAAGGCACGCCGCCCCACGAGGCGCAGGAGCCAATGGCGATGACTGCGGCCGCTTGGGCCGCAACTTCTTTCAGCACCTGAACCGCTGGTTTACTGTTCATCTCCATGTAGACGCCCCCGTCTTTCATGGGAATGGCCCCTTCCACTACCAGCACATACTTGCCGGCGTTGTCGGCCATGGCAGAGTGCAACGCCGCTTCGGCTTGCGCCCCGGAGGCAGCCATCAAGGTCTCGTGGTAGTCGAGAGAGATCACATCGAGGATCAAGTGAGCAACATCGGGAGCGGAGGTGCGCAGCAGTGTTTCGGTGCATCCCGTGCAGTCCTGGAAATGCAACCAAATCACCGACGGCCGTCTCGTCTTGCCAATTGCCGCCGCCAACTCGAAGACCGACCGCTTGCTGGTAAGCGCCAATCCCGCCGGCGCGGTAACCATCAGCACGCTGCACAACTGGAGGAAATTTCTGCGGGATACTCTGCTGGCTTCTAGATGCTCGGCGATAGTCGGATGCTTGGACATAGGGGCACCTTCCTGCGCGCGGTACTATCCCGCATCGTCGCGAGCGGGAGATACCTTCGCGAACCTGATTTGTGTTCTATACGCGGACTCGCGGGAGGCGGGAGGAAACTGAGAAACGAAACCGGGCAGTGCGCCGATGCCTGCAGATGAGACTAAGAAATAATAATGAAAATGAATGTACGACGCCCGGTTTTTCTACCTCTCCACGCGTTACCTGCGGTTCCGACGTTCTTTCTCGCCCGGCAGCAGCCCGGGGTCTAACAAAATTTATCGCAGGTAGTAGAGTTACGAGTCGGTGATAGCGGTCACATGTCGATGTGAGGGCTTCACCATTTTTAGGGTTACTCAAGGGGGGAGTCTCACGGGCTAGCTTCGACGTATCTGCGGAGAAAGCATCTGGGGGGCGGGTTCGCCCGCTTCGAGAGTCTTCAGGCACTCGCGTATGTCGTGGCACAGCGCCGCAACCGATATTCCTCCAAAGTCTGGGGGATAGCGCTCGAGCCGCCGCAGCGCCCCTTGCAACAGGAGCATGGCTCCCAGTGGGTTGTTGCCTTGCAGGTGATGGAACGCGGCAGTTACCTGGATCAGACCCTGCAGAAATGTCTTCTCCGGTTCAGCAGAGGACAGCCACACGCTTTCCCAGGCCTCGTGGGCAGCAAAAAACTCACCCGCGTGGTACAAACGCAGGCCTTCCGCCAGGGCGCCTTCGCTCCAATCGAGTTTCATAGTCCGCCGTCTATAGTCAGCGATCCATAGTCAACGATCAATAATCAACAATCTATAATCAACGATCTATAATCTTTGGTTTATAACCAACTACCCGTGCTCCGAGCTAGCGCGGAATCATTTGTCGTCAATCGGTCTGCCTGGGCTATGAAATCCAACGAAGAGGCTCTGCGACCACAAGAGTCTTGCGCATAACATATCGCAGGGTCCTTGTGACGGGTGTAGACTGTTCGGCAGCTTGAATTTGATGGGGAATCCCGACTTCTGGGATATATCGACTGCGGGACGCCCTGCCCTCCCCGTCGATTGCGGGAGTTTTATGCGGAGCTCTCCGGAAGCTGGGCGGCTAGTAACGCCTTCCGGTGGGTCAAGAATGGTTTTCTCCACCGAGGGCTTGTTGCTCTGTTGTCTGTTGTGGGTGATCTGGTTTTTCGTTTGCCCGACCCCTGCACTTACTCAAAGTTCGCCGCAGACTTCTGCTTCAAGCCCCGCCTTGCAGCCCGAAACCAAGCAGACCGCAGCGGAGATTGCCACTCACGATGAGCCCGCCACATTCAAAGTGAACGTGAAGCTGGTGGTGGTGCACGGTAGTGGTACGTGACTCCCAGGGACACGCCGTCGGTAACCTGCGCCAGGAGGACTTTCACGTTTTCGACAAGGGCAAGCCGCAGCTAATTACCCACTTCGAAGTCGAACAGCCTGGAACGCTGGCTGCGAGAGCCCGCCAAACATCTGTCGAGAACTCGGGCACTACTCCTTCCAGCGGTGCTTCTTCCACTACTGGGAGCGCGCCATCTGCGCCCGAGCGTTTTGTGGCTTACTTGTTCGACGATGTGCACCTGGTATTCGGCGACCTTGCGCACGTACAGGAAGCGGCGGAACGCCACTTCGGCACGTTGCGGCCCACCGATCGTGCCGCCATTTTCACTACATCCGGCGTTACAACACTGGACTTTACTGACGACCGCGCCAAGCTCCACGAAACCCTCCTCCAGTTGCGGCCACGGCCGATAAATTCTCCTGTTTTCAAACAGCAATGCCCCGAGATCAGCTACTACCAGGCCGATCTGATCGTCAACAAGCAAGATAATGAGGCGACCAAGGTTGCCATCGAGGAGGCGAGCGAATGTGGACCCGTTACAGCCCTAGGGTACAACATCGTGCCGCAGGGGAATCCCGGAGCCCTCGTAAACACCCTAGTTATGGGAATCTTGAGTGCTGGTGAGCACGAAAGCCGCGTCTCACTGCTCACTCTGAAGGATGTAGTCCACAGCGTTTCGCGGATGCCCGGCCAGAGAAGCATCGTCGTCGTTTCTCCCGGGTTTATCACTCCAGATCTCGACTATGAATACTCAGACATTATCGATCATGCGGTGCGCTCGCAGGTCGTCATTAACGCGCTGGATGCTCGCGGCTTATACGTCATCATCCCTTACGGAGATGCCAGTCATCAGCCTCCGGTCATACCTGGAGACAGCTCGTATAACAGCTCCGTTTCTACCAGCAAAACGTTGATGGAAATTGCGGCGGCCGCTGCTCAGGACGATTTACTCGCTGCCTTAGCCGACGGTACCGGCGGGGTTTTCTTTCACAACAATAACGATTTCAATGAAGGTTTCCGGCGCGTCGCCGACACTCCGGAATATTCCTACGTTCTGGGGTTCGTTCCGCAAAATCTCAAGCTCGACGGCAGCTTCCATAATTTGAAGGTCACAATTAAAGAGCGCGCAGAAGTTCACACTGCAAGCCCGCCGCGGCTATTACGCGCCGAAGAGCTTGCGCCAATCCAGACGAGCAGGCCAAACAGGAAATCGAAGAAGCCATGTACTCTCAGGAAGAGCTACACAATCTTCCCGTCAAATTGCACACGCAGTTTTTCAAAGCCAGCGACGAGGACGCTAAGCTCGTCGTCCTCGCTCATGTGGACGTGCAGCATCTCCACTTTCAAAAAGTCGAAGGCCGAAACAATAACGTTTTGACCTGCGTGTCTGCTTTATTTAATCGTAACGGCAACTTCATTCAGGGAATGCAGAAGGTTGTAACCATGAATTGGAAGGATGACACACTGGAACACAAGCTCGCCGCTGGCATTACGCTCAAGACCAGCTTCAACGTAAGACCCGGGAGCTATCTGGTCCGGCTGGTGGTAAGGGACGCGGAAGGACAATTGACGTCCGAAAATGGAACCGTTGAGATTCGTTAACAGAGGCGCCACGGGAGGTGAATATGCGCGATCGACGGCTGGTTCTTCTATTGGGCTCGTTGCTTTTGGCCAGCTGCTGGTTATCACTCGATAGCTAGGCTCTGGATGCCCAGAGTGCGCACGCCCAGCAGCCGCAATCAGCCGTCCGCAGGTGCGGCCGACATTCCAGAGGTGATCCGGAGCGAGACCCGTCTGGTTCTCGTGGACAGCGTGGTAACCGACAAAAAAGGGAATTACGTTCGCGATCTCACCCAGACGGATTTCAAAGTTTGGGAAGACGGCAAGGAGCAGCCGATTACCAGCTTCTCATTTGAGGAGAGCACTGGTTCCACTAACGCAGCAGCCACGCTACATGGTCCTGTTTTTTCGACAATTCCACGATGGATTTTGGCGATCAGGCCAAAGCCAGGGATGCGGCGGCCAAATTTATTGATGCGAATGCCGGACCGGGCCGGTTGATCGCTATCGCCGATTTCGACGGCAACGTACGCGATCTCGCAAAACTTTACCGCCGATGCCCAGCGGTTGAGACAAGTGGTGATGGGCATAAAAGGATCCAATGTTTCGCCCAATGCACCGCCGGTCATGGTTGCATCCATGGGACCTCTACCCGCGGCGCCGTCGCTGGCGAATGCAGAAGCTGACTTCGGCATCCACAGTGTGTTGCTTGCTCTTCGAAGCTTGGCGAAGGGCCTCTCCACAGTTCCGGGACGCAAGACGCTGGTGATGTTGACCTCTGGGTTTCCATTGACCATGGAATATGAGCCCGAAGTAACAGTCGTCATCGATACCTGCAACAAATCGAATGTAGCTATTTATCCCATCGATGTCCGCGGTTTGACCGTTCCAGACATACCGGGCCTACAGAACCGTCTGTCGGTGCCTTCGATACCTTACGCGTCCAGATCACTGGTCCCGGCTGCGTTTCACTATTCAAGCCAGCACTCTCGTCCGCCAGGTTTGCGGCTTGCTGCCTTTGCTGAACCGGCTGTGGCGCTTCCCGCCCAACATGGCGGCGGAGGCGGAGGAGGTCATGGTGGAGGCGGGGGCGGTGGCGGCGGTGGAGGGGGCGGCGGCGGCCGCGGTGGTGGCGGGGGAACTACTGGAGGCGGCGGCGGCAGGACTGGTGGGAGTGGTGGCGGCGGGGGAACGGGGCCTTACAATGGCATCGTCACCTTCAATCAGCCCAGGCAGATCGTTCCGTCATTTCCTCCCAGCGCGTCAGACAACCAGCAGGTTCTTTATCAGCTTGCCGAGGGCACGGGTGGCTTTGTCATCCTCAATACCAACGATTTGTTGGGCGGACTGGAACGGATCGCCAAGGATTCAAATCAGTATTACCTTCTCGGTTATAAGCCGGCGGTATCATCCGAGGGAAGCTGCCACACCTTGAAGGTCAAGGTCGAGCGTGGAGGAACCTCGGTCCGGTCCCGCAGCGGCTATTGCAACTCCAAGCCGGTGGACCTGCTGGCCGGCAATCCGGTAGAGAAGGATCTGGAAATCCGCGCCGGTGGCGAGATGCAGGACAGTGTCAACGCATTGATGCAGGCTCCTTTCTTCTACACTTCGCCCGATATTGCCCAAGTCCATTTGGCCGTCGACATTCCCTCCGATGCGCTCAAGTTCGAGAAAGTGAAAGGGAAGCAGCACGCGGTCCTCAACATCTTAGGCATCGCATACAAGCCGGATGCTTCGATTGCCGCACGTTTCAGCGATACCGTGAGTTTAGACTTTGAGGACAAGAAACACGTCGAAGAATTCCAGAAACATCCGTACCACTACGAAAACCAGTTTGGCATCGCCTCCGGCGAGTACAAATTGAAGGTCGTGTTCAGTTCCGGCAATGAGAGCTTTGGCAAGGTCGAAATGCCGCTCTTGATCGACACTACCGTGGTCAGGAGTTCAGCATTAGCGGTGTTGCTCTCAGCAACGACCTCCGCCGCGCCGCTGACATTACCACGGATATCGATAGCCAGCTGCTGGAAGACAGGACTCCTTTGTTGGTACAGGGGGTACAGGTTTCACCCTCCGCGTCCAATCATTTCAAGAAGACCGACACTGCCGCCATTTACGCGGAGGTCTACGAACCGCTCCTGAAGAATCCGAACCCTCCCGAAGTCGCCTATGAGCTAATCATTGTGGACCGTAGAAGTGGCCAGGAGAAATATCCACATCGGAGACAGGACTCCCAAGGGGAAAGCTGGCGACCCGTCATTGCGCTGGGACTCAAGCTGCCGGTTGCTACGCTTGGCCCGGGTTCTTATTCCATGAAGTTGCGGGCCGTCGATTCGATGAACAATTTCAGCAAGACCCGCACGGTTGATTTTGAGGTGGAGTGAGCAGCGGTCCGCAATGCGGGAGTGGTGGTCATATTGAACCGCTGCCCGCTGCGACTTGCCCTCGACCCGCGAGAGATGCTTCGCATATGATTCAAGGATGTTTCGTGCGCAGTGCCGTTCGCAATTGACGGAGCGTCCAGTGTTGACGGTTGCGATTCTGGCCGGTGGACTCGCTACCCGTTTGCGGCCTATCACGCAACTATCCCGAAGTCGCTGCTGGAAGTCAACGGTTTGCCTTTCGCAGTCCATCAACTGCGCTTGCTGCATTCGAAGGGCATTCGCAGCGTGGTGCTTTGCGTGGGCCATCTCGGCGCGATGATCCAAAATGCAATCAGCGAGGGTACTGCCCTGGGCCTTCAGGTAGACTACTCATTCGATGGTCCAGCCTTGCTGGGCACGGCTGGGGCAATCAGAAAAGCTTTGCCCAAGCTGGGAATTCCTTCTTTGTGATGTACGGCGATTCGTATCTTCCTTGCGACTATTCCGCCGTCGCGCGGAAGTTCAAGTCCGCAAGCGCGTTGGGAATGATGACGATCTTCCGCAACGAAGGGAAGTGGGATACTAGCAACGTCGAGTTCGACGCCGGAAGAATTCTCGCGTATAGCAAGACAACCGTACTTCGCGCATGCGTTATATCGATTATGGACTGGGAGTATTTCGCGCCAAAGCCTTTCAAGATAGTTTCTGCGGGCCAGGCCCACGATCTTGCCGAGGTGTACGCGGATCTGTTGCAACGCAATCAGCTTGCCGCATTTGAAGTGCACGAGCGGTTTTACGAGATCGGTTCGCCGGCAGGATTGCGGGAGATGGCCGAGTTCCTCGCCGCCCAGGAATTAAATCGAGAATCGTAACTATGAAGACGGAGAGAAATTTCGCGCAACAGTTCCTGGCGGAAGCCAAAGACGTAATCGACCACTTCGATATTGCCAGCATCGAGAATGCTGCTTCGTTGCTGGCTGAGACTCGTGCCCATGGCGGACGGTTATTCATCCTTGGCGTCGGTGGCGGCGCCGCCAATGCGTCCCATGCCGTGAACGATTTCCGCAAGATCGCGGGCATTGAGGCTTACGCACCGACGGACAATGTGTCGGAACTCACGGCCCGCGTGAACGATGAAGGTTGGGTACGGTGTTTGAGGCTTGGCTGCGAGTCAGCCGCTTGCGCGCCGACGATCTTAGTGCTGGTGTTCTCGGTCGGTGGCGGCGATCTCGAAAACAATGTCAGCCCTAATCTGGTGGCGGCTCTGCAATACGCGAAGTGTGCAGGCGCGAAAATACTGGGTATTGTCGGCCGCGACGGCGGCCACACAGCCAAAGTGGCGGACGTTTGCGTCATTATTCCCACGGTCAACCCGGCGCACATCACTCCCCACACAGAAGCATTCCAGGCCGTCGTTTGGCATCTCCTGGTCTCACACCCCGCAGTGAAGCAGCGGCAAACCAAGTGGGAATCGACGGCGCCGGAAGCCACACTCCGCCCCGCGGTTTTCCTCGACCGCGATGGGGTTCTCAATCGCGCAATCGTTCGTGACGGAAAGCCATTTCCGCCATCCGGCCGGGAAGAAATCGAATTCTGCCTGACGTGGCCTCGTCCTTGCGCGATCTCAAAGCGCACGGATTCGCTCTCTTCGTCATCACCAACCAGCCCGATGTTGCGCGCGGCACCCAGACTCGTGAGTCCGTCGAAGGCATCCATAAAGTGCTGGTAGTCTTCTCTGCCAATCGATGAGATCTTCGTCTGTTATCACGACGAAGCGGATAGTTGCGCATGCCGCAAGCCCCGGCCTGGACTCTTGCTTGAGGCCCAGCGCAAGCACAATATCGATCTCTCTCGCAGTTTTTTGTCGGGAGATCGCTGGCGTGACATCGATGCCGGCCATGCCGCGGGTAGCAAGACGATTCTGATCGATTATGGTTACGATGAGAGGAAGCCGTTGCACCTCCGGAAACCACCGTCCGATCCTTGCGCGAAGCCGCCGACTGGATTATCTCTTCCACTTGATTGTCATTCCGGACAAGCGTTATTTGCGCAGTGAGGAATCTGGACGAGCCACGCGAATAAGCCTGCCCTGAGTAAGCGAAGCGCACCGAACGGGTCGCGTTCTTTGCGACGCAATAATCGCGCGTTTGGCTCGCCTCCTTATTATTTGTTATCCGGGATATCTTCCTGTGATGTAGCCCTCGAGTTGGTGAATGGTCTGAGCCTGGTCAGAGACGATCCACTTCACCAGATCGCCCAGTGAGACCACTCCCATTACCTTGTCATTCTCGCCCAGCACCGGGAGATGGCGGAAGTGGCCCTTGGTCATGATGTTCATGCAATCGTCCACAGTGTGCTTCGGAGTCACGAAGATGACGGGCGAGGTCATGATGTCGCGGACCCGAGTCTCTTTCGAGGAATGGCCCTTCAGGATTACCTTGCGTGCATAATCACGCTCCGACAAGATGCCCACAAGTTTGCCCTGCGAAATAACCAGTAACGCGCCCACGCTCTCCGCCGCCATCTTCTCAATCGCCTCATAGACGGACTGTTCGGGTGTTGCGGAGAGAACTCTGCTGTTTTCCTTGCTCTTTAACACCAAGTGCGATCGTGTCAGTAAGTTTCATGAACACCCCCAGCCCGCAGAATTATACGCCTGATGGCGCGTGATCTAATCGCAACCACGCACTCTGAATACGTCCGTGACTCTGGTAACCAGTAGACGGTTACGTTCCGCGTGCTATCTAAAGTTCTCCTCCGAAGGAGGTTCACCTTTGTAATTCGCGGTGTTACGAACTCGCAACTAAACTTCGATGCGAGGGTTCAATTTCACATGAACAAAACAATCACGAAGTCGCTCTTAGTCCTGGCAGTGGGTGGTCTCATGTCTCTTGGCGCCGCCTCTGCTCAAACCCAAGACAGCAACGGCGCGGGACCGGGGCAGTACGATCCTGGCCATCCTCGCGTTAACGAAGTTAACGGACGCGAACAGAATCAGCAGGACCGCATCGCCAACGGCGTCAAGAACGGCACTATGGCGCCGGGGCAGGCCGCGCACGTGGAACGGCAAGAGCAGCACATCGAGAACCAGCAGAAAGCTGATATGGCCGCCCACAATGGTCACCTGACCAAGCGCGAACAAAGGCAGCTCAACAAGGAGCAGAACCATACCAGCAAGGAGATCTATAAGGATAAACACTCTGAAAAGTAAGTTTCATCTGACGTCCCACGTTCAGGACAAAAGCCGCAAATCGTTGCGGCTTTTTTCTTTTGTCCCGGCCTTAACGAAACGGAGAGAAGTTTCCACTTCCGATTTCTAGTTTGTGTAAGATGTGCGACAGCGACCGGAAACCAGGGACTAGAAACTAGAAACAGGAGACTAGCAACCGGTATTGCCTTTTTGATCTGGCTCTTGTCTATAATGGCCGGGGCACATCGCGGGTTTCGGTTATCCTGACAGGAACTCAACTTTCCCGCTTGTCATCTGCTATCGTCTCCGCGCCTGGCTGAGGTAGCGAAGAATTGTCTGTCGATTGCATGAACGTGAAACCCGGAATGGAAGTGGCCGGCCTGAGCGACGTGGGCTGTCAACGCGAAAATAATGAGGACTCCTATCTCTATTGGGAGCCAGCCACCGACGAGGAATTCCAGCGCAAGGGACGTCTAGCCGTTATTGCTGACGGCATGGGAGGACACGAGGGCGGCCAGGAAGCCAGCCGCCTCGCGGTTGAGACCGTTCGCGAAGTTTATGATCACAAATTCGACGACGATCCCCAGGCGGCTTTGCTGGAATCCTTTGCCGCAGCTCACACCCGAATTCAAGACTACGCCGAGCAGCATCCCGCATTCCAGGGCATGGGGACCACCTGCACCGCCCTGGTCGTCCGCGGCCGGCATCTTTATTTCGCGCACGTCGGCGACAGCCGGCTGTACCTGGTACGCGATGCGAACCTCCTGCGCCTTACTCGCGATCACTCCTACGTGGGTCGGCTGGTGGAAAGCGGCATCGTCCGCGCTGAGGATGCTGAGCGCCACCCCCAACGCCACATCCTTACCGCCGCTTTGGGAGCGGGAAGGGAAGTGGCCATTGACAGCGCCGAACAGGCTGTCGACTTGCGCGAAGGTGACGATCTCCTGCTTTGTACCGATGGCCTTTGGGGCGTCGTGACCGAGGAGGAGTTGGAGATGGCGGTCACTGCCAACACTCCGGCCGAATGCTGCGCCGCACTCGTGAACCTCGCCCGGCTACGCGGCGGCCCCGATAACATCACCCTTCAAGTATTGCGCGTCGGACCCGAACCGAGAACCTAGAAGGTATCTGAACCTCTAAATTCAGTTCATTTCTGCCCGGCCATTCATCAGAAATTCACCCATTTGTAACCACCTTGTAACATTCCGCCGATAAAACCAGAGCATCTATTTCCGACGACGTATCCAACGGCGATGCGGGCCCAATTGCGCTCGCTGGCGGGAGGGAGCACCTAAAAATTCGAAGTCATTAAACCAAGGGCAGTGGAAGCAAGTCCTTTGCTCCACGAGATTCGGAAAGCTGTATACAAATTCAGTTTAAGAAAGAGGAGAGTGCAATGAAATCTGCGTGGAAATTGTGCGCGATCATGTTTCTGACGACGGCGCTGGTGGCGCAAACCACCAAGCCTCCACAACCCAAGAAACACAAAGCTCCACCACCCGTCACGGCGGCGGAGGTCCAGGCATTGAAGGATGCCATTGCCGCACAGCAAGCCGCCCTGGCCGTTCAGCAGCAGCAGATTCAGGCCTTGCAGGATGAATTGCATAAGAAGGATCAGACCGTGCAACAGGTTCAGGCGGTTGCCACGGATGCCGCCAGCAAAGCAAGCGCAGCCCAGGCCGAGGCTTCGCAGCAACAGCAGGCTGTCGTTGAGCTGAAATCCGATGTGTCGGATCTCAAGACGAACGTCACCAATACGGCGTTAAGCGTCCAGGAGACGCAAAAGAATGTTCATGAAGCGTTGGAGAGCCCGCTGACGCTTCATTACAAGGGAATCAAGATTACGCCGGGCGGATTCGCGGCGGCCGAATTTGCGCGCCGGTCGCGCGCTCTCTCGGCAGACATCAACACGCCATTCAACTCACTCACGCCTCCGGGTGCATCCCAGAGCACCTTGTCGGAATTCTTTGGTTCTGGCCGTCAGTCACGCGTTTCGGCTCTGGCCGAGGGCCAGTTGAAGGATGCCAAGCTCTCCGCCTATGTGGAGACTGACTTCCTTTCGGCCGGGACAACGTCCAATGCCAATCAGACCAATAGCTACACCCTGCGTCAGCGGCAGGCTTGGGGTCAGGTGGCCTTCCACAACGGCTTGTCTTTTACCGGCGGCCAGCAGTGGAGCCTGGTAGCCGAGACCAAGCACGGCATGGATAACCGCACCGAAGCTTTGCCCATGACCATTGACGCGCAGTACCACGTTGGCTTCAGTTGGGCGCGGCAGTACTCGCTTCGCCTGGTGAAGAACTTCAACGATAAATTATGGCTCGGCGTCTCCATGGAAAACGCCCAGGCCACAATCACCAGCCACAACAATGGCGACAATTTTCTCATCGGCGCCGCCGGGAACGGGGGCGGACTCTACAATGGTGCCGCGGGTGCCAGCGCGACCGGTGCTGCTTCCAACCTCGCCAACTACTCCTTCAACCCTTCCCCGGACATCGTCGCCAAAGTTAGTCTTTGAGCCGGGCTTCGGACACTACGAAGTCTTCGGCATTTACGATCGCTTCCGCGACCGCATATTTCCTTGCGGCGAAGTAGCCACCGGCGCAACCTGCGCCGGGGTTACCGGTGTGAGCGCTCTCGAGGCCTATAACGCCTCGAAAAACGGGGGCGGTGTCGGCGGCAACGCCCGCTGGTCGTTCGACCACAAGCACCTCGACTTCGGTCTGCACTTCCTGGGGGGCAGTGGAATCGGCCGCTACGGCTCGGGCGGTCTTCCCGACTCATCCATCCACGCCAACGGAACCTTCGACCTCATCAAGAGCTATCAGGGCCTCGGAACGTTGGAATGGCACGGACCGAAGTTGGACGTCTACTTGAACGCCGGCGCAGAGTATGCCGGACGGGCATGGGATTACGATCCTAACAACTCCAAACCCTACGTTGGCTACGGCTCACCCTTCTTCTCCAATGCCGGCTGCTACACCGAACTCCCGCCGGCGGTTGGCAGTGGATTCTTCCCTACAACCCCTTCCAATTGCACCTTCGACACCAAGGCCCTGGTGGAGGGCACGGTCGGCTTCTGGTACCGCTTCTACAACGGGCCCAAGGGCCGCTTCCAATTCGGCACGCAGTATTCCTACGTGACTCGCCAAACTTGGTCTGGCGTGGGCCCGCATGGATCTTCGTTCCCCGGAGTGTCACCTGAAGGCTTGGACGGGATGGTTTTCACCTCGTTCCGCTATTACCTGCCGTAGCAAGCACGGCCAATAAAAAGGCAAGGCCGCATCCGCAGGATGCGGCCTCGCTCGAAGCACACCAGCGAAATCCGGGAGCCCGGGACAACGACATGCGTTGTTGCCCCGGGCGAACTGGGTCAAGCCCGCAGAAATTCGGTTCCGAACTGCAATCCTATGCGCATCCCGCTTGCTACCGCCGGAAGCGGATTTCCATAAGCTGTTGAACAGCTTCGGGGTTGACCGATCCCTCGATTCTCCGGCGGGAAGGAATCGTAATTGCTCCGTGCATCCCGTCCAGTAAAGTCTAGTAACGTGATGGACTTTGTGGCATAATCTCCGGTCATGAAAATCTCGCAAAAAGGACTCTACGCTCTCCAGGCCATGATGATGCTCGCCCGCCATCACCACCAGGGCGCCATTAAGATTCGAGAGATCGCCTACGAAGAGGATCTTCCGGAGAAATTTCTGGAACTCATCCTCCTCGAACTCAAGAACGCGCGCATGGTCGAGAGCGTGCGCGGAGCCAAGGGCGGTTACCAGTTGCGCCGCGAACCCTCCGACATCCCTTTGAGTGAGATCATGCGCTTGATCGATGGCCCCCTGGCGCCGTTCGCCGACGCCGAGCAACTGCGCGTGCTCATCGACCGCGATCTGCCCAACCGCGCGCTCTATCAGGTGTTTCTCGACGTGCGCGACGCGGCTGCCAAGATCCTCGAAAACACCACACTGGCTGATCTGATCTCCAGCTCGGCTCCCCGCTCCGCCAAGGGCAGGCGCGCCGGGAAGAAAAGAGAAAAAGAAAAGGGAAGCGTCCTACCCATGGTGGTTGGAGACCAGAAGCGTGAATAGACCACATTCCCGCGACATGACCTGAGCACACTGGATCCGCGACTTAAGAAAGTATTGCGGCGGCGAGCGCGCAGAGACCGGGCGCGTTCTAATGTACAGTAAGTCAATTGTAATAATAATAGAAGTGGATTATGAACGATCAAACGCTGGCAAATATTTAGTTGACCAAACTCAAGAGGAGAGCATTGATTCCATGAAGTCATCCAAGACACTGTTATTCACAGCCCTGACGTTGGCGGTACTTTCCATCGGTGCCTGGGCGGAAACTCCGGCATCTGGCGTGCCGGCCGCCGGCGAGACTCCAATCGCGCCCGCGCCACCACCAGTTACGGCGGCCGATGTCCAGGCGCTGAAAGACGCTCTGGCCGCGCAACAGCAACAGATCGAGCGCCTCTCCCAGCAACTGCAGCGCCAGCAGGAATGGCAGGCCCAGCAATCCGCTAAAGAAACTGCGGTCAAGACGGACACAAACCAGCTGGCAGTGGTTGGTACGAACGGAATTGTTCAGCAGGCTGCCCCGCCCACCTCCGGCCTCAACCTCCAGGACCAGCCCGCGCCGCCTCCCACCAACCCTTTCGAGAGCCCCGTGGTCTCCATCCATTTCAAGGGCATCACCATCTCGCCGGGCGGCTTCGCGGAAGCTGCTTTCGTGCGCCGGTCGCGAGCTCTGGGAGCCGACCTGACCACCCCCTTCAATTCGCTGACCATGCCGGGCGCTTCGCAGAGCCAGTTGTCAGAATTCTTCGGATCAGCCCGCCAGTCTCGTCCCACCATCTACGTCGACGGCCGTTTGAAGAATGTGGAGTTCTCCAGCTATATGTCCGGTGACTTTCTCTCCGCCGGCGTCACCTCCACCGCCACTCAGACGAACAGCTACACCTTCCGTCTTCGCCAGGCCTGGGGCCAGGCCAAGTTCGATAATGGATGGAGCTTCCTCGGTGGCCAGATGTGGAGTCTAGTGACCGAAAACAAAGCCAGCATCGCTCCCAGTGACGACCTCGGCAAAACTAACGACGCTCGGCCCGCCACCGTCGACCCGGGGTACAACGTCGGCTTCACTTTCGCGCGCCAGTACGGCATTCGCCTTACCAAAGACTTCAATCATAAGGTGGCGCTCGCGGTAGCTATGGAAAACGCGCAGGGCACGCTTACCACCCATGGCAATGCGGATAATTTCCTCCTCGGCGAAGCCGGCGCGAGCAACACTTACAACACTACCTCGAACTACACCTTCAACCCCTCCCCCGACATCATCGCCAAGGCGGCTTTCGATCCCGGCTTCGGTCACTACGAAGTATTCGGCGTCTTCGACCGCTTCCGCGACCGCGTATTTCCTTGCGGCGAGATAACTTCTACCTGCGCTGCCGTCAGCGCTGCCGGTGTTTATAATTCCTCGAAAAACGGCGGAGCCCTCGGAGTCAATGCTCGCTGGGCCTTCGACCACAAGCGCATCGTCTTCGGTCTGCATGGCTTCGGGGGCAGCGGCGTCGGCCGCTACGGTGCCGCACAGCTTTCCGACCTCTCCATCAATGGCGATGGAACTGTCCATCTCATCAAGGACCTGCAGGGTTTGGGCACGCTCGAGTGGCACGGCAAGAAACTAGACGTCTATCTCTATACCGGTGCGGAATACGCCGCCCGCACTGCCGGCTTTGATCCGAACTTGAAAAGCGGAGCCGGAGCCCAGGTTGGTTACGGCGCCCCCGCCTTCACCAATGCCGGTTGCTACCTCGAACTAGCGCCCGCGGTGAACACCGGTTTCACTCCCACCACACTCTCAAATTGCACCGCCGACACACGGGCGGTTATCGAGGGCACGGCCGGCTTCTGGTACCGCTTCTACAAGGGTCCCAGGGGCAGGTTCCAGTTCGGCACGCAGTATTCCTACGTGACGCGTCAGACCTGGTCTGGCGCCTCATCGCTCGGAAATTCAGGACAGCCTGAGGGCATCGAAGGAACCGTCTTCACCTCGTTCCGCTACTACCTGCCGTAAAACCGAAAATGGTCCCGCGTCAGCGTTGGCGCGGGGGGTCCGGAGAAAAGGAGAGTGTCGGCAAAATGGTCAGCGAAAGAGGCTTTATTTGCAGATCGCGAGCTGCGGAACAAAAAGCGAAGCGCTGCCGACCCAATGTCCTGACCGGACACTACGGCAGCGCCGCCACTTCCGAGCCCAAATACAAGCGAAGTATAGAAACCTCACCGCCCCACTTCTAGTGCATTGTGGGGTACCACGAAAGTCCATGTGCAGCGGATTGGCAGCCATACCGGCCTCCTGATCGGACGTTACTTCTTGACCCAAAAACGGCTGCAATTCTCCCCCTAATTCCTGTTCATGTCAACGGGCGGGTAGGAGTACAGCATCTTGACGACTAGTTGGGACCGTAGCATACTACCCGCCTAATGTGGTCGGCCTTGTAGCTCGCACCCTCGCCGCGCGAGCGGTGGCCTATCGCGTGAGATGCGGCGAGTCTCGCTCATAGCGGAAAGAAGGCTTCCATGATGGGTACGGTGCGTTCGATCTGCATTTTAGCTCTTTTGTCCAGCCTCCCTTTGTCTGCGACCGCAGCAGACCAAACTGGCGCTTCCAACTCATCCACTCTGCCGGTTCAAGCTCAGCCCATCATCTCCGCTGCCATCGGAAAAAATGATCCGCGCTACCAGGTGCGGCAAGTGGAGGAAGGGTTCCGCCTGGAAAATGCGCGCCACAATCTGATTGCAGATTTTACGAAGAACGGCGTTTCCGTTCGCAGTGGAACAGGACTCTGGACCATAGCGTTGCATGGTTATGGCTATAGCGGGACCTTGAAACCATTGAGCCTGAGCCGCCCGCACGCGAAGCTGAACCGGGTAGAGTACCAGCACGGTTCTCTTACCGAATGGTATGTCAACGGACCCGTCGGATTGGAGCAGGGGTTCACCATCAAGCAAGCTCCCGAGAAGCGCGAGGGTCAGCCGCTAACGATTGAATTGGCTCTTTCGGGAGAGGGAAGCTCTGTCGATAATGATAAGGGCGGAGAAGGCTTGCTGTTGAGTGGACACGACGGAGAAGCGATACTCCGCTACCGTGGGTTCATAGCGCGTGATGCCAGCGGCAGGCCCTTGAGAATGTCGGAAAAGCTGGACGGAAATCGCCTACTGCTTACCATCGAAGAAAGTGATGCAAAGTATCCGATCACTGTCGATCCCTGGGTGCAACTCGCCAAACTCACGTCGTCGGACCCACTAGCCTACAATTTCGGCCTCACTGTAGCGATAAGCGGAAATACGATAGTCGTCGGCGCGCCTTACGCCACAGTTGGGACCACTCAGTGGCAGGGTGCAGCTTATGTTTTCGTAAAGCCGCCGAGCGGCTGGGCAAACATGACGCAGACCGCAATGCTGACTGCATCGAATGGGGGACTTTACAACAACTTTGGCTGGTCAGTGGCGATCGATAAGAGCACGATCATTGTCGGGTCCCCTAGCTATCATGCTATAGGCGCCGCCTACGTGTTCGTTAAGCCAGAGAGCGGCTGGACAGACATGACGCAAACAGCGACGCTACTCGACACGGGGCAAGAAGGCGATTTTGTCGGAATGTCAGTCGCAGTCAGCGGCGACACAGTGGTGGCCACTTCAACCGTCACTCGGAATTTCAGCGCAGGCGCCGCCTACGTTTATGTCAAGCCGCCTGGTGGGTGGACCGATGCGAATCAGACGGCGACGCTGACTCCTTCGGACGGGAAGCAGGGTGACTTCTTCGGTTATTCAAGCTCGATTAGCGGCGACACAGTGGTTGTGGGTTCGCCTAACGATCTCACGCCGGGTGGGGCCTATGTTTTTGTCAAACCGAAAAGTGGGTGGCCCCAAACAATGACTGAGACCGCCAAGTTAACCGCGTCTGATGGGAAAGAGAATGATTTCCTCGGGCTCTCGGTCACCACCGACGCAACGACCGCTGTCATCGGGGCACCTTATGCTCCCTGGAAAAACAATTTCGGACCAGGTGCGGCCTACGTGTTCGTGAAGCCTCCGAGTGGTTGGAAGAATACCACCGAGAGGGCCAAGCTCACTGCATCCGATGGAAAGTCGGGTGATTACTTTGGAAACTCGCTCTCGCTAAGTGGGGACTTATTGGCGGTCGGTGCGCCGTTGGCAACGGTTGGAGCCAATCATTGGCAGGGTCTGACGTATCTGTTCCACAAGCCAAAGGACGGGTGGAAGACGACATCACAATTTGCGGCCAAGGTGACTTCGGCAGATGGCGCGGCCAATGACAATTTCGGGTTCTCGGTCAGCTTGAGCGGCGCGACAGTGATCGCCGGATCGCCATATGCTTCCACGAATGCCGGTTACGTGTTCCAGTTCCACAGCACAAATTGATGCTGCAAGCTCATGAGGAGGCGAACATGGTCAGACAGATGCTTTACTCGATTGCCGTGGTTGCGTTCGGTTCCCTGATGGCTTCGTCAGCCGCGGCGCAAAATACATTACCTCCGGCCACTCCGCCCCACCACTGCAACCCGTGTTTGTTCTACGGTGGCGACATGGACCCCTACTTTAATATGTACCCGCATGATTGGGAGAATGGAATGGACCTTTTACAGGGATACAACGCGGTGTACGCCCCGTTTATTGTTCCCCAAGGGAAACAGTGGATGGTCACAGGGGTGTTCATCAATAACGTTTCTAACGTCAATAGGGTCGATCCGGCGCAAGCGTACTGGGAGATTCGGGAGGGCGTGAGTTCAGGCAACAATGGGACACTTGTCGCGTCCGGAACCAGCGCTGCCCTGTATTTTCCGACCGGCAGAAGTTATGTTGGCTTTTTCGAGTTTACTACCCTAGTAAAAGGCATAAATGTGCCCCTTCAGGCGGGCACCTACTGGCTCTCCGTGGTTCCCGAATGCACGAATACCAACGGCTATAACTGCAACTACGCGGCATACTATGAGACCGCTATCTCGGATGATCCGCCATTACACCACTATGGTCCACTTGAACCGTCGGACGACTCGTTCTTCGACTGCTACCAGGGGGGAGCCTGCAAGAATTTTAATGGGCTTGGAATTAAGAGGTTCTCAGATGGTGTCTTGGGAACACAGAACTGAGGGCAGTTCACTTTCCTTTCCGCGCATTTCCTTCGATTTGGCAAAAACTCGCCGAGGCGAAACATGGTTAAACAGATGCTTTACACGATTGTCGTGGTCGCATTTGGCTCCCTCATGGCTTCGTCAGCCGCAGCGCAAAATACATTACCCCCGGCCACGCCACCGCCCCACTACTGCAACCCGTGTCTGTTCTACGGTGGCGACACTGACCCCGCTATTGATAAGACGGGCGACTGGGTCAAATGAAATGGACATTATTGGGGGGTACAATGCAATATATGCCCCGTTTATCGTTCCCCGAGGGACACAATGGACGGTCACCGGGGTGTTCACCAACAACACCTCCAATGTCAATAGGGTCGATCCAGCGCAAGCGTATTGGGAGATCCGGGAAGGTGTGAGCCAGGGCAACATTGGGACACTAGTCGCTTCTGGAACTAGCGCGGCCCTGTACCACCCAACCGGCAGAAGTTTGGTTGGCTTTTTCGAGTTTACTGTCCTTGTGAAAGGGATAAATGTCCCACTTCAGGCAGGCACCTACTGGCTCTCTGTGGTTCCCGAATGCACGAATACCAACGACTACAACTGCAACTACGCGCGATACTATGAGAGCTCTGTCCAGGATGATCCGCCATTGCACCACTATGGTCCACTTGAACCGTCGGACGACTCGTTCTTCGACTGCTACCAGGGGGGAGCCTGTAAGAGCTTGTTCCTTTTGGACGAGATCGACAGGTTATCAGATGGTGTATTGGGAACACAGAACTGAGGGCAGCTCACTTTCCTTTCCCACGCATCCCGCTTCGATTTAACAAAAAATCGCCAACCCACGATGTCATTCCGAACAGGGCCAAAGGCCCGTGTGAGAGCCTGCCACGAGCGCAGCCGAAGGGAACCTGCTGTTGCCAGGGAGCGGCGGCCCGCTCGTAAGTCTAACTAATTAGCACTCAACGGCAGCGAGTGCCAGTCCAGCCGCGTTTCGGGCCTCAACCCGACCCACGACCTCAACTCCCGCCGTTTGTGGCACTTAAAGGTTATTGTACATACACTCCGATCAGCACAAGAGTGGATGCACAAATGTTCCAGTTGGAACATATCTCCAAAAGCGCGAGGACTTACCCCGTGTCCCCCGTGGTTGAGTTTTTGTCTGGCCGTAGTAATGGAAACAGAATCACGTCGCGAATAGTATGCGAATCGGTCAGCAGCATGCATAGCCGGTCCACGCCCACGCCCACGCCTCCGGCAGGAGGCATCCCATACGACAGCGCGCGAATGTAATCCTCATCCATCTGGTGCGCCTCGATGTCGCCGCGCTCGCGCTCTTGCAGTTGCGCCTCAAATCTCCGCCGCTGATCCTCTGGGTCGTTGAGTTCGCTGAACCCGTTCGAGATCTCCATCTGCCCCGCAAAAATTTCCCAGCGCTCCGTCCACTCCGGCTCATCCGGTTTCTGTTTCGACAAAGGCGACACCGCAGTAGGGAACTCATAGATGATCGTCGGCTGGTCGAGATGCTCTTCCGCCACTGCCTCGAACAAACCAGCAATCGTCTTGCCCACCGGCTCATTCGGATCGTAAGCCATATGCGCATGCGCTTGATTGAACCGCTCGACCAGCGTCTTGACTCCATCATGAGAAGCGAACTCGCTCATCGCAGGCTTCGCGCCCGCATTCTCGGGCCAATAGTGAATGATCGCCTCGCGCATGGTCAGGCGCTTCCAGTTCGCCCAGTCGATCTCGATTTCGCCCCACTTCGTTTTGGTTCCGCCGGTCACATCGATCGCGGCCTGCGTGATCAATTCCTGCGTCAGGTCCATCACGCCCTGGTAGTCCGTATAGGCTTGATAGAACTCCAGCATGGTGAACTCAGGGTTCCAGCGCCAGCCCAGGCCTTCGTTGCGGAAGTTGCGGTTGATTTCATACACGCGATCGAATCCGCCCACCACCAGCCGCTTCAAATAAAGTTCCGGCGCGATGCGCAGATACAAATCCATGTCGAGCGTGTTGTGGTGGGTTACAAACGGACGCGCTACTGCGCCGCCCGCGATGGGCTGCATCATCGGCGTCTCGACTTCGACAAATCCGTGCGCTTCCATCGTGCGCCGCAGCGACTGCACCAGCTTGCTGCGCTTCAGAAAAACTTCCCGCACCTCAGGATTCATCGACCAGGTCGACGTAGCGCTGCCGGTAGCGCAGCTCGACATCAGTAAGCCCGTGAAACTTTTCCGGCAGAGGCAGCAGGTCTTTGCTGAGAAATGTGATCTCCTCCACGTGAATGGTCAACTCGCCGGTGCGCGTGCGAAAAAGATATCCGCTGACGCCGATGTGGTCGCCCAGATCGAGCAGCTTATACAACTCGAAGCCCTGGTCTCCGACCGCGTCTTTCTTCACGTAAATCTGCAGCCGCTTTCCATCCTGCTGCAGATGGCAGAAGCCAGCCTTGCCCATCAGGCGAATCGCCATGATGCGTCCGGCCACGCGCACGTTGACGCGCGGATTTCCAGTTGCTCCGCAGTCTTTGTCGAGTAGTCCGCGAGAATCTGCGGGATGGTGTGGGTGAAATCGTACTTGCTGCGGTACGCGGTCTGGCCGAGCGCCTCGATCTGTTTCAGCTTTTGGCGCCGCAGCTCGTAAACATTGTCGTCGAATGCCAAGTGAGTCCTTTAACAGGGAATTGCGCCCAATGGCGCAGAGAATCGATGGAACGTTGAAACGCGATTATAAACAACCGGCCGCGGATGTGCGCACTCGAATCGGACTGCAAAATGCACTTGCCATTATCTTGGTATTCTGGTACAATGGTACATATGGTCGACGACTCCAAGCTGCTGGTGGAACGGGTGCAGACCGGGGTGCGCATGGAGAAGCGGCTGCTTAAAGTCCTCAAGGCCTTCGCCGAATACCACGACATGACCCTGGGCGATCTGCTGGAGGGCATTGTGCTCCATGCCTTCGACGGCAAGACGCCTTTCAGTGCGGCCTCGCTGGAACGCATTCAAGAGTTGAAGCGGTTCTACGATTTCGATTTGGATTCGAGCGCCAGCCATCGGCTGAAGGAAATCAAGGCGCGGCCGGGGCGAAGGCGGAGTGCAGATAAATAGTTCCTCAGGGGCTGAAGACCGCCTTGTTTCGGAGTTTGCCCGGCGCGGCTAGAAGCTGCTCCCTTTCAAAGCAGAGGCGCGTGGCGAGCATGTTCGCGAGCAGTAGGAAGCGTGTTCTTACCAAGAAATTCAGCTTGTTGTAAAGAGAGTGCCCTATGACAGAGCAACGGATCAAAACTGCCCTGACGGGATTGCAGTGGACGCTGGGTCTTGTGATTTTGATTGAGGCAATCTTATTTGTGATGCCGTCAGCTGGCCACGATTTCGCCAGAACACACATGCCGGATATCGTGCGGTTTGTACTGGGATGGGGTGAGATCATCGGCGCCGTACTCTTGCTGATTCCGCGAACGGCAGTTCGAGGCGGCTGGTTTCTGATGGCGATGTTTGTGCTGGCGATTGTCCTCCACGTGCTGCATGGGATGTATAACGTCGGCAATCTGGCCATCTACACGGCGGCGGCCTGGGCGGTTGCGAGTGGCAAGGCAAGTTAGTTGGCGGTCTGTCGATTGGCCGACGTAAGGAGGGATTACTCGTGATTGCTTTCAAAATAATTCTCGCGAGCTGCGTGATCGCTTTTGCAAATACGGTTTTCTCGCAGAGTACCGCACAGCAGGTGAGCCGTAGTGGAAGTTTCGACTTGCCGTGCAGTGCCGACGAGGCCTTCCCACTGTTTAGTCCCGAGGGCGAGCGGGGTTGGGTAAAGGGTTGGGCGCCCACGCCTGTGTTCCCGGACAAAATCGAGTTCGCCCGCGACACTGTTTTTCGAGAAGGGAGGGCCAGCGAGGAAGCGGTTTGGACCATCCTTGACGCGGATTGGCAACTCCACCGAGCAGAATACGTCCGCCTTGCTCCTGATTCTCACACTGCGCACATCATCGTGAAGGTCGAAACTATTGGGGCCGCGCGCAGCAGGGTGCTTGTGAGTTATACGGTTACTGCATTTGGAGAGCACGCGGCAAGCCTTGTGGAGGGGTTCTCCGAGGAGGCCTATGCAGCGAAAATGCGCAACTGGCAGAAACAGGTTAGCGCGTACCTTGAAGGCCGGAAGTGAATCGGATAGCCAGCATGCTCCCGTTCGAAGGGCTGCTGGTGGAAGGTACGTCGGGCGTGGGAAGTCTACGCTGATCGATGCCCTGATCCGCCGCCACGCAGAATTGTCTGAGCCGAGGAAGATCAGGACGTTCCCACACGAGCCTGTTCCCATACGAGCCTGGTCCCACACGAGTACGGCTCTCTCTTGAAGTCGCCTGCCATCGGCGTTACTATTTGGCTGCCCGACAAAGTCTCCGGGCAAGCGATCGATACTATGCCGCAGAACTACGTTCCTATCTTTATTTTCATCGCAGTGGTGGCAATATTTCTTCCGCTCACGCTGATGTTGGCGAAACTCGTCCGCCCGGACAATCCCAGTAAAACCAAGCTCATGCCCTACGAGTGCGGCATCGACCCCATCGACAGCGCCCGCGGACGGTACACTGTCCGCTACTACATTGTGGCGATCCTGTTCGTGGTGTTCGATGTGGAAACTATTTTTCTGTTTCCCTGGGCGGTTAAGTTCAAGGCGCTCGGCATCTTTGGGTTAGTGGAGATTCTGATTTTTCTGATCATCCTGATCGCCGGATACATCTGGGTTTGGAAAAAGGGCGCGCTGGAGTGGGTGTAAGGCCGCTTACAAAGTGTCCCAAATTCTTTAACACAGAGGACACGGGGTCGCACAGGGGAGAGACCGGATTGGGATCGCTTAGGCCTTTACAAATGTAGTCAATCCGCGCCGGGTGCGTTCGCGAAGTTGACACTCACGCAGGGTTTCCGCGAGGGCTTCGAGGTTAGGAACACCGTAGACGTAAAAATTCCCAAACTCCGCATCCGACGAGCACAAGTGCAATTCCGCATAGCCCAGCAGCCGCATTCCAATCGGTTTGAGAAACTCGAAATGATCGATGCGGAAAAGTTCCAGATTCTCCTGCACCTTTGAGAGCAGTCCCCGTTCGAGTTTGATTCGCTGGGTGGTGATTCTGTAGTGGATTTTTCTGCTCTTCAAATAGAAGTGCACGCAGATGATGCCGCACGCGACCAGGCACCCGAGGACTGCGTACAGGACGCCAGCATCCTTGGACTGGGATTGAACCGCATAGTGCTGGACGGCATATCCGATCGCGATGGCCAGCGCGATGACGACCAGAAATGGCAGCAATTGGCCGACGCTGTAAATCATGGCGGGATGACCGGAAAACAGGTCCTTTTCCGTTTCCAGTTCTTTCGATGTGGTAAATACCGCCAGGTCGGTATTGCAGAAGCGGCACTTAATGGCGACGGCCTTGATGGTTTCTCCGCAGACCGGGCAGGCTTTTTCGTCTTCGTTCATGACTGATGCTTCCGAGCCAGAATGATAACGCAAAAACGGCGAGATCGCTCTTGAGCTTTATGCGGGCGGCTGCACGGAATCCTGAATCGCGGAGATCGCGGAAAACTGCCGCGGAGTTCCCCGAGAAACCTTCCCCCAGCGCCGGTAGTGATGCAGTTTGGCCTACGCATTGGGCCGGTTAAGCGGGAGATCCCTTCGACTGCGCTCAGGGCAGGCTCTTCGCTACGCCTGAAAAACGGCTACGCGCAGGATGGCAAAGTCGTGTAAATGCCAAACTGCACCACTACCCCAGCGCCATCCTCGTTGACACCCGCATCCTCAAGCTGATAAAAGTGAACGTTCTCTCCGTTACCCTCCGATCCGGAGGTTTGTGCGTTCCCGCTATGCCGGACGAAAACAAATCGCCATCTTTGCCGCAGCCAGAAGGCGAGCCGAAGCCGTCAGCAGATAAACCTGTTGTCCCCGGAGGCGTGAAAGCTAGTCCATCAGGTTCGGTGCAAGCGGACGTTAAGAGTCCCGCTGGAACTCCTGCTTCCAGTGCGGCACCAACCCCTCCGAAGCCTGCCGCTGCTGGGCCGGCGACACCGCCCGCTGCCAAGCCTGCAGCGCCCGCGAAAGCGGCCGTACCTACGCCCACTCCCTGGGATTCGCCCATGACCGCAAAGTTCAAGACCCACTACGGTTCGGGGGTGGAGCCGCTGACTTATGCGAGGCAGAACTACATGGTGGTCGACCGCTCGCTGATTCCCGAGATTCTGCAGGTTCTTCGTAAGGAAGAGCAGTTCGACTATTGTGTGGACATCACCGCCGTGCATTATCCGCAGCGAGAGAGGCAGTTTGACGTAGTCTGGGTGCTGTATTCGTTCGCGCGCAACGAACGGATTCGCGTGAAGACGCAAATCGTCGATGGCGCGAGCCTGCCGAGTTCAGTTCCTATCTGGGCCACCGCCAACTGGCTGGAGCGGGAAGTGTTCGATATGTTTGGCATCAAGTTTGATGGACATCCCGACCTAAAGCGAATTCTGCTGCCCGACGGCTGGAAGGGACATCCCCTGCGCAAGGATTACGGAATTCTGCAGCAGGACAACGAGTGGGTGCAGATCAACCTGGGTATTGAAAGCGGCCAATGAGACGCGAGGGTGACGAGCGGCAATTGAAATCGAAATGACCGATTATCCTCACACTACGCATCCGCATGACGATATCGCCGCTCTCGCGGTTCACGAGAAGCCGTATCTCGATGCCAACGAACTGGTCATCAATATGGGGCCGCAGCATCCGGCCACGCACGGCGTGTTGCGCGTGATTCTGCGGCTTGATGGAGAGAAGGTTCTCGGCCTCGAGTGCGTGATCGGATATCTGCACCGCGGCGTGGAGAAGATCGGCGAGCACCGCACTTACACGATGTTCAACCCGTACGTGGACCGCATGGATTACGTGGCCGCGGTCTCGAACGGATTGGGCTATTGCGAGACGGTGGAGAAACTTCTCCACGTGGAAGCGCCGCCGCGCGCGCAGCATGTGCGCGTGATTTTGACCGAACTGAACCGAATCGCCAGCCACCAGCTTGTGGCTGGGCACGCACGCGCTTGATATCGGCGCGATCACGCCGCTGTTTTACACCTTCCGCGACCGGGAAGAGGTTCTTAAGATCTTTGAGAAGTATTGCGGCGCACGGCTCACCACGCACGCCTTCCGCATCGGTGGCCTGCAATACGAAACTTATACCGGCTTCGAAAAGGAAGTGAAGAACTTCCTCGATTTCTTTCGTCCCAAGATCGACGAATACGAGGAACTGCTGACCACCAACCGCATCTGGGTCGAGCGCACGAAAAATGTTGGGCCGATTTCTGCCGAGGATTGCATCGCACTCGGCGTGACCGGGCCGGTGCTGCGCGCCAGCGGCGTGAAGTGGGATCTGCGCAAAGCCCAGCCCTATGCCAACTACAAGAATTTCGACTTCGAAATTCCCATCAGGACGAAAACGGCGACACTTACGACCGGTATCTGGTGCGCATGGCCGAGATGCGGCAATCGGTACGCATCATCGAGCAGGCGGTGGACGCGCTGCCGGAGGGCCCAATCATGGCGAAAGTGCCAAAGGTCATGAAGCCGCCGGCGGGCGAGGTTTATCACTCGATTGAAGCGCCGAAGGGCGAGCTGGGATACTTTATCGTCAGCGACGGTTCGACGCAGCCTTACCGCGTGCGGGTGCGGCCGCCGTCGTTTGTGAATCTGCAGGCGCTCGACCTGATGTGCCGCGGCGAACTCGTCGCCGACGTGATCGCGGTGATCGGCACGCTCGACATCGTTCTCGGCGAGGTGGATCGCTAAATGAGGTCCGGCTGATGCACGCGATCATCGAATACATTTCGTCCTACCTCACCAGCGACAAGACCCCCGGCGCCGCAGGAAATATGTTCTGGGTGCTGGTTTACATTCTGCTGGTCTTTGCCGGGCTTTCGGCCGCTGTGATTTGCATGAACTGGCTCGAGCGCAAAATTCTTGCCCACATGCAAGTGCGGCTCGGACCCATGCGTGTGGGTCCACACGGCTTGATGCAGCCCTTCGCCGACGCCATCAAGCTGCTGCTCAAAGAAGACATTATGCCGGCTGAGGCGGACAGCCTTATCTTCTGGATCGCGCCCTTCATCGTGGTGCTGGCGGCCTTTACGGTTTTCGTTGTGGTTCCGTTTGGTCCCACGCACGCCATCACCGACATGAATATTGGAATCCTTTTCATGCTCGGGGTGTCGTCGCTGAGCGTGCTGGGCATCGTGATGGCGGGCTGGGCCTCGAACTCGCACTATCCTTTGATGGGCGCGTTGCGGTCGAGCGCACAAATGGTTTCGTATGAAGTTGCCATGGGACTGGCGGTCGTGTCGGTCATCGTGATGACCAGCCTGAACAAAGATGGAACCGGAACCCTCAGCATGATTGGCATTGTGCAGGCGCAGCAGACGCAGGGCGTGTGGTTCATTTTTAAATTCTTTCCATTGGGGCTGATCGCGTTTTTCATTTTTGCCGTCGCCATGGTGGCTGAGACGAACCGTGCGCCGTTCGATTTGGCCGAAGCCGAATCTGAGTTGACTGCGGGTTTCCATACGGAATACAGCGGCTTCCGCTGGTCGTTATTTTTCCTGGCGGAATACTCTGCCATGATCGCGGTCTCTTCGATCGCGGTTACGCTCTGGCTGGGTGGATGGTTGCGGCCGTTTCCGAATTTGCTGAGCGGTTCGGCTTGGGATCGTATCTTCTCTTTCGTTCCTGGCATTGCATTCCTATTTTTTGGCCGCGATGTGCTTTTACAACGCGGCTCGGATGCCGAAACATCCTCTTTTCCGCATTCAGAAAATCGGTCTAGCGGGATTCGGCGTCGTTCTGGGCATGATTGGTCTGGTATTGTTCATTCCTGACGTAAGCCTGCGCATTCAGGATATTTTCTGGTTTGCGGCAAAAGTTGCCGGATTCATGTACCTCTATATCTGGTTTCGCGGCACGTTCCCGCGTTATCGCTTTGACCAGCTCATGCAGATGGGATGGAAGGTCCTGCTGCCAATGGGGTTGGGCGTTCTGATTCTAACGGCCACGGTGGGATTGTGGCCGTTGATACAGCAGACGATATGGCACCCGTAGCTACTCCATTTTTCTTTTATCTGTTCGCCGGATTAATGCTGCATGGGCGGGATCATGGTGATCACGCGCAAGAATCCGGTGCATTCGGCGCTGGCGCTGATTATTACGCTGCTGGCGCAGGCCTCGATTTATCTGATGCTTTATGCTCCGTTTGTCGCTGCCGTGCAAATCATTCTTTATGCCGGCGGAATTATGGTGCTGTTCCTGTTTGTCATCATGCTGATCAGCATCGAGCGGGCGGAGAAGGAGCGGCAGTTTAACAGTCAATGGGTGGTGGGGACGATTGCGGCATTCGCCTTGGGTGGACTGTTTATAGCTGTCTACATGAAAGGAAAGGATATCTTCCCGACTCACGCGGTGCGCGTGAGCGCGCTGGAAGCTCCGAACACGCAGAGTGTCGCTACGGTGTTATACGGCCCATACATGTTCGCTTTCGAGATCGCTTCGCTGCTGCTTCTGGTGGCGATTATCGGAGCGGTGGTGATGGCGAAGAAGAGAATCTGAAAGTGCAGCTTCTAGCTGCTAGCTCCTAGCTTTTAGCTAGAGGCTAAAAGCTAGAAGCTGGAAGCTGCTATGGAATCCATGCTCCACATCACGACGCTGCACTACCTGGTGCTGGGCGCGGGCTTGTTTCTGCTTGGTGTGGTCGGCGTGCTGACGCGGCGCAACGTGGTCATCGTTTTGATGTCGATTGAACTGATTCTGAACGCCGTGAACCTGAACCTGGTCGCCTTCTCGCGCCTTTGGGGAGGAGTGCACGGCCAGGTCTTCGCCATTTTTGTAATCACCGACGCTGCCGCCGAGGCCGCGGTCGGCCTGGGCATTCTGATTGCCTTCTTCCGCAACAAGGAGACGGTGAATGTAGACGAAGTGAATTTGCTGAAGTGGTAGGAAAACGGCTTCTAGCTGCTAGCTCCTAGCTTCTAGCCGGACCCAATCGGGTCATGCGCCTGAGCTAGGAGCTAGAAGCTAGAAGCTGAATTTATGTTCTTTCTTTCCCATATCTGGCTGATCCCGCTGCTGCCGGCCTTCGGCGCGACCATCATGTTCTTTTTTGGCCGCAAGCTGCAGAAGGCTTCGGTCAGTGCTGTTTGCGTTGGTATGATCGTGCTCGCGTTTGTGATGGCTTGCGGCGCGGTCTGGCAATATTCGGCCTGGTCCTCCACTCCCGAAAACTTTCATAAGCCTTACCAGACCATCCTCTACACCTGGCTTGGCACCGACACCGGCCACATGAATTATGTGATGCAGGACGGCAAGCCTGCCGCCTTCCAGGCCGACGCCGGCTTCCTGCTCGACCCGCTTTCCAGCATCTGGCTGCTGTTCGTTACCGGCGTCGGAATGCTGATCCACATTTATTCCATCGGTTACATGGCGCATGAAGGCGGCTATTACCGCTTCTTCGGGTACCTCAACCTCTTCATGTTCTCCATGCTTACGCTGATCCTAGCCAACAACTATGCGCTGATGTTTGTTGGCTGGGAGGGCGTTGGATTGTGCTCGTATCTGCTGATCGGTTTCTATTTCCACCGCAAATCGGCCACCGACGCCGGCAACAAGGCATTCATCGTCAATCGTATCGGTGACGCCGGATTTCTGCTGGGAATGTTCTTCATCGCCTGGTATCTGGGATCGCTGCGATTTACGGACGTCACCCGGCTGGCGCGCAGCGGGCACTTTGCCATCGGAGATCCCATCATTACCGCGGCCACGCTGCTGCTCTTCGTCGGAGCCTGCGGCAAGTCGGCGCAGATTCCGCTCTATGTCTGGCTGCCCGACGCCATGGAAGGCCCAACGCCGGTTTCCGCTCTCATCCATGCGGCGACCATGGTTACGGCGGGCGTCTACATGATTGCGCGCTCGAATGCGCTGTTCGTGCTGGCGCCAACTTCAATGAAGACGGTCGCCATCATCGGCGCGCTGACCGCAATTTTCGCCGCGTCCATCGGCCTGGTGCAAAACGACATCAAGCGCGTGCTGGCCTACTCCACTGTTTCCCAACTCGGCTACATGTTTCTCGCGCTCGGCGTGGGAGCATTCTCCGCCGGCGTCTTCCACGTGTTTACCCACGCGTTCTTCAAAGCTTTGCTCTTCCTCGGCGCAGGCTCGGTGATTCACGCCATGAGTGGCGAACAGGATATGCGCAACATGGGCGCCCTTCGCGATCGCATTCCGACTACGTACTGGACGATGTTGGTCGCTACGCTCGCCATCTCCGGCATTCCTCCGTTCGCAGGATTCTTCTCGAAGGACGAAATTCTCTGGCAAGCCTGGACATCGGAAGCGGTTGCCTATCACGTGCTCTGGTTTATCGGCTACGTCACCGCACTGATGACTGCGTTCTATATGTTCCGCCTGATCTACCTGACTTTTTACAGCAAGCCGCGCATGAGCCACGAAGTGGAGCACCACATCCATGAGTCTCCGGCTTCGATGACGATGCCGCTGGTGGCTTTAGCGGTGATGTCGCTCTTTGCCGGATTCCTTGGGTTCCCGCAAAGCCTTGCCCGACTGGTCGGCATCCACGGACAAACCAATCGCTTCGAGGCTTTTCTGGAGCCGGTCTTCTCCAAAGAGGGCCAGGTGTTCAAAGCTGAAGAGCCCGGCCAACTGGCGGCTGGCACAAAAGAAGAAGAAAAAACCAGCGGAACCGAATACCTGCTGATGTTGTTCTCGGTCGCCGCGGCTGGGATCGGTTATTACATGGCGGGGCGCGCCTACGCGAATGCCGACAAAGGCTATATCGAGCCGATTGCCGCCGACGCTCCTGCGGCTTACAACGTGTTGCTCAACAAGTATTACGTGGACGAAGGCTACGACTACGTCTTTACGGGCCGCCGCAAAGTAGGAAACGTTCGCCTCGGCGTGCTCGGACTCGGCGAAGCCTCCTCCTGGTTTGATGTGCACGTTATCGACGGCGCAGTGAACGCAGCTGGTTGGATCACGCGTCTCACCGCAACGCTTTCCAGTTGGTGGGACAAGTGGATCATCGACGGCATCGGAGTCAACGGGCCGGCAATTCTAGCGCGTATGCTGTCCTATCCCGCGCGCTTGTTTGAATGGGGTTTGGTCCAGTGGTACGCGCTGGTGATGACCGCAGGATTGGTAGGGTTCGTGTTTTATTACGTGTATCACTGAAATGCAGCTTCTAGCTACTAGCTCCTAGCTTCTAGCAAGTCGCGAGCAGCTAGGCAGGAAGAGCTAGGAGCTAGAAGCTAGAAGCTGAACTTCATGCAAAACCACATACTATCGATTATCCTCTTCACGCCGCTGCTCGGCGCCCTTGTACTCCTGTTCGTTCCCAAGGAGAACAAGGACGCCATCCGCTGGATCGCGAATATTTTCGCGCTTGGCGGCTTCCTGGTCTCGCTGCCGCTTGTGCCGTGGTTCTGGGACAAGCGCTTCGAAGCCGGATTCAAGTTCATCGAGGGCGTCCCCAACAACTGGATTCCCTCTATCGGCGCGGGTTACGTGATCGGGATCGACGGCATTTCTTTTCTGCTCATCATGCTCACCACGCTGCTGGGCTGGATCTCGATCTTCTCGTCGTGGACGGCGATCGAAAACCGCGTCAAAGAATACTACGTCTGGTTCCTGATCCTGCAGACGGGCATGCTCGGCGTTTTTATGGCGCTCGATTTCTTCCTGTTCTTCGTTTTCTGGGAAGCCATGCTGGTCCCGATGTATCTGCTGATCGGCATCTGGGGCGGCCCGCGCAAACTCTACGCCGCGATCAAGTTCTTCCTCTATACGTTGGCCGGTTCCGTGTTAATGCTGCTGGGCATTCTGTTCCTTTATTTCCATCACCACAGCCTGACCGGAATCTACACCTTCAGCCTGACGGCGCTCTACGAGACTGCGCCGAAGATTTATTCCGATCCGGCATACGGGCCGACGATCGCTACGCTGCTGTTTTTTGCTTTCTTTTTCGCTTTCGCCATCAAGGTTCCGATGTTCCCTTTTCACACCTGGCTGCCCGATGCCCACGTGGAAGCGCCGACCGCCGGTTCGGTGATCCTGGCGGGCGTTCTGCTGAAGATGGGAACGTACGGTTTCATCCGCTTCTCGCTGCCGTTTTTTCCCGACGTGCTGATGCACACCAAAGTTCGCGGATGGATGATTACGCTTTCCATCATCGCTATCATCTACGGCGCGCTCGTCTCACTCATGCAGAAGGACATGAAGAAGCTGGTGGCCTATTCGTCGGTGAGCCATCTCGGCTTCTGCACGCTGGGAATTTTTGCGCTTAACTCCGCCGGGCTGAGCGGATCGGTCTTGCAGCAGATCAATCACGGCATTTCGACCGGCGCGCTGTTCCTGATCGTTGGAATCCTTTACGAACGCCGCCACACGCGTGAGATCGCTGAATATGGCGGCATCTCAAACGTGATGCCCGTCTACGCCACCATCACCATGATCATGTTCCTCTCGTCGATGGGACTTCCGCTGCTCAACGGATTCGTCGGCGAGTTCACCATCCTGCAGGGCACGTTCATGGAGAATTGGCGATGGGGCGCATGGGCTGTCCCCGGCGTGGTTCTTGCCGCGGCGTATCTCTTGTGGCTATACCAGCGCGTCTTCTTTGGCACCGTCACCAATCCGAAGAACGAGAAGCTGCATGACCTGACGCCCCGCGAAGTCTTTATGTTCGTGCCGCTCCTAATTATGGCTTTCTGGATCGGCCTCTATCCCAAGCCGTTTTTCCAGATTCTTGAGCAGCCTGTGAACCAGCTCGTACAAAACGTGCGCAACCCCCAGGCCGGAGGCGCCATGAATGCTGCACTTCAACCAGCGGCGGGGGCAGAGGCAAAATCAGCGGCTGTCGTGACTGCAACTGCAGTCACTCCGCCAGCCGGGGCTCAATCGATCAAGGGGAAGAACTAGTGGGAGCGCTCGCATTCACGGGGAACGACTACTTGATGGCCCTACCCATCACGCTGCTCGCTCTATTCGCTCTCGGTATCCTGCTGATCGATCTCATGATCCCTCCTGAGAGCAAGTGGATCAACGGCGTCACGGCTTTCATCGGAGTGCTATTCGCCGCCGGCGGCGTGTACAAAATTCAGGTTTGGATTGAGGCTATCGGCCTGCCTCCGGGAAGAGGTGTGCCGGGCTTGATGCGCACCATCCAGATGGACCGCTTTGCCATCTACTTCTTCTACTTGTTTCTTGCGGCCACCGCAATTTCCATCCTCATTTCGATGCGTTACATGCAGACCGAGCATGAAAATCACGGCGAGTACTACACCCTGATGCTGCTCTCGGTGGCGGGCATGATGTGCATGGCCGCCGGTTTCGATATCGTTCTCATCTTCATTGGGCTGGAGCTGATGGCGATCTCGACCTATGTTCTCGTCGGCTTCCTGCGCCGCGACCGCCGCTCCAACGAAGCGGCGTTGAAGTACTTGTTACTCGGCGCATTTTCCTCCGGCATTTTTGCTTATGGCCTGTCGCTGCTGTACGGTCTCACCGGAAGCACAAACCTGGGCGTCATCGGACAACAGCTTGCCCAGCTTCTTGCCAAAGAGCCGCATAACCCCGTTGCCATCGTTGCCTTGCTGACTACGATTACCGGCCTGCTATTCAAAGTTGCCGCAGTTCCGTTCCACCAATGGGCGCCGGACGCCTACGAAGGCGCGCCCACCTGCATTACCGGATTCATGTCCGTCGCCGTCAAGGCAGCAGGATGGGCGATGATGCTGCGCATTCTGCTCTGGGGACTCCTCCCCATGCGTTCGGTTTGGGTCCCCCTGCTGGTCTTCGTTTCCATCGCCACCATGACGGGCGCGAACTTCGCTGCCCTCACCCAAACCAACACCAAGCGCCTGCTGGCTTACTCTTCCATCGCGCACGTGGGCTACATGCTGCTCGGCCTGATCGCAGGCACTGCGACCGAACTCAACGCAGACGGTATAAAAGGCATCCTGATTTATTTGCTGGTGTACACTTTCATGAACCTTGGCGCATTCGGTGTGATCACGTCGCTGCGCCATCGCAACGTGATTGGCGACGAACTCGACGATCTCAACGGACTGTACTCGCGCGCTCCCGTCGAAGCCGTGCTCATGCTGATCTTCCTGCTCTCGCTTGCTGGCATTCCGCCTCTGGCGGGCTTCTGGGGCAAATACTTCATCTTCCTCAGCCTTATTGAAACCGGACACTACGCGCTGGCATCTCTCGGCGTGCTGTACTCGGTCTTCGGCCTGTATTACTACTTGAAAATGGCCAACGCCATGTTCATGGGCCAGCCCGAAGAACGGGGATTGCTCCCTGTAAGTTGGACTATGCGCGCCGCGCTCGCCGTGACCGGATTCGCCACGCTCTTCATCGGAATCATGCCCGACCGCTTCATCAACATCGTGAACTGGTCGCTGGGGATAGCTCGGAATCCCGCGGTAGCAAAGCTGATCCGCTAGACGGCCGCGTTCGCTCGTTCACGCCTGACTGAAGCTCGGCCGGCCCCGTCGATACTGCCGGATTAGCGTAGAATCCAGCCTGTTAGCCCTGACGTGAAATGCCTCCTGACGATCCAGACCCCAACCGCAAGAACTCCAGCCAGAAAGAAAACTTCTGGGTGCAGGCGGCTCGCTACAGTCAATTGGCAGTCGTTTTTCCGGCGGCCCTCGTCGTGGGATGGCTGGTTGGCGCGGCACTCGACCGCTGGCTGCACACGACGTGGTTGTACCTGGCAGGAATCCTCTTGGGAATCGCCGCCGGTTTCATCGAACTGATCCGCACCGCGATGCGCGACACGAAATAGCACGTCGATGCCCGACCAACCTCAAACCGAACCCTACGCGGCGCAAGCGGCTGCAGCCGAGCACTTCTACTCCGGCGCTCTCCGGCGCATCCGCGCTCTTCATGGCCGTGCTCGCTCCGTTTCTGGTTGCGGCCGCGTGGTGGAAGTTTGGGTTGCGCCCCGCCATCGGTTTCGTCTTTGGCTGTGCTATCGCCTACGTGAACTTCCACTGGCTGAAACGCGTGATCGCAGGCTTTACAGATCGCGCCACCGGCGCCGCCGAATCGCAATCCGGGAAGGGAATCGTTTTTCGTTTTCTGCTGCGTTATGTTTTGATGGCGGTCGGAGCCTATGTTATATTGACTGTTTCACCCGCGAGCCTGAATGGGCTTCTTGCGGGCTTATTTTTGCCCGTAGCTAGCCATCGGCTGCGAAGCAGCGTACGAGGTTTATACGGCGCTGGTGCGCGGTGTTTAGCAAAGAAAGCTGGCCGAGCGTGGGACAGCTAGGAGCTAGCAGCTAGAAGCTCTTTTATGCCTGAACAACTCTGGTTCACCGAAATCTTGAATCGTCTGTTCGCTGGCCCCGTCACGTCGCTGCTGCTGGCACTGCACGTCAAAGCCCAAATACCAGACGGCTCCCATTCCCAACTCTTTTGCGATGGAGCTTCTGGTTTTTTCCTTCCTGCTGATTCTGTTCCTTATCGTGCGCTCCCGCCTTTCAGTGGACCGTCCCGGTTCGCTGCAGCATGTTTTCGAAGGTGTCGAAGGATTCGTCCAGAGCCAGAGCAATGAGATCATCGGCCATCACAGCGAGCGTTACACTGCCTTCCTGGCCGCACTCGGCTTCTTTATTTTGTCTTGTAACCTGATCGGCGTGATTCCCGGCTTCGAGTCGCCGACCGCCGTTCCTATCGTTCCCTTGGGCTGCGCTCTTTGCGCTTTCGTGTACTACCAGGTTCAGGGATTCAAGCACGCCGGGATCGGCTATCTGAAGCACTTTGCCGGCCCCATGCCCGCTCTGGCTCCGTTGATGATTCCCATCGAACTCATCAGCCACCTGGCCCGCGTGCTTTCGCTCACCATCCGTCTGTTCGCCAACATGTTTGCCGGCGACATGGTCACATTGGTTTTCTTTTCGCTCATTCCCATCGGCGTTCCGGTCGTGTTCCTGGGACTGCACATCGGGGTGTCGCTTCTGCAGACTTACATTTTCGTTCTGCTGACTACGGTTTATTTGCAAGGGCGCAGTTTCGGAAGAGCACTAAAAGGCAGTGGCCAGTGGTCAGTTGCCAGTGGCCAGTAAGAGCCGGACTCGAACGAGTTGGCTGAAATAGCGCAGAATTTAAGCTTCTACTTGCCACTGATCACTCATCACTGGCCACTGATTTTCAGCCGCAAGCGTGAGGGCGTCTGCACGGTATGACGTCAACCACCCACTGGCGGTATTTCATACGAGGAGAAACACAATGAGTAAGCTAAGCAAATTGTTTATGGCACTGTCCGTACTCTCGTTTGCCGTCCCGGCTTTTGCGCAGGGCGGAGCCGAGAGCGGCGGAGTCAACTGGGTCGCGATCGCTGCCGGATTCTCCATGGCGTTCGCCTCCGGCATCTGCGCTTTGGCGCAGGGCAAGGCGACCGCTTCCGCCGCCGAGAGTCTGGCCCGCAATCCAGCCGCTCGTCCCGGCATTCAGCTGGCTCTGATTCTGGGCCTGGCTCTGATCGAGTCGCTCGCCCTTTACACCCTGGTGATCATTTTCGCCAAGGTGAAATGAGCCTCTCGATCAAAACGCCTCTGCAAGCAAAAGGCCTCTGCTCCCAAGCAGAGGCCTTTTTTTCTTGGATCGCAACTCGACGGTCCTAGATTTTCCGCTCCCCACTCCACTGCTGCTCCTTGTTCTGCGGAGCGTGGTTCAAGGCCTCCACCAGAATCCGGCGCAGGCGATAGCGGCTTTCCAGGTCGGTATTGACGATCTCGAATCCCACTTCATTGATCCGCGCCCGGCGCAGCAGCACATGCGCCTTGATTTTCGACCGCATGCCCACCGAAATCTCCAGATCGGCCTCGCTGCCGATGCGCAGATTGTCTTCCTTGGTGCCCATGCCCCCGCCCAGGCTCAACTCGCGAATCAGAATCTTTGACTTCCCCCACGAACTCCCAATGGTTGCGCTGATCGTGCGCGCCAGCACCATGCGCTCGTAGCGCCGTTGCCGCACCCACGGACATGCCGGCGCCGTATCCAGAGGCGCAATCGCCAGCTCCGCCGGCTCGATGCCGCTGTCGGAAAGAATCTGAGCGCTGTAGCGCGGATCGGTCTTCGAGAGCGACTGCGCCGCCGCAATCCGCAACTCCCGGTGATAAACCCAGCCAAAGGTTTTCTTCGTCTTCCACAATCTCGCGCAGCAGCGATACCGCCTCTGGATCCCGCAGCCTTCCCAACGACTCAATCGCCTTCAGTTGCACAAACGGCGAACGCGAAGCCGCTTCGCCCGGCCGGGCCATGGCCAGCAACGGTGGCGCAGCCGTGAGATCACCGCTCATCCCGATTTCATCGATGGACTCCGGCAGCACCACCGAATCCAGCACTTCCGCCAGTTCCAGCAGCGTTCGCCCACGGTTCGGCGCCGCTCCGTATGCGATCTGCCGAACCACAATGTCGTGGTAGAAGCGGTTCCATTCCGGCAAGCGCGCCGGCAACAGCTCCAGCAAGGTGTCCACATCCAGGCGGCTCAACAGCCCCACTACGCCCGCGGCCTGGCGCGGCTGCCCGGTGCGCACAATCTCCCGCAATTGCGTCAGAGCCGGACTGCCCATCTCCTTGACCAGTTCCACCATGCGGTCACACTCGTCCCGCCGCATGCAGCGGAAGAAGCGGTCGGCCAGATGTTCCGCCCCCGCCTGGCTCGTGCGCCGCAACACGACCAGCAGATCCGCAGGCGCTGGATCGTTGCGCAACGCTTCCTCAATGAACTCTGGAATCCGGTTTTCCACGCCCACGCGCGGCCGCAAGTCGTTCACCAGCACCGGACGTTGCTGCAGCAGCAATTCCATCCCGCCGCATACGGCATTGACCGCCTGATAATTCTTGGCTTCGCTGGCTTCCTGGCTCAGGCGCACGAAGGCCGCGCTCAGCAGGCTTTGCAGCTCAGGATCTTTCTCCACACACAACTGTTCGCTCACCCTGTGGATGGCCTTGCCCATCGCTTCGCCGCCCAGCCGCGAATAAAGGTCGGCCAGTTGGCTTAATCCAATCGCGGTCTTGCGGCGCGCTTCCGCATCCTTGGCGCCCAGGCAACCCGAGTAATTGTTCAGAATTTCTGCGGATGTTTGCTTGTCGTCGCGGTCGAGCAGCACTTCCACGAACTGACGCAGGTTTCGCGGCGGCACGCACGGAGCTTCGTTCGAGAGCAGCACCGTTTTCTTTCCCGACTCCGGCACTTCCGCCCAGAACATCCGGTCCAGGATGTCGGCGTGCGACTCCACCAGGATGCCGGCCTTGTTCATCTTTTCTTCTTGCAGCTTCAGAATCTGGCGCAGCGAGTCCATCTGCCGGCTCATGTGCTCCATCATCTGATGCACGGCATTTACCTTGACTTCGCCCTTCTGGTAACGCTCCAGCGCGAAGCGGATCGCCATGTGCTCCGCCGCCTTCATCAGCAGCGGCGTGTCTTCCTGCTTCCGTAGTCGCCTTTGGCCGCCAGGCTTCCCAATAACTGCTGCAGGTTCAGCCGCGTATTCGGATCGACTGCAACCAGATCTTTCTGCAGATCTTCGGGACGAACATTCGGATCGCCCTGCACCTGTCCGAATCGAGTCAGCAGCCGGATGGCCTGAATCACTTCGGCCTCTTGCAGCGGGACCACTCCGCCTTCCCACGCTGGCGCTGCGCCCGTCCCATCGCCGGTTGCGGGTGCCGGCCCCGCGACCCAGTGGCCGGGACCGTTTGGAACGCTCCCGAACGGAACGCCGGCGCCACCTTGGCCTCCGCCGCCTCCGGCATTCGCGCCCTCCGCCGCTGCGATCAATTGCAGCAGCTTCTGCGGATCGTTCAGCCATTGCTTGAACTCCGGCCCCAGGGTTTGCGCCGCGATCTGTGCCGCCACGCTGATGTCGCCGGTCAGCGGGTCGGCCGCCACAAACTTCACTTCATTGATCTTGATTGTGCTCTGCTTGCTTGCTCCGCTGAGCGCTTCTTTGATCTGCTTGGCTACGTCCTGAGCTTTGGAGCCGGCCACCGTAAAGGCCCGCACCAGCCGGGTGAAATCTTCGATCGTCACGTCTTTGGAGAAGTGCAGGCTGGCCAGGCCGGCCGTCGTCAAAAGCTGCCCAAAGCTCCGCTCCACCTGTCCGGTCTCCAGCGGAACCCCATCCAGCAACAGCTTGTTGTCGGAAACTCCCAGCAGAAATCCGCCCTCTCCAGCCGTGGGCAGACCCTGCTGCAATTCCTTCCAGGTAGTCTCGAACTGCGCTTCCGTGCGCTTGTGATCGGGGCCATACATGCGCGCGTACTTGATCAGAATGTTCAGGCTGTGCACGAAGGCACGTGCCGAAGCGGCCCGGTTTGCGTGAAATGTCGTCGCGTCGTTGATAAGGCACTCCTCAACCGCAGCTCTGCCATACGCAGTAAAAGGTTAAATCCAGCAGTGACGGCCTGCATGTTACGGAGGTAACGATTTAACCCGCTCTCCGGTAGGTGGTTTCTGTGAAAGACGCCACGCATGTCGTTTCCACGCGTTTTCTCTTTGCGTCTTCGTGGCTGTTCTTCGCGAAATCCCGGCTAGGAGCTCTCGGTGTGCACGAAATGAAGCTTGCGTCCTCATTCCATCGCATCAAGGCTGCATACTCTGCGGGACTGGCATTCGCAGCCATCTCCGGCGAGAATAGAGATAGCGAACATCGAGACTTCCAGGAACCCTAGTGCCTTCAACCACTCACGCCATGAGCGCCCAAAAAACCACCGGCCTGCCGTACTGGATGCTGCGTGTCCTGGAGGAGTGCGAGCACGTTTCCGCCGATTTCGCTCCCGACCCAGTTCATGACCTGCGCGTCTCCCTGCGCCGCTGCCGCTCTCTGGCGGACGGATTGATGGCCCTCGATCCCGATCCCAACTGGAAGGCCATGAAGAAGGCCGGCAAGCGCCTGTTTCAGCGTCTCGGCGACCTGCGCGATATCCAGATCATGATGCAATGGATCGAGAAGTTGCATCCGGCACAAACAAGCGCGGAAGAAGCAAGTGCGGCAAGGTGGTGTGGAGCGGGCACTCTTGCCCGCTTCGGCTCCATCCGCACAGAATGATGGGCCCACCACCAAGACTCAGCCGATCCCGCCGCTGAAGCCCTGCTAAAAATCCTGACCGCCCGCGAACGCGAGCAAAAGCTCGAAGCCCATGGCGCTCTCGAAGAGTTCGACCGCAAGCAGTGGCGCCACTGGAGCAAATCGCTTCCCGCGCGCGCCGCCCGTTTCCGACCAGGCAGCCCGCTCTTCAAGCATCTCGCCCTCGAGCGCTGGACCGCAGCCCGCGCGCTTCACAACCGCGCCCTGCGCAACCGCTCCCAAGTCGCATTCCACTCTCTCCGCATCGGCCTCAAGCGCTTCCGCTACATCGTCGAGAACTTTCTTCCCGCCGAGCACAAAGCCTGGAGCAACGACCTCAAAGAAATGCAGGACTTGCTGGGCGAGGTTCACGACCTCGACGTGCTCTGGAATACGGCCGTCTCCTGCCACGTTTTCTGCGATGAAGATTCCCGCCGGCGCTGGCGCGAGCGAATTGTTGCCGAGCGCACCAAGCGCATCGACCTCTACCGCAAGAAGATGGTCGGTCCCGATTCTCTATGGCAGGTCTGGCGCGCCGCCCTGCCGCAAGGCAAGCAAATTCAAGCCCTCGCCACCCAGCCGCATGAAGCTCTGGGCGAGCAGTCTCGATACCGATTTCCCCCATTCCGAGCACGTCGCCAGCTTGTCCCTTCAACTCTACGACGGCCTGTTATCGATGGGATGGTGTCCATCCGTCGATGGCATTTCCGCCCGCTCCAGCTTGCTCGCCGCCGCCCTGCTGCACGATGTCGGCAAGTCTCAAGGCGAAAAGGGACATCACAAAACTTCCTTCGACATCATTCGCGCGCACGGTAACCCTCTAGGCTGGAAGGCGGCAGACCTGCAGCGCGCCGCCATCGTCGCCCGCTTCCATCGTGGAGCGTTACCGACAAGAAGCCACAAAGCCCTTCGCGATCTTCTCCCCGACGAACAGAAGGGGATAGTTCAGTTGGCGGCGATCCTGCGCCTCGCCAATGCTTTGGACGCCGAACACGATGGCAGAGTGCGGCGCTTGCGTGTGGAAAAAGACGGCGCCAACCACCACAGGCGCGCGCCGGCGGAGTGCGTTATTGTTACCGTTGAGGGGTTTCTGCCGCGAAGTCCAACAGCCCGCGTTGTCGCCGCAGAGCGGCATTTGCTGGAAACAATTCTTCACCGGCCCATCTTGGTCAAACGGATGAGTCCGAACTCCACTGCTCGGGACTCATGAGTTTCCTTTCTCGTGCCTCGAGCGTGTGAACACCCAATTTGTTCTTGTGGCAGAAGCGGGGAACCTTGAGCCTTGTCGTCCCGGGGCATCGACCGCCATCCGGAAGCGCATCGGTTACTTCCACACGTCGGAATCTCCGGATACAACATCTGTGGAAGACATCGCCCGTTTGGAAGTAAAGCCAGGAGGCAGAGAGCCGGAGGTTGAACTGATGACCCACGCCCAGTTGGTCGAAAAAGCCGTGCGCTGGCTGCGCCGCTACCGCTGCGGCGTAGTGCTCTCTGAGCAGGCCTGCGTCAACGGTGAGATGCCCGATGCGATCGGCTGGAAACGTGCCTGCCATTCCGTTCTGGTGGAGTGCAAGGTCACGCGCTCTGACTTTCTGGCTGACCGCGCCAAGCCTTTCCGCATCAAGCCGGAGAAGGGAGTCGGCTGTGAGCGCTACTATCTGGTCCCCGCCGGACTCCTGCGCTCTGAAGAATTGCCTCACGGTTGGGGATTACTCGAACACCATCGTGGCAAAATCGAGATGACGAATACGTCTGCGAGGAACCTTCGCACCGCCGCCGGCTTTCGCTACGAAATGAATCTGCTGCTGGCGAGTCTGCGCCGCGTCGAAGTCCGCGTCGAACCGCAAAGCATTACTGACTTCCTCAAGTGGAAGAACCGCATGACTGAATACAACCGCGGGACGCTTCCCGAGGGCCTGGCTTCCGCCGAAGAAGAACTCAACGTTTTCCTCGAACCGGATCTGACGGCGTAATGACACGGCTCGAACGGGCTAGAAGCTAGGAGCCAGAAGCCGAGAGCTTACAACTCCCGCCGCCCTTCCATAGCCTTCAGCATAGTAATTTCGTCGGTATATTCGATGTCGCTGCCGACGGGAATGCCCATGGCAATGCGCGTCACCTTAACGCCCGCGCGCTTGAGTTGCTGCGACAGATAAGTCGCCGTGGCCTCGCCTTCGACCGTGGGATTAGTAGCGACGATCACCTCATCCACGTTGCCCGCATCGACGCGTGTGATGAGATTGGCGATGCGCAACTGCTCCGGCCCGATGCCGTGCAGAGGAGAAATCGATCCATGCAGCACATGGTAGACGCCGTTGAAATGCTTGGTCTTCTCGATGGCGGCAATATTGGTAGGCTCTTCCACCACGCACACCAGTCGCTGGTTGCGCGTCGCGCTGGTGCAGTAGACGCAGGGGTCGACGTCAGTGATGTTATTGCAAACCGAACATAGCCGCAGGCTGGCTTTGACGTCGCGCACCGCCGCGGCCAGCGCCTCGGCGTCTTCATCGCTTGCGCGCAGGATGTAGAAGGCCAGACGCTGCGCGCTCTTCGAGCCCACGCCTGGCAGCTTCTTCAACTCGTCAATCAGCCGCGACATCGGCTCCGCAAATTTAGACATATAAACGAGAGATTGAGTCAATGAATCGTTGCGTCAATGATTCAATTGCCTAGAGTCCGCCCATTCCCAGCCCGCCCAGCATGCCGCCCACCGTCGACTGCATCGCGCCATCGACTTTGCGCGCGGCTTCGTTCACGGCAGCCAAAACCAAGTCCTGCAACATCTCGACGTCGCCCGTCTTCACTGCTTCGGGATCGATGTGCAGGCTGAGCAGTTGCTTGCGGCCATCCATTTTCGCCGTAACCGTGCCCCCGCCCGAAGAAGCCTCGACCACTGTCTCCTGCATCTTCTTCTGCAGCTCTCGTACTGCGATTTGGCCTTCGACATCAGTTCTTGCAGATTGAATCCGCCCATAGAACCTCGCCCGGTCCCGGCGCCGGTCTGCGGAGCGAACTTTGAGACCGGAAGCCAGGCCGCCGATTTACTATCGCTTCTCTTTGTAGTCGATCACGGTCCGAATTTCGGCGCCAAACTTCTCTTGCAGCCTGCGGACTACGGCATCCTGCTCCGCGCGGCCACGTCCGCCGACGCCTGGTTCGCCCCGCTCGTGCTTGGCGGAAGGCGCCATTGCGCTTGTCCGTCGGCGATACGGTTGCTCCACCAACAATCCTCAATTTGACGGCCCGGCCCAGGACGCCGCTGGCCGTAGCAATTGCCAGCCGCCGGGCATCGGCGCCCACCGACATGTCAACCACGGTTTGGGACTCCGAGATCCTGACCACCACTTCGTTTCCTTCGACGGCCCATTCGCCCGCCTCAAGCATCGAGACCAGGATCCGTTGATTGCCGTCCGTAAGCGCTTGCAGCACGGCGCTTTTCAACCTATCCATAGGCGCGGCTGACGCCGCGGTCGATGGTTCGGCCTGCCACGCGTGCGCGACGGCCTGCGTTTGTGGTTCGAGGTGCGAACTCACTTGCGCTGTGCGTTGAGCCTCGGAACTTAAACTGATACCGGGTTCGCCAACGCTTTCGCTGACGGTGGCCGGCGCGGCGGAGCCCATGACCACTCGCGCAGGACCGCTTCCACCCGTTATACTGCGCGCACCACTGGCAACAATCTGGTCGGAAGCCGACTCCTGCTGCGGACCGCTCTTGCGCGCGGAATCGGCAGCAAAGGGTGAAACATGGATTCGTCTCGGCGCGTCGAGTCTCAAACCCGCCGCTCGATGGGCCGGGCACGATCGAAGGCCGCGCCGAAGTTCTGGATGCACCTGCCCCGCTTGGAGCACTGGGGGAAGCAGCGCCGGCCACGTCGCTGAGCAATTGCTCGATCGGCAGCAAGCGTTGCGCGTGCGCCATCTTCAGCAGCCCGAGTTCCAGGTGAAAGCGTTGCTCCTGCTTGTATCCCAACTCGCCGTGGGTTCGGAGCATGATCTGCAGGTGACGCGTGAGATCTTCTTCGCCGAACAGAGATGCAACGCGCTCCACGCGTTCTCGTTCTTCAGTAGAAATCTGCAGCAGTGAAGATTCTTTGCCCGCAATCTTGGCGACCGTCGCGTTGCGAAGAAAGCGCACCATCTGGCGTGCGAAATGTGTTGGGCTGTGGCCTTCGCCGATGAGGTGGTCGACCTGCCGCAGCACATCTTCAGAGGCGCCGCGAGCAATTGCCTGCATGACTTCTTCGAGAACATGCGCCGGTGCAGCGCCAACCAGGTTGCGCACGGACTCGGCGGTAAGCTTTCCGCTGCAGGACGCAATCGCCTGGTCAAGAATCGACAGTGCATCGCGCATGGAGCCGTCGCCAGCCTCGGCCAGCAAGGCCAGCGCATCGTCATCGGCTTCGATGTTTTCGCGGCCGACGAGATCGCGGAGCTGGCCAACAATGTCGTCAAACTTTACGGCACGAAAACTAAAATGCTGACAGCGCGACCGGATGGTCTGTGGAATGTCCTCCGGCTGCGTCGTCGCCAGCATGAAAACAATGTGGTCGGGCGGCTCTTCGAGTGTCTTGAGCAGGGCGTTGAAAGCGGCGTCGGTAATCTGGTGAGCTTCGTCGAGAATGTAAATCTTGAAGCGGTCGCGCGCCGGGCGATAGCGCGCGGCTTCGCGCAGTTCGCGGATTTCATCGATGCCGCGATTGGTGGCAGCATCGATCTCGATCACATCGACGGCATTACCGGCGCGAATCTCAGTGCAGGATTCGCACACGCCGCAAGGCTCCGTCACCGGCTTGTTAGACGACCGGCAGTTCAAAGCCGCGGCCAGAATTCGCGCCACAGTTGTCTTTCCAATGCCGCGATGGCCGCTGAAGATGTAGCCGTGTGCAGTGCGCCCCTGTTCGAGGGCGTTCTGCAGGGTCCGGGTGACGTGCTCTTGTCCGATGACCTCGGAGAATTTCTGCGGACGGTATTTGCGCGCCAGAACGGTGTAGCTCATGAGCAGGAAGACATGATTATACGTGATGGCAGGGAACCGCGGAGGGTGGATAAAGTGCGCCGAGGCTTGCTAAGACCAGCGCCCAAGCGATAGGCTGATGCGTTAACCTGAAGTGCGGGTGCCGTAGAGGAGCGTCCTTATGCAACTGAAGCTGACAACACGAACCAAAGACGGAATTCTAATCGTGGATTGTGCGGGCAGAATTGTGTTCGGCGAAGAATCATCGCTGCTGCGGGATACCGGTAAGCAAGCCATCTGGCAGAACAATCGCATCGTACTCAACCTGGGCGAAGTGAATTACATCGATTCCGGCGGACTGGGTACACTGGTGGCGCTGCGCGCGACCGCTCAAAACGCGGGCGGGACGATTAAACTGACAAACTTGACCACGCGCGTGGGCGATTTGCTGCAGGTTACCAAGCTGCTGACGGTTTTCGACGTATATAACTCAGAGGCGGAAGCTATCGATTCCTTCCGCAAGGCGGCTTAGACCGGATGCACGGGTTGCGGCTCTAACGGCGGCGTATGATCGATTCACGCAACATCCGCCGCGCATGAATGCCGCATCCACGCCGGGCCTTCTCTGAATGCTGCCTCGAATCATATTCATTCTTTGTCTGCTGGTGAGCGCCAGCGGCTTCGTGTCTCCGCCAGTAGCGCTGGCGATGGGACTGGTATTTGGTCTGGCACTTCCTCATCCCTACGGCCCCGAAGCGGCGAAATCCTCCAAGTTTCTGCTGCAGGCTTCAGTGGTAGGACTAGGTTTCGGAATGAACCTGCACCAGGTGGTACACGCTGGCCGCAGCGGCTTCGTCTACACCATGCTTGGCATCAGCTTCGCTCTGCTCGTCGGCATGGGCTTGGGCGCGCTGCTCGGTGTGCGCCGCGTTCCCGCATTTCTAATCTCCACCGGCACGGCGATTTGCGGCGGCAGCGCCATTGCCGCCGTCGGACCCATCACGCAGGCCAGCAGCGAGGAGATGGCCGTGGCGCTGGGGACAGTCTTCGTGCTGAATTCCGTGGCGCTGCTCATCTTTCCCCCAATCGGGACAGCTCTCAAGTTGACGCAATCTCAGTTCGGGCTCTGGGCGGCGCTGGCCATTCATGACACCAGTTCGGTAGTGGGCGCGGCTGCCAAGTATGGCGCCGAAGCGCTGGCGGTAGCAACCACGGTGAAGTTGGCGCGTGCGTTGTGGATTGTTCCAGTGTCTCTGGGAACGGCTATGGTGCGTGGCGCCAAGGCGAAAATTCGGTGGCCGTGGTTTATCGGCCTGTTCTGCCTGGCGGCAGTTTGCAACACGTATCTGCCGGCCGGAGCGCACGCCTACGGCATTACAGTGAAAATTGCAAAGATTGGATTGACTGCAACTTTATTCTTGATTGGCAGCGGAATCTCAGTTGCGACCATTAAGCGCGTCGGGCATCGTCCACTATTGCAAGGGATTATTCTGTGGTTGCTGGTTCTCTTGGGATCGCTGTGGCTGATTCGCCTAGGATGGATTCGACTGTGAAGAAGGGAAGCAAAAACACGTGGAAAACTCGAGGGAAGAGACGTCAGGTTCGTGCATTGGCAAGCGAATCTGCTCCCGATCAGTCGTCGAAGCTGCGGATGCGAATCGAACGCGCCATTCAACGCATTCCGAAAGGTAAGGTGTCTACGTACGGGGCGGTCGCGCGAGGGGCGGGTTTCCCCGGCGCAGCGCGGCAAGTAGCGAAGGTGCTGCATCGCGGCTATGGATTGCCGTGGCAGCGCGTGCTGGGCGCGGGCGGAGAAATCAAGTTACGCGGCGATTCGGCCATCGAGCAGCGGCTGCGGTTGGAGGCAGAAGGCGTACGCTTCCGCGGACGGAAAGTGGATATGAAGTTGTGTGAGTTTAAGTTTCCAAAAAGGTAGGATGTCGCAGGCGATCCGCGCTGCGCACGGCGACAGCCGAGGGCGGCTGTCACCACATTAGCCGCTCCTAAACTGCTCGTCGATCTCCACCTGATAGCCCGTGACCAGCTTGTTGGTTTCGTTGGCCATCCCGACCACCGCCATCAACTCCTTGAACATGGCGTCGGTCATGCCCTTCTTCTTTGCCGCGACCGTGTGCGAAGCAATGCAGTACCCGCACTGGTTGGTGACGCTCACCGCGACGTAGATCATCTCTTTGGTCAGCGGATCGAGCGCACCGGGCGCCATGATCTGCTTGATGTCTTCCCAAGTGCGTTTCAGCGTGCCGGGATCGTGTGCGAGCGCCTTCCAGAAATTGTTGATCCAGTCGGTCTTGCGCGTGGCCATGATGTCGTCATAAACCGCGCGTACTTCCGGGCTGGCGTCTTTGTATTCGATGAATCCGAGCGTGGACATGAGTTCTCCTTCGGGGGTAAGGGTGTGGGCCGAACGCGCGATTGCTTACCCACCCAGAGAAATGCTGGCAACACGCGCAGCCCGCTCCCTCGCGGCGCACAAAACGCTTGCTCGGAATGATATCTCAATGTACGGTCGGCCAGCTCTCGCACCCATGCTCGATGGGGACCAGAAAGATTTACAAACCGGTGACAGATTTAAGACAGGCGTAAGACAATTCCCAGTCGCGACTCGGCCTACTATCACATGCGAAGCAGGTCAGAGAAGGTTCCGTACCAAGTTACTTCAAGAGGTGGTTCGACCTCCTTCTGCTCCTGACTCCCCTTAAGGAGGGATTAGTATGCAGGTTTGCAAGACCGCAGTCGTCACCTGCCTCGGCCTGGTTCTTCTCATGGTTTCGGCTCAGGCTCATGCACAATATCGCATCACCGATTTGGTTTCGAATCAAGTCGGCCAGGCCCCGCACATCGATCCACTGCTGGCCAATGCGTGGGGATTAGCTCGGAGCACCACAGGGGCCTGGTGGATCAGCGATAACGACACCGGTTGGTCGACCATCTATGATGCAACTGGAAAACAAGAGTCACTCAGGGTTTTGATTCCCACCGCCGGAAACGGACCGATTTCGCCTAATGGTCTGAACGGCCCAGGCACGCCGACGGGAATCGTTTACAACGGATCGTCAACGGATTTCCAGATTCAGGGCATGTCATCACCTTTCATTTTCGCGACGCTGGATGGCACAATCAGCGCGTGGGCGCCGGGGTTGAACGCGAACCTGGCGACGATCGCTGTGGACAACTCGGCGAACAAAGCGTTGTACACGGGCTTGGCCATCACCAGCAAACCCTCGGGGAATTTCCTCTACGCGGCCGACAACGCGAACAATGTAATCGATATGTACGACGGCAACTTCACGCTAGTGAAGTCGTTTGGTGATCCGAACATCCCACCAAGCTTCTCAGTATTCGGCGTCCAGGACATCGATGGCCTGGTTTACGTCGCCTACGCTAAACCGAACGTCGGAGCCGGTGGTTTCATCGACCTCTTCAAAGAGGACGGCACTCTCGTGAAGACACTGATCCAAGGACTGCCGCTCAACCAGGCCTGGAGCATCGCCGCGGCTCCCCCCAATTTTGGACCGCTGAGCAATACTCTGCTGGTTTCAAACAACTCCGTCAATGGCACCATCAACGCGTTTGACCCAATTACCGGGAAATTCGTGGGTACGATAAAGGATCAGAACGGAAAGACGATCGTCTTGAACAACCTCTGGGGAATTGCCTTCGGCGGAGGAAACTCAACCAATGGAGCCATAAATGAGTTGTTCGTCACCGTGGGTCAGGGGATTGGCACCGCCGAATTGGCCGGCACCTTCGCAAAAATCGTCTTCAAGCCATAGCTGACAACGAGCTTAGAATGGAAGACGTAAAAGGGCTGCCCGAAACAGGCGGCCCTTCCACTTGCACAATACAGTGCAGGTGCGTGGTCACTAGTCTAGCCGAATTCTTTCGTTTCCCAATTGCGGCGATTGCGCGCTTAATGGCTTCTTAACGATCCGGCAATTCTCCCGCGAGCAGTGTACCCAACCCTACCGCAGGAACGCGCACTCCTACGTAGAACTGGCCGAATAGAGCGTATACGGCGCTGACGTGGTCGAAGCGCATTTCGTAGATCAGCTTCTTAAAAACCAGCGGATCGTCGGCAAACAGATCAACCCCCCACTCCCAGTCGTCGAAGCCAATCGAGCCGGTAATGATCTGTTTGACTTCGCCTGCATAGCGGCGCCCCACCAGTCCGTGCTCATTCATCTGACGCGCGCGCTCTTCGATCGGCAGCGTGTACCAGTTCTTGTCCTCGCCTCGCATCCGGTTCATGGGATAGAAGCAAACGTAACGGTTGGGTGGAATCTCGGGGAACAGCCGCGGGTGCATTGCCTCGCGATGTCGGCTCAGCTTGCATTCGATCTCGGCCTTCCACTGTTCCGAGTGCGGCTGGATGCCTTGATCGGTCAGCTCTTTGTAAATCTTGAGGGTGGAATCGTAGAGTCCGAGTTCGATGATCGAAAGATAAGAAGATGTGGGTTCGAGGTAATCGCTGAGACGCAAGCCCGCCACTTTGAGTTCGGCTTGATTGAGATGGGCAAACGAGTTGCGGAAATGCACCAGCATCAGATCGCCCTTGTGGCCGATAAGCGAGAAAAGCGAGGATTGCCCGGTGGAGTTCTTCTCCATCTCGCCCAGCACTGAAGCTGCTTCCTGGGCGATGGCCGATCGCGTGGCATCGGGCAGGGCTCGCCATGCAGTCCAGCGAAAGCGCATCATCTGATGCAGCACGCTGTAGCCTTCGGTGGTTAGCGGTACGGCGGGAATCTCGGCGGAAGCCGCCTGCGGACGGATGGGCGGATTGGCAGTTGTCGTCATTGGATTCTTGGAATGCGTGCTCATCTGATTGCAGCATCTATTGTACGCAATGGGCGTGGCAGCAGCGAGTCTCCGATTTACAATCAGGCTGGCGTTTATCGCCGCACATAAAATGCGAAGACTCGTTCCAGCATTTTGCGCACTTGTTCTATTAGCCGCTTCGCTGGCGGCACAGAGCACCCGCTTGTGGGTGCTGCGCGCGCCGGGAGAGGCGGTAGAGTACGATGCCGCAACCTTTGCTGAAAAGCAAACGGTGAAGGTTCCGGCGGAAGCCGCAACCGCGCCGCAGAACTTCTCCGTCAACCATCTCGGGCAGATGCTGTTCGCGGCATCCGTGTCTTTGCCGCTACCGGAAGGCGACCTCGCAAACGAGCGTAAGATCTGGTTCTGGGATGGCCGCACTGCAACCACACTTTCACGCGAGATTGCGCACGAAACCTCCACTGCGGGATCGAACCTGGCCATCACCGAGTCAGCGCCCGTGCCTTATCTCTCAGCGGATGGCGTGCATCTGTACTGGTTTTCGAACCGGGCGCGACGCTTGCAGCGCGACGGCGTCGATCTCTCCACCAAAACGACATGGCAAGGCTGGCGGACTGATCTTAGAGGAGCGGGGCGTGAGGAGGTGGCCTTGGTCACGCTTCCGGATTGCTCGTGCCCGACTGGAAGCTGTGAGGAAAGCTGTCCTTACGCCGCAGTGTGGGTTCCTGACGAAGGAGTTGGCGGCTTTTTTCTCTTGAACCAGTTTGTAGAGGGACAGACACAAACAATTTATAAGTCGACGTCCGTCTACGAGGAGAGCGCAGGCAAATGGACAGCGTCGTCCCTCGATCCACCGCTGCGGCAAGTTCTTGACGCCGCAAATGCCGGCGCAATCCTTGAAGCTATTCCCGACGCAGGCTGCTGCGGGTGGTCCAATGAGAGCAACGATCAAACCCTCCTGCGTCTCCGCGGCAAGACCTTGAACGTGTTCGATGAACGGGCCGCCTACGAAAATCCCGACTACGACGTGAGCTTTTTCACAGAAAACGGCAAGCTGTGTCCCGACCTCGGCGCAGTGGCCATGACGATTGTCTCCACCGCGAGGCCAAACACGCCAATCCAACTGGCCGATGAGGGACAGGCCAACCCGGAAGAGTCGCAGCGCATTCGCAAAGCGTTGCTCGATCTGCCGGTCGTCGAGGTAAAGAGCTTGGAGGCAAACAACGGCAAAGACGCGCCGCAGCGCATTGCATTCTTGCCGCACGCGACGCTGGTGGACTGGATCAGCTCGAAGGAGATTCTCCTCGTGGAAGACCATTTGCTGGTTGCCTATAACGTCGTTAGTAAGACGCGGCGGAAGTCGAACATCCGCGTGGAGGATGCGGCACATGTGTTTCTGCGGTGAAGGTGCTCGGGTGCAACGCAACGAACCCTCAGCTTAGCCGAGACTGTGGAATTCTCCGTCAAAATAAAGTTTGGCCCACACTTGCGGAGCCCGGGCTGGCTCGCGGATCAGCCGGATTTCGGATCAAATTTATTTCGTTGATCCGGCTGAAACCCTTGTCCAGCGCTGGTTTCACAAAAGCGGACTTCGTAAAATCTTGTTTTCAAAGAACTTAGATATCAAAATCTTGAGAACAAACGGCTTAGCGGGACAGGCTTCGCGCTGGAGCGAACCGTCATGGCCTCGACCATAATCGCGCGATTCAGGTTCGGGCGCAAGGTCAGATGTCACAAGGTAGTTGTGGAAAAGTTAAGGGAAGTCAGCCCCGAAAGCTGTGCTAATTGGTCTTTGATTTGAGCTGGGCGCCGATCTTTTCCAGCAATCCGGCGCTGGCTTCACCAGCATCGAGGGTGGAAAAGTCGCTACCCAGTTCGATAACCGGGAGCTTGGCGCACGCGGCCTGAAAGGCCTGCAGCGTGCCCGCGGACGATGAAGTCATGTCAGGCCCGGCCAGCAGCAGATCAAAACGCGTGACTCGCATCAGCATGAGAGCATCGCCGCGGTGACTGCTGGTGTGTACGTCGTATCCGGCGCGGCGCAAAAGTTCGCGCAGGTAGGCGAGCACGTCGGCATTGCTGTCGAGGCAAAGAACGCTGTGGCCGGTGGCGACCGGAGCCTCGGCGCGAGCGCCGGGGCGGTAAAAAGCAGCGACCGCCGCTTCCTCCGATTCTTGCGCGTCGAACAACTTCGTGAGGTGCGACAAGTCGAGAACCTTGCGTATAGGCTCCGGCACATTGCACAGCTTCAGCTCTGCTCGCGACTGGCGGGCGCTGGTCAGCATGCGGACCATGGTGCCGAGTCCGCTGCTGTCAATGAATCCGACCTCACCCAAGTGCAGCACGATGCTGCGGTGGTCGCGCAGCAGCCAGGTTATGTGCGCTCGCAGAGCCTCGCACTCGCCACCGGCGACAATTCGGCCGTTGCAGTGCACGATGGTGACGCGACCGACCTCACGAGTCTCGAGTGTTAGGCGCAATGGTTTCCGATGCGGCTGGGGTGAAGCTGGTGAAAGCGACATTATATGCCATGAGCAGTCCAAACCTACTGTCGCAGGGTCAGCCTGCTCAGTAACGCTTGTTGCTTGGCGATCAGCGACTGCACGCCCTGCCGCGCAAATGCCAGCATCTTCGCGAACTGCATTTCATCGAACGCCTGCCGTTCTGCCGTCGCCTGTACTTCCACCATCTTGTGCCCGGCAGTCATCACAAAATTCATGTCGACTTCGGCGCGCGAGTCTTCTTCGTAGGAAAGATCGAGCAGGATTTCTCCATCCACAATTCCCACGCTCACGGCCGCCACAAAATCTTTCAACGGAACCGAGGTCAAAGTTCCGGCCTCGACCAGCTTTTCCAGCGCCAGTCCCAGCGCGACGAACGCGCCCGTAATCGATGCCGTACGCGTGCCGCCATCGGCCTGAATCACGTCGCAGTCAATCCAGATGGTGCGCTCGCCCAACCGCGCTAGATCGGTTACGGCGCGCAGCGAGCGCCCGATCAATCGCTGGATTTCGTGCGTCCGTCCGCTCGGCCGTCCCTTGGCCACTTCCCGCGGCGTGCGGGTTAGCGTCGCCCGCGGAATCATCGCATACTCGCTCGAGATCCATCCCTTGCCCGAGTTCCGCAGAAACGGCGGCACCGTTTCTTCAATGGATGCCGTGCATATCACCCGCGTGTTTCCCACTTCAACCAGCACCGATCCTTCCGCCGTCGTAATGAAATCTGGAATGATCGATACCGGCCGCAACTGATCGGTACTGCGATTGTCCGAGCGATAGAACATAAGCGACGATTGTAAACGATACCCACCAAGTCGAGGGTCGCATGTGATGTCAATCACATTTACCAGTCCAGCTTTACAAAGCCTTTGCAATTCTTCACCAATCTTTATCTAACCTTGTCAACGCCCGGTGGTCTAATTGCCAGAGAGCGGACTAGGACTCTCCAATCGCCACTCGAATGGAAGGGTCAACCTTCCGGAGGAGGCATCAGATGTCCGCAAACGATCGCAGCCTTCGCATACACTCCACTACAGCGTTCCTGTTTCTGGCTAAAGCAAGAATCAAACAAGGGATGGTTCTAACCGCACCTTTGCTCTTGGCTATAGCAGTTCTGGGCCAGGAGACTTCGCCGCCAGCCCAGCAAACGAACCCGCAAACTTCTTCACCGGGCGCGCTCTCATCGGCTAAACCTGCGCCCGCAGCCACTGCCATTACAGTTCCCGCTGGAACCAGCATTGCGCTCGTGCTCACACATCCTATCGAAAGCCGGTATATCCGTCACGGAGACGACATTTACGCTCAAGTGATTTCTCCCATCGCGGCCGGCAACCAGGTCGTGATCCCTGCTGGCATTCTGGTTGAAGGGAAAGTAGATAAGCTCGGCCGTAATGGCAGCCGCGGCGAACTTTACCTGCAGTCGATGTCGATCACCTATCCTGATGGTTACGTCGCGTCCGTCCCCGGGCCTATAACTTTGGAGAGCGACGAGGGCTATGCCTGGAAAGACCCAGGCAACGGCCGGATTGTCGGCGCGATCGCCTTTTCCGCGGCCGGCGTCGGCATCGGGGCATTAATTGGCCACTCCGTGGCTAACACATCGCCTCAAACCATTACCAGCACTCTGCCGCCCGGCTGTACTGGGCCGCCGCCGGGTTGCCTGACATCGAGCGTAACCGCCCCGGGCAGCACCGGGAAGAGCACGTTTATCGGCGCCGCAGTGGGCGGAGCGATTGGAGCGGTGGTCTCGATCGCGCTGCTCTTCAGTTCTCACAACTTCTTTCTCGACGTAGGCTCGCCGGTCGAGATGGTTTTGCCTCACCCGCTGACTCTCGAACAAGATCAGGTTGCCGACGCCATCCGCGACACCGACCAGCATCCCGTTCCCAAGCAGCCCATCGCGCAGCGTCCGCAGCCTCCCCCTCCGGCCCCCGACACTGGAATCTGCTGGACTCCCGGCACACCGGGCACTCCCGGCACAGACATCCCCGGCACGCCGCCGGTCGGCGACTCTCCCGGCACACCACCGATTCATATTCCCGGCACTCCGCCCACTCCAGCGACGCCTCATCCGTGTCCGTGAAAGTGCGACGGTCGGATCGTTCTTCAATCAGATCGTTCTTCAAGCGGCGGAGAGTTCTTCGCATCTCCCCGCCGCGTTACACTCAGAGGGTGAGTAAGGAACGTCCGTGCCCACATTAATTCCGCAGCCAACTCGCATCCAATCTGCCGGCAACAAGCCCAAGCTGATTGACGAATACATCGGCCGTGTCAACACGCAGACCGCCGCTGCCAGCGTAGCTCACATGCGCAGTCCGGCGGGATGGCTCGAGCCCGGGCAGATGCCCGAGTTCGACGAATTCACCATCGTCCTGAAGGGCACGTTGCGCGTTGAATCCAAGGATGGATTCATCGATGTCATCGCCGGACAAGCTGTAATTGCCCACGCCGGCGAGTGGATTCGGTATTCGACTCCCCATGAAGGCGGCGCCGAATATATCGCGGTGTGCCTCCCTGCCTTCTCCATGGAAACCGTCCACCGGGATAAGAGTTGAATCGCTGCAGCAAATCCCAATCACGCCGCGAATCAGTGAACACATCAATTGGATAGAATTATTCCTATGTCCTATCGCTCGGTGGCAGTTTTCGACCTTGGCGGCGTGCTGATTGACTGGAACCCGCGTTATCTGTATCGCAAGCTCTTCTGTGGAGACGATGCCGCCATGGAGCATTTTCTGGCTACAGTCTGCACGCCGTCGTGGAACGCGCAGCAAGATGCCGGACGCAGCTTTGCCGAGGCCTGCGGCTCGCTTAAGCTGGAGCATCCTGGGCATGCCGAGTTGATCGATGCCTGGATTCAGCGTCAGGAAGAGATGGTGCCGGGCCCGATCGCAGGCACCGTCGACATCCTCGCAGAATTACGCGCTCGTGGAGTTCCCTTGTATGCGTTGAGCAACTGGTCCGCCGAAACCTTCCCGCTCTCGCTAAAGCGGTTCGAGTTCTTGCGATGGTTCAAGGGAGTCGTGCTTTCCGGCGAAGCGGGCCTGCTCAAACCCGATCCCCGTATCTTTCAGCTATTATTTGAGACCCATGCCATCGACCCTGCTCATGCCGTCTACATCGACGATCTGCCGTCAAACGTAGAAGCTGCGGCCGCGCAGGGTATGCATGGCATCCTCTTTACGGATCCTTCGGCGCTGCGCAGTGAGCTAGTGAAGGTGCGGCTGCTGGAGATCACTCTGTAGCTTCCTACTCCCACTCGATCGTCCCCGGCGGCTTGGAAGTAATGTCATAGACCACGCGGTTCACGCCCTTGACCTCGTTCACAATCCGCGTAGAGATTCTCTTCAGCACTTCGTGCGGTAACGCAACCCAGTCGGCAGTCATGCCATCTTCCGAACTGACGGCCCGGATCGCGCACGTGTAAGCATAAGTGCGCATGTCGCCCATCACGCCCACCGACATCACCGGCAGCAGCACTGCGAACGACTGCCAGATTTTCGTGTACAGGCCGGCGTTCTTAATCTCCGTGACTACAATGTCGTCACACTCGCGAAGTAGCGCCAGTCGCTCAGGGGTGACTTCTCCAAGTACGCGCACCGCCAGGCCTGGCCCAGGAAAAGGCTGGCGCTGCAAAATTTCCTCCGGCAGTCCCAAATCGCGGCCAATCTTGCGGACTTCATCTTTGAACAAATCTTTCAGGGGCTCGATCAGCTTGAGCTTCATCTTCTCTGGCAGGCCGCCCACGTTGTGATGCGACTTGATTACCTGCGACGGTCCGCGCACCGAACGCGATTCGATCACGTCGGGGTAAAGCGTTCCCTGCACCAGCCACTTAACTTTGCCTTCTTCTTTTTCGATGCGGCGCGCCTCGCGCTCGAATACTTTGATGAATTCGTTGCCGATGATCTTGCGCTTCCTTTCGGGATCGCTTATTCCCTTAAGTTTTTTGAGGAAACGCCCGGTCGCATCGACCGCATCGACGTGCAATCCGAGCTTGTCATGCAGCGTCTTCTGTACTTTCTCGAACTCGTTCTTGCGCAGCACGCCGTTGTTGACGAAAATGCAGGTGAGCCGCGACCCTCCGGCTCCCCTCCGGGCATGCTTGCCGTGAGCATCGCGCAAAGCGCGATCGACGAGTACGGCCGCAACCGACGAATCCACTCCACCGGAAAGAGCGCAGAGGGCGCGTCCCTTGCCCACTTGCTGCTTTACTTGTTCGACGGTCGAATCGATAAAGTGCTGCGGCGTCCATGTGGGTTTCGCCCCGCAGATTTCAAACACAAAGTTGCGCAGGATCTCGGTGCCGTGCTGCGTGTGATGAACCTCGGGATGGAATTGCACGGCAAACCATTTCTTCGCGACATTCTGGATCCCCGCGACCGCGTTCGCTGTCTTCGCAGTCAGTTCGAAGCCGGGGGGCAATTCCAGCGCCTCGTCGCCATGCGACATCCAGACAGGTTGACGCTTTGCGAGACCCCGAAACAGCACCGACTCGGCGACGATGTCGATCTCCGCGTGGCCGTACTCGCGCTTGTCCGCCGGCCGCACCTTGCCGCCGAGCGTGTGCACCATGAACTGCAGCCCGTAGCAAATGCCAAGCACAGGCAGACCCAGTTCGAAAATGCGCTTGTCTGCCGGCGGCGCGTCTTTGTCGTAGACCGACCACGGCGCACCCGAGAGCACAATGCCCACGGGCGCGCAGTTCTTTACTTCGCTTAGCGAAGCGGTGCAGGGCAGCACCACAGAAAAAACATTTTGTTCGCGTATGCGGCGCGCGATGAGTTGCGTATATTGCGCGCCGAAGTCGAGGATAACGATGGATTGGTCGAGACTGGATTGGGTTTCCACGGATGAGTTTCTCAAATCAGATGGCCGGTGTAAAGGACCGTGTCGTAGAAGACGTCACGTGCAACCTCTGGCAGGCCTCATAGGGTATTGGCGAGACGCGTGCCGCCGCATGCAAGACGTAGCAAGCTACGTCTCTACGACAGGTTCGGACCGGACAGGTTCGGGACAACCAGGTTCGGAAGGTCGCTCAGGATCGGCTCATCGCGGTCAATCGAGGTGCGCGGCGGGGGAGTTGACGAGGTCGCGGATTCAGCCGGAGCCTCCGGCATTTCGACGATACAGACGTACCCGGCGAGGCGCGCCATGTACAACCAATCTACAACGGCGAAATACGCGAGCGTAACTAGAAAGACGACCGCTATTATGAGCCGCGCCGGTGCAAGCCGGATGAAAGCGAGCGGAAATGAAGCGGCAGTGGTTGCGACGCTGAAGGCGGCCAGGTGCGCCAGTCCGGTCCATGTGCTCACAGCGAATACAGGTCCCAAGCGTTGTCTCGAAAACGTGACGACGGCGGAAAGCGCGCCCAGTATGTCATCGCCGTCGCGGACAGCGAATAGCGAGGCCAGCGACAGCAACCAGTTCAACATCGGCCACACAATGCAGATCAAGCAGGCCAGCGGCAAAAAGAGAACGAAGGCAAGGCCAGGCCGCGGGTGTGCATCGGGCGAGGCGAATCTGACAAAGATGGCGGCTCCGACAAAGGCGAGCAGCGCGGCCAGCGCCAGCGCGAGGCGCAAGAAATTGAGTCCGATCAGGCTGCGCAAAGGCGATTTCGCTTTTGGGGCAACCGTTTTCGCGGGAACGTTGCCAGCAAACCGTCCATGGAAGTAGTCGAGCAGAGCGCGAACGGTGGCGAGGCGGCCAACCGAGGCGGCTACAATCCACAGCACCGACAGCGACAGCGCCGCCAGTAAAGAGGACAGCACAGCTCGATTCAGGCTGCCGCGAAGGATGTGGGCAATGGCTCGTCCGATGAGCACGGGCTGTCTTGTCGAAAGCAGAGTCACATCGCCATTGGTGACCGGAAGGGCGTCGAGATATTCAACGCACCCGAAAAAACACAATGCCCAGGCAACGGCGCCGACGGACCAGCGCCAACTGATTTCGGCAAATGTCAGCGAGGGCCGTCGAAAGGCGGCGCGGAAGCCTTCGATTGTGGGCGATGGCATGGACATTCACTGATCGCTGATTAGGATACCGCACATTGCTAAGAACACCCAGATCCGCCCTATCGCCGGAAATAGAAACAGACTAACTGCATTTCGGATTCGCAAATCCCACATATATCGTCCAACGATATGTGCATCCGACTATGCGGGGCGAGCATCTGTCTTAGAAAGGCACGAAGAAGCCTCAGGAGGAAATAAGATGAAAGTCGCACAATACTTCGCTTCATTTGCTGTACTGGCGCTCGCGCTTTCAGTCAGCGCATTCGCAAAGGATACCAACGCGGGGAACTTCACGTTGTCGGATACGGTGCATGTTGGTTCCACTCAGCTGTCGCCGGGGAGCTACAGGGCCGAGTGGAACGGTCCAGCCAACAACGTGAAGATTGACATCATCAAAGACGGCAAAACTGTCGCCACGACCGAAGGCAAAATCAGAGACCTGCAGCACCCTGCGCCCTATGATGCGGTCGTCGTAAAAACTATCGGGAACGATACCGAGGCGATCGATGAGATAGATTTCAGTAAACGAACCGAAGCCTTGGTACTGGGGGCAAAATAAGGCAACCGCGCCGAGCGGAAACAAGCGGGCCACACCGGCCCGCTTCTCTTATGTCAGGCACATTTGGGAACTATGTCAGGACAATATTAAGCAGCTTGCCGGGGACGAAGATTTTCTTCACGATCTGCTTGCCAGCGATTGCGGATTGTACTTTCTCGTCGTCCAGAGCGCGCTCGACCACAAAATCTTCTGAAGCGTCGGCAGGGACAACGATGCGGCTACGCAGTTTGCCATTGATTTGCACTGGGATTTCGAGTTCTTCGTCTTTGGCGAGAGAGGCGTCGCATTTGGGCCAGGGAGCTTTGAGCAAGTTTCCTTTTTCGCCGATCATCTCCCACAGTTCATGGGCGAGGTAAGGCGCGAAAGGAGCTAGCAAGAGAACCAGCACTCTTTTGGTTTCCGCTAAATCCTCAGATGGAATGTTTCCCGCGGAAATCTCCTCTCCCATACTCGAGAGCAGGTTATTGAGTTCCATCAAAGCCGAAATTGAGGTATTGAAGTGCCAGCGGGCTTCGAAATCGTCGGAGATTCGCTTAATTGTCTGATGGAGCTTTCGCTGAAGAGTCCGAGCGGCGGGCCCACGCTGGTTTTCGAGCGGCAATTCGATTGCGCCGCTTGGCTTGGGCTGCTCGGTCACGACGCGATAGAGCCGGCCCAAGAATTTCCGAATGCCTTCCATCCCGTCATCCTGCCAGTCGAGTTCGCGATCTGGCGGACGTGGCGAACAGGGTATACATTCGGCGTGCTGTCCGCGCCGTAGTGCGCGACCATCTCGTCCGGGCTGACGATGTTCCCCAAGCTCTTCGACATTTTTGCGCCATCTTTAATGATCATGCCTTGGGTGAACAAGCGCTCAACGGGCTCGCCGTTGGTGATGAGTCCCATGTCGCGCATGAACTTGGTCCAGAAGCGCGAGTAAATAAGGTGCAAGATGGCGTGCTCGACGCCGCCGATGTACTGATCGATGGGGAACCAGTACTGCGCGATTTTCGAATCGAACGGCGCGTGCTCGTTATGCGCGTCGGTGTAGCGATAGAAATACCAGGAGGAGTCGACGAAGGTGTCCATGGTATCGGTTTCGCGGCGCGCTGGGCCGCCGCACTTAGGGCAGGTCGCGTTGACGAACTCTGGCAGTTTGCTAAGCGGTGATCCGCCGGCGAGCGTGATCTCAACGTCCTCCGGCAAAATCACCGGCAAGTCTTTTTCCGGCACGGGGACGATTCCGTCTTTTTCACAAAACAACATGGGGATGGGAGTGCCCCAATAACGCTGGCGAGAAATCCCCCAATCCTTCAGGCGATATGTAACCGTGGCTCTGCCGAAGCCGTTCTGTTCGGCAAACGCGGACATTTTCTTGATCGCATCGGCACAGTCAAGGCCGCTATATGGCCCGGAATTGATCAACATGCCGTCGTGCGTGGTAAACGGAAGCGGCGGCTCGGCAACGGTCTCCTCCTGGTCGCTTGCGACGGGAAGAATCACCAAGCGGATTTCGAGCTTGTACTTGTTTGCAAACTCATAGTCGCGGTCATCGTGTGCGGGCACGCTCATGATGGCGCCAGTGCCATAATCCATGAGGATATAATTTGCCACCCAGACAGGAACTTTCTCGCCGTTGAAGGGGTTGGTAGCGTAGCGGCCCGTGGCAACGCCATGCTTCTCGATGTCGCCGATGTCGCCGGTCTCCTTGGCTTTGCGCTGCTCGGCGATGAGTTGATCGACCTTGGCGCGCAAATCAGGGTTATTAGCCGCGAGATCGTTAACGATAGGATGCTCGGGCGCGAGCTGCACCGAGGTCGCGCCGTAGATGGTATCGACGCGCGTAGTGAAGACGATGATGGTCGCGCCCGCAGGTCCGAAGCCGTGGTGAGGTTGGGTGTAGTCGAGTTTGAAATCGACCAGCGTACCTTCGCTACGGCCGATCCAGTTGCGCTGCATGGTGCGGACTTTCTCGGGCCAGCCGTTGAGCTGGTCGAGATCGCGCAACAATTCGTCAGCGTAGTTGGTGATGCGCAAGAACCATTGCTCGAGTTCGCGCTGTTCGACGGGCATATCTTCATGGCGCCAGCAGCATCCGTTGACCAGCACCTGTTCGTTGGCGAGCACCGTCGCGCATTGCGGACACCAGTTGACTTTGCTCTTCTTGCGGTAGGCGAGGCCTTTTTCGTAGAGCTTGAGAAAGAACCACTGGTTCCAGCCGTAGTACTCTGGCAGACAGGTCGTGACTTCGCGGGACCAGTCATAGGCGAAGCCGAGGCGGTTCATCTGCGCCTTCATCTTGGCGATGTTGCCCAGCGTCCACTGGCGCGGGGGAGTGTGGTTTTGAATAGCCGCGTTTTCTGCGGGCAAGCCGAAAGAATCCCAACCCATGGGATGAAGAACGTTGTGGCCGTTCATCCACATAAACCGCGCCAGAGCGTCGCCGATCGAGTAATTGCGCACGTGTCCCATGTGCAGCGCGCCCGAAGGATAAGGCAGCATTTCGAGCACGTAGTACTTTTTCTTGATTGAGTCAGGCTCGGCGGCGTAGAGCTGAGGCGTGGTTTGCCAGCGCTCGAACCATTTGGCTTCTACCCGCTGCGGATCGTAGCGGTCGTCGTTGCTGCGCTGGCTACCGTTAGCGAGCGTGGTTTCTTCCTGCGTCTTTTCTTGCTGCGGCATAAGAGATCGGCTAATACGGGGTAAACCTTAGATTTTACAATGAGGCGAGGAAAGCATGCTCAAAGATTAGATCACCAGCTTCTTTAGTGCGACTACATTTCTGCGGTCGTCGCCTGGCTGGTCGATGGGAGTTTCGGCAATGAACGCGGCGTGGGCAAGGCGCAGGTCGTTGAGCAAAATGCGGAACGGCTCAATCCCAATGGTTCCCTTACCGATGTGCTGATGGCGGTCGAGCTTCGAACCGCGCGCGGCCTTGGCGTCATTGCAGTGAATCACTTTCACGTTACTCAGGCCAACCGTTGCATCAAGATGGAGAAACGTCTGATAGATGCCTTCCTGCGTGACGATGTCGTAGCCGGCAACGTGAGTGTGGCAGGTGTCGATGCAGGCGGCGATGGGGATGATGCCGCGCAAGCGGCCGATGATTTCAGCGACCTGCTCGAAGCTCCCGCCCAAGGAGAATTCTGATCCGGCAGTGTTTTCGATCAGGATGGTGAGTCCAGCTTGCGCAAGGTCAAGATCTTGGGTCGCAGCAGCGATGGCTGCGGCGGTCCGCAGCAGTCCGGCTTCGCGATCGGCTCCGCGGAATGAGCCGGGGTGCAGTACGAGATAGTCAGCGCAGACTGCGAGCGCACGTTCGACTTCGCCGCGAAAAGCTTCGACCGACTTCTTCAGAAACAGGGGATTCGTGCTGGCGAGGTTCACCAGGTAATTCGTATGAATGACCAGCGGCTTGAGATCGTATTGGGCGCGGAGACGCGACATTTGTTCACACAACGGATAGCTCAGCTCGTAAGCAGCCCACTGGCGCGGGCTGGAAGAGAAAATCTGGAGCGTGTTGCAGCCCAGGCTGTAGGCGCGCTCGGCGGCGTTGTGAATTCCTCCGGCGGTCGAAGTATGAATGCCGATGCGGCGGGAAGTCAGGCGGGGCGGGCGTTTGGGCGCAGGCCGGGTGAGAATATCTTGTTCGCGAGCCATAGAACGGGGCATGAAAAAAGTATAAACGTGTGACGCTTTGTCGTAGAGACGTAGCTTGCTACGTCTCGCCGGCAGCGGCACGGCTGATGTAGACCGTGGGTAAGCCCAGTACAATGGACCGCTAGTCGGCGATCTGCGATTGGGTCTTGCATGAAATCTTTTGTGAATGAACGCACGGCCGAACGTGAAGGTAACTCAGAGAGGCCCGCGCCAGGCGGTAGCGGCTGGATTCGCTGCGGTTACGCGGCTGCAGTGCTACTGGCGATCGCGTTTTCTGTGTTCGTGCGAATCCACCTGCGCAGCATGCCCCTGGAACGCGATGAAGGCGAGTTTGCCTACATTGGCCAGCTCATGCTGCAAGGGATCCCGCCCTACAAGATCGCCTGCAACATGAAGTTGCCGGGGACTTACGCGGCTTATGCGGCCATGATGGCGGTTTTTGGAGAGACAGCCTCTGGCATTCGGATCGGATTGATATTGGTCAATATTGCCACGACGGTGCTGGTTTTTCTTTTGGCGAAATATCTTTACGGATGGCTGGCAGGGACAGTGGCGGGAATGACATATAGTTTCTTATCCTGCCGTCCGGCGGTACTTGGCTTCTACGCGCACGCAACCCATTTTGTGGTTCTGGCTGCCCTGGCGGGAATTCTGCTGCTGCTGTATGCGATCGACACGAAGCGGACGAGCGTTTATTTTGGCAGCGGGTTTTGCCTCGGACTTGCCTTCCTGATGAAGCAGCCCGGCATTCTATTTGCCGTCTTCGCCGTGTTGTACTGCCTCTGGAAGGAAAGGAGGCGGCAGCTCTCGTGGCGCAATGTCGCTGTCCACGGCAGCGCTTTATTTGCCGGCGTGGCATTGCCGTTTGCAGTGACGTGTCTCATGCTATTTCGCGCTGGAGTGTTTCCGAGCTTCTGGTTTTGGACTTGGTCATACGCGCGGGAATATGGCGTCATCACAACTTTGCCTGACGTGCAAAATGCATTACGTGCCTACTTGCCGTGGGTCATACGCCCGTTCGTGATCTGGGAGATCGTTGCCCTCGGCCTTGTCGTCCCCGTCTGGAGCCGCTTTGCCCGGGTGCATGGAGGCTTCGTCACGAGTTTCTGCTTGTTTTCGTGCCTGGCGGTTTGCCCTGGGTTTTATTTTCGTCCTCATTACTACATTTTGGTGCTGCCGGCGGCTGCGCTGTGCGCGGGCATCGCCGTCAGCGCGGCGCAAGAAATCCTGCTGCAAAAGCGCCTGGGCACGCTCCTTCTATGGTTTCCAGTCCTCTACTTCGCCGTTGCATTTGTGATTTCCGCTCGCGCCGAGTACAGGAGATATTTCCGCCTGGATCCCGTCGCTCTGCAGCGAAGAGTACAAGCCGAGGAGGCGTTTCCGGAGGCGGTCGCTGTCGGCAGCTACATCAAAGCGCACGCGTCAGCGCAGGATACGATTGGAATCTTCGGCTCCGAGCCGGAGATTTGCTTTTATTCCGCGCGGCATTGCGCCAGCAGTTATCTCTACGTCTATCCTTTGATGGAGAAGCAGAAGTTCGCGCGCCAAATGCAAGACGAGATGATGCGACAAATTCGTGACGCGCGGCCAAGATTTCTGGTCTACGTCAACGATATCCACTCCTGGGGATGGCAAGCTCAGTTGGATGCAAACCGGGGCTTCGTCGAGATGGCTTGGGCCTACGCTCAACTTGACTATGAATTGGTAGACGAAGTGTTGATTGCCGGCGATCCGGGACATGTGTGGGGAGATCACGCAAGTTTGTACGTCTTCCGGCGAACTGGGCCTTAGCAGCCGCGTACATTTGCTGCTGCGTTTGCGGAGCAAGAGCGGCCGAAGGTAGACTTGAAGGGCTCGCTGCCGTCCCGTCGCTGCTATACCAAGGGGAAGCTATGTTAGTCGTCATGAAGGCACATGCTACCGACGAACAGGTGCGTGGCGTCTGCGAAAAAATCGAAAAGCTGGGTTACCGCGCTCATGCCATGCCGGGCGCGCAGCGCACCGCGATCGGCATTACGGGGAACAAGGGCGAAGTGGAACAGGGCACGCTGGAAGAAATGCCGGGCGTGCAGGAAGTGATCAAGGTTTCAAAGCCCTACAAACTGGTGAGCCGCGATCTTAAAGAAGAGAACACGGTGATTCGATTTTCGGGGACGGATGCCACTATCGGCGGCGCGGGCTTGGCAATTGTCGCAGGTCCGTGCGCCATCGAGAGCCGGGAGCAGGCCTTTGCGGTGGCGGAGCGCGTCCATCGCGCGGGGGCGCAGTTTTTTCGCGGCGGAGCTTATAAGCCGCGAACTTCTCCTTATTCTTTTCAGGGACTCGGCGAAGAAGGCCTGCGCATCATGTCGGAGATCCGGCAGCAGTTTGGCATGAAGATTATTACCGAAGCCATCGACAACGAATCGCTCGATCTGGTGGAAGAGTATGCGGACGTGATCCAGATCGGGGCGCGCAACATGCAGAATTTTTCTCTGCTGAAGCGCGCGGGACGGGCGAAGAAGCCGGTGCTGCTGAAGCGCGGGATGTCGGCGACCCTGGAAGAATTTCTGATGGCGGCGGAATACATTTTGAGCGAAGGCAATTACAACGTGGTGCTGTGCGAACGGGGGGTGCGCACCTTTGCCGACCACACGCGCAACACGCTCGACCTTAGCCTCGTGCCGGCGGTGCAGCGCTTGAGCCATCTGCCGATTTTTGTCGATCCCAGCCACGGCACGGGCAAGCGAAACAAAGTGACGCCCCTGTCGCGAGCGGCAGTAGCTGTGGGCGCCGATGGATTGATGGTGGAAGTGCATCATAAGCCCGACGAAGCTTTATCGGACGGTCCACAGTCTCTGTTTCCCGATCAGTTCGACGAGTTGATGGTGCAGGTGCGGCAGATCGCGGCCGTGGTGGGCAGGACCGTGCCGGGGATTGGTGTACGGGAGACGGTGGGGGTCAGCAGGTAAGTTGTCATCCGCAAACTCGATTCTGGAGCACCTTATGAGGACCCTCAAAAGAGTTTTCGCAAAGAACGTTGTGCTCGCGAGTCTAGCGGCATTACTGTTCGGCGGCAACAGTGCTCTGGCGCAGGAATCGGCGGACAAGACTTCCGAAACCGTGTATGAAGTGGGAAACGGAGTGACTCGCCCCAAGGTCCGCAGCGCGCCCAATTCAGAATTTTCCGAATCGGCTGGGAAGAAAGTCCACGGTGTCGTGGAACTCGCGATGATTGTGACGGCAGAGGGTAAGGTGCGCGATGTCAAAGTCACCAAGAGCCTGGAAAGGGACCTCGACAAACGGGCGATTTCGGCCGTGAGCCCATGGCGATTTGAACCCGGGACTAAGGATGGAAAGCCCGTAGCAGTGCGCGTGCGCGCGCAAGTCGAATTCAATTTGTATTAGCTAAGGATTTAACCGGCCGATGGTGCAAGAACTGTGAAGTGCGAGTTTTGGGCCTGAACCATGCCGACCCTTCCTCCCGTCGATCGTTCCCGCTCAAAGCTTGGAGGAATCGATAATGCGAGCCTTTCCATGGTTCCGTATAATCTGATAATCTGATTATATGAAGAAAACATCCATCTCAGTAACCGAGGCTGCCCGCAACTTCGCGGACTGCGTGAACCGCGTGCGTTATCAGAATATGACGTTCGTGCTGCTCAAGAATGGCACGCCTGTGGCTCGATTGGTGCCGGATGGCGAGAAGGTTTGCCTGGCCCACGACCTCGCCAAGATTCTCCGTAAAGCCGATTTGCCCGTTGAAGAGTTCAAGGCTTGGAATCGGGACCTGCGTGCGGCCCGCAAGATTCTGAAACCGCCGAAAAACCGCTGGCGATGACGTGGACGCCGCCGATGGCAATCGTGCTTGATACCGACGTGATCATCCGGGGTGAGAGGGGAACTTTCGATCTCGCCGCATGGCTGGAGAGTCAGCCTAACGACCGCTGCGAGATCGCCGCCATTACCATCGCGGAGTTGTGGCACGGCGTGGAACGATCTTCGGGCACACACAGGCTGAAACGCGAACGGTACTTGCGAGACATTTGTGCCGGCCTGCCGATTATTCCCTATACCGAGGCAATCGCGCTTGAACACGCCCGCATCTGGGCAGGTTTGGAGTCCTCCGGCGCTATGATCGGTTTTTATGATCTGATCGTCGCAGCCACGGCTTTGGAGCGCGGAAGCGCGGTAGCGACTTTCAACGAACGTCATTTTGCCCGAGTACGGGGGCTGAAGGTGATCGAACCAAGGTTATGAGGCGCACTGGATTAAGAGTCGTCATTGTCGCCGCTTCGCTGCTAGCGTCCCCGTGCGCCCTGCTCGGCCAGCGCGGCGCAGGCGGCGGGCACAGTGGAGGCGCCTCCGCGGGCGGAGACGGATTGAGCAGCACCGGCAGAGCGACCGGTGTGGAGGTAAAGGACGACTTGAGAGACTTTCACGAAGTCCTCGCGGTGCAAGCCACCGGCCAGCAGATTGTCCAGTACGCCGCCATGATGAAAACTACCGATGCTGCGAGCGCCGAATTGAAAACTTTTCTCGAACAGTTTGGCAAAAACATTACCTCCGAACTGGCCACGAGTGGTGCGGCAGTTGATCGGGCACTCGAAGCGGCGCGGACGGAAAACAAAAAGTTTATCGACGGGTTCTCCGATCCACAGAAATCCGGCCTGAAAGAAATCACCAAAAGGCTGATCAAGGCGGAGGCCGATCTGGCGCAACAAGCTAAGGGGCTCGATGTGGAGGTGCGCGACCCGAAATCGGTTAGCCAATCGATCGCAACCTCGGGACAGAGTTTGGAGCGCGCGCTTACGAATTTCCAGAAAGAACAACTGGGCTTGGGAGAGGAAATGAGCATCGGCGCCGGTAAAGATAGCTTGGACTCCGCTTTCGATCTTCCACCGGTGAAGAATTCGGTTAAGTTCGCAAATCAGCAAGTCGTGATCACCACTGCGGGCGTCATTTCCCAGGGTGCGGCTGATCGCGGCCAAAACAGTTTCAAACTTGAGCTGACCGCGGATCTGTCAGAACTCCAGCAGAACATTACTGAGGCCCTGCATGCGCAGCTCGACAAGGCTGAGCGTTGCGGGGAGCGGATTGCGATTCAGAGTGCGACGCTTGCCCCCGCTGAGCCGGCGAGCCTTGTGGTTGCGCAACTGCACGTTGAGCGGTGGGCTTGCCTGGGGAGGGAAGCGAACGAAATAGCGGAAGGCAACGCAACGATGGAGGTGAAGCTATCAGCGTCGGTTGGAAAAGACGGCGTGTTCCGGCTGACGCCGGAGATTGGGCGCGTCGAAGCCGAGGGATTAATCGGTGAATGGCTGCGTTCGGGTTCATTAGGGGAGACGGTGCGCGACAAAATCGCGGAGTCGCTGCTCTCCACTCTCAGCCAAGGCGGGAATTTCAACACAATGTTACCTCCTGCAGCGCGGGGCAACGCCATCCTTCATTACGCACAATTTCAGGACACCGGCTCCGGCAAGCTGCTGGCAGTTTTGCAGGGAGAGATCCGGGTTTCCAACGAACAGCTAACCGCATTGACTGGCGAATTGAAAGCCATCGGATCGCAAGGCCGGTCGTCGGCGCCAGAAGCGGTTCAGGCAACGGTGCCGCGCTAGTGTAGCGTCCATTTTTGCACTATAGCTAAAGATGCTTTAATCCGAAGTCTATGCCCCTCTTTGCGTCCTTAGCGAATCCCTGTGCGGTTAAGGGCTTTTCGCTGCCCCCCACAACTCCTCTGATAATCTTATTTCTTCCAAAGAAGCGGCCTTGATCTTGCGAAAACTCCTTCTCCTCGTCATCGTTCTGATTCCGCTCCTGGGCGGGCTGGGATGGTGGTATCTGCGCGAGCAGGCCTTGCCCGATTACGGGCCGGCATATCGTGAGTATGCTTACGTTAGCAACGGCAAGAGCAACACCGTCAGCGTGATTGATGTGCGCACGTTCGAACTGGCAAAGACCATCGCCGCGGGCATGGAGCCAACCGGGGTCGCGGCCAACAGCAAGAAGAATGAAATCTATGTGGTCAACACGGGATCAAACAACGTCAGCGTGATCGATGCCGAGAAGAACGCCGTGGTGGCGACCATCGGAGTTCACGGCAAACCCTACTTCATCGATGTTTCGCAAGATGGCAGGCGCGCGTATGTGGCGAACTCGGCATCGGCAAATGTTTCAGTGATCGATCTGGACAAGCGCGTCGTTCTGGGCAATGTGCGTGTGGGCTCCGGACCTGGACTGGCGCGGGTTTCGCCGGACGGAGCCACCGTCGTAGTGTCGAATCGCAGCGACAACACGGTTTCTCTCATAGACGCGAAGCTTCTGCGGGTGCGGGCCACTTTGCCGGTGTGCTGGCAACCGGAAGACATCGCGATTCTGGCGGATTCGAGCAAAGCGTTTGTCGCCTGTTCGGGCTCATCGCAGGTGGCGTCGATTGCTTTAGCCAGCAGTCGCGGCATAGGCGGCCCGACGAGCGACCGTGTGTTGGCATTGTTGGATGTTGGCCGCACGCCGGTAAGCCTTGCTCTGAAGCCGGATGGCGGCGAGTTGATCGTGTGCGACTTTGACGCCGACAGCATTTCGATGATCGAGACGGGGAACGATGAGGTCGGCAGCAGCGCGCTGATTGGGCAAAATCCAACCCACGCGGTGGTTACGCTCGATAACTCACGGCTATATACCAGCAACTTCGGCTCCGATAGCGTCGCCGTTTACGACATCGACATGGGCCGAAGAATTGCGACCGTGTCAGTGGGCAGCCGTCCCGATGGCCTGGCGCTATCGCAAGATCAACAGTATCTTCTGGTGCTGGACACTAAGGCTGGCGATGTAACGGTGATCCAAAAACGCACAGCGCGAAAGCTCGAGCCGACAGAATATTCACTTCTAACCATGATTCCGGTAGGTTTGCAGCCAAATGCGATTGTGGTGAAGGCGTTCATGATGAGCGGGACTGGAAAGCAGTAGAACTACGCCGGCGCGCGCGATCAAGTCGGAATCTTCAGAATCAGATAAGCGCCCACCAGAGCGAAGATTAGATCCGGCGACCAGGCGGCCAGCGCCGGCGGCAACTGGCTGATGTCCCCCATCGCCTCGAACAACCGCGACACTACGGTATAAACCACGGCGATGCCGACCGCGACCGCGACTCCCGTGATCGCGCCCTTCCTGGCCGCCGACATGGAAAATGGAACGGCCAGCCCAGCCATGATCAGCGTGATCAGCGGGAAGGAAAGCTTCTTGTTTAACTGCACTCGCAGCCTCACCACGTCGAAGCCGCTCTGCTGCAGATCGCGAATGTAGCGGCGCAGCTCCTCATAGTTCATTTCGGAGTACTGCTTCACCTCCTTCTTGAAATAGGACGGCGCCTCGCCAAGCTGGGGGAAGGTGGAGACGTCGAAGGTGTGGTAACCGGCGATGGCGGCGCCGCGCAGAGTGCGCTGCCAGCCTTGTTCGTAGATCCAGCGGCCCATGTTGTCGGCCCAGTGGGCGCGCTCGGCGTGGATGCGCTGGGTGATCGCGAAACTCACCGGGTCGAGTTGAAAGACGGTGAGGTTGGCGAACTGGTTGCGGTCGGCGTCGAAGAATTGGTAGTAGTAGATGTCATTGTGCTGGCCGAAAATCCAACGGCGGTCAGGACGCAGATAAGTTTGCGGCGGCTTGCCCTTGATCTGATTATGCAGTGCTTCCTGGCGCTTGTTGGTATGAGGCAAATAGAACTGGTCGGCAAAGAACAGGCCCGCTGCCAGCAGCGCGGCCGCTACCATAACCGGCGCGGCGATGCGGTAGACGCTGGTTCCGGTGGCCTTGATGGCAGTGATCTCATTGGAGCGGCTCATCAATCCGAAAGTGATCAGCACGGCCAGCAGCATGATCAACGGAGCAACCGTATAGAGCAAATAGGGAGCAACGTTGAGCAGGTACTCCGCGACCACAATCGCCGGCGTCTGATTGTGCAGGATGTCGCCTAGCAACTCGAACAGCGTGAACACCAGCAGCAGTACGAGGAATGCGGAGACGATCATGCCCAGATAAAGGAAAAAATCGCGGAGCACATAATCATCGAGCAGCGTAGGGAAGCTGACGCTGAAGACTCTTCGCCGCGTGGAGGCGCGCTCGAAAGCGTTGGCTGGGGCATTGCCTCTGCGCCTGCGCCTGCGGTCGGGAACGTTCGAGGCTGTCTCGTCGCGCTTCCAGGCCAAGCGGAAGGCTGACAGGTCAATGGGCCGCCGCTCGGCTTGCCACAGCAGGAATAATGCCGCGGCAAAAAATACGAGGTTGGCCAGCCAGGCCCCGAATGCCGGCCCGACTCGGCCCTGCTTGGCCAGCGAGACTCCGAGCAGGGAAATGAAGTAGTAAATGAAGACCAACACAATCGTGAGCACGAACCCGCCGGACTTGCCGCTCTTCTTCGACGAGAGTCCCAACGGGATTCCGACCATGGCGAGTACCAGGCACGCCGTGGGCAACGCGAAACGATTGTGAAACTCAATGAGGTACAAACGCGCGGTCGCGGGATCGACTCGGGCAGCGAGGTCATGCAACGCCCACGTACCGATGGCTCTGTATTGCACTTGTTCATCTGCCTTGTTCTCGGACGAAGCCAGTTCGATGGGGATGTCGGTCTGCTGGAAGGTCGAGATCTGATAGTGGTCGGCTTGCGCGGGATCGGTTTCGTGGGTGGAACCGTCGCTTAAGTGCAAGTGCAGGCGGTCCTGGCCTTCGGGAACGAGGATGCCTTCGCGAGCCAGAGTGATGCGGGGGTTGGCTGCGTCCGAAATGTCCGCTAGGAAAACGTCCTCCCAAACCGCGCCGCCTTGCGCGCTGTGTACGTCCTGCACGTACAACACGAGCTTGGGAAAGCCTTCATAGAACACGCGTGGCTGCACTTCGTAGGAGACTTGCGAACCTTTCAGTTGATCCTCAAGGTGTCCGAGCGAGGCCAGTGACCACGGCGCCAGATAAAGGCTGTTGAGCAAAGCAAGCGCCCACGCGGCGGCGACAAAAATTGCCAGCACCCGCCCGAAGGTCCAAACGCCCATGCCACTGGCGCGCATGGCGGTGATTTCACTGTCGGCGGCGAGCCGGCTCAGCCCAATCAGAATCCCGACCAACACGCTCATCGGGATGGTGTATGTGAGCGCGAAGGGGACGGTGTAGAAAAAGATTGCGGCGACGCTGGGCAGGGGCGCGCTGGCGCGGACCACGAGTTCCAGAATGCGTCCAAGATCGCGCGTGAACAACACGAAGGTGAAGATCGCCGCGCCGATCAGGGCGTGCGAGGTCACTTCGCGAAGGATGTAGCGGGTGAGGATCCGCATGGTGCGCTGGCTGAGGGCAGGATAGCATGTGAGGCAGTGGCCAGTGGCCAGTGGGCAGTTGTCAGTCTTTGAACTGACACTCTGTTTTCAGGCTAGAAAACTGCTTGAATGTTCCAACTAGAACATTTCATTTTGCAGAAAATTTTCGGCGTAAGTCGTTGATTCCGCGTGTGGGCTTTTCGGCGGATCAATGGATTCATGGAGTTAGGCTGTGGAAGGAATGTCTACTTTCGAGGGGATCGAATGACTACGAAAGTAGACTTGACGGTTAGAAGAATTTAGAAGAATACGGAGGGTGAAACGTGGAAGCGATGACTGAGACGGCGAATGTGTTCCTTGGTAAGGTCTCGCTTGCCGTTGAGAACATCCGAAACGATGCTTTCGGTTCCGAATACGTCCACCAAATCCTTTTGACGAAGGCAGTGGGCATCCATCAGATGTCGGATAATGGCTACGGGTGGGGCCTCTGGTACGGGAAAGTTCCTGGCTTCGTAGTCTTCCACGAGCACAGTCAGCAGGTGGATCAGCTTCTCCTCCGCAGGAGTAACCTCGGCCTGCCCGGCCAATTTCTCTAGTTGCTTGATATATTGCTGGTGCTGCTCGTCCCCGCTAACCACCTCCGGCTTGATCTGCGAAAGGAGCATTGCGTAGTCAGTTGCTGCGGCGTTCATTTTTTCCAGTCCCCTCGGTCGTATTCGTCGTGCGGGATCAAGTGCTTCACAAAGAGACGACCATGCCCGCTCTGGTAAGATCCTCTTGTTACCTTCCATAAACACGTCATGCCAGCCAGAAAGACGGATAAGAATCACATCGCGCTTCGCAAGGCGTCGGCCAGCCGTGCCGATATAGTGCGTGCTCGGCTCGCTCAACTCGGAATCGGCAAACAAGATGTCGAAGCCGCTGTGGCCGCTGCTCGCCGGGCTGCCTAGCTTTGCGGGCTGCCAATGAATTCGATGCCCTGCTAATTCCGCACTGCCTTGTCAAAATTAGCGAGGTTTATGGCGTCACCTCCAAATTCGCAGATCAACTGGCGCAAATTGGAGTCGCCACTCACTAAGGTCGCCCCATTCTTTAGTGCCGTCCCAACGATCAAGGTGTCGCGAACTTGATTGAGTCTTTCCTTCTTCCGTCTGTCGAGCTCCTGTAGCCGAGCCAGCATCCTATCGAAGTTTCCGCTTCCGTCGTTCCATGTGGCCTGATCAAAACCGGCGCCGTCGACACCCCAGCAGAAGCTCGCCGCAAGTGTTGAGGTGGGCTGAATTTCCTCGAATATGGCGAGAAGGGCAGCTCGCTTGTGGGCATCTCTTGTGGCACGCAGTTCACTCGCCTGAACCCCTGTCACGAGTAGACGGCGGCCTCCAAGCAGTGACGACGATATCTTCCCGTCGAGCACATGATTGAAGACGTTCGTGTCGAGCATGTATGGTTTGTCTAACGCGTCGACCATTGCCACACAATATCAGAAAAGGGGGCAGGGCTCGAAAAGCATATAAGGGCTGCAACGGTCGTCATCCCGCTTTCAGAAACAGCGCTGACAGCGGCGGGAGGGTCAGCTTCAGCGAGTAGGGGCGGGCGTGGACTGGTTCTTCTTCGGCGTGAACTCCGCCTAGGTTGCCGACGCCGGTGCCGGCGTATTCGAGGGCGTCGCTGTTGAGCAGTTCGCGCCAATAGCCGCCCTCGGGCACTCCCACACGATAGCCGATGCGCGGGATCGGCGTGAAATTACAGACGATTAGAACTGTGTCTCTGGGCGATTCACTCTTGCGCAAAAGGGAGATCGTGCTGGTCAGATTGTCGTTGCAATCCACCCACTCGAAGCCCGCGGGATTGTTGTCGAGCACATGCAGCGCAGGCTCACTGCGATAGACGCGGTTCAACTGTCCCACCCAGTTCTGCAAGCCGCTGTGGACGGGGTATTGCAGCACGTCCCACTCCAGGCTGCTGTCGTGGGTCCACTCGCGGACCTGCCCGAACTCGTCACCCATGAACATCAGTTTTTTGCCGGGCTGCGCGTACATGTATCCAAATAAAAGCCGTAGGTTGGCAAAGCGATCTTGCTCATTGCCGGGCATCTTGCCGATCAGCGATCCCTTGCCATGGACGACCTCATCGTGCGAAAGCGGCAGCACAAAATTTTCGTGCCACGAGTACAGCATTCGGAAAGTCAGCTTGCTGTGGTGATACTTACGGTGAATAGGATCCTGCTTGAAATACTCAAGCGTATCGTGCATCCATCCCATATCCCACTTCAGGCCGAAGCCCAGGCCACCGAGGTAGACGGGTCGCGAAACCATGGGCCAGGCAGTCGATTCTTCCGCCGTGGTCTGGATGTCAGGGTGCTCTTTGTAGGCTTCCTGATTGAAGCGGCGGAGGAAGTCGATGGCCTCGATGTTTTCCCGTCCACCGTATTTGTTGGGAATCCACTCGCCCTGGTTGCGGGAGTAATCGAGGTAAAGCATGGAAGCGACGGCATCCACGCGCAGGCCGTCGACGTGGTATTTGTCAAACCAGAACATGGCGCTCGACATCAGAAAACTGCGAACCTCGGTGCGGCCATAGTTGAAGATGTGCGTCTTCCAGTCAGGATGGAAACCCTGGCGCGAATCTGCATGTTCATACAAGTGCGTGCCATCGAAGTAGGCCAGGCCGTGGGCGTCAGAAGGGAAGTGCGAAGGCACCCAGTCGAGGATGACGGCGATGCCGTGCTGGTGCAGGTAATCGACCAGGTACATGAAATCCTGAGGCGTGCCGTAGCGCGAAGTGGGGGCAAAATAGCCGGTGGTCTGGTATCCCCAGGAGCCGTAGAAGGGATGCTCCATCACCGGCATGAACTCCACATGCGTGAAACCCAGGCTGGCGACGTGTTCGGCGAGGCGCGGGGCCGTCTCGCGATAGGTTAGCGGACGGTTGTGTTCCTCGGGAACGCGCATCCACGAGCCGAGGTGAACTTCATAAATGGCATGGGGGGCGCGCAGCGAGTTGCGCCCGGCACGTTTCTCCATCCACTCGCGGTCGTTCCATTGATAGTCGAGATCCCAGACCACGGAGGCAGTGCGCGGAGGTTTTTCGTGCCAGAGGCCGATGGGGTCGGCCTTGTCGACGTGGTAGCCGTGGCGCCGCGATTCGATGTGGAATTTGTAGAGCGCGCCCTTGGTCACGCCTGGGACAAAGCCTTCCCAGATCCCGGAGGAACCACGAGGAGCGAGCAGATTACTGCGTGCGCCCCACGCGTTGAAGCTACCGATCACCGAGACCAAGCTGGCATTCGGCGCCCAGACGCTGAAAACTGCTCCTTCACGGCCGTCGCGGGAGATCAGATGCGCGCCCATGGTTTCGTACATGCGATAATTGCTGCCCTCGTTGAACAGGTAGAGATCCTGTTCCGAGAGGAGCGTGATGGCATCGGAAGCGGGAGCGGGAAGGGGGGTGTCAGGCATTTCGCGAGTTTCTAGTGTACGCTATTCGCTCAACCATTTGGACTGCGTGCTCTAGGTTCCAATCGATGCCAACCCTGCCCGGTTGAAGCGATTTTCTGCGCGTTCGGCCGCGGTTGTTTGCCAAACCCCCAACCGATGGGAGAACATACAAGGTTTGCATATCCACACAGATTCTTACTGAGGAAGCGGCCAAAAGATGGCGACACGGAACAAGTCTGCAAAGTCGAAGACGAGTGCACCCGTCGCGGAAGCGATGAAGGCCGAGAAGGAGCACGGCAGTTCCGGAAACGGCATGATCCAGCCGGCGAAAGGCAAGCTGGGCGTGATGATCCCGGGCATGGGCGCGGTAGCCACCACGTTTGTCGCCGGCGTAGAAGCCATTCGCAAAGGCTTGGCGAAACCGATCGGTTCGCTCACGCAGATGGGCACGGTGCGGCTGGGCAAACGCACTGACGGACGTTCGCCGAAGATCAAAGAGTTTGTGCCGCTCGCCGGTCTCGATAACCTGGTCTTCACCGGCTGGGATATCTTCGAAGACAACATGTATGAAGCAGCCTCCAATGCGGGAGTACTGGAGCAAAGGCTACTCGACCAGTTGAAGCCCTTTCTTTCCTCGGTAAAGCCGCGTGCTGCCGTTTTCGATCACAATTATGTGAAGAAGATCGACGGCCCGAACGTGAAGAAGGGCAAGACCAAGATGGATCTCGCCGAACAGTTGCGCGATGACATTCGCGACTTCAAGAAAACCAGCGGAGCGAGCCGGCTTATCACCATGTGGTGCGGATCGACGGAGTCGTACATCGAGGCAGGCGAAGCGCACCAGACCGTGAAGTCGTTCGAGAAGGCACTGCGCGAGAACGACGAGACGATCGCGCCCTCGATGATCTATGCCTACGCCTCACTGATGGAGGGCGTTCCCTTCGCCAACGGCGCACCAAACCTCACGGTCGACTTGCCGGCGATGCTCGAACTTTCCCGGAAGAACGAAGCTCCGATCTGCGGGAAAGATTTCAAGACCGGGCAAACGCTGATGAAAACCATCCTGGCGCCTGGTTTTAAGGCGCGCATGTTAGGTCTGAACGGATGGTTCTCGACAAACATCCTCGGTAACCGCGACGGCGAAGTGCTGGACGATCCGGGTTCGTTCAAGACCAAGGAAGAATCGAAACTTTCTGTGCTGGAGCACATTTTGCAGCCCGAGCTTTATCCCGAACTCTACGGCGAGATGTACCACAAAGTGCGCATCAACTATTACCCGCCGCGGGGCGATAACAAAGAAGGTTGGGACAACATCGATATCTTCGGATGGCTGGGCTACCCCATGCAGATCAAAGTCGATTTCCTGTGCCGAGATTCGATTCTAGCGGCGCCGATCGTGCTCGATCTGGTGTTGCTGGTCGACTTGGCAAAGCGCTCGTCGGAGTTGCAAGGGATTGGAATCCAGGAGTGGTTAAGTTTTTACTTCAAGTCTCCGATGACGGTGCCCGGGCTCTATCCCGAGCACGATCTGTTTATTCAGTTGATGAAGTTAAAGAATACCCTGCGGCACCTGAAGGGCGAGGAATTGATCACGCATTTGGGGCTGGAGTATTACGACTGAGGTGGTGATAGTTAAAATCTGTCTCGGTCGTATTCCCAGTCTCGGGCGGCACGATGGCGCTTCGATGTCGCCGACGATCTCGATGATGCCTTTCAGACAGCCAACGAATTTGTCCGGCTTCCGGGAGGCATAAGGTCAACTCAGGATTCAGTTCGCATAACCTCGGCCAGCATCCGCTCCCTCAAGATCCGATTCGCTCGCGTTTGGTAGCCTTTGCCCGACTTCCGAAGCCAGGCGATCACGTCAGCGTCGAGACGCATGGAGACTGCCTGTTTCACAGGACGATAGAACCTGCCGCGAACCGCATTCTTCCATGCGCTAGGCGGGAGTTCGGGGATGTCTGAGGTGTCGATCTGGTCGTCAGGAAGGGCTGCCAGGGCAGCCAACTCCCTCCTCTGCCGAGCTGTTAGAGCCTGTCCGCGCGTGTGCGTGTTTCTCACCGTTTTAGTGGCCCTGCGCATAGATGCGTCTCTCCTGTGGTGTTGCCTTTCGTGCCGAGAGAACTCGGATAAAGCTGTCGTCTTCCTCGATGGTGTGCGCGACCAGTAGTACTCGCCCGCCTTGCACCATTCCGATAGTTTGCCACCGCGCGTCAGTTTCTACCTCCCGGTCTTGCCGCGACACATGGAAAGGGTCGTCGAATACCGAGATCGCTGTGTCGAAGCTGATGCGGTGTTTGCGTTTATTGACCCGGTTCTTACGCTCGTCTCAGGTGAATTCCACAGCGACCTTTGTAGATACCGATCTGTATATACGATATGCCGATCTTCGAGAGATTGCAAGTAGCTATCGCTTGAATGGCTGCGATAACGTCCGCCAGACGATTGGGGTTGTCGAGATATGGTGAGGTTTCCTTGGGCATATGCGGTCTCCCTTCGAGCTAAGCGATCACGCCAACTTCTTCTCCCGCTTGTACTCGTCAAACTTCTCCAGAAACCGGTCGATATCTTTCTTCTGCAAATAATACGGAGTCGACAACCGCAGCTTGTGTGGATCGCCGCCGCGGATGCGGATCTTGTGCGTCTTCCATAGCCAGTTCTCCAAATCCATGCGCGGTACCGGGGGGACGTTCACGGTTACGATGGCGCAGCGCAGAGCGGGATCGGGCGAGGTCCACGACTCCACGCCGCGCTTCTCTATCTCCGCGAGCATATAGTCGGCGAGGGCACGATGCCGCCTTTCGATGCGGTCTAGGCCGATGTCGTTCGCCAGCTTGATGGACGCGCGCAGTCCCCACAGCGCCGGCACATTCGAGCTGCCGATGCGTTGGAAGCGTTCGGCGCGAATCTGAGGCTCGTCCCAGCCTTCGGTCACGATAGTGTTCCAGAGCCGGTCAATGACCTCGTCCCGCACATACAGAAAGCCGGAGCCCTTGGGCGCTTGCAGCCACTTGTGCGGGCTCGCAGAATACGTGTCGCAGCCCAGGTCGTGCAGGTCGAGGCGCATCATCCCGGGCACGTGCGCGCCGTCGACGGCCGAGAGGATTCGCTTCGACCGTGCGAGCGCGCAAAGTTCTTTCGCAGGCAGCACGACCCCGGAGAATGTGGTGATGTGGCTGAAGAAAATGACGCGCGTCCGGGGAGTGATGGCTTCGCTGAAAAGATTGAGAACCTGGGCGGCATCTTTTACCGGGCGTGGCAGCGTGACTTTCTTCACCACGACGCCATAGCGCTTGGCTTTCAGATTCCAGGGATGCTCGCCGCCGGGGTGCTCCTGGTCGGTCATGAGCACCTCGTCGCCCGGCTTCATGTCGATGCCATTCGCAATGTAGCTATTCGCCTCGGTGGCGTTGCGCAGCAGCGCAATCTCATCGCGATGGCATCCGACGAAGGCGGCCAGTGGATCGCGAAACTCGTTCCATGAGGCGTATCCCCAAATTGGATAATCTTCTGGGTCTTGCTGATCCATTCGCTCGGTGATGGTATAGCCGTCAAAGATGGCGCGCAGCACGGGCGCGGGGCTGGAACCTACGGTGCCATTGTTCAGGTAGATTTCGTCCGCGGGGATAAGGAACTGTTTGCGGATGGCGGCCCAATAGGCGTCTTCGTTCTTGCTCAGCAGCGAGTGGTCGGGAAGGGGCGGAATCCTTTCGAACTGCGCTAAAAGGTTTCCCCGGAAGGTGCTCGAAGGCAATGACAAAGCGGCGAGTCCCGTGGTGGCGGCGGAGAGAAAGTGACGACGGTCGAGCATTAGGCCTCCGGTCTGCAAGAACGACAGAAGGCGCTATGGTACGACTGGGCACAGGAATGCTCAAGCCTCAAGCTAAAGGATGGATTTTTCACCCCGAATATCCCGCTTCAGGCCTACCGCCGAGATAACCCCTCCGGGCCGGGCGGCGTCTAACGGGCTGGAGAAGTTTCGCTTGGTGTGCTCCGGGCCGGGGGTATAATGTCGGTTAGAATGCGTGGGCGGGCAAAGGAGTTTCCCATGAAGTTCCGCTGGCTGGCAATCTCTGTGGTGGTGGCGGCGTTCAGCGCAGGGCCCTGGACGTTCGCTCAAGTTGCGGATCCCGACAAAGACCAGCCCAAGTCGGGCGACGTGCAGAATGCGCCGAAGCAGGTGCCGGCCTCCTTGCCGACCAAGGACGACGACCAGATCAAGCACGATGGCTCCATAGATGACGTCGATGCTGTGGGCAACCGTAACGTGGGTTGCGGTCGCGGCGTCGGAAACTGGTACAGCGTGGAAGGGCAGGTGTCGCGGGGCCGGGTGTACGCCCAGCAGATTGAAGCGTCCGTGAAGTTGGTGAACGACCCCGTGATCACGGAATACGTAAACCGGATCGGCCAGAACATTGTGCGCAACTCCGACGCTCAAGTGCCTTTCACCATCAAGGTGATCGATTCCGATGTGGTGAATGCCATGGCGCTCCCCGGCGGATTCTTCTACGTGAACTCAGGCCTCATTATGGCGGCCGATGAAGAAGCCGAGCTGGCGGGAGTTATGGCTCACGAGATCTCGCACGTTTGCGCTTGCCACTACGCGCGCGAGATGACGCGCGCGCAGTTGATGCAGATGGCGTCCATTCCGCTGATCTTCGTCGGGGGCGGCATTGGCTATGGAGCTTACGAAGCCTCTGGGCTGGCGATTCCCATGGCGTTTCTGAAGTTCTCGCGCACCTTCGAGGCTCAGGCCGACTATCTTGGAGTTCAGTACATGTACCGCGCCGGCTACGACCCATCGGCCTTTGTCTCCTTCTTCGAAAAGATTCAAGCGATGGAAAAGAAGAAGCCCGGGACCCTGGCCAAGGCGTTTGACACCCACCCGCAGACTCCGGACCGCATCGAGAAGACGCAAGAGGAGATCCGTACGATTCTGCCCTCAAAGGCGCAATATATCGTGACCACCTCGGAATTCGACGAGGTCAAGGCACGGCTGGCGTCGATTGAGAATCGGCACAAAGTGCTGGACCAGAAAGACGCTAACAAGCCGACTTTGCGGCGTACCTCCACCAGCAGCGACAGTAGTGGCGATAGCAAGAGTGATGATGAGCGTCCGACCTTGAAGCGGCGGGATGATTCATCGAACTAGCCTGGGGCTAGCCCTGTTTGAATTAGAGTGATTGAGTCAGGAATGAGCGAACCCGGCGGGCCCATGGCCGCCGGTTCGCCATTTTGGAGGGTAACGGAACATCAGCGACATCACGGCCATCTGTGACCGCGGTCACAGCGTGCGGTTGCCGAGCGAAGTAGTCTGAGCTACGCTAGCGGTAATACTTCAAGGAGCAGAATCCTCCCATGCCAGAGAACACACTCACTATCACCGACAATCGCACTGGTCAGAGCTATACCGTTCCCGTCGAGAATGGCACGATCCGGGCCATGAACCTGCGCCAGATCAAAACTGGTCCGGACGATTTTGGGCTGATGACCTACGATCCAGCGTTCATGAACACGGCATCATGCCGCAGCAATATCACGTTTATCGATGGCGATCGCGGCATTCTGCGCTATCGCGGTTATCCCATCGAGGTGCTGGCCGAGCGCTGCTCCTTCCTGGAAGTCGCCTACCTCCTGCTGTTCGGAGAATTGCCCACGGAGAGCGAACTTAAGACTTGGGTGCATGACATCACGCACCACACCATGCTGCACGAAACCACCAAGAAATTCATGGAAGGATTTCGCTACGATTCGCATCCCATGGGCATGTTTGTGAGTACGGTGGCGGCATTGTCGAGCGTCTATCCGGAAGCCCGCGAGATCCACGATCCCAAGAACCGCATGCACCAGATAGTTCGTTTGATCGGCAAGGTTCCTTCGATTGCGGCTCTGTCGTACCGGCATAATGTGGGATTTCCTTACGTGTATCCGGACAATGATTTGAGCTACACCGAGAATTTTATGAACATGCTGTGGAGGATGGTCGAGCCGAAATATGTGGCCAACCCCGTTCTCTCGCGCGCGCTCGACATACTGTTTATTCTGCATGCCGATCACGAGCAGAACTGTGGCACCAACGCCATGCGCTCGGTGGGCAGCGCCCAGACGGATCCTTATCTGTCGTTGGCATCGGCAGCCTCGGCGTTGGCTGGGCCGTTGCACGGCGGAGCCAACGAAGAAGTCCTAAAGATGCTGGACGAGATCGGCTCGAAGGACAACGTGCCGGGCTACATCAAGAGAGTGAAGGAAGGTCACGGCAAGCTCATGGGATTTGGTCACCGCATTTACAAGAATTACGATCCGCGGGCGAAGATTATTAAGTGGTCCTCGGAGCAGGTTTTCGAAGTCACGGGGCGCAATCCCAAGCTGGATATCGCTTTGGAATTGGAGCGGATCGCCTTGGAAGACGACTATTTCGTGAAGCGCAAGCTGTATCCCAATGTCGACTTCTATTCCGGCATCATGTACCAGGCAATGGGCTTCCAGCCTGCGATGTTCACCGTGTTGTTTGCCATCGCACGCACGGCAGGCTGGCTGGCGCAGTGGCAAGAACTGGTGAACGATCCCGAGCAGAAGATTGCGCGTCCGCGGCAAATCTATACCGGATACGAGGAGCGGGAGTTTATACCGGTCGCGAAGAGGGCTGCCGCCAGCGTTACTGCGCACTAATTCGCGCGGCAAAAGGCGGCGGCTATGCGGCCTGTTTCGTCGCGACCGCTGCCACGTACTCGCGCCTTTCGGCCTGCGAGGTAATGACCTTCATTTCCTGCCAGTCATAGGGAAATTCCCGTCCGCAGTCCAAGCAGGCTACGTAGGTTCCGGTCAAGGCAGCCGCCTGTGGACGATGGGCCGTACCGCGAATCGTTACCGGAAAGCTGTACCGCGGGTGCCGGCAACCGAAAAGCACATCAATCACCTTTGCCATCATGGAGTACCTTCCACACCCGGGCCGTTTCCCCTGGGTTGTTCTGAGTGTGCGGCCCCCTTTACCCTGCTAACTTGAATACGCAATCACTCGATTGGTTAGATTCATTCCCGCAGAGAATGGTTTCGCATTCCTCGGCAGGAGCTGCGATCTGTTAGGCCCTGCCCTTACAAGTGATTGTGCAGAAACCATTTATATGCAACTCGTGTTCCTTCCGATAAACATTGTCCCACGGTCGAAGCCAAGAAAACTGTGACAGTCATCACCTGAAAGGTCCGCAAGTGTCACATAGAAAGCCTGAGGAAAACTCGGGGAAGGCAAAGCCGGAACTCCAAATCCTATGTCAGGTTCAGAGCCTTCTTGATGGTCCCGCGCTCTTTCTGGATTTTTTCCTGCAGAAGCGTGATGGCATAGATGAGTTGTTCGGGACGCGGGGGACATCCAGGAACGTAAATGTCGACGGGAATCACCTGGTTGACGCTCTGCACCAGGGCATAGTTCTGGAAGACGCCGCCGGAGGTGGCGCACGCCCCCATCGAAATCACCCACTTGGGCTCCGGCATCTGCTCCCACAACTGCCGGATCACGGGCGCCATCTTGTTCGACACACGCCCGGCAATAATCATGAGGTCGCTCTGCCGCGGCGATGGCCGAAACACTTCGGCGCCAAAGCGCGCGATATCGAAGCGCGACGCGCCCATCGACATCATCTCAATCGCGCAACAAGCCAGCCCAAATGTCATCGGCCAGATCGAACCCTTGCGCATCCAGTTCACGGCGGAATCGAGAGTGGACAGCACAACTCCCTCCGGCGTGGGATTGCCGAAGGTCAGATCCTTGACCACCTTCTTGCCGTTCTCGAGATCGACGTAGGGGCCGAAATTCAGTTCGGGGGACATGCCTCTATTGTAAATCAGGAGTAACCATGGGGACAGCGGGCTGGTGGGACATGAATGATGAGATCAAAATTAAATAGGTCACGCAATGGCGGCTGCGGGAGGGTTAGCAGCGCAAAATGACACAGAGGACTTTGATTATGAAGTCATCGAAGTATCGTGACCAGCGCGCAGGAGAGCCTTCTCCGCGGACTGGGGCAGCTGTACCGGGACGAAGTAATCGGCGGGATAAAGATAGTCTTCGCCAGATTCGTCAATCACCCGAATCTGGTGCAGCTTCGTGGCAGTTTCATCCTCGACGACTTGGTAGAGCTTCCGTAACTCGAGTGCCGCCGGGTAGTCCTTGTTCTTGACGCAGGCGACAAAATGCAAGTCGGTCTTCATTGAATTTCCAAAATTCGTTTGATCTTGATCTCTTTCTCCTGACACCGTGCGCCTCGTACCAATGCACTTCGGCATGACACATCGTACCATCGGCTAGTTCGACCATGGCCGTCCCTTTCATCTTTTTCCAGATGCGACCACCGTAAAGCTTCCGTAACCTTCGCCTCTCCCGGGTTCCTTTGCCCGAGGCGATCTTCTCAATATGAAGAATTTGGCTAACAATCTTGAAAAACACGATCCGTTTTCACCCCGCGATAGCAGTCCACGGCGATCGGCGGCGAAATCCCTATGGGTTCACCACGATCTTCCCAAACATCTGGCTCTTCTCCAAATACTCGTGGGCCGCACGTAATTCGCTGAGCGGGAACGTGCGGTCGACCACCGGCTTCAGCCTTCCCGCAAACACGTGCCGAAGCACTTCATGCAACTCGCCCATGGTTCCCATGTAAGAGCCCAGCAGCGACAGTTGCCGGGCAAACAGATGCCGCAGGTCGATCGCGACGTTCGAACCTGTGGTCGCACCGCAGGTCACCAGCGTGCCGCCGCTTTTGAGCGACTTCACACTCTCGTCCCAGGTGGCGACGCCTACGTGCTCGATCACGATGTCGACGCCCTCCTTATTCGTTATCTTCCGCACTTCCTCAGAGATTTTCTGCTGGTAATGATTGATGCCGTAGTCGGCGCCCAGCTCGCGGCCCTTGGCCAGCTTCACTTCGTCACCGGCAGTCGTGATGACGCGGCAGTGGAAAAGTTTCGCAATCTGAATCGCCGCGATGCCCACCCCCGAACTTGCCCCCAGTACCAGCACAGTTTGCCCTGGACGAATGCCGGCGCGACCGACCAACATGTGCCACGCCGTCACAAATACCAGTGGCACGCTCGCGGCCTGATTGAAATCGAGCGAGTCGGGAATCGGAATCACGTTTGCAGGCGGCACCGCTATCAATTCGCAGTTGCCTCCGTCCACGCCGTTTCCCAGCACGGTAAATTGGCGGCACTGATTCTGAAGTCCGGCAATACACTTGTCGCAATGCCTGCAATAGTGCATCGGAGCCAGCAACACTCGTTGTCCAGCCTTGAACCCGCTGACGTACTCGCCCGCCTCGGCCACTTCACCCGAAACGTCGCTGCCGAGAATGTGCGGCAGCTTCACTCCGGGCAAGCCTTTGCGTACCCACACATCCAGATGATTCAGCGAACATGCCCGCACCCGCACCAGCACCTGATCTTTGCGTAGCTGCGGATCGGGGATGTCTTCATAAGTCAAAACTTCGGGGCCACCAAACTGATAAATGCGGACTGCTTTCATGGCGTGCTCCTTTGAAGGTCTGAAACTAACACAAAACGGGGCGCGGTTGACTCCTCGTATTAACCGACTGATAATCAGATCTGCATTGCTTGCTGCCCCATGGACATCTACGAACAGATCGTGCAGCTTCGCCGCGAAGGGCGCCGCGGCGCCGTTGCAACCATCGTGAACGTACGCGGCTCGATCCCTTCTTTTAAGACGGCGAAGATGCTGGTACGCGACGATGGCTCGATCGTCGGCACGATCGGCGGGGGTTGCGTTGAAGCTGACGTGTGGCAGGCGGCGCGTGAAGTGATGGAATCAGAGAAGCCCCGGACCCTGAGCTTCGACCTCAATCAAGACCCGAAGTACGACACAGGCCTGGTCTGCGGCGGCACGCTCGAGGTTTTCGTTGAGCCCGTTTTACCTCCATCATTACTTTATGTATTCGGCGCAGGTCATGTTGCTATAAACCTTTGCCAGGTGGCTGCCAATGCAGGTTTTGATCTGATCATCTCCGACGACCGAACCTCTTATGCCACCAAGGAACACTTTCCGGCCGCTCGTGAAATTCATGCCCTTGATTTTGACGAAGCCATTCAAAAGCTCGATCCCAACGAGACGTCCTATATTGTGATTGTGACTCGCGGTCACCGCGACGACATGCGCATCCTGCGCTGGGCGGTGCAGACTCGCGCCCGCTACGTCGGCATGATTGGATCGAAGCGCAAGGTGATCAAGATTTTTGAGACGCTGCGGAAAGAGGGCGTGCCCGCTCATCTGTTCGATCGCGTTCACGCGCCCATCGGACTCGACATTGGCGCCATCACTCCGGAGGAGATTGCAATTGCGATTACCGCGGAGTTGATCGCGATTCGGCGCCATGCCAGCGCGAGCCTGCCGCACATGAGCTGGTTTCATTCTTCCGAGACGCGAAGTGACACTGACGATGTTCCGGGTTCGTCCGCGGCGCTCGATGAACATGAGTAAATGGTTGATGGTTCGCTTGCCTGCGCCTGCATCAACGGATGGTACAGGCAAGAACCCAGGTCCCCATGAGTTCACGAATCAAGTGCAACACCGTACAAAGGTGTTGCGATGGGAAAGCGAAGTTATGAGCAGTTGGGACTTACGGAGCGTATTGAGATTTACCGTCTGCATGCAGACGGTAAATCTCTGCGGTTCATCGCCGGAGTTCTTGGGCGGAACGTGGCGACCATCAGTCGGGAGCTGAAGCGCAATAGCAAGGCGTCCAAGCAGTGGGCCGGGGGCTACGATCCGCAGCGGGCGCAGCAGTTGATGCTGCGTCGTCATGCCCGCGGCCGAGCCCACAAGCTGGAACGTCAGCCGGAGCTTCGCAAGAAAGTTTTGCAGCGTCTCGCCCAGGGATGGTCGCCGGAGCAGATTGCCGGGCGCATGGCCCGGGGGCCCGGCAGCGACCGCATCAGCTACGAATCGATCTACCGCTACATTTATTGGCGCAGTTGGTCGTTCCACGAAACCTTGCATCGCTGGCTGCCTCGCCAAAAGTACCGTCGCGGGAAGCGTCTGCCCAATGGCCGATGGTCGACGGCGTCCATCTTGGACCGGGTTTCCATTCATGATCGTCCGGCCGCGGTGGAGGCCCGAACCCGCTCCGGCGATTGGGAAGCCGACCTCATGAGCTTCAGCAAACCGGGACAGTTCCTGCTGGTGGTCCAGGAACGCAGATCGCGGCGCGCCCTGCTGCTGCGGCAGGAGGCGAGAACGGCGCAGTCGGTCGCCCGACAATCTCAGCGCCATGGTGGCAGCCATGCCGGCGCGCGTGTGCCAGTCCATGACGTTCGATAACGGAGCGGAGTTCAGCAAACACTATCTACTGAGCCGACGGTTCGGCATCCAGACCTGGTTCTGCGACACGCATTCGCCCTGGCAGAAGGGGGGCATCGAAAACGCCATTGGTCGTTTGCGCCGCCTGTTGCCCAGAACCACCGACCTCGACGCCCTGACCGCCCATCGCCTCGCCATCTGCCTGCAACGCTACAACGACACGCCCAGAAAGTGCCTCGCCTTCCAAACTCCCAACGAGGTATTCTTGCAACACACTGTTGCACTTCAAACGTGAATTCATCCCCTCGCTTCGCTCGGGATGACAATCGGAACCCAGGTCCCTCGCTTCGCTCGGGATGGCAATCGCAAACCCAGGTCCATCACTTCGCTCGGGGTGACACGCACGTTCGGATGGGAGAATCAGCAATCAAAAGTCAACAATTCCCCACCGTTCCCTGCTATCTTCGCAGCATGAGCCGTGCTGCCAGTTTCGCTGGCTTGATCCTCGCCGCGGGAGAGTCCTCGCGCATGGGTAGGGATAAAGCTCTACTGCCATGGCCTCCGCCCGCGGCGGGGGAAGTGCCTTCGAGTGAAACGTTTCTTTCGGCGGCGATTCGTTCGCTTGCGTTGGCGGCTGAGTTTGTACTGGTTGTGGTGGGAAAGAATGAAGCGGTGCTGGCGCCGATTATTTATGCCGACGGGGCGTCTCTGGTGGTTAATCCAGACCCCGGGCGCGGTCAGTTCAGTTCGCTGCAGATCGGCCTGCATGAAGTGCTCAACCGCGGCCGCGACGCGGCCGTAATCACGCTGGTCGACCGGCCTCCGGTTAGGGCGACGACGATCCAGACACTGCGCGATGCTTTCGAATCCTCCGATCAAAACGTCTGGTCTGTCGTGCCAGAGTTTTCCGGCAAGCACGGGCATCCCTACCTGGTGGGCCGAGAAATGATGGAAGCGTTTCTGCGAGTACCGCCCACATCGAGCGCCCGCGACATCGAACACGCGCACCAGTTGCACATCCAATACGTCAGAGTTGACGATCCTCTGGTCACGGCGAATATCAACACGCCGGAGGAGTATGAAGGTCTGGCACAGGTGGAGAAGAATTGCTGATTGTTGATTGATGCTTGGAAACCAAATGCGGCTGGCTAGGGGGTTTAATCAACAGTCAACAATGTTCTTTGTCCGCCATTGCCTGTTTTCCCCGCCCCGCGTTATCGTCGATAGATGAACGCCGCAGAGGTCGAAGCATTTCTTCCCGCGACGAAGGAATTTATCGACTCGGTCTTGCGCCTCGATCTGCGCGTCGCGGCATTTGATTGCGATGGCACGTTGTGGGCGGGCGATGCCGGGGAGCGCTTCTTCGACTGGGAACTGAGAGAGGACGAGGTGTTTGCAGATAGCGCCAGCCGCGGCGGCTTGAGCCGGTTCTGGCGAGAACGTTATGCCGCCTACAAGCGCGGCGAGGTCGATGAAACCACGATGTGCGGGGAAATGGTGACGTTGCACAAAGGAGTTTCAGAGGCCAAGCTGATGAAGGCCGCTCGCCGCTTTGTCGATGAATTTTTCTTGGGGCAGATCTTTCCTGAGATGCGGGAACTTGTCCGCCGCCTGCAGGAAAACGGGTGCGAGGTCTGGGCCGTTTCCTCGACCAACGAATGGGTCATCCGCGCCGCGATGAGGCAGTTCGGCGTACCGGAAAGCCGCGTTCTCGCTGCCAAGGTGGAACTGGCGGATGGCGGCGCGACCGATCGCCTGATTCGCGTCCCCTCAGGCACGGGCAAGCCCGAGGCGCTGCGTGACGTTGTTGGGAAGGAAATTGACGCTGCCTTCGGCAACTCACATTGGGATACGGAGATGCTTGCCATAGCGAAACATGCTTTCGCCGTAAATCCAAACCCGGATTTAGAGTCCACGGCCCATAAGCATGGCTGGGGCATTTACTTTCCCCAGGGAACGCGTCCAGGATGAGTGAGCGCCGCGAGTTGTGGTTCCACTGGCTAACTCCTACGCGCTAGTTTCCTGCAAACGCATCGCCGAAAGGGCCGCTAGAAGCTAGGAGCTAGGCGCTAGAATCCCGTTTACAATTGGGCTGTCCATGTATTCTGCGCAGTTACTTGATCATTTTCAGAATCCGCACAACGTTGGGGAGATTGTCGACGCGGACGCTGTCGCAGAAATTGAGAATCCGGCCTGCGGAGACGTTTTGCGGCTAACCCTGAGGGCCAGTGCGGGACGAATTACCCAGGCGCGGTTCAGGGCCAAGGGATGTGTGGCGGCGATTGCCTGCGGTTCGGCTTTGACGGAACTGGTAGTGGGGAAGACCCTGAATGAAGTCCGGAATTTGCGGCGCGAGGACCTCAACGCCGCGGTTGGCGGACTGCCGCAAGCCTCTACTCATGCCGCGCAGCTAGCCTTGGATGCGCTATCGGCGGCCCTCAGCAGCATCAAAGGATAGTTCCAAATTCATGCCGTCCACGTACACGACGCGCCGCATTGTCAGCCTGCAGCCCAGCGCGACGGTTATCCTTGCTGCGGTTGGAGAACTTGACCAAGTGGTCGCGTGTACGAAGTATTGCGCGGATGTGGTTCCCGAAATCACATTGCGGCCGCGGACCGTACTCTCCGACTCCTGGACGGCCAATGCCGAACAGATTATTGCGACACAGCCTGACCTCGTCATTGCTTCCGTTCCTTACCAGGAGCAGGCAGTCATCGAAATACTCAAGTCGGGAGCGCGCTTTTTGGGGCTTGCGCCCAAGACTCTCGCCGATATCTACGGTGACATTGCTACCATTGCCGGTATAGTCGCCGCGAGTAATCGCGGGGAAGAAGTGATCGCTGGCATGCGGCGACAGATTGAAGAAGTCCGGGCTCGAACCACTGGATTGCCCCGTCAGAAAGTGTTCTGCGAAGAATGGGGCAAACCGTTGATCGCGTCACAGGCCTGGGTTGCGGAGCTGGTGGAGGCCGCTGGAGGGGATTTTCTGGGAGCCTCGGGGCGGCAGATTTCCGCAGAACGTGTGGCCGATATGGATCCCGATATCCTGGTCGCCGCCTGGTGTGGTGCAGGCGACCGGGTGCCGCTGGAGAAAATTGTCAGCGAACGCAACTGGCAGGGAATTCGCGCCGCTCGCACTTCCCGGGTTTATTGCATTCGCGACGAATACCTCAACACGCCCGCTCCCACACTCCTGCGGGGTCTCGAGGCGCTGGCGTATGCGATCCATCCCGAACGGTTTCCGGCTACGGAGGGAATCCGCCAGATTACTCTGGTTCCGTCTTCTGCGCCGCCACTCTGAGTTAAGATTCTGTCCATGTCTGTCACCAGCAGAATCGAAGAGGTTCGCAACGAGATCACGACACTGGCGAGCGCGGCGCCCTCAGCAAAGGACCTGATGCAAGGCATGTGCAAGCTGCTGCATGAACGCATGCTGAAGTACAGTTGGGTCGGTTTTTACATGCTCGAAGCGGGCGCTCAGCCGCCGATGCTGGTGCTGGACGCTTTCGTGGGCGCGATGACTCCGCATACGCGAATTCCGCTGAACCAGGGAATTTGCGGGGCTGCCGCTTCCAGCGGGAAGACGATTGTGGTTGATGATGTCAGCAAGGATCCGCGGTACCTGGCGTGTTCGCTGGAGACCAAGTCGGAGATTGTGGTGCCTATTTTCGTGGCGAAGCAAGTTGCCGGCGAACTCGATATCGATAGCCATTTCTCAGCCGCATTTGGCGCCGAGGATCAAAATCTCGTTCAGTACTGCGCTGAAGTAGTCGGGAAGAAGCTCGAAGAATCTCGGTGAGCCGCAGGTCATGATCATTTCCAAATTATGAAACGGGTCGTCGCAGCCGTGATCGAGAAGAATGGCAAGGTGCTGGTCTGCCAGCGGACGCGGCATCAGACCATGCCGCTGAAGTGGGAATTCCCTGGAGGAAAAATTGAAGAAGGCGAGCAGCCTCGTGATGCTCTGCGCCGGGAACTGGAAGAAGAATTGGGAATTGATGCCGTGATCGGCGACGAGATCGCGCGCCTGCAGCACACCTATCCGAATGGTGCCATCGTAGAGTTGCGGTTCTTCAGCGTGCGCGAATACCGCGGCGAAATTGAGAATCGCATATTCCGTGACGTTAAGTGGTCGGCGGCGAAAGACCTCCCGTCCTATGATTTCCTTGAGGCGGACGCTTCCTTGGTGAAGGATTTAGCGGAAGGAAGATTGATGTGAAGGGGACAACGGAGGATCCTGACGAAATGCGACCGCGAGGGTCGCGCCAAACTAGTAGCGTGTAACCGCGGAGTTGGCGAAGAACTTCCGCAAGAAACTAAGGCAAACCTTAAGGGATTCGCCCGCCTCTTAGCGTCCAGAACCATGCAATCGTCAGACCAATCATTACTACGGTCGTAAGCCAGGCCACAACGTTGAACATGCGCGAGTTCACGTACTCGCCCATGAGTTCCTTTTTGTTGACAAGCAGCAGCATGAAGATCAACACGAAGGGCAGCACTACTCCGTTTACCACCTGTGATAAGACAGCGATCTTCACTAGCGGCAGGCCGGGGATTAGAAGGACAGCGCCGCCGGCGACGATAAGTGCCGTGTACAGCCAGTAGAAAAATGGAGCCTCGCTGAACCTCTTGTCTACCCCCGATTCAAAGCCCAGCCCTTCGCACACCGTGTACGCGGTGGAGAGCGGCAGAATGGACGCGGCGAAGAGCGAAGCGTTGAAAAGTCCAACGGCAAACAAGATGTACGCATATTGCCCGGCTAGCGGTTTCAGGGCCTGGGCCGCGTCGGCTGCGTACTTGATGTCGCGGTAGCCGTGCACATACAAAGTTGCGGCGCAGGCTACGATAATGAACCAGGCCACCACGTCGGTGAAAATGCAGCCCACGATCACATCCCAGCGCGACGCCTGTAGCCCGCGCCGGGTCACGCCCTTTTCCACGACCGAGGCCTGCAGATAGAACTGCATCCAGGGTGCGATGGTTGTCCCGACCACACCGATGACCATATACAGGTATGCCTGCTCGCGAAACCTGCCCCATTCAGGTGGCTTGAACGTTGCGGCGGTTGCGATTTTCCATGCCGGGTGCGCCAGCACTCCGGCGAAAATGTAAGTGATATAGAAGAACGAGGCCGCCAGGAAAACTTTCTCTACGCTCTTGTATTGGCCTTTGACCACGATCAGCCAGACGATCACCCCGCAAACTGGCACGGTCACATAGCGCGACAGGCCGAACAATTCCAGGCCGGTGGCGATACCGATAAATTCTGTCACCACGTTGCCAAAGTTGGTGATTAAAATTCCCAGCATCATGAGAAACGTCACCCGGAACCCGAACTCTTCGCGGATCAAGTCGCTTAGGCCCTTGCCGGTAACCGCGCCCATGCGGGCGCTCATCTCCTGCACCACAATCAGCGCCACCGTGATGGGTATCATGGTCCACAGCAGGAGAAATCCGTATTGCGCGCCGGCCTGGGAATAGGTCAGGATGCCGCCGGCGTCGTTGTCGACGTTGGCAGTAATGATTCCCGGTCCTACGACGGCCAGGAACAGCAGGGTCCGGCCTTTCCAGCGTTTCAGAAATCTCATGCGAGCAGTTCGCAAACATATTGCAAATGATGAGCGTCCCACGCTTTGCTTCCACGCAGCGGGTGGAACGAGAAGCCGCATTAGAATAAACGCACTTGCGGATTGCGGACAAAGAAAAAGTGCCGGGAAGGCAAATAAAAGTCGACCGAAGCCAGTTGAGTTTGATACGGGCGGCCGTTGGCGCCCAGGCGGCTCAGCAACTCAGTCACGAAGGTTGAGGTGACCGCGGGCGAAGTACGTGGCGGACGAGCGTTCTGCGCCGCGGCAGTTTAAGATGGGTTCAGACCTTGAGAACGCCAACTAATATCAAAGATGACCAAGAATTCCGCGCGCGTTTATTACCTGCTGGTTGCCCTCGTCGTTGTCGTGTTTGACCGGTGGACCAAGCACCTGGTGGCACAGCGCATCCCTCTGTATCGAAACATCCAAATTATTCCTGGCTTTTTTCGCCTCACTCATACCGAGAATACGGGCGCGGCTTTCAGCCTGTTTGCCGACTCGACCGGCCCCTGGAAAACAGGTTTGCTGATCGCGTTTTCGTTAATCGCGTTGATCGTAGTCTCGATACTGCTCTGGAAAAATAATCCTGCTCACGTGGCTACGGGAGTTGGCTTGTCGTTGATCATGGGCGGAGCCTTGGGGAATCTTTGGGACCGGGTGGTGCGCGGGCGCGTGGTCGACTTTCTGCTGCTCTACGTGAAGCACTATCAGTGGCCGGTCTTCAATCTGGCGGACAGCGCCATCGTGGTGGGTGCAGGCTTATTGGTGCTGGAGATTTTGTTTCACAAAGCGAGCGGGCGCGAAGAATCTCAGCCCTCATACCCGAGCGCAAACGAGTGAGCCTGCGGGGCGACCGACGAAAGCTTGAGCTAGGCTGAAAGTCCTTAGCTATCTTTCGATCCTTCGAAGATCCGCGAGAGCCAGAGGGTTATTGTTTCCGGGCAATGTTCAAGCCATCTCCAATGCAGCCCGGCACCCGTGGTACGGATCAGATCATATTCGTTGACCGGGCGGTCGTCTTCCACAGCCGGGGCGTTACTATCGAGGGCGACGACTCTGGAGATGAGGACCTCCCTCCTCAAAGTAGCTGCAAACATCTGTTCCGCAGTTGGGAACGGCCCCCATTCCACCAGATCCGCCGCAGCATTTGGGGGCATGCGCTTTGCCAGTTCAGACGCCGATCGATAAGGTATGGGCTGGCGGCTGGCGAAATAATGGATGCCCACGCCTTCGATCGAAATGAACGCACGCACGTAAGGAAACGACTCGCTCAACGCGCGGGCGACAGCTGCGGTGGTTTCAAAATCTCCACCGGGGTACCACTGCTGCAGGATGCCGTCCCGCCGCAATCGCTTCTTGGCTGCGGCATAGAACTCGCGAGAGTAAAGCAGGCTGGAGCCGGCTGCTCCTATCGGCGGTGGCGGGTCGATGATGATGACATCGTACTGTCCAGTCGTACGCTCAAGGAAGCGCCGCCCGTCGTCAACGATCACATGCGAGCGCGGCGACTTCAGCACCTCCGCGGCGTTGCTGTGGTAGTACCAGAAAAGAGAGGGAACGCTGGGTACAAGATCGACCACCGTGGAATCGATTCCCCAAGACAGTGCCGTGCGGTGAGTGGTACCCATACCAAAGCAAATGACCAAGGCATTCTGGGGAGGATGATCGAGGAACGCCAGGGACATGCTGGCCATCAGCTTAGTGATGGGAGTCAGGTAGGTCATATTCACGCCGTTGACGTAGAGCTCTTTGTTCATTCCCTGGCCTGCTGCGATGACGGTGGCCGTGCTATCGCGGCGCACCTGCGCTCCCGGAATCCGCTGCACATAGCTCTGCGTCTTGAAGATCAAGCCGGACGAGGCAAATAAAATTAGGGTGAAAGCGATCGCACGCCGAGCCGTGAAACGGTTCGGCGACCCGGGCTGCTTGAATACTGTGAACCACAAGGCGACCAACAGCCAAGGAAGGGCAAGCGTCACGAGAGCATAGCGCTCATCGAGATAGGGCAACAAGACGAAACCCGCAAACAGCGGGCCCAGAATGCAGCCAGCAACATTGACCGCGTAGCCGATTCCCGCCCGGTCAGGGTCCCCTTCCGAGAAACTGTCGACCAGCTTCGGAGTCAGGAATCCCAGAAGACCGCTGAATGCCGCGATCCCCAAGGGCAGGCGGAGCCACCGCGGAAGAAGCGTCAGACGGGGGTCGGCGGTGAGTAGCGGAACTAGGGCAGCGAGCCAAACGAATACCCACACCAGGGTTGCTTCGCTGCTATGACGGCGGCTCCATGAGCGATATATTTTCGACCCGATAAACGTCGCAGCCAGATAAACGCCCAAGATGGCTGCGAACGAATAGACCAAGTTGCCGACGTAAACTGTGTATTGCCGTGTCCAGACTAACTCCATACCCATGCTAGTGAGTCCGGTGGCGAATAGTAACCACAGCGTGCTGTTTCCAAAAAGCTGACGCAGCGTAAGGGAGCCCTGGCCAGCAGCATCCTGTTCCACTTCATCATTATCATTGCAGCCCGATTGCGGAGCTTGCCTGCCGGCGATCTTGAGGGCCGCGGCGCAGATCAGCAGATTGAGCAGCATCCCAAATCGCAAGGTGCTATTAAAACCGATGATTTCGACCAACAGCAGGGGGATCAGCGCTCCCACCACGGCACCGAGAACATTAGCGAGATAAAGAAAGCTGAAGGAGCGTCGCGACTCCAGACGCTTATCGCTACGGATGGCAAACATGCCCAGGGGAATGGTAGCGCCCATGCAGGCACACCACGGAACCAGAGTGCATGCCAGCCACAGACCGGCGGCAATGTAGTAGCCCGATGACGACAGAGACAGGCTGTTCCCCAGGTGTTCCAGCACGAAGCGCCCCACCAGCAATTCGGCGGGAACGACCACGGCGGAAACGCCGATTCCCAGTTCGGCCATGGCGTAAAGATGTAGCGGCGGAGAAGTGAGACGCCGCGCGTACTTGCGTATTAGGCGCCCTGCGGCCCACGAGCCGATGCCTAATCCTGCCATGAAACTGGACAGCACAATCGACACCAGGGCCGTGGTAACACCAAATTGCGCCATGGCCAAGCGAAGCCAGATCAGTTCGTAGAGAATGCTGCAGAATCCGGAAACGAAGAAGAATGCGAAATACCAGCTCCGGCCACCCATCGCAACCGCCGATTCTTCGCCCGGCTTGGTCCCAGGCTCCGGGGAAAAAACTTCCAGTGGCTCCGGCATCGTCTCAGTGTTCACAGGTTACTCCTTAGAGTCGGGAAACTCGAAACCGCTCGGTTCGTAGTGCGCTCGTGACGAACTCAGTCAAGTCTCGCAGTTACTTTACACAGTGCATGTGGAGATAACTTGCTGTCACGTAACGAAAGTCACTGTTGGCGTGCCGCTACGGCGTTCCGTAAAGCTGCTTGTAAACGCTGGCGTTCCGCATGATGGCCTGCACGTACTCGCGCGTCTCGGTGAAGGGAATCGACTCGACGAACTCCTGCGGATCGCGGTATTTGCCCTGACTCAGCCACTCCTCGACGCGGTCCGAGCCAGCGTTGTAGGCGGCGAGAGCGTATTCGAACGAGCCGCCGAACTTGTCGACCATGCCGCGGAAATAACGCGTGCCTAATTGCAGATTCACAGCCGGTGTGTAGAGCTGGCTGGAGCTATAGCGCCGCAGCTTCACTTCCTTGGCTACTAGCTTACCGGTCTTGGGCAACAACTGCATCAGACCCACGGCATTGGCCCGCGAAACCGCGTTGGGATTGAATTCGCTCTCCTGCCGGATGAGTGACGCTACGAGGTAGGGGTCCAGCGAATTGGCTGAAGCCGAACGCTTCAGTTCGCTCCAATAAGCTTTGGGAAAGAGTGCTTCCCAGTATTTCCGCGGCAGATCGGGGATATCGAGGGCGAAATAATTGGGTGCGGAATGCTTCATCAATTCGATGGCTTGGTCGTAGTGGCCGGTCTCGTCATAGAGTTGCGCGGTTTCCGCCGGACCCCAACTGCCGCCATCCGATGTAGCCGCAGCAGCGGCCTGCAATTCGCGCACGGCAAAATCGACAAGGCCGCCATTGCCAAGGAGTTCCGCTTTTTGCACGTGTAATTCATCGCGCGGCGGCTCCGCCGGCGCCACTTTGGTGTTGCTGTCGAGAGGCGGCACGCGATCGAGCAAGGCGTATTGTGTCACTGCATCGGGCGCTGCGGGAGGAAGATGCCTCATCCGTTGCCTTCCCAGCTCAGCGTAATAGAAGTTGCGGTAGCGATCTGAAAGCTTCTGGTAAAAGGCACGGGCCATGAGGGGCTGGTTGTCCTCCTCGGCCAGGCGGGCGCGCCAGTAGAGAGCCCCCGAGGTTTCCGCGCCAGAGGGATACAGCGCAATCTGTTCTTCGAACGCCTTCTTAGCTTCTTCGATGCGTCCCTGCCGGAACGTGAGCCACGCTGCTTTCCAGTGCGCGTACGAGGCGCGTGCGCCGTTGGGAAAGCGCTCCTGGATTTCACGAAATGCGTCGAGCGCCTGATCGTACTCGTGATGGACAAGGTGCAAATTGGCTGCGGAAAGGAGGGCCTGTTCGAGCCACGGACTCGCCGGAGCCATGTGGCGCAGTTCATCGACGGTGCGGTAGAAGGCGTCATTGTCGCTGGCGGACCATGCAAGTTGACCCAGCAGATAGAGGCGGTGCGCATTTATTTCCCCGCCTTCGCCGCCGAGTAAAGCCAGCACTAACTTGGCATCGTGGTTCCTGCCGCTGCGATGAAGAGCATCCGCGAGGGCAAGTTGTAGAGAAGGCTTTTCAGTAGCGTCGGCCTCGTTGACCAGAGTGCGGTATTCGTCTGCCGCGTCTGCGTAGCGCTTACGGTTCAGCAGAGCATCGGCGCGGGTTTTGAGTTGGGCAAAAGTCGGACGCGGCGCGGCCGGCAGCTTCCTCAATTCCGCATAAGCTGCATCGGCCTCGATACAGGCTGGCATTGTGTAGTAAATGTTCTCGAAAGTCTCCGCGGCCTTCGCGCTCTGGCCTGAGGCCGCATAGGCCCGCCCCAGCGCAAATTCCAAGTCGGAGCGTACTGGTAAGCGCAACGGCTCTAATAGAGTGACCGCCTCGGCAGCTTGCCCTTCAAGCAGAAGCGCGTCCGCATAGCGGACGGCGGCATCGCGCACTAACAGCGAATCGGGATGAGCAGTGGCAAAATCCGCCAGGTTGGCGACCGCTTCGCCGTTGCGCCCGGTCTGCAGATACGAGGTTCCCAGATAGTAGGCGACATAATCGCCCAAGTCTCCGGCGTGGACTTTTGCCCGATTGAGCGGATCAATGGCTTTCGCGTAGTCTCGGTCAAGCACGTGCGCGTAGCCCAGAACTAACCACGCCAGCGCTCCCGCGTCTTCCCGTGAGTGGGCGCGAGCATACGCTTCAACGCCCTTGTAAGCGGCGGGCGTGCGATCCTGAAGAAGCTGTTGCGCCATGGGTCGCAAACTGGCCGAAGCCACAAATGCCTGCCGCATGCGCGCGACACGCGGAGAGACGGTACGATGCCTCCGCCTACTGACCGTGTGATGGTTAGCGGCGCTGGTCGCGGGCTTCCTGGTAGCGGTGGTCGCCGGCTTCTTAGCGACGTTTGCTCTGTGGCTTTGAGTCTTGCTTGAGTGGCTGGGTTTTTTGATGCCGGTAGCACTGGCAGGTGGTTCTCTTGGAGGAGCATCGGTCTGGCTTTGCGGGGGACTGGGCGCAGATTGCGGTAAAGCCTCTGCCGGCGCAAGCAGAGCGCCAAAGGAGCCGAATAGAGTTACGGCTGTGAATACCCACCACTTCCTCGGACCTATTCGCACAGAACCTGATTGCACTGAACCCGATCGCACTGCGTTAGTTTCGCGGAGACCACTTTACCACCCAGAGTTCCTACTGCCAGACCTCAGTCTGGCAAAATCATGCCGCAAATTAGCGGCGGAAATTCGCACCCATGATAGAGACGTCATCTTCGGCTAGACTGCGCAGCAACTCGTTCTGGAAATAATCCGCGCTGGCGGCGGCCGTATTGCCATAACGCTTCTGGAATGTACCACGACTTTTGTCGATGTCTTCCCTCAAACGGTCGTACAGATCTCTGTTGCGGCGGCCTTCGGCAACTTTCGCCTGATTGTAGAGCTTGATTTCATCCACCAGCAGGCGCGCGAAGCGTTGCGCTTTGCGATGGACGTCGGCGTCTTCCGGCGACAATCCAGCCAGGGGATCGGTGGCGGCAGCGGGAGCAGCGGCTGCGGAGGCATGTGCCGAAACCACTTCAACTACCTCGGGCGAAGGCTCAGGAGGAACGGCACTTGCGGGCACATGCTTGGGGGCGTGCGCGGCGAAAGGATCCGAATAGGAAGAAACTGTGTGCACAGGCACTGCGCTCTCAACCCGGCTCGCCGCTCCATCTTCCTTCGCCGCCAGCTGCTTGCGGAGCGAGGTTACTTCCAGCCAGGCGCTGGTCGTGGTTACCAGCAATTGCAGGGCGTCGGAGTCCAGCTTGCCGCTCTCACCTCCGTCGGCGTAAACCAGCGCTGCCACCTTGTCCTTGAGAGTCAGCGGTAATACCAGCAGCTGCTCATGCGCGGGGCGGCCGAAGTGCTCCATGAATGGCCGATCCATCTCGGCGATATTGCCGGGTGTTGCTGCTCGATTCTGATAAGCGTTTGCCACCGGCCCGGCATTCAGGTCGAGGGGGAAATCCTTGGCGGTTTCTTCATCCCCGAAGCCGCGGGATTGCCAGCCCGACGCGGTTCCCGCTTTCACCACGAAAAGTGCGATGCGCGAACAGTAGCCACTGCCGGCATCGAGCAGAGCGCGCAGAATTTCTTTTTGAGTTGAGCCTGCATGAATGTTGGATACGGCATTAACCAGACCGTTGGCGTCTTCGCTGGATGCAGGCGCTTCGTTGGCCTGAGTAGGCAATGCTTCCATCACCTGCTGCACAATCTGCGATTGCAGTTGTGGCAGTTGTGCCATAAGAGCTTGCCCGACGGCGTATTCGACGCGCCGCCGCGTCTCGCTCTGTATTTCGTTCCCGCTGCCGTTCTGTTCCGCCATGATTAGAGAACCATATCCTGTTGGCTCATGCCGTCCGGTCTGCGTTTCTGGATGCCGACTCTAAATGCTGATTATACGGCACTTGTGGGAGCATCCCAGAGTACGCAAGGACGTGTTCAACCGCGTAAATACGCCTCTTCGACTGTAGCGCAAATCCGGCCGCGGAGAAAGCCGGATCATATTGCAGAATTGTTCATCTTGACACCCTTTGCAGGACATTGAATTTCCGATCGCTCTCGGGCTTCTGCGGGTTCAGCGGCTCGACAGACAGCCGAGGGGCGGCTGTCCCCACATGAGCGTCTCCGTGAGTCTCATGACTGCCCGATTGGTCAAACTCTCCGCTGACCAAGTAGAATAGACGTTACCGTTGAGTGGCGCGGTTTTTTTGTCCGCAAAATACTGCATCGCTGAGAGAATGGGAGCCATCCAAAACAAACTAGAGGGGCCTGTTACTGACGAACTAGCCCTGGTGCAGGCGGCCAAGCGGGGCGACGACTCGGCTTTCGAAGAGTTGGTCCGCCGCTATGATCGCAATGTTTTTCGGATCGCGCAACACATCACGCAGAACCGCGAAGATGCGGAAGACGTGGTACAGGAAGCGTTCCTTAAGGCATACAGCAACCTGGCGAAGTTTCAGGAGCAGTCCAAGTTTTACACCTGGCTGGTGCGCATCGCCGTCAACGAAGCGTTGATGAAGTTGCGCCGCAAAAAGCCCGAGCGCACCGTTTCGCTCGATGAGGATATAAAAACCGAAGATGATTCTCTTCCGCGTGAAATTGCGGATTGGAGCCCCAATCCCGAACAGCAGTACACGCAGGCAGAGTTGCGTGAGATTTTGAGTAAGACGATCCAGGGCCTTCCCCCGGGCTTCCGGACCGTGTTTGTACTGAGAGACGTGGAAGGACTTTCCACCGAGGAAACCGCGGCCGCGCTGGAGTTGAGCGTGCCCGCGGTGAAATCGCGGCTGTTGCGGGCACGCCTGCAACTTCGCGAGCGCTTGGGACGGTTCTTCCAGAAACGCGAGAATGGACGTGGAGATGGCCACCAGTGAAATGCTCTGAGTTTCTGCACGAGCTGACAAACTATTTGGACGGGGTGCTCGACGAACCTACCAAGGTCGAATTGGAGAATCATCTTTCCTGGTGCCACAACTGCTACGTGGTTTGCGACACCACCAAGAAGACGATTGAGATATACCGCGACTCCCAGCTCTACGAATTGCCTGAAGACCTCCGCTCGCGGCTCCGTGCCGCCATCATGACCAAGTGCCAGCAGCAGAAGCGGCGGGGTCCGGAGAGCGTGTGAACTGGCTGGGGATATCTTAACCACGCAGCAGTTCGGCGGCGCTTCACTCCGTGGCATATAATAATTTCGCACGCCCTGGGGTGTTGTATGCTGCGTTTTCAGAGTACGACTCTTCTAGTTTTTCTTCTTTGTCTTGCACTGTTCTGGATTGCTCCACTCCTCGCTTACGGGCAGGCGACGGATCCGGGGCCGGCTCCGATCTCGCCCAAGGCATCAGCGCAGCCATCGAAACTCGAACAGACCGATCAGCCGTCTCGTCCCAGCGCGGATCCGATTCCTGCCAATGCAGAGCGCATATCAAGGCAGACTCGCCTGGAAATCATCCGCGACTTTGAAACCCAGCTGGTGTATTCGCGGACGACCTTTCCGATGAACGCGAAAGGGTTGCGGTTAAAAGGCGACGTGATCACCCCGAACGGGTCCGAACTGAGCCAGGCGCTCGCTCTGTGGGGACCGGCGATAAAGCCGGGCGACCCTATGCACATCTCGCTTGTACAAATCAAAAACGATCACATTCACTTCGAGATCAACGGCGGCCCGATACGCCACCAAAAATGGTACCGGCACCTGCAAATTTCCGGGGCTAACGGTCCTGGGTACACGCCGGGTAAAGACGAGCCACAAGCCAATCCGCACGGTTCCTTCGTCGACGTTTATTTCGACAAGTATGTTCCTGAGATGACGGCGCAGCAGGCGCGGGCGGTGCTGTATCCGGTTTTCGACTTCAATGCTCGGAATAAGGAACAGGCGTATTTAGATACCCTGCCTCCCAAGGCGAAAGAGGCAATCCAGACGCATCGAGTGCTGGTGGGAATGAATCAGGAGATGGTGCTCCACGCTAAGGGGCGGCCTCCGAAGAGGGTGCGGGAGCGAGACGGTGAGACGCAATACGAGGAATGGATCTACGGCGAAGCCCCGGCCGATGTGGATTTCGTACGCTTCGTGGGCGATGAAGTGGTGCGGGTGGAAACCATAAAGATCAGCGGCGAAAAAATCGTCCGCACGGAAAAGGAAGTTATATTGCAGCCGACGGACAAGGACAACGATAAAGAGGCAAAGAAGGAACCAGAGGTGCAGCCGGCGAGCCGGCCGAGCCTGCGGCGTCCCGGGGAGGCTTCGCCAGCCGCGCCGACGCCTTCGGATGGAAATGGTTTGCCCGTGCCGCGTGAACCGCGCGGGCCCGATGATCCAGCGCCGCCGCCGCTTCCGAGTCCGGATGGGCCGCCCGGCGAGTTCGTACCTGCCAGCTGCAGTGAAGCGCGGGTTGCAGTTCTTTCAGCGCACTCTGTGGCGTTTCTCCGCGATTAGCCTTTCCGATCACAGCCGCAGAGCCTGCGGAGAAGCAGAGGTGCGTTAGAATCTCTACGTGGCTGTCGCCATCCAATGTCGCGATCTGCGCAAGACCTACGACGGCAAAGTTGAGGCTGTTCGCGGGCTGAGCCTTGAGATCCAGACCGGCGAATGCTTCGGCCTGCTGGGACCGAACGGGGCAGGGAAGACCACGACGATCGAAATCCTTGAAGGCGTGCTGGAGCCGACTTCGGGGGAGGTGTCGATCCTGGGGCACTCTTGGCGCGAGAATGCGCGCGAGATGCGGGAGTGGCTGGGGATTTCGCTGCAGGAGACGCGACTTTCCGAGAAACTTTCCGTGCGCGAAACCGTCGAACTCTTTGCCAGCTTCTATCGCGAGCCGCGATCGAGCGATGAAGTGCTCGAAGAGCTGCAGCTTACAGAGAAAGCCGACGCGTGGGTGGGAAAGCTCTCGGGTGGTCAGAGGCAACGGCTAGCTGTGGCGACGGCGCTGGTGTGCAATCCAAGAATTCTTTTCCTCGATGAGCCGACCACAGGACTCGATCCACAGAGCCGGCGGCAGTTGTGGGATATTGTTCGCGAATTTCAGCGGGCTGGCGGCACCGTGTTGCTGACCACGCATTACATGGATGAAGCGGAGCGGTTGTGCGACCGGCTGGCGATTGTGGATCACGGACAGATTATCGCGGAAGGTTCGCCTCCGGATTTGATTGAGCGCCTGGGTGGGCATCACGTGGTGGAGTTTGCCGTCAATGGGAATTCCGACGGCGCGGCCCTTGCGGCATGGCGGGCGCTGCCCGGCGTGGAGTCGGTGCGCGAGGATGACGGCTTGGTGGCGCTGTGCGTGAAGGAGCCGCATTTAACCATTCCAGCGCTGCTGGACGCAGTTGGAAAGCAGGGTGGCGTTTTGCGGCATCTGACCACGCGACAGGCCAGTCTGGAAGATGTGTTTGTGCGGCTGACCGGGCGGCATTTGCGGGAAGAATGAGGTGGAGTGAAAGGATGGACAAGTGACTGGATATCTCCGCTGCATGGCTCTGGTTCTAACCTTGGTCGCAATATTAGGCGGACAGTATGCGTTTGCCCAGGCATCGGCGGCCGATTCGTCGACCGGCTTTCCTCCACTTGACCAGTGGAAGAGCGCGATTATTGCGGGAGATGTGGCGGCCCTGAAGGCGTTCTACAGTACCGATCCGCCCGCCGATATCCAGGCTAACGGAGCAGCCGCCAATGCCGATGCGGACGTGAACTTCTGGCTGCGCCTTAAAGTGCGCAACATGAAGATGGAAATCGTTCGGATGACACAGCATCCCGGCGCTGAGGGCGTCATCTTTAAGGCCGAAGTACAGACCGGACCGAATGGCGAGACTATGAACGTGACCGACGCTCAGGGATGGCGAAAGGAAGGAGAGCAGTGGCGGCTGATCGGCGCCGAAAGAACGGATGCGCCGCACCTGAAGCAGCCGTCGGACATGAAGAAGGATCTTTACCCGGCAGCTGCCGATGCCCGAGCCGAGATTAAAGAAGCCGAGGAAAAAGCCGCGGCCCAGCGCAAGCGCGTCCTGCTGGTATTTGGAGCGAACTGGTGCTACGACTGCCACGTGCTGGATTTGGCCTTTCACAGGTCCGATTTCGCGTCGGTGATGGCGCGCTATGAAGTCGTGCATGTGGATATTGGTCCGGCCGGGAAAAAGAATGGGGACTTGGCGAAAGAGTTCGATACGCCGCTGAATAAGGGCATTCCTGCTCTGGCGGTGCTCGACGCCGATGGCAAGGTCGTGGTCAGCCAGAAGAATGGCGAGTTCGAGGATGCGCGTTCGCTCACGCCGGAAGCATTGCTCGAGTTCCTGAACAAATGGAAGCCCATGGCGCGGTAGGTAATCATTCGAAAGCTATGAGTGTTGCAGAGCAAATTCCGGCAGTAGAGAAGAAAGCCCGGCCGAGGAGGCCGCCCAAGCGGAACGGACGCTGGTCCGGATATCGTCATCTGCTCACGGCGCGCATGTTGGAACTGCAGCGCGAGCCGGAGGTCGTGTTCTGGGTGTTCGTGTTTCCGCTGTTGCTGGCGGCCGGACTCGGCATTGCATTCCGTAACAAGCCGGGCGACGCATCGCCCGTCGCCATTGTGGCCGGTCCCGGCGGGCAGGTAGCGGAAACGTTGTTGCAAGGTTCCCCGCAGCACGCGGCATTCAAGATCACTGTGCAGGATGGCGATGCGGCGCGGAAGGGCTTCCGTTTAGGCAAATACGATCTTGTGATTGAACCCGACGCGGCTGGAGGACTGCGATATCGTTACGATCCGGCGCGGCCAGAGAGCGTGCTGGCCCGAGCAGAAGTGGACGATGCGCTGCAGAAGGCGGCGGGCCGCAAAGATGTGGTCGCGACCTCGCAGGTTATCTCATCCGAGCCGGGCTCACGCTACATCGACTTCTTAATTCCCGGACTGTTGGGTATGAACCTGATGAACTCCGGAATGTGGGGCATTGGGTTTGCCCTGGTGGACATGCGGCAGCGCAAACTGCTGAAACGCTTCGTAGGCACGCCTATGCGGCGCGGAGATTTTTTGCTGGCTCTGCTCTCCAGCCGCCTGGTGCTGATGATCATTGAAATCGGATTGCTGCTGACGCTCGGGGTCATCGTGTTCCACATGAAACTGATGGGATCGATATTTGCGGTTGTGCTGCTGGGTTCTCTGGGAGCCATCTGTTTTGGAGGAATAGGACTGCTGACCGCGAGCCGGGCACAGAAGATTGAGAGCGTGAGCGGACTGATGAATTTGGTAATGATGCCCATGTGGATTTTTTCCGGTGTTTTTTTTCTTACGAGCGCTTTCCCGCCGTTATCCAGCCGCTGATCAAGGCGCTGCCGTTGACTGCTCTGAACGATGCGCTGCGGGCAAGCATTCTGGAAGGCACGCCGCTATTCCATCAATGGCCGCAGTTGTTGGTGATGGGTGTGTGGGGTAGTATCTCGTTCGCGCTGGCTTTGAAGTGGTTTCGCTGGACTTAGACGCCGGAGGCTAAGAGTTCTACAGTGAGCGGAAGCTTGGGCCTCGTCCGCGAGATTTCGGAGAAGCTACGAACGAGGCCGGCCGCGGTGCTTGCGAAAGGCACTTCTACTTACGTTTTGACTAGCTTGGCGGCTGCCTTGCGGACTTTCGCCCAGCGTAGTCGTTGCGCTTCGGCGATGCGTCGGCGGGCGTCCTTGCTCAAGGTACGGCCCGTCTTCTTGAGCTTCCTCCCGCTGACTTGGCCAAGCGCGTCGAGCGCCTTCCCTACTTGTCCCATCTCTTTTTCAAGGCGGGAGTACTCCTTCTGCAGGGAAGCTACCACTTTGTTGATCATCATTGGAACCCCCTCTGCACGTAAGGCTAACACGGAAGGACGTTAGTGGGGATTATTAGAGGCGATCGCAAGTTAGAAGGGCCGGCTAGATGCTCGATTCCCAAGGAGCGTGTGATCAAGCCTTTTTCATGTTAGTGACTTTCTTGCCTGCGCTTGATGCTACCGGCTTGCTCGCAGCGGCAAATAGGTGTTGCGTGTCTTCGTAAGGATTGTAAGTATCGTCGGGATACCATGTGCCGGCGAACAAGCCTCCTTGCCTGGCAACGGTGCAACGCTGCACGTGCACGCTGTCGACGAAGCTATGCTTGATGTTAGGAGCTCCCCAGTCACCGCCCCAGATCAGGCCAAAGCTCTGCGCGAGATGTCCCAGAAACGAGAAGTCGCCTTTCCAGCTAGGCTCGCCGCCCACAACTTTGACGATGTCACACGCTAAGCCATAGTGGTGTACGCCCACAGCTCGAAGTTTGGTGGCGCTATGATTGAAGAGGTCCTGCTGGCGAGCCTGGCTGCGATAGGTTTCGTAGATCATGACTTCGATTCCCATCTGGCGGGCGGCGGAGACTATGCCCTCGACCAATTGGCGCGTTCTTGGCTCAAGAAGGGAAGCGTCGGCCGCTCGCATCACCGACTCAAAGCGGGCGTCGCGGGATATCACATCCGTATAAAAGTTCTCCATGCCTGGCCTCCAGAGCATGTCCATACCGGTCGATCTGTATCTAGAGGTTAAGTATTGAGGATTGCCGAAAAAAATTAAAGGTCAGATGGACCGACTAAGGCTGTGGAAAAACGGAGGGCCGCTCAGGCCCGAGGGAACCCTCCTCCGTCTTGGGCGAGAACGGAGGTGCTCGATTTCTTGTGGTAAAGGCTCAGTTTGAATCTTTCCTCTTCTTGAAAAGCGTCATCCGTCACGCGGCGCAGTTGAGCCGGGCGAGGGATCTCCCACACATACAATGCGGCAGCCCGGGAGATCCTTCGCAACGCCTGAAAAACGGCTCCGCTCAGATGTAATGAAAACGAAAAAGGCGTGCCTCCAAGGGTAGAGTACGTGCTCGAAGCACAAGCCCTGAAGGAGGCACGAGATGATCCACGTTGGCGTAGATCTTCACCAGAGATTTTGTTACATGACGGCGTTGGAAGCAAGAGGGAAGATTTTACAGGCGGGTGCAGTGACGAACGAGAAGCTGGCGTTGCGCAAGTATTTCCGGCAGTTTCGCGGGCAGGAAGTGCAGGTGGCGGTGGAGGCATGCGGTTTTTGGCCGGCGTTTCGCGAAGTGGTGGAACCGGAAGTGGAGCGGCTGGTGCTGGTGCATCCGCAGCGGGTGAAGGCGATTGCCTCGGCGAAGCTGAAGAACGACCGGGTGGATTCGGCGACGCTGGCGCATTTGCTGCGCTGCGATTTGTTGCCGGAGTCGTGGAAGGCGGACCGGGAGACGCAGGCGCGGCGGCAGCAGGTGCGATTGCGGGCGACGCTGGTGCGGCAGCGGACGCGGCTGAAGAACCAGGTGCATGCGGTGTTGCATCAGCAGGGACTGCATTCCCCGGTGACGGATTTATTCGGCAAACGCGGACGGCAGTGGCTGGCGGGGTTGAAGCTGCCGGCGGGGGCGCGGGAAACGGTGAGTGTGTGCCTGCGGTTGTTGGATGGTTACAGCGGAGAAATTCAAAAACAAAATCTGCAATTAAGTGAACGAGCAAAACACGACCCGCGGGTGGAGTGGCTGATGACGATTCCGGGGATCGGGGAGTGTTCGGCGATGATGCTGCTGGCCGAGATTGGAGACCTCGGACGATTTCGCGACAAGGAAGCGTTGTGCAGTTACGCCGGGCTGGTGCCGCGGGTACGGGAGTCGGCGGGGAAAGCGGCGCGGGCGGGATCACGCGCCAGGGTTCGCCCTGGATGCGCTGGGTCATGGTGGAGGCGGCGCAGGTGGCGACGCGCTGCTCTCCGGCGGCCCGGCGCTACTACGAGCGGTTGCTGCGCAAGAAGCACAAGCACGTGGCGCGGGTGGCGCTGGCGCGCAAGCTGCTGATCACGGTCTACGCCCTGCTGCACGATGGCGTGCTGTTTGAAGAAGAAAAGTTTGCGGCGGTGTAAGGGGAATCCGTCAGCTCGAAGTCATCCTTGCTCTTCGAGAGCGACGCTCAGATGGAGCGGCGGAGTCCGGACATACCTTATGTGCCTCGAGCACGAATAGAAGCCTGTCCGCATCGCCGCAAAAATACCTGTGGACAGGTACGCCTGTTTTCATAGAAGGATGACGCTATAAAAGTTCAAACTGCGCCCCGCGCATTTTTTCGGTGTTTTTTCCCACAGGCGTGTATACTATGAATCAGCTAAGTTTGATTCACGAGCAATTGAAGGTCGGTATCGCCAACCAGCGTCACCCCCTCACTAGCAAGGATTCTTCTCAGCACAATCCAAAAGAAACAAGAATAGGAACTATCAATGGCAGAACAAGGAACAGTGAAGTGGTTTAACGACGCCAAAGGCTATGGCTTTATCAGCCGTCAGAATGGCGAAGACGTTTTCGTGCATTTCTCCGCGATTCAGGCTGGCGGCTTCCGCAGCCTGCAAGAAGGCCAAACCGTGCAGTTTGACGTGACCAAGGGCCCTAAGGGCTGGCAAGCGGAGAACGTCCAAGCTATCTAGTGACCGCTTTTCGAAGTAGAAACCAATGCCCGCGATCTGAGAGGATCGCGGGCATCTTTGTTTGGAGTTCGAGGAGTTAGGAGCCTGATCGTCGCAGGTCTTAGGTCTTAGGTTTTGCTCAAGACCTAAGGCCTAGCACCTAAGACCCGCCTTGCCGCGCCTGCTGCACCATCTCTACCAAGACTTTTCTGGCCTCACCAGGGTTGCGCACTTCCCGCAGGAACGCAATGCGTGCGCCCTTCATCCCTTCCTGGGTTTTCAGGCGTACATGGAAACCCAGCCGGTCGACCGAAGTCATCGCCGCTTCCTGCGACTCAATCCCCGCGCACACATTCGCCAGCAAGATGAGCGCATCTTTGTGGTCGGTATTCATGTGCTCGATAATTCCGGCGGCGGCATCGGCCAGCGGATCGGGTTGCGCCCGGTCGTAGTCCGAAGCCGGCACCCAGCCCATCACCCCGAAGCCGCCGACGTAATAAACATCCAATACATCCATGCGGTAAAAAGAAAAATCTTCAAAGTCAACCCAGTACTTGCTGTTGGCGTAACGCTCCAGGTAGAGTTGCCGCGCGTCGGGCACCTCGGGCTTCGGGATGGTCAGAACATTTCCTATCAGCGTGACTCGCGACGCTCCCAGCGGGTCGCCGCTGGCATCGGCCTGGGTTACCAGCAGGCTGGCCCGTGGATCGGCTTGCAGATTCTGCGTATGCATGGCCATAGTGCTAATGAGGAAGATGGGGCGCCCGCGCCCGTCCAGCCCGTAGGGCATCACGGAGCCGAAGGGGAAACCGGGGTGCTTGCGCGAGAGCGTGGAAAGGCTGCCGATGCGGCCCAGGTACACCAAAGTTCGCGCCCGCTCCGAGAATGAAGGCTCTGGAACTGCTGGCTGATCGCTGGTGCCTGTGGCCGCATGCTTTCGCGTAGATGTAGATGAAGAAGACATTTTCTTCTGCAGGCAGTCTAAATGAAATGGCTTCTTTGTTCGACCCGCCGCCGGGGGCAACCCATGGAGTCCATCTTTGCAACTAAATAATTAGTTACCTTTTCTTATTCGGGGCGTCTAAAGCATCCAAGGAGAGCGTTTCGTGCCGCGACCAGAATCCAAAACCCTCACAGAGGCCGAACTTCGGATCATGAACGTGTTATGGCTGAAGGGGTCCGGCACGGTCCAGTTGATCATGGATTTCCTGTCGGAGAAAACGCCTTTAGCTTATAACTCGGTTTTGACCACCATCCGCGTCCTGGAGCGAAAAGGCTACGTGAAGCACTCCAAAGACGGTCGCGCGCATGTCTACGCTCCGATGGTCAGGCGGGAAGAGGCAACGCGGTCCGAGATCCGCCATTTGGTAAGCCGGTTCTTCAAGAACTCCCACGAGCAACTCGTTTTGAACATCCTTGAGGATCGGGGCATAGAGGCGGAGGAACTCGACCGCCTGCGAGAGATGTTGGAACGGAGTGGCGCGAAATGATGTCGCCTGAGTTCCAGATAATCTCCCAAATGGCAATCGGCCGTATCCTGAATTCGCTTCCCGAAGGATTGTTGATTGCACTATTTGTTTGGATGATGTTGCGCTTTCTACCGCGGCAGAACTCGGGAACCCGATTTGCGGTTTGGTTGGTGGCACTGTTGGCCGTGGCCGGACTTCCTTTTGGCGGCGCTGGTCAGTGGCTCTTGCGCCCTGTTCCGGCGATCGGGGGCGCGCGGCCTCTGATCACGATGCCTGGCGCATGGGGAACTTTCCTGTTTCTGGCTTGGATCGTGGCGGCATGTGTTGCCCTGCTACGTTTGCGAGCGGACTTTGGCGGCTGCGAGCGCTTCGCAGGAGCTGCACTCCGATCGATCCAGCGGAGCTCGACCCTGCGTTACAGGAAACTGTCGCCCATGTTTCCTCGTCAAGATCAGTAACTCTCGCTGCGTCTGCGAACGTGAACGTGCCTGCCGCTATCGGTTTCTTCAAGCCGATGATTGTCATCCCAGCCTGGGCGCTAAAAGAACTTGCGCCCGAGGAATTGAACATCATTCTGGTCCACGAGTTCGCACACCTGCGCCGCTGGGATGACTGGACCAATCTTCTCCAGAAGGTGGTGCGGGCCATATTCCTCTTCCATCCTGCGGTCTGGTGGATTGACGGCCGGCTCGCGCTGGAACGCGAAATGGCCTGTGACGATGAGGTGCTGGCCGAGACTGCCAATCCTCGCGGTTATGCGAAGTGCCTGATCGGCCTCTTACAAAAAAGTATGGCTCGCCCTGGCTGGACAATGGCGCAGGCTGCCGTGCACCGCGCACGCGAGGCTTCGCTGCGCCTGGCGCAGATCCTCGATGCACGCCGGCCACATGCCAGGCGCGTCTGGAAGCCAGCTGTGGGGATAGTGGGTGCTTTTTCTGTGGTGTGCCTGGTCGTCGTGCCCCGTGTTCCCGAGTTGGTGGCATTTGACCACCACAGGCCGCCGATTGTTGATGGCAATGTCCACGCCGAAATGCTCCTGTCTGAATTCCCTGCGCCTGCGGTGATTCCAGCCGCGTTGCGTGCGGCATCGTCACCGGCACTCGAGAGAAACCCGCGTGCACATTCGCGGCAAGTAGCTGGACATCGTAACAAGCATCAAGTGATCGAAGCGGGGCGGAGTGTCCCGCAAGTGGTTGCGGTACACAGCTCTGACGCCGCCAACAGCGCGCCCGCCGCGGTGACCCTGGGAATGAACGAGATGTTTACGCCAGGAGAGACGCTCCTAGTGGTCCGAACCTCGCAACGCGTAGGTCCTGATGAGTGGGTGTGCACTGTCTCCATGTGGCGCATTACCTGGGTGAATCTCGATCAGAACGGCGTAGCAAGAGCGCCTAGCGCCAAGAAGACGTAGGCAAATTTTTTTGAGAGCAACAACTAAACAATTAGTTACAAAAGGAGAAAGTGAAATGAGCTTGAAGACGATACTGACTCGGCGCTTGTTCGTGGCCGTGATCGCTATAGGAACGGTCGCATCTCTGGCGACTTACGAACTTGTATCCGCCAAATCCGCGAGGGCAGCCGCTGCGGCCCCCGCAGCTGCGCCGCTCGACGACAACAGTGTTGCCGCGCTGCTCTCGCTTGATCATGCCATGGAGACCCTGGCCGCCCGGGTTACTCCCGCCGTGGTCAACGTAACCGTGACGTCGAAGGAGAAAACGGAGCAGACTGGCGACGATTCGCAAGACATGCAGCAGTTCTTTGCGCCTTTCGGGATCAACCCGTTTGGTCGGCAATTCAAGTTCCGCGCCCAGCCCCAGCAAAGAATTGAGCATGGCTTGGGCAGCGGCGTAATCATCTCCCCCGATGGCTACATCGTTACCAACAATCACGTGATCGATGGAGCCACCGACATCCGCGTCACCATGAGCAATCGCGAAGTGTTGCTGGCGAAGCTGGTCGGCGCCGATCCGCTTACGGACCTGGCGGTGATTAAGGTGAGCGGAACCAATCTGCCCAGCGTGCCCTGGGGTAATTCGGCCAATCTTCATCCGGGCCAAACCGTGCTGGCGTTCGGCAATCCGTATGGATTCCGATTCACCGTGACCCGCGGCATCATCAGCGCGCTCAACCGCCCCAATCCGGATGCGACCGACCGCCGCAAGCCGGGAGAATTCATCCAGACCGATGCTGCCATCAATCCCGGAAACTCCGGCGGGGCGCTGGTCGATGCGCGCGGCGAATTGATCGGGATCAATACCTTCCTGATCTCATCCAATGGCTCGTTCTCCGGAATGGGCTTCGCGATTCCGACGCAGATCGTCGAGCCAACGGTTGAGACCTTGATCCGCGATGGCAAAGTCAGTCACGGACTTATCGGAATCGGCATCTCGGATGTGACTCCGGACAATGCGAAGTTCTTCCAGATGAGCAGCGCAAGCGGCGCCGTTGTGAGCCAGGTCGACCCAGACTCTGCCGGCGCGAAAGCCGGCCTCAAGATTGGCGACGTCATCACCGAACTGAACGGGAAATCAGTGACCGATGCCGGAGAGCTGCAGATGGAAGTCGGGCAAAAGCAGCCCGGTGAAACCATCCATCTCGAGGTGGTGCGCGATGGCAAGACCATGAGCGTTCCGGTCACGCTGGAAGCGATGAACGCATCCAAAGGCGACGCCAGCGTGGCCGGCGAGCACGGGAAAGGCCGTTGGGGAATGAGCCTCGGTGATCTGGGCCAAGGCGAACGCGACCAACTGCAAATCCTCAGCAACGTTCATGGCGCAGTAGTACAGGAAGTGCAGCCCGGTAGTCCCGCCGACAACGCGGGCATCCAGCAGGGGGATGTGATTGTCGAAGTCAACCGCCGGCCCCAGCAGTCTGCCGCGGATGTGGCCAAGGCGTTGTCCGACATCCCGAAGAGCGAGGATGCGTTAGTTCTGGTCTGGTCAAACGGGGGCAACACGTTCCGCGTGTTGCATCCCACGCAAGGGTAGTTTTGCGCAATCGTACTTCGCTCCGGCATAAGCTGGAGCGGAGTACGGCGCGCGATTTTCTCCCCGTCGATTGCCGTAGCAAATATTCCTGTCCCGCCATCGCGCTCGGCACAAGGAGATTGTTTCCATTGGCATTCGAGTGCTAGACTTTGATTGGTTTTTCGTAACGCGGTTCTGTCCGTGTGAGAGAAATTCCAGAGTCATCTCCGTGAGCGGGAGTAGTTCAGCGGTAGAACGCCAGCTTCCCAAGCTGGATGTCGCCGGTTCGATCCCGGTCTCCCGCTCCATCTTTCGGTAACTTACGGGCGTAACAATTCCTGGGCATGGCAGTGGTATACCAAAACCAAAAAGAGTTCAACGTCCTGCCTGCGTGAATCGGGAGTTGCGGACTTCTTCAATTGCCGAAACCAGTCCGACCTGCGACATCCCTACTTGCTACTCCGTAAAGGTGAGATGCGTGATCTTAAACTCCAGCATAGAATGTCAACCGAAGGTGTAAGAAGCCGAGGGCTTAGAACTTGCAAAGATTCGGATTCGTCTTAGTGTGTCTTCTCTCCACGTTTGCTTTTCTGTTGCTGACCATGGCTGCGGTTGCGGGGTCGGTTCCTCCGGAACTAATGAATGGGCTCAAATGGCGACTCATTGGCCCGTTCCGCGGCGGACGCGCAGTAGCCGTGGCTGGTGTGCCCGGCGACTCGACAACGTTTTATTTTGGCTCGGTCGATGGTGGCATCTGGAAAACAATCGACGCCGGAGATGTTTGGACGCCGATCTTCGACGGCCAACCCGTGGCCTCGATCGGAGCGCTCGCCGTGGCTCCCTCCGACCCTAAAATCATCTATGCGGGAACCGGCGAAACCGACATTCGTGAGGATCTGTCTTCCGGCAACGGTGTCTACAAATCCATCGATGGCGGCGCAACCTGGAATCACATTGGCTTGGAGGACACGCGACAGATCAGCCGGATTGTGATCGATCCGCAAGATGCAAACATCGTTTATGTCGGCGCTTTGGGGCACGCCTATGGTCCGAACGAACAGCGTGGCGTTTACAAGTCGATCGACGGAGGAGCGAGTTGGACGAAGGTTCTCGATCTGGGTTCCGAAATCGGCATTTCAGATCTCGCGATGTGTGCTTCTTTGCCTGATCTTTTGTTTGCCGGTGCATGGCACACGTGGCGCCCTCCGTGGAGTTCGTATGCTCCAATTGACGGACCTGGCAGCGGCCTTTACCGTTCCAGGGACGGCGGCAAATCGTGGTCTCGTCTCGAAGGAAACGGACTGCCCGCTGGCGATTGGGGCCGGGTTGGCATCGATGTGGCGCCCGACGGCAAGCGCGTGTATGCGCTCATAACGACCAGCAAGCCTGACGCGAAGTCTGGCCTCTATCGCTCTGACGATGGAGGCAACACCTGGGCGCTGGCGAACCCCGATCCCCGTCTTACCAGCCGGGCATGGTACTTCAACCGTATCACCATCGATCCGCACCATCCCGATGTGATCTATATGCCGAATGTCGCACTCTACCGATCGGAGGATGGCGGGAAGACAATTTCGGTCGTTCGAGGCGCGCCGGGGGGAGACGACTATCACGAACTCTGGATTGATCCCAAGAATTCCGCCAGCATGATTCTTGCCACCGACCAGGGAACGACGATCAGCCTCAACCGTGGACAGACATGGAGCAGCTGGTACAACCAGCCTACGGGACAGTTCTATCACGTCACTACTGACAACCAGTTTCCCTACGTGGTGTACGGCACCGAGCAAGATAGCGGCAGCGCCGCCGTCCTAAGCCGCACCGACCATGGTCAGATCACGCCGCGGGACTGGTTTCCCGCAGGTCCAAGCGAGAGCGGGTACATGGTGGTCGACCCGAAAGATTCGAACATCATCTACTTGTCCGGAACTTACGGTACGGTTGCGCGCTTCAACCGGCGGACCGGACTTAGCCAGGACATCACGCCATGGCCCGCATTTTCGTGGGAGTCCGACATCCATGAACGCAAATATCGGGCCCCTTGGACTACGGTGCTGGTTCTTTCCCCGGCCGATTCAACCACGCTTTATTTCGGAACGCAATACGTGATGAAGACCGCCGACCGTGGTCTGCACTGGGAGACCATCAGTCCCGATCTCACCGGATCAGACCGTGATGCGGATGACGCAAAAAGTAAGAAGGCACAGGATCCGCCACTCATCGGCCCGCCAACCCTCGAACAGGCGAAACGCGCCGGGTATGGGGTCTTGTTCACGATTGCGCCATCGCCGCTCAACGGAGACTTGATTTGGGCGGGAAGTGACACGGGCCTGATTCACCTGACCCGCGATGGTGGAAAGAACTGGAGAGATGTCACTCCGCCGGGATTGGGAGACTGGAGCAAGATTTCGCTGATTGAAGCTTCACATTTTGATCCCGGCGTCGCCTACGCTGCCGTCGATCGCGCACGGCTCGACGATCGGACGCCCTACATCTATCGAACGCGTGACTATGGAGCAACCTGGCAACTGGTCACCAGCGGCATTACTGCTCCAGCCTTCTTGCGCGCCGTTCGCGAAGATCCCCAGACCAAGGGGCTTCTCTTCGCTGGAACTGAATTTGGAGTTTATGTGTCATGGGACGATGGGGACCACTGGCAGTCTTTGCAATTGAATTTGCCGGTCACCGGAGTCCGCGATCTCACCATTCACGGCGATGACCTGGTGATTGCCACGTTTGGCCGCGCTTTCTGGATTCTCGATGACATCGCGCCGCTGCGGCAGGCGCCGCAGGCGAGAACAGCAGGTGGTCCGTGGCTTTACCGGCCAGCTACAGCGGTTCGCATCGATAACGACTCCTTTACCGGAACGCCGCCTCCCCCCGAAGAACCGACGGCGGAGAATCCTCCCAGGGGCGCGATGCTGGATTATTTCCTCTCATCTCCGGCGAGCAGCGTTCGATTGGAAATTTTCGATGCCCAAGGAAACCTCGTTAGAAAGTTTTCTTCAAATGATCTTTCTTCGGATAATCATTCCTCGCAAGGTCAGGGAATCTGGAAGCATCAGCCACTTCCTGTTGCCGATCGCTGGCTTCCCAAGCCTGAAGTGTTGGAAAGAAGTGCTGGAATGCACCGATTTGTCTGGAACCTGACGTGGGGCAGTTCCGGAGGCCCGAGCGCGGATGAAGAAGCCGAGTACCACAATCCGAGCGGACCGAAGGTTGTGCCGGGAATCTACCAAGTGCGCTTGACGGTTGATGGAAAGGCGCAAGAGCAGTCATTAAAAGTGGTCATGGACCCGCGTTCGCCCGCGACCGTCGACGTGCTCACAGAGCAGTTTCGGTTGGGCCAGCAGATCTTTGGTGAAACCATCGACGCGCGCCGCACGCTGGCCGAGATCAACTCGGTTCAGAAACAACTGGCGGACCTCGAACAGAAGCTGGGGCAGCAGAAGTTGGGAGGACGAAGCGCACAGATCAAGCCGGCTCTGTTGGAAGCGCAATCCGCACTCGGCAAGATTGTTAGGAATAAGGAGCATACACCGGCGGAGAACCCTGGGCTGCAGGATGCCTATACGGGCCTGGCATCCGCGCTGCGGGTAGTCGAAGGAGGAGATCGTGTCGTGCCCTCGCAGGCCATCGCAGTTTACAGGGAGTCGAGCCAACAGGCCAAAGCCCGCATCGCAGAATGGATGCAATTCAAACAAACAAAATTGATTCACCTGAACCGGCAACTGCGTGAGGCCAACTTCGCTCCCGTCGCGATCACTGAAATCGAGCGGCACTAGACTCAGTGATATCGCGCTAAACCATCGGGGATTGTTCGCTAACATCGGCTGAACCTGTGCCGCTCTTCGCCATTTTCCTCCCATCGGTCGACCACAATTCCCCCCATTTGACCCGAGACGATGTTTCTTTCCTGTTGATGACGTGTAGCAGAACTCCAAACCAGCTTTCTTTTCAGGAACATGGCATCCATCTTTTTATAAAAGGGATGGCAGAAACTGCCTTTTGTCACATTGCAGTGTGACTGGCGTCATTGCACCGGCTTGAATCCAAGAGTGAAATGACAATTGGTCAGTCATCAGACCAATTCCGATGATAGCTACTGTTTTACCTGCGCGAGTCGGGTTTGAGGCAATTCCTAGAAGCAAGGTTTATCGGGAGGTCGCCCGACAACTGGAGCGGCACATCCGGGAAGAGCTGACGCCTGGCGATCTGCTGCCTCCGGAACGCGAATTGGCTCGGATGATAGGCGTGAGCCGCGGTTCAGTGCGGGACGCCATCCGCAGCCTGGAACTGATGGGTCAGCTCGAGCCACGGCAGGGAATCGGCACGGTGATTTGCAATCTCCCCACGGCATCAAGCAATCCTCTCGCAGATGCGCTACGGGAGAAACGCAAGACGGTTGCCGACTTGATCGACGTGCGCAAAATGATTGAGCCGCCCCTGGCTCGCCGCGCAGCTTCGCGCATCTCCAGCGGCGAAATCGCGAATATCGAAGACATTCTCCTGCGCCAGGAAAAGAAGGTGCGCGCCGGTGAAGGAGGAATCGAGGAAGACTCCCAGTTTCATTACGCCATCGCCATGGCCTCATGTAATGCGGCAATTTTGAAGGTCGTGGACGTGTTGATGGATATGCTGCGCGAAACCCGGGAGCGCTCGTTGCAAGCGGAAGGACGGCAAGAAAAGTCGCTTGCCGGTCATCACCGGATTTTGTCCGCACTGAAGCGGGGCGACGCACCAGCCGCCGAGGCTGCCATGCGCCGGCACCTGCGGGAAGTCGAAAACGTAATACAGAAAACGCTTTAAGAGAATGGAGGTTGCCAAATGGGTCAGCTATTCGCGGTCGAAGTAATCTACCGAGGAGTCTTTCAAAAGACTCTCGCGAAGAACATAACGCGCGACATCGTTTTAGCCGCGCACAACGAAGGCAAACTTGGTCTTTCGTTTGGCCGGTATGGAGATGCTCCGGAGCGGAATGGGATTCCAGCCAAGAGTTTCGCAATCGTCGCCAACGACGAACTGACGCTCGAAGCCGGAATGGCGCAATACGAACCGAAGCAAGTCGATCTCACCGTGGTTCTCGATGACACGCTCTGTAAGGGCGGAGAGTCCTGGGCATGGTACGGGTTGCAGCCGGTGCATCACGCTCTGAAGCCGGGACACACCCTCATCGTTGTTTCGCTCGAGGATGCGCCCACGCTGTTGAAGAGCATTCACCGCCGGGAAGAGCCTTACAAGCTGGGAATCATCAGGGGCCTCGCCAGCTTCTCCGGCATGTGGGTTTTCAAAGATGACCATACCGACGTCCGCGTCCTGGGCGCCATCGCCAAGGCGCTGCCGGAAATATTCAGCTTGAAGTCGGTGGAGCAATTCATCAACGAGAAGCTGAAGAGCTCATTGAAAGTCACTTCCGCTCGCACCGCTTTCGAGGGCTTTACCTCGGTTCCGGTAAAAGCTGGAGAGGGCAATCCCGAAGAGCCGTTCAAGTTCGAAATGCCGGGCTGGAAGGAGATGCGAGGTGGCACTTCCATTAAAGGTCAGCCCCAGGGCGGCCCATATGCGGACCCGACCACAGGCAAACTGGGAGGCTTCCGGCCTGCCCGCAACGAACTGTTCAAGAAGTATTCCACACGTACACTGCGGCCGGTCATCAACTTCTCGACCTGCACGAAGTGCACGCTGTGCTGGCTGAACTGTCCGGATGCGTCTTTCGACGTCACGCCGGAAGGAACCTACGATGCCAATCTCGAAGCATGCTGCGGCTGCGGCGTTTGCGAAGAGGTTTGCCCGGTAAAGGACTGTGTCCATATGGTGAACGAGTCCGAATTCGCTGACAACAAGAGCCAGTGGGAAACCTACCAGAAAGACAAGAAAGCCTATCTGAAATGGTTGGAGAGCACCATTGAGAAGGCCGAACCCATCGAGAAGCGGACCCATGGATTCCGTTATCGCGGTCAGTATCAGGAACAGGTCCCCGAGGCCCTGGAAATCGCAAAGAAAGGCTAGCGCAGGCAACTTGAAAACGCGGCCTGAAAGTTTAGCCGGAAGAACAAGGAGATTGAAATGGCGACATTAACACTACCTGTTGAGCAAAAGAAAAAAGGCACCGAGCAGGAAGCTCTGATCACAGGCGCCGAGGCCATTGCGATTGCTTGCAAACTGGCCAACGTGGATGTGGTCACGGCTTACCCAATCCGGCCTTACGACACGGTGATGCAGTACATCAGCCAACTGGTGGCAGATGGCGAGATGGATTGCGAATACATTGTGGCGGAAGGCGAGCATTCACAATTTGAAATCGTGAAGCACGCGTCGGTTTGCGGAGCACGCGTGTTCTGCGGTTCGAGCGGCGTGGGCTGGATGTACGCGATGGAATGTTTGACTGTAACCCCAGCGCTGCGCGTTCCTATGATTGCCATGGTGGGCAACCGGGCGTTGGACGATCCCGGCGCGTTCGGTGTGGAGCACAACGACGCTCTGGCCGTCCGTGACCTGGGCTGGATGTTGACCTGGGTCGACAGTGCGCAGGAAGCACTGGATACGGCCCTGATCGCGTATCGTGTGGCGGAAGACCGCCGCATGTTCGTACCTCTGGCCATCAGCTGCGACGGTGCGTTCCTCACGCATTCGCAGGCCTTGGTACAGATCCCGACGGCACAGCAGGTCAAGAAGTTCCTGCCTCCTTACAACCGTGGCGATCTGCTTCTCCATCCCGACAACGTGATTTCGGTGGCCCCACAGTGTAACGAAGATTGGGTCACGGAGATTCGGCGGCAGAACTACGCAGTCACGGAAATCGCATGCGATGTGATTCGCGAAGTGTATGCCGACTTCGAAAAAACGTTTGGACGCAAGTACGGCAACCCGTTCTTCGAAGAGTACATGACCGAAGATGCGGAAGTCGTTCTGTTGGGCATGGGCACACTTTCCACGCCGGTCAAGGTAGCCATTCGCAAAATGCGCGAACAAGGCAAGAAAGTCGGGTTCGTTCGTCTGCGCTGGTTCCGTCCGTTTGCCGGTAAGGAAATCGGCAAGTGTCTGGAGCGTTTCCAGGCTATCGGCGTACTTGATCGCGACTTCTCGTTCGGTTCGCCGGACTTGAGTGGCGTGGTGGCGACCGAAGTCCGGTCCGCCATGTACAGCAACAGCGCTACCAGACCGCCAGTATTGGGCTTCATCGGCGGATTGGGCGGCCGCGAAGTGACCGTACCAGACGTGGAAGCGATGACCGAGAAAGTATTCCAAGCTGCAAAAGGTAAGGCGCAACCCCTGACGCAATGGATCGGGCTGCGGGGATAGCGCCAGTTGACGTGGCGCTATTCATAGCCGGAAAGGACAAACTAATCATGAGCACATTTGTAGATGAAAAACCGACGCAAGAGTTGGAAGCCTTCAAAGGAGTAAAGAAGGTTCCACACGAGGAGTACTACACGTCCGGCCACCGCACCTGTCAGGGCTGCGAGTCTGCGCAAATCATGAAGTTGATGGCGAAGGCTGCAGGTCCCAGAACCATCGTTCTGGGCAGCACCGGGTGCATGTACGTGGCTAACACCTCTTACTACGCCACGCCCTGGGGCGTTCCCTGGATGCACACGCAACTGGGCAGTTCGGGTTCGGCCGCGCTGGGAACGGCCGCGGCTCTCCGCGTCCAGATGCGCAAGGGCGTCATGAAGGACGAGCCCATCAACGTCATCGCCTTCTGCGGCGATGGCGGCGGCGCGGATATGGGACTGGCAGCAATCTCAGCCACCATGTGCCACCCCGATTACAACTTGCTGATCCTGATGTACGACAACGAGTCGTACGCCAATACCGATATCCAGATTTCCGGGACATCGCCCTATGGCGTCAATACCTCGTTCAGCACGCCAGGAAAAGTGAAGCGCATCATGAATCACCGCTGGAAGAAGAACATGGCGCCGCTGATCATGGCTGGCCATCCCACAGTGAAGTACGTAGGAACCATTTCTACGTCCTACCCGCTGCAGGCGATGAACAACGTGCGCAAGGCGTTGTCGATCGGCGGGCCGACCTTCATTCACTGCCTGAACCCCTGTCCGAAGGGATGGGATTTCGATCCTGTGCTCTCTTTCGAACTGGGCGAACTGGCCGTGAACACCGGCATTTGGCCTCTGTACGAGGTTGAGAACGGCAAACTGAAGCTCTACGGCAAGACCGAGCAGATTGCGAACGGCAGATTCAAACGGCTGCCGGTCCGTGATTATCTGCTCAAACAGGGAAGGTTCGCGCATTTCATCGAGGAAGATATCGAATTCTTCCAGAGCAAGATCGACGAGATGTGGGACAAGTGGCTGGTGCCGGGAATCATCCCGCTCCAGAAAGACGTCGAAGCTGCTGAATAAATCCGCCCGCCCGTACAACCGGGCGGGTTTTTCATTTTATCTGGACGTGTTCCAGCAAGGAGTGTTGCGCGAGAAGAAACGAACGACTTTTACAATTCCCAGGAGGGATGCCTATGGCCACGAATGTGACCTCCTTAGTTCCCCAGGAACCCAAAATCGTCAACCGCTGGGTTCAACTCATTGCAGGCGTGATCGCGATGATGGCGATTGCCAATCTTCAATACGCCTGGACTCTCTTCACCACACCCTTAACGAAAAGCATGAGCGCAACCCTGGCCGCCGTTCAGGTGGCTTTCGCCGCGTTCATCCTTTGCGAAACCTGGCTGGTACCGTTCGAGGGCTACCTGGTTGATCGTCTTGGTCCTCGTCTGGTCATCGGCATCGGCGGCATCTTCGTCGGCCTTGGCTGGATCGGGTCGGGGATGGCGGGCAACCTGCATGTGCTGTACTTCTGGTACGCCGTCGGCGGCATCGGCGCCGGTGCCGTGTACGGCGGTTGCATGGGCAACTCGCTGAAGTGGTTCCCCGATCACCGCGGCATGTGCGCCGGATTCACAGCTGGTGCGTACGGCCTCGGCACTGCACTGACGGTGGCGCCTATCGCCAAGATGATGAAAGTCTCTGGATACCAGCACACGTTCATCTTCTGGGGCATTATCCAGGGCATTATCGTCACCGCCGCCGCCATGTTTATCGTTGCTCCTCCTAAAGGCTGGGTGCTCAAGGGATGGACGCAAGCCAGTGCCAAAGTGAGGGAATCGGCCTACGACATGACTCACTGGCAGATGCTGAAGCAATCATCTTTCTACGTGATTTACGTCATGATGGCGCTGGTTGCCTTCGGTGGTCTAGTGGTCACTGCTCAGATCAAGCCCATCGCCGTCTTCTACCACGTCGATAAGGTCATCATCTTGTGGGGCATGTCGGCCCTGGTGGTAGCCATCGAACTGGACCGCATCCTGAATGGCCTTTGTCGGCCCTTCTGGGGCTGGGTTTCCGATCATATAGGACGTGAGAACACCATGTTCATCGCGTTCCTGCTGCAGGGCCTGGCCGTCCTAGGCCTGCTCAAATTGATCAGCCATCCGGTGTGGTTCATCCTGATGACTGGCCTGTGCTTCTTCGGATGGGGCGAAATCTTTTCGCTCTTCCCATCCATCGTTGGCGACCTGTTTGGCAGGAAATGGGCCACGACCAACTACGGCATTGTCTACACGTCCAAAGGTTTGGCGGCGATCTTCGCCGGACCCGTGGCGGCCATGGCCAGTGTCAAGACCGGCTCGTGGATCGGGATTTTCTGGATCATGATTGCCTGCAACGTGATCGCCGCATTTCTGGCACTGTTCTGGCTGAAACCGGTTGCCATCAAAACGTACGAGAAGGCACAGGAAATGCTTCGCCTGGAGGGAGAGTTGGCCAAAAACGCTGCGAACAGGAAGCTGGATGAGAGACATCTGGTAGGTGCCTGATAGTAGCTCGGAACGTGGTCTGTTTGGCAGGAGACCGGCGACCATGGACTTCGGCATCCTCTATACCGCGAAGTGCACGGAGGAAGAGAACATCCAACGGGTACGGGCCGATAGGTATCGGCCCGTTTGTGGCCGAAGAATAAGGCCGTTCATTCGATCTGCGTCTAGGCTGTCGACAAAACTGGGTGGCGGCGAGTGGACTCGAACGAGGACGAGCACCTAAATCATAACTTTCTCCCCTTGCACCCAGAGATGCACCACGATCTCAGGGATACAACCGCCTGCATCCAAGCCAGACTTGCGCGACTCGTTACACGCTCAACTCTTTTTCGAAGCAGTTCTCATCGCTGGTTCGCCAAAGGCAACACACTGTGCGATCAAGGCAAGCACCCAGATGTACCACGGAATGGCATCGTGATAATGAAACTGCAGGATGACACAGACGACGAGAAGCAGACCCTCCCAACATGATTCCCTCCTTGAATGGTCGAGTGACAGTCCTAGTGGACAGCAATGAGCGCGTCATGTAGCCATCAACCACCGCCCAAAAGACACGAGCCGACCGTGGATGGCAATTAATCGCCTTATCACTCATTGACCCGAGAGACTGTAAGTAAAAAACGCCAACGTTGCCGACGACAAAGCCACTCCGACGTACCACCACTTGGAGCCGCGAATCGCTCCGATAAATGAGAACACCGTGGACAATAGGGCTGCACCTAAGACGATCTTGTATTCGTGTTGTGATCCGGCGAAGCTGTCTACTAGATGGTCGGCTTTCGACGGATTGAGCAGAGAAAGCCAGAGGAGCACAGTTAGCAGCATTCCGCTCGTCCCCAGGAGATGGGAAACCTGGCGTCCCATGTCGCGAATATACGCGCCTCGGCGAGATTCTCAATGAGGACTGACAAAACGTCTACTCAGTTCTAGAATTGGGCGAGCGCCAACAGAGCGATCATGCGGAGGAAGTATGCGCCGTGCAGCAATTTCAGTTCTGACACTGATCGTTGTTAGTTCGTGGGTTATTGCCAAGGATCAGCCCTTCCAAGTGGTCGCTTGGCCCGATTCCGGTCAGCCTGTGCTTCGTTTCACCTTTTCGAAGTTCAATAGCTTAGGCGCTGGAATGGGGAAAGAACGCACCTACATCAGTGATGTGACGGCTGAGAATCTTTCAGACAAGACCATCACAGGCACGAGTTTTTCGTTGTATGTGTACGACAAGGGTAAGGCGCGAATCGGTGAGGGCTACATAAATCTAACCAACGTCGCTGCCGGAGAAACGGTCAAGTTTCAGATAACGATCGCTGCGTCCGGTTCTCCAAGCTCCCTAGCGGTCGCAACGAGTGCGCCGCGTACCGTATCTATCACGGTGAACTCGGTTCCCCAAGGGGCTGCTCTTACGGTAGACGGTAAAGCACTGGGAATTACTCCCAAGATCATCGATGTTGCAATCGGGAAACACATGCTTGGGTTTGAGAAGGACGGGTTCAATACTGGGAAGTTCCCGCTGGAGATCTCGTCTCGTGACGCCTCTGGGGGCAGCGTCAGCTATGAACTGGGAAGCGCGGCGCATGACACAATCGAGCTAAGGGACGGATCGGTTCTGGCCGGAGATTTGGTTTCCATCAACGGCATGCAGGTCGAGGTGCGCATCGGAGGGAATACCCAGACTTTTGATCGGAATCAAGTAAAACGTATTCTGCTCACTGAACGCGCCCCAGCGTCGAACTGAGTGGGTCCGTATCGTTGAGATAACATCGCGATTTCATTTGCCATTCACCCTCGGGGCGTTCCCATCTATTTACGTGTTCCAACCCTCATCTTCTAGAGCTTCCATCCCTCTTCCCCACCTAGCGTCGATGTCCATGGCTGCGACGGCCACATGTGTAAGTCACGTATTATCAGATAGATAAATGCATAGTCATGTTCCGGGAAGGCAAAACCAAAAAAGTTCTTGCATTTGTTATTGTGTTATAGTTAACTATAACAGTATGACGCAGTGCCGGCCAGCTTCGGAGTCGGTAGTTCGATCGAGAATGCCAAAACGTTCTGCCGCAACTGCGCTGAGAAATTCAGGAGAACACAAATGAAATCACGTAGCGCTCTTTCGGTTCTGGTCGTTCTGATGTCGCTTTGTACTGTGGCTCTTGCCCAGTCCGACGCACAAAAGTCCTTTGACAAGCTGAAAACTCTGGCGGGTTCGTGGGAAGGCCGCGTGGCAACGGTCCCGCCGCAAGCAGACATGGAAGGCACGCCCATGCAGGTGACGCTCCGCGTGACTTCCATGGGCAACGCGCTCATGCATGAGATGAAGGGAAGCGGGCCTCAGGATCCCATCACCATGTTTAATCTGGACGGCGACCGCCTGCTCCTGACCCATTATTGTGACGCGGGAAACCGGCCTCGCATGGTGGGCAAGATGTCGCCCGACGGGAAGACGCTGGAATTCGAGTTTCTCGACGTCAGCGGCAGCACGGAGCCGGGACACATGCAGCGTGTCACATTCACCTTCATCGATCCGGATCATCACACGGAAAAATGGGAGTTTGCCATGGCCGACGGCAAAACCATGGGCGGAGTACTCGACCTGAAGCGCACGAAGTGAAACGTTTCCGCCGAAGGTAAAAACTTAATGAACATGAAGGAGGTTGACATGCATGACACAAAGGAGCGGTTGTCTCAATTGTGGCTCTTCGCGTTACTCAACTACCTGTATGCGGACGTGCTTGCCCTGTGGGATATTGTTGGCTCGCAAGATCCAGCCCCACATTTCTCACAATGGGGTCTGCTGGCGGTAGCGGTCTTGATGGAAATACCCATCGCCATGATTCTGGCGTCTCGACTGCTTCCGTTTAGGGCGAACCGGCTGGCGAATATCATCGCGGGTGCCATTGAGACCTTAGCCGTCATTTCGATGCAATTCGTTTACCCTTTGGCCAGCGGTGCCTGGCACGAGCATATGTTTGCATCGTACATTTTCTTCGGGACGATCGAAACAGTGTGCACCTCGGTCATCATCTGGCAGGCGTGGACTTGGTCAAGGGTTGAGACTGTCCGCACGTTGTAACTGGTCGCTCAAATAATGAGGTCAATGTGAAAAGAGAACGCCTGACACAGATCGTCCTGGTGATCGTGGGGCTGTTGAATCTGCCCCAAATTTATTTTCTATATATGGATCTGCGGCATTCCAGCTGGCTTTTGGAGGGGAAGTGCGAGTGCGGACCGATGTTTCTGAGCTTTTTTATTCCGGTCGGGGTCTTTCTACTCATAGCCGCAAGGAGACCCTCTGAGCATCGCTCGATGATTGCTCTGGCAGCTTGGTGGAACATCTCCCATGGTGCTGTGATGGCTATTCAAACCGTGGAAGCGTGGATTCACGGCGTCCACCGGAACTTTGCTGATGTGATCGTAAACCTTGTTATCGGAGTTGTTTTGTTAGCGCTTCTGCCAGCAAAGCGAGAGGTAGTCGCGCCGGCATCCACTCGATAGCGTTTGCGGCATCCATTAAAGAACGTCGTCGCGGCTGGTGGAGGATCGCTGATACGCCTTAAAACAACTGGCAACAGGGCGATCCGGAGTGAAACGTTTCCCGGGTCTCGTAGGAGATTCGCAGAACATAGGAATACCTGGAAAACAATATGGACCGTGAGTGGAACGACAGTCAGCCGATTTACCGCCAGCTGCGCGACCGCGTCGTCGCCATGATACTCGACGGCGTGCTCAAGGAAGGCGATCCGCTGCCCTCCGTGCGCAATGTCGCGGCTGAATACCGGGTCAATCCGCTCACGGTCCTGAAGGGCTATCAACAACTGGTCGACGAGCAGTTGGTCGAGAGCAAGCGAGGTCGCGGCATGTTCATCAATGAAGGCGCGCGCAATCTGCTGCTGCAAGGCGAACGCCAGAAGTTTCTTTCGGAAGAATGGCCTCGGGTCCACGCCACCATTCAGCGGCTGGGCCTGAAGGCAGAAGAGTTGCTGAATGGCGCCGATGCCGCTCCTGCTCAGTCGTCGAACCCTAAAGAAGAGGAGCCGAAGCCATGACAGTCGCAGCTCGGCCAATCATAGAAGCACGCGGTCTCCGTAAAGCGTTCGGAACAACCGTCGCGCTGGACGGCGTCGATATGCGGGTCGATGAGGGCCGCATCCTCGGACTCATCGGTCCGAACGGTGCGGGCAAGAGCACTGCGCTGAATGCGATTCTCGGCCTCACTCAATATCAGGGGGAATTGAGAGTGCTCGGCCGCAACCCCTGGGAGGAGCGCGACCAGCTCATGCGCGATGTCTGTTTCATCGCCGATGTCGCCGTCCTCCCGCGCTGGATGCAGGTTTCGCAGGCGCTCGACTACGTGGCCGGAGTGCATCCCCGTTTCGATCGCGTCAAGGCCGAGGGGTTTCTGGCAAAAACTACCATCCACCACACCAGCAAGATCCGGCAATTATCGAAGGGCATGGTGGCGCAACTGCATCTCGCTCTGGTGATGGCGATTGATGCGAGGTTGCTGGTCCTGGATGAGCCGACGCTCGGGCTCGACATCCTGTTTCGCAAGCAGTTTTACGATTCCCTGCTCAACGACTACTTCGATCGCAGCCGCACCATCGTGGTGACCACGCATCAAGTGGAAGAGTTGCAGCACATTCTTACCGACTTGATGTTCATGGACCGCGGCCGGATCGTACTGAGCTGCAGCATGGAGGAGTTCGAGTCGCGATACGTGGAAGTAACGGTGAATCCCGACCGGGTCGCCGCGGCCCGCGCGCTCAAGCCGATGTATGAGCGCCAGGTGCTCGGGCGCAGCCTTCTGCTCTTCGATCTGAAGCCGGATCGCGGGACTAATCCGGCTGTTGACCGCCAGCAACTCGCCGCGCTCGGCGAGGTGCGCACGCCCGGCATCGCCGACTTATTCGTGGCGGTGGTGGGTAACCAATACGCCGCACAAGGAGCGGCTCAATGAACACTCAATCGAACGCCGTGAATGAGTCTTCCATCCAGTCGCAGGGAACCGCGCCAGCAGCCGTGTCGCCTTTTCGAGTGATGTACTGGTCCATCCGGCGCGAAATCTGGGAGAACCGTGCGGTCTACATCGCGCCCCTGGCCGCTGCCGGCCTCTTTCTATTCGGTTTCGTCATCCACATGCTCGTGATGCGGCGCCACCTTGCCGCATCGCCGCTCGGCTCGGCGCAACCGCACGATTTGCTGGCCACACACTTCGGCTCGGCGCAACACGATTTGCTGGCCACACACTACGAATTATCGGCGTCACTGATCATGGGAACAGCTTTCATCGTGGGAATTTTCTACTCCCTCGACGCCTTGTACGGGGAGCGCCGCGATCGCAGCATCCTCTTCTGGAAGTCGCTACCGGTGTCCGATCTCACCACCGTGCTCTCGAAACTGGCCATACCCCTCTTGATTCTCCCACTTCTCAGTTTTGCCATCACCATCGCAACCCAATTCATCACGCTCGTGCTGGGCAGCGTAATGCTGCTGGGCACTGGTGCAAACATCGCCGCGCTATGGACAGAGGTGTCGTTCTTCCAACTGTCTCTTGTGCTGCTTTATCACATTTTCACGGTTCACGGTCTGTATTACGCTCCAATCTACGGCTGGCTGCTGATGGTTTCGGCGTGGGCGCCACGCGCTCCGTTTATATGGGCCTTCTTGCCTCCGTTCGTGATTTGCGGAATGGAGAAGATTGCATTCAACACTTCGTATTTCCTCGCGCTGCTGCATGACCGCCTTGAGGGGCCGGGAGGCACAATGGCAGAGAACAACCACGCGAAGGATTTCTCGGCACTTATTCCCCACCATTTCTTTAGCACTCCCGGCCTGTGGATCGGCCTTGCTATCGCTGCACTATTCCTCGCTGTGGCGGTCCGGCTGCGTCGCAATCGGGGACCGATTTAAGAAGAGAAATGATTCGTTAGGGGCATCAAAATGCGATCCGTCATATTACCGCTGCACATTATCGCCGGCACTTTGGGAATGCTCTCCGGATTTGTCGCAGTATTTCTCCGCAAAGGTTCGCGCCGGCACGGTCTGGCTGGCAACGTGTTCGTCGTATCAATGATGAGCCTGTCTGCAAGCGGGGTGTACTTGGCGATCATGAAGCACCAGCCGGGCAATATCCTGGGTGGCACTCTGACGTTCTATCTGGTGACAACGGCATGGCTCACCGCCAGGCGCAGAGAAGGGCGGCCGGGAATCTTCGATTGGGGCGCGCTACTGGTTATCTTTGCGCTCACAGCCGTCGAGGTGACTCTTGGTTTAGAAGCGGCCACCAGTCCCACGGGACTAAGGTACGACTATCCCCCTGGGCCTTACTTTTTCCTTGGTTCCATAGCTCTGCTTGCCACCGTCGGCGATGTTCGCATGTTGGTGCGCGGCGGTATTGCCGGCACGCAGCGCCTCGCGCGGCATCTTTGGCGCATGTGCTTTGCGCTGTTCATCGCGGCGGGATCTATATTTCTGGCACGCCAACAAATGTTTCCCGCGATATTACGAAGAACAGGCGCACTTGTTTTCCTGAGTATCCTGCCGCTGCTATTGATGATTGTCTGGTTATTCCGGGTTCGATTCGCTAATGCATACAAGAGTAAGGAACAGCTTATGAATATCTCACAACCGTCACTCTCCACGCGTTGAAACTGGATCGGATAGTGGGAGACGAATATGAACACATCAGTAAGGAAGGAACGGATTACAAGAGGGGCGGCGTGTCTCAACGCCGGATTTGCGGTTGTCTTTTATTTGCTCACCATAGTGGCAGGGGGAGTTGTCTTCTTCGTTCACGGCAACCTCGGTTTGGCAGTCACTACTGCGTGCTATCTCGCTCTGACCGCTATCTTCTATGACTTGTTCAAGCCGACGAGCAGGAGCCTCTCGCTGCTCGCGGCCTCCCGCACTCTAGCGCGACAAATTGTCGTGCGGATTGAGGGACATTCACCAAAAGTTCGGCAAGCAGTTAGGAGAACAATATGAAAAGGAAATGGATTTTGTTTGCTCCGCTGGCGATCCTCGCAATGCTGCTCTTTGCGTTCATTGGCGGCGAAATCGTGCTGCACCTGTGGAACTGGCTCGTGCCGGCGTTGTTCGGCTGGCGGCAGATTACCTTCTGGCAGGCTGTCGGACTGCTCATTCTCTGCCGCATTTTGTTTGAGGGATCTCGGTGGCGCGGCCCCGGGCGCTACGACTTCCGCCGCCGCATGACAGAGCGCTGGCAGCATAAGACGCCGGAAGAACGAGAACGATTCCGCCAACGCATGCGCGAATGCTTAGGCTTCAGGCCATCCACCAGCGAGAGCAAGGCGCAATGAGCCATTTGAACCACGCGAAAAAGCTATGGGCGATCTCGGTCTGATCGGGATCGCTCGCGAGGGAGGTAGGGAATATGAGCACAGTTTCATCGAGTATCCGCTGGGACAGACCGCAATTAGCGCGCCGTACAATCGACCCGGCTCAGCAGACCGCCGCAAAAGTTGCAGGATTCGCTTATCTGCTCACGTTGGCCAGCGTGGTCTACGTTAATTTCGGAATCCACGACCGTCTGATCAGCGACAACAATGCCGAAACCGCGCGCAATATCCTGGCGCACGAACAGCTCTTCCGTATCGGCATTACCGGCGATCTCATTTACTGCGTGGGCGTTGTCGTGCTCCTCGCCGCGCTCTACGTAATTCTCGAGCCGGTCAATCGGGGCCTTGCCTTGCTTGCAGCACTGTGGAGGCTGGTATGGGCCTTGATGTGGCTTGCCATGACCCTGAATCTCTTTGACGCTCTGCGGCTTCTCAGTGGCGCTGAGTTCTCGCAGGCACTTGGGGCGGAGCGAGCGCAAGCCATGGCGAGTCTCTACCTTGGCTCGCGGGCTGACTACTACTACGTTGGTCTGCTGTTTGGCGCATTGGGATCGACCGCCTGCGGCTACCTGTGGCTCAAGTCCCGCTATATCCCTCGAGCGCTGGCGGCCTTCGGTTTGATCTCGTCCGCATTTTGCGTAGCGTGCACAGTCGTTTTCTACATTTTCCCGAACTTCGACAAGATCGTGAACCTGTGGTGGTTCGATTCGCCCATGGCTATCTTCGACATCGTACTGAGTTTTTGGCTTCTGTTTAAGGGACTGCGGGCACCAATCGCCGAGTAGCAGTTCCGCGCCGACGGCGAAACCAAGAGCAAGAAGCAAGGAGGGCACAATGATTCGAGAGCGAGCGCTGAAGGCCGCTGTGGTGCTGGTGGGGTTGCTTTTTCTGGCTGGTCTTTACCCGTTGTTGAGATTGCATTTGGAACCATGCGAACAGATGCTCGGTATCGTCTACGCCACATTGGGAGTTTTCCTGTTGCTAACGTTCCGCAACCCGGCAGCGAATCGCAGCCTGATTGCCTTCACCGCATGGTCGAGCCTGGCTCACGGAGCGCTCATGGCGCTGCAGGTATTTCGGAGTGTGATTCCGCGCGATGATCTATTGGAGGCTGTACTTCCGCTGATGATTATCGGTTTAGTATTGATCGTGCTCGCGCCAGCAAAGGCAAGAGTCGCCGGGTCCTGATTGCCGGAGCTGCCGAACTGCTTTTTCGGTTCTTATTTCGCGCCCTCAAAATGCGCTTCAATCTCTTCCAGGGTTTTCCCCTTTGTTTCAGGCAGGAAAACTGCGGCCGTGATGAAGTAGATCACGGTGCATCCGGCAAAGCCGAAAAACATGGTCGCGTAGCCGTACTTGCCGACGGTTGGAAGGAATACACCGGCGATGCCGGTGGCAACCGCCTGGTTGAGCAGCAAAGCGATGCTCATTCCGTTGGAGCGAATGCGGGTCGGCATCAGTTCGGAAAGGGCCAGCCACACGCATACCCCCGGGCCTACGGCAAAGAACGCTATAAAACCAAAAAGAGTGATGGCGACTTTCCATCCGTTGCGCTGGCTGGGCAGGGGAGTGATCAGGGCATTATCGATTTTCAGCGGCGCTTGTCGCGCGGCATCGAGATCTCCAAATGGATTGGAAAAGAACGCAACCACTTTGTTGGCGGGGACGCAGCTTTCACGCGTGATTTCGATCGGAGTGGCGGCCGTATCGTCGGAACGCGCAGCCTTGGTTGCGGCTTGGAAGTCTCCGTAAGAATAGATGACTACCAGGGAAGTGGGGCGGTTACCGATTTGGTGGGCAGCATCTTCGCCCATGTTTAGCAGCGTCTCGGCCAGTTTCTGGTCATAGATGAGGCTGATTTTCTGGTCTGCGTTGACCATCGACTGAACCGCGGCTTTGGAATCTACCCGCAAGCGTTCGGTCTGGCGAAAAAGAAAGGCGGTGCAGACCAGAGAAACAATAATCCCGCCCGTTCCCACGGAGAGCAGAAACTTGCGTCCCTTTCGATCTACCAGCAGCACTCCGCCAATGGTCATCAGGAAGTTCACGATGGTGAAAAGAACGTAGCCCCAGTGGGCCTGAACGTCGGAAAGGCCGCTCTGCAAAAGAATGTTCGCGTTGTAGCCGATGATGGAGTTGATGCCGGTGGCCTGGTTGCACGCAAGAATGACGCAGGCCAGCAGAAATGGAATGACATACTTGCGGCGCAGGAGCGATTCCCTAACTTTTGTTCCGTTTGCGGTTTGGGCTTTTTCTGCGGCTGCCGCTTGTTCCATTTCCGCTAGTTCGAGGTCGGCCTGCGCGGTGGTGCGAGAGCGAAGGAGCGCGTTGTAGGCGGCGTCGCGACTGCCGCGGCGAAACAACCATCGAGGGGATTCCGACACCATAAAGCTACCAATGACGAACAAGAGGCCGGGTGGTAGCGACACCCAGAAAATGCTGCGCCAGGCGGTGTCTTTGAACGCAAAGAGTTTGGCCGGATCGCCGAGTCTTGCCACTTCTTCGACGCGAATACTGAAGAACATGCCTACCAAGGCAGCCGTCACGATCCCGAGCGTCAGCAGCCATTGGAAGATGCCCGTGCCCTTGCCGCGGTTCGATGCGGCTAGACACTCCGCCAAATAGAGCGGGACGACGACGCCGATTAAGCCTGCACTGATGCCTTGCAAAAGCCGGCCGAGAACCAACGGTTCATAGCCGTGGGAGAGCGCAATCAATGGAATGCTGATGACAAACAGCACACCGCTGAGCGCCATGAGAAGTTTGCGTCCCATCCAGTCGGCCAGGGTGCCGGCAAACAGAGTGGAGATCACGCTGCCGAGCAGGACGGCTGCGACGACGATCGAGAGCTGGCCGGCATTCAAACCGGAAGTGGCCTCGAGGTAAGGCAGGGCGCCAGCAATAATGCCGACATCCACTCCGTACAGCAGGCCGCCCAGTCCCGCCACAAGCAGAAGGAAGCGATTGTACCCAGCCCTGTCGTTCTCTGGCACAGTAATGAAAGGTCCTTTCGTCACTGAGAAACAGAAAGCGTTCTCGCGAGGATACTACGGCAGACTAGTAAAGTGGCTTTCGATCGCGGATGCACAGTAGCCGCAGCTACCGACTCAGAGGACTATAATAGTGATATTATGACCAGCAATTTTGAATCCCTCTCGATTTCGGAAATCTGTGCAGACGTCAAAGAGCTTGGATATTCGGTTTCCAAACACGTACGCCTTTATGGCGAGGAGTTTGAAGTGGTCTCAGATCCATTCCCGGAAGCAGACGGCATTGCGGTTGAGGTTACGACGAAGAAAGACTCAAAGATTCGCGTGCTGCAGCTGCCGGCGACAGTTGTTCATAGCGTGAAAGGCCGGCGCCGGGCGGCCTGAGTGCGGCCACCTTAGGCGCAGCACCCTCGTAGAACTCTGCTCATCAAGCAGTTTATTAGTGTGCCTAGGCTTCTGCCTTTTTGAGATAGTCCGAAAGCTGGCGCACCACGCCAATAAAAGTCTTGCTAGCGACCGAGAGCGTGCGGTCGCGCCTATAGGCAAGACCGAGTTCGCGCCACAGCTCCGGGCCTTCCAGTTCAATGAGTTTCACTCTTCCTGCGGCTACTTCATCGCCCGCGAAGGCTGCACTGATGAGCGAGACGCCGAGATCGGCGGCTACGAAGCTCTTGATCATCCCGATGCTGGGCAACTCCATTCTGACCTTGAGCTCTGTGTGGTACTCACGGAAGAGCTTATCCAGCAATCTGCGGGTGTGGCCGGTTTTCGGGAGCAGCAGAGGATGCTTTACGACGTCGGCGATCTGCGCTGACTTCAGCTTGGCCAGAGGGTTCTTGGGACTCACCATCAGCATCAAGCGGTCGCGGTAGATGGCCTGCACCTTAAGACTGGGAGATTGGACCGGCAGGCTGAGTACGCCCACATCGAGGGATCCATTCTCCAACTTCTCGACGATCTTGTAAGTGAAATTGCGATAGATGCTGATCTGCACGTCGGGAAAACGGCGGCAGTACTCTCCAAAAACTTTGGGCAGAACGTAAAGGCAAGTGGCTTCGTTGGCTCCAACCAGCAGCGTGCCACGCGGCGTGTGGCCGTGGTCGGCCACCGCCACCAGCGATTCATCGCGCAATTTTTTCATGCGCAGCGCATATTCGTGGAACACCTGACCAGCTGGAGTCAACTTGACCGACTTGCCCGAGCGGTCCAGCAGACGATCACCGTACTCCTGCTCCAATTGGCGGATCTGCGCGCTGACTGCCGACTGCGAGCGGAAGACTTTCTCTCCAGCACGCGAGAAGCTGCCCTGCCGGGCAACCTCCAGGAATGTGATGAGTTGATCGAAGTCCATTCGGTGTAGTCAGAAGATTATAGCTAAGTTGGCCTTGGCGCGGTTCTTGCGAGCGCGGCCCATATAAGACGGATCACTGAGCGACGGGTCTTTCGGAGGAGAAAAAATTGTCGCGTCCGCAGCTGCGCGCTTCTTCGGCGGCGAGGCGCGACAGAATCGAGGCCCACGATTCTTCGATCGAACACGGCGGCGTCAGGGGCTCAACCCGAAGCAGCGGCAGAGCGGAGCAGGCGAGAAGATTTGCGGCGCGAGGGCTGCCGGTCCGTTGTAAATGGCGGCGAAGAATGCGGCGCAGCCACTGCTCTTCTTGAGGCTCGAGAGTTGAAAAGCGCACCGAATCGCGGTTGATGGGATCGCCGTGGAAGCAGTCACCGGCGTCTGTGCGCAGCAGATAGGCGAGGCCACCGGTCATCCCCGCTCCCATGTTCGCGCCTGCAGGACCGAGAATTGCCACCACGCCGGCGGTCATGTACTCGCATCCGTGGCGGCCCACGCCCTCGACCACCGCGAGCGCACCACTATTGCGGACGGCGAACCGTTCTCCCGCACGGCCCGCTACGAACAACTCACCAGCCGTGGCTCCGTATAGCACCGTGTTCCCAACCAGAACGTCTCCGCGTTGCGATGCTTCCGCGTGCGCTGTGATGGCAATGCTGCCACCGCAAAGACCTTTGCCCACATAATCGTTGGCTTCGCCGGTCAGACGGAAATTGGCGCCGGAAATGAGGAATGCTCCAAAACTTTGTCCCGCCGTGCCCACAAACTCGCAGTCGACGCCAATCATCTGCAGAGTCGAAGCTCCAAACGACGACCCGAGCCGTCGCAGCACTTCGCCACTGAAATGCGCGCCAACGGCCCGGTCTTCGCTGGTGATTTCAAAACGATAAGGACGCACGGAGAGCGATTCGAGATCGTCCACCACGCGATTCAATTCAAGGTGAAGCGCGCCGCCATCCTCGCGGGGGCAAGGAAATTGCGCAGGCGGATTGGGAATGGGCTGCAACAGCGAGGCGACGCTTGGTTCGGTTTCAGCAGAGCGCGGCTGCAACCGCTCAACGGCGCCCAGAATTTCGTCAATCGATCCAGCGCCCATCCCCGCCAGCATTCCGCGCACATCGGCCGCCAACGCGCGGAAATAAGCTTCCACCATCTCCGGATTCCCGGCGAAACGAGCGCGCAGGGCCTCGTCCTGAGTGGCGATGCCGACGGGGCAAGTATTGAGATGACATTGCCGGGCCATGACACAGCCAATAGCGAGGAGAGCCGCAGTCCCGAATCCAAATTCCTCCGCTCCCAGCAAGGCAGCAACTACCACGTCGCGGGCAAACTTTAAGCCGCCATCCACGCGCAGTCTCACGCGGGCGCGAAGGCCTGCCTGCACCAGCGCGGTATGTGAATCGCGGAGGCCGATTTCCCAGGGCAGTCCGGTGTTCTTGATGGAGGTGAGCGGCGACGCGCCCGTGCCGCCATCGTGGCCGCTGATCGTAATCACGTCCGCGCCCGCTTTGGCTACGCCGGTGGCGATGACACCGACTCCGGAACTGGAAACCAGCTTGACCCCAATGCGCGCATTCGGGTTCACGGCACGCAGATCGTAAATCAACTGAGCCAAGTCTTCGATGCTGTAGATGTCATGATGCGGGGGTGGCGAAATGAGCGAGGTTCCCGGAATCGCATGCCGCAGGCGCGCGATGTATGGCGTCACTTTCGCGGACGGCAGTTGGCCCCCCTCGCCGGGCTTCGAGCCTTGTGCCATCTTGATTTCAATTTCATCGGCGTGCACCAGGTATTCCGCGGTCACGCCAAACCTAGCCGAAGCTACCTGTTTGACGCGGTTGTTCGCCTCCGGGCGTTCGTAATAAATGTTTGGATCTTCACCACCCTCGCCGGTATTGCTGCGCCCTCCCAGGCGATTCATAGCGATGGCCAGTGTCTGGTGAGCTTCAGGTGAAATTGCTCCCAGCGACATGGCCTGGGTGCTGAACCGGCTGAGCAGCGAAACTTCACTCTCCACTTCTTCCAGGAGTAAAGGCTCGGCGCGACGGAATTCGAGCAAGTCGCGCACAGCAACGTTTGTTCCGTTCGCTCTCCGCTCTTCAGAAAGGATCGTCAGGGCTGCACGATTCTGTTCCGTCGGCTGTTTGATGAAGCGATGCATGCGCCGCACAAGTTCTGGCGAATTGGCATGCTGCTCTCCATTGCGCCGAAAGCGATACAGGCCGGCATCTCGGAACTCCGCGGCAGAAGATCTGAAACCGGCTGAGTGACAAGTGATGGAGTCGCGCAACAAATCGTCAAGAGTTTTGCCGTTTAATGCGTGGCCGGCATTTTCGAAGAACTCTCCGCACACCGATGGATCGAGTCCGATGGTTTCGAATAAATGGCTATTGCGATAGCTGCTGATCGTGGAGATGCCCATGCGGGCGAGAACCTTGCGCAAGCCCTTCTCAACGCCGGCGCGATAACGAGCAGGACCATTGGTGTCAGCGCGGGACGCCATGCTCATAGCCAGATGGGGATGCACGGCACTCGCTCCTGCGGCGATCAGCAGGGCCACATGATGCGTATCGACCACCTGACCGGTTTCCACGATCAGCGGAACATTCCAGGCGCCGGCTTCAGTCAACGCTTGCCACACGGTCGAAACAGCCAGCAGTGCGGGCAGAGCAACTCGCTTGTCGCTGAGAGCACGATCGCTCAACAAAATGGCGCCGGAATGGCGCACTTCGGTCGAAGCCTCTTCGCGGATTCTTTGCAAGACCTGACGGGCGGCCTCAACCCCACGCTCCGCCTCGAAAGTGATATCGATGCAATAAATCGGCGAAAGCGCTGCAACAATCGAATCCATCTGTCCGGCATCGAGGAGTGGAGAATTCAACTTCGTATTTCTGCCGAGATGCACGTCGAGCGACATCACGTGGCTCTCACGCAGCGGGTCGATAGGAGGGTTGGTAACCTGAGCGAACCGTTGCTTGCAGTAATCCCACAGAGGACGCGGCAGGCTCGACAGGAAAGCGGGAGGAGCGTCGTCGCCCATGCTCCACAGCGGCTCCTGGCCGTGTTCCACAAGAGGGTAGAAGAGCATGCGGAACTGATCCTCGGTCCAGCCGAAGGCTGCCATCAACCGGTTCCCATCGATCATGATGGGCTCCGCTTCCTGCTTCGCGGGAATAACCGTCGTCAGCGGCCGGTTGTCAGTCGCGCCGACGAGCTTGGAAACTTCACTCGGCCGGAAGAAAGTTCCGCTTGCGGGGTCGGCAATCAGCATTTCTCCGGGGCCAAGCCGTTGACGCTCCACGACCTGCTTATCGGAAAGGTCGGCGATGCCGACTTCAGAGCCCACAATCAGCAATCCATCCGAGGTTAACGTATAGCGCAGGGGACGCAGGCCGTTGCGATCGAGCTTGGCGCCGACGTAATGTCCGTCCGTGAAGATCAAAGCGGCCGGGCCATCCCAAGGCTCCTGCCTGGGCGCACTGTTGGCGAGAAACTGGCGCAGCGTCTGGTCCAGATGCTCGTCGTGTTCCCATGCCGGCGGCACCAGGCGCAACGCCGACTCGGCGATGCTTGAACCGCTGCGCACCAGGGCTTCGAGCGCGTTATCAAAGCTGGCGGAATCGCTCATCCCCGGCTGCAGCAAAGTAGAGTTCTGCGGGAGACGAAGCTGATGCCGCAACGTCGCCGCCCGCGCTTGAAACCAGCGCCGATTGCTGCTGATGGTGTTGATCTCACCGTTGTGCGCTACGAAGCGAAAGGGTTGAGCCAGTGACCAACTGGGTTGGGTGTTGGTCGAGTAGCGCTGATGGAAAACTACAAATGTACTGGTGAACTCGGGATCGGCCAGGTCGGGATAGAACAGAGCCAACTGCTCAGGCGTAAGCAGTCCCTTATAGACGATGGTTCTCGAAGACAGGGAGCAGTAGTAGCCGGCGTCGGAATTGCTTTCAAGTTCATGCCGCAACCGGAATAGTTGCAACTCGAAATCCGCGGACCTGAGCCCGGAAGATTCTAAACGGGAAGAGCTGCGGTGAGGCGCAATAAAACATTGCCGTATGACAGGCAGAGAGTCGCTCGAGCGTGGCCCGAGGATGGAAGGATCAGTAGGCACCGTGCGCCAGCCGAGAAACGCGAGATCGAATTTCTTAACGGCGGCCAGAATCGCATCCAATGCCTGAAACTCCTGGCCAGGCTGAAGAAACACCATGCCGACGGCAAACTCATCGGGCAGTTCAATCCCGTCAGCGCGGGCGGCCTTGCGGAAAAAGGTTTTCGGAAGCGCGACCAGCAGGCCGGCGCCGTCGCCGCTGCGGCCATCGGCATCGACGCCGCCGCGATGGGCCAAGCGTGAGAGTGCGCCAAGCCCTCGCTCGACGACGGCATGAGACGCAGGTCCGCCGAGTTGGGCAATAAAGCCCACGCCACATGCGTCATAGTCCGCCGAGAATGTGAGGCGCTTCTCCGCCATAGTACTTGTTTAACTGAAACGCCCGTTGAGTACCAATCGTCAATTTCGATGCGGTGCATTGATTTTTCTGCACTGCCCAAACAGTGATTTCCAGAGGCGGTATCGAGAGGATGCGCCCTCGACAGGGAGCAATCCCCAGAGTGCCAACTTGGTAATTACCCGGGCTTTCCCCCGATCAAATTGCTTGCTTGCGGACGCGACAGGCGTATCCTTTTAGGGGCGGAGAAGTGTTGTCCGACCCGGCTAACTCCATGATTCCACACCCTGTCGGCATCGTGACAACAGTCACCCCGTCAAGTGCTCTAGGTCCTTGCAAGTTGTATCAAGAGGAGCAGAATTGAATTGGTTTAATAACTGACGTACCTACGGAGGTAGGACTATGACTTCTGGCACTTTGACGTCGCACGGGATCAAAGCTCCGGGCGACTACATCGAAGATGTGATGATCAGTGTGAAGGCGAAGAACCCCGCCGAGCCTGAGTTCCATCAGGCGGTGCGGGAGGTATTCGATTCTCTGCGGTTAGTGCTGGCCAAGCATCCTGAGTATCAGTCCAACCGCATTCTGGATCGCATCGTCGAGCCGGAGCGCGTACTGATGTTCCGCGTGCCCTGGGCGGACGATCAAGGAAATGTTCAAGTCAACCGCGGTTTCCGCATCGAGATGAACAGCGCCATCGGCCCTTACAAGGGCGGACTGCGCTTCCATCCTTCAGTGAACCTCGGCATTCTGAAGTTCCTCGCATTCGAGCAGGTATTCAAGAATTCGCTCACCACACTCCCCATGGGAGGCGGCAAGGGCGGTTCGGATTTCGATCCAAAAGGTAAGAGCGACAACGAGGTGATGCGGTTCTGCCAAAGCTTCATGACTGAACTGCAGCGCCACATCGGTCCGGACACGGACGTTCCCGCCGGCGACATCGGCGTGGGCGGACGCGAAATCGGCTATCTATTCGGCCAGTACAAGCGGCTGCGCAACGAATTCACCGGCGTACTCACGGGCAAGGGGCTGAACTGGGGCGGGTCACTGATTCGTCCGGAAGCCACCGGCTACGGCTGCGTGTATTTCGCCGAGGAAATGCTGAAGAGCCGCAAGGACAAGCTGGAAGGGAAGATCTGCCTGGTTTCGGGCAGCGGCAATGTTTCTCAATACACGATCGAGAAGCTGCTCGACCTCGGTGCGAAGCCGGTGACCGTTTCGGACTCGAACGGGGTGATCTACGATCCGGACGGCATCGATCGCGAGAAGCTGGCTTATGTGCTGGAGCTGAAGAACGTAAAGCGTGGGCGCATCCGCGATTATGCGGACCGCTACAAGAAAGCGATCTTCATGCCGACCGACGTGAAGCTCGAGCACAGCCCGCTGTGGAACATCAAGGCGGATTGCGCCTTCCCGAGCGCCACGCAGAACGAGATCACCGCAAAAGATGCGGCGAATCTGATCAAGAATGGCATCAAGGTGGTGGCGGAAGGCGCCAACATGCCAAGCACGCTGGAGGCAACCAGGCTGTTCCTGGAAGCCAAGATTCTCTATGGTCCGGCGAAAGCGGCGAATGCGGGCGGCGTGGCCACGTCTGGTCTGGAAATGTCGCAGAACGCCGCGCGCATTTCCTGGACGCGCGAGGAAGTGGATGACAAGCTGCACAAGATCATGGTCTCCATCCACCGCAACTGCTACGAGACGGCCGAGAAATACGGCACGCCCGGCAACCTCGTAAACGGCGCCAACATCGCCGGCTTCCTCAAAGTGGCCGATGCGATGCTGGACCAGGGCTTGGTGTAGCGATTCAATTTGTAAGAACGAAATGGGTGCCCCACTCTTGTCCCTGCGCTCTTTGCAGGGACAGGGTGGGGATTTTGACTTCGAGCCTCCGTAGCGAACTGGGCTTCCTTCACATCAGATGGGCGGCTGGTTCTTCGACATCGTCGTTGAGTATCTCTATAGGGTAATAGCCCGCGCCATACGAACGCGGGGAATCACACGTTGGCGGATCGTCAGAGCGAAAGTGAACGACTCTACCTGTCCCGTTGCTACCTACGGCTGTCACGTTGCGGAGGTGTATTACGAATATCGGGTTGATGGGGAGCTATACACTGGAGCTGATGAAAAGCCATTCCTTTTCCATTATTCCGGGAAGGACTATATTGCGCGGTTGTCGCCGGGAACTGAAATTAACATTCGATTGAAGCCGTCGGATCCATCCGTTTCATTCGTTCGTGAGGTCGATCAAATTCTATCCGTATGACCACCGGCCCCATCGTCGAGCCCCTTCTCGATGCCGAAGCGCGCCTCGAAGGCTTCGACAACCTGATGCCCTTCAAGGTCCAGAACATTCTTCTGGTTTCCAGCCTCTACGACTCATTTATCCTCCGCGAAGACGGACGCCTCAACGAGTTATTGATCGACGAATCGCTCGAACTGAACCTGCAACAGATTCCCGGCATTACCCATGTTTCAAGCTGCGCCGAAGCACTCGACTTGGCGCGTTCCCAGCCACGTTTTAACCTGATCGTCACCAACCTTGCCGTCGGCGACATGACCGCCGCAGAGCTGGCGCGCGAGGTTAAGAGTTCCGGCCTGGATGTTCCAGTGGTTGTTCTGGCCTACGATTACCGCGCCATCAAGAACTTCATCAGCCGCAATCCGGTTACCGATATCGAGCGAATTTTCCTCTGGCAGGGCAATGCGCGCATCCTGATCGCCATCGTCAAGTACATTGAGGACAAGCGTAACGTTTTACACGACACGCGAGCTATGGGCGTGCCCGTGCTGCTAGTGGTGGAAGACAACATCCGTTACTACTCGTCATTTCTTCCGGTGATTTACACCGAGTTAATCAAGCAGTCGCGGCGAGTCATTCACGAAGGCATCAACGTGGCGCACAAACTGGTGCGCATGCAGGCGCGCCCAAAGATTCTGCTGGCTTCGAACTTCGAGGATGCGGCCCAGTTGGTGCAGGAGTATCGCGATTACCTGATCGGCCTGGTTTCGGATGTGGAGTTTCCATGGGATGGCAAACTCAGCCCGGAGGCGGGCTTTGAACTCTCCCGCCTGATGACGGCGTTGGTGCCAGATGTGCCTGTGGTCTTGCAGACCAGCCGCACGGAGTTTCGGCCTCGCGCGCTCGCTGAAGGGTACTCGTTTCTGCGTAAGCGTTCTCCCACATTGCTGCAAGACTTGCGCCGGATTCTCACCGAGCAATTCGGATTTGGCGATTTCGTATTTCGTCTGCCGGATATGCGGGAAGTTGCCCGCGCCAAAGATTTGAACGAACTTGAGGAGCAGCTACAAACGGTTCCCGCCGAAAGCCTCACCTACCACGCGCAGAGCAACCACTTTTCTCACTGGCTCATGGCGCGAACCGAATTTGCTCTGGCCGCCAAGCTGCGCCCGCGCAAAGTCTCGGATTTCGCCAGCCCTGAGCACTTGCGCCGCGATCTGATCGCATCGATCAATGACTACCGCCGCGAACAGAGCGAACTGCTCATCGGCGACTTCAACGCCGAGACGTTCAAGCCTTCGGAGACGAGTTTTCTGCGGATCGGTGCAGGATCGCTGGGCGGCAAGGCGCGCGGCCTCGCGTTCGTGCGCCATCTCTTGCGCAAAAACCGGATCACGCAGCGTTTTCCAGACATCCGCATCGCCGTACCGCCGGCTCTGGTCCTGGCGACGGATGCCTTCGACCAATTCATGGCCGAGAACAGCCTGCTCGATTTTGCGCTGCAATGCGAGAACGATGCCGAGATTTTGCGGATGTTCCTGTCCGCCCCGCTCTCCGCGGAGTTGCAGGAAAATCTGAAGGTATTTCTGGCTGAGGTCACATATCCGCTCGCCGTGCGCTCTTCGAGCCTGCTCGAAGATTCGCAATACCAGCCTTTTACCGGCGTCTATGAAACCTTTATGCTGGGTAATCAGCAAGCCGACCTGACAGTGCGGCTTGCGGAGTTGATCGACGCCATCAAGCGCGTCTACGCCTCCACTTTCAGCCGCCACGCCAAAGCGTATGTGCGAGCCACTCCTTACCGCCTGGAAGAGGAGAAGATGGCGGTGATTGTGCAGCAGCTCGTGGGCAGCGTGCACGGGCAACGTTTCTATCCGGATTTTTCCGGCGTGGTGCGCTCGCACAATTTCTATCCGGTGCCGCCGATGACGTTCGCCGACGGTATTGCCGCGGTGGCTCTAGGGCTTGGCCGGGCCGTGGTCGACGGCGGCAAGTGCCTTACGTTCTGCCCACGTTATCCACAAAGCCTGCTGCAGTTCTCGTCAGTGGAAGACATTCTGGCGAACTCGCAGACGGAATTCTGGGCGCTAGCGCTAAACGGATCTCCTCAGGGTCGTCCGGGCCATCTGCACGAGACACGCTTCGGTCTGGACGCAGCCGAGGCCGATGGTACGCTGCCTGCCGTCGGTTCCACTTATTCGGTGGACAACCAGGCTGTGTATGACGGCGTGAGCCGCCCGGGCGTGCGCATTATAAGCTTTGCACCAATGCTGAAACACGGATTGTTCCCGCTGGCTACGATTCTGGAGACGCTGGTGAAGTCAGGCGAAGATGCCCTGGGAATTCCTGTGGAGATTGAGTTTGCAGTTCGTCTGCCCCGGCGCACGGACGAAGCTGCGGAGTTTGGCTTCCTGCAAATCCGTCCGCTCACGCTATCGCGCGATCACCAGGACTTGTCGCTCGACGACGTCGATCCGCGGCAGTTGCTTTGTCAGAGCAGCAAGGTACTAGGGAACGGACGCATCGAGAATCTGTATGACGTGGTCGTCGTCGACTCGCAGCGCTTCGAGCGCAGCCGCAGTCAGGAAGTCGCGAAGGCCGTGGCTCATTTCAATGGCTTGCTGGGCGCGGAGAACCGGCCATACCTGCTGATTGGAGTAGGGCGCTGGGGATCGAACGATCCCTGGCTCGGCATTCCGGTGGAGTGGGACGAAATCTCAGGTGCGCGCGTGATTGTTGAGGCCGGCTTCCGCGATTTTCGCGTTACGCCTTCGCAAGGCAGCCATTTCTTTCAGAATCTCACTGCGTTCCAGATCGGTTACTTTACCGTGAATCCCGACGCTGGCGAAGGCTCGGTGGATTGGGAATGGCTGAGCGAACAGCCTGCCATAGAGGAAGACGGATGCGTGCGCCACCTGCGCTTCGACGTGCCCCTGCGAGTGATCATGAACAGTCGACAAAGCCAGGGCATCATTTTCAAGCCGGAAGCGGCGGCGGCATAACGCGGTTCTCAATCGTTGCGTCGACGAATGCGGCAATAAAGCGCTTTTCATGACCCCTCACCTTGACCTTAGCCAGGTTCGCTGTTTTTCCGCATGGCAGATTCCCCTAAGACTTTTACCGCTCGATACCCTTGCGCGGCCTGGAGACCCTCGGCCTCGCAGGAAACTGCATCGTGCTGGTAGAGTGAGAAGATATACTCTCTTGCTTTCGGCGTGATCGAAGCGTGGAGATCTGGGGCAAGCGGGGGGAAATCGACAGCCAAAAAATTTTGCAGACGACTCGTTGAATCTCAGGGCTTCGTGCTGGCAGAATTGCGGAGCCCGTTTGCGTAGAATGGACTGCCAACAATGGACCGCCAGCATCGCCTCGGCGACATCTTAATTAGCTGGACCTGGAGTCATCATCAACTTGAAACTGAGTTATTCAGCGCGTGTGGGCCTGCTTACTGTCTCGATCTTAGCCTCTGCGGCTTTTTGCCCAGCTCAAAGCGCCCCGCAGCTTCAAACATCGTACCCTGCCCAGTCCACCCAATCGTCTGCGACCAGTTCTTCGAAGCAGGATAAACGCGGAGACCAACCGCCTGCCCAGAGTACTTCTCAGGATCCAAGCAGCCCGGTCCAGCAAGACACAAAGAAAAGCAAAGACGACCGGATGTTTTACGTGATGCCGAACTACTTGACGGTCGATGGTCAATCACAGGTGAAGCCAATCTCCTGGAAAGAGAAGTTCGCCATCTCGGCCAAGGGCTCCTTCGACCCCTACGAATTCACGATCGTGGGCATCGTGGCGGGCATACGGCAAGCGGATAATTCCTCTCCGGCGTTCGGGCAGGGAATGAAGGGATACGCGAAGCGGTATGGGGCGGCTTTCGCCGATCAGGTGGATGGCAATATCATGGTGGGCGGCGTTTATCCCACCATCCTGAAAATTGATCCTCGCTATTTTCGATTGGGCCGGGGTTCGTTCGTCCGCCGCTTTGGCTATGCCATCGACCGTATTTTCATCGCTCGAACAGACTCCGGCCACCAGATGTTCAACGTTCCCGAGTTTGCCGGCAACGCCTCGGCGATTGCTATTTCCAACTTCTATTATCCCGCCGCCGATCGCAGTTGGTCGTCGAGTCTCTCCGACTGGGGAACGCAGATGGGCCTCGATGCCTTTGGAAACGAACTGAAAGAGTTTTGGCCAGATGTTCACGGCTATTTGCAGAGGAGACACGCCCGCCAGTTGCAGAAACACCGACAGAAAGCAGCACCCGATTAATCGTTCCAATCCAGATTCCACACTTTTCGTTCCTGCCGCTGGCGTGCATCCAAAGGCCGAGGCCAACAATCCAAGCTTGGGTAATTGGAAGGAATTGTTTGAAAAGCACAGCAGATAGGGCCCGAGCGGGAAAATACGGACGTCGGAGGAGATTTGAAAGCGATTCGATTCTTTTGCGTGACCGCGTTGGCCGGGATGTTGGCAGCGGCGTCTGTTCAAGCTCAGGAAGCAGCTAGCGGGCGAGAACAATCCGGACAAGGAACACCAGCACCGGGTCTGGACGATGTTTCGTTCTTCCCACAGGACTCCCAGCAAGCGGGTGAGACTGCGGATGGAAAGTCTCTCCCAAACGCACCTGCGCCCGGCGTCACTCCCACAGATGCCAACAACTCGAATGACCAGTCGGGTCAACAACCGAAGAGAATTCTGGGGATTATTCCAAATTACCGGGCGGTCAGCGCCAATACGCAGTTGCCTCCGCTGAGTTTCAAGGGCGACCTGTGGCTGGCGACCCAAGATACGTTCGACTACTCCAATTTCATTTTCGTGGGAGGGCTGGCGGGAATCAACATGGCCACCAAGTCGCAGCCGACCTTTGGGCAAGGCGCGGAAGGCTTTGGTAAGTACTACTGGCACGTCTTTGTGGACGGCGCCATAGAGAACTACATGACGGAAGCGATCGTGCCGGCGGCGACGAGAGAAGACCCGAGATACTACACCCTGGGCAAAGGCGGATTCGCTAAGCGGACTGGTTATGCAATCAGTCGGCTGTTCATTACCCGGACCAACTCGGGAGGGAGCACCTTCAATCTGGCGGAGGTCGTGGGGGCCGGAGCGGCCGCGGGCATCGGTAATGCCTATTACCCGGCAGAATCCAACCAATGGGTGAAAACGTACCAACGTTGGGGAACGCAGGTGGGCTTGGACGGCCTGTTCAATGTGCTAAAAGAGTTCTGGCCCGACATCAATAAGGCGGTATTTCACGGAAAATATTAATTCCCTCTTCGTGACGTGGCAACTGCGCGTTATCAAGCAACTTCTCCTGGACCGGAAATGACCTAAGGCAGAACGATCGTAAATATTCTTCTCAAAAGTCAACGTGCGGCAGCGTTCCGAGGGATAGTGAACTCCCAGCATTCTCGCTTCACGGATGCCGGTGCAGCACGTGGGTGGCGATATCGGGCCAGAATTCCCGGAATGTATTCGTCAGAGCATCACGCCCCAGCGCCCATCCAAATTTAGTGGCGAGCGCTGCGGGTGTGCGGCTGCCGCTTGGATAATAAGCGGTAGAAATTTCCTGCGCGATGGCCCGGCCCAGCAGTTCAGAGGTATTAAAGCTGTTATGGCCGTGGTAGTCGGGCGTGATAAAAATGCGAGTGCCGGCATACACGCCGCGCTTCACGATGCCGCCGTGACCCCTGGCGTAATAGCGTTCGTCCTGATGAAGCACCGTGGGAAGGGCAAAGATAACCCAATAGTTGCCGTCCGTTTTGTCGAGGAGACCCCGCCAGTAGTATCTGCCGAACCCCGGAAGTCCCTGTCCGAGTTGTGTGTGGGCATCGGTCCACTCCGCCAGGGCGGAAGTTATGCCTACGAAAATGAACGATGAATAATCAAAGCTGTTCTGGGTGGCGATCTTGAAGGCCTGCTTCGGTGTTGGGGGCGGGGGCAGCGCGCCGGCGCTGACCGCCCGGAAATTCGGCATCACGCCCAAGATTCGCTTGGGCTGCTCCTGCCCCGGCGTAACACCTGGGTTCGCAGGCGCTGTGCTTTGGCTGGCACTCTTTTCTTCAGCCTGCTTCGGGTTGCTGCCAGATGTTTCGGGCTGCGGAGTCGAAGAGGTAGGGTTCGATGACGGCGGAGTCTGCTGCGCCGCGGATGGATAGGAAAGTAAGGTCACAAAAACCAAGGCAATAAACGGTCGAGCGACGAACTGGATCGACAAGCATTTCTCCCCAGAAAGAAACTCGCTGCAATGGAATCGCGATATCGTCATTCTAACAGTCCCACGCGCTTGCTCCCGATGATGGCTGTGCTTTTACATTGATTTACAATCGTGCCCTTCCTTGCCTAGAAACCTAAAGCCAAGAAAAAGGCGGCCGACGTAACGGCCGCCTTCCGGCTAAACCGCTGAACAATTCCCGCTAGAAGTGGAAACCTAACTCCGCCGTAAGCGCACGCGGCGTGACATAGTGCGTCCCGCTGAAGGTTGAAAGGAAGTTATACAGCGCGTACTTGTTGGTCACATTGACAACCGTCAAGCGCCCACTCCATTTGTACCTGTCGCCATGAAAAAGGTTGTCATGGCCGACCGAAACGTCGAAGAGATTCCGCGAACCGATGCGGGGCGGATTCTTGTCGTCGTCTTCGGTGTTGGGCGCCGGCACTTTGATCAGACCTGTTGTGAATTGCGACGCCGGGCATACCCCTGCAGGTATGGGAGTGGTGGGCGTTGCGCGGACACCATTGCAGGTGAACCCCGCCTCATACTCCTGATCGGCGCTCAGGGGATTCCCGAAAACGTCTTGCAAGAGGACGGCCGGCTGCCCGCCGATCGTGGTTGTCTGCGGGCAATCGTTGTTTGCATTTACCCCATAGCACGGCGCATTACCCGCCACCAGACCGCTGTCATAGCGCCAGTTGAAGCCCACCCAGGGACCGCGCTTCCAGGGCTGGTATTGAAAGTGGGTGGTCTGGTTGAACTTTTCGTCGTGGTCGATGCGGAAGGGAAGCCCCGGAGCCCCGACCGTCGCTCCCGCGCCGCCTATCTGCGGCGGGAAGAAACGCGCCGCCACACTGGAGAAAACCATGAGCGCCGAGAAGCCATGAATGTCCGGGACGCTCACCCGCCCCGCATATCCCGGAATCTTGGAGTTGTGCCATTCAATGGGGAACGTGATCGGAGTGTTGCCGAGCACGCTGAAATCATAGCCATTGTGCGTGTATTTCGAAATCCATTCGCCGGAAAAGACCAGGTATTTCCCGAAAGCCTGCTCGATACCGGCGTGGAATTCATTGCGAAAGCCGGGACTTAAGGCGCCGCTCGACAGACCGGTACACGCAAGCAGCGGAGCTAGAACAGCGTCCTCGCAGCCGATGCTGGAGAGTACCAGGTTTTCATTGAAAGGAGACTCCAATGTGCGCGCGTAGGACGCACGCAGAATCGTGTTGGTCTTCTTGATATTGTAAGCGACCCCGACCCGAGGTTCTACCTGACTCGCGCTGGAAAGACCGTTGTAGAGATCTCCGCGTAAGCCGAGGTTCAAAGACCAGTTTCCTTTGGTGATGTTGTCGCGTATATACAGAGCCAGTTCCTTCACGTCGGTGTGGCCAGTGAAGGGGTACAAGCTTCCGCCACGGGTTAAGTCGTGAGGGAACAGGGTTGGATTGAAGGCGGGGTAAAACGTTGAATTGGGTGCGTTGGCATTAAAGTACGGGCTCGTTGGGTCGGCTACGTTTGGCGCGAAGCCGAAGCCGGCGCACTGCGAGGGATCGGTGAATCCAGGGACGGGAATGTTCGGATCCGCAGCCGTGGCTACTGTCAGGCAAGGAGCATTGTAAATCGGGTCGACGATCCCGACCGTATCGTTTTCGTTGAGGAACGTTTGCTGGTAGACGACTCCGGCCTTGACTTCGTGAATCCCTTTTACATAGGAGAGATCAGATCGCAGCCCGGCGTTGGTGAGCGAGCGATTCTGACCCACGGATTCCCTCTGGAGGCCCGGTGGCCCAAGGTCCGCAAATGGGTCGCTGCTGGCGTAGTAGTTGTAGTCGTCGCGGCGCACGAATACCCCCAGTGTAAATACGGAGTGGGTATTCACCACATGCGTCCAGGAAGGGGCAAAGTTAAACGTTCCAATTTTGGAGCGCTGATCATTTGCCCCGACCGTGGCACCGGGCGTGAAACCAGTGGGATTACCCATGAGAACTACGCCCCCATAGTCCTCCTCCACCGGAAGAACTCCGTTCAGTCCGCTCCAGGGCGTTGCGTTCTGGGCATCGTATGAGTTCGGCGTCTGGAACCAACTCCGGCTGTAGCCGACGTTCAGGTGAATCGAGTCGCCCGTCGTGAGCTGATAATCCACGCGGTCGAACAGATTTTCTTCATTTCCTTTGTCATGAAGCACAGTGAATTCCGGCGGATCCAGGAACCGGCCCGTGTTCAAACCGCCCACCGAAATGAAGTTTCCCCAGTTCTTGCCACCGTAGGCGAGATCGGCCGCCAAATTGGACGTCCCAAATGATCCGTAGGAAGTGGTCACACTGCCGTGGGGAGTTGTTACGCCCTGCCCTGAGCGTGTTGTCGCAACAATCACAACGCTGGTTTTGCCTCCATATTCCGCCGGCGGCGCACCCGAGATTACTTCCATCGATTCGATCGAATCGACGGGAAGCTGGTTGGAGAAGACCTTGCTTTGCTGATCGGTAATCGGCTGCCCATCGACGGAGAACGAATTCTCCGCGTGGTCGCCCAGTCCATGGAACAGACCATTGGAATCGGCCGCGATTCCCGGCGTTGAGAGCGTAACCAGCGAGCTCAGTCCCGACGTCGTGCTTTCCAAGGGAAGCTTGTCGAAATAGCTTTTGTCGATGTCGGAGTGGAAGGTTGGGTCGTTCTCCAGCAAGTCAGCGGCTCCAGCCTCCACCGTCACCGACGTAATGGAACCCGATACTTGGAGACTGACTTTAACGTTGAGAGGCACCACGGAACGGACCTCCACATCCTGCGAGCTTTGAACGAATCCCTGAGCGGTCACGCCCATGTGATACGGATTGAAGGGAACGTTCGGGAAACTGAAATTCCCTGATTTATCCGTGGTGGTTGAGCGGTCAAAGTGGCTCACCGGGTTGTGAATCTCCACGGTCGCATTCGGCACAACGGCGCCGGTAGGATCTAAGACCGTGCCGCTAATAGTTCCGGAACTCCCGCCCGACTGAGCGTAAGCGAAACTACTGGCCAGACAGAGCAATACGGCAGCAACAGCGACGACTAACTGCTTGCATGAAGTAAGCATGAGTCCTCCTGGACAAAGTCTAGAGAAACGGACTGGCCGGCGCGCACGCCGGAGCTTCCATGTTCAGGAATGCCTAAAAGGCAGGAGGACCGCGAATGCCCAAGTCGAAAACGCTGAGCCGGGCCTTCGCGATGACCGCTTCTTCTTGCAGCAGTCCGACCGCTTCAAAGACCGGCCGCGCGTAACTGCAACTCGCCGTGGGCGTGGAGCTATGTGCCACCACGCAGATGGAGCAGGAAGCCGATTCACTCTGGCTGGCATGATTGTGGGTAGACTCCACCACCGCCGTCCACAACATCAGGGACAAGCAGAGCCACGTCAACCATCGACAAGTAAACCGCATTCGTTCCTGCATTGGGCTAGATTCTCAATAGCTTATATCGGTTGTCTCGTTTGAGGCAACGCCGGGCAGTTACTATAGAGGGGAGTGTTATAGTAGCGCGCCTGTCCCCTTCGGCAAGCTTAGGGCAGGCTCCGGCGGCTGTCGTGGGGGGCATCGCGGACCTACTACGCCGGGGCAGTATGCGCTTGAAAATTTCAGAGAAGCGAGGAAGGCATGTCCGAACCCACATACGAAGAACTTAAAGCCCGTCTATCCCAGTTGGAAAAAGAGGTCGAGACCAAGAAGCGCAGCGGCGACTTGATCTTCAAGGTCGGCGAAAAAGGTGGCGTCAGCGTCTACGGACTCGGCCGCTTCCCGGTTACGCTCTACTACGAGCAATGGAACCGCTTGCTCGGAGCGGCCGAAGATCTGAAGAAGTTTATGGAAGAAAACAAGGCAAAACTAAAGCTCAAAGACCAGGCCTAGCAAAGATTCGCTGAAACGGCGAATCGCGGTTACTGCCTCCCGACGCGCGAGGCTATTATTATTGTTGCGGCGGAGGCACTGGCTCCGCCGGTATTTTCTGCTGTTCTCGCTGCTGATTGGCGCCGATCGAATCTATCGCGTCTGAAAGTACGCCGCCCGCTATGTTGAATGTCGTAGACGTGGTGTTGGTCGCGCCGTAATTGTCGATCACTGTCGCTGTAGCCGTGTAAGTCCCGGGTGCGGGGAACGTTTCGAGAGGGCTTTTGACTCCATTGGAGTAGCTGAACTGGCCGCCGTTGATGAATCCACTCGGGCTGGAAGATTCCGCGGTGCAGGCGAGGACAGTTGTAGGCGAGATACTCGGCATCGCAGTCAGGGTAATCTTTGCGATGGGCGGAATGTCGTTTGGCTCGGCATCCACCGTCAAAGATGCCGTGGCCATGGCATTGCCCGAGGCGTCGAGCGACTGCACCGAAATCTGATGTGTGCCGGTATTAACTTTCAGGCTCGTATTGATCGTGTCCCCATGTGTGGCGTAGGCCAGAGTGCCGTCAATGAGCACCTGCATAGCCGAAACCGCACTCCCGGAGTTAGCCGAAGCGACGACCGGCGTCGGCCAGTTTACCGTTGCGTTGTTGCCAGGTGAGCTGATCGTAACGCCGCTGGACGAGGGTTTCGCCGAAATTTGTTGAACTGCCACCGAAGACGCACCCGCCGAGTCTGAGACCGTGGCCGTGATCAGGTACGTTCCGACGCTTGCGTATGTGTGCGATCCCGATGCTCCGTTGACGACCGTGCCGTCCCCGAAATCAATTACAGATTTCGCGACACTGCCGGTCGATCCCGAGGTTGAAGCGGTATAGGTAAGTCCGTTGCCCTGCGATATCGAAAGTGATGCGGAAGGCGGCTTGTCGCCAGGGCGGTAAGCGATGGCTGGCGACATCTGGTTCTGCATGCTGGGCACGCCCACGGCTTTCACGAATACGAAGTAAGTGGTTGACGCAGAGAGATTGGTTTGGCTCAGATCAACGGAGTGCGTGCCGTTCGGAACATCTACCAGATTCGACAGGTTTTGGCCATCCGTGCTCAGGAACACTGTGTAATGGTCAATCGTGTTCTCATTGCCATTGACTTGCCAACTGATGGTGCTCCCGGCTTGTGAGGGAACCAGGTACACGCAGTTGTCGATGCCGGTCTCGATGCTCGTTCCTTCCTCATAGTCGTTCCAGGTTACGATCTGCAAAGCAGGTAGCTGGTTGCTGCTGGAATAGAATTTTCCCACTTCACTGAAGCTCTGCAGCCACGTCTGGCCGCAGTCCTGATCGATGAGGCGATTCGTTGTCCAAGCCGCCGCCGAGTCGTCGAAACCCTTGAAAGCGGCGGCAACCACGAGGTCTTGCGGATTCTGCTGCGCCGCCTGAAGAAACGAGTCCTGTAAATTGAGTTCCGGATTGAAGGGCGAATCCTGGTTGATGTACACCCAGGAATATCCTCCGTTTGCAGTGCTCGTGGTGAAGCCTGTGGTCCCTTCCAGCATCACCAGGGGATTACCGGGCACAGAGGCCAGCACCTGCGGCCAATCGATGTAATAAGCGTCCACTCCAAAAAAGTACACCACCGGTCGGCCATTCACGGTCATGTACGCCGGCGACGATTCATATTGCGACGCGATGTAAGTTAAGTCCGAGATCAGTTGATCGGTCACGTTGCATCCATTGGCGACCGCTGCCGCGCCCAGAGAGGCTTTGTCTTCCCCGATGGCAAACTGGAATTGGCCGGAACTGGCCTCGGCCTGGCTCTTGAGCAACTGGGTCGCGGCTTCGAGCGAGGTGTCGGCGACGCCGTGCCAATCGGCAATGGCCCCCGAGATGCCCCGGCTCATCATGTCCTGCACCTGCGCCTGGACCTGCGTGGCCGAGTCCGAAACGTAGCCGACATTAATGTGACTGGACTGACCGAACCAACCAAGCCAGTGGGCGTAGATCTTGGTCGTGGCTCCCCTGTAGAGCAGAGACGCGACCGGAAGTTTGCTGACATTGCGGGCGGGAGCGTCCCCGTTGCTTAACCCGGCAAAGGAATTCGCTGCGCTGGTGTTGTTGCCTGTCTCGGCCTGCAGGGTGGTACTGGTTGGTGGAATGGATCCCGTCGGAGTGGAGACGGCGGGACTGGACGATCCTCCACAGCCAGCCAGCAAGCCGATGAGACACAGCGATCCGAATGCGGTCACGCAGAAGAGGGAGAGATTTGATTTCACAGAAACTGCTCCACAGAAACTAAAGGTTCCAACCAGGACTACTGAATGAGCGGGGTCCAGAGCATGGCAGGAGCGTGCGATTGTCTTAATAAATTATACATTTGCGCCGCCGGAGCATTGTTCCGCTGGCTGGACTGTCAATCTTTCGTTACAAAAATGCCGCGCGCTTCCCGGACCAACGTACCTAACTCAGAACCGGAAGCTCGAACTGGAAGCTGCTTTTAGGTCTATAATCAAAAGACTGTGCCCAAATATTCCATCGTCGTCCCTCTGCACAACGAGCAGGAGAACGTCACCGATCTCTACGACCGGCTGAAAGCGGTGATGGAGCTCGCGGGCGAAACCTTCGAAATCGTGCTCGTCGATGATGGTTCCAACGACCACACGTTCGCCATGCTGCGGGAGATTGCAGCCGTGGATAGCCGTGTCACGGTGGTCAAGCTGCGTCGCAACTTCGGTCAAACTGCAGGACTGGCCGCCGGTTTCGACCACGCCCGTGGCGAGTACATTATCGCCATGGATGGCGATCTGCAACACGATCCCGCCGACATCCCGCTGTTTCTCGAGAAGATTGCCGCGGGCTACGACATCGTCAGCGGCTGGCGCAAAGTCCGCGTCGATAATTTCTGGATGCGCCGTATCCCCTCCCGCATGGCAAACTGGATCATGGCCAAGCTGAGCGGCGTCGAGATTCACGACTTCGGCACGACCTTTAAAGCCTATCGACGCGACGTTCTCGAGCAAGTGCCGCTTTACGGCGAGTTGCATCGCTTCATCCCGGCGCTCGCGTCATGGTATGGCGCGTCGATTTGCGAAGTGCCCATCCGCAATGTGAACCGCGAGCACGGCGCGTCGCACTACGGCATCTCCCGCACCTTCCGCGTAGTCTTCGATCTCATCACTATTCGCTTTTTATTGCGCTACCTTTCCCGTCCGCTGCATTTTTTTGGCACCTTCGGCTTGCTTAGCCTGTTCGGCGGCAGCGCCGTTGTGGCATGGCTGGGGCTGGAAAAATTCATCCGCCACGTTCCCGTCATGGCTTCGCATGGGCCGCTGATGATGCTGGCTCTGGGTCTGCTGCTCGGCGGATTAAATCTGTTGGCCATCGGCCTGCTCGGCGAGATGCAGGTCCGCCACTACCACGAACCCCGCCGCCGCGCACCCTACTCCGTCGACCGCGTTCTGCGCTCGCAGAACGAAGAACACAGCGTTTCGGAATAGCTTCCGAATCCCTAATTCGCGCTTCAATCGACTGCAGCGGTAACATCTATCCCATACGAATCGCGTGGAGAATAAATCTGTGACCATGGATCGCTGGACTTCAGGCTCGCACTACGATCAATGGATGGGCCGCTGGAGCCGGCTGCTGGCTCATGAATTCCTAAAGTGGCTGCACGTTCCCGCAGGCCTGCGATGGCTTGATGTGTGCTGTGGCAGCGGCGTTATCACGGAAGCCGTAATCGAATGCAACGCCCCAGCCGGCATGGTCGGCGTCGATGTTTCTCCGCAGCAGATAAGCTTCGCGCGCCAGCGTCTCGCCCGGCCCGATGTCACTTTCGAAATCGCGAGTGCCATGGCCCTACCGTTCGCCGATGCCAGCTTCGACGTTGCGCTATGCGGGCTGGGGTTGAACTACATTCCAGACGCGGTCCTTGGCCTGCAGGAATTCTGCCGCGTGGTCCGTCCGGATGGCACGGTCGCTGCTTACGTGTGGGACTATGCGCACGGAGCGAGATTCCTGCGCGAGTTTTGGAATGCGGCTATCGCGATCGATTCGGAAGCGGCCTCCTTCGACCAGGCCCGCCGTTTCCCAATGTGTACGCCAGAAGGACTGCAAGGCCTGTTCGAACAAGCGCCGCTCGAAGATTTGAACGTACACGCCCTCGAAGTAGTAACGCGCTTCAGCAGCTTTGACGATTACTGGAACCCACTCCTGACCGGACAGGGTTCGGCGCCGAACTATCTTGCGACGCGCGACAAGAACACTCAGACTGCGATTCGCCAGCGTCTGAAAGCGGCGCTGCCGGTAAGCCCCCAGGGAGTGATCGAACTGCCCGCACGCGCCTGGGCGATTCGCGCGCGCCGGCGCTGAGCATCGCCCAAGGATGTACCGGCCGCAGAAAAGTTTTCCACAGAAAAAATCGCTCCGCTTGTGACATCTATCCTTGCCCTACACGGCCTCACCTCCGTAGTCTCAGAATTGCAAGCGCTGGATGTTAGCCGTGCCTAGTCCTAGGAAACTCACGGCCCCCGCAACCACCCCACGCGAGCGTGGGACAGTTGGGGCATCTAATCAGGGCGCGTTTCAGGCAAGCTACCCCGAATAGCTCGGGGCTGCCGCCCGTAGTGGGAGTGATCACTTCCAAGCTTAGAAAATTTGTAGGGCTGAGGAGCGGAAGACGGAAAAACAATAGAAACTACAGATAGCGAAATCTTTAGACGGATTACAAAGCAAAGTTGCCACGCGGACAGCTAGTCGCCGAGTCGATCCGTATGAGCACGCTAAAGCGGTTCGTATCAGGGCACGCTTTCAAGCGCGCCGTAAGCCCGCCGTTACTCAATCCGCCTTCAGGCGCTGAGGCACTTCCGCGTCCGCTCACTCCCACCTTGCCACAGGCTGCTCTTGTCGCAGCCACTCAATGAGGTCCGTGCCAGGAGGCACGCCTCCCAGTTCGCGCAGCCGTGTCGCATTCTGCCCCGATGGTAGTGGCTGTGCATCGCCGCTTGCGTCAAAGCATGCCGCACGCTGATCTTCAAAGGAGGCTGAAACCATGGTACCTCAATGATCTTTGCCAGCTGACCGTCGTCGATTGCGCCAAGCACAGCGGCCATTTCCGAATGATACTTCCGCGCAAACATCTTCAGGTCGGCCATATCCGGATAATCTTCAGCCTTTGTGATCACGAATTGCGCCGTCCGCGGCCCCGTCACCCACAGAAATGCCGACTGCACCAGATGAATGTGATGTAGACGCTCGCGGATCGCCCGATCCGCCAAAGCGGCAGGGAAGGCCTCGAACGCACGCCAATGCTCGGCATCCGCCCATTCCTGATGTGCGTAGAGTTCATGAAGGTATGTGGTCATCGAGTGCTCCGGCTGGCGCTCATTATAGAAGCGAGTTGGTCCCAAGTGCCTATCGCAGAAATGCCCGGTTTTCTAGGCGTATAATGTGCCGTTTGGCTTATTCAGGAGCGTCATCATGACACAAACTACCCAATATGAGTTGCAACTGGCCCGCCGCATGTCGCGGCTGGGCACCGAGACTGCTTTTGAAGTTCTGAATAAGGCCCGGGCTCTCGAGCGCCAGGGCAAGAGCATCATTCACCTTGAAATCGGCGAACCCGATTTCGATACTCCCGCCAATGTGGTCGAAGCCGCTGTCGACGCGCTGCACAAAGGGTGGACACACTACGGTCCCTCCGCCGGGTTGCCCGAACTGCGCCAGACCATCGCCGACTACGTAAGCCGCACCCGCGGCGTGAAAGTTACCCCCGAAGAGGTCGTAGTAGTTCCTGGAGGTAAGCCAATTATTTTCTTCACGATCCTTACCTTAATCAATGAAGAAGATGAGGTGATTTATCCCAACCCTGGCTTCCCAATTTATGAGTCAATGATCAACTACGTTGGTGGACGGGCGATTCCGATCCAGCTGCGCGAGGAACACGATTTCTCGCTCGATGTGGACGAACTGGCAGCCCTCATTACCGACCGCACGAAACTGATTATTCTGAATTCTCCCCAGAACCCCACCGGCGGCGTGATGCAGCGCAGAGACGTTGAGCAGGTCGCCCGGGTCATCGGCGACCGCAACATCCTGGTGTTGTCGGATGAGATTTACAGCCGGCTGCTTTTTGAAGGCGAACATTTCTCCATCATGTCCGTGCCCGGTATGCAGGAGAGAACTATTCTGTTGGATGGTTTCTCGAAAACCTATGCCATGACAGGCTGGCGTATGGGTTACGGTGTAATGCGCGCCGATCTTGCGGCGCACATCACGCGGCTGATGACGAACTCCAACTCCTGCACCGCCAGTTTCACCCAGATCGCGGGCATCGAGGCGCTGCGTGGAGATCAGAGTTCCGTCGATCACATGTGCGCCGAATTCAAGCGCCGTCGCGACGTCTTCGTGGCGGGCCTGAATAAGATCAAGGGTTTTTCCTGCCGCATGCCGCAAGGGCGCGTTCTATGTTTTCCCCAACATCACGAAGACGGGATGGAAGTCGAAGCCGCTGGCCGACGCTCTCCTTGAGCAAGCCGGAGTGGCGGCGCTTTCCGGCACGTCATTTGGTGCATTCGGCGAGGGTTATCTGCGCTTTAGCGTGGCCAATTCGCTGGAGAACCTGCAAGAGGCACTCACCCGCATCGACCAATGGACGAAGCAGAATCTGTAGCCTGGCGCATGGCTCCCTGCCTTCAGGCGCGGCGACGCACTAGGTAGGAGGCCCTGCCAGCGGCAGCCAGACCTGAAAACGCGTGTCGCCGGGTTTGGAATTAACCTGAATATTTCCGCGGTGCTTCTTCACAATGCGCTGGACGGTATCTAATCCAAGGCCCGTGCCTTCTCCCACTCCCTTGGTTGTAAAAAAAGGCTCGAAGATATGTGGCAGCACTTCTTCGGGAATTCCCGGACCGTTATCTCCAATCTCAACCACGACGCAATCGTCGTCGCGATAAGTTCGGACGCGAAGCTCGCCTTTTCCGTGCATCGCGTCAATTGCGTTGTCGATAAGGTTCGTCCAGACCTGGTTGAGTTCGCTGCCAAACGAATTCACCAGCAGCGGAATGCGCTGATAATCGCGCTTCACCACCACTCCTTGTTTCAGCTTATGATTCAAGATCGTAAGCGTGGTTTCGAGGCTCTTTACCACGTCGACATTTTGCACCGGCGATTGGTCCATGTGGGTGTATTCCTTGATTGCGCCCACCAAATCCGAAATCCGCGAGGTGCTGCTCTCGATTTCATGGAGCAGGCTCGCGATTTCGACCGATGCTGAGATCCTGACCAGAGCGGCTCGAGCGGTCCCAGGGTCGAGATTTGAGAACAGCGATTCGACCACCTCCGGCTTGATGTTGCGCTTCGCCAGGCCGGCCGCCAGCATCCACAAATCGTTCTGCCCATGACTGCGCAGCAGAGAATCAATCTGCTCTTCCAGGTCGCTCTGGGTCAGCGGATCGGGTGGAACCACATCCGACTGCGTAAACGAAGCTTCCAGTTTTTCGATCTCCGCCTTTTGGGCCGGCGTCAGATCACGCTTTCCCAGCTCGAGACTGGCGTTCCTGATCTTGGTTAACATGTGGCGCAATTGGCTGGCAGCGCGCTTCGCAGCCGAAGCCGGATTGTTAAGCTCATGCGCCAGCCCCGCTGAAAGTTTTCCCAAAGAAGCCAAGCGGTCTTGCTGTTGTTCCAGGCGTGTTACTTCGCGGATCCGGTCAGACATCAGGCCGACGAGCCGCTGGGTCAGTTCCGGCATTTTGTGCACGAGATCCGGAAACAGCGACGCCGGAAAGCGCATGGCGTGGCTGTCCGCCAAGGCTCGCCCACTGACGGTAAACTTCTTCATCCTCGAAAAAGGCAGCATTCCGGTAACGTCGCCCGGCTCCAGATCAAAGATGAAGGTTTCGCCGTTGCGTTCGCCGCGACCTTGAAGTTGCCCTTCAAGAATGACAAACATGGCATCGGCTGGATCGCCTTGGCGGGCGTAGACATCACCCGCTTTCAGATTCATCTCTTGCGATTGGCTTATGAACCAGTCCAGTTGATCGTCCGGCAAATCGGCGAAAACGGGGACGCGAAGTAGTTGGGATTTCTCGACCATTTATACCTTGCTCAGATACTGATGGATGAATTGCACTGCCACTGATCCTTCACCGACTCCGGAAGCCACGCGCTTGATGGAACCGTGGCGTACATCGCCCACGGCAAAAATGCCGGGAACGTTCGTCTCCAGCAGGAACGGATCCCGGTCCGGCATCCATCCCTTTGTACGTTGCTCGTCGCGTATAAGATCAGGGCCAGTCAACAGGAAACCACGCTCATCGCGCTCGACCACACTCGCCAGCCAATCCGTCCGAGGCAACGCTCCAATGAAGATAAACATCGAGCTCGCTGGGACGCGCTCGATCTTACCGGTATCGGAGCACAGCACCGATATTTCTTCCAGACGAGTTTCGCCATGCGCCTCGGCCACCGTGGCATGGGTCCACAGCTGGATGTTAGGCGTCACTTTAATCTGGTCGATCAGGTATTGCGACATGGTGCTGGCGAGCGATTCGCCGCGCACCAGAATAATGACGCGCTCCGCGTATTTCGCAAAGTTCATGGCCGCCTGACCCGCCGAGTTCGCGCCGCCGACGACGTAGACAGTCTCACCCTTACAGGCGAGAGCCTCGGTAGCGCCTCCGCCATAGTAAATTCCCGCGCCTTGCAGCCTGTCGACGCCCGGAGCCTCCAGCCGCCTCCACTGCACTCCAGTCGCGATCATCAGCGCGTGACAGGAGATTTCGTTTCCATCCGCCAACTTGATAATTCGGTAGGGTCCTTCCGTGCGCGCGCCAACAACTTCCTGCGCCAGAATCTCCACTCCGAAGCGCTGGGCTTGCACCACCGCGCGCCGGGCCAGATCTGCGCCGCTGAGTCCGGTCGGGAATCCCAGATAGTTCTCGATGCGGGAACTCATACCAGCCTGCCCGCCCGGCGCTTCCCGTTCAATCATAACCGTGTGCAATCCTTCGGAGGCTCCATAAACCGCGGCCGCCAAACCGGCCGGTCCTCCACCCACAATCGCCAAATCGTAGAAGTTGGTTTGCGCGCGCGTCCGCAGTCCCACTTTTTGTGCGACGTCCGCGGGAATACCCTCCAGCAGCTTCGTTCCGTCGGGGAAAAGCACTACAGGAAGATTCGCCGCTTCCGGACCCAGAGCTTCCAGCAGGCGCTTGGTTTCCGGATCATTGGCAGTAAGCTCGACATCAGTCCACTCATAAGGGACGCGGTTGCGCGCCAGAAAGTCCCGCAACTCGTAGCATTTCGGCGACCAGCGTGTGCCCAACACCCGGATGCCTTGAAATGTCGGACGATAGGAGGCCTGCCAGTCATCGAGCAAGTCATCGAGTTGCGGATAAAGGTGTTCCGTGGGAGGATCCCACGGCTTCAGGAAAAAAAAGTTGATGCTGGCCTGGTTAATGGCGCTGATCGCCGCGTTCGTGTCCGCATATGCCGTGAGCAAGGCCCGCTTCGCGGTGGGAAAGATTCCCATCGCCTGCTGCAAAAACTCTACGCCGTCCATGCGTGGCATGCGCTGGTCGGCCAAAAGCAGTGCCACGCTGTCATTGCGAAGCTTTAACTGCTTCAGCAGATCGAGAGCTCCCTCGGGCGAATCGCTGCCGATCACCCGGTACTCCGCGCCGTATTGCGAGCGAAGATCGCGCTCGATCGCCCGTAAAACATCGGAATCGTCATCTACGCTCAGCAAGATTGGCTTGGGCATGCTCGGCCTCGGCTCCCTGGGTAAACAAAGAGTTGCGCCTTCCGTTTTCCCTGGTCGAGATGGTTAGATACAGAAAATTGGAATCGGTTGCGGAATTCGGAACGTGCTCAAAGTTGCTTCAGATCCAGTTCCTGATTGATTGGCGTCTATCACTTGTCCGGGGACAGGGAAGCAACGGGGACAGCCATGCTGTGCAGTTTGAAGTGCGTTCGTGCTTGCGATACGTGCGCCCGACCAACAGCTACTGCTGAGCCTGGTTATCTTCCAAATCGCTGATGCGCTGTTCGTGCGCTTCGGCGGTACGCAGCAAACGCGCCGTTCCTTGCGCGATGTCCCGCGTGTACGAGGCGAGATTCTTCACGACGCCTTGCAGTTCACGCATGTCCCCGGCGATTGCGCTCACTATGCTGCGAAGCTCCCGCACGTCGCTGGTGAGCATTTCCACGCTTTGCGTGAGGGCTTCATGCCGCTCCGTCAACCTTTCCAGGCGCTGGTCGATGTTCATGAGGCTCTCCCACCATTATGGGGTGATCGTATGCGTGGCGGACACGCATTGTCAAGCCTTCGATTTGGCTTGTTTGTAAAGAGATGCGAGGCGGCTACGCATACCTTGCGCCGCGCCATGTTAACCTAGCACCCGTGGACGACATCAGGGACTATTTGTCCAAGCTGGGGAAAAAAGGCGGCGCGGCTCGCGCCAGGAAATTGACCGAACAACAACGCATCGATTCAGCCAGAAAAGCCGCGTACGCCCGTTGGTCGAAAGAAATGGACTCTTTGGTCGAAGGTATCACCCAAGGTACCAAAACCCTCCTCCGAACCGCCAAAAGGCACGAGCGTGTTGCTGCCCGCCGCTCCAAGAAGCCAAAAAAGTAGGAGCCCCGGGGCGAACTATAAGCCGGTCCGCGAGCGGCGATACAAAAATCGGTGCGCTCGCGGACCAGAAGAAAAACGAGGACCTTATTTGTACGCGGCGTTGGTGCGTGCTAGAAAGTCACGGTGCTCACTGAAGTCCGACATGGAATCGAATGCCGGACCGATCAATGGGTTCGTCCTTAACGACTCGCGGATCGCGGCGTTGACCTTGTCGATGCCTTCCGCGTTCGCCGCGAGGTAAAAAATCCAAAAGGTGCCGGGCGCTTGCGTGTGCACCGCTTCGGTGTCGATTTCGTATTCGTGAATTGTGCCGTCAGCGAGCATTTTCTCCAACAGTGGCACGATGACGTTCTTGCTTAGAATCTCTATGGAGTCGTCGTCGGCGTTCGGCTTTAATTTATAGGACGATCCATAGGTGTATATATCCTTCCACGATCCGGAATGGTAGTTGTAATGTCGGCTCACGAAAATGCTGTCCCAGTGTTTCGTGGCGGTGGTCAGAACACCCTGGGTGGCACTGCCGGATTTGTAGAATTGATCGAGCACGTTCAGCACCCCCGCCAAGGAAGTCGCCGACCACCACTCGTCATGAGTCTCGCCATCGGGCTGGTGCACCAGATTTACGTCGTTGCCATATCCCACCAGGGTTCCGCTGGCGAGCGCCTTCTGCAGTAGTTGCTGGTCCCCAGCATCGGCTTTCGCCATTTCTCCCCACTGTGCGCGGGGGATATTCCAGAACGAGACGTAGGAGTACATCGGCGGTTTGTCTTTCATATCGGACATCTGCGCGCCTGCTGGCAATGCGCAAACGACTGACATCCCAAGCACGCACAGCCCTGCACAAACTCTTAACAGTTTCTTCTTCATGTTTTTCATTCTCCGTGATTTAGCCAGGCCCCGCATTTTTGTACAAGTGGGCCCCGGTAGTGTACACCTGATGATGCCGAACTCGACGTATCGAGCGCTAACCTAACTATTTGCCTAGAAGTCAAAGCGCAAACCGAATTCGGTTTCGCGCGGGGCGCCGACTGCGAATACACCGGAACCGCGGCCGATTCGGACTGTGTTGGAGCCGGGGTTAACGCCAGCGACTGTACCGTTGATGCTGCCCGGACCGGCAGCCAGTCCAGTGGAGGTTATGCTGGCGAAAGACGCGCCGCCCAGAGGTCCGAGGTTCGAGAAGTTGAAAACATTGAAGAACGAAACGCTGGGCAAGATGGTTAAGCGTTCTCGCAGTTTGAAGGGCCAGCTCAGCACCGTATCGATGTCCTTATAGTAGCCGTTCCCGGCATTGTTGGCGGGCGCAAGCGGGACCGCGGCGATCACCGCGCCCAATTGGACTAATTCCGATTGCGTGAATAGACCAGCCGTGGCCAAAGCCTGGCCCGCCGGCGTGAGCGTACTCCCATTACCGTAGGTATTGTTGAAGTTCTGGAGGTAGGCGTTCAGGTTATGGGGTGAAACCGAGCGCATGAATGTCCCGGGATGGCCGACGTTTCCTCCGGCAGAATTCAGGAAGTCGCCAACCGTCCCGTCGCCCGTCAGGTCTGAACGGAAGATTTCACCCGTGCTCGTGTACACCGGTAAGCTAAGATCAGACGGCTGAGGCGAAGCAAAGCCGCCAATCAAGCTGAGGCGCGGGCCGTGGTGGGCGAAGTCGAAGGTGCCGCCAAACTTAAACTGATGCGTACGGTCTTCCGCTGTGGGCCCGCTAAAGGCAGTGGGGTTGCGGTAATCCCATCCGTTTACAGTGAAATGCTGGTCGCTGCCGGCATCGCTCACGAACCGGGAGAGTGTGTAATTGACCTGGAAATCAATCGCACGTACGCCCCGGAAAGGATTGCTAACTTGCTGCCGATACTCGGCTTGCAAGCCGTTATAAACCGAACGGCCTATGGGATAGTTCATGTAGAGATTGCCGAGAGCCGAATTTACCCCCGCAAAGGCTGCACCGGTACTGGGAGTGAGGCCGTAGCCCGCCCAGTCATAGTAGACAGAATAACCGGAATTATAGACATTGCCGGAGTCGAGTCCGTTATTGGCAAAATCGTTGATGCTCGCCCCGCCGCCACCTGGGCCGTATATTCCCGGGCAAGCTGCAATGGCTTGGTCAATGGTGGTCACTTGGCAAGCCGCTAATGTGTTTGCAATAGCATTGTTTGCGGCGGCTACATTCAGGTACCGCGAGTCGCCGACGTGGTTTACATCAAGTCCCACCTGGAAGTGCAGTCCGATGTTGCGCAGATAGTCCACCGTCAGCACGCCGTTCTTGGCGAGTTGCCGCTCAATGCCGATGTTCATTTGATAAGAACGCGCGGTGCGAAAATTAGGATAATAGGGGTAGCCGAGGCTCAGAGTATTGCCCACGAAGTTGGGGTTTGGTCCGGTGGCGCCAACCGCCGCAGTTGCGGCGACATACTCCGCTTGCAAATCGGCGACCGCTTTTGCTGCACCTTCCGCGTTCGCTGCGCTGGGGCCCAGAGGTTGATAACAAACTTGCGTGGCCAAGTCGTAGCCGTCGATCGAAGTGACCGAGGCCCCTGTTGGCAGCGGAAACGATGTCTGCCCGTAGCCGTTGCCTGCACTGCAGAAAAGCGGCACCACCTGGTTGAATAATCCCGTGGCCAGCTTGTTGCTGCGATCATACGAGACATTGTTGAAGATGTTGTTCTCGTAGTAGAGTCCTCCTCCCCCGCGGATCGACGTTTTTCCATCGTGCCAGGGATCCCACGCAAATCCAATTTGAGGGGCAAAGTTCAGGTTGGGCTGTCGAACGCGATTGCTCAGACCGGGACCCCATTGGTCGAGAAGGTTCCCCGTACAGCCCGGGTAACCAGCCTGCAAAGTTGCCTGGGTGACGGCCGAGCACGGGATAGGCGCCAGATCGCTGTCGGTACGCCCGGTGTCGCGGATGTAGCGCAGTCCGTAGTTCACAGTGAGGTTGGGCCTGACCTTCCAGGAATCTCCGACGTAGGCCTCGAAGCGTGTGTCGAACAACCCTCCGGCAGGATAGCCGAACGCGGGCAATTCGGTACTGAAGCCTTGCCCATTGCCCAAGTAAGCGCCGGTCAAGGGATAGTCTGCGATGTTGGTATCGCAGCCGTCGAAGTTGGGGAGATTGCAGGAATAAAAAGGCGAAGTCTGGACCGTCGACGTGCTTAAGAAAGCGCCGTTGACATAGGAGTTCAGTTGCGGCGCGAGCCCGTTGAAAGAAGCAAAACCGCCGGTGGCGATGCCGTTAACCGTCGCTCCAAAGCGAATGATGTGCGCGCCCCAAACCCGGCTGGCATCGTATTTAATCTGCTTGTTGCTTTGGAATGTCTGCTGCGGCGCCAGGTAGTTCGGTCCGGTATAGAGACTAGTGTCGTTAAATACGATCTGGGCGAAAGGAAAGGGATTGATGGAAGACGGTTGCGAGTTGGTATCGCCGATGATCTGGTTGTGAAATTTGAAGTACCCGAGCCGGATGCTGTGGGACCAGTTGCCCTGACTGATGTCGATACCCACGGCGTGCGTCGGAGCGTAGTCGCGATTGGCATAATAAGAAAAGCCGGTGGACGCAGACGAGGTCGAGTAGTTCCAATCGTAGGCGAACTTGTAAAACACGCGGACATTTTTCAGGGCCTGCCAGTCGAGCCGCCCACTGGCCTGCGAGCTCTTGAAGGGAGAGTCAATGCCTTGCGTGAGCGCCTGGAAGGGAGCGCCGGCAACAACCGAATCGGCGCTGTCCTGCTTTAGACGTTCGGAATCAATAAAGAAAAACAGCTTGTTCTTGATGATCGCGCCGCCGATGCGCCCGCCAAACTGGTTGCGCTGGAACTGCGAATTCACGGCCCCGGGGAGATCAGCAAAGCCTGCAGTGTAGTCGCGGAATTGGTAGAAGCCCTGGCCATGAAGGATGTTCGTGCCGGATCGGGTGGCCACATTGACCGTGCCCGTACCGGTAATCTCTGACGAAATGTCGAACGACGAACGGCCAATGTTGAATTCCTGAATCGAACTCAACGCGATGTTCTGCGTGGTGGTGCCAACCGTTTCGTCGCTGACGTCGAGACCGTCCACTTCGATGCGGGGAGTGCGGCCGAAATCTCCGTTGACGGAAAGCGAGTTATAGCCGACTTTTGTGGGATCGAAATTCCCTCCATCCTGCATCTGGACGCCGGGCTCGAGCTGGGCGAGATCGAGGAAGCTGCGCCCGTTGACCGGCATGTTATCGATCTGTTCGCCACTGAGCACGCCTTGCACGGAAGATTGCTCCGTGTTGACGGCGATGGCAGTGCCTTGCACTTCGACCGTGGTGGTTTCCTGGCCAACCTCGAGCTTTACATTGCCAGAAGACGTCACCGTGATCTGGACCGGGATGGTTAGCTGCACTGCCTTGAAGCCCTTGGCCTGCACGCGAACCTGGTAATCGCCGACCGGCAGTCCGCCCGAGTTGTAGGTGCCCGACGAGGATGTCTTGACCGTTACGACCTGCCCGGTAGCGAACGACGTGATCGTGATGGTCGCTCCCGGCACGACTGCGTTCGTCTGATCTGTCACCGTTCCTTGAATACTGCCTTGGCTAACGGTGGTCTGGGCGAGCGAGAGAGAGGACAATGACAACACCAACCATGTTCCGAAAACTGCCTTTGAAAACATCCAGGAAAAACACCCCCACACTCGGCGAAGACCCAACGTGGACATGTGGCACCTTTATGGAATTGGAAAGCCGCAATTGTACACCCATTTCGCAGGCTTACAAGATATAAGAGCCGGGCTTCGCGTCACTCCGCGTTGTGATCTCCGTTACAGCCTTTCCCGCCTTTCCCGCTTAACCTCTGCGTAGCGTCGTGTGTTTCCTTCCGGCGCCCAGGGGAAAGGGGAACGCCATGGCCCTCGTAGATTCCAACACCGGCAGAATCATCCGGGAGTATTCCATCGAGCAACTCAAAGATGCCGCTAACCTGATGCGAGGATATGACTTAGTCGCGCTGTGCGCGGCGGGCTCGGGTCACGCCGGGGGTACGCTTTCCATCATGGACATCACCGCCGCGCTCTATCTCAAGGTCGCGACGCATGATCCCAACCATCCCCTATGGTCCGGGCGCGACCGCATCATTTGGTCGACCGGGCACAAAGCGCCCAGCCTATATCTTGGGCTTGCGGTCGCTGGCTTTTGCCCGGTCGAGGCCGTTATGACGCTGCGCAAGCTGGGATCTCCCTTCCAAGGCCATCCCCATTGGCTGAAGCTACCCGGCGTTGAGGTCTCGACCGGTTCCCTGGGACAGGGTTTGAGCATCGCTGTAGGCATGGCGCTGGCCGCAAAGCTCGATGACCAGAAGCACAAGGTCTTTTGCCTGATGGGCGACGGCGAACAACAAGAGGGACAGATTTGGGAAGCCGCCATGGAAGCCGGACACTTCCACCTCGACAACCTGATCGGCATCATCGACTGCAACCGCCTGCAGATTGATGGCTGGGTGAAGGATGTCATGGAGGTCGAACCGCTGGCGGCGAAGTACGCTAGCTTTGGCTGGAACGTGATGCGCATCGATGGCCACGACATGGATCAGGTGGTGGACGCGCTCGAACTGGCGAAGGAAGTTGTCGGCAAGCCGGTCGTCATTCTCGCCGACACAGTTAAAGGGCAAAGGCGTCAGCTTTATGCAGGATCAGGCCGGCTGGCACGGCAAAGCGCCGAACCGCGAGGAACTGGATAAGGCGTTAAAAGAACTCGGCCTCAGCGAACGCATCCCGGTGAAGCAACTGCTTGACACGGCGAAATGGTATCAGGCAGAGGTGGAACGCAGGCTCGATTCTGGAATGCCAAAGTTCACCCAAGATTACTGGTGGAATGCGGCCGACACAATGAAGGTCAAAATGGAGCCGACGCGCAAAGGCTTTGGCCAGTCTCTTGCCGAAAATGGCGACGATGAGCGCGTAGTGTGCCTTGGGCTGGATATTTCCGGGTCAATCACCATCAGCGATTTCTATACTGCGCACCCGACCGCAAGAAACGCTGGATCAGCATGGGAATCGCCGAACAATCTGCAACCTCGGCGGCGGCAGGACTGGCCAAGGAAGGGAAGCTGCCGGTGCTCGGGACCTACGCCACGTTCGCTGCAGCCCGCAACCTGGACCAGATCCGCACCTCGGTATGCTATGGGAATTTCAACGTCTTGATTGCCGGAGCCCATGGAGGGGTCTCGGTTGGCCCCGACGGCGCCACGCATCAGGCGCTGGAAGATCTGTTCGCCATGGATGGCCTGCCCAACATGTCAGTCGTCGTGCCATGTGACGTCGTCGAAACTCGCAAGGCGACGAATTACCTGCTGTTGCGGCACGTGGGCCCAAAATATATTCGCTTTGCCCGCGAGGCCACACCGGTCGTCACAGACTGAAAAACGCCCTTTGTGTTCGGAAAGGCAAACGTAATTCGCCTGCGCAGGGAGGCGGTCAACTTTTCCGAGGCCTTCGAAACGAAGCTGGCTTCCGAATTACAAGAATGAGAGCGAAGATCTAAGCATCGTTGCCTGCGGGCCAATGGTCCCCGAGGCGATGCGCGCGGCCTACATCTTGAAGCGTGACTACGGTTACGAAACCCGCGTCCTAAACCTGCATACGCTCAAGCCGATCGATACCGAAGCGATCATTCGCGCTGCCCAAGAGACGGGCGCTGTGGTTACGGCCGAAGAGCACCAGATTGGAGCATTGGCGTGGCGGGTGAGCGCCATTCTAACGGAGAGTCCCGAGCTCTACGGACTGCCAGTGATTACCGGCGCCATCGGAGTGAAAGACCGCTTCGGCGACTCGGGCGCGCCATGGGAATTGATCAAGGAGTTCGAAGTAAGCGCCGAGCATATCGCCCACAAAGCGCTGGAGTTGTTGGCGTTCAAGAAGAAGCGGGCCGAAGAGAAGAGCGAAGAGCGCGAGCATCTCTTCTACGCGGGCATGCGGTAGCGCGACGGTTGAACGAGAAACCAACTCCTTCCCGCTGTTGGAATTGGACGAGGCAAGTGCGCGCATGGATACGGACGTTGTCGCCCGCTACCTGGAAATTCTGAGTGTCTCCAGAAAACTCCCGAGCTTGCTGGCCCTTACAGAGTTGGTCACCGCGCACGTAACCCGAGTTCCGTTCGAAAATATCTCCAAACTTTATTACAAAAAGCGGCTGGGTTTGGCGTATCTCCCGACGGTCCGCATGTATCTCGACGGCATCGAGCAGTGCCACTTTGGCGGCACGTGCTATACCAACAATTTCTATTTTTACTCACTGCTGGCCAGTCTGGGATACGAGGTGAAGTTGTGCGCGGCCGACATGGCGACGCCAGATGTTCACGCGGTGAGTATGGTAACCGAGGGCGGGCGCGAGTATCTCGTGGACATGGGGTATGCCGCGCCTTTCCTTTTACCGCTGCCGCGCGACTTGAGATCAGATTACGTGGTAGCACTGGGCCGCGATCGCTATGTACTGAAGCCGCAGGATGCGAACGGTTGTTCGCGGTTGGAGTTGTATCGCGACGGCAGGTTGAAACACGGATATTTGGCCAAGCCGGCCGCGAAAAAGATTGAAGACTTCCGCCGGGTCATCAGTGATTCCTTTCGGCCGGACGCAACCTTCCTCAATTCGATACTGCTCGCTCGCTTCTACCCCCGACATTCGATCATGGTCCACAACCATACGCTGATAGAATCTCGCGGCGACAAATCTGCGATGCATCCATTGCAAGATTCCAGCGCAGTGGTGGCCGCGATCCACGAACATTTCGAGATGCCGTCGGATGTCGTTGCCGAGGCCATCGCAGATCTGAAGGAGTTGCAGGATGCATGGGGTGACGCTTCTTAGGCGGGCGCCGCAGGCTGTGACCGGCATCCTCCGAGGGCCTCGGTGATATTATCTCCAATTGCAATCGCGCGTGAGGCGCGAGACCGAGTCGAAGCTGCAAGCCAGCCAACCAGAGAGAACTAATGACCAAGCAATCCCGCGTTTTTGCCACCTGCGATATCGGAGAAGCGATTGACCTGCTGCGCCGCCGCGGCTACGAAGTCGAAGTCTATCCCCAACCGGAAGCTCCGCCGAAGAGCCTGATCATCGAAAAGGTCAAATCCGGCATCGACGGCTTGATCACTACGTTGCGGGATCCCATCGATGCCGATGTGTTCGAGGCCGGCAAAGGTACGCTGAAAGTCGTGGCCCAGTATGCCGTCGGATTCGACAACATCAACCGCGCCGATGCCAACCGCTATAAAATTCCTTTCACCAACACCGCCGATGTGCTCACCGAGGCCACCGCGGAGTTCGCTTTCTTCATGCTGGGCATGCTCGCGCGCAAGATGTGGCCTGCCGAGCATCTCACGCGCGATAACCAGTGGGGATACTGGCATCCTTACCTGCCATTTCTGGGCGACGAGGTCACGGGCAAAACTATCGCGATTATCGGCACCGGCCGCATTGGGCTGGCGCTGATCAAAAAGTGCGCCGGCTTCGACATGAACATGCTGTGCTACGACCCGGCTTACGAGAATCACGACTACATCAAGGCCATTCAAGAGGAAATGGATTTGCGCCACGCCCGCGGCATTTCCAAAGACAGGAACTGGATCAAGTATGTCGGCTTCGAGGATGCCCTGCGCGAGGCTGACTTCGTCAGCGTGCACGTGCCGCTGTTGCGTCCCGGGAGAAAGCACGACGCCCACTTATCATCTGTTCAACGAGCAGACGCTGCGGCTGATGAAGCCGACCTCCTTTCTGGTAAACGACTCGCGCGGGCCGGTAATCGATGAAGCTGCGCTGGTGAAAGCGCTGCGCGAGAACTGGATCGCCGGGGCTGCGCTCGATGTATTCGAAAAGGAACCCCTGCCTGCCGATTCGCCGCTGCGCGATCCCGCGATCGCCGATCGCTGCCGCCTGATGCCGCACTTTGCCAGCGCGGCGCGCATCACCCGCCTCTCCACCGATCCCAACAAGGGCATGGCCGGTCGGTGCGTCCAAGGGTTGATCGACGTGCTCGAAGCGAACTACGGCGGCGATATTACGAAGATGCCGTACGTGGTGAACAAAGAGGCATTCGGAAAATCCTGAGAAGCGTTTTGTTAAGCTCTTTCAGGATGTTCTCCGACCGCACCAACTGGAAGCTCACGCGCAATCGCCTGACTGAGGCGCTCGAAGAAGTGCAGATCGAGCGGCGCCCGCGTGATCGATCTAACCATCTCCAATCCAACCCGGATCGGCCTGCGCTACGACGTGCCGCTGATTCTTCAATCGTTGGCCTCGCCGCGATCCATGGATTACGATCCCCAGCCCAAGGGTTTAGTCGGCGCTCGCGAGGCGGTGGTGGCCTATTATCACGAGCACGACGTTCGCGGCCTGGATCCTGAGCGGCTGATGCTGACCACTAGCACCAGCGAAGGTTATTCCTTCGTGTTCCGATTGCTGTGTAATCCCGGCGATGAGCTGCTGGTTCCGAAGCCAAGCTATCCCCTGTTTGAATTTCTCGCCGACTTGCAGGACGTCAGGCTCGCGCCTTATCCCCTGATCTACGATCACGGCTGGCAGATGGATTTTCCGTCGATGCAGAAGATGGTGACAACGCGTACTCGCGGCGTGGTGGTGGTTCATCCCAATAACCCCACGGGTTCGTACGTGCATCCGCACGAACTGGAATCGCTCAATCGCTTCTGCCGAGAATACGGCACTCGCGCTGATCGCCGATGAGGTTTTTCTCGACTACGCGCTCGATCGACTTGGGCGACGAAGCTTTGCTTCGAATCACGACGTGCTGACCTTCACACTGAGCGGCGTTTCTAAAATCTCCGCACTGCCGCAGATGAAGGTGGCGTGGATCGCGACCAGCGGCCCGGCGGAGGAAGTTGAAGCGGCTCAGGCGCGCTTGGAAGTAATCGCCGATACGTTTCTATCGATGAACGCACCGATCCAGTGGGCGACGCCCGAGTTGCTTGATCAGCGGAAAAGCATTCAGCGGCAGTTGCTCGACCGTGTGCTCGGCAATCTGGCCGAGCTTGACCGCCAACTCGCCAAGCAAAAGACTTGTCAGCGCTTGCACGTGGAAGGCGGATGGTACGCGGCGGTGCGCGTGCCGGTCACGCAAACCGACGAGGATCTCGCGGTTGCTCTGCTACAGCAGAAAGCACTGCTGGTGCATCCCGGCCACTTCTATGACTTCCCCAGCGACGGATATCTGGTGATCAGCTTAATCGCCCCGCGGGATGATTTTAGCGAGGGAATCAAGCGGCTCCTGGACGGCGTTGATCACGATTCATGAGTTTGATCTGCGAAACAATTCGCTTTACTTCGAGAAAGCGGATGTTGGATGATCAGCTTGTGAGGTCGTTCCTCTCGAGTTGTTCGGTGGTGCTCCTGTTTCTCCTGACGGGTTGCTATAGCAATTCGCGCCCCTCGCGCATTGGCAGCGTGGCTCCCGATTTCACCGTGCAAGATTCCGACCGCAAGGTGACGCTGAGCCAGTTCCGCGGCAACATAGTCTTATTGAATTTCTGGGCCACCTGGTGTCCTCCGTGTGTGGAGGAACTTCCTTCCTTGATTTCCATGCAGAGCAGGATGAGAGCGAAGGGCGTGATCGTCCTGGCAGTAAGTATAGATGTCGACCCCGACTACTATCACCGCTTTCTCAAAGAGCGCAACGTCAACCTGCTGACCGTTCGCGACCCGGAGCAGAGGACTCCCACCATGTACGGCACATTTGGCTGGCCCGAGACCTACGTCATCGACCGCACGGGTATAGTACGCCGCAAATTGATCGGACCTGTGGATTGGAATTCGCGGGAAATCACGGAGTTCTTGAGCGCGCTGTAGTTTTCTATCCCTTCAGCCACGGATTGCTTTCCCGTTCCTCTCCGATGGTGGTCAGCGGACCGTGGCCGGGAACAACCACCGTTTGGTCGGGCAAGGCGAGCACGGTGCCATGCAGCGACTGCATGATCTTCTGCATCGATCCGCCGGGCAAGTCGGTACGGCCGATGGATCCGGCGAACAACGTGTCCCCCGCGATCAGCATTTTTTCGGAGGCGAAGTAGAGGCAGATGCTGCCTTCGGTGTGTCCCGGCGTGTGCAGAATGCTGGCGGCATGCGCCCCCGCTTTCACTGTATCGCCGGCGCTCAGGCTCTGGTCGATCTCGACCTCGCCGGGTGCGGCCATGCCTATCCAGGCGGCCTGCACATCGAGCATTTTGAGCAGGGCATAATCGTTCTGGTTGAGCAGGATGGGCGCTCCGGTGGCGGCGCGCAGCTTCATCGCGCCTCCCACATGATCGATGTGGGCGTGCGTGATGACGATCTGCTTGACTTGCAGATTATGCTTGCGGAGCAGCGCGAGGACGTCCTCAATGTCATCGCCGGGATCGATCACCATGGCTTCGTGCGTGACCTCATCGCCGATGATCGAGCAATTGCACTGCAGCGGCCCAACGGGAAAGATTTCGTGGATCATGCTTTCATTGTAGCGAGTACCGGGTACGCGATAGAAACGACAAAAAATCGGGTTCAGACTTGCCTTGGCGCGCCGCTGGCGAGACAATACGCCAACGTGCTTGGGAGGCTCCTGTGTCAGCTAAATACCGTCAGCATGGATATCAGGACCGCGACCGCGAAGAAAAACCGCGCAAGGAGTCCATAGAAAAACCAGCGCCGGTGCCGCCGGCCCGGCGTGACTACAGCATGGGACCAAAGCCGGTGAATATGCCCGGCACGCGCGCCGTCTCGCGCTGCGCCCAATGCGGCACGCTGCTGCAAGCGATCCCGCCCACGGGTCTCTGTCCCAAGTGCGGCTTCGAGCTGCATTCTTGCAAGCAGTGCATGTATTTCGATCCCGGAAGCCGCTTCGAGTGCATGCAGCCGGTGAAGGAGCGTATCGCCAAGAAAGATGCCCGCAACGATTGCACGTTCTACGAAATTCGCGTCACTCGGGAAAAAGAAACATCCACGCCCGCCAGCCTGCGGCCCAACGATGCGCGGCAAGCGTTTGAGAATCTGTTCAAGAAATGATCTCGCACCCGGCGGCCTCCGCGGCCATCTTCCGAAATGTCGTACGCAGAGACGTAGCAAGCTATGTCTTGCTCAAGGTTTCTGCGTGGGCCGCAGAAGTAGCTCGCTGACGAACGACTGCGGAGCCTGTGTCACCAGCATGGCTACGGCATGTGCCACGTCTTCCGGTTGCAACATCTTCGAGTGGTCTTTTCCGGCATGCGGGCTCAGGTCGGTATTGGTTGAGCCCGGACAGATCACCGCGACACGGATGTTGTGGCTCCGTAATTCTTCCGCGATGGAATAGCTTAATCCATTCAATCCCCACTTTGAGGCGGCGTAGGCCGCTCCGTTCGGCAGCGCGTTCTTTCCGGCTAACGAAGAAATGTTGATGATATGGCCCCAACGTGCGCGAATCATCATAGGTGCGAACGCGCGAGTCGTATAAAACACGCCGCGCAGGTTGGTGTTCAGGATCTGCTCCCAGGCATCGGGCGGGAGTCGGTGCAACGGGCCCCCGAATCCGCCGACGCCAGCATTATTCACCAGGATGTCCAGGCGTCCGAATGAAGCCTCGACACGCTTGGCCGCCGCCTCCACCGACTCAAGACTGGTCACGTCGCAGAGAACCACATCGGCCTTTCCTCCAGCCTGAGTGATCGCTTGCGCAGACGATTCGAGATCTTCGCGCCCGCGTCCGCACAGGACGGCGGTCGCCCCCAGACTCGACAACTTGCGCGCGATGGCGGCGCCAATGCCCCGGCCCGCGCCGGTAACCACTGTCACCTGCCCACCCAGCGGATGAACCGCATTCTCTTGAACTTTGCTCATCGCAAATGCCCTCCAGCCGCGAACAAACGCGCTGCGCGGCTCATCATTACTTCGAGGTGTAGAATTCGACGCTACCCTCCTAGACGCAACCCCTCCGCATCTTATACAATAGCGCGGAGGGTGGCTGGGAAGTTGCTTGCCTTCGGAGCAAGAGGTACTTATAATCCGGCAAACCCGAATGAAGGGTGAGATGTCTTTGCGATCTCGGACGAATCGTTAATCCTCGAAGGCCCAAGGAGCCATACTGATGAAAAAGATTCTGCTGACGGTTGTGCTTGGAGTTGCTGTACTGGCGGCAGCAAAAGACACGGCGCAACCCCCACAGGGTCAAACAGCAACTCCCCCACCGTCTGGGTCACCAGCACCTGCAGCACAGGCGCCGGTGATCAAGGACCCTGCCGAATACAATGCGTACGTGGGCGCCATCGGGCAGAAGGATCCGGCGGCACAGATCAGCGGCCTCGAAGCGTTTCTGACGCAGTATCCCACTAGCATCATGAAGGTTGCGGCCCTGCAAACTCTTATGCAGGACTATCAGCAGACGAACAACCAGCAAAAAGCCGTCGACACCGCTACAAAACTTGTGGCAGCCGATCCCAGTAACGAGCGGGCAATGTTCTTGTTGGCCTACATCGATCGCCTGAAGGCGCAGAGCGGCGACCCCAATGCCAAGCAGGATCTGGCGGATGCTAAGAAATATGGGCAGATGGGACTGGATGGTCTCTCCAAATTTGCCAAGCCGCGCCGGCACGTCGGATGCGGATTTTCAGAAGATGAAGGATCAGATGGCCGGGGTTTTCTACGCTGCTCTCGGCCTCGCCGGCCTCACCGATAAAGATTATGAGACTGCGAGGAAGGACTTGCGTGCTGCCGTCGATAGCAGCCCTGACTTTCAGAAAGATTTCAGCGTGGTCTATCCCTTGGCCCTGGCCTACGCCGGGCCCACTCCCCCGACCCGAAAGTTGCACCCGATCCGATCAATGCGATCTGGTTCACGGCCCGGGCATCTGTGCTTGCGCCGAACGCGCAGTATCAACAGTCAATCGAGAAATACGCCCGATGGTCTCTACATCAAGTACCACGCTGGAGACGACGGTTGGCCCGATGTTCTGACCGCAGCCAAGGCGGCCCCGGCCGCCATACCGGGTACGATTAAACCCGCTCCCACTCCGGCTGAGCAGGCGCACAGCATGGTGGCGGCTACCGCGCCCGAGAAGATGGACTTCGCAACTTGGGAGTTCGTGCTTTCCAATGGATCAAAGGAAGATCAGGATACAGTGTGGAACGCGATCAAGGGTAAAGCAGTTCAAATGAACGGCCAGGTGATCAAGGCGACGGCGGAGGAGTTTGAATTGCGGCCAGTTCGGATGACATCGATGCGAAAAAGGCCGACATTACTCTTACCTTTGAGGAGAAGGTTCCGCTAAGGCTTATTCCGAAAGAGGGCGCCAGTCTGGACTTCCAGGGTGAGCCTGCATCCTATACACCAAACCCGTTCATGATGAACATGGAGAAAGGCCAGTTGCTCAAAGCGAAAACGACGACGCCGGCCAAGAAGCCTCCGGTTCACCACAAACCGCAGCTCAATAGGGGTGGCAGAAGGGATTTGCTCCAGGGCAGCCCTCGGGCTGCCTTAGCTTTTTTGGGTCGCCGGGGGAATTTAGGAACACTACCTGGTGGCCGCTAACGGACCGCTTTCTTTTCCAGCGACACTGGCCGCGCGCTGCGGGGTGGGCGTTTCGCACCATCCCGAAGCTGGCGGACGTCGATCTTGAGTTCGTCGATGGTGCGGCTGAGCGTATTGCGATGCATTCCCAGTTCGCGGGCCGCGCGGCACTGGTTGCCTTTATTTTCCTGAAGGACGGTGAGTATAAAACGCTTCTTGAATTCGCGCACGCCCTCGGAATAGAGGATGTTGCTCTTGTACATCTGCAGGACGAGTGCTTCCAGTTGATCTTTCACGTTAGCTCTCTCTCTCGTTCGATGTCTTTGTCTTCGCTGTCTGCTGGCGCCGAATCTATTTCTTCGACGACTTCGGAGCGGGAGTGCCGGTCAATTCCTTCGGGGTCCGATGCAGGAAGTCGAGTCCCTCATAGAATCGGGCCCGCAACGCCGACGGCGCCACCCAAATCGCAGCCCTTCCGACGATCAGGAAATAGGGCGCCAGTTGCGAATCTTCCAGCATCTTTGAGGTTGGCGTGAAGGCGGTCATTCCCATCAGGACCACAGCCACGACCAATCCGCCTTTCACCACGCCCAATAAGGCGCCCAGAAAACGGTCAAACCCGCTCAGGCCGGCCGCCTTCATCAGCTTGCGCGCGATCCTGCCGGCAATGCCGAACACGATCAAGATCGCAAAAAAGATGATGAGGAAGCCGAAAATATCGGCCAGCCATTCGTTCTTCAAAAACGACATCAACCACTCCGCCAGACGCTGATACTGCCAGGCGGCGACAATGTAACCGATCACCAGGCCCGCCATGCTCAGAGCTTCCGCGAAGAAGCCCTGGATGGCGGCCGCAATCAACATTCAACAGCACAACCACGACAATCAGCCAGTCTGCCGCGGTCATGCCGCTCTCCCAGCCGCTGTCTTGCCGGCAATTCTCCTTGACGCCTTCCCGCGGACCGATCTCCCCAAGTCCGATCTTCCCAAGTCGGATCTGCCGAAAACCGCTCGGCGCCTACACATCCAGCTTGTGTCCCGTGATCTGCAAGTAGGCCTCGAGATACTTTTCGCTGGTCCGGCGCGCCACCTCCTCGGGCAGAGCCGGCGCGGGCGGCTGCTTGTTCCAGCGAATCTCTTCCAGATAATCGCGAACGTATTGCTTGTCGTATGACTCCTGCCCCCTCCCAGGCTCGTATTTGTCGGCGCGGCCAGAAGCGGGAGGAATCGGGCGTGAGCACTTCATCGGCCAGCGTAATTCCTTTGGCGGTGCGGCCAAACTCGAACTTGGTGTCGGCGACGATGATACCGCGCTGTCGGGCGTAAGCGGCGGCTTTTTTGTAAATCCGCAGCGAGATGTCGCGCAGGTGGCTGGAGGTTTCCGTGCCCAGTATTTCGCACATCCTGGCAAACGAAATGTTTTCATCATGGCCGCTTACGGCCTTCGTAGCCGGAGTGAAGATGGGCTGAGGGAAGGCCTCGGACTCGCGCAGTCCCGCTGGCAGCGCGATGCCACAAACTTTGCCGGTTGCTTGATACTCCTTCCAGGCCGAGCCTGAAATGTAACCGCGCACGACGCACTCGACGGGAAACATTTCGGCGCATTGCACGATCATGGAACGGCCGCGCAACTGATCGGAATATTTCCGCAGCGGTTGCGGGTAGTGATCCAGGTCCGCGGTAATCACATGGTTGGGCACGATGTCAGAAAGGAAATTGAACCAGAACAGCGAAATCTGGCTCAGGACGCGCCCTTTGTGAGGGATGCCGGTGGCAAGCACATAGTCGAAGGCCGAAATGCGATCGGTGGCGACGAATAACAAGCGCTCGTCATCAAGCTGGTAAACGTCGCGCACCTTGCCGCTGGCGCGAAGTTGGAGATCGGGAAAATCAGTTCGCAGGATTACGGGATCAAGAAGTTTAGGACTCATGTTCAGAATTTTACAGGCTAAGGAGCGAGGCGTATTTTAGACTCTCAGAAATTTTTGTCAACGGCAGAGATCACCGTGCAGTGGGAAGTCCGTATCCTGTTGATTGGGGATACGTTGTTCGTCGACAGCATTAGGGAAGCGATAGGGGACGACAAACCGCCGTCAAGCTGCTGTGGAAAAGCTGAGGATGAGAGTGGATATCGGGGACTGCTGAAGGTATCTTTGCTGCGCATCGCACCCTCAATTGTTTTCCACAATCAGCATGTGACATCTGTCCTTGCTCCCCATTTTGATTTAGCGCATCATGGTCGAGGCGGAAGGGCTACAGGAACCCGCACAGCGCGGCTCATAACCCCTTTGCGCTCAAGATTTTGACCTGTAAGCTCTTTGACATCAAGATTTTGCAGGCAAGTTTTGTAAACCCCGCGCCCAGCAAGGGTTTGAGAGATATGGGGGGAGGGGGGAACCCCGGCAAATCGGCGATTTTCCCGATTTGCAATAGCATTGCGGCGACGCTTACAGAATTATTTTCAGGTGATATCCACAGGTTAAGCGGCCCCGAACCTCACCGAAACCAGCTTCGATACGCCCGGCTCTTGCATCGTCACCCCGTAAAGCACCGGCGCGATGCTCATCGTCTTCTTGCTGTGCGTGATGAGGACGAACTGCGTCTTGATGCTCATCTCTTTCACCAGTTCGGTGAAGCGGCCGATATTGGCCTCGTCGAGCGGCGCATCCACTTCGTCGAGGATGCAGAACGGGCTGGGCGTGTACTGGAAGATGCCGACTAGGAGGGCTAATGCGGTGAGCGCTTTCTCGCCTCCTGACAGCAACAATACGCTTTGCAGGCGCTTGCCGGGCGGCGAAGCCACCACATCGATGCCGCTTTCGGCGGAGTTTTCCTCGTCGGTGAGCTTCATGAAAGCATTGCCGCCACCGAAGAGCTTCTTGAACGTAGCCTGGAAATTCTCGTTGATCTTGGTGAAAGCTTCCTGGAATTTCTGCCGCGACACTTCGTCAATTTCGCGTATGGTCGCGGTTGTGTTCTCGATCGCCGAGATCAGGTCTTTGCGTTGCGCGTCGAGAAACGCGTGGCGCTCGGCGGTTTCGCGGTACTCTTCGAGCGCCATCATGTTTACCGGTCCCATGGCTTCAAGTTTGGCGCGCATCTCACGATACGACTGATCCGAGGCGATCAGCTCGTCTCCTGTGACTAAAGCCAGCGTGGTATCGGCGAGCAAAGCGGCACGCTCGATTCCGAGTTCGTTCAAGCAAGTTTCCGCCATGTACATGGCATCGGCTTGCAGCTTGGCCACGGCCGCCTGCAGTTCGCCCCGACGATCGCGGGCCTGGTCGAGAAGCTGACGCGCGCTGCGCAGAAGTTCGTCGATCTCGGTGAGACGGGCGCGAAGTTGGTCTTTTTCGAACTGAAGCAAACCCTCCCGAGCCTGGCCGGCATTGCGTTCGGCCGCGAAATCAGCGGCTTGCTGTTCGAGTTGGAGATTCTCGGCCTCGCGTTGTGTCTTTTCGGCGGCGGCCGCTTCAATTTGCGAGGAGAGAGCGTTCAGCCGGCCAGTCATCTCGGTGAATAGCGATTCAATACGCGCGAGCACTGCAGTTGCCGAGCGATGACGCTCCTCCAGAGCGGCTACGCGCGCTACGCGCTGCGAACTCGTCTGCGCGGCATCTTCGCGGCGCTGCCGCAGCACGCCGAGAGATTCCTGAGCGACGGCGATTTCCTGCTCCAGCTGCGCGCGCGCTTGTTCCAGCACGGCGATTTCGTCCTGCCGCCCCGTGATGACCGATTCCTGCTCGCTTCGTTCCGCGGCAAGGCGCTGCAACTCGGCATGCGCAATGCTCATCCGCTCATTGACGCGGGCCATCTCCGAATCAAGCTGCTGCAGCATATGGCCGGAGGTCATAGACTGATGCTCCGCCTCGCGCTTCTCGCCTTCCAGGCGTTCCAGCAGGGACGTGAAGTCTTTGATTTCCCGGCCAAGCGTGAGCACTCGCATCTCTTCGTCACGAAGAGCGCGCTCCAGATCCTCAAGCTGCCGGAGAACCTCGCGGAGTTCGCGCTTCATCGAGAGCGGGCCTTCGGCGCGCTGTTTGCCGCCGGTGACGGTTACGTTGTGAAAACACTCGCCGGATTGCGAGAGAAAAAACGCGTCGGGATTTTCCAGTGCGAGACCACGCGCAGTGCCGGATCCAGGAACAATATATCCGTCGCGCAACTTCGGAAGAATTACCTCCAGAGATTTTCCGAAGCCGTCGAGAACGCGGATGGTGTGTTTCAGCGGCACGATCGACTCGGTCGGAGGCGCGCAGTGCGCCGCTTCGTCGAGAATGAAAGAGAACTTGGCCTGCGAATCCTCGGGATGAACCAGGAAGGTGGCGCGCCCGTCGACGTCGCTGCGCAGCAGCCGCAGGCCTTCATCCGCGGCGTCCCAGGATTTGACCACAACATAATTCAATTCATCGCGGAGAAAGTCTTCGACCACGCGCTCGAAGCGCGGCTCGACTTCGAGAAAATCCGCGAGAACGCCGACCGGCGCGAGGCCGCTCTGCATCACTCCCGACTGGAAAAGGCGCCGGACGGATTCGGTGGAATATCCATGTTCGGCTATAACCGCTTCCAAAGATCCCTTTTTTCCCAAAGCCGTGGCAAATTCAGCACGCAGCAGGTCGAGATGAGCCTTGGCTTTTGTCTCTTCCAGCCGCTTAGCATCGATCAGCCGGCGAAGCTGACTGATCTCTTCGCTGATGCCGGCAACGCGCTGGGTCACGGTTTCGAACTCGAGAACAAGCTGGCCGCGCTGGCCGCCGAAGGCTTCCACCTGCAGATTCGCATTGCCGATTTCAGCTTGCAGCCGGCGGGCTTCGCGATCCGCACCCGCCAGACGCTCTTCAGCTTGTGCCAGTTGGTTGCGAAGGCGCGAGGCCGACGACACTGTGTCGAAAATGGTGACACGCGATTCTTCCTGCTGGTGTTCGAGTTCAGCCAGAGCGGTTGCCGCTGCGGCAGCGTCCTGCTGAGACGACGCGAGCTCATACTGGGCTGCGGCCAGATCAGCCGCGGCGGATTCGAGCACTTGCCGATTGCTGTCGCGCTCGGCCTCAAGTGCGGCGAGGCGTTGATGAGCCTGAGCAAGTTCCGCTTCGGCCGAGGCCGAGCGAACTACCAGTTCGGCGCAACGTTCACCGTTGTGGCGGCGGCGGGCGCGAGCGCGATCGATTTCCAAATCGATCTGGCTGAGGCGATCGCGGTTCTCCCGCAACTCAGTTTCGATGGCGTAGCCGCGTTCGGTGCCGTCGCCGTGCTCGACCTCAAGCTGCTGCACCGCCTCGGTGCGATGCTGCATGTCTTCGGCGAGGGCGTTGAGTTGGGCGTCGAGTTCAGTGTTTTCCTGCTCGATGGCGGCAAATTTGCTCGCCAGGACTATGCGCAGTTGGGCCCGCATCTCCTCGCGCAGCTTCGCATAACGCTCGGCCTTGGAGGCCTGGCGCTTCAACGAATTCATCTGGCGCGTGACTTCATCAAAAATATCGTTCACGCGTGCGAGGTTCAGTTTGGCGTCTTCCAGGCGCGCTTCGGCGAGGCGCTTTTTGGTTTTGAACTTCGTGATTCCAGCAGCTTCTTCGAGGATGGCTCGACGATCCGTAGGACGGCTGCTGAGAATCTGGCCGATGCGTCCCTGCTCGATTAGCGCATAGGTCTCTGGTCCGAGGCCCGTGCCCATGAAGAGTTCCTGAATGTCGCGCAGGCGGCACAGCTTGCCATTGAGCAAATATTCGCTGTCACCAGAGCGGAACAGCCGCCGCGTGACTACGATTTCTCCCGCGCGGAATTGTTGCTGGTTGAATTTTCGGCGGCGAATCTTCAGCACGACCTGGGCCGCGCCGCTGATGGCGGCTGACGTCGCGAACGGCGCCACTGCGTGGATTGGTAGCGCGAACACCGGTTCGTCGTCGGGGAAGGCGGCTGCGATCATCGTGATCTTGGAGCGCGGAATCTCTACCTCTTCGCTTTTTGCTTCTTCGAGCCGGCCGGGCTGGGCTTCTTCCACGGCGCGCTCGGTTTCCTCCGCAGTGCGGGCGCGGATGGCGGCTTCATCCCAATCGTCGGCTGGTCGGCGCAAGGCTTCCGCGCTCAAGGGATGTTCATCCTGAATATCCAGCTCGGTGGGCGCGTTCGCGTCAGGGCCGGGATACTCCTCGGGATCGATCAATGTGAGCGAGACCTCGGCCATGCCGGTGGGCTTGCGGTCGCGCGTGCCGGCGAAGATTACGTCTTCCATTCGCGATCCGCGCAGCGTCTTTGCAGACTGCTCGCCCAGCACCCAAGAGATAGCGTCGGCGATGTTCGACTTGCCGCAACCGTTGGGGCCGATGATGGCAGCGATACCGTCCCCGTGGAACTTGAGGTCGGTGCGATCGCAGAACGATTTGAACCCGAGAATCTGCAGCCGCTTCAGTTTAAGCAACGTAAACTCCTTCGGAAAAACAGTGGCCAGCGGCCAGTTGTCAGTGGCCAGTTGTGCCTTGTAATGCCTGCTGACCTATTTACTATATCGATACCCTTGACGACGAAGCTGCATTTTGCTCGGACTGGTGTCGTCCCCTGTGCTGGATCGGGCGAGCACAAATTAGAGCTACTGTAACGGTGAAATCGGGCCGAGGTCAAGCAATATAACACCATATATTGTATGGCCTTACGCGTGAGCGCGTTGGGTTGCACAGGCATTGCAGCAGATGTCTGGTCCAAGAGTGAGGGGAAGATCGAGGTGGGAGAATCGCGAGAGCAGGATTATGGTAGCGCAGAAGGCGTTGGAAAGCGACCCGCTAATTTCGCGTTGTTAGGATCTTGATGATCTTGACGGACAAGCCAGAATTTGGGCCGGGGGGCAGGCCCAGAGCAGGCTCTACGCCAATGCTTTCGCGCAAGTCGAGCAGCAGTCTCCCGGAATCCAACGTAGATCCGATTAGCGCTTCCGACTGGGGGCGAGGATTTTCCACTTCTTTGGCTCGGTGCACTTTCAGTTCACTGCCACTTTCGACTTCCGCCCGCCGGCATAAACCGCGCGCGTAGAAACGATTGAACTCGCCTTCTGCCAGAGTATCGGCGGCCGTAACCGGCACGGCTGCTGTTGTGTGTCCGCCCTTTGGTTTCCGCCGCTGTTCGGTCGCGTTCAATCTGCCATCTTTCCTCAGTTCCCCGGCCAGTGAAGCGTCATCACCGGACTCTATTGCAGACCTTAGCAGCGTTGGGTAGTCGGTAACTCCTTTGCCGCTGAGACGAGGGCTGATATACAGACGACCTTCCGTAACGTCAAGCTGAAGTTCCTCCAGCTTGTATTGGCGCGTGGTTCCGTCGAGGTCTGGATATGATAAGGCCATAAACAACTCCGCGATTGATCGCTCAGATTTCTGCCCGTTTCTGGCGGTTGCGATACCAATTGAGATGTCAGGGGGCTGACAAGCGATTCAGGGACGCAGCTATTTTTCGATTCTAATGTCTCTAGGGTGGAGCACCGTTAAATCGGGGATTTGCTTGAAATCGTCTTTCTCATCGAACGTCAGAATATCGGCGATACCATTGTTTTTCATGATGACGCTGTGAATTACGTCCCCAACTCCCGAGTGATATTTGAGAATACCTTGCTTCACATGATAGAAAAACTCCGCGAAGTCATAGTCTTTCTGGGGGCTCACTTCGACGAAGTGTATTCTTAGATTCTTCAGTCGCCTCTCGCTTACCATCTGACTTTCGATTTCCGCAACCGTGCCACGGTCAATTTTCTTGCTGGAAACCAAAATGTTAACCATCTCTGTTACAGCCCACATGGAAGTACAAAGCTGAATGTCTTTGAGCTCAGCGAAAACGGCGAACGCTTCCTCTACCATCTTCTTCTTGAGCTCTTCCGCTTTGTCCAGGGAGTGATAAGCAATTAGAACGTTGCTATCAAGGTATACTCGCTTCATTTCTTTTTGGCGCGAAAATGGACGACCTCTTTTCGCTCGAACGTCTTGACCGCCCTGAAGGAGACTGTCTTTCCCGACTTTGTCTTGAACTTGACAGTCGCTGGCTTTCTAACGGTCTTGGTAGCAACGAATCTGACGTTCTTTTGCGCCATAAAGTCATAATATCACCGTCGCATAACGGTGAAGCACGGCGGATAGAGCGCTCGGCGAGGCACCCCGCGCCACACAAACATTGCGTGCATCGGGCTTGGCTGGGTCCTTGGTCTCCGGTCGGGGCAAGCTCGCGAGGGGCCCGTCCCGCCCAATCACTTTATCTGGCCTAACGACTCCAGTGCGCGCTTCGCGATTCCTGCCGGCAGGGGCGCATAACCCAGCGCGGAACACTGCTTCTGGCCTGACGTCAACGCCCAACTAAGCAGTTCTGTCAACACGGCCTTTCTTGTCTTGTCCTCGACCTGCCCAGGAAGTAACAGCCATGTATAGGTGGCAATCGGATACGCGTCTTTGCCGGGCGGGTTGGTAATCGATACTCGAAAATCATGCGCTTCGCTGCCGGCCGCTGCCGCGGCTGCGGTGACGCTCGAAATATTCGCCTTGACGAACTCTCCGGCTGAATTCCTCACCGCGCCGAAACTGAGTTCATGTTGCAGCGCGTAGATGAATTCAACGTACCCGATCGAGTTGGGCGTCTGCTGCACGGCAGAGGCAACACCTTCGTTGTGCTCCCCTCCAACTCCCACAGGCCAGGGAACAGTAGTGCCGGAGCCGACCGAGGCCTTCCATTGCGGACTGATCTTCGACAGATAATCGGTCCAAACAAAACTGGTGCCGCTGCCATCCGAGCGGTGGACCACCATAATGTCGCCGTCGGGCAGAGCGGCTCCGCGATTGGACTCTCGAATCTGCGGATCATTCCACTTCCGGATCTTACCCAGGAAAATTCCAGCCAGCGTTTCAGGAGTGAAGTTGAGATTCCGGCGAACACCCTTCACGTTATAGATAACAACAACCGCGCCCAAAACTGCCGGCACATGGATGAAACGTTGATGAGCTAGCGACATGGTCTGGTCTGACAGCGGCATCTCGGAGGCGCCGAAATCGGCGTTGTGTTCCTCCAACCGCCGAATTCCTTCCGCAGAGCCGACAGCATCGTAGCTGATGTGCACGCCCGGATGCTCCTCCTGGAACAATTCGAACCAGCGCTGATACAGGGGCGCGGGAAACGTGGCTCCGGCGCCTTTCAGCGTTCCTTGGGGGTGAGATGCTAGTCCTTCGGCGCTTGGCTGAGGCTGCTCTTCTCCCTTCAATGCTGCGAGCAACTTGCTGGCAAGCTGGCGCGCGAGATCGTCCGAAATACCGTTCCAGGAAAACTTGCTGGGACTCACGAGGTAGGACCACAGCGTCTCGCCGTTCTTGCCGACCAGCTCCGCCTATAGGTATCCCTCGAATGTGGGCTGGCTAAGGCCGCGGGTGTGCGGACTGAGAGAAGCGTAACCGGTCACCCAGACCCGGCCTGTGCCTTTAATCAACGCGTCAGCTTGCTGCGGATTTGAAACAACCTGCACCGCGTGACTCTTGCGCAATCGCCGGACCAATTCTTCGTGCATCCCGGCGGCGTACGCGTCGGTCCCGAGAGAATCCACATATAACTTCTTTACCTGGGAGAGTTGCTCCGCCGCTTGGGCATAGCCGCTCGTCACGCTCACAGACAGCACAACGAGCAGCGCGCATAGCGAAGACGCAAACCTGAGAAGCGAAGTCAAGAGAGGCGATTCCCTCCCGGGAAACGGAAGCTTGTTTGTAGGACTTCCCATTATATTTTAGTTACAGCAGGCCGTTGTTTCTGCTCCGGCGGGAAACACGGCTGTTGCCCGATGTACCAGGGTGCGCTCACCGTGAAGATACGTTCGTTGCCGCGCGCCAGCAGCACCCATTCCAGAAGACGTCCGCGCTGATTGTGCAGAAAATATTCGTACCATCGATCCTCGACCAGTTCCGGTATGACCACAACAATGCTGCGATCGGGATGCTGCTTCGAAAGATCGAGAACGAACTGAACGACAGGAATGACGACGAAGCGGTAGGGGGAAGGCAGGAGTTGCAGCTGCGGCGGTTCCTTGCCTTGCGCGCGGAAGGGTTGCACCACGTAGTGCTCCCAGTCGTCTTGCAGCAATCCGGACTGCTCGGTAGGGTCGACGTGCAACGCGATTACTTCCGGCGAAAGCCGGGCGGCAAATTCAATGCCCTGGCGAGTGATGTTGCTCCAGTGATCGATGGCGATCACCGCAATGGGATGCTGGCTGAGACCTGCCGCGTCGACCGGAACCTTGCAACTGGTGAGCATCTTCACGGAGTGGTAGTGGCGGCGGACGATGGAAAAGAAAAAAATCGTCAGGGGAATGAAAAGTAATGTGATCCACGCACCCTCAACGAATTTCGCAACCAGAACGACGGCCGTTGTGATGCCGGTGACGAGGGCTCCGAGTCCGTTAACAAAAGCGCTCTTCAACCAATGGGGGCCGCGATTCTTCAACCAGTGCACCACCATGCCGGCCTGCGAGAGCGTGAAGGCGAGAAACGCGCCGACGGCGTAGAGCGGGATCAGCCGATCCGTGACCCCACCAAAAAGAATGAGAACGCTGCCGCACAGCACCGCCAAGACCATAATCCCGTAGGTGTAGACGAGCCGCCGTCCGCGATAGCCAAAGACGTGCGGGAGATAGTTATTCTGCGCAATGGCGCGGCAGAGCCGGGGGAAATCGGCGAATGCGGTATTGGCAGACAAAGAGAGCACGACCAGGATCGAGCCGATCGTCAAATAGTAAAAGAAACCTTTGCCGAAGACGGCGGCGGTGAGCATGGAGAGAACGCTCTGGTAACCGGGCTTGCCAGGATCAGTGGCGGCGATTCCGTAAGCGTTGACCAGATAAGAGATTCCCGCCAGCAAAACTGCGAGAAGGAAAATAATCACCGTAAGCGTGCGCTGCGCATTCTTCACGGTAGGTTCCCGGAACGCCTTCACGCCGTTGCTAACGGCCTCTACGCCTGTCAAGGCCGTGCAACCGCTGGCGAAAACCTTCAGCAGCAACCAGTACGTGACAGCTTGCGTTACGGGCTGCGGAGGAGGAAGCGGAACTTCCGGTCTGGGATGGCCTCCGCTGAGAAGGACACGAACAACGCCTGCCACGATGGTGATGAGAAGTGTGCCAACAAACAGATATGTCGGGATCGCAAACGCCGTGCCAGCTTCGCGCAAGCCGCGGAGATTAAGAATGGTGATGACAATCAGAATACCCACGCACAGAGTAACGGTGTGCGGCAGCAACGATGGGACCGCCGAGATCAAAGCGCCCACGCCCGCCGAAATTCCCACGGCAGCTGTGAGAATGTAATCGGCGAGCAGCGCCGCAGCGGCAAGCAAGCTGGCAGGCGCTCCAAGGTTGAACCGCGCCACGGTATAGGATCCACCGCCAGAGGGATAGGCCTCGATGGTCTGGCGGTAGGAAAAGTAAACGATCACCAGCAGTGTGATGATGGCGGCGCTGACTGGCACGATATAACGCACGCCGAGAAGACCCAAGGGGATCAGAAGGCTGAGAGCCGCTTCCGGGCCATAGGCGGCAGAGCTAAGCGCGTCGAGACCAAAGATCGGAATGCCTTGTGTAGGGCCGATTTGCTCGGCGCGTTCGTCGCTGGTCCGGATAGGTTTACCGACAACGACGTCGAGTATGTTCATGCGCGACGGGTCCCCATGGACTCTTTACGGCAGAAATAAAGATCGGTCGGCTGGATCCCTTCGGCTTCCCTCAGGGCAAGCTCGCGCGCCCGGCCCCACACAAGCATTGCGAGTAACTAATTTCCTCCCAGCTTCTCGAAAAATAGGCAGATCGTCTCAATGCCGTGGTGGAAGTTGGGGATGTGGAACTTTTCGTTCGGGGCGTGCAGATTGTCGTCGGGAAGGCCGAAGCCCATCATCACGCTGGGGATTTTCAAAGACTGATAAATATCGTTGACGATGGGGATCGATCCGCCGCTGCGGATGAAGACCGTTTCTTTTTTGAAGGTGTCGTGCAGAGCTTCAGTCGCGGCCTTGATGTAGGGATTGTCGGTGCCGACCACGGAGGCCGGACCCTTGCTGAGAATTTTGATTTTGGTCTCGATGCCCTTGGGTGTGAGCTTCTTTACAAAGGCCGTGTATCGCTTCACGATGTCGTCGGGATCCTGATTAGGCACCATGCGCATGGAAACCTTGGCCGTCGCTTTGGCAGGGATCACGGTCTTGGCGCCGGCTCCGATGAATCCTCCGGGCATGCCGTGGACTTCAAGCGTGGGGCGTGCCCATGTGCGATAGAGAACCGAATAACCGGGCTCGCCGGTGAGCACCTTCGAGCCGACTTCGGTTTTGCGGTAGTGCTCTTCATTGAAAGGCAGGCGCTTCCAGGCTTTTAGTTCGTCTTTGCTGGGCGCTTTCACGTTCTTGTAGAAGCCGGGAATCAGCACGTGACCTTTCGCGTCCTTCAGCTTGCTGATGATCTCGATGAGTGCAAAGAACGGATTCGGCGCTGCGCCGCCGTATACGCCGGAGTGCAGGTCGATCATGGCGCCGACGGCTTCGATTTCGGTGTAAACCAGTCCGCGCAGTCCGACGCACAGCGTGGGAAGATTGGGAGCGAAAAGTTCGGTGTCGCAGACCAGAGCGAAATCGGCTTTCAGCTTGGCTTTCTGCTTCTTCACATACTCGGCGATGGATTCGCCGCCGACTTCTTCTTCGCCTTCAAAAAGGATTTTGACGTTGATGGGTAACTTGCCGTTACCGGACTTCATCAGCGATTCGAGCGCCTTCACCTCCATCCAGAGTTGGCCTTTGTCGTCGACTGCGCCACGGGCATATATGTTGTTGTTGCGTTCCGTCGGCTCAAAGGGCGGAGTCTTCCATTCATCCAGCGGGTCGGGCGGCTGCACGTCGTAGTGCGCGTAGCAGAGCGCCGTGGGCTTGCCGGGCGCGTGCAGCCAGTCGGCGTAAAGCAGCGGGTGACCCTTCGTGGGGATGACCTCGACGTTCTCCATGCCGATGCGGCGCAGTTCGCCGGCCACAAACTCGGCGGCTTTCTGAACGTCTGGCTTGTGTTCGTCGAGAGTGCTGACGCTGGGGATGCGAAGAAGATCTTTGAGTTCATCGAGGAAACGTTGCTGATTATCGCGGGCGAAAGCGACTGCGGGAGAGGCCATGGATTTGTCCTTTCTGCTAGAGCGCAACAATGTGGAGTCGCGCCGGTGAGGAAACGCTCCAGTATACCCGAAGGGATCGGGGACAGGCAGGGCGGCTGTTCTTACCTGTGCACGAATGCTAGTCGAAAAATCTTGCTGGCGAGAACGGCGCAAGATCGTGATCGGGATTTTTTCCTTCAATGACCTGCGCCATGATTTCCGCCGTTACAGGAGCCAGGAGAATGCCGTCGCGAAAATGGCCGGTGGCAACGTAATAGCCAGGCGTGGAGGTCAGGCCGAGAATCGGCAATGCGTCGGGAGTTCCGGGACGCAGCCCGGCCCAGTCTTCGAGAATCCTCGCATTCTGCAGTGCGGGAACCGTGGCGACCGCTTCCCGGTGCAGACGCTGAATCGTAGCGACATCGGTACGCTTGTCGAATCCCGCTTCTTCCACCGTGGTGCCGACGACGATCCTTCCATCGCTGCGCGGGATCAGGTAAACCTGCGGCGAGCGAATCACATGCCTGAGCAGATTCCGCGATGGCGAAGCCAGGCAGAGCATTTGTCCCTTGACCGGGCGGGTGGGAAAGGCGTGAGGCGCGATCTGACCCGACCAGGCGCCGGCGCAGTTGACAACTTTCGGAGCAAGAAATGAAGTCTTTTTCGTGGTAACGCCCGTGACGCAGCCGTCGCTGACATTCACCGCCGTGACTGCGTCGCCCGAGGAAAAATCCACACCCCGGCGCTTTGCCGCGTGCAGTGCGGCGGTGGTGAGGGCGCGCGGGTCGACGCTGCGCTCCTGCAGATAAAAAGCCGACCGATGCAGATCAGCAAGCGCAGGTTCCAACTCAGCTAGAGGCACCGGAAGCGGAGATGCGGACTTCAAGGCTTCATCAGAAGTATGCGCCGGGGAGGGAAAGAGAATCGTCCCCTGATCGCGCAGGTCAACGTTCATACCCGACTCGATCTGCAACTCGTGCGCGAACTCCGGATACATGCGCGCGCTCGCGGTGGCCAGTGCCTGTAGAGCTGCGGGCGTTTCGAACAGGCAATCCACCAGCATCCCGCCCGCGGCATACGAGGCCTCCCGGCCCGGTTCGCCCCGCTCGACGACCAAAATTCTCGCCCCGTTTTTATGCAACTTAATCGAGAGCGAGAGTCCGATGATGCCGCCGCCGATGACGATCACGTCCCAACTCTTCATGGTCGCATTGTAGAAGAAACGCCGTTGGGCATCCCCAGAGCTGATTGGTAGCGTCCTAGCTTAGGGCACCACGGGGCTAATTGACACTACGGCGCTTGTACTAAACAATTGAAGAGAGCCCACAACTGAGGGTGGTCATCCCGGGAGGAAGCATGGCGGAAGAAGGCGAACACATAGTGGTTGAACAGCAGTCGACGGCAGGGAAGTGGATTCTGATCGTTTTGGCGATTCTCTTTGTCGCGGCGTCCGTTTATGGATACGTGACGATGCAGCAGCATGTCGAGAAACTGACCAAGGATTTGAGCGAGAGTCAGACGCAAGTTGCAGAACTGCAAAAGCGCATGCGATCCGCCGAAGCCCAGGACGAGACCTTGGGCCAAAAGCTGGGCATGACGAAGAAAGAACTGACTCAGCGTGCGGCCGAACTTCAGGCGCAACAAAAGGCCGCAGAATCCCGCCTGGAGGAGGAAACCAATAAAGAGAAAGAGCAGATTGGCCAGGTGAGCGGCGAAGTCGCGGGAGTCAAAACCGACGTAGGTGGCGTCAAGACCGACGTAGCTTCCACCAAGGCTGATCTGGAGGCCACTAAGGCGAATCTGCAGACGGCGATCGGGGATTTAGGAAAACAGAGCGGTTTGATTGCCACCACGCGCGGCGACCTCGAAGTCCTGAAGCATAAGGGCGACCGCAACTATTACGAATTCACGTTGCTCCGCGGAGCAAAGCCGCAGCCGGTCGCGACGGTGAGCCTGCAGCTAAAGAAGACCGATCCCAAACGCGGCAAGTACACACTGAACGTAACCGCCGACGACCGGACAATCCAAAAACAGGATCGCAATATCGCCGAGCCGATTCAGTTCTATTCGGGACGCGATCACTTGCTGTTTGAGCTGGTGGTGTGGACGGTGGATAAGAAGAAAGCGACGGGATATTTGAGCACGCCCAAGGGCGCGCCCACTCCGGTGACTGCCAATTGAATGGAGCGCTTGACTGACCGGCCTACTTGCTCAGCACAATCGGCACTGGCTGGTCGTAGGGCTGGATGACCACGCTCACCGCGCGGCGCTCTTTGAAGTCAACCAAAGCCACGGGAAAACTGACGATCACTGTGCGCTTGACTTCCTGACCGGGTTGCAGCTTGTCTTCGGGAGCGAGAGCGGGCTGCGCATCCTCCTTCAGCGCGGGAAATGCTTGATAGTAGCGATCGAAATCCACGGCAGACACCGCATCGCTGCTTAGTTCTTCAGTGGATGTAACCAGCTTGCCCTGAATCCCGTGTACCCAGAGCGATTTCTTGCCCGAGTTGCGCAGGGTGAAGGTGAGAGCGACCAAAGTGGCATTTTGGTTTGGGATCGCCACTGCGTTTACGTTATCGAGTGATCCAGCGCCTTGCGGCTTGGCGCGCTGGAAAAATGCCGCAATACCCGCAATGAGAAGCACTCCGGCCGTAGCCAGCAATAGAACTTTAACCGGAGGCAGGTTGCGCTTCGCCGTGCCGAATTCATCGGCGATGTTGATCGTGGGCCCGCGTTGTTTGGCTGGAGTGGTGTCTGGCTGCGCACTTGGGGTCGCTGCAGGCACTTGAGCGGGATTTGGAGTCTGGTCAACCATGGCTCTTCCCCATCAACCTCTTCCTACCAATAAAGACACTCACGTGCCGATGTTATAAACTACACTCTCGACCGGCCGTCGCGGACTGGCTCGGGCCGTCAGGGCCGGATAGCCCATGTAGAAAACAAACGTCGGCTGCCACGCGGGGTCGCCCAGAATCTCGCCGAGCAGAGTAGCCCGTAGCGCCGGTTTCTCATGAGCCATCTCGTGGTCGATCATCTCCACGGCTTCGTTGCAGGGCCGTCCGGCCAGGCCACGGGCGGTTGCCAGCAAATGCGCGCGCTGCCAAATGCGTCCGACGCGAAGACAGTTTTCCTGGTCGTATCGGTCGCGCACGGCAAGGATGCCAATCAGCGGCGCGCTCAGCATCAGCTTCGAATATCCGCCCATCGCTCCTCGCGACGCAGCCCATTTCAGCATCCAGAGAGGCATGGTCTTGGCAACGGCTGTGGCGATTGGCGGCATTCCGAAGGCATCAAGCGTCAGGCCGTCTCGAAATTTCTGCACGGAACTCCAGTTGATCCGAACCCATCGATCGCTGCCCCGATCCACCTCTGGGTCAGAATAGATTTCGTGGTTCGCCGCGGAGCTGATCTCCACAATCTTTTTCCGGACCGTCTCGGCTGTGAAGAGAAATATCTTGATGTTCGGTTCGTCGCTGGGCAGTCGGGCTAAAGCATCGATGAAATCGGACGGGAGCGGCTTCTGCGGAATGTACGCAGCGCGATTGGTATGCCGCTGCGGGATGGCATTGTATAGCTCGTTCTCCTCGCGTTTCCCGGGGGCTAGATCTACGCGGGCCACGAGCTTCGGCGTCTCGGGGAAAATCGGCCCGAGCTTCCCTGGAATCAGCGTCTCGGTGCCCTGGTAGCCATTGGCAGCCGCGGCCAACATGAGATTTTCGAGAGCGCAACCCATCCCGATGTGCTCTTCTCGCAGGTAAGGATCAAGCGCGCCGACGTTCCTGCTGGCATCGAGATACATTTCAATTGAGGAGTTCGTCAGTTTGAAGCGCCAGGGTTGTGTGTTGTGCGGGCTGGCGGCCAAAATCGCGGCGCGCACCAGCGCTAGGGGCCGATTATTCGAATCCGCGCGCCAGTTCTTCCAGGGTTCGTAGGCCGGTCCTTCACCGACGCTGAAAACGCCCTGATCGTAGGCCCGCCACGCTACACCGCCTGCAACCACGACGGTCACAACTCCCGCGCCTTTCAGGAATGATCTGCGCTGCGTAGAGCACCTCGCAAGTTGAGCGTCTTCCGAATTCTACTCCCGAGCTTCTACTCCCGAGCTTCCACTCCCGAGCTCCTACTCCCGGTCTGTCCCTCCTGAGGCCGAACCTCAATTCCGCTCATGCTTCATCGCCTTGGCAAATCTCTGCGCGGGCAGAGTATTCAGGACATCCTCTTTAATCAGCCAGGCTCGGCGAGCCTGCAGAATGCCGTAGCGAATTTTGTCAAGATGCGATGTGTGGTGGGAATCGGTGTTGATGACGATCTTCACGCCGCGCTGCTTGGCCTGGCGCAGGTGCACGTCGTTGAGATCGAGCCGATCCGGGTAAGAGTTCAGTTCCATGGCAACTTTGTGCTTTGCCGCCGCGGTCAAGACCGCGTCCATATCGAAATGGTAGGCGTCGCGGCGAAGCTGCAACCGGCCGGTGGGATGGCCGATGATCGAGGTATTCGGATTCTCGATCGCCTTGAGCAGGCGTTCCGTCATCTTCGCCGGCTCCTGATTAAAAACGGAATGCACACTGGCGATGACCACATCCATCTGAGCAAGCACATCGTCGGAAAGGTCGAGATCGCCATCGGCCAGGATGTCGACTTCGATTCCGGCAAAGATAGTAATGCCATCGATCTTGTCGTTCGCCTCGCGAATCCGCTGGATGTGCTCGACAGCGCGCTTGTCATCGAGACCGTTCGCGAAGGCAAGGTTCTTCGAGTGGTCGGTGATGGCCATGTATTCGTAGCCGCGGGCCTTCGCGGCTTCCGCCATTTCTTCGATGGTGTTCTTTCCGTCGGTTTCGACGGTATGCATGTGCACGTCGCCCTGAAGGTCATCCAAAGTGATCAGAACCGGCAAGGTGTGTTTTTCGGCGGCATCGATCTCGCCCAGATTTTCGCGCAGCTCGGGGGAAATGTAATCGAGTTTGAGCTTGGCGTAGATATCTTCTTCCGTTTTGCCGGCGACAGGCTTTTCTGTTTTGAGATCCGCCAGACTGTATTCGTTCAGCGTATAACCCATTTTGAGCGCTCGCTGGCGCAGCGCGACATTGTGTGCCTTCGACCCTGTGAAATACTGCATCGCCGCGCCAAATGACTCCGGAGGAAGCAGGCGAACGTCCACCTGCAGGTCGCTGCGCAAGCGGAAGCTGATCTTGTTATCGCCCCGCGCAATCACGTCCATCAGCGGAGGATACTTCGCGACGTATTGCACTGCGCTCGCGCGTTCAGCCTCGCTGCAGCAAGCCGAGCCAGTCACCAGAATGTCGAGATCGCCCACGGTCTCGCGGCCGCGCCGCAAGGAACCGGCCGGCGTGATCCGATCAATGCCGGGAAATTTCCCGAGGTATTCCGTCAGCTTGTTCGCCTCGGCTTCCGCGGCGTCGATTAAGAATCGTCCCGAAATCCGGCGGTAGTCTTCGATGGCTTTCAGCAGTTTTTGTTCGTGCTTCTCGCCCATGCGCGGCAGCTCGCGTATCTTGCCTTCGCGCGCCAGCTTTTCCACGCCATCGACGTCGCATACCTGGTAGGCGCTCCAGATCAGCGCAATCGTCTTCGGTCCCAGACCCTGAATCTTCAGCAACTGCAGCATCGACGGGTGATATTTCTTGAGCAGGTCCGCCTGTACGACGAGGCTGCCGTCCTTGAATAGCTCCTGCAAGTTGACCAGCATTCCTTTACCGATGCCGGGGATGGCGAGCACTTTCTTCGGTTCCCCGATGATGTCTTTGATCTGCCCGGTCTGGTTTTCAATGGCTTGGGCGGCGTTTCTGTAGGAGCGAATACGAAAGGAATCCTGGCCATCGATTTCGAGCAGATCGGCGGTTTCGTAAAGAATGTTGGCGATCGCCTTGTTGTCCACGGAATAAAGATTAAACAAGATTGGGTCGCAGGGCTAGTGGTGGGTTGGGGAGCGGAGACGCTACGTGGAAAGACAAACAACCGCATCCGGCCACGAAGTCTCCCGGTCGAGCTTGCGGCACCGGTGATCGCAGTTGGGTTGCACTCAGGCGCTCTTCATGACGTTCGCCGCCTGCGGTCCTTTTTGTCCTTCAGTAATTTCGAACTCGACAGTGTCGCCTTCCTGCAGGCTCTTGTAGCCCTCGGAAGTGATTGCGCTGTAATGCACAAACACATCCGGACCATCCGCGCGCCCGATGAACCCATAGCCCTTTGCGTTATTGAACCACTTTACGGTGCCTTTCAGACGTTCCATTTCCACGGGAACCCCCTCTTTCCGCACGTCTTTTGGCGGGGAGCTCAAAGACGTGCCCGCATAGGATGCATTTTGAAGCGATTTGGATGGGGGTGTCAAGACGAAATGGCTGCGAAAAGCCGCTCGCGTGGTTGCTTGGGAACAATCCCCGCAGCTCTCCGAGCAGTAATCATGTCGAGACAGCCGCCCTTCGACAAGCCCAAGGCAAGCTCTCGGCTGTCCGCCGAGCAAAGCGAGGCGCACCTACTCCACCCGCAAACGCCCTATCTTCGCCGGTTGTGGTGATCAAGCCACAGCACGGACGATATAGTCTTGGCGTCTCGAATGGTGCCGTTTAATACCATACGGATCGCCGTCGGAAGCGCCACCATGCGCTTGTAGATCACTTCGTCAGCCTCAGGCTGCGCCGGGCCGGCGCGAAGGCCGGTGGCAAGATATACGGACATGGTTTCGGCCACGAAACCGGGGCTGGCGTAAAAGTGCAGAATGCGCCGCCAATGAGTGGCCGTGTATCCGGTTTCCTCCAGAAGTTCGCGCTTGGCGGCATGCAGCGCCTTCTCGCCGGCGTCGATGCGTCCGGCAGGGAGTTCCCACAGATAATCCTTCGCCGCGTGGCGATACTGGCGCTCCAGCAGAACCCGCGGCGTCGAACCCGATTCATCGACCGCCAAAACCACTACAGAGCCGGTGTGATGAATAACATCGCGCCGGGCGCGGACGCCTCCCGGTTCCTGCACTTGGTCGGCGGTTACCCAAAAAACCGGGCCGCGATACACCGTGCGAGAAGAAATCAACCGGGCTTTGGCATGCGAACCAGCGCTAGATTTAGCCGGCTTCGACTTAGAGCGGGCGGACTTGGGCATGAGACCAATATAAAGCAACGTCCTCGAGGCGATGAGGTTCTACTTCTGACTTGTGACTTCTGCATTTGAACTCAGAAGTAAGAAGTCACAATGCAGAAGTAACTGTTTCTGCTATGCTGCCGGGCATGTCTGCGAAGCTGTCGGCAAAACCGCGTGTTGCCATTGTCGGGGCTGGAAATCTGGCCAGCGCGCTGGCTGCCTCGCTGCGTGCCGCGGGATACGAGATCGAGCAAATCATCGCTCAAGAATCGGGAGCGTCTATGCGGCGGGCTCGACACCTGGCGCGGGAAATAGGCGCGTCCGCGACTCCGGCGGCAGCGGCAGAGATTCACTCAGGCATCGTTTGGTTCTGCGTACCTGATGCAGCTATCGCCCGGCGCGGCGGAATCCCTCGTATGTGCAGCGGATTGGCGCGGCAAAGTGGCGCTGCATTCCAGCGGTGCTCTGGCCAGCGACGAACTTGCCGTGCTGCATCGGCAAGGAGCCGCTATTGCGTCGGTGCACCCGCTCATGACGTTTGTGCGCGGCTCGCGGCCGTCGTTCGTGGAAGTGCCGTTCGCGCTCGAAGGCGGTCAGAAAGCCGTGCGAGCTGCGCGGGCCATCGTTCAAGATTTGCGCGGACAACCCTTTACGATCCGCAAACAGCACAAAGCCGCCTATCACGCCTGGGGAATGTTTGCCTCGCCGCTGGTCACCGCTTTGCTGGCTGCAAGCGAACGCGTAGCCGCAGCCGCCGGGGTCAGCCCAACCGCGGCCAGAAGAAGAATGCTGCCGATTCTCCAGCAGACCTTGGCGAACTACGCGCGGCTGGGAGCGCCGGGAGCGTTCAGCGGTCCCATCGCGCGCGGCGACGCGGCGACGATCGCGAAGCATCTCGGAGCTTTGCGGGGAGTTCCCGAAGCCAGAGAGGTTTACATCGCTCTGGCACGAGCGGCGCTGCGCGACCTGCCGGCCAAGAACCGCGCTGAGTTGGAAAAGATTCTTAAACGTCAGTCTGTTCGCGGCTCTCGATAATCAATTGGCCGCCGGCGGCAATCTCTTTCGGACTCCTCGTCGCATCATCAGCGCTAACAGTGCCAACACGCCAAAAGGGATCGATCCCGCAGTCCGGATGGGAAGCATGAGCACCGCCGAGTCAAACAATTGATGAGAAACAATCGGCCGTACCGCGATCACAACTGGCGCAAAAATCCATTGCCAAAACAGAGTCAACGCGGTCACGCTCAGCACTGCGCGAAACAAGCGGCTCGAAGCTGCAAAGCCGCGCCATGAAAAGGCGATCAGGATGATTCCCGGCAAGAGCACGACATGGTCGTACACGGCGTGTCCCGGCAGTAAAGTGATCACTGTAACTGCCAGCAGAAGGCTGATCGTCAATGCGAACTCGCTAGCGCTCGAAGATGCATCGCGCACGCGCCAAGCCACAGCGATTGCGACAACCAGAAGTGCGGCGACTAGAATCGAACCGAGGCGCGAACCGACCTGATCGCCCAGCAAGTAAGACACAAGCGGCGGCGTCGAGTACTGCCGATAGCCGAACACGACGTCCAGCCACTCCGGAATCCAATGCGGCCATACCAGGAGAGACGAACCTCCGAGGATGGTCGTCATGGCAAGAAAACCGCCCACGAATCGCCGGCGGACGCCCCACTGAGCGAAACTCCACAACAGAAGATAGGCGACCACCAATCCCGTCATCTGCGGCTTGATAAGCGTCAAGCCTAACAAGCTCCCCGAGAGAAACAATCTCCCGTTGACAAGCGCAGCGACCGAAGCGGCGAGAAGAAATCCGACGAACAGGCCCATTTGCGCGGCGAACAGTCCTTCAAGCACGGCATAACTGGAGAGAGTGAGAAGGGTCAGCGAGGTAAATATGACGGGACTCGCGCGCACACTAAGGGCCCGAAGCCACAAGGCGATGCTAAGCGCCGTCGCCAGAGCGAGAATCACTGCCAGCCCAACCCGGACGACGGAAAAAGGAAGCAAGCCCAGCGGCCAGCACAAAACATCGACGAAAGCTGGATAAGCAAACGCGCGGTACTCCGGCGGCGCAGCCGGGTTGCGCGTATCCAGGCTGCGTCCGAAGAGGCCAATCTGAATTTGCCGCGTCATCTCCGGGCTATACGGGTCGCGATGGTGCAGCAAGCCCTCGCGCGACGTCAACCAGATGGGATAAAAGTCAGCGCCAAAGGAATATCCATTGCCGAATCCTTGCGCGGCGCGCACCTCCATCGCTCGCGGCATGAAGAGGCAGAGATGGTAATAAACCATGCCCGCGGCGCATACGACACACAACAGGAAGAAGACGTCTTGTCGCCGCAGGGTCGTGACCGGCATTGGCTTACCGCGACGAAAAGAGGTGCCCGAGTTTTTCTTTCTTGGTCTTCAGGTACTCTTCGGCGTGCGGACTGGGCTTGACTTCGCACGGCACGCGCTCGACCACTTCAACACCGGCGCGCTCGAGAGCCTCAACCTTCTCGGGATTGTTCGACAGCAGCCGCACTTTGCTTACACCTAATGCCTTAAGCATCTGCCCAGGGAGCGCAAAGTCGCGCTGGTCGGCCTTGAAGCCCAGGCGTTCGTTGGCTTCGACCGTGTCCAAGCCGGAATCCTGCAACTCATAAGCCTGCAATTTAGCCATCAGGCCGATGCCACGGCCTTCCTGCTGTTCGTAAATCAAGATCCCCGCGCCCAGGTCGCGAATCATCGACAGCGCCATCTCCAGCTGTTGCCGGCAATCGCACCGCAGCGAGTGAAAAACGTCGCCAGTCAGGCACTGCGAGTGAATCCGCACCAGCGGCGGAGCGGAATGAACATCGCCCATCACCAGCGCGACGGCTTCCTCGGCCTCGCGGTTCCCATCCGAGCCGGAACCAGCGCGAAAGCCATAGATCCGGAAGTTACCCCAGCGCGTAGGGAAGTCCGCGGATGCGATTTGCTGAACTGATTTTTCGCTCACACAATGATTATAGCGGCTGTGGGATGAATGAAGATGAACGGAGCACGATGCGAAGTCTGCCTAACCTCGCGCCTTGAACGGAAAAATCGCATCTTGCTTGGAAGGAATCGGCGCCCCATTGCGGGTGGCCGGCTGAAAATGCCAGTTCTCCAGCGCCGCCAGGCACTTGCTGTCAATCTCGGAGCCGAGGCTCTGCAGCACCGTTTTGCGGACGATTTCCCCTCGTTCGTCGATCGTGATTTCGATGACGACTTTGCCCTCGGAGTCCGGCCTCTGCCACGGATAGACCACCGGATCCGCAGTCCTGATCGGCAGAGCCGGACGAATCTCATCCCCATACACCGGTCCGCCCGGCACACTTCCGTAGAGAAGTCCCGCAGCCGCGCCATGACCCAGCTTTGAGAGTGTTGCGCTCTCCGCGTTGTCCTCGGCCCCTGACGGGGCGAGCGCGGCCGGCGGCAACTTCGCCCTCGCGGAACTTGGTTTCCAAGTCAGTTTTTCGTGTCCCAGCCGCTGGTGCCGATAGGCTTCGGTTGCGCTGTCGGAAGAACTGGTAGCGCTGTCGTCGGGGCGTTGAGTAGGGAAAATAAAGATGCGCGACCACGTTGCCGTTGCGGCCAATCGCAACGGAATAAGGCATCAGCAATTGCGGCTCTGGGCTATGCAGCAGCCAGGCGAATAACAGACCATGCACCGCGAGCGAACTCGCCAGCATTCTGCGCTGCGTGGACGTCCCCAGATTCAGTTGTGCAAACATCTTTGCGTAACCCCACCCAGCCAGAGCCCACTAATGCAAGGTTAGACGCACAGTGGGGGCATTCGTCAAGGCTCTATGTGCAGTCGGTTTCACCGACGGTAACGTCGGCCTGTGGGGACAGCCGCCTCGGCTGCCTGACCTGAGCGAAGCCGAAGGGTCCCGCCGAGCAGAGCGGGGCGCCTTTCGCAGAGAGTATCAAATGCCTACTCAGCGTGGTGCCGCAGAACAAAACGCTGGTAAAATAAATGGGCGGTCAATATTCACCACGCGTCGTGGGGCTATAGCTCAGTTGGGAGAGCGCGTCGTTCGCAACGACGAGGCCGTCGGTTCGAGCCCGACTAGCTCCACCATATTTTCATAGCCGCGCTGCTACTGCTACACAGCCATCTCCGTGGGACCAGCACCAAGCCCGCCTGTGACTCGGGCTCCGCGCCTAGAATCATTCGCTGGAATAATGTCCGCAAGTACGAGAGAATTAACGTTTGTGCCGCCGCATGCAATCGATTCGTTTTACGGGAGACTTCCAGAATGGCCACCACCACAATAGAAGTTGACGCAGCCGCAAAAAACCCCAGGCATGCCCGGCTCGAGCGCTGGGTCGAAGAAGTGCGCAGATGTGCAAACCCGATCGCGTTCATTGGTGCGATGGCTCTGATCAGGAATACCAGGGATTGCTGCGGCTGCTGGTCCTCACCGGCACCGCGATCCCGCTCGATCCGGCGAAGCGGCCAAACAGCTTCCTGGTCCGCTCCGATCCCGCGGATGTTGCCCGCGTCGAGGACCAGACTTTCATCTGCTCTCGAACCAAGGAAGAAGCTGGTCCCACCAACAACTGGGAAGATCCGGCGAAGATGAAGCAGAGGCTGGCCGAACTGTTCACCGGCTCGATGGTGGGGCGCACGATGTATGTTGTGCCCTACAGCATGGGTCCAATCGGCTCGCCGATTTCAAAGATTGGCGTGGAGATCACTGACTCGGCCTACGTCGTCGTCAGCATGCACATCATGTCGCGCGTGGGAAGCCATGTGCTCGATGTTCTAGGCGAAGACTGGCGAGTTTGTGCGCGGGCTGCATTCTGTAGGGGCTCCGCTTGGCCCGAATCAGCCGGACGCGACCTGGCGCTGCAACCCGGAGCACAAATACATCTGCCATTTTCCCGAAACGCGCGAGATCTGGTCTTACGGCTCCGGCTACGGCGGCAATGCACTGCTGGGGAAAAAGTGCCACGCGCTGCGCATCGCATCCGTACAGGCGCGCGACGAGGGTTGGATGGCCGAGCACATGCTGATCCTGAAACTCATCAGCCCCTCCGGACAAGCGAAGTACATGACCGGAGCTTTTCCCTCTGCCTGCGGCAAGACCAACCTGGCCATGCTTATCCCCACGCTTCCCGGTTGGAAAGTGGAGACCATCGGTGATGACATTGCGTGGATGAAATTCGGCGCGGATGGCCGCCTTTACGCCATTAATCCTGAGTACGGCTTCTTCGGCGTAACCCCGGGCACGAGCATGAAGTCCAACGCCAACGCCATGCTCACTATCAACCGGAACTCCGTCTTCACCAACTGTGCGATGACTTTGGATGGTGACGTTTGGTGGGAAGGGATGACCGATCAGAAGCCGTCCGTGCTGATCGACTGGCTGCGCCGGTGGTGGACTCCGGATTCAGGACGCAAAGCGGCGCATCCCAATGCGCGCTTTACCACTCCCGCCAGCCAGTGCCCCGTGATCGCGCCCGAGTGGGAGGATCCGAAAGGCGTGCCTATCGATGCCATCCTGTTTGGTGGAAGACGCGCCGGAATTGTTCCCCTGGTCACGGAAGCCTTCAATTGGCAGCATGGCACCTTCATGGGAGCAACTGCCAGCAGCGAGACAACCGCCGCGGTCACGGGCAAAGAAGGGCGCCTGCGCCGCGATCCCATGGCCATGCTTCCGTTTTGCGGCTACAACATGGGTGACTATTTTGCGCACTGGCTCAAGATCGGTGAGCACACTGGGGCGAAGCTGCCGAAGATTTTTTACGTCAACTGGTTTCGCCAAAGTAAAGATAAGAACGGCACATTCCTATGGCCGGGATACGGAGAAAACAGTCGCGTGTTGAAATGGATCTTTGATCGCTGCGACGGTAAAGTGCATGCCAAGGAAACCCCGATCGGACGAATGCCCGAGGTCGCCGATCTCGACACCACCGGACTGGACATCAAAGGCGCTCACGTAGAAGAACTGCTCAGCGTCGATGTCCCAGGCTGGCTGGCGGAACTGCCGTTGCTCAGGGAACACTTCGCCAAATTCGGCAGCCATCTCCCCGAGGGACTGAACGCCGAACTACAGGCCCTCGAAAAGCGCCTGCAAGCGGCAAAGTAGCGCCGGCATCCTGCCGGCCAAGTTGCGGGCGAAAGCCCGCTGGGTTTCGTTTGCAGCATCACTGTTGCAGTAATTGATCGCGACAAGCCATGCTCACACCCAAGAAAGCAACATCCCCGCCGATAAATTAGAAAGCCTGCCCTGCGAGAGCGCAAGCGACCGAAGGGCACGTTCGACTCGCGTCCTTATCTAAACTGCACCACTATCAAACCCAAGTAATCATGGGTCGCATGCCTTTGGTTAGTTGCTGCTAAGACCATCCTGTTTCACAATGGCCCAAGTTTGACTTGATTTCGCGGGGGACAAGAGGAAATTCCCGCCGAAACAAGGGCGAACCGCATTTCAACCAGGTGAAAAAGGAAACTCGGGGGCGTATGAAACTCGGTAGCAGGGCAGCGGTTATGGTAATCCTTACGTTAATGGCATTGATGTCAATAGCTCCGGCTCAGACGACGAAGAAAACCTATTCCGCTCCTGCCTACAGACCTGCACCGGCCGCACCGCGCCAGAGTTCCGCGCCTGCGCGCCAAAGTTCGGCGCCTGCACGCTCCGCTCCTGCACGCTCCGCTCCCGCACGCCAAACCTCGACGCCACGCCAGTCTTCCGGCTCGCAGCGGCAGACCTCATCCACGTCGCGCCGGACCACCTCGCCGAAAACAACCTCGCGCACGTCACGCTCTCAAAGTGCGAGCGGATCGAACTCGCAGAACGGGTCACAGTCCCAGACTACGCAGCCGCAAACGCGGCAAGAGCGGGCTGTGCAAGCGAAACAGCAGCGCCAACAACAGTATCAGCAACGAAGAGACCAGGCTCGTCAGGCGAAACAGCAGCGGCAACAACAGCAGCAACAACGCAAGGAACAGTTCCGTCAGGCGAAAGAACAGCAGAGACAACAGCGGCAGAAACAGAAGGATCAAGCCCGCCAGGCCAAGGAACAACAGAAACAGGACCGCCAGAAGCAAAAAGAACTAGCGCGCCAACAGAAGGGACAGAAGCCATTTCAGAACGCAGCTTCGTCCACGCCGAATTCTACGGCGAAGACCGCAGCCAATCCCGCGTCTACGCACGCGGCTGCAGCTCCGGTTTACAGCTCTCCGGGGAGCAGCGCGATTGCCTCGAGAACATCCGCCGGAGCGACGCTCAATCGAAGCGGGTCGCAAGCCGTCGTCCAGCAAGTGAATTCGTCGCGCTCAGGCATGCAGGGAATTAATCAGAAACCGCTTCCTCAAGGGGACGTGACCGTTCGTCGCAATGGGGGGCTTACCATCAACGCGGCAGGCGGGCGCCAATACGGAGTGCGCCCGAATGGCACGGTTTCCTCCTATCGCGACAGCTCGAAATCGGTGACCTTCGCCCCGAATGGAAGGGTTGCTTCGCTTCATACTGCCACCATGGATATCCAGCGCAGCCCTAGCGGTCAACGCATGATCGTCAGCCGCCTGCCGAATAACACGACCGCGGTGAGTACGGGTCCGCACAGCGGTTACGTCGAACACAATGTCGTGATCGGCAATCATACTTATGTTCAACGCACGATCGTGGTGAACTCGCAGGTCACCACGCGCATGTATGTGGGCTATCGATATGGCGGGTATCCCTATGGTGGAATCGTTCTGAACCGTTACGTCGCGCCGGCTTATTTCGCGCCCGGTTTCTACGGATGGACCTATGATGCATGGGGCAATCCGGTTCCCTACTACGGTTGGGGATGGATGGGCGATCCCTGGTACATGGGCCCGAATCCGTACTTCGCCGCTTATCCGGTGTATCCGGGTGCAGCTTTCTGGCTAACCGATTACATGCTGGGCCAAACGCTCGCGGCCGCTTATCAGTCGCAAGCCGATGCGGCATTGGACAATAACGGCGCCGATTATTCGGCGGATGCCTCCGCGTCGAGCGGCGATGATGCTGCCCAGTCCGACGCGCTCGAGGCGGACGCAAATACTGCCGTAACTCCGGAGATCAAGAACCAGATCGCTGCTGAAGTGAAGCAGGAAGTTGGCGATGACAAAGCGGCCAGCACTGCGCCGGCGCAGGAGTCCAGCGATGAGGTGACCGCCGCGATAAGCCGCCAGAATTACATCTTCGTAGTCGCAAACAATCTCGATGTGACCACATCGGATGAACAGAACTGTGGATTGCAACCGGGCGACACGCTGCAAAATGCATATCCGGCTGGAAGCGGCGCGACCGTGGTGGAATTGCGGGTCGCGAGCAGCAAGCGCAAGAGCTGCCCTGCTGGTGTGATGGTGAGTGTGTCGGTGCAAGACCTGCAGGAGATGCTGAACAGTTTCCACGCGCAAGTGGAGTCTGGTCTGGCAACATTGCAGGCGAAGCAGGGGCAAGGCGGATTGCCCGCGGCACCGGCCGACGCGCTGGCTGCGCCGCGGCAGACCGTTCCTGATGCAGCGCCAGTTGCTGCCAGCGATGTGACGGCGACGCTTGACGCGCAGCGTCTGCAGGCCAAGCAAACCGAGGCTCAGGCTGCGGATTCGGCCTTTGCGCAATAACCGGTTTCGGTCTCAGGTCTTAGGCAAAGCCAATGGGCGAAACGCCTATGACCTAATATCTGAGACTTAAGACCTAGCTTTTCGAGTAGCCTTCAGCGCTTAGAGCCTTCGCGAATTCCTGCAGGAAAAATTGCACATTGTCTTCGGTCGCGAGCGGACCCATCACGCCGATGCGGAAAACTTTTCCGGCGAGCGGTCCGAAGCCTCCCGCGATTTCGATACCTGGTCCGTTCAAAAGATGTTTGCGCACTTGGGCTTCGTCCACGCCTGCGGGCACGCAGACCGTGTTCAGAGTTGTGATGCGATGTTCTTCGGGAACATGCATGCTCAGACCCATCGCTTCGATGCCTTTGACAAAAGACTTGTGGCTGCGGCGCTGCCGCTCAAAGCGTTTTTCGATTCCTTCCTCAGCGATGACCAGAAGCGCTTCGCGTAACGCATAGAACATGGAAATGGGCGCGGTGTGGTGATAGCGGTGCGAGACCGTGGAGTAGTCGTGAATCAGCTTGAGGTCCAGATACCAACTGCGCGAAGGCGTGGTGCGTGCGCGAAGCCATTCCATGGCGCGCGGTGACATCGCCATGGGAGATAATCCGGGAGGACAGCTCAATCCTTTTTGGGTACAACTGTAGGCGATGTCGATGCCGGTGCGATCGAATTCCACGGGCACTCCGCCGAGCGAAGTAACGCAATCGGCGATCACCAGCGCGCCGGCGTCGTGCGCGGCGGCGCAAATTGCCTTGCCGGACTGCAACGCTCCGGTTGATGTCTCGGCGTGAACATAAGCCACAACTTTGGGCTTCTCGCGCGCGATGAATTCTTTGGCTTCATCGTCGGTATAAGTTTCTCCCCAAGCTTTTTCAAAACGCACGACGTTGGCGCCGTTGCGCTTGGCCATCTCGGTGAGGCGGTCGGAGAAATATCCGTTGGCGAATACTGCGAGCTTGGAGCCGGGCTCAACGAAATTGGCGACGGCAGCTTCCATGCCTGCGCTGCCGGTGCCGGAAATTACCAGCGTTGCACCGTCGCTGGTTCCGTATGCTGGCTTGAGTAATTGCTGAACATCTGACATCACCTGGATGAAGTAGGGATCAAGGTGACCGACGATCGGCTTCGCCAGCGCCTCGTAGACGCGGGGATGAACCATGCTCGGTCCGGGACCGAACAGGTAACGGCGAGGCGGTGCGAGGGCAGGGAATTGAGTGATTAGGGGCTGTTCGACGATGCTCATAAGTCCTCGTTTCGACTGAGAGATAATTAGATATTACGGCATATATTGCGAAACATCGCTAAGGCGCGCCAAAAGCTGTTGATTTCTGCACGAAAATAAACTTTCGTAGGGCTGGCGGACGGGATGGCTGGTGTACGCTTCGAGCCGGAAATTCGGGGTACCCCCCTCCCCCCTCCCCTCCGAAAGCCTTGCGGGGCGCGGGGTTTGCAAAAAGTGTCTGCAAAATCTTGATGTCAAAGAACTTAGAGGTCAAAATCTTGAGAATAAAGGGCTTAGGACGACGCTTTGAGCACTATGACTGCCGTCGCGGCCTCGACTATGATCGCGTAAATCGAATGGTGAGCGCAAGGGCAGATGTCACACCGTGGCTGTGGAAAAGTTGTAATTGTCGTCTGCCCAGAATCAGAGCCACTGAGTTCGCTGGTGAGTCATGCCGTGGGTAAGCGCACCCCCGAAACAACGTATCAGTTCTTGAATACGCTCCGCAGTCGGATTGCCGAAGAACATCGTTTCCAATTGACCGCGGATGGATTCGCGTTTTACCGCGAGCGAAGCAACCTCTCGATCCGCATGGCGCTTCGCCGCTTCACGCGCCTGACGAACTCCTGCTCCAAGAAACTCGACAACCTCAAGTTCGCTTGCGCCTTGTACTTTGCGTACTACAGTTTCTGCCGTGTTCACCAGTCGATTCGGGTTTCTCCCGCCGTCGAAGCTGGCATTACCGACCACATATGGACACTGCGGGAATTGCTGGCACGCTAAGGCAGCTTGAAATGGAGACGTTGAAATCCGATTACCCACACCATGCGGTTCCCTCTGTATTCCAAAGCACGCCCTAGAATAAATACTTGGCCATCGCCATCGCTAAACATGGCTCCGCTGAGTAACAATTTTCCGTCCTTGAACACGTCTGGCAGTTGCATAGACACATGCGTGGTAGTGTTTTCGATAACGTGCACTGGTCTGAAATCAAACTGATATGCTTCTAGTCCTCTACGCATTTCATAGGGCGTGACAGCCCCCGTTACCATGTCAGGTCCATGACGACGTAGCCCAAGGGGAATTCACTCAATAAGGGCTTTAGGCGTGAATATGAATAAATTCCATAGGCAAGTACCACGACAGACACCATCACGAACACTGCGAAGCCAGTAACCCATTGTGTAGGCAGATTGCGTCTTTGGATGGGAACTCCATGAATAGGATCGATCAATCCCGTATCATGCGTTTGAGTCTCCCTGATGGCGGCAACCAGCAACCAAACTAGTATCCCTGTCAGAGTCAAGGAGAAAAAGGCAATAGGATACCCCAGTACAAATATCCACACAGGTCCGAGCTTGCTTGCGAGCCAATCCATGACTTTTGCCGTCAAGTAATCCTTGAGCTTGTCAGGCAGCGATCCAATTCCGAGCACAAGCAGTAATTGCTTCCAGTATTTGCGAGCTTCGTAGACAGCCGCTGTAAAGACGCTCGGTTTGGTAAGTCCAAGTCTGTCGGCCTGACGTTGACGCCTGATGTCTGACATTGCAACAAAACCTCCACTAGGACAGCAGTTCCATCTGCCCCATGAAGGATATGCTTTTGAGGGATTTTTAGGATTAAACGCATTTCAGGACAAGACCTCAGGTTCCCGAGACGGAAAGGGATTGCAGGCTGTGGGTGCGAAGTATAGGACCTTATTGTGTTGACCGTGCCGTGCTTAAACGCATCCCCATCGTGCCCGAGAGTGGGAGCTAGAAACTCCCCATTGAGCCTCAGGTACGGCTGGCGGGAAAGGGATCCCCTCGGCTTCGCTCGGGGCGGGCTCTTCGACTGCGCGGCTGATTCTCTTCGAGAATCAGCCGCTTCGCTCAGGATGACAGAGTTGGAAATGTGGACATGAAGTCGGTTTCCTCCCTTTAAGCTAAATCGGAGAAGCACGAAACATGACATCATATGATGCTATAATCAGTGCCTGGAGTTCTTATGAGAACAACCGTTGCTTTGGATGACGATCTCGTGCGCATTGCCCAGGAGTTCACTGGAGTCGCTGAGAAAACGGTGTTGCTTCGCGAAGCTCTCAAAGCCCTCATCGAGCGGGAAAGCGCCCGCAGATTGGCATCACTGGGAGGGACCATGCCCGGATTGAAGAATATTCTACGCCGCAGGCCGGGCAAGATTAGGGTGCGGGCGAATTGATTCTTGCAGATACATCTGTCTGGATCGATCATCTCCGCTCGGGAAACAAGGAAATGCGCAAGCTTCTTGACCGCGGCGAGATTGTGATCCATTCCTTTATCATTGCAGAGCTGGCGCTGGGGTCGCTGCGAGAGCGGACTAAGACGCTTGCTCTGCTGGACCTGTTGCCGCGAGTGCGAGTGGCACAGTTGAGTGAACTGCGGCTCATGATCGAGGCACGCCGCTTGTACAGTCTCGGCATCGGTCTGATTGATGCACACCTGATAGCCTCTGTCGTTCTCGATGCGCCCACTCTTCTTTGGACGAGAGATAAGCCGCTTCGCAAGGTTGCCGAGGGTCTGGGCATTCACGCCGGTTTGGATTGAAGGAGAATCCCCACTTCACGAAAAAGGCGCGAGAACTGGGGCACCCGGCCAGAAACTCCCCATCGAGCCTCGGGCACCGCTGGCGGGAAAGGGATCCTTCGACTGCGCGGCTGATTCTCTTCGAGAATCAGCCGCTTCGCTCAGGATGACAGAATTGGAAATGAGGAGGGAGTCGAGCTGCGCTCGAACGGACAGCCGAGGGCGGCTGTCCCCACATGAACCAATTCTCCCACGAACCATCTCCCCATATGAACCATCTCTCGTTTTGGTCGCTCGCCCTAGACCGGGGAGTGGTGACCTTGCACGATCATTTGTTCTGCGATTCTGCGGGCTTCGGGGAGGGTCGCCGCCTCTGTGCGGTCGATCTCTGCCGGCAAGTCTTTCTGAATTTTTGCCAGTTCCTCGTCAAAGATGCGGCTTACGAGGGCGGGAGAATGCTCGAGCGGCTTGCCGTCGTCGCCTTGCACTTCCCCTTGCACTCTGACTTTATGCCGCACGCGTTGCGCGATCATCAGGCGGTAGATGCGATCGGTGGCCAGGTCTTCCATGTAGCCATCGAGGAGGCTGGCGCCTTTGCCGTTTAGCACGCCGTTGCGATAACGGATCACGGTGCGCACGGCGGCGCGCGTTCCGGCTAGCGTGATTGTTCCTACGCCCTTGGGGATGGGCCGCAGATCGGGATGTGAATTGGGCAAGTTGGGCCGCTTTGAAATCTGGTTGGGATAAGGGAACTGGGCTACGGCGATTTCGTTCTGGTCGGGATGGCCGGTCCAGGCTCCGTCCATCAGGCAGTTGGCTTCGTTCTTCTTATCTTGCTCCAGGACTTTGAGCGCGCGCTCGTTCAGTTCCGCGTCGGTGCGGCTGGGATAGAGGGCGGTCATGCCGCCGATGGCGTGGGCGCCGTGCTTGTGGCAAATCTCCGGCATCAGCGTGCGGAAGTTCTGGAAGAAGGGCACATCGTGGGGGATGGTGTTGCGGTCGGGCAAAATCCAGTTGGGATCTTCGAGCATGAAATCGATGAGCGAGGCCATGTAGTCCCAGCGGCCCAGGTTCAGGCCGAGGCAGTGGTCGCGAAGATTGAAAAGAAATTCTTCCATCTGATACGCCAGCGGGTGCGCCTCGACCAGCGCCATGCACTTGATGTAATTCTGCGGCAGGCCTTTCTGCCTGGCGAAAACCTGGAACAGATCGCGCCACCAGAAGGCTTCGTCGGCGGACTCGCTCTTGGGGATGTAGACGGAGAAGTTGTGGGGCAACCACGCCGGATCGATCTGATACCAGATCAAGGCGAGATCGAACAGGGAAGCGGACATGATTTCGTTCTTGATGACTCCGCCCTGGCTTAGGTGCAGGCCGCGCGGGCGCACCCAGGTCACGGTTTTCGAGCGCTGCACGGTTACTTTCTTCTGCCGCTTCTTGTCGTCGTAGCTGAGTTCGTACTTGTAAGCGGCGATGGTGTTGTTGACCGCGAGCAGGATGTGCTCCCAGATATTTGCCGTGGAATCTTCGAGATCGATCATGACGGCGGGAGAACCGGAGTTCAGCAGCTTGACCGTTAGCTCACCGTCGTCGGCGGGGCCGGTCATCTGGTTGCGCTGATCGGCGCACCAGTCGGGCACTTCGATACGCCAGTTGGAAGTTGTCGCTTCTGACGCTGGGAGGTAGTTCGGGGGATGTCCGCGATGCGATGACTGCAGCACATCTGCACGTTTTGCGACCAGCTTTTGTTGCCAGGGAGTGAATTGCCGGTGAAGGGGTAGCAGGAAATCAAAGAATCCCGCGGGAAGATCCTTGCGCGGATCTAGATCGGGAGGCGCGTAGTTCATGTATTGCGATGAGATGTTTTCAGTATGCAACGCCATGGGATGAATCCTTCTATCTGCGCTGGAGGAGAGGTGTTAGTAGGGGTTACCAGCGCTTGGTGTTCCATGCTTGGAATTATCCTACTTACAATCGCGAATGTCGAAGAGCGGAGAGTTTGGGTAGTGGTGCAGTTTGACAAGGAAGCGAGCCAAACGCGCGATTGATGGGTCGCAAAGGACGCGACCCGTCGCGCGGCTCGCCCAGATCCTTCACTGCGCAAAAAACGCTTGTTCAGGAGGACAATCAAACTGCACCACTACCAGAGTTTGGTATCTCTGATGCGGAACCGGGCGACCCAAAGTCGTAATCCCTTTGGGCGGCGGAGGGTGCACAAACGCTGCTAGAATCGGCCTTAGCGCCGAACAGCCCACGTCATTGTCAATAAAGGTATTTATGAACCGCTCTTTCAGAGCCGCGGTCGGTTTGCAGCTATGGGTGGCATTGTGTGTTGCAGTGCCGGCCCCATGCCAAGCCAAAGCGGCACCCTCGATTCGCCGGGTGCAAGTGCTGGGCGGCCGCGCTCAGGTCGAGATCGAGATCGAAGCCAGCGATCGCATTGTCCCGCATGTAAATGTGTTGACCGGTCCCGACCGACTGGTGGTGGATTTTGTAGGAGCGGTTCCCAGCGCTCAGTTGCGCAACCAAACCGTAAGCCGCGAAGAAGTGAAGGATTTGCGGGTGGGGTTATTTTCGGCGGATCCGCCGGTCACGCGCGTGGTTCTGGATTTGAACGGTCCTCAGCCTTACCAGGTTTTTCCATCGGGAAGAACGGTGATCGTAAAGGTGGGAGGCGCCGAGGCGGAAACTGCGCGTTCTTCTGGAACGTTTCTGGTGAATTCGAATTATCCCACGGCGGGGGCTCATCTCTCGGTGCCAATCGCAGCTCCGCCGAGGCCGGCGCTTGAAGTTTCTTTTCGAGGCGGTCTGCTGTCGATAAGCTCCAACAAGGCGAATCTGTCGGAGGTTCTTTTCGCGATTCATCAGCAAACTGGAGCGGAAATTGACATTCCGGCAGGAGCGGAACAGGAGCAGGTCGTTGCCGAGATCGGTCCGGCGCCCGCGTCAGAAGTTCTGGCGCAGTTGCTGAACGGGTCGAAGTTCAATTTCCTGATTCTGAGTTCAACCAGCGATCCGCGTTCGCTTGACCGGGTGATTCTCACTTCGCGCCCGGAAGGAGCGACGCCGCCGCCAACAGCGCAGAGGGCTCAGCCCCGCGTGGTTGCTGCGGAAGATACCGAAGACGACGGTGAGAGGTCCTCACGGCCGTCCGCGGCAGCGTTACCTGTCGAGAAATCCGATCCGGCGGACAGGCCGTCTGGTCCTCCCGAGAACAAGGGCCCCGGCGAGCCTGACGGCCCCAACTAACCTTAAAACTCAGGATTTATTTCTGGATTATGGCGGAGTGATCAGCCGCACCGGTACGGGAGAAGTACCGGTCAGCGCCGGAGTTCCGCTGATAACGCCGTTGCCGCATCCGGCGACGTTCAGCACCGTCACATTCGGGTTCCCGTTGACATCTACATAGTTGATAAAGACTTGCAGGAAACCCACGATGTTGACAGGTGGCTGAGTGCCTCCACCCAGTACAGTGCCGTCGTAGATCGGAAGGGACACGATGGAGGTGCTGCTGGAGACCAGGCTGGTGCTGGTGATTCCAGGGATGGGATTTGCCGTGCCCGCCTGGATTTGGTAGGGCAGCGAGGTCGTCAGGAGCTGATCCTGTCCATTTAACCCTGGTCCCAAGGCTGATTGGCGGATGAGGCACTGCGCTGCGGTAGACGTATCGCCCGCCGCATTGCCGGGGCTTTCGGTGAGGTCTACGAGATTTGGATTCGCTGCACCCAGTACGCCACATTGATATGCGGTGGTCTGGTCGCATCCGGCGACCGCTCCCTGGTAGGGGTTGGTGGCAGCACAGCTTGGCACGGCTGCCGACGTAGCCGGAGCCAGACCCGGCAGATACTGCAGAGCCGGCAGGGGCGTGCCAACATTCGGATTCGGCGGGTTATTAAGTGGAACGCATGGCGCGCCGGCACCACAGTCGGCAATCAAAGTGAAGGTTTCGCCGATTACGCCTGTACCAACACCGTTCACGAGCATTCCTGGGTTTTTAATGGTGCCCTCGGTGGGCCCGCCAGTGGTTTCGACGAATGGATTGCAGTTAGGGTATGAACATGCCGCTGGATGCAGCGGGTCCGTATTGGGCACGATCCAGGGCTTCACGCAGCGCGGCTGCACGGGAACCATCTCGCCTGCTGAAGCGAAGCTGCCGGAGTTCGAGGGATTGAATACTTCAGCCGTAGCGGTTGCGCTCACGCCGGAATTGGAAGAGGTGCCACCCGGTATGAGCCCAAAAATGCGGCCGAAGAAAGTGGGCAGCGTTGCCTGTTGCACGTAAACATTCACGGTGGGATTCACAGTGAAGCCTGAGGTTGATCCCGAAAGAGTGGAACAATCATTCGTCCCTGCGCCAGTACCATAGGTGACCGTCACCATGCTGGCCTGAACGCCGCCAATAAAGTTGGATTGAGCCTGGGCGACCGCTTTAGCGGCGAGAGTGGCAGTGCCAGCGGCTCCGCAGGTGGGCTGCCACGCGCCCGAAGTGTTATTGGGGTCGCCGGTGATGCCCGAAATCGAAATGACCCGGGCCGCAGTCAAGGCGGCCGCATCCGCTGAACGCTGGGCCTGAGCTTTGGCCTGGTAAAGCGTGCCGATGTCGATGGACAGCGCCGCCATGGCGATGATGCCGACCATGGCTACGGCCACCAGAGCGATGGTGACGCCCCGCTCCCTCGATCGCGGGTCGTTTTTTCTCAGATCATTTTTTCTGAGATCGTTCTTTCTCGGATCGTTGTTTCCGAGATCGTTCTTTCCTGACTTGCTTGCGCGGCGGATGATTGGCGGCAGCATAGGGTTTGGTCAGTTCTCGTTAAGCGTCCCAGCCGTTACGGCAATCGTGCTGGGTCCTGAGGCAGTCCATCCGAAGGCCGATGCCACATTGTTGAACTGCCACTTATAGGCGTAGGTGATGGTCACGCAGGTTCCGACTAAATTTATGGTGCCGTTGTTAGTGGTGGTGGGGGTCAGGCAGGCGCGGTTGATCGCGAGCGAGATTCCGGTTCCAGGACAGCTGCCGGTGGAAGTGTAGGTCCAGGTAAGGCCAGTGGGCGTGGGCGCACCGAGCGTCCCCAGGCCACAATCGTTGACTTTATCCGCTATCAAATAATTATCGGCCACTTGGAAGGCGTCGCCGATTGAGGCTGGGACGGCCGTGGAAGGGCTGCTGAGGTCGTTCGCGGAATCCGAAGCGGCGACGCGCGCAGATTCACGGGCGGCGTTGGTTAGCTTTTGTTTAAGCGAAACCGCGTTGCTGAAGTCGAAAATCCCGACCACAAACAAGATCAGTAAAGGCAACGAGACGGCAAACTCAACGATCTGGGCGGCAGATTCGTCCCTGCAGGATCGTTTTAGTCTCGACAGCAACGAAGGCTGCAGCGGGGCCACGGTCTTCTTTGTGACCGCCATCGTTGTTACCGTCATCGTGAGCGCCCTAGTCGTTGTCACTGCGTCTCCGCCCTCATCTGCGCCTGGCCCGGAAGCTGGATGTTCCCGAGGTCCAGGTTGGTGTAGGGAATGCTGAAATGGAAGGGATATTTGTAGCGCAGACTCACAGCCGTGCCGCAGGTGCCCATTCCGCCTTGCCCGTTGGTTGGGTAGGACAATTGAACGTTGGGCTGGACACACATGTTGATCGTCACGCTGCCGTCACAGGGAACGACGGCGCAGGAAGGGCCCGCCGTAGTGCATTGGCATTGCGCGGGCGCCGGCGTCGTCCATTGAGAGACGGGAACAAGTTGGTTCGTGTTTAAGTGCGCGGCCGCCATTGAATTCTGAACCGCGGTTTGGGCAGCCTGGGCAGGGGTTGTGGCGCTGGCAGCGCAAGTCGCGCAAACTGGCGCCACGGCAGCGCGTGCTCCGGCGCGGGTCGATTGCGTGAGGGTACCGTAGATCCGGAAAGCTTGCCCGAACCAGAAGATGCCGAGCAGAATCATAAACAGCATCGGAAGCACGACGGCGGTTTCGGCTATTTCAGTCGCACGTGTGTCGCGCACTAAACGACGCCAGGTTTTACCCGCCCAGTTCATGGCTTTCACGCTCCCCACATTCGATGGATGCCGAAGAGCACCATTGTCAAAGCCAATGCTACGCCGTAGGGGACCTTGAGCGACTGCGGATTATCGAGCGAGACCTCCGAACCTGGCATATGAAAGGTCACCATGGAAGACAGAAGGCTGCCGATGTTTTTCAAGGTTTGCTTGAAACGTCGTTTGTAAATCACCAAAACCAAGGCCATAATTCCAGCCACGAATACCGAGCCGATAAGCAAATCCGGCATGTCTTTCACACCCACGAAGGCGCCCAAAGCCCCGGCCAATTTCCAGTCACCCGCACCCAGGCTGCGCAGTAAAACAAAGGGCAAAAGCAGCAGCAACCCCAGTCCGGCCCCTAGCAGGGAAGCCTTTAATCCGGCCCATCCGCCAGCCAGCGTGTTCACAAAAACTCCGATCAGAAATCCGGGGACGGTAAGCCAATTCGGGATTCGCCGGCTGCGCCAGTCGGTGTAGCCGGCGATTAGCGCCAACGCGACCGCCAGCCCCAGCACGGTCGCCTTCAAAGCTCCCCCGATTTCGCGCAATAACCCAACGTAAACACTCCTACTGGCGCGGATTTTCACATAGCCCATGGCCGAAGTCAATTATGAGCAACTGCCCGACTAAGTTGGGCCGGCATCCTTGCCACTGGCCGGATAGCCGCCGGGACGGCGGCGCTACACCAAAAACAAAGGCCCGGAAGCGTCCGGGCCTTCGGAAAATCGTCTCTCCTACCGGCCGAAGGCGCCGGTTGCGTTGTGCTCGGCCACAATACGCTTGGCATTGTCGGCCAACGCCTTGGCTTGTGGGAGAAGGTCGAGGCCCTTCAATATTTCCGGATCCGATTCCGCGCGGACCTTCATGCCCTCGTCCTCACCGAAGGCGTCGACGAAGATTTCGGCCTTGATATTCGAGCGGATCCAGTCGCTGTTATCCACCCAGTCCGCCTGGGTGTAGGAAATATTTGCCTCGTCGAGGGACTTGTGGAAATCCTGCATAATCGCGTCGTCAACTTCGAAGCTCTTGGTGGGGTGATGATTTACGATGTAACGCTTGGCGAAGTTGAAGAAGGCATAGTGCTGCAAGAGCGTGTCCTGAAAGTGATTGCTCTTGACGGGAGGGATGACAACGTCGGGGGTGATGCCGCCGCCGCCGTAAACCGTGCGACCGCTGTCGGTCAGCTTCACTTCGCGGTTGGCATTGCTGCCGGACTCGGGCTCGCGGTTATAGTAATAATCGTAGAGGGAAATGTTGCTATAGTCGCGCTGAATCAGGCGGCCGCTGGGCGTGTAGTAGTGCGCGGTGGTCAGTGCCAGCCCGGTATTTTCCGACAGCGGATACACGGTCTGCACCAGTCCCTTGCCGAAGGTAACTTCGCCGACGATCAACCCGCGGTCGTGGTCCTGAATGGCACCGGAGACAATTTCTGCCGCCGATGCGGTCAGGCGGTTCACCAGCACCACCAGCGGATAATCCTTGCCGCCATTGCCATGTTGCGCCACGTAACGCTTCTCAGCCGAAGCGCGCCCGTGATGAGAAACGATGAGCTGATTTTTCTTGAGGAATTTATCGGCCACGCCCACGCCTTCGCTGAGCAAGCCGCCAGGATTTCCCCGAAGATCAAGAATCAGACCCTTGAGATCGCCAAATGAATCCAGGGCTTTCGAGACTTCCTCTTCCGTGGTCTCGTTGAAGCCGGTTACGTGCAGGTAGCCGATACCCGGCCGGATCAGGAAATGTACGTCGACGCTGTAGCGCGGAATTTCGTCGCGCACCAGGGTGAACTCCATGGGCTTCTCGACACCTTCGCGCGAGATGCTGATGTGTACCGTCGTCCCTTTGGGGCCTTTGAGCAGGTCGGCGACGTCGGGGGTGCTCATGTTCTCGGTGGATTTGCCGTCGACGGCAATGATCACATCGCCGGGATGAATTCCGGCCTTGTAAGCCGGGGTGCCGTTGAAGGGGAAGATCACAATCACTTTGTTGTTGCGCGGTCCCACCGTCATGCCGACGCCGTAGTACTTGCCGCGCTGGTCCTCGCGCATCAGAGCGTAAGACTTGGGGTCGAAGAAATTCGAATGCGGGTCGAGGGCGTGCAGCATGCCGGGGATGGCGCCGTTATAGATGGCTTTGTCGGGGTTGACCGGTTCGGCGTAGTTCTCCTCGATGACAGCGTAGACTTCGGTGAATTGTTTGAAGCTGTCTTTGACCTCGGAGTCGCCGCTGAGCGACGACTGCTGTCCCGTGCGCTGGGCGAAAAGAATTCCCAGAAAACCGCAGGTAAGGAGAAAAAAAACTACCAGGAAGAGTGATCGGCGAGAACTACGTGCCATCTTAAATTTTCCTTCGATTGAGGGCGTTCGAACTTCCCCGGCTACCGTACTGAATATAGGCAGTATACCACCACATTAGACGGCCCCGAACCGGGATGGTCACGTCGGTAACCATCCCGGCACCGCCATGGTTTGTATGCTGCCCGGGGCACGGGGATGCACTTGAGCGGGAGAGCCGCGCCGAACAGCTATCCTTCGGCATGCAAAAGCGCTATTGACGTAGATGCCGTGCCGCTATATTGTGGCCGTCACCAGCGTGCAGGGGGCCCGTTCTGGTGAAGGTAATTGCTCGGGGAGTTGTAACGTGTCATTTCGTCGCGTAGTCAGAATTATCCTTTCTGCCCTGTCCCTGATTTCGGTCTCGGCCGCCGCCTCAGCCGGCGAAAAACCATGGACCGAAGTCCGCAGCCCTCACTTCCGTGTGCTGACCGACGCCAACGCGGGGGACGCTAGCAAAGTGGCCCATGAGTTTGAGCAAATGCGCAACGTGTTTGCCACTCACTTGACTCACACCCGCTTGGAATCGGGCGCACCGTTGCTCATCTTCGCGGTCCGCGACGAAGACACCGCGAAAGCCATGGAGCCGCACATATGGAAGGCAGGATCCAATCGGGCGGGAGAATATCACCATGGCTGGGAAAGGCAGTTCGCGATCGTGCGCCTCGATACGTGGGGTCGCGAAGGCGCAAAGCAAGTTGTCTACCATGAGTACACTCATTCCATCGAGCACATGAATTCGCACTGGCTGCCGGTGTGGTTCGATGAGGGAACGGCCGAGTTTTACGGGTTTACCCGGTTCGAAGCACATCGCACTTACATCGGCGCTCCCACCGAACGCGTCAACACTTTGCGCGCGAGCATGCCCATCCCGGTCGACACATTCATCACTCTAGACCACCGGTCTCCCTATTATCTCGATGGCACGAAGAATCAGTTGTTCTACGCCGAAGCGTGGGCCCTGGTGCATATGTTGACGTACGGTCCAGGAATGGAGAACGGAAAACGACTCGGTGACTTTCTGAACCTCTTGCAACAAGGAACCGAGCAGAAGAAGGCCTTCCGGCAGGTGTTCGGCGAGTTCAAAACTGTGGACAAGGCACTCTTCTCCTACATGCAGCAGCCGACCTTTACCACGACCGTTCTCAAAGATCCCGATCAGATCGACGATAGAACCTTTACTTCCCGGACGTTGACCGCAGCGGAAACGGACGCCGAACTCGGTGGTTTTCACGTGTGGACTCACGATTTGGAGGGCGCACATGCGCTCCTTGCACAGGCGCTCAAGGATGATCCGAAACTGGGGCTAGCACACGAGAACATGGGTTTCTTGGCTTTCGCCGAAGGCAACGACTCCATGGCTGCAGGGGAGTTTTCTCAAGCTTATTCGCTGGATGATGCCCTGTATCTCTCGCTGTTCGCCAAGACCATGATCTCCCAACTTCCCACTTCGAGCAAAGTCGACGATCTGAACGCTTTCGGAGCGGCGCTGGGAAAGGTTCTGCAGTTGAACCCGCTATTCGCTCCCGCATACGTTCAACTGGCGCGCCTCGCGGTACTGGAAAATGATCTCGCGTCCGCGCTCTTGGTTTCGCGGAAGGCCGAAGAATTGGAACCTTCTTTAGCGGGGTACCACATTTTAACGGGCCAGATTTTGCAGCGACTAGGAAAGAACGAAGAAGCGGCAGGCGATGCCAGATTTGTAGCGGATCGCTGGTTCGGGCCGGATCACAACGAAGCAGTGGAGCTTTGGAACAAGGTTCCCCCGGATCAGCGTCCAGCAGGCGAGGCCCTTATTGAAATGGTTCCCGCAGACACCAAAACCATCGAAGGGCGGGTGCAGTCGGTGACATGCGCCAGCCAGGACAAACCCTGGGCATTGGTCCTCGACCGCGATGGACATCAGCTCATTTTTCATCATAAGGGTGGCGGCTTCCCAACCGGGTTCTCCGACACTCTCTGGTACGGCGGGGATCACTTCAGCCTTTGCCATCACCTCGAGGGCCTGCGGGCCGTGGTCCACTACCACTCGCCTTCCGACGCAACCTACGCCGGAGATGTCGCCGAAATCGAAATTCGCGACGATCTTCCAGCTCCGCTCAAGGGAGCCATTGCATCAAGCAAGCCATAAATTTTGGGGCAAAGGTGCGCAACCCATTTGTCAAACCTTTCCCCGCCTGATTGCTGCCTTTACTCTCCCCGCATTATGATGTGGCCATGAGTTTTTCCGACACCATCTTCCTGTTTTTTTTGGTGCTCATTCTCTTTGGGCCGAAGAAGTTGCCGGAGATGGCTCGTCAAGCCGGGAAGCTTCTTGCGGAACTCCGGCGCGCTTCGAACGAGTTTAAGTCACAAATCGAAACCGAGATCGCCCACCTTGAGGTTCAGAAAATCCTCCCGCCGAGCCCACCGCCGCAAGGGACCGTGTCCAGTACGAGTGCGCGCCCGACCGCGAGCGCGCCAGGGCGGCATGAATCGTCGGCTACGCTAGCGGCTCCCGCTGCCGAAGCGGCCTTGCCGGTTGTGAACTCGGCTGATTCGAATGCAGCAGAGTTAAATTCCGCCCGATTAAACTCGGCCGAGTCATCGCAATCCACTCCTTCGGTCGAGTCCGCAGTGGAGCCCAGCATCGCGGTCTCGCAGGAACCTCATGTTTGAAACCACAACCGAGGCTTCCAGCGGCGAGCAGAAGCGCGAGGCTATGCCCACGATGGGGTTTCTGGATCACCTGGAGGAGTTGCGGCGCCGGCTCGTCTACTCCATCGCCGCGGTAGCTGTAGGATTCTTCGCGTGCTGGGGCTTTCGCGAGAGAATCTACGCGGTCATGCAGAAGCCGATTGTGGACGCGCTCAAGGCTCACGGTATGTCGGAGAAGCTGGTCTACCTGAATCCCGTGGATCCCTTCAACCTTTACTTGAAGATTGCCGGTCTGGCGGGTTTGTTCCTTACTTCTCCCTTTGTGCTGTATCAGGTTTGGATGTTTATCTCTCCTGGCCTCTACCGCAATGAAAAGCGCTATGTAATGCCCTTTATGGCATCGACGATCGCATTGTTTTCCGTGGGCGGCTATTTCGGCTACAAGATTGTTTATCCCCGAGCCTTGGAATTCCTGATCGGTTTTGGAAGTCAATTCACGCCCATGATCACGATCTCGGAATATACCTCGCTGTTTCTAAGCATCATTCTGGGGATGGGCTTGATCTTTGAGATGCCGATTCTTATCTTTTTTCTGGCATTGATGGGCATCGTGAGCGCCGGCTTCATGTTGAAGAACTTTCGCTATGCGATATTGCTTATTTTCATCATTGCGGCCATCGTTACGCCGAGTCCTGACGTGATGAGTATGTGCATCTTTGCCGCTCCCATGCTCGGGCTGTACGTTGTCAGCGTGGGGATAGCCTGGCTCGTCCATCCCAAGCAGCGGCAGGCGCGCATGGAAAAGAAGGCAACCTGAGCTGTCATGAGTTGTCATCCAGAGCGAAGCGAGAGCTTGCCCTGAGCGAAGTCGAAGGGGATCTGGGTGTTTGCCGGCGGCGGCAATATCGGTGGCGCAGGCAAGAACCGAGATTCCTCGCTTTGCTCGGAATGACAAGTGGGCTCGGATAACGTATTCGCTCGGGTGACAAGCGTGCTGGACTTCCGAGGTTTATGAATTGATGAAGATAGTGTCTGTCCCGATCCTGCTGTTTTCCCTTGCCGTCACCATGGTTTCCTGCGACCACGACAAGGATGCCAGTCAAACCAAGGTACAAGTCCCGGCTGCAATCACTCCACCCGAAGCGCCGAAACTTTCGCTTCCGAATGACACCGGCCCGCCGCCGGCATTCGATTCCGGCCGCGCCTTCCAGTATGTGAAAGAGATTGTTGCCTTTGGCCCGCGGCCCATCGGGAGTGCAAATCACAAGAAGGTGGAGAACTATCTTCTCGCCCATCTCAAGGGCGACGAGGTGGAAAACGACGTCTTCACCGCCGATACTCCGGAAGGTAAGCTTCCCGTCCACAATATCGTCGCCAAGTTTCCCGGGACGAAAGATGGCATCATTGTCATCGCCAGTCACTACGACACGAACTACCCGCTGCGCAATACTTCCTATGTTGGCGCCAATGATGGGGCCTCCTCCAGCGCGCTGCTTCTTGAATTTGCCAATCAGTTACGCGGCAAGAAGCTTGACGGCTACAGCGTATGGCTGGTGTGGGATGATGCGGAAGAAGCCATAAAACCCGACGGCTCCGGCGGACTTCCGCAGGAGATGCCGTTTATGGACGACAGCTTGTATGGCATCACTCATCTCGCCGATAAATGGCAGGCCGACGGAACGTTGAAGAAAATTAAAGCGTTCCTGCTCGCCGACATGATAGGGGATGCAGACTTGAACATCGAGCACGATTCGAGTTCAACGCCTTGGCTGGAAGCAGTGGTTTACGAAGCGGCGAGCCGCATGGGATATCAATCGCATTTTTTCGCGCGTACGATGGAGGTCGACGACGACCACATTCCATTCCTAAAGCGAGGCGTGCCCTCCGCCGATGTCATCGACTTCGATTACGGTTACAACAACGTGTTCTGGCATACATCGCAAGACACGGTAGATAAACTCAGCCCCAAGAGCCTGGAGATTGTAGGCACGACCATGCTGGAGACGGTCCGCATTCTCGACAAAATGGATCCGCTGCCACCAAAGTGACGATTTTGCTCTTTTCCAGAATTTCATTTCTAATGCACCGGAAACTGGAAATTGCTGATTGCTGATTGTTGATTGGAAAACCGAAAACCTTCAGCACGTGCTTTTCAATCAGCAATCAGCAATCAACAATCAGCAATCATCAATTGGTCTCAGTCCGTTGCTCTACTTCTGGATTCTCTTCAACCTGTTCGCGCTGGGCATGCTGGCGTTGGATCTTCTGGTCTTCCACCGCAGCGGCCGTGCTGTGCGCCCGCGCGAGGCCTTGGCCTGGAGCGCCCTGTGGATTGGTCTGGCCGCGGCCTTTGCCGGACTGGTTTTTTTCTGGCAGGGCCGCGAGGTCGCCCTCGAATTCGTCACCGGCTACATCCTCGAACTCTCACTCAGCGTGGATAATCTTTTTCTCTTCCTCGTAATCTTCCGCTATTTTTCCGTACCCGAACATTACCAACACAGCGTGCTGTTTTGGGGAGTTCTGGGCGCGATGTTGACCCGCGGCTTTTTCATTCTTGCCGGCGTCGGCCTGATCCATCGCTTCCACTGGATTCTATACCTGCTGGGAGCGTTGCTGATTTACAGCGGCATCCGGCTGGGATTCACCGGAGAACATCAGATCGATCCCGCGACGAACCCGGCGGTAAAAGTTCTGCGGCGATGGATGCCGGTGACGGATGAGTACGAAGGCGGCCGTTTCTTGGTTCGGGGATGGAAGGGAAATCCGGGGCTTTACGCCACACCGCTATTGATTGTTCTTGCCGTGATCGAAACCACGGACGTGTTATTTGCCGTCGACTCCATTCCTGCAGTGCTCGCCGTCACGCTGAATGCCTTCATCGTCTACACCTCAAATGTATTTGCGATTCTGGGTCTGCGCTCGCTGTACTTTGCGGTCTCCGGTCTGATGAAAGCTTTCCGCTTTCTTCACTACGGGCTGGCGCTGGTGCTGATCCTGGTTGGCCTGAAGATGATTGCCGCGGATTATTTGCTGGTGCCGACCCACGTGATGCTGGGCGTGTTGGGAGGGATACTGCTGGCGTCGATCGCGGCCTCAATAGGCTTGCCCGCAAAGTCGCAATGACAAACATCGCAGATTTATGATCGCTGATTGTTGATTGAAAACCGTTGATCGCAGGCCTTTCAATCAGCGATCAAAAAGCAACAATCAGCAGTTGTCGCTCAAACGAACCGCACACTCTCAGCCTTAATTACAGAGTGCTTGAGAAACTTCTTGTCGTCATGCCCGGGATTGTCGATGCGATAATGCGCGCCGCGGCTTTCTTCGCGCGCCAGAGCCGAACGCGCTACCAGCAGCCCCGTCAGGTGCAGATTTGCCACCTCGTGCGTCCGCCTCGTGCGGGGATGCGCTACTCTGGGCGCAAGCCCCTCCATCACTTTAATCGCTTCCTGCATTCCGTTCCGCGTGCGCACAATGCCGACACCTTTCCACATAATGTCCTGGACCTGGCCGATCAATTCTTCAATACCCGCATCCACGGGCCCGTTTTGTGACGCGGCTTTCTTTTGTCCGACCCCGGGCTTGTGCCCGTGCTTCAGTTCTTCGCGCATGGCCTTTCCGGCGCGCGCTCCGTAGACCAGACCCTCAAGCAGTGAATTGCTGGAGAGCCGGTTCGCGCCATGAACGCCGGTTGCAGCCGTTTCGCCGGCGGCGTAGAGTCCGGCGAGACTTGTCTTGCCGCTGAGATCGGTACGCACGCCGCCGATGGAGAAGTGTGCCGCGGGGCGAACCGGAATTACATCCTCAGTGATCTCGATATTGTGCTTCATGCAGGTCGTGTAGATGCGTGGGAAGTGCTTTTGCACTCTCGCAGCGTTCAAGTGCGTAAGGTCAAGGTAGACGAAGGGATCCTTAGCGCGGCTGACTTCCATTTCATGCATAATCGCTCGCGCCACCACGTCGTCCGGCGCCTGTTCCGCCAGCGGATGGTATTTGTGCATGAAGCGATCCATCTCGATGTTGCGGAGATACGCTCCCTCTCTGCGCAGCCCTTCCGAAAGCAGAAAGCGGGGCACTTTTTTCATATACAGAGCTGTGGGATAAAACTGAACGAATTCCATGTCGCTGACCTCCGCGCCGGCGCGGAAGGCCATAGCTACGCCATCTCCGGTGGCGGCCTCGGGATTGGTGGTGTTTCGATAAATCTGCCCCAAGCCTCCCGTGGCCAGCAAAACCGCCGAGCAAGCCACCTCTTCGGGTAGCCCCTTCTCGCTGATAAGTGAAACTCCAGTCACGCGGTGATTTTCACCAGCGTGATCGGTTAAAAGCTCGGTGGAAAATTCGAACTCCAGCACCGAGATGTTCTTGCACGCCCGCACCTTCGCGTGCAGCACGCGCAAAATTTCCTCTCCCAGCGAATCGGCTGAAGTTCGCAGAACATGGCTATGGCTGTATGAGGGTTCGGTCTCAAACGTTAGTTTGGCGCCATGGCGGTCCAATTGCTTGCCCCATGCGATCAATTCTTCGATGCGCTCCGGACCTCCGTCCACCAGAGTCTTCACCGCTTCCTGACGGCACAGGCCGTCGCCGGCAATCAGTGTGTCCTTCAGGTGCAGGATGACTTCATCTTCATCGCTGAGTGCAGGGGTGGGCCCACCCTGGGCAGACGGTTTGGATTTCACGGCCTGCGTTTTCGACAGTAGCAACACGCGTCCCGCGGCAGCCAGTTCGATCGCGGCTCTCAAACCCGCAACCCCGGCGCCAATCACGACGAAATCTGTCTCGGCTGGAAGACCTTTCATTAGCGGGCAAATAGTATCACTTCCGGGGCTAATACGATCAAGCCGCGCTGCTCTATAGGCTATTATGAGATTCCATGGCGCAGGTGACCATCCATGTCCCGCCCCGGCCTTACCAGGCTCGCATCGAAAACGGATCGCTGTCGCGTGCCGGAACTGTGCTGGCGGAGTTGCTACCGCGAGCCAGCAAAGTGTTTGTGGTTACGGTCGCGCCGGTGCGCCGGCGCTGGGGCGCAAAGTTGGTCCGCTCTTTGGTTTCTGCCGGGTTCAAGCCTCAAGTAATCCAGATGCCTGACGGAGAGACGGCCAAGAAGCTGAAGACGATTGAAACCTTGGCCGAACGATTATCTCGGCTGGGCGCCGACCGCAAAGCGGTCCTGATTGCGCTGGGAGGCGGGGTTGTTGGCGATGTCACCGGGCTGCTCGCGTCTCTCTATATGCGCGGCGTGGAACTGGTCCAGATGCCCACGACGGTTTTGGCCCAGGTGGATGCGTCGGTGGGCGGCAAAACCGGAGTGAACCTTAGGGCGGGGAAGAACTTGCTGGGAACGTTCTACCACCCCCGCACTGTGCTGATCGATCCCGAGGTATTACGCACGCTTCCCGACCGCGAGTTTCGCGCGGGACTGTACGAGGCGCTCAAGTGCGGCATCATCGGGGATCTAGATCTGTTTCTGCGATTCGAACAGAAACGCGCCCAGATTCAGAAGCGCGATCCGGTGGAACTGGAAGGTCTCATCGCGCAGTCCGTAAAGCTGAAAGCAGAAGTCGTCTCCGCCGACGAACGCGAAGGTGGCCTGCGCCGCGTGCTCAACCTCGGTCACACTATCGGGCACGCGCTTGAGGCCGAAACCGGCTATAGCAGCCTGCTTCACGGTGAAGCAGTCGCGTGGGGCCTGATCGCCGCCACCAACATTGCTCTCGCGGTGGGGCGCACCGACAGCATAACTGCGGGGCGCATTGCCGATGCCGTGCTCGGTCTCGGCCGGCTACCGGAACTGAAAGTGAGCGCGCTCAAAATTCTCCAGCGTTTGCAAGCCGATAAGAAAACGCAAGGGGGCGTGGTGCACTTCGTGTTGCCCCGGGAAATCGGGAAGGTCGAAATCGCCGCCGATGTGCCGGATAACGTGATAATCAATGCCGTAGAAGAATTGCGCCGGCTGTCCCGCGGGGGATGGGGGAAGTAGAAACGCGAGTGCCAGTTGTCGATTTCCGATTGTCGATTGAAAACGGTCGGTCGCGATTACGGGAACAAGAGGGTTGTTCAATCGACAATTGGTAATTGCAATCGGCCTTTGATTCGCAACGTGTCGGATTCCCGCAAACCCGTAATCGGCGCCGCTCCCGCGGGCGCCGACGATCCCGACGCAGCCGCTCGCGCTGTCCGCGAGATGTTCGCCTCGATCGCTCCGCGCTACGATCTGCTCAATCACGTTTTGTCTTGCAACGTCGACCGCTTGTGGTGGCGCCGCACGGCGCGCACCTTCGCACCGATTCTTGCCCAAGCGGACGCCCGCGTTCTGGACCTGTGCTGCGGCACCGGGGACATGACCTTCGCCTTGCGCAAACAGGCGGGGGACTCGACTGCGCAGGGCTCAACTCCGCAAATCTGCGGCGCGGACTTCTCCCATGCCATGCTGCAGCGTGCTCGGATGAAGTCACTCGACAAGATCTCACAAGACGGCAACTCCCCCGTGCCGCACTGGATCGAAGCCGATGCTCTCCGCCTGCCTTTTCCCGACCGGCACTTTGCCCTCGTGACCTCAGCCTTCGGCTTCCGCAATCTCGCCGACTATGATGCCGGCCTGCGCGAGATCGCGCGCGTCTTGCGACCCGGAGGGGAGTGCGGCATTCTCGACTTCGGCGAACCTAAGGGCGTGATCGGGCACTTCTATCGCTTCTACTTCAAGCAGATTTTGCCGCGCGTTGGCACGCTGCTCTCTGGCGTGCGCGGACCGTACGCCTATCTTCCCAACTCGGTCGAACGCTTCCCAGAGCCGCAGGAAATGCTGGCCCGCATGCGCGCTGCTGGTTTCCGGCAAGCCAGTTGGACGCCCTACACATTCGGGATTGCCGGCTTATATCGGGGAAAGAAGTAGGAAGGCGACGCTACACTGCATCTCGCAATAGCTTACTGAGCGCCTGAATATCCGCAGTACTCGCATCGCCAATCACAAAATACCGCAGTCCATTCTGAGTCCAGGTTTCCATGTTGAACGACGCTGCGTTTGCCGCTCCAGAAGGAAGACTCCGCATCTCAGTCTCGCGCTCGGGAAAAATAAATACAGATATCTCGTGCTTCCGGATTTGATAAATCAAATGCGCGCCCGAGACTTGCTCAAGATACGCAACCCGCCCACCAACCAGATTGAACCCCGACCCCGGCAGCTCCGGCAGATTAAAGGTGAACGGAATCTTGCCCTGAAACCATGGCTTCACCGTGTGGCGATCGGACGAAAGCACATCCACGGGTGTGGTGCTGGCGAGAGTGGTCACGTGCAGGTCGGCCAATTCACTATAGACGCGCTGCCGGGCAGCCCGTTCGCGGTCTAGATACAAACTCAGCAAAAACGTCGTAACCACCAGAACCAATGCCGGGACGAAGATAAATTTCCACAGCCCGGCGAACCTGCCTCGTGACTTCGCCGCAACGCTCTTCGTGATTTTGTTGCGTAGTTCCGCGCTCGGCTCATATCGCTTTCCCGCTCTCTGCACCGCGCGCTTAATCTGCGCTCGCTCTACAATGTCTGCCGCACATGCCGGGCACCCCCGCAGGTGCGCGGCCAATGTCCCGCTGTCAGAAGGCGTAAGTTCGCCATCAAGGTGCAGGTCCAGCTTCGCGCGCCACTCCTCACACGCCACGCCGCCCTCCTTCCATCTGCTCTCGCAGCGCGCGGCGAAGCGCCTGGCGAGCGCGATGTAGCCGCGACATGACCGTGCCCATGGGGACCGTCAAAGTTTCCGCGATCTCCTGATACGACATTTCCTCCACTTCACAGAGCAGCAGTATCTCTCGAAACTGTAGCGGCAACGATTCCAAAGCCTGCTGTACCGTCTCGCGGTTGGCCTGCTCGATCAGCAAGCTCTCGGGTGTGACAGTTTCGTGCGGCAGGCCAACGCCTTCCTCATCCAACTCAACCGTAGCCTTCAGGCCTGTCCGCGAACTCAGAAAAGAATTCCGCAGGATGCGGTACATCCAGGCCCGAAAATTCGTGCCTGCCTGAAACGATGAAAAGCCTCGCAGCGCTTTAGCGTAAGTCTCCTGCACCAAATCCTCGGCTTCGGCTTTGTCCTGGGTCAGCCAGTGGGCAAAGTTGTAGAGCTGGTCGAACAAAGGCAAGGCCAGTTCTTCAAACGACGCCGCGCTGAGCCGCTCTTCGGACACCCGCTTAGAGTAAACCAGCCGGACGCCGAATTATTCCCACGATTCCTGAAAATGTTTTATGGAATAAAAACATCTCAGTTCCGTTATCCAAGGTGCAAGCCGGAACGAAAGGAGAACCTCATGAAAAATATTTTGAATTGGGTGAATCACCCACCGACCCTAGGACCCGACTCCACCTTGCTGCTGCGGGTGATGGCTGGCGGAGTCTTTTTGTGGGAGGGAATCCTGAAATTCGTCTATGTCAACCAGGGAATTGGCCGATTCGTCAAGCTGGGGATGCCGTTCCCTCATCTCACCGCCGACTTCGTCGCGACGCTGGAAATCGTTGGAGGGCTGCTGTTGATCTTCGGTTTCCTGACCCGCTGGATTGCAATTCCCTTTATCGTCGAAATGATCGTGGCCATCCTGTCCACAAAGGTTTCGCTGTACCTTGGCACCTCGCCACTGCCGCGGCCCGCGGCCCCGCCGCAGATGGGTATGTGGGCGGTGTTGCATGAGGTCCGATCCGAATATGCCCAGGCGATGGTGGTTGCCTTCCTGCTGCTCAATGGCCCAGGAAGATGGTCGCTGGACGCGCTGTTTGCCAGGTCGCCCGAACCAGCGCGCGCTGACAACCGCGAAACTCGGTCGCTTTCCGGCCCGACAGCCGCGTAACTTGCGGAATCAGAAAAAGGGATTGATGCCAGAATCAAAAAGCGACGAGCGGCTCGACGTGGGCCGTTCGTGAGGAGAAAAGGTGGTTCGCTTTGAAAGGGATTAGCTTGTACTCGCGGCTTGCGCTGGCGCGGCCACAGTCTTGAAGCTGTCGGCAAAAGCATCGGCAATGGTGTAGCGCATCACATTCTCATATTCTCCACCCAAAAAGCTCCGCAGGCGGTCGGTATTCATGATGTATTCGCCAGTGATGTAGGGCAGCGCCTCCGGTGGAATCGCCGAGATTTGCCGTTTCCACAAATATTCCAGCGCCAGCTTCATAGCCCACTTTCCTGGAACGCGCACCAGTTTCGCGTGCGCCATCTCAATGCAGCGGCCAAAGGTGAGCGGCTCGCCGCGACCGGCTACGTTCAAGATGGTCAGCCGCTGCGCCTCCGGATCTCGGTGCAGGATATGCGCAATCAGCCGCGCCATATCGTCGACGTGCACAAACTGAATTTTGTGATCGAGATACTGTTGCCCGCGAGGCAGCATGCAGGGCAGCCGTTTGCCCTCGCTCCGCATTTTTTCCGCCTGCGCGACTTTTGCCATTGGGGGTGCCGCGAAACGCTCCCAATAGGTAGTTTTCCACGGTGGCTCCAGCGAAAATATGCGGGCGGAGAATGTAAACGCTGCAACCCCTTAGGGCTGGTAGCACGCTGCTGCACTACCTCATCAGACTGTTTTTGTGAATTGCGTAGGGCAGAGTATGTGCCGCCATCGCGGAGTCTTCGGTCGCGGGCCCCGAGCAGACTGGGCCCATAGGCGGAGACGCTGCTGGGAAAGATAAATTGCCGGACCGCGGAATCTGCCGTGCGATTGGCCTCGGTGATGGCTTCCATCACGCGGGCCGTGCCGGCCACATTGATCTGCCACATACGCTCGGTATCGAGCACGCCCGTGCGTACGGGATCGATCACGAATGCAAGATGAATCACCGAAGCCGGCCGCGTGTCGTGCAGCAGTTCGTAAAACGCGCGGGTAGAGGACTCCTCGCCCAAATCCATGGGTTCGAACTGCAGCGGCAAATCGGTTTGGGGTGGATTCAGATCCACCCCAATCACCGAAAAATCCCCCAGCAGCGGGAGCAAGCGGTGCCCTAGATTTCCCGCAATGCCAGTGACCACGACGACAGGTTTCGCGCTCTCCATTTAGCTCGGCTAAATCAGTTTGGTTTCGCCGAGGAGTTGGAGCGGCCGGAGTCTGGCGCGCAGCAGGGGTCGCCGCAGGTTGCGCGGGTGTGTTGGCAGCCGGTGGCGCGGGTTCTTGTGCCGCACCCTGCGGCCCTGGAGGTTTAGGCATCCGCGGACGGAGCGGCGCTCCCGACGGCCCCGTGACCGCAAAATATGCCTCGTTTAGCTCCGACTGGTACGACTTCGTGAATTTGTCCATCATCTCTCTCAAGTGCTCGCCCCGCATCTTGTTATGGATCTCATCTTTTACCTGGTCCAGCGGCAAAACTTCTTTGCTCACCATCTTATAGATGTAGTGGCCGCCCTGGTCGCTAATGACCGCCGAAACCTCGCCCACTTTGAGCTCGAATACGGCAGCGTGCGTCGAAGGCAATCCAGTTCGCCGCACTTTGGGCAGGTTGATCGTCGGGTTCTCGACTTTCACGTCCGCGACTTCAAACGCTTCTTTCTGCAGCTTGGTGAAATCCTCACCCGCGGCTGCCTGTTTCTGCAGCTTGTCGGCCAATTCAGTCAACTCCTGTTCGCCTTTCTCCTGCTTGGCTTTCTCGGCGTCATCCTTGGCCTTTTGCTGCTCTTCGGTCAATTTCGTCTCTTCTTTCGCTTCCTCCTTCGCTTCTTCCTTGTCTTCCTCCGGCTGCTGCTGCTTCATCTTCGGGATAAACAGACGGTCGACAGAGAACTGCTCGAACGCCTCGGGGTTTTCTTTGTAATACGTTGCAATCTCTTCTTGGGGAACTTTGTCCGCCTCTTGCTGCACGGTGCGCTTCAGTTCGTTGGAGAGGATCGACATTTTGTCGATCTTCACCCTCTCCTGGAATCGAGAACTCTTATCCAGGCCCTTCTTTTTCGCCGCCTGCGAGAGAGCGATGAGCCCGGGAAGCTGGGACGCTAGCTGGTGCTTTTGCACCACAGTCAGCGGAGCCGGCCCCGGCTGAAGTGCCGCGGTAAGCTTTTCGAACGCCGCCCGCGTGATCACGCAAGCCGCCGGTTTCTTCGCGACGGTCGCCGTCTTTGCAGCGGCACTCGACTTAGTCGCTGCGGGTGCATACTCGGGGCACGCAACGCCCTTGATTGTTATCACAGCCGCGTTCTCGGCCACCACCGCGGCAGGCGCAGCTGTCGCTGGTTTAGTGGCTGCATTCGGAGCCGGAGCCGGACTCGCCGGGGCCGGCTGGGCCTGTCCCCAGGCCAGCGTTCCCAAACACACAAACAGCAACCAACTCTTACGCATACAAGAATCCTCCAAGGATTGGCACATCAGGAAGTTAAACAACCCGAACCCATCATCCTAGCATAGACGCGGTTTTTCGAAGTAGCTGCGGGCGCAACCTTAAAAACAAAGTGGAGAAGACCCTGCATTTCTCGCCGCAGTTAACCAGAGTTCTTGGCGCCCTTGGCGGTTAGAAGCCCTTGATCAAACCGTGTAACAAATTCGCGTTGGCGCATTGTAGCGTAATCGCCGATAATCCCATCATGTCCGGGACGCCGGCCCTCTACTCGCCAAATGCCATGCGCGCCGAAAAGCGCGCGGTAGCCGGAAACTCGGTCGTAGCGGCACTCCTCATCACCGCCGGAAAGATCGTAGTCGGTCTGACCACGGGCAGCCTCGGCATTCTTTCCGAAGCGGCACACTCAGCCCTCGATTTGATCGCGGCACTGCTCACCTACCTCTCCGTCGGTGTCTCCGATAAACCCGCCGACGCCGAGCATCAATATGGCCACGGAAAAGTCGAGAACTTCTCTGCCTTCGTCGAAACTGGCCTGCTTCTCCTCACCTGCGCATGGGTCATTTACGAAGCAATCGTGCGCTTGTTCTTCCGCCGCGTTGAAGTCGAGCCTTCCTTCTGGGCGTTCGCTGTGATGCTGATTTCGATGGCCGTCGATTACTGGCGCTCCCGCGCTCTGGGCCGCATTGCCACCAAGTACGAAAGCCAGGCACTCGAAGCCGACGCGCTGCACTTCTCCACTGACGTTTGGTCCGCCGGCGTTGTGGTTGTCGGTCTTGTGCTGATCTTGCTGGGTCGCATCTATCATCTGGATTGGCTCCGCCTGGCTGATCCGATCGCGGCACTGTTCGTTGCCGGCGTCATCGTTTCGGTAAGCTGGAGACTGGCGCGTCGCACCGTCGATGCCCTGCTAGACGCCGCACCCGCCGGAGTCCGCGCTCAGATTACGGATGCCGTTTCGCGCGTCGATGGCGTTCTGGAAATTGGACGCGTGCGCATCCGGCGCGCCGGCAATCGCTATTTCGCCGATCTCGCTGTCGGCTTCGCCCGCACGGTAACCTTTCAGCGTTCCGAGCAATTAGTGGCCGCGGTGACGGCTGCTGTCCACGCCATCCTCCCCGAAGCCGACGTCACGGTTCAACCGCTGGCGCGCGCGCAGCGATCGGAAAACATTTTCGATCGCATTCGCGCTGTTGCTACTCGCCACAACCTCAACGTCCACGACATCAGCGTGCAGGATCTCAACGGCCTTCACGTCGAGCAGCACGTCGAACTCGACGAGAACCTGACTCTGAAGACCGCTCACGATCAAGTCACCGAACTTGAAGCTGACATGCGCCATGATGTACCTGAGATCGCCGACATCCTCACGCACATCGAAAGCGAGCCCGCCACCATTGAAACCGGCGACGAGTTGGTTCGCGACGCCAACCTCGAACGGCGGCTGAAGACGGCAGCCGCGCAGTTTCCCGAGATTCTCGATGTGCATGAGTTCATCATCAAAAAAGTTCGCGGGCGGCTGTACGTTTCTTGCCACTGCACGCTCTCCGACGATCTCTCGCTCGCCCGTGTTCACGACATTCAGACCGAACTGGAAATCAAATTCAAGCAGGCTGCGCCGGAGTTGTTCCGCGTATTAATTCATCCCGAGCCCAGCACGGACAACCGGAGATGAGGCAGCATGGAGATAACCTAGTGGACCCGCAAAAGCCCAATATCCTCTTCCTGAGCCATGCCGCGGTGGACGAGGAGATCGCCATCCGCCTGAAAGTGGCTCTCGCCAGCGCCTTTCCTGGGCTCGACGTCTTTGTATCGAGCGACCCAGAAGACCTGCCATCCGGCAACCCGTGGGTCGAAACTGTGCTATTGAATCTTCGGGAGGCCCTTGCCATTTGGGTCTTAGCGTCAGAGCGTGGGTTGGGCCGAAAGTGGGTGTGGTTTGAATCGGGCGCCGGATGGGCCAAGAAGAACCAATTCATCCCATGCTGCCTCGGAAAGGTGAGGAAGGGACATCTCCCCGCCCCTTATTCCCAGAACATCGCCGTCAACATAGACGAGGAGCAGGATCTGAGCGTCATGTTCGAGGGGCTGGCGAATCAGTTGAGCATAGCGCTTCCTCAGGTGGACTATTCCGCCATCGCAAGGGACATGGTGCGTCTCGATGTCCGCGCTGAGGAAAGAGCCAAGACGCAGACCTCACTTTTTGCTGCTGAGGTGTCCGCAAGAGTCATTGACGGGATGGCCAACTTGGGGCCGCACCAGATCGAAGGCATCCGTCAACTTCTGATTGAGGGACAGCTAACGGACCGAAGGGCCATAGTTCTGGTTCAGAAAACGTTCTCCGTGTCGCGTCATCCCCTTCAGCCCACGCTTGCTATCTTCGGCGAGATCGAGTCCAAGACTGGCTTCGTCCGGCGGGTTGTGCCGCAGGGAGACTTGGTGAGATCTTCTCTCGGTTACCAAGGGCCGTGGGAAATCAATCCCAACCTCAAGTTCGAAATCGAAGCTTACTTCAAGAAACACGAGGTAGCATGACATCATGATCGCTGCCAAAGTAATCTGGACCGACGCGGAACGGTATCTAGGCGAGGCGTCGTCCCGCCACGCTGTGGTCATGGACACAGCCACGGAGAAAACGGCCAGCACCCCAATGGAGTTAGTGCTGATCGCCCTCTGCGGGTGCACTGCTTCCGACGTGGTCGGTATCCTGCGCAAAAAGCGCGAACCGTTTACCAGCCTCGAAGTGCGCGCTGAAGCCGAGCGCGCCGCCGGCTTTCCCGCAGTCTATACGCAAATCAAGCTGATCTACCGCGTCGGTGGTAAAGTGTCTCGCAAGGCGGTCGAGGACGCAGTGCATCTCTCGCAAGAAAAATACTGTTCAGTCTCAGCCATGCTCGAGAAGACCGCGAAGATCACGGCTGAGATCGAGTATGCGGACGCTTAGAACGAAGAAAAATATATGTCCCCTAGAATTGTGCTCTACACCCAATCCGGTTGTCTCAACTGCGAAGTGATGAAGATTTTTCTGGAAGCGAAAGAAATCGTGTTCGAAGAGCGAGATATGACCCGCGACACAGCCGCCCGCGGCGAATTGCTCGAAACCTACCGCTGCACTACCGCTCCCACACTGGTGATTCTTACTGCGGCCGGCGCGGAAGTGATTGAGGGCTTCGATCCCGAACGCCTTGACCGGTCCCTCTCCGCTGCCTGATCATCGAAACGATTCGACGAGGGGCAATATCGCAAACTCAAATTACCCAAGCGCGCGCCCACATTCTCTGCGCGGCTATTTCTTTATCGCCTCAGCAGCGTTTCTTTGGGGAGTCTCCGCCATCCTGGGACGCGCGGTCTTTACCGGCCAGTTGCCATTGGCTTCCTCCGCTCTCCATGTAATTGATCCACTCATTCTTTCGCAGACCCGCACTACATTCTCTCTGCTGCTGCTACTTCCTTTGCTGGTCGCTTCCCAAGGCTGGCAGCGAATCAAGCTCCCCGCGCGCGATCTCGCTTGCTGCATCCTGCTGGGAGTGCTTGGGGTTGCGGTCTCGAATTATTTCTATTACGTCGCGGTGCAGAGAACGAACGTTGCCACCGCCATCATCGTGCAATATACCGCTCCAGTATGGGTTTTGTTTTACGTAGTGGCGCGCGGCCGGCAGAAACTCTCTCTGCAAAAAGTGCTTGCCGTGGCCCTGGCAGTGACCGGAATTGCGATCGTCATCGGCATCATCGGAACTAACTCAAACGGACGAGCCCTCCGCCTCGACTCCTATGGCCTCATCGCCGCGCTGCTGGCCTCGTTCTCGTTCGCCTTCTATAACATCGGCGGGCACAGCATCCTCGCCCGCTACGACCGTTGGCGCGTGCTCGTCTGGACGCTGGCCGCGGCCGCCGTCTTCTGGTTGGTCGTTAACCCGCCGTGGAAAATCCTGGCCGCGCATTACGCACCCGCGCAATGGCTATTCCTGTTTGTGTTCTCGATGACCTCGGTACTGGGACCGTTCTCGCTCTACTTCCTTGGCCTGCAGCATCTCGAACCCACGCGCGCCATCATCGCTAGTTGCCTGGAACCGGTCTTCTCGATTGTTCTCGCCGCTCTGCTGTTAGGGGAAGTGCTGCGCCCGATTCAAACCTTGGGGATTGTCTTTGTTCTCGCCGCCATCGTCATCGTGCAGCAGTCAGGCCGCAGCGCCGCTGAAGAATCCGTAGTGGTCGAGCCCATAGAGTAGAATTCCGAGTTCGGCGTTGCATCGCGAATTGCGAACGCAGGCATCTCATGCCGGAAAGGCTGCATCTATCCCTACCACTCCCGGGGCTGCATTTCCGTCTAGCTTCGATGATTCGATCTTGTACCGGAGGTCTGGAATCGTCGTGAAAATGTTTCGATTAAGACCCGTAGCGCTTATGTGTTCGTGTCTGCTTGTGTTGGCGCATTTGTCCGTAGCGCAAAACTCCGACCCGGCGACCTCAAGTTCTCCGGATGCCCAAAAGCCCGCGGCGCCTCAGGAGCAGAAAGCAACACCACAGCCGCAAGACAAATCACAAACCGTGCCACAGCAGCCAGCGACAAAGCCCAGCGGCGAGTTGCCGAATGCGCCCTCGAGCGCCAAGACCGAACCGTCGCTGGAAGACCTCGGATTTTCGGCTTCTCAAGCGAAAGGCGACCCAAAGCAACAGGCGTTGCTCGACAAGCGCACCCACATGCTGAAAATTCATCAGAGGATGGGTTTGATCACGACGATTCCGCTGATTGCCACGGTTGCCACTTCTCTCAACGCCGGAGGCAAGGACACCAGCACTACCTCCCGCGATCTGCATGCGGCTCTCGGCGGGCTCACTGGAGACTTGTATTTCATCACCGCCTACTATGCCATCCGCGCGCCCAGAGTGCCGGGAACCGAAACGCGCGGTCCGATCCGCTTTCATAAAGCCATGGCGTGGATCCACGGCCCCGGGATGATCCTGACGCCCATCCTTGGGATCATGGCCTTCGATCAAAAAAGCAAAGGAGAAAAGGTTCACGGCATCGCGCAGGCGCATGGTCCGGTAGCGATTGTTACCGCCGGAGCGTTTGGCGCCGCACTGCTGTCAGTTTCCTTCAAATTCTGAAATGCTATGACACCGCTTACGAAGATTGCCGCCTGCTTCTTGCTCGCGTTGCCGCAGCTTGCTTCCGCTGCCGACAGTCAATGGATTTTGCAGCAAGGCACTCTTACTTATCATGTTTCTCACCCACTGCACCAATCGGAAGGCACCAGCCATGAGGTGCGCGGCAAAGGCAGCTGCCATGCCGGACAATGCGACTTCCTGATTGCAGTGCCGGTCAAATCATTCGATTCCGGCGACAGCAACCGCGATCTTCATATGATTCAGGTCACCCGCGGCGCGCAATTTCCCATGGTCACAGTGCGCACGAAGCTGCCCGAGTCCGCTTCCACGTCTTCAACAATTCAGGCCGACCTGGAGATCCAATTCGCAGGCCAAACCGTCCAGTACAAACAGGTTCCATTCCAACTGGTGACCCTGGGCAACCAGATCCGCATCACTGGAACTATTCCCGCAACGCTCACTGACTTCAAAATCGACCCGCCCTCGCTCCTCACGCTGCCCGTGAAGAACGAAATCCCAGTGCGCGTGGACCTGACTTGGCATCCGCAGTAAAATCAGTCCCGCATCTGTCCCTAACGTTCGCAGGGCTTCTTTTTTCCTGACGTTCCTCACCCCTGTTTCCGCCCACGGCGATCAAGAGTTAGTCCGACGGAAGGCGACTGGCAACCGTTCCGTTCGCTATAATCAATACTTCCATGGACCGCACTCCCCTTCAAGACGCGCTTCGTGCCCAGGCCGGCAATACAGCGCAACCGGTGCGCGAGACCGACTACCGTGGCGCCGCGACGGCGGCGCGCTTTGCCGATCCGCAGTTGGAGCTCGCCGCTTTGCTCGATGGCTGTGGAGTCTACGACCTGGGCTTCCGCGCGTGGATTTCGCTGACCGGCGGCGATCGCGTGCGCTGGATGAACGGCATGGTCACGAATAACATTCGCGATCTTGCCGTCGGCCACGGCGTTTATACGTTTCTGCTCAGTCCGCAGGGCCGCATCCTCGGCGATATGTACGTTTATAACCGGGGCGAGTCGCTCATCGTCGAAACGGATCGCAGCCAGGTGGAGAAAGTCGTCGCCACGTTCGATCACTACATCGTGATGGACGATGTAGAAGTGAAAAATATCAGCGAGCTGCAGACCGCTATCGGCTTAACCGGACCCAGGTCACGCGCCATCTTGAACAAGGTTGGGATCGAAGTTCCAAATCTGGAGCCGTTGCAGATGATCACTCCAATATGCAACTGCGATTGCGAGTGCCTGGAGTGCTCAGTGATTCGCGGCGAGTGTGAGCCGCAGGAGTCTTACGAAATCTGGCTGGCATCGAAGGATGTTTACAAGACCTGGAGCGCGATGCTCGCGGTGGGAGCGACGCCGGTGGGCAGCGAAGCGTTGGAGATGCAGAGAATTGTGGCGGGCATTCCGCTCTATGGCGTGGATATTCGCGAGCGCGACCTGCCCCAAGAGACGGAACAGATGCGCGCGCTCAACTTCAACAAGGGCTGCTACGTGGGACAGGAAATTGTGGAGCGTATTCGGTCTCGCGGCAACGTCCACCGGAAATTTAGCTGCTTTCTGGTGGAGGGAGCGACGGCAATCGCGGCGGGAGAAAGGATTTTCTCCGGTGAAAAGGAAGTGGGAGAGATCACGAGCGTCGCAGTTTTGAATGCTCCATCCGGCCCGCGGACCGTTGCTCTGGGATACATTCGCCGCGAGGTGGGAGTGCCTGGGGGTGAGGTTCTGATCGGAGCGGTCAAGGCTACCGTGGTGCCGTTGCCGATGGAATCCGTCGCGCTGGTCGGAGACAATTGCTGATTGTTGATTGCTGATTGTTGATTAAAAGCGCTACAGGCCTGCTGTCGATAAGTGGCGCGCCTTTAATCAACAATCAGCAATCAACAATTCATCCGGATCTGCGAAACATGTAGGGACATCAAAGGACAGAGTGCTATGGCTGAAAAGAGACAAGAATCAGGCTTCACTGTAACTGACCGTCGTTTGTTTACGGAAGACGGAGAGTTACGCGGCGAGGTTCGCGAGGAAGAGGCCCCCAAGGCTGCGACGCCTCCCGCCGCGACTCCAACCCCAGGTCAAACCGCGACGAGCCAGACTACTGCAAAGGACGCTACGCCTGCCACGAACTCCGAGGCCACGTTTCCGGCGGCCCAGTTTCCTGCAGGACAAGACATTCCGGCGCCTCCTACCGCTGCCGAGCAGCAGGCCCAGGCTGACGCTTACCGGGAATCGTCGAAGGAACTGGATTCACGCGTCGAACTCAGCGGACGCTCGGCTAAAGAGTTTGAGATGACCTTCGAGCGATTCATGGCGTCGCTGTACATGACCGCGATGCTGCAATTGGGATTGATGCATGAACAGGGCGGGCAGCCTCGCATTGACATCATCGGCGCGCGCCAGACCATCGACACGCTTTCCATGTTGGCGGAAAAAACCAAGGGCAACCTCACTCCCACGGAAGAAAACTTTCTGCAGAACAGTCTTTATGAAGTTCGCATGGCGTACGTGGAGGTAACCAACGCGTTGTCTCGCCCGCCGCAACCTGGGACTGCCACCGGGACCAGCGGACGATGAGGGGCGAAGCATGAAGGCGACGCTCACCGTGCTCGGCAGCGGCACATCGATGGGCGTGCCTACGCTGGGTTGCGACTGCGCGGTGTGCCATTCCAAAGACCCACGCGACCGGCGCACGCGTCCCTCAGTGATGATTGAGTATGCGGGTAAAGTTGTTCTTATCGATACCTCGCCGGATTTTTACGCCCAAGCCATACGCGAGGGGATCACGCGCGTGGATGCAGTTTTCTATACGCACACCCACGCCGACCACATTCTGGGCATCGACGATTTGCGCCCGCTCAGTTACCGTCACAAGCCGGAGAAGTTGCCGCTCTACGCACGCCCGGACGCGGCGGCCTTTCTGCGCAAGATGTTCGGCTACATCTTTGATGCCGACTATAAATATGGCAGCTTGCCGCAACTCGAGTTGCGGCCGATTGACGGCACCGTAGAGCTTTTTGGGGCGCGCTTCGAGCCGGTGCGGCTGATTCATGGCGAGACAGAAATCTACGGCTTCCGCTTTGGAGGCGCGGCCTATCTCACCGATCACAGCGAAATACCCGAGGCATCGTTTCATCAATTGGAAGGGCTGGACATTCTTTTTCTGGATGCGCTGCGGCACAAGCCGCATCCCACGCATTCGACGGTGGACAATTCGCTGCGCATCGTGGAGCGTGTAAAGGCCAAACGCGCATTCTTTACCCACATTTGCCACGATCTCGCGCACGAGGCCACCAACGCAACGCTGCCGCCGCATGTGCGGCTGGCGTATGACGGGATGAAACTTGAGTTCGAGATCAGTGCTCAGTGATCAGTGTCCAGTGGTCAGTGAAACCCTTGCGGAGAGCTGACTTTACTGCTCGCTGACCACCGGACACTGGCCACTGCTATGCAAGTCTTTCACAAACTCGAAGACGTTCCGGCTGCATTTGGGCCGTCGCTGGTGAGCGTGGGCAATTTCGACGGAGTGCACCGGGCGCACGCGCATGTGCTGGGTGAAATTGTGCGGCGGGCGCGGCCGACGGGGGCCAAGGCTGTGGCCGTGACCTTTGAACCACATCCGGCGCGCATCCTTCGGCCAGACTCAGGATTGAAGCTGCTCACTCCAGTGCCGGAAAAACTTCGCCTGCTCGAAGCGACGGGAATTGATGCCGTGTTCATGCTGCCCTTCGGACGCGATCTTTCGCTGATGACGCCGCGGCAGTTTGTCGAGCGCATTTTGAAGAAGAAACTGCATGCGCGCGAAGTGCATGAGGGCTTCAACTTCCGCTTCGGACACAAGGCTGCGGGCGATGTGAATTTGCTGGCGCAACTGGGCGAGGAGTTAGGTTTTGAGGTGAAAGTGTACTCGGAAGAGAAGCTGCGCGGCGAGCGGGTTTCGAGCAGTCACATCCGTAAGTTGATCGGCGAGGGACGAGTGAGCCGGGCGAGGCATCTGCTGGCGCGTCCGTTCTGTATTCTGAGCGCGCCCGGGCGGGGGCGCGGATTGGGCTCGAAATATACCGTTCCCACCATCAATCTCGCGCGCTATGAAGAGCTTGTGCCCAAGGACGGCGTTTACATCACATGCACGCGCGTGGGAACGGAGCGCTTTGACTCCGTGACGAACGTGGGCAATCGTCCGACGTTTGGGGCGGATTCTTTCGCCATTGAAACTCATCTGCTGAATTTTCATCCTATTGAGCTGACGCCGGAGAGCGAAGTCGAAATCTGTTTTCTCGACCGCGTCCGCGATGAGATCAAGTTTCCGTCAGTGGATGCGTTGCGGGAGCAGATAGCGCGTGACGTGAAAAAGGCGCGAAGGTATTTTCATCTGCTGCGGCTGCGATAAAATGCTGCTCTTCTAAATCGTGTCACCCGCCCCCTCTGGTTTAGAATGTTGCCACCGCAAAATACTTGAATCCGCGTGGAGATCAACCATGATCCAGCTTAAGGTAAACGATGTCCCACGCTCCTTCGATGGGGAGCCCGATATGCCTCTGCTCTGGTACCTGCGCGACATACTCGCCTTGACCGGAACCAAGTTTGGCTGTGGGATGGCGCTGTGCGGCGCTTGCACCGTGCATCAGAATGGCAAGGCGATCCGCTCCTGCGTGACCACCATGCAAAGAGCTGCCGGTAGTGACATTCGAACGATCGAATATCTCGGTGCGAACGGCCTGCACGCAGTGCAGAAGGCCTGGATGGAAGTCAACGTCCCGCAGTGCGGCTACTGCCAGCCCGGACAGATCATGCAAGCGGCCGCGCTGCTCAGCCAGAATGCCAAGCCCAGTGACGACGACATAGACGACAACATGTCGGGCAATATTTGCCGCTGTGGCACGTATCAACGCATTCGTGCGGCAATTAAAGCTGCGGCCGGAGAACGCGTATGAACCCGCTCAGCGATGTCAGCCGCCGCAGTTTTCTGCAAGGTGTTGTCTCGACCGGCGCTCTGGTTCTGAGCGTGCGCTTCGGCGCCGAGAGTCTTTGGGCCGTGGAGGCAGTTGCCGGCTCCAGCGCCGATCAGTCGGTGCTGCATCCCAGCGTGTACCTTGGCGTCGACACGGATGGAACCGTGTACATCATTGCGCACCGCTCCGAGATGGGTACCACCAGCCGTACTTCGCTTCCGCTGGTGGTGGCAGAGGAACTTGATGCCGACTGGAGCCGCGTGAAAGTGCAGCAGGCGATCGGCGATCCGCGCTACGGCTCACAGGACACAGACGGCTCGCACTCGATTCGCGAATTCTACGAACCTATGCGGCAGGCAGGCGCAACCGCGCGCCTCATGCTGATCCGCGCTGCCGCGCAGAAGTGGGGCGTGCCCGAAAGCGAATGCGCGACCGACCCGCACGTGGTGGTTCACAAGGCCAGCGGCAAGAAGGCCGGTTACGGAGAGCTGGCCGCGGCGGCCGCCAAGCTGCCTGTGCCAAAAAAAGAAGAACTTAAGTTCAAGCCGCCGTCTGCCTGGCGATACGTTGGCAAGGGAAAGACGAGCTACGATCTGGAGGATCTCTGCACCGGCAAAGCGAAATTTGGCATGGATGCGCGCATTGAAGGCATGGTTTACGCCTCCATCGAGCACCCGCCCGTCCTCGGCGGCAAATTGAAGTCCTATGACGAGAAAGCTCCGCTTCAGGTGAAAGGCGTGAGCCGAACGCTGACCATCGAGACCTTCACGCCGCCCCATCATTTCCAGCCGCTGGGTGGAATCGCTGTGATCGCCGACAACACGTGGTCCGCGATGAAAGGACGGAAGAAACTCAACCCGGTGTGGGACAACGGTCCACATGCGGTTTACAACTCCAGCCAGTTCAAGAAAGAGTTGCAGGAGAGCGCTCGCAAGCCGGGCAAGGCCGCGCGCAATCAGGGAGATGTGGACGCGGCATTCGCGAAAGGCGGCAAAATAATCGAAGCGGAGTACTATGTTCCGCACCTGGCGCACGCTTCGATGGAGCCGCCGGTCGCGCTGGCTGATTATCGCGAAGGTAAGGTTACGGTTTGGGCTTCCACTCAGAATCCCCAGGCCGTACAGGAAGTTATTTCTGAGAAACTCGGCATCCCCAAAGAGAATGTTATATGCCACGTCCCGTTACTGGGGGGAGGCTTTGGCCGCAAATCAAAACCGGACTATGCCGCCGAAGCAGCCATACTATCCAAAGCAGTAGGTCGACCTGTGAAAGTTGTCTGGAGCCGCGAAGACGACATCGGCTTCGACTACTACCACACCGTCTCTGCCATGTACATGAAAGCGGCTCTGGGCGCGGACGGTCTGCCCACGGCGTGGCTACAGCGTTCCGTTTTCCCCAGCATCGGTACGACTTTTGACGTAAACGCGACCGCCGCAAGCGCCGGCGAACTGCAGCAGGGATGGACGGACCTGCCGTTCGATATTCCGAACATGCGCGCGGAGAACAGCGGCGCCGCGGCGCATGTGCGCATCGGATGGCTCCGCTCCGTGGCCAACATTTACCACGCGTTCGCCGCGCAGTCGTTCGCCAACGAATGCGCTCACGCAGCCGGCCGGGACTCGCTCGAATATCTGATGGCCCTGATCGGACCGTCCCGCATCGTCGATGTGAAAAAATCGGCCCCCGCTTATCCCAACTACGGCGGATCGCTCGAAGCCTACCCCATCGACACGGCGCGTTACCGCCGTGTCATCGAACTGGCCGCCGAAAAATCGGGCTGGGGAAAACAAAAACTCGGCAAAGGCCACGGCATGGGCATCGCCGTGCACCGGAGTTTTCTCACCTACGTGGCTACGGTGGTTCAAGTCGAAGTGAACGATCAGGGCGAACTTCGCATTCCGCGGGTCGACACCGCAGTGGATGCGGGCCTGGTCGTCAACCCGGAGGCCACGCGGTCGCAGTTCGAAGGCGCCGCTGTCTTCGGCACTAGCCTGGCCCGCTTTGGGGAGATCACCGCGACCAACGGTGTCATCGATCAGTCGAATTTCGATACCTATCCCGTGGCGCGAATGAACGAGGCACCGTATCAGACGAACGTCTACATCGTCGAGAGCAACGCGCCGCCAGCGGGCGTAGGAGAACCGGGCGTTCCCCCGTTTGCGCCGGCTCTTTGCAATGCAATCTTTGCGGCTACGGGAAAACGCGTCCGCGAGTTACCGCTCGCACGGACCAATTTGCGGGCTTAGAAAGCTAGATCTAGTGCGGCAGATAGCCTGATTCCATGGGCAATTTGCCGTCTACACGCACGACCGTGACGGTGTTGTCGATGGAGTGGATTTCTACAAAACCCACCGCTCCGGGAGTGGACTGCACAATCTTGATTACATCGGCATCTGAGTCCGCCATCATGATGGAATCCTTGTGAGTGGCGATCAGGGCCTTTAATTCGCCGGGACTCATCTTGATCAGGCGCTGCAACGTTTCGGTTTCGCCCTCGGAGTCTCTGTGCAGAACCAGGACGATATTCTTGCCGTCGGGCCACTTCTTGATCTCCGAGCGGAAGATTTTCGCGAGGTGCGCGGCAGTCACGTTTTCAGCCTTGTTGTCCTTGTTGACTACGACCGCCATGTGGTGGGCGAAACAAGGGGTGAGGAAGGTTAGGAGAAAAACAGCTAGCGCGGTAGTCCGGTGAAATCTCATATACACATCCCGGTGCCAGATCATCATGACTTGAAGCGATACGACGAGGCTAACCCAGAATCCCAGGTCGCGAAGTAAAAACATTGTCAAATGCGCGCCGCGAATCAAGGAAGGAACTAGCTGCCGAATGGGGGGCGTTCCCCCGTTCACGCCCGCCAGTTGCAATGCGATCTTTTCGACTACGGGCTGACAGCGAATAGTCACCACAAATCTACTCATTCAGCTCAGCTTGTGTTAGCTTTTCTGCCGTGGCCACGCATAAGCCTTCCAAAAAACGCATTGCCGTCATTCCTGGAGACGGTATCGGTCAAGATGTCATCCCTCAGGCTCTCAAGGTTATCCGTGCATCGGGATCTGATGTCGAACTGACCGAATTCGACTGGGGCGCCGACCGTTACCTTCGCGATGGCGTCACTGTCCCGCCCGACGGCTTCGCTACGCTTGGCCGCGACTTTGATGCAATCTTCGCTGGTGCTTTCGGGGACCCGCGAGTCAAGACCAACATCCACGCCAAGGAGATCCTCCTCGGCATGCGCTTCAAGATGGACCTCTACGCCAACGTGCGGCCGGTGCGGCTGCTCGATGCGGCATTGTGCCCGCTGAAAGGCGTCGAGCCCAAGGACGTGGACTTTGTGGTCATCCGCGAAAATACGGAAGGCGTTTACACCGATGCCGGCGGAGTCTTCAAGCAGGGCACGGCCGATGAGATCGCAATTCAGGAAGACATCAACACGCGCAAGGGTGTGGAACGCATTATTCGCTATGCTTTCGAGTACTGCGCGCGCAATGCGAAGCTCGATGGCTCGCCGCGCGGTCGAGTGCTTATGTGCGACAAATCGAATGCCATGACCCATGCCGGCGGCCTCTGGCAGCGCGTGTTCAAAGAGGTGAGCGGCGAGTTTCCGCAAATAGCCACGCAGCACATGTATGTGGACGCGCTGTGCATGCAGATGGTGCGGGATCCCCGCGGCTTCGACGTGATCGTGACCAACAACATGTTCGGCGACATCATCACCGATCTCGCTGCCGGATTGCAGGGCGGGTTGGGCATGGCGGCGAGCGGAAATATTCATCCCGGCAAGACGTCGATGTTTGAGCCGGTGCACGGTTCGGCGCCGCCGATTGCCGGGAAGAATGTGGCGAATCCATTTGGCGCAATTCTGACTGCGGCCATGATGCTGGCACATTTGGGATTCGCGCGCGAAGCCGAGAAGATCGAGGCCGCGGTGCTGGAAGCGGTGCAGCAGAAGAAGACCACACAGGACATTGGTGGAAGTCTGGGCACGCGGGAAGCCGGGGAGTGGGTGGCGGAGAGAGTTGTCCAGTAGGTGCTCTCCGGTCTGTCATCCTGAGCGGAGCGGCCGATTCGCTTGGCGAATCGGCCCTCGCAGTCGAAGGATCCCGCTCCGCTTGCGGTGCCAGAGCGTCTCAGGGAATTCTCCCCGTGAACCCAGCGGGACTTCAGTCTGGAGCAAAGCCCCGAGACTTCGCCGCAAGAACTCCCAACTGGGTCTGTGATAGCTTGAGCAGGTAAGGGGTCCTTCGACTCCGCAAGCGCCCTCGCTCCGCTCAGGATGACAACTTGAAGAAGTTATTTGCTAGCACAATTTTCGTTGCGGTGGTTTCTGCGGCGACGGTTTTAGCTCAGGAACCAGTAAGCTTTTGGCAAGATAAGAATCAAAACCAAGAGCAAAGTCAAAAGCAGTCGGACAAGCCTGCCCCTTCGGTAGGCTCAGGGCAGGCTCTGAGCGGAGCCGAAGGGAGTGTCCGACCCACACAAGCAGAGCCAACACAGGATCAAAAGCCTGAGGTCAAGATCACGCCTCGGCAGGCGGAGGAGCTGTTTCACTCCGTCGATGAGATATTGGCGTTTGACAGCAAGCAGAGTGGACTCCCGATCAAGAAGCACGTTAAGCGGCGGCTTACCAGCCGCGAAGAAGTAGTTTCGTACCTGACCAAGCACATGAAGGACGAAGATGTGAAAAAGCTGCAGCGGTCGGAGCTGGTGCTGAAGAAGTTTGGGCTGCTGCCGCACGACTTTGATCTGGAGAAGCTGCTGGTGGCGCTGCTGCGTGAGCAGATTGCGGGCTACTACGATCCTAAGACGAAAACGGTGAATCTGCTGGACTGGGTTCCGATGGAAGAGCAGGAGCCGGTGATGGCTCACGAGTTGACGCACGCGTTGCAGGATCAATCGATCGGTCTCGACAAGTGGATGAAGCAGGGCGACAAAGACTTGGGAGAGATCAAGAAAGACCCGACCCCCGAGGATATCGAGAACGACGAAATGGATGACGCGCGCGAGGCGGTGGTCGAGGGCCAGGCCGAGACCGTGATGATGCAATATGAGCTGGCGCCGCTGGGGCGGTCGATTCAGGATTCTCCGGATCTCGTGGAGTCGATGGAAGCGCAGATGGCGAGCGGGACCGACGACTCCAAGGTCTTCAAAGACGCGCCGATTTTTCTGCGCGAGTCGCTGACCTTCCCTTACAGCTACGGCATGAAGTTTGTGATCAAGCTGCTGGAAAAAGACGGCAAAGAAAAGGCGTTTGCAGGCGTACTGGCGAATCCTCCGCACACTACGCGGCAGATCATGCAGCCGGAAACCTACCTATCGGGTGAGAAAATCGACCCGATGAGCGTGCCGGAATTCAAGCGCGACTTTAAGGACTACGTGAAGTTCGACATTGGGGCGATGGGCGAGTTCGATGTTGCGGTGCTGATCGAACAGTATGCGGGAAAAGAGCTGTCGGACCGGCTTTATCCGGAGTGGCGAGGCGGGTACTACTACGCGGCGCGGCCGAAAAATGGTGCGGAGGCGCCGCTCGGGCTGCTCTACGTATCGCGGTGGTCGAGTACCGAAAAAGCGGGTGAGTTTGCGGAAATTTACGCGCGCTCGCTCGAGCAGCGGTATAAGAAGCCGCAGGAGGTAGGGAAGGCTGCGGAGCCTCCGCAACAGCGTAAGGTTCCGTTACTGTTGGGCCGTCATTCCTGGACTACCGAGGTTGGCCCGGTCGTGATCGAGGAAAAAGGCGATACTGTGTTAGTTAGCGAGAGCCTCGACGCTGCTACGACGGAGACGCTGGAGAAGGAAGTGTTTGGGACGCCGAAGTAGATGGCTGTGTATTACGCAGAATCTTATATTATCCAGAGTTCGGTTTCCGGTGGCCAAGTTTCCTATGAGAGCGAGGTCTGAATTAGTGGCGCAGGCGGAGATTGGGATTATCGGTGGCAGCGGGCTCTATGCCATGCCGGGACTGAGCAAGGCGAAGGAAGTGCGGCTGAAGACTCCGTTTGGCGCGCCTTCTGACGCTTACGTTTGCGGCACGCTGGAGGGACGCAAGGTGGCGTTTCTGGCGAGGCATGGGCGCGGGCACCGCATCCTGCCGAGCGAGTTGAATTTTCGCGCGAACATTCACGGATTCAAACAGCTGGGCGTCGAGAGGATTGTTTCGGTTTCCGCCGTGGGATCGTTGAAGGAGGAGCACAAACCGCTGGATTTCGTCATCCCGGACCAGTTCTTCGATCGCACGCGGCATCGCGTGGATACGTTTTTCGGCGGCGGAGTGGTGGCGCACGTTGCCTTTGCCGATCCGGTGTGCGGCGAACTGACGCGCGTGGTAGAGAGTGCGTGCAAGAAAATCGGCGTGACCGGCAAGCGCGGCGGAACTTATTTGTGCATGGAAGGTCCGCAGTTTTCGACCAAGGCGGAATCGAATGTGTACCGCGGGCTGGGCATGGATGTGATCGGCATGACCAATCTGCAGGAAGCGAAGCTGGCGCGCGAGGCCGAGCTTTGTTATGTCACGGTGGCGATGGTGACAGATTACGATTGCTGGCATCCGCATCACGACTCGGTGACGGTGGATCAGATTGTCGCGGTGCTGGTGAAGAATGCGGAGAACGCGACGAAAGTGGTGCGCGAGACCGTGGCGGCAACGCCACGGGAGCGTTCGTGTAAGTGCGGGTCGGCGCTGGCGCACGCTATTTTGACGGACCCTAAGAAGATCCCTGCTGCGACCCGGAAGAGATTGAAGCTGATTATTGGGAAGTATGTGAAGGGCAGTGGCCGGTGATCGGTGGTCAGTGGCCAGTAACAACGATATCCGCGATTTCAAACTGGCCACTAACCACCGGCACTGATCACTGAGGTTACTATGAGCATTGTGGTTGTCGGTTCGGTTGCGTTTGATGACATCGCGTCGCCTTCGGGCAGCGTCGAAGGGCATTTTGGGCGGAGCGGCTACTTATTTTTCGCTGGCCGCCAGCTACTTTACTCAAGTGCGCGTCGTTGCGGTGGTGGGCGATGACTTCGGTGACGAACAGGAGAACGTCCTGAAAAGGCGGGGAGTGGACACGCGCGGCATCGAGCGCGCGCCGGGAAAGACATTTCGTTGGGGCGGGACGTATGCCGAGAACCTGAGCGAAGCCAGGACAACTTTTACCGATTTGAATGTGTTTGAGAAATTCCAGCCGCGCATTCCGAAGGAGTACGAGGACACCGAGTTTCTCTTCCTGGCGAACATTCAACCTACTTTGCAGGCCAACGTGCGGCGGAAGATGAACGGCGTGCGGCTTACGGGCTGCGACACCATGAATTACTGGATCAACGGTGCGCGGCAAGAACTGGCAGAAACTCTGAAGCTGGTCGACGTGCTGTTGATCAACGATACCGAGACGAAGATGCTGGCGCACGAGACAAACCTGCCGCGCGCGGCACAGAAGGTGCTGGCCATGGGTCCGAAAGCGCTGGTCATCAAGCACGGCGAATATGGAGCGACGATTTTCTTTCGCGAGGGGGCTTTCGGGATTGGTCGGCATCCCTTTCGCGCGCCGACTCTGCCTCTTGATGAGGTAAAAGATCCGACCGGGGCGGGCGATTCGTTTGCCGGCGGATTCATGGGCTACGTGGCGTCGCAGGAAGAGTTGAACCGCGAAGTGTTGAAGCGGGCGCTTTTCTACGGAGGAGTGATGGGATCGTTCGCCGTCGAAAGTTTTGGCACTGAGCGGCTGCAGTCGCTGACCCGGGGGGAGATTGACGCGCGCTTTCAGATTTTTCGTGAACTCACCCACCTCGAATGAAGCCGCAATCTCCCCCGACCCAGGGCATATTCCGCAATTGAGGTCACGCGGCTGCTGTGGCTGGCCATTTTCGTGTCTGTTTTTTCCTTTCTCTATTTCTCCCGGCATGGCGACGTGCTGTTGTACGGGGATGCGGTGGCGCACATCAACATCGCGCGCCGCGTCTTCGACTCCAAAACTCCCGGCCTGCTGCAATTGGGAACCGTGTGGCTGCCGCTGCCGCATTGCTGATCTACCGTTCATTATTTCGAAGCAAATGTGGCAAAGCGGCACCGGAGGCTCGATTCCGTCGATGGCCGGGTTTGTGCTGGGTGTGCTGGGAATTTTCCGGCTGGTGCGTGCGGCTTTCATTCGCGACGGAGAAGTCGACGGAGCGGCGAAGCTTGGGGCGTGGGCTTCGGCGCTCGTATACTGCGCAAATCCTAATCTGATTTACATGCAGGCTACGGCGATGGGTGAGGCGCTATATCTGGCCTGCTTTATCTGGGCGGTGGTGTATTTCATTGATTTTGTGCGCGGCGGGGCTAAGGCAGATCGATCGCTGACGAAGTGCGGATTCTGTTTGCTGGCGGCCTGTTTGACTCGGTATGACGGCTGGTTTCTGGCGGTTGTTTTGGTGGTGATGGCTTTGGTGGCCTTCCCACTTCTCGCAAAAGACGCGAGAAATGGGGCACCCAGATCTTTGACAGGACCTAGGTATTCGCTGCCGGGGTCGCGGAGCGCTATCGCTAAATTTATCTTGCTCGCCGTCGCTGCGCCCGCGCTTTGGCTTGCTTACAACGCTGTGGTTTACCGGAATCCGCTAGAGTTCGCCAATGGACCTTACTCTCCAAGGGCGATCGAGCAAAAGACTGCGACGGTGAATCCGGCAACAGGGAATTTGCTTGCTGCCGGCTCTTATTTTTTGAAGGCGGCGGAACTGAATGTGGCCGATGTGACTGGCTGGGGCGGATGTGGTTGGCGCTGGCTCTGTTAGGAAGTTTTGTGGCCGGGATTCAGCGGGCGTGGGCGGGTTGCGCTGCTGCTGTGGTCTCCGGTGCCGTTTTACGCATTATCTGTGGCTTACGGCAATGTGCCGATTTTCGTGCCGGTGTGGTGGCCATTTTCGCTGTACAACTTGCGCTATGGTTTGCAATTGCTTCCGGCATTCGCTGTTTTTGTGCCCGTAGGGATTGCGTTTCTTGTGCAATCTGCGATCAAGATTTGTGGCCTTGAAGTTTCCTGGGGCAAATGGGCACCGTGGCGGCGATGGCAGATCGTGTTCGTGTTCTTGATTGGAAGTTATGCAGCCATCTGGCGGGCGGACCCGATCTGTTATCGCGAGGCTGCGATCAACATGCGCGCTCGCGTGGCGCTGGATAAGCAAATGGCGGGCTGGATCAAATCATTGCCTTCGGATTCCACTCTGCTGATGTACTTGGGCGAGCATTCTGGTGCGCTCGAGCAGGCGGGCGTCCCGCTGCGCGGGTAATCAACGAAGGCAATCATCGAGTGTGGAAACAGCCACTCGATCCCGAAGGATTTGTGGGAGCGAGCGCTGGCGGATCCGAGCGGGCTATGCGGATTATGCCGTTGGGTTCGACGGCGATCCGGTGTGGAAGGCCGCGAAGGACCGGCATTTGAAGGCGCTGGTCGAGATCCATACCACCGGCCAGCCGCGGGCGATAATTTTCCAGGGACGCGCTGCCACAGCGCGATTCAGGGCTGACCCGGTAATCAGACGGGTTAATGCGGCGGGCCGAAGTCGGCGGGTTTCCAGTGATAAAATCCGGCCATCCGAGAGCTTAGGAAGATGGAATTCAGAGAATGAACTGGCAGCACATTTTCGATTTGCTGCACGGGGAGATGGCGAGCGGCTTCGTCGCTACCTCTATAGCGCGTCTAGTGCTGGCGGCAATTCTCGGCGGAATCATAGGACTGGAGCGGGAATTGAAACACCGGCCCGCAGGCCTGCGCACGAACATGTTCATCTGTTTCGGAGCGGCGTTGTTCACGGTCTTGTCGCGGGGCCTGGCGGAGAACGCCTTCGGACTACACTCGAATCGCGGCGCAGATTATTCCCGGCATTGGATTCATCGGCGCGGGATCGATTTTGCATACTCGCGGCCTGACCACCGGACTCACGACAGCAGCGACCTTGTTCGTAGTGGCATCGGTGGGAATGGCCGCGGGCGGCGGACTCTATCTGACTGCGTCTTTCGCGACTGGCGTGGTCCTGATTGTGCTGTTCGCTCTGGGCCACTTGGAGCAGACCTTCAACCTTAAGACGCTGCTGAACAGTTACGAGGTTACTGGCGTGAGCGTGGAAGAGATCAGCCAGGAGGTGAACCGCATCCTGGAGCATAAGCATCGCATGATGCAAAACGTTGTGAGCGCGAGCACAGGTCAGCATACTCGGCTGCAGTTCGACGTCGCGGGGTGCGATCGAGAGCAGAAAGAGTTGCTGCGCGAGTTGAAGGCGTCGCCGGCGCTGGGAGGCGTGACTTCGTTAGGGCCGGTGGAGTTGGAGTGAGCCTGCCTAGCGTGGTGATTCCGTTTGTGAAGGCCAGCGCCTGCGGAAACGATTTTCTGCTGATCGAAGCTGCGACTGTAGAAGCGCGATGATCGAAGCTGCGAATGCGGAAGACGCATTGGCTCCTGCGGACATGGCGGCGCTTACGCGACGCATGTGCGACCGTCACGAAGGTGTAGGAGCGGACGGAGTGGAGTGGATGTATCCGCACACGGTGGCGGACGTGGAGATTCGGCTGATCAATGCCGACGGTTCCAAGGCAGAGATTTCTGGCAATGGCACGCGCTGCGTGGCGGCTTACATTTGCGCGGAGCGCGGGCAGGAAAAGATTACGATTCAAACCGGAGCCGGATTAAAAACTTGCGTGCTGATCGGACGGAGCGAATCCGAATACGAGTTTGAGGTCGAAATGGGTGAGGCTGCGGTGGAAGCGGAACTGGTGGTGCAGCTCGGCGCGGGCGAAGTGCGCGGGATTCCGGTTTCGATGGGAAATCCGCACTATGTGGTGTTTGTGCCAGAGTTTGCCCGACGACTGGCAGGCGAAGGCGGCGGAAATTCAGCGCAGCTCCCAATTTCAACAGGGCGTGAACGTTGAGATGGTTGTGGTGGATGGTAGGCACGATGTGAGCGGTTCGTTTCTTCGAACGTGGCGTGGGAGAGACGCAATCGTCTGGGACCGGCTCGTGCGCATCGGCAGTGGCGGCGATGGCGACAGGCCGAGCAGAATCGCCGGTTCGGGTGCATGCTCCGGGCGGAGTGCAGACGGTTCGCAGGGAAGGGAATCAAGTATTTCTTCGTGGGCCGGCGCGGTTGGTCTGCCGGGGAGAGTTTTTTCTCAGTTAGGCGGCTGGCTTCGCTGACCCAGCTTTCTGGATCGCAACTGCTTATGTTTTGATTGCTTTGTAACGGGCGCGTTGACCAATGTCTCCTCCAACTACTCCGCGCATCAAGCCGCCTGCCCTTCGGCCGGGAGATACCGTCGGTATCGTTGCGCCGGCCAGCAACGTCAAGCGGGCCGACCTGGAGGCGGGATGTGAAGGGTTGCGGCGTGCCGGCTACCGGCCGTTTTATTTCGATTCCATTCTTGAGCAGGATCTCTACTTTGCAGGATCCGTGGAGCGCCGTACGCGGGAACTTGAAGGAAATGTTTGCGCGCGAGGACGTGCGCGCGATCGTTTGCGCGCGCGGTGGCTATGGCGCGAACTATTTGTTGCCGGTGCTGGATTTGGAAAAGGTCAAGGCTCATCCCAAGATTGTTGTCGGTTACAGCGACCTGACCGCGCTGCTGACTTATTTTGCCGATGCCGCCGGACTGGTGACGTTCCACGGCCCGATGGTGGCGAAAGATTGGGCGCATCTGGATGGCGTGGATTGGCTTCCTGGCAGGCTGCGCTGGCTGGCACAGCGCGCTTGGGAACTCCACCTGGGCGCGGGTTCTGGAGCCAGTGGATTGGTGGAGGGAAACGCCGAGGGAATTCTCTACGGCGGCTGCCTGTCCATCCTTGTTGCTTCCCTTGGCACGCCTTATGAGATTCGCACCGAGGGAACGATTCTGTTTCTTGAGGACTTGGGGGAGAAACCTTATCAGATCGACCGCATGCTGATGCAGTTAAAACTGGCCGGCAAGCTGGACGGAGTGCGGGGAATCGTTTTTGGGGAGATGCGTGATTGCCTGCAGACGGCGAATCAGGGATACACGCTGGAAGAAGTCATGCTGCGCATTGTGGGCTCTTTGGGGGTGCCGGTGGCGTACGGGGTGCGGTCGGGACATGTGACGGCAGGGAATATCACGCTGCCGATCGGCGTGCGGGCTGGGTTGACGGTGGCGGCGGGCAGGTGCGGTTGAGAATCTTGGAAGCGGGGGTCACGGCGGTTTAGGCTCAACAGGAAGAACCAAAGGCAAGTCGATGCTAACCGCAAAGCTGTGGCGCCTCGGCTTGAAATTTCATAGGGTGGAACGGCGGCGCAGATGGCTACATGCCGAAAACCGAGCAGGCGCGGGCCCCGCAAGAAAAGGGTAAAGGGAGTTGCGTCGTGAAAAAGTGGGCAGTGCGTATCTTGCGCCCGATAGCAGGGGCGCTCGTGGCCTTCGCACTATTTCGCGGTTTGATGCAGCCAGCGGGGGAACTCTGTGCTATCGCCATTCGTCACCGATGGCCAGATGCGTGGTTTTCTAGCTCCATCGTTTTGAACGCCGATTTTATCGCTCTCACATTCTCGATTGTAATAGCCGTTGTCGTTATCCAGTACGCATCGAACCGTTACTTAAATTCAACTGAGGCACTACCCTCAAAGGACGCGAAGTCGCCCGCGAAGGGTGCGAAGAAAAGCATGAACGAAAAGAAAAACACATACATTTAATCGGCATTTGCGGAACGGCGATGGCGTCGCTGGCTGGGATGCTGAAGCAGCGCGGGTTTCGCGTGACTGGGTCGGACGCGGCGGCGTATCCGCCGATGTCGGATTTTCTGGCGGAACTCGGCATTGCGGTGGCGCAGCCTTTTGATGCGCGAAATCTGGAGCCGCGCCTGATCTGGTAGTCGTCGGGAACGCGATTTCGCGGGGCAATGTCGAACTGGAGCAACTGCTCGACCAGCGCATCCCATTTTGCTCGCTGCCGCAATTGCTGCATGAGGAATTCCTGCTCGGCAAGGAAGTGCTGGTGGTTGCGGGAACGCACGGAAAGACCACGACCACCTCGATGCTGGCGTGGATTTTTCACACGGCAGGAATGCAGCCGTCGTTTCTGATCGGAGGCATCGCGGAAAACTTCGGGTCAAGCTTTCATCTCGGCCAGGGAAAACATTTCATTCTGGAAGGCGACGAGTACGACACCGCGTTTTTCGACAAAGGACCGAAGTTTCTGCATTACTTTCCGGACGCAATGATTCTGACTTCCGTGGAGTTCGATCACGCCGATATTTACAAAGATCTGGATGCGGTGGAGACCGCGTTCAAGCGACTGGTCAATCTGATTCCGCGGCGAGGGAGGATCGTAGCTTTCGATGGCATGGCCGGCGGCGATATCGCCGAGAGTCCCAGCCTGGAGCGCTGTTTGAGTAAGGCATTCTGTCCGGTGGAGCGGTATGGCGCAAGTGCGCGTTCGGACTGGCGAATCACGAATCTGAAATTGGAGCCAGGACGAACGTTATGGTCGGTATCGCACGACGCGGCAACCCTGGGCGGATCTCGAGTTCCCGCTGGCGGGCGAATACAACGTGTGGAACGCAACCGCGGCGGCGGCTTTGGCGGCGGGATATGGCATTCCGAAAGAAGAGATTGCGGCGGCACTGAAGACGTTCAAGAGCGTGAAGCGGCGCTTGGAGGTCAAAGCGCAGGTGAATGGCATCACCATCATCGACGATTTCGCGCATCATCCCACGGCGATTGCGGGCACTCTGAAGGCCTTGCGGGCGCGTTATGCGGGCGCGCGGTTGTGGGCGATTCTGGAGCCGCGATCGAACACCCTGCGACGTCGCGTGTTGCAGAATGAACTGGCGCGGAGTCTCGCGTTGGCCGACGAGGTGATCGTGGCGGGCGTGTTCCGCTCCGACTTGGTGCCGGAGAATGAACGTCTGGATTTGCCGCGAACTGGCGGTCGAGATTCAGACGCAAGGGAGCCGCGCGCGGTTGATTGCGGACGCGGAAGAAATCGTGCAGTCGATCGCTCCGGAGATGCGCAGCGGCGATGTGGTGGCGATTCTTTCCAACGGCGGCTTCGGCGGAATTTACGAAAAACTGCCGGCGCGATTGCGGGCAATTGGCGGGCGAAGCTGCGGGTAGCAATGCTGCGAACGCGGCGGGCAAATCGATGAGGCATTCGATCAAGAGAAGCCAGGGCCGCCAGATGCTTGGCGTCGCTCTTGCTTCTGTGCATCGCTGTGGCGCGTTGCCACGCGGCAACTGAATACACGATTTCGCTGGCAAATCCCGACCAACATCTCGTGCAGGTGCAGATTCTGCTGCCGGAGGGCGCGGCGCAGCGGGAGTTGCAGCTTCCGGTATGGAACGCGCTGTATCAGGTCCGCGACTTTGCACAGTATGTGAATTGGATACGGGCGAAAGACCGCGCCGGCCGGCCGCTCCCGGTGCGCGCGTTGGACAAGAGCCGATGGCAGCTCGCCGGCGCGCAAGGTGGCGCCGTAGTGGAATATCAGGTCTTTGTCGATTCGCCCGGACCCTTCGGCGCAGAGTTCAACTCGCATCACGCGTTCTTCAATCTGGCTGAGGTTCTCATGTATCCGGTGGACGCGCGCAACGGGCCGATGGCCGTGCGTTTTAGCCAGCTTCCCGAGGGATGGCACGTGGCCACGCCACTCGCCTCGTTGCCCGAGGGCGGTGGGTTTGGCGCCGAGAACTACGACCGGCTGGTGGATTCTCCGGTCGAGATCGGAATGTTCCAGGAGTCTGATTTCGATGAAGGCGGCGGACACTATCGAGTGGTGGTTGACGCCGATTCCGGCGACTACGACATGAAAAAAATCGATGCCACCCTGCACAAGATTGTGGCAGCTGCGACCAGTTGGATGGAAGATCGTCCCTTCGACAGCTACATGTTTCTTTATCACTTTCCGCGCGGGCCGGGCGGCGGCGGGAATGGAGCACGCTTACTCAACCGCGATTGCGCTCAATGCGGACGTGATAGCCAAAGCTCCCGAGACCCTCGCGTCAGTGACTGCGCACGAATTTTTTCATCTGTGGAACGTGAAGCGCATCCGCCCGCAGACGCTCGAGCCGGTGGATTACACAAAAGAGAATTACACGCGGGCGCTGTGGTTCAGTGAGGGGTGCACCAGCACGGCGGCAGACTTCATCCAGTTGCGCGGCGGGTTGCTCGACGAACGCCGCTTCGAGCAGGAACTGGCGGCGGGCATCGGCGAACTGGAACAGCGTCCAGCGCATCTCACGCAATCGGCGGAAGAGTCGAGCCTCGATGCGTGGCTCGAAGGCGACGCCTACTACCGGCGCCCCGAGCGCAGCATTTCTTATTACAACAAAGGCGAATTGCTGGGCGTCACGCTGGACTTGGCGGTGCGCGAGGCCAGCCATGGGCAAGCATCCCTGCGCGAAGTCTTTCAGTGGATGAATCAGAACTACGCGAAGAAGGGACGGTTTTTCTCCGACTCCGACGGCGTGCTCGAGGCTGCTGAGGCGGTGAGCCACGCGGATCTGGGATGGTTTTTCACGAAGTATGTCTCGGGCACTGAAGAGATTCCGTGGAATGATTTTTTTCGCACCGTGGGATTGCATCTTGATCGAGGAGACGAACGCGATAGCGGATGCCGGATTTGCGGCCTCGCGAAATTTTGACGGTCCCATGACCGTGGCAGCGGTGACTGCCGGCAGCGATGCTGAGCGAGCCGGTCTGCAAGTGGGTGACGCGATTCTGGAAATCAACGGCAAGATGGCCGCGCAGGAATTCTCCGCGGAAATGGCGGGGCTTAAACCTGGCGACAAGATTGTGTTGAAGGTCCGCGGCCGGCGCGGCGGAGAGCGGGAGTTGAGGTGGAAAGCGGGAAGCCGCGAAGAAATGTCTTACGAGTTGAAAGATACGGAGAAGATTACCGCGGAACAGCGGGCGCGCCGGGCGGCGTGGCTGAAGGGTGAGGCGGAGGTCCGCTGCGGCGCGAGCCCGCTAAGTCCGCGCGAGGCACACTAGAATGATCCGCACCATCGTGATGCTTACTTTCTGGGGTCTGGCCGCGCCCATAGCGGCGCTGATTGGGTTTCCCTGGACGTTCATCACCGGTGATATCAGCCTGCTCTATCGCATGTTCATGTTTGGTGCGTTCAACGGCGTGCGCCTGACGGGCGTGCGCGTACAAACGGTTGGGCTCGACAAGCTGGATCCGGCGCGCACGTATATCTTCATGTCGAACCACGCGTCGAACCTGGACCCTCCGATTACGATTCCATTGATTCCGCGCCGGAGTTCGGTGATGGTGAAGAAGGAGTTGTTCAGCTATCCGATTCTGGGCCAGGCGATGCGGATCGGCTCGCTGGTGCCAGTCGACCGCGGCAATCGCGACGCGGGGATCGAGTCGGTAAAGATCGCGAAGCAGGTCGTCGAACAGGGCGTCAACATGGCGATTTACGTCGAAGGCCATCGTTCGTTCGACGGCAAGCTGATACCGTTCAAGAAAGGACCGTTTTATCTGGCGATGGAATGCGGAGTCCCGGTCGTGCCTATAACGATCACGGGCACGCACGTACCTGATGCCGAAGGGAAGGTTCGCGATCAAGCCGGGAACGGCAACGGTGATTTTTCATTCGCCGATCGAGCCCGAGAATTTCGACAGCTCGCGAATGCTTGATGGAGAAAGTGCGGGCGGTGATTGAGAGCGGGCTGCCGGAAGAGTACTGGGCACGCAACCTATGACGCTGGTGCTCAACCAGCCCGCGGAATTGAAAAAGTGAATTGAAGTAGTGAGAGTTGCGCTATTCCTTCCTAGTCATGGCTCGTAAAGCCCGCGCCATTTCCGGCAACTTTGGCAGCAATGCGGAATACTTCAACCACAATTTGTGATCGACGGCGGGCGCTCCGCTGACCAGCGCGTTTGCGGCAACGTCGTTCGCCACACCGCTTTGCGGAGTAACGATGGCGTTGTCTCCCACCTTGCAGTGGCCGACCACGCCGACCTGGCCCGTCAAAATCACTCGCTTGCCGATCTCTGTCGATCCCGCTAGGCCGACCTGAGAGCATAGCAAGGCATCTTCGCCGACCTGCGAGCCGTGGCCGACTTGCACCAGGTTGTCGATCTTCACGCCGCGCGCGATGCGAGTTTCGCCGACACTGGCGCGGTCGATGCAGGAGTTGGCCTGGATCTCGACGTCGTCTTCGATGACGACTGGAGCAGGTTGCGGAATCTTGTGCCAGTGTCCATCGTGAGTCTTGGCGAAGCCAAAGCCGTCGGAGCCGATCACGACGCCGTTTTGCAACAGCACGTTGTTGCCGATGCGGCAGTTCTCGCGGACGACTGCGTGCGCGTGAGCGAAAAAGTTATTGCCGATCTTCACTCCGCGGTAAATCACAACGTGAGCCAACAAGACCGCATGGTCGCCGATCTCGACGTTTGCATCGATGACCACGTAAGGGCCGATGTGGGCGTTCCTGCCTACCTTTGAGGTCGGGTCGATGACCGCTGTGGAATGAATTCCGGGCGCGTAGCGCAGCGGCTCGATGGAACAAGTTCGAGGGCGCGCGCGAAGCTGAGGTAAGGATCTTCTACGCGCAGCGTGGCTGGTGGAATCTCCGGAAAATTTTCGGCAACGATAACTGCTGCGGCTTTGGTTCGCTTGGCCGCTGCGGAATACTTTGGGTTGGCGACGAAGGTGATTTCCGAGGGGCTGGCTTGCTCGATGCCGTTGAGGCCGGTGATCTCGGCGTCGGGAGAACCATTTTCGAGGCGAGCGTTGAGAGCGGTGGCGATTTGAGAGAGTTTCATGGTGGATAGACGCGAGTAAATCGTACACCAGTTGCGATTTGGCCCATCCGCTGCTGTTTACCATTTTATAACGGGGTACCCCCCCCCCTCCCCTCAATCTTTGGAATCATCGAGTTAGAGTGAAATTCCCCGCAAAATCCGTGAAGCAAAGGACTTAGAGGTCATAATCTAGACAACAAAGGACTTAGCCGCGAGATCGTATTGGGATCGCGCGGCGTCGTGGCCTCGACCATCATGGCGCAAGTCCTATGGCGGGCACAAGGGCAGATGTCACAGGGTGGGGCTGTGGAAAACATCTTGGAGGAAAAAAATGGAGGGTCCCTTCCGTTCCGCGAACTCGCCAGCATCGCGATCCCGCCCTTTGCAGGAAGCGCCAAGAGCAGGCCGCCTGCGCCATGGGTGGGCGGCCCCCGCCTATTGCACGATTAGGTTAAAGGTCGCGGTGTGCGTGATCGTACTCGAACCGGTGCCTGATGTCGCTGTAACCGTGATCGGGTATGTGCCTAGCGGTGTTCCGCCGCCACCCCCGCCGCCACCGGTTCCGCCCCCGCCGCAGCCGGGCAGGGTAATCAGTGAAGCGGCCAGAACGAGCACAATGGCTGGTAGTGCGCGGCGTCGTTTCGACGGCAGGGCGAAGAGACACATCGCGAAGAGAAGACCGGTGACCCCTGCCCACCGGGCCGAATCGCTTTGGCTTGGAGCTCGGGGGACCTGGGCCTGAACGCCCGTAGCGCCCGTGGTCTGAATGGTGAGGGTGGTCGATCCATTGCCTGTGACGCTCGCGGGAGAGAAACTGCAGGTGGCGGCGGCAGGGAGGCCGGAGCACGAGCCGGGCGAGAGATTGATCGTGCTGCTGTAGTTCGATTGGCCAGCGATAAGCATCTGGATACTCCCTTTTTCCGACACAACGACAGTAAGACTTGGTGCCTGCGGAAAGATGCTAAAGTCGGAGCCCGTGACGATGATTTGGACTGTGTCGCCCAAGGTTGCCGGGTAACTCTGATCTCCGTTGAAGGTGGCACCGATGGTTTCATCTACAGCGGGAGTAAAGGTCAGCGTGGCCTGCAGGACCACGTTGCCCTGGGAGTCCGTCGTCGTGGTGTAGGTTTCTGTTCCCGAGACGGACGACAGGTTGACAGGGTCGGTCTCATAGAACGTCACGGAGCCGGTCGGAGCTGGAACGTTCTTAAGTTCGGTATCCACGGTCGCGGTAAGTGTGACGCTGGCGCCTGCCGCTACCGTTGGATTCGTAGGACTGACGGTCAAAAAGGGTGTGGGGTACTGTATGTTTGCGCTCGTGCTGCTCGATGTTGACGGGCCATAATTGGGGTCACCGCTATATGTTGCTGTGATCGTGTAGGTTCCAGCCGTGGGAAACGGCGAAGACGAGCTGACAAAGGATGCAGACAGGGTCGCAGCCGGATTGGAACCGGATCCCGCAGTTCCCTGGTACGAAGCTGTTCCGACTACCGCTGTCCCGTTAACGAGGAATGTCACCGTCCCGGTTGGGGCTGCTCCGGAACTCTGCGCCTGCACGGAAACGCTGGCGGAGAGCGAGGAGCCGACCGAGACCAGAGTAACGGAAGGAGCATTCATAGTTGTCGCCGCTGGTGTAATGCTCAACGCGGTCGTTGCCGAGTTCGCATTAAAGCTGTTGTCTCCCCCGTACGCTGCCTTAACGGCATCAGTCCCGCCGGGGAGTTGGACGATCTGGTCTTCGAAATATCCATAGCTGTTCAGCGTGTACGTGCCGGCATCGAGTGGGGCTGCGTTGTCGGTCATGGTGACGGTGCCGGAGGGGCATCCCGTTGCGGCTGTGGCGCTGACCGGGGTGCACAACGCGCTGGCCGAATTGTCTACATTCACGCGCAACAGGTAGGGCGAACCATATACCGCAGTATTTGTATTGGGATTCACCACGTTTCCGTTGCTATTGAAGGTAACGAGAAAAACTTGAGGCTGGCTGTTCTCTCTGTTTACGGTCACGTTGATGGGGCTGGAATCACTGGCCGCGTAGGTGGAGTCGCCGGGATAGTGCGCGGTTACGGAGTAGGTTCCACCGGGCAGAAGGTCGGTGGTTCCTGAGGATGTGCCGTTGGTCAGGCTGAAGCCGGCTATGCCTTGGCTGCTATTACTTGGGCCGCCTTGAAGGGAAATCAGCCCAGTCGGAGTTCCTTCGCCGGATTGCGGCTTTACGCTTACGCTGAAATTTACCGGTTGGCCGTGCGTGAGGGTGGTTGGGGTCAGGCTGTTCAGGGTCGTGATTGAGGGCAGGGAAGTTATGGAACTCCACTCGGTGACTAGATTGTTTGCATTTACCGAGCCGAGGCCTGTGGCTTGGTCATAACCAGTTCCGGCGTTATACCCGCTCAGGACGCCATATTCGTAACCGGAGGCGGTATTGCAGTTGGGGCTGCCTGCGGCGCAGGGCATGGCGTTCGTGCCGGAAGTTATGTCGTTGAAGATGCAAGTGCTGGCGGGGCCGGTGCTGGAGTTGCAACTCGATAGCGATTCTTTCGCCGCCAGCTTGTAGAAGACGTAGTTGGCGTTGCCCTGGCGCGATCCGGTCTGCTGGTTGACAAGGGCCATGATTCCGGCGAAGGCGGGCGAGGAGACGGAAGTACCGCCGAAGCCCAGGAACTGCTGGTTCAAGGTGCATGCCCCTTCGGTTTGATCGGATTGACAGATTATGTAGAAGCTGCCTGCGAAACCACTGCTGGCAAATAGAGAGACGTCGGGCAGATCGCGCTTGCCATCAACTGGAACCCCAGTACCGGCTTGCCATGAAGGCTTGGCGTATCCGCCGGAACAGTCCGCGGGAGTGTTGCCGCTCGGAGCGGTGCAGGTGCTTGCGCCGCCGGAGCCGCCCAAGGGCAGCACCCAGTACGGAGTGACATGAGGACTGCTGCAGACCGCTTCTGTCGAGCTGCCGTAGCCCAGCGTTGTAAAGATGGCGTTGGTGCAGGAACTGTTCCAGGTAGTCTCTGGAATGTAACCCAATGCCGAGGCCTGGGTGGTGGGATTGTTGGTGGCGCTCCAGTAGTCGGTCGGGTTGGTGATGTCACCGAAATCGGTTCCGCCAACGGCGACGTTGTAAGGAGTGGAGGCATAACCGCTGACCTCCAAGCCAAACTTGGCGGGAGCTGGAGACTGAACATCGAAGTCGTCGCAGCCGGCGGCGCCGTTGTCTCCGGCGGAGATGAAGACGGTGATTCCCTGTGCGGCTGCCTGTTGCCAGAGAGTGTTGTAAAACTGATTTCCCGTGGTGCCTAAGCCGAGTTCACAGACGCCGTAGCTTTCGCTCATTACTGGAGCCAGGTTATTGTCGACGATGTAGACGGCGGAGAGATCGGTGCCAGCGGTGGTTTCTGTGGATTGGGAGACTACGAAATCGATGGTTGCGTAGGGAGCGACGGCTCCAGACCACGTCACATCGATATCCGCTTCGGACTCGTCGGGCTGAATGCCGGGGTCGGGACCGTTGAGAATGACATTCAGCGGGTTTCCGGTTGCGGTGCTATTCGGGGGCAGGCCAAAAAGGTTGCGGAAGCTGGCAATATCGTTGGTATTGATGTTCGATTCACCGACGATCGCTATGGTCTGGCCGGTGCCGTTGACATTCGCGTTCCATAAGGGAAGAACGTTGTAGATGGTGGCGAAGTCGTAGGGACCGACGGCAAAGCAATAGTTGTCGGCACTGCAGGCGTAACCGGGTTGGTAGGTGAACAGTGGAGACACCGGGCTAAACCTGCCGGTGGTCTTGTCGCGCGAGAACTTTCCGACGAAGCGGCTCATCGCCTTCCGGGGAAAATTGTTTATGGAGGCAACGCCCGCGACGGCCGGCGTTAGCGCTGTTGGAATCGAAGGGTCGCTTGAGTTCGCCCAGTGTTGCTCTCCATTCACTATGTATTTGTGAATGGTGGTGTGGAAGGCTTCTTGGACCTGGCTGGCGGAGCCGGAGAATTCGAGGACGGTGCGCCCCTTGGTTGAGCCAACCTGGAATCCGTGCGACTGCAGCCATGCGGTGATCGTCTGCATGTCGGCGTCGGTGGGGCCGAATTGCTTGCCGTACTCCTGTGGAGTGAGCCAGTGGTGATAGCTGGGCGAGGATTTGTCCTGCTGGTCGTCCAGCAGTTTGCGCAGGGCGGATTCCTGCTGGGGGCTGCGCTTGAGCACCAGGAGCATGCGCTGCATGGGGAGCGTGGCGGGGGCTACGCCGAGGTCGAACTCGCGGCGCGCCAGGGGATGGGTGTTGCCCTTGAGTATGGTCAACTGCTGCTCATTGACCGGCTCGGTGACGAGCGGGCTCGGCGCTGCCAGCTGGTTTTGCTGGGGGCTGGGCAGCTGGGCAGATGATAGAGCGCAGAAGACGGCTACGAGGAAAGCGAGAACAGAGAACTGCCTGGGAGCAGAGGAACGCAGGGACTTCATGGGATCGACACCTCCCCCTGGGATGGGGCTTTGCTTGGAGAAACAGACGGGCCAGGGGAAGGAAGCCCAATCGCTCTCGCTGCGCGGGATGTAAGGCCCGCGCCTGGGACTAGCATTTTTACGTGAAGTTCTGGGGAAATGCAATACCGGATTTTGGTATCTGAAGCGAGCTAGGGTTGATTTGGCGAACAGGTTAGCTGCGCGGCGCCCATGATGGTGGAGCCTCCGCCGCAGGCAGTGATTGCGTTGCAATTGGTCGGGTCAAAGGCGAAGACCGAGTAGGTGACGGTGGGGTCGTCCGGAAGCACACATTGGGCCAAGCCTGAGGAGGTGACCGACACCGCAGTCGTGGGCGCGTTTTGATAACACGTACCCCAAAGGGCGGGCTGCGGAGTGACCGTGTAGGGAGGCATGCTGTAGTGGCCGGTGGCGGTGAACTGCACTTGACCGTTGGTCGCCAGCGCGGAGGCGGTGGGAGGAGTGACGGTGATGGACTGGAGTCCGGCTGGATTGGGTGCTGAACTCGTGCTCGTGCCACAGGACAATGCCAGTGACGCAACCAGAACCAACGCCGAAGAAAAGAGGATGAGACGAAGCTTTTGCATGACGCCCTCCTGCGGTTAGAACCCGCTGACGGGCAACGAGTTGCAAGTGCAGAGATCCTTCGTCGGGAAGCCTGCGCTTGGCGCACAGCCTTCCGTTTCCTCAGGATGACAATTCGAACTTATTCCTCAAACTCATTCCTCGAACTTATTCCTCAAACATGGGAACCTGGCGTTGATCTTCGGCGGGGCCGCGACGGGGGCGGCGGGTGGCGCCGATTACGGCTAGGACCGTCAGCGACTCGAGGGCGGTGCGGGGGACGAAGATGCGCTGGGTGTTGGAGCGCTGGTCGGGAGGGTTAACGAGATAGCCTTCCGGCAGGTTTTGAGTTAGGTCGGAGGGCATGAGGCCTTCGAGGATTTCATTGTCCTTGAAGCGCAGGCGGACCCACAGGCCTTCGGAACGGGGGCGGGAAGTGAAGGTCTTGCGGGTGAGCGATTCGGAGTCGCCGAACTCGCGCACGAAGTAGACGCCTTTGATCTCGCGCAGGTCCATGGCAACGACGTTGCCGGAGGTGTTGAGCAGTTCGAGTTTGCCTTCGTTGATGAATTGGGCGGGCGAGACGTAGCCGGAGACGGAATCCCGGTCCATCTTGCGGACGATGACTTTTTTGTGGGTCGAGGGCATGAGTCGGGCTGCGGGCTTCGGCTTTCGGGCTTCGGCAAGATAATTGTGGTCCAGGGCGAAGGCCGAGGGCTGGAGCCTGAAGTCCGACTCATTCTCGCACTAATTCATGGAAAATCGCGGGAATCCACGTTGGCAGTAGCCAAAATGTTAACCTTGTGTTATTCCTTTAAGTTGCCTTGACATGGCTCAAGTCTGTATAAGTGTTTTGTATTTAATGAGTTGTGTCGGGTTGGTCGGGATCTAGGCGCTTGGGTTTGGATATCCTGTGGAAAACGTGTGGAAAACCGAATTCTTCAGGCAAGAACCTAGCCGGGCTTCGTAGTCGTTTGACTTGGAACGCTTGACGACGAATGGCTGACTACATCTACACCATGGAAATCCGGCTGACGCCGGATCAGTTGAAAGGCGTCAACCTGGTGCAGGACATAGCCCGCGCCGCGGGAATCACGCTTTATCTGACCGGGGGCGCGATTCGCGACATTATCAGCGGATTCACCATCCGCGATTTGGACTTCACGGTTCAGGGCAATCCCCTCAAACTGCAGAAGGATTTTGAACGGGCGGGCGCGCAAATTGCGGGCCACGACGAAGACGTGCGCACGTTTGTTTCTGGTGCTGCCGGGGAATGTGCGCGCGGAGATCGGAATGGCGCGCACTGAAGAGTACGAGAAGGTGGGCAAGGCGCCGGTGATCATGCCGGCCAGCATTCAGGAAGACTTGCGGCGGCGCGACTTCACGGTGAATGCCATGGCGCTGTCGTTGAACGAAGGGTCGCGCGGGTTGCTGCTTGATCCGTTCAACGGGGTGGCGGATATCGAAGCCAAGCTGCTGCGCATCCTGCAGAATTATTCGTTTGTGGAAGATCCGTCGCGGCTGATTCGGGCCACGCGTTTTGCAGCGCGCTTTCACTGGCCGCTGGAGGAGCGCACGCAGCAACGGTACAACGCGGCCAAAGAGAACAATTACATCGAACACATTTCGCGCAGCGCCGTGGGACATGAGATTGCGCAGTTGGCGCATGAAGATGATCCGCTGAATGTGGTCCGTGCCTTGGAAAAGGAAGACTGGCTGAAGGTACTGCATCCGCACTGGTCGTCGGCCAAAGTGGACGCAAACGGGCTGGCGCAGTTGATGAAGACCCGCCAGCAAATGGTGGATCTGGGGTATACGGTCGATCCATCGGCAGCGGTGATGCACTTTCTGACGGCGCGGCTTTCCGATAAAGACATCTCTGATTTGCGGCGGCAAATTCCGCGCAAGGATTTGGTCGAAGCGTGGCGCGACATCGAAGATCACGCTAAAGAACTGGCGAAGCGGCTTACTGGGAAGGAAGCGGCGACGCCATCACGGGCATGGAATCTGCTGTCGGCGGCGCGTCCGGAGATGGTTCTTTTTCTGGCGGTGACGGCGCGGCATCAGACGGTGGCATTGAAGATCAAGAACTATCTGACCAAATGGCGGCAGGTGCAGCAGCGGATTCCACTTCCGGAGATGACGGAACTGCTGATTACTCCGCAGTTGCCGGAATATCCGAAGATTGCTCGCGATGTTTTCATGCTGTTGCTGGATGGAAAACTACGGTCGCGGACGGAGACTTTGAAATTCCTGAAGCCGTTTGCGCCGCCCCCACCGCCGCCCCCACCGCCGCCCCGGCGGGGACGAGGGCCTAAGGCAGCGGTAGCTGTGCCAGGCAAGAAGAGCGAAGTCACGAAGGGTAAAGGGAAGGGTGTCGCGACGCCACCCGTGGCGACACCGCAGCCGGCTGCCAAACCCGCCGCGAAACCGACACCGGCAAAATCTGTTCCCGCTAAAGCTGCATCCAAGCCAGCCAAACGAGCGCCGAAGCGGCCGGCCAAGCCGACAAAAAACAAGCCCACAAAAAAGAAGAAGGCGACACCAAAGAAGGCCAAGAAGCGATAGACTGCTCCCGCTGGGGCTTTGGCGCATTCAATCATAAGGGTGGTCGCATGAAAAGAGTGGGGAGAATTCTACGAATAAGCTTGTTTGCGCTTCCGGTCGTGCTCGCGGTTGCAATTACCTTCACGATCGGTTGGCGCCCATTCATCGGTCCCAGGAAACGGGCGGTGACCAACCGGGAGTTTGAGCGCACCCCGGAGCGGCTGGCCCGGGGGCGCTACCTGACGCTGGGGCTCCTGGGCTGCGAAAACTGCCATTCTCGCAAGGACTGGAGCAAACACGGGGCGCCGATGCTGCCTGGAACCGAGTTCGCTGGACAAGTGCTTGAAGGGTTGATCACCGGCTTTCCCGGGGTTCCGACCGTGCCTAACATCACGCCGGACCACGAAACCGGGGGAGGCGATTGGACCGACGACCAATTCGCGCGCGCCATCCGCGAGGGAATCAAGCACGACGGAAGCACGCTGTTCCCAATGATGCCCTATTCCGAATACAAATTGCTCTCGGACGAAGACGTTGAGTCGGTTGTGGTGTATTTGCGGTCCCTACCCGCAGTGCGGAATGTGGTGCCCCCGATGCGAGTGAAGTTTCCCGTAAATTATCTGGTACGCAGCGCGCCGGAGCCAGTGACGGAGCCGGTGCATGTGCCGAATCCGCTGGATCGGCTGGCGACCGGAAAATACCTTGCGAGTCTTGGCTGCGGCTGCCACAGCGCCGTGAAGAACCTTGACTTTGGCGGTGGAGAGCATCTCAAAGGACCATGGGGCGATGTAACCAGCGCCAACATCACCTCCGACCCCTCCGGCATTGGGTATTACGATGAAGCGACTTTCATCACGGCGCTGCGGACGGGATTTGTGGGGGCGCGAAAACTGAACTCAATCATGCCATTCGGGGAATTCCAGAATCTGAGCGACGATGACCTCAAAGCCATTTTCGCTTATCTGCGGACAGTGAAGCCCGCCCGGCATCGGGTGGACAATACCTTGCCTCCGACCTATTGCAAAATCTGCAAGGGAACGCACGGTGCAGGAGATCAAAATTAGCCGCACAATCGCCCTTGCGTAGCGGCTGCGAAACATCCCGCGAAGAAGGCTAAGGTGAAGAAGGCAAAGGCCAGAAAGCGATAGACGGCTGGCCGCGCTCCGGGCTGTCCTGTTTGGCTTTTCCGGATGCGGTAATTTCTGGCATCCTTCGGTGTGAAACGGGCATATAATCTGGTGTATGCAGCGACCGATCTTCATTGCGGCGCTCGTGATTGCAGCGCTCGTGCTGCTGCTGGCTTGTCTACCGCTTTTGGCACAGCGCGGCGGAGGCCATGGCGGCGGGGGCCATGGATTTAGTGGCGGCCATGGGTTTGGTGGCGGATTTGGCGGTCACGGCAGTTTCGGCGGCGGCCACATAAGCGGAGGCCGCGCTTTTAGTGGGGTGCGTTCCGGCGCGGGTTTGGGCGCGCGTTCATTCGGGCGGGGCCAGTCATTCAATCGTTCGCTCTCCAATCGTTCCTTTTCCAATCGTTCATTTTCGCGGGGTTTTAACCGTTCTCGAAACGGTCGGCGAAACCGCTTTGGCGCCTACGGATATGGCTGCTCCTTCTATGGCTGCGGCTGGGGCTATGGAGGCTATGGGTATCCTTACCTCGACGGCGGAATCGATCCGTATTGGTGGTGGGACAATGATTCGTCCTCCGACCCGGATCAGCAATATGAGATGGGCTTGGCGAATGAAATGAACGCGCAGAGCCTCGAAGAACAGAGGCTGCGCGCGCGAAGCAATCAGGATCTCTATGCCAGCGCCGCGCCCCCGCCGCCGCGCCCAATAGAACACTCGGATATTCTGCCAGCTACGGTGCTGGTCTTCCACGATCAGCATCAAGAGGAAGTGCAGAATTACGCCATCGTAGGGCAGACGCTGTGGAACTTTGCGCCGGGGCATACGGAGAAGATTCCATTGTCAGACCTAGACCTTCCGGCTACTACCAAGGTGAACGATGATCGGGGCGTGGATTTCCGCGTGCCGGGCGCGCATGAAGGGCAATAGCCGCGTCGCAACACACTTCTGTGGATAACTCGCCACTCCTTCCGCGTCGTTTACCTTTAGAATAACGTCAACGTAAAATTGCTGATTAGTGGTTGTTGATTTCTGATTGAAAAGCTTGGTTCGGCGGAGTTTTCAATCATCCATCTAAAATCACCAATCGACAATTTGCCTTGAGCCCTATGTCCCAATTCGTCCACCTGCACCTCCATACCGACTACTCGCTGCTGGATGGCGCCTGCGACGTCGACAAACTTTGCCACCGCGTGAAAGAGCTGGGCATGCCTGCGGTGGCGATGACCGACCACGGAAATATCTTCGGTGCGGTGCATTTCGTGAATGCGGCGCACAAGTATGGCGTGAAACCGATCGTTGGTTGTGAACTTTACATCTGCAAGAAAGACGATCACAACATCGAGCGCACGCCGCCCGATGGCGACACCTACAACCACTTGCTGGTGCTGGCGGAGAACGAAGAGGGCTACCGCAATCTGGTGAAGATTACGTCGGAGGCGTCGCTGCACGGCTTCTATTACAAGCCGCGAGTGAGCAAGAAATTTCTGGCGGAGCATGCGCGGGGGCTGATTGGGCTTTCGGGATGCTTGAAGGGAGAAGTCGCGGAGCGGCTGATGGAAGGGAATTACGATGCCGCGCGAGCGGCTGCGGGCACGTACTCCGACATTTTCGGCAAAGAGAATTTCTATCTCGAGATTCAGAATCAGGGGCTGGCGATGGAGCAGGAGATCAATCCCGAGCCTGTTCCGACTGGAGAAGGATCTCGGGCTGCCGATGGTGGCGACCAACGACAGCCACTATTTGTGCGAGGACGATGCGCATGCGCAGGATGTGATGCTGTGCATCCAGACCGGCAAGTCGATTCACGATACGCAGCGCATGAAGTTTGACGGGAACCAGTTCTTCGTCAAGAGTCAGGCGACGAGATGTATCGCGTGTTCAAGGACTCGCCGGAGGTTTTGACGCGCACGCTCGACATCGCCGAGCGCTGCAGCCTGAGGCTGGAAAAGATAGCGACGCCGTTTCCGCAATTTGAGGTTCCGCCGGGTTATACGATCGACAGTTATTTCGAGCACGTTTCGCGCGAAGGCTTTGCGCGCCGAATGGAGGCGCTGCGGCCGCTGCACGAGCAGGGAAAGCTGAAGCATCCGATTGCGGATTACGAACAGCGGCTGGAGCGGGAACTGGCAATCATCCAGCAGATGAAGTTCCCCGGATATTTTCTGATTGTGTGGGACTTCATCCGTTATGCGAAAGAACACGACATTCCTGTGGGGCCGGGGCGCGGATCGGCTGCCGGGTCGCTGGTTTCCTACGCGCTGGGAATTACCGATCTCGACCCGCTGCAGCATGAGTTGCTGTTCGAGCGCTTTTTGAATCCGGAGCGCGTGTCGATGCCGGATATCGACATCGATTTCTGCATGAACCGGCGCGGCGAGGTGATCAACTACGTCACGCAGAAATATGGGCGCGACAATGTGGCGCAGATCATCACGTTCGGCACGATGGCGGCGAAGGCGGCGATTAAGGACGTGGGCCGCGCGATGGACATCCCTTACAGCCGACGTGGATCGCATCGCAAAGATGATTCCGACGCAGCTCAACATCACCCTCGACAAGGCGATCGAAGATTCGCCGCAACTGCGCGAGGCGATGGAGAAGGACGGGCAGATTCGCGAGCTGATTCAGACCGCGAAGAAGCTGGAAGGGATGGTGCGGAACTCTGGAGTTCACGCCGCAGGAGTGGTGATTTCGCCGCGGCCTTTGACAGAGCTTGTGCCGCTGCACAAGACCAAGAACGACGAAATCGTGACCGCCTTCGACATGGTCGCCATCGAAAAGATGGGCCTGCTGAAGATGGATTTTCTCGGGCTGACCACGCTGACGATTCTCACTGATGCGTTGAAGCTGATCGTGCAGACGCGGGGAACGCCGATCACTCTCGAAAGCGTTCCCCTGGAAGATGCGGAGACTTATCAGAAAGTCTTCCACAAGGGATTGACCTCGGGGGTGTTCCAGTTTGAATCGCACGGAATGCGCGACGTGTTGCGCAAGTATCAGCCGAATTCGATTGAAGATCTGACGGCGCTAAACGCGCTCTACCGGCCGGGACCGATCCAGGGTGGAATGATCGACGACTTCGTCGATCGCAAGCACGGGCGAAAAAGAGTCGAGTATGAACTGCCGGAACTGAAAGAGATTCTCGAGGAGACGCTGGGCGTGATTGTGTATCAGGAGCAGGTGATGCAGATCGCGAACCGGCTGGCGGGCTACTCGCTGGGCGAAGCCGATCTGCTGCGTCGTGCCATGGGTAAGAAGAAAGCGGAGGAGATGGCGCAGCAGCGCGAGCGTTTCGTGGATGGCGCGGCGCAACGCAAGTTTCCCCCGAAGAAGATCGAGAAGATTTTCGATCTGATGGCGCAGTTTGCGGGATACGGATTCAACAAGTCGCATTCCGCCGCTTATGCGTTGCTGGCTTATCACACGGCGTATTTGAAGACGCATTATCCGGTGGAGTTCATGGCGGCTTTGCTCACCTCGGTCACCGGCAGCACCGATGACGTGGTGAAGTACATCAACGAATGCCGCGAGATGGGAATTGCGGTGGAAGCGCCTGACATTAATGTCTCGGATGCAAACTTCACGCCGCATGGAGAGGCGATTCGTTTTGGGCTGGCTGCGGTGAAGAACGTGGGCGGCAATGCGATTGAGTCGATTGTGACGGCGCGGAAAAAGCTGGGACGCTTCAAATCGATTTATGAATTCTGCGAGAACGTCGATTTGCGGTTGCTGAACAAGCGCGTGCTGGAGTCTTTGATAAAGAGCGGTGCGATGGATTCTTTGGGACGGCGCGCGCAAATAATGGCAGTCCTCGACCGAGCGATGGAGCGCGCTCAGAAAGCACAGCGCGACGTGGAATCCGGACAGCATGGGCTGTTTGGAGTGTTCCAGCAAGAAGAGTCGGAGGCGCACAACGACAAGCTGCCGAACATTCCGGACTGGGACGAGCAGACGCGTCTGGCGGCGGAGAAAGAAATCCTCGGCTTCTTCATCAGCGGGCATCCGCTGCAGAAATACAAAGACAAACTGGAAGATCTGCAGGCGCTGCGGGTGGATGAGATCGCGGCCATGACTCGTTCAACCGGCAAAGATGAAACCATCGCGACGGCTGGCATTATCGCGAACGTGCGCGTGCTCAAATCCAAGCGCGGGGAGTTTTACGCGCAAGCGACGCTCGAGGATATGTCGGGCTCGATCGATATGATCGTCTTCCCGGAAGCGTACAAGCGTCTTGGCGATAGGGTGAAACTGGAAGTTCCGGTGTTGGTGAGGGCGGGCGTGCGCATCGAAGAAGGAGCCAATCCGAAGATTACGGCGGCTGAGATTATGCCGCTCGAAGAAGCTAAAGTACCGCTGCCGCGCGCGATTCGAATTCGCGTGCCGCTGGAGACCGCGGGCGAGGCCACGGTGGACGATCTTCACACGCTTTTCCAGGAGCGCAAGGGCGAGGCGCGCGTGTTGTTTGACGTGGAACGAGCGGGGGATTTCATGGTGGTGATGGAAGCGGAAGGTTATAATGTGCTGCCAGATCGCAACTTCATCGCCCGAGTCGAACAGTTGTGCGGGCGGGGCAGTGTCCGCGTGATCAGTTGGACCTAATCGTCGACGGCGATCACTTCAAACATGGAAGCAGGCCAAAAGGCGCAGCAGGAACTGGAGCAGATCGAGCGGCAAGTGGCGCTGATCGAGGCTGGCAGCCGGGCAAAATGAGGAGACTCTGCGCCAGCTCGCAAAGCTGCAGGAGCGCGTTCATATTCTCCGGGAGGAAATGAAAGGCCTGCAGACCGCCTGGCAAAAAACGGAACTGGCGCGGCATCCGCAGCGTCCGCAGACGCTCGACTACATCGAGCGCTTGTTCACGGACTGGAGCGAGATTCACGGCGACCGCGGTTTCGGCGACGATCCGGCGCTGGTTTGCGGGATGGCCCGCTTTCATGGCGAGGAAGTTCTGGTGGTTGGTACGCAAAAGGGGCGGGACATGAAGCAGCGCGTGTACCGCAATTTCGGGACGCCGCATCCCGAGGGTTATCGCAAAGCGCTGCGGGTGATGCAGATTGCGGAGAAGTTTCGCAAGCCGATTTTCACGCTGGTAGATACCGACGGCGCTTACCCAGGCATTCATGCGGAAGAACGCGGGCAGGCCGAAGCTATTGCGCACAACTTGCGCGAGATGGCGCGTCTGGAAGTGCCCATCATCGCGACGGTGATTGGGGTGGGCGGCAGTGGTGGGGCATTAGCGATCGCGGTGGCCGATCGCGTGCTGATGATGGAGAATTCGATTTACTCGGTGATTTCCCCGGAGGGCTGCGCCGCGATCATGTGGCGAGATGCGACCAAGAAGGAGTTGGCCGCAGAAGCCATGCGCATTACGGCTACGGATCTCAGCGAGCTGGGCTGCATTGACGATATCGTTCCCGAGCCGGAAGGCGGAGCACACCGGGATCACGAGGCGGCGGCGAACTTGCTGGACGTCAGCCTGCAGAAACATTTCTCGGAACTCAAGAAAATCCCCCCTGCGGAGTTGCTCGTGTCACGATATAATAAATTCCGCACCATGGCCCAGTTCTTCAAGACCGAGTAGTGAGTCCGGATTGACCTTTTCTTCCAGTCTCTCGTTTCCAAATAGATTCCCCCCGGCTTTGGGCGGGCAATTTGGCGTGCCGCGGCAACGCCGCCGCCGTATAATTAATTTATTCCTCTCGAGTGGGAGTTTGGGCGGGTATTTGCGCCCTCTAATCAAAGGAAGGTGTAGGGATGGCCACGACGGATGTTGCGCCCCAAAGTACGGGCGGGCAATTGGGACGCAAACGCATCGTGAATGACATGAGCATTCAGGTTGCCACGGTGAATGGCTCGGGCTCGCAAAGTTCGAATACAGTTTTGTTGCGCGCGATTTTTCAGATGGGCGTGCCGGTCTCGGGCAAGAATCTCTTTCCCTCGAACATTGCCGGCTTGCCGACCTGGTACACGATTCGCGCCAACAAGGATGGCTACATTGGCCGCAAGAAGGAAATCGATTTCCTGGTGGCGATGAACGCCGAGACGGCGCAGGACGACGTGATGACTCTGGCGCCCGGCGCTTCGGTGCTTTATGACGAACCGCTCGCTCTCGACAAATTGCGTAACGATCTGGTTTTTTATTCGGTTCCTTACGACAAACTGGTGGCGGCGGTTTGCCCCGAGGCGAAGCTGCGCAAATTGGTCAAGAACATGGTGTATGTGGGCGTGGTCGCTCAACTTCTCGAAATCGAAATGGATGAAATAGAGAAGGCGATCCGCAAGCAGTTTGCCAAGAAAGTAAAGGCGGCGAACCTGAATCTGGCCGCGGTGCGGGCGGGATTTGATTACGCCAAAGCCAGCCTGCAGAAGCGAGGAGCGTTCTACATCGAGCGCATGGATAAGACCGCGGGCAAGATCATCATCGACGGCAATTCGGCCGCAGCTTTGGGTTGCACCTTTGCGGGATGCACCGTGGTGACGTGGTATCCGATCACGCCGTCGTCTTCGCTGGTGGAGACGATGATCGAATACATGAAGGATTATCGCATCGGCCCCGATGGCAAGGCGACATTTGCGATTGTGCAGGCTGAGGATGAACTGGCAGCGATCGGCATGGTGATTGGCGCGGGTTGGGCGGGGGCGCGCAGCATGACCGCGACCGCCGGCCCGGGCATTTCTCTGATGTCGGAATTTACCGGCCTGGCTTATTACGCCGAAGTGCCGGGCGTGATCTGGGATATTCAGCGTGTGGGGCCTTCGACGGGTTTGCCCACGCGTACTTCACAGGGCGACATTCTTTCCACTGCCTTTCTTTCGCACGGCGATACCAAGCACATCATGCTGATTCCTAACTCAGTGGCGGAGTGCTTCAGCATGGCGTCGGAGGCTTTCAATCTCGCCGAGCAGTTCCAGACGCTGGTTTTCGTGATGTCTGATCTGGATCTGGGGATGAACAACTGGATGTCCGATCCTTTCGAATATCCCACTGTGCCGATCAAACGCGGGAAGGTTCTGAGCAAGGAAGACTTGGATAAACTGGGCGGGTTTGCGCGCTACAAGGATCTCGATGGAGATGGCGTGGGCTATCGCACGTTGCCTGGAACGGAGCATCCCGCCGCCGCCTATTTCACGCGGGGCAGCGGGCACAACGATCACTCCAGCTACAGCGAGCGGCCCGACGATTACGAAAATAATATGGAGCGGCTGAACCGCAAGTTCGAAACCGCGCGATCGTTCGTACCGCGGCCGGAGATATTCAAGGGCGACAAAGCCAAGATCGGGATCATCGCATACGGAACGTCGCATTGGGGGATCATCGAGAGCCGCGACCAACTGCGCAACGAGTACGCGATTGAAACCGATTACCTGCGGCTGCGAGCTTATCCCTTTACGCGCGAAGTTCATGAATTCATCGAGCAGCACGACCGGGTGTACGTAGTCGAGCAGAATCGCGACGCGCAAATGCTGAGTCTGCTCAAACTCGACTTGAAACCGGAGTTGATTGGACGCCTGCGCAGCATCGCCCATCTCGACGGACTGCCGCTTGATGCGCGCTCCGTCACCGACGAATTAAGCACCATGGAGGGTAAATAATGGCGACTACGCCTGCTGCTGAACCGAAGATTAACCGTATCGGCCTGAGTGTTCTGGACTACAAGGGCGGCAAGACCACCCTGTGCGCCGGTTGCGGCCATAACGCCATCTCCGAGCGCATCATCGAAGCTATGTATGACATGGGGGTGCAGCCGGAACGGGTCGTCAAGTTGAGCGGAATCGGGTGCTCGTCGAAGAGTCCGGCTTATTTTATGAACCGTTCGCATAGCTTTAACTCGGTGCATGGACGCATGCCGTCGGTAGCCACCGGTGCGATGCTGGCCAATCGCAACTTGATTGCGCTGGGCGTGAGCGGCGATGGTGACACGGCGTCGATCGGCATCGGACAGTTTGTTCATCTCATGCGCCGCAATCTGCCCGTGATCTACATCATCGAAGACAACGGAGTGTACGGCTTGACTAAAGGCCAGTTCTCGGCCACCGCTGATCTGGGATCGAAGCTGAAATCGGGAGTGATCAACGATCTGCCACCGATTGATACTTGCGGGCTGGCTATCGAGTTGGGTGCTACGTTTGTCGGACGGTCGTTCTCCGGCGACAAGCGGCAGCTGAGCACCATGCTGAAAGCCGCCATCGCGCACCATGGCACTGTGATGCTCGATGTGGTTTCGCCGTGCGTCACGTTCAACGATCACGAGGGCTCGACCAAGTCCTACAAGTATGTGAAGGATCACGAAGAGATTCTGCAGGAAATCAGCTTCGTTCCTGTCTTCGAAGAAATTGACGTTGAATACGATCCGGGAACGACCGCGAACGTCACCATGCACGATGGCTCCCACCTGCGCTTGCGCAAGCTGGAAGAAGATTACGACCCGACCGATCGGATTCAGGCCATCACACGCTTGACCGAGGCACATGACAAGGGCGAGGTGCTGACCGGATTGTTCTACGTGAACACCAAGTCGCCCAGCTTTCTGGATATGCTGAATATGGTGGAGGAGCCACTGGCCACTTTGCCCGAGTCGCTGACGCGGCCGGGCAGGGAAGCGCTGGAGGCAGCGATGGAAGAGTTGCGGTGAGGCTTCGGCTATCGGGCTTCGGGCTTCGGCAAAACCTTGGGGTAAGGCTGGCTTCCGGTGGATGAGCCGGAGCCAAAAGCAGGTTCCTCACCGTGCCTTCGGCCCGGTTTGATTGCATAACGACGTTGGCCCGTCGCGAGTAGATTGGTATGCGACGAACAAGACCAAGGCTCGTGAGAGGAGCCAACGTCATGTTGATTATAGGATGCGATTTCCATCCTGGGTTTCAGCAGGTCGCGATCTTTGACAATCGAACGGGAGAGATAGGAGAAAAACGGTTGCAGCACCGGGCGGAGGCGGAGGAGTTTTACCGTGCGCTGGCGGGCCAGGCGGTGCGGGTGGGGATGGAGGCTTGCGGACACTATCCGTGGTTCGAGCGGTTGCTGGCGGAGGTGGGCATGGAGTTGTGGTTGGGGGATGCGGCGAAGGTGAGGGCGTCGGTAGTGCGTCGGCAGAAGACGGACCGGCGGGACGCGGAGCATCTGCTGGATCTGTTGCGCCAGGATCGGTTTCCGCGGATCTGGGTGCCGAGCCTGGAGGTGCGGGATGTGCGGCAGTTGCTGGTGCATCGGCACAAGCAGGTGCAGGCGCGGACGCGCACCAAGAATCAACTGCAGGCCATGGCGCTGAGCTGCGGAGTGCAGAAAAAGCGGAAACTGTGGACCAAGGCGGGGCGGGCGGAGTTGGAGCAGTTGCCCTTGCTGCCGTACGCGGCGGAGCGGCGAAAGCGGTTGCTGGAAGCGCTCGACGGGCTGGAAGCGGAGATCGTCGAACTGGACCGGCGAGTCGCAGAAGAAGCGCGGCAACGGCCGGAAGCGGTGCGGCTGATGACGCATCCGGGAGTGGGTTCGGTGACGGCGTTGGCCATGGTGCTGACGCTGGGGCCGGCCGAGAGGTTCGGATCAGGCAAGCAGGTGGGCAGCTACTTCGGCCTGATTCCGAGTGAGGAATCCAGCGGCGGGAAACAGCGGCTGGGCAAGATCAGCAAACAGGGCAGTTCCTTTCTGCGCTTTTTGCTGGTGGAAGCGGGACAGACGGCGGCGCGGTTGGATCCGCAACTGAAACGCTTCTATCGCCGCCTGGCGGTGCGCCAGAATCGCAGCGTCGCCAAGGTGGCGGTGGCCAGAAAGTTGGCCACGCGCTTGTACCTGATGTTGCGCGAAGACTGGACGTACGCGCAACTATGTCAGGCCGTCATGCAGGTGAGCCCGAGTCATTCCGTGGTTGGCGAGTAAGGGGCCGACGTTTTGAGTGGGCAGCCTGCCTCCCTGAAAAGTCAGGGAGTTCGAAGTGAGTAATCGTGGGTGCAAGTCCCGAAGAGATGGATGGTGGGACCTGGTGTCCCGCTGCAGGATTGAACAGAGTGACGAGCTTGGTCTGGGAGTCAAAAGCTTTCTACTAGAGCGAAATGGCGCTCCTTCTGGCGTCGACGCCGAAGTGTCGCTACAAAACGCTTGACAGGATGCACCGTCGTTAGAGACGGAATGACAAGAATTAAATAAGAAGCTTGACGCGGCGCTGAAGCGCCGCTCTTCCACGTCACTCCCCGCCACACTGAGATCTGCGAACTTGGCTACGGCTTCTGGTCGGGCTCCGATTTTGTTTTGGCTAAGGAGCGGACGTAGTTGACCAGATCCCAGTTTTCTTCGGGCTTGACGCGACCGCCTTCGGGGGGCATGTCCTGGTGGCCGTTTTTGACGATGTAGAAGAGTTCGCCGTCGGTGCGATCTTTGAGAGAGTTGGGATCGGTGAAGTCGGCTAGCTTGAGCTTCATGTCTGAGGCCATGTCGGATTTGCCGTTGCCGTTCTTGCCATGGCACATGGCGCAGTCCAAGGTCCACCACTTCGCGGCGCGAGCCAGGGATTCAGGCGAGGACTTTACGGGATTGGCCTGCTTCGCGGCTTCCGCCGGGATGACTGAGTAGGAGGGCTGTGAAGTTGTTTGCGGAGTGTGAGTTTGTTGGGCGTAGAGTGTGGCCAGGAAAACGAACGCTAGGGAAAGAAGCAGGGGAAGTCTGGACGTTAATTTGGACATCGGAGCCTCCGATGAACGATCACAAGTTTAAGGACAATCCATCGTAACGCCGGGGATAGGGGGACGCTGTGATCTGGATCACCGGGTTCCGCTCTCCGCTGCTTGTGGTGCGCGAACATCAAACCCAAATCTTCAACACGGGGGACACGGAGGAACACGGGGTACACCCTTGGACCCCGCTCAGGGCAGGCTCCGCAGCACGGGGTAAGGCAACACGCTTGCAAAAGTGGAGAGTGTCGGGCAACCTCTTAAGTCATGCGAATGAGATTGCGGTGCGTAGCGGTCCTGGTTTCTTTGGCAGGCGTTTTATTTCTTGCAACAACCTGGGGATTGGCGCAGGCAGAGCCAGGGCCGGAGGAAGGTGGACACGAGGTGCAGGGCTGGAGCGCGGCCGGGCACTCGGTGCCGGGCGGGACGTCGAACACCGGGATTTCCGATATCGGGTTGCGCTATGGATGGGTGATTACGGGGGAACATCTGCCGGGGTTTTTGCGGGGACGATTTGAGTATGTGGTGGATGCGGAGCCGCTGTATTTGATTTATCAGCCCACGAATACGGCTTATGGAGTGGGATTCAATCCGTTTGGGCTGAAGTGGAATTTCGCGCGGCGGGGGCGGCTTTCGCCATTCTTCGAGCTGAGTGGGGGAACGCTGTTTACGGATTACGATGTCCCGACTCATACGAACACGGTGAACTTTACGTCGTCGGCGGCGCTGGGGACGCATGTGCTGGGCGCGAAATACAACTGGAGCGTAGAGCTGCGGTATCTGCACATATCGAATGCGGGGCTGGCGACGCCGAACCCGGGGCTGAACACAGTGCAGGTGCGGGTGGGAGTGGGGCGATTCTGGAGTGCGAGGAAGTAGGGAAGAGCATCCGGCGCGGGCGGAGAAGGATCGTCCGTGCCGGGATCTTGCCGGTTCATTTAGCACGCTTGTGGGTTGCGAAGCCGTCGCCGACGGTTACGCTGTGAACAGGGTTTTGGGAATCGCAGCAGCTTATCTGGTAGTAATAGACGGTGCCCGACGCAGTGCCGTCCACATTGACGGTGACGGTTGGCGCGGGAGTGGGAGGGGCCGGATTAATGTTGATCGAAGAACCAGCGCTGGGAGGGTTGCTGATAAACGGAAAGGGGTTGGCTCCGTCCTTGCTGACGGTGCAGTTGACGTCGGGATTCGTCCACTCTACCGTATCGCCCTTATCCGCGGCGAAATTCTTCGCGCAGAGCGCGGGAGTTCTTGTAGTACTCATGTTTGATGCTCCTTTCAGATGGCGGTGGCCTCGACTGGAAGCCTTCGCCCGAGGCTGGAATTTTACTAGGGCCCTTTCCCGGCTGCAATCGGGCCGGGAGTCTACTGAGGGGAAGACTTGGTCAATTGCTGGTAGCCCGGCGAATTGACCAGGTTGGCGAACTCGGGGTCTTTACGAATCCTGTCAGGCGTGTAGCCGGCCTGCACCGCCTTCCCCAGCCATTCTATGGCCAGGCCGCTTTCGCCCAACTGATTGTATACGCCTGCCGCGTCGATCAATATTTCTTTATCGTTGTGACCGTACTGCAGGGCCTGCCCGAGATAGAGCAGAGCGTTCTTGCGATCACCGAGCATGGAATAGTAACCGGCCAGAGCGCTGAGCACAACGGGGTCGCGCGGATTGACTCTTAATTCCGCCGAGGCGAGTTCAACGGCTTTGCGATCCGGGCCCATCGCCTGGTCTTTCTTGCCGCTGTAATACAGAGCATCGCCGAGATTGCCCCAGGTGACGTACTGTTGGGGATCGAGTTTGGTGGCTTGTTCAAAGGCCGCGGCGGCGTCGGCAAAATTTTTCAGACCGTAGTATGCGGCTCCCAGATTTACATACCCCGCATAGCTGGGCCGGATGGCGATGGATTTCTTCAAGGGATCGATCGACTTCCCGAATTGACCCATGTCGTTGTAGATAGCCCCGACGTTTACGTACGTCCCGTACCATTCGGGAGCGATCTGGATGACCTTGTCGTACATTTGCAGCGCCTGGTCGTATTGGTTGCGGCTGCGATAGAACGTCCCGAACGCGTTGTAGCTGTAGCGGCTATTGGGGTGAGCCTGAATGGCCTGCTGGTAGGACTTTTCGGCCTCGGTGATCTTGCCTTGGTGTTCGTAAGCGTGGGCCAGGCCGATGGCGGCTGCTTCGCTGGTGGGTTCCAGACCGAGAGCAAGCTGGAACTCGGCGATGGCTCGGTCGGGGTGTCCGGTGCCGTCGTCGATGTGCCCGAGGCAGATATGGCCTGCGGCGCCAGCATTACCGAGCTTTACAGCATCATTGCAGCCAGCCTGGGCGGGCGCCATCCATTGCTTCTGCTTGGTTTGGAAATATTTGAGCCAATAACTTTCGCCGAGGGCGGCTTTGGCCATGCCGAAGTTGGGATCGAGCTTGAGGGCTTCGCGGGCCATCAGGGCGGCGTTGTCGAGATTCTCAGGTTTTGTGTTGTCGAGCAGGTAGCCTTGCGCCTGCAGGTAGTATTCGTAGGCGGCGGCCTGGTCGGTGCCGTGGTATTTCAGGGCGGCTTCTTCTTCCGGATGCAGTTGCAGGTGCAGAGCTTTGACGGCTCCATCGGCGATCACTTGTTCCGCGGAGAATGCGTCGGAGGTGGGGACGGTGAGAGAGCCGGTGGCAACTGGAGCGCTGGTTTGCGCTCTAAGCAAAGAATAAGTGACCTTGACCAGATCGGCGGACTGAGGCTCGAGGGTGAGAGTGAGGCCGAGGTTTGCGCCGAACATACGGGCGGCATCGGGGAGAGTAGAGATTTTCTTTTCCTGCAGATTGCCGGGCGGGACGACCTCAAAGGCGCGGTCCTCAGTGAGCTTGCCGAGCTTCGCGGCGACACTTTCAACCAAGCCTTGGCCGAGAGCGTTGAGTTTGGGGTCGGCGTCGGCGGCGGTGAAGGGAAGGACGGCGAGGATTTTGGTTTGCGGCAATCCGTTAGGCGCGGATGGATTTGCGGCACCGTTTGCGCTGGAAACGCGCAGCCGTTGGCGCACAGGACGGTAACCGAGAAGCAGGGCTACTACAATCAAGACCAACGCTAAGGCCGCGAGCATGCGGTACCGGTGGAAATTGCCCGCAGCCGATGGTGCACGTTGCGGCTTTGCCCCTTGTTGAGCGCGGCGCAGGTCATCCAGGAGGGCGGCGGCGTTGGGGTAGCGCGCGTCGGGATCCTTGGCGAAAGCGCGCGAGACCACGGTGGCGAGTGGTCCGGGGACATTCTGGAGCGGGGGCGGATTGACGTGGACGATGCGGGCGACGGTGGTGGCGAGACTGTCGCTTTGGAAAGGCTGTTCGCCGCCGAGCATTTCGTAGAAGACGAGGCCGAGTGAAAAAATGTCGGAGCGGCCGTCGTCGGGCTGCTGGAGCAGGACTTCGGGAGCCATGTAGGCGGGAGTACCGCCGGTGGCGGTCATGGTTTGCATGCTCTGCGTGGCTTCGTCGGGCGTGGCGGCTCTCCAGGCGCGGCGGGCTACGCCGAAGTCGAGAATCTTTACCCGGTTGCCGGGCGTGATCATGATGTTCTCGGGCTTGATGTCGCCGTGAATGATGCTCTTTTCGTGAGCGGCCTGCAGTCCCTCGCAGCACTGCGTAGCGATGGCGAAGAATTCGCCGGTGGAGACAGGCTGCTTTAGGCGATGGCGCAGGGTCTCGCCTTCGATGTATTCCATTACTACCCAAAGTTCGCCGGCGTGCTCGATGACGTCGTAGACGGCGCCAACATTCGGATGATTGAGGGCGGAGGAGCGCTGTGCTTCTTTGAGCAGGCGCTTGCGGTCGGCTTCGGTGGAGTTGGCGTGCGGGGACATGCGCTTGATGGCGACAAAACGCTTGAGGGTGGTGTCTTCCGCGCCGTAGACCTGTCCCATGCCGCCAGCGCCGAGCCGCTTGGAGATAACAAAGCGACCTACAGTGGTGCCGGTGAGGGCATCCGCAGCAGGGTCGGCAGGAACAGCCGCAGGGGGCGTCTTGATCTGATCTGCCATGAACGAAGGGTGCGCCGAATGGCGCAATTCTAATCTTAGTTGCGGGGGAAAGCCAAAGGGGAAGTGGGGAGGGCCGTGAGAGTAACGCTGGAAGCGAGATGACGCGACAATGCCTCCGCCTTCTCGCGATTTTGAGGAGCCGATATTGGAACTCCCTGCGGAGCTGAAGCCGATCTTAGGCTGCAAGGGATTCTTCGACTCCCACACGCGCTCCACTTCGTGGAACGCGTGTCTCCGCTCAGGATGACAAGTTGCGTGGCGAGGATAGGGTTGCTTCCATCCTCAAGCCCCAGATATTCTTCTCACTTATGTCTACGCTAGTGGAGTGTGTGCCGAATTTTTCGGAGGGGCGCGACAAAGGCAAAGTTGACGCCATTGTGGACGCCATGAAGATGCCGGGAGTTTACCTGCTGGATCGCGAGATGGACGCGGACCACAACCGGTGTGTGATTACGCTGGTGGGCGAGCGCGAGGCGATTCAGGAGGCGGCGATTCGCGGGGTGGGGAAGGCCGCGGAGTTGATTGATCTGAATGTGCACAAGGGAGCGCATCCGCGGATGGGTGCGGCCGATGTTGTGCCGTTTATTCCGATTGATGGCGTGACGATTGAAGATTGCGTGGCCATGGCGCGGCACGTGGGGGAGCAGATCTGGAAGCGTTATCAGATTCCGGTTTATTTGTATGAAGCGGCAGCGGCGACGCCGGAGCGGCAGAATCTGGAGAACATCCGGCGCGGGCAGTTTGAGGGGATACGGGCGGAGATAGCTACGAACGCAGCGCGGAAGCCTGACATTGGCGAGGCGCGAGTGCATCCGACGGCGGGCGCGACGGTGGTGGGGGCGCGGAAGTTTCTGATTGCTTACAACGTTTTTTTGAACACGTCCGATGTCGAGATCGCGAAGAAAGTGGCGAAGGCGGTGCGCTTCTCGAACGGTGGGATGCGGTTTGTGAAGGGCGCGGGATTTCTGGTGCGGGGCTTGGCGCAGGTCTCGATGAATCTTACGGATTTTGAGCAGACTCCGGTGCATCGCGCGTTTGAAATGGTGAAGCGGGAGGCGGCGCGGTATGGAGTGATGCCGGTATCGAGCGAGATCGTGGGACTGATTCCGAAGAAAGCACTGGAAGCGGCGGCGGAGTGGTTTCTGCAGGTGGAGAATTTTGATTCGTCCTTGATTCTAGAAAATCGGTTGGTTGCGGTGATGAGCGGGAAGATCGCGGTGGGCGGATTGCGCGCGGGAGTGGAACCTTTCGTTGAACAGCTCGCCGCGCCGACGGCTACGCCGGGTGGGGGCAGCGCGGCGGCGGCTGCAGGTGCGATGGCCGCGGGGCTGGCGGTGATGGTGGCTGCGATGTCGCGAGGGAAGAAGGCTTATCTGCAATATGAGTCAGAGTTGAGCGCGGCGATTGCGAAGCTGGGGCCGTTGCGGGAGGAGTTGAAAGCCGCCGTGGATGCGGACGCGGAGTCTTACGATGCGGTGATGAAGGCTTACAAGCAGGCGAAGGGGGATCCTGTCGGGGCCGATACGGTGGTCGATGCCGCTCTCAAGTTGGCAACCGGCGTTCCGCTCGGCGTGGCGGAGAAATCGCATGAGGTGGCGCAGATTGCGCAGAGCTTGTTTGCCATCAGCAATCCGAATATGAAGTCGGACTTGACTACCGCGCAGGCGCTGGCTGAGGCGGCGATTACCGGAGCGCTGGCGAATGTGGAGATCAATCTGGCATCGCTAAAGGATCAGGCGTTTGTCGCGGAAATGCGGAAGAGGGTTGAGAGGGTCAAGCGCTGAAGAAGCCACCTCGCTTCGCTCGGCGGACAGCCAAGGCGGCTGTCCTCACACGATTCGCTAGAATAATTTTCACGCCAGCCGAGTGGAACGTCCTTCGGCGGGGTTACTTTAAGTAGTTGACCAAGCCGCGGCCGCAGAGGGAAGATTCCATGATGGGTCGTCTCCGCCTCTTGTTGTTTTCTGGATTGAGCGCGCTGTTGCTTGGTCTTAACGGTTGCAGCAGCACGCCGGCGACCGTAACGGTACCACCACCGGCCACCTACACACTGACTGCTACGGCGTTGAGCCCAGCTTCGGTCACCGCTGGAGGCACGGCCACTTCCACGATCAGCGTCACTCCTTTTAATGGTTATACGGGCAGCGTAACGCTTTCGTGCAGCGTCACCGGTGGTGGGAATCCGGCTCCCACTTGTGCGTTCAGTCCGTCTCCTGCGGTGATCGGGGGGACGAGTGCGGTTACTTCCTTGCTGACCGTGACTACCGCGAGCAGTACGCCTGCTGCCACCTACGCCATCACCGTCACGGGAAGCGATGCTAATAAGATGGCGCCCAGCAACGGTGTTCAGATGTTGAGCTTGACGGTGACGACAGCTCCCGTGCCTAGCTACACACTCGGCGCCACCCCGTTGAACCCACCCTCGATTACGGCTGGAGGGATGACCACTTCCACGATCACTGTGACTCCGGCGAATGGCTATACCGGAAGCGTCCGGCTTTTGTGCAGCAGCTTCACGGGCGGATCGCCGGCTCCGGTTTGTACATTCAATCCATCTGCTATCACGATTAACGGACCATCTGCAGGCACTTCCACGCTGACAGTAGTGTCTACGCCCAAGGTTCCTGGGGGCAGCTACGCATTTACTGTCACAGGAACTGATGCTGAGATTCTGCCTCCCAGTAATGGTCCGCAGGGACTGAGCTTGACCGTGGCAGGGGCTGTGCTGAATGTGGTGATCATTTTCCAGGAGAACCGCACGCCCGACAATTTGTTTTATGGATTGTGCATCGCGCCCTACGGGTCGCCCAGCGCCTGCGCTACCAATGCTGGCGCGACACAATACGAGATCCAAACCAGCAACTGGTTGAATAAAAATGCCCCCGGAGGCGTCACGCAGCCGGGCGTGATTGACCTGGGTACGACCGGGCAGGACAATAACCCCGACAACTACGATATCAGCCACGCCCATACGGCATTCGAGCAGATGTGCGATCTCAACACGACAACCAATGCGTGCGCGATGGATGGCGCTGACCAGATTGTGACCTCATGCAACCCAAATACCAAGAATTGTCCTCCGCCGCCGAATCCGGAATTCTATTATGTCTATCCCGCCGACGTCGTGCCTTATCTGCAAATGGCGCAGACCTATACCTTCGCCGATCATATGTTCCAGACCAACGAAGGGCCTAGCTTTCCGGCGCACCAGTTCATGCTCGCGGGGACTTCGGAGCCAGAAACAGGCAGCGTTGATTTTGTTTCGGAAAATGTTTTGCCAGAGACTGCGAAAGCCGGCTGCCTGGCTGTCTCGACTACCACGAATAAGCTGATCGATCCGAGTGGAGTGGAAACAATTCTCGATAATAATGCCGGCCAGCTCTGCAACGACCACGCCACGCTGACGGATTCGCTGGACAACGCTAAGTTAACCTGGCGCTATTATGCGCCCGGCCCCGGCAGCATCTGGACCGCTCCCAGCGCGATCCAGCACATGTGCGTGCCCAACCCGGCGCCGCCGAATGCCACTTCATGCTCGGGACCGGACTACACCGATGCGAATCCCAAGGTGGTGCTCAACCAAACCCAGGCCAACGCGCAGATTCTCGCCGACATCCAGAACGGCACGCTGCAAAATGTGAGCTGGGTGATTCCCACGGGCGCAGATTCCGACCATGCCAAGAGCAATGACGGGTGCGGTCCGTCGTGGGTGACTTCGATCGTCAACGCCATCGGCAACAGCTCGACGTACTGGAACAACACGGTGATCATCCTCACTTGGGACGACTGGGGAGGATGGTACGACCATATTCCTCCGCCGCAAGTGGTGGACGACGGCACCAGTTGGGGATCGGGCTATGTATACGGATTCCGCGTGCCCATGATCGTGATTTCGCCTTACATCACCAAGGCGGGTTACATCTCGAAGGTCAATCACGACTTTGGAAGTGTTTTGAAGTTTATTGAGAACAACTATAATCTGCCGGCGCTGGGCTACGCGGACACGAATGCGCTGGACGATCTCTCCGACCTTTTCAATTTCACCCAGCCGCCGATTTCGTTTACGAGCATCGCGCCGCCGTGGAACGATGCTACTTGCAAGAGCGATTCTGCGCCTAGCGATCCGGACGATGACTGAGGCAGAAAATTTTCCGGCCATTCGGAGCTTTCGAGATGCCGCCGGGACGGCGGCGCTACCGGCTTCGACGAAGGGGCGGTCGAACTTCACTCGACCGCCGGCTGGACTCACCTAAGGACCCGAAACTCTTTGTTGCTTTTTAGGTTTCCGTGCGTGTTTACAGTGACGAAGCCGGTGCTGGCTCCCGCCGGAACGGTCGCGGTGAGAAACGTGTCCGACTCTACGTTAAACGTTGCGGGCATGCCGTCGAACTCTACGGAACTAGCTCCTTTGAAACCCTGACCCAGAATCCCAACTAACTGCCCCGCCTTGCCGGATGTCGGCTGCAGACTGACAAAGGGCTCCAGTCCCAGGTCTACGCTCAAGAATGTTCCGTAGTTGATTCGGAATCCTGAGGCATCAATTCCCGAGGTGGTGCCGTAGAGCTTCCCGTTTGTATGTTGTATTAGCGTCGCAGAAGGACTCACAGCCGGAGCCTCGAAGTTGTAGACGACTGAATACAGGCCCGCAGGAGTGATTCTGTAAATCGTCCCATAACTTGACACTCCGCCAGCCGCAGTGACACCGTATAGATTTCCGTCCGTAGCCTGCACAAGACCCCTCCAGGGTCCGGCACCATCATCTACACCCCCTTGGAAGGTATGAAGCAGGGTAAACTTACCAGAAGCCGTGATTCTAAAGACCGTGCCCACTTCGTCTATCCCGCCGTAAGACGCGGTGCCGTAAAAATTGCCGTCGTTCGCCTGGATGAGCGGGGCATCGGGCGAGTTTCCGTCGTCGGATTTGTGGTCGAAGTTGTGCAGTACTGTTTCGACGCCTTTGGCTGTTACTGTGAAAACGGTTCCGCAACCCCAGCCGCAGCCCCCGTAAGCCCCTCCCCCGGCAGCGGTCCCGTAGAAGTTGCCGTCATTTCCCTGTACTAGCGGGTCGACGGGGTCAGTGCCGCCCTTGAAACCCGCAAAACGAAATACCACCCGCTCCTTGCCCGATGGTCGCATGCTATACACTGTGCCGGCCGAAATATCTCCTTCTGCTCCGTTCGTTGTCCCGTAGAAGTTTCCGTCCGCAGCCTCAATTGGAGGTGCACTCGGAAACTTGTCATCGTCTTGGCCGGTGAACTCGTAGAGCACAGTCAGTTTTCCGGCGGGCGTGATCTTAAAGATCGTGCCGTGTGTGAGAGGGCCACCGTAGATCGCGGTTCCGAAAAAGTCCCCACCCGTGCCGAGCGTAAGTCCGCTAGAACCGTTGTAGCTCGTAAAGTCATACAGAACACTCAGGCTTCCCTGGGGGGTAATTCTGAACACTGCGCCATCATTAAAGGTGCCGCCAAAAGCACACGCGCTGTAGAGGTTGCCGTCTCTGCCCTGGGCAATTACTCCGTCAGGGTATTGCGGATCTCCAGCTTTCTGGGCGCCAAACTTGTAGATCACGGTAACCTTCGGCAAGGGGTTCTGGGCGGCTGCCCAAGCCCCGAGCAGCAGCAGCTCAGCTGCTATGACTACGACTGTTCTATTGGCTATACACCACAGATTCTTGCGGCACATGGAAAGCACCCCCGGGGAGAGTTGCTTCGAGGAGGGAACCCTGTGGGGAGGGAGAGGATTCCCGCTTTATCAGCACTGCGGCATTGTAGCATTGAAAGGGATGCTGTGGCGCTTTTTAGTCTCCTGCGCTGGTGGCTGGGGCTGGGACCGGCCTGGTTCGGGATTCCCACCACGCCGCCAAGGCTTGCCCCAATAGTTTCGAGATGGTGCGGCGGTTCTCGGAGACTACTTTCCACCAGGCAAAGCGGCCCAGCATGGGGAAGTAAATTCCGCGGAAGCAGACGCGCGCAAGGAAGATGTTGACGCGGTAGCCGAGCGGTTGGTCGGCGAGCGAGTCTACAGCTCGTGCGATGGCTTCCGGGCCGTAGGCATGGGACCAGCCGTAGTTCACCTCTGCGTGGGCTTCGTCGATGGTCATCTTCAGAGGAGTGTGGGCCATGGCGAAGGGAATGAACTCCTGCCAGTGCTTGGGGCGGGTCAAGCGGCCGGCAACATCCAGACGCTTGTAGAGCGGAGTGCCGGGGAGGGGAGTGAGCAAGCCGAAGATCGGCAAGCCCGGCGGCCAGGTGCGCACTTGGGCGAGCGTGCGCTCGGCCGCACCTACGGTGTCGTTATCCATGCCGAAGATGAAGGACGTGATGGCGTAGACATTGCGCTGGGCGAGGCGCTGCAGCACGGCAGCATATTCTTCGGGCTTGTTGAAGCCTTTGTTGACGTCTTTCAAGTTGGTGGGATCAATCGACTCCATGCCGATGAAGACCCACTTGCCGCCGGAGGCAGCAATGAGGTCGACGAGTTCCTGATCGCGCAGGAGGTTGGCGCTGATCTGCGCGACCCAATTGAGCTGCGCGCCGGCCGCGATAATATCGCGCAGCAGAGATTTTGTGCGCTTGAGATTGATGGCGAAATTGTCGTCGATAAAAAAGACGGCGATCTGGCCGCGCTCTTTGCGGGCTCGCGCCTTCAGCAGCAGGAGTTCGTTGACTACGCTTTCGTTGGTGCGAAAACGGATGGAGTCACCGAAGAATCCGGTTACCGTACAAAACTCGCAGCCGTACGGACAACCGCGTCCTGACTCGACGGGAACGATGCGGAACGTTCCCCAGCCTTCGCCGATCTTTCCCAGCCAATGCTTAGCCGCCTTGGGCACGAGATTAAATTGATTGAGATCGATAGTGTCCCAGGGGATGACGGGATACGGCTTCAACGATGGTTTCAGTTCTTTGCCGGCGGCGTCGACCGGGGCATAAATGTCTTTCAATTGGCCGCAGGCGGCATCGTCCACAATGCGCGGCCAGGTATTGTCGGCCTCGCCCAGAGCCACGGCGTCGGCGTGGCGGGGACCGCCATCGCGGCCGAGAGCTTCGTCCGCCATTTCTGTGACGTGAGGGCCGCCCATTACCACCGGCACGCCGACGGCGCGGACGGCATCGGCCATGCGGTAGGCCTTGGCGATCATGCGAGTCATGGCGCCAATGCCGACCAGATCAATTTTTTCTTCGCGCACGTAGCGGGCGATTTTGGCTTCGTCCATGGGCTGGGCGTTACCGTCGATTAGCACAACTTCATGGCCTGCAGGGGTTAGAGATTTCAGGAGGAACATCCAGAGATGAGGCATGAAATTGCGCGTAACCCCGTTGTCGGGGTTGTACAGTAGGATTTTCAATATGCCCCTGATTTCTGCAGCGTCGGCGAGAGGACGCTTCTGTGTGCGGTGTCGTACGATGGCATCTTACACACAGTTGCGCTTGCCGGGGGATTTATTTCACTTGTTTGTCTCGCGGAAGAAGAGATTGTCCCAAATTGATCACTAGGCTAAACACCTTTGGGTGGGGCAGGGAACCGGGTGGTTGGCTTAGAATGGAAGGACAGGCTAACGGGACGTGATGAACCTGCATCTAAGATCGCAAGACGCAGGGAGGATTTCGTTCCTATTGGTGAGTTCTTTTCCGGAAGACCGGTGTCAGGAAAATCTTTGTGAGGACTGAGGCGTTTATGAAGAGCGTGAAGACTTGTATGGCGTGCGTGATGCTGGCTATCCTTGGTGTGGGAGTGGCCAATGCCATGCCGTTGAATTCGTCGGCGCGGGCGGTGATTCCCGCAGATTTGCAGCAGTTGATTTCGGTGGATTACCGGGCGCTGAGAGATTCGCCGACGGCGACTGCGCTGAAGCAGCAATTGATGCAGGCGCAAGAAAACCTGCAGCAGGCCGAGGGCGCACTGAAGGCTGTCGGCATCGACCCCGATAAGGACGGTATCGACGCGCTCGCCGTTCCCTCGTTCCGGACCGCCAAGCAGGGGATCCGTTCGATTTTTATCGCCAGTGGGCCTTTTAACATGAAGCTTGTGCTCAAGAAACTGGCGCTGAAGAAGATCAAGCCAACGAAATACCACACGGCAGAGCTCTATCCGATGGACGGCGGCTTCGTGATGACGTTTCTGGACGACAGCACGCTGCTGTTTGGCGAGCCTTCGGCGGTGAAACTTGGCCTGGATACGCGGGACGGACAGATCTTAAACCTGGATTCGAACCAGACCATGGCAGACATGATGAGCAGCGTGGATTCTGCGCCTTTCTGGAGCATTCTGGACCAAGGGGGCACGCAGAATATGATGAGGGGGGCTCTGGGCGACGCTTCCAAGGTCATGGACTACGAGACCATCAAGAAGCGAATCCTTGGTTCGTACTACACTCTGGATTTTTCCAGCGGAGTGAATTTCGATCTGACGGTGGTGACCTCGGACTCAATCACCGCAGGGACACTATCCATGGGGATGAAGGCCGTCATCCTGTACAAGAAGAATAGCGCGTCGCCGGTTGAGAAGGCCGCCATGGATATGGCCACGGCGGATTCCGACGGGCCAAAATTTATGCTGCACTTCAAGGACAACGACGCGCAGTTTCAGTCGCTGATGCATTCGCCTTTGTTCGCGGCGATTTCGAAGTAAAAGTCTGAACCTACCACGGAGGCACTGAGGCACAGAGAAAAGCCGGGTCTCAGTGCTTTTCTTCTTGGTCTTCATTCAAGAATATTCTGCCCGGCGGCTTCTCCGATTCGGTTGACGGCTTGCGGGTGGCGCGTTTTTTCCGGGCCCAGCCTTCTTTCACGACCTGTTGTCCGCGCGCGACGGCTAGCGCGTCCTCAGGGACATCGTTTGTGATACACGATGCCGCGCCCACATACGCGCCCTTGCCCACGCGTACCGGCGCGACCAGAGTGGTGTCGCTGCCGATGAAAGCCCCGTCTTCGATGACCGTGAGATGCTTGCGGACTCCGTCGTAGTTGCAGGTGATGGTTCCGGCGCCGACGTTGACCCCCGCTCCGATCTCGGCATCGCCCAAGTAGGTGAGGTGGTTGGCCTTCGATCCTTTGCCGATGCGCATTTTTTTGGTCTCGACAAAATTGCCGATGTGCGCGTCTTCGCCAATGTCGCTGGCTGGACGCAAATGAGAGAAGGGACCAAGCGACGCTCCGCGGCGGACGGTGGATTGTTCGAGCACGCAACCCGGCTGCACCAGGACATGGTCGGCGATCTCCATGTCGCGAATCACGTTGAAAGATTGAATCCGGCAGGCAGCGCCGATGCGTGATTTGCCGAGAATCTGGACGAAGGGCTCGATCACGGTGTCGGCGGCGATTTCGACGTCGTTATCGATTACGCAGGTTGCGGGGTAGTAGATGGTGACGCCCGCGGCCATAAGGTCATGGCATTTGCGCATGCGCATCTGGTAATCAATGAAAGAAAGTTCGGCGCGGGTGTTGGCGCCGAGAATTTCGAGGGGGTTGTCGGTTTTCCAGACTACGACGCGCTGCCTGGCCTGGTGCAGGATATCGGCCATGTCGGTGAGGTAATACTCGCCGTGGGGGTTGGCGGTGGAAAGCTTCGTGATGTGCAAAAACAACTGCGGCGCGGCGAAGACATAGAAGCCGGCATTGATCTCGCGGATCTTTTTCTGCGCGGCGCTGGCGGATTTTTCTTCCACGATGGCCTGAACTTCGACGGCCTGGACTTCGGCACTGCCGGCGTTCTTGCTCGATCTCTTGCGCAGGATGCGGCCGTAGCCGGTGGGATGGTCGAGGTCGGCGCTAAGCAAAGTCATAGCTGCCAGCTGGTCGAGGTGGAAGTTGAGCAGGTGGGCGATGGTCTGGGGGGTGATCTGCGGCGCGTCGCCGGAGAGAACGATGACGTGGTCGTAGGCAGAGAGCGCAGGCTTCGCGATCATCAAAGCGTGACCGGTGCCGCGCTGTACCTCCTGCAGGACGAAATTGATGCCGGTGTGAGTGACGGCGGCGCGGACGCGGTCGGCCTCGTGACCGATGATGGCGAAAACGTCGTTTGGCGGGACCACGCTGGTAGCGGCCGCGATAACGTGCGCGAGCAGCGGCTTGCCGCCGACTTCATGCAGCACTTTGGGAAGCTGCGACTTCAGCCGCGTGCCCTTGCCGGCGGCCATGATGGCGACTGCCACGCGGGGCGTTTTCAAAGAAGGTACATGCGCTGATTTCTTCATTCGCCCCACTATACCTTGAGGCGGACGAGTACAGAAAGAGGGACGCTGGGTACCGCTGGGAGTGGAAGTTTCTTTCTCCCGCAGAATAGAATCTTGCGGGTTACGTTCTCGCAACGCATGGTGGCACTAACGTCCAATGGAGGAAGACATGCCGAAATATGTGATTGAGCGCGAAATCCCGAACGCGGGAAGTTTGACACCGGAACAAGTTCTGGCGATTTCGCAAAAATCTTGCAGTGTGCTGAAAAACCTGGGGCCGCAGATTCAGTGGCTCGAGAGCTATGTCACGCAGGACAAAATCTACTGCGTGTATATTGCTCCCAACGAAGCTATGGTGCGGGAACACGCGAAACAAGGGGGCTTTCCGGCGAACCGCGTCTCGGAAGTGAAGCGCATCATCGATCCGACTTCGGCGGAGGCGTGACCGTCAAAGCCCAAGGCCTCCATCTACGGCAAGAATCTGGCCGGTGATAAATTGCGGAGCGGTGGCGAAGAATAAGACTGCGGCGGCGATCTCGTCGCCACGCCCGTTGCGTTGCATGGGGGTTTGTTTGGCCATCCGCCGCAGAAACGCCGCTTTATCTCCTTTTTCGCCGAGGTCGATCATCCCGGGCGCTACCGCGTTGACAGCAATTTCGGGAGCAAGCGCCTTGGCCATGACTTTGGTGAGCATGTGCAGGGCGGCTTTGGATGAACAGTAGTGCGCATTAGTGGCCCAAGGGCGCAGGCCGCCTAGCGATCCCATGTGAATAATTTTGGCTTCGATCTTTTTCGAGCCTGCGCTTGAGCCTGCGCTTGAGTGCGATCCCGAGGGCTTGCGGCGCATCCACGTCAGGGCTTCACGCGAGACCAGGAATGGTCCACGGGTGTTGGAAGCGAAGATGGCGTCCCACTGGCTCAGAGTTATGCGCTCGAAGTCCGCGCTGGCGTAGTTAGCGGCGTTGTTCACCAGGATGTCGATGCGGCCAAGTTCGCGTCCCGCCTCTTTCATCATGGACTTGACGCTGGCTTCGTCGGTGATGTCGCAGTGCAGGGCGAAGGCGCGAACGCCCATGCTGGAGAGGTCGACGACGGTATGCTGGGCATCGCGGGCCGAATTACGAAAAGTGATGGCGACATCGGCGCCGGCCTGGGCCAGAGCGAGGGCGGAGGCGCGGCCGAGGCGCTTGGCGCCGCCGGTGATCAGGCAGGTTTTGCCGCGCAGAGGTTGGGAATCGAGCGGAAGCATTTTGGGATTTTACTCCTCAACGCGTAAGGCGGCCCGGCTGCGTTTTTTTTCTTGCCAGAGGGAGAGGCGGTAACGGTAAAATCGCGCCATGCCGGAGTCCCGCAACGTGGTGGTTTATTCGCGGAAGGGATGCCATCTCTGCGAGTTGGTGAAGGAAAGCCTGGTCAAGCTTTCTCGCCGCGGCGGGTTCACGTGGCAGGAAGTGGACGTCGACAGCGACAGCGAACTGCGGCGGAAGTTCAATGACGAAGTCCCGGTGGTATTCATCGACGGACGCAAAGCCTTTAAGTACCGCATGGACGAACAGGAATTTCTGCGCAAGCTGGCCAGCTAGGCCGCGCTCTAGTTGAAGGTTATCGAATTTTCGAGGATTCCCAATCGCCAGCCTGCGGCGCCGTGCCAGCGGCCCATCCGGAGAATTTCCGCTACAATCTTTCCGGCCATGTTGCGTACTCAACTCTACGCCGATCCAAACAACGTCTTTGTCCACGATCCTGTTTTGGCGTCCTGCCGGCGGCATCCGGAGAAGACGGCGTTGGTGGACGCCTCGTGCGGGCGGCGGCTCACGTATGCCGAATATGGAGAGACGGTGGAAGCGCTGGCGCGCGGGTTGGTTGCGGCGGGGCTGAAGCCAGGCGAGATAGCCGCCATTTTTCTGGCCAATTCGTGGGAGTTCTGTACGGCTTTTCACGCTATAACTCTGGCTGGGGGAATTCCGACGCTGCTGAATCCGACGTATCGCGACCGGGAAGTGCGGTATCAGTTGGGGAACTCGGGCGCGGTGTTGCTGATCACCGATGGAACGAATATCGACGGGATCGATCTTGCGGGGCTGCCGAATCTGCGGCGTGCGTTTTGCACGCGGCAGCAGGGAAGCGGAAGCGAGCCGTTTTCCGATCTGCTGAAGCCGGTGACTACGACCGCGACCCTACCCCGGCCGGATCAGGGGTCCGAGCAGACTTTGGCGGCGTCTGCCTTATTCGAGCGGCACGACCGGGCTGCCCAAGGGCGTGATGCTTTCCCATCGCAACCTGGTGGCGAACGTGTATCAGTTTCTTGGGCCGCACGCAACGCCGCTGAACTCCGATGACAATATTCTTTGCTTCCTCCCGCTGTATCACATTTATGGCCTGAACGTGATGCTCAATCCGTCGCTGATTCTGGGTGCGACTCTGGTGCTGATGCCGCGGTTTAATGTAGCGCAGGTGACGTCGCTGCTGATGCAGGAATCGATTACCATGATGCCGCTGGTACCGCCGGCTATGAATGCGCTGTGCCTGGCGGCGGAGGCGGGAGAGTTTCCGAAGAATCACAAGGTGCACTGGGCGAAGTCCGGAGCAGCGCCGCTGGCGCCCGAGCTGCCGCGAAGATTTACTGAATTGACCGGCATTCTTGTGTGTCAGGGTTATGGGATGACGGAAGCTTCACCGGTGACGCATGTGGGTTATCTGGAGCCAGCATTTACCGGCCGGATTCGATCGGCCATCCAGTGGCGCAGACCGAGTGCAGGGTCATCTGCGCCGAGAATCCGACTGCTTCCGCGGAAAGCGTGCAAGAGGCTTCCACGGGTGAGCCCGGAGAGTTGGTGATGCGTGGGCCGCAATTCACGCAGGGTTACTGGAAAGACCCGGACGCGACCGCAGCCGTGCTGCGCGATGGATGGTATTGGTCGGGCGACATTGTGACGCGCGACGCCGAGGGTTTTTACCGCGTCGTGGACCGCCGCAAGGAAATGATCAAGTACAAAGGATTTCCCGTGGCGCCGGCCGAAGTAGAGGCGGTGCTGCTAGAGCATCCGGCGGTGCGGGAGTGCGGAGTGGTGGGCCGGCCGGATGCGGCGGCGGGCGAGATTCCGGTGGCGTTCATCGCTTTGCGTGAAGGATTTGTCACCGAATCGAAAGATGCAAGAGGAGTTGAGTGCGTTCGTGGCCGACCGGTTGACACATTATAAGCAGCCGCGGGAGGTGCATTTTGTGGAGGTCGTCCCTAAGACGGCCTCGGGCAAGATTCTGCGGCGCGAGTTGCGGAAGTTAATTCGCTGAGCTAAGGGGAACAGCAGCGGCCAAGGCAGTCCAGAATCGCCAGAAGTGACACGGAATTAACAATTCCCTGACACGCCTGACAATCTTTTTCCTGATCCATCTTCCTGATCCATCTTCCTGATCCATCCTCTTTCCTGATCCATCCCAAACTGAGGTTCTCGCAGCCCGGCTGTTCCGAATCTATTCCAGTGAGGCTGGAAGGCACGGCGGTGCGCTGTGTCCTTCAAACCCATGTTAGGATCCAAGTAGAAACCACCCTTCGCAGGATTGTCGCGGAGGGTTTTTTGTTTGCCTGTGATGGGAACGCAAGAAAACGATTAAGGTTATCGGTTTTTGGGTCTGCACGGCTGTTGCCATGCAGGTAGACTTGCGGTAGCAACCCCCATGATTCGAATCCTGCTGCTCTTCTTGCGCCGATTATGGCTGCCGTTAGTGGTGTTTGCGGGATTCAGCCTGATGTGTGTGCTGGTGTACCGGCGGCTGGAGGGATTGATCTGGCAAGATGCGTTGTTCTGGATCATCCAACCGCATGCCATCGATGCGAAGCGGGTCCACAACGCGACCAAGCTCTTTTCCCTGTTCGTGTATGTGGGGGTGTTTGCCTTTCAGATCTGGGTGGCGGAGCGGGTAGCGGTCACAATCTTCAACCGGCAAGGGATGGAGGCCTGGAGAACCATGGTGAACGACATCAGCATCGACAAACTGCGCGATCACTTTATCATCTGCGGTTACGGGCAAGTGGGCCGGACGGTGGTGGACCAGCTCAACCGTCTGAAGATTCCTTTTGTTTTGATCGAAACCAACGAGGGGTTGTGCCGCGAACTATTGAAGGACAAAGTGCTTACCATCCAAGGCGACGCCAAACGGCACGACGTGCTGCAGTCCGCTGGGATCGAACACGCGCGGGGTGTGTGCATTGTGATCGACAATGACGCCGATAATCTGTACATCACAGTGACGGCGAAGGCACTGAACCCGAAGGCGCGCATCATTACGCGGGCAGGGCAGGCGCGGTATGCACAGGCTATGCGCAATTCGGGCGCGGACGAGGTGATCATTCCCGAATACGAAGGCGGACTGATGACGGGGCGGATGATCGCGAAGTTCTATCCCGGGGCGCAGCCGAATCTGCAGTGAAGCGTTACTACTTCTGCGCGCCGCTCTCATCCGCGATCTTCCGGCTACTGAGGAAGCTCCATACGATTTCGTTGGCGTTAAGGTCGCTGCTGGTTTTCCCAATCTCTTTTTCGGACGAGTACTGCTCGCCGCCGGGCCAGGTGTTGCCGGCCCCCTTAACGCTGTAGAGAACCACTTGCGCGTTGTCGTGGCAGGCGTCGAAAGTCAGCGTTTTAGTTTCTTTCCCACCCTTTTCTGAAGCGGGCAGTTTGCCCTGGGTAGGCTTTTCTGCGCAGCGGTCGAACTTGGCCCAGGCCTTGGCGCTGTCTTCGGCGGAGAGCACGTGGAAGCGTCCGGGTTTGTAGGTGCCTCCGTTGTAAGGAATGATTGGGTCGTCGGTGCCGTCTATGAAGCAGCGCAGGGACGGGACGAGAGGGCAGGCAGATCATGGTCTTGGGAAGGTTCGCCGCCACGGCGGCAACCGCAGCCACGCGATCGGCCATGGTACAACCCACCCGCAGCGCCATGAAGCCGCCGTCGCCCAATCCCGTGGCATAAATGCGGTGAGCGTCTATGGAGTACTTGAGGGCGAGCTGGTCCAGCATCTGATTCAAAAAGGCAACATCATCGGCAGGCTCAGGCTTATTCTTGGTCTCATCCGGATTCTGGCCGCCGCGCTGTCCGCCCCTGGGATAGCCACCGCCGCCACCGCCGGGTATCCGCCTCCGCCGCCGGGATAGCCGCCCCATCCTCCGTGCCGCCCAACCTCCACGCCGCGCCATGTCCATCTCCGCTTGTTCCGGGCGCACTCCGATATTCCATTCTCCGCGCATGGCGTGGGGATAGACCGCAATAACGCCATCTTTGTCGGCGAGCTGGTTAAAGTGCGTGAGTCGTGCCATGTCGTCAGCATCCTGGTTGCTGCCATGCAGAAGAATAACGACTGGATAGTGTTGCTGAGCGTCATAGCCTTTGGGCAAATGCACGACGAAAGTGCGGGAAACATCATCGACGACGACCTTATCTTGATTGTCCTGCGCCCGGGAAGGTGCGACGAAGAGCAACACAGAGAGGCAGGCGCACAGTATGCCCGCCTGGCGGTAGCTGAGGGTGCGGTCGAGTTCTTGCTGGTTTGAATGTCATTATCGATATCAATGCTGATCGGGCTGATCGGTTTGCTATTCCCATAGGAAGCCTTAGTGTAGCCGTGGAGTTGCTAGGGAATAGAGAGTTTTGCAAAATTTGTGTGACCTGATGCCGAATTTACAACGCCAAAGGCGGAACTTTTCCTCACGGGCACGCGTAGATCACTGTGGCAGGCGCAAACACCAAGAGAAATGCAATCTGCGCCGTCGTCAGGAGGCGTTATGGACAGCAACATCGTGGGATTGGCGGCAGTGGTGATGGCTCTGGGAATTCCGATGGCGGCTATGTACACCTTCTTCCGGGTGCGCAAACTGAGCAGCGAGGAACGTTTGGCTGCGATTGCACGCGGCGTCGACGTTCCCATGCAGCCAGAACTCTCGGAGGCGGCGCGTTCGCGGCGCTCGGGAATTCTGCTGATGGCTGGGGCGATTGGCTACATCGTGAACTTTCGTTCTACTCGGACGCCACGAACCAGACGCCATCACATGCGGCGGTGTTTGGCGCGATTCCGCTCGCGATAGGGATTGGCTTCTTTGTCGATAACGCGCTGATCCGGCGGGACGCACGCGTCCACTGAAGTTTGCCCCGGTGCGAGTCAAGAGCCGGTGACGAATTTGTACTGAGCGTCGGTTAAGGGAACGACGCTCAACCGGCCTTGCCGCACCAGCGGCGAATCGGCGAACAGCTTATGCGCCTTGATCTCGGCCAGCGTCACCGGCTTGGCCAGCGGCTTGCCAGCCTTGATTTTTACCAGCGGGGTCTTCGCATCCGACGCATCCACAGATACTACGGTCGCAGTTCCTACTGCGATCTTCTCGTCTCCGGTGTGATAGATGATCAGGTGCTCGCCCGGCTTCATCTCGCGCAGGTGTTTGACGGCGGCGGGATTGGTCACGCCATCCCAGATGGTTGTGTTTTCGCGCTGGAGATCGGCGAACGAATAAACGGTGGGTTCGGTTTTTAGAAGATAGTTCATGCGCAGAATTCTACCCGTCAGGAGACTTCACATCCAGCCCGCAAACCTAAAATACGAACGGCACAAGCGCCTTGGCCCGAGTTTTGTAGCCGGGGTATTCATCGGGAAAGTGCCTTAGAAGCAGACTCTCCTCCTGCTTCAGTTTTATCCAAAAGCCAATGAAGAACAGCAATAGCCCCACGAACGAAGCGAGCAGGCCGGACTCAACAGCTGTTCCCAGCCCCATGAGCAGATGGCTGGTATAAATGGGGTGACGTACGAAGCGATAGGGCCCGCGTTCCACAAGTTTGTGCCCCTGCTTGAACTCGACGTCCCTGCTCCAATCGTCCCCCAGCGTTTTGCGTGACCAGACGGCCGCAAAGAGTCCCAAGGCGCAAATTGCAACCCCCAGCCATTCCGCAATCGCTGAATGAGGTATTACGGCCATGCCAAAGGGATGCGCTCCCGCGACGACAAACAGGATATATCCCAGCCAAATTGGCACCCGCGCTAACCTTCCAGCCCAACCCTGCGCTTCCGCCGCCGGCTTGATGGAGCGGCCGCTGATGTTCCAATAAAGTACAAGGGCGACCCAACAAGCGACGATCAATAATCCGGGTATCATCAGTCGGATCATATGCCGGGGAGTCCCATCTAGCAATTGCTGATGGTTGGTTCCCCGTCCGGAGCGAGCGATCAGCCAAGGATTGAACACGGAGTCTCTAAATAACTTTTGCCCATGCTATTGCGGTTTGGCGTTGGGATCAGGGGTTGGGGCCTTGCCGTCCTTTTTCTCATCTTTCGTGTCGTCCTTCTTGTCTTCGGCATGGTCCTGATAAACCGAGTACTGGCTTTGAGGACGTTTCAGCTTGATGGTGAGATCCATCTTGGCTCGGTTCACGTCATAGTCCTCGCCGTAGGTCTGGAATCCTGAGGCCAGCACTTGCACCCGCAGTTTGCCGTAGGGAATGTCGTCAAAGCTAGCCTTGCCATCGAGATCGGTTTTGAGTTCGAGTCCGCCTCTGCTTTGCTCGCCACGAGCGTTTACGGGATGCATGATCACGGCGGCGTTGCGGATCGGTTTGCCGTTGTCCTCCTTCACGATGAGAAAGTCCATGACGGCTGTGGGCCCTTCGTCCCGATCCTTTTGCGCGGCCGCCGTTCCCAGCAGGCAGACAATCAATAGCGCACCGGCAAGTGTTGGCTTTCTGATGTCCCTTTTCATGGTTGTCTTCAACTTCATTACCTTCGTACGACACCTCCACTACCTTTATCTCAGGCCATTCTAACCAGTGTGAGCGGAGTCGAAAAGGAAGAAGTGGAGCGCACGTGAGTTAAGACTTCACAGCAGACTGTCTTTTGCGCTCGGCGCCGGCAGACGGCGCAAGATGTACCAGGTCGCGGGCGACCCGGGCAGTGTTGTGACGGGCGACGCCGGCTTCTTCGAGGTAGTCTCCGAGCACGGGGATCACGCCTAGAGCTTCAATGGCATCGAGATCGGCGACGATCTGGCAGGCACCCTCGAGTTCGTATTTAGCTTTCAGCTCGTCGGAAACGGATGTGCGATTGATCAGCGCATAGTCGAAGAGCTGTTGGTGCGCGTGGCGATTGAGAGCGTGAATATGATCCGCAGCCGTAAGGCCCAGGCTCTCGTTGGCTTGAGTCATCAGATTGCAAATGTAAACCTTGGTGGCCGGTGAGTCGACGATGGCATCGGCGATGCCGTGTACGAGCAGGTTGGGAATGAGACTGGTAAACAGCGAGCCGGGACCGATGCTGATGATATCGGCGCGGGCAATGGCTTCGAGCGTCTGCGGCAGAGGCTCGACGTTCGGTGGAACGAGAAAAAGTTCCTGGATGCGGCCTTTGCTGGCGGTGATCTTGGTTTCTCCGCGGACGCGACTGCCGTCTTCCATCAGGGCTTCGAGTTCGATGTTCGACGTCGTGGCGGGATGAATGTGGCCGCGCGTGACCAGAATTTCCGAAGAAAGGCGCACTGCCTCGGAGAAGTCATGGGTGATGGAGGTCAGCGCCGCCAGAAAAAGATTGCCAAAGCTGTGACCCTCGAGGCCGGAGCCTTTCGCGAAGCGATGGCGGAAAAGCTGGGAGAGCAGAGCTTCGTCCTCGCTGAGCGCGACGATGCAGTTGCGGATGTCGCCGGGAGGAAGCATGTTCAGTTCTTTGCGCAGGCGGCCGCTGGAGCCTCCGTCGTCACTCACCGTGACCACAGCGCAAAGGTCCCGAATGACCGGCGACTCGGGCCGGGCGGCGGCTGCCTCCCCCGGAGACAGCGCGAAGAGCTTGAGTCCTTTGAGCAGAGTGGAAAGCCCTGTGCCGCCGCCGATGGCGACCACGCGCAGGCCGCGCTCGCGTGTGGCTTTCTCCATCGGCAACGGATCGGCGGCTTTGGTTTCCATCTCGAAATTTACTTAAGCATGAATTTACTTAAGCAAGAATCCACTTAAGAAGGTTCGTCTTCCCGGAAGTAGCTTTCTGGCGAAGCCAGATCGGCAGCCGGATCCGGGTACAACAGTTCGGTAAAGCGAGGGTCTTCGGCCAGGTTGTGGAAATCGGAGTCATTGCGCGCCTGGAACCGCAGGCCGGCATTCAGGCGAAGCGCCTCGTCCAGATGCTTGAGCGAGTCTTCCACATGACCGGTAAGACAATCGAGCGCGGCCAGGCCGTAGATGACAAAATCAGTCTTCGGCGACTGCCTGAGCAGTTTTTCGATGTGCTCGCGCGCCGTGACGTAATCTCCGACATTCATGAGTGAGACTGCATAGTCGTAGTGTTCTTCTATGCTCTTGAACTGCTGCGTGGCCGAGCGTTCGAGATGCTGATTGCAAATACTGAGATGGACCGTGGCCCGGTCGGTGAGTTCCTTGCTGGGGCCGGCGAGCACTTTCTCAAACAGCGGCTTCGCCTTGTCGAATTTGTGTTCCTGCAAAGCCCGCAGTCCAGCTTCGTAATTCTGCAGGGCCTGGGTGACGCGCGGATCGTCTGCGACGGATGATTTCTTGGGGTTAGCCTTCTGAGCCATGTGAAGAATTTTTCCTGCGCTCGTTGTAATGGGGACTCCTTGGCCCTTGAAATTTTAAAGAGCCGTGCTCCAAGTATCACTCAAACAGATGTGTGTAGGGCAATGGTAGGAGCGAGTACCAGTACCCGGTTGCGGACTAGTACCGAGTCGCGAGCTACGAAGCATTCGGTAGGTACTCGGGTACTAGGTACTCGGGACTAAGAACTAGTTGATCGTCGCGGCCGATTGCAGGTCGATCTGCTTCCACTCGCCCTTGATGATGCCGGCGCGAATCTGTGCCGCGGTCTTGCCCTTCTGGTGCTGCTGATAGGAGTAGTAGAGTTCCTTCAGGCAGGTGGCGCAGCGCGCGCCGTGCGTGTTTTCGAAGCAGCTGTGCAGGCTGTTGTGGCCCATGCGATCGCAATAGCAATAGCAAGGCTGCTGATGGAGCACGTTCGGAATTTTCGCCGCCAACTCGTACGCGTGGGTCTGGTAGGGATTCTGCGCATCCGCGCCCCAGAGTTCGGCCTTGGTAAGGATTGCGGGCAGCTTGGTCCCCTTGGGCGGCGGACCGGCATTGTAAGCCGGAATGCCTCCCTCTTCTTCCCCCTGGGCGGTCCATTGCGCCGACATGGTCAGCGTCACCGTCAAGAGAAAAATAAGGGTTAAGGCGCGATAAACGTACTTGTTATGAAGCAGGCGGCTTGGCGTCATGCAGGTCTCCTGGAGTCAAGTTATTTTACCCCAAGATTCCGCGACGCCGGTCCGCCTTCCAAACAGCCCACTTAGCTGTTGTTCGGTTTTCGTAACGATCCACAGGCGTCTGTTTCGCCAGCTTGAAGCATATGCAATCCCGCGCCACACTACCACTATGGGCCGAGCCAAGGGAACGATAGATCAATCTGTGAGGACACATGTCAGCTTTCCTCCGCGCTTTACTGCTCGCCATCGTGACCGTCGCCGCCACTTCCGCCGCCTACGCCGAAAAGCCAGTACGCAAACTGCAAGAATCTTTCGCCCCTTACTGGACTTCTGAGCCGGGTTGGGATACGGAACTTCAACTGAAGAACAATCTCACCGCCGGGCCGCTGACGGTGACACCTGTGCTGCGTCTCGCATCGGGAGAAGAGATTCCCCTCGACCCCGTAACTATTCCATCGAACGTGTCGGTTTCCGTGTGGGTGAATGAAGGCCTGCTCAAGCGCTCGCCCAGCTTGCTCAGCCAGCCTGGCTCCTACGGCTCGGTTGTCTTCCGCTTCACCGCACTCAGCGCCGGAAACCTTTATGCCGCGGTTGTTGTCGCGCTGCACGGAGGGCCGATCGGCTTCCACGAGGACGCTTTCCCAGTAGCAGATTCCGCGTTGTCGCCGCGCGCCGTTCTCGGCGGCAGCCGCGAAGGCATCTGGTGGCAGCCGAGACCGATGCAAAACGATCTGCTCATCTTTAGCAACCACTCGGAGAAGACGTTGGCCGGAACTTTACGGCTCTCGGATGCGGCGGGCAAGCGATGGAACCAGCGTGTTTCGCTGGCTGCGCGCCAGACCATTCGCCTCAATCTCCACGACCTGCTTGCCGCCGCCGGCCTGAGCGGGCAGTACGGCGGCGTTCAGTTCGAGGTTCCAGCGAATGCAGGGGCGCTCGACAGCGTTCATCTTATGTACGATGAAACCGCCAAGTCCTCGGTTTCTCTGGAAATGTTCAGCCGCTATCCTGGCCTAACCCAGCACCAACGGCCAGGAATGGAAGGCAAACCATGGACAAGCTACGCTCCCATGCTGGCGCTGCGTACGCCCGACGCCGCATTGGGCCTTCCCAGTGGGACGGTCTTGCAGCCGACAATCCTGGTCCGCAACACCACAGCGAAACCGGCCGCTGCCAGCATCACGCTGAACTGGCGCGGGGGCTCGACCCGCGGCCAGGTTAAGCTGGCGGATTTGAATTTGGCCCCTTTTGCCACGCAGCAACTGCAGATCGGTGCCATGCAAAAACAGCTCTGCATTCCCGACACGGCTCACTGGGCCTTGGTCACGCTGTCCACGCCGGCGTTCGCCGAGCGACCTGGTAGCCCTCGCGTCCAGCTACGACGAGAGGGGCAGATATTATCTCGACACCCCGTTCACCGCCAACGTAGCCGGACACTTTGCCGGAGGCGAATGGCGCGCCGATTCCAACCACAACCAGATCATGGCTGTTACGAATTCCGGACAAAAACCCACGAATGCGCTGCTCACGCTGCATTATGATAATGGCCAGAAGAGCTACGAAATGCAGCGGACGATCCAGCCTGGCGATCAGATGTGGGTGAACGTCGCCAGCCTGATCCGCAACCGCATACCCGACGGCAAAGGCAACCTGCTGCCCGCCGACGCCAGCTTTGGCACCTACGACCTGCGCGACCTTAGCCCCGGCCTGGGCAGCCTGACGCCAGGCACTCTAGCTCTAGACGGCGCCTTTGGGTTCAATGTGAAGCCCCCGATTTTGCGCTGCTGCGGTGCCGACGATGCGGGCTGGGACCCGGATTCATTCGACTTGATCGTGGATGGCTTCGATTACGGCAGCATTGGCGGGACCGATCAGTGCACGGGCCAACCAGTGGACCTTACAGGGGACTTCACGACGTGGTGGAGCGGCAACACGGCCGTGGCAACGGTGGAAACGGCACAGGTGAATGGGGTGTCCACGGGTTCCACCGAAGCTTGCACCAGCGGCTGGGTCACCGAAGGCAACGGCAGTTACTGTACCGTCGTACCCACGGAGGTGTGCGCCCCGGTTACGGTGGCGAACTGCCCCGACTCAGTGTCGATCGCCGGGACGACGAACATCCCCTTGGAGGACGACTTTCCCACCTATAAGACAGGCATCGGCATGGTGGCGTCGATTCAGGCGCTCCCGACGCTATCCACCTCCTACAATAACTCCAAAATCTCAGAAGCGTTGTCGGTTAATGGCGTAATGCAGAATACCTGTCCCACAAAGTATTTCTCAGAGTGCAACGGCTCGGCAACATTTACTGTGGGCCAAGGCGGCACGGACTATGGAGTGACTTTTAACCCCGCTAATAATATCTTCTACGATGACCACTCTCTCGTGAGCAGCTCTAACGTGCTAGGCGAAGCCGGGCTGGGCTCATGTACCTACTCGTGCAACCAAACATATTACGCAGTTAGCGATCCCGCGGGGAACTCTTGTGGTAGCACAAATCTGGGCGGCTTCGTCATCACCTATACTTTTACAACGGGTACCATTCAGGGCATGCCGGTCACTCGAACCACAGTTACTGAACAATAGACTACAAAGAGGGTGCAATCATGCTGTCCCGCAGGCCATCCATGATATTGATCTTCATTGCTGCACTGGCGTGGAGCCAATCGCCTTCAGAAAGCAACGGGGCAATTCCAACAGCCAGTGAGCTCTTGAAGCGCCACAACATTCAACTCACACAGACCGCCTTGGTTGACGCGCTCAGGAACGCTGATCCGGAAGTGAGATACTTGGCGGCCCTAAAGCTTGCGGAGGATAAAGCGATCGAAACGGTGCCAGCGATCAAGGACGCATTGACATCGGAGAAGGTTCCGCGGACCCGAACAAATATTGCATTTGCGCTTGCGGAACTCGGTGACCAATTGGGGTTCGATACTCTGGAAGGCAATTGCGGAAGTCGCGACCAGGGAGCGGGGATCAGGACACAATCCGCAGGATACATGCTCAGCTTAGACCACGAGAGCGCGACATGCCGCGACGCCCTTCTGGAGGTGTTGCAAACCGGAAGCAATGGCTACAGGGCGCAGGCCGCATCACTTTTACCCGGATATCACAACCTTTCCGGCGAAGATTCGAAGAGAGCGCTCGTAGGCTTGGTAAGGGCCCTGCATGCCTCGGATGCGTTCTTGCAAATGGCGGCTGGTCGAGCCCTCGCGGACCTGGGAGACATACGCGCCATCCCGGAACTAAGGGAGGCGGTCTCGAGGGAACGGGAGGAAGTGGTACGCCTACAACTAGGGGAAGATCTCAGGACGCTGCAAGAGAAAATGCACCAGTGATCGGCGCGATGTCGCTAGCCCCGGAATAGGAACAGGGGCAAGCCGGGTGCCCCATTTCTCGCGTCCTTTGCGAGAAATGGGCTAACCCTTTTCACCGAAACGGTGTCATATCTGCAAGTCTATGTAATTGGCCCGGCCTGATCCTGGATATCCCCCGCTTTCCCTTCGCCCTGTGTCTTTTTCGCCACTTTTCCATCTCGGCCAGCAACCTCTTCCATGCAAGCAACTTGCCGCCCAGTACTGCCAGCACCGACATCAATGGCTATGTCAACCCCCCCAATGCGATCCCGACCGGCAAAGTGTTCGGGCCGTAATGAAAGGAGTAACCAATGCACACGATAATCTGCAGGGCGCTATTATGCGTTCTCGTTGCTACGGGCTTCGCGCGAGCCCAGGGGACAATAACGGGCACTGTTGTAGACGACGCCGGCAAGCCCGTGGCGGGCGCGAAGGTTCACATCGCCGAGAACAAATTTGTGGTGCATCGGCTCATCCGCTTCTATGAGACCGACGACGGCGGGCGTTTCCACATCGCGGACGTGCTGTGGGGAACGTACGTCGTGATGGCCGGAAAAGAGGATGCTGGTTATCCCGACTTGGCTTTTAACTTCTACAACAACCTCGCGCTGCCTAACGTCACCCTAGCGGAGGATTTCCCCTCCGTAGACGTTATCGTCAAAATTGGCCCCAAAGCTGGAGTCTTTGATCTTGCGCCCGTGACCGACGCAGCGACAGGAAAGGAGATCCCGCTCGCCTCGGTCACCCTACGCCGTGCGGCGAACCCGGACCTTTCCGTCAGCGTGTCGGCAACTCAGCGGCGCATACTCGTTCCCGCTTTGACCGATGTTCTCATTGAGGTAACCGCTGAGGGCCATAAGGCTTGGCCCCCGACAGGGTCCGCCGAAGGGAAATTGTTTTTGAAACCCGAAGAGGTCAAGAAGCTCCAGGTCGTCCTCCAGCCGCAGGACGCAAAGCCCGATGTGCAATAGAGTGCAAGGCCTGGGCAGCCTGACGCCAGGCACTCTAGCTCTAGACGGCGCCTTTGGGTTCAATGTGAAGCCCCCGATTTTGCGCTGCTGCGGTGCCGACGATGCGGGCTGGGACCCGGATTCATTCGACTTGATCGTGGATGGCTTCGATTACGGCAGCATTGACGGGACCGATCAGTGCACGGGCCAACCAGTGGACCTTACAGGGGACTTCACGACGTGGTGGAGCGGCAACACGGCCGTGGCAACGGTGGAAACGGCACAGGTGAATGGGGTGTCCACGGGTTCCACCGAAGCTTGCACCAGCGGCTGGGTCACCGAAGGCAACGGCAGTTACTGTACCGTCGTACCCACGGAGGTGTGCGCCCCGGTCTATTCGGGGCCCTATCAGATAGAGCCCATCGATACCGCGTCGCAGGGCCCTGCGGACTGCACCATAAAGGGCCAGGCTGGCTGGGTCAGAAACGTCACGAATCAGGTGCAGTTTGCCGATGGCTCAGCATATGCGGTTTCAGGCCTAACCGCTGCGGACCAAATTTCTGTCACTACCCCCAACCAGCTGGGCATATCGGGAACGCAGGTAGTAAATTATCTGACTACGGGGGATGGGAGCTTTCCAGATACCTACTATGTCTGTTCTTCTGCATGCCCAGGTTCTGGAGTTAGCGACGCACAACAAAACTGGACGGTCGCAGCATCCCGACTGCCCCATGCCAACGCACTGGTTTACAAGTGCAGTTCCATCACGATCGACGGGTATTAAGTATCATGAGGAAGGCCGTATTACTTGCGCTCACACTGCTATCCCCGGTCGCGATCCTCACCGCGACGGGTCCACCGAGAGACTACTCAGTCCTCGGTGTGGTCACAGATGCCAACGGCAATGTGGTCCCGAGCGCCTCCGTGTCGGCGGTCCCGATCGAGGGAGGCGGGAGCGCCGGCGACCTCGGATGGCTACACACCGACAATAACGGAGAGTTTCACCTCGTTCTGAAGCCAGGCCGCTATGTCATTCGCGCTAAGGATGAGGCTGACGGATACCCCGACCCGAGTTTCCTATTATGCTCCGACCCGAGTGCCAAGTTTCCACAAGTTTCGGTCGGGGAGTCGGACGTTTCGGGCGTGCGGGTCATCCTCGGAATGAAGGGCGGGGTCCTAGAAGGCGACTTACGGGACTCGTCGACCCAGCGAACCATTCCGAAGGCGAAGGTAACCGTTCGGGACATTCAGAACCCCAATGCTTTCGTGGAGATTTTTGCGGATAAAATGGGACATTTCCGGTTGACAGTGCCTAACAAGCCCCTCGAGGTTCTCGCGGTTGCAGCGGGATACAAGACGGCGCGGTATATGGGAAGCGAACGCCTAATTCTGTCCGGCGGCGAACGCCGCAACATCGTGATCGACCTCAGCCCCGGTAGTCCTAACTGACACAAGAGGACCGGCGGGGGTGGCCGCGTTCTTCGCGAAAAGGATGGACTGCGAAATTAAGAGCTTCTCGCACGCAAGTCTATGTAATTGACACTCGTCCCCGATGAGCGCCAACACCGCACCCGCCTCGCACCGCTTTCCCTTCGCCCTGTGGTTTTTCTACCACTTTCCGGGCCCCTCGCCCCAAGTCTAACTATCCCAGCCACTTACCGCCCACCAACTATAGCTTTAAGGTGGTTTTCCGAGTTTTCCGCGATTTCCACAGTGTTCCGGTAAAAACGCTTGAATGTTCCGACTGGAACATTTGTACATACAATTGCAAAACGCTCTAATGTTCCGGCGGGAACATTTGTACGTACAATAGCCCGGTGGAAACGTCCGCGTGAACCCAACGCTTGAGATATCTGAGTCGCGCGTTGGCTTGTACAACTCTCTGCCAAGTAGTCGCGATCTGTATACAATAGAAAAATCGCATGCCCGATACGCCCAATACAGAATCCGAAAACAATCAGGCGCAGCCGGCGCCGGCACTCCCGAATTCTGGCGCGCGCGTGCGTCCAGCTTTCGGAGTGTGGCTGCGCGATCTGATCCTCTCGCTGGCCATCTCGGCATTCATCATCGTGTTCATCTACCAGCCAGTGAAGGTGGAAGGGACGAGCATGATGCCATCGCTCGAAGACCAGGAGCGAATCTTCGTCAACAAATTCGTGTACCGCCTGGAGCCCATTTCGCGCGGCGATATCGTAGTGTTTCGCTATCCGCGCGATCCCTCGAAGAGCTACATCAAGCGCGTGGTGGGCGTGGCCGGGGACCGGATCCGCATCGACGGCGGGCAGGTGTATGTGAACAACGAGGCGCTGGATGAAGATTACGTTCCGCCCGCCTACGACGACGCGCGGTCGTATCCAGAGGTCGTGGTACCTGCGCAATGCTACTTCGTGCTGGGCGATCACCGGTCAATGTCGAACGACAGCCGCGATTTCGGTCCTGTCAATCAGAGCTACATCTATGGCAAGGCTGTGTTTGGCTATTGGCCGATGGATAAGCTGGGCAGAGTGCGGTAGTCAATTCTTGATTGCTGATTTCTGATTGAGAACCTTGACGCCCTGAGTCAGTCGTCAATCATTAATCAGCAATTTTGAAATGCGGTCTGGATTTCCACACCCCAGCCGCGATCCGTGCTTGGTCCTGACCACGTTCCCTGATAAAATTCTTTAAATCCACACACTGGAGCGAGAATGCAGGCTATCCTTGCGCTGGAAGACGGTCGAGTCTTCCGCGGCAAAGGCTACGGCGCCAAAGGCGAGTGCTACGGCGAAGTCGTTTTTAATACATCCATCACCGGCTACCAGGAAATTTTCACTGATCCATCTTACTCGGGACAGATCGTTGTCCTGACCAATCCTCAGATCGGAAACTACGGAACCAATCAGGAAGACAACGAAGCCACGCGTCCGTGGATCGAAGGGCTGATCGTGCGCGAGTTCTCGAAGGTGAGTTCGAACTGGCGCTCGCAGCAGGTGACGGACGAATACCTGGAACAGTTCAAGGTGCCGGTGCTGTCGGATATCGACACGCGGGCGTTGGTGCGCCATCTGCGCGATCACGGCGTGATGCGCGGCGTGGTCTCGACTATCGAGAGCGATGAGGCGAAGTTAGTAGCCAAGGCGAATTCGATTCCGAAGATGGACGGAACAGACTTGGCGAAAGTTGTGAGCACTAAGGGCCCGTATGTGTGGGAGGTCGGCGAGCGCTCGCATGAACCAGTTGCGCAGGTGGGAGTTAAGGATGAGCCGGCGCGGTTTCATGTGGTGGCTTACGATTTCGGCATTAAGCAAAATATTCTAAGTAAGTTGCGCGGTGAGGGTTGCAGGGTAACGGTGGTTCCGGCGCAGACTCTCGCGGAGGATGTGCTGGCGTTGAAACCGGATGGAGTGTTTCTGTCGAATGGACCGGGCGATCCTGAGCCATGTACGTATGCCGTCGATTCAATTCGCAGGCTGATGGGACGGCAGCCGATCTTCGGCATTTGTCTGGGACATCAACTCACCGGCATCGCGCTCGGCGGGAAAACTTTCAAGCTGAAGTTTGGCCACCATGGCGGGAATCATCCGGTGAAGCAGTTGGCGACAGGGAAAATAGAGATCACGGCGCACAACCATAATTTTGCAGTCGATCCGGACTCGTTGCCGGAGAGTGAAGTCGAACTGACGCACATGGATCTGAACGACTCGACTTTGGAAGGGCTACGACACCGCAACCTGCCGCTGTTCAGCGTGCAATATCACCCCGAAGCTGCGCCCGGGCCGCATGATTCGCATTATCTGTTTAAGGATTTCGTGAAGATGATGGAGGAGTGGAAAGGGTGAAAATTGCCTATTTCTTAATCGCGACAATTCTAATCGCGACACATGTTTTTGCATGCGAGGCCCTCCTGCCTAAGAATTCGTTGAAGACCCCGGCGGTGTGCGGACACGTTCAAGCTCCGGATGGAGAAGCGCTTCCAGATTTTGGCCTGCAGTTGGTGCGTAAAGACCAAACTGTGGCTGCCGTCGCGCGTACGGATGCTGCCGGCAACTTCCAGTTCGAGTCGGTCGAGCGTGGTGACTACTACATGATCACGAACTCCAAGGGGTGGGCGCCGTTAGGATGGCCCGTGAACGTAACGAGTTCAAAGGCATTCAGGAACTGCGGCCATCCGCTGATCGTGCAGCCGTCGCTCGTTTGTGGAGGATCGGTAAGCAAGAAGGGGTACCACCCGAGGTTTTGACCGATATAGAACGCTTTCTCTGAGAACTGGCAACTGATTTCATGCCCAAACGCACTGACATCTCGAAAATCCTGATTCTCGGCTCTGGGCCCATCGTCATTGGGCAGTCGGCGGAGTTTGATTACTCCGGCACGCAGGCCTGCAAGGCGCTTAAGTCTGAGGGCTATCAAGTGGTGCTGGCCAACTCCAATCCAGCGACCATCATGACCGATCCGGAGATTGCCGACCGCACTTATATCGAGCCGCTCACGCTTGAATATCTGGAAGAGATCATTCGGATCGAGCGGGAAATGGCTCCGGGCGCTGGCTTTGCCGTGTTGCCTACCGTGGGCGGGCAGACCGCGCTCAACCTGGCGATTGAACTTTCCGACGGCGGCGTCCTGGAAAAATACGACGTGAATCTGATTGGCGCGAACGTTGCGGCCATCAAGAAGGCCGAAGACCGTCTCTTCTTTAAGGACGCGATGCAGAAGATTGGGCTCGACGTGCCCAAGTCAGCGCTGGTGAACAACGTGAAAGACGGCCTGGAGTTTGCCGGGAAGATCGGCTTTCCGGTGATCGTGCGGCCGTCGTTCACGCTGGGCGGTTCGGGTGGTGGCATCGCTTACAACCGCGAAGAGATGGTCGAGGTGCTGGGGCGCGGGCTGGATTTCTCTCCGGTGCATGAAGCGCTCATCGAAGAGTCGGTGCTGGGATGGAAAGAATTTGAACTCGAGGTGATGCGCGATACCAAGGACAACGTCATCATCGTTTGCTCGATCGAGAACTTCGATCCCATGGGCGTGCATACCGGCGATTCGATTACAGTGGCCCCGGCGCAGACGCTCACTGACCGCGAGTACCAGGCTATGCGCGACGCTTCGATTGCGGTGATTCGCGAGATCGGCGTCGATACCGGCGGATCGAACATTCAGTTCGGCGTGAATCCGGAGACCGGGCGGATGGTTGTGATCGAGATGAATCCGCGCGTCTCGCGTTCGTCGGCGCTGGCATCGAAGGCCACCGGTTTTCCGATTGCGAAGATTGCCGCGAAACTCGCTGTGGGATACACGCTTGATGAGATTCCCAACGACATTACGCGCAAGACTCCGGCGTGTTTCGAGCCGACGCTCGATTACGTTGTGGTGAAGATTCCGAAGTGGCAGTTTGAAAAATTTCCCGGCGCCGATGAGAGCCTTGGTCCGCAGATGAAGTCGGTGGGCGAGGTGATGGCGATCGGCCGCACCTTCAAAGAAGCGCTGATGAAGGGCATCCGCTCGCTTGATACCGGCAAGCGCGTGGGCGCCGACAAGATTGAGCCAAAGATTCTGACGCAGCGGCTGGTGACGCCGCATCCCGAGCGCCTTGCTTATATTCGATATGCTCTGCGGCAAGGACACACCGTAAAGCAGATCGCGAAGATGACCTCGATGGATCCGTGGTTCCTCTACCAGCTCAAAGAAATTAACGACATGCAGCTTGAGTTGGAGAAGCATCCGATGGAGTCGATCCCGGCCGAGGTGCTGCGCGAGGCGAAGCGCATGGGATTTTCGGATGGACGCTTGGCGAACGTCTGGCGGCTGGAGGCACAAGAGAAAATCCGGCACTTGCGCAAGAAGCACGGCGTGATGCCCGTCTATAAGCGCGTGGATACGTGTGCAGCGGAGTTCGAGAGTTTTACACCGTATCTTTATTCGACTTACGAAGACGAGGACGAAGCCGCGCCCACCGAAAAAAAGAAAGTGATCATTCTGGGCAGCGGACCTAACCGCATCGGGCAGGGAATCGAGTTCGACTACTGCTGCTGCCACGCATCGTTCGCGCTGCGCGAAGATGGCTACGAGACGATCATGATCAACTGCAATCCTGAAACCGTCTCGACTGACTACGACACCAGCGATCGGCTCTATTTCGAGCCGCTCACGCTCGAAGATGTTCTGGCGATTTACCAGCACGAGACGTCGAAAGGCGCGCCAGTGGGGGTGATTGTGCAGTTCGGCGGTCAGACGCCGCTGAACCTGGCTTTACCGCTCAAGAAAGCGGGCGTGAACATCATCGGCACTTCTCCAGAGTCGATTGATCTGGCCGAGGACCGCAAACACTTCAACAAACTGCTGGAAGAACTGAAAATTCCGCAGGCCGCCGGAATGATGGCAACTTCGCTGGAAGAAGCCATCGAAGGCGCCAAGCAAGTTGGCTATCCCGTGGTGGTGCGGCCTTCTTACGTGCTGGGCGGGCGTGCCATGGTGATTGCTTACGACGAAGAATCTGTGGTGCGGTACATGAAGGAGGCGGTCGAGTATTCGCAGGATCGCCCGGTGCTGATCGATCACTTCCTGGAAGATGCGATTGAACTCGACGTGGATGCGCTTTCAGATGGCGAAGACGTGGTGATTGGGGCCATCATGCAGCACATCGAGGAGGCGGGCATTCACTCCGGCGATTCTTCGTGCGTGCTGCCAGCAGTGGATATTCCACAGCCGCTTATGAATCGCATGCGCGACTACACCTTCAAACTTGCGCGGGCGCTGAAAGTGGTTGGGCTGATGAATATTCAGTTCGCCATCCCACGCGGCAACGGCAGCGGATCCGGCAACGGCGCGGAGGGCGGAAAAGTCTATGTGCTGGAAGTAAATCCGCGGGCTTCGCGAACCGTGCCTTATGTTTCGAAGGCGACGGGCGTGCCGCTGGCAAAGATTGCGGCGCGGCTGATGACTGGGCGCAAGCTGCGGGAATTTCTGCCGGAGAATATCGACCGGCGAGCCGACCTCGACACGGGCAGTTGCTACTACGTGAAGTCGCCGGTATTTCCGTGGAATAAGTTTCCTGGCGTCGACACGGTGCTGGGTCCGGAGATGAAATCCACTGGCGAAGTGATGGGTGTAGGCGACAGCTTCGGCGAAGCTTTTGCCAAGGCGCAGTTGGCAGCGGGCCAGAAGTTGCCGACCGCGGGCACGGTGTTCATCAGTGTGACGGACCACGACAAGCGCCACGTCGCCGAGGTTGCGCGCAAGTTTGTGGATATGGGATTTAAGCTGGTGGCCACGTCCGGAACCGGCGACGTGATTGAAGGCGCGGGTATGAAAGTCGAGCGCATCTACAAAGTAAAAGAAGGCCGCCCGAACGTGGTTGATTTCATCAAAGGCCAGCGCATTCATCTCATCGTGAATACTCCCACTGGACTTGAGCCGTGGTTCGACGAGAGGGCGATCCGGCGCGCTGCCGTGACCGCGCGCATTCCCACGATTACTACGCTTTCAGCGGCGCGCGCGGCTGCGGAAGGGATTGCGGCCTTGCAGCGCGGCGAGGTGAACATACGGGCGCTGCAGATGTTGCACGCGGAGAGAGCAGTGCGGCGGTAGGAAACAGGCGTCTGCTCGTGCGTTGCACATGAGTAACACACTGAGCATTTCAGGGGGCCTCATGTGTTACGATAACTGACAATGAGTAATACACTCACAATCCGGTTGCCGGAAGAAATCCTGGACTGGCTTAAAGACACTTCGCAACGGACGGGGATTCCCGTCGGTCGTCTAGTCCGCGATCAGTTGGAGAATGCCAAATCCGAAGCTGGGCAGCAACGTTTCATGCGGCACGCTGGGACATTCAGCGGCCCGCGTAACTTGTCATCGCGCAAAGGCTATTCACGACGATGAAGGGCATCGCCGATACCGGTTTCATTGTTGCCTTCCGCAATCGCACCGACGAGCATCACGCCTGGGCTCTAGACATAGCCCGCCGCGTTACCGAGCCACTACTCACTTGCGAGTCGGTCCTGTCGGAAGCTGCGTTTCACATCGGCTCGTCGAAGGACGTTCTCTTGCTGGTTGAGGATGGATTGGTGCGGCTTGCTTTCGACCTAAACACCAGCCTAAGGCAAATTGAAGACTTAGCCACTCGCTACGCTGACCGCCATCCTGACCTGGCAGATCTCTGCTTGATCCGCATGAGCGAGCTTTTTCCACGACACACGATCATCACGGTCGACGATGACTTCCGCGTCTACCGCCGCAACAAGCGCGAAGCCATCCCGCTGCTAAGCCCGCACAGGAAGTGATAGGCTGGGAAGTGCACGTTAGAGTGCGCAGAAAGCTGGGTTGCGTTATGTTACTTCACGGTATTTTCCCTCCCATTACTACGCCGTTGTATCCCGACGGCAATGTTTATTTCAAAAAGCTCGCAGAGCAATGTTGATCGCTATTCGCGCACGCCTTGTGCTGGCCTGGTTGTGCTCGGTTCGACCGGAGAGGCTATCCTGCTCTCCGATCAGGAGCGGCACGACGTGCTGAAATCCGCGCGTCAAGCGGCTGCGCCGAACAAGGTGCTGATAGCCGGCACGGGGATCGAGTCGGCGATCGAGACGCTGCGGCTTACCGAATACGCCGCCGAACTTGGCTATGACGTGGCCATGGTGCGCACGCCGCATTACTACAAAAAGCAGATGCACCCCGCTAACATCCTGGCGTTTTACCGCACGGTGGCTGATCGTTCGCCGCTGCCAGTAATCATTTATAACTTTCCCCAGGCTACCGGCTACGATATTCCCGCCGAACTGGTGATGGAACTGGCGGACCATCCCAACCTGATCGGCATCAAGGAATCGAGCGGAGACGTGGACAAAGTGCGCAAGATGGTGGAAGGTACGCTGCACATCCAGCGTAGCGTCACGGTGACGGAAACGTTTGAGGCAGTGACGCCGCGCATGGTCGCGGCCGCGACCTCTGGCTCTGGACGAAAACGGTGGGGGACTGGTGCCGGTGGGGGCGTTGGCAGGTTCATCGTTGGCGGGTTCAACGGCGGGGAAGCCCTCTTCGGCTGCAGTCGCGGTTGTTGGCAAGATGAAAACGCGGCAGAAAGAAGCGGGATTTCAGGTGCTGGTCGGGGCAGCGCAGAAACTGCATCCGTCGCTTGAGGTTGGAGCGGTGGGAGCGATTCTGGCTTTCGCTTGTCTTGCGCCGACCTCCTGCTACGAGATTTACGCGGCATGGAAAGAAGGCGATGCCGAGTTGGCGCGAGTGAAGCAGGAGCGCATTGCCTTGGCGGCGCAACGCGTGGTGAGCGAGTTGGGGATTCCGGGCGTGAAGTACGGCATGGACTTCAACGGCTACTTTGGTGGTCCGGCACGCCTTCCGCTGCTGCCGCTCACGGGCGAGGTGAAGGGCGAAGTGGAGCGGCTGCTGGCGGACGTGAGGAACTGAGCGGAGAGATCGGTAGCGGTGGAGTTTGATAGGGAAGCGAGCGAGCCAAACGCGCGATTGATGGGTCGCGAAGAACGCGACCCGTCGCGCGGCTCGCCCAGATTCTCTCGGCAAGCTCGGGACAGGCTCTTCGCCGCGCAAAGAACGCTTGCTCGGGATGACACCACTACAAGGATCCAGAGGCTTGTAATCGAGGGACGAGTTCTCATATACTGGGTTCGAACGAACGTTCGAATCAGCGCCAGCCTTTGAGGACTATGGGGAGTCCCTTGACAGCAACGCGAGTTTCGGCGCGCCGTCATCGCACTGCGCCCGCGCCTGCCACGCGCTTTGACAAGCGACTGGCGGAAATCCTTACTCACGCCACCGAAGTCTTCTGCAAAAAAGGATACGAGGGCGCCTCCATGCGCGATCTTTCGCGCGCCAGTGGCATGTCGCTGGCGGGTCTTTACTACTACTTCGAATCCAAAGAGCGGCTGCTCTTCCTGATCCAGAAGCACACCTTTACAACCGTCGTGCAGCGACTGAAGGCGCGGTTGGAGGGCGTGAGCGATCCGGAACAGCAGATCCGCATCTTCATTCTCAATCATCTGGAATATTTTCTGGCCAATCAAGCGGCAATGAAAGTGTTGTCGCACGAGGCTGAGGTGCTGAAAAATGGCTACGGTTCAGAACTTGCGGCCATCAAGCGCGAGTACTATCGCATCTGCGTGGGATTGCTTGACCAGTTGAAGAGCGGCCGGGGATTGGAATTCTCCACACGCATTGCCGTACTCAGCCTGTTCGGCATGATGAATTGGATTTACACCTGGCACAATGCTCGGGTCGATGCCGACGCTGAGCCACTGGCGCGCGGAATGAGCGATATCTTTCTGCGCGGCGTGATGAACGGCAGCAGGGCACGCAAAGATGGGCGTTGAGCGGATTCGTTTTAGTTTTCCGGCGAAACCGAAGTTCCTGGCTTCGCGAGGAATGACAGGATGCTCGGAATGATAAAGATAGATTGATATTTCACGAAAACATCAAGGAGCTACGGATATGGCGACCACAATGCAGCCGGCGACCGGAGAAACCACCAAACAGCTTGTGAACTACCGCAAGGATGGCGGCGTAGCGGTGATCGAGATGTGCGATCCGCCCGCCAATACCTACACCTACGAAATGAATCGGCAGCTCGATGATGCGATCCTGCGCGCGCGCATGGAAAATGACGTCTACGTCATTCTACTGACCGGGGCTGGCGACAAGTTTTTTTCGGCCGGCGCCAACATCAAGATGTTGTCGAGCGTCGACCCGACGTTCAAGTATTACTTCTGCCTGCATGCCAACGAAATGCTGCTGCGGCTGGAACACACGCCCAAGCTGGTGATTGCGGCGATCAACGGCCACTGCGTGGGCGGCGGCTTGGAGATAGCCATGGCTGCCGACATTCGTATCGCGCGCAAGGATGCGGGCAAGATCGGTCTGCCCGAAGTGAACCTCGGCGTGCTGCCGGGCACTGGCGGCACGCAGCGGCTGTCGCGGCTGGTGGGGAAGAGCAAGGCTATCGAACTGATGGTTACGGGCAATACTTTTTCGTTTGAAGAAGCGCAGGAACTCGGCATCATCAACGACATCTACGAGCGCGAAGGCTTCATGGAAAACATGATCGAGTACGCGAAACAGTTCTGTCCGCCGAACAAGGCCGCGAAAGCCGTGGGTCGGATCAAGCGTGCAGTGCAGACGGGATGGGAGATTCCCATGGAGTCAGCGCTGGCGGTGGAGCGCGAGAATCAGCAACTGCTCTTCCAGAGCGAAGACGCGAAGGAAGGCTTGGCCGCATATGTGGAGAAGCGGCCGGCAGTTTTCAAAGCTAAATAGTGGCGAGTACCTAGTACCTAGTAACGAGCGGGGCGGGCGAGAACGCCCGCCCGACAGCCGTGGATGCCGGCGCTACGAGGTCGAAGCTACAGGGAAGAATGAATGCTTGCAGCTAAGGTAAAAATCGAGCCGGGCCAATTGCTGATCGACGGTCAGTGGGTTGATGGTGCGAAGAAATTCGACACCATCAATCCGGCTACTGGCGAAGTACTGACCCAGATCGCAGAGGGTTCGAGCGCGGACGTTGATCGCGCAGTCGATGCTGCCCGGCGTGCTTTTGAAGATCGCAATGGTCCGTGGCGAAAGATGTCGGCCAGCGAACGTGGACGTTTGATCTGGAAACTTGCCGACTTGGTCGAGAAAAATATCGACGAGTTGGCCGAGCTTGAGACCCTCGACAACGGCAAGCCGATTTTCGAGTCGCGCTACGTCGACATGCCGATGGTGGTTGACGTTCTGCGGTATTACGCTGGTCTGGCGACCAAGATCCACGGCGAAACGGTCAACACAGTCGAAGCTGCTTTTACGTACACGCTGCGCGAACCGGTAGGCGTGGTTGGGTTGATCGTTCCATGGAATTTTCCGTTGTTGCTAGCTTCGTGGAAGCTGGGCCCAGCGCTGGCTTGCGGCAATACGATCGTGTGGAAGCCAGCCAGCCAAACTTCACTAACCACGTTGCGATTCGGAAAGTTGGCGATCGAGGCGGGCGTACCTGCTGGCGTCCTTAATATTGTCACTGGCCCCGGAGCGGTAGGAAGGGCAATGGTGAAGCATCCGGGAATTGACAAGATCGCCTTCACTGGCTCAACTGCAGTTGGCCAGGAAATTATGCGGAGCGCGGCTGATACCGTGAAGCGCATCACGCTGGAACTGGGCGGAAAATCGCCGAACATTGTTTTCGCCGACTCTGACATCGACAACGCCGTCAAAGGTGCGATCACCGGCATTTTCTATGGAAAGGGCGAAGTTTGTAATGCGGGCTCGCGGCTATTTCTCGAAAGCAAAGTGAAGGACGAATTCACCGAGAAACTGGTGGCGCGCGCTGTGAAGATACGCCCGGCGGATCCGCTCGACCCAAAGACACGAATGGGAGCGATCGTCAGCCAGGAACAGATGCAGACGGTGCTGGGGTACATCGAAGCCGGCAAGAAAGATGGCGCAAAGCTGGTGGCGGGCGGCAATCGCGTCAATGTCGACGGTAGCAAAGGCTTTTTCATCGAGCCGACCATTTTCGGCGACGTAAAAAACGACATGACGATTGCGCGGGAGGAAATCTTTGGTCCCGTGCTCTCGGTTTTGACCTTTGACGACATCGATGAGGTCATCGAACAAGCCAATAACAATCCCTACGGCCTGGCGGCAGCTGTGTGGACGCGCGACGTGAAGAAAGCGCACAGCGTCTCGCGCAGACTGAAGGCAGGGACGGTATGGATCAATACTTATGGGTTGATGGACGCTTCGCTGCCTTTCGGCGGCTACAAGAGTTCTGGCTTCGGCCGCGAACTTGGAGCACACGCAATCGAGCACTACACGGAATTGAAAACAGTTTGGCTGAGCATGGGGTAAGGAAGCGCGCCGGACGCGCGATTGTGTACTCGCAAAAAACGAGGACGATCGCGCAGCGCGCCCAGGTTCCCTCGGCAAGCTCGGGACAGGCTCTTCGGCGCGAAAAAATATGCGCCTCAGGATGACAAGTGAAGGGAAGGTTATGCCTGGTAAAGTAGCAAAAATCGGAACGTTCAGTGACTGGGTTGGCATGTTCAACGATTGGCGCAAGGATATCGGCGTCAATACGGAAGACATCGAGGCCTTCCACTTCGATACGCTTTACGGCGCCATCGATACGGAGGAGATCGAATTCGGTTCGTACAAGGGCCGGCGCAAGTGGGAGAACCTGCGACAGATTCCCACTCAGCAGATGCGCGACGCACTGATGAACATGATCGTCTATCAGGGCGACACGGAGTTCGCCAGCGTCGAGCAACAGCGCAATCTTTTGGAAAATGCACCCACCGACTGGGACCGGCGCGCCATCACGCGCGTCATGATTGAGGAAATGCGGCACGGCTGGCAGATGTGCGCGCTGCTGGTGGATCATTTCGGCTACTCGGGGAAGGTCGAGGCGCAGAAAATGCTCGAGCGGCGTGCTTTTGAAAACAAACGGCTTCTCGGCGCATTCAACGTCGACGTCGACAACTGGATGGACTTCTTCACTTACACCGATTTCGTCGATCGCGATGGAAAATTCCAGTTGCAGATGTTGAAGTATTCCGCATTCGCTCCCTTGGGACGGTCGATGTCGTACATGCTGCGCGAAGAGGCTTTTCACATGGGCACGGGTAACGACGGCCTGCGGCGCATCGTGGAAGCGGGAGTAATTCCCGGGTGGCTCATTCAGAAGTATCTGAATAAGTGGATCTCAAGCTCTTACGATCTTTTTGGCACAGACCATTCTTCGTCGGCGCACTGGGCCTACGTGTGGGGTGTTAAAGGACGTTACGACGAGCCTAAGAACGAGCAGGCTCCAGACCTCGACGATTTGAACGACTACAACAGGAATCTTTATCGTGACGAGGTAGCCGGTCTGATCGAGCGTTTCAATGGAGCGTTGAAGCCGGGTCAACCCAAGCTGTACGCACCGCATATAAAGTTCAATCGTGAGATCGGTAAGTGGGCGGGACAGAAGTTTCACGCTCAAACCGGTGAAGCGCTCGACGACCGCGCCTACGCAGAGCACGTAGAGGAGTACATGCCATCAGCGGAAGATAAAAAGTTGCTGTTGGAGATCCTCAGCACCGAGAAGAAGTGGATCGGAGAGAAGGTTGGAGCGCGCGATCCACTCGCGAGCATTGGGGAGGTTCGGAAGTCGGCGATTAACTTGTAACGTCGGACGCTTCATCATCGAGGGACGATGACAACTGCGGTGGAATCCAAACTCGCTCGACTGACAGTCGATGTCAGCGCTCCCGTGGCGCGCCTCGCTTTACGGAATCCGCCCCTGAACGTCATCGACATTCCGATGATGGAGGAGTTGGCGCGCGCGCTGGAAGAGATTGAAGCGCGTTCGGATATTTCTGTCGTCGTGCTGAGTGGTGAGGGCAGGGCGTTTTCGGCGGGGGTTGATGTGGCAGCACATACTCCCGATAAAGTCGAGATCATGCTGCTCAAGTTCCATGCGGTGATCCGCGCACTGGTCTCAAGCAAGAAGGTAACCGTCGCTGCCGTCCGAGGGCACTGCTTGGGTGGAGGCGCGGAGCTTGCGATGGTTTGCGATATGGCGTACACGACTGCTTCGGCGCAGTGGGGATTTCCAGAGATTAAGCTCGCGTGTTATCCGCCAGTGGCATGTACGGCCTTGGCCGCGCTAGTGGGGCAGAGACGGGCAACAGAACTCATTCTTACCGGGCGGACGATTAGCGGCATCGAGGCGGCAGAGATAGGACTGGCCAATCGCGCCGTTAGCGATGAGGATCTCGCAGCCACGGTCGAGCGTACTGTGCAAGAACTGCTCAGGCTGAGTCCATCTGGGTTGAGGGTGACCAAGAAAGCCGTGTACGCGTGGGATGCCATGCACTTCGACAAGGGCTTGGCACGCGCCGAGAAGATTTATACGGAAGAGTTGATGAAGACGGCAGACGCGCATGAAGGCATTCTCGCGTTTATGGAGAAGCGCGAACCGAAGTGGACGGGAAAGTAATGGCAGAACTGCAGACAGAACCGAAGGGGCGTTTGGCCCTGGATATGAACTGGATGGCTGCAGCCTGCGGCGTTATTGCCTTCGGGTTCTGCCTGATAGCCACACTGTTGATGGCATGGAGACTGTTGACTGGCGCTCCCGTCGTCGAAGTGCGGATTTCATGGCAGACTGTGCTCGTCGCTCTGTTCGGTGTGTGGTTCATGATTGAGGTTCGAGAGCGTACGGCACGATTCCTAATAGGTCTCCTCGTGCTTGCGTCTGGGTCGCGACTCATGCTCGCGGCGCTCCGCGCTTCTGCCCAAACGCAGTTTCTGAACGCACAGATTGTGCGGGTAATCGACCTAGTGGTAATGACGGGCCTGTGCGCGTACATCGCATACTGGTTCAAGCAGCGGATTAAGCGGGTCTAGCGTTTGTAGAGCACGAATCACTGCGGTGATGGACAGATGGATTACGAGATAACGCCCGAAGAAGTGAAGATGAAGCTCGATCAAGGCGAGTTGTTCACGCTGCTCGACGTGCGCGAGCCTTGGGAGTTCGAAGCGGCGCACATGGCGGGAGCGAAACTGGTTCCCATGGGAGACGTCCCATCCCGCGCTCATCAGGAACTGGATCCAGAAGATCACATTGTAGTGTTTTGCCATCACGGGGTGCGCTCGATGAATGTGACCGCGTGGCTGCGGCAGCAGGGATTTGAGAAGTCGCAATCCATGCGCGGGGGCATCGATGCTTGGTCGCGGCGGGTGGATGGAAATGTGCCGTTGTATTGAGGCTTCTAACTACTTGCTTCTAGCCACTAGCCAAGATGTGAAGCGTCGATGTTTTGCTAGCAGCTAGGAGCTAGAAGCTGCCTTTATGAAAAAAGAACTCATCGAACTCAAAGTCAACGGCCGCAATCACGAGCTTGCTGTCGAGCCGAGTGCGCTGCTGCTGGACGTACTACGTCAGGACCTGGGGCTCACGGGTTCGAAACGCGGTTGCGATGAGTCGTCGTGCGGCGCCTGCACCGTGCTGGTGGATGGCGTGGCGATGATGTCCTGCACCCTGCTGGCTGCGAGTTGTCAGGAGCAGGAGATCACCACCATCGAGGGCGTGAGCCAGCATGGCAGTCTGGCGGCGATTCAAAAGGCATACGGGGACTGGGGCGGCGCGCAGTGCGGCTTTTGCACTCCGGGATTCATTATGACAGTGAGATCACTGATGGCCGAGAACCCTGATCCCTCCGAGGCCGAGGTTCGCGCGGCATTGAGCAGCAATCTGTGCCGCTGCACCGGCTACAGCCAGATGTATGAGGCAATTAAGTCGGCGATTGCGGCGGAGCGGGCTGGAGCCTTCAAGTAACGCACCGCTGCAAGCAGAAAGCAGATTTCTCGCTTCGCTTGATTGCATAACGACGTTGGCCCGTCGCGAGTAGATTGGTATGCGACGAACAAGACCAAGGCTCGTGAGAGGAGCCAACGTCATGTTGATTATAGGATGCGATTTCCATCCTGGGTTTCAGCAGGTCGCGATCTTTGACAATCGAACGGGAGAGATAGGAGAAAAACGGTTGCAGCACCGGGCGGAGGCGGAGGAGTTTTACCGTGCGCTGGCGGGCCAGGCGGTGCGGGTGGGGATGGAGGCTTGCGGGCACTATCCGTGGTTCGAGCGGTTGCTGGCGGAGTTGGGCATGGAGTTGTGGTTGGGGGATGCGGCGAAGGTGAGGGCGTCGGTAGTGCGTCGGCAGAAGACGGACCGGCGGGACGCGGAGCATCTGCTGGATCTGTTGCGCCAGGATCGGTTTCCGCGGATCTGGGTGCCGAGCCTGGAGGTGCGGGATGTGCGGCAGTTGCTGGTGCATCGGCACAAGCAGGTGCAGGCGCGGACGCGCACCAAGAATCAACTGCAGGCCATGGCGCTGAGCTGCGGAGTGCAGAAAAAGCGGAAACTGTGGACCAAGGCGGGGCGGGCGGAGTTGGAGCAGTTGCCCTTGCTGCCGTACGCGGCGGAGCGGCGAAAGCGGTTGCTGGAAGCGCTCGACGGGCTGGAAGCGGAGATCGTCGAACTGGACCGGCGAGTCGCAGAAGAAGCGCGGCAACGGCCGGAAGCGGTGCGGCTGATGACGCATCCGGGAGTGGGTTCGGTGACGGCGTTGGCCATGGTGCTGACGCTGGGGCCGGCCGAGAGGTTCGGATCAGGCAAGCAGGTGGGCAGCTACTTCGGCCTGATTCCGAGTGAGGAATCCAGCGGCGGGAAACAGCGGCTGGGCAAGATCAGCAAACAGGGCAGTTCCTTTCTGCGCTTTTTGCTGGTGGAAGCGGGACAGACGGCGGCGCGGTTGGATCCGCAACTGAAACGCTTCTATCGCCGCCTGGCGGTGCGCCAGAATCGCAGCGTCGCCAAGGTGGCGGTGGCCAGAAAGTTGGCCACGCGCTTGTACCTGATGTTGCGCGAAGACTGGACGTACGCGCAACTATGTCAGGCCGTCATGCAGGTGAGCCCGAGTCATTCCGTGGTTGGCGAGTAAGGGGCCGACGTTTTGAGTGGGCAGCCTGCCTCCCTGAAAAGTCAGGGAGTTCGAAGTGAGTAATCGTGGGTGCAAGTCCCGAAGAGATGGATGGTGGGACCTGGTGTCCCGCTGCAGGATTGAACAGAGTGACGAGCTTGGTCTGGGAGTCAAAAGCTTTCTACTAGAGCGAAATGGCGCTCCTTCTGGCGTCGACGCCGAAGTGTCGCTACAAAACGCTTGACAGGATGCACCGTCGTTAGAGACGGAATGACAAGGTCGGAATGAATAGTTTTTCCATCATCGGCAAGCCCACCGCCATGGTCGACGCGGCGGAGAAGACTACCGGCGCCGGCAAATACACTGACGATCTAAGCGTGCCCGGCATGTTGATCGGAAAGATTCTGCATTCGCCTTACCCGCATGCGCGCATTAAGCGTATCGATACTTCTCACGCCGAAGCGCTCGACGGCGTTGTCACTGTGGCGACCGGAAAAGACGCGCCCAATCCTTACGGAATTCTTCCCGTGGGTCACGATGAGCACGCACTTGCGCTGGACAAGGTTCGTTACGTCGGCGACAACATTGCATGCGTGGTCGCCGTGTCCGAGGCTATCGCGGAAAAAGCGCTGGAGCTCATCGACGTAGAGTACGAAGTGCTGCCTGCCTACTTCGATCCAGAAGAATCGATGAGGGCGCAGACCAATCTCATTCATGACAACAAGCCGGGCAATCTGGAAAAAGATTATCACCACGCATTTGGCGATCCCGATAAAGGTTTCGCCGAAGCGGACCAGTTGGCGGAAGCGCGCTTCATCGCGAATGAAGTGACGCACGCTGCGATGGAGCCGCATTCTACCCTGGCTTCTTTCGAACTCGATCCACATACCGGCAAGCTCGGGCGGTTGACGGTCTGGTCTTCAACCCAGGTTCCTTATTATTTGCAGCACAAATTCTCGCTGGTGTTGGAAACTGCCGATGTCGCAGATTCGTGTGATCAAGCCGCTCGTCGGTGGAGGATTTGGGGGCAAGAGCGAAGTCATCCCGCTGGAAATCATCGCCGCGATTGCGGCGCGCAAAGCGCAGGCTCCGGTAAAGATCACGTATACCCGGGAAGAAGTGTTCTGGGCGCATCGCGGGCGGCCTCGCACCATCATCGATCTCAAAACCGGAATCCAGAATGACGGCCGCATTACCTCGGTGAGGGCGCGCGTGGTGCAAGATGGCGGGGCGTATTGCTCTTACGGCGTGGTCACGATTCTCTATTCCGGGGCGCTATTGCGGCGCGCTCTACGACATTCCGAACATTCAATATGACGGTTATCGCGTTCTGACCAATAAGCCCGCCTGCGGCGCGATGCGCGGCCACGGAACGGTCAACGTCCGCTTCGCTTTCGAATCGCAACTGGACGAACTCGCCGCGAAGATTGGAATGGATCCCGCGGAGATTCGGCAGTGCAATCTGCTCAAGCCTCCGTGCATCACCGTGAACGGTTTGCGGGTTCAGAGCTACGGACTGCCGGAGTGCATCGAGAAGACTGTCGAGCGCTCGTCCTGGAAGCAGCGCAAAGGCAGGCTGTCCAAGGGACGCGGCCTGGGCATCGCCTGCAGCCACTACGTCAGCGGGGCGGCGAATTCGATCATCCGTTCCGACATGCCGCATTCGACCGTGAATATCAAGATCGATCGCGACGGAGGCGTGGTCGTTTACACCGGCGCGTCCGAAATCGGGCAGGGATCGGACACTATGACGGCGCAGATCGCCGCCGAAGTATTGGGATGCTCGCTGGCGCGAGTGAGAGTAATTGCGGCGGACACTGACCTCACTCCAATCGACATTGGATCGTATTCCAGCCGCGTGACTTTCATGGCAGGCAACGCGACATTGCGCGCGGCGGAAGACGTGAAGAAGAGAATCGCAGCGGCAGCGGCAAAGAAGATGGGATGCGCGGCTGAAGACCTCGTTTTCCGCGACGATTTCCTCTTCAAGAAGGGAAGCTCTCCACCTGCTGTGAAGAAAGATCAAGCCGAAGAAGTGGAAGTCACCCAAGCGGGTGCCTCCGTCAGCGGACGCGTCGAGGGTCAGATTCTGCGCGGTTCGTTGCAGCAGAAGCGCAAAGAAGAAGGACCGAAAGAGTGGATGACGTTCGAGGAAGCTGTGGTCGCAGCTATCGACTTCCATGGCGCACTCACTGGGACGGGCTCTTACGCGCCGCCGCCGGAAGCGCGTGGCGGCAAACATAAAGGGGGCGGCGTGGGGCCGTCCCCAGCCTACTCTTATTCGGCGCAGGTGGCCGAAGTCAGCGTGGATGAAGATACCGGCGAAGTAACGGTGCATAAAGTGTGGGCCGCGCACGATTGCGGACGCGCGTTCAATCCGGTTTCGGTCGAGGGCCAGATCATCGGTTCCGTGTGGATGGGCATGGGGCAGGCACTCACGGAAGAAATGGTTTGGAAAGACGGCATGCTGATGAATGCGGGAATGCTCGAATACCGCAGTCCGTCATCGATCGAATCGCCTGAAGTCGAGCCCATCATCGTGGAGAGCATCGATCCCGAAGGTCCGTTCGGTGCCAAGGAATGCAGCGAAGGATCGCTGGCGGCGACCATTCCTGCGATTTCGAATGCCATTTACGATGCGGTCGGCGTGCGCTTACATGAGTCTCCATTCACGCCTGAGCGAGTGTTGGCTGCGCTGCGGGCAAAGAGAAGAGAGAAGGCTTTGAACTTGACCGAAGGCGTGGATCCAACGGCGCCGGCATCATTTTCGCGAGCATGGCGGATCGCTTTGTTTCAAGGGCAAAGGACCAGAGCGGCATGTGCTGGACCCCGCGCGCCGTGAGACGCCTGCATCAGCGGGAGGTGCGGATTGAGTCTTCCACAATTCAGATTGCTCCGGCCGCGCGCAGTAGACGAGGCTGTTGCGTTGCTCTCTCAACATACAGGCAATATCCGCGTGCTTGCAGGTGGGACTGATCTGATTCCATCCATGCGGCAGAAGTTGTTTGAACCGGAGTATGTGCTCGATCTGCGCGGCATCGCCGAGCTGCGCGGAATCCGATCACAGAGCGGAGCCGTCGAAATCGGAGCGCTTACTGCGCTCAGCGCGATCGAGAAATCGCCATACCTGCGCCAGCATTTCCCAGTACTCACCGAAGCGGCAGCGACCGTAGCGTCGCCGGTGCTGCGCAACATGGGCACGCTCGGCGGGAATATCTGCCTCGATACGCGCTGCCTCTGGTACAACCAGTCGTTAACCTGGCGCAAGGGTTGCGGATTCTGCATTAAGAAAGATGGCAATCTGTGCCACGTTGCTCCGGGGGGAACGAAATGTTGGGCGGCGTTTTCCGGAGACACGCCGCCTGCTCTCCTCTGTCTGAAGGCGGAAATTGAAATCGCAGGTCCAGTTGGTAGGCGGCGCATTCCTTTGCAGGAGTTCTACACCGGAGACGGAGAACATTACCGCAAGCTGCAGCCAGACGAACTGGTGACGCGCGTGTTTCTGCCTGCGGAATCGGCGGATTATCGCGGCGTCTATCGGAAGCTGCGGGTTCGCGGATCCATCGATTATCCTCTGGCCGGCGTCGCGGTCGCGATGAAGCGGTCGAACGGACACGTATCTGATGCGCGTATTGCCATAACGGCGGTGAATCCCGCGCCTGTCCTGGTGCGCCAGGCCGGGGAGATCCTCATCGGGAAGGTTGTCGATGAAGACTTAGCGGAAGAGGCCGGCGATTTGGCCGCGCGCACGGCCAAACCTTTGACAACGTCTGCGCTCACACCAGAGTACCGGCGCGAGATGATTCGAGTTTTCACAAAACGAGCGGTGCTGGCTGCAGCGAGCAATTGATGATCACAGACTGCCACATCCACATCCAACCGATGGAGATGTTCAAGCCGCACGCTTTGGAGTTGATGAAGAAAAAGCGTCCGAACTTTGAGCAGATTGCCGAATTCTGCCGGTCGCCCAAGTCATTCCTGCAATATCTCGACGGCTGCGGCATCGACCGCGCGGTGCTTATCAACTACGTGGCGCCGGAGGTGATCGGCTTCACCAACGGCGTAAATCAATTCGTTGCCGACTATGTTAAGGAAGATCCCAAGCGGTTGATTTCCTGCGGCAGCTTGCACCCACGGCACACCACGAACGTTCTCGCTGATATGGAGCAGATTCTGCGGCTGGGAATCCGCATGATCAAGATCCATCCCCCGCACCAGCTTCTGTTTCCCAACGATTACTTAAACGGTGTCAAAGAACTGGAAATTATTTATCGCGCCGCCGAGGCCAACGGCGTGCCCGTGATGTTTCACACGGGTACGTCAATCTTCCCCGGAGCGAGAAACAAATACGGCAATCCCATATACGTGGATGACGTGGCAGTTGATTTTCCCAAACTAAAGATCCTGTTGGCGCACGGGGGCCGTCCACTGTGGATGCAGACGGCGTTTTTTCTGATCCGCCGCCATCCCAATGTGTATCTAGACATTAGCGGCATCCCGCCCGCGACTTTGCTTAAGATACTTTCCGCGCCTCGAGGAGATCGCGCACAAGACTCTCTTCGGCACAGACTGGCCGGGTCCGGGCGTGCCGGACATCAAGAAGAATCTCGATGAATTCTGTGCGTTGCCGCTGGAGAAGAGGTTTCAGCAGCAGATTCTGAGCCAGACAGCTCTGAGTATATGGCCCGCTTGATCTTTGCCTATTTCGGTTTCCACAATCCAATCGTGTTGCCGTCGGGATCAGCAAACCAGGCGAAGGTTCCCGCAGGAATATCAACCGGTGGCACGATCGTCTTGCCACCAAGCTTACCCGCCTTATCCAGATAGGCCTGCACATCATCCACCTGCACGTAGAAGATCGTGTAGTGGAATGGTTCATGGCCGAGCGTCGTGATGTGGCCATGAATGCCGCTGTCCGCGCCCGTATTGATCATGGTCGCCGGACCCATGGCTTGCATATTCCAACCAAAGAGGCCGGAGAAAAAGTCCGCGGTGTTGGCGCTGTCGCGGCCGCCGATTTCGAAGTGGACTACGGGTTGTCCCATCGCAGTTTCCTTTCGCGAAACGGCGGAGATAATAGCACGAAGCCTTTGAGGAAAATATTAAGAACTCGTGAATCGCAGTGTTGTTACGGCCTGAAATTATAAAGAAAGGCCCGCGTCGAAACGCGGGCACCATGATCCAGTCGTCTTGTTATTTTCCAGCCTTCGCGGCTTCTCCCTTGGTTCCGGAGAGTTCGTCGGCCAGGGCGGTAGCGCCGTAGATTTTGCGGAGCGCTTCCTGAATTCCGCGTGAGTCCACAGATACGGCCCGGCCCTGCACGTCGCTATAGGCGAAGTTCCAGACCAGTGACTCGATGTCACCGTCAAAGATGATGCCCACCACTTCGCCCTGCTTGTTAACCGTGGGCGAGCCGGAGTTTCCGCCGATGATATCGGCCGTCGAAACGAAGTTCAGCGGGGTCTTCAAAGCCAGCTTCGACTTCGCGTTCGTCCAACTTTCTGGCAGATTATACGGAGGCTGGTTGTTGTGCTCCGCCGCGTGCTCGTAGGCGCCGCCCATGGTTGTGAAGTAAGGAATATTCTTTCCATTCTCTTTGTAGCCCTTCGCCGCACCATAGCTGAGGCGGAGGGTAAAGGTTGCGTCGGGGGGCTGGCCGAAGCCGCTCTGGGCAAAGCGTGCTTTCGCAATGCGCGCGCCGTTGAGGCGGACCACCGAGTCAATCTTATCGTCAAACTCCTTGCGGACTGCGAGAGCATTTGGCTCAATGGCGCGCAGGGCGACGATCAGCGGATCGTTGCTGGCCGCGATCGCGGCCTCACCGCCTTCATAAAGTTGCTTGCGTACGGCGACATCATCCAGCTTGGTGCCTGCAATTATGTCTTTCGCCGCATCGGCGGGAGTCTTGCCGTTCAAGACAGCTTTCACGTCAGGGTTGTCTTTGCCGAGGTCGTCTTGCATTTCAGCCAGCGACTCCGCTAGCGAGCACGGTATCGAGATTTTTGTAAACCGGCGCCGTAGAGAACAACTGCTGCTCCAGCGACGGCAGCGCGGAATCGCGGTATTCACGCAGGCGGTCGCTGTTGGGCTTGGGTTTTTCTTCGGCCGCCCGCACTAATACCCGGGCGATTTGCGGCAGGCCCGATGCAAATCCGCGCAGACGCTCCAGGTAGGTGAGTTGGAGATAGATGTCGCGTTGCAGCTTCATGGCCTGTGCAACCTCATCCCACGGATTGGAAGCACCGGCGTTCTTCGGGTTCGCTTTATACGCCGCCTGTAGCTTCGCTTCCTCGGCAGCCTTCGCTTCCATGATCGCTTTATCCAGCAAGCCGGAATCGTAGCCTGTAAAGGCCTTTTGCGAATTTTGTAGTCCGAAGATATCTTCCTTAGCGATTCGCGCATTTTCTTCCGATTGTTTGCTGAAGTTCTCCAGCAGGGCGATGCGGAGTTTGTAGACCGCCAGCCGGGAAGGATATTCCACATCGCGCAGAAACTGGAGTTGCGCCATGGTTAGAAGGCGCCCTGTGCTGCCGGGATGACCGGAAACGAAAATCAATTCGTCATCTTTCACGCCCGCGTGCGACCAGCGCAGATAGTTGTCAAGGTGCGCGGGGTGCCCGTCCTCATAGACGCGGAAAAAAGTGATGTCGAGATCGTAGCGGGGATAGGTAAAGTTATCGGGATCGCCACCGAAGAAGGCTGCGTCAAACTCGGGCGCAAAGACCAGGCGCACGTCCGTGTACTTCTTGTACTTATAGAGGTTATAGACCTCGCCGGAATAGAAAGTGACCACGTCGCAGCGCAGCCCGGTCGAAGTCGAACAGTCTTTCTCGATCTGTGACATGGCAGCGCGCTGCGCTTGTCCCGCATCGGCGGTCGACATTTCCGGCTTGACCCCGGCATTCACTTTGCCGGTTACGTCCTCGATCCCAACCAGTTCGTTCAATTCGAGATTCGGACACTTGTGCTCCTCGGCCTGAGTCTTGGCATAGAAGCCGGTCTTGATGTAGTCGTGACCCTCGGTCGAGAGCTGCTGCACGCACCCCGCACCCACGTGGTGGTTGGTGAAGGTCAAGCCGTCGGCGGAGACAAACGACCCGGAGCCGCCATTGTTAAACCTCACCGAAGACAGCCTTACGTGATCCAGCCACTGCTGAGTCAGTTCGAAACCATACTTAGCCTTGATCTTGTCTTTGGGAGCTTCGTTGTAGAGCCACATGCCCTCGTCGGCTGAAGCGATGGTAGAAAATAAAAAGCACAGGGCAAGGCAAAACGACAAGAAGCGTTTCATAAAGGATTCCTCCCGAAGGGAAATAGAGGAGCTAACAGATTCCTCGCGGTGAGCCAATGATTAACCCTTGACTATACTCTGCGAGGGAAGATCCTAGCAAAGATGTGCCGCGGCTGTCCGAGAGCCGCGTTTCCGAGCAGCTTTCGCTCCGCATCCAGCGATGCAGGGAGGTCAACAGGGAGTGTGGAACCCGATCGCTTTTTAAGGTATAAAAGTTAAGTTGCATTCCCCGCGATCCCCGCGCGCGGCCCCGGCAACGGTAATCAATCTAATTGAGCGAGAGACTATGTCGAGCGTGACCGGCACTCCTGCCCCGAAAGGTCTGGAAGGCATCGTTGCCACCAACTCCAGCATTTGTTATATCGATGGCGACCGTGGCGTTCTAGCGTATCGCGGCATTGACATTCATGAGCTGGCCGACCACTCCAATTTTGAAGAGACCTGCTACCTGCTCTGGTTTGGACGCCTGCCGAATCGAGGCGAGCTGAAGGGTCTGCAGGATCGTCTGGCGCAGGAACGCCATCTCGACCCGGCGATCGTTCAGTTTCTACGCAGCGTGCCCAAGACCGCGCTGCCCATGGATGTGCTGCGCACTGCGGTTTCGGCGCTGGCTTTCTATGACGTGGATGAGAAGAACAACGATCACGACGCCAATATCCGCAAAGCCATCCGGCTGACTTCGCAGATCGCAATGATCGTTGCCGCCTATGACCGGATTCGCAAAGGCAAGCTGGTCGTGGAAGCCGACCGCTCGCTTTCGCATTCCGCAAATTTCCTGCTGCAATTGAATGGGATCAAGCCTTCTCCGACGGCCGAGCGTGCGCTCGATATCGCGCTGATCCTGCACGCTGATCACGAGCTGAATGCATCTACGTTTGCGGCTCGGGTGACGGCCGCGACGTTATCGGACATGCACTCAGCCATCACATCGGCCATCGGTGCGCTGAAAGGTCCGCTGCACGGCGGGGCGAATGAAGCGGTTTATCGCATCCTGGAATCGATTGATCGCGAAAAATCCGATCCGGTCGCCTATGTTCGCAATATGTTGGCGCAAAAGAAGAAAGTTCCCGGCTTCGGCCATCGCGTCTATAACACGGAAGATCCGCGGGCCACGCACCTGCGCGTGATGTCGCGGGACCTGGGCCGTTCCAGCGGCCAACCCCAGTGGTATGAGATGTCGGAAAAAATCGAGAACCTGGTGAAAGTGGAAAAAAAATTGAACGCCAATGTGGACTTCTACTCTGCTTCCACCTACCACGTGCTGGGCATCGACGAAGACCTGTTCACGCCGGTATTCGCCGTCTCCCGCATTAGCGGTTGGGCAGCGCACGTTATCGAACAACTTGACGACAACCGCCTGATTCGACCGCGGGCTGAATACATGGGACCGGAATATCCAAACCATTACATCGCGATGGAAAAACGCTGATCGCCTACGGGCTTTGGGAGATGGGACCGGCGATTCCGCTTTGAGAGGGTGCGGTTTCCAGCCGCGCTATGAAGCTTGTCATCCTGAACAAGCGTTTTTTGCGCAGTGAAGGATCTGGGCGGGCCGCGCGACGCGGCGGGCTTTTTGCGACGCTATAATCGCACGCTTGGCTCGCCTCCTAATTAGTTGTTCCACGGCCTTTGCGAGGGGAAACAGGTAGAATATCAAGGTCATGCCCCGCATTTACCTCGACAATAACGCCACCACGCCGGTTTTGCCGGAAGTGCTCGAGGCCATGCGTCCGTACTTTGGCGAGCACTTCGGCAATGCGTCGTCGATCCATCACCATGGGCAGGAGGCGCGCGCTGCGGTCGAGCGGGCGCGGGATTCGGTAGCCTCGTTATTGGGCTGTCGGGCCGAAGAGGTTGTCTTCACCAGCGGTGGGACCGAAGGGGACAATCTGGCGGTCGCCGGATTGACCAACGCGCGCAATCACATCATCACTTCAAGCGTCGAGCACGATGCCGTGCTGCTAGCCTGCAAGCATCTGGAGGAAACTGGCTGCAACGTGACTTACGTGCCGGTAGATGGACGCGGCTTGGTCGATCCCGATGATGTGCGGCGCGCGTTGCGGCCGAACACAAAGCTGATTTCGATCATGATGGCCAACAACGAAACCGGAGTATTGCAGCCGGTCGAGGAGATCGGAAAGATTGCCGCGGAAGCCGAAGTTTATTTCCACACTGATGCGGTACAGGCCGCGGGCAAGGTTCCAATCGAGGTGAATCGGATCGGTTGCGATGTTCTCTCGATATCCGGTCACAAGATGCACGCCCCGCAGGGTGTGGGCGCGCTCTACGTGCGCAAGGGAACACACCTTCAGCCGCTGTTTTATGGCGGGCGGCATGAGCGTTCGCGCCGGGCCGGAACCGAAAACGTTCCCGGGATTGTCGCTCTTGGCAAGGCCGCAGAGTTGGCGATGCAAAGCTTGGAGCGTAACGATCATAAGAAGATGTCCGCATTGCGCGACCGTCTGCAACGGGGAATTCTTGCCCAGGTGGAGGAATCGGGCGTGAACGGCGAGGGCTTGCCGCGTGTGCCGAATACATCGAACATTTATTTCGATCATATCGAAGGCGAGTCGATGGTGATCGCGCTCGATCTAAAGGGCTTGGCGGTCTCCACCGGCGCGGCTTGTTCGTCGGGCGCAACTTCAGCGTCCCACGTGCTTACAGCCATGGGCTTGCCCAAGGACCGGGCTCGTGCCAGCATCCGCTTCAGCTTGGGCAAGCAGAATACGGCGGAAGACATCGACATCGCGCTCGCGCTGGTGCCGGAAACGGTAGCGCGGCTGCGCGAGTTGTCGCCGATGGGTAAGAAGCAAGCTATTAGCTACTAGCTCTTAACTTTTGAATTCGGTATACGGCGGAGATGCATCGTTATGGCAACCAAAGTCTCAGCCGACAGCTTCGGACCTGCCAGCTTGCTTTGCTCAGCTGCCAGTCTGGTTTGCTCACTGTCACTTTGGCTTGGCCTTGTACTGAGCAGGTTTCCGGGGGCTCCTGGGCTAGACTTCTCTGCAGCGCGGTGGCTTCAGATCCAAGGCGTTGGTGTCGTGCTAGCGCTGGTGGCTTGCGTCCTCAATTTCGAAAGAAGACTATGGATTCCAGCAATCATTTTTGCCCTATGCAATTCGTTGCTCGTAATGTTCGTCATGTGGTCGTAAGGAGCTAACAGCTAGAAGCCAGGAGCGAAAAGCCGAAAAGCCGAAAGCCGAAAGCGGAAAGCCGAAAGCATGCCAAGTCCCAAGACCATCGCCGTAGCCATGTCGGGTGGAGTCGATTCCTCCACCGTCGCGGCCATGCTGCGCGCCGAGGGACACAACGTCATCGGCCTGACCATGCAGCTCTGGAATCAGCGCCGCCTGGCGCGGATACGAGGGCATGCCCGAGCAGGTAACCGGCCGCTGCTGCTCGCTCGACGACGTTTACGACGCACGCCGCGTGGCCCAGCATCTCGGCATTCCGTATTACGTGGTCAATCATGAGGAGCGTTTCGAGCGCGACGTGGTGCGCCCGTTCGTCGCCGAGTATCTTTCGGGACGCACGCCCATCCCGTGCAGCCTGTGCAATAACCATCTGAAGTTTGACCAGCTACTTATTGTCGCCCAGCAGATCGGCGCGGATTGCGTTGCGACCGGTCATTACGCTCGGGTTGAGTATGATGACGCCTGCGGACGCTGGCTGCTTAAGCGTCCCGCCGACCGCAGCAAGGACCAAACTTATTTTCTTTTCGGCCTGACGCAAGAGCAACTCAGCCGCACGCTTTTCCCCCTCGGCGGAATGACCAAGCCAGACGTTCGCGAGTTGGCTCGGAAGCAGGGACTGGCTCTCGCCGAGAAGCCCGATTCGCAGGAGATCTGCTTTGTCCCTGGTGGTGATTACAAGCGTTTCATCGACGCTTATTTAGCCGAGAGCGGCGAAGGTCTGCCCGATACCGCGGGCGAACTGGTAACCGCGAACGGCGAAGTAATCGGCGAGCACAGCGGCATTCATAACTTCACCGTTGGCCAGCGCAAGGGTTTGGGCGTGGCGACTGGATCGCCGCTCTACGTAATTCAAATCAATGGAGCCGACAAGCAGGTAGTGGTCGGCGGCGATGAGCATCTCTATTCGCGAACGCTGCGCGCCCGCCGCGTCAACCTCGTCTCGGTTGACGAGCTTCACCAGCCGATGCGCGTCGCCGTGAAAATTCGCCATCGTCATGAACCTGCTCCCGCCATGCTGGAGAAGATTGCCGGCGACGAGGTTCTTGTTACTTTCGATCAGCCGCAGCGCGCCATCACTCCGGGGCAAGCGGCAGTGTTCTACGACGACGATATCGTTGTTGGCGGCGGATGGATCGCATGAAGCGGGAACCGTCAGTCACCTTGGCGCTGCTGTTTTCCTCTGCGATTGCCCTCACTGTGTCTGCAGGCGGAGCGGCAGGATCTGTCAACGCCGATGGTTACTCGCATGGAACCACAAATTGCCTGCAGGGGGTTGACGGACCTGGAGTCCAGCTCCGGTTGACGCAGAACCGCGCTTGTGGGGTCCAACTTTCGTATCCGTACATGGAAATAAATGTTCGAGATCAGCCTATCTCGACTAACAAACGCATCGTGATCGGCGACACCAACTCGGCATTCAGATGCCAGACGCCCAAGAGATCATGCGAACGCTTTATTTCTGGGGAGGTCATGTTCAACCATTTCGAAGAGACCTCCGGGAAGGCGATTCAAACGGATGGTTGGTACGAACTGAGATTCAAGGATGGCCTGCCCGAGACCGGACGATTCAAAGTGGATTGCATCGCTCCTTGCGGTTAGTCCCTTCCGCACGCGAATATAATCCGCAGCATGGCGTCTTCCAACGTTTCGCTGACACTTCCTGCAAGTCCCACATTTCCTGCCGCTCCATCCTTTTGGGACCGTGAATCCAGTTCCCTGAAACAGGGAATCAAGACTGGACTCGCCGGCACCATCACCTACGCCATTTATGCGGGATGGAACTTGCCGCAGGGCTATTGGGCAGTCTTTGCCGCGTTGGTAGTGACGCAGGCCAACGTCGGCGCGTCCTGGAAGGCGGCGCTCTACCGCACCATCGGTTCTACCAGCGGCGCGCTGGCGGCGGCGCTGCTGTTGCCTTTGCTGGGCACCGGAGCGGTACGCGCGGGCATCGCTCTTTTCATCCTGGCTTCGTTCTTCGCCTATCTCACGGCGCTGCATCCCAGCTTCAGCGCCGCGGGATTCACTGCCGCCCTGATTCTGGTTTTCGGCGGCATCGAAGAACCCTGGCATGTGGCGTGGCTGCGCGTGCTCTACACTTTGATGGGAGCTGTGGTTGCCTTCGCCGTGAGTGCGCTCATCTGGCCCGTGCACGCCCGCGAGGCCTTGCGCAACAAGATGGCGAACATTCTGCAAGGCGCGGGCGCACTCTACAGCGCAGTGACAGCCGCTGCGCTGCAGGGCGTGGACAATGAAGAGCAGGTTCGTCAGCTCGACCGGCAACTGCACGATCTTCGCCGCGGCATCACGCAACAGATGGACGAAGCGCGCAGCGAGCTGACCTTCTCACGCTTCGATCAAAAAGCTTTTCAGGCTTTTGTCGATGATGCCGACTTGGTTCGCCGACGGCTCACAGCCATGGCCGAGGACAGCAGTCTTTATGTACACGCGCAGGTGCAGCCCGAACTCGTGCGCTCACTCCCCAAGCTGGTCGAGTATTCAACCCGCGCCTTCTCCGAAATTGCCGAAGCGGTTCGCGAACAACACAAAGATTTGCCAATAGCCGCAGACCTGGAGCAAGCCGTGGGCGAACTCGATGCTGACCTCGCCCGGCTGCGCAAGCTACGCGCCACGGCGCCCTTCGCGCTCGACCGCATGTTGCCCTTCTGGTCGCTGGTTTTCAACCTTAGGGAAGTCGCGCAGGACTTGCGGCAGCTCGCAGGGAGTGTTGCGGAAGTAGTGTAGTGTTACGAGGAAAAGCTCAGTCACCCTTTATGTTGACATCCGTCCGTTTCTCACGGCAAAGCGAGTCCAGGAAAGGTGTTCCTGCCGCTTTCAACTTCTGCTCCAGCCGCACCGTGCAATCACAGCCGCCGCACGCCCACGGCTCGCTTCCGTTTTCATCGCGGCATTTGCGCCGGTCGTGCGCATCCTGCACTTTCGTGAGATCGAAGTATTCTTGCCAGTAAGGCCGCTCTTCCTGCAGTGGTGTGGGGCAGTAACAGACTTCCACCCAACGTACCGACTGGTCGTCGCAGAGACGAGCCTCACTCATATTGCGCAGATATTCGCCTTCGGCGACCGAGCCCTGGCCGAGCGTCTTCTTCTCGATCGCTTGAAGCAGATCGCCTTCGCGGCCGGGTTTAACGCGAGCTCGAACCAGGTAACGGATTATGATTATCGCTTTCCTACTGCAGCCCAGCCTGCGCCAGCATCTCGAGAAACTGTCTTTGCGTGCGCATGTCAATGGACTGGGCCACCAGCTTGCCACTGCGGTCGTAAACGAAACTCTTCGGGATGCCCTCAATCCGAAATTGCTCGTTGACCTTGCGGCCTGGGTCGAGCAGCACCGGATACGTAATGTTACGCTCCGCCAGGAACGGACTCACTGTGGCCGCGTCTTCGTCAGAAATGGCCAGCACCACAAAACCCTGATTGTCAAATCTATGGTAAAGCTCTTCCAGGTCGGGCATTTCCTTGCGGCACGGTGGGCACCACGTCGCCCAGAAGTTCAACAACACGACCTTGCCCGGCAAATCCTTTAAATGCCAGCTCTTGCCTTGCAGATCGGTGAGCGTAAAGTCCGCCAGCTGGCGTTTGGCGTCATCAGCCTCCAGCTTGGCCATAGCAGCGGAAAACTGCGGAGCATCGATTGCCACCTGTACGCGCTCGTATCGCACCATTGAGGCCAGTTCGACATACAGCGAGTCCGGCTCTCCGTTCTTGTTCGGTTGCGGCTGTTCGCGCAAAGCGGCCGCCAAAGTATTGGCGACCTCCAGCAAAGTGTCATGGCCGAAGTCGCCTTCGGTTGACAGGTTCGCCAATCCATCAGCCAGACTCAGCTTGTTGGGCGTTACCGGAAGCTGTCGAATTTGCAGAGCGAGATCTTTGGTAGTTCGAGCGCGAGCGTCGTCGGGAAGCTTGCGAAGTCCACGTAGTTGTTCGACGATCGGCTTCTCCTGATCGCTCCAAATAACCTTGTCATCGGTGGCATGGGAGCGAGGCAGAAAGACCAGCGCGAATGCAAACAGAAAGCCTGAGACAGTTAGAAGGAAGGCAGGGAAAGCGACAGAGGAGGAAGTGCGACGCATGAAACTGAGCTTACATCACGCCGATAAACCTTGCCACGCCGCAATCGGAAAAGGGAAAGGCTGGATCACTTTCAGATGAACATCTCATCCTGGGGCACGGGCCGTCGCGCCTCGCGTCTGCCGCCGTTTCTGCGGCCGCGCCCGCCCAGCAGAAACTCAAGGCCAGCCGTCACCCCCTGTATCAGGCCGGAGACCTGCCGCACCGGCGAAACCACGGTCCGGTGCACCATGTCGGAAGTTTCTTCTACGCGGTCGAGGGTGCGGCTCAGCAGTTCGTCGGCGCGGATGATTTGCAGCCGCGCGCGATCTACCGTGTCGCTCACCGTGGCATCCATGCGCTCCACCTGCGAGCGTACGGAGATCGTCGTCTCCATCAAATTGTCGGCAATCACGCTAAGCTTGGGGCGAAGTTCAGTTAGCATCGCCTGAGCCGTCTCCAGCGTGGGCACCGCCTTGGTCTTCACCTCGAGGGCCAGCGCCTCTATGCGGGCGCTGCTCTTGCGCATGGCCAGATACATAGCCACAAGAATGCCAGCCTGCAGCACTACTGCCGCGCCTGTCACGGCGATGAATACCGTAATTAGGTTTTCCATGGTGCGACCTTCTGATCCGAGCGGTCCGATCAAAGAGGATTACAGGTTCTTAGGCGCTCCGGCGTCTGTCGTAGCCTCTTGATAGGCCTGTCTGCCGGCCTCGTAGGCAGCGCGAAACTGATCCTTCTGTTGATTCACGACGTCGCGGCCGCGATCCACCCAATCCGAAGCCTGGTTGCGGGCATCTTGTGCGCGCGTGCGCACATAATCGCGCCCTTCCTCAGCTCGAGCCCGCAGAACGTCCCGCGTCTCGCTCCCGGAGCGCGGCGCATAAAGAACGCCCACCAACGCACCGAGACCCATCCCGGCCAGGAACCACACGAAACTGTTGCCGCTATTGTTCTCCGACATGAGAGATCCCTCCCGGCTATAAGCGCCGATAGTCGGATGTTAGCACCCGTATGAGGGAAATACAATTACAGCGGAATCCCTAAGCAGGCGCTTCGAATACTGCAGCCTCGATCGGGGAAATCATTCTACTTTCGAGTTGGGGGACTCGCTGGGGCTGGCGCGGGTGTTGCCGGCTGGGTCTTGGCGGGCGCCGATTTCACCCCCTGCAACACGGACTTCGGCCCGCCCTGCTTGATGGCATTGATGGACAGAGTCACCGACGTCAGCATAAAAAGAACCGCCGAAATCGTCGTCGCCCGGGAAAGCGTGGTTGCCGCACCACGCGGGCCAAAGGCAGCCTGGCTGCCCTGTCCGCCAAAGGCCGCCGAAATGTCTCCGGCCTTGCCGCTTTGCAGCAGAACAACCACGATCAGAAACAGGCATACGATAACGTGGACGATGGTGACAAGGGTAATCATGGAATCAGAAGTCCTCAGAGAATTCAGAATGAATGCAATGGTGCGGAAGGGGGGATTTGAACCCCCACGCCTTTCGGCGCCACCCCCTCAAGATGGTGTGTCTGCCAGTTCCACCACTTCCGCACTTTGTAAATTATCTGTACTCAATAGCTTAGCAAGTTCGTCCTGCGAGGGCATTCCCAACTGCACCGGATTTTGCACCGACTTGCCGCCCGCGCTGCGCTCCTCTGGCCGCTGCAAGTCCGCAAGTCGCGCAAACAACTTGTGGACCGCAGCCTCCCGCGGGTGTACATAGCGCATGGTCGTCTTAATGTTATCGTGTCCCGCGACATACTGCAACGTAAAGGGATCCGTGTACTCCCCGGCCTCGGTTAGAAAAGTATGTCGCAGAGCGTGCAGGCCGGCATCGGGGTGAGTCTTGATCTTTTTCCGTATCTGGCCTATCTGTTCCTCCAGCACCCAAGGGCCCAGAGGCTTTGTCGGATCTTGCGGACTCGTGAAGACATAGTCGCACTGGGAGTCTTTCAGAAGCCGTTCGAGTACTCCCTTCATTTCGTGATCAATCACCAGCTTACGCTTTCGCGCTCGCCGTTTCAGACCGCGCTTGATGATTAGCTCCCCACAGATTTTCCTATCTGCACGCTGCTCCGAGTGGAGGCGAACGCAATCCTTCATCAGCTTTAGCATCTCGTTACGACAGATACCGGAGTGCCGCGCCAGAATGGAAGCCGATCGCAAAGGTTCGGCGGAACGCGAAGTCCATTGCGCATACTCCGCTGCGCTGAAGACGTAATCCGTTTCACGCTCTGCTCCTTCGTCCTTAGTGTACTGTTCGACCGTCGGAACCTTGGCAATCAGCTTAAGCTTCAGATGCGCATAACGCAGCGCCTTGCGGAAGGTGGCCAAATAGCGATTAACTGTGGTTTTGCCCACTGGCGTAGGTTTTCCGTCACGCCGTCGCCCCGCGTGCTTCAAAGCCCAAGCTTTGAACGCTTCAATGTGAGCTTCGTCGATCTGGTCAAGCGAGAGATCAGCCCAAGGACCGTAACTGAGCAGCTTCCGATAGCTCTCCTGATAAAACTTGACGGTGCCATTTTGTTCGGCTTTAGCTGTGGCAACCCATTCGTCGAAAGTTGTTTGGAATTGTCTCAGCGTAGGAATGCTCTTGGGCTTTTCATCACTCGCGGGAGATTTCCGCTGGGGCTCGGGTTCTTCGAGACCCGCCGCCTGGCGAACAATGCGAGTTCGTGCCGCACCGGCGATAGCCTCCGCTTCGCGCCGATTTTCGGTCCCAGTCGAGCGGTAATATTCCTTGCCTCGGTACTGGAACTTGTAGGCGTAGTACGAGCTTCCAGAGCGTTTGAATACTTTCATCAGCCTGCCGCGCGTCGGGTATTGCTTGTCACGAACTGACGGATGGTTTCCGGCCGAATCATCACTCTTGTGCCCACTTTCACGTAGTCGATCCTACGACCCTGAATCCAGTCACGCAAGGTCTTGACCGAAATGCCCAGCAAATGGGCAGCTCTGCTCACGTCGAGTAACGGTTCGATGGGATCAGATGCAAATGCTGGGGGCTTCGCTTCGTGCACTGTACACCTCGACTATAACCTCATACTTGACAATAGCGTATTTGTGCACGTACAGTCAAGATGTAACGTTACATTATCGAATGTAGTCTTCAGAAAAGGAGCCGCATGGCAGAGAGCGCCGCGACGCCACAGCAGCCAGTGATCTCCATCCGCATTTCCGAGGCGCTGCGCTTAAGGCTTGAAACCCTGAAGAAAATCATGTTCCTCAAGAGCGGCCAAACCGTCTCGACATCGGAGGCCGCAAAGCAGCTTCTTGAATCTGCCCGAGACGACCGTCTTGAGTTGGTAGACCTGCTTACGGAGCCAACGAAATCCCTGCTGAGAATTCGTGGGAAGACGGACTCAGGACTCTCGCTTTCGCAGTCGGAATGGACTCTGGTGGCCCACTACTGTGCGCTGGGTGCAGAGTCCTTTACCAATACCGCCCAAGGCCAGATTTCCTACGAGTCACTGGCCGAGATCCTGGAGGCATTTCTTTCGGCTTACGTCATCGCCCGCAAATGGAAGAATTCCCGACTGGACTTTGTATACCTGATGACTCTCCCAGGGGACAAACAGGCGGAAGCAAAGGAAGCTAATGATGTTGGAAACGAAGACGTCCGCCGGGTGGTGACGCGCACCATCCAGATGCTCAAGAATCCGGCTCAAAAGCGCCGAAAACCGATACTCGCCGTCCGCAATCTCTATCGACTTCTCGATGAGGAAAAATTCCCGAATATCGAGAAGCTGAACGATGCACTTTGGAAACATTGGACGGCCCTGTGGAAGGTGTGCGCGCGCGGCCACTATTCAGCTCACCGCAAGCCCCTGCGAGAGAAGGTGCCTTCGGAGACCAACGACGAGGATTTTGAGCTTGCGGTTCAACCGGCATTGCCCTCCTTGGAAGAAGGCGGATACCGACTCGATCTGGTGCGGGAAGAGGGGAATGAATTCTCTCCTCGTTTGGAGTTTCCCGGAACACTGTCCCCGCGCTATCCGGTGTGTGGATACCCGAGGATTGCGGAGTTCCGAAGGATGCTGGAAGAGCTAGATTTGGAGCGAGATCTTTACCAATGGCAAGGCAACTACTTCTATGCTCACACGGCGATCCTGGACAACGAGAAAAGGGGAGTGTTTTTCTTTGCGCGTGAGAACGGAATCACATTCCGATTCCCGATGGGACACTGGCAGTCGATCCGAAATCTGTTTCGCCGCGCGTGGCAGGAGCCGGAAGTGATCCGTACATGGGAGGCTCAGACGCTGGAATACGGCGAGCTGTAAGAACGCGGTGCTTCGCACCGGAAGAATGGTGGACACATCAAGGTTCAGAGGGATGCGCATCCTTATGATCCGGTGTGGGAGTCGGTACTTTTCGCAGCGTACTCGGGGTTGCACCCGTGCCCGCTGAGGTTCGACCGCTCCGTCCTGGAACAGTATTTTTGTTCCGAGGTGTTTGGTTCCACCGTCGCCTCGTGGTTCATATCGTTTCCGCGTCTCGTCAGACAGGCGTTTGAAAGGCTTGAGCCGTGTGAGGGGAAACTCTCATGCACGGTTCTTAGAGGGCTGGGCGGGAGCAATCCCGCCCGGCTACTCGACCGCTCTTGATTCTTGTTTGGCGCGAAACCGGCGCCGTCCGAAACGCCCGTCCGAGCCGCGGCCGAGCGGCGTCCACCCGGAAGAGGCGTAGTGGGAAGAAGAAGCGAAGCTACCTAGAATTTGGGGAGGTAGAGCTCTTTACCAAGGTCTATGACCCGCTTCAATGGGTGCTCGGCCTTTATCGGATCGATTAGGCCCGACTGTCCCGCATCATCGAAACACGTTGGTAGTGACAAGCTCAATGCTGGCACTGCTAGGCCTTGGCACGTCTGGAACACTACTTGCGATATCCGCAGCTACGCTGGGCCCTTCTATTTTCACCATCAGGCCGGAGTGGATTTCGTACCAAGCGAAGTCTTGGCCGTTGACAACCTCTTCGGTTAGAAAGGAACCGGCGGGAGCTGAGACTCCCACTTCGTGGAAGATGACCGCTCCGGTGCGATGGAAGTCGGTGGGCAGCTTGAGATCGGGCGTTGTCGTACCCCGTAGCAACGCAATTAGGCCCTTTGGCGGGAGCAGAGCAAACTCGCCCTGGTTGAAGTCCACCGTCTGACTACTTGTGAGGTGGGCGAGGATGTCACCGAATGCGGCCGTACCTTTGTAAGTTCGTCGGGCTGGGTCCACTTCGTCTATGCTGATCTTAAGGGGAATCGAGAGCGCACCGTAATGGATCGCGTAAATCGCATAGGCCCCATTGAAGATGTAGGGAGCCACCGCTGTCCCGCTTGGGGAAGCAATCCCTCCTGAGCGAGAGTTCGGAGACTGAGAGCCGGTTGAAGAGGCAGAGCTGCCCTGCCCAACGGTCGAGGAATTGTTCAAATTGAGCCCGTAGGTGTTGACCTGCTTAACTCCGTCCTGTTGTGCGGCGACCCGAACGACGATTTTCCTATCAGAATCGCTGTTGACAAGTCCTGTAAGGGTTACGACTCCATTTACGGATTTTACGTCGAGAGTGTATTTGCTGAGGCCGGGGTCAGCGGCGAATTTGGAGCGGATGGAATTGATTATCTCGGAGTCAGAAACGTGCCGAGAAGGAGTGGAAGAACGAGTCAGCACGAGAATACTGACGGCAATCGTGCCGAGTATGAGGGCCGCGAGCCCGGTCCACAACAGAACGGGACTTAAAAGTCTTTTGTGCGATGTCGGGGGGAGCACAAGGTTGGCTGGGGCGGAAATTTGACCTGATGGTGTGGTGGGCCGGCTCCCTAGAGGTGGGCCGGACTCTATGGTTAGCTGCGCGGCGTTCAGAACGTCTGCGCGCTGCGTATAGTTTGGCGGCTGCGCAGGCAATAGTTGTGATCCGGCTTCAGCTTCCGTTCGCGAACCGCAGTTGGTGCAGAATTTCTGGCCAACTGGTAGTTGCGCTCCGCATTCCTGGCAGAACATGTCTCTTCGCTTCACCGCAATTGTTTCAATGCTGGGCCGTCGCAGCCTGCTAGACTAATCGTTCTGAAAGACAGCTTCAAGAGCGTTGGGTTATATTGATCCGACTGAAACATTTGTCCTATTGGAAACAACTGTTCTTCCTGCGAGTTTCGCCTGCGTTAACGAAGCGGTTGCTGTTCCAACGGAACTTTGAGGTGACGACCCATTCGGGGCAGGCTCGGGAGCCATCGCCCATCTCCAAAAAGTCAACCGCCAGTTGGTGATTGGTGACTTGTGCGCCTGCTACTCGCTCGCCTTTCCAATACGATGATGGCAGGGTCGCGAGGACTTTTGGGCCGCTCTCTAACATTTCGAAGATGAATACCTCGGAAGACAGGACATTCGGGCTCATCCCGGATGGGTGGCAGCTCAACACGACGACAGCGTCCTCCTGACCGTCATCTTTAAGATCGCCGTACACTGGTTTGTCGGCCCAGAACTCTTCGTCCTGATTGTTTGCTTGCCCCTTGGAAACGTGAATGACCTGGGCGGACCCATTCTCGCCAAAGCAGTTCGATGTGTAGTGGAAGTTTTGAAAATCAACGCTGCGGATGCTGGGTTTGGTGGTGCCTGGCGGTAATGCTGCTGTGCCGTTTGAGCTAACCACCTGTGATACTACAAGCTGGTTCTTTACCTGTTGTACGCCCTTCTCGGATTTGGCGATGCGCTCTGCCGCGTCCTTTTCTGTCGGGGTGTGGACGCTGCCAGCCAGCGTCACAGTGCCGTTCCGAGCCGTGACAAGAATCTCTCGCGACTTCAAGGTCGAGTCGGCCAGAAGTCTGTTGTTAATGTTTTCGATGATGGCCTCATCAGCCACCGGCTTCTGAGGCTGGACAGTTGAGCTGTTCACTGAGGATTTCTTTTTTGCTTGTGTGTCCGTGGTCGAGTTGGACTGCATTGATTTCGAGGCCAAAAGCGGCGAGGGCGGCGCACTAGCTTGCGATAGGCAATCTGTGGTGTTTGTACAACCGACTAGATGCAATCGGAATCTGACTTTCTTATTCTGAGATCCGCTCTTCAGCAGAGCCTCTGCTGTGACGGCCCCCTGACTGACAGAGATCGAACCCGGCGTTATCCCGGTGTATGTGAATGAGTTCCCCCCGGTCGTCATGGACTCGCTTATATGCTGAAGATTAGAAACGATAGCTTTACCCGGGTCATAATTGTTGCAACTGAATCCGTACGCTTGTAGAAGTGCTTGGGGGGCAGCAGTCGTAAACAGCCCAACGGGATCGCTACTTGTCACTAAATCCCCGATTGCCTTTCCGATGTCAATCAAGAAGGCCGAGTCGCCCGCGGCTTCAGCGAACTGCGGCTCCAGACTGGGTTGAAGCGCCTGGACGACAACGTCCCCAGCAAGTGCGGCGCCAGTCGCTTCTGTAGTGGGCAAGGCGCAGTCAACCCACAAGAGGGCATTCTGGAATCCCATTAGCTGCCCGTTGAGTATCTCAAGCCTTAGGATTAAACTCGCGGATGATGTGGAGGAGCCGCTTTGCGGAGTGCAATTCCCACTTTGGGCGAGCCGCTGCATTGATGTGTTGGCAGGGGATTCCACGAAACCGGCAAGCTCAAGGCAGGATGGCGAAGTGGGATCTGTTGGCATTGAGGATGTGGTTTCCGCACTTGAAAGAGAGGAACACTGGCCAAGCAGCGTACAGCCTGCATAGGCCCATGCATTCATAACTGTTTCTATTACGCTAGTGCGGTTAGGGTCTGCGCCCGTGGCGTCAATGATCGTTGTCGATGGAGAAAACGCGGCTGCCAAGGAAGCTAAATCTGCGAAATCGCGCCCCCCTTGGGAGCGCATGTCCAAAGGGCGACCGACAGCAGTGCCGTATGCGGCAAGTCGTCCGAGAGCTGCGGCTGCATCGTTGATCGAGAGCGTCGAGCGAAACTGTCGGTACTTAAGCGAGACAGACGCAGGTTGACCAGCTGGTCCAAATAGCGCGACGCTTGCCACCTGCGACTGATGAGCCGAAGGGGAACCAGTAACGGGGACAATGCTCGGCTGGTTCTGATAAGAGATCTTCATTGTAATGCTGCCAGAGCGTAGCTGCTCGACTCGTCCCTGGCCATCGCGTGCAAGGGAGTAAGGTGCTGGGCGCAAAACTTCGAGCGTGGTGCTCTGGTAGCCGGCATGGGTGACCTCTCGAACGTAGAAGCCGTCTCTCGCGTACGCCCATTGACCGATTGGGTAGTCTTTGCTGCCTGCACCAACAGGGGCGACACCAGTTTTCACCGCGTACTGTTCAAGCTGTGCGTAGGAAAGCGAAGGGTTCGTGAGCATACCACGGAATTCGCTAAAGTAAGCCCCGATCTGCTGGATCTCCTGTGGAACGTATCCTGAGAGCGAATTGAGCTTCGAACTCAGGAGAGTGACCTCGTCCATGGAAACGATATCCTGCTGAGAGAGCAGAGGCGCAACACGGTTACGAAAATCGGCGGGATATTGTGAATACTTAACACCTGCTTCGATTCCCCAGATGAGGCGTTGAACGTCTTGTTGCGCAACTTCTGGGTGCTCTTCAGATTTTTTCAGAATCGACGTGATTAAGCCGGTTTGTGTTCCCTTGAGCGGGGAGAGCAGGTAGGCTGCTCCCCGCGTTGGAGCGTAAGCGCCTGCGTGCAAGCAATAACTCCTGACGGTGATTCGGTAGTAGCCAGGATTGACGTTTAACGAAGTTGTAGGACGCGGCTGCATAACCCGCGAGTAATCGTCAAGCCAGTTGGCGATGGGGAAGGCGTCCTTTATGGATGTGGTCACAGCTTGAAATGGGGCCGCCGGAATTTGGGAGCGTGTGTTCTGGGGACAGACTCCGGTCAACTTGCATACCTTGTCCTTAATGCCACCGGAATTCTGCTGACCGTAAGCTGGGCGGGAAGCTAGGGTTCCGCAAAAGAGAAAGGAGACGGAAATTAGCAATAGTCTTAGGGGACGCATAGGGACCTCGACTACAGAAAAAATGTATCCTTTCTGGATAATTCCACGACGACTCAGATTGATTTAGTCCATATCGCTACATTCAGCGACAGAAGGCTATTCTGGTACCGTCCCGATTGCCTCCCTGGGAAACGGCATCGCAAGAAAGTGTGCTCCCTTGCCAATCGCAGACTTTCTCGCATGTCTTGCGCACGTATCCACAAAGATCGGTAAACTTGTTGCCCGCGTTATCGGGCACGTAAACGCGCTTGAAGTCACCGCAATTACGGCGAAGTTCGGCATCGCGGTCCTGCGCGACGTTCCCGTTGGCGAAGCCCAACCAAGCTTGCTGTGCGCCTGCGGTCGAGGGGGGATTCGTCTTCACCGCTGCGCCTGCGGTCGAGGGGGGATTCGTCTTCACCGCTGCGCCTGCGGTCGAGGGCGGATTCGTCTTTACCGCGATTTCCGCACTCCAAAATCCAGAGTTGTCCCCAAAATTGTTGTCGTTAACACCGAGATACAGTTGTCCCGGAGTGGCCGCTCTGAAAGTGGTTCCTGCCCCAACATAGAAGACAACGCCATTTTCTCCGACACGACCTAGGAGAGAACTACACGGAAGCTGGTTTGCAACATAAGGGGCGGCTCGCCAGCCATACGGTCCGTTCGCAACAGTCAGGCAATCTGGTGGATCACCCGCAGGTGGCGCTGGCTGCGATCCCCGTGAGAAGCTGACACCGCCTGATGCGGAGACTTGGACGATAGCGCCAGCGTTCAGGAAAATCCCGGTTGCCGTCCACGGTTGAGTGCCTGGCACCGAGACGGTTCTGACTAAGCCCGATTGGGCAGGTTCAGTAGAGTCACTTGGCGTGGAGACGGGTGTGCCCACTGGTTCCGATGTGCCGACTTGTGAGGCGGTCGTAGGCAAAACCAAGTTGTCAACGACCGTTTTCACTCCCGCTTGCTGGCGAGCCATGCTGTCGGCGGTGGACCTGTCTGAAGGTTTGTTTACGAGGCCCGTGAGTGTAACAACGCCGGCTTGCGATCTGGCTTCAACGGTGCACTTGCTTATGTCTGGATCGGCGGCGAATTTCGCCTGAATGGATTTCTCAATTTCCGCATCGGATACTGCTTGTGGCTGAGTGCGGGAATGCAAGAACAACAGGACCGTTACAACAGCGACCACAGCGAGAGTACCAATCCCGCCCCACAGCAACAATGGGCTAACTTTCCTGCGGGCAAGCCTATTGTCAGATTCTCGCGGCCCCGCGGCAATCTTCGGAGGTGCAACGACCGTACTCGCCATCGGTTTAGAGACGTAGGCTGGCACAAAGGGAGCAGGAGGCTGTTCGGACAGTGCTTCGAGGGCCGGAGGCGAACTAGATTTGGAGGGGGATTGCCAGACCGCTGTTCCGGGCAGAGGTGTGCGACCGCTCATATTCGAGGGAGAAATCCGAGATGTAGTTGGCTCGATGTCGGCACCGCAGTTCGTGCAGAATTTCTGTTTTTCGTTCACTTGTGTACCACATTGGGTGCAGAACATTCGCGTATCTCCTTATAACTCGTGCGGGCGGTACGTCGTCCATCAAGCGGCCCGGTGTGTCATCGCCTCAACTTCGAATTCCGCGACGCCCTCGATTTACGTCATCTATCTGGTGAAATCAGCGCTGTGCCTGGTGTTTTCCTCAATGTCAATCAGGACGTGGATCATTTCTGCTGAGGCCCAAAGAAACAAGGCATAGCACAGGCTGCCGAGGAAGATGATCCAGCCGATTGCAGATCCCGCAGCGCCGATTCCCGCCGAGTTCGGTAAAGAGTTTGTTATCGAGGCCGCTGACAAGCCGGTAATCACCCCTCCGATTGCTGTCAGCGCTGCGAGAATCTTGAGAAGGAAGGCAATAACGCGCAACGCAGGATATCGCGGAGTACGATTCATTGGGGGCAACGGGCTAGGAGGCGGAGTGGCACTTTCTGGGGAAGCGGTTGGGGCTTCGACGGCACTGCCACATGCTCCGCAGAATTTCGTGCCTGATTCAAGCGGGGCAGAGCAATTTGTGCAAAAGCCATTCATTGAAGTCTCCTACAGGTTCATCCCATGCATGGTGATCCTTAAGCTATGCTGCCTTGCCGCATTCTCTGCAAAATCTTGCGGTAGCTGGGTTGTCTGCGCCGCAGGACGAGCACAACTTCCGAGCAGAAGCGATCGACGTAGGAGCGCTCGACGCGGCTCCGCAATTGGGGCAGAATTTCGTGCCGATAGCTATCGATTGACCGCACTCGGTGCACTGAACTGCGGCGGGTGCGTCGGCGGCAGCACGAGAGGCCGTTGACGGCCTGCTTGTCGATGGAGAGGGGCTTGCCGCGTGAAATATTGCTTCGGTAAACCCGTCCAGGTTGCGATAGACCAGAACGACAATCCCGACCACGGGGATTGCAATAAGAATCAAGAATGCCCAACCGTAGATGTCGGGGGGTTGTCTGAGCACCATAACGGCCGCACTCTGAAATGCTGCGAGAGTCGTACCGGTCACCATCTTGACCTCTGCCCTGGCAATGCCTTGGAGCATTTGGGAGAAACCCGGCGCGATTTGGTCAAGGTTCACCGATTGGGCAGTTTGTCCAAGCTTGGTCAGGTCGGCAGGCGAGACCAATAAACATGCCACGGGCGTCTCATACTGGCGGTAAGCGATCAAAAGCACGACGACGAGCGTGGCGAGCGATATGATTCTGCCGACGTCGGGGAATCGTGTTGACTTTTCGCCGAGTGATCGTCCGGTCGCTACGCCGAACTGCAAAAGGACTACGAGAAGCAGCGTGTCGACGATCGCGTCAGCAATAACGAGAGGAGTCACCAGCGAGCTTCCGATCGCTGAAGCGTTGGCCAGCATCGGGAGAGCCCCAAGGATCGCGCGCAAGATCAATAGTCCAACGACGGTGATTGCGACTCGGATTGCCTTTTTCCCAAATTCTGAACCGAAAACGGATTGAGGCTGACTCATTGTGTTGTCTCCTTTGGTGTCAATCTGTTGCCATTACGTCCCTCAATTGTCGGCGTGGTTAAGCGTCGGCTGTCTTCCCAAAATTTGCTGCGCTTGCCAGTGGTCTCAATACTAACAACGTGGGGTCCGCAAAAATTCCATATAACTCCCAATAATTTCTTGGTTCTGGTCGCGACGCGGCCCGTGGAAATAATGCAGTTACTTGGTCAATAAGGGACCAGCGTGAATCAAGGGCAGGGACGTTCGGGAGAATACGAGGTGCTGGGGACGACTGTCCTGAGATGGCGGATCTATTAAGTTCTTCCTGAGCTTCGTAAGCGGTCTTCAAATTTTCTGCGAACAGGAAATCCGTGAGCCACAGGGCGGGAGACGCATAGAAAGGCAAAGGAACAAAGTAGTATCGGTAATGCCCGTACCAGGGCTCCGCGTTCCAATTCCATCCCCGGTAATATATGGGAGCTGCCCACGAGTTATAGGCCCAACCGTAGAATGCGGGAGCGTAGGAATAAGCAGGCACGTAGTCATAGAGATACCCGGCGCGGTAGCGATATCGGGTGTACACACGCGCGTATGAATGACCGTTGACGACGTGTGTTCTACTGACGTAGAAGCGTCCGCCGCGCTGGGTGAAAGGATACTCGACGAAGCCGCGGTTTCGGCCTATGCTAACGACTCTTGTTCCGTCCCTTCGGAGGGTCTCGACGCGGCGCACGCCGTTTGGCGCGTAGCGGATCGTCGTTCCGCCAAACGCAATCGAAGTGATCTTGCCGCTCGGGCCAAATATTGCTTCGGCACCACTCCTCGTGTGCAACTCCCTCACTATGCCATTAGTCGAACGGCTGATCCCCGCACCTCGACTTAGGCTACCGGCTCTATTGGTGGGTAGTGCGCCCATATGCGGGGACGGGAGCTTCCGAGTCTGTGCGGGAACGGTAGCCTTACCATTGGCTGGATTTGACGGCTTTGGCACCGGTTGATGCGGCATTGCCGACGGATGCGGATTTGCAGGTCTCGCCGCAGGCGCTGCGGGTGGTTTGGTCGGAGCGGGGGGCGTCGAGCGAGAACTCTGCTGGGAGTGTGGTTCGGATTGACGGCTATTCTGGCTCCACGCCGCTAAGTGCAACTCGCCTGATCCTGTTGGCCGGGTCTGGAAGATTGCGTCGGAGTTCACGGCGGTACGTTCCAAAAGAAAAGGAGCCGCTGGAAGTCGCTGGTTTCTGTGGAAGGCCGAGGGGGCAACACTGCCGTTTGCTTGTTTAACTTCATCCTCTTTGTTGTTAGCCTCAATTTGTTGTTGCCGCAAGTCGGCTGCAGCATCCAAGTCCGGCGCCGCTGAACCTTCGGGATTCAAATGCGCGTCAGCTGTGGGACCGTATGGCAAGCCATTCTTGCCCTCGTTGTCTGCGAGCATCTTCAGACCGGTATCCAGTTTCTCTTGAAAATCGTTGTACATGTCTTGAAGGTCCTGAACGGTGATCGCAAGGACGGTCCCAGATGGACAATCGTTTGTCTCGCTGCTGGTGACGAGCATTTTCACCTTCTCGTTGGCGTCGGGGACATCGCCAATACGCGCGATCACATCCCCTGAGGCCAACCCGCATTCCTGGCCGTTTTCAGTCTGACCGCCGACAGTGTGCGAAACGATGAAGGTGCGACGTCCTGGAGCGAGCACGGGGGGAACCTGGCGGTCATTGGAAACTGATGCAAGCTGCGGACTCGTTGTCGCATCCCTCTCAGCCCCGATTTCTGCTTGCAGTTCTTCGGCTATCGCCTGCTTCACCTCTGGTGATAGGACGGCAGGGGGGAATTTTGGTTCGGGTGTTAATTTCGGTAATGGAGAAAGTGGTGGCCGTGCAGGCGTGGGATACAACGATTCAGCAGGTGGTGTTTTGGGACCTTGGATCTCTGAGTGCGTTTCTGGAATGGTTGTTAGCTCTTTTTGCGGGCCCGCGTTTGCCGGAGCCTCCGTGCCCGACGGATTAGGAACTGTGGGTACTTGCGGCGCAACAGGTGATTTCTGGACCGCAACCTCAACGGGGCGGTTTCTCACGGGACTATGAATGAAGAAAGCAAGCGCTATGGCAGCAATGGCGAGCGTGGCGACACTGGCGGCCCATTGGGGCATCGAGAACCCGAGCCACTTCCGGGCGCTCGAAACACTTACAGGACGCATGGCAGCTTGCTGGCGAGTACGACTCTCTTCCGCGCGAAGAAACGCTTCCATCCAATTCCCGAGGCGTTTCTCGGTGCCGGCCCACTCCTCTTCCGACAGTGGAACGGGCGGCTGCGCGAATGCCAGCAGCCTAGAATACAGTTCGCGGCACTCAGGGCACTCAGTCACGTGCGTGGCGACGTCGTCGCGGTCAGACCCAGTCGAACGAGCTTCCGCGAGCGCGCACAGGAACCTAGCGTCGGGGCAGGATTCCCGTGGTGTCATGCGTTTGCTAGGCAGTAGAGGCATCAGCCTCTCCAGAAAATTGTCTTCTCTCCACTCCATCATCTGAGTTGGGTCAATATCTTTTCCATCTTCAACCACAGCATCCGGCGGCCATTCTGGATGTGCGACTTTACGGCTTTGATCGACAGTCCGGTGCGGTTTGCCGTCTCCTCGTAGGAATAACCTTCGATTGCCATCTCCAAGCACTGGCGTTGTTCTGCACTGAGGGCTTGCATTTCGTTGCGCACCCTCTCCGCGGCGATCCGCAAATCGGCATTCTTCTCATCGAATGCAGGTCGGCCAGGTAGTGTCTCCATCTGCGACTCCTCTACTGCCACTTCAGGTCGATGCTTACGGAATTGATCGATGCAGACATTTTTCGCAATCCGCAACAGCCAGGCGCAGAAATTTCCATCGTGAAAACGGTGCATGTTTTGATAGGCGCGGAGAAATGTTTCCTGCGTGGCATCTTCGGCAAAACTGCCATCACAAAAGAAGCCCCGGCACGCAGAATAGATGTGCCTACGGTGTCGCTCGAACAGTTCCGCGAAAACGTTCCCATCGGCCGAGGACTGAAACAGGCGAACGAGTTCTTCATCTGGAACATCGGTTTGCGCACTAGCTCCCAACGACATAACGTGCGAAATCCTAAAATTTCATAAATTTTCTTCGAGGGTTCGGCAGGCCCACCAAATCCTTTCCCGACTGTGCTTTACGCCATCTGGCGAACTCGCGAGAACGAGCACATTCTACACCCACCTCCAGGGTAACTACTGGCATGTTGCCGAATGGGCCGGGGGCGAAAATCGCGCAGATGCCTTCGGTGAGACCTAAATCGTCCATGATCGCCCTTCGTGGACCTGGTTCTCGTCACCGGATTTCTTCAATTCCGGCACGTGTGATCCGATAACGGAGAAATTTCACGAACTTTATGGAATTCTTGCGGGCACCGCGTTCTTGCTATTGAAGTCGCCGCAAAAAGGAGATTGAGAACCATGGCCGGCGCGGAATCGGTTTTCAGCCCTGAATTCGGGAGAAAATCAACACTGGTTTCAAGCTTGATGATGGCTGCGCTGGTCGCATTGGCGCTAGTGCCATGCGTGTCGCTTCGCAGTGCGGCAATTCCCCTGCCAGTACCTAAAGGGACGTTTCCCACGGCCATTAACAAGCGCGGCGAAGTCGCAGGATATTGCATCGACTCGATAAAAGTAGCGCACGGCTTTGTTCGCGACGCACGCGGCCGCGTGACGGTCTTCGAGGCTCCAGAGGCGAGGAGCACATTCGTCTCCGATATCAGCAATGCCGGCTTGATCGTCGGGTATTACATTGACGCAAAGCGCATGCACCACGGTTTTCTGCGCAACCCAAATCGCGCATTTACGACATTGGACGCGCCTGGCGCAGGTGCAGAAATGGGTCCAGCCGTTATAGGACACCCGGAACTCAGGTCAGGACAAGGCACACTTGCGACGGGTGTGAACGACGCCGGCGTGATTACCGGCTATTTCATTGACGCGCAGAACCTAAGGCATGGCTTCATCTGGGACAAGCTCGGCGGCTTTACCACGTTCGATGTTGAGAATAGCGGTGGCACAGAGCCGCAAAGCATTAGCGACTCCGGCAAGATTACCGGAACCTACCACAAAAATCCGGCGGACGCGCGGAGGCACTTTTATGGTGCTGGAGACGAGCACGGCTTCCTGCGCGACTCCGACGGAACGATCACGACCTTCGATTCGCCGGGCAGCGGAGCTACCCAGGCACAATCCGTTAGCAAATTTGGCTTAGTCGCCGGACCTCACGGGAGGGAGGAAGTTACAGCTTGTTATCCCACTCGCAAAGACCTTGCCGTTTCTGCGCCAATCGACGCAATGCAACTTGACATAGATCGTTTTCGAGGACCCCTCTGCGCGAACCTTTCCGGCGGGATGGTCGTGGGCAATTTCTACGAAGAAATCTTTGGAACACGTCGTGGCTTCATGCGTGATGGGCACGGCGTTGTTACCACATTCGACGTTTCGTGTGAAGGCACCGCCACAGCCATCACGTCCGTTACACCGCTTGTCGCAGGCGTCACCGATACCATCTCTATCAAAGGACGGCACTTCGGAAGTTACGGCCAGTCCACCGATCCGAACGAGGGGCGCATCGTGATCAATGACTTGGGGCCCGGTCGGGGCTGTGGGGAAGACCCGACCCCAGGCAAAGGCGGAGGGGGCCCGCTTCGAGTGGCACGCTGGACGGATAGCGAAATTGAGGTGACTGGATTTAGCTGGCCTTCCCAGCGATGCCCGTTTCACGCGGGTGACCAGGTCTCTATCGACGTCTGGAACGCACAGACTGGCGCCGGCCCCGCCCGGTACGAGTTGACCGTCGCTGGTACAAGCAAGGACCTCATCCCGCCGCACATCACGTCAGTGACGCCAGTCTACCCACGCGGGGACCAGACGATCATCATTAAAGGACAAGGCTTCGGCGCGCATCCCACTGACTTGGACTCTTACTTGGATATTGTGAACGAGACCGGGATCTGGACAGCGCGGCGTGAGTTCTTCCCAGCCCCGCCGGGCGGCTTTTCATACGTCGATCTGAGAGTTGGGCGCTGGACGGATACGGAGATTGAGGTGACCGGATTCGATGGGCAATACGGAAGATACGCCTGGACCCTGAACGGTGGGGATCAAATCAAGGTTGAGGTCTGGAATGCGCAAACGGGCGCTGGCCCTGCGACGTACGAGTTAACCGTCGTCGGCGCGGGCCAGGATCTCGTCGCGCCGAGCCTCACGTCCGTGACGCCGATGACCACGCGGGCGGACCAGACTATCATTATCAAAGGACAAGGCTTCGGCATTCATCCCCCCTTCGTGGACCAGTCCACAGCTTACCTTCTGATCTCAGACAAGACCGCGAACTGGGTGGCAGGGCGTCGGTACTGGAACAACACCTACACGGATGTCGTGCTAAGCGTGTCCCGCTGGACGGATGCGGAGATTGAAGTGAGCGGATTCAGCGGGGCATACGGGAAAGGCAACCGCACGCTGAACGCCGGAGACGAAATCAAGGTTAAGGTCTGGAATGCGCAGACTGGCGCAGGCCCTGCAACGTACGAGTTGACCGCTGGCGGCGAGGGTCAGGATTTTCAGACGTGCAAAAGACAGGGAGCTAGCGGACAGCTGTCCTTAATGATCACCAGTTTGGATCAGACCGCTGGGTTCGCAAACGTCAACGGAATTGATCAACGGCGACCGATCGCGACCCCCTTTACTTGGAATTGGGGTGACGGGAGCATTACTCAGGGTTGGTTTCCTCAATCTCATGTGTACGCCAACACAAAGCAGAACTACGTGCTTCAGGTGATTTCACATGAGGATGATGGTTCAACTGATTGTGCACGAATTCTGATCCCCTTGTATAGGAGCCGGATTTCTGAAAGTGCGTCAAGTTCGGCAGACGAAGGCTCTGCTGTTAGTTCGGCGACAGTCACCAACAAGAAAGCAGCTAACGAGATCAACGTGCCTGGGTCGCAACCTTGGACCGACACGGGAGTCGATGTCAAAGCAGGGGACTTGCTTTCGATCGATGCAAGCGGCGGCATTCGGTTCTCGGTAGGCGGACCTCTCGGTGGCCCTGATGGCGATGGCGTGGATTGTCACCATCTGGGCGTGGAAATTCATCGCTGGACATTCCCCGACGCAGATCTCTCCTGCCACTCCTTGATCGGTCGAATCCGGCTTTCAGGGCCTATCTTCGGGGTTGGGTCTACGGCACGCTTCCGGGCTTCTGGGGAGGGCCGGCTGTATCTCGGTGTGAACGACAATTTCTTTCCGGACAACTTGGGTAACTGGACGGCCTATGTCTCGCTTGAATCCGGCGACACCACAGCCTCTAACTCGGACGGAGCGCCCACCATTACCACGACGACCGTTCGCGTAGGCGCCCAACCTACGGGCGTGGCTTTCGACGGAGCTCATCTTTGGGTGAGCAATAACAGCAGTAACACAGTGACAAAGGTGCAACCGAAAAACGGCACGGTGCTAGGCACGTTCAGTACTGGAAGCTATCCCGTAGGAATAACCTTCGATGGTGCCAACATCTGGGTAGCAAATTATGGATTCAACGGCAGAGGCAATACGGTAACAGTATTGAGTGCGATCACTGGTCAACCCCCATTTCCACCAGTGACGGTGAGTAACGGTCCCCGCGGCGTGGCATTCGACGGAGCCAATGTCTGGGTCGCAAACTCCGGCTTGAACGCTGCTGGCAACACGGTGACCAAGCTGCGTGCCAGCGATGGCGCCTTGTTGGGCACGTACACCGTGGGTACCTCGCCGGAATGCTTGGCTTTTGATGGAGCCAACATATGGGTAACCAATCGCGGAGACAGCTCGGTGACCAAGCTGCGGGCGAGCGACGGCACGGTACTGGGAACATTTTCTGTGGGGAATGGCCCCTTCGGCATCGCTTTTGATGGGGCTCACATTTGGGTGGCGAATGGCGGCGGCAACGTCACGGAACTTGCACTAAATGGCTACGTCCTTCGTACGGTTGCTGTGGGCAATGGTGCCTCTGGAGTTGCATTTGATGGCGCCAATGTTTGGGTGGCCAGTCAAAACAGCCACACCGTAACCAAGTTGCAAGCCAGTAACGGCAAGGTGTTGGGAACGTTCTCGGTGTCCGGTAACCCTTGGGGCGTGGCCTTTGACGGGGCTAACGTCTGGGTGTCCAACTTTACGGGCAGCAACATTTGGAAATTTTAGAGGAAGCAAACGTAGGGTTGGCCTCTGGGAACGAACTCGACTGGGCACGGACGTTGGAATGACGAGAAGGACATTTTAGAACTCAAAATCGCAAGAATTTCGGCCACCTACTAGAAGTAGGAAACCGAAAAAACTCCGTTGAGAGACCGCTTAAGGAAGGCCTCTTATGAAAACAACAAGATCATCGTGGTCCTTTTGGCTAGACAAGAAGGTTGGCCACAACGCCTGCGCTCGAACTGCTCTTGCAATCGCAGTGTTTTCACTCCTGCTTTTGATCGCATGTGGCGGCGGGACAGTTACTTCGTCTTCGGCACCCGCTTCGGCAGTCACGGCGGTCACTGTTAGTTGCACGCCGGAGCAAGTTGCGGTCAACGCAACCTCGCAGTGCACGCCTACCGTTGCCGGGACCGGCAGCTACAACAATTCTGTGACTTGGAGCGTTTCTGGCGGAGGGACGATCAGCTCGAACGGAGTTTATACTGCGCCCGCAACGGCTCCCAATCCTCCAATGGTCACTGTCACAGCGACCAGCGTGCAGGACACCACAAAGTCCGGGAGCTTTGCGCTTACCGTATCCTCGCCATCGAGTATCACGTCGGTCACTGTTAGCTGCGTTCCGGCGCAGGTTCAGGTCAATGAAACCTCGCAGTGTACGCCCGCAGTTGGCGGAACCGGGAACTACAACAGTTCTGTGACCTGGGGCGTTTCGGGTGGAGGCACGATCAGTGTGAACGGGCTTTACAGCGCTCCTGCAACTGTGCCCTATCCTCCGAACGTGACTGTAACAGCAACCAGTGTGCAAGATTCTTCAAAATCCGGCAATTTCATGCTGACGGTGACTCTACCGCCAACGACTTATCAGACGTCTAGTACGGACGGCGACGGCAACGCAACATTCTCTAGCCCTTCGCTGACCGTCAATCTCAGCGACATCGCCTCGCAATTGCCACTGGCTGGAATGAACGTCACTCTGGTGCAGCAAGGGAGTCAATACGGACTGGTCGTAGTGGACCCAACTAGACAATACACACCAAGAATTTTTTTCCTCCAGGGTTCTCTGGGTTCCGTTATTTCCGTGTCCCTCGCTCCCTTGTTGAATGGAATCAACGAGATTAGCGCCTGCATCGCCGGGATCGAGGCAAGCGGCCAGTTAATACCGTCTCAGTGTGCAGCGCTTACTGGCGCGATGTGGCAGTTCGTAGAGCAAAATCTGATGTCCTGCAATCAAATGGAACTCCAAGACATTGGTATACAGCTAGCTGCCGACTGGACCACAGACCTCCTTACAGACCAAGCTGAGGATGCTGCGCTGACGGACTCCGCCACAGTAGCTCTCCTCTTGGGGCAAGAGGAAATCGCCGGTGTAATAGCCGTAGCTGAAGTTGCTCTTGATGGTATCGGTGCGATAAATACGGCAGAGATAACATTCGGCGAGACCCAAGTCGCGGCGTATGCGTCGCCGCAGATGGGTTATTGCCTCACAGATTTGTTCAACGTATGTGGTGTGAACCATTCGATACCGGGAATCGACCTGATCCTTGACGATTTGGAAACCGTCCATCCCCTGGGCCCACCTTCGTGCGGCCCTCAGTCCCCGCCCCAACCCGGAACGGTCAGCGGTACAGTCACGGCATCTGCCACTGGACTGCCGTTGCAAGGAGCCCAGGTTCTCCTTTACGGAGCATGCGCATCGACAACGCCTACCAATCCATCCGTTACAACAGCGAATGGGACGTACAGCTTTACGAACGTCACCCCGAGCCTGTCGTGTAATCTGTCGGTCACACAGCCGGGATATGTTCAAGGCGGACAACTAAATCTGTCGGTCAGCAGCGGTAGCACGACAACTGTTAACGTCTCACTGGTAGTGCCGGGAATTTTCGTGGCCAATGCACCGTCGTCAGGCCCTTACAGCATCACTGAGTACGCGATATCAGCAAACGGAAATGTTTCGCCGATTGCCACAATTCAGGGAATAACCAGCGGGCTCGATATACCCTCGGGAGTTGCGATTGATGGCAATGGGAATATTTGGGTAACAAACTACGCCGTGGGCGGAACTCCCAGCGTTACTGAGTACGCGCCTGGAAGCAATGGAAATACAGCCCCCATCGCCACTATCACTGGACCAACGACTGGTCTTTTGGAACCCGTGGGCCTTGCGATCGATTCGCTCGGCAACATCTGGGTTGCGAACGCGTCGGGGAGCATCGCAGAGTACGCGGCCAGCAGCAAAGGTAACGTTCCTCCTATAGCTACGATTTCCGGCTCCAATACGGGGTTGACCGTTCCTGGGGGTGTCGTTGTTGATCCTAGCGGCAATATCTGGGTCACGAACGAGCCTGAAGCTGGCAGTCTCGCCAGCATTATTGAGTTCGCAGCGGGCAGCAACGGTAACGTGAGCCCAGTACTCACAATCAGTGGGGGCAACACAGGACTTAACTACCCTGGAGGGATAGCCATCGAAGCTAATGGCAATATTTGGGCCGTGAATCAGAGCCAAGGTCCGCCTAATTGTCCTGGAACCACAGGCGCGATTACCGAATATGCGGCAGGCAGCAGTGGTAATGTCACGCCAATCGCGACGATATCCGGCTCTAACACCGGGCTCTCTAATCCCTATGGGCTTGCAATATATCCAAATGGTGATCTTTGGGTCGTGAATGCATGCAACAGTTCAGTTACGGAGTATGCACCGAATAGCAATGGTAACGTGGCCCCGATAGCCGTCATTTCCGGGTCGAACACGGGCCTGAACGCACCGGGAGGTACGGCTGGCATTTTCCCAAGCGCAGTCCCATGAAGTAAGAAACAATTCGTTTGGCCCAAAATGGCAGGATCGAGACTTACTCGTGCAGCGATCTGTTCGCAGGTTTCCGTGTCCCCTTTCTCAGCGGCACAGAGCGTCCGCATTGCCCGGATGACCTCGTTCGCTCCTGTGTCCAGACAGCCAGGGCCGGAAACATTTTACGCTTTTTGGGGTTACGCTAAACGGCGTAGGTGGATTTCTAAGCACCTTTTTTTCTAATCCAGGAAGGGAATAGCGGGTCCAGGAAGAAATAGTTGCTTTTGTACCGATCCAAGATGTCTCTAGAATCCAGGGACTGAAGAGCCTTCTGAACAGAAGACGCTGGCCCAAGACGAAACTCTTCGCGCACGGTTTGGGAGTAAATCTCAGATGCCCCGCGGTAAGCGATGGCCTGTAGGGCTGCCCGTTGTCGGGCCGACAGTTGTTCCCAGAGAAGCTCATAATAAGTGGATTGGCTCGTGACCAGACTTTCAATAACGGACTGCACGTCTGATACATCGAGTTGCCGTTTGTCCTTCAGTTCCGCGTAATCCCACAGCTCGTGAGCGATGCGCTGCACATCATATGGAATTAAATCAGCGGAAGCCAGCAGGGTCTCTAAACCCTCCTCGTCAAGTGTCCTGCTCCTCTTGCGAAAATGGCGCGTGATAAAGTCCTTCCAGTCTTTCGCCGGAATCTTGTCTAGGAACATCTGTGGACCGGCTTTATGAAAGGGACGTTTAGCAGAAAGCATTTCCTCCATCAATGACGGTTGGGATCCCGCGAAAACATAGCCGACCTCCCTTTGCTCCTGAACCTGGTTGCGTATGGCATTTTCGACGGAGCCTCCGTTGAATTGGGAAATCTGCTGAAATTCATCAAGGCATATCGCCATGCGAAATCCTGCGTTCTTGGTCAATTCTCCAGGCAAGGCAAAAACGTCCGGTGCGATCGGCGCGGGATCGAACCCTGCCCCCTTACCTAGGGACAAAGTGATCTCCCCCGTCGTCATGTTGTAGTTGACGTCGGGCTTGACCTGCCGACCAAATCGCGTAACCCAATCTTTGACCCGCTCCCAGGGACCGGCAGCGCGCAAGACCTTCTCAGCGAACTTTTCTAGAAACTGGGCGTAGCTGGAGTAGCTGCTCACCGTCAAGCTGACGGTATGAATGTGTCTCTTCTTTAGTTTGAGGAGGGCCAGAGCAACTAGCGAACTCTTCCCGAAGCGTCTCGGAGACAACAAGAACACTTTCTGGCTATCTGCCAAGTCTCGCACAAGTTGGCTGAGTTCATCAGTCCGGTTGACGAAATTCGCGTCGTCGATGATTTCGCCAAAAACGAACGGATTTTCTTGCGACGCCATATTACGCTCATTAGCGTAACGCTAAACGGCGTAATAAGCAAGCGCATTTCTTACTCTGATTAGCGTAACGCCAAATGGCGCAACGGTAAGCTGCCTGACGCGGTAGAGCACAGGGGGTTCGGGGCCAGAGTTTCCTGGGACTGCCATTCGAGGACTTACATTCATCCCAGAATGGCGTGATTGAGCAGGAATGAGACGGTTGAAGCACCACTGTAAAAGATTGAAATCATTCAGTACGACTCGCCAATCCCAAGTTCGGGACCAGGGGGTCGGAGACTCTTAAATCCCCTCTCTGAACACTCTTTTCCCGTATATAAATTTGACTTCTGGTTTCCGCCGTCTGCAATGCAGCAGTCGACGGAGCCATTTCCTACCTCTCCGGAGGCCGGATTCCGGGCACCCAGACCGATGTCTTGTTGGCATCTCATTGATTTTGTTGTGTCGTGCATGGAGTAAGCTGGACGTGCAAGTTGTTGTTTGTAATTGTGTTGGCGATCCTTTTAAGGCACGGGCGTTTGAGATCGCTTTTCCTGCACCGGATTTTGCACCGACTGCCTGCATCTGTGGCTTACTGGGGACTACTGGCCGTTCCGAGGAGGATTACCGGAAGTGTTTGAGGCGAAAGGTAGAAGGTTTATTATCAAAAGTTTGTAAAGAATTGCTAAAGCGATGCGGGTAGATGGTGTGTCTGCCAGTTCCACCACTTCCGCACGAATGTGAAACGACGCCATCGGGGCGAGTCTTGATTATAGCAAACCCAGTGCAAGGATCGCTGTTGGGGCTCAGCGTTGGTAATGTATCAGTTTGAATTTTGTGCACTCGTAAAGTGTTCCGCGCGTTCTTTGATGAAGAGTGCAAAGAACACGATGCTAGCGCAGAATATGCTTGCAATGAGCGGAAGCCAAGGTGATCTCCCTTGGGCTTTTGCAAGTCTGCAAACCCCGTACATGAGGGCCGCTTTGCCGCCGACCAAGATGAGCCAGAACGCTGGGTAGGCCATGCTCCCCTATTCTACGCCGTTGATTTCCTGTATGGGCCGCGCTTTGCCGGTTTCGGCACGTAGTCAAACTGATACATTACCTCAGCGTTTCTTGGCATGGGCTTTCAGCGGCGCCAGCTCGCGATCAAAAAAATCAGCCGCCATCTCCGCAACTTGAAGATGAACCGATTCCCGGTCGACGCCTTCATTGTCTACAAAAAGCTGCGGAACCTCCTTCTTGCCGGCGTCCGTGCCGACATCGAGAAACGTGTAATGCCCCACGCCTCCGGGCAGAATCGTGAGCTCGGCTCCTTTAATATTTTCCGCAAAGAATTGTGCATTCTCTGCGGGGGGCGCGATTGGATCGCTCGCGCCCGCCACGATTTCGACTGGAATCGAAATCGTTTGCAGGCTCTCTGGCACGAAAGCCCGCGCAACTGCCGGGGCTATCGCGAAAACAGCTCGAATGCGTGGATCGCGATAAGACTCGCCGGATTCGTGAATGGCGTTCTGCACGTCAGCCTGGTGCTCAATCGTTTTGAACTTGTCCATTAAATCCGGCATCTCGGGCGGGTTGCAGGCGTTCTTAACCTGGTCACACCAGGCCAGAACTTTGCTGAAATCGGTGGTCGCGCCGGCAAGCTCCATCATGGTGTACCCGCCGTAAGAAAAACCGGCTGCTCCGATGCGCGTGGCGTCAATGTGCTCCCCAAACCGCGGGTCGGTAAGCAGGTCGCTGATCGCGGTGGTGATGTCCTTTGCCCGCTCCCAGCCCTCGATAAACCCTTGCGTGGTGTATCCAGTCACTGCGTTGTTGCCGGGGTGATTGACTGCGACCACGACGTAGCCGCGGGCGGCGAGGTAGGTTCCCAGCCACGCCATTTGCATCGCGCTCCCTCCAGTTCCGTGCGAGAGGGCAACCAGCGGATACTTTGCAAAGCTGGGCGCAAGCGTGGCATCCTTCGCGGCACGGCCGGCGGAGAACAGTGGTGCGCCCGGCGGGCCGACAAACAGTTCTTTGGCCTCGGTTCCAGATTCCGCGGGATACCACACCACGCCGCCTAAGACCTGCTCCTTCGAGCCGCGCCAGTTATAGTCCGTGGGAGTGGCGAAAGTGCGAAAGCTGAATCCAACCGGGCGAAGAGTGGGAACTGCCTTTTTCTTCTCCTTCGCAAAAGCCCCGGCGACGCAAAGTACCAGTGCCAGCGCCAGAAGTCTACGTTGATTCACCATGTCTACAACATATTTTAGATCATTGCACCCTTTGGATAATCGGCTGGTGAGCCGCGTCGAGCGAATTCAGGGTGCTGGGATCGTGGCGGAGCCAATTCAGCAGGAAGCCCCGATTATAGAAGTCTTGGGCTGAAGATGATCGCGGTATGAAGGTAATCATAATCAGTCGGTTTTCGCTGATCCAGAAGGCATAGGAGACCGCGCCGACCGGCCCATGTGACACTGTCGTGATCCGCTTGATCTTCTGACCGGGGGCGACTTCGTCCTCCGTTACTGCTGCCTGGTCATAGTTAGGGATCGCGCGAGAAAAGTCCGCCATGTGTGCAATTGCACTCGGAGCGTCGGCAAATTTCTCGACCATAACGGGTGTATACCACGTCGGGGAGCCTCGATTGCTGTAGACGGCTGAGTATCCCAAGCGATAAGTGCCGTCAGAGGCCTCCAGCAGGTGAACGACCTCCCTGTTCATGCCTCCGACGAAACCGGGGAGGAGTTCCTCCTGCAGCGCAGACATGGCCATGGTGTTGAGCTGCGTGCAGTTGTTGCGCATCTGAGCATGCACACCTGCGTACACCGATCTGGAGTAGTCATTATTGGAACGAGCTCGACTCTCGTATACCAGCCAGAGTCCGGGCGGCGCCAGGCAGGGCCCCATAGGCGCCCCCATAGGCTCCGAAGCGAGGGCGTTCTAGTCGCGCGTCGAGCAGCAGCGGAAAATGTTCCGTGCCATCGGCCCGGCTGTGACCGATCCGCTCAGAGAACTGGCGCTGGCCGAAATCCGGATCGCTGAGAGATTCGCAGGGAGAAAGAACAGCTGTTGTGGGATCGGTTATATCGATCGAGTATCCATACCACTTGCTCAGAAACGGAACGTTATCGAAAGAGGGCCAGAAGAAGACAAAGCCTTCCCCGTTTGAGGTCGATACCGAGTTAGTTAGGATCGTTTCTCCCCATCCGCGAGCGAAGCTTTGCAAACAGATCTTCAACCCTGGGATAGGTTTACCTGACATCGCGTCTACCACGCGAATTAATCTCGGATGGACGATGTGGATGAACAGCCATGCGTGCACGATGCCGAGGGTTAAAGCGAGAGATAATACTGCCCAGACCAGCCTTTTCAGCCAGCGCTTCGGTCTTCGCTTGGGCAAGCCCCTCGCTGTGGATCCCATGCGCCCACTAAACACCTGAAGACAAGGAGAATCAAGGTTACGAACGGAGTCCAAGAAAAAAGGGCCGATCTTGCCAGATCGGCCCTTCTCTCTTTCACAGTCGCAACTTGCCAGTGGTTCAGTCCCCAGACGGCAGCAACATCTCCTCGGGCCCATGCTCAATCTGAACCGGCACATGCGGGCAGTCGCCCAAGATCGGCTGGCACCCAGCATCGGGACCGTGCTCAGGATGAAGCAAGGGTTTGATTCCGCTGAACTGTTCGGCTTCCGTCGATCCAGCCAGCGCCATGGTCGACGCCAGCCCGCCCGTGATCACCTGCTGCACTTGGTCGAAGTATCCCGTGCCCACGAAGCGCTGATGCTTCACCGCTTCGTATCCATACTGAGTTTCGCGGCTGAATTCTTTTTCCTGCAGGCGAGAGTACGCTGTCATGCCCGCAAGTTTGTATCCGCGCGCCAGCTCAAACATGCTGAGGTTGAGCGCGTGGAAGCCAGCCAGAGTCACGAACTGATACTTGTAACCCATGCGCGCCAGTTCCGGCTGGAATTTGGCGATGGTCGCCTCGTCCAGATTCTTCCGCCAGTTGAAGCTGGGCGAGCAGTTGTAGGCCAGAATCTTTCCCGGATACTTGGCGTGAATAGCCTCAGCGAATTGCCGCGCCTCTTCCAGATCGGGATGCGAAGTCTCGCACCAGATCATATCGGTATAAGGCGCATAAGCCAGGCCACGCGCGATGGCCGACTGGAGTCCGCCCCGAATCCGGAAGAAACCTTCCGAGGTGCGTTCGCCAGTGCAGAAAACGTGGTCGCGCGGATCGATGTCGCTGGTCAGCAAGTGCGCGCTGTCGGCGTCAGTACGCGCCATGATCAGCGTAGGTACGCCCATCACGTCGGCCGCCAGCCGTGCCGCCACCAATTTCTGCACCGCCTCTGTGGTCGAAACCAGCACCTTGCCGCCGAGGTGTCCGCACTTCTTTGCGGACGAAAGCTGATCTTCGAAGTGCACACAAGCTGCGCCGGCCTCGATCATTCCCTTCATCAGCTCGAACGCATTCAGCGTGCCGCCGAAGCCGGCTTCCGCGTCGGCCACCAGCGGCGCAAACCAGGTTTGCCCCGGAGCCACTTTTCCCTCCGCATGATGGACCTGATCGGCCCGCTGCAACGCACTGTTGATGCGGCGGCAAAGGTTGGGAACGCTGTCCGCCGGATACAAACTCTGGTCGGGATACATCTGGCCTGCATTATTGGCATCCGCCGCCACTTGCCACCCGCTTACATAAATTGACTTCAGGCCCGCCTGCACCTGCTGCACCGCCTGGTTGCCGGTCATCGCGCCCAGCGAGTTGACGTAAGGCTCGGTCTGCAACAGTTCCCAAAGCCGCTCGGCGCCCAAACGAGCCAGCGTGTGCTCAATCTGAATGGAGCCGCGCAGCCGCAGCACGTCTTCTGCCGTATAGGGACGCTCGATGCCCCTCCATCGCGGGTTGGTCGCCCACTCATAGTTCATGCACTCGATCGCCAGCTCACGCTGCACTGTCTTTTCTTCTTCACTCATTGAGGGGTAATGGGTTTTGTTCCGGTTTCCGTTTTCTTTGGCGGGCATTCGTATTCTCTCCAGATGTAAATAATGTGTTCAATATAGTGAACATACATTCACTATACTGGCGAAGCCTACGTCAGCTCCCATGCCCGGTCAAGCCCATTGTTCAATATAATGAACATACATTCATTTAATTGGCCATATACGGTTTTTGCGATATTCTTATACAGAGTTATGCCGGCTTCGTCCGATTCTCCCTCCGCCGCTGTGGAACGCGCTCTGGCCATGCTGGAAGCGGTCGCCCAGGCCTCCGATGGCCTGAGCAACGCCGAAATCAGCCGTAAGCTCAATATTCCAAAGAGTTCCGCCAGCTACATCCTGCGCACGCTTGGAGACGCAGGGCTATGTCACCCGCGATGCTGAATCGGGAAAGTACCGCGTCGGGCTAAAGGTTCTAAGCCTGAGCCGGGGAGCGCTCGGCGGACGGGACGTTCGCGGAGTGGCCTTGCCCATCATGCGCCACCTCACGCAACAAACCGGCCTTACCTGCCATTTAGCCGTTCTGGATGGCCCGGAGGCGGTTTACATTGAGAAGGTGGAACCCGAGGGCTTCATTCGCATGGATACCTGGGTCGGACGCCGCATGCGCGTGCACGCTACCAGCGTGGGCAAGGCGATTGTCGCGTATATTCCGCAAGAGCAACTGGAAGACATTCTGCGTAAGAGCGGCATGGAAAAGCGCACGCCCAAAACCATTACCGCCCTGCCGCGTCTGCTCAAGGAACTGGAAAAGGTGCGCACGCAGGGCTACGCCGTCGATGACGAGGAGAACAACTTGGGCGCGCGCTGTGTCGGCGCCCCGATTTTCGACGAGCGCGGCTCCATCGAAGCCGCCCTGGGCTTGAGCGGTACGACACAGCAGGTCAGCCCGCACACCATGCCAAGGATTCTGGAAGCGCTCAAGGATGCCGCCCGTCATATTTCGATGGGCATGGGATACCGGCCTCCGCATCGCCGGGTCGGCGCCTAAGACCATTCTGGGAATCTAGCCAGTTGCTCTCCGACGGTTCTCTGTACTCCTGCCGATTGCTACCCCAACGCTAGCCACCGGCCGAGGCAACGGTATCAGAACGATCCCCTGGTGCAACTCGTGCACCAACGTCCAAACGTTCGCGCACTGGTCGCACAGCCAGTATCGTTCCACTCGCCGAGGCAGCTGCCGCGTCTAGAGGAAGATGGGACTGGGAGATCTCCCGGCGGCGCTAGGTATTCCGTCTCCACCAGGAACAACTTGCCTTGGCGCAGTCGAAGAAACGGCTTCGAGCATTGTGGGTTCGCACAGTGGCTCAACATCGTACCCTCCACTGGACGGCTCTTTCCATCAGAACTGAATAGGCAGACTTAATCCTGAGAGTCGGGAGAGCGGCCAGACTCAAAATTATCTGCATGCCAAACGCCAGACCCTGTGGAAATTTCTCGCGTTCGATTCCTTTGGATTTTGATGCCCGGGCCTGACCGACTGTCATCCCCCGCGCCGAACCGGTCGGCAGGTGCCGAACCGCCGTCTTCGATGCTCAGTGCACCGTCGCGGCCATGAGCGCCACCACCACCCCCACAACGGTCAACACAATCCCCACATGCCAGAAGATCCGCCTTCCGGAAAGCAGCGTGATTGACGTAATCACCAGCCCGATTTCCAGGAAAACCTCTGCCAGGTCATAGCGGTCGGCACGACGTCTTTCCAAGCCCACTTCTTTATCCAATTTGTCCGCCTCGTCCTTGATCTCTCCCTTGTCATGTTTGTAACGTTCCGCTTCCTGCGCATATTTCTCTCGAACTTTGGCCACCGCCGCGGCATCGTTGGTGGCCGCCACACCGGCCATGTCCACGAACAGCACGTCCTCATGCTCGCGAATATTCTTCGCCTGGTAATACGCCCATTGGTCGGAAGCCTTCGCCTGCAGCACCACTTCCTCCGTGTGCGCCCGATGCCCCAGCAGCGACACCACGGCCACGAATACCGCTACCACTGCCATGGTCAGCGACACCGCCGCCAGGGAACGGTCTTCTCTGGCTTTCTCCGCATGTTCCGATAGTTCGTGAAGTTCGTCACTCATTGCTCCTCCGATAGAGCAGTGGCCAGTGACCAGTGGTCAGTGGCCAGTTCTCAGTTTCGGCAATTTCGTTGTCACCAAAGATCGAGTTGCCGCTGCGCCACATCAGCAAGGCGCAATAGTAGCACTCGATAGTACGGATTCGGGCCGGCAGGAGCAAGCAGCAACAGCACAGCAACCCGATTTTAATAAGAAACCGAATCCAGGAGCGCGAACTGACCACCGGCCATGACACTGGCCACTGCACTTACTCCCCCATCACTTTCACAATCACCCGCTTGTCGCGCTGCCCATCGAATTCTGCGTAGAAGATGCGCTGCCAGGTGCCCAGGTCAAGCTTTCCCGCGGTGATCGGAACAATCACCTCATGATGAATCAGCAATGCCTTCAAGTGGGAATCGCCATTGTCTTCGCCGGTTTCGTGGTGCTTGTAGTTCTTGCGAAACGGCGCCAGATGCTCCAGCCACTCATCGATGTCCTCGATGAGACCGCTCTCGTTGTCGTTTACGTAGACGCCCGCCGTGATGTGCATGGCCGAAACCAGAACCATTCCCTCATTGACTCCGCTCTTGCGCACGATTTCTTCCACCTGCGGCGTGATGTGCACGTAGGCCCGGTGCGTTTTGGTATGGAACTTCAAGTATTCGGTAAGGGTTTTCATGGGTCATCCCCGATAACCGAAATTCTACCCGAGCCTGGCCTACACGCTTGGGCTCCTACTTTCGTTACCTCAATTTCCACTCACATCACTGAAAACCGCGCGCGAGTGCTGCATACTCGATTCGTCTAGGAGGTCTCAGTGCTGTTCAGGCTTGATTATTTGTCTTGTGTGCTTACTATCGCTTCCACCATTTTGGTGGGAAGGCGCTGCTGGGAAGGTTGGATTCTGGCCGCCATCAATAGCGCCGTCGTCTGCGTGATCGGTTTTCGTACAGCGCAATTCGGCTTTATTCCGGCGAACGTGTTCTGCCTTGCCCTTTATGCGGTGAACCTTCGCTCGTGGCGGCGAACCAGACTCACGAAGTCCTAGCGGAAAAAAGCTAGCCAACTGATGCGGCGCTTTCGTCCCCTTTGCATTGGTGCTGCGCGAACTGAAGTTTAAGATTTTCCGCGGCTCCGCCCACTCGTTTCAACACTTCGAGAGGAACCCTGAATTCGCGATTGCACTCAGTGCAGACTGCGATAGCGGGAGTAGTCCCAAGCCACTTCAGCACCCGCAGATTGCGTTTTGCCATGGCGCAATCTTACCCTGCACCCGAGGACGCAATAAAGAACTCCTTCAGCGACCCCGGCTTGCCAAAAATTTTCACTAGCAACTTTATTCGCGTTTGTCGTGCTCGTGTGAAATCTCCCAATTGATTTGATCCTCTTGCTTTTTCGTTAGCTTGGGAGCTTTTGACATGGGCAGAATCATTGCGGAACCTTGCTTAGAGAAATCGAACGCATCCACAAGATTATTAGCCTCAGCGTCACGCTTCGTAAGCGGACGCAGCGACCAGTTGTACTCCACGAATGCCAGAAAGGAGTCGAAGGTGCCGAACTTCGAATAAACCGTTCCCGGATTCACGAAGGGCGAAATAATCAAAAGCGCCACGCGTATGCCGGCCCCATAGACGTCAAGAGATGGCGGCGGCACATGATCATAAAACCCGCCATTATCATCCCATGTCAGAAAAATCGCGGTGGATGACCAGCACGCTCCTTTCATCACCGCGTTGATCTGTTTCACCGTCCAATTCTGCCCTTCACTCATCAACGCCGGAGGATGCTCCGATTCCAAAAACTCTGGAATCACCCAGTTGACGGCGGCCAGTTTGCACGACGATCGGTCCGACGCCTCCTTGACGAATTCATTAGTGGGGACTACGTCAGTATCCCAGTCCGGCCCCTTTCGTATGTGCTTGACGGCGTTATAAACCGACCACTGATAGCCTGGTTCTCCCTTGGAAGGCGCGTAATACCGCCAACTGATGGAAGCCTCATCCAGGCGGTCGCCCAGGGTGTCGAACTCAAAACAAGGGAATACATAGTGGTACTCGCCGTTCTCGTAGGTCTTAACCGTTGTGTGGAGGGGAGAGTCACAACCCCAGTCATCCGTATTGTTGGGATTGTTGATCGCTGCGCCAGACTGCGAAGCGATCGTGTACAGGTGATTCGGAAAGCTGGGACCGGTCAGCGAGCTGAAGAACTTGTCGGCGATCAGGTAATGCTGGGCCAGGGCAAAATAGTTCGGTATGTCCGACTCATAGTACTGCGAGTAGCACCGGTAGGGAGGCGGCCCGCATTGCCCGAGATTGAAATGATCCATCTTCCCACGGTCAATCGACTCGCGCACCGGACCCCAGTTGTGATCAAAATTAATGGCTTTATCCGGCGAGTGGTTCAGGCGGATGACCTTCCCAGTATGTATCTTCCCGCTGGTCGCCCCATTTACCCCGGGAAAAGTTCCAAACATGTGGTCGAAGCTGCGATTCTCTTTATAGACGAATACAACGTGCTCGATCGGAGTCCGCTGCGCCAGCGCGGCAGACGCCGGCAGCACCAGACAGGTGATGAGAAGTGTGATCCGCGACCTGATCGCCAAACTCTTGCCTCTTCCGCGTTGGTTCCATTTCCACCTCCCGAACGCGCGCAAAACGATATATCCGCCGGATAGATCACGTCAATACGAAACAATTTGCATACCCGGCCCCATCGATCTACGGCGTGATCTGAAAGACGACGCCCTGACCACTGCCGCCGCCAATCGCAGTAGTGCCGAAGAGAACGCCGGCCTTGTCGCTCACTAGGCCGTAGTAGGGATTAGCTCCGTCGCCCCTCTTGCCAAATTGATGCGCCACACTTTCCGTCCACTTTCCGCCGGATTTGGGAGCGAGCTTAAAAACGACTCCATCACCGTTCCCGTCGCCTCCAGCCGAGGTTGTGCCATACAGATTGCCCTTGGCGTCAAACATGAGAGTTGTAGTCGGTGATCCGCCGTCCGCTCCTCCGGTGAAGCTGTACAAAACGCTTTCGGTAAACTTGTCTCCCGATTTGGTGAGCTTGAACACAGACCCCGCGCCGTTTGCGCCGCCGTAGTAAGTCGTGCCGTAGAGGTTGCCTTTGCTATCCGCAATTACACCGCCGTAGGGAAATCCGGATTGCGGAGTCCCTTTGAATGCGTCGAGCCTCATAAACTTCCACTTGCCATTCACCAGCGTAAGTTCGAATACGGTGCCGCACTGGCAAGAAGGATCGCCTCCGACCTCGGCGACGCCGAACACATTGCCCGTTTTATCGACCAGCAGCGGACCCAGCGAGCCTACGGCACCATCTCCGCCGCCGCTGAATGTATGAAGCACAGTCTGCTTCCATCCGCCACCATGGGCCGGCGAAATCTGATAGACCACGCCGCACCCAAGCCCGTTGCACTTTTGCAGGTTGCCTCCGTCGGGCGTGGTTCCATAAAGATTGCCGGCGCCGTCAAAGACCACGGCGCCTCCTGGGCCAAAGCCGTCCTTGCCGCCCGTAAAGTTGTACATCACAGTTTCGACCCAGCGTTTGCCGGATTTCGACAGCCGGAACACGACGCCGCAACCATCTCCACTGCAAGTCCCGCCCGATCCCCCAGACACGGTGGTCCCATAAAGATCTCCCTTGCTATCCCGCGTCACGCCACCATAAGGATTCTTGCCATCGCTGCCGCCCGTGAAACTGTAGAGCACGGTTTCTTTCCATTTCCCGCCGGAGCCCGGTGACAGCTCGAACACAGTGCCGCATCCATCCGCGCATAGCGTGCCGGTTCCGCCGCTGACCGTGGTTCCGTAGAAGTTGCCGGCGCCATCCTGCGCCAATGTGGCTGCCGGATCGATCCCGTCGCTGCCTCCGGCAAAGCTGTGCACCACTTTTTCCGTATTGGTCGCCCAAACATTGTTCACCAGAAACACAGCAACCGCAGCGACGACCATGACCCTGCCCAAGTACGCTCTGCACGTTTTGCTTCCCATTTGTCTTCTCCAAAATCTGTTCGATTTGATCCGATGACTAACGGGGACCAGAAGGAACCTGCCGCGCCGAAACTATAGCATTGAATGGCCCGCAAAACCCGCACTCAGCGCGGTTTTGACAGCCTTTTTGCAAATCTTCCAAACCTATGAGGATGGAATAGCGGCTGGCCCATTCAAGCCGTCCCTTCGACCGCTCTTCTAATCCGCAATTGTTTGCATATTGACTATCTATACTTGGCGAAGGATAATTCGCGTGTCGCAGCGTCACTCCCTCACCTCCAATCCCCCCGAGGAGTCTCACTCATGAACACGCAGGTGCCAACGCCAATACAGATCAGCCGGACGGCCACGACCCCCGAAATAATGAATCGTCTATCTGAGCCAGGAACGCCGAAGGCCCGGATTACGCATGGGCCCACGCACCACACCGGCAGAACGGCCGCAATGCTCTGTGCCCTGCTACTGGCATTTTGTCTCACAAGCTGGGCAGCCTCGGAGAAGGTTTTGCATGCTTTCCACGGAACGGACGGCTGCGGACCGAACAGCGTGATGGTCGGCCCGGATGGTGTGCTTTACGGCACGACCGTCGCGGCCGGAACGAGCACCTGCTCCGCCGAGGATATCGATTCCGGCGCAGTCTTCCAACTAAGGCGTGGTTCGGACGGCAAATGGAGTGAGATCGTGTTGCACCTCTTTACAGGAAACGATGGCTGGGCTCCCGTCGGCCCCCTGGTTGCGGACAAGGCAGGAAATTTGTACGGGACCACAGCGTACGGCGGGCTCTGCTCTCAGCTTGGTTGCGGCGTGGTCTTTGAGGTACTGCGCGGAAACGGTGACAATTGGACGTTTCGGGTACTGCATTACTTCAATGTTACCGATGGAGCCAATCCCTATGCCGGCCTGATTTTCGACTCCAAAGGCAACCTGTACGGGACGACATCAGGGGGCGGCAACAACGCCTGCGAGGGTGGGTGCGGGGTGGTGTTCGAGCTGAGTCCCGATGACAAGAGCTGGACGGAGACCGTACTTTATACCTTTCAAGGCAAGGATGGGTACGAGCCGCTTGGCCCGGTGACTTTCGATTCCTCCGGGAACCTCTACGGAACTACGGAGTGGGGAGGGGTTTACGGATCGGGCACGGTCTTCAAGCTGAGCCAGCGGCGTGGCCAATGGAGCGAGGAAATCCTGCACTCGTTTAACTTTGACACCAGCGACGGGGACGAGCCCGGGTATGGCGTGACCCTTGACAGTAAGGGCAATATATACGGCACGACAGAGTTCGGCGGTATGGAGGGGCAGCAAGGCTGGGGCACCGCGTTCAAGCTCACGCCGGCTGGAGGCGGAAAGTGGAAAGAGACCATCCTGCACGATTTTAATCGCGCCAAATTCGGAGGCGGGTACGTTTCCTCGGGACTGGTGCTCGACAAATCCGGCGATTTGTATGGGACCGCAGCCTGGGGAGGCAAGTACGATTGTGCCCTGGGCGGGGGTCTCGGCTGTGGCGTCGTTTTCAAGTTGATTCACCAGGATGGGAAGTGGACTGAGAACGTGTTGCACTCTTTCGGCAATGGCAACGACGGAATATTTCCGGGCGGCGGGCTGGCTCTCAACTCGTCCGGCGACCTGTTTGGAGTCACCGAGCAGGGCGGCTACACCGGAGATCCTTGCGGGCAGGAAGGCTGTGGCGTCGTCTTCGAGATCACGCCCTAGCCTGAGCGTCATTCCAGCCTGTGCATAACTTGCCATTCACGAACGGCAAGCTTGGGTCTACAATGCCGTCGCGTTCAGTGCTCGTGGATTTTCGTTACTTCCGAGGGGGCGGCGCTGCGCAAATCAATCCCAAAGGAAGCGTATGAAAAAGGCACTCGCGGTATTCGCCTTACTGCTCCCAGCGCTGTCTACCTGTGAGTACGTGCTTGCTCAGCAAGCGATCCCTCCAACGTTTTTCGGAATCCACATCAATGATCCCAGAATAGCAGATGGCGGGGAGGAGACCAGTTACCCGCCCGGATACAACGGACCCCCGTTGCTGTACGGCGAGTTCAGAAACTGGGACGTGTATCAAGTCGACTGGCCGGACATCGAGACCTGCGCGGCAGGCGGTCCGAACCCAGGCGATAGCTGCTTCATCAAAAATGGCCAATCGACCTTCCTGCCGCTCCAGTACGAGCTGGAGCAATTGAACCCCTTCGTCAACAACGTGATGTTCACGCTTTCTAGAACGCCAGCGTGGGCCGTAACAGCGAATCAGGCACTGTTCTCGCACTGTAATTATTTTGATCCCAACAACCTCAATAGTCTCTACAACGGGGCCTGCTTCGCCCCGATCTATCCGCTCGACTCGAACAACAACGTCCAGCTCGCCCCCAACGGAACGGGCCAGGATCTGACCTGGCGCAACTGGGTAGGGGCCCTCGCCACCTACGTGAACAATAAGGGCAATCCTTCGTGCGGCACGAGTTGCGCACACGTAAAGTACTGGGAAATCTGGAACGAATTCGATCGCAACACCCCTGACCCGAACAACGATCCCGACCCCAGCGGCAACCACCCGAAGGAGGTTTCCTGGTACACCTCAACGGCGCCTACCTATGGCTGCCCCTCCCAGAACCCTACCCTGGCACCCTGCCCTACAGTGGACCAGTTGATCCGCATGACGGAGGATGCGCGCTGCGTCATCAAAGGGACGGGCACCGTGGATAACTATCCGACGGCTGGGGTGTCGACGAGCTGTGCTGATCTGGAGAAGCCCCCCTACAACTGGCCGGGCCCGATCGATCCTACGGCGGAGATCGTGCAGCCCTCGATCACCAGCCCAGCCGCCACCAATGCGCTGAAGTGTTACCTTTACTGCAATTCGACTGCATGCGGCAATTGGAATCAAACCCACGCGTGCCAGAACTCCCCGAACTATTGGCCGAGCCTGCCTGGCGACGTGGACATAATCAACTTCCACTACTACAACACGAGCGGCGTTCCCGAAAACCTGAATACCTCAACCCTGCAGGGGGCGCTTCACGGCGGTCAGAACGGTGAGCAGAGTAAGCCCTTGTGGGTAGGGGAGGGTAGCTGGGGCAACTCGCTCAAGACGCCTGGCAGCGGCTGGACGGACTACTACGCGCAAGGAGGGTTTATCCCGCGCTGGTTTGCCTCGATCTGGTCGCAGACCCTGCCGTATGGGAGCAATCCCTGCAGTTGGTCGTCCCAAGTGTGCCAGCAGGCCTTCTGGTACGCGTACGACTCAATAACGACGACTATAACGGTGAATGGCTACAGCCCTTCATCGACGGGCGCGCTCTACTGCCCTGGAGAGATGGAGCACGGTTACTGCGGCCCAGGGCCGGAGCAGGGTTACCCTCCCTCGCTGATCACGCCGACAGAGGATATGTGGAACGTGGGCGTGGGTTGGCTGAAGAACGCCACGCCCGCGACCCCACTCGCACCTCCAGCAAATCCGCTGTGCAACCTCGCCCCTTCCAGCTCAACCGTTTGGCAGTGCGAATTCACCGTTAGTGGCTTGACCTACTTCATGGTCTGGGACAACAAATACGCCCCGGACGCCGAGGGGCAGACAGAATACTGCGTGAACACCTACGGAAACCCCTACGTTTGCGGAAGTACCCCGTACACAGTACCTGAAGGGTATGAGTATTGGGAAGACCTGAGCGGGACCGTGCATCTATCCAGCGAAGCGAACCCGTTGCCCTTCGTCGTTGGCCTGAACCCGGTTCTGCTGTGTCCGAACTCTCAGTGCATCCCACAGAATTAAGCCGTCGATAATTCCCCTCGACAACTACTACGCGGCCTTCGGGCCGCGTATTTTTTCCTCTCGGGCTGGGACCTGGCGCCCGTCAAGTCTACTTCAGTAGGTATCGAACCCCCTCGAAAGTAGACATTCCTTCCACAGCCTAACCCCATGATTCCATGAATGCGTCTTAAGACGCACCCGATAAATCAACGACTTACGCCGGAAATTTTCTGCAAAGTGAAATGTTCCAGTTGGAACATTCAGCACAATGTTCCAACCGGAACATTAGGCCGAATGAGACGGGAAATGAAGCGGGCGGAATGAAGCGAGGAGGACACGCCACCTACCGCATGGTCTCTTCAATCTCAGAAATCCAATCCGGACGCTTCAACACTTCCCGCGGCTTGGGACCATCCGCCGCACCCACAATTCCATCCTGCTCCATCAAATCGATTAGATGCGCCGCGCGCCCGTAACCAACGCGCAGCCGCCGCTGCAGCAGGGAAGTCGACGCTTTCCCGAACTCGATCACCAGCTTCACCGCATCCTGATAGAGAGGATCATCTTCGCCACCGCTCTCTGCTCCCTCAATGCCGGCATCGCCGCTCCCAGCCTCGCGCTCGTCTCGCGGCGCTTCCAGGAACTGCTGCTGATATTCCGCCGAGCCCTGCGCCTTCCAGAATTCAACCACCGCCGCGATCTCTTTCTCCGTGACCAGCGGCGCATGCAAGCGATGCACCCTCGCCGATCCTGAAGGCAGATAGAGCATGTCGCCCTTGCCCAGCAGCGCTTCTGCACCGTTGGCGTCAAGAATGGTTCGCGAATCCACCTTGGTTGCCACCCGGAAAGAAATGCGCGCCGGAAAGTTCGCCTTGATCAATCCCGTAATCACGTCCACGGACGGGCGCTGCGTCGCCAGCACCAGATGAATCCCTACCGCGCGCGCCATCTGCGCCAGCCGCGTGATCGATTCTTCCACGTTCGACGAATCCAGCATCATCAGGTCGGCCAACTCGTCGATGATGATCACGATGTAGGGAATCGGCTTATCGTCGGAGTCTTCTTCAAACAAGCTCGGCGTGCCACCGGTGTCAAACAGCCGGTTGTACTGGTCAATGTTGCGCACGCCTTTCGCCGCCAGCAGCTTCAGCCGCCGTTCCATCTCGCGAACGGCATTGCGCAGCGCGTTCGCCGCCAGCTTCGGTTCGGTAATGATCGGCGTGTACAGATGCGGAACGCCTTCATAGTTGCCCAGCTCCAGCCGCTTCGGATCCACCAGTATCAGCCGCACCTGGTCCGGCGTAGCCTTGTACAGAATCGACATAATGAAGGCGTTGATGGCCACGCTCTTGCCCGAACCCGTCGACCCGGCAATCAGCAAGTGCGGCATGCCGTTGAGATCGGCTGTAACGATGCGCCCATTGATATCCTTGCCCAGGGCCATCGTCAGCTTCGATTTCGAGCCCATGAATTCCTGCGACTCGATATTCTCCCGCAGCCAGATGATCTCGCGCTGGCGGTTCGGCACCTGAATCCCCACCGTCGATTTCCCCGCCATCCGCTCGATCAGAATGCTCTCCGCCTTCAGCGCTAAACAAAGATCGTCGGTGAGGTTCGTGATGCGGCTGTACTTGATTCCGGCATCTGGCTTGAACTCGAACGTAGTGACCACGGGGCCAGGATTGATCTGCGTGATCTGCCCATGAACCTCGAACTCGGCATACTTTTCCGTGAGCACCTGCGCCAGCAATTTCAGTTCGTCAGCATCCACCACCCCCTGCTCATCCGGACGCTGCAGCAAACTGCTCGACGGCAGCTTGTAGCCGCCCGCGATCCGGGGCATCGTGGTCTTCGGTTTGTGATCGCTGTCGGCCCGCTCGGTGACCTCCGGATCGACTGGGGCTTCGGCTTCAACCATGGATAACGACGCAGGCAGAATTCCGCCAGTCGTTGCCTGCGCGGCGGTCGCGTCCTCTGCAGACTCAGGCTCCAGCGTTCGCTCAATGCCGGTACGCCGCGGCTCCTGTGCTCGGACGGGCGCCTGCTCAGCCACTTGCCGCGATGGGATCAACTGCGTCTTTACTACCGGCTTCGAAATCCGCCGCTTGTCCAGTTCCTTCTGCTGCCGCCTCTTGGCCCGTTCCTCCTGCCAATCCTGGTAGCGGTTCCATAGCGCAGTCACAAACGCAAAGCGCGTCGGCGCCCATAGTTGAATCGCCGAAAACGAGAATGCCGTCGATAGGTAGAGCGCGACCGCCAACACGCTGGCGCAAACAATGTACGCGCCCGCCATGTTCAGATAATGGATCAGAAAATCGCCCACAACTCGTCCCAGCAACCCCTCGACTGGGATCGCGTTCAACCACCGAAAATGCCCCGGCAGCAAGGCCAGCAGCGCCGGCACGAAAACCACAAGCCAGATTCCGCCTAGGCTCTTCGCAATGGGAGACTGAATTTTGCGCGAAGCGAACCAGCGGACTCCAAGCAAGGCAAGAAAAACTGGCAGCAGAAAGGCTCCGATCCCGAAGAACTGCAGAGCCAAATCTGAAACCAGCGCCCCAACCACCCCAATCCAGTTGCGGGCAACGTGGGTCCCAGTAAGTACCGAAGCGCTATTCAGCGAAGGATCCAGCGGCGAATACGAAGCCAGCGCGAGGAAGAGGAGGAGCGCAGAGACGCACAAGAGGAACCCAATCAGCTCATTCAGCCGCCGGTTGCCCGTGGGCGCAAAGATGCTTGCCAGAAAACGCATGTGGGCCATTGTTCCCACGGATGTAACCATCCCGTGGCGCCAATCGGCCAGAGCGCAATCATTATTACAAGAACAGGGCTGCGCGGCAATGGCGGATTTGGCAGGGGGTGTTGAGTTGGGTTCCCGGCGGTTGCCAACTCCGGTTCTGCTTTAGGGGAGTGCCCGGGGGCGGCGAGGGTAGTGGGTCAATCTGGCCTGATCTGCCATAGAACCAGATCGAGCTTCTTAGTATCCGTAATTTCCACATCCGGATATTCTTCATCGAACATATTTCGGATATTGATTCCGTCATGACTCTTCACGAAGTCGTCGAATTTCAGACACAGTTGCCGGTAGAGTCCAGTTGTCTTCTCCTCCCGGTTTGCCGAACCCCAGCTGGGCAGCCGCAGTTGGAAACAACCCAAAACGAATCTGTCGATGACTGGCTTCGACGGGTCGAGAGTCGCAACGAGCTTGCTTGCAAACGACGCCTCAATTCGGCCTGTAGAAAGGTGGATGGTTCGCAAAGCCTCTGAGAAGTTGCCCCCGCTGCTCTTTGACTTCTCCATCAACACAAAAAACTGTGCCCGCCACTCAAAGCTGCGACGGACCCGATAGAAAGCAGTGAAGCGCCTCTGAAATTCGCGATCCGTGATCACGTCACATTTCAAGACCCTGGCCTGGAGCCACTGATAGCGCCCCAGCCCATAGGCCAGGTTCTTAAGAGCTTTTTGAATTTCCAATGCCGAAGGCGCGAACATGGTTCCTATTATGCCGCGACGCATGGTAGACGAGCCACTCAGAGCTTGGCCAATCTGCACCTTGCCGGAAACACCCAAACCGCGGAGCGCCGCTCTGATTCCCAAACTGACCCACTACCGCGGCTAGTCTTCTATTGACTCTGAGACCCCGGCGGACGATGATGGGAGCAGGCTTGGTGCATGCGAACCAATCGGAACATTCAGTTACCTTCGGAACTTTGGTCGCGAATGGCGGAGACGGCCAATTCGGAGGGCAGGTCTATCGACGAACTGGTCGAGGAAGCAGCTCTTGGTCTGCTCAAACTGCGGGAACTGCGGGGGTTTGTTGCCGGTAACGCCGAACTCGCCGCCAAGAAAGGCCTCACCGAGGCCGACGTACCCCGGCTCATCTCCGAGTCGCGAGCCGAACGCGCCCGGCAATAAGTGCCTCCACGGATCACTCCAGACAGCAACATTCTCATCTCCGCATTAGTATTCGGCGGGAATCCTCTGCGCCTCATGGAGATGGCGCTTAACAACGAAGTTTCTTTGTTTATCTCCGACGAGATCTTGCAGGAAACGTTGCGCGTGTTACGCGACAAGTTTGGACTCCCGCGCGAGCGAGTGGCGCAGGCCGAACAATACATCAACGCTTGCTGCGAGCGGGTGAAGACCGGAAGTGGCATAAACGTAATCAAGGAAGATCCAGATGACAACCGGGTGCTGGAATGCGCCGAAGCGGCGGGTTGCGAATTCATCATTACGGGCGATCTCGATTTACTCCGGCTTGGGAGGTACGGCAATATCCGGATTGTGACGGTTCGCTCGTTTCTTGACCAAGCTACGAAGTGAGTAATTCGCTCGATCTGCCAGAGCCCGGATGGGTGGTGAACTCATCCCGAGCGCAAATCGGACCGGCAAGAAGGGAATAGGAGCATGAAGAAAAAGAACATCGGATCAACCTTCGATAGCTGGCTTCGTGAAGAAGGCCTCTATGAAAAAGTCAGCGCAAGTGCTACAAAACGAACCGCCGCGCGCGCCGGGGCCGATGCGGATGCTGAGGATCTCGAACGGATCAATAGCGCAGCCGACGAACTGAATTCCGAGGTTGCGGACGTGCTGGAATATCAGTCCGGGAGCGTCTTCGGCGACGTACCAAAGAAAGCACGTCAGCCGCCCGTCAAGTCTACTTCAGTAGGCATTCGATACCCTCGAAAGTAGACGTTCTTTCCACAGCCTAACCCTATGATTCCATAGATCCGCCCAAAAGCCCGCACTAGGAATCAACGACTTACACCGAAAGTTTTCTGCAAAGTGAAATGTTCCAGTTAGAACATTCGAGCGGTTTTGCAAGCGCCACTCACCCTCCCAACCTCGCCGCAAACACCAGCACCAGCGTTCCCACGATGAGGCGGTAAACCGCAAACGGCACGAATCCATGCTTCCGCACATAAGCCATGAACCACGCCACCGAAGCGTACGCGACGATAAACGAAACCACGAATCCGATCGCCAGCACGATCCATCCATGGGCATCGATCTGCGAAACCCCAATCGGATTCTCGCCCTTGCCCATCACCGACTTGAACAGCGTGTAAAACGTTGCCACCACCATGGTTGGGATCGACAAGAAGAAAGAAAATTCCAGCGCCGAGGCTCGCGACATTCCAACAATCTGACCGCCGGCGATCGTTGACATGGATCGAGACGTCCCGGGAAAGACCGCGGAGAAGATCTGGCAGAAGCCAATCCACACGGCTTGCCCCAGGCTCATGTCTTCCATCTTCCACGTATGGATGCGCCCTCCGCTCGCCGAGGGCCCCGCAGCCTCCGCCTTGGCATTCATCGCGTCGACGATCCACATAACAATTCCGCCGATCAGCAACGACCAGCCGATGATGTACAAATTCTCCAGGTGCTTGCCAATCACCTTAGTCAGCAGGAACGAGGGAATCGCAGTTACCACGAAAGCGACTGTGACTAATCCTAGAGGATGCGTGAGTGGTGTCTGATCGCCGCGCTCGCCGCGAGGAAAGGTGGAAAGAAACCTTGCGATGCGGTGGCGAAAATATACGGGCAGGCAAAGGATTGCGCCCAGTTGGATGACAATGGAATACATCTTCCAGTAGCCGTCCGACAGGCTGATATGCAGCAGCGCTTCGGAAAGCCTGAGGTGCGCAGTCGAGCTGACCGGCAAGAATTCCGTCAGCCCTTCCACAATCCCCAGGACCAGTGACAGCAGGTAGTCGTTCAATTGTCCTCCAAAGTAGGGAACAGTATCTCAGAAAAACTTCGCCAGCAGGTTACCGGAATTCCGCATTGCTGCAGTCGCTTTAATCACTCGCATTGCCATAAGTCGGTATGCCTTGCTGCACGTAAAACATCAGCCGCTGTGCGCGGAAGGCCCAATCGCTCTGCGGGTACTGGCTCATGATCTTCTGTGCCAGCGCGATGGCGCGCTCCTTGGATTCCGCGGCTTTCTTCTGGTTGGGCTCTGTCGTGTAAATCGCGATCAACGCCGAACGTCGCCAGGCCGCGTCGTACAAGGCTTCCCCCGCTGCCGGAGATTGCGGATGCTCCTTGGCATAGTTCTCGTAGATGTCGGCTTCTTTATCCGGACACTTCGACAAGCCTTCCCATTCGCCGCAAACCTTGTTGTCGATCATGCGAAAGGCAGCCAGGTCGGCCCACTTCGTGCCGGGATATTTCTTGATGACCAGCTTCATCCAATCTTCATTCATTTGCCCGCGCAGGTAGGATTGGCGTTCGCGCGCGGAAGGCCGCGTCATCACGTCAGCCTTCTCGATTTGCCAGCGAATATCAGCCGCGCGATAAAGCGCCTCGCCGGCCAGCGGCGAGGTGGGCATCAGATCGTACAGACGATAGTAAAGGCGCATCGCGTCCTGAGCAGCATCGCGCCGGCCACGGCGGCGGCTGGCCTCGTCTTCGGAGTCCGTCGCTTCCCCGAAGATGATCCGGTCTCCGTCTTGCGTTGTGGCTCCTACGAATGCCTTGGCGGAAACCCAGCCGGTGACGGCCTTGCCCTCCTCCTCTTCTTCGGTTGCGCCTTCGTCATGGCTCGGCGGTTTCAGAATTGCTTCCACATGAACCCACTCATGAGTGGTTTCGATGACGATCAGTTCGCGCCCGCGTCCTGCCTCGCCCAGCTTGGCCGACTCACTGCTGGGGGAAACTCGAATAGTTTCTTCGTGCACCAGTGTTCCACGCTGAGCGTCGCCAAAGGCCAATGGAATTGTGAAAAAGAGTGCTGCACCAACGGTTGCAATTCGCAGATTCATTCCCTAAAGATGATGGTTTAGAGACTGCAAGTCAAGCCAGCCAGACCGCCGAATCGCAGCATGAGAACTGGTAGGATTGCTAACCAACTATTTGCTTTCCGATGACGTCCTTAACCATCTTCGGTCTGTTTGCAGTAACCGCGATGCTGGTCTGCTATGCGCTCGAGGCGAGGAGCCAGTGGTTCATTCTGGCTTTCGCCGGAGCTTGCGCGCTCGGCTCGGTCTACGGCTTTCTACAGGGAGCGTGGCCGTTCGGATTGGTCGAGGCCGTGTGGTCGGTGGTGGCGATACGGCGCTGGGCGTTGGCAGGACGCACGAAGTGATGGAGCCGCATCTTTGTCAAGAACGTTTGCTAGCGGCGCAGTTCTTCCAACATGTCGGGATCGATGTTGCCGCCGCTGATGATGGCGACGTTCACTCTCGTCTTCGGAAGTTGTTCACGGTGGAAAAGGAATCCGGCGGCAGCGACGGCGCCGCTGGGCTCGGCTACGGTTTGAGGATTCGCCGCCAGCAATCGGACCGCTTTGCGAATCTCGTCTTCGGTTACAGTTACGATGTCGTCGACGTAGCGGCGAATGTGTTCGAAGTTGATTGCACCGATACTCTGCGTGCGTAGCCCGTCGGCAATCGTGCGCACAACTTCGTCAGCAGGGAACTGGACGATCTTTCCCGCGCGCAAGCTGGCTTGCGCATCGGCCGCAAACTCCGGCTCAACTCCGATTACCTTGATCGAGGGCTGGCTTAACTTAATTGCGGTCGCTACGCCGCTGATCATGCCTCCGCCGCCGACCGGCGCAAGAACCGCTTCCACCTCAGGCAAGTCCTCGAGAATTTCCAATCCAATTGTGCCCTGGCCGGCGATGATCTGCTCGTCGTTGTAGGGAGGGACAATCACGTATCCATGCTGCGCCGCCAGTTCCTCGGCCTTGCGCTGGCGCTCGGCGCTGCCCGGGCCGACGAACACGATCTCCGCGCCCAGAGCGGCCGTAGCCTCGCGCTTGATCGCCGGCGCGTTCTCGGGCATCACGATGACGGCCTTCACGCCCAATGCCCGCGCCGCGTAGGCCACGCCTTGCCCGTGGTTGCCGCTGGAATAAGTAATCACGCCACGCTTGCGGTCTTGTTCCGATAGCGAAGCGATCTTGTTGTAGGCTCCGCGCAGTTTGAAGGCGCCGATGGGCTGCTGATTCTCGGGCTTGAGGTAGAGACGGCGCGGATCCTCCTCCGAGTCCCCGGCGCAGAGTTCGAATTCGATCAGAGGCGTGTGGACGGCGATGCCGCGAAGACGGGTGCGGGCGGAGCGGATGTCCGAGAGGGTGACCATTGTGCTTTCCATTATGACGTATTGCACTGAAGCGAGGGGACAAGAGGAGGTTGACATCATGATGCCTCGTAAGGTAGCATCATGATGTGCGAACCACCCTTACCCTCGATGACGACGTGGCGGCCTTGCTGAAAAAGGAAGTCCGCAAGTCTGGAGAACCGTTCAAACAGGTGGTGAACCGATATCTGCGGTCCGGTCTAATGGCTGCGAAACAACCTGCCCGAAGGCCGTTCAAAGTTAAACCGATCAACCTGGGACTCCCGCGGGATTTTGACAAAATCGAGGAGTTACTCGAGTACTTGGAAGGCCCAGAGCACCGGTGATCGTACTCGACGCCAACCTTCTCATCTACGCCTACAACAGCGGCTCGGCTCATCATACGAAGGCCCGCCCATGGTTGGAAAATACCTTGTCGGAGGTCGAGGTCGTAGGATTTCCATGGCAGGCAGTATCTGCCTTTCTGCGGGTTATGACCAATCGACGGCTGCCCGGAGAACACTTCAGCGTGGAAGAAGCGGCCGGGATCATTGATCTTTGGCTGGCGCATCCCAACGTGCAGGTACTCGCGCCGGGGGACAAATACTGGCCCTTATTTCGACGAATGATCATGCAGGGACGCGCCTCGGGCCCGCTGGTCAGCGATGCGGAGATTGCGGCGCTCACGATTGAATATGGAGGAGTGCTGTATACGGCCGATCGAGATTTTGCGCGGTTTCCGGGGCTAAGGTGGAAGAATCCGCTAGAGTAGGCGATGGGGAATCGAACCCCTAAAAACCACTGATCTCGGAACTGGAGACGTGGAGATGTGCAAAAAGCCTTTCACCCGCTAGCCGATCGTCCGAAGTCAATTCGACCTCGGGTCTCGTTTGTCCAACCTCAAAACTAACTCCATCACGGTCTAAGATAAAGAAGCATTTAGTTTTTCCGTAAAAGGCCATGGCTCCCCGCACCAGCAATTCCATGTTTTCGATGAGATCTGGTCGCTTCCAACTTTTTGAAGCCGCTAGCAGGAAGACCCAGTTGGGGCGAGAATCGATGCGTGCAGTGCGGAAGGTAAAACCCATCTGCTGGTGGGCAAGCTTCTGAATCGCGCCAAGCAGTCCTGAGCCAATTTCAGCGCGTTCACGCAGGCGCATATCTGCTATGACTTCTTGTAATAACAAATAATTTTGTCGCTTCTCGCCTGGGTCAAAGGCCCCTAACATTCTTTCCGAAAGGCCATCGCGGTAGTTTGGGTTCCGAGTGCAGAGGCAGTCGGCCACGTACTCCAATAGGCTGCTGTAATAGTGATATTCTGATATGCGCGATAGAACTTCTTGTAGCCGGCCGTCATGAGTCCCGGCCGCCCGTTCGGCATCTTGGTGGCCAAGACAGCCGTTCAAATTACCACCGTTCAGAAGGTAAAGATTGAACAACTTGAGTTCTTCACCGATTCGGTAGAGCGATGCCTCAGGTAAAGCCCGTCGTGCGCCTAGGTATTCAAGTAGCTCGGGTAAAGTTCTTAGTTGTAAGGCGACATTTACAAAGTCACTAAGAGAGAAGTACGTAATTGGCACACCCGAAATTTCCAGCGGCAGCCTCGGCGCTTCCGCGTGGAGATCGACGGCCAGCAGAGATTCGACAACGACAATTCCGTGTTTGGGCGAAGGAATGCCACTTGGGAATTCGACGCGGCCCCGACGTCCGTGCTCGCACCAGGTGAGCTTGTCTTTCGGCGAGTGAATCGCGCCCCGCAGTTGTGACAGCGCAGCCTTTGCATTCTTCAGTACCCACAGCCTGTTCTTCTCGGCCGTTCTTTTCTCTGGTTCTTCCTGTGCCTTCTGTGAGACGAAGATCGACCATTCCTTGTGCACGAAGGCAAAGTCTACCAATTCCTTTTGGGTCGGATCGATGATCTGGGGACTTCGGAAAATAAACTCAGCAATGAAAGGGGCCGAAAGGATCTGTTCCACCTGAGGCTCTGCCCACGGGGTGCGCCTTGGGAAGCTCTGCATGCTAAAGCCTAACACGAGGTTGGGTTCCGTCTCGTCACATAAAACGCTTGCGACTGCAGGCTAGATCCGCTTTCACCTTGGCTAGCGGGATGCGTTTTTCGTGCCGTCGGGAGCGGGAAACCAGCACGTGCTCGAAGTCTTCCCAGAGCGCCTTGTGCTTCTTGAGATCGATTACGACCGCCGTCTTTTGGCCCGCTTCGTCGGTGATGAACTGAACTCCGGTCATAGGACTTCTCCTCCGCAAATAGTAACACCGCTGCCAGACTCACGGCCCCGAATGTTTCGCGAGAGTCAGATCTCCAAAATGACCGGCATGATCAGCGGCCGCTTTTGGGTTTGCTTGGAAATGTAGCGTTTCAGATCGGCGCGGATTTTTTCCTTGATCACGCCGTAGTCGGCTTTCTCTTCTTCGCTCGAGTGTGCCAGGGTGTCTTCGACGATGCGCCGCGCGCCATCCAGCAAACCGTCTTCTCCGGGATTGAAGCCGCGCGTCACGATCTCGGGAGCGGTCTCGACTTCGCCCGACAACTTGTTGATGGCGATGATGGGCAGCACGATGCCGTCTTCGCTCAAGTGGCGACGGTCTTTAATGATCAAATCTTCAACCACGTCGGTGCGCGAGCCGGAATCGATGCAGACTCGGCCCACATTGACTCGTCCGGCCTTGCGGGCGTTGTGTTCGTCGAACTCAAGAATATCGCCGCTCTCGAGCAAAATTACTTTGCCTACCGAACCATGCATGGCTCCAGCCATTTCGGCGTGCAGCTTCAACTGGCGGTACTCGCCATGGATGGGAGTGAAGTACTTCGGCCTGACCAGGTTGATGATCAGCTTGAGTTCTTCCTGGCTGGCGTGTCCGCTGACGTGGATGGGAGGCGTCGTCCCATCTTCGTAGATCACATACGCCTCGCGGCGGAACAGGTGATCGATCATGCGATAAATTGTTTTCTCGTTGCCTGGGATGATGCGGGACGAGAGCACGACCGTGTCGCCCTTCTCGATTTTAGCGTGCTTGTGATTGTCTACCGCGGCGCGGGACAGCGCCGACATCGGCTCGCCCTGGGTTCCGCTGATCATCACGCAAACTTTTTCGGGCGGAAAGTTCTTCATCTCGCCGGGATTGATGACGAGCCCTTCGGGGATTTCGAGGTAGCCCAGATCTTCGGCGATTTCGGCGGAGTTGTTCATGGAGCGGCCGATGAAGGCCACCTTGCGCCCGTGCTGGTGCGCCAGCTCGACGGCCAACCGGATGCGGTGAATAGACGAAGAGAAGCAGGAGATGAACAGCCGCCGCTGGGTGTGCGCAAAGACTTCATCAAATTTGCGCCGCACGGCGCGCTCGCTGGGCGTGTACCCCTTGCGCTCGACGTTGGTCGAATCCTGAAACAGCGCCAGCACGCCTTGTTTGCCATACTCGGCGAAGGCGTGCAGATCGAAGAGATGATTGTCGGTGGGCGTGGGATCGACTTTGAAGTCGCCGGTATGAATGATTACGCCCAGCGGAGTGTGAATCGCGAGCGCGACGCAATCCACCAGACTGTGCGTCACGCGAATGGGATGAACGGAAAACGCTCCGGCCTTGAAGCGCTCGCCGGCACGAATCTCGCGCAGGTCGGCGTCCTCGAGCAGACCGTGCTCGTCGAGTTTGTCCTCCACATAGGCCAGCGTGAATTCCGTGCCCCACACGGGTACGTTGAGCTCGGAGAGAATCCACGGAAGAGCGCCGATGTGGTCCTCGTGGCCGTGGGTAAGGATGATGCCGCGAACCCGCTGCCGGTTTTCGGTGAGATAGGAGATGTCGGGGACAACGATGTCCACGCCGAGCAATTCGGCCTCGGGGAACATGAGGCCGGCGTCGATCACAATAATGTCATCGCCCCAGCGGACTGCCATGCAGTTCATACCGAACTCGCCGAGGCCCCCCAGGGGGATAATCTGCAGTTTTCCTGTTGGCATCAATTTTTGGAGTAACAGCAATGCTAGCACAGACTGCATCGCCATCTTTACTAGGCGCAGCTTGTGTGGCATTCTCTCGCGCCCTGCGTTAAGGTTAAGACAATGGCGGATGATAACTCCAGGTCCTGGCTTCGCCGCCGCGTCGAGAAGACACTAATCAAAGGACTGACGCGCGCCTATTCGACGGTGCAGGTCGACCCCGGGAAGTTTCTGGTGCAACTGCGCACCGCCTACCGGCTGCCCATCAGCGGTTATCACGGAGTGTATTCGCTCGAGATGGGTGAACTCGACGCGGTGGCCGATGAACTGATTCGCAGCGGGATGAAGCTGGCCGCCGTTGAAGGCGCCGGCTTCGGGCTGGGCGGGCTGATTACGATTTTTCCCGATCTCGGTATTCTGTCGGCCATCACCATGCGTACGATCCAGAAGTTGAGCCTGGTCTACGGATTTCAGTTCAATACCGACCTTGAGATCGCTGAACTGTGGATTGCGGCTGCCAGCGCCGCGGGAGTCGACATCAGCCGCGAACTGCTGGAAAAAGAAGTGGTCAACAAGTTTGTCCCGCGAGTGATTCAGAGCATCGCGGCGCGCGCCAGCGCAGAGGTGGTGGAGAAGTGGGCAGGGCGCATGATTCCGCTGGTCAGCTCCGCTATCGGCGCCGGCCTGAATTATTGGTTTGTGCGCGCCTGGGGCGAGCGCGCCAAGGCGCACTTTCGCGAACGGCATTGGCAATTGAGGGAGCAGGCGCGCAGGAGTGCGATGGCGGCTCCCGTGCCGCATGTTCTGCCGGTGTCTAGTCAATAGCTTCCTCATGACGACTACTTCTTTCGCTTGCTCTGCAATTCTGTTCGACCTCGATGGAGCGGTGGGGTCCGACAGAATTATTTCCGGCAATTACCGCAGCCAATCTTCCAACTCAATCCCACGGTCCGTCTTCTCGTCGCGGTACTTTACGATCACCGGCGTATACAAAGAGATCCCCAACTCCGCGGCTAAGCCCTTCTTCACGGCGCGTGATCCCGGTACGACCACCGCGCCTTCAGGAACCTCGAGCACGGATTCGGGAGTCGCGCGATAAACCTCGCCGCGCACCAGATCATAGAGCGGCGTTGATCGCGTCAAAATCGTTCCTGCGCCCAGGACGGCGCGCGACCGCACCAGCGTGCCTTCGTAGATTCCACAATTGCCGCCGACAAGCACATCGTCTTCAATGATCACGGGCGCCGCATTCACCGGCTCAAGCACGCCTCCGACCTGCGCCGCCGCGCTCAGATGCACGCGCTTGCCGACTTGCGCGCACGATCCGACCAGCGCGTGAGAATCGACCATCGTGCCCTCGTCGACGTAGGCACCCACGTTGATGAACATTGGTGGCATGCAAATTACCGACGGCGCGATATAGGATCCTAACCGCACGGAAGATCCACCTGGAACGACGCGGACGCGATCGGCCACAGAAAACCGGCGGGCCGGAAACGTGTCTTTGTCCACGAACGTGAGCGCGGCGCAACCTGTCTCGGCTAGCTCGCCAAGCCGGAAGCCCAGCAGAATGCCGTGCTTCACCCAGGTATTGACCACCCAGCGGCCTGGATTTGCCGGATCAACGCCTTTTTCGGCGGCGCGGATCTTGCCCTGGGTAAGCGCGTCGCGAAATTCGAGGAACACCGGCCGCGCTTCAGGATTGTGCTCGACCTCGCCCAGCGCTGCCAGACGCTCGATGGAAGTTTTCAGGGATTGCATAGGAATTGTTGATTGATGATTGTTGACTAAAAACAACCCGAGGAGATTTGGGTTTCAATCAATAATCAACAATCAGAAACGAATTTTCTCACACGCACTTACATTCGCTGCGGATCAGCACTCCGGTCATGCCATGGGCAGCTTCGCGTCCTATGGCGAGCGTTGCGAAGGGTCCGTGCCAGCGGGCGTGGTTGGCATCGTGCCCCGCCGGACGGCCTTTGCCCTGGTTACATTGTCCGCACGATCCGCGGTGCAGCACAATTTTATGCGGACCCGCCGACCAATTTTCATAAATGTAAAACTCTGCGGCTTCCGGTGAGGGTGCGGCCGGTTTGGCGATGAGCCCGACCTCCGTCACAATTTTTTGCAGTTTCGAGCGGGTGTCGCGGCGCATGGGCAAGAGGGGCAGGCGATAGTTTTCTTCGATTCTGCCCATCATCGCCAGCACCGCCTTCACCGGCAGCGGGTTTGACTCGATGAAGTTTGCTTGCATCAACGGCAGATATTTGCGATGGATGCTGCGGGCCGTGGTCCAGTCATTATTAAGTGCCGCTCGCGTCATGTTCGCCATCTCGTGCGGAATTTCATTCGATGCTACCGAGACGATTCCTACGCCGCCGAGCGCAATGACCGGCAATGTAACGGCGTCGTCTCCGGAGAAAACTAGAAACGTCTCGGGCACTGCGTTGATCGCCTCGGCGATCTGCGTCATGTTGCCGCTGGCTTCCTTCACGCCCACGATGTTCGGAATCTCTGCCAGCCGCGCCAGCGTTGCCGGTTCGATGTTCGCTCCCGTGCGGCCGGGGACGTTGTAAAGAATAATTGGCTTGTCTCCTACGGCTTCGGCAATGGCCTTGAAATGCCGGTATTGGCCTTCCTGCGTCGGCTTGTTGTAATACGGAGACGCCGTGAGGATGGCGTCAACCCCGGCTCGAGCGGCGACTTCTTTAGCTTTTTCCACAGCGTCGTGCGTGGAGTTCGAAGTCGCGCCTGCCATGATGGGTACGCGTCTCGCGACCACTTCGATGGTGGTATCGATTACGTGCAGCCATTCGTCGTGGTTCAGCGTGGGCGTCTCGCCAGTGGTTCCGCAAGGGACGAGAAAATCTATGCCGGACTCCACCTGCCACGCCACCAGGTCGCGCAGGGCAGCGTCGTCGATAGAGCCATCCTGATGGAACGGGGTTACGAGTGCGGTACCGCAGCCGCGTAGTTGCATGGTAATAAGATAACGCGAATGGGCTTGGAGTGGAAACGGGGCCTTAACTACAACTCCCGCCACACATCTGTGAAAGCGTAGAAGCCTTTTTTTCCGGCGAGCCATTCAGCCGCGCGCACGGCGCCATCGGCAAAGCCCTGGCGGGACTTGGCGTCGTGGCAGAGATAGATTCTGTCGGCGGTGGATTCGAGCACCACCTCGTGCATACCCACTACATCGCCTTCGCGAAAAGAAATAATCTCGAGGTCTTCATCCTTACCGCATGCGTCGCGGATTACACGCTGGAGGGCGATGGCAGTCCCTGACGGCGCATCTTTCTTGTGAACGTGGTGCCGCTCGAAGATTTGTCCCGAGTAGTCGTGCCGCAACGCCGCAGCCGCGGCGCGCGCAACGTCTAGAAACAAATTCACGCCTATGGAGAAATTGGCCGCGTAGACGAATCCCGTGCCGTGGCTCTCGACCATTTTACGGAATCGATCCACTTCCGTATGCCAGCCGGTCGTGCCCACCACCATGTTCTTGCCGGCCGCGACGCAGGCCTCCATGTGGCCGGTCACGCACGAGGGGGCGGTGAAATCAATTACTACATCAACTTCGCGCAGCTTCTCTGGCGCGAGAGCAGCGCAGGCGGCGTTCTCCGCAGCTCCCACCACCTGTACCTCGTGCCCGCGGTGGCGTGCTGCCTGCGCCACCAGCGATCCGGTCTTTCCGCGGCCTAGAATTAGAATATTCATGAAGTCAAAACATTTTAACCGCAAAGGCGGCTAGGAAGAGCCGCTAAGACAGCAAAGAAATTCCCTAGCGAACTTTGCGGCGCCATTGCGATCCCTGCGGCGAAGGGCTTTTGATTAGGCGTACACTTCCGGGTCCAGGTCGGCAAAAAATGTGCCGTGCAGTCGCTGGATTACCTCGGGCACTTCATCTTCTTCGATCACGAACGTCAGGTTGATCTCCGAAGCGCCCTGCGAAATCATGCGAATCTTCTTGTCCGCCAACTCGCGAAACACCAGGGCTGCGACACCCGGCTTATCGCGCAGGCTTTCGCCCACCAGACAGACGATGGCTTTGCGGCCTTCATACTTCACGTCGGCCAGCTTGGCCAGATCGGCGGCCAGCGCGGGGATGGCGTAGTTCGAATCCACGGTCAACGAAACGCTAACTTCAGAGGTCGAAACTACATCAACCGCGACTTTATGCCGGTCAAAGGCCTCAAAAATCGCGCGCAGAAAGCCATGCGCCAGCAGCATGCGCGGAGCGGCCACATCCACAATGGTGATGCGCTTCTTCACTGCAATCGCTTTGAAAATATTCCTGCCCTGGGGCGCACGGGTTGTAATCTTGGTCCCTTCGCACGAAGGATTTTGCGAGTTCAGCACGTAAACAGGAATGTTTTTCTGGATGGCCGGCAGCACGGTGGCCGGATGCAGCACCTTCGCGCCGAAGTACGCCAACTCCGCAGCTTCATCGAAGCTGATCACCTTGATGCGGTGCGCGTCCGGGCAAATTCGCGGGTCAGTAGTTAGAATCCCGTCCACGTCGGTCCAGATTTCAATGCGCTCTGCGCCGAGGGCCGCACCGAAAATCGCAGCGGAGAAGTCAGAGCCGCCGCGTCCAATCGTGGTGGTCACTCCCGCACGGTTTGCCCCAATGAATCCGCCCATCACCGGAACCTGGCCGGCATCGAGCAACGGCTTCACTTTGCTATGCAGACGCTGGTTGGTCTCTTCCTGCTGCGGCACGGCTGCCATGTAACTGCTGTCAGTAACCAGAACATCGCGCGAGTCAACGTGCGCGCTCTTCAGGCCCTGCGCCGCAAATGCCGCCGTCACAATCTTGCTGGAAAGCATTTCGCCGAAAGCGGCGACGTGATCGGTGGTCCGCGGCGTGATCTCGCCTACCGCCGTGATGCCGCGCAACAGTTCGTCGAGCGCTTCGAAATCGCTTCCGAGTTCCGAGTGGAAGTCGGTAAACGTCGCCGTGCCCAGTAGTTCGCTGGCAGTCGTGTAATGTCGTTCCTGGAGAGAGCGGCAGAGTTTGAGCGCTGTCTTACGCTCGCCAGCGCCGGCTGCGCGCGCCATGGTAAGCAGCGTATCGGTAACTTTGGCCATGGCGCTGACCACCACCACAGGCTTCTGCGGAAGCCGGTCTTTGACGATGGCGGCCACGCGCTCAATGGCGCGCGAGTCTTCCACCGAAGTGCCGCCGAATTTCATCACAATCATCGGCGTGAGATCCTTGGGGAATTACGAAGAGGCGGATTATAAAAGTACGGCTCGAGTTTCATTCTAAGAGGTTGTAAAGTAGCCCTTCGCCTTGAGCAGTTCGGCATTCAACACGGCTGCGCCAGCCGCTCCGCGGATGGTGTTGTGCGAAAGCACGGTGAACTTCCAATCCAGAACGCCACATGGTCGCAGCCGTCCCACTGCAGTCGTCATACCCGCTCCCATATCGACATCAAACCGCGGCTGCGGGCGGTCATTCGCCTCCAGATACACTACAGGACGTTCCGGCGCACTCGGTAGCTTCAGTTCCTGAGGCTCGGCACGGTAGTCGTTCCATGCCGCGATGATCTCTTCCGGCTTGGCCTTGGTTTTCAAGCGCAGCGATACCGATTCCGTGTGGCCGTCTTCGACAGCAACGCGATTGCATTGCGCGCTCATGGCAAATCCCGCCGGCAGAACTTTTGTCCCGTTCAGTTGACCCAGCAGCTTGAGCGTTTCCTCCTCCATCTTTTCTTCCTCATTGCGGATGTAGGGAATCACATTGCCCAGAATGTCGAGCGAAGCCACGCCCGGATAACCCGCGCCGCTGACCGCTTGCATGGTCACGGCCATCACGGTTTCCAGGCCGAAGCGCTTGTGCAAGGGCGCCAACGCCAGCACCAGCCCGATGGCAGAGCAGTTGGGATTGGTCACCACGTAGCCGCCGGATTTCTTACGCCAGGCCTGCGTATCGATAAGCTTAATGTGCCCGGCATTAACCTCGGGGATCACAAGCGGCACATCGGATTTCATGCGCAGCGCACTGGAATTGGAGACCACGGCGCAGCCCGCCTCCGCGAAGCGCGGCTCCATTTCGGCGGCGATCGCAGCATCGAGCGCGGCGAAGATAATCTTTGGAGCGCCTTCTGGCGTGGCCGGTGAGACTTTCATCGCCGCCACGTTTGTGGGAATCGGCGTCTTAAGCCGCCAGCGCGCGGCTTCGCCGTAGGTCTTGCCTTCAGAACGGTCGGAGGCGGCCAGCCAGGCCACTTCAAACCACGGATGGCGCTCCAGCATCTGGATAAACCTCTGCCCAACTACGCCGGTAGCGCCCAGAATCCCGATAGGAAGTTTTTCGCTCATAAGGGGGTCTTTCGATTCTACAACAGCCGTTATCCACGGTTGGATACCGGCTACAGGTAGAGGTTCCGGATGAATTTCCGAACGGTGGAAAGGCGTCAGGGCAGGCTCAGCCAATCACAGCCAACAAGAACCGCACCCGCTCCTCTACTGAAACTAGAGGAAGCGGAATCAGCTCGTAGTCCAGCTTCGAGTAGGTCTCGATCATTGCTGCGTGGGTTGCGCGGGCTTCATCGAAAGACTGTTTGCGCTCGCGATCCTGAGTGAAGATTTCGGGCCAAGGCGGCGCGATAAAAACCCGGTGATGATAACGAAAAATCTGTGCGGCTCTGGCGGCATGAGAAGGAATGGGCAGGCCGCTCAGGCGCAAGTAGCCGAGTACATCGGGCACGCCGCGATCGAAGACCACCGGCTTGCTGACTCTCAGCGCATCCCGATACGATCGTATTGCCCAGCTCAACATCAGCTCAGCAAAAGCGCGCCGATCTGACCAGGGCAGAGCCTCGCCGCCGATTTCCAGTTGATCGCGGATGATTTCCCTGCCAGCTTCGGGCATGCGGCAGATCCCACGTGCTGCCAGCGCGTCGATCAGCGTGCTTTTTCCTGATCCCGGCCCTCCGGTGATTACGAACAGACGATCAAAATCTGCGGTTTCCATTCTGCCTCCTTGCCTCACGAAACCACGGTGCCCTAGGCCGGTTGCCGCGAAGGTTGCGAGTCTTCCGTTACTGCATCGTTACGCTCTTCCAACCGATATACGAAACTGGAGGACCATCATGCCGGAGCTGCGTCAGAATTTCTTTACCAAGGAATGGGTCATCATCGCCACCGAGCGCGCCAAGCGTCCTGAGGAGTTGGCCACACATCGTCCGAAGCAGACTGTGCCGTCATTCGTGGAAAGCTGTCCGTTCTGCCCGGGCAACGAGAATAAGACCCCGCCGGAAGTCATGCGGTTTCCCACGAGTACCAGCGAGCCTTGGGCAGTGCGAGTGATCCCCAATAAATTTGCGGCGCTCGACAGCACGGCACAACCTAGCCGAAACCTGCAGCACTTGCGGCGCCGCGTCAACGGTTTCGGTTTTCACGAAGTCATTATTGACAGTCCGGACCACTCCGCCTGCATGGCCCTGCTGCCGGATGCGCATGTTGCCAGCATTCTCGGCGTTTACAAGGAACGCTATAACGCGCTGAGCGTCGACCACCGCATCAACCACGTCACCATCTTCAAAAACCACGGCGCTGATGCCGGAGCGAGCCTGCAGCATGCGCACTCGCAACTCATCGCAACCCCCGTGATCCCCAGCCAGGTGCGGCATCGACTGCTGGAAGCCTTGCGCCACTACGACGATGTCGGCGAATGCATGTTTTGCCACATGGTGGAAAGGGAAGTCGAAGACCAGACCCGCATCGTTCTCAAGAGTGAGTTTTTCGTAGCCATGGAAGTCTTCGCCTCGGCCACGCCATTCGCTACGCATATCTTCCCGCTGCGCCACATGGCCAGTTTCGGCGCGGTCACTGCGGCGGAGATCTCAGACCTCGGCCGCGTTCTGCGCACCCTGCTGGCCAAAATTTATGTGGGGCTGGATAATCCCGATCTGAATTTCACGGTCCGCAGCGGGCCTTCAGACTATGTCGGCGCCCGCCACTTCCATTGGTATGTAAGCGTGATTCCGCGGCTTACGCGGGTCGCTGGCTTTGAGCTGGGTTCGGGTATGTTCATCAATACCGTGTTGCCCGAAGCGGCCGCCGAATTCCTGCGTAACGTAAAGGCAGAAAGAGCAGCCGGGGCCAGCGCCTCGACCCTCTAACCGAAGGCAGAGCACAAACGCAAGAGTCTGGCGGAGAAGGCCGGAAGCCGAACGGTGAGAACTGAGGACCGAGAACTGAGAACTGGAAATCTCTACTTCTCCAGTTCGACCTGGCTCTCGCGTACGTACTCATTGAGCGGACCGAATTTCCTTTTCTGTGCATACAGCCGCCAGCGCCGGAAGAGAATCCGCAAACTGGCCATCACCGGGATGGAAAGAAAAATACCCAGAATGCCGGCCACCTCGCCGCCCGCCATCACGCCGAAAATTGCCGCCAGGGGATGCAGTTCCATGCTCTGGCCCATGATGCGCGGCGAAGACACGTAATCCTGGATCAGCCGCCAGACACCGAGAAAGATGACCAGCACCAACCAGTGTTTGTAACCCATCAGCACAGCCACGCCCACAATAATTACTGCCGCCACTAACGGTCCTATTACCGGAATAAATTCTAGTAACCCTCCCATGGTTCCCAGCACCAGCGCGTAGGGCACACGCAGCAGGCCGAGACCTCCGGAATACATCGCGAGCGACAACGCCGCCAGGGTAAGCTGTGCGCGGATGAAATGGGCCAGCATCTGGTTCAGGTCGCTGAGCACGCCCTGCAACATTTCGCGCTGCAACCGTGACTGGACCAGGTCCAGTGAAATCTCGCTGAAGGCACGGCCATCCTTCAAAAAGAAAATCGACAATAGCGGGACCACAACCAGGAGCCACGCCTGCTTGGCCACGTCCGCTACACGCAGCCCCACGTTCTGCGCTACCTTTGCGATTTCGGCGCTGTGACTGGCGAGGTAGTCCCGCAGCAGATCAGTCACCCTGCTGTTCCAGCCATGCTGCTGACCCAGTTGTTCTGCGATCTGCCCGGAGCTTAACTGCGCCAGAGCCGGCAGCGATTGAACCAGGCGCGCACCTTCGCGGCCGATTCGCGGTCCTGTGGAAACGAAAAACAGCACCACCAATCCCAGCAACAGCAGGTAAATGACCGCGATGGCGCGCCCGCGCCCATGCAGAAATTTTTCCAGCTGCGACACGACCGGACTCATCAGGTAAGCAAAAAAAATGGCAAAGAGGAAGGCCATCAGAGTTGCGCGCGCGACGTAGAGGAACCCCATCCCCAGCGCAAACAGCAGCACTGTCACAAGAACTCGCGCCGTCCGCCCATCCAGCACCGACATCATAGCCTGCCTGGCCCCGCAACCATCGCGCTCGCACTGTCTTCCCTAGTCGCGCACCACTTCAGTATTAGCGTCGGCAATTAGCACGCGCACCAGCTTAAACTGATCTTTGTCATCCACCCAAAGCGCCCAGGAAAATGACTCGCCCAACAAGTTCAGCCGCAACAATTCACGCTCCGTCCCCCGGATTGTGACCTTCTCTCTTCCCGCCAGCTCCAGCCGTACACGCATCGAAGTCCGGTCCTGGGGGACCAGGACACCGAATTCAAGCGGTCCCTGCTGGCACTTTAGAGGGCCGCTGTCGACGTGACAGTTGGACGCCAAATAGCGCCAGATCAGCACTTCGCGCTGCACAAAAAAGTTGTTGTCCAGAATCGCCGTTCTGCTCGGCATCAGAAACGGCTGCTCGGCCGGCTTGGAGGACGCCGCCGTTGTGATCTTTTCACGGAGGAACTCATTGTCGGGCGTTACTAACAGCGAACTGCTGCTATCGCTCCATTCGTAGCGAACCAACTCCCCGCTGCCCGTCATCTGCAGCACCGACCGCTGGCCGGCCGAAGAACCGGCAGTTTCCTTTAGTTGCGACTTAACCACGCTGACGCCATTCTCCTGCTGCACGCTGAAAGTTTCAGTGACGACGCGCTGGCCCCGGACGAAAACGCCGAATGATCCCGAATCGACCTGTTGGGGCCCTGCAGGCTTTTCCTTTTTGTCACGGGCATACAACAAAGCCCCGCTCACTAGCACCAGTACCGTTCCCCATCGCACCGCCGCCATCAAATTCAAGGCTATTCTCCCCGTCGATTTAGGCCTAGAGCTTGAACCACTTCTGCCGTGATCTGCGCAACAGTCTTCCCGCCGGTCTCAAGCTTCAACGTCGCTTTCAGGTAATGCGGTCGCCGTGCCCGGTAAAGCTCGCAAAAATTTTCCATACTGCTGAGTAAGGGACGCTCAGTGCCCTGCTCTGCCTGCCGCCGGCAACGGCGCCACAATTCCTCAACGCCGGCATCCAAAAATACTGTGGCGACGCCTTCGGCCTTGATCAGCCGGGCATTTTCCCTTTGCACAAAGGCCCCGCCGCCTAGAGCTATGATTTTCTCAGCCCCGATCCGCAGTTCGCTCAATAATTCCCTCAAAGCCGCGCGTTCCGCCCGGCGAAACTCCGACTCTCTCGAATCCCGAAAGATTTCATGCACCTTCCGCCGCTCGCGCCGCTCGATGCGCTGGTCAAGATCCTCAAACGTCCAGCCCAGGTGTTCGCCCAAAGCCCGGCCCACACTGCTCTTGCCGGCGCCCATAAAACCGATGAGCACCACCCCCCGCGCCTTGTCGGGGCCTGGAGCAGACTGTTTGCCCCGAACCAATTTGCCCCGAACCAACTTGCGCTGAACCAGTTTGCGCCGATCCGGTTTTCGCTTCGTTTTCTTTATTTGTTTTCGGAGCGTTTTCTGAGGTGAATTTTACCACTGAAGGTGCGCAGCACTACCGTCGAGGACACTGCCACTCGGCCCATGGTACCCGCAAAGGCACGTCCCTTGTCGACTGGAAACCAGGTGTGATTTTTTGGTTGCAATGGAATATCGTCGTGCACTTCTCCGCGCACGGAGCGGGCGCTCACGTCGGCCGAGGTCCACTCCGGAATGGTTGCTTCGATGTCGCCGCTATGGGTGCTCAGCCGGTATTCGCCGCTATTGCCGAAGTCGCCGATGTAGTTGATTCTGCCGCTGGTCGAAACCACCTGCACCAACGGGCCGTTCACGCTGCGCATCGTAACTTCTCCACTCAACGAGTCGACTTCGACGTGCCCGTTCTTAATGTTGTCCAAATTTACCGGACCGTTCATCGTCTTCACATGGACATGAGCATCGGAAACGTCGCGAACATCAACCGTCGCTCCGGCGCCTTCCAGGCTGACGTCACCGTGCAGTTTCTCGGCGCGCAACGACCCGGTGCTGGAATGCAGAGTGATGCTCGCATCGGGAGGCACCAGCACCTCATAATCGACGCGTCCCGAGTCAGAGTCGGCTCCGGCCAGCAGGTGGGACTGAATATCCACGCGGTTGCCATTCTGATTGTTGTCGACTTCAACCTTGTCGGAATGCAAGACCGCATTCACCACGACAGTATTGTTCAACGAGGGTTTGACGGAAATCGAGCCATACGGATTCATCACCGACACGCCCGCTCTCGGCCCCACCGCGAAGTGGAATTCTTTCTTGCTCTCGGCCACCAGCGTGCCCGCGATGATCGCGCCAATCGCTACGAATTTTGCCGTGCGCCTGCTCACCATAAACGACTCCCCCAAGCTGCAATTGTCATTCCGAACAAGCGCTCTTTGCGCCGTGAGGAATCCGGGCGACCCGCCCGAATCCACGGAGCCTGCCCTGAGCCAGCGCAAGCGACCGAAGGGCGCGTGTGGATCGCTTCCTCATCATTATGGCAGAGAACGGTCCATCGCAATCTCGAATAGCATGGACTTCTGGTGGTACGCATCCATCAGCGACCGCCGCGCCTCGGCGTCATTCGGACTCTCATCCACTACGCTCTGCGCATCTCGAATGGATTCATTCACCTGCCGCAGGTTTTCGGCGAATTGGGTTTTCATCGAAGGCTCATTATCCGTAACCTCTTGCAGCAAGTCCTCATCATTCATGCCGGAAGAATTCGCAACTGGTTCGGTAAGGAATGCCTCTTTGGCAACCTGAGTGGGCTGAGATTCGCGCCGCACATAGATTCCCAACGCCAGCAATAACATCGCCGCCGCCGGCACCAGCCATCGTGCCGCTCCCCAGCGGACGCTGAACGAAGACACAACCGGCCGCTGGGGACGGATCAGCCCCTCTTGCCGCAACGCAAATTCAATGGAATTCCAAACCCTGGGACTCGGCTCGTCCGACTCTTGCAGTTGGCCGGCCGTTGCGACAATCAGATTCAATTCTCTCACCAGCGCCGAGCACGCTGGGCAAGCCTTCAGGTGGTCTCGCTGTTCCAAACCGCTTACGTCTTCTACTTCCGCCAAGCTTTGTTGCAGCTCAACGCAATTCATAACCTCTCCCCAAGTTTCCGCGGCCCAAACTCTCGCCGCAGTCTTGCGCCCCTGCCAAGGTTTGATGCTATTCCGCTCTCTCGCGCCCGTCTAACCTGCACGGGATTTTCCGGCCTTTTCGGCTCTATTGATCTTGAGCAGATCGCGCAATTTCATGCGCGCCTTGTGCAACTGTGACTTACTATTGCCGATCGAGCATCCCGCGATTTTCGCGATCTCATTATGCTCGTATCCTTCAATGTCGTGAAGCACAAATATCATTCGATAGCCGGGAGGGAGGCTTTCTACCGCCCGTTGCAACTGCATCCGGTCAATCGATCCGGCCAGCGCCACATCGTCCGCTCCGAAATCCTTCCTCGGAGAATCTTCCTCGGTCCCCTGGGTCGTCTCCTCAAGGGAAACCACGGGAAGACTTTTCTTCCTCAGGTGCATCAGCACGACGTTGACCGATAGTCGATGCAACCACGTCGAAAATGCCGATTCCCCGCGAAACGTCGCAATCTTGCGGTAGAGCTGCAGGAATGCTTCTTGGGCCAAATCCTCGGCCTCCGCTGTGTTTGCCGTCATCCGCAGGCACAGCGAATACACGCGCCGTTTGTGTTTGTCATAGAGCCCTTGGAACGCTTGCGCGTCCCCCAGTTTGGCCCGTTCGATCAACTCAGCTTCGCTGGGTTCAGTGCTCTGGTGCTGTCGTGGCTCGGTCAAATTGCCTGTTTCCGGCCGCACTCTTTGGGATGCGGCATAAGTAGTTTGTGTTGTATGGTTTGCGTGACTTTGGTGCGAACCATCCGGCTCCCGCAGTTCCACAATATCAGAGTATTTCTACCGATCTGCGGAGGCGCGGCGTCTTCCCGTTCTCCTCGCGGGACTTTCACCGGAAAGCCTTTGCATCTGCAAGCTTAAATGCCTCTACACCCCTAAGGCTTCAACCCGGGCCCACCCAAAGAGTAGTAATCTCCGAAAATTGGTAGTTTCTGCTTTACCCCGTGTTACTCCGTGACCCCCGTGGTAGAGTTGTTCCGGCACGTGCAATTCACAGGATCAGGCCCTAGGTACTCTTGGCCGTGGTAATAGTCTCAAGTCCATGCCCATGCGGCCCCATTTCGCGCTGCCGCAAAAGAAATGCGAACAACACTCCGAGCAGCCCTAGGACAGAGAAAATCCACATACCTAGGTTGTAGCCGGCGGGATGGTCCGCCCCGGCGTGGCTGTGAGTGTTGGCCCATCCGACTAGCAGATTGAAGCCGCCAAAGCCGATGTTTTGTATCATCGTCATCAAGCCGTAGGCCGTGCCTAGCTTCGGTTGCTCCACCAAGTACGCAACCGACGGCCACATCACCGCCGGAATCAGCGAAAACGCCACCCCCATCATCGCCATGGGCACGTACAAGCTGACCTGCGTATACGCCATCATCAAGTACACGGGAATCAGAAGCAATGATCCTAGCATCATCAAGAGAGCGCGTTTGCCCACACGATCTACCCACAGGCCGAAGATCGGCGTCGCAATCATGGCGAACAAGGTCAGCATACTCGACAAGAACCCGCCGAATTCACGCGAGGTGCCGTGTGCCTCGATAAAGAATTTAACCGCAAACGTTTGGAAGGGAAAAATGGCGGAGTAGAAGACGACGCAAAGCGCCACGATAAGCCAGTAGCTCAACCCGAACCTGAACAGGTCAGCAAAGACGACTTTGTCGGTGGAGACTTTTCCCAGGTCGTAGTTCTTCTCGGCCCATTCTTCCATGATCCAGTAAATGATCGCTCCCACTACGCACAAGGTCGAGAAGGCCAAGGCGATCAAGAATGGATTTCGCCAGTTGGCGTAGGCCCAGCGCGCCCAAGTGGGGGAGTTGAGTGCGGCAAATGTGCCCAGACGGGACGCAGTCAGGTTCAATCCAAACGCAAAGCTCAGTTCCTTGCCTCGGAACCAGCGTGCCAGCGCGGTGGTGACCGCAACGTTGAGTGATTCCGCGCCCATCCCGAAAATGAGGCGTCCCGTTGCCATGATCGGGAGATGGCCGGTTGCGGCGGTGACGGCGGGACCAATGAAAGAAAGCACGGCGAAGATCATCAGCGCCTTCCGCAGTCCGAGGCGGTCAATGATGAAACCGCCGATGACCACCGTGAAAATGTTGGGAAAGCTGTACATGAACTGCAGGAATCCGATATCCAAATCAGAGAATCTGAGTTGTTGCTTCAGCACATCGGCAAGGGGGCTAAGCGCGTCGTACGCGTAGTAGCTCCCAAACATTGCCAGGCTGACAAAGATCAAAACCAGCCACCGGTACAGCCGGCTCGGTCCAGGACGCACAGTTTCCGTCATCCCCACTCTCGATCTTGAAGCGGATTGAACTCAAGGATTGCGAAGCAGGAAGATTAGCAGATCAGTGGGTACTTCGCAGCACGCCTTCCGATCAGTGTCATCCTGAGCGGAGTTTGTGCCTCGCGAACGCGAAGCACAAACCCAGTCGAAGGACCCCTAGTGCATCTGCACTACCTGCGGCCCAGCAGGGAATTTCCACGAGCACACGCGCGCATCCTCACCACTTGTCATTCCGACCGGAGCCAGAGCGCCAGCGATGGCGGAGCGGAGGAATCTGGGTAGTGGTGCAGTTTGATTGTCATCCTGAACAGGCGTTCTTTGCGCAGTGAAGGATCTGGGCGCGAGCCGCGCGACGGGTCGCGTTCTTTGCGACCCATCAATCGCGCGTTTGGCTCCCTTCCTTGTCAAACTGCAACACTACCGGAATATGCTGTCGGTCCCCCCGACGACTCCGATATCGCCAAGAATTTCCTTGACTTCAATCATCGCGAGCGTTCTAATAATCTCTGAGGCATTAGGTCTTTGACATTAGAATAGCATCGAGTTAACCTATCTGGAGTCAAGATTTTGCGGGCAACTCCTTAGCGGTCAAGATTTTAGCGCCCACCCGAGGCCAGATACCCAGACCCACACACTGATTTCAAAGGACTTACCTGGACGATCAACCAGCTAAGCCCTTTAGATCGAAGATTTTACGTGTAAGTTATTTGGAATCAGGATTTTAGACGAAGTGGACTAGGGTGGGAAGACGCAACTAATTGATTCCAGACATTTTAACAGCGACGCGATCAAAATTTTTTCATCCGGTTTGGATTGGCGAACTGCATGGCAATCTCGTTGACACCTTCGCGCCAAATCTTCGCGGGGCATGCCGGAGCAATGAATGCACCGCAGCTATTATGTAATGTATTAGCTAAGCTGCAAGGTATAGACGAGGAATTAGTACTCCACGATCGCCGCAAATGATTTCGGATCAAGTGACGCCCCGCCCACCAGCGCGCCATCGATTTCCTCCTGCGCCATCAGAGACGAGGCATTGTCCGGCTTCACCGATCCTCCGTAGAGAATGCGCAGCTTGGAGGCGAACTCTTCGCCAAACACTTCCGTAGCCTCGCGCCGGATGACCGCATGAGCTTCGGCCGCCAGTTCCGGAGTGGCCGTCTTGCCCGTGCCAATCGCCCACACCGGCTCGTAGGCAACCACCAGCTTCGCCGCTTTCTTTGCCGAGATGGCATGGAAAGCCCGCACGCACTGGCGTCGCAGCACATCGTCGGTGAGCCCGGCTTCGCGTTCTTCGAGAACTTCGCCCACGCAGCAGATGGGCGTCAGCCCGGATTCCAGCGCGGCCTTCAGCCGCAGATTCACGGTGTCGTCGGTCTCGCCAAAGTATTGCCGCCGCTCCGAGTGTCCGACGATCACATGCGTCACGCCCAGGCACAGCAGCATCGGAGCCGAAATCTCCCCGGTATAAGCGCCTTCCGCTTTCCAATGAACATTCTGCACTCCGATCGCGACATTCGAACCTTGCGCTGCTTTTATCGCGGCATCCACATCGGTATAGGGGGGACACACAACAATCTCGTCGCGGCTATGACCCGCGACCAAGGGCAGAAACTCGCGGAAGTATTCACGAGTTTCGTCGGGAGTCTTGTTCATCTTCCAATTGGCAGCCATCAGCTTTGTTCTCATGAAGGTCCCTTCTCAATTTTGTAGGGCGAAGGCGAGTGTGGATTCCGCAGCCTCTCAGCGGCTCGCGTGTAGGCTTTCAGAGTGGCGATGTCGAAGAGCACAAATCGAACCGTACTCACGTGATCAGCCGAGGCCAGTGCCTCAGCCGCCGCAGAGATCGCTATCGGCGCCGCTTCCGAAACCGGGTAGCCGTATGCCCCTGTCGAAATGGCGGGAAAGGCCACAGACTGGAGAGCGAGCTCATCGGCTAGCCGAATGGATTCTCGATGACAACTCGCCAGCTTCTCCGCCTCTCCGTGTTCTCCGTCGCGATAGATCGGGCCAACCGTGTGGATCACGTGTTTCGCGACGAGGCGTCCGCCGGTTGTAATGACAGCCCTTCCCGCAGGCAGGCTTCCACTCTTGCTCACAATATGTCTGCATTCGATGAGTATCGCAGGTCCGCCAGTTCGGTGAATGGCGCCATCCACTCCGCCTCCGCCCAGCAGGGATGAGTTCGCCGCATTCACGATCGCGTCCGTCGTCTCGCGCGTAATGTCGGACGGACCCTGGAACTCGATCGTCTTACCGCCGTCCAAAAGAATGCGAAGTACGAAGTCGCCCACGCCTGTCTCCACGGGATCACTTTTTGTCCGTGAGCGCTTCGACCCCGGGCAGCTTTTTTCCTTCCAGAAATTCCAGCGACGCGCCGCCCCCTGTGGAAATATGCGTGATCTTGTCGGCGACTTCAGCCTTGTGCACCGCCGAGACTGTGTCGCCGCCGCCGACAATCGAAATTGCACCCACGTTTTCCGCCACGGCATGGGCAATCTTGAATGTCCCGCGCGAAAAGCCTGGAACCTCAAACACCCCCATAGGCCCGTTCCACACGATGGTGCGCGCCCGCGAAATCTCCTCCGAGAACAGTTCGATCGTTTTCGGCCCAATGTCGAGCGCCATGCGATCGGGAGGAATCGGCTGGCCTTCGCCGATCTGCTGCACCACCGCATTCGCCTCCGGCTTCATCGCCACCACGTGATCGATGGGAAGCAGGAACTCAACATTTAGTTTCTTTGCTTCCTCCAACAGTTGCCGCGCGAGGTCCACTTTGTCAGCTTCTAGAAGCGACTTGCCAATCTGCTGTCCCTGCGCATTCAGGAAGGTATAGGCCATGCCGCCGCCGATGATCAGCGAATCGACCTTGGTCATCAAATTCCGGATTACGCCGATCTTGTCGCTCACTTTGGCGCCGCCCAGGATCGCCACAAACGGTGGTTCAGGATGTTCCAGCGCCTTTCCCAGATACCGCAGTTCCTTTTCCATGAGCAGGCCAGCCGCCGACTTTGACACGAACTTGGTGATTCCCACGGTCGATGCGTGCGCTCGATGCGCTGTGCCGAACGCGTCATTCACGTAGTACTCGGCCAGTTTTCCCAGTTGCTTGGCGAAAGTCTCGCCGTTCGCTTCTTCCTCGGGATGGAACCGCAGATTCTCCAAGAGCAGGGTCTGGCCTTTTTCCAGTTGCGTGGCAACCTCCTGCGCCTCGGGGCCAACACACTCGGGGCAGAAGCCAACGTTTTCGCCGCGCGCCAGTTCTTTGTCGAGCACCATGCGCAACCGCTCGGCCACAGGCTTCAGGCTCATCTTGGGGTTCGGCTTGCCCTTGGGACGCCCCAGATGCGACGCCAGAATCAGTCTTGCCCCGTGTCGCAGAGCGTACTCGATCGAAGGCAGAGTTTCGCGGATACGCGTGTCGTCGATCACACGCCCGTCTTCCAGCGGAACGTTGAAGTCGACGCGCATGAAGATTCGATTGCCGTTGAGAGGCAAATCACGGATCGATAACTTGGACATTGGCTGGTTCGTCCCTTAAGTAGATACGGTAGCGCCGCCGTCGCTGTCGCGCGGGCAGCCTGCCCTGAGCGAAGCCGAAGGGTCCCGCCCGCACTGCCGAAAGCCGGCGAGACGCCGGCGCTACAAACTACAATCCCTTTCCGGCGATATAGTGAATCAGATCCCGCACGCGGCAGGAGTATCCCCATTCATTGTCATACCAGGAGATCACCTTGACGCAATTGCCGCCCACGACCAGGGTCATGGGTGCATCGACGATCGAGGAGCGGGCATCGCCTTTAAAGTCAGATGAAACCAGTTCGTTCTCTTCGTAGCCCAGATATCCCTTCAGCGGCCCGGCCTCAGACGCTTTCTTCAGCGCCGCATTGACTTCTTCTTTCGTGGTCTTCTTTTCCACCCACGCCACCAGATCGACCACCGAGACATTCGGCGTAGGCACCCGCATGGCGAAACCATCGAGTTTTCCTGCGAGCTCGGGAATCACTAGCTTAAGAGCCTTAGCCGCGCCGGTGGACGTAGGAATCATGTTGATCGCCGCGGCCCGCGCCCGGCGCAGGTCTTTGTGCGGAAAGTCCAGAATCACCTGATCGTTGGTGTAAGAGTGAATCGTGGTCATGGTTCCACAGACAATCTTGAACTGGTCATTCAAAACTTTGGCGATTGGGGCCAGGCAGTTCGTGGTGCAGGATGCGTTGGAAATGATGTGATGTTTGGCGGCATCGTACTTTTCATGGTTCACACCCAGCACAAGCGTAATGTCCTCATTCTTCGCCGGAGCCGAAATGATCACCTTCTTCACTGGTCCCCGCATGTGTTTCTTGGCGTCGTTCGCATCGGTGAAGCGGCCCGTCGATTCAATTACAACCTGCGCGCCCACCGATTCCCAGGGAAGAGCAGCAGGATCCTTCTCTTTGAAAACCTTGATCGTCTTTCCGTCCACCGAGATGCTGTCGGCGCCGGCTGTGATCTTGTTCGGCAAATTGCCGAGGATGGAATCGTATTTCAGCAGGTGCGCCAGAGTCTTCGGATCGGTGAGATCGTTGACTGCTACGAATTCCAGGTTGGGGTCGTTGAGCGAGGTCCGCAGAACGTTGCGGCCAATGCGTCCGAAACCATTGATGCCAACTTTGATTGCCATGGGTTTCTCCGTTTTTTATGAACGCGACATCAGAAATCATCCTGAGCCGATATATGGACAGATGATGTTAGCAGGACGGGGAAGCGGCGTAAATGATCCCAGCTCGATTACCGAAGGCTCTGTTCCCATCACGGAACTGTGTGTCTCTGACTGCTTCGCGGCGACGCTAAGGAAAGCTTAATTCCAGAAATGCATCCGCGGCTAAAGGTCGATGACAGTCGGGCCAGCAAATACTTGCGGTTGATGGTCTGCCGTGCGTGCGCGTGCTCTTCCGGCGGTAGGATGCGTGCCCTGGCCGCGACCTCAGGACCGGTCAATTTTCCCCGCACGGAGCAAGGAGCGACCGTCACCTGCGGATTGTTGCGAATGCGCTTCGTCTTGCCCATCTTGCTGAGGGTCATCACGTAAAGCTTGTCGCCGTCTTCACCGACCCATACCGGCGTCGCCACCTTGGCACCGCTCTTGCGAAAGGTAGTGAGCGAGATGTATTTCTGACCGTGGATCGCGGCAGGGATTGTTCCTGACATGCTGGCATTGTAGCGGCTGTCGCGTCTGGTTCGTCCAGATCGCAGGCTGATTGATCCGCTCTCAATTCTGTGTTAAAAGCCGTACATGCGTAAATGGATGCGCGAGCGCCTGCAGCGCCGCAAAAAGAAGCCAGCAGAACCCTCCGACCAGCCTGCTCCTCCCCCCTTGCAGCCGGCGTATTTCGAGGCGGAACAGCCAGCCAGCGAAGTTGTCGGCACCGGAAGCGAGACGGAAATCTCGATCCCACCAGAGCCTGCGGCGCAACCTCGATCCGTTCCAAGAGTGCGTCCCTCCGAAGAACCGCCTTCCAAGCAACAGCCATCGGAAGAGCAACCCGCGGATCAAGAATCCGGGTCGGTACAGACCTCAAACACCGGCCGCGGCCGCCGCCGACGAGGCGGGCGAGGACGCGGTGGCCGCGGTCGCGAACAGGCGGTCGCTCAAGCCTTCGCCCCGGCAGCCGTCAAGGGATCGATACCGGTAATACCAGTCGATGCGGCTGCAGAGGAGCTTGCCGATGCGGGCGAGGCAGAAGTTCCGAGCGCACCTCCGCTGGCAGTTGCGGCTGCTCCGGCCACACCAGTTGCTCCGCCAGCGGCGCAGCGTGCGCCGAAAGGCGTGGTCGTACTGGCGATCGGACTGCCGGGCTCAGGCAAGAGTTCCTGGTTCAAGCGCCACAACGTAGTCCCGCTCTCGAGCGATATGGTGCGCTCGCTGCTCTTCGATGACGTGCGCGAGCAGCGGTTCCAGGATCTTGTGTTTTCCAACCTGCGTTCCATGCTCAAAGCGCGGCTCATCGCCAAGCGTCCCATGAACTATGTGGACGCCACCAACCTCACTCCGCAGGAACGACAGCACTGGATCAAGCTGGCCAAGGACTACGGCTACGAAGTGCACGCGGTCTTCTTCGACGTGCCGCTCGAGGTCTGCATTGAACGCCATCAACGCCGCGACCGGGTCGTTCCGGAAGACGTAATGCGCCGCATGGCCGCCAAGCTGAAGCCGCCAGCGTTTGAAGAGGGCATCGCAAAGATCACGGTCGTGCGCGTGAAGAAAAAGGAACCTGCGGAAGCGCAAGGGGAGCAGCTTTTTCGGGAAACCTAGCCCTTCAGATGCGGCAGCATCTCCTTGAACGCCGGCGAGGACGATGAGCGCATCAACTCATAGATCATCATCTCGGTGGAAGAAATCACTGCGCCCGAGTCACGCATTCTCTCCAGCCCGATCTTCCAATTCCATTCCGTTCGCGAACTCACGGCATCTGAAGCGACATGCACGATGTAGCCTTCGCGCAACGCCGCCAGCGCCGTCTGCGCCACGCAGATGTGGCTCTCCATCCCGCACAGCAGCAGCGTGTTGCGATTGCCGGGCAGTCGCTTGAGCAGCGTACAAAAGGCCTCACTGCCGAAACATGAGAATCGATCTTTGTCGATGGCCTCGGTTTCCGGCAACAGGGAAGCGATCTCGGGCACGGTCCGGCCCAGTCCCTTCGCGTATTGCGTGGTGATGACCGTCGGAATCTTCAGCACGCCTGCCGCGCGGATCAACAGCTGCGAGTTGCGCACTAGTTGCTCTTTCTGGAAAATCGGCGGCAGAAGTTTTTCCTGTATATCTACCACGATTAGGGAGCACTGTTCCGACTCGAGCGGTCGGCGGGCAATTTCAACATATTCGGTGGAGATTGCAGATAAATTCTCAGACACAGTAACCATAACAACTCCTTGGGATGGCAACAACGGCTCCAACAGAGTTTAACGCGAACGAGCGGCTGGCGTTGAGAGCCGGCGATTCGTCACAACGGACTCGCGGCCGCGCGATTTGACCGTCTTCTTCACTCATTGGATAATGAAGGCACTGCCCCCTCGTTCAACGGCAGGACAGCTGACTCTGGATCAGCATATCGGGGTTCGAATCCCTGGGGGGCAGCCAGTCACTTCCGCGGAATTTTCGTCGGCTAGGCCAGTTCCAATTCAATTTTCTTCGCCGCCGGATCTAGCTTTGCGATTCTGAACTTGCGAATCTGCCCAGCGCGAATCGGATCCGCCTCGGCACCGCCAGCGGGTTTGCCGCCCTTCCAGTGCGCCTGCAGCATCGACCCCAGCGACGACAAATCAGGCTTCGCGTCATCACCTCCGGATGACGAGTCTGGTGAGGCCTGCGTGCTTTCTGCGGATGCTCGACGAACCGCCTTCATCTGGCAGCTCGCGCGGATGCCTTCGCCCAACTCCACACCTGCGTGTTCTCCCGAAACCTCGACGATGCGGCCATTCACCACATCGCCATCCTTGTGTTCTGCGATATATTCGTCGAGGCCGCTGGGAACCAGTTGCTTCATGCTCAAACGCATCTGCCGCTTTTCAATGTCGACCGCGAGAACCTGAGCCTTGACCAGTTGGCCCAGCTTTACTACTTCCTGCGGATGGTTGATACGCTTTTCCGCGCTCATCTCGCTGATGTGAATCATGCCTTCGACGCCTTCAGTTAACTGAAGGAACGCGCCGAACTTCGTGATACTGATGACCGGACCTTCGATCGCCGTGCCTACGGCAAACTTCTGCGCCACTTCGGCCCAGGGATCGCCCAGCGCCTGCTTCAGGCCGAGCGACATGCGCCGCTCGGCGGCGTTCACTCCCAGAATCACCGCGTCGACCGTCTCGCCCGGCTTCACCAGCGTGCTCGCGCCCCGCATTTTCTTTCCCCACGACATTTCCGAAACATGAATCAGGCCTTCAATGCCCGGCTCCAGCTCGACGAACGCTCCAAACTCGGCCACGCGCGTAACGGTGCCGCGCACGCGTTCGCCTACAATGTATTTTCCGGCCAGCGCATCCCAGGGATGGGGCTGCAACTGCTTCATCCCGACCGAAATTCGCCGCTTGTCCGAATCCGCCGAAATCTTTAACACCTTCGCTTCGATCTGCTGTCCCACCGAAAGCACATCCGCTGCTTTGTTGATGCGGCTCCACGCGATATCACTCACGTGCAGCAGGGCATCTACGCCGCCCAGATCGATAAATGCGCCGTAGTCGGTGAGGCTGCGCACTGTGCCGCTCACGGTATCACCTTCCTTCATCTCGGCGTACCGGCGGGCTTTCACTGAGCGTTCTTCCTCTTCGACGACGGCACGGCGGTCGACCACGACGTCTTCCTCGGTCACGTCGAGCTTGATAATCCGGCAGAGGATTTCCTGCTCCACCAGCTTCTCCATTTCGGCCGCGTCGTGCGCCCCGCTGCGCGAGGCCGGCATGAACGCCCGCACACCCACGTCCACGCTGAGACCGCCTTTGATCACGCCGGTCACCGTGCCCACGATGGTCGCCTTATCGGCGAAGGCTTTCTCCAGCGCAGACCAATCTTTGGGCCGCGATACCTTAGCGCGCGTGAGCTGGTAATAGCCCTCAGGATCGCGGCCCGTGACCGAGACCGGCAGCTTATCGCCAGGTTTCACAGTTTCGCCAGCACCTAATACTGATAGCGGCAGAACGCCCTCGCTCTTGAAGCCGATATCGAGCAACACCGAGTCGCCGGAAACAGTGATGACTGTGCCGACGAGTTGCTTGCCACCGTCTTCGCTCTTGCGCGAATGGCTTTTCTCGTACTGGGAAAGCAAATCGCCGAACGACTCGTCGGATGCAGCGGCAGATTCAGAAACTACTTTGGATTCTGGAATGATCGGGTTGGACATGGTTAAGTCGGGTAAGCGCTAAGGTGATGGGAGGTGTCTACAAGCTCAGAATACACCAGAACGACACAGGTTTGGTGAAGATTGACTTCACAGTAATCGCCCTACGAACCTAATAACGAGAAAATCACCGTGATGGTGGTCTCGACTTCGACCGGTTGGCCATTCAGCAGGTAAGGCCGGTAGCGCCATTGCCGAACCGCGTCAATGGCCGCGGGTACGAGCATCGGGTGTCCACTAACTAATTGTAGATCCTGGATTTCGCCGTCTTTGCTGATGACAGCCTTCAGGATAACGTCCCCTTGAATCCGAGCAGCCCGGGCGATCGGCGGATATGCCGGTTGCACCTGGTGAACCACCATGCCCTTCGTCACCCCCTGCGAGATGCGTACCCGTTGCGGCACCACCGGCTGCATCTTCGGTATATACGCCAGATTAGAAGTGGAGTTGACGATGCCTCCAATCACTCCGCCGAGCTGACCGCCCGGAATCCCGCCGGGTACGCCTCCAACCACGCCACCCGAACTGGGCATCGGAAGTGGTGCCTCTTCTTCCTTGATCATTTGCACTTTCGTCGGAATCCGGGTCGGCGTCCGCAGCTGTCCACCAGCGAGCAAGTCGGTTTGAATCTGTTTGATGACCCTGGTCATCTGCTGCTCGGCGGGTGGGGGCGGAGGCGGAGGTGGAGGCGGAGCGACTAGAAAGGTCATCAACTGCGACTTGGGCAGCGACTCAGTGAAGTACAGCGGCAACAACAGCAGTACCCCCAAAAACAGGCACTGCAACAAGAAGGAACCAAAGGTCGCCACCGTTTGCCGGCCCGCTTGACCCTGATACTGCAGCAAGCTGTCTGAGAAGATGGGCCGGACCTCTACTGGGGCGGTCATCAACCGCTCCAAGGACGATATCGGTACTCCGCCCCTCTGCACCTGCGGGGTTTCTTTGACTTCCCGCTCCGGAATCTCGATTGTGCTTTTCATGGCCGCGTCACCCTTGCGCCCTCAGCGCCATTTCCGTTACTTACATCCTCGCCCCGCATCGGCGGTTGGCCAATGCCCTTAGTCACAGCGATTTGTGTCCAAGATCACGGTTTGGAACGGCGTCAACTCGGGCACTTCGTCAAGACGTTACCATCGGTTTTCTCTGCTCCGGCATCAGCTTCTACCTCCTGTTCATAGCCCACGGCGGCAGAGTGCACGGCCCGGTCAAAGAACTGGTCAAGCAACTGCAGCAGTTCCTGCCTTCCCAATATCTCTACGGGGCGGTCGGGGAACGCTTCGTCGAGGATGAACTCCCAAAGATTGTGTTTCGTCAAGACGATCGCCCAGATCACCTGGCTCAACGGCACACCTTGCCGGGCGCGGCGCCTGCCAATTTCCATGTAGCGCTGCTCGATATCGCCCTCATTCTTGTGCAGCAGCCACTCCCCCAGGTGGCGATAGATTTCGTACACCCTCTGCTTCAATTCTTCTGCGGGAACTTTGTCGAAACCCGTGCAATGGGGGGACAACTGAACTTTGCGGAGGAGGCCACTAGCCAGGGCGTCGGAGTGGTCTTCAATAAGACGGACGAACCTGTAGGTGATGATCATGACCATCTCCCTTCCCTACATTTCTAACTTGATTGTCGATCTAAGGGGCGGACCGAGCGATGACCGGCGGCACCAGTGCACGTGATAGAGGTCACTCACGCGGGATAACTACTGATCGATGATTTTGATTGTCGATCGATGATTGAAAACCGAGGCCGACTGAGTTTCGGTTCTCGATCAAGAATCAGCGATCAACAATGCTGAAATTCCGGGCCGCGCCTATTCAGCTGCCGACAAACCGCGCATACAGGCTGCGCGCAACCCCGGTGTCGGTCGTCCCCTTGATGATGGCCCGGCCATCGGGAAACAGCGTCATCTCATAGGGGTCGCGCCAGAACTTCAGAACGAATTCGTTGTGCCGTACAACGCCGTGCGCTTCCAGCCGTTGCTGCATCTCGACAAAATCAATCGGCCGGGCGCATTCGTGAATCTGCACCGAGTTTCTTCCGCACATTGTGATGTGGGGACGTCCCTCGCCCGCCAAATGCACGAAATCCCGCTCCCCACACGCCCGGCAGCCGGGCCGCGGATTCGCCGCCGCAATCTCCGCCTGTTCGTTCTTCCACACATCAAACGACCACAATGTCTTGCGCAGATGCTCTGCTGCCGCGCCCGCCAATAGCAACTTGATTGCCTCTGTCGCCGCGATCGACGCTACCAGGTTCACGGCCGTGTTCAATATGCCCGAAGTCTCGCAAGTTTCGATCATCCCCCGCGGCGTATCCGCAAAGATGCAGGCGAGGCATGCGGTTTTTCCCGGCACGACGTTCAGCGTGACGCCGTAGCTGCCCACTGCCGCGGTGTAAATCCAAGGGAGAGACTTCTGCACCGCGAAATCGTTCAGCAGATATCGAGTTTCGAAATTATCGGTGCCATCAAGAATTACGTCAAATCCCTCAAGTAACGCATTAATATTCCGTGGAACCACGTCTTCGACCCGCGCCTCGACGGCAATTTCCGCATTGAAGGCGGCGATCTTACGCGCCGCAGCAATTGCTTTCGGCATCGACTCGGCAGCATCCTTTTCGTCGAATAGCGACTGCCGCTGCAGGTTGCTGGCTTCTACATAATCGCGATCGATAATTCGCAGCGTTCCCACACCCGCGCGCGCCAGCAACGAGGCCAGCGCTGACCCGGTCGCTCCGCAGCCCACAATCGCAACCCGCCCCGCCGCCAGGCGCTGCTGACCCACCGCCCCGATTCCAGAAAACAAAATTTGCCGCGAATACCGTTCCTCAAACTGGTTTTTCAACACGCCTGCCCTTTCTCCACGTCCCGTGCCTGCTTCGCGCCTGCCCCAAGGAGGTCATCAATTCTGACCGGCAAAACCTTTATTATAAGTGTCTGGCTGCTTCCGCCACCCGGAGGCAGCCAACACAGGCCTTCCGCGTTTCATCGAATGTAGGCAACAGGCCCAAGGACATTGTTTGCTGAAACCGCACGCGTTTTTCTTCATCTTGATTATGATTTCGATGGATTTGGCCCTGCCCGCCGGATCGTCTGCATCCGTTTTTTCGCGTCCCTTTCAACAACCGCAGACTGCCCCACCCACCTCGGCTCTCGACGTGATGTCAACTTACGGCGGACGCATAGTCCGATCGATCGAGCTTCCCGGCGTGCCTGACAGCGATCATCTGCTAAAAATGATTCCCCAGAAATCTGGCCAGCCACTCGACCGCGACCAGATCCGCGAGAGCATACGCGTCCTCTTCGCCACCGGACGCTTTGCCGACATCCAGGCCGAGGTTACCCCCTCCGGTCCGGATGTACGGCTCACCTTTACTAGTGTGCTCAACTTCTTCGTCGGCGCCGTCAACGTGGAAGGCGCTCCCAGTCACCCCAGCAGCAACCAGATCCTCAACGCCGGCAAGTTCCAACTGGGGGAGCTTTATACTCGCGACAAGCTCGGTCGCGCCCTGCAGAACATTCGGCAACTCATGCAGGAGAATGGATATTACCGCGCCCGCGTTACTGCCGAAAGCACTTCCGTGGCCGCAACCCAGCAGATCAATATCCTCTTTCACATCACTCCTGAGGAACCTGCGCATGTTGGCGAGGTGAAAGCCACGGGCCACTCAGTTTTTTCCGCGAGTCAGCTTCAGGACATCGCCAAAATGCGCCCCGGCGATCGCGTTACCGCCGCCGGTGTCACGAGTTCGCTTCAGCGATTGCGCAAAAAGTTTCAGAAGCAGCAGCGCGTCCTGGCGCAGGTGTCGATCGCAGAACAGAAATACCGCCCTGAATCGAACGCCGTCGACTACACCTACCTGATCGAACCGGGACCGGTCGTTCTCATTTCAACGTTGGGCTTTCACGTCGGCCGGGGTCTGTTGAAAAAGGAAGTCCCGGTGTACGAGGAAAACTCTGTCGACGACGACCTCTTGAACGAGGGCAAGCGCAATCTTCTCGACTATCTACAGAGCCGCGGCCGCTTCGATGCCGCCGTCGCAGTCCAGAAGGAAACGAGTGCGGATGCAATTCGCGTCATCTACCGCATCGATCCCGGTCAGGTGCACAAGTTGGAATCCATCGAGATCTCGGGAAATAAGTACTTCCCACGGCAAATGCTCCGGAGCCGCCTTCAGATTCAGCCTTCTGGGGGATTGTTTTCCCACGGACGCTACAGCGGTGTTCTTCTCAAGAACGACGTCGCCAATCTAAAGGCTTTGTACGTCTCCAACGGATTCCGCGAGTGCACAATTCAGACCAAGGTCGATGACAATTATCGCGGCGTGAAGAACCTCATCGGAGTTCAGGTTCAGATTGAGGAAGGCCCGCAGACTCTGGTCGGCGCCTTACGCGTTCTCGACAACCAGAAGGTCGACACCAAGGCTTTTCCCGAACTCAATACCACCGAAGGCCAGCCCTATTCCGAACAGAATCTCGCCCTTGATCGCCAGTCCATCCTCAATTACTACTTCAATCACGGTTTTTCCAACGCCACCCTCGACATCACTACCAAACCTTCATCCAGCCAACCTAACCGTGAGGACATCACCTACACCATCCACGAGGGGGAACAATTCTTCGTCAATCAGGTGCTGGTAGCCGGACTCGAACACACCCGTGAATACGTCGTGCAGCGCGAGATTCAAGAAGTCGCCGGCCAGCCGCTAAGCCAGCAAGCTCTTCTTGATACGCAGAGCAGGCTTTATGACCTGGGCATCTTTAACCAGGTTGACACAGCCGTCCAGGATCCCGAGGGCTCAGACCCGCAGAAGAAGGTCCTGGTTCAGGTGCAGGAAGCCAAACGCTACACCTTTACCTATGGCTTCGGCCTGGAGTTCGAAACCGGCCTGCCCTCCGGGACTACCGCTCCCACCGGGTCGACTGGCGCTAGCCCCCGAGTCGGATTCGATGTCACCCGGCTCAACGTCGGCGGTCGAGACCAGACCCTGACCTTCCAGTCCCACGTAGGACGCCTGCAGCAACGCGGCCTCATCAGGTACGAGGTTCCCAAGCTCTTCAATCAGAATCGATTCAAGATCTTCTACACTATTTTCTACGACAACAGTCTGGATGTTGCCACCTTCACCTCGCAACGCGAGGAAGGTAAAATCGATCTCCGGCAGCAAATCGGCAAGCCGCAACTCAATTATTCCACCTCCATCACTTACCGCTTCGATTACCGCTACGTGAAGGCCAGTCATTTGGCTGAGAATTTCTCGCCCGCCGAGTTTAATTTGTTTTCACTGCCCGCGCGCGTCGGTGGTCCCGGCCTCACCTTCATCCGCGACAAGCGTGACAACCCGCTGGAAAGCACCAAGGGCCAATACTTCACTCTGGATGCCTTCGCGGCATCTGGTTATGTTGGTTCTCAGGCTAATTTCGCTCGGGCCCTTGGCCAGGATTCGACCTACTATGCCTTCGGGCGGACCAATCACAAATTCGTCTTTGCCCGCTCCACAACCTTGGGATTCGAGCAGGTATACAAAGGCACCAGAGTTCTGCCCCCAGGGACTTGTCCCCTTAATGACTTGCAGACGGCTTGTCAGGAGAGCGTTTCCGTGATCCCGCTGCCCGAAGTTTTTTTCGCCGGCGGCGGCAACTCCCATCGTGGTTTCGGGTTAAATCAGGCAGGACCTCGCGATCCCGATTCCGGTTTTCCCGTCGGCGGCACAGCGCTGTTTGTTAATAGCGAGGAACTCCGCTTTCCTGAGATTAGCTTGCCCTTTCTCGGAGAAGGTTTCGGTATCGCCATTTTTCACGATATGGGCAACGTCTTCACAGCCGGTCACGATATGCTAAAAGGCCTGCTGCGGTGGCACCAGCCTGACCCTGTGCAATGCGTGCCGTCTGATGGCGTGATCAATCCAGCCTGCGAGACCTATTTCAACAATAGCGGTTACGACTACACCTCTCATGCCGTGGGCCTGGGCTTGCGTTACAAAACCCCCATCGGTCCCTTGCGCTTTGACTTCGGGTACAATCTAAATCCAACGGGCTATTTTCAGGGAACTGCGTTTTCTACTACGGGTCAGGCGCTATTTTTTGAGACGCAGCATCTGCGGCCCTTTAACTTCTTTTTCAGCATAGGCCAGCCATTCTAATGAGAACCAACGTAACTATTACCGCCGTCGCGCTCGCCCTTTGGCTATCTGGGTTCTGCCTCATGAGCGCGCGCGCATCGGCCGAGGTGATCGACCGCATTGTAGCTACCGTCAATGGCCGCGTGATTCTGCAAAGTGACTGGGATGAAGCTCTGTGTTACGAGGCTCTCCTCAGCAATCGCGTCCTCGCCCAGTTCACCGACGATGACCGCCGTGCCGTTCTCGACCGTCTCATCGACCAGGAACTTTTGCGCGAGCAGATGAAGTCTGCTGATTTTTCCCACGCCACCGACGGGGAGGCCGCCGACCGGATCGCCGGTGCCCGCAAGCTATATCCTCAGGCCGCTTCGAATGAGGCCTGGCAAGCGCTGCTCGCCCAGTACCATCTCTCGGAAAAAGATCTTCTTGTCCGTGTCCGGCAGCAGATCGACGTGATGCGCCTCGTGGATGCTCGCCTCCGCCCCGCGGTCCAGATCGACTCCAAATCCATCGAGGCTTACTACCGGGACCAGTTTGTCCCCAAGGTAAAGCAGTCCGGTGGATCCGAAGTGCCGCTCTCTGATGTTTCCGCCAAGATTCGCGAACTGCTGACCGAGCAGAAGGTGAGCGAGTTGCTCGTTTCCTGGCTGCAAACCTTGCGCTCCGAAGGGCAGGTTCATATTCCTGACGTCACCTCGTCTGCCAACGATCCGGGAGTCCGATCGCAGTGAATGAAAGCTCCACCAAGCCCACCCGCCGCTGGTGGAAATATGTGCTGATCTTGGCCGGGGTCGGTTTTATTGGCGCTCTCGCGCTGCTCGTCTACCTCAACACAGACTCATTCCAGTCTATGGTTCGCCACCGCCTCGTTGCCCAGTTGGAGCGCGTCACCGGCGGCCGCGTCGAAGTCACCGGTATCCACACTACTCCGTTTCTCCTCCAGGTCGACGTGCGCGGTGTCACCGTCCATGGCCGCGAGTCCGCCTCCGAGGTTCCCCTCGCTCACGTCGACCGCATTGTGGCTCGCTTAAAGGTCAGCTCTCTTCTGCGTTCCGAGCTTGGCTTCCATGAAGTCATCTTCGAGCAGCCCGTCGTCCACGTCGCTTTCTATCCCGACGGCGGCACTAATTTTCCCCCGCGAAAGGCCAGCACAGGCACCGGCGAGACTGCCGTCGAGCGGCTCTTTGCCCTTTCCGTTAATCGTTTGGAAATCCGCCACGGCCAGATTTTCTGGGACGATCAAACCATCCCGGTTGATTTCGCCGCTCGTGATATGTCGCTTCAGATGGGCTATTCCTTTCTTCACGGCCGATACGATGGGCGCCTTCAGTTCGGTCTGGTCGAAACTAAGTTGCTGAACTGCAAACCCTTTGCGTGGATGACTTCCGCGGAGTTCACCCTTGGATCGGGCTCTGCGGTCGTTACTTCGTTCAAGTGGAACTCCGGCCACTCGCATGTCTCGGCCAGCGGCCAGATCACGGACTTCCGCCGTCCGCATGTTCAGGGCACTTACGACGCCCAGGTCGACCTCACCGAAGCCGCGTCAATCGCCCGCCGCCGCGAGTTGCGGGCGGGTGTGGTCGAATTCAAGGGACACGGGGATTGGTCCCTCGAACAGTTTGCCAGCAACGGTCTGCTTACCGTGCGCGATCTCGGTTGGCAGGACGATCGGATATCGTTCTCCAAGGCCTCTCTCAGCACCGGCTACTCGGTCACCGACCAGCAACTCAAACTTTCCAAACTGCAGGCCAGGATTTTCGGCGGTGGCGTCACCGGCGATGCGGAATTCGATCAGTGGCTCGCCCCGTGGCAGCACCTGTCTACTGCCGCCAGAAAGAACCTGGAGACGGCCGTCATTTCCGCGGCTTCGCCCCCGGGCGAGTCAGCCGCAAAAACATCCAAGCCAAAGCCACCAGCCATCCAAAGCGCGGTCGTGCTTCTACGTTTGCACGATCTCTCTGCGGAGGATTTGGCCGGAGCGCTCAATGGGACGCCTCATTCACTTCAGTACTACCATCCCGCCGCATCCGCGTCCGGTACGCTCGAAACTCGCTGGAAGGGAACTCCCCGCGATGCGGAAGTCCAATTCACCCTCGATCTCACTCCCCCCGAGCACCCTGTCCCCGGGCGCCTGCGAATCGGCGCGCATGCCCGCGGCGTTTACTATGCCGCCAGCGACACTTTGGACCTGCCGCAGTTCACGCTGACTACACCCACATCGCATATTCAGGCTTCCGGCACGCTGTCTGCCACGTCGGCGGTCCGCCTCTCGGTGGCCACTTCCAGTGTGGCTGACTGGCTGCCTTTTATCGCCGCGGTTCGCGGTCCTGCGCTGTTTCCAGTTGTGCTCAACGGCAGCGCCGGTTTCACCGGCGGCATGAGCGGTTCGTTCTCTTCACCCCAGCTTGCCGGCAATCTGCAGATCGAAGATTTCGAGATCACCCTGCCCGCTGCAGCCAACACCCGTCCCCTGAAAACGCAATGGGACTCTCTTTCCGCGGCTATTCAACTTTCCTTCCGTGGCATTGCTCTTCATAACGCGACCCTGCGGCGTGACGACACCTCCGCCGAATTCGACGCTTCCGCCACGCTGCAGCACGGCCATTTCAACGGCGACACGGCTTTCACTTTGCGCGCGAACCTTCACAACGCCGATATCGCTCAGTTCCAGGCTGTCGCCGGATACGACTATCCGATCTCGGGTAAGACTGATCTTTTCGTGCAAGCCGCCGGCACCTTGGCCGATCCGCACGGCGATGGACAGATCCATTTCACCAATGCTTCCGCCTATGGTGAAACCATTCAGCAATTCGATTCCGCATTCCACGTCGCCCGCGGAGAGATTGCTTTTGAAAACATCCATCTCTTCCATGACGATTCCGTCGTCACCGGAAGCGCCGCTTACAATGCTTCTTCCCGTAACTTCCGTCTCGACGTCGCTGGCAACAACTTTGACCTCGCCCATATCCGGCAGATCCATTCCGATCGCGTCTCTATCGAAGGACGCGCCGACTTCGTTCTTAAAGCCTCGGGTACTCCCGCGGCACCACTCATCAATGGGGATGTCCATGTCCACAACCTCGCCCTTGGTCGTGAACCCGCCGGTGAGCTCGACTTGCAAGCTGTCACGCAGGGTAGCGAGCTTCACCTGACCGGCAATTCCCATTTTCAGCGGGGCGCTTTACAGATCATCGGCAACGTGCAATTGCGCGATGGCTATCCCGCCAATCTTTCGTTTCAGACGGACCAACTCGATCTCGACGCTTTCTGGCGTTCCTATTTCGGCAGCCGACTTACTGGGCATTCTGCCATCACAGGTTCTCTGGACATGAGTGGTCCATTGCTCCAGCCCGGGCAATGGATCCTCGCCAGCAACCTCAGCGCTGTCGTCCTCGACCTGGACAATGTGAAGGTCCACAATCAGGATGCCATTCGATTCTCGCTCGCCGATCGCTCGCTCAAAATCCAGCAGCTCCACCTTGTCGGGGAAGGAACTGACCTCACGGCCCACGGTTCCGTGCAGCTCTCCGGCGCACGCGCGCTCGATCTCACTGCCGATGGTAGGCTCGACCTCAAACTGCTCTCGAGCTTCGATCCAGACCTCACTTCCTCCGGCCTCGTCACCATGAACTTGACCGTCGGTGGCACCCTTGCCGAGCCTTTGCCGCAGGGACGTTTTCAATTGACCAGTGGTGCGCTTTCCTATGCCGGACTGCCCAGCGGTCTCAGCGAGCTCAACGGCTCGCTTCTGTTCACTCGCGACAATGTCCACATTGAGACCCTTAGCGCCCATACAGGGGGCGGCACGCTTCACCTCAGGGGCGACGCCAACTACGTTAACCAGCAACTCAACTTCAATCTCACGGCCGCCGGCAAGGATGTCCGCTTGCGTTATCCGCCTGGCGTCAGTTCCACGGCCAATGCGGAATTGCATTGGATCGGGAGCCGCTCTGCTTCCACCGTCTCCGGCGATATCAGCATCACCAAGATTGCGGTGACTCCGGGATTCGATTTCGGCTCTTATCTCGAGCGCAGCCGCCAGTTCGCGACTGTTACTGTCGCCAACTCGCCGCTCAATAACGTCAAACTCGATATTCACGTCCAGACTGCGCCCGAACTCCAGATGCGCACCGCCATCGCCCGCCTTTCCGGCGACGCCGATCTTCATCTCCGGGGCTCCGCCGCACGTCCTGCCGTCCTTGGCCGCGTCGAGATCCTCGAAGGAAAAGCCACCTTCCACGGCATCCGCTTTACGCTCGAGCGTGGCGACATCACTTTCGCCAATCCCGTGGCCATCGAGCCGCAACTCAACCTGCAGGCCTCCAGCCACGTTCGCAATTACGATCTCAACATCACGGTGACTGGTACGCCCGACCGCCTCAACATTAATTACCGCTCCGAGCCTCCCTTGCCCAAATCCGACATCATCGCGCTCCTCGCGTTGGGCCGTACTAGCCAGGAATCTGCGCAACTCCAGGAGCAGTCCGGTCAGGTCGTTTTTTCCGACCAGGCCAGCAATCTCATCCTCAACCAGGCCATTAATGACACCACCAGCAGCCGCTTCCAGCGTTTGTTCGGCGCTGCTAATATCAAAATCGATCCGCAGGGACTGACCACCATAACCAATCCCATCAGCACCGGCCCGCAAATTACCATCGAGCAACAGTTCGCCAATAACCTCTCCCTCACGTACTCCACCAACGTTTCGCAGAGTTCGCAGCAAATCATCCAGGGGGAGTACTATGTCAATCGCAGCGTTTCCCTCGTCGGCAACCGCGACCAGAATGGCGTCATCAGCTTCGACGTGCAAATCCGCCGGCGGAAGAAATAAGGCGACGGCCAGTGGCTAGCGATCAGTGGCCAGCCGAACCAGCTGAGCGTTTTCTTACTGGCCACTGACCACTGATCACTGGCCACTGCTCATGTCCAACCCTGCCATCGATCGCCAACAGATGGTCGAGTCCCAACTCCGGAACCGCGGAATCTCCGATCCCCGCGTCCTGGATGCCATGCTTCGCGTCCCACGCCACGAATTTGTCCCTGAACCTTACCGCGCCCAGGCCTACGAAGATCATCCTCTGCCCATCGGCGACGGCCAGACCATCTCTCAGCCTTACATCGTTGCCCTTATGCTCGAATCTCTCCGGTTGATGCCCAACGACAAAGTTCTTGAAGTTGGCGCTGGTTCCGGCTATGTCACGGCGCTGCTCGCGGAGCTTGCCGCACAAGTTTTCTCCATCGAACGCCATGCAGCGCTCGCTGAGAGCGCACGAGATCTTCTCGCCGCGCTCGGCTATACCACCGTGCGCGTGTTCACCGGCGACGGGGCGCTTGGGCTCCCAGCCTGCGCCCCTTTCGATGCTATTCTCGTTTCGGCCGCCGCCCCGCAAGTCCCGCACGCTCTACTGTCTCAACTCCGCGAGGGCGGACGGATGATGATACCCATCGGCTCGTCCGACTCGCAGCAACTGCACTTCATTCGGATGGTCGACGGGCAGGCTGTAAGTTCGCTACGCGAACCCGTTCGCTTTGTTCCCCTGATTCCCAGCGAGGAATGAAGGTTTCGAAGTTCTACGGGACGATTACTTGGAGACCCGCCACCACTGATTACGTTGCAGCCCAATCAATCATGTGAGAGGGGTTGCTGGAACCAGGGCAACAGGTGCGGATGAAGGAGTTTCGGATGGAGGCTGCTGGACTAGTTGCTGAGCGGAGTCCTGAGTGTATTGCAACATGCGGCTGGGAAAGAGTCCAAGATAAAGAGTCGCGACGAGGCAGGTTGCGAGCGCTGCGCCAAGCGCAAAGGGAACCGGAGTCACTGGAACTGCCTTGCGCGATTCGCGCATGTACATCATCACGATGATGCGCAAATAGTAGTATGCGCCTACGCCGCTATTCAGGACGCCGATGATCGTAAGCCAGATCAGGTTGGCCTTCACGGCGGCGCTGAACACGTAGAACTTGGCAAAAAAGCCGCCGGTCATCGGGATGCCGATCAACGAAAGCAGAAAAATGGTTAGCGCGGCTGCCAGCAGCGGGGAACTGCGGCCCAGACCTTCATAATCTTCCAGCGTTACGTAGCGTTCGCCGGCGTTGGCGAAGTGGCTGACCACGGCAAACGCGCCCAGGTTCATCGCAGCGTAGGCCGCCGTGTAAAACATAGCGGCGGACGTTCCAAGTTGCGGCGCGGCCGCGAATGCCACCAGCAAATATCCCGCATGTGCGATCGACGAATAAGCCAGCAGGCGCTTTACGTTATTCTGCACCAGCGCGCCCACGTTGCCTAAAGTCATGGAGAGCGCCGCTGCGATCCAAATGACCCAGAAGATGGCGTGAACGTTGATCACGAAAACGATACGCAGCAGCACCGCGAACGCTGCCGCCTTAGGCGCTGTCGACATGAAGCCCACAATTGGCGCCGGCGCCCCTTCGTATACGTCGGGAGTCCAGATGTGAAACGGCGCAGCCGCCACCTTGAAGCCCAGTCCCACAAACATGAAGGCTACGGCCACGTATGCCAGCAATGGGATGGGAGCAGCCTGCAACGTCCTGCTGATCTGGTCGATGTTGGTCGACCCGGTGGCGCCAAACATCAACGCCACTCCGTAAAGAAAAAATGCTGTGGCAAACGAGCCCAGCAGAAAATATTTCAGCGAGGATTCCGCGCTGGCAGCCTCATGCCGACGGAATCCCGCCAGCACATAAGACGAGATCGAGGAAATCTCAAGTGCGATGAAAATCAGAACTAGTTCAACCGCCGACGACATCAGCGCCATGCCCACCGCGCCGAAAAGAATCAGAGCGTAGTACTCCCCGGCGCGAATCCGCTGCACCGCCATATATTCGTAAGAACTGAGAATGACGACGCCGGCAATCGCAATCACCAGCCCATGGAAGAAAACGCTGAAGCCATCCACCTGCACCGTATTCCAGAAGGCCAGCCCCGGAGCCTGCGCCATGAACCAGGTTGCCCCAAGTCCAGCCAGCGTTCCGGCGAACGCAATCAGCCCCAGCACCTTCTGACTCTTCTGTTCGTCGAGCAAAGGTTCGAGCATCATCACAATCATGCCGAAGATCGAGAGAACAATCTCTGGCAGGATGCGAACATAATCGGCACTCTGCGGAAGAGTCTGCCAGGCCGGGACGAAAGTCGCACTCATTGTCCCACCACCCTGCTCACCACTTGCGCAAAGGGAGTGAGAGCCGCGCGAACCGCGGGATCGATGGCGCCGAGCCACAAGATCGGAGCTACGCCCATCACCAGCGCCGCAGCCGCGCAGGGCAAGATCGCGGCCTTCTCGAATCCCCCCAGATCGCTCAGAGAATTATTCACCGGGTGCGTCACCTTGCCAAAGAAGACGCGCTGATACATCCAGAGCAGATAGATGGCGCTCCAAATTATGCCCGTGGCTCCGAGTACCCCGTAAAGCGGCTTGTCCTGGAATGCGCCGCTCAATACCAAAAACTCGCCGATGAAGCCGTTCAGAAGAGGTAGACCCGCCGATGCCAGCACGATGAAGAGATAGGCCGCGGCATACCTCGGCATGGGCGAGGCCAGTCCGCCGAACTCGCTGATCTCGTAGGTATGACGGCGTTCATGCAGAATGCCCGCCAACATGAACAGCGCACCGGTTGAGATCCCATGAGCCAGCATGACGAACATCGCGCCATTCAGTCCGGCCTGCGTAAAGCTGAAAATTCCCAGCACCACGAATCCAAGATGGCTGACCGAGGAGTACGCGATCAACTTCTTCATGTTGGGCTGCACCATGGCCACCAGCGCGCCGTAAATAATGCCAATCAATGCCAGCGTGATGATCCATGGTGCATTGCGCCGCGCTTGCTCAGGAAACAAGCCTAGGTTAAAGCGCAACATTCCATAGGTGCCCATCTTGAGAAGGACCCCGGCCAGCAGCACCGATCCTGCCGTCGGAGCTTCCACGTGAGCGTCGGGCAACCACGTATGGAAGGGGAACAGAGGAACCTTGACCGCAAACGCCAGGAAGAATCCAAGGAAGAGCCACTGTGCGGCCGCTGGAAATTTCGGCACAGCGCCACTAGCGATTTGATCCCGAATCACCACAAAGTCAAAGCTGCCGGTATGCGCGTAAAGCCACAGAATCGCCGCCAGCATAAACACCGAGCCGATCATGGTGTACATGAAGAACTTCACCGCGGCGTAGACTTTGCGCTCGTGGCCGAAGATGCCAATCAGCAGCGCCATCGGAATCAGCGTGGCTTCCCAGAAGAAATAAAAAAGGAAAAGATCGAGGGAGGTGAAGACGCCGATCAGCGCCGTCTCCATAATCAGCAGCAGGATGAAAAATTCTTTCACCTCTTTGCGAACCGACTTCCACGAGATCAACACACACAGCGGCGTGAGAAACGTGGTGAGCACCACCAGCCACAGCGAAAAGCCGTCCACGCCCATGTGGTAGTGAATGTTCGGACTAGAAACCCAAAGCCTGTCGATCTCGTACTGAAATCCCGCACGCCCGCGATGAAAATAAACCGGCAGATGCAGCGATAAAACAAACGTCAGCAGCGAGATGACCAGCGCAAAAATGCGAATGTCGCGGTCCCGACGAGGAAACAGAAGCAGTAGCAACCCTCCGACGAGAGGCGCGAAGGTGACCAGGGTCAGGATGTGATGGTCGATCGTGTTCATCGCACGCCCATCCAGATCATGAAAGCAATTACCACCGCCGAGCCCGCTGCAATCCAACCCGCGTACGAGCGAATGTTGCCAGACTGCATGTGGCGAACATCGTCGGAAACGTGCCGCGCCCCGTCGCCGGCGTCATTCACCGCCGCATCGATAACTTTCCGATCCACGTCTTGCCACAGAATTCGAGTCGAGCCGTCGATCAGCGGCTTGACGAAGAGCGCAGCGTACAGTTCGTCGATGTAATACTTGTGCGCAACCGTTTGATAAAAACTGCCGAGCGAGTCAGCGATCTTCTGCGGAAGTTCAGGCCGCTTGCAATAGAGCACATATGCCAGCCACCACCCGAACAGCGCGACCCCCACCGACACACCCATAAGCAGAAGTTCGGTACTGCGACCTGCGGTCTCTGCAGCTTCGGGCGCGCCAAACACAGGTGTAAGAAAATGTTCGAAGTGGTTGCCCCAGCCTACGAAGCCGCCGACCAGCGAAAGCACCGCCAGGATCATCAACGGCACCAGCATGACCATCGGGCTCTCATGCGGCTCTCCATGTCCATGAGAGCCGTGCCCATGGGCGTCGTGGCCGTGCGAGCCGTGCCCATGCGCGTCCACTTGCGCTCCGCGATAATCGCCGAAGAACGTCATATACAACAGTCGGAACATATAGAAGGAGGTAATGAACGCGGTAATCACGCCGATTCCCCAATACACCGGGCTGACCTGGTAGGCCTTCCAGAGAATTTCGTCCTTGCTCCAGAAGCCGGCCAGCGGCGGAATTCCAGCAATCGCCAGGGTCGCGATGCCCATCGTAAGGAATGTCCACGGGATGTACGATTTGAGCCCACCCATCTTTCGCATGTCCTGCTCGCCGCCAACAGCATGAATCACCGACCCCGCGCCAAGGAACAGCAGGCCTTTAAAGAAGGCATGGGTCATCAGGTGAAAGATGCCCGCGGAAAAAGCGCCCACGCCGCAAGCCATAAACATGTAACCCAGTTGCGAAATGGTCGAGTATGCGAGCACTTTCTTGATGTCTGTCTGCGCAATGCCGATGGTCGCAGCAAAAAAAGCAGTTAGCGTGCCGATGATCGCCACCACCATCAGCGCGGTTGGCGCGCGTTCAAAAATCAGGTGTGAGCGCGCGACCATGTAGACGCCCGCTGTCACCATCGTGGCGGCATGGATCAAGGCCGAAACCGGCGTCGGGCCCTCCATCGCGTCTGGAAGCCAGACATATAAAGGAATCTGCGCCGATTTGCCGCAAGCACCTACCATCAGCAAAATGCCGATGGCTGTGAGCAGCCCCGCCCCAGCCGTCTCAGACTGCAAAGGAGTTACCGCGCCGAATACCTCCTCAAAATTCAGCGATCCAAAATGTTTGATCAGCAGGAATAATGCGATCAGGAACCCGAAGTCACCGATCCGGTTGACGATGAACGCTTTCTTGCCGGCAGTTGCCGCCGAATCTTTGGTGAACCAGAATCCGATCAGCAGATATGACGCCAGCCCCACGCCCTCCCAGCCGATGAACATTTGCAGATAATTGCCGGCCAGGACCAGCGTCAGCATGAAGAACATGAACAAATTCAGGTAGCTGAAGAAGCGGTAGTAACCGGGATCGTCCCGCATGTAGCCGACGGAGTAGATGTGGATCAGGAATCCGACTCCGGTGACCACCAGCAACATGACCAGCGAGAGTTGATCAAGATAGAACGTGAAGTCGGCGCTGAAGCCGGTGATGCGAATCCAGTGCGCGAAAAACTCCTGGTAGGGAAGCGTCAACGACGAAAAGCGCGCTGCCACCACCAAGGCCCACGCAAACGCGGCTCCGCTGAACAGAAGGGCTACAGCGGTAACGCCCGGCCGCGAAGCCTTCTTCCCGAGAAAACCGTTGATCGCAGCCCCCGCCAGCGGCAGGATCGGGATCACCCAGAGATTTAGGTTCGGGTTCATAGTTTGAGCAGGTTCACTTGATCCACGTTCAAGGTCTCGCGCGTGCGGAAAACCGCGATGATGATCGCCAGTCCCACGGCTGCTTCCGCCGCCGCCACTACCATCACAAAGAAAACGAAGACCTGGCCGGCCAGCGCGTGCCAGTGTGCGGCGAATGCCACAAACGAGAGATTCACGCCATTCAACATCAGCTCAATCGACATGAAGATGGTGATGATGTTGCGCTTGATGAGAAATCCAACCACGCCGCACGCGAACAGAAATCCGCTGAGCAGCAGGTAATACGAGAGCGGCACATAGGATGGCACCATCAGTCCGCCTTCCTTGCCGCAGCGTCCGGCGTACTGGCCAGAACCACGGCGCCCATGATCGCAATCAGGATCAACACCGAGGTGACTTCAAACGGCAAGAGAAAATTGTGAAAGAGAAGCTGAGCGATATCGGTAGGATGCCCGGGCAATGCGCCGATCGCCACCGACTCGGTTCCCGAATGATGAACCACCACCCATGCGACCAGTACGGTGCCGGTCAGAACGCCGGGAATACCCAGCATAACAGCGACGCGACTTCCCTTGGTGTGTTCTTCTACGCCCGCGTTCAACAGCATGATCACAAACACAAACAGCACCATGATTGCGCCGGCATACACGATGACCTGTACGGCGGCGACAAACTCCGCCCCCAGCAGCAGATATTCTCCGGCCAGCGCAGCCATCACGGCAATCAGCGACAGCGCGCTATTTATGGGATGCCGCTGCGCCAGCAGGTTAATTGCCCCGCCGACGCAAACCACTCCGAAAGTCAGAAATAAGATGAGATGAAAATTCATGCAACAGTGCTCGGTTCTTAGTTCGCGGTTCTCAGAAAAACCTCTTCGAATGCTATTCCTCAGCAGGCACCCTTGGGCCGTTACTGAGAACTGGGAACAGAGAACTGAGAACTCGCTTTCGTCACCAGGCCACGGCAATCGCCGTTGCCACCAAGTTCACAATTGCCAGCGGCAGCAGAAACTTCCAGCCAAACGACATCAGTTGGTCGTAGCGGAAGCGCGGCAACGTCCCGCGCACCCAGATATAAAGAAAGAGAAAGCAAAACACCTTCGCGCCAAACCAGAACAAAGGCAGCAACGCCTGCACCAGCGGAGGCCCCGCCAGCGGCCCGTGCCATCCCCCGAAAAACAACAGCGTCGCCAGGCACGCCACCGTAATCATGTTGGCGTATTCGGCCATGAAGTAGCAGGCAAACTTCATAGCGCTGTATTCGGTGTGGTAGCCCGCAACCAGCTCGGTTTCGGCCTCGGGCAGGTCAAACGGAATGCGATTGGTCTCGGCATAAGCGGCCATCAGATAAATGAAGAAACCGATGAACTGCCCGTGAAAAATATTCCAGCGCGGAATGAAACCCCAGAAATGTCCTCCCTGCGCATCGACGATAGTGCGCAGGCTGAAGCTGCCGGACTGGATCAGGACCCCAACTAGCGAAAGCCCAAGCGCAATTTCGTAACTTACCATCTGCGCGCTGGCCCGCAGTCCGCCCAGCAGGGAGTATTTATTATTCGACGACCAGCCCGCGAGCGCCACGCCGTATACGCCCAGTGACGTAATGCCCAGCACCACCAGCAGCCCGATGTTTACATCGGTGACTTGCAGCGGAATGCTGTATCCCGCAATCGTGATCGAATTGCCAAAGGGAATGACGGCAATTGAAGTTAAGGCGAAGGTCAAAGCCATCATCGGCGCCGCTAGAAACAGCGGTTTGTAGACGTGAGGCGGCGTCAGGTCTTCTTTGAACATCAACTTCAGCCCGTCGGCAATGGGCTGTAGCAGTCCAAACGGTCCGACGCGCGTGGGGCCCCAGCGGTTCTGTATATGGCCCACCACCTTGCGTTCCAGCCAGACCGTGTATGCGACCGCGGTGAGCAGAACGCCGAGCACGATCACCGACTTGATCACCGACACGAGTATGAAGACGCCAACTGGCAACGTTGCTTACTCTCCAAGAGCCGATTTCCAAAAACTGATTTGCTGAAACTGATTTGCCAAAACTGATGTGCCAAAAACTGATTTGCCAAAACTGATGTGCCAAAAACTGATTTGCCAAAACTGATGTGCCAAAAACTGATTTGCCAAAAAATGATCTGCAAAAGATGGATCAGTCTGCCGCAACTTCCGCGGGCTTAACCTCGTGACTCTCGACCACCGATTGTAATGCGCGTGAATAACGTCCCAGGGTTCCGGAACTAAAGAGATCATCGTTCGCCGGAGTGATGGCCTCCGGCTGGTGTGCAACACTGATTCCAACCTTGACCAATGACGTATGCTGGCTATTGCCCGCCAGCAGATCCATGCGGGAGACGTCATAGCCGGGAACCAGTCGCTGAATCTCGTCCAGAATCGCCATCGCATCGAAGGGGCTCAGCTTCGGCTCCAACCCGTGCGCCTCGAGCCACACTGCATGGCGGTCGGCCTCACCCGATTGCGCTCCGCGCGATTGCCCCATGTCGGCATACGTTCCGCCGCCGAAGGGTACGAGTTTGCGAACGTCAAAGCCCATAGCGTCTGCGATGCGCACGATCATCTCAAAATCAGATTTCGTGTCCGTAACCTCGCCCGCCTTCTTGACCAACTGCAAGTCGCCGCAGGTATTGGTGAACGTTCCCGACTTCTCGTATGCGTTCGCGGCAGGCAACACCACGTCGGCAACCGCCGCAGTCTCGGTCAGGAACATGTCTTGCACCACAACGAAAGCCTTCGAGAATGCGAATGGATCGACCTGCAAACGTCCGATGGGATTCGAGCCGACAACATAGAGGGCTTTCAGTTTGTCCGCTTTTCCCGCCTCAACCATGCCGGATAAATCAATGCCAGCAGTCCGCGGAATTTCTCCCCACTCCTCGTGGAACGCGCTGTTTCCGGCAATTGGGTGATATCCCGGCAGCAAACCGGGATACAAGCCCATATCGGCCGCGCCGCGCGAATTCGCATAGTCCGCCAGACAGACAAACTTCGCCCCGGAGATTGTGGAACCGAACCTCACCAGGTTGCCAAGATCGCTGCCGCGGAGTTCGGCGCCGAAAACGATGACCAGATTCGGTTCGCTGAGCAGTTTCCCGCGCAGGGCAATCCAAGCGTCCTTGTCTGCCGATGACTTGTCAGGGGATGCGCTGGCGAGCGCATCAGCGGCTGCGTCTTCTCCGGCAAGAAATGCCGCAACCTTACCTTCTGTCCCGGTGGGGATCCGCATGAAACTCGCAGCCTGCCGCCGCAACTTGATCGCCTTAGAGTTGATCGCATAAAGCCGCGCGCGATGCAGGCGAATGTTGTTGCGAATCTGCCAGGCCAGCAGCGGGTGCTGCTCCGTGGGATCGTTGCCAATTAGCAGAATCGCGGGCGCAGTGAAGACGTCCGCCATGCTGCCCGTTGTATCTGGCTTGCCGCGAAGTGCAGCCGCCACAGCAGGGAAGTCCGCGGTGCGGTGGTGGTCGACATTGTTCGTCTTCAACACCACGCGGGCAAATTTCGAAAGCAGGTAGGCTTCTTCGTTAGTCGTGCGAGTCGAACCTATGACTCCGATCGCCGCCCCGCCATCGCGGTCGCGAATTTCCGCAAACTTCTTACCGATCAGCTCAAATGCTTCTTCCCAGGTCGAGGGAGTTAGCTTGCCCTGTTTGCGAATCAGCGGCTTGGTAAGCCGCTCTTCGTGATTCGCAAAATCGAACGCGTAGCGGCCTTTAATACAAAGAAAGTCTCCGTTCGTTCCACTCTTGTCGCGGTTGTCGCCCCGGACAATCTCCATGCCGGTGTCGGCCCGGCGGACGCCCAGCGTGGTCTTGCAGCCGTCACCGCAGTGGGTGCAGATCGTGCCCACGTGCTTCATCTCCCACGGTCGCGTCTTGTAGCGATATGCGCCTGAGGTCAGCGCACCCACCGGGCAAATGTCGATGCACATCCCGCACTCTTCGCACTCCAGGTGATCTTCTTTATTAGGCGCGATAATCGAACTGACGCCGCGGTTCTGCACGCCCAAAGCCCAAACGTCCATACCCTCGCCGCAGACCCGCACACAGCGGTAACAGAGAATGCAGCGCGGCCGGTCGAAAAACACTACCGGCGACCACTGCTGCTCATCTTTATGATTCTTCGCCTCCATGAATTTCGACTCGGCGGCGCCGTAGGAGAACGTCATGTCCTGCAGTTCGCATTCGCCGCCCGCATCGCAGACCGGACAATCCAGAGGATGGTTCCCCAGTAGCATCTCCAGCATCGACTTCCGAGCCTGCTTGATCTCGTCGCTATCCGAAGTGACGATCATGCCCTCGCTGATCACGGTGGTACACGCCGTCTGCAGCTTGGGCATTTTCTCGATCTTCACCAGGCACATGCGGCAAGCGCCTTGCAATGAAAGATTGGGGTAATAGCAGAACGAAGGCACTTCAATGCCCACGGTCTTGCAAGCCTCAATCAGCAGCGTCCCGGAGGGAGCCACGACTTTCTTGCCATCAACGGTAAGGGTTACATCAGCCATAAGAATTCCGCGATTTTGCGATTGCGTGATCGGGAGATTGAAAAGCCTTACCCTACATAACTGTTTGGCTCATCAATCGCAAAATGATCCGATCGCTCAATGACTCAATCTTCTTCGCTACGCCATCACTTCCTCCGCCACGCCCTGCTTTTCGTACGGGCAAGGTCGCCCGTCCAGATGATCTTCAAACTCTTTTCTAAACTTTTTCACGAACGCAATCGTAGGCATCGCCGCTGCATCGCCCAGCGGACAAAACGTCCGACCCAGCATGTTCTCCGACAGATACTGCATGTTGTCGATATCTTTTTTCACGCCGCCGCCCGAGTGAAACCGGATCAAAGTTTTCTTCAGCCAGTCGGTCCCTTCACGGCACGGGATGCACCATCCGCAACTCTCATGCTGATAAAACTTCATGGTCCGCAGTGCAAACTTCACGATGCACTGTCGATCGTCGATCACCACCACGCCGCCCGATCCCAACATCGATCCAGCTTTCGCCACCGAATCGAAATCCATGTTGATGTCAATCTCATCAGCCGTCAGACAAGGTGTCGAAGATCCGCCCGGAACCACGGCTTTCAGCGAGCGCCCATTGGGAACGCCGCCGCCCACGTCGTAAATCATCTTCTTCAAGTTGTAGCCCATGGGCAGTTCGTATACGCCGGGCTTCGCCACGTTTCCGCTAAGACAGAACAGCCGCGTGCCGCCATTCTTCGGCGTGCCAATCTTGGCGTACCATTCCGCGCCGCCTAAAATAATGTGCGGCACGCTAGCCAGCGTCTCCGCGTTATTAATGGCCGTTGGACCACCCCAGAGTCCGACCACAGCCGGAAACGGAGGCCGAATCCGCGGAATGCCGCGCTTGCCTTCAAGCGACTCCATCAGCGCCGATTCTTCGCCAACTTCATACGCGCCCGCGCCGCCGTGCCAGTAAATATCAAAATCGCGCCCGCTGCCAAAAATGTTCTTGCCCAGAAAGCCCTTGGCGTAAGCATCGCGGATCGCCTTCTGCATGATGATCGACAGGTATCGATATTCGCCGCGGATGTAAATGTATCCGCTAAGCGCGCCCACCGCCAGCCCGCCGATCATCACTCCTTCGATCACCGCGTGCGGATCGTGCTCGAAGATCAGCCGGTCTTTGCATGTGCCGGGCTCACTCTCATCGCCATTGCACAGCACGTACTTCGGCTTTGCTGACTGCTTAGGCACGAACGACCACTTCATTCCAGTCGAGAAGCCCGCGCCCCCGCGCCCGCGCAGCCCTGAGTTCTTCACCTCATTAATGATGGCGTCCGGTTCCATCGCCAGCGCCTTCTGCACCGCCTTGTAGCCCTCCAGTTCGAGGTAGCGGTCAATGTTGGCCGCGCCCTGGCCGAAACGCCGGGTGACGACCTTTACCTCGTCGGGATGGGAAACCAAAGAAGCCATACCATTTACTCATTGAGTGATTGAATCATTGAGTCACTAAGAGGCTGAAGCTAATGATTCAATGACTCAATCACTCAATGATTCAATTTCCTGCACTCGTCCAGCACCCGATCCATCTTCTCCGCCGTCAGGTTCTCGTGAAAATCGTAATTCACCTGCGCCGCCGGAGCCCAACTGCATGCTCCAATGCATTCCACCTCTTCCAGCGTAAACAAACCGTCGGGCGTCGTTTCCTTGTGGCCAATGCCCAGCTTCTTCGCGCAGTGATGCAGAATTTCCTCGCCGCCGCGCACCAGGCAACTGATGTTGGTGCAAACCTGCACGTTGAACTTGCCGCGCGGCTTCGTCGTCAGCATCGAGTAATAGCTGATCACGTTGCGCACTTCGAGTTCGGTGAGATCGAGCCGCGCCGCGAGTTCCGCGATCACCTCGTCGGACAGGAACCCAACCTCATCCTGCGCATAAAGAAGAGTAGGAACCAGCGCCGACCGCTTTGTCGGATAATGCGGCACCATCTCCGCAAACCGCGTCTCGAATTCTTCCGAAAACCTCACCGGTCAATTTCCCCCAGCACGATGTCGATCGATCCAATCGCCGCCACCACATCCGCAATCAGCTGTCCCTCACACATTTTAGGCAAGGTCTGCAGGTTGGCCAGGCAAGCCGCCCGCATATGCACACGATAAGGTTTGGCTGTGCCGTCGCTCACGATGTAGTAGCCCATCTCGCCGCGCGGCGACTCCACCGCCTGATACACTTCGCCCGCCGGTACCGCGAAACCCTCCGTAATAATCTTGAAGTGGTAGATGAGCGCTTCCATCTGCGTCTTCATCTTTTCCCGGTCGGGCAACACAATGCCCGGGGCATCAGCCTTGATCGCCCCTTCCGGCATTCCATCCAGCGCCTGCTTCACAATCTCGTTCGATTCGCGCAGCTCCCGCACGCGGCAAATATAGCGTGCGAACACATCGCCGTCCTGCTCCACCGGAACCTTGAACTTGAAATTTTCATAACCCGAATACGGCATATCCCGGCGCAAATCAATGTCCACGCCGCTTCCGCGCAGCGTAGGCCCGCTCGCACCCAATACGATTGCGTCTTCCGCCGTGAGCCGGGCCACGCCTTTGGTGCGCATCCCCCAGATCGGGTTTCCCGTAAGCAGGTTTTCGTATTCGTCGACCTTCTCCGCAAACCGCCCCGCGAATTCGCGCACCCGCTCGAAGAATCCCAGAGGCGGTTCCAGCGCGATCCCTCCCACGCGAAAGTACGAGGTCATCATGCGCTGTCCGCTCACCATCTCGAACATCTTCAAAACTTCTTCGCGCTCCCGGAAGCAATACAGAAAAACCGTCAGCGCTCCAATATCCATCGCGTGCGTGCCCAGCCACACCAGATGCGAATTGATCCGCGTCAATTCGTTCAGCAGCACGCGCAACCATTGTGCCTTCGGCGGAATCTCCAGCCCCAGCAGTTTTTCCACGGCCAGCACGTAGCACAGATTGTTGGTCAGGGGACAGAGATAGTCGATGCGGTCCGTCAGCGGCACCACCTGCTGATAAAACTTGGCCTCGCAGGTCTTCTCGATTCCGGTATGCAGGAAGCCGATATCCGGCATGATCCGCACCACCGTCTCGCCATCAATCTCCAGCAAAAGGCGCAGCACGCCGTGCGTCGAAGGATGCTGCGGCCCCATGTTCAGGATCATGGTTCGATCCTGGTTGGGCTCGAGCACGGGAGTGGGTGCGAGGTGAGCCATAGTTGATCCTAGCGGTAGCCCTCCACCGGATAATCCTTCCGCAGCGGATGACCCTCCCAATCCTCAGGCATCAAAAGCCGCCGCAAATAAGGATGTCCCGAGAACCGAATTCCGAACAGGTCAAACACTTCGCGCTCAAAATAATTCGCGCCCGGCCACAACGATGTCAGCGACTCCACCGCGGGGCTCGCGCTGTCGAGCCGAACTTTGAGCCGTACGCGTTCCTTCTTAGGAATTGAAAGCAGGTGATAGATCACTTCAAACCGCGGCTCCGCCGGATACCAGTCCACACAAGTAATGTCGGAAAGGTAGTTGAACGCGCACTCCGCATCGTCGCGCAGCAAAGCGCAAGCCTCGCGCAGGTTCTCGGGCTGCACGTAAATCGTCATCTCCTCGCGGTCGAACTTCACGCCCGTAACGGCCGCCGGATTCCACGCCAGCAGCCGTCCCACCGCCGGATGACCCTTCAGTTGCTCAACATCGGTGATGGCAGGCGCCAGAGGCATCAGCTTTTTCCTCGCCCCATCGCCGTCGGGCCCCAATCCAGAACGCCCTTCTTCCAAACATAAACGAAGCCGACCAGCACAATGCCGATGTAGACGAACATCTCCCACAAGCCGAAGTGCCTCAGGTCGTGCAGAATCACGGCCCAGGGATAGAGGAACACTGCCTCAACGTCGAAGAGAATAAACAGCATCGCCACCAGGTAGAACTGCACGGAGAAGCGCCCGCGGGCGTCACCCACTGGCATCATGCCCGATTCATAAGGGGCCATCTTCGCCCGCGTCGGTTTCCGTTCCCCGATCAGCCAGGAAAGCGAGATAATGGCAGTCGTAAGTCCGACCACCAGCACGCCATGAATCAGAAGCGGCAGGTAGCGAGCGAAGTAATTGTCGGGCATAGGAAAAGCTATATATAATTCGCGCCAAGCCTTCGATCAAACATTTTAGATTAGGTGCTGGTGCGCGCGAGTGTCAAGGGAAGCAGGGAAGTATTTAGCGATTGTGCGATCGGGTCATTGGGCAACTGAGAATCAAAGCTAATGTCCGTGAAAAATTGTAAGCTCGGCGAGTTTCGGTTTTTCAAATCGCCCAATCACTCAATCGCTCAATTACTCAATTCTTTATGATCTTTGGCTTCAATACCGACGTCAAGCACGGCGACACCATCTATCACGTGCAGAGCGAAGCGCGCGAGAGCGAAAAACTGCTCCAGACCCAGGTCTTCGTGCGCGGCCGGTGCATCGGCAAACGCGCCGTCTCCTACGCCGCCTCGGCCGCGCAGTCCGGTTTCGGCGATCCCCAGAAAGAACAGCAACTCCGCGACCAGCATCGCCTGGTGCTCGAGGCCATTCGCGAAGGCCAGTTGGAAAATATCCTCGACCACGACGAATCCGAAACCCTGGCCGCCGTCAAGCAGCTGGACGTGCAATGGGAGAATGCCAACTCGGTCCACGCCAACCGCAATCTGATTCTGCAATTGCGCGTCACCGAAGCCGGAGCCGCCGTCCCCGACGCTCGCCTAACCTTCCGTTTCGCCCGTCCCGACGCTGCCCCTTTCTACACCCAAGCCGTAACCGACGCTGCCGGTGCAGCCCAGATCTGCATCGAAGTCGAAGAATCCGCCCTGCCAGACTCCTCCGTGCTGGTGCAAGCGGCTCACGCCGGCCGCACCGTAACCCGCAAATTCGCCCTCCGCAAAGCCGAGTAGACGTTGCGCGCCCCCCAGCGGGAGGTAGCGCCGCCGTCCCGGCGGCTGTCGTGGGGGCGTCCTCGCCCCCTACTGCCCAGCCCATCCGAGTGTGCGCGAGAAATGAATTGTGAAGATGCGGCGCGCCACGTCTTGATTCAAAACGACTGTTCTTCTTTGCGTGCCCCGCGGCCTTGCCTAGCGGTCTTCGCGGTCAAAGTTCTTCCTACAGTCCTCGGAATTAGCGTCCTCAAGCGAGGTCGTCTAGAATGGGTGAGACTTCACCGAGATGAAACTGCACATCAATGGAGAAGAAGGCGTCTTCGGACCCGAGTCCGGCGCGAGCCTCTTCACCCTCGCGGCCCTGATCGAATCCCTGAGCATGAAGCCCGACCGTGTAGCCGTAGAACTCAACCGCGCCATCGTCCCCCGCGACCGCTGGCCCCAAACGCCCCTGAAAGACGGCGACCGCCTGGAAATAGTCCATTTCGTCGGCGGCGGTTGTCCAAAATTGTCATCTTCTATGAAAACAGGCGTACCTGTCCACAGGTATTTTTTGCGGCGATGCGGACAGGCTTCTATTCGTGCTCGAGGCACATAAGGTATGTCCGGACTCCGCCGCTCCATCTGAGCGTCGCTCTCGAAGAGCAAGGATGACTTCGAGCTGACGGATTCCCCTTACACCGCCGCAAACTTTTCTTCTTCAAACAGCACGCCATCGTGCAGCAGGGCGTAGACCGTGATCAGCAGCTTGCGCGCCAGCGCCACCCGCGCCACGTGCTTGTGCTTCTTGCGCAGCAACCGCTCGTAGTAGCGCCGGGCCGCCGGAGAGCAGCGCGTCGCCACCTGCGCCGCCTCCACCATGACCCAGCGCATCCAGGGCGAACCCTGGCGCGTGATCCCGCCCCGCGCCGCTTTCCCCGCCGACTCCCGTACCCGCGGCACCAGCCCGGCGTAACTGCACAACGCTTCCTTGTCGCGAAATCGTCCGAGGTCTCCAATCTCGGCCAGCAGCATCATCGCCGAACACTCCCCGATCCCCGGAATCGTCATCAGCCACTCCACCCGCGGGTCGTGTTTTGCTCGTTCACTTAATTGCAGATTTTGTTTTTGAATTTCTCCGCTGTAACCATCCAACAACCGCAGGCACACACTCACCGTTTCCCGCGCCCCCGCCGGCAGCTTCAACCCCGCCAGCCACTGCCGTCCGCGTTTGCCGAATAAATCCGTCACCGGGGAATGCAGTCCCTGCTGATGCAACACCGCATGCACCTGGTTCTTCAGCCGCGTCCGCTGCCGCACCAGCGTCGCCCGCAATCGCACCTGCTGCCGCCGCGCCTGCGTCTCCCGGTCCGCCTTCCACGACTCCGGCAACAAATCGCAGCGCAGCAAATGCGCCAGCGTCGCCGAATCCACCCGGTCGTTCTTCAGCTTCGCCGAGGCAATCGCCTTCACCCGCTGCGGATGCACCAGCACCAGCCGCTCCACTTCCGGTTCCACCACTTCGCGAAACGCCGGCCAAAAACCGCATGCCTCCACCGCCACCTGCACTTCCTGCCCGCGAAACTGCCGGAAATACTTGCGCAACGCCAGCTTCTCGTTCGTCACTGCACCCGCCTGTAAAATCTTCCCTCTTGCTTCCAACGCCGTCATGTAACAAAATCTCTGGTGAAGATCTACGCCAACGTGGATCATCTCGTGCCTCCTTCAGGGCTTGTGCTTCGAGCACGTACTCTACCCTTGGAGGCACGCCTTTTTCGTTTTCATTACATCTGAGCGGAGCATCTGCTTCACGAAGTGAAGCAGATGCGCAGTCGAAGGACCCCTTGTCTGCCTGTGTCACCTGCGGCTCGGCAAGGCATTTCTACCGCTGAACGCCGCGCCATCACCGGCTCTCCGCCGCCTGAGACAGCGAAGCCAGCGCCGCTTCCATCTTGCTCAACCGTTCCTGAAGCTCCCGAATCTCCGCCTGCTGCCGCTGCACTTCATTCAGCAGCATTGGATCCAGCAACTGATATTTCACCGTTTCAATCTGCCCATCCGCCGAACGCGCCACCAGGTCGGGATACACCTCGGCCACTTCCTCGGCGATCAGGCCATATTGCACGGGCTTGGAACCATCGGCAAACGGCTTCTTATAGCGGAAGGTAACTGGCCGCAGCCGCATCAACCCACTGCTCGCATCTCCCATATCCTGGATGTCCTCCTTGTAGCGCCGGGACGATGAGATAGTGCCGAGGTTCCCGTTGGAGTCGATCAGCACCGGCACGGCGTTGTTCGCACTGGTCTTTACGCCGTAGATGCCCGCGATGAAAGCGCTGGTCTGAGGTCCTGCGGTCCCGATGCGGATTGCGCCGCTGTCGCTGGACGTACCGGAATTGCCGATTTCGATGTTGTTGCTGCCAGTGGCGACGTTATAGCCCGCCTCGTAGCCCAAGGCCGTGTTGCCCGAGCCCGTGGTGTTGAAGAAGAGCGCGGCTGCGCCGCAGGCCGCGTTAGAACCGCCTGCGGTGTTGGAGCCGAGCGCCGTGTAGCCGATGGCGGTGTTGAGGGTACCCTTGGTGTTGTCGAAGAGTACGTTATACCCAACGGCGGTGTTAGTCCCGCCTGTGGTATTGTAGCTGAGTACCCCATAGCCGATGGCAGTGTTCGCGCCGCCCGTAGTGTTGGAGGCGAGGGCGTTGAACCCATTGGCAGTGTTGAAGGAGCCAGTGGTGTTGCGCCCAAGCGCCGCGTCGCCCGTGGCAGTGTTTGTGGAGCCCGTTGTGTTGGAGCCGAGCGCCGCGTAGCCGGTGGCGACGTTCGCAAAGCCTGTGGTGTTAGAGGCGAGGGTGTAGGCGCCAGTTGCGGTGTTCACGACTCCCGTGGTGTTAGCGGAGAGGGCCTTGTACCCGGTGGCAGTGTTCGACACGCCCGTGGTGTTGGCGACCAGCGCCCCGGAGCCGATGGCCGTGCTCTCATTTCCCGTTGTCGTGGCGTTCCCCGCGAAGCCGAGAAACACGTTCCCGGAGGAATACGAGCCGAAGGCAAAGGGAAGCCCTGCCAAATCAAAGCTGGCCAAGGCATTCACAACGCTACCAGTGACGGCCCCGGCCGCACCTACGCTGAATACCTCCGTGCCATTCGCTTGTCCGCTTAGTATCTTTCCACCAGCGGTATTGTTGAACACCCCCGCAATGCCTGCGTTACTGTCGCTTATGCCTTCAACGCCGATCGTGCTCCCCGTACTCGCAGAGGCTTTTGCGTATACGCCTACTCCGCTGGTACTCGCGCTTTGACCCCACACTCCCTGCGTAAATCCCGTCGTAGCGCTGGCGTTTCCTGCCACGCCCGTGCCGCTGGTGCTGGAGCTGTCTCCCTCCACTCCCTTGCCGGTTCCGCTGGCGACCGTGGCATCCCCGTAGACTGCAGTGCCATTGCCGCTCGCTACCGCTCGCACACCCGTGGCCTTCTCGATATCTAATGTCGCCGCCGGAGACGTCGTGCCAATCCCCAGGGAACCAGCCGCGCTTTGGTACAGGATCGAGTCTCCCAGTTTGGAACTACCAGTCCAGCGCGGGATATAGTCCTTCGTCCCGCCGCCTGTGATCGATGCAGAAAGCACACTCTTGTCCAGATTCAATGCTGTGCCGGCCGCAGCGTCGCTCTGGGCCGAAGCTGGCCCAGTTCCAGTCGTTTGCGGATTGAGCAGGTAGGCCGAAGCAGGCCTCCCGCCCAGACTCTCCGCATCCACAGCCTTCAACGCATACGGAGCGCTGACCAGCAGCGCCCGCGGCTGCTCAGCCTGTCCAGAAACTTGCACCCCCACCCAACGCGCCTGCTCCGTGGTAAACAGATCGGTCGGCAGCCCCTCAGGCTTGGTCGATCCCAGCAGAGCCACATAGCGGCCATTGCTGTCGGCGGTTACATTCTGCGTCTCCAGCCAGAGAGCAGCACCGCCGGTTTGTTCCGAATACAGGGCAAAGGTAACGCCGACCACCCCAGTCAGGGGATTGCCGTTGATGTCCTTAACAGCACCGCCAAAGCGGACGAGGCGAGGCAGAGTAGACGCAGTTTCAGCGGTTGATTGTGCGAAGGTCGGTGGAACCAGTAACAGCAGCGACAAACATCCAGCTAGTATGCCAACGATGCGGAGTTTCATGGGAGGGATCTCCTTTTGGAAAATCAAGACAGGGCCCGACCGCTCAAATAAAAAGCCAGGAGGAAAAATGAGGTTTCGGGCAGCAGAGGAATAAGGCCAGAGGCGCCCGAAACACCAATTCATGGGACAACGAAGAAGCGCGTAATGTCAGTGAGTGAGATCACATCGTGACGTGCGTCGGCCACCAAGGGTTGCGGCGCATTTCGCGTTGCCCCGAACCGCGCACTCTCCTAGTTAACCCTCCCCACCCCAATCCCTTGTTGACATCCGCCAACTCATGTCTAAAATGTTTGAAACATCAAGCCGTTACATTGTTTCAAACAGATTGCCGAAGAAATGGAACCGGGAATAATGCAAGACAGCTTTTCATCGCAAGAAGTAGTCGCCATGACCGGCGTCACCGCCCGCCAGCTCCAGTGGTGGGACGAGCGCGGCGTGGTCAAGCCCCAGCGCGTGGGCCATCGCCGCCTCTACTCCATGCAGAACCTCACCGAAATCGCGGTGATCTGCCAACTCCGACGCAAGGGCTTCCCGCTGCAGGGCGTCCGCAAAGTCATCCATTTTATTCAGCAGGAGTTCGGCAAAGGCCTCGCTGAAATCGTCGGCCGCAACTCCAACCTTCACCTGCTCATCGATGGCAAGAATCTTTATCTGGAAACATCCGCGCGGCAGATCGTGGACATCTTAGAGAATTCGAGTCAGCCCATCCTCGGCATCTGCCTCAGCGACGCGGTGCGCAAGGTGCGGGCTGAGGTCGTCGCCAGAAAAGTCAGTACTTCCGTAACATCGCCCGCCGAGCGTCGGCGTGCTAGAAACGTTTCGTAGGCAATAAGTTGCGGATCGAGTTTCGGTAACCGGAGTCTCGGTAACAGGTTTTTGTAAGCCAGGTTTTAGTAAACCAGGTTTCAGCAACCAGGTTCAGTAATCAGGAGGAGTGCATGGTCGGCGAACTGGACATTCTCAACCAATGGATTCCCGAACAGATGCAGCCCGGAACCGTCTTCGTTCTGGAAAACGCCGGCGAAGTCGGCGAGAAAGAAGACCCCTACTGGGCCGTGCTGGCCTGCCCATCGTGCGGCATGCTGGGCCTGATCACGCGCCGCCAAATCAACGGCCTGATCCCGGTAATCTGCGGCTCGGAGAAATGTTCCGCGCAGTTTTTCATTCGCGAAGCCGAAGTAGTAGTACGCAAACCGTTCTGAGATTTCTGTTCTACCCTGTGTCCTCTGCGCCCCCTGTGTTAAAGGGTCTTGCTTTTCTCCACCACAGTCTGACTCAACTCCACCGGAACCTGATCGACGATCTCGATTCCGAAACCTTCAAGCGCCGCCACCCGCTTGGGCTTGTTGGTCAGCAGCCGGATGCGCCGCAGGTTCAGATCGGAAAGAATTTGCGCGCCGATTCCGATTTCGCGTTGCGTCTGCTTTCCAGTATCGAGCAGCGCGGGCAGCTTGCGTCCGCGATGAAAGCTGAGCGCGCTGCGCTCGCCGGCTTTCTCGATAGAGAAACCTTGCGAAGTCTGATGCAGGTAGATCAGAGCCCCGCGTCCTTCCTGCGCGATGCGGCGCAGCGAGCCTTCGAGCGTGGCGTGACACTCGCAGCCCGTCGCTCCGAACACGTCGCCCAGCAGGCAATGGGCGTGCATGCGCACCAGCACGGGAGCGTCTCCGTTCTCGATGTCTCCTTTAATCAGCGCCACGTGCGACTCTCCACCGTCGACTTCGCTTTCATAAGCGATGAGGCGGAATTCGCCAAAGCGTGTGTCGACCAACGCCTCGCCCACGCGATGCACGTAACGTTCGTGCGCCATGCGATAGCGGATCAACTCCGCCACCGTCAGCATCTTCATCTCGTGCAGTTGGCAGAACTCGATGAGGTCTGGCACGCGCGCCATGGTGCCATCGTCCTTCATGATTTCGCAGATGATGCCGGCAGGAATCAATCCCGCCAGTCGCGCCAGGTCGACAGAGGCTTCGGTCTGTCCGGCGCGCACGAGCACTCCGCCTTTGCGGGCGCGCAGCGGGAAGACGTGGCCGGGACGCGCCAGGTCTGCGGCCTGCGTAGCGGGATCGATCGCCACCTGAATGGTGCGCGCGCGATCGTAGGCAGAGATGCCGGTGGTCACGCCCACGCGCGCGTCAATCGCTTCGCAGAATGCCGTGCCGTATTGCGACGTGTTCTCCGCGCTCATGGGACCGAGGCGCAGGTGGTCGAGGCGCTCTTCGGTCATGGTGAGGCACACCAGGCCGCGTCCATGCTTGGCCATGAAGTTGATGGCTTCGGGCGTGACCTTCTCGGCGGCGAGGGTGATGTCGCCTTCGTTCTCGCGATCTTCGTCGTCGACGACGACGATCATGCGGCCGGCGCGAATCTCCTCGATGGCAGTGGGAACGTCGGCAAAGGCCTGCATGCTCATCAGCCGATTGTAGCAAAGGCGTTGGCGAGTTGGTTAACCGGGCGGTGGCCGGTGGAATTGGCTGAGTGTTCCGACTGGAACATTTGTACGTACAAAATGTTCCAGTCGGAACATAAGTCAAGTTTGCCGGAGCACTGTGGAAATCTCTGAAAACTCGGAAAACCACCTTAAAGCTATAGTTGGTGGGCGGTAAGTTGCTGTGGTGAATGGGCTTAGTGACCGAGGCGGAAAAGTGGTAGGAAAGACACACGGAGAAGGGAAAGCGTCGGAGAAATGGAGGTCTGGCAGTCCGGGGTGGGGAGTGCTAATTGGGGAGGTCGGAGGTCAAGATCCCTGCCCTGTCTCTCCAAAAAACGAGGAGACAAGTACGGGCACCCGAGTTTAGCCGCGGCGGAAAGGATGGGCCAGCCCACGGTTCGGAAAGATGAGCTAGTGCTCGCGCGCGAACTGCTCGAGCTCGTTCATGAAATCTCGGTTATCGCTTTTCGCGTGAATGCGGTTCGAAAGCTTCTCAGCATCGACTCGCGTGATGCCGGTCTCATTTCGCACGGGATATGAAAATCGCCCGTCGTCGGTTCTGACGGCGACTGGTTTGTACGCTTTCGAGATCACGATCACGAGGCAGAGCTTTTCCTTTCCGGCTTCCCCAACGTTCACCTGCCGGAACGATACGATGTCATTGTCATACCTGAGATGGGTCGTGAGCACGTCCCGCGCCGCCTTTAGGCGGTTCTCGACGTCCTTTCCGTCTCCTATTCCCACAATCTCCCGCTTATCAGTCACGCCAACGATGAGCCCGCCGCCCGAGGCGTTCGCGAAGCTTGCCACATCTTCCGCAAACGTAAACCTCGCTTTCTTTCTTGCCTCTTCCTCTTTCGCGTGCCAGATCGTGAGCGTCTCCTTAAAGTCCCAGAGTTGCGGCTCGCTCATTTTCGCCTTCACCGCTTTTGGAATGAAATCCTGCCAGAACTTTTCGCTGTTGAAGAGCGCAAATTGCTGCTTCATCTTTTTGGAATCGAGCACAATGTTCCAAAGCGAGCGCCGCAGCTCGCTGAAGTAGACCGCGCAATTGTCATAAATTTCGATCGCCGCCATTCGCGCCACCCGGCGCTCAGAGATTGCGGGAGCGTAGTCCCATCCGACCTCTTCAGGGTCGACCCCTTCATATGCCTCATACCGGAGTTCACCGTAGACTCGATCCCAGGTACGCCACGAGCGGTGACATACTCCGAGCACAATCTCCGTCGCGATCCGCAGCCTTCCAATATCCTCTCGGGGGGTCTTTCCGTCGCTCAGGGCCATCTCGCGATCAGCCATCCGCGTGGAGCCCCAAATGCGATACGTGAAGAGAATCCGCGGAGCCATGGGGTGCCTCGATTCAAGCCACGTGACGTATTTGTGGAGGATTTCGATTTCCTTTTGGTGGTCGTCGGCGAACTTTCTCAGGGGTTCCAGCAGTTCCTCGTGGGTTTCGGGCGTTGTACGGCGCAGACGCGTAGATGCAAATTGCAGGGTGTGAACCGCTTTCAAAGCCTCCTCGGATGACAGGACGAGTTCGTCCACCTCTCTTTCCTGCGTAAAAATCCACCAATGGATCTCGTCGAGGCCGACCTCCTTTCCGAACTCCGTGAGCTCGGATTGCTTGAAGCCTGATGATCCAGCCTCGATCGCATTCCAGCGCTCACGCTCCATCGCGTGCGTCGCCTTCAAGATCACCCAGTGGATCTCGCCGAGGAGTAGCGCCGCCTCGGAATAAAGGACATCATGGACGTTTTCGTCAGCTTTCATGCGTGTGGGCAGCAGAACAACCCTAGAATGGGGGCTCTTCATCGCCCTTCGCCAGATCAGCCAGTAATATTATCTGCGACGCTGCCACTCCGAGGACGTACTCAGAAAGCTCGGCCGTTACAGTTCCGCCTGACGTAGCTCCGTGTGACACCCCTTCACCGCCGTTGCGAAATGCGTATAAACCGCTGAGTGTCTGCGCAATCGTTTTCGGCAACAGGCAACGTTCGATCCCGGTTGCCCATTTGACGAAAGTCCCCGAGGGTCGCAGCCTTGGCATCGGGGAATACCTCCTTCGCAGCTGCCTCCACCGCACAGACAGCTTCTTTTACCGCATTTTCAAGGTCAGGTTTCTCGCGATCGCGGAAATAGCGAAGGGCTTTTGAAAATGTTTTCGGGCGGCCTCCAATCTCAGGTCAGCCAAGCCCCTTTCCGCCCGGTTGATCTGGTTTATCGTATGGCGCCTGCCCCGCCTCTGTACCAAACCATCTCTAAACTCATACCCGAGACTCTCCTCTTCAAATAGACGTTGCATCTCCTCAGAGAAAGACAACTGTGATTGCGCTTTCGTGATCGTGACCGCTTCGCCGTTCTGCTCGTGGACGGTGCCCTGGGCGAGGTGGCTGTAGAGACGTTCGCAGAAATCGTAGAGTCGTTCCCACTCAAGTTTATTCAAGTATGCTTCGGCATCGACCTGAGCCTGCCTTATGCTTGGAATGTGAGAGGGGTTGTAGTCTCGGGGAGCGGCTCTGGCAATCCTTCTGAGTTCCTTCGCGACAATCGGCCAGCCTGAAACGTAGCCCCTGTCGACCGCATCGTTCAACAGATGAAGAAGCCCGTTACGTGCGGAGAGGGGAAAGTCTTCTTCGATCCAGTCTTTCTCGCGGCGATTTCTTGCTGAAAATGGCGGTAAGGGAACAGTTGTCATTTCCTGAAATTTTACTCCGCGAACAGGCAGCTTTATGGGCTTTCTGATTTCTGGTTTAAAACAACTGGGCCTGAAGCCCGGTTCATTTTTTCGGACTTTGATGTGGCACCCTTCGGCTTCGCTCAGGGCAGGCTCAAAAGCTTGAAGTCTGCCCTTCCCGGTCGTGCTCGGAGCGGGCGCAGGGATGGCGTCGACGAGTTACATAGGTCCCTTCGGCAAGCTCAGGGCAGGCTCTTCGTTGGGAGTCGTCCGCTTCGCGGGCGACTCCGCTGCCTCAGGATGACAGCGAGAATCAAAATCCTACATGATTGAGATTTGTGGAATCCCAGCCTTCGCAAAGTGCGCGAAGGATGGGGCACCCGTCAGTGGTGATGGTGCCAGCTTAGAGGCAGGTTCCTCACCGGGCTTGGGGCCCGGTTTGATTGCATAACGACGTTGGCCCGTCGCGAGTAGATTGGTATGCGATGAACAAGACCAAGGCTCGTGAGAGGAGCCAACGTCATGTTGATTATAGGATGCGATTTCCATCCTGGGTTTCAGCAGGTCGCGATCTTTGACAATCGAACGGGAGAGATAGGAGAAAAACGGTTGCAGCACCGGGCGGAGGCGGAGGAGTTTTACCGTGCGCTGGCGGGCCAGGCGGTGCGGGTGGGGATGGAGGCTTGCGGACACTATCCGTGGTTCGAGCGGTTGCTGGCGGAGTTGGGCATGGAGTTGTGGTTGGGGGATGCGGCGAAGGTGAGGGCGTCGGTAGTGCGTCGGCAGAAGACGGACCGGCGGGACGCGGAGCATCTGCTGGATCTGTTGCGCCAGGATCGGTTTCCGCGGATCTGGGTGCCGAGCCTGGAGGTGCGGGATGTGCGGCAGTTGCTGGTGCATCGGCACAAGCAGGTGCAGGCGCGGACGCGCACCAAGAATCAACTGCAGGCCATGGCGCTGAGCTGCGGAGTGCAGAAAAAGCGGAAACTGTGGACCAAGGCGGGGCGGGCGGAGTTGGAGCAGTTGCCCTTGCTGCCGTACGCGGCGGAGCGGCGAAAGCGGTTGCTGGAAGCGCTCGACGGGCTGGAAGCGGAGATCGTCGAACTGGACCGGCGAGTCGCAGAAGAAGCGCGGCAACGGCCGGAAGCGGTGCGGCTGATGACGCATCCGGGAGTGGGTTCGGTGACGGCGTTGGCCATGGTGCTGACGCTGGGGCCGGCCGAGAGGTTCGGATCAGGCAAGCAGGTGGGCAGCTACTTCGGCCTGATTCCGAGTGAGGAATCCAGCGGCGGGAAACAGCGGCTGGGCAAGATCAGCAAACAGGGCAGTTCCTTTCTGCGCTTTTTGCTGGTGGAAGCGGGACAGACGGCGGCGCGGTTGGATCCGCAACTGAAACGCTTCTATCGCCGCCTGGCGGTGCGCCAGAATCGCAGCGTCGCCAAGGTGGCGGTGGCCAGAAAGTTGGCCACGCGCTTGTACCTGATGTTGCGCGAAGACTGGACGTACGCGCAACTATGTCAGGCCGTCATGCAGGTGAGCCCGAGTCATTCCGTGGTTGGCGAGTAAGGGGCCGACGTTTTGAGTGGGCAGCCTGCCTCCCTGAAAAGTCAGGGAGTTCGAAGTGAGTAATCGTGGGTGCAAGTCCCGAAGAGATGGATGGTGGGACCTGGTGTCCCGCTGCAGGATTGAACAGAGTGACGAGCTTGGTCTGGGAGTCAAAAGCTTTCTACTAGAGCGAAATGGCGCTCCTTCTGGCGTCGACGCCGAAGTGTCGCTACAAAACGCTTGACAGGATGCACCGTCGTTAGAGACGGAATGACACGGACGCGGCAGTTCGGCATAAAGAAATCCTAGGGGGCTGGAGTCGTGGAATCCCACCTTTCGCAAAGTGCGCGAAAGATGGGGCACCCGTCAGTGGGGATGGTGCTGGCTTTTAGCGGAGGGGGTCCGCTCCATTCAACATCGCCAACAACTCTTGATGCAGTTGTTCCCGCGGGACGGTCACGGCCTTGCCCGCCTGCAGGCCTCGCATACGACGTGCCACTTCTTCGTCCCAGGCCGCTTGCACCGATTCGTCAGTGTGTCCGAGACCGTCAAGACTCATGGCGTCATTCTACCTCGCGTCCTCCGCTTTCCGCTGCGGACTGTGAGCCCGCCAGGTACTGCTTGGAGCGGGTTCATCATCACATCAGAGGGTTCGTGTATGAGCGGCGGGTCCTGATCCTGAGGGTCGGTGGTGATGCGCCCTAAGAGACCGACCCCCCTTCGGATTTTTGCGCTTCGCAGGTTTCCACAATGCACTCCTGTGACGTCTGACCTTGCGCCCCATTAGAAACTAGCTCATCATCGTCAAGGCGGAGGCGGTACATTTCTGCCGAGCCGCACAGGACGTAAGTCCTTTGCGCGCAAGATTTTACCCGTAAGTTATTGCACCCCATAGATCAAACTGCATTTTCCCCCTAAGTCCATGATTCCAATATACCGGGGGGAGGGGGGTGCAGAGCGGTTTTCCCAAATCGGAACCGCCCGGCGAATGCGGAGAGAGTCGCGGCAAACGTCTCGCTGAGAGAATATTTGCAGTCGAAATCCACAGGGGCTGAAGCCCCGCTTCCTCGCGTGCGTTTCTCGCGGCGCTGAAGCGCCGCTCTTCCACGGTTGTGCCTCGCGGCTGTGGAAGCTCCTTCAATTCAAATTCAAGAACAAAGTCAAAGGCAGCGGACAGGAGTGTCCGCTCCACACGGGTTGCGGCGCTGCCATCAGAGTCGAGTTGCGCTCGACGGACGGGTCAGAGACCCGTCCCTACGCACTCGCTTTATCCTGCTAGTTCTTCTTCTGCTCCTTGGAAAAGCTTGCGCATGGCTTGGATCGCTGCTCGGGCTAGCAGCACTATCACTGCTACCAAGGCTAGCGCGATCGTGGCTGCCGCATAGGGATGAGTGGTGGCTAGCCAGGTTAGGGAGATGGCTAAGGCGTCCTCGGCCAGGCTTAGGGTGATGTTGGAGAACGGCTCGGGGCTTGGGGTTACGGCGGCGCGGAGGGCGGTTTTGCCTCCGTGGGCGGCCAGGGCTATGACTGCTCCCAGGGCGGCTGCGAGGAGTTGCTGGGCTGGGGTTAGTTGGCGGGTGGCTCCGTAGGCCAGGAGGGCAGCTACAGGGACGCGGACGAAGGTGTGGAGGGCGCTCCAGATCAGGTCGAAGGCGGGGATTTTGTCGGCGAAGAATTCGATGGTGAACAGGATTGTGCTGGCGGCAATTATGGGCCAGGTCTCCAAGAGTTGCAGGGCTGGCGGGAGGGGGACGTGTCCGAAGCGGGCCAGCAGGCCCAGGGTAGCTACCGTGGCGTAGACATTCAGGCCGGCGGCGAAGGCTATGGCAGCGAGGACTGCGAAGAGTTCGGGGAGCGGGATTTGGAGGATGTTGAGCATCAGGCAGTTTGTTCCCGATCACGGCGAGCTTGATGGGATGGAAAAAGCAGGTTCCTCCGCTGCGCTCGCTAGCGCTCCGCTCCGGTCGGAATGACAAGAGTTTTGCAGAATGGCGACTCAAAAGCAAAAGGATCGCCTTTCGGCGACCCTGGCAAATCCTTACCGTTGCGGTTACAGCGTGGATTCGATCTCGAATCCCCAGGCTTCGAGGAGGGGCTCGGGGATGTACTTGGAGTTCTTGTTGCGGCGTGCCCACTCCCGCAGACGGGTCGACCGGAGATACTGGTCGGGGGAGAGCTTGTATTCGCGCACAACCTGCTCAAACTCGGTGATGGTTGGGACAATGGGACCGATGGGCTCGGGCTTACCCCAGTTCGGATTTCCGCGTCGCTTGGCCATGCAATTATGCCTTTCCTAAAAAGGATAAACTCAGAATTATACCTATCTATATGATTCTCCGGATACTTTCGGGATTCATGGAAAAACACACCACTATCTCAATCCACGATTCCACAGATCGAAAAAGGTGATCGGAGACTCAGTATGTTAGGGCAATATTGGCCGCAAGTCAACTACAATTTGCGCTGCGACACTTGAGTGAATCGATCTAACCAACTGTATTCATTGGTGTTATTAAACATCTGCAGCGCATTTCGTAAGGGGATGGGTTCCCGCTTTGGTCCGGCGGGTCTAGTGCCCCGCAGGATTTCGGAAGGGGCAGCGCCTGAAGGCACGATTGATAGAGTGAGCTTAACGGTATGCCTGAAGGCATACCCTGACACGAATCTCTCGTGGATACGAATGTCTGGTGGATACGAATCTCTCGTGCCGGGAACCAGCGCATTACAGCCGTAACCTCCGGCGGCAAGTGTTTTATTGATAGGCATTTGCGCCAAGCTTAGAGTGGGATGGGATGCTTCGGCTCCCCAGATCTGTACGATGTGAGACGGCTTAATGAATCTGAGATCTCTTCTGCTCTGTACCGACGAGAAAATCGCGCGGGTATTGCGCCGGACGCTGGGCGATCTTGAGATCAGCGTCGAACACTGCACCAATTCGGAGACTGCGCTGCGGCATTTAACGCGCGGGCGGTTCGAAGCGATCATCGTGGACTGCGCTGGCCCCGGCTCGGCTGAAGTGCTCGGGGTTGTGCGGACATCACCAAGCAACCAGCGGGCGGTGGCGGTGGCGATCCTGGATCCTGCTACTGGCCTGCGTTCAGCGTTCGAGCTGGGAGCGAATTTCATCCTGTACAAGCCGGTTACGGCTGAGCGGGCCAAGTCGAGCTTCCGGGCGGCGCGGGCTTTGATGAAGAAGGAACGGCGGCGCAACACCCGGGTTCCGGTCCAGATTCCGGTGCAAATGGCGAGCTACGAATCGGGCGCGCGGTTCAAAGTCAACACCACGGATGTAGGCGAAGGCGGCCTCGCCGTCAGGCTGCCCCGGCGCAGCAAGCCTCAGGGGCGGTGGGAACTGTCGTTCACGCTGCCCGGTTCGGTCGAAGCGCTGCAGGTGGATGCGGAGTTTGCCTGGGAAGGCAGCGGGACGCAGGTGGGGCTGCGTTTTCAGAATCCGTCTCCAGCGGCGATGCGGCAGTTGCACGAGTGGCTGGGACGCAATTCTCCGGAGATCGAAAAGGACGACCCGCCGGTCCGTTGCCAACTCATGGATTTGAGTTTGGGCGGATGCTACCTCGATATCACTTCTCCTTTTCCCGTTTCGTCGCGCGTAACGCTTTCGATGCGAGCCGGCGAGGTCGAACTGAAGGCGGAAGGAGTGGTTCGGGTCATGCACCCTGAGAAGGGAATGGGGGTGGAATTTACCCAGACTACCCCCGAGCATCGGGCGTTGCTGGAAAAGTTCCTATGTGTGCTAATGGAGAATCGGGACGTCCTGCCGGAGTTGCTGGTAGAGCCGGAAGGCCTGGAGACCGAGCCTTGCCGAGATTCACAACGGGCCACGACTTCCGATGATGCCGAGGATGCGCTGCTCGCGCTCTTCCGGAAGGCCACGCTGCCAGCCGATGTATTCCAGGCAGAGTTGCGCAAACAGCGCGGAGTTACGGCCGCTTCAGCAGTGGCTTCGGCCTGATCTCCGCTCTGAAGCTACCTTCAGAATGTCTTGCGGAAGAGCCAGAATAAAAATCCGGAGAGCACCATGGCGACGGGCAGGGTAAGCACCCAGGCCAAGGCCAGATTGCGTACCGTGGACCACTGAATTCCCGAGTTATTGGCGGCCATGGTGCCGGCAACGCCGGACGAGAGTACATGCGTAGTGCTGACGGGGAGACCGAATCCGTCGGCAGCGCCAATCGTTGCCATAGCAGTGATTTCGGCGACCGCGCCTTGCGCATAGGTCAGGTGGATTTCAGCAGCTGATCTAATTCTGTGTCGCCGAATGAGCAACGTCTTCCGAGCACTTGTGCTGGTCAAACTTTTCCAACAGGTATTGTTCGGCGCCCCGCCGGTCGTGAAGAAAATCGACGGTGGTAAGAAACTTGCGATGGCAGGTGGTGCAGGACGCCACGATTGGAACCTTGTCTTTGTGCTTCAGGATGACGAGGCTGCGGCCAAGGTTTTTCGCCAGGCATTGATGGGCGGCAAAGGCGGCGTAGAAATCGCGTGTGGCTTTCTGAGGGTTGGCCCCTGCCTCAGGCGGATTGCTGAAGACTTGGCTGCACTTGGAACATCGCCCGTGGGTGGGAATTCCCTCGCGGGAGTATGTCATGTCCATCAGCGTCCGGTCGGCCATCGTCGCAGTTTGGGGTTAGTCGTCACCGTGCGCTGTGATTAAGATCACGGAGCAGTGTGACTGAACGCAAACTTGTAGCGCCCCGTCCCGGTTGTCCGGGCGGGTGTCCTGCCCGCAGAGCCCAGGGAGAGGACGCCCTTCGGCAAGCTCAGGGCAGGCTCTCGGGACAGCCTGCCAGATTCGTGCGTTACTATTGCGCTCCTGCAACCTTGGCGCGAGGAAGCGGATTCTGCTGGCGCAGAAGCTCTTCGGCGGCCTTCGCCTCGAGCGGCTGCGAGAATAAATATCCCTGCCCCAGATCGCACCCGAGCGCCCGGAGGTGGTCGAGCTGCCGGGGGGCTTCAATGCCCTCGGCAATTGCTTTCAGTTTCAATTTGTGTGCCAGCACGATGATCAACTCGACTGTGTCGCAGGTGGCGCGGTCGGTGAGCATCCCGTTGATCAGGGAGCGGTCGATCTTCAAGGCGTCCACCGGGAACTGCCGCAGCCCGCTCAAAGATGAATTTCCGGTGCCAAAATCATCGAGGATCACGCCCACGCGCAGGCGCTTAAGGTGTGAGAGGACGGCTGCCGTTAACTTTGGGTCGGCTGCCGCCACGCGCTCGGTCATCTCCAGGTGCAGGCGCGAGGGGTCGATTCCGGTCTGCCGCAGCGCAGTATCCACGTCGGTCACGAACCGGGCATCGGCCAGCTGCCTGGCGGAGACATTCACGCTCATGCTCATGGGCTCCATCGAGGCCATCGCTGCGGTCCATGCGCTCAACTGCTTGCACGCCTCCACAATCAGCCACTGGCCGGCGGAGACGAGCAGACCAGTGTCCTCTGCTGCTGCCATGAACTTGTAGGGCGAAATCAAGCCTTGCTCGGGATGCTGCCAGCGCAGCAGCGCCTCCAGCCCCACGATCCGCTTCGTTTCCAGATCAAACATTGGGTGGTAATACACGCGGAACTGACGCTGCCCGATCGCCTCTCGCAATTCCGCCTCGAGCTTCAGCCGATTGACGGCACGGGCATGCATGGCCTCATCAAACACCTCGCAGCGGGAGCCGCCCATGGCCTTGGCGCGGCGCATGGCGCCGTCGGCATCCTGCAGCAGATCTTCGGCACGCTTTTGCATAGGCGTGCTTAACGCGATTCCCAAACTTGCTGACGTGCGCACCTCGCGGCCTTCCACGAAAAAGGGTTCGGCCACGGCGGAGAGGATTCGTTTCGCAACCCGCATGGCGTGGCTGGGATCGGCGACTTCTTCGAGCAGGATGGTGAACTCGTCGCCGCCCATTCGAGACAAAACCCTTTCGGTAATCGGAATCTCGTCTTGCGGCCGCGAAACCGTGTCGTCGTCGCGCAAGCAGGCGCCGAGCCGCCGGCTAATCTCGACGAGCACCTGATCTCCCACAGCAGGGCCCATGGTGTCGTTGAACACTTTGAAGGCATCAAGGTCCACGAACAAAACGGCGTATTGGCGCTCTGGGTTGCGCTGCGCGCGATCAAATAAATGTTGCAAGCGATCCAGGAATAGACGCCGGTTGGGCAACCCGGTCAGGGTATCGTGAAAAGAATTGTGCTCCAGTTGCTCTTCCGCGCGCTTACGCTCTGTGACGTCGCGATTCACGATGACCAGCTTCGTAACGTCGCCCTTCTCGTCGCGGACCGTGCTAGCGATTGATTCCAGAACCTTCCAGGTGCCGTCTTTGTGGCGGATGCGGTACTCGAGCTTCTTTCCGATCCCGGTGCTGCGCGCCTCGCGAGCCGCCTCCAGCACCTTGAAGCGATCTTCGGGATGGATTTGCTCGAAGGCGGAGGTCTCCCCCAGCTCCGCCGCCGAATAACCCAGAATTCGCTTGTAGGCCGGACTGTTGTAAAGCCGATGTCCTTTCACGTCGACCAATGCGATCATGTCAGCGGCGTTTTCGGTGACGATCTGGAACAACTCTTCGCGCTGCTTCGACTCTCTCTCAGAGCGGTACATGCGGAACTGCTGGTAGACCACGAGCAAGGCCAGCGCGCCGAGAGCGATCCAATTCCATTGCGGCATGATTTAATGCGAAGGGCTGTCTTCAAGGAAGATATCGGCAATTGTCTGCAGGAAATTTAGCCTTTCGACAGTTCAGGTCCAAACCTCGGTGCGGCCCGTGCAGGTCTCTTGGTGGCCGACGACCGACGACAAACGACCAACGACCGGGTCATAATGTCCGCATGTCACCTGACAAAACCGTCCGCCGCTTAAAGACTTACGCCGGCGCTCAGGGATACGTTTACCAGTATTACTTCGTGGGCCAGCGCGCCGCACTCGCCGACGATCCCGAAGCCCCAGCCATAGAGTTCGTTTTCGATGTCACCTCCGACCGCAAGCTGACCTACGCGGTCAGTGTCTTCCTGCCGGATAAGGCAGTAGCGGCTTGGACCGCAACTCACGGCCGTCCGCTGACTGAAGCCGAACAATACGCTGCCGCGAAACTTCGGCTTTTCCGCGCCTTCGACGAACTGGAAGATGTGAAGACGCACGGCCGCCGTTTGGTGATTGATGCGGGGTTGCTGGAGGAAACTCTTTCCAGTCTGGGAGTTGATTAAGGTCCTGTGATCCAGATCACAATGTCATGTGACCAGTGCGGTTTCCCGGTGCTGCGTTCTCTGTGCAGAATATAATGCGTGGAAAGGGAAGGGTTCCCTGGGGTTCCCAGCCGTACTTGCATTCAACTCAGCGGACTCTGATACTTACCTAGCTTATGCCATTGCTTTGGCTGCGATTCGCGCTGGCTTGTTACTTTATCGGGCTGACCTACGCCTTTTTTGCGCTTAGCCGCACCAGCGATCTTTTCAGCCGCATCGCGCTGCACGCCGCCAGCCTGGGCATGGTCTTCCACTTCGTGTCGCTAGTCGAGTTGTTCGTTTCCGGCCAGGTAATCTGGGCCTCGGTGCATAACGGAGAGTCACTGCTGGCTTTCTTTTCGATGACATTTTTTATGATCATCTACGCCATCTACAAGACCACTTCGCCGGGCGTGGTCGTCTTTCCCATCGTTTTCTTTCTGACTTTCGTTGCCGCCGTGGACCAGCAACCTGTCCTGCTGACTGCCTTCGTCAAGCACAAGGGATGGCTGATCGCGCACATCATCCTGATCTTCACCGGCTACGCCGCGCTCGTGCTCAGCTTTGGCGCCAGCCTGCTCTACCTGATCCAGGAGCGCCGCCTGAAGGCCAAGAAACCCAGCAGCCTAATTTCTTTCCTGCCTGCACTGGAAGTAATTGACCAGATCGGCTACCGTTCTCTGCTGCTCGGCTTTCCTTTCATGACGCTCGGCTTGATTACCGGCTCGGTCGTCGCCATGTCGGCCTACGGGCGCATTGACTTTGCCGATCCTAAAATTCTGCTGTCGATCCTGATGTGGGTTGTCTACATGATCATGGTCTTCACCCGCTGGAATTCAGGATGGCGTGGCCGCCGCGCCGCGGTGCTCGCAACGTTTGCGTTTGTGGCCGCCGTCGTGGCCTGGGCCGCAAACTATTTCTCGACCATCCACAGGTTTACCGCCTCATGAGATACCAGCTCATTGGCGTGAATCACAAGAGCGCGCCGCTCGAAGTGCGCGAGCGACTGGCGATCCCTGAGTCGCGCCTGGCCGACTGTTGCCGCGATCTTACCGCTCATCCCGGAATCGAAGAGGGGATGATCATCTCCACCTGCAACCGCGTCGAAGTGGTCACGCACACTACCAACGGATCGGCCGATTTGCGCGGCTTTCTTCACGATCGCTTTCACCTCAGCGCTCAGGAACTCGACGCACATCTGTATGAATTCCGCGAGAAAGACGCGGTGCGCCACATCTTCCGCGTAGCTTCGAGTCTGGATTCGATGGTGGTCGGTGAAGCCCAGATTCTCGGTCAGGTGAAGGAGGCTTACGCTACAGCCCGCGCCGTAGGCTCAGTGCGCGGGCAACTCGATCAGCTCTTCACCCGCGCTTTCGCCGTCGCTAAGCGCGTGCGCACTGAGACCGCAGTGGGCTCGTCTTCAGTTTCCATCGCTTCGGTGGCTGTGGAGTTGGCGAAAAAGATTTTCGGAACACTGCAGGGCAAGAACGTCTTTATCGTCGGCGCTGGCAAGATGAGCGAGCTCGCGGCCCGCCATCTGATGGCGCATGGCTGCGCGTCGATCTTCGTCGCCAACCGCACTTATGAACGCGCCATCGGGCTGGCGCAGAAGTTCAACGGACAGGCCATCAAGTTCGAGGATCTCTACAACTCCTGCGACAAGGCCGATATCGTTATTACCTCGACCGGCGCGCCCCACGCCATCTTCCGCCGCGAGCACGGCGAGCAGTTCCTCGCGCGCCGCAAGAACCGGCCGATGTTCTTTATCGACATCGCCGTGCCGCGCGACGTGTCGCCGGAAATGGCGAAGCTCGACGGTATCTTCGCCTACGACATCGACGACCTGCAGCAAGCCGTCAGCAGCCACGTGGCCGACCGCCGCAAAGAGGCCGAACTCGCCGAAGCCATCATCACCAGCGAAGTGGAAAAATTTGAAGCTCGGGCGCATACGCTGGACGTAGTGCCGACGATCGTGTCGTTGCAGGATCATTTGGAAACCATCCGCCAGGCGGAAATCGATCGCGTGCGCGGACGCATGGGCGCGCTGACTCCGGAGCAGGAAATGGCGGTTGAGGCGTTGACTCGCGGCATCATCAACAAAGTCATGCATACGCCCATCACCACGCTGAAGACCGCTGCCCGCGAGGCAGAAGCGACCACGGTGATTGACGTCGTGCGGCGACTGTTCAACCTGCACGACAAGGAAAAAGAATCAGCAGCATCGAACGCGGACAAAAACAAAGAAGTGGGGACGCGTCCCTGATGGCTCCTCTCCGCATCGGCTTCTCCAATATCAAGAGCGAGAAACCGTTTTACCAAGAACTGCCGTTTCTCCTTCTGCACGTTGTGGTGGCCTTAGTTGGGGGCATTTTGTCAGTCCTGTTGGTCGGCCTACTCATCGGCGCGATTCTCGCGGGGATGGGAATTCGGCCGCCCACCCCTGCTGTCATCTACAACCCTCTGGTTTGGCTCCCCGGCTTCCTTCTGGGCTTCGGCGTCAATCGTATCGTCCGCCATCGCTCAGCTCCTTACGTGGTTCTAGTCGGCGTAATCCTTTTGGTTGGCATCATGGCGTGGGATGTGTCGATCCTCAAGCACGGCGGAACTTACCAAGGTCTGAGGCCGGGACACTATTGGGCATATGAGTTTCGACAGTTATTTTCATTGACTGACAAAACCTGCGGAGACAGTGAGTGCCTGGGCAGGATACTCGTCACGGCGCCATTTATCATTACCGTCGCATATTCGATCGGAGCTTGGCTCGGACTTCGATTCGGAAAGACTAACAACGCTTCGGATCAAGGAAAAGAGGCTGGTGCGCACACTCATGCCTAAACTCCGCATCGGCTCCCGCGGCTCTCAGCTCGCCCTTTGGCAGGCCAACCACATTTCCGCGCTGCTTCGCGCGCGCGGACACGAAGTTGAAATCGAGATCATCCACACCACCGGCGACAAAATTACCGACGTGGCTCTCGCCATGGTGGGCACCAAGGGCATGTTCACGAAAGAAATTGAAGAAGCACTGGCCGCTGGACGCGTCGACCTTGCCGTGCATTCGTTGAAAGACCTGCCCACCGAGCTTCCGCCGGGATTCGAAATCGGCGCCATCACGGAACGTCAAGACCCACGCGATGCTTTCTGCTCGCGGCTTTATGCGAAGGTCGAAGACCTGCCGCAAGGTGCGCGCGTGGGGACTTCCAGCCTGCGTCGTCAGGCGCAACTTAAGGCTACCCGCCCCGACCTCGACATTCATCCCCTGCGCGGCAACGTCGATACCCGGCTGCGGAAACTCGAACAAGGCGAATACGATGCCATCATCCTGGCCTCGGCGGGACTGAAGCGCCTGGGCAAAACGGAACTGATCAAACAGATCATCCCCGCCGAAATCATGTGTCCCGCAGCCGGACAGGGAGCGCTGGGGATTGAAATCCGCTTGGGCGACTCAATCACGCGCGAGCATCTGGCATTCCTGAACGACGCCGCCGCTCGCGCCGCGACCACTTGCGAGCGCGCCCTGCTCAACCGCCTCGGCGGAGGCTGTCAGGTCCCAATCGGAGCTTTCGCGGAAGTTCGCAAAGACGACCGCAACGGTAGGCTGCATCTCGAAGCCATCGTCGCCGACCCCGACGGCTCGAAGCTCCTGCGCGAGTCGCGCGACGGCAATCTCAACGATCCCGAACAACTCGGCAACGCCGTTGGTGACACGTTACTGAGTCGTGGCGGCGACGAGATCCTCGAAGCTGTCTACGGCCGCGGCCTGGCTGTCCTGCCGCAACCGTGATCCCGTATCATGATCTGGCATGAAGAGCGGCAGCGTCCTCCTGCAACTTCTCGGTGGTGGCGAGAAATCACGTGCTCTTCGCCGCTGGATCAACTTCTGGCCGCCGTTTCTGGGCATGGGCATTCGCATCAAACACATTGCTCCTGATATGAAAGCCGTCGACGTCGAGATGAAGCTGCGCTTCTGGAACGCCAACTACGTCGGTACGCAGTTCGGCGGATCGCTATTTGCCATGACCGACCCGTTCTATATGCTCATGCTGATGGCGAACCTGGGCCGCGACTACATTGTCTGGGATAAAGCTGCGACCATCCGCTACCGAAAGCCGGGGAAGGGAACGGTGCGCGCGGAATTTCGTTTGTCCGACGGCCAGATCGACGACGTTCGCGAGCAACTCAAAACGCTGCCGAAATATGAGCCGGTATTCAACGTGGAAGTGAAAGACGAAACCGGAGTTGTAATCGCCGAAGTCGAAAAAGTTATCCACGTGCGAAAGAAATAGCAAGATGCTAGGTAAACCAAAACATCAAGAGCTCTTGGGAGTGCGCGTTCTCGTAGGCCGCGCTCACCATCAAGCCGGTGCTCTCTCAAGTGAACTGCGCAAGCTGGGCGCGACCGTGCTTGAAATCCCGTTCATCGAAATCCGCAAGCCGCGCAGCTTCAAGCCGTTGGATTCGGCCCTGCAAAATCTTGACGCCTACGACTGGCTCATTCTCACCAGTGCCAACGGAGTCGAGGCCATGTGGGAGCGCCTGGCCAAGCTGCACCTGAAAAGAGATCTCAGGCACCTAAGGATCGCGGCCATCGGCCCGGCAACCAAGAAAGCGATCGAGCAGCGCGGCGGAAAGGTCGATGTTGTTCCCAAGGAATATGTGGCCGAGTCTGTAGTGCGCAGCCTGCGGCGGCGAGTAAAAGGGAAGAAGGTTTTGCTGGTGCGTGCCAAGGTCGCCCGCGATGTGATCCCGAGCGAGTTGCGAAAGGCCGGAGCGCAGGTGGATGTGGTGGAAGCCTACGAGACCGTAGTGCCGCAATCATCGTGCACACGCTTGCAGAGCGCGCTGAGGAGTCCGCGGCGGCGCCCGCATGTGATTACATTTACCAGTTCTTCCACCGCGCGCAACTTCGCGGCTCTGCTCGGGGCTCGCCTGATTGCTAGCCTTGATGAAATAAGGCTCGCCTCCATTGGCCCAGTTACGTCCTCGACTTTGCGCGAACTTGGCCTGCGAGCGGACAGCGAGGCCAAAGAGTTCACCATCCCGGGCCTGGTTGAAGCCATCGTGCGCGCCGAATCTCTTGATAGGGATTAGCTATTCCGTCAGCGAACAACTGCAGTCCGCCGGAGGAACGTGCGCCTGCAGGAAATCTGCGACGCGCCGGTAGGCGTCGATCTGATTCTCCACGCGCGCGAAGCCGTGGCCTTCGTTTTCGTAAATCTTATAGTCAACGGTCCCGCCGCGCTTCTTGATGGCATCCACTACCTGCTGCGTTTCCTCCTTCGGGCAGCGCGGATCGTGTCCTCCAGCCAGTAGTAACAGCGGCGCTTTGATTTGATCGATGAAGTTGATCGGCGAGCGGTCTTCGTACAGCGCTTTGTTGTTCACCACATTGCCCATGGTCGCGAGATCGGACTGCTGCAGCACCGGGTCCTCATTCTCGATCTCGGTAAACCAGTTCACGAAGGGCACAATCGGTACGCCCGCGGCCCACATTTCCGGCGCTTTCGTGACCGCCATCATGCTGAGATAGCCGCCGTAGCTCCCGCCCATCACGGCAATCTTCTTCGGATCGAGATGTCCGGTCTGCTTGATCCAGTCGACTCCAGCCAGCACATCCTGCAAATCGCCGCCGCCCATGTCGAACAAATTCGCCTGCTGAAATTCTTTTCCATATCCCGTCGAGCCCCGGTAGTTGGGCGCCAAAACCATATAGCCTTGGTTGGCAGCGTATTGAATGAAGCGGTTGAAGGAATTCATGGTTTGCGAAGTCGGGCCGCCGTGAATATAAACGATGGCCGCGTTCTGCCCATTGCGCGCCATGTTGAAGGGGACGTAGAGAAACGCAGAGATCGTCCACTTGCCGTCGCGGCTCGGATAGTGCACGAGGTAAGGCTCGACCATGTCTTCCGAACGCACTCCGGCGACGAGCGAATGCGTCACTTGATACGACTGGCCGGTAGCCAGCGTATACACCCAGAGATCGCCGGGAGCGGTGGGACCGTTGTGGTAATAGAGAAGCCGTGAACCGTCTTTGGTGAAGGCGGCATGCCCGCCCGCCGGCTCGTTCAGCCCTTTGGAGATCGGCAACATCGTGGACTTGCCGGCCGCAAGATCATGCAGATAAATATCTTCTTCACCGTCAATGTTCGCGGTGAGGGTGATCTGCTTTCCGTCGGGCGAAAACTCGCCGCCGCGAATTTCCCATTTGTCATGCGTGAGCCACGAGAGTTTCTTGGTTGCGATCTCGATCAGGCCAACATTGCTGTAGCCATTCGCCGCGTTGGAAAAGAACAGAACACGTTTGCCGTCGGGCGAAATGTCGCTGGCCGCATAGATCTGTTCGCCTTCATGCGGCGTGAGCAGCGTACTCTTTCCGGTCGCCACGTCGGCGATGAAAATGTTTGAATCCGTGCCCTTGGCCTGCTCTTGCGAGTAGACGATGTACTTGCCATCTTTCGACCAGACGGGATTCAAGTTGCCCTTGTCCTGGGGCGTTCCGGTGGTGAGGTGCTTCACCTCGCGCATCGCCATGTCATAGATATCGATCTCGTGCGCCGCAGAGGTTCTTGGTTTGACGAGATATGCCAGGTAGCGGCCGTCCGGCGACCACGTCGGATCCGTTTCGGCGATCTCCCGCGTGCTGGTGAGGTTGACGACTTTGCCGGTCTTCGGCGAAACCAGAAAGATATCCCACAGCTCGTCGCCGTCGTAATCGGATTGATACGCGATCCATTTGCCGTCAGGCGACCAGGCTGGTGAGGATTCGCGCTGGTCGCTGACTGTGAGTTGTGCGGGCCATCCGCCTTCGGCGGGCACCAGCCAGAGGTTGTTGCGTCCACTCATATTCGAAATGAAGGCGACGCTCTTGCCGTCGGGTGACCACGTCGGGCGGCCGATCTGCCGCGTCATATAGAGCTTCTCGATGGACAGACTGCGGGGCTCGACCTGTGCATTGGGCTTGGAAGCGATCTGTTTAGGATCGGTAACAGCCTGCGGCGCGGCAATCGTTTGGGCGACGGCGAGGTTTTCGGCGACAAGGATGCTCATAAGAATGACGATAGCAAAAGGAACGGAGGTGCGCATGAGTGTTGAGTGCTTTCGTGTAAGCCGAACGAAAAGTCTAGCAGAGCGAACTGCCGGGAGGAACCACTACTGCCGAGAGCCGCGTTCGACTTCTAGCCGGGTCACGCGCTCGCGAAGGTTGGAGATATCGCGTGTGGCTTCCAGCTCGGATCGCAAATAGGCATTCTCAAGAAGCGTTCGCATTTGCGAAAAACCCGAATCCATCTTGTCTTCGAGGCGCTTGAAGTCAGAATCCATTTTGTCCTCGAGTCGCTTAATGTTGGTTCTGATCTGGCCGGTCTCCGAATCGATCTGGGCCTTTAGGTTCTTGGTTTCAAGATCGACCTTGGCGTCGACCTGCTTTACGTCGCTTTTCAACTCACGTAGCTCGGGAGCGATGAAATCCTGCAAGAGCTGGCGGACAGATTGGACTACGTCGGACATCAAGATATTGTTGCCGCAATCCTGCAGGAAATCAAGAAAGATTAGTTTAGCGGCAGGAGCTTCGCGTCAAAACGGGAAGACTTCACCTTGAGCACCGGCCTTGAAGGTGGTCCCCCGCCGTCGATACTTCTCCAACGTGCGAGCTAACAAGTGATTTGCCTGCAGTCGCTCCTTACGCTTTCGCGTTTTTGTGCAGTTCCACCGTGCTCCAGGTCTTGTCGACGGCGTGGCAAAGATTTTCCAGCGGGCAGTCGACGCATTTGGGTTTGCGCGCGATGCAGAGGCGGCGTCCGTGCCAGATGAGCTGGTGGGAGAAGAGAATCCATTTGTCGCGCGGGATCACACGCATCAAGTCCTGCTCGATCTTCTGCGGGTCATCATTGGTAGTAAGTTCCAGACGGCGCGAGACGCGATGGACGTGAGTGTCAACGACCACACCCTCTGCCTTCTTGAACCACGTTCCCAGCACGACGTTTGCAGTCTTGCGGGCGACTCCCGGGAGCGTGAGCAACTTTTCCATTTCGCCTGGAACTTGGCCACCGAAGTCGGAGACGATTTTCTTGGCCGCGCCCACGACGGATTTAGATTTGTTGCGGAAGAAGCCGGTCGAGCGCACGTCGGGTTCGAGTTGTTCGGGCGTGAGTGCAGCGAACGCCTCGACCGTAGGGTATTTGCGAAAAAGTTCGGGGGTGACGCGGTTGACGTTCACATCCGTCGACTGGGCCGAGAGGATGGTCGCCACCAGAAGTTCCCACGCGCTTCTGTGCGTGAGAGCGCAGGTGACATGGGGATACAGGCGGTCGAGCCGCTCGAGGATTTCGGCAAGGCGCTCCGGAGCCAGAGGATTGTAAGTAGCATTGGTCCTGTTTTTGTTTTCGCGCGGCGGCGCAGATGCACGTGTGGGGGCTGGCCCTCCCGCCCGTCCCCGGGGCGAAGCCCCGACGGTTTTGGCCGTAGCTTTCGCGCCGCTCTTTCGCCGGTCCGAGGCTTTCGCGGGCGCCCGCGCCACACGAGCGCCTTCTTGACGGCCGGTGCGAGCAGGTTGGCGGGGAACTATGCCACGGGGCATGACGGCCACATCTTAGCAGAGGTGGCAGTGGAAAACGATTGTCGAAATTCAACATCCAATTGCCGATTTCCACGGCTAATCGGAAATTTTAAAATCCACAATTCGCGATGCCCTTGTCCTACAGTAACCACGCGGGGAATTGACTCGCATCATGCTCCCAGTTAGTCTGGAGTGAATCTCACACATTCAGGACAAGCTATTGTGGCCGTAAACTCCATCCAACTCGGACAAGTCTGGCGTAGCGATAGCGATGGCCAGGATTATCTGGTCACCAAGGTCTACAGCGAAGTGTTCACGCAGTATGCCATGCTGCGGCCGGCGGGAATCGCCGCTCCGGACGCGCCCACCGTGCGCATCAAGGTTGTGAAAAGCCCGCAAGGCGCAACCCTGCCCGGCTATACCTTTACCCAGGACGGCTCATTTTAGGCTCAGTTTTCAGTTCTCAGTTCGAAAACAGACGGCAGCTATGAGTTGCCTCGTGCTCCAGATTTTAAGCTGTAAATTTCCGATAAACTAAATAGTCCTCACTTGTCTCTGAGTTTGAGGGCGAACGGTTTTACTGAGAACTGAGAACTGAGAACTGAGAACCGAGAACTGAGAACTGAGAACTGAGAACTGAGAACTGAGAACTGAGAACTGAGAACTGCTTTCCAATGACTGAAAAACTTCTCGCCATCGTCTTCGTATTCATCAATTCGGTGATCAGCGCGACCGGCTATGCCGGCATCGGGCTGCTGATGGCGATTGAATCGGCGTGCATCCCGTTGCCTTCGGAATTGATCATGCCGTTTGCCGGCTATCTGGTTTTCACCGGGACGTTCAAGCTGCTGTGGGTGGCGACGGCGGGAGCGCTCGGCTGCAATCTCGGGTCGCTGGTGGCCTATGAGGTCGGATGCTATGGCGGGCGTCCGCTGGTGGAGCGCTATGGCCGCTGGATTCTGATGGGGCACCGCGAACTGGACTGGGCCGACCGCTTTTTCGCGCGCTGGGGATATCTGGCCGTATTCCTCGGCCGTCTGCTGCCCGTGATTCGAACCTTCATCGCGCTGCCCGCGGGAATCGCGCGCATGCCGCGCGGACGATTCCACATCTACACATTCCTGGGATCGTGGCCTTGGTGTTTTGGCTTGGCGTGGCTGGGCATGAAGCTGGGTCAGAACTGGCGCGAACTGGGGAAGTACTTCCACAAATTCGACGCCGTGATCGGCGTGATGCTTGTGGCAGGAATAGCATGGTTTGTTTGGACTCACTGGCAAAATAGAATGAACCGCCAACCCTCTGTCAGCCGCCAGTGAAGGAGGCCTCTTCTATGATCCGAATGTCGCGCCCACTAGCGCTGCTACTGTTTTGTGCAATAGCCCTGCCCATCGCGTCGCGCGCCCAAGCGCCCATGCCATCCGGTCAACCGTTCGTGGTCGAGTATTACTACAAAGCCAAGTGGGGACATGCGGACGAGTTTCTGAAATTATTCAAGAAGAATCACTATCCCGTGCTGAAAAAAGAAATGGAGCTGGGGCGGATCGCGAAAGTCTGGATGGATCAGCCGCGCTATCACGCCACCGAAGACGGGCGCTGGGATTTCCGTGTGACCATTGTCTTCAAGAATGCCACCGCAGCCAACGAACCGTTCGATGAGGCGGCACTGCAGAAACAGATGTATCCCGATCAAGAGACATTCCAGCGGGAAGAGCAGCGGCGTTTCGAAATTCTCGACGGGCACTGGGATTTGCCGGTGAAGACTGTGGAGTTAGAGAAGTAGAACCAAGCCCAAGTACCTGGTGTAGTGAGCGGAAGCTGTTCGGCAAGCGGTGATTCGTCAAGCAGTTCCTGCCACGACCCTTCGTTCCACAAGATACTCCGAATCCCCGTGCTAGACTGACTTTTCCAGCCATGCCCGCCCTGCGTCTAATCGTTCTCTGGCACCAGCACCAGCCTTTCTATAAAGACTTGGTCACCGGCGAATATCGCCTGCCCTGGGTGCGCCTGCATGCGCTCAAAGATTATTACGGCATGGTGAAACTGCTGGACGAATTTCCCAATGTCCACCAGAACTTTAATCTGGTGCCATCGCTGATCACGCAGATTCAGGATTACGTTGCGGGAACGGCGCAGGATCCGTTTCTGAACGTAGCGGCCAAGCCCGCCAAAGATCTGACGCAGAAAGAGCGGCAATTCGCTTTGCAATATCTTTTTCAGGCGAATCACGCGAACCTGATTGGGCGTTATCCGCGCTATCGGGAATTGTTCGAGCGCTTCGGCGAGCATGGGTATTTAGCCGAGAAAGCGGAAAAATATTTCGAGCCGCAGCAATTCACCGACTTGCAGGTGCTGTCGCAGATTGCATGGTTCGATGAATTCTTTCTCGAAGACAAAGACATTGCGGCTTTGGTCAAGAAAGAGCGCAACTACTCGCTCGAAGATCAGAAGTTTGTGATTGCGCGCGAGCAGGAATTGCTGGCCAAGGTTCTTCCCGCCTATGCCGCCGCCGCGAAAAAAGGCTCGATCGAAATTTCAGCTACGCCTTTCTATCATCCGATTCTTCCTTTGGTGTGCGACACCAATGTGGGCGCAGTCTCGTCGCCCGGCCTGCCCCTGCCCCAGAATCGGTTCCGGCATCCCGAGGACGCGCGCGGGCACCTGGAGCGCGCTCTCGATCTTCACCAGAAAGTATTTGGAGTGCGGCCGCAGGGTGTGTGGCCTTCGGAAGGCAGCGTCTCCGAAGAGGTGCTGGCCATCGCGCACAGCCTCGGCATTAAGTGGATGGCCACAGACGAAGGTGTGCTTGGCCGCAGCACGGGTGTGTTCTTTCAGCGCGACGGGAACGGCCGGTTGCCCGCGCATCTAGCCGAGCGGCTCTACAGCATTCACCGCTACGAAAATGGTCAGACCACGATGCAAATGGTGTTTCGCGACCACACGATTTCGGACTTGATCGGTTTTGTCTACTCGGGGATGGATCCGGGCGAGGCTGCCGGACATCTGTTGCGCAACATCAAAGACGCGGCTCAGCCTGTGCTCGCGCAAGGGCGAGACGCTGTGGTTTCAGTGATCCTCGATGGGGAAAATGCCTGGGAATATTACCCCAAGTCGGGGCGGGAATTTCTGCGGCGATTCTACGATGCGTTGCAGCGCGAGGCTGGGCTGGAGGCGGTCACGATTTCAGAGGCGATTGCCCGCCATCGCAATTTCTCGCCGTTAAAGTCTCTGGTGCCAGGCTCGTGGATCAATGCCAATTTCAACGTCTGGATCGGCGCTCCCGAAGATAACCGCGCCTGGGACTATCTGTACCATGCGCGCGAATTCTATACCCAGAATGCGCCCCGAGCCAGCCAGGCGCAACGTAAACTGGCCTTGGAAGAAATCCAGATTGCCGAAGGCAGCGATTGGAACTGGTGGTACGGGCCTGAGCACCATTCGGCCAATGACCGCGATTTTGACGAGCTTTACCGCAAGCATCTTTCGAACATTTATCAGGCCCTCGGGGCAACTCCTCCCGATTATCTGGCGCAGCCGATCACAGCAGGCGAAGTGCGTCCCGCATTCACCCCGCAGACTGCCTACATTCATCCCCGCGTCGCGGGTGACAAGATTCGTTACTTCGAGTGGATGGGGGCGGCTATCTTTACGGCCGATCAGCGCGCCGGAGCCATGCACGGAAAACAATTCATTCTGGATTCTGTGTATGCCGGGATCGACAGCACATTCGTTTACGGCCGATTGGATTTTGCCGGGCCGGTTCCGGAGATGGAGTTTGATCTGGTGGTGAACCTGGAATCGTGGGCCGACGGAGAAGCGCGCCCACGGCGGGTTTTGCGGCTCGATGCCAGGGTGGAAGACTGCAAGCTGACGGCATGGAAGGTCGGGGGCGTGGAAGAATCGGTGTCAACTTCTTCGTCCCAGAGTGAGGAGGGCGCCAAGGCGGCCCTGGTGCGCAACTTTGAGTTCCGCTTGCCTCTGAAATGGCTGCTGGCGGAGCCGAGTTCGGCGACCAGTTCGCAGAAGACGGCCGGCCAGAAGACGAGTGCTGTGGCGATCGCTCCCACCAGCCGGCTGCGGCTGCGGTTCAGCCTCTGGCACAATCGACTCCCGGTAGACGCCTTGCCGGTGGAGGGTTGGATCGAGCTGCAGTTGTTGAGTGAAGCGGAATTGGCGGCTGCGGGGATGTAAAAGCGGAACGCACTCGCTGTCTGAAAAAGAGTACGCTGGAGGTATTTACCTCCAGCCTACTCTTACTGAAGACGCGAAATTGCCTATTGCCCCGCGCTGGCCACCACGGGTGTCATCGCCAGAGGGCGGTTGAGTTCCAGAGTGAGTTCTGTGCCCGAGCGCAGGACGGCTGAGTGGTGTTTGCTGAGCCAATAAACTCCCGACGAACCTGCGCCAACCGCTCCGCCGATCAGGATTCCCGGAGGACCTCCAACGAGCCCGCCGATCAACATGCCTCCGGCGGCACCGCCTCCGGTTTCGATTTGATCGCGGCGGTCGTGGCCGGATCCCTTGAATTCGCCTTCCTGGTTGACGTCGGTGCCGCTCCCGGCATTGGTGTCGACCAGCGTCGCATCCAGGAAGAATCGTTCGCCGGTCGGCAGGATCAGCGCTTCGGGCAGGATTCCGATCGTCGGCTTGCCTGAGATGCGGCGTGGTTCGGTCACTCTGGTGACGCGGCCTTCAATCATCGCTCCGGCAGGAATTACCGTCTTACCATTGACTACAACGGCCTGCGTCAACTGCGCCTGAAAGGGGTCGCCCGCTTTGTTGCTGAAGGTCGCGAGTGTGGTCTCCAGCTTGACCATCAAGGCCGTCCCGGCCGGTACGGGTGAGCTGACCTGTGCCGCGGCCATCGTACTCAAACAGGAGCACGCCATTAGCATCGTGCAAGATAGAACCGTCCATTTCTTCATGACTCCTCCTCAAGGTCCTAGAACCCCTAAATCTTCCGATTGTTGCTTTGACTTTAGACCAGGCAGGTGCCGGCGACAATATGCGTCCGGGCCCGGGAACCAGCGAAGATAAGGGCCATCCGCCTTCCGGCATCCGGAAGCCGGGCGCCGGCTAGTCCCCACTCCTCAGGAGCCGACTTCTGGAAGACTCGGTGGCGCGCCCTCGGTGGGCAGTTCCTCGCGAAGCTGGAAACCGCTCTCCTGAGTTTTCATCATCAAGGCCGCCAGATTCAGAATGCGCCGGGACGCACACTCTGGATTCACACCGCGGGCGTGAATGTTCGAGATAAGGTTCCGGTTGGCATCGGTATCTGTGGCCTTTGGCCGGTATGCCATGTAAGCCGAGAGGCTTTCGGCCGTTGCCAGCCCCGGACGTTCTCCAATCACCAGCACAGCAACTCTGGGCATGAGTGACCGCCCAATCTCGTTGAGAATGCCTACGCGGCAGTGACGAATGACTGGAATCGAACCTACGCTCCAGCCTCGAGCCCGCGCTCCGTCATAGAGAAGCGGCAACAGTCGTGGCACTTGGACGGCGACGGCGGTTACTGATAGTCCGTCGCCGATCACAATCTGCAAATCCTGTCCCGTGGCGCAATCCCTGCTCATCGCTATGCGGGAGGGGTCATCCAAGTGCCGTCCAAAATTCGGGCGCAGAAGATACTCATCTTTGCTCGCTGCTCGGGAACAGAGTTCCACCAGATTCCACTTACGCACGAAGTATTCGCCGAAATCCCTGAAAAGATTCAACTCCGTGCGCACGGCATCCCGGGCAGCGGCATGCGCCTCGCGCAGCTCCATCTGAGTGCTCGTTCGATACGCTGCCCCGCTGCGGCCGGCAAGCAGGCGCGCCGGGGTCTGCGCACGCAGTTTCTTCAACACTTCAGGCAAATCGTATGATTGAGCCAGTTTGTTTTCGGGTTCTTGTCCGCGAGGCATCAGACTGTATTCTCCAGGGACGACTCCAGGCCCCGCATCAATTGCCGCCGCGCCGATGGATCGAGAGCCGCCGGTTCGGTGCCGCGATAAATCCCCATATTCTGCAGCCACGCAAGGAACTCCGGCGCCGGGCGCAGCTGGAACAGCCGCCGCGCGGCCACCCCGTCGTGATAGCTGGTCGATTGATAATTCAGCATGACATCGTCGGAACACGGAACGCCCATGAAATAATTGCAGCCTGCTGCCGTCAAAAGCAGCAGCAGATTGTCGGCCGAGTTCTGGTCGGCTGCTGCGTGATTCGTGTAGCAGACGTCGCATCCCATCGGCAGGCCGAGCAACTTGCCCATGAAATGATCTTCAAGCCCGGCGCGGATGATCTGCCGCTCGTCGGCTAAATATTCAGGTCCGATAAAGCCGACGACGCTGTTAACAAGAAAAGGCTGGAAGGCGCGAGCGACTCCGTAGGCCCGCGCTTCCAGCGTCAGTTGATCGACCCTATAATGCGCCTCGGCAGAGAGCGCGCTGCCTTGGCCGGTTTCGAAGTACATCACCTGCTCCCCGGCCCAGCGAACACCTCGTTCCCGGTGATGCTCAAGAACCTGCTGCTGGCCTTCGCGCAGCACGCTCAATGTAATTCCGAAGCTGCGGTTGGCGAGTTCGGTGCCCGCCACGGATTGAAAAAGAAGATCGACCGGTGCTCCTTGATTCAACGCAGCCAGTTGTGTGGTAATGTGCGCCAGGCAACACGTCTGCGTGGGAATTTCATAGGCGTCAACCAGGCGATTCAAAGCCATAAGAATCGAGGTGACTGTTGCCACGGAGTCCGTAGCCGGATTCACGCCAATGACCGCGTCTCCGCAACCGTAAAGCAGTCCTTCAAACGCAGCCAAAAGAATCCCGCCAACGTCGTCAGCCGGGTGATTGGGTTGCACGCGGACGCCCAACACTCCACGTTCTCCCATCGTGTTGCGGCAGCGTGTGACGTTGCGAATCCTGGCGGCCGCGAGCACCAGATCCTTGTTGCTCATCAACTTGGCCACAGCCGAGGCGATTTCAGGAATGATCGCAGCCTGAATCTGCTGGATCTGAACGTCTGTGGTTTCGTCATCCAGAAGAAACTCGCGAAACTCTCCGACGGTCATACTTGCGAGGGGACGGAAACGTTCCTGGTCGAAGCTTTCCAGAATGAGGCGGGTGACATCGTCGTCGGAGGGATCAAGGAGCGGGCGTCCAACAATATCGCCGAGCGTCAGGTCGGCAAGTTTTCGTTTCGCGGCGACTCGCTCTCGCTCCGATCGTGCGGCAATCCCAGCCAGTTGGTCGCCAGACTTTTCCTCATTGGCTTTGGCAAACAACTCGCGAAGGTCGGAGAAATCGAATCGCTCAATCATGGGACCGTTTCTGCACGGTACCATGTTATCGAAGCAGGTTATCGAAAAGAAATAAGCGACATCTCAATCAAAATGGAAGCTAGATCAGGTTCATTCCCGGCCCTACGCTGAAGCCGCCGATGCTTTTGGCTCCGAGAAGACCAGCCATTCGAGGATCGAAAATGGCAGATAAACGCTGGGCGCGTCCATGTTCGCCATTGCGCCGCCGGTAATCTCCCGCAAGGCCCTCACCATTTCGTCGCTCTGAAAACAGAACCCAGTTTCATCGGTGGCAGCGATCGTACCAGGAAAGGCCCGGCTGAAAAGAGTAACCTTCACGACCACGGACTTGCCCACAATCTTGACTTTGAACGAAGGCGGCCCTGGCAGCGACATAGTTTCTCCGCAGAATGCTCCTGGCAATAGATTGCAGCTCGCGCCTTGGATTGAACAAGCCTCGTTCAATGTTTGTCGTTACGACGGTAATCTGCCCCCAGACCTGAGAGTCTTGCACAGGCCTTTGCTGTGAGCACTGTTACATCGCCGGAATCTTGCATCCGCTATAATTCGTCTCGCTCTAATTGAAACGATTTCAGCAACGTCGTGGAAGGACAATGACTCGGAAATTCAGACAAGGACGGTATGCAGTATGACGAATATTTCAGCAATCATCGGGCGCGAAGTGTTGGATTCGCGCGGCAATCCTACGGTAGAGGCGGAAGTGCAACTGGAGAATGGAGCGATTGGCCGGGCCATCGTGCCCAGTGGTGCATCCACCGGCGAGCATGAGGCGGTCGAACTGCGCGACGGCGACAATAAGCGTTTTCAAGGCAAAGGTGTTCTCAAGGCAGTGGAAAACGTCAACGGCGAGATCGCCGATGCACTGGCGAATTGGGACGCCTATGATCAGCGCGGACTTGATCGGAAGATGATCGAACTGGACGGCACGGAAAATAAAAGCCGGCTGGGAGCGAACGCGATTCTGGCAGTCTCCATGGCGGCAGCCCGGGCCGTCGCGTTGGAATACGGTTTGCCGCTTTATCGTTATCTCGGCGGCGTTGGCGCCAACACTCTGCCCACGCCCATGATGAACATCCTCAACGGCGGAGCGCACGCCGACAACAACGTCGACTTCCAGGAATTCATGGTAATGCCTGTGGGCGCGCCTTCGTTTTCTGAGGCCCTGCGCTGGGGTGTGGAAGTTTTCCATACGCTGAAGGGCGTGCTGAAGAAACGTGGCTACAACACTGCGGTTGGCGATGAAGGCGGATTTGCGCCATCGCTGAAGTCGAATGTCGAGGCCATCGAGGTTGTCCTGGAAGCGATTCAGCAGGCCGGCTACAAGCCGGGAGAAGAGATCGCCATCGCGCTCGATCCCGCGGCCAGCGAGTTCTATCAGGACGGCAAGTACGTCTTCAAGAAGTCCGACAAATCCGCCAAGAGTTCCGACGATATGGTGAGGTTCTATGCCAAGTGGGTGAACGACTATCCCATCGTCTCGCTGGAAGATGGCCTCTCCGAAGGTGACTGGGAGGGCTGGCAGAACTTGACCAAGGAACTCGGCGGCAAGATTCAACTCGTGGGCGACGATATCTTTGTGACCAACATTCAATTTCTGCAGGAGGGAATCGACAAAGGCGTAGCCAACTCGATTCTGATCAAGGTCAACCAGATCGGCACGGTCAGCGAGACGCTGGACGCAATCGATCTGGCGCGCCGCAACGGTTACACGTCGGTCATCTCGCATCGCTCAGGCGAGACCGAAGACACGTTCATCGCAGACCTAGCCGTCGCCACGGGCGCGGGGCAGATCAAGACCGGTTCGGCTTCGCGTACCGACCGCATCGCGAAGTACAACCAATTGCTAAGGATTGAGGAAGAGTTAGGAGATTCCGCGCGGTTCTTGGGGTTGAAGGCACTGAATTATCCTGGTTAGGTGAACCGTGAGCGGGCAGCCCCCTATAGGAACAGTCGCCCGCGGCTATCCAGTCGAGTGGAGTTCGACCGCGTCCGCATTGCTGTCGGGTTCGGCAGCTGTGGTTTTCGCAAGCGCCTCTCCAGCCATCGACCACTTGGCCCGCAGTTCGCAGGGGAGAACGAACCGTACACTAGCGTGCCGGACTTGTACGACGTCCGCCTGCTTTCTCCGTCATGGAGTTCGTCACTTTCGCTCCTGCGGTACGGCAAACGGACCGGGCCTTATCAACTTCATGCTCGGATTCCGGCTGAGATTGCAGAGAGCCGCATCTATGATCTCCAGGGTTTCGCGCGGACTAAATCTTCGTCGGTCGAGAGCTTGGCCGTCCACGTAGGAGCGAGCGACCTCCAGAGCTGCGCAAGCAGTTTTGAGTTCCTTTTCCGCCTCTTCCAAATCCAGCACGGCGTTGATCGCGTGCCGCTCCCAGTTCGGCACATCTTGCCGGTTTCGCTGCGCAACCGACTGTTTCGTTCGGCGTGCGAGGAGCATGGCTCTGGCGTCGTGATCCAAGTGCGGCCTCGGATCGGGCGCAGGTGGGGCCTTGCGCTGGGAGCGGCGGGTCATGCCGGAACCGTTTCCTTTTCAGTCATGCCGCATCCTGCCTCAAGCCGTAGATTCTTTCGGACGCTTTCACGCAGGATTGTTCATGAAACTCGGCGGCGTTTGTGCAGCTGCACGCGGAGATCATCGGGGCCCCGTTGGCGAATGAGTCCTGTTTGTTCATGCGGCAACCTTCTCTCTCTCTGCCAATGCCAGGGCGGCTGTTGCGGTCAGACATAAGAACGCTAAGGTCCATTTCTATTTGCTGCGAGAAAAACACTTGCGCGTGATTTTCATGAGAGTAACCTCCACTGAAATTTTTCATGCACCTGGGGTCTGTTGCGCCTGGGGTCGAGGGGAACCGCGAGGTTCCCCCCATGCGGCCACGAGTAATCGCGATTGCGTTGAGCCGAGGCTGACTATTATTGTCCGCCCTGGGTCGATGCAAGTTGCGCAATCTGCGCCTTCAATTGCTGGATCTCAGCCTGTTGCGACTTAACGGCCTCGATCAACAGCGCTGCCAGCTTCGAATAGTCCACACCTTGAACCTCTTGAGTCTTGGGGTCATGGGAGACGACTTCCGGAAGAACTTGATCCACGTCCTCTGCCACGACTCCGATTTCTTGCTTCCCGTCGGTCTTGCGCGTGTAGGACACCCCTTGGAGTCGTTCGACTTTTTCCAACGCTCCTTCGAGAGGCAGGATGTTGGTCTTGAACCGGCGGGAACTGTAGGTCGACCAACCATCGGCGACCGCGGGACCTCCGCCCTCAAGCAGCGTGAGCAGGTTGGTGGGAGCTTGTGTGCCAATGCCAATATTCCGACCTTGCAGCACAAACGGCTCGTGGTTCACTCCCCCGGGACTGATGTCAGTGACCAGAGCTACGTAACCACCGGCGACGTTGTAGCGGGTTCCACCGACGCCCAGTCCATTCACGCCAAAGTAATAGTTGGTATCCGTACCCCCATCGTTGGCGGGCAGAACATTGGTGTAGACGTTGGTTGCATTGCCTCCGTTGTCGAAGACTGCAACCATATTCGTGTCATTGGGAAGATTTGGAAGGCTGGAATTGGTACGACGAACATTCAGTCGCGCATACGGCGTCGCCATCCCGATTCCGACATCGCCGGCTGTGTCCGTGATAGATGTCGCCTCGACGGTGCATGGGGCCGTGAACCTTGAGATCTTTCCGAAGTGAGCAGTCCCGTTGCTCGTAACTTTGGAGCACGGGGTGGAAGGGTTGACAGAATCCTGTCCGAGGGCTAAGACCGCAAAACTCGCCCCAAACATTGACAATAATGGGGCAAATGCAAGAACTAGAAGCACACGAGTGGCTTTCATCGAATGTCTCCTCTTCTCCCCGGGGCGTGACTCGGCGCATCCCCGATAACGGAGATCGTCCCGACAATTCTGCCCAGAGATTCTGTTATTTCGGTTTTGAGTGGGCCATGCCCTGGAGTCTGAAACGCGTCGCAATGAGCAGCAAAGGTCGGCCAGGAACCTTTGCTGAGCGGGGGGTCAATTTTCCTTAGAAAGCGACGCAGATCGGACCCTAGTACGAAAGTGCTATTGCGTCAATGGCTCTTTAGTGGTGTGTGGCACTCTTGGCTCCGACTTGTAGAAGCTCTCTTGATCTCGGCATGCGGGTCACTCTGCTGCCCACAGGGATTATGTCCCGCAGAGGTGAGGCCCGCGCTCATGAAGCGCGGGCCCTATGATTCTGCTAGATCATTCCTTCTAGCCGAACGTAGCTCGCTTCCATTCCGCGTTCCATTCCTGTCGCCAGCATGGTCGCCCGAGTCTGAGCATCGGGCAGGGTCATTCGCATCGTCATCAACGTGCCCGTGCCGTCCGCATCAAATCTGGTTTCAATATGATTGTCAGGCGTAGGATCTGGCAAATACATCCGCTCGACATGTACGATCCTGTTGAAAGGCTCGAGTTCCAGATATTCGCCGGTCAGATGGAATCCGCCGGCCTTCCCATTCTTCCACTCGTAACGGATCTTGCCGCCTGGTCTTGCCTCATTGATGCAGACGGGCATCGTCCAGCCTTGGGGGCCAAGCAACCATTTCTGAATTAACTTCGGGTCTGTATGCGCGCGATACACGGCTTCCGGCGGTGCCGCAAATCTCCTTGTCACAACCACGTGTTTGTCGCCTTCGGTCTTCAGTGTCAACTTGCTCATTGTTCTTCTCCTTTTTTGTGCAGTTCTATGCCAGCCAGAACGTCGTCCAGCCGTTCGTAGTTTTTCTCTAGGGCCTTGCGCAGCATGGCCAGCCATTGATCCATCGCTTCGATACCGCCCTTTGCCAGGCGGCGAGGGCGCTTCGTACCCTCGACCCGACGAACCACCAGTCCGGCTTCTTCGAGAACTTTCAGGTGTTGGGAAATTGCCGGCTGCGTGATCTCGAAGGGCTCGGCCAGTTCCTTCACAGTGGCTTCTCCTTTGGCGAGACGTGCAAGAATCGCCCGCCGCGTTGGATCGGCCATGGCAGAGAAGGCCGCATCGAGATTCAGAGTTTCATGCATAACAGTTAACTTATATAAGTAACAACTTATTGTAAAGCAAAAAATCTCTGATCGACCCTGTGACATCTATCCTTGCCTTCCACAGCCCAAATAGCGGATGATCCTCACGCTGGCAAGTGTGGCAACTCGACCGGTAGCAACGCTAAGTCCTTTAGTCCTAAGATTTTGCCCGTAAGCCATTGATTCCAAGAGATTACTTCCGATTTTCACCCTAACATGATGATTCTAATAGACCGGGGGGGAGGGGGGTACTCCTCAGGCATGAGCTTAACTTAGTCCATGACTTAGCTATAATGCCTTCATGGAAGTTAATATCCACGAGGCCAAGACACACCTGTCGCGTTTGCTCGAACGTGTCGCCATCGGCGAGGAAGTGATCATCGCGAAGGCGGGAAAGCCGGTCGCAAGATTAGTGCCCATCGAGTCCTCGCGCCCACGCTTCAGACTCGGTTCCGCGAAGGGGCAATTTGTTGTCCCAGATGACTTCAATGACCCGCTGCCTAAAGAGATCGAGGATCTCTTCTGGGAATGAAAGTTTTGCTCGACACGCACGCGCTGCTTTGGGCCCTTACTGAGAAATCCAAACTGTCTCCCAAAGTGAGGTCACTGCTTCCCTCCGCAGAATCTTGGTTTAGCGTAGCTGGGCTGTGGGAGATATTGACCAAGGTGCAAGTTGGAGGACTGTCCTTGCCATGTCCCGCAGGAACGTTTGTGATGTCGGAGTTGTCGTCCAACGGAGTCCAAATACTGCCTATCACGCTAGACCACGTGCTGCGGCTTGAGGGCCTGCAACTTCACCATTGCGATCCGTTTGATCGCATTTTGATTGCCCAGAGTTTGGAAGAGAAGCTTCCGATTGTCACATCCGATCCATTGTTTACGCGCTATCCTGTCGAGTTGATCTGGTAGATGTTTTTTTTCTTATATTCATTGCGGAGTGTGCGAGATTTATGCCTCGTCCCAAACCACTAGTCCTCGTCATTCTCGATGGCTGGGGATACCGCGCCGAAACCAAAGCCAATGCCATCGCGCTCGCACGCAAGCCCAACTATGACCGCCTGCTGCGCGAATATCCCAACACGCTGATTCAGACCAGCGGGCCTTCTGTCGGCTTGCCCGAAGGCCAGATGGGCAATAGTGAGGTCGGGCATCTCAACATCGGCGCCGGCCGCATCGTTCACATGGACATCACTCGCATCGACCTGATGATCCAGAATGGAGAGTTCTTCTCGCATCCCGTGCTGCTAGCCGCCATGAAGCATGCCCGCGTGGGCGACCGCAGACTTCACCTGTTTGGTCTGGTCTCCGATGGCGGCGTGCACTCGCAGCAGGCTCATCTCTATGCGTTGCTGAAAATGGCGAAGCAGCAAGGCGTGGACCGCGTCTTCGTTCACGCCTTCATGGATGGACGCGACACCCTGCCCACCAACGGCGCCGGCTATCTCGAACAACTGCAGCAGAAGATGCGAGAGTACAACGCCGGCAAAATTGCCACGGTGAACGGCCGCTACTATGCGATGGATCGCGACCGCCGCTGGGAGCGCATCGCCAAGGCGTATAACGCGATGGTCTTTGGCGACGCCGAAGGCGGCAAGTATACCGACCCGGTTCAAGGCATGAAGGATTCTTATAATAAAGGTGTAACCGACGAATTCGTTGTTCCGTTTGTGTGCACGGATAAAGACAAGAATGGTCAGCCGCTCGCGACCATTCGCGACGACGACGCCTGCATCTGCTTTAATTTCCGCGCCGACCGCGTACGCCAGATCACACGCGCGCTGGCGCGCAACAGCGGACTAAACCCAAAAGGCGGCAGCGACCTTCCCGGCTCGGCCGATCTCGACGCCACAATTCCTCGCGATCGTGTTCCGAGAAATCTGCACTACGTCTGCATGACGCAGTATGACAAGAACTTCAGCCTGCCGATGGTAATCCCTCCGGAATCGATGGCGAACATCCTGGCCAACGTGATGGGCAATCTCCACATGCGCAACCTGCGCGTGGCCGAGACCGAGAAATACGCGCACGTGACCTATTTTTTTAACGGCGGCGTAGAGCAGCCATTTCCCGGCGAAGAGCGCGTGCTGGTGCCTTCGCAAAAGGTCGCGACCTACGATCTGAAACCGGAGATGAGTGCCGCCGGCATTGCCGATGCCGTCGTAAAAGCTGCGGAAGAGGGAACGTTCGACGTAATCATCGTCAACTTCGCCAACGCGGATATGGTTGGGCACTCCGGCAAGATCGAGCCCACTGTGAAAGCGGTCGAAACCGTCGACGCGTGCCTGGGCCGCGTCGAAGCCGCAGTCCGCGCCAACGGTGGTGCCATGTTGATCACCGCCGACCACGGCAACGCCGAGATGTTGATCGACCCCGTGACTGGAGGACCGCACACGGCGCATACGACCAATCCCGTGCCCTTCATCATGGTCGCGGAAGATGCCAAGCAGTACACATTGAAACCCAATGGCTCGCTACGGGACATTTCGCCGACCATGTTGGCGATGCTCGGTGTCGACGAGCCGAAAGAGATGACGGGGCACGATCTGCGAGTATCCAAGATCGAGTGATCGGGAGATCGGGCCATAGGGCGATTTCAGGTGCGTGCGCTTTCTGATTTCACGATGACCCCGAGAACCTGATTGTCCGATTGATCCTTGAGCGATTTCGAAAAGTGCGATCTCCCGATCTCCCTATCTTTTGCTTCGTGCTACAGTTTTCTCGCGGACAATTGCGTTCGTTCTAACTCCATGGAATCGCGGCTGATTTGGATCAATCTGCTGGTGAAGCTGGGCGTGGCTGCGGCCGTCTCCAGCAGTCTGGTACGTTCCGTGGAATTCAAGTCTTTGCTGTTTCGCGAAGAGCGCACGCTGCGGCAGAAGATTTATTTGGTTCTGTGGTTTGGAGTGCCAATCACGGTCGGCGTGTGGATCCGGTTTTCGGCTAGGAGTTTTATTGCCGGAGACTTGAGTTTTGAAACCGCGCTTTTGTTGGGCGTCATCGGCGGGCGCTGGGCGGGCGTGTTGGGCGGCATATTGATGGCCCTGCCCGCGTTGGTGCATGGCGAGTGGGCGACATTGCCCTTCGGTGTGCTTTGCGGATTTATCGCCGGCCAGTTGCGCACCATGGCAGTAGATAAAGACGACATCTGGTCGTTTTCTCCGTTCATCGATCTCAGTATTTACCGCTTGATTCGCCGCAACCTGCCGACGCCTCATTTGTTCGACTGGCAGATCATGTTTTTCACCACCATCATCGGACTGCGCTTCGTGCAAAGCCAGTTCTCGCGATATTTTCCGCATTCCATTTTCAGCATGGACAGCAGCAATTTGTGGATCGAGGCGGCGATTTATGCGGCCTCGGCCATGGCCATCGGAATCGAACTCAAGATTTTCAACAGCGTGCGCATCCAAATCAAACTGGAGGAGCAGGAGCGGCTGTTGTTGCACGCCCGTATGGAGGCGTTGCAAAACCAGATCAATCCTCATTTCCTTTTCAATACGCTGAACTCGATTTCCTCTCTGGTGCGCTTCGACCCGGATAAAGCCCGCGATGTGATTTCGAAACTGGCCACTATTCTCCGGCGCTTGCTCAGCAGCGCGGATTCCTTCGTTCCCCTGCGCGAGGAGGTGGATTTCATCGACAACTATCTCGACATTGAAGTCGTGCGTTTCGGACCCGATAAACTGCGAGTGGTTAAGGAACTCGATCCAGCGTCGCTGGATGTCATGGTTCCCAGCATGCTTTTGCAGCCGCTGGTGGAAAACTCGATCAAGCATGGACTCTCCGCCATGGTGGAAGGCGGAAGCATCTATTTGCGGAGCCGCTTGTCCGACTCCGGCCTGGTGATCGAAGTGGAAGACGATGGCGTGGGCATGGCGGCGACGCAACTGGTGTCAGCAAGTTCCCGAGGCGCGGGCATCGGCATGGCCAACATCTCGGAGCGGCTGCAGGTGCTGTACGGAAATACGGCACGCATGACCATTGACAGCCATGAGGGGAAGGGAACTCTAGTGCGTATCCGGTTGCCGCTCTTGCAGGCGATGGGCGCAATTCCAGAGGGGTTCTACGAAGAGCGCTCGAGTACGCGCCGATAAAAATCCTCGTATTGGGGTACGATCCTGCTGGAGCAGAATCGCGCCTGTGCCACCGCACGAGCCGCTTTACTCATCGCCCGCAGCTTGCTCTCATCGTTCAATAGCTCGATGGCATACCGCGACATCGTCTCTACATCGCCGACGTCGGCCAGATAGCCGCTGACGCCATGTTCAATCACTTCGGGAACACCACCGGTTCGCGTTGCAATTGGGACTACTTCACACGCCATCGCTTCCAGCGCCGCTAAACCGAACGATTCCAATTCGCTGGGCATCAGTAGGATGTCGGCGATGCCGAGTTTGTCCTGGACTTGATCCTGCTTGCCCAGGAAGAGCACGTCCTCATGAATTCCTTTTTGTACGGCGAGCCATTCTGCCACGGATCGATCCGGCCCATCGCCGATCAGCATCAGTTTGGCGGGAACCTGCTTGCGCACGCGGTCGAAGATTTCGACTACATCCGTTATGCGCTTCACCGGGCGAAAATTGGAAAGATGTACCAGCAACCGTTCTTCCTTTGGGGCATACTCCAGGCGAAGTTCCGTGGAATCCTTGGGCCTGCAATAGACATCGCAATTCACCGAGTTGTAGATCACTTCGATTTCTTTCCGTACATCGAAAACCCGCTGGGTGCGGTCACGCAAGTAATTGGAGACGGCGGTGACGCCGTCGCTCTGATTGATGGAATAGCGGGTGATGGGTAGGTAGGAGCGATCCAGCCCCACCAGCGTGATGTCGGTTCCATGCAGCGTGGTAACGAAAGGCAGGCGGCGGCCTCGTGGGCCATCCCCCAGCATCTGCCGCGCCAGCAGAGCGCTCACCGAGTGCGGAATCGCGTAGTGCACGTGCTGCAGATCGAGATCATACAACTGCGCCACCTCGGCCATGCGCGTGGCCAGCGCCAGATCGTATGGCGGATAGTCGAACAGCGGGTAGCGTGACACCTCGACTTCGTGATAGTGAATGTTGGGTTCCTGGCCGCGCAGACGAATCGGTTGGGCATAGGAAATGAAATGAATCTCATGGCCGCGTTGCGCCAGTTCCAGCCCGAGTTCCGTGGCCACGACGCCACTGCCGCCGTAGGTGGGATAGCAAGTGATCCCAATCTTCATTCCGCCGGTCCGCCCTTTCCAGTGGTTCCCTGAGTTCTGTAATTCGATGGCTGGAAACCATAGAGGATGCAGATTCTACAGAGCGGTTGTCGTGGATGGGCTGAAAAATCGGCCCGCGCGCAAGATTTACTCAGGCTGCTCTTTGGTCGTCGACTTGGAAAAGCCGGGATCCATCTTCTGCAGATAGGCTTGGAAGCGCTGTTTGGTGGGATCGGGCAGTCCGGTAAATTCGATGCCCATGCCGACGCCAGGATCGCGCGTGCGAACGGTAGCGGATGCGCTGATGTGCTCCTGGTCGATCCAGAAATCCACCTTTAACACAGTGGAGATAGTCAGCGGCATGGTGGTCTCTACATAACAGCCGTTCCCACTGATGTCGGTGGCGTTGACCCGCATCGGAGTGTTCACGCGTTCATCGCGGAATTCCAGGGGAAAAGAAATCTTATGGCGTTGAAACCGTCGGCGGTTGTCATCCGATGGGCCAGGCAGGTTGGACCGAATCTCCGCAGGCAACTGAGAAAGCCACGGGCACTCCTGATCCACCACCAATTGAACGCCAATCTGGCTTCTCTTTAATCCACCAGCCTCCATCACCCAAACCACTTTACAGCGAGCCTTCTTCGTCTCGTACTGAACCCCGATGACATCGCCCACCTTCAAGTCGTGTTCAAGGCCGGAAATACAGGCCCCGGTGGCGCTGACATTCTGAGCAATGGCATTTTGATTGAAGGGACGGTCGTTCGCGCCCATGCCCCACACACGTATGTGCAGGTCCAAGGTTGCACGCGGGGCTGCCGCATGGGCAGACACGATAAAGGCCTCCCAGCCCAAATATCCTGAGCCGAATCTAGTTTGAATCATAACGCCGGCGCAGGTTTGCTTAATGTTACCGAAGTCACGCTTTAGCCGAAGCCGTCCTTTACGATACAACCGGAAACGTTATGCGCCGATGCCGTCGGCGGTCAAGTTGCGGTATGAGATCAATTCGATTCCTTGGTCCAACAGCAACTCGCGCGCTTGGGGCATGGTCAGGACGTGCAACTCGGTTTCCCGCGATGCGCGCAGGCGAGTTTTGGCCGACTTCAGAGTGTCGTCGTTATAGCCTGGATGGCAGACGAATTCCCACGTGCCCTCGGGAATGATTGCTGCGATGCTCCGGAAGAGTTTTTCGTCGAGCTTCCCGGTCACTACGATGCCGAAAGTGCCATCGGGGGTAGCCAAGCCCGCTCCCTTCGCCCCATCACGGAACTTAGCGGCAAGAGCGCGCAGAATTCTAACTTCGGCATAGCGAGTCCATAAATTGGGACGTTTCACCAGATCACTCGACTTCAGCGGCATGCGCGGCCCGAATGGATTGCGAACGGCGCGCACACCGCAGGCCCGGGCCGCGCGCAGCAAGGGCCGCAGCACAGCCGGGAACAGATGCGTATGTTTGTGGGTATCGAGATGGGAGACGCTGACGCCGGCGGATTGCAGCTTGCGAATCTGCGCGCTTGCCTCAGCTTCGATTTCAACCGGGTCGAGGCGGCCCGCCAGCGCACGGGTGGCGAACGATTTCACGCTGTCGCGAAAGCGAGGGCCGCTGGAGTGTGCAGAGATAATAGAAGGCAAACGTTCCGCATCAAGAACCGGCTCACCGTCGATCAAGACAACATGACAGCCCACGCTGAGCAGCGGCACAGTCTTTGTCAAACAAACAGCATCCTGAAACGCATTCCCGTTGGCCATCAGCGTGGAGGAAGTCACGATGCCGTGAGTGTGAGCTTCGACGATGCCGCGATTAACGCCTGAGGTGAAGCCAAAGTCATCGGCATTGACGATCAGACGGCGCACGGCGCCAGTCTAGCAGGGAAGGGAACGGTTTCGCGGATGGAGGGAAGCGGCGGTGCGTTTGACCGGGTTTTCGAGGCTCGCGTACACTCGGTGATGAGCGGTTTGAATGCGGTCGTCGACGCCGCGTTTCAGCCTCTCGGGACTTGCCCTGCGAAACCGGGATTTGGTCGCAACCCGGCACGAGGGCGGTTAGCTCAGCTGGTTAGAGCGCCTGCCTTACAAGCAGGAGGTCGCAGGTTCGAGTCCTGCACTGCCCACCATTCTTTAGTTTCAAGGACTTACGCGCGAAAATTGAGGTGCTACAAAGAATGCTACAGTCTTCGCCTAATTTTCGCCCCAACGCGGTATTAGCTCATAGGAGCTTTTACCGATGCAAAAAGTCACGCTGTATATCAGAGAACGCAAGACCAAACGTTACAAGCCAGCCAGAGCGAAATCCTACGATGCGGACACAGCCTTCGTGCTGCGCTACAGAGCAAGCGGGGCCAAGTGGGACGCGTGGGAGACCCTTCCGCCGGGTACAACACTGTCACAAGCCCACGTGCGAGCAGTGGAAAAAGAACTGGCGATCAAGTCAGAGAAACCACAACCGCGAGTGCAGATCAAAACAGTCTGCGGTCCCCAGACGCTTGAGCTTCTCGTGGACAAGTACCTCGACGAGCGGGCAGCACAGAAGAACTGGCGCAAGCATACCCGACAGGCATACAAACTGGGGCTAGGGCTGTTCCTCAAATCTCTAAAGCCATCTCGCAAGATCAATCTCGACCAGATTGAAGGGGACGACCTTCGGAACTTCGTCGGCTTCCTGCGGAAGTACCGCACGTCCACTGGCAAGCCTTACGACGACCGATCCATCTGGAACCACTTCAATAATGTGGTGTCGTTCCTCAACGCTCACGGCAAGCGTAACCTCATCGAGCAATCCGATTGGCCGAAATACGAAATGAAAAAGACCGTCTGCTACGACGAACGCGACATGGCGCGGCTGCTGGCGTTCGCCGACGAAGACGAGGCGGATGTGATCCAGTTCTATCTCGGGGTGGGGTTTCGCAACGGGGAAGGGGCGCACATCGAATGGCGCGACATCGACCTGCGGAACAATGAAATCCATGTCTACAGCAAGCGCGAGAAGTTCGATTGGGAAGTCAAGGACTCCGAGCAGCGTATCGTTGGGATCAGCGACAGACTTGCCGAAAGGCTAAAGGCTCGGCGGAAGCGCCATAGCGGAGGACTGGTGTTCGCCAACTCCAACGGGAATCCCGACAGGCATCTGCTTCGCATCATCAAGCGCGTGGCGCTGCGTGCGGGCCTGAACTGCGGGCTATGCGAGGGCGTTTCTAGTCGCAAGCGGGTCACATGCGCGACTCATGCGGTGTGTAGGAAGTGGATTATTCACTCGCTGCGTAAAACATGGGCAACGTTCCAAGCCCGATCTGGGACGGATGTGCGGACGATCCAGCAAGACGCGGGGCACAGTTCGCTTGAGACCACGCTTGGCTATCTCGCAGCCGAGGACCGACGTAGCGCAACGCGGCGTGCCCAGATCAACGCAGCGGACGAGCGCGTGCGCCAGCACATGAAAACAACCGCACAATAAAAGGACGCCCCACGGCATTCTCCGTGCCGTGGGCCGCTCATCGTTGTACAGAAAACTTCAGTAGTCTTGTGGATCATCGACTGCCAATAGGCCACTAACTTCTCTGGGCGCTACACTGGTTCGGCAGGGAGGGCAAAGAGAACTATGGCGGAAGATTTCAACGGTCTCTTCAACCAGTGGTGTTTTGGTTCAGCGTGAAATGGAGAAGGGGCGTTCTCCGTTAGTGTAGATTCCGCCCCTTCGGGGCGGGAATTTTCAAGGCATGGGGGTCTATCGTCCGATGACCGTTTCCGTTCAGTGCACAGCGCGAGAAGATTGGCTCCCGCGCTGCTGAGCATCGGCTCGATGAGCCCCACCAGGTTATCCCTTAGCATGGTTGCCTCCCGGCAGAGCCCGCTTCCGTTTCACCCGGCGAGGTCATTGTAGCTGCGGTAGAAGAGTGTGCAAATCTTAAAGACGACGTCTGTTGCCGGCGAAGTTGTCGCTGCCTACGAGCTTGTTCTAACTTGCGATCGCGAGCCGCGTGGATCTCGGCCTGTCGTCCGGCTAGCCTGTCCTGCGGCGTCACATAGCCGATCGCGCTGTGCAGTCGCACTGTGTTGTAGTGATCGACGTAATTTTGAATCAAGCGGCGCGCATCGTCCAGCGTCAACGGGGTAAGTGGCCGGATACACTCCCGTTTGAGCGATTATGCCAGCGTTCGATCTTCCCGTTCGACTGCGGGTAGAACGGCGAGGTGCGCACGTGCGTCATCCCGAGATGCGAATGAACTCCTTGAAGTCCCGCGCGATAAACTGCGGTCCGTTGTCGGAGATGTTCGCGGCTTAGCCCCGGGGTACTTCTCCTTGGCTCGTTCCAGAATCATCTCAATGTCCGCTTCCTTCATCGACTCCCGCAGATCCCAATGCACCAGAAAACGGCTGCATCCATCCAGCACGCTGCACAGGTAATAGAACGTGCCCGACAGGTTGATATAGGAAACATCGACATGCCAGTGCTGGTGCGGCGCGAGCGGCTGTTCGAAGCCGGTGCCCTTGCGTGACGGCTTCGCTTTCCAGCGCGACAGCAGTCCCGCTTGTTTCAGCACGCGCCATACGCTCGCCGGACTCACCGCCACCACATCGTGATCTAACATCATGAACGTGAGTCGGCGATAGCCTTCCAACGGATTCTTCAGATGGAAACTCACGATCGCTTCCTTCTCCCACGGCTCCAACCAGAAGTCTCGGGGTACCCAACCGTTGTGCTCATTCACGCGTCCATAGCGCTGCCGCCAGTCGTAGAACTTGCTCACGGTAACGCTCAGCCACGCAATGAATCGGCCGACGCTGATCTCTGTCTTCTCCGACCAGCGCCGGACGAAATCCACCACCTGATCCCGCACATCGTGTGGCACCCAGGTCGCGGTCAGAGTTCCCCAAGGCTTTTTTTTTAACGCGATGTGCTCCGCCATCAGCTCGGCCAGGACCTCGTCCTTGGTCTGCACCTTCTTCTCCAAGAACTCAATCCGCTTCTGTTTCTCCTCGGCCTGGCGGCGAGGACGCTCCGCCGATTGGAAGGCGGCCGCGCCGTTCTCGAAAAACTCTTTTTGCCAGCGGTAGAACACGGTGGGTTGCAGCCCCAGTTCCTCACACAGATCGGAAACCGGGACCTTGTCTAAAAGATGGCGCCGCAGAATGGCCACCTTCTCCTCAGCAGTGTAGTGCTTGCGCTCTTTACTCATACGTTCGCTCCGCTATCTTAACAGGAGCGAACGCGTTCTCCATTTCCAGCTGAGGCGGGACAATGAGCAGTTATCTAACCCGGTTTAGGAAGGCCCTACAAACTCGTGAACTACGTGAGCGATGACCTGATTATCATCGCTGACATGCGCCAAGGCTTTGTCAATTGCGTATCTCATGCAACCGTTGAGGGCAGACGTGGCGCACGGTCCATCAACACTACAACCGCGTCATGGAAGAGACAAAGAGGTTGAAAAATTAGTACAAACAGCACCGACGATGCGCATCGTCATGAATTGCATCTGCCTGATGAACGTCTCGCTAAGGACGGGGCAAGAGATACGAAAGAAGCTAGATGAGGAAAAGCAAGGCTAGTTGATCTGGACGCGTGATCCATCCTCATCGAGTTCTCAAAGCCTTTGCCGATTTACGGTCAATATACTCATCGAGTGTCTCGAAAATCGAATCGCCACGGGCTGGAGCCGCCGCCGTCCTCGATAAAAGGAAATCTTCCCCTGCTGCACCAAGTTTCGGAGCTTCCAAGGGCTGATCGCCAGATAAGCGGCAGCTTGTTTGATCTTCACAAGACGTGGAGCGAGATTACTCTTCTTGATGGTCATGGGCATCCCTCTCTAATAACAGAGGGGAACGGGACAGACCAGCGTTCTGTGGGGGCTGGAAACGGTCGTCCCGGACCAGAGTCGTTGAGAAATCCACACTCGTCTGGGCAGCTTGTTCGAGGGCGTCATGCTGACGCTTGACCTAGCAGCGGGACGAGCTTCTGTTCCCTATTACATTTCTTCATTTAGCAGGTACACTCCGCGACGACCTCTCCACACTCAGGGCATTCCTTCTCGAATGCTTGAGCGGCGGGCTCCCTCACCTGCTCAGCGACGTCTTAAGCTTGGGCAACTGACCCTTGAGGGCCTGAGACCAAAGCACGGTCAGGCTACGCTTAACACCAGCACTATCATCGACGCCTTCGATTTGATCAATCAGGGAATCGAGACTTTTGAGGATGCCAGCAGAGCGAACGTAATACTTCTGGTTTCGAGGCAACTGGCTGAAGATTAAAGCGAGGCGTACCTGTTCAAAGCTGTACGTCTTGAGGCAAGTCTCAAAGTCACCCAGCCAAAGGTTCTCGTAGTTGGCAGGGATGTCAACCTCAGGACGCTGCGACAGGAAGATATGAAGCATCTTGACCAAGTCCTCGGGCCCACCACCCAGTACGTCGTTGTTCGTTGGGGTTTTTCGATGGGTTTTAGAATTGGAAGAAATAGACGAGTCGTTGTCGCTGCTGGAAGTCAATGACGTCAATCGTTGTTCCTTTTTCCATTTCCATTTCCACTTCCACTTCCACATCCACTTCCAATGTTGTTCAACTCTGGTTGAACGGCGGTTGAACCGTGGTTCGGCGGAGGTTCAGCTTTGGGTTTGCGGGACTCGCCAGATTTCTTCCCCATCTCAGACCACTGGCTGTACTCCTTCTGGATTTTCTCCCACTGTTCCAGCAAGCGTTTATGGCTCCATAGCTCGACGCCCTCAATCGTCACCTTGGTGAACTTGTGCAGGACGACTGCCTTGTGCGTCTGCCAATCGGCAGGATCGGCGTCCGCGTAAAGGGCAAGCTCCGCGTCATCAGTTGGTAGGTAGGGGCGTGTTGGGCAGAACAAGGCTGCCTGTAGTAATGCTCGATAGAAGTGGCGGGCTTGACGAGGCACCTGGCTGACATAGCGGTCGGCCCAGAGAGTCTTCCTCGTACCAGCACATGTACTTGGGTTTATGTGACATCTTTTCGTCCTATTGTGTTTGCCTTTTCTCGTCCTGCTTGCCTTTGGAAAAAGGCGGGGAGGGGGAACAGAACTGACCCTCCCCTGAAACCAACCCTTGGGCATGACTCCTCGGGCAACAATGCGTCTCTATACAGAGATACTGATATTTGGCGAAATCTCAGCCCACTTTTTCCCTAATGGCCCGCGTTGCCCTACTTCGTCGCTTTCCTGAACGCTGGCGATGCCGCCCCCACGCGGACGGCTCAACCCTGCTTCCTTTGCCGCTTGACAGACCAGCCCCGTGCCGCAGCCGAAGTGTTCGGCAATCTGTTTGTAGCTCAGATCCGGGCGTGATTCGATCACTGCCGCGATCTGGGCGAGAACCTGTCGGCTGGCGTCCTTGCGTGCCTCTTTAGCGTTTCCTTCAAGCCCTTCGTTGCCATGATCCCTACTCCTCGTCCTGCAACCTGAGGGCTGAGACGGGACCGAAGGCTTCGTGCAGGTTTCGTGGTAAGACGGTGATTGGGTAATACTTGAGGTTGAGTTCGAGTTCCTCGTGCACCGAACTGCTCGACCAGTCGCTCGATTTTCCCCGAAAACTTCTCGGTCACGCGATCAACTGCGTCCCCAAGGTCGGACTCATACGCTTCCAACAGATCGCGAAGCCTCTTTTCCAACACTTCGATTGGATGTACTGCTGCCATGATTACCTCCCGCGTTTCTAGTCCGCCGACCGTCTATATCAAGGGAGTGAAATTAGATTTTTTCGAATTTGGTGGCAGACTTTCAGGCAGGAGCTATCGAAAATGCAGTGTTGAAGGGAAAATCGAGGGTTGTTTTCAGAAATCGAAAATCGACAATGATTGTCGGAAACCGCAAGCCGTGGCTGAAGGACGGGAGGTTCTGCCTCGGCAATCGGTTCACGCTGGTCTTTGCGCCTGCAAATAGGAGCAATGTCGGTAATGCTGGTACGGATGGCAGACCGCTGGGAGTGCTCCGATTGAGAAATCGTTCCGCACTGTCGCGATCAGGCAAGATGGACATACAATGGTGTCGTTTTCGAGGTCAAAAAGGAAAGTCCAGATGAATCCCTCTGTGCAAAATGTTCTGTCCCTGCTGAAGGAAAGGCGAGGTCTCGTTGCTTCTGCGGTTGCTGCGGAAGGAACAGACAGAAGGCTCTATGTACAGATCGTGGGAATAGGCGGTTTTCCGGTGTTCGCGGTTAAGCCAAGCGGTGCATACGAACTGCCGTTCGAGCACACTTACACCAACTCGGGCATGAAAAAGATGGGACTGCCTATCCTCGACGGGAGGTCTGAGGGGCTAAATGCAGTGCTGTTCGCTGACAAGCTGGCCGCGCGACGAAGCAATCGTCATGACTTGTGTCCGGGCTATGACGCGAGGACCATCGAACGCGTGCGAGAGATGGCAATCAGTGCCTATCCTTTAGAATCTGGAAGTATCTGGCGCGAGTCTGAACGCGCTGTGCCTCCACCAATGCCAGCCCCTGCTGCGGATCAGCCAGCTTACCCAAACCATTTGTCACATCCACTTCCTCATGTATCGTCCGTGACCAGTGGCGTTCCAAAGACGGTTCGGTCGCTACCGAGTCCGCCGCTGGGCGTTCGTAGCTATTTCGAAAACCCAGATGCCCAGCAGCGGGCATTGGAAGCCTGCCGACAATTTCTGGGAGGCAAGGAGTGGGCAGTAGGAGACAGATTGAAACTGTACGACGCCTCGCGACATGCTTTTGACCCAGTCGTAGCACCAAGTGAAGGTCTGAAGTGGTTTCGTTACATTTACGATGAGCTTGTGCGCCCCGCTCGTGCTGGAGGCTGGGGCATTGCCCGGAACGCCTCGGGACCGTTTTGGTCTGCTGAAAGGACGTTTCTAACCATAAGGTCTGAATTTTCCGCGCTTCGCTGGGGTGGTTCTGTGACGTTGCCGAATTTTCATGACAGTAGCGCTGAATCGGAACTCTTATCGGCGCTTGAGAAGATGCGTGACTTTAAGCCCATTGCAGGCTGGCCTACGATGGCAGTGTCCAAGGTGCTGCACTTCTACAACCCCGAGTTGTTTCCTATTTACGACCGCGAAGTAATTTCGTTGAAAGTGCTTAGGCGTTTCAAAGGGCAATTTAGACAATTCTGTTGGACATTGGGCCCACGTTATGAAGGTGAAGATACGCCAATCTTTTACCGAAACTACATGCGCTGGGGCGGTTCATTGTTAGCGGCAGCCCATTCCCAGTTCATGGAGATATTCTCAGAGTGGCTTGCGAAGCAGTCCGGGCAGGAGCTTCGAACCGCCAACTAAACGCACGTCAGTTGTTCTCTACCGCGTACGAGTACACCATTATCGGTGCGTACGCGGACTCCGTAGAATAGCGACAGACTAAATTCTCCGCTGCTGCAAGAAGGCAGTTGAGATGAGGCGTTCTGCAACTCCATGCATGGAAGTGGCGCTCCATCCAAGAATCCGCTCTACACAGTCGCGAGCGTCACCGAGGCATCATCGAAGGTCACGACGGGTGCAAACGTGGCAGCAGTCATTTCGGACTCTGTGTGAGGTTTGGTATAGGGCAAGAACTCGAAACGGCAAGTGCTTTTGAGATGGGCTTTCTCGCCACGGTTGCCGCTGTTTGATCGCTTTGGATACGGAAGTATCTCCCATTGCAGGAGCTTTTTGTCAGCAGCATTCGAGAAAAAACACATACCTATGCTTGCTGCTACGCTCGATGATCTCGCCACGCACCTTGTCTGCGAACGGCGTCGAGGTTCCCGTATAAACCCAATTCGTGCTTTGATAAATAATCCCCAGATGGCCCTTTGGTGCGCCCTCTGACGGCTTCGTGTCGGCGTAGCTAACCAGAATCACGTTCCGATTTATCTTCCGCAATTCTCGCAAACACCATCCGATGAATTGGCTCTCAGAGTTGCACGGGAGACTTTCGTGAAGCCAAAGCCGATTCAACTCGAAGACATCGGCAGCACGGTCAGGACCGCAGACTCCCTCGCAAACCGTTCTTGAACACGGCCTGCCAACTGTCAGCACTCCCTTAAGCTTCTCGTCAACGATGATTCCCCACGCCCACGAGATGGGGCACGGTCGATGGAGATAATGCTTCTCGATGACTGCGAGCCTCGCCAGTCGTTCGTCGATCCTCGCGAAGAACCCGTGCTTAATCTTCACAGAGCATCCCCGAGATCGAGCCTCAACTTTGCCCAATCTTTCGCCGCCCAGAGATGGCTTTGGTCTGCGGCTTTCTTTTTGAGGAGTTCGCAGAACCCTGCTTCGAGCATTTTCTTGGCGAGGATTTTGTAGCCGTTCATACCAGCAATCGGGTCAGACCGATTCGCTCGCTTCTCGTTTTCGGGTGTCCACAGCGAAGGGGCTTCAGGCTTCTGCTTTTCAGGCTCGTGCAGGTTTCACACCGATGGAGATTTCGTACTTGTTCATCCAAAAGTAGGCTGTACTTCTGGGCATGCCAAGTTGTTCCAAGATTGGAACTAACGCCATCGCCTCTTTTTCGGAATCCTCGTGCGTCGGAACTTGTCACGCCACTCGCAGCAAACCTTCCCGAATTCCAAGTTGTATTTTTCGGTCCGTTGCCACGCCGCTTTGATCTCAGCAAGGGCTTGTTCCTTCAGCGTTACGCGAGCAGACACGCGGCGAGGCCGCTTGAACCGATGTGGATTTCGTGGATGAAGGGGAAGAGCCTGTAACCTGCGACGGATCAGGCGATACCCAGAGGCGGCTGAGCGTCGGACAGGAGCACGACGGGCGATTGCGGTGGTTGCCATACAGTCGAATTCTGCCGGATTGCGGACCTGGGCAAAGTTACGGGGGTCACGAGGAGTGCTGCCGTTTTCCTGACATTGTTCCTTCATTGGGCCCATGCGCAGTTCTCTCGTTGCTGGGTTTCGCTAAACTCAGGAGTGCTGGTGTAAACTGACCGTATGCCGCGTCCATATTTCTCAGAATACGTCGCACACTTCACGAAGGATGCCACTCCATTCGGAGCAAAAGAGCACGAACTAGCAAATATCAAAGGCAATGCTTACGACCGACTTGTTTCGATTCTGAAGTCAAGGAAGATATTGGCGACACCTATGCCGTGGACAAACAAGCCAGAGGTAACTACACGCTAGTGCCCGGGAGTTCCGCTCGTTAGATCACACAAAGCAATATTCTCCGTATGGGGTAGGGTTTAAGACATCGCACCTGTTTGCTGCTGGGGGTGGACCTGCGATCTATCTGCGAGCCTCAATCTGCACGAGGATTCAGCTCGATTTCCGCTCGGAGATCGAAGCCGGGAGTGGCAAAGGCTTTCATCCAGAGCTTTTATGCCGTTCGTCACGCCTTGTTGGCCCGCCCTACGCACCCAAGGCTTACAAAGAGAAGCATTGGAAGAAGTCTGCCTGTGGATTACAGCCATGGAAGAGAATGGCGTGTTCCACACGACTTCGTCTTTGAGTTAGCACAGGTGGAGTTCGTGATCGTTCCAAACTATAAGAGCTGTCGCTAAGTTTCCAACGGCAGTTGAAGGATTCTGTTGGCCGCGAGAAATTCATTATGCTTGAAGTCTACTTCGCAGATTGAGAAGCTGTGGCCGTGTGCACCTGATTTGAGCGACAAGCCAACTGCCAAAACACTGACTGCGGAGATAGCAACGTCAAGGCCCCACGATCTGCCATAATCTCTCATGTGCGGACGCTATCGACTCTCGCGCAGAAAGCAGATTATAGAGGAATACTTCGACACTGTCTCGGGAGAAGCAGACTGGAGTCCTCGCTACAACATTGCCCCCACGCAGTCGATCCCAGTCATCCGCCAGCACCCCAAGGAGCCCGTTCGCCAACTGTCGCTGATGCGATGGGGACTGATCCCGTCATGGGCGAAAGACCCGTCCGTCGCCGCCCAGATGATTAACGCCAGATCGGAAACGGCAGCCACGAAGCCCGCGTTCCGCGATGCGTTGAAATCTCGCAGGTGCTTGATTCCTGCAGACGGGTTTTACGAGTGGATGCGAACGGGAAAAGCCAAGCAGCCATATTGCTTTGAGGTCAACGACGGGGAGTTGTTCGCGTTTGCAGGATTGTGGGATCGCTGGAAAGACCCGAGTGGAAACTGGGTCAAAACCTGCTCGATCTTGACTTCGACTCCGAACGCCGTGACTTCACCTGTCCACGACCGTATGCCAGTCATCCTCGATCCAGACAGCTACGACCTGTGGCTAGATCCGGGGATGAATAATGTCGCTGCGGCGTCCGAACTGCTAAAGCCCTATGATGCCCGGCTGATGCGGTGCTATCCGATAAGCACTCGGATTAACCGTGTGGTGAACGACGACGCGGAGTGCTCGGCACCTGTGGAACTGGAGCAGATTCAGAATCGGCTCTTTTCGTAGCACTATGACCGATTAAACGGATGACGCATGACAAACGTGAAGCACACAGGCCCGACCGAAGTTCTGATCGAAAAGTTCCCCAAATGGGTATCGTACTTCGAGTCCAACGGCCCCTTCCGCAAGTCTGACCAGCTTCACTACCACCGCGAAACCATTGATCGGCGCCTTGAGCTTGGGTCGGCGGCAGCCGAAGTGACGGACGAGCAGTTCCAACGCGCCCTCTACAAAACCCTTCGGGCGTGGGGCATCGGCGCGAGAGGGTCTCGACTGAAGCCGTTCGACGCCTTCGCGGCGATCCTCAGTCGCCTGAAGGAAGCGGTTGCTCCAGCTTGAGACAGCAATCATTGATGATCAGCGACTCGACGTAGGTGCCACTATAGACACGCTGTGGGATTGCAGTCGCAAATGCCAATCGTTGAGAACATAGCCACTCTAGTCCCTGTCACGAAAGCCCTCCACCACGTGCTTCCCGAACTTGTTGTGCCGATGGACCGCGAGTACACCCAGATATTCTTTGGATGGCACATCCCCAATTTCAATATCGTCAGCGCACTTGCTTTGCTGAGGCATTCGGTGCATTCGCCCAGATCGCTCGCGTTGGTAAACCCCTCACAGTATGTGAATAGAGGCTGGAACTCTTCTCGCACCAAGGTGCTCGACAACGTGTCTGGTCGGTCTGTTGCAGTGGATTAAGGATCACGGCACACTCGACGTATGGCTAGGCAGATTTTCGATGGACAAGTCTCAAACGCTCTTGAGGATCAAGGAACAGCAGCGTTGGTGGGCCGACGCCCGCAATGTCCAGCGGGACGGAGACTCCGTGGTCGCACTGGATGCCAATCTCTATCAACCGCTGAATCCGAAGACGCGCAGCCAATACGAGCGCGGGGACGGGGACGAGCTAGGGCGAGATGGACAACGCGGCAAGATGTTTTCCCTGCGTTCTTCTTCAGCGTTGGTGTGCAACATTTTTGATTACTGGCAGGGTCGGCCCCTCGCACCTGTTCTGAGTGCTCTTCAGATTGCGGAAGAAGTGGACGACCTTGCCTTTGAGCAGAAAATTCAGCACGGGATTGAGGGGCAACCCTCCGAACCTCGATGTGGTATTGTCCCGCCTCAGCTGGAAATGGAGAACGCGTTCGTCCGTTAAGATAGCGGAGCGAACGTATGAAAAAAGAGCGCAAGCACTACACTGCTGAGGAGAAGGTGGCCATTCTGCGGCGCCATCTTTTAGACAAGGTCCCGGTTTCCGATCTGTGTGAGGAACTGGGGCTGCAACCCACCGTGTTCTACCGCTGGCAAAAAGAGTTCTTCGAGAACGGCGCGGCCGCCTTCCACTCGGCGGAGCGTCCTCGCCGCCAGGCGGAGGAGAAACAGAAGCGGATTGAGTTCTTGGAGAAGAAGGCGCAGACCAAGGACGAGGTCCTGGCCGAGCTGATGGCGGAGCACATCGCGTTAAAAAAAAGCCTTGGGTAACTCTGACCGCGACCTGGGTGCCACACGATGTGCGGGATCAGGTGGTGGATTTTGTCCGGCGCTGGTCGGAGAAGACAGAGATCAGCGTCGGCCGATTCATTGCGTGGCTGAGCGTTACCGTGAGCAAGTTCTGACGACTGGCGGCAGCGCTATGGACGCGTCAATGAGCACAACGGTTGGGTACCCCGAGACTTCTGGTTGGAGCCGTGGGAGAAGGAAGCGATCGTGAGTTTCCATCTGAAGAATACGTTGGAAGGCTATCGCCGACTCACGTTCATGATGTTAGATCACGATGTGGTGGCGGTGAGTCCGGCGAGCGTATGGCGCGTGCTGAAACAAGCGGGACTGCTGTCGCGCTGGAAAGCGAAGCCGTCACGCAAGGGCACCGGCTTCGAACAGCCGCTCGCGCCGCACCAGCACTGGCATGTCGATGTTTCCTATATCAACCTGTCGGGCACGTTCTATTACCTGTGCAGCGTGCTGGATGGATGCAGCCGTTTTCTGGTGCATTGGGATCTGCGGGAGTCGATGAAGGAAGCGGACATTGAGATGATTCTGGAACGAGCCAAGGAGAGGTACCCCGGGGCTAAGCCGCGGATCATCTCCGACAACGGACCGCAGTTTATCGCGCGGGACTTCAAGGAGTTCATTCGCATCTCGGGCATGACGCACGTGCGCACCTCGCCGTTCTACCCGCAGTCGAACGGGAAGATCGAACGCTGGCATAAGTCGCTCAAACGGGAGTGTATCCGGCCACTTACTCCGTTGACGCTGGACGATGCCGCCGCTTGATTCAAAACTACGTCGATCACTACAACACAGTGCGACTGCACAGCGCGATCGGCTATGTGACGCCGCAGGACAGGCTAGCCGGACGACAGGCCGAGATCCACGCGGCTCGCAATCGCAAGTTAGAACAAGCTCGTAGGCAGCGACAACTTCGCCGGCAACAGACGTCGTCTTTAAGATTTGCACTACTCTTCTACCGCAGCTACAATGACCTCGCCGGGTGAAACGGAAGCGGGCTCTGCCGGGAGGCAACCATGCTAAGGGATAACCTGGTGGGGCTCATCGAGCCGATGCTTAGCAGCGCGGGAGCCAATCTTCTCGCGCTGTGCACTGAACGGAAACGGTCATCGGACGATAGACCCCCATGCCTTGAAAATTCCCGCCCCGAAGGGGCGGAATCTACACTAACGGAGAACGCCCCTTCTCCATTTCACGCTGAACCAAAACAGTATTCCGACGCAAGGATGATCCCACTGCACACGTCACAGCCATCGAAAGTAAATTCACGGAGCCTTACGAGGAGCGAGAGCACAAAGGATTTGCACCGTCGTATTTCAAAGGGAGCGGTCTTTGGGATGGGCTACAACAGTGTCGCGGCCTAGCCAACCTCCTCAATAATTCGGAAGAGTTCAGTTGTCTTGACGCCGCACAGTTGCTCAAGCACATTCTAGGCTTGTCGAAAACTCACAAGGTTGACGGCTTCAATTTGCTGTATCTCTGGTACGACGTGAGGGGCAGCGATGCTGCCGAGACCCACAGAAAAGAAATTGAGAGGTTTCGGCAGATCGTGTCTTGTGAGGTTTCTTTTCGCAGCATGACCTATCAAGAACTCTTTGCACGCCTTCTACCACTCGTCAAGGGCACCGATTACGCCGAATACCTTCGCTTTCGCTATTTCCCTTCCTAAATCTGGGTGACTTATCGAAAATCGCAGTAGATGCTAATCTTGGCGAGTTCGTCGCGGAGGTCTTCATGTACGCACGATACAAGAAGCAACGATTGAATGGCAAAGATCGCTTCCAATCCGTTGAACAGGTATCTCTGTTCGGATGCAACGAAGGATTCATACCGTGGCTCCTGAGCAAGCAGATGTCAGCTTCTCAGGGCGAGCCTTACAAGTGGCACTTAGGTGTCCAAACTGAATTAGACAAAACTGACATCCGAGGCTCTACTCTCGTCATCGACCTGAAGCCTAAGCAGAGGAAAACAAATCTTTCTCTTTACGAGGTGTTGGATGTCTGGGGCTATTCGGACAACGAATGGACACCGATCCTCGTCCATCTGAGCGGTTTATTCGTGGACGTTGATCCGAAGGCAATTGATCGCAATGATTTCTTTATCGACGACGAGAAACGGGAAGGGCCGATCTACGAGTTCCTCTACCTTGGCGGCAGTGTTTCGGATGGAAAGCTAACTGGGAAATGGGCCGCACCTCCTGCAAGCCCCACAAACGCTGCCCTCCTGTGGCCCGAATCCATCAGGTATTTCGTGGACTGTATTCGACAACGCACTCCTGAAGTGTTTGGCTGACATCGTGCCGTCGCGAGCGATGTTCAGAAGATTTCAAGCACAACTCACGCGGTGAATGCCGCAGTGGAGGAGATCGACAGAAAAACCTATGAACAGCGATCCCATATTTCATACTCTTCGCGCTGAAACGTTGAATCAAATTGCCAAGCATCTAAACTGGAATCCTCTGGTATCGCGTTCGCCTGCGAAAGCCTTGTCGCAGTTGGACGGCGAAGAGCGTCTCGACTGGCTAAACGCGCACCGCCCCGATCTGGAAGAGCACATTTCGTGGGTCGGTACTCCGATCTTTTCCTATGCCTTAGGGAACGGCAAGAGTTATTTCCAAATCGTCACTGACTTGGCCGAACAACTGGGTGTCAACGTTGCCGCTGGAGCAAGCACCGCAGAAATGGAAATAGGACTTCTCGAAAAATTATGGACGGATGCGTTGGCTCGAATGACGGCAGAACAGCGTGAAGAACTGATGGCGAGAGTTGCGGAGCAGTTCGGCCCATCAGTAAAGAAGGAACTCGTTGGATTTGCGGGCCTTGCGGCAGCACAACTGTCGGGGTTTGGCGTGTACGTACTGGGTTCAACGCTGCTGGGGGCACTCAATTCGGCTTTGGGCTTAGGGCTCGGCTTCGGAGCCTTTACAGGACTCTCGTTGGTCATCTCACTAGTCATAGGACCAGTAGGCTGGGCCGCCTTAGGTCTCTACACGATCCGCAAGCTCGGGAGCCCAAATTACAAAAAGCTGCTTCCTGTGGTCATTCTTATTGCGTCCGAGCGAGCCGGTGGCTTACAACAGGCTGCTCAGCAACCAGCGTCGTCACCTAAGTCACCAACCGCGACGGTCGCGTCATGGATGCTTAACATTCCCGAGGCTTGGAAGCAGCAGCCAAAGCGGTTGCCTCCCAAGCCGAAAATCGTCAAGTCAGAGAAGCCATTCCTCCGTGATAGGCCCGTTCGCACATACTCGAAATTGGAAAAAACCACGTTTCGGTTGCACCCTGAAAATCGTGAACTTTGTACATTGACGGAGGAGTTGTTTCCGGGGATTCACTTTCTGGAACTTTCGGATACGGATCAACAGCCTATCCGTGAATTGCTGTTGGAACGGGCTGAGGCAGAAAAAGAGGCAAAACGTGCCGCTGAAGAACTCAAGGAAGTTCAAGCAAAAGAGGCCCGGAAGGAGCGTGAAGCACGAGGAATCTGCGGCACGTTAGTCCAAGAAGCGGAAACTGAAACTCGATGCGGCTGTTCAAAGACGCAGCCTGACACTACACCAGTCTGCTACGCAATCTGGAGTTCGACACCGCCGCAGTGGAGCGGATTGAACTTCTCGCGTGTCATGTTCGGCGCATAAAACATCAAGTGCGGAGGGAAAATGCCAGTGCCGTGCTCAGGGATCGCGCGCAAGCGGTTCCGGCTGGACATCATGTAGAGGAATCCCGGTTTGCTGGGATACTGGTAACGGCCTTCCTTATATCCGTTGGTGACGTCTGCCTTGATTTCGGCCTCGGACTTGCCGTTTGTGCGCAGCTCTTCACCGTGCAGGTAGACAAGCAAGAGAGTGCGGCTGCCTTCGGCGTCGAAGCACTGCGGCTCGATGGTTGTTTCTGGCTGGGTTGTTTCTGCGGGCTTTACGAAATGCCGGCCAACAAAACAGCTGAAGCCGTTAGTGCCTTCGCGCGCTTTCTCGTAGCCTTTGGGGCCGAGAACATAAACTGTGGCTTTCCTGGATACCTCGGCCGGGGCGGCGCTTTCAGCGAGTGTGATCTGCTGGTCACGTGGCATGGAGGCGTCGTAGACCCGGGGGAGTTCCTGGGCGGTTGCGGGAATGAGCGCAGTGCTTGAAAACAAGCCGATCGACAGAGTACCCACGACAAAGACCTTCATCGAATTCAGAGACTTCATGTTCGCTCCTTTTTTCAAGAAGTTCATGTTTCACAAACTTCATGTTTTCATGAACTTCAGGTTCGCTCGTATTGAAGCGTTGACCGGGTCGAACATACCGCATCAGGCGGGGTCGGTGTCGTCATCCTTTTGGCTGATTTTGGCGGCGGAGAGAAAAATCATTCGTTTGGGGGAATGGTTATTGGCGCGAACCGTGCTTGTGCACGAGTAAATCAGGGGAGAAGGCCGAATTCCTTGCCGAGTTGCACCGCTTGCGTTCTTCGTTTCGCCCCAAGTTTGTCGAAAACACGGCTGGAATGGGTCTTCACCGTGCTCTCGCTCACAAAAAGCTTCTCGGCGATTTCGCGGTTGCTCAGACCCTGGGCGATCAGTTCAAGGATCTCCAGCTCACGGCGAGTGATATGGAGGTCGTCACGTTTTCTTTCGTCAGGGATGAACGGTCCCTCGGCAGGGACGGGGACCTCCCTCACAACAATTGTCTGGCGTTTTGCTGTCAGCTTGAGGCCAAGCCAGATGCCAAGAATGGCAAAGGTCGCGGCGATCAGTCCGCCGTAGATTTCGATGGAATGTTCGACAACCAGGAACCGATACTCGGTCCACCGGAGCAGAGCAATCAAGATTCCACCGATCAACCCGTACATGAGGACGTGGCGCTTCATAAGTTGCAGGAGGATTCGTTACCGAGATTATCGCACCCATGGTGGGGTTAGGTCCTACTGCTTGCGGGGAAAGATCAACGTTTGACAGGCCTTGCCCGAGTCAGGGGCAACTCTTACATAATCCGCTAAGGTAAGGTTTGCCGAAGACACCCGGAACCCTTAGTCTAGGCCAGTTCGTTGCCGGAGCCTGGGGTGCATGTTAGGGCGAATCAACGAGGGAATTGACAAGACGGACTGTCGTGACCACCAGAACAGATGTTGGACTTCACCAATCGTCCGACATCAAAAGGCTACTCTTGTGCGGGTGTTCCAATCTCCTTCTGGTACGCGGCGCTGAGTGCGCCCTTACTCTTGGCGATCGGTAACAGAGTTGGATAGAACTGGACGAATGTCGTGTCCACGGCCGCATGGGCCGCGTGGCAACTGTAACAATCGGCCGATGCTCGCAACTACTTTCCGAGTCGGAACATTCCGCTGGCTTGATTTCAGGGCTGAATCAGATTGTGGACCTTATACGCCAGAAGATACGTAGCGCAGTCGGGGGCGGTGACTTCCTGTCAGGTTTCCGGCACAGCGGCGCAATCGCAGGCAAGAAGGATGCGTACGATGCCGTACTGCACTTTTACGACGGTGAAGTGGATGTAGTGCAGAACTGAGGGGCCGAGTAAAACACCGGCCCCAATCTCGCCAATCATGGCAGGCTGCCCAAAAAGCGCGCAACGATCTCCCCAGGACCCTGGACAAGACCAACAGTAGGAGTAGCGCCTCGATCAATGGCATAGATTTCTCGCGAGACAGACACCAAGATCAACGTTTGAGGATTCAGTGTAAAGGAACTGTCCGAACTCGGATGTGGGACCCGGCGGTCGGAGTTGCCCTGAGCAAATCGGAAGCAACGGTTGCAATCAGACCATAGCGCTTAAGCTACAGAAGATTCTACGCAGCGAATACAGGAAAAGGTGTACCAGAGAGGCAGTTTCAGCCGCCGCTCGCCGCGCGCAGGCGAGCAGATTTTGCGCTCTCACTTTTTTCGTTGGAGCAGCGAGAACGCTACCAAACATCTCGCGCTTGCGCATCATCGAGAAACTCGGCGCAGGCCTCTCATGGAGTCGTGATCGTGCCTCTGACGAACAGACGGCAAACTTTCTGTCACCTTAAGGCATCCGAGTTTGAACCCTCTGCCAGAACGGGCGGGTAGGAAAACGCCGCATGGATTACTCCTTCGAAGATCTAGAGGCTGAGTTTCTTGACCTTCTCCGAAAGCAGGTTGAGGCATTGGAACTGGATGCCTATGTTGGCCTGACGAATGCAGAGCGAAGCGACTACTACAAGCGGCAACAGCGCATCCGCGAACTGGAGGCGAAAATGAGGATGCCTTCGGATGCGGCGTAAGCCTGCCGGGAGGCTTCAACGCAGCACCAGCACCTAAACAACAGACCTAGTGGTGTTTACTCGATTCGGCCACGGCCGGCATGATGGCAAGTTCTTCCGAAAAAAGTCTACTTTGTTGACGATTCTGGTTATAACATTATGGACAGCTTCGTCATGGCTACACTTGGCATTTTCTGAGCCGGCTTTGTAGATTTGCCAAGAAGGCGGGTGAAACTATGGCGACCAAAGCTTCGCTGTCCACCCAAATCTGGAATACGACCGGAATGCGCTACGTCATCGCTGTGTTGGCGACAGTAGTGGCCCTACTGGTCGGCCTGGCACTAAGCCCTTTTCTGGGCGACCACGTGGTGTACATAACGCTTTTTCCTGCGATAGCCTTCTGTGCCTGGTACTGCGGGGTCGGCCCGTCCATCCTTAGTGTGGTCTTTACGCTCATTGCAACGAAATATTGGTTTATCCCGCCAGTACATTCTTTTCGTATCGTCGGCACGGCGCAGATCGCTGGTATGTTCGTCTTCTTGCTAGCATCTAGTGTGTTGGTGGTGATGGGAGAAGCCCGCCGTCGCCGTGAGGCGGTACTGTCGGCGGCGCAAGTAGAACTTGAAGTTGCGGTGAGGCAACGGACTGCGGAACTGGACAGGACCAATCAAAACCTGCGAGAACTATCGGCGCGTTTGATGCAACTGCAGGATGATGAGAGACGGCGCATTGCCCGCGAGCTGCACGACAGCGTAGGGCAGATGCTAGCGGCGCTGGGAATGAACCTTGCCACGGTGGGAGCCGATCTCGAACACATTACCAAGATTGCGAGTACGGTCAGCGACAGTGCGGCTCTGGTACAGGAACTCAGCCAAGAGGTCCGCACGATTTCCCACCTGCTCCATCCGCCTCTGCTGGATGAGGCGGGACTGGTTTCGGCCCTCCGTTGGTATATAGAAGGATTCGCCCAGCGTGGCAAGATTAAGGTGGATTTTGAGGTGTCGCCGGATTTTGAGCGTCTGCCACGCGAGTCGGAAACGGCGATTTTCCGGACTGTGCAGGAGTGCCTTACGAATATACATCGCCATTCGGAAAGCCCTACAGCCAGGATTCGCATGGCCGCCGCATCTGACGGTCAAGTTTGGGTAGAAGTTGAGGATCGAGGCAAGGGCATACCGTTCGAGAAGCAAGTGGAGATGGCCTCGACGGGCACCCCCGGCGTGGGAATCCGGGGCATGCGAGAGAGACTCCGGCAACTGGGCGGGAGCCTGGACATCCAATCGAATGGCAAGGGTACGCTCATCGTGGCGCGGTTGCCGGCTGCGGTTGCCTCTGGGGATCCAGCAGCAGCGGCGTGACCTTTGATTTGCCGACCTCCCCAAGCCGCATCATGAGTATTTTCATCCGTCGCCTCAACTCCAGTTTCTCCATCGGGCCTTCATACTCAAAACCCAAAGCGCGCATTCTATGGGACTGGTTTTACTTCAACTCAATGATCGCCAACCCTTGCGGGGGCAGGGTAAGGGTTAACTTGCCATTCTCGAGAGTGCGCTTCTCGTGAGCAGGAAGCGCGGCTGCGTGACGCAGTTCCTGAATCTGCTTGGGTGTAGGATAGCGCGGCGACCCCATCTTTTCATAGAGCGGGCGAACGTCGCCGTGGTCGCCGTCCACGCGGAAAATCACAGCATGCTTGGCCTTCGTGCCTTTCAACGCCAGGGAAAAAGTTTTGCTGCTTCCTGCCGGACTGCCTTGAGGATTTTCTCCCGGGCTTTCTCCCGAAGCTGGAGGAGCATAGTTCCAAACAGCCAGAACTAGAGTGCCGTCTTTCCTGCGCGTGAGGAGGGCTAAATCGGAATCCAAATCGATTCGTTGGTCACCAAGCTGATGCAGCAACTGAAAGGCGGCGAAAGCGGGCTTGGGGATATCGTCTTCCGCGATCAGCCCGAACCCACCGTAGAATGGCGTCTTGACCACTCCCTGTTCTTCGAATACATCGGAGAACGTCCAGTACGACATCATCTTGACCAGTCCATCACATTGACGGATCGTATCTGCGATCCATGGTCCCATGTAGGTTGAGTCCGTGACGTCTGGCTCGTTCTTATAGCTGGCGTTGAACTCAGTCCAGATCAATGGCAACTGGGGCATCGACGAAGCCTTGATCTGGTCATGGACCTTTCGCACGGCGCGGCACACCATCTGGTTGCGCGGGATTGCCTCATGCGTGCCAAACACGTCTTCGGCCTTGTCGTTGCCGTAGACGTGCGAAGAAACGAAATCTACCGGAACGTGATCTTTCGTGCAGTGTGCGATGAAAGCATCGGCCCATGCCGCCTGCGCTGATGCCGGCCCTCCGACGCGCAATCGAGCATCCACGGCTTTTAAGGCTCTTGCCGTGTGGTCATAAAGCTCCCAGTAGGTGGGCTGTTTCGGATCGCCGCCCCAAAAGTCCAGATTGGGCTCATTCCAGACCTCGAAATACCACTGGCCGACCTCGTCGATTCCGTACCGTTCAATCAGATGTTTGGCGAACTGCGCGATCATGGCATCCCACTTCTCCCAGTCCTTGGGCGGTGAAATGTTGGGCTTGTACCAGAAGGGGTGGGGCATGTTGCGCGCCGCCAGGGCGTTCGGCATGAAGCTGAGTTCCACGAAGGGCCGCACTCCATCAGCGAGGAGCCCGTCGTAAATTTGATCCACGTAGGAAAAGTTGTAGACCGGCTGCCCGTGTTCATCCTGTTTGTACACGCCAACTTCATCATGGAAGATGGCGTGGAATCGAACGTAGCGAAAATCAGTAGCCTTTCTCACTTCGCGCAAATCTTTCCGGTAGTTTTCGCGAAGGCTGAGAACTGCCCGTCCTGAGCCGAACATCTGTTCCCAAAAATGTGGGAACGGCGTCGCGGTTGCGTAGGCGTCGACCACAATTTGCTGCGCATTGGATTGAGAATGAGCCGGTAAGCCGAGGATTAGGATCAATAAACTGGAAAACAGCGCATAAGGAAAACGAGATCTGTGCATGGACAGCCTCCTGAACTTCTTTCGCTTGGGCATCGGCGTCTCTCAGACTCAAAATCATACCCAGAACAACGGCAGGGACGCTAATCGACAACGTTCTAACATCAGCTTCACCAAAGCTGAGCTTGCGGAATTCACTGCGCACCACGCACAATGGGGCATCGTACAATTGTGAAACGCGGGTCCTTGAAAGTACAAGTCATCGACTACCCTGCAGCTATTTTTGAATGGTGGAAATGGCTGCCGGCCAGGGGATCGTCCGAACGGACGGATTTCTTATAAACTTGGATTTCCTTTCCGAAAAGGGAGCCGTTTTCTGGGTCGTGGGATTGTCACGAAAGCTGCTGCCGTCGCCACCAAGAAATTGTGAAATTAGGGCTTCCGCCAAGGGCGCGAACCACCGAACTTTCGAGAATCGGCGAGGGCTAAAGAACAGGAAACCCACGTTATGCCCGCAATAGTCATGCGGGACAATGTGCCCGCGAGAGAGAGATGGTATGCCCAACGCATACCACTTGGCCAAGGAGCGCTGGCTTTCATTTCGTACTCGCGCCTCGGCAAGAACGCGCTCCGCTTTTGGGCCTAAGCCTGACGGATCAACGATGCTCTGTTACAATCTACACATTGGGGCATGGACAGATGCTCCGGATCGTAGGGCTTGCGTCAGGACTCGTGGATGTACTTCCTTACGATTTCCTGTCGATGAAACCCCGGAATTCGGTTATATGGGGTGGAAACGGTTGACGCAGGCGACTCTATTGACAGTAAGAATAGACAGGAAAATCAAGGGTTTCCCGCTAACCCGATGAAAACAAGTTGGGGACGTAGTTCAGTTGGTTAGAACGCTGCCCTGTCACGGCAGAGGCCGCGGGTTCGAGTCCCGTCGTCCCCGCCAATTCTTTCAAGCACTTACAAACCTAACGTCCGGCAAATCAGGGGATGTAGGGCACGATAAGCGCCGAACGAGAATGGTCCGACCCGAAAACCGTTCCAAACAGCGCTCATTGGATTAGGTTTGTCTTCGGCAAAATACCCGTCGGCAAAATAGCGTCGACCAATTTGTCTTGTGCCACGCGTTTGGTCTTCAGATGTTGCCTGCAGGTATTTGTTCGTGACACGCAGATTGCTGTGCCGCAACTGGGATCGCTCCTAAACTAGCCGCCCGATATAGGTTAGCCAGCAGATGAAACGCTTCCTTTAAACCGTAGGAGTTTCCGGCCGCATCCTAATTTATCGACAACAGGAAGCACCGCATGAATCTACCTGACACGCCGATTGCACACGAAGGCTTCTTCGCTACTCACTTCTTTACCGTGAGGGACCAGGAAAAATCGAAGGACTTCTATGTCCGAATTCTCGGCGGGAAGGTGATCAAGCCAGACAATCCCTGCTACATCAAGCTGGCTAATACGTGGATCATTCTCAATTCCGGCGGTGGCCCGACTCCCCGACGAACCAGAGGTCCCTCTCGAAACACCGTCGGATCTGAACAGAGTAAATACCTTCCTTAATTTGCGTGTCACCGACATCTGGGCCTGCTACAAACAATGGGGCGACAAAGGAGCGTTCTTTCTTACCGAGCCATTAGACAATCACGGCTGGGAATGGCGCTGCTACATCCGTGATCCTGACGGCTACCTCATCGAGATCGGCCAGTATACTCAAATCGCCCTCGACCCTCTTCTCGGCGTTTCCAACGGTTATCGGGTCCGCTTCTTAAAGGGGTTTGCGAGGACCGCCCACCAAAAAATACAACCGGCGAACGCCAATCAGGAAGTCTGAGCGAAATGTTTTCTCCATTCGAATCGAACCTTGTATAATCCCGCCCATGCAAGGCATTCCGTGGAGCACAATTGCGCTCGGCTCGCTGTTGCTCATCTCGGCCCGCTCAATAGGAGGACAGGAAGTGAAATCTTCGCAACCTGAAAAGTCGAAGCCGCCCGTCAAAACAGAGCAGCGCGGGCGCATCCTTGGAATCGGCGGTGTGTTTTTTAAATCCGCTAACCGTGATCAGATGCGCGAATGGTATTCGATGCATCTTGGACTCGCAGACAAAGGCCAAGGCGCGATGCTTCCGTGGCGCGAACACGACGACCCGCAAAAGGAACACGTTACAGTTTGGACTATTTTCCCCGCCTCCACTAAGTATCTCGATCCCAGCCCCGCACCCTTCATGATCAATTACATCGTGGACGATATGGATGCCTTGCTCGACCGCTTAAAACAAGAGGGAGTAAAGATTGACGCCAAACGAATGGATGAATCCTACGGTCGCTTCGCCTGGATCTATGACCTGGATGGCAATAAGATTGAACTCTGGCAGCCGCTCCCCGCAAAGCCCTGACTCTGGCAACAAGCTGCTTCGTCGGATCGATCACCTCAGTAGCTGCCCGGCGAGCCAGTAATCGACACTGAACTTTCCCGGACCCGAGCAGATCAGCCAGATAAAGAAGAGCACGTACAGGACTTCCGGAAGGTAGAGGAAATCGTCGAGCCAGTTAAGAGGCGAAAGTCCTTTGGGAATGGTAGAGACCGCGGAGGTCAGGGTGGCGACAATCATATCGATCATTAAAGCCACGCTGGCCGGGCTCGAAAGAAACCCCACAGTCAGCAACGATCCGCCAACGAACTCGACACCCGCCACAAAATAAGCCGTCTGGTGAGGGAACGGGACTTCGGCCTTAACGAGCGTTTCGTAAACAGGTTTCGTGCCGCCGGCGACAAACAATTTGTTTCCCCCTGACATGGCGAAGAACAGCCCGATCGAAACGCGTACCAGCAGGATGGCATATTGTTCCAAATCACTGCTTCCCTGCAGCGCAAACTGGACCAACCATTTCCAATCCATCTCTTGTCCCTCCATTCTCGCGTCTCGAGATCATGCGTCCATCCGTTCGACCCATTGAGCGCGAAATGCGGGAGCCGGAAATGGATCCGCAAAGTACTGTGTTTCTCGCGCAACCTTGTCGCCCATGAACTCCATGATGCTCACGGTGAAGGACGGCTTGCCGTCATAGGTCAGGATGAATTCGGTGACCCAAAGATCACAGCCGCCAATGATTCGTTGTACAGTAAACCGCTTTTTGCTCGGCTGACTAGCGCGTTGGTTCTGTATGTTGCATCGACCGCGGGTTCGCTCGCCCGACTGCGGGTAGTCCAGCACCGCGTCCTCGTGATAGATGCGGTGCTCTGTTTCAAAATCATTGGCATCGGACGCCGCCCAATGCTGATCGAGTGCCGCACGGATCTGTTGATCTCGCACTCCAGAACACTGCTCCTTCTTTTGTTGATCGTTCATCTTGAGTCCTCAATTTGACGAGAAGCTAATAAATTTAACGAAATCGGCTAGTCTTTCGGCTACCAACGACAAGCCGGAGCGACACCATCCACGTAAAGCAACTCTCCGCTAACATGACCTGTCCGTACCGGGTAAAGAACGGCATCGACAACATCCTTGACCGCGCTTTTTCATAGTCGGCGCGATGTCGAGTCCTTGGGATCATTGCGGTGCATTTGTATATCCAACAACGCCGGGGGCCACGGCATTAAAGCGGATGCCATCTTTTGCATACTCGATGCGAGATTCTGGGTTGCTGAATTCAAGCCACCCTCCGTAATCATCGTAATCGAACAATTTTCGCCGCCGACTGGCCGATTGGCAAGCGCCGTAAGAAAGTGACCGGAAAGGGTGGCCGAGATTCCTCTAAGAATGCCTCGCCAAATAAAAGCAGCACCCTGAAGGCAGTCACTTAAATCAAAAAGTATGAAGTTATTGAGAATAGAACGCGCGAAGACAAGAGGAGTACGCGTATGGCACGGCCCAAGCCACTGACCGACTTTTATGGCGAGGATCGTCATGAACTGGTGCAAAAACTCGCCTACCAGCACTGGGAAAAAAGAGGCAGTCCGCTTGGGTCACCGGAGATTGATTGGTTCGCGGCCGAAAAGGCCCTGCGTGCGTACCTGTTGGCTTCGGGAATTGAGCTGGGGCCAGACGAGGATCTGTACTCTTGACTGCCATGGCTTTGAATCTTGAACACGAACCGTTCCGCAACATAGAAAGCTAAGGACCATCTTATGAGCACCAATCGCGTGGCGCGGCCAAGCTCGGCAAAGGTCGTGCCGCTGACGACCAGTGAACCCCCTGTTTCAGACATTTTCCAGCATTACGGATGCGAATCGACTCCGTTTATCGGGACTGAAAACGCTTTTTATGAACGGCACCTCGTTTTTGACAGAGCGATCGATCCCAAAGTAGCGAGTGCGCGCGAGCGCTTTGAGGCATTCTCCCGTTCGGTGCGAGACATTCTCGCACAGCGCTGGGTGCTGACTAAGAACACTTATGAGCGAGAGAATGCCAAACGCATCTATTACCTGTCCATGGAGTTTCTCATCGGACGTTCGCTGGCCAACAACATCACCAACCTGTTGCTAGATCCGCCTTTGCCGGATGCAGCTCAAGAACATGGTATTGACTGGCTGGAATTGATCGAGCAGGAACCCGACGCTGGGCTGGGCAACGGCGGCTTGGGCCGCCTCGCGGCGTGCTTTCTCGACTCGATGGCGACCATGCAACTCCCGGGCACCGGCTACGGTCTCCGCTATGAGTACGGCATGTTCAAACAATCGATCATAGATGGTTGGCAAAAAGAGAATCCCGACAACTGGCTCCGCTACGGCGATCCCTGGGAGATTGGCCGGCTTCACGAGAATGTGGAAATCAGGCTCAACGTCTCATTCCAGTTGCAAAAGGGTAATTTTCAAGTTATCCGCGACCGGCCGTCAAGCCTGATCGGTATCCCGTTTGATCGTCCCGTGGTGGGCTACGGCGGAAAGACCATCAACACGCTCCGGCTCTGGGCCGCGGCGGCACCCGATTATTTCGATTTAGAGAAGTTTGACACCGGAGACTTCGTGGGGGCGCTCGGCGAAACTCTCCAAGCGGAGTCGCTTACCCGCGTGCTGTATCCCGACGATTCCACGACGAAAGGGCAGGGCCTGCGCTTTCTGCAGGAGTATTTCCTGGTCGCGTGCTCGATGGCCGACCTGGTGCGCCGTTTCCAGCGCCACAACTCGGATTGGGAACAATTTCCCGAGAAAGCCGCAATTCAACTCAATGACACGCATCCTTCCATGTCGGTTCCTGAACTGATGCGAATCTTGCTCGACGATGTGCACTTAGGATGGGACCAAGCCTGGGACCTGACCAAGAGGACGCTCGGGTACACAAATCACACGTTGCTGCCTGAGGCTCTGGAGAAATGGCCGGTGGCGTGGTTTGAGACACTGCTTCCTCGTCACCTGGAGCTGATCTACGAGATTAACCGCCGGCTGCTCGATGAAGTTCGGGTTCGCTTCCCGGGTGATGAGGGGCGCGTGCAGCGCGTGAGCCTGGTGGAAGAAGCCAGCCCGCGCAAAATCCGGATGGCCAACCTTGCTATTGTTGGCTCGCATAGTACCAACGGAGTGTCTGCGGTCCACTCCAAGCTACTGCGAACCACGACGGTCAAAGATCTAGCGGAAATGTTTCCCGAGCGTTTCAGCAACAAGACAAACGGAGTGACGCCCCGGCGCTGGTTGCTTGAGGCCAATTCCGCGCTGGCCCGCGAGATCACGCAAGTCATCGGAGATCGCTGGATCAAGGATCTTAGCCTGCTCAAACAGCTCAAGCCATTCGCGGAGGATTCCAATGCTCGCGAGCGCTTTCTCAGATCAAAACGAGAGGCCAAAGCGCAGTTTGCCAATTGGCTCAAGTCAACGTCGGGGCGTATCGTCGACCCGGATACCATCTTCGACTGCCACATCAAGCGTATTCACGAATATAAAAGGCAATTGATGAATGCGCTGCGGATTGTGATTGTTTATAACCGGCTGCGGGAAAATCCCGGTATGAAGATAGTGCCTCGGACATTTTTCTTCGCTGGTAAAGCGGCGCCAGCTTACACGCTGGCCAAGCTCATCATAAAGTTCATCAACAACCTGGCGGGCACGATTGACGCCGACCCGGTGGCGCGCGGCCGGCTCAACGTCATCTTTCTCCCTGAGTACAACGTATCGTTGGCGGAACGGCTGATTCCAGCCAGCGATGTCTCCAACCAGATCTCGACGGCCGGCTACGAGGCCAGCGGCACCAGCAACATGAAATTTATGATGAATGGAGCCTTAACCGTCGGAACCCGCGACGGTGCGACCATCGAAATGGCGGAAGAAGCCGGAGAAGAGAACATGTTCCTGTTCGGGCTCACCGTGGAGCAAGTCGAGAACAGCCGCGCCTGGTACAACCCGAACTGGCACTATGAACATGAGCCGGAGACGCGGGCCGCTCTGGATTTGATTTTCTCTGACCACTTCAGCCGCAACGAACCAGGAGTGTTCGCTCCCTTGCGCGATACACTTCTCACGCAGGGCGATCACTATATGAATCTGGCGGACTTGACCTCGTATTGCAAGGCACAAGACCGGCTCGGCGCGCTTTATGGCGAACCCGGCGCATGGGCGCAGAAAGCAATCTTGAACATCGCCAGCTCCGGGAAGTTTTCGAGCGATCGCTCGATTGCGGAATACGCGAGCGAGATTTGGAAGGTGGAACCATGCCCGGTACTCTAGAAACCCAGTCCCTGACAGGCGAACCTAACATTTCGCCGCTGGCAGGCAAACCAGCGCCGAAGGAGTTGCTGGTAGACGTGGCTCGCTTGCAGAAAGAATATTTCGATCGGCGTCCCGACTTGGATGATCCCAACCAGCTAGTCAGCTTCGGCACCAGCGGGCACCGTGGCTCGCCCCTTCGCGGCACATTTAACGAAGCGCACATCCTCGCAATTACCCAGGCGATCTGCGAATACCGGCACCAGCAGGGTACCGACGGCCCGCTCTATATGGGGAAAGACACCCACGCAGTCTCGGAGCCTGCGCAGCGCACTGCCCTCGAAGTGCTGGCGGCAAACAACGTGGACACGATCATTCAGCAAGACGACGGGATAACTCCGACGCCGGTCATCTCGCGAGCGATCCTGGTTTACAACCGTAGCCGCAGTCAGAAAGACCATCTCGCCGACGGCATCGTGATTACGCCATCGCACAATCCGCCGGAGGATGGAGGCTTCAAATACAACCCGACCAACGGCGGCCCGGCCGATACCGACGTGACCCGCTGGGTACAGAATCGTGCGAACGAATTGTTGCGAGCAGAGAATGCAGGGGTCAAGCGAATTCCGTTTGCTAAGGCGATCCGGTCCGCGACTACTCACCAGGAAGATTTCGTCCTGCCATATGTTCATGATCTCAAAAATGTCGTTGACCTGGATGCAATTCGCGGCGCCCACCTGAAACTAGGTATTGACCCATTAGGCGGAGCATCGCTGCCCTATTGGGAACCGATCAACTCGATTTACGGGCTGGACATCGTCGTCACCAATCCAATAGTGGACCCGACATTTTCGTTTATGACCGTTGACCACGACGGCAAAATTCGCATGGACTGTTCGAGTCCCTATGCGATGGCAAGGTTAGTCGCCTTAAAAGATCAGTACCAAGTGGCATTCGGGAACGATACCGACGCTGATCGGCACGGGATCGTAACTCCGGTAGCGGGTTTGATGAACCCGAATCATTACCTCGGCGTTGCCATCCGATATTTGCTTACGCACCGGCCTCAGTGGAGTAATACAGTTGCAGTGGGAAAGACGCTGGTGAGCAGCAGCATGATTGACCGGGTCGTCAAAAAGCTCGGCCACAAGCTCTGCGAAGTGCCGGTGGGTTTCAAGTGGTTTGTGCCGGGCCTAGTCGATGGCTCGTATTGCTTCGGAGGAGAAGAAAGCGCTGGAGCCAGTTTTCTTCGTCTTGACGGTACAGTATGGACGACCGATAAGGACGGGCCGATCATGGACTTGCTGGCGGCGGAGATTACAGCGCGCACAGGCAAGAATCCCGGAGAACATTACCGCGAACTGACGGCGGAGTTCGGCGTCCCGTACTACACGCGCATCGACGCGCCCGCCACGCCCGAGCAGAAAGCAAAGTTGGAAAAACTTACCCCGGACGTGGTAAAGGAGTCAGACCTAGCGGGCGAGCCAATCACCGCCAAGCTGACCAAAGCCCCGGGCAACGATGCCCCAATCGGCGGCCTGAAAGTTGTTGCGGAGAGCGGTTGGTTTGCTGCGCGACCCTCCGGTACCGAAAACATTTATAAGATCTACGCCGAGAGTTTCAAGAGCCAGGCCCATCTGAAAGCCATCCTTCGCGAGGCGGAGGAGATGGTGAATAATGCGCTGGGTTCGTCCGCAGTCGATCCTAACCAGGATGAACGTACATGAGCGGCAATGGCGGGCTCACGAATGTTCCGCCCTTTCCGCTCGAACATCGCGCTACCAGTCGTCCGACATGGGAGCAGGCTGAGGGCAACCCTTTGCCCCTTGGCGTCAAGTGGATCGAAGAGGAACAAGCGTTCAACTTCGCAGTTCATTCCGAACATGCGGAGAGCGTCACTCTGTTGCTCTATTCTCCAGCCGATCTAGTGAATCCTCTTCTGCGGCTTCAACTGGATTTTTTGCACAACAAGTCGGGGCGGATTTGGCACTGCCGCGTCCCGGTCACGAAAATTACTGAGGCTCGCTATTACGCATATTCCGTATCAGGAGAGACGATTCCCCAACTCCATAGCTTCGACCCGCAGAAGGTTCTCCTCGATCCGTATGCGAAGTGCATTTTCTTCCCACCCGGTTTTGATCGCAACTTAGCCATGCGAGAAGGATCCAATGCAGGCCGCGCGCCTTTGGGAGTGCTGATTGATCACCGATCGATATTTGACTGGTCGAGGGCTCGGCCTACGTATCATGAGTCGGATGCGGTCATCTACGAACTTCACGTGAGAGGTTTCACGAAGAACCCAAACTCGGGTGTCGACCCATCCCGTGCCGGCACATACGCCGGTCTCGTGGAAAAGATCCCCTATTTAAAGGAACTCGGGGTGACGATTGTCGAACTGATGCCGGTTTTTCAGCGTGATCCACAAGAAGGCGACTACTGGGGTTACATGCCTTTGAATTTCTTCACGCCGCATGCTCAGTACGCGAGCTCACACCGTGGGGATGAGCAGCACCTTGAATTTAAGAACATGGTTAAGGCTTTTCATCAGGCTGATATCGATGTGGTGCTGGATGTCGTATACAACCACACTTGCGAGGGCGACTACAAAGGGCCGATCTACAGCTACAAGGGTTTCGACAGCGCCGCTTATTACATGCTTTCCTCCGATCCGGCAAACCCCTACGCCAATTACTCCGGCACCGGCAACACCTTGAATTTCGGCCAGGCACATGTGCGCAAGATGGTGATTGATAGTCTGCGTTATTGGAAGCGAGGGATGCACATCGACGGATTCCGCTTCGATCTGGCGTCGGTATTCAGCCGCAACGCAGACGGATCTCTCAACTGGGGCGAAGCGCCCATCTTTAGTGAAATTGCCGCAGACCCGGAATTAGGCCCCGTGCGTTTGATCGCTGAACCTTGGGACACAGTCGCTTATCAGCTCGGGCGCGGATTCCCGGGCCTGACTTGGCTCCAGTGGAACGGACGGTTTCGCGACGATATTCGCCGGTTTGTTAAGGGCGACGCAGGCATGGTTCCCGAGGTCATGCGACGTATCTACGGCAGCGACGACTTGTTTCCAGACAGCCGCGTCGACGCTTATCACGCGTTCCAGAGCGTGAATTATGTAACCTCCCACGACGGCTTCACGCTCTACGATCTTGTCTCGTATGACCGCAAACACAATTGGCAAAACGGAAATAATAATCAGGACGGTACTGACGCGAACTACAGTTGGAATTGCGGACAGGAGGGGGATAAAGCTCTCTCCCCGGCAGTGCTCGCGTTGCGCCGGAAGCAAGTAAAGAATTTCTGCTGTATGCTCTTTTTATCCAACGGTACGCCGATGTTTCGGGCCGGGGACGAGTTCCTGAATACCCAATTTGGCAACAATAATCCCTATAACCAGGATAACGAAATTGGATGGCTGGATTGGAGTCAACTCCGATCCAATAACGACATTTTCCAGTTCTTCAAGAAGATGATTGGGTTCCGAAGAAATCATCCCTCGTTGAGCCGGAGCAGGTTCTGGCGGGAAGATGTTTCCTGGTACGGCGTCGGCCCCACGGTCGATTTCTCCCACGACTCGCACAGCTTGGCATTCTGCCTGCACGGCGCTTCTCAAGATGATGACGACATCTACGCAATGATCAATTCGTACTGGGAAGAGTTGGAATTCAATGTACAGGAGGGAACAGCACAGGAGTGGAAGAGAATCGTGGACACCGCTTTGCCCAGTCCAGATGACTTTTCGGACGACGGAATCCCTTTAGAGCGGACGAAATACCTACTGGCTCCAAGATCGATTGTGGTCTTACGTCGTCCCAGGAAAAGCTACACTCCGAGCTGACGTCCTCGAAGGCATAAACCCGCGCATCCCCAGAGACCTCACTTGAAGACTGCTCTCCCCTTACGATTCGGCAAGAGAGACAATCAACCAGGGAGGCCTCCAGAAAAAGGGGCGATCGTCTGCGAGATGTGAGAACATTCTGTCACAGTTTGCAGACCGCACGGCGTAATTCAGAGTTAAGGGAGGAGTTCCTTGGACCCGGCTTTTGCCGTAAACCGAGAAGACGAGATCAGCCCCATCCGGTTTCACTCAGAGCAAATTGCGGCCAGGTTTCTCTCCCCCGATGGATCAGAGATGATGAAGTCTCTGGAAGTCCGGTTCGACCCGCTGCTGGGAACCTCGTCGCGTATTGCCGAAGGTGTCGGACTCTCGAAGGCTGATGAGGACGCACTAGCTCCTCTTCAAGCTCCGAACCCGAACTGCCCGTTCTGCCCAGATCGACTCAGCAGGGTCACTCCCACAGTGCTGGAGGCAATTCATCAGGGCGGACGCCTGGAGCGGGGAGAGTCGGTGTTGTTTCCCAACCTCGTTCCTTACTCTCAGTATGCTGCAGTCGCGGTTGTGTCGCAACGGCATTGGCTTGCATTGGACGGGTTCACGTCTCAACGACTGTTTGACAACCTCTCAGTTGCTGTAGATTACATCCGCAAAGTGCATGGTTTCGATCCGAGAGCCGAGAACTGCGCCTACAACATAAATTATTTGTATCCGTCCGGCGGATCGCTGTCCCATCCGCATGCGCAAGTGTATCTCGATCCTCACCCGACAACGCTCATGCGGTTGCAGCTTGAGGCCAGCATCGCTTATTGGACTGCCCATGGCCGGTCGTATTGGGAAGACTTGGTGGAAACCGAAGAAGCCCGAGAGCTGCGGTTTATGGCGCGGATTGGCCGGACCACGTGGATTACAGCTTTCGCTCCCATCGGCTTCAATGAGGTGAGGGCAGTCGTTTCGGGCTGCGAAACCATTCTCGAGCTCACGGATGACGACCTGAATTCACTTTCCGCCGGTATCGCGCGCGTCCTCCAGTGGTACGAATTGATCGGGTACAACAGCTTTAACTTGGCGCTCTATTCGGGTCCGCTGAAGGCCTCTCGCGGTTGGCGCGTCCATCTGTCGATGATCACTCGCACGGCCATGCTCCCTTATTATCGGAGCGACGCAATGCACATGGAGCGGTTGCATTGGGAAGCGGCAGTTGATCGAGCGCCAGAGCGCATTGCCGACGATCTTCGCGCACATTTCGCGGCAGCTTAATTCGGTCCCGATAAATCAAGTTCGAAGATTGTGCTGAATGCCGTTGACTTGGGTGCGTGTCATTTGTTGTACTAAAGGCGTCGCAAAAAGGTGAAGGAGTTCACCGTCAACCGCTGTCCCATCTCTTAAGCCGGAACAGCTGATGACTCCTGACAAGCGGGCCTTGTCGCGGAGTCATGTTCCCGGCAAAGGTTCCGTAAAAATTAAGTGATCTCTTGGAATTACGGCCTCAATCTGGTCGGGCCTGACCCCAGTCGCGATCTCAACGCGGGTATGAGCCTTGAAGCGGAGCGAAGAGCTGGAAAAGCAGTCTAGCGCAGCGCATGACGACGGATTTCATCTTCGATCGTGAGGAGGAACGCCAACGGCTACCGCGCTCAGGTAGAGAGGTTGGTGGGCAATGATGGGTCGCCAGCCGAAGGCGCCATTCGTCGTGATCCGGAGGGCTTGGTGGTCGCTCGAACCGAGCCGGCTGTGGCTTCCTGAGTGGGCGCTAAGTCTGGTGAAAGCGCAGTGTGAAAAAGAAAGGAACGAGGCAACTTGCTGAAATACGTGATGGTGGGTGTGGGAGGTTGTCTGGGTTCGATGCTGCGTTTCTGGCTGGGCGGTTATATCGGCAGCAGAATGGGAACGCGGTTTCCCTACGGGACACTTGTGGTTAACATTACAGGTTCGTTCCTGATCGGTCTGGTCTTTGCCTTATTAACGGCCAGAACTCAATGGAGCCCGAACTGGCGATATCTAATCCCAATTGGCTTCATCGGAGGGTACACGACTTTCTCCAGTTTCGAATATGAGACATTGCGCACTATCCAGGACGGCCAGATCGGCTTGGGTTTTCTTTACGTGGCGCTGAGCGTGGTGGTTGGGTTTGTTGCGGTGTGGGGTGGCGTTATGGCGGGGAGGGCGATCCCATGAAAGTCGAGGTCTTTTGGGTCGTGCCGCCGAGTTTTTGGTGGGTCAAAGAGGACTCTAACGACTGGAGGAAAATGTGCTGACACCAGGGCCGGGTAAGAAGGTCGGCATTTATGTGGCGGAGGACCAGCAATACCACGGGAGCGCTGCCTATGCAGCTGTCCTGGATTTTCTCTTTTTCCATGGCGTATCGGGCGCAACTGTGACGCGTGGCATTGCTGGATTTGGGGCAGATCATCACATGCAAACCACCAGTCTCGTCGACCTGGCGGTCCATCTGCCTGTCAAGATCGAGTTCATCGAAACTGCGGAGAAAGTCGAAGAGTTACTACCCAAACTGCAAGCCATGGTAGGCGCCGGACTGATTGAGATGCACGACACCACAATCGTCAAACCTGCCGAGAAGAAACAAAAACATCCTGCGCCTGAAGTGCCTGCCCTGAAGAGTGAGGGCAAAGCCAAGATGATGCGGATCTACGTCGGTGAAAACGACAAGTGGAATGGCAAGCCGTTGTACGAAGCCATCGTTGATGGTCTGCGATCCAACGACATTGCCGGCGTTACGGTTTACCGCGGGATTCTCGGTTATGGTGCCAATCGGAGAATTCACAAGGACGCCGCCCTGAGCCTTTCCCATGATCGGCCCATCCTGCTGTCCGTGGTGGATACGGAGGAAAAACTGAAGGCCTTTATGCCGATTCTTGACCAAATGGTGAAGCAGGGTTTGGTCGTGCTATCCGACGCGGACGTCATCAAATACACGCATAACTATGAGAAGGCCGAGCGGCGGCAGGAGACACGATTATGAAACTTGAAGGCAAAGCCAAAATGTTGCGCATCCATTTTGGCGAGGATGACAAGTGGCACGGTAAACCACTCTACGAGGCCATCGTAGCCAAGTGCCGGGAACTCGATATCGCCGGCGCCACGGTGTTTCGCGGGATCGAGGGCTACGGAGCAAGTACGCTCATTCATAAGAAGCATCTGCTGCGTTCTTCCGATCGCCCCATCATGGTTTCGGTGATAGACATTGAGCAGAACATTAACAAATTGCTTCCGGCTCTGGATGAAATGGTACACGAAGGCTTGATCGCAATGTCAGAGGTGGAAGTGATCCGCTACGTGCATCAGGAAGGAGTGCGCTCTCCAGCTTCGTAGCCAAGTGCAGAATGGAATAAGAGCATCAACGGATGAGCTATGAGGACAGGCTCGAAAGAAACCTCGATGCTTGAGAAGCCTGCTTCCCCTCGATTTGCATCGGTCGCACCCGAGGATCGGCAGGCCTCCCTTGAGAATTCTCACGGAGATTCAGCCCTCATGGGACTGGCGGAGTTAGCTGACGAGTTTGACGCCGAACAAGTTGCTGCCGATGCGCGGTCCGTGGCAGAACGGGTGTCTGTTGTCATCCCAAACCCACTCTCGATGGTGTCGAATGCGTAGAATAAGAGGAGAGATACCATGGAGAATTGAGCGACACAAGGGAGCCAGTGGCCATGGAATCACCGAGCGAACGCAATCCCAAATCAAATCCACCCGAGGTAGAAGCGCATATTAGGAGTGCTCACCAGATTCTAAAGGCGCTGCAAGAGAAGATCGGAGTGCATCCAGAAATCGGCGCTGCCATTACGAAACTGGAGATGGCTCTGAATGTTCTGGCAATAAAGACTGGAGGCGTGCTCTAGCAGCGGCTAGCCGCCTCTATTATTAAGCTGCCTGCTCCTCACTTTCGGAACTTGGGCTGGTAACCAAATCTTGTCGCAATCGCTCCACTTTTGCTGCAGCTTCTTTGATTTGTTCGGCATATTGCTGCCCATGTCGTGGGAGAAATCCCCCGTATTTCTCCAGCAGCAACCCAAGAGTCGTATTGATGGTGTTGATATGGGAATGCAGTGGACCGGAAAGGGCAGACGTTAGCCTTTCGAGTTGCAAATCCCGCACGACTAATTCTTTTCTACTTTGCGCTGCTTCTTTTGCGAGCCCCCGAGCATGGCGAGCCATCAGCCCGAACAGGCATGCTGCCAGTACAAGCAACACGGAATTGGCCACGATGCTCGCCCGCACCGCATATTTCAGTGCGGCAATCCTCTCGCTGTCGAATCTTGCAAAATTGCTGCTTTCCGTGGACGATAGCGAGGAAACGATGCGGCGAATCTCATTCATGTACCCCTCCCCCTCGTTTGTATCCACCAGTTTGAATGAGCGAAGGCGATATCCCTGTTGGCGCAAACTAATGGAGCGCTCCATCTCCGTCTGCTTTGATTTAGCCAAAGTCTCCAACTGCGGCTCCAGCGATTGGTCAGTCTGTGTCCGTTTGGCGAGCCCCGCCCGAAGATCCGAAAAATCGCTTTCGATCTTGCCCTTCGCATCATTGTAGGGCTGCAAGTACGAGGGGTTATCGGTAAGCAGGAATCCACGCTGACCGGTTTCCATATCGGTCAAATCTTTCAGAACACCGGAGAGTTCCGCTTGAAGGGCGGAGCTTTCCAGCGTGAGCGTGGCGATATTCTGCATTCGCTTTAGGTAGCCGACGCTGAAATATGCATTGCATACGATGAAAGCAAGCAGTACGAGAATTCCAATTTGCACAGCAACTCTTCGAATCATTCTTGGGCTCCTTACAGGTTGTTCTTAGAGGATAATAGGCCGTTTCACGCAAAGAATGCTCATTCCTCATCGGATGGATTGAGCGTATCAAAAACGGTCTCGTATGCTTTGAATCGTTTTTTCCCCGATGCTAATGGAACACAAGACTTGATACTGCGAGATTGTACCGGCACATCCGTTTTCAGCGGTTTTGTCAGGTCATGCTTCAGGAATGAAGTTCTGGATGTTGAAACAGTCTGCTGGCGGACGACGACCAGTAACTTTTGCCTAATCGGGGCTTCTACTCTCGATGACCTTGCCAGAACCAAGTAAGGAAGACGCCTAATCTATTTATTTCTTTTTCAAACGCCACGCGATAGTGAACGGGTCTAGGCCTTTGCCGGGGCCGATGAGTCCGCGCTGTTCCAGCGCCTTGATCGCATTGCGATTGGCAGACAGAGGGCGAATTTCTTCGTTATCCTTCAACCTTCGCAGAACTGGGTTTGCCGCCGAGCGAATCAGTTTCAAGCGGGTATCCGTTTTGGAGTGCGAAAGCAGTTCTTGCTCGGTCTCTGTGAGTTTCGGCAGGAGAGGAGCGCGGGAAATTCAGGTCGGCAACAGACGCCAAAATGCTGCCACGAGAAGCTGCTTATAATCGACGGATTCAATTCCGGGGAAGCAGATGTGCATCCAAGAATTCGGCTAGCCACCTATGGTAGCCATGTCCCGCAACATCATGTTTCTAAAGGAATGGCGGAGAGGGAGGGAATCGAACCCTCGGTACAGGTGTTAGCCCGTACAACGGTTTAGCAAATGAATCGTTCTTGCCGCCCTCACTCGTAGCAAAGCACTTACAGTCGGACCAGGTGCCTCCAAGTCGGGCGCAGGGCCTCTCATTCGGCAATTATGCGATTGCGGGACGCCGGCCCTCGGATGGGAACTGTATGTCTCCGACACAGAAGAAAGCACTGTTATCACAGGTGCAAATCGAGGTTTTGCCCGAGTTGTGGGTATCGCGCCAGGCCTTGCCCGAGTCAGGGGCTAACCGGAAGTCAACTGTTGAAAACAGGCCACCACACGTTTTGACCCTGTAACTGGGATTTTTGAGTGCAATGGCGATGTCACAACAACAATCCCGTTGAACTCTTCCCAACTCCACGGCTTTCATTGACTTGCCCATTGCACAGACGTAGGATTCTGCTCCAGTGATCGGGCAGACCATCTCGCACTATCGCATCGTCGAAAAGCTGGGCGGCGGCGGGATGGGTGTCGTTTACAAAGCCGAGGACATCACCCTGCACCGGTTTGTCGCTCTGAAGTTTCTGCCCGAGGACGTCGCGAATGATCCGCAGGCGTTGGCGCGTTTCCAACGCGAAGCCCAGGCAGCGTCAGCGTTGAACCATCCCAATATCTGCACCATTTACGAGATCGGCCAGGAGGAAGGACGCCCGTTTATCGTGATGGAATTTCTCGACGGCATCACGCTGCGCTACAAAATCGCGGGGCGGCGCCTCGACGGCGATCTGGCGGCCTCACTCGGGATCGAGATCGCAGACGCGCTCGACGCCGCTCACAGCGAAGGCATTGTTCACCGCGACATCAAACCCGCCAATATTTTCGTCACCAAGCGCAACCACGCCAAGATTTTGGATTTTGGCCTCGCCAAGATGCCCCAGCCTCGAACTCCAGGCAGCAGCAGCGATAATCTCGAAACTCTCTCCATCGGCTCCGACGCCGCCAATCTCACCACGACCGGCGCCATGATGGGCACCGTGTCCTACATGTCGCCGGAGCAGATGCGGGGCAAGCCGTTGGACGCGCGCGCCGATTTATTTTCCTTCGGCGTCGTGCTTTACGAAATGGCCACCGGCAAAAGCCCGTTCCCGGGATCGACTCCCGGCGAAGTCTGCGGCGCGATTCTGCATACCACGCCGATCGCACCCTCGCACCACATTCCGGAAATTCCGGCGGCGCTCGAATCCATCATTCTGAAGGCGCTTGAGAAAGATCGCGATCTCCGCTACCAACACGCTGCCGACATGCGCACCGATCTGCAGCGCGTCAAGCGCGACACCGAGAGCGGCCGCATTCTGCCGCCCGGCTCCGGCCCGGTGAAACAGGCAAAAGAAGACCGGGCATCTTCGCTGAAGAAACTGTGGAAGATCATCGTTCCTGCCGCGCTCGTCACCGCCGCCCTGGTCACGGGTGGTCTTTATTATCACGCCCATCGCATCGAACCGCTAACCGACAAAGATACCGTCGTTCTCGCCGACTTCATTAACAACACTCGCGACCCGGTTTTCGACGACTCGCTGAAAACGGCGCTCAGCATCGCACTCAACCAGTCGCCGTTTCTGAATGTGCTCCCCGCCAGAAAAGTCGCCACAACCTTGAAGCTGATGACACGCCTGCCCGATGCTGCGCTCACGCCCGGGATCGCTCGCGAAGTCTGCCAGCGCACCGGCAGCAAGGCGTATATCGACGGAGCGATCGCCAGCCTGGGCAGCGAATACATCCTCGCGCTTAAAGCCGTGAATTGCCGGACCGGGGACGTCGTCGCGCAGCAGCAGCTGAGCGCGTCCTCCAAAGAAAAAGTCCTCGACACGCTGGGTAAAGCTGCCGCCAACCTGCGCGGCCAGCTCGGTGAATCGCTCGCCACCGTTCAGCGCTTCGACGTCCCTCTGGTCGATGCCACAACTAGTTCGCTCGACGCGCTCAAGGCCCTCAGCATGGGCCAAAAAATCTACGTTGAAAAAGGCCCCGGCGCGGCTGCTCCTTTTTATGAGCGTGCCATCGAACTCGATCCGAATTTTGCTGCCGGTTATCGCGCCATTGGCGATTACTATTTCACGCTCTCGGAAATCGGCCGCTCCAGCGACTATCTCACCAAGGCATACCAGCTGCGCGGGCACGCCAGCGAGCGCGAAAAGCTCGCCATCACCGCCGACTACTACCAGAACGTCACCGGAGAACTCGACAAGGCCGCCGAAGCCTACGCCGAACTCGTTGCCAACTATCCGCGCGACTTCGGCGGACTCACCAATCTCGGCGTGGTTTACGCGCCGCTCGGCCTGTACCAGAAAGCAGTTGAAGTTACCCGCCAGGCCATTGCGATTGCTCCCGAGAGCGTGGAATCCTACGAAGATCTCACCAACTTCACGCTTGCCCTGCAGCAGACCGACCAGGCGCGCCAGATCATCCGGGAGATGCAGGCAAGAACAATGGACAACTTTGCCATGCATTACACCTCCTATGCGATTGCGTTCTTCGATCAGAACGACGCGGCCATGGCCGAACAGCAACAATGGATCGCAGACCATCCCGAGTTTCTGACCTTCGGCCTCGCGCTCGCCACCGACACCGAGGCCTACTACGGACGCCTGCAAAAAGCCCGCGCACTCAACCTGCGCGCCGTCGAGTCCGCCATCAAGACCGATAATAAGGAGAACGGCGCTGTCTGGCAGCTCAACGCCGCCATCCAGGAAGCCGCATACGGCAACTTTGCCCAGGCCCGCACCGCCGCGACCGCCGCGCTCAAGCTCGCCCCCAACAGCCAGGCCGCGCAAGTGGAAGCCGCCCTCGCCTACGCCATGTCGGGCGATGCCGCGCACGCTCAATCCCTTGCCCAGGATCTCGATAAGCGTTTCCCGCTCGACACCCAGATGCAGGCACTCTGGCTGCCCGCCATCCGCGCCCAGTTGGCACTCAATCGGAAGCAGAGCTCGGTTGCGCTCGACGCGCTCCAGGCCACCACCCCGCCCTTGGAATTCGGCGCGATTTCATTCCTCAATAATTTTTCCTGCCTCTATCCCACCTACGTTCGCGGCCGGGCCTACCTCGCTGCCGGACAGGGCGCGGCTGCAGCCACGGAATTTCAGAAAATCATCGACCACAGCGGAATCGTGTGGAACTGTTGGACCGGAGCCCTCGCTTATATCGGCGTTGCGCGTGGCAATGCCTTGCAGTCAGGAAACGCACGGGGCGCAGACGCCGACGCGGCGCGCGTCCGCGCGCTCAATGCCTACAAGAAATTCTTCGCGCTTTGGAAAAACGCCGACCCCGACATCCCCATCCTGAAAGAAGCCAAAGCCGAGTACGCAAAGCTGCAGTAGCCGGCGGATCATAGTGCAACAGGTCCCACCAAGCCTCGGCGCCTGGTTCAGATCTGTCCAAAATCTTCCGGGACCTCCGTAGATTCAGACACATCCAGAAACCTAAACTGGGGGGTTTCTGGGCAGCATTGCCTTCCTGCCTGGTCAATGAAATGGCGATATTTCAACAGTTGTGACTCTTGATGGTCGCCCCACATCCAATGTGACCATGTCATTGACAAGCCGACGGCCTGGGTGCACCATCACTTGCGTCCGCAGGCTCCCGAGAGAGCCTTCCCCACTGGGACGGCAACACCTCCTGAAGGCGAACGACCCGAATTCGCCTGGGAAACATATTTCCGTCCGCTCAGTTCATCTGGAGGTTCGTCATGAAAAGAATCAGCATCTTGGTTTTGATTCTCTGTGCGTGCTTGGTATCCATGGCATGGGGTCAGCAGCCAGCGGTCAGCACAAATTGGAGCGAGTTCCACAGCCCGAACATGCAGCGCTTCAACCCTTATGAGAGTGTGCTCAACGTCAATAATGTCGGAAACCTCCACCGGAAATGGAGTTACCGCACGGGCAGCGAAGCGGTGCGCTCCTCGCCCGCCGTGGCCAATGGCGTGGTGTACGTCGGCTCGGAAGACAACAATGTCTATGCTCTGAACGCCACGACCGGCGCCAAGTTGTGGAGTTACCGGACCGGCGGCGACGTCCTTTCCTCGCCAGTGGTTGTGAATGGCGTCCTTTATGTGGGCTCGGACGATCGAAAAGTTTACGCCTTCAGCCTGAAGTAAAGCATGGTCGGGGGGGAAGCAGGGGTAATAGCGCTCATTGACCTGCCAATGAGTGTAACCGCGATTTTGCGACAGTTGTGGCGGCCTGCCAATCACTAGCCAGCAGAGTTGTGACCCTTGTCACTGACATGACGCAGTTTCCGGGGCAGCATTAAAGGGTCTCGAATTAAGTCTCGCCTCCGCGAAAGAGTAGTTCCCGCCATTTTGGATGCACTCGCAGCAGGCGACGAAGGAGTTTCTCCGCACGTCCTTAACCGAAAAAACGGTTGGGGTGGAGGTACGCATGCACCCGCAAGAACGATGGTCAGTGCTACTTCTGTTTCTGCCTTTTCTACCGGCTATCCTCTTGTCGGCAGCTTGGACACAGGATAGGACAACCTCATCGGCGTATAACACCATCGAGGGAACGAAGATTTTTCAATACCGCTGCGCCATGTGTCATGGAGTTGATGGAAGGGGACATGGACCAGACGCAGTTGTCCTAAAGCATCCGGTTCCCGACTTGACCCTGATCTCGCAAAGAAGTGGCGGGAAGTTCCCGTACCAGCGTGTAAAGCAAATCGTTGAAGGGAAAAAACCTGGACCGCTCGCCCAAGGCGATCGAGAGATGCCAATTTGGGGGCCAATCTTCCATGAGATTGAATCGGACCAAGACTGGGGAGAAGTGAGGTTGGATGCAATCACCAAACACCTGGAATCAATTCAACAAAAATAACGAAACCAGCGATAGCATTCAGAATCCCACGGCTGAGGTCAACGCGCGTTAAGGCGATTTTTCGCCAACCTACCCTTCTGAGAACCAGCAACTCCACGACTTTGATTAACTTGCCCTTGCATCCGTCTAAAGGCTGCAACTATTTGTCGGTTGACAGGGCAACAACCATCGAACATACTCTTTCGCAGGTTTTGGGCACGTCCGGTCTTCCCCCATCGCCTGGAGCCTTATTTTCCCGGCTTTTTACCTAAGGATTTGGCCCCAACTGCGTTGAAGGGCCTTCCTAAGCGGCAGGTCGTTTTCAAAGCCCAAGGCACGGTTCACCGTGGGAGATGGGGAAATCCCAATGAAGATTCTTCGCGTAGGTTGCGTGTTCGCTGGATTCTTGTCTCTGGTTCTTTCGCTGTCGGCACAGACTTTCACGACACTACACAGCTTTGACAGAGGGGACGGCGCCTTTCCCGTCGCGCCACTGGTCCAGGCCACCAATGGAAGCTTTTACGGAACAGCGGTCTCGGGCGGGGTCAACGAATGCGGCTCTGAGGGCTTCGGCTGCGGCACCACCTTCAAGATCACCCGCAGCGCCAAGGTGACGACGCTTTACAGCTTTTGTTCCCAAAGCAGCTGCGCCGACGGCGCCAATCCATCCGCAGCGTTGATCCAGGCCACCGATGGGAACTTTTACGGGACAGCTTCCTCGGGCGGGGCCAACGGCGAAGGGACGGTATTCAAGATCACGCCCAAAGGCAATTTGACAACGCTTTACAGCTTTTGTTCCCAAAGCAGCTGCGCCGACGGCGCCAATCCATCCGCAGCGTTGATCCAGGCGACCGACGGGAACTTCTACGGGACAGCTTCCTCGGGTGGGCCAACGGCGAAGGGACGGTATTCAAGATCACACCCGAAGGCAATTTGACAACGCTTTACAGCTTTTGTTCCCAAAGCAGCTGCGCCGACGGCGCCAATCCTTCCGCAGCGCTGATTCAAGCCATCGATGGGAACTTTTACGGGACGACCGAGAATGGCGGGGCTTCTAACGATGGCACCGTCTTCAAAATCACTCTTAAGGGCAGGCTGACGACGCTGCACAGCTTCGATGGAACGGACGGTTCTGGCCCCGCAGGGCTGATCCAGGCTACCGATGGAAGCTTATATGGGGCAACAGTGTACGGTGCCAAGGGCGGAGGAACCATTTTTAAGATCACTCCCGCCGGCAGACTGACGACCTTGTACAGTTTCTGCTCGCAAGCCAACTGCACTGACGGCGCCGGGTCGGCCGGAGCGTTGGTTCAAGCCACCGACGGGAACTTCTACGGGACAACAGTTGGCGGCGGGGCGACCGACAACGGGACGATTTTCGATGTGACCCCGAAGGGTAAGCTCACCACACTGCAAAACTTCGATGGTGCTGACGGCGACTTTCCCAACGCCGCGCTGATCCAAGCCACCGATGGGAGTTTTTATGGGACGACTGAATACGGCGGCGTGCCCTATCCCTGCTACGCGATTCACGGCATTCCTCGAGGTTGCGGCACGGTCTTCGGCCTGTCCGTAGGTCTCGGCCCGTTTGTGGAAACACAGCCCAGCTCCGGCAAGGTGGGAGCAGCCGTGAAGATTCTTGGAACGGACCTGAGCGGCGCGACCAGCGTCAAGTTTAACGGCACGGCGGCCGTCTTCAAAGTAGTTTCAAGTTCTGAGATCACGACCACCGTACCCGAGGGCGCAACCACTGGCAAGATCGACGTAAAGACACCCCGTGGCACGCTCAAGAGCAACGTGGTCTTCCGGGTGACGAAGTAACAGCTTGACGAGTCGGAAATTAAAAAATACGGTCCGCCCAATGTCTCTTTTTTTCGCTTCAGCAGGCCCAGAGCACGATAACTGTCGCAAACAGATGGGATGAGAAGGCCGTCTCCAGACGGGATGCTGTAGGCTCCCAAGTTATCGACGTGCTCGAAGCACAGATAAAAAGGAGACCGGCAATGAAGAAGGTTAGCACCAGAGCAGCAGCGCGAGCAGGAATATTTCGCAGCAGAGACTGACCATAGGATCGGATCTGGGAGATCGCAACAGTTGGTACTGCGTGGTGGATGAAGCCGGCCAGATTCAACGGGAACAGCGAGTCCGTACGAGTGGGAAAGCATTGCAAGAAGTCGTCGGCGGGCTGCCGCGCAGTCGGGTCGCACTGGAAATCGGGACGCATTCACCCTGGATCAGTCGCTTGCTCAGCGAGTTGGGGCATGAAGTGATCGTGGCGAATGCGCGCAACCCCTTAAATGGCGCAGTGGCTTCGCAGCAATTTCATATCTCCTAGCGCTCGTCGCCCATTTTGCTCCGCACCACTGGAATCTCGATCCCCAACTGATGTTTTTCGCTGTGTCCATTGTATTTCGTGAATCTGACGTTCGATCCCTCGCTGGTGACCACCTTTTTCCTGCTTGCGCCCATGAACGCGGCGGTCTATGGCTCACTCGGCCTCACCTTGGGATACGCATGGTTGACCTTCCGTAAACGAGCATCAGACGACCCAAAGCAATAGCGCTGATTTGACTCGTCGACGAGTGTTAGGGCGCTTTTTCGCCAGCTATCGACTTCGTAAAATTAGTTTCGTTCGGGTGTAGCGGCTCCGGGCTCTTCGCGCTTCCAGATCGACAATCCCGGCGCTCCCATTGCCAGCAAGCCGAGCATAGCCGGATTGGGAGTCCGCGCTTTTAGCGATGCGGGAGCCGGTTGAGCATCATCCTCCGGTCCGTCCGTCTTGCCTGTGATGATGGGTTTGTTAGGAATGGTCTCGTAAGCGTAACCGGTCAAAACGCCGGTGACGTTGTGGTATCCGTACTTGGTCGTGCAGGTGACATTGAGGCGCGCCCACCCGAAGTGGGTGTTTCCGTCAATAGTGAATTTGAGGCCGAGATAACGCTTCTTGACATTGTTCCACAAGCCGGCGCAGGTGCCGCTGCCTCCCGTGCCGTCGGCATAATAGTCGACCGCCATGGATTTCTTGGAAGCGATGAATCGACGCTTGGGGCCGATCTGGACTCCAGCGGGGAGGGCTGAGGCGCGGCGGACGCTCCCCCAAATTTCGTTGTTCTTGCGGGCTGGGAGAACCGACAAGATCAGGGAATGGTCTTCATCAACGCTGGTGGTGGTAATGAACGTTTCGTGGAAAGTGAAATCGTTCTTGCCGTCATGATTCAGGTCGAGAGCGACCGAGTGGTCGCGTGTGATAGTCGCGTGCGCGGAGGTATAGACAATCTTCGCTGCCGCGGGTTGGGTGACGGCGAGCACTCCGACTCCGGCTGCTCCGGCCGCGAGTGCGTAGGAATTGAGCCGTTGCTGAAGCGGGTGAGAAAAGACGAACTGCTGCCGCTGAGAGCGTTTCATAGGCCCTCCTCCGAAGGGGATAATTATCCGTCCACCTCCGATCGAGAGTCAACGCGGTATTTCTCAAGTGACGAAATCGGGCCATAGCGCTCAGAATGCAGGTCAGGCCGCGTACTTCGCTAAGAATTTGGCGAAAGAATGGATCGGCTTCAGTTTGTCCTCCCGCAAGCCGCGTAGTTCTTCCTCGCGGAGTCGCTTTTCGTACAAGAGTCTCCCCAACACCTGCGTGAGTCGCGAATACCGATAGTCGTACTTGCGGTCGATCTCTTTACGACGTTGGGTCAGGTAATGTTCCAAGTCCCACAGATCCGACGACTGCTGGATCTGGCTGGCCATCTTCTTTGCTTCCTGAATCACCTCGTGAAGCTCTCGCCCCAGGGCAGCGTCGAAGGCTGTGCGGGCGATGACCTTTTCTGACCTCGACCAAATCGGTTCGTTCTGGTAGGGATAGCTGTCTTGAGTCGCAGACGGGCTGGTCATGTTCCGGTCCTCCGTGGCGGCATTCTACCCCTTGCCCAGATGCGTTTTCTACAGGGTCGGACGCTTTCGCGGTAGCGGATTCATCATCATTTTCCTGCGGCCGCCCGTCCGTTCTGAGGTCAAAAAGGTCGTTCACTGGATGTCCGAGATTCTGTTTGCAGCCGAGATAACGTTCCGTCGTCTGGACGGATGCATGCCCCAGCAAGAATTGAATCTGCTCCAGCTCGCCACCGCTGCTGTGGCACAGCTTCGCACAGGTTCTCCGCAAGTCATGCGGTGCAATATGCTCCAAGCCCGCTCTCTCGCAGCAACCCTTGACTACGTACCACACGACATTCTGCGAGATGCCTTTTCCCCACACCTTTCCCGCTCTGGCGACGGCTCGAAAGATCCTTCCCTCCGTGACCCTGGCTGCTCTATCCACTGATCGAGTGCGGCTTTGACCCATTGTGGAATGGGCACCGTGCGGATGTGGCCGCCCTTGCCGATCAGGTCTACCACCGCCCAGTGGCCTCTGGCGCATCTGGATTTCATCCAACTCCAGGCCCACAAGTTCCGATCTGCGAAAACCACAACCAAACAGCAAGGCCAGCATCGCGTAGTCGCGCTTGGCTCGCATGCTATCTCCACGAGCAAAGTTGAGTACTTCAGAACTCTCGCTCTGCGCTCAGCCAATTTCCGGAGCGAAACCCGAGTTGCTTGACGCCCTTTCACTCGGCTGATGCCTGCAGCCAATTCGGGACTCAGTAAACCGGAGTCGGCGGCTTCGTGTGCGAGCCGGCGCACAGCTGCGAGTTGTTGGTTGATGGTATTTGCAGCCAGACCGCGTGATTCCAAGTGCATGCGGTAGCGCACGACTACGATGCGATTGAAGGCGAGCCTGAGGCTCGGAGCAGTACCAGGCGATGAACTGGTCGATGGCGTACTCGTAAACACGGCGCGAGGCTGGCGAGCCGAGGCTATTGAGCACTGCCAATTTGCAATGATCGAAATCCGGCAACCGAAGCACTCGGCGACGGTAATTCGGCTTGATTCTGTGTTTGCCCATTGCGACGGCCTCCAATGCCGCAGGTTTGGAACTACGGCAAACCGTCTGGATGATGCAAGCATTAGGAGAGCAGAGGGCTGGGAGGGTTCTGAGCGCTATGGCCTGGTTTCAGAAATTGACTCCGGCTAAATTGCGGGAGGATACTTGGAGCTGCCAGCCTTTGGAGGGAACCATGCCACGCACTTCCAGGAAATCCTCCGCACTCTCTGGATCACTCCATCCTCGGCTCAACTCGTATGCGCTTGCAGCGAGTGCGGCGGGAGTGGGAATGTTGGCGTTGGCTCAGCCAGCCGAAGCCAAGATCGTTTACACGCCCGCACACAAGAGCATCACCCCGAATCACACCATTCCTCTCGATCTCAACCACGACGGAACCGTCGATTTCCGTCTTAAGGACATCTATTACACCAGCCAATTTGTCAGTCACGTCGGGATTCTGTCGGCTGTTCCTGCCGTTCATGCCAACGAAATAGAAGGATATTCCAAGGTTTGGCATTACGCCTCCGCGCTGCGAGCCGGGGTCTCGATCGGACCAAGGGGACCATTTAAGACCGGGGCACGGTTGATGGCCAGGGTGTTCAGCGACACAGGCGCTCAGCGCGATCTTAGCTCGTGCGGCACCGGTCCTTGGTCCAAAGCGATGAATCGCTATCTCGGTTTGAAGTTCCTTATCAAGGGAAAGGTTCACTTCGGTTGGGCCCGCTTGAATGTCGATTGTTCAGGAACGGACGTTGATGCCACTCTCACCGGCTATGCCTACGAGACCATCGCCAACAAACCCATCGTCACGGGCAAGACGGAGGGGCTAGAGGATGACGATCAACCGGCTCCGGCATCGCTAGACGCGCACTCCCGAACCGGCTATGCTGGGGATGTTGGCGCTGGGAGCGCCGGGGTTGTCGATCTGGCGGCGCGAGGAGCTAGCGGCTAGGACACAGCAAAGCAACTGATCTTCATTTAACCGATGGTTGACGTAACATTGCCATTTGACTCATCGACAGGGGAGCGCGAAGGCCCTGTAAGGCTCATTTGCCTCGGCCACCTTTCTTTTTCGCCACATCGAAAGTCCAGGCGCCCCCATCGCCAGTACGCTAAGCGCGGCAGGTTCCAGGGCATCTGGAATAGGATTGGCCAGCGAAGCGCTGGGTCCGGGATCACTTTGTTCCATATCATCGGTCCCCTTGGTCTTGCCCATCATGATCGGCTTGTTCGCGATGGTTTCATAGGCGAAGCCGGTCAGCGTTGCTACCAAGTAAAAGTACCCCCTTTGCGCTTTTACACTCAGCCGCGCCCAGCCGTAGTGGGTTTCTCCCTTGATTCTGAACTTCAAGCCGAGGTACCGGTTGCTGACATTCGCCCAGGGACCTCGCTTGACGCTGGTGCTTGCTCCGGCGCTTCCCGAATCCGATGCCATCACACCACGGTTCTGGAAGTTCTTGCGTGGTCCGACCACCTTGCCTGCCTCCAGCGCAGCGGCGAATCCGTGGGAAACGTCCAGGTTGTTGCCCTTGATTCCTGACGCAATGAGCACTTGTGTTCCCGCCGACTGGTTGGTGGTGGAGTAAAACTTGGTTTGCAGGACAAAGTCAGTTGTGCCGTCATGGTTCAAGTCGAGATCGTAAAAATGCACGCCGTTTGGCGAAATCACAATGTGGGTTGGCGTATAAATAATCTTCGCTTCGACGGACTGCGTCAAAGTCAGCAGGCCCACTCCGGCAGCACTGGCAGCCAGGGCATACATGTTGAGTTGGTGATGCAGTGCCTCGGAAAGGTTGGCCGCCTTTCCGGACCGTTCAGCTCGTTGCATAGGGATCCTCCTTGGAAGATTCTTTAGCTTACTCCTTCCTCTCTTAGGTCCTTCGTTGCCAGAGGCAGCTTTTTCAGTCCGATGTCAACGAGTCAAATCACTAACTGTTGATAAATCGCCTTATCACTCATCGACAGGTCAATGAGCGCTATCGCCTGTGGGTGTTGACAAAGTCACGTCGATTAGCAGGATGAGATTCAGCAGAAGCATGTTAGAAAAAAGCATTCGCCCATGCTCTGTTGGATTCTCATCGTCGGAGGCCTGCTGATCATGATGGGGCAACACGACCGCTCCGAAGCGCTGTTCTACTACTTCCGCCTAGAAGATCAGGTTCCTGCAGCAACATTCATTTTATAATCTCCGCGATCCTCTTCACAGGGGTTCGACCCTCACTCGAGTTGCCTTTACGCCAGGATCTTCCCTGAATACAGGGCCATTCCGACAACGGCGTCCATGCGGAGCGCGTCGAGCTGATCGATTTCTTGCTGTGTCGTGATGCCGCCGGCGACCGCCAGCCGTCGCGAAGTGGCCTGCCGTATCGCATTCACAGTGTGCATCGGGATTCCGCCCATCAACCCTTCTGTATCGATGTGGGTGTAGAGAAAAGTCTCACAGAAGGGTTCCAGCGCCTGAATCATGTCGAACGCGGTAACGGCAGTCTCTTTGCGCCAGCCGTCGATAGCAACCCGTCCGCCTCGCGAATCGAGGGCAAAGACGAGCGCGTCGCTGCCGAGTTCGCGCTCCAGCGTAGCGGCGTACTCCGTGTTGATCTTGCCGTTCAGCAACAACGCGGAACCGAGGATAACCCTGCGCGCGCCGGCTTCCAAGAGCTCTTGCGCGGTTGCGAGGCTGCGAATCCCGCCGCCCACCTGGCAATTGAGCCGTTGCACAATCTGGCTCACCAGCGGCCGGTTACCGCCATCACCCCGAGCGGCGTCAAGGTCAATAACTTGCACCAACGGGTACTTGGAGAAGCGCTCGATCCAATAGCCGAAGTTATCGAACTCCAGCGCTTTCTTTTCACCTTGAACCAACTGCACAATCTTGCCGCCCAAGAGGTCGATCGACGGAATCAGCATGGCCATCTCACCGGCACGTTGGAATTGTGCAGTTCGCGCTTGAGCTCTGCGATATTCTCGATGCCGAAGTGAAAAATGGAGGCGGCCAAAGCTGCATCGGCGCGTCCTTCGCCAAATACCTCGATGAAGTCGCGGGCAGATCCCGCGCCGCCGGAGGCGATGACGGGAATCGAGACGGCTTCCGACACAGCGCGGACTAATTGGCAGTCAAAGCCGGATTGCGTTCCGTCCCGGTCCATCGAAGTCAGGAGGATCTCGCCCGCTCCGCAAGCAGCCGCTTCCAGCGCCCATGGGATTGCATCCCGGCCCGTGGGCGTACGTCCCCCCGCCGTGAATACTTCAAAACCTCCGTCGATCTTTCTGGCATCGATCGCCACCACCACGGCCTGCGAACCAAAGCGGCCCGCGATTTTCCCGATCAATGCGGGATCGCGAACCGCCGCCGAGTTAATCGCGATCTTGTCTGCGCCGGCATCGAACACCGCCCCTGCATCTTCGAGCCCGCGAATACCGCCTCCTACCGTGAACGGCACGAACAGTGAGCGCGCGGTTGCACGGACGACCTCCAGCAGAGTGCGCCGGTTCCCGCTGGTTGCGGTGATATCGAGCAGCACGATTTCATCCGCGCCGTTGCGCGCGTGGGCCGTGGCACACTCCGCCGGATCGCCGGCGTCGCGCAAGTTCTTGAACCGCACGCCCTTCACGACGCGGCCACCATCCACATCCAGGCAGGCGATGATGCGCTTAGTCAACACGTCAGATCTCGCAGAAGTTCTTCAGGATCGCGAGTCCCACGTCTCCTGATTTCTCGGGATGGAACTGGACTCCGAAAATGTTGTCTAGCTCGACTGCAGCGGCGAACTGCAGCCCGTACTCGCTCGCCGCAGTTGTTGCGGCCATCACCGGCGCATAAAAAGAGTGCGTGTAGTAGACAAAGGAATCTTCCGCGAGGCCTCGCAGCAGTCGCGAGCTTTCCTGAAGTGTCAAAGAATTCCAGCCCACATGCGGCGACTTCACCGAAGACGGAAACTGCCGGCATTTGCCGGGGAAAATGCCCGCTCCCGCGACCTGAGCGGATTCCTCACTTCCATCGAAAAGCCACTGCATTCCCAGGCAGACTCCGAGAAAAGGCTTTCCCGCGGAGGCCGCTTGCAGCAAGCCTTCGCGCAAGCCGGTTGAGTCTAGGACCCGCAGAGAAGAAAAATGCCCAACGCCAGGGAATACGATCTTGTCCGCCGCGGTAACGATCTGGGGCTGATTCGTCACCACGACGTCAGCTCCGAGATAGTCAAAAGCCTTCTTCACCGAATTCAGGTTGCCCGCGCCATAATCTACGATGGCGATCATAGAAGTCCCTTGGTGCTCGGGAGCATTTTGCGCAGCTGGCGGTCGTGAGAGCAGGCCACACGCAAAGCTCGTGCGAAAGCTTTGAAGAGCGCTTCAATCTTGTGGTGGCTGGAGCGGCCGTATAGCACGCGCGCGTGAACATTCGCGCGAGCGCCACGCGCAAAGCCTTCGAAAAAATCACACACCAGTTCCACTTGCAGATCGCCGACGTTTGCCGCGCGGACTTTGGTATCGACCACCGCAACCGCGCGTCCCCCGAAGTCGACGGACGCCAAGCCGAGAGTCTCGTCCATGGGCATGACAAAGTAGCCGGCACGCAGAATGCCACGGCGATCTCCTAAAGCACTGTCGAAGGCCTCGCCCAGAGCAATCCCGATGTCTTCCACGGTGTGGTGCTGATCCACGTCCAAGTCGCCTACGGCTTCGAGGTTCAGATCGAATCCGCCGTGCCGCGCAAACAGCTCCAGCATGTGATCGAGAAAACGGATTCCAGTCGAGACTGCGTACTTTCCGCGGCCCTCAATCGTCAGCGCAATCCGAATCTCGGTTTCCGCCGTCTTGCGATGCAGCTTGGCTTTCCTCACGCCCTCACCTCACGCTGCTCCCTAAGCTTGCCGACCACCTCGCGCAGCGCGCCAATCAGGGTCTGCGTATGTTCGCTCGATCCCACAGTCAGGCGCACGCAGCCTTCGCATCCTGCATCGGCACTCCGGTCGCGCACCAGAATTCCGCGTGCGCGCAAAGCCTGGATGAATTCCGCATGGGCGGGGCCGACGCGCACCAGCACAAAGTTGGCGCGGCTCGGCCAGTAGTGCAGGCCGAGATCGCTGAGTTCCTGCTGCAATATCGCGCGGCCGCGCTGCACGTCGGCGACATACTGTTTCACGTACTCCTGATCTCGAAGTGCCTCCGGCAACACAGCCAGAGCGGCCGCATTCACGTTGTAGGGTGAAGTGACACGGCGCACCATCGCAATTTGCAGCGCGTCTCCAGCGAGAATGCCGATGCGAAGACCAGCCAACCCATACGCCTTCGAAAATGTGCGTGCCACAAAGAGGTTGGCTGGCCATCCGGTGGAATTAACGATCGTTTCGCCGTGAAATTCAAAATAGGCTTCGTCCACCAATACCGCCGCTTGCGGCGCCGCGCGAGCGATCTGAAGCAGAATCTCGCATGCCACCGTCGCTCCTGTCGGATTGTTCGGATTTGCGACGGCGATGAGCCGCGTTCGCTCGCTGAGCCGCGCCAGAAGGCTTTCCAGGGGGAAAGCAAAATTCTCGCCGGCAAGAACTTGGACGAGGCGAGCGCCTTCGGCCCGGGCGAAGATGGTGTACATGTCGAAAGTGGGCACGACGATGATCGCTTCGTCCCCGGGATCGAGATACGTCGAGCAGAGCAGATGAATCGCCTCATCCACTCCGTTGGTGAGCAGAATCTGGGCCGCATCAAGCCCGAGAAAATCCGCCACCTCGCCTTCCATCGGCTCGCGTTCGGGATAGCGCGCCAACGCTTCGGCATCCAGCGAACGCAGCCGCGCCAATACACGCGGCGAGCAGCCGATTGTGCTCTCGTTCAAATCAAGACGCAATCCTTGACGGCCGGCCAGCGGCGACCGGTAGGCGTCCAAAGTTTTTACGGCCTTGCGGGGCTCAAGCATGAGAGCACCTTACGCGCAGCGATTCGGCGTGACCGCGCAATCCCTCGGCTTCGGCGAGAACCACGGCCGCTGGTGCGATTCGGCGAATCCCATCGCGCGATACTTCCTCGCATGCAATCACTCGGACATAATCCAGCACGCTCAGGCCGCCACGCACTCGCGCCATCGCTCCCGTAGGCAAAACGTGATTCGGACCCGAAATGTAGTCCCCGGCGGATTGCGGTGTGAATTCGTTCAGAAAAACCGAGCCGGCGTTTTGAACTGCCGGCGCCAGGGCCGCCGGCAGGGTGAGATGCTCGGGCGCAATGCGGTTTGAGATCTCCACTGCATGATCGAGAGATTCAACCAAAAGAATAGCCCCCCGGCGAGAAAGCGATTCGGCGGCGATTGGATTTGTCCGCGTGCGCCGCTGCACTTGCGCCTGGACAGCCTTCGCTAACCCACGCGAACTCGTAATCAGGATACAGAGTGCGTCGGGATCATGCTCCGCTTGCGCCACCAGATCGCATGCGATGAAAAGCGGATCGCCTTCTCCGCTGATGAATACGGCTTCGGTAGGGCCAGCCAGGAACTCAATGGCACAATCGAATGCAACCATCTTCTTGGCCGCGGTCACATAATGATTGCCAGGACCGACGATCTTGTTGACGCGCGGAACGCTCTGCGTCCCGTAGGCAAGGGCAGCGACTGCCTGTGCTCCACCAACCCGGTAAAACTCGCGCACACCGAGAAACGCGGCGGCCGCCAATGTTGCCTGGGCCGGCCGCGGAGACACCACGCGAATCTGTGGCACGCCGGCCACCTGCGCCGGAATCACCGTCATCAGCAACGTGGAAGGCAAGGGATAACGTCCGCCGGGAACATAGCACCCCACCGATTCCAGAGGCCGCACCAACTGCCCCACACAAACTCCGGGGTGAATTTCACGCGTCCACTCTTCCGGTTTCTGCCACTCGCAGTAGCGGCGAATGTTGTCGGCGGCCTGGGTGATGGCCTCCTTCAACTCCGGAGGAGTTCTTTGCCAGGCTTCATGAAGGTCAGCCTCGGGTACGCGCACCGGCTCGCTCTCGTCCAAGCCGTCCCACCGCGCCGCGTAACGCCGTAAAGCGCGATCACCATTGCGCCGGACCTGGTTCACGATGCGCCGCACCGCCGGCTCAACCTCGGCCAGATCGGTCGCGCCACGCTGCTCCACCACACGTACGAACCGGTCTCTTTTCAGCCCCTCAAGAATGCGCAGACGCATCACATCACCACCTTGTTCAGCGGATACTCGACGATTCCTTGCGCATTGGCCTGCTTGAGCCGCGGAATTAGTGTCCACGCGGTGTGCTCGTCGATGATGGTGTTGACCGCGACCCATTCGCCATCCGCCAACGGCGCCACAGTCGGATTCTTCAGTGCGGGTAGCAGGCCAAGAACTCCCGCCAAGTCCGGTTTGCGCACATTGAGCATCAGGCCCACCCGGCCCTGCGCGGCCAGGGCTCCGCACAGCATCACTGCTAAATTTTCAATCTTGTGCCGCCGCGCGGAATCGGCCCAGGCTGCCTTGTTCGCAACCAGTTGCGTGTTCGATTCCAGCACGGTTTCAATAATTCTCAGATGGTTCGCGCGCAGCGAACTCCCGGTCTCCGTCACTTCGACGATAGCATCGGCCAGCAATGGCGGCTTCACCTCAGTCGCACCCCAGGAGAATTCAACCCGCACCGGCACGTTGCGGGTGGCGAAGTAATTCCGCGTGAAACTCACCAGCTCAGTGGCCACGATGCGGCCCTCCAGGTCTTGGGGAGTCTGAAAGCTCGAATCCTCCGGCACAGCCAGCACCCACTTCACTTTGCCCATGCTCTGTTTCGCATATATCAGGTCGGTAACGTGGACGACATCGAGGCCGCTTTCCAACACCCAGTCCAGACCGGTCAGGCCCGCATCCAGCGCACCGTGTTCAACATAGCGTGCCATTTCCTGCGCTCGAATGAGCAGGCATTCGATTTCGGGATCATCGGTCGCGGCGAAGTAGGAGCGCGAGCTGGTGTGGATGCGCAGCCCGGCCCGCGTAAACAGGCTGAGCGTCGCTTCCTGCAAACTTCCCTTGGGGATGCCCAGCCGAAGTTTCATCGCTGCACCTCCTGCGCAACAGTCACAGCCGCCGCACCCAGTTGCAACTGCTGCGTGAAGCACGATCGCGAACCCAAATGGCAAACTATGCCCTCGCCCAGCACGCGGACGCGCAGCAGTACTGTATCCCGATCGCAGTCCGTCCACGCCGCCATGACTTGCAAGCGATTGCCGGAGGTTTCTCCTTTGGTCCACAGACGCTTTCGCGTCCGGCTATAGAACGTAACGAAGCCAGTCCCCAAAGTTGTCTCCAGCGCTTCGCGATTCATGAAGCCCACCATGAGCAACTCGCCGCTGGCAGCATCTTGAATCACCGCCGGTGCTAAGCCTTGCATTTTGTCGAAGTCGATCTCCATCGGATTCCTCCTCTATCCGTCCCAGTGCTTCGAGGCCGGCAGCAGAAACAAAAATCCCGCTGCGCGGTTCGCGTCAGCGGGCTTGGATTTCCTATTAGTGCTGTTAGGTTTTTATCCGTTGTCCTCCGCCGAGACGCTCATCGCATGAGATGATGATGGTGCCGATGGTGGTTCAACGAAGTCATAACCAGATACTAGGACTGTCACCATTTCTCTGTCAATCGAATTCCGCATAAGTCTCCGATAGAGATCAGCTGTTCCCCGCGGAGCGCCGCTACTTCTTCTCCACACGATTCCCCTGCTTCGGCAGCAGTCCAAAGATCTGCAATTGCTTGTTGCTGGCCACAAATACCTGTCCATTGGCCACCACCGGAACCAGATTTGCATTGCCCGTCAGGTTCGGCCACGCTCCCGCAGTCGCTGAGAATAGGAGTTTCATGGTCGTCTTGCCTGAGTCCGGATTGAAGGCAAGCAATCGAAGCGGCGCGGTTTTCGTGTTCGCGGGATGCGCCAATGCCCAGATGATCGGGTGGGCGGTGCCATTCGATGAAATCGTGGTAAAGAATCCAGGCTGGCCCTGTCCACCTCCAATCGACGAAGACGAGATCGCCAACTCTAACGCTGGCTTGGGAGATGTCTTCACTCCCCATACCTTGGCAACTGCGCCGCCGCTGCTTACAACGCGGCCCGAGACCGTCCGTCGGATCTACGTAGTAGGACTGGCCGCACCAGCAGGGGCCAACCGAGTAAGTGCCCAGCACATTATTCTTCTTCGGCGAGTAACCTCCCAGACTGTCTTCGTTCATAAAATACATGTTTCCGTCTTTGCCTGCCGCCACCTCCAGATGTGCTTCGGCCCGGGTTGATCCGGCAACACCAGCAAACCACCGGCGCCGAAATCCACATCGCCTTCATCCAGGCTTACTTGGTCACTCGGAGTAAACAGATCAAGCACCATCGTGAGCGTCGACGAGACCTTCACCACACTCTCCTGAAGATTGGTGACTCCATCGTAGGTGTTAGGCTCCGAGTTCCCGGGATAGCATCCACAACCGTGCCGGCGAGTGTACATTCTTGCTGTGACTCCGCCGCATTTTGGGCGCGCACCGCGGCAATACTAAGCCCGAAAACCACCATCAGCACGCCCGCTCGCCTCATTGCGGCTTCCACCTTCATGGCAAAGCCCAACAGTACTTTATGCCCGCCCCAACTGTATTCCAACCCCCAACTGGCGCGCCAAATGCCCGTTTGAGAGGCTCGGCAAGTGACACTATCGACACGGAGTTGTAGTAGACTGTGCTTCCTGGTCACGATCCTCCCCCTGCTGTGGATGACTTCATGAGTGAACCTCTTGCCAAAAAAGTGCTCCTCATCGGCTGGGACGCGGCCGATTGGAAGCTGATCAATCCTCTGCTGGATCAGGGTTTAATGCCCACTCTGGACGATTTCGTTAATCACGGCGTCATCGGCAATCTGGCGACTTTGCGTCCCATTCTTTCTCCCATGCTGTGGAACACCATCGCCACCGGGAAACGGCCGGACAAACATGGAATCCTCGGCTTCATGGAGCCCGATCCGCAGACCGGCGGGGTGCGGCCCACCACCAGCACCTCGCGCAAGGTCAAAGCGATTTGGAACATTCTGACCCAGCGCGGATACAAAACTCACGTGCTGGGCTGGTTCGCTGGCCACCCAGCCGAACCGGTCAATGGCATTTCGGTTTCCGATCTTTTTCCCTACGCTTCCGCGCCGCTGGAGAAAGAGTGGCCATTGCCGTCTGGGGCGGTTCATCCCGAAAGCATGCGAGAGAGATTCGGAGTATTACGAATGCATCCGGCCGAGGTGAGAGAGGCGGCGATTCTTCCCTGGATTCCTCGCGCGGCAGACATCGATCAGGAGAAAGACAAGGGCCTGCAGTCGTTTGCCAAGATTCTCGCGGAGAACTGCTCCATTCACAACACCGCCACCTGGATTCTGCAGAATGAGCCGTGGGACTTCCTCGCCGTCTATTACAACGGTATCGATCATTTTTGTCACGGCTTCATGCATTTCCATCCTCCGCGCATGGAAGGCATTCCGGAGGAGAAGTTCGAGATCTATAAGGATGTAGTGAACGGCGCGTATCGTTTCCACGACATGATGCTGCAGACGCTGCTCGATCTCGCCGGTCCCGACGTGACCGTATTGCTGGTTTCCGATCATGGCTTCCACTCCGATCATTTGCGCCCGCGCGGCATCCCCATGGAACCCGCCGGTCCGGCGGTGCAGCACCGGCAGTTCGGGATTATTTGCATGAAGGGCGCGCACATCAAGCAGGACGAAAGAATCTACGGGGCCACGCTGCTGGATGTGACGCCCACAATTCTGACTCTGCTGGGATTGCCGGTCGGCGAAGACATGGATGGCCGGGTGTTAGTGCAGGCATTTGAATACCCGCCAAAGATCACCCGCATTCCCAGCTGGGAGAATGAACCGGGCAACTGCGGGATGCATCCGGCTGATCTGCGTATGGATCCTGCGGCCGCCCAGGCTGCGTTGCAGCAGTTCGTGGCACTGGGTTATATTCAGCCACCGAGCGAGGATCAGGCGAAAGCCGTGGAGGTCGCAGTTAGAGAGCAGCAGTACAACCTGGCGCGCGTCTATCTTGACTCGCGCCGTTACCTGGACGCGCAACCCATCTTCGAAGACCTGACGAAAAAGTGGCCGGACCAAGCTCGGTTTACCCAGCATCTCGCTCAGTGCTACTTGGCGGTTGGCCGGCGCGCCGATGCCAAAAGCCTTCTCGAGCAATTGATCTCGTTTGAACCCAAGCTGCCGGCGCCGTCCGGAGAGAATGCCGCCACCGTCGAAGTCCCGCCTGAAGCGCCAGCGACGCAAGATTCGGATGCTTCTAAGAAAGGGCCCAAGCCGCGGCCCTGGGCAGATTTTCTCATGGGCATTATTCACTTTGAAGAAGGAGATATGGAATCGGCCCTGGCTTGCCTGTTGAAAGCGGAACAGTCTGATCCCCGCCTGCCCGATCTGCATTTGCGCATCGGTGAAACTTACCTTCGCCAAAGACGGATCCCCGAAGCCGAACGCGCATTCCAACGCGCCCTTGAGATCGATGGAGACAGTCCGGAAGCGCATTTGGGGTTGGCCGTCGTCCGACTACGGCAACGCCGAAATGAAGAGGCTGCTGAACAGGCGCTGCTGGCGGTTGGCCTGCAACACTTCCTGCCCTTGGGCCATTTCTATCTCGGAGTCGCGTTGGCCAGACTTGGCCATCGCGAACGCTCCGCTCTGGCCTTTGAGACGTCCCTCAGCATGCTTCCGGGGCTTCTCGCAGCTCATCGTTGGTTGGCCGCTTTGTATACCCAACCAGGCGGCGATGTGGAGAAGGCAGTAAGGCACCGCGGCATCTATCTCCAGATGAGGCATCAGCGCCAGGCGCAGCGCCAGGCAGAAACGCCGGCCTCATAGTCTCAAAGTTGCAGCCACAGGGCTGCCGAAGCGCGTCTCATGAATGCTTTCTAAGCCTCACTCGCGCCCTGTTAGCCGGTGAATTGCGCGGCCCGGTGCCAGTCACTGCAGCGCTTCTATGCGGAGCCTGCAGGTCGCAGCGGCAGAGGACGCAGCGCATCGCTACCGTGTAAACCAAGTGCGCATACGCCGGACACTTGCTATTCGGGCAGGCCTTTGTCGTCATCGCGGGTCCCTTTGCCGGTCGCGCGCCCGGGCAGACGGCGACCGTGAGAAGTAGTGGTGAAGGTAGCACAAGCAGTCGCCGTCGCCGTCGCACATTTTCAGCGGCGGGCCATCGGATTTTCTTCTGAAGCGAGCCCCTTCTACGCCGACGCGAAGCGTATCGTTAGTCCAGCGTTGGAGTCGCTTGATGCTGCCGGATGAGCCCAAGGGTTGGCGGAGGCTGTGGGAAGCGGCGCAAGCTGAAAAGGACCCGAAAAAGCTCGCCGAATTAGTCGACCAACTGAACCCAGTTGCTCAGTGTGCATGAGAAGGCGGCCGAGGAGCGCATTCTGCGGCACAGCACAGTAGCAACCACCCAGAACCATTACATTAAGACCGCATCTCCCGATGCGATCGCAGCAATGAAGCAGTTCTCCGAAGCCTTATTGTGCTCCAGGTGAATCACTCGAGGCCAAGGACTCTGTGCAGTAGAAGTAGTTAAGTGCCTACCTACGAGTGAGCTGGCGGAGAGGGAGGGATTCGAACCCTCGGTACAGGTGTTAGCCCGTACAACGGTTTAGCAAACCGCCGCATTCGGCCACTCTGCCACCTCTCCGGCGTGCGGGTTTTGACTAGCTTAACACAGGTTCTTGCGCGTCAGGAGTCCAACTCTCCCCCCAGGTAGTGGTGCAGTTTGATTGGCATCCTGAACATGCCTTCTTGGCGCAGGGAAGAGCCTGTCCCGAGCTTGCCGAGGGAATCTGGGTGAGCCGCGCGTTGTGTCGCGTTCTTTGCGACACAATAACCGCGCGTTTGGCTCGCTTCCTCACCAAACTGCACCGCTACTCTCCCCCAGTCCTGTTCGGGTTTCGTAACAAGATTAACTTTGTGGCGCGGCTGACGCAATTGGTGAAAAACTCATCAGCAACTGAGGGGGATCAGTGGATCCGAAGGACTGCCCGCGCTGCGGCGGTACCGGATACATTGCGCGGCCTGTGGACATCAGCGGTAAGTCCGAGGGCATTGCATTTATCCGTTTGAAGTGTCCGGCGTGTGCCGGCAGTGGACGGAGAAATTCGACGCCTCCTTCAACCGCGGGCTGACCGCACGGCCTGTGGTGCTTGCGAAAACGTACGAGCCCGGGAGCGTCACGCTCCCGCCGTGAAGTGGCGCTCCGGGCCCGACGTTCCATCCGGGGTTCAGGCGATGCCGCGGCTTTGCTGCGGCTTCGGCGTCGTGCAGCTGCGGCGGTTTCGATGCGGTTGCGTCCTGCCGCTTTCGCGCGGTAGAGGGCTTTATCGGCTGCCTGGACGACTTCTTCCGCAGATGTGACCTTCCTGCTCTGATGTAGCGACTCCAATGCTGGCAGTGACGGAGAGTTCTCCTGATGATGCTGGCGCCGTTGCGCGCGAAAGCTGCCGGATGGCGTGTCCGGTTTGGGTGCGGCCGCGCCCGCGCTGGTGCGCGGCGATCGGGGCCGCGAGCTTTCCTGACGGCGGTCTGGGCCGCGCAGCCGAAGCTTGCTGGATTCGATGTCGGCCCGCAACTGTTCCAGGTGATCCAGGACATCAGCGGTTGTCTTGCCGGGAAACACGATGGCGAATTCCTCTCCACCGCAGCGGTAGGCCTGTCCTCCTCCGCTGACTCGCGCAAGGCGCGATGCGACCATGCGCAAAACTTGGTCTCCGGTGTCGTGGCCGTAAGTGTCGTTGCAGCGTTTGAAGTGATCGATGTCGACCATGGCGATGGAATACGGCGGTTGCAGGCCAAGCAGCGCGTCGTGGAAGGCGCGGCGCGAGGGCAACGCCGTGAGTTCGTCGTGATAGGCGAGCAAATACGAGGTCTCGACGATCGCGCCTGCGAGGATGAATGCGGCGGCGGCGAAGTATGCGGTGGGAATTCTGCCCGACCCTCCGAAATTCAGCGCGAGGAGCGCCGCTGCGAGTGCCCAGAGAAGTCCGCCTTCAATCGGGCTTGTGGAACAGCAGGTAACGGATGAGCAACACGATTGCCGCAGCAGCGAATGCCAGCAGCGTGGCGAAAGCTAGCGGCGCCGGCGTGACAGCGTGATGCAGAGCGCGTTGCGCGGTGGCTGACGGTTCGGGGCGGCAAAGCACTGCGACGATTACCGACTCGACGAAGAGCAACAGCGCTGGAGGCGCGAGGCTGGGGAAAGTAAATCCCCTTTCTTGCTGAAACGAGAGCAGAACGAAGTTGAGAGGCAAGAGCAAGCCGACTGCGGCGATGCGCGGTGCTTCCTGGTCCGGTAGCAGCGACGCGTCCTTGGGAGAAGTATGAGATTGCTTGTTGCGCGAGGAAGAGCGACAGCACGGCGAAAAAGATGCGGCTGGAATGAAATCGCCAGGCCAGCAGCAGTCCCGCGATGATGGCTGCTCCGAAGGCGTAGGTGACGAGCGCGACGTTGGGTGCGAGCAAGCCCGTGTGCAGCAAGGCGGCAACGGCCGCGAGAAAAATGCCAGGCGTCAGCAGGGACTTCATCGCAGTTGGACTCCGTTGGTCAGGGCTACGTGGCTCCGCGGCGCAGAATTATTGCAGACTATCTTAAGATTATCGCTGAGGGGATTGGCTGAGTAATTGATTGAAAGGGTTCCGCGAGGAAGGGCATCGGGCAGTAGTAGCCCGAGGCGTGCATAGAAATCCCCACTTCTCGCAAAGAACGCGAGAAGTGGGGTGCCCCGCAGTAGATAAAGAGTCAAAGTCCGCGTGCGTTCGCCTCCGAATCCCCATGCCACCGTCAGACATCAAACTCTTTTTGACGGAGGCCCATGTCGATACGACCGGTGAAGCGGCTTATTCAATCGAAGCCTACGCTTGAGGGTGCGGGCGTGCATTTGCGGCGCGCGTTTGGCTTTGGAAACACGAAGGAGACCGATCCGTTTCTTCTGCTCGACGATTTCCGCAACGACGTTCCCGAGGATTATCTGGCGGGCTTTCCCTGGCATCCGCACCGCGGGATCGAAACCATCACCTATGTGCTGGCGGGAACTGTGGAACACGGCGACAGCATGGGAAACCGCGGCGCCATCGCCGCCGGCGACGTGCAGTGGATGACGGCGGGCAGCGGCATCATTCATCAGGAGATGCCGAAGGGCGATCCGGCTGGACGGATGCACGGATTTCAGTTGTGGGCGAATCTGCCCTCCGCGCTCAAGATGACCGCGCCACGCTATCAGGAAGTGAAGGCGCTGGATATCCCAGAGATCAAAGATGACGACGGCACGCATGTGCGCGTGGTGTGCGGAACGTTCTGGGGAAAGAAGGGGCCGGTGGATGGCATTGCGGCCGATCCGATTTATCTTGATGTCTCGGTAGCTCCGGGCAAGAGGAAAACATTGCCGGTAGAGACGACGCGGCATGCGTTCGCCTATGTGTTCGGGGGTGGGGGAAAGTTCTGCAATGCCTCTGGCCCATTGGCGGTTCCGCACGAGGCAGTGAAATGGCTGGACACAACGCCTCCAGTGGAAGCGGACAATCGCTCGCTCATACTTTTCGATCGCGGCGACGAAGTCAGCGTACAAGCGGGCGACGACGGGATACGATTCCTGCTGGTTTCGGGAAAACCCCTGGAGGAGCCGGTCGCGTGGTACGGACCGATCGTGATGAACACGCAGGAACAGTTGCGGCAGGCGTTCGAGGAACTGGAGCAGGGGAAGTTTCTGAAGAAGAGCTGAACGTAGTGCGTCATGAACGTATCTTGTTATCCCGGCACCATGTTTGTCATCCCGAGCAAAGCGAGGGATCTAGGTCCTTGCCTGCGCCACCGCTATTGTTGACGCGGGCAAAAGACCCAGATCCCTCGCTTCGCTCGGGATGACACGAGAGTGGGAAAATGCGGCAATCGACGTTGACCTAGGACTTCGCCATCGCCTCGGCGCGCAGCTTTTTCCACACTGGCAGACTTGTTCGCGAGTCTGGTCCAGCGAGCCGGAGTTGTCGATTACGTAGTCGGCGGCTTTGATTTTTGCCGCGTCGGGGAGTTGCGCGGCCATGCGGCGGGTTACTTCTTTGCGCGCCGATTCCAAGTCCAACTTCTGGCGGGCGGCGAAGCGAGCGATGCGCTGCTCGTCGCTGCACGTGACCACGATGAGGCGGTCGAAACGCTTTGCCGCACCGGCCTCGAGGATGAGCGCGGCTTCCACGATGGCCACGGCATGGGGATCCTGCCGTCCCATTTCTTCCATCCATTCTTCCTGGCTGCGAATCACTGCGGGATGCACGATGCGATTCAACTCCTCGACACGGGATGGCGTTGATTGCGCGGCCGAGCCAAAGGCTGCCTCGGCCAGCTTGGCGCGGTTCACCGTGCCGTCGTAATTTAGAATCTCGCGGCCGAAATGTGCAACCACCTCGTAGTAGACGCTCTGCCCGGGCTCCATCAGTTGATGGGCGATGTGATCGGCCTCGACGAGGTGCGCGCCCAGGGCGACCAACATTTCTCCGACGACGGATTTGCCGGACGCGATGCCGCCGGTGAGGCCGACTTTCAGCATAGGCGAGCCCCCTCGCCGCTTTCAGGAAAACTGCTTCACCACAGAGACACGGAGCCACAGAGAGAAACAAATTAAAAGGTGTTGGTTCTCTGTGCCTCTGTGTCTCTGTGGTGAAAGCCCTTCATTTGCTCGTTGGTTCCGGCACGCCGCGTGCCGCGGCGCATCTTTGCGGCTTGCACGGTGTTGTACATCAGCATGGCGATGGTGAGCGGGCCGACGCCGCCGGGGACTGGGGTTAGCGCTCCGGCCACTTCGGCCACTTCGGGATGCAAGTCGCCGACCAGCGTGGATCCCTTCGCGCGGAACGCCTCTTCGCGCTTGGCGTTCTTGTACAACCTTCCGCCGAACAGGCGCTGGAAAACTGCTGGGTCCGTGACCTTGTTCATGCCGACATCAATCACGGTTGCGCCGGGCTTCACGAACTCGTGGGTGATCATTCCGGCGCGGCCGATGGCGGCTACGAGAATGTCGGCGCGGCGGCAAACTCCCGGCAGGTCGCGGGTCTTCGAATGGCAGACGGTGACTGTGGCGTTGGCATTGAGCAGCAGCATGGCGACAGGTTTGCCGACAATGTCGCTGCGTCCGACGACCACGGCTTCCTTGCCGGCGATGGGAATGTGGCTGCGATTCAGGATCTCAATGATTCCGGCGGGCGTGCAAGGGACCAGGCCGGGGCGCTGGGTCGAGAGGAAGCCTACGTTGACGGGATGGAAGCCGTCGACATCTTTTGCTGGATCGACGGCCATCAATATACTTTTCGAGTCCACTTGCGGCGGCAGGGGCAACTGCACCAGGATGCCGTCGATATTATTGTCGGCGGTTCAGGTCATCGATGAGAGCTAGCAATTCAGCGGTGGTCGCGATTCGGGCGGCGTGTGCTGCTCGCTGTAGATGCCGACTTCTTCGCAGGCCTTGACCTTGCCGCGCACATAAATTTCTGACGCCGGGTTGTGGCCGACCAGGACGACGGCGAGGCCGGGGCGTACTCCGGCGGCAGCCATGGTTTTTACTTCTGCAGCTACTTCTTTGCGGATGTCGCTCGCGATCTTTGCGCCGTCGAGGATTCTAGCGGGCATTCGGGCTCCGGGCTTCGGCTTTTGGGCGTCGGCTAGAAAATCTTACACCGCCGGGGCCTGATGGGAAATCACGGGCAACCACTCACCACAGAGACACAGAGTCACCGAGAAAAACAAGACAAGGGCTTCACACACATAAATGGTGAGTCGGTGAGTCGGCGGGTTAAGGGCTTCCCGCTCGAATTGTATTTCTCTGTGCCTCCGTGTCTCTGTGGTGAATTCGGTTTCTGTATTTCTGTCGTACAATGCTGCTCATGATTGCCAAGGACTTGCTGGAAATTTTGGTTTGTCCGGTGTGCAAGCAGCCCCTTGAGTACCGGGAGAGCCCGGAGAGCTTGAAGTGTACCCAGTGCCACCGGGTCTATCCGGTGAAGGACGATATCCCTATCATGCTGGTGGACGAGGCAACCATCGAGGGTTAGCCTGCGATTTGTCCCTGAGGCGTCGCCTGCTCCTTGAACAGCCTCCCCCTCCTTGAGTCCGTACTACTGTTCCTCCTGTAGTCGTCTGGCTGGAGACCGAGACATCTGTGTCCGCAGATGAGCGCACTGTCGCGGCCAAAATGACACTCTGTGTCTTTTTCTGGGACGGGTGCGTGTTCGTCACCACACTTGGGGAGGATGGGTTCTCTTGGGATTGTCCGCAACTTCCGATATTCACAAGGGTTTATGAAACTAAAGCGTCCTGTTTTCCGTATTTAGAACTAGAGGACGGGCGCGGCAGTCAAATTGCATGCAACTTGGATGGCTGCCGATGAGTCTAATAGCCAAACGAGGTCCTAGGTCGGAGTCGGAGGTGATGACGGCCATGTTTGAAAAGGCAATGAACGAGAGAGCCAATAACGATAAAGATAGGTTCACGGCAACCGAACTGGCGGCATTGCGGAGCGATTTGCTGCAGGGTGGCATGATCGATTCCTACGAGGCTGCCGAGTTGCTGCAGGTCTTCCTGATGGGGCGCGGCTATGGGGTTTCGCCCAAAGCAGCACTGGATGCGGCGGGCCGCGTGGAGATGGCGGGGTGCGCCTTGCCGGTATTGCAGCATGAGTTGGAGAACCTTGCGTTGGTGATGTAAGAGGTTGGCTCGGCGCGGGCTGGTGACCCTGCGGCGCAGAGCTGAGGAGTGCGACTGAGCGAGAGTTAAGACTGCGGGCTTCTGGCAGGGGGTTAAACGGCCCCGCAAGTTGCCGGAGGCCCGCAGGCAATGCGCAAGAAGTGGCAAAATTTTCAAGATGCGGATTTGATATTCGGATTGGCCGATCGAAACCAGATTGACTGAGCCAGTTCCACTGAAGAGAAAGCCGGGCCAACCAGCCCGGCTTTGTGGTTTTTGGGCTTGGAGGCCTGGCCTGGGGCGCCGGGAAATTGGCGTAATGTTCCAACTGGAACATTTCACTTTGCAGAGAATTTCGGCGTAAGTCATTGATTCATGGTGCGGCTTTTCGGCGGATCAATAGAACCACGGGGTTAGGCTGTGGAAGGAATGTCTACTTTCGAGGGGGTCGATTGACCACGAAAGTAGACGTGACCGGCGCCGGCGTACTTTTACGTAGTGCGTCGGCGTGGGGGTGACCTGCTCCCCGTTTTCCGAACAAGTCCGAGTATGATTTCGGACGAAGGAAAGGGGAAGGAGTATGTCGAAGAGCAGGCACACCGAAGCGCAGATAATCGGGGCGCTGAAGCAGTTGGAGGCGGGGCGCAAGGCGGAAGACGTGGCGCGGGAAGTGGGCGTGTCGAAGCACACGATCTACGCCTGGAAGGCGAAGTACGGTGGTATGGATGTGAGCCAGGCGCAGGAAGCCAAGCAGCTGCGCGACGAAAACACGCGGCTGCGGAAGCTGGTGGCGGATCTGAGTCTGGACAAGGATGCGCTGCAGTGGGTGATTGAAAAAAACGGGTGGAGCTCGCGGTCCTGAAGGCGACTGTCGAGCAGGTGCAAGAGAAGTATGCCTTCAGTGAGCGGCGGGCGTGCCGGGTGATGAGGATGGCGGTGGCGACGTACCGCTATCGGTCGCGGCGCACGGATGAACCGCTGCGGACGAAGCTGATGGAGTTGGCGCGGGAGAAGCCGCGCTTCGGGTATCGGCGGCTGCAGGTGTTGCTGGGTCGCTCGGGAGAGCATGTGAACCACAAGCGAGTGCATCGCGTATATCGCGAGGCCGGACTGATGATTCGGCGGAAGAAACGGAAACATTGTGTGCGCGAGGGAAAACCGCTGCTGGCGCGGACAGCGGCGAACCAGGAGTGGGCGCTGGATTTTGTGCACGATGCGGTGGCGTGCGGGCGGACGATCCGGGTGCTGAGCGTGGTGGATGCGTACACGCGGGAGTGTTTGGCTTTGGAAGTGGATACGAGCTTTGCCAGCCGGAGAGTCACGCGGGTGTTGGATGGGATCGTGGCCGAGCGGGGGCAGCCGGCAACGATCCGCTGCGACAACGGGCCAGAGCTGACGAGCCGGCATTTTCTGGCGTGGTGCGTGGAACGAAAGATCGAGTTGGTGCACATTCAACCGGGCAAGCCGACGCAGAACGCGCGGGTCGAAAGCTTTCACGGACGGCTGCGGGATGAATGTTTGAGCGTGAGTTGGTTTCAGAACTTGTTCGATGCGCGGCGGAAGATCGCAGCGTGGAAGACCGAGTACAACGAAGAGCGCCCGCACAGCAGTTTGGGATACCGTACGCCGAAAGAGTTTGCCGCGGCGCAGGCAGCGAGCTTCTACACAGCTGAGCGAGAGGCAAGGGATTCAAACGCCATCCCTTGCCCCTCGCGCTCCCCCATCCCGGCTCACACCGGAGATGGGACCGATGAAAGTTGTCGTATTCTTACGTGAACGAAAGCAGGGGGCAGGTCAGGGGAGCGCAGTCGAGCAATTTCTGACGGAGACTCAAAATCATCACGGAAATGGCTCCGATCTTTGTGGCATCTGCGACCAGACTGAGTGTTGACCGGGTTAAGCCTTCACTAGGATGACGCTGGCGTCATCGCGTAGACCCGAACCGTCGGCGAACGTGCGTACATCATCGAGCAGGCTCTCGGCGGAGGCGTCGGTTCGCAAGAAATGCTCTTGAAGACGTACTAACCCATATTCTCCCCCGGCGGGGTTTTCTGCCTCGGTGATGCCGTCGCTGTAAAACACCAGGCGCGAACCCAGGGGAAGCTTCACCTCTACTTCCGAGAAATCGCCGGGTTGCAGTCCCAAGGGGATTCCTCGCTCCACATCGAGGAACTGAGCTGAACTGCCGGCCACGAGGAGCGGCCGCAGATGGCCCGCATTGGCGAAGGTCAGAGTCCGCTTCGCAGGGTCAAGCACCGCGTACACCATGGTCACAAAACGACCGGCGGGAAAGTCCTCGACCAGAAGCCGATTCAGCTTGGTCAGCACTTCACCCGGAGTGCAGGCAGCCTCGACCAGGGATCGCAAGATGCCACGAGTGGCGGACATGAGCAGCGCTGCGGCGGTTCCCTTGCCGGAAACATCGGCCAGTACCAACCCCCAACGGCCATGGTCCATGGGAATGAAGTCGTACCAGTCGCCGCCTACTGCGCCCACGGGAATGGAAAGACCGGAGACGGCAAAACCCGGAATGGAGGGAGAGGTTTTGGGAAGCAGTGCTTGTTGAATGATGCGGGCTTCCCTGGCCTCGTGGGTCATTTGCTCCCGTTGTTGCTTTTCCTGCTGAAATCGGCGAGCGTTGTGCACGGCCACTGCCACATCGCTGCACAGGGCCTGCAGCAGGCGCAGTTGGCACGAGCTGAAGGCATCCAGTTCGGTGTGGGACGCGGTGAATACTCCCACCAGTTGCCCTTCCACGTGCAGAGGAATAGCGACCTCCGAGAGCGTGGATTCTTCACAGCCAATGTAGTAGGGGTCCTGGCGCACATCGGGCGCGTAGTGCATCTGGCCAATGGATGCGACGTGCCCGACCATGCCTTTTCCAATTTTCAGGCTATGGCCGGGGCCGCAGAGGTCGCAGCCGGTGCATCCATGGGCGCATACCAGCAACAGTTCGCCGCGCTCTTCGTGGTGCAAGTAAATGTCGGAATCCACACAGCCGAAGGAACAGGCGACTTCGTTCACGACCTTATCAACCAGTTGGTCGAGATCAAGGATGGAGCTGATTTTCTGAGCGGCTTTTTGCAGTTTGAGAAGATCCTCCACCTGATCGAAATTAAGCGGGGTAGAGTTCGATGGAGGCGCTGCCGCTGAGTTTGGACTGGCTGCCATTTGGTCTTCTCCAGAACACGGAACTACAACCACAGATGATTCCTTTGGTGGTTAGGACTCTCTTTTTCCGCTCTCGGGGTTGCCAGGGCTTGGAGAGTGAGCCTGCTATTGTCCAGCTGCCTTGAAGGTGGCGATCTGCATCACCCAGGGGCCCTTCGTGGCTAACGGCGCCGTCGCGCTATAGGTGCCCGTCACACTCGTGATTTCATCTTCCGCAATGTCGCCGTCCGAGGTAATAATGCGCGAAGTGTAGCCTGTGCCCGGCCCTGCCGTGTTGGGCGCCATGTCAGCTCCGAAAAGAAGCTCGAAATTAAAGTTGGTGGTTACCGTTCCGCTGTTGGCAAGCAGAGTAGTGCTGTGGGCGCCCGCAGTTACGTCCAACGGAGCCGTAGGGTCGAGGCCACTGTATTCGAGAATCCGGACGTCGGGTTTAACGGCTGCGTGGCTGAGCGTCACAGTGACGGTGTTAGTACCGGATTGGATGTTCGGGGCGTAGTAGATCGACTGGCTGAGTTGATCGCCAATGACAAGACCACTCGCCAGACTGTAGACATTTCCCAGACTGTCAGTTACCGATTTCACCGTCGCCGACGTACCATGCCAGCCGACCACAACAATGTTCATGTCGCCCAGAGTCTGGGCCTGAGGATAGCTCACGCTAACTACAGCCGCATTCGACGACGGCGTGGCCGAAGCCACTTGCACGAAACTGATCGGCGAGATCGTGGCTCCGCAGGTGGGAACCTTGAAGTTGGCGATCCTAGTATTGCGAATCGGCGGAGGTCCAGTCTCGTTGCTGGGAAGATACTCGTTGACATACCAGAACGTGCAATTGTCGACAGGGTCGACCGTCATACTCGTGTAAGAACCCCACTCATCCGTATTCTCCTCGTCTCCCTCACCCGTCTGGACCGCCAGTTCGGTTGGCGAAAACGGCTTGCCAAGGTTCCACCAGGCGGTTTTGATCCCCGGATGGCTGGAAGAGCTGGATACGCTGTAGCCGACGGCTGCGTTGCCATTCTGGTCCTGAGCGATGCTCGGCATGAAGCGGTAGAGGTTTGTGTTAGGAGAAACGGTGCCGCTTTGATAAAGCGCCGGGGTTCCGCTGCCGCGGAGTTCATACCACCGGATTCCAGTCTGAGTGGCGGCGCTTTTCCCGACCTGGATGGTGTGGCTCACCAGGAACGATTCATAGGCGCCGAAATTCCGGTAACTCAGACGCGGCATCAACCGATCGCCAACCGAGTCAACGTGATAGTGAAGCTTGGTATTCGGATTGACGGCTTTTTCGGGAGCGCAATAAGTGTCGAATATATATTTGGGCAGGTAGCACCCAGGTGTATAGCTCGGCACGGTGAGCGGAGTATTCGTGAACGTGGAGTTCGTCGGAGTGACCCAATCGACATGGAAGTCCCATAGGTTGATAGTCTTGGACGTGGTGGTACGTCCATCGTTAGGAGGATTTTGGATACTCGCCAGGAATTCGTCCCGGCCGGTTGGCGGCGAAGTCGTGCCTTCCACGTCAGCAGGGATGAGGCTGTGATTCAAAGCCAATGTGCCGTTTGTTGGAATCGGATTGGGGTCGCTGAAACACTGCATGGGATTGGGCGTGTTTCCGAGCAGCATGTTGGTGCGATCGAGTGCACAGACAAGAACACCGATGTTGAGATACTTCTGGGCCTTGTCCTCCAAATCAAAGGTGGCGTAGTAAGCATCTTCCCACGTGCCAAGTTTGGGCCAGTCAGGAAAGTAGGTTTGGCCATTCGAGTTGGCGCCAAGCACCGGATTCAAGAAAAATTCATACGTATACCAGGCGAGGGTGGGAGACGTTAAATCGTCGGTATTGGAAATGGCAACACAATAGTAGTACTGGTCATTGGTTGGGTTGGTGTGGAAAGCAATGACCCACACTGAAGCCAGGCGGTCGAAGTTAATGATGCCGTCCCCGCCTACGGGCAGGCAGTCTTGCATGCCGTTGTTGTACCACGGCAGGGTCCCAGCTTGCGGAGTGAGCCACACCGGGGCGAATGTCGTCTTATCGAAGCCTTGATAAAAAATGTTGATCCATTCCATGTACTGCTTGGTGCCGACCGCCCCATTGGGATCGTTGTCCAGTTGCGGAGTGGGTACCTCGGAATCATCGATTCCCTCGAATGTGGTAACGGTTTGGGTTTGAGCCAAGCATGAAGCCAGAACGAGTAAACAGGAAAGGATTGCGTATTTCATCATGGTCTCGAAGTAGGGGTCTTTGAGAGGCCGATACGAAGCCTTGTAGAGCGTGTTCAACGGTAGCACGGATGAGCCGCTTGCTTGTAGAGACGAAAGTCCACAGCCTTCGGAAGATCGTCTAGGCAACGGGTTGTCTGCCCGCTAAAGTCCCGCTCGCCTCCGCGCCCAACGCCGCAGTTTTTGCCGGAGCCAGTTTGTGGTGAACCAGCAGAAGTGTGAGACTACCCCAAAGCCTGCAACCTGGCGGGACTCGCGCTTGCGGGATAGAATTGGTCTGACTTCTAACCCGAGGGGAGAACCATGCACTTCGAACAGTTCTATCTGGGCTGTCTGGCGCACGCATCCTACATGCTCGCCTCGGAGGGTGAGGCCGTCGTGGTCGATCCGCAGCGTGACGTCGAAATTTATCTGCAGGCCGCCGAGAAGAATCAGGTTTCCATTCGCCACATCTTCGAGACTCATCTGCATGCTGACTTTGTTTCCGGACACCGAGAACTGGCGGCGAGAACCGGCGCGCGCATCTACATTGGAGCGCAAGCCGGTGCAACTTTCCCTCACGTAGCCATCGAAGACGGTTTCCAGTTGCAAGTTGGAAAAATCCGCATCACCGCTCTCGAAACGCCGGGGCACACGCCCGAGAGCATGTGCTTCGTAATTACAGATGAGGAAAAGTCTCCCGCGCCATGGGCTGTTCTCACCGGCGATACGCTGTTCCTGGGAGACGTGGGCCGTCCCGATCTTTCCAAGCGTTACAACCCTACGCAACTTGCGGGCATGCTTTATGACAGCCTGCACAATAAAGTCCTGAAGCTGGCTGACGATGTGCTGGTTTACCCGGCGCACGGGGCCGGTTCACTCTGCGGGAAAAACATGCGGGCCGAGCGCGTTTCCACCATCGGCACCGAGCGCCTCACGAATTACGCCTTACAGATCAAGAGCAAGGGAGAGTTCATCAAGCAATTAACCAGCAACCTGCCAGCTCGTCCGGCATACTTTTCCCAGGATGCAGAAATCAATCGCACGGGAGCGTCGGCGCTGTCCGACCTGCCGGCTTTGTCTCCAATTGAACCTGCCGAGCTGAAGACTCTTCTCGCAGAAGGAGCCCTCGCACTCGACGTTCGTCCCGGCGATCAGTTCGCGGCCGGGCACGTTCCGGGATCGGTGAACATTGCGTTGTCAGGGCAGTTTGCGTCGTGGGCGGGAGCGTTGCTGGGTTTGGCAGCGTGCCCGGTGTTGATTGCCGATTCGCAAGAAGCAGTGTCGGAAGCGCGCATGAGGCTGGCGCGCATCGGCCTCGAAGACGCCCGCGGATATCTCAAGGGAGGCGTCGAAGCATGGCGACAAGGAGGACTGCCGCTGGCTACACTTCCGCAAATTAGTGTTGAAGCTCTAAGTGATCGGCTACACGGCTCTGATTTGCAAGTGCTCGACGTTCGCCGCGAGCCCGAGTGGGAAGCCGGCCACATTGAAGGCGCGACCTGGTGGCCGTTAGATAACTTCAAAGTTGCGCCGCCGGAGATCGATCGCAACCTTCCCATAGCCGTTCACTGCAAGGGAGGCTATCGCAGCATGATCGCCTGCAGCCTGCTGCAACGAGCCGGCTTTCAGAACGTGGTCAATATAGTGGGAGGCTTCGACGCCTGGCAGCAGGCGAAGCTGACTGTGGTCACCGAAAAGCCGGTTGAGGCCTGAGTCGGCCTCGGCACTGGCTGTAGCCCTGGATTCTGACCGTAAACGGCTGTTTTTCCTTATTCGTCAAAGCCGTTCACTCGTGGAAAGGCCTAGTAGGGTCTTAACAAGTCACGGCTCGTCCCTGGAGGTAAGAGATGAAAACGACCGCCCTTTTACTCACGTTGCCGTTATTGCTCCCAGTTGCTAGACAGAACGCTGGCCAACCCCCGCCGAGAGCCTCCAATTATTGTCGCGGCGACGCAACGGATTCCGTCGACTGTACAACTCTGCCACATGCGATCTATGCTCCCGATGCCACGTACCCCGAAAAGGAGCGGAAGGCTGGTCACGAAGGAACAGTTATGCTGAGTTTCGTCGTCGGCACCGATGGCGCAGCACATGACATCAGGGTGGCTAGCTCGCTTAGCCCCGAGTTTGATGCGGCAGCCGTCGAGTGTGTGAAGACATGGAAGTTTTCTCCCGCAACCAAAAACGGCAAACCCGTGACGGCGCAGATTGCAATTCAGGTGGACTTTCACCTCTCTCGTCATCCAGGACGACCTTGAGCCACAGGTTTAGTCGCTGCTTTAGTACCTAACATCGCAACTACACGCATTGACCGCATCGTGGGGCCAACGCGATATACAAATGAAAACCACCAAATTAGCCAAATCCTACCGCATCGACGACGGCAAGCACTTCCGCCTGAAAGATTTCGATCCCGCCGACACCGGGCATTGGCATTCCGAAGAGCATGCCAAAGAACAGTTACAAAAAGACATCGCCCGCATGGAGGAGTTACAAAACAAACTCTACGCGCAGGATTGCTGGTCTCTGCTGCTGATCTTTCAGGCCATGGACGCTGCCGGCAAAGATGGCACCATCAAGCACGTCATGTCCGGCGTGAACCCGCAGGGTTGTCAGGTCTACTCGTTCAAGGCCCCGTCCGACACCGAATTGCAGCATGATTTCCTATGGCGCACCACGCGGCATCTGCCGGAGCGCGGGCACATCGGGATCTTCAACCGTTCTTATTACGAAGAGCTGCTGGTGGTGCGCGTGCATCCCAAGGTGCTCGAGGGCGAGAAGCTTCCGCCAACGCTGCTGACGAAGAACATCTGGGAAGAACGCTTTGAAGATATTCGCGGCTTCGAGCGGCACATGGTGCGCAACGGCACGGTGATCCGCAAGTTCTTTCTGCACCTTTCGAAGAAGGAGCAGAAGCAGCGCTTCCTCGCGCGCCTGGACGAACCGGAGAAAAACTGGAAGTTCTCCGCCGCAGACATTCACGAGCGCAAGGATTGGGACGACTATCAGAGCGCCTACGAAGACATGATTCGCAACACCGCGGCGAAACATGCTCCGTGGTACGTCATTCCCGCCGACAACAAATGGTTCACCCACCTGGCAGTTTCAGCGGCCATCGTCGAGACGCTGGAAGAGCTCGACCTTTCTTACCCGAAAGTTGACGCTGCAAAACACAAAGAACTCAAGGCGGCTCGCCAGTTGCTCGTGAAGAAAGTTTAGTTGTCCAGTGTCCAGTGATCAGAAAATCTGGTACTGGTGCCGTTTCGCATTTCGAACGGCACCAGTACCGAAAATCTCTTCCTTACTGGCCACTGACCCTGACCACTCGCTTTCCATTATTCTGGCGTGGCAGTAACATAGTGACGATCCGCTCTTCTCTTCTTTCCACTTCGCAATACAGGGGGCATCCGAACATGGCGGGCAGAAACACGTTTTGCAGGGAAAAATCTGGAAGGACTCCGAGGGCCGTGTGGTTGCCTCTTCTTCTCACCACAGCAGCAATGTTGCTGCAGAGCGCAGCTTTTGCCCAGACCAAGCCGGAGCGTCAATCGAAGGCCGTCAAGCCCACCAAGGCAACATCGCCAACCGCCACCCGCTCTGACCAGAAGCCTGCCATCACAGAAGAATCCAGCAAGCCGGAAGACAAGTTGTTCAAGGGCATGAAGTATCGCCTGATCGGTCCCTTCCGCGGCGGACGTTCGCTAACCGCTGCCGGCATCCCCGGCGATCCCACGACTTATTATTTCGGTGCGACTGGCGGCGGAGTCTGGAAGTCCACCGACGGCGCCATGACCTGGTCGCCGATTTTCGATAAAGAGGGAAGCGGATCCATTGGCAGCTTGGCCGTGGCCAACTCCGATCACAACATTATTTATGTAGGCACGGGCGAGGCCTGCATCCGCGGCAACATTTCTCAAGGCGACGGAGTCTACAAGTCACTCGACGCAGGCAAGACCTGGAAGAACACGGGTCTGCGCGACAGCCGTGCCATCGGCAAAGTCATCATCAATCCCAATAATCCCGACATCGTTTTCGTCGCCGCACTTGGCCATCCCTACGGGCCCAACACCGAACGCGGTATCTTCCGCACCATCGACGGCGGCAAGAACTGGGAGAAAGTTCTCTACCAGGACGAGAACACCGGAGGCATCGACGTAGCCTTCGATCCGCGCAATCCCAACATTCTGTTTGCCGCGCTCTGGCAGGCGCGCCGCAGCCCGTGGAATCTCGCTGACGGCGGCCCCGGCAGCGGCCTCTACCGCTCGAACGACGGAGGCACGACCTGGAAGCGGTTGGAGGAGCATGGCCTTCCCAAAGGCCCCTACGGGCGCATCGGCATTGCAGTCGGCGCCAACTCTGATCGCGTCTATGCTCTTATCGAAGCGCGCAATCCCGATGGCGGCCTCTACCGTTCCGACGATGGCGGCGAAAACTGGGACTTCGTCAATCCCAGTCACAACCTATGGCAGCGGCCCTGGTATTACATGCATATCTTCGCCGATCCCAGAGACGAGAACACAATCTACATTTTGGATGTAGACGCGTATAAGTCCACCGACGGTGGTCATCTGTTCAACAAAGTCAAGATTCCGCACGGCGACAACCACGGGCTCTGGATCGATCCTAAAGACACGCGCCGCATGATCGCCTCTAACGACGGCGGGGTTACGCTCACCTTAGACGGCGGCAAGAACTGGACGCGCGAGGACAATCAGCCCACGGCGCAGTTCTACCATGTGACCACCGATAATGCCATCCCCTACCGCGTCTACGGCGCACAGCAAGACAGCGGCACAGTAGCCATTGTCAGCCGCAGCGACGACGGCGCCATCGATCGCTCAGACTGGTATGACGTGGGTGGCGGCGAGGCGGGTTACATTGCGCCTTACCCGCCCGATCCGAATATCGTCTACGCTGCCGATTATCAAGGATTCATCACGCGCTTCGACAAGCACATCGGGCAGGTAAAAGCCATCACCGAGCAGCCCGACATTTCCGACGGTCACGGCGCTGCGAATCTCGAGCATCGCTTCCAGTGGACCGCGCCGGTGATGATTTCTCCACATGATCCGAACACGCTCTATCACGGCGGCGAGCGCCTGTTCAGAACCACAGACGGTGGTGTGCATTGGCAGGCGATCAGTCCCGATCTCACGCGCAATGACAAGAACAAGCAGCAAGCTTCCGGCGGTGAAATTACCCTGGACGACACCGGTACCGAATACTACGACACGATCTTTGCCGTCGCCGAGTCGCCCATCACAAAAGGCTTGATCTGGGTGGGCACCGACGACGGCCTGATCCAGATTACTCGCGACGCGGGCAAGAACTGGACCAACGTTACGCCCAAAGATTTGCCGGAATGGAGCCGAGTCAGCCAGGTCGAGGCGTCGCCGCACGATGCCGGAACCGCTTACATTGCGGTGGATCGCCATCAAAACGACGATCTCCAACCCTACATCTGGAAGACCACTGACTACGGCCAGACCTGGACGAAAATAACCAACGGAATTCCCGAGGGCAGTTTCGCACGAGCCGTCCGCGAAGACCCGAAGAAGCGCGGATTGCTTTACGCGGGAACGGAAAACGGCGTCTACGTTTCGTTCAACGATGGCGCGGATTGGCGCTCGCTCAAACTGAACTTGCCCACTACTCCCGTACACGACCTCGTGGTCAAAAACAACGACCTTGTCGTCGCCACGCATGGCCGCGGATTCTGGATCTTAGATGACCTCAGTCCACTGCGGCAGTTCACGGACGACGTTGCCAAGCAGGATGTTCATCTCTACACGCCCGCGCCGGCCTACCGCATTCAGGCTGGCGACAGCGGCGGGGAACCTCATCCCTCCAAGCGCGCGGGCCAGAATCCGCCTGCCGGCGCACTTATCTATTACTATTTAAAAGATGCGCCGAAAACTGGAACAGAAACGAAACTGGAAATCCTGGACGCCTCTGGAAAAGTGATCCGCAAATATTCCAGCGTAGAAACCAAGCGGCTCGACGAACCGCTCGATCCTGACGATAAGAAGCCGGAGAAAGAGATCAAGCCGGAGGCCGGCTTAAATCGCTTCGTCTGGGATTTGCGCTATGAACAACCGCATCGCGTTCCCGGCTACTATCTCTGGGAATACGGCAGCGGCGCGCGCGGACCGGTGGCTGTGCCGGGCCAGTATCAGGTGCGGCTGACGGTGGGCGGTGAGACTCAGGTTGCACCGCTGGAGTTGAAGTTGGATCCCCGCGTGAACGTCAGCCCCGCAGATCTGGCGCAGCAGTTCAACATGCTGATGCAGGTTCAGGAGGAACTGAACCTGGTTTACGATGCCGTGAACCAGATACAGGATGTGCGCTCGCAGGTGGCCGGTCTCAAACGCCGGTTGCCGGAGAATGCCAGCACGAAACCGATCGCGTCCTCGGCGGATGATCTCGAAAAGAAACTGCTCGGGATGCGCGATCAACTCATCAACCTAACCATCAGTGCGAATGAAGATTCGCTCGCCTACCCGCCGCAGATCGATGCCAAGCTGGCCTTCCTTGCCATGAACGTCGCCAGCGCTGACGCCGCTCCCACCGAAGCGGAGCAACTGGAGTTCGAGAAGGTGAAGCGGCATAGCTCAGAGTTGCTCAGCCGATGGGAAGATTTGCAGCGCCACGATCTGGCCGACTTCCGCAAGCTGACATCGGAAAGCAATCTCTCCACCGTGGTGGTTCCCCCAGCGGACCGCGCAGGAGACCCGGAGAATACAGAAGCGCACTAAGAACGATAATCCGCTCCCTCTATTACTTTCGTGCCACCGAATGGCACAGTTGTGCCGTTGCTCCGCCGCGACTCCGCTGCTATTTTGCCGATAGTGATGCTGATCCTCCCCTGAGGTGAATGCCGATTCGGAGGGTTGGGGGTGTTCATGCGGTTCATGCATCTGTGTTACGCAGCTTTGGGCTTCGCGGTGGCCCGGTGGGTGTTTCGGCGGCAGCCTGTAGCTGATCCGGTTTCGCGTTTGCGGGCTTCGGGTCTTCTTTAGAGAGTTTGGGGCCAGGGTTGGGCGCGCGCCCCGTTGCGTCTCCATTTCGTCCGCGCGCGCCCAATCCTCACATTCCGCCCCGAAGTCCCAGTACTAAAGTTTGCCCGGTAACCTCCGCTTTTCTGCCCGCTCTCACTACAATCCTTCTTAGGACTCCTTGCTTGTCATCCTGAGCAAGCGTTCTTTGCGCAGCGAAGGACCTGGGCGAGCCGCGCGAGCATCCACGGAGCCTGCCCTGAGAGAGCGGGAGCGACCGAAGGGCGCGTTTGGCTCGCTTCCTAATTTGTTTGTGCCGACCCTCACCCCAAACCGCCTGAAGCGTGCTTTGCTGGTCCCGGCAATCCTCTTAATCGCAGCACCCTCGTGCCTCATTGCTCAAGACGCGGGCGAAACTCCCTTAGGGGACGTGGCGCGCACTTTTCGCAAGAAACCAGCTTCGTCGGAAGTTGTTGTTGACAACGACAATCTATCCAAAGTAGTGGACGATGCCGAAAGCCGGCGCGCGGCCGGTTCATCGCTGGTGTTCTCGCTTGATCCCGCAGGCAAGGGTTTTCGGGTCTCCTCGCCCGATGTCGTCTGCAGTCTTTCCTTCAGTGCCAAAACCACTTCTCTGCTTTCTGACCCGATCATGCTGGACGAGCTGCCGCGCACCGAACTCGCGAAGCTGGACGGACCGGCAACCATCGACGGCGACTCACTGCAGGTTTCAATGCATAACGGAACCGCGTGGGAGCTGCGCGAAGTAGTGATCGGCCTGACCATCGTGAAACGGCCCGATCCTGGCAGCGCGGCCTCCAACTTTGGTCAAGCGAGCTTTGGTCAGGCGAGCTTTGGTCAGGCGAAGATTGTTCCCGCAGTCGCGGCCGCCACCCCGCAGCAAGCGCCAGACTCATCTCAGAAGCAGCCGGATGTCACCTTGCTGCTGCGCATAAAAGGATCAGCCGCTCCTTCTACGACTGCGATCTTCCGCACCGCCTTAAATTTCGCTCTCTTCCCCGATCAGGATTGGCACTGGGCCATCGTCAAGGCCAAAGGCATTCCACCCCAAATTCCGCCCGAACTGACGACGATGCAGCCTGGAAACATTGACCAGCCTGCCGCCACGGTTCCCGACGCGAGCACGAACCCCACAGCACCAACCCAGCCTCCCCTGAACCCGATTCCCACAAGTCCGGATACTTTGCCGCACTGACAGTTCATAATTGCGCTTGTCATCCTGAGCGAAGGAACCGCTGCGCGAAGCGCAGCGGTTCCGAAGTCGAAGGACCCCAGCACCGCGTGTACTTTCTGCGCTGCATCAGGGAATTCTCCCCGCGCACTCGACATCGTGAGAATGCCTTGACGAGTCTCAGGCACTGCAAGCTCAACCGGGGTCCTTCGACTGCGTTGGCCTTCGCTTCGCGAACGCCAACTCCGCTCAGGATGACAGCTGATGAATTGACTCACCCGCAAACAGCAATTCCGCTCCCCACTTCTCCGCCATATCCTCCCAGCGAGGGTTCTTCGACTCGATTAGTGCGATCTTCTTCGCCCGGCTCCAGCCCTTCAATTGCTTCTCGCGGCCAATGGCCTTGTAAACGTCGTCGAAGCTTTCGTAGTACACCAGCCGGACACAATGATATTTGCTGCTGAAGCCTTCGATTTCGCCACGCTTATGCTGAAGCGCGCGCCGATAGATGCTATTCGTCATCCCAATGTAAAGCGTGCCCGACAGGCTGGCCACGATGTAAACGAAATACTCGTACTCCTTCATAAGTGTCATCCTGAGCGAAGGAACCGCTTCGCGAAGCGAAAGCGCTTCCGAAGTCGAAGGACCCCTTGCGTGCCGGTACCCTCAACAGGCCCAGCAGGGAATTTCCGCCACAACTCGACGGTCTTCCCGCGACCATGATCGGCTTCTGAGTCCGTAATGACAAGGTCAGATGTCACACAGATCCTGTGGATTTTTGCGGAGATGGCGGCCGCGTTGTCATCCTGAGCGAAGCGAGACATTGGCGAAGCCAAGGTCTCGCGTAGTCGAAGGACCCCATGTCTATTGCACAACCACCGGCCCAGCAAGGATTTCCACCACGACCCTGGAAGTCGCCCTCCGCGACCATAATCGGCCCCTTGGTTCGTACATAACAAGGTCAGGTGTCACACAGACGTTGTGGATTTTGCGGAGACGGCCGCCTCGGCCGTCAGCGGAGCGAAGCGACGCCCGTGCGGACGGAAACTCCTATCCGACCCTTTTCATGAGCAGCTGTCAAGGCGGCTAAACTTTGTCCTCAGCATCGCGTTCGGATATACTTCTTCGCCTAGACGACTTCGTTCACGCCTCTTTTCCCATTGGGCAGGCCTGGTTAGCGCACTTCTATTTATGTCTGACTTGCAATTGCACTTCGAACAACCCGACTATCAGGTCCCACGAGCTTTTTTCGCGTATCCTTCAGCGCTATTTGCAGGGAGCGAGGCTATCCGAGAGGCCGTCGAACAAATCAACAAATCCCACCTAGTAAGTATTCAGACCTGGGAGGACCTTCAAGTTACCGGAAAGAATATTATTCAGGAAATATGTCGTGCAATCGATTCTGCGCAAATCTTTTGTGCTGATTTAACCTCGCTGAACCCCAACGTAATGTTCGAGCTTGGGTATGCGGTGGGCAGGAACAAGCGAATATGGCTCATCTTTGATAGCAGTTTTGTTAACTTCCGAGAGCAGTTTGAACAATTTCGGCTGCTGACGACCACTGGTTATGCGAGGTATACCAATTCCGACAACATCGTCGCTGCGTTTCACAAAGATAAGCCTTATTCGAATGAAGAGACTCTCTTTGGTCAGATAATAGAGCCGATACTTTCGGGAGTAGACGAACAACTTGTACTGCACCTCAAAGCTAGGCACGACACCAACGCCAGCATCAGGATTTCCAAGGACCTGTTGTCATCGGGCATTCCAATCATCGTCGACGACCCAAAAGAAACCTCGGTCCAGCCTATCGCCTGGTACGGGCAGAAGATTTACTCCTCAATCGGGGTTGTGGGCCACCTACAGAACCCCGCGCGAGAAGGTACGCAGCTCGTAAATTCTAAATATGCCTTTGTCTGCGGCCTGGGATGCGGTATGGGGCGGCCCGTACTTATGCTAGCGGAGGCGGAGTACGTTACCCCGATCGACTACCGCGACCTGCTTTACAACTACAAGTCAGCCATCGAGGCCTCGAAGTACCTCAAACAGTGGCTTGCCCCCATCGAAAAGGACTACCGGGAAAAGGCCCTCCAAAAAGATGCTCACGCCGGCGCCCTCAGGCTGCGAGTGGACCTACGCGACTTCTACGTGCAAATAGGGGAGTTTCTGGCCGAGAATGAGCCGAGCACTCTCGAGAATTACTACATCGAAACGACTCCCTATCGCGAAGCACTTGCCGGGAGCAGACAGCTTTTCGTGGGACGCAAAGGCACCGGGAAGACTGCAAACATGCTGGCCCTTGCGTCGGAGATTCAGACGGATCGAGATAACGTCGTTGTCATCCTGCAGCCCGTGGGATATGAGATTGAGAGTCTGGTCAGGCTGTTCAAATCCTACCGTGAGCGGGATACCAAAGGCTATGTCATCGAAAGCCTGTGGAAGTTCCTATTGCTGACTGAAATAGCAAATGCCACGTACAGCTATATCGACCAGCAGCCAGCCTGGGTTCAACGCGGCGAAAGTGAAAAGACGTTAATGGATCTCCTTGACGGCAATGACGGCACCCTGAAGGGGGATTTCTCAGTGCGCCTTGAGCGTTCAGTGGCGGCCTTGCTCGAAACGGGCCATTCCGAAAGTGTGGAGCAACAACGTAAGGGCATCTCCGAGGCTCTCCATGACGGCGCATTAGGGACACTCAGGGCGGCCCTCGGCGAGGTTCTTTCCCACAAGAACAGGGTGGCTATCCTCGTCGATAACCTCGACAAGGCATGGATCAGGAACTCCGACATTGAGCAGATGTCCGAGTTCCTGCTCGGCCTGTTCACTGCCGGGGGGCAGCTACTAACGGATTTCCGCCGAAAGGACAGCAGGCGGAAGGCCGTCAACTGCACGGCGGCCATTTTCCTTCGAGCCGATATATTTAGTAAGGTTTTGGAAAGGGCTAGGGAACCCGACAAGATCGTCGTGACGCGTTTGATCTGGGATGACCCCGAGATTTTGTCTAGCATTGTAGAACGCAGGTTTATCGCGGCACACCCAAAAGCGAATAGCGGTGCCGAACTTTGGTCACGATATTTCCCAGACCCAGTGAAAGGAAAGTCCGCGAAGGACTATATCCTCTCAAGAATTCTGCCCCGTCCCCGCGATGTGGTTTACCTGGTCAAGACCGCGATTTCCAACGCTGTTAACAGAAGCCACCAGCACGTCAAGCCAATTGATGTTACTGACGCCGAGTACATCTACTCAAGATATGCGATGGAGTCGATATTGGTGGAAAACAGCATTACCATTCCCCAACTGGAAGTCGTGCTCTATGAATTTGCTGGCTCACCAGCGGTGGTCACGTATGCCCAATTAACATCAATTCTGGAGAAGTCAAGAATTCCCCAGGAGAAGTACGAGGCGGTCATCCAGCACCTAGTCTGGCTTAGTTTTCTTGGACTCGAGATCGGCCGAGACGAATTCGTCTTCTCCGACGACCTCAAAGAATATAGAAAGAACTTCGTGCTCGCGCAGCGTATTGCAGGGTCACCGGAGCAAGGACGCTTCCGGGTTCACCCCGCCTTCTGCGCCTTTCTAGAAATATCGGAAGCCTAGAGGGCCAACCGAATCCCCCAGATAATTTCCACAGCCCAACCCTGTGACATCTGTCCTTGCGCACAGCCCACAATTCGTCGCATCATTGACCAAGCAGAGGAAGTAGAGGCAGCTTGGCGACCGAGCAAAAAGTCGCGACGCAACTCCTTTGTTCTCTAGATTTTGACCTCTAAGTCCTTTGTTCGACGGATTTTGCGGAGAAAAACGCCGTAACATGAAGATTCCAAAGATTGAGGGGGAGGGGGGAGGGGGGGTACCCTGTTGCAAAAAGGTAAACCCGGCTCCGCGCGGCTGAAGCCGCAGTTTTATTTATTTTGCGGGCTTGATCGCAGCGCTTAAGCGCTGCGCCACCCAAAGTCGGATCTGAATTTTTTTTCATTTTTTCTTTTTCTCTGTGCCTCTGTGTCTCCGTGGTGAAAGGACCTTAGAAACCGGCCATGCTAAACTGGGCTCAAATCCCACACCAAGAGCAGGCGAACAGGCGATGAAATTTGGAGTCATCATCTTTCCCGGGTCGAACTGCGACCACGACGCGTTCTGGGCGATTCAACAAGTGGCCCATCAGCCGGCGAGTTTTCTCTGGCATGAATCGCATGATCTGGAGAATTGCGATGCCATCATCGTCCCTGGAGGGTTTGCCTTTGGCGACTACCTGCGCACCGGCGCGATTGCGAAGTTCTCTCCGGTGATGGAGTCGGTGCGCCACTTCGCCGATGGTGGAGGTCTGGTGCTCGGAATCTGCAACGGTTTTCAGATTCTGTGCGAGTCAGGGCTTTTGCCGGGAGCGCTGATGCGCAACACCGGACTGAAATATGTTTGCAAGCCAGTGCAGGTGCGCGTGGAGAATGTTTCCACACCATTCACCAACGCATGTTCGCAAGGAGAAGTGTTGACCATCCCTATCGGCCACATGGAAGGGAACTACTTCTGCGATCAGGCGACTTTGCATGAATTGCAGCGCGACAACCGCGTAGTGTTTCGTTATTCAACACCGGCCGGTGAAATTTCGCCGTTCGCCAATCCGAACGGTTCTCTGGACAATATCGCCGGCATCTGCAGCGCTGGCGGGAACGTCGTCGGCATGATGCCTCATCCCGAACGCGCTTCTGAACCCGCAGTTGGCGGCACCGACGGGATGAAGATTTTTCATTCCATGGTGGGCGCTTTAAGACCAGTACCGTAGAACCAGTAACGAGTACCGGGTCCCGAGTACCGAGTGCACATTCCTTCTATTAGGGCGAACTTGGCTGGTTGTCTTCGCGGTCTATTCTCGGGACTCGCAACTCGGGACTTGCTACTAGGTACTGGGTACTGAAAGTAAGGTCCATGTTTTCCACTTCCTGCACATAAATACTGTTTGATAATTTGCCGGCTTAGTGCTAGTGTCTCGCCGAAAGCAGCTTCCTCCCTTCGCCCCCCGGAACTAAAAACGCGCAAGCCAGACAAAGGGAGGAGTGTGCGGAATGACGGCGAAGCAGATTCTTGATGGTTTTTCAGAAGCGTTGATGCAGGATGAACGAATTCTCAGCTCGCGGGAGCGGGAATTGTTGACCAGTATCCTGCAAAACTCCAAGTCAGTTTCCAGCAGCAATCCAGAAACACAAGCAGCGGTAACCGCAACCATAGCTCGCTCCGTGGGTGAGACCGTGGCGCAACGTGCCTTCGCGTTGTTAGGCGGAAGCATCGTCGAGCAGATCGTGGCTGGCTCGGGAATCTCCGGCACGGAAAGGCGATGACTCCGGCGATTCGGCTCGATAGTCCAGGCGCACCGCAGCCTCCGCAAGGACCGGGACCGCACGCATCCGAAGGGACCGCAGCCGGCGCCGGTGGCTCCTCAACCTCCGCAAGGACGCAGCCGCCGGGGCCGGGAGGAAATTTCGCAGCGCGGCAACGTCAATGCTTTCCGGCCATCAAGCGTGCCCGTGCAGCATGGGGCGCAGCAAAGCCCACGTGACTCGGGCAATGGCGTGGGAGTTTTGGAGGCGCCTGCGATCGTGCGCGCACAATGCGTCGTCCTGGACGAGTTCCTTGCGCCGCAAGAACTCGACGAGTTGATCAGCTACACAGTGCAGCACGAGTCAGAGTTCCAAGACAGTGCGGTAGTTTCGCCCAGCGGCGACCAAGGAGTGACCGATTACAACCATCGTCGGTCGCGCGTGCTCATGGATTTGGGAAAGCATGAGCAAGTCGTGCTGGAGCGAATCCGCTGCGTGTTGCCGCGGGTGTTGGATCAGCTGGGAATCGAAGAGTTTCCGATCACGCGTGCGAGGCTCAGATCACGGCCAGCAATGACGGCGATTTTTTCGGCGCGCACAGCGATGACTCGCAGGAAACGATTGCGTCCCGCCGGCTTAACGTTTGTCTACTTTTTCAACCGAGCACCGCGCCAGTTCGAAGGCGGGGAATTGCGGCTGCACGATTCGCGTGGGAAGCGCGAGCTCGGTACGGACAGTTACGACGGGCGGTTACCAGACGATCATGCCGCAGCAAAACCAAATCGTGTTTTTCCCGTGCTCGATGTTGCACGAGATTACCGCAGTGGAGTGCCCATCGCGGGCCTTCGCTGACAGCCGCTTCACCTTAAATGGATGGCTACACAATTAAAAGACACGGCATGGCTTGAATGGATGGCAAGCCTGATGGGGGCAGGGTCGCGGCAAACTCTTACTGCGACGCTACGCCCCGCCCAATTTCATTGCCTGCTGGACGAGTTGCCGCTGCACTTGATTCCGCAGCGGCAGCTACAGTCCCGATGCTGGTGGCTGAACTTTTCTCCTGAGCAGTTGGCCTTCAATCCGCAATGTTCGGTGCTGCCTGCCGGGCAGGCGCCGCTCAGAACTCGAATCGCAGCGGCATTTGTTGAAGAATTTCGACATGCAGGGAACAGTGGCCTGGGTGCGCGACCCTGGTACCGGTTCTCTGAATCCATTTTGGCTGGGTCCTCGGCTGCAGGCGGTGGTTTCGCGTCTTCGTGCTGGCGAACCTGTGGGTGCTTCCGTTCCGGCGGATGTTCGTTGGTTGTTGTCTGGCGCTGAGCATTTTGATTCCGGAAGAGCACGCCGAGCGCCGGCGAGCGGAGTGGGATGAAGTCGTCAGAAAAAGCGGCCCTTACTTTCGAGAAAACGGATATGTGCCCCTCGGCCACTTGATTCACCCTTTCAATCTCGCGGCCTTGCGCCGCTACTACCGGCATGCCATCCGGCGGGGAACGATTCGGCTCGGCGACGAGCAGAGTTCACGGCGATACGTAGCCCACAATGAGAGTGTCGCCCGATTCTTCCATCACCAGATTGCAAATGCTGTCAGCGCCATCGTGGGAGAACCGATTAAGCCGTCTTATGTCTATCTCGGGTCTTACCTGAGCGGCGCCGAACTGAAGAAGCACACTGACCGGCGAACAGTGCGAGTTCAGCGTTACGTTATGTCTGGATTTTTCTCCCGAACCAGATCTGGCAACCTCATGGCCCATACGACTGGACACTACGGAAGGCACAGTCAAGGTTTATCAAGCGCTGGGCGATGGCCTGGTCTACCGGGGAACGAAAGTTCCTCATTATCGGCACACGCTCGCCGAGGGATATACATCTACGTCGATCTTCTTCCATTATGTGCCGGAGGATTTTTCGGGTTCATTGGAATAGTCAGTCAGCCCGGTAGTGACCACGGCCTTGTGGCTCACCGCCAGAAAAGCAGGTTCCTCACCGGTCCTTCGGACTGGTTCGGAATGACAACCTCAAAGTGGCCCACTGCGTGGGTACGCTGCGATCTGGCTGTCTTAGCGCAAACCCGAAATCAAATAAAGCACGGAAAGGACCTGGTAGTAGCTGTAGGCAAAGCGCGAGCCGTCGCGGGTCACCACCAAGGGGCGAATGTTAACTACACCAGTGGTGGTTCCCGGGCTGCAATTCCTGGATGAGAGTCTTCTCGCCGGAAACCAGGTTGACTTTGTATACCTTTAGCGGAACCTGGCCGGGAAAGGAGCCATAAACTGACGAGTTGTCGTCTGACCACTGAGCCGGAATAAAACCCGGTTCGAGACCGGGGATGAGATGAGCTGCGCCTCCAGCGGTAGGATAAACTGCGACTCCTCCCGCTTCGTTGACATGAAGAATGTATTGGCCGTCGGGTGAAATCAAGCTGCCGGTGATACCCTCCGGCGTGATCGGTACTGGTTTTCCGCCGTCCAAATCCACGAGATAGGTGCGGATGCTGTGGCCGGGTTCGTTGCCGTTGAGGGTGATGCGTTTTCCGTCGCCCAGGAAATGAGCAACGCCGTTGTCAATGTGCTCAAGGCCGGTGACGGCGATGGTGCGAGGCTGGCCGGGGCCGAGCGGAACGAGCGTTACTCGTCCTGGGCTGCCCGGCAGAATGGAAATCGTCCATTTCCCGTCTGGTGAAAGTTTGCCGGCGCTGCCTTCGCCCAGTTGCACTGGTGGTGTACCGTCGATTTTGCGAACGGCGGTTGAATAGTGGGGCCCTGCGGCTTCGCTGGAATCCTCAAACAAGACGGACTGCCCGTCGCGCGAAATATCTTTGGCGATGTCCCAATCGTGCCAGGAGAGATCGACGGCGGTCTTGCCGTCGCGATCGGTGGTGGCCATGGCGACACGTTCGGCATCCAGGCTCACCAGCACTCGGCCGTCCGGCGCCACATCCTCCAAGGTTATCCCTGCAGGCAGATCAAGCACTTTCCGAAGGCGTCCCGAGAGATTCACGGCCATCAAGTCGCGGTTGAGCCCCTTGCCGGCGGCGGCAAACCAGACTTCTTCTCCATCGGGACTCCAAGCCAGACCGTCCTCAGATTCCCACTCAGTCGAAAGCCGACTGAGATGGCCGCCAAGATCTATGACCGAAACGTACCCGCGGTCATCCCATAGTGCAGGGTGAGACAAGAAATGCGATCTTGTCGCCTTTCGGAGAAAAACGAAGATGGCTGATCCAGCCGTTGCTTTGGTATAAACATGGCCAATCGGGTACTCAATCCGATCGGGTCCGGAGCATGGTGAACCACGACAGCGAGTTCGCCCTTTGAGTCCCAGTCTGCCCACGAAACATTTTCGAGAACCTCTCGAGGAGAACCTCCGGCAAGCGGTGCACGGGCGAGCATGCCTCCTTCGGTTTCCAGGTGTGCCCCGTGAGCGCCCCGAAGCGCTACGGCGAGTTCGCCGGTGCGAGAGATGGCCAGCAGATTTGCATCCGCGAGGTTGAGCGGCTGACTCAACAGGGAATCGCCGACCGTGGAGAAGAGTTGCAGGCGGCTTGCCATTCCATGCCGCACGTACACAACCGACCGAAAGTCGGGTCCGAAACGCGCCGAGTACAAAGTGCCCTGTTCAAAGGTCAGACGCCGATAAGAGTGGAGTCTGGAGCTGTCTGCCACTGATTCGCCAGCGAGAAGCAGCGTCGCGAACCAGAAGCACTCCCGCCATTGCCCAGGGGACGATCCTCGCCTACTGCCGGGAAGGCCTGAGCCGGACGGGACCAGAAGCGTTGGCCAGCGTGTCCAGCGCAAACGCCAGATCGCGCGCCGATTGAAAGCGATTCTCCGGGTCCTTCTCCAGACAATGACGCACGATTTGCTGGAACGATAGGGGAACGCCGGCCTGCTCCAGATTGATTTCCGGAGGATTCTCGAGCAGTACCGCGGTGATCGTATCGGCCTCAGTCTCGCCGCGAAAGGCCCGTCGCCCGGTTAACATTTCATAGAGAATTGCGCCCACACTGAAGATGTCACTGCGGTGGTCGACAGCTTTGCCACGCAATTGCTCGGGTGACATGTAGGCGACGGTGCCAACTACAGCGCCGCTCCTGGTCACCGTGGTTAGCTCCTCGACGGAGCGTCCGGATTCCTCCGGCGCAGGTTGCAATTTCGCCACCCCGAAGTCGAGGATTTTGACCCGGCCATCGGTGGTCACAAACAGGTTTTCGGGCTTGAGGTCACGATGAACGATGCGGCGATCATGCGCCGCGATGAGGCCCTGCACGATTTGCAGCGCATAGTCAACGACGAGGCGAACGGGCAGGGCTCCTTCTGCCAGCCTTTTGCGCAGGGTTTTGCCCTGCAGCAATTCACAAACGATGTAGGGAGATCCGTCGTCGAAGCCGACATCATAAACGGCGACAATGTTGGGATGATTCAACGCGGCCGCAGCTCGGGCTTCCAGCTCGAAGCGGCGGAGATGATCGGGGTTGGCGCTGGATGCCGGCCGGATTACCTTCAGCGCGACATCGCGCCCCAGCCTTTCATCGCGCGCCCGAAAAACCTCGCCCATGGCTCCAGCGCCAATTTTCTCGAGGACCCGGTAGTGACCAATGATGCGGTCAGTCATGGGGGAACGTCCGGCTGGAATGTTAGGGCGCATGTCCATTGCCGTCAATCACCTAATCAGGCCACTGAACCTACCCGATAGGGGAGTGTTGGTTTGGTCTTCGAGTTGTTCGGCGGGGAGTGGTTCAGGTTGATAGGGAAGCGAGCCAAACGCGCGATTAATGGGTCGCAAAGAACGCGACCCGTCGCGCGGCTCGCCCAGATCCTTCACTGCGCAAAGAACGCTTGTTCAGGATGACAACCAAACTGACCCCACTACCCGCGGAGGATTGGCCGCGACTCAGCGCAATCCAGCGTGCTATAATCCATTTTCGCCTGCACATTTTCGAGGCAGTCAGTGATCTTTCTACGGGCGAATCCCGCGATCAAACGAAATTATTGGATAGAGGTCTAACCATGTCTGGCCATTCAAAATGGGCCACAATCAAGCATAAGAAGGGCGCGCTGGACGCCAAGCGCGGCAAGATTTTCACCCGCCTGATCAAGGAAATCGGCATTGCCGCGAAGAACGGCGGCGGCGATCCTGATACTAACCCCCGGCTGCGGACCGCCATTCTTGCCGCTAAAGCCGAGAATATGCCTGCGGATAATATCAAGCGGGCGATTCAGCGCGGGACCGGCGAACTGCCCGGGGCGACTTACGAAGAGTTTTCTCTCGAGGGCTACGGACCAGGTGGCGTTGCCGTTTTGCTGGACATCAACACCGACAACCGCAACCGCACCGTGAGCGAAATCCGCCACGCCTTCGGCAAGAATGGCGGAAACATGGCCGAAGCCGGAGCCGTCTCCTGGATGTTCCACAAGAAGGGCGACATCGTCATTCCAAAGAGCGCTGCGAAAGAGGACGACTTGATGAATATCGTTCTGGAAGCCGGCGGCGAGGATTTGAACGATGATGGCGAGAATTGGGAGATACTCACCGAGCCTCACGCTTTCGAGTCCGTGCTGGAAGCCGTGAAGAAGGCTGGAATTGCGCCGGCATCGTCGAGCGTGGCCATGATTCCGCAGAATTATATTAAGCTGGAAGGTCAGGCGGCCAACACCATGATCCGGTTGATGGAGGCGTTCGAAGAGCACGACGACGTGCAGAACGTGCACTCCAACTTCGATATCGATCAGAAGTTGCTGGAAGAAGTGGCTGGCTAACTTCGCGCCGGGATTTGCTGCGAGCCGCCCTTGCGGGCGGCTTTTCTTCTGGAGCCGATGTGAAAGTTTTCAACACAAACGTGGAAATTTCTGTGGAAAAGCACGACCGTATCTTTGTAAGTGATTCAACGAAAGAAGGTTCAGCATTTTGCACCGGACGGAGTGCTGGCACTTTTGTGCTGCAACCTCCGGCGAACTTTGTTCGTTGCCCAGTTCTCAGTCGTCGGTTCTCAGTTCTCAGTTCTCAGCAAACACTGGGAGGTAAGGGCTGAGAACAGAGAACTTGCACGCTTCATTTCGAGCCGCGCTTGAAACTCAGACTCGACAAACTTCTGGTTGATCGGGGACTGGCGGCCTCGCGCGAACGCGCGCAGGCGCTCATTCTCGCGGGCAAAGTGTTGGTCAACGAGCAGAAGCTGGAAAAAGCCGGAACACAAGTGGAGGCGGAAGCTGATGTGCGCCTGCTGGGCGAAGATTTGAAATACGTGAGCCGAGGCGGACTGAAGCTAGAGCGTGCTCTTGATCATTGGCATATCGAGGTCGCGGGGAAAGTTTGCATTGATGTTGGCGCTTCCACCGGCGGGTTCACCGATTGCTTGCTGCAGCACGGAGCCGCCCGCGTGATCGCAGTTGATACCGGTTATGGACAAATGGATTTCAAACTCCGTCAGGATCAGCGGGTTCGAGTTCTGGAAAAGACAAACGCACGGTACCTGACAGACGAGTTCGTCGCCGAAAAAGTGGACCTTATTGCGATCGATGTGGCTTTCATCTCCGCGACGTTAGTCCTGCCTGCGGTAGTGAATGCAGCTTTCCCGCAATCTGGAGAAGAGCGCTGCGGCCGGCAGGTGATCGTGCTGGTTAAACCGCAATTCGAGGCGGGAAGAGAATTCGTGGGCAAGGGAGGCATTGTGCGCGACGAAGGCGCTCAGTTGGCATCGGTCGAAAAGGTGAGGCGAGTTTTGTTGGACTTGGCTTGCCGCAACACCGATGTCATCGAATCGCCGATTCTCGGCGCGGAAGGGAACCGGGAGTTCCTGCTGCGGGGATGCTTTTGACCCTGTGTTGCCCTGTGTCCTCTGTCGTTAAGCCGCGACTTCTGTACAATCTTCTTTCGCGCTTCCACCATGGAAAGCTCATCTCCTCATTTGAAAGTAGCGGCCATCGTCTCCCGTCCGAAGCGCGCGGAAGTTGCGCGCACGGTTCCCGAACTTCTTGCCTGGCTTCATGCGCACGGCTATGAGGTCATCGTGGATCCGGAGACGGCCAAGTATTCCAGCGGTCAGGAGGAGGTGCTGCGCTCGGAAATGTCCTCGCGGCCTTTGGATCTGGTGGTAGTGTTGGGCGGCGACGGCACTTTCCTCTCGGCGGTCCGCGACACGGCTGCAACTGATGCCCCCCTGCTCGGCGTGAACCTGGGTTCGCTGGGCTTTCTCACGGACGTTCCGCTGCCCTCGCTATTCACCATGCTCGATCAGATCGCGCAAGGCCACGCTGCCGTGGAACAACGCTCTATTATGCAGTGTGACTTGCTGCGCGGCACTGAAGTGTTGGGACGTTACAACGCCTTTAACGATGTGGTGGTTAACAAGACCGCGCTGGCTCGCCTGAATAACTACGATCTCTTCGTCGACAAGGCGTTCGTCTCGAGCTACCGCGCCGATGGAATGATCGTGGCCACGCCCACGGGCTCGACCGCTTACTCTCTCTCCGCGGGCGGACCGGTTCTCATGCCCACGGTCAACGCATTTGTGATTACACCAGTGTCGCCGCACTCGCTTACGCATCGGCCGCTGGTTGTGCCTGATTCTGTCGTGGTTGAAATTCGGCTGCGCAGCGACGAAGAGGTTGCGTATCTCAGCCTGGACGGGCAGCCGGGGCTCGACCTGAAGGATGGGGACCGCGTCCGCTGCCGGCGCTCCGAGCACAAAGTCAGCTTGTTCCGCACCGAGGCCGATTTCTTCCATGTGCTGCGGACGAAGCTGAAATGGGGAGAGCGATAAGCGGCGGTGGAGTTCGATAAGGAAGCGAGCCAAACGCGCGATTAATGGGTCGCGAAGAACGCGACCCGTCGCGCGGCTCGCCCAGATTCCCTCGGCAAGCTCGGGACAGGCTCTTCGCTGCGCAAAGAACGCTTGCTCAGGATGACAATCTACCGAACGTAGCTATTTGTCGATTTGTGATTACTGATGGTTGATTGAAACCGTGCGGCGCATGGGTTTTTCAATCAGTAATCAGCAATTTATAATTCCGCGGAATACAACTCCCGCACTTTCTCGCGCCGCCGGATAACTTTGGCCGACTTGCCACTCACCAGCACTTCGGCTGGCCGCGGACGCGTGTTGTAGTTCGAAGCCAGAACCATTCCGTAAGCCCCGGCATCAAGAATCGCGAGCAGATCACCTTCTTCTACGCGAGGCAACTCCCGATCCCGCGCAAAGAAGTCGCCGGATTCGCACACCGGACCCACGACATCGACAGTTTCTCTTACGGCTGACGAGTCTTTAGATTGGACTTCTTTAGGTTGCACCACGGGAACGATCTCGTGATAAGCGCCGTAGAGCGCAGGGCGGATCAAATCGGTCATGGCTGCATCGACGACGAGAAAGCGCTTGCCATCGTTTTGTTTCCTGTAAATGACTGAGGTCAACAAAATGCCGGCCGGGCCCACGATCGCTCGTCCCGGTTCGAGCAGCAAGTGCACATTCAGGCCGCGCAAAGAATTGGTCACGGCGCGCGCATAACCTGCAACATACTTGGCAAACGCCATTCCCGGTTCCCGATAAGCAATGCCGAGGCCGCCTCCGGTGTCTACGTACTCAACTTGATGTCCGTCAGCGCGCAGGTCGCGAACAAAGTCGGCCACTCGAGCCACTGCCTCCGCAAAAGGCGCGACATCAGTGATCTGAGAGCCGATATGAACGCTTACCCCCGCAACCTTCAGATATCGTTCTTTGGAGGCTTTCGTATAGAGAGTGCGAGCGCTAGCGATGGGCACTCCAAACTTGTGTTTATGCAAACCCGTGGAGATGTAGGGATGGGTATCGGCCGCGACGTCAGGATTCACCCGCAAAGCCACGGGAGCAACCTTGCGTAACCGGGCGGCGCACTCGGCGAGAGCCGACAGTTCCGATTCGCTCTCCACGTTGAAGAGTAATATGCCGGCTTTCAGCGCTGCAGTCATCTCGCCGCGAGACTTTCCCACGCCCGAGAAAACGATCTTCTTGGCGGCGCGCCGGTCGGCCACCAGCACTCGCTCCAACTCTCCGCCAGAAACTACATCGAAGCCGCACCCACTGCGCGCCAGCAGACGCAGAATGCTCAGATTGGAATTGGCCTTGACGGAATAGCAGATGGTGTGAGGAACGCTGCGAAACGCATTCTCGAAGGCCGCCAGCCGCTGGTGAATCGTTGTCGCCGAGTAGACGTAGAGAGGCGTTCCGTAACGCTCCGCCAGCTTGGTGAGCGGGATATCGTTGCAGTGCAATACCGCGTCCGCCCCGCGAAACACAAATCCGGGCGGCCGCTGGGGATAAAACCCCTGCTGAAAACGGAGAGGTCGTGTGGATTCGCTGCGCCGGGTCATTTTCGCTTGGAACTCGACGAGGCGTGCGCGGCGGTGCCCTTGACCTTAATCGCCACTACGGTCTGATCGTCGAAGGTCTCGACCCCGGCCGAGTGCTCGGCTGCGGCTTTGAACAGAGTGTCGACCACGCATTCCGCCGATCCGCTCGCACATTCCGCAATGATTTTCTCCACCCGGCCCCGGCCAAACAGTTCTCCACTGCGGTTGCGCGCGTCCAGAATGCCGTCACTGAAGAACACGAACATATCTCCCGGCTTCATCTTGAAGCGGAACTCATCGTAGCTGGCATCATCGAAAAGTCCCAGCGGCAAACCTGTGGCTTCAATCGCGTGGTTCTTTCCATCGTGCAGGTAAACCGGGCGCGGCAAGCCCGAGTTGGCCACCACGAGAGTGCGATGTTCGTCATCCCAGACGGCATAAATCAGCGATACAAATTGGGCTTCGATGCGGCGCTCAGCCAGGGACAAATTCACCGCGGAGAGCATCTCGGCAGGGCCCGGCTCAATGGGTGCGTGCGAACGCAAAATGCCACTCACCAGCGCGGCGTAGATGGCGGCAGGCGCTCCCTTTCCGCTCACGTCGCCAACCACAATCCCCAGCCGCGAAAGAGAGTAGGGAATAAAGTCGTAAAGATCTCCACCGATGGCCCGCGCCGGTACAAACTTTGCAGCTAAATCAAGGTGTGCGGGCTTCGGCAACGTCTGGGGAAGCAGCCGCATTTGCAATTCCCGGGCCAGCGACAAATCCCGTTCCAGGCGGCGTTCCTGCCGTGCAATCTCCTCATACAGGCGCGCGTTTTCGATGGCAATCGCCACCTGCGCGGCCAGTGTCATCATGGTGCGGCGGTGGTCCTCGGTAAAAAATCCGCGCCGCGTGTGCTCGAGATCGAGCACCCCGATTACTTTGTCCTTATAGATCAATGGGACGGCCAGTTCGGAACGGGTTTCCGGATTGCCCTCAATGTAGCGCGGATCTTTGGTGACGTCGGGCACCAGGACTGCCTGCCGCGTCTCGGCGGCGTAACCCACCAACCCGCGCCCGAGCGGAATATCGTTCTTTAGGTGCACATTCTCGTGGAAGCGCAAGGAGAAACGATGCTGAAGTTTTTCGCCGGAGGAATCCAGCAGCAGGATGCTGAACATCTGAAAATCAATCAAGCGCCGCAGCAACTCGGCGATCCGGCCCAAGAGTTCGTCCAGGTTCAGGATCGAGGTCAGCTCGCGCGCAATCTCGTTCAGCAGCAGCAGAATTCGCGCCTGCTTCGTGGTGCGGGTGTAGAGTTGAGCGTTCTCGATGCCCGCCGCCATGCGCGACGCGATCAGGGTCAACAACCGGCTGTGCTCCTCGTTGAGGTAGCCCGGATCCCGCGCCTCCAGATCGAGAACTCCGATCACGCGGTTCTTGTAGATGAGGGGCACAGCCAGTTCCGACCGCACATTGGGTATGGCAGCAATGTACGCGGGATCCTGCGTGACGTCATCGATCAGAATGGTCTGCCGCAATTGAGCGGCCCGTCCGGTCACTCCTACGCCCACTTTGATGCGGGCGCGCTCGGCGAACTCCGGCGGATATCCCACCTGGAACCGAATGCGCAATTCTTGTGTCTTCTCGTTTAGGAGGAGGATGGCGAAGATTTCATAGTCGATGACTTTACGCACCACCTCGGCAATCCGGCGCAGAAGTGTATCCAGATCGAGCGACGTCGCCATCACGTCGGCGACCTCGAGCAACAACGGCTCAACCTGCAGATGTGTTTCGTGTTTGCTCAGAACAGACTCCATTGGTTTTTTCTATGATAGCAGCCATGCTTTGAGTACCGAGTGCCTAATACCTAGTACCTAGAGGCGGGACGGAGATTCCAAGCTAGGGTTGCTTGATGTGCAAAAAGTGTCTTAGCTTGGAACTTGGTACTAGAGCCCGTCTCATAAATGCCTCAATTCGAATTCGGCGCTTCAAAAACCTGGCCAACAGATCGCTGACAGCGATTTGTGCCGTTGAGGGCGAGGACGTAGCCAATCCCCTTTTACAACTTATTTACAACTCCGTGACAACTTGCCCTGAGTATTCACTCATAGTCGCCGCTGCACGTCGAACAATCGGCCCGACAGGAATACCACGTTCGACAAGCCTGATGCCAACGACAAGGAGTGCCATATGAGTCTCGCTGCCCGTTCAAAATGTGTTCGCTTATTGGTCAGTTGTACATTGCTCGCTGTGCCGAGCTTACTGATGGCCCAGGCGGGAAGCCTCGACCCAACTTTCGGGTCGGGTGGCATCGCCACAACGCCGGGGACAACTTTGTCGGCTGCCGCTCTGCAAAGTGATGGAAAAATCGTAGTGGTAGGAACGTCATCGAATGGTCCAACCGTCCTCCGATACCACACCAACGGCACTTTAGACTCGACCTTCGGCACCGGAGGCCAGGTGACCCTCAATAACAACGATTCCGGCCCAGCCTTTGCGACCGCCATTCAAAAGGACGGAAAGATTCTGGTCGCCGCGCCGGATGCGCTGAAGCTCGCGATTTTCCGGTTGAACACAAACGGAAGCTTGGATACGTCGTTTGGCTCCAAGGGCGTGGCCACTATCAGCGCCACAAGCATCTTTCTTACCCCGGCGATTGGCACGATTGCATTGCTGGCGGAAGGTAAGATTCTGGTGGTTGCACAAAGTACATCGTTAAGCGGGGCGGTCTTCGCGCGTTTGCTATCGAACGGTACGCTTGATTCAAGTTTCGGGACGGACGGCGCCGCGGCCTTGGTTACCGGTGCGCAGATGCTGGCGCTTCAACCAAGCGGCGAGATTCTCGTTTTGGCCAGCATGTTCACCCAGGGCGCGGTTTCCCGCTACGAGGGGAACGGGAGTCTGGATAAAACTTTCGGTGGCGCGGGCCAGGCGGCAGGCTTTGGGACCGGCGGAGCTATGGCCGTAATCGACAGCAGCAGCAAATTCATCGTTGCGGGAAGCCTTTTCACTCCGCCGCTAAGTCCGCCAGTCAACACCATAGGGTTTCTGCTGGTTCGCTATAAATCGAACGGCAATATCGACACGACTTTCAGCACAAACGGCGTAACAACCACCCCGTTCCCCGGCAATCTGTTCAGCGCAGCGGCAGCTGTGGCTCTCCAGTTGAACGGAGATATCGTGGCGGGCGGCTCGACGGCTGCCACTCCCAATGATCCACGTATTTCGGATTTCGCTCTTGCACGTTACACTGCCTCTGGAATGTTGGATACCACCTTTGGCACGAACGGACTGGTGACAACTACGATTGGAAGCAATGGGTCTGCGATCAACACGCTGCTGATCCAGGCTGACGGCAAAATTCTGGCATTGGGCAACAGCGGCGCAGGCACCACCATTGCGCGTTACCTCTCGGAGTAATCTTCACGCGGGCAGGAGTCTTCGCACTTCTGCCGGAATTTCGTGTTCGCCGACAAGTTGGGGAGTTAATCGGGAGAAGCGCGCCGTTTATGAGATAGGTTCCAGGTACTCGGGACGGCATTTCACTCTCTCGGCACGATGCAGACGTCGGCCAGATTGCGGTATCGTTCGGCGTAGTCGAGTCCGTAGCCGACGACGAACTCATCGGGGATGGTGAAGCCGACATAATCGCCTTGCAAAGGCAGTGTGCGCCGCGAGGGCTTGTCGAGAAGAGCTGCAATCTTCAGCGAGCGGGGCTGATGCGCCAGCAGCAGTTTCTTCAAGACGGTGAGCGTCAACCCTGTGTCCAGAATGTCCTCCACCACGATTACATTCTTGTCCTTCATGGACTGGTCTACATCCTTGGTGAGTTTCACTTCGCCCGTGGAATCCCACCCGCTCTTAAGTTCCTGAGTCGGGCTGGGCCGGTTCCCATAGCTGGAGACGCCGATGAAGTCAAAGGTGGCTTCCAGCTTTATTTCTCGCGCCAGGTCAGCCAAAAAAATTGCCGAGCCTTTCAACACGCCGACCAGGATTATGGGCTGGCCCGCGAAGTCGCGCGTAATCTCCGCGCCCAGTTCGGCGACTCGTTTTGCAATTTCTTCCCTGGAAATCAGCACCTTGAGTCCGGTCATGGCGTTTCATATTAAACTAAACCCGCACCCGATGTTGGGCTGTAAATCTCTGCCGAACATGTAAACGGAGAGTGTCACGTATTGTGTACCCGGATGGTTGCGCAGGGATTGATCGAAGGAGTCTTCAGCTATGAATCTCAAAGGCATTCAACTCACGTGGCTGGGCCATGCGACATTCCGCATGGTAACGCCTGGTGGCCGCATCGTTATTATCGATCCCTGGATCATGAACAACCCGGCCTGCCCGGCCTCCGAGAAAAAAGTGAAGCATGTGGACGTTCTTCTCGTGACCCACGGCCACGGAGACCACATCGGAGATGCGGTCGAGGTCATCAATCAACACAATCCCAAGGTTGTGGGAATTCCCGAGATGTGCGGGTGGCTGGAGAAAAAAGGCGCCAAACAAACTGCCATGATGAACAAGGGTGGGACGCAGAAAATTGGCGACATCAAAATTACAATGGTGCACGCCGATCACTCCTGCGGCATCCAAGATGGCGACCGGCTCATCTACGGCGGTGAAGCTTGCGGCTACGTGATCGAATTTGAAAACGGAGTCAAGATTTACCACGCCGGCGACACTAATGTTTTCGGAGACATGGCAATCATCCGCGAACTGTACGGGCCTGAAATCGCGATGCTGCCCATTGGCGATCACTTCACCATGGGACCGCGCGAGGCTGCCTATGCCTGCAATCTGCTCAAACCGAAAACGGTGATTCCCATGCATTTCGGCACGTTTCCCGTGTTGACGGGAAGTCCCGCCGAGTTGCAGAAGCTGGCGCCTGGCGTCGAAATCGTTACCATGAAACCGGGCGTAACTGCAAATTGAGCCTGTAACCGACAACTAGCCAAACGCCTGTCCATCGGCGCTCGGTACTGCGATTGTCTCTAGCCAAGTGTACATAGAAAGGATGGTAGGAATATGCCGGAAGCAACTTGGGAACCACATGAGAAACACGGGCGGCTTACTACGCAAAGCGACCTGCCCGACACCGTCTACGCCTTTCCGAAGCAGCGCAAGGAACCACTGACCGATGCTCAGCACGTGCGCAGCGCGGTCGCGCGGTTCGATCAGGTCATCGATGTCTCCGACGCCGATCGCGCTTTGGCGTTCGCCAACATCGAGAAGGCTGCAAAGTACTATAACGTCGACCTTCCGGAGACGTCATGGCACGATCTCGGCGTTCATCCGCAACGCCACCGTAAGGAGGCGGCGGCCAAAGGCGTTGCTACGCGCGAGCGCGAGAGGGAACAAGACTGAAAGTCCGGCGCGGCGGCCAAAGGCGTTGCTACGCGCGAGCGCGAGAGGGAGCAAGACTAGAAGTCGGGCGAGCACGTCTGCCTTTCCGCGGACTAAAGCAAAGGCAGCGGAAAACAGTCCTGATCGGCTGAACCGCCGCAGCGCTTGAAGGAACCGGTGCAGACGCCAGCGTTGTGTGGGTGATTGGCAATTCCGGAGGGAAACAAGTGGCCCAGAAAAAGCTGAAGAAAGAAGACAAACCCAACTGGCGACATTACAACTTCACCACCACGGGCCCGGTCGACGATTATTTGTACTCTATACTTCCCAAGCGCGATGAAGTGCTGGCGGAGATGGAAGCCTACGCTTCCGAGCACAACGTCCCGATTGTGGGCCCGGCCGTGGCGCGCGTGCTGCAGCAACTCGCGCTGATGATCAATGCCAAGACCGTTTTCGAGTTGGGCTCGGCCATCGGATACTCGACCATCTGGTGGGCGCAGGCAGTCGGTGACAAAGGCCGGGTTATCTACACGGATGGCGATCCCAAGAACACCGAGCGGGCCCGGCGTTACTTCGATCGCGCCGGCGTATCGAATCGAATCACACTCCACACTGGCGACGCCCTCGAAGTTCTTTCTGAGCAAAAGGAGCAGTACGACATCATCTTTAGCGACGTCGACAAAGAGGATTACCCGCGGGTGCTGCGCCTGGTCTCGCCGCGACTGCGCAAGGGCGGCCTGTTTATCACGGATAATGTGTTGTGGAGCGGCCGGGTCGCGGAGAAGAATCCCAGGGAGCCGCGAACCAAGGCGATCCTTGAGTTCAACCGGTTGCTTTACGATTCCGCGGATTTCTTTACGACGATTCTGCCGATTCGCGATGGGTTGGCCGTGGCATTGAAGAAGTAAGGTAACCACGCTGTCATCTACAGCGCAGCGAGGGAGCTTGGTTCTTGCTCGCCGTCATCACGGTTGCCGCTTCAGGCAAACACCAAGATCCCTCGCGTTGCTCGGGATGACATCCTTTAATAGGACTCCGATAACAGGGCTCCAATCAAAGAGTACTCAGATCGACTTCACGGGAATGGCCAGCAAATCATCAACGAGCCCGACTTCCTTCTGGAGAAACGGCTCGGCGTAAGTCACTCCGCCTAGCATGCCGTAATAGCGCGCCATCGAGTCCACGCGGGCACGAATTTCGTCGTGGGCAGGGAAGATGTCTTTGCCAGCCTCCTGATCGCTGAACTGTGACTTGTAGGCGAGGATGGAGGCGAACTTCTGTTCGAACTGACCACTGATATCGACGACAAATGTTGGGCGTACGTCGTAGTAAAGAGTGGCGTAGACGATCTTGAAAGGACGATGGGGCGCGAGGGTAGCGGCCGCATCAACGCCCGAATTGGTTTGGCTGAGGGCTGACGGCTGAGAGCTGAGAGCAAGCTTCGCAAGCCCGGCCAGAAAGCAAGCTTCGTATCCCAGCACGGACGTAGTGTAGTGATCCGGATGCCGTCCCTTCCAGTACGGCAGAATCACCACGCGCGGTCGAGTCTCGCGGATCACGCTTGCAACTTTCAGCCGATTCTCCCAGGTATTTTCGACGCGGCCATCGGGGATATCGAGTGCCCGCCGCCAACTCACGCCAAGAATTCTTGCCGCATCCGCAGCCTCGCGGGCGCGATCTTGCGCGGTACCGCGCGTGCCCATTTCGCCCTGCGTCAGATCGAGAATCCCCGTACGCTGCCCGCGTTGCGCTGCTTTCAGCAGAGTGCCGCCGCAGGTCTGCTCCACATCGTCGCGGTGTGCGGCAATTGCGAGAATGTCGAGAAGAGTCGAGGACATGTTCACTGATCGCTTTCTTCGTGCCGAATTCTGCTTCTACTTTTTCCGCTCCACCAAATACCGCGCCAACGCCTTCAGCGTGTCCGCTCGCTCCCCGAAGGTCTCCAACTCTGCGAACGCCGCAGTCACCAGCGAATCCGCCTTCGCAGCGATTCATCAATCCCGAACAGCGCAGGATAAGTCACCTTCTGCGCAGCCGTATCTTTGCCCGCGGTCTTGCCTAGCTGCTCCGAGGTTTGGGTTACGTCGAGCACATCGTCCACAATCTGAAACGCCAGCCCAATCGAGCGCCCAAACGCCCGCAGCTTTCTGACTTCATTCTCCTTGGCTCCGGCATAAAGGCCGCCACTTACCAGGCTGGCTGTGATTAATGCCGCAGTCTTCGCGCGATGGATATACTCCAGCATCTCCGCGGTGGGCTGGGTATGTTCGGCCTCCAGATCCACGACCTGGCCGCCGATCATGCCATCGACTGTGCCCGTGCCGCGCGCGATCTGTGCGATAATGCGCACGCGCGCTTCGGCCGGACACTCCAGCCGCGCCAGCACTTCATAAGCCTGCGTCTGCAGCGCGTCTCCCGCAAGAATCGCCAGCGCCTCCCCGAAAACTTTGTGGCATGTGGGACGACCGCGCCGCAGATCGTCGTTATCCAGCGCCGGGAGGTCGTCGTGGATCAGCGAGTAAGTGTGCAGCATCTCCAGCGCCGCGCCGAGTTCTTCGATTTTCTTCGGCAGCGAGCCCGCGGTCGTTGTCCCGGCGGTCGTTGTCCCGGCGATCGTTGCACCGGCGATCGTTCCCCCGGCGATCATTCGTCCGGCCTCCATGCACAGCACCGGCCGCAGGCGCTTGCCGCCGGCAAATACGCTGTGGCGCATGGCCTTATGAATGGACGCCGGATCCTGGGTTTCCAGCGGAATCAGGCGGTCCAGGGCCGCGTCGGTCAACGACTGTCCGTGTTCGAGGGTTTCCTGCAGCATGGAGCAGTGAGTATAACAAGGCTAAGGGTTGGCAACAGAAGGATTCGCCTGGGGAGCAATGCCTGTAAGTGTGCGAGATAGTCGCGCCGGTGATCGTTGGTGGGGTTTTAAGGCGCCCGGCCCCTGCCGTCTGGGGTAACGGCTCTGTGGGGTTCTGTGGGTTGGAGCCGGGCGATCTTCAACTAGTAAAGACTAGTTCAATGACGGCATTCTGACATGAGAGCATTCTCATTTCCGTGACCGCCGTCACCGTTCCACGTGATTCTCATCATCCATCCACTCAAACGTGACGGGCGTAACCTCATACGTGATCACATCGGACTGTGATTGTCATCACCGCCTGACCCGGTCTCAATCCCTACACTAAAACCGAGCGTAACCCGCTGACCTTCATTCTGGAGATTGTGATCATGGCCTACGTAATTACCGATTCCTGTATCAAGGATTCCCTTTGTGTCGATGTTTGCCCCACCGACTGCATCCATCCCAAACAGGACGAGCCCGGTTTCGAGGCGGCCACACAGCTGTTTGTCGACCCGGCCGAGTGTATCGACTGCGGGGCCTGCGTGCCGGCCTGCACTTCGGATTCAATTCTCGCGGTCGACGACGTCCCCGAGGACAAGAAGCATTTCATCGAGAGCAACGCCAACTACTTCAAGAACTAAGCTTGCTCCTCGTGGGCGCGTTAACCGGCGCAAGGCATGGAGTGACGAGCGCATCTTGCGCCGGTTTCTTATTTTCACGGTGTCTCCGTGCCTCCGTAGTGAAAGCCCTTGCCATTTGACTTCCAGTGTCGACGCCGCTATCGTTGCCCGCATGAACGTGGTCAAAGCCACCCGCCAGTTCGAAACCTGGCTGGCTCAACGGACCCACATCGATCGGAAAGATCTCCGGCTGAAACACGCGAACATGAAGGCGGACATCTTCATGTTTCTCCGCGCCACTTATTACCGTTGGGCGCAAGTGTGGCCTGAAGTCTGTCCCGACCTCGCCCGCGCTCCGCAAGTTCTCGCCGTAGGCGATCTCCACGTCGAAAATTTTGGAACCTGGCGCGACATCGAAGGCCGCCTCATCTGGGGCGTCAACGATTTCGACGAAGCCTGGCCCATGGCCTACACCATCGATTTAGTGCGGCTGGCGGTGAGCGCGCATCTCGCCATCGATGCTGGGCGATTGCCGCTCAAACGTGAAGACGTCTGCAACGCAATTCTCGAAGGCTATGAACAAGGCATCCGCGAAAAAGGGCGACCCTTCGTCCTCGAAGAAAATCACAAATGGCTTCGGCTCATCGCGGAAGGGGAGTTGCGCGATCCCGTCCGTTTCTGGAAAAAATTGGATGCGCTGCCCACGCTGAAAGCCGAATGCCCGGTCAGCGCCATCGACGCGCTGCAACATCTTATGCCGGCGCCGGGCATCGCGTTCCGCCTTGCCCACCGCGTCGCCGGACTTGGCAGTCTCGGTCACGCCCGCTATGTAGCCATTGCTGACTGGCATGGCGGCCGCATTGCCCGTGAAGCCAAAGCGCTGGTCCCGTCTTCATCCCACTGGGCACAGAGCTTGACCACTCAGGAGGGCGACGGCCCCGGCGAAATCCTTTACCAGACCATCATCAACCGAGCCGTCCGCTGTCCCGATCCCTTTGTCCAGTTGCGGGGGCGGTGGATCGTCCGCCGCCTTGGTCCCCACTGCTCCCGCATCGAACTCACTTCCTTGAGCGGCCCCAACACCGAACTTCGGCTCCTCCACGCCATGGGATGGGAGACTGCGAACATTCATCTGGGCACACCATCCGCTCGCAAAGTCATCCTTCGCCATCTCGACAAACAAAAAGGTAAGTGGCTGCACGATGCTGCGGAAGATATGCTGCAGGCTGTCCGTGCTGATTGGGAAGTATGGAAGAAGAAGGGCTACGCCTGACCCACTGCACATGCCGACTCTTTCCCACGACTCTAAGAACCAGGAACCTGACTCCCTCCTCGACCAACTCGAAGCGGCGAAGAGCCGCTTCGACTCCGGCCACGCCCCTGTGGTCGCCAAACTCCTATCGCAACTCTCGAAGCTCGAACTGAAGGATGCTCGCCAGCTCATCCGCTTTCACGAATCCCTGCTCTTCCTCCGGGCGTTCCCGCACGCGCCCTCCCAAATCCCGCGCGTGGAGCATCGGCTCAATACCTTCCACCAGCGCATCGAGAAACTGCGCAACCTCGACGCGGACATGTCGGTATTCGACGACTTTGATACTTCCGGCATCGCCGGCACCACGATGCAGGACACACTTTCTTTCGACGTGGCTCACTGGCTGGTGCGCCGTATCCCCGGCAATCTCGAGATCGCCTGGGACGATTATTGGGACGACTATCAGGCCGAGCGCGCCCGCGGCAACACTTGGCCGCGCTTCATTCCGCTGCTCGAAGAAGACGCAGACGTAGAGGCTAACATCCCATGGCAGCGCTGGCTCGATGCCGCCCGAGGCCGCCAGGATGCTCTGCCCTGGCTCCTTAGTTGTTTCGAGCAACTCCCGCTTCCCGCACGCCAACGTGCCGAACTATACGACTCGCTGCGACTTCCGCTCTGCTGGAAACTCGGAAACCTGAAGCTCTCGCGTACGCGCAACTGGACGCGTCCCCGCCGCTTCTATTTTCACGATGTGCCACTGATTCAGCGGAGCGAAATTTCTCTTTCGCACGAGCTGGCCCGGCCGGCTCCAAAATTCGAAAAGCTCTCCGTCACCACCGGAGAAACTGTGATGCACGCCATCCGCGAAATCATGATCGTGCGCTATCGCGAACTCTACGGCACCACGCTGGGCGACCCGCGCACGGTAGTCCGCGTCGATCTAGGTCGGGGAGCGGTCATGCATTTTTGGGGATTGCCGCCCGGCCGCCGTCTGCCACTGCGCGCCTACGTTGCGGGCTACACGTTGAAGAACGGTGTGCCTATCAACTACATCGAAGCCATTGGGCTCTGCGAATGGATCGAGATCGGCTTTAACACCTTCTACACTTATCGCCAGGGAGAAACGGCGTGGATCTATGCTCAGGCTCTGCGCTGCCTGCGCGCTCTCACCAGTGCGAACTGCATTTCGGTTTATCCGTACCAGATCGGGCAGAACAACGATGAAGCCATCGACTCCGGGGCATTCTGGTTCTATCGCAAGCTGGGCTTCCGCTCGGGGCGCCGCGATTTGCAGGCATTGTGCGAACGCGAAGAGAAAAAAATCTCGGCCAACCCGCGATATCGGACTCCGCCGCGGACTCTGAGGCGGATGGCGCAAGCTCATATGTTTTATGAGGTCTATTCGTCTCGAGCAACCGGACACGAAACCGGCGCCTGGGATAAATTCTCTACTCGCAACCTCGGACTGCTCGTCAACCGCCGAATGGCCCGCGAGTTCGACGGCGACAGCCAGAAGATTCGTAAAGCTTCTACCGCCGCGGTTACGCGGGCTCTCGGGATCGACCCCGAACTCTGGACTCAGGTACAGCGGCAGGCGTTGGAGAACTGGGCGCTGGTTCTTGCGCAAATCCCCGGCCTAACCCGCTGGCCATCGGACGAAAAGCAGCAACTAGTCAAGATCATTCGCGCCAAGTCTGCGGCCGACGAAATGACCTATCTTCGCCAAACCCAGAATCACGCGCGTCTGCGAGCCGAACTGCTGCGTTTGGGCTCGAGCCAGTAGTAGCGATCAGAGCATTGGGCGCGGGTATGGGTGGAGGCGCAAAACTCCACTACAGATTCCACCCGATTGCTTTCCCCATCTCTTCCAGCGAAGCTCCGAGTGGATTACTCCGCGTCAGCCTTCTCCTTATGGACCATCAAGAGCCACCGGCGCGGAGTTTGCTGGGCAGCCTGATTTCTTCATTTTCCAGGTCCCGCCGGCTGGAAGACCGCATTCGCAGCTTGTGCGTTCAAGCTGTAGCGACATCCGACCTGGCCGAACTGAGTAAAGTTCTGGAGCAGCTTAAGGTCGCCCTCCACGACCACATCGAACGCGTGCGCCGATCAGCGGCAAGGCGTCCAATGCCTCCCGAACGCCGCAGTTCATAATTTTCGCCAAACGTTCGACGCCGAACATACCAACCATTGTCGATGCTGTAATACTGCCCCGTCCCCATGAACAAGAACGACAGTGCCCGCATTCACGAACTGTGCACGCTCATCGCTGCGGAACAGGACCATGAAAAGTTCCTGAACCTCGTTCAGGAGTTAAACCGCATTCTGTCCGACCAGGACCGGCGTCTTCAGAGAAACCAGCCGGGTGAACAAAAGAGGGATTAATTCCCGCGTGCATTCTCGCGCCCATCTTGATGGTCGCATTAGAGGAAATTAATTGGAGTTCTTCGGCGCTCCAGAATAGATAAGTACTAGGGGATGTTCTCCATGTCTTCTCCCCTCAGGCTAATGGAAAAGTGCGTGAAATTACCGGCAGAATTGCAGGTTTTCTGAGTAAGACCGAAGAAGCCCGCCGCATCCAATTGACATGGACACGGATGCGCCGGCTGAGGAAGACATAATCGCTAGAAGACCTGTAAGACCGAAGAGGCCAGTTCCGCTGCATCCCGGGAGCCGGTCGAATGCCGCGGGAAAGGCGGTGAACAACGTAATCCTGCTCTCGCTGCCGGACAAAGAGTACAACCTGCTGCGTCCGCATTTGGAGCCGGTCGACCTGCCACAGTACGAAATTCTGGAAGAGCCGGGAGAGAAGATCGATTTCACATATTTTCTGAACGATGGCATGGTCTCTCTAGTGGCTCTCAGCCGCGATGGAAGAAGCGTCGAAGTTGGCATTGTCGGCAAGGAAGGGATGGTGGGAATGTCCCTGATGGCAGGCCTGCAACGAGGCACCTTCAGGGCGATCATGCAAATGGCGGGAAGCGGAATGCGCATGCGATCGGGAGTTTTTGAAGATATCCTGTTGGGCGCTCCCACGCTTCGCGCCGAGCTGAACCGGTTTGCGTTGATGCATGGGATGCAGGCCGCCCAACTGGCCGCGTGCAACCGCCTGCATGAGATTGAGCAGCGCCTCTCCCGCTGGCTGCTGATGTGCCAGGACCGCATGGATTCCCCTTTGCTTCCCCTGACTCACGATTTTCTGGCGCAGATGCTGGGCACGGGGCGTCCGAGCGTCAGCCTGGCGGCGGGAGCCCTGGAAAGTGCGGGACTGATTGAAAATCAGCGCGGCACGGTGAAAATATTGAACCGCAAGAGCCTGGAAGAAACCGCGTGTGAGTGCTATGGGGTGATCCAGCACTTCAACGGCCGCCTGGGCCTGAAATAGCCGTGTTTCGGCGACATGGCGAATGAAGGACGCTGCACTGCGCGGTGGTCAGCAGGTGCGTTCGATTCGCGCAGAATGACTCGCACAGAACCTTCAGCGCTCTGCCTGACGAACTTCTGAGGTCCTCATTTGTTCGTCAATATGACGTTGCAGGCGGTCCCATTCCGAGCGAACGATCATTTCCTTGATCGCAAACTTGGTTTCGCGTTTGGCGTCGTCGACCCGGACGGCAAGCTCATTCTTGTGGAAACGGAAGTCGATGATTTCCGCAAGCGGAATTAGTTGGTTAGAGGACCTTCCCACAATCACAAAGACGACATCCTTCGATACCAGGGTGTATTGAGGGCAGTCTTCCTGGCTCGGGGCCGCCGGGCTTCCGAAGGACGTCAGGAACCGCTGCTGGGTGAGCATACAGTCCCCAATGTGCATTCTGACGACGGTACCATGCTGATAAATGCCGATTTGCGCTGGAAGCGAAGCGGGCAAACCGCAAAGCAAGAGAAATATTGAGAATCCTAGTCTCATGGGGCGTCCTCCGAATGAGCGCTGCCGGCGCCGTGGTAATAGCCGCGGCGACTGCGGAATTGCAAGTTGAGATTGTGGGTGGGAAGTATGCGAACGGAGTGGAAATCGGAATCGGATGGTGGCGCCAGGTACGTTACTATGCGAGCGGAATGCAAATCGTCGACGACGCCGTTCAGGATTGCAACCGCGCCATCCCCGATGGGAAGGCAGCGGCCGCCGGAGTCCTGGGCGATCCGTTGCAGAGTTGCTTTCCCTGTTGACCCCAACCTGGGGATCGCCCACGTCGATGGTATAAACCTGCGCACCGCTTGCCAGTATTTTCTCCCGAGCGTCGACGAATGAAGACTTGCTGATATTGTCGTCGCCATCGGAGAAAAGAATGATTACGGACCAAACGTCTGGCTGTTTGCGATGGGCAAGGAGGTCGGCGGCGATTTCAACGGCATCAAACAGCGGTGTGGCTGCTCCGCCGCGCAAAGGAACAACCCGGTCGGGGGTAAATGAACCGCGACAGTCTCCGGAGCAAATCAGGTGCGCTTCCGTACCGCTGAAGGAGAGAACCGACAAATTATCCTGTGGCGTCCATTGGGCCTGCGAGATCAGTTGTACGACATTGGCGATCTCCTGTTGGAACCGCGGCAAAACCGACTCGCTGGCGTCGATCAGCACGACCACGTCAAGGTTAATTGCAGCGGAGCGGGTGAAACTACGGAAGTCGCGAATGATCGTCTCATCGTCAACCACGGCAAAGTCGTCGCGCTGAAGATCTTCGACTGAGCGATGGTTTTCGTCGGTCGCGAAAAACACGAGACGCACTTCAGAAACGCTGCTGTGATAGGTGAGATTCGGAGATTCCTGAGAACCGCTGATCGACATCCTGGCCCCGCTCTGCGCGCAAGCCGTCGTCAGCAGTACGAGGGACACCAGCAAAGCGTTGAGCGAATTACGCATTTTAGCGGCAAAAAGTGCTAATGGGAGCGGCGGGATATGGTTCTTATTCATAAACGCCGTAAGTCGTAACGCCTGCTGACCAAGATTCCAGGAAGGGCGGCATATAGATGTAGAAAAGTGGACTACGGTTGTCATCGGCGGATGCTGGCCGCAACTTGAGCCCTTCGTATTCACCGGATTACGGAAGTTTGGAGGGGGGTGCTTTTCGTCCCGAAGGGATACACGGAAGGTCTAGGCGGCGCTGGCTGGCAAAAACAGGTAGTGGTGCAGTTTGATAGGGAAGCGAGCCAAACGCGCGATTGTTGCGTCGCGCGGCTCGCCCAGGTTCCCTCGGCAAGCTCGGGACAGGCTCTTCACTGCGCAAAAAAGCGCTTGTTCAGGATGACAACCAAACTGCACCACTACCCAAAAACAGACCCCAGAGCACTCGCCCTGGGGTTTGGTATGGTCTTTGATTGCCTCAGGCGACCAGCGACTCCACAAAGTGCTGGCAGACTGTGGTCTCGAGATTGTAGTGGTTCACGTGCACCGTCGCGTCCAGGTATGGCTTCAGGATGTCGAGAACCTTGGGGAAGAACTCTCTCTCATAGCGCTCAGCATCGGCCTTGGTGGCCCAAAGACTGATGGTGAGCATCCTCTCTTCTTTCATCTTCTCGGGGAAAAAGGGCAGAATCTCAAGGAAGCCGGTTTGCTTCTTGAGGATGGGCACGATCTCATTCTTGATCGCCTTCACGAACTCTTCTTTCTTTTGCAGTTTCACTTCGCAGTTCACGATGCGTGCAAACATGGAGTGCTCCTTTCAGGGTAGGAATCACAACAGGTGCAAGGCGGGGGCCCTCGGTCTAGCGAGGCTTTACTGGTTCCCGAATGCCGGGAGCTCGGGCCGAGGTAACGGTAGCAGAGTCGGCGAAGGAATGCAGTGATAAATGACTGCCAGCACGGTGCACTAAGTCACAGAGTCCAAAAAACCGCATTGCTGGGCCGGTAGTGGTGGTGCAGTCTGATTAGGGAAGCGAGCCAAACGCGCGATTGATGGGTCGCGGCGTTACTTATTAGAGCAGCGCGACCCGTCGCGCGGCTCGCCCAGATCCTTCGCGGCGCAAAGAACGCTTGCTCAGGATGACAATCAAACTGCACCACTTCCGCTGGGCTAGTCGCCTTTACAAGAAGCGAATTTCAGCATAGATTGTGTACCTCACAGTTCCGAACGACGGAGTTGTACGTGCGACCTTCTTCCGATCACGATGAACCCTCGTCCTCACTCCCAACCGTAACCATGGCGGAAGTCATTCTTTCCACAGAACTCCTGGAGACCCTACCAGACGCCACCGTTGCCGTCGATCTCGACGGAACCATCGTTCAAGTCAATACCCAGACCCAAGAGCTATTTGGCTACACGCGCGACGAGTTAATTGGCCAGAAAATCGAAATTCTGGTGCCCGACCGCTATCGCGGCCAGCACCACCATCATCGTCGAGGACTTCGCACAAGCCCCGAAGACGCGGCGGATGGGAGCGGAGCTGGATCTCTACGGAAGGCGGCGCAACGGCTCAGAATTCCCGGTGGAGATCAGCCTCAGTCCGGTCTCCACGGGGAAGGGAGCGCTGGTGTTGAGCGGGATCCGCGACATCAGCGACCGCAAGAGGATCGCTGAGGAACTGCGCCGGGCCAACGAAGCGCTGCATCGCAGATCCGCCGAGCAACTGGGGGAATACCGCTCGCGGCTGGCGTTGATTATCGACTCCTCGGAGGACGCAATCCTCAGCAAAGACTTGAACGGCATCATTACCAGCTGGAACAAGGGAGCCGAGCGCATTTATGGTTACCCGCCGGAAGAGGTCATGGGAAAACACATATCGCTGCTGATTCCCGGCGACCGGCCCGACGAAGTCTCGAACATTCTTAAGAAAGTTTCGGAAGGCGAAAGCATCGAGCATTATGAATCGGTGCGGTTGACCAAGGACGGGCACCGCCTGGATGTTTCCATTTCCGTATCTCCCATGCGCAATGCCGCCAGCGACATCGTAGGAGCGTCGGTTATCGCGCGCGACATCACCGACCAGAAACGGGCTGAGAGCCAGCTTCGTCAAGCCCAGAAGATGGAAGCCATTGGCCGGCTTGGCGGGCGGAGTGGCGCACGATTTTAATAACATTCTCGGGATCATCAACGCATGTACCGAATTTCTCCGCGACCGCATCGATCCCGCCGCCGAACCGTCGGTCTACGTGGAGAACATCAAGAAAGCAACCGAGCGGGGCACGGCCTGACCAGGCAAATGATGGCCTTCAGCCGGACCTCGGTAATCCAACCCCGCATTATGGATCTCAACGAGAGGTTACAGGAGATCAGCAAGTTGCTGCGGCCGCTGCTGGGCGACGATGTTGAAATACTCATTGTGCCGAGGTCGCAGGCTGCGGTGATCGAAGCCGACCCGGGGCAACTTGACCAGATCGTGGTGAACCTGGCGGTGAATGCGCGCGATGCCATGCCGCGCGGCGGCAAGTTCATTCTGGAAACCGGCGCGGTCAGATTTGACGAGTCTTTCGCCGAGCAGCAACAAGCTATGACGCCGGGAAAATACGTCCTGCTCGCGGTCAGCGACACCGGCAGCGGCATGGACGAGGCTACCGTGTCGCGCATCTTCGAGCCTTTCTTTACCACCAAGGAAGCGGGCAAGGGAACTGGGTTGGGCCTGGCGACCGTGTACGGCATCGTCAAGCAGAGCTCCGGGCACATCATGGTCTACAGCGAGCCGGGGCAGGGGACAACGTTCAAGATCTATCTTCCCAGCGCGGAACACAAGATCGGGCTCGCGTCCAAGCGCGAAGCGGAGGCTGTCGCTCCCAAACGGCAGGGAACCACCATTCTGCTGGTCGAAGACGACGAAATCATGCGCGGCCTGACCAAGAAGCTCCTGCAGGAACACGGCTATGAGGTCGTCGATGCGGATGACGGCAAGACGGCACTCGAATGGGTGGAATCTCATCCCGGAACGATCAATTTGCTGCTGACCGACGTCGTGATGCGCCGGATGAGCGGTCCTGACTTAGCCGAGCGCCTCAGTGCATCTCGCCCCAACTTGAAAATCGTGTACATGTCAGGTTACACAGGCGAACTGATGGCGAATCGCGAAGTGCTGAAACCGGGCGTGACTTTGTTGGAAAAGCCCTTTAGCCGGAGCTCTCTCCTGAATACGATCCACGAGAAGTTGGGCTAAGAATTCAGAATCGGAGGCGATTCCGTGGCGCAGTCCTGCCCAGCATTGGTGTCCTGTAACCAGTCGACCGGTGATGGATGTCACACATCGCTGTGGGAAAGCACGCAGCTCTCGGCATTTACTCCGGCAGTGGGCAGATTTGATTCGGATACGGCAAGTTGATTCAAATGACTTGTTTTGTTTGGCTTAGGGCACTTTTGGTCGAGATTTGCGTTAGCTGGTGAGGAATGGTGCGGGACGTGCCAAAGCAAACGTGAGCGGAGGCGACAACATGGCCACACAGATCGTGAGTAACCCACAGAAAGTTACGGCGGTAGACAAGAACCTTTGCGACCTACCTTCAATCGTAGCTAATGCCTTGGAGCAGGAAGCGGTCACCACGTCGTATCCTACGGGAGCGGTTTTGTTCGCCGAAGGGCAAGCTCCAAGGGGAGTGTTCGTCGTCCGGCGGGGCCGGGTGAAGCTCTCGATTTGTGGCAGTGACGGCAGGACGCTGATTCTGCGGATTGTCGAACCAGGTTGCCCATTGGGAGTCGCCGCCGTAGTTTCGGGACGCCCCTATGAAGCCACCGCCGAGACTCAGGAGCCCAGCGAGATCAGTTTCCTGCGGCAGAGTGACCTGCTTCGCCTTATGCGTCTTCATGGCGAGTTCGCCCTGTGGGTGACTCAGCACATCAGCGCAGACTATGCCTCCACTTGCCGTGAAATCCGCGACCTGATCCTATCCGACTCGGCCAGCGAGAAATTGGCTCGACTACTTGTGGGATGGCTCGACCAGAATTCCGCAGCTCGAAACCCCAGCCAAATGAAGTTGGCTCTCACTCATGAAGAAATCGGGCAGATGATTGGCACCTCGCGCGAGACCGTCAGCCGGCTTTTCGCGGGCTTCAAGAAGCAGCATCTTATTCAGCAGAGCGGTTCTACTTTGGTGATCCCGAGCCGTGTTGCTTTGGAATCCCTTATCACAGCGTAGAGTGTGGTGCCTCCCCCTTATTAGGGCCGGCCTCCGTCGGCCCTTTTCTTTTTGGTGACGGCCCCTCAAGCGTTGGCTGAGCAGCTAACAGGAAAGCTGCGGCCGTTGAGCCTCACCACGATCTGCTACCGGCCTAAGTCTTCGTGACTGGGTTCTCGGTTGGAGGTTCAGTGTCAACATCGTCATCCCGGAAATCTTCAGGCTCCTTTGGCAACTCGATCATGTACGCGCGCTGCAACGCGCGGTAATATTCCGGCCGGGCATGCCGGTAATGGTCGGCTGGGACTTTGCCGTCGATCCAGGCGGTATCCATCGGGTAGACGAGAGGGTCGAACACCACCATGTAGGAGTGCCAGATCAGGATGGCAAAGGTGGCGAGAATCGCCTCGTAATAATGGACCGCCGTGGCCGCATCCGACACCCACTTGGGGAAATGAGTCAGCGCGAAATTGTTAAACCACAATAAGAAGCCGGAGACCGCCATCACCAGCGTCCCCCACATGAACGCCAGGTATTCCAACTTCTCGGCGTAGTTGAACTTCGCGAACTTCGGTTCAACTTTGCTGAGTCCAAGATTGTAAGCCAAGACCTGCAGCAGATCCGTCGCGTCTTTGAATGTCGGCATTACCGCCCAGAGAAAGACGCGGTCTCGCTTGTTTATGGCCAGGTGGATCAAGTGGTAGAGCGTGGAAGCGACGAGCAGCACCGCCGCGCCGCGATGGATGGCGCCGCGTAAGCCGAAATGGTTTGCCCCGAATATAGGACGCGCCCACCATGCGTCCGGAAACTTGAGGGCAAACCCGGTAATCACCAACGTGGGGAAGCTTAGAATCACACCCCAGTGGGCGATGCGGAAGTAGCGATTCATCCGGGTTACTTTCGCTCCGCTGGTATGGTGCGGCCGGGGATGCATCAGCTTGTGCAGAAAATCCAGCAGATTGTGCAGGATCATGAATCCCAGGGTCATCGGGATCAGCGTCCAATAGGTCCAACGGATCCACTTTACGACGGGATGCGCGGCGCCGGTCGAAGTCTGAACGTGCACCGGACCGATGGCGAACTTGCCTTCGTCCACGCCTTTGTGACATGCCCCGCAGGTCTTTCGGAGGTTGGCCTTGTTGACGGTCGAGCGCGCATCGCTCGAAGGGAGAATGGAGTGGACTCCGTGGCACGAGGCGCAATTTGCCGCGGTTACCTTCCCCTCCTTGAGGGCCAGCCCGTGATAGCTATCGGCATAGGATGGCAGGCGATCGGTGGGCAGATCATAGCGCAGCGCGAGGCGAGAATCGCCGTGGCAACGTCCACAGGTTTGTGCGGAAACATTCTGGGCGTTCAGGGGAGAGCCCGCGCTCTTCGGATCCATAATCAGGTGCTCGCCGTGACAGTCGACACAGACCGGCGCATCGCGCACACCTTCCTTGACCGCCGTCCCGTGGACGCTCTCGTTGAACTCGCGCGCGATTTCTTTGTGGCACTGGGCGCAGGTCTCGGGCACTTTCCAGTGATTGACCCGGGACCGCGTATCGGTGGCGGGATAGATATCATGCGTGCCGTGGCAACTGGAGCAGGTTGCCGCATCCTTGCCAGTCGCAACCGCGCGGGCGTGAACGCTCTGCTTGTAGGAATCCACGGGATGCGCTACGGGAATCTTGTGTCGCGACAAAAACCCGGCATCGCTGTGGCACTTGGCGCAAGTATCGGCCAGGTTCTTGCGAGCAATGGTGGAGTCGGCTTCGCTCGAAGGCTTTACAGCATGAATGGCGCCGTGGCAGGATACGCACTTGGGCGCGTCGGGGTCGCCACTCTTGGCGGCCTGCCCGTGGATGCTGGATGCGAGAGCCTTCACTTCATCGGCATGGCACTCCATACACTTTGCCGGCATCAATTTCTCTGCCGTGGTCAGGTCGTGCACATTGCCATGGCACGAAGCGCAAGCAGATTCGCCAAGGGCTGAGTGAGCGCTGGCAGGGAAGGCCTTGACCTCGTCCTCATGGCAGGTAGCGCATTGCACTTTGACGACTTTGGCGGGGTGCGGAAACTCCTTGATGTCGGTGTGGCAATCTTTGCAGCCGAGAACTCCGTGGGCGCTGGCTTGATGCTTGGCCGGGTCAATGGAAATGTTCTTTCCCGCCGTCGGACTTCATGCCCGCCTGGCCGTGGCACGCGAGACAGTCCTGGTCTCCGGCGGCTGGCGAGGCCGAAGCTGAGGTTGAAGCCAAAGTCAAAGCCAGGTAAACCGCAGCGACCCGAATCGCGAACATTTTTATAACCCTTCTCCCCAATCCAACCCGTAACTAGTCCTACCGGTACGCGAACAGAACCGCATAGATGATCCACAAAACAATGCTGAATCCCACGGCTAACGCTACCCAGGCGAAGGCTCGAATCGTACGGGTCACGATCGGCTGATAGGCCTCTTCCATCCGTTCTTCGAGCTTGCCGCTGGCGACCAAGTTTCGTATTCTCTGGGCTTGTCCCGCTTCAATTCTTCCAGGGGCATGCGCCCAGTGAATACAGTGATGTCCATGGGGAATTTTTCCGGACGCAAATGCGTGTTGAAAAAATGCACGGTGAAGATGAAGCCCGTGGCCAGCAGGGCCTCGTCACTGTGTACGATGGTCGCGACGTTGAGGAACGATCCCGGTAAAAACCGCGTAAAGAAAACTGGAAACCACAGCGTGAGGCCGGTCGATCCGATTACCGCAATTCCCCAAAACACGGCAAAATAATCGAACTTCTCCCAGTAAGTCCAGCGGCCATACGCAGGCCGCTGGCCCAGGCCAATGAACCACTTGAGCGTGCCGATAAACTCAATCCAGTCTCTGCGGTTGGGCACCATGCTGCCCGGGCCCAGGATCAGGGCGCGCCATGTGCCGTATTCCTTTCTCTTCATGCGGTATAAGTCCACCAGATGAGTGATGAAAACTGAAAACATCACGACCGCGGCGCTGCGGTGAATATTGCCTGCGCTTTCGAAACCGCCGAGCAGGTGTGATATCACCGCGGCCCATTTTGTATAGGAAAATTTCAGGGTTAAGCCGGTCAGCGCCAGGCAAAGGAAGCTCACGATCATGCAGATGTGGAGGATCCGCTGCAGCCGGGTGAAGCGGACGAACTGGCGTTCCGCATGTTCATGCTGAGGCATCGGAGTGCTCGGCGCAGGCAGGTCATCTAAGAGCTTGCCACTAGACATTGGTATCCTCCTCTTTTCCGAGTTCCGCTGCGGCTTGCGCTTTCGCGGCGCGCAACTCCCGGCGCATCTGGAAGGCTCGAGGCAGCCAGAGCAGCGTGTGAATGCCGCCGACCACGAACGTCCCCAGGAGAAGCCCGGTCATAGCCCAGAACGTATAGAAGACGAACGGATATTTTTTGGGATCGTGGTGCGTGGCATGGGTCAGGTATCCGGCGAAGCGCCGGGTCGCACCGTCATGGCACTTCTGGCAGGTGGCTGCAACATTGGCGCGACTGAGGTGGGAGCGTGGATCCGTCACTTTGAGCACGTCATGCGCGCCATGGCAGTCATAGCATTTTGCCGCTTTTGTATAGCCCAGGCGCGAGACCTTGCCGTGATAGGTTTCGAAATAGGTCTCGGCAATCTGCTGGTGGCAGCGGCCGCACGTGGCCATCACATTCAAACGGAAGCCGCTCTCATCCGTGCGATGGATGGAATGAGCCGTGTGGCAATCATTGCAAACGGGAAGCGGCTTGCCGTATCCGCTCACTTTCTTGGAATGGATGCTGTTCTCGAACTGTTCCTCAATGCCGTGGTGGCACTGTCCGCATGTGGTCGGCACGTTGTTGGCGTTAACGCTCGATGCCGCATCGGTTCGGGGAAGGATATGGTGGGCAGTGTGACAGCTGGTGCAAGTCGCCGTCACCGTCAGTCCGTTCTTCAGTAGAGTTCCGTGAATGCTCTCGGTATAGTTCGAGATGATTTCGTGTTGCGTACCGGTGTAGCGCACGGCAGCCTTCTGGCCTTCACGGTGGCAGCGGGCGCAAAGTCCGGGAACATTGACCGCAAAAGTCGCTGACCGCGGATCCTGTTTGCCAAGAATTCCATGCGTGCCGTGGCATTCTTTGCAGGTCGGGGCATTGGGATCATTCTTGCCATTCAACTGTCCATGGATGCTGGTGACGTACTGCTTGCCAATTTCGTCGTGACAGGAGGAGCAGTCGACGCCGCGGGTGATGGTCTCGCAGGGGCGCACCCGGGAGGCATTGACCTCCGAGTGGCACTGGCTGCAGGCAATGCCTTTTTGGCCGTGGCGCGAATGACTCACCTCATCGACGTTGACGAACATCGATTGCCCGTCGCGCGCTCGCCGCAGTTTCTGGTCGGCGTGGCAACGCATGCAATCGGCATTCGCCATACCCATCTCATAGAAGACGTTGCGGATCTTATGGGGCTGATGGCAGTCGGGGCAGGCCGGCAGTACGTTGGCCTGCTTTTCCCATAGCTCTCCACGAATGATCTTCCGGTGCACGATTTCGATTTGCGAATGGCACTTCGTGCATGTGGCCGCGATATTTTTTCGATTGATCGAGGAGGCGGCATCGGTGTGCGGCAAAATCGAGTGCGCGGTATGGCAGGTGGCGCAGGTCGGGGCCACCGCCAGTCCCTTTTTCAGCAACGCGTCCCCGTGAATGCTCTCGGAGTAATTCCCCAGAATATTGTCCTGGGCGATCTGGCGATTGCGCGAGACCGGAGTGCCTTCACGATGGCACTGGCCGCAAACGAAGGGCACTTTCAGCGCCGCCACGGCTGAGCGCGAATCCTTCACTGGAAGAATGTCGTGGTTTCCATGGCAAGTCACACAGCGAGGTGCGAGCGGATCGCCGCGCGCTATCGCCCTCCCGTGCAGCGACTTCGCATAGAGTTCCTGCTCGTTGGAGTGGCAGGTCCCACACTTGACCGGGGCCGGCTTGTCGTGTGGAAAGTCCTTTCCTTCCAGGTCGGCGTGACAACCCGTACAACCGAAACTGGCATGTACGGATGTCGCAAACTTCTTTCCATCCACGTACAGCGAAACCGTTTTGCCGGCCCGCGCCGTAGTCATGCTCTTGTCGCCGTGGCAGGCGAGACATTCCTCCCCCGGTTGTTCGGCTTTTTTCTGTGCGCCTTGTACGGATGACTGCGAGAACAAAAACGTAAGCACGATTGCGAGGAGGGGCACGACCATCGTTCCCAGCTTCGTGCGCGCCCTCGTTGGAACCACTTTAGTTTCAGCCATGTCTAACTCTCACTCGGGTTCACTTCATGCCCAGATCCGCAAGCGCTTTCGGGTTTTCCTCCCCGACTGCCAATAAGTTGTGGCAAGCGGAGCAATCATTGGTGATCGTCTTGCCGTCGGCACTGGTATGACTGCCGTCATGACACCGGAAACAGCCCGGCGAATCGTTGTGCCCAAGATTGTTGGGATGAACGCCCCAGGTCACACGCATGTCGGGGAAAATATTGCGCAGGTAAATCGCCGAGACTTCATCGCCCGCCTGCTGCACCAGGGTGCGGCGGGTCTGATAGATCTCGGGATAATTCGTGCGATAGAAATTGTTGAGTTCGGCGGCGATGTTCTGCTTGGCCACGTCACGAGTGGGATAGTTCACCTTAAGAAGCTCGACCGCCTTTTTCTTGATGTAGGGAAGTTCGGGACTGATCCGCCCAGTCGACATTTGCTTGTCCACCGCGTTTTCCGGCAGATCGAAGGTATGCGTGGGCCGGTTATGGCAATCCACGCAATCCATGGTGCGATGTTCTCCCTTGTCCAATTGCTGTTGTGTGGGCTTCGCATCCGTGGAAATGTATTCTGTGGTCTTTCCCTGATCGTTGGTGTAATAGACGACGGGGATGGTCTGCCGCTCGGGGTCGGTCGAAATGTAGCGGATACGAGTTGTGTCCGCGAGGTGGCGGCCGTGGATTCCCACCGAACCCTGCCATGTGCGTCCGCCCACCTTCAGCAGCAAGACGTCAGTTTGCGGAGTGTTCTTCTCATCGTCTTTATAGCTGGTATTCACCAGGAACTTGTCACCGGTAAAACGCTGCGGCCAGTGACACTGTTCGCAGGTTTCACGCGCAGGACGCAGATACTTTACCGGCGAAGGAATCGGCCGCGAATAGGTCTTGAAGGTCACTGCAAACACCTGCCGCAGACCGGAGAGCTTCGAGCGCACAAACCAACCCGCCCCCGGGCCGATATGACACTCGACACATTCCACCCGCGAGTGCGGAGAATTTTGATAGGCGGCGTACTCGGGGGCCATCACCGTGTGACAAGTTGTCCCGCAGAAGCTGGTCGTATCCATGTACGCGACCGCGCGGTACGACGCAGTCCCAACGATCAGAAGATTGAGCATGGTGGCCACCGCTACCCACTCCAGGGTGCGTCGGACCACAGGCAGACTCAGATCGACAGCTGGATAGATTCCCGGCAGCGTCCCACTCCCGCGCAGGTTCCGGCGCCTGAGCCAGATGCCGAGAGGAATCAGCACCAGGCCGAGGACAAAAATGCCGGGCAAGATCAGGAAGACCAGAAGGCCGATGTAAGGATGTGGCGGCCCCGGCAAGAAGATGTCATAGAACCAGAAGGCGATGGTGGTAAGCGCCGTGCTCGTGGTAATTACGGCGCCGGTAAGGGTTAAAGGATTCTGTCCCAGGAAGTAAATTGGCTGAGCCCACTCTCGAAACTGTTCTCGAAGATTCATTGCCAACCCTTGTCCTCTTTAGTTCTTGTGTCTGTGCGTCGCATAGACACACCCCATGCTCTGGCGCGGATCAACCGCCGCCTTAGACCGCTCTCGCCTTACTGATGGCAGACCGGTCAGCTACTTTTTCAGGGTGCGGATATAGGCCACCAGACCCTTAATCTCTTCTGGCTTCAATTTATCTGCGTACTTGGGCATCTTGGGAGCCTTGCCGTTGGTAATGACCGCCTCGAGATCCGCATCCGATTTCTTCTGCACATCGGCGCTTGATAGATCGTGACCGGCCGCCTTCTTTCCATCTGCTCCATGGCACATGGCGCATTTTGACTTGTAGAGTGCTGCAGCGTCTTGTGCGCTGGCGGAAAGAGGAATGCTAAGAACAACAGCGAAAGCTGTTGCGATTGTCAACACCCTGAGATTAATTCTCTTCATCGTTTTCAAGCTCCATTCCGGGTTTGTTTGCTGCAACGTCATAAATGTGCTTGCATCTGTGAAGCGGAATAGCAACTGTTGCAATATTGAACGTTTGTGGGACTGGGTTCTGTGACCCCCGTCACAGGTGCATGTTAGTCTTCCCGAAAGCGAGAAGACCGAATCCGGCGTGCTCGATAAATGCGAATGGGCCGCATGCCTGGAAAAAGGCCCGTGACACCCCTCACGGCAGACTGTGATGCCGGTCACGGCGTCGCCTGTATGCGTAAGGCCAAACTAAGCGACAGTGGTCAGGGAGCGTCTATGGCAACAGACAATCGAAATCTGCTGGATGTGTTGAAGTTCGAACTGGAGTTTCTTGAGCAAGGCGGTTACGGGCGATTGCCGCGCGAAAGCTGGCGCCCGCGTTTTGTTTTCGAGGATTCACCCACTTGCATGAACTTCAATTCGAAGGACCGCGAGCCCTGTAGTGAGTGCCTGCTGATGCAATTCGTGCCGGAAGAGGCGCGCAAGGAACAAGTTCCTTGCATCCACATCCCATTGTCCATGAAGGGCGAGACTCTGGAGAATCTGTATCGCACCGGAACCCAGCAGGAGGTCGAGGAAGCGCTCGGCAACTGGCTCCGGATCACAATTCACCAGCTCGAAGCCGAAAAAGAGAAGCAAGAGGCATCTGCCGGCTCAGTTGGCCAATCCACGGCGAGATAGATATACCTGAAAAGAACGGTCATAGGAACAATCCGCGCCAGTGCGTTAACTTCGCGAAATGTTCCTGCTGCATCCTTCACCCACCAGCATCGTCCGCTTAACCGAAATATGGTTTTCGGCGACCGTGAAGTAACGGCCGATCAAGTCGTTGCTTAGTAAACAATCTTGTCCGGCTTCTCCCGCCAGGCCCGAAAGGCCGCGAGGGCTTGCTCCCGCATCATCTGAGTCATAGGAATGGCGCGCTGCGCGAGGGGCAGAGGGATCTCACGATAGATTAGGGAATCGTCAAAGCCAAAGCTGGATGCGTCGGCGGCGGCATTCGCGAAATAGACGCGAGCGAGGCGCGCCCAATAGATTGCTCCCAGGCACATAGGACACGGCTCGCACGAAGTGTAAATCTCGCAGCCGTGCAGTTCGAAAACTTCGAGCTTCGCGCAGGCCGCACGGATGGCAAGTATTTCGGCGTGCGCCGTCGGATCGTTGGTCGAGGTGACTTGGTTTGCGCCTTCGGCAATGATGTTGCCGTCTTTCACGATCACTGCGCCGAATGGCCCGCCACGCCCGGATTGGACGTTTTCCATCGAGAGCTGGATGGCGCGCGCCATGAAAGGATTGGCCATGAGGTTGTTTATTAGTGCGTGATCGGCGATCCCGAGCCGTTACTCTTCCCCGATGTCTTCATTCCAAACCGCCGGATTCCCGCGGATATACTTGCGCAACAAGGAAGCGCACTCGGAGGAATCAAGATCAAAGACCCGCACTCCCAGCGAACGGAGCCACTCCATCCCGCCCTGAAAATTGCGGCTCTCTCCCACTACCACGGTACCAAAGCCAAACTGCCGAATTAGCCCACTGCAGTACCAGCAGGGCGCGAGCGTTGTGACCAGGGTAAGGCTGCGATAGCTGCGCTGCCTCCCTGCATTGCGGAACGCATCGGTCTCGCCATGCAGGGACGGATCCCCGTTCTGCACGCGCCGGTTGTGACCTGAGCCGAGAAGCTTGCCCCCAGCATCAAAGATGGCGGCCCCGACGGGAATGCCTCCTTCAGCCAACCCTTTGCGGGCCTCCGCTAAAGCGACCGCCAGCATCGCCGAATGATCGAGCGCATCCATGACTGTCAGATTATATGGCAGCACAAATGTCGGAGGAGTCGTCAGTGAGCAAAGCAAGAGTGAGAATTGCCCTACACTGCGGCCTGATCTTCTGGGGCATGGTTTTCGGGATTGCATTTTCCTCGTGCGTCGCGCAAGAGACAGCCACGCCCAACCCAGAGGCCCAGGCCCAAGCAGAGCGATCCCAGGATGCGAATCTACTGTCGTTTAACGAGCTGGTCGCGCTTGCTTCGGCGGTTAAGCCGGAAGGTTCGCTAGCTGCGCGGTTCAATGCGTTGTTGAACACGCCCTTCGTGCACAGCGATGGCGCAGCTGAGATCCAGCCGCATCGCCCAAGGGTAGCGGGTCTGGGCCTCGTTCTCCGGGTGGGCCAGTGGAATATTGAGAGAGGTCTGAATTTCGATCTGATTCGGTCTGCACTCGCGAATCCAGGCGAGTTTCTCAGCATGACCAAAAAGCAGGACAGTATCGATCCTCGCCGGCAGAAAATCGTTGAATCGGAACTGGCTGCACTGCAAGCGGTTGATGTCCTCGTCCTGAACGAAGCCGACTGGGGCATGAAACGAACCGAGTACAGAAACGTAGCGCGGGAACTGGCGGCTGCGCTGCACATGAACTATGCGTACGGAGTGGAGTTTGTGGAAGTGGATCCGGTGTTCGATCTGGACACCGAACAACTGCACTTGCCAGACCCGCAGCAAGATCAGCGGCTCCAGCAAGATTTGCAAGTGGATCCTCAGCGATACCACGGGTTGCACGGGACGGCAATTCTAAGCCGCTATCCAATCGACCGGGCCCGCATCCTTAGGCTGCCAGTCTGCTACGACTGGTACGCGAATGAATATAAAGCGATCTCCAAACTTGAACAGGGAAGGCGATGGTCCGCGCACAAGTTGTTTCGGGAGCGAGTGGAGCGAGAGTTGCGCCAGGGTGGGCGTATGGCCCTGATTGCGGAGATTTCTGTGCCCGACCTGCCAACCGGGCGTGCCACAATCGTCGCGACGCATTTGGAGAACAAATGCACGCCCGCCTGCAGACGACGGCAGATGCAGGCGCTGCTGGCAGACGTGAAAGCGGACAAAAATCCGCTGATCATTGCGGGGGACCTAAACACAACCAGCCGCGATAACACACCCACGTCGGTCCGCAATGAGATTATGACGCGCGTTACCGACTACAAGTTCTGGATCGGCCAGGCCGTTTCTTACTTTCACCCGCTTGGGGTTTCAAATATGCACTGGTTCCAGTTCGCTACTTACACGGGTATAACGATCCCACGGGCTTTCATCTTCCGATTCTTTGGGACAATCGGGAACAGCCTCTGTTCAAGACGGTGGAGAAGTTCCGTTTTGCCGACGATCAGTCATTCGATTTCCGAGGAGAGCGAGATCGAACGCTTCCGCCAAGAGGACGCACTTTGGCGGACAGCAACCAGCGGGCCGGAAAGGGCTTCGTGTCTACCTACGCGTTCACTCGCGACTTCGGCGGGCTGGTCGGCCGCTTCAAGCTTGACTGGATCTTCGTCAAGCCGTTCATCACCGATCCCCGGCGCGCGGAACAGAGTTACCGCTTCGCTCCGCATTTCCCTCTCACCATGCGTGAACTCAACGAGTCTGTGAGCGATCGCATCTCGGATCATCCCCCGATGACTGTAGACCTGCCGCTGACCGAACCAACCGAACCCGGACGCTGAGTCAGTCTTGCCATGCTACATTTACCGCAATGCGTTCTGAAATAGAAGAAGCCGTGCAACTGTTGCAGCGGGGCGACGAAGCCGCGCTGGAGCAGGCTCTGGCGCTACTCCAAAATACCGTGTTCGCGTTCAGCATGCGGGTTTGCGGTCAGCGCGAGGACGCGGAAGACACCATGCAAGAGGTATTGATCAAATCAGTTCCGCATCTGCCCAAGTTCGACAGCCCCAAAGCGCTGGTGGTGTGGCTCTATAAAGTGGCAAAGAATCGCTGCCTGATGAGCCGGCGCCGGAGCAAGTTCGCTCCCAAGCAGGACCTTTCTCTGGAAGAACTCATGCCGGATCGGAGGGAACTTGAGCGCATGGGAGCCGACGGCAGCGTCAACCCCGAAGCATTCGCCATTCGTAGTGAAGAAGCGGGACGGTTGCGAGAAGCCATTCAGAAGCTGCCGCCACGGTACCGCATGGTTCTGGTGCTGCGCGATATGGAAGGGCTCACCGACGAAGAAGTGGCCGAGATCACAGGGCTACGTTCTGGAACCGTGCGGGTTCGTCTACACCGTGCGCGGTTGTTCGTCCGGAAGGAGTTGATGAAAGGGCTGAAACCACGCTCTGGGAGAGCGGCCGTCGCTTCGCGGGCGTCTTCCCGAGAACATCCAGGCAACGAACAGCCAGGCAACGAACAACCAGGCAGCGATCAGCCAGGCAACGATCAGCCGAGACCTGCCCGCTGCAAAGCCATGTTCGCCGAGCTTTCGAACTATCTCGACGAGCAACTGGATGATTCGCTTTGTGAGGAACTGCAGCGGCACTTGGAGGGCTGCGAACCGTGCCAGGCATTCCTATCCAGTCTCCAGGCAACCATCGAACAGTGCCGGCGATCGCCCGCAGGAAGCCCTGATCCCAAGAAAGCGGTTAGACTGCGCCGCAAGGTGGTGAAAGACTACGAACGCATGGTCGCAAAGAACATACGAGCGTAATCGAGGGCTAATGGGTTGGGCGGGCAGAACCATCTTGGCTTTGCAGCAGGTTCTTAATTTCTTTTTCAAAGACTGAGATGTCGGTTGCGCCAACGTGCTTGGCGACGATCCGGTCATCCCGCCCGATCAGGAATGCGATCGGCAATCCGAGAATTCCTCCATAGAGTTCGCCCGTCTTTGCGTTGCCCATCACAACCGGGTAGTTCATCTTGAACCGCTGGTAAAAATCGCGCGCCGGGTCCGGTCCATCGTCCATCGAAACGCCGATGATCTGCAGGCCTTGGCCGCCGTACTTGTTTTGCAGTTCGACAAAATGAGGAATCTCGTCGCGGCAGGGATCGCACCAGGTCGCCCAAAAGTCCAGAAGGACGACCTTGCCCCGGTAGGATGAGAGACGGAGATTTTGGCCCGTCAGGTCAGGAAGAGAAAAGTCGGGGGCCAGAGAATGTTCGCTTGTGCCTGGGCCTCCGGTGCCGACAGGCACACCGTGATGACGGGTCACGAAACGGAGTCCCGCCACGACTAGGATCAACGCCAGGCCGCTAAGAATCCATTTGTTCACATTTGTTCAATCGGCCAACCTTCGTCAGGAGGCGTTGGGCTCTTAGTCCCCCTTGGCAACCGGATACCCTTTGTCAACCCAGTCCGCCCCGAAGTTGCCGGCAATATAGAGAACCTTCACATTGGTGAAGCCCATGGCGTGCAATGCGTCATCGGCAGGTTTGACGTTCGGACAGTGGCTCCAGGGACAGCATCCGCAATAAAGAACGATAAACCTGCTTCGGGGCAGCGATTCCACGCGCTTGCGCAACGACTGCAAGCCACTCTCACTGGAGGCGGGGCCAATGTATGCCGAGCCGGGAATGTGCGCCTGCGTGTAGAGGACGTGGGAACCGACTTGAAGCATCAGCGGTTTTTCGCCCTTGGCTGATTGAAGCAGTTTGACCAGATCGCTGGCGTCGATCAGGCGCGAGGCCGGAATGAAGCTCGCCTGATAAGCGAACGACAGAGATGCCAGCGCAATCGCGGCAGCCCCAAAGATGACAAAAAACGTCGGGCGAAATTTGATCGCAAGATTCATCGCAGTCCTCTCCTCATTATCAATTCCTCATCATGCAGTCCGCAAGGACAGGAATTGTTTCCGGGCAGTCTGCCTAACGAGATTTTTCCTGTAACAAAAACCGTGCGTCTGCATTTATTCGTGTGCTTGGTCGATGAAAGTAACAGGAGGCAATCATGATTACATCCAAAGTCGAACTGACTCAACCACTTAAGCAGCAACGGCAATTTGTGGCCCAGACCGGAAGCGGCCATCATCTGTTGTTGGACGATGCGGCCGGAGGCACCGGCCCAAAACCGATTGAACTGGTCGCCGCCGGATTGGCCGGCTGCACCGCGTTCGATGTGGTTACCGTCCTCCGCCAGAAATACCACCAAAAAGTCACCGGCTACGAGGTGCGGGTGGAAGCCGATCAAGCGGAACGGCCGCCTCAAGTGTTCACGGCAGTGCGAATCCACCATGTGGTAACCGGCTTTGAACTTGACGTGGCGGCGCTGGAGGAGGCGATCCGTCTCTCCGAGGAAAAGTATTGCTCGGTGGGGGCCATGGTGCGGAAGTCGGCGAGTTTTCACACAACTTACGAAATCGTGGAAGACAAGACCGAGTGGATGAAGCCGGCTCAAACCGCGGGAGTGCAAGGTTGAAAGCCTGCTTCGAAAAAGTCTCGCTCAAAGTAGTTCTGAGCATTGCCGCATTATTGCTATCTTGTGTGCTGTCCTGGGCTCAGCAAGAAGTCCAGACTTCGTCTCTTACTCTGCAGCAGGCTGTAGCTATCGGGCTGGAGAAAAATCCTCTGCGCAAGGCAGCGATCGCAGATACGAGGGTGGCCTCTGCCGGAGTTCGTGAGGCACGCTCGTTCCTCATGCCGCACTTGAACTTTTCCGAAACCGCGACTCGCGGTGACGATCCAGTTTATGTGTTCGGCAGCAAACTTAGGCAGCAGCGTTTCACCACGACCGACTTCGCCCTGAACGAACTGAACACACCTCTCCCCTACGGCAACTTCGCCACGCGGTTTGGGGGAAGCTGGAACCTATTTGACTCATTCGCCAGCTGGCACGGCATCGATCAGGCAAAACAGTTAAACGAGGCTGCCGCACACCAGTTGGACCGCACGGATCAGGAGATTGTTTTCCGGGTCGTCACTTCCTACTACGACGTGCTGCTCGCAGCCAAGGAGCTGGAGGTTGCCGAGGGGTCCGCCACAACTGCCCAGTCGATCATGGAGCGCAGCCAGGCAAGATTCGATATCGGGCTGACCGTTGAATCCGACCTGCTGACGGCGAAGGTTCGCCTGGCAGCGCGACAAGAGGAAGCGATCCGGGCCAGCAACAATCTCGAAGTGGCGCACGCACAGCTGAACACCGCGATGGGCATACCGCTTGATAGTTCATTCCATCTGACCGGAGATTTGGCTGAGCGCACGCTTCCCATCCCAGCATTGGCGGATCTCGAAAAACAGGCGCTCGCAAATCGCCCCGACCTGAAACGCATTGCCTCCGAGGCAGCGGCCCAGCGGCAGAGCGTGTCGATTGCCAAGTCGTCATTCGGCCCGCGGCTGAACGCCTTTGCAGGCTGGGAATTGGATAACCCTACATTCCTTGCCGGGGGCGGGGGCAACAACTGGCTGGGGGGAATCGAATTGCAAGTTGACATATTTCAAGGTGGCGCAAAACACGCGGAACTCTCCCGGCAGCGAGCCCTCGAAGAAAAGGTTGTGGCGATGAAGCAGGCCGCCAGCGATGCAGTCCGCCTCGAAGTGAGGCGGGCTTATTACGAGATGGATGCCAACAGGCGGCAGATCGAAGTGGCCCAAGCGGCAATCGCCCAGGCACGGGAGAGTCTGCGCATCAACCAGGACCGCTACGACAGCGGACTGACCACGATTACCGATTTGCTGGGTGCCGAAGATGCCGCGCGCCGCAGCCAGACTGACTACTGGGAAGCCGTCTATCACTTCCAGACGAGCTGCGCCAGCCTGGAGTTGGCGAGCGGAAGTCTGAATCCGCAGTCTCCCGTGGTGATGCCATGAATCGTATGAATGCAAGACTTCCACTTTCGTTATTGGCGCTTCTTGCAGCCGTTAGCCTCGTCGGCTGCTCTCACGAGCCAACCAAGTCCGCTTCGTCGCCTGAAACTGTTCGAAACATTCCCGTGCTCGCCGTGCGGCAGGCCAACGTGCCCGATTTGCTGGAGGCCGTAGGCACGGTACGTGCTGCCCAGACCAGCGACGCTTCCAGTCAAATGATGGGGAACATTGTCGAGATCCGGGCTCACGAAGGAGATCGCGTCCAGCGCGGTCAAGTGCTTGCCGTACTCGACGACTCCCAGCCACGAGCCTCTGTAGACCGCGCCACCGCAGCCGGCCTTGCTGCCCAAGAGCAACTGGTCGCGGCAGATTCCGACCTGGCCCTGGCTGAATCCACGTTGAAGCGTTACCAAACTCTCTTCGAAAAGAAATCTGTGAGTCCGCAGGAGTTCGACGAGGTGAAAGCCCGTCAACAATCGGCGCTTGCGCGTCGTGACCTGGCAAAGGCTGGCCAGGCACAGGCGCAGGCGGCATTGGGCCAGGCACGCACCTCGCTGGATTACACCCGGATTCGTGCGCCCTTTGACGGCGTGGTCACTGAGAAGAAAGCCGATGTCGGCACGCTGGCTTCACCGGGCATGCCGATCTTCACCGTCGAAGATGTGCGCCGCTGCCGGTTGGAGGCCACGATCAATGAAAACGATCTTCGGTATGTACGAACCGGACAACAGGTTTCGGTTGCGGTCGATGCTCTCGACAACGCGGCGGTGAACGGCAGGGTGGTGCAGATCGTTCCGGCCGCCGACCCCGCCAGTCGCACCTTCCTGGTGAAGATCGAGCTGCCAACAGACCCGCGGCTGCATTCAGGGCTGTTCGGCCGGGCCCAGTTTTCTCGTGGCGAGCGGCTGGCCCTGCTGATTCCGCGCTCGGCGGTGGTCGAACGCGGGCAACTGCAAGGCATTTTTGTGTTGGACCAAAACAAGGTTGCGAGCCTGCGCTACATCACCTTGGGGAAGCCTTCCGGGGCCGAGGTCGAGGTGCTCGCGGGCCTGCAAGACGGCGAGAGGTTGGTGACGAAACCGGGTGCAGTCGACCTGAATGGCAAACGCATCGAGGCTCAGTAATGACGGACAAAGAATCCAAGTCGGGGATTCCGCCTTCGCGGCCCTTGGGTCTGGCCGGTCGTATTGCGCGCAGTTTCATCGATTCGAAACTGACACCGCTGGTCATCGTCGCTGCCCTCCTTCTTGGCGCCTTCAGCATTCTCAAGACCCCACGGGAAGAAGAGCCTCAGATCGTTGTTCCCATGCTCGATGTTTTCGTGCAGATGCCGGGCGCTTCGGCTGACGAGGTGGCACAGCGCGTCAGCCTGCCCATGGAAAAATTACTCGGCGAAGTGCCGGGCGTGGAATACATCTACTCGATCAGCCATCCCGGCGTGAGCATGCTGGTTGTGCGTTTCTACGTTGGCGCCAAAGAAGAAGACGCGATCGTTCAGACCTACAACAAGCTCTACTCCAACTTTGATTGCATCCCGCCCGGCGTCTCCCAACCGATCATCAAGGTCCGCTCAATCGACGACGTGCCGATCATGGCCCTGACGTTGTGGGGAAAAGATTATGACTCTTACCGCCTGCGGCGAATCGCGGGTGAGCTGGAAAATTCACTCAAGCCGCTCAACGACGTTTCTGAGACCAAGATCATCGGCGGACAACCCAGGCAAATACGAGTAGTGCTCGACACACAACGGCTCGCGGCCTACGGCCTTACCCCGGGCGCGATCGTGGAGCAACTCCAGAACGCGAACAGCCGTGGCCAAGCCGGCAGTTTTGCGCGTGACAATCGCGAGTTTCAGGTCGAAGCAGGCACCTTCTTCACCAGTCTCGAAGACCTGCGTCAGGTCGTGGTCGGGGTTCACACCGGACGTCCCGTCTACTTGCGTGACGTGGCGGAGAAGCTTGAGGACGGCCCCGCCGAAGCAAACACCTACGTGCTGTTTGCAGACGGCGCTGGTGTGGAGGCGGGTCTTCGACCCGCCCAGTCGGGTCAAAGGCCCGACCCCACACAAGAATATCCCGCTGTAACCATCACGCTTTCCAAGCACAAAGGCACGAACGCCACCGACATTTCCGAGCGTGTGCTGGACAAAGTCAATGCTCTGCGCGGTTATGTGCTGCCCAATGACCTGAACATCACGGTCACGCGCAACTATGGCGAGACCGCGAAAGATAAGTCCGACGAACTTCTCAAGCACCTTCTGATCGCAACCTTGTCGGTGACATTGCTGATTGCGCTGGCGCTGGGCTGGCGGGAGTCGGGCGTCGTACTCTTGGCAGTGCCGGTCACACTGGCTCTCACACTCGCCGTCTTCTACCTGTATGGCTACACCCTGAACCGGGTCACATTGTTTGCTCTGATCTTCTCCATCGGCATCCTGGTCGATGACGCCATCGTTGTGGTCGAGAACATCGTGCGTCATTTTCGGCTGCCGGAAAACCGAGGGCGATCTTTGGCTGAAGTCGCAGTCGAGGCCGTGGACGAAGTTGGCAATCCTACGATTCTTGCCACCTTCGCAGTCATCGGCGCGATCCTGCCCATGGCCTTCGTGCGTGGCCTGATGGGTCCATATATGCGTCCGATTCCGGTGGGAGCGTCGGCGGCCATGTCGTTTTCGCTGATGGTGGCCTTCGTGGTTTCGCCGTGGGCGGCATTACGGCTGCTGAGGAAATATGCCGGAGGTAGTGACCATGCCGGGCACGAGACCGAAGGCTGGACCACCCGCCTGTACCGCCGGATGATGAACCCGCTCATCCGCGACCCGCGCCGCCGCTGGATGTTTCTTGGTGGTGTCGTCGTTCTATTGCTGGCTGCAGTCGCGTTTGTCCCATTGAAGTGGGTACGCGTCAAGATGCTCCCCTTCGACAACAAGAGTGAGTTCCAGGTCATCATTGACATGCCGGATGGGACACCGCTGGAGCAGACAACTCGCGTGGCGCAGGCCATGGGGCAGTATCTCGGCCAACAACCCGAGGTCATCAACTATCAGATCTATGCTGGCACCTCCGGCCCTTACAACTTCAACGGACTCGTACGCCATTACTTCCTGCGCCATCAGCCCAATCAGGCAGATATCCAGGTGAATCTGCTGTCACGGCATGATCGCAAGGCGCAGAGCCACGAGATCGCACGACGACTGCGGCCGGAGTTGGACAAGATTGCCGCTCCTTTCGGGGCTCGCATCAAGGTAGCGGAGGTCCCGCCTGGTCCGCCCGTATTGCAAACTCTGGTCGCCGAAGTTTATGGGCCTGACTATAAGGGGCAAATTGAGCTGGCAGCGCAAGTGAAGAAGGTCTTCCGGCAAACGCCGGGCGTCGTGGACGTGGACTGGTACGTCGAAGACCCGCAAACCAAGTACGACATGAAAGTGGATTTGGACAAGGCAGCACTCCACGGCATCTCGCCCGCCGATGTGACGCGAACGCTGCAGGTGGGGCTCGGCGGTGCTAACGCCGGCCTGCTCCACGATCCCCATTCCCGCGAGGATATCCCTATCGAGGTGCGGCTGGCGCGCCCGGATCGCTCCGGAATCGAGGATCTTGGCAATCTGAAGCTGCCGACGCCTTCCGGTGGGCAAATCGCTCTGCAGGAAGTTACTAACCTTCAACAAACCACCATCGACACCAGCGTGTATCGCAAGAATCTGCAGCCAGTCGTTTACGTAACGGGAGATGTGGCAGGCGAAGAAGAGAGCCCTGTGTATGCCATCATGAAGATGAGCGACGCCATCGACAAGATCAAATTGCCCGATGGCTACGGGGTAAAACAATACAAGGGTACGACCATGCCGGAGCGCACCGGCCGCTTCTCCATGAAATGGGATGGTGAGTGGCACATCACGGTGGAAGTCTTCCGCGATCTGGGACTTGCCTTTGCGGCTGTCTTGGTTTTGATTTATGTGCTGGTAGTGGGCTGGTTCCGTTCCTTTATCACGCCCCTCGTCATCATGGCGCCGATTCCGCTCACGCTGGTCGGCATCCTGCCCGCACATGCGCTGATGGGAGCTTTTTTCACTGCGACTTCGATGATCGGCTTCATCGCTGGGGCGGGCATCATCGTCCGCAATTCCATTATTCTCGTCGACTTCATCGAACTGCGCCGTTCCCAGGGAATGTCGCTGGAGGACGCGGTCGTCGATGCGGGCGCGGTGCGCTTCCGTCCCATGCTGCTGACCGCAGCCGCCGTCGTCGTGGGAGCGAGCGTGATCCTGTTCGATCCGATTTTCCAGGGCTTGGCATTGTCCTTAATGGCGGGAGAAGTCGCGTCTACCGTTCTTTCGCGAATGGCAGTTCCGGTTCTTTACTACCTCTCGCAGAGAGGACACTCGCTTCCACCCGCGCATCGGCATTCGGCAGAAAATGTTGAGTGTGAAACACCGCAATGCGAAATTGCTTAGAAAAACCTGTTGTTGAAGGAGAACTGCGATGACTGTAGAACGCACACTTCGTTTGATCGCTGGCAGCTTTATTCTGTTGTCCCTGGCCCTTGGGCACTACGTAAGCCCATACTGGTATCTTTTCACCGCTTTTGTTGGGCTGAATCTGTTTCAGTCTGGATTTACCAACTGGTGCCCGATGATGACGTTCCTGCGTAAACTCGGAGTCGGCAGATAGGAGAAAGTGAATATGTCCAACTGGGTTTGGGGAGTGGCATTCGTTGTCGCCTATGTGGTCTTGACCCAATGGCTACTGCCAAAACTTGGTATTCCTACATGAAGGAGCCAAGGGTGCGCCGAGTCTCGGCGCAAGATTGTTCCGAGAGCCGATTCTCTCGAGAACCATGACAACCATGGTGCAGATTGAATTTCGCGAGAGCTTATTGTCAATACCTTCGGCCCTGACCGATTGAGGTTCAAAATCCGTCCCGATTCAACCGACCAGGGAACAATCCTTCGCGCCGGGCTTCCTTCTTGCCGCCACGATCTTTCCCCCAAGTCCAGTACATGCCCACGTATGCATAGTTCTCCGTCTGGCCGGCAACCGAGTGCCCATAACAGAAAAGAAACTGCTGGTTGGGGTTGTGCTTGAAGTGGTAGTAGCCGCCGAAATCGATCAAGGTGGAAGGCCGCGTCTGAGGTGCGGCAGCCCCTTCCGCTCCGTGGGAAAACACCTCGCCACCAAGTTCCAGGCGTTCGCCGAAGCTATATTTCAGAAGAAATCCTCCGTACGGAAAGTTCCGGTACCCGGTTTGCGGAACGATCTGGTAACCCGCGCCGCCATCCAGCAGCCATTTCCCAATGTTCTTTTGCAGCCATAAAGGGAGCTTGTACCACACCTTTCCCACGCCCAGTCCCTTGGAATAACTTCCTGTGGGCATCTCGAACATCGTGAAGCTGCCGATTTGGGGGATGTATTTGGTTTCCTTGAAATAGGCGATCTTTGCGCCCAGTTCCATATCGGTGAGCCCGAATTCGGTCGGGCCGGCGCCAGCGGGAAGGTACGCCGGATTGTTCGATGGCGCGACCACGCCCCAAGGCAAAATGGCGTGAAGCTGCACCTTAGGAATAGCGCCCCAGTTGAACTCGAAGGCCGGTCCCAGCGAAGCCGTTTCCACGGGAGTGCCATCCGATCCGCCAAAAATGTAGAACTCGTAATGATGCAGGTCGACCGGTACCGGGTCGTCGATCTGATATGGTGGCCCCTGCGCCCATGCCTTAGGTCCACTCAGAATGAAGATGACGAGAAAGGCTGCGACCGTAACCACACAATGAGAGCGAGCCTTCATCAGGGAGCCTTTTCGGATACGCTTCTTTCTTTAAACAGCTCGCCCAACAACTCACGAACCTTACTTGGGCCAGTTCACGAGCGTCCTATGCGAAAGCCGTCATCACGACGACCGGCGATACCTGTGTCGTTTTCGTTAAATCGCCGCCTTCTCCCGCCTTTCCGCCAGAGCGAACACTGGCAACGCCGCAACCTGCAACACTACGGAGAAAATGATAAGGGCAGGAATTGATTTCGTATAAATGACGCCCATTGCGGCGCTGCCTAGGAACCACGCGACGCCAAACCCCGTGTCGAATAACCCGAAGGCCTCACTCCGCTTCTCTTTGGAAACCATATTTGCCAAGATGGCTTTGAACAAAGAGTCTTGCGCTCCCATACCGATGCCCCACAGCATCATGCCGACAAGAGCTAGAAGAAAATTCCCCAGGAACACGAACGGAGCAAAGAAGGCGCCCATGAGAAGAGCGACGAATAAACTCTTGAACCCGATTTTGTCGAGTAACCTGCCGAAGAAGAGAGAACTTATACCTGCCGTCGCCATCGCCACTGCATACAGAATCGGTATCCATGGCTCAGGGACGCTCGCAGTTTTTTGAAAATGAAAAGCAATTAAGGAAAAATCAGCGAATCCAGCGGCGATGAGGCCGCCCGCCAGAACGTAAAGCCAATAGGCATGGGAAAAACCTTTGGTTTCTAATCCCACCGCTTCCTGTTTGTCCAAGTCCTGAGGTTTGGGGAAGAGAAGTCGCGCAGCAACCAGCATGCCGAGACAGAGCAACGCGGAAATGAGCAGAACGGCATAGCCGCTTCGGTAGCTGCCTCTGAGAAATAATGCCCATGCCACGACAAGCGGCCCAACCGTCGCACCGAACTGGTCAAAGAACTCATTCAATCCGAACACCCAGCCGCTCCCGATCTGTTTACCCGAAAAGGAAAGCATCGTTTCAACTGCGGGCTTCCTGATGGCCCTGCCGGTTCGTTCGGCAATCATGAGAGCCGCAGCTACCGGCCAGTTGCCCGCGAGAGCGAGCGCCGGAACGGCAAGCATGTTGATCGCGTAACCCACGAAAGCGAATGCCCAATACTGGTGGGTCTTGCTCGCGAAAAAACCCGTGATAGCACGCAGACCATATCCAATCAGCTCGCCGAAGCCAGCGACAAAGCCGACGACGATGGCGCTTGCTCCCAGGCTAGCGAGAAACGCCCCGTTCACGCTCCTCGCCCCTTCGTAAGTGAAGTCTGCGAATAGATTGACTACACCGATAATGAGGACGAACCGTAGCGCCAGTTGTGAGACGCTCTTCTTATCCATTTCGGACCTCAGTCCTCAGTTCTGGCCTGCTTGGCAAGCTTTGCATCAAGAGACCAACTCCCGCCACCTGCTGAGATGAGGAAGACCAGGCAGCAGAACATCGCGAAATCGGTACGCGCGTCGCTGACCATGTACCAGAAGCCCTGGTGGGCGCGAAACAACTCTGGAATCTTTGTAGTCGCGATCGCGGTCGTGATCACGATGAGCAAAGGAACGGGCACGAGTCTCGTCCACAGCCCCGCTAGCAGAAGGAGGCCGCACAAAATCTCGAAGGTACCGACAAAATGGGCCGTGAAGTACGGATGTGGAAATCCGATTCTGGTGAAGCGAACCACTCCCATGTTGGGATCGATGTACTTCAGAATGCCCTGCGTGAAGAAGATTAGCCCCACGGCAACACGAACCAGCAGCACGCTGCGCGGTCCTTCCACGGGTCTGAGGTGGAACTGAAGGATGTTGTGCATTTAAGGGTGGCCTCAATAAGCTAGTTGCGAAAGGTGGCTCTAAAAAGCAGGCTCGATAGCAAAGGATGCTACATTATCGAAGTTCGTTGTCGCAACTCGATAATAGTTGGGCGGATGTGCCCGAAGGACTTTGCGCTTAAGTCTTGGGCTGGTTGCCTTGATCTGGTTAGCGCCGGGACGGTGCCCCTTTTCGAGTGACCCTGTGAGGCTGGTGTTCAAAAAGCTCACCAAAGAGCTCACGCACCTTCTCTTTGGCCGCTGCTAAGGCCCTTCGTCCGGCAGGTGTGGCCCGATAGAACTTTCTGTGTAGTTTACCTTCCTGCTTCTCTTTGGATACCAGCAGCCCGCGCTCTTCCAGAGAATGGAGTATCGGATACATCGTGCCGGGACTGAGCTTGTATCCGTGCCGCCCAAGTTCCTCAATCATCGCGAGTCCAAAGATGTCGCCCTGGCACGCATGGTGCAGAATATGCAATCGGATGAGGCCCGAGTAGAGATCTTGGTGAGGCGCATTTTGGTCCGGCATCGGCCCCGATATCATACATCGTGAGGGCGGTGCGCCTTTGTCGAGGGGATACGCCAGCACCCCGCCCGAACCTCGGCGGCCGACCTGCAAGCACCTGGCTATTAAGAGACGCTGAAGGAAGTGGTGGAGGCGGCGGGAGTCGAACTATTCAGGGTATTGATAACACGTAACTTATTGATTCTAGGAATTGCCACAACGGCTAAAAAGGCCCCATTGCCCGATCCATTGTACGTTTATTGTACGAAAATCCTTTTCGTTCTGGAGTCCAACAAGACTCGCATGGCGGCCACAGTATCGCATAGATTCTCAGAGGTGGATCGAAAAAGCATCTAGATTCCCGCGATTCCGCAAGTCACCGCCTTTCCTTTTTCCTTCGGCACGTCCGTTTGCCGTCTCCACTACTTCTGGCTTGCTCGTGATCCGTCAACCACGGATTCCTTTTAGCTTACCGATTACGGCTGGGGGTGAACTTGACGCTGCTACAATCCCCGTGGTCACAACTACTGCGACGATCGTGACATCACTAGTATGCTCAGGGCGAACAGCAGACTGCACCAAACTCTTGGAGACGCTGGAGTCAATTTTCTCAATCATGCCGCGGGCGCGATTGGGCGCATTCTCCCTCACGTTCAAGTTTCTTCCTGGGTCGAATCTTCGTGGGTAGAGCCCGCTTCGGTGTGGACCTCATCGAGCTTGACAGAGATCCGCGTCACACTGGCAATAGGGCTTCGCGACAACCCAACGAGCCGGGCTCTGACGGCCACCGTCAAACGGCGCCGCGTACCCGGTCCCGGAGGGGCTGCGCGGGGAACTCTCGATCTGCGTGAGTATGACATTTGCAAACGCATTGCGATGCGAATTTCGGAAGTTCTGGGACCAACAACGCCAGATGGGAATGAGGCTTCGATTAAAGCTATTCGCGATGCATTCGACGAGTATGTTGTAGCTCAGCATGTAGAAGCGCACTATGCTTTGCCTGACCTGTCCGTGGCCTCGATTTTCGATGCCCTCCACACTCTTTCAGAGCAAAGCTATGAGAACAAAGCGCTGACGTTCGGATGTGTCCTGGATTCTCGGCAAACCGCTAACAGCCAAAGAGCGCACTTTCCCGGAGAGTTCTTAACGTTGAAGAAATATAAGGCGCTTTCCGACGGATTTCGCACTGCCTATCACGTGTCCGCAAATGGAAAGATATTGAACTTTGTTGATCTCGATCGGTTTGATAGACGGCACCTTACCGAAAAGCACCATTATCCCTATTGGGCGGAGCCCATTGCTCGCGCGAGTCGCGAGGGAAGGTGTGGAGTAGCACTGAGCCGTCAGGGGGACATCCTAGTCTTTGATGAAGGAACACTTCGTTTCACGTATCGATACGGCCGATGGCAGTACTGGAACCATGCGCATCTGGTGCATCTACTCCGCGATCTCGCCCGTGCCCAGCGTGTCCCCAGAAGCATTCTCGGACGTGTTGTGGGAGCCATCTATCGTGCGGCGCTCGACGTGTCCTTTCGCCGCTCCGGAGGTCTATTTGTCATCCTTCACAATCGCAGGAATGTCAGTGAAGTTGTTCGTCATGGCGAGGCAATTTCGGATGGGAAGCGCGAAAAGATGGATCTGGAATTCGATGCTGTAATAGTCAAACATGCGATACAGTCACTTCCACGTGCCGTGGCAGTAGAGCTGGCCGCGTTGGACGGCGCGCTCGTCTTCGCCAATTCCGGTCGGCTACTTGCCTATGGAGCCGTGCTTCACCCAAGAAAGGCGGGCAAGCTTCGTGGTACCGAAGGAAGTCGCACCAAAGCGGCGATAGGCGCCTCCAACTACGGATTGGCTATCAAGGTCAGCTCTGATGGCGACATTACGGTCTATAGCGAGGGCAAATCCTTCATAACCATGTAAGGTTGTGAGTGAAAAACGCAGGAGTTATCCGGAACAGTTGCCCCTGTCATCGGCCGAGAAAATCGATTCGGACGTATCGTCGGCAAAACAGGACAGCCATGAAGATCCTAGCCCTAGAACCCCCAACGAAAATGACTCCAATTTTCCTTAGCTATTCCTGCCTGGAATAGCTGTCTGCCGAACATTCATTGGACAGCGTGATTGAGTGAGGTTAGCTTTGCGTCAAAAGCAGACGATTTGAAGTGCTGCCGGAGGTGCATATGCCACATTGGTCCCAAGTCCATCTCATCCGCCAAGTCCAGCCCCTTCTTCGGTCGCAAGTGCGTTCGTCCAACCGCCTTTGTTCTTGCCCTGCTTTTCCTCGTGCCTCTAGCCGCGCTGGCGCAGGGTTCACCGTTCGACACCGGCTTTAACGCAATCCAAAGCCTTTTCACCGGCACCATCGCCAAGGTTGCAAGTCTGGTTGCAATCGTGATCGGCGGCTACGGCTTCGCGCACGGCGAACCCGGTGCGAAAAAGGCGCTCGCCGGCGTTGCCGCCGGAACGGGCATTGCGGTTACTTGCGGTGAATGTCCTGAGTTGGCTCTGGGGCGTATAGCGCCCTTCAACCCGCGCTTAGACGAGGAACTTATGCCCGACAAAGCACAGCAGAAGCATCGCACAAATCGAGTCTTCAAGAGCCTGCACAAGCCGCTCACCTACTTGGGCGTCGAACGGACGCTGTTTTACTTCGTGTGCGTCAGCGCGGTGGGGGCCTTCAATCTCTTCAATTCCATCCTGGCTGGTATCGCCGTTTTCATTGGCGGCTTTGCCTTCGGCCATTGGGTAACGAACAGCGATCCGGCATTCCTCCGCATCCTCGCAAAGTCCGAACGCTACAAGCTGCGCTATGACGCCGCGAAACAGCAAGTTCCCCGCGTGGAGGTAATGTGATGCTGCGTCTCGACAAAGTCATCAAGCCGTGGAAAGAGAGCGCGGCGCTGAACGACCACATCAACCTCTACGGATTCTGGAATGAGACGGCTTTCCTTACCAAAAGCGGCGATCTAGGCATGGTGCTCAGTGTTCCCGGTGTGGATTACGAAAGCCTCGACCGTTCGCAACAGGAGTATGCAGTGAAGCGGTTGGAGGCGGCGCTGAAAGCCTTTGGCCCAGGCTTCCATGTTTACCAATACCTCTTCAAATCCAACCGCCCCGACATACCGTTCGCAACATACGATGACCCCATTGTCGAAGCGGCGATTGACCAGCGGACGGAAGTTCTTTGAAGCGAAGCGGGACCATCTCTATCAGGTTGAGATCTTCTACTGCATCCTGCTCGAAGGCGGCCGGTCGAAGACCGGCGTCGGCACGGCGCTAGCTCGCCTATTACGCGATCCAGAGGGCGCGATTGCCGAACTGAAGTCGCAGTTCACCAACGACAGCATGAAGAAGTTGTTGCGAACGCATATCGAGCGCGATCTTCAACGGCTCGACCAGCACGTACAGGCATTCGCTCGGCAGCTTGCGGATTTCATGCAAATCGAGACTCTTGAATCAGCAGGGACAATTCAGGTTCTTCCGCCGCTTGCTGAACTATGACGACTGGCGTGTTGCCGGCAGGCCGCAGTCCACGCAGTTTCTCGACTATCAGGTGGTCAACTCCGACATCGAAGCCGAGCGCGATCATCTGCGCGTTGGCGATCACATCGTCCGCGTACTGACGATGAAAGAAGCCATCACAGAGACAAAGCCCCTGGTGCTGGACGCGCTTCTGAAGATTCCCGCCAACTTCTACGTCGTCACGGAGTGGACATCGCTCCCTGCGGACAAGGCCCGCAAAGAAGTGAACAAGCGCCGCCGCCACTTCAATATGTCAAAGACGGGATTCGTCTCGCAGATGGGCAACGACACCACGAAGACGAACCCGCGCGATGTGCTGGTGGACGAGTCCAAGCAGGCCGACATTGAAAATCTTGGCGATTGCCTTCGCGCCCTGGGTGACGGTCAATCGCTTGGCGATTTCTCGCTCACGATTGTGCTGTATGGCCGGTCACGACCGGAACTCGATCAGCTCGTGGCGGAATTTACTGGCGTCTTCACCAACGCGGACGGCAATCTGTTTGCGGAAACCTACAACCAGCTGAACGCTTATTTCGCCACTGTGCCGGGCAACTATGCGCTGAACCTTCGCCAACTGTATCTGCTGAACACGAATTACGCCGACCTGTCTTTTCTGTTTACGATCCTTCCCGGTGAAAAGACGAACGCGCATCTCGGCACGGAGTGCCTGGCAGTCGTCGAAACCGACAACAGCACGCCCTACTTCCTCAACCTGCACACCCGCGACGTTGGTCATACGCTAATTCTCGGGATGACGGGCAGTGGCAAGTCCTATCTCTGCGTTTTTCTGCTGCAGAACGCGCAGAAGTACAAGCCGCTGACTTTCATCTTTGATATCGGCGGCAGCTTCCAGTCGCTTACGACGATATTTAAGGGCTCGTATCTCAATGTGGGGCAGGAAGCGCGCGACTTCACCATCAACCCGTTCTCCCTGCCACAGACCAAAGAGAACCTGCAGTTTCTCTTCAGCTTCTTCCGCGTACTCATTGAGGGTAACGAGCAACGTTACCGTATCGACTTCAAAGAGGAACGCCGATTGTGGGACGCGATCGAGCGCATCTACGTGCTGGAGCCGAACCAGCGCACAGTCTCGAACTTTGGAAACATCATTGGCGAGTTGAAAGAACGCCTCCACCGCTGGACCCGCGGTGGACAGTACGGCTTCCTCTTCGACAATGCCGAGGACACGCTTTCGTTCAAAAGCTTTCAGACGTTCAATTTCCACGGCTGGAACGATGCGCCGGAAGTCTTGGAACCACTGCTCTTTTATGTTTTGCATCGGGCATCGAATGAAATCACCGACCCGAAGAAGCTCGGCACACCCAAGTTCTTCCTGCTCGACGAGGCGTGGCTCTTCATCAAGAACGAGACGATCCGCAATTATGTGGTGCAGGCGCAGAAAACCTGGCGCAAGCACAAAGCGGCGATGATCCTTGCGACGCAATCCATCAAAGAACTTGAGGAATCGGGGATGCTGGCGATAGTGGCGGAGAGTTGCCCGACAAAGATCTTCCTCGCCAACCCGGACATGAACCGGGAAGTTTACCGTGAGGCGTTTCATCTGAACGACACCGAACTGGACCTTATCGACGGCCTTGTTCCACCGGGCCAAATGCTGATTCGCAAGGCGCAGACCTCCAAGAAAGTGCACTTGAACGTCGATTCGGTCTCGCACTGGATGGCGACCAACAATGCCCGCGACAACCTCATGAAACAGGAATATTTCGACCGCTTCGATTTTGCGGATGGGCTTCGCCATCTCGCGGAAGATCATCCATTCCGGCCGCGCGCGCTGGCTGTATCAACTTCGAACACCAACCGCTAAGGAGAGCTCTATGCGGCATCTGAAATTCGTCGTCAATTGCGCTTTGGTGTTTTCTTCCGTCGGTGCTTTCGCCCAAGACTCTGCGCGCACGGTGCAGTATCACTCGCAGGACATCGTTCCCATCCGCGCCAAGGTGAAATATACGACCCTTATCGAACTACCCACGACCGAGAAGATCATGGAAGCCGCCACGGGTGACAAGGAGTTCTGGATCGTGGATGTGGTTGGCAACTTTTGCTTTGTGCATCCGGCGAAACAAGGCATCAGCTCCAACTTGAATCTCATTACGGACAAGGGGAACATCTACAGTTTCACTCTCCAGGACATCTCTGCCTTATCGACGACCCCTGATCTGAAGGTGATCGTCGAGCCCGCCGATCGTTCTGCGATTGTGGCCGCGAGCGGCCCTCCGCAGTTCGTGCCCGCCGCCCAACTCGAACAATCGCGGCAGCAGCTTGCCGCTCTGCAATCGCACGTTGAGCAGGCGGTGGATGAGTACAAAAGCGCCTATCCAACACGGCTCAAGTTCGACTATGCCTACAAGGCAAACGAAGCCCCCTTCGACATTCAGTCGATCTATCACGACGACAGGTTCACCTACATCAAGACGAATGCGCCTGAGAAGTTCAGTGTCTATGAGATGAAAGACGGCAAACCCAACCTCGTCACCTACGACCTCCGGGAAGGGACGTACATCATCCCGAAGATCATGGACAGCGGATACGTGGAGCTGGGCAAGAAGCGGATGGAATTCACGCGCAAGGGATCACCGTCATGACCGAGAACGTCTTCACTCCCCACACAGAGCCGCAAGCCGAGCCAACGTTGCGCCGCAACCTGGAACTGCCAAAGGGTGTCTTGCAGAAGAACCTGAAGACCTTCGTTTATCTGGGGGCCGCATCGCTGGTGATTGTGGCGGCGCTCTTCAGTTCGTCCGGAAAGAAGACGCCTGCACAGCAGGCCGCCGCCAAAGGGCAGCCACCGCAACCCACCTTGCAGGACAACACCGACAGCAACGTGCAGGAGTTGAAGAACCAGCTTCAGGCCGAACGTCAGAAAGAGCAGCAGGCAACAATGGCCGCCGCTGCAATGGGAGATCCGGCGCTTGCGTCTGCGACGCCCCAGCAGCGGTCCGCAGCCGCGGCCTATGGACCGACCGGCGTTGCCGTGCCCTGTATTCCGGGCCAGCCCTGCCCGCAAGCGCAGCAGGGCAACATGCAGATGCAACTCACGCCGGTGCAACAGCAGGCACAGTTGATCGCTGCGAAAGAACGCGAGCGCGCTGACAACTCCCGTTTCGCTTCCAATCTTGTGTACTCCCGCTCTGCCGATCCGCCGCAGCAACAACAGCAAGGCCAGACGATGCCCGCCCAATATGGCCCTGCCGAACGGCAGACAAACAGCAGTCTCGTCTCCCCACCAGCCGAAGGAAAACAGGAGGACACGCCCGGAGGCTATAAACGTCCACTGGAGGCCAATATCGATTCAGCCGTCGGTCAGCCCTATCTCGTCTACGAGGGCTCGGTTCTCGACACTGTTCTCATGAATCGTCTGGATGGAGACGCCGTAGGGCCGGTTAAAGTCCTGGTCTCAAATCCGCTGTATTCGCACGATCATCAACACGTCATCATTCCCGAGGGAACGGTTGTTTTAGGCGAGGCAAAGAAGATTGGAGCGGCGGGCTTCGGCCAACAGCGGCGAATGGCCGTGGTTTTTCACCGCCTGATTATGCCAGACGGTTACTCCGTCGATCTCGACCAGTTCCAGGGCCTCGATCAGATCGGAGAGGAAGGGCTGAAAGATAAGGTCAACAACCACTACCTCCAAATCTTCGGCACCTCGATAGCTTTGGGTGTGGTTGCTGGAGCGAGCCAGATCACGCAGGGTGGCGGCACCATCACCACGAGCGGTTCCCAGGCATTCACCAACGGGGCTGCGGCCAGTGTTTCGCAGTCTGCAGCCACGATCCTTGATCGCTTCATGCAGATACCGCCCACCATCACGATCCGAGAGGGTCACCGCGTGAAAGTGTATTTCACGCAGGACTTGCTTCTTCCTGCGTACTCGAACCACACTATTCCGCAGACGTATTGAGGAGGCGATATGCGCAGAATCATCGTTGCCGTTGCATTGCTCTCCACTCTGATCCTCTTCGGTTGCAAGAAGCAGATTGCCTGCGACCCTGCCGATTCAGAGGCGGTGTGCAAAGCATTCCAGCAGTGTCTTCATTCGGATACCTCGGCTGAGGTCTGCCGGATGGGAGAGCAGGACGCTAACAAACTCGAAAAAAACAAGAAGCACTGATTACCCAACAAGGAGGTCTCCCAATGAAACGCACCAGTCTCACCCTCGCCGCAATATTGTCCATCATGCCCGCCACCATCGCGCACGCGCAGTTCGGGTCGGGGATTGTATTGGATCCCACTCAATCGGCCCACGCCATCACCCAGATCGAGCACGAAGAGCGGTCCATCAGCAACCAGGTGCAACAGATCGAGAACGGCCAACAGATTTTCTCAAACACTGTCAAGATCGCGAGCACGGCACTCCAAACCTACAACCAGGTGAAGCAGCAGTACAACCTCTACCACCAGATGATCCTTGCGCCGCGGATGCTTTATTCACGATTTCTCTCGCCGACTTCGGACCTGCGACTGCTGCAACAGATCTCGAACACCTACGGCAACTCGGGAGGCTGGGTCAATTCCGCCAACACTGGAAATGGAGCGTCAGCCGCCTACCAACAAGTGAGCGTTCCTCGCACCAACAGCATGATTCCGGGCTACGGCAGTTTCAGCACCTCCGGGCAGCAACAGATTGCCGCACAGGGCGCCACGGTCGATCTCAACGATTCCGTACTGACGAACAATCTCGAAACGCTTGGGACGATCCGGGCCAATCAGACGGCAAGACAGACCGACATCGCCAATCTGGAAGCTGCGACACAAACCCAAGATCCAAGCCAGCAGACCATCATGGCGGAGCTTCAACGCATCAACCAGGCTTTGCTTCTGCAGTTGCGGACTATGCAGGATGCCAACCAGATCAACGCCAATCTTGCGCTTCAACAGATCGTTGCCCAGAAACAACAGCA
>CAVPDX010000005.1:0-143582 GCA_963702775.1 uncultured Acidobacteriaceae bacterium
GTGCCTATGCTTGAGAGGTCTAGCTACAAGAGCGTCAGACAATTCAACCGAGAATACAAAGAAAACGGTACGAAGGAGCCTGAATTACTCTAGCAAGCAACCACCCTCACGAATGCCTCATCTCCTCGTAGCCCGATGGCAAGGTGCAGCGGCTGGCCAAGAACCGCGGCGATAGTGACATGGCGGAAACCAGTGATCCGGCCTGTCACCAATGATATAGCGAGCCTGTGCTAGATTTCTTCAATGTGATGGTCCCTGATGCGGATTCTGTTTCAACTTAGGAGTCCAGGATAGATGTCTACTCTGTCTCAGCCCGTCGTATGGCCTGGCCGTCCTTATCCTTTGGGATCAACCTGGGACGGTGAGGGCGTCAACTTCGCGCTGTTCTCCGAGCATGCGGAGAAGGTGGAGCTTTGCCTGTTTGATAACAGCGGGAGGCGTGAGAATCTTCGCATTCCGCTGCCCGAACAAACTGACATGGTATGGCACGGATATCTGGCAGAAGTGCGTCCCGGCCAATTGTATGGATACCGCGTCTATGGCCCGTATGCTCCCGAACAAGGCCATCGTTTTAATCACCACAAACTTCTGCTCGATCCGTACGGCAAGCAGGTTCAGGGGACCATCCGTTGGAGCGATTCGAATTTTGGATACCGGGTCGGGCACAAGCAGGAGGACTTGTCGTTCGACCGGCGCGATGATGCCTCCGGAATGCCGAAGAATCGTGTGGTTGACTCCGCTTTCACCTGGGGAACAGACAGGCCGCCCTGCATTCCTTGGCACGAGACGGTCATATACGAGTTACACGTAAAGGGATTCACCATGTGCCACCCGGACGTTCCGGTCGACCTGCGCGGGACCTATGCCGGATTGGCGACCGCTCCCATCATCGAGTACCTCGGCCGCCTGGGCGTGACTTCGATCGAACTCATGCCGGTGCATGCCTTCGTGGATGACCGCCAACTCGTCGAGCGCGGTCTACGAAACTACTGGGGCTACAACTCGATTGGTTTTTTTGCGCCCGAGCCGCGGTATCTGGCCACCGGTTCAATCGTGGAATTCAAAACCATGGTCAAGGTTTTGCACTCGGCAGGATTGGAAGTGATTCTTGACGTCGTCTACAACCACACCGCGGAAGGCAATCATCTAGGCCCCACACTCTCGCTGAAAGGCATCGACAATAGCGCCTACTACCGCCTCGTGTCTGGCAATCCCCGCTATTACAACGACTATACGGGAACCGGAAACACTCTGAACATGCGGCATCCGCGCGTGCTGCAGCTGATCATGGACAGTCTGCGCTATTGGGTTCTGGAGATGCACGTCGACGGTTTCCGCTTCGATCTGGCTGCGACCCTCGCCCGCGAACTTCATGAGGTCGACCGTCTCGGCGCGTTTCTCGACATCATTCACCAGGACCCCGTGCTCTCCCAGGTGAAACTGATTGCCGAACCTTGGGATCTCGGCGAAGGCGGCTATCAGGTCGGGAACTTCCCCGTCGGCTGGGCAGAATGGAATGATCGCTACCGCGATACGGTGCGTTCTTATTGGAAAGGTGACGGTGGGTTGGCGGGGGATCTGGCGTATCGCCTTACCGGATCGAGCGACCTCTACGCGCACAGCGGCCGGCGTCCATACGCCAGCGTAAATTTTGTCACGGCGCACGATGGCTTCACCTTGCAGGATCTGGTCAGCTACAACGAGAAACATAACGAAGCCAACGGCGAAAACAATCGCGACGGTAACAACGACAATCGCAGCTGGAACTGCGGGGTAGAAGGTCCCACCGACGATCGGAATATCCAGGCGCTACGCGCCAAGCAAAAGCGGAACCTGCTGGCCACGCTGCTGCTCTCCCAGGGCGTACCCATGATGTATGCCGGAGATGCGATCGGCCATACCCAGATGGGAAACAACAACGCCTATTGCCAGGACAATTCCATCAGTTGGCTGAACTGGGTTCTGCAGCCCGAGGATCGCAATCTGCTGGCCTTCGTTCAGCGCATGATCAACCTGCGGAAGCGGCACCCGGTATTCCGGAGAAGACATTTTTTTCAGGGCCGTCCCATCAAAGGCGCCAATGTAAAAGATGTGCTCTGGTTGAATCCCAAGGGCAATGAGATGAGCGAGGATGAATGGCGCGATCCGTCGGTTCGCTGCCTGGGAATGTTTCTCGCGGGACAGGGACTGGACGAGAGCGATGAACGCGGACGCAAGCTCGGCGACGAGAATTTTCTTGTGCTGCTGAACTCTCATCATGAAGACGAGGTATTCACATTGCCCGTATTCCATCCGGGATTTCGCTGGAGCGCGTGGATGGACACATCTCGGGAAGATGGCTTGCACCCCGCCGGTACATATGATTCCGGCGCCTCCTATCCCTTGCAGGCGCGCTCTCTGGTGGTGTTGATGGAGCGTCATGGCAACGGCAGCGGAAACAGCAAGAAGGAAGACCCGAATGAAACGCCGTCATAACATGCCATTCGGCGCTGAGTGTCGTGACGACGGGAGCGTGCGTTTTCGCTTGTGGGCTCCAGCCGCGCATCAGGTAGAACTCCGCCTTGCAGGCTCAAATATTGGAACGCTTCTTTCTCTTGAACAGTTTGATAACGGTTGGTTTGAGCTAGCCACGGATGCAGCCAAGCCTGGGACACGATACCGCTTCCGAATCGATGGTGGCCAGGAAGTTCCCGACCCGGCTTCCCGTTTCCAACCAGAGGACGTGCACGGACCAAGCGAAGTTATCGATCCGACAGCTTTCGCTTGGAAGGATGAGACCTGGCGCGGCCGCCGGTGGGAGGAAGCGGTTATCTATGAACTGCACGTGGGAGCGTTTACACAGTCCGGAACTTTCGCGGCTGTGTGCGAACGACTCGATTATCTGGCCGACCTTGGGATCACTGCGATCGAGCTAATGCCGGTCGCCGATTTCCCTGGCCAGCGCAATTGGGGTTACGACGGCGTCTTCCCCTTCGCACCCGATAGCAGGTACGGTTGCCCCGAAGATCTAAGAACATTAGTGCAAGGCGCGCATGATCGTGGACTGATGGTCTTGCTCGATGTGGTCTACAATCACTTCGGCCCGGAAGGAAATTATCTCAACTTCTACGCGCCGCAGTTTTTTACCAGCCGGCACAAGACTCCCTGGGGCAACGCCATCAATTTCGACGGAGCCTGCGAGCCGGGTTGTTCGGGATTTCTTTATCCAAAACGCCCTGTATTGGCTGACCGAGTATCAGTTCGACGGACTCCGGCTGGACGCGGTTCACGCGATCATTGACGACTCCACGCCCCATATCCTTACTGAGCTAGCAGATGCGGTGCGAAGTTTCGTCGAACCGGAACGTCACATCCACCTCATCCTCGAGAACGACCACAACCAAGCCCGATACCTGCAACGGACAAAGAGTTGCCAAGTTCCGGGCTACAACGCGCAATGGAATGACGATATTCACCACGCGTTGCACGTTCTGGTCACTGGCGAGCGCGATGGGTATTATTCGGATTATTCAGATCGCCCTCTCGATCAACTAGGCCGCTGCCTGGTTGAGGGGTTCGCCTACCAGGGAGAGCAGTCTCTCTTCCGCAATGGGGCAGCGCGTGGTGAACGAACCGCCGGTTTGCCGCCAGACGCATTCGTCTCCTTCCTCCAGAATCATGACCAGATTGGCAATCGAGCGTTTGGAGAGAGGATCACGACTATCGCGGAGCCACGCGCTGTGCGGGCAGCCATGGCGATCCTTCTGCTGGCGCCGTCTCCACCTTGTTCTTTATGGGGGAAGAGTTCGGAGGTCAACGCCATTTCTTTTTTTCTGCGATTTCGAGAAAGGTCTCGCCGAGGCAGTCGCTGCGGGCCGGCGAAACGAATTCGCTCGTTTTATCCGATTCAGCGACCCAGATTCACGCGCTGGCCATCCCGGACCCCAACGCCGCCACGACCTTCGAAGCTTCGCGGCTCAACTGGGACGACCTGACGCAACCGCACTCATCGTGACTGGCTGCGCTGCTATCGCCAATTCCTGAAAATAAGATGCCAACACATCGTGGCCCGCCTTTCGGATCCGTGCGCTACTAAGGCGCATTATGAGGTCAATGAAGGTCGTGGACTCTCCGCGCATTGGGATTTTTCAGATGGCTCAAAACTTGATCTGCTGGCGAATCTTGGCGCGGATTCCCTCGCCGGGCTCACTGCCTCCCACTTCCCAGATGATCTACGCAAGCGAGGACATCGAGCGAGCGACGCTCTAAGACAAGGAACGTTGCCGGCGTGGTCGGTGGCGTGGTTTCTAGAATCATGAAGCCAGAATCCAAAATTCCGCGCGCGACCTATCGCCTGCAGCTGAATCGCGACTTTACGTTCTTGCCCAGGCGAAGGCCATAGTTCCGTACCTCTCTGCGCTGGGCATCAGTCACTGCTACATTTCTCCATGCCTGAAAGGCTCGTCCCGGAAGCATGCATGGATACGACATTGTCGATCACAACTCGTTAAATCCGGAAATCGGAAGTGCCGAAGATTTCGACGTTTTGTCGGCGCTCTCCACGAACACGACATGGGATTGATTCTCGACATCGTTCCCAATCACATGGGCGTGATGGGCAGCGATAACGCATGGTGGCTTGGATGTGCTGGAAAATGGCGAGGCTTCAGCTTATGCCTGCTTTTTCGATATTGACTGGCATCCGCTTAAAGATGAACTCGAATCCAAAGTGCTGGTACCGGTGCTGCACGATCACTACGGCGCGGTGCTGGAAAGTGGCGAGTTGAAACTGGTTTTCCACCCCGAACGGGGTGAGTTTGATATTTCCTACCGCACTCATCGCTTTCCCGTAAATCCCAGGGTTTATCCCCGCATCCTGCAGCGCAGCGACGGACACACTTGCCGCACGAAACTGGGTGAGCAGAATCTGGACTTGTTGGAGTTTCAGAGCCTGATCACTGCTTTCGGGCATTTGCCGGCGCGGCAGGAAGTGAGCGGCGATCGCGTGGTCGAGCGCAATCGCGATAAGGTGATAAATAAGCGGAGGCTGGCCGAGGTGTGTGCCCGAGCGCCAGAAATCGGGGCTGCGATCAAGGAAGTCGTCAACTCGATCAACGGAACTCCCGCCGACCCCAAGAGCTTTGATGAACTCCACGAACTCATCAAAGCGCAGGCGTTCCGCCTGGCCAACTGGAGGGTCGCCTCCGATGACATCAACTACCGCCGCTTTTTCGACACCAACGACCTCGCCGGCATTTGCATGGAGAACGAGACTGTATTCGAGCAACCCACCGTCTGATTCTGAAGTTTGTGGCCGACGGCAAGGTGGATGGACTTGCGCATCGACCATCCTGACGGCCTGTACGATCCCGCCCAATATTTCGAACGTCTTCGGGCGGCATCGCAGCCGCTGTGAAAACTTCTGAAGGCCAATCGCGTTATGCAGTGATCGAGAAAATTCTTACTGGCGCAGAACGGTTGCCCACCCAGTGGCCGGTCTGCGGCACAACGGGCTACGATTTCGCAAATCTGGTGAACGGGTCTGTTTGTTGACCCGGCAGCCGTCACGCGTTTCGAGCGCATTTACCGGAATTTTATCGGCGACGAAATTAGACTTTGACGATCTCGCCTATCGCTGCCGAAAACTCGTTATTCGGGTCGCCCTGGCCAGCGAGTTGAGCGTGCTGGCCGCATCAACTCACGCCGCATAGCGCTCTCCAAACGGCACACTTGCGATTTCACTCTCAACAGTCTGCGCGAAGCGCTCACCGAGGTGGCTGCCAGCTTTCCCGTCTACCGCACTTACGTCAGTCCTCCGGCGTTTCAGAGAACGATGCGCGCTACATCCGCACCGCCATCGATCGGCGAAATGGAGGAGCCCGCCGCCGATACCAGCGTCTTCGATTTCATTCGCGAAGTGCTTCTCACTCGCATCGCCGAAGGACAAGATGCCGAATTACCGAAACGCAGTCACCGCCTTTGCCATGAAATTCCAGCAGTTCACCAGCCCGGTAATGGCCAAAGGTCTGGAAGACACAGCCTTTTACCGATACAACCGCCTGATTTCACTGAACGACGTTGGAGGCGATCTTCACCGATTCGGAATCATGACGCCGGAGTTTCATCTTGCAAACCAGGAACGTCTCCGCGATTGGCCTCACACCATGCTGGCGACCAGTACGCACGACTCAAAACGCTCGGAGGACGTGCGCGCCCGCATTAACGTACTCTCCGAGATCCCGGCGCTGTGGCGGCTTCGGGTGCGGGACTGGAGACGCTTCAATCGCGGCCGCAGATCGCTGGTCGACCGGCAACCCGCGCCTTCGCCGAACGATGAATATTTGCTCTATCAGACTCTCGTGGGCGTTTGGCCATCCGTGCCTTTGACGGACACGGATGACTGGAAGGCATTTTCTGAGCGGATCGAAAACTACATGCTGAAAGCGATCCGCGAAAGCAAGCGAACGACGAGTTGGATCAATCAGAATACGGCCTACGAAACTGCAGTTCTCGTCGTTCGTGAAAGCGTTGCTGACCCCGAGCGCCAAGAACCGTTTTCTAAGTGATTTTGTTCCTTTCCAACGCCAGGTTGCCCGCATTGGGCCTTTGGAATAGCCTGTCACAGACACTACTCAAGTTGACCAGCCCTGGTGTCCCCGACATTTATCAGGGAAACGACTTGTGGGATTTCAGTCTGGTTGACCCCGACAACCGGCGTCCGGTCGACTACAGCCAGCGCCAGCAGATTATTGAAAGTATCCGGAGATGGGGCAGCAATCCCGAACGCAATATCGGTCGGGAGCCTGCTGGAGAGTCCCGAGGATGGTCGGCTCAAGTTGTATCGTGATTTGGAAAACGCTGTGCTTGCGTAAACAGTGGCCAGACGTTTTTCAGCGGGGCGAATATCTGCCGCTAACCGTTCAAGGCGCGAGAGGCAAATCACGTGGTTGCATTCCTCCGGCAAGATCGACCACGTGAGCCTGCTCGTGGTGGCGCCGCGCTTGGTCGCGGGTTTGCTCGGTGACAGCGACCTCCCTCCTATTGGATCGAGCGTCTGGGAGGATACTCACATCTTGCTTCCGTTCCCCGGTTCGTTCGAAACCTATCGAAACGCATTCACAGGAGCAGTCGAGCACCTTCCCGGGGCCGATGCCACAATTGCCGTCTCCGAACTCTTGGCACACTTCCCTGTAGCGCTTTGCCTTCTTGGTGAATCGCCATTCCCGGCATGACCCGTGAGTTGATCGACGGGGTATCGGGCATTCCTTGTGTGAGAGACGTGCCAGTGTAAGGAGAAGGAGCCAGTACGGATTTTGTAACCGGCTCCTGCTTGCCCCGAGATACTGAGACTCCCTGTTTAGAAGTGATATCTCAGCGCTAACTGAATCTGCCGCGATCCCTGCGAAGTGAAGATCTCGCCGTAGTTGGAGGCGCCGGCACTGTGTTGTCCGCTGTACTCCTCTCCGAAGTTGAAGATGGGATGGTTAGCGATATTGGTGGCGTCCATGCGGAACTGAATCGAGTGCCGTTCGAAGATCTTGAAGTCCTTGCCGACGCCAAGATCAGCCGAATAGTAGCCGGGACCATCGAACGCTCCGACCGGGCAATCGCCGTAGGTCCCCGACGACGGATTGGCGACGGCGGCCGGATTTAGGAAGTGCACTCCCAGGCTTGACGGATCGAACGTCATCGGGACTCTTGACGATACACCGGGTACGCAATTGGCGCGAGTGGAGAAACCTCCCGTACCTGATGTGTCCGAGCTGGCGAAGATCGTCTGGGCAAAGCCGGTGTGGAAGATAAAACCGGAACTCAGGTGCCAGCCACCGACAACGCCATCCTCAATGGCGTTCATTCCGCTGCCGAACATTCTGCCCCGGCCGAACGGCAATTCATAAACCACGTAGCCGTTGAAACTGCTGGCGACGTTCTGCGCGCAGCGGCCGTAGTCGCCACTTTGATGGTAAGGATCCTGGGGGAAAGCCCACCCGGCAATGGTTTGTGACTCGGTGGCCACGTTGTCGCCGTATTGGCCGTAGAACCCGGGCGTGTCGCTCATGCACTTCGACCAGGTGTAGTTGACCTGTGCCTGCAAGCCGTGAGCGAGTCTCTCCTGCAGGATCATCTGCAGTGCGTTATAGTTGCCAACGCCGTTGGAGTTGGTGTAGCGGCCCTGGCCGATGAGATCGAGCAGAGTGGGTGGACTCCCCGGACCCACTCCGCCAAGGAACGGACTCGGAGAGACGCTGCCATTCGGGTTCAGGATTCCCTGCTTCAGGTTGACAATGTTGGAGAGGTGCTCGTTATTCTGGCCGACATAGCCAATCTGGAACGTGGTCGAGTTGCCGAACTGGTGCTGCACACTCAGGTTCCACTGGTAGTGCACGGCGGGCCGCAGATTCACGTTGAATGCGTGAATGTTGGTTCCTGAGAAACACAGGGGAGAAAGCGCCTGCGCAAGCGCCAGTGTGCAGCCGGTGGGGAAGCCGGTGAAGCCCTGGTCGAGGGTACTGCCCGGCAGGTTGGTGGTGTCGAGATACGTGACGTTGTGCGCGGTTTCAAACGGAGGGTTTTGCGTGAGCAGGTTGTTCACGCCGTTGCTTTCGAAGAAATTGGAGACGCCCCACGCAGCATGAACCACGGTATCCTTCACGAAACCCGGCTGCCACGCCACGCCGATGCGCGGCTCAAAGTTGGTGATGCCGTTGTATTGCTTATAAAGCCCTGATCCGGTTCCCTCATTATTGCTGTTGGGAAAGATCAGAGCTCCAGTGTTGAGATCGTAGTTGACTGCATTGCCGTCGGCTGCGGCGCGCGGAGTGAAGAGCTCCCAGCGCAGGCCTAGGTTCAAGGTGACGTTACTGCGAACGCGCCAGTTGTCGAGCGCGTAGGCGGCAAAAACGTTGTTGCGCATGTGCCGGTTGCCGGTGCCGGCGCCGATGCCGTAGTTGTTGGGAAGTCCGAGCATGAAGTCGGCCAGGCCGGAGCCACCTTGTGCGCCGCCTCCGGTGACCAGGTCAGTGTACTGGCCGTTGAAGTTGAAGAATCCCGCGAGGCCTTCATTGCCAGGATAGAGGAAGTTATCGAGATAGCGGTTGAACTGAAAGCCGACGTGAAAGTCATGATTCCCCACCGTTTTGAGCAGCGTATCGCCGGCCTGGAAGACGGTATCGGCGAAAACGTTGGCAGCCGACAGAGGATTCCCTATGTTGGTTACCCCGCTAAGAAGTCCCTGAATCGACGGCATGAACGGCTCCGGCGAGCCTGGAATTCCAAATGTCGCAGGAAGATTCTTGTTGACCGGATTGGAATAACTCTGGCTCACCGGGAAGTAGCTGAAGCCCACGCGCAAATCGTTCAGCATGGTGGGATTGATGGCGTGGGTCCAATCGAGGACGCCGTTGTGCAGCGGGTACTGGTTATTGGGGAATCCGTTATTAGACAGCAGGAAGGTCTCCGTGGTGGGATTTCGGACCGACTGCTGCGTATAACGACCGGAGATGCGGTCCTTGTCGTTGGGCGTGTAATCGATCTTGATGTCACCCTGGTCAAAGCTGTTCTGGATGGACTGCTGGAAGGTCAGAATGTTTCCCGGGGCGGTCGGATACAACGAGGAATTCACGATGTTCGTTGCGGCTGGGCTGAGCGTAAGGCCGGCGCCAAGAGGGCCCGGAGCCGTCAGGTTGTTGTAGGGAACAGGAGCACGAGAACCGGGTGCGATGCTCGCCCCCGGCGCGTAGAGTTGACCGCTAGCGACGGAACAGATTCCAGCGCCGTTGAATGCCCCGCCGGCGTCCGTGCAAAGCTCGCCGAAATTTCCCGTGCGCTCGTTCGGGCTCATAACCACGGCGGTCGTCGGCGTATTGGTGGGGTTACGCTGTCCTTCATAGTCGACAAAGAAGAAAACCCGGTTCTTGATAATTGGGCCGCCAAAGGTAACTCCAAACTGATTGAAGTGCAGAGCGCCCTTCGGCGTGACCGGATCGGTTAGGCCGTTGCTCCAGGAGTTGGCATTGAGTTTGTCGTTGCGCCAGAACTCAAATGCACTGCCGTGGTAGGAGTCGGTGCCGGACTTAATAGTCGCATTCAGGATGCCGCCCAGAAAATTTCCGAACTCTGCGGACGGATTCTGGGTGATGAGGTTGAATTCCTGAATGGCGTCAGGATTCGGCGAATAGGCGACTTCGTTATTGTCGTGTTGATTGTTGTCGATGCCGTCGAGAATGTAATTGCTGGTCTGCTCGCGATTGCCATTGATGTAAGGCCGGCCGACCTGAAAAGTGTTCTGGCCCGAGGTGAACGCTCCGGGATTGGTGCTGACCGCGCCCGCAGTCAACAGCGTAAGCTGGCCATAATTCCTGGTGAGAAGGGGAACGTTCTCGGTGACGACGGAGTCGATGTGCGTGCTGATGTCGGTGCTGTCGGTTTGCAGCAGAGGAGCAACGGCGCTGACTTCGACCGTCTCGCTGGCTTTGCCGACCTTCATTTGCACGTCCAGGCGTGCGGTCTGGTTCAGCACCAGCGCGAACGCAGGCTGCACCGCCGTTTCGAAACCAGGAGCGGACACTTTGAGTGTGTAGTTGCCAATGGGCAGTCGCAAAAGATTGTAGGCGCCGGCTTCGTTCGTTTGTCCGGTCCACACCGTGCCGCGCTGGATATCAGTAGCTGCGACGGATGCGCCCCGGATGGGCGCGCCGCTGGGGTCGGTCACCGTCCCCACGATCGAAGCCGTCACTTCCTGGCTCCAGGCAGGTGTAAGAAGGGCGGTGAGCGCCGCCAAGACCGCCAGGACCATAAACGCGTAATTCACTTTTCTCATCGCAAACCTCCTAAGAAAGCTCCGCCATCCGCGTGAACCAAGAAGCGCAATAATCGATGGCGACTATGCTATATAGCATTCGAGTTGGCATCGTCAAGAAAAAAATTAGACTATTGACGACTTTCTTGTGGACAAATTCCGGAAAACTCTATATCACATTAGGCATGCATGGAAAACAGGCGGCCCATTCCCGATGCCAGACGCCCATAAGAAACGTGTGATTGAGCGCACACAAACCATGTGATTACAAGCACATAGCCTGCATGGAGCTTACATTCTAAAAGCTTTCTGGAGGGCGATATGGCAGATAACAAACACGATGCAACGCCTCGTCGGCTTGCAATTGCTCTATAGCAAGCCCGTGGTGGGCAAAACTCGTTTCACGAGAGGCGGATCAAGGTATTAAGCACGAAGTTTTCATACACTATATAGCATCATGAACGGGCTTGGTTGCCCTGACCGCGGGCAGCATCTGTGAGTTGCGTCGTGGACAGGTCCGAGCTAAGGTAGCAGGTCGAATATGTCTGACAATCACCGCAGCCGTATGCCAGCTTACAAGCGCATCCAGGGCAGCGTCCGCAAGCGCATCGAGTCGGCGGAGCTCCGACCCGGCGATGCAGTAGCCTCGGAGCGCGAACTTGCCAAAATCCACAAAGTGAGCCTGATGACGGCCCGCCACGCCCTGGCTGGCTTGGAGCGGGAAGGACTGGTGGAGCGGCGCCGCGGGGCAGGTACGTTTGTGGCCGCGCCCAAGATCCACTTCAACAAGCTGATGAGCTACACCGAGCACATGTCCAGCCGTGGGCTGACGCCGCAATCCCGCGTGCTGGTCGCCAGGATCATGGAACACGAACCTGAAGTGGCTGCCCGGCTCGGCTTACCCGCAGCCACCGCCCTGGTCAAGATCGAGCGTCTGCGCCTGACCGGCGAAGAACCATTTGCGCTCGAAACCTGTCATCTTCCGGCGCATGAATTTCCGGGACTCGTAGATGCTCCGCTCGGACGAGCTTCCCTGTTTGCGACCCTGGAGCACGACTACGGTGTGGAACTGGCCTATGCCGATGAAGAAGTCGACGCGACGGCCGCGGATGCCAAAGTCGCAGAATTGCTGCAGGTTCCGCACGGCTCACCGGTGTTGCGCATTCGCCAGGTGATCTACTCCACCAAGGGCAAAGCCACAATTTATGTGGTAGGCCTGTATCGCTCGGAACGCCACAGGTTATTTATCCGCCGCTTCCGCTAAACGCATCCGGCTGCGACAGCCATTCGGTATCCGCGCGACTTCCCCTGTACTTTCTCCCGCACGTTTCGCACGCGTTATGGCGCTCGCCTCGGGAGGAATCGCGAACGTGAGCAATTGGGGTCGTGACTCATGATTCCCAAATACTACTTAGGCACTGTTTCTCGCTGGCTTCGAAAGTACATCTGTGGCGTGGTTCCCAGCATCTTCCGGAACATTTCAATAAAGGCGCTCACGCTGTCGTAACCAACTGCAACCGCCGCCTCCGTTACAGATTCGCCCTGGGCAAGCATTTCAAGCGCAGCGAACAGCCGTGCCTGCTGCCGCCAACGGCCAAACGACATACCCACCTGAGCGGAAAACGCACGCATGAAAGCGCGGCGGGACATCCCAGCAAAATGCGCCCAGTCGTCCAACCCGCGGTCATCGCCGACATCATCCAGCAGAACACGAGCAACTCTGGCCAGCCTCTCGTCCCGGGGCAGGGGCAAACACAAAGGCTGTTGTTCAGGCTGCGCAATCTCATCGCGAAGAACCGTGATTAGGCGCTTCCGTGCTGGGTCGAGTGGTTGCCGGGGATTCCAATCGAGAACACGATCAACGATGGAAAACAATAACCCTGATGAGCTGAACAGGCACGGCTTCTTGGGCAGGCCGCGGCACATCCCGGCTGACAGGTAAACCATGGAGCCGGCAACGCCTCCCACCGAACGTGCCTTGTGCATGCAATCGGGGGGAATCCAGGCACAACGTTGCGACGGAAACATCCACCGTTCACCGCCCGCCTCCACCACCAGCAGTCCCCGAGTCAACGCGAAGAACTGCCCGCGTGCGTGACTGTGCTCCGGCGCCCAATCCTCAGCCGCGCGCCTTTTGAAGGCAAATGCCAGAACTGGTACGTCGCTCTCGGCGAGGCGGCGCAGTTCCTCCACATTCTTAGGGACGGAGAACATGAATCTTCGAGAACGACCTTTTCCCGATAAAAATCGCCACTTCTTCGTTAGCAGGCCAAGACGAACGTAGCTAGAGTACGAGGCAGATCAGCGAAAGGCAAGAAAGGGAAAACCATCACACGGTTCGAAGAATGTACTGATCGAAATAAATTCGGCATTGTGAAAGGACAAGATCATGAACGCTGCTGTGCTACACACCATCAATCAACCACCTCACTTCGATCAGTTTCCCGAACCCATCGCGGAAGAAAACGAGGTGATCGTTCACGTTCGGGCCGCCGCGCTCAAACCCATCGACAAGCAATTGGCCAGCGGCTCGCACTACGCTGCGTACCGCAATCTGCCCGTCGTGTACGGCATGGATGGAGTTGGGTACCTTGACGACGGCACGCGGGTTTTCTTCGGCGGCCCTCGGCCGCCTTATGGCAGCATGGCGGAACGCACCGTGGTGTCGCGGTCTCGCTGTTTTCCGATTCCTGACAACGTTAACAACGATGTCGCCGCAGCGGTTGTAAACCCCGGCCTCTCTGCCTGGGGAGCTCTGGTTTGGCGTGCGCAGCTCACAACGGGTGAGACCGTCCTGATCCTGGGTGCAACCGGAGTCACGGGCAAGCTTGCCATACAAACCGCCAAGCTCCTCGGCGCTGGACGGGTGATCGCCGCCGGACGCAACGAAAAAATACTGAATACACTTCACGCCCTCGGAGCCGACACGATCATCCACCTCGACAAGTCTGGCCAGGATCTTACCGAAGCGTTCGTTCGCGAAGCTGGTGAAAGCGGCTTCGACGTCATTATCGACTACCTGTGGGGTCCTACTACCGAAGCCCTTCTTGCTGCAATTGCGCGAGGAGATTTAAAGCCAGCATCCTCCAGAGTCCGGCTGGTTGAGGTTGGCGAGAGCGCGGGTCCTACCATCTCGCTACCCGCCGCGGTGCTGCGAAGCTCGCATTTGGAGATTTTTGGAGCCGGATCTGGCAGCGCCCCGACGTCACCCGAGATATGGGTAGAAGCCGTTCGGGGGCTGATGTCCAATGTTGCCAGCGGTGCGCTGCGCATCGACACTGAACGGGTGCCGCTAGCTGAAGTGGAGAACGCTTGGCATCGGGAACAGCACGGGCGGAGAGCGGTCATCATCCCTTAGTTGCATGGACACAACGGGCAAATCGCATATGCGGCAACTCGGATTTCGCTAGCCCGGCAACGGGTCCGACGATCCCGAGTGTCTCGTCGACAAACCGGAAGGGTCCGATTCGGCCACCCGTCCGCCTCAAGTGGTGAAATATCGCGGGTACACTCATCGACAGATCACTGAGTGCTATTGATTCCATGACAATGTCGGCTCCCACGCCCCGAGTAAACTTGGTGGTGCTAACCAACCAAAAGGCTCGGGAGAAAAGGAGCCGATATGTTGATTATAGGATGCGATTACCACCCGAGCTTTCAGCAAATTGCGTTTGTCGATACGGACACAGGGGAATTACAGGAACGGCGCCTTGAGCACCGCGAGGAAGCAGAGAAGTTCTACCGTGGTCTTGGGGTACAGGGAATGAAAGTGCGTGTGGGGATGGAAGCCAGTGGGCATGCGCGCTGGTTCGAGCGACTCCTGGGCGAACTGAACTTCGAGGTGTGGATCGGGGACGCCACCGAAATCGCCAGGAAGCGCGAACGCAAGCAGAAGACGGATCGCCAGGATGCACAGCACATTCTGCGCTTGCTGCTGAAGGATGATTTTCCGCGGATCTGGGTAGCGAGCTGGGAGAATCGCGATCTGCGGCAACTGCTGTGGCACCGCCACCGCATGGTGCAGGCGCGCACCCGCATTCTGAATCAGTTGCAAGCCGTAGCCCTGAACGAAGGGCTACGTTGCAAAAAGAGGTTATGGCGGGAGCACGGACGGGAACAACTGGAGTCGATCCGGTTAGCTCCCTGGGCGAGCCGACGCCGGCGCGATCTGCTGGAGTTGCTGGATCGGCTGAATCCGACGATTGCGGAACTGAGTCAGGCGATTGAGCAAGAGGCCGAGAAGCTTCCCGAGGCACGATGGTTGATGACCCATCCTGGAGTGGGTCCGCTGACCGCACTGGCTTTCGTGTTGATCATCGGAGATGCGAAGCGCTTTCAGTGTGGGAAGCAGGTGGCGAGCTATCTCGGACTGGTGCCGCTGGAAGATTCCAGCGGAAATCGGCGGCGACTGGGGCATATCACCAAACCGGGGAGTTCGATATTGCGCTTCTTGCTGGTGGAAGCGGCCCAGGTCACAGTTCGCAGGCTTCCGGAATGGCGCAGCAAGTATTTCCACTTGGTGATGCGCCGGGGGCGGAAGATCGCCAAGGTGGCGATGGCGCGGAGACTCGCGATTCGTTTGCACTGGATGTGGCACAAGGGATGGGATTACGAGCGAGTGAAAAAGTTCGATTCGCACGCGGCCACGCTCGGAACAGGCCGTGGTGTGCAGTAGAACATCGAGCTATTGATTGGGCAGCCCGCTCCTCCTTCACGGAGGAGTTCGAAGTAGTAATCATGATCGAAGTTGTGACCGAAGAGATGCATGGGTCGAACTGAGCTTCTGACCTGAAACGATTACGAGCGAGCTTTTGGTTGGTATGGCAGAACCTTCAACTAGAGCGAAATGGCGCGCTCTTCGGAGTGCACGGAGCAGTACGCTCAAAAAGTGTTTGACAGGGATCCACATTGTCAGAGAGGCCTGTTAGCATCAGTTGACAATTTTTGTGCAAGCAGGTCAGGCAGGACGGGGAGATCGCTACGCTGCTACTGCAACTTCGCGTACTCCGCCTTAGCCTGCTTCAAGATGGGGATATTGGGATCCGCGTCCATCCAAGTGGCGAAGAATTCGTCGTAGGCCTTGCGGCCTTTCTCGCGGTCACCCTCTATGGCATAGGCTCGCCCCAGGCCGAGCCGCGCAAGCGGCGCATACACTTGCCACCAACCGGCTCCACGATTATCGAGGAGCTTCTGAAACTGGCCGGCAGCCTTGGCAGGCTCCTTCGCAGCCAGATAGGCTTGCCCGAGACGGTAAGGCACGTCTAGCGTGGAAACCCCGGCCGGCGCGAGCAAATCCGCAGCTCTGGCAGCGTTTCCTCGCTGGCGTTCAATGATGGAATGAATCAGCGGCAGATGAACTTTCTGTTCGATGGTGTTTTCGGGAGCGATTCGGTTCAGTTCTGCCGCCAGTGCTTCCGCGCGAGTCAACTCGCCGGCATCCGCGAATGCATCGGCGCAGCGCCACAGCTCGACTGGGCTGTGGTTGTCCCCTTCTTTGGAATGGCGACAGAGGCTGCGAGCCAAGTCGTAGTTTCCTAAGAACGATTCGAGCTGGCCGCGCGCGGCAAGTTCGTCGGCGGCGTCTTGCTTCTCGCCGGCGCGCATCTCCAGGTTCACGGCGGTTTCGCTGAGCGATCGGAACTTCTTGATGTCTCCGCGAAGGTATGCGAACTGCATCTGCAGTTCGAGCCAGCCGATATCATCGGCTTTAGCTTCACGGGCAAGCCGGTCCATCGTAGCTGTATCGTTCTCGAAGAAGGCGATACGGTAGAGCATGTCGACCTGATAAGAGAAGAGAGAGCCTTTTTGCTGCCATTGATTGAGTGTTTTCTTGGCCTCGTCAAATCGACCGAGAGACAGGAGCGCTTGACTTTTGTTGGAGTAGACGAAGGCGGACGGTTCCGGTGAATGGTCGATGGTCCAGTTGAACTGCTGCAGCGCCTCTTGCTGTCTCCCCAGCAGCACGTAATTGATCCCCAATAGATTGGCCGCATTGAGGCTCCGCGGATACACCTGCTGGTACAAAATGAGTACGGCATTTTCCTTCTCGAGGTTGCCCGTTACGTTCCAATAGTAAGTGGCCGTAGCCAGAAAATTTTCCTCTTGCGTGAGGCGTTTGTCCTTGAGTTGGAAGGCGCGGGCAAAATTCTTCCGCGAAGCCTCCTCGTCGCCGACCCCGTGATAGGAGCTGGCGAGCATCACGTACGCCGAACAGAACTGAGGGTCCAGCTCGACAGCCCGTTCAAAGAAGGGAATGGACTCGCGGATCGCTCCGGAACGCTTCCGCATCTGGCCCGTCCGGTAGGCTTGCAGAGCCTCAAGGGAACTCGTGGTCGCGAGATCCAGAGGCACATTGTACTTTTCGAGAGAGCTCAGACTTTCGCCTAGTCGTCTTCTCAACTGCGTGCCTGCCCTGCCCAGCGCAGCGATCACTTGATCCTTGCCGTCCGCCTCTTCCTGGCGTCGCGCGATGGACTTTTGTGTCCTGGCGTCTATCGCTTCCAAAGTGATCAGGTATTTGTTCCCGAGGGCAGCAATCTCTGGCACCACCACCGCTTTGAGCCCCTGCCGCTTGCAGATTTCGATGCCCAGGTCCTGAGTCACGCGCTCGTCGGGATTGCGGCGCATCATGCGCATGGTGGCGCGGGCGTCTGCCTCCGGGAGGAGGCTCAGAAACGGGGATTCCGTGAGTTTGACTTGGAGAGCTTTATCGAGAGAGTCATCGAAGATGGGATCGTTTGTCTTGTTGACGAAACTTGCCAGAAGGATGACATCGCTGCCGGTCAGCGCGGGCCCAGCGAAGAAGACGCGCCACGTCACGAGGGCGGCAAGAATGAGGAAGACAGCGACGCCAGCTGCCGTGAAGATGTGGCGGTTATTAGCGAGTTCAGGCTTTGGCTCGACGGGGGAAACGGTCGCGATACGTTCTTCGATGGGAACCGGAGTAGGCGGATCGCCGTTTTCGACGTGAGCGATGAAACGGTATCCCCTGCGTGGCAGAGTCTCGATGTAGCGGGGTTCGTCGGCTGAATCGCACAACGCGTCACGCAGCTTCTTTACAGCGCTGTTCAGCCCCGTATCGAAGTCAACAAACGTATCCGCAGGCCAGAGTTTCTGACGGAGTTCCTCGCGCGTAACCACGTCACCTGCATGCTCCAGCAAAACGGCGAGCACCTGGAAGGGCTGGTCCTGAAGCTTCAGACGGATGCCGTGCTTGTACACTTCGCCCGCACGCAAGTCCACTTCGAAGGCGCCGAAGCGCATCCTGCGGGTTCGGGCAGGGGCTCCCATAGCAGCGGTTCCAAACGTGCCCGGCAGTCTATCACCAATTGCTTAAGGCCGAAGGAATATATGCCGGGTCTCCCTGCAAGTCCCCTGAATTCAAAGAGCTGCACGATCAGAACCAAAACACCTACAAACCATACGCCGAGCATTGCGCCACCAGCGACTTCGCGCCAATGTCGCGGGACGCAGGCTAGCATTTTGGTACAAACCCTGAGCGTGATGGAGGTAGCATGCAAAATTCGCGGACCCTTGGGCGATCCAATTCATTCATGAACCCGGGATTTCATCGGATCGCCGTGGCGCTGACTATGGCCTCGGCATTCGGAGTCCCGATTATGACCGATATCAAAGAGACCGGAGGCGGGACAATGAAACCTGCGACCAAACTTCCATCGCGCTCCTCGTGGCTGCTTTCGGTTCTCCTACTACTGTGTGGCTGCGGAGGAGGACCAGGATCTTCACTTCTTCCTTCACGTCCACCTTCAGACCCACCTTCAGGTCCACCAGCGCAGGGCCAGAACATTTCAAGCAATTGGCAGTTCAGCACGACGTCCACGGCGGGAATGCCCCCTCTTACGATTGCCGGCAGTATCAGTTTATCCGGCAGCTCGTTGATCGCCGCAGTGCATGTCGACGGTTCGAATTGTTTCGATCGCCCGACAACCGTCAGCCTAACCGGTGCCCTGACTGGCAGCAACACGTCCCTGACCTCCACGTCTTATGCCGGACAGGTTATTACTCTCACCGGCGCCATTTCCGACACCGGCCTCGCGGGTACATATTCACCAGGAGCATTCACCGGGACATATACCATCAACGGTGGCTGTGCCGACGGCGACAAAGGAAATGTCACCGGCGTCAAGATACTCTATATCGCTAACACGTTGAACGGCACGTTCAAGACTTCCGGGGGAGGAACATTTGCCGTGACAGGCAACGTGGCTCAGGACAGCGCCAGCTCTCAGGAGGGCACCTTTGGAATCACTGGAACGGTTACTTTCACTTCGCCCTGCTTCAGTTCGGGGACAATCACGTCTGGAACGTTCCCCTCTGGCAGCTTCATCATGGGCACATCTGTGGCCCTCGAAATTGCGACGGGCAACGGCACCATCGCTTTCGACGGTACGTTGAGCCCGGACCAAGGTGAGATCAGCGGCACCTATTCGGTCTCCGGCGGCACCTGCGATTCAAGCGGCACCGCGGTTCTGTTGACTACGAGCCCATGGGATTATTGACCCCTTTTTGCCCCTGACAGGGATCGTGGAAAACCGCCTGCGGTGAGGATAAACGTATTGTGACCATGGCAGCCGTTCTTGGGGCCAAAAAAGGAAATTCCTGCTAGATAGACGAACGCAAGCAAGAGACCGAGAAAGAGGAGAGCACCATGATTTCCAAAACGTTTCGCATCGCAGAACGGTCGGGTGCGGCATTGGGTTCTTGAGGATCTCGCCGACGGTCGGTGATGTGGAAGTGGGTACGTAGAGCGGAAGGGTGCCATGAAAACTGAAGCAGTGCTAGTGAGAAAGCTCGCAGTTGGGGGGATTGTGAGCCTTTTGCTCCTTGCCGGATGTGGAGGCGGCACCGGTCCGTCATCGATCAAACAGCCTACATCCGGCGGATCTAATGCCACTCCCACAATCACCACAATCTCGCCGAGCTGTACCGTTCCTGGCGGTGGGGCTTTCACACTCACAATCGTTGGGACGAATTTCGTCGCAAATTCTACGGTTAACTTCGGCGGGTCGGCGCCCGCCACCACCTTCGTCAACTCTACGCAATTGACTGCGGCCATCCCTGCTGCCAGCATCGCCTCAACCGGTACGCCGGCCGTGACCGTGACCAACCCCGCTCCCGGCGGGGGTAGCTCGAACACGTCAACCTTCACCATAACGACAGGAGCTCCGCAATCAATCGCTGTGGACCCTGCCGGAAAGTTCGCCTATGTGGCGAGTGACGGCTGCGCTGTTGCGGACTACGTGTCCATGTACACGATCAACCCCACCACCGGGGCCCTGGCGTTCATAGGACCACCGGTGCCTGTAAATGACGAATTTACCGACTCCGTGATCGTAGATCCTTCTGGCAAGTTCGCCTACGTGGCGAGTTCGGGGGATGTGTGGGATATCGATTTTGGCAGCGTCGTGACGTACACCATCAATCCCACGACCGGGGCCTTAACGTCGACCACAGGAGGGATAAACGGAACAGGGACAAACGGAACTCCCGAGTTTTTCAATTCGGTGGCGGTGGATCCATCCGGCAAGTTCGCCTATGCGGCGGATGGGGGAGCTTTCCCGCCGGGCAGCTTCGGCGGTTCATCCAGCGTCTCGATGTACACCATCAACAGCACGACCGGGGCCTTGACGTCTATTGGGATGATCGCCGCAGGAACAGGGCCCGCCTCCGTGGCCGTCGATCCTGCGGGCAAGTTCGCCTATGTAACGAATTTCGAATCGAACGACGTCTCCATGTACACGATCGACGCCACAACTGGGGCTTTAGCGTCCACAGGGACGATTGCTGCGGGACCAGGCCCTGTCTCCGTAGCCGTGGATCCTGCGGGTAAGTTCGCCTATGTGGCAAATTGGACGTATGACACGGAAGGTAGCGTCTCGATGTACACCATCGACGCCACGACCGGGGCCCTAATATCTGCGGGGTCGATTGCCGCAGGAACAAGCGCTTTCTCCGTAGCTGTGGATCCTGCGGGCAAGTTCGCCTATGTGGCAAATTGGACGGGGAATGACACGGAAGGTAGCGTCTCGATGTACACCATCGACGCCACGACCGGGGTGTTAACGCCTTCAGGAACGATAGCCACGGAGCTATCTCCCACCTCGATAGTCATCCATCCGTCCGGAAAGTTCGCCTATGTGACGAATTCCGGCTCGGCGAGCGTCTCCATGTACAGCATTGACAGTGCCACCGGAACCTTGACGCTCATAGGGACGATAGGCACATGAAGGGGCCGGCTCTAGGCAAGCAAAAAACAGGGGAGAGGAGAGAACACCATGATTTCCAAAACGCTTCGCATCGCTCGAATGATTGTTCTTGCCACCTTTGCGCTCAGTTCCGCTGCCTGGGCGGCGAATTGTTCAAACGCCTCTCTGAGTGGCACCTACGGGTTTCTGCACGCCGGTAGCGACAGAGGCACCCCAGTCGTCGGCTTGAGCCAGGCCACGTTTGACTCAACCACAGGCACGTATACCGGAGAGGTCACAGAAAACACAGACGGCGTCATTGCCACCGAGTCTCTCGCCGGAACATACGCAGTCGCCTCGAACTGCACCGTCACAGCTAGAGTCAGGGTGGGCAGCCATCCGGCTGTGAATGTCTCCTTTGTGCTTACACCAACAGGTTTCTTGTTCCTTTTCCAAAAGCCAGGCGCGACCTCGTCGGGATTCGGCGTGAAGCAGGGCTCCCCGACCTGCACCAATAGTGGAGTTGAGGGTAGTTTTGGGTTTGAATCAACCGGTGTCTTCCTCGCAGGGGCGCCCACCATAGGACCGGTGGCTTTCATCGGTGAGTTGAAGTTAACGGTCAACCCTTCTGGAGAAGGAGTGATAAGCGGACGCATAGCGGGTAGCGAGGATGGCACGATTCTAACCTTCGCAAAGGAGCCCGTCACCGGTTCTTATAAGGTCGGCAAGGACTGCAGGGGCACGGCTACCGTAACGCCGAAGGGGCAGCCCGAAATGCACTTCAGCTTCGTGGTTGTGGACGGGAAGGAAATGCTGGCCATTGAGACGGACGCGGACACGGTTGTCAGCGGTACTCTACAGCGTTAGTTCCAGCAGAAAATGTCGCGGGGCGCTCAGTCGAGGTCTCGGAGAGTCTTTTGCTGGGGGAGGCGGGACAATGAAATCCGTAACAAAGCGTTCATCAACCTCTTCTTGGCTGCTTTCGGCTCTCCTACTGCTGTGTGGGTGCGGAGGAGGACCAGGAACTTCATATCTTTCAGGTCCATCTTCAGGCACACCTCCAAGTCCACCTCCAGGTCCACCAGTGCAGCAGGGCCAAGGCATTTCAGGCGGCTGGCAATTCAGCACGACGTCCACGGCGGAGATGCCCGCCTTGACGATTGCTGGCAGTATCAATCAATCCGGCAGTTCGGTAACTGGCGCGGTGCATGTGGCCGGTGGGAGATGTTTCGATCAGCGGAATGTCATCGACCTCACTGGTACACTGACCGACGGCAATATCTCATTGACATCCGCGCCCGTTGACGGGCAGGTCATTACTTTCGCCGGAAGCATCACCACCAAAGCGAATTTCCCGGATACGCTGGCCGGGACGTATGCCATCAACGGGGGGTGCGCCAATGGCGACCAGGGCAATGTGACGGGCTACAGTGTGGGTGCATTCAACGGATCCTGGTATGGCAACCTAACCACCGCGGAAGGCGTAAATATTCACTGGGGTACTAACCAGTTGGATCAGGTTGGCGCCAGCTCGGAGGGTAGCTTTGGCCTAACCGGAACTTTTAATTTTGACGGTGCCTGCTTTAATTCAGGAAAGCTGACATCAGGAACGTACCCCACACCCAGCTTCATCTTGGGTACGTCCGTGGCGCTTACAGTTCCTACAGACAATGGCACCATTGCTTTTCTTGGCACGGCAGGCCCTGACCAGGGCGGTTTGATTGAAGGGACCTACACGGTCACTGGCGGCTCCTGTGACTCTACCGGCACGGGATACCTGTCGCCATGGGAGTATTGACCCCGGCTGGCGGGCCGCACTACCTTAACGTACGCCTGGAGGCTGTCAAGTCTACTTTCGTGGTCAATCGAACCCCTCGAAAGTAGACATTCCTTCCACAGCCTAACCCCGTGATTCTATTGATCCACCGAAAAGCCGCACCATGAATAAACGACTTACGCGGTAAATTTTCTGCAAAGTGAAATGTTCCAGTTGGAACATTACGCCAATTTCCCGGCGCCCTACGCGGGCCTCCGCGTCCCCAAGAACCACAAAGCCGGGCTGGTTGGCCCGGCTTCCTCTTGTGGAACTCGCTCGGTCAATCTCATTTCGACTGGCCGACCCAAGCGAGGCCGTCGGGCCCGTGCCCGGCTTCGATGCGGCCCACAACTTCGAGCGAATGCAAATCGATTACGGCAACGTATCCCTCTGGCGAGCAGGCCACGTAGACGCGCGACCCGTCGGGTTGCATAAGTATTCCCTCACCGCCATCGCCCACCTTTATACGCTTCACCTCTTTTCGGGTGACTCTGTCGAGAACGGCGACATCAGTCTTGCTAGTGCTCGAAATAAATGCCAGCTTGCCATCTGGGGTAAACTTCAGCCGGTTCGCTCCCTTGACGTCGGCGGCCAGAGTGTCGATGACCTTCTTCCTCGCCACATCAATCACAGAGATTGTTCCGTCGTCGGCGTTGGCGACCCAGATTTCCTTGCCGTCAGGAGATACGTCAAATCCCTCGGAGCCGCGACCGACGGGGACGACGGTTTCGTTCCAGTCTCCACTCGAAGGCCCGGTGGCACCACTACCGACCTTTTCAAAGATGCTGACGCTGGCGGAGTCGACGTTGGTGGTGACAATCAGGTTTGGGTTGGGGGAAACGTAGATCATGTGAGTGCGATTTTGCCCGCCACCCATGATCCAATCGACCCGCTTGGTTGCGGGATCGTAGCTGCCGATCGCCTTGGCAACCTCAGCCGTAAACCATACTCTGCCGGCTACGAACGCCAGCCCGTGGGGGCCGCGCAGAGGGCCGAGATCGATGGCCGGCAAGACTTTTTTCGCCGCGAGATCAACCACGGTGAGCGTGTTGTATAGGCCGCCGCCGTAGTTAGAGATGTATGCAGTGGTTCCGTCGGCCGAGGCTATCACTTCGTGTGGATCAGGACCGACGGGCAATTTGGCCATTACTTTCAGGCTCGCAGGGTTGACGATTAGAAGTGTGTTGTCCTCTTTGGCAAGGATTAGCAGAGCACTGTTCGGAGCAGTCTGTGCATCGAGACCGCGCGCTCCCAGCAATAAGACCACGAGAATGAACAGCAAGGTTTTGATCTTCATGACCATCGATCTCCAATGCAAATGCCCTCTCAATTATTGTCGCTTTAAGGATTCGCTCGCGAATATTCCCCGCGGAACACAACATTCCAATTGGCGCCTTTGTCGCCGGATTTTTCCCAAGTCTGCTCGACCTTGTTCGGATTCAGCCGTATTATTTTCACTCGGTTCAATACGCTCTCTCCGTTGGGTCCGCGGCTTGTGCCTTCAAATTCCGCGGTCCCTGATGCAACCTTGCCCGATGTAAACACGTGAACCCGGCCATCATTGTCGGCGAACATTCCATACCAGCTCTTGTCGTCCGCACTGTAGCCAAAGACATTCTGTCCGTAATGGCCTCTTCCGCCGTCCCAGTTCTCGACCACCAAACATTCGTCGAGCGATAGGCTCACCGTGCTGTGCGCGGTTCCAGAAGAACCTGCAGCCCCTATTTTCCATTGGCCGAGCCAGTAGTCGAGTTGCCGGCTCTCCGAACTCGCAGCGCACGGAGCCGCATCGGCGAAGCCGTTTGCGGTGAGGGCCAGGCCAATCAGAATTCCAAGAACAATAGACTGTGAGATATTGCACCCGAACGCCGCCATTCGTGCATTCATTTTCATTCCTCCAAATCTCGAATTATGGTTCGTGTCTTCAGCCGCCGGTTCTGTTTGTATCCGCTGGTCGTTGAGCCCGGAATCGAAAAGCTTGCACGTTCTTCTGCACCTCCAACACTTCGAATCCTGCAGCCTGCAAGCGCGCGCCGAACGTATCGGGATTCACCAGAACCAATGTGTCGCCGAGATGAATGATCCTCATGAACCAGTTCTGCAGGCTGTCGCTGCCCACAAAAAAGCCCCCGGGCTTTAAAACGCGGAACACTTCGCGGAGGACTTCGTCTTGCAATTCGGGAGAGGGGACATGATGGAGCATGGTGAATGAAACCGTTCCCGAGAACTCCGAGTCCATGAATGGCATGTCGGCGGCATTCCCCTCGATCACCTCCACGTTGCTGCCGCGCAGGCGGGAAGTCAGCGCATTCGCCAACTTCCGGTCGACTTCCAGAGCGGTCAGTCGACGGACCGACATCCGCAGCAAGTCTGTGGTTAAACCCGGCCCTGGTCCGAGTTCCAAGACATTCGGTCCGAGATCGGTGTTGCCTAGAACCCAGGGCACTCGCTGCTGAACGGTGGCACGCCAGCGATCGGAACGGCAGAGCCATTGATGTAAGCGATTCATATCCCCACAGGCTGTTCAAACTTGGCTCTTAGGCTAGCGGTTGCCGGTTCTGCGCGCTTTCGATAAAGTGACAATGAATGTCGCAAAAGCGGCAAAATGGAACTTTCGATCGGTCGCGTGACCCCAACTCTGCGATCACAACTCTCACGCGAGACTATCCTGCCGGCCAGGTAATACCTTTGCATTTCCATGATCGGGATCAACTGGTCTATGCGCCGCACGGGGTGATGACAATTCGGACGCGCGATGATACGTGGGTGGTCCCGCCCAACCGCGCGGTGTGGATACCGGCGGAGGTTTCGCATACCATCACGATGTCAGGTGCGGTGGCAATGCGAACGCTGTATTTGAAACCACGAATCGCGAAGGGGCTGCCGCGAGGCTGCTGTGTGATCAACGTCCCAACATTGCTAAAAGAACTCATTCTTTACGCCTGCACGCTGCGTGCCTTGAAGAAAACGGTGAAATGGCAAGAGCACTTGATCGAAGTCATTCTTCATCAATTCCAAGCAGTGCGAATGGTTCCCTTGCAACTTCCAAATTTGTCAGATCCGAGAGCGGTTCGAATTGCAAAGATTCTCATGGCCGACCCGAGCGATGGACGAACTCTCGCACATCTCTGCAGGGTGGCTGGCGCCAGTAAAAGGTCCATCGAAAGGCTTTTTCAGCAAGAAATCGGAATGACCTTCGGGAAATGGCGGCAGCAACTTCGCCTCATGCAAGGAATGCGCCTCTTGGCTGAAGGCGCAAAGGTAACGCACGCGGCTCTCGAATCTGGTTATAGTACGCCGAGTGCGTTCATTTCGATGTTCAGGAAAGTCCTGGGAACCACGCCAGCTTCCTACTTCAGGTCGAGGTAGCCTGAATCGCTAGCTGTTTCGTGATTGCCATGCGTACTCACCATTGCGCTAATAAGTCCTAGAGTGTTCTCTTCATTCGGGAAGGGATGGCAAACAGAAATAAGGCCACGCCTTTCAGCGTGGCCTCTTCTCCTGTGGAAAACCCCAGGAACGAGCTGTTGCACCTACGGAACAATCTCGCCCGTGGTGGGATCAAGATTCAGTTTGCCGGTTTTCTTGGCGAAGTTGAACATGCCGAGTAGCGAGCCTGCCTTCGCGTCCGACGATCCGTTGCCCATCCTGGCCAGACCCCAGTTGTCTTCGATGAACTTGACAATCGATGACTGGTCGGTAATCACATGATCGACGTAGTTTGGCTTGGCGTAAGGCGAGATCACTAGCAAAGGCGTCCGCGGACCATATCCGCAGCGGCCTTGGGTTGTGGCCGCCGTATTGCTGCCGCACAGATTCGTTCCCGTCAGGAAATCGTCGCCCGCACTCTGCGACTGATTGACGAGAGGATCCATCTGGTGGTCGTACCAGCCATCGGAGTCGTCGTAGGCGATGATGATAGCTGTGTCGGCCCAGTATTTGTTGGCCTGGATGGCGTTGATGATGTTGACGATGAAAGTCTGTTCGTCGAGTGGGTCAGAGTAGCCGGGATGGCCATCGTAGACCGCCTTCGCCTTGATGTAGCTAACGGCAGGCAGCTGACCTGCGGTCAGGGCGGTGAAGAAGTCCGACAGATCATATTGATGGTTCGCCTGGTCGGTGGTGCCGATGGCGGCGTTGGAACTGGGCGGCAAATGGTGGGGATTAGCGGTCTCAGGATAGAACTGGAAGGGTTCGTGATGAGCGACGTAGTCCGCGGTGGTGCCGGCCAAGCCTACGCTGGCTGCGGCGCAGACAGCCGTCTGGCCGACGTAACCGGTAGCCCCGAAGCCACCCTGGAACCATCCCCAAGTGAAGCTGGCATTGTTCAGCTCATCGCCGATATTGTTGGTGCCAGCGGGAAAGCTGACGTAGGTTTTTCCGGTGGGATTGCAATCGTCACCGGCAGGCCGGGCATCGCCAAGCAGAGCGCCTGAAGTGCCGCCGCCCGCGATAATCCCCACGGTGGACCCTCCGCTGACGTATTGCACGTTGGCGGTGTTGCCGCTGATCACGTTAACCGCGCCGGGCGCGGACGGACCGAACTGAGTGTCGTAGGAGTTATCGTTCATGGCATAGTGCTGGGCATAGTTCCAGATCGCGGTGACGGTATTGCCGTCATAGTAGCCCATGACCAGCCCGGTGCCGTGGCCGTAGTCGCAGGTGCTGCCGCCCGTGCCCGTGAACTGGGGAAACATGTCCATCGCGCCCATGTCGAAGGCCTGTTGCTCCGGAGTATAGGCGTGGTTTTGATCGCAGGTCACGGCCTGGTTACGGTCGAGGCGAAAGGGTTGCACCGAATTCGGATTTTCAGTAAGCAGACCGCCGCTCAACAAGTTGTTTACAGTCGGCGTGTTGGCCACGGCGGTAAAGGGCGGCTCACTCGGCGGATTGGTGGCATTTGGGTAGGTCGCGAAGTAGTGGTCAAAGGAAATATTCTCTTGAAAGATCACCACGACGTGTTTGATGGGAGTGGTGGTGGTGTAGCTTTCCGCGGGATTGGGCCGAGTTGCCGCCCACGCGTCGGCGAATGGGTTGATAATCATGCATACGGCACACAGAGCCGTCGCCAAGCTGCGCAAATGCTTACCTATCATCGAAGATTCTCCTCTATTGATGTTGACACTAGGCCACGGGATCAAGGATTGACGCACAGCCATCTCACAACTTTGAGACGAACCCCAGGGACAGAATGGTGGATCATCATTACGCGGCGAGTCTTACGGAGAGATCACGGGAAAATGAATTTTCTGTAAACAAACTATCGCGCAGCAGGCCCGGCTGTGGATTTCGTGGCTGATTCCGCTTTCGTGTCTCGAGGTTCAACTCGGATGGTTCCCATCATTCCGCCGTCAGCGTGTTCCAGAAGATGACAGTGATAGACGAAGGTACCGACAATGCTGGGATCGCGGAAGTCCATACGGAGCTTAACACTAGGATAGACCGAGCTATGGCCATCCCAATATGCGACGTTAATTGTGTCCCTGAGGTAAGGCTCGTCTACCGGGACGCCGTTCCATTGCAGCAGCTGAAAATGGAGTTGATGGATGTGGAAATCGTGCAACTCCTGGGAACGGTTTTCGATAATCCAATCTTCTACGTCGCCCTGCCGCACGACGATGTCGGGGTCGGGCGAGTTGGGATCGAACTGCGCAGGAGTCTTTCCCTCGACGGTTAGGAAAAATGCAGTCGGGCTATTTGGATTCTTTGGATCTTGCGGCCTCTCGGAGAAGTAGAGCCGGCGCTCACGGACCGGAGCCACGTCTTTGAGTGGCGTGCCCGGCGCAGGAGTCAGTGTTGGCGGGGAGGCTGGCAGGTGGGAACGGGGCTCCGGCGCATCGGCGCTGGCCACGATGGTGGCTAAGGGCCGGGTGGGATCGTTTTCGCCGGCTGGACCGCTATCGACGGTTCTGGTCACTAAACTGGCTCTGGCTCCCTCCTTGGGACCCTTCACGATAAACTCCGCGCGTCCAGCGGGCGGGATCAGGACATGCCTTTTCAATACAATTGGTTGATCGCGGTTTCCGTTCTCGTTCACCGGGACGCCATCCAAGGCGACGACACCCACCGTTTGCGCAACGTCATTGACCAGCATCTGCAAGTCCAAATAGGTGATTGCCGAAGCGTTGAGCACTCTCCACAACTGTTTTTCCAACGGCTTGATCACGATCACAGTCGGCTGGTACTGCGGAAACGGAACCGAAACGAAATTGATGGAGAGGTCCTTGGCTGGTTTTCCCGTTCCCGTCCCGGTGTTGAGAATGTCTCCCTCGGCATCGCGCAATACTTGCGGCGCAGGCATGGAATCCGTTTGTACGGGCGCCGCGTTGGGATTGATCAGGTCCTGGTCCCGAATCACTAATACGCGCTCCGGCAAACCAGATACTTCGCGGTTCACGGTTTCAATCCCCTCGACGATCAATGCACCCGAGGCTCCGCCCAGCAGCTGCACTTTCGTAAAACCGTGAACGTGGGGATGGTACCAATACAAACCTGGGGGCTGGTCGGCGGGAATTTTAAAACTGTATTCGAACGGCGGAGCGGAAGATTGCACCAGCGTTTTCAGCGTGTCGTCCTGATGACAAACCGGCGGAATCATGAGTCCGTGGAAATGCAGGTTGGTTGCAGTTGCAGTCATCCGGCCACCCGCGCAATCTTGCGGCGGCGGGCCGGTGTGTCCAGCTATTTTGCGGGTGCCCGTATCCAGTTTGTCTGTAGCAAGCTTGTCTGTGTCAAGCGAGGAGGGGATCTCGTTGCGGAGCGTCAAAGTCAAGCGATCGCCCGGTTTGACTCGAAGCGTCGGCGACTGATGGCCAGCCTTGTCGATATAACAGTATTGAGTCTGTCCTTGAGAATCGACGAACCTCCGGAAAGCAAGCTCCACTCTCAGCTCACCATCCTTACTGCGCAAATCTTCAGGTTCAGGTGCCGTGCTGCCTAAAGCTCCACGGAAGCAGCTACCGTCAGACTTGGCTTGGGCCAGAGAGCCGGTGTGGAGCAAAAGGACAGGACCGGTCAGGCAGAATGCGAACGTTATGCACCTGCTAAGACGATGGAAAGGCATGATTCATTCCGGAATAGAAAGGTGAAGAGATGGCTGTGAGCGAGCACTCACAACGAAGAAGGAGTCTAACAAGGCACTGCGCTGCAAACGTTAATCGGAGGTGAATTTTGCGCCCGGTCTTTCCTGCACTCGGATGTTGCACAGTATCGCGCCGAGAACGGATCGGAGTCAGCCAGTTCGCCCGCCCGGATGCAAATATTTTCACAGTGTTGCGATCGGGAAAAATGTGGGATACTTGGGCCCCCTGTTGAAGTCAAGGACGAAATTCCAATAAGGATAATCAGATCATGCGAACTTCCCTCAGGTATCGAATCGGCAGCGGTTCTGCGTTCCAATCCATCGCGTTGGTGTTTGCGGTTTGCCTTGCCATGGTAGCGCCGACACAGGCGCAGTTGGTCCAGATTAGCAAGGACAGCTTCACCAACAGCTACAGCCAGCACAAGACGGAAGTCGAGCCTGACACCTACTCGTGGGGCACAACCATGGTTGCCGCTTTTCAGGTGGCTCGCGTGGACGATGGCGGCGGCGCGGACGTCGGATTTGCCACTTCTACGAACAGCGGCAAGACTTGGACCTACGGTTCTCTTCCGGGACTCACCGTCAACTACAAGAACGGATCCTACTCGGCGGCGAGCGACGCCTCGGTGGTTTACGATGCGAAACACGGAGTGTGGATGATCTCGACCCTTCCGATTGGCAACTCAGGGGACAACGTTGCCGTGAGCCGGTCCAAGGACGGATTGCACTGGGACAACCCCGTCATGGTCGACAGCAGCGGCGGCGACGACAAGAACTGGATCACCTGCGACAACCACCCCAAGAGCAAGTACTACGGCAATTGCTACTCCGAATGGGACGTTGGAGTCATCTTCATGAGCACGTCCACCGATGGCGGACTGACCTGGGGAGCAGCTCAGACGTCCAGAGATGAGGCCTTCGGCTCCGGCGCAGAGCCTCTAGTCCAGCCCAATGGCCAGGTGGTAGTGCCGTTCCTGGGAAATAATATGCAGGCATTCACTTCGACCGACGGCGGCACGAGCTGGGGTTCCAGCTTCACCATCGCGGTGGTGAATACTTTCCAGGGCAACAGCGATTTGCGCAGTGTGGGCTTGCCTTTTCCCTCCACCGGTATCGATAACTCCGGGAAACTTTACGTCGTATGGTCGGACTGCAGCTTCCGCGCAGGCTGCGCCACCAATGACCTGGTGATGAGCACTTCGACTAACGGGACGACGTGGACCGCGCCCGCTCGTATTCCGATCGATCCGCTGACCAGCACCGTAGATCACTTTATCCCTGGACTGGCAGTGGATCGTGCCACATCGGGCGCAACTGCTAAGCTGGTCAGCATCTACTACTATTACCCGCAAGCCGCCTGCAACGATGATACCTGCGAGATCCAGGTGGGCTTTACAGCGTCCACCAATGGAGGCAAGACCTGGACCGCTGGAAAAGATCTGGGAGTGGGCCCGATGAAGATCAGTTGGTTACCGGCATCACAGAACGGACCGATGCTAGCCGACTATCTTTCGTCCTCGTATGTGAACGGTAAGGCGTTTGGAGTATTCATGGTGGCGAAAGTCCCTTCCGGAGGGCTGTTTCACGAAGCGGCCTACACCACCAAGAACCCGCTCCAGGTTGCAGCCGACGAGCCTCGTTTCAGTTCGGAAGGCGAGAAACCCATACCCGGCATCCATGCGGACCGGCCGTTCCCCAGGTCCCAGGGTGAGGAGAGACAGAGTCCCAACGCTCCACCGAAGGGCTCGCAGAAGTGAGGTAGAACTTGGGTGAGAGCATGCGTCTGTGTAGCAGATGGTGGCTGCTTTGAAGCAGCCACCTCTGCCGAGCGTGGGGAAACCTTGAGGATCGGGAAGGTTGTTCCCACACCTTCGCCAAGAACGCGAAGGATGGAGCATTATCGGCAAGGACTTCTTCGGGTCTTTACCGGGTAGCACCGGCTGGCTCTTCGCGTCGCCAGATCGACAGCCCGGGCGATCCCATCGCGAGTAAGCCCAGTGTGGCGCGTCCGGAGGTCGGCGCGTTGAGAGATGCATTCGGTTCTTCAACGCCGGCATTGCCCGGCCCTGCAGTTTTGCCCGCGACAATGGGTTTATTTGGGATGCTCTCGTAGGCGTAGCCGGTCAAAGTCGCGGTGATCGTGGTTTTGCTGGTCTCGACATTCAGCCGCACCCAGCCGTAGTGAGTGTTGCCTTTGATCTGGAACTTGATTCCGAGATAGCGGTCTTTAACGTTAGCCCAGGGGCCATAGACGATCGTCTTGTTGCTGGTATAGACATTACTGCGTGCGACAGCCATTTCCGCAGTTCCTTTCTTAAAGGGGCTGCGGGGTCCGATGCTTACACCGGCGCGCAGAGCGGAGTCGGCCGGGTAATGGGTCCCACTTCCAACAAAGTAACCCACCGCTCGGTTGCCGTCAGCGGGCCACTGACGAAGCTCGAAAAAGCAGAAGTCGGTGCAAGCACTGACGGAGTTCGCAATCTTGAAGTCCGTGATCCCGTCATGGTTGAGATCAATGTTGTAACTGTGGTGCGGTGGGATGACGCGGTGGGCAGGAGTGTAGACGATCTCTCCCTCGGCCGTCTGCGACAAAGCCAGGAAGCTTATTCCTGCTGCACTCGCCGCAAGTGCGTACATATTGAGTCTCTGACGAGTTGACGCGGACAGGTTAGCAGGTTGCCTCGGGTTTCGGGAAGGGCGGATCATAAGATGTCCTCCGAAGGGCGGCGTTATTTTCCTCCCGGGATCGTCAAAAGTCAATCCCGGCGCTCACTCTGCCGTTAGTGAGAGAAATCGGATTGGACGAAGAAGCGGTTGAGGAGATGCTTTCCACAGTGCGCTCAAGATCAAAATCTTACTTCTTCTTCGCTGCCGCCGCCGCGGCGCGGGCGGCGCGTTCTTGCATGGTTAGCAGAACTACCTGCAGCATGTCGTCCTGGGGAGCGGGTTTGCCGGTCCAGATTTCGAATTGGCGAGCGGCCTGGTGGACGAACATTTCTATGCCGGGGATGATCTGCGCGCCTCGCTGTTTTGCCAGCTGCAGGAACCGGGTTTCGGGCGGGTCGTAGATCATGTCGAAGACGTACCGCGCGTTGATTTCTTTTTCCTGCAGCGGAGTTTCTTTGGTGTTGCCCATGCCTACGGGCGTGGCGTTGATGATCACGTCGAAGGCAAACTTCTTCAGGTCGGCGCGCTTCATGGAGCGGGCGTGGGCGCGGCGGGCCAGCTTTTGTCCCGCGGCCACGTTGCGGTTGAGGATGTAGACTTCCGCTCCACGTTCTTTCAGGCCGAAGACGGCGGCGCGGGCTGCGCCTCCGGCGCCTAGGACGAGAATCTTTGCGTCCTGCAGCGTACTCAGGCGGCGTTCCAGAGGACGCACCACTCCCGAAGTGTCGGTGTTGAAGCCGTAGAGTTTGCCGTCTTGCGCGCGGACTACCGTGTTGCAGGCTCCGATCTTCGTAGTGTGCGAGTCGGTGTTGTCCAAGTAAGGAAGGATGGCTTCCTTGTACGGCATGGTGATGCTCAGGCCGTGGATGGGAATCTCGCGCACGCAGTTGAGAAGGTCTTTGAGCGTCTTGGCATGGAGGGCCAAGTACACGGCGTTGACGTTCTCCCGGCGGAAGGCCGCATTCATGATCGCGGGCGAGAGCGAGTGGGAGACGGGATCTCCGGCAACGCCGTAGACGCGAGTGGCGGCGTCTACGCTGTCGATGCGGTAGACGCTGCGCAGTTCTTGCGCGGTGGCCTGGCCGGGAGCGGTTTCCTCTCCTGGGCCTACGGCGGCGAAGGTAAAGACGCTGCCGGCACGGACTCCAAGGACGCGGCTGATGATACCTTGTTCGCCCATGCATAGGCCGACGATGGAATGATTGTCAGCTTCGCGGCTAAGAAACTGGATCATGGTCACGTTGTCGGCGAGAGTGGTGGCTGTGCTCACCACTTTGTAGAAGTCGGCGGGGAAGGCGCGCATCTTTTCCAGAGTCTCGTCGAGCTTCCTGGTTCCACGAAAGTCGTGATAGGAAACGATGAGAGCCGAGCGGGAACGCAACTTCTGCAGTTGAGCGGGCTTGCATTTTTGGGCGGTAGAGAGTTCGACGTCGACTGACTGGCAGCCGACGGTGGAGGCCTTGGCCAGGATGTCGAGTTGAGAGGCGATGGAACCGCGGAACTTGCCTCCAGCGGCTGCGCGGCGGCAGGTAGCGATGACTACCGTACCGGGGTGGGTTTCCAGGAAGTGCTTCACCTTGGGAAGCGCCAAGGTGGGCTTAGAAATGTAGTCCAACCTGAATTCCAGGAAGGGGTTATCGCGAATCAGGGCCTCGGCCTTGTCGACCAGTTCGGAGGGGTCGGTGGCCGCGACCGCTACGCACAGCCGGGGCAGGCGCAGTGGCAGCAGGCGGGGCGGGTAGCTATTGGAAGCAGAAATCATCTTGAATCAATGGTTTGAATCATTGCGCTGCAACAAAGGTTTGTATGAATAAGGTTCGGCGCGAATCTTACAGGGGCTTAATACCAAAGTGCAACAAAGTATTCACAAATTCCTCGAAAAAAGCGATTTGCACGGACTGCCTGACACCCTCGTAACCTTGACCCCCTCTTACCCCCTTGTTACCTTCCAGCAGAAGCCTTGCTTCCGCGATATTTTGCTGAAGAAGGGCATCGTGTGTCCCTTCTTGGAGATAACATGAAGAAAATAGGACTGTTAGTGTTGTTGATAGCGACTGCGGCCGGGGCGCAATCGGCGGCCGATGCAAATGGAGCGCCAGCCAGCCCGGCTGGAACAATACCCACGAGGACCGGGTTTCCGCTTCAAGGGGTGCAGACGCCCACTTACGCAGATGTTTATTGCGCCGGTTTCATCAACCGGCAGACCCTGCCGGATGCCAACTTTATCGCGGGCGGGTTGGATACTCCGTTCACCACGAAGTTCGTCAAGGGCGACGTCGTTTACTTGCAGGGCACCGGCTACACTCCCGGAGCGGAGTATGAGATAGTGCGTGCTTTGAAAGACATGAACGAGTATGAGATGTTTCCCGGACAGCGCAAGTTGATCAAAGAGACGGGACAGCCGTACATGGAAGTCGGCCGTGTGAAGGTCATTGACACCCGCAGCCGGGCGGCGGTGGCGCAGATTGAATACTCGTGCGATCCCGTCAATCCGGGAGATACGGCGATTCCTTTTGCCGAGAAACCGATGGTGGCATTTCACCCGCCGATTCGCTTCGACCGCTTCCTGCCCACGGGCAGCAAGGTTTCCGGGCGCATCGTGATGGGGAAGGATTTCGACTCGCAGCTGGGAACGGGGCAGAAGGTTTACTTCAACGTGGGATCGAACCAGGGCGTGAAGGTGGGCGACTACTTCCGCGCGGTGCGGAACTATGTGGCTGACTTGGAAGATCCGGTGGATTCGCTTTCGTTCAGAGCCTCGACCAGCGAGGACACGCAAAAGAAGCAGGCGACCGTGGACCCGGGATTGTTTGAGAAGGCGAACGGTCCGGTGATTCACGTGAGGAATCTGCCGCGCCGCGCAGTGGGCGAGATCGTCGTCATTGGGACCACGCCGACCACGTCAACCGGAATGATCGTGTTTGCCATGGAAGACGTGCATGCCGGCGACGGTGTGGAATTGGATGAGTTGCAACAAGCGCAATAACCTCTCGATGGACGCAGTCGAACCGGGGACGGGCAACCGTCCCCGGTTTTATTTTGTGGCGGCCAGTGGCGGCTTTCACTGACGATTGACTACTTACGCGCACAAAGTTTGACAGAAACGTGACAAACACGTCGGGTGGATCGGGTAAAGTGGCCGCAATTCCGATGACACGGAGAGACGAAGATCCGAGAAGGAGAGAGGAAATGAAACCCAAGGGTTTGTCCTGCCACCTGTTTTTCTTCGTTATTGCGGTTGCTGTGCTCGGCTCAGAGTGCTTCTCAGCAGCCCAGAACTCGGCAATCCCACCCAAGGGGCCGGGTATGATCGTCGTAACCCCGAAGTTCGGTGGTGAGTTCTCCGGCTACGACATCGACCAGAATGGAACTGAAGGCATCCTTGCTGAAATCAAGTATCTAAACAATGGGAACATTTTGAGCGCGGTTGAGACGTTCGACCAGAAGACGGGGAAAATCCTTAAAGTGATTAGGGAGGGGGTGACCCAATACGACGACGACATTGTTATTGGCATCGTCGGCACTTCCACCGCCATTGTCCTGCACGAACACGCTGCTGCCCACCGCAACGAACGCACCTGGCATCTGATAAGTCCTCTCGATGCGAACAAGTACACCGGCCTGTGGGAGCCTCCGCATTTTGACAACGATGATATTGTTCTCGGCATCAGCCGGGATCAGGGAGCCGCCACCGCCGCATTTCTCTTTCTGCATGACATCTACCCCGGAGCCACCAACTTTGCTTTCAGCGAAGATGTGGCAAAGAACACGTTTGGGAAAGAGATTAAGATGACCGATCCCAACTTCGAGCCCTTTTCCGAGCCCGCCTTCGCGTTCGATGTCAAGACCAACACCGGTGTCCTGGCGTCGGAGGACGGGGGTCTTGAAAGCCCTCCGGAAATCGGTCTGGTCAACCTCGTCACCGGCGAATTCCGCCACTTTCAGGGACTGGGCTACGAACCTGTCTACGGGCTCGCGGTTGATTCCGACGATGGGATTGCCTGTACGACCACCGCGGACGCTAGCGTTGAGTTCTATGATCTCAAAGCCGAGAACGGCTTCATTGAGCCGCTTCCCGGCGGGGGCGGGCAGCCGCAGAGCGGGTTCGATGTGGAGTTCGATCCCATCCACAAGCTGTTTCTTGTCTTCCAGTCCAGTGGTATTGGAGGCGATAGCTACATCCTGGTCTATGACCCCAAGGGAAACCTGGTGGAGTCGTTAAATTTCGGCCCTCGCAACAACTACGGTGGCTACATCGCACTGCAGCCAAAGCAACGCAGCGGATTCCTGGGCGAAGGTCTGGGCGAAGGTGTCCTACGGTCCTTCACCTACTAGCCTGATCAGACCTGCGACCCGTGCGTCGGTGGTCACTGACCACTTTTCTCGCCGAAGACTTCGGCGGTGAAGGCCTCAACGGTGGCGCCTTTTTGCCAGGCGTCGCGGGGCAGTCCGGCTTTGCGGCAGGTTTGTTCGAGGAAAGTGGTGCGGTCCCAACCGCGCTCAGTCGGCACCTGAGGGAGGAGCAGGCCACGGCGGCCGTGCGAACTGATGAGGAGTCCGTGGCGGCCTACTTCAATTTCCTCGGCGCGAATCGGTTGCGGAGATGAGAGGATGCTCAATTCTATTTCGAGGCGTGGCGCGTCCTCCTGTGTGACGGGCGCGAAGCGGCTATCGTCGAAAGCGGCTGCGCGCGCGGTTTCACCCACGGCCCGGAAGACGGAGCAGGTGGGCAGTACGTAGCCGACGCATCCGCGCAATTGCGCTTCGCCCAGATTTTCTCTGTGCGGATCTTCTCGGTTTTGATCTCGTCCACGATCCCGGCGCAGGTAGAGCGAAGTGAAAACGCCGCGCGGCTCGGCGAGGTGAGAAGTGGGTGGATCGAGAGAAATCTCGCGATGCTGCAACGCTGAAGAAATGGAATCGTGCGCCAAGCGCAGAAGTTGCGTGCGTTCTTCGCAGGAAAATTCCCGAACCGGAGCCAGTGCTGAGGACGAATTAGGTTGTAGGGGCGACATCGGCATCTGCCCGTCGCGGAGCCGGTTGCGGCTTGCTGCGCCGGCTGAGAATGAAGGCTCGCCGGCGCCGTTTGGAAACGCGACGGTCAATCTTCGACCAGAATGCGGCAAAATAATCGATGGCCGAGACCAGCGAAACGACGACGACAAACCAGATCGCGACGTAAGCGATCCAGTGCAGCGGGAAGACGACGTTTCCGTAAACCGGCCATTCCTTCCAGCGGTGATCGAGAATTACCGCGACCACAGAGACGATCTGCACCACCATCTTGAACTTGCCCAATTCGCTGGCTTCGATGGTGAAACCGCCGGACGCGGCGATGGAGCGCAAGCCGCTTACCAGAAACTCACGGCCGATGATGATCACCGCGATCCAGGCTGGAACCAGGCTGGGATTGAACTGCACGAGCGTAACAAAGGCGGCGGCGATGAGAAGTTTGTCCGCCATGGGGTCGAGCAGAATTCCCATGGTCGTAATCTCGCCGCGCTTGCGAGCCAGGTATCCATCGATGCCGTCGGTCATGGAGGCGGCAATAAATACCGCCGAGGCGAGTAATTCTTTTGTTCCGTGCACGCTGCTGAATTGATTCGACGACAAGATCCAGATCAGCAGAGGGATACTGCAAATGCGAATCAGCGTGATGGAGTTGGGCAGGTTCACTGCGGCTCTGCAAGTCTCCAATGGGCGCTGCCGGAGACAGCTTGATTATCCTCCACGGTGAGGAAGGAACGCAATCGCGGAGAATGCGTAGTTTGGCACTAAAGTTCCCAAGGATGGTTCTCGGGAATGCCACAGCAGTTATTTCGGTTTAGTCGATGTTGCGGCAGCCGCCTTCGGCTGCTTGGCGATGATCTGGTCTTTGATTTTGTCGTAGGTCGCTTGCGGGATGATTTTCTTGTGCACAAGATCCAGCTTGGTGCGGTAAGGACGCCCGGCAATGATTTTCTGCGCGTAGGCGTCGCCAACACCGGACAGAGCCTTGAATTGGTCGGCGGTCGCAGTGTTGATGTCGAGCTTGTCGGTGGCAGATGCCTTGGCTTGTGGTACGGTGGCGGCGTTAGAAGGGGTCGACGCAACCGCGGGTAACATCAGAGCTGCAAGCAGCACCGGCAACATCCGGGCGAACAGTTTTTTGGTGCGGGCACTCATAAATCCTCCTCAGGTTCGGACCTCGCCGGCTGAACCGAAGTGAAACGATCCCTTTGGCCGCGCGGCGCTGAAGCGCTGGGCCGCTCTAGGCTGGCCTTTTACGGCGCGTCTCGAAGCCGCGCCCTTTCAAAGCAACATCGTGGCCCCTAGGCGTAAATCCCGCGCTGGCGAATGGTGTAGGCCACGCGGTCGATCGCCAGCATGTAGGCCGCGATACGATTGTTCACCTTGTGGGTCTCGGCGTAGCGAACCACATCGCCGAACGAAGAAATCATGATCTCTTCCAGTTGCTCGTTGACGACCGACTCCTTCCAGAAGTAGCCCTGGCGATCCTGCACCCACTCGAAGTACGAGGTCGTGACGCCGCCCGCGTTGGCCAGAATGTCCGGAATAACAAAGACGTGCTTGTCGCTAAGCACATCGTCAGCAGCCGAAGTAGTGGGACCATTCGCGCCTTCGGCCAAGATGCGGCATTTCACGCGATCGACATTGCGCGAAGTAATGACGTTCTCAGTCGCTGCGGGAATGAGGATTTCGCATTCTGTGGTGAGCAAGTCGGCGGCATCGTAGGCTTCCGCGCCGGGGAAGCCATGCACCGTCCCGTTTTTCTGGCGGAATTCGACGAGCTTGTTCAGGTCGATGCCGTTCTTGTTGTAGAGACCACCACCGACTTCGGCGATGCCCACGATTTTGTATCCGCCCTGGTGCATGAGGAAGGCGGCGTTCGACCCTACGTTGCCGAATCCCTGCACGATTACCCGGCTGCTTTCGCGCGAGAGGCCGAGCTTCTTGATGGCCTCGTCGCAGACCACCATCACGCCCCGTCCGGTCGCCTCGCGGCGTCCGCGGGAACCGCCGATGTTGATGGGCTTGCCAGTCACAACCGCCGTGACGGTCTGGCGCATGTGCATGGAATAGGTGTCCATCATCCACGCCATGATTTGTTCGTTGGTATTCACGTCGGGAGCGGGCACGTCTTTTTCCGGTCCGATGAATTCGACCAGCTCTGAGGTATAGCGCCGCGTCATGCGCTCGATTTCGCCCATCGACATTTTGTGTGGATCGCAGATCACCCCGCCCTTGGCGCCACCGAAGGGAATGTTGACCACGGCGCACTTCCAGGTCATCCAACTGGCGAGTGCGCGAACTTCATCGAGTGTTACGTCGGGGGCGTAGCGTATGCCGCCTTTGGCTGGACCGCGGGCGATCGAGTGTTGCACGCGGAATCCGGTAAAGACCTCGAGGCGGCCGTCATCCATTTGGACGGGAATGTAGACCGTGAGTTCGCGGTTGGGATAGCGCAGAACCCGCCACAATCCGTCATCAAGATTGAGCTTCTGGGCAGCCAGGTCAAAGCGCGCCCGCTGCGATTCCCAGGGATTACTTTCTTTATCGACGTGCGGCGGGGCGGTCATGGTGGTCATAAGTATGGTCTCCGCAATGAGTGCGATTCTAACGTGATTCTAGAGGATTGGCCGCGCCAGGACGAGTTCCCGGCCTAATCGTGCAAACGTTCAGAGTATATGAGCGAGAGCGCCGGGGAAGCAAGCGGAGGGGTATAGCGCGGGCTAAGTTCCAGCTTACTTTTTCTGAGTATCCTGAATGAGTACCAAGTCCGACGGCGAATCTCCGCGCACTAAGGCCAGGCTCTTGCCATCAGGAGACCATTGATACCAGTAGATCTTTAGCGCGGTGAAGGTCGTCAATTGCCGGCCGGGACCGCCATCGAGGGGCTGCACCCACAGATTGTCCACTCCCTTCTCGCGGATCGGATAGACGATCCCCTTACCATCCGGGCTGAAGCGCAGCACCCCGCGGTGGCGCGGATCATATTCGAAGGCGTGCAACGTTTTGCCGGAATCGAGAGAAACGAACGCGATAGCCGGTTTCTGAGCTTTGAAATCGTAGGTTCCCAGTACGGCAGTCTTCCCGTCGCGCGAAATGTCGTAGCTCTCGGCATTTGCCGCATATTCGCCGGAAACGCGTTCCGCCTTGCCGCCATCGATGGGAGCCTTCATGAAGGCTTGAGCCGCCACGTCCACATAAAAGACCGTCTTTCCGTCAGGCGAACACATCGGGAGCATATCTTGCTTGCCTTCAGTGATCCGACGCAAGCCGGTGCCATCGGCGTCGCTCCGCCAGATGCTCACGCCGAGGGGTTTCAGCATTCCCCGCGCGAAAACGACGTGACCGTTGCTGCATCCGCTCGGCTGCATCGCCGCGGAGTCCTTTTCGTTGGCAATTTCGCCCTTGATAGCACCATCCGCATCGATCACACGAATGGAGGGCTGCTGTTCGGCGAGCAGACGCCCGTCGCTCGTCCACGAGATCGTGGGTATGGGATCGCCAGAAGTAATTTGTTTGACGTCAGAGTAGTCGGCCTTCTGGCCGGAACTGACGTAAACGTCGCGCACCGATTGCTGCATCACAGTTGCAATGGTTTTTCCGTCGGATGACACGCTCAACGTCGCGTAGTCATTGGTGTCAGCCGTAATGGGACGAAGTTTACCGTCGGGATAACTGACCAATTCAAGTTGTTGCCGGTTAAAGTTAGTGTCGGCACCCTGCATGATTATGGCCAGCGCGCTCCCATCGGGCAGCCAGGCCACGTTCTTGATAAAAGTGTACGGAGGCTGGGAGATGGTCGTCTGCTTGCCTGTCTGCGGATCGATCGCAATCATGGAACTCATGCCGTTGGCCGTCTGATCGAGGATCGCGCCGGCAACCGTTTTTCCATCGGGCGACCAGGCTGCGTCGGTCATGATATTGGCCATGGGGCCACTGAAAATGCTTTTCTCGTCCCCGCCGTCGGCATTCGCGATGATGAGATGGTATTTGCCCGGATCAGGATCGTTGGCGCGCAGAAAAACAAGGTGCTGCCCGTCGTGAGAAAAACTTGGATTCGTGTCGACATCTTTGATCAGCAACTGAGGAGTTCCGCCGAGCACAGGAATGCGGTAAAGATCGTATTCCTGCGATGCCGGGCCACTGGCCAACAATGTGTGCGAATAATAAATATGGCTGCCATCGGGGGAGAAACGCAATGCGGAGTAGTGCACCCGCTGAGGCGGAATAATTTGCACATTACTTTCGCTGGAGATGTGGCGCAGCCACAGCGACTCGTTCCCTTCGTTGTTCAATATGTAGGCAAGATAATTTCCGTCGGGAGACATGGCGCCGATGCGGGCGTTGTGGGTGCCGCTGACTTTGCTGATCCTGATGCTCTGAAAAGGCTGACGCCGCGCGGCGAAAAATAAACTGTAAACGCCGAACGAGGCCGCGGCCACCAGCAGCAACACGACCACCACGATCGCTCCCAGACCGGTGCGATGTTGCCGCGCCACAGCCGCCAGCGCCGAACTGCCGGAAGGGTGCTCGCCGCGCGCCACAGAGACACCGGCGCTGGAAACCTGGATGGAGCCGGATGTGTGAGCCGGTTCGCGACCCGATTCCGTATCGCGCCGCAAGCGCTTCAGATCGCTGATCAGTTCCGCGGCCGATTGATAGCGCAGCTCACGGTCTTTCTCCAGCGACTTGCAGATGATGTCTTCCAGCCTGGGCGGAAGAGCGGGATTCAAGCGCAGCGGCGGGATAGGCGTGCGATTCAGGATGCCGTCGAAGATGGTGGCTGCTGTGTCGCCGGCAAACGGCAAAGCCCCAGTCGCCATTTCGTACATCACCGTCCCGAAGGAAAACAAATCGGTGCGGGAATCGAGGTCTTTGCCCTTGGCTTGCTCCGGCGACATATACGCGACTGTGCCCACTGCCGTGCCCGGGCTGGTAAGAAATTGGCTGTCAGCGATGGTCGCTGCGGTCGCGCCGTTAGAGACTTCTTTCGTCAGAGGAGCAACCTTGGCCAGTCCAAAATCGAGAATTTTCGCGTGCCCGCGCTTGGTCACGAAAATGTTCGCCGGCTTGATGTCGCGATGCACAATGCCCCCGGCATGCGCGGCATCCAGCGCATCTGCAACCTCGATTGCCAGCGAGAGCAGGGCTTCAGTTTCCAGCGGCCGGCCGCCGATGCGGTGCCTCAGGGTCACGCCGTCCAGATACTCCATGACAATGAAGGTGTGACCGTCCTGCTCGTCAATCTCATGAATCGTGCAAATATTCGGATGATTAAGGGCGGAAGCCGCCTTCGCCTCGCGCCGAAAGCGGGCGAGGGCTTGCGGGTCGCGGGCCACATCGTCAGGCAGGAATTTCAACGCGACAAAGCGATCGAGTTTGGTGTCCTCGGCCTTGTAGACAACACCCATGCCGCCGCCGCCCAGCTTCTCAACAATGCGGTAGTGCGAAATGGTTTGGCCGATCATGATGTGACCGATCAGGGAGGGGCTCCTGACGGCGATCTAATCTTAAGGACGGGGTGCAGGCGAGTCAAACGTGCAATCGGGATAGGATCTGACTCGAATCAGCGGTTCACGCCCTACAGATTGATTTCCATCCCCTCAGCGGCTGCTCGTACTTTGGGATAGTAATTGAGCGCCTCCCGAACAACTTTGTCGACGATGGCATCGGTGTGTTCGGGATCATGGTGGAATAAGACGAGTTCTTTCGCGCCGCTCTCCATTACTACGTTGACGGCTTCGCGCCAATGGCTGTGTCCCCAGCCGCGGCGGTGCGCTTCGTATTCCTCTGGCAGATACTGCGCGTCGTAGATGAGAATGTCCGCGCCTTCGGCCAGCTTGCGCACGGCTTTATCAAATTCAGCATCGCCGGGCTCGTTGTCGGTGGCATAAACGAGGATTCCATCGTTGGTTTCGAGGCGGAAGCCCATGCATCCCTGAGGATGGTTGAGCCACGCGGTCTGCATCTGGACGCCTTCTTCGATGGTGACCCGGCCGGCCTCAATTTCATAGAAGTCGCGACGCGCCGTCATCTGGTCGAGTCTTACGGGGAAGTACGGTGCGGCCATTTGGTCAGCCAGGACTTGCTTCAAGCTGCGCGTTCGCGTGGAACACTGAAAGAGAAACCGGTTCTCTGGGTTCGCATACAGAGGGCGAAAGAATGGCATGCCCTGAATGTGGTCCCAATGAAAGTGTGAGACGAAGACATGGGCGGAAAAGGGGCGGTCCCCGAATTCTTTTTGTAGTTGTTGGCCTAGCACGCGAAATCCGGTGCCGCAGTCGAAGATGTAGATGCGGTCGCCGAAGCGCACTTCCACACAGGAGGTATTGCCTCCATAGCGCATGTTCTCGGGTTGTGGGGTCGGCGTAGAACCGCGCACGCCCCAGAACTTAATCCGCATAGGCTCGTGACCACACGAGGGCCCGGCTGCTCGGTGACTTCCATATATTCGAAGAAAGGGTTCGCTTCGTCAATTGCCGCGCTGGTTCACAACCGGGGCAGTGGGAACGCGTCCCCTATAATGAACCGCGAGGCTTGCGTGACGGCAGGCAACTCAATCATCATGCTCCTTCCAGACTTCAAGGAATTCTCGCGTCTGGCGCGGTCGGCGACGCTGGTGCCGGTGGCGAAATCGGTGGGCGCCGACCTGCTCACGCCGGTCTCAGCTTTTCTGTCGATTGCGGAAAACCAGCCGCACGCGTTCCTGCTGGAGTCGGTGGAACGGGGCGAGCAGATTGGGCGCTATACATTTTTGGGAGCGCGGCCTTACATGCGCTTGCGGGCGCGGGGTTCCGTCATCGAGATCGAACGCGGACGGCACCGCGAACGGCATGAAGGGAACATCTTCGAGTTCGTGAAGGTTTTGCTGAGCGAGCACCAGCCGGCCGCGATGCCAGGGCTGCCTCCGTTCACTGCCGGAGCCGTCGGCTATTTTTCCTACGACGTGGTGCGGCAACTGGAAAAAATTGGCGAACACGCCAAAGACGACCTCCGCTTGCCCGATTGCGAACTGATGTTCTTCGACCGGCTGCTGGCCTTTGATCACTTGCGTCATCAGATTCACATCGTGGCCGCGGCGGATGTTTCGCGGGAAAGTCCTCATCGAGCTTATGACCGGGCAGTGCGCGACATTGCTGCGCTCGAAAGAAAGCTGGCTGCAGGATTGCGTCCGGCGATGTGGCGTAAATCCGCGAAGAATAAGGCGGGAAGGCTCAAGATCCACGCGGGAACTACTCGAGGGAAGTTTCTACGCAGCGTGGGGCGATGCAAGGAATACATTGCCGCAGGAGACATTTTTCAGGTAGTGCTTTCGCAGCGGCTCGATTTCGTCCCTGGGGTTGCGCCGTTCGATCTCTACCGTGCCCTGCGCCAGGTAAATCCTTCGCCATATCTGTATTTCTTGCGGATGGGAGAGACGCAGATCCTCGGCTCTTCCCCCGAGATGCTGGTGCGCGTAACCGGACGCAAGCTGGAATACCGTCCCATCGCCGGCACGCATCCGCGCGGGCGCGACGAGGCGGAAGATGCACACCTGGAGCAGCAGATGCGCAACGACGAAAAAGAACGTGCCGAGCACGTCATGCTGGTTGATCTGGGCCGCAACGATCTCGGCCGGGTGAGCGAGTACGGCTCAGTCAAGGTGAAAGATCTGATGTACGTCGAACGCTACTCCCATGTGATGCACCTAGTCTCGGCGCTCGAAGGCACGCTGCGCAAGGATCTCGGCGCGCTCGATGCGTTCGCCGCGTGTTTTCCCGCGGGTACGCTCAGCGGTGCGCCAAAAGTCAGAGCCATGCAGATTATCGAAGAGCTGGAGCCGGTGCGGCGCGGCATCTATGGAGGGTCGGTGCTCTATGCCGACTTTGCCGGCAACCTGGATTCCTGCATTGGCATTCGAACCATGCTGATGCAAGGCAAACACGCCTATTTGCAGGCGGGCGCGGGCATCGTGGCCGATTCCAATCCCGCGCGAGAATTTGAGGAATCTATGAATAAGGCTCAGGCCCTGCTGCGGGCTGTGGAGATGGCCAGAGGCAGTTAGTGCGATCACGAACCAAAATCGAATCTGCCGCCCACGGCAGCCCAGTATCTGCCTTGCCTTTGTCCGTTCTGCTTTCGCAGGTGCTGGTCGCGTTCACTGTCGAGTTCGACAACGAGGCCGAGCGGCAAATGCGGCACCGCACCACGAGACACGGTTCCACCGCTGGCTCGCCTCACGCTCCCTGGCTAGTCTCACTGGTGATGTGGACCAACTGCATGCAGTTTGTCGGCGAGGAGGGAATTACCGTTGCCCAGCTTGAGAGACTCGCTCGGATCAATGCGCACCTGAACGGTATGGAGCGCTGGGGATACATCCGCGTCGCACTGGATCCCGCCGACGGCCGACCGAAGCCGCCGCGCTCGGATTGGTTGATTCGTGCCACCCCGGCTGGGCGGAAGGCTCAGGAAATATGGCGACCGCTGCTCGCGATCATCGAGAAACGTTGGCAGGAGCGCTACGGTGAGGATGAAATCGCGCGGCTTCGCGAATCATTGTGGAACGTGATCAACCACTTCGAGCTTGATCTGCCCGATTGTCTCCCGATCCTGGGATATGGGCTGTTCAGTAAGGGGTACGATTATAAGCGGCGTCGGGCGGGCGTACGCGAAGACGGCGGCCGTTCGAATCTTCCTTTATCGGCGCTTCTCTCACGCGTGCTTCTGGCATTCGCCCTCGAGTTCGAGAGTGAGTCGGATTTGTCACTCGCGATCAGTGCCAACGTCTTGCGGATTCTGGACGAAAAAGGAGTGCGGGTGCAAGACCTCCCGTCTTTGAGTGGGGTCTCGAAAGAAGCGATCAGCATGGCGATGGGCATCCTGCAGAAGAATCGTCTGGCAGTTGTCGGGCCGGACCCCGCTGGCAGCCGGGCGAAGGTTGCTCGCCTAACGCCGAAGGGTGGAGAAGCTCAAGAGGCATACCGAAAGCTGCTTCGCGTAATCGAAGAGCGCTGGCGGAAGCGGTTCGGCGAGGAGACCCTATGCAGCCTGCGGGAGTCGCTTCAGCGATTGGTCGGAGAACCTACCGCGCAGTTGTCGCCGTTGTTCCGCGGGTTAGAGCCGTACCCTGACGGCTGGCGAGCCAAGGTGCGCAAACCCGACACCCTGCCGCACTATCCCATGGTGCTGCACCGTGGCGGATTTCCCGATGGTAGTTGACGAATTAATCAGCACCGATTTCCATAAAATTCTGGACCAGCTTTTTCCCCGCATCCGTCAGCACGCTTTCCGGATGAAATTGCACGCCCTCGATGGCAAATTTTCTGTGGCGCAATCCCATGATTGTGCGAGTCCCGTCTTTCTCCGTTGTCCAAGCGCTGACTTCCAGTTCAGCCGGCAGATTCTTCTCCTCCACAATGAGGGAGTGGTAGCGCGTGGCTGTCATGGGCGTGGGCAGTCCGTGGAAGATAGTTTTGCTATCGTGCGTGACTGCACTGGTCTTGCCGTGCATCAGGTGAGGAGCGCGCACCACCCGGCCACCAAAAGCCGCCCCGATGGCCTGATGTCCCAGGCAGACGCCGAGGACCGGGAGCTTGCCGGCGAAGTGCCGGATCAGAGCGATGCTGATACCGGCGTCTCGGGGTGTGCACGGGCCCGGCGAGATTACGATACGATCCGGTTGCATAGCTTCGACCTCAGCCACCGTGATCTGGTCGTTGCGGCGCACCTCGACCCTCGCGCCAAGTTCCCCAAGGTACTGAACCAGGTTGTAAGTAAAAGAATCGTAGTTGTCGAGAACGAAGACCACGCGACTCTCCTGCGTGCAGTTTACATGCTGTATCTCGAAGGCTGCATAGCAGGTAAGGATTGCCAAAATCATCGCATCAACAAACCACCCTGCCGGAACGGGCCATGCCTATCCCCAAGGGTGGTATTGACGGAACCGGCCCTCAAACGTCATTGTTAAATACATAAGGTAGCGTCCACTTCAATAGCTTTGGAGTAACGAATGGCAGAAGCCCAGCAGGAAAAAAGGGCTGCACGACGCTTCGCGCTCCGTATTCCCGTCTCCGTCGCCCGAGGAGAAAATACAAACTACGGCGAGTCCGCTGAAATCCGCGACGTAAGCGCGCGCGGCATTAGTCTCTTCCTGGACTCACCCATCGAGCAGGGCTCGCCCATCGGCTTCACGCTCACCCTTCCTCCCGAAATTACTCTTACCGAGAGTATTCGCGTGCAGTGCAAAGGGCGCGTGGTGCGGATCGAAGACAATTCCGGCGAGGGCAAAATGGCCGTGGCCGCCGTCATCGAAGAGTACGAATTCCTGCCTCAAAGCTGAGCGGGCCTCGGATGCCGGCGAGCTGGTGAAACCTGTCAGCCCTTCCGTCACTTCTTTCACTTCCCGACAAGTGATAAGGTTCCTTTTAAGGCCGTCTTCGTTCTCAGGGGATTTTCTTGCCACGATCTGGCATTCAATTTGTTGTCCTGCTGTTGGCGGCGTTAGCGGTCACGAGTGCCTCGTCGCAGGAAACTGGAATTCAAAAGACCAACTCCTCCAAACCAGAGCCTGCAGTCGTTACCAGCGTGCGCGTGGTGTACGAGCGTGGTGTTCCAGTAGTTGAAGTTGTGTCCACTCATCCTGTAGTGCCCACCATTCGCATACTGGATTCGCCTCCGCGGCTGGTGATGGACCTCGCCAACGCCCGCATGGGACTAAAGCGCAAGCGGATCCCCGTACTGCAGGAAAACATACTGACCATCCGGGCCGAGCAATACCAGATCGAACCGCCAGTCACGAGGATCGTGCTGGACCTGCTCGTTCCCTACGGCTACACCTGGGACGCTGAGGGCAATCGTCTGATAGTGCGGCTGAAGCCACCAGATTCGAATGCAGACGCGAACGCAGCCGGCAAGCCGCCATCCCATCCGCCCCAGGTACTGTCGGTGGCGAAGGCCGCCACGGTAGTGCCCGTCAGCAGAGGAGTTGGAGAAGTCGTGGTCGCCGATAGCGGGCTCGCGGCAGGATCGTCGCTGACCGCCGGGGGCGATACCACGGTGTTGGCATTGTCCCGGGGCGGAGAGGTTCGAGTATGTCCCGGAACTACGGTTTCGGTCACGCCGTCGAAGAGTACGAAAGATCTGCTGCTGGGCATGAATACAGGCGCGCTGGAGACGCACTACGCACTCGGTGCCTCGGCTGACACCGTGCTCACTCCCGATTTCCGCATCCTGCTCGCGGGCCCGGGAGAATTTCACTTCGCCATCAGCACCGACTCGCACGGCAATACCTGCGTGCGCGGGCTGAAGGGCAACACTTCTTCGGCGATCGTTTCAGAGTTGATCGGGAGCCGCGTTTATCAGGTGAAACCAACCGAGGAGGCGGTGTTTCACGAAGGACGGCTCGATAAGATCGACAGCGTTGTTCCGCTCGAGTGTGGCTGCCCGCCGCCAGTGATGCGCACGCAGCCGTCAACGGCCCAAGGTAATGCGGGGACGCCGAACACCGCCCTGGCTCAGACGCTCACAAACGGACCCGAAACTCAGCCTCTGCCGCCTTCGCAGCCCGGGGAAGTTCATATCCAGGTCGATGCGCCGATGGTTTTCCAGGCCAAGAAACAGCCCCAACCCGCGCCTGTGGACGAAGTAGCGGCGCTCCCAGCGATGGCATCGGCAACCAAGCCAGTCCCACTGGAAGCGCAAGTGCTGCCGCCGTCCACGCCGGCTCCCAGTTCGCAACCGGAACACCATCGCCTGCTGCGACGGATCGGAAGGTTTTTCGCCTCAATCTGGCGCTAGCAACATGTCAGCCGCGGTTGATCACCCGGCGCAGTGGTTCTACCTTGTCGCGCGCCGCCTCACGCAGGTCTTCGGCCAGATCGGCGCCGCGCTCGGCCACGTCGCGCACCCGTTCTTTCGCATCGCGGACGCGGTCCTTGGCCTCTTCCGTCCAATCCTGCACCGCGTCTTTGGCGTCTTCATAGCCGCGAGCCAGATCGCGACGGAACTGTTTGCCGGTTTTCGGCGCTAGCGCCAGCGCCGTCAGCGCCCCCGCACCCAGCCCAATCAAAAAGAATGTGACGGCAGTCCCTATATTGTTTCCCTGGGAAGACTCATAACGTCCAATACGCATGATTGACCTCATTTCCCTGTGGCTAGGAACACCGGGCGAATTCCGCGCCGGCTTCAACGTCTCGCCAGCTGTAATTCTAGTCCTCCGCAATGGCGGTGGCGAATTCTACGCGCGCGACGAATCTGGTGTCGTTACGATGAATGCCGATAGGGGAAGGTTTCCTTTCCGGAGACCGGCGTGTAAAATAAATCCTTCGGCCCCGTGCGGCGGAAAATGTGGCTGCCCGCCTTCCGTCGGCTCACAAAACCGCACTTATTCTTGAGGAGATTGTCTTTAGCGATGTCGATCCCTGCCACACAACTGCGTCCCGGCATGATCATTAAGCACAACAATGATCTGCACTCCGTATTCAGCGTCGAACACCGCACGCCCGGCAACCTCCGTGCCTTTATCCAGGCGAAGTTGCGCAATCTTCGCACCGGCGCCATGTTCGAGCATCGTTTCCGCTCGCCCGACCCCATCGAGAAGGTCAACGTAGATGAAGTCGACATGCAGTTTCTCTATGCCGACGGCGACAGCTACTACTTCATGGATACCTCCAACTACGAGCAGACACACCTGAGTAAAGAGATTCTGGGCGATGCTGTGGACTACTTGATCGCCAACCTCGAGATCAAAGTCGAATTCTTCGACGGTAAAGCCGTAGGCATCGAACTGCCGCAGACAGTAATTCTCACCGTGACCGAGACCGAGCCCGGTCTGAAGAGCGCGACCGCATCCAGCGTGACCAAGGCCGCCAAGACCGAAACCGGCCTGGTGGTGCAGGTGCCGCCATTCATCAACGAAGGCGAGAAGATCAAGGTAGATACCGCCGAAGGCGTCTATCTCTCCCGCGCGTAACCTTCAATTTGTCATCCTGAGCGTAGTGAGTACCTCACAAAGCGAGGCTCTCACGGAGTCGAAGGATCCCTGCAGCGCTGCATGGCCACCCAGCCGGTTGTCATCCTGAAGCCCGCGCTTTTGGCGGGCTGAAGGATCTCGGTCTCCTCCGCTCTGTCCCTCCGTTGGATTGAGAGAGCGCGCCCGTGAATTGAAACTGGATGTGCTGGAGGCCAAAAGCCGATGAAGTCCTACAGTTATTCTGAAGCGCGAGGAAATTTTGCGACCGTGCTCGACGAGGCCGAGCGGGACGGGGCGGTCGAAATTCGCCGCCGCGATGGGACCGTCTTCCGCATTCTGCCCCTGCGAACTGCCGCAACGTCACCGCTAGACGTGAAAGGTGTAAAGGTGAAAGTGTCAACCGGCGATCTAGCCGCCATCGTGCGCGAAGGCCGCGAGCGCGGATAGATCCGTTGTCGATTCTTTAGAATAGTGAACGTCCCGTCTGTCCCCGAACTTCCACGCTTTGTCATCCTGAAGCCCGCGTTCTTTGCGGGCTGAAGGATCTCGGTCTCCTCTGCACCGTCCCTCCGAACGATGCTGGACGCCCCACCCGTGTGGTGCTAAAGCGCGGCCGGGCCAGCCCCCATTCAGTGGGCTGAGAAGACAATGGAGAAGATTGATTGCAAGTTCGGGAAGGGCGAATCCAGGGACAGACGGGACCGGCACCATTGTTTTTTTCTCTCGACGTGAGAACATTTGCTGAAACCTGAGCGGCGCCATCACCTCCGCGCTCCTCAACTTTTCCACAGCCCCTTTGTGACATCTGCCCTTGTGCATAGCCCATCACTTGCGCAATCATGGTCGAGGCCGTAACGGTTGGCACAAGCCAAATCGTCCCGCTCTAAGTTCCTGTTCCTAAGGAACTTAGCATCTAACTTCTTTGAAATCTACATCTTGCGCGGAATTTCCCCCTAACGCGATGATTCCAGAGATTTTGCAAAAAGGGGGGGAGGGGGGCCTGCGTACCGTATATGGTACAGACCGGATGGATCCCTGATCAAACAGACCACACATCCCCGACACCCCGAAAATTATTTTTAGCCAATTTCAGGGAACTCTCCATCTGGGATCTGCCGTTGTACGAAAACGCGTCGTGCTGTTATTTTGATAAAGCTCAATGACAGCAGACGTGCAAGCCCGCCGCTTCGTGGTTCGCGGACGCGTGCAGGGCGTTGGTTTCCGCTGGTTTGTGGAGCGCGAGGCGCACATTCTCGGCATCGCGGGCTGGGTGCGCAACAACGCGGATGGCAGTGTCGAGGTGCTGGCGCAGGGAACCCGCGATCAGCTTGTCGGCTTGCGCTCTCGCCTCCGCGATGGGCCGCGTGCCGCTCGCGTGGATGCCGTCGAGGAATCGGAAGCGCGCCCCGCCGCCAGTGTCAGTTCATTTCGTATTGAAGGAGCGTGGTAGATTTGTCTCCCAACTCAAGGCTGAACCCCGACCAATTAAAAAATCTGATCCGCGAAGTTCCCGATTTCCCCAAGAAGGGGATCCTGTTCTACGACATCACAACTCTGCTCAAAGATAAGGTTGGCTTCGCCACGCTCGTTGACCGGCTCTCCGAGCATTATGTCGACCAGAAGGTTGATCTCGTTCTCGGCATGGAAGCCCGTGGGTTCATCTTCGCTCCTGCCCTGGCATACCGGCTGAATGCCGGATTTGTTCCGGTGCGCAAGGTGGGCAAACTTCCTTCCGAAACCGTGAAGTTCGATTATGCGCTCGAGTACGGCACCAACTCGCTCGAGATGCACCGGGATGCCATCCAGAAAGGTCAGCGTGTGCTGATCGTGGACGATCTGCTCGCCACCGGCGGCACCGCCGAGGCTACAGCCAAGCTGGCGTCTCTACTCGGCGCGGAAATTGCCGGACTCGGCTTCGTAGTGGAACTGGATTTCCTGCACGGGCGGGAAAAGCTCAAAGACTACGAAGTAATGTCACTGCTGCACTACGACAAATAACCCGGAACCAGCAAACAAAGACGCTATTCTTCGCAGCATCAGATTTCTTTCAGTAACAACTTCGAGTCCTTGGGCAGATAGCCCTTGCGCCGGAACCAGTCTTCCATGGCTTCGCGAAGTTGGTCCAGAGGGACGTTCGTGCCAATTTCCAGACGCCCGTCGGAAGCCGGTAGGGTGTCGTCAAACACGCTGGCGTTGGTGAAGTTACGCATGGAGAAGCTATCCAGCCACTTCAGCGGGCAGGGAAGCCTCTGGCCGCGCTCGTCATACTCAACGCGAACCTTGCGGGCGAACATGAGTTGATTTAACCACAGAGCATAGGCGGCTAGCTCTGAGGCGCGCTTGACAGATTCGCGTGAGGTCGCTAGTCTGCGCTGCACCACGATTGCAGCATTGGCTAACGCGGCAGGATTCTGAACGGATGAAAGCCAGTGCGCTGGCAGTTCAGGATTCCGGCAATTCACAGGAGGATCGCATGCTGATGAATTTAATTTGGTGGGTTATCGTTGGACTGATCGCGGGTTGGGCAGCGGGCAAAATCATGAAGGGCGGCGGCTACGGCGCGGCCATGGACATTGTTCTCGGCATCGTCGGCGCAGTCGTCGGGGGATGGCTTCTGGGTGCACTCGGCTTCCACGCCTACGGCCTGATCGGGACCATCGTGGTGGCGATCATTGGCGCCGTCTTCCTGATCTGGCTGACGCGGCTGCTCAAGAAGGCCTGAGCGAGACTGTAAATGGCAGCGACATTAGGGATGCTCATCTGGGGACAGCCGCCTCGGCTGTCCGGCCTAGGCGAAGCCGGGCCGCTGGGATGCACTGTAGGCCGGAACCTGCTCCCGCATCGCGGGTGAAACGACGGCCTCCAGGTGGACCAGCGTTTCCGCGACATTGAGCGAGTACATCTCTCGTCCCAGGCCTTCGCCGGCTTCCAATGCGGCTTTGAGATAATGGCCAGCAATCTCGATGGCGAGAGAATCCGTAATGGCCTTGCCGGTGCGCTTCTTATATTCCACCCACGCTGGATGCGGCAGCGCTACCCAGACGGTTCGTCCATCGACCATAAACTTGACGTCAACGGCATCGGCATGCCGCGTGGCAATGGCGACAATCAGCGCTTGATAGACGCAGTGGACCGGCTTCTTCGTCCAGCGGTCGGTAGCAGTGAAATCCTCAAACATGGCTAGGAAAACTATAGCGGAGCGAGCGCCGCGGGCAAATGGGTCGCGTCCTAGCCTCCGGCAATGGCTCCGATGATGAGAAGCGGTTCTTTCCCCGAAGCGACCGGCTCTGGCAGTGGGACGTCCGGCGACTCGTTCGAAAGATCCTCCTCGCAAGCAAAGAAGCGCAAGAATGGCCGGCGCTGTTGCGTGACGTGATCGCGGATTGTCCCACGCAGCATAGGATAGCGGGCTTCAAGCGCATCGAGCACCGCGCGCAGCGTGACCGCACCCTCGACATCGAGCGTCACCTCGCTACCAACATGTGCCAGCGTTCGTAGATGCTGCGGGAGTATGACTCGAATCACGGCAGCGTCTGCACTTCTACCGAAAGCACGGCGGGCAAATCCCGCACAATCGGATTCCAGCTATCTCCCGCGTCGGCCGAGGCATAGACTTGCCCGCCGCTGGTACCGAAATACACGCCACACTCATCGAGCGAGTCGACGGCCATGGCGTCGCGCAGCACATTGACGTAGCAATGGCTCTGCGGCAGGCCGTTGGTGAGCGCCTCCCACTCGTTGCCGCCAGTGCGACTGCGGTAAACGCGCAGCTTCCCATCGGGAACAAAATGCTCCCCGTCGCTCTTGATCGGAACCACGTAAATAGTCTCGGGCTCGTGCGCGTGAATGTCGATGACGAATCCGAAATCGGTGGGCAGGTTGCCGCTGATCTCTTTCCAGTTTTCTCCGGCGTCGTCGCTGCGCATCACGTCCCAGTGCTTTTGCATGAAGAGCACGCCGGGACGCGACGGGTTCATCGCGATATGGTGAACGCAGTGGCCGATTTCGGCCGTCGGGTTCGGGAGGTATTTGGAATACAGACCGCTATTGATTGGCTTCCACGTCTTGCCGCCGTCGTCGGTACGAAATGCGCCCGCGGCCGAGATCGCAATGAACATCCGCTCTGGATTGCTAGGATCAAGAATTACGGTGTGCAGGCACATGCCGCCCGCTCCAGGTTGCCACTTGGGTCCGGTGCCGTGACCGCGCAGGCCGGAGAGTTCTTTCCAGTTCTCGCCGCCGTCGGTCGAGAGAAACAATGCGGCATCTTCTATGCCTGCATAAACTGTGTCCGGATCGGTAAGCGAGGGCTCCAGATGCCAAACCCGCTTGAACTCCCACGGATGCTGCGTCCCATCGTAGAACTGATGCGTGGTGAGCGGCTTGCCGCTCTCGGCAGACGTATCGTAAACGAACTTATTGCTCGCGGCCTTTGGAGGACCAGGCGCTGGCGGCTCTCCGGGCGGTGTTCCGGGCTGGTGCCAGGTCTTGCCGCCATCGTCGGAGCGCTGAATAATCTGCCCGAACCATCCGCTGGTTTGCGACGCATACAGCCGATTCGGATCGGCGGGCGATCCTTTTACGTGATACATTTCCCAGCCCGCGAAGTGCGGACCACTGACCTCCCACTTATCGCGCTTGCCATCCGCTGTAAGAATGAACGCGCCCTTGCGCGTACCTACCAGAACGCGGACTTTGCTCATGAGTTGCTCCTTCAAAGAAATGTGCCGATTGCCTAGAACCAGGGGGAACTCCCACGTCTCGCAACAGACGCGAGACGTGGGGCACCCATGTCATGGTGGTTCCAGGTGAAGTTACGCCGCCTTTTTCGGCTGACTCCGCATCTGCTGCATCATTAGACGCATGGCCGCGACGTGGCCTGGGGAGCGCTTTTCGATCCAGGCTTCGTAACGTTGCGCAGCTTTCTCGAGATGGCCGAGAAAGTGCTCGTTCTGAAAACGCTGCCGGAACTGAGGGACGACCGCTTTTGCGCTCTCCCACACGCCGAAGAACTCGCCCGTGGTTTCAAAAAACAGGTCTTCGTGCAGCAGACCGTAGTTGAGCATGGCGCAGGTTTGCTCCCAGTAGCTTAGGACCATCATGGCGAACTGTCCGCCCTCCGATCCCATGGGGGCGATTCGCATCACATCGTCGATGTTTTCCACGATGTAGTTCTTGAAGAACCAGTCGCGCGCTTGGCGCAGCCGCGCCTCGCGGCGCTCTTCGAAGAGTTGCAGTTGGAGTTGAGCTTGCTCGTGCGTGGGTTTTGTTTCCATGGATGCATCTCCTTGTATTTGATCATGAAATTTGTTGAATGAACGCGCCCCAGAGTAATTTGGACGCGCATCGTGCTTTTTCGTAATAAGCACGACTACGCCGATGCGGGTGAAAGTCTACAATACATTACTTGTGAAATGCAAGTTAATATATGCTACCGTAAGCATGTGCCCAGAAAACCCAAGCCGAAACGCAGGTCGGGCTGCCCATTGAACGCTTCGGTGGAAATGTTGGGCGACCGCTGGTCGCTGCTGATCATCCGCGACATGATGCTGGCGGGGGCGCACACCTACACGGAATTCCTCGAGTGCTACGAAGGCATTGCGACCAATGTCCTTGCGGATCGCCTGCGAAAATTGCAGGCTTATGGCATCATCCGAGCCGAACGTGATCCAAAAGATGCTCGCAAAGTCACGTATCTCCTGACCAAGAAAGGAATCGACCTCGCCCCAGTGCTCACCGAAATGGTGCTCTGGGCAGCTGCGCACGAAGATACCGGCAATCAGGCGCTCGTCCGGCAAATGCGGGCGGACAAGGAAAAGTTCCTGGCTGGGGTGCGACAACGCTGGGCAGACGGGTAACATGAAAGGGTGCTGAATCGGACTGCCAAACAAGCCAAACTAAATATTCTCAGCGCCTCACACTTGAGCAAACTTCCCTGGCTCGTCCAAGGATTTTCCACGCGTCTTGGAGGGGCATCCCATGCATACGGGGGCAACGCCCTCAACCTGGGATTTACCAAGGAAGACTCCAAAGCCACAGTCGAGCGCAACCGCGCGGCGTTTCTGCGGCAATTAGGTGCGACCCGTAAGCCCGGACATGGCGTTCGCAACGGTTCTCAACTCTGGCCGCTGGTTACGCTGCGCCAGATTCACTCTGACATTATCCGATTTGTCGATGCGCCTCCTGAATCGCAACTTGTCGGCGACGGAATGATCACAGCAACGCCGGGTCTGTTGCTCGGTATTCAGACCGCTGACTGCCTGCCCATCATCCTGGCCGACGCCAAGCACCATGCGGTGGGTGTTTTTCACGCAGGTTGGCGAGGCACACTCAAGCGGATCGTCGAGAAGGGACTGGGCGAGATGCGTCGCCGCTTCGGCAGCCGGCCTCGCGACCTCAAGGCCGCGATCGGTCCCGGCATCCTAGGCTGTTGTTATGAAGTGGGAGAGGAAGTTCGCGAAAAGTTCGAGTCGCAGTTCGCCTATGCGGCGAAGCTTTTCCGCGAGGTCGAAGAGTCCGATCCCGTGCGCGAAAAGTATCCCATGCTGTTCCTGACGGCTCGTGCGCCAGGCCACAGCATCTTGCCGAAGAAGATCTTCCTCAACCTGGTGGAAGCGAATCGTCAACAACTGTTAGCCGTGGGCGTGCCGACCAAGAATATCGAAGCCTCGCCGCTATGCACGAATTGCCACACTGATTTGTTGTTTTCCTATCGCGCCGAGAAGGGCAGGACGGGAAGGATGATGGGCGTGGTGGGAATCCGGAGTTAAGGAAAGTCAGCAGTCAGAATGCAGAAGTAAGCGATTCGCTTTTACTTATGAATTCTGACTTCTGCATTTCTACGCTGGCGGCGGAGCTGCAGCCGGAGGTGCAGGCGCGTCTGCGTCCGCAATCCCCTCATTCACCAGGTCCTTTAACTCCTTGCTGGGCTTGAAGAAAGGAATCTTCTTGGCGGGCACCTCTACCTTTTCGCCAGTCTTAGGATTGCGTCCCATGCGCGGTTTGCGCTGGCGGGTCCGGAAGCTGCCAAAGCCACGAATCTCGATCTTGTCGCCCGCGCGCAATGACCGCACCACGCTGTCAAAGATCGTCTCCACGATCACTTCACTGTCTTTGCGCGTAAGTTCCGCTAAACGCGAGACTTCATCGATCAGATCGGCTTTCGTCATAGTTCCCTCTTCGCTCCCTTACGGTAAGAGTAGCGGCTTTCGCGGCAACGACCCCAATTCTATACTGCAACCACCGATAAACCTTCTCAAATTTCAGGGGTTGTACGCAAGTCTCAGTTTGGGACGACGCTGAACCCACTTCCCAGGAAATGGTAGGGACGGAAACACCTACTTGGGAAGCGTCAAATAACCAGCTACTACTTCCAAAGATAATAGAACCCGACATGCTGCTCCAGCATTTTTGAGGCGTCGGGAAGATACTGCGAGACGTCGCCCAGCAGCAGATCAAGCACCGTGCGTCGATCCTTCTCTGGGTGCACCAGCGTCGGCTCGCCCGAGATGCCCACTGATTTCGCTGTGTCTTTCACGACGGCTTCAAAGTCTCCCGTGTCGTCAATCAGCCTCATCGACAGGGCTTCCTTGCCGGTCCACACCTTGCCGTTGGCAATGGCTTTCACGTCATCGAACTTCATTCCGCGGCCATCGGCCACCGCCTGGATGAACTGCCCAAACATGTTGTCGATCAGCGACTGCATGTAGGCTTGTTCGGCCGGTGTCATTTCGCGAGCAGGATTGCCAGTATCCTTGAACTCGCCGGTTTTGAACACAATACTCTTCAGCTTGGCCCACTTCAGCAGATCTTCGTAGTTTACCCACTCGGCGATGACGCCGATCGAGCCCACGATGCTGCCCTGGTCAGCGTAGATTTTGTTCGAAGCGGAAGCGACGTAGTACGCGCCGCTGGCGCCAACAGTCTCGATGGAGACCACGATGCGCTTCTTCTTTTCCTCGCGGATGCGCTTGACCTCGCGATAAATCTCTTCCGATGCAGCCACCCCGCCGCCGGGAGAGTTCACGTGCAGGATGATGGCTTTGATGGAGGAATCGTCGGCAAACTTCTTCAACTGGCCAACCACCGGTTCCGGAGAAAGAATCACCCCATCCAGGTCCACCACGCCGATGCGGTCGCCAAAGCCACCAAAGCCGGCCTCACTGCTGCCCGCATGCAGCGTCAGATAAACCAGCGAAAACACGGCCAGCACAAAGAGGAAGAATGCTCCTCCTCCAATCAGAATCCAGAGCCCGGTGCGGGATCGTTGTTCAGGCATAAGGGAGAGTTTAGCACTGCGCTAGGGCGTAAGCACTTTCAAAGCCTGAGGGTCAACGCCGATCTCGACCGGCGTTCGGCAAACGTATTCACCATCTGCATAAATATCTAAGGGGGCCTCGGTTTCCACTCGTACACGAGCGGCCTTAAAGTACTGCACCTCACGGATACTCAGGTGCCGCCCAAAGTAGACCGTGGGAAACATGCACACCAGCTTGAAGGGATCGACTCCTCCAATGACGCACACGTCGAGTTGGCCGTCATCCATTTGCGCGCGGGGTGCGATCTTCATCCCGTCGCCATAAGTGGATGTGTTGGCGAAGGCTGCCAGGATCGTCGGGTGGTCGCTGCGAGTCGTCCAGCCGCCGGCTCCGTCGGACGTGAAAATCTTCATGGAGAACGGAGCAAAACGAAAAACCGCAGGAGCCAGAGCTAACGCGTAACCGCCGTGTCCGCGCAGCCAGCGTGGCAATGCGTTGGCCCGGCGAGCCACTTCGCTATCCAGCCCAACCCCAGCCACGCTGCAGAAATAGAACCTAGTACCGAGTACCGAGTCGCGAGCAGACTCGTGTAGTGCGGACCTGCCCTGATGGTCAGTCGAAGGGGCTTCGCCCGCGACTTCCAGCGAACTGATGACTCCCAGATCAATGGCGCGCACGTTGTCTTGTCCAGCGCAGAAGCATCGCCAGGCGGTCGAGCGAATCGCCAACGCGGCGCAGCCCCAAAGCGCGGGCAAAATCGTTGCCGCTGCCGGCAGGAACAACCAGCACCGGCACTCCAAGCTTCACGAGTTGACTCAGGTGCCGGTGGATGGTCCCATCACCGCCGAAAAGCAGAATCACGTCGGCTTGATCGGCAGCTGGCAGGGCAAACCAATGCGCCAGTCAATCGTTGCATCGGTTTGAAAGGGTTTGAGATCTTTCGCAGAACATCCCAGCCCGAGGATGGCAGCGGCGCGCATGTGCGCGGATGAGAGTAACAGAGTCGACCCCCTTTGGCGGGTCGAGAAGTCACAAGGCCTTGTCCAAGCGGCCAGCACCACAGGCTTTCTTAAGCCGCCTTCTTCCCATGACTCTCGTAACCTTCCGACTCTTGCCACCGTCCTGACATGATGGATGGACAAGGATCGCTAATTAGAGACGGCGCATGAGCATTCAAAGACTAACGGACGTATTTTGTTTTCTTATAGTTAGCCTGCTCCTGACAGGCTGCGCGGGTGTGTCTACATCCGGCGGCGGCGGTACTGTCACGGCCCCCGCAATTGCGACTCAGCCCGCGAACCAGAGCGTTAACGCCGGCCAAACGGCGACCTTTTCGGTGACAGCCAAGGGAACGGCTCCTTTGAGTTACCAGTGGCAGAAGGGCACGACCGCAATCGCTGGAGCAACCTCGGCCAGTTACACCACCCCGGCGACCACTACTTCCGACAATGGCACGCAGTATCGAGTGCTAGTAACCAATTCGCAGCGGAACTGCAACCAGCAACTCCGCAACTCTTACAGTCAACCCCGCAACCCCAGCCACTACCGACGTTCTGACCTACCACAATGACCCAGCGCGCACGGGGCAGAACCTGACGGAAACGACTCTGACCACCAGCAACGTTACATCGGCAAAGTTTGGCAAACTGGGTTTCTACTCGGTTGACGGTCTGGTCGATGCCGAACCGCTATACGCGTCAAGCGTCACGATTCCCAGCAGCGGCACGCACAATCTGCTGATCGTCGCCACCGAACACGGTTCTGTCTATGCCTTCGATGCGGATTCAGGCGCCACGCATTTGGCATGTCTCCACACTGAAGTCGGGCGAAACCACCTCCGACGATCACGGTTGCAGCCAGGTGACTCCTGAAATCGGCGTAACGTCTACTCCGGCGATCGATCGCACCAGCGGTCCGCATGGGGCGATTTACGTAGTGTCGATGTCGAAAGACAGATCGGGCAACTACCACCAGCGCCTGCACGCGCTCGATCTCGCGCTCGGCACGGAGCTGTTCAGCGGCCCGGCGGAGATTCAGGCGACTTATCCCGGAACAGGTGACAACACAAACGGCGTCGATGTGGTCTTCGACCCTGGCCAATACAAGGAACGATCCGCGCTGCTCTTGTTGAATGGAGTTATCTATACCGCCTGGGCTTCGCATTGCGACTACCGGCCGTACACCGGATGGATTATGGGCTACAGCGAATCAACATTGGCCCAGACCAGCGTGCTGAACGTAACGCCCAACGGCAACGAAGGCGCCATCTGGATGTCGGGAGCCGGGCTCGCCGCCGACAGCTCGGGCAATATCTATTTTCTCGATGCCAACGGCGACTTCGACACTGAATTTGAATGCCGGCGGATTTCCCAGCGACGGCGATTACGGCAACGCCTTCATGAAGCTTTCGACCTCGGGCGGTCTCGCCGTGGCCGACTACTTCGAAATGGACAATGAGTCATCAGAGAACGGCAGCGACACCGACTTGGGCTCAGGCGGCGCGATCGTGTTGCCTGATCTGAAGAATGGTTCGGGGAATACGGTGCATCTCGCGGTCGGCGCCGGCAAAGACAGCAACCTCTATCTGGTGAATCGCGACTCCATGGGCAAGTTTAGCTCGAACAACAGCAGCATCTATCAGGAACTCGCTGGAGCCTTGCCGGGCGGCGTTTGGGCGATTCCCGCATATTTCAACAACCTGGTTTACTACGGATCGGTAGGCAGTCCCATCCAGGCGTTCAGCATCACGAATGCGAAGCTGTCGCCCACCGCAATCGCGCAAACGCCAGACCAGCTTTGGCTATCCCGGAGCGACGCCCAGCGTCTCGGCGAACGGCGCCAGCAACGGAATTGTCTGGGCAGTAGAGAACAACAGCCCGGCGGTATTGCACGCGTATAGTGCCGCGAATCTGAACGAACTCTACAACAGCAACCAGGCCGCCAACGGCCGCGACCAGTTCGGCGCCGGCAACAAATTCATCACTCCCATGATCGCCAACGGCAAGGTGTTCGTAGGAACAACAAACGGAGTGGCCGTGTTCGGTCTGCTGCCGTGAGGTAGTGTCCTCTGCTGAGGGCGGCCTTTCCCAACCGAGTAAAACCTAAGACTCAATAATCACAGACTTGATCTTCTTACCTACCCTGACGACCAACTGGTGCGCATGCCATAAAAAACGATAGCAAGGTGTGGAGACTTCCAGACATCTCCGCGCGACCCGTTCGGTTGCACAGTTCCACGGAAGAGGCCTTAAGTTTTCTCCCAGCGTCAGTGGTCGAATCCGCCAGCCCACAGATAACCAGCAGCCGATCAAGTCGTATCCACAGATAAGAATCAGAGCCCGGCGCAGGCGTATCCGGCAATCGAATTTTATCGTACGGGACCCGAACCTCGTCTATGTCTTTCGGGAGGTTTTCAGCCGAGAGCTCCCGATGACGCAACTTTGTCCAATCCTCCTCTGCGTTCACCGCTGCTCCCGCCGAGTGAAAGCCGGCTACAATGAGTCCGCGCCAAGTCTTTTTTTGCCTGCATCGGATGCAATGCTCCGACACCAACATCGACCTTCATCTTCAAGATTTCAGCTTCTTGCACATCGGTTAGGAGACTCGTAATATCTCCACATCATCTCGTCGGAGATACTCATCATCTTCCCATACATTTCCAGCGGCGGCTCGTGAATGCCGATCGCGTTGCCCAGCGACTTCGACATTTTCTGCACGCCGTCAAGGCCTTCGAGAATCGGAGTGGTCAGAACCACCTGCGACTCCTGGCCGTAAGCGCGCTGCAACTCGCGGCCCACCAGCAGATTGAATCTCTGGTCAGTGCCGCCGAATTCCACGTCGGCTTCGAGCGCCACTGAGTCATATCCCTGCACCAGCGGGTAAAGCAACTCGTGCATGGAAATAGGCTTTTCTTCCTGAAATCGTTTGTGAAAGTCCTCGCGCTCCAGCAGTTGTGAGACGGTGTACTTGGCCATCAAGCGGACGAAATCGTCGGCAGTGAACTTGCCGAACCAGCGCCGGTTGAAGTCGACCACAGTTTTCTGCGGATCGAGAATCTTGAAGACCTGCGCCTTGTACGTCTCCGCGTTATCTTCGATCTGCTCGCGCGTCAGCGGCGGCCGCGTAACCGATCGTCCCGTTGGGTCGCCAATCATTCCGGTGAAGTCGCCGATCAGAAAGATCGCCGTGTGGCCCAGATCCTGAAAGTGTTTCAGCTTGCGCAGAACGACGGTGTGGCCAAGATGCAGGTCAGGAGCCGTCGGGTCCATGCCCAGCTTCACGCGCAGAGGTTTGCCCGTAGCGCGCGACTTCTCCAGCTTGGCGCGCAAATCGGCTTCGCGGATAATTTCCGCCGCGCCTTTCTTGAGATACGTCAGTTGTTCATCGACAGGTTTAAAGGTTGACATGGGGAAAAGACATTATATGGAATGCAGAAGGCAGAAGTCAGAAAGCCGAAGGTAGACTTCGCTCTGGAAGTGAATGAGGCTTGTGCTAGCGATGAGTATTCAGATACGAAAAGCAACCGCGGCAGACGTCCCGCGTTTGCGTGAAGTGATCGAAGCCTCGGTGCGCGGCCTGCAGGCGGAGGATTATTCTCCGGCACAGATCGAAGGCGCGTTGCAGTCAGTCTACGGCGTCGACAGCCAGCTCATCGCGGATGGAACCTATGTGGCGGCGGAAGTTCAAGAATCCCACACCAAACCCGAGATCGTCGCCTGCGGCGGTTGGAGCAAGCGCAAGACTCTGTTTGGTGGCGATCAGTTCGCCGCGCGCGAAGACTCGCTGCTGAATCCCGCGCAGGATGCGGCCAAGATCCGCGCCTTCTTCGTACATCCGGCATGGGCGAGGCGTGGCATCGGAGGGATGATCCTGGAGGCCTGCGAACAGGAAGCAAAGGCCGCGGGCTTCATGCGCTTGGAGATGGGCGCAACCCTCAGCGGTGTTCCTTTCTACACGGCGAAAGGGTACATGGCAGTCGAAAATCAGGAAGCACCGCTGGCCAACGGAGAAGTGCTACAGATCGTCAGAATGGCGAAAAACCTCTGAGAAAAGAAAAAGGTGCATCTACCTTTTCATTTTCTTCCTCAACCTTCGTCCGACAATTTCAAAGTCTCCGCTCAGCACAGTGTTGATCGCTTCCGTATACGCAATATGTTCTTGCTCCAAAATACGGTCTGCGAGAGTGTGCTCGTCATCGCTGTCGAGCACCGGTACCGTCTTCTGCACGATGATCGCTCCGTGATCGAGTTCTTCATCGACGAAATGCACGGTGCAGCCGGAAACCTTTACTCCGTAGGCGAAAGCCTGCTCTTGTGCTTCGAGTCCGGGAAATGCGGGCAGCAGCGAAGGATGAATGTTCAGAATCCGCTGCGGAAATTGCCGAACGAACCAGGGCGAAAGCAGGCGCATATATCCCGCGAGGCAGACCAGGTCTGCATGGTGCTGCGTGAGAGTGGCGACTACTTCGCGTTCCTGTTCCGCTCGCGGCCTGCCCTTCGAAGGAATCACCAGCGCATTCAAGCCGCGCTGCCGCGCCTGGCGATGCCCGGCGCGTCCGCCTTATTAGAGATGACAACAGCAATGCGCGCATCCGCGATGCGGCCCGCTTCGATGTTGTCGGCTATGGCGAGAAAGTTCGAGCCACGGCCGGAGAGAAGAATACCGAGGCAATGCATGCGACTTAGATGATAGTCTACCACGGAGACATGGATCATGGAGAAAACCAATTCAAATTCAAAAGAAACCGAGGAGTGCAACGAGTGTCGCGTCCAAATACAACTGCCTCTAAAGGTTTCTGTGGCTCAGTGCCTCCATGGTAGGTGTGCTTCTGATTCTAGTTGTAGATCACCTTACGCTCTCCCTTCACGATGCGGCCAACAGTAAAAGCCTTCTCTCCCAGGCGCTCCAGTACGGTTTGGGCTTTCTTGAATTTCGCCAGAGGGAACGACCAGCAGCATGCCCAGGCCCATGTTGAAAGTGCGCAGCATTTCCTCTTGCGGAACGTTGCCCAATTGCCGCAGATGCTCGAACAAAGGAGGTACCGGCCACGATCCGAGATCAATCGCAGCGGCAGTGCCGCGAGGCAAAACGCGTGGAAGATTTTCCGTGATCCCGCCCCCGGTAATATGCGCCATCGCGGAGACGCATTGGGCGGCAACCAGCTTTTTCAGCGCCGGCCAGTAACTCTTGTGCGTCCGCATCAGTTCATTTCCCACTTTGTTCTTGATCTCGTTCACGTAGTCTTCGGGCGAGTAGTGGGCGACTTCAAACAACAGCTTGCGGGCAAGGGAATATCCGTTAGTGTGCAAGCCGTTCGAAGGCAAACCGAGAATGACGTCTCCGATCTGCACGTCCTTGCCTGTAATAATCCGGTCGCGTTCCACCACGCCCACGATGAATCCCGCCAGATCATACTCGCCATCGGGATAGAAGCCGGGCATCTCGGCCGTTTCGCCGCCGATCAGGGCGCAGCCGTTATGCTTGCAGGCGTCGGCGATTCCCTCCACCACTTTTTCCGCGATCGTGGGTTCAAGCTTTCCTGTCGCCAGATAATCCATAAAGAACAGTGGCGCGGCGCCCTGCACGGCAATGTCATTCACACAGTGGTTGACCAGGTCGGCGCCAACGGTGGAGTGCAAGCCCATGGCAAAGGCAATTTTCAGCTTCGTTCCTACGCCATCCACGCTCGAGACCAATACCGGATCGACGTACTTCGTCTTATCGACCGCGAAAAGGCCGCCAAACCCGCCAATCTCGCTAAGAACACCACGAGTGAAGGTTTTGTGCGCCAGGTACTTGATGCGCTGCTTGGTGCGATTGGCCCGGTCGATGTCCACACCGGCGTCGGCATAAGTAATCGGCGCGGCGGCGGACGTGGAGTTCTTAGGCACGAGCTTATTGTGGTCTTTCTCAGTGCTTCAGTGCGGGAAAATGCTGGGTTCCTGGCGAAGCAGCAGACTTCTAAGGCGGCTCATTGTAACACGTTCAAAGGAAGTGCAGGCAGGGGTACCCCACGTCGCGGGAGATGCTCATGTGGAGACGGCCGCCTGGGCTGCCTGCCCTGAGTTCCGACGGGTCCCGCCAAGCGAAGCGGCGTCTTTGATGGATGCCGGCACGAGGATGAACTCCATCCGCCTCGACGCGGACGCGCATGCTCGTCTCTCCGCTAGCAGAAACGTACTAGTGGGCGATGAATTCCGAAAAGAAATAAGCGAGGAGCCCGAAAAGGGCCAGCCCGGAAATGCCATAGGCAGTCAGAACCCACGCGCCACGGCCTTCATGCTGCCTCACTGCTGACTGGAAAGCGACTGTTGGGTAATCGACTGCTGGGAAACCGTAGAAGAGACGTCAGGGGCCCGATCTTCCATGCCAGAAATCCTCCGAACGGAAAGATCGTGGCGCAAGTACTTTATGCGTCACGCTTGCCCGCGCCGCGGCCGGGCAAGACTATCTAGACCGGATTTTACTACGGTTTTGTGACTTCCGACCAAACAAATGTGACCTTGATCACAAAAATCCGCCAGATAGGACTTAGCGTTGAAAAGACGAGCCTCCGCTCTTCCGCGGATAAAGGCAGTAAAGGCCTTACTATTACCTTATGCGCAGTCTCCTGCTATCTCTCCTGTCGGCCTGCACCTTGGCCGCAGCCCTCGCCGCCCCGGCACAATCGGGCAAACAGACCACTAAGCAGTCCATTCCAGCAAAACCTCTCAACGCCTCCAAGCCGGAGAAGCCAAAGCAAGACTATTCCCAGGAAGCTTTTGTTGTCGAGAAACTGCACTCGACCTACCGCTTTGAGAACGATGGCACGGGTCGCAAAGAAACCGTTGCCCGTGTTCGGGTGCAAAGCGAGGCTGGAGTCCAGCAGTGGGGCCAGATTCAATTCGGCTACAACTCCGCCAACGAGCGCGTGGAGATTGCCTACGTCCGCGTGATCAAAGCAGACGGGACGTAGTGAAGGCCGGCGACGATGCCGTGCAGGACCTCAGCGCTCCCGTGGAGCGAGAAGCTCCCGTCTATACCGACTACCGCCAAAAGCACATCACCGTACCCGGCCTGCGCCCCGGCGAAGTGCTCGAATATGACATGGTCACGGTAACCCACACGCCATTGGCTGCGGGCGAGTTCTGGGCCGAATACGAGTTTGACAAGAACAACATCAGCCTCGATGAGGAACTCGATGTGGACTTTCCCGCCGATCGCTCGCTGAAATTGAAGAACAAGCCGGACATGGATCCGAAGATCACGGAAGCAGACGGCCGCCGCATCTACCACTGGACCAGTTCTCACTTGGAACGCGAAGACGACAAAAAAACAAAGACAAAGATGACAAGGTCAAAAAGAAAAAGAAGAGGAAAGCCGACGAAGACCGGCCCGACGTCCAGTTGACCACGTTCGTCAGTTGGGAGCAGATCGGCCGCTGGTATGCCAGCCTGGAAAAAGACCGGCGCGCGCCCTCGCCGGAAGTCCGCGCCAAGGCTGACGAACTCACCAAAGGTCTCAACGACGGAGTTAGATAAGGTCCAGGCGCTTGTACGACTACGTCGCCAAGAATTTCCGCTACGTGAGCTTGTCACTGGGCGTGGGCCGCTACCAGCCCCACGCCGCCGGCGATGTTCTGCACGACCAGTATGGCGACTGCAAGGACAAGCACACTTTGCTCGCGTCCCTGCTCGAAGCCGAAGGCCTGCACGCCTCTTCGGTGTTGATCAACTCCAGCCGCAAACTCGATCCCGACGTGCCTTCGCCCTCGCAGTTCGATCACGTCATCACCATGCTGCCCTGGGGCACGAAGAGGTCTGGATGGATACCACCAGCGAAGTGGCGCCCTTCCGCCTGCTGGCCTTCAGCCTGCGCAACAAGCTGGCGCTGGTGATTCCCGCCGACGGCAGCGCGCCGCATCTGGAGGAGACGCCCGCCGATACTCCCATGCCCGACAGCGAGATTTCCGAAGTCGATGGAAAAATAAACGACATCGGGAAACTCGAAGCCCACGTGCATTACACCTTCCGCGGCGACGAAGAATTGATGTTGCGCTCGATCTTTCGCCGCGTCCCTGAGGCGCAATGGCAGCGCGTGGTCGAGAACGTTAACGCCGGTATGGGCGGCGACATCACGAATTTGAAGATTAGCGATCCGGCCGCGACCCGCGAGCCGTTCACCATGTCCTACGATGTCGCCAAGCCAAACTTCCTGGATTGGTCCAAGAAAAAGTCCGACCTCACCCTGCCGCTTTGTCAGTTCAACTTGCCCGATCTCGGCAGCGGAGGTGACGACAGCGGCGACGCCGACGCCGAGTCTCTGAAACTGGGTCCCAAGGCCGAGTACGTCTACAAGATCAAGCTCGAATTGCCCGCCAAATACACCGCACATTCTCCATTGCCTTTATCGGTGAAGCGCGACTACGCCGAGTATCAGGCCACGTATAAGCTCGAGGGAACCACTTTCACCGCGGCCAGGACGCTGATCATGCGTCAGACCGAGCTGCCGGCTCCCCGGCGCCCGGATTATCAAGCCTTCCGCCACGCCGTTAGCTCTGACCTCGGCCAGTTTCTATCCGTCGAGAACACGGTAGCTGGCGCGCCGACGCCCCCCGCCGACATGAAGGCCGACGACTTGGTCGAAAGCGGCCGCGCCGCCCTCGCCAGCAACAATCTGCCCATGGCGATTCAGCTTCTCAAGCGCGCGACGGAAGTAGATCCCAAGAACAAATACGCCTGGAATTTTCTGGCCGGAGCCTACATGGGGATGCGCCAGAACGACGACGCCATCGCCGCGCTCAACAAGCAGATCGAAATCAATCCCTACGACGAGTACGCCTACAACGCGCTCGGCCGCGCCTACTGGCAGGAGCGCAAGTACCCGGAAGCCGTAACCGCCTTCAACAAGCAGATCGAGATCAATCCCCTCGACAAGTTCGCCCACGCCGGCCTGGGCGCAATGTATTCCGAGTGGCACAAGTACGCCGAAGCCGCGCCGGAGTTGGAGAAAGCCGTATCCCTTACGCCTGACAATGCGGAACTGCAGGTGAGCCTCGGCGACGCCTATCTGAACCTCGGCCAGGACGATAAAGCGCTCGCCACCTTCGACCACGCGGTCGAACTCTCGGCTACTCCGCTGGTCTGGAACAACATCGCCTACCAGCTTTCGCTGAAGAAATCTCATCTGGACCGCGCCCAACAGTACGCCGAGTCGGCAATCTCTGCCACCACCGCGGCGTTGCGCAATATGTCGCTGGACCGGCTTACGCCGCAGGACTTGGGCCTGGTCCCCTCCTTGATCGCCTACTGGGACACGCTGGGCTGGGTCTATTTCAACCAAGGCAATCTCGACAAGGCAGAGAAATACATTTCCTCGGCCTGGCAGTTGGGCCATCACGGCGAAGTCGGCGATCATCTGGGACAGATTTACGAGAAGCAGGGGAAGAAGGACCTCGCCCTGCGCACCTACGCGCTCTGCCTGAGCGGGCTGCGTCCCATCCCCGAGACCCGCGACCGCCTGGCTCGCTGGCCGGCGGCAGCGCCAAGGTAGATCCGGCACGGTAGCGATGCACAAAGAAGAACTGCAGCGGTTGCGCACCATCGAACTTTGGCAAAGTCGCAAGAAAACCGGCAATGCCGAATTCTTCGTGCTCCTGAGCCGGGGCCCCGGCTCCGACCGCCACAGTGGAAGCCGTGAAGTTCGCCAGCGGCGACGAAAAGCTGAAAAGTCTTCACCGAAGCCCTCCACACCGCCGAGTACCGCCTGACCTTCCCCGACGACACCCCGGTAAAAATCCTCCGCCGCGGAATCCTCTCCTGCTCCACTGCGACGGGAAACTGCACGTTCGTGCTCATTCTGCCAGACGATGTACGAACGGTGGACTGAAGTCCAACCTGTCATCCTGAGCGGAGCAACAGCTTTCGCGAAGCGGAGGCAGCTGCGGAGCCGAAGGATCCCCACCTGCGTCCCCACCGAAACGCGGCAAGGCGTCTCCATAGACGCTGCATCAACTCGGAAACTCATGGCCGCAATCCCGTACCGTTTGCCTCCCGCCCGCTTTTCTGATACCTTGCCGCAGCGTCTTTCGGGACGGAGCCAGTGTGATCTACCGGTTCTGGCTTCAATAGAAAGAGGAGGAGACTCCCATGGCGTATTGCAGTGTATGTGGTGCGCAGATTGCCGACGGCACGACCACGTGTGCGGCCTGCAGCGGAAGGGCCGCAATTACTCCCGCGCCCGCCCCTTCTTCGGGGTTGGCCGACACGTGGCCGGAATGCTGGCCTATGTGACCATCATCCCGGCCATCATCTTTCGCGTAGTGGAGCCCTACAACAAGAGCCGGTTCGTGCGCTTCCACGCCTGGCAGTCCATCTTCTTTAACGTCGCTTGGTGGATTCTCTGGATCGGGCTGCGCATCGTGGTTCATCTTCCCTTTCTGGGTTTCTTCACGCTGCTGGTTTGGCCGCTCGTCGGACTGGGTGGTTTGATCGTTTGGATCATCCTGGTGATGAAAGCGAATCAGGGCCAAATGTTCAAGCTACCGGTGATCGGCGACTTGGCGGAAAAGCAAGCGAACGCCGCCTAGACTGCGGACTACTGCCCGCCAAGCCGCCCACGCCACGCGGTTGCCTGCTCATAAGCGTGAGCCAGCCTCAGCACCAGATCCTCCCGCCAGTGCGGACCAGCGATCTGCAGGCCAATAGGCAGGCCGCTTTTCGTAAAGTCCGCAGGGCACCGAGACAGCCGGCAGCCCCAAACGATTAAACGGCCGAGTGTTGCGCAGCAACGCCAGTTCCGCCGGACGCAGCGCGGCAGGGTCTTTTTTCAGATCGGCAATCGCCGGCGCCGGAATGGGCATCGTGGGCGTAACCAGCAAATCCACGTCGGCAAAAATATCGCTAGCGCGCCGCCGTTCCTGATCCAGTTCGCGCCGCCGCAGAATATATTCCGCCGCCGAAATGTTTTCGCCCGAGCGAATGCGCCGCAAAGTCTCCGGCTGATAAAGCTCAGGCGTCCGCGCAACGTAGTCTGGCATGATAAGCAAAAGATTCGGCAGCCTGTACGGTCCGATCCGAGGACACTTCGAATTTACAGTCCCGAACATCCGCGACCAGAGTCCCGATCACTGCAAGAGCCTGCTCCACTGCCGCGCGCACTTCATCGTCAAGATCGTCAAAAAAATACGCCCGCGGAATTCCAACGCGCAGAGTCTTCGTCTCGTCGCGCAAGCCAGAAACATAATCGGACACCGGAACATCAGCGCTGCAAACGTCGAGCGGATCGTATCCCGCAATAGCCTGCAGCACCACCGCCGCATCGCCGACAGTCGCAGCCAGCGGCCCAACATGATCCAGCGACCAGGAAAGCGGAATCACGCCGCGCGCCGAAACCCGGCCATAAGTCGGCTTGATCCCAACACATCCGCACAGCGCCGCCGGTTCGCGAATCGAGCCAGCCGTATCGGTCCCGATCGCCGCATAGCAAAGCCCCGCAGCAACCGCCGCTGCCGAACCTCCAGACGATCCGCCAGCAATATGCGCCGCGTTCCAGGGATTGTGAACGTCGCCGAAAAAGCTGACCAGCGAACTTCCGCCATAAGCGAACTCATGCAGATTGTTCTTGCCCAGAATCACCGCACCCGCCCGCCGCAACCGCCGCACGACTTCCGCATCTTCGGCCGGAACGCGATGCTCGAAAAGCGCGCTGGCAGCAGTTGTGCGCGTGCCAGCGGTATCGATCAGATCTTTTATCGCAATCGGAATGCCATGCAGCGGCCCGCGCCATTCTCCGACGCGAGATTTCGATCTCCGCCATCCGCGCCTCTGCCAGCGCAGACTCGGCAGTGACCGTAATGAAGGCATTCAGCGTGGGGTTGAGTTTCTCGATGCGATCCAGGCAAGCGCGTGTCAGTTCGACCGGCGAAATTTCTTTCCGCCGCAGACGCGGTGCAAGCTCAACGATGGTTTCTAAAGCAGGCATCGGCGTCTTAAGGCTTTCATTGTAGTGGACGGCTCAATTTACCCTGTGTGCGTCCCTGGGCTTGCCCTGAGCTAGTCAAGAATCCACGTGGTTGGGAATTTGTGTTACGCAGAAAAAAGCAACCCCCAGACCGAAGGCCTATAATCAAAAACGCTATCTGCATCCGGGAGGCAAGAAATGGCGGAATTGACGATTGCCCCAGTCGCAACCCACGGTTTTTAGTCGACGGCCGCTGGATGGAAGACGGCGATATCTTGGAAGTCCGCGCGCCCTTTGATGGCAGCGTGATTGGGCGGGTCGTGCAGGCCCGGCGCGAGCATGCCGAAGTCGCCATCGCTGCCGCAGTCAAGGCTTTCGGAACCACGCGCCGCCTGCCCGCCTTCGAGCGGCAGCGTGTGCTGCGGCGCGTTGCGCAGTCCATTGCCGAGCGCCGCGACGAATTTTCCCGCATACTGGTGCAGGAAGCGGGCAAGCCCATCAAGCTGGCGCGCATCGAAGTGGATCGCGCCAGTATTCGTCTTCAACGTCGCCGCCGAAGAGAGCCACACGCATTACGGCGAATATCTTCCCCTCGACTGGCAGGAATTTACTGCGGGACGCTGGGGCATTGTGAAGCGCTTTCCCGCTCGGTCCCATCGCGGGATCACGCCTTTCAATTTTCCGCTGAACCTGGTCACGCACAAAGTGGCTCCCGCAATCGCCGCCGGGTGCTCAATGGTGTTGAAGCCTGCGCCGCAAACTCCTCTGTGCGCGCTGTTGCTGGCGGAATGCGTGCAGCAGGCGGGTTGGCCCGATGGCGGACTCAACGTGCTTCCGCTTTCGAACGACGATGCCAGTCTGCTGGTCACCGACGAGCGCATCAAGCTGATCAGCTTTACGGGCAGCGTACCTGTAGGTTGGGACATCAAACGCCGCGCCGGGAAAAAGAAAGTTGCGCTCGAGCTGGGAGGCAATGCCGGCGCAATCGTGCACAGCGACGCCGATCTCAACTATGCCGCGGAGCGCTGCATCGCGGGCGGCTTCGCCTATGCCGGCCAGACTTGCATTTCTGTGCAGCGCATTCTGGTGGAACAATCGGTCTACGGCAAATTTACCGATCTTCTGGTGGAAGGCGTCAAAGAAACTGAGGACTGGCGATCCCATGCAGGAATCGACCGATCTCGGTCCGCTGATCCGCGAGAGCGACGCCATCCGCGTCGCCAATTGGGTGGAGGAAGCAGTTCGCTCCGGTGCGCGCCTGCTCTGTGGCGGCGGGCGGAAGGGTTCGATGGTCGATCCGACCGTGCTCACCGGCACCAGGCCGGACATGAAAGTCAACTGCCAGGAGATCTTCGGCCCCGTCGTGACCGTCGAACCTTACCAGAATTTCGACGAAGCCCTACGCCGCATCAATAATTCCAACTATGGCCTGCAGGCCGGCTTATTCACGCACGACGTGAAGCTGCTTTTCCAGGCCTACGACGAATTGGAAGTTGGTGCGTTGATCGCGGGCGACATTCCGTCGTTCCGCATCGACCAGATGCCCTACGGCGGCGTAAAGGACTCCGGCCTCGGCCGCGAAGGCTTACGCTACGCGATCGAGGAAATGACCGAACCCAAACTGTTGGTGATGAACCTGCGCTAGGACGATAAGCGGCATTTTCCGTGCGCCGGATTCAATTTTGGGAAATTTTTTCACTGTCGCGTGGGAAAGGGCGCGACAACTGCACCCGAAATATTTATAATCTGCTGTTTCGCAACTGGCGCGGGGAAAATCTGTGGGTGTTTTCTTTGCGCTCCACAACCAGTAACCGGCAACAGAGCTAGTATCCATTGCGTCTTAATCTGCTCTTTCTGACGCTAGTACGTAAGCATGCCGCAAATTTTTCATCGCAGCACAAATACCCTTTCCCGGGCCACGATTTTTGGCGCGGTCTTCGTCGTTGCCGCCCTCGGTTGGGTGGCGATGGAGATCCAGCGTTCGCCCTACATCACCTACGCAGGAGTGCGAAGGCCGCAGCCCGTGCCCTTCAGCCATCAGCATCACGTCTCCGGACTTGGGCATCGATTGCCGCTACTGCCACACCTCGGTCGAGACTTCCAGTTTCGCGGGCATCCCTCCCACCAAGACCTGCATGAACTGCCACTCGCAGATCTGGACCAACGCCGAATTGCTCGAACCCGTCCGCGCCAGCTATCGCACCGGCCAGTCGTTGCAGTGGATGCGGGTGAATCAGCTTCCCGACTTCGTTTTCTTCAATCACAGCATTCACGTTAGCAAAGGGGTGGGTTGTAACACCTGCCACGGTCCGGTCGACCAGATGCCGCTGATGTACCAGCAGGAATCGTTGCAGATGGAGTGGTGCCTGAGTTGCCATCGCGCGCCGGAAGAAAATCTGCGTCCGCGCGATCAGGTATTCAATATGCGCTACCAGCAGCCCACGAGCGCGAATCCCGTGTGGTCGATGGGCAAAGTTATAGCGGATCAGCTCGACTTAGGCGCAGCCTTGGTGAAGAAATACAGCGTGCGCAGCGTGAAAGACATTACGAGTTGCAACACGTGCCATCGGTGAGAACGGAACTATGAGAACTTGTCATCCTGAGCGGAGAATTTGCTGCGCGAAGCGAAGCAAATTCGGAGTCGAAGGATCCCGCAATGCTGGCAGATCAACTCGCCGATTCGGGGAGTTCTCCCGCGAACTCGTTCAGCATCGTGAGAACGCCTTCCGGCGTCCGTGGCGCTACCGGCATTACAGGGGTCCTTCGACTGCGCGAGACTTCGCTTCGCGAACTCTCGCTCCGCTCAGGATGACAGTCTCGTTGTTTGTGAAGTGTGGCCGGTAATGAAGATGGAAGAACAAAACGGTCGCGGCAGGCGCGAAGAAGTCTGCCCCAGCAAGAAGGAAAAACTGGATCTCGAGTCCCTACGCGCGCAGATCGATGGGGCGAGCGACAAGGCCGGTCCGGAATACTGGCGCAGCCTGGAAGAACTTGCCGGCAGCGAAGCGTTTCAAGAGGCTCTGCACCGCGAGTTTCCCAAAGGCGCATCCGAGTGGGTCGATTCCATTTCGCGGCGCGGCTTTCTGCGTGTGATGGGCGCGTCCATGGCGCTGGCCGGCATGACCGGATGCGTGCGCCTGCCGCTTGAGCCCATTGTTCCCTACGTCCGCCAGCCCGAGGGCGTGATCCCTGGCCGGCCGCAGTTCTATGCCACGGCCATGACACTTGGCGGCTACGCCAATCCGATTCTGGTCGAGAGTCATCTCGGCCGCCCGACAAAGATTGAAGGTAACGACCAGCATCCCGCGTCGCTTGGCGGGACTGATATTTTTGCGCAGGCGTCGATTCTAGGGATGTATGACCCAGATCGATCGCAGAGCATCATGTCAATGGGCGATCAGCAATCGTGGCAGGCGCTTCTGGCTGCACTCCGCGGACCTCTCACCGCGCAAAAAGCCCTGAAGGGCACGGGCATTCGCATTCTGACGCCGACCATTTCTTCGCCCACGCTCGCCGATCAACTGCGCAATTTCCTGAAGATCTATCCGCAGGCCAAGTGGCATGTGTACGAGCCGGTCAACCGCGACAACGTTCTCGAAGGCGCGAAGCTGGCCTTCGGCCAGCCAGTCGAGACCCGCTACGATTTTGAAAAGGCCGACGTAATCGTCTCACTCGACGCCGACTTCCTGTATGCGGGTTTTCCGGGAAATGTCCGCTACATCCGCGACTTCGCCAAGCGCCGCAATCCCGATGGCAACATGAACCGGCTCTACGTGATCGAGAGCACGCCGACGACTACGGGGGCGAAGGCAGATCATCGGTTGCCTGTGCGAGGTGGGGAGATAGACGGATGTGCTCGCTTTCTTGCGGCCGCTACTGGAGCGATAGGGAACGGGGTGTCTGGGCTTAGCGGAAATGTACCCGGGGCTGAAAACACGGCTAGGTTTTTGGAGGCTTTATCTAAGGACATTGGACGCGACGGCTCTTCTACTGTCGTAATTGCGGGGGAGCATCAGCCCGCGGATCGGCACGCTCTGGTTCACGCGATTAACGCAAAGCTCGGCAATGTCGGCAAGACGGTTTTCTACACCGACCCCATCGACGCGAACCCGATCAACCAAACCGAATCGATCAAAGAGTTGGTCGGTGACATCAATGCAGGCAAAGTGGACCTGCTCGTAATTCTTGGTGGAAATCCCGCTTACGATGCCCCGGTCGATCTCGATTTCGCCAATGTTCTCAAGAACGGCAGGGTTCCCCTGCGCGTTCACCTTGGTCTATATCAGAACGAAACTGCAGAACTGTGTCAGTGGCATATCAATCAAGCGCACGAACTCGAGGCTTGGGGCGATGCTCGCACTTACGATGGCACCGTCAGCATCATTCAGCCGCTGATTGCCCCGCTTTACCAAGGCAAGAGTCCGGTTGAATTTCTCGCACTTCTTGCTGGCCAACCCGACATCACTGGCTATGATCTGGTTCGTGCGTATTGGCAGAGGCAACAGATTGGCGCCGACTTCGAACAGCTCTGGCGCAAGTCGCTGCACGACGGCTGGATAGAAGGTACAACTTATGTTCCGCGGCCGGCTTCCGTAAGGACCATAAAGCTTCCTCGCATAACTTATGGGGATTCCGTCGCCAACGCCATCGAGCTCAACATCCGCCGCGATCCCACCATCTACGACGGACAATTCTCCAACAACGGCTGGCTGCAGGAATTGCCCAAGCCGATGACCAAGCTCACCTGGGACAATGCCATCCTCATCGGTCCTAAGATGGCCGAGCGCCTCCAGATCAAGACTTGCGACATCGTTGAACTTGAGCTCAACGGCAAGAGAGTTACCGGCCCGGTCTGGATTCAGGCCGGCCATCCCGATAACTCAGTCACGGTCACGCTCGGCTATGGCCGTCGCCGCGCCGGCCGGGTAGGAACTGCGCAGGGTTTCGATGCATATCCGCTTCGCACGACGGCCGCCCCTTGGTTCGCAACCGGCTTGCAGATCCGAAAGACTGGCGACAGATACGTTCTCGCCTCGACCCAGGGCTACCAATCCATGGACACGCCCAACGGCGATCATCGTCCGCTCGTCCGCGAAACCGTGCTCGACGAATATCGCAGAGAACCAAGTTTCGCCAAAGAGCAAGGCGAAGAGCCCGCGCCCGGCCTGACACTCTACAAGCCGTATCCCTATAAAGAAGAAGACTACGCCTGGGGCATGGCGATCGATCTGAACTCCTGCGTGGGTTGCAACAACTGCATGATCGCATGCCAGTCGGAAAACAACATCGCGGTCGTCGGCAAGGAGCAGTGCGCCATCGGCCGCCACATGCACTGGATCCGCATCGATACTTACTATCAGTATCCCGATGAAGTGGCGCGCGATCGCGACAACCCCAAAGCATTCTTTCAGCCCGTACCCTGCCAGCAGTGCGAGAACGCGCCCTGTGAAGTGGTCTGTCCGGTCGGCGCCACCAACCACTCCAGCGAAGGCCTGAACGACATGATTTACAACCGCTGCGTGGGCACGCGCTATTGCTCGAACAACTGTCCGTATAAAGTGCGGCGCTTCAACTTTCTGCTCTTCCAGGACTGGACCACTCCGCAATACAAGATGATGCGCAATCCCGACGTCAGCGTGCGCAGCCGCGGCGTGATGGAGAAGTGCTCGTACTGTGTGCAGCGCATCACCGAACATCGCATCGATGCCGAAACCGCATCGGTGCGCGAAGGCAAGGAAATCAAAATCGCTGACGGCGAACTGCAGACCGCATGCCAGCAATCGTGCCCGGCGGGGGCGATTATCTTCGGCAACATTAATGACCCGAACAGCCGGGTTTCGCAGTTGAAGGCGCAGTCACGCAATTACAGTCTGCTGGGCGAACTGAATACTCGCCCGCGGACAACGTATCTGGCGGAAGTGAGCAACCCGAATCCGGAGTTGAAATCGTAAAGAAGACTTCCGGCTTCCGCAATTCGGCTTCCGGAGGCCGGGCAGCGTGAGTCGGAAGCCGAGGAGACTGATAGTTTCACTCACAAGCAATGGACGAGCAATACAAAATGACGGTGGACGCCCAACGGGCTCCGGTGATCGAGCCGGGCTATACCTTCGGTACGGTCACCGAAAAAATCAGCGCCATCGTGTTGACTCGTCCCGCCTCCAACGGATGGTTCGTAGGTTTCGGCATCGCGTTTCTGCTGACCATCATGATGCTCTACGCCATCGGCTATCTCTTCCTGAAAGGCATTGGGATTTGGGGAGACACTATCCCGATCGGCTGGGGCTTCGCGATCGTCAATTTCGTGTGGTGGATCGGAATCGGCCACGCCGGCACACTTATCTCCGCGATTCTCTTGTTGCTGCGGCAGTCGTGGCGCAATTCCATCAACCGCTTCGCCGAAGCCATGACGCTGTTCGCGGTGGCTTGCGCGGGAATTTTCCCTGCCATCCACGTCGGGCGTCCGTGGCTCGCCTACTGGCTGTTTCCGTATCCCAGCACCATGGGGGTGTGGCCGCAATTCCGCAGCCCGCTCATGTGGGACGTTTTCGCCGTCTCGACTTATGCCACCATTTCGGCGCTGTTCTGGTTCATGGGTTTGATTCCAGATTTCGCGACGTTGCGGGATCGCGCGACGCATCCCGCGGCCAGAATCATCTACGGCATGCTCTCGATGGGCTGGCGTGGATCGGCACGGCACTGGCACCGCTATGAGACTGCGTACCTGCTCTTGGCCGGGTTAGCCACGCCACTGGTCCTATCAGTCCATACCGTTGTGAGTTTTGATTTCGCCATCGGCATCGTCCCCGGCTGGCACACGACCATCTTTCCGCCCTATTTCGTCGCCGGCGCCATATATTCGGGATTTGCCATGGTCCTGATGCTGGCGATACCGATTCGCAAAATCTACGGCCTCGAGGATTTCATCACCGAGCGCCACTTGCAGAATTCGGCCAAGGTGATGCTAGCCACAGGATTGATCGTGGCTTACGGTTATGGCATCGAGGCCTTCATGGGCTGGTATAGCGGCGACCGCTATGACGCTTTCACGCTGTGGAACCGCCTGCATGGACCCTACGCTATCCCTTACTGGTCCCTTCTGACCTGCAACATTTTCATTCCACAGTTGCTCTGGATCAAGAAACTGCGCACCAGTCCGTTGGCGTTGTTTTTTCTTTCCGGCGTGATCCTGGTGGGCATGTGGCTGGAGCGCTTCATCATCGTCGTGGTCAGCCTGCACCGCGACTTCCTCACTTCATCCTGGGGAATGTATTATCCCACGCGCTGGGACTGGATGACCTACATCGGCACCATTGGCATGTTCCTGGCGGCCATGTTCCTGTTCCTGCGGTTCTTGCCCGCCATCTCCATCTTTGAAATGCGCACCCTTCTGCCGGAAGCGGAGGTGAAGGCCGAATGAAGCGTGAGCGCATGTACGGAATGATGGCGGAGTTCGATTCGGCGACCGCACTGGTTGAGGCGGCGCGCAAGACGCATCAGGCCGGTTACAACAAGATCGATGCCTACAGCCCATTTCCCATCGAAGGGCTGGCTGAGGAAATTGGCTTTCACCGCGACGAGGTTCCGCTCGTGGTGTTGATCGGAGGAATTATCGGCGGCTTGACGGGATACCTGATGCAATGGTGGATGTCTGCTGTCGATTATCCGATCAACATTGGCGGAAAGCCTCTCGCATTCGTGGCCTGCGTTCATCGTCATCACCTTCGAGATGACGATCCTCTTTGCCGGAATCTCCGCCGTATTCGGCATGTTGGCGCTGAATGGCTTGCCCATGCCCTATCATCCCGTATTCAACGTTCCGCGATTTTCGTCGGCATCGAAAGACCGCTTCTTCCTGATCGTGTTTTCTTCCGATCCCAAGTACGACGCGGCGGGTACACTCGGTTTTCTCCAAGGCCTCGCCCCGCGCTCGATCTCGGAGGTGCCAAGTTAGAATGCCGCGCCTCCGCCAAATGTCGGCCGTTTCCCCAAACGCTGAGTGTCCCATCTCAAACGATGGGTGCCCCATTCTTGCGCGTTCTTTGCGCAAGGGTGGGATTCCACGAAAGTCGAACGCTATGGGATTTTGCGACGCTGGGGCTTTTACTGGCGGCGATGACCCTGCTCTCCGCCTGTCGCCTCGACATGCAAGTGCAACCGAAACAGAATCCGCTTTCCCGCAGCGACTTTTTCTCCGACCAGCGCTCCGAGCGTCCCCCGGTCGAGGGCACTGTAGCCCGTGGGCAGTTGCATGAGGACACTTATTTTTACACGCGGCAAAGTTGGCAACAGCCCAGGCGACTACATGCCGTTTCCCGTGACCAAAGAAGTTCTTGAGCGCGGCCGCGAGCGCTTCAACATTTATTGCGCTCCCTGCCACTCCCAGCTCGGTGACGGAAACGGCTTCGTTCCCTCGCGCGGCTTCGCGCGCAAACCGCCGTCGTATCACATTCCGCGGCTGCAAAAGGCTCCGCTCGGCTACTTCTACGACGTCATCACAAACGGCTTCGGCATCATGCCTGATTACGCTTCGCAGATTCCGCCGGAGGACCGCTGGAAAATAGTGGCCTACATCCGTGCCCTGCAGCTCAGTCAGAATGGAACCATGGCAGATGTGCCCGCTGGACAGAACATACCTTCGGAGCCGCCACAATTCCAGGGCCCTCCGGGCTCCGGCGCGACTGTACCCGTGATTGAATCCGGCGCCGGTTCGAAAACCGAGGAAGACAAATGAGCGCCGCGGCCACACCACATCTCGATCTGACGGCGCCTGAGGTCGTAAAGAAAATATCTCAGCGCTCGCTCGTGATCGGCGTCGCCTTCGCTGTGATCGCCGTGGTGTTGGCTTTCACGCGTCCTAATGGGATGGATGAGTTCCACCGTGCTTATTTGCTCGGCTTCATGTGCTGGCTGGGCGTCGCGCTCGGATCCATGGCGATTCTCATGATCCGCCACCTGACCGGCGGCGGCTGGGGTACGGTCATCCGCCGCATTCTGGGCGCGGCCATGCGCACGTTGCCGCTGCTTGCGGTTCTGTTCATTCCCGATCATCCTCGGCATCCACCGGCTCTACATCTGGGCGCAGCCGCTCGACAACATTGAAGACAAGCACCTCCGCGACCATCTCGCACAAATCACGCAGACTTATCTGACCGTGAACGGCTTCATCATCCGCGCCGTATTTTATTTTGCGATCTGGAACATCCTTTCGTTCCTGCTGTCGAAGTGGTCGAAGCAGATCCGACCGTGCCCAATGCCCCAGATAACAGTCAGCACGTTTCAACGCGGTCAGCGGCCCCGGTCTCATCCTCTACGGATTCACCATCTCCTTCGCCGCCATCGACTGGGTCATGTCGCTCGACCCCAGTTGGATCTCAACCATCTTCGGCCTGATCATTCTCATCGGCGAAGTGCTATCCGCCATGTGCTTTGCGGTGGTGATCGAGCGCATTCTCTTCAACTACAAGCCCATGTCTGAGATGTTGAAACCCGAATTCGTTCACGACCACGGCAAATGGATGCTGACCTTCATAATGGTCTGGGCGTACTTCTCGTTTTCCCAATGGCTCATCATTTGGGCCGGGAATTTGCCCGCTGAGATCACTTTTTATCTGAAGCGGCTGAATAACGGATGGGGCTACGTCGGTTTAATTCTGGTTCTGTTCCACTTCGCCATTCCCTTCGCTATATTGCTTTCGCGCCCTTTCAAGCGCAACATTCGAAAGCTGGTTTGGGTCGCGGTCTTGCTGTTGCTGATGGGATATCTCGACTTGTTTTGGATCATCGAACCAAATTTCTCCAACAGTCTCACGGTGACCTTGGCGGATATTGTCGTACCGATCGGCATCGGAGGTATCTGGCTCTGGTATTTTTTCCGCAACCTGGGTTCGCTGCCGCTTCTGCCGGCCTATGACAGGGATGCGCACGAAGTCCTACAGCCGGCACATGCAACCCATGCATAGGGCGCAAAGAAAGATAAAAGAAAGATAGATGAGCGTCGAAATCAAACACGAGAACGCGACCGGGCACGGCAGCTACGAACACCAGGACCTGCAGGCGGGCGGAGTTCTCTATTTTTATCTCGGACTGGGCGTGGTAGTACTGCTCTGCATTCTCGGTCTCCGGGGCGTCTTCTCATTTCTCGATCGGCGCGAAAAAGCCCTGGAACCTCCGGTGAATCCGCTGGTAAGCAACGTTCCGACGGACACGCGCCATCTTCCCGTGGACTTCAAAGATTACTTGAAAGAAAACTTCCCGAATCCTCGTCTGGAAATCGACGAGCGCAATCAACTCGACGATGAGCGTCTGCGCGAAGAGAAGTCGCTCTACAGCTACGGATGGGTGGACGAGAAAGCCGGCACGGTGCGGATTCCCATCGAGCGCGCTATGGACTTGTTAGCGCAAAGAGGTCTTCCCGTCCGTCAGCAGGGCGCCGCCAACGCCGCGGCTGCAGCGATTCCTGCCGCCAAGACCGGCATAGCCAAGACCGGCTTAACCAAGAAGGGTGAGAAAAAGTGATCTGTAAGCAGAACAATTCGATCGCGACGCGCTTGCTCCTGGTTGTCGGGCTGCTGTCCGCATCTGCGTTCGGGCAGATGAACAACGGCATCATGGCGCCTCCTGCCAACACGCGACCTCCCCGGCTCGAGAATGTCGGAATCGAGCAGCACCTCAACGCGCAGGTGCCACCCGATCTGACTTTCCGCGACGACTCCGGCAAGATGGTGAGGCTTGGCGATTACTTCGGCCGCAAGCCCTTGATCCTCAACCTGGTTTATTACAACTGCACCATGCTATGTGGAGAGGCTCTGGCCGGACTTGCCAGCGCCATGCGCCTGATAAAGTTCGACGTGGGGAATGAATTCGACGTAATCACCGTTAGCTTCGATCCGCGCGAGACTCCGGAGATGGCCGCCGCCAAGAAGAAGGACTATGTAGGCCGCTATGGCCGCGCTAACGCTGACGCGGGCTGGCATTTCCTCACCGGCCAGCCGGATTCGATTAACGCGCTCACCAAAGCCGTTGGCTTTCAGTATCAGTACGATCCCAAGACCAACCAGTATGCACACGCCACAGCGATCATGGTGCTCACGCCGCAAGGCCGTATCTCGCGCTACTTCTACGGGATAGATTTTCCGCCCAAGGACTTGCGCATGGGATTGGTGGAAGCTTCGCAAGACAAAATCGGCAACGCCGTCGATGCTGTGCTGCTCTATTGCTATCACTACAATCCTGAGACCGGAAAATATGGCGCCATGGTAGGCAACATCCTGCGGCTCGCGGGAGCCGCGACAATTCTCTTGCTCGGTGGTTTACTTTTCATTCTCTGGCGCCTGGATCGCTCGGTAACCAGGAAGACGGCGAAGGCGGCAGCGAAGACTCGGTATGCTCAATAACTTTCCCTTATGGCCGGTGCAGGCCTCGACGATGGCGAGCCGCGTGGACGCTCTCTATATTTTTCTGCTCATCGTCACTGGGATGATGGCCCTGCTCGTATTTGCCTGTCTAATTTATTTCGCTGCCCGCTACCGTTATCGCCCCGGGGTCCGCGCCGAGCAGATTGAAGGCTCTACTCCTCTTGAAATCACCTGGAGCACAATCCCGTTTCTCATCTTTCTGGTCATTTTTGCCTGGGGCGCCGTGGTGTACTTCAAAGAGCGCACCCCGCCCGCCGACTCGACTGAAGTGTACGTCGTGGCAAAACAGTGGATGTGGAAGCTGGAACACGCCGAAGGCCAGCGCGAGATCAACGAACTGCACGTTCCCGTGGGACGCGATGTGAAATTGATTATGACGTCGCAGGACGTGATCCACAGCTTCTTCATCCCCGCATTCCGCATTAAGCAGGATGTACTGCCCGGCCGCTACACCGTCGCCTGGTTCCGCGCCACCAAGCCGGGCACTTATCACCTGTTCTGCGCGGAGTATTGCGGCACGCAACACTCCGGCATGGTCGGCTCGATCGTGGTTCTGGAACCGGCTCAGTATGAAGCATGGATAAACGGTGGTTCGACTGGTCCGCTTTCGGCGACCGGCGAGAAAATTTTCTCCGAACTCGGCTGCGTAACCTGTCACCGCTCCGATATTCAGGGCCGCGGCCCCAACCTGCACGGAGTTTTCGGCAAGCCGGTTCGACTGGAAGATGGCCGCACCGTCACCGCCGACGAGAATTATCTCCGCGAGTGCATTCTTGATCCCGGCGCGAAGCGGGTGAAAGGATTCCAGCCCATCATGCCTACGTTTCAAGGGCTGGTCAGCGAAGAGCAAGTGAACGCTCTGGTCGCCTACATCAAGTCGATTGCCGCGGCCAAAGGTGAGGCGGTGAAAACCAGCGCCAGCACGGTCGCTCCGCCGGCCCAAACAAATGCTCCAAGGCATGGAAGTCAGGTGCAATAAGTATGCCGACAGCGACGCCTCAACCCGAACGCGAAAATTACCTGAACACGAAGTACGGAGTGTGGTCCTGGCTGCTCACCACGGACCACAAACGCATCGCGCTCCTCTATTTAATGTCGATCACGTTCTTCTTTTTCATCGGAGGCTTCTTCGCGCTGCTCATCCGCCTCGAGTTGCTTACCCCGGCGGGCGACCTGGTGCAGGCCGATACCTACAACAAACTCTTCACCATGCATGGCATGGTGATGATTTTCTTCTTTCTCATTCCATCGATTCCGGCCGTACTGGGCAATTTCCTTGTGCCCATGATGATCGGGGCCAAGGATCTCGCCTTCCCCCGCATCAATCTGCTGAGCTGGTATCTCTACATCATCGGCGGCGTGATGATGATGCACTGCATGCTCACCGGCGGGGTCGATACTGGCTGGACGTTCTACGCTCCTTTCAGCACCAACTTCACCAATACGAAAATCGTCGAAGCAGGATTGGCGATCTTCATCGCTGGATTCTCTTCGATCCTCACCGGCCTGAATTTCGTCGTCACCATCCACCGCATGCGCGCGCCGGGCATGACGTGGTCGCGACTGCCCTTGTTCATTTGGGCGCACTACGCCACCAGCATCATTCAGCTCCTGGGCACGCCGGTCATCGCTGTCACCATCGTGCTGGTCGCCGCCGAACGCGCTCTGCACCTCGGCATCTTCGATCCCAAACTTGGCGGCGATCCGCTCCTTTTCCAGCATCTGTTCTGGTTCTATTCCCATCCCGCCGTCTACATTATGATTCTGCCGTCGATGGGCGTCGTTACCGAGATCATCGCCTGCTTTTCACGTAAACGCATCTTCGGCTACAGCTTTGTTGCATTCTCCTCAATTGCGATCGCCGTCTTCGGCTTCCTGGTCTGGGCTCACCACATGTTTGTGGCCGGAATGTCGGTCTATGCCGCTCTGGTATTTTCTTTGTTGAGCTATGCCGTCGCCGTTCCTTCTGCCATCAAAGTTTTCAACTGGACGGCCACTCTTTACAAGGGCTCCATCCACTACGATGCGCCCATGCTCTACGCCTTCGGTTTTCTCGGACTTTTTACCATGGGCGGCCTCACCGGACTGTTCCTCGCCGCGCTCGGCATCAACGTCCACGTGACCGACACCTACTTTGTGGTCGCTCATTTCCACTACATCATGGTCGGAGGAGCGGTGATGGGCTATCTCGGCGGAATGCATTTCTGGTGGCCAAAAATTTCCGGCAAGCTGTATCCCGAAGGCTGGGCGCGCCTGGCTGCGCTGATCGTCTTCATCGGTTTCAATCTCACATTTTTTCCACAATTCCTGCTCGGCTACATGGGCATGCCGCGGCGTTACTACGATTACAGCCACATGCCCGAATTTCAAATCTTGAACGTTCTGTCGACTGCCGGCGCCACTGTCCTCGGGGTGGGATATCTTCTACCCATGATTTATTTCCTCTGGTCGATGCGCTACGGCAAGCCGGCATCGGACAACCCGTGGAACGCCGCTGGACTTGAGTGGAAAACGGCCTCTCCGCCACCCACCTTCAACTTTGACGAAGAACCCGTGGTGACCTGGGAAGCCTACAACTACGACGAGCTGGACTCGCCGGACAAAGACACGCCCCATCGTGAGGAGGTCCCTGTTGCCCGATAGCACCGTAATCGGCCTTCAGCACGAAGAGGAGCATCATCCGGAGCTCTTGCACCACTTCGTCGACCCCGGGCAGCAGCGCGATGCCGCCAGCTTCGGCATGTGGCTTTTCCTTGCGACCGAGATCATGTTTTTTGGCGGCCTGTTCTGCGCCTATCTGGTTTACCGGCTGAAGTTCTTCGACGACTTCGCCGCCGCCAGCAAATCGATCGACGCTACCCTCGGCGCTACCAACACTGCTGTCCTCATCTGCAGCAGCTTAACTGTAGTCCTCGCTGTCTGGGCCGCGCAGACTGCCCGGCGCACGCTGCTGATCAGCATGCTCGCGGTCACCATGCTTCTCGGTTTTGTATTCCTGGGAATCAAAGCCGTCGAGTACAAAGACAAGTTCGAAGAGCATCACGTACCGGGCGCATCGTTCAGCTTCGAAGGAGTACCAATCCCCGGACATCCCGGTCAATATGCCAATCCGCGCCACGCCCAGCTTTTCTTTTCCCTGTACTTCGTTATGACCGGCCTGCACGCGCTGCACATGATTGTCGGCCTGGGCGTTTTTGCCTGGCTGCTGACCATGGCCTGGAAAGGCCGCTTCACTCCTGAGTGGCATACTCCAGTCGAAATCGGCGGGCTCTACTGGCACTTCGTCGACATCATCTGGATTTATTTGTTTCCCTTGCTTTACCTGATCGACCGGCATCCTTAAACGTTTGTTCTATGTCTGAGGCTTGTTATGTCTGAACCTGTTATGTCTGAACATGCAAAATCGTCGCCGCTGAAGACCTACTTCATAATCTGGGCTGCGTTGCTGGTGTTCACCTATGTAACGTATAAGGTGGCCTTCATCGATTTGCGGCCCTTCAACGCCGCCATTGCTCTCACCATCGCCACTATCAAAGCTACTCTGGTCGCCCTTTTCTTCATGCACGCCTGGCATGCCGGCGAAAAGCTGGTCAAGCTGGTCATAGTCTCGGCATTGTTTTTTCTGCTCCTCTTGCTGGGACTAACCATGACCGACTACGCCACCCGGCTGTGGAGTTAAAAGCGACAGCACTGCGGAGCAGGCCTTTCAGGTACGGACAAGAGGCCTGCGTCAGGAGGCGAAAGAAACCGGCGGGCTTCGGCCCGTGATGTACGTAGTTGCCGGGTGCCCCTCGATAAGAGCGAAGGCGGTGTCAAGGACAAAGTTATCCTGGGCGGTGCGATGAGCACGGCCTTTTTGCCAGAAGTTGAGGACCAAGACTCTGGAAATCTCACGTTGAATCACTCTGCGGCGGAACGTCGTTCCACCAATCATCGATTCGACCTTGCTCGTCGGCCATGATTCTTCTATGCGAACATCCCGTCTTCACGGGATGCGAGAGCGCCCAATCAATTTCGCGGTCTAGCTTGCGCCGACCAGGGGCACCCGCGGGCTGCTCTCGATGCGAACGACTTCCGGATACGGCTTCTGGGTGCGCAGCATCCAGTACAGTCGTACGGCCAACTTGCGCGCCGCCGCCACCTTGGCCACCGCTTTCGGCTTCTGATGACAGCGATGCAAATACTCTTTCCGCAGTCCGGGATCAAGCCGCACTGCAGTCTGCGCCGCTTCCACCAGCAACATGCGCAGCATGCGGTTGCCTTGCTTGCTGATCGCGCCCAGCTTCTGCCGTCCGCCCGAAGAGTGCTCGCGCGGAATCAGTCCCAGATAGCTGGCCACCTGTTTGCCGCGCGGAAAGCGGCTCACATCGCCCATGGTCAGCACATAGGCCAGCGCCGTCACCGCTCCCACTCCCGGCTGGGTTTGTAAGAGTAGCGCCATTTTGTCTCGTTGCGCTTCTTCTTTCACCGCCCGGTCCAGCGGTTCGATCTGCTCATCGAGCATGGCCAGCAACCCCAGCAAGTCATCTCGGCGTCGACTTGCCCACGGCTTCAACGGCAACTCGCGCAGCACATTCTGTCCCGCCTGACTCCACAGCTTGTGCTTGCGCTGCACTCCCTGATTCAGGCACAGATGCTGCAACTCGTTCTTCACCCGCGCCCGGATCGTCACCAGCTTGTAGCGATGCAGCAACAGCTGTCGCAGATCCCGCACCTCGCTCGACGGCATCCAGACGCGTGGAAACCGCCCCTCCTGCAGCAGAATGCGAACGTGCTCCGCGTCCCGCCGGTCCGTCTTCTGCTGCCGCACACAGCTGGCCCGGATCTGCGCCGCGTCTCCCACCCAAAACTCGTGGCCCAACTCGGCCAACAGATCCACCAGCCAATGACAGTTGCCCGTCACTTCCATTGCGATCAGCGCCGGCGCCGGCACTTGCCCATAAAACCGCTCGGCATCGCCTGCCGCCTGCACCAACTTCCGCTCCCCGGTCTCTACCGTCTCCGTGTCCACCCAGCTCACTTGTTGCCAACTGGGATGGAAATCACATCCTATAATCATCATGCGAAGGCTCCTTCCTTTCCGAGAAGCCTTAGTCCTCAAACCAAGACTACCCCGGTTGATCGAGCCTTCGCTCTTATCCAATCAGTTTCATCTGATTTTGTGAGACCTGGGGGATCCTTCCGCTATCATCTCCTCGTGGCCGCCCCGCTAACCCAATCCCTCGTTCTGAGCCTTGAAGATGCCCGCAGCACTGTGGAGCAGCACGCTGCGCAGCTAGTCCCGAGCACAGAGGAACCCGTAACTCTGCTGCACGGTGGCGGCCGAGTCCTAGCCGAGCCCATCACCGCCGACCGCGACATCCCTCCCTTCCCGCGCTCCACGCGCGATGGCTACGCCGTCCGCGCGGCCGATTTGGCGAAGCTTCCGGCCAAGGTAAGGGTAATCGGAGAGATCAAGGCAGGCCCCACTCAAATCCCACCCGCACTGAATCCCGGCCAAGCATATTCCATCATGACCGGCGCACCGCTTCCGCAGGGTGCCAACGCCGTCGTAATGGTCGAATACACATCGTCGCACGGAGACGTGGTTGAAATAACCAAGGGAATCGCATCGGGGGAGAACATTGTCTCTCAAGGAGCCGAGGCCAAACGCGGCAGCCTCCTGCTCGACCGAGGCACGCGGCTCAACGAAGCCGACATCGCAGTCGCGGCCTCAGTTGGCAAATCGCAGCTGAAGGTATTTGTTCGACCGCGTGTGGCTGTGCTGACCACAGGCGATGAGATCGTCGACGTCGATGCCGAACCCAGCCCGACGCAAATTCGCAACTCTAACACTTATTCGCTGGCGGTACAGATTCAGAAGGCCGGCGGCGAACCGGTGCCGTTGCCCATCGCTCCCGACGAGCCGCGCCGTCTGCGGCAGTTGATCGAAGAAGGTTTGCAATCAGATTTGCTGATCATGACCGGCGGCGTCTCCATGGGCCGCTACGACTTGGTAGAACAAGTGCTAGCCGAACTGCAAGCCGAACTCTTCTTCACCGGAGCAAAAATCCAACCCGGAAGGCCAGTAGTATTCGGCCGGGTCCTGTGTGGCGCGGGCACTCTTGCCCGCGGGGCTCCAGCCCCGTCGGATAAATATTTCTTCGGCCTTCCTGGCAACCCAATCTCAACCATGGTCACCTTCGAACTGTTTGCCAGACCGATGCTCGAAGCCTTGTCCGGAATGTCCCCGCGCTCGCTAAACTTTCTGCACGCCCGTCTGGAATCCGACATCAGAAGCAAGACAGGACTGACAAGGTTCCTTCCCGCAATTCTTTCCGGCAAGTATGAAGACACACACGTCGAGCCTGTACCGTGGCAAGGATCAGGCGACATCGCCGCCCGCTCCCGAGCGAATTGCTACATCGTAGTCCCGCCCGATCGTGAGCACATCCGAGCCAGCGAATGGATAGCCGTGATGCCGATTTGAAAAGGCGCGGCATTCAGCCGCCGCCTCCCATGTAAGATAGAACTTCCGCATGGCGAACAAGCTCTCCCACTACGACGCAGCCGGCCGCGCCCGCATGGTAGATGTCTCCAACAAAGCCCCGACCAGGCGCGAAGCCGAAGCCAGCGCCTTCGTGCATATGCCGGCGGCCGTGCTAAAAGCGTTGCCGAAAAATCCCAAAGGCGACCCGCTGGAAGTAGCGCGCATCGCGGGCATAATGGCAGCCAAACGCACCTCGGAGTTAATCCCCATGTGCCACCCGCTGCCTCTTTCTCACGTTGATGTCGAGTTGTGCCTATGCGAGAATGGCGTCGCCATCACCACCAAAGTCGCAACCACCGCAGAAACCGGGGTCGAAATGGAAGCCCTCGTAGCCGCCAGCATTTCAGCGCTGACGATTTTTGATATGGTCAAGGGGATGGATAAGGGGATTGAGATTCGCGATATCGTGTTGCAGCGCAAGAGTGGCGGCAAGAGCGGAGACTACCGGCGGGCGAAATAATTCCATGGCGAACGACGTCAAACTGCTTCTGGTCGACGACAACGCGATGGTGCTGGGAATGCTGGAGCACGCGCTGGCTCCGTTTGCGCGGGTTGTGGCTGCGGGCGACGCGGCTGACGCGTTGCTTAAGGCGGTCGACGATCCTCCGGAGCTGGTGGTCTGCGACTATCGCATGCCGGGAATGGATGGGCGGCAACTGGTGGAGAAGCTGAAGTCGCGCCCTGCCACGGCTAATTTTTCGGCGATCTTGATGGCCAGCCGGGCGGACATTGATGAGCGTCTATCTCCGCAGGATGCGGCTGACGACTACATCGCCAAACCTTTCTTTCTGAAAGAAGCTACGCGGCGCATCAAGCGCACGGTGGACCGCATCGCGCTGGAGAAGATGGCTAAGACTGCTCCCTCGGACGGCGTGGTGCGCGGGAATCTTTCGCAGATGAATGTGATTGACCTGATGCAGTCGCTCGAAATGGGGCGGAAGAGCTGCCAGCTCAAGCTCAACAACGAAGGCGAGAAGTGCGAGGTTTTCTTTGTCGAGGGCCAGGTCAAGCACGCTACTTACGGATCCTTGTCGGGGGATGAGGCTGTTTTCAAAGTTCTGCGCTGGACTGGCGGCAACTTCGAACTCAACTTTGAGGGCAAGACCGATCAGGAAACTACGAAGCTCAACACCCAGGGCCTGCTGATGGAAGGCTTGCGGCTGCTCGACGAATCGCAGCGCGACGCCGGGCCGGAGGCTGTTGAAGAGACCGCGAGTGCGAGTGCCGGAGCCGGCGCTGGTGTGCCCACCACGAGCGCGGGCAGCGGGCGGGCGGAAGAGGAAGATGATGTCCTCCTCGACAACTGAAGGCTCTGTTGTTTTCACTGCTGCCGTGGTTACGGTCAGCGATTCGTGCGCCCGCGGGGAACGCGTCGATCTATCGGGGCCAGCGGTTGTCGAAGTGTTGAAGAAGTCCGGCTTTCGCGTCGTGCATACGCAAATCGTGCAGGACGATTCCATGCAGATTCAGAATGCGCTGGTTCATCTGGCGCTGGAAGTGCGCTTCATCGTGACCACGGGCGGGACGGGGATTGCACCGCGCGATGTCACTCCGGAGGCGACCGAGGCGATTTGCGATCGTCTGATTGATGGTGTGGGCGAGCGCATGCGGCTGGAGGGCGCTAAGAAAACTTCGTTCGCCGCTTTGAGCCGGGGAGCGTGCGGCGTGCGGGAGAAAACTTTGATTCTGAATCTGCCGGGCAGTCCTAGTGGTGCGGTGGAATCGTTGGAGGCTGTGCTTGATTTGGTGCCTCATGCGCTGAATTTGCTGGATGGGAAGACGGAACACTCCTAAAGCTCGGGTCGAGAATCTACAAGTGGACTTGTGGATTCTCGGCAATAGGTGGAGTATTATACGTTCCTTCCCCATTACGGTCGTAATGTGCAACAGCTCAGGCGATCCTGCATCTTATGAGTGTGTCGAATAAAAAACCATCTACCAGCGTTAGGAGAGACGACGTGCACTGGAATATCGAAACCGAGCGCGAAGATGATGGCCGTTGGATCGCAGAAATTGCCGCTGTCCCCGGCGTGATCGTATATGGGGCTACGGAAGACGAAGCCAAGAGAAAAGCGTATGCGCTAGCTTTACGGGTCATCGCAGACGACGTGGAGAATTCCAAAAACGTTCCACGCTCGATTACACTCGACTGCGTTTCCGCTTGAGCCAGTGGCCTAGCGTGAAGGCCAAGCAAGCCTTCAAGGCCCTTCTGAAAATCGGCTGGGTAGTTATTTCGCAAAGCGGTTCCCATAAGAAGCTCAAGCATCAGTCATCTTCGTATCCGATGTATGTTTGGTCTTACGGAGATGGTGACGAACTCGGGTCCAAAATCCTGTCTCGGATTGCTAAGCACACTGGATTGAGGCCCGAAGACCTTTGAGTGATCACCCGATGAAGGCTGACCGGGCAAGGACAAAGAAGTCGGACCACAAGCGCAGGAGCGGCACGGACTGGGACAAGTTGCGCCGCATGAGTGCCGCCACGATACGCAAAGGGATTGCGGCCGACCCTGACGCGCATGCCACGGATGAAGAATTCTGGAAGAGCGCCAAGGTCGTAATGCCGGCGCCGAAGGAAATTGTGACCATGCGACTGGACGCCGACTTGCTGGGCTGGTTCCGGCAACAGCGCGGTTACCAGACTCGCATCAACGCCATCCTGCGCGCTTATATGCATGCGCATGATTCGGTTTGAGGTCGCCATCGACCAAAATCCCCACTTCTCCCAAAGGACGCGAGAAATGGGGCACCCGGCCACCGGCGTGTAAGGTTACTCCGTTATTGGAATGTTCTCTTCCGCCAGCGCCAGCCTAAGCTCGTTGACGAGCTTCTTGTCCGCGATCCAGTCGACAATTCTGTCGAGGTGGTGAAACTCGAAAGTTCGTCCGTTCTTCTCCTTCTGATCCTTTATCCACGCATCGATGAGCGGCTCGACATATGGGTTTGCGTGGCCATTACATATTAAGATCCCGTGTGTTCGGGTCGGTTGTACGGGGCAATTGCAGCGATGGAATCTTGACCAGAAACATTTCCTCCAGTTCCGCTCTGCTGTCCCGCCATTTTGGTTTGTCGATATCGCCGCATTTGACTTGGTAGAAACGTAGCACGATTTCCCCGCCCTCCTCAAAGAGAGCGACAATGTCTTTGCCATATTCGATTGGCCCGTGCCTCACCTGCGCATACAGTGGCAGCTCTGCTTGGAGGAGTCGCAACAGAATGGCTTGGAGCTTTGGTTCGTCGGTAACACTTTGAAGGCGCCGGTGCATCCAGGTGCGCACGGGACCAAGAATCAGGCTTAACGCGCTCTTTCCGATGGCCGGTCTCACGGCCTCTGTTATTTCGGATCCGATGAATGGGATTCGGCTGAGTGCTTCCAGGGCGGCCGAGAGACGATTCCGCGTAAGTTCTGCATCCGTGTCGGTCTGGAATCCGATGAAAGCTTGTGCCCCCTCGGTAATAAATTTCAAGGCATAGACATCAAATTCACTATCTCCTTGAGAGAGGCGCGTCTCTGCCAAATATGCGTGGACGGCTTCGTCTTGGTCGATCGATGCAGGCTCGCCTATCAATTTTTCAAGCGTATTGACAAGCACTCGAAATCTCGATACTCGGCCACTGTGCCAGCCTGACTCAGTGCCGCGAAGGGTTTGGACGGCGCTGCCTATTAATGCCTTTACTTCGGCTGGTTTGCGGATTGCTTCGTGAAGACGTGCTCGTGCTCGGAAATATTTGGTCCATAATTGTTCGTTGATCCCCGACCAAGTTCCGCCCCTTGAAATCAGTTCCTCAGCACCGGGGGGCTTGTCTTGCGAAAAGGCATCCGCCGCTTCGTCAAAAAATTCGACGGCTCCAGACGCGTCCTTATTTGCCATGACCACCGCTCTCCACCCTTGGAGGCTGTGCGACGAAAAGGCGTTGGGATGTCGCTTCACTATCTCCCACGCGCCCTGCCAATCTTCCTCCGCCACGAAAAGGTGGAATGCGGAGGGAACGGGTAGTATCACCTCGTTTCCAAACGATTCTCCTCCATAGCCGATTTCGTGAGCTGGAAACTTTATCTTCCAGTTATCTTCCAAATCTGTGGATAACAATATGCCCTTCACTAGGTAGTTATCGGCATTCTGGGAATCGCCGAAATAGGTAAGGAAGCGTTGGGCGAGATCGTCTCCAATGTTGCGGATTTGGTTTCGGGTGGCGTGGGCATCCATCTCGAAAAGCCAAAGTGCCGACTGCAGGGCCGTTTGCAGCTTGTGCAGAGATGCCAGCGCGACGGGCGATTCTGGGGGGCTGTTAGCAAGGGCCGCTCGGAAATCTTGGAATGCGGCGTTTTGGGCTTCTAGCATTTGCCGCGGAGATCCCCAAGCGGCTTGGACGGCGATTGACATTGCCATGCCGGCGCTGAAGTGTTGTCCGGTCTCACGCCATAAGCTGGCAGCGAGGCCTAACTGCTTGAATGCGTCTTCTCTGTTAGGGCCCACCAGTGCCTGGGGAACAGCGGAAACGTACAGGTCATGCGCCTTGCTCACTCGATTATTCTATTCCTGTCGGGAACAGCGGGTTCCTCACCGGGCTTTCAGCCCGGCTCGGAATGACATCCATGCTTGGACGGGTCTTATTTGCATCTATGGAAAATGGTAGCCGGAGCTTGTCAATAGCTAAAGAGTAAACGTTTTGGGCTATGTGACGGCAGGCAAAGGAAATATAAAGTCGGGAAATGTGACGGTTTACCCATAGCGAGCATGATATAATTAAATTATAGAGTCGAGAAAAGAAAGGCGTAGCCCACGGGCTGCGCCTTTTGTGTTTCTGGGCGATTTAACGAGACGTGGCGGACGCGAACAGCAGGTCCCTCCACTCCGCTACTCTTCCCTTCGGGAATGAGCAGCTCCGGTCGGGATGACAACGACTAATGATGAACAACATGACGTTGCGTATTGGGAGAAGTCTATGAGGCGGCACGGTAAGAGAGTTTTTACTAATTACAAGCAGCGGGGAGAGTGGGTAGAGCTGTTGTTTATGACGGTGGCTGCGGGCTTGGGTTTTACTGTGGCGAAGCCTTTTGGGGATTCGGCGCGCTACGATGTGATCGTTGAGAACGCGGGGCGGTTCCTCAGGATGCAGGTGAAATCCACGGAGATGTGGAAGGGAGGCAGTTACATATGCCAGTTGCATATGTCCGGCCGACTGTACACGGCCGAGGACATCGACTACTTTGCCATCTACGTTTTGCCTTTGGATCTGTGGTACATCATTCCGGCAAGAACGCTGGAGGGGTTGAGCGCGGTGGTGCTTTCGCCTCACCGCAACGGACACAAGTATGAGCGCTACATGGAAAACTGGTGGCTGCTGACGCGGCGGCACTCCCTTCGAGGAGCTCGGACCCGGGTGCCTCGGGAGGATGCGCGGCCTGGTTCGACCGACCTGTTGAGTGTTCGAATTGTGGAAAGGCTGCGGGCGTTGGGTACGCGAAGATACTCGCGGTGAAAAGCAAAATCAAAATCTAAACTCAAAGGCGACGGACGGTGTGTCCGTCCCACGCGGGCATTGCTGGTTCGCAGGGGACAGCAGGTTCCTCACCGGGCCTTCAGCCGGTTCGGAATGACATCCCTGTTTTAATGACGTCCCTATTTTTATTTAGCGTCCCCGGCAAACCCATCTACTTAAGACTGTCATTCCGAGGAGCGAAGCGACGAGGAACCTGCTGTCCGCCTGCGCCACCACTCTTCCCATTTGATTCCGTTAGCGGCTGGCTAGGCCGCCGGTGGTTTCGCCGCCGTCGAGGGTGAAGACTTGGCCGGTGGCGTAGGCGGCGTCGTCGGAGGCCAGGAAGGCGAACAGGGCCGCTATCTCTTCTGGTTTCGCGTGGCGGCGTAACGGAATCTTTTGGTTCACTTCTTCTAACATCGCGTCGGTGTATTCGGCTCGCTGCATCGGGGTGAGCACGTAGCCGGGAGCTACCGCGCACACTCGGACTTTGGGCGCTAGCTCCAGGGCCATGGTTTTGGTCAGCTCGATCACTCCGGCTTTAGTGGCGTTGTAATCCGCGTAATACGGTTGTCCTACGGTGCCGTTGGTGGAGGCGGTTTGCAGAATCACTCCGGTGCCGCGCGGGTACATGTGGCGGGCGGCGGTTTGAGCTACGTAGAAGACACCGGTGAGGTTGACGGCGATTACCTTGTCCCATTCTTCGGGAGTGATGTCTAGGAAGTTGTGACGGATGCTGATGCCGGCGTTGTTGATCAGGACATCGACCGCGCCCATAACGCGGACGGCTTGGGCGAAGGCAGCTTCGACCTGCGTTCGGTTGGTGACGTCGGCGAGTATGGCCTCGGCGATTTTTGGGAGTTGGTGGCGGATGCCTTCGCAGGCTTGCGCGTCACGATCAAGGACGCAGACGTGTGCGCCTTCTTCGAGGAAGCGGGCGGCGGTGGCTGCGCCGATGCCGCTGGCTCCTCCGGTAATCAGGACACGTCTGGATTTCAGGCCGCGCATTGTTCTCGGCTTCCGGCTTCCGGTCTTCGGTCCAAGGTTACGACCGTTTCATCTTATCGTGTCCATCGCGTGACGGCACGGCTGAGTCGCGCCCTTCCCGTTTGTGATCCCCGCGGGAGCGTGGTGGCGCAAGCAAACAGCAGGTTCCTCGTCGCTGCGCTTCTCGGAATGACAAGTCTTGCTCCTCGGAATGACAAGGTTGTGAGAGAGACCGGTCCTGTTGGTGCGGGCTGAGCCGCGCGCTTTCCGTTTGTGCTCCTCGCGGGAGCAGTGGTGGTGGAGGCAAGCAGCAGATTCCTCATCGCTTCGCTCCTCGGAATGACAGGGTAGGGGCGGAATGACAATCAGATGGGTTTGCCGCGGAAGAAATAGACTAGCTCGATGATCAGGATGATTACGACCATTAGTTCGAGGACGAAGGCGCGGCTTTGGTTGAATTCGTCGACCATGAAGCGGTAAAGCTCTTCGGAGGTTTGCAGTTTTTGCTGGACGAGGTCTTTGTAGTCGGGGACGCCGACTTTCGAGGCGGCCAGCTTGTAGAGGCGGGCGGAAAACATGTCGCTGAGGAACTTGATGGCGTTGTCGGCGCGCTCGGTGAGTTCGCTTACGTCGAGCAGGACGGTGTGAAGTTTCGAGGCGGCTCGGGCGGTGCGCCAGCGTGACCAGAGGCCGCGGCCTCCGCTGTCGAGGAAGGCGTAGACCTGTTCGAGTTGCCGGGTGAGAAGTTCGTCGTAGTGGCGGAACTCCAGCAACTGCGAGTTGGCGTATTGCAGGAGCTGGACCACAGTTTCGGCGCCGGAAGGGCTGTCATAGATGAAGGCAGCGTTCCATCCGATTACGGCTAGGTCGTTGGGATAGTAGGAGATGCGGGATTGGAGGATTTCCTGACGCTCGCCGTCGGAAAGCGGCTGATTTTCGCCGCGCACGACTTGGGAGATGAAATCACCGCGAGAACTTAGAAGATCTGCGGCGTTGGGTGAGCCGGCTATCTCACGCAGGTGGAAGATAAAATAGTCTTCCTTCAGCCATTCGGTGGTGTACGGCTTGACTAGCGCGGGAGCGGCGCGCTCCAGCTTCTGTTTGACAATGCGAGCGGCCAGGCTCTCGAAATTGGTGTCCCAGACCCAGCGGCTGGAAAGTTGGACCAGCTTATCCCAGTCGCCGGAGAAGGGCAGCTCGAAGATCACGCTGACTACGCCGTAGTCGAAGTATTTGATATCGCCGTGCAGACGTTCGCCGCTCTCGAGAACGAGGGGTTCGAGAACCTCTTCAACTGGAGGACGCTGAAAGCGGACATATCCGGGAGCGACGTGTTTGAAGCTGGCATCGGCGGTGCGTGCTCCTAGGATTTGGCGAAGCTGGTCGAGGCGAATCTCTTCGCAGACGTCGAACTGGATCAGGACCAGGACCGAACCGCACAGGGGCGCATCCTGGGGCTTGGTGGCTACCAGAGCGGGCAGGGCTTCGGTGGGAACCTTGCCTACGGTTGGCTGGGTTAGAACGGTTGTGTCTTCGGATTCCATAAGCTCGTGGGCGCCGGCAATGCGTGCCTGGCCTTCGGGCGGCCCATTACTATATTCTCCCAGAAAACGGGGAGAATGGGCAGGGGCTGGGTAACTGTCGCTGGCACAGCAGGTTTTCCAGCTTTCGAGCCGGCGGTTGCTTCCCTAGGCAGGGCTGAGATCGTCCGCGACTACCGCGATGGCTACTGTCAAAAGTGGAGTAATCAGCGCCGAAACGGGGACGAAAGCGTCTCCCATAATGTGCGCTCCAGCTACCGCGACGAGACAGCCGAACACTAAGCTTCCGACGACGACCACGCTCACGCGTTTCGAGGTAATGCGTCTTCTCAACGCAAGATAATAGACGATCAATCCTGTGGGTATCCCGAATAGGCCACCGAGGATTCCTCCTTCGAACAAAGCCAGCGAGAGCGCTCCGTGGCCAAATCCGCCACCCATGGCTGCGAAGACGACGTAGTGCTGGATCGTTGCGATGACCACTCCTGCCAGCGCCGATCCAGGGATCAGCACGAGAAGCTCTTTGACGAGTCGGAACATCCCACCTGATGCTAACGGTGGTCGGGCTGAATTGCCAGATTACCTTTGAGGTCAAGTTCGGAGAATAATGAAGGCGACCTGCGCCCTACTCTTCTCGTCCGCGTTTGAACGCCCACGACAATGCCACCCCCGCCGCAGCCGCCGCGAGTCCTATCCCCGCGAGTTTCATCGATTGCAATACGTCGGCGTCGTACTGGCGAGCGCGGGCTGACTCGGGATAGGGACTAGACTCGGGCACGGCTTCGCCATTGAGCGCCATCTGGAGGACTTCGGCTAAATGCAGGGCGTGGCGGGGCGAGCATTGGGCGATCTGCTCACGGCAACTGAAGCCGTCGGCGATGATCAGCCAGTCGGCGGGTGCCTGGCGGACGGCTGGGAGTAGTTCAAGTTCGCCGATGGCGATCGAGATGTCGTACTTGTCCTGTTCAAAGCCAAACGCGCCAGCCATGCCGCAGCATCCGGGAGCGGGGCTGTGGAAGTCGACGCCGAGGCGGCGCAGAACGGCCTCTTCGGCGGTCATCTTCATGAGCGATTTGTGGTGGCAGTGGCCGTGGAGTAGCGCTTTGCGGCCTAGCCGAGGGAGTGGGACATTCTTCGCAAAGGTTTCGAGGAATTCGCTGAGCAGGAAAGTCTGGCGCGATAGGGCCTGCGCGCGTTCGTCATGGGGAAAAAGGTTAACGAGTTCGTCACGGAAGACGGCGACGCAGCTGGGCTCGAGGCCAACGATGGGGATTCCGGCTTCGATCTCGGGCGAGAGTTCGTCGAGGATTTGAAGCAGGAGCGCCTGGGCGCGGTCGAGCATGCCGTGGTCGTAGAGTGGACGTCCGCAGCAGAGATTGGCCTTGGGGACGATTACTCGGAAGCCTGCAGCTTCCAGGACTTCGACGGCGGCTTTGGCGGTGGCAGGCCGGAAATAGTTATTGAAAGTGTCGGGCCAGAGGAGAACCGGCGCGGGTGAAAGGCGCGCCCTTTCAAATCCATTTTCGTTTCGACGGCGGTAGAACCAGGTTTTAAAACTCTCTGGAGCGAAAGCCGGGATGGCGCGCTGCTTGGGCATTCCGGCGGCGAGTTTGGAGAGGTCGCGCAGGAAGGGGAGTTGCGTTGCCAGGTTGACGAGGCCGGGCACATGCGATGCGACTCGCGCCCACAGGTCGATGTTGCCGAAGGCATAGGAACTGCGCGGACGCATGCGGCCTTCGTAGTAGTGCGATAGGAATTCGGCTTTGTACGTGGCCACATCGACTCCGACCGGGCAATCGCTTTTGCAACCTTTGCAGGCCAGGCAGAGGTCTAGCGACTCTTTGACTTCTTCGCTGCGCCAGCCGTCGCGGATGATTCCATCTCTTCGACCTTGGCCCTGGGTCATTTCCCAGAGCAGGTGCGCGCGGCCGCGCGTGGAGTGTTCTTCGTCGTGCGTCGCGCGGTAGCTGGGGCACATCAGACCGCCATCTTCGCGGCGGCACTTGCCCACGCCCACGCAGCGCAGAGTGGCCTGGGCCAGGCTGCCGTGGTCGGCGGTGAACTGGAAATTGGTTTTCGGTTCCCAGGGGGAGTAGTCAGCGCCCAGGCGCAGGTTCTCGTCGAGTTTGTAAGGCTCAATCAGCTTACCGGGATTCATCTTCCATTCGGGATCCCATGCCGACTTGAATTCGCGGAAGGCTTGAACCAGTTCCGGGCCGAACATTTTTGGAAGCAGTTCGCCACGGGATTGGCCGTCGCCGTGTTCGCCGGAAATGGAGCCGCCATAGCTGACCACGAGGTCGGCCGCGGCTTCCATAAACTTGCGGAACTTGGCGATACCGTCTTTCGATCGCAGGTCGAAATTGATACGGTTGTGAACGCAGCCATGGCCGAAGTGGCCGTAGAGCGCGCCTTTGTAGGCGAAGTCCGCGAACATTTTGCGGAGATCGCGAAGATAGCCGCCGAGTTTTTCCGGGGCGACGGCGGCATCTTCAAAGCCTTCCCAGTTGAGCGGTTCACCGGACACATGCGCGGTGACGCCGAGACTGGATTCGCGAACATCCCACACGCGCTTGGCTTGCTGATGGTCAGTGCAGAGCCGCATGTTGGGCGGGGTCGCAGTGCGGCCGAGCGACTGCATCAGGCCGTGGGCCTGGGATTCGGCTTCCCGCGCGGTTTGTGCACCGAACTCGACCATCAGCCATCCGCCGCCTTCGGGCAAGAGCGCGAGTCCCTCGGAGTTGATGCCTTTCTTTCGCGTGTAGCCGACTAGCAGTTCGTCGAAGCCCTCGAGGCCGATGGGCTTGTGTGTCATGACCTCGGGCACGTGGTCGGCGCACTGATAAATGTCAGGATAGGCGACGACCAGCAGCACACGTTCCGGCGGACTCTCGACCAGACGGCAGGTAGCTTCGAGAATGGTGACGCAAGTGCCTTCGGAGCCGACGAGCGCGCGAGCGACGTGGAAGCCGTTCTCGGGCAGAAGGTAGTTCAGGTTGTAGCCGGAGACGCGGCGGGGAATGTTGGGGAAGCGCTGGCGGACTTGATCGCCGTAGGCGGCGGCAATAGATTTTAGCTTGGCATAGATTTCGGCGCGGCGACCGCCAGATGTAAAAATGCATTCGAGTTCGGCGCTAGACGTGGCGCCCACTTGCATACGCACGCCGTCGTAGGTGAGGACCTCGAGCGCCTCGATGTTGTCGTCGGTCTTGCCGGCCATGACGGAATGCACGCCGCAGGAGTTATTGCCGATCATGCCGCCGAGCGTGCAGCGATCGTGGGTAGCGGGATCGGGAGCGAAGGTGAGATGGTGCTTTTCGGCGGCGGTGCGGAGCGTGTCGAGCACCACTCCGGGCTGAACGCGGGCAATGCGGCGGGCGGGATCGATTTCGAGAATCCTCGCCATGTACTTGGAAAAATCGAGGATGACGGCGACGTTGCAGCACTGGCCGGCAAGCGATGTGCCGCCGCCGCGGCAAAGAAGAGGCGCGCCGAATTCGCGGCAGAGCGCGACGGCGGCCAGAACATCGTCGGTGTCGCGGGGAAGAACAACGCCGATGGGGACCTGGCGGTAGTTGGAGCCATCGGTCGCATAGAGGGCGCGCGTGCCGCGGTCGAAGCGAACCTCGCCACGGATCTGGGCGCGCAGGGCTTCAGCTAATCCAGCGGCATCTACCTGCGCGGATTTCGAAGCTTGGGCGAGTTCGGCGAATGGATTTGGCATGCGGTTGTTGCCAATTCTTACTTCGACGAGTCTGTCGTACCGGAGCTATTCACATTGCTTATCACGATCTTAGTCTTGCCGCTTTCCGTTTTGGCATTGATGGTGATCATGTTCTTGTGATCGTTGGAGACGATGGTGCACTGATTCGTGTCGGAGGTCACAACCATGGCTTTGGGGAACTTGGGTTTGTAAAAGTTGCAAACCTGGTCCACGGAATCGGAGGTTGCAAAGGTTAACGCCGCGGTATGAACATTTCCGAAGGTCATAGAGACAGCGCCCTCTTTCATGACCTGGGCTCCGGGATAGAGATCCACTCCCAGATTGCGGGCCGCGTCTTGCGGATCTTTCGTGGTCTCGACGGTGCCGAACGGGGTCTCGACTTTCACGTTGTCACCCTCATGGCGGACGTGGCTGCGATGAGCGATTCGCCAGGCGAAGAATCCCAGGGAAGCGACGCAAAGAATTACCACCAGGACAATTGCGCCCACTACGATGAGAATGGCCTTGAGGGCTCCGCCACCGCCTGAAGGTGGGCTAGAAACCTGAACTGGAGGAGTGGAAGACAACGGAGACGCAGGGCCCGCGGCGGGCTGTGATGCGGCGGGGGGCAGCGTGGACGTGAGAATCGCCGCGCCGCATTTGTTACAAAACCTGGTACCGGGAACAATATTCGCTCCACAAGAATTGCAGAATGCCATTGGGTCACCTCACAAAAATCTACGGGTGCAGGGGAACGGCGCAGTATAGCGCAGATTGAAGCGGAAGCGGAACGCGATACGGACGAAATCCCTCGGAGGCTAAAGCCCGATCAAAGGCCTGCTCCACCCTCGCGCCTTCGCGGGCGCCGAGGTGCTCTTCCGCGTTACAAGGCTTACGGCACGGCTGAAGCCGTGCCCTTCCCGAGCCCTCGCTTTCAGGGCCTTGAAGCATTCCAGGGTTAGATGGAGCTGACGGAGAGTGAGGTGAGAACTCCCTGCTAGGCTAGTGATGGTGGAGACGGGCATGGGGTCCTTCGCTCCGCTTAGGATGACAGGCCTCGGGAGATTACTATCTAGCTAGTTCCTGTCCTAACACAGTGGGGTTGCTGGCGTAGGAGAGGCCGGTTTCGAGGTCGACTACACGATCGCGGACCAGTTGTGCGATTTCGCCGTCGAAGTGTTGCATGCCTTCGGAGGCTCCGGCCTTCATGGCATCGAGGAGGGTCTTGCCGTCGCGCTCGCCTTTTTCGACGCACTCCCGCGTACGCGCATTGGCTTTCAGGATTTCGGCGACCGGAATGCGGCCGCTGCGATCGCTCTTGGGCAGGAGCCGCTGGCAAATGATGTAGCGGAAAGATTTGGCGAAGCGCTCGCGCACACTCGGTTGTTCGTTAGGCGAAAACGAGCTGACAATGCGCTCCACGGTCTTGGGTGCGTCCATGGTGTTCAGGCTGGAGAGCACCAGATGGCCGCTCTCGGCCGCTTCCAGAACGCTCTCGATGGTTTCGCGGTCACGCATCTCGCCGACCATGATGACTTTGGGCGCCTGCCGCAGCGCGGCCCGCAGGGCGTGAGCGAAGCTGGGAGTGTCACTGTGCAGCTCGCGCTGATGAACGGTGGAGCTTTTATGGCTATGCAGAAACTCGATGGGATCTTCAATGGTGAGGATGTGGTAGTTCCGCTGACGATTGATGCAATCGAGGAGCACGGCCAGAGTGGAGGACTTGCCAGATCCTGCGGGCCCGGTCACCAGCACGATTCCATCGCGCAGGCTGGCTACATCAGCGAGATGCGGGGGTAAACGCAGCGTAGCAAACTCGGGGATGGCGGTGGGAATGACGCGCATCACGACCGCGCAACTGCCGCGCTGGATGAATACGTTGACGCGAAAGCGCGCTACGCCAGGGAGGCCAAAAGAAATGTCGCAGGAGCCGTTTTCGCGCAGGGTTGCGATCGCTTGTTTGTTATCGCCTATCAGATCGACGGCAATATGGCGTGTGTCATCGGGAGTAAGCGCGGTTAATCCCTCCACCTGGACGGCAATGAGTTGGCCGTGAACCTGCACTTGCGGAGGCCGTCCGGGAGAAAAAATCAGATCGCTGATTTTGTCGGCGGCGCGCAACATCGCACCCAGCAAAGCGGGAGTAGCCACTTTGCCGCTGCCGGAGTAGCCTTCCAAAGAAACTGAAATTGCGGCGGTGCCAGGAGCTGCCATCCCATCCTCACGCGTTAATTCATTAGGGAATTGCTCACACCACAGGAGGAGATGAGGCAACGGAGTTAACTATGTACACTTTACCTTTCTTGCGGGCGAGATGTAGGGACAGTTAGGACATGATCCTTGGTAACGTTAAGGCGCTGAACGTGCGGAACTAAGCCAGCATTTTTTCTGGCTCGCGGGGAGCCGGGCGAGACGCCAGCGCTAGTTTACGTGAAGAGAGTAGGCGGGCAGGCCGCAGGGGTTACAACTCAGTTCTTTTTCCCGGCTTTCTTTTTCGTGCCCAGGCTGGTTTCCACGGAAGCCCCGATGCTGGCCAGCATCTGCTTGGCTACGTCGGCATATGGGCCGGTGGGCGCAAGCTCAAGATACTTATTGAAAGCCTCAGCCGTGCCCGGAGGCGCCACCATCTTGTCGCCTTGCAGGGTGGCCTTGCCGATGAGGTTCACGCCCTTCTGGTAATAGGCATCCGCCTTCGTGGGGTCGGCCGCGATGCACTTATCGAAGGCGGCGATGGCGGCGTCGACTTTGCCCGCATTGGTCAATACGGCGCCGGCGTTATAGTAGTAGCTCGCTGCGCCGGTGGGATTCGCCTCCGCTGCCATGGTATAGGCCTTCAGGGCCTCGTCGACCTGACCGGCTTTGGCGGCAGCCTCTCCCAGGTTGTTGTAGTATGCCGCCAAACGCTTGTTATCGTCGGGATCTTTCTTGCTGGCGGATTCGATGTTCTTCTGTTTGATATCGATGGCTTTCTGATAGTCCGCCACGGCTAATTGCAGGCGCTTCGACTTCTCCGCCGAATCAGTTTGCTTGAGCGCGGAGCCGCGATAGGCATCGGCCAGTTGCGCCCAGATGATATCGCGGGTCGGATCCGTCTGCGTGGCTTCGTTCAACGTATTGATCGCCGTATCGTAGTCTCCGGCCTTGATTGCGGTGTTGGCCGCGACAATCTTTTCGTTGAGGCTCTTAATGGTGTTGTTTTCCTTTTTCGCCTTTTCGTACTCCTCTTGGGCTTTCTTTTGTTCGGGGGTCAGACCTTGTCCCTGGCCAATCCTCTCCTGTTCCTTTTTCAGATCGAAGTCGAGCGTGTTATCGCCGAGTACGGCTGGAAAGCCATTAACATGGAAGAGTTCCTTGCCGGCTTGAAGGTCGTCAGCGTCCTTGTAAAGTGTGACAGTGTAGGAGCCCGGGGTCAGTCCCAGCGAGTAATACTTGCCCTTCTTGTCGGCCTTGATCGTGTATTTCTGGCCATTGGTCTGGTTGACCCATAGCACCACAGCTTGAGACATAAGGTTGCCCTGGGTGTCTTTACAGATTCCCGTAACCGTAGCTGAATTCTGGGCGAAACCCGGAGGCGCACACAGTCCCAGCACTGCGAGAACAAGAACCAAGACTGCGAAATGCTTCCTCATTGTGGCCTCCCGGCGCGAAACACATTTCTGATTGCTGATGGTTGATTGACAAACCGGCGCGAGCCGTTTCTATGTTTTCAATCAGCCATCACAACTCAACAACTGCTTTTTCGGCGTACGGAATCGGATCCCTGGCTCCTGCTGCGGCAAAAGCCCGCAGCCGCAACACGCAGCTATCGCAGACGCCGCATGCCTGATCCTGACGGCTGTAGCATGACCAAGTTAAATCGAATGGCGCGCCTAATTCAAGGCCCAACCGCACAATTTCGGCTTTGCGCAGGCGAATGAGCGGGGTGACGATTTCAATGGTTCCGGCTTTCGTCCCAGCCTTGATCACCTGATTGAACGCTTCATAATACGCCGGCCGGCAATCGGGATAGCCTGAGCTGTCCTGCTCCACCGCGCCGATATAGACTTTTTCCGCACCGAGCACCTCCGCCCAGCTTACGGCGGCGGCCAGAAAATGGGCGTTGCGAAAGGGCACATAGGTCACAGGAATGTCGTTGCCGGCGGCGTTAGCAGCTATGTCGCCGCTGGGCACGGGAATGTTTTCGTCCGTCAGAGCCGAACCGCCGATGGCGCGCAGCGCCTCGTTGCGCACCAGAAGTTTCTGCTGAATGTTCAAGCGCTGGCAGATTGCCAGGAAGGCTTGCCGCTCCCGGTCTTCGGTGCGCTGTCCGTAACTCACGTGTAGCGCTGCAGTCGCGTGTTCGCGGGCTGCCAGCGCCGCGCACACGCAGGAATCCATTCCTCCGCTGAGCAGAACGACGGCGCGGGATTTTGTGGCCTGGGGCATCTGCGTTAAGGCAGTTGATGATTGATGATTGAACAGCAACGCTGCGACCTTCGGGGTTTCCATCAGCACTCAACAATCAGCAATCAACAATTCTTCAAACCCCTTTCACCGCCGGGTCCCAGATGAATTTGTGCAATTGCAGTCCCAGGCGTGCCGGAACATCATCGGCCAGCATCCACTGGGCTAATTCCTGCGGATCGAGCAAGCAGTGCGAACTGTCTCGCGCTCCGGCGGCGTGCTTGTGAAAGGCCGGCGAGAATAGCACCGCATGTACGCGCTCGGCCAGCCGATGCCGGAATGTGAAGTCACGGGCAAATTCGTAATCCATCCGCCCGCTCAACACGAACTTGATTTCATCATGGGCGGTCAGCGTTTCGAGATTTTCGATGTGAAATGTGTTGGCCTCGCCCGAATCCGGACACTTCACATCCACGATCTTGATGACGTCCACCGGAACCCGCTCCAGGGGCCGCTCGCCGCTGGTCTCGAGCAGCACTCGATAGCCGGTTGTGAGCAATTGGCTCATAAGCGGCACCAATTCGCGCTCCTGTAGCATGGGTTCGCCACCGGTAATCTCGACCAGGCCGAGGTTAGGGCTTAGCCGGATCACTTCGCTTTGCACAGCTTCCGCGTTCATCTTGCGCCCGCCGTGAAACGTATATTCGCTGTCGCACCAGGAGCAGCGCAGATTACAACCCGTCAGGCGAACGAACACACATGGCAATCCAGCGTGTGTGGACTCACCTTGCAGCGACTTATAGATTTCGGTGATCTGCATAAAGCAGTTGCCAGACGCCAGCTTCCGGTTGCCAGTTTTCTACACCCCTAACTGCTTTGCGACCGAGGCGAGTAGCCCGGTCAGGATTCGTCCGATACTACTGGCAACTCGCAGTTGGCAACCGCTATTCGCTGTATTTCGCCGTCGTTGTGTCTGTCTCGAATACGGTTACGTCTTTTACGCGGACGCGGCCATTGGTCACGCCCTTCAACCTTGTATTCGATTCGTCGTAGAAATACTTTGCCAGATTTTCTGCCGAGGGATTGATCACGGTAAAGGGCTCGATGTCGTTGATCATCTGGTGATCGAGGCGGTCGATGACGTGCTTCATCACCTCGCGCAGATCCTTGAAGTCGAGCAGCAGTCCGGCCTTGTCCAACTCTGCCCCAGCCAGAGTCACTCGAATCTTGTAGTTATGGCCGTGCGGGTTCTCGCACTTGCCCTTGTAGTTGCGCAGGTAATGTCCTGCTGCGAAGGTATCGTCAACCGTTACTTCGAACATGCGTCCCTCTGCGGCGGGCCGTGAATACGGGCCGGACCGCATTTTGTCGCGAAACATTATTGTAGCGCGGCAGGGGCGAAATGCGGCTTAACTGCCCACGCTCCCAAGGGTAGCTTGTCCCCTCAGTCGTTGCCCAACCTCCGCTGGTTCGGCTTTCGACGGCAAGCTGCGTTACAATCTGACGATCCGCTTCGCTACTGGGGTTCAAAACCGCGCCTGCGGGATTACTGCGAGGCAGTAAGGACTGGTGCTGATGAACGTCCTGTTGCTTTCCATGCCCGATTCCTTCGAACACATGCCACCGGTCGCAATCCGCATGCCTAACGGGGCGCTCACGTCGCTGGCGGGGAACATAGATTCGCATCACCGCGTGGCGGTGGCTGATCTGATTCTGGTTCACCGCCAGGTTCGCGAAACTGTCGTCCGACTCGTTCGACGAACTTGAGCCGGAGGTCGTCGGACTCTCCATCATGACGTTTCAGCGCCGAACTGCGGGCCGCATTATCGACCTGGTGCGCGCGCTTCGCCCGGGAGTGAAAATCGTGGTCGGCGGATACGATCCCAGTCTCGCGCCCGAGGCTTACGAGAACATGGGCGTCGATTATCTGGTGCGCAGCGAGGGCGAAGTTACCTTCCGCGAGCTGTTGCGCGCGCTGGAACAGGGCTCCGGGGTCGACCAGATCTGGGGCCTGTCGTGGCACGATGGCGATGGTTGGGTGCACAATCCCGCGCGGCCTCCGCACCGGCTCGAAGATAAGGAAATCCGCCTGCCAAAGCGCGCCGCGCGCGTGCTCAAGGGATACACGCTGCTGGGCCGGCAAGTGGATGTGATCGAGACCTCGCGCGGCTGCACCTTCGATTGCAGTTTTTGCTCGATCATCGAAATGCGCGGCCGCAACTTCCATACTTACTCATTTGACCGCGTGCTGGCCGACATTCGCGATGCCTACGATCACGGGGCGCGAACTATTTTCCTGGTCGACGACAACATTACCCTGAACGTGCAGCCGCTTCGAGGCTCTCTGCGAAGCCATCATTGCGGCCGGGCTGCACACGATCGATTACTTCGTGCAGGCAATGACTTCGGCCATCGCAAATCACGGGGAGACTCTTGCCCCGCTGATGCGCCGCGCCGGATTCCGCTATGTTTTTCTCGGCATCGAAAACATCCTCGAGAGCGACCTGGAATTTCTGAAGGCCTCGGCCAAGAACACGGAGAGTACCAATGGCCAGAACACCGGCAACGCCACGCTCAAAGCCATCGATCACATCCATCGCAACCAGATGCTTGTAGTCGGGGGATTGATCGTGGGCAGTCCCGGCGACACGCGCGAATCGATTGAAGCCAATCTCGAATTTGCCCGCCGTTACGTGGACTGGCCCTACATTCAGCATCCAACGCCGTATCCGCGCACGCCCATGACGAAGGATTTCCGCGATCAAGGCCTGATCATCAACGAGCGACTCGAGGAATACGACGGCACTACCGCCGTGGTGCGCACCGAACACGTGCCCGCAGAAGAAGTCGAATTCATGCGCTGGAAGGCCGAGCGCTGGATGAAGGTTCACCACATCCCCGTCGCGCTCAAGCATGATCCGAAGTTTGTTCTAACGACCGGGTGGAAGATGCTGGGGCACACTTTCCGTGGCAGCTCGATCCGTTCCGCGCTGGGGTTGGAGAGCGAGAGAAAAGTGTTCGAACGGTATCGGGAGATTCGGAGAGCGGAGCGGGAGTATGTGTGATTGCGATGGGGTTGGGGAGGCGACTGATCTGATACATTCTTAATCTGGTACCCCGAAAAACGCCTCCACCACCTGCATCTCCGTAGTCTTCCTGTAATTCGGCAGGCTGTCGATAAACACTCGCCCATACTGCTTTTTCAGAATGCGGTTGTCGAGCAGCACCAGCAAGCCGCGGTCATGCAGCGAGCGGATCAGCCGTCCGAAGCCTTGTTTCAGTGTGATCACCGCCGCCGGCACCTGATACTGAAAGAAAGCGTTGCCGCCATCGGCGTCAATCGCCTTCACCCGCGCGGCTACGACTGGGTCGCTGGGCACGGCGAACGGCAGGCGGTCGATGATGACGCAACTCAACTGTTCGCCTTGCACATCCACGCCTTGCCAGAATGACGAAGTTGCAAACAGCACGGCATTCGGCGTCAGCCGGAATTCCTCAAGCAGCGCGCTCTTCGGCGCGTCGCCCTGGCGCAACATGGGAAACTCCAACTCGCCCAGCAACCGCTGGTAGACATCGTTCATCTGCGCATAGCTGGTGAAGAGCACGAAGGCGCGGCCGCACGTAATTTCCAGCAGCTTGCGAATGCGCTGTGCGGCCAGCGCCGCAAATTGTGGCGTGCGCGCATCGGGCAAATCCGGCGGCACATAAAAAGACGCCTGACTTCTCATAGTCGAAGTGCGAAGGCAGCACAGACTCGCGCGCATGTTCCAAACCCAGCCGTTGCCGGATATATTCGAATCCCTCCGCCCACGGCAAGCGTCGCCGAGGTGAGCACTGCGCACTCCAGCTTCGACCACAGACATTCGCGCAGGATCGGCCCGACATCGATCGGCGTGGCTTGCAAGAAAACATTTTGTCTTATACACGGAGTTGCGGCGTTTCCCGGTTTTCTCCGTGTCGGAGCCTGCCCTGAGCGAAGCCGAAGGGTGTCTCTGCGGTGAATTTGCTATGCTCTTCCGCCGCGCCGCTCGATCCAGAACACCGTATTGCGATCGTCCGACTCCATGGCGAAGCCAAGCTGCACTTGGAGTTCCTGCGCCCGCCGCACGAAGTTGAAAATCTCCTCGGGCTTTTGCGGCAGGCCTTCCAGTTCGCCCGCCAGCCGCGTCAAGGCCTGATTGAGCGCGAGGAACTCATCCCCGTTCTCTTCCAGAAACTCGCGCCGCGTCTCGAAGGCGAAGCGACCTTCGCCCGGCGGCAACAGCGAGAAGAAAAACTGCGAGCGCTCCCGCAGACTTCCCAGCGCTCCCGAAAGCGACGCGGAAAGCATGCGGTTATGCTGCAACGAGGCCTCAACGTCGCGCGCCAGATCTTCCACCCGCAGATTGCTCACAGAAATTCCGAAATAGTTCCCGGCCACATCCTCCAGTTCGTGCGCTTCGTCGAAAATTACCGCAGCTGCTTCAGGAAGAATCCCGGCGTCAGGCGCGCCGTCGGCTTGCAGTTTGATGGCGAGATCGGCGAAAAATAGATGATGGTTGACGATAATAATGTCGCTCTCCATCCCACGGCGGCGCATTTCGGTGATGAAGCAACGCTCCCACTCTTTGCACTTCTGGCCGATGACACGCCTCCGAGCGCGCATCCAGCTTGTGCCACAGCGCGCTGGTCTCCGGCAGTTCGGCGAGTTCGGCGCGGTCGCCGGTCGAGGTTGCTTTTTCCCAGGCGGCAGATCGCGCGATATTGCTCAATCTCTTCCAGTCCGCTCAGCACCGGCTGATCGGTAAGGTCGTAGAGCTTCTTGCGGCACAAATAATTGTTGCGGCCTTTCATGTAGCAAACGGAAAGCCGCCGCTTCGAACTTTCGTCGCCGGATGCCGGTTCTCCAAACAGCGCATGCTCAAGAAACGGAACATCCTTGTAGAAAAGTTGTTCCTGAAGATTCTTTGTGCCGGTCGAGATGATCACCCGCTTGCCCGAGCGGATCACCGGCATCAAATACGCCAGCGTCTTTCCCGTGCCCGTGCCGGCTTCCACAATCAGGTGCCGCTTTTCTTCGAGGGCCTGCTCGACCCCCTGCGCCATCTGCAATTGCCCCCGTCGGAATTCATAAGCGGGATGCGTGTGCGCAAGCACTCCGCCCGGCGCAAAGAATTGATGAAGTGACGCGTCTTTTCCCTTTGGGGTCGGGCGACTGGGCGTTGCAGGAGACACGGGTTGAGAACCTAAGGCCACGGAGTCTCTATAATAAACAGTTCCCAGCTTTCGGTAGCTGATCTCCTCATTTTGACTCAACCCACCTACAACTCGACCAGCACTCTCGCCACCACCGCGGCCGGCGTTCCGACCCTCGCCATCGTGGGCCGGCCCAACGTAGGCAAGTCCACATTGTTCAATCGAATCGTCGGCTCGCGCCGCGCCATCGTTGGCGACGAACCCGGCATCACCCGCGACCGCCTCTACGGCGATGCGGAGTGGCGCGGCCGCCGCCTTCGCATCATCGATACAGGTGGAATTATTCCTGAAGACAAGGATTTCATCCCCTCGGAGATTTTCCGCCAGGCCCGCGTCGCATTCGATGAAGCCGCTGCGATTGTTATGGTCGTCGATGGCCGGTCCGAAGTCGCCGCGCCAGATATTGAACTCGTGCGCCTGCTGCGCAAGACCGGTCGTCCGCTCTTTCTCGCAGTCAATAAGGCCGACACGGAAAAGCAAGCTCACATCGTGGACGAGTTTCATCGCTTGGGAATCAAGCAGATGTTTCCGATTTCCGCCGAACATGGCCGTGGCATCGACGATCTGCTGGACGCTGTATACGAGACCTTGCCGCCGGTGAAGGAAACAAACACAGAGGAAACACAGGGAAAACCACCTCAAGCAGATGATGAATCAGCTCTGGAAGCCGAGCCCGGGTACGAAACGAAGGTCGCCATCATCGGTCACCCCAACGTGGGCAAGTCCACGCTGCTGAATTGCCTGACGGCTTCAGACCGCGCCATCGTTTCGCCCATCCCCGGCACGACGCGCGATGCAGTCGACGAAATCGTCGAACGCGATGGCCGCCGCTTCCGCTTCATCGACACCGCCGGCATTCGCCGTAAAGGCAAGACTCATCTGATGGCGGAGAAACTTTCCGTCGTGATGGCGCGCAAGCATCTTGAAGGCGCTGACATTGCACTACTCGTGATCGACGCAACCGAAGGCGTCAGCCAACTCGACGCCGCCATCGCCGGCTACGCCCACGAGAGCGGACGCTCGATGATCATCGTCGTAAACAAATGGGATCTAGTCACCGGCGGCGCGCTGAAAGCGGGCAGGCCGTCGAAAGCCATGCGCATGCGTGAAAGCAAGCGCCCCGGCGACCGCGAGGCCTACGAAGAACGCCTGCGCCACGATCTCAAATTCCTGAACTACGCGCCTATCGTTTTTGTTTCGGCCAACACCGGCAAAGGCACAGAGAAAATCTTTCCGCTGCTCGAACAAGTTGCTACCGAGCGCCGCAAGCGCATCCCCACGTCGGCCATGAATCGATTCATCGAGACCGTGGACTTCGAGCGCGCCTCCGTCCCCATGCGCTCGCGGGTGAAGATTCTCTACATGACGCAAGCCTCGGTCGCCCCGCCGACCTTTGTGCTCTTCACCAATCGCGCCGTGAAGCTGCACTTCTCCTATCAGCGCTTTTTGGAAAATCAGATCCGGAAAGCGTTTCGGATTCTTGGGGACGCCGATTTGGATTAAGAATCGGGCGAGGAATTAAACTTCTCGGCGTTTCCTACTCTCCCGCAACCTCCCGATCCATGGTCAGCAATCCCACGCGTTGCACGCCCGCGTGATGCGCCACGTCAATCACGTCAGCGACGTACTGAAAGTCAACGTCGGCATCTCCGCGCACGAAAACCACTTTTTCGGCGCGCTTCAAATAAATTTCCGCCAGCCGCATCTCCAAATCTTCCCACCTCACTTCATCCTGATTGATCTTTACCGTCGGCGGCTGATCTTCTTTCGTCCACACCACTTGAACGACGACCGTCCGCGGCTGCGAAATACTCTGCGTCTGCTTCTGATCGGGCTGTGGAATCTGCGCAGTCTCCCCCTGCTCCTTGTCCATCGAAACTACGACCATGAATACAATGATCAGCGTCAGCAGCACATCGATCAGCGGGGTTACGTTAATCTCGGGTCCGCGCGCACCTTCGCTTGCCATAGAGAATGACATGGAAACGCTCCTCAGTTCTCATTGGCACGCGCGTGTCTGCAACATCAGACACCTGGAGTGTGGTGAGAGTTCCCGCCGCAGGCAGACAGCAGATTCCTCGCTTCGCTCGGAATGACAAGGGTTCTGTTGTGGGTGCCGGCCCGATCTATCCGGCCGGAGCGGGCGCGGGCGGCAACGGTGGGGGCTCATGCGGAGGGGTGATCGCACCCGGAGCAATTTGAGGCACCGGCGGAGCCGGCGGTGCGGGATAGAGCACAGCGCTCAGCGCCGGATAACGCGCAGCAAAGAAATATATGGAGTAAGCGGGAAAGAATACGATCGCGGGCACGGAAATCAGTGACATTATAAAAAATAAAATAGCCAGCAACACGCATCCGGCCACCACGGCCAGCGTAATCGTCCCCACGGTCCAGCTCAGCCCTGCCGCTTTCCCGCCGAGCACTGCGGCGACCGCCGCCCCAGCAGCTGGAATCAAAATGAGTAGAACAATAATGAGACCCACAATGCCGACGATGATACCCACCATGATCGCCAGCACGATCTTCATCCCCACATAGCCCACGTAGCTGCTCTTCTCGGCCTTCATCATTTCCCAGAGCCGGCTCCAGCCTTCCATCACGCCAATGCCTTCCAGCGCCATCTGCGGCACTACGAAGTCTTTGGTCAGCACATAAACCACGGCCATCGCGATGATGAAAATCAAGAACGCGAAAAATAGCGCGATGCCGCCCAGCACCAGCGCGGCCACATGCTGCTTGGGTTCGCGAAGCCATCCTATGGCGAAGGCAAAGCCTAGTGGAAGCCCGATCAGCACGACCAGCGCGCCAAACAGCACGAGCGCATAAAGCAGCTTCCAAAGGAAATAGCGGAATCCCGGCTCCTGCCGCCGGCTCCATCCCTGGCGGATGTGGCATTCTTTCGCCAGCACGCTGTCAAACAAAACGAAGCGCATGACGCTGCCGATGTACATGAACACAATGGCCAGCACGAATGCGGCAACCACCAGCACCGCAATCAAACCGGCGATGAGCACCGGGTCTGTCCCGGCCAGGCCTGCTCCCGACAGGCCGGAACTCTGAAAATGCTGCGTTCCGCCGGTATGCCGGGGAAGGTTGAAGTTGGAGAAGTTGGGCGCTTTGAATCCACTGGAGCCAGCTTCGCCAGCCAGCAATCCGACCAGCGCCAGCCGCACCCATTGGCCCAAACGAAAGGGTTGAAAGAGCTGCCGTTTTGTGTGTTCAATGGCAGGCGAGATCGCGTCCGCAGCGGAGAATTGCAAGCCCACACCTCAATGTATGTCGAATGGGGAGCAAGGTACTGCAAATCAACAATCGCGTCAAATGAATTCCGAAAGAGGCAGTGCTGCATTTTCGTTTTTCCTGCGACCGGAACTCTACAAATTAGATTGCAGAATCTTCTCCATCGTGAACAATGGCGTGCCAAATAAATCGTGAAGACCGTCGTTGGTTCGCTGGAAACCGGATCGTTCGTACAAACGGATGGCTGAATCGAGGAACGGCGTCGTGCTGAGAAACAGCCGAGTGTAGCGTTCGCTGTCGGCCCAGTTCTCCACCTGCTGCAGCAGTGCCGTGCCCGCCCCAGATCCGCGAGCGGCAGGCAGCACGGCCATGCCGCGAACGTAGACCGATTGGTCTCTCACCACGGCAGCCACCGTACCTACCACTTTACCCTCGCGCAGCGCCAACCAAGTCGGGCCCTCGCGCATGCGTGCGAGAACCTGCTCGGGGCCGGGAGTGGTTGCAGCGAAGCCGCCGTCCGTGTAAAGAGACTTGAACTCGATGAACGATTCACGCAGCAGCGCCGCAATCACCGGGGCATCTTCTGTCCCAGCACGACGAATCGCAAGTGGCATTGCAGTTGGCATGACTCCGCGGGCTTCCGCGCGGCAGTTCTTAGCTCCGCGATTCAAGGGCGACCCGCAGCGAGCGTGATCCCGGCCCGTTCCCTCCACGCGTCAAATTGCGCCAATGCCAGCTCGCACTGCAACCGGTGCCGCTCTTTCCGGTCGCGAATCTTTTTCTCGAGAGCCGGCAAAAGATCGAAAGTGATGTTGGCCGGCTGGAAGTGTTTCGCGTCCGCATGAGTTATGTAGTGGGTCAACGATCCAAACGCGGAAGCCCGTGGCGGCGCGACTGCTTCACCGCCGGCCGCCAACTCCGCAGCATGCAGCCCCGCCATCAATCCGGTTGCAATCGATTCTACGTAGCCTTCCACACCGCAAATCTGTCCGGCAAACAAAATTCGCGGATGCGCCTTCATCTGCAACGTCTCCTGCAACAACGCCGGCGCATTGATGTAGGTATTGCGATGGATCTGCCCATAGCGCAGGAAGCGCGCATTCTCCAGTCCCGGAATCAGCCGCAATACGCGAGCCTGCTCGCCAAACTTCAAATGATTCTGAAATCCCACCAGGTTGTAGGAATCCGCCCGCAGATTTTCCTGCCGCAACTGCACCACGGCATAAGGCATTCGTCCGGTGCGCGGATCCTTTAACCCCACCGGCTTCATCGGTCCGAAGCGCAGAGTGTCGCGCCCCCGCCGCGCGATCTCTTCGACTGGCAGGCAGCTCTCGAAGTAGTCCAGCTTCTCCCAATCGCGCTCCTCCACCGATTGCGCTGCCAGCAGCGCATCGTAGAACCGGTCGTAATCCTCCCGCGTCATGGGACAGTTGATGTAATCCGCTGACCCCTTGTCGTACCGCGCCGCCATATACACGCGCGACATGTCGATCGAATCTGCCTCCACAATCGGACTAATCGAATCGTAAAAATACAGATGAAGATTGTGTGCAAGGGGATTGTGTGGAGCGGGCACTCCTGCCCGCTCAGGTTTTGACTCTTCTATCCCGGCAGTCAGCCGCGCAATCTCCCCGGCCAGCGCCTCCGAAGTCAAAGGCCCGGTCGCAATGATCGTAATGTGCTCGCCGTCTTCCTCAACCCGAGTCACTTCCTCCCGCCGCACTGTGATCCGCGGCTCCTGCAAGATTGCCTCTGTGACCTTCGCCGCAAACGTCACCCGATCAACAGCCAGCGCATGTCCCGCCGGAACCGCGCACTCCCGGGCTAGCCGCAACAGCAGCGACCCCGCCCGCTGCATTTCTTCTTTTAATAACCAGGGCGCCGTATTCTCGCTATCCGACTTCAACGAATTCGAGCAGACCAGTTCGGCAAAGTCGGCCGTCTGATGCGCCGGCGTTGACCGCACCGGCCGCATCTCAAACAACTCCACGCCGACGCCGCGCTGCGCACATTGCCACGCCGCCTCCGACCCAGCCAGCCCCGCTCCGATAATGCGAACCCGTGCGCTCACGATGCCTTCTCCGCCAATCTGCGCAGGGCGTCGTCCGCCAGCAAAACCGCCCGCCATTCATCGCGGAACTCTGCTCCCAAAGACTTGTAGAGTTCAATCGCGCGCTCATTCCAGTCGAGCACCTCCCAGCGCATAGCGCAGCAATCCTCCTGCAAAGCGATCCGCGCCACCGCACTCATCAATGCCATCCCGATTCCTTTTCCGCGAGACTGGGGACGCACGAAAACATCCTCGAGATAGAGTCCCGGCCCAGCCCAAGTCGAATAATGGCCAAAGAAAAGCGCATAACCCGCAGGCTGGCCGCTCCACTCCGCAATCAGCGTGCGAAACTTGGGATTCGCTCCGAAACCATCCCGCGCCAAGTCGGCCTCTTTGATCACACAAAGATCTAACTGGCGCTCAAACTCCGCCAGTTCGCGGATGAAAGTCCGCAACAGCGTCACGTCATCAATCGTCGCAGGACGAATCAAGAGCATCAGTAAGGAAGGATACATCAGCAGTGGATGGCCAGACTGGCACTCAGCCACGGATTCACACAGATTTCTACGGATAACCCAGCAAGCGATTTATCCATACGTGCAATCCGTGGCCGAGAAGTTGAAGTTCATAGAATCTCCCGCGAATCCCCCACTCGGCGCGTCACCCGCTCGCGATCCAGATATTCCAGCAGAGGGATCGCGTACTTGCGGGTCACTCCAGTCAGTTCCTTGAATGTTGCGACATCAATTTTCGGCGACTTCATTTTGTGCGCCGCCATCTGCCGCCGCAACTGTTCGAGCGCGCTGCAGTGAAAAACCAGTTCATCGGAAACCTTGACCAGGATCTTCTCCCGCAGCAGCAAAGTCACAATCTTCTGCGCCCGCACCTTGTCAACCTTGAGCCCCGCAATCACTTCCTGGAGCGCGGGAACTTTCAGTCCAGCCGAGGCAAATGCCTCCTCGATCTTCTTTTTTGATTCGGCCTCTTCATCCTTCATGGCCACGCCTTGTCCCGGCAGTCGCACCAAATCTCCAGCCACCTCGAGTTTCTTTTGGCGAACCAGCAGCGCGGCAGCGGTCTCGAATACTTCCGGCATTGCTGCTACCTGAGCCCGCAACTCTTCCTTGTTGATTCCACCTACCAGCGGATTATGTTTATGAAAGTCCCAGGCTGCGCCGATGATGTCCGATTTCAGCTTTTCCAACGCGGGCACGTGCACGAATAAATCGCCAGCGCGCGCCACCGCACCTGCCCGCACCGCCAGAGCTAGTTGCGCTTCGATCAGGTTTTTCGCCCAGCCGGTCTCGGCGACCAATCGATACATGGAGATTCCATTCTGATGTCTCCGCGCGACCCGCGCTCTAAGAATCGCTCCGGATTCGCCCCCTTCCAGCACTTGCAGGAAGTCGCCAGCTCCGGGCATGCGAGGAATCGGCGATGTGTCCAGCACGACTCCGCCACCAATTGTCACTACCGGCGAAAACTGCCGGATGATAAACCGGTCGCCCGGCAAAAGCAGCGCCGCTTCCGGCAATTTCAATCGCGCAAAGGCCTCCTGACCGGGCAAGAGCTGCGGATGCGCTGCCTGTAACGCGATGGTCGGATGCCCCACCGTTGCGTCCATTGCAAGAGCCCGCCCTGAGCTTGCTGAAGTGCGATCCAGTTCCTTCCCGGGCAGCAGCACAATCTCCGCCACAGCCTCCATCGTGTACGAATGAAAATGGACGCGCGAGCGATTCCTCAGAGGATGCGGCGCCGAAGCCAGCAAGCGCAGCCGCACGTCGGCCCGCCGCGTTATCTGGAACGTCCCCGGAGGCGCGAGAGTCATGCCTCGCGACAAATCTTCCGTGCTCGCGCCCGCCAGGTTCAACGCCGTTCTCTGCCCAGCGGCCGCTGCCTCCGCGGCTTGCCCATGCACCTGCACGCCGCGCACCCGCACTCGCCGCCCTGTCGGGAACACTTCCATCTCGTCCTCGCGGCGAATTGTCCCAGCCACCAGCGTTCCCGTCACCACCGTGCCGAACCCCTTCATGGTGAAAACGCGGTCGATCGGCAGCCGCGCGATCGCATTGGAATCCCGTGGTTCTACTTGGGATGCCGCGGCGGCCATTGCCAACTTCAGTTCTTCCAGTCCCGCGCCAGTTAGTGAACTCACGGCGATAATCGATTTTGGTTTACCCAAGCTGGGTTGATCCATGCTGGTTTGATCTAGGAATGTGCCGCGCAGAAAGTCTTCCACTTCCAATCGCACCACCTCGAGAGTCTCCGCATCGACCGCGTCGGATTTTGTAAGCACGGTGATTCCGCGCCGCACGCCGAGAAGTTGCAGGATGTCAAAATGCTCCCGCGTCTGCGGCTTGATCGCCTCATCCGCCGCAATCACCAGCAAGACCAGATCAATTCCACCCACGCCGGCCAGCATATTCCGCACAAAGCGCTCGTGCCCGGGAACATCGACAAAGCTCAGTTGCAAGGTCTCGCCGCCAGGCGCAGGCAAGTCCATGTGCGCGAAGCCGAGGTCAATGGTGATGCCGCGCCGCTTCTCTTCCTCCAGTCGGTCGGCGTCGATTCCGGTCAGCGCCTTCACCAGCGCCGTTTTGCCGTGGTCGATATGTCCCGCAGTTCCAACGATGATGGATTTCATCTGGCTGGCATCTTACCGGACGCCCAGTGCGGTCGGCACTGAACATCGCAACCTTAGCCGATTTTCTTTCCGCTCTTCGCGGCCGTTCTTCGCGACCTTCGCGGCCAAAAGCTCTTCGTTAAGATTCGGACCAATCTTTTCAATAGCTTCTGGATAATATCAATGAGTTGTGGGTAATTTCAACGACTTACGAGGAATCCCGCATTAGAAGCATTCTAAGCTCCGTTCGCCAGCCGGATGACCATTGGAGTCGGTCAAACCGTCGAACGCTCTCAGGAGCCAATTCTGCGCGTTCCAGAGGCATTCTGCGCACGGTTTCGATCCGCGTTCAGGTCGATACGATCAATCCAGGTCTAATCGTGTTTCAACCACACGAAAAAGTGCGATGAAAACAAAGGACATCGAGTGGTCTGAAACCATTCCTCAATTTCCTTCGGCTTTGCTTTCAATAGCCTGGAGATAAGTCACTGAAAACGCTGAGTCGTTGGAAGTGAGTAGTTCGCCGAAACCCGACCGACTTCGGCTTTCGGGCTCCGGCAAACCACCAGCTATAAAAGCCCTACCCACGTGCCCCGCTAAATGCGACAATAGAACTTCCCCATGACCACATCGATAACTCCTGCCATTTCTCCGGAAACCCTCCGGCAGCACGGCCTTACCCTGGACGAGTACGAAAAGATCAAGCAGCTTCTCGGGCAGCGCGAGCCGACGATCACCGAACTCGGCATCTTCAGCGTGATGTGGAGCGAGCACTGTTCCTACAAATCGTCGCGCGTGCATCTGAAGCGCCTGCCGACGCGCAGCAAGCGCGTGCTGCAAGGGCCGGGCGAGAACGCCGGCATCATCGACATCGGCGACGGCTGGGCCTGCGCTTTCAAGATTGAATCGCACAATCACCCATCGTTCATCGAGCCGTTTCAGGGTGCAACCACGGGCGTGGGCGGGATCCTGCGCGACATCTTCACCATGGGAGCCAGACCGGTAGCGGTGATGGACTCGCTACGGTTCGGCCCGATTCGTGCCCCTGTGGGTCGAGATCGTGTAGCAGCGCAGGCTGAGATACATCGCAACCATTCCATCCTCGAAGGTGTCGTCAGCGGCATCGCTTCTTACGGGAACTGCTTCGGCGTGCCGAACCTGGGAGGTGAGACGAAGTTCGAGCCGTGCTACTCCGGCAATCCGCTGGTGAACGCTTTCGCCATGGGGCTCGTCCGCAAAGACGAAATTTTCTACGCGCGCGCCGCCGGCGAAGGCAATCCGGTGATTTACGTTGGCGCTAAGACCGGACGTGACGGCATCCACGGCGCCACCATGGCCAGCGAGGAATTCAGCGAGGCTTCGGAGGCCAAGCGGCCCAACGTGCAGGTCGGCGATCCGTTCCTGGAGAAATTGTTGCTCGAGGCCTGCCTTGAAGCCATGCAGACAGGCGCGATCGTCGGCATTCAAGATATGGGCGCGGCCGGCCTGACGTGCTCGACCTGCGAGATGGGCGGGCGCGGCGGCGTCGGCATCGAGATTGAGCTTGACCGTGTGCCGCAGCGCGAAACCGGCATGACTGCCTATGAAATCATGCTGAGCGAGTCGCAGGAACGCATGTTGCTGGTCGCGCAGAAAGGCCGCGAGCAGGAAGTCCTCCGCGTATTCGAAAAGTGGGGGCTCGATGCGGTCGAAGTTGGAAAAGTCACGACCGACAACAAATTGCGCGTGCTCCATCACGGCGCAGTGGTCGCCGAGATTCCTAATCAAGCGCTGACCGACGATGCGCCTGTGTACAAGCGTCCTCTGGCGCGCTGGGAACCTCCCGTGCCGCGCGAGATGCCGAAGGGCATCAAGCTTAGTGGTACAGCGGATTTTACCCAGAATCTGAAGCACCTCCTCGCCAGCCCGAACATCTGCGGCAAGCGCTGGGTCTGGCAGCAATACGATCACATGGTGCAGACCAACACGGTCGAAGCGCCGGGAGCGGGCGATGCGGGCGTGATTCGCATCAAGAATCCGACTCCTGACCAAGCACAGCGTGGACTGGCGATGGCGCTGGATGGCAACAGCCGCTGGTGTTATCTCGATCCGCGGCTGGGCGCGATGCATGCCGTAGCCGAAGCCGCGCGCAAAGTCGCGTGCTCGGGGGCAACTCCAGTGGGCGCCACCAATTGTCTTAACTTCGGCAATCCCGAAAAGCCTCACATCATGTGGCAGTTTTCGCAAACTATCGATGGCATCACCAAAGCCTGCGAGGAGCTTGAGATTCCCATCACCGGAGGAAACGTCAGTTTCTACAACGAAACGCTGGGCGAAGGCATTTATCCCACGCCGGTGCTGGGAGTGGTGGGGATTCTCGACGACGTTCGCAAGACTGCCAAGATGCACTTCGCTGCGTCGGGACGCACGATCGTGCTATTGCGCGCGGGCGAAGCAGCCGATATCACCGATGTGGAGAGTGAGTTCGGCTCGTCGGAATACGCCAAAGAAATTCTGGGCGCGCTGTGGGGATATCCGCCGGATCTCGATCTGGAGAAAGAAGCTGCGCTGCAGAAGGCGGTCATCGAATTGATTCAGCAAGGCTTGGTGGATTCCGTGCATGACTGTTCGGATGGCGGGCTGGCGGTGGCGCTGGCGGAGAAGACATTTGCGAAGGGCGCCGGTGCGCGCGTGAATCTGGCGTCGAACGGACTTCCGGCGGAGTTTGTGCTGTTTGGCGAGGATGCCAGCCGCATCCTGCTCTCCTGCGACCCAGATAGCGTTTTACGAATCCAACAGATAGCGGGGAAGCACGGCATCGTGGCAGTTGTGTTGGGTGAAACCATTCCGGAGCGGCTGGAAATGTCGGTTGACGGGAAGGTCGTTGTATCGGCGTCAGTTTCGGATCTGAACAACGCTTACGAGTCGGCGCTGGAGTCTGTTTTGCGAACGGATCCGGAATTGGTGGCAGCGTATTGAAGAGCTTGAATCGCAGAGTTCGCGGTGAGCTAAAGCTAAATGCTGATTTCTGATAAATTCCACGACGAGTGCGGGGTGGTGGCGATCTTCTCTCACCCTGAGGCGGAGAAACTCGCCTATCTGGGATTGCACGCTCTCCAGCATCGCGGGCAGGAATCTGCCGGCATCGTCACTTCCGATGGCCTGACTTCCCGCGTGCATAAGGCGATGGGACTGGTCGCCGACATCTTCACCGAGGATGTGCTTTCGAAGATTCGCGGCACACTGGCCATCGGGCATACGCGCTACTCAACTGCCGGCGATTCCGCGTTGTTGAATGCACAGCCGATTCTGGTGCAGTCGAACAAGGGATCGATCGCCGTGGCGCACAACGGCAATCTTGTGAATGCGATGGAAGTTCGCGGCCGCCTAGAGCGTCATGGGTCGATCTTTCAGACTAATAGCGACACGGAAGTGATCGTGCATCTGATCGCGCTTTCGGCAGAACACACTCTGCCCGAGGCAATTGCGGACGCGCTGCGTCAAGTTGAGGGCGCGTTTTCCCTGGTGCTGATGAGCCCTGACCGGATCATCGCGGCGCGCGATCCGCGCGGCTTCCGCCCGTTGGCCATGGGGCGCATCCCGGCGGCGGAAGGGAAGAAAGGCGACACCATCGTTTTCGCTTCCGAGACGTGCGCTTTCGATCTGATCGGCGCCACTTACGAGCGCGACGTGAAGCCTGGCGAGTTAATTGTTGTTGGGCCAGAAGGCATCAGCTCGCGTTTTTATTCGGCGCCCGCGCCGCAGTCGAGTTGCATCTTCGAGCACGTGTACTTTTCGCGGCCTGACAGCACGGTGTTCAGCCGCGCGGTGCAAACCAGCCGCGAAGAGTTGGGACGGCAGTTGGCGCGCGAAGCCCCGGTGGAGGCCGACCTCGTGGTCCCCGTGCCGGATTCGGGCGTGACCGCAGCCGTAGGTTACGCGGCTGAGAGCGGCATCCCGTTTCGCTTCGGTCTGATTCGTAATCACTATGTGGGCCGCACATTTATCGAGCCGAGCCAGAGCGTGCGCGATTTCGGTGTGAAGCTTAAGCTGAATCCTGTGCGCTCGCTGCTCGAAGGCAAGCGTGTAGTGCTGATTGACGATTCGATTGTGCGCGGTACCACCAGCCGCAAAATCGTGCGCATGATTCGCAGCAACGGGGCGAAGGAAGTGCACATGCGCATCTCGTGTCCGCCCACGATTTCGCCGTGCTATTACGGCGTGGACACGCCTTCGAAGAAGCAACTCATCGCCGCCAATAAATCGGTCGACGAGATTCGCCAGTACATTCGCGCGGACTCGCTCGCCTACCTTTCGCTGGAGGGACTCAAGAAAGCTTGCGGCGAAGGAGAGAAGACTTCCTATTGCTCAGCTTGCTACACCGGCAAATATCCGACGAGCATTGTGGATGTGGAAGAAATCCTACCGGCGAGTGTGCCGCGGTAGCTACTTCCGCGCCTGCACGACGCGTGGGATCGATTGCAGATCCGGCCGGATCTGTACTTCGTTCCAATTCCGCAGTAGCCGCCTCACTTCTTCCGCGATCGTCCCACTGATTTCCATGATCAGCCAAGCGCCAGGCTTGAGTGCGGTGTGGGCTTGCGGAATCAGGCGTGCGATGACTTCAGTTCCCGTGGGGCCAGCGAAGATGGCGCTGCGCGGCTCGAACTTGCGGACTTCGAGTTGAACTTGATCTTCTTCCGATTCGCCGACATAAGGCGGATTGGAGACGATGAAGTCGAAAGAGTTGTCCTCAAAACCTGCGAGAAGATGGGCTTCGTGGAATTGGATGCGGGAATCAAGTTGATGACGGGCAGCATTGATGTGCGCGATCTCGAGCGCGGCGGCGGAGATGTCGGTGGCGTGGATTTCGGTGTTGGGCAATTCTTTCGCGAGAGCCAGCGCGATGCAGCCGGAGCCGGTGCCGACGTCGAGAATGCGGCATCCGGCATCCGGGGTCCGGCTATCGGTATCCGGCTGCCGGTATCCGGCTGCCGACTTTTGCAGTTCCAGCACGGTCTCAATCACATGCTCAGTCTCCGGGCGCGGAATCAGCACGGCCGGCGTGACGATGAGATCCATGCCCCAGAATTCCTGGTGGCCGGTGATGTACTGCGCCGGCACGCCACGGGCGCGCTCGGCGAGCGCGGATTCATAGCGGCTTTGCTCATCACCGGTGAGTTCTCGTTCGGGATGCGCGTAGAGGTAGGCGCGATCGCAGCTGAGAGTAAACATCAGGAGAAGCTCCGCATTCATGCGGGGAGACGGAACTTGCTCCTTACTTAGACGCGGAACAGCAGCGGTCAACATTTGTTTTAGATGCACAAAGCCATTTCACTACTGAGACGCCCTTCGACGTCGCTGGCAGCCTCCGACACGGAGACAACAAAATCAAGACAGCTCGATTTCATCTCGATCCACTCTCGGCCTTTCTCTGCCACTCGTGGCTGAGGTAAATCATCTGGCCGATGTGGTGCTGCATGTGGGCGGCGCACTGCACTACCATGGCGAGTCGGTTCTTCGCATCGGTGCCGACTCCTGAGTATTCCGCTGACCAATGGGCGGGCGATTGCGTGCAGATCGTCTTGAGCACCAAGTCCACGGCATCATTGAAGCGTTTGAGTGCCTCTTCTTTTGAGGGAGGGTTTGGGTCTTTGAATTCGCGCGGACGGTCGCGGACGTAGCCGGTGTTCGCGATCTGTGCACCGATGTAGTAGTTCAAATTGCCGGTGAGGTGCAGGACGAGGTGGCCGAAGCTGTTTCCGAAGGGGAGGGGCTTTTGCCAGAACTGGGCGTTGGTCAGAGGCGCGGCTAGCTCGCGGACTCGGGCGGCGTTCGCCGTGTAGCGGTCGGCGAGGGCCGAGGCGAGAGTCGAGTTCAAGTTGTCCATTGCGATTGTTCGTCCTAGGGTTCAACCCCTGTTTGTCATGCACAGTATAATCATTTGGGATCGCCACAAGCCGGGATGACAGTCGTAGAAAAAGTGCTCGAAATGCTTCGCGAACTGCCTCCTCAGAAGCAGCAGGAAGTTCTTGCCTTTGTAGCCAGCCTGCAACACCGATCGGAGGGCAAGCCCCGGCTCAGCCTCCTAGGCCTCTGGGCGGATCTCGACGTCAAGGTCAGCGATAAGGACATCGCGAAATCACGTCGTGAGATGTGGGAGGATTTTCCCCGGGACGTTTCCTGATGGCCGTAGTTCTAGATACTCACGCCGTGATCTGGTACCTCTCCGGCTCAGATGAACTTTCGACGGTTGCACGACTTGTGATTCAAACCGCTGAGCGGAACGGGGACGATGTTTTCATCTCAGCGATCTCTTTAGTGGAGATCGTCTATTTGACTGAACGCGGTAGGTTGCCCTCGGCGGCGCTGAATAGACTGGCAGAAGCTTTAAAGGATCCAGCGCGAAGCCTGGTCGTTGCGCCTCTGGACACCGCGGTTGCAGAAGCGCTCAGAACAATCCCGCGAGACATCGTTCCAGATATGCCGGACCGTATCATCGCTGCAACGGCTGTTCGTTTGAACGCTGAACTCGTTACACGGGACCGCCGACTTCATGCTGCTGGTATTCTGCGAACAGCGGGCATTCGTGTCGTGTGGTAGCCGGCAAACGGTCGGCCACGACCTGCCTTCAGACAACGCTGGCGGCTTCCTGTTTCAGCTTTTCCGCCTGGTAGTGCGTGGTGAGCGCTTCGATCAGCGGCTGGAGCTTGCCGTCCATGACCTGTTCGAGTTGGTGGATGGTGAATCCGATACGGTGATCGGTGAGGCGGTTTTGCGGGAAGTTGTAGGTGCGGATCTTCTCGCTGCGATCCCCGGAGCCCACCATCGCCCTGCGCTCCTTGGCCAGCGCCTGCTGCTGTTTTTCCATTTCAATTTCGTAGAGGCGCGAGCGCAGCACGCGCATGCCTTTTTCGCGGTTCTTGATCTGCGACTTCTCGTCCTGGCAGCTCACCACCGTGTTGGTGGGAATGTGCGTGATGCGCACGGCGGAGTACGTTGTATTCACCGACTGCCCGCCCGGACCGGAAGAACAGAAGGTGTCGATGCGTAAATCCTTGGCTTCGATCTTGATGTCGACGTCTTCGGCTTCAGGCAGCACGGCGACGGTGACGGCCGAAGTGTGGACGCGTCCCTGCTGCTCGGTGGCGGGAACGCGCTGCACGCGGTGTACGCCGCTTTCATATTTGAGCTGGGAGTAAACGCGGTTGCCTTCGATGATGGCGATGACTTCTTTCAAGCCGCCGGCCGACGATTCCGAGGAAGAGAGCACCTCGACCTTCCAGCGCTGCGTCTCAGCGTAACGCGTGTACATGCGGAAGATTTCTGCGGCGAAGAGTGTAGCTTCATCTCCGCCGGTGCCGGCGCGAATTTCGAGAATGATGTTTTTTTCGTCGTTGGGATCCTTGGGCAGCAGCAGGACTTTCAATTCCTCTTCGACGGATGCGACGCGGGGCTCCAGCTTGCTGAGTTCTTCCTGTGCGTAGGCGCGCATCTCGGGATCTTTTTCGTCGGCGAGCATGGCCTTACTCTCGGCGATGCCTCGCGTCAGATCCTTGTATTCGCGATACTTCTCGACGATAGGCGCGATCTCGCTGTGCGCCTTGGCAGTCTTCTGGTATTTCGCCGAATCGTTGACGATATCCGGCGAGGCGAGAGCATTGGTCAACTCTTCGTAACGGGCTTCGATTTGGTCCAATCGTTCAAACATCAGTTCTCGGTTCTCAGTTAAAAGTTCAGCCCTCAACTCCCGGCGCAGTTCTCAGGGACCTCTCCGTATGGAACTCATTTTATGGGTTTTCTCTGAGAACTGAGAACTATTCGGGGCGAGAGCCCCCTAGGCAATGACCAGCTCGCCACCATGCTCTTTTTCCAACTCCATGGCCCGGTCGAGCGCTGTGATGGCGCATTGAGCCATCTCGTCGGATGGAGGCTGAGTAGTGATGCGCTGCAGCCAGAGGCCCGGAGCGGTCATCATCGCGAAGAGCGAACCGCGATGCTTGGCGGCGAAGCGGATGATTTCGTAGGACACGCCGGCAATCAATGGCAGCAGCGCGACGCGCGACGCAAAACGCGCCCAGAATGTCGTAAACGGAATGAGCATGTAGAAGCCAATCGAGATCAGCATCACGGTCATCAGAAAGCTGGTGCCGCAGCGGGGATGGAAGGTCGAATACCTCTGCACGGCTGCGGTTTCGAGCGGGTCGCCGTTCTCGAAGGCGAAGACGGTTTTGTGCTCGGCTCCGTGATACTGATAGACGCGGCGAATGTCGGGGAACAGCGAAACTCCCCAGATGAACAGCAGGAACAGGATCAGGCGGATCGCGCCATCGACCAGGTTGAAGATGATCTGGCCGCCCAGCGCGGGATTCGCCTTCTTGAGTTCCGTGGCCGCCAGAAGCGGCAGGTATTTGTACATAAAAATAAAGAAGGCCAGCGAGATGATGACGTTGACTGCGGCCAGCCATCCGCTGATGGTGGCGGCTTTCTCGCGATTCTGCGATTTAGACGGTTGCGCCTGGGACGATTCCGCCTCGCTTCGCTTTAGCGGCGCGCCTGTCTCCACTTGGCTCGAGGCTGTGTCCACATCTTTGACGGCAGCGGCTTCACTCTGCATTACTTCTTCGATCGCTACGTTGGCGGAGAACCGCAGCGCACGGTAGCCAAGGGACATGGCGTAACCGAGCGTCATTACTCCCCGGAGGATGGGCCATCCCATCCATTTATGCTTTTCCGAAGGACGTTCAAGCCGTTCGCGCATCGTGACCACTTCGCCCGAGGGCCTGCGGCAGGCGATTGCCCAGGCGTGCGGCGAACGCATCATCACACCCTCAAGGACGGCTTGTCCGCCGACGAGCGTTTCTTCGCCACTTTCAAGCGCGGGCAGAAGCTGCACGGCCACAAGAAAACGCAGATAATTTAGCAGAAAACGCACGGTGTTTAGATGCTCCAGGCGCGAGAAAGCGCCAAATATTAGGTTATCACACGGCTCCAACTCTATTCGCGGTACGCTATCTTCATCTTGTCGAACTCTCTTTGAGGCTTCATGCGAAAGCTTGCCGAATGTTGCGAGGCGATTGCCGCTACCCCTAAGAAGCTGCAGAAGACGGCAATCGTCGCCGACTACCTAAAGTTGCGAGCGGCCGACGAGGCGGCGGTGTCGGCGGTGTTTCTCTCGGGGAGGGCATTTCCCGCGTGGGAGGAGACGACTTTGCAGGTCGGCGGCTCGCTGCTGCGGCGCGTCGTGGCGGAGGTTTCCGGCCAAAGCGAAGCCGCGCTGACCGCTGCCTATCGCAAGCACGGCGACTTGGGTGCCGTGGCGGGAGAATTATTGCCGGAGCGATCCGGGCAAGGCTTGAGCGTTCTCGAAGTTGCTGTCGCTTTCCGGCGGATCGCGACGGTGCGCGGGCCTGCGGCGAAGAGTGCGCTGGTGCGCGATTTGCTCGATCGGGCGACGCCGCTCGAAGCCAAGTACGTCGTGAAGATCGTGACCGGCGATTTGCGGATTGGGCTGAAGGAGAGCCTGGTCGAGGAGGCGATTGCCAAGGCTTACGGAGCCACGCTGGCGGGATCGCTAGAACGGGTGCAGCGGGCGAACATGCTGCTGGGCGATATCGGCGAGACGGTGCGACTGGCGGTCGAGGGCAGACTGGCCGAAGCGAAAATGCGGTTGTTTCATCCCTTGGGATTCATGCTGGCAAGTCCGATTGAATCGGCTGAGGAGGGGTTGAGTTACTTCACAGACGCCGCTGTCGAGGACAAGTATGACGGCATTCGGGCGCAGGCGCACGTTGGGGAGGGCGAGGTGAAGTTTTTTTCGCGCACGCGCGATGAGATCACCGAGTCTTTTCCGGAATTGCCCGAAGCGCTGGCGGGCTTGCCGCAGAGTGTGATTCTCGATGGCGAGATTGTGGCGTGGGAGCAGGCGGGACGATCGCGTCCGTTCAGCGTGCTGCAGCAACGCTTGGGAAGGAAGAAAGTCAGCGACCGTATGCTACGCGAAATTCCGGTGGCTTATCTTGTGTTCGACGTGCTGTACGCGGGCGGGGATTTGCTGATCGATCGTCCGCTGCGGGAGCGGGCACGGATTTTGGATGAGCTGCTCAAACGCAGAATCCACCACGGAGGCACAGAGACACGGAGAAGGGCAAGGAATTTGCAAGGCCGATTGAGCTTCGGGATGGAGGAAAGCGAGGTTATCGGCACCATCCTCCGCGCCCCCGTGTTTCGCGCGGCTTCGCCGGAGGCACTGGAAGAACTGTTCGCGGCTGCGCAGGCACGTGGCAACGAAGGATTGATGATCAAAGACCTCGACTCGGGTTACACGCCGGGAAAGCGCGGCAAATCGTGGCTGAAAATGAAGCGCGAACTGGCTACGCTCGACGTGGTGGTGACAGCGGTCGAGTACGGTCACGGCAAGCGCATCGGCGTGCTCAGCGACTACACGTTCGCCGTGTGGGATGTAGACCGGCTGGTCAATATCGGCAAGGCGTATTCAGGGCTTACGGACATCGAGATCGCCGAGATGACGAAGTGGTTTCTCGAGCACACAATTGAGGATCAGGGCTTCCGGCGGACGGTCGAGCCGAAGATCGTACTGGAGGTCGCCTTCAATAACATGATGCTGTCGGACCGGCACGATAGCGGCTACGCGCTGCGCTTCCCGCGAATCGCCCGACTGCGGCCGGACAAGACGCCGGAAGAGGCGGATACGATTGCACGGGTGCGCGAGATTTACGAGGAGCAGACTTCAAGCGAAAAAGCCTGAATCGCGGAGAACGCGGAGAACTGCCGTCGAGAATGGAGCAAGTGTTTTCAGTGGCTGTGGTGCTGATGCTCTTCGCTCTCGCCCACCGGAATCACACAGCCGTGCGCCACTTCGCACTCCACGTGCTCGAACTGAATTGTGGTGTGGTCGATACGGAAGTCGTGATGCAGGCACTCTTTCACATCGCGCAGGATGCGCTCGCTGACCGACGGCGGAATGTCGGCAATCGCAATGTGGCAGGAGAGCGCGCGGGTTTCCGAGCCGATGCTCCAGCAGTGCAGATCGTGCACGTCGTTGACGCCTTCGATGGAGCGGATCGCGCTCGCGACCAGTTCGAGCTTCACGCCGCGCGGCGTGCCTTCGAGCAGGATGTTCAGCGTCTCGCGCACAATGCCGAAGCCTGACCAGAGGATCAGCGCTCCGATTCCAAACGAAAGCGCGGAGTCGATCCAGTTGTCCCCCGTGATCAGAATCGCCCAGCCTCCGGCGATGACGGCGGCGGTCGAAAGCGTGTCGCCCACTTCGTGCAGCAGCGCACTGCGGATGTTCACGTCGTTTCCAGAACCCCGGCCGGAACGGTACAGCAACATCGCGATCACCCCGTTCATCAGCACGCCGGCCGCGGCTACCCACATCATCACTGCGGCCTGCACGTGCTCGGGATGCTGCAAGCGGCGGAAGGCCTCATAAAAAATTAGGAACGCAACTACCACCAGCGACACGGCGTTTACCAGTGCGGCGAGCACCCCCGCGCGATGGTAGCCATAGGTCTTGGTGGAACTCGCCGGGCGCGATTGTAAATAAACTGCAACCAGAGACAACAGCAGAGCCAGAAAGTCAGAGAGATTGTGTCCAGCTTCTGAGAGCAGGGCCAGCGAATGAGCACGTACCCCGGCTACCACCAGCAGCACGATGTAGCCCAGGGTCACGCCCAGCGAAATCTTCAGTACTCGCTTGGGACCGCCGGCGCCATGAACGTGAGCGTGCATTCTTTAAGTGTAAGGGCGACGGGATCGGGCTTCAAGCGTCAGAGTGGTCAGTGGCTTTAGAGTTTGTCGTCCCGAGCGACGCGAGGGATCTTGGTGTTTGCTCGGAGCGTCGACAACGGTCGTGCCGGCAAGAACCAGGATCCCTCGCTGGGCTCGGGATGACAAACCTTAAAGCCACTGGCCATGGACCACTGACGTTAGCGCTGGATATTTTGCAAGTAGCGGTCGTTGTAGACCGTGGTCGAGTTCTGAACGAACTCCAGAATGCGGTACATCTTTTCCCGCGACTCTCGGCTCATCTCATTGAACTGCACCGCGACTCCCGATCCGGGATGGATTCTTGCGATCCTGCCTTCCGCGCTCAAAGCGCCTTTGGTGTCGGCGTTGTCAATGGAAAAGACGATTTTCACGTTGGAACCGGGAGTCAGGATGACGCTGGTCTCCACGTAGCAGCCGCCCAGGCTGATGTCGATCAGATTGCCGAAGATGGGTCCGCCGCCCTGAGGCTGCAACTCGATGGTCAGCCGGCAGTCCATCCGCGCATGCAGCCGCTGGTCTTTTCGCGACGGATGCTTTTCTTTCTCCACATACATGCGGCGGTCAGCCTGGGTAAGAAGCTGCTCCGCGTCATTGCCGTCGTCCGGCGACACGGCCACCCCAACACTCAGCGAGAGAATGTCTTCTCCGCAAACATCGAACCCCGCTTGCTTGGCCAGAGGACGAATCTGCTCGACTCTCTTGGCAGCATCGATAACAGCGAGCCCTGGGGCAATCACTACGAATTCATCTCCGCCCATTCGCGCCACATAGTCGTACTCGCGGCAACTATCTTTCAGCGCCTGGGCAAACAGACGCAGTACCCGATTTCCCTCTAGGTGCCCGAAACGGTCGTTGATCTTCTTGAAACCGTTCATGTCGCAGACCATCAGAGTCAGCGAGGTTTTGTCACGCTTGCAGCGGGCCAGTTCACGGTCCAGTTGCAGAAACAGCGACCGGGCATTGGGCAGGCCAGTAAGATAATCCGTAGTGGCGGAGCTTTCCGCTTGCTGGTACTTGAGAGCATTCCCGATGGCCAGGGCCATCTTGCCGCTTACGGCCAGAAGTATGCGCAGGTGATCGGAAGTAAACGCATCCTTCTCGGCGCGATAGAGAGCGAGAACGCCAATCACGCCGCCAACTCCCTCGAGAGGCAGGGCCAGGGCTGAACGCAACGTACTGAACTTGTCGGGATCGTTCAGGTAGCCCGGCTCTACCGAGGGATTTCCGTTCACGATCGGCTTCTTGTTCTGCGCCACCCAGCCCGAAAGCCCGTCTCCGACTGGAATCCGCAAAGAGGAAAACAAACGGTAGTTGTCGCCATTTACATATTCCGGGATCAAGATGCCATCGCGCAGGATGTAAATGGCAATCGCGTCGTAGGGCACCATGGGCTTGAGTTTCACGGAGAAAACTGAGAGCGTTTCGCCCAGGCTGAGCGACGCTCCCAGATCCTGACTCAACTCAAACAAAGACTGCGCCTCCTGGCGCGCGGCCGCGATCGAGGAGAGAAAGGTTGCTTCCCGCCCCGGTGAATCCGATGCGGTCGCGTTTTCAAATCCAGCATCGGGCGCGGGACTGCGTTCCATCTTGACCTCGGCGGGCAGGGCCAGGCTGCCTCCAGCCGCCGATTGCGCCAAGGCCAGCTTCTCCAAACTGCGGTAACGCTTCTGCAGAACCTCCACCACTCGAGGATCGAACGCCTTGCCGGACTCGGCCGCAAGCTTCTGCATCACGTCATCCAGCGGCATGGCACGCCGGTATTGCCGGTCGGAAGCCAGAGCGTCGAGGTAGTCGACGGCGGACAGAATGCGTGCACCGATGGGGATCGCCGTTCCTTTCAATCCGAAGGGATAACCGGTCCCATCCCATTTTTCGTGGTGGGCACGCACGATCGGCACCACGGGATAGGGAAAGCGCACGCGCTCCAGGATTTCCGCTCCCACCACGGTGTGAATTTTCATCTTCTCGAATTCTTCCGGCGTCAAGCGGCCGGGCTTCGCGATGATATGTTCCGGCACCGCCAGCTTGCCGATATCATGCAGGAGCGCGGCGGCATGCAGGGCCTCCAGTTCTTCCCCCTTCAGGCCCAGCTCCTTGGCCAACTCGATGGCGTATACGCGAACCCGCTGCAGGTGATCGTGGGTGGTCTGGTCCTTGGCCTCGATGGCTAGGGCCAAGGCTTCAATAGTTCGCAGGTGCAGATTCGCAATCTCCTCGACGTGCCGCTTCTCATCTTCCAACTTGCCCAGATAAAGACGGTAGGAGCGATAGATGAGATAAATCGCGGGGACAAATAGAAGCGAGGTCTCCCAGTTGAAGGCTCGATTGAACCAGGAAATCGCGCCCGCAATACCGGCTCCCACCAGGTAATACGGAAAAGACCAGAAATAGCAATCCACCAGGATCGTACGAAGAGGCTTGCCTTCGCTGAACGAAATCACTACCGCAATACATCCGGCATTGACGATGAAGTAGGTCGAGGCCGCCAGACACAGAACCAGAGGGCGGTTGTCGATGAGCATGTTCGCCAGCGGGTTGTGAAAGACGAGATAAGCCAGAGCGGTCGAAAGTGAGCCCGCGCAAACGTTGAATGTTAGCTGGATCGCGCTGGGCCGGCTTGGGTTCCAGCATTGGGCCAGCATCGAGATGGCGCCCAGAGTAATCGCCTCGGAATAGCTCAGCTCAGCGATCCCCACCAGAATGAACAGGAAGTTCACCGACAGCGTACCGGTGATGCCGGGCAGAGTGACGCGCAGCCGTGATGCCAAAATCGCGACGCCCAGGTAGCAAATGAACTCCGCGATGTTCTTGCTGCTTTGGTGGATCGCACCCTGAAGCAGACACGCCAAGCCCGCGACAATCACCAGAGCGATGAAAGTCGCTGCGCCGAAAGACAGGCCCTTCCACGAGTGTGCGCCGGCGGACATTAGGTGACAGTTGGTACGGGTCCCTCCGCGCTGCTTCAGCCGCCAGCACGAGATGCCCTCGAACTTAAGGATAAACAGCTAACAGGTTTCGTGACAGCGATTTGTAAGTCAGGCGGGAAACTTTCGTAATGCCGGGTATTACTAACTTCAACACAACTTTTTGGGCGAGCGCAAAAAGGGAGGGCACAGAACGAACGTCAAACTTTGGTAACTTTCTATCGATTGCTCCTGGTCTAGAATTCAATCTATCCCCCCCGATTTTATTTCTCCAAGAAAGTGAACACCCCGCCGTCGCTGTGAGTGAACAATCTCTGTCCGTGGGCACGAAGCCCCCTTCAATTCTCGGTTTGCGCCGAGTCGAGGGCCGGGAGTGGTGGCTTTGGGGATCCGCCGTAGCCGTAACTCTGGTTCTTACATTCGGCATTCTTTCCTTAACCTTCACTGGTTTCCACTTACCAAACGATTACGTCTATTCCGTAAATCTAAGAGAGTGGGTTCGCGGACTGGCCGCTCTCGTGCTGCTTTTCGATATCTACACCCTCTACCAGCAGAGGGAGTTGCAGCGCATGCGCCGCCAACTGGCGGAGCGCGAACACCTTTTTCATTTGATTACAGAAAATGCCGCGGACATGATTGCTGTGATCGACCGCGACGGAAAGCGCCTCTATAACAGTCCCGCATATCAAAACATTCTGGGGTACGGTCCGGAAGAATTAGCGGCAACATCGTCAATGGACCAGATCCATCCGGATGACTGTGCGCGTGTGCTCGAGGCGGCGGAGAAAGCCCGGAACACAGGCCGGGGAGAACGGCTCGAATATCGCATTCGCCATAAAGACGGTTCCTGGCGTTTTGTTGAGTCTACTGCCAGCGCCATTCGCGGCCCCAAAGGAGAGACCGAAGGGCTGGTGATTGTGAACCGCGACATCACCCAGAGGAAGCGGGCTGAGGAGCAACTGGCTCATCAGTCGTTCCATGACGGCTTGACCAATCTGCCGAACCGCGCACTTTTTCTCGACCGGTTGCAACGCGCGATTACTCTTTCGCGGCGGCACGCGGACTTCAGATTCGCCGTGCTGTTCATCGACATTGACGAATTCAAAGTCTTCAACGACAGTCTGGGTCATCCAGCCGGTGACGCTCTGCTGATCCAGATCGCGCAGCGTTTGACCCTCAGCCTCCGCGGCGCCGACGTTGTTGCGCGTCCCCGCCTGGGTCACGCCGCCGAGCCCCTCGCAAACGAGAGTACGCTGGCCCGGCCCGGCGGCGACGAATTCACTGTGCTGCTCGAGGAACTTCACGATCCCAGCGACACCATTCGGGTCGCCGAGCGCATTCAGCAGAAACTGGCCGTTCCGTTCGATTTGAATGGTCAGGAGATTGTGCTGACGGTAAGCATCGGCATTGCTTTCAGCGGCAACGCCGGGGCCGAGGCACAGGACGTCCTCCGCGACGCTGAGATCGCCATGTATCGTGCCAAGAGCACCGGCAAAGCCCGCTGCGAAGTGTTCGACCATGCCATGCATGCCGGCGCCATCAAGCGCCTGCAGCTCGAAACCGACCTGCGCAAAGCCCTCGAGTTGAATCAGTTTCGCGTTTACTACCAGCCCATCGTATCTCTGAACAACGGCCGGATCGTAGGCTTTGAGGCGCTCAGTCGCTGGCAGCGTCCCGAAGGTCTGGTCATGCCGGGGGAGTTCATCGCAGTTGCGGACGAGACGGGCATCATCTTGCCTATCAACCGTCAATTGCTCTACGACGCTTGCCGGCAAATCCGCACTTGGCAGGCACTTTTTCCATCCGATCCGCCGCTCACGATCAATGTAAACATCACGCCCAAGCAGTTCGCGCAACCTGAGCTGGCCTCACAGATCGGCAATACGCTGCAGGAAACTGGACTGGATCCTCGCTGTGTCAACCTGGAGATCACGGAGACGATCGCCATGGCCGATGCCGAGAGGTCCGCCGTCGTGTTGACCGAGTTAAAAGCGCTCGGCGTTCATCTCGATATCGACGACTTCGGTACGGGCTACTCGTCGCTGAACCGCCTGCAGCGCTTCCCCGTGGACTCGCTGAAGATCGACCGCGCTTTCATCTCGCGCATGGACACCGACCCGGCAACCCAGCAAATCGTTCGCATCATTGTCATGCTCGCCCACGGTCTTCACCTGAAGGTCGTGGCGGAAGGCGTGGAAACGCAAGCGCAAGTAGACCTGCTCAAGGATATTGGCTGCGAACTCGCTCAAGGCTACCTCTACTCGAAGCCCGCCCCTGCCGAGGCCGCGGAGCAGCTTCTAAGAAACAATCACGCTGCAAGCGTCCCAGGCCCGCTGACTAAAGCCGCTTCCACGATCGCATAAAGTTGTCGAGGGATTTGGTGGCGGCGCGTGGACTCGAACCACGGACCTACGGATTATGAGACCGTCGCTCTAACCACCTGAGCTACGCCGCCACGATTGAAAACAAACAACTTACTGACATGTTACCAAAGAATCGTTGCATTGAGCGCCTGCGAGAGTGAGCTTTTCGCGAGCATCAAGGGCGGATAGCGCGCCCCTGTTCTTACGATGGCGGACGGCGGTGTTATTTGCTCTGAGGAAGGCTCCATTCGTTTCCTGCAACTGTCGCCGCTGTGCGTCTCCCTTATTCACTAGGGTTCTTGCACACGGTTTATAGCACGAGATGCGCGAGGCCGGCGGCAGCCCGTCGTGCGCGTGCTTGCTTCTTAGGTGCTGTGGTTCTGATTTCAGTGTGTAACCCCAGTTTCTCCGCGTAGATCACCAACATTTCCAAACTGAATTTTGCTATTTTGCCGCGCAACAGATCACTGACACGCGGCTGCGATTCATCTAAGATTGTTTGGAGTTGTCCTTGGGAGTATCGGCCTGCACACCTCACGATCTTGGTGTGTAGATCAGTCTTGAGTTTCAAAGCTGCTGCTTCCTCAGTTGAAAATCCCAAATCTTCAAAAACGTTCCTGCCCATGCCAATTTATCTCCATTTCCAAACTTCATGTTTATCTCTTTTGTTGTGCTAATCTTGCCTTCAAATCGCGCAAGCGATTACGTGCAATGTTGATGTCATTCTGCGAAGTTTTGTTGGTTTTCTTTTTGAAGCAGTGAAGAACGTAAACAACACCCTCGGTCTTAAAGTACAGCACTCGATACCAGAAATCCTGATCCTCATCACGTAATTCAAATACCCCACGCAAAACAGGTGTCATAGAACCACAGTCGAGGGGGTGCTCATTCTCCTGTACGCGCTGCAACTCGCCGCCAAAATTTTGCCTCACGTCTTTTGGAAAGCCCCGGATGATCTCTCTAGCATTACCCTCAAACTGCACGTCAGGCGGGGAAGCTCGGCTCACAACGGCAATCTAGCAGATCACGGGACCTTTGTATATAAAAACTTATATAGAACGAGCGGGGCTACTTCCGAATCCCTACTGATTCACTAGACTCGTTGCTTAGGGCGTTGCATTGAAGTTCCGGGCGGTGCGGAAAAATTCGTCAAAATCGCCCTCGAATCCGAAGTTAACTGATTGAAAACGAAGCAAGTCGTTGATTTTCGGCCTGTTATGAGACCGTCGTCTAACCAGCTAAGCTACGCCGCCACCTGCCAACCAAACTGGAAAACACAGGCTGAATAACCATTGGACTGAGATAAACAATGGGACGGGCCTGCCGAAGCAGAAGCCCTCGGGGCGCGGACCGAAACGAACATCCTTGGGCAACGCCCAACCTTTTGATTCTAAGAGTCATTGCAAAACAGTGTCAAACTTCTTCCCGCCGCCTACTAAATAGACGCTTAAAGACCCACGATTTCTTTCGAAGGTCAGTTCTCTCCCGCAGGGGTTAAAGCGCAGGCCTCGAAGGCCCGCCCCACGCGCATGGCGCGTCAAGATTAGGCCGACTCCCGCCCCAATCGCGTCAGCCGTGGAATCACAATCAGGATCAAACCGTAAAACAAAAGCGATGCCACCAGGGACGCAGCATTGCCGAAACGAAGATCCTCAAACAGAAGCTTGAGCGTGCCCAACGCGATGGCGACGTACGCAACCCAGACTAACTCCGCACGCTTCCAACGCGCGCCGCTGAAGCCGAGCAGCAGAGCGATCAGGCAAATCACCATGGTCCGCGCCACCGAAAGATGCGAAGCCTTCAGCAAACCGTCCGCCGCACCCAGCTTCGCAATCAGCATCACCGCCAGCGCCGCGAGCACGCCCGCCACGAGTAGCAACGGGACGACCCACAGCAGACGCGGCCTCAACCGCTCAGCCCCTTGGTCATCGGAATGACGATCGCCAACCTGACGATCGGTTAAAGCGCGCAATCCGATGGCATAGCAAAATCCGGCCGAGCCTGTGCCCACCCATCCGACTGCGCCCAACGTAGAGGGCACGCTTCCGGCCATAGCGTTCCCAACGAAATTCAACAGGCCGGAGAGAATCGCCGCCGCCGCCAGATATAAGGATACGTGCATGCCCAGCGTGAGCTTGCCCGTGCGGACATACAGGAAGGCCGACGTCACGGCTGCCACACACAAGAATGGCGCCTGAAAGTCAACCGGGAAGAGGAGCAAGCACCCCGCCAACAGAAGAGCCACCGCGTAGGTCGCGCACACTCGGCGATTTCGATGGTGCGCGTCCCCCAGGAACCGCGAAAGTGTGCCCCAGTAGCAGGCCAGCGCCATCAGCAGGAAAAAACCGCCGAGCGCCGGCGCGGCTTGCGGGCTTGCCCGCAGAGTTCCAAAGGCCGCCAGCACAAATGCCACAACTCCCTGCGCAATTTCAAAGATCGTAATCTCATGACGCAGCCCGAAGCACCGCACCCCAATGCTTCCCCCGTAGATGGCAAGCAGCGCCAGGCACAGCACGGTGATCGTGCTCGCATTCACAGCGGGGTAATCCGGCGGCACGCCCTCGGGGGAAGTCATCAGATAGACGAGCAACCACACTGCGAGGTCCGCGGCAATCGCCGGCACCACTCTCATAGTGACCCGCCGTCCCAGGCAAACCGCCGCCTCGGTAGCCAGCGCTATAGCCAGCAATCCAGCCGTAAAAGGCACCAGCTCGCGAGTCGCGACAATCAAAGCAAGCCCCGTGGCCACCGCCGCCAGGGTCGCTACCCAGGGAATCGCCTGCAGGTCTTGCCGCCATGCCAGCGCCAGAGCGAGAACAACAAACGCAACCAGCACTGCCGCAGTGAAACTCGGCCATAGGATTTGAAAACGCACGGTGGATTCCCACAAGAGAGGCGAGAGGATCAACGCCGAGGTGATTGCGTAGGTGACGCTGGCGAACTGATTCGTGGCGTGAGTCCTCTCCGCCCACACCAGCCACATGCCGGCGTACACGATCGCAACCATCAGCAAAGGCAGCTTCGGCACTACTCCCGACTCAGCCACGGCACGCAGCAGGTATGCTCCCGCAATTGCCAGAACGGCTTTGCCGATTACGGGCAGCGCTCCGGAGGACACGTTCGCCTCGGGAAAGCCCCGCCACGTTTCCGGAGTGCGCGATCTCTGCGGGGTAAGACTGGCAGACTTTACAGGCGCAGAGGAAGAAGCGTCAAAAACTTCGAGCGCAGGAGTTGAACTTGCAGCTCTATTTTCGAGCGTAGACACTCGGCGCTCCAACTCCCGGATCTGTTCGCTGAGGTGCTCAACATCCGATGCGATTCCGTCGAAAGCTTGGGCCATTTCGCTTCTCCGCATCTACCCCATAAACCGGGGCTTCTCTCGGAAACTCATCGGATACCTTTGGATGGCTTTGGAAGAACGGCTTTGAAAGGCCGCGCGGCTTCAGTTCTGAGCCTGCCCTCAGCAAGCGAAGCCCGCCGAAGGGCGCCGTAAAGCCGTCATTCGAAAATAGTGGCTTCAGCCCCTGAGGTGCACGATTTCGACCGCATCGCCGCCATCCGGATTATCCGCAAAACTTCCTATTCAAGAACGCCAACCGGCTCCGACTGCCGCGGTGCCGGAACCAGCAATAAGGCCGACTCCGGCCAGGGCGGCAGGAGTTTCACCAGGAGCCACAATATGAAGAAAGGAAGAATCATGAGTATGATCGCGGGTAATAAACCTTCTCGGGTAGCGAAGCCCATCTTATAAGTCGTGTATCCGAGAAAACTCTTGGAAAAAAGCTGGCCGCCGATTACCACGTTCCAGCGCATAGCAAAAATGCCCATCACGGTCAGGCATCCCGCCAACGCGTAGATCCGTTTCCGCGCAACGTCGTTAAGCTTGAGTAACTGCATCAAACCCAGCAGCACAATCGGCGTGACTGTGCCCAGTAGAATCTGCACCACGACCTGCGATATCCACAAACGCGAGTGCACCATGAAGTCCAGGCTGCGGAACGATTCATCCGCTTCGTAGATTCGCTGCAGCAGGTCCAGCATCTCCAGGCTGAAATCGATGATGAATGTGTACATCAGATATTGCGCGATCTTGTCCAGGCAGCGCATATCGATCTGCTTCCCGCGCAGCCGCGTCGTTACCATGTAGAGCAGCATCACTGTGGCAATCCCCGACACCATCGCCGAAAATACAAACACAATCGGCATCAAGGGCGACGACCACCACGGATTCGCCTTTACCGATCCAAAAATGAAACCCACATATCCGTGCAGAAGAAACGCGGAAGGAATTCCAATCAGCGTAATGAAATATCCCAGCCGTTCATCGATGCGCAGCGAGCGTGCGCTTACATTATTAGAGCCCAGAGTTAACACGCGATAAACGAAACGTTTCCACCCGCTCGTAGTCTGCGACAGCACCACAATTTCATGCCGGTAATCGAGCCAGATTTCGAGTAGCAGCACGGCCATCAGATACCAAAGATAGACAAAGCCGAACATTGCCATGGCCGAGGAGCGGTGCGGCGTCGTATACATCTCCAGCGAGCGCTCGGGATGCCCCAGGTGCAACTGCAGCGGCAACGGAGCCACCAGCAAAAAAGCCAGCGCGGTGAGCAGCGAAAGACGGTAGGTCGGCTTCACCGCATCGACCCGGAACACGCGTTCCAGCGAAGCCAGAATGAACGCGCCTGCCACCAGTCCCGTGATAAACGGATAGAGAACGATCAGGATGCTCCACTGGAGTTCCACTTCGTTCGGATACATGAAGCCTTCCACGGGTATCTGCACGAATCTCCTCACACTCAACTGAACTTATCGAACCGAACCATCCATGCCGTTGTAAAAAACTTTCGCCCCGGTCGCCATGTGAGGTTTCAAAACCTGCACATCATGCGTCCTGAGAAATTCATGAATCGGGTCCTTCGGATTCTTCAAGTCGGCCAACTGCCGCGCTCCGGTCGGGCAGACCTCACAGCACGCGGTCGTCAATCCCTTGGTAATCCGGTGATAACACAACGTGCACTTCTCCGCTGTATTCGTCTTGGGATTAATGAACCTGCACCCGTAAGGGCACGCCTGCACGCAATAGCGGCAGCCCAGGCAATAACTCTTGTCCACCAGCACCACTCCATCCGGCGTAATAAAGGTCGCTCCCACCGGACACACTTGTGTGCAAGGCGAGTCCGCACAGTGATTGCACAGCTTGGGGACAAAGAAATTCTTGCCGCCCTCTTCGGCATGGGGCGGAAAGCCTTGTTTGCCGCCGTCCGGCGATTCCACTTCCGGCCGTTCGATCTTCCAGTCCGCCACGTGGTAGCGCTCAATCCAGGTCCGGTAGTGGCCTTCCGGAACGTCGTTCTCCTCAGCGCACGCCCGCACGCAACTGCCGCAGCCAATGCACTTGGGAATGTCGATCAGCATGCTCCACCAGTGCTCCGTCAGCTTGTAATTCGGCGATGCCTCGGGAGTTCCCGCGCGCACGAACTCCCACGCCACCGCAGCCGCGGGCAACAGCACCAGCATTCGACGGCGGGTGATTTCCATTATTTCTTCCCCTCCGTCGCAGTCTTCGCCGTTTCGGCTTTGGCTGGGGTAGCTTTCTCTTCCTCAATCTTCGGATGATGCGGTTGATGACACGTATCGCAGGCCATCCCGCCAGAGTGATCGGCCGTCACCACCTGCGGAAAGTTCTTCGGCTTGGCGGCATTGCCCTCGTGGCAGCGTGCACACACCACCGCCGTGTCCAGCTTCGCCGGCTTCACCGAACCGGGGTCGTCCGCATGTTTCGCCTGCGCCCCATGGCAAGCCTCGCAAGCCACCACCACATGCTTGCCCAGTTTCTTCTGATCCACAACGTCGCTGTGGCAGCCCTCGCAGGTATCGTGTCCAGCAAACGCAATCGGCCGCGAAGCGATCTCGCCGATTGCGTCTCCTCGATAGTGGCCGTATTCCCCAAAACTGCGCGGCACTACCGCCGCCCGCAGGATCACGAATGCCACCAGCGCGATAGCGATCACAACCGCCAGCCGGATCAGATGTTCGATGTCCTTAAACAAGCCGCGCTCCCTGCGCCCCACACCCGCCATCTATGCGCCCGAAAATTGCGCAATAGCCTTTGATACGTCAGGATTCGTCTCAGGCGCGATGATTGGACTCACAACCGGATGTGATGGAAGTCACCTCGGCATGTGTGGACAGACACAACCGGGCGTACCTTTTGCACCTGCATTCGAGCGCAAACTAATTCCTTGTCATTCCGTCTCTAACGACGGTGCATCCTGTCAAGCGTTTTGTAGCGACACTTCGGCGTCGACGCCAGAAGGAGCGCCATTTCGCTCTAGTAGAAAGCTTTTGACTCCCAGACCAAGCTCGTCACTCTGTTCAATCCTGCAGCGGGACACCAGGTCCCACCATCCATCTCTTCGGGACTTGCACCCACGATTACTCACTTCGAACTCCCTGACTTTTCAGGGAGGCAGGCTGCCCACTCAAAACGTCGGCCCCTTACTCGCCAACCACGGAATGACTCGGGCTCACCTGCATGACGGCCTGACATAGTTGCGCGTACGTCCAGTCTTCGCGCAACATCAGGTACAAGCGCGTGGCCAACTTTCTGGCCACCGCCACCTTGGCGACGCTGCGATTCTGGCGCACCGCCAGGCGGCGATAGAAGCGTTTCAGTTGCGGATCCAACTGCGCCGCCGTCTGTCCCGCTTCCACCAGCAAAAAGCGCAGAAAGGAACTGCCCTGTTTGCTGATCTTGCCCAGCCGCTGTTTCCCGCCGCTGGATTCCTCACTCGGAATCAGGCCGAAGTAGCTGCCTACCTGCTTGCCTGATCCGAACCTCTCGGCCGGCCCCAGCGTCAGCACCATGGCCAACGCCGTCACCGAACCCACTCCCGGATGCGTCATCAGCCGCACCGCTTCCGGCCGCTGCCGCGCTTCTTCTGCGACTCGCCGGTCCAGTTCGACGATCTCCGCTTCCAGCCCGTCGAGCGCTTCCAGCAACCGCTTTCGCCGCTCCGCCGCGTACGGCAGCAAGGGCAACTGCTCCAACTCCGCCCGCCCCGCTTTGGTCCACAGCTTCCGCTTTTTCTGCACTCCGCAGCTCAGCGCCATGGCCTGCAGCTGATTCTTGGTGCGCGTCCGCGCCTGCACCTGCTTGTGCCGATGCACCAGCAACTGCCGCACATCCCGCACCTCCAGGCTCGGCACCCAGATCCGCGGAAACCGATCCTGGCGCAACAGATCCAGCAGATGCTCCGCGTCCCGCCGGTCCGTCTTCTGCTTCCGCACCACCGACGCCCGCACCTTCGCCGCATCCCCCAACCACAACTCAATGCCCAACTCCGCCAGCAACCGCTCGAACCACGGATAGTGCCCGCAAGCCTCCATCCCCACCCGCACTGCCTGGCCCGCCAGCGACCGGTAAAACTCCTCCGCCTCCGCCCGGTGCTGCAACCGCTTTTCTTCTATCTCTCCCGTTCGAGTTGTCAAAGATCGCGACCTGCTGAAACCCAGGATGAAAATCACATCCTATAATCAACATGACGTTGGCTCCTCTCACGAGCCTTGGTCTTGTTCGTCGCATACCAATCTACTCGCGACGGGCCAACGTCGTTATGCAATC
>CAVPDX010000006.1:0-32500 GCA_963702775.1 uncultured Acidobacteriaceae bacterium
AAGACGGAAGCCAGGGATCTGGGTGTTTGCTTGCGGCGGCGACCCCGGCGGCGCAGGCAGAAACCCAGATGCCTCCTTTCGCGCGGAATGACAGGTGTAGTAGTTGGTACACAAACACGAGAAAGCCCCTCGCTTACGAGGGGCTTTCTCCGGGAGGACTTAGGCGAGGCGCCTTTCGGTCCCTGAGTTTGACTACTTCGGCTGCTGTTGCTGGTCCGCAGTGCTCATCGGAGCCGACGAGTTGCTGGATAGTTGCTCCAGATCGTTCTTCAGCAGGCTGATTTCCACGCGTCCGCCGCTGATGTGCTTGGGCTTCGCATCGCCTTCCTCACCACCGACGGGGGCGTTACCCATGCCAACGAGGTAGATGCGGTAGACCGGAATGTCGTGGTTGAGCACCAGATAGCGCACCACCGACTCGGCCATCTTCTGCGAGTTCTGGATTGCGATCTGTCCCTTGCCGGAAGAGAAGCCTTGTACTTCGATGATGTAGCCGCGCTGACCCTGTACGCCGTTCGCCATCTCATCGAGAGCGTCTTTCGCGTTCTTGCTCAGCACGGTCTGACCGGGCCGGAAGCGGATCTCGGTCTGGTTCGACGCCTTGTATTGGTCGATGTTGCCGACCACTGTCTCGACGGTTTGGATGCGGGTCGTGGCCTGCTGCGCACTCTGCTGCGCCTGTGTGGCTTTGTTGCCGGCGTCGATCGCGTGTTGATCGGCCTGATCGGCCTTGTCGGAAACCAGCTTAATACCGGCTTGGGCGCGCGCATCGGTATCTTTGATATCCTTGCTGTTGGCCGCGGTCAAATCGTCCAACTCATTGACGCGATCGCGAATCGGATCGGTCTGCCGCTTCACATAATTCTTGCGGGCAAATGGGTTCACCCGCCCCCAGAAACCTTCGCGGCTGGGCGGTTGCAGAGGCTGCTTGCCGGTAGCGGTCTCGGTGGACTGTGCCGTCTGCGATGCGGCCGGCTGGGCTGACTGATCTTGAGAAGATGAAGACGAAGTTTGCGCGAAGGCCGGAAACGCAAGCACTGCGGCCAGCGGCAAAGTAACGAGAATGCGGCGTTTCATAATAAAGTTCCTCCAAGTTGGGGGAGCATCGGGGGCTCCACTCACGCCATAACGGGCGTGTTGCGTGATTTTTAATTGCGTCCCCTAAAACTTACAGACCGTGAAGCAAGCGGTGGCCGCTTTGCCGGCATGCGCTGACGCAACGCACACCTAAAAATCCAGGCACCAATATCGTTCTGGCGCCTGCCTTTCTATTACAAGTGGGATGCCAAACCGGGCTCCCAGGTTGACGAGCTAAGTGCTTGATATCTAAGCCATTATACTTCTTCCGCCGGCAGTGGGGATAACGGGAAGGGTTCCAGCATGGTAATTTTGGCAAACCTGATATAAAAACTGCGTGGATTGGGAGGTCGGGCGTTCGCTTACGGCGCTCGCCTAGCGAGAGTTCTACACTCCTCCCGAAGGGCCGCCAGCTCAGGCAATGCTGTGGGGTTGTGAATGATGTTGAACACAGGCCGAAGAAGTCCAATCATCTCCTCCTCCACTTTTCTCGGGGCCGGCTTCATGCAAAGCCACCGCACGAATATGTGTTCGTCGATCCATTCGATAATAGCCTGAGTGTCGGGCTTGCTGAATTTGTAATTGCTGCCGTTGAGCCACGCGGCGGGCGGCTTAAACTTCAAGACCGCACCAAGGCTTCGGAAGAACGTGGATGATCTGCGGTGACGCAGGTCTTGCTCGACGAGCCTCGTCAGCAGGCATTTTGTTGCGATCCCTATGTAGATGAGTTTGGCCTGTTGATCGTGCAGAATTTTCGCGAACGCAGGGGGTAGTTCGTCGGCGCTGTCGACGAAGATCGCGTAGAAGCCGGGACTGTTCGGAACTCGCCGTTCCGCCCCTCTTGCAGGGCAACGCGACACGCTTCCCGGAAGCAGCTTGGCTACTTGCTCCGCAGGCATTGGCACGCCCCCTGCTAAACTATCGATCCCCAGCGGGCGAGTGTATCACTCTTTTCCGCCGCAGTTTCTCTCGTACTGTTCAATGATGAAATGATCGGTCATGCCCGCGATGTAATCGCAGACCACTCGCGGCAGAGATTCCTGCCCCGCCTTCTCCTGATAAAAGTGCGGCAAGGCTGAAGGATTCTCCATCCAGAAGGCGAACAGTTCGCTGACGATCCGTTCGGCATCTTCTTTTTCCCCGGCGAGAGAAGGAGTGTAATAAAGATTCTCGTGCAGGAAGTTTTTGATCTGCTTGCGCTCCTCTTCCACCTCGGAACTGAAGGCAGCCAGGCGCTCTTTGTGCAGGCGGACATCGTCCAGAGTTTCGATCCCTTCTTGTTTCAGCCGCGCCTGCGTGTTCGTGATCAGATCGCCGGCCAGGCGATTGAACACTCCTTTAAGACTTTCGTTGAATTTCAGCTTTGCGGCAGCATCGGGGTAGGTCTGTTCCACGACGCGAAAGAAATGTTCGAAGACAGGCACGTCAGCGCGAATCTGTTCGAGCGTCAGCAGATGGGCTTCGTAGCCGTCGTCCAGATCAGCGGTGTTGTAACCGATCTCGTCGGTAAGGTCGATGAGCTGGGCCTCGAGCGGAGGCCGCTGGTCGAGCAGATACTCCGCCAGTTCCGGATGCTCTGCCGCGTCGTAATCGCGTGAGTGCTTGATGATGCCTTCGCGCACTTCGAACGTCAGATTCAGCCCGGGAAAAGCCGCGTAGCGCTGCTCGAAGTCCTCCACAATGCGCAAAGCGTGCAGGTTGTGATCGAAAAACAGGCCGTTAGAGCGCATAGCGGCGTCCAGCGCCTTTTCGCCGGCGTGGCCAAAGGGAGGATGGCCGAGGTCATGCACCAGAGCCAGCGCTTCCGTTAAATCGACATTGAGGCCGAGCGCGCCAGCCACGGTGCGAGAAATCTGCGCAACTTCGATGGTGTGCGTGAGCCGGTTACGGAAATGGTCGGAATAACGGCGCGTGAAAACCTGGGTCTTGTCTTCGAGCCGCCGAAAAGCGCGTGCGTGGATGACGCGGTCGCGGTCACGCTGAAAGTCGTTGCGGTAGGGATGGGGCGGTTCAGGAAAGCGGCGTCCGCGGGAATGTTCCACCTGCACCGCGTAGCCGGCCAGCATTCTCGAAGTGTAGCAGGTGCGAGTCGCAAGTACCTAGTACCAAGTACGCAGTTAAAAGCACCCTCTTCTGTTAGAAATGTTGTTAGGTACTGGGTACAATCGTACTGGGTACTGGGTACTGATTATTGATTCCCCGACCCCTCTTTAGCCAGCCGCACCCTCGCTGCGTCAAGTTTTTTCTGCACGGCCGCGAACAGATCGCCGTCCAATTCCGCGCCTATAGTTTTATTCCACTCTGCGACGGCGCGCTCCCAGTGCGCTGCAGCCAGCTTCAGCCGGCCTGTCTTCTGGTAAAGATCGCCAAGGTGATCCTGCACGGTTGGGTCGGAACCCATCCGTAACGAAGCTTTCGTTCAGGTTCTCTTCGGCAAGGTCATATTTGCCCAGCTTGAAATAAGCCCAGCCCAGCGAATCCAGATAAGCGCCGTTGGTCGGATCCAGACTCACCGCCAGCTTGATGTAGTTCAGCGACTCTTCCAGTCGCACGTCGCGGTCTGCATTCATGTAACCGAGATAGTTGAGAGTCGCGGCGCTCTGCGGGTTGGCCACCAGCACTTTCCTGAACTCAGCTTCGGCCTGGTCGTATTTCTTCTCCCGCTCGTAAGTGGAACCGCGCAGAAAGTAGACGTACTCCTTGTCTTCGGCCTTGGTCGAGAGTTGTTCGGCTTTGTTGAGAGACTCTTCGGCATCGCTCCAGCGGTGCAGCCGCGTATACATAATGGAGAGCCGCAGATACACGTCGCGGTCTTCCGGCGTGCCTTTCAGCATCGAGCGCACATCAGCCAGCGGCTTTTCAGGCATCGCCTGTGTCGGCAAGTTGAGAGTCCAGCACCATGCGCAGATCGCGATCGCCCGGAAGCTTTTGCACTGCTTCTTCGGCGACCGCAGTCGCTTCCGTCCATTGCTTGGCTTCGCGGTAGGTATCGATAACGTCCTGATAACCGGTGCGAGCGTTCTCGTCGCCGAGCGGGATCATCTTGCGGAAAGCTTCCACCGCCGCCGGATAGTTCTCCTGGTCGCGATAAACCATACCGAGGCGTTCGATGAAGATCGCGCGATTGTTGCGGTCGGCCTGCGAGTAGTTGTTGTCGGGTTTGTCGGTTTTCTTCAGCAGATCCTGCAGAATTTTTCGGCCTCATCGTAGCGAGCCTGCGCTTCATAAACCACCGCGACGTTATAAGGAACCTCCAGCGCATCGGGAACCATCGCCTCAGCCTTCTTCAAGCTGTCCAGCGCCTGGTCGTATTTTCCTTGGCGGCGGTAGATCTCAGAGATGCGCAGGTAGGTCTGCGCGTCTTCTGGATTAGCGTCAGCGATCACTTTGTACTGATCGAGCGCGGCGTCGATCTGGCCATCGTTCAAAAGATTTTCTGCCAGGCCACGAATTGCGTCGAGATTGTCGCGGTCCAGCTGGATGGCGCGCTTGTAGGCGCCGATCGCGTTCTTGTAATCCTTGCGCTGTTCGTAGGTCGCGCCCAGTGCGCTATAAAGCTTGGCCGACCGCCCCTTATCGGGCACGGAACTGAGCACCTGCAGAGGCGTGCGTTGTATCGCCCTCGTCGCTGTAAAGCAAAGAAAGAGTGGTAACCGCTTCTTCCGAGTCGGGGTCGAGCTTCACCGCAATCTTGAGTTCGTTTTCCGCCTTCTGCAAATCATTGTCCAGGCGGTAGAGCCGGCCCAGCAGAAGATGGTCGTCAACATTGTCGGGCTCGATCTTCACGATCTGTTCGTATTGTTCAATGGCCAACTTGAGCACGTTGTCGCTGCCGTTGCCGCCACCGGGCATGTCGCCCAGCGACCGCAGATAAATCCGGCCCAGCAGCTTGTGAGCTTCCAGATTGTTGGGGTCGCGCTTGAGGATGTCCTGCGCCTGGAGCACGGCGTCGCGAATGCGCCCGGTCTTCACGTAGAGTTCGGCAAGGCCCGAGGTCAGAAATTCGGAAGACGGATCGGCCTCAATGGCAAGCCGGTATTCCTCCATGGCCTTATTCGCCAGCTCGCTGCGCCCGTAGACCGTGACCTGCTCTTCGTACATGTGCGCGAGAGTGTAGTGGTAATAGGCGGCGGCACGATCCACTTTGCGCGGCGAAGTCGCAGCCGGGTTGGACTGTGCGGCTTTAGAACCAGCGCCGGACGAACGACGGCTTAGACTGCGCGGCCGCAGCCGCTGCGAGCAACGATAAAACCAAAACAGCGCGAAAAATTCTCTTCATGCTCGACCTGACAATGCTGGAATTAACTCTAACGACCTGACTCTATTAGAACGCTTCCGTTAGAGCTTCGTGCACTTCCCGGAACTATGACCATTGGATGCAAGACCGCCGGGGGTGGGGTTCCTTAATTCTAACCCGATCTCAGCCGGATTGGGGAAAAACCCTTCTCGGCGTGCGATGGGATTCAAACGCGGAAGTACAGCGACCGAGGAAACTTGATTGTGTCGATTGTCAAGTTTGGTAAAGAAAGAAATTGTTGATTGTTGGTTTTCTGCCCCAAGATTCTTGGCGGGGGCAAGAAGGCCAGTCAGTGCCGAAAATGCCGCACGCCGGTAAAAACCATCGCGAGTCCCAATCGATCGGCGGCGGCGATGACCTCGGGATCGCGCTGTGAGCCGCCGGGTTGAATGATGGCGGTCGCGCCCGCCTTCGCGATTTCCTCCACGCCGTCAGGAAACGGAAAGAATGCGTCGGAAGCAGCGACCGTTCCCTGCAAAGGCAACTGCGCTTTCATCGCTCCAATTTTCGCTGCATCGACGCGGCTCATCTGTCCCGCGCCGACGCCCACCGTCTGCCCCTCGCGCGCGTAAACAATGGCATTCGACTTGACGTGCTTGCAAACCTTCCAGGCAAACAGCAGGGCGCGAATTTCTTCAGGCGTGGGCGCACGCTGCGTGACAACTTTGAGATCACCGTCCTGCAAGCTGCGCGAGTCGGCGTCTTGCAAAAGGATTCCCCCGGATACATTCTTGAGAATCCACTTCTGCGGCGCGGCCTTGACCTCGACCAACCGGAGATTCTTCTTGCTGGCGAACCGGGCCTTGGCAGCTTCATCGAATCCCGGTGCAGCGATCACTTCGAGAAAAAGCTTGTGCATCTCTTCCGCCGCTTCGCCGTCGACCGGACGGTTCACGCCAATCACGCCGCCGAACGCCGAGACCGGATCGCATTCGAGCGCCCGCTTGTAAGCCTCCGCCAGAGTCTTGCCGGTCGCAGCACCGGCGGGATTGGTGTGCTTGATGATGGCGCAAAAAGGCTCATCGAATCCGGGTTCGTTGAATTCCTGCGCAAGATCCCAAGCGGCCTGCAGGTCGACGATGTTGTTGTAAGAAAGTTCCTTGCCCTGAAGCTGACGTGCATTCGCGACGCCCACACCAGAGCCGTCGGAATACATCGCCGCCTTCTGGTGCGGGTTCTCGCCATAGCGCAGATCGAGGATTTTCTGGAACGAGAGGCGCAGATTCTGGGGAAATAATGTGGGGACAGCCGCCCCCGGCTGTCCAGCGGAGCGAAGCTCCGCAGCTGCCGGCGGCGCAAGATTGTTTGTGTCGGGAATGCTCTCTAGCGTTGACGCGATAGCGGAATCATAAGCGGCGGTAGTCGCGAAGGCTCTCTGCGCCAGCCGCCACTTGGTTTCGAGGGAAAGCGAACCGCCGGAGCGCGTAAGTTCATCAACAATGGCAGGGTAATCGGCTGGTGACGTCACCACAGCGACATCATGAAAATTCTTGGCGGCGGAGCGAATCATCGATGGTCCACCAATGTCGATATTCTCGATCAATTCTTCAAACCCCACGCCCGGCTTCGCGGCGGTCTTTTCAAAGGCGTAGAGGTTAACCACAACCATGTCGATCGGCAAAATTCCATGCTCGGCAACAGCGGCCGTATGCGCCGGATTCTCGCGGCGATACAAGATGCCGCCATGCACCTTAGGATGCAGCGTCTTGACCCGGCCATCGAGCATTTCAGGAAATCCCGTGAGTTCGGAAATGTCTTTAACCGTGATGCCGGACTCGCGCAGCAGCTTGGCCGTGCCTCCGGTAGAAATAAGCTCGATGCCGAGGCCGGAGAGCTGGCGCGCGAAATCCACGAGGCCAGTCTTGTCGGTGACGCTGAGAATGGCGCGCTGGATACGCGAAGTGCTGCGGGACATGATCGGCCTCGGATATGGGAGATGAGTGCGTAGCGACCGAAGATTCTATCAGCAATATGAGTCGTTAGCCGTTAGCCAAAGCTCATTTCTCGCACACGCAATTCAGGCCCCGGACTTGAAAATGCGTGCAGCTATCGGGCACCAACCACTGTTCGAGGTACTCCTCTGTGCGGGGCGCGAGGCGAACGACGAATAGGCGCATCCCAATATAAATCGTTCCATCCGGCGTAGTTGCTATGGAATTGGGATACAGTTGGCCAAGGTCGCGATGCAGCAGCGGTTCGATGGCACCGGAGGAACTAATGCGCGAGACCCCCTGAGTCGTTACGACAAGCGTTACGTCGTCCGAGACCTTTGTGAACGCCTGAGGAGCACCGTCCAACTCCGCTAAGATTTTCAAGTCGGGTGGCGACTTGACTGAATACGGAACAATAAACACCTTGCCCGAATCAAGTGTCATGTGGGCTAAGCCAGCAAGAACGAGAATGCCTTGAGGGGTTTCCACAAATCCGTGTACGTTCTCACCGGTAAGCATTCGTGCCGCGCCGTCATCGGCAGCGAACCACAGACCACCACCGAACTCACCGCCATCAAAACCGAGAAGCCATCCGTTCTGCACTTTGAGCGTTCTCTGGAGACCGACCATCCCTTTGACACGCCGGATACCCGGCGGAAGCTCTTGCTTCTTGAACACCTGTGATTGTGCTCCCCCTCTCTCGAGGGGAATAATGGCGATTTCGAGCGCGCCGTTAGAAACGGAGACCCGCTCCTCCCGGCGAATCGAATAGTTGGCACAGCGAAGCGTTTCGCTACCGCTTTTGGGAGTTGGGTAGGGCGTCCAGCCAGACGGGAGGTTCTGCGCCTGAACCTGTTTCACTAAAAGCGTTGCCCAAAACAACATCAAAAGAATACGGCCAGCGCGAGCATGTCTCGGAGTCGCAACCATGAAGAGTATTGTGCCACTTATGCCTGCGGTCGGCCAGAAACTGCCCGAGGAGGGTTGCCAACGACGAGCGACCAACGACCCGCTTTACGCTTTCGCCTTAGCCTTCAGCTTCACATGCCCGCCCGCCAGTTCGACCGAGAATTCCACATCCTGGCACCCATACTGCTTGCGGATCTCATCCGTCTTCTTCTGCACGAAACTGGAAAACGAATCGAGACTCCCCGATACTTTCTCTCCCGCCTTGTGCTTAGCCGCGACCAGCGTGTTGTATAAGCGCTCCACCTGCTCCCGCTCCGGCTGATCCACGCTGTGCAATGTAAAAGGTTGCGAGGCAGATGTAGCCGCGGCCGTGGCTGTTGCGGCAGCGGAAGCCGTAGCCGCATGACTCAAGCCATAAACCGGATTGTGCTGTGGCTTGTGCTCCTCTTCCGGACGAACTCCCTGCACCGCAAGCAGAGCATCCTGTGGCCGGCGGTATCCCTCTTCGCGGATGCGCGACTTCTTCCGCCAAAGATCGCTGTAAACCGCATAGCGCTGCGCCATTTCGTTGTAGCGGAAGCGCTGGGAAAAGCTCATCCTTCCGCCATCGGAAAACTTCCGCAGCAGCGACAGCACCTTCCACTCAACGTCAGTGGGAGGCCGTTTAGTGGGGTTGCTGAAGTAGACTTCGTAGTCGATCTTCAGTCGCCGCAGCTGGGTCTCAAGCAGGTTCAATTCTTCGTCAGTGGTCACTTGGGAGTCTCCAAGGGAACAGTGTAGTGAGCAACGCGAGCCGGCGGCGAGGTACCCGGCGGTCACCAAGGGTCATGGTACGAAAGTAAGGTGCAGCTTCTCGTTGCTAGCTCCTAGCTAAGGCACACCCTCTTTCACTAAGAGGATTCCTGGAACGTCAGTTGTACCCAAGCGGAGCCGGAGTTCGCCGTAATGTCGTTGGTGTGGGGTTGGCTAGAAGCCAGGAGCTAAAGTGAAAGCTCACTTACTCGAATTCGCCGCCATCTTCTTCACCATGGCCAGCACCAGCTTGCGGTCGCTGTCATTCAGATTGGTGGCGTAGCGGCGGACTTGGCTCAGAAACCGGACTTCGTCATCGGAGAGTTGCGGCAGGCCCTTCGATCCGTTGCTGTGCCCCGACTCGGAGAAGAACTGCGACAGCGCAATCTCCATGGCCCCGGCAATCTTCGAAAGCGTGTCGAGCGATGGGATAGTGTGGCCGTTTTCTACCCGCGACAGGTAGCACCGCAGCAGGCCGGTACGCTTCTCGATGTCTCCCTGAGACATGCCTTTCTGCAGCCGGTAGTTTCTGATGGTCTCGCCGATGTTGATCTGGGGGAGCATTGCAGGATGCGACATATTAACCATCCCGGCATTTTCTGGCAAGTGGAATTTAGTGCTATGACAAAACCAGTGCAATTCGAGGATCGGAACGAGGAGGGAAGCAGCGCCTCCTTGCACAGTGTTCAAGGAATGATCATCACCACTCCCGTGAGACGCGGCTGCTCAGCTGCCGCCGCTACTTCTTCAAGTTCTCCCCCAGAAAACTGACCGTACGCTTCCACGCGTCGGCGGCATCGGCGGCGCGGTAACCGTCTTTATTATTAGGATTTTCGAAAGCATGGCCGGCATCATCGTAGATCTTGATCTCAATCTTTTTTCCCATCTTCTCCAGCGTCTCGGCAAACTTCTTCACGTCACCCGGCGGGATGCCCTGGTCCAGGGCGCCGAACAGCCCGAGGATGGGAGCATTGATTTTCTTAAGCCCCTCGGGATCGGTGGCCAGGTGGCCGTAGTTGATCACGTCGGCCGCAAGCGTTGGCTCCTGCAGTGCCACATCCAGCGAGTAGCCGCCGCCCATGCACCAGCCGATCGCGCCGATGCGGTTTTTCCGCACATTGGGTTGCGACTGCAGGAATGCAAACGCCGCGTGCAGATCGCGCTTTGCCCGGTCTTCTGGAACTCCGCGCATAATTTCATGCGCCTGTTCCGGCGTAGTGGCAACCTTGCCGCGATATAAATCAATGGCCAGCGCTTCGTAACCGTCGTCGGCCAGCTTCGCCGCTTGGTCTTTCACCCAGTCATTGAGCCCCCACCATTCGTGGACGACGATGATCCCAGGAAACGGTCCCTTGCCGGCGGGAGTGTAGAGCACGGCCTGCACCGTCTCATCGCCGCTTTTGTAGGAAACTGGTTTGCCGTCGGCGGCGAGGGCCGTGGAAGCAAATAGCGCAACTAGAATCATTAAATAAATCTTTTTCATTTGGTCCTAAACCTCAGTCACAATTCCAACTCCATATACAGCGCGCCCGCCATGGGATTCGCGCAGTAAGCAGCAATTTCTTTGAACCCCAGCTTGCGATACATCGCAACCGCATCTTTCATCACCGGCTCAACCGTGTCAAGCCGCATGTGCCGGTAGCCGATCTGCCGCGCCTCGGCAATAATGCGCTCCGCCAGTATGCGCCCCAGGCTCTTGCCGCGAAACTGCGGGCGCAGGTAAAGCCGCTTCATTTCACAGATACCCGGCTCCAGCCCATGCAAGGCAACGCAGCCGGCAAGCAGACCTTCATATTCCGCAAGCAGCAGGCGACCATCAGGCGGAGCATACTCGCCCGGCAACCCGGCGAGTTCTTTGTCGAAGTTCTGAAAACAAAGGCTGAAGCCGAGCGACTGCGCATACTCAAGAAACAGTTCGCGGGCGTGCGCGATTTGCGCGGGCGACTCCGCCTGAGCAAAAGTCAAATTACCCTGTGAACCTCTTTGTCCTCTGTGTTTAAGGCCTTCGGGTTTACCCCATCAGCATCCCGCCGTTCACATTCAGCACATGCCCGGTAATGTAGGAAGCCTCGTCCGACGCGAGAAAAGCGACGGCATTGGCCACATCGGCCGGCGATCCCACACGTCCCAGCGGAATCTGTTTGGCGGCGTTCTGCTTGAACTCCTCGCCCAGAACCTCCGTCATGGCAGTTTCGATGAAGCCCGGCGCCACCGCGTTGCAAGTAATGTTGCGCGATCCCAGCTCGCGCGCAATCGCCATCGTCAATCCAATCAGCCCCGCCTTCGACGCCGAGTAGTTCGCCTGCCCCGCCTGCCCCATCTGCCCGAATACGCTGGCAATATTAATGATCCGTCCCCAACGCTGCTTGACCATGGAAAGCGAAACCTGCTGAATGCATAGATAAGCCGAGGTGAGATTAGTCTGCAGCACCGCATCCCAGTCAGCCCGCTTCATGCGCATGACAAGCTGGTCGCGAGTGATGCCGGCATTGTTCACCAGAATGTCGATCTTGCCGAACTGCGCCGCGGCGGCCTTGATCATCAATTTGACTTGCTCCTCATCAGTGACGTCGAGCGGGAACGCGGCAGCCGTCCCGCCCGCGGCCGTAATCTCGTGAACCAGTTCGTTCAGCTTCTCCTGATTGCGCGCAGCCACCGCCACCGCCGCGCCCGCGGTGGCGAGCCTCAGCGCGCAAGCCCGTCCAATGCCCTGCGACGCGCCCGTAACAAACGCCACCCGTCCTGAAAGGGGCATGAGAAATCTCCCGACTACGTGCTCGAATGAATGCGGTGGAACGCTGAATTATACGCGCCGAGGCACGCTGGGAATCTAATCAGGACGTCCTGACAATCGTTATCGCCGCGGCTGCCGCCACGAGGGCAAGCAACAGCACGACACATGTGCCTCGGAATAGTTGACGCGGCATAGAGCGCCGGACCTGAATGGCCATGATGACTGCACCAAGAAGACAGGACGGTGCGACGAACGCGAGCGGGATCAAAAGGTACACCGACATGTTCGGACGCATCGTAGAGGTGAGCACAACAAGAAGTGCGACAAAAGTTGGCAGGCAAAGGATCACAATGAGCCAAAAGGAGATTCGCGGACTGTCAGCCTGACCGGTCATCTTTAATTTGCGGAAGCTTATCCCAGCAGCCATGAGGTGTCCAGCACAGTTTCGTTCTTGTCGCTCACCCAAACCCGATGACAGCGTTTCGCCGAATCGCATTGCCAATCCACAAGCATGCCGCGTAACATTTCTACACTCATGCCTCAGACTGTGACCAACGAAGTGATCCCCATGCCCGAGTCTTCCAATCAGAACTCATCCCAGTCAGATTCAGTATCGTCCGGCTCAGGGCATCGATCACCGCTAAGGGCGTCAGCCGCGGAGAGCCCAACAGCTCCCGAAAAGCCGCAACCCGCCGAGGCCTCCACCGAAGTCTTCGCGGTCTATGGCGTTGAGCCTGAGATCCAGGCCTACGCCATGGCCAAGTATTCGCGCTCGGCGCTGTCGATGAAGGAATCGCTGCGCGAGATCAACCAGCAGAAAGCGGAGAAATTTCTCAACACTTTCTATTTCCAATACGGTCATCGCTCCATCGCCGACCTGGCGCACATTGCCCTGGCAGTCGAGAGGCTTTCGATTCTCGCCGCCATCGAACTAGCCGACGAACAGCGCTGGGACGGCCAGGAGCGCTCCACCCGCTATCAGGATTTCAAAAAGAGCGGCTACTACACGCCCGACTTTGGCGACGACGATGAAGCCCGCAGGCTCTACCGCGAGACGCTGGATTTTCTCTTCGCAGAATATAACGCGCTCTCGGCGCACATGACCCAGCACCTCATCAGCATCACTCCCAAGCCCGCCGAAATGAAGCAGGAGGCCTACGAGCGCACGCTGAAGGCGCGCGCCTTCGACATCACCCGCTACCTGCTGCCGCTGGCCACGAATACTTCGCTGGGAGAGATCGTCAACGCCCGCACCCTTGAAACCCAGGTCGCGCACCTGCTCTCGTACACGCATAAAGAAGTACGAATCCTCGGCGAGTCCCTGAAAAAAGCGGCAACCTCAGCGGCCTACAACGTGAATGCTGAGTCGCTAAAGAAATTAGTGGACGAGATTCGCGCCGTGAATCCCGAGCTAGGCGCCCGCGCCGAACAGGAATTGCTGCACGAAGTCCGGGTCGCGCCCACGCTAGTGAAGTATGCTGATCCCAATCCCTACGAAATGGAAACTCGCCGCGAACTCCGCCAGGCCGCGGGCGAATTATTGAAACACGAGCAACTCGCGCCCTCGAAGGCAATCGTCGATCTGCTAGACGACGAGCCGCTCGAAGTCGAAATCGCGACCACGCTCCTCTACGAGCACTGCCACCATTCCTATAGACAAGTCCGGCAGGCGCTGCAGGTTTCCGGCGAGCGCTACCGCCGCGAGATCATCGACCTCGGCCTGCGCCATCGCGGCAAGCACGACGAAATGCTGCGCCCCTTCCGCGCCGGCCAGCAGTTCCGCTTCGACATCCTCATGGACACCGGCGGCTTCCGCGACATGCACCGTCACCGCCGCTGCATCCAGGTCATGCAGCCATTCACCACGCAGCACGGCTACGAGATGCTGCTCGATCTCGAAGATGCCGGCGTGCACCTCCGCTTCGACGCTGCCATGCGCCGCGCCCAATCCGCCGTAGAAAAATTGGCCGCGCGCAAAGCGCCCGAGGCCGAAGAGAATTCGCAATACGCAATCCCGCTCGCCTATCGCAAGCGCGCCCTCTTCAAAATGGACTTCGCCGAGGCCGTCTACATCTCCGAACTCCGCACCACGCCGGCCGGCCACGTCTCCTACCGCAACGTAGCCTACGCGATGTACGAGGCCGTCGCGCGGAAGTATCCGGCGCTCGCCAAGTATTTCCGCGTGCACGACGTAACCGCGCCAGTGGATTTGCTGCAGAGGTAGGCAGTCATTTTCTCCTCTTCGACACTGGATACGCAAGCCCGCGATTGCATTACCCACGTACCCTTGCTCCATGATCCCTTAACGAGCCACACTTGTGCGGCGACTTAAACGGAGTAAGAGCGATGAACGCAGGACTAAAGGTCGGGGACCAAAAGAAAGCGCAGGACCCGGAGCAGTTTGATTCACGGATTCTGCTACCTCTGTGTTTTGGGGTGCTTCATAACTTCACTGGCACCGGCCCTACGTTGCCAAGCACGCGCCAGCCTGAATGAACAGAAGATGTGCTCGGAACGAGCAGAGAAAATGGCCGACCGATGGCGGCGAGGTGCCGTCTCGCTCGTTAACAAAAAAGCCGAAGTCTACCAAACCAATCACTTCCAAGGCGGGCGCTGCCTTGTCGCAATCGAGCAATATGTTCCGCAGGACAGTAAGATGGTGAGAATCATCGACGCATTTGAGAACAATGCGGTAGGCGATTATCTCGAAATGTACAACGCTTTCCCAAAGCCAAACAGAATTTCAGTTTGTGAGGTCGGGCCCGCCAAGTGCTCGATCCCTTTCGGAGTTTCGCCATCTGATACATCAGAAGTTTGGTTTTGCAGAAGAGGGGCAATGAAAACATCTAGGCGGCGAGATGCTTGCCCGGCGAGGCTGGACGCCGGGACTCCCGTCAGAACAGCCTGAACTCGGCCAGGGCCTTCTCTAGGTCACGCTTTATCCGGGCCGCTTGCAGAGCCAGTTCCGGAGCGATGGGAGCTGGCATGTTCAGGAGCGGAGCCGAAATCGCCCGGAGTTGGGCTTGTAGCTGGGCATTGGCCTCCTTGGCCTTACCCTGGTAGATCGCGTTCTTGGCCTCGTTGGACAGGCCGTTGCAGACCCAGATCAGGCGACCACTGATGCAATCTTCAATCTGCCCCGCCTTTATCAACCCAGCGTCGAATAGCTCCTTCACCTTCGCAGAATATTCTTCGGTTCTGGGTATAACAAGGCCAACGGATAGGCCTTCCACCCACATCTCATTCTTGTTCATGCCGCCACCAAAACTCTTCCGGCGATCGCTAGTTTCTTCATGCCTTCCCTCCTCGTATCCCTAGCGGTCTAGCCCTTAGCGAGACGGCTTTTTGACTTCCCGAATTCGGAGCAACACTGATTTGCGCACCGAACTGCTCAATTGTAGCCAGGAAACCGCCAATAGCTGCTGGGGATGATCCTTGTAGGATCACGCCGCTTGGCAATGACCAAAGCGGCGGGCGCGGCTCGAAGGGGACGCTGCCGTCTTTGTGACTCAGAGACTTCGACGTCACCATAGGCTGCTGGCACTGCGGGCATTTCATGTTTGCTCCCTGAGCAATTCTCAACACGAGGGCAGCATATGAAAAGTGACCGAGGTAATTGCGTGCGCATACTGACTGAAGAGTCTCTAGATTTATCTTGATCCTGTCAGTCCACGCAGCTAGAATCTGATCAAGAGCCACCCATGCCGCGTTCCGTCAAAATCGCTCCGGAAATCGATGCCAAGCTTTATCAAGAACTCGTCTCCGTCGCCAAGCAGAACGGGCAATCGCAGCGCTTTGTACTCGAGCGCGCTCTCGAGCATTACCTGCACAACGTGGTCCCCTCGCAACGCATGGTAAGGCCTGAGGTGATGGCCGCCTACCGCCGCTCTAACGAAAAGTATCGTGAGCTGAACAAAAGACTGGCCAAGTAAATGGCCGAGCGCGTCTACCTGACCGTGGCCGAAGTCATCGCCATTCACCATCACCAGTCGGGGAATACGGCGGCGCGCACGCTTCCTCAGGCTCTAGCCGCTTTTCCCAAACGGGTTATTACAACGACATAAGCAAAACGGCCGCGCTTTATCCAGTCAATAATCACGCCTTCTACCAGCGCCCCGCAAAAACTCGCATCTTCTCTTCCCATGGACTATGATCGCAGCCTTGGTCACTGCCATGAGGCCGGCGGCTCTTCTGATTGCGCTGTCGTTCCTGCTCTCGATTTTCGCCCCGCCGTTGTCGAGCGCACGGCACGGCGGCAACCCGCCCGCCGGAACCAGCGCTCGGGCTAAGTTCTTCGGCGGACGACTTCGACTGGCGCACGACAATTCCTTACCTTTCCGCCGCCGCCGCACTGCCCGCAGAGCAAGGCATCGAGACGGTGTTGCAAAACTCCCGTGTGCTTCGCGCCTATGTCGCGAACCAGGTTCGGGTGGAATGCACGCTCGATAAGAGGCTATGCGTCGCAAAGGACATCCTTATCCTGCAGGAGGAAGTGAGTAAGAGGATTGACAGGATCATACGGGAAGGCATGGTCCATCAGCATAAGAGCACGATCGTAGACTGCCCCTTGAAACAGCCTTTTCCTTTCTCCGAGATTTCCGCTCTGAGAAGCGAGAAGCAACAGGATGTTTACCTCGTCCTTCAATTTGCCGATCGCGGCTACACAGCGGCTCAGGTGGAGGCCAAGTACGGTGCCCCGTATGACACCGACATTTTTCAGCGGTACAGCGTCTTCAAGTACCGGCTGGACAGCCCAAGTTACACCAGCAGGGCAGTGTTCGAGATTGATCCCGTGGATGGTGCGGTGATGAAGATAGCGATCAGCCTGAAAACCAGAAGCCGTCACTAAGCCGTCCCACTTCAGGAATTATAAAGCCCACCATTTTTGGGAAGTTTTCAACAACAAATTCCAGTTTCGCCTTTGTTTCGCCTTGATCTGTGTGTATAATCCGGCCAGATCAGTTCTGCACTCTTGAAGGAGCCACATTCCCATGGCGGATGAACGCGGCAAGGCAATCGAGCTGGCAGTTTCGCAAATCGAAAAGCAATTCGGCAAAGGTTCGATCATGCGGCTGGGGTCGAAAGAAGCGATCGTCCCCATCTCGGTGATTCCGACCGGCTCAATCTCGTTCGACGCCGCGCTAGGCGTCGGCGGAGTTCCCCGCGGCCGCGTGGTCGAAGTCTTCGGCCCCGAATCTTCCGGCAAAACCACGATCACGTTGCAGGTAATTGCCGAGGCGCAGAAAACCGGAGGCATGGCCGCCTTCGTCGACGCCGAACACGCTCTCGATCCCGGCTATGCCAAGAAGCTGGGCGTCGACGTCGACAATCTGCTGGTCTCGCAGCCGGACTATGGCGAGCAGGCCCTCGAAATCACCGAAGCGCTGGTGCGCTCAAACGCCATCGACGTGCTCGTCGTCGATTCGGTCGCGGCGCTGGTCCCGAAGGCCGAACTCGACGGCGAAATGGGCGACAGTCACATGGGCCTGCAGGCACGCCTGATGTCGCAAGCCCTGCGCAAGCTGACAGGAACGGTTTCCAAGTCGCGCACCTGCCTGATCTTTATTAATCAGATCCGCGAAAAAATCGGCGTGATGTTCGGCAATCCCGAAACGACAACGGGCGGCCGCGCGCTGAAATTCTATTCGTCCGTCCGCGTCGATATCCGCCGCATCGCCGCCATCAAAGATGGCGACGTAGTCACCGGCTCGCGCACCCGTGTAAAAGTCGTAAAGAACAAAGTGGCCGCCCCGTTCCGCGAAGCCGAGTTCGACATCCTCTACGGCGAAGGCATCTCGCGCGAAGGCGACCTGATCGACATCGCCGTGAACAACAACATCTTAGAAAAATCCGGCTCCTGGTTCAGCTACAAAGGCGAACGCATAGGCCAGGGCCGCGAAAATGCCCGCCAGTTCCTCAAAGACAACAAAGACACCATGGCCAAGCTCGACACCGAAGTCCGCAAGGCTTTGGGATTGATTGCAGCACCCGCCCAAACGCAACCAGCCGCGGGAGCACAGACTCCGCCACAGGGCGCAAGAATAACAACCATGCCGAGTGCCGCTCCAGAAGCAGCCAGAGCACCGATAGCAGCGAAGCGCTAGAGTCCAGTCTTTGAGGACTGCATCTCTTCACCGATTGTCATCCCGAGCGAAGCGAGGGACCTAGGTGTTGGCGTGCAGCGTCACTGTTTTGTGCGATGTGCACGAACCCATGTCCCTCGCTCGGGATGACAAACTTTATGAGATCACAACATTTATGATCTTATAGAATGTCGCTTCCTCACATAGCGCCCGCCATGGCGGCAACTCATTCCCACTCCCAACCCGACACAGCTCTCGAGCCCCAATTAGTCCCCATCCCCGAAGGCTGGTTCCTCATGGGCTCCAGCTCCGGTCAGGATTGCGAACGCCCCATCCACCGAGTTTGGACCGACGCGTTCCTCATGGCCGCCACACAGGTCACCAATGCCGAATACGCACTCTTTCTGCAAGCCAAAAATGCCCTTGTCATTCCGAGCGAAGCGAGGAACCTGCTGTCTGCTGACGCCACCAAGTTGCCGTCCATGAAGTCGGACCCTCCACCCTTCTGGAGTGACCCCAACTTCAACCATCCCCAGCAGCCCGTAACCGGAGTCTCCTGGTTCGATGCGGACCGCTACTGCCAATGGCTGGCCGAACAAACCGGCCGCCGCTACCGTCTTCCAACCGAAGCCGAGTGGGAGCGCGCCGCACGCGGCAAGCTCGAACAAAAAAATTTTCCCTGGGGCAATGACAGTGTCCCGCCGCAGTCTCTCCCCAACTACGCAACGCGCTGGCAAACCGGACCCGAGCCCGTTGCCCAATACGCGCCCAACGCCTTCGGCCTCTTCAATATGTGCGACAACGTCCACGAGTGGTGCAGCGACTGGTACGATCCCAACTACTACGCCGTCTCGCCCGATAAAAATCCGCGCGGCCCAGAGCTTCATTCAGGAATCAGCCAGCGCAAAGCCTCCCGCGGAGGATCGTGGCGTCATCACGTAAAAGTATCCCGCTGCTCCGCCCGCTCCAGCATCCCGCCCGATTTCCACTACGCCGACTACGGCTTCCGTTTGGCGGCGGGTAGCGCCGGCGTCTCGCCGGCTGTCGCGAGAGCGTCTCGCTCTCGCTCCCGATAAGTAATTATTCCTGTAACCCCATATAATCTTGTCATTCCGAACCGGGCGGAAAGCCCGGTGAGGAACCTGCTGTTTGCAGACAACTCCCAGACGTCGAGGTCAAGCACGAAAATGTTCCGCGACAATCTCCTAAGCCCCAAGACGCATCCTGATCACCGGCGGCGGCACCGGCCTTGGCAAAGCCATGGCCCACCGCTTTCTCCAGTTAGGCGCAACAGTCTACATCTGCGGCCGCCGCGAAGACGTTCTCGAGAAAACCGCAGCCGAACTTTCCCCGCAAAAAGGCCCAATCCACAGCACTCCCCTGCGATGTCCGCAATCTCGACGCCGTCGAGGTCGATGATCGACGCCATCTGGAAATCCGGCCCGCTCGACGTTCTGGTCAACAACGCCGCCGGAAATTTCATCGCCCGCACCGAAGAACTTTCCCCGCGCGCCTTCGAATCCGTGATTGGCATCGTACTCTTCGGCACGCTCCACGCCACCATGGCCTGCGGACGCCGCTGGCTCAAATCCTCCCATTCAGGCACCGTCTTAAGCATCTCGGCAACTTACGCCCCAGTCGGCTCGGCCTATGTGGTTCCCTCTGCTGTCTCCAAAGCCGGAGTCGAAGCCCTGACCCGCAGCCTCGCCGTCGAGTGGGGCAATCGCGGCATCCGCATGAACGCCATCGCTCCCGGCCCAATTCCCACCCAAGGAGCATTTTCTCGCCTGATGCCGCGTCCCGAACTCGAAATCGTTAGCGCTGGATCGCAACCCCATGCACCGCTTCGGCACCAAAGAAGAATTGGCAAACCTGGCCGCATTCCTGGTTAGCGACGGCTCCTCCTATATCAACGGAGAAGTAATTCGCATGGACGGCGGAGAATTTCTCCAAGGCGCCGGCGAATTCACTAATCTAGGCCGCGCCTTGACCAATGAGGATTGGGAATCCCTAAAGCCCCGCAAGAAGTAGCTTGCGTGGATATTGTTAAGCGGACACTCCTGTCCCTGCCTTTGACTTTGCTTTTGATTTTTTTCTTTGCGCGCGCCCCGTCCTTGTCTCGCCCTCTTTGAACAGAGGGGGAAGAATTGCACTCCTGCGTCTTTTTCTGTGTCGGCCCCGAAGCCCAAACCTACTCCGCGGCATCCAATCCACATTGGAGGTCACCATGTACGTAATTCTTGGAGCAAGCGGCAATACCGGACACATCGTGGCGCAAAATCTTCTAGCCCGCCAGCAGAAGGTTCGCGTCGTCGGCAGAAACGCAGCTCATTTGCAACCTCATGCGGCTAAAGGTGCCGAGATATTCATCGGCGACGTCACTGACGCATCCGCCCTCACCAAAGCTTTCCAACAGGCAGACTCAGCCTATGTCATGATTCCGCCCAACCCCGTCAGCACCGATCCTCTCGGTTATCAGGAGCGGGTCAGCGATGCCATCGCGGCCGCCGTGAAAAACACGGGCATCAAGAATGTGGTTGCGCTCAGCAGCATTGGCGCCGACAAAAACAAAGGAACCGGCCCTGTCGTCGGGCTTCACAACCTCGAGCAAAAACTCAATCAGATCGACAGCGCGAACGTTCTCCATTTGCGTGCCGGCGGCTTCATGGAGAACACGCTGCCGCAGGTCGGCGCTATTCGCATGGCGGGCGCTGTGATCGGGCCCGAATCGCCCCGACCTGAAATTTCCCATGATCGCAACTCGCGACATCGCAGCGGCCGCCGCCGATGCCCTCTTAAGCCTGGCCTTCCGCGGCAAACAGACCCACGAACTGCTGGGCGAGCGCGATCTCGCCTATACCGAAGTTGCCAGCATCATTGGCAAGGCCATCGGCAAACCCGATCTCAAATATGTCAATGCCACCCGACGAGCAGGTGCGCGCCGTCATGGTTCAAATGGGAATGTCCGAGCAGTTCGTCGGACTACTCCTCGAAATGACCGCCGCAATGAACTCGGGATACATGCGGGCGCTCGAACCTCGCACCTCCCGCAACACAACCCCAACATCATATGAAACGTTCGTGGCTGAGTCATTCGTCCCAGCCTACCAAGAACAGGCAGCAGCGTAGTCTTGTGTGGAGCGGGCACTCTTGCCCGCTGCTTTTGACTTTGCTCTTGATTTTGATTTTTGTTCTTGATTTGGGTGCCCCATTTCTCGCGTCCTTCGCGAGAAATGGGGATTTCGATTTTGGTGGCACAGCGCTTCCAGCCCGCGATTAGATCTCAAGCCGGGGTTTCAGCCCTGAGGTAGTTTTCCAACTATCCCAGCATCGGCCTGCCGCATGCTGCGGATCACGGTATGCGCCAAACTTTCCACCACTGCCACATCCCCCTCATCAAAATTAAAGGGCTCGGGCGCAAACACCATCAGCAGCCCCACCGTATCCCGCTCGTAGCGTACCGGCGCCGCCAGAATCGAGCGCACACCCAGCCTCCGGCAGCTTTCCATATCCACCCGCGGATCGTGCTCCGCATCGTCGCAGCGCAAAGTTTTTCCTTCGCGAAAGCATTCGCCAGAAAGTCCGGAGTTCACATCCAGCCGCGTCCCCAGCGCCGGTGCGCTCGCCCCAACGCTTGCCCGGCATATCACGCCATCCTTGTGGACGAGCGCAATCGCCGCGCTCGTGCCCCGCGTCAGCGTCCGCGCCCGCTCCCCGATTAGCCGCAGCGCAGCTGTCAGATCCGTGCCCAGCGAACTGAATTCATACTGCACCGTCGCGGAACTCTGCCGTCCATGTCCGTTTTCCGTTTCCGTCCGCTCGGCATCCGCCTCCAGACTAATCGCCATGTGCTCACGATCGGGGCTCTCAAACCTTCTCGCGCTCCAACCCCATGCTCTGCCCAGCGCCACTTTCGGAGCGATGTGGCTGGGAGCTCCCGCATTCACGGTCAACCACTCGTTCAACCGCAGCCTTGCCGCCTCGGGCAAATCCGAGAAGCGCACGCCCGCGCGTCCCAGCGCATCGGCCCAGGCCATATAGCCGGTAGTTTCCACATGCCCGCCAGGCGAGAGATCGATCTCCAGCCGCACTGGTCGTTCCTTTTCGATGCTCTGGCCATCGGGCACAGGACTCATCTGCATCGACAATCCTTCCTCGCTCAGATCCAGAATCATCCCGCCGCTCACGCCATCAAAACTGGCAAAGGCCGGAGCATGCACCATCTGCCGCAAACACCGCCGGCGCTCGGGAACGAACTCCTGGTTTGGCACCATAGCTTCTGGAGAGAAAAATCCCAATAGGAATGATGGTATCGTTCGCGTGAAGAAAAAAGTGTTAGCGCAGATTCCTTCTGGCAAGACTCGTGTCGCTATCCCAGAATCGAATGCGTGATCCCCTGCCACCAGGAAGGATTGTGCCGAAACATGTAGACCGCAAGGCTTTGCCCCACGACCAATAGTGGCAGCGCATACAGATACACCTTGTTGACACGCCGGTCGACGAGCAGGTCGCGCGCAACGCCGAGAAGGATCACGACGTCCAGGCAGTAAAAGTAGAGATCATGGTTGAACAGGTAGTCAAAGCGGCCAAAACCCGCATCCATGAGCGAGCAGGTCGCGATAAAGATCAGCCTGCGATGCAACTCTGGCTTCGTGCGCCAGTAGATGGCCAAGCCAATGCACAAGCCAAAGGCGATCATGTCATAGAACGGGACGCTCAAGAAAGAGTCGATGCCGGTCTGGTGAAGCTGCGCCTTGTCGAAGCGGGTCATGATGATGGCGGTCGTGACTCCCAACGGAACCATCACCGCGGCCAACCCGGCGCCAAACCAGCCAACGGAACGATGCCAACTGACTTTGTGCACACGGACCAGCGTGGACTGCAAAATGAAGAAGACGACCCAGCCGGCGAAAGCTGCACCGTGAATCCAGAGAATGAAAGGCCGCGGCACTGCGGGATGGAACAGGTTGTCGTTGACGGTCCGCTTGAAGCCGGCGACCACAATCACAGCCACCAGCAGCGACATCGCGAAATAAAAATATCGCTGCACAATCCCGTTGCGGCCGGTCAGGGTGAGCGTGCTTGATTCTCTCTCCGGGCTCACGGCCCGGACGCGTTCTGCGTTGACAGTGGACATAGAAAAGGGGACTTGCTTGCCCGGCTCACGAGAGGATACACGTCGAGCGCGAGGTTGGCCATCTTTTTTCTGCAAAACAGGGCAGGCTCTGTCGCCTGCCTTTTAGCTTTGATTTTCATGTGCTGCGGTCGCCGTTTTGTTTGACTGCGGCGGCGATGGCGGGGAGTGCTTTTCTGATTTGAGCTGTGACCTTTTCTCTGACCTCCTCGAGGGTGACGTTGCCGGCGGGACGCTTGCCGGGAGATTGAGCGGTTGGCGTGGGCGGGAGAATGGCGCGTCCCGCGGGGCTTACCGCGGCTGAAGGACTGGCTTGTTTCTGGGCGATGGCATCGGTGCGTTCCTTCGCTTGCTGGCGCTCGGCTTCCTGGCGGGCTTTGAGCAGGTCGGCCTGGCCTTCGGCTTCGCGCTGGCGGCGGCCTTCGGCTGCCAGGCGGTCGGCTTCGGCCTCGGCCCATTTGTCGAGGGCTTCTTTTTTGCGGGCTCTGCGCCTGGCTTTTTCCATAGCCTGGACGCGCATGGCTTCGTTGTCCGCTTCTTCCTGTTCGTCTTCGTCGATGAAGTCTTCGTCATCCCAGATGTGCGCACTGAGTGGAGTTTCGTGGAGTGTCTTGGGGTCAAGGACGATGTCGTGCATGTAAGGCTCGAAGCTGGTGCGGGCGAGGTTGGCGCTGGCGGTTTGCAGGGCGTAGAGGAGGAGGCCGGCGGCTTTGCCGTCGATCTGGCCGGCGACGATGAGGCGCATGATCTGCATGAGCGTGACCTGGATGGAGTTGGCGTCTTCGAGGACGGGGAGGGTGATGGCGACATTGCGACGGCGGGCGCGATCGTTCTTTAGTCGATCAGTATTTAGCTGGATGCGCTCTTCTTGATGAAGTTTGTGGAAGTAGCAGAAGCGGTTGCGGCGCAGGGCGGGCGACCCGCACTGAGTGCCGTTGACTTTGAGGTGCTGACACCGATTTGGGAAATTTGGCATGGTGGTCTCCTACCCCCTCCCCCATGGTCTATTGGAATCATGGGTTTGGCGGGATTTTGCGATTTAATCTATGGGCTGCAATGAGTTAGGGGCAAAATCTTGAGCCTTCACGAGTTAGCGGAGGGCTATAGCTTTTGTGAGCTATAGAATCATTGTGAAGTATTGCGGGGAGATGGCGCAAGGTTAAGTGAACATGGGCGGGGTGTGGAAAAGTTTTGGGAGGTAGAGGCTTTGTTAGAATCGCGTCATGCCGACGGTCCTTCGCTCCGGCCCTTACCGATTCTACTTCTACAGCCATGAGCCGAACGAGCCGCCGCATGTTCATGTCGATCGCGACGAAGCTTCGGCAAAATTCTGGCTTGATCCGGTACAACTGGCGGCAAACTTTGGATTTCGCGCCCACGAACTGCGCGAGATACAATTAATGGTGCTCGAAAACAGGGTACGGCTCTTGGAGGCTTGGAATGGCTTTTTCGGCGGCAGCGGCGGATGAGCGGGTCCTCGACGTCAGAGTCGGCGACGATGCCCTGAGTGTGTCGCTGCGCGACGGACGCGTGATCAGTGTGCCTCTCGTCTGGTATCCGCGCCTGCTGAACGCTACATCCGCACAGCGCAAGAACTGGAAAATTGCCGGCGGTGGTTACGGAATTCACTGGCCCGATGTGGATGAGGACCTTAGTACTGAGGGACTGCTGCGTGGCGCCCCAGCGTCAAAGGCGGCGACTGCCAAGTCAAAATCCGTGGCAGCCGAGCAGGATTTGACGGATCGTGATCGCCAAGTATTGTCATTGCTTGTTGCAGGACGCACAAACAAGGAGATCGCCAGCCAGTTGCAAGTATCCCGAGAGGCAATCCGCACTCATCTACAGCGAATATTCCGCACATTGAAGTCTGGAGAGCAACGACAGGGAACGGGAGCAGCGCCGCCGGGAAGATCTGCCACCACTGGGCGGACTCGCGAAACAAAACAAAAGCTCGCTTCCAATTGATCGCCGCCTGCTCGTGACAGGCGCGAACGGAAGTCGAGCGCAGCACAATTGCACAAAGGAAAAGGCCAATCTGATATCGCAGACTGGCCTTTATTTATGCCGGCAACGACCGGAGTTTATCCTGAGCTTGCCGAAGGACTCCCACACACTTGGCGCGTGCAGCACTATCGGCCCGGCGGGCTTAACTTCCGTGTTCGGGGTGGGAAGCCTTGCGCGATTGTGCTTCCCGGCGAACAGCAGATTCCTCCTGTCTCGCTTCGCTCGCGCGTCGGAATGACAAAACTTGTTTGCCTTCGCTCGCGCGCCGGAATGACAGGAGTTTGGGCGTGGGATGTGGGGATAGCCGGATAGGGAATCAAGATCCCCACCCTGCCGCAAAAGGCGCGGCCAGGATGGGGCACCCGCGTCGTCTTGTTCCAACGAAGTCGTGCAGCTCCCGGCGAACAGCAGATTCCTCCTGTCTCGCTTCGCTCGCGCGTCGGAATGACAAAACTTGTTTGCCTTCGCTCGCGCGCCGGGAACGACAGGAGTTTGGGCGTGGGATGTGGGGGTAGCCGGATCGGGAATCAAGATCCCCACCCTGCCGCAAAAGGCGCGGCCAGGGTGGGGCACCCGCGTCGTCTTGTTCCAACGAAGTCGTGCAGCTCCCGGCGATCAACAGATTCCTCCTGTCTCGCTTCGCTCGCGCGTCGGAATGACAAAACTTGTTTGCCTTCGCTCGCGCGCCGGAATGACAGGAGTTTGGGCGTGGGATGTGGGGGTAGCCGGATAGGGAATCAAGATCCCCACCCTGCCGCAAAAGGCGCGGCCAGGATGGGGCACCCGCGTCGTCTATGGGGCACCCGCGCAAGGAACTCTGGTTCAGGATGACAATCAAACTGAGCCACTACCGTGCAAACACACTATTGTATTGTGGGCAGGCTGGAACTAGAATTTTGTTATGGCATCTTTCTGTACAGAGGCCGGGCGGGTTGAGCCGCTAGAACTGCAATTGTGTTTTTTTCTCATCCAACGCCTCCCTTTCTGAGAGGCCGCTGCGGCGCAGTCGTATCTGTCCGCCCCCGCCAAAATGCAGAAAGTTGTCGTTGCCAAAACGGCGTAGGAGTGCCGGCTTGGCTGCCCAAGCCGGTCTCGGCGCACAGCCGGGCCGGAGATAAGGAGAGAGTCATGACAACTACGATGGCTTCGAAAGCCAACACAGCAAACCGCGTGGTCAATGGTCCACGCCAGGAAGATGAAAAATGGGACCGAGTGGTGAATGGTCCATGCCAGGAAGATGACAAATGGGACCAGGTAGTCAACGGTCCAATCGAGGAAGAGAAGGAATGCGTTGCCAAAGCCTGAATTAGGGTTTCTTGGCAACAGCAGGTTTGGCGTATTCATAAGGGGAAGGCCGATCATGTTTTCGTGATCGGCCTTTATTTATGCCGGCAACTTGAGGCGCGATTGACAGTTGTGGAATCCCACCTTTGGCAGAGAACGCCAAAGATGGGGCACCCATCGTTGTTTCTGGGGCTTAAGGTGGGCCACTGCGTTCTCTGTGGCTCGACTCAGGAAGCTGAGGGCGCGCTCAACGGTCGATATCGCGCGTCGCGATATTTCAAGCTGAATACGATGGCCACGATGGCGAAGACGATCGGGCAAAAGATGCTGGCCTCAGGCCCGACGGTTCCGCCGGTCAGCCAGCGCGGCCCACTCAACGATGCGTCGAGAAGACTCTGGGAAGGTAGTAAGCCGCTATTGGGAACACCGTACAGGAACGTCTGGCCCCAGTCATATCCCAGGTGAAAGCCGACCGCACACCATAAATTTCCAGTCCGGCGGAGAAACAGGCACAACAACAAACCGAACGAAACCACCGACAGATCTCCCAAAATGGTTTCTCCGCCATTGGTGGCGTGAACCAGCCCGAATAAACCCGACAACAAAAATGCGGACGGCCAAAATCCCATGCCGGTCGTCAGTGTGAACTGCGCGTATCCGCGAAACAAAAATTCTTCGGCCAAGCCGGCAAGCAAAAATGCCAGTCCCCAGGCGGCCGCTGCGGTCAAGATCGCGGCGCCATGGATCGCCGCGCTGGTGAACCGTACGCCATGCAGGGCGAAAATTGCCAGCACCGTAGCGCTGGTAGTGAGCAGGCCTATCCATAGTCCTACCCGAAAGTTTTTCCCCAGCGCTTCGCTCCTGGGAAGGCCATATTGGCCCAGACTGCGGCCTTCAATCTTGCTCATGATCCAGGCCGCAGCCGCCAGGATGAAGCAGAAAAGTAGATCGGGCGCGATGATTCTCATAGGTGTCAATTGCGCCGGATCCAGCGCGGCGGGGAAGAAGCGCCTAATGATCATTCGCGCTACGGCCGACATTGCCATTATGATCGCCATGAAGATGAGCAGGCGAAATCCCGCGCGCAAGCCATTCGGACCAATGAAAATTCGCTTGGTTGTCGAGTCCGGAGGCGGTGTCTGAGGATCATGTCGTATTGTCGTTTCTTGAGCTGTCATGGATGTGTGCCCCAACTGCTTTCTACGGAACAGGGCTTCCATAAGTTTCAATGGAGAAAAAATCGTAGGGCAGAAGACTGGTGTCGTTACCGAAATATATTTTTTGGGGGGATTATCGCACAAAGAGGAAAAGGCCAATCTGATTTCTCAGACTGGCCTTTATTTTATGCCGGCAACGACCTACGCTCCCACACACTTGGCGCGTGCAGTACCATCGGCCCAGCGGGGCTTAACTTCCGTGTTCGGGATGGGAACGGGTGGATCCCCCGCGGTATGATTACCGACAAGTCGGAGCAGCTTCTGGCTACTAGCCTCCAGCTACTAGCTTGAGTCTTCCGGCGCTTACTTCATCGCAATCACGGAAAGACTTCTCGCTGCAAACTTGGTCTGTCGGCTTCCGCTCACAGCCTGAGCCCGATGGATCGAGCTAGAAGCCAGGAGCTAGAAGCTGATTTTCAAAGAACGTGAGGGCGATGCCTCACAACTGAATAGATTGGGTGTGGCTTACTTTCTTCTTTGTTTGTTCCCGATTTCGACCACGTTGATACATCGGCTTTTCGTCGGCGCGAAGCTTCTGCTGAACTTCTTACTAATGCTCAGGTTCTAGCTAAGAGCTAGAAGCTAGCAGCTAGAAGCTTCTATCTGCACCGAGTAAATTTTATGGTCAAGCCGAACGGGCGATTAGTACTGGTAAGCTACGAGTGTTACCACTCTTCCACCTCCAGCCTATCAACCAGGTAGTCTACCTGGGCCCTTCTTATCCCTTACGGGTTGGGAGATCTCATCTTGAGGAGTGCTTCCCGCTTATATGCATTCAGCGGTTATCACTACCGAACTTCGCTACCGAGCGGTGCCATTGGCATGACAGCTCGAACACAAGAGGTTCGTCCATCCCGGTCCTCTCGTACTAAGGACAGGTCCTCTCAAATCTCCTGCGCCCACAACAGATAGGGACCGAACTGTCTCGCGACGTTCTGAACCCAGCTCACGTACCGCTTTAATAGGCGAACAGCCTAACCCTTGGAACCTTCTACAGCTCCAGGATGCGATGAGCCGACATCGAGGTGCCAAACCGGAGCGTCGATATGAACTCTTGGCTCCGATCAGCCTGTTATCCCCGGCGTACCTTTTATCCGTTGAGCGATGGCCCTTCCATGCAGAACCACCGGATCACTAAAGCCTACTTTCGTACCTGCTCGACTTGTAGGTCTCGCAGTCAACCACGCTTATGCTTTTGCACTCGTCGGCTGATTTCCAAACAGCCTGAGCGTAGCTTCGCGCGCCTCCGTTACCGTTTAGGAGGCGACCGCCCCAGTCAAACTACCCGCCTAACTATGTCACTCTCCCGGATTACGGGAGTAGATTAGAACCACAGATCTCGCAGGGTGGTATCTCACCGTTGGCTCCTCCAAGCCCGAGAGCCTGGAATCAAAGCCTCCCACCTATCCTGCGCAGCAAGGGCCATAGTTCATAGTTAAGGTATAGTAAAGGTGCACGGGGTCTTTCCGTCTAGTTGCGGGCAACCGGCATCTTCACCGGCACTACAAGTTCGCCGTGTCAGTCGGCAAGACAGTCGCACTTTCGTTACGCCATTCGTGCAGGTCGGAACTTACCCGACAAGGAATTTCGCTCAAGTTTGTTACGGCTTCTAGCTACTAGCTTCTTAGCTTAAAGCGAGATGAACATTTCTGTCATCCTCTGCATGTCGCCATGCAGTTCGGACTATATCTTTTCCAACAAACATTTCATTGGAATCTGGCATATAGTCTCTGAGGATTCCAGCAGGAACAGAGGCTAAAACCTCAGGGGCTGAAGCCCCATCAATTCTTGCCGCTGTTACGGCACGGCTGAAGCCGTGCCCTGATACGAATCGTTTACGGCACGGCTGAAGCCGCGCCCTTCCCGAACTCCTATCAGTCCCGAACTCTTCATGAGATCGGTTGTTTCCCACTGGCCTTTCCTGCTGATTGTCTGCACCCTTGCATTTTTACTTTTTCAAGTAGCTTGGGATACTCAGATTTTCCAGCATATAGCCAGATTTTACTAAGGCTAGCGAGTTCGTTAACCTTAGGACCGTTATAGTTACGGCCGCCGTTCACCGGGGCTTCAGTTCGAAGCTTCGCTTGCGCTGACCTCTCCCTTTAACCTTCCGGCACCGGGCAGGCGTCAGCCCCTATACGTCGTTTTCGACTTTGCAGAGACCTGTGTTTTTGTTAAACAGTCGCAGTGCGCATTTCGCTGCGGCCCCCTCGAGCTATGAACTCTACCGGGGCACCCCTTCTCCCGAAGTTACGGGGTTATATTGCCGAGTTCCTTACCAACTGTTCTCACGAGCGCCTTTGGATATTCTCCTCGTCTACCTGTGTCGGTTTGAGGTACGGTTTCCTTATGTTCTCCTTAGAGGTTTTTCTTGGCAGCGTGGAATCGGCAGCTTTCCCCCATACGGGTTACTGCTTTGCGCCTCAGTGATAACTCTCTCGCGGATTTGCCTACGAAAGACACCTTACGCGCATCGACCGTCATAGCCATAGGACGGCCTGCTTATCCTCCTGCGTCACCCCATCGTGATAACGAACACAAGGAAGGTCCGGAATATTAACCGGATGTCCATCGGTTACGCCTTTCGGCCTCACCTTAGGGACCGCCTGACCCTGAGCGGATTAACCTTTCTCAGGAAACCTTAGACTTTCGGCGCGGAGGGTTCCCACCTCCGTTATCGCTACTTATGCCGGCAGGGTCTCTTCTCAACCGTCCAGCAGTCCTCTCGGTCTGCCTTCAAACTGTTGAGAATGCTCTCCTACCACGCACACTTGCGCGTGCATTCGCTGCTTCGGTAATCAGCTTAAGCCCCGTTAAATTGTCGGCACCGGACCGCTTGACCAGTGAGCTATTACGCTTTCTTTAAAGGATGGCTGCTTCTAAGCCAACCTCCTGGCTGTCTGGGCGTTCCGACTTCCTTTCCCACTTAGCTGATATTTTGGGACCTTAGCAGGCGATCTGGACTGTTTTCCTCTCGACGACGAAGCTTAGCCCCCGCCGTCTGACTCCCGTATTGGTTGTTCTATGGCATTCGAAGTTTGATTGGATTCAGTAAGCTGGAAAGCCCCCTAGTCCATTCAGTTCTCTACCACCACGACAAATCATACGAGGCTAGCCCTAAAGCTATTTCGGAGAGAACGAGCAATCACGGAATTTGATTAGCCTTTCACCCCTACCCTCAGCTCATCGGAGCTTTTTTCAACAAACACCCGTTCGGCCCTCCAGTGGATGTTACTCCACTTTCAGCCTGGCCAAGGGTAGATCATCCCGCTTCGCGTCTATTCCTGCCAACTGGTTCGCCCTATTCGGACTCGCTTTCGCTGCGGCTCGCTTTCGCTTAACCTTGCTGACAAGAATAACTAGCCGGCTCATTATGCAATAGGCACGCGGTCAGACTTTCGGCTTGCGCCGCATAGTCCTCCCACCGTTTGTAGGCACACGGTTTCAGGTACTATTTCACTCCCCTCGCAGGGGTTCTTTTCGCCTTTCCCTCACGGTACTGGTTCACTATCGGTCAGAAGCTAGTATTTAGCCTTACGGGATGGTCCCCGTAGCTTCCCGCAAAGTTTCTCGTGCTCCGCGGTACTCAGGTATCGACTTCGAGTTTGGTCCGTTTTCACCTACGTGGCTATCACACTCTATGGCCCCTCTTTCCAGAGGGCTTCGGCTAACGGCCAAATTGGTAACTCTACTAGTGTCGACCCTACAACCCCGGTTGAACCCGAAGGTCTAACCGGTTTAGGCTGATGCGATTTCGCTCGCCACTACTCTCGCAATCGAGGTTTCTTTCTTTTCCTCCTGGTACTGAGATGGTTCACTTCCCAGGGTTCGCTCGCGCGTGACTATGGATTCATCACGCCGTACGGGGGGTTTGCCCCCGTGGGTTTCCCCATTCGGAAATCTCCGGATCAATGCCTGCTTGCGGCTCCCCGAGGCTTATCGCAGCTTGCCACGTCCTTCATCGCCTGCTTCTGCCAAGGCATCCACCATGCGCCCTTAGTAGCTTGACCACAAAATTTACTCGACACACTGGAGATCGCTTCTAGCTCCTAGCTTTTGGCCACTAGCTAAAAACAAAACCCAACACGCCGCTTAAATTCTATGGGCCTTTAATTGCTGCTCATCGCGCGCTTAACGCCTATCAACGTTTACGCGCACCAGCAGCTTCTCTCAGGCACTCATAAAAATTTACAACGCCTTGTATTTTGCCCAATCTATTCAGTTGTCAAATATCGTCCTCGTGAAGCAGCTGCTAGCTTCCTAGCTTCCTAGCTTTTAGCTGCTAGCTAGAACCAAAAAGCAACATCTCCTCACTTACCCCGCTTGTGCGGGTATGGGTCTTACTCAGTTCGGGGTGTGCAAACCCCTTACTGCCTCCAACCCAATGTTCGGCGTCAAGACGACTTTCATTGGACCGATGAACGGAATCGGTTGTCGCGTTTGACGCCCAACATCGGGCTGATCACTACTGCTTCTGCTGCGGCCAGGAAGCGTCGGGATCGATGCCGCGCTCGATCTTCGCGATGCGTTCCGTGTGGCGGTGAATCATGCCAACGATGGCGATCGCGCCTCCTACTAGGATCGCAACGATCGGTATCAGCAAGGGGCCCAAGCCGAGAATCGAGTCGATCAATCTCACGCGCCGCCTTCCTCAGGGGCTACAGCCCTGTTCTTCTTTTCAGGCCGTGGCGGCACGGCGCAAGCCGTGCCCTGATACGAAGCTCTTTCGTCCGGACTCCCTAGATCCTACCAGCTTTCCGCTACTCAACCATGTGCGGGCGAGACGCCCGCACCACAGCCGGCGGGACGCCGGCGCTACAATTCTGGTGGAGCTGACCGGGATCGAACCGGTGGCCTCCTGGTTGCAAACCAGGCGCTCTCCCAGCTGAGCTACAGCCCCTTGAAAGTGCTCAGCTTCTAGCCGCTAGCTTCTAGCCAAACCTGCTTACGAATTTAGCTAGGAGCTAGCAGCTAAGAGCTGATTTTCTGGTGGGCCTGGATAGACTTGAACTATCGACCTCACCCTTATCAGGGGTGC
>CAVPDX010000006.1:35000-116144 GCA_963702775.1 uncultured Acidobacteriaceae bacterium
CGCTTTTTGGTTGGGCGCTCGAATGCGCGCAACAGTATGGCCTTCCGTTTCGGAGCTTAAACGCCAGTTTCGGCGCACGCATCTTGCGACGAGCATTCTTGCGAGCCCGTTTTTGCGACAGCCCGGTACGGAAGACTAGAAATTGAGAAAAGATCCTTTTGGAGGTCCTTGCTTTGAAGGTACCCTTCGGAATCTACTGCCTTCCGAATGAAGTCCCGTGGCCGGGACGATTGAGGGATTTCAGGCCCTCTTGAGATATTAGATGCCGGACGCGCGACGAGAGTTGCAGACAATACGCCCGGCTAGCCACACCACTGCTCTCGGTGAATTGTTTATAGCAGACGAATGGGCGAGAATGCAAGAGGGAAATTTTGGAGCGAACCGTTTATTAGTTTGGTGCGGGCGAAGACCGGACGCAGATGGGGCGATGCAGGTCTCGCTGCGCTCGACCTGACGGGCGAAGGCGCCCGTCCCCACATGAAGCTTCCTTCCACAAATCTTACGGGAATTCCAGGGTGACGAATTTGGCTGGTTTCGTGCCGGTGTTGGTTACGGTGTGGGAGTAGCCGCCGGGGAGCCATTTGTATTCGCCGGATTTGAAGTGGCCGGGCATGGGGCCCTGGCCTTGTACGTCGCTGCGGATGTCGAAGTCGCTGACGGCTACCAGCAAGTGCGGGCCGGTGTGATGGTGCAGGGGGATGATTCCGCCGGGCTGAAGCTCGTATTCGGAGACGCGGATGCCGTCTTTGATGAAGAGAACCTGGTTGGTGCCACCGGGGAGGATGTCGAGACCGCGGTCTGTATCCCACTTGATTTTTCCCTGAGCGGCGGAGTTGCGCAGGGATTCGTCCTCGAGGATCTCGGTGGCTACGACACGGAAATGCTGGTCGGTTTGATTGTGCACGGTGTGGACGAAGGAGGCGGAGGTGAAGCGGGTTTCACCGTCCTGAAGCTTGGCAGTAACGGGAGGCTGGCCTTTGACGGCATTGACGATCTCGCCGCCGCCGAGGACGACGTAGATGTAGTCGTGGCGATGCCAGTGCATGAGGGTGTCGGTGTGGGGAGGGATGTCGACGTTGAAGACGCGGACGGATTTGTTTTCGAAGGTGAGGTGATGAAGCGGCTCGGCGGTGATTTCGACTTCGGGAGCTGTGGCTTGCGCGGTTAGCAGGGTTGCTATCAGGCAGAAAAAGATGGTTTGGCGTTTCATGCCGCGGATTGTAGCACTTGGTCGGGAAAGTTGCCTCGGGGCTAAAGCCCGTTTATTTCCAGCGTCCGTTACGCAGGCCTGGAAGGCCTGCTCCACCCGCTTGAATCCTCATCGCGGCGCCGAAGCGCCGCTCTTCCACGGTGTTGCATACGATCGGTGTCAGAGTCAAAAGCAGCGGACAGGAGTGTCCGCTCCACACGGGCAAAGTCAGGAACGGCGAGCGAATGCTTGCTCCACACGGCTCGCTTCGCTGGACAGCCGGGGCGGCTGTCCCCACGTGGTCCATTTAGACCGCTTCACTGGTCGCGGGTTAGGCGGATCCATTCCTCCATTTGATTGAGATAGTGGGCCAGGGCGCGGCGGCCTGTGGCGGTCAGGCGGTATTCGGTGCGCGGGACTCGGCCTTCGAAATATTTCAAGCAGGAGATGTATTCGGCTTCCTCCAGCTTGCGGGCGTGCACGCTCAGGTTGCCGTCAGTGGTTTTGAGAATGCGCTTGAGGTCGCTGAAGCTGAGGCTGACGTTGGTGGCGAGAGCGCTTACGATGCCAAGGCGAATGCGCTCGTGAATCAGACGGTCGAGTTGGGGAAGTTGGAGAGCGCTGGCGGGAGTGTGCTGGCGCGCGGGAGCCGCGGCCTTCGCGACCTTCGAACGCTGGGCGAGTGCTCTAGCCACCGTGCCTCCTGGCGATGATGAGTCCAAAAAGGATGTGGAGACCGCCGAAGCCTGCGGCCAGGAAATAGTTTGCCCAGGCTGCTGGTGCGACTACGGCTAATGCGCCGGTGGCCATGAAACAGAGGCCCATGACGGGGACTACGGAGACTGAGTACGCGCCGCCGGTGATGATTCCGGCACCGTAGAGAAGGAGCCACGCGGGTGCAAGGGCGGAATCGAGGCCGACGCGCTGGAGCATGAAAGTTAAGAGTGCGCCGGCGATTAGCGGAGGGAACAAGCCCAGGGCTACCTTGCGGCCGGGGCCGGTGAAGAGTGGGAGGCCGCGGCGGTTGGCCTTCCAGCGCATGGAGAGAAAGGCAATGATTGCGGCGAGAAGGGCTTCGGCGAGCCAGACTTTGAGCCATGCGGCGGAGTTCGATTGGCGCGTTGCCAGGCAGGCGGCGGCTAGCGCGGTTGTGCCAAGGATGACTTGTCCCCAGCCGGGGACGGCGGTGAAGGAGGCGGAGCGCTCCATAGTGTCGCGGATGAAGCGAAGGTCGGCGGCGGGATCGGGGGTTAGGTCCGGGGCCTGCGGGGGCGCGATGTGCGCGGGGCGGTGAGGACGGCGGAGGCGGTGGTGGCGCGGATCAGGCACGGCGAGGATAGAGTAGCGAAAAGCTTCATGGTATGTCAAGTACTTTGTATTGCAAAGTGAATCGCTCATTTGTGCCCGGCGCATCAATACATCGCGAAGGTTTCGGTCGTCCCTTCGACTCCGCTCAGAGGAGGCTCTCCGGAATCCCGTGCCTTCCCAGCGCTGAAGCGCGGTCTTGCCATGGTGCTGCAGGTTAAAATAGAAGCTGCAAGGGATTGGTGATGGAACTGGGCAGACTTTTAGTAATCTTTGGTGCGACATTGGTGGTAGTTGGGGTCGCGGTGATGTTGCTGGGGCGGATGCACATGCCGCTGGGACGCTTGCCTGGGGACTTTATTTATCGGGGGAAGAATACGACCGTATATTTTCCGCTGGCGACTTCGCTGGTGGTGAGTGTGGTGCTTTCGATTTTGCTTTATGCGGTGGGGCGGTGGTTGGGGTAGCAATTGCTACCTCTTGACCCACGGCTTTTCAGTTTGAGCCCGTCTAGGGGCTTTCCTGCTTCTTCGTGGCTATACGCTCCAGAATCTTCCCCATAGTTTTACAGATTGAATGTCCGAACATCCACGTCGTAGAGTTCCTTGATCCTGGCGATCAGAGAGTGCAAGCACACAATTACACCAGCCAATGCTGAGCAGATCCGCTGGCCCTGGCGTACGGCCGGTGCTTAAGAATGTCCTGTAGGGCCACTGCTGGCGCGAGCGGGCAAGGGGTCCCTCGCTCCGCTCTGGATGACAGACAACAGTTTGGCGCGGTATTTGGAAACGGGGGCTGCGAAGGCTACACTGCACTCGACATATGTCTCTAACCGATCAACTTGGGTTTCGGTTTACGCCGCCGGAGCGGCGGGTTTGGACGGTGCGCGCTTTGGTGGCGGCAGTGCGGACTCATGTGGAGCGGGAGTATTCCGACGCGTGGGTGGAGGGAGAGATTTCGAATTTTCGGGCGCCGGATTCGGGGCATCTTTATTTCACGCTGAAGGATGGGAACGCGCAGATCCGCGTGGTGATGTTCAGTTCGAAGGCGCGGCTGCTGCGCTTTCGTCCGGCGGATGGAATGCAAGTTGTAGTGCGCGGGCGGGTGACGATTTATGAAGATCGCGGCGAGTTGCAGATTGCGGCGGAATACATTGAGCCGAAAGGCGCGGGAGGGTTGCAGGTTGCGTTCGAGCAGTTGAAGGCGAAGCTGGAAGCGGAAGGATTGTTTGCCGCAGGGCGGAAGAAGGCGATTCCGGCGTTGCCGGCGCGGATTGGGATTGTGACTTCGCCGCAGGCGGCGGCGCTGCAGGACATCCTGAATATTTTGCGGAGACGGCATCATTCGGCGAATGCGGTGATTTATCCGGCGCAAGTGCAGGGCGATGGAGCGGCGTTGGAAGTAGCTAGCGGCGTTCGATACTTCAATGAGGTCCGCAGCGTCGAAGTGATTATTGTGGGGCGGGGCGGAGGGTCGGCGGAGGATTTGGCGGCGTTCAACGATGAAGGGTTGGCGCGGGCGGTGGCGGCGTCGGAGATTCCGGTGATTTCGGCGGTGGGGCACGAGACGGATTTTACGATTGTGGATTTTGTTGCGGACTTGCGGGCTCCTACGCCATCGGCGGCGGCGGAGTTGGTGATCCGGTCGCGGGTGGAAATCGAAAATCAGGCGGAGGCGGTGCGGGAACGGCTGGTGCGGGCGATGGAGCGGCGGCTGCTCGAGGCTCGGAACGCGCTGATGGAACGGGCGCAGCATGGGGCATTCGCGCGCATGATGGATTTGATCCGGCAGCGGCAGCAGAAGCTGGACGATCTTACTTACCGGCTGGAGCGCAGCGAGCGGCAGGCGCTGGAGTTGATGCGGCGACGTTGGGAAACGCTGGCAGCGGCGGTGCGGCATTACGATTTGCGGCGGGTGCTGGCGGGCATTCGCGGAGAGCTTGAGGCAGGGACTGCGGCGCTGGCGGCCGCGATGCGAAATCAGCTTCTGCAGAAGAAGGTGCGAATGGAACGGATGGGGCGGGCGCTGGAGGCGCTGTCTCCGTTGGCGATTTTGGAACGCGGCTATGCTTTGGTGTTTGATGGCGAAGGACAGTTGGTGAAGGATGCGGCGCAGGTGAAGGCTGGCGAGGAGATTCGGGCACGGGTGGCTCGGGGAGAGATTGAAGCGGTGGTGAAAAGGGGCAGCCGCAAACAGCACAAGTGATAGAAACACCTTGCGAAGCTCGTGGCACCGCAGTCGGGCATGGGGTCCTTCGCTCCGCTCAGGATGACAAGTCCTCAAGCGCTGCTCACTGGCATTAGAATGTAGGGTTCCGAGACTCAGCATTTCCGAAGGCAGGGGAGAACCCGGTGACGCAAATGTTGGCGCCATGGTCGCGAGTGTCGTTTACGGTGCTCGACATTCTGCTGGTGGCGCTGGTGATCTACGAAGTGCTGGTCATGATCCGCGGGACGCGGGCGGCGCCGATGCTGGCTGGGCTGGCGGCAGTGGCGGCGGCGTTTTACCTGGCGCACATCGGCGAACTGGTTACGCTGAACTGGCTGGTAAGCCATCTGCTGCCTTACGTGGTGTTTGCGTTGATTGTGGTGTTTCAGTCGGAGATCCGGCACGTGTTGTCGGATGTGGGGCGGAGGGTGAGTTTTCTGCGGGGGTCGGCAGTCGAGGGAGATTCGTACGACGACATCGTGCTGGCGGCGAATTTATTTTCGCAGCATCAGACGGGCGCGTTGATGGTGATTGAACGCGAGATCGGGCTGCGGACTTATATCGAGAGCGGCGTCGCCATGGATGCGCGGCTTTCCTACGATCTGCTGGCTACGATCTTCCGGCCTAGCGCTCCGCTGCACGACGGAGCGGTGATCATCCAGAAAGACCGGTTGGCGGCGGCGGCTTGCTTTCTGCCGCTGTCGATGAATCCGGTGCTGTCGACGCAGATGGGGACACGGCACCGGGCGGGAATTGGAATCACGGAGGAGACCGACGCCATCGCAGTGATTGTTTCGGAAGAGTCGGGCGCCATCAGCATGGCCGTGGGAGGCAAGATCGAACGCGACTTGACGGTGGAGCAATTGCGCGAGCGGCTGGGCAGCGAGCTGCGAAGGTACATGTCGCCGGTGGGGTTGCCTACGGTTGGGCCGCCTCGCGACGAATTGGATGGAGCGCTGGAATCGCGGTTTCGGGCGGAGGCGCAGATGGGGATTGACGAAGAGTCCTCGCCGGGAACGGAGCGGCCACTGTGATGAACTTTTTGCGGCGCTGGGTGTTTCACAATTTCTGGCTGAAGGTTTTATCGCTGGTGCTGGCGACTGGGTTGTGGCTGGTGATTTCTCCGGATCAGGAGCCGGCGGAGGTGGCGGTGCGGGTGCCGATCGAGTTTCAGCATGTGCCACCGCATCTGGAGATCAGCTCGGTCACGATTCCCGATGCGCAGATCCGGGTGCGCGGGCCGGAGCGGCTGATCCGGGGACTGCGGTCGACCGACATCCATGCCCAGATTGAACTCGGTGACGCTAAACCGGGTGAGCGCACGTTTGATTTGACCTCGCAGCAAATTCGCCACCAGCGGGGTTTGACCGTGGTGCAAGTGGTGCCGGGGCAGGTGCATCTGAGCTTCGAAATGCGACTGACGCGCGAGGTAGAGATTCATCCGCGGGTGACGGGGAACTTTGCGGCGGGAGAGAAGATCGGCAAGGTGCTGGTGGATCCGGAGAAGGTCAAGATCACCGGGCCGCAGCATCACGTGGAAATGGTGGATGCGGCCACGACCGATCCGGTGGATGCTTCGGGGACGAAGACCACGGCAACTTTTGTGACGAATGTGTACATCGCGGATGCGCTGGTGCAGGTGGTGCAGCCAGCGCCGGTGCGAGTAACGGTGATCATGGAGAAGAGTGAGCCTGCGGCTGGCGAGCATTGAGCGACTAGCACTGAGAGCGCGACCAGTCATTTGAAATAGTAATGCGGTTCTCATTTATCATCCTCGGTTGGATATTGCGGGTCGGGTATCCGGCTCTTCTGTAGGAATCCGCAACTTTATGAACGCTAATAGAAGGCAATTGTTTGGCACGGACGGGATACGCGGCGTGGCCGGGGAATTTCCGCTGACCAACGAAAGCACGTTTCTGATCGGCCGTGCGCTGGGGCACGATCTGGTTCGCGGGAGACAACGCGCGCAGGCGATGTTGGGGCAGGACACGCGCGAATCCAGCGGGTGGATAGCGGACCGCGTGGCGGCGGGACTGGCGGCGGTGGGCGTGGACGTGCACAGCGCGGGCGTGATCACGACACCGGGAGTGGCTTATCTGGCGCGGTCGCGCGGATTTGCGGCGGGAGTGGTGATCTCCGCGTCGCACAATCCGTGGACGGATAACGGGATCAAAGTTTTCTCCGAAGATGGATTCAAGCTGACCGATGAGCGTGAACTGGCCATCGAAAAAGAAATTTTCGCGCTGCTGGCGAGGCCGGGAGCGGCGGACGATACCGCAATGAAAATTGCCGGGCCGACTTTGCCCGGAGAAGCGGCGCTGCGCAAGGCGTATATCGAATCGCTGGCGAGCAGCGTGGCGTCGAATTTGAGCGGGATCAGAGTGCTGGTGGACTGCGCCAATGGAGCGGCGACGGCGGAGGCTCCGGAATTGTTGCGCGCGTTGGGGGTGCAGGTTGAGTTTGTCTGCGTGACGCCCGACGGGAAAAACATTAATGCGGGATGCGGAGCGCTGCATCCGGAAACGCTGGGCCGGACTGTGGCGGAGTCACCGGGGAAGTTTGATTTGGGAGTGACGTTTGACGGCGACGCCGACCGGGCTCTGTTTTGCGATGCCGAGGGACGCGTGGTGAATGGAGACGGCGTGCTGCTGATGACAGCTCGCGATATGCAGGCGCGGGGGAAATTGGCGGGAGCGACCGTGGTGGCTACGACCATGTCGAACATGGGAGTGGAGAGTCGCGCTGCGGAATGCGGGCATCCGCATGTTGCGGGCGGATGTGGGCGATAAATATGTTCTGGAAGAGATGCTGAAGACTGGCGCGACTCTCGGCGGGGAGCAGTCGGGACACATTATTTTTCGCGATGGTGATGCGACTACTGGTGACGGTCTGCTGACTGCCTTGCGGGTTATGGATGTGATCGTACGTTCGGGGAAGACACTCGCGAAGCTGGTGAGCGATTTAAAAGTGTTTCCGCAAAAGATTCAGAATGTGCGGGTGCGGGAGAGGATTCCGTTTGCGCAGGTGCCGGAGGTGCAGCGCGCGATTGAGGCTGCCGAGCGGGAGTTGGATGGGAACGGGCGCGTGGTGGTGCGCTATTCGGGGACCGAGGCGCTGGCTCGCGTGATGGTGGAGGCGGAGTCGGAGGAGCGGATGAGGGCGCTTACGGCGGAGATTGCGGGGGAGATACAGAAGGCATTGGGAGCTTGAATCGGTGCGAGCCGCTGCACTCGGCTGGACAGCCCAGGCGGTGTCCCCACGTGAGCATAAGCGCTGCCGGCAGTTGTCGGACAGGAGTGTCCGACCCACACGGGCTAATCCAGATCCCTCCAGTTGGGGCCTACTTCCATCTCTACCAGCAGCGGGACCGCCAAGGTGTGAACTTTTTCCATGTGCTCGCGGACTAGAGACTGCATCGTCTCTACTTCTTTCTCCGGGACCTCGAAGACTAATTCGTCGTGGACTTGCAGGGTCATTCTGGATTTCAATCCGCGTTCTCGCAACGCGGCGTCGATTCTGATCATGGCCACTTTGATCAGATCGGCGGCAGTGCCTTGCAGCGGGGTGTTGACTGCGGTGCGTTCGGCGAAGCCGCGCTGGGTGAAATTTTTGCTGTTGATGTCGGGGATGGGGCGGATGCGTCCGTGGAGGGTTTTTACTTTCAGGTCGCGGCGGGCTTCTTCGAGCGTTTTGTCGATAAAGGCGCGGACGCCTTTGTATTTTTCGAAATAGTTGGCGATGAATAGCTTGGCTTCGGCGGGCTCGATGCCTAGATTTTGCGAGAGGCCGAAGGGCGAGAGTCCGTAAACGATGCCGAAATTTACTACCTTGGCCTGGCGGCGGTGGTCGGGCGTGACCATCAGCGGCGGGACTCCGAAGACTTGCGAGGCGGTCAGGGTGTGGATGTCGTCGCCGCGGCGGTAGGCTTCGACCAGGAGCGGATCGCGCGAGAAGTGAGCCAGCAGTCGGAGTTCGATCTGCGAATAGTCGGCGGTTAGAAGAACGTGGCCGGGCTCGGCGATGAAGGCGGCGCGGATGCCGCGTCCTAGTTCGGTGCGGATGGGAATGTTTTGCAGGTTAGGGTTGGCGGAGGAGAGGCGGCCTGTTGCGGTGCCTGCTTGATAAAAAGTGGTGTGCAATCGTCCGGTGGCGGGATTGATTAACGCCGGCAGCGTATCGACGTAGGTGGATTTCAATTTCGTTAGCTGGCGGTAGTCAAGAACTTTTCTGGCGATGGGATGCTCTTCGGCCAAGGCTTCGAGGACATCGACCGCAGTCGATGTAACGCGTCCTTTGCCATACTTGACCGGCCTGGGGAGGTTCAGCTTATTGAAGAGCACGTCGCCGAGCTGCTTGGGGGAGCTGATGTTGAATTCGGATTCCGGCGAGCTCGTGGATTTCTTTCGCCTTTGACGCTGCTCTCGCGTTCGAGTTCGGTCGACATTTTCGCGAGCGCGGCCGTGTCGATTTTTACTCCGGCCTGCTCCATGCGGGCTAAAACCGGTACTAGCGGGAGATCGATTTCTTCGTAGAGCTTGGTGAGTCCTGCCTGTTTGATGTCTTCGCGCAGAGCAGTTGTCAGCCTGCCGGTAACGTCGGCGGCTTCGCCTAGGCCGTTATTGGTTTGGAGCTGGCTTAGTCTGAGATTGAAGCGGCGGAGAGCAACGTCCGGCAGGCGATGCGAGGAGTACGTGGGATCGAGCAGATAGGAGTAGAGCATGGGATCGTGCTGCACTCCTTGCAGGTTCATGCCCAGGGAATCGAGCGCGTGAATTGCGGCTTTGTAGTCGTGAATGGACTTGGGCGTGGCCGCGTTTGCGAGGATTGAGCGCAACTTGTCGGCAACTGCGCTGGAATCCAACTTCACGATCGTGGCGGAACCCGCGGCTGTAGAGATGGCGATGCGGCGTGCCGTGGGTTCGGGTGCGTGGGGTGGCGCTTCACTGGTGAGCGCGAGCATACCCGATTGCGGCTCTTCGTCAACCACTCCGTCTTCGCTTTCTTGAATTGGTTCTGCTTGTTCCACGGCTATGGCTAGCACACCTTCTTGCGTGAGTGAGTTGAGAACGTTCTCCACATCCGCGATGGATTGCGCCTCGGCGTAGTGAGCTTCGGTAACCTGGGCTTCGGGCAATAACTCTTTCAACAGCGAAGTGAATTCCAGTTCCGTGAAAAGCTGGCGGAGCAAATCGAGATCGGGCTGGCCAGCGCGCATGGCTTCGACGTTCAGTTCGACGGGGACCTTGGTGTCGATGGTGGCCATGCTTTTACTGAACAGGATGGTGTCGCGATTATTCTGAAGGGATTCGCGGTAGGTTTTCTTTTCCACTTCGTTGGCGCGGTCGAGGGCCTGTTCGACGGTGCCGAAACGCTTGATGATTTCGACCGAGCCTTTGTCGCCGATGCCCGGCGCTCCCGGAATATTGTCGATGGAATCGCCGCGCAGGGCCATGATATCGACTACGCGCTCGGGAGGGACTCCGAGGATTTCTTCGACTTTGGCGGCGTCGCAGATCAGATTGTCTTTGGGAGGATTCAGGATCTGAACGTCGTCGTTGACCAGCTGCATCATGTCCTTGTCGCTGGAAACTACATAGACGGGATGCTTCGCGGCCGCGGCCTTGCGGGCTAAAGTGCCGATAACGTCGTCGGCCTCGAAGCCGGCGAGTTCGAGGATGGGGATGCGATAGGCTTCCAGAGCGCGGCGGATGTAGGGGATCTGCTGCGCCAAATCTTCGGGCATGGCGGCGCGGTTGGCTTTGTAGCCTTTGTATTCAATTTCGGCAAAGGTTTGCGTCTTGATGTCGAACTTGCGGATGGTAGTGATGGCTTCGGCTTGCGTGGCGCGAAAAGTTTTGGCGGCTACATCGAAGACGGCGGCTAGATAGTTGGGGGAGAAATCGTCGCGCAGTTTGCGCAGCATGTTGACGAAGACGTAAATCGCGGCGGTGGGAAGTCCGGATTTCGTGGACATGGAGCGTTGCCGCGCCATGGCGTGATAGGCGCGGAAGATGAACGACATGGTGTCGATGAGGAAGATTCGGTTGGGGTCGGATGAAACTGGTGGATTTGCTTTGCTAGCTGCGGGCTCCGGAGATTTTTTTCTTGGGGGCAAGGCAGTAGTTTAGCAGCCGGGGCGGGCGACAGGGTCTGCCTGCAGATCGGTCAGGAGCAGGAAAACCTCGGTCGTCCCTACGGGACTTGCTCCCTTGGTGTCGGTTTTCCCAGCGCTGAAGCGCTGGGCTATTGTCGCGATGCCCCTCCGGGGCGGATTCAGGCGCTGATGCGGTGCGCCGTCCAGAATCCAAGCAGTGGATTGAGCCTCGCTACACTCGGCCGGACCTTCGGCGTCCGCCTCGGGGCAGGCTCACGAGCCGGCTGTCCCCACAAAGATGCTAGAAGTCAACCTGGAAGTCTGCTTGTACTACTTTTTTCGCGGCGCTCGCGGCGCTGTTGCGGAAGACCAGATAGTACTCCACCGGCTTGTCCATCGTGGCGGGAAGGCCGAAGCTTACATCCTGATCGTGAGACGAGTCGACGGAGTAAACCGTGTCGGCGGGTTGGCCATGGAGAAACTCTGCGTATTGCTCGCTATTCATTAAGAGCAGATCGATGTCGGCGCTTTCGTCGCTGGATTGAACTCCGGCGGGGCGCACAAACGAATGAAACGTTCCGTGCATCTGAGGACTGGCGGCGTGGGCTGGAACTTCGAAGGAGAACTTTGCCGGGGCTGACACGCCGAACGTCTTGCGCACAATGGCGGTGCTGGTGCCGACCGGGGATTCGGCAATGTGATCGCTGGGGTGCGGCTTTCGCTGCGGCTCTGGTTTGCGTAGCGGGTTATTCTTCTCCATCCACTCCGCGAGCGGTGCTACGAGGCCCGTCTTGTCGGCGTCCTGCGCCTCAGGCTTAGCTTCGGGCTCCTGAGCTTGCTCGGCGATCTGCGCCTTCGCTGCGGAAGCGCGATCGTGATAGTAGTAATAGCCGCCTACTAAAGAAGCACCCATGAGCAGACACGCAATTCCTTTTAACATCTGGTCACATCCTCCACTCTATAACCTATCGTCAGGAGTGCTTGTGACCAACCGATTTTCCGGTCGAGGAAGTTACGTCGGTGTTCCGTATTGGGTGGTGTAGTGCAGTTTGATTTCGCCGCAGGTGCCCTGCTCGGCGGAGTAAACGACGCAAGTGTCGAAGGGACGCGAATAAACGTGCAGGCTGACGGCGCGCTGGTTGAACTCGCGGGGATTGAAGACGCGGTGTACCGGCTCCAGGGGATCGACGGCGCAGGGGTGCGACACGTTCATCTCAACGGTGTCCGTGGCCTTGATCGTGGACTTACCTTGAGACAAATCCTGATGCACGACGTGAAAGTTCTCCACCAGCAGACGGCCTATGGGGACGGCCATCCAGCAGTTCTGGTCGCGGTGGTTGTGGACGGAGCTGACCTGTCCGACTTCCCAGCAGATGGCCAGCAACTCGTAGAGAGGAGTCTTGTCGATCAGGTTGCGGGTGTAGTGCTGGCGGTCCCAAGTGAGATAGTGTGAGAGAGAGTCGGGATTGACCGGAGCATTCTGCAGGAACTGGCGGAGCTGCTCGGTTTCGTCGAAGGCTGCCTCGGAGAACTGGCGGAGTTCGGCGACAAAATCCTGGATGTGGACGTGCTTTACCCCTGTGGCCATGGGCTGCTCCCGGAAGAGTATAACGCAGGCTAAGGGAAAACCTTAACCACAGAGGGCACCCTTCGGCTGTGCTCAGGGCGGGCTCGGCGCACAGGGTAGATCGACATCATTCGATGAACATGCAGTCTCCGTAGGAATAGAAGCGGTAGCGTTGGGAGACTGCGTGTTGGTAGGCGCGCAAAATATTTTCGCGTCCAGCGAAGGCGGAGACGAGCATTAGCAACGTGGATTGAGGCAAATGAAAATTGGTCAGCATCGCCTTCACCACTTTGAATTCGAAACCTCGTTCGGGATCTGGATAGATGAAAAGGTCGGCGGCCGCTGGGCCTGCGACAATGGTTCCAGCGCCGGCACGCACGGCGTGTTCCAGGGTTCGGACCGTTGTTGTGCCAATAGCGACGATGCGACGCGATGTGCGAAGAGCGCGGTTGATGGCATCGGCTGCGCCGGCGGAGATCGAGTAACGCTCAGAATGGATTTGGTGATCTTCGACGCGCTCGACGTGGACGGGCTGGAAAGTTCCCAGGCCGACGTGCAGGGTGATTTCGACGGTCTCGACGCCGCGCCGGCGGATGCGATCGAGGATTTCTGGGGTGAAATGCAGGCCGGCGGTGGGAGCCGCTACCGATCCACGTTGTTGGGCATAGACGGTCTGGTAACGTTCGCGATCGTTCGCAGAATCGGGGCGCGCGATATAAGGCGGGAGCGGGACGTGGCCGAGGCGATCAAGAGTCGCGAAAAAATCGTCTTCGCTCTGAGAGATGGGCTGAAAGCGGATGCGGCGCTCGCCGAATTTCCCGCGGGCAAGCACTTGGGCTTGCAGTTGGTCGTGACTTCGCTCGCCGAAGAACAGGCGTTCTCCAATACCGATCTTGCGGCCGGGACGGACCAGGCATTCCCAATCATTGGGATCTGTAGAGAGTTGGCGCGTCAAGAGGACTTCGACTCGGCCGCGCAGAAAATCCCGAGCCGCAGGATTTCGCGGGCTGACCGGTTGAGCGCGAGCGCCTTCGCGGCAGCCATAAAGGCGCGCGGGAAAAACGCGGGTGTCGTTGAAAATTACCACATCGTCGGAGCGCAACAGATCCGGGAAGTCGCGGAACAAACGATCGGAATAGCCGCCAGTTCGCTGCAGGTGCAGCATGCGGCTGCCGTCGCGAGCGGCGAGGGGTTCCTGGGCGATTAAGTCTTCGGGAAGATGAAAATTGAAGTCGGAAACCAGCACGGTGTCAGATTATAGGAGGAATCACGGAGAAGATCTGGCGCGATCACGCCAAGTTTTTGGGTCGGCGTTGGCCTATTTATTTGCCGTTTTGATAAACTTTGTTTGTCTCTTCGCGGCAAGTGCGGTACTATGCGGGGGCTGTAACTTTAGCCGCTTTTTCGTCGCTCCCCCGAGAGAGTTTCTCCATGTCCGCTGAACGCAAACACAGGGAAGACATCGTTCGCTACGGGCGCATGCTACACGAGCGCGGGTTCGTGGCGGCGATGGACGGGAATCTGTCGGTGCGGCTGGACGGCGAGCGGATCCTGGTGACGCCGACGTGCCTGAGTAAGGGAGCGATGAAAGCCGCGGACATGGTGATCGTGGATCTGGAGGGCACTCGGGTGGCGGGGCGGCGGAACGTGACCAGCGAGATTGGGATGCATCTGTTGATTTACCGCACCCGGCCTGACATTCAGGCGATTGTGCACGCGCATCCGCCGACCGCGACCGGATTCGCCGCCGCTGGCATGGCGCTCACCGAGCCTCTGGTCTGTGAAGTCGTGATGGGGCTGGGATGCATTCCTCTGGCGCGATATGGCACGCCGGGAACGTCGGAATTGGCGCAGACGCTGGAACCCTATGTACCTCACTATGATGCGATTCTGATGTCGAATCACGGCGTCGTGACCTATGGGGATACCATCGAGCACGCCTACATGAAAATGGAAACGGTGGAGCACTTTGCGCAGATTGCGCTGGTCACGCATTTGCTGGGACGGCAGCAGCCGCTGACCGGGGGCGACATCGAGAAACTTTTGTTGGCGCGCACGAAATATTTTGGCGGAAAGATGTCGGCCTCTATGCCGATGGCGATGGTGAGGGAGCCAGAGAAGGTGAGCTGAGACACGCATCGTCCCGCAGGGTGGTCGCCTTACCTCCAAGGAAAAACCTAAGGTTGCGGCAGCATGCAGAATGCGCTTCGCTGCGTTTTGGCGGGACCCTTCGGCTGCGCTCAGGGCAGGCTCGCGAAGGCGCCGATCTCCACATGGTTCTGTGCTATTCCCTTCTTGTATTCTCCTCTATTCTCCTCCTATCCGGAAGCGAAAACCCACCCGGAAATTGATTGGCAAGGCGGGGTAGCCTAAGACTTCGTTGTAGCGCCGGTCGAGAGCGTTCTCGATGTTCGCATAGGCGCTCACGCGGGTGTTGATAGCGTACCAACCGCCGAGATCGGCGCGCACGTAGCCGGCGGCGTGGGTGATGTTGAAGCCATCGAAGTCGGAATCGGGGCGCGCACCAACGAAGCTTGCACTCAGGTTTCCACCCCACCGCTTTGCCAAATAACTGAGGAGGGTTGTGGCCGAATGCTTGGGGTGGCGGAGCAGGGGATCTCCTGGAGCATACGGAAAACTGCACGGAGTTGCCGGCGTACACAGCGGGTTTTCAAGAATCTGAGTCGAGGTGTAGGTGTAGGCGGTGGTCAGCAACAATCTCGAGCGGATTTTTCCTTGCAATTCAACTTCGGCACCCTGAGCGAAAGACTGTTCCAGGTTGAAGAACTCGTACTCGCCCGTGGGCGTGGGTTGGGCCTCAATCTGATCATGGAAAAGATTGTTGAAGTAGGTTGCATTGAAGGCCCAACGGCCGGCAAGCAATTTCTGCTCAAAGCCGGCTTCAAAGGCTCGAGTGCGTTCGGGCAAAAGGCCATGATTCGGGACGTAGCCGTACCCAGCATCGCCCAAAGATTCGTAGAGGGCGGGTTCCATAAATCCGGTGGCGTAGGAAAAGCGCAGGCGTGTTCCAGAAAACAATTCTCCGCCGCGTAACGCCAGCAGAGTCAGGGCCACACGGGGCACGCCAGTGTTGCCGTATATGCTGCTGTGAACGACACGCCCGCCCGCGATAACCGAGAGCCTGTGGCAAGTGAACTGCTGTTGCAGATATGCGTCCTGATCCAGGCGCTGCCCCGAAGCGGCAGGAGGAAAATCCATATCGTTCACGACGCCGGTTTCATTTTCTATGCGATATCCAAAGGTGGTGTGGGCGAAAGGTCTCTCCGAGTAATCGCCCTGATATTCGAATCCCACCCGGTTGACGTGAGTTCCGTAGAGATCGGCAAAGCTGTCGTAACTGTCGGCGGGAGGATTCAGGTTTGTATCTGTGTAACGATAGAGAGAGTCGAAGCCGGTGAAGCGGTGCTGCCATCCAGAAGGCTCCGCTACAGTAAGCTCCACGCTCCCTAGAATATTGTTGAGGTGCGCGGATTCGCTGGAATCGGGAGCGAGCAGCGGATCGCCGTTGAAATTCCACTCTCCGGGTAAACCGGTCTGACTGTTGGAGTGGCGAGTCCGCAAGCGTAGCGTGGCATGATCGCTAATCGCCATGCCGAGATTCGCGCCCTGCAGAGAATCCGAATAAGCGTCGTTCACACCCAGCCCTTCGCTGTGGAACTGGTTGCCGAAGAAGTTATAGTCGAAATGCCCGTTGGCGCCGGCCAGAGATGCGTAGCCGTTGGCCGTTCCGAAATTCCCTCCATCGGCGCCAAACCGGAGTTCGGGCACCGCAGTGCTTCCCGTGCGCGTCCAGACTTGCAAGACGCTAGTCATGGCATCGGAGCCGTACAACGTGCTCTGCGTGCCTCGCAGAAATTCCACGCGATCCGCTTGCGTGAGGGGCAGCGTGCCGTAGTCGAAGGTTTCGCCGGGGTTATCGATGGTGACTCCATCGACAATCACCTTGTTGTAAGTGGACTGACCACCGCGCACGAACAGGGATGACAAGCCTCCGCGCTGTCCCGCGGTATTTACAACTGCGCCGGGAAGGAAGCGGACGGCGTCATCGGAGGCAATGGGATTCATGGTTTCGAGTTGTGCATTCTCGAGGGTGGAGATGCTGGCTCCTGATTCTTCGGCGAGCGTGGGCGTTCTGGTCGCAGTCACGACGACAGTTTCAGACGCTGTGGCGAGGTGGAGCTGGATCGTGAACTGGTTGGTAACGACACGCGAAGGAGCCGGGACGTCGAAGGCCGTAACCTGAAGGGCGAAGCCCGGGGCCAGAACCTGAATTTTGTAACTGCCGGAGGACAGCTCGCCGAAGTCGGCGTGTCCCTCGGCAGAAGTGGTGGCGAACTTTAGCGGAGTGTCTTTCCCTTTTGCAAACAGGGAAACCTGGGCGCCGGAGACGGCGGCGGATTGAGGGTCGATGACTTTGACTTTGAGGTCGGCAGCGGATGCTGCCGCGAAAGCAACGAACAGCAAAAACGAGGCGCGTAGTGCGCGCATAACCATCCTCCTTTTCACGCGAAAGGGGTTAAGGTGGACGGTTTACGCCGGTCTCCTGGCTTGGCGAGTAAGGATGAGTGGTCGGCAATCAGCATTTCAGCAATTAGCCGGGGCATCCGGATTCTTTGCAGCAGGCCTTCCCGGGATTTACTCCAGTGACCGGCTGCGATTTTCTCGCTTACAGTTGCGCGGCAGCGCGGGAATTGCACCCGCTTCCCTGTCTTCGCCGCAAGGCAAAGACGCGCAAACCGAAGGACATTTCAAAGAACGAAAGTACTGGTCTGAGGAATTTAGTGGAAGGATTGGGCGTAAGTCAAATCGCGGCCAGCCCTTCAAACCCTGCAGACTTGTCAGTACCTCTGTGTCGGCTCTCCAACGAAAACCAGGCAGCCGTTCGGATCTTCGATGTGGAACTCGGTCATGCCGTAGTCCCGGTCGAACAAATCGCGGATGTGATGGCGGTCTTTGAAGGTCTCAACGTGTTGCCACAAAGCGCGAATGTTGGAAACCTCGATATATATCTCAGTGTGCCCACGGACGCAGCGCATGACTTCTTCGGATGCGGCCTTCATGAAGTGGATGGTCTGGCCATCGCGCTCCACGATCGCATATTCTGCAGACTTCATCTTGGCGGTGAATCCGAGAACATCATCATAGAAGGCGAGCGTCCCTTCCATGTCTGCAACTGCCAGCATTGGGCTTATTTTCTTCGCGGTGTAGGTTAGGGTCATTGTTGTTTCAGGCACCTTTGAATGATGGTTAGAGAGACGTAGCAAGCTACGTCTCTACGACACGGTTGAGTTGGCGCCATAGGGAAATTCCGGCGCACCGACTTTTTTGATGTTGGCCTCGGCGAATTCGCGAACGCGATCAAGCGAGTCCTGCAGCTCTTGCTGATAGCGCTCAACGTCCTCGTCGCTGGCCTCTGCCGGAACCGGGATGAGCCTACCAAAACGCATCAGCACGCGGGAAAAAGGTTTTGGAATGATCAGCCGATCCCACGTGTTGAGCACCCAGGCGTCTTCGACTGCGATGTGAAATGTGGCCAAGGGAACGGAGGAAGATCGCGCCAGCGCGACCGGGCCGGGCTTCACTTTGTTGCGCGGGCCGCGCGGGCCGTCGATGCTGAAGGCGACCGCCCAGCCTTGCTGCAAGGCCCGGCGCAGGCCGAGCAGGGCGCGCACCGCGTTGCGGCTGCTGGATCCCTTGACGGCGACGAATCCGAACTTATGAATGATCCGTCCCATGTATTCGCCGTCGTAGCTGTTGCTGCTCATCACGCGGATTCCCACGTTTCGGAAAAGATAAGTGGCCGGGAGGATGCAGGCGTGCCAGAAAGAAATGATCAGCGGCCGCTGGGCAACGTTTTCCTGCGCACCTTCTTCGCGCGAGATGCACACGCGCAGCGTGGGGCCAATGAGGCGGATGAAGGCGTATCCGGCCGCGATGATGATGCGCAGGATGATTCTTTGGCGCAGGGTGAAGCGGCGGGGATCAGAAGTCACGTCGACGCTAGGAGTTTCGCGAGTAGTGGCTTCCGTCACGACAGTTATTGTAACGGGAGCCGACTCCGCTTCAGCTTTCCAGATACGCGTCGATCCACTCTTTGACTCTCTGCCGGCGTTCGTCGGTGGAGTCGAAGTGGATGCCGAAAGATTTGCTCTTCCGCCAGGTTACAGCGCCGCGGACGCCGACGCGCGGCAGAGTGAGCAAAGAGAATGAGACATCAACATTGGTTCCGGCGGGCATATCCTCGGCGCTCTTTACCGACATGCCGCCGGAGCTGATCTCGATGCTGGAAGCCGCGATGCGGCGGCCGTCCTGACAGACTAAGGTGACTTCGGTCATGATCGGGACGCGCGCGTAGCGGCGGAATTCGTGGAGCACGAGCATGTGGGTGGCGCGAACCAGCTTCAGCGCTGCGGGCCGCTCCAGCGGTTCCTGGAACATGGCGTTGATGCCGTACTTGGAATAGCGCATGGCTTCCTGCGCGCTGCCGCCGAGCCCATAGAGCACGAGGCGGCTGTTGGAAGGAGACGTACGGGCAGCCTCCATGACCGCTTCGGCGCCGGGCGCAAGATTGAGCACGCAGGCTTCAAATTTTTCCTGGCGGAGGCGCTCGGCCGCACTCGAAGACACCAGCACGGTCTCAATGCCGAACTGGCGGAAGCATTCGGTGAGCAGAAATCGGGAAGACTCTTTGAGATCGACCAGGGCAACGCGAGCCGCCACCTTTTTGGCGGGGGTGGCAGGGATGCGAGCCGGGGCAGTGCCGAGGGTTTTTGCCATGTCAGCGGGACCGGTTTCCAGTACGAAAGTTATTGTGGCTTTCCTTGGAGGGGATGGAAAGACCCCAACGGGCAAGCTGGCAGGTACAAAGGTGTCATTACCTGGGTTGGACTGGTGGGTACTGCCTATGTAAGAAAAGCCTTTAACCGCAGAGGGCGCAAAGGCCCCGCCAAGGCGCGAAGAAGATCAACCGTTGACTTCCCCTTCTTGGCGACCTTAATCGGTAGCGGCGAATCGGCTGCCCACGCTGCTGAGGAGTTTCTCAGCCGCCTCCCCGGGATCCTGAGAGGCAAAATTCTCGTCCAAAACGACGACTGAGACCGCCGGATCGATTTCCTCCAACATCTTCTGTGTGGGCTTGCCGTGTACCGATTGAAAGCGCGAAGACAACACCACCAGTTTCGCTTTCGTGGCCTTGAGCAGGATGCGGGCGTCGTTGATGCTCAGAGTGGTGATGGCGTTGTATCCGGCGCTGCACAGCACTTCCCGCAGGAAGGTGCAGACGTCGATCGACTCGAAAACGCAAAGCATGCGCGGCCTCGCGTCCCCGGATTTCCCCCGCGAATAGCGCGAACCCAGGTAGGCGGCCGTGATTGCTTCCTCGACCGAATCGTAGATTTCAAATTGCGTGAGCAGGCTGGTCAGCTCCAGCATCTTTCGGATCCGCGGCTGCATTCCGCTGAGTTTGAGGTCTCCGCCCTTCGATCGCGCGGCGCGCATCAGGCGGACCAGCGCTCCCAAGCCGCTGCTGTCGACGAAATCGACATTTTCTAACTGCAGCACAACGTCGCCATACTTGTCGACGGAATCTCCCACCTGAGAGTGCAAGGTGAATACTTCATTTCCCGCCACGATCCTTCCGTGGCACTGAACGATCAAGACTTCGCCAACCGGGCGGCTCTCCAGGCGCAGTTGCATTCCCGCCTCCTTGGTGGCGAATCTTACGTGGGCAACACCAGCAAGTCAATGAAAGGCTGGAAAGAAATCGTGCAATATCTTCGTACAGTCCTGCTCCGGGCGCTCTCAGGGTGCCATGCTAAACCCTTCTGCAGGAAATGCTTGGCCGCGCGGCGTGTTTGAGGATTTCTTCCCTCACGTTTGGCAATGATCGTGCCTTCCCAATGCCATGAACCCTCGGGATGACTCTGGCGTTGACGAAAAGCAGTGGCAAAAGCTCTGCCAGCTGGTGGCAACCGAGCCCGACCCGCAGCGGCTTTCTGAACTGGTGAATCAACTTCTTCATGAGCTGGACGCTCGCCGGGAAGCACTTCGGCAAGGCGGCCAGCTTCAAGTTCCACCTCGGATGACGTTTAGTTTGCATCGGCGTGGTTAGTCGTTGTCGTTCGTCGTTGGTCGTTGGTCGTTGGTCGTTCGCCAAGACTGATCACGCCGACGGTTCTTGCCAACGACGAACGACGAACGATCAGCAACGTGTTCTTCGGCGCCCAACTAAAGCCCACGGACGAAGTTGCCGATGAGCAGCCAAGAAGCCGTGGGCACCAAAGCTCAATCCGCTCGCGTGGAAAAGCCTGACCCCTGCATAGCCAGGCAGCCGATTCTCACCGCCGACGAGAGTGTGGTGGGTTATGAGCTATTCTTTCGCGAGGGCCGGGAACAGCGCCGCTTTAATTCCGATGCCGACAGCGCAACCTCGGCGACCATTGATACTTTGAATTTAGTGGGACTCAGTGTCTTGTGTGACGGGCGCCTCGCCTTCATCAATTGCACCCACCAGACCCTGCTGACGGATTATTTCGCGCTCTTGCCCCCCGACGACGTCGTGATTGAGATTCCGGAGACCGTCCCGGCCGATGAGGACGTGCAGCAGGCCTGCCAGCGGCTCAAACAGAGAGGATATTCGATCGCTCTGGACCATTTTGTTCCCGACGACCCCAGAGAAGAACTCCTGCATTATGCGGACTTCATAAAAGTCGATATCACAAAAGTGCTCCCTGTGCATTGCGCGTCCCTGGTGCACCGCCATGGCTCCGGGAGCTGCCGAATGCTGGCCCACAAGGTGGAAACCCGGCAGCATTTCCTGATGGCCCAGAAGGCCGGATTCACACGCTTTCAGGGATATTTCTTCCGCCATCCCGAAAGCCTGCGAGTCCGGCAGATCTCCGCGAACCAGGCCACGTACTTGCGTCTTCTGAGTGCGGTTTCCAAACCCGGTGTGGATTTTGCCGAGATCGAAGCCCTCATCAAGCATGAGCCCGCGCTGTGTTACCGTTTGCTGCGGTACTTGAACTCTCCACTTATAGGGTTGTCGTCACCCGTGATGTCGGTGCGGAATGCATTGAACCTGCTGGGAGAGAAAGAATCGGTCCGCTGGATACGAATGGCTACTACTGTGAGCATGGGGCAGGAGAAATCTTCCGACCTGGTGCTGTCATCCCTGGTGCGGGCGCGGTTCTGTGAGCTGATCGCTCCCAGGGTGGAACACGGCAATTCGGATCTTTTCCTGATGGGGATGCTCTCCCTGATCGATGCGATCCTGGCAGTGCCGATCGGAGTAGTGATCGAGGAATTGTGTCTGGATCCGCAGATCAAGGCACAACTTCTTTGCGCCAAAATGGGGAAGAAAACAATTCTTTCGCCGATTTACGATCTGATGCTGGCTCGAGAGGCCGGTGACTGGGAACTGGTCACAACTCTGGGGAAACAGCTTAATTTATCTCTCTCGTTCGTGGCCGAGACCTCGAACGCAGCCATGCGCTGGGCCCACGACGTCACCAGCGCAACCCGGCCACCGAAGCCCCTCTGATATCCAGCGAATGCTACTCTGACCATCTCCTGAACAGCAGCGCGCCATTCGTCCCGCCGAAGCCGAACGAGTTCGACATGGCGTATTCGATCTTGGCCTTGCGGGCGTGGTTGGGAACAAAGTCCATGCCCGCAGTTTCAGGGTCCTGGCTCTCGAGGTTGATGGTGGGAGGCAGAATCTGATCGCGCAGCGCGAGAACCGTAATGCCGGCTTCGAGCCCGCCAGCACCGCCCAGCAGATGGCCGGTCATGGACTTGGTAGAGCTAACCGGAATCTTGCGCTCGCCAAAAAAATTGCGGATGGCGTGCGCCTCCAGCGTGTCGCCGATGGGCGTGGAAGTACCGTGTGCGTTTACGTAATCGACTTTGTCCGGACTGACGCCGGCATCGCGCGCCGCATTGCGCATCACGCGGAATCCGCCTTCGTGCTCGGGAGCGGGTTGCGTCATGTGGTAGGCGTCTCCGCTCATGCCATAGCCGGCAATTTCGGCGATGATGGGCGCGCCTCGCCTCCTGGCGTGCTCAAGTTCTTCCAGCACCAGAATGCCCGCGCCCTCGCCCATCACAAAGCCGTCGCGATCTTTATCCCAGGGACGGCTGGCTCTTTCGGGATCGTCATTGCGCGTGGAAAGCGCGCGCATCGCGGCAAATCCGCCCACGCCCATCGGGGTAATGGCCGCCTCGGACCCGCCAGCGATCATCACATCCGCGTCGTTGTGCTGAATGATGCGAAAGGAATCTCCAATGGAGTGCGCGCTGGTTGTGCAGGCCGTCGCGGTCGCCTCATTCGGGCCCTTGGCCCCGAGGCGCATCGAAACATGGCCAGCGGCAAGATTGATGATGGCCGCAGGAATAAAGAATGGAGAAATCTTGCGCGGGCCGCCTTCGAACAAGGCCGTGTGTTCCCGTTCGATAATGTCGAACCCACCAATACCTGATCCGATGTGCACGCCCACGCGTTCGGCATTTTCGGGCGTGATTTTCAGCCCCGACATTTTGGCCGCTTCATCCGCGGCCGCAATTGCCAGGTGGATAAAGCGTCCCATCTTCTTCACTTCTTTTTTCTCGATGAAGTTCAGGGGATCGAAGTTCTTGACTTCGGCGGCGATCTGGCAGGCAAAGTTGCTGGAGTCAAACTGGGTAATGCGGCCCACGCCGCTCTTGCCGGCGAGCAGGGCCTGCCACACCTCACCGGTAGTGTTGCCCACTCCACAGATCAGGCCGATGCCGGTAACTACGACCCTGCGTCCCAAACTACTTGCCGCCTTTCGAATGCTTGGAAATGTAGTCGATGGCGTCCTGCACGGTGCGGATTTTTTCCGCGTCCTCGTCGGGAATTTCGATGTCGAAGCCTTCTTCAAACGCCATGACCAGTTCGACCGTGTCCAGTGAATCCGCGCCCAGATCGTCCACGAACGATGCGCTGGAAGTGACCTCGCCCTCATCCACCCCCAACTGCTCTACGATGATTTGTTTCACTTTCTCTTCCACAGCTGCCATGATTTTCCTCGCTTCAACTTCGATTTGATTTTAAATTTGCCGCCCGCGATGCAAGACCGCCCGCATCCCAGGTATCTATTGCAACGGAAAAAGGCGAACGTGTAGTGTAACGTCCCGCTAAATCGCTGTAAAGGAAGCGCAGACCTTTGCAGTGGCTCAGTGGATTGTCATCCTGAACAAGCGCTCTTTGCGTAGCGAAGAGCCTGTCCCGAACGCGCCGAGAGAATCTGAACCGAGCCGCGCGAATTTACGGAGCCTGCCCTGAGAGAGCGCAAGCGACCGAAGGGCACGTTTGGCTCGCTTCCTTATCAAGCCGCCACTGCCCACGCCCTTGCAAGCTGGCGCTGTAATATACCATCAGCATCCTAAACGTCGTTCCAATCAACGGTCAAACCACATGCGTGCTGTCGTGCAGCGGGTAAGCCGCGCTCAAGTCACGGTGAACGGAGAAATCACAGGCCAGATCGGCCTGGGCCTGCTGGTTCTTCTCGGCGTCGGCTGTGACGATACCGAGGCCGATGCAACTTACCTAGCGGAGAAAGTCTGCGGCTTGCGAGTGTTCGAAGATGACGAGGGAAAAATGAATCGCAGCGTGCAGCAGGTTGGCGGCAGCGTGCTCGCGGTTTCGCAGTTCACTCTGTACGGCGACGTGAGGCGCGGCAAGCGCCCGTCGTTCGACGCCGCAGCGCCTCCAGAAAAAGCCCGCCAGCTCTATCAGTTCTTCGTGGACCAGATTCGCGCCACCGGCCTCCGCTGCGAAACCGGACGCTTTCAAGAAATGATGAAAGTGGAGTTAGTGAACGAAGGGCCGGTGACGATACTGCTGGATTCGGGGAAGGCGTTTTAGGGCCGGTCTGTCTTAAGGGTGTCCGGCGTCGTTGCAGTAAGGCCTCGTTACCGAGACTATATAGTTTCCTACCCATCCTCACTTTCCCGTCTGTGGATTACTCCCGGTTGTCCTTGCCAAAGTATATTAACTATGGTTAACTGTGGATAATCATCTCTGGTTAACGAACAAAGCAGAGGACATTTCGCTTTAGGAGCCAGTAAATGAGGAATTTATGAGGCGGGCAGCGCACGTCGCTTTTCTTGTGTTTACCGTGGCGTGTCTCCTCCCGGGGGAAGCACTGGCGCAAGGCGAAACCACAAGCGCCATCCTTGGCGAAGTGAGGGACGTGACTTTCGCAGTTGTGCCCCGCGCCACAGTGACGATCACCAATCACGAGACTGGCTTGAAACGTAGCGCGCAGACTGATAATGCTGGCCGGTTCAATTTCCCGCAGTTAAAGCCAGGCACTTATTCTGTAAAAGTGGAGGCTCCCGGCTTCGAACCGCAACTGAATAACAGCGTCGTCTCGGGTCTAGGTCAGAAACAATCAGTGGATTTCACGCTCAAGATCGCGCGATCTAATCAGGTGGTTGAGGTAAGCAGCGAAGCTCCACTCATCAACCCGGAAAATGCGAATATTTCCACCACTCTGAATGCGCCAGCGCTGGAGAATCTGCCGAATCCCGGCGGCGACTTGACCTACCCTCTGCAGTTTTCGCCCGGAGCCCTCATCAACACGGCGGGCAACAGCAACGACTTCGTCGGCGGCACCAACGGTTATGGCAACGTCGAGTTCAACGGCCTGCCCGCCTTGTCCAATGGCTACATCGTTGACGGACTGGAAACCAACGATCCCCTCACCAATCTCAACAGCGGCCTTTCCACCAACCTCGTCCTGGGATTGAATTCGATCTCGGAGGTGACCGTCAACACGCTTTCCTACTCCGTCGACCAAGGCCGCTACGGAGCGTCCCAGGTCAACTATGTAACCAAGTCGGGCACGAATCAGTTTCACGGAAACCTTTACGAGCTGTGGAACGGCGCCCTGCTCAATGCCGCCGACTACTTCACGAATGCAACCCCAGGAAATCACAAGCCCGGATCAACCGTGAATCATTTTGGAGGCAGCGTGGGCGGGCCGATTGCGCACGACAAGCTGTTTTTCTTCTTTGACAGCGAGTGGGTTCGCATCGCGCTCCCCATCGTCACTCCTACGATCGTTCCCAGTGCGCCATTCCAGCAATATGTCCTACAGCAGCTTCCTCCGCAGTTGCTCCCGTTTTATCGGCAGATGTTCTCGCTCTACTCAAATACCAGCGGCACGCCCACCGCGATACTCGACTGCCCCCTCGCGGCGGGGGAGGGTTGCGCCAACCGGCAAAGCGTTTCGCACTCCAGCGACGACCACGAACAGGTGCAGACTGTCCGCGTCGACTACAACATCAACCCGAAAGACACGACTTGGTTTCGTTTTCAGGCAGACACTGGGGTACAAGCGGCCTACACCGATCCCATCAACTCTTTGTTCGATGCTGTGTCTCCTCAGCCTCTCTATTCGTTCGCCGCAGGACACACGCACGTCTTCTCCCAAAATCTTGTGAACTACTTCAATCCTGCGTTCTCCTGGTATGAAAGCTTGTTTGGGCCAAGCGACTTGCAGAAGACACTTTCTGCCTTCCCGCTCGTGTTGCAAGGCAGCGGAGGCAATCCCTTCACGCCCATCGGAGGCCTTGACAATTCCTGGGTTCAAGGCCGGCGCGCATCGCGCTTTTTCATCAACGACAATCTCGCCTGGAGCCGTGGCGCTCACGAACTGCGTTTCGGCACAAATACGCGCATCTTCCGCCTGAACGACTACGACTTCGGGGAAGGTACGGTTCCCACCGTCACTTATGCGAACTTGCAGCAATTTATCGATGGAACAGCCAACATCGCCTCGCAGACCTTTCCTTCGAATCCCAACCAGCCCTTCAACTTTCTCAATCTCGATCTCTACGCGCAAGACACCTGGAAAGTGACTCGCAAGCTGACTTGGACTTTCGGCCTGCGCGACACCTTCAATTCCAATCCCTCGAATCCGCACGATCAGGTCGCGCGTCTCCGAGGATCTTTCGGTTCCATCTCGCACGATATCAATCAACCGCTGAACGCCGCGATTCAAACTCATCTCGGCAATCTGTTCGCGTCTACTCCGCTCGCCATTCTCCAGCCGAGGATGGCAATTGCCTGGCAGTTCCAGCCGAAATCCGTACTCCGCACCGGCTTCGGGATTTTCAGTGACATCTTGCCGGGCAGCGTGGCCGACTTGATCGGCACGAATCCTCCTTACGACAAAACGTTTCAGGGAGGACTGCTCGGCACCGTCGGGGGCACCGCAATCGCTCCGGGAGTGCCCAACAGCGCCGTCGACGCAACCGTTGCCGCGAATCAGATCTTTACTTCAGGATTCCCCCAGGGCCAGCTCTCCTGCGCATCTCCACAGGCCAATCCCACAAGTTGTCTTCCGCCAGTCGCGATCACGGCGGTTCCCGATGGCAAACTCCACGCACCTTATTTCATGGAGTGGAGCCTGGGAATGGAACATCAGATCGGAACGACGGCTAGCTTGCAGGGGCGCTACGTCGGCACGCGCGCCGTGAACCAGCCGTACTCCACTCAAGTCAATGGCTATCAGACCGTGTGCCAGGGCTGTTTTGCGCCATTCCCCTATATGCAGCCCACCGATCCACGATTCGGCGCAGTGACGCAGTTCTCCACCGGTGCGAACAGTCATTACAACGGCCTTCAACTCACCGCCCTGAAGCGTCTCGGCCATGGTTTGCAAGGGCAACTCAACTACACCCTCAGCCGTTGCATGGATACAGTTTCCAACGGCGGCTTTCTGCAATTCTCCGCTGGAGGAATTCTTTCGCCCCTGCCGGGAGAGCTGGCCCGCGACTATGGTCCTTGCGATTACGACATCCGGCACAATCTCAATGCGCAGTACGCTTATCAGTTGCCGGTGAAGGTGCGGAGTCATTCTCTCGGTTATGCCCTCAACGGCTGGCAGATTTCTGGAACAGTGTTCTGGCACAGCGGGGTGCCGTTCTCGGTTTTAAGCACGCCCTATTCCGCTATAATAAATACCGGCCAGCAAGAAGGAATTGTGCAGGGCAGCGGGCCGGAGTTCGCCAGCGTCGTTCCTGGCGTTCCCTTCTATCAGCATCATCCGATTCCGGGTGTCACACAGCCCGGAACGCTGCAATGGCTTAATCCTGACGCTTTCGTCTCGGCGGTTGATCCGGGCACCGGGCAGTGCTACGGCGGCGACAGCCCGCAAACTTGCCAGTTCGGAAACCTCGGACGCAACTCACTGCGCGGTCCTGATTTTCTCTGGAGCGACTTCTACCTGACAAAATGGTTTCCTTTGACCGAGCACATGAAACTTAGATTTGAGACTCAGTTTTTTAATCTCTTTAACCACCCGAATTTCGCCCTTCCCACCGTGGTGCAGGCTGGCATCCCAGGTCAACCCTCTACCCAAACCGGATTCGGAGCGCTCACCTCCACCACCTCTCCGCCATCCTCCTTGCTCGGCGTGGGATTGGGCGGCGACAGCACTCCCCGCATGATCGCCTTTCAGGCGCGGCTGGAATTCTGAACACTCCTGATTTTCTGAACAGTCTAAGAATAGATTTTGCCCGTCATTTCAACAGGCCCACTGTGACATCTAACCTTGCGCACAGCCCATCCCATGCGCGATCATGGTCGAGGCCGTGACGGTCGGCAGAAAATGCACCGTCCCGTTTTGGGCCTTCATCTTCAAGATTCCGGCTTGTAAGTTCTTTGACATCAAGATTTTGCCCGCAAGTGATTGTGCCCCATAGATTAAATCGCATTTTCCCTCTAAGTCGATGATTCCAAGAGACCGGGGGGAGGGGGAGGGGTACACCCCCGTTTTGATGACGTGCCGAAACCGGAAAATCTACCTCCGGCAAGTCGGCCTCGACCGAAATTATTTTCAGGCAGACTTCCACAGGCTCAACGAGCTTCGAGAATTGCATCGGCCACCCGCGCTGCTTCGACTGCCGCTTTCACATCGTGCGTTCGCAAAATGTGCGCGCCCTTGAGAATCAGGGCAGTCTGAGCTGCTAGATTTCCATAAAGCCGATCGGCGGCAGGCGCGTCTTTTCCATCTCTCGCCAAAGTGCGCCCAAGAAAAGATTTTCTCGACGTTCCGGCCAACAGCGGAACCCCCAGCGATTGCAGTTCCTGAAAGTGCGCCATCAGCGGATAGTTCTGTTCGAAGTTCTTTCCGAAGCCGAAGCCAGGATCGAGCACAATTCTTTCGCGGCGCACACCGGCGAGCACAGCCGCCTCCACCCATTCGCGGAGTTCGCGTTTGACCAGCAGAACGATATCGCCCGCAGGCGGCAAAGTGCGCCACTCTTCGGGACGCCCGCGCATATGCATCAGAACGGCGCCACATTTCAGTTCGGCGACGGTCTTGCGCATCAGCGGATCCCAGCGTAGTCCGGAGACGTCGTTGGCGATCTCGGCTCCCGCGGCTGCCGCGGCGCGCGCCACGCTGGCTTTGTACGTATCAATCGAGATGACCGCTTGCGGGCGCAGTTTCTTGAGTGCGGTCACTACGGGCAACACGCGGCGCAGCTCTTCTTCCGCGCTCACGGCAACCGTGGCGCCCGGACGCGTAGATTCTCCGCCAACATCAATAATGTCTGCGCCTTCATCGAGCAAGCGGAAGGCGTGGTTGACAGCCTCTTCGGACTCGAGGTAGACGCCGCCGTCAGAAAAAGAGTCGGGAGTGACGTTGACGATGCCCATAATCAACGTCCGCTTGCCCAGTTCCAGCGTGCGCGTACCCAGGCTCCATTGAAAGACAGTTCTCATGCGGCAGATTCTAAATGAAAGGGGATTGCGGAAGTGTCGAAGTCTGACTACCTGCGGCGAACGGCCGCATTCCGCGTGTGCATTGTGCGCAACGCGCTGGGACCTGTGCCAGTTGGCGGCTTGCGCATTCCGTCGAGCAGGTCTTTCAGCACCATTGCGTTGTTATGCGTCTCGTTCTTCGAGGCGTACAGGAGTGTGAGACGTTTCCTCTTGTGGGCCAGGCTGTACAGCTTCAACAAATCTTTCTCGGCTTCCGGGCGGGACAATTCTTTCAGGTAACGCTTGCGGAAAAGCGTCCAATGTTCCGGTTGGGCGTGATACCACTGGCGCAGCGCGTCGGAGGGAGCAAGATCGCGAAACCACTCGTCCAGGGCGACCTCAGTTTTTCGAAGACCGCGCGGCCACAGCCGATCGACTAGCACCCGCGCTCCATCGGAACGCGACACTGGTTCGTAAACCCGCTTCACGGCAACTGGCATGGCTTTGCAAATTTCCACTATCATTGTAAGTCGAGCGGTATGGCAACGGCTGTGGGAAACTGAGCACAAATAGCGCGATCGAGCGACGATAAACATGCAGAAGATGGAAATGATCGATCGGCAGCGTGACCAGCAATTCCCCGTGAACCGGCGCTGGATTGGAGCAGCCTTGGCCACACTCCTCGCGTTCGCCGCGCTCTCAGGTTGCGATGTGGAGCGTCGCAAGTCGGACGCCGAACTCGGCCTCAACTCGCAGCAGGCCGCCGGACGCAAGATTTACGACAACTACTGTGACCGCTGTCATCGGCCTTATTCAACCAAGGGGAAAAAAGGTCCGGGATTGAAAGGTATATTCCAGCACCCATATCTCCCTCTCAGCGGGCTGCCGGCGAATGACGAGCGCGTCAGCGAGATCGTCCGCTATGGCCGCCACGAAATGCCGGGCTACAGCCAAACCCTGGACGCGCAAGGCATGCAGGACTTGCTGGCGTACTTGCATACGCTTTAGCGGTTCAGTGGAGGTGCGCGGTTGGTTCTGTCGTGGGATAATCTTGCCGTGAAAAACGGCGCACTCTCGGAGCTCTTTCGCAAGCTTCCATCCGTGGACGAGGTGATGAGTGAATCAACGGTGAGTTCGCTTGCGGCGAGCTATGGCCAGCCTTCCGCTGTGGACGCAGTGCGCACCGTGCTGGCCCGGTTGCGGCAGGAAATTACTTCGGGATTGCTGGAGGAAGATGCGCTGGAGGTTGCGCTCTCGGGTCTGGCCGGCGCAGTTGAAAACCAGCTCCGCCACACACTGGGTTACTCTCTGCAGCCCCTAATCAATGCCACCGGAGTGATCCTGCACACCAATCTTGGCCGCGCTCCGCTGAGCGATGCGGCGATCGAACACATCCGCGAAACCAGTGGGAGTTATTCCAATTTGGAGTACGACCTGAGTTCCGGAGAGCGGGGCAAGCGGGATGTGCATGTGGATCGGCTGTTTCGCAAGCTGCTGAGCAGTGATTTGCCTGTGACGGCATCTGAGAAGAATGCCGCCGCGCTTTGCGCTGGCGGGACCCTTCGGCTTCGCTCAGGGCAGGCAGCCGAGGCGGCCGTCTCCACACGAGTTGTTTCCACCATCGTCGTGAATAACAACGCTGCCGCCGTTCTTCTCGCTCTTAACAGTCTGTCTGACGGCAGCGAGGTTATTGTTTCGCGCGGCGAACTGGTGGAGATCGGCGGGTCGTTCCGCATTCCGGATGTGATGGCCAAGTCGGGAGCAATCCTGCGCGAGGTCGGGACAACGAATCGCACTCGCGTCGCCGACTACGAGCGGGCCATTACCGAACGAACGCGGCTGCTGCTGCGAGTGCATCGCTCGAATTTCGAGATCACAGGTTTCACTGAACAGGCGCCAACGGCTGAACTGGTTGCGCTGGCGCGTAATCGCGGCATTGCACTGATGGAAGACCTGGGCAGTGGCGCGCTTTTTGATCTGCGCTCGGTCGGAATTGGAGGCGAACCGGGCGTGCTCGACAGCCTGCGCAGTGGGGTCGATATCGTCACCTATAGCGGCGATAAGCTGCTGGGCGGGCCGCAGGCGGGGATGATCAGCGGCAGTACGGAATTGATTGCGCGCATGCGATCAAATTCGCTGTTCCGCGCCTTGCGCGTGGATAAGCTGATCTACGCTGCTCTGGAAGCGACGCTGCTCGCCTATGTCCGGCGCGATCACGACGCGATTCCCACACTTCGAATGATGCGTCTGAAGAAAGAAGCAATTGGCGAACGAGCCGAGGCGCTGGCAGCTGGAATCGCCGTGCCGAGATTAAAGGTTGAACTCATAGACGGTGAATCGATTCTCGGCGGCGGCGCCGCCCCATCTTCTACTCTGCCTACGCTGGTGCTGGCGCTGACGTGCGAAGGGCTTAGCGCCGACGAACTGGCCGCGCGCCTGCGCAGTTCGTATCCCCCAATCATCGCTCGAGTAGACGAAGGCCGCGTTCTGCTGGATCTGCGGACCGTGTTTCCGGAACAGGATGCCGCGGTCGTGGCTGCCCTGAATCAAATCGTTTCGTGAGTTTGGCGCATCGAAATGGTGGTGGCGATCCTCTACACTGTCGGCCATTCGACCCGCTCTCTCGACGATCTGATCGAAACGCTGCAAGCGCACGCAATTCAGACTCTGGTGGATATCCGCGCCTTCCCTATGTCGCGGCGGCTGCCGCAATTCAATCGCGAATCTTTGGAGGCAAGCTTGCCCGCAACCGGAATTCGCTATCTCTGGATGAAGGAGTTGGGTGGCTATCGGAAGAAAATTCGCGAAGAGTCGCCCCATATCGGACTCCGCAATGATTCCTTCAGGAATTATGCCGACTACATGTTGACCGCGGAGTTCAGAAGCGCCGCGGCTGACCTGGTTGCGCTGGCCGAAGACTCTCGCACCGCCTACATGTGCGCCGAGCGCGTATACTTTCGCTGCCACCGCATGCTGGTCTCCGATTGGCTGGTCGCGCACGGACACGAAGTGATCCATATTGACGGAAGCGATGAGGCCAAGCCCCACCGCCTGACTGCGGAAGCCCGCATGGTGGATGGCGAAATGATTTACCGGGGAGACCGGCTGCTTTAGCAGTATAGGAAAATGATCATCGGCACAGGTATTGACATCGCGGAGGTCCCGCGCATCCGGCAATCGATTGCACGCTTTGGCGATCGTTTTCTGAGGCGCATCTATACCGCGGGCGAAATCCGCTATTGCGACTCGAAAGCAAATCGCGTGGAGCGCTATGCTGCACGCTTCGCCGCGAAGGAGGCGGCGATGAAGGCTTTGGGCACAGGGCTGGAGCCACGGCGTCCGTTGGCAGGATTGCGAAGTTGTGCGTATGGCGGGCGGACGCCCGACCATCGCATTTCACGGAAGAGCCGGTGAGATCGCCGAAAAGCTGGGCGTGAGGAATGCCGCCCTTTCGCTTTCGCATACTGTTGAGCAGGCTATCGCGCAAGTCATTCTAGAAAATTAGTAACGGAACATGCTTGTCATCCCGAGCGGGAGCGAGGGAACTGGGTTCGTGCTTGCAGCGATGGCACGGGCGGCACAGGCAAACACCAAGATCCCTCGCTTCGCTCGGGATGACAATTGGATGCGCGGGATGACATTTTGGTGTTGGCGCCGTAGATCGGTGTGGGTACCGCATTCTCGGCCACCCTCTGCTAGACTGGCGAATCCCAATTCATTATGTCCGCAATCATTCAGGCTGCCCCGGCGGTTTCTTCGTCCACTGAAATTCCCGAACGCACGCTCCTTGCCGGTTTGGCACTCACCAGTTTTGCCGCGTTGTTGCTGGAGTTGTCGCTGACTCGATTGTTCTCCGTGGTGCTCTTCTACCACTTCGCGTTTCTCGCGATCTCGATTGCGTTGCTTGGATTGGGTGCCGGCGGAGTGTTCGCCTACCTGCTAAAAAAGCGCCTCGCCAGAACTGACACGCGCGCGCTGGCGGCGCGCCTGTGCATCGACAACTCCATATTGGTGTTGTTCGGCATTGGAAATCGTTCTGCACGTTCCCGTCGCGCTCGAAGTGTCCGGGAGAAATTTTCTGCACCTCAGCGCGCTTTACGTGGCGGCGGCGCTGCCGTTCTTTCTGACTGGGTTGTTGTTTTCGGTGGTTTTCGCGCGAGAGACCTGGCGCGCGCCTCGCGGCTTTATGGAGCCGATTTGGGCGGCGGAGCGCTCGCCTGCCTGGCCGTGGTTCCGCTGCTGAATTGGATGGGAGGACCGAACACGATTCTCGTGGCGTCAGTTGCCATGGCTGCGGCCGCCATGATCTGGGCAGCTTCGTCAAGAGTGCGCAAGCTGGCAGGCGGCTTCGTGGTTCTGTTCGTTGCTGCTGATTGCGGCGAATCATTCCAGCCGGCTGATCGACGTGATCTACGCCAAAGGCATATTTCGCGACCGGTCCTGGGTGGAATTCGCCCGCTGGAATGCGCTGTCGCGCGTGGAAGTGGATCGGCAGGGACAGGCCAAAGACCATCGTCATCGACGCCGATGCTTCCACTTACATCATGAATTGCGACCTGGCGCACTGGCATGATACGGAGTGGGAGCACGGACTCATGTCAGCTCCGCCGGCACTGGCCAATGTTCTGCGTCCGCACGGGGAGTTCGCGATCATCGGGCCGGGCGGCGGTGTGGACGTGCTGCGCGCGGTCGCGAACGGCAGTCCCAGCGTGACCGGCATTGAAATTAATCCCATCATTGCCGATACGATCATGCGCGGGCGTTACGCCGACTACGCTCAACATCTTTACCAACGGCCTGAGGTTCACATTCACGTGACCGATGGCCGCTCGTACCTGCGCTCGACGCCGCAACGCTTCGACGTGGTGCAAATGACGCTGGTGGACACCTGGGCCTCGACCGCGGCCGGCGCCTTCGCACTGAGTGAAAACAATCTCTATACGGTGGAAGCCTTCCGCGAATATTTCGAGCATCTCAAACCTGACGGCATGATCGCCATCACGCGCTGGGAGTTCCGCCGGCCGCGCGAGGCGCTGCGCGTGGTATCGGTCGCGATGCAAGCACTGCATAGTCTCGGCGTGGCGGATCCGGCGCGCAATTTATCGTGGCTTCGCAAGGTCCGCTCGATGAGGACGGGATTCCCGTCGTGGTGCTGGCTAAGAAAACCGCTTTCACTGCGCGAGGAAGAATCTGCGGTGCAGGCACAATTCAAGAAGTATCCTGAACTCGCGCCGCTCTACCTGCCTTCGAGCCCAGCGCCGAATCCGTTTGCCGATCTGATTGCGAGCAACGATCCTTCGCCGGTTTGCCCGGAGTTATTCCTACAACGTGGCTCCGGTCAGCGATAACGCGCCGTTTTTCTTCTTCACGCTCAAACCTGGGCAGATCTTCGGCGAGGAAGGGCTGCGGCACCAGGGAATCGACTGGAAGGTAAACCTGGGAGTGCTGGTGCTGGTTGCTGGTGCTGGTCATTTCTCTGGCGGCAGTGCTGGCGTTCCTGATTCTGCCGCTTGCGCTCCAGGGAGGCCGCCAGTCGCCGCTTCCACTGCTTTATTTTGTTGCGGTCGGTCTGGGCTACATCCTGGTGGAGATTGCTTTCATCCAGCGCTTCGTGCTTTTTCTGGGCCATCCCACCTATGCGCTGACCGTGGTCATCTTTCTGCTGATGCTGTCGAGCGGGGCTGGAAGCCTGTTTTCGCGCCGCTGGCTTCCCCGCACTGAACTGGCCTGGATGCCGATCACGCTGGTGATCGCCGCGCTTCTGGTGGATGTGTTCTTTCTGCCCAGCTGGCTGGAGGCGTGGGTGGGCTTGGGCCTTTACTTTCGAATTACGGTGAGCGGCCTGCTGCTGGCGCCACTGGGCTTCGTGATGGGGATGCCGTTTCCAACGGGCTTGCGCGCGCTGGCTGCGGGCCCGGTCAGTGGACGTTCCCAGCGGAGCGAGCGTTGCGGATAACGGCGTGGAGTGGGCCTGGGCGATGAATGCCGCCGCTAGCGTGCTCGGGTCTGTGCTGGCCATGGTGATTGCCATCCAATTTGGCTTGACCGTGACTTTGGCCTGCGGAGTTGCGGCCTACCTGCTCGCTCTAGTGCTGCTGCCGACTCTTCGTGCGGCAACGCGTTTGAGAGCAGGCTCGGCTTTTTTTGTTATGATGCAGCGAAGGGACAGCAGGGGCGTGGGACTGTTCCATGCGCCGCCGGGAATGGCGCAGATTGCGGTCTAAGGAAATCATTTGCCGAGTCAGAAGCAGCTCAAATGGTCGCAACTTCGCGTCGGCATCACGGTGATTCTTTGCCAGTTTAGTGCTGGCGCTGCTTTTGTTTCTGATGTCCGGAACCGGCGGCTTTTTCTCCAAGCGCATCACCCTGGCTGCATACTTCGACAATGCGGAAGGATTGCGGGTGGGCGCGCCGGTGCGGCTCAGCGGCGTGGATATCGGCAACGTCTCGAAAATTCTCGTTGTCCCCGACAAGGACAAGCAGCTCACTCCGGTGAAAGTGCTCATGAAGGTGAGCACGAAATACGGCTTCAATCTCCGCCGCGATTCGCGTCACGTCTCTCGATACTGCCGGCGTACTGGGCGAAACCTTACATGGATATGGACAGTTCGCAGGCGGTCGGTCCACCGGCGCAGGATGGCGACACGCTTCCCACGCGCGTGCATCCCGACTTCAATGAAGTAGTACGCTCCAGCCAGAGCACGCTGCAGAACATGGACGCGCTGCTCAAGCGCGCCGACCGCATCCTCGCCTTTGCCGAAAGCGGCAAGGGCTCGCTGGGCAAGTTGATCTACGATCCCACTTATATGACCGCCTCTCGCAGACGGTTGCAGAACTCAAGACGGTCGTCGACGAAATCGCCAAGGGACAAGGCAGCCTGGGCCAGTTGATCAACAAGAGCGATGCCTATGACAAATTCGTCGCCACCCTCGACAAGATGAATGCCGTGGTGGACGACTCTGCAAGCGGGCAAGGGCACGGCTGGAAAATTCCTGAAAGATCCAACACTTTACAACAACGCCAACGACACCGTCGCCAACTTAAAAAAGTGAGCGAGGACCTGCAAGCGGGCAAGGGCACGGCAGGGAAAGTTGCTGAAGGACGAGGAACTGGCGAAGAAGATCGACACTACGATGACCAAGCTCGCGGCTTTGACCAGCGACCTTGAAGCGGGCAAGGGCACAGCGGGAAAACTCTTCAAGGACGAGACTCTCTATAACAATGCCAACCATATGCTGGAGGAGACTCAGGGTTTGATTAAGGCAATCCGGGAGAATCCGAAGAAGTATCTCAGCATCAAGCTGCACATCTTTCTGAGAGCGGTCAGCGTTGGCCCACCTGTCACCCGAGCAATCTTTGCCACGGATCTTCACGCGATCTGACGCACGGAAAAATCAGACAAGATTGCTCGGGATGAATCTGATCCGTGATGGAAATCGGTGCAGCGAGATCAGTGGCTGAGGGATACTTCGGCATCAGTGCTCGCCGATGCCGAAGACCGCGCTCAGCAGCAGAATCGTGAGCACTCCGCACGAGATTGCCCCGTACTTCCAATCCTTTTCGCGCAAAAAAAGAACGCCGCAACCAGAACGCGTACGACCGGCGTAGCCAGCATCAGCAGCACGCCGGCGCGTTCAATCTCCTGCGGGATGCGGCCGGGGACGAAAAATCCAACCAGCAATCCCGCCAGCATGATGAAGAAACATCCGAACGCGCCCACGCGCAGCACGAGGGCAACCACGCGATCGAAAGCGGGCTCGCGCAGTTGGCTCATGCCGCGCCTCCCGTGGAACAGGTGCACAAACAAGTGACCGGCGAGATAGAGCATGATCGCAACCAGCAGATAGACGACGTATTTCGTGTGAATGCGCGGAGCCAGGCGCGCTCCCAGCAGCGATCCCACGAATACGCCGACTGCCAGCGGAGCGGCGATCTCCACAAGAATATCTCCACGCCGGTAATAAACGATGGCGCTGGCTGCGGCGGTTACTCCGATCATGAAATTCGAAGTGGCCGTGGCGACCATCAGCGGAACATTCATGAAGATGAACATCACTGGAACTTTGATGGGACCGCCGCCGATGCCGAGCAAGCCGGAAAGTCCGCCCGCGACCAGAGACGCACCCAGCCCGAGTGGATAGCGCTGCGGCTCGTAGGGGGAATCACGGTTTCGCCGTTGCCGTTGGGAGCAGGCCCTTCCTGATCCTTCACTTTTCCGCGACGCACCAAAATCATGACCGAGCTGTACAGCAGGAAGCCGGCAAACAATCCTTCAAGCACATTGCGGTTGAAAGTAGCCGACCAGGTAAGCGGTAACGGCCGCGCCCAGAGCGGTTGCCAATTCGAGGGTCATGCCGAGACGAATGTCGGTGGTGTGGCGCTGGAGATGCACGGAAGAACTCGCCGCCGAGGTGGTGATCACGGCGATCAGGCTGGTGCCGATCGCCTGCCGAATGGGGATTCCGAAATGCAGTGCGAGGATGGGCGTGAGCAGAATGCCCCCGCCGATGCCGGTCAACGCTCCCAGCAATCCGGCAAAGAAGCCCAGCACCACCAAGGAGCGCGCTCAGCATGCCGCGTCTATGACACCACCTGCGGCGCGGATGTGGACTCGGCCTGCTCGTGCGCATGATAGCTGGAGCGCACCATCGGTCCGGACTCGACGTGGCGGAAGCCGAAGCGCAACGCTTCGTTCCGCAACTCGCGAAATTCCTCAGGCGTGTAGAAGCGGGCGATGGGCAAGTGGTCGCGCGAGGGGCGCAGATACTGGCCGACGGTAAGAATGTCGACGCCGCGGCCGCCGAGATCGCGAAACACGTCGACCAGCTCTTCGGTGGATTCGCCCAGGCCAACCATCACGCCACTCTTGGTCACCATGCCGGGAGAGAATTTCTTGGCGTTCTCCAGCAGCGTGAGCGTGCGCTCGTAGCGGGCGCCGGATCGCACTGCGCGATAAAGACGCGGCACGGTTTCGGTATTGTGATTGAGAACGTCGGGCTTCGCCGCGAGCACGATCTTCAACGGTTCTTCCAGGCCTTGAAAATCCGGAATCAGCACTTCGATGCGGCAATCCGGAACCAGCTCGCGAATCTCGCGGATGGTCTCGGCAAAAACCTTGGCGCCGCCGACGTTGTCATCGTCGCGATTCACGCTGGTCACGACGGCATGTTTCAGGCCCAGAGTCGCCACAGCCTCAGCCACGCGCCGCGGTTCATCCCAGTCGATAGGCTCGGGCCGGCCTTTGGGCACGGCGCAGAATCCGCAACGCCGGGTGCAGATATCGCCCAGCAACATGAAGGTTGCGGTCTTGTGATTCCAGCACTCGCCGATGTTGGGGCATTGGGCCGACTCGCAAACCGTGTGCAAGCCTAATCCGCGCGCCAGCTTTTTGAGGTTGTGGAAGTTGTCGCCGACCGGAGCTTTAGCCCGCAGCCAGTCCGGCTTGGGCACACGATGCGGGCGGGCCTGGCTCGATCTGAATCAGTTGAGAAGTCCCGGCCATCTTTTCGATTCTACCAGTTCAGCTGTCTTCGTCAGCCCCATCAGCCCACCTCGACGAGCCCGTAGGTGTGCTGCCAGCGTGTGCGCAAGGCGACCAGAGCGCGGCTGATTTCTACCTGCGTGACTTCGGAGTTAGGCCCGGCCATCACCGCGGCGGCTTCACGCTTTGCCAGCTCCAGCAACTGCCGGTCGCGAATCAGGTTGGCGACGCGGAAGTTGGGCATGCCGGCCTGCCGCGTGCCGAAAAATTCTCCCGGCCCGCGCAATTCGAGATCGAGTTCGGCGATCTGGAAGCCGTCGTTGGTGCGCACCATGGCGTCGAGGCGGCGCTCGCCTTCTTCTGTCACCTTGCCGCCGGTCATCAAAATGCAGTAAGACTTCGCGGCCCCGCGCCCAATGCGCCCCCGCAACTGGTGAAGCTGCGCCAGGCCAAAACGCTCGGCATGCTCGATCACCATCACAGTCGCATTCGGCACATCCACGCCAACTTCGATCACTGTGGTTGCAACCAGAATCTGCAACTCGCCCTTCTGGAACATGCGCATGACCTGATCTTTCAAATCGGAATCGAGGCGGCCGTGCAGCAGCCCGACTTTCAGATCGGCGAACACCTTCCCGCTTAGCTCGCGGTACATCTTGATCGCGGCTTTCAGTTCGGTCTCTTCGTTTTCCGCGATGACCGGATAGACCACATACACTTGATGCCCCTTCGCGGCCTGCTTGCGCACAAAGTCCCAAACCTCGGGCGAGCGGTCATCGGTAATTCTGCGGGTGACAATAGGCGTGCGGCCCGGAGGAAGTTCGTCGAGCACGCTGAGATCGAGATCGCCATACAGCGTCAACGCGAGCGTGCGTGGGATGGGTGTTGCGGTCATCACGAGGACATCGGGCTCGGCGGGATTTTTGTCAGCCTGCCCTGAGCCTGCCGAAGGGTCGCTGCCGCCTTCGCCCGACTTCTTCATCAGTTTCAGCCGCTGCAAAACGCCGAAACGGTGTTGCTCATCGACAATGACCAGGCCTGGTCTTGCGAATTCAACTTTCTCCTCCAGCAAGGCGTGAGTGCCGATGACAAGCTGCGCGTTTCCCTGGGCAATGTGGCGGCGGATTTCGCGCTTGCGGTCGGCCTCCAGCGAGCCGGTCAGGAGGACGATGCGGTATCCGGCGCTCTCTAAAATTCGGCGCGCGGAAAAGTAATGCTGCTGCGCGAGAATCTCAGTGGGCGCCATCAGCGCCACCTGGCATCCGTTTTCGATGGCGATAATTGCTGCCTGGAAACCGATAATGGTTTTCCCCGAGCCTACGTCTCCCTGCAGCAAACGCCGCATGGGATGCGGCTTTTGCATGTCATCGGCAATCTCTTTCAGCACCCGCTTCTGCGCCGCCGTGGGATGGAAGGGCAGAATTTTCTTGATCGCCTGGCGCACTTTATCGTCCAGGCGAAATGCAATTCCGGTCTCAGCCTTTAGCTGTCGGCGCTTGAGTTCCAGTCCCAACTCGGTGAAGAACAATTCCTCAAAGATCAGCCGGATGTGAGCGGGAGTGCGCGATGATTGCAAGTCTTCGAAACTCTCTCCGGCCTCCGGCCAGTGAACTTTCCATAAGGCCTCTCGCGGCGAAACCAGCGCCAGCCGCTCGCGCACCGCCGCCGGAATTGTTTCGGCGAGGTCAGGAGTCAGATCGTCGAGCGCCGTGCGGATCACACGGCGAAACCAGCGCGCCGTCACGCGTCCCTGCCCCGCCGACTCGTAGATGGGTACGATGCGGCCTACTTCGAGCGATGCCGAGGCTTGGTCTTCTGCGCCATTTCCAGTTGCATCGCCCAACATTTCGAACTGCGGCTGGATGATCTGTAGTTCTCCGCTGCGGGAGTCTTGTTCCACCTTGCCGTAGAGTGCGATCAACTGGCCGGCCTTGAACTTGTCTTGCAGGTAGGTCGCGTTGAACCAGAGACATTTCAAGCGCGATCGCCCCTGCCCCACAGTCAACTGAAAGATCGGCATCTTGCGGGTGCGAAACAGGCCCGAGTTGCGGACTTCACCAATGACGGTCGCCATCTCGCCGGCGCGAAGTTCCGCAATCCCCCTCGGATTCAGCCGGTCTTCGTAGCGAAAAGGCAGATAATGGAGCAGATCGCCCACCGTGGCGATGCCCTTGGTGGCAAGAATCTCCGCCAGCTTGGGACCAATTCCCTTCACGTATTGCACTGGCGTGGTGAGTTCAAGCATGGTCGGAGATCCATGAGAATGTTAGCAGGAGGGATGATCAGGAATAGCCAGGAAGCGCACTCTTGACCGTATATTATGAGTGAAAGAAGCCGGGCCCAGTTTCCCCAAGGAGAATCCATGCACAAATGTTCCGGCAATTTTCTTGGCCTAGCTGCTGTCGTTGGTCTGGTTGCTCTAATGTCGGCTTGTGGAGGAGGACAATCCGGATCCGGTGGGTCGGGTGGGTTAAATCCTCCCGACTTTGCGTTGGCCGTTTCGCCAAGTTCGCTGGTCGTAGCGTCCGGCACAGGTGGTACCGTTCAGGTCACTTTAAGTCCGGTCAACTCGTTCTCAGGAACGGCAACTGTTCAAACGTCGAGCATCCCCTCGGGAATAATGCTGTCGGAGAGCCAGTTCAACGTGTCAGCAGCGTCGGCACAGAGTATCACCGTATCGACAAGTCCAAGCGTCGCGGCCGGAAATTACTCACTTACATTTCAAGGGAGTTCGGGATCGCTATCCCACTCGGCAACGCTCGCCGTCACAGTCAATGCAGCCATCCCAGCCCCAAGTCGAGCCGATTTTATTCCAACCTACGACACACCGGTATCGGCGACCTACGACATGGCACGCAAGTTGGTCTATGTGAGTAATCCAACACGAGGTGCGGTGGATGTTGTTTCCTCTACGACCTATCAGGTGCTCAAGAGTATCCCAGTCCCTTCACCTCGTGGACTCGATATTAGTATCGACGGTTCGAAAGTATATGTAGGCACTGCAACTCAAGCTCTTTTCGTCATCGATGCGACGACGCAAAAGATCAGCCAGCGGTACTTCACCCCTGCACCTCCGCCAGGGGCTGCTGATTATGCTTCGGAGCCCGAAAAACCGGTCGAAACTTCGAACGGGAAGCTGCTATTGTTGGCGACTACAAATACAGGGATTGTTCAAATCACCTCCTGGGATCTGTCGACAAACACGTATCAGGTGCGATCAGATGTACCCAACAACAACTTCGACACCACAAGTGTGATGGCGCGCAGTGGCGATGGCACGAAGGTTATCTTTTCAAATGACGTGGAGCCAAGCGAACTGTTCCTTTACGACTCCGCGACAGATTCCTTTGTCACTGCGTCAGTACCATTTTTTGCTTTCTCTGTGGCCGCCAATGCGAATGGAACCCAGTTTTCAGTGGCGAGCGATAAGATTTGCGTATTTGATGCACAACTTAATGTGTTGAGCACCCTGCCAGGATCTGCCCCGCTGCAATACAGCCCCGATGGATCCAAACTGTATTTGGTGGGTTTCCTAGGCAGCGTTCCCGTTGTGCAAACCTTCGACATGCAAACCTACGCTCTCGTCGGCACGGCGCCGTCCTACGCAACTAATATCGCGTATTTCGAGAGGATACCTCCACTCATTCAAGAACTTCCGCTAGTAGCAGATGAGACGGGGCGACTATTTGGAGCCGCCGACCACGGCCTTGCCATTGACGATACAACGGACCTACGCTCCTACTCCGGCAGCGAGATATTTCCGGTCGACAACATCATCGTGAACCCAGCCGAGGGGACGGTCGACCTGCAGCAGGGAGTACAAATCCAGACGGAGAGCTACACGACAGCCCCGAGCATTTGGTTTGGAGGATTCTCAGGATCAAATACCCAGGTAGGCTTGCCCTATCTCACCTCTACGACGCCAGGATTGTCGTCGATCGGAGCGGTGAATGTACGCCTGCTTGATTCTGATGGAGTCCAGTCGTTTATCCCGCAAGCGTATTCATACGGTTCTTTGCTGGTGTCCTCCCCCGATCTGGCGGCATCGTCCGCCGGCGGCGGAAATCTCAGCGTGTTCGGCTATGGGCTCGGAGCCTTGGGTGGTGCACAGGTGACGACAAAGGTGAGTATTGGCAGCAGTGCGGCACAGGTGACAAAGGCAAGCCCATTTGCTACGGAACAGGGGTATCCATTTTCAATGACACACGTCCAGTTCCAGGCCCCGGCCGCCAGCGCTGGGGAATACGACCTAGGTGTCAGTTCAGCGGCGGGGAGTGCAACGGCGAAGGACGGCTACCATTCGCTCGTCATGACAAGCTATCCTCTGGACGGACAGGGGTATGCGATCGTCTACGACGGCGGCCGTAACCATGTTTACGTTTCGGCTGCAGACCATGTCGACGTATTTTCCCTCACATCCGGAGCATTTCTCCCCCCTATTGCAATTCCGACTCTTAATGGTGTCTCCCAACTGGGCGGCATGGCGCTCTCACCTAATGGCTCCAGCCTGCTGGTGACAAATTGGGCAGACGGATCCGTGGTCATCGTGAACTCAGACGATCTGTCCACTCAAATTGTCGCGGTTGTCCCACCGGCCAACTCTACAGCATGGCTTCAGGGTCCGCAAACAGTGGCGCTTGGAAACAACGGAAAAGCTTTGATCAGTGTCGCGGGCGCGCCTACAGGTTCCACCAGCATTCGCCACCGAAGCGCAACCACCAAAGCATCACCCACCAGCGGAAGTGGCAACGGGCCCTTCGCCAACCTTTGGGAATTGGATCTGGCGACGCTGACCGTGACACCGTTGGCCTTTGCAAGTGGTGGGACGGCGAGCCCCTTGTCGCTGAAGGCTACGGACGCCGGGTCGAAGATCTGCATAGCGGGCGAATACCAACCCCTCTCCCTCTACGACAGCGCCACGGACACGTTCCAGCCGGGTCCGGGGCAAGGCGGATTGGGCGACTGTGCCGTAGACGGACCCACTGTTGTGGCCGCCGGAACGCCCTTTAGTAAGCCAGCCTTGCTTGACCTGGCTCTTGACTTTAACGGCGGTGTCTCCCTAACCGATTATATGCAGTACTCCCTGAGCGCCGAAGCGAATGTGACGGGACTTCTCGTTGATCCGCAAGGCGCTGTCGTTTTCCAGCCATACACCCAGTCGATTCTTTTTTTCGAAGCGCATACGGGGCAAATCCTCGAGCGGATTGCCATGCCGACGAATATTGAGCGCATAAGCAATGGAGCGCTCGCCCGTGACACGACTGGCCTCCAGATTTTTGCGCTTACGGATTCCGGGCTCACCATCATTCACCTCGACACTCTGCCACTCGCGATCGGGAGTATCACGAGTCAGGGCGGGACCTGGACAATATCGGGAACCGGTTTTGTTCAAGGGACGAGCGTTTCTGCGACGGTGTGAGCCTGAACGTCAAATTAGTTACTGCTCAGACTCTCAACGTGACGGGTGCGCCCGATTTGAGCGGCGTGGAGGAGATCACCCTGACTAACCCCAATGGGCGCAGCTACGCTATTGCAGCCGCCTTCGTCCGTAGCGCGCGGAGGCACGGTCCGATCCGACTCAATCCACTCAGGTCGATCCGGTGTTTAAACCTTCGGTGCTCATAAATCTGATTCAAGCTCTCTGCGCCATCATCCTGGGCAATGTGGCGTACTTCTTGCTTGCGCCCTCCCTGCCTCTGCCGCGCCACCGCCCGTTTCATCTCGATGCGGCCTGGTCGTGGACTTCTGGTTCTGCGTCGTTGCATACGGGCTGATTCGCATCGCAAGAAGATGGAAGTAGGGATTCCTTCGTGAGGCGTGGAGAAGCCTTCGCGACTGCGGGCGGGAAGCCAGCGAACGTTACTTTGGGAACCTCGGCCAAGTGCCCACGGCGCGTTACCATAGCCCCCAAGCTATGAATAAGATCGCGGTCCTGTACGATGCGGGCCAGGCCGTGCTTTCCACCTTCGATCTGGATGAGGTGCTGCAGCGCATTCTGGCCATCGCGCGGGACTACTTTCATTTGCGGAATGTGGCGATTCTGCTGCTTGACCGGCAGTCGCAGCAGTTGTACGTCCGCTCGCAGATTGGGTGGGACGAAGGGCAAGACAAGGTTCGATTGGCTCTGGGCCAGGGAATCACGGGAGCCGCGGCGCTCAAGAAACAGCCTGTTTATGCGCCCGACGTAACCCAGGACACGCGCTATTTCTGTTCCGCCAAGTCAACCCACTCTGAACTCGCCATCCCCTTGATGGTGCGGGATGAAGTGGTCGGAGTGCTCGATTGCCAGAGCGACCGCGTCGACCATTTCGACCCCGAGACCATCGATCTGCTCACGCTTTTCTCCACCCAGGCATCGATCGCTTTGCAGAACGCGCGGTTGTACTCTCTGGAACAGCAACGCGCCCGGCAACTGCAGGCGATCAACGCCATCGCCCAGCAAACCACCGCGGTGCTTGACCTGGAAGATCTGCTGGGCAGAGTTTGCCAGTTGATTCAGGACGCATTCCGCGTATCGCACGTCTCGCTCTTCTTGCGCGAGGATCACGACCTGGTGCTGCGCGCTCATCACGGAACACTGACGCCTCGCATTCCGCAGGGTGGCCGCTTCCCGGCCGGACCCTGGGCAGACATCCTCGCCAGCAACAGCACGGTGACGGAGACAGATCTTCGCGGCGGACCCGCCAGCGTGAAATTCTTCGCGGAGTCGGCATCGCGGATCTGCATTCCGCTGGTCTCGTTCGGAAACACTCTTGGGATACTCGCGCTCGACAGCACTCTGCCGGATGCGTTCCGCGACGGCGATCTGCAGTCGCTGGAATCGGTGGCCGACATCTGCGCCACCGCGATTCAGAATGCCCACTATGTTGAGCGCGTAAAACAGCTTGCCTATCTGGACGGCCTGACCGGCATTTTTAACCGGCGCTTTTTCGAATTGCGTTTCATGGAAGAGATTGAGCGCGCCCGCCGCTATAGCACCGGTATGGCCGTGATCATGGCCGACATTGACCAGTTCAAGCGGCTCAACGACGAGTTCGGTCATGTGCTGGGCGACGAGGTGCTGCGCCAGGTTTCTTCTTTGTTTCACCAGCAGTTGCGGAAGATTGACGTGGTGTGCCGTTACGGTGGCGAAGAGTTCGGCATCCTGCTCACGCAAACCGATGCGCACCTCGCAATGGGTGTCGCGGAAAAACTGCGTAAGATGGTCGCAAGCTGGCAGTTCCCGGGAGTGCCCCGGACGGTCACCATCAGCGCCGGAACCGCCGCCTACCCCGATCACGGCACCTCACGCGATGATTTAGTACGGGCAGCGGACGCCGCGCTATACGCCGCCAAACAGGCGGGACGGAACAGAGTCTGCCTGGCAACTTTGACGGGCGAAAAAGTGGCTGGCGACAGTGGCCGGTGGTCAGTAAAATTATTGCCGACCGCCGACTCTCTGAGCACTGACTCCTAGCCACTCGCTCCTGACTCTAGATGTCAAGAGCGTCGCCGCGGATCTGCAGGCGAAGCTGCTCCATCTCCTGCTGAAGTTTCTCGCGGCTCTTCTGAAGCTGTTCTCGAACCTCCGGCCCCAATTCCTGCTTTAGCTTCTCGGCTTGCTCTTTTAGCTGCTTCTGCGCCGAGCAGAGAGCCTTGCGCTCGGCGGCCGAGGCCGTCTGGCTTTGTTCGACAGCCAACTCCATCTGAGGCCGGATTTTCGCAATCTCTTTCTGCGCTTCGCTCAGCGCCATTTGCATATCAGCATCCAGTTCGGGCGCTTCCAGGCTCTCCTCTATCATCTCGCCGGAGTCCTTGCGCGCGGGCAAAGTGAGGGTAAGAGTCTGTTCCTTTTTGTCACGGATCACTCCCACGCTAACCGGCCCCCCGCTGTGAGAATGCAACGCGTGAGTGAAGTCGCCGGTGTCATGGACCGGCTGGTCGCCAAGGCGGGTGATCACATCTCCAGCGCGCAAGCCGGCCTTTTCAGCGCGGCTTCCTTTTTCTACCGATCGCACCAGCACTCCGTGGCCGTCTTTCGCACCAAAAAACTCGCCTAACTGCGCCGTGAGATTCTCCACCATCAAGCCGCTTCGCATTGACGAATGCACCATTACGACCCCAATATTCGGAATATCGATGTCGGGGATGTTGGGAATCGGTGGAATCTCGACATGGAAATCCTTGTCTTTCGGCCATTTCGTGGCAAATTCGTTGCGCCGGTCGGCTAGTTGCACCTTGATGGTCATGGGCTGTCCATCGCGGCTCAATCCCAGCGTGACCACGCGTCCCGGAGGGGTTTCGTGGATCATTCGCTGCAGCTGCGGCTTGCTCTCGATGGCAGTTCCGTTCATGGTCAAAATGACGTCGTGTTCCTTGATCCCCGCCTTGCCCGCGGGAGCATCCTGGTCGACCATCGTCACTTCGACGCCCTGTTCCTCCTTCAGCTTCAAAACGCCCAGCCGATCGGAAGTGATATTTGCGATATCCACTCCCAAATAAGAACTCGTCTCTGAATCTTCACTGGAAAACCCGAAGAGCTGCGAGGAATCAGCTGTCCACTTTTGTGATGCCTGCCCCGCGCTGAGAAGCAAAGGCAGCAAGGCAATCGTTGTCAAAATGTATTTGCGCATGGCCAACCCTCCAGAAAACACTTGTCATTCCGAACCGGGCGCCAAGCCCGGTGAGGAACCTGCTTTTTAATTCGCCCGCTTGAAGCTGATATTTCCGGTCGTCGTCCGAACCTTGAGCACCGGACCACCTCCGTTCAACTTGCCCTCCGCGGTGAGCGTTCGCGGCCCCCACTGGTCGCCTTCGCTGGCGACGCGGATGTCGGGGAAATCAGAAGTAATGTGGTGCCCGTTACCCAGGTCTACGCTGGCGCGCACGCTGATTGGCACTCCGGCCGCAATGTAGACCGTAATATCGCCTGCGGAAGTTTCCAGCATAGAATCGCTTCTTTCTGCTGTGCCGTTGACGAACTTCACCGTAATTCCGCCAGCGCCGGTCTCTACGCGCGCCGAAGGAACCCCGTAGAGTTCGATGGACCCGGCGCCGGAATTCGCGCCCACTCGTCCTTTTGCCGAAGTCAGATGAATGCTGCCACCGGCGGTTTCAACATCCGCCGGACCCCCGATCTCACCCATGTTGATACTGCCCCCGCCGGTCGATGCTTTCACCCTCCCTACGCAATGCTTGATTTCCACATTTCCGCCGCCTGCCTCGATCACGACGCCCTGCCCGCCGGAGAGCACAACCACGTTGCCTCCGCCAGTCTCGGCCTGTATCTTTCCTTTGATAGATCCGATCGAAATGTTGCCGCCCCCCGTCTCCAGCTTCAGATCTCCGCCCACGGTTCCAACGTCGATCGAGTCACCCCCGGTTTCCACATTCACCGATCCACCCACATCATCCACTCGAACCTTCCCGCCGCCCGTCTCGATCTCCACACTTCCAGCGACGCCAGTCGCTTCCACTCCGCCTCCACCGGTTTCGATCTTCACCAACTCGCTATCGCGTGGAATGTTAATCACAAACTCGCCGGAGCATCTGCTTGGATGTCGGCCCTGCCACTCTCCTACGATCCAAGCCGTGTCCCCTTTCACGTAAGCGGTGATCTTGAAGGCTCCGATATCGCGGCGTGCGTCTCGCTCAGACGAATATGTGTAGCTGTGAACGACGTAGTTAATGCCTTGTTGCTGTCCCCCATGAACGACAACCGAACCCATGTCTACCTTGACTCTGACGTTTCTGGCCGCGGCCAGCGAGCCTGAACTCGCCTGGCTTAAGGCTCCGCTGTGTGTTTCCTGCGCCCACGAAAGCGGCGCAAGTACGGCCAGCATGCACAGCAGGCCGACGAATTGTGGCGAACGCTTCAAAATAAACACCTCAGTTTCTAACTGTCATCCTGAACAAGCATTCCTTGCGCAGTGAAGAGCCTGTCCCGATCTTGCCGAGGGAATCTGGGCGAGCCGCGCGATGTGTCGCCTGCTTTGCAGGAGAACGTCTGCGACACATTAATCGCGTGTTTGGCTCGCTTCCTTATCGCTTCATCCATCTAATCAATCTCCGGCAACTGCGCCAGCATGGTGCGAGCTTGCGACTTGATGTACTGGCTCTGATCCTTCGCCGCCAGAGTCATCAACACTCCGCGCACGCTGCCATCCGCTTTGACCGGCTCGATCAGGCGCAACGCTTCGGTGCGCACACCCGGATTCGAATCGTTCACGAGAGCTTCCAGCACCACGTCGCGGACCCGCACATCATCTTTCACAAAGCTTCCCAGACCATCCAGGGCTTTCAGCCGCACTCCTGGATTCGTGTCGTAGCGCAGCGCATAAATCAGCGCGTCGCGAACCTGGGAAACATCGGGCTTCTGGGTCAGCAAATCAACCGAATCCATGCGCACGCCGGAATTGTAGTTATTGCGGGCGGCAAACAACAACAGTTGTTGGATGCGCTGATCGTTCAGCGATCCCTGTGTGTCCAGCGTGGAAACCGTGTCGTATTTGATATCGATCTTATTGGTGCCGGGCTCCTGCGTGATGGAGCGGATGCCCGTGATCGAGGCCTCGGCAGCAGCAGGAGTCGAAACGCTGGGGCTACCCTGAGGCGGACGAGCGAAGACTTTGTACGAAGTTCCCACGCCACCAGCGAACCCAAGAATCAAAATCGCAGAAGCCAACGCGGGCGAGAAGCGCACCTGCCGCAGCCAGTTCGCCGGATCGAAAGCCAGCCGATGCCAGAAGCCGCCCTGCTCGGCTGTCTCCAGCGCTTCCTGCAGCCGCATGCGCGATGCCGTCAGCAGGTTGGGTGTCGGCTCCACTGCGCGATCCTGCGACAGCAGAGCGTGGAACTCTTGCTCCGCCTTCAGTTCCGCGGCGCAGTCGGCACAGCGCGCCACATGCTGCTCAAATTCATGCCGAGCATCATCGGCCAGCTCGCCATAAACCTGCAGCGTGATATTTTCTCGTACCCATTCGCACTTCATTTTTCCCTCGCCTCACCTCGCTGCGGGTGCCCCACTTCTCGCTGCTTTTGCGAGAAGTGGGATCCCTCATCTCATATCCGCCAACTGCCCACGCAATTTCTGTGTAGCCCGAAACAAAGTATTCTTCGCGGTCTCTTCTGTCGTATGCAAAATCTCGCCCACGGTTCGCAGCTTCAACCCGTGATAATGCCTCAACTCAAACACCATGCGCTCGCGCGGGGTCAACTTCTCCAGCGCTCCCGAAATGCGCGCCCCCAGCTGCCGCCGCATCAGATCGCGCTCCGGATTCGCGCCCGCCCGCCCATCGGCTACCTGATCGAGCAGGTCATACTCCCCGCCGTTGCCGTCTTTCGCCACCGGCGCATCTTCCTTACGCACATTTTTCTTGCGCAAGTGATCCAGGCACAGGTTGGTGACAATGCGATAAATCCAGGTATAGAACGAGCACTCAAAACGAAAGCTTCCGATGTTCTTGTAAGCCTTGAGGAAGGCGTCCTGATAGACGTCCTGGGCGTCGTGCTCGGTTCCGGTGAGATGCAGCGCGAGCCGCAAGACCGCCTGATCGTAGTGACGCACCAGCTCCTCGAAGGCGCCGCGGTTACCGCTTTGCGCCTCGCGGATGAGGATCGTATCGTCTATGCGGCGTTCTTGAACAGCCATGCGGCCCCGCGCGGGGTCCTGGTTCCCACGTTATTCCGTTCCCGCTGACCTTCTCCGCCCGATACTTCGCTCTCGAGAGCGTCCGTTCACCAACCGCAAGTGTTATCGCTAAAACATCGGCCGGCATGTTCCGTCGTTTCCCCGCAGCCCGATGTCAATGCCGTACCCGGGCTTGCATTGGAATAGACGGATCGTCAGTGGAACCGTGAGCAGAAATTATAGGCTGGCAGGGATTTTTATGCGGCCTAGATGATTCTTTCGGAATGGGTTAGCGAGAAAGAACGCTGGCATCCAGGGACCCCGCTCAGGATTTCCATGGGAAATGGACCGTTTTGACCCAGGGGGACACAAGACGGCCTTAGGAAGCAAGTCGCCATGGCTGGCGTGCAACGATCACCAGCACAGCGAAATTCCGCAAGGTCCGCATCCACAAAATACCGAAGAAGAGGGGCTCGGCAAGCGAAGTCAACACGATTGAGTACCCAATGGCCATCAACACCGAAGGATGCGAGCCACTGGAAAGCTACCTGCATAGCCGCAGCGGACGCAAGTAGAAACCTGATTTGGGTGGCGCATGCTTCAACCAGCCGCGAACAGCACCGGCTGCCACCGACCGGCCCGCCCCACGGGTGCACCTCAAGAGCCACCGCAAGCCTATCCTGCAACAGCACGCGGAAGTAAAAATTACCTCGACAACCCCGACCTCGATCGTCAAGCCACGCAAAGCTGAGGGGAGTGGCGACGAGCAAGAACCCACACCGGTCAGATGCAATTCCGGCGAACTGTCGTGCAGGCCCCGCGCCCCAGCAATGAACGTTGCAGTGAGTATAGAACAGTCCAATCGGACATCCACGGCGCGGCGACGAAGATCCCGGACACCGGAGCGAAACCGGCCTTATACTTCATGCATCGGACGTACACTTGAATGAAAGTGGCTCGAGACGCCAACATCACCGCCGCCATGGAAGCGCCGACAATTGCCGCCCGTCAGCTTCCACGCCACAGCACCGGACCGGTAGGATAGTGCGACAGGCTCAGGCGTCCGCCTTCATCTGACAGTCGCGACTGCCGCGGCTGAATCTTCCGATACTTTAGCATCCAGCGCGATCCCCCTCATCTTCGCGATATGTTGGGCTTATTATGCCTGCAGGTTTCAAGCCCGGGCCTCGGCAGGAATCAACATCACCGCCGCTTCTGTCAGAGCCGTGCATTTTCGGCGATCGCTCAGACCCCAGGGAGTGGTTTTCAAGGGCGCACTTCGAGGTAGATATCACCCACGCAAGATTATAGCTCAGCTTGGTCTTGCGCTGCATGTGCATGACGTTCTGCACTGGCCTCGGGAATATGCCCCAGCTCAAAGAATTGCTCGAGCACTCATGTGAAGGCTACCCGCCCAAAGCTCGAAGTATACGCCCAAGTATGCCACACCAGGACGGGTAGATGGAGCGGAATCCTCCATACCTATATATACGCACACGGCTGTAAGTGGGTTCCCGAGGATCTGTCGCTGGGCTACGCTGACTACTCCGCGACCGCTTCCTTCTCAATAACCACTTTCAAATGCGCGGTCACGTCTTTGTGCAGCTTTACCGGCACGGTGAACTCGCCCAGGGTCTTCAGCGGCTCGTGGAGCTGGATCTGCTTCCGGTCCAGATTGATCCCCTTCTTCACGACGGCCTCGGCAATGTCGCCGGAAGTGACCGAGCCGAACAACTGATCGTGCTCGCCCGCCCGCTTCTGGAACGTGACCGACAGCCCCTCAAACTGCTTGGCCAGCTCTTCGGCCTGCGACTTCTCCTTGGCCGAGCGCCGCACCGAGGCAGACTTCATCTGGACGATGACAGCCTTATTCCCGGCGGTGGCTTCGATGGCCAGCTTGCGCGGCAGAAGAAAGTTCCGCCCATATCCTTCGGCAACTTTAACCACGTCGCCGCGCGCCCCCAGCTTGTTCACATCTTCTTTGAGAATGACTTCCATAATAGCTCCTAGCTTCTGGCTGATGGCTTCTAGCTGAACCCCTGCTCCCGCACGACAAGCTAGGAGCTAGAAGCCAGAAGCTGCTTTTCTACGATGCCCGCCCGGCAAACGGCAGAAGCGCGATATTGCGAGCCTGCTTGATGGCCGTGGCCAGCCGGTGCTGGTGCGGCGAACATACGCCGGTCAAACGCCGGGGCACGATCTTGCCGCTCTCGGCTACAAACTGGCCGAGCAGCCGGTAATCCTTGTAGTTGATGTCGGCAATCTTCTCCGTGCAGAACTTGCAAACTTTCTTGCGCCGGAAAAACTTGCGCCCACCTTCACGGGGCGGACCGCCGGGGCCGGAACGACCTCCGCCGCCTCCGCCGCCGAAGCGCGGACGGTCCCCTCCAGTACGTGGTCCGTCGCCCGCAGGCCGCGACGGCCGCTCCGCGAATGGCGCTGGTGCTTTGGTTTCGTCACTCATAAACGCTCCTCTAGAATCAGTTGCTAGTACCTAGTTGCCAGTACCCAGTAAGAACCTGCTACTCGACGCCCAGACGGTTTTGCTGGGTACTCGGTACTGGGTACTGCCATTACGCCGTTGCTGGAGTTTCCGCTGCCGGCGGCACCGGCGCTTCTTCCGCAACTACCGCAGGTTGCGCGCTTACTTTCTTCTTGGCGTCACGCAGCTTCTTGATCTTCTCCAGGCGTTTCTGCTCTTCGTCGATGCGCACGGTGAGGAACTTGATCACCGGCTCCGTTACGCGCAAGCGGCGCTCCAGTTCGTGCACCACCGTGCCCGCGCCTTCGATGGTGAGCAGAATATAGACGCCCTCGCGGAACTTGCGCACCATGTACGCCAAGCGGCGCTTGCCCATGCGGTCTACACTCTTGACCGTACCCGCAGCCGCCGTCACCGTCGACTCCAGGTTCGCAATCAGCTTGTCGAGATCTTCGTCCGCCATATCCGGCCGGACTATAAACATCAGTTCATAAGTACGATTCATTGCTATCTCCAGGCAGTGGCCGGTGATCAGTGGTCAGTGACCAGTGACACCCGCAACCGCAAGTTTCGTCAAATCCGTAATTCTTATTTACTGGCCACTGGTCACTGATCACTGCTCTTCTTTCCGGTTGAACCGGTTCATCGCCGCCGCAGGACCTTCGGTCAAAATCACTTTCACCGCTTCTGTGGCCGTATCAATCATCTGGTCTACGACCGCCAGGTCGGCCTTGCGAAACGGCGAGAGCAAATAACTCTGACCGTCTTCGATCTTGCGCTCCGGGGCAACGCCCATCCTGATGCGCAAGAAATCCTGAGTGCCTAGCGCACCGATGATCGACTCGATCCCGTTATGCCCCGCCGAACTACGCCGCGTATGAATCCGCAACGTGCCCAGCGTAAAATCCAGCTCGTCCTGAATCACAATCAGGTCCGCTTCCGGATTCAGTTCGTACTCTGCAACCAGTTCCCGGACCGACAGGCCGCTCAAGTTCATGTAGGTCTCAGGTTTCGCCAGCAGCACCGGCTCGTCCCCAACCTGTATCCGCGCCGTCAGCGCCCGGCACTGCCGGTTCCTGATCTCCACCCCGCGCTCGCTGGCGATGCGATCCACCACCAGAAAGCCCATGTTATGCGGCGTGAACTGATACTCGATGCCTGGGTTGCCGAGACCGACGATCAGTTTCACGCTGGAGATCCTTCGCTCCGCTCAGGATGACAGCGGCGGGCTTAAACACCCGCCAAACGCTGTCATTTCTTCTCCTTCTTCTCGGCCTTCTTTTCGGCCTTCTCCGGCTTCTCGGGAGCAGCCTCGCCCGCTTCCTCGGTCTCCGCCTTGCCCTTCTTGATGACTTCAGGCTCGGCCGGAGCCGCTCCAGCTTCCGCCGCCACCGCCTCCGGAGCAGCCACAACCTCTTCCTTCACCGAGGTCACGTGAGCCACCGGCTGGTTTGCGTCCGAAAGGAATTTCAGCTTCTCACTGTGCGGCAAATCCGATACGCGCAGCACCTTGCCGAAAGTGAGATGGCTGATATCGACGTCGATGTGACTGGGGATGTCGCCCGGCAGGCACTCGATCTCCACCTCGCGCAGCATCTGCTCGAGGATGCCACCCTCAGTCTTCACACCCTCGGCCACCCCCTGCAGAACGATGGGCACACTGACCCGCAACGCCTTGTCCATGGCGATGCGCTTCAGGTCGATGTGCAGCAGGTGACCTTTGATCGGCTCATATTGCCAATCCACAATCATCGCCTTGGTGCGCTCTCCGCCGTCCAGCGCGAGATCGAAAATCGTGTTGTGGCCCGTGTCCGACCGCAGGATGCGCAGCACATGCCGCGGATCCACGCTCACCGGCACCGCGTCTTTGCTGGCGCCATAAACCACGGCGGGGATTTTGCCTTCACGCCGCACCCGCCGGGCATGGTTCTTCGTCCCAGCCTCGCGCGGTTGCGCTTCCAGAATGTTCTGTTCCAATGTAGTAGCCATAATTTCAATCCCCTCTACAAATTGTCATCCTGAGGCGACGGCTTTATCGTCGCCGAAGGACCTGAGCGAGCCGCGCGAATCCACGGAGCCTGCCCTGAGAAAGCGCAAGCGACCGAAGGGCGCGTTTGGCTCACTTCCCTATCTCTAACCGTGCTGCTAAACAAACAACTTGCTGACCGAAGTCTCTTCATGATTGGCCTGGATCGCCCGGCCAATCAAGCCCGCGATCGAAAGCACCCGGATCTTCGGCTCCCGCTTGGCCTCCTCGGTCAAGGGGATCGTGTTGGTGACCACCACTTCGCGGATCACCGATTTCGCAATGTTCTCCACTGCCGGGTGCGACAGCACCGCATGTGAAGAACAGGCATACACTTCAGTTGCGGCGTTTTCCATCAATGCCGCCGCGGTTTTCACCAGCGTGCCTGCCGTATCGATCAAGTCATCGATGATCAGGCAGGTCCGCCCGTGTACGTCGCCGATCACGTGCATCACTTCCGCAACGTTCATATCCACGCGACGTTTGTCGACGATAGCCAGCGCCGCATCCACCTTCTTCGCGAAAAACCGCGCCCGCTCCACGCCGCCCGCATCGGGTGAAACCACCGTAAGATTCGGCAGGTTCAGCTTCCGGAAGTGATCCACCAGCACCGGCGAAGCGAACAAATGATCCACCGGAATATTAAAAAAACCCTGCAACTGCGGCGTATGCAAGTCAACGATCAGCGCCCGATGAGCTCCGGCGGTGGTCAGCAAATCCGCCACCAGCTTCGACGAAATCGGACTGCGGGGCTTGTCTTTGCGATCCTGCCGCGCATATCCGAAATAAGGCATCACCGCCGTAATCCGCCGCGCCGACGCTCGTTTCAACGCGTCGATCATCAACAGCAACTCCATCAGGTGCTCGTCTACGCTCGTGCTCTTGCCATTCGCGTTTACCGCGCGGCACGTGGGCTGCATCACGAACACATCTGCGCCCCGTACGTTCTCCTGGATCTGCACATACGCCTCGCCATCGGCGAAGCGGATCACCTGCGCCTGCCCGCGCTGCATCCCCAGAAAATGACAAACCTCGTCCGCCAGCGGCTCGTTCGCCGTCCCGCTGAAGATCTTGAACTTCTCGTCCACCCGTGCGCGCTGCTTGCGATCGGATTTCTCATCGGGCATAGGTGGAACGTTCTTTTCCGTCTTCTCTGCTTTTTCGGCCGGGGGCACCAAAGTAGCCATAAGAAGTTCTCAGTTCTCCGCTCTCAGTCTCGGGCTCCAGTTCTTAACTGAGAACTGAGAACCGGGAACTGAGAACTGATTTCTTGGCTGGGCCGCTAGGATTCGAACCTAGACAAAGTGCTCCAAAGGCACTTGACCTACCATTAGTCGACGGCCCAGTAAACTTTATTGTTGATTTTAGATTGTTGATTGTTGATTGAAACCGGGATCAACCAACCCTCTAATTGTCAATCAACTATCAAAAATCAACAATCAAAAACTTACCGGACGATCACGACTCATGTGGCGACGGCCGCCTCGGCCGTCCAAGCGCAGGCGAAAGCCGAGCGCCTACGGCACCGAACCTCACACCGCGAAAATACGCTTCCAGTACTCCCGCCGCGTCAGCGTAAGCGTTCTCTGCGCCGCCCACCCTTGCTTCTGCAGCTTTGCCTCCGCCGCACGCGCCGCCTCTTTCGAAGCGAACAGTCCATACAACGTTGACCCGGAGCCCGACAGCGACGCATACTTCGCGCCCGCGCGCTCCAGCGCATTCTTGCCTTCACTCAGCTCGGGATACTCAGGAAAGACGACCTGTTCAAAGTCGTTCTTGATCCCGGCCCGGACAAGCTCGAGAAGCGGATTCTCGGCCCGGCCCCTTCCAAAAGGAGCACCGGAGTAACTCTCGCTCAGCCACGCCGACAGCCCTCGGCCAAGCTGAACCATTCTATCGGATGCCCCCGTCATCGTCAATCGATCGTCAGCCGGATCGGCAGTGCCTGTGTGGGGACGGGCACTCTTGCCCGTCCAAGCCGGGTGAAACCCGGCAGGCCTTGAACCCTCCACTCGGCCGGAAGCATCTTCCCCCCGCCGGTCTTCACGGGCGTAGGTGCCCGCGCCAGACAAGCGATCCCACTCCGCAAAGGCTTTCGGAGTTGAAACCCCCACCTCTGGAGTCACCACCACCAACGCCGTCGCCGGCAAATCCTCCAGCGGATACACCTGTTCCCCACGCCCCACACCCAGCACGGCCCCGCCCACCAGAAACAGTGGCACGTCCGCCCCCACTTCCGCCGCAATCCGCAGCCGGTCGAGCGCAGGCAAACGTTTCTTCAGCACTCGCTCTAATCCTAGCAGCGCCGCTACAGCATTTGCCGAGGCTCCGCCCAGCCCGCCCTGCACCGGCAATTGCTTCTCAATCTCGATGACGATGCGCCCTTTAGCCCGCAGCGTGCGCATAGCCTTCTCGACGATGCGATAACAAGTGTTCGATTCATCCTTCGGAACCCTGGGGTCGGCGCACTGAATCTCAATCCCTCTCCCGCGCTCCACGCTCACGCGAATCAGGTCATGTAACCCGATTGTCTGATACACCGTCAGCAGTTCATGAAATCCGTCCTCGCGGCGAGCGCCAATGCACAGCCCAAGGTTGATCTTCGCGAAGGCTCGAACGGATATCGTCATGGAAGAACGATTGTAAATTCAATTGCCCCGATCCGGATGGTCGATCGTCGGATCAAAGTAAACCGCGGCGTTGCGGGCACGACATGTCAGGCGGCGCTTTTGGCTTCGGCGCATTCTTCAGGGTCATGCTTTAAGAGCGCCTCTCCGCCCGACACACCACCTTGGTAATCTCGACTCCCTCGCATCATTAGCACACTCTAGTTGTGATTCCAATCACATGAGCCGTCTCGACGGTCCTCCCGCTGGAATCCAGCAAGACCGCAAACACAAGCGCTGCCCGCCCCTAAGCGGGACCCCTGTGAGCGCTATCCCGCAAGTTGGGTGCAACCTGTTGTGCGCGGAACGCAAGAGATCCTAAATTTCAGCCCGCGTTGCGCCGCGACTTCGCAAGCGCGAGCAACGGACGGACTATCAGGGGGTTTATATGCGGACTGTGATCACTCGTTGGTCTTTCCTGCTGTTGATTCTGGCGGGCGCGAACCTGGCCTTTGCCCAAGACAGCTATAAAGTCATCCCCGTCACCGACGGTGGAACCATAACCGGAACCGTTAAATGGTCGGGACCAGTGCCCAAGGAACTGGACTTTCCCATCACCAAGGATCCCCAGATCTGCTCCCCCGAGGGCAGCAAAACCATCAGCCTCGATCGCCTCATCGTCGGCCCCGACGGCGGTGTAGCCAACACCATCGTTTACCTCAAGAACATCTCCGCGGGAAAGGCGATGGAACTGCCTGAGCAGCGGCGCCATCTCGACCAGCGCCATTGTCGCTACGTTCCGCACATTCTTCTCGTGCCCCAAGGCGCGGACTTGGAGATGCAGAGTTCCGACGCCACTCTGCACACCATCCACATGAATGGCGCCGCCAGCTACAACCTGCCCTTCCCGTTCCCCAATCGAGCCACCTCACGCACCATGTCGTCTTCAGGCCTGGTCAACCTTCGCTGCAACGGCGGCCATGTCTGGATGAATGCCGAGATGATGGTCGTTCCCCATCCCTACTACGTGGTGACCGACGAGAGCGGCCACTTTACCTTCACCGACGTGCCACCCGGCACTTACCAGATCGTCGCCTGGCATGAAGGCTGGCGCCTGGCCGGCAAAGAACAGGCCTTCGACGTCCTGACCGAACGCAGCGTACAGCGCCCCGTGTTCACCGAACCGAAGACCTGGGAAAAATCCGTGACTGTCAACGCCAATCAGCCCAGCACGACAAATTTCGTGATTGGAAATAAGTAGGATCGTGTGGGTCGGACACTCCCTGCGGCAGGCTCAGAGCCTGCCCTGAGCTTGTCGAAGGGGCGGGCTTTGTCCTACAACTGCCGCCGGTAAGAAAGATTTTTGGGGATCGCCACGACCTCAATCGCAAAGGTTTTAACAAAGAAATTGATCCGTGGGAATCCGTGCAGATCCGTGGCAGAAGAAGTTACCCTCTCCGCTTATACAGCACCGCAAACTCAAACCCCGCATTCGCTGGAAACAGCTCCGCCACTTTTCTCAACCGCTCCGCCAGCGCCGAAGGCGCCAGCAGCGGATAATCCCGCTCCCGCAAGTCGTAATAATCCACATCCAGGTACAGCGAAAGCAGGTAGATCGAGATCGTGTCGGAAAACGTGGCCTCGAAATATTCGTTCTTGAAGCGCTCTGCCTCGGGGCCGCCGGCCGTAGCCAGCTTGCGCGCTTCCCACGCGTCAAGCGAGGTTTCGCCGCGCGCCCCGGCTTCCACCTGCTTCCACGCCAGTTCGCTGAATTCGTGGGAAACTCCCGCAACCTCCACCAGCGCATGCCCCACGTTGATGTAGAACTCAAAGGCCACGGAAAACTTATCGTCCGTAAGCCGAGTGGAGATAAAAACGCATTGCGAATCGCCCAGATTCAGATTGCGATGGCAAACTGCATTGTCGCTGAGCGCCACATCGTAGCGATCTGCGATCAGTATCTCTTCGCCCTGGCTCACCGTCAGCGGCACAAAGTAATAAGCCTTGCGCCGAAGCGCCGTTGCAATCGCCGTAGGCACGGCAGCGATCATGCGGTCCAGGTCGAACGAGCCAATGGCGTTCTCTCCCGCCACGGCGTAGCACACCCCATTCGGCGCCTGCGAAACCGGCGTCATCCGGACCACATCCGCGGGGTTCCGCGTGATTGCTGGTGCTGCCTGCGACATTCTTGCTCTTTTATACACTAAGGCCAGCGCAGAAGGGCCGGTGTGGAGCGGGCACTCCTGCCCGCTGCCTTTGACTTTGCTGTTGAGTTTGACTTTGTCTCCGCCGAGCAACGGCCGATCGGGAGGCGCGGCAGCGCTTCAACGCTGCGATAAAACGGACCTCTGATAGAAGATGCAGAACGGAATCATCGGACCTCAGCCCCGTTAGGGGCAGCACATGATAGCCCCAGCCTGCCCTGAGCGAAGCCAAAGGGTAAGTCCGGGGTTGAACGTCGGAAGTTGAAACAAGTCCCCTCAGGGACGGCACGAGTTGCCATCCGCGGTTTACGATTAGAATGGACCTCAAATAATTCCCTTGACTTCGATCCTCAAAAGCGGCGATCCTATCTCTACACGCATTAGCTCTTTGACATCCGAATAGCAACGAGATAACTACCGTGGATTCAAGATTTTGCGATCCCGGCCACTGATTCCAAAGCACTTAGCCAACGCGTAACGACCTAAGTCCTTTGGATGGAATAGTTTACGGGTAAGTCCTTTAGTTCCAAGATTTTAGCCGGATCAGGCCTGATCGACTCCCCGTAACTTACTGATTCCAGATATTTTATAAAGATCGATCCGTTTATTTTTTCACGTCAGATCCGGCCACGTCCTCTGTTCGGCAGCTGCGGTTGGTGTAGCCTAGGAGCGTGCCGCCGACCTCGCGCCCACCCCGCTGGTACATGATTCCCGTGCGTGTCGCGCTCGTGACCTTCATCGGCACGCTCCTCTCATTCGCCGTGAGCTTGCTCGTCGGCATCATCGGAACCGTCATCATTTCGGCCGTACGTCACCTTAATCCCAACATGACCATCGCCTACCGGCTCATCGCTCTTCCCGTGGCCGTGGTTGCGGGCAGCATCATTTTTGTGCTGGCGCTGGCCATGGAAATCCGCCACTATCGCCAATCGAAGACCCTGGCCGCGATCGAAAGAGTGAGCTGATTGCCGACCCACATGCGGCCCCGCATCGCCATCCCCATGCCGCACTCGACCGATCATGAATACGGAGAGCGGGCGATCCCGCAATACGAGCGCGCCATCGAGCAAGCCGGAGGCGGGCCCGTCCGCATCCCGCTCGACCGGCCCTCATCTGAAATTGCGCAGCTGATGGAGCGCTGCGACGCGGTCCTCCTACCCGGTAGCAACGCAGATGTGGACCCTGCCAAGTTTGGCGCGAACCGCTCCCCGCGCACCGCCGCTGCCGACCCACGCCGCGACATTGTCGACGAGCTCCTGCTGCAGGATGCCTACACCCTACGCAAGCCCACACTCGGCATCTGTTACGGGTTGCAGAGCCTCAACGTCTATCGCTCTGGATCGCTAATTCAGCACATTCCCGATTTCCTGCCAGAAGAATTGCGCACGCGCGTCAATCACGAAGCCGGAAGGAAGGTTGCGGTTGCGCATGCAGTCGAGATTGAAAGAGATTCGAAGCTGGCCGAAATCGTCAACGGGATTGTGATTGTAGATGGGAAGGATCGGGAGGGGCTCAAACTTGTAGTCCCGGTAAACTCTTCGCATCACCAATCCGCCAATGCGATCGGCAATGGCCTGCGCATTGTCGCTCGCTGCCCAGACGACGGCATCATCGAAGCCCTCGAAGGCACGGCGCCCGATCACTTCGTATTAGCCGTGCAATGGCATCCTGAGCGCTCGGTCGATGAAGATGAGCCTTCCCGCGCCATCTTCCGGGCCTTGATCCATGCAGCGAAGATCCAAGCGGCAGAAACGCGGCGCAGGTAGATTAAGGCCTCTTGGTTTTCTTCCGGGCTTGTTTCGTAATGCGCTTCTCCAGCAATACCACTACGTGCGCGACCGCGGCATTTTCAAGATTGAGCCCCTCCGGAGTCTTCGCCTTCAACCCGACGCAATCGGCGCGCACTCCCAGCAACTTCGCCACACGCACCCGAATCGCGGCCGCATGCGGGCCAATCTTAGGAGCAGCCAGAATCAGACTGGCGTCGAGATTTGCTACGCCATATCCTGCCTCGTGCACGCGCTTCAGCGCCTCACGCAAAAAGACAACCGAGTCCGCGCCCTTCCACTTCGGATCCGAGGGTGGAAACAGCGCTCCAATATCCGGAGCAGCTACAGCCCCGAGCAGCGCGTCGGTAATGGCGTGCAGTAGCACATCGCCATCAGAGTGCCCGCCCAGTCCCTTGTCGTGTTCCAGCGTGATGCCGCCAATCTTCAGCGGAATTCCTGAGTGGAACTCATGGGAGTCGAATCCGTAGCCGACGCGCGTCGTTGGTCGTTGGTCGTTGGCCTCTTGTTGGCATTTCGGTCAGTGGCGATCCGCGGTCTTTAGGTAGAACTCGGCCAGTTCCATGTCTGCTGGCGTGGTGATCTTTAGGTTGCGCGGCGAGCCCATCACCACGGCCACATCATGGCCGGAACGTTCCACAAGCGATGCCTCGTCGGTGCCGAGGAATCCATCCGCGGACGCCTCGTCGAACGCCTTCTTAATCACGCCGAAGCGGAAACCCTGCGGGGTTTGCGCCATGACGATGGCCGCACGGGGAATCGTCGCTTTGATCAGCGCTCCCTCGGCCGTCCGCTCGACTTGCTTCACGGTGTCGACGGCAGGCAGGCCGGCAATGGCCGCTCCATATTTCTTCGCTGCGTCGATCACTTCCTGAATAATCTCGCCGCTAACCAGTGGACGCACTGCATCGTGCACCAGAACGATGTCATCATCAGCGGCCGTGGCGGCCACCGCGTTCAGGGCGCTCTCCACCGACTGCTGCCGGTGCTCGCCGCCAACGACCAGCTCGACTTTCTTCTTCAGAACATCCTTAGCTTCGCTCTCGAGCCGTGCGCGAAACCCCGCAATCTCGTTTTCCCGCAGAGCAATCCAAATTTCGCTCACGGCTTCGACGGCGGCAAACTTGCGCAGAGTGTGGATCAGAATTGGCGTACCGCCCAGCTCGGTGAACTGCTTGGTGGGCGGCGCTTTTTTCGCTTGTCCTGTGCGCCGAGGCGTACCGGAGCCATGCGGGTTCCAAGCCCCGCAGCCGGGATTATCACGACTACCTTCATTGCGGGCTGCAAGTATACGAGTGCGGAGGCGGGAGTTCAAATCAATTTAAGGCTGAGGCTTAGTCTCCACCAATGTGCTCGGGATGGCCGGCGGAACAGCCGTGCCTCCCACCACCGGTGCTGCCGGCGGGACTGCTATGCTGGTCCGGCTGTAGGCGCGCTCATCCCACTTGCCGAAGATCATCTTTCCGGCCGTAGTCTGGAGCACCGAAGTGACCGAGACATCGATAGTCTTGCCGATCATTTTTCGCGCGTTGTCGACAACCACCATGGTGCCGTCATCGAGATAAGCAACGCCCTGGTTGTATTCCTTGCCTTCTTTCAGGATAAACACCTTCATGATCTCGCCCGGCAGCACGATGGGCTTGAGCGAGTTCGCCAGCTCATTGATGTTCAGCACCTCTACGCCCTGCAACTGCGCCACTTTGTTCAGGTTGAAGTCGTTGGTGATGATTTTGCCCTCGTAGACCTTGGCCAGCTCGATCAGCTTCAGATCAACTTCGCGCACAGCGGGGAAATCATCTTCCACAATCTGGATTTGCAGCGTGGCCATTTTCTGCAAGCGCTGCAGAACGTCGAGGCCGCGCCGACCGCGGTTGCGCTTCAGCGAATCGGCTGAATCGGCGACCAGTTGCAGTTCTCGCAACACGAACTGCGGCGTCACGATGATGCCATCCAGGAACCCGGTTTCGGCAATGTCGGCAATGCGGCCATCGATGATGACGCTGGTGTCGAGGATCTTGTAACTCTTCTTGCCTTGCTTCTCACCGCCAAAGATGCCGCCTAAAGCCGCTAAGTTGAGCAGGTCGCCCTTGCTCGCGCCGACAATCAAGCCGACGTAAGCCATCAGCAACATCACCAGGATTTGCAGGAAGTTGCGCGTCGGTCCCTCAGCCACGCTGCTGCGGATGACCAATGTGAACAGGTATGCCCCGCAGATGCCGAGGATGCTTCCGATGGCTGCACCGATCAGCCGCTTCAGGCTCACGGTTCGCAGCTTCCATTCGAACAGGACGATCGCGGCCCCTACCACTGCTCCCACTGCCGCATCCTGCGGTTGGGCCAGCCCGAAAGGCTCAATGAAATAGCAGGCCACCGAAACCACGATGATAAAAAGAAGACGTACCAGAATTAAATCCACAATATGACCCTCCCCCGAGTGCAGCTCCGCTTAACGTCTGGCGCAATGCACCGGTGCCATTTCCGCGCCGCCCCGGGCAGGAATCGGCAAATCAGCATGCGGGGCGTGGGAGAAATAGGGGAATGAATGTACGCCCCGTCCCGGCCCGTGGAGGCATGGCCGAGAGGACTTCCGTAAACTACGCCTAGAGTATATACCTGACGGCGAATGGGCGGCGAAGAAAGGTTGCGACCCACGCCTGCAGCGGTCTTTCGTGGTCGAGCGAGCCGTGGTCGAGCGAGCCGTGGTCGAGCGAGTCATGATCGGGCAAGTCGCAGGCGGACAAGATCGGTCGGACCACACCCGTAAGACTCTAGTGGTTGCCGAGTCCGGCGGCTACATCCGACCCTACAGTGTCTCCGGGATGCGTTTACAGCAGCGTCCCGCATCTGAAATTGATTCCGGACGCATCTCAAACCCCGCAATCCGCGTTAAGCTGCTGAACGAACCTGCAGATCGCCGTCGATGAAGCCATCGTCATCAAGCCATCAAAGATTGCCTCGGAGGATGCCATGCGAGTTTTAAGATTTCTGAATGTAGCGATATTGTCGGTGCTGGTCGGCAGTGCGGGTCTGCTCTACGCGCAGGACGAGAAGCAACAGGAAGACAAACCCACGGCAGGAAGAAACGAAGCCCGAACCCAAGACAGGATGAAGCCAAGCCTGCTCATCAGAACGAGTCCAAGCCTGCAAAAGCAGGACAAGCAGGAAGAAAAGCAGAATCCAGAAACGCGAACAAGACCAGTCCGGCGACCAGATGAAGCCGCAAGGTCAGGAACATCCGGAACAGCAGATGGAACATGCTCGGCCAGCAGGGAAAGAACAAGGGCATGCGGAAGAGCGCACTCAGGGCGGGCCTCCGGCGCGGGCAAGGGTGGACACGTTCCCGATGACAAATTCCACGCTCACTTTGGCCAAGAGCCATCATTTCAGGGCACAAGGCGTGATCGTGCGAGGGCAGACCCAGTTTCAGTACGGCGGTTACCTTTCGAATTGTGGATGCGTGGCCTGCAGACTGGGCTTACAGCGACGACTGCTACATCGATTACATCGACGGAGAGTATTTCCTGTTTGACTTGCTGCACCCGGGCGTTCGGATCGCTCTGTTCGTTGTTATGTAAAGCAGTGATGCAAGCGACACGGCGGCCGATTTGCCCGGGGATGGTGACCCCTCTGAGCGCGGGATTCAGCTCGGCTGGATTCAAGCTCAGAGGGGTCCACTTTCATGTTTGTCTGCACGATCTGTAATTTGTGCGCGATAGGGCGGGGGCACGGAATCCATCCTGCTAGACTCTGTGGCATGAAAGCCTTAGTGATCACCAGCCTCTCCGGCCCGGACGCGCTCGCCATCCAAGACGACCTCCTGAACCTACTGCTGAAGCCGGGACAAACGCTGGTCCGCGTCGCCGCCGGAGGCTTGAACTTCGCCGACTTCATGACTACCCAAGGCGGCTATCCCGGAACGCCTGCGCCGCCACTGATCGCCGGGCCGCGAATTCGTTGGGGTAGGAAGAGAGTAGCGGACGCCGCGTGATGGGTTATATCCAGTGGGGGGCATTCGCCGAAAAAGTTGCCGCCTACTCCAACATGCTCTGGCCGGTCCCCGATGCATTGGACCGACGAACAAGCCGCCGCCTTCCCGGTCAATTATTTCACCGCGTATCTCGGCTACTGGCAGGCGGGAATGACGCAACCGCCGCTCGGCCAGGCCGCACCCATCGCGTCCTGATTCACGCCGTTGCCGGAGGCGTGGGCACAGCTGCGGTGCAGATCGGCCACATTCTCGGCGTTGAAATGTACGGCACTTCATCGTCAGACGAAAAGCTGGCGCGTGTGAAAGAACTCGGCCTGCAGCATGGCATCAACTACAAGCAGAGCGACTACGAAGAAGCCGTAAAGAAACTCACTCACGGCGAAGGCGTCGATGCCGTGTTCGAAATGCTGGGCGGCGAGCACACTGCGAAAAGCTTGCGCTGCCTGCGCGACTTTGGACGCGTCATTCAATACGGCAGCGCTACCGGCAAGGCGCCGCAACTCGACGTGCGGGCGCTCTATGCCAAGTCTGCCAGCCTGCAGGGGCTGTGGCTGACCTACCTTTCGCAAAAGCGCGAGATCATGGAGCCCGCATGGAATCAGCTCTCTGAATGGATCGCGCAACGCAAGCTGACTCCCAGTGATCGGCAAAGTGTTTCCCCTCGACCGCGCCGTGGAGGGTTACAAGCTGCTGCAGGAAGGCAAGAACTACGGCAAGGTTGTACTGAAGATTTGAGAATCACTGCCGGTGTCTCAATCCCGTAATGTCACTGCCGTCCCAAAAATCTTATGCGGCCTGTGAATGCGCGTCCGTTGCCGTCGATGAGAAGTTGGGGACGGGTGGGCGGAGGGTCAATCATGCCGTTGGCCAGATAAGGATTGGCATGGTTGGTGACATTGTCGAAGCCCCCACGCAGCGCCCAATAGCGTTTGAACAGATGAAAGCGTTTTTCGAACTGCAGATTTACCGTGTAGTAGGTGGGAAGACGAAAGGTTTCCGGGAGTCGTGCCCGGATAAATTTCTCCCTGAACCGTGGTCGCGAGAAATGGTAGACCGGTGCGCGCCTCGGCGGAGTAAACCATGTCCACTTTGTGGAGATGGGCAACTTGAAAAAGGCAGAACACCGTAGCCCACGAAGCGGTTGGGCGTATCCCAGGGATAGGGACCGGGCAGTTGTTGACTTAATAGCGGAATGTCCAAACTGAAATCGAATACCTGATTGGTATGCGAGCGGGACCGCGTGTAGGCGCCGAAGATTTCGTAGCGCTGGCGGAAACGGTGGCGCGCGCTGACGGTGAAGGCGTCGTAGCGGTCATCGCGTTGGTTCTCGAGGACGAAGTTGCCGTCTACTGCGCCATTTAGCGTGTTGTAGGCGAAGCCATGCACGCCGCGCTTCTCGATGAACTCAAGTTTCAGAAAAACGGCGGCCGGCAGTTTTTTCTCAAGCGCGACACTCCAGTTCAAGTACCGCGGCGCGGCGAGCGTGCTGCGGTTCACAGACAAATGTCGTCGGCAAAGGTATTGGGGCGGGCTCGGGTGGTGGCGGCGAAGGTGTGCGGCTGACACTGATGCATTCCGCGTTTTGCGGGCACCCGTTGGACATCAAAAAATAATCCACTCTTTGCCCCTCCAGGCGGCTTGATGGATCAAGCCCAAGATCGTTGTGTCGTAAGTAATTCCAATTCCCGCGGACAGTTTGGTATTGCTTTCGTTGTCGAGGACGTAAGTTCCCGCCAGGCGCGGCGAGAACAGCCGCGCACGCACAATTTGATCCCAGTCGAAGCGCAGGCCCGGCTCGATGAGCAAGCCGATTAGTGACCAGCCAGCGATCCTCAACATAGGCGCTGGCTTCGGCGTTGTAGATTGTCGAGTAAGTTGCCTCCGGAAAAAGCCGAATAGCGCGCGCAAGTAGACGGCGGCACATAGGAACGCCATTCGCATCGGTCGGACAGGGCTGGGAGTTCGGCATCGGCAGACCCGGCTGCAGAAACGAAATCGGCTGGCGCAGGAACTGCGCGTCATAATTCAAACGGTCGAGGTCAGATGCCGAACTTAATGTCGTGGCGTCCGTGCCACTGCTGTGGCGGAAGGTAAAGATTCGCCAGGCCCTGCACTCTGCGGGCCAGCGTGGTTCATGCAGGTAGTAGTTGCCTCCGGCTCCCAGCGTCGTCTGAATGTACGAAGCATTTCCCTGCGGAGTGAACGCCACGCTGTACTGGTCCACGCCGAATCCGGTCTCGAGCAGCGCGCCGCCGCGAAAATAGTATTGGTCTTTGAGCGAGCCGATATAGGCGGTCTCGGCGTCGGTTGGAGTCGTCGGCTGAGGCATGAAGAACCGAGAGTCCGGCGTATTCATCGTGATAATAGTTCGACAAGAAGCTGAGCGTCACGATGTTGCGCGTGGTCAGGTTCGATTGCAACTTGGCCAGGTTGTCTGCGCGCCAGACATGGTCCGTATGGCCGGAGGGTAATTGCTTGGTGATGTTGTTGTCGTATTCGCCGTCGAGCGCGTCGATAAACCACATCTTCCCTTTACGAATCGGTCCGGACATGGTGACAATGGGCACCCATTGGCTGAGCGAGATCCCTTTGGTACTTTGTACGCCGGGAGTGAAGTCTGTGGACGTAACCCGGAAATGATTGTCGCCCATTTTGTGTTCAGTGCGAGCACTCCACCGGAGCCTTTGCCAAACTCGGCTGGCTCGCGAGCCGGAGTAATTTCGATGGAGCGAAATGACTCGACGCTTGTTCGCGCTACCAACTGGCCGTTCGTCGGCTGGGTCACGTTGAAACCGTCGAGCAGAAGCAGCGTTTGGTAGGTCTCTGCGCCTCCACATGCGCCTGACCGAAGGCATCGGGCGTTACTCCGGGCATGAAGGTGAGAGCGTTGCGGTAATCGTGCGATCCGGGATAGGGAATGTCGATAATCTCGGCGCCGGTAAGTTCTTCCTTGGCTGAGATTTGCGCCGGATCGATGGCTGGCGCAGATTCCACCACGTTCACCACTTCATGCGCCTCCTGCTGACGGTGAAGAGTTACATCTACATTGTCGGTGCGGCCGACTTGCAGATCGGACTGAATCACAGCGTAAAAGCCGTGTCTTCTCCGACGCGGAGTTCATAGGCTCCGGAGGACAAGTTGGTGAATTCGCAATGTCCCGCGAAATCGGTTTCGCAGTGCAGTGGCACAGCAGGCGGCGGCGCTTGCAACTGCACGCGTGCGGAAGCGACAGCCACTCCATTTTCGTCGGTCACGGTGACGGTTAGATTCTGCGCGGAGGCAGGGTGATCCAGCGAGTTGCGCTGCGTGGATGACGAGGGTGCAGAAGGCGAAGAAGTCTGCCCCAGAGATGGTATGACCCACAATGCAGCCAGCCCCAACAAGAGCGCACACTTTGAGATTGAGCCGACCTGCCGGTGCATGGTTCGAGTATGGATTTATTCGGGCTGTCCGGCAAGCGAATGCACTTGACATCCACACTCGAGGACCCGAAGCCAGCACGAAGGTCACTTTGCGACGGAATAGAGTTACAACCAAGGATCATCCGGCGGGAGGGCTGTTTTTGTTTACAGCGGAGTAGCGTATTTTGAATTTGGAAGCCGTCATTCGCAGGATTTTGGCCAAGCTCAAACTTTAACCAAGGAAAACAAGCTTCGTGCTCTGGTATTTCATCTTCTTTTTCATCTCCGGATTCTGCAGCGTCCTTTATGAACTAGTCTGGCTGCGCTTGTCCATGGCGGAATTTGGCGTTACCACAGCCATGGTTTCCATCGTGCTGTCGGTTTTCATGGCCGGTCTAGGCTTGGGTTCGTGGGCCAGCGGGGCATGGATTCGCCGGCGTGAGGAAAAAATAGGCTTGTCGCCGCTCCTCCTTTATGCCGCAATCGAATTGCTGATCGGCGTTTCGGGAATCCTCGTTCCTTACGAGCTTCGGCTGGGACACGGCATTCTGGAGCGCCTGGGCTCGACTTCCTCCGCAGAATACTATCTGGTCTCCGGCATCTGGGTCGCCCTCACCTTGATTCCCTGGTGCACGTTGATGGGAGCAACCATCCCGGTCGCCATGCTCGCCATCAGGCGAGTTTTCCCCGGAGAATCGTCACGGTCGTTCAGCTATTTGTATATGGCTAACGTCGCCGGCGCAGTCATGGGAACCGCTCTTCCCTTAATTCTCATCGAACTGCTGGGGTTTCGCGGGACCTTGAGCGTGGGCGCCGCTTGCAACGTTCTAATCGCGGTTCTGGCATCGATCGCATCCGGGAGTACGCCGCGGAAGAAAGTTGGAGAAGTATCTGGAGAAGTCGCAACTGAAGCCCCCCAAATCTCCAGTGGGCCTGCACCGACAGCAACCGGCGAAGGATACCTTCTAACCCTGTTGTTCGCCACGGGTCTGACGAGTATGGGAATGGAAGTCGTCTGGGTCCGTCAATTCACACCCTACATTGGAACCGTGGTATACGCCTTCGCGTCCATTCTAGCCGTCTATCTGACCGGCACTTTCATTGGATCGCGCATCTACCGCAGCTGGAACTCCCGGCGCTTGAATGAGAGCACTCTGCCCTGGACGCTGCTGGCCCTTTTCTCACTGTTCCCGCTCCTGGCCGCCAGCCCCAACATTCATCTCGACGGCTTCCAGCGGCTGGTGGTGGGCATCGCGCCCTTCACCGCCTTGCTCGGCTATCTGACGCCGATGCTGGTGGACCGCTGGGCAGGAGGCGATCCGGCGAAGGCAGGAAAAGCGTACGCAGTGAATGTTTTGGGTTGCATCCTTGGTCCGCTGATCGCCGGATTCTTGCTCTTGCCGTGGATCAGCGAACGTTGGGCGCTGGTTTTGCTCACGCTGCCTTGGCTGATTGCCGGCGTCCTCCCCATGCGGCTTTCCGGACCGGCGCCGGGTCTCGTTCCCCGCGTGGCGTCGTTCCTGCTTTTGCCGGCGGCCCTGGCGCTATTCCTGAGCAGCAAGAGCTTTGAAAGGCAGTACCTGGGCGGCAAGGTTCTGCGGGATTCGACCGCCACCGTCATCGCAAACGGAACCGGCATGTACAAAGAGTTACTGGTCAACGGCTATGGCATGACGATGCTGACGCCGATTGCCAAGATGATGGCACATCTCCCGATGGTCTTCCTCGACCGTCCTCCGCAAAATGCTCTGGTGATCTGCTTTGGCATGGGGACGACTTTCCGCTCCTTGCGCTCGTGGGGAATTCCGGTTACGGCGGTGGAACTGGTTCCCAGCGTGCCCCGCTTATTCCCCTATTTCCACAGCGATGGCCGCGCCATTCTCAGTTCGCCCTTGTCGCACGTAGTAGTCGACGACGGCCGCCGCTACTTGGAACGTACAACCCAGAAATACGACGTGATCACCATCGATCCTCCGCCGCCGGTAGAGGCCGCGGGGTCGAGCCTGCTCTACTCCGAAGATTTCTATGCGGTTCTGCGGCAGCATCTTCGACCCGGGGGCATTCTCCAACAGTGGCTGCCGATAGGCGATCCGCAGTGCGTGGCTGCCGTCGCACTCGCCCTGCGCCGATCTTTCCCCTATGTACGTGTGTTCGCCTTCGGAAAAAATTGGGGATTTCATTTTCTCGCCAGTGACCGGCCCGTGCCGATTCGTACAGCGACTGAGTTGGCCCAGCGCCTTCCGGCTGCCGCTGCTGCCGATTTGGTCGAGTGGGACCCGCGGCCCGACGCAGAAGCCCGATTCGCTCACCTCTTGAACTAATCGAACTGCCCATCGATCGGACTCATTTCGGCATCTCCCACCACGCCCGCTCTCAGCGACGATCGGCCCATCAACGAGTACTACCTAGTGCGTAAGGAATTGCGGCCCTAGAGGATAAAGACCGAGCTGACCGACAGGGGCGGTGTAACACGCCAGTGTCAATAAAGGAACCAGCCGGGTCGGATTCGAACGATAAACTCTGTCGTGAACAGTAAGGCTCTGATAGGCTTTGAAAGAAATTCACGTCTCGCGCGCGGGCAATGGTCGCTTGACGCCGCCAGCGTAAATCTGCGGCCCTGCTTCTGATCATGACCAGACTTCTGCGGTTCTTTCGCCCCTCTCACCAGCACTCGGCCTTCTCGGCTACTCTGCTGCTGATGGTCGGCGGTCATGCTGTCGCGGGTGATCGGCTATGTACGCGAGGCCTACATCGCCTTCGCGTTCGGAGCAGGCCCGCAGACCGACGCCTACGTCGCCGCCTTCACCCTTCCGGATTGGCTCAACTACATCGTGGCCGGGGGCGCGGCTTCCATTACATTTATCTCGATCTATACGCGGTTTCTCGCGGAGAAGCGCGATGCCGACGCGCAGAAAACTTTTTCCGTGGTCATCACCGTCATGACGGCGGTGATGATCGTCGGCACCATCATTACGGAAATCTTCACGCCGCAATTCGTGCGCTGGATGTTTCACGGCTTCTCGCCCGCGCAAGTCGGAACTTGACCGTCCATCTGACACGCATTTTGCTTCCGGCGCAGATCTTCTTTTACGTCGGAGGCGTCGTTTCGGCCGTGCTGCTCTCGCACCGTCTGTTTCTTTTGCCGGCGTTCGGGCCGCTGCTCTACAACGCGATTATCATTCTTGGCGGCGTCATCGGCGGGCGGCATTTTGGGATTGCTTCACTGGCCTATGGCGCGCTCGCGGGAGCCGTTGTGGGCCCGTTTCTCGCCAGCGTGATCGGCGCCGCGCGCATCGGCACCGGCTATCGTCCGTCGTTCGACGTGTCAAATCCCGCATTCCGCGAGTGGGTGAAGCTTTCCATCCCGCTGATGCTCGGAGTTTCACTGGTCACCGCCGACGACTGGATCCTGCGCCACTACGCCTCCAGCGGCGTCGGCGATATCGCCCGCCTCAACTACGCTAAGCGATTGTTCGCCGTGCCCATTGCCGTGCTAGGCCAGGCCACGGGGCAAGCCTCTCTGCCGTTCTTCGCGCGCTTGTTCAACGAGAAGCGCCTGCAGGAATTCGCCGCCACGGTCAATGATTCGGTCTACCGCGTAGCGGCCGCATCGCTTCTCGCCACGGGATGGATGATGGCCGCCGCCTTCCCGGTGATCGATCTGGTCTATCGCCGCGGACGCTTCCTGGTTTCCGACACACAAACCACCGCCGTCTACTTCTTCTGGTTTTCGCTCTCCCTAGCCCTCTGGTCGGCGCAGGGACTTTACGCCCGCGCCTTCTACGCCGCCGGCGACACGTTGACTCCAATGACTGCCGTCACTGTGATCACGGCCGCGTCGTTGCCGTTGTATTCGCTGCTCTTCCAGAGCCACGGCGTGGTCGGCCTCGCCTACGCTTCCGATGTTGGTATCGGAGTAAACCTGCTTGCGCTGGCTCTGCTGCTGCACTACCGCAAACTGGTCTCTCTGAGAACGCTGCGCTGGGATGAGCTGGGAAAGTCCGCACTGACGGCAGTGGTTGCCGGAGTTGTAAGCCTGGAAGTCGCGCGCAGTGTCACGCCTTTAATTTCGGGCCATGGTAGCCGCGTTGCCGACGTGCTGCAGTTAGGGCTGATTTCAGTCACATGGGCGGCGGCAACCGCCGTAGGCTTGTGGCTGTTGCGTTCGCAGCTCCCCAACGACTTGCGGCGCCGCAAGGCAACTCCCTATCCTGCGGTCGCAGAGGGTCAAGGCAAGGAAATCATGGGAGCGGGAACCCAACCGTAGGGTCGAGACTCCGGGTAAGCCGCCGGGGGCGCTAGTCAAGAGCGGTTATTTCGGCAGACACCGATACTAAGCCCGCGTTCGCACGGGCTGCGATTGGTAACGTCTTGACGTTCCGGGCGGCTGCGCCAGCAAAACAACGGCGTCCTCCGCTCCCGGTAGATACTGAACGAGGTAAACCTCGCCGAGGGGAATGCGCAAAACCGTCATCGTAACCACAAGTCGGTCCGTTGTCGGCAACACCGAGACTCTTTCCAGTTTATGAGCATTGACGCTCGATAGATGCTTGAGCAGCGAAGTAGTGATTGTTGGAATTGTCGCGCCCAGACCATCGCGGTCTATCCACGGGGCACTCAGAACAAGGTTCCATCTGTCCGATAAGCCGGTCTCAGAAGGAACTAGCATCGCGAGCGCGAAGTCGCCCTTGTGCTGGGCCATCCCCTGAAGAAACTCGGCCACCTGTCTCGCGAGTGGAGAAGGGTCCGTTACCAGCGTTTTGTAAGCCATGTGAAAACTCCGTTGGGTTTTGCCATTAGACCGTCCAAGATGGCCTTCGCGCTATCTGCATTGTACCTTCCGGGTGCGTCATAACGCTGTTCGGGATCCCCTCCACCGCTTTTGACCAGTTGTCAAATAGCTCCTTGTTCTTTTTCACATCAATCTCGGCGCTGAGGCCCGCAAGCACTTTGAGTTGATCCAAACTATGTACCTTGAACGCCCTTCCGAGTTCTCCCGTCAGTGGGTATTCTTTGACGTGGAGTATGCGGCATATTCGGGCTTTCAGTGCTAGTTCGACGGCATATCCGGCAAGATAGACGGACCCATCATAGAGACGAGCTTTGTAGAGCGCCTCGGCCTCGCGCAGCCTTAGCCGAGAAAGCTCCTGCAAGGCTTTTCGCGTCATGGGGCTTGTCCCAGCCATCTTCATCCATTAGGAACAGTATAGCCCTCGGTGTCAGCGTCACTTCTGGAGAAACAGAAAGGGCCAGGAAGATCATGGGCGCGGGAACGCAACCGTGAAACCAAAAACAAAGCGGCGGACATTCGCATTCGCTGCGAACTCCGCCGCTGATCTTATTGCGACGCCCCTTGCGACGCCCGCCCCGTCACAAAACCGGAAGGGACATCCTCTGCTTCAAAACCTACGCGCGAGCGCCGACCGCTGCCGGTTCAGGCAATGGAGCGCTTTCGTCCTTGCCGTTGGGCTTCGTCTGCGCAGGCGTTCCACCCTTGCGGATGTCGATGCCGCCCTTGAAGTAGGCGCCGTCTTCAATCGAAATGCGCGCCGCCACCACGTCGCCGGTGAGCGAGCCGTCGCTGCGGATATCCACTCGGTCGCTCGCGGTCAGATTGCCGCGCACCTTGCCCAGCACGACGATCTCGCGGGCGTTGATGTTGGCCGCGACTACGCCGTTGCGTCCGATGGTGACGCGGTTGCCCGCCAGGCTGATCGAGCCCTCGACCCGGCCATCAATATAAAGTGACTCCGATCCTGTCACCTCGCCCTTGATCACGAGCGATTTGCCGATGGTCGCCTGGTCCGCGGTGGTTGTGGTGCTCGTCGCCGGACGTGGCGCAACGGCGGGCTCATTCGCCATTACTGCAGGCGTGCTCGGAGTATGCATGGTTGGACGCTCCGGCTCGGCTGGCCGCCCGGGGGTCTGAGGCTGATTCGTCGGCTTCCACATGGATGAGAATTTCCTTTCCTTGTTGGGATTAGGGATCACGCGCCGCACTTGCGTGACCAAATCGAATTGTACTCCCCGGTCTCAAAATGAGCGCTGTGGAAAAGCCTTTATTTTCAACAAAGTTTCCTATCATGGTACCTGCTTCCCGGCGCTGCAGAGGACAGTGTCCGCAATCAGTTGAACCCCTCCATTTCCGCTCTTACCGTGTAAGGTTTTCCGAAATAAAATCTGCTGGCCGACAGTTCCACAGTCGCTGGGAGTATGCTTTTAGCTCGGACGCGCGTCTAAGTATCCAGCCTCACCGGGAGCCAACCATGCCAGACTCAGCCGTCGCTACTCCTCCAACCTTTACTATCGCCCGGCCACAGCCCGGTGAATATGCGCCTTATTTCGACCACTATATTTCTCTGGTCGTCCAACAAGCTCCAAGCGAGGACATTCTCAACACGCTCGATCAACAGCGCCGCCAAACGATGATGCTGCTCTGCGGCCGCGACGATGAGGATGGCGATTTCCGCTACGCGCCCGGCAAGTGGAGCGCCAAGGAGGTCCTCGGCCACATCTGCGATATCGAACGCATCTTCGCCTACCGCGCCCTGCGCATCGCGCGCGCCGACGCCACGCCACTCCCAGGCTTTGAGCAGGACGACTACGTCCGCAATGGTCCGTTTGCGCAACGCCCGATGGAGGACTTGGTGGAAGACTTCATCGCCGTGCGCCGCGCCACGCTATCCCTGCTGCGGAATCTCGATGAAGCCGCGTGGTCACGCCGTGGGATCGCCAGCGAGCATGAAGTGAGCGTGCGCGCGCTGGCCTATATCATCGCTGGACACGAGTTGCATCACCGCAAGATTCTAGAAGAGAAGTACTTCGCGGTGAGCCGCGGATGATTCCTACCGGCCCGGTCTTCGGTCTTAGGTCTCAGGTGTTAGGAACCCCAAGACCTAAGACCTAACACCTGAGACCGCTTTCCCATGCTTTCCGACTCCATCATTCTGAAACACATCGCGCGCCAGCCCAAGCGGTCTGCCGGATTCAAGCAGTTGGTGCGTGAGCTTGGCCTGCATGGCGAGGCCCGCGGAGATCTCGACGCGCGGCTGCAGAAGCTGGTTGCAGCCGGCGATCTGATTCAGCTCAATTCCGATCGCTACGCCCTGCCGCAGGCCGCGGCCGACAAAAATTTGGTCGTCGGACGCCTCACCATGCACCGCGACGGCTTCGGCTTTGTCATCCCCGACACCAGTTCGCTGAGCGGATCTCTCAAGTCGCGTCTCGCGGGAGATATCTTCGTCCCACCTCACGCCATCGGCAATGCCATGCACGGCGACCGCGTGCTGGTCGACATCACGGCGGTTCGTCCCGATGGACGCGCCGAAGGGCGAATTGTACGCCCGGTGGTGCGGGCGCATCCCACGGTGGTCGGGATTTTTCACTATGGCACGCGCCACAATTCCGTGAAGCCCATCGACAGCAAGATCACGATGGACATAGTGATTCCGGCAGGTGCAGAGTATCCCGAAGTTGTAGCGCCGCCGCCCCCGGGGGCTGCCAAGAAAGCCGGCGGGACTCCGGCGCTACAAAAATCCGTCGACCGCGTGCTCGGTGCCGAAGCGGCTCACCGTTCGCAATGGGACGATCTCGAAGGCGTGGTAGTCGACGTTGAAATCACCGACTGGCCCACGCCTACGCAGGACCCGCGCGGACGCGTCATTGAAATCCTCGGTCGGCAAGATGACTTCGGCGTCGACGTCGAGATCACCATCCGCAAGTTTCACCTGCCGCACCACTTTCCCGCTGCGACCCTCGAAGAGGCACAAAACATTCCTGCTGTGATCCCGGCGCCTGAACTTCGCCACCGCCGCGACTTTCGCGCGCTGCCCATCGTTACTATCGACGGCGAAACCGCGCGCGACTTCGACGACGCTGTAACCGTGCGCCATCTCGCCGAAGGCAATTTCGAGCTGCAGGTCCACATTGCCGATGTCGCCCAATACGTCACGCCCGACTCCGCGCTCGACCAGGAAGCGCGCCTGCGCGGCACCAGCGTCTACTTCCCCGACCGCGCCGTGCCCATGTTGCCGCTAGAACTCTCGACCGACATTTGCAGCCTGCGTCCGCACCTCGACCGGCTGGTGCTGTCGTGCGTGATGCAAATCGATCCCAGCGGCGAAATTGTCGGATACGAACTATGCGAAGGCGTCATCCGTTCGGCCGAGCGTATGACCTACACCGCTGTCAACACTGTGATCGAAGGCGATGCGGCCGCGCGCGAGCGTTACGCGACGCTTGTCCCTACATTCGAAATGATGCGCAACCTCGCGCTGATCCTCAACCGCAAACGCCATCGCCGCGGCTCGATCGATTTCGACCTGCCCGAGCCGGTCATCGAGTTCGACGAATTCGGTTTGATGAAGAGCATCTCTCGATCCGAGCGCAACATCGCCCATCGTCTGATCGAAGAATTCATGCTCTCGGCCAACGAATGCGTCGCGCACTATCTGGAATCGAAGCGCATCGCATCTTTGTATCGAATTCACGAAAAGCCCGACGCCAAGCGCGTCTACGATTTCGAAGTAATCGCAGCTACATTCGGCTATTCCCTGGGCGTGGGCGCGTTGCCCATTCACCGCGTGCAACTGAAGACCGACCGGCGCGCCGCGCGCGGCACCGGCAAGCAAGCCCGCACCATCGAGGTTCCTGAAGAAGTTCACATCACGCCGCGCATGTACCAGAAGCTGGCCGCCAAGATTGCGGGCAAGCCGGAAGAGCGCATCCTGAGTTACCTGATGCTGCGCTCGCTGAAGCAGGCGCGCTACTCGGAAGAAAATCTCGGCCACTTCGCTCTGGCGGCACCGTGTTACACGCATTTCACATCGCCGATCCGCCGCTATCCCGATCTGATAGTCCATCGCATCTTGAAAGATGTGCTGCGCGAATCGGCGGAAAAGCTGGACGGGGACGTACCGATTGGAGTCTCGCGTACGCTCGACAGTAGCGCCGGCGACACGCCGACTCGTTCGCCGGAAGGCGCCGGCGCTGCGCCCTGGTCCAAGCGTCGAGATCATGCTGCACATCGCGAAGCGCACGAGCCGCTGGGCGGGCCGATCACGGTCGAGGAACTGCACGACATCGCCGAAGAGTCCAGCCAATCCGAGCGCCGCGCCGACGACGCTGAGCGCGAACTCATGGAGTGGAAGAAAGTCAAGTTCATGCAGGACCGCGTGGGTGAAGACTTCGACGGCTTGATCACTAGCGTCACCAAGTTCGGCTTCTTCGTCGAACTCACCGATTTGTTCGTTGAAGGCCTGGTCCCGCTCAACACGCTCACCGACGACTACTACACGTATCACGAGAACACGCGCCAGATCATCGGCCAACGCTCACGCAAAACATACAGCCTCGGACAAAGAATTCGCGTGCTGGTCGACCGCATTGATCCCGTAGAAAAAAAAATCCAGTTCGCCATCCTGGAAGAAGCACCCTCGCGGCAAGCATCGAGACCCCCCGCGCGCAAATCGAAACGCAAGCGAAGGTGACCTTGCTTCTTTGCCTCCGTGTGACCCTGTGTCCTCTGTGTTAAAGAACTTGGGGAAACTGCGCAAGACTCTCTTCGCTCGCGCGAAACTGCGCCGCAGGTGGTAAAATCCTCTAGTTAACCCCATCCGCTGCGGATGACAGCAGCGGGTTCCTTCCTAGTCGGGACGTGGCTCAGCCTGGTAGAGCACTCGCTTGGGGTGCGAGGGGTCGGCAGTTCAAATCTGCCCGTCCCGACCATACCTCGAAACACTGGCAGCAAGGTCCTTCACTGCGCTCAGGATTTCGCCAGCGCGCTCTCGCTCCGCTCACGCCCGCTAAACGGCTCAACTTGGGGTGCGAGGGGTCGGCAGTTCAAATCTGCCCGTCCCGACCATTCCTTTGAAACACTGACGGCAAGGTCCTTCACTTCGTTCAGGATTTCGCCAGCGTGCTCTCGCTCCGCTCACGCCCGCTAAACGGCTCAAGTTGGGGTGCGAGGGGTCGGCAGTTCAAATGCGCCCGTCCCGACCTGCAGCCGTTCCTAGTTGGATTTCTTCTTTCCGAAAAGGCCCCCCAGGGAGCTGCCTTTCCCTCCGGGTATTACGCTTTTCAGCGCACCGCTTGCCACCGCTTTCATATCCGGCTTGAAGGTGGGATTCGCAGTGGTGCCTCCAACAGCTACTGGGATGCCGCCCGCACCCAGACCGGCAACTTTCGTGACCGCCGCGCCCGCGCCAGCCAGGTTCGCCAGCATCTTAAAGTCGAGTTCCTTGTCGGGGCTGATCGTGCCCGCGCCGGTGACGGTTCCGAGCGATGGGATCACCACGTCGATCTTATCCAGGCGCGTGCCCTCGGGCCCGTTCCGCACGTCGCAACTCAGATTCTCGATCGCGGTGTCATTGCCGCTTTGCCTGCCCGCAAGGCCAGGAATTGCCGAGAGTTTGGACACCAGGCTGAATCCTTCGAGCCCCGCGTTGCTCATCTTCACCCAGCCGGTTGAGACCAGCTTGTTGAGCGGACCCGCGGACCCGATCTCCAGCGAAAGCGTTCCCCCCTTGAGCTTTGAACCCGTGGGAAGAACTATGCCGAGTGCGGGGAGCATGCCTTCCAGGTCGTCAACCGGCATGGCCTGTCCGTTCAGTTTCATTTGGACCGAAGTGATCTCGCCGCGCAAATCGTAGGTCCCGGTAAGTTTTGCCAGCGCCTTGCCGATCGTGACGTCGCCCTGCACCAGCTTCCCTGATTCCTGCTGCAGGTCGTGCTCGACAGCGAAGACAACCTGGACTGGCACTCCGGCAGGAGAACCCTTGGGCACCAACTTTAGCGATGTGGCCTTCAAGGTTCCGCTGGCTTTCGCAATGCGGCCGTCGGAATTCAGAGTGCCTTCGAAATCCGCCGAGCCGGCGATGCCGAGTTCTGGGTCGGCGAGCGCCGACTGCGAAAGATCGAGTTTGTCGAAAGTTAGCTTTCCCTGTACCGGAGTGAGCGAAGCATCGGCAGCATTCATGGGTCCGGCGGTACCGTCAAGTTTGAACTTGCCGCCCCCGGGGAGATTGAGGGAGACGTCACAGGGAATTGGCTGGTAGAAGAAAAATTGCGAACGGCCACGTTGACCTTCTCATACACGATTGGCTTTCGCTTCCCCGTCATGGATCCAACCGTAACTGTTCCGTCGACCACATCGAGCTTGGCCACGCTCAGGTTCGCCGGTGTGCTGGATGCTTTCTTTTCGTCCGCTTGGGCTGGGCGGTTGAGCCGGTTTACCGACGGATTTCCGAGCGAGGAGAAATTCCACGCTCCGCCGCTTCCGCGCAGCAAAGTGATCTCCGGATGGTCAATGCGCAGGTTAGTGACGTGGAGTTGCTTGCTGAAAATGAGCGGCAACAGTTCAACCCCCACTTCGAGCGATTTCGCCTGGATAAATGGCGAGTTGCTGAACTTGGGATCGTCGGCGATGGAGAGCTGGTCGGCTTTCACACTGCCGGAGAAGATGCTGAGCCCCAGTTGCCGACCTTTACCGGCCGCCCCAAAGCCGAGCTAAGGTTCGACTCAATCTCGGGACGAAAATTGTTGACGTTTACCAGGAGCGGAAGCGCGATGATAATCACAATCAACAGGGCGACAACAATGGCCAAAACTTTGTATGCAGGCTTCATGGTTGATACCTCCTAGAAGGCACTGTGGATCGGAATTTCGCCGTCCATTTGTGATGCCAAGAACGCGGCGTCCGATAAAATGCACAATTATTCTGTTTGACAGCCGAATCGATGACCCCAATTTTCTCACGAATTTCAGACATTCGCCTCAAGCGTGCGTCCGGTCTTCTTAATTTGCACAGATGCTGATGTGGGGACAGCCGCCCTCGGCTGTCCCGCTAAGTCGAAGCGGGGCGGCGCTGGGGCAGAGGCCTGCAAGACGAAAGCTATTAGCCGCCGGCACTTCATGCCGGCCCGAACCAAGAAAAGCACTTTGATCAATGCTATCTCTCCCGCACAATCAAGTAGATACGCGGTCCATCGTGCCCTCGTCGAGTTCTTTCCAAGCCGCGGTTGCAAGTAGTCCACTCTCGGGGGTTTCTTATGTCCGGGCAAGTCATTCTATACTTCGACGATCAGTCCGACGCTTTGCGTTTTGCTTTGGCCGCAGGCTCCGTGATGGCCGGCGATGATGCGGGCGCCACCGGCGAGCTGGTTCAGGAAACCACACGCGTCAGCCGCATTTGCCTGGATGCCTCGAACGCGGGGAAAATCAAGAAGCCAACTGCCGAGCGCATCGCGTGAAGGGAATTTCGGACGCTCAGGTCTTAGGGATCGGCCGTGAGAGTTCGCCGGAACCGCCCAGCATTATCCCGTGCGCCTTGTGGAGAGCAGATTCAGAATCTCGCGCAAACCCTGGCGGATAGGCTGTATTTCGGCCGCCGACTGCGCGGGAAATGGAATCGCGGCCTGTCCTTTATCGGCTTTGGCTTCCG
>CAVPDX010000007.1:0-200298 GCA_963702775.1 uncultured Acidobacteriaceae bacterium
ACGAGAAGTTGTTGGACAAGGCGCCAGTAATCCATCAGATTTGCACCCAAGATAGGCGATGACGCCACGTGTTTGTTCCGCTCTGGACTGAATTACAAGAATGGCGGCTCTTTCGAAGATGATCGGACCCGCGAACGATTGGCACGAACAGAACGCGCTGCTCACGGCGCTGCAGGTTCGTTTGCCGTGGGCTCAGAGCCATGTCGCCGGAATCCCTAACCCGTTGCAATTAAGTGCCATCGATACTAAGGTTTTAACTGCGACACCAGTGAAGCGGAGAGGAAAGAGCATGTTCCGCAGAACTGGTCAGAGCGGTCACATTGAATCAAGCGGTAAATGGTGGGTTGTTCGGTGGTGGATGGATGTATCGGGACTAGAAAAGAGAAAACACATGCGGGAGAGAATTTGCCCGATCTCAGGCCCCGGTAGCCTGTCCAAGACCATGAGGGAACGCCGCGCTCGTGAAATCATCACGAACAGCGGAGCCGACACCGTGGAGTATTTCAACGAAGTCGTGAAGCAAAACAACGGTGTCACGTTCCGTGAACAAGCAAAATGGTGGCTTAATCACGTCCGAAGTCGGAAGCGCAAGCCCATTGCAATTTCGACCTTGGAAGTCTGGGAGGCCTGTCTCAATAACTGGCTTAACCCAAACATTGGAGATTTGCCCCTGTCCGAAATCAACAATGCGGTCTTGAAGTCCGTCATTGCAAAGATGTCGGAAAAAGGCTTATCTCCAAAGACCATCGACAACTATGTTCCGGTTGTGAAGATGGTCGTGGCTTCTGCCGTCGATGAACAAGGAGAGGAAATTTATCCTCGAACGTGGAATCACGAATTCATCGACCTGCCTGTGGTCGAGAAGGACAAGCAGAACACGCCGTCCTTTTCGTCTGAAGTGATGACAGGGTTAGCACGGTGGAAGAAGGAGCGGGAGCGGATGATTTTCATTCTGTGTGGGGCTGGTGGTTTACGAGTCGGAGAGGCGCTTGGGATCGAGATTGACAAGCACATCTCCTCTGACTTTCTGACCATCTTTATCCAACAGAAAATTCATCACGGTAGGGTCGAACAACGGCTCAAAACAGCAAATGGTTGTCGCCAGGTTGACCTCCACCCGACGATCGCCGCTTTTCTCAAAGAGTTCGTTGGCAAACGAGCATCGGGCTTCCTGTTTTGTACTCGACAAGGGAAACCGGTCTCTCCTTCAAACATCATCCGCCGCCATTTGCACAAGGCCCTTAAGGAACTGGGCTACGTCAATCCGTTCACCGGAACGCACAAAGCTGGAAACCATGCGTTCCGTCGTTTTAGGAACACGTACCTGCGGAACTATGCGGAATGTCCCGAGGGCCTATACAAGTACTGGATGGGCCATGCTGGAAAGGACATGAGCGACCTCTACGACAAGATCAAAGAGGACGTTGCATTCCGTAGGAAGTGGGCGGAAAGATGTGGCTTTGGGTTCCAACTTCCCTCAGTTGTACCGAGTGTACCGAAAAGTACCGAAAAAACTGAGGCGGCAATAGCCGCCTAAACAACTGAAAGAGCGAGAGAAAGATTGGTCGGGGAGAGAGGATTTGAACCTCCGACCCCCTGGTCCCGAACCAGGTGCTCTACCAGGCTGAGCCACTCCCCGACAAGGTTGGTTCATCAATTTTACTACATGTTAGACAATAGTTCCTCAGCCCAGGGGTGGTGGCGCGCTACACTGATGACGCACCGTGATCGATGCTCTACAACCGATCCGCCAAGATCTGACGTACATAGTCTGAGTCTGACGAATATAACCTAACAAAAAAATCCGGCGAACATGATCGAAACCTGATCTGACCACCATGATTGTCCTCTGCGCCCATCGTCTTTATACTCCGCAGGAAGAGATTCAGGATCCGCTGCTCTTTATTGAGGACGGACTCATCTCTGCCGTTTCGTCACGCTCTCAGCGGGAAGTCCCGAACCACGCAAGCGTGGTCGACCTTTGCAAAGACCTCTCTGGCGCCGTCCTTGCGCCGGGTTTCGTTGACATTCACATGCACGGCGGCGCGGGGCTTGATGTCATGCGGGCCTCGATGGCCGAATTGCCTCACCTGAATAAGTTCCTGACTACGCACGGCGTCACCGGCTACTTTCCAACCACTGTAGCCGCGCCGCTCGATCAGACCTGCGCCGGTCTTGAACGGCTGGCAGACGCGATTGCAGCGACTCCCGATTCCAGCAATGGCAATGCTGTGCAGGCTCGGCCGCTCGGCATCCATTTGGAAGGTCCATTTCTCAGTCACAAACGCCGTGGCGTGCATCCTCCGGAATGTCTTGTCGAGCCTACGCCCGAAATCTTTGAGCGGCTCTGGCAGGCCGCCCGCGGGCAGGTATGTATGATGACGATTGCCCCGGAACTTCCCGGAGCGCTGGAAGTTATCGCCGAAGCGGCGCGGCGCGGAGTTTGCGTGAGCATCGGCCACTCCGACGCCGAACTGGGAGTCGCTCGCGCCGGCGTCCGGGCGGGCGCGCGTCACGCCACGCACACCTTCAACGCCATGCGGCCGCTGGATCATCGCGATCCCGGTATCCTCGCGGAAGTGCTTATCGACCGCCAGCTCACCGCCGACATTATCGCGGATGGAATACACGTCGCCCCCGAGGTTGTGCAGATTTTCCTGCAAGCCAAAGGCATCGAGCGCTCCGTATTAATTACCGATGCCACGGCCGCCGCGGGTATGCCCGACGGCACCTACCAACTCGGCCCTATACAAGTCGAAGTGAAAGACGGCCGGTGCACGATGGATGGAAAACTGGCCGGCAGCGTCCTGACCATGGACCGAGCGGTTCGCAACGTGACCCAATTCGCTGGCTGGAGCCTGCACCACGCTGTACGCGCCGCGACGCTGAATCCTGCGCAGGCCGTCGGCCTCACACAGCACGGACAAATCGTTCCGGGAGCGGAAGCTAATCTTGTGGTTCTCAGTCCGAGCGGAGAAGTTCGTCGGACATTCGTTCGCGGGCGCGCGGTATTTTAATCACGGATTTCCAGGGATCCAAACGGATAAGGCCTTGGGATATATCTGTTTATCCGCGGGAATCCGTGCAAATCCGCGGCTACTGATCTTAATTCGGCTTGCGGTCTTTCGCGTCCACCAAGTAACGCAATAGAACAGCCTCATCCGCGCGCGTGAGTTTATCGAGAAAAGATGTATCCACATTGCCGTCCTCGACCGTCTGCGACGCGCTCGATTGCCGCAGCTTATCGCCCAGCTCAGGATCGTTGCTCATTACCTGAGTGTAGAACCACAGGAAGTGGCGCATCTGGTCGAGGGACTTGCACAGCACCTGGATAGCTTCTGTCTCCGGCAGCGCACTCAACGCCTCCATCAATTCGGGGTCGCTGGGCGCCTGCATGGCAGCATAATTAAGTTCCCGCTGAATCGCTCGCAGGTCTTCGGTAACTCGCACCATCCGCGTGTGAAGGTCATCCATCTGAGTGTCGTTCCCCATGGGCCGCTGTAACTGAAGACGCCAACGATCGCGTGTTTGAACATCTCATCCGTCGCGCGCGCGTGATAGATGTCCCACGATCATGCGCTTTCGTAATTCAAGCAATTACTTTGGTCCACGAAGTAACGTCCCGTGACCGATGGCGCCAAATGCCTCTACTGGCAAGGCTTTTCACGCCTTCGCCGCGCGGATCTCTGGCGCGCTCACAGCCCTGGCCCCGTGCCTGGATTTTCCAATGCGGCCAATAGTGCAGTTACCATTTGCTCCAAAGTCACCGCGCGGAGACCATGTGGAGACGGGGGCCCTTGGATAACCGCTGCCATCCATTGTTTTCGAGGCAGCTCCGATTTGTGATACAAACGCGCGGTGACAGAACTGACTGCGGCAAACCCAGCCGGCCACCACCTCGTCCGCGCCATCGGACGCTGGAGCCTGGTCGCGCTGGTGGTGAACTCGATCATCGGCAGCGGTGTCTTTGGACTTCCCTCAACCGTGGCAGCTCTAATTGGCGACTACAGTCCGTACGCCGTGCTCGGGGCTGGCGCTGGCATGAGTGTGATCATCGGCTGCTTCGCCGAGGTCGCATCACGCTTTCAGGAAGCTGGAGGGCCTTATCTTTACGCCCGCGTCGCCTTCGGGCGCCTGATGGGAATTCAAACCGCCTGGATGCTCTGGCTGGGTCAATTGGCCGCGCCCGCCGCCAACGCCAACCTGTTTGTGATTTATTTGGGAGAATTCTTCCCGCACGCAAAAGATCCACTGCCACGAGCGATCGTTCTCACCGTCCTTGTAGGCTTTCTCACTGGCATCAACATTCGCGGCGTGCGCGCCGGAACGCAGGTGAGCAATTTATTTACAGCCGCTAAGTTAGTGCCGCTATTCACCGTGATCGTCCTGGGCCTGTTCGTGCTTCAGGGACACCACTGGAGCATTGCAACAGCACCCATCGCGTCCCCCAGCACCGGCCAGTGGCTGAAGGCCATGCTGCTTCTGGTTTTCGCTTATGGGGGCTTCGAGACCGCGCTCGCGCCCATGGGAGAAGCGAAAAATCCCCGTCGCGACGCTCCCTTCGCGCTCTTCACCGCTCTCGCGGTCTGCACCGTAATCTACGGGCTAATCCAGTGGGTAGTCGTCGGAGTGCTGCCCGACGCCACGCACAGCCAGCGACCGCTAGCAGATGTGGCGCGGCTGGCGGTCGGTCCTCTAGGTGCGGCGCTGGTTGCCGTCGGGGCACTGATCTCTTTCTACGGATACCTCAGCGCGAAAATTTTAGCCATGCCCCGCGTCCCCTTCGCCCTCGCTGAGCAAGGAGACTTCCCCAAAGCTTTCGCCGCCGTCCACCGCCGCTTTCATACTCCCTATGTCTCGATCCTCGTTTTTGCGGCTATGGTTTTGGGATTAGCGCTGATCGGCGATTTCAAATGGAACGTAACCCTCTCCGCCGTAGCCCGCCTTCTCTACTACGGCGTAGGCTGCGCCGCCTTACCGATCCTTCGCCGCAAGCGCCCCGAAGGCAGAGGCGCATTGTTCCACCTGCCCGCGGGGAATTTCTTTTCAATAGTTGGCGTAATCCTATGCGGAATCCTCGTGACGCGAGTGGATTTTGGACAGTCGATCATCCTGATCGCGACCATCGCATTGGCATTCGTGAACTGGGCGATTGTGGCCCGCAGGCGTTTAGCTGCCCGAGTCTAAAGAATAAATGAGCAAGGAACCAGCGATGGTATATAGTGTCAAGCCATCGTGACCGATGTGGGGATCCGATCGAGGGACGTAGAGCCCGAAACTCCACGCGGAGTTTTTTGTTTGTCACCATCGGCATGCTGGCCTGGCTGGGGCTGGGCCATCCCCGCGAATAATCCCCTCAGCGACGGAGGCTAACAATGACGTCAACGATGGCAGTGTTGTTGCAGAACGATAACAGCAATCTGTTTGGGGCCATTTTTGGTGGCATGTGGCTCTTGTTCTGGCTGGCGGTCGCGGTGATCGTTGCTATCGGCGGGTGGAAAGTGTTCGAGAAGGCCGGCCAGCCGGGCTGGGCCATCGTGATCCCGCTTTACAACGCCTACATCATGCTGAAGATTGCGGGCAGGCCTGGATGGTGGCTGCTTCTCTACTTGATCCCCCTGGTCAACGTGGTGATCGCGATTATTGTGGCCATCGACATCGCCAAGGCGTTTGGGCAGAGCGCTGTGTTCGGGTTTTTTCTGCTCTTCCTTTTATGCGGCATCGGCTACCTGATTCTGGGCTTTGGGAATTATCGCTACCAAGGAACGGCAACCGCTGGGTGATCAGTGCGGTACGGAAGCACTGAGCCGCGCGTCGGACAGTTGGGTTGAAACGTCGCTAGGGCCGCTGCTCCATCTCTAGCAATGTCTTCTTGCGCGCCACGCCCCAGCGATAGCCGCTGGTGCTGCCATCTTCGCGCACCACGCGATGACAAGGAATCGCCACTGCCACCGGATTCGCAGCGCAGGCCCGCGCCACCGCCCGGCTGGCGCTAGGCTGGCCGATCGCCTTCGCCACCTGCCCATAAGACCGCGTTTCGCCGAATGGAATCGACTGCAAGATAAGCCCACACCCGCCGCTGAAATGCCGTAGCGCGAATGTCCAAAGGCAGAGCGGCATTCAATTCGCGCCCCGTCATCTTCGAAAGTACGGCTGAGACCCAGGCCTGCAATCCGCCTGCATCGGGCTTACGCACGGCAAAGGGAAATTCGCGCTTCAGGCCTTCAATCAACTCGCCATCGGATCGCGCAAACTGGATCGCGCAAACGCCCCGGTCAGTGGCGGCGATCAACATGCGTCCGAGCGGCGAGTCTGCGCAGGCGTAGCGGATGGATGCCGCGATGGCGCCGCGCCGGTACTTGTCGGGCGTCATACCGAGCTGCGAGGCAGTCTTCTCGTAGAGGCGGCTGCTGGAGCCGTAACCCGCGTCATACATGGCGCGGGTCACGTTGTCACCGGCCTGCAGGTTGCGCTTGAGTTGGCGCAGGCGGCAAGAATCGGCGTACTCGCGCGGCGTGATTCCAAGCGCGGCCTTGAACCGCCGCTGCAGGTGAAAAGGGCTTTGCCGAAATACTTTGCCCAGCCGTTCAAGCGTGATCGGCTCATCGAGATGCTGTTCGATGTACCGGCAAATCTCCTTCGCCAAGTCCGATTGCGGATTGCCGCTGGCGGCCTTCGGCCGACAACGCAGGCAGGCGCGAAAGCCGGCTTTCTCGGCCTGCTCGGGGCGCGAATAGAACGTTACGTTCTGGCGTCGTGGACGCCGCGCCGGACACGACGGCCGACAATAGACGCCGGTAGTCGCGACCGCGAAGACGAACTCTCCGTCGCGCGCGGAGTCACGTGCCACGACCGCCCGCCAAAGCCCGTCGCCACTTGGCGGAGCTTCATGCGGCCGGGCATCAGACGGCTGAAGGCCTGCCGGTTTCATCGAATTGGATTGCGCCACGGGCATTGAGACTGTTGCATCCTCAACGAGTATCGCATCGTCAGTCACGCCAGGAAAAGTCATGTTAGTGGAAGTCATGATGGACACAGAGTAAGCTGGAGACGCACTGGCGGACTATCCGAATCTTGCGGGCAAAGCGAAGAAACAGTCCTCGGTGGAACCCAAGTAAGTTCGCCACTTTTTGGACTGGGTTTTCCGCCTTCGAAGGACACGTCAGTTGCCTAGTGGTTGGAACGGACTCAGCAGGCTGGAGACTCCGGAGCGCCTGCGCAATTCGCCGAGCAACGCGCTGGCCGCGTTGGTATAAGTCTTGCTGGGGTCGGAAGGATCGGCCCACACCGCATCGTAGATGATCTGCGCCGCTTCTTTCAGATCGATGTGCAGAGCGGCTTCGTAAACGTCCGTGCGCTCCTGCAAGCGGTCGTAGCACGGCTTGCAAATCGAGGCTGCCTCGGCGCTTTGCGTGTGGTGCTCCTCCAGCGAGCACACCACGGGTGAACTGGCCACTTCGGCGTGCGCCGCGAAAAGCTGGGACTTGAACTCTTTCAGGAAAGCCTCCCGCTCCTGCTCGAGCATGGCGTTGTCAGGCACGGGCTCGGCAGCGGTCTCCGTTTTCGAAATGACCGGAACCGCTTTGGGAGAAACCCGCTCTCTGCTGTTACAAGCGGGACACGCGTCGAGGTTGGCGGGATAATAGAGTCGGCAGTTCGAACAAGGCATGCCGTAGCCTGAGAATTTGGGCTGCGCTTCGGCGTCGCCGCGGACAGCGTTTCGCAGATCGTTGCGCACATTATTCCGCACGTCGTTTTCCAGCTGGACGGATTTCGCCGTTTTGACGGCTGCGGTTACCGTGGATCGTGTAGTGTCCATTTTCAACCCCCAAGAATCCCGGTGTTCTAGTCTAAGCAGTCCTGCTGGCCCACCGAAAATATCGGGAGTACACTGCCCGGTAATGTCCCAGTGCGCTGCGTTACCGTGAGTTCGTATCTGTCATCTGCTTTGCATTTCCAACTGTGTCTGCATCAGCTTCTGCAATTCGTCGCGGCGGGCGCGGTAGAGCTTGCGCTCCGGATCGAGCCGCGCTGCGGTTTCCAGTTCTGACAGAGCTTCCTCATAGCGATCCATGGTCATCAGGCAGGCCGCCAGAGAGTAATGATGGTCGGGCGAAGCGATTCAGGCGAAGCGCTTCGCGGAATTCTTTTTCGGCTGCCGGCAGTTGCTGCTGCTGGAACAGCGCCGTGCCAAGAGAGTGGTGGGCGGCGTCGGAATCGGGATTGAGGCTGACGGCGAGGCGCAACTCCCGCACACCTTCTTCCAGCTTGTCATCCAACACCAGGGCTTCGCCAAGGGTGCGGTGTTCGGCGGAACCGGTGGGATTTTGGAGAACGGCCAGTTGCAATTCGTCGATTGCGCTGCCGTAATCTCTCTTCGAGAGATAGGCGCGGGCCAGGCAACTGTGTCCCTGCGCCCAGTCGGGATGCTGGCGGTACAGCTCGCGCAATTCGAGGATGGCACCGTCGAAATCGCCCTTGTCGCAATAGGTGTTGCCCAGGTTGTTGCGAACCGACGCTTCTTCGGGAGCGAGACGCTTGGCCTCCCGATATTCGGCGATGGCTTCCTCAAGCTTGTTTTGTTCGTGCAAAATCAGCGCCAAGTTGGAATGCGCTTGCCAGAAAGCCGGTTTCAAACGAATGGCCTGGCGATATGCACTGACGGCGGCGGGCACGTCTCCTGCGGCGTGCAGAGTGATGCCCATGTCGTAGTAGGTGTCCGCATTATCGGCATCGCGGGCGAGCGATTCGACGAAGGCATGAGCTGCGGCGCCGTATTGCTCGTTGGAGTAAAGTGCGAGGCCGAGGAACTGGTATGCCTCCGCGTTCTGCGGATCCATGCTCAGAGCGGTGCGTGCTTCCGCAATCGCGTTGGGGCCGTCATCGAGAAGATAGAATATGTAGGCCAGGCTGCTGTGGTTTTCGGGGAAGTCGGGCATCAATTGTGACGACAGCGTGATCTCGTCGAATGCATCGTCAAAGCGCCCCTGCTGGCGTAGCATCGCGCCCAAGGCAAAGTGCAGCGAGGCATTCTCAGGATCGGAGCTGACAGCTTGCCGAAGAGCGAGTTCGGCTTCGTGGAAGCGTTGGGCCCGGGCGTCGGCAGCGGCCTGCACCAGAGTTGGGGGAATCTCGGAGGATGTTGCCTTGGAAAGCGAAGATGCCGCAGCAGACGGCTTGAGATTGGCCTTCGTCAGAGTTCGTACTAGAGCACGTTCGGCGCCGGCAGCCTCAAGTTGATGAATCTGCTTCTTGCCGGGGACGCTGGCGAGGCCGCACTCTTGAACGATGCGGACGAGGCGGCCGCTGGGCACGCCGGCGGTGAGCCAAGCCATCAACTGGGCGGCGTTCACGGGCTGGCTTTCGCTGGAGTGGGCAGCTAGAGCCACTCCCAAAACAAACAGAAGAACTGACATGCCCTTGCGCTTCACTCGACTCTCCGGCAGCGGTGTGGCTTGCTTAGTTGCGTTGATTGTGGCGCGGTCCACAGTCCTCGGACCGCAATTCCACATTAGCTCTCGAATGAAGCCGGGAGTAAGGTCACCGAAGTAATGGGCCTGGAGTGACAAGGTCGGGATCCCTGGCAGAGCAAGCCCATTTGCGGTCACACCAGCCAGTGATTTTCGTCACAGCTTTCACCCTTCCCGGATGAAAGACTGCATGGGTAGGGATGGGAACCGAATTTACGTTTAGGCAGCAAGAATTGGGGTTTTGGGCCTCGCTGGATTCCGGAAGCGACGTTTGACTTCCCCATACCCGTCCGGTACCGTATAAGTAGTTGATAGTGTGGTTTTTGGAGGTTCTGATGTTTGAAGGTCTATTTCAACCAACGCATCTGATTATTATTTTCGCGATTGCCCTGCTGATTTTCGGTCCTAAGAAACTGCCTGAACTCGGCAAGGGGCTGGGCGAGGGGATTCGTGCCCTGAAAGAAGGCATGAAAGACAATCCTCCGGCTTCGACCGACCAAACCAAGAACACCGAATCCAAGGAAACCAAGAGCTAAGCGGTTCGCTCGTGGGCAGTCGTCTTCTTGATTCCACTGATTCACTGCCGCTTTGTCGCCGTTCCTTTGTTGCTGTTCCCTGTTTCGTTCCAGTGAGTCCCGGGGTTCCAAGTAGCTTCTAAGCTGTGAAACTGACTCTAGAATCTGGAGGTAGGCTGCGTTGCGTAAAATTGAGTTCGTTGCACTGATTATGTTTGTAGGATTGGCGTCCGCGGGTTTCGCCGATCAGATCACATTGAAGAATGGCGACCACCTGACCGGCACGGTCGTGAAGTCCGACGGCAAGACTCTGGTGCTGCACACGGAGTTCGCGGGCGATGTCACGTTGCAGTTTGCGGCGATCACTCAGATCACGACCGAAAAACCGCTGCATGTGGCCTTGAAGAACGGCCAAACTGTAGTTGGGCCGATCACGGCCAGCGACGGGAAGCTGGAGGTTGCACCGAAGACAGGGCCCCCGGTGGAGGCGCCAGCGGACAGCGTAGTTGCCATCCGCAACGATGCCGACCAACTGGCCTACGAGAAGGCGCTGCACCCGGGCCCGTTGGAGGGTTGGAAGGGCGCGGCGGTTGTGGGTTTTTCGCTGACCGGCGGCAACAGCCAAACGGAGAACTTGTCGCTGGCATTCAACGCCGCCCGCGCCACCAAGGATGACAAGCTCAGCCTGTATTCGACTGCGGTCTATGGGACGAACCAACTGGCTACTCCCAGCACGACGGCCAACCTTGAGACCGGCGGGATTCGCTATGACCGCAATATCAATCCCCGAATGTTTGCCTTCGTTGCCGCCGATTTCATGGCCAACGCGCTGCAGGACTTGAATCTGCGTTCGGTGGGCAGCGTGGGCATTGGATATCACGCCATCAAGAGCGACAAGACGACCCTGGACTTGCTGGCCGGCGGCAATTTCACGGATGAAAACTATACCCAGTTCGTTACAGTGCCAGCCCTGGGCTATACCCATTCCAGCAAGCTTATACACAACTTCGGCGCGCTAACTCTGGGCGAGGAGTTGATGCACAAGCTGGGCAAGAGCACCGTGTTAACGGAGAAGCTCTATTTGTTTCCCGACCTCACGCAGACTGGCGAATACCGGGGAACGTTTGACCTGGGGCTGGTGACAAAGATCAGCAAATGGCTGGGCTGGCAGAACCAGTTCAACGATATCTACGTCTCGAACCCGCCCACAGGCACCAAGCAGAATGACGTGGTCCTGACTACAGGACTGAACTTCTCGTTCAGTCACTAAAGAGGCGGGAAATGCCGAAGCCGTTGGCAGGAGCAGCTTCTTTTGTTTCCGCAAGATCGAGAGCTATCGATATGCTCGGGCGATCCATACCTGGTACGCGACCACCGCCATCATGAACAGAAGGTAAAGTCGAAGCGCCCAGAGGACGACGAGTTCTGGACCATTGAGACGACGCCTGGGAATGAAATGCTTCTTGGCCCTGACGAGTTGATCGTGTTCCAGGGACGATAAGACCCAGCTTTGATCGGATGCTGCCTCCGGCTTGTCATCTTTTTTCATCACGATGATGTAACCTCGGGGCGTTAAGCCCATTTCAGATGTGTTTGTAACGCAGGCCCGAAGGCCCGCTCCACCTACCTACGTCCCTCCCAGGGCGGCAAAAATCTTGGGGGCGATTATGCTGACGCCGAAGAGCACACCGGCGGCGGCGAGAATTAGAACCACGCCGGTCGAGAGTATGTTTGCCCACAGCGGACTGACCAGGTCGCCCATGATTTCTTTGTCGTTCACTAACAGGAAGAGAAATACCAAAGCCGGTGGCATGGCCAGCACGGCAACCACGTTTACCAATAGCACGACGTAGACCAGCGGCAGGCCCGGTATTAAGACGATGGCGGCGGCGGCCACCGCACATAGACTCAGGACTGCGTAGAACGACTTGCCTTCACCCATGGGCAGATTGAGGCTATGCGGTTTGTGTGCAACCTCTCCGAAGGCATAGGCCGATGATGTTGAAATAGTAATTGCGGCAACGATGCCAGCCTCGACCATGCCGAGCGCAAACAGCGACGCTCCGAAGCGACCGATGATCGGCTGGAGAGCTTCCGCAAACTCGGCGGCCTGGAAATTGTCGGCCGTCATCTGGTGGGCGAACAACGGCGCGGTTGCCAGAATCGTAGCGATGGCCGCGGCAGTTGCTAACGCAGCTCCCAGCACAGTATCGATGCGGCCAAAGCGGATATCTTTGGTCGTCATCCCCTTGTCGACGGTGGCGCTCTGCTGGAAGAAAAGCATCCAGGGCGTAACCGTAGCGCCGATGTCAGCCAGCACGATCAGTAGAGTGTCTTTATTGAAGCCGGGAAGCGGGTGCCAGGTAATGAAGGCGTGGCCGACCGAATGCCAACTTGGGTGGGTCATGAGCGCCACTGGAATGAATATCAAGTTGAACGCGGCGGCGGCGAGCGTGATGCGTTCCCAGGTCCAGTAGCGGTGACTCATGAGCGCGGCATACAGAATGACGAGCGCGATCAGGATCGCTATCCAGGGAGGCACTCCAAAAAAACCCAAGCCGGCGCGGATGGCGATGAACTCGGTGATGAGAGTGAGAAAGTTTCCGATGCCCAGGTCGATCATGGAAAACCATCCCCAGAAAGGGCCGAAGCGCTCGAAGATCAGCTCGGCATGCCCACGATGGGTGGCGGCGCCCAGGCGCACCGTCATCTCTTGCACGACGATCGCCATGCAAAACGTGAGGGCGACGAATGGGAGGAAGAATCCGATGCCAAACTTTGCGCCCGTCGCCGCGTAGGAGAGCATGCTGGGGCCATCATTTTCCCCCAGCATAACCAGGACCCCTGGGCCAACCAGCAACCACAGCAGGCGCGCTCTGGAGAAAAAGCCATGCCGGGCGCGGGCCTCAAAAACGCGGACGCGATCATGGGCACGATCCACGTCTTCGTGAGTGATGACTACAACTTCGTCTTCGTTCTGCGTGGCGACGGGCTTCATCGGTTGAGGTTGGAGTCTTTGGCGGTATCGAGCTAATCTCCCCTGATCAGTCTGGCCGGCGGAGATTAGCGTAAGTATACACTACGGAATAAACTATGGTTAACCATCTGTCGCCCTTACTGGCGGGCGGGGCGTTGGTCGGCTGCAGAGACCCACACTCGCTCAGCTGCGGCCCGACCCAAAGAGATGTTGCCGGCCACGGTGGATAGACTTAGGGTCTGGTCGTAGTTGCGTTCGAGGAGGCGCAACTTCGCTCCCGGACGAATGCCGCGGGCTTCGAGAAACTCTAGCAGCCGGCGATCCCGCTCATAAATTCCGCTGACCGCGTAGGCGGCGCCCGGCAGAGCATCGGCGAGCAGCAACAGGCCGCGATTGCGGCGGCTGGCGGGGCTCTCCATCTCGCTGAGGTTGCCGTGAGGGCAAGCGCCGCCTTTGCCTAATTTGGCGAGAAGTTTGCCTTCGAAATCAGGAGACACCGCATGCTCCAGTCTTTCCGCTTCGTCGTGGACCTTCCACCACTCCATGCCGAAAAGTTCCGCTAACATGCGTTCGATGAGGTGGTGGCGGAGCGTGAGCTTACGGGCAATTCTGCGGCCGGCGGCGGTGAGGCGCACGTGTCCGTCGGCTTGGACGCGAACCAAGCCGTCCTTCCTCAGCCGCCGCACGGCCATGGTGACGGCGGGAGCGGATACCTTCAGCCAGTCCGCAAGCCGTGCCGAGATAACGGCTTCGCCTTCACTCTCGGCTTCGAGGATAGCTTTGAGGTAGTCCTCTTTGGAGACGGTGATCATCTGGGGAGATTATACGACGGCATTAAGTCTAGTTAACCCGATTGCACCACGGAGACGCGGAGAAGAACACCCAGAGGAAAGCCCTCGCCTTTCTCCGTGTCTCCGTGACTCTGTGGTGAAAGGTACTGTCTTAAACACCGTTAAGACAGCACCTGGTGAAAGGCCTGTTTGACAGCTTTCCCGCTCTGCCCCTAACCTTAGATTCTCTCCAGCTATGAAAGTTCTGGTTCTCGGCAGCGGCGGACGTGAACACGCGCTGATATGGAAGCTGCGGCAGTCCCCGCGTGTTTCGAAGCTTTACTGCGCGCCCGGCAACGGCGGCACCTCCGACGAAGCGGAATGCCTTCCGGTCGACCTGAAGAAACTCGATTCGATAGTGGCTCTCGGCGAGCAAGTGCGGCCGGACCTAACAGTGGTGGGACCTGAGTTGCCGCTGACGCTGGGCGTCGTGGACGAATTCACGCGTCGCGGATTGCCTGCCTTCGGTCCCACCAAGGCCGCGGCGCAACTGGAGGCGAGCAAGAGCTTCGCGAAAGAATTTCTGCAGCGGCATCATATTCCCACGGCTCCTTATGCGATCTGCGATTCGGTGGAGCAAGTTCGAGCGGCCCTGACACACTTTCATCTGCCCGTAGTGGTGAAGGCCGATGGATTGGCGGCGGGCAAAGGCGTGGTAATCGCCGCAAGCAAAGAAGAGGCGGTGCGTGTGGCGGGAGAAATGTTCAGCGGCAAGATGGTGGGCGAGGCGGGCGCGCGCGTGGTGCTGGAAGAATGTTTAAAGGGCGACGAACTTTCGTTTCTGGTGCTCAGTGACGGTGAGCGCGTGGCCCCGCTGGTGGCGGCGCAGGATCACAAGCGCGTGGGCGATGGCGACACCGGGCCCAATACCGGAGGAATGGGCGCTTACTCGACGCAAAGTATTATTGACGACAAGATGCGTGACTGGCTCGTGCGTCACATTGCGCGTCCGGTGGTCGAGGGCATGAAGGCCGAGGGAGCGGAGTTCAAGGGCGTGCTCTACTGCGGGCTGATGATGACGGCTCGCGGCCCCATGGTGCTGGAGTTCAATTGCCGCTTCGGCGATCCGGAGACGCAGCCCATCCTCCTGCGGCTGGAGAGCGACCTTGTGGATGCTCTTGAAGCCTCGATTGCGGGCCGGATCAGCGAAGGTGATTTCAGGTGGTCGCGAGATGCATCGGTTTGCGTCGTGATGGCTTCGGGAGGATATCCGGGGACGTTTGAGGTGGGGAAGAATATTGTAGGTCTAGGGCAGGCTGCGGCGATTGAGGGCGTGAAGGTTTTTCATGCGGGGACCTCGAAGCGGGATGGAGAATTCTATACTGCCGGCGGCCGTGTGCTCGGTGTTTCGGCGCGTGCGCCGGAGTTGCAGACTGCGGTAGCGCGAGCCTACGAGGCTTGCGAGAAGATTCATTTTGATGGGGCGCATTACCGAAAGGATATTGCAGCACGGGCGCTGATGAAATAGTTCTGAGGAGATTGATGAGCAAGCCACTGGTTTCGATTGTGATGGGCAGTGATTCCGACCTTGAGATCATGCGCGAGGCCGGGAAAGCGTTGGACGAATTTGGAATCGCTTACGAAATCGATGTAACCTCGGCGCACCGTTCGCCGGATCGTACGGCCGATTTCGCGCGCAAGGCCGCCGGGCGCGGCATTTCTGTGATCATCGCCGGAGCCGGAGGTGCGGCGCATCTGGCGGGAGTGATCGCGGCTCACACTACGCTGCCGGTGATCGGGGTGCCGATTCCTTCGACATCGCTGCAGGGGATGGATTCACTGCTTGCTACTGTGCAAATGCCGGCAGGGATTCCGGTGGCTACGGTTGCTATCGGCAAGCCGGGCGCAACCAATGCCGGGATTCTTGCGGCGCAGATGATTGCTTTGAGTGATGCTTCGATCGCGAAGAAGATCGAGGCACACAAAGAGAAGCTGGCACGCGGGGTCGAGGAGAAGTCGAAGAAGCTGAAGAACTCTGTCTAGGTTCCGTGCCGGCGGCACGCTCGCTTCGCTCGCTGGACCCTTCGGCTCGCTCAGGGCAGGCTCACGATGCGGTCGTCCCCACACATGCATCGAAACAATTACAGCTTCAGCCCCTTCAGATATTCGCGGAACGGCTGCCCTAAATCTTCGCGCTGCAGGGCGAACTCAACTGTGGCTTTCAGGAATCCCAGTTTGTCTCCGGTGTCGTGGCGGCGGCCGTCGTAGACGTAGGCGTACATTTTTTCCTTCTGCAGCAGCAGGCGCATGCCGTCGGTGAGTTGCAATTCGCCGCCGGCGCCGGTCGGCGTTTCGGCGAGGCAGTCGAAGATCGCGGGAGTGAGAATGTAACGGCCGATGATGGCCAGGTTTGATGGAGCGTCTTCGGGCTTGGGTTTCTCCACCATGTTCTTGATCTCGTAGAGGCGTTCGCCGAAGCGGCTGTCGACGGGCTTCACGTCGAGAACACCGTAGGAGGAAATCATCTTTCCTTCGATAATCTGCGTGGCGAGCACCGAGCATTGGGTCTGATCGAAGACCTCGACCATCTGCTTGAGGCACGGGGTCTTTGCGTCGATCACGTCATCCGCGAGGAGCACGGCGAAGGGCTCGTCACCCACCATTTCACGCGCCATAAGGACTGCATGCCCGAGGCCGAGGGCCTCTTTCTGCCGCACGTAAGCGACGTACATCATGTCGGAGATGGAGCGCACGATCTTTAGAAGATCCGTCTTGTGCCGCTCTTCGAGCATTTTCTCGAGTTCGTAGCTGACGTCGAAGTGATCTTCAATAGCCTGCTTGCCGCGGCCGGTGATGATGAGAATCTGGTTGCAACCCGAAGCCATGGCCTCTTCCACTCCGTACTGAATGATGGGCTTATCCACCAGCGGAAGCATCTCTTTGGGCTGAGCCTTGGTTGCGGGCAGAAAACGCGTGCCGAGGCCGGCGGCGGGGAATACAGCTTTGCGGACTTTCTTGGTCATAGAGAGGTCGTCGGTAGCGCACATCGTCAGTCGCTCGTCGTTAGTCGTTGAGCGTGCGCCTTAGGTTGCTGGACAATTGTATATGCTTAGTTTAAGGGTGGCGACCCGCCGACTAAAAGCTGCAGCTTGGGGGATGCAACTGGAAGCCGCGTCCTTCAAAAGCGAAGCCTATCCAGCTGTGTGAGCTTCTGATGCGGTTTCGGCCTTGGCGAGTTGTTCCAGTATTGAGCGCAGGGCGCGGAGCACTTCGTCCGCAGCCGTAGCTTTCAAAACAAACTTCAACATGCCGTCTGGCGTGAACTGCGCACCGCGCTGGGTGGAAACGAAGCGGGCCAATTGCTCGGGGTCCACAGACGCGTCTTGCTGAAACTTCAAAGTCACGGTATCGCGTTTGCGCTCGATCGCATTCACACCTACTTTCATGCACAACAATTTGAGCGCGGCATAGTCCAATAGATTCCGAACGGCGGGGGGAGGCGGGCCGTAGCGGTCCTGCAGTTCGGAAGCTACGTCGCTCAACTGCGACTCGGTCTCGATTCTCGCAACGCGTTTGTACATCTGCAGACGCTGATTTTCTTCCGGGACGTAGTCCGCAGGAATGCGAATGTTGAGGCCGAGATTGAGCTGGGTTTCGGCTTCTTCGGGCGCGGCTTCGCCTTTCATCTCGCGCACGGCGCGCTCGAGCATTTGGGTGTAGAGCTCGAAGCCGATGGCTTCGATGTGGCCGCTCTGCTCGCCGCCCAGCATGTTGCCGGCGCCGCGCAGTTCCAGGTCGAGGGCAGCGATTTTGAATCCTGCACCGAGGTCAGAAAATTCCTTTAACGCAGCCAGGCGGCGGCGCGCGATGGGCGTGAGTTCGAGTTCCGGGGGGAGCATGAGGTAAGCGTAGGCACGGCGGTTGGAGCGGCCAACGCGGCCCCGGAGTTGATAAAGCTCCGACAGCCCTAGACGATCCGCGCGGTTGATCAGAATTGTGTTGCACAGCGGAATGTCGAGACCGTTTTCGATGATCGTGGTCGAAACCAGAATGTCGGCTTCGTGATGCATAAACTTGAGCATCACTTTTTCTAACTCGCCTTCCGACATTTGTCCGTGGCCGACGATAATTCGCGCCGGGGGCACGAGTGCCTGAATCTTGGCGGCGATTTCCCAGATGGTGTCCACGCGGTTGTGAACGAAATAAACCTGGCCGCCGCGTCCCAGTTCCTGCTCGATTGCGGACTGGATCAGCTTCTCGTCCCAACTCGCGACAACGGTCTGAATCGCCATGCGATCTTTGGGCGGAGTTTCGATCACACTCATGTCGCGCAGGCCGACCAGCGACATGTGCAGAGTGCGCGGGATGGGCGTGGCCGACATGGTGAGCACGTCCACTTGTTTGCGCATTTGCTTGATGCGTTCTTTGTGGCGGACGCCGAAACGCTGTTCTTCGTCGACGATGAGCAGGCCGAGATCGGAGAATTTGATGTCCTTCGAAAGTATGCGGTGCGTTCCGATGAGGATGTCGATTTTGCCGGCCTCGGTCTTTTGCAGGATTTCTTTTTGCTGTTTTGTGGTGCGGAAGCGGCTGATCATTTCGACCGTGACCGGGAAGGGAGCGAAGCGCTGCTTGAAGGTTTCGAAATGCTGGAAGGCAAGCACGGTGGTCGGCGCCAGCACGGCCACCTGCTTGTTGTCGCTGATGGCCTTGAACGCGGCGCGCATGGCGACCTCGGTTTTTCCGTAGCCTACGTCGCCGCATAGCAGTCGATCCATGGGCTGCGACGATTCCATGTCGCGAATTACATCTTTGATGGCCTGCGCCTGGTCATCGGTCTCGTTGAATTCGAACGCGTCCTCAAATTCGCGGAACCACTCGTTGCCCGGCGGAAAGGCGTGACCCTCGGCCAATTTTCGCTCGGCATAGAGCTTGAGCAGTTCGTCCGCCATGTCCTTCATGGCCTTGCGCACGCGAGCCTTGGTCTTCGACCATGCAGCCGTGCCGAGGTGACTCAAAGCCGGCTTCGCTCCCTCGGAGGAGCGGTACTTCTGCACCAGGTCGAGGCGGGTGAGGGGAACATAAAGGCGCGCGGCTTCAGCGAATTCGAGCAGCATGAACTCAGCGGGACCATCTCCGTGATTGATTTCCTTCAAGCCCTGGTACTGGCCGATGCCATGCTCAACATGCACCACGTAGTCGCCAACCTGAAGATCGCGGAAATCGGAAAGGAAGGCTGAGACTTTGGATTTCGATCGTTGCGGGCGCGAGGCTACTGACTCGGATTCATCAAAGAGATCGCGTGAGCCGAATACGGCGAGGTTGGCCTCGGGGAGCAGCACTCCATCTGGAATGTAGGCTGTGGCCAGCGTAGTGGTGAGAACCTCGCCGGCGAAGTAACTGGTTTCATCGGCGTAACTTTCTCCGCCGCGGGTGCGGCTTCCAAGGCGAAACGAAACGTTGTACTCCGTGAAGACATCGGCCAGACGTTCGACCTCGCCGGTGTTCGGCACGGCGAAGAGCACGCGTTTGCCATCGGCATTGAGCTTCTGCACTTCTTCCAGCATCACCGGAACTGCGCCGTGGAAGCGGGGCGAAGGCTGAGTGAGAAATGCTACGGTGGCTTCTTCGTCCAGGCTGCGGGTGATGCCGAGGTGCTCGACATCGGCGCCGGGTAATGCTGCGACTCTTTCCCACCAATTATCCGGGGGTAGATAGAGATCTTCGGGGCGGACCAGATTACCGACGCCGCTGCGCTCATGAGCCTCGGCTACGCGGGTCCAGAAGCGCTCGAACTCCTGCTCCAGTTGATCGGTCTCGTCAAGCAGAACCGCAGCGCGCGGAATTAAATCGAAGATGGTGCTGTGGGCTCCGGCAACCGGGGAATAAAACTCCCAGCCGGGAAAAACATTCACCCCACCAGCGCGGACGGCGGCTTCGACGATCTCTTCAGTGCCCGTGATTCGCTTGCCGCTGAGCCGCGTGTGAATTGCGGCCAGCAGATGTTCGCTGACCGGCGTTTCGGTGAGCGGTAAGAGCAAGGCCTCGTCCACCGGAGTGGAGGAACGCTGCGAGGTAGGATCAAACTTGCGGATGGAGTCTGCTTCGTCACCAAAAAACTCGATGCGCAGCGGGCGGTCGGCCTCGGGTGAGTACACGTCAAGGATTCCGCCGCGCACAGCATATTGGCCCGGCATCTCGACGACATCAGTGGAAGCGTAGCCGACGGTGTTGAGGTGCGTGAGCAGGGCCTCGAGATCGAACGATTCGCCGCGGCGGATGGTGCGGGCGAGATCTGCGTAGTAGTCACCGGAATGCAGTCGAATGGCTGTGGCCGCGATCGGTGACACGACAATCGACGCCGCCCCGGTCGCGATCTTCCACAAAGCTGTGGCGCGTTCCTCCTGAAGTTCGGGATGCGGTGAGAGATTCTGAAAAGGCAACACGTCGCGCGCCGGGAGTGAGATGACGGACTCTGGATCGCAAGCACCGGTGAGTTCACAGAAGCCACGCAGGATAGGAACAAAGTTTTCGACGGCGCGGTTGTCGTTGACTACAAAGATCAGAGGACGTCCTGCGGCACGCTGAAACAGCACGAGCAGCAAGGCTTTGGCCGTGGGGATGAGGCCAGATACACGAATGCGCCCCGTGCCCTCCTTAAGGTGGGAGGCTACACGCGCGAAGGCGGGAAGCTTTTCTACGTCCACGAAGAGTTCGCGGACGAAGGGAAGAAGCATGCAGGATTATTTTAGCACCTGACGACGACACAACTCTGAGCTCGGCACCGAACTGAACCGCGAGTCTTAGGATCGAATAATTGAAATCCGCGACCCTGCGGGGAACGAGCAGTCTCCAATTGCGGGATTGGACGTCCTAAGGAAGTATCGACCCTAGAACTCGACGTGGGCGCGGAACGATGGCACGAGCACGGGACCGCGGTCACGGTTGTAGCCGGGATCGACGATATGCTGCAGGCCGGGACCCACATAGATGCCTCGCCATGCGTGGATTGTGTAGTAAGTCTCCACAATATTTTCCCGCCCGTAGTTTAGCTTGCCATCACCCAAAAGAAAGCCGAGGCCGCCATCGGCGAGATAGGTCTGGTGATCCTTCTTGATTGCGTTTGATACAAACGCAACCCCGGCGCGGTCCTGTTTGCGATGCCACCACGCGCCATTCGCTCCTAATCCTTCGGCGAAGGTTTGATCGACCTCTGTGTAAGCGAAGGATTCGGTCTTGCCGTTATCCCAGCCGAAACGCGCGAACGCGGTCAGATAGCGGGTGAGGGTCTGCTCGAGGTTCACGCCGAATCCATACTTGCGAGTGACGTGCCAGGGATGGGCGGTGATGTCTGGAGTGGAAGTGGGGTCTGCCTGAAAATTGGCAACGGCCTGGCGATAGATGCCCATGTTGGCATAGTTGGTGTAGGCCAAGAGGCGAACCACTCCCGATTTTTTCGGGATGATCCCGTGACGCAGTTCGTATTCAAAATTTTCCGCGTGCACCTGCCACGGCTTCCACACCAAGTCAATTCCGTTCGCGACCTTCGGCATCAGTGCTTCGGCGAAGCGGAAGCCCCAGTTGCGGTCTTCATAATCGGCGGTGACGCCCACAGTATAGCCCCGCGTGTCGGCGGCGTAGTCGTATGCGCCGTTGTTGTCGGTGGTCCAGTTGATGAACTGAAAGTGGGTATCGGAGCCCACCGAGTTAATGTCAAAGAAATCCGGCATGCTGAATTTGCCGAAGCGGACTTCGAGTCGCCGGCGCGGCAGTTCCTCAAAGAGAGAAAGAAAGCTGCGCTGGTTTTCGACTTTGTCCTTGCTCAGTGCGAATACTTTGTGAATCATGCCCCGGCCCAGGTAAGGCTCCTTGCTGAGGAGGGGGTTGCGCACGATATCAAGATCCGTGTTGCCGGCGAGCCCAAAGCCCTCTGTGAGCGCGGCCCCGCCGGCTTCTTCGATGTCGATCAGAATCTCGGTGGAGTTGTTGAGGCGCACGCCCGTATAGAACGTCATCACCCGCGACGTTGCCTTCTCGTAATTGGAGCTGAGACTGTGCGGACCCCTGTAGTCGGAGTGAAATGGAGGGTGTGTCTGGAAAATAAAATTCGCCTGCCCCGTAAGCCAGAAGCGCGTGTCTTTGAAATGCGGGAACATCGCCTCCGTACCTTCTTCCGGGGGAGGATCGGCCACGCTGGCGGCGGGCGCCGGGTCCGTCTGCGGCGAACTCGCGGAACGCGTCGTGGTAGAGAATGTATCCGGCTGCTGGGCCAGCGCCGGAGAAGTACACGCGGCCGCGACCAACAACCAAAAGGCGACCCGCTCAATATTGAAAATGAATTTCATTTTCATAATTACAAACTTAGGCTGATAGAGAGTGGCGCTCAAGGCCCATCGTCACCAGCCGCTGTGATATTTGTCACACCGCAATACTGGCACGCCCGAAATTCAAAAAGTTGTCGTGCCCCGGGGCGTTCCCTAGCTTAACGAAAATATATCAGGCGAGGTTAACTATAGTTAACCACACATTCAAATAATGGCTCCGGGGCTGGCGAAATCATATCAAAGGTCCCCACGGGCGATCCGACGAGCCTATACAAGATTAAAGGAATGTTACAGGCGGAGCGGAGCTTTGATTAGCGGCGTTGGCCTGCCTGAGTCAATAGCTTTTGGAAGCGCATGTCTGAACGCAAGGAATCAAAGTTGGAGTTGGAGTTGATGGCGACCGAATCGCGGTAGCCGACATTGATCGCTTTCTGCAATTCAAGCAGCGCTTTCTCTTTGTCTCCACGGCCCGCGTACGCCATGCTGAGCTGAAAGTGTGAGATGGGAGTGCTCTGGTCGGCCTTGGGCAAGCTCAGCAGCGCGGTGATGCCCCGATCATAATCGCCCTGCGCGATATAAACCTGGGCCAGCCCGAAATCCGCCGTGTAGGAAGAAGGGCTGATGCTCTTGGCCTGCTCGAATGCGGCGATCGCTTCGGGGAATCGTTTTTGCTGCATCAGCGCCCGGCCGAGATGATAGTAGGCCTGGTAAAAACCGGGTTGTCGGCGGATCGCTTCCCTTGCTGCTTTCTCAGCACCAACTGAGTCGGGCGGCTGCTCGTAGCCGAGAGCCCACGAAAGAAGGTCCCATGTATGAGTGTTGTCCGGCTCTAGGCTGGCGGCCTCACGCGCCTTCTCCGCTGCGTGGACATAGTCGAACGTGTCTCCATAAACGTTGGCCAGGGCCACGTCCGCCTCGGCCAGTTGCGGATCAATGGCGAGCGCTCGCTCTGCCAGTTGCCGGGCCTGGCGCAAGTGAGCTTCGCTAGGATCAAGATTGCGATAATAATAGCCCTCAACGATGGAAAGTCCCGCGAGAGCTGGAGCGTAGTTAGGATCCAACTGCAGCGCCTTCTCGTAATTGGCGCGGGCACCTTCGAGGGCTTTGGGCCGATCGATGAAATCCATCAGCGCGCGGCCTCGCAAGTACGCCTCGTAGGCCTGCGGATTTTGCGTATAGCGTCGTTGAACTGCGTTTTGTTCCTGCGGCGTAAGCTTTAAGTTAAGCGCCTGCGCAATCTTGAGTGCGGTCTGGTCCTGCAAGGAGAAGACGTCTTTCAAGTCGCCTACAAAGTCATCGGCCCAGGTTTGAAATCCCGTTGAAGCGTCGATGAGTTGCACGCTGATGCGTACCTGGTCGCCAGCCTTACGAACGCTGCCTTGCAGCAGATACTGCACTCCCAGCTCCTGCCCCATCTCCTTCGGATCTTTCTGTGCGCCTTTGAAGCGGGCAACAACAACCGGAGGAGCGATCTTGATCCCATCGATTTTCGACAGTTTGGTGCCAATCTCTTCCGTCATGCCGTCGCTGAAATATTCGTTCGCGGGATCGCCACTCAGGTTTTGCAGAGGAAGAACCGCCAGCGAGGTTTTGGCTCCGGTCGTGACGCCGGTTGATTTGTGTGAAGACTTGCGCAACCACCATATGCCGGCAATTCCCAACACCAACAGCAACCCCAGCAAAGCCAGAGTTGCAGTCTTGAGTGGCAATGACTTGACCGGAGAGAATTCGGTCGTCACCGGAGTCTTCCCAGACTCCGTGTCACGCCGCACGCGCTTGAGGTCGGCGCGCAGCTCGGCGGCAGATTGATAGCGAACCTCGGGATCTTTTTCCAGAGACTTGTCGATGATTGCTTCCAATTTTGCAGGAAGTTCCGGATTCAGACGGATCGGAGGTGTCGGCGCACGATTGAGAATCGATTCGGAAAGCACACCGGAAGTTTCCCCGCGAAAAGGCATTACGCCAGTCACCATTTCGTAGAGTACGACTCCAAACGAAAACAAATCAGTGCGGGCATCAAGTTCTTTTCCTCGCACTTGCTCGGGCGACATGTACGCCACCGTCCCCAGCGCCGTGCCGGGACTGGTCAGTTGCTGCTCCGCAGTTGCCTCCAGCAGCGCGGCAGAGCCGCTGGCCTGTGCGAGAGCCTGCTTGGCCAGGCCGAAGTCGAGAATCTTGGCTTGTCCGCGAGCGGTGATGAAGATGTTTGCTGGCTTGATGTCGCGATGGACAATGCTCTTCGAGTGTGCCGCGTCGAGCGCATCGGCGATCTGAATTCCCCAATCGACAACCGAGTCGGTTTCCAGCGGCTTGCCCGCGATCTTGTGCTTGAGGGTTTCTCCCTCAAGTCGCTCCATGGCGATAAACCAGACTCCGTCGGCCTGGTCGATGTCATAGATGGTGCAGATGTTGGGGTGATTGAGCGCCGATGCCGCCCGCGCTTCGCGCCGAAAGCGTTCCAGGGCCTGCGGATCCTTCGCCAGTTCCTGCGGCAGAAACTTTAGCGCGACGTGCCGGCCCAGCTTGAGGTCTTCCGCCTCATAGACCACGCCCATTCCCCCACCGCCGAGCATTTGCAGAATTCGATAGTGCGATATGGTTTGGCCAATCATGCGTGGCGCGTGTGCGCTGGAATTGCAATGTTAGGGTGAGCGAGCGGGGAAGTCAAAGCCCGGTCGGGCTCCTACGTCAGATTTCCGGCGGGAAATTAAAGAAGGACAGCCCGGAGCCCCCGAAGCCGTCCTTGAACCCTCCCGGTTAGAAGGGCAACTTGATGACCCTACGTTACCTGCGCGATGTTGCAAGATGATGGCGAAAAGGTGAATATCTGATGAATTCGTTTACGCAGCGCGCTGATATAGTAATCGCGCGGTCTTCTCTGTTGACCTAACTTCTTGTGTGGGAGCCACCATGCCGTCCACAATGTCGCGAAAAGTCGAGCAGTCGCGCCGTTTGCAGCAACGCGCCGAAAGCATGATTCCCGGCGGGGTGAACTCGCCGGTGCGCGCGTTCGGTTCCGTGGGCGGCGATCCGCCGTTTATCGTGCGCGGCAAAGGCTCGCACATCTGGGATGCGGACGAGAACGAGTTCATCGATTACGTCGGCTCGTGGGGACCGCTGATTCTCGGCCATGCCGCTTCAGATGTGCTCGATGCCATCGTAGGCGCGGCGTGCAACGGCACCAGTTTCGGCGCTTCCACACCCTCTGAAGCCGATCTCGCTGAGTTGGTGCTGGCGGGGTTTCCCTCGATGCAGAAAATTCGCTTCGTGAGTTCCGGAACCGAAGCTACGATGTCGGCGATTCGTTTGGCTCGGGCTTACACGAAACGCAAATACATTGTGAAGTTCGAAGGCTGCTACCACGGGCACTCCGATGCATTGCTGGTGAAGGCTGGGTCGGGCGTGGCCACGCTGGGGATCCCAGGATCGGCGGGCGTTCCCGAGGAGTTCACGCAATTCACACTGGCACTGCCTTTCAACAACATCACCGCGGTCGAATACGCCTTCCAGAAATTCAAACATCAGATTGCCTGCGTGATCGTGGAGCCGATAGTGGGGAACATGGGCTGTGTTCCCGCGGCGGACGATTATCTGGTGGCGCTTTGCGCTTGCTCACCGAACGCGAAAAATCGGTGCTGATCTTTGATGAAGTGATGACAGGATTCCGGGTGGCTTTCGGCGGAGCGCAGGAACTCTATAGCATTCGTCCCGATCTCGACGACCCTGGGCAAGATTATCGGGGGTGGCCTGCCGGTCGGCGCCTATGGCGGTCCCAGCGAGATTATGAATCTGGTGGCGCCGCTGGGTCCGATGTACCAGGCGGGAACGCTCTCCGGCAATCCGCTGGCGATGGCGGCGGGTTGCGCGATGGTGAAGCACCTGCGTGATCATAAGCAGGAGATTTATACGCGAATCGATAAGTTGAGTGGCGAGCTGGTCGAGGGCGTTGCCGCCGCCGCAAAAGATGCGGGCGTGCCGCTGTGCTACAACCGCGTAGGTTCGATGTTTACCTGGTTCTTCACGAGGGTCCAGTGACGGATTGGGATTCGGCCTCAAAATCAAACACGGAAGCATTCGGAAAATTCTTCCGCAGCCATGCTCGACAGCGGAGTGTATCTGCCGCCCTCGCAGTTTGAAGCGGCGTTCCTGGGCGCGACCCACACGCCGGAAGATGTTCAGCAGACAATAGCGGCTGCGAAGCATGCGTTTGCGGCGGTGAAGGGATAAAGCTCGATGTGGGACCGGGTCCTCTGACCCGGTCAGGCGCGCAGCGCCGCAGGTTTTGCTGGTAGCGCTCGCAAACCCTGCGGCTGAAAACCGTCGGCCATGCGGGTCCAGCCGGGTCAGAGACCGGTCCTGCACGATCCTTCTGCATCATCTGCGGAACCGTCACGAACTCATATCCCTCCGCTTTGTACCGCGTGATCAGCCGATCCGTGGCGATCACTGTCTGTGAGCGGTCCGCTCCCATGTGCTTATGCCCACCATCATGCAGCAGGATCACGTCGCCGCCGCGAATCTGCTTTGCAACCTTGCGCTCGATGACTGCAGCAGGCGGTGCGTTCCAGTCGTAGCCCGTGACATTCCACATGACTGGCTCCAGGCCAAGTTCGCGCGCCACTCGGAGCACCGCGGGCCGGCGTCCGCCGAACGGAGGGCGGAAGAGATTGGAGTGTTCGCCAATCGCGTCCTGCAAGGTTCCGCGGCACCGAGAAAGTTCGCTGCCGGATTTCAGGTTCGCTCTGGAAGATCAGCAACGGATGCTTGAAGGTGTGGTTGCCGACAACGTGGCCAGTCTGGATAATTTCGCGAGCAATCTCCGGACGTTGTTGCACATAGCGTCCGATCAGGAAGAAAGTGGCGTGCACGTCATGCTTGGCGAGAACTTCCAGCAATCGCAACGTGTGCGGGTCATTGGGTCCGTCGTCGTAGGTCAGCGCGATTTGCCTCGACCCTCGCGCCAGCCCAGTAAACGTTCGCCCATACCACTGCCCCGTCGGCGCCATGGATTGGTAGCCTGCGGCAACAGCAGCGGCGGCGGAGACGCCGGTCAGAGCGAGTGCGAGCATGCAGGGGATTGTAGTGCATTGAGTCATTGAGCCATTGAGCCATTGAGCCATCTAGGGTGATTGTGCGATTGAAGATCGCAAACATGTATTTGCGAAATCGCTCAATCTCTCAATGGCTCAATCTCTCAATTTCTCCTGTTAACTCTTCCCTCAATTGCCACTCGCGCTCCATCCGAGCTATCCTGCAAATTCCGAAACATTGCGGAGCCCATGGCTAATCTTTTTGAGTTGCCCCGTTACATTGCAGTGGAAGGTCCCATCCGAGTGGGCAAGAGCACGCTGGCCCGCATTCTGGCCGAGCGCCTGAATGCGCAGCGCGTGATGGAGCCCGAAGCCAATCCCTTCCTGAGCGCTTTTTACGAGGGCGAGCGGGGCGCGGCGTTTCAGGCGCAGTTCGCCTTTCTGGTGCAGCGCTTCGAGCAGTTGCAGGCGCTCGACCTGGGCCGCGCGCTCGCAGAAGACCGTGGTCGCCGACTACATCATCGAAAAAGACAAACTCTTCGCCTGCCTCAACCTCACCGACCAGGAACTCGACACCTACAACCGCTACTACAACCACTTCCGCGAGCAACTGCCTACGCCCGACCTCGTCATTTATCTGCAGGCCACGCCCGAGGTACTGAAAAAGCGGCTGAAGAAAAAGAATGCTCCGGGCGAGCGCGCCGTCAGCGACGAATATCTGGAAGAAGTGGTGAAGGCCTACGAGCACTTCTTTTTTCATTACACGTCGTCCGACCTGCTGATCGTCAATACGTCCGACATCGATTTCGTCGACCGCAACGAAGACTTGCAGGAACTGCTGCGCAAAGTGACCGAGCCGATCAAAGGGACGCAATACTTCTTGCCGCTGGGCGGGCAGGAAGCGGTGGGCGCGTAGGAGCGAATGACGCTAAGATTTTTCTAAGCGGCTTATAGGTGGTCGAGGGGATCTCAAGGTTCGCGCGTTGCGTATCTAGAATCGACAAAACTTTCCCGAGCGAGCGGACGACCCTGAAGCTCCGTAACGCTATGACTGCCAGGCGTTTACGCCTAACTGGGTCTACCTATGAAACGACTGGCCATTGTTGGTTATAAAGTCTAGAATCTGTTTAAGCATCCACGAGATGCGGAACAGGCTCTATCCGGCCGAGCCGGAGGGGCACTGGAGGACACAATGAGCATCACTCCGATTGGCGAGCTCCCGGCTGCCAAAGACGCGAACCGCCGAAAGTCACCACCGCTTCTCTGCGGGAACAGAAACTCCGTCACGAACCCATCACCTGCCTCACCGCGTACGACTACGCTACGCGCGCGCCTGGTGGACGAAGCCGGCATCGAGATGATCCTGGTCGGCGATTCGCTCGCCCAGACCATGCTTGGCTACGAAAACACGCTCTCGGTCACCATGGACGAGATGCTGCATCACGTGAAGGCGGTTCGGCGCGGCGTGAAGACATGCGCTGCTGCTGGCGGACATGCCTTACGGGTCTTATCAGGTTGACGCTGAACGACGCGCTGCGCAACGCCACGCGATTTGTGAAGGAAGGCGGCGCGGAAGTGGTGAAGATCGAGGGCGGCGAAAAGCGTGCCGACCTGATTCGCCGCATCATCGACGCCGAAATTCCCGTGGCCGGCCACATTGGGCTGACGCCGCAGTCGGTCAACGTGATGGGTGGCTACAAGGTGCAGGGGAAAAATCTCAGCGGCATTGAGCAACTGATGCGCGACGCCGTGGCGCTCGACCGCGCTGGCGTGGCTTGTCTTGTATCTGGAAGGCATTCCGCGCGAAGTCGCGGCGATGATTACCGCCGAGGTCGAGCGCGCCGACCATCGGTATTGGCGCTGGTCCGGAGTGCGACGGCCAGGTGCTGGTGTTCCACGATCTTTTGAATCTGACGTTCGGGCCGCCCGCCAAGTTTGTGCGCCGCTACGGCGACGCGGCCGCGCTGATTACGCAATGCGGTGCGGGCGTTTCGCGCCGACGTAAAATCGCTGCAGTATCCGTCGGATGAGGAGTCGTATCATCTGCCGAGAGAGACCAAGGCTGGGTTGGACACCGTGCTGGCGCGGAAGCGGGCGATGGGGCAGTAGGTTCCGGCAGGCGCGGTCCTTCTCCTAAAGTAAAACGCCAGTGAATACCCGATCTATCTTGATGGGGGTTCCATGAAGCCGATGTCTCCTGTCGCCGTTCTGGTTGTTCTCCTTGCCGGCTTCCCGGGATCAGTCCGCGCCCAAAGTCACGATAAGGATGAAATTCCGATCGAACGCTGCGATCGCTTGCCGGTTGTCACCATGAAGGTCGCCGGAGAAAATCGGCGATTCCTCCTCGATACGGCAGCCACCACCATTCTTAATTTGAAATCTTTCACATTGGGTCAGTCCAAGCAGGTCAACATATATTCGTGGAGAGGAGCTGCAGCCACCAATGCCCGGGAAGTTTTCTTGCCCCAAGTAGAGTTGGGCACGCACCAGCTGCGAGATCTTAGGCTCCCGGCGATTGACCTGAGCGCAATCGGCAAAGCCTGTGGAGGGCAGATCGACGGGATTCTGGGTGTGGATTTGCTCGACCCGATGGGGATAACCATCGATTTCAAGCGGCGAGTTGCCGTATTCGCGCCAGCCAGTGAGCCGAAAGGTTCAGCCGACGTACTTGCCCAACTGGAAGCGGATTTGGGGCCATGCAATATCGCCTTCAATCAAGGAGACGCAAAAGCGACGGAGGAGTGCTTTGACCCGGAGATCGTTTTCTATACTCAGCATGGGGAGTATCGCGGACGCGAGGAAGTCATGCGTTATTTGAGCGAGCGCTATTTCAAAGGCGCTACCAAGCCGCATTACCAAGCGAACCCGCGCGACGTACACAGCTTCGGCGATACCCTGTGGTATTCCTACGATTTTTGGATTGATAGTTCCGAGGAACATCTCACCGGACATGGGACGACCATGTGCCGAAAGGATGCCGCAGGCCACTGGCGCATCCTCAACGTGCATAATTCCCTTTTAGACCCGGCAAACTGATAAGACCGCGAATGGCTCCGGGGCTTCAATGCAACCGGCAATGGTGCTAGGCTATGTTGTTGAGGAGGTTTCCATGACTCACCTCTTGCCTGCGTTTTTCTTGCCCTTCTTCGGTTTTGGCTTCGTAATGTATTTTCTGCCTTCGATCATTGCCTTTGCCCGCAACAAGCGGGACACGGGCGCCATCGTGCTGCTCAACTTTTTTCTGGGATGGACGCTGATTGGGTGGGTGGTCGCGCTGGTTTGGGCCGCAAAGAACGACGTTCCGATGGTTGTGCGGTGAGTTCGTGCATCGCTCGAGGTTGCCCACGGAGCGGCCTCGTACACATCGTCGCATTGATTTCAACGATGACCTTCTCACTGGCCGCTTGCTCGCGGCAGAAAGCGCCACCCCGCCCGATGCGGCCAATCTTCTGCAGAGCATCGCTGCTGCCGATCCGGCGAAGTACCCCCGCAGGAACCCAAGCACTGGAGCAATCCCTATCTCGTCATCCGTCCTGACGGCGTCGGCCTGCTCTCCAGCGTTGCCGCCAATGAGGAGCAGATTTTTAAGCCGGAGGAAGTATTGAGTGCACTGGCGCGGTTGCCTGCATCAGCTTGGCCGTACGGCCGCGCAGTCGCGATCCTCGTGGAGGAGAAGCCCACCGCTTCCGAGCCGGACAAGATCGCGCTTCGACGAAGCCGCGGCATAGTCGCGGGCGATCTCGAGGGCGCTCACGTTGCCATCAACTGGATCCCTACTTCCTAAATTCCCAATCCAATGCGAATCTGCAATACCATCGAAGATATGCGGTCCGCATGCCGCGCGGCGCGGCAGGGCGGCGGAAAGCGATTGGGATTTGTACCGACCATGGGAGCGCTCCATGAGGGCCACTTGTCGCTGGTGCGAGCGGCCAGAGCTTCGTGCGATGTGGTGGCAGCCTCGATCTTCGTGAATCCCTTGCAGTTCGCGCCTACTGAGGATCTGGCAAAATATCCGCGCAGCTTCGATCGCGACCGCGAACTCCTCGAAAAAGAAAGCGTGGAGCTGCTATTCGCTCCGCCGGTCGAGGAAATGTATCCACCGGGAGCCGTGACCTGGGTTACGGTCGAGGGGCTGAGCGACAAGCTGGATGGCCGTTCGCGGCCCGGACATTTTCGCGGCGTGACTACCGTGGTGGCCAAACTGTTCCACATCGTCGAGCCAGATGCAGCCTTCTTCGGACAGAAAGACGCGGCACAGCTGGCGATTATTCGCCATATGGTCCGCGACCTGAATTTTCCCGTGGAAATCGTCGCCTGCCCGATTGTGCGTGAGGCCGACGGCCTGGCCATGAGTTCGCGCAACGCCTATCTCGATCCGCAACAGCGAAAACAGGCCTGGTGCTGCATCGATCATTGCTGCGCGCGAAGAAATCATGGGACGCCGGCGAACGCAACGCCAGCAAAACTGGTGGCTGCGGCTCGGGAAGAATTTGCGGATGAAAAATCAGTCCGCCTCGATTACTTCGAAATCGTAGATCCCGAAAGCCTGGATCCAGTTGAAACCGCAGTTCAAGGCGCGCTGGTCGCGGTCGCCGCATTCGTCGGCCCGACCCGGCTCATCGACAACATCCTGCTGCCCAAACTGTCCGATTAGCGCTTGTCGGAACGATCCTAGCGTTTCGGATGGGCTGTGGTGGAAACCGCGACGGAAGTGTTTGGCAAAACATCAGGAGACGACAACCGCTGCCGCACCAGAGTTTCGATCTGCGACCACACATGGGGATCGCACTCGCTCTGCATGTGGTCGCGGAGTAAACACGCGATCCAGCCAGGAATAATCGGGCACGCAACTGGATTCTTCCTGTAATCCATGCGGTAATTTCCCAGAATCTCGAGTCTTCGCGGGATCGGCGGCCGTGATCTGGGCCCGCCCGTGAACGATGCCATGCGGCTGATAAAAGTTCACGGCTTCGGCAACGTTGTCGGGAATAACGGAATCGTCCTGCCATGTCTTGGCCACGCTATCTACCTGCACCGTCAGCAAAACCGGCACGCCCTCCCGCCGCAACTCGCGCGCCAGCAACACCGCTGCGGAGGCTCCCCAACTGTGGCCGTAGATAACAATGCGCGCCCGGGCTTTCTCTTCGGCTGGAAAGATCGCCGTCGTGATCAGTATCCAGCAGGCGAACGATGGTGTCATAGGCTCGCTTTCTGCGCCGGTTTTCAAAAACCTGAATGTAGGTGTCTTTGGGAACGGTTCGCCGCATCTGCTCCGCGAGTTGCACCGGGCCATGATGGGGATTGTCATGGCTGACAAAGCCACCCACGAAACCGATCACGATGTTGGCAGGAGCCGCCGCAGTCGCCGGCGAGAGCGCTGGGCCATCCTGCCGCCCGCGAAAACCCCGGAACAGTCGCAGCCAGAATCGTCAGACGTGACCAGCGAAGCGCGGAATAAAGCCAATCGGCGCAAGCCTGCTCCTACTACTCAGATGATTCGTTCCGTTGGGGGATGCGTGAAAAAAGGACGCCGCATTCGCTTCGGCGATCCCACTCGCCGATCAACTCGAACCATCCCGGCGTCCGGTTCAAATGCCTTGACCAGAGCGGGTTTTCGCGCATTCTGACCCGAGGGACAGTCTACACCCGTTTGTCAAAATTCCGACGCAGACTTTAGTCTCTGACGGCGCTCTTTTCTCCCGGAAACGAAGTGTTTCCCGCAAGGATGTAGCGCAGTGGCCGGTCGGCTGCCTTGCTGATGCCGATGCGCGGAGTGATTTGGATCTTTCTTGCCCGAAAGCCGTCGTCTCCGATCCACAAGCCGGAATCGCGCGAGGTGAGATCGCTTCCGTTGTCGCGCGCGCGTGTGATGCCGAAGGCTTCCGCCAGGCGGCCCGGGCCGCTGGTGAGTCGGAGAAGATCGCGCGGCGCATGCACATCGACTTTTCGAGCCCGCGCCATTTCTTCGATGCCCTCAAGCGGTTCGGCCGCGCGGAAAAGAACTCCCCCGCCTTGCCCTCGCGCTCACACGACACGTTCAGGCAGTAGTGATTGCCGTAGATGAAGTAAACGTAGGCGTAGCCGGGCGGTCCGAACAGGACTGAATTCCGCACGGTTTTGCCCGCAGCGGAGTGCGCGGCGGGATCGTTCTGCCCAAGGTAAGCCTCGACCTCAACGATGCGGGCCGCCAGACGCAGCTTTCCGTCGTTTGGCACCGAGAATGTCGCGCACCAGCACTTTGCCGAGAAGTTCGCGAGCCACGCGCCGCGGATCACGGGCAAAGAACGCACGAGGGAGCGGACGAATCGCGGGAGTAGCGCCGGCATCCTGCCGGCTGTCGAGGGGGCGTCTCGCCCCCGGTGCCGGCGCGCGCCCGACAACCGCCGCCCCGGCCACGCTACGCCGCACCTTTCGCCGACTCTTTCAGGTAAGCCAGACTTCGCCCGCATGGCCTTCCGCTTTCACCTTGGGAAAGATGTGCTGGATCTTGCCATCCGGACCAATGATGAACGTGGTCCGGACGATGCCCATCACTTTCTTGCCGTACATGTTCTTCTCTTGCAGCACGCCAAACGCGTCGGCGACTTTTTTGTCGGCATCGGCCAGCAGCGAGAACGGCAGCTTGAATTTCTCTTGAAATTTCTTCTGCGCCTGGGGCGTGTCGGGAGAGATCCCAAGTAACACGGCGCCGGTTTTCTGCATCTGTTTGTAGGTGTCACGAAACTCGCAGGCCTCGACGGTGCATCCCGGAGTATCCGCGCGAGGATAGAAATACAGCACCACCACTTTCCCCCGCAGACTTTTCAGCGAGACTTCGTTTCCATTCTCGTCCTGCAAAGTAAACTCGGGAGCCTTATCATTGACATTGATACTCATGAGCGCCTCATTTCCAGGGAAATTCGGGTTGAAGACAGCGTCCCCAATCTTAGCGTTGGCCATGCCGTGGCCGCAACGACTTATGTTTAGGAAGGTCCAATGCCGCAGATTAGGATCGACCGTCATTGGCATTCTGTGGCTTCTCTTCGCGGCGGTTCCACCGAACGCGATAGCACAGAACAAACCGCAGCTGAAACGCCCGCAAGAGACTTATGAGGAAAAGATTCCCGAAGCGAAGAAGCCGAAAACAAACGTCAAGGGACCACGTGCAGTGGGTCTGTTGCAGCATCACGAACGGCATCAAGAGAACGTTGATTCCGGTCGCGATTCTGATCGACGGCAGGTTCCACGATGCCAGCGTGTACAAGGCGGATCCGGTGCCGATGGCGCTCGAATCCGGCACGGTCTACGAGGCCGAACAGACGGGCGATTCGCTGGGACTGTTTACCGTCAGTCGCGCGCTGCACAGCAATGCCAAGAACAGCCCGCATCCCTGGCTGGGGACTGGTTCTTATTTGCCGCAAGGAGCCGAAGCTGCGAAGAGCACGCGCAAAGCGGAAGACGTGCCCGTCGGCATAGAGAGCAGCGGCGACAGTGATGCACGACCGCGGCTGACCCGAGGGAAGTCATCGAAGCCGGCGGAGTCTTCCAGCCCCGCTCCCACAACCGCTCCAAGCCCCACCGGCGGACCAAGCTCATCGGACAAGCCGGCAACTGCACCAGCTTCCGACAAGCCCGCGGATTCAAGTGGCAAGCAGCCAGCGCCAGCGCCGCAGTCGCCGGGACAATCCTCTTCGGGACAAGCGTCGCCGGCCCCAACCGCTCAAAGTCAAGAACCTCAGGCTCAAGCTGCGAAAGGTCAAACCGCGAAAGATCAGACCACGAAAGATCAGGCCGCCAAAGATCAGACCACGAAAGGTCAGGAGCAGGAGAATTACTATCGTCCCACGCTGCGCCGGGGCAAGCCCACGCAGTCCGCGCCGCAAGAAGAAGATGAACTTGCCCAGACTGACCAATCAAAGGCTGACGAATCAAAGGCTGACCAATCGAGGACCGGCAAGCCCGAGTCAGCCGCTAGCAGCGCGGCAACTGTGCAACTTGTGCCGGCAATTTCCGATGCTGGCGGACCCGATCCGCGGTCCTACAAATTTTTCTGGAAAACGGGCGAAGAGGAAGAGCGGCGCAATCAGATGCTGGCCCTCGCAGCAGGTGAAGTTCAGGCTTATGCCAGTGCGCTCGCGAAGAACCGCATTCCGGCCAAACCGCCCGCCCCCGCCAAAACGACGCGCGGAGGCCGCAAGCCTGCGGCAAAGCCCCCGCAGCCAGAGTTCGAGAATATTCAGTTTCGTACTTTCGATGTGTGGGGGAACGATCAGCCGGTCATGATCTTGAGCGCGGAAGCACATTTACCTCCCGCGCCCGGAGCAGATGCAGCGCCAGAGGAGTATTCGATTACGCTGGTGGCTCGCACCGACATCTATGGCAATCTGCGCAAGCTGTATTCGGGAGTGACCGACAAGTTCCACCTCGACGTAACCCCGCGGCTGGAATTAATCGACGCGGTAGATGCCGACGGGGACGGCCGCGGAGAGTTATTGTTTCGCGAGACCACAGACGCGGGCAGCGGTTACATCATCTATCGCGCCACGGCAGACAAACTATTCAAGATGTTCGACAGCCTGGCGGAGTAGCAGTGGCCAGTGCCCAGTGGTCAGTGACCAGTAAAGGGTTGACTGGCCACTGATCACTGGACACTGACCACTGCTTTTAGGTTTCGATTCCCACGTGGCAGACGCGGCCGACCAGATAGTCGGAAGCGGTCTTGCCCTCTTCCATGGTCATGACTTCGATGGGATACGCCTGGTTGTGGGGCCGCAGAATCAGGTGGTTGCCGGCAATTTCGACGTACTTCACCGTGCAAGTTTCGTTCTTGAGCACGGCGTACATGTTGAACTCGCCCTTGCGATAGGGCTTGAGTGAATTGTAGTGGCGGTCGATGAGGAGCGTGGCTCCGGGCAGCAGGCGCGGGTACATGCTCATGCCTTCGCGGGCGTCGACTTTGATGAGCACGAAGCGCTCCCACTGCTCACGATCGCCTTCGGTCTCAGCTTTCAGCTTTTTCAGAAAGCTCTTTTTGAATTTCAGGATTTCCTTGACGTGCATGCTGGTGATGAGTGGCTGGGTGGCAGCGACGTTTCCATCGGTTAAGAGGACGTTCTGGAATTCGTCGTTGCTGGGAGGCAGGATCGAAGCCCGCTTGTTGACCTCGGCCGGGTCGAGCAGATCCAGCACCGAAAGATGCTGGACGGCCAGAACCCGGTCCATGCCCTCGAGGCTCAAGCCGCGCTTGCGATTCAAGAAGTTAGAGATATGGGCCTGCTTGAATCCCGTCTGTTGTGCCAAGCGAAGTCCGGTCAGGTCGCCTTCGTCGATGCGCTCCCAAAGAGTTTCGCGGAGGTTGTCTTGCAGCACTCGGAATTTCATAGCCGGGAGTATAGCACGGTGCCTATAGCAATACGCTAACAAAAAAAGATTTCCACAGCCGTTTTGGCATAACGACCTTGACTCTGAAATTTTGCAGCTATACCATCGCGGTAGTGTATAACCCAATTCGTTTTTCGGGGATTGCCAGCCATGAGTAGCGAAGATAACTGCAACGAAGAAAAGGACTTCGTCGAATTCCGCAAGAAGGTGCGGGCGGCCGAGGTGCTGTCCGCGGCCATGGAGCGGCTGTTGAGGTCGGTGAACTTCAGCGGGCGAATCAGCGTGGTAGTGCAGAACGGCCGGGTTTTGAAGTCCGGCTACGAAGAGGGATTCTTTCGCCAGCGCGACTCTGCCTCGATGCTGGAACGCGGCATGGCAATAGAACCGTAAATAACTGGCAGCAATTGGCTTAGACCTGCCGCGTGCCGGAGATTAACCAGAAAGGACGAGCAAGCGGGAACTCAGGCAATAAAACTAAGTTCGACAAATAAATAGCTCAAGCAGGTCATCGTAAGAGAAACGAGCCCTGCGTTCGGTTACCGCCTCAGAGCGGCGACCGGCGCAGGGCTTTTTGTTTCGGCTGCAGCCTTCGGGCCGCAGCAAATGCGTCTCAACCGCCCAGGTTCGCAACGTTGGGAGCCCGGAGCCCCAGGAGAAGTGATGAAAAACAAGGCACCAAAGAGCAGTTCTGCAGAGGAGTTGCAATTCGAACTGAAGTATTGCGAACGCTGTGGCGGTTTGTGGCTGCGTCCAGCGGGCGGAGGGCAGGTCTACTGCGAGGCTTGCGGGCGGGCGATGGCGGAGTTGCCTCTGGCCTCCTATGACCGGGGTACGGGAGGCGCGAGGATGCCCATCGGACCTGGATGGGATGCGGATGATAGCGAGGTTGAATGCTATGAGGAATACGACCTGGATTTCGATGAACTGGATTTCGATGAACTGGATTTCGACGACCTGGATTTCGAGGGCCTGGATTTCGACGCAGCCGGAGGTGTGGCATGAGCGGATATGTGGATTGGATTGGAGCGCAGGCAGACGAGCCTGATCCGTTGGATGCACTCAACCCAGGCCCTCCGTTCGCGCAAGGCGAGAAAGGATCTGTCGCTGGGACTTCGCCGGCGGGCGCACCGTGGCAGGAACTGGCGGCGCATAACTTTCCGGCACAGTTGGACGTTCCCACCGAGGACCAACTGGAAGAAGATCCGCTTGATCGCAATGCGGATTTGTGGATGTACCGCAAACGCACGGTTGGCTTGTTGCGGCGCTATCTGCGCTTTTCGCTGGAGACCGGACGTTTGCCTGCGCTCATGGGGCGGGAGTTTTTTCGCGCGAAGATGACGTACTACAAAGCGACGACGTTCGAAGACCGGGTTATCTTCGTTCGGGATGTGGAGATGTCATTGGCGCGCTTGGAGAAATGGGATCAACAGTTGATCGCGCGCATCATTCTTCAGGAGCATAGTCATGAGTACGCCGCGCACATCCTGCACTGCAGCCGCAGCACGGTTGAGCGAAGGCTGCCTTTCGTGCTCGACCTGCTAAGCGAAGAGTTTCTCAGGGTGGGATTGCTGGCTGCGGTGCCTTCGAAGCGACGATCCTCGTGATGAGCAGAATCTTGTCAAGAGGGGATTTTCATCGAAATGCTTGCAAGTTGCTGATGACACGGCAAATATAAATTTGCGAAACATGACACAATCACCCCCTGCAAAATGCTATTCTGAATATATAGAGTAAAGAAAAAAAGAAATACTCGCTGAGGGCGCGCTGGAAAGCGCGCCTTTCGTGTTTTTGGGCGCAGGGCATTGGAACAGGTGCCTCACGGGCTAAAGCCCGTTTACAAGTTGGCGCGCCTAAGCGCAGGCCAAGGCCTGCTGTACCCAGGTTTTGTGGAGGGCGAGGCGTGAGTGTGAAGAAAGCAAAGAAAAAAGCCAAGGCGGCTAAGAAGTCCGCGGCCAAAAAGAGTGCGGACAAGAAAAAAGGCAAGGATATCGTAGAGGTCCGGGAGAACATCAACGAACTGGTCAAAGACTCCGCAGAAGAAATTGCGACTTCGGTAATTGAAGTGGCGACGAGAACCGGGCAACTGGCGTCGGCGAAGTATCTGTTCGAAGCGGTTGGGATATATCCGCCTACCGAAGAGACGACGGGGACCCCGGGAAAAGGTTCACTGGCGCATACACTGTTGAAGCGGATGGGCTTGCCGACCGAGCCGGTAATTTGTGACGAAGATGAAGCCGAGGCCGCGCGGGCCAACGCTGTGAAGGTCGTGAAGGTTGGGGCTGCCACGCCGAGCGTTGAGAATGAACTGGGCACCGGACGCGACGCCGAACCTGAACCGGATCCTAGTGACAGCGAGCAGTAGATTTTGCCGTCGCAGGAAATTTGTTGGGGAAAGTTGTTGAGCGGCCAGGAGATCAAGAGCTTTCACGCGGAGAATCGCTGAGAGGATACCGTAGAATGAAATGCGGGAGTTGGAGTGCTGGAGAGAGTGGCATGCCTTCTGCGCTGTCGGTTTCGCCGCGGGTGGAATCGCCGAGGAGCAGGCTGCCGGATGTCTTTTCCGCGAATCTAGTGCCGAGGTTCGGGGCTCTCCGCAAAATTCCGGCGGACAGAAACGTCCGCATCACAGGACGCAGAGCAGGGATGGATATTACTTGGCTGGACGACCGGATCGCGGTCGGAGGTGGAATCTGGAACGGGGATAACATGGCGGCGGTATCGCGCGCGGGAATCACGCACATCATCGACATGCAGATCGAGTTCGATGACACGCCGCTGGCCGTGCCCCATGGGATTGCGGTTTGCTGGAATCCGGTGGACGATGATTTTGAGCCAAAGCCTCCCGAGGTTTTTGAGCGCGGTGTAGCGTTTGGGTTGACGGCACTGGAAGATCAGGAGGCGAAATTGTTTGTGCACTGCGCGGCGGGCGTGCATCGGGCGCCGATGATGGCGCTGGCTCTGCTGGGGGTGATGGGGTGGAGACTTGAGGATGCCAGGGATTTGATCGAAGCAAAGCGGCCGGCGGCTGATTTCGCCGATGTTTATGTGCAGAGCGTGGAGAGGTTCTTGAACGGGCGGGAGTGAGTGTCCAGGCTTCGGCGAATTCGGGAAGCAAGAAACAAAGGCCAAGCGCGTGAGCGGTGCAGGCAAACTGCATAGGTCCTTCGCTTCGCTCAGGATGACAGCATCAACAGATTGACAAGTTTTAGGAGGAAGTATGTTTGAGGCGTGCCGCCCGACGGGGCGGCTTTTTTATTGGGTGCTGGCAGTGGTGGTAGTGACGGCATCGAGCGCGTTGGTTTCGGCGCGTGCAGAAGTTTCCGTGGCGAAGCCGCGCGCGGCATTAGCTTTGCCGAGAGCGGCTTCGCCGGGCCCCCAAGGCGGACCGGAGCTGACTAACGTGGTTGACACCGTCTACATGGCGGATGGAAGTGTCGCCGTGGGCGTGTTAGTCATCACCTGGCCGGCGTTTGTTGCGGCGGATGGGACGGCGGTGGCTCCGGGGTCATTGAACGTGACTTTGGGAACGAACGGTGCATTGAACGTGGCGCTCACCCCGAACGCGGGAGCGGCTCCAGCGAACACGTACTACACGGTGGTGTACCAGCTGCAACCGAGTGAGGTGCGGACGGAGTACTGGCTGGTGCCGACGAGTTCCCCGGCGACATTGGCGCAGGTGCGGACGACACCGGGATCAGGAACGGCGGCGCAACCTGTGTCCATGCAGTACGTGAACACAGCGCTGGCTGCGAAGGCGGATGACAACACGGTTGTGCACCTCAACGGGGTAGAGACGGTGACGGGGGTCAAGAGTTTCGCAGTGCCCCCGAATGTGCCTGCTCCGGTGAATACGGGCGATGTGGCGAATAAATCTTACGTAGATGATTCGATTGCAAATGTGGGCGAGGGGAATTACTTACCGACGGCGGGCGGGACGATGACAGGGCCGCTGACGTTGAGTGGGCCGCCGACTGCGCCGCTGCAATCTGCGGACAAGCAATATGTGGATTCAAATATCGCGGTCAAGGCTGACCTGGTGAGCGGAGTGGTCCCGACGAGCGAGTTGGGGAGTGGGGTGCCTTCGGAATTAAACTGCCTGCTGGGAAATGGGACGTGGGGGTCGTGCGGATCGAGCGCTAACGCGACGGAGATCCAGAGTGTGCCGGTGGGATCGACCGCGCCCACGAATGGACAGGTGTTGGCATACTCTTCGGCGAACGGGCAGTATGCGCCCTCCACTCCGGCGGGTGGGACGGGAGGGGTGTTGACCAGTCCGCCGTCGAACCAGAATATGGAGCAACCGGTGGGCACCAGCTTCAACGACAACACATTCAATGGTGTTCGCTACGTAACGGCTTCCGACAACTGGTCGCAGACGGTAAATGCAAATCTGGCGACACCGAATCCGGCACAGACTATCAATCTAAACCCGTGCCCGTTGGGGATTAATACCAGCAATAGTTCCGCCCAGCCCTACTACGTTTACATTCCGACGACGAATCCCGAAGCCGCGCTGGTCACCGGTGGCACGTGCACTTCAGGTGCAGCCAGCGGAACGATTGTGGTTACCACCGCTGTAGCGCATTCGGCTTCATCGAATACGATTGAAAGCGCCTATGGGGGAATCCAGGAGGCGTTGAACGACGCCGGAAGCCCAAACGCATTTATCATCATCCCACCCACCGGAGCCAATACCAATGCCTACCAAATCTATGCCACGGTCTACCAGCAGAATCTTCGTTCAACGGTAGAAGGATACGGTGCGCTTCTGCAGTGCCACACCCGAGCCGTGTGCTGGTTTATGGGAGATCGCAGTTTCCCCGGTGATTTCGCGAGCCAGAAGCTGAAAGGACTCCGGTTCACATCCGCTGAGAACATCGACGGCGTGCAGGTGACGTCGGTTACGGTGGCGGGGGGAAACACGGTAACGATGACGGCTGCAGGGCATCCTTTCGTGACGGGAGACTACGTCGCCACCAACGTTTCCATTCCAAGCTACGGCTCCTATCACGGCTTCTGGCTGATCACCGCGACCACGACGAACACGTTCACCTTTTCGGTTCCCAGCGCGACGAACGTCGGGGCGACACCAGCATTCGGTACGGCAGCGCTTGAAACCGCGGCGATTGAAGACAACAGCAACGCCGCATCGATGACAGACATTGATATGTCCTCGATTGGTTATCCGGGCGCATTCAATAACGACATCGTCGTGGACAACGACCAGGCGGCACTAATCCACCACTTCGACACAGAGGGCGGAGCACAGATTCGCCACGATGCGAACTGGGTGGGGTGGGGGGTGTGGTCACGAGGTGATCAAGGGAACGCAGCGGTGGTGACCATCGACGGCGGGTCAAACCTGTCGATGGCTTGCGCCAATGGAGTGAACAACCGCAGCGGCAACTTTATGACGATTCGAGACACGGTCATTCAAGCTTACTCTCAGCATGGGATTTTCCAAGGAGCGGGACTGCAGGGAGGTCTTTACGACGCCGTGTATGAGGAGGCGGACTGCGCGAACCCGGCTTATCCTGGGAATCTTTATTCTTCTTCCGGTTTGGTGAACGAGGGTCAACCGGCTACAGCGCGGGGCGGGACGTACATGGTAGGACAGAGTCCGCAGTTCGCCTTCTCGGGAACAGGTGGAAGCACGCAGAGAAATTATTACATCGTGATGCACTCGTCGGTCGGCCCGGTGTATGCGATTCCATTGTTTGCCGGATATGCGAGGACGAATGGAGGGGCTGGAACCATCAGCGTTTACTGGCCGGAAATGCCGGCGACGAGTGCCAGCGTCGATGGAACGATCACGTACGATGTGCTGTTAGGAGCGTCGAGTTCTCAAGTGCCGGTGGGAACGGGAAATTTCGCCTTAGCGACAGCGATTTCAGGAAGTTGCACGGCGGGGATTTGCAGCTTCCTGGATAAGCAAGCTGCAACCGCGTCTTACACAGTCGGCGCCGACCCAACCCTGATTCCGCAACTGGATGAATGGCCGGGGCATATCGTGCTTGCGCCTTCCACGGACGCTACGAATACGTTCGCCTTGCCACAGTATTTTGCAGATTTGCTTCCGGCAAATTCGGCTTCGGCGATGGTGGCGGCGGGGAATGCGCCGGCCTTTCACGCTCTAAGCTGCACGGGCCAAGGGTTCCCGAGTATCGCGCAGCAAGTGTGCGTGCCGCAGAACTCATCACAATCGGAAGTGATTATCAACGGCCCTGCATTTCCTCAGGGGGGAGGATCGACTGCGATTCTGCAGGGGTCGTTGCTGTTCGAAGGCGACCCTGCGACCCCGAATCATTTCATCACGCTGCATGACTCCCAGCAGCAGACGACCTTGGCCAACAGCGGGCGACTGGCGGCGAGTGCGAACGATGTGTTTATCGGAACCGACGATACCGGCGGAAATGTCCGCAACCTATCGTTCGGAGCGCCCCAGGCGATTTCTTCCTACATCGCGAACACAGGGGACAATGAGAGTTATCTGGAACGGCTGACGGCGGCGCTTAAGACTTTCAACGTGCCGGTAAAGATCAATGGAAATCTTACAGTGACGGGAACCTGCACGGGTTGCGGTGGGGGTGGATCGGGAACGGTAAACAGCGGGACGGCCACACAACTGGCGATGTATGCGGCGAATGGAGCGGCGGTGAGCGGCGACAGCGGGCTGACAGACAACGGCGCGACACTGAATTACACGGGGAGCAACGGGATTTCTGCAACAGCGGGAACGTTCAGCGGGAACGTGACGGTGAACGGACAGTTGCAGGTTGCGGGCCCCTGGATGGTGACTTCGCCGATTCCGGGAACGGCGATGGCGGCGGCGGGAGCAGGAACTTCGGCGCTGGGAATCTCGAACGATGGGAACTTTTATATTTCCGCCGACGCAGGAGTTCCACAGAAAGTGGCGACCACGGCGAGCAGTTCGTATTTTTCGAATCTGCTGCAAGAAGATGGATACGACTTGGGGCAGTTTGTGGTTGGGGAGACGACGGCGAATCCGCAGAGCCTGCATGTGTACTCCAGCTATACGAACAGCTCGACCTGGCAGAGGACCTCGCTGGGATATGACTTGGCGGACAACTATGCGGTGGTGCGCAGCGAGAATTCGGCTCCCGGTGCGGCGCCGGGATTAGGATTCTGGATCAACAGCGGGCTGAAGTGGGTGGTGGACGCGAGCGGCAATTTCAAACCGTGGACCGATCAGATATATAACGTGGGTTCGTTCAGCGGCGCGGGAAGCGGGAGCGGACTGCGGCCGGGAACGGTGTATGTGGCGGGGAATCCCAACACCGGCAGCGGCTTTGAGCTGGGCAAGTCTGCCAGCGAGAGTTACGAACTTTGCAATGACGCTACCGGCACGATCGTGAACGGGCTGGCGGTGCTTACGAGCGCGGGCTGCGCAGCGGCGCCTTCAAGCGCACTGACCAGTGGGGCAATCGGCGTGGCGATTTTCAACGCCGGGACTTCGGGGTTGGTTACGCTGGCGCGGGCGGGGTCTGCCTATTGCAGTTTTGATGGGAGCCCGACGGTGGTTGGGGATTACGTTGTGCCTTCGGGTACGGTCAGCGGCGGATTCTATCCTTTGTGCCATGACGCGGGGGCGACACGGCCGGCTGGGATGCAGATCCTTGGGCGGGTGCTGCAGGCCAGCGGGGGAGGCACGACGGTGCAAATGTTTCTCGACATGCCGGGATCGAGCGTGAGTAGCGCCGCATCGTATTCGATTCCGTGGTTCACGACGAATACGACGGGGACAGCGATCTCGTTTTCGAGCACAGCGGGCAAAGCGGAGTTGTGGGGCGTCGTGCTGACGTTCCCGCTGACCACAACGCAGGTGACTTATGACGTTGCGACAGCGGACAACACTGGCAACACATATGACATTGGGGTGCTGAACAGCTCAGGCAATGTGGTAGCGCACATAGGGAGTACGGCGGGCACGACGTTCGCCCCGAGTACGGGATTCAAGACTTTGAGCTGGGCGGCGAGTGCCACACTGCAGCCGGGAAAATATTATCTGGCGATCACGAGCAATTGTCCGAGTTCATGTGCGCAGGTGTACGGAGGAACTCCGGCGGGATTCACCTTCGTTGGGGGGAGTAGCGGGACCGCGGAGAGCGTAACGGCGGGCGGTACGCTGAATAGTGGGATCACGATCCCGGCGGATAATCCGGCGTACGCGACGATTATGGCTTGGGAGATTCATTAGGGTTTGGAGCGGGGCCTCGAGGGCCATCGGCGTTCGCCGGTGGCCTTTTTTGTTGGCGGGCTTAGCTGTTGGGAAAAAGCTATCGAGCTGCGCTCGATGGACAGCCGAGGGCGGCCGTCCCCACATTTTCTTTGCCAGACGATGGCGCAAATATTTAACTCAGGAGAAAAGATCATGAGCGGTGCAATCAATCCGGAAGCGGCGCAACCATCTACCACACAGGCATTTGAGCAGAGCGATCGAAATCCTCCGGTTACAGAATGGAGCGCGACAGATGGCGGAGGCGGGCAGTTGCCTTCACCGGCTGCTGCGGAGAGCCGAGTGACGCCGCCTGGTCCAGCGGTTTCTGCGGACGCTGGACTGCAAGACTACAACACTGGAGATAGCGGGGACGGCGTCGAGGACTCGGCGGAGAGAGCGGGCTGACACCGGGTATCTTGGGCAGCGTTATGGAGCCATCGGCTGGAGCCGGTGGCTTTTTCAATTGCGGTGAGCGAGAGAAGCTGGGAGAGATTGCGTGAAAGTTTCTATCAAAGCCGGTAAGAGCGCAAGGGGACAAGGGGTCCTTCGACTGCGCAAGGCGATTCGCTTGGCGAGTCGCCTTGCTCCGCTCAGGATGACAAAGCCAAGCGTTGGAGTCTTTGCTTTGCTGCTCTTAGCGTTTAGTGCGCACGCTTCGGCGACGACTTACTACGTGAGTTCCAGCACGGGGAATGATGCGAATAGTGGGACGTCTTCGTCGACGGCGTGGCAGACGATTGCTCATGTGAATGGGGAATCGTTTCAGCCGGGGGATTCGATTCTGTTCAAGCGGGGAGATGTTTGGAATGAAAGCCTGGCGCCGGCTTCTTCGGGCAGTTCGGGAAATCCGATTACGCTTTGACGCCTATGGCACCGGGGCGGCGCCGAATTTGACCGGATATTACGCGGTGCCGGCGACGGCGTGGGTGCTGGTGACGGGGAATGCGTGGAAGGCGCCGGTGCCAGCGACTTACACGACGATCAATTTTTGTTTATTTGGATCGGTGTGGGGCCAGAAGGTGGCGGCGGTCGTCGTCAAACTTGACGGCGCAGTGGGATTTTTATCTGGCGAATGGGTATCGTTTATGTTTACTCGCAGGGAAATCCGGCGACTTACTACAACGAACCGATCGTTCCGATGGCGTTGAGCAATGTGCCGGTGATCAACATGCAATGGGAAATCGTGGCTGACGTTTCAGCATTTCCTGGTGAACTGGTTCGATCAGTACGGCGTGTACGTGCAGGGGGCGAGCGATCACCTGGTGTTCGCGAACATGGAAGCGGACTCGATGATTCCGCAAGGGACGCAGCCGCTGGGGTTTTATGTGAATGAGAGTGCGCAGCCGGGCGACATCAGGATTTACAACGACGAAGCGCACCTGAATTATGAAGGCTTCCGGTGGAGGGGTTCACATTTAACGGAGTGGGGACTCCCATCACGATGGTGAATGATGGGGCGTATGCGAACCGGGACGGCGCGCTGGTGGATGACACGGGGAAAGTGGGACTCGACGTGCACGCCCTCGGGCTGCACGGACGGAGGAGCGTCGATGGGGCCAGGCGCCGTGACGTATTCGAATTGTCATTTCTATGCGTCGAGCCTGGCGGTGGCGGATCGACGGATGTGGAGTGGGCGCGGGTACGCTGGGGCCAACGGCGGGAGCGGGGAATATTGCGGCGGATACGGCGCCAGCGGTGCAGGTGTATCAGAGATATCCGGCGAAGTGACGTTGACGGTGGACGATGCAGGGATGACGACCGGGAGCGGACTCCTATTATGCGGGCACAGTGCTGCCGGTGGCGGATGCGGCGGGGGTTCCGGTGGGGGCGGCGATTACGGTGGGGTATCCGCTGGCGGGACGTTGGTGTCGGAATTTCAGGGATGGATCAATGCGGGGCGGGATGTGACGTCGCATTCGATGTCGCACACATATTACACGAATACGGATGCGCTGGACATCCAATACACAGGCAGCGGGACGGCGGCGACGCTGAGCATCAGCGAGCAGACGCTGACGATCACGCGTTACGGGCGCGAGCGATAGCGTGAGTTACAACCTGGCGCAAGGACAGGCGCAGGGAACGATCTTGGGATTGCGAGTCAAGCGCTGGCGGACGACCGGGAAATTACGGCGACTTCATATCTAAGCCTGCCAGGGGCCTTACGGAACGGGGTGTTCGGCGTATACGGACGCCGGCGTTGCTGGCGCAAGATCTGGCGGACGTGAGCGGGCAAGATGTAAGAGTCCGCGGTGTATGACATGCAACTGGACGTGACACGGCTGACGACGGACGAGATCACGTTGTCGCGGCAGTGGATGACGACGAATTTGACGGGGCTGCCGTCGACGCCGGTGTATGTGTATCCGGGAGGATATGAGACGACGACGATGCAGGGGATCACAGCGGGCGTTCCGTACACGGGGGCGACGCGGGGCGCTGAAGGAAGATCTGGGAGTGAAGGATACGTATGCCGACGGATTCAACGTGCAGAACATCACCAGCTTTGGAGTGAATCCTTCGTGGATGGGGCTCGACGCCGGCGAGTGCTGAATCAGAAGATTCAGGCGCTGATGTGGAAAGAATCGGTGTGGGGAGTGCCGTGGGGGATCTTCTGGCACTGGAATGCGACGACCCCAGCGGGCGAACTGAGTGCGACGGAGGTGACGAATCTGATTGCGGATTTCAAGGCGAGCGGGGCGACGATCCAGACGAATACGGGGCTGGTGAATTGGCTGCTGGGTGGGACGCCGGAGACGGGGACGGACGGAAATGATTACTACAAATTTCCGGCGATAAGCATGGCGCTGGATTTCCGTCCGACGAGGAATTCGCCGGTAGTGGATGCGGGGCAGAATCTGGGAACGGCGTATGAACTTGACATCAACGGGGTAAACCAGAACACGTTACGGGAGCGGGTGGGAGATTGGGGCGCACGTGTATGAAGGTTACTCCGTGTATGGCGGAGGGACGGGGTCGTACTTCACGGTGGGTGGAGAAACGAATTGTGGTTCGCAGCCTGGTGGGTGCGTTCAACTTCCGCTTAACTGGGTGAACAGTCAGGAGTGGCAAGGCACAACGGCAGATCTGATCAATTTTCCAAGCGCGGGGAGCGGGGGGAATTGGGTATGCGGCTCGACCAACTATGGGCCGTACAGCGCGGGAAGCCAGAGCAGCGCGCAGCAGGCGATTAGCGATGCGGAATCCTGCCGCACGGCAACGGGGGTCGGGGTCACGATCACATTTCCAGCGGGCGCCTCGTACAGCGGATCGTCTGGACTGAATTTGAGCCAGACGTCGGGAGACACATCGACCAACTTCATCGTGCTAACCACCGGCTCGCCGTTGACTGCGGGCCAGACGGTTTGTTCCCACGGGGAACAGGACAATGTTGCCGAATCCACGCAGCCTGGGCTGAGAAATCCTTTCTGCGATGGCACGCAGATGAGCTACCAGAATGGGACTTCGACGGTCACAAACCTTTACGCGAGCACGACAAGCACGGCGTCGGTAACAGCGGGCAGCGGGAATTATCTTGCAGTCAATTCGGTCACGGGCATGACAGCGGGGGCAACGCTCGGCATTGACTTGGCGGCGGCACACGAAGCGGTCACGATTACCTCCGTCCTTCCCAGCGGCCCGTGCAACTCGCTTCCGGCTCCTTGCATTACCGCGACATTTTCCAATGCCCATCCCTCGGGCACTCTAGTGACTATCCCGGTCGGGGCCTTCACGCTGGCGAATGGAAGCGCGACCAACACCTCCAACTACAACGATGTCGCCTCCATGTGGGGAATCCAATACACCGGAGGTACGCAAGGAATCACCTGCGGACTCGGTAGTGACGGCTCGCCCTGTCATCATTACGCAGTCATCGACGCGCACATCTTCCCGACTGCGTGCACCTATGTTCCGGGAACCTCACCCAGTTGCACCGGCGGGAATAGCAATCAGACTGGGGCATTCAGGATACAGCCCTATGCCGTGGGATCTATCACCAGCCTGGCAGATCTGGCCTCTCACATTCACTGCCTGGGCTGCTACATCAGCAGCGATTGGACCGACACAACCTCGGCGCCGGGGCAGGTTAGCACCTTCCTCGGGATGCACTTGAATCACAACACCGTAGGGGAGGGCGTGCCCACGCCTGTGGTGTCGATCGGCAGTTTGCGTCTCTTTGGTTGTAATCAGAACGAGGCCTGCCGGTGGGACAATATCGAATCTTCCAGTCAGGGAACTTTACCTTCACGGTGTTTGACAACTATCTGCAGGAAGCACAATCGCTTGGGATTACCGATGCCATGGTGGACTTGGGGAACTGGACTCCGTCGTGGGCGTTGAATCTTTCTGGCAGTTGCACTCCGAGCGGGGCCTGTGAACTGGCGAACTATTCTCCGCCCAAGAACATCGCGGAAGACGGCTGCGTCACCAACGCCAACGGCAACAATAACTGCGACGGGAAATACCAAGGATCGAACATCGACTGGAGAAACTACGTCTCGAAATTCGCCAGCCACTTAATGGCGAACACGCGCGGGGTGCACGTCAGCGGCTACGAGTTGTACAACGAGTTTACCCGCGAGGCCAACTATAGCGGCACGGCTTCGTGGCTCGGCACTCCCAACCAAATGCTGCGCCTGGCGGAAGACGCCAACTGCATCATCGTGGGCAGGATCGCCACGGTTCACGCGACCGGAGAAACGTGCGCGCAGGTGCGGGCCACCGTGACCAGCGTCACCCTGACCGGGCCCATCGATCCCACCGCGAACATGCTCACGCCGTCATCCAATGACTACGGCAGCGCGGTCTACATCACCAACCTCAACGCGTACCTGAATAACACTTGCGGTGGCACCTGCGCCGGCGCGGCCTCTGCGGCCGCCGACGTTCTTGCCCTGCACACCTATTCCCACAACAATAGCCGTCTGCCCATTGCAGAAGATGTTTCTACCGATTTCCAGTCTTTTTACGCCCAGATCACGGACACCAGGGCCTTGACCCTCCCCGTATGGACTACGGAGGGCGATTACGGCGGATGGGGCAACCTGCCCTCGCTCGAAATGCAAGCGGGTTTCATCGTCAAGTATTTCGCTGTGTTGAAGTCGCTCAACTTCCAGAAAGTCTACCTGTACGGCTACGACGACAATTACTGCAGCGCGACCGCGGCCAACGGCGGGGAAGGCTGCCTTTGGATCGCCAATGGCATGACGTGGGGCGGGACCAGCGGGACCTGGTTCACCTGCAGCCAGGCGCAGGGCTGCCTGCTGCAAGCGGGTACGGCCTACCAGCAGATGACGACCTGGCTGCCCGGTGCCACGGTTACGCAGGCGTGTTCCGCCAGCGGCACCATCTGGACTTGCAACTTTACCGCCGCCGATGGCGTGACCCAACTCCGAATGGCTTGGGATTCCTCCCAGAGTTGCAGCAACGGGACTGCCTGCCCTTATCCCACGACCTTTCCCGCGTCCGGAAGCCTGGACCCGAAGTGGACCAGCTATACCGACATCTACGGCAATGTCGTTCCGATTACAACCTCTACAGTTGGAATTGGGTACTTACCTGTTCTATTAAAGGCGCAGGCGTACACGATTACGAGCCAGCCTCCCGTCACTTCCCCGAGCTTTTTCTATAACGACAGCGCCAGCCTGTTCACGAAAAGGATTCCGAACGCGGGGAACGGAGGGCCTTACAGCCATCTGATGCCGGGCGGTACGACCGTTCTACAAACCCAGATTGGGTGGGACAGCCACGGCAACGCACCGCCTCCTGCCGGGGCCAGCGGGGGCACGCTCACCGGCGGCTGGGCTTCCTGGGGAGCGCGCGACCAGTCTGGGCAGCCGATGTACATTTCAAAATTAACCGATCCCGTCTACAAGATCATTGCGCCGCGATGCGGGTCTACGTTTGAGCCCCTGGCTGCGAGAGACGGCAATGGCAATCTGACAAACCTTCTGCTGCACGCGCCCAATGGCGCGGCGGCTTCGGGGTGCGTAGCCGGCACGACGTGCTCCAGCGATTCCGCGATTAACGTTTGGGATTTAAGCGGCGACACCGCCGACATCAGCAACGGTTACGCCATCCACATGTACAGCGACGCGACCGGGATGGCGCTGCCGCTCAAGAGCGGTTCCGGGCACGCTGGCACGATTGCCGATCCGATTCCATACAACGCGCCGGGCGGCGGCAGTTATTGCGGCTGGGCGAATCCGGCCAGTGGCCGCGACTACGACAACGGGGCGGGCGCGATTTCTAACTCGGCGGCGCCTTACTCCGCCATGAACCGCTGGGCCGAGATGGTGAATGGCCACTTCTATCACGCGCAGCACGCCGTCGCATTTTGTGAAGGTACGAGCGGGGGCAACGAGCCGAACGTGGTATTTCCTAATTCTGGCTCGCGGCTCACCACCGGAACTCCTGCTTATTGGGGCGACAGCGGAGCGCTGAAGTGTAGCAATCAAGCAACGTCATGGCCGAACGGCGCGCTGTTTTTCCTCGACTACACCCAGGCCCAACTGGATTGCATGGATCCAGGTAAGCCCGGCACCACCTGCAACGGAGCGGATGGAAACCCGATTGTGAAGCTCGATCCGGCGCACTTTGCCTATATCGAGCAGTTGACGCTCTATGGCTGGTACGAAGCGGACACCGGCGGCGCCGGCCCACTCGGCCAGTACCATCAGGAAGGCGGTGAGGCGTACCTGTATTACCACAATGCCGGGGTTACGAGCCCCGATCCCCTCACTGGCACATGCCAGTTCTGCTTCCAGACCTACGAAAACTACATGGCGACGCACTGCCCCGGACCGTATACGGACGGCACCAAGTGGTGTTACCCGCTCAGCCCGGACAGCAACGATGGGCAAGCCTATGAGTTGCGGATTTGGTATGCCATGCCCACTACCCTGCCTGGCCCCAATAATGGCGCCAATGATTGCTCTCTGGCCGCAGCCACGGCGGGAAACTGTGGAGTGGGGAAACATCTGTTCATCGCCGACCCGTGCGTGGCGGTCGGGCTGGCGGGACTCGCGGAAGATCCTACCGGGCAGTGGAGCGCTTGCGCGTCGAACTAGGAAGTCTACTAGAAATCTTCAATATGCCGAATCTATTAGGACACTTGCACATAATTGATCCGTGCGTGCCGAAGCGCATGACGGGACAGCCTGGAGGTTGCTCGTGAGACAGTTTTTCATTTTGTCGTACTTGATGGCGACGCCATTGCTCCTGAGCCAGATTGCGATTCCTTACCCGGTGGGTTCGAATCAGATGTCGAATGCTTTTAGCTTTGACGCCTGCAATACCTGCTCGGTGATGTATAGCTACACCGACAGGGTTCTGGCCCCCGGGGAGGAGTCCCACCAGATTGCGAACGGCTACGCGCTCACGATGAAGTTTGCCCACAACTGGTTTGAAGGGGCGTCTATAGGAACCTTCTGCAACGGCTACCAAACAGCCTTGGCAAGCATTGGCGTAATGCTGTGCCAAGACGTGGAAGACCGAGGTAACCGGTATACCTATCCATATTCGTGGATGGTCGCGAACCAGAACGGGTTTAAGCCGAACAATGGCAGCAACGGCTATGTGCGCAAGAATGCGAGCGAACTCAAGAGCGGCTTGCGTTATTTGCGAGACGGCAATATCTACGAAAACGTGGACGAATCCGGCGCGCAGAACGGAACTGCCTTTACTGCCAAGGTTGCCATCGGCTCACTCCCAACGAACAATTACTGGCTCTCGACTACTAACATCACGATGACGAATAATATCTATCGCCAGACCTGCAACGGGCCGAGCTTTGGAGACGGCGGGGATTTAAGTTCGGGGGGAGTTACGCTAGGGGTTCAGCAGATTCTGTTCCAGAACAACCTCGGCTACAACGTGGGAAGTTTCGTGCCGGGCGGATGTTCCAGCGTGACTCCCAGTTACGCGATTCGAGTTGGACCGAGTGGGATCGCCTGGTCGTGTACAGCCTCATCATCCGCGACTTTGAATAGAGACGGCACCGCGGCTATCACTATGGTCTGTGCGTCGGAAGCCGGGGGAGTGGTTCTCGATCAGACCAACGGAGATCCGGCAGTGGTTGCCGACTGTTCGGATTCGACGTTCAATACCTCCCCAAGCCAGATTGGGCCCGCGGTCTACGGAACTACGCCATATAGTTTGACCTTCAGTTATAACCTTGCGGGAGCAACGGCAGGGGCGAGCGGCGTAAGCTGTACAACCGTGACCGGTCCCGGCAAGCCCTACTACACGAGCCTGCTGCACAATACATTTATCGCCCAGGCGGCCGGTCCGGCCCCCGCGATCTGTATCGACGATTCCTACCAGACAAACGTAAGCGGACTGCCGAGTCCGGCTCCATATTACTTCATGCGGAACCAGACGATTCAGAACAATCTGTGCGCCACCTACGGACTGCCTGCCTCGGGAGGAGAGGGGTTTAGCGATCAAAAGGGAATGGGGACGCGGGCGGAGAGTACCAGTCGGGATATCAACACTTTCGCGTTCAACAATAATGCCTTTCCCAGCGTCGGCCTGCAGGGAGTAGTGAACTGTGTTCTGGCTACGACTGACACTTGTACTCTGATAAGCGGGAATGCGCCCAATGCACAAGCCCGAATGACGGGGGAATACGTTGTGGTGAATGGTGTAAGTTATGGCCCGGTGTCATCTTCCACTTCCACGACTTTCGTACTGCCTTCGACGAGCAATCCAGGAACGCTGAGCGGAGGTGTGTATTCCTGGGCAGATTACACAGAATATGGGGGAACCTATAGTGGCCTGCAGCCGCCGGTCACTGACACGTTCCCAGTAGGGGTGGCGTGCTCGACTACCACCCCTAATGCGATCACCAATTCAGTGCCAGCCTGCCTCGGCATGGTGGGAGCGATGAGCACGGCCAATTATCCGCTGGATCTGAGCGACTGGCACAGCTACGGACTGTGTCATAGCGACGATGCCGCCTGCAACAATCAGGCCAGCCTTTATGCCGCAGGCGGAAGCTACCAAGCTACAGATGGGACCGACTTGGGAGTGAACACTGCAGCGATTGACGGCGCTCAAACTCAAAATCTCTATGTTTGCACAACCGCCTGCGGTTCGACGGGACCGTATCCCGATAGTTCCGCGGGCCACTAAGATTAGATTCGCCGCATGTAATCTGCAATAAGAGTTACGAGGTGCGCGATCAGGGCACGGCGAAAGCCGTGCCTTTTCATTTGAGATCGAAGATTCGAAGAGGAGATGAGTTATGAAGAAGGCAGGGATGAAGACGTTGGTGACGGCGGTATTGTGCGGCATGCTTTTGTGGACCGCATGCTCGACGGCGTGGATCGGCGAGGCGGAGCAAATCGTGGCGGCGCTGATTCCGGCGACGGCGAACCTGGTCACGCTGGCAGCGACGCTGCAGGGGAAAAGCGTTTCGGCTGCGGATCTGCAGACGATCGAGAACGCCGGCGCGCAGGCGGGGGCGGATTTGCAGTTGATGCAGTCGTTGATCACGCAATATCAAAAGGCGGATGCCGCGGTGCAGCCGGGGCTGCTCAACCAGATTCAGGCAGCGATGAGCGCGGCGCAATCTAGCCTGAATGGCCTTTTGCCCGCGCTGCATATCAAAGATGCAGCCACGCAGGCGAAGATCACGGCGGTGCGTGGGGATCCTGCTCTCGGAAGTGCAGTCAGTGGCGGCGATCGTGCCACTGGTGAATGCAGGCGCTTCGCCGGGGATGATGACGCTGGCGGCAAAACAAGTTAAGAAACGAGCCTCCGCTGACGGCGAGTGAGTTTGTGACTTCGTATAACGCGACTATGACAGCGAAAACCGGAAACGCCGAATTGGATCATGCTACGGCTGGGATGGGGATTCATTTGCACGGAAAGTTTCTACGTTGGGCTAGCGTGGGGCTTTTGAAGTGAGGCGAGGCCAGAGGAGAGGGAGATCCTTCGCGGCGCAGAGAACGCTTGCTCAGGATGACAATTGCAATTTGGGGGATCACGCTGTGAGCGACGAATGGAAGTTGCAACATCATGTGGGGTGCGAATGTGCCGAGTATATCGATCATCCGTCGCAGGCGCGGCCCGGGATCCATGTGCTTCCCGACCGGCTTCATGTGGTAACGATGCTAGAGAATCCGCTGCGCTGGCGATCGCGCTACTGGAACTACTGGATGTTCGAACGGGAGTGTGAAGCGGCGGGCGCGATCCTGTATACGGCGGAGGTCGCTTTTGGGGAGCGGCACTTTGAAGTGACCCAGGCGGGCAATCCGCAGCATCTGCAGTTGCGGACTGAAAGCGAAATCTGGCACAAGGAGAATGCGCTGAACCTGCTGATTCAGCGGCTGCCGGTCGAGGCGAAGTACGTGGCCTGGATTGATGCGGACGTGAAGTTTAATCGTCCGGACTGGGCGCAGGAAACTTTGCAACTCCTGCAGCATTACGACGTGCTGCAAATGTTCAGTCATGCGCAGGATGTGGGGCCGGATTACGAGCCGCTGGCAACGACTCCGGGTTTTCTTTACAAGTGGGTGACGGACCGGCCCAGTCCGCACGAACCAGACGTTCATGCAACAGAAGGCAGCTTATGGCTACTACAGCGTACACAGCGGGCAGTTCTGGCATCCGGGATTTGCGTGGGCGGCCAAGCGCAGCGCGCTGGAGAGCGTTGGCATGCTGATCGATCACGCCATTCTCGGTTCGGGGGATTGGCACATGGCATCGGCGCTGGTGGGGCAAGTTCACCGATCGCTGTACTCGGGATATTCGCCGGCATACATCCAGTTATGCCGGGAGTGGCAGGAGCGGGCAGAGAAATATATCCGGCGGAATGTGGGTTATCTGCCTGGACTGGTGAACCATCTTTTTCACGGAGCGAAACGGAATCGCTCGTACGACCAGCGGTGGAAGTTTCTGGCGCAATCGGGATATGACCCACAACTCGATTTAAAGCGGGACTGGCAAGGGCTGCATCAGCTCACGGACCGGAGTGGAATGCTGCGGGATGGGATCCGGCAATACGCGCGGATGCGGAATGAGGATTCGACGGGCAGTGTGAAGACGGCTGTCAGCTCTTAGCTCTTAGCCCCTTCAGCTAGCGGCTCAGGGCAGGTTAAGAACAGCCTTCAGCAAATGCAAGAGCAATGGCGCAGGACAGGCGCGCGCCGCGGAAAGGCGAACTGTGGCGGGCGATCTTTATTTGTTGCAACAATTCGGGCCATGTCTTGACCAGAAAATCGGAGAGCAGACGGTACGAGACCAGTTGATCGCCAAATTGCTGAAAATTCGCCTTAAGAAGGGCGGGACCAGACTACTGCGCTTGAATCGGGCGCAGCAAGAGTATTCGCAGAGATGCGGCAAGCAAAACATTGTGTTGAAAGCGAGACAAGTAGGAATCACGACGTACATTGCGGCGCGATTTTTCGTGCAAACAATTACACGGCCGGGGACGCTGACTGTGCAGGTGGCACACAGCCCGGAATCGGCGGAGGTGATCTTCAATATCGTGCAGCGCTTCTGGGAAAACCTGCCCAAGGCGTTGCTCAGGGGCGCGCTGGTGACGTCGCGCTCCAACGTCCGTCAGATTGTATTTCCGCACCTCGATAGCGAGTATCGGGTGGAAACGGCGGACGACAACGCGGGGCGGGGAATGACCATCCATAATCTGCATTGCTCGGAGGTCTCCCGCTGGCCCCGCGGTGGGATGGAAACGCTGGCTTCCCTTCGGGCAGCGGTGGTGCCTGAGGGTGAGATCGTGCTGGAATCCACGCCCAACGGGGCGACGGGAGTGTTCTACGCGGAGTGGCAAAAAGCGAATGAGACCGGATACACGCGGCACTTTTTCCCCTGGTGGTATGACGTGAGCTATCAAGACGCGGTCAAGAAGGGGGAGATGCTGCCGTTCACTCCAGAAGAGAGTGAGTTGGTGAAGCAGTACGGTCTGAGTGAGGAGCAGATCGCCTGGCGGCGCAGGCAGTGGAAGGCACTGAGAAGTTTAGCGGCCCAGGAGTATGCCGAGGATTCGAGTGCGTGCTTCCTGGTTTCGGGAGAATGCGTGTTCGAGTTGGCAGCGATTGAGAAAGCGGAGGAGATGGCGGGGGAAGAGACGGAATTAGAAGACAACGGAAGGCTCACGATCTGGTTTCCTCCGCAGAAAGGCAGGCGGTACATTCTGGGGGTGGACACGGCGGGAGGAGGAACGGATGGGGATTATTCCTGCGCGCAGGTGATCGATCGGGAGATGGGAATGCAATGTGCGGAATTGCACGGCCACTTTCCGCCGTTCGAACTGGCGCGGCGTGTGGCGGAACTGGGACAGAGATATGAAGGGGCGCTGGTAGCGGTGGAGCGGAACAATCATGGGTCCGGCGTGCTGGCGCACCTGAGCAGGCTGGAGTATGGAAATGTCTTCGAGAAAGACGGCCAGCTGGGTTGGCTTACCTCGGCAGCGAGCCGTCCGGCGATGATCGAGAATATGGCGGCGGTGTTGGTGGCGGAGCCAGAGTTGTTTCACAGTCTGCGTCTGCTGGAAGAGTGCCGGACATTTGTGCGGCATCCGGATGGAAATGCGGCTGCGGCGGATGGCGCGCATGATGACTGTGTGATGGCGATGGCGATCGCGCTGGCTGTGCGGCGACAGGATGTGGGGCGCGGTGTGAAGAAGAGAGGACTGGAGATGGCTAGCCTGGTGGTGGAGGGGTGAATGCGGACGCGCGAAAGCACAGTTCATTCGTCACATCGAAATTGGAGTGAGTTGGGATAAGATGGCTGGCTTTGTGATTAGGTACCGCCCCGACGCGGCTTTCGCGGGCGAAGGCGCCCGCGCCACACGAGCGGCAACATTTGATTGGTGGAAGCGGTCCAACACGTTCGAAGGATGCGGGGCGGAGCTCAAGGGCACTTGATGCGCTGCTCGGATGGACAGTTCTACGTGGTGAAGTTCCGGAATAATCCGCAGCATCTACGGGTCTTGACGAATGAGATGCTGGCGACGCGACTGGCGGAGCGCGCGGGATTGCCAGTGCCGGGTACCGAGGTGGTGGAAGTTTGCGACTGGTTGGTGGAGCACACTGCGGAGCTAAGCATTCAACTGGCGCACAACACGATTCCGTGCCAGGCAGGCTTACAATTTGGGTCGCGGTACGCAGTGAGCCCGCTGGAAGGCCAGGTGTTCGATTATCTTCCGGCGGAGATGTTTGGGATGGTGCGGAACCTGGAGACATTTCCAGGAATGCTGGTGGTGGACAAGTGGACGGGGAACGCGAACGGACGGCAGGCGGCGTTTTGGAGGAAGTTGCGCGAGAAAAAATACACCGCGGCGTTCATCGATCAGGGATATTGCTTTAATGCTGGTGAGTGGACGTTTCCGGATTATCCGCTGCGCGGGGTGTATGCGCGGAATGAAGTGTATGAGAGTGTGCGTGGGTGGGAATCGTTTGAGCCGTGGCTTTCGCGAATCGAGAAGATGGAAGAAGATGTGGTGTGGACGCTGGCGGGAGAGATTCCTCCGGAATGGTATGGCGGGGAGTGGGACGAGTTGGAAAAGCTGGTGCGAACTTTGATTGCGCGGCGGGGACTGGTGCGGGAGCTGATTGAAGCATTTCGAGTTTCTCCGCGGAGACCGTTTCCGGAGTGGCGGGAGCAGGCTTAGAAGACTTAGACACAGAGTTCACAGAGGAGCACGGGGTAGAACAGTGGCTGATCGGCGACAGCTCGAGTTTTTCTTGCTGCGGTACGTGCCGAACGCGGTTAAGAATGAGTTCGTCAACATCGGTGTGGTGATGGTGGAGTCTGGGACGAGCGGCAGCGAGTTTGCGGATGTGCGGTTTACACGGGATTGGCGGAGGGTGCGGTCGCTGGATCCGCAGGTAGATGTGGAAGTGCTGGAGGCGATCGAGCGGGACTTTCACCGGCGACTGGCATCGCTGGAGGATCGGGTGCCTTTGTTGCGGCAGATGGAAGATTCTTTTTCGAATTTGATTCAACTTTCGCCTACACAGAAATGTTTGGCGGAAGATCCAGTTGCTGAGATTGAAGCCATAGCTTCGATTTATCTCGAGGCGGAGAAGGTTGGCGCGACGCGTGCGGTGAGCGGGCGGCAGAGAATTTTAGCGACGATGCGGGAGGCGTTTGAGCAGGCTGGAGTCGCGAAGTTCATTCTGCCAGTTCCCGTGGCACCGTACACGAAGCCTGGCGACCCGTTCCAGTTTGATTTTGGATATCGCGTTGCGGGCGAGATCAAGTTGTTCCATGCCGTTTCGCTGAAAGCGGGCGTGGACGCAGCGGTTTTGCTTGCTGCCCGTTATCCTCGGATTGCGTCGGTGATGTCGAAGGTGGTTGGAGCTTCGCCTTTGCTAACGGCGGTGGTCGATGATGATCTGGATCGAGGGCAGGAGAGCGTGCAGTTTGCGCTCAGCATGATGGAGGATGAGAGCATTCGGATCGCAGTGGCGGAAGAGATGCCGATGATTGCGGAGGTGGCGCGGCGGGAGTTGAGGGCGTGAAGTGGACATCAATCGTCGCCGACGCAAGTTTCTTCTCCCCAGCTCCGCTATTGATTGCGGGCTGGGTGAAATGGGTCCGGGCAACTGAACCGCGCGGCTGGCGACGGAACGTCATTGCAGTCGGACTCGGATCAGCGTCTATCTCGTGTCTTTGCTTGTATGGTGTCGTGCTCTACCTGAAAAAGAGTTCACATTGGTTACTGGAACGAGTACATGCTGGCCTCCGAATGGGGTGTGTTCAATTGGCCGGCGTCCGTCCTAGCGCTGATTTTGGGATTGGTTGGCAAGGGGGCCTCGCGCGTGTTCCTTGTGTTCGCGGCGGCCGTGCTGGTGTTGTTGTGGACCGGCGTCTTTCGTTCACTGAGCGACTGAGACAATGGAATACGCCATGCCCCGCTGCGGCGGGGCTTTTCCTTTGGGCGATTACGACTGCGAGGGCGAGACGCCCGGCGTTACGAAACGTTATGAAGTCCAGTTCACAACCTCACCGCAGTAGGTCGACAAGGGCTGCGGCAGTAATGATGTGGGTGAATTTGTGGCGCTTCAGGCTGAGCAGTTGCTTATCGCCGGTTACCAGGAATTGGGCTTCTCCGGCCTCGGCGAGCGCAAGAAGATGATTGTCGTCAGGATCGGGCGAGCAGTCGACCTTCGGTAGTTTCGCGACAACGATGGCCAGGTCTCGAAGTTGATTGACTAGCCGCCCGGAAAGCGCGGGAGCAAGCCGGGCGCGAATTCTTGGATACCGCGTAACGCGTGAGATTTCGTCGATTTGCTCGGCCGAAGTAACAAGGTCGAAGGCACGGTTGCGCCAAAGAGTGAAGAGTTGCGCGGGCGGTGAGGAGGACGACAGGAGAGCGCTGATAAGCACGTTCGTGTCGAGTGCCAATCGCATCCGTCACTTTCGCGAACGGCCACGAAGCCGCCGGCGCTTCTGTTTGCGAACGTTCAAGATGGCATCGTCGATGGTGTCGCGAAGTTCGCCGACGGGCACTGAGGCGAAGGCTTCACGTGCCTGGTTGACGCTCTGATCAAAGAGGCGCCACTTGACGGCGTCTTCGACGAACTTCGAGAGTGCACCTTTCTTGAGGCCTTGCGCGCCGAGATGAGAGCGCAGAGCAAGATCGGTACCCTTCGACCAGACGATTGTCAGACGGGTGATTTCAGCTTCGGGCATGGTTTCCTTGCTGTATATGCGTATATCCGTTTATCAGTATATGTAATTATACATGATCTGGAGGGTTAATTCCTCTCGGGCATTGGTGCACGAGTGAGAGGATGACCGGAGGATTGGACGGGAAGCAAAGGTCTACCCTGTCTCTACAAAAAACGCAGGACAAGAGGGGGCGACCGCTTCCGGGTTACGGTTTTCGCGGGCGAGGACGCCCGCGCCACAAGAGAAAACATCATGAAAATTAAAGAGACGTTGCGCGGCGCTTTGCGCCGGATTGCGGGAGTGTCTTCGGCTGCTTCTTTGGGGAACGCGGAGAAGAAGCGGCGGACCTTGCCGTTGCCTTCCATTTTCAACTCGTATGGGCCGCCGGGGGACATCATGCCCAAGCCTACGGCTTACAACCTGCGGCGGTTTTCGGAGATCCCCGTGCCACGGCGGGCGATCAATTGCATTAAGGATCGCATCGCGGGGATGCGCTGGCGGATTCAGTCCAGGCAGGGGATCGCACTCGACGCGATTCCGGATGGCGCGGAGCGTGCGCAAATTCTCACGGAGAACTTCAATTCGCCGAATCCTGACGATTCCTTCCGCTCATTTTCTGAACAGGTGCTGGAAGACATCATCGTGGGCGGGTATGGGGCGATCGAGGTGCAGACCTCGGGGGATGCGAAAAGTCCCCTTCTTTTGTGGCCGGTGGACGGATCGTCGATCCGGATGAATCTGGATTGGGATGGGTCCCCGCACGGGGCGCGCTACTTGCAGGTTACGGATCAGTCTGGCCCGAGGAGCCAGATCACTTTGGATGATGATGAGTTGATCTACATTCGGCTGAATCCGCGAACGCATACGCCGTTCGGGTTGGGACGGCTGGAAGTTGCGTTTGAGACGATCAACGCGTTTCTGGGGGCGCATCGTTATGCGTCGCGTCTGGCCTCGAATTCAGTGGTGCAGTATGCGCTGTGGCTGCAGGACTTGACGCCGGAGCATCATGAGCGGTTGATTCGCTGGTGGCAGGACGAGATTGAGGGGACGGGTCGAGTGCCGATTCTATCGGTCGAGAGCAAACCCGAGGTGCTGCGGTTCGGTGGAGGCACGGATGCGGATTTGCGATTGCAGTGGCAGGAGTTTTTGTTACGCGTGATCGCGGATGCTTTTGATCTTCCTCCGTTTTATCTGGGGGTGGAACGAGATGTGAACCGCACGACTGCGGAGGAATATAACGACCTGGCGTTTCGGCAGGCGATTGTGCCGACGGCCCGGTTGCTGGCGGAGCATCTTACGCGGGACGCGATTCAGAAGAGGCTGGGATGGAACGACCTGGAGTTTGTGTTTGCTGAGCTGGATACCCAGGATCCGCTGGAGGAGGCGCAGATTCAGCAGATTCTTTTGCAGAACGGGGTGTTGACGGTGAACGAGGTCCGGAGAATGCGGGGGTTGGGAGATCTGGAAAAGAGCTAGGCGATTGGACAAGAAGTCAAAATCCCCACCCTTCCGCAAAAGCGCGGCAAGGATGGGGCACCAGTCGCCTCATAAGTTCGGCGTGAGAACTCCCTGCGACTGTATTGGGTGGCGAAAGATTGCGGGGGGTCCTTCGACTACGCATGTGCTTGCGCTATGCGCGCAAGCACATGCTCCGCTCAGGATGACAAAAGGGAGAGGGGCGCACAAACATGATTGAGTTGAAGAGTATGGCGGTGGCGATGCCCGAGGTTGTGGGGCATCCGAACCGGGCGGCGTTTAATGGAGTACTGACGATGGTCGATGTGCCATCGCAGCGGGCGCCTGACGGCGCGAAAGGGCACCTGGTGGTGCTGACGAGAAGAGCGGCAGAGGCTGCGCTGCCTTCGCTGCTGGGGATGGCGCTGGATTATTCGCCTGCACTTGACCGGCACGATGTGCGGCGCAAGGTGGGCGTGATTACGCGGGCCGAGATTGTCGGGCGCAATCTCGAGTTGGGCGGCCATTTGTTCGCCCGAGATTTTCCGGAGATTGTGGAGGAGATTGCGAAATCGCGACCTGGCGGTGATGGCAAAACCATCGATTCCTTCCGAACCAGGCTGGTCAACGCCGGGGTGATCCATGCCGCGGTGAGCCGTTCGGAATCCGAAAGCTGGAGGGAAGGACTCAGGTTGCGGGCTTCACTGCGGGCTGCGGTGGGACGGATTCGCAGCTTGACGACCGTATTAGGGCGGACTTCGGGAAGCGGACTGAAACAAGACGAGGGGTTTCATCCGACGATACGCGCCGAGACTTGCCTGGCGGCTGGTCCAGCTGGGCTCGGATTGTCGTATGAGGTGACTGGCGTGGAGATCGCGGATACGAGGGCGCGGGTTTGGACGCTGTCGAGAGTGACGTTCACGGGCGCAGCGATTCTGAGACGAGACAAAGCGGCGTATCAAGACACGTGGATCGAACTCAGTACTTAGTACCGAGTACCCAGAACCGAGTAACAAGCTTGCGATGTTGATCATCGAGGAGGAGAACAGATGAACGAAGAGATGGTGCAGCAGTTGATGACGACGGCGGAACGGCTGGCGAATGCGGCCGAATCGTTGGATCGTGTGCTGGGGCGGCTGGATGCGCAGCAAGAAGCGCTCAACACGAAAGTGGATCGGATAGTGGCGGCGGTGGAAGAGCAACCGTCGTATGAGGTGTCGGCCCGCGGGGATGGCGGGCGGCATCTGCAGGAGCGAGTGGCTGAGTTGGAGAAGTCCAACGCGGACTTGAAGGCGCAGGCAGCGCGGATGGCGCGCAAGACGCTTCCGCCGCTGGTTTCGGCAATCCTGGCCAAGAGTTGCGATGAGGCTGGCAGCGAGAAGCTCGACAAGGGCGTGCTCGACAAGACGCTGCAGAGCCTGAGCGTGGAGCAGAGGATCGCGGTGAAGTCGGAGTTGGCGCGGGCGGGGATTATCGAGTAGGCCTTCGGCTTTCGGTTTTTGGGCAAATGACGGCACGACTTGGGTCGTGCCTTTTTGTTTGCCCCGCGGATCTGCGGCGCTCGATCGGGTCCGCAAATTCAAGCCCACATCGAAGAGAACTCCTTGCCGGCCGTTGCTAACTATCCGGCGGCCATGGGGTCCTTCGACTGCGGAGGTGCTTCACTTCGTGAAGCACCTCCTGCGCTCAGGATGACAAAGTGGTAAGAGATTCACGCAATCGAATTCCAACAGCAGGAAAAATCAAAATAGGAGAAAACATGAAGGGACAATTTGTGGATTTGTACGCATCGGCCGACTACCTTGGGCCGGGCGCGATTGAGGTCGACCGGTATCAGACGGAGATCTTCGACATCGTTCGGAGGCGGGGCGCGTTCGGACAGCGGATCAAGCAGGTTCCAGCTACCGGGCATCCATCGCGGTTCTTCGAGGAGACAGCGATTAGCTCACCGACAGCAACACAGGCATTTGTCGACCCGCGGAACATTGCGCCAACCGTGGGATCGCCAACGCGTGTGGAGTTGGCGGTGCCGCTGAAGGCGCTGGTGTCGCAGATCAACTACAACCTGTTCGACCTGGAAGTGACAGCGCAACAAAGCCAGTTCGCCTATCTGCAGGCGAAGGATCTGGCCGATTCGGTGGATGGATTGCTGCGCACGCACGACGTTGCGTTGTGGAACGGCAACGATACGTCACTCAGTTCGCCCACTACGTTGCAGTATTTTGGCGTGATCGGGCAGATTGTGGCGGGCGGCAGCACAACCACTGTAGCTGTGGGAGCCAGCATTGTGAATAGCGTCAAGACCACGATTGCGACCATGGTCTCGAACTCCTCGTATGCTGTGCGTCCAACCGCGATTTACGCCAATCCTGTCACGCTGGACTTGATCGACCAGGAGATGAAGGCGGAATTCAACGTGGTGCTCAACACGGTCGACATCACGGGAGGGTTCCGAGTGAAGGCACTCACCACGCAAGCCGGAGAGTTGCCGCTCATTCCGGACTGGACCATTCCATATACGCCGGGAGCTCCTGGTTCCGCGCTGTATCCAATCTACATCGTGACCGAGGATCTGATCGAGTATCACTGGCTGAGCGATCCGAATCCGCGGGTATTCAAACTGGGACTGCCCAACGCGTTAACCCAGCAGATGGTGGTGGTGAAGTTTGGCGCGCCCATAGTGAAGGGGGCGAACTTTGCGCACTATCAGGTAACCGTTCAGCGGTAGGAAAACAGTTCTCAGTTCTCGGTTCTCAGCCGTTGTTTGAGACTGCGACTGAGAACTGAGAGCTGAGAACTGAGAACTGAGAACTCATTATGAATTATCTCGCGACAACAGAGTATCTGACATATGGGCTGGATGCGACGACAGATCCGTCGTGGATCACGGCGGCGTCGGCCATCATCGACGCGCATTGCCGGCGGGTGACGCTGGGCGTGAATCAATACGAGGAGCGGCTAAAGATGCCGCCGGAATTGAACACGGTGCGGGTGAGCTATCTGCCGATGGTGGCGGTCGCCCCGGCACCTACGCCGATCGTGACGTTGCAGGGGCGTTACGGGATTCCGCGAAGAGGGGAATGGCCTTTTCCGGAAATGAGCCTGGAGTTTGCGCTGGTGTTTTCGCTGCCGGGCATGTGGACGGCTCTTGATCCGACAACGATTGATATTTGCGAGGACAGCGGCGAGCTTACCTTTCCGGTCAATGCGCTGGGATTGTTCTTCAACGAAGTGGATGTGGTTTATAACGCGGGTTGGGCCACGATCCCGGTGCCAGTGCAGGTGGCGTGCGCACAGATTGTGAAGAATGCGCAGGCTACGCCGGGACTGAATGTGCAATCGAGCCAAATCAACCAGTTGCGGCTGCAATACTTCGGGCCAACGCTGGTGGATGACATGGTCCGTAGCTTGTTGGCACTGTATGTCTCGCAAAAGGGTGCATAGAGCGTCCATTCGCTTTGCTCACGGCAAGCTAAGAGCGGCCGCCGGTCGTCGATTGTTGCCGAACGTGGCGGCACTTCGGAGTTACGAATCGAGGAAATTATGGGCAGCGGAATCTGTGGAGCGACTTTGGTGCGGGCGGCGAACGCAATGTTGACGGCGCTGGGCGGAGACCAAGTGAGTTTGCTTTTGCCGGCTACGGCAATGACGAGCGACGCGGCGGGCCAATTGGGCTTGGTTGATCCAGGAGTGCAAAGCATGATCATCGCACCGGTGGTGGCAAACAACCTGCCGACTGGACACCTTGGTCCGACGCGCCGGATTGAGTTTACGCTGCCGGCCTCAGCGATTGAGGTGCAGTTGCCCACGCTGGGGATGGGCTCGGCGGAGGATCTGTTCGATGCCGTGCTGGGGTTGGTGTACGACGGGGATCTTTTTCACGTCGAAGCTGTGGTCACCGAGAATTTCGCCGGGACAGCGTATTTCTATGTGGTGACCGCGGTGGAGTGAAGGAAGCAGCTTCTAGCTACTGGCTTCTGGCTTGTATGTTTTCGATGCCTGCAGCGAGTCCTCTATCAATTAAGAATTCCAAGACAACAAATGAACTTTTCAGGCTAAGAGCTCTGAGCTAGAAGCTAGGAGCTAACAGCCAGAAGCTGGTGTACATGCAATTTGCCAAAGACAGTTTTTTTCTTGCACTGCGACAGAGGCTGGCGGGACTGAATCCAGCGCGAACGGTGACGATCAATGGCGCGACCATGCCGGCGGTGCTGGTGGTGGAGAATTTGCCTCCGCCCTCGGCAGAGCCGCAGCCGAATACCTTCTACATCGAGTGGGGTACGGCGTCGGTTGTCGATGGTCACGCCGGCAATGCCGCGCTGATGTGTCTGGAATCCGTAATCAGGTATTACACGTTGGGAACGGTGCAGAGCATGGTGGATCGTGGGCGAGTGCTGGGACAACTCGACGACGAGCTGCTGGGAATTTGCCAACCCACGAATACCGGGAAGTACGACTACACGCAGTCGCCGAGCGCAGACTTGGGCACGAGCGTGTTCTGGAATCAACCGACGTTTCAGGAGGCCACTACGATGGAGGTAGAGGACAACACGCTGGCATATCAGGGACGAGCGGTGCGGCGCGCGATGTACACGCAAGCTTATCAGGATGGGCGAGTAGAGCGACGGGCCGAGCTTACCGTTTTCTTCTTCTCTGAGGTGACGTTGTTATGAGCACTTCTCCGCTGCGCCCGGCCATGGTTCCGGTGACCCGACAGATACGGGCGTACTTTGCGCCTGTGAATCGGACGACAGAGACTCCGACGATTTTCGATCCAGCCACGAGTGGAATGTTCGCGCTCGATTCGCCACCGGCTCCGTGGCTGGATTTGGGCTGGATAGACGGCTTCGAGCGATTCTATGACACGCCGACGGATGCGGTGCGGTCGGGGACGAATGGTTTGGCCGCGCTGCAGTTTCGAGGGCCGCTTGATGCGAGGGTCGAGTTCGAGTTTCGGGAATGGGGCAAGTTGCAGATGGCGTTGGCGGGCGGGTCGGAACACATGAACGTGCTCGCAACCAGTCCGAGCGCGGTGCCGGAACCTTCAGGGGGAACACCTATTGCGGGTGCAGCAGTGCTGGCAGGTTCCACGGCGAGCCAAATTGTTTTCGGCACGGGCGCAGTGAATGCATTTGTGCCGGGAAATCTGATCGCCGTAGATGTCGACTACCAGCAGCAGATTGGATACGTGGGATCGGGAATTTCGGCGGCGTACGTAAGCAATCCGGCGGCAGTGAATCGCGATCTGAACTATGTGCGGCGAGTGACATTCAATGTGGGGCGTGTGGTGGAAGTGACGGAGACCTCTGTCATTCTGGCGCAACCTCTGCTGGCGGGAGCACCCGCCGCGGGAGCGTCGGCGCAAGTGGTAGCGGCGTTCGTAGACCGAGAAGGGGGATCGTTCTTCCAGGAATGGTCGGCGCTGTTTGTGGCCGAGCCGGAATCGGGGGGGCGCGTGTGCTTCTACTATCCGCGGCTGAGCCCGCACCCCGGGGCCGGGCAGGGCGGCGTCAGCTTGAAGTCGGGGGCGGGATGGAAGCCGCCGAAAAGTGGAGGCATGGCGAACACGAATGCGAAGGCGAACACGCAAGGAAACAGCACAAGGGGTTCGTCGCAGAACTTTCTTCGAGAAGATTTCGGAGAGATTGCAAAACCACTGACGTCAGTGGGGCTGCATGCGTCGTTTATCGCGCTGCCCTTTACCGATACCAATGATGGGCAAACGGTGTTGTGCTACCGCAGTTATTTTCCGGCGGCGATGGCGGCCGTGTACTGAGGACAGGCCCCGTTGCCTTTGGCCGGAAATCTTCAGATATTCCATCGTCTGATTCCAAGTTCGCAAACTGTGACAGATAAAGTGTCCACGCCTGACCGGTTTGAGAACAGTGTCAGTCTAAGCCCGCTGTCTTTCCAGACAACTAGAGTGAAACGCTGGCGCACTGCAGCGAATGGTTGCAGGCGAGTGAGATTGTGCCGCCTGCGAGAAAGGTAGCACTCCACAACTGAGATGAAGCTAACCATCGACAATCTTCAGGGACAAGGGCCACAAGATTACACCGGGGCTCTGGACGGAACGAAGTTACCCACGGTAGAGCGCAAACTCAACCAGCCGGCCGAGCTGCAATTCAGTTTATTGGCGAATTCGCCGGGCTTCGAAATTCCGGTAAGTGGCGCCCGGGTGACCCTGGGCAAAACGAATGGAAGCGATGTGTTCACGGGATATGTGACTGGAAGTCCGCAGTATGAGTATCTCGGCTGGGGAGAGCAAGGTCCCGTGTACCGCTACAAAGTGGTGGCACAGAGCGATGAGATTTTGCTTGATCAGAAGGCGCTGCCGAACCGATCCCCTTTCGTGGACCGGAGCGCGGGTGACGCGCTCCGGCAATTGGCAGAAGATTTGTTGCCAGGGTGGTTCGATACGGGTGCCGTGCAGGACGTGGACACGCTGGCTAGTTATGCCGTAAGCCCGCAGAAAAGCTTTTCGTTTCACACCGCGGAAATCGCGCTGGCTGCGCGGGGCAGCTTTCGAACGATGAATGGAGCCCTGATCCTGGCGCCGGTCGGCGCCGCTACGTATGCGCTGAACGAAAGTGATGAGAACTTCTCGCCGGAGGGGCTGTGGTTGAGCAGTCCCAACCTGCTCGTGAATGATTTAACCGTGATCGGACAGGACGAGCCGCAGGCATACGTGCGCGACTATTTTGTGGGCGATGGTGAGAGTTTGAAGTTTTATCTGTCGCAGACGCCATTTGCGCAGGCTAAACCTGCGCTGATTGATGAGGAGTATCTGGGACCGAAGCTGGACCCCTCGATCTGGGTAGTGAACGATCCTTCAGCGGCAATTTCGGTGGTGGCGCAGACGTTGCAGATTGCGGGCGGAACTGGCGTGGACGGAAAGACCACCGTGAGCTTTATTGAGCAGATCGAACTCGGCGGCGCCCTCGAGTTGCAGCATGGGGACGCGAGCTTCACGGCTGCGTCGCAGGGCGTACTGGGTGGGCTGTATGCGGGAGCGATCTCGATGGGGGGATGTTTGGCGGGGTTTCAGATCACGCCTTCGGGTACAAACTCTACCATTCAGGCTTTGATCAACGGATCGCTTACCGGGCCGGTCATGACAACCACGGCTGGGCATCAATATTTTTTTACGACCTACCTGTATTCGATGGAGGTATACCGAAGCGGGGAGACTTATCACTCGTCGTTGCATCCGGCGGGAAGCGGATGGGGTGGTGCGGCCGTGGCGGCGGACGTGCGCTTTGTGCTGGAAGTGCAGGACATCGATCCGAGCAACCCGGAGACGCTGGTAGCGCCGGCGACTGTTTTGTTCGACGACGTCATCGCGAATGCGCCAGGGTTTTGTACTTATGCGTTGGTGGATGCGGTGGACATGAAGTGCAGCATCGCTTACACGTATTTGGCTCACATTTCGCTAGCGGAAGTGAGAACGGGTTTGCCGGGATCAAGTTATGTTACGCAGTTGGTGGGCGCGCTCTCGGACGGAGCGGAGTGCGAGATCACAAGCAGCCCCTCGCTGGATTTTTATCCGGCATACGCGCCGGCGCTGAATGAGTTGATCGTGGCCAGTTACCGAGGCTCGGGCCGAGCCGTGGCGCAAGTGGAGAATGCGGCGAGTGTGGCCTCATTAGAGAATGGCGCGGATGATGGGACGCGGAGCGCTGTGCGGGTCGCAAAGACTCCGGGAGCACGCACCGATGTAGATTGCGAAAACGCGGCTCTGGCCATTCTGGATGACGCCACGGTAACCGCGTGGTTGGGCAACTACGAGACGTGGGGCGATTTCTTGCCGGGCGCTGCTCAGGATATCTTCCCGGGCGATGCGGTCACAGTGGATGTTCCGTCGCGGGGAGCATCGTTCACGGCAATCGTGCGAGAGGTGGAAATTCAAATTGCCGATATGGCGGACGATCGCGGGTTCTACACAATCGGGTTCGCGAACGATCTGGCGGCGCCCTTGGGAATTGAGTATGGAACCAGCACGACCACGATTGCGTTGCAGGACATGCCTCCGCTGCTGGCGACGACGCAGGTGGGCGCGTACTACCAAGCCGACTTGACGGACGCGCAGATCACCGCGGTCACGTCGACCACGGTTTCGGTTGATGCCGGGATGCCGCCGCCGAGTGGCGGTGGTATTGAGGTTAGGGTAAATGACTATGGCTGGGGGCAAGCCAATGATCGGAATCTGTTGGGACGATTCAGCACGCAGGCGTTCAGCCTAGCCCGGCTGGCGGCGACACAGAATTATTTTTTGCGGTTGTATGACAGTTCTTCGCCACCAAAGTATTCGCGGTATTCCGCGGCGCTGCATGTTGATTATCCGCTGTAAGGGCCTTCGGGCGGGAGGAGGATAGGGCTTATGGGAGTCAGCGATAGGGAATTGGTACTGAAGGCAATCGATATCGAGTTTCAGCGAGAAGTGCTGGATAAGTTGGTGCGGCTGGAAACGAAGATGGACGCTCTGGTGGGCAATGGGCAGCCGGGCCGGATGCAGATGGCGGAGGACAAGGTGGCGATGCTGGAGCGAAACGATTTGCGCAACAGCGTGCACAACCGAATCGTGAATGGGGCGATCAGCGCTGCAGTTAGCGTGGCGATCGCGCTGCACAAGTACTGGCTAAAGTAATTACTTAAATCAAAAACAGGAGAACCAGAATGAGTATAGTACCAAGCACCACGATCATCACCAATCTGAAAAACGTGACCGCGCCGACGGCGAACACGCTTGCGGACGCGACTGCAGGAGGACTTGACATGCCGGGAATGTTGGCTTTGGCATTGACCAAGGCCTATGAACTGAAAGTATGCCTAACCCTGATCGCTGGAAAAACGGACAGCGGCGATCCCAACCTGACGACGCTCAACGACGTTTTGGCCAGCCTTACCTAGAGGAATGCGGCAGCCACGCTGGGAAAGATGGGCGGGCTGCCGCAACTCTCGCAAGTGGGCGAAAACGGAAAGGTTACAAGGAGGAAGTTATGGATTTCTTGTCACAATTGCTGCGGGGGATTGCGTTTGTTCCGGCGCTGGTCAATGGAATCGAAGGGCTTGTTCGCGAGCAAGTCTGGGGCGGAGAAAAAAGATGCGGCTATGTCGTTCCTGCAGAATGCGCTCTCTACGGTCGATGCGGTGGCCGCTCGCGAGATAATCGATCCCGAAAAATTCAGGACCGGCATCTCTCAAATTATCGATGGCACCGTTCTGTGCCTCAATGCATCTACCTGGTGCAAACAGCCACAAACCACAGGCGCTCCGCCTTCTGCTTAACGACCTAGCCGATTTCTTCGTTCCAATTCTCAAGTGTTTTCTTCACCAGTGCCATGAACTGGTCGGCTACGGCGCCGTCGATTAGGCGGTGATCGTAGCCGAGGGTGAGGTGGACGACGGAGCGGATGGCGATAGAATCGTTGCCTTCTCCGTCGGTGACCACTAGAGGCATGCTTGGTGATGCCTCCGACGCCCATGATGGCGGAGTTCGGCTGATTGATGATGGGCAGACCGAAGACGGCGCCGAACTGGCCGGGATTGGTGACGGTGAAGGTAGAGCCTTCGACATCTTCGGGCTTGAGCTTCTTGTTGCGGGCGCGCTCGCCGAGGTCGGTGATGCCGCGTTGCAAGCCGAGGAAGTTGAGGTCGCCGGCATTCTTGAGGACGGGGACGATGAGTCCCCAGTCGAGGGCGACGGCGATGCCTACGTTGATTTGACGGTGGTAGCGGATGTTGTCGCCTTCGATCGAGGCGTTGACGATGGGCCACTGCTGCACGGCGATGATGGCGGCGCGCACGAAGAAGGGCATGAAAGTGAGGCGTACGCCATGGCGCTGCTCGAAAGCATTCTTGTGTTTGGCGCGCAGTCGACGATGCGGGTGAAATCCACTTCGTACATGCAGTGGACGTGAGCGCTGGTGCGGCGCGACTCGATCATGCGCTGGGCGATGATCTTGCGCATGTTGGTCATGGGGACGAGATCGCCGGGATAGGCTGCGGGCCGGGGAGTTGAGGGTGCCGCTGGCGAAGCGGGCGGGTGAGGGTTGCGCCTCGCTGCGCTCGGCGGGACGGCCGAATGCGTTCCGCTCGGGGCAGGTCTGTCCCGGATGCGATCCGTCCCCACGCGATCTCGTCTCCACACGAGCAGGTTGCGATCCCTGGCGGTCGATGAAGGCCATGATGTCCTGCTTAGTGATGCGGCCGCCGAGTCCGTGCCGGAAATTTGCGAGAGACTGACGCCGTGCTCGCGGGCGATTTTGCGGACTAGCGGCGAGGAACGCGCTTCTTCGTCCCGCCGCTGCCTGCGGCGGAGGGGTGCTGGTGGTCGGTGCTGGCGATGCCGCGGGCGCGGGCTTCTTGTCTTCCTTTCTTTCCGAGACGCTTCTCGGGCTCCGGCTTTTCCGAGGTTGCGGCGGGGGCTGGCTTCGCTGGCGCGGCTGCGGCTTCGCCATCCACGGCGATCGTACCTACTACTGTATTTATCCCGACGGTTGTGCCTTCTGTGACTTTGATCTCCTGCAGAACTCCGGAGGCAGGGTGCGGGAATTTCTGCGTCAACTTTGTCGGTGGAGATTTCGAAAAGCGGCTCGTCGCGCTGGACTTTGTCGCCGGGCTTCTTCAGCCACTTGGTAATAGTGCCCTCGACGATGGATTCTCCCATCTGGGGCATGATGATGTCAGTCGGCATGATTTCCTTCCACGCGGCCCTCGGGTCAGTAAGGAGGCCGGATGCAAACGAATATTATAGCGGGTGAACGACTGCGGTGGAGGTCCTGCGGAGCGAGCCTTCTCGCTATCCTTTCCTATTTACCTTCTTCACCGCCCGGTGCGGCTACTCCGAAGCTCGTTTTCCAATACTCCTGCACTGCGGGTGGAAGTTTTCCCATGTGCGACAGGAGGCTGGTGATCTTCCACATGTCTTGCTCGCTGAGAGTTTTTTCCCAGGAGGGCATGCCAGTGTACCGGACGCCGGTGCGGATGGTGTAGAAGACGTGCCACTCGGGGTCGTCGGGCGGATCGGAGACGAGATTGGGAGCGGGCGGGTAGAACGAGTCCGAGAGTGAGGTGGGCTTGCGGTCGAGGCCACCATGGCAGACGGCGCAGTGCATGGTGTAAAGCTTCATGCCGTCTTCGAAGTTCTGATCGCTTGGGGGCAATGGGTTGGTGACGCGGGGAGCGTGACGCTCCATGGAGGCATCGACGGCTCCGTTGGAGATGCGCTTTTCCAGGTAAGGCGGGGCCACGTTCGCGTTGGTGGGGAAGAGGCCGAGCATGGCAAAGCCGAGCCCGCCGAGAATGAGTACGAGAAGAGTTACGATGACGCCGAGAATGAACTTTCCCATGTGTCGCCTCAAGAACCATTGTGGCAGATGAAGTGTGTGAGGCGCTAGTTTGTTGACGGGGTTAATTCACACCGGATCCGTTTAGATTCCTGGCTCCTCGCCTGCTCGGCTGCTCGGCTGAACCATTCGACTTCGCTCGGGGTAGGCTCGCGAAGCGCGCGTTCTCGCGCAATCCCGCTTTTCCGTCCTGTCAGGAATTTTAGTAGGCCTTGAGACGGCGGGCTTCGCGAACTACGTCCGCCACTTTGGGCAAGTAGTGCTCTTCCTGCGGCGGGGAGAATGGGATTGCCGAATCCAGGCCGGCGATGCGGACGATGGGGCCGTCGAGATCGTCGAAAGCTTCTTCGTTGATGATGGCGGCGATTTCCCCGGCCAGGCCTCCCGTGCGCGAGTGTTCGTGGAGGATGATCACCTTGCTCGTCTTCTTTACGGTCTGCGCGATGGCTTCGCGATCGAGCGGCGAGACGGTGCGCAGGTCGAGGATTTCGAGGTCGATTCCGTCGTTCTTCAGAATCTCGGCGGCTTCGAGGGCCGTGTGCACCATGGCCGCATAAGTAATGATGCTAAGGTCGTGGCCCTCGCGGGCGATGCGGGCCTTGCCGATGGGTACGATGTAATCTTCCGCAGGTACTTCACCCTTGATGCGGCGGTAGAGATACTTGTGCTCGAAGAAGATGCAGGGGTTGTTGTCGCGGATGGCGGCTTTAATCAGGCCTTTGGCGTCGTAGGGCGTGGCCGGGCAAATTACTTTCAGGCCGGGATTGTGGACGAACCACATCTCGGGATTCTGCGAATGAAACGGGCCGCCGTGTACGTATCCGCCACTTGGACCACGCAGGACTAGCGGCGCGGGCGCGCCCCAGAGATAGTGCGTCTTCGCGACCATATTGCTGATCTGGTTGAAGGCGCAGCCGATGAAGTCCATGAACTGGAATTCGGCGACCGGGCGCATACCGGTAAGCGACGCTCCGAAGGCCGCGCCTACAATGGCGGACTCGGCGATGGGCGTGTCGATGACGCGCTCGGGACCGAAGCGGTCGATGAAACCGTCGGTGACTTTGAAGGCGCCGCCGTAGATGCCGATGTCTTCGCCGAGGCAGAAGACGGTTGGGTCGCGGTCCATTTCTTCCCAGATTCCCTGGCGGATAGCTTCGAGGTAGGTGAGTTGCTAGATCTTAAAATTCTTTGCCGCGGATTTGACGGATCAAAAACGGATTCTCACTTCAAATGCACAGCCGCTTCGGTTTCCTTGAAACCGCCGGTCGCCTTCTTGACCTTCGGCATTCCGTATTTTGGTTTAATTTCGTGGCAGCCGTCTTCGCAGAAGACTCCGCCTTCGGCCGATTCTAGCGTGGGCATCGGCGAGTTCACCGCGATTTCGCGTTCGGCTTCGATCACCCGTTCCACATCTGAAATCAATTCCGCATTCTCTCTTGCCGTCAGCCATTTCTTTTCTTTTACCAGATAATTCTCGAAGCGCGCGATGGGGTCGCGCTTTTTCCAGAAGTCAAACATGGGCTTCGGCACATATGCGGCGGCGTCGTGGATGGCGTGGCCTTTCATGCGCATCATTTTGGCTTCGATCATGGTGGGGCCTTCGCCGCGGTGGGCGCGCTCGACGGCTTCGCGGGCGGCGTCGTAGACCTGGCAGGCGTCGGTGCCATCGACAATTACGCTGGGGATGCCGTATCCGATGGCGCGCTCGGCGAGGTCTTTGCACCTGTACTGCATTTCAGACGGGGTGGAGTAGGCCCACTCGTTGCTCTCGACGAAGAGCACGAGGCCGAGGTTCTGCACGGCGGCGAAGTTGATGCCTTCATAGGTTACGCCGGTGGACTGGCCACCGTCACCGATGTAGGTCATGACGGCGAGGTTGCGTCCTTGAAGGCGCGCGCCCAGCGCGACGCCGGCCATCACGGGAATAAGATCGCCGAGCATGGAAATGGGTGAGACCATGTTGCGCTTTTCGATGTCGCCAAAATGCGAGGTGCCGTCGCGGCCGCGCGTGGGCGAATCGGCTTTGGCCATGTATTGCATCATGGTATCGCTCGCGCGGAAGCCGCGGACTAGCAACGAACCCTGGTTGCGGATCATGGGCGCGAACCAGTCGTCTTTGTCGAGCGCGTAGGCGGAGGCGCAGGAGCAGGCTTCCTGGCCGAGTCCGAAATAAACTCCGCCGACCACTTTGCCCTGCTTGTAGAGATTTTCGAGCGCGACCTCCATTTTGCGGTTGAGCAGCATGTAGCGGTAGATCTCGATGCACTGTTGCTTGTCGAGATACTTGGAGTCGCGAATCGGCGGGACCGGCGCGTTGAGGTTGCCGGTGACTTCGTAGCGGACGTGCTCGGCGCCGTCTTTGTCTTTCTCTACCGTCTGGCGGACGCAGAGGTCGGGATGCTCGAGGCGGGTGTCGGGGATGGAGTAGGTGCGGAGGTCCCGGTTGTTGGGCTTGGATTGGGAAGCCCCGTTGCGCGGGCGGTTGCCGTTGGAGTTGCTGACTTGGGCTTAGTCTTCTTATTCGCCATGTGAAAGCGGCGCGAGAACGCGATACATAGATGGTATCGCGAGAACAGACAATTGGGCTAGCCTTCACGCCCAACTGATATCGTCTTCTTTGTGAAGCTGGCGCAGTTCGGCTGGGGGCTGCACTGGGACGCCGACCGTGCGGCCGAGCAGCGCGTCGAGGGTAACGACCCACAGCATCTGGCTGGAAAATACCGTTCCGCAGTTGCGGGAGATTGATTCGGTGACCGCGTTCATGTCCAGCGGCTTGCCGAGTACTTGCTGCATCGATGTGACCGGCTTCGTCGTGATGCCGCAGGGGATGATCAGGTTGAAGAAGCTGAGGTCGGTGTTCACGTTGAGGGCGAAGCCGTGGGAAGTGACTGAGCGCGAGATGTGGACTCCGATGGCGGCGATCTTGGCTTCGGCGGCAGCGTTCGCGGTGGCGGCAGCGTTCGCGGTGGCGCCGGCGAACAGCAGGTTCCTCGACTCCAGAGAACGATTCTGCGAATCGTTCTCTGGCGCTCGGAATGACAAATTTGGGGTAGGTCCGCTCTGTGGAGCGGTCCACACGCCTGTCAAGTCCTGGCACTCGCTTGGTCGGGATTGCGAAGTCGGCGCAGGAGCGGATCAGAACTTCTTCCAGGCGACGGACGAACTCGACTGCGCCTAGCGTTTTGCGTTTGCCGTCGGGTGTGGCAAAGCCGCGCAGGTCGAAGATGGGATAGCCGACGATCTGGCCGGGGCCGTGGAAAGTGACGTCGCCGCCCCGGTCGCACTCGAAAAGTTCGACGCCGCGCTGGGCAAGGAGTTCCGGCGACGCGATAACGTTCGCTGCTTTCGCATTGCGGCCTAGCGTGATGACCGGTGAGTGTTCGAGCAGCAGCAGGACATCACCAATCTTCTCCTCTTTGCGCAGAGCGACGAGTTGCTGCTGCAGGCGTAGACCCGTCGCGTAATCAATCGTGCCGAGTTGGACCAGAGAGATCAAATCGACTCGCGGCGGATTTTCGCGAATTGACACGCATCGAGATCAAGTCTTAGTCTATCCGGGTTCATTCGTGTGATCCGTGGCCAAGAACTTTCATGCGTTAATTGCAATTCCATAGACGCTATTCGCCGCGTCCAGCATGGCTTCTGCCAGAGTCGGGTGCGCGTGGATCGTCCACATCAAGTCTTCGACGGTGGCTTCAAGTTCCATGGCAGCAACCGCTTCGGCGATCAATTCTGTTGCCTGCGGACCGATGATGTGTACACCTAGAATCTCGCCGTAGTCGGCATCGGAAACAATCTTGATGAAACCCTCGTGCTGACCGACGATCGACGCGCGCGAGTTCGCGGTGAAAGGGAACTTGCCGATTTTCACGTTGTATCCGGCCTCGCGCGCTCTGGTTTCAGTAAGGCCGACGCTGCCAATTTCGGGGTGGCAATAGGTTGCGCCCGGGATATGTTCGGGATTGATTGGCTTGCCGGGCTTGCCTGCAATTTTAGCGACAGCAACAATCGCCTCCATAGCGCCGACATGCGCTAATTGTGGCGTGCCCAGCACGATATCCCCAATGGCGTAGACGCCTGGCTCGGCAGTTTGCATCCAGGAATCGGTCCTGATGAAGCCGCGGTCAGGTTTGATCTTGGTGCGTTCCAGCCCTACATTTTCCGTGCGCGGCTTGCGGCCCACTGCGATCAGGATTTTCTCGGCGTCGATCTTCTGCTGTTTGCCGTCGACCGTAATGGTGACGGCGATTCCGGCCTTCGAATTCTCAACCTTGTCGACCTTCGCGCTAGTATGGAAGTTGATGCCGCGCTTTCGAAATACACGGGCGAGTTCCTTGGAAACTTCCTCATCTTCAATCGGAACCAGCCGAGGCAGCATTTCGACGATCGTGACTTCACAATCGAAGGAGCGATAGATCGAAGCAAACTCCACTCCCACCGCCCCAGCGCCCACGATGACCAGCGACTTGGGAATTTCTTTCAGACTGAGAATCTCGATGTTCGTAAGAACCCGGTCGTTGACCTCGAGGCCGGGCAGCATACGAGCTTCTGATCCCGTGGCGAGAATCACGTTCTTCGATTTGAGATGGCTTGCCTTGTTATCGTTCACAACCTCGACGGTAAATAAACCATTTTGCGCCGGGCCGGTCAGCTTTCCATAGCCCTTCACGGTCTCGACTTTGTTCTTCTTCATCAGGAACTCGAGGCCCTTGGCGTGCTTGGAAACGATCTTTGACTTGCGATCCTGAATTGCGGACCAATTCAGCTTGCGCGCGTCTACGCCCTCGATGCCAAATTCCTTGGCGTCTTTGAGATGGTCCCAGAGTTCGGCGTTGAACAGCAGCGCCTTGGTCGGAATGCAGCCCACGTGCAGGCAAGTGCCGCCGAGGAATCCGTCCTTTTCGATGAGGGCTGTTTTCAGGCCCCACTGGCCGGCGCGAATGGCGGCTGTGTATCCGGCAGGTCCGCTGCCGATGATGGCGACGTCATAAATAGTTTCTGGCAAATTGATCGTCCTCAGTAGGAAGAGATGAGTCTGAACAAGCAAATGATTCTAGACCAGGCTGGGGAGCGAAACCAAACGAGGTTTGGGGTGGAAACACCGGTTGAAGATTCACAACAACGCAGGCGGGATAGGGATCCTTCGACTCCATAGCAGCTTCGCTCCGCGAAGCTGCCACTCACCTCAGCATGACAGAGCAGTTAGTTGTTCTCGTTGCTAGCGCGCTTCCACGAGATCAGCTCGCCAATGGTCGAACTCGTACTCGATACCGGCTGCTTGTAAGCCTCGACTTCAGATCGCGACGCTTCTTCGCCGACGGCGCGAATGCTGAGTCCAACCTTCTTCTCTTCCGCGCTCATCTTGATAATCTTGAAGTCGTGCTCCACGCCCGGTTCAAGATGCAGAGGCTGTCCGTTTCCGTCCAGCGCCTCCGACTTGTGGCACAGACCTTCCACGCCTTCGGCGATCTCGACAAAAGCTCCAAACGCGGCTACGCGCAGTACCTTGCCGTGAATCACATCGCCGACGTGATGCTTCGCGAAGAAAGTCTCCCAGACATCGGGCTGAAGCTGCTTCACTCCCAGCGAAAGTCGACGCTTGTCGGGCTCAATGGCCAACACCACGGCTTTCACCCGATCGCCCTTCTTTAGCACTTCCGAAGGATGCTTCACGCGCTTGGTCCAGCTCAAGTTGCTGACGTGAACCAGGCCGTCGATGCCGTCCTCGATTTCGATGAACGCCCCGAAATCGGTCAGGTTGCGTACGCGCCCCTCGACCGTCATGCCTACCGGATATTTATCGTGCAGCGCGTCCCAGGGATTCTCCGCCAGTTGCCGCATGCCGAGTGAGATGCGGCGCTCGCCGGGATTCACATTCAGCACCACGCACTCCACCTGATCGCCCACGTTGACCAGCTTGGAAGGATGCTTCATCCGCTTCGACCAAGTCATTTCGCTCACGTGTACCAGGCCTTCGATGCCCTGCTCCAGTTCAACGAACGCGCCGTAGTCAGTCACGCTGATCACTCGCCCGGAGACGTGCGCGCCCACCGGATAGCGGTGTTCGGCATCGAGCCACGGATCGGGCGTCAACTGCTTAAAGCCCAGCGAAACGCGCTGCTTTTCTTTGTCGTACTTGAGCACCTTCACTTGAATCTGATCGCCGACATTCACCAGATCGCGCGGGTGCGTGAGCCTACCCCACGACATGTCTGTGATGTGCAGCAATCCATCGAGCCCGCCGAGATCCACGAAAGCGCCGTACTCCGTGAGGTTCTTCACGACTCCCGTCAGGACGGAACCTTCTTCCAGATGTTCGAGGGTCTTGCTGCGCTTCTCGTTCTGCTCACCTTCGAGCAATTCCTTGCGCGAGACCACGATGTTGCCGCGCTTCTTGTTGACCTTGATGATCGTGACTTCGAGCGTCTGGCCCTTCATGCCGTCCAGATTCCGGATCGGCCGCAGATCCACTTGTGAGCCCGGCAGAAACGCATGCGCGCCGAGGATATCGACAGTCAGCCCGCCCTTGGTACGCTCAATCACGACAGCGCTCATCGGCCGCTTCTCGTGATGAGCTTTTTCAATCTCGTCCCAGGCGTGAATGCGCGCCGCCTTTTGGTGCGAGAGATTGATATAGCCTTCCTCGGTTTGCCCTTTCTCCCGCATCACCTCGATTTCGTCACCCGGCTTCACCTTCGGATTGCCCTCACGATCCAGCACTTCCGAAAGCGGCAACATGCCTTCCGACTTGGTGCCGATGTCGACCACCACATGCGTCGCGGTGAGCTTCAGCACCGTGCCCTTGATAACGCGGTCTTCTCCCACGGACTCTTCAGTTTCAGTGGTGAAGTTCTCGAGCGCGGAGGCAAAGTCTTCACTGGCATGCTTGTCGTCCGCCGCGGCGGGCGCCGGACGCGGCGCTTCCTCAGCAGCCATTGTTGGAGTGGTGGTTGCAACCGGAGCCTGATCCTGCTGAGTCAAGCTTTGCTCAGTCAAGCTCTGTTCGGTTGAAATGGGTTCAGTAGCCGTCGGTTCTGTTTCGGTTACGACGGCGGTGGCGGAATCGGAGTGATGGGTGGTTTCGTCGAACAAGGTTTTGCCTCTCGTCTGTGCCTCGCACTCAGTGCGGGGAGGATACGGGCCCTGCTTGGCGGACTGCTGGTGTGAGTCGTTGGTTGTGGTGGGCTCACCCTGGCGAGTGAGCTTTGACAATCCCAGCTGCCGGACGTTTCACAGAAACCCGCGTCCAAAGGGAACTCCTCGACTATAGCAACGCCTCGCAAACAGTGTCAAACGCAATCATGCAAAGGAGCACGCTTTCGATGAAACCTTTAACCGCCTATTCATATGGAGCTAAGTCAACAGTCGAAAGTTTGTAGGAGTTCGGTTCACCTCTGCAAGAAACTGCATTCGAGGGAGGCGCTTTTGTTGCAACATGGAGTGCTCGGAGCCTCGTAACCTTGGACCAGTGCCAGCGTATCCTCAGTACGGGTCGCAGTAAGCACCATCAGTGCTTTGAAGGGGTATTAAAGGCTAGGTGCAATAGCATTCTCGCGGCGTCCCAGATGCCGCGCCTGCCCGCCATCTGCTACCCTGCCTAGTTATGGATTACCTCTGGACCCCGTGGCGCTACACCTACGTCTCTTCATCAGAAAAGAAGGCGGGCTGCGTCTTCTGCGACGCCGTCAAGGCTCACGACGATGCCAAGACTTACATCGTCTATCGCGGCCAGCATTGCTTCGTTATCCTGAATACGTTTCCCTACACGCCCGGCCACGTGATGATCGTCCCCTACGCGCACCTCGACGAACTGCAGAAACTCACGCCAGAAGCCGCGAACGAAATGATCGCCCTCTCGCAGCGCATGGAGTCCGTCCTGCGCGAACTCTACCACCCCGACGGCATCAATCTCGGCATGAACATCGGCAAGGCCGCCGGCGCCGGCATCGCCGGACACATCCACATGCACGTCCTGCCGCGCTGGGTCGCCGATGCGAACTTTGTGTCCGTGGTTTGCGAGACGAGGATTCTGCCGGAAACGCTGGATGAAACGTGGAAAAGAATGACGAAAGCGCTGAATTCGTAAGCTGCTAGCTACCGACAATGCGTTTCATTTCTCCCTCGTCGATCACCTTCACCCCCAATTCCTTGGCCTTATCCAGCTTCGAACCTGCATCCGCTCCCGCCACCATGTAGTCCGTCTTCTTGCTGACCGAAACGGTAACCTTCCCGCCAGCGTTTTCGATCATCTTCTTCGCCTCATCGCGTGTGAAATGCGCCAGCGTTCCAGTCAACACAAACGTCTTCCCGGCAAGCTTCGTCCCGCGTTGTTTTTTCTGGCCGGTTAAGGTAAGCCCAGCTTCGCGCAACCGTTCGACCAGTTTGCGATTTGCCGCGATACTGAAGAATTCCACAATACTCTCAGCGATACGCGGACCAACTTCGTTCACATTCTGCAACTCCTCCACGCTGGCCTTTTCTAAAGTTTCCATCGATCCAAAATGCTCAGCGAGAAATTGCGCCGTCCGTTCGCCGACCATTCGAATGCCGAGCCCGTAGATGACTCGCTCCAGCGGCAGCTTCTTCGAGTTCTCGATTTCATCGAGAATGTTCTGCGCCGATTTGTCGGCGAAGCGTTCCAGACCGAGCAAGTTTTCCTTCGTGAGGTCGTAGATGTCGGCGACATTTTTGACCAAGCCACGCTCGATCAACTGGTTGACCAGGGACTCGCCCATACCGTCGATGTTCATCACACCACGAGAGGCGAAATGCAGAATCGTGCCCATCAACTTAGCGGGGCAGTTTGCGTTGACGCAGCGGTAATCAACTTCGCCTTCGGCGCGGACAACTTTGGTGCCGCAAACGGAGCATTTCTCAGGTTCTTTGATTTCTTTTGTGCCGCGTGGATGCTCCTTATCAACCTCGACGATCTTAGGAATCACATCGCCGCCACGCTCGACTCGCACCCAGTCACCAATCTTTACGCCAAGACGTTGGATTTCATCCATGTTGTGCAGTGTGGCGTTGCGAACCGTCGTGCCGCCGATTGGAATTGGAGCCAACTCTGCAACCGGCGTTAGTTTGCCGGTACGGCCGGTTTGCCAGCGAATGCTTTCTAATTTCGTAACACCACCGCGCGCCGCGTACTTATAGGCAATCGCCCACCGCGGAGCTTTGCCGGTAAAGCCGAGCTCGTCCTGCAGAGACGTTCGGTCGACTTTCACTACAATTCCGTCGATCTCATATTCCAATGAATCCCGTTTGCCTTCCCACTCCTGGATAAACGCCCAAACGTCATCCATTGAATGCACAAGCTTGCGGTGTGGATTCACCTTGAAACCGGCGTCTTTAAGAGCGCCGAGCGTTTTCCACTGATGATCGAAGTAAGTTCGCCCGTTTATTAAAAGAAAGTAGGGGAAAAAATCCAGACGACGTTGAGCGGTTACGTTGGCGTCAAGCTGCCGGACTGTGCCAGCCGTAAAATTGCGCGGATTGGCAAAAGTGGCGAGGCCGTTGCGCTCGCGCTCAGCGTTTAGTTTTTTGAAAGCAGCGGTGGGCATCAGCAATTCGCCCCGCACTTCAAAATCCAGGGGAACGCCGGCCTTTTTCAGCTTCTCTTTCGGAATTGAAAGCGGGACCGAACGCACCGTGCGCACGTTCAGCGTCACATCCTCGCCGATGCTTCCATCCCCGCGAGTGATGCCGCGCACCAGCTTTCCATCTTCGTAAGTCAGCGCCAGCGACATGCCATCGAGTTTCAGCTCGCAAACATAATCCACATCGCTCCGGCCGCTAAGTTCGTGTACGCGGCGTTCCCAGGCTCGCAATTCTTCCTCGCTGTAAGTGTTGTCGAGCGACAACATCGGTGAAGAGTGCGGAGCTTTGACGAATCCCTCGCGCGGCTTGCCGCCAACGCGCTGTGTCGGCGAATCCGCCGTGACCAAATCCGGATGCTGCGCCTCCAGATCCTTCAACTGCTGCATCAGCTTGTCGAACTCGGCGTCGCTGATCTCAGGATTGTCGAGAACGTAATACAGGTATTCGTGGTGGCGAATCTTTTCACGCAGCGATTCGATCTTTTTTTCGATGTCTTTGGTTGAGCCAGGCATCGCAAAGATTATAGGCGGAAGCTGATGCTCTGCACTCTCTTGCGCCCGAGGCTCAGGTACAATCCAGCTTCGATCCTGACATGCGCAAGGCGGCTTTACTCTATAACCCTGATTCCGGCGGCAGCCGCGCGCGGCGGCGCCAGGCGGAGTTGGAATCCGTGCTGGCATTGCTCCGCGGCGCGAACGTCGAAGCCCAACTCATCCTCGCCGACTCGCGCACCCATGCCAAGGAGAAGGCGCGGCAAGCCATCCAGGCGGGTTTCGATAGCATTTTTGCCTGTGGTGGCGATGGCACCATCCACAACGTCATCCAGGTGCTTGCGAATACGAGGGCTGCCCTCGCGATTCTGCCCATGGGCACGGCCAACGCCCTGGCCCACGACCTCGGCCTGCCCATGAATATCGCGGCGGCGGCGCGGGCCGCTCTCGGGGCCACGCCTCGTCGGATTGCGCTGGGCCGGATACAGTGTCTCGATCTCGAAGGCCAACCCCGCGATCGCTTCTTCGTTGTCGCGGCGGGAGCCGGCGTAGATGCCCACCTTTTCTACAAGCTCCGCACTTGCACCAAGCAGCGTATGGGCATGGCTGCCTATTACGCCAAAGCCTGGCAGCTTTGGTTCACGCATCCCATGACCCGCTTTCTGGTTGAATTTTCCGAGACCGGTTCAGGCGAGCCACGCTGTGCCGACGTCACGGAGTTGATGGCCGTCCGCATTCGAAATTTTGGCGGAGTGCTGCAAGAGCTGGCTCCAGGAGCCGCTCTTGAGCGCGACGATCTGCGGCTGGTTTTTTGCGGCACAGCCAGTCGCCTGGCCTATCTTGTTTATGTCACGCGCGGATTGCTGCGGCGCAACTGGAAGATTCCCGGCATCGATCTGGCATACACCGAACGAGTTTCGTGCCAGTGCCGGCGAGCGTCAGCTTCTCCTGAGGCTTCACCACAAGCGCAGTCAACCGTCTATGTTGAGGCGGATGGCGAACTGGTGGGTACGCTGCCTGCGGAAATCACCATCGTGCCGGACGCGCTGACCCTGCTGGCGCCTTCCCGCTAAAACCTCCCGAGAGACTTTTTTGCGACCTTGCGCCAAGATGCGAGTCCAAGTAACTTCATTAACACTTGGAACCCGTCACCCATTTCCTGACCGGTGCATGCATGGGCCGCGCCGGACTCAACCGCTACACTGCACTGGCGACGCTCACCGTCACGCTGGCAGCCGAGGCGCCCGACCTCGACGTCCTCAGCCGCTTCGGTGGACCTGCGTTCGGGTTCGCGCATCATCGCGGTTTCACCCACTCCTTCCTTGGAGTACCACTCGACGCTGCTGTGGTGGTTGGCTTCGTTTATTTGATCTGGCGTTTGCGCGGACGCAGGTTGAAAGATCCGAACCTCCCGCCGCGCTGGGGACTGCTTTTCTTCTATGCTTGCTTGGCCGGCCTCAGTCACATCCTTCTCGACTTCACCAATAACTACGGAGTCCGCCCGTTCTGGCCACTCTCCGAAAAGTGGTATTCATGGGACATCGTCTTCATCTTCGAGCCAGTCATGTTCGTTATCCTGCTCCTCGGATTGATCGTTCCATCGTTGTTCTCACTGATTGACACGGAAATCGGCGCGCGCGCCCGTGGTCCGCGCGGCCGGCTCGCCGCCACGCTCGCGCTCGTGGGAGTCGTCTTGCTGTGGGGCTTGCGCGACTTCGAGCATCGGCGCGCCGTCAATGCACTTGCCGCTCGTACTTACCAGGGTTCAGACCCGCTGCGCGTTTCCGCATATCCCGCGATGACCGATCCGTTCCGCTGGTATGGCGTGGTCGAGACCCCAGCTTTCTTTGCCCTCGCCCCGGTAGACTCTCTGCAACCCGAGGTCGATCCCCAAGGCCGACTCGACATCCGCTACAAGCCCGAGGAAACCCCGATCACGCTGGCTGCGAAGAAGTCTTACCTCGGACGCGTCTACCTCGACTGGGCACAGTACCCGATCACCGAGACAGAAACGCTCGACCCTCCGGAAGGCGGTTATATCGTGAACTTCCAGGATTTGCGGTTCGTGCAGTTGCCCAGTTTCTTGAACCGCCGGAGCGAACCGCGCCGTGCACTCGGCGCAGGTGTTCAACTCGACAAAAACCTCCACGTCGTCGCCGACATCTTCGGTTCCGGCAAGAATCAAAAGGAGTTCCCGGAACCAGACTAAGATCTTGTAGCGCCGCCGCTCGGTCCAGATCAACGACGTCTCCGCCCTTGACGTACTCCCCTCCGCGCGCCCAGAATAATGATTCAGTCCCGAGGTGCTCATGCTGCCCTATCTATTTGTACTTCTTGCGATTGCCGTTCGTTTCCTGCCGTTCGCAGGCCCGTTCAATATCCTGCCGCACGCCTGGCACTTCACTCCCGTGGCAGCATCGCTGCTGTTTTTCGGAGCCCGCGGTTCAAAGCGTCAGATGTGGATTCCGCTGGTATTGCTGGCGGCAACCGATGTTGTCCTCACCAAGTTCATCTACTCCTACACTTTCTCCTGGGATCATCTGGTTACCTGGGCGTGGTACGCAGTCATCCTCTGGCTGGGAACGAATCTTCGTGAGAAGTCCGGGCCGGTCCGCGTGGTGGGCGCTGCCTTAGCCAGTTCGGTTTCATTCTTCCTGATCAGCAATTTTGCAGTATGGGCCGCTTGGGAAATGTATCCGAAGACATTCAGTGGCTTGATGATGTCCTACGCCGCAGGGCTTCCATTCTTCCGCGGAACCGTGGAGAGCGATCTGTTCTTCTCGATCGCAATGTTCGGAACCCCGGTGTTCCTGCACGCCCTTGCCGGCTGGATGCACAAGTCATCCGGCGACCACATCGCCGCCGCATAGAGAACTTAAGAAAATTTGGGGATGCCGCATGGCTGTCCAGCGAGTCGAGATTCTATGCAGCCCGCCGGTTAGCGATCCCTCCCCGACGCATTCTCCACCAAACCAGCAGCCAAACCATTATTCCCAAACCCACCGCCGCCAACACCCAATAGATATGCTGGCGGAAAAGTGTCCCTATCACTCCCACAATCTGGGGCCCAAACGACAGGACGAGCAACGAAAGCACCAGAAAGCGCACGAACCTTCCTGCGAAAATCGCCGCCAGAAAGTCGCGGAACCGCATCTCAAACACCGCCGCCCCCAGCACGAAGATCTTGAATGGCATGGGCGGCGGCAGCATGCCGGGAAACATCAGAGCCCAGAATTCGTGACGCTCAAACGAACCGTGAATCTCCAGAAAACGTTCTTCCGAAATCCGCTTGCGCAGTACCTTTTCCCCACCGAGATACCCAATGATATAAAGCGGAATGCTGCCGACCATCGACCCGAGCGAAGCCATGACCACATAGAAAAGCAGATGCCGGTGATCCTGGTAAACGTAGTAGGCCACAATCGCATCCACCGGCATGCCCAGCAAGGCCGAATCAGCGAATGCGATCGCAAACACACCCCAAATGCCGAGCGGAGTGAGCAGATGCAAAATCCACGCTGTGTACTTCGCCAGAATGTGTCCGATGGTTTTCAAAGGGCAGTTCAGTGTACGTGAAGGACATTCCGTATTCACACTACTGCAACAGTTCGGCGGGCTGGCTGGTTAAATCCTTTATTTACTGACAGGTTACTCCGGTTACTTCTGTAGTTACCATGCACCGATTTTGATGCATGTTTCATCACCCCGTAACATTCTCCTGCTACAACTAAACTGTGGATCTGCATGTCTACAACACGCTGATCCTTTCCGACCTGCACCTCGGTGCAGAGACTAGTCACGCCCGTGAAGCCACGCGCGTGCTCAAGGAAAACCGTTTTCAGCGGTTGATCCTGCTGGGCGACATCTTTGCCGACCTCAACTTCGCCCGCCTCACCAAAGAACACTGGAAGTTCCTCGGCTACATCCGCAAGCTCTCCAACCCCAAGCGCAATATCGAAGTTGTGTGGGTGGAAGGCAATCACGATCACGGACTCGCCAACATCATGTCGCACCTGGTGGGTGTGCGCGTCTACCAGCACTATGACTGGCTGTATCACGGGCTGCGGCACGTCGCGATCCACGGTCATCAGTTCGACGGCTTCCAGGTAAATAATCTGCGCTTCAGTCAATTGGGCACTTCGCTTGTATCTTCTGTTGCAGAAGCTCGACTTCAAAAGCAAGCCGATCGCGCGGCTTATCGACCGGCTCAACACCCGCTGGCTCCGCATGTCTCCGAAGGTCTCGGCGGGAGCCCTGCACTATGCGCGCCAGCACAACGCCGATCGCATCTTCTGCGGCCACACCCATGAGGCCATTCACGTCCAACAAGACGGAATTAATTACTACAATTCAGGCGGCTGGGTTGATTCCCGTCTGACCTATCTCACGGTTGACGAACAGGGGGTTCAAATCCATGAGTTTAACGAGCATGAATACCACGAGCGAGCTGACGATCGTGATTCCAGCCAAGAACGAGGCGAAGCTGATTCCTCGTTTGCTGACCTCACTGACGAATCAGGACTACTCGAAGATGTCGAGTACGAGAGTGTTGGTAGCTGACGCGAATTCCACCGACAGAACCCCCGAAGTCGTTCTGAGCTTCCGCGATCGCCTTAACGTCAGCGTGATCCCGGGCGGAATGCCCTCCGTCGGCCGCAATCTCGGCGCCGCTCAAGCCGAAAGCACTTACGTTCTGTTTCTCGACGCCGATATCGAACTGGCGCATCCTTCCGTCGTGAGCCGCGCCGTCAAGCTCGCCCGGCGCAAGCAGCTTCATTGTGTTACGACAAACATCCTGTGCCAAGGCGGCAGTTGGATCGACAAACTGTTTTATGCCGGCAACGATTTCTTCCAGTACCTCTCGCAACTGCATCATCCCTTCGCCACCGGAATGTTCATGCTGTTCGATCTAAAAAAATTCCGCGAACTCGGTGGATTTCATGAGCAAGTTCTCTTCGCCGAGGACTACCTGCTCAGCCAGCAGGTCGAGCGCAAGCGCTTCGGCATCGTGCGCGGCGGCGTCTACACCACCAACCGCCGCTTCCAGAAGATGGGACACCTTCGCGTAGGCTGGTTATTCCTGTGGACTGCCATGAATTACTGGAACGAAAAGTATTTTCTGCGCGATCACAAGTACTGGCATGCCGAGCCCGACGGCTCGCCGCGCTCCTAGTCGAATTTTGCCCAGCTGTTTTCTTGGTGGCACCAACAACAGGATCCAGCCAACCAGCCGGATCCTGTTTTTGCATTCGACGAAGGTCAGCTATGCTCTATCAGAAGCGAAACACAATTCCTGTCGATATCCGCACATTGTCCTGCGTCGTTCCAAAGAATCGGGTCTGCACGTAGTCTCCCTCGAACCTCCACGCCACCGGTTTGATGATCTTATAATCGAGGCCACCGCCGATCGCCGTGGCAAACGACGTGTCAGAACCCACGCCATTATTTACGTCGACATGGGCTGCTCCGAACAACGCTTCCGCGAAGGGCCGAAACTTGCCCACTGAGAATGACACTCGCGGCCCGAACAGGTAGTTGTGCTCTGTAACATCAGCATTGAATCCAACGGGAACGCAGCTTAGCCCGCACACAGAACCCACAAAGTTCTGCGAACCGTAATGACCGTCAACATCGGCCACGAACCCGAGAAAGGGAATAACCTTGCCCTCCAGCGATCCCTCCCAACCATTCGTATTAGCCCGGCCAATAGAAGAAAGATCGGTGTTGTAGTAGGAGTATCCGAAAAAAGCATTGCCTTTGGTGGGAATCTGAGCTGTAGCTAGACTTGCAAACAACAGCAAAGCAAAAATGGTTGAACCTAATTCCTCTCATAACGATCTTACCCTTGCCTTTCCAACATCGTTGAAAATGTAATGAAGCAAGGGTTAGATGCCGAACCGTAGGAATTGGTCGGCGAAAACTCTTCTCCGTATCGGCCAATTCCTGGACGCAGTACGGTCGCTCAGAAGCGCCACACCACTCCCGTCGTGCCCCGGAAATCGTTCTGGGTGGCACTTAATTCATGGCTATGGATGTAATCGAATTGCAGTCGCCAGGAAAAGTTCTTGAATGGGAGTTTGCGGTCCGCTCCGCCGCCGAAGTCTAAGATTACGGTGTGGAAAGGCACGCCGCTCGATTTCGCTTCCTGCTCCCCGCCCATCGCATCTGCGAACACCCGCCACTTTCCGTAGCTCCTCGAAACCCGAGGACCAAGCACCAGGTTGTACTGCGTGACGCCCTTCCGGTAAAAACCGCTGCCATCCAGCACGATTCCCAGGTACCGGCGCTTTTTGAATGGGAACATCTCCACCGACCCTTCCCATCCACGGAACGTAAGACGGTTCACCACATCGACGGAATCCGCACCACCAACTCCGCCATAAACGTTTCCACTCGGCAGCAGTTGGGCTTTCGATGTGGTTGGGAACAGCATGAGGCTCAGGAATGCCAGAACCACGGCAGCGGTTTTTGACACGAAAATGATTCCTCCCCGGCAATTGCGTCAGTTGCAGATTCTACCTGAATGCGTGAGATTCGTTAGATGCAGTGTAACGGACTCTCAGGATGTCCGTCCGCCAACATTGCCGGGGCCACAGGTTCCTCCCCCGGGAATTCACTCTTTTTTAATGATTCCGAAACACCTCGGCGCGCGTCTATGTATATAACGAGCAATCCATGAATACAAACTATGAACCGCATGCGCAGCCGCACGCCTGGGCTGCCTTTGGAATACAAACTAAGGAGTCGAAGTTGAAACTCAGTTTAGAAACTCGCAATCGCGGCAATGTAATGATCGTTCATGCTCACGGCCGCATCGTCTATCGCGACGAGGCCGCAGCCCTGTCGCGCATGGTTGGTGAAGTGCTCGAGAACCGCGGCAAAGTTGTGCTCGATCTAAGTGGCGTCACCTCCATCGACAGTGCCGGCATTGGCGAGCTGGCTTGTCTGCACACTTGGGCCCGATCACAAAACGCGGACCTGAAATATGCCAGCCCCAGTCCGCTAGTGCGCGACCTGCTGGACCTCACGAATCTGAATTTGGTCCTGGAGATTCATCCCAGCGTCCACGAAGCCGTGGCTGCCTTCCAGTCCACAGAGGCCTGCGCCGACTGCTGATTTGCATCAGTAGAGCATAGCTTAGATTTTTGGATGTCATCCTGGGGGCGGGCGTTCTTTGCTCGCCCGAAGGACCTGTCCCGAGCGAAGCCGAGGGAACCTGGGCGAGCCGCGCGAATCCACGGAGCACTGCCCTGAGGAGAACGAGCGACCGAAGGGCGCGTTTGGCCTGCTTCCTGTTAGCTCTCCCTCTGAAACCGATACCTCCCAGCCCGCTCGACTGCCACAGCCTCGGCCACTTTCAGAAACGCCCGAGCCGCGTGCGAAAGTCCTGCCTCTTTGCGGTAAATCAAGCGCAGCTTGCGCTGCACCCGCAGTTCCCTCACCGGAATGCTGATTAATTCTCCCCGCGCCAGTTCCGCCTCCACGCTGATCTCTGGCATGAATGCCACTCCGTTCCCCATGGCGACAAACTGCTTGATGGCCTGCAAAGTCGGCAGCTCGAGATCCATGTGCAGCGGCGTCTTGTGTTTCTGAAATGTCTGCAGCACTCTCTCGCGGTAAGGTGACGAGACAATATGCGCGACAAACGACTCCGCCCCCAGTTGCCGGATGCTCACCTCCCGCGCCGCCGCCAGCGGATGCTTCGGAGGCACCACCAGCACTAACTCGTCCAGATAAATCACAATCGAGTGCAACCGCGGTTCCTCTGGCTTGTACGACAGCACGCCCAGTTCGGTGCTGTGCTGCAGCACGTCGTCCGGAATGCGGCTGCCCAGCGCGCGCTGCACTGTAATCTTGATCATGGGATGCAGCCGCCGGAACTCTGCCAGCACTGGCAGTAGATAAAGGGCAGTGAACTCGTTGGCCGCAATCACCAGCTTGCCCTTCTGCAACTCTCGCAGTTCAGCCAGCGATTCGTGCGCGTCCTGGCGCAGGTTCAACAGCTTCTCGGCATATTCGTAGAGCACTTGCCCCGCATCGGTGAGAACGCCCTCCCGCGAAGAGCGGTCAAACAAGTTCTCGCCCAGTTCATTTTCCAGCTTGCGGATGGTCTGGCTCACCGCCGACTGGGTGCGGTAAAGCTTCTCGGCGGCTCGGGAGAATCGGTGCTCGCGAGCCACCGCCAGAAAGACTTCCAGCTGCGAAAGTTCCATTTTCTACCTCTTATGTTAAGTTTCATCTACATTAGTAAATCTTATTATAGAAGATATTCTACTGATCACTGAACAATTATAAGATTTGCTTCAGAGCCGCCACCCCGTACCATAAAGCATCAGGGCATATTTTCTCGAGGTGAAGACCATGGCCGAGCAAGTCCGCATCACCATCTTCGACACTACCCTGCGCGATGGAGAACAGTCGCCCGGCTGCAGCATGAACCATCAGGAAAAGTTGCGGATAGCGCATCAACTCGACCGTCTCGGTGTCGACGTGATCGAGGCCGGCTTTCCCATCGCCTCCGACGGCGATTTTGAAGCGGCAAAGGCCATCGCTGCCGTCATCCGCCGCCCCATCATTGCGGGACTAGCCCGCGCCTGCCGCCCTGATATCGAGCGCGCTTGGGAGGCCTTGCAAGGCGCAGCCCGTCCCCGCATTCATGTCTTCCTCGCCACGTCCGACATTCACTTGAAATACAAGCTCCGCATCAGCCGCGAGCAGTGTCTCGCCCAGGCCCGCGAAGCCGTAGCCTTCGCCAAATCGCTTTGCCCCGATGTGGAATTCTCCCCCGAAGACGCCACGCGCACCGATCCTGAATTCCTCTGTCAGGTGCTCGAAGCGGTCGTCGAAGCTGGCGCCACCACGCTCAACATTCCCGACACCGTCGGCTACACCGTGCCCGCAGAGTTCGGCGATCTCATCGCAGCCATCCGCCGCCGCGTCAGAGGAATCGAGAACGTCACTATCTCCGCCCACTGCCACAACGACCTCGGCATGGCTGTAGCCAACACCATGGCCGCCATCGCCGCCGGAGCCCGCCAGGTCGAATGCACCATCAACGGAATCGGCGAACGCGCCGGCAATGCTTCGCTGGAAGAGATCGTAATGTCCATGCGGGTTCGTCACGATCGCTATCCCTACGAGACGGCCATCGCCGCCGAACATCTCTTCCCCGCCAGCCAGTTGCTAAGCGAAATCACCGGCGTGCCCGTGCAGCCTAACAAAGCCATCATCGGACGCAACGCCTTCGCCCACGAAGCCGGCATCCACCAGGACGGCGTTCTCAAGAATCCATTGACCTACGAAATCATGACGCCGCAGTCGGTCGGCGTACCCGACTCCAAACTCGTGCTGGGCAAGCACTCCGGCCGTCACGCGCTCGCCATCCGTTGTGAACAGCTAGGCTACAAGTTCGACCGCCGCGCCCTCGATGACATTTATCGCCGCTTCGTCCGCCTAGCCGACAAGATCAAGACGGTGGAAGATCATCACTTGCTCGAATTGATCCACCACACCCACAAGCCCGCGGCCTCGGCCACTCCACTGTTCGAGCCGCTACCAATGGCCGTCGCTGCGGCAGCAAGCGCCCCAGGCCCCGAACCGCCTCGACCATTTCCCATGGCGTCGCAAACCAACGCCTTCGGCGCCCCGTTACCCCTCCACACCGACCACCACCACGATCAGCAGCAGGAAGATTACCTCTGGGGCGTGTAGTTCCCGCGCCAGGTGTATAGTCTTAGCTTTTCGGAGAGAGTTTGTCGCTATGAGCAATTCCGCTCTGGTGCCGGTGCGCTTCGAAAACAGCCAGCCAATCCTCCGCGTAGAAGATATGGCGGCCAGCGTTCATTTCTACGTGGACCTGCTTGGTTTCAAGAACGTTTCCTGGGGCTCGGACGAGTTTACTAGCGTGAACCGTGACCGGGCCGGAATTTATCTCTGCCGCGGCGGTCAGGGTCGAGGCCAGGCATGGGTATGGATCGGCGTGGAGAATGTAGAAAAACTGCAAGAAGAATTTAAGGCCCGCGGCGTGGCCATCCGCATGCCACCGGCCAACTATCCATGGGCTCTGGAAATGCACGTCGAGGACCCCGATGGTAACGTGATTCGCTTTGGTTCTGATCCGAAGTAAGCTCACGTTCGCTGTTCCAAATCAAGGTTTACGACAAATGCCCCGGATTGCGCCCATAGCCCGTTGACGGCTTCCGCGTTAAACTAACCCCCTGATGCATCTGAATCTTACGATCCTCCCTGGAGACGGCATCGGCCCAGAAGTGACCGAACAAGCAGTCCTGGTCCTGCAAACCGTAGCCGACGCCTTCGAACATCAGCTTCAACTCCAGTACAAGAACATCGGCGGCGCAGCGCTAGCAGCCGCCAACGATCCTCTTCCCGCCGACACAATTCAAGCATGCCTCGCATCCTCCGCCGTGTTACTCGGCGCCGTAGGAAGCCCGGCGTACGATCACTATCCCAACCACCTTCGCCCCGAAGCGGGACTCCTACGCCTGCGCCGCGAACTCGACTCCTACGCCAACCTGCGTCCCGCCATCTGTTTTCCAGCCGTGGAAGATTGTTCCCCGCTGCGCCCAGATTTGGTTCGCGGCACCGACATAATGATCGTCCGTGAGTTGCTCGGAGGACTCTATTTCGGAGAACCGCGTTCCATCACTGGCGAGCCCGGCTCCCGCGTCGCAACCAATACGATGACGTACGATGAGCCAGCCATCGAGCGCATAGCCCGCGTCGCCTTCGATCTCGCAATGAAGCGCCGCAAGAAAGTTCTCTCCGTCGACAAGGCCAACGTTCTCGAATGCTCGCGCCTGTGGCGCGAAGTAGTCACTCGCTGCGCCAAAGATTATCCGGCGGTGCAACTTTCGCACATGTATGTGGATTCCGCCGCCACGTCACTGGTGCAGCGCCCCAAAGATTTCGACGTGATTCTCACCGAAAACATGTTCGGCGACATTCTCTCCGACCAGGCTGGTGGAGTAGTAGGCTCGCTAGGTTTGCTCGCCTCTGCCAGCATCGGCGGCCAAGTCGGCGTCTACGAGCCAGTCCACGGCTCCGCCCCCGACATTGCCGGCAAAGGAATCGCCAATCCCCTCGGAGCAATTCTCTCCGCCGCCCTGTTGTTGCGCCATTCTTTTCAACTGGAGAGCGAGGCAACCTGCATCGAAAGCGCAGTCGGCACGGCGCTGAACAAAGGTCATCGCACCGCCGACTTGGTCAGAGACCGCCAAACGCCAACGCGAACTTCCGAGATGGGATGGCACGTGGCCGAAGCAGTGAAAGAATTGGCAGCGGCGGCGAACCGGAAGTCAGCCTAACCACAGAAGCAAGCGTGATTCTCAAACTCTCGGCGCGGGTCCACCCGGCAGCGTCTTAACCGCCGGCGCGCTCACCGCTGCTCCGCCGTCATACTTGCCCTCAACCTCATACCAGCGGACGCGCAGCATCTCCTGAAACATCCGAGCCCCGTCCAGCACCGGATTAATCCGCGTATCTCCGCTGTGTCCCCACAGCACCGGCACTTCGTCCACGCGCAACCCGAATTTGCGCGCCAGAAAAAGAATCTCCGGGTCGAAGCCCCAGCGCTCGATGCGCTGCAGCGGAAAAATCGTCTGCGCCGCCCGCCGCGTGAAAGCCTTAAATCCGCATTGCGTGTCTTTGAATTGCAACCCCAAGATAATCCGCATCAGTAAATTGAAGATTCGTCCAAACAATTGCCGCAGCGCCGACTGCCGCTGCGTCTGCAATTCCGCCTTCAGCCAGCGCGAGCCGATCGCAATGTCCGCCCCCGCCCCGATCACCGCTAACAGCTTCGGCATCTCTTCGATGGGCGAAGACAGGTCCGCATCGCTGAACACCACGATCTCGCCCAGCGCATTCAGCATCCCATTGCGAACTGCATAGCCTTTTCCGCGGTTGCCAGGATTCTCCAGTAACCGCAGCGCCGGATCCTTCGCCGCAAACTCGCGCACCAAATTCGCAGTGTTATCCCGCGACCCGTCGTTCACCACGATTACTTCCGCACTCAGTCCCTGTTCGCGCACATATCCCAGCACCTTTTCCAGAGTTGCGCCCAGGCGCTCGCCTTCGTTGTAGGCCGGAATTACGATGCTGTAATTGATGTCCTTCAATCTGAGCTTCCCCGCGAGGAATCCCGCCTTCGCAAACTGCAGGGAGCGCTTAAGATGTCTCCAGCGGCGCGCCAGTTGCCGTTCAAAAAGGCTGCGCCATTGTAAGCCGTTAAGACCGCGCTCAGGAACAGGAAACTGCAACCCGAATACTCTTTAGTCATGCCACGCTGCGTTTTTCCACCAGCATGCTGAAAAACTCATTCACCAGTTCGGCGTCCCATAAGCCCTGGCGGGCTTCCTCGCGCATGGTTTGCGAGGCCTCATCATGCCCCAGCGCAGGCTTATAAGGCCGCGCCGTGCGCAGCGCATCGTAAACATCCACCACCTGCAAAACCCGCGCCAGCAGCGGGATTTCGCCCGCCCGCAATCCCTCCGGATACCCCGATCCATCCGCATGCTCATGATGATGCCGGATAATCGGCAGCACCAGCCGCAACGACTTCAGCGGCTTGCAGATATTTTCCCCGATCACCGGATGCCGCTTCATGATCTCCCACTCCGGCAGCGTCAGATCCGTGCCCTTCTTCAGAATCGCGTCGGGCACCGCGATTTTCCCCAGGTCGTGCAAATATCCCCCGCGCCGCAGCGCCACGATCGAATCTTCATCCAGTCCCAGATACCTTCCCAGATCCGCCCCGTACAATGCCAGCCGCTCGCAGTGCCCCTCCGTATAAGGATCGCGCCCCTCAACGATCAGTCCCAGCGTGCACAGCACCGAATCCGCCGTCTCCAACTCGTCGGTGAATTCCTTCACCCGCAGCAGCGACTTCACCCGCGCTGTCAATTCCTCCGCCAGAACCGGCTTGTTCAGGAAGTCATCCGCTCCCGCTTCAATTCCCCGCACCTTGTCCGCACTGTCGCTCAATCCCGTGATCAGCACAAAAGGGATCAGCCGCGTGGCCGGGTCAGCCTTCAGTTCACGGCACAAGTCATAGCCCGACTTCCCCGGCATCCGCACATCCGAAAGAATCAGATCCGGCGCCTGCCGCCGCACCTCCGCTTCAGCTTGCTCAGCATCGGCGGCCGTTACCACGTCATAGCCACGCTGCGTCAGCAACTGGCCCATCAGCCCGGCAATGGTCGGATGGTCATCGACCACCAAAATCCGCGGAGCCTGACGTCTTGTGGGCACTACGTGCATATTCTTATCAGAAGCCTCTTTAGGCTGGGAAGTTGTCCGCCCTTACCGCCCACAGCCGGACGCGAATCGTGAGGGAACATCATTGCGCAGCGGTAGCTCTATCATCCTGAGCGAAGCGAAGGACCCCATGCCAGTCAACGCCGCCACCGGCTTCGCAAGGTCACTTCTACCACCGCCGCGTGCTTCACGGCCTCGCCGGCGCACTCAATCATAACTTCCCATAATTCTACTGCAATCCCGATCCGCCGTATTGACGCAACAGGCAACCGTACTTTCAAAACAGCTCGCTCCAACCCCGTCCGCTGCCCAGTCCCACTTCGGAACCTCTTTCCAAATAAGCCCTCGATTTGTGACCTCTAACCTTGCTCTCCAACCCGCTCCCTGCTTACTCTCGGCAATGATCCGCATCTTGCAATCTAGTCTCCAGATCGCCCTGTCGCTTTTCATCCTCGCTCACATGACCGCGATCGCAGCAGCCAAGCCCCACATCATCACGTTCGGCAAATCGACCACTGTCCAGTGGTCTCCCAACACCGGCGCCACTGACGACAAGCAACTCACACTCAAGGTCAGGCCACTTTTGGTCGACGCCCACATCAAAGAATTTACCTTGAGCCCAGTTCATGACGTCACCGACCGTCTCTTCATAGTCCGCCGTGCCTTCCGCGTAAATGACAGCCTCCCCCAGGAATCAGCTCAGCCACCGTACTGGCTGTGGCAACGTGGCGGATGGCTTCTAGTCGACCGCATCACCGGCCACATCTCGACCATCAATCTTCCTGAGTTCGACGCCCTCTATTCCGCCGCCAGTTGGTATCGTGATTACGCCGCCTACTGCGGCGTCTCCGAAGACGGCAAGAAACTCTACGCCGTAGTAGCCCAAATCAGCCGCCGCAAGCCAGTTCTAAAGAAGCCCCTGGACGGCCAGACCGTTCCCGAAACTGCCACCGCCGATTCTGCCTGCCCCGCGCCCGCCTGGCAACGATCCCCAGCCCGCGTAACCTTCGAACCCATAGGAGCCACGAAGCAAACCTTCGCCATCCGCGGCCACACCGTAGATTTGATGATTGAAAATGAAGAACTAGAAAACGAAGAAGCCGAGAAATAAAGAAGCCGATGCAAACTTAGCAGTCCATTTTCTGAGAACTGAGAACTGAGAACTGAGAACTGAGAACTGAGAACTGCTACATCGCCTCCGAGGCCGCGGAAACAGCCATTTTCGAATTCTTGGCCGCGCAACCGGTGGGCGCGAACGCAGGCGAAAGCAGAGGGTAGTTCACGGAACGGCATATTCCATCCTGCCTGCGGCCCATCCGCCGGGTCTGCCAGCCTAATTCCTTCTGAGCATACATCGTCATCCATAAAATTCATTTGATGAATCTGAGAAACGCAGCTACGCTCGTGCCCGATGCGGCGCGCCTGAAACGACACGCGGGGAGTTGTGCGTTTCGAAAACGACTTGCTGACATGCGACCGGACCTTTTCCAGTAATTCAGACAAAGCCTGAGCTAGGGGGGAATATGGGTTTTGCACCGAACAGTTTGGATGGTCTTGCGGCCTCACGCTACGGAGCAAGTTCCTGGAAGCGGTTTTCTCTCTATCCCACGATGAAGTCAATCGGAGGCATTCTTCTCTGCTTTCTGTTCGCGACCTTTGTGGCTCACGCGCAGGGCGTCGGCTCATCGGGGGAGATCACCGGGACTGTAACCGACGCTTCCGGCGGGGTCTTGCCGAAAGCCACGATCAATGTGGTCGATACCCAGACCGGTCTAAAGCGCACGGCAATCACAAATGATACCGGTCAGTTCCGAGTAGTCGGGCTGTCACCCGCCACTTACGACATCAGTGCGCAAATGGCGGGTTTTGCCACTGAGATTCGAAGAGGCGTCCCGGTTGCTATCGGGCAGACGGTCACCTTCGATTTCAAGATGAAACCCTCGAAGGTAGCGACGGTGGTCGAGGTGACAGACCAGCCGCCCGTAGTGGAAACCGAACGCGGGAGCCAAGCGGATAGGATCTCACAACAGTACATCGCCGACCTGCCCATCGACCGGCGCGATTACCTTACGTTCACATTGCTCGCGCCCGGTGTATCCGATTCCACCCGCTTGGCGGGGGACCAGGATTTTAGAGTCAAGCAAACCCCGCAAAGCGGGCTCTCGTTTTACGGCAGCAACGGCAGAGGGAACGACATCACAGTGGATGGTGGCGAGACCAGTGACGATGCCGGCGGAGTGCGCCTGACGGTGAGCCAAGACGATGTGCAGGAATTCCAAATCAATCGCAGCAACTACGCCGCTGATCTTGGCGCAGCCACCGGCGCTTCCATCAACATTGTGACGAAATCCGGTACCAACAACGTACACGGGTCATTGTTTGGTTTTTTCCGCAACGACGCGATGGACGCTCGAGACCCCTTCGCGTACAGCCAGGCATTGCTGCCGGGCCAGACTTTTGATCCTGCCAACCCTGATACCTTCGGCTCGCCAATCAAAGATACTTTAAGCCGCCAGCAATTCGGCGCAAATGTCGGCTTCCCGATCAAGAAAGACCGGACGTTTCTTTTTCTCGCATTCGAGGGACTGCGACAGGATGCCCAGAATGCGGTTCCGATCCTGACCGACACCGACATTTTTCGTCCCTCTTTGTCGCAGAACACGGTGATTGAGGGGCTGACTGGGGGGACGGTGGTGCCTTGCCTCAGCGGTCCCGTGGGCGCAGCCGTTGCCCAACAGTTGGGCTTGCCGGCCCCGAATCCGACGACGAACCTGCCTGCGGCTGAATGTGGGGCTATCTTGAGCGGGGTCTTAACGGTGGACCCGGCCACCAGCCCTTTGAATGCCTTTCTTGTGAATCAGTTCGAAACTCAGGGTGGAGTTTTTCCCTACGACTCACACCAGTACCTGGCGTCGGGCCGTTTGGATCACCGATTCGACGTGAATAACGAGATCTCTGTAAGTTACAGGTACGGGCACGATCTCGAGGAGTCGCCGGATGTGCAGTCTCTCACAGCGTTCTCGGCCGGAAGTTCGATCCACAACTACGACAACAATCTGCAACTCGCGTGGTATCGCGAGTTCAGTCCGGCAACGCAGAACGAAGCCCGGGTACAGTGGGATTACAACAGCTTTAACGTGATTCCGAATGAGCCGGCAGAGGTCGGGCTGCAGATTCCTGGTTTTATCAATAACCTGGGAACGAACATTTTCCTGCCCAACATCACCATCCTGCGCCGCTACGAATTCGCGGATAATTTCACCCTGAACCGCGGGCGTCACACCTTTAAGTTCGGCGGTTCCGAGATACTCCGCGGCAATCACACGGAGTCGCACACCTTCTTCCCGGGCCGCTTTGTGTTCGGTTCGCTCCCCGGCGTCGTGCTAAGCCCCTTGGTGGCCAACTTGACCTCCTTGCAAGCGGCATCGTTCGGGTTGCCGGAGATCTACCAGCAGGGCTTCGGAAATCCGATATACCCGTATTACACTCGGCCGTTGACAGCGTTCTACGCGCAGGATTCCTGGAAGATAGCGCCAAACTTCACTCTGGACTACGGGCTGCGCTACGAACTGGATTCGCAATTCGCGCCTCTGACCACTTACACGAAGGATTTCGCCCCTCGTGTTGCCTTCGCGTGGGATCCGTTCAAGGATCACAAGACGGTGATCCGGGGCGGGTATGGAATCTTCTTCGGACCCGTGGACGCCCAAATCCCAGACGTCGACTTGAGCCTGGGGGCTGTGAACAAGAACAAATCCGCGGTCGAGAACACGCCGGGGGCCGGCCAGGTCGCGAACTTGGACACGATTTGCGGGTTCATAGCCCCGGGCAATGGCACAAGCCCTTGCAATCGAGAAATTTCCATTTACGCAGATGGCTTCGGCGGATTTTCGAATGGCAGCACCGTGAATATAGCGGGGTCGGCAACGATCTTCCAGGCGCTTTTTGCGCAGGGATTGATCCAGTGCACAACGCCAACCCCGGGGAACAGTGCCTGCATTACACCGGCCGCCGTAGCTGGTCCGTTTGGTGCACAATCTGGCCTCACTGTTGCGAATACTGGTCCAGCCACTCCAGGGCAGGTACTCTTCGTGAACCAGCCGGGCTACCGCCCCCCCCTAGCGCAACAGGCGTCATTTGGAATTGAGCGTGAGCTCGGACCTGGGTTCTCGATTTCTCTCAGCGGAATCTATTCGCATACCCAGAGACTCCCGGTCGCCCTCGATACCAATCTGCTGCTGGCACCGTTTACCCCCGTGCCCCTGGCCAATGGCCAGATGTTTTCCTATCGCAACTGGAATACGACGGCTGGCGGGGGAGACCCGATACCGGGCAGCCCCGAAGGCCTTCCCTGCAACAACCTAGCCACTCTGGTCACCGAATGCTTTGTGAATCCCTTTGTTGTACAGAACAACCAATATAGCTCAGAGGCATACGCTCTTTACGAAGGCGGCATCGTGGAAGTCAAGAAGCGCTTCAGCGATCACTTCACGCTGTTCGGGAATTACACCTATAGCAAAGGCTTTGATACGTCCACGGATTTCAACTCGGACTACGGGCCGCAAGATCCGACGAACCTCAACTTAGATCGCGCTGTTTCCGAGTTTGATGAGCGGCACAAAGTGGTGATCGCGGGAGTGTTCGACAGCCCCTGGAAGAAAAGTGTCTTGTCGGGTTTCCAGCTAGCGCCTATTTTCTCTTACCACAGCGGACATCCTTTCAATCTGCTGGCGGGAGGTGAGGCCAACGGCGACAATCACGTTACCAATGAACGTCCCATCGGAGCCCCCCGTGACACGGGTCTGGGCCCCAATTACGTCGATTTCGACATGCGCTTGAGCTGGCACCACAAACTAGGGGAAAAGGCTAACCTGCAGTTCACGGCGGAAGGATTCAACATCGCGAACCGGACGAACTTTGCCAGCGTGAACAACGAGGTGAGCCCGCTTTTTGCCCTTCCCACAGCCGCCCCGTGGTTTGGGCAGGGTAACACCTCATTTAACGTGCATGGGATTCGACCAGGCACCATTGTGGATGGACAAGCGGCTACGCCCAGCACGCCGCTGGCTTTTACATCCGCCTTGCCCAAACGCCAGATCCAACTGGGCTTGCGTATGACTTTCTGAGGCATGCCAACGCAAGACACCGTCTACGAAGTCGCAAATCGAGTCGCCACCATCACGTTGAACCGTCCAGACAAGCTCAACGCCTGGACGGCCACCATGGAAAAGGAAGTGCGCGCCAGTATCGAAGAAGCTGAGCGCGATGACAATGTCGGCATCATCGTATTGACCGGCGCGGGACGCGGCTTTTGCGCCGGCGCAGATATCTCGCTGTTGAGTTCCGTTGCCGCCCAGGGCTTGCCCGGTGGAGCGAGCGACGCCGTCTCGCGATTGGGCGGCGATTCCCTCCAACGCCAGGGCGTTCCGCCCGATTTCCAGAAGAAGTATTCTTATTTCTTCGCAATCGAGAAACCGATTCTGGCCGCCATCAACGGTCCGGCAGTCGGCCTGGGTCTGGTGACTGCACTCTATTGCGATCTGCGCCTGGCTTCTGACGCCGCCCGCTTCTCGACCACGTTCGCCCAGCGCGGGCTCATCGCCGAGTACGGCATGGCCTGGATGCTGCCGCGTATCGTCGGGCTTCCTAACGCTCTCGACCTGCTATTTTCCGCCCGGCAGATTAACGCCGCTGAAGCTTTGCGCATGGGGCTGGTGAATCAGGTCTTCGCTCAGGAGAACTTTCTCGACAAAGCTCACGAATATGCTGCCGATCTCGCATCGCGCGTCAGTCCACGCTCTTTGCGAGTCATCAAGCGCCAGGTTTACGGGGCCATGTTTCAGAGCCTGGCCGAGTCTTTCGATCTTGCCGTGGAGGAAATGGTGGCCAGTTTGCGCAGCGAAGATTTCAAAGAGGGCGTGGCCCACTTCCTGGAGAAGCGCGCCCCTGTCTTTAAAGGCAGGTGATCCTCAGGGCAGGCTCTACGCGGCGTCGGATTTCCTCGCCTTATATTTGCTCAACTCCAACTTGGCAATCAGGGCGCGATGCACTTCGTCGGGGCCATCGGCAATGCGCAGCGTTCGTATTGAAGCGAACATCTCCGCCAGCGGGAAATCCTCCGACACGCCTGCTGCTCCATGCATCTGGATCGCCTGATCAATAATCGCCAGGGCAATGTTGGGCACGACCACCTTGATTTGCGAGATTTCGCTTTTTGCTCCCTTGACGCCCAGTTGGTCGATCATCCAGGCTGCTTTGAGAGTGAGCAGGCGTGCCTGCTCGATCAGGATGCGCGCGTTGGCGATCACATCCGCATTTCCTCCCAACTCTGCCAACGGCTTGCTGAAGGCCACTCGCGCTAGTGATCGTCGGCAAAGAAGCTCCAGAGCACGTTCCGCCGCCCCCAGGGTTCGCATGCAGTGATGAATGCGTCCCGGCCCCAGGCGGCCCTGCGCAATCTCAAATCCGCGTCCGGGCCCGGCGATGATGTTATCCACAGGCAGGCGCACGTTGCGGAAGCTCACTTCTCCGTGGCCGAAGGGAGCGTCATAAGCGCCAAAAACCGGTACCATGCGCACGATCTCAACTCCCGGCGCAGGCAGCGGCACCAGAACCATCGAGTGCCGTCGATATTTCGGTGCTGCGCAGTCGGTCAACCCCATGAAGATCAGCAGGCGGCAGTGAGGATGCCCCACGCCCGAACTCCACCATTTGTGTCCGTTCAATACCACGTGCCCGCCCTCAATGACGGCCGTAGCCTGCATGTTGGTTGCGTCCGAAGACGCTACGCCCGGCTCGGTCATGCAGAACGCAGACCGAATTTCGCCGGCCAGAAGCGCCTTCAGCCAAAGTTGTTTCTGCTCCTCTGATCCGTACTTGACCAGAACCTCCATATTCCCAGTGTCAGGAGGATTGCAGTTGAAAACCTCGGGCGCAATGGAACATCGCCCCATCATTTCTGCCAATGGGGCATATTCCACATTCGTCAGTCCCGCACCGTACTCTTTTTCGGGAAGGAAGAGATTCCACAGACCCGCGGCTCTGGCTTTGGCTTTGAGTTCTTCCATGATTGACGGCTGTTTCCAGGTATGCCAGTCCGCCACATTCCGGACTTCACTGCAGTATTTGGCCTCTCCAGGCAGGACATGCTCTTGCATGAAAGTCCCAAGCCTCTGCAGGTAGTCTTGGGCGCGGGTTGAGGGGGCAAAATGCATAGGGGAAGTTATGGTGTGACTCAAACAAGTTACAAAGCGTAGTCACTTCCGCAAAATTCATCAAATGAATCTTACGAATCCAGTAACATATGTTTCGTGCATTTGAGCCAGGTCGATCTCAACCTCTTCGTCGTGCTGGAAGCGATTTACCGCGAGGGAAACATTACCCGCGCCGGCCACCAGTTAAACCTCACCCAGCCCGCCATCAGCCACGCCTTGAAGCGCTTGCGCGATCTCTTGAAAGATCCTCTATTCGTTCGCCGCGGCGCGCACATGATTCCCACTCCCTTTACCCGCAACATGATCGACCAGGTACGGCAAGCGCTCCAGATCCTGGAAGTAAATCTCCGGGAAAGCCACAAGTTCGACCCCATCCATACCCGCCGCAACTTCCACATCTCGCTCTGGGAATACATCGGGTCCCTGATCCTTCCTAGCTTGCTGCAGCGTCTGGAACGCGAGGCGCCAGAGATGTCAATTACCACCTCGCGGGTCAAGCGCAGAGATCTGGAAGGGGAGCTCGCGAGCGGCTCCCTTGACCTTGCCATCGACATCCCAATGACGACCAGTGAACCCATTCATCAGGAACCGCTGCTCGAGGAGCCGTTTGTGGTGATGGCTCGCACCGGGCATCCCGGAATCTCCCGGACCCTCGATCTGGACGCCTATCTCGCGCAATCCCACGTGCTGGTTTCCTCGCGTCGCTACGGCCCCAGTCTGATCGACGTAGAACTGAGTCGGCTCGGCTTCCGCAGGAAGATTGTTTTGCGCTGCCAGCATAATTCTGCTGCCTGCCGAGTGGTGCGCGATACCGAACTTCTGCTGACCTTGTCCCAGGGACACGCGCAGATCTTGGACGCTGGACTCGGCAACCGTGTCTATCCGTTTCCTGTGAAAACCGCTCAACTTGAAGCACATATGTACTGGCATGAGAGCGTGGAAAACGATTCCGCAAATCGCTGGCTTCGCCAGCAGATCAAAAGCGTGCTCACTCCGCAACCTCGCGCTGCGGTCGACTCTCGCAGATCCGCCGCGGGAACTAGCCGCCGAACCTCCCGCGACGATGGAGGACCGAGTCGACGAAACCAACGGCAGTGATCGCATCTACGGAGATATGCGACGGCCGCAAGTTATGTGTCCCTGCAAGGGCCGGATTACTCCCCCGTCTCAGCGGCGATGAACGGCCGCCAAATCCGACAGAGGTGTGGTATCAGGGAGAGCACAAGGACATCGTACCGCAGGACCTTTGGGACAAAGGCCAGGTTCAGCTAGACAGAGGTCGGACGCGGCGCAACTGGGTCAGAGCTAAGGCCTCGAGTCGGTGGTCTTTCAGATGTGCATTCCTCGCGCCGCCGGGAACGTGTACTCGCCTGATCGTCAACGGATGGATCGCAACCATCGAGAAAAGATAATGGCCGACGAGCAAATTGGGCGCGCGCGTTGATGGCGCTCATGCGCGGGTAAAGATTAAAGTGAAACTTAGCGAAGGCGGGCCAAACCGTCGCGCATGATCCGCGTCCCTGACATTCCCGATGGATCGGGTTCGAGCCATTGGAGAGCTTCACGACCGGTGGCGCGGTGTACTACTCGCCCGCGGTGGTTAAGGGCGCAGTTCCTGCTCGGCGTCGACGGGCAAGCGGGAAGAAATCTTAAGGTCCGGGGGCCAGCTGACCTGCCGCGAAAGCATTCCTATGCCTGGAGTATTCATCCACATTCGGCAGTTTGCCAGTTGATCTGGCGCCTACGGCAAAAAAAGGAGGCCCAAGCGGGCCTCCCGAAATTGCTTTGTCGTGCGCTCCCCTACCAGGTGAACTGCGCCCCGAGACGGATGTTGCGCGAGAGCTGCAGGAGGGTGGGCGAGCCGTAATGTGAGTTGAGTAACAACCCACTGGCGGTGGATGCCGCCTGCGCGTTATACCCGGTCTCAGCTGCCTGGTAGAATGCTGCGCCATCAAAGATACTGCAGAGTCCGCCGGGGCAGCCTGCTGAAGGAATCTGCAACCCCGAAGAGTTGTAATTCGAGTTGAATCCGCCCCAGTATGCGGTGACGGCGCGCTGGTTGAGCAGGTTGGTGAAGGTTGAGGTAAAGCTGAGCAACTGATGCTCGTTGTTCTTGTTGACCTTGATCGAATGTTGCAGGTTGAAATCGGTCTGGGTGAACCATGGCGTGCGGCGGTTATAGGGAGCGCCAAAGTCGACTGCCCCGGTCGTCGGGTCAGTAGTCGCGTTAACCCACCTGCCGCGGCCAAAAATATAGGTCGACTCGTACGGGGTTTCCCCCGCTGCTAAGCCCACGTCAGTGAACGAACTCATCGGGGTGCCCTCGTAGGCAACCTGGAAGAGTCCAAAGGTTGTGGTATTGCCCTTGAATTTGCCCGCCCAAGGTAGCGAGTAATACGCGTATCCCTTGAACACGTTCGGACGATCCGTCGGCAGTGGCCCGTCGTTTGACTGGCCATTGGCTCCGAAATAATAAAACGGCTCGTCGAAAGAACGCGTGGTGTCGGGCGAGTTGCGTCCTGTCGTGCCTCCGTCGATCTGGTCGGTGGTAGTCAGGCCCGTATAGTTGCCCCACAGACTGCTCCAGGTATAGCTAAAAGATCCGGACCATCCCCTGGCTTGGGTCTTGGTCAGGCGGAATTCCAGGCCGTCATAGTTGCGGATCGCTGTAGGATTATTTGGACACCCGGTACAAGCGCCGAACGGGGTCGCTGGGTTACCGTTAAACGCGGCCGTTCCAGGACCGTATGCATCACCAATCGAGGTCAGGTAGTTGGCATAACCGTTGAGGGTCTTGTCCACGCCTTGCCCAGGATTGACGATGGTGTAGATTTCGAAAGCGCTCGGGTCGGCCAACGACGCGTCCTCAATCACGTGGTCGAGGCGGCGGCGATCATAACGCGCTTCAAAGGCCCAGTTCTTTGCGAGCTGATAATCTACGCCCAAAACGAACTCGTGCTGGCGATAAGGCTTCACGCCAGGCGAAACCGGCTCCTCTGGGCGTAAGTTGACGTTTTCAATCAGAGAAACGCCGGTAGCGGCATCTGTCAAGGCTGGCGGAGTGATGCCGTTCGCGAATACCGCTCCCATGTTCGACACACCAGTGGGGCAAGCGCGGCCGGCCGCACTAAATTGCGCAGTGACGTCGGAGTTCAAGAATCCGTTGGACGTCCCATCTGGACCAAGCGGATAAAGGCAATTCTCGAATCCCTGCGCGCCCCACGAAGTCTGGGCCAGCAGTAGCTTCATGACGTCGTTGGTGACGCCATAGCTGCCAAAGATCTTCATCTTGCCGTTGGCTGATCCCCACGCCGCTCCCAAACGAGGTTCGATCTTATCGCCCCAGCCGAAGTTGATGGAGCTGATGTTAACTCCTATGCCCGATGGCGCAGGCAGGCTTTCTTTCTCGACCCGTAGGCCGAGGTTGAGAGTCAGACCGTGCCCCACAGTCCAGGCATCCTGCACGAATAAGGCATGATTCCAGTCGGTGGCAGGTACGGTCGCGCCGGCGGCTGTTTTCAGGACGGTGGCGAAGTCCTGTATTTCCAAAAAACCGTACTGACCGGCGCAGTCGCCCCACTCTGCCGTCAGTAACGCGCAGTTGGCGCCGCCGAACTTTGTGTTCGGCGGGTACGACTGCCCCGCGCCAAGATACTCGAAGGCGAAGGGCACGTTGCCGTGCTGATTAATCACGTTGGACAGATGGTTGAGCTGATACCCAGCCTTGATGTTGTGCGTGCCCCACCAGCCGCTCTTGAAGAACGCCACATCCTCGTCGAACTGGTAGTGCTTACTGGCGTTGACCTCAGTGAAACTTTGATCGAAGGGGGCAGTGGTGGTGCCAGAAGGGATATCTAGAGCGGCGGGCAGGCTGCCACTCGGAGTACATGGTTGCGGTGTGCAATTCGGAGATGCGCCTGTACCGCTGGTTAGAGTATTAAGGTCTACTCCAGCGGTAGGCCAGCCGAAGTCGTGATAGTTACTGAAGAAGTAGCCATAGCGGGTGGTGGCAACGATTTTCGGGGTCAGTGTGATGTCGGCGCCGATGTTGTAAGTCGAGTTAGGGGCGGAAAAGCCGAGGCCGCGTGAATATTGCGTTATGGGACTATTAATTCCATTGACCACACTCCCCCCGTTAATTACCCCCCCGCTGTTCAGAAGGCCAGTTGTCGAATCCGGATAGGGCAGGCTGTCCCCGGACTCACGCGAATACTGGTAGAGCCACGAACCAAACACGCGGATCTTCTGTGTCAGGGTAGCGTCAAGGCGGAAAGTGGCGAAGTACTGCTGGTTGTCCTGGTTGAAGATTTGGTTCCCAAGGCTGCCTATTGCCAGATTCGTGGGATTCGTGGAAGGACCGAAGTTCACCGTTCTGACCCTGGAATTGTACTCGGGTGCAAAACCCAGGAAGAACCACAAGCGGTCCTTCATGATCGGGCCGCCGACCGTAAGGCCGGGCTGAGCGATCCTGAACTGGTCTTGCTTCGGCTGGTAGATCTGTGAATCAGCGTCGGGAACGGTAACAAATGGATTTGGATCGTAACGCAAGCTTTGGTTCGGAGAACCGTCCAATCCGCTGGATTCATAGCTATCAAAAAATGATCCGTGGTAGGCGTTGCTGCCCTTCTGCATCACGACGTTCACCACGCCACCCAGGGCGCCGCCGTGCTCGGCTTCGATACCCGAACTCTTGACTTGGACTTCCTGAATGAACTGGAAAGGAACGTTGGCATTGGAAGCGCCGCCGGAGATATTCTCCGTGTCCTGTCCTTCCACGAGATAGCTGTTCTCCGAATCGGCAGCGCCGCCTACGGAGAAACCGAAGCCCATCCCGTTGCCGGCGCTTCCTGGCAGCGAGCCACCAGCGTTGCCAGTCATGCCGGCAGTCCCACCGGCGAGAGGCTCTTGGCGGGCCATGGGCGCGAACTGAATGACCGACTGGAAGCTGTAGCCATGGGGAATATCAGCGATCACGTCATTGGTGATGTTGGTGTTGTTCGAATTTGTGGTGACGTCAATGACCGGAGCCGCGCCGCTTACTTCGACTACCGTGCTAGACGCGCCGACTACCAGCGTCAGGTCAACGGTTGGAAGGTGGCCCACTTCAATGACGATGCCTTCGCGCTTCAACTCAGAGAACCCTGTCGCCTTGGCAGTGATCGCGTAGGTGCCGGGCGCAAGGTTGGCAAAGCGATAGTAACCGCTGCTATCGGTTTCCAGGCTCTTGGCGCCTGCCAGAGCGGTACCGGTTAGCTCTACATGTGCCTTGGCAACCACAGCGCCACTAGAGTCTTTTACGGTGCCCTGTAGTCCACCGGTGGTTTCTTGCGCGAAAACATTGGCAACCAGCAACAAACTGGACAGCGACAGAGACACAACGGCTATCAGCGCGAATCGCCTGCTCGATTTCCTTAATTGCATTGAATTATTTCCCCCCTCATTGAACTTCTCCGGATCAGTCCTCAAAGATCGAGGACTCTCCGCCCACGGCATCTGAATAGCATTCGGGTGACCATAGGCTTATCGGTTTGAGGACCGACCAACGGGCATGGTGAAATCGGGAATGAGCGTACAAGCGCAGTCAACAGACGGACGTGATTAACGAACCTGCGCAAAGTGTTGGAGTGGCTGAGTTGATGAGGGAATCTACCAAAACATAGAGTTCAGCGATAAATACCTACAAGAAACCGGAGCGCGATTGAGCGCGTGATAGATCTTTCTTGACGCTGCGAGGGTTACCATACATACTGGTTGGTATGTTAACTGCAAGAAAGAATTCGAAACGCAGAGCGACCAGGCCGCGCGATCCCGAACACACGCGGGAGCGCTTGCTGCAGGCGGCATTCCGCGAGATCTACAGATCGGGTTTCCAGAGTGCTGGTCTAGACACAATTCTGGCCTCAGCTGGAGTCACCAAGGGAGCGTTGTACTACCACTTCAAAAGCAAGGAAGCCTTGGGATACGCCATCGTCGAAGAGGTCATCGCAGAAAATCTCCGCGACCGGTGGTTGCGCCCTCTGCAGCGGGGCAAGCACCCTATCGACACTTTGATCGGCATTGTTCAAGGTCAACTAGTCGGGCCCGAGACTGTACAGGGCGGCTGTCCACTGAACAATCTTGCTCAGGAAATGTCTCCTCTTCATGAGGGATTCCGCAAGCGCTTGGCGATAGTGTTCTATGAATGGCAGGAGGGCATTGCCGCCGCTTTGCGAGAAGGACAGATCCACGGAAGCGTTCGCCGCGACGTGCAACCCGCTGCGGCCGCTGGTTTTCTGATTGCGATGAACGAAGGCTACGTCTCGCTGGCAAAGAATGCTCAGGATGCGAAAGTGTTGAAAGCGGGGATTAGAAACATCGTCGGCTGGTTGCGGTCCCTGCGCGTGCCGGGCAACCGCAAGCGGATCTGATCGCATCGGTGCTAAGTACAGTTTGATACCGGTACATACCGGAGCCAACACAGGAGGAAGTGATGAACCGAAAGAGATTCCAGTCGATTTCCTCTCTAAGCTTCGCACTGATTTTTATCCTGGACGTGGCCGGGCAGGCGCGGGCGCAGGATCGTCAAATGTTGTATCCAAGTATGGCTCCGATCGAACAGTACCTTATGGCGGATCGCGATGCTGAGATCGCCTTGGCACGAAGTGCGGCCCCAGAGGCCATATCCGGCGACGCAAAGATTCTGGTCCTCGGACGGCATGGCTACGAGACTGCCGTCGAAGGCAAGAATGGCTTTGTGTGCGTCGTGGAGCGAGGTTGGATGTCCCCATTCGATGGTCAGCTTGCTGCAAATTTTTGGAACCCCAAAATTCGAGGGCCGATCTGCTTTAATCCTCCGGCCGCGCGATCCGTCCTGCCACTTACCTATAAGAGGACAGAGCTGATTCTGGCCGGAAAATCGAAAGCGCAGACCATTGATGCGCTCAAGGCCGCATACGAGAAAAAAGAACTGCCGCCCCTTGAGCCTGGAGCCATGAGCTACATGATGTCGAAAGACCAGTACCTTACTGATGATGGCGACCACCCCTGGATGGCTCACCTGATGTTTTACACTCCATTCATGGACTCGGCCCTTTGGGGTGCAGATCTGCCCAAGTCTCCGGTCATGTTCAATCCGCAGTTCCATGGGGCTCCCGAGCCGATCGATGTGTTTATGGTTTCTGCCGGCACGTGGTCGGATGGAACTGCGGATCCCGTAATGTAGGACGACGCGATGAACGCTCTGAAGACGGGTCCAGCCGGACATGCAGTCCCGAGTCCAGAAGGCCTCAGCGATTCTCGCGTTGATCGCGGGACGCAGCCTTCGCGCGCGGCCTTGGTCATAGCGCGCGCGGCGGGGGAAAGAACAGCGAGATTGACGGGAACTTTTCCGGGGTTGCAGGCCCTTGCGAAGCCACAGTCTCTCCGGGTGGCCATAAAAGTGAGGAGAAAGATTCTCTTTATCCATCTCGGCGACGTGGTCTCCGTTCAGGCGAAGGGTAAATGCGTGCGGCTCCAGCAGAACGCGAGTTCCTATCTACTACGTGAGTCCATTTCGGTGGTGGCAGAAAGGCTCGAAACCCATGGATTCATCCGCATCCACCGATCTGTGCTCGTGAACAGTTCGTTTGTGGAAGAAATCAGGCCGCTTTCGACGGGAGAATACTGCCTTCGAGTCGAGGGCGGAAAAGAATACACCGTCACCCGCACTTACAAGAAAAATCTCAAATCCCTCGCGGAGTTCTGGATCGGCACGGGCGCGTTCTTCCCCAGTTAAAACCGGTAGCCCCGGCTGTACATCTCTGTCTTTGGTATCGGTGCCCTTCCAATCCTCTTGGCCTGTTGCGCCTCCGAAGTATAACCCTGCGCAAGGGGAAGGAGTCGATCTCGTGAAGGGCAGCGCTTTATTCGTTGACCGCGAAAGGCATTACATTCCTCTCCCAGGGAAAACTGATGCTGCAAGTGCGCCCAGAGCCGCCACTTTCGATTGCAGTGGGAACTTGACGGAAAAGGTGGACCCGTTCCCGATAGAGCTTTGAACTGATATGGATCCGCGATGCTGCTGCACGATCCAATCGGCAATAGCCAGGCCAATGCCTGATCCCCCAAGCTCGCGGCTTCTTGCTTTATCCACTCGGTAAAATCGCTCGAAGATCTTGTTCTGATCGTCACTCGAAATGCCAATTCCCGAGTCCCGCACGGAAATGACCGCATTGCCATTCTGCCCTTCCAGACGAAGTTCGACGATCCCCGGGGCCGGCGTGTACTTGACAGCGTTATCGAGCAGGATTGCCAGCAATCGTTGCACCGCGCTACGGTCCGCCAGGACCGGCAGTTCGCAATCCGCAATCGAATGCTTGAATTGGAGATTGCGTGACTCCACCAGTTGCTGCCATTCGTCGGCGGTTTCGGCAATCACTGAATGCAAGTCGAGATGCTCCAGGTGCAAGTTCTCGCGCCCGGAATCGGCCCGAGCAAGCGACAGCAACTCTTCCACCAGTGACGATGTTCTTTCTGCCTCCAGCAGGACGTGGCGCAGAGCTTCACGATATTCGTCGTTCCCTCTAGGCTTGCGCAGCGCGATCTCCGCCTCGGTGCGAATGAGCGAGATGGGTGAGCGCAGTTCGTGAGAAGCATCCGCGGTGAACTGGGTCACGCGCAGGAAAGCCTCTTCAATGCGCGCCAGCATGTCATTCAAAGTGTCCGCCAGGCGCTGGAGTTCATCGCCGGTATCAAGTTTTTCCAGACGGTCGCCTAGATTGCTGCCGCCGATGCTTCTCGCAGTTCGAGTAAGAGCGTCCACCGGAGACAAGGCCTTGCGGCTGAGCCAGTATCCTCCCGAGGCCGCGGCCAGCAGCAAGAGCGGAGCCAGCATCAAGAGATAGCGTCGAAACAGGGAGAGCGTCGCAACAGTTTGATCGATGGGAACCCCTGTTTGCACTGTGAATGAGCGGCCGTTCACAACGATTCGTTGCGTAATGAAACGATAAGGCTTTTTATCAAGGTGGACGATTCGAAACCAGCGGCCCTTGACGGCGGCGGGCGCTACGGGTGCAAATTGAGTTCGTTCCAATGAAGGCGCGCGGAAGATCCAGTTTCCATCCTCATCGTAGAGTTGCAAGAAATCGCCGGAATGTTCCAATACATAAGCCTCAGAAACTTCCTCCTGCAGTTTGGCGACTGTCCAATTTTTTGGCTTTTGCGCTTTTAAGAGGCTAATTACATCATCAACCTGGGCGGTCAAGGCATCGTCGGCAATGCTGTAGAGGCTTTGCCGAAGAACAAGCCACATGCCAACCCCGAAACAAACCTCGGCCGCTGCAAAAATTACCAGATACCACAAGGTGAGCCTAAACCCGATTGAAAGTCTCTTCATGATTGGCAGCCCGCACGAATCATGTACCCAACGCCCCGCACCGTGTGAATCAGATTCTGGCGTTCATTATCAGCATCAGCGCAATTGACCTTATTGCGCAGCAGGCGCACAAAAGCGTCCAGCGTATTGCTTTCCACTTCTCTCCCCAAAGACTGGATAAGGATTTCCCGCGAAACCACCTGCCCCGCGTTGCGCATGAGCAGTTCCAATAAACAATATTCGGTGCGCGTCAGGCTGATCCTTTTCCCCTCACGAAAGACCAGTCTGCTCGTAAGATCCAAAAACAAATCGCCGACTTTGAAATGCGTTCTTTGTGGAGCTGTCGCACGCCGATTCACCGCGCTCAGTCGCAGCAGGAGTTCGTCGAAGGAGAACGGTTTGGTCATGTAGTCGTCAGCGCCCAGATCGAGACCGTTTACAACGTCCGGCACAGAATCCTTCGCAGTAAGCATCAAGACAGGCGTGCTATTGTTTTCGCCTCGCATGCGCCTTGCCAGTTCAAATCCATCCATCTTGGGCATCATCACGTCGAGAATCACAACATCGAAGTTGTGGGCTCGAACCATCTGCAATCCTTCGCTGCCATCAACGGCGCAAGAGACAGCGTGACCTTCTTCGCTCAGTCCTTTGCGGAGTAACTCCAGCATGCGCCGTTCATCTTCGACCACTAACAGTCTCATCGAAAAAACCTGTCCGCAGCCTGATTCTGCAAGAATGATAAAGCCGAAGGCGCCCGGCAAATCGAGTCTGAAAAAGTATTAACCTTCTTTTAATAACGCCTTCACACTGCTTGTCTAGCATCGTCAGTGACTTCAACCGGCTGACAATTTCTGTTTCAGAGAGTACAGGCTCCCGAGTGACTTGTATTCCCCTCTGAGCCATCCTCGGAACGCCCCGGTAGAGGTGCTGACCCGCGAGGAGGTTACGTTCATGAAATCCCAGCACTCATACTGCACCATCCTAATCTCAAGAATATCCTTCCTGCTGGCTGTAAGCGCACTTTTGGGAACAACGGCTTACGCGCAAGTCGATCGTGCTGAACTCGAAGGCACGGTCACCGACACATCGGGAGCCGTTGTCGTGGGAGCTGGCGTCAAGATTCTGGCCGCCGACACCAATATCTCCCAGGAACAGCACACCAATTCAAATGGCTACTACCGCTTTCCTGGCCTGGCGGTCGGCCGATATACCGTAACGGTGTCGGACGCCGGTTTCAAGACTAAGGTCATTGAAGGCGTGATTCTGCGGGTCGGCCAGACCAGGACCCTGGACGCCTCCTTGGCCGTGGGGGCGGCTGGGGAAAAAGTTGAAGTCACGGCAACTCTCACTCCCGCGGACCGCACCTCCGCCGAGGCTGCCACGGTTATTAATGTTGAGCAGATCGCGAATCTGCCGAACAACGGACGCGACTGGGCAAGCTTCACTTTACTCGCGCCCTTCGCGCAGGATGACGGCGGCGGGGACCAGAGAACGATTCGTTTTGCGGGCCGGGCACGGGACGACAACAACTTCAGCTTTGACGGCGTCGATGCCGGCGGCATTCAGGAGCAGGCCCAGAAATCACAGACACGTTTGCAGATATCGCAGGACTCAATTGAGGAGTACCGCGTTAACAGCGCTCTGTACGACGTTGAATACGGCACTCAGGCCGGCGGTCAGATCGACGTGGTCACGAAGTCGGGCACGAATGACTGGCACGGCACGGCTTTCGGCTATATCCGGAATTCCGTATTCGACGATCGGAACTTCAATGATTTCGACATCAACGGCAATCCGGCTATTCCTCCCTTCCGCATGGGGCAGTACGGAATAACGCTGGGCGGACCGATAAAGAAGAACAAGACATTTTTCTTCATCAGTTACGAGGGATTACGGCAGTTGCAGTCGAACACCTACGTGTTCACCGTGCCCTCTGGGTTCTGTTGCGGCAACGTGGGCTCGGGTACTCTCCCTACTGGATTCCAGCAACAGGTGTTGAACACCTCACCTCAGATGTGCACGATTATGCAAGCCTATCCGTGGCGGGCCTCGGTGGGAAGCATCAACGGCTGTTCGCCGCGCTTTGTTTATCCCGATGCGGCTTTCCAGTGGTTGGGGCAAGACCCCACGGCACAAAACTACGATCCCAACGCCGATAACGTGACGGCACCAGCCCCTACAACTGTGCACGAGGATACGTGGCTGATACGGATTGACCATAAGATCAGCGAGAAGACTTTACTGTACGGTCGCGCCCAGCGGGACATAAGCCTGGTCGATGCCGCGACGCCCAACGGCGGCAGCCTGCCATCCGACAGGATACAAACCATTAACCATCCCGCCAATTATCTGCTGGCGGTGCAGCATACGTTCACACCAACTGTTTTCAACGAAGCCAAGTTCTACATCAATCGCTCGCCCTTTCATAATCCCCAGGTCAGCGCGCTGACATTTGCAGTAAACAACCCCACCCCCGGCTTTATCAACCTCGCCGACGACACAGCTGACATCGAAATCGGTTCTACCTTTGGAGTAGTTGACAACTTGACTTGGACTCACGGCCGGCACGCCTTCAAGGCCGGCATGGAAATCCGCCGGGTTCGGCTCAATCAGGGGCAAACCGCGGACAACCAGCTCAGCTTTGGGAGCGAAGCCGACATGGTAAACGCCAATCTCTCCAAGCTTGCCTACATTGCACCATGGTGCTGCCATGGATTGCGCCGCATGTTCTATATGCCGTACTTCCAGGATGAATGGAAGATCACTCCGACTCTTACGCTGACGGCGGGAGTGCGCTGGGATTATTACGGGGTTGCGCATGAAGCGACCAACCGGACCACCGTCTTTGACGTGAATCAGTTTCACGGCGTCTGTCTGGGAACAGGTTCGTTCAACACGTTGCCGGTGCCAGCGAGCGCGGGCCCCATCGACACTCCACCCTGCCCGGCGAATCCGGCGTTATACAACGCCAATTACAGGAACATCGATCCGAGACTCGCTTTGGCCTGGGCCCCAACCGCTATGCATGGCAAAACCGTGATTCGCACCGGGTTCGGAATTTATCACGGCGCGGCACAGAACGACGACTTGAATGCCGGACTGGAAAGTGACACGTTTCGAGTGAGCGTCGCTCAGCCATCCAGCGGTCTGTTTCCTCTGGAACCTGCTTACGAACAGATCGAGCCCGACCTCTCTGGTCTGCCTGCGACGCAAATCCAAAAACAGGCCTCACATCCGCGGGCGTTGCAGCGGCAAGGCCGCAGAGACCTGTACGCTGAGACGTGGGGGCTGACTGTCGATCACGAACTGCCGGCTAATTTATTGTTCTCGATGCAGTATCTTGGGAGCCGTGGCGTTCGTTTGTTTTCACGCGGCGCTGTCAACCTTTGCAGCCAGCCAGTCACGTTCAATCCCGCCGACGGCGACTGCGTTCGTCCACTGGATCAGTATTATCCGAACCCCCAATATCCCGATCCCTTCGGTTCGGTGGACTATAAGTCCGATATCGGCTCCAGCACTTACAACGCGCTTGGCGTTTTGTTGGAGCATCGCTTCAGCAAAGGCCTGTCCTTTCAATCGCGCTACACCTGGTCGCATTCCATCAACGACGGATCGGTCGGCGGTGGCGAATCGAATGGACCGGAAAACGTAAATTGCCTTCCCTGCGACAAGGGACCAAGTATCTTCGACGTCCGCAACAATGTGACCGTGGACACCGTCTATGAACTTCCGTTTGGCCCGGGCAAGCCATACCTGAGCAATAGGGGTGTGCTAGGAAAAATTGTTGGTGGCTGGAGTTTGAGTAGCATCGGCCTCTGGCACACCGGACATCCTTTAACCGTGGGAATGGACCTTAGCGGGAACATTGCCAGCGGCCCGTTTAGCGGACTTGCCTATACTTATCTTCTGCCCAACGGCGACGATCAGGACAGCCAGCGTCCAGACGTTATTCCAGGCGTGCCATTGATCCTGCCCGGAGGTGGACACAACGGCCTACCGCTGATCAACGCCGCAGCATTCCAAGCCCCACCCGTGGACGCGAACGGAAACTTCACACGCTTCGGCGACGAACCAAATGGCCTTATCCGTGCCTTAAACACCTGGCAAATCGATCTGGGGCTGAGCAAGGAAACAAGACTCACCGAGCGGGTTGCCATGGAATTCGCGGTGCAGGCTTTCAATGTCTTCAACCACGTTCAGCTTGGCGATCCGGGCAGTCTCACTCTCGCTTACGATCCGACTGGGGGGAATCTGTCGAATTTGGATGTCCCCGGGACCTTCGGGATCATCAGCACAACCGTAAACTTTAACAACAACAACGACAACGCCGCTTCTCCGAATACAGGGACCGGCTTGCCGCGGCAGCTTCAATTCATGGTTCGCTTCATGTTCTAGAGCCCAGCGCTGGGCCGCGAAGCTCGGCGCGTTGGTTTCTGGTTGAACCAATACACGTTGCTGCTGCCTATTCTCAGGAGGAGCCCATTGAAAACTCTGATTATCTTTGCCCTCTCATTTATTCTGCTTGCTGTGTCGATAACCGGGGGCTATCACGTCACCCGGAAGATCCCCATCCCCGGTCAAGGCGGTTGGGACTATCTTGCCGTCGATGAGGGAGCGCGTCGGCTGTACGTTTCTCACGGGACCCAGGTCGAAGTGCTGGATGTCGATTCGGGTGCCATTGTGGGCAAGATCGCGAATACTCCTGGAGTGCACGGCATTGCAATCGCCCCAGAGTTGGGACGGGGATTCGTGAGCGATGGGCAATCGTCCACCGTCACGATTTTCGATTTGAAGACGCTCAAGACGATCGCGGAAGTCCCAGTTGGAAAGAAACCAGACGCGATCATTTACGATCCCGCCACGTCGCGAGTGTTCGCGTTCAATGGTGACAGCAACAGCGCGACCGCGATCCAGGCCGCAGACGGAAAAGTGGCGGGAACGGTCGACCTGGGCGGCGGCCCCGAGTTTGCCGTGGCGGATGGTTCAGGATACGTTTACGATAACGTTGAGGATGCGAGCGTGGTTCTTAAAATCAACGCACGCTCGCTGAAGGTCGAGCAGCGCTGGCCGACGGCGCCCTGTGCTTCGCCTTCGAGTATCGCGATGGACCGTCCTAATCGTCGATTGTTCATCGGTTGCCGCAGCAAGGTGATGGCGGTCATGAGTGCAGATACGGGACAGGTGATTACCACGCTGCCGATCGGCGATCACGTCGATTCGACTGCCTACGACCCTGAGTCCCGGCTGATTTTCAATTCCAACGGGGAAGGAACCATCACGGTGATTCGCCAGGACAGTCCGGACAAGTATTCAGCCGTGGAAACGGTAAAGACTTTGCCCAAGGCGAAGACCATGGCGCTTGATCGGAAGACGCATCAGCTTTTTCTCTCGACTGCTGAGGCAGGACAGTTCGAAGTTCTGGTTGTGGGCCAATAATGAGACATCTCCAGAAATTACCTATCGTCATTCTTTTTCTCGGCTGTCTTGCCTGTTACCGTTCGCACTCGCAGGCGGTTCCGCAAATCGATCCGGTAGAGTTACAACTGCAAGTGAGCACGCCCTTCCACTTTGTCGCTTATGGGGATTCGCGCTTCCATGATCCCAAGGATACCGAAGCGGCAAATCCCCCCGTCCGTCGGGAATTGGTGCAGGCAATCGCTCAAACCCATCCGGCATTTATCTGCTTGACCGGCGACATCGTCTACAACGGTTATGACAAAGACGATTGGAGGGTGTGGGACAGCGAAACCGAGGTGTGGCGCGAGAAGAAGATTCCGGTTTATCCAGCGCTCGGCAATCACGATCTTCACGGCGATCAGAAGATTGCGCTGGCTAATTATTTTGAGCGCTTCCCCGATCTCAAGAACAGCGTCTATTATTCTGTTCGCGCTGCTAACACGCTGATCCTAGTCCTGGACAGTTCAATCGATGAGACGTCCGGCGCGCAAGGAGAATGGCTCGCCCAGAAACTTGACCACATTCCTGGAGACGTGGACTTCGTGTTCCTTGTTTTTCATCATCCTCCTTACACGAGTTCGTCGGATGCCAAGATGTTTGGTGGAGGACACTCCGCTCGTGCTCCGGAACAGAAACTTGCCAGGATGCTCGAGGCCCGGCAGCAGAATCTGCGCGCACGCATCATCGTCTTTTCGGGGCATGTGCATAACTATGAACGCCATGAGCATGGCGGCGTCACTTATTTCGTGAGCGGCGGGGCGGGCGCGCACGCTTATCCCATTGAACGCGCCAAAGATGATCCGTTCCAAAGCAAGGAAATTAACTACCACTACCTGCAGGTCGAAGTTGACCGCGGCAGCCTGAAGATCACCATGCACCGCTTGGAGATGACGCACGGCACGGCCGCGTGGACAGAGCCCGATTCGGTCACGATTTCAGTACCGGCAGCAAAGGCTGCGGCGCAAAACCATTAGACGAACCATTGAATCTCCAACCTCCGGCAACTCGTTGCACTCGATGATGGTGACACTAACGGTTGAGTTGGCGCAAGATCTCGCGACCTATGAGTGAATCGCGGCTAACATGAATTTAGAGCCGTCAACTTACAGTGGAGGGCATGTCCTCCGATTTATAACAGCCGCTCAAGGATTGCTGCCCGCAGGTCGATGGAGCTCCTGCTGGACCGAGGGCGGAAGATTGTCCAGGTGATTGAGAAAAGTGACAACTTGCCAGATTTCACTATCGGCCATGATATTGCCCCACGCTGGCATGGCCGATCGGCGCACTCCGTTCTTGACGAGGTAGAACTCTTGGTTCTCGGGCACGCTGGGATGAGCCTGCATGAACTGCGGCGCTCGTGGATTGAAGGACGCCCCGTAATCACTCACCGGATTGTCAGGTCGGCCGTGGCAGTCGGCACACTTGTCGCGATACAAGCGGGCGCCATCGAGCAGGTTGGCCTCGGTAGGCGCGATGGGATTCCGTTGCTGTGGCGCATGGCGTGCAGCTGAAGCCTTCAAGGCGGTGGTGGCGAGCTGAGATTCGAGCCAAGAGGGTGGAAGATTCGCGCGCAGGTCCGCATAGCCAAGTCTCAGGTAAACCCAGCCGCCGAACATGAACACGATCAGCGTCGCGGCAATTCCGGCCACGAAGTTTTTCATCCGGGCCTCCCCTGGTCGCATTATGCACCTTTTCTCCGGTGCGATGTCTTACCAGCAACGCGCAAAACCGTTGTTTGTGATAGCGCTCAGGACCCTGCAGCCAACCGTGGTTGTACAACGGCAACGGAAGTCAACTGCTGCTATCAGGCCGTAGCAATCATTGACGCTCTGAGCGGTTGCTGCGATTCCGCTCAGTGCTTCGCCGCGATTCGATTGGGCGAATTCGCCTGAGTAGTATATGAAGGAAATGACCACCAATGACGACTTCGAACGATTCCAGACCGGCGCGGCGAAGTACGCCGCCTACCTTGAGACTCCCGAGGGCAAATTGCGACTCGATCTCGCCTTTGCCAATTTGCAGGACTTTCTCCCCCAGGCCACACGGTCTTTGCTGGCTCTAGATATGGGGTGCGGTACCGGCGCCGTCGCGGTGCGCCTGGCGCGACTTGGCCTTCATGTCACTTTGCTGGATGCGTCTGTACCAATGCTGGATTTCGCGAAGAGTGCAGCGCGGGAAGCAGGAGTTACGGAGAAGATTACGCTGAAACACGGCGATGCCACCCAATTCGAAGACTTGTTCCACGCCGAGTCGTTTGATGTAATTCTTTGCCACAACCTCCTGGAATATGTTGACGACCCGTGTGCTGTTTTGCGCAATGCGGCTAGTGCCTTGCGAGGTCCGTCTAGCATTATCTCGGTATTGGTGCGTAACCTGGCAGGTGAGGTGTTAAAGGCAGCAATTCAAGACGGCGACTTGGCCGGGACCGAGCAGAATCTCACCGCTGAGTGGGGACATGAGTCCCTGTACGGAGGAAGGGTGCGGCTATTTACGGCGCAGAGCCTGCGAGACATGCTGGCAGGAGCGTCACTCGCGGTAATTGCGGAACGTGGCGTACGGGTCATGTCGGATTACTTGCCGCCGACGGTTTCTCGAAATGATGAGTATGAGCGGATTTTTCAGCTGGAGCGCAAGCTGGGCCGGCGACCGGAGTTTGCCGCCGTCGCCCGCTACACCCATTGCCTGGCACATCGCGCAGGTCAGGTGATGCAGGACGTTGCATGAGCAATGTCACAGCCCCATCTTCGTCGTCCGGATCTCGCGTGACCCCTGATGCCGGTATTTCGCTCGGGCTCGGACTTACCAACGAGTGTAATCTCGCCTGCGCCTTCTGCTACCGCGATCCAACTCGAGCGGATCGTCTCTCTCTGGATCAAGTGAAGGCGGTCATGGAACGCTTGCCAGTACGGTCAGTGAATCTCGGCACCGGCGAGAACGGCATGCATCCCGACTTCAAGGCAATACTGGCCTACCTGCGAACGAAACCGGTCAAGCTCACCATCACTTCCAACGGTCATAGTGTTGCTGTTCTGGAAGACAATGAACTCCGTGCATTCCATGACATCGAGTTCTCTCTCGATTACGCCACGCAATCCGAACAGGATGCCCAGCGCGGGCATGGCAATTGGGCGCTCATTCACAAGCAAGCAGAACGGTGCCTCAGGCTGGGTATTCCTGTAACCGTCATTTCCGTCATGATGAGGTCGAACTACTTGCGTTTAGGGGAGGTGGCGCGAGTAGCCAAACAGTTTGACGCTCCCTTGCGTGTGAATGTCTACCAAGCCGTGCGATCGGACGTTTATGCCCTCAGCTACGAAGAGTATTGGGAAGGGTTCCGGCGCCTCTTTGAGGAGACCGATGTAATCGCTATTGGTGAGCCGCTGGTTCGCGCCATGGTGGGTCTTCCACCGCTCGGAGGCGGTTGCGGCGTGAGCACCGTACGAGTGACACCACGAGGCACGACACAACCGTGCGTTTATTGGCCAGGATCGGGGGAGCCGCTGTCGGATTTAATCTCGATGGGCGTCAACATTCTAGACTCCGCGCCGTTCGAGCAAGCTCGCACGCTTCCCGCCGCGTGCCAGCCTTGCGAGTTCCGGGACTCGTGCCATGGAGGCTGTGCCGGGCGACGACGTCTGCAAGGCGCGTTGCTGGAGCCTGACTGCTACTGTCCGATCATTCGCGGGCAACGCCGCAGCCTGCCGGTTCGCATGGCCTCCACCCGCGATCTGCCCAAGCTGGGTAGCTCCTGCACTACCGTAGTGATCGCGAGGGAAGGCTGATTCGTGAACCAGGGTGCCGATCAAGGTGCGTAACGAGTAAAGACATAGTCGCGAGCTTTGACAGGCACATGGCAAGGGAAGCAGGTTTTGAGCGCCGCCGTGGCGTCGGGTTTTCCGTCTTTGAATTGAGCAAAACCCCAGCCGGACGTCGCAGCGTATTTTCTCGAGTCCTTGACCATGAATTGAACGTTCGTGGCTGCCCCAGCCACGAAAGATTGGGAACGGCCGAAGACTTTATTGTTTTCCTCAGAGGGAATGTAACTCCAGGCCAGCCGGGCAATGATCGTGCCATCCGGGAACGGCAGCTTCCCCTCCCGATACGCTTTGATCGCTATATCGTTACCGAGAATGGCGCGAAGATCGTTGAGGCTGCCTTCTTCGTGGGCCACCGAGATCAACTTCCAGTCGCGGTATCCGGGGGGAATCTTGATTCCGAAGATCGGAGCGGCCTGTTCGTCGGCATTTCCAGATGCGGGGGCCGAGGAGTCCACAACGCCGACCACCGCTGCAACTGCAACCAGCAAGAAAGCGATCCATTTCATAGTGCTCCTCCCGATAAATCACATAAATTAGCCAGCCCACCTTCTATTTGCGCGCTCGTCTTATTTCGCATCGACCCAGGTGTCGGAGCCTGCCACCTTAACTGCCAGGCCAGAAATGAAGATGTGCAGGGGCTTGCCGTCAGCACTGCCTCGGTGCTCGGTTGAGATCATCAGAGGTCCCGCCTTTTTGTAGCCGGTCCAGGTTGCTTTGACGAGGCTTGGCTTTTGGTCCCCGCCGTGGTGGAACACAAGGTATTCCACGCGGTTATCTTTGCCGACGTAAAGGTCCCAAGTGTCGCCGGGCGTGTAACCCCCGAGTTCTGATCCATACTTCACCGAGACCAGCGTCGCTGACCCGGTCCCCGCCGGCAGTTTCTTGATACCATTATCGGTAACGGTGGCGCTGGTGTCCCAGTAAGCATGTAACGGGAACAGAAGCCAATAATTATCGTTTGTGAAACCGGCATCAGTTTGCTTCTTGGTGTCGTCATTGATCTCGGAGCGCATGTAGGTAACGCTCACTGGCTTACCGTCTTTGTCTTTTCCCTCGTAGGAGACCTTGCCAGTCTTGGGTTCCCACTCCCACTTGCGGGAAGCTTTAAAGAGGCCGGTAATTTCCCCATTCCAGGTGTAGCGGATCGCTTCAATTTGCCCAAACGAATCCAGGCCATAGGCCTTGGCGACCTTTTCGAGAATTGGCGGGCGCGTCTGCGCCCAGGAAGTTGCAGAAAGGATTAACACTCCGAAAGCCAGAAGACGGATCATCGTTGCACGGCTCGGATTGATCATGGAGTTCGCTCCTCAGTGAATTGAACCGATTTCCCTTGGATGTCGGGCACAAGATTTCGGATACAGGAGAATTAATCTAGCCCGTAGAGCGTGGGGTGGCCGTCGTCCGTTTGAACCGGCGAAACCCGACAATCGCAGCCGCGGTCGCCATAGATCCGTATTCCAGCAGCATAATCCAGCCCGGAAGCACCCACGGACGCCCAAGCATGCGCAAATGCCAAACGTAGTAAGTAGGAATAATGCTCACCGTCCAAATGATGATCGGCACAGTCCAAGCCGACCGCAGGAACGGCAGCAGCCAGAGCAGATACCACGGATATACGACCGGCGCACACAGAAGCGATGCCGCCATGGGCCAGGCAAATGCTTCCGCAGACCAAGCTGAGGTCTTGCTTCTCATCCAGACGGCCGTAAGAAAGCCGACGAGCACCGCCAGCCCGGCTAGCAGCGATGGAGGCGCCACCTGATCGAGTGCCGCAAACAGGGGACCATTAAAGCGGTAACTCTGCACATACGTACCCAGCGAGCCGATTGGAATGCGGCCATGTCCAAGAAATGAACGGTCAAGAAATGGCACGTAGAGGAGTGCGACCACGGCTGCCGCCAGCGCCGCATCGCGTATGCGAACCCGTTTCCAGTAAAGGGGCAAGAGTACGACCGGCAGAAATTTCACTGCGATAGCTAGCCCAAGCGCGACGGCCGCAGTCGCCCGCCATCGGCGCACTAGCGCAGCGGCGGACACCACCAACAGTAGCGCGCCAACAATGTCAATGTGACCGCTTCCCGCCACCTCAACGGCCAGCAATGGGTTCCAGGCGAACGCCAGAACCAGGTACGCTGATTGCCCGGTGCAACGCAAGACATCGAGCAACACGAAAACAATGACGAGTTCGCAAACTACAAATGATACTTTCAGCGCAAAGGTAGATTCGTGAATCGCGGTGACGGCGCGGAAGAAAAGCTCCGCCCCCGGTGGATATGGGCTCGGGAGATCCGGGTGGTTCAAGTTGCGGGTTTCCTGGGTATGCAGCCCCTTCAGGGCAGGGTCGCTGGGAACGACAACATAAGGGTTGTAGCCCAGTCGCTGCAGGTGGCCGTCCCAAACATAGCGATGAATATCATCATCGACACCCGCGGGCAGACGAAGAAAATCAATGTGCCATACAGCAGCCAAGACAAGCCCAATGACGACGACGCGCCGTGCAATCCTTCGTTCAAATTTCGGCGTAGCGAAAAACTCACGGATCGCCAGGAGGTACACGATTCCCGCAAGCGTCAAAGAGGCTATGAAGTGTGGTCCACCCCGATCGGCGAAGTGGCGTGAGCAGATCGTCAGCGCCACGCACAACATGCCCCCGAGTAAGTACACTCTCCACTCGGGGGTGACCTTCACTGTTCTCCCGCGCCGGTCCGACAGCCCGTCCCAGGGCCTGTCTGAGAGCCTTTTGGGGAATGCCCCGCCGCAAGCTCCCACTCTTTAAGCCACGCCGCGGTGCGTGGCGCCCTTGCCGGAGTCAGGCGCAACTCCTCTGCCAAGCGAGTCAGGTCGTCAACCACATCGATATCGTAAAAAGAATCTGCGAAGCCTACCGATAGATCGAGAGCTCGTGCGCGTGATAAGAGTCTCTCCAGCGCGCTGCTGGTGCCCATTCCGTCACCTGCGAAAAGCGTAGGATGAGAAGCCTTTGCCCCTACGAGATAGTAGCCGCCGTCGTGCGTTGGCCCCACGACCACGTCATGCGCGGCCAGCGTTTCGAACGCGCCTTCGAGAACAGAACGAGGCAGGTGTGGGCTGTCGCTGTTGAAGGCAATAATGCGTCGTTGATGACTTTCTGCGAAGTGCGCAAACACCGAAGTGAGGCCGGCAGCAAGACCTTCACCGTTCTGCGCAACCACGCTCGCTTCTTTGCCTGCTAACTGCACGCCTGCCGACCGCGCCAGTTCGTTTGCGTCCGAGTCCGGGCACATGATGGCAACTTCCACATCGCTCAATGACCGCGCCAGCGCCAGCGTGTCGTCCAGAAGACAGCAATAGAAAGCAGTGCCAGCCTCGGGAGAAAGGCTGGAAGCGAGTCGGGTCTTCACCGCACCTGGCCTCGGCGCTTTTGCCATGATTACCAGCACACGGTCACTACCTGGCGAACGCCCTACGGTCTCATTTGCGGATTTCATAAAATAATGTCGATGCGGACCTAGGCCGGCCCTGGTGTCCCAGTTCTTCGACGCCGGAAATAATAGCGCACAATCAAGCTGAGAATGAACCAAGCGGCGCCGACCGTGCCCTTCACTGTACCGCTGATCTTCGATTTTCCGATACGCGGGTAGTAGCTCACCGGGACTTCAACCACGCGGAATCCGGCTGAGGCGCCTTTGAGGATCATCTCAACCGCCCAGCCATAGGTGGTCTCTTCGAGGACGAGCGCGCGTAGCACATCGGCGCGAACGGCGCGAAAGGGGCCGAGATCAGTGATGTCTAGTCCATACAGAAGCCTGATCAGGCTGGCGGCGAGACGATTCCCAAACACCTGATGCCAAGGCAACGCCCCGGCAGAACGCCGCCCCTGCAGGCGGGAACCGAGCGTGATATCCGCGCGTCCCTCAATGATTGGCGCTAAGAGAATCGGCAGTTCAGAGGGCCGATCGCTGTAGTCGCCATCAAGGAACACAATCACATCCGGCGAATTTGCCGTGGCCATACCTGTGAGGCACGCTCGCCCATAGCCGCGGCGCGGTTCCTGAACCACGCGGGCTCCCATGCTTGCGGCGATCTCGGGTGTCCCGTCATTCGAGTTGCTGTCGACAACAATGACCTCCGTCGTGAGATCGGACGGGATATCCGCTAAAACACGCTCGATCGCCTGCGCTTCATTATGGGTAGGGATGATGACGGACACTCGCACGTGATCGTGACGCAAGTGATCTTGATTCAAGTGGACCAGGCCCCATCACCACCTATCACCAGAGAACAGAAGATGGCCACCGTTGCGACAGCCAGGCGTCAACGCCCCATCTCCGGCCGGCGCTTCCGATAGCCAGCCCAAGCGATGCGAGCACCGGAACCAGCAGTTCCCAGATCCACGCCGTGCCCCATTCCGAAATCCAAAGGCTGCCGAGATACAGAAAAGCCACAAATGCCGCCGGTCGGGTAAGCAGACCGATGATGAGCAGGATACCGAGAGAGATCTCGGTCATGGCCTGCACAGGAGCCGCCATCGCGGCGTGGCTTGCCGCCACGGCCATGACAGACTTCCATATGGCCGGCGAATGACTGTTCTTGATGTAGTAATTGATCAGGCCCGCGTAACCCGCGGGTGTGTAGAGGCCTTTCCCAGATTCTCGAAAAAGACCCACACGAACATCGCGCCGATCGTCACGCGCACGATTGCCAGGCCGTTTGCCGCTTGCGGTTGGTGAGCGACTGCGGCTAAGTCATTTCGCAGTGAGGTTGGGGGCGTCGTCATGGTGAACCTCGTCCAGTGGATGCTAAATGCTATACCAAATTGGAAACATTCGACAGGATTGAATCTTGTCTCAGCAAAGCTGCGGGTACGAATTATCGACACAGTGCCTTCACCCACCGGCCCTGACATCTCGGGTTGGCTGCTGTTAAAATCTCAATTCATGTCCGCCGATTAGGAGTGTTTCCATGAGGCTGAGAGTTCTCTCGTCGCTGCTGCTGCTTTTTTTTCCGGCATGCGAGTTGGCCGCCCAAGCCACTTCGAATGCCCAGAAATTCAGCCCGCCAACCCGCACTTTTCGCTTTACCTACAACTTCACCGTGAAGGATATTCCCTCCGGAGCGAAGCGAGTGCGCGTCTGGATTCCGGTGCCGCAGACTGATCGGCATCAGACCGTGCGCATTCTGGCGGTCAAGGCTCCGGTTAAAACGCGGATGACGCAGGAGCCCGAGTACGGCAATCGGATGATGTATGCCGAGATCCTGAATCCTGCTGCGGGCAAAGCAGAGTTCACTGTCGAGTACGAGGTCACGCGCCGCGAATACTCGCGCGGCGATTACGCCCAACTCAAGCGAACGGATCAGAAGCCTAGCGTCGTGTCCGCTTCGATGAGCCGTTTGATTGCGCCCGACAATCTGATTCCTACGGATGGGAAGATCAAGGCGCTGGCGGTCGAGGTAACCGGGTCCCAGAGTGGCGCGGTCGCGAAAGCCAAGGCTGCCTATGATTACCTCTTTACGAATATGCGATATGACAAGACCGGCTCAGGCTGGGGACGCGGAGACGCGGTGTGGGCCTGTGACACCAAGCGCGGCAACTGTACAGATTTCCATTCTCCGTTCATCGGAATGTTGCGGGCCGACGGGATTCCAGCTCGCTTCGACATCGGCTTCCCTCTGCCCGATAACAAGGACAAAGGAGATATCGCCGGTTATCACTGCTGGGCTGAGTTCTATGCACCAAAAACCGGCTGGATCCCCGTGGACATCTCAGAGGCGTGGCAAGCAAAGGAGAAGCAAGATTATTTCTTCGGCAGCGTTGACGCCAATCGGGTGCAGTTATCCACCGGCCGCGACATCGCACTGTCTCCTAAGCAGGATGGCCCAGCACTCAATTACTTCGTCTATCCCTATGTCGAGGTCGACGGTGAGCCGCACGATAAACTCGACAAACAGTTCAACTTTGAGGAAGTAAAACCCTCGGAGTGAGGCGACCAGTTTGAAGAGCGCGCGTAACTATCCGCGGGTTGGCTCAATATCCGCGCTTAGGAGGGGCCCATCATTTGTCTTCGGTGGAGAAGAAATCGGCCATAGGCAACCCCTTGTCAGCCCAGCCTAGATCGGAAATAGGCAGCCCTAGCCCTTGCGCCATCAGGTGCAAGATGTCTCCCTCATCATAGCTTTTGTTGTAGTTGCGTTTGTCGCCGCCGTGCGACTGGTAGCCTTTCTTGCTAAACGGACTGACCACGACCAGTTCGACCTGGCCGCCACAGCCTTTTCCTTCAATGATGGTGTCGCAATCCGGATTTCCGCTATCGGCGTTCTCATCGAAAACCACGATCAGCAGCCCCTTGCCCCCCTTTTGAAAGTAAGAACTCTCCACCAAAGGTTCAATCTCCGTTTTCAGCCAGGTGTCGAACGTCCCCACGGGGCAGTCGTGCGCGTCGTCGCAGCCGTTCGGCACGATCCAGGAGAGAGTAGGCAGATCGTGTTTGGCCAAATCCTTGGCGAATTGACTGAAACACACGAAATGTTTTGTTTCTTTGTTGACCGTCGTCATGTATTCGAGCGGATCATGACGAACGTAGTAAGCTCCCTCATTAAGTCCGCCGCAATCCTTGACACTCGGAAGGCTTTCCACATAGTCCTTCCAGGTTCGGCCCGCCTTCTGAACCTCAAGCGCAATGTTGTTCTTCGAGACGGGAAAACTCTGCGGTGTCTCGCCATCATTGTCAGTGAGGATAAACCCGGTGGTCATGTTGAAATAATTGCCGATCGAGGGATGGGTGTCTGAGTAATAATTAACTCCTAGGCCATAAGTGTTGGCCAGAGAGGTCAAATAGGGCATGTTTGTAGGATTGTAGGAGACATCATAATTCTGGTTCTCGCCCAGCACGATGACCACGTGCTCGAACGCCGGCAGCTTCTGAGCCCAAGCGGAGGGAACAAAAACGGATGTGCCGAGCAGTATTAGCAGACAGATCCCAAACATCTTGTTTAGCTGTTTCATTTGGCACCTCCCGGTGACTTCGACAGCATAACATTGCCCGCCGTAAGGAAAAGTGGGACCTAATTGGGGGCAAAAGAGGCCATGCTTTAGGATTGTGATGGTTATCTAAGCCATGCAATCGCTAGCCGTCATTCCCGCTAGATTGAACTCCACTCGTCTGCCGCGCAAAATGCTGCGCGAGATCGCGGGCAAGCCGCTGGTCGGCTGGGCCTACGAGGCGGCGCTCTCGTCGCCGCTTCTCGCGGAGGTGATCATCGCCACCGATTCCGAGGAGATCATGGAAGCCTGCCGCAGACATGGCTGGAACGCGCGCATGACTTCATCCACTCATCGCAGCGGTACCGAGCGCGTGCAGGAAGTCTCGAACTCCATGGCGGCGGATGTTTATGTCAACGTTCAGGGCGACGAGCCACTGGTGCGCCCCGAACAAATTGCCAGCCTGCTGGATGTGATGAAAGATCCGGCCGTCGAGGTGGGAACCGTCAAAACTCCGTGTCCACTGGAGGAAATCCGCAATCCCAACGCCGTCAAAGTTGTAACGGCTCCGGATGGCCGCGCTCTTTATTTCTCTCGCGCCACGATTCCCTTCGATCGCGACCGGACCGGACCGCGCTATTTCAAACATCTCGGCCTCTACGCCTACCGAAAATCGGCGCTCGATCTCTTTGTGAGCCAGCCGGAATCGACGCTCGAAAAAAGTGAGCGACTGGAACAACTGCGTTTCCTCGAAAACGGAATTTCAATCTCACGTGGGCGAGACTCCTTACGACTCGGTCGGCGTAGATACGGAAGAGGATCTGCAGCGTGTAGCGGAAATCCTGGAGAGTCGCTGATTTTCTCGGTACTCGGTACTAGGTACTAGGTACTAGGTACTCGCTACTGAACTACAAAGTCGCCTGCGGGCCTGCACTCTGCGAGCGCCACGCCTCTGCCGCTGCCACGCGCTTCGAAATCGCAGGATGGGAGTGGAACAACACTTCAACCCACTTCGAGGGCGTGCGCTCCGCCAGATTCTGCTGCGCCAGCTTGTTCATCGACGAAATGAAAGGCTCCACGCTGGCGATCGATTCAAAAGCGTAGCGGTCGGCCTGCCGCTCGTTATAGCGCGAGTAGGCATTGAGCGCGGGCATCAGCAGCAGCGAAATCGCGGTCGCGGTAAGAGCCAGCAAGGGCAGGTTGGCGAAATCGGAAAGCTCCTCGAACATGTGATGATCGACCGCAGTAGTGCAGCACCAAGTTCGCCGCCCAGAAACCGAGCAGCGTAATTCCCGCCTGCACAACAATGCTTTTCAGGATGTGCCGGTGGACGTGGTGCCCGAGTTCATGGGCGAGCACCGCTTCGATCTCTTCGGGAGCGTAGTTATCCAGCAAGCGTGTCGGCCAGGATGATCCGCCGCGTGTTGCCCAGTCCGGTGAGAGCGGCATTCGCTTTCTTACTCTTCTCCGAAAGCTTCCAGCGATAGACTCCGCGCACCCGCGTGCCTGCATGCTCACTCAATACAACCAGCCGCCGCCGCAGATCTTCATTATCCAGCGGCTCGAACTTGTAGAAGATCGGGAATAGCACCACCGGGGCAAGCTGCGCCAGCAGGATGAACAACCCCATGAACAGCGCCCAGCGTGATCAGCCACCAATGCTGCGGCGATTGGCGAATCATGAAATACAGCAACTCCACCACGACTCCCGCCAGCACCAGCCCCACCAGAAAGCCCTTGGCTTCATCCCAGAGCCACGAACGAACTTTCTGTGTGGAGAGTTGGAATTTCCGCTCCAGCCGGAATCCGTAGTAGTCAAGCCCAAAGGTCAGCGCTTTGCTGATCAGAAGCGAGGAAGAACAAATAGACGAAAACGGCCAGCGTGTAATTCTGGAATCCCCGGCGCAACGCCAGATCGCGCAGCCAGCCGGTCCAGCCTGTGACCAGCAGAACCACCAAAAAAGCCGAACCGATGACAAAATCGGCGATCCCCAGCCAGCGGTGGATCCGATTGTAGCGGCGCGCCTCAGGCGAGTCGGGAGTCGAGGTTGTGTTTCCGGCAAAGGTCATGCTCAGTTAGAAGTATCGCATTACTGCGGCGTCCAAATGTGGAGTTTCGGGCAGAAGTCGAGTAATTTGATTGTCATCGTGAGCAAGCGGTCTTTTGCGCGGAGAAAGGACCTAGGCAAACCGCCCGACCTTTTGTCATTCCGAACCGGGCAATAAGCCCGGTGGGGAACCTGCTTTTGTGGCCGGGTGTTGCACTAGCCATGTTTCAGCTCCTAACAAAACTCTCTGCGGCTGTCAGGATTTCGTCCACCAGCTCCGGCGAAGCAGCTTCCGCGTAGGCGCGCAGCAGCGGCTCCGTTCCCGAGGCGCGGAACAAGAATCCACGCCTCCGCTCCGTTGCCGTTCGTCGGGGCATCGAGAAAAAACTTGATGCCGTCGAGATTTTCTTTCTTCACCACGCGATAGCGGCCGAGGCTCTGCGTGCTTTCGGCCCGCGCCCGCTGAATCGCGCTCTGCTTGATCTCGTCCGGAATGTGCAGATCGCGCCTGCCGTAATAGTGCGGGCCGAAATCGCGTTGCAGATCCGCAACCAGTTGGCCCAGCGGTTTGCCTTCTTCGGCCATCGCATTGGCCAGCAGCAGGCAATTCAGCACGCCGTCACGCTCCGGCAAAAAGCGCGAGTAGCCGATGCCCCCAGATTCTTCGCCGCCGATCAGAATGTCGTGCTCCATCATCAGATCGGCGGTGTACTTGAATCCGATCGGCGTTTCGTGGAGCTTGCGGCCATATTGGCGGCAATGCGATCGAGCATGCGCGTGGTATTGAAGGCGCGCACCACGTCTCCCGGCCACTTCTTGCGCTCCAGCAGCCAGTGCAGCAGCACGCAGAAAATCTTGTGCGAGTCCACAAAGCTGCCATCTTCCGCGACTGCGCCGATGCGGTCGGCATCGCCATCGGTGGCGAGCCCGGCGTCGCACTTCTCGCGGACGACAGTTTGTTGCAGAAGCGCAATGTGCGGCTGGATGGGCTCGGGATTGATGTCGGGAAACAGCGGGTTCACTTCCTGCCGGATCGCGACGAACGGAACTCCGCGATCGCGAAAGATTCCCGCAAGAACTCCCCGGCCCGAACCATACATCGAGTCGATGGCGAACTTGAACTTGGTCTTGCCGATCAGATCCATATCGGCAAAGCGGCAAACCGCGGCGATGTAAGGCGTCTTGAGGTCGGCTTCTTCGATGGCTGCTTTCGCACCTTGCGGCATTGCGCCCGCACTCAGCTCTTCTTCAATTCTTTTCATGATGGCGGGCGTGGCCGACCCGCCAAATTTCCCTTTGAACTTCACTCCGTTCCAGTTCCACGGATTGTGGCTCGAAGTGACCATCACTCCGCCCGCAGCGCCCTTGTTTTCACCGCATAGGACACGGCTGGGGTGGGCGTGTAATCGTTGGCCAGCTTCACCGGAATACCAGCGGCGGCGATGATTTCAGCCGCGACCTGCGCCGCGCGCTGCGAGGCGAAGCGCGTGTCATAGCCGACGAAAGACTCCGCGTTGACGCGTCCTCATATTTCAATACATAGGAAGCAATCGCGCCCGCCACCCGGCGCACGTTGTCGAACGTGAAGTCGTCGGCAATAATGCCGCGCCAGCCGTCGGTGCCGAATTTGATTTCTTGAGCCATGGAAATGCAGTGTCCATTGATCAGTGGCCTGTCGTCAGTAAATTCTCGATGTTACCGGCCACTGACCACTGGACACTAGCCACTTTTCACGTCAGCCTGTGCAGCTTCTTCTCATCCAAATGCTTCACCACTTTACCAACGTCCTGCGCGTGCTGCCGCGTGGTGATCAGCAACGCGTCCGGAGTCTCCACCACCACCAGATCGCTCACGCCCACGGCCGCAACGAACTTTCCCGGCGCATGCACGTAGTTGCCGTGGGCATTCAGAACGAATTCTCCTGCGCCATGGATAAGGTTGCCCTCAGGCGGACTGCTCTTCGCGGTGTGATGCTCGTGCAGCGCGGTCCAGGAGCCCAGATCGTTCCAGCCAAAATCGGCGGGCAGGCAAAAGATATTGCCCGCCTGCTCGCCCTTCGCCGAACGCGGCTCCAGCACGGCGTAATCGACGCTGATGTTCTCGCACTTGGGATACAGCTTGCGGAAAGTCTGCGCAAACTTCCGCGTGCCGAAAGTCCCGGCAATCTCTTCGCAGAATGGCGAGCGGTCTTCGGGAGATGCTCGCGCAAGGCGTTGGCCAGCGTGCGGGCGCTCCACAGAAACATCCCGCTATTCCAGAAATAATTTCCCGCAGCCACGAAACGCGGCCGCCTTTTCGGCGTCGGGCTTCTCCGTGAAGCGGCGCACGCGCAGCGCGTCTTCCTGAAGAGTCGCTCCCGCCTCAATATATCCGTATCCGGTTTCCGCGCGATTCGGCCGGATGCCGAGGACCACGATGTTCTCTCCTGCAGCCGCGATCTCCGACTCCACGTTCGATGGTCGCGCGATACGCTTCTTCATCGGCGATCACGTGGTCGGAGGGAAACATTCCGATCACCGCCTCGGGATGTTCGCGCAACAAAAGAAACGCCGCGAGGCCGATCGCAGGTGCGGTGTTACGCCCTACCGGTTCAGCCAGCACCTGCGCTTTCGGCAATTTCGGAAGTTGCTTCAGAATCGCTGGACGCAGATCATCGTTGGTGATGATCCAAAAGGCTTTCGGCGGAGCCAGCGGCAGCAGCCGCGCCACCGTCTGCTGGATCATGCGTTTGCTTGCCGTCGAGCGCCAGCAACTGCTTGGCGCGCTTCTTCCGGCTCAAGGGCCAAAAGCGCGTGCCCCGGCCGCCAGCCAGGATCACAGGATAGAAATTTGAATTCTTAGCCAAAGTTTTTCGATTCCACTCGCTCACATTCGCGTTTCCGGTTCAGGCAGCGCCGCGCCCGGAACCCGTGCTCTCAGGAACTCCACAGTCCACTGCGGTCGCACCGTAAATTTTCCGACTGACGCCGGAACCACTACCGCGTCGCCCTTCGCCAAGGTCACCGGTTCCGCTCCCTGCGCTTCCACGATTCCGCAGCCTTCTACGGCCACCAGGATCTGCACCGAACTCTTGCCCGAATCGTCACGTGTGCTCAATTCCTGCGCGTCCTTCATCTCAAACATATCCACCACAAAATAAGGAGCAGCCACCAGCGAAGCCTGCCGGTTCTTGCTGCCCGCGATCTGCGCCGGAGCCGGCCTTACCACTTTCCCCGACGCGACCTCACACTTCACCGCGGCCATGCCTTCTTTCAGATGCAACTCACGCGCCCGCCCGTAATCATATAAACGATACGTCGTATCCGACTGTTGTTGCGTCTCCACAATCACCGATCCCGGTCCCAACGTGTGTACCGTGCCGCCGCAAACATAAATCATGTCACCCGGTGTAAACGTTCAGCCAGTTCAGTAGCTCTTCGGCGCGCTTCTCATGGATCGCCTCTTCAAGTTGCGCAACGCTCACGCCCGGTTTCAGCCCCAATGCGATCTGCGCTCCAGCCTTCGCATGTGCCACATACCAGCACTCGGTCTTCCCCCAGGGCTGGCCTACACGACGCGCCTGCTCGTCATCGGGATGCACCTGCACTGAAAGTTTCTCATGCGGAAAAAGAAACTTCAGCAGCAGAGGAAAGCGCTGCGCATCGCGCGCAGCATCGCCCACAAGGTCCCGCTGATGGTGCTCGCTGAGTTGTGCCAGCGTCTGCCCGGTAAACGGCCCATTCGCCACCTTGCAATCGTCGCCGGTAAGCCAAGCCTCGCCAATCTTTTCCTCGAACCGCCGATTCGGATAAATCGGTGACAGATCGTGCGTGCCCCACGGCCGTGGGTCGAATCCCGGCAGCATCAGCAATGGATAAAGACTGCCCATAAAAAGCGCTCTACATAAAAAAGGCCGTTCGCGAACGGACGGCCTCCGCAAAACTTAATCATCCACCTTGGTTTCTGAAACCTGCGCCTACAGCGCGGCGAAGAACTTCCGCATGCGTTCCAACCCGCGATCCAACTCCGCTTTCGAAGTCGCATAAGAAACCCGGATGTGATCGCCCGTGCCAAATCCTTCGCCCGGCACAGTCGCGACGTGCGCTTCTCGCAGTAACCTGCCCGCCACGTCTGACGCCGACTTCACACCGCCCCGTCCCAAAAACGCCGAAATGTTCGGATACGCATAGAACGCGCCCTCCGGCAGCGTGCAGGTCACGCCCGGAATCGAGCGCAATCCCTTCACCACGTGGTCGCGAAGTTCAATATATTCGCGCCGCATTTTCTCGACGCACTTCTGCGGCCCTTTCAACGCGGCCACCGCCGCTTTCTGCACAATCGAAGTCGGATTCGAAGTCGACTGGCTCTGCAACTTCGACATCGCGCTCACTACCGCTGCCGGACCCAGCGCATACCCTAAGCGCCAGCCCGTCATCGCGTAAGTTTTCGAGAGCGATCCCAGCACCACTACGCGCTCCTTGGTTTCGCGCAGCGATCCCACAGAAAAATTCTTGCCCGTGTAATTCAGATAGACGTAGCATTCGTCGGAGAGCACCCAGATTCCGCGCTCGTGCGCCAGGCGCACAACCTCCGTCAAGATCCTTCGCGCTCATCACCGCGCCCGAAGGATTCGAAGGCGAATTCAAAATGATGACTTTCGTCCGCGGCGTGATCAGCCCCGCAACCATCTCCGCCGTAACCCGGAAGCCCTGCGACTTCGTCGGAATGCAGCAACACGCATTCGCCCCCGGCGTAGCGCACAATGTCTTTGAAAGAAACCCAGTAGGGCACCGGCAAAATCACTTCGTCGCCATGATCGACCAGCACCTGAACCGCATTGAACAGCGCATTCTTGCCGCCGGTCGAGGCGATCGCTTCTTCGCGCCGGTAATCGGAATCGAAGTCAATCGCATGACGATGCACAATCGCGTCGCGCAACTCGGGCGATGCCCGGTACCGCCGTGTACTTCGTGAAATTGCCTTGAATGGCGGCGATGGCTGCATCTTTAATGTGCTGCGGCGTGGCGAAATGCGGCTCGCCCGCGCCAAAATCCACCACGTCGATGCCCTGCGCGCGCAACTTGTCAGCCTCGGCCACCACCGCCATCGTGGCTGAGGGCTCAATGCGGTTGATCCGGTCGGTAAGTTTCAGCGATTCGCTGGTCGCAGTGGTCATGCTCTCTTCTTCCTTTTCTTTTCTTTGCCGCTTAGCACTAAAAGCGAAACTTCGTGCATCTCGTCGTGAAATTTGTAGGCGGGATCAAGTTTCTCGCGCAGCTTCTGCTCCACCACTTCCGGAACCAATCCTTTCACCGGGCCGCCTGCCTGCGCCACTTCGCGCACTAGCCGCGAGCTGACATAGGAGTACTTATCCGCCGGCATCATGAACACCGTCTCGAGCGTCGGTTCGAGCTTGCGGTTCATCAGCGCCATCTGCAATTCATATTCGTAATCGCTAATGGCGCGGATGCCGCGCAAAATGCAAATCGCATCCATCGATTTCGCATACTCCACCATCAGCCCATCAAACGTGTCGATGCGGACATTCTTCAAATGCCCCGTGAGCGTCCGCAGCATCTCCAGCCGCTCCGCCACGCTGAACATCGGACTCTTCTCCGAGTTCCGCAGTATCGCCACCACCAGTTCCTCAAAAATTTTGGCGCCTCGCTCGATCAGATCGAGATGTCCGTTCGTAGTCGGATCAAACGAGCCGGGATAGATGGCGATGCCTTTGTTCAATAGTCCTCACAGGAAAGGCGGGCTGAACAGAAGATTCTATGCGGGCAACAGTGAGAATGGCAATTGCGGAATCGCTATTCAGGCGGGGGCGGGCAGGTGGGCGTTGCCGTGAAATAAATTTGTGTGCACTCACGAAAGGAACTTGGTTGGGCGCGATCTTCGCGTTTTTCCCGGGGTGCCCCCCCTCCCCCCTACCTCTGAAAGCCTTGATGGGCGCGGGGTTTACAAAAAGTGTCTGCAAAATCTTGATGGCAAAGAACTTAGAGGTCAAAATCTTGACAACAAAGGACTTAAAGGTGCAATAAGTCGCTTGTGCCGACCGTCACGGCCTCGACCATGATCGTCGATTTAGATTTTGGGCGCAAGGACGGATGTCACAACGAGGCTGTGGAAAAATTCTCAGAGGGTGCAAGGGATTTTGCGCGCGCGGGCGCTAAGGTGTGATCTCGAAAGCCACGCCGAGATTGTACTTGCCGCCGTCCCCAGTGGCGCCGAAGATGTTGCCTTTGCTGTCTAGAATTACGCCGTAAGGGTCGGCGCCCTCGGGGCCGTGGAAGGTATGCAATATGCTGTATTCCCACTTGCCGCCCTTTTGCGGGGCCAGCTTGAAGATCAGCCCGCAGGGACCACAGTTCTTGTCGCCGCCTTGCGCCATGCCGTACAGTGCGCCGGCAGTACCGAGCGCCAGCGTGAACAGCGGCGCGCATCCCTCTGGGCCTCGGAACTGGTGCACTACGGCCTCCTTCCAGCGGCCATCCGAGAGCCCCAGCTTAAAGATGTTTCCGCAGTTGTACTCCCCTCCCGCCACGGTCGCGCCGTAGGCGTTTCCGGCGGCGTCGAGAACCAAGCCGGCGACTGGGAGGATGCCGTCGTTCTTGAAGCTGCCGAAGCGGTGCAGCACGTGGTAGGTCCAAGTAGTGCCATCGCTGTTGGGTGTCATCTGGAAGGCTGTGCCGCAGCCCCCACTGCAGCGCTGGTCGCCGCCGGAGGGATCGGTGCCGTAGAGGTTGCCTTTCGAATCCCAGCTCAGAGGAGCTGCGGAGGTGGTTTCGTCAGAGATCTCGGTATAGGTCCACCCGTCGGGGCCGGGTGAGAGCTCAGCGATCGGCCCGTCGTGGTAGCCCATGACGCCGTAAAGGTTGCCCTCTTGATCCAAGAGCAGCCCAGGGCTGCTGCCATTCGTCCATATCAGGTCGAGGTTCCATCCATGGGAGCCTGGCGTAAGCTCAAACACGGCGGTCTGTCCTACGTACCCGCCTTTCACCCACCCGTAGAGGTTCCCCTGCACATCGGAGACCAGGTTGCCCTCAGGGATGGCCTCGTCGCTGCCGTCGGTAAAGCGGTGGAGAATCAGCTCTTTCCACTTTCCGTCAGTCTGCTCCGCAAGCTCAAAAACGGTGCCGCAGCCGGCGCCGCCGCACCCAGACCCCCCGCCATTGGCCGTCACGCCGTAAAGGTTGCCTGTGCCGCCTGAAAGAAGCGGACCAGAAGGTAGGCTGCCATCACTGCCGGAGCCGAAGTTGTGCAGGATCTTGTATTGGGTGCCGCCCCAGGCATGGGGTATTAGGGCGAGGATCATGGCGGCCGCAGCCAAGATCTGTGTGACCTTCAGCGTCCGAAGAGTCGACCTCATTGGATGCCGCCTTTCCGGGCCGATTGCCCGTTGCCCACCACTGTACCACCGTTTTGAAGAATCGCAGCGGCTGGCCGCTTGGTTTCGGCGGTGAACCGCAGCGCACCGCTTCAATCAGTACGAGTCCGGGTCACTGGCAACCCACCCGGTCGCTAGGGGGCAACCCGTGCCTGAGTGGTTCTGGAAGCATGCATCACCCTCCCCCGGTGGCGTGTTGATATATGTAAACGTTCGTCCCTGCGGCACGAAGAAGTCCGACAGCGGGACGTTCCCGTTCTGGCTGTCGGGTGCGTTGGAATCCGCATAGCCCGGGGCTGTCAGGTTGATTTGCGACATCCCGAAGTTCCACTCGGTGTACGCCAGGATGCTACCGAAGTCGTGCTCGTACAGGTAGGGGTTGCCTTGCGTCCCAAAGTGCGGGCAATTGTTCGGCGTGCCCGCCCCGCAAGCGCCGGAGACGTAGTTCGGCGTGTAGGCGGAGACTGCGAGGAAGGGCACGCGGAAGCCGTCGGTGTAGCCGCAACCCCACTGCGGTGGGACAGCCTCGGGGTCGCAAAAGGTGTATCCCGTCGGAGTCGGCTTCTCGTCTATGCGGACTAGCTGCGGCGGCGGCGCCACATGATCGTACCAGCCGCCCCAGTCGTCCCAAACGACGAAAATGGCGGTGGGCTGGGGATTTGTCGAGCCCGTGCCGTAGCCCCAATAGTCGCATTTCTGGCCGGTGAGGCTGTAGCTTTGGCCGACGGTGTCGATGATGTCCGCGACCCAGGCGGGCCCGATAGCGACGCTGGAAGCGTTCCCGCCCTGCCGGGGATGGTCCGAATAGTTACCATCGGGAATGACCCAGCTAACCGCCGGCAGGTTGCAAGCCAAAATGTCGTCAAGAATCGGCGCGTAAGTGTAGTTCTTGCTGTGGTTGTTCGGAATCGCATTGAGCGGAATGCGAACATGGTCGGACCATTCGGTGCTGGCAGGAACGTTGGGGCCGCCCCCGCACTCTTGGTTTATGCCATTAATTTGGTACTGGCTGTTTTCCCCGTAACATACCTCCGGGGTGAATGCTGGGGCGTCCCAGAACGAGTAGCCGCCCGCGCTGTTCGGCTCGACATAGTAGCCCCAAGCCATGATCGACGACAGACCGTCGATGCCCCGGTCGCAGTAGTCGGTATCGCCCGGGGGAGGGTTGCTGCAAGCGTTGAAGTCAGTTACCAGGCTGTCGTGCGTATAGCACTGCGTGTTCAACAGCGCGTTTACCTGCGAACCGTCGGGCTGGACCCAAGGCGGCCAATTGCCGGTGTCGTAACAGCCAAAAGGCTGGCTGCCGAGGGGAACCAGGCTGACATAATCGTCGTGGAAATAGAAGTTGTTTCCCTTTCCTTTATCGCTGGGCGCTACTGGGGCGGAAGTACCGGTAAACAGGAACAGGTGGGCCGGCAGGCTGGGACCCTGGTTGGATTGGAACATGTAGTTCGCAAACCCATAGGCCTTCGCGATGTCAAAGTACGGCTGCACGTCGGACAGTTGCACGTATGAGTACGGCGGGCAGTTGCTGCCATAGACTCCGTAGTCGTAGAGCCCATGGCAGAAGCCGGTCATGAGCACGCTGCCTGGGGTACCCTGGTAGTCCTCCCCCCAACCGCCGTAGGTGTGGTCCGGATCGACCAGTTTCCCGGCCGGGGGGCCATTGTTGGGTAGGCTTGCGTCCCAGCCGTTCAGGGGCAGCGGCGTGTTGCAGATGAGTTGATATTGGATAAGGGTGTCGCATACGGGAAACCAACCGTAGCCACCGTTGTCGATGTCGGCGCCCTTTTCTCGAATGGATCTTCGATGTCGCATGTGCTTCCGGCTCCCCCGCTCTGGGCAGCGCCGAATAGGTTGTCGGGTGTTCGGTTTTCCTGCACGACGATAATAATGTGGCTGAACGGCCCTTGCTGAGTTTGGGCGACGGCGAGCGTCGCCAGGAGGGAGACTAACAGTAGGCTTTTGGCAGCGAGCTTCATGCGAAGAGCCTCCTCTTCTTCAGTTCCTTGTGATGGACTTTCGGAGTGGGTTTCGTTCTCATGCGGGCCGCGCGAACACCGCGGTCGACTATCGGCGGCAGTATAGCGGGTAAGAGGGAGGGCCTGACACAAAAAGTGTTTCTGTTCGGATTTCGTAAATGGATTTCAGGGGACGACTGGGGTTTACTTCTGCGCCGGTGGCACATACTCCTTAGGCACCGCCGAACCCTCCCCAAAGAAGAACAGATCCATCTGCTTCACGATCACTTCCTGATCTTCGCGCCGCGCTGGATTCAGACGGTACTCATTGAGCAGCATCTTGCAGTGTTCGGTCCACATCCTCCAGGCTTCCTGGGAAACGTTGTCATACACCTTGCGGCCAAGGTCATTGTCGAACGGAGGCTCGTCCAGCCCCGGCAGTTCTCTCTTCAACTTCACGCAGAATACGGTGTGCGCCATACACTTCCTTTGATCGGAAATTGATTTAGGTTCCAGATTACTACAGACAACCGCGGCCCGGCTAAGGGCTTCGGGATCAGGTGGTGTCCTAATAGAAAGTTATTAGGACACCACCCGGGATCAGTGCAGTCGAGCAGTCTGAATCGGCCCTTTCGAGGGGCGTCGTCCCGAAACCCGGCGTCCTTCAGCCGGGCGAGGGATCTCCCCTAGTCAATAGCGTGCGCGGGAGATTTTTCGCTCCGCCTGAAAAGCGGCTTCGCTCAGGATGAGGCCACCAGAAAAAATGCGGGCTGACCCAGTACTGGAGCGAGAGCCTTCAGCAAAAGCTCTAGCGCCGAAAATCGATGCCAGAGGGCAGAACGCCGGCCTAGTGTCCGGCCGCTGCTTGGGCGTAGTCGGCCAGCATCTCGGCGACTTGCTCGGGGCTCGGCGAAGAACTGGGTTTTGCATTCAAGCCGGCGGCCAGCTTGCCTTTGATGCCGATGTAAACCCCGTTGTAAGGCTCGTCGCCCAGGTTCTCGACCTTGTGCTTGAAGGGTGGAAACCAGCGCGCCTCGCCTGCCTTGGCGTACACCTCCGTGACCTTACCATTCTGATCGGTGAACCTGAGGTGTCCGCCGGTAACGCTGACGGAAACGCCGCCGGGATGGTCGTGCATTACCGACTTTTCGTGAGGACCATAATGGACACTCACCACCTGCACCCGTTCGTTTTCGAACTGTAGTTTGTAATGCGTGGGTGCCACCTTGGTGGGATCTTGCGCCACGGCAATATTGGCCGCCACGCACAAGAGCAAGCCGGCACGGGCAAGTCTGCACAACATTGCGAGGCCTCCTGAACTGATGTGTGTTATGGAGATTGAAAAAACGCTACTCTCGCCGCAGAAAGGCTGTCAATGACTCGAAGCTGGCCCGCCCCAAAGTGGTTAATCGTGCTGTCAAAAAAAGACCGGCGATCCGGCTCCGGCAAAGCGCTTCGCCGAATGCCGGAAGCCGCCATGCAATTACTTTTTCTGATCCTTATCCGCTGGCTCAATTGATACCAACTCCACTTCAAAAATCAGCGTAGAGTTCGGCGGAATCCCCTGGTTGCCGCTCTCCCCATAAGCCAGATCAGAGGGAATAACGAGTTGCCACTTCGATCCCACCGGCATCAGTTGCAGCGCCTCCGTCCATCCCTTGATGACCTTATTCACCGGGAACTTAGTCGGCTGTCCGCGCTTGTAAGAGCTGTCAAATTCCGTGCCGTTGATGAGCGTACCGCGATAGTTGCAAGCCACCGTGTCGCTGGCCGTGGGCTTCGGTCCCGTGCCCGCCGTCAGGATCTTGTATTGCAAGCCGCTCGGCAGCGTGACTACGCCTTCTTTAACCTTGTTCGCGGCCAGAAAGTCGTCGCCTTGTTTCTTGTTCGCGGTTTGCTCTCTTTGGATCGCGTCCTTCCTCACCGCTTCCATCGTAGCCTGCGCTTCTTCGTCTGTGAGCAGGGTCTTTCCGCCCGAGAGCCCGTCTTTCATGCCGCGCGCCATAATGGCCGGATCGAATGGAACCGATTGTCTGTGAAGAATTTCCCCCAGCCTCTTGCCATTGCTCATACCAACGGCATAACTGAATTTCTCTTTTTGCGTTTTGAGAGTCAGCGGAGCCGGGCCTTTCGCAGCCGTAGCGGAATGCGTCTTGGTTGCCGGAGTTTGAGTCTTGGCTGAAGTAGCGGTCGCGGCTTTTGGCGCCGTGGCGGCGGGAGTTGAAGGTGAAGTCGTGGCCGGAGTTTCCTGCGCCGGGGCATTCCCCAGCAGCAACATTCCAGCAGCCAATAGGTTCGCGGATGCGATCAAGAATTTGTGCATTCAAACATTGTCACATCCACCGCCAATCTCCGCAAATCCCTTCGCTGAGATTCGTAAATTGGAATGGTGGGCCCGCCAGGATTCGAACCTGGGACCAATGGATTATGAGTCCACGGCTCTAACCACTGAGCTACGGGCCCGAATTTTTTGCCGAATTTCTGGCCGAATCTGCTTCCGGATTTTTTGGCCGGCGTTTTGATGTGCTTCGGACTTTTCGGCTTGCGTAAACATTCTACAGGAGTTGGTTCGCTTCGATTGGAAAGGAAAAGGCTGCTGGTCGGTTGCGCTTCGGGGGCGATGCTAGACTATTCGGTCATTTCGCTTTCTGGGGAGCTCTTTTGGCTACTGATCCGGTGCTGGTGGTTCATGGCGGGGCTTGGGCCATGCCTGATCACATGGTGGAGGCACACTTGCGTGGAGTGCGAAATGCGCTCGCGGCAGGATGGCGGGTGCTGGACGCCGGAGGCGCGGCCCTGGATGCGATTGAGGAAGCCGTCGTGGTTATGGAAAACGATGAAACGTTTGACGCAGGGCGCGGAAGCTTTCTGAATCGCGACGGGCGGGTGCAGATGGACGCGCTAATTATGGACGGGGCTACGCTGCGGGCCGGGGGGGTCGGATGCGTGGAGCGGGTGCGGAATCCGGTGCGGGCGGCGCGGAAGATTTTGAGTGAGAGTCCGCATGTGTATTTTGTGGGCGAAGGGGCGGAGCGGTTTGCGGCGGAGCATGGCGTGGAGTTGTGCAGGAACGAAGACCTGATAATTCCACGCGAGGTGGAGCGCCTGCGCGAATATCAAGAGAACGAGGCTGGGCACGGGCATGAATTGTTTGCGCCGGAGATTTCGCACGATACGGTGGGCGCAGTGGCACTGGATCGCTCGGGCAACATCGCCGCGGCCACTTCGACCGGTGGGACTCTAAATAAGGCTCCGGGGCGGCTGGGGGATTCTTCGCTGATTGGGTGCGGCTGCTATGCGGATAATTCGAGCGCAGCCGTCTCGACTACCGGGTGGGGCGAGCCGATTATGAAGCTGGTGCTGGCCAAGTGGACGGCCGACCGCGTGGCGGCGGGGAACCTTCCGGAGTGGGCAGCGCTGGAGGCGATGAATTATCTGAAGCAACGATTGAATGGGCACGGCGGCATCATCGTGCTGAATGCGCAGGGACAATTCGGCATCGCGCACAACACGCCGCGGATGGCATGGGCTTTAAAGACGGTGAGGAAAGAAGAGGCGGGGATCGAACGGAGTGCAACATGAGCCGTCGCGAAGGTTATGGGCGAGCCTAGTTGAAATTTCCAACTTCCCGTAAGGCGACTTCTGGCACGGAATGCGCTCCGGTTTGCTGCGGCATCCGCCCATTCTCCATGAGCGCTATGGCTGATTTCGTCAACTGATTGCGTCAACTGACGCGCTCTCACTCCCGGCACAGCACGGGAATTAGGGTCATCGACACATCCGGTTGTGGCACTTCGTGATCCCGATCCATCGAAATCATCGAGATGGATGGGGCGGCCTCGGTCGTGGTGGCGCACGCGTGGGCCAGCCCCGTCAAGGCATTCTCACGACGCCGTCGACTGCAGTGGGAGAATTCCCTGAGGTAGCACAGGAGGCACAAGCAGTGTAGGGGTCCTTCGACTGCGGAACTGATTCGCTCCGCGAAGCAGTTCCTCCGCTCAGGATGACTGAGATCATAGTGCAAGCTAATCGCAGCAGCACGCGTTCGCGGAGGTCCAGGGTGCAGGCGTTCGTGGTTCCATCCGTCGAACGCCGCGATGGATGGGGCAGCCTCGGTAGTGGTGGCGCAAGCTAGGGCCAGCCCCTGATTTACAGTTGGGAGGACCCACCCTTTGCAAAAAGCGCAAAGGATGGGCCACCCGCCCGACAGCCAAACTTGCACCTATACGTACGACGGCTTGGCGCGAGTTGCAGGGACGAGTTGCACTTCGTCCCCGGCGTGGTCGCAGAGTTTCACCTACGACGCCTTCGGCAATATCACCAAGTCGGGTAACATCACTTTTGACCCGAGCTACACATTCACGACCCATAACAATGCCATTACCAATCAGTTCTATTCCATTCCGGGCGTGACCGTCGCTTATGATAGTAACGGCAATCTGAAAACGGACAACCTCAACACCTACACCTGGGACCCAAATTGGGGCAATATGCTCTCGGTGACCCCTCAACCAAGCGGCACGACTGTGAGCGCAAGCTACGACGCCCTGGGGCGGATGGTGGAGCAATCGAACGGCTCGGCCTATACACAGATTCTTTACAGCCCTGTGGGCAAGACGGCGCTGATGAATGGATCGAGCCTGATCAAGGCTTTTGTTCCTCTTCCGGGCGGAGGCACGGCGATCTATAATTCTTCTGGATTGGCCTACTATCGCCATACCGACTGGCTGGGCAGTTCGCGGCTGACTTCGACCCAGGCGCGTGGGCTGTATTCGAGTACCGCGTATGCGCCCTTCGGCGAGCAGTACGCAACCTCGGGCACAGCGGACCCGAACTATACCGGCCAGAACTCAAACACAGTGCCGAGCTTGTATGACTTCACTTTCCGCGAGCACAGCATGAGCCAGGGCCGCTGGATTTCGTCCGACCCGCTGGGCTTCGGCGCGGTGGACCCGACCAGTCCGCAAACATGGAACCGCTATGCCTACGTGGCCAACAACCCGCTCACCTTCACTGACCCGACCGGGATGAATTTATGTCATAACCCCTGCGAGGGCAGCCCTGGAAATGGCGGCCTGGACCCTACTTCCACCGACTCGGATGAGCAGGCATTCGACAATCAATACTCCACGTCGACATCGATGCAGCAAGGGCTAAATTCATATTTGTCCTGGGTTAACGCCATCTGGCAAGCGGGCGGAAGCGAGATATCTGGCGGCAATGGTGTAACCATCTCGATCAATTGGAGCATTGACGGCGGTGTTTACGGAATCAATAGTGCCAATGGTGAGGAGATCGACGCAGTAGCTCTGAGCGAACTAATCGGGCCTTCGCTCGATCTAGATGACCTCGGCAATCAATCGTCGGGTCCCGCTGTCGCCGCAAACAACGGCACTCCGACACAGCAGCAGTGTTTGGCTACGGTTCAAGGCGCGGTCAACACCGACCTCGGAACACAGTCGAACTATCTGGGGGTCCCGCAAGGAATGGACCCAAATGGGATGAGAGGAGGGGCGTATAACTTTAACTTCTTTGCGCCGAATGTCAATTTCATAACGCCTATAGGAGCGAACTCAGTTCCAGGCGCTACTTGCGGGAGGTTTAGCGATGGGCTGCATGTTCCTGTTCCGTACTTGCCCTGCAACCTAAGTGGCGACCCGACTATTTCTAACTGGGGGCCGGGTGTCTACAACGGAGTGCAGGGTTCGTCCCTAACGGCACACATTGACAGCTCAAATCCTTTCCAGGATCTTTACAGCTTCTTTGCTCACCTTATCAACAACGTGATATTGCAAAAGAAGCACGGGTGCTAGCGATGAATCGCCATGTTTTTGCCCTAACGTTGAAAGTCTTCTTGGTCGTACTGTCCTTGGTGCTTCTTGCCGTGGCTTCGGATATGACGACGATTTTTCAGAGGATAGGACGCGTGGACGAGAGTAGTCTGGCCCAGGCGGTGGCAAGTCCGGGCATTTACGCGTTCGACCTCTCTCCTTCCGGGCAGAACATCGCACTTCTGGTTACGTCGGGTGACCTCGTAGATGCGCCAACGTGGCTCCTGATCGCCAACGCTAAGACTGCGCAGGTTGTGCGCAAGGTTCAGATCAGCGAACCGGCATCCTACTACTTAGGGTGGTCCCACTTCCCCCCACAGGTCGCTTTTAGCCCAGATCAGAAATTCATAGTTGTTCGGGCCGGCGGACAAGTGAAAATTCTGGACGTTGAGACGCTGCGCACAGTCCGCACAGTTGAAGCCCCGAAGGTCGGGCCTAATGTTCCGATATCCATTTGCGGAAGCGGTAAGAGCAACCTATTTGCGATCAGCTTCGGTACGGGTCAGCGAGTGGAATCCCAGTTCGAGAAAATACCAGTCCACGTGGAGATCATCGATGTATCCGATGGAACTCGCCACGGAAGCTTGGACTCCGACGACATTCCGCAATCCCTTTCCCCCGATGCAAAACTGGTGGCAGTCTCGGACCATAGCATGGGCGGGCCGTTGCTCAAACTCGGTGTAATTGACACGAACTCCGGCAAAAAGCTAGCCGTCTTGGACGGCGGATTTAAGTTTGACAAACCAGAAGCAGGCCAGACCATGGGGAGGGTGGTTGGGAGGTTCGTGAGTGACGAAGAGATTCTGCTGAGCCCTGATTCTAATTTTGATCGCTCTGGTCACCACTCTGGCGACAGCCTGCGGGTTGTGCACATTCCCGACGGAAGGATTGTGCAAGAGATGAGGCCGAAGGAATTAGGTCCCACCGGGGAAGTCGCAGTCTCCGAGGACGGTGGGGAAATCGTGGCGGCAAGTTGGTATCTGAAGCCAGATTTCTTTACACATCCCCACGAGCCAATGCCCGCGGGGTCTGCTCCTGAACTGCTCGTATTTTCGGATAGACGGGAATTCCACCTAGCGGGAATCATCAAGTCAACGGGAGGAGGACTAAGGGTAGGTGGCTCAGCATTACCTTTTCGGATCGCGTCCGACGGTTCCGTGATTGCAATCGCCGAGAACCACGGGATCACAGTGTTTGAGAAACCCGAGTAGCGAAGAGGGGCTGGCTGTGATCCATCAAGACGTTGTACCCATGGGAGTCCGGGCGAACTGAGGGCGGCCCGCGACGACAGTCCATCGCCGCGAATGGAGACCTGCTGATAGCGGGCAGCCCCAGCTGCAATGGTCTTTGCGGCGTGATCTTTAGACTCAACCCACAGAAAAACGGGAGTGGACGTACAGCGTAATGCACCGGTTCGCCGGGACGGATGGCGATTATCCCAACGGCTTGACCATGGACAGCCAAGGCAACCTGTTCGGCACTACCCAGGCCGGCGGCAAGTATGGCTACGGCGTCGTGTTCGAGATCACGCCGTAGGTAGGTTCCGTGAGCCCGATGCAGGCGGAGCAAATGCTCCGCCTCATCGGATGCTGCCGGTCTAAATGTTGCCAGTCTAGGGTTTGAAGACTCGGTAGTTGAAGTTGTAGTCGTACATGGTTCCTGGGGTCTCGTTCAATACGACGAACGTCTGGATGGTGTGATTCCCGGGATTGACATGTCTCACCGAACTCTCGCTCCACGAAGCTGTGGTCAATTCCCCCGCGTTGGCATACTGGTAGGGTCCACCGCCGGTCATAAAATTACCGTCTAGCGTGGAGAATACGGCCCAAGTGGTGGCCGCGCCGGTTCCCACCTGCACCCACTCATCCGCCATGTAGAGGCAGGTGCCAGGACCCGGGCACGATATCGTCTCCTGGTCGATGAGCGTGGATGTGCCCTGCGGAATAGGCATTTGGGGATTACCGGATAGAGATCTTTGGAACTGCAGCACCTCTTTGGGGGTGGCAATCCGACTGGGGGCTACTTTGGCAACTGAGCTCGCCACGTCCGAGCCCGCTTTCGCGGTGAAGATGGCGTAAGCTCCCACAACAACTAAGGCGAGCACCAGAAGCACAGCGAACCTGAGTGCGTTTTTCACGGTCATGCAGAAATCTCCTTTGTGACTTGTCGAAGTTCTTTCTCAGAAGGGGCTTGTCTGATTGTGTTGCTGGCATCGCGCACACTCATTTGCGTCCTAACGCAGACCTAAAGTGGCTCCGATGCGCCTGAGACTCTTCTTTTCCCAGCGCAATTACTCTCCTACATCCACCGGACGTGCGTCAGTGACGGATGGACTAAGAAGGGCTGTGCAAATCAGCGAAGGGAACTTCATCGCCCGCATAACGGAAAGCCGATGTGCCGGGGTCAGGTGTGCCGCGCCGGGTGGGAGGAGTTTGGATTGGCGCCGGCGTAACGCTCGCCGATTTTTGACGAGGAAGAATGGCGAGCAGCGAGTTCCTCGGGCTAGTCATGCCCAAAAAACTCAAAAACTCACTTTAACTGGCACGGCGTAGATGTTGGACTCGTTGTTCGGGGATACGGCGCTGCCCCAGCTTAAGACGAGGCGGTTGGGATTCGTAGTGGAAATGCCAAAGGTGTCGCCGGGCCACACGCCGCTATTTCCAAATCCCTGCGAAATGCGAACCGGGGGGCTAAGCCAGCCTTTCGTGATGGAAAACGTCCGCAGGTAAAGGGCGTATCCGCGTGAATCGCTGTCGGAGAGCCAGGCCACATAAGCGATTCCATTCGCGCCCCCAGCAACTTCGATGATGTGCGGAAGGTTGAGCTTGTCGGGGACCGGCCGGATGGGCGTTGACCAGTTTTTGCCGTGGTCGGTCGAATACGAGAACCAGCCGATGTCGTTGGCGGTGCCGTCGGGGTTTTTGCCCTGCGTGTCCCAGGTTGCGTAAAGATTGTCGCCGGCATCGATGCCAATGGCGCCGTCGATCCACCACACGTCCAGCGCGACTTTTCCCGTGCGGGAAGTAAAGTAAAGTGGCTTGGACCACTGTTCGCCGTAATCGTCGGACGACGTAAAGTGCCCGCCCCCGGGGGCTAACTGGAAGTTCTGCTGGTTGAGAGTGCGGTCTGCCTGGTAATAGGCGTCGACCTCGCCGCCCGATTCCACGACCATGGGAGCAGCCTCGGCTCCACCGCCGGGAAAATCCGGACTCACGTGAACCATGGGACCGAAGGTCAACCCCCTGTCCGTGGACTTTTGCACCACAGCATTCAGATCACCGTAGGAATAAGAGCAACTCCCTCCCTGCGAACAAATAAGCTGGATGTAGGAAATCCAGGGGCCGTAATCCCACGTGGCATAGAGCGCGCCGTGGGGCCCGCTGGCGAGGAAGACGCGGTCGCCCCAGTTGTTCTGATCGGGCGGAAGCAGCTCGGTCACCTGCGGGAAGGTAACCCCATGATCAAACGAGGCAGCCACAACGGGAAAAATTTGCGTGCTGCCCTCCACCATATATCCCACATAGACAGTGCCATCGGGGCCGACCGCGACGGTAGGGTCCCAGGAATACCCTAACTGCGGCATACTTATCGGGGACGAGAACTTGACCCCTCCGTTAGTCGAGCGGGCGAAGCCGATACCTGCGCACCCGATCCACGCCTCATACACATACTGGCTTTGGGTTGGGTCGACCGCCTGCTCCACTTCCTGACTGGGAGCGCATCCCTGGCTGATTTCTTGAATGGAACCTACCTTATAAGTGACATCCGCTGCCGCATAATTTGTTAGTGCGGCGGTGATCAGGATGAAGAACATGAAGGCAGGTCTAAACATCATCTTGTCTCCTGGCTCATCGAGTTGAAAATCTTGCTCCCCGTCCCGTGCTTGCTCGAAGAGCGGCAGCAGTATATCACCATGCTTCTTCCATCGAATTGGTTTCCCGGATCGCCGCAGAAAGGCTTATTCGTAGCGAAGGCTCTCGATGGGATCGAGTTGCGCGGCGCGGATGGCCGGCACCATGCCGCTGACGATGCCCACCAGGCTGAGAATGATCGTCGCCATCAGCAGGCTGCTCAGGTTGATGTGGAGGCGAATATCCCCCGCCTGGAGGTTGTCGCCGAAGGCGCTCATCAGGGGCAGTGCGCCGACCACCCAGGAGATGATGTAAGCGATTGCGACACCGCCCAGGCCGCCGAGAAGAGTAATGGCCAGGGCTTCGGCGAGAAACTGGAAGAGGATGTCGCTCTTGTGTGCGCCCAGAGCCTTTTCGATGCCTATTTCCCGTGTGCGCTGCTGCACCGAGACCAGCATGATGTTCATCAGGCCGATACCTCCGATGCCCAAGGTGAGAGCGCCGATGAAGCCGAGCAGGATCTTAAGCGCCGTGGTCACAATCGTGAACTGATCGAAATCCTGCTTGAAGTCGGCGATGAATACGGCGCGGGTGTCGTCGGGGAGGAAGTTGTGGTGTGCGGCGAGCACGGAGCGCACGACACGAGCTAACTGCTGGTGGTTCTCGCCCTCGTAATCCATAAAAATGCCGGTGATGTATTTGGTGTCGTAGAGATCGCTCATGGTGCTGAACGGGATGGCGAGTAGGGTGTTGTCGTTGTCATCGCCTCCCTGGACCTTGCGCTGATAGACACCGACCACTTCAAAGCTCAGGCCGTTGATGCGGATGCTCTGCCCGAGCGGGGGTTCGCCGGAGAAAAGCCTGCGTCTGGCTTCGTCGCCGATCACGACTACTCGCGCCTTTTGGACTTGATCCTCTTGGCTGAGACCGCGGCCCGAGGCCACGGTAAACCCGCGGATGCGCTCGTACACGGGATACACTCCGGTCAGGAACAGATTGGTGAAAGTACGAGTGTCATGCTGAATGGTCACATTGTGCTTGTCGAAGATGGGAGTGACGCCCCTCGCCATTGGTACTTCGTTTTGGATGTATCCGACATCGGCGATCTGGAGACGGATTTCGCTACCGGCCTTAGCGCCTCCGGCTTGCAGTGAGGTGCGGCCGGGAAAGGCGCCGATCACGTCCGTGCCCCACGAGCTGAAGATGATGCCAATCGCGCGTTCGAAGCCCGAGCCAAACGCGAGCAGGATGACCACCGTGGCAATACCCCAGGCCATGCCGAGCATGGTCAGGGCGGTGCGGCGCCGGTTGTATTGCATGGCGCCGAATGCTTCCTTCAGCAGATCGTTAGTCATCATTTACTCCTGTTAGTTTATTCCTGGCAAGTCATTCCTGGCGCAGGGCCTCGACCGGTTCGAGCATAGCGGCTTTGCGGGCTGGATAAAGTCCGGCGGCGATGCCCGCCAATGCCAGGGAAAGCACCGCGCCGATGGCCGAGATAGGAACGATACGCGGCGTATCGAAACCCGGGGGGAGATTCACTCCCGAGAGCAAGTGGATGATGAGCATGGCGCCGCCCACTCCTAGCGCACCGCTCAGCAGCGTAAGGAACGCTCCTTCCAGGAAAAACTGGAACAGGATGTTACGGTTGGTAGCGCCCAGGGCTTTGCGCAATCCAATCTCGCGAGTGCGCTCGGTCACGGCTACCAGCATGATGTTGATGATGCCGATCGCGCCCAGGGCCAGCGTAACCAGGCCTACGCCGCCGAGGAACCAATCCATCGCAGTGAAGATTTTGCCCATCAATTTCTGGTTCTTGACGGTGTCCCATTCCTCCCAGTTGTCCTTATCGTTGGGATCGAATCCGCCATGGTTGCGAGCTACGATCCGATGAAGCTCTGCCTTGGCGGTTTCGTTTTCATCGAAGGTGCGGGGCTGGTAGTTGAGGAAGGAAATGGCATTGCCGTCGTCGGAGTTGTCTCCCTTGAGCGGGAAAAGTTCGCGCATAGTATTGAAGGGCACGAAGATTCGAATGTTGGTTGAGTTATTTTCTTCGCTGCCGATCATGGAGAGCATGCCGACCACCTGGAAATGAACCCCGTTCAGCATGATGGAGTTTCCGACTGCGGGACGCCCGGGAAACAAGTTGCGGGTCATTTCCCGGCCCAGGATACACACACGCCGGCGCTGGTCATTATCTTCGTCGTTGAGCCAGCGTCCGACTTCCAAGGGGATGTTTCGCACCTGGCTGTAAACCGGAGGAACACCAGAGACCTCACCGTTGGTGCTGGTGTAATCGCTGACGGCGCGGATGTCGTCGCGCGCTATTACTGGCGATACATGCACGGCTAGCTTCGATTGGTTCTGGATGTCGCGGTAGTCGTCATAAGTAAGGTTAAACCACTTCATGGAAGTGAAGTTGCCCTCGACGGCCGGCGCGCGACCACCCCAGAAGAAGATGATGTTTTTGCCGAAGGTTTCGAGTTGGCGGCGGTTGCCGTTGCGGAACCCTTCGCCGACTCCCGCAAGCAGCAGCAACGATCCCACGCCCCACGCGATTCCAAACATGGTGAGGAACGAACGCAGCTTGTGCGCCCACAGTGTGCGCAGGGTCTGGTCGAAGATGTCCAGGAGCATGCGCATCCGCTACCTCACGTTTAATTCAAGGGAGAGCTTGGCACACCCGCCCCATTCTCTTGTCTATTTTATTCGACTCGCGACAATGGCAGTTCGTTAGCGTGGATTGTTAAGGATTCGGTTGGCTGAGGTTCAATCGTTTGTGCCTGGGATGGGCCGAGTCTGGTCGCTGGATGCACGCGGATAGAAGCTGCGCTGAGGTCATCGAAGGGAGTGTCCGCGTCGCAAAGGCTACTTCAGGCCTTCCACCACCATCAACTCCGATAAAATGCGGCTGTAGTCGTAAGCATAGCCTTTGCCATCGCGCGATAACAGAACCGTGTTCAAGTTCGCCACTCCCGAAGGGTCAGGCGGAATCAATCGCAACACCAACGTTTTTTTCCCAGTTGACAGTTCGACTTTGTAGACCGATGTGGGCATGGCATCATCGCGCACATACAACGATCGTCCATCTTCACCCCATTGTACGAACAGTTGACCGGGGTCAAGGCCAGTTACGGCACGAACCGCCCCTCCTTCGACCGGAAACAGGGCGAGGCGGCCGTCCGGGTCTGGAGCAACCATGAACTTTCCATCGGGAGAAACGCTGACGGCGAACACTCCCTCGGGCGTTACCGGGCGCGGCGCACCCCCACTGATCTCCTGCATGTAAGTGCGGAGGGGCCGGTTGGCCTCCGCGCCAGTGAACCAGATTCGTTTTCCATCGGGGAAAAAGCCCAAGCGCAGAGCGATGATCCGCTCGATTCCAGGAATGGCCACGGTCCTCGGTTCGCCTGCCCCCGTAGGAAGAATCGTGATCTTTGGGGGCGGTCCCGGAATAAACGACAGGGCCCACTTTCCGTCGGGCGAGAAGCCGCCCCCGTAGCCCTCTCCCAAACGAATGGGCGCAGAACCATCGAGGGAGCGCATGCCCACTGAATAATTGGGACCTTCTATCGCGCTCTGCTCCTCCACAAGAATTTTCTGCCCGTCGGAGGAGAGATCATTCAGCAGCGTGTATTCGTACCAGGAAAGGTCCTGTTCGCGGGTGGCTCCTGCCGCACGACCGGCGACGCGGAACCGGGCATCGGCAGACAAGAGAAGAACGCGGCCATCGGCGGCGATGTCCTGCAGCATGAGAGTGGTGGGAACCGAGAGCACAAGGCGCAACTGGCCCGACAAAGTTACGGCTCGCAAGTAATCTTCCGCCCCATTGTCCGAAGCTGCGAACCAGATTTCCTGGTCGCGGGGGGACCACGCCAGACCGCGAACGTCTTCCCATTCCCTGGTCAAGATCTGCTTATGGCCGCTCATATTGACGACCGCAACGGTTCCGCGCGTGTCGGGATCCGCAGTGTGGTCAAAAAAGGCGATCTTGTCTCCTTGCCGGGAAAATCGGGGATCGCTGATCCATCCCGCGGTGTCGTAGAGAACCTTCCCGATGGGATATTCGAGGCGGTCGCGGCCGTTGACGATGTGAACGACCGCCAGGTTGCCGTCCGGACCCCAGGCCGCATCCCGCACCTGGTCGAGCACCTCGCGAGGAGAGCCTCCGGAGAGTGGCACGCGCGCCAGAGTTCCCGCCAGATCGCTCCCTGGCTCGTCAACTCCGGTCTTACGGACGAGAAATGCAATCTCGTTGTTGGTGGAAATGGCAGCGACTTTGGAGCCCCGGACACCGATGGCCTGGGGCTGGGGAAACTCCGCCCGCGTAGAGTAGATCTGCGCGGGCTGCCCCTCCCAGGCGGCGCTGTACACCACGGTGTGGCCATCGGGAGAGAGCCGCGCGGAGTTTACCGTGCCCAACTCGTAGGTCAAGCGATGGAAGACAGGAACGGCTGGCTGATGACGCGGCCACAGCCAGTGATCCGCGATCAACAGCAGCAACAGCAGTCCAGCCAGCACTGGAAAAACTCCGGACCATCGTCGCGGAACCTTGGTCGCCCGCACCGCTGCGCTGCTTCCAGAACTCTCCGAGAGATTCGCCAGATTGAAAGCCACGTCGCGCGCCGACTGGAATCGCTCTTCCGGGTTCTTCTCCATGCAGTGGAGCACTACCCGCTCCAGCGCTGGGGGCACCGAGCGATTGGCTTCCGTGAGTTCTGGTGGATCCTGCTTCAGAATCGCGCTCATCGTCTCGACGGCGGTATCGCCCTGGAATGCACGCTTGCCGGAAAGCATTTCGTATAGAATCGCGCCGAAACTGAAAAGATCGGAACGATGATCCGCGCTCTGTCCTTTCACCTGCTCGGGCGACATGTAGCCGACCGTTCCCATCACTACGCCGGGCTCGGTTTGCGAGGCCAGGGTCGCGGCGTCGGATAGAACCGCGTCTTCGGGATGGGTGAGCTTGGCCAGGCCGAAATCGAGGATCTTTACGCGTCCGTCGCGCGTGACAAAAATATTCTCCGGCTTGAGATCGCGATGGACAATGCCCTTCTCGTGCGCTGCCGCCAATCCGCGGGCAACCTGCTCGCTGTACGCGGTGGCCTTGCGCACCGGCAGTGCGCCGGAACGCAGCCTCTCGCGCAAGGTCTCGCCCTCCAAAAGTTCGGTGACGAGGTAGGGCGAGCCTTCGTGCTCGCCGAAGTCGTGAACCGCCAGAATGTTGGGATGATTCAGAGCGGCAACCGCCTGCGCCTCCTGCTGAAAACGCCGCAGCCGCTCGGGATCGCGTGCAAACGCTGCAGGCAGGACCTTGATCGCGACCTCGCGGTTCAGCCGCGCGTCCCGGGCCCGATATACCTCACCCATGCCGCCGGCGCCCAGCGGAGCAAGAATCTCGTAGGGGCCGAGTTTGGTGCCGGAGGTAAGCGCCATGCGTGGGCGCAATTATAGCGTGCGCAGCAGGTGGCAGCGGACTCGATGATTCGCTGGATCCGAGGGCTTAGTCCGGCAGCGTCTGGCCGCGGGTTTCCACGGCGAAGGGAATGACGAGAAGTCCGATGCCGAAGGCAATCGCGGTGAACGCAACCGGCTTGCCGAGAGTGCCCATCCGGCCGACCAGCGCGCCTATGCCGAAGTTGACTCCGGCGGCGATGAAGCGTCCAAACGAAGTGGTGAAGGCAAATGCGGTCGCGCGCACCGTGGTTCCGTACTGCTCGGGCAGCCAGAGACTGAAGACGGCGAAATTGCCGCCAAAAAAGCCCAGGAAGAACAAAACTGCGATGAAGGCGTGAAGTCCCTGGGGCAAGTAGAACGCCCAGCCAAAGCTGAGCACGATGCAGGCTGCCATGCCGACGTAGTAAAAGGTCAGGGTTGCTTTGCGGCCGAACCGTTCGGCCAGCGGTGGCACGGCGAGACATCCCAGGATCGTTCCTACTGACAACAAGCCCATGCCGAACGATGCCATGCGCACTGCTTGAGGCTGCAACATGCCAGCCCGCTTTGCCAGGTTGATGATTGCCGTCGGAGCATACACTGCAGCCGCCCACAAGCCGCAGATTGCAGAGGCAAGCAGAACTGTGTTGACCAGCGTGCGCCGCGTGTAAGGAGCAGAAAAGATCCGGCGCAGAGAAGAGAATCCACCTGCGGCCTTTGCCGTGACTTTCTGTTGCCAGCGTTGCGGCTCCTTCACGCGGAACAAAATCATGAAGGCGACGATGACGGGCGTGAGACCACACCAGAACATGGCGCGCCAGCCATAATGCGGAGCGACCGTGTAGTTGAGCGCCGACGCCAGAAAAAAGCCCGCGTAATAACCAGTCTGCAGATATCCGGCACCCATCTTGCGGCGGTCTTCCGGCCAGGCTTCGGCAACGTAGGTGCCCGCCAGCGCCCATTCTCCGCCGATGCCGATGCCCGCAAGCAAACGGAACAACGCCAACTGCCACACCGTCTGCGACAGGGCCGCAGCTCCGGTGAAGACGGCGTAAACGAAGATGGTGGCGGCCAGCACGCGGCTGCGGCCAAACTTGTCGGCAATTGGCCCCCAGATCAGCGAAAGTCCCCAGCCCACCAGGAAGAGCGCAAACAGAATCGATCCCGCAAAGCCCACGTTGGCAGGAGTGGCTTTGTATCCTGACTTCGGAAGTAGCTCGGTGAGAGCTGGGCTGAGAACGAGTGCGTAGATCACCGAATCCATGCCATCGAGGGTCCACCCGGCCCACGCGCCCCAGAACCCGGTGATTTGCTGGCGTGAGAGTTTTGTGTGCATCGCGGTCTGTGGACGGATCAATGCCTCATTGGCCACGGATTTTCTCCATGGGGCAGCAGCATAACACGGTGTGTCAAGACCCGCCGGGCAATCCTAAGCGGCGGGATCCTCATCGCGTGCAGTTTGAAAAAGACCCGCCAACGCGGGCTTCATTACCTTTCCCATGGCGTTGCGGGGAAGGGCATCGAGCACGAGAAGCCGCGAAGGAACCTTGTGAGCTGCCAGCCGCTCCTTTGCCCAGATGCGAAGCGAGGGCAGATCGAGGGCATCGCCCTCATTCAGCACCACAGCCGCCGCGACTCGCTCTCCCCACTCTGCGTCAGCCACGCCGACGACCGCACATTCGGCCACCGCGGTATGTTGGCGCAGCGCTTCCTCAATCTCCAGCGCGGAAACTTTGTGGCCGCCAGTCTTCACGATGTCAATGCTTGTGCGGCCAAGAATGCGATAGACGCCGTTCTCCACGACTGCAGTATCGCCAGAGCGAAACCATCCATCTCGGAAGGCAGCACGGGTCGCCTCGGGCTTACCCCAGTATTCCGCAAACACGCTTGGACCACGGACCTCAATCTCCCCGGGCGATCCCGGAGGAACCGGCGTGCCGTTCTCTCCGACAAGGCGAACTTCAACGCCGGGAAGCGGGGTCCCGACGCTGCCCGGGACGCGCTCGCCGTGCAACGGATTCGACAGCGCCATGCCAATCTCGGTCATCCCATAGCGCTCCAGTAAGGTGTGGCCACTGACTTCCTTCCAGCGTTGCAGCGTGCTTACGGGTAACGCCGCGGAGCCAGACACCATCAGGCGCAACCTCGAGCATGCCTGGCTCAACTGCGCACGGCGCTCCGACGATGCTGCATCCCAGGCGGCGATAAGCTTCACGTAAACCGTTGGCACCGCCATGAACAGTGTTAGCCGGCCACTGGCGATGCACTCCCACACAGCATTTGCGTCGAAGCGCGGCAGCATCTCACACGTCGCGCCCGACCAGAGAGCGCAAGAAACAACATTGATGATTCCGTGAACATGGTGCAGAGGCAGGCAGAGCAGAATGTGATCGATGGACGACCACTCCCAGGCGTCAACCAATGTAATGATCTGCGCCGCAATATTGCCATGGCTGGTGACTACGCCCTTGGGCCGGCTGGTCGTGCCGCTGGTGTAGAGAATCATGGCGCCCCGGTCGCTGGTGATGTCGGGGGCGGTATTGCAGATCTCCATCGGTGAGTGCGCCAGAAGTTGCTCACACGACAATGCGCGAATGCCAAGGGCCGCGGCAATCGTAGCCAACTGAGGAGCGGCCTGGGCGTCGAACACCAACGTCGATGACTTGGTGTCGTCGATAAAGTATTGCAGTTCGGGCAGCGCAGAGTTGAGCGGCAAGGGAACCGCAACGCCACCGGCTCGCCAGATGCCCCACTGCACTGCAACCCAGGAAAACCCAGGCGATACCATGAAAGCCACGCGCTCTCCCTGAAGGTCGTTGCGGCCGGCGAGCAGCGCCGTCGACATGCGCCATGACGCCTCCAGCAATTCGTTGTAGGTGAGTGACCCCTGCGAATCGACGATGGCAGTGCGCTCGCCATGCCGTTGGGCATGTGCAATGAGCGGAAGATGACCCGTGGAACTGAGCACACGCAGACTTTACGTCGTATGCGCTTCGTTGTCCACTTAGGCGGGAGCAAGGAGTGTCCGCCCAGATACGCCTCGGGGACGCCGGTGGGAAGCCGGCGCTACGCTACAGCCAGCCTTTGGTACGGGCCATTCTTGAGGCTTCTACCCGGTTACTGGCACCCATTTTGCTAATGGCTTCGGAGAGATAATTCCGGACCGTGCCTTCGGATAAACCTAATTCCGCGGCGATGTCCCCGCTTTGCATGCCTTCGCCGGCGAGGCGCAGGACCTGGCGTTCGCGCTCGGTGAGCGGATCCATTTCTCCCCAGGCTTCGGTGGCGAGATCGGGATGGATGACGCGCAATCCCTGCTGCACGCGGCGCACAGCATCGGCGAGTTCTTCAGCGCGCATGTCTTTCAGCAGATAGCCCAAGGCTCCGGCTTCCATGGCGCGGCGAAGGTACCCGGCGCGGGCGAAAGTAGTGAGGATGATGACGCGCGTTCCGGTGCGGCGGCGCTTGAGCTCGGCAGCAGCATCGAGTCCAGTCATAAGCGGCATTTCGATGTCGGTGATGAGCACGTCGGGCTTGTGAGTGAGGACGGCTTCGAGCGCCTGCTTGCCATTGCGCACCTGAGCGACCACCGAGATGTCACCTTCGATCTCGAGCAGGGCGGCGAGTGCGCCGAGCACCATGCCCTGATCTTCCGCGAGGACTACACGAATGGTCTTGCGGCCGTCTTTCGTAGCAGGATTCAATTGGCGCAGCCCTCGGTTGTCGGCGCGACTTCCTTGAGCGGGAGGGTTATCGTGAGTTTCGTGCCGGATTGGCAGTCGCGATGGAGGGTGCCTCCGAGTATTTCGACGCGCTCGCGCATGCCGCGCAGTCCGTTGCCCTCGTTTTGAGAGCCGCCCCGGCCGTCGTCTTCGATCTCGAGCCGGCAAGAACCGTTGCGCTGCGCAAGGCGCAAATAGCAGGTGTGAGCCTGAGCGTGGCGCACTACGTTGGTGACGGCTTCCCGTACAGCCATCGACAGCACGCTTTCCTGGAGCGCTGGAAGTTGGACGCCGACGGTTTCGCATTTTACGGCGACGCCGGCGGTTTCAAGCGTGGCTTTGGCCTGTACGATTTCGGCTGCCAGACCTTGAGAGCGGTAGCCACGGATGGCGTCGCGGACTTCCGACAAGGCCTGGCGCGAAATCTCCTCCACTTCGCGAATCTCCTTTCCCGCACGCGCCGGATCACGGTCAATCAGCTTGCCGGCGAGCTCCGACTTCAGCGTGATCACAGACAACGTGTGCCCCAGCACGTCGTGCAGGTCGCGTGCGATGCGCTCGCGCTCGGCCACTTTAGCGAGGTGCTCGATTTCATCGTTCGCCATTCGCAACTTGGCGAGGGCACGATTGCGTTGCGCGAAGTAGATGTTGCCCCCCCCGACCGCAAGAGACATTCCGCCGGCATAAAACAGGAACCAGCCTGAGAGGTGGAAGATTTGTTTTTCGATGGCGGCCAGGGCCACGATCCCGGCCATCAACCCGATCGCCGCCCGCTCGGTGGGAACGCAGAAAGGAATGAAGGCCGCGGCAAAAATAAAGAAGGTAGCGGCCCCCTGATTGATGGGCGCGACCACCAGTCCCAGGATCACCATGCCGGCGATGTGCCACAGAGGCCGCGTGCGGTCTAGCCAGAACAGGCTAAGGTAAAGAGCAAGAAACAAGAGTGTGGAAACGATCGTGGCAGACCATTCCATCCAGCCGGCATGGCCCAGGACCGGGTCGATATAAAAGAAGATCAGATAGGCTAGCCAAATGTATGGCACCCACCCGCGCATTTTGTCGCGAGGTGAGAGGTTCATCTGGCGCTCGAAGGAAGCGTCTTGCTGCGGGCTTACGGGTTCGGCTTCGCCGGAATTGTGGCGCTGCGCTGCCATGCTCGATCACGCTCCAGTTTTTGTCGCTTCCACCGTTATCTTCATCATTCTTTATCTTTGCAGGGTTCTATTGTCTACCCGCGGGTCAATGCCGGTGGTTTCGGTACTCCGGCTCACATAGCACACCAGGATGGCGGCTGGGACCAGTAATGCCAAACCTCGCGGACCGCCGTAGAGCGCCAGCAGTCCGAGGGCTACGAGGATGAGCGCCCATCCGCAGGATTTTCTTGATCGCGAGGTCATAATGGCATCCTTCTCTAACTGGCTACAGTGAGGAGCCTCATCTCAGCCGTAGAGCTTGCCCTGGTCACGCTGGAAGCCGATGCGCGCTACGCCCAGGCAAATCAGAGTGAAGCCGAGCAGAACCTCCCAGTGCGTCGCGGTGGACTGGTGGAATCCCGCGCCCACGGTTCCCAGCGCCAGTTGTGACAAGTGATAAGGAGGCAGGGTCAGCGCGATCTGCCGCACGAACTTGGGCAGAAACATGTAGGGCACCCACAAACCGCTGCAGAACGACATGGGCAGGTAAATCAGGTTGATGGCCGCAGGGGCGGAGTTTGGTCCGACGAAATAACCAATGGCCAATCCCATCGCAGAAAAAGGCAGCGACCCGGCCACGAGGGTGCCGAGCAGCCTTGCCGTTTCGGTGAGCGGCATGCGGACTCCGCCGAAACTGATGCCCAGCGCCAGCAGCAGCAAAACGACAATCGCGCTGAAGATCATGCTGAGGATCACCTTGGCCGCGAAGTAGGCGAACGGCGGCATGGGGCTGGCGCGCTTCACTTGCAGCCATCCCAGGCCGCGGTCGGCGGCAAGGCCGGACGCGGTGCCGAACAGCGAAGCCCCCATCACTCCGAATGTGCCGTAGGTTGCGATCATGTAGGTGGGAACGCCCATGCCCCCAATCGCTTCTTTGGCGTTCAACACCAAGCCGAACAGTACATAGAACATCAGCGGAAAACTGATCACCGACGCCGTGTACATGCGCAGGCGAAGGTTCTTCAGGAATTCATACTTCGCTTCTTTCAGGTAGATGGTGACGGTGTGGCTTGGGGAGCGCTCGATCTGCGTATCGCTCAGGATTGCTGCGGCAGTGCTCATGGCATTTTCCTCGATTGTCTGTATTCCTTAATCCTTGTGTCTCTAACTTACTTTGTGCCTGACGCGCGTAAGAAAGCGTGAATCAGTTCTTGCCGGCTCTGTCGCCGTTGCCGTTATCGATATTCTGGGTAAGCGCCAGGAACGCTTCTTCCAGACCCGCGCTGGTGATCTCGAGCCCCGAGAGCGAGGCGTCTCGCGCCAGCAATGTGCGGACGACAGGCTCGGCTTCGCGGGCATGGATCTCGACCGCTTCACGATCTCGCTTCGCGTCGGTGACGCCGGGAATTTGCAACAAACTGGCCAGGCTCAGCGCGGTAAGGCACCGAATGCGCTTGCCACTGGTCTGCGCTTTGATCTCCGCCGGCGTGCCTTCGGCGATGATCTCGCCCTGATTGATTACGGCGATACGGTCGGCGAGCGCGTCGGCCTCCTGCAAGTAGTGCGTCGTCAGCAGGACAGTCTTCCCGCGTTCGACCAGGCGGCGGATTTCTTCCCAGAGCTACGGCGGGCTTCGACATCGAGTCCGACCGTGGGCTCATCGAGAAACAGCAGGTCGGGATTGCCGCAGATGGCCAGGGCAAACAGCGTGCGCTGTCTCTGCCCGCCGGAAAGATCGCCAAACTTGCGGTCGCGCAGTTTCTCCAAGCCTGCCGCGGCAAGTACATCCTCGATAGGCATGGGTTCGCGGTAATAGCTGGAGAACAAATTAATGTGTTCGCGCACCCGCAGAGTTTCCGGCACACGCCCCACTTGCAGCATGGCGCCGGTGCGCATGCGATTCTGGGGGTTGGTGGGATCGCCTCCGAAAACACGCGTCTTGCCGGAGTTGGGTTGTATCAGCCCCAGCAAGAGCTTCACAGTGGTAGTCTTGCCTGCGCCGTTAGGTCCCAGCAACGCCACGACTTGCCCCGCGTGCACGGTGAAATTCACATTGCGCAGGGCGCGGACATCTTCGTAGTTCTTGCTGACCGCTTCCAGGCTGGCCACGACGGTACCTGAACTCGTTTGCGGAAGCGTTTTTCTTCTCTTCCAAAGTTGCGATCATAAGGCCTTCTTGAGTTGTTGCCTTTCACTGATTTGCCGGTTGATGAATCTTGCCCGGTGAAAGCATCATCGCGGAGAGCGCGGGCAAGCGCCAGTGCCGTTCATCACGCCGGCAGCGTGACAAATGTCATGGCAACGAAAAATACTGGAAGGCAGGGGCCGGGAGGACTGCAGGACCGAGGGCGATTTCTTAGGGCGGAGTCAGCAGGCGAAGGTGCGAATTTTGCAATTTCGTACCTGCTATGTTACGAAATCCGAACAGGAAGGCTAGGTTCAACTCGGGCAGGACGAGCGAAGTTGCCGAGGCTCACTACGACGAGGTCAGCGTTTCCCTAGGCTGGGCGCGGGGCAGACTCTGTTCCGAAATCGTAACAAGATCGCGGAATGGTCAAAATTTTGCGCAGTATTCACGACCACAAACCGGCAGCTCCCTGGTATGATGGCGAGACACTTCTAATTGGAGGCGCGTCATGCTCCCGGCCGGTAAGAGCCTTCGAACCCTGCGAGAAAAACTGGGCTTAACCATGCGCGACATCGAGACTAGCAGCGCGCGCCTGGCGGAAAAATATCGCAATGAAGAGTTTTTGATCCCACCCAGCCGTTTGTCGGACATTGAAACCAAGAACGTTTTGCCCAGCATTTTCCGCCTCTATGCCTTGGCGGTAATCTATCGCCGCGATCCGCGCGAATTGCTGGGGTGGTACGGGGTTGACTTGAACAACATGGCTGCCGACCTCGGCCTGATTTCCCCACCGCGATCACATGTCTCGCAGGCGCTCGCCGGACTCTCGTCGGTGCAAATGCCCATCCGCATGGATCCGGGCTTTGATCAGCAGCGCACCAGTAATCTGGGCCGCATGGTGCAGGAGTGGGGACTGGTGCCTTTGGCCTACTTGGCCCAATTCAAGAACAGTAAGTTTACGTATGGCTACATTGGACACCAGGATTTCACCATGTATCCGATTCTTCCTCCCGGCAGCTTTGTCCAAGTCGACGAAGTTAAGAACAAGGTGGTAGAGGGTATGTGGCGATCCGAGTACGAACGTCCCATCTACTTTGTGGAAACGCGCGACGGCCATACTTGCTGCTGGTGCAGCATGCGTAAGGATGACGTAGTTTTGCAGCCCCATCCTTTGTCGCCGGTGCCGATTCGAATTCTGCGTCATCCCCAGGAAGCTGAGATCATTGGGCAGGTGGTTGGGGTGGCAATGAAGCTGACGGAGTGGCACGCTTTTGGCTCTTCGCCAAGCTCGAAAGCGCCACCAGTACTGAATTAAGGTGGCGGGCGGAGACTGTGTCCTCCGGTGAAGGAAGCAACTCGATGAATTGTTCGCGCATATCTTCCACGTAAGCGTCCGCGGGCTTCCGGCTAGCTTGGCTTGACTCGCGCAAATCTTCTACCAAATGTGATATCGGCGTTCGCAGCACAGCGGACAACACCTCAGTGTGCGCCACCTTGAGCGCGCGGTTCGACGCCTCTTCCCCATGCAGAAGCGATAGCCCCCAGTGCAAATATCCCGCCCTCCCGGCGGCGGAGAGAACCTAGGTAAGCCAGTTTCGCCAGCAGCCCAGAAATGGCGGCCAGCGTGGTTTCCCGCAGATCCTGCAAGGCGGATTTCAGCGTCATCTCGTTACGAATTCCGAACAGTTAAGTGACGGACGTAATCTTTTCGTCCGGCTGGAGGTCATGAAAGTATCACGGTTCGATTTTCTAAAACAAGGAGAAAACTACCGTGAAACGAATCCTATTGCTCGTAGCAGCAGCCCTGATGCTCCTCAACACTCTGGTCATTCCCACCGTCGCGCACGCCGATGGCGGAGGGGGTGGAGGTAATTGTGGCGGAGGTCCAGTCTGCAAGCCGTAATTCTTGCGTAGCGTTACGAAAACCGAACATGATCGATGTCATTCTTGCCGCCCGTAGCTGGTCGCGCTATAGTGCGAAGCTACGGCTATGCTGCGGGCGCACTCATTACTTTGGCATTACCTTTGGGTCGCGCCCAACGTTCTCCTGCTTATCCTCGCCGTCCTGCTTTGGAGCCGCAAACTTCATAAGCAACTTCCGATCTTCATTACCTTCGCGGTTGTAAGCTCGATTGAGCAACTAACGGTCTACGTGGCCGACATCCTTCCCTCAGTTAGCCCCACAAAATGGTATTACCTGTTTGGGGCTGGTTTGCTGCTTGAGGCCATTATAAAGTTCGCCCTGATCGGTGAAATCTTCAGCGTTGTCCTCGGGCAGTACCCTTCCCTGGCTAAGCTCGGTAAATCACTCATCAGTGGCTTCGGCGTGGTCCTGGTCCTGCTAGCTGCCATGGCTGCCGCGTATACCCCGCAAAATAGCCCTCATTGGATCGTTTCCGACACCCATATTCTTGAGCAGACCATATACCTGATCGAGTGTGGACTGATTTTGTTCCTGTTTGCTTTTACAGCTTACTTCAAGCTGCGTTGGAGCCGCTCCGCTTTCGGTATCACGCTTGGATTGGGAATTTCGGCTTGTGTACATCTTGCGACCTGGGCAGTGATGGCCAGCCCGGAATTCTCCGATCCCTATCACGTCTCTCTCGTTTTCCTGAATATGTTTACCTACCACGTCTGCGTCCTCATTTGGTATTACTACCTCCTCTACACTCCCAGCGGGAAGACTGGTTCTAAGTCGGGGGGGCCTCCGCTGCGTGAGTATCACCTTGAGGTCTGGAACGAGGAATTGGAGCGACTACTACACCAATGAATCTGGCCATTATCATCGTCATCGCTGCTGTACTTGCGCTCGCTATAATCTTGAGTATTGCCGTATCTCGAAGTCTGCAGACCAAACGATATGACGGGACTGCCGTCGCGATCCGTCCCATCGACATCGAAGCTTTCCGCAATCTGATCAACCCTGTCGAGGAGAGCTACTTGCGGCGCCGTTTGCCCCCTGCCCGCTTCCGCCTTGTCCGCCGGGAGCGCTTGCGGGCAATGGCCGCCTATGTCCAGGTCGCAGGCAGCAACGCCGACGTGCTGGTGCGCATGGGCCAAGCGGCTCTGGCCAGCGGAGATCCGCAGGTCGCCGGAGCCGCGCAGCAACTGGTGAATGATGCCCTGCGGCTTCGCCGCAATACTACCGTGGCCCTGCTGCGAATCTACTTCGCATTGGCGTGGCCCGACTCCGCATTCGCCGCCGCGCGCGTGGTCGAGCGTTACGAACGATTAAGCGGCACAGCCATGCTGTTAGGCCGGCTGCAAAATCCCGCACTGCCGGTTCGCCCGGCACGCTGATTTAGCGTGACTCCAATCACAGGGGTGACTTGCTCACTACCCCTGATCATTCTTCCTTGTTTTCGCGACCCTTTCTGGTGTAAAAACCAGCGGGAACCTGCCTACACCCCAGAACCTGTGCCTAATTTCGACCTGCAGCTGTCGGAGCTGTCGCACCGCCACTTCGGCGGGCTCAAGGGAGCCTCTATGATCCGCAGCAAGAAGATCTGCAGCCTGAAGATTGTTTCCGTCTCACTTCTCCTTCTGTTGCTTTCCTCCATCGCCTTCGGACAAGGTGGCGTTGCCACCGGTGACCTACGCGTAACCGTGAAGGATGCCAAGGGAAATCTCGTGGCTAATGCCACGGTCACGGTACGCGATCTCGCCAAAGGTCTGGAACGCACGGCCACCGGTGATGGCCAAGGCGGATACAACACACGACTGCTGCCGCCTGGTACTTATGCCGTGACAGTGGAAGCGCCCGGCTTCGGCAAAGCCGAAGCCAAGGATGTGAGCATCACGGTCGGCGGAGTGGTGGATCTTCCGGTAGCTCTGGCAATCGCCACCGGCAAGGAAGTGGTGGAAGTCACTTCTCAGGCGGACTTGGTGGAGACCTCGCGCACCTCGACCACCGACACCATTGGACAGCGGCGCATCGACAATCTGCCGATCAACGGCCGCAATTACATCAATTTCACGCTGACGGATTCTCAAGTGGTACGCGATAACGCGCCGAACACTGGCGCTGCGCCCACTTCTGGCCTGAACATGAGCGGCCAGCGCGGGCGCTCGAACCTGGTGAACGTGGACGGGGCCGACGCCACCGACAATTCCGTGAACGGCGTTCGCTCCACCGTTTCTCAGGAAGCGGTACAGGAGTTTCAGATCATCACGAACAATTACGCGCCTGAGTACGGTCGCGCTGCCGGCGGCGTGGTCAACATCATCACGCGCTCGGGATCGAACGCCTTTCACGGGGATGTTTTCGGCTATTTACGGAACCGGAACTTCCAGGCAGTGAACCCATTCAGCACGGTTCCCAACCCGGCATATACGCGGGTGCAGGCCGGCGCCGCTTTCGGCGGCGCGATCAAGAAGGACAAGACTTTCTATTACTTCTCCTACGAAATCACGCGCCGGCATGAGACCGGCTTTGCCTCCATCGGCGAGGACTGCCTGCAAACGGGGGGCGCGACCTGTTACGGCCTGGTCAACAATGTCGATCTTTCCAGCGCCTTCGGTCTTCCTGCCGGAAGCATCCAGCAGGGCGTTAATGCGACGGGAGCCAGGTGGTCAGCAGACTTTCTTCCAGAACTTGCCCGCTGCCGAGGCAGCGATTGGCGCTATGAGCCCCGCGTTAGCCGCTGGCTATGCCAGCAAGCCGCTCTCTATGCCACGTTTGTCGGCGGCTCCTCCGGCATCGCATTGAACGGTTCCTATCCCGCGCCCTTTGCTTTCCTCGAAGGCACAGCAATTCCTGCTGGCCCAAATGCGCTTACCCAATTTCCGACTTCCTGCAACGTTATTCCCGTCCCGATGGGCGGCGACCAGTTGTGCAACTCTCTTCCCGGCAATTTTTTGACGTCTGAATTCGCAAACCGGCAACTTTCCAGTTTTCGAGGGAACCAGCCTTTACTCTCTGCGCATCGATCACAATATCAACCCCAACAACCGGCTTACGTTCCACATTAACGTCAGCCCCAGCACGGTCACAGGAATCGAGGTGAATGGCGAAAACCAGGTCTTTGGGCAGAACGCCTACTCTCGCACCTCGGAGCAGACCTACCGCGACGTCGCGGGAGTGTTTCAGGAAACCTGGACCATCGGCAGCAACAGCGTCAACGAATTCCGCTTCCAGTATGCGCGGCGGGGTTTGCTTTACAACTACAACACTTCGATTGCCGCCGGTGGCGATGTCGCCGAAAACATTCCCGGTGTACGCCTATTTCGGGCGCGAGCCTTATTCTTTCATCCAGCGGATAGAGAAGCGATATCAGTTCACCGACAATTTCTCCTGGACGATCGGCCGCCACAACACGAAGTTCGGCGTTGATTTCAACTACATTCCGCTTACTGCCACGTTTACCGTGAACTATGGTGGTCTTTACAACTTCGGCTCTACCGATCCGGCTACGCTTCGGGTTCAGCAACTTGTGCTCCGCAAACGGGTTGCCCGCTGCTTTTTGTCCTACCTTCCCCGCCTTCACGCCGATACAGAGTTACGGGCTTGGTTTCCCCAATGAACTCGTCCAAGGTTATGGCAGTCCCGACCGATAGCTTCTCGAACAAGCCGTTAGGACGTCTTCTGGCAGGATTCATGGCGTGCAGCCCCAACCGTGACTCTGAATTACGGACTCCGCTATGACATTGAGTTCCCGCCGCAGATCAGCCCGCTCAACGCCGCGGCTAAAACCGCTTACAACCAGTTGGGTTTACAAAAAGGCATCCAGACCGATACTAACAACCTGCAGCCGCGCTTCGGCGTGGCGTGGGATCCCGCAGGCGACGCCAAGACTGTCTTGCGTGCATCTTACGGCATCTTCTTCGACCACCCGCTGCTCGCGTCTTTATTTCCTCGGCGACGCCTCCGATGCCTCGCAAAGCGGCCAGTTGTTTCTCGGCCCCGGCACTCCCTGCGGCACTTCGGCGAGGCAATCCGGGCAGTCTCAATGCGGTCAATACCTTCCAGGGCACCTTGACCACTCCCGGATGCCTGCCCACTGTTCCGGGATACATCGCGGCCCAGCAGCGTTTCAACGCCGCGCCCTTTTCTCCATCTCAGGCTTCGAATCCACAGTTCCCCGGACTTTTCGTCAATCAGAACTTCTTGAACCCAGCCAGCTTCTTCCCTTTAGTCTTCCAGCCCTTCGGCTATCCGCAGGCTAAGAATTTTGTGTACGCGTACTCCCAGCAGGTAAACCTGAGCATCGAACGCGATCTCGGCCGCGGCTTCGATTTGAATCTCGCGTACAACTTCAATGGCGGACGCCATTTGAATCGCCCCATCAATGCGAACACCACCCGGGGCGATCTGGTAATGAACAACTATCTGGTGGCGCTCACTGATCCCACTTCCTACGCCACGGTCGGAGGGCCGCTGGGGGTTGGAGCCGGTGCTGCGCCTTGCGGTGTTAATCCTGGCGGACAACCCTGGGTCTCTGCCGCACTGACCGACTTCTTCCGGCCGTCGGCGGTAAATCCCGCGCTCGCGCTGGCGTATTTGTCGAACCCTGCTTCGGCTCCGTGCGTGACAACAATACTGCCCCTGATATTGGCGGCGGACGGTCTCACCAACACCTGCAATTACAGCACTCTCGCCGGCTGCGTCCCCTTCAGCGATATGGATGCCAACTACTCCAACGGCAGCTCTGTCTACCACGGCTTCACCGCGAACCTCCGCAAACGCTTCAACAATCATTACGAGTTTCTCGCTTCTTACACCTGGTCGCATGCTATCGACGATTCCACTGATCTGCAGGCGCCGCTTGCCCCCCAAGATAGCTACGATCCCGCCGCGGAGCGCTCCAATTCGTTATTTGATCAGCGCCACCGCTTCGTCTTCAGCGGCATCTATCAGACCGGAAAGCTCGGGCGGCAGCGGCTTCGCCCGCAAGTTCTTGAGCGGCTGGACCTTGGCGCCCATCATCGAGTTTTCTTCGGGAAGGCCTTTCAACATCCTTACCGGGAGCTCGGACAACTTCCAGTTTTCTCCCGATACCGGCCGTCCCAACACTTTTGTCAGCCCGGCTTGTACCGCGCTCGGATATCCCGTCTACAACTCGAAAGTACTCGCCCACTGGAGTCTTTCAGGAGCCTTGCATAGCGACCTACAATGGCACGCTGCAATCTCTGGATGGCAACTTCGCCGCAATGGCGGAACTCAGCCCTGGACGGTTTTCAACGATATGCGCATCGCCAAGCGCATCTACTTCGGCGAGCGTTACAACATGGAGTTGATCGCCGATACGTTCAACATCGCCAACCGCTTCAACGTGGCTGCCGTCAACCAGACTCTTCAGCAATGCCGGCCAGGCCACTGCCGCCTACGATCCGCGGCAGTTCCAGTTCGCGCTGAAGTTTAACTGGTAGGTATCCTGGCGGTGTAGTCTGAACAGTCGACGCGGTTGATTCCTTTGTAGTTGATTCCTTTGTAAAGGAATCCAGGCGAAAGCGGAACTTCGCCGCCTTCTTTTCGCGTAACTTAATTACATGTCAGAACCAGGGACAAATCTCGCCCCCGAAGCCTCGGTATCTCAGCCCATCGCTCCTCAACCACCGCCCGCCACTATTTTCCGAGGGCCGAACGGCATCCGCGCCGGATGGCGGGCGCTCATTTTTCTGGCGATTGTCGCCGCCCTGGTGGCTGCGGTCAACCTCGTCGTCTGGTTGGTGTTGCATTTTGTGCTGCATCGCCCGCCTCATTTCGGAACAGCTTCATCGCTTTCACCCGCCGCCGCCATCCTTAGCGACGGCTCGATTTTTGTGTTCACCAGCCTCGCCGCGCTGATCATGAGCCGCATCGAGCACCGCAAGTGGGGCCAATACGGCTTGCCGCTACGATTCGCCTTTCGCGAGCATTTCTGGGTTGGGACGTTCGTCGGCTTCCTCGCCATCAGCACCAGCCTTCTTGCCATCTTCGCCTTCCACGGATTTCGCCTCACTGGCCTTGCGATTCACGGCAAGACCATCCTCACAGCCACAGCTGCTTGGACCGCAGCCTTCGTCATCGTTGGCCTCGGGGAAGAATTTGCCTTTCGCGGGTATCTTCAGTTCACGCTCACGACCGGCATGGGCTTCTGGCCGTCCGCAATTGTTCTGTCGCTATTATTCGCTCTCGCCCACGCAGCGAATCCTGGCGAGACCAAGTTTGGACTGTTCTCAGTCGTCTGCTTCGCGCTGTTGTTCTGCTTGATCCTGCGCCGTACCGGCAACCTCTGGTGGCTTGTGGGCTTCCACGCCGGATGGGACTGGGGACAAACTTTCTTCTATGGCGTGCCCGACAGCGGCTTGCCGGCCTATCACAATCTGTTGAACTCCAGCTTCGCTGGACCGGTCTGGCTCACCGGCGGAAGCGTCGGCCCCGAAGCCAGCGTCTTCACGCCGCTAACGCTGCTGCTCGTCGCGATCATCTTCACCCGCTTCTATCGCGAGAATCGGTATTCAACAATTGCGTAATTTTTTAGTTGAATAATTGAAGAACGCCCGCGCGCGTCTGATTTCAAATTACCCAATTGCAAAATTGCCAAATTACTCAATTTCTTCCAGTGTTAGACTCTTCCTTCACCCATCCTTGGCGCTTGCCCGGAGTTCGTCCCCAATGTCTCAGCCTTATACCCCCACGCCGCGGACCCGTGTAGTCCGCGAAGCCCAGCGCGGAGTTTATGATCGCGAAGCCGTTTATCGCATTCTCGATGAAGGATTCCTCTGCCATGTCGGCTTCGTCGTCGACGGCCAGCCCTTTGTCATTCCGACATCCTACGGCCGCAAAGACGCCAGCCTTTACATTCACGGCTCCGCCGCCAGCCGTATGCTCCGTCAGATGAAGGACGGTGTATCGGTCTGTGTTACCGTTACACTGCTCGACGGCCTCGTGCTCGCACGCTCGATCTTCAATCACTCGATGAATTACCGCTCAGTGATGGTGCTCGGGCAAGCGGCTCTAGTGGATGATCCGGCAGAGAAGATCGAAGCCCTCCAACTTCTCGCGGAGCACATTATCCCCGGCCGCTGGGCCGATGTTCGCCAGCCCAACCAGCGCGAACTCAAACAGACCTCCGTGCTGCGCCTGCCCATCGATGAATTCTCCGCCAAGATCCGCAGCGGACCGCCCATCGACGATGAAGAAGATCTTTCATTCCCTACCTGGGCTGGGGTAATTCCCCTGGAGATGCAGGCGGGAGCGCCGATTGGTGATCCGCGGCTCAATCCTATGCGGGAAGTACCTGCGTACGCGAAACAGTACACGAGAAAGCCATAAATTCGCCTTTCACGGGCGGAGTAATTTGCACAAGACCTGGAAACTGCTTGATCTCCCGGGTAAAGATTGCTATCTTTACTGTAAAGGATAGCAGTAAAGATGAGGAACTCTAGCACAATCAGCAGTAAAGGCCAGGTCACCGTTCCGCAAGAGATCCGCAAACGCCTTGGTTTAGAACCCGGCGACCGGGTTGAGTTTGTCATCGAGGAAGGTCGCACCGTGATCCGTCCCGTCCGTTCGGAAGTCAACCCCTTCGAGAAGTACATCGGAATTGCAGACCCGTTTCCCGGTGGGGAAGAGGGAATCAAAGCCTGGATTGACGATATGCGAAGCGATAAAGATTACGAATGAGGACGGCCCTCGACACCAACATCCTATCGCCAATTTGGTCGGCAGCCCCCTCGGCAGTCGCGATTGCCGCCCAGTTGTCAAGAGTTCGAGCAGAGGGAGCACTGGTGATAAGCGCTCCAGTCTTCGTCGAGCTATCTGCAATCCCTGGGCTGAATGTGCAGACGGTCCGAAAAGCTCTTGCAGAAACGTCCATCGTTATTGATTTCGGCCTTGAGGAAGATGTCTGGCTGCTAACGGCAGCAAGCTTTGCCGCTTATGCGATCCGGCGTCGCCGTTCCGGCGGAGGGTCGCCAAAACGTTTGCTGTCGGACTTCGTAATCGCGTCACATGCGTTGCTCAAAGCCGACAGGCTAATGACCCGCGATGCCAGCCGCTATAGCGTAGACTTTCCGAACCTTCGAATAATCTAAAATTAAAATCGAGGAATGCGCTCAGCCATTCGTTGATGGGCGCTTGCCTACGGAATCAGCAGCAGTTTCCCCGTCGTCTTCCGTCCTTCCAGATCACGATGTGCCCGCGGCGCGTCTGCCAGCGGATAAGTATGCTCGATGCGCAGCTTGAGTTTTCCCGCCGCGATCATGCCGAACACCGCTCCCGAGCGCACTACCAGTTCTTCGCGCGTTGCGGTGTAGTTCACCAGCGTGGGACGAGTCACGTAAAGGGATCCCTTCTGAGCCAATGCAATCAGATCAAACGGCGGCACCGCTCCGCTCGATCCACCGAATAGGACCATCATCCCGCGCGGCCGAAGAACGTTCAGTCCCTTCTCGAATGTCGTCTTGCCCACCGAGTCGTAGACCACATCCACACCTTTGCCACCGGTCAGCCGCTTGGTTTCTGTTTCGAAGTCGGCTTGCGTGTACAGGATCACTTCATCCGCGCCCGCCCCGCGCGCCAGCTTCGCCTTCTCTTCCGTGGAAACGGTCGCAATCACCCGCGCCCCAATGTTGTGCGCCATCTGCACCAGCAACAGCCCAACGCCGCCAGCGGCGGCATGAACCAGCGCCGTCTCGCCTTTCTTCAGCGGATAAGTATCATGCGACAGATAGTGTGCCGTCATACCCTGCAATATGGCGCCTGCGGCCTGCTGTTCGCTCACGCCTGGCGGAATCGGCACCAACCGGTCCGCCGGTACGGCCTCATACTCGGCATACGAACCCAGCAGCCCGGACCAAGCGACGCGGTCCCCCACCTTAACCGACTTCACCTCAGCGCCGACGGCAGTCACCACTCCCGCTCCCTCCTGCCCCAAAACGAACGGCAGCGCGGTCTTGTATCGCCCTTCACGGAAGTAGACATCGATAAAGTTCACACCCGACGCAGCCAGCTTGACCACGGCCTCGTTCGCCTTTGGTTGCGGGACCGGCAACTCCACCATTTCCATCGCTTCCGGCCCGCCGACTTGTTTGACTTGAATGGCTTTCATGCTGCGTTGGATTGCATTGCCTCAAGAAAAGATTCCGAAGGCAGTTCTCAGTTCTCAGTTCTCAGTTCTCAGTTCTCAGTTCTCAGTTCTCAGAAAAACGAACCCGACCCCTGCCGCGGTGGTTGCCAACACTCTTGGGGAAGTAACCTTTGAGGGATGCTGGGGTTGATTTTACTGAGAACCGAGAACCGGGAACTGAGACTGCTCTTCTGCTACACTTGCCCGTCTTCGCAAGGAGCCCTTCGTCATGGCCGAAAAGAAACCGCAGACTTACGCCAACCACACGCGGCGGGACCCGTTGTTCCATTTCGTGGCGTTGCCGATTTTCCTCCTCGCCGTCATCGTCGGCATCGTTCACTTCATCTGGCGCCCCAGCTTGCACACCGGCGCGTTCTTTGTCCTCTCCGTGGCTGCCGCAATCGCGGTCTTGAAGATTCGCCTTTACTCGCTGAAGGTGCAGGATCGTGTGATTCGCCTGGAAGAGCGCCTGCGCCTGAGTTCGCTTTTGCCCGAGCCCTTGCGCTCCCGCATTCCGGAATTGACCGAGGGCCAGCTCGTCGCGCTGCGCTTCGCTTCCGATGCGGAAGTACAGAAACTGGCTGAACGCGCCATCTCCGAAAAGCTCTCACCGGCGGATATCAAAAAGGCGATCCAGACCTGGCGGCCGGACTACTGGCGGGTCTAGCAACATCGAGGAGGATTTTGGCATGACCAAACAGACGGTATACGTAGCGGTCGATGTCACGATCAAACGAGGGCAACTTGCATGCGTTGAAAGGACCTGCGCAGGCGATGGTCGCAGGCACCCAGAAGGAACCCGGCGCCCTCGGTCCGCTCAAGCAAACCTTTGCCTGACTTCCGCCGTCTGAATAGGAGTCCGCGGGTAACCATCGGCGGGTGCCAAAGGTAATCGCCGCCGTCCCCTTTCGGCGTTGACCCGAAGAAGACCGCAGGGTACGATTTTTGATAGAATTCACCGGACCTTAACAGCAGAGGGCAATCCGTATCTCATAGACAAATATGCGAGTTGCAAAACTCCAAATACGGATCGCGATGCTGACGGTTCTTGCGCTGTCGTTTTCCGCCTGCCAGACCGCGCAAAAGCCTGCTTCTCTGCTCCCCCCCAGAACTGCTCCGCCTTTAGCATCGACCGCTCCAGCTCCAATTGCGGCGGTGCCGAGTCCGACTACAAAACAAGCATCCACTTCGGATCCAGCTCAAGTCCCGCTCGAGGCTGCTACCGACGCCAATACGCAATCTCTGCCGACGCAAACTCCTGCCTCGAAGCCAAGTTCCGATCCCGTAGGTGATCTCATCACCAGGGTAGAGAAAGATTTTCAGGCGGGATTGGATGCCTACAAAGCAGGCCAGACCGATGCTGCTAAGCGGGATTTCGACAACGCGTTTAACACCTTGCTCGAAAGCAACCTCGACGTCCGCTCCGACGCCCGTCTCGAAAAAGAGTTTGACCGAATCGTCGAGGGCGTCAACCATCTGGATCTCGGCAGTCTGGCCTCCGACTCGGACTCCGAAGCGCAGAAATCTGAGCCAGCCCCCATCGACGAAACCAACGGCATCACTCCCTCCGCCGACCCTAACGTCCGCGCCAAAGCTCAAGCCGAGATTAAATCGACTCATTCCGATCTGCCGCTGATGATGACTGACCAGGTCGCCGGCTACATCAGCTACTTCTCGAATCGTGGCCGCGGCACTTTTGAGCGTGCCTTCGCCCGCTCCGGTCGCTATCACGACATGATGGTCAAGATTCTCAAACAGGAAGGCGTCCCGCAGGATCTCATTTATCTGGCTCAGGCTGAGTCTGGCTTTCATCCTCTCGCCGTTTCCCGCGCTGGCGCTCGCGGTATCTGGCAGTTTATGGGCAGCCGCGCCCGGGGTTACGGCTTGCAGCGCAGCCCGTGGGTGGATGATCGCCAGGATCCCGAAAAGTCCACTCGCGCCGCCGCACGTCACCTGAGAGATCTCTACGCCCAGTTCGGCGATTGGTATCTCGCCATGGCCGCCTATAACTCCGGGCCCGGAACCGTGCAAGCCGCGGTCAAACGCACCGGTTACGCCGATTTCTGGGAACTCTACCACCGCAACGTCCTTCCCAAAGAAACACGCAACTACGTTCCCATCATTCTCGCCGTCACCATCGTGGCCAAGAACCTGTCACAGTATGGTTTTGATGACGTCTCGATGGACGACCCGGTGGCCTTCGATTCCCTGCCCATCAATTATCCCGTGGATTTGCGCCTCGTGGCCGATTGTGTCGGCGCCACTCCCGCTCAACTGCAGGAACTGAATCCCAGCCTGTTGCGGTTGACTACGCCGAAAGAAGGCACATTTGAACTCCATCTACCAGTAGGGACGATACACGATTATCAGACCGCCATCTCCGCAGTCCCAACGGACATGCGACTCTGGTGGCGCTATCACAAAGTGCAGCCCGGCGATACGCTGGCTTCCATCGCCCGCTCCTATCGCGTCACGTCGAATTCAATTGCTGATGCGAATCAGCTCGACGGCGCCGAACTCCAAGCCGATGCTCAGCTGATTATTCCGGTTCCACCCAGCAAGCATCCGCTCAGCGATACTACCAGTTACGCTCGCCGTATCACGCGCTACAAGGTTCACAACGGAGACACCGTCGTAACGGTGGCAGAGAATTTAGGAGTTCCTGCCCAGATGGTCCGCCGCTGGAACGGACTCCATGGCGACAGCCTTCGTGGCAGGAAAATGCTGGCCGTGCACCTGCCGGTAACGCCCGGCAGTGAAGTAGCCTCGCGCGTCTCCAAGTCGGCCGCCCACACTCGGAAGACTGCGCAAACCGCCAGCGCCAGGGCTTCCGCCCGCAAGTCGGCAAAGGCAAAAGCCGAAGAGGCAGATGCCGCCGAGGAAGCCAGTGAGCTCCGGCACAAGGTAAAGTCTGGCGAAACGCTATACTCCATCGCCACCACCTACAGAACCACTGTGGCCGCCCTCAAGCGCTACAATGGCGACATCGCTGTGCTCCGCCCAGGCATGATCCTTATCGTGCAGCCCAGCCGCTAGCGGCCGCAGCGCTCTGCTTTCCGTTCGACACTCTACGGTACGCAAGCGTACAATCGCCTGCGTATTCCCGAACCAAGTAACACTATCCATTTCCCAAGGAGGTATTGTGAGAATTTCCAAATTGCTTGTTCTGCTTCTAGTTATTGGGTTGTCCGCATCTCTCGCCCTTCCCGCTTTCGCCGCAGACGGAGCCGCCACTTTCAAAGCCAAGTGCGCCATGTGCCACGGCCCCGAAGGCCAAGGCAAGATCGGTCCCAAGCTGGCGGGCACCAGCGTCTCCGCCGATCAGATCGTCGATATGCTCACCAAAGGTAATGAAGCCAAGAAGGCTCCTCACAAGAAGCCCATAAACGGCCTTTCCGAAGACGACGCCAAAGCCGTCGCCGCGTTCGTCAAAACCCTGAAGTAGGCCGTTCACGCAAAAACACTCCCGCGCTCCCTGCAATCTTCTTTTAGGGAGCGCATTTGTTTCGTCTTCGAATTTGAGGTTTGGAGTGAAGGCACGCGTTCCCCCTCCCCCATTTTAGCCGCTTGCTAAAAGCCACAACGTGCTCTCAGGCAAATTTTTGCCACCGGCCGATAAGAATCTTCTTCCATTCCTCCGCATCGTGTGGTAACAGGATAAACGAGCCCGATGTGATTACGGCCCTTGCAGCCTGCACCAAACGTCGTGCTATAATCGCGCGCCGTTCCGACATAGGTTTCTAGTGGTCTTTTAATTTCCAGTGCCCGGCACCCTTGCGCAGCCGTTCCTACGCCAGGAGGCCAAATCAAGATCAGGAGGAGCAATGACGTTCTACGATCCCACACTCTATGGACGCGATGATGAGGAAGAATTCGGCGACAGCGGCGCCTACAGCGAGTCGCTCGAAGAGGATTTCGAAGAGGAAGAAGAAGAGGAGGAGGAAGAAGCAGCCGTAGCCGAGCCCGCAATGGGGGAACCGGCAATGTCCGTTCCTCCACCACCTCCCGCACCAAAGCCCAAACCCGCCGCCCCGGCTGGCGGAGGCGGCCGCGGCAAACCCGCAAAGAAGAAAGCAGCGAAGAAAGCAGCGAAGAAGCCCGCCAAAAAGGCGCCGGCCAAGAAAAAAGCCGCCAAGAAAAAGGCCCCGAAAAGGCCGGCTAAGAAGGCAAAAAAGGAAGCGAAGAAAGGCCGCCGCTAGAGCGAGCGTCTGATTGTCAGGAACCGCGGCTCACAAGCCGCGGTTCTTCTTTCCGCAAGTGAGGCACTCTGACTTCCCGAAGGTGACCCTAAACCGCCGAAGGCCTCACGTCCGAGTACTACGTGCTCGCTATTTCTTCCCCTCCACCGCCGCCCTGCACTTGTCATACAGCTCCAGCAAATGGGTGGCGTATTCCTCAGGCTTCGCAGCCGAACCTGTGCCTTGAAACCCTACGCCGGAGGAAGTCGTCCGGCCGTATCCCGTGGTCATCGCAACGAATTTCATCAAATCGAGCGCGATGTCCTCATTGCGGCGCGCGCTCCCATGCGTAGCTGGACCTTCATCCATAAGTCCTTCTCCTGAACCGGAAATATAAGGAATGTGCTCGTCTTCTTCCATGTCTTCAAGCATGTCTTCCATGGCGTTCACTGCACTCCGCCAACGATCATAACAGGATCGTCATTGCTTTCCGTGATGCGGATGATTGTCCACGCTCAATAGCCGGTTGGCAATTGAAAATCCACGCGCGCGGTGCGCCGCAGCCGAACCATCAGCCACACCGAAGCTGCGAATAACAGCGGAGAAGTATAAAACCCCGGCGCTGGTCGCGAAAACGTCACCCCGGCCACCGTGTGCCCCAGGATGGTTCCGATCGTGTGCCCCATCCCGTTCAAAAACATGACGACCGCATAAGCCCACGCCAGCGGCCGCAATCCACGCATCCCCCGCGCCGCCACTGGAGTCAGGCAAAACAAGAGTCCGCACAGCACGACGTGCCCGGCCAACCACTCCCGGAACGTGAGCGTGGGCATGGGAAACGAACCCCAGCGCTCGCGCAGGATGGTCACGGTGGGGTTGTACACGGCAAGAAACCCGGTGGTGCCTTCATCCACGATGTGCAGCGCGAACGCCACGCACAACGCAAACCATGCATCGCCATAGCCCGATGCCGAAAGTGCAGGAGGTGCCGCCTGCCTCATGAGATCGCTCGACACACAAATTCTCAATCAGCAACCCGCAATTAGCAATCGAAAATCGGCGATCAAAAGCGCACCAATGGCCGCGGCAACCCGGCCAAGCGGCTGTATTAGTTCTTGCTCCCGCAGCTTGTTCCGTTTTTCGTAACAAATGCAAGCTCCCTGCTCCAACTTCCCGCCAATGTTCTATTATTCGCCGCGCCCTTCCCCTCTGATTGTTGCCGGGACCTTCATGCTGAACCGGGATCCTTGCCGATCCCTTTGCGCAAAATCCAGTGCTTTACTCGAAAGGAACCGCAGCCATGTCCGTCAAAATGCTCGCCACCCAGCCCTCGGACGCACAAAAAAGCGTCACCATAAAATCTGACCCAACTAGAATCGATCCCCTTAAGCTGAAGCTCGGCAAACAGCCGCCACGCCACGACCCGCGCACACTACTGCTCGCCTCTTACACCACGGACGCCCTGCCCGCGCCCCCCGCCACCATGAACCTCGCCAAGAAGGTCAAAGTCCCGTGGGGCATGATGGACAACGACCAGCTCGGCGATTGCACCTGCGCTGCCGCGGGCCATCTCATCATGGAGTGGACCGCCAACGCCCAATCTAAGACGGCCACTCCGCCTGACGCGGAAATCGTTGCCGCCTATTCCGCGATCACCGGCTACAACCCCGCGACCGGGGCCAACGACAACGGAGCCGTGGAACTCGACGTTCTGAACTACTGGCGGCAGAGCGGCATCGCCGGCCACAAGATCGAGGCCTTCATTGCTCTCGAACCCTCCAACCACACCCATGTCATGGATGCGGTGTGGATCTTCGGCGGCTGCTACATCGGAATGGCCTTGCCCAAGAGTGCGCAAGCTCAAACCAGCAACAAACAGATGTGGTCCGTTCCTCCGTCGGGCACTGGTGGCGACGGAGCCCCCGGCTCCTGGGGCGGACACGCCGTTCCCGTCATCGCCTACGACTCCCGCAGCCTTACTGTCGTCACTTGGGGTGCGCTGCAAGCCATGACGTGGGGCTTCTGGGCGGCCTACTGCGATGAGGCCTATGCCATCCTCAGCCCGGATTTTCTTAAGCAGAAAGGGGGCCAGATCGTCGCGCCCAACGGCTTCAACATTCAGCAACTACAGGCAGACCTCGCGGATTTGAAGTAAGTGGGCTCGGTGCAGCAAGCCGCTCTCGCAGCGGGTCCACACCTGCCAACCCCTGAAATTAACTCCGGCCGACTCGCCTACGCCCAGTTCGAAATAGAGTTAGCCTCTGAATCTGCTCGCTCTTTCTGTTTCTTCCTACTGCCCGGCTGATTTTGCCGGTTCGTCTCTGCCTGCGATTCTTCGCGTCCCTCCAGTCTTACCACGCATGCTTCACCCGACTCAGCCTCTCCAGCCAGTTCTGAGGCAAACTCTGACAACTTCTTTCTAGTACGCGCTGCTTCCCGCTTGGCCTCCGCTCTTGCCGCGGAATGAAGTGCGTCCAGTTGGGCATTGAAATTGATTGGGTTGGCGTGCACGCGCATCGGCCATTCTCCTTCGCAAAACACACGTCCTAAATCTGCCCGCGCTCGGACCAGCGCGGATCATTTGCCAGCCGGATTCCACGAAATCCGCGAATTCATTTGCAATCGGCTTGCCGAATCAGTCCTGTAGAACTTGCCTGCGGTCCAAAGTGTGCACGCTCCCGTTCCGGTTTGGAATGTCTGCCCGTGGCACATTGGGCTTTGATAGAGACGCTCGACCAGATGTAGCAGCCAAAGCTGCCCGATCCCTGGAAAAAGTATTCTGCAGACTTCATCACCCAAAACCTCTTCCTGGAGACGTTATACAACTCGTTAACCGGGCAGAAGAAGACCCGAAAACTCATGAAGCACAACTGACGCTCACTGTTATTATTTGCAAGGAGCCTCATTCTACTTTGGGTCTAACCCGCCGGGAATTCATGAATTCAGCGTTGGTTGCCAGCGCCTTGGCCGCGCTGCCGGCCGCTATGTCTTCGGGCTGCAGCGTCTCGTCGAATGCTGCCCGCACCGCGGCTTCTCTGGCTCTATCACCCCACGCCAGGCGGTCGGATGCTCCCGCCGAGGTTTCCTTTCCCAAGGGCTTTTTCTGGGGCGCCGCTACGGCCGCCTATCAGATTGAGGGCGCGTGGAACGAAGATGCAAAAGGCGAGTCGATCTGGGACCGCTTCGCGCACACCCCCGGCAAAATCAAGAATGGCGACACTGGCGATATGGCCTGCGATTCCTACCATCGCTGGCGCGAAGACATTGCGCTTCTCCGCGCCATGAACCTGAACAGCTATCGCTTTTCCATTTCCTGGCCGCGCATTCAGCCCGTGGGCACGGGCCCTGCGAATCCCCAGGGCATTGATTACTATAGCCGTCTCGTCGATGCCTTGCTCGAAGCCCGGATTCGCCCCTTTATCACGCTCTATCACTGGGACCTGCCGCAGACTCTGGAGGGCGCCGGAGGCTGGCCCAATCGCGACACGGCTTCCCGCTTTGCCGACTACGTGGAGGTTGTCACGCGGGCTCTCGGCGATCGCGTTTCCGATTGGATGCTGTTCAACGAACCCCTGGCCTTCACCTACAAAGGTTATCTCGATGGCACGCACGCTCCCGGACGCACAGGCCTCATCAACTTCCTGCGTGCCTCGCATAGCGTAAACCTGGCGCAGGGTTTGGGTTTTCGCGCGTTGAAGGCTGCCCGCCCATCCGCGCGAGTGGGAACTGCCTTCAGTATGTCATCGTGTGATCCGGCAACGGGCGCGGAAGACGATATTCTGGCTGCGGAGCGCGCCCACGCCATCACCAACCTTTGGTTCCTTGAACCTGCACTGAATGGCCGCTACCCGCAGGCGCTGGCGTTTCTCCCGGAAATGACTATGGGAGTCAAGCCCGGCGACCTCGACAAGATGCGCGCGCCGCTGGATTTCATCGGCATCAATCTCTACTACCGCACCATCGCATCCGCGCCCACCGCAATGGAGCGGCTCACTCACGCCCAGCAGTGGCTGTTCCCGGTGAAGATGGGCGTCGGAGAACAAGGTCCAAAAACTGATATTGGCTGGGAAGTGTGGCCGCAGGCAATGTATGACATAGTCACGCGCATCAGCCGCGACTTCAACCGTCCTCAGATCGAGATTACCGAGAGCGGTTGTGCCTACAACGATGGCCCCGACGCCAGGGGTATGATTCGCGACACCCGCCGCATTGCCTATCACCGGCAATACCTGCAAGCGCTCGCCCGCGCCATCGCTGACGGCGCCGACGTCCGCGGCTATCATGCCTGGACTCTGCTCGACAACTTCGAATGGGCCGAGGGTTTCAGCCAGCGCTTCGGCCTGGCCTACGTGGATTTCAAAACCCAGCAACGCACCATCAAAGAATCAGGCCGCTGGTACGCCAAGGTAGCCGCCGAGAATCGCATAGCACCGGGCTAAATGTCTGTGTGTAAGACCGAGCGATTGTGTAGGACCGGCTGATTGTGTGGGACCGGGTCCATTGACCCGGTCGCGGCCCGCAGGGCCGCGCTTTTCCTAGCCACAGGCACAGCCTTCTACTTAGCCGGCTCCGAAAGCTTCAGCCGATCGCGTTCCTCCGCCAGCTTCCGCTGCAGCGCGGGATTCACCAGCGACACTGGCACTTCCATGTCTCCCACCTTGAACTCGGTGGGATCAAACGTGGCATATCCATCCTTCTGCCCCATGTGCCCGGAAATGGTGATCCACACGTCTTTCCCGCCTATTTCTGTCAGAAACTGCCCATGGACCGTATCCCCGTCATAAGTCACTTTCTGATCTTTGATATTTGGCGCCCCGTCGCCGACGTTCGTATCCGGAGTCAGCCCCGCCCCACTCGCACCCAGCAACTTGCTGATCGCAGCACCGACCGCTTCGGAGTTGATGCCCGCTGCAGCCTTCGCGGCCTGGGGCGCAGCCGGATTTTTGCCCGTCTGAATTGAGGCTGGAGGCGCCGGAAGATATCCGCCACTGGCCTGCGATGGCTGCGCTTGCTGAGCCGGTCTAGCGGCGCGCTCCGGCTCGTCAGCCTTCTGGCTGGATGCTGGGGAGTCTGTAGATGGAGTGTTGGCCGCCGGAGCTTGCGGTGCAAGCACTACGGTTGCTGGCCTCTTCACCAGCAGAAAAATGGCCACCACCAAGGCCAGGAGCGTCGCAATGCTTATGATGCGATCCAGTTTCATGTCGCCAAGGGTCCTCAATAGTGCGTCATCGCTCGATTCACTTCTGCCGCATTACCAACTCGCCGTTCTGCACCCTCATATCGCCCACGTAATCCGGAAGCTTGAGCCGGTCGCGCTGCTCGGCCAGCTTCTTCTGCAGCGCAGGGTTCACCAGCGAAACCGGCACATTCATCTCGCCCACTTTAAATTCCGTGGGCTCAAAGGTCGCGTATCCATCTTTCGATCCAAGATGGCCTGAGACCGTCACCCATAGATCCTTGCCGGCAACGTTGGCAAGAAATTGCCCGCGGACAACATCGCCCTCAAAATACACGCGCTGATCTTTGATAACCCGCGCCCCGCTGCCTATATTGGAATCCGGCGAGAGTTCGCCGGTCCCCGTGGCTTGAGCCAGTGCGGCGGCAGCTTCATCAGAGCTGAGGCGAACCTCCGCTTTCGTCGAGCCGGATGCTGACGTTTGCTGCGTGACTGATGCCGTCTTAGGGTAGCCATTGCCGGGGGCGGGAGAGGAAGCTTGTACGGCCTCGGCGAATCCCTCCATCTTTTGGTCGAATGACTGAGCGTTCGCGGCAATCGCCGCAGCAGTCTGTGGTTGCGCCACTGGTGCCGGCTCTCTTAATACCAACACAACGGCCACAACCGTCGACACCAAGACCACAATCCTAATAATGGTCCGGGGCTTGATTTTCATGAACGCTCGGAAGCGGTCGGCCTTGTCGAAAGGCCCAGAGTTATCGTAGCTAGGCTGAGGGGAAAAAAGCAGGTTGCAGAAGTCACATCAACGGGCTACTCCTTTGGTCACATAACCGCTTTAGGAATCGAGTTTCTTCATCAGCAACGCATTCACCAACTTCGGATTAGCCTGTCCCTTGGAAGCCTTCATCACCTGCCCGACAAAGAATCCGATCATGGTCGTCTTCCCGCCGCGATATTGCTCGAGCTGCTTGGGATTCGCGGCGACAACTTCGTCGATGATCCTCTCCAGCGTGGACGTGTCCGAAGACTGCTGCGGGCGACCCTCTTCCTCGTAGACCTCAGGAAAATCTTTATTGCGCTCGAAGCTGAGATCGTAAAGATCCTTGAGCATCTTTCCCGAGATGGCGCCGCTCTCCACAAAATCGGCAGACGCCGCCACGCCCTTCATCGAAATCGGAGACTGCTCAATCTCCGCGCCCCGCGCCTTAAGTCGGCCCATCAGCTCGCTCTGCACCAGGTTCGCTACGCGCTTGGGATTCTTCGCCGCCTTCGCCGCCGCCTCGAACTTATCGGCCAGCGACTTCGAAACCGTCAGCACCTGCGCGTCGTATTCGGTCAACCCAAACTCACGAACGAACCGCGCACGGCGCGCTTCCGGCAACTCGGGCAAAGTCCTCGCGATCTCCGCCTTCCATTTTTCGTCGACCACCAGCGGTAGCAAGTCGGGCTCGGGAAAATAGCGGTAGTCGTGCGCCTGCTCCTTCGAGCGCATGCTGTAAGTCTTGCCTTCGTGCGCGTTGTAGAGCCGCGTCTCCTGCACGATCTTGCCGCCGCCGTCAATCACCTCGATCTGGCGCGCAATCTCGTAGACCAGGGCCTCGCGGATGAAGCGGAATGAGTTCACATTCTTGATTTCGGCCTTCGTTCCCAATTCCTTTTGCCCGCGCGGCCGCACGCTCACGTTGGCGTCGCACCGCAGAGATCCCTCCTCCATGTTGCAATCGCTCACGCCCGTGTAGAGGATGATCTCCTTCAGCCGTGTCAGATATTCATGGGCCTCGTCGGGGGTAGCGATGTCTGGTTCGCTGACGATCTCGATCAGCGGCACGCCCGTGCGGTTGAGGTCGATGCCCGTCTTTTCGTCGGAGTCAGGAAATCCCTCGTGCAGGCTCTTGCCAGCGTCTTCTTCAAGATGCACGCGAGTAATCCCGATTTTCTTTACCCCGTGGTTCCCCGTGCCCCCCGTGGTCAAGGCTGGCACTTCGATATATCCATGCTCGGCCAACGGCTTGTCGTATTGCGAAATTTGGTATCCCTTGGGCAGGTCGGGATAGAAATAATTCTTCCGCGCAAAGATCGAAATTTCATTAATGCGGCAATTCAGGGCCATCGCCGCCAGCGTAGCGAACTCAACTGCCTGGCGGTTCAGCACCGGCAAAGCCCCCGGCATCCCCAGGCACACCGGACAAACATTCGTGTTAGGCGGAGCACCGAAGCGCGTCGAGCAAGAACAGAAAATCTTCGACGCCGTCAAAAGCTGCACATGCACTTCGAGACCGATGACTGGCTCATAGGTTGTGGGTGCGACTACGAAGGAGTCAGCGGTGGTCGACATACCAAGTGATTATAGAGCTATACCTGGGAGCCGAGGAAAAGGGGGTGCCCCATCCTTGCCGCGTTCTTTGCGGCAGGGTGGGGATTTTGATTTCCTGTCCCCGCATTCGCAGCCTAGAATCTCCTTGACTTCCGTCCCATAAGCTGCAATCCTATCTCTATAGGCATTGGCTCTTTGACATTTGAATAGCAATGAGATAACTACCGCGAATGCAAGATTTTACGGACGGGGCACACGAATTTGCTCGCATTTTGCAACTGCACGCCCCCTAAGTCCTTTGGATGGAAGGGTTTGCGTGTAAGTCATTTGTTTCCAAGATCTTAGCCGGACCAGACCCACACAAAAACAGCTAACTAGCTGATTCCATGGATTTTACGCGGACGATCTGTTAAATTTTTTCATCGAGATCGCAGGTCGCCGCCCACAGTGCCGATATGGCAAGACGCGGACAGGAGCCTGCCCTGAGCGGCCGAAGGGTGTCCGCGCCATCGGTCAAACTCAGGACACACCTGCGCCTTCGCCACTTTCCGATTCTCGAAGCGCACCACCCGCCGCCGGCGTTACTTCTTCTTCTGCGGCGGGTTCAAGTATTTCTCCATCGGAATATCGAAGTAAAACAGCTCGGTACCTTTGGCATCGTTGACTCCGCTCACAAAGATGTGCGCGCCCGCCAGGGGCGCGGTGATGCCTTCCACATCGAAGAAGAGGAATCCCGACTGCGAGTTGTGGGGCTCGACGGCTTTGGCGGCGAATTGTGAAGACTCGATCTCCTCGCGTTCCTTCTGGCTGATTGTTCCCTTCACTTTCTTGTGAGGGATGGGAATCGGCTCTGGCGGGCGGTCGTTGGCTCGGGGATTGGTAATGCGCCGGTAAATATCTTCCGACGAAACTGGCGTGAGCTTGTCGCGGTTAGCCGTAGTGAGCGTCACCTGCAGGTTGGCGATGGAGATGGGCTGGTCGCCGTCGTTGGTGACGACAAAGAAGACGGGCAGGAATCCGTGCTCGTGAAAGTTCACGGAGAATATCTTCGCCTTGTCGGCAGTGTCGTAGGGGTCGGCGGCGATGGCAACCTTTTCGTCGGTATGGTCGTCGTGCGCGGGATAAGTCTGTGCGGGCCGAGTTGTGGGCCTTACGAAATCTTTGGCGGCGAGGCAAAGAGCGAAGATAGCGATCGTGCACGAGACGATCACACCCCGAGTGAGCCACACCTTCATCAGTTGCATGTTTTCGATTATAGAACTGGTGTCGCCAATCTTCGCACAAGAGAGCCAAATCCTCTAAGGCTCCGGAGCGTTAGTTTTGTTTAGAATGGCTAAACTTGATCTCTTCTCTCTACAGTTTTCTCTACAGCGTCGTGCTGGCTGTGGGGATGTTGGTGAGCCTGCCTTACTGGCTCTTCCAGATGGCGCGGCACGGCAAATACCGTAAGGGCTTGGCAGAGCGGCTGGGGCAGGTACCTTCGCGGCTGCAGTTGCCCGGGAAACAAGAGCTGGCAATCTGGGTTCACGCGGTATCCGTTGGCGAAGTGCTGGCGGTTGCCGGTTTGGTGGCGGAACTGCGGCGGCGATTCCCGCGGCACAGGATCTTCATCTCCACGACCACCGACACTGGGCAGGCGCTCGCCCGCCAACGCTTTGGCGAGACGAATGTGTTTTACTTCCCCATGGATTTCGCCTTCGCGATCCGTCCTTACCTGCAAGCGCTGCGGCCGCAACTGGTTGTAATTGCCGAGACTGAGTTTTGGCCTAACTTCATGCGGTTGGCCCATGCCAGCGGCGCTCGCATCGCGGTGGTGAATGCTCGCATCTCCGATCGATCGTGGCCGCGTTACCGGCGCTTCCGCGGATTGCTTCGACAACTGCTGGCGAACGTGGACTTGTTTCTGGCGCAGACGCCGGAAGACGCAGCGCGGCTGCGAGACCTCGGGGCAAGCTCGGAACGCGTGCACGTCAGCGGAAATCTGAAGTTCGATATCTCCACGCCCGCTCCGCCTGCAATTGTAGAGAGCTTACGGAACTCGATCGTTGCCAGTGACGCTGGCCCGGTGCTGGTTTGCGGCAGCACTGTGGAGGGAGAAGAGCCCCTACTGCTAAAAGCATTTGAGAACGTGCTGGTGGCGCACCCGCGAGCGGTGATGATTCTTGCCCCGCGGCGCCCGGAGCGCTCTCCCGCCGTGGCCGCGCTGCTTGAGCACATGTCGATTCGCTTCTGGCGGCGATCTGAGTGGAAGGACGAAGCTCTTTCGGGCGGAGTTTTTCTGCTGGATACAATCGGAGAGCTGGGCGCGCTGTATGCGCTCGCCGACGTTGCCTTTGTCGGCGGCAGCCTCCTACCACACGGCGGGCACAACATTCTTGAACCGGCACAGCATGGCGTGGCCACTGTGGTGGGAAATCACACTGAGAATTTTCGTGACATCGTGAGCTTGTTCCGGAGCCGGGGCGCGGTGCGCATCGTGGGGCCGGCTGAGTTGCCTTTGGTATTGCTGGAGCTGCTGGCCAACGATGCCGAGCGCAGGGCTTTGGGACAGCGTGCCGCCGAGACCATGCGATCGCAGATTGGCGCCACAGCGCGGACAGCCAGCGAACTGGAGAAACTGCTGGCGCAGCCATGAGGCCGAATCCCCTGTCTGCCATTTACGCCGCGGTCGTCGCGACGCGCAACGCGCTCTACGCCCGGAGACTGTTGCACTCACAGCGCCTCGAAGGGGCCGTGATCAGCGTGGGGAATATTTCGACCGGAGGCTCGGGAAAAACTCCGTTCGTGATTCTCCTGGGCGAGTTGTTGAGGGCGCGCGGAATCCGCTTCGACGTGCTTTCGCGCGGCTACGGCCGCGCGACTCGCGGAGTGTTGCTGGTCGACCCGGGCGGTTTGCCGCGGGATTTCGGAGATGAGCCTCTGCTGATTGCTCGACGACTGCAGGCGCCGGTGATCGTCGGTGAAGATCGGTATGAGGCGGGGCGCTTCGCGGAGTCGCGATTCGGCGCGCAGATTCATTTGCTGGACGATGGCTTTCAACATCGTGCGCTGGCTCGCGATTTCGACATCGTGCTGGTAACTCCGGATGATGCGCGCGATCGTTTGCTTCCGGCGGGGCGGCTGCGGGAGCCTTTGCGGAGCCTGCAACGAGCGGATGCGGTGGTGCTGACCAGCGGTGCTTCGGCGGAATCGTTTCTGCTGGCAGGGAAGACGGTATGGAAGGCGCGGCGCGGAATTTTTGCCCGGGATGTTCCGCCCCAGCCGATTGTGTTCTGTGGCATTGCGCGGCCGCATAATTTTCTGCTGCAGCTGCGGGCTGCGGGCGTTGATCCTGTCGCCGAAGCTTTCTTCCGCGATCATCACGCCTATACGGAGCACGACATTCGCGAGTTGCAGCAGCTTCGGCAACGAAGCGAGGCTGGCGGCTTCGTCACTACAGAGAAAGACGCGGTGAACCTGGGTGGCTATCTGGCCGCGCTGTCGCCGCTGGCGGTCGTTCCTGTAAAGATGGATTTGGCCGACGCTGCTAACGCACTGGATACCATGCTGCGCGTGATCGCCGAGCGCCGAGGCCGCTCGTGAGAAAATGCCGGATAAGGATGCGAGCAAGACGCGCGTTTATTGCGTCGCAAAGAACGCGACGCGTCGTGCGGCTCGCCCAGATCCTTCACTGCGCAAAGAACGCTTGTTCAGGATGACAACTCTTCTCATTCGATGACGAAACACTTGAAGGAAGCCGAGCGGCTGCGGAAGATTATCGAGGCCTTCCCCAAGGTCACCATCACGGTGTTGGGAGACCTGGTGGCCGACGAATTTGTCTACGGAGAGATCTCGCGCGTATCACGCGAGGCTCCGGTGCTGATTCTGAAGCATCGCGAACGCACCGTCGTGCCGGGCGGCGGCGCCAACGCGGTCAACAATCTGGCCGACCTGGGAGTGAACGTGCTGCCGATCGGCGCTATTGGCGACGACGAGCCAGGTCGATTGCTGCTGAAGTTTTTTCGCCACAAGCACCTTCCCACTAGCGGCGTGCTGAAAGACAAGAGTTACACGACAGTTACGAAGACGCGCATTCTCGCCGGCATGACCCATAATTCGCGGCAGCAGGTGGTGCGCGTGGACCGCGAGCCGGAGAACCCTCCCAACCAGCATCTGACGCGGGAGCTTTTTCTGGCGGCGCGAGAGTATCTGCGCGCGTCCGATGCGCTGTTGGTTTCCGATTACGGCTATGGATCGGCGAGTCCGGCTCTCGTGAATGCGTTGCGGCAAGCCGGGCGGCGAAGAGTTGTGCTTGTGCCCTTGATCCTCGATTCGCGATACCGGCTGCTGGAGTATTCCGGCGCGACGGCGGCGACTCCCAACGAGCCTGAAGTGGAAGCGGCGCTGGGCGTTCGCATTGGCCAGGACTGGGAGAAACTCGCGCAGGCTGGCAAGCAAGTGATGGAGCAAATGAAGCTGCAATCGCTTCTGATCACGCGCGGCCGCGACGGCATGGTGGCATTCGATCAGGGGCACGCGCCGGTCGACATTCCAATTTTTGGTTCCGATGAAGTAGCCGATGTGACCGGCGCCGGCGACACCGTGATTGCCGCGTTCAGCGCTGCGCTGGCCGCGGGAGCCAGCACTGAAGAAGCGGCGCAGTTGGCCAACTACGCGGGCGGAATTGTGGTGATGAAGCGCGGCACGGCTACAGTTTCTCGCGAGGAACTGTTGCGCGCGATTGAAACGGCTCCGCCGGAGACGAGGCCGCACTGAAGCCCGCCAAGAAGTCTTAACCACAGAGGAGACGGGGGATCACAGGGTAGAGCTGCTTTCTTACAAAAGTGACAAGCGAAAACAAAATCCTGAGCCGCAGCGAATTGCGTCAGCGCGTTGAGCAGTGGCGGCGCGGCGGCGAGGACATCGTACTCGCCAATGGCAATTTCGATCTGCTGCATGTGGGCCACGTGCGCTATCTACGCGGCGCGAAGGCGTTGGGCGGAAAGCTCGTGGTAGCTGTCAACTCCGATGAGTCGGTGCGCGCACTCAAGGGCGAGGGGCGTCCGGTAATGCCGGCGGAGGAGCGTGCCGAGATTGTCTCCGCGCTTGCCGACGTGGATGCTGTTGTCATCTTTTCCGAACTCGACGTTCGTGCGCTGATTCGCGAGATTCGTCCGGAAATTCAGGCCAAGGGAACCGACTACACTCCGGAAACCGTTCCAGAGCGCGATGCTGTAGCCGAATACGGCGGAAGGGTTGCGATTGTCGGCGACCCGAAGGATCATTCCACCAGCGACATTATCCGCACGCGGCTGGGGCGGCCGTGAGTTTCGAGTCTACTAGTATCGATATTAGTCCAGCAATAAAGATCGAACGGCTGCTGATCGTGCGTCTCAGCGCCATGGGAGATGTAATCCATGCGCTGCCTGCCGTGCACGCGCTGCGGGAGGCATTTCCGCTGGCGCACATCGGGTGGCTGATTGAACAACGCTGGACCGAGTTGTTGTGCGCCCCCGGCTCGCCACGCAAGGGCGCGCGGTCGGCCCTGCGGCCGCTGGTAGATGAGGTCCACACCGTGGACCTGAAGCCTTGGGGGCGATCTCCGTTTTCGGTTTCGACGTTGCAGCGCGCCGCCACGGTTTGGAACGATGTGCGGGACGCGGGTTACGACGCTGCCGTGGATCTGCAGGGGGCGATGCGGTCGGCGCTGCTGGCGCGGTGGTCCGGGGCACGCGCGGTGTATGGCGCAGCTGAGCCACGGGAGTCTCCCGCTAGCTTGTGGTACACACGGAAGGTGGTTGCGCGCGGGCGGCATGTGATTGAGCAAAATCTTTCGCTTGTGGAGGCGATTACCGGTAAAAAGTTCGTGCTGCCGGCGATCGATTTTCCGATTGACCCTCAAGTTGAAGAACGCATCGAGCAAGGACTGGCGCAACACCGCACCGGCGAATTTGCCCTACTCAATCCGGGGGCTGGCTGGGGAGCGAAACGATGGCCGGCAGAGAGATACGGCGAAGTGGCGCTCAGTCTCAGCCGGATGGGCCTGTGCCCATTGGTGAATTATGGTCCCGGCGAGGAGGATCTTTTTCGCGCGGTGTTGGCCGCTAGCGGGGGCGCGGCCAGGCCCACGAAAGGTTCGGTGACAGAATTGATTGCACTGACGCGGCGCGCGCGGCTTTTTATTGGCGGCGACACGGGGCCGCTGCATCTGGCGGCGGCATTGCGCGTACCAGTGGTGGCGATTTTTGGACCGACCGATCCGGCGCGCAACGGGCCTTATGGAACGCGGAGCATCGTGTTGCGGAGCCCGGAGAGTGTTACGTCGCATGCGCGCCGAGCGTCCACGGATGAGGGAATGCTGGCGATTGGGAGTGATGCCGTGGTGGAGGCAGCAAACAACATGCTCTGCAAGGTCAGGGGCTAAAGCCCGATTCCTTATTAGCAACATCTACGGCGCGGCTAAAGTCGCGCCCTTTCAAAGCAAATCGTGGATTTAATGCATGGCTAAGTGGTCACAAATCGCGCGGCGCATTCGCGTGCCGCTGGGATTTCTTTTTGCTGTACTTTATTTTTGCCTGGCACGGCCTTCGTGGCGTTCGATGGCGCTAGGCGCGATTGTCATAGTGCCGGGCCTTCTGATTCGGGCGCTGGCATCGGGGCATGTGCGCAAGAATGAAGCGCTGGCGACTTCGGGTCCCTATGCTTACACGCGCAATCCACTCTATTTGGGATCGCTGTTGATGGGGCTGGGATTCTGCGTCGCGGCGCGCAGTTGGTGGGTGGGGGTTGCATTGGTTGTGATCTTTGTCGCTATTTATGTTCCCGTGATCCGCGACGAAGAGGCGTTCCTGCGACGGACCTTTCCGGAGTTTGAGGAATATGCGCGGCGGGTGCCGCGGATGCTGCCACGGCTCGCTCGCGCGTCGAGCGATTCCAACGAACCTTCGGCTGGCTTTTCCTCCGATTTATATTTGAAGCATCGCGAGTACAACGCGTTATTGGGAACGCTGGGGATGATTGCGGGGCTAGCGGTGAAAATGACCCTATTTTCAAGATTTGGGGGATAAGCCGATGTTCGCCTCCTTGTTGCATGGCGGATGGGACACGCTTATCGCGGCTGCGTTGTTCTGGCTGTCGCCATTCGTCGTTGCGTTTCTGCTTATTCGCCGGGTAATTCGCAAGCGGGGTCGCAATAGAACTCCTCCCAGCTAGTGCCGGCCTTATGAACTTGGAGTCTGGGTAGAAAACGCCTTGCAGAGCCGCCAGTGGTGGAAAGGTTAAAGGGGTCCTTCGCTTCGCTCAGGATGACAGCGCTGGGGATTACTTCTGCGCCACCAATTTCTTTGCCTGACTCAGCTCCGGCCGCGTGGAGTTCGATCCGTCGCAGACTTTCAGCAGCAGCGCGTAGTACTCCGTGGCGTCTTTCTGTTTGCCTTCGGCTTCGGCGGCGCGGGCTGCTCCGTAGAGGCCGTCGAAGCGGTTGGGATTCAGTTTCAGATCGGTCTGATATTCGGCCAGCGCCTGCTGCGGGCGCTTGGCCTCGAGCAGGATGTCGCCGATCATTTCGCGGGCTGGAATGCCTTCCGGCTCCTCGCCCAGCGAATCTTCCTTGTCGGCGATCGTGCGCAGTGCCTCGACCGCATCGTCATCCTTGCCTTCGGCGAAAGCCAGCCAGGCCTGGGCCTCTTTACGATCGTCTTCGACTGCTTCGGCAAACTCCGATTTCGCTGCCTCCAGCTTTTTGTGAATGCTTTCGATGGCGGCGATATCCTTGCGGACGTCGTCCGGCTTGCGTAGATGCGCGGAGCCGATTGCACGGGCCCAATAGATCACAGAATCTTCTGCCGTGCCCGCAGCTTCGGCTGGAGCCAGCGTTGCGGCGCTTTGCCAGTCGTGCATCTCGATGGGATACAGAGCGCTCAGGTGCGCCAGGGCCGCGGCGTGTGGATCGAATCCTTTGCCATACATGTCGTCTTTCTTGTTAGGCATGGCGCGGATTTCCTCGATCAGGGCTTTGGCGTCGGCATCGCGTCCGCTCTGCATGTAGGCGTAGAAGAGGAAATCCATGGCATGAAACTGATGGCCTTCGCCGCCCATGCCCATAGCGGCGGTTTTGCGCGTAGCCGCGATGGAGGCGAGGTTGGAGTTGATGTCGTCTTGCCAGAGGCCTACGCGGGCGAAGATGTGGGACGGCATGTGCAGGGCGTGCGGAGAGGCGGGCGCAATCTGCGCGTAACGGCGTGCCGCGGGAAGGCCGAGCTGCGCGAGCTGGGGCTTATCATAGGTGTGGATCAGGTAGTGGGCCACGCCGGGATGGTCAGGTTCGGTGGCAAAAAGTTTTTCGAGGATCGCCGCTGCCTGCTTGCGATTGGCGAACGTGGCATCGTCGTGCGGCTCTGAGGCGAGCAGGGAGAGCGCATAGAAGACCGCGGCTTCATGATCGTCGGGATAGCCTTCGTAAACCTTCTTCATCGCGTCGGAATAGGCCTTGGCGCGAGCTTCGTGCTTCATTTTCCTGGAATCGCTATAGAAGGCCGTGATGGCGGCGATGTAGGCTTTCTCGCGTGCAGTCGTCGGGCCGTCCGTGGTTTTCGCCTGGTGAACTTCATCGAGGCCGCCCTCGATCACTTGTGCGTCCGGGTTATTCCAGAGCTGGTGCCACAGGCTCATGGCTACTCCCCAGTGCGCCATGGCGCAGTGAGGATCGTCGGCGGCAATCTGCTGAAATTCTTTTTCGGCCTCTTCGTACCAGAAGGAGTGCAGCAGGGCAACGCCGCGCTCGAAGGGCTTCTGCACCGACGCGGCGCAGGAAACCGGGAAGGTAACCGTGCCCAATTGCGCCGCAGTCAGGTCTTCATGGTGATGATGTTCTTTATCGTCGTCTGCGACGGCAGCAAGCGTGAAGAGAAAAGAGAGAAGCAGCAAGCACGCGATACATTTCATAAAAACCCCACGAGCAGCGAGTTTAGCTGCATGGCAGGCGGGGGTCAAACCGGCGCCTCAGGGCTAAAGCCAAACTATCCGGCAACTTAAGTCGCGGCGCTCGAATCACATCTCTGCAGCGAGCCATCATTGCTTGGTTCGCTGGCGTACAGTCTGAACTTCTGGTACACTTCGTCGCAATCGGGTCTGGGTCGCGTCTTGAGTCACTTGGCGTGCCTTCCATCCTTCTGGCAGAACTGGGCCGGGCGTGGGATTCACGCACACCCCCCCCAGCCCGCAGGGAGTAGCCATGGATCTGCACCCTGGACCAGAGAAGCGTCGCGTTCTTCCATTCAAGCTCGCCGAGGTGGAGCACATCCAGCGGGCTCTGCAGGACAACCAAGACTGGTATGCGGATCTGGTCGAGCACAGCCATGATCTGTTATGCGTCCACGATCTTGCAGGCCGGCTGCTGGCGGTAAATCCCGCCCCGGCGCGGCTGCTCGGTTACAGCGTGGAAGAAATTATGCGGATTCCCATGCGGGAATTGATGGCTCCAGAATCCCGCGACCACCTTGATGCCTATCTTGACGAGATCGAACGGACGGGTGAGTCTCACGGCCTTGTGACCGTGATGACGCGGTCAGGAGAGCGTCGCATCTGGGAGTACCACAACACGCTGCGCACCGAAGGCGTTCCATCGCCAGTTGTGCGGGGCATGGCCCACGACGTTACCGAACAAAGGGAGACAGAGCAACTGCTGCGCGAAGTCAGCGAGCGGCTACTTTCCAGAGTGCGGGAAAGCGAAAAAACGATCCAGGAGTTGAAGTTGTTTCGAACCCTGGTGGATCAATGCAACGAAGCCATTAAAGTTCTCGATCCAGAAACGCTTCGCTTTCTCGATGTCAACCAGAAAGCCTGCCTGGATCTCGGCTACACCCGCGAGGAACTTCTTTCTCTCACAGTTTTGGACATCAATCCCACAATCACCGGGTCCATTGCTGAAAAGGTTAAGGCGGAGTTGGGGAAGTCGGGCTTCATCGTGATGGAAGCCCTCCATCGGCGAAAGGACGGATCAACTTTCCCCGTTGAAGTCAGCTTGAGACGCGTTCAGATGGATCGGGAGTATCGCATTTCCATCGCGCGTGACATCACCGAGCGCAAGCGAGCGGAGGAAGAGCTGCAGGCCAGCGAGCACCGCTATCGGGCTGTCCATGACTGTTCTCCGGTTGGCATCTGCTGGGTTGAAACCCAGACCGGCCGCTTGCTGAAGGTCAATCCAAAATACTGCGAGATCACCGGGCGAACAGAGCAAGACCTGTTGGAGCGCAATTTCCAGAGCATCACGCATCCCGACGACCTGGTGGAAAACTGCTCCAAGCTGCGGCAACTCGCCGAAGGCAAGCTTCAGCACTACGGAATGGAAAAGAGATACATTCGTCCGGATGGCTCGGTCCGGTGGGTCGAGGTTGGGATTGTGACCATGGCGCCCGAGGGTGAATCGCCGGTTTGGCACATGGCCATCGTGCAGGACATTACCGAGCGCAAGCAGGCGGAGGCAGCCTTACGCGAGAGTGAACGGATTGAAAAACTCGTTCTTGACCATCTCCCGGTTGGAGTGGTCCTGACGTCTGGGGACGAAGAGCGGACGATCTATCAGAATCCCAAGTTCCTCGAACTGTTTGGATATTCGATCGAACAGTTCCCGACAGTCGCGGAGTGGTGGCCTTTGGCGTATCCCGACCCAGTCTATCGGGAACAGCTTTCCCGGAACTGGCGACGTCGCATGGAGGCGGCCAGGACTAAAGGCGAGATTGAGCCCAACGAGGTTACGATCACATGCCACGATGGGACCAAGAAATATGTGCGGGTTCTTGGCCGGGTAATCGGTGATCGCAACTTCGTCGCCTTTGTCGATTTGACTGAACGCAAGCAGGCCGAGGAAGCGCTAAAGAAGTCGGAAGAGAAGTTCTCGAAGGCCTTCCGGCAAAGCCCCATGTCAATCACGTTAACGACCATAAAGGACCACCGTTACATCGAGGTTAACGAAACGTTTGAGCGCATGACCGGCTGGGGCCGTGACGAGGTCATCGGACGCACGCCGTTCGACATTGAACTCTGGGTGAATCCCGCCGAAAGGGTTGGACTCGCGAAGCGGGTTCAGCAGGAAGGCCGGCTCGTTGGCGTCGAGGTTCAGTTTCGCAGGAAGGACGGCGCCATCCGCACTGGCTTGGTCACAGCGGAACAAATAGAGGTAAACGGCGAGGCGTGCGCGATTGCTGTGTTTGACGATATCACGGACCGCAGGCGGGCGGAGGAAGCCCTGCGGCGCAGCGAAGAGAATTACCGCTTGTTTGTCTCGCAAAGTTCAGAGGGCATCTTCCGGGAGGAAATGGATGCACCGGTTTCCATCGACCTTCCGGAAGACGAGTTGATTCATCACATCCTCCACGACTCGTATATGGCGGAATGCAACGACGCTCTTGCCAGGATGTACGGTCTGAAGTCCGGTCAAGAGTTCGCCGGCAAGCGTTTAACGGAGATGTTGCCGCCGGAGGACCCGCGCAACATCGAACTGACACGGGACTACATCCGTTCGGGTTTTCGTGTCCTGGAACGCGAGTCGCACGAATTCGATATTCATGGCAATCCCAAGGTTTTCCTCAACAGCATGATCGGCACGGTGGAGAACGGGATGCTGGTGCGCACCTGGGGCATGCAGCGGGAAATCACGGAACAGGTGAAGTTGGAGGAGGCACGGCGTAGAGCCGAGGAGGCGGTGCGCGCCAGCGAATCGCATTTTCGGCTTCTGGTGGAGCAAGCTTCCGACGGGATTTTTGTTGCCGATGCTCAAGGCAAGTACCTCGATGTGAATTCGGCGGGGGCCGAGATGCTCGGCTACTCGCGCGGCGAGATTCTTCAACTCTCGATCTCCGACATCGTTGCCGCGGAGGAAATCCCCAGCATCGCCGCCGAAATCGCGCGCTTTGCGGACGGCAGCGTCACCCGCACAGAATGGAGATTCCGGCGCAAGGACGGCTCTTTCTTCCCCGGGGAACTGGTCGGCAGGCAACTGCCGGACGGGCGTTTGCAGGGTATAGTCCGCGATATCAGCGAGCGCAGGCAAGCCGAAGAAGCTTTGCGGCGGAGCGAACAGCGCTTCCGCGTGGCGCTGTCGGGCTCTCCCATCAAGATTTTCAATCAGGACCGCGACCTGCGTTACACCTGGGTTTACAACCTACAGGACGGTTGGACCGAGGAAGACTATCTCGGCAAGACTGACGAGGAGGTATTCGAGCCTGCAATCGCCGCCCGAATGGCGGCGCTGAAGCGGCCAGTTATCGAGACCGGCCGGGGCAAACGCGAAGAGTTCACCCTTACCGCGCGCGGAAAAACCCACTATTGCGACGTTACGGTAGAACCGTTGTTAGATGCCGCAGGACAAGTAGTAGGCGTGAACTGCGCCAGCGTGGATATAACGCACCTGCGCCAAGTCACCGAAGAACTGCGGCTGGCTAAAGAGAAGCTATCCGAAGAAAAGCTCTACCTGGAAGAAACTATCGACAGTGAACTCGGGTTCGGGGAGATTATCGGGAGTAGCAGTGCCCTGAAAGACGTCATGAAAAAGGTAGCCCAGGTCGCTCCCAGCGACGCTACCGTGCTACTGCTGGGCGAAACCGGCACGGGCAAGGAGTTGGTGGCGCGCGCCTTGCATCGCAAGAGCCTGCGGGAGGGCAATAGTTTCATTAAGCTGAACTGCGCCGCCATCCCCTCCGGGCTGCTGGAAAGCGAATTATTTGGCCATGAGAAAGGTTCCTTCACCGGAGCGGTTGCGCGCAAGCTTGGCCGCGTGGAGCTGGCCGACCGCGGCACCCTTTTCCTGGATGAGATTGGAGAAATCTCGCCGAGCCTGCAGCCCAAGTTGCTGCGCGTGCTGCAGGACCAGGAGTTCGAACGGCTGGGCGGCACGCAGACACTGAAAGTCAATTTTCGGCTGCTGGCGGCGACCAACCGGGATCTGCTGCAGAGCGTAAAGGCGCACGAGTTTCGCAGCGACTTGTACTACCGCCTGAATGTGTTTCCGATCTATATGCCACCATTGCGCGAGCGGCGGGAAGATATCCGGCCGCTGGTCGAGCACTTTGTCCGCAAGTTCGCCGTGCAAATGAAGAAGTCCGTCACCAGCGTTCCGTCAAAAAGCATGGAAATGCTAGTCCGCTGGGAGTGGCCGGGCAACATCCGCGAACTGGAGAACTTTATCGAGCGCTCGGTCATTCTCACTCCGGGCTCGGTCCTGCAGGCGCCGCTCTCCGAATTGGAAACCACCCTGGATGCGGGCAACGGAGGAAGCAAAGACAATCTTCGCGACAAGGAACGCGAGCGCATTCTTCGCGCTCTAAGGGATTGTCACGGCCAGCTCGGCGGGCCCGCCGGCGCCGCCGCGCGCCTGGGATTAAAGCGCACCACTCTGCAGTCCAAGCTAGACCATCTGGGCATCAAGCCGGGAACCTACCGCGCATAAGACTGCATTGTCCCTTTCCACTGCGTTGTCATTCCGTCTCTAACGACGGTGCATCCTGTCAAGCGTTTTGTAGCGACACTTCGGCGTCGACGCCAGAAGGAGCGCCATTTCGCTCTAGTAGAAAGCTTTTGACTCCCAGACCAAGCTCGTCACTCTGTTCAATCCTGCAGCGGGACACCAGGTCCCACCATCCATCTCTTCGGGACTTGCACCCACGATTACTCACTTCGAACTCCCTGACTTTTCAGGGAGGCAGGCTGCCCACTCAAAACGTCGGCCCCTTACTCGCCAACCACGGAATGACTCGGGCTCACCTGCATGACGGCCTGACATAGTTGCGCGTACGTCCAGTCTTCGCGCAACATCAGGTACAAGCGCGTGGCCAACTTTCTGGCCACCGCCACCTTGGCGACGCTGCGATTCTGGCGCACCGCCAGGCGGCGATAGAAGCGTTTCAGTTGCGGATCCAACCGCGCCGCCGTCTGTCCCGCTTCCACCAGCAAAAAGCGCAGAAAGGAACTGCCCTGTTTGCTGATCTTGCCCAGCCGCTGTTTCCCGCCGCTGGATTCCTCACTCGGAATCAGGCCGAAGTAGCTGCCCACCTGCTTGCCTGATCCGAACCTCTCGGCCGGCCCCAGCGTCAGCACCATGGCCAACGCCGTCACCGAACCCACTCCCGGATGCGTCATCAGCCGCACCGCTTCCGGCCGTTGCCGCGCTTCTTCTGCGACTCGCCGGTCCAGTTCGACGATCTCCGCTTCCAGCCCGTCGAGCGCTTCCAGCAACCGCTTTCGCCGCTCCGCCGCGTACGGCAGCAAGGGCAACTGCTCCAACTCCGCCCGCCCCGCCTTGGTCCACAGTTTCCGCTTTTTCTGCACTCCGCAGCTCAGCGCCATGGCCTGCAGTTGATTCTTGGTGCGCGTCCGCGCCTGCACCTGCTTGTGCCGATGCACCAGCAACTGCCGCACATCCCGCACCTCCAGGCTCGGCACCCAGATCCGCGGAAACCGATCCTGGCGCAACAGATCCAGCAGATGCTCCGCGTCCCGCCGGTCCGTCTTCTGCTTGCGCACTACCGACGCCCTCACCTTCGCCGCATCCCCCAACCACAGCTCCATGCCCACCTCCGCCAGCAACCGCTCGAACCACGGATAGTGCCCGCAAGCCTCCATCCCCACCCGCACCGCCTGGCCCGCCAGCGCACGGTAAAACTCCTCCGCCTCCGCCCGGTGCTGCAACCGTTTTTCTCCTATCTCTCCCGTTCGATTGTCAAAGATCGCGACCTGCTGAAACCCAGGATGGAAATCGCATCCTATAATCAACATGACGTTGGCTCCTCTCACGAGCCTTGGTCTTGTTCGTCGCATACCAATCTACTCGCGACGGGCCAACGTCGTTATGCA
>CAVPDX010000008.1:0-539355 GCA_963702775.1 uncultured Acidobacteriaceae bacterium
CGGGCGTTTGGCGCCATTGCTGGCGATTCCCCCAGGACGTTCGCGGCCCACGCTCAGAACGGACAAGAAACGCTAGCCGCTAGCCTGAGATCTTAACCTCCCCGCCCAGACGTAGCGGGGAAGAGCAGCCCTCTGTGTGACGCTCGCTCACCGCCCAAGGGCGAAGCGGTGGAGAGCGGCTGCCTAATTAATTAGGCTGCGTATGCCATTTGTTGATTGGCAATTATCATTTTGCACGCGATCACGGGTGTGTGCACCCCGGCATGCCTCCTGGCCGCAAGCATCTCCGTCGAAGCCGTGACGCCCCCACTGGTGGGAATGGCCATAAGTATGAGAGCTGAGTTGGGTGTAGTGGAACGCTGGATCTGATCCGGATTTTGCTGAGAAAAAATTTTTGCAAAAATCTCTAGAATCAATCACTTACAGTCTACAGCACTCCTAAAATATTGAAACGGAATGACTTACCCGTAAAATATTCCAGGGAAAGGACCTAGATGAGTCCTCTCTGGTTAAGTGCTTTAGAATCAGCGTCCGTCTCGCAAAATCTTGTATTTGCAGGACTTAGCTCTTTTACTTGAATGTCAAAGATCGATTGAGTCCCCTAACATTAGATGCCGCGCCGGGATCGAAGTCAAGGGAATTTGGCTTGCCGTTCGGACAGAAGGGACCGAGGGTAGTGAGTGCTATGGCGATGTTACGCCAACTAACACGCCTTGGTGATTTCGGTCACTGCCCCACCGAGTGAATTGAGGGGATAATTATTTGGGCAACTCACACGTAAGGCTAGCCTGCATCGGTCTAGGTGCGCGGCCTTGGTCCCCCGGCCAGACTGCCTCGCAGGACTCTCCTTAGGATGGCGGTTGCTCGGCCAAAGTTCCCAAGGAGGTTTCCGATGCGCAGTACTGCTATCCAGATCGGTATCACAACAATAATGGTGCTGGTGGGTTTTAGTTCCGCTGGCTATGCGCAGAACACGGGCTGCCAGGACCTCATCACGTTCGATGCGCCCAATTCAACCGCCACAACAGCCTACGGCATTAACCCGGCCGGCCAGATTGTTGGGGAATTCATCGACGTGAACGGCGACTATCTTGGTTTTCTGCGGCAACCCAACGGCACGTTCATCACGTTCGATGTGCCCAGTTCAAGTTCCACGACACCCGTGGCTATCAACCTCGCAGGGCAGATTGTGGGAACTTACATGGAGGCAAATGCGTTTCACGGTTTTCTGCGGCAACCCGATGGCACCTTCATCACGTTCGATGGGCCTGATGCAATCGAAACAGAAGCCGCGAGCATCAACCCCGCAGGGCAGATTGTGGGGTTCTATTCCGCCCCTTCAAATGTTGCTCACGGTTTTCTCCGGCAGCCTGACGGCACCTTCATCACGTTCGATGCGCCTGATTCAACTTCCACATTTGCCTACGGCATTAACCCGGCAGGCCAAATTGTGGGGCAATTCATCGACGTGACCGGTGCCTATCACGGTTTTCTGCGGCAACTTGATAGCACCATGTTTACGCTCGATGCGCCTGATTCAACTTCAACATATCCCGTGGCCATCAACCCCGCAGGCCAGATTGTGGGGAGCTTCATCAATGCGACCGGTAACAACCCCGGTTTTCTGCGGCAACCTGATGGCACCTTCACTGTGATCGATATGCCTGCGTCGATTTACACCAATCCAGCCGCCATAAACCCGGCAGGCATCATTGTCGGGGCTTATGGCATGCATAGCAAAGACATTCACGGTTTTTTGCGGGAACCTGATGGCACTTTCCAGAAGCTCGACAGCGGCATCGGCTTAGTCTATGCGGCTCCCGAAGCCATCAACCCGGCCGGTGCGGTCGTGGGATCGTGGGAAGGGAGCCAAGGTTTTCTGCTCAAATATCTTTGCGAGCCATTCGCGATTTAAGGTCCGAGCTTCGGGCTACACGAGGGACTCTACAGAAAGTGAAAGCGCAAGTGGCGGCAACTCAGCCTGCGTTGGTCGCGGCGAAGTAAGCACAGGGAGTCAAAAGCGCAGAAATGCCGCTCGGCCTCGGTCGGCTTTTCTTTCAGCCATTCTTTCCTAACTGTTGCTATCAGGCCGATTTCACTCGTTAAGGAATTGCTGCTGCAGCCGAGCTTCCGGCCTCTGGTCTTATCCTCTACCTGTCAAGCACGGTGCGGTTTCTCCCTGTCGAACTCTGCGTGTTCTTCGGCGGTGGGCGGGCTGAGAAGCTGTCCGCCGCCGAATCCTTTCGGCGGTTAGTTAACACTTAAGACCAGGCCGCTGGCGATGGGTAGTGGCTCGGTTTGAAAACGGGGGCTGTGGGCGCAGGGAGATTCCTCGTCCCGCTGGGGAAAACGCGGGACTTCGGGATGACGCCAGAGTGCAATCTTCGGAATTTTCAGATTGAGAACTGTCCGGCAAGCTCTGTTTTGACTTATACGCATGCATATGCAAGAATAGCATGCATGATAAGGAATTCGACGCCTGAGACGAAACAGGACTCCGATGCGGTTCGTCGCCACGCCTACGAAAAATATATTGCCTCCGCGCGACGTCGAAGAGAGAAGACCGTGGCGATTAACGTAGGGGAAGTGCACCGGGCTTTGGCGCTTAACAATCGGGTGCCACTGGTGTGCGCGGCTCTGGGATCCAAGAAGTTTCTGGCTGAGCACGGGCTGCGCATCGTAGCGAAGACTGGGCCGCCTTCCGGACAAAGCACAACCGTTACGTTCACGTACGAGATCGTTGAGAACAACGAAAAACCTGGGGGCCTGGAAGCTTTTCTGGCGCTTCGGGGAATTGGGAAAGAAATCTTCGCATCCCTCGGCGGTGGCGAGGCTTTTCTGCGCCGGGAGCGGGCTGAGTTCTCACGCGCCATGGAAAAGCGAGAGGCGGAAGGCGCGCCCTCCAAGCGATGAGCCGAATTTACTGGGACACCATGCTGTTTGTCTACTGGATCGAGGATCATCCGCGTTATGCCAGGCGTATCCGCCAACTGCTACTGAAGATGAATAGGCGGGAAGATCAGCTTTGCACCAGTACCCTCGCGGTGGGCGAAGCTCTCGTCGGTCCACGCAAGGCCGGCAATCGAGAAGGCGCAACCAAGATGCTCGATGTTTTTCGTTCATCGTTCGTGGAAGTCATTCCGTTTGGTATTGAAGCTGCCGAACACTATGCCAGCATCCGCGCTAACCAGTCGATTGCAGCGCCCGATGCAATTCATCTCGCCTGTGCCGCCAGCGCGGGCACGGATTTATTTCTTACCAACGACAAGAATCTCGTCGGCAAAGTAGTCCCTGGAATCCAATTCATCGCCGGGCTGGATTCGAACATTCTCTGATGCAGGGTCAGGCGGCCGACTGCAGGTTCTTCGACTCAACCGGTTGCGACCCGTCGTTGCCGCCTGGGTGCTGGCGGGCGTCCAGCGCGGGAAGGCCTGCGATCTCGCCTCGGGTGCGAGGCAAACTCTGAGGATAGTGCTGCTGCAGAAACGCGATCAGCTTTTCCCGAACGTAACAACGCAAATCCCAAGCTATTGAACTATCGGTAGCGCTCATGAGCGCGCGTAATTCCAGCGTGTGTTCCGAGGCATTGGTTACCTGCAGGCCCCAAACTTTTCCATCCCACTTACCGGAGGACTGAAGGATGCGGTGCAGTTCCTGGCGCACCTCATCGACCGGGGCCGTGTAGTCGGTGTAGAGGAAAACCGTGCCCAGCAAATCGGCCGTGTTGCGAGTCCAGTTCTGGAAGGGCTTTTCGATGAAATAAGAAAGCGGAACGACCAGGCGGCGCAAGTCCCAGATTCGAACGACCACGTAGGTGGTAGTGATCTCCTCGATCCAACCCCACTCGCCTTCGACGATTACCACGTCGTCGAGACGAATCGGCTGACTAAGGGCAATCTGCACGCCGGCGAACAGACTGGATAAAGTGGTGCGGGCGGCGAGTCCTGCGACTACAGCGGCCAATCCCGCCGATGCAAACAGGCTCTCCCCGACGTGACGCACGTTGGGGAAGGTCATCACCATGACTGCGAGTGTGACGATGGCAATGGCCACGACGCCAATATGGCGAAGGACCTGGACCTGGGTGCGGAGGCGGCGGGCTGCCAGATAGTCGCTGAGATCCAGGACGTGGCGGTGGGAAATGTAATCCTGCAGCACGTCAAGCACGGCCACCGCCTGCCAGCCGATGCAGGCGATGAGCGCTAGTCCAGCGGCATGGCTCAGATGCGCCACGATATAGGGCGGGAGGGGCAGCCAAGGAATCACTGCCAGCAGAGCCAGCAAGGGTAGAAGCACGCGCGTCGGGTTTTCTTCGTGCCTTGCCAGGAGGGTATAGAATGCTGCGCTTTTGCGACTGGCGATGCGCTGGCTGAGAGTGAATATAATGCGGTGGGCTGCGAGCGCCAGCAGGATCGCGCCTCCCACGAGGCCGGAGGACCACAACGCGTTTCGCCAATCAGAAAGATAGTGTTGCATGGGTAAGTTTCGCTGCGTAGGCTTTGATGCGGGAATGGCCAGAGACGTTTGAGACTGGTTTAGAACTTTTCTAAGCGTGGCATCATGCCTTCCAGCTTTGCTTTCGTTTCCGGCCACTCGGAATCGAGGATGCTGAAGTAGACCGTGTCGCGGACGCGGCCGGTCCAAGTGATGAGATGGCTGCGCAATGTGCCTTCTTCTTTTGCGCCGATGCGGAGGATGGCGTTGCGCGATCTTTGATTGAGTGCATCCGTTTTCAGTTCGACCCGCATGCATTTCCAGACCTCGAAGGCATGGCGCAGCATTAGATATTTTGCTTCGGTATTGACGGCAGTGCGTTGCCAGGGCGGCGCGATCAAGGTGGAACCGATCTCTACGCGCCGGTTGATGCGGTCGATATTCATGTAGCGCGTGCTGCCGATTACCCGGGCGGAGCCACGCTCGACGGTGGCAAATACCACCGATTCGCCGCGTTTCTGTTCGTCAAAGGCCTTCTCCACGAGCCGCTGAAAGTCCCCGCGCGTCTTCATGGGGTAGGGAATCCATTGGAAAATGTCGTCGAGTGCATCGTGTGCGATATTCCAGAAGTCCGCGGCGTGGTCGCGGCGGATGGGCTCGAGGCGGACGACGGAACCCTCCAACGTAATGGGCGTCACTATATTCAGCGGAGAAACGACAGTGCGCATCATGCCTTCCTTCTCTGACCGGGACCATTATCTTGCATCTTGCGAAGGTTTGCGGCATCTCTAGTACGGCGCTCGATGCTACGGCACCCCATCTGTAAAATATAAAGACGTTGACATGCGATGATCTCAGCCGTCAAAAACTCCAGGAACAAGGACTGTAGGAAGCTATATTGGGCGAGGCAGCGACGTCAGGAGGGCCGGCGGTGAAAGCGCAATGTTTGCCCTTCGCTCAAATCCCGCATACGACCCGCCTGTTCACTGATTTCCTGGCATACTCGCCAAGCGTCCAGCCCTTTTATCCGCATTCCCCGCACTTCAAGGAATGGTTGACGGTGGAAGCCAGCGCACTGCGCTACGATCCCTCTCGGCGGGAACGGGTCAGCGCGATTCTTGAACGGCAAAACAAATCCTGGGACGCCTCGCCGCAGACCTTCGCGAACCTCACTCGTCTGCGCCGAGGCGCGGCTGCCGTAGTCACTGGCCAGCAAGTCGGACTGTTCGGCGGGCCAATGTTTGCCATCTACAAGGCTTTGACCGCGGTTAAATTGGCGGAGGAGGCCACAGCGGCGGGCGTGGATTCGGTTCCGGTCTTCTGGCTGGCCACCTCCGACCACGATCTTGCCGAGGTGAATCATGTTTCGTTGCCCGGCCCCGACGGGCTTCTGCGGACGTTCACGACTTCCAGCCACGGAGTTGCGGGCGCGCCGGTCAGCGATGTGCGGCTGGGGGAAGAGATCCTGCCGGTTGTCGCGGAGGCCGCATCGCTGCTGGGAGATACCGAAGCGACGCAGCTGTTGCGCGAGTGTTATCGTCCGGGGGAGACATTGGGCAGCGCCTTCGCGCGCTTTTGTGCGCGGCTGTTTAGCCCCTGGGGCGTGATTGTGCTGGACGCTTCGGACGCGGAACTGCATCGCGTTGCCGCGCCCATCTATGGCGCCGCCATCGAACGCGAGAGAGAGTTGGATGCGGCGTTGCTCAGCCGCGGTCAGGCCCTCGAGAGTGCGGGCTACCACCAGCAAGTGAAAGTGACGGAGTCGTCAGTGCTGCTTTTCGCCATGCGCGAGGGGGCGCGCACGGCGATCCATCGTGTGGCGATCCATCGGCGAGATGGATCGAGTGGATCTGCGGAGTTTCTTATAGGCGGTGAGCCTGGAGCGGAGAAAGTTTCGTCCGCCGAAATGCTGGATCGCATCGCAGCTGCCCCGGAAAGATTCAGTCCCAATGTGCTGCTCCGTCCAGTGGTGCAGGATTATCTTCTGCCCACGCTGGCCTACACGGGCGGCGCTGCGGAAGCGGCTTATTTTGCGCAGGTCGGAGCGGTCTACGAAATAATCCTGGGCCGGGTGACGCCGGTGGTGCCTCGTTTTTCGGCGACTGTGGTCGAGCCCAAGGTGCAGCGCTGGCTGCGCCAATATGACATCGCAGTTCCCGACGCATTCCACGGGATTGAGGCTCTGCGCCAGAAGCTTGCTTTGCGCAGTCTGCCGGCAGGTTTGCAGGAAGCCTTCGAACGAGCGAACAAGTCGGTGGAAGAATCTTTCACGGGGCTGAAGCAAGCGTTGGGCAAACTCGATCCGACGCTCGCAGACGCCAGCCAGACCGGCGCTTCAAAAGTGCGGTACCAGCTCGACCGCCTGCGTGAACGCGCCATGGCCGCAGAGCTGCGCCGCAGTGAAGTGGTGAGCCGTCACGCCGAAGCGCTCAGCCAGGCGCTGTATCCCAAGAACGCATTGCAGGAGCGAGGCGTGGCCGGCATATATTTCATGGCTCGCCACGGAATGGAACTGCTGCGAAGCCTGCACGAAATCGTTCGTACGGATTGCCATGACCATCAGATTCTGGAGTTGTAGAAGCTAGTCGGGGAGCTGACTTTAGCGGCTTTCACTCGTGGCCAGGTACGTTCCTAATCTAATCATGATCGCTCCGGTCAGCGTACGTTGCCTGCGGCGGAATACTGGCGAGGATCGAATCTTTTTCCCCAAGGGCCCTGCGAGCAGGATCACGATGAGATCCGCCGAGGTATTCAAAATCACCGAAACAGTTCCCAGCGCGACGAACTGCAAGAACACATGGCCAGCGCCGCGGTTGACAAACTGCGGAATGAAGGAAAGAAAGAACAACGCGGTTTTAGGATTGAGCACTTCCGTGGCGACGCCCTGCCAGAGCGGATTTCGCCTGCCTGCCGCGATGGCGGCAGAGAAATCGGCGGCAGGGAATCGGTTCCTGGCTTCCGCACATCTTGTTTCCGCGCATCCAGGATCATTCTCACGCCCAGGAAACACAGGTAAGCCGCACCCGCATACTTCACGGCGGAGAACGCCAGAGCCGATCGTGCCAAAACGACAGAGACTCCCAGAGCGGCGGCAAAAACGTGCACCATGCCTCCGAGAAACGTGCCCAGCGCGGAGAGCATGCCCTCGCGCTTGCCTCCGGCTAGACTTCTGGCCAGCACATAGAGCATTCCCGGGCCCGGCGCAACGGCAAGCAACATCGCCGCGGTCAGAAACAGGAACATTCGTGTGGAATCGAACATGATGGAGAAGATTCTACGACAGAGCGGTTATTGCCGGAGCCAGGTTTCTAGCTGCTCCAGCGACTCCACGCGCGGCAGTTCTGTGGTCGCGGTATGCTCCTGATACATCGAGCAAAACCGCGTCCATACCCACGTTGCGGGCTCCGCATAATCGACGGAGTACACATCTCCTACGTAGAGGCTTTCATCAGCGCGCGCCTTCATGCTGGTGAGCGCTGCCTCGAAAATTTCGGCACGCGGCTTCTCGACGCCCACGATTCCTGAATCGGTGATGCTTTCGAAGCAGTCTGCAATGCCGCAGCGGGTAAGCACACGCTCGATTCCGCCATCGGCATTGGAGATCACAGCGATGCGGAACTTCTGGCCGATTCGGTCGAGGGCATCGCGCGTGCCAGGTAGAATCTGATCCCAGTTCGCCGAGTTCTGGGTGTTCTCTACGAGCACATCGCGGAGGCCAGCGTCCTCGCCTAGTTCCTCCAGCAGATACGTGTGAAACGTCCACCAGAAGCCATGATCGACTGCGTCCGCTCTGCATGCCCTGGTCGAACTCCTTCTTCGTTCTGCGCTCCAGGGCCTGCCATTGCTCGAGCGTGGGATGACGGTCGCTCGAAATGGTGGCGAGCATTTTCGCGCGGTTGGGGAAGAGAAGAGTATTGCCGACATCGAAGAAAATTACGCGCCGTTCTGCCATTTGTCCATCTTACTGAAAGCGCCATTGCGGCAGGGATTCCTGGTTGGCTCAAGAGGCCAAAGCTTTTCATCGCGAAGTTCGCGAAGGAGGGCCACAAAGTTCGCCAAGAAAAACACGGCCGGGCGTGACCCATGCCTGGAAAAAATGTAATATCCAATCACTTGAGAGATGAAACACCTCGTGGAGACGGGTTGTGCTATGGCGCTATCCTCAACAACCTTAGTTTCGGGCTTTGCACGAAGCACGCGCATGGTGTTGTCCCTTCTTGTGCATGCTCAGTCGGCGTTGGCGGCCGCGCTGATGCTTGCCGCACGCCATACCAGCCGCCGCGACGGCGTTTACAACGTTCTCTGGGCCTTCGTCTTCGGATTCGCCACATTGAATATTTTGACGCCTGGCCGCGAGGCGCTTCGAGCCCAACCGCCGCGGTCTTACTTTTGGAGAGTTGCTGGCGGTGGTGGTCGTCTTGATTTCGATCTTCCTGCTGGGCTGGGAGTTGCTTGGCGTGTTCCATATTTTCCCCATCAAACTTCATCGCTGAAGGAGCTATTAACAGCTAAGGCGCGAAGAAGGGCCGCAAAGTTCGCGAAGAAGAACAGGAATTGCGGTATGATGCGCTCAATGGCGAAGAATCCCCCCAATTTCGAAGTTACTTGTCCGTGCTGCAACGCACTCCTGAAGATTGACGTGGCAACCACCGCGGTCATCGCCCATACCGCCGCGGTAAAACCTCGGATGTTCAGCGATATGGAAGATGCGGCCCGCGCCATGAAGGAACAAGACAGCCGCCGCGAGTCGATCTTCCGGCAATCGGTGGAAGCGCAAAAACATGCTTCCGAGCTTCTGGAAAAGAAGTTTCAGGAGGCGGTGAAGAAGGCTAAGGAAAGTCCTGACACGGGCAAGCCCATCCGCGATTTCGAGCTGGATTGAGAGCAGTGGCCAGTGGTCAGTGGTCAGAAACAAACTATGGCCGCTGCTCACTGATCTCCGGCCACTGGGCGTTTATGAAAAATCGTCCGCTGCTTCTTGGTCATCGTGGGGCGCGTGGCGAGAAGTCGATTCCGGAAAACACGTTTGCCTCGTTCGATCTTGCGATGGCTTCCGGCTGCGATGGTTTCGAGTTTGACGTGCGACTTACTGCGGACGGGCAAGCCGTTGTCTGCCATGATGCGAAAATTCACGGAAATGAAATTGCGCGGTCTTCGGCCGAAAGCCTCGAACTTGCCGCTGCTGCGCGAAGTCCTGACGCGCTACCGGGCAGCGCATTCCTCGATATCGAACTAAAGGTCGGCGGCCTGGAGGCAATCACGGCGGATTTGTTGCGGCAGCATCCTCCAGCCCGCGGCTATGTGGTTTCGTCTTTTATCCCCGACGTGCTACAGACGATTCATGTTGTGGACGCGAGCATCCCCCTTGGCCTGATCTGTGAGACGCGGGTGCAGTTAAACCGCTGGCAGGAGTTGCCGGTGGAGTATGTAATTCCGCACTGCACGCTGGTGCGGCGGGAGCTTATTGATGAGATCAAAGCTGCCGGCAAGAAAATACTGGTGTGGACCGTGAACGTCCCGGGAGATATGAAACGTTTTTCGCAATGGGGCGTGGATGGGATTATTTCGGACGATCCCGGACTGCTTGGGCTCAGTCTTAAATCGGAAATCTGATTTCCAGAAGTCGGCTGACAAACCTAGCCACGGATTCGCGCGGAGTTTCACGGATATTATTTCGTGGTTTTAATTTGATTGTTGATTTTCGTCCGTGTAAATCCGGGAAGATCCGTTGCCAAAGTTGGTTCAATCTGCCGCGGCTTCGAGTACCGCGCGTCCGGCAGGCCGCAGAAAGGCGCTGCGCTCGGTTTCAAAGTTTTCCAGATTGGCTCCGAGGGTTTGGTCGTCCCAGCCGAGCACGGCGCCGATGCGCAGCGCAGCTTCGCGGCTGCACGACTCTGACCAGCATGCGCCCAGCGCCACGGGCACGCGGCGCAACAGCACATCACCCAGGGTTACGGCGCACTCTCTGCGATACGCTTCCACGACCTCAGCGACGACGTGCGAGGTGTGCGGACAAATGGGCGCGCGCAACTCCGCGCCTACTAAAGCCATGCGGGCGATGTCGGCGAGCACGTTTGCCGTGCCATTCCACCATTCCCCGCGCCGTTTCCTCGCTTACCGCGCCGATGCGGGCGATCTCGAGCACCGCGTCATCGAGCATGGGATCGAGCGCGGGCCCTGCTCCCACGGCAAGCGTATTCGGTTCGGCAGCGTCCAACCCAATCTTGCGTGCGCACTCTCGCGCCAGCGATGCTGCCGTCGTCAGCTTGCCGCCGATGACGGAGAGCATGTGAGCCGCGCCATCGTCGATGTGGTCGTGCAGAATATGCCGCCGCGTAACCGCCGAAGGACGATTCTTCGGTGAATAAGGCAAGGGCCGGATTCCGGCAAAGGCGTGCTTCACGCGTGTGCGCCGATATCTTCGCTTTGGGAAACAATTGCGCTGCGGAGCGGATGAGGTAGTTGATTTCCTCCGGCGAGGGAACGGTTTTTGCCGGGTCGCCATTGTCGGCAACTTCGGTGGTTCCCACCAGGATCTGATCGTTCCACGGAAGAACGAAGATAGGGCGGCCATCCACGGCCTCGGTATAAATGGCTGCGCTGGGCGAGCCCGGAAACCGCGGCAGTACAATGTGCGAGCCGCGCACGCCGCCCAGCAACGGCTTGGCCATGCGGATGGCAGAGCGTTGGCACACGCGGTCGGCCCAGGGCCCGGTGCAATTGATCACCCAGCCGGCATCGACGCGCGCGTCCCGTCCCGTGATCTGATCGCGCAGCAGCACGCCGCGAGCGCGGCCATGGGCCAGATCAACGGCGAGTACTTCCATGTGGTTGCGGACGACCGCTCCCGCGTCTACGGCTTCCATCAGCCATTCCGCGACCAGGCGCTCGGGAAATTCGCACTGCGCGTCTTCGTAATTGAAGAACGACCAGCGACGCCCGGCGTCGAGAGCCCCCTCGATGCGCTTGAGTTCCATCCCGGTGGAGTCTTCACCAGGCAGATTTCCGGCCATGCGCTGGTAGAGCCACAATCCGGCGCGCACCTTCATCGCACTGCGCTGGCTGGTCTCGTTCAAAAGCAGCAGAAAGTGCATGGGATGCACCAGGTGCGATCGTTCTCGCAGAAGTTTTTCCCGTTCGCGCAGCGACTCGCGTATGAGTTCGAATTCGCCGTGCTCGAGGTAGCGCAAACCGCCGTGGATGATGCGGGTGGAGCGGCTGGTCACGCCGGAGGCGAAATCATTCTGCTCGACCAGAAGCGTGTGCTTGCCGGCGCGAGCGCACTGGCGGGCCACGGCTACTCCATTGATGCCCCCGCCGATCACGACCACTTGAAAGTGCTGGTCGTTCAGGGGCGGTCTGCGGATTTGCTGCTAAGACCATGCTTTAACAATTCGATGCGGAAGCTGCAAAACGTGATTATAGGGCGATGAATCGCGCCCGCCGACACTTCCACCATTAGAGTGTGCACCGCATTCCGCAGAGCGAGAAGGTAACCTTAGTACCGCAAAACTGCTTGCTTCGGATTTGCGTTTTTCGTCCCTATTAATTTCATCGCTACTGAGTTCGATGCCGCGCAGACGATCGCGGTTGATCGTAATGAGAACGCGACGCATTGCCCGCACGGAGCTGCCTCATTTAAAGTGATTGCCAAATGTCCACAACAGGAGAACGTTTCGAACGGGCAGTCGCCATCATGGAGCGGCTGCGGGCTCCGGGAGGCTGCCCCTGGGATCGCGAGCAGACCTTCGATTCCATTAAGCCTTACACGCTGGAAGAGACTTATGAAGTGCTTGAGGCCATCGACAATCGCGACTGGGAGGAACTCCCCGGCGAACTCGGCGACTTATTGCTGCAGGTGCTTTTCTATTCGGAGATGGCGAAAGAGCAGGGAAATTTTTCTATCGACGACGTGCTCGACCGGCTTTCGCGCAAGCTGGTGGACCGGCATCCTCATGTATTCGGGGATACGAAAGCAGACACTTCGGCCGATGTCAAACGCAACTGGGAGGCGCTGAAGGTCGAGGAGCGGAAGAAGCGTCTGAAGTTCACCGAGACTGCGGACGGGCTCAAGGGCGACGCAGCCGGGAAGACTGCGCCGTCGATTCTGACTGGAATTTCGTCCTCAATGCCGGCGCTGCTGGAGGCGCACAAGCTTAGTTCGCGTGCAGCGCAGATAGGTTTTGACTGGCCTGACATGGAAGGCTTGTTCGACAAGCTCAACGAAGAAACCGCCGAACTGCGCCAGCATTTGCAGGAGTTTCCCGCTCCGGGGCCACGGCCGGAAGGCCGCGGCGTCGCCGGTTCCGGACGGCAGGTTATTCCCGAAGACTTGCGCTCGCGGTTGGAGGGAGAAGTCGGCGATCTTTTCTTCGTGCTGGTCAATATCGCGCGCTATCTTGCAGTCGACCCGGAATCGGCGCTGCGCAAGACCAATCGCAAGTTCCGCCGCCGCTTTCAATGGATGGAGCAGCGGCTGCACGAACGCGGGAGAACTCCGGAAAAGACGTCGATGGAGGAACTCGAATCCCTCTGGCAACAGGCCAAGGAACAGGAGCGGGAAGCGTGAGCGGGGACGCAATCGTGATTCGCCACTGCAAGGGATTGGACGAATTGCGGAGCTGCGTCGCTCTGCAAAAAGAAATCTGGAATTTCAGCGATGCTGAACTGGTTCCACTGCGCATGTTCGTGGTAGCCGAGAAAGTGGGCGGGCAGGTGATGGGCGCTTTCGATGGCGCCGATATGGTTGGTTTCGCGCTTTCGGTGCCGGGCACGCGCTCGGGCCGCACTTATCTTCACTCGCACATGCTGGCCGTCCGTGAGCAGCAGCGCAATAGCGGGCTGGGCCGCCGGCTCAAGCTGCTGCAGCGCGAAGACGCGCTCGCCCGCGGCATCGAACTCATCGAATGGACCTTCGATCCGCTGGAGATCAAGAATTCTTATCTGAATATTGAAAGGCTGGGGGCGATCTCGCGGCGCTACAACATCAACCAGTACGGAATCACGTCGTCCCCGCTGCAGGGCGGACTGCCCAGCGACCGGCTCATCGCCGAGTGGTGGCTGAAATCGAAACGTGTGGAAACTTTGTTGGCAACGGGAAAGAACCCGGCGTTCAACCAACAGACTGCGATTGAAGTTCCAGCGGAGATTTACGAGTGGAAAGCGGCAGGGGAAACGCGAAGCAAAGCGCAGCAAGTGCAGGAACGAAACCGCGAGCAATTCCTTAGGGCTTTCGACGGTGGGCTAGCAGTGCTCGGTTACGAACGCGATGCCGCCGGCAACGGCAAGTTTTTGCTGGGCAACTGGGATGAGGAGTGGTCGTATGCATCGCCCAGTACCTAGTACCTAGTACCGAGTACCTAGTACCCGGAAAGGCGACGAAGGGACCGCCCGGATGAGGTGGAGTGCGCGATGTTTGTCACTTGGTACTAGGTACGAGGTACTGAGCTATGAAGATTGAAGCCCTTACGCTGCGCGAGATTCACATGCCGCTCGTCCATTTCTTTGAGACGAGTTTTGGACGCACCTCCAGTCGCCGCATCCTGCTGCTCACTGCTTATTGCGATGGCGTCGACGGCTGGGGGGAATGCGTGGCCGGCGAGAATCCGTTCTACAGCAGTGAATGGACCGACAGCGCTTGGCTCACCATTATTCACCATCTTGCTCCCGCCGTGCTGGGACGCAACCTCGAATTCGCGCGCGATTGTGCTGCCGCGCTTTCCAGGGTGCGCGGCCATCGCATGGCCAAGGCGGCTCTCGAAAACGCGTTGTGGGACGCCGAGGCGAAGCAGAGAAACCTGCCACTGTGGAAACTGCTGGGAGGCACGCGGAAGGAAATCGCTTGTGGGGTCTCTATCGGCATTCAGGATTCGGTCGAGCAATTACTCGATGAGATCGCGATCGAATTGGCCGCCGGATACCGCCGCATCAAAGTGAAGGTCAAGCCGGGCTGGGACGTACGCGTGCTGGAAAAGATCCGCTCGCGCTGGGCTGATATCACGCTTAGTTGCGACGCCAACTCGGCGTACACGCTCGACCAGGTCGAGCACCTGCGGACCTTCGATCAGTTCAATCTGTTGATGATCGAGCAGCCACTGTGGGACGACGACATCTTCTACCACGCCCGCCTGCAAAAAGAACTGCGCACCGCGATTTGCCTCGACGAATCCATCGTCAGCGCGCGCGGCGCGGCCATCGCGATCGAGACCAGCGCATGCCGCATCATCAACATCAAAGTCGGCCGCGTGGGCGGATTTACAGAGGCGAAGAAAGTTCACGACATTTGCCACGCGCAGAAGATTCCGGTGTGGTGCGGCGGCATGCTGGAATCGGGCATCGGCCGCGCGCACAACATCGCGCTTTCCACGCTGGAGAATTTCAGTTTGCCCGGAGACGTCTCCGCATCGAAGCGGTATTGGAAGGAAGACATCATCGATCCGGAGGTGGAAGTCTCGGCACGGGGGATGATTGCTATTGGCGATCAGCCGGGGACGGGCCATCGCATTAAAGAAGACCTTATCGAGAAGTTGACGGTGCGGAAGGAAACGCTACGCGCGTGAATCTCTGAACTTATCACGTGCGGGAGCCATGGGGATCGCGGATGGCAAAACCCTACGAAACCCCGTTAGAATTTAGGTGCGCCGAATATTGGCGGTCGGTCTGTTTGATGTGACCGGCCAGCCAGTCTTTAAGAAACTCCGTCACCGCAATGGATTGAGCCATATTTCCAGCCTTGAGTTCTGACTGAAACTGTTCGACCTTTTTGACGAAAATCTGATGTTGCGCCTTATGGGAATCGAGGTTTGGGTAATTCGTCTGGCGAAGCAGCAATTCTTCTCGTAAAAAGTGGTGCTTCGTATAGTCCGCCAAATCCTTCACGACCTGCTGGAGAACCTGCGATCCATGACCTGCTTTCATCGCGTCATGCAATGTGTTCAGCAGGGAAAACAGCTTCTTGTGATCTTCGTCGCACATCGACACTTTCACGCTATAAGACTCATCCCAAGTTATGAGCGCCATTGGATTCCTCCGAGGAAGCCTCTATCTAACCCGTCGGAATGTTTCATCGGCACTTAAGCGGCGGGACTTTAGAAACTGGGTGAATGACGACCCTTGGCGAAACACCGCCATTACACTCACTGACCGATTTTAGTTCCTAGTGCGATTTCAGATCCGTGGCCGCTGCTCCCAGCTGATAATCCTCAGCCTGCTTTGCCTCCTCCGCCTTCAACATCTCCACTCCCTGAGCAAACGTTGTGCTGGCGGGCACGCTTCGGAAGTCGCTGAATACCTCTTCAGATTTGATCGCAATGCTTTTGAACAGAAGAATCCTGCCGGTAAAGCCCAGGGACATGCGCGAGATCTCCCACGAGCCATTGCCACAATCGGTCTGTTCCACTAGAAAATGTCCGCCCTTGTCGAGGTGCCCCAGAATTCCCCAGCCGAAGCTGACCTCTTTGAAGAGCGTTCCGTCGATTCTCGCGATCCTGCGTGCAGTGGGATCGATCAGAACTACTCCCTGCATGCCGGTGAGCACATCTTCCACACGAGAAGGTGGATGGTATTGGGGATTGGGCCGGAACTTCAGCCGCACCAGCCGGTCTCCGATCTTGCCGAGGCCCGCTGTGCCCTGCTCCTCGCCGTCATATTCGTACAGAAAGGCGTCGGGCAAAGCCTTCACGATGCGCAGCGTGTGGTCGGCGCTCTCCTGCTCCTGCGAATGCTTGTGCCTGAGTTCCTCTGGATGGGCGACGAGTCCGGCCAGGTGGGCTTCTTCGCCTCGCATTTGTTCCGGTGAGAGCGGCTTGTCGTTGTAGGCGATGGTCATGCCCGCCATGGCCTCGCGCGTCTCCACATAAAGCCGCGTCTGGGAGCCTTGTGGGGTCTGCTTGCGCGAGCGGAACATGTGTTTTGTCGAATTGTCTTTCGAAGCTGCGACCTCGTTGGCCACCGCAGCCCGCACTACTTCGAGGGGAGAAGGTGAATCCTGCGAGGAACTCAAGCGAGAGCCAGCAGCGAACGAACTTGCGCTCGTGCCGGCGAGCAAGGCACCGAGCAATAACACGGCGGCGATACGAGCGAAGTCAGGCTGTTGCGTCCGGTCCGGCACACTCTTAGTGTAACAATTGGAAGCAGGCGGTTCTCTACTGGAGTATGGGTATTCAACCGGGTGAAGCAATCAGCTTGCCGCATGCTCTGTGCCTTGCGTATAGTCGAGTTAGCGGGCGGCCCTCCGGCGTTGTCTTATGAATCGTGATTGGCGGTAAGCGCCACGGGTTTCCGTTTTAGTGATCTTTGTCAGGAGAGCGTCAATGAGCGCACCGGCCAGCGGATTGGCACAAATCGGAAAGTCGGTTTTTATCAAGGGCGAACTTTCCGGCAGCGAAGATCTATATCTGGATGGGCAGGTCGAAGGCAGCATCGCGCTCAAGGGCAACAGTTTGACGGTTGGCCCCAATGGCCAGGTGAAAGCCAGCATCGACGCCAAAGGCGTGGTGGTGCAAGGCAAGCTGGAGGGCAACATTCAGGCCAGCGATCGCGTCGAATTACGCAAGTCCGCGGTCGTCACCGGGGATATCACCACCCAGCGGATATTAATCGAAGAAGGCGCATCTTTAAAAGGCAAGGTTGATACCCACCGGGCCGATGTGAAATGAGCGGCTTTCAGGAGTTCCGAGTTAAGATGTCTTCAGTCTCACAGAATTTCATGAAACTTTTTCGCGGTTCATCCGGACCGGAAGCTGTTCCGGAGCAGGGCTCACAGAAGCTGACTCGCCGCTCCAGCGGCCTGGGTGAGCTGTCTCGCACCTGGGAGTCCGGGGAAAACCTGTGCGTTCTGGATTTGGGATCGACTTCACCTACCAACATCCGGCACTTTACGGAACGCGGCCACAGAATCTACAGCGAAGACCTGCTCACCGCGTCCACCGATCCCGAACTTCTCACCAAAGACGAGAGTGGTACCGCTGTGCTCGACAGCCGCAAGTTTCTCGCCGACAACCTGGTGTACCCGGCGGCTCATTTCGACTTTGTCCTGTGCTGGAATCTGCCGGATTACCTCGATGAGAGCCTGGTGAAGCCGGTGGTGGGCCGGTTGTGGTCGGTGCTGAAACCCGGAGGCATGCTGCTGGCGTTCTTTCACACCCGCGATGCCGGTCCCGACTCGCCGTGTCACCGCTTCCACGTGGTCGGCGCCGACACTCTCGAGATGAAGAAAATTGAGTTGCGCCGGGAGGCGCGCCGTGGCCCCACGGGAGCGGTTCACACCGCCATCACGGATGGCTTCCAGTTGCAGCGCGTGTTTAACAATCGGCACATCGAGAACCTTTTCCGCGATTTCGCCTCGATCAAGTTCTTTCTCGCCCGCGACAATATTCGGGAAGTGCTGGTGGTTCGGTAGCAGCGGCCGAGACGGCGGTGCTACTTCCATACGATCACTCCCATGCGGAAAAGATAATTGCGTGAGATCTCAGATCTAACCCCTTCCTCAGGAAAAGCAGACGCGAGCGAGTTCCGAATTTCGTCCGGAACATAGGCCCGGCGCACCGAAGTCAGGCCGTCCAGCCAGGCCACGCGGCTGCCCATGATGGGATAGCCGGCGAATGCCAGAGCGAGATGCAAGGGATGCCGAATTAGATCATTGATTAACACTGCCCGCCGGCTCACGCGCAGGCCCTCGCGGGCGAATTGCGGAAGTTGCTGTGCGTCCAGGTGATGTGCGAAAAGGCTGCAACTCACGAGATCGAAGGCGCCATCGCCGAAAGGCAGGGCAAGGGCATCGCCGGCAACGCTATGATTTCCTGCGGGAAGGTGAGAACGCGCCCGGTCCAGCAGCGTTACGTCGAGCGTGATTCCACGCCGCGACAATTTTATCTGGACGATCTCGGAGAGTTCGCCCGACCCAGCTGCTGCTTCTAGCAGAGAAAACTGTTTCACCCCGGAAGCTTGAGCCACACGTTCCACCATCCTCTGCGTGGTGGCAACGCCGCCAAACCAGCGATTCACGCGGCCGATATCCCGCAGCGTCGCTTCTACGATGGCGGGAGAGCAGTCGTCGGAATCGAGAATCTCAGGTGCGTCGACTCGCTGCATGGCAAGCTTTGAAAGAGCGCGGCCTCGCCCGGGCTCAAACCTCGGCCAGTTCTTCTTCCAGCAATTGCTTGTTATACAGGTCGCTGTAGTAGCCGTTCAAGGCGAGCAGTTCGTCGTGCGTGCCCGATTCCACGATGCGTCCATTGTGCAGCACGGCGATGCGGTCGGCGTTGCGCACCGTGGAAACGCGGTGGGAGATGAAGATGGTGGTGCGGCCCTGCATGACTTCGCGGAGATGATTCAGAATTTTGTCTTCGGTGTGCGTATCAACGCTGGAGAGAGCGTCGTCGAGAATGAGAATGCGCGGGTCGCGAATCAAGGCGCGCGCAATGGCAGTGCGCTGCTTCTGACCTCCGGAGAGCGTGATGCCGCGCTCGCCCACCATGGTTTGATATTGCTCGGGGAAGCCCTCGATATCCTGGGCGATGTTGGCGGCTTCGGCGGCCTCGTGAATCTCCCGATCGGTGGCCAATTCGACGCCGAGCGCAATGTTTTCGCGAATGCGATCGCTGAACAGAAATGTTTCCTGCGGCACAAAGCCGATATGCTTCCGTAACGATGCCAGGGCAAACTCGCGGATGGGACGGCCATCGATTAGAACCATGCCTGGAGCCGCGTCGTAGATACGCGGAATCAGATTGACCAGCGTGGTTTTTCCCGAGCCGGTCGGACCCACGATCGCCAGGCTGCTGCCGGCTGGAATGCGCAGGTTCAGATCGTGCAGCACAGGCTTGCCGTTGTATGCGAAGTTCAGACCACGGAATTCGATTTCCCCTTCTACCAGCAGGTCGCGCGTGTTGTCTTCTGTCTTGCGATTGGTCTTGCGCTCATCGTTACTGCGCTCATTTCTGATCTCGGGTTGCTCCTGCAGAATCTCATTCAGGCGAACCAGTGACGCCGTGCCCCGCTGGAAAATGTTGACCACCCAGCCCAGCGCGATCACGGGAAACGTCAACTGCAGCATGTAGATGTTGAAGGCCGCAAAGCCGCCAATCTCCATGCGGCCTGCCAGCACCTCGCCGCCGCCGATCCACAAGACCAGCACCATCGCCAGTCCCAGCATGAGTTCGAGCGTAGGCCAGAGCATGCCCATGAGGCGCACCAGTTTCAGGCTGCGGGCAACATACTCCTGATTGGCAGTTTCGAAGGATGCGATCTCGGCTTCCTCCTGCACGTAGGCGCGAATCACCCGCGCCCCGGAAAAATTCTCCTGAGCCCGCGCCGAAATGTCGGAGAACATGGCCTGAATGCGCTCGAAGCGCTCATGAATGCGCCGCCCGAAGTATTGAATGATCAACGCTGACCACGGGCAGGGGCAAAAACGCGTAGAACGTCAGCCTGGGGCTGATGCGCCACATGAACGAAAGCGCCGCGGCGGTGAAGACGAACGTATTCGCCGAGTACATGATGGCGGGGCCCAGCAACATGCGCACTGCATTCAAGTCGTTCGTCACCCTGGCCATGATGTCGCCGGTGCGCATGCGCTGGTAGTAGGAGTAGGAGAGCGTTTCCAGGTGCGCGAAGAGGTCATTGCGCAGATCGAACTCAATGTCGCGCGAGATGCCGATCACAATCCAGCGCGTCAAAAACAAGAAGACCCCACGGACGGCGGCGACCTCCAGCATCTGCAACGCGAAGTGCAGCAGCTTCGCAGAAGTGACTCCGGAATTTAGATCGTCAACCGCGTGGCGAATGATTTGCGGGAGCAGCACCCATGCGCCATTGCTCAGGAAAATGCAGAAGACGCCCGCCACAAATCCCCAGCGGTAACGCTTGAGGTAGGGAATGAGCGGACGCATACTTTTGGGAATCATGCAGGTTGTGTAGATGAAAGTTTAGCAGGTGGGGGTGCAAGGCAGGGACAGCGTCGCGACTTTACGGCCGCGCTCTACCGGGCCGTTCAGCGTATTCTCGCATATCCCGGCCAAAAGCGATTACGCTGAGCGCCGCCAAAGCCATGCCCCAAGCGGCGAAGAAGATCCATCCTGCGTCGAAAATGAATACCTGAACCATATCCATGGCATCGTACCTCGGGGGAATGCCGATAGAAGTGGCGCGGGGCCGGGGAGCGACCGAACCCCGCGCTGCGACCATCGCGCTTCAGACCAAGGGGAAGCGGAAGTCTGCCGTTTTACTCCTGCGATGCCGGCGCAGCACCGTGCATGTGTTGCTGCATGCGCGCCTCGTGATTGGCCTCGATCTCTTTCAGCTTGGCCTGCTGGTCGGATGTGAGCAACTGGTAAATCTCGCTGTGAATCCGCGTCTCCTGCACCTTCATCTGCACCAGCGTCTGCGATTGCGCTGCGACGAGGGTCTGCACCTTGGCATCATCGTAGGTGCCTTCCGAATACTGTTTCAGCTGCTGCTGCATGGAGTGCATCTGTTGCATCAGCGGCTTCATTGTAGGACGCTCTTTCTGCATGACCTCTTTTATCTGGGTTCGCTGGGCATCGGTGAGATCCAGCTGTTTGAAGGGAAATCCCATCATGCCGCCTCGCATGCCCCATGCATGGCCGTGCGTGGGTTGAGGCGCGGTTGCATCCGCGGTTTGCGACTTGGCGAGTGCAGCGCCTAACATCACTGCCAGCGCTGCTACGAGGAACCGAAAACGAATCGATTTCATAAAATTCTGACTCCTGAACACCGGTTCCTTCCCGGAACCTGGGCTGTTTTGCGTACACTTATGAGAACACGATTTCCAGTGAAAAGTGGTAAAGAGTGAGTCAATCCGAGTAAAGTTTTGTCAAAAGGGGTAGTGGTGCAGTTTGATAGGGAAGCGCGAGCCAAACGCGCGATTGTTGCGTCGCAGAAAGCGCGACGCGTCGCGCGGCTCGCCCAGATACTTCACTACGCAAAAAGCGCTTGTTCAGGATGACAACCAAACTGCACCACTACCCAAAGAGGAAATCCATTTTCCGGAGCTCGCGTTTAATTAAGCTGGTGACAATTCTTTACCGTTATGGCCCGCTGCCTGGTGCACAATGAAAGCTGCAAAGATGGAACGAATTCTGGTCATCGACGATGACGTCGAACTCTGCACTTTGGTTGGCGAATACCTGCAGGCCGAAGGGTTCACCGTAGAGTCAGTGCACGACGGGGAAAACGGGCTGCAGCGCGCCAGCGGCGGCGATTACCTGCTGGTGGTGCTCGATGTAATGTTGCCCGGCATCAACGGTTTCGAAGTGCTGCGCCGAATCCGCGCTACTTCCCGGCTGCCGGTGCTCTTGCTTACAGCTCGCGGAGAGGATGTGGACCGCATTGTCGGTCTGGAGATCGGCGCCGACGACTATCTGCCCAAGCCTTTCAATCCGCGGGAACTGGTGGCGCGCATTCGCGCCATTCTGCGGCGTACCCACAGTGACAAATCGGTGCCATCGGCTCCGGACATCGTCCGCGTGGGAGAAATTGAACTCGATCCCGCGACCCGCAGCGTGCGCCGCGACGGCCAGCCCGTCGATCTCACCTCAGTCGAATTCAACCTTCTGGAAGTTTTGCTGCGCGAGGCGGGCCGGGTGGTTCCGCGTGAGCGTTTAGTGAATGCCGTGCTCAGCCGCAAGTTCTCGCCCTTTGACCGCAGCATCGACATGCACGTGAGCAAGGTCCGCAAGAAACTCGGCGACACGGACGCCGACGAGCATATCAAGACCATTCGGGGCGTGGGCTACATCTTCGCCCGTCCGCGGGAGAAGGCCGGGGAAAAGGTGAAGGCCACGTCATGAAGAGCCTGTTCCTCAAGATTTTTCTCTCCTTTTGGGTGGCGCAGGCGTTGTTCTTGGTGCTTGCGATAGCTGGTAATGCTGGCCTTTCGGCCGCAACGCAACTCAACCTGGGATGCGCTGCGTACCACGGCGCTTGCCGACGCGGTCGCTGCCTACGAACAGGGCGGAGCACCGCAAGCGCATGACTACCTGGAAAATCTGCAGCACACGCACCACGTGCGGGCTTACGTCTTCGACGAACAAGGAAATGAGATCTCCGGGCGGGCCAGCCAAGGCTGGGCGGAGCACGTGGCCGCCGGCAAGCCGCTGCCGCCGCGTCCGGGAATGGTTTTTCCACGACCGCAAATCATTGACCGAGTCGAGGGCGTCCAGCGACGGGCGCCATCTCTACACCATCGCGATGGAACTCCCGCCCGGACCCCGCGTCTTCTTTGGGCCGTGGGGAATCCCGATGCCGGGCCTGATCATGATGGTGATTTCTTCGGGATTGGTTTGTTACTTCCTGGCGTGGTATATGACCAAGCCGGTCGCCCGTCTGCGCGCCGCTACTCAGCAAATTGCGGCAGGCGATCTTACGGCCCGGGCCGGCGATCCCAAAAGCAGAAGGCGGGACGAAATTGCGGGACTGGTTCGCGACTTCGACACGATGGCGGAACGGCTGGAGAATCTGGTCAATGCGCAATCGCGTCTGCTGAATGACATTTCCCACGAACTGCGCTCTCCGCTTGCGCGCTTGAACGTAGCTCTGGGACTGGCGCGGCAGCGCTCCGGGCCGGAAAGCGCGACTATGCTCGAGCGCATCGAGCTCGAAGCCAGCCGGCTCAACGAACTCATCGGCCGCCTGCTCACTTTGGCCCGCCTGGAGGATGGCGAGCAGCGCGTCGCGGCGTCGCCGGTTTTGCTGGATGAGATTGTGCTGGGCGTGGCCGAAGATGCCGAGTTCGAAGCACAGGCGCGGCACTGCCATGTGCGCACGGAAATTGCCGCGGGGAACTGGGCGGTGCAAGGAGATGCGTCTCTGCTGCACAGCGCCATCGAGAACGTCGTTCGCAACGCTATCCGTTACACTCGCGAAGACTCGGCGGTTGAAATCCATTTGGAAAAGACGGAGAACTCCGCCGGCGGTGCGGAAGCGCTGGTTCGAGTTACCGATTGCGGTTCCGGCGTTCCCACCGACGCGCTGGAAAAGCTATTCCAGCCGTTCTACCGCTTGGACGACGCTCGCGGCCGACAGACGGGCGGCGTTGGTCTAGGCTTGGCTATTACAGAACGTGCAGTGCGCTTCCATGGGGGACGCGTCGCGGCCCTGAACCGTCCCGAAGGCGGACTTATGGTTGAGATTCGCCTGCCTCTGCTGCCGGCGGGCTTGACCACAGTGGCCAGCGATCAGTGGCCGGTGGCCAGTGGGATTCCTACTGCACACCGATCACTGACCACTGACCACTGACCACTGCGATCAGGCAACTCGCCGCTGTCTCTGCGGTTCTTAACGCCTGTGCAGTTTGCTCTTCCCGCTCATTCCTGTTACATAAATGGATGGCAATTCTCGCCTTCAAATAGTGTTTGCCGGTGACGGCCCGGTGGTCGCGTTACCACGTTCACAGGAGATAAAGAGAAGAATGCGGACAAGGTTTACCTGGATGGTGGCGATTCTGGCTCTGATTGCAATCGGATTCCTGATGGCGTGCAACACCACATACTCGGCTGCCTACAATGGTTTGGTGGTCGTTCCCACTCAGGGTACGACGCAGTACACGCTGGCCACGGCGGTGATGGAGACCTTCAGCCTCGATCTGGCGAACGGCCAGATGTCGCAGATCAATAATGTGAACGGTCCGCCCGCGCCAGGACTGCCGGGCGCCGTGATCCTTGATCCGGCGGGCGCGCACGCGTATGTGATCGTCCACCAGAATGCGGAACTGGTGCCGAGCGTTACCGGGATCACGGTGTTCCCGATTGGCGGCGACGGCGCCCTGAAACCGGGAACGACGACGACTCTTAACAACACCCCTTTCATGCTCAACGGCGTGTGCGAAGAGGTTCCCGTGGTTCCCATGGCGCTGACCATGGACTCCGCCGGCAAATTTCTGTTCGTGGCCGACAGTGCGACCAGCGACAGCTCGGGCATTGCCGTGCCAGGGTCGGTTTCAGTGCTCGCCATCGGCACCAACGGGAGCTTGACCGAAGTAAACCCTATTTCGTGCCAGTCGCTGAGCACGCCCGGCTCGCCGTTTTCCCTACCGGTCGAGCCGGGTGGCCAGACCCCCAGCGCCTCGGCTCTCGCCGTGACCCCAACGGTTTACCCGCTGCAGTACTCGTATTGTTCCGAACATGTGGCTCCGACGATGGAGTATCTTTATGTAACGGACTCCAGCAATTACTTTCTCTTGAACTACTCCGTGGATCCGTCGGCAGGCACACTCACACTGAATCCCTATTCGACCGCGCTCCCGGGCATTCCGACGGGTAGTGTGCCCTCCGGCGTGGCGGTCGATCCCTGCAATCGGTTCGTTTACGTGGCAAACGCGGGCCCAGGCAGCAGCCAAAACAGCGTGAGCGCTTATACGATCTGTAGTGCCATTAATCTCCTTTCGCAGCCGCCTTGTCCGGTAGCGAACTTTAGCCTCAACCCGGTCGGGCTGTCTCCCTTTCTTGCGGGCGACGCTCCCGGGCCCCTTGCCGTGGATGCGTACGGCTATTTTCTGTACGTGGTGAATACCGGGTCGGGCAACATTTCGGGCTACCGGATCAACGCCGCCACCGGTGCTTTGATAGCATTCTTGGGGACGCCTGCGGCCGCGGGCCAAGGGGCGAACTCGATTGCGATTCGCAGCGACGACAGTTGGTTGTTTGTGGCCAACCTTACCACCGGGACCCTGTCGCAATATGCCCTCACGCTCTCGACTGGAGTTTTGAGTCCAGTAGGGCCGGTGCAAACGCTGGATTATCCTTCGGGCGTAGCGGTGAAGTAGAAATAATATCAAGTCCCGCACCGAGCAACCTTGCCTGAAAACCTTCCGCTGGCATTCAAGGGCGAGATGATCGGCAAGAACGAGCTTTGGATTGCCACGCACGCGCTGGCCGCAAAGTTGATCCGGGTCACCCACAATGAAAGGGAGTTCCGGTGGGTGCGAGGATTGAAGGTCCAGAACTGGGCTGGCTAGATCCTGCTGGAGTGCCAGCACGGGGAAGCGCCGAAAGCCCTGGTCCAATCTGAAACCAACCCCCTTGCGATTATCTTCTCTGTCGGGTCGCCCTTGGCTTTCTTGGTTTACAATTGCCTGTCTCAGTCAATCATCTTCTTGTTCCTTCTGGAGGCGTCTATGAAGCTCACCCCGGGCAAACTTGCGGGTCTCAAGAAAGTTTCGAACGAACATGGCGTGATCGCGGCGGCGGCGATGGATCAGCGCGGGTCGCTGCAGAAATCGCTGGGCAAAGAAAAAGGCGGCGAGGTCAGCGACGCCATGATGGAAGAATTCAAAACCTTGGTGACGGAAGTCTTGACGCCGCATGCCAGCGCCATTTTGCTCGATCCGGAATGGGGACTGCCGGCCTCCAAACACCGGGCCAAGAACGCCGGGCTGCTGCTGGCCTATGAGAAGACGGGATACGACAAGACCGGTCCCGGACGATTGGGCGATCTGCTCGATCACTGGTCGGCGCGGCGGCTGAAAGAAGCCGGGGCGGATTGCGTCAAAATTTTGCTGTACTACACGCCGTTCGATCCCAAGGACGTGAACGATAAGAAGCATGCCTGGGTCGAGCGCATCGGCGACGAATGCCGTGCCAATGATATCCCGTTTTTTCTGGAGTTTGTCGGTTATGAGGAAGGCGCGGATGAGAAGGGACTGGAATACGCGAAGAAGAAGCCGCAGATCGTCACCGAGAGCATGCGGGAGTTCAGCAAAGACCGTTACGGCGTGGATGTGCTGAAGGTGGAAGTACCCGTGAACATGAAGTTCGTCGAGGGCACAAAGTCGTTCGGCGGGCAGAAAGCTTATACAAAGAAAGAGGCGATTGACCTGTTCCACAAAGCGGCAAACCTGGCCACCAAGCCGTTCATCTATCTTTCGGCGGGCGTAAGCAACGCGGAATTCAGCGAGACGCTGGAGTTGGCTGGAGAATCCGGGGTGAAGTTTAACGGCGTGCTCTGCGGACGCGCGACTTGGAAAGACGGCATCCCGATTTACGCCAAGCACGGCGCAGCAGCATTCCGTTCGTGGCTGGAGACTGAAGGCGTAAAAAACATCAATAACGTGAATGGCAAATTGAAGGCCGCAACCTCGTGGTACTCGATCTATGGAGTGGAGCCCGTGCTGGCTGGCGCGTAGGTTTTGGATTACCTTGTGTGGCGCGGGCATTTTGCCCGCGCTTTTTTTTCTGGTGTGTATTCAGGGCCCACAAACAAAGCGGGTAGCTCCCGCCGCCCAGCCCTCGTCTGCCAAGTCACCGCCGCTAAAGTTCATCCCGCAAAACCCGATAGAACAACTGAACTGCCACTCTCGGCGAACGCCAAAAGTGGGGCCAATGCCTGTGATGGGAGGAGTCTGCCTTGTGGGCCAACTTTACGATTTAAGAATGCTGATTGAAAAGAAAATTAAGACCGACGGCCTGGACGCGATGGATGTGAAGGGGAAGATTGGCCTGCGCTCCGGCCGGATGCTGGCGTTCATCACTGCTACCACCCCGGATGAGCCTGAGGCCGTGGACAAACTTAAGAAAGCTATTAAGGAAATACTGAGCATCACCGCGTGAGGAGTATTCGCATGAAATGGAACTTGATTCGAACCAAGGTTCTAGCCGCACTGGTGGCCGCCCTGATAGTGGGCGTTGGCAGCATTGTGGCACTGATGCACTACAGTTTCGTACGAAACTCACAGGCCGGCGCCACCGCCTCGGTCGCCGGCGCGCAAAAGTTGTTCACGATTCTCGAAGCGCGCGAGACCAGCAAGATGGCCGCCGTAAGCGAGACCCTGCTCATGAATCCGCAGGTTCGCGACGCCTTCGCAGCCAAGGATCGCGACCGCCTGATCGAATTGACGGCGCCGTTGTATCCGAAATTAAAGCGCGAAGGCATCACCAACTGGATGTTCCACACTTCCGAGCCCGACATGGCGGTCTTTCTTCGGCTTCACAACCCCAAGAAGTTTGGCGACCGCCTGAATCGCTTCATGGACAAAGAAGTCGTGCGTACTCACGCCATGGTGGTCGGAAACGAGCTGGCCAAGGCGGGATTCGCGGTAAGAATTCTCCGGCCGTTTTACGATTCTCACGGCGACGTGACCGGCTATGTCGAGTTCGGCGAGGAGATCGGCCAGTTCATTCACACCATGAAAAGCCAGACCGGAGACGACTACGGACTGCTGCTCAGCAAGAAGTTTGTCGACCGGCAGTTTTGGGCCGATTCCAGCGCGGTCTGGAAGCGCCGCGATAACTGGAATGACAACCCCAACTTCGTGGTTGCGGACAAGACCACACCGAACGACAGCATCATTCAGTTCCAGGGAGAACTAGCCGCTGTGCCCGGCGAGGGCAAGGTGTTGGAACATTTTCGTGACGGAAATTCGGTTCTCGTACGCGGCCTCTTTCCCATCCATGACGCTGCGGGGGATACGGTAGGCGCAATGTTCGTGGTGCATGATATTTCGGCGTCTTACGTGGCGATGCGCCGCACGCAGAATATTCTCGTCGCCCTGACTGTCGTAACCCTGACCCTCGGCATGTTTCTGTGGCTCACCGTGCTGAACCGACTGGTATTTCGACGCCTCGATCACATTATCGTCGTCGCCACGCGCGTGGTCGGCGGCGACTACGCATCGGAAATCCAAATCAGCAACGACGATGAAATCGGCCAGTTCGAACAATTATTCGAGCAGTTCCGGCGGGTCTTCGTTGACGTCATGGCGCACGTGCCGGAGCTGCAGGAGAAAGACTAGGATCTAATCGCGCGGCGAAGCTCATGGGATCGTCTGCAGTTGCGACGCCAGTTGATTTACGGCCGAAACGTCGAAGAAGTCCGATAGATCGGCGTGCCCGGCCAGAGTCTCGCGTTGTTTGCCCTCCACAAGAATCCTTACTCTAAGAATGCCGGGGATGTTGGCAGAGAGCGTCTGAATGAGAGAGACGACGGTCAGTTCTTCGGATAGGACGCCGGAGCGGTGGCCGTCGGCGAAGGCGGCGTTGATGTCGATGACGGCCAGCCCGGGATCGACCAGGTAGACGCTGCGAATATCGGAGCCCTGCGGCAGCGGATGCGGCGAAGATTTGTCGAGATATAGCGCAAGCAGCGCACGCAGCAATTCTTCGGCGCGCTGCTGCCGTACCGAGGGCATGGGAATCTGCGCGGACTGCCCGCGCAGGATGCCAATGTCGTCATAGGCGACAAATAAGGTCACTTGTTCCGTAGGTCCGGCTACGGGCGGCGCGACCGGACGCGTGTCGCCAGTAACGACGGGAGTAGCGGCGGCTCGTCCGCGCATGTGCCAGGCGTAAAGGCTCATGCCCAGCACAGCCAGCACCAGCACTGCGACCCCGATAAAAAGATGGCGCGGAATCATAAAAGAATCGGGTGATCTTGCGATCGGGTCATTTTGTGATTTAAGAAATCTAGGGATCGAGGCATTAAATCACCAAATGACCCGATCACGCGATCGCTCAATGTCATGGCGCGGCTCCGAGCTGCGCTCGAATGGCCACGATCCCGTTGGCCACAGCGCCGGCCACCCGTTGCTGATAATCCGGTGAAGTAAGTTGTGAAACGTCGGAGGCAGCCGGAGCAACTTCGACGGCAATGGCGGCCGTGACGATGTTATTCAAAGGGCGGAGCGGAGCAGTGAGCGTGCGAACCTCGACCTGCTGCTTTCTTAATTCCGCCGCCACACTTGCGACCGCGGCTTGACTCATAGGGATCGAGGACTGTTGGGCCGTAATCCAGGACCGGAAAGGGCCCCGATCTTCCTCGCCGCCGTAAGGAAGCATGGCAGTGTAAAGGCGAACGCCGTGGCCGTTCGACGCGGCATGCATTGCGATATAAACCGCGGCATGCGTGGTGTTGGCGAAAAACGCGCGCTCATCCAGCGAGAGGTTGGCGTCGGAATCGCGCAGCACCAGCGTAGAGATTCCACGATTCTCCAGTTCCTGGCGCAAGCGGCGGGCAAACGCTACGGTGACGTCCTTTTCGGCGAGTGTGGGGCTGAGGGCCTCGCCGCGGTCATTGCCGCCGTGGCTGGCGTCGACGACTGCGAAGTAACGGCGCGGAACCGATGCCGGGGAATTCCCTGCGGGCGACTGCGCTGTCGTGCCGTTCGGGGTTGGAGTTGCGGCCGGAGTCGTCCCATTGGCATTTGCCGTAACTGGAGATTTCGGCGGAGCGAGAGTAATACTGCGGCCATCGGGGCTGAAGCTGGCCATCAGTGGCACGGTCGTGTTCACCGTGATTTCGGCGGCGCCATTGCTTTCCGAATAAATTGCAGATGGAATAGTCTTGCTTCCAAAGGTGAGTGTTGGAGAAGCTGGCGCAGTGACCGGTTCATGGCGGAAGGTCATGCGCAGTTTGCCGGGTTCGGTGGCCACCGTCGGATTGACGGGTGCGGTGAAGAGAAAAACCAGCCGCGAATCATCCTCCGGCGACACCGCGGCGGTGAAGTGCGTCGCCACGCTGCCGATGAAAAGACGGTCAGACTCCGCGTGCAACGTAGCCGGACCTCCCAGAATGCGCGGGAGAAGGGAACTCAGGCAGGCCAACGGGACCAGGCCGCGTCCATTTTCCATGAGGAATTTTCCCGAGAGGTCGGCATCGCGTCCCTGAATGCGGGCATGATTCTTGCCCACAACAAATTCTCCGAGAACGTTGTTGTAATGCAGCCGCCAGCGGGGAAGATCGGATTTTGAGCTGACCTTGCCCAGGGGATCGAGTAATTCCAGCAATCCAACGTAGTCGTGGCCTTGCCGCTGCACGATGGGCAGGGAATAGTTGGCAACCGAAGAGTAGACGGAGAGATGCTTCTCGGGAGGGGCGCCAGAAACCAGCAGCACGGCGACGAACAAAAGAGCGACTCCGGCGATTCCAGCGCTTCGAGATCTGCCAAGCGATCGCCCGATCATCCAACTTCTATTCGAGCGCATAGATAGTCAATCCGCTTAACAGTTTGGGATAGAAGTCGGTGGATTTCTGAGGCATGACTTCGCCGCCGAAAGCAATGTCACGCACCTGCGCAACCCGGCAGGGATTCATCAGGAAAGCGATGTTGGCTCGAGAACCCGCTTCGCCGCGTACTTGCGACAGGGCCTCGGCAGCGTCGCGCACGTAGGAAATGTTCTCCTGGTTGCGGATGGATTCTTCCGACAGGTGCAGCACCTTTTCCAGCAAACATTTATGCAGTTGCACTACGTCAAGCGCCTGCTGGCTGATGGATAAGCCGGCGAAAATTTCTGGAACGTTTGGATTGGGATGGTGTAACAGAAAGGCGCGGTTGGCAGTGACGGCAAGGATGGTAGTTCCACTGCGCCCGGCCTCGCGGAGGATCGCGGTGGCGCGGGCCGCGTCCAGAGATGCGTCAACCTCATCGACGTCAAAGAACGGGCGGGCTGAATTGCGAAAATCGTTTTCCGAGAAGGATTTCAGGCTGTGCACCAGACGATGCGTTGGCAGGATGAGCAGGCCGGGGCTATTGACGTTGACGAACGTCATCATGACGAAATCGTAGGGCGCGACTCCGGGATCGGAGCCTGGCTTCCCGCCGGAAGCATCCGCGGTGCGGCGTTCGTTGCGATAGTTGAGAGCGGTTTCATACCGGTGGTGCCCGTCGGCGATGATGAGCTTCTTGTCCCTCATCGCGGCCTGAACGGAGTCGATCACGTGGGAGTCCGTGACTGGCCAGACGCTATGCCGGACGCCGTATTCGTCCTTTACTTGAACCTCGGGGACTGAAGTTTCAGGATCGGAATGGCTGGCGAGCAAAGATTCGACCTGGCCCGAATCCTGATAAAGCATGAAAATCTGGCCGAAATGGGCGCGGGTGGCGCGCAGCAGGTCGAGGCGGTCGGCTTTGGGTTTAGCCAGGGTTTGCTCGTGGCGGAAGACGACGCGGGCGGAATAGTCCTCGATGCGGCCCAGTCCAATGAAGCCGCGGCGCTCCAGTTCCTTGGTCGAACCTTCTTTCGTCGAACTTTCCTTACCTGAACCTTTTTTACTAGAACCAGGCACCGTAAACCGCTGAGAGTAGACGTAGAGCGAGGGCAGGGAATCCTGACGCAGAATGCCGTGCTGCCGCCAGTCGCGAAAGTACGCGGCCGCCCGCGAATATACATTGTTCGCCGGATTGTCTTTTTCTTCCTTCCGGCCAAGGATAATTCGCACAAGGTTATGCGGGCTGGCGGCGTAATAGTGGTGCTGCAGGGCCGGGGTGATCTTGTCGTAAGGTTGAGTGACGACATCGGCCGCAGAGACTTGCTGCGGATCGTAGCGAAATGCGCGAAAGGGATGAATATCAGCCATGGAAACCTTTGATTGTAGCAAGATAGCGGGTGGTTGACGGTTTTGGTGCGGCCGCATCTGAAATGAATTGCCAGAAATGGTCCGCGCAAGCGCCCATTTGTGGATTTGTCACAGATATTTGACAAAAAAACCGCAGCCGCTTGAGCAAAGCCGTGATACTATCGCTCGCAATTGAGGTGCTTATGGCCCTCTGCTTTAGGACCCTGTTTCGACCTCTAGTTCGGATGTCCCGCCCGGTTCGACCCTGGAACCCAAGTCTTGTCTGCCTGCGTAAAAGTGGGTCTCGTCCTTTATTCTGCGTCGGGCTCCTCGTGTTGGCCGTTGCATGCAGCTTACCTTCACCTGCTGTAGGGCAGACGGACGTGAACGACGTCCACGTCATGCCCCGCCAAGTCACGCCGCCCGAAACGGATAAGACCAAGACGGAAGAAGTTGCCAACGGGAGCGTCATCCCGGCGTCTCTCAATACGCACATCCGGTCCCTCAAGGTCGACGTGGATTTGGTCCTCGTGCCGGTAACGATCACCGACCCCATGAACCGGCTGGTCACGGGTCTGGATAAGGAGAATTTTCAGCTCTTCGAAGGCAGCGCGAAGGAAGAGATCAAATCGTTCTCCAGTGAGGATGCGCCCGTATCCATCGGCGTGATCTTCGACTCCAGCGGCAGCATGGCCAGCAAGATGGACCGCGCCAAGGATGCGGTGGCAGAGTTTTTCAAGACCGCCAACCCGCAAGATGAATTCTTTATGATCACATTCTCGGATGAGCCCGAGATGGTCGCCGGTTTCACCAGTTCGGTCGACGAGATCACAGACAAGCTGCTCTACACCGTCCCGCAAAAGCGGACCGCGCTGCTGGATGCGATTTACATGGGCGTCAGCAAAATGAGGCAGGCCAAGTACCCTAAAAAGGCAATCCTCATTATCTCCGACGGTGGCGACAATCACAGCCGCTATACCGAGGGCGAGATTAGGTCTTTGATAAGGGAAGCGGATATCACGGTTTACGCCATCGGCATTTACGACCGCTATTTTCAGACTCAGGAAGAGCAGTTGGGCCCGCAACTGCTGGGCGATATCGCCGAACTGACAGGCGGGCGGGCGTTTACCGTAGAGAACCCCAACGACCTCGCCGATGTCGCCACCAAGATCGGCATAGAACTGCGCAACCAATACGTGCTCGGATACCGTCCCAGTAAAGTGGTGCGGGACGGCAAATGGCGTAAGATTAGAGTGAAATTATTGCCGCCGAAAGGATTGCCGCCACTCCGAGTGTATGCCAGGACTGGATATTACGCGCCCGAAGAATAAGCGGGCTGCGAGCTTTCTCTTTTCCCCGGGTTACGCGATACGTTACACAATACGTTGCGTGATCTTGGGCGCAGCCGTCTTCGCGCTATTGGCCCAGCCTTTGCCCGGGCGCCGAGTGGAAACCTTCGCAGCCTCAATCTGCGTCTTCGCCATCGAAGCTTGCCCTGAGCGAAGCCGAAGGGTCGCCACAGTCCACGCCTTCCGTATCACAACCTGCTCAATCGCAATCTGGCGCCGGCGCGGCTCCTGCGCCTGCCGGCCATCGAGCCCACAGCAGCCATCTCCTGAGAACGGAACCTACGTTATCCGCAAAGATGTGGATGAAGTCCTGCTGCACGCCACGGTTGTGGACGACAAGCAGCACATCGTCACCGACCTCGACCGCAATGCCTTCACCGTATTCGAAGATGGCAAGCCGCAGACCATTGTTTCGTTTCACCATGAGGACATTCCCGTCTCGATGGGAATCGTGATAGACAATTCCGGTTCCATGCGCGAGAAGCGGGCCAAAGTGAATCAGGCAGCGCTGAACCTGGTGCGCGCCAGCAATCCGCAGGACGAGGTGTTCGTGGTCAACTTCAACGACGAATACTATCTCGACCAGGATTTCACCAACGACCTGCTGAAATTGAAAGAGGCACTGGAGAAGATTGACGCGCGCGGCGGAACCGCGATGCGCGATGCTGTGGTAGCCTCCGCCGAGCACCTCAAGCGGGACGCTAGGCTGGAGCGAAAGGTTCTGTTCGTGGTGACCGACGGAGACGACAACGCCAGCCGCGAAAGCCTGGAAGACGCGGTGAAGCAGTTGCAGGAAGAAAACGGTCCCGCGGTGTACGCCATCGGGATCCTGGGCGATGAAGAGCACCCCAAGCGAGCCCGGCGGGCCCTGGAAATCATCGCGCAACGGACGGGCGGGATCGCGTTTTTTCCCAAGACCCTGGACGAAGTCGATGAAATCAGCCGGGAAGTGGCGCGCGACATCAAGAGTCAGTACACCATCGGTTACAAGCCCACGAATCCCAGAACTACCGGCGGCTTCCGCACGATTCGCGTCGAAGCCAAGGCCAAAGGCCATGGCAAAATGATAGTGCGGACCAAGAGCGGCTACTACGCGGGGCCGCAGCCCCCGCCATCGGGATCGAAGTAGAGGGTGCCCCATCCTTGTCTCTGCGTTTTTTGCAGAGACAAGGATGGGGCATTTTATTCCACATGTCCCACCCCATTCTTCTCTACGATGGCGTCTGCGGGCTCTGCAACCGCTTCGTCCAATTCATTCTTCGCCGCGACCGCGATGCCGTGTTCCGCTTTGCCGCGCTGCAAAGCGCTTTCGCCGTTGCTATCCTAGCCCACCACGGCGCTAACCCCGGCGCTCTGGATACGGTTTATGTCCTGGTGAACCACGAACTCCCCGGCGAATATTTGCTCTCCCGCTCCGACGCCGCCATCTTCGTTTTGAAGCAACTCCCGTTCCCGTGGCCGCCGCTCGCACTCTTCCTGCAACTCGTGCCTAAATTCCTGCGCGATCCCGCTTATAACGTCGTAGCCCGCAACCGTTACCGGCTTTTTGGTCGCTCCGAAGTCTGCGCGTTGCCCACCACTCAGGATCGTGGCCGCTTTCTTGACGGGTAAAACCTCCGATTCTTTCATCCGCCAAAATCTTGTCAAGAGGCAAAACTCGACCATTTCCCCCTAACTCATTGCCATCATTAGAGAAATAAATCCCCGAATCGTGACGGTTTTACCCCTCCCAATCTGATATCCTGAATATATAGGGCAAACAAAGGCGCAAGCTTCGGCGAGCGCCTTTTTTCTTTCCCCGAGGCTTTCCCGAGACCTGAGACCTAAAACATAAGACCTGAATGTCCAGACGCAAGGGCCGTACCCCCAGACGCAACCAGCGTCCGGCCCAAGCCCTGCCCACTAGAGCCAACCACCCTTCCAGAACTCCCTTCGAGCGCGAACGCGACACCAAGCGTTGCGGAGAGATCACCGAACTAGCCTTCACCCTCAAAGCCGCCCGCCTCCGCTTCGGAGTCTCCCACCCCTTCGGCGACAGTGAGCGCTACGACGTAATCCTAGATTGCCGCCGTGACCGTCTTACTCAGTTAGACCCTTACGGCACCTACCTCGCCGACCGAGCCCGCCCGCGCCTGATCCGCGTCCAGGTCAAAGCCACCACGCAACTAGTAAACGGTCTCTACCACGTCAACACCCACCGCCGCATCCAAGGACGCGCCGTCCCCTACAAACTCTCCGAAATCGATTTCATAGCCGCTTACGTAATCCCCGAAGACTCCTGGTTCATCCTCCCCCTGCCGCACATCCTGGGCCTAACCAGCATCCTCCTAAGCCCCAAATCCCGCCGCAAACCCGGCCTCTACGACAACTATCGCGAAGCCTGGCACCTGCTCCAAGAACCAGACGGCATCGAGTTCGCATAACCGCCCTAATAGAAAAGGGATGTCATTCCGTCTCTAACGACGGTGCATCCTGTCAAGCGTTTCGTAGCGACACTTCGGCGTCGACGCCAGAAGGAGCGCCATTTCGCTCTAGTAGAAAGCTTTTGACTCCCAGACCAAGCTCGTCACTCTGTTCAATCCTGCAGCGGGACACCAGGTCCCACCATCCATCTCTTCGGGACTTGCACCCACGATTACTCACTTCGAACTCCCTGACTTTTCAGGGAGGCAGGCTGCCCACTCAAAACGTCGGCCCCTTACTCGCCAACCACGGAATGACTCGGGCTCACCTGCATGACGGCCTGACATAGTTGCGCGTACGTCCAGTCTTCGCGCAACATCAGGTACAAGCGCGTGGCCAACTTTCTGGCCACCGCCACCTTGGCGACGCTGCGATTCTGGCGCACCGCCAGGCGGCGATAGAAGCGTTTCAGTTGCGGATCCAACCGCGCCGCCGTCTGTCCCGCTTCCACCAGCAAAAAGCGCAGAAAGGAACTGCCCTGTTTGCTGATCTTGCCCAGCCGCTGTTTCCCGCCGCTGGATTCCTCACTCGGAATCAGGCCGAAGTAGCTGCCCACCTGCTTGCCTGATCCGAACCTCTCGGCCGGCCCCAGCGTCAGCACCATGGCCAACGCCGTCACCGAACCCACTCCCGGATGCGTCATCAGCCGCACCGCTTCCGGCCGTTGCCGCGCTTCTTCTGCGACTCGCCGGTCCAGTTCGACGATCTCCGCTTCCAGCCCGTCGAGCGCTTCCAGCAACCGCTTTCGCCGCTCCGCCGCGTACGGCAGCAAGGGCAACTGCTCCAACTCCGCCCGCCCCGCCTTGGTCCACAGTTTCCGCTTTTTCTGCACTCCGCAGCTCAGCGCCATGGCCTGCAGTTGATTCTTGGTGCGCGTCCGCGCCTGCACCTGCTTGTGCCGATGCACCAGCAACTGCCGCACATCCCGCACCTCCAGGCTCGGCACCCAGATCCGCGGAAACCGATCCTGGCGCAACAGATCCAGCAGATGCTCCGCGTCCCGCCGGTCCGTCTTCTGCCGACGCACTACCGACGCCCTCACCTTCGCCGCATCCCCCAACCACAACTCCATGCCCAACTCCGCCAGCAACCGCTCGAACCACGGATAGTGTCCGCAAGCCTCCATCCCCACCCGCACCGCCTGGCCCGCCAGCGCACGGTAAAACTCCTCCGCCTCCGCCCGGTGCTGCAACCGTTTTTCTCCTATCTCTCCCGTTCGATTGTCAAAGATCGCGACCTGCTGAAACCCAGGATGGAAATCGCATCCTATAATCAACATGACGTTGGCTCCTCTCACGAGCCTTGGTCTTGTTCATCGCATACCAATCTACTCGCGACGGGCCAACGTCGTTATGCAATCAAATCGGGCTGAAAACCCGGTGAGGAACCTGCTGTTCTCTGCGGATGAATAGTGATGCGCAAGTCAAAAGCCAGCATGGTGAGAGTTGTGGAATCCCACCCTTCCGCAAAAGAACGCGGAAGGATGGGCCACCCGCCTCACGCCGATGCGGAATCAAGACGGGCGACAGACTTGGACCCAAACTATGCCGAGGGCCATCATCTTCGCTCCTACGTTCTGGCCGCTATGAACCGGGCCGAAGAGTCGCTCCGGGAGGGAAAGCGAGCCACTGAATTGGACCCTTTCACGCACCCTTGGGGCTTAGGGTATGCCTATTTGCAAGCGCGCCAGATCGATGCTGCAATTAACGACCTGCGAATGCGGGATCAATCTTACCCTGAGGATCTCGGTACATACTTTTACCTGTCTGAATCTTACTGGCTGAAAGGAATGGGTAAGGAATCCGCAGAAGTGTTAGAAAAGGCTCTGGAATTGGCGGGCGATCCGGAGAAGGCAGAGGCCATCCATCGGGCGTTCCGGCGAGGCGGGCAGAGGGCTGTCGCACAGTGGCGAGTCGAAGACGTTAAATCCCGCGCTCGCAAAGAATACGTTTCAGCATTCGACGTTGCCAAGCAATACGCCTACCTCGGCGACAAGAATGCTACTTTGAAGTCTCTTGAACTTGCTTACCATGCGCGTTCCCCTTGGCTCATCCTGATACAGACCGAACCCATTTTCGACTTCCTTCACTCCGAGCCGCGCTATCAAGCCCTGGTAAGAAAAGTCGGCTTGCAGCCGGCAGGTTGAAGAACGCCTGGCAGCCTTGCTGATTGTCAAAGTTGTTCCAACCGGGCGGAAAGCGCGGACTCCCAACCAGCTTCTTTACACCCCCACCCCCCGCCTGTTATCCTCACTACGTCACCAAGAAAAATCGAAACCAGAACAGGAGTGCGACAGGTTAGTGTTAGCCAGAGAGCAAAAGAAATCCGTCATTGACCGGTATCAGACGCACGCGACTGACACGGGGAGTCCCGAGGTTCAGATCGCCATCATCAGTGAACGCATTGGCCAGTTGACGGACCACTTCAAGACGCACCAGAAGGACCACGGCTCGCGCCGCGGCCTGCTCATGCTGGTCAGCAAGCGGCGTCGTTTGCTCGAACTACCTCAAGAGATACGATTCCGAGCGCTATAAGACGGTCATTGGCAAGCTCGGCATCCGCAAGTAATTCCGGGATCTTCTGAAGAAGATATTCCCTTAAACGTATCTAGAGAACGCCGCCTTCCTCTCGAAGCCGGCTGTGCATTGAGGATCTTCTGCAACGTGCATCTTTTGAGCGCATCCCACCCCACCAATCTCAAGCCGATTGGAAAGCACAGACGCGCCCCTCTCTCCAATCTACCTGGAACCGAAGTTCCTAGCTGAAGCTAGGAGCAAGCAGCTGTTCTAAAGGATGAAACATGAAACCAGAAGTTAGCAGCGTTACAGTCGACCTCGCCGGCGGCAAACAACTCTCATTCGAAACCGGAAAATTAGCCAAGCAGGCGCACGGCGCAGCCGTGGTGCGCATGGGCGATAACGTGGTGCTGGCTACCGCAGTAGCCAATGCCGACCCGCGCGAGGGAATCGATTTCTTTCCCCTTACGGTGGATTACCGCGAATACACTTACGCCGGTGGACGCTTTCCCGGCGGCTTTATCAAGCGCGAAGGCCGGATGAGCGAGCGTGAAGTGCTGACCAGCCGGCAGATCGATCGGCCGGTCCGTCCCATGTTCGCCGAAGGATTCAAGTGCGAGACTCAGGTCATCGCCTTCGTGCTCTCGGCCGATGCCAGCAACGATCCTGATGTGCTTGGGATCAACGGCGCATCTGCGGCGCTTACGCTTTCCGATGTTCCTTTCCTCGGCCCCATCGGCGCGGTGCGCGTTGGGCAGATCGACGGAAAGTTCATCATCAATCCCACGTATGACGAAATGCGCGAGAGCCAGTTGAACATTATGGTCGTAGGCACGGCCGATTTTATTGTGATGATCGAGTCGGGCGCGAAGGAAGTGAGCGAAGAGACGGTGGTCGATGCGATTGAGTTCGGGCATACGGAGATCAAGAAAATTTGTGCTGCTATCAACGACCTGCAATCGAGAGCGGGCAAGAAGAAGAGGGAAGTGACGCCGCCGGAATTCGATCAGGCTTATTACGACGCGCTGAAGAAGCGAGTAGGCGCGGATTTGTCAGACCGTCTCAACACCCAGAAGCATCCGAAAGCAGAAAGCTATACGCTAGTCAAAGAGCTGAAGCACGAAGTTGCTGGCCGAAATCCCCGAAGAGGATGAAGAGGCGCAAGCCAAGCTGAAACATTATTTTGAAGCGCTGCGCGAACGTATCTTCCGCGAGGAAGTGATAGAGAAGCACCGGCGTCCGGATGCGCGCGGCTTCGACGAAGTCCGGGAAATCTGGATCGAAGCGGGCGTGCTGCCGCGCACCCACGGCAGCGCCATCTTTACCCGCGGCGAAACCCAGGCGCTGGTCACCACCACGCTCGGCACCAGCGACGACATGCAGCGCCTCGAAGGCTTCGAAGGCGAAGCCAAGAAACGCTTCATGCTGCATTACAATTTCCCTCCGTTCTCGGTTGGCGAGGTTGCGTTTCTTGCGCGGAGCGGGACGGCGCGAGATTGGGCACGGAGCTTTGGCGGAGCGCGCGATCTCGGGCGTGCTGCCTTCGGAAGAGGCGTGGCCTTATGCGATGCGCGTGGTCTCGGACATTCTGGAGTCGAACGGATCATCGTCGATGGCTACGGTTTGCGGGGCTTCGCTTTCGCTGATGGATGCTGGGGTTCCGCTGAAGGCTGCGGTGGCCGGCGTCGCCATGGGATTGGTGAAGGAAGGCGAGCAGTATGCCATCCTGACCGACATTGCGGGCGCGGAAGATCATTACGGCGACATGGATTTCAAAGTCGCCGGCACGAAGGATGGCATCACCGCGCTGCAGATGGATATTAAGGTGGCGGGCATTACTTCGCAGATCATGCGCGAGGCGATGGCGCAGGCGAAGCGCGGGCGGTTGCACATTCTCGGCAAGATGGAAGAAGTGATTTCAACCGGGCGGGAGAAGATTTCCGATTTCGCTCCGCGCTTCTACACCGTGCAGATTCCGGTCGACAAGATTCGCGATCTGATTGGGCCGGGCGGCAAGATGATTCGCAGCATCGTGGAGCAGACCGGAGTGAAGATCGACGTGGAAGATTCCGGGTTGGTGAAGGTTGCGTCGAGCGATCAGTCATCGGCGGCCAAGGCGTTGCAGATCATTGGCGATCTGACGGCGACGGCTGAAGTAGGGAAGACTTATCTGGGGAAAGTCACGCGGCTGGCGGATTTCGGCGCGTTCGTGGAGATTATTCCGGGAACCGACGGATTGCTGCACATCAGCGAAGTGGCGGAGCATCGCATCGGCGACATCCGCGACGAGTTGAAGGAAGGCGATCAGGTGCTGGTGAAGGTGCTGGCGGTGGAAGGCAACCGCATCCGGCTGTCGCGCAAGGCGATTCTGAAAGAGCAGCGCGCGAAGATGGCGCCGGGTGGGGTGCTTCCTGAAGGTGCGCCGGTCGCGGCTGGGGCCGAAGGCGAGTTCGCTCCGGTTGCGGCGGCGACAGGCACGATGGTGATTGAAGGCGGCGGCGATTTCCCTGAAGAAGCTGAGGGCGAGCCGAATTTCAACCGTGATGGCGTTGCGCATGTGCCCAGCAGCGACCGGCCTCACGGCGATCGTCCGCATGGCGGAGATCGCGGGGGACGCGGTGGTCGTCCGGGCGGCGGCGGGCGGGATCGAGGACGCGGCGGACGCGGTGGACGTTCCGGCGGCGGCGGACGGGATCGTGGACGCGGCGGGCCTGGGGGGGGAAGACACTAAAACCTTTTGCCACGGATTTGCGCGGATCCACACGGATTCACACGGGCGAATGCGCGAACTAACTTTCAGAAGGCTGCGGCTTGCGTCGCAGCCTTTAGTATTTTGGCTACGGCAAACTGCTTTCCTGACCCACGCGTGAAGCGCTAATTTTCTGCGGTTTGTCAGCATGTTGTTGCGCATCGTATCGGGGATGCGATCGGTTGCGTGCGCGGAAAAGACTGGAAAGGCGGCAGATCGAAGCGCGGTCCTGGGGATTCGAACACTGGTACGCCACCTGCTGCGATGATTGCAGACTAGTCTTCCGGAGGTGGAGTATGCGTGGATTCTTGGTTGCGTTTGTAGTTGTGGTCTTCTCGGCACTGGGGTTCGGTCAGGCCGGGTCTAGAGGCATTCCAGAGTATTGTCCGTATGGCTGCGGGCCGTATGTCCCGCTGGTGACTACTCCCATAATAGAGTTTGAGACCGTATCGTCTTCGCCGGTGGGAGCTAGCAACGCGACCGGCGGGCTGTATGCGGGGGCGCGAAACGCGACGCTATCGCTGACGACCCGAAACACCGACGCGGTGCACACCGAGGTGGTTTGGGAGTCGGGTGGAGGAAGTCCGGCGGTTTCACCGGCAGTCTGGTTACCGCGTCCGGGGCCCATGGGTATGCACGAAGGGCACATGGAGCGCATGGAGCATGGAGCCAGAGAGGAAGGACACGCGGTCTGGATCTATTACACGGGACTGGCCGAAAGCGCGAGTGCGGTAAAGGCATCGGTGGCGGCGAAGGGCGGCAAGCACGCGGTACGGACGTATACGAATGAAGATATAAATCGTGTGGCCGCAAAGAGCGAACCGTTCCGGAAAAATTAGCCGGGAGCTGGGGCTGGAGCTTCTCCGCTGCGGATGCACGCGGGTGATCAGGAAAGATTGAGGGCCACGATAGAAGTCGTGGCCCTTTTTCTGTGCGCCAGTGGGTTGCGAGCAACAACTGGTGCCGGGAGGGGGAATCGAATTCCCTGCCATTACTGACGGCGCGTAAGTTACTCATTTCTAGCGGGGCTCAATAATCTAGAAACGCCACAATGGGCGATTCGTTGTACACCGATTGGACGCGGCGGTGTAGAATCGTCCGATGCTAAAACCTCGTGTGGGAGTTTTCCGGAAGCCGCCGATCGATCCGATCATCGTCGCGCACAAACTTATTTCGAGCCTTCGGGAATTACCAGACGACGGCAGGCGCATTCGAACCCCCGCAGTGCAAAAGGTACTCCGCAAGCTAGCCAGCAAAGACTATTTCGTGTATCCCGGCGATGATGGGCCGGGATGGCTGCTCGACTTGATCTGGCTGCACAAGAAGACCGGGGCAATCCATCTGGCTGCGGAATCAGAGTGGGGGAACCAGGATGAGGTACTGTACGACTTCCAGAAACTGCTATGCGTGAAGTCTCCTCTAAAAATCATGGTCTACTGGGCCAGGCGGTCATTCGTGAGTGAGTTCGAGAAGTATATGCAGGATTTCGACGAGCACCTGGAGGGTGAGAATTACGTTTTGGTCGAATTCGCTCCGGAGCCACCGGATCATGCGTACGGCTACGCCGTGAAGAAGGACGGGCTGCTGCCGACTGTTAAGTTTTCACCGCTGAAACTGCCGAATTGAGTCCTTCGAATCTCAGCAACAAGGATTTGGCCCAGTACCCCAGGGTTCCAGAGCCACGGCGAAATGACCCGAAGGATGATTTAGATAGAGTGCCGGGGTGAGAGCCCCGGCCTTTCTATTGCCCGCGTATTGTACGCAGCATTTGTACTTGCTGTAAACAATAGTAAAAGAACGAGTTATATGGTGCCGGGAGGGGGAATCGAACCCCCACAGTCCTTTCGGACCTGCGGATTTTAAGTCCGCTGCGTCTGCCAATTTCGCCATCCCGGCAACGCTGAACTCCGCTTTATTTTTCGAATCGTTGCCAGTATTGCACAGCCGCACGACCACTGCCAGCGATGGAGATCGCTCGCAGAGAACGCTCGGGATTTCGGCTGCGGGCTCCCGTGCTAAAAACGCGCGGACTCACGCCCGCAAAGTGCCTCAAAGTTCGCGTGCTGGCACCATGCAATAAATTGCATATTGACAGCCTGTTCGGCTAGGCAGAAACTGTGTGGCCGGGGTGCACTGCGAATTTCCCCGCTCGCAGTGTAGCCCACGACCAGCGGGCTTTTTGCGGTGTTTCCCGCCGAGAAAGTTCATGCTTCGCGCAGGAAGAGGGGAACAACCTTACCCAAGGAGAAAACCAATGCAGAGAGGCAAGACCATCTTCACAGGGATTTTAGTGTGTCTGTTTTTATCCGTGGCTGCGGCGGCGCCAACATTGACGTTTACTTTCAAAGACGTCCACGCCAACAAAACAGCGGAGGAAACGGATACGTATGGAATAAACAACAAAGGTGTGATCGTCGGCGATTACATCGACAGCACCGGGGTGCAGCACGCCATGATCCTGAACGGCACGAAGCTAACCAAGGTCGACAATACACACTGTCCAGGCACGCCGGGCGGGGCGGGCATTCAGTTCTTTGGCATCAATTCCGCTGGCGTTGCTGCGGGCTGGTGTACGAACACGTCGGGCACTGAAATAGGGTTTACGTACGCCAAAGGCAAGTTTACGCACATCTCGATCGCGGGCGCGACGCTGGTGAATGTGAACGGGATTAACGACAAAGGCCACCTAGTAGGTACGTACATCGACTCGGCCAGCGTGCAGCATGGATTCTTGCTAGAAGGGACGACGCTCACCACGCTGGATCCGCCGAATGTCACTAGTTTGGCCACAGCTTGGTCGATAAACAACAACGGCGTAATCGCCGTTTATGGCGCGGATTCCTCCGGGGATTACCTGTCATATACAACCGCGAACAAAGGCAAAACCTACACACAGGTTATGGAACCCGCGGCGGGACCGCTGGGCGCGGTCGTCCACAAGATCAACAACAAGGGAGACATCGTAGGCACCTATTACGATACCGCCGGCGTGACTCACGGGTTTCTACGTCACGCGGGGAAATATTACTCGATTGACGACCCCAGCGGCAGCTATACGCGGGCTGACGGCGTGAATGACACACTCGTCATCGTGGGGCGCTACGGCCAGAGTACACCTATTGGCTTTGAGGCAGTCACAAAGCAGTAACTGATCAACAGACGTTGAATTTTCAATTCAGAGGCGACGGGCGACCCGTCGCCTCTTTTTTCGTTCTCGAAAAAATCGATTCGAATCATTCGCTCTCGGTCTGTCCACGATCTGTTTCGTGGTCATGAAGCAAGTAGCTCGTTCCAAAAAAGGTGAGGAGGGACCTCAGTCTACCTCGCCTCACGGCTAGCTCTGACTACGGGCAAAACCCTGAGCCCGCCTTGCAGGTGAATATTGCAGTTGTCCAGTTACAGCCGCTGTAATCGGCCGTGTTGCAGCCAAGCACGGCGGCGTGGCAGGTGGATTCGTTGACGTTCTGGTACTGCCCTGTGCCCCAGAAGGTACGGCCGTCGCTGGGGTCGATGCTAACGCTGACATATTCGCCCCAATGTTGGTTGCACGTGTCCGTGATCGCGCCCGAACCGGATTGAGCGACCGTCGGGCTCCCTGCAGTGCCGCTGGTGTTCACGCTGGCCGCGTAAATGCTCGGGTTCGTGGAGCTCCCTCCCACAGTAAAGGTATAGGCGACGTTTCCGCTACCGTCGATGGCATTGCTCGGCATCCAGTAGAAGAGGCCGCTACTGGACTGAAAGTCGCCGCTGTCCAGGACCGAGGGCGCGGTGCTTGGATCCACGATCGTGTAGTAGCGAACTCCCGTGCGTTGTGAGGTGCCGTCCTCCTGGATTGTCTGCGTGACCGCAAGATATTCTCCGCAAAGATAGGACCCGTTAGGGTTGCGCTCGTTGAAGCCGCAGACCAGGAAATTATAGGCCAGAGGGCTCATGAGCCGGTCGCCGACGGAATCGACTATGTTCATCGTTCCGCCAGGCTGTGGCACGCAGACTGTATCCGCGGGATTGCCTAGGTTGTAGCACCCAGGCGTAAAGGTGCTTACGCTGATATTCGTAGGAGTGGTCCGGTTCGTAATGCCGTTCGTGGTGCCACCCCAGGTCCAGAATGCCAGCGTGTTGGACGTGCAGGGCGGCGTAATCGTAGTGCACGGGTTGCCGTCTGACCCTGGGTTGACGGTGGCGAGAAAGAATTCGCCAGCCGTGCCCGTGGGGTACGAATCACTTTGCATGTCTGCTGGCAATAGTGTGTGGATCATAGGAGGCGTGGCAGTTGGCAAGTAAGCGAAGCAAGTTGCCGAGTTTGCCTCGTTGCCCTGCGAAATGTCGGCGGAGTCGAGCTTACAAACCGCGAAGCCCTCGATGGCGTCAGTGCCCACATTAATGAAGTCGAAGGTCATGTAGTAGCCATCGACCCAATTTCCGAACCTTGGATAGTCGGCCAGGTCGTACACACTGCTGTGCGAAGGCATGAAAATCGCGGGCGTAACCGAGCCCGTGAGATCGAAGGCATATGCGCTCCAATAGCTGTTGCCGTCGTTGTTGTAGAGATCATCTTGCGCGCTGCTGGCGATGCAGAGGACCCTATGGAGGGTAGTGCCGATGGTGGGGTTTGCGGCCCCGGACAGCACCCATAGCCCAGGCGTGCCTTGTCCCGGCGGCGTGTTTACGTGGTCATAGTCGAGGTTGAAGTCCACCCCCTCGTTCCCGCAGTAGGGCCCCAGCGAGTCTCGCCCGTCCGTCTCCCAAGGCGAGTTGGCGGGCTGGGGGTGCGCTGCTCCGCCATTCGTGTTCGCAAAAATTGCCTCGTGAGCATTCGTGCCGCTCTTGGTGTAGGCTTGCACATATCCGTCGGCAAACATCATGTATTGTTTGAGTCCCACCGCGCCATTGGGAACAACGTCTGGGTGCGCTGTGTCGCCGTTGTTAATAATTGCCCCAGCGCTGATGCCTCCGAACGGGTTGCTGCGTGAACCTGTGGGCGGCGTCGTGTCAAAACCTACATTGAGTGATGTTGTGTTGCCGCACCCGGCTGTAATGCTTGTCCCGCTGAGGCACCCGGATAGCGGCACAGTGTAAGGTCCGCACCACTTGTTGGTCGGCGGCGTCCCATAGCCCGGACAGTTTTGCTAAGCCAGGCTGAGGCTGGAGAGCGCCACCATTGAACACACGAGGATTGAGATCTTTCGTTTCATACTATTCCTCTCTTTCGTATTGTTGTCTATCGAAGTTAGCTGCGGATGGGCGATGTTGAGTAACAGGCCCGACGGAGTTATCGCGCGATTGCGGACTGGGATACCAAGCGGCATCCCAAAGTCAGTCCGGCTGCACAAAAAGCGGTGACTCGAGCCGATGCAAATCCTGGGGAAGATGGAAACGTCGAGGTCGTCGCAGGTTCACTGCGACGGCGAAAAACCTGCTACCGCGCAGCAGGAAATCTTATTCCGAAGAACGTTCCGTGTCAAGGGAAAACGCCCCTAGGGAAGGGCTTACTCTATTGGCGTCCATCGAAGAGTAAGAAAAGGAGCTTAGTTGTGGGGAGGTGGAGGATTCGAAGAACCCGGCGGCTGGGTAGCGCCGTTGGCTGGCTGCTGTGGAGTGCTCCCGGTTGGCTGCGGGACCACTTGCGGCGTCGGTAGGACTACGCGATCCAATGCAGTGGGCTCTTGCCCTTCCGAAATCTGCTCCGTGGTCGGCGAATCGTCGTCGCTAGTGTCATCCGCGGCGTCTGGCGTCGTTGCCTCTGCTGCTGGTTGCTGCGGGGCTAGTTTTGTCTCAGGAGTGATCGGCCGAAGCGGTCGCTGCTCACGCAGGTTGACCGGAATGGCCGGGTTGTCCACTGGAGCGGGGGTTTCTAAACTGTTGGCTTTCGAAATAAGGATCACGTGCTCAACCCGAGCTGAATCGGGGAGCGACGCGATCATTACGTAATTGAATTGCGATCCGTTCAGCAATGCGGCCAGTACATCGCGCATCGGACCGGGGCCCATTCGACCAACCACCCGCTCGGCGCCGCTTCCGGGCGGCACGTCAATTACCGCGCCAGTCTGACTGGACACCGCCGACAGAATGTCGGCCAATGTGGAGTTATGCGCAATGATAAGGAGCTGGCCATTCAAATGACTGACCTGCGGCGGGTGTGGCGGCATCTGCGGCGGAGCGGGCCGAGGGGCAGACTGCTCTTCAGTCACCACGGCGGGGGTTACGTCTAACTGGACCTCTTCTGATGCGTTGGCTGGGGAAGCGTCGCCTGGCTTCTGGTGTGATTTGCTGCCGGTAGCCCAGCACAGAGACGTAGCCACAACCATCACTGGAAGCAGTACGAATTGGCGGGTTCGGAGCATGGCTCGCCGCGAGCGGAGAGGTTCAAACCGTTGCAAGGGCCGAAAAAACCTGGGACCGCTAGCAGCAAAGATTTTGGTCCACTGCACATTCGGTGTCAAGGGGAAACCGGGTAGTGGTGCAGTTTGCTGGGGAAGCGAGCCAAACGCGCGATTATTGCGTCGCAAAAAACGCGACGCGTCGCGCGGCTCGCCCAGATCCTTCACTGCGCAAAGAACGCTTGTTCAGGATGACATCGAACCCAAGAATCTAGTCGAAGTCATGCAGTTCTTGGCCGAGAAATGTATGGCGACGCAAGGTACAATGCCCTCTGCCGGGGAGCAGCAATCGAACCACGCTTGCCTTCGGTTTCAACATGCCTATAAGTGCCGGATCAAAGAACAGGCAAAAAGACACGGCGGGAAAGCTTGCCACGGCAAGCAAGGGCGGCGTCATGCAAAGTGTTTGGAACAGTTTGCTTGCGCCAGCTTTGCTTGGCTCACCCCGGAGGCGCGATCTTGTAATCTGTTGCTTGTTGGCTGTCGTAACGTTCGCTGTCTACAGTCCGGTCATTCGCCACCCGTTTATCTTCAACTACGACGACGACGGCTACGTCATAAACAACTCACATGTACAGGCAGGTCTGGTTTGGAAGACCGTCGCCTGGGCTTTCACATCGACCGAGTACTCCAACTGGCATCCGGTGACATGGCTATCGCACGCCCTGGATTGCCAACTCTATGGTCTGAACCCTGCGGGGCATCATGTCACGAGTCTGGCGCTGCATGTGCTGAACGTCATGCTGCTGTTCCTGCTCCTGGAGCGAGCAACTGGAGCCGCAGGGCGCAGTTTGCTGGTGGCGGGACTGTTTGCGTTGCATCCTTTTAATGTGGAGTCAGTGGCATGGATCGCTGAGCGCAAGAACGTTCTGAGTACGCTTTTCTTTCTGCTGGCTCTCGGTGCTTATGGCTGGTACGCGGTCAGACCGAGCGTGAAGCGTTACGTGGTTGTAGCGGCGCTGTTCTTGCTGGGACTCGCCGCAAAGCCGATGGTCATCACGCTGCCTTGCGTGCTGCTGCTGCTGGATTACTGGCCGTTGCGGCGAATTCGGGGATGGAGCGGGCCGTCATCTCGAAAATTCGAAGGCGGGCTCGGAGGCGGAATCGGAGGCGGAGATCAAGAAATGAGATCTGCACCGGTGAATCTTGGGGCTCCGTTAGCCGTGTCTCAGGCGCCCTTCTCTCGGCTCGTCCTGGAAAAGTTGCCGCTGTTGGCGCTGTCTGCTGCGGACGCCGTCGTAACCATTTTCGCGCAGCGCTCGTACGGCGCCATGCATCTGGTCGTTCCTGTCTGGGTGCGCTTGGAAAACGCGGTTTACGCTTATGCAATGTATGTGTGGAAAGGATTCTGGCCGGCGCGTTTAACGGTGTTCTATCCTTATTCCGCCGCGCTTGCTGGCTGGCAGCTTGGGCTGGCTGCATTGTTTGTGGTTACAGTAAGCGCATTGGTGTGGCGAGAGCGCATGTCCCGTCCTTACCTTGTGACCGGCTGGCTCTGGTTTCTGGGCACGCTGGTTCCGGTGATTGGGCTCATCCAGGTGGGCGAGCAAGCGATGGCCGACCGCTACGCCTATATCCCGATGATGGGAATCTTTGTAATGGGGGTGTGGGGCGCTGCTGACTTGGCTGAGAGCCGGCGGATCAGTTTCCCGTCACGGGTGAAGACGGCCGCAGTCGTCCTGATTATTTTCGCGCTCTTTACCCGCGAGCAGATCAGATACTGGCAGAGTGCCTACGATCTCTGGCTGCACACCGTGAACGTTACAAAAGACAATTTCTTCGCCGAGGAAAATCTGAGCGCTGCGCTTATGATGTCGGACCATTCCGAAGAAGCTTTACCGTACTTGAGGAACGCCGTGCGGATCAGGCCCCGGGATGCGGGTGGCCATCTGAATCTAGCCGCCTGTCTGGCATTGAACTCACAACGGCAAGAAGCGATCGCAGAGTACGAACTCGCGATTTCCCTGGGTCCGGATCCTAAGATGCTGATCGGCGCCTACCGGACACTCGGAAAGTTGTACGGCGAAATTGGAAACTACCCCAAGGCGCGAGAAAGTTATGAGCAGGCGTTGCGGATCGATCCTCAGGATGTGAACGCTAAGAGTGGCTTGGATGGAATTGATTTTTCCGAAGCGCTCCGAAATGTTGCGGAATCCCCCTCCAGCCAAGGCTACTTGCGACTAGGTCAGCTCCTGCAGCAGCGTGGACGCTTGTCAGAAGCACGTACTGCTTATGAGCAGGCTCTCCATCTGAACCCGAAACTCGAGGAAGCGCAGAAAGCCCTGCGTGCGCTACACAGCAGCGAATAGACTGTGACTCCATGCGGTTGTGGTCGGACATTCTGAGGGCGTTACGCCCCAGTTCCCAAACTCACAGCCGAGGTTGCCTAGTTTTCTCCGCCGGTAACGTTGCTTCCCCACAATGCCTCACTGCCCCACAGTGCTTCACTGCCCCATAGCGCTTCACTGCCCCACAGTGCTTCGCTACCCCACAACGCCTCGGAACCCCAGAGAGCCTCGCTTCCCCACAGGGCTTCGTTGCCCGATAGTGCACTGCTGCTCGATGCAGTGGCGGCGCTCGAGGTCGCAGTTGTGCCGGTCACGAATTGGGTTGATCCCCAAACGGCCGCGTTCGACCAGGTGGGTGACGTATTCCAGACTGCGGAGGGATCGTCGGACAGGTACACCAAATCGGTGGTGCCATTAAAATTAGCGATTGGAGACATCGCGGTCCCCTTCGCGACAGCAGTGCTCTTTAGGGCTGCCTCGACGTCTACGTAGCCGGCGCCGATGGTGAAGACGTCGTATTGATCGGTATATGTGATCCCCGTGGTTGGATCTGTGGTGCTGCTGGTTGCAGGAAAGGTCTTGTATGCCGTCAGCATGAGCAGGGCCTTGACCTGATCGGGAGTGAGCCTCGGACTCTTCTGCAGCACATCCGCGACGACGCCACTGACGATGCCGGTCGCCATACTGGTGCCGCTCAGCTGGAAGTAGGAAGAGGAAGGAGCGCTGCTTCCGCCATACACGTAGTAGCTGTAAGGTACCCGGTCACTGGGATACTCGTTGAAGAGCGTTGAATTCGGCGCCTGCAGTGAAACCAGTAGATTACCGGGCGCAACGATGTCGGGCTTCACGACGGCATCCACCGCGGTCGGGCCTTTCGAACTATAGCTGGCGATAAGGTCGTCGACTCGCGTGGGCGAGCCCATGGGTTTCATGGCGCCGACGGTGAGAACATGAGGATCGTTGCCGGGGGAAGTGACGGTGGCGTAACCGTCGGTGGGCTGGTAACGACCGTTGTTGCCCGCAGCCACCACGACCACAATTCCGTTTTTCCAGGCCTGCTCGACCGCCTGACACAGCGGATCGAGTTTGTAGCTTTCATAGATCGCACGGCCCAGCGAAAGGTTGATTACGCGAATGTTGTACTTCGATTTGAGAGAGATCGCCTGATCGATGGCAGCGATGACTTCGCTGTCGGTGCCCGCGCCGTTCTGATCCAGTACTCGCAGATTAACAATGTTTGCGTCTGGCGCAATCCCTTTGAATGTCTTGAAGTAGGGTAGCCCGGTTGAACTGAGGCCATCTCCAGCGATGAGCCCTGCGACGTGAGTGCCATGTCCAAATTGATCATTGGTGTTCGTGTTTCCCGGCACGAAAGACTGTTGATAGACGACTCGCGAGAGCGGAAGAACGCCCTGGTACAGATCTGGGTGAGGGCTCACGCCGCTGTCGATCAGCGCGACGCCAATGCCGGCGCCGGTATAGTTCGATTGCCAGGCGAAGGGCGCGTTCACGGCATAGGCGGCGTTGCTGAGCGATGGCGCCAATGGCCGGTCCGGGCTGATGTAGACGACATTCGACTGATTCGAGAGATTCTGGATGTCGTTGCCATCGAGCAGGGCAACTACGCCATTGATCAGAGGCAGATCTACGACAATTTTCACAACGTCGCTTAACAGGCAATCCACAAGGCCGAATAATCCGCTGCAACTCACCTGTGTTCCGGGAGTGTATTGCACGATTACTTGGACCTGCTGGGTCCCGGTATAGCCCTGCAGTTCGGGCGAAAGCTTGGAGTTGTTGCCCTGAGCGGCGGCGGTCACCGTCGCCGTGGCAATCAACAATAGAATCATTAGCCTCTTGATAATCCCCATATTCCCCCCTCGGTCGTGCGACGCCCACAAGCGCCGTTTGGATGAAAGCAAACGACCGATTCCCTGCGCTATGAAGTGCATACCCAGGTCCAAACGGGGCAGAATAAACCATTACGATTCAATGGATTAGAGAATCGAGCGCCGCAGTTGACGGGACAGTCTGTCCCCCGGCCTGAGAAACGGGACAACTTGTCCCGGAAAGGGAAGATCGGTATTGCGCATTGCAGCAGTTGAGTTCAGCCAGCACGGCGTTTCGATTTCCGACAGCCTAAAGAGACCTGCCTAAGTCATTGATTGGATGGAAGAACACGACGGTAACCAGCGGGGTCAGTTTTGCGCGGACATTGACCCTCACATCGGCAAGAATCTAGGGGAGTCCCAAAATGTTATCGACGCGAGAAACTGGCACACGTGTGTATATCGCCGGAATGGCGATCGCGGCGCTGGCCTGCTTCGTCTTCGCGTTCGTGAACTGGCACTCTACCGACGCTGCCAAGTTCGCCCTCTACATGGCCGCAGCGGTTCTGGCTTCGTCCTTCAAAGTGAGCATGCCCGGCGTGGAAGGAACGATGTCGATGAATTTCCTGCTGACGCTGCTCTGCATTCTCGAGCTGGGTTTGCCGGAGACGCTGCTCATCGGCCTGGTGAAAACGCTGGCTCAGTTTTATTGGAAGCCGGCGCGTCGGCCGAAGATGGTACAGCTATTGTTCAATCTGTCGCAGGTAACCGTGTCTACTGCGGCATCCTACGGCGTTTACAAATTTTCACTTCACATTTTTCACGGATCTATTCCCTTGGGGCTTCTGGCGGCGGCGATCACGCAGTTCGCCTGCAATACCGTCGCCATGTCGATCATTATCGGTCTGACCGAAGAGAAGCAGGTCTCGAATGTTTGGACCGAGATCTACCTATGGACCTTTCCCTACTACATGGTTGGGGCCGCTATTGCCGGATTGGTCAGCCTGTTGAATCGGCATTTCGGATGGCAGGGTTCTCTGCTGGTTTTGGCGCCAATCTACCTGATGTACCGCTCTTATCGTCTTTATCTGGGAAAACTGGAAGCGGAAAAGCTGCATGCGGAGAAAGTTTCCAAGCTTCACCTGCGGACCATCGAAACTCTCGCCCTGGCCATCGAAGCCAAGGATCAAACCACGGGGGAGCACCTGCAACGGGTCCGCATTTATGCCATGGAACTGGCGCGGGAGTTGAGTTTGACAGAAGACGAAACCGAGGCGCTGCGGGCCGCTTCGGTGCTTCACGATATCGGCAAGCTGGCGGTTCCGGAACACATCATTTCCAAGCCCGGCAAGCTCACGCCGGAAGAATTCGAGAAGATGAAGATACATCCCACGGTGGGGGCGGAGATTCTGGAACAAGTCGAATTCCCTTATCCCGTAGTTCCCATCGTGCGCGCCCATCACGAGAAATGGGACGGCAGCGGCTATCCCAACGGCCTAGCTGGGGAGGAGATTCCGATCGGAGCCCGCATCCTGTCCGCCGTCGACTGCCTGGACGCGCTCGCTTCGGACCGTCAGTACCGGAAGGCGTTGCCACTCGATGAAGCCATGGCCAAGGTTGCTTCCGATGCCGGCACTGCCTTCGATCCTCGGGTGGTCGCCATCCTGCAGCGTCGCTATGTCGAGTGGGAGAAACTGGCGCGCCTGCAGCCCTCACAAGTGCCGCCGAAACTTTCGACCGACATCAAAGTGGAGCGTGGAGTTGCCCCCGACGCTGGTTTCGCGAACTCCGCCGAAGCAGCCCAAACCGCGTCGCCGGCGATGGACTCCGCGCAACGCCTGGCCGCCGCTCGCTTGCAGGCACAGAGTCTTTCCGACCTCAGCGACAGGCTCACGCCAGCTTATCTCAATCTCGATGACGTCCTTTCATTGTTGTCGGCTCGGCTCAAGCGTCTTATGCCCCATGACGCCATGGCGGTTTACCTGCGCAAGAATGAGGTGCTGGTGCCGGAATTTGTTAGCGGCGATAATTTCCGCCTGTTTTCCTCTTTAAGGATCCCGCTGGGGGAAGGTTTGTCCGGCTGGGTGGCTCAAAATCACAAACCCATTTTGAATGGTAATCCGTCGGTCGAGCCGGGATATCTCAACAATCCTACGCAATACAGCACACTGCGTTCCGCTTTGGCGGTGCCGCTCGAAGGCAAAGCCGGCATAGCTGCAGTGCTGGCGCTGTACCGCGCCCGTCAGGACGCCTTCTCCAAAGACGACCTGCAAGTGGTGGAAATCATCGCCTCCGGTCTGGGAGCCCTTATCGAGCGGACCACCGACTGCAAAGCCGCGGGATCCGCGGCCGGTGCCAACTGATGAGTGGGCATATCCTTTGAAGCACGGCTTCGCTCTTTCAAGCAGGTGTCGCAATCGCAACCCGTCGCAGCGGTTCCGCGATGGCCTTCATCACCTTTTCGAATCCGGCGAAGTCAAGCGATTGCGGCCCGTCGGAAAGCGCCCGCTCCGGGCAGGGATGAACTTCAATGATCAGTCCATCGGCGCCGACGGCGACGGCTGCCCGCGAGACTGCAGCGATCAGGCTTTGCTTGCCCGTTCCATGCGAAGGATCGGCGATCACCGGCAGATGAGAAAGATCGCGTGCCAGTGCCACCGCCGCAAGGTCGAAGGTGTTGCGCATTTCGGTTTCAAACGTCTTGATGCCGCGCTCGCAAAGCACGACCTGGCTGTTTCCTCCGGAAAGTAAATACTCCGCGGCCAGTAGCCACTCTTTTACCGTGGCTGACGGGCCCCGTTTCAAGAGCACCGGCATATTCACCGTTGCCAGCCGCCGCAGCAGAGCGAAGTTCTGCATGTTGCGCGCGCCCACCTGCAGCATGTCGACGTGCTCGCAAATGATCTCTACATCTTCCGTACTCATCACTTCGGTCACCACGGGCAGTCCGGACCGCTCGCGGGCCTCGCGCAGAATCTTCAGCGCTTCCACACCGAGACCCTGAAAATCGTAAGGAGAAGTGCGCGGCTTATAGGCGCCACCGCGAAGCATGGTGGCCCCGGCCCGCTTTACCGCGTGCGCGGTGCTGAGTAATTGCTCGCGCGATTCCACCGAGCAAGGCCCGGCAATGATCACCACGTCCGGACCGCCGATCGAAACTCCGCATACGTTTACCACTGATCGCTCCGGCTTGACCTGCCGGCTGACCAGCTTGAACGGATGGGCGATGGCAACCACATTCTCAACGCCGGGCGCCACTTGCAGGGCCTCAATCTCATGTCGGCGGCCGTTTCCGACGGCTGCCACAATGGTGCGTTCCACTCCGCGCGTGACGTGCGGTTGATAGCCCGCCTCGCGGATGCGCTCGATAACATGCGCGATCTCGTGCTCGGTAGCTTTCTCCGACATGTTGACGATCATGAACTCTCTCCCGAGTAAAAACTCTTTCACCACACAGACACTGAGACACAGAGAAAACCTTTCAAATCGTTCTTGATTTGTCTTCGTTTTTCTCTGTGGTAAGAGCCTTTTCCACTCCAAAAAGCAAAAGGCCGCGATCTTTGCAATCGCGGCCTTTTGACTGAACTTTGCTTGAATCTAGGCGATCATGGCTGACTCGATCTCCCCGCAAGTTCCGCCGCAGCCGCTACTCCGATAAACCAGTCGTAGCGAAAGGGCCCGATAAACGAGGTAAATCGCTTCATGCAAAACAATCCTAACTGCTAAGATCACAAGTTGCGGACGCAGCGCCGAGTCTACTATTGTATCGAACTGGCTACTGCCGAGAAGGCATTGTTGGCGTTCGATCCGATCAAGCGTATCGTTCCTACGACCAGAACCAGGATAACAGCCAGCATTACCGCGTACTCGGCAATGTCCTGCCCTGAATCTTCGCGCCAAAACCTGTTGAGAAATTCGTACATGTTATCCCTCCAATCCTTACACCCGATCCCCTGCAAGAGGGACGAACGAAAAGGCCGCACCCATAATGCCGCACCGTCCACAGCTTGTCAATCAGGGAAATCAAGAGGCAGTTCTCGGTTCCCCGTTCTCAGTTTCAGCGAAACCAACCCTTCCACGAGTTTCAATTTATTCGAGAAAGCATGACAACCCAGCGGCCACCGCACTCGCCCCTTTTGAGAAGTGAGAACTGAGAACCGAGAACTGAGAACTGATGTTCTACAATCTTCCCATGGCTGTGTTCCACAACCTTCGCGTTACCCTGGAAATGATCAAGTGGGAGCACTCCATCTTCGCTCTTCCATTCGCACTTTGTGGAGCGATGCTGGCCGCCTCGGGCCTTCCCAGCGCCCATCAACTTCTCTGGATCGTAATCGCTATGCTCGCTGCGCGCTCGGCGGCCATGGCCTTCAACCGCCTGGCCGATGCCGCCATCGATGCCGCCAACCCCCGCACTCGAACCCGCGCGCTACCCGCCGGCCATCTCTCGCCTGCTTTTGTCACGACTTTCGTCACCGTCTCCTGCGCTATCTTCATTCTGGCCGCGGCTCAATTGAACCGCTTCACGCTCTGGCTCTCTCCGGTCGCTCTTGCCGTCCTGCTCCTTTATTCCTACACCAAGCGCTTCACGCGCTGGTCGCATCTCGTGCTCGGCTTCGCTCTCGGCATCGCACCCGCCGCCGCCTGGATCGCGGTTCGCGGCTCACTCGATCCTCGCATTCTGATTCTTACTGCCGCCGTCACCTTTTGGGTCGCAGGTTTCGACATCCTATACGCCTGCCAGGATCTCCAATTCGACCGTGACGCCGGACTTCACTCCATCCCGAGCCATGTCGGCATACCGCGCTCTCTGTGGATCGCCCGCGCGTTCCACGGGATCATGCTGCTGCTGCTGATGGCGTTGATCCCCGCCTTCGCTCTAGGGAAACTTGCCATGGCCGGGGTTATTGCGGTCACGCTGCTTCTGCTATACGAACATTCTCTGGTCAACCCCGACGATCTCTCCCGTCTCAACGCCGCCTTCTTCACCATGAATGGGGTGATTTCTGTGGTTTTCGCGCTCTTCGTGGCGGGGGACTTATTGTTGCGAAGGTAAAAGGAATCGTATGGGGACGGTACAGCGAGTTAAGTTGGCACCGTCGCCGCCGGGGAGGGAAGCCGTGGCGCCGAAAAATAAACCGTCGTTACCGCCCCCTGCGGCGGTAATGACGGTTTCCCCCATTCCCTTCCGGTGACGGAGGGCGTGAAGATCGCAGATCAGAACTGGTTACTCCTGACCTCGCCCTAATCATCCCCCTGCTACCGTTTTCATTTGTCAGGAAGATGTAAACAGTTTGTAAAAATCAACGTGGCTATCCATCCCGAACAAGCGTTCTTTGCGCCGTGAGGAGCTTGTCCCGAGCTTGGCGAGGGAATCTGGGCGAGCCGCCCGCCCGATTGGAAGATTCAAGCACTTTCCCGGCAACTGCCCGCCTTTCTTCTGCCTACTAAACATTAGCCCGGGGAGGGGCTCGTAGTGGGTAGTTTGAAGTGGGGTCTTCTTTTTGCCGCAATGACATTGATGGCTGGATGCGGGAGCACATCGCCATCTGCACCTGGATCGACGGGAACCGGGGGTATGGGATCGAACGGGACCGAATACGTTCTTACACCGCTATCGAACATGGCCAACCTGAATCCTTCGAGCGCGATGGAGTTTTCGCTGTCAACTTCGGGGCAGTTGCAAGCGACAACAGTATCAGTGCCAGCCAGTTTTCCCGTGGCGACAGCCCACGGTGTCGTCTTTCCGGTGCCCGGGCAAAATGGAAGTTTGCAATCTTATGCCGTCGAAGCGGACGGATCGCTTCAGCCCGAAGGTAGTCCCACGTCATACTCCGTGAATCAGTTCTCGACTCTGGTCAGCGACAGCACCTATATCTACGCAGTGTCCGACGATGGTATTTTCGGATTCCAGGATTCCAGCAGCGGGTTGAGTCCACTCGCGTCAAACCCGCAGCCGCAGACTGTGCCGTCGCCGTGCACGGAGGCGCAAGAAAACCTTAACCAGTGCCGCTGGACGGCGCAGATGACGCTCGGGAGCGGGAACGCGTTCCTGCTGCAAACCGGCAGCAATCCGGGTAGCGGCAATGGGGATACATTCCAGGCGAGCAGCTTCACGCGGACGCAAGGGCAGTTGACTAACGAGCAGGCGATTCCGGAGATAATGACGTACACACCATTTGCCAGTACACCGAATGGCAACTTTGTGTATTACGTGGAAGGGGTGACTGGAAATCTGGTCGTCTACAACAACACAACCGGCAACCCTACTGCGAATGTCCTTTCAACCGGCGGTTCAATTGCCGCATTTTTTTCGCAGCTTAGCGTGAGCGCCGACGGCTCGTTGCTGTTTGCGCCCTTGAATGCTAGTGAGCCTGGCTCTCCCTCGCAGATACGCGTGTTCAGCATTAACTCGTCTTCTGGATTGCTCACTGAGGTGTCAGGATCTCCCTTCTCGACTGGCGAGGACAATTTCGTGGCGATGACGCTCGATCCGAGTCGCGGCTTTTTGCTAGCCGTGCAGGCGCCGTGCACCATCCAGGACCCGCCCTGCACCACGCCGGGCAAACTAGTTGCGATGAGTATCAACACGTCTACCGGCGCGTTGGCAGTTACCAGCGATGTGCAGGATGGGGTGTATCCGACCGGGGTCACGGCGGCGGTGATTTCTCAGTAGGGAGGCACATGAATGAGCGCGGGCTAGTGTTTGTAGATCGTGGTGTCGGGATGGTAGTTGCGCCAGTCGAACCAATAGTCTTTCAGCGCGGGGATGTGGGCCAGGCACTTTCCTTGCGCTCGCCCGGAGGTCGCGCAGCCCTGAAAGTCCCATTGGCTGTTGGTGAGTGTGTCGAGCAGAGTCCAGGGTTGCGAGCCAGCTTGCAGAAAGAATTCGGCGTCGTGGCCATCGATGCGGGCGATGAACACGCGGAAAGATTTGCCGTCGGGGCCGAGGACGAGAACCAGCGGCGTGCCGGCAACGCGATCGATGACCGGAGATTGTTTGGCGAAAGTTTCCCAGGGGTAGGCGCGGGCGGCGCTGTCGATGGTGAGTCCGATGACGACGTCGCGCGACTTCAGTTCAGTACTCGGAAAGCTGACGACTACCGGTAGCTTGGCTACGTACGGTTCCCAGTTGCTGTCGTATTCCTTTGTGTACTTGGCGACGGGCGCCAGCACCTGGCCCGACGGCGATTCGCTTCTCCACTCGCCGAAAGTGAGTTCGTCGCTGAGGACCAATTCTAACGCTGCGCCTTGCAGCGGACCATAGATCGCTTTGCCGGTGACCTGCTGCCACCAGGTTCCAGTTTCCTTATCACGCATCAGGAAGTTCTGGTTGTTGATGCCGGCCAGATAGAAACTAAGCACTCGTCCGTTCACGGTTCGCGTCCACACCAGACCGGTGTGACAAAGCGTTCAATAGGTGACGGCAATCGGAACGCCGGCGACCACGTCGTTGACGACGTGGTGGTAGGCCATCTGGCTGATAGGGTAGGCGCGGGCGTCGCTGCCAAAGCGCACGGCCAGGATCATCTCCTTTGGATCGAGCTTGCTCTCGGATTGCGCGAGGAATTGCGGACCGGCGAGGGGATGGAACATCCACTCGAAATAATTGATCCGCGCCATGATCGCGGAGAATGTGACTAGCAGCAGAGTGAATGCGAGGACGGCTTTGCGCCAGCGGTTAGCGATCTTCCACAGCGGAAAGGCGAAGTAGAAACTGCCTAGAGCTCCGCTGATCGTGAACAGAGGAGCGTACCGGCGCAAGGACATCGCAAGCATTAGAGCGCGCGCGGCGTCTGATGACGGAAGGGTTGAATGATGAAAGCAGGAATAAAGAAGTAGGCGGTGGTGCTGAGAGCGGTGATGAAGAATAAAGTCCAGAGCAAGGCTCGTAGTTGAGCCGTTTTGCGATCAGCTTCCTGGGTTGGTGAAGATGAGCTCATAGTTGGATATGAATGTGAACGATTCTAACCTGCGGCGATGAGGTCTGGCTCAGCTTCGAGGTCAAAAAACCCCGCCCTGTCTCTCCAAAAAGCGGAGAGACAAGAACGGGGCACCCTCGAGGAACATATTCAAGAGACGCTTCGACGGTGGACAGTGGCGGGTACATGACCCTGGTAACTTGCTGTCGGAACTGGAGTGACCCTAGGATCATAGGCAGGTATGACTCTCTCATCGTTATTGGTGTGCGTGGACGAGGCTGCGGCGGAAGTGTTGCGCCGCGCGCTGGAAGAGCTGAGGATACGGGTGGAGCAGTGCCCAGACGCCGTGCGCGCGACGGTGAGACTAGCCCAGGAACGCTATGACCTGCTGATTGTCGATTGCGAAAAGAAGTCAGACGTGGTTTCGATATTGCAGGAGTGCCGGTCTTCCCGCGCGAACGAGTCCATCCTGGCGGTGGTAGTAGCGGATCAGGGAGACATCCGAGAGATGTTTTCCCTTGGGGTCAACTTCGTGCTGTACAAGCCTTTATCGTACGAGCGGGTCATGAGCAGCCTGAAAGCGGCGCAGGCCGTGCTGTACCGGGACAAGCGCGGCAAGGCGCGCGCCGCAGTGCACGCCCACGCGACGATTGACTATGCCGGCGGGGAGCAGCAACGAGCCACACTGGTGGATTTGTCGGAAGATGGCATGGCGGTAAATTTCGGAAAGAAGTTGCCGCCTTCGAGCAAAGTTTATTTTCAGTTTCAATTGCCGGAACAGACTACGCCGGTGCGGCTCTCGGGCAACATCGTGTGGCAGGATTGGAACGGGCGCGCGGGCATCCAGTTTGTGGATGTGCCGAAAGCATCACGGAAGGCGCTCCACGAGTGGTTGCAGAAGAGCCTGGCCGATGCGCCGAAGCGGGAGTTGGCCGAGGAAGTGGTGGAAGTGATCCACTCGGCGCGGCCGAATGCAAGTTCGGTAGAGGCGGACCGGCATCATGCCGGGAATATGTACACCGCGAAGCCTGAAATAAAGGAGCGGGACCAGAAGGCCAGTGCGCGACTGCGTGCCGAGCCGGGCAACCGCCGGGGACAAACCCGTTATGCCTGCCGTCTGGGAGCTGAAGTGTACAAGCAGGGCAGCCCGGTGCGGAACTACTGTCACCTGAGCGATCTGAGCCCGGGGGGCTGCTACCTGGAAATGCCTTTGGCTTTTCCGACGGGCACGGCAGTGGAGATCACGGTGCGCACGCAGGAAATGAAGTTGCGGTTGAGCGGCAAAGTGAAAGCCTCGCATCCCGGCTACGGGATGGGCGTGTCGTTTACCTTGAGCAACAAGGACGAACGCCATGGAGTACAGCAGTTGATTGACTTCGTGGCGGCGGCGGCCGAAAGTTCTTAGAGGCAGTTCTCAGTTTCTAGTTCTCCAGTTACTTCGTTGTAGTTTCTTCTTCTACTGCTTTCTTGAAGTAATCCAACGACATTTGCAGGCCCGTCTGCAGATCGACTTTGGGTTCCCATCCCAGCAGTCGCTTCGCTTTCGAGATGTCTGGGCAGCGCTGCTTGGGATCGTCCTGCGGAAGAGGTTCGTAGCTGATTTTGCTTTTTGATCCCGTCACTTTCAACACCTGCTGGGCGCATTCGAGAATGGTGAACTCGCTGGGATTGCCGATGTTCACGGGAAAATGCTCCGACGATTTCGCCAGACGCATGAAGCCATCGATCTCGTCGCTGACATAGCAGAAGCTGCGGGTTTGGCTGCCGTCGCCGTAGACGGTGAGGTCTTCGCCGCGCAGCGCCTGCTTCATGAAGTTGGGGACGACGCGGCCGTCGTTGAGCTGCATGCGCGGCCCGTAGGTGTTGAAGATGCGTACGATGCGCGTATCCACTTTGTGGTAGCGGCGATAGGCCATGGTTGCCGATTCCGTGAAACGCTTGGCTTCGTCGTAGACGGATCGCGGGCCGATGGTATTCACGTTGCCCCAATACATTTCTTGTTGGGGATGCTCCAGTGGATCGCCATAACATTCCGATGTGGACGACACGAGATACTTTGCGTTGTATTTGCGCGCGACCTCAAGAGCGTTAAAAGTTCCGAGCGATCCGACCTTCAGCGTTTCAATGCCGTGGATGGAGTAATCGACGGGGCTGGCGGGGCTGGCGAAGTGGAAGACGTAATCGACGCGGCCGACGTCGAAAGGTTCGCAAATGTCTTTTTCTATAAACTCGAAAGCCGCTTCGTTGCGGAGGTGAGCGAGGTTGGCGCGGCGGCCGGTGAGGAGGTTGTCCACGACCACCACATTCCAGCCTTCGGCGAGCAAGGCATCACAGAGATGGGATCCCAGGAAACCGGCGCCACCGGTCAGCACGGCGCGTTGTGGACTCATGCGTTGGCGACGCCGTTCTTCAGGGCGTCTTTCATTGCGGGGGGTACGCCATCAGGATGGGAAGCTGCGCGTCCCACGCTGTAGTAGGTGAAGCCCTGGGCGGCCATTCCATCGGGATCATACAGGTTGCGGCCATCGATCACGATGGGGTATTTGAGTTCCTGGCGAATGCGGCCGAGATCGAGGTTGGCAAACTCTTCCCACTCGGTGAGGATGAGCAGCGCATCGGCGCCATGGGCGGCTTCGTAGGCGGAATTGGCAAACTTGACGCTCGAGCTTATGACTTCCTGCGTGCGTTCCATGGCAGCAGGGTCATAGGCAGTAATTTTGCAGCCCTCCTGCAGCAATGCCTGGAGGATCATGATGGCGGGCGATTCGCGAATGTCGTCGGTGCCGCCCTTGAAGGCGAGGCCGAGGACGCCAAGGTGCTTGCCGCGAAGAGTCCACAGCGCACTGCGCACTTTGCGGAGGAAGCGGTCGCGCTGATCTTCATTGATGCGCATCACTTCATCCAGCAGGCGGAAGTCGTAACCGCAATCGCGGGCGACGGCGCGGAAGGCCATCACGTCTTTGGGGAAACAGGAACCGCCGTAGCCGATTCCGGGATTGAGGAAGCGCCGGCCAATGCGCGAATCGGCGCCGATACCGTTGCAGACCTGGCCCACGTCGGCACCCACGGATTCGCAGATGGAAGCGACAGCGTTGATATAAGAAATCTTCATGGCCAGGAATGCATTGGAGGCGTGCTTGATAAGTTCCGCACTCTTGGAACTGGTTACGATGATCGGGGCTGGGATGGAAGTGCGGTCCGGTTGCGGAATGGCGTCGGCGCGCAGGTAGTAGCTGCCGCTGGTAAGCGGGGCATAGATTTCGCGCAGCACTTCGGAGCAGCGATCGTTGTTGCAGCCGACAAGGATGCGGTCGGGGAAAAGAAAGTCGGTGACGGCGGTGCCTTCGCGAAGAAACTCGGGGTTGGAGGCGACGTCGAAGGAGTCAGGATCGGCGCCGTTGCGGAGGATGATCTTGCGAACCCACTCGCTGGTGTAGACCGGGACCGTGCTCTTCTCGACAATGACTTTGTATCCGTTGATGGCGCCGGAGATTTCGCGGGCGACCGATTCCACATAAGAAAGGTCAGCATCGCCGCGATCGGTGGGAGGAGTTCCCACGGCGATGAAGATGGCTGCACTGGCCCGCACGGCTTCCTGCAAATCGCCCGAGAACGCCAGTCGATGCCCGCGGTGGCGATTCAGCAGCTCGGGCAGGAAGTTTTCGTGAATCGGAATCTGCCCGTCCTTGAGATCGGCTAATTTGCGTTCGTCGTTGTCGACGAGAATCACATCATGGCCGAGGTCCGCAAAACAGGCGCCTGCGACTAATCCTACATATCCGGAACCGACGACAGCGATCCGCATCTTAAGACTCCAGGGACTGAAAGTATTGAACGGTCGTGGGGCCGGACCGTTCCGTAGAGGAGGTAGTCAGAAAAGACCTGGAGGAGGATGGTTACTCCTCACAGAATCAGTTGATTTTAGCATTTCCCCGCTGGCGTTTGAGAACGAAAAAAACACTGAACTATCGGTTTTGGTTTCCTTAAAACCGTTTTTGGAACTGAGGCGGCAGGCCGGGGGCAATGCGGTTGAAGTCTTTGTGCGACTATCTCTTGCACATCCAGTACAAGTTGAATGCATATTGACAACCCCGGGTTTTGGGGCGAAACTCCGCTAGAAGCAAACTCACGCCGAACTTGGTTGGCAATGCCTGATCATCCCGTGCCGGAACCTAAGATTTCCAGCTTGCGCGCCAGCAGTACGGGCGTCGAATCCGATCTGGGCGAACTGGCCGCACTGTTTGCCTCGCGCGGCGGCGGAGGCCTCTCGCCGGAAGTTTCCACGGACCTGGCGTTGGAGGTTGTGCTGAACGAAATTGTTGAGCAGGCTTGTCTCGCCACGGGGGCGACCGGGGCGGCGATTATGCTGCTGCGGGATGGCGAAATGGTGTGCCGCGCCAGCAACGGAGAAAATGCTCCGCAATTGGGCGCGCCCTTGGGCAGCGAGTCGGGCCTGACTGCGGAGTGCATCAGGACGCGGAAGGTTCAGCGTTGCGACGATGCGCAATCGGACCCGCGGGCAGATGCGGAGGCTTCGCGCAGCTTGGGAGTGCGTTCGGTCATGATTTTTCCGTTGCTGCAGAAGGGGGAGATGGCGGGCGTCCTGGAGGTTTTTTCGCCGATTCCCTCGGCCTTCGGAGATCGTGACGAACACACGCTAGAAGCGTACACCCGACGCATACTGCAGAACCTGGAGCGTGCGAACGAACCGTTGTCATTGGCGGGCAGTGTGGCGAAAAATGCCGCGCCGCCGAATCCAGTTGAGGGGCTGGTTTCGCCGTGGGTGTCCGATGGGGAAGAGTCGCGGGCGGATTCGGCGGTGGAGCGGGGAGAGCAAGACGTTGCGCCGTTGGAAGCCTCTTTGGGGAGTACGCGGGCGGGAATCAACTTTGTGAGTTGGGCACTGGCTGCTGCTGTCCTTGCTTGCACGTTGTTGTTGGGAACTCTGGTGGGCATACGACTGGGGTGGCGCGGGGCCGCAGGCGTCCGCGGACCAGTCGTGAAGACAGCACATGGCTCCGTGCTTACTCCGCCGAGCACTGCGCAGAACATGGTGATAGAGGAACGGACGGCGGGGAATGGGCCGACACCGGCGAACGGCGAGTCTGTAACGAATGCGCTCGCCGGAGCAGGGATTAGCGGGGGCTCGAGGAACGAGAAGAAAAATGGGTCGGCGCGGGCGGGAAAACGCGGGGATGAGCCGCCACCGGGCAGCCTCCTGGTTTATGAAGATGGGAAAGAAGTTTTCCGCATGCCGCCTGGGGGGGAACTGAGGCAGCACGGAGGACGGGTACCAAAGGAACCGGAGCGCAGAGCCAGGGCGAAGTGCAGCGGGCTTCCGCCCTGGAACCGACAGCGATTACTGAGTTGCCTCCATCGGCCGAAGGCAGCTTGCTCCATCGGGTTGAGCCGGAATATCCCGAGGAAGCGCGGCAGCGCCAGATTCAAGGGGTAGTGGTGCTGGAAGTGCGCATCGGCCGCGATGGCGCAATTCAGGAAGTGAATCTAGTCGGCGGCCAACCGGTGCTGGCCAATGCTTCGATAGCGGCTGTGAAACAGTGGCGTTTCAGACCGCGGATGGTTCAGGGGCAGCCCGTGGAGATGCAGACAAAAGTTACTTTGAATTTCAGACTTCCAACCACGGAGAGCAAAGGCCCGCAGTAAAAAATGAAGAATTACAAGGATGCAGAAGCAACATTCTGCACGGCGTGGGAGTCGGCTTGGGTGGTGTTAGAACGCCAATTCCTTAGCTCGCTGTGTCGCCCTTACGACCGCCTTAATCAGGGTCACGCGTAATTTGCCCTCTTCCAATTCCATGATGCCGTCGATGGTACAGCCCGCAGGTGTGGTTACCGCATCCTTGAGAAGTGCCGGGTGGTCGCCGGTTTCTAACACGACTTTTGCGGCCCCGAGCGTGGTTTGGGCGGCCAGTAGGGTGGCAATATCCCGGGGAAGGCCTACTTTCACACCGGCTTCGGCCAACGATTCCAGGATGATGTAGATGTAGGCCGGACCACTCGCCGACAGTCCTGTGACTGCATCCATATACCGCTCATCGACCACGATGGTTCGGCCCACTACGTCGAATATCTGGCAAGTAACGCCGAGGTGTCGAGCGTCAGCGGATTTTCCTTTGCACAGCGCCGTTATTCCGCTTCCTACGGAACAAGGCGTGTTAGGCATGGCCCGGATCACAGGGATGTTGTCGGGAAGGCAGCTCTCGATCACCGAGGTTGGGACCGATGCCGCTATGGAGACAATCAGCTGATTGGGAGTGACTTGCGCGCTAACTTCACGCGCGACATCCTGGACGATTTGCGGTTTCACCGCAATCAGGATTATGTCCGCTCCCTGGACTGCGGCTGCGTTATCGGTTCCCACCTTAATATTTAGTTTCTTTTCGAGGATTTTCGCACGTTCTTCGTGTTGTACAGTAGCGGTGGTGAGCGCCGGTGAAAGCAGTTGGTTCTTGAGCAACGCCTGGAGCAGGATTCCCCCCATCTTACCTGCGCCCAGGACCGCCACTCTCTTTTGCCGGAGTTCATATTCCATGACTTTGCCTTCGCTGAAGCGGGAACGGATCACGTCGCAATATCTGACGTGCTGAGATTCTACTGTATGCCTGGGAGGGAACGGAAATTGCTATGATTGGGCCTCAGCTCACCTTTATAGAGTCTTTCGTCTCTATGATCTCCTAGTCTTTTTACCTCTTGCACGAATTTGCGAGGTCGGCTAAGTTACGTCAACAACGTAACGTACGAGCCTGTTACTTAAGGCACATACGGCACTCAAGTTGTTTTCGATAGTCCCCCCATTGAGACGTGCAAACCAGTTCTCAAGTGTCGCAGTTCTGACGCCCCTGCGGTTATCGTCGGGACCGATCTGATTTGTGCTCGGCGGCAGTCAGCAATGTGACTGAGAGGGCGAAGCTGTGAACGCGACTAGCCAATTCGTTAATCCGGTTTCGTTGCCGGACGCTCTCGTGGTAAACGATCCGGGCACGCGATGGTACGCGATTCGCACGCGTTCGCGCCATGAAAAGGTTGCAGCTCGCGAACTGGACGCACGGGGCGTGCCAGTTTTCCTGCCCCTAGTGGCTTCCCTGCGGCAATGGAGCGATCGCCGCACAGAAGTCGAACTCCCGCTGTTTCCCGGCTATGCATTTGTGCGAGTTGCTTATTTCTCAGACCGGATTCGCGTCCTCCAGACGACTGGCGTAGTTAGTTTTGTTGGCGGGAACGCCGGGGTCTCCATTCCAGAGGAACAGATTAACGCCATTAGAACGGTGATTGCCCGCAAACTTGCTATCGAGGATCACCCGTTCCTGAGAATCGGTCAACGAGTACGCGTCCGGAGCGGGTCCCTGAGCGGAGTGGAAGGGATTCTGACGGCGGTGAATGGTTCACGCAGTCTTGTCATCTCCGTCGAGCCAATCCAACGTTCTCTTCGTATCAATCTCGACGGCTATGACGTCGAAGCGGCCTAGACAAGGTCATTCTTTGGTAAACGCAGCGCTTTCCACATCCGCAAGTCACTCTCCCATACGAGGTTAATCATGTCTCATATTCTTCCAATTCAAAGCGTAGGTAATGCGGACCGTGGCGATGAGCATCCACAGCCGGCGTCGTGGCCAGCTGCCATCGGGCTGACCAACGTCGCCACTGGCGAAAGATCAACGCTGCGCAAAGTCCTGCTTGAAACGGAGGGCCAGGTGATACGGCGGGCGCTCCAATACACGGGATGGAACCGAAAACAGGCTGCCGCGCTGCTGGCGATCAGCTATCGCGGGCTCCTGTACAAAATTCGCCGACACAGCATACAACAGACATTGGCCGGCGATTAGCGCCCGGCCACTCTCCTCCGATAAACTTGCGCTTCAAGCGCTTAGGGACAGATGGGTAATACTTATGAATATGAAAATGACTAGGATCTTCCTGATTCTGCTGATGGGCTTAAACCTGGTTTCGGGTTTTGCCGTTGGACAGGAACAGATTATCGCTGCCACGGCCAAGGAATCGGAAGTGAACACCGCGTCCTCGACCGACAAGGGATTTGAGCCGAGGCACCCGCGCTACAAGTTGCAGTCCGGCGATGCTTTCGACATTGTTTTCGAACTTAACCCGGAATTCAACCAAACTGTGACCGTGCAACCGGACGGGTACATCACTCTGCGCGGGGTTGGAGATGTGCAGGTGAAAGATCAGACCGTTCCGGAATTGACGGCGACTCTGCGCAGCGCCTACAGCGGAATTCTCAACGCGCCTCTTATCAGCGTAGTGCTGAAGGACTTTGAGAAGCCCTATTTCGTCGCCGACGGCCAGGTTGGCCGTCCGGGGAAATACGACTTGCGAGGAGACACGACCCTGACCCAAGCCGTTGCGATGGCGGGCGGGTTCACGGAGGCCGCAAAACACTCTCAAGTGTTGCTTTTCCGGAAGGCTTCGGAGGGCTGGTACTCCGCGAAAATTTTTAACGTGAAGAAGATGGAGAAGGAAGGCAATCTGAAAGAAGATCCTCAGTTGCGTCCAGGGGACATGCTTTTTGTTCCCAAAAACCGTTTTTCCAAGGTGAAGCCCTTCCTGCCGACTTCCGGTGTGGGGACTTTCGTCACCAAACCTTACTGACGGATACGAGGATCAAAAAAACATGAACACTCAAAACATGACACCAAACAGCGGAAATAGCTCCTTATCGTTCTCTTCGCGAGATCTGATCGCCATTGGATTTCGTCACAAGCGCCCAATCATTATCACCTTCTGCGCCATCGTGCTGGGCGCGGTGCTGGCCATGATCGTTCAACCAGCCGAATACCAGGCTTCCACCAAGTTCCTGATCGAACGGGCGAGAATGGATCCAATCGTGAGCGCGGGCCAGGATGCCAGCAGGTTGATCCGTACCGACGTTGCCGAAGAGGAACTCAATTCAGAAGTTGAGTTGCTGCAGAGCGAGGACGTGCTGCGGCAGGTAGTTGTGGCCAGCGGACTCGAGAAGCGCTGGACCTTGCTGAGCTCTCTGGGTATTCAGTCGAATGAGCAAACGCGGATCGCGAAGGCGGTCGCTCGTCTGCAGAAAGAATTACAGATTGAGCCGGTCAAGAAGAGCAATCTCATCGTGGTGAGCTACGCCTCCCCGGAACCGCAATTGACGGTTCGCGTCTTAAAGGCTCTGGATGATGCGTACCTGCAAAAGAATCAGGCGGTGCACCATCGTCAGGGAGAGTTTCAATTCTTTGAGCAGCAGGCGGACACCTATAAGAAGAATCTGGCGGATGCCGAAGGACAACTCAAGACCTTCTCCGAGCAGGAAGGCGGAGTTTCTCCGCAGCTTGCCCGGGATATCACTCTGCAAAAGTTAAGCGAGTTCACCGCGACCCTGCAGCAAACCTATGCTGACATCGCGGCCACCCAGCAACGCATCGATGCTTTGGAAAAGCAGTCCGGTATGACGCCTCAGCGGCTGACTACGCAGTTGCGCGCAGTGGACGACGCGGCGGTTCTGCAAGGGCTGAAGTCAACATTAATGACCCTAGAGCTGAAACGCACTGAATTGCTTACCAAGTACCAGCCAACTTATCCGCTGGTGCAGGAAGTGGACAAGCAACTGGCGGACACTCGGGCATCCATTGCGATCGAGGAAGGCAAGCCGGTAAAGGACGAAACTACGGATCGCAACCCGACCTATGCCTGGATCAATGAGGAACTGGCCAAGGCCCGAGCCGACGAGAGTGGCCTGCAGGCGCGCGCTGCAGCCATTCGAGCGACGGTCGCTATCTATCAGGGCAAGTCGCACGAACTCGAACAAAAAGGCATCCAGGAACAAGACCTGCTGCGTAAAGTGAAGACCGAGGAGGAAAATTATCTCCTTTATCAACACAAACGCGAGGAAGCGCGGATGACCGATGCCTTGGACCGCACGGGCATCCTCAACGTGGCCATCGCGGAGCAGCCGATAACGCCGGCTCTGCCCTCGAACTCTCGCTGGACGGTGCTGCTGCTGGGCATGCTTCTGGCGACTGGCGTCAGCGTCGGTATGGCCTTTACCCTCGAGTTTACGGATGCTTCGTTCCGGACTCCGTCAGAAGTATTCTCCGAACTCAACATTCCAGTGCTGGCTGCGGTTCCCCAGAGTTCCAATGGCTTCGGTGGCAAGGTCAGGAGCAACGGGAATGGAAACGGCGCCAGCCATAGCAACGGCAACGGAAATGGCAATGGCGCCAGCCACGGCAATGGCAATGGCAATGGAGTTTCGCATTCCGTGTTTGCAAGCGGTGACTCGGTGGCGGACCAGAGGCAGGAACAATAATGTTTCTTAACTTCTACGGTCTTCGGGAACAACCATTCGGGGTCACGCCGGATCCACGTTTTCTTTATCTCAGCCCGGCGCACCGCGAAGCCCTGGCTTCCATCTTTTATGGCATCGATGCCGAACGCGGATTCATGGCACTGATCGCCAAGCCGGGCATGGGTAAGACGACCCTCCTGGTCCACTTGCTCCAGCGATTCCGGTCTACGGCGCGCACTGCATTCATATTTCAGACCCAGTGCACTTCGCGGGAGTTCCTGAGGTTCCTGTTGCTCGAGTTAGGTTGCGAAGTCAAAGGCGAACAGGACCTCGTAACCATGCACGAGCAGTTCAACATCTGCCTGCTGCAAGAAGCGAAAGCGGGCCGGCGCTTCGTAATTGTTGTGGACGAAGCACAGAACCTGGACCCTTCCGTGTTGGAGACCATACGGCTGCTTTCTGACTTCGAAACCCCGCAGGCGAAGTTGCTGCAGATTGTGCTGTCGGGGCAACCAGAGCTGGCGGACAAGCTGGCGCGGCCGTCTCTGCGCCAATTGCGACAGCGCGTATCTCTGCTGAGCACCCTCGCGCCTCTGCCGCCCGAGGAAGTGACGCGTTATATAAATCACCGGCTAGGGATTGCCGGACGCTCGGAGTGCACCCTGTTCACTCCGTCGGCGGCGAGGATGATCTGGGAGCTGAGCGAGGGAATTCCACGGAACATAAATAATATCTGTTTCAATGCAATGTCGCTGGGATGCGCGCTCGGGCACAAGACGATCGATGTCGAGATTCTGCAGCAAGTCGCTGCCGACTTCGATCTTGCGAGTATGCGCTCCGACCCCGGCATCTCGGCGTTCGAGCGGGAGACCATTTCTTTAGCCAGCGCGGCGTCAGAGGCACGATCGCTGCTGGCCCAGAGCGCCTCCACTCTCGCCAAGACTCGCCTTGCCGAACTGTCGAATCCGGAAGAGGCGTTGGCGTACATCCAGGAGTTGATTCAAAGATTCAAGAAGGAACAGAACTTAGCCAATTAGTCTGCACCTTGCTCTCTGGTAGGAGAGGTCAGAAAAAGATGTTTTGGAGGGCTCATTGAGTAGAAATTTCGAGCTGTTGTCTGAAGCGGGCAGAATGCGTGAACTTCTAGAGTCGCAGGTGGAGCCGCATGTTGCGCCTCCACCCGTGGAAGTGGAAGTGGTGGAAGAGGTCTTTCCCTCCACAATGCCTTCCCTGGAGATGAGTGGCGAGATTCGGGATGAGGTCGCCAAGCTGGTGCAAAAGCTGTTTCTCGGGTCTCAAGGCCCCCGGCGCGTGGTTTTTGCCGGAACTGAATCGGGCTGCGGATGCAGCTGGATGTGCGCCCGCGTGGCGGAGGCATTGGCGTCCCAGGGCCGTGGGTCCGTCTGCGTGGTGGATTGTAATTTGCGCTCCCCGGGCTTGCACCAGCAATTCGGCACCGAGAATCATCATGGACTTTCGGATGCACTGACCGGGTCTGGCCCCATCCGGGAGTATATTCACCGCTTTTCGCGCAATCTCGGGCTTCTGAGCTGCGGGTCGACGACCGAACACGGGCAGACGATGCTCGGCTCGGACCGGATGCGTGCACGGCTGGCTGAGCTACGCAGCGCATACGATTACGTTTTGATCGATGCCGCGCCCATGAGTGCCTGCAACGATGCTATCGTCCTTGGAGGTCTTAGCGATGGCGTGGTGTTGATGTTGAAAGCCAACTCCTCCCGCCGCGAGACCGCGCGAAAGGCGTTGCAAGACCTTCAGACTGCGAATGTGCCCACGCTGGGCGCGGTTCTGAATCAGCGCACGTTCCCAATTCCCGAAGCGCTGTACAAACGGCTGTAAGCCAAGCGTCGAACGCCTGCGCAGAGTCTCGGGTGCAGGCGTTGTTCCTGCTGGATCCTCAGAAATAGAGAATTAGTTCTCCCGCATTCGTATTCCCACCAAGCGCACCAGATTACCTAGACAAGCACAGGCACAGGCACTTCCGATGGGCAATATCCGACGACAAATCCTGCTGAACGTCTTCAAGCTGTTCGATATGGTCATGATGGTGGTGGCCTTCGGTGCGGCCACGGTGCTGATGCTGAAGGCGAGCCAGTCGGTGACGATCGCGGAATTTTTCGCCATGCGGGTGAAGATTACAAACTTCTTGATCTTCTCCGGTCTGCTGGTGGTTTGGCATCTCTTGTTTTCCACGTTAGGTCTTTATGCCTCGCGCCGGCTCTCCCGCCGCTCGGCTGAAATAGTCGACGCGCTTAAGGCAACTGCCTTCGCGACCCTGCTATTGGGGGTGGGAGCAGTAGTTTTCCATATCAAGATGGCTACGCCACTGTTCCTGGTAGCCTTCTGGGCGTTAAGCAGCTTTCTCATGGTCTTGAGCAGGCTGATTATGCGCTGGTTGTTGGCGCAAACCCGGCTGCATGGCCGCAACTTGCGCGCCCTGCTCATTGTGGGCACTAACGGCCGAGCAGTTGGATTCGCCAAAAGCATTCAGTCCAAACCTGAATTGGGATACCGAATTATTGGTTTCGCCGATCAGGACTGGGAGGGTATGGAGCAGTTCCGCGAGAGCGGTTACCGTCAGGCGTGCAGTCTCGATGAGCTGCCGGAGTTCTTTCGCAAAACCGTAGTCGACGAAGTATTGATCGCTCTCCCGATCCGGTCCTTCCACGATGATGCAGCGCGTATTGCCGCTTTATGTGAGGAGCAGGGAATCCTGTTCCGTCTTCTGCCCAATCTTTTTGATCTGAAGCGGTCTCGTCACTGGACGGAAGAATTGGAAGGACAGTCACTCGTCACTCACCACAACGGCATTTCAGAGGGCTGGCAGTTAATCTTCAAACGAATCCTCGACTTTACACTTGCCCTCGCAGCTATCGTCTTGCTATCCCCCGTCCTGGTCGGGACTGCCATTGTGCTCGCCCTGACCGGCCGGGGTCCCGTGTTCTTCGTGCAAAGGCGGGTTGGTCTAAACAAGCGGGAGTTCGCAGTTTATAAGTTCAGAACCATGACGGTCGATGCGGAGAAAAGGATGCGGGAGGTTGAGCATCTGAACGAGGTCAGCGGTCCGGTATTCAAAATCAGCAATGATCCCCGGATCACGCCGGTGGGCAAGTTTCTCCGCAAGACCAGCATCGATGAACTGCCGCAACTGTTCAACGTACTGAAGGGTGACATGAGCCTGGTGGGGCCAAGGCCGCTTCCTGTCCGGGATTACGAAGGATTCAGTGAAGACTGGCAACGGCGGCGTTTCAGCGTGCGCCCTGGAATCACATGCTTGTGGCAGGTCAGCGGCCGCAGTTCCATTTCCTTCGACAAATGGATGGAACTGGATTTGCAATATATTGATAAATGGTCGCTCTGGCTTGATCTGCGCATCTTGGCAAGGACCATCCCTGCAGTTCTGAAGGGCGAAGGCGCTGCGTGATATTTGTTGTAACCGTAAGTTGAAAGAAGGCCGCCACTTCCAAATGACTTACAGGAAAGAATACCCTACCTCTCCGTCTAGTAATCCCAGTTCCGATGAATTCTCCGATCGAGAGTACGTGCCTCGCCGGTTTGATCTGTGTGCCGCCGCTACGCCCGGCGCAGTGGCATTGGTTTCGAACACGCTGACGGTGACGTATGCCGAACTTGAGCAGCGGGCTAACCGGCTGTCACACCACCTCCGATCCCTCGGAGTTGGTCCCAATGTTTTAGTGGGACTTTTTCTGGATCGTTCGGTGGAGTTTGTCGTGGGCGCCTTGAGCATTCTCAAGGCAGGCGGAGCCTTCGTTCCGCTCGACCCGGGTGTGCCTGCCGAGCGCCTGCGCTCGATGTTCCACGACGCGCAGCCTCCCGTTGTCGTCGCCCACTCGCGGACCGAGGCAAAGCTGCCGTCCTACAGCGGAAAGTTAGTGCTGGTCGATGATGCGCCGGCGAGCGATGTGCTGGAAACTGCCGAAACGACTGTCACTGTCGATGAGGGCGACCTCGCTTACGTAATTTATACGTCGGGATCCACGGGCCTGCCGAATGGTGTCGAGATCACGCATAGTAGCCTGCGGAACCTGCTGAATTGGCACCAGCATGCTTTCGACGTCACACCTCTCGATCGGGCCAGCCATCAGGCCCCGATTGGCTTTGATGCTGCTGTGTGGGAAATCTGGCCGTATCTGTGTGCGGGCGCGACGGTGTACTTGGCTCCGGACCAGATTACCTGCCAGGCGGAGAGGTTTCGTGACTGGTTGTTGACCGAGAAGATCACGATCGCCTTTGCCGTGACCGCCCTCGCTGAGCGCATGCTTTTGTTGCCGTGGCCTGAGGATACGCCCCTGCGTATCTTATTGACCGGCGCCGATGTCTTGCACTTGCACCCGTCCGCCAAACTGCCCTTCAAGCTGGTAAATAACTACGGGCCCACCGAGTGTACGGTGGTCACAACCTCAGGGATGGTGCCAGCCGGGGAACAGCAGGTGGCGCTGCCAACGATTGGGTGGCCTATTGACAACGCCCAGGTTTATATCCTCGACGAGGAGATGCGCGAGGCGCGCGAGGGTGAGGCGGGAGAGATTTATGTTGGCGGCGCGGGAGTGGCTCGCCGATATTTGAATCGCCCTCAACTCACTGCGACCCGCTTCGTGTCCAGTCCCTTCGAAGGCGGCAAAGAAGCTCGTCTTTATCGCACTGGCGACCTGGGCCGATATCTTCCCGACGGCCAGATTGCCTTCCTCGGCCGGCGAGACGAACAGGTCAAGCTCCGCGGCTACCGCGTCGAACTGGAAGAGATTGTCTGTTATCTGAATACTCACCCTGCCGTCCACGTAAGCGCAGTGGTTTGCCGGGAGGACAAGCCGGGAGATAAACAGTTGATTGCCTACGTTGTGCTTGCTCCCGAGGCCCGCCCAGAAGAAGTTAAACTGCGCGAATTTCTTAGCATGCGGCTACCCGAGTATATGGTTCCCACCGCATTCGTCCGGGTTGAAGCGTTACCGCTCACCGAGCACGGCAAGATTGACCGCGCGAAACTGCCCGCACCCGATGGCCTCAACCTTCTGCGAGACGACTCTTTTGTCGCTCCCACCACTCCGATCGAGGAGCGCCTTGTAACCATCCTGGCTCCGCTGCTTCGCGTGGGGAGCATCAGCTTAAACGACAATTTCTTCTTCCTCGGCGGTCACTCGTTGCTGGGCGCTCAGGTTATTTCCCGGATTAACCAGATCTTCAGAGTGGAGATGACGCTGCTGAGTCTGTTCGAACATCCCACCGTCGCAGAAATTGCTTCGGAAATCGAGCGGCTCATTCTTGCGAAGGTGGCGGTCAGCGGCAGCAGCGGGGAGCAAGGCACGGCTTCCATGTTCGAACGAGGACAATCAGCGTGACGACGGCACCAACATCTTCGACGTTTAGCAGCACGGATGCGTCGCTGAGCCTCTATCACTTACTCGATCCCGCGGTCCTGGCGAATCCTTATCCCCTGTTTCATCAATTGCAGGACGAGGACCCTGTGCATTGGGACGCTTTTCTTCATGCCTGGGTAGCGACCCGTTATGAGGATGTCGTCCAAGTGCTGCATAGCTTCTCGGCTGAGCGAACGCCCACACCCGAACAACTGGACGCCCTGGGCCTGTCTGAACTCAATCCCATCGCCCGCATCATGGTGAAGCAAATGCTGTTCATGGACGCCCCGGCGCATACTCGCTTGCGTGGCTTGGCTTCCCAGGCATTTACTCCCGGCCGCGTGGAAGTACTCGGCTCCCACATCCGGGAGATCGTGAATGGGTTGTTGGATAAAGTGGCGGGCACCGGGCGCATGGATGTGATCAAAGATCTGGCTGAACCTCTGCCGGCGATCGTCACCGCGGAAATGCTGGGTGTTCCGGTCAGCGACTGTTCCCAGTTAAAACTCTGGTCCGCGAATTTCGCAGAGATGCTGGGCAACTTCCAGCACAATCCCGATCATGTGCAGCGCATGCGGGCGACCGTGGAAGAGATGACCGCGTATTTCCGCCAGGCGATTTCCGACCTGCGTTCCCACCCGCGTGACGGCTTGATGCACGCTTTTCTTACGGCGGAGATCAACGGTGATCGGCTTACCGAAGAGGAAGTAATCGCTAATACGATCGTGACGATGGTGGGTGGTCAGGAAACCACCACTAACCTCATCGGCAATGGCTTATTAACTCTCCTGCGGCATCCGAAAGAGATGGCGCGTTTGCGCAACGATCTCTCGCTCATTCCCTCGGCGGTCGAGGAAATGCTGCGTTATGAGAGTCCCAGCCAACACACGGCTCGCATTGCCCCAAGAGATTGCGAACTGGGAGGGAAGATGATCCGCAAGCGGGACGCCGTGATCGCGGTCATGGCCGCGGCCAACCGCGATCCGGAACGTTTCGCGGATCCTGACCGGTTTGACATCACCCGCACTAATAATCGGCATCTAGCCTTTGGCTACGCCGCTCACTTCTGTTTCGGCGCTCCGCTTGCGCGATTAGAGGGACAACTTGCGCTGGATGCGTTCCTGCGTCGCTTCGCAAATGTCACGCTTGCGCAAGAGCCATTGGAATGGCGCTCAAACCTCGGACTGCGTGGGCTCAAGGCACTGCACCTGACTTTTGATGAAGTGGGGGAAAGACGCGACCACAGCCGTGTAGAGGGGATGCGAACTCAGGCTGCGGCCGTCTCTGGAAGCGACACCTCGGCGAAATCCTGTGTGTACTCAGAAGGCCGTGTCGCGCCAATCTCTCCAACCCAAATCTCTCCAACCCAGGAAGAGTTGATCCGGCGCGAACTCGGAACTCCGCACGCTGGTTCCTTGTACAACGAGTGCGTCACGGTTCGTATCCAGGGGCCGCTTGATGTTGGGGTTCTGGAAAGAAGCTTCAACGAAATCGTGCGGCGTCATGAGCTTTGGAGGAGCACGTTTTCGATCGAGAACGGCCGCTATGTGCAAGTAACGCAGTCGGCCGCGCCCGTGGCAATGCCGGTGATCGATCTTCGCGAATTTCCGGTCGAGGCGCGAGAAGCGGAAGCCGTCCGCCGCATCGGCGAAATCTGCCGGACTCCGTTCCAGTTGTCCACTGGACCGCTGCTGCGGCCGACAGTGGTGCGCATGGGGGATGCCGAACACCGGCTCTACCTGGTCGCGCACTTGCTGGTTCTGGACGGGGTGTCGGCGTATCAGATTTTCCCCTCCGAGCTAGCTCTGCTGTATGAGGCATTTTCATCTGGAATGCCTTCTCCACTGCCTGAGCTGACGGCACAATATGCAGATTTTGCCCTCCGGCACCGGGAGCGCGTGCTGGAGGAAACGGACAAGCAGACGGACTACTGGAGCACGCAACTCCGTGGGATTCTATCTCCGAACGGAGTTCGTGACGATAATGCGCCCAGCGTAGAACAGCCCTTCCGAGGGGCGATTCGCAAGTTTGTGCTGGACAGCGATCTCAGCGCCCGAGTCAAGAGGTTTAGCCGTCAGGAAAACAGCACGCTTTTTATAACCCTGCTGGCAGGGTTTGCAGTTTTTCTCCAGCGCTGCACGGACGAGACAGACGTCGTGGTGGGCACCCTTTCTGCCTGTGGCCGGGAGTGCGAAAAGTTTTCCGGCTTGCTGGGATATTTTCTGAATCCGGTTGCGCTGCGCTTCAACATCGAAAAGAACGCGACGTTCCGATCGCTGCTGGCGCAGGCACGGGCGGTCACCTGCGGAGCAATCGACCATGATGACGTTCCCATGGAGCAACTAGCGCGCGAACTGGCGCCGGACGCGAGGTGCACGAATAATCCGTTCTTCCGGGCGGTGATCTCGCTTCAGCCGCCGATGCCGGTGGTGGGATTGCCCTGGACCGTGACCTCGATGGACGTTGAGAGCGGCGCGTCGCCGTGGGATTTGTATGTTGCCTTCATTGACAGTGCAGAGGGGCTTGCCGGGCGCATCCAGTACAATCCGGAATTGATTGAAGCGGGAAGGATCGAACGGGGAGTTCGGGATTTCGAAGCATTGCTGGAAATGCTGATCACCGAACCGGAGCGGCTAGTGTCGGCGATCGAAGCAACGGAATCGCATGAGGGAGTTCTCCGTCATAGCGAACGGTAAGTGAAGTACACACATCAGTTTTTCTGCGGCAGCAGCATTTTCTAAAACAATTATGGGCACAGAGCCACGAGCGGAGACTTGGAGCGGCGTCGTCACGTCAGGGGACGGGCCATCTGAGTTGCGTCGCAAAGCCCTTGATCAATATTTTGAGAGCCACTGCGGAGAGCAAGCGGATCAGGCCTCAATACCGCCGCGGGTCAAAGGGAGTACGGCGCCTCTGTCCTTTAGCCAGCAGCAAGTCTGGCTGCACGGGCAGATTGTGGGAGACATTCCGCTGTACAACCAGGGAATCACGATCTATCGCTCTGGTCCATTGCGTGTGGAAGTGCTGGAGCGGTGCTTGCGGGAAATCGTCGAGCGGCATGAAATCTGGCGCACGACCTTCGACAGCGTGGGCGAGGAACCGGTTCAGATCGTCAATCCTGCGCCAGATACGTTTCCGATGCGAGTTGCCGATTTGCGCAGCCTGCCGGAGGCCGATCGCAACGCGGAAGCCGTGCGACTGGCAGTAGAGGACGCGAAACGTCCCATGGACTTGAGAACCGGGCCGCTGGTCCGGGCATTGCTGGTCAGAATGGGTGAGGAGCAACATCGCCTGTACATGACGCTGCACCATTTAGTGTTCGACGCGGTGACGATTTACGGGATATTTCTTCCTGAGCTGGAGACGCTTTATGAAGCTTTCTCCGCCGGGCAACCATCCCTGCTGGCCAAGCCAAACCTCCAATACGCTGACTTTGCCTGCTGGCAAAGGCATCGGGCTTCCTCCGAAGCATGGGCAGGACACCTGACGTACTGGCGAAAACAGATGACGGGCGAATTAAGTGTATGTCAGTGGCCCAACCGCCATGTGCGCCCCGCCGTGGATACGCATCGCGGCGCCATCGAGAGATTCGCGTTCCCAAAAGAGCTGGTGCAGAAACTTAGGACAGCAAGCCAGCAGGCGGGAGCGACGTTGTATATGAGTGCACTGGCGGGGTTTGCGGCCTTGCTGCACCGTTATACGGGCGAGACTGAGGTGGTGTTGGGCGCGCTCACGGGAGGCCGAGATTGTCCTGAACTGGAAAAGGTGATGGGGCCCTTCGTAAACCCACTGGCGTTACGCATCGACGTGGGGGGCAATCCGACGTTCCGAGAGCTGCAGTCCAGGGTGCGGAATGTTCTTCTGACTGCGGTTACGCACGGGAGCGTTCCCTTTGCTGACGTGGTCAGGCTGGCGCAGCAGGGCTACGATGCGAGTCGACATCCGCTGTTTCAGATTGCGCTTTCGCAACAACCCAAGTTGCAGCATCCGGCTCCAGGCTGGGATCTGGCGACCGAGGAAGTTTCCAACGACTGCGCCGAGATGGACTTTTTCGTAGTGCTCGACGACCGGGGCGACACGGTTTCGGGACCGATCACCTACAACCGGAACCTGTTCGACGCGGCTGCTGTGCGCAGCACGATTGGACACTGGCAGACCTTGCTGCAAGCCGCTGCCGAGCAACCCGGCGGCCACATTGGCGACTTCCCGCTGCTGACCGCCGAGGAACACCAGCAATTTTCCGCATGGAACAATACCGAGGCCGAATATCCCGCCGACCTGTGCATACACGAACTGGTAGAAGCGCAGGTGCTGAGAACTCCCAACAGCAGCGCAGTGGAGTATGGCGGTTCGCGCTTAACCTATCGCGAACTCAATCAGCGCGCCAACCAGTTGGCGCACTTTCTTCAAAAGCGTGGTATCGGACCCGAAGCGAAGGTTGGGGTCTGCCTGCGCCGTTCTCTCGAACTTCCCGTCGCTTTACTGGCGGTGCTGAAGGCGGGCGCGGCCTGCGTGCCTCTCGATCCCGCTTACCCGAAAGAACGCCTGACTTACATGCTCGAAGACTCCCAGATTTCGCTGGTGCTTACCCAGCCGGGCCTGTTTGCGAAAGTGGCTGATTTCAACGCCGAAGTCATCAACCTCGAGACCGATTCGAAACTCTTCTCTGAGGAGAGTTGCGAAAATGTTTGCAGCGGCGTCAATCCAAGCAATCTGGCGTACGTAATCTATACCTCCGGGACGACGGGCAAGCCGCGGGGGGTGATGCTCGAACACCGGGGTCTGGTGAACCACAACTTTGCCGCGATCAAGCTTTACGGGCTCGGCCCGCAGGATCGCGTCCTGCAGTTTTCCTCGATCAGCTTCGATATCGCCATTGAAGAAATTTTTCCCACCTGGATAAGCGGCGGTACCCTGGTGCTTAAGACGGCTGACGCGGATCTCGCAGCGAACGAGTTCCTGTCCTGGATTCGCCAGCGAAAGATCACCGTGTTGGATCTCCCCACAGCCTATTGGCACGAATTAGTCCGCCAACTTTCGGATTTGCGTCAGCCTTTGCCGGAGACGCTGCGGCTGGTGATCGTGGGTGGCGAAAAAGCTTCTGCGATAGCACTTTCCGACTGGAGAAAGGTGGCAGGCACTAAAGTTCGCTGGGTGAATACGTATGGCCCGACGGAAGCGAGCGTCATCGCGACTTCTTATGAACCAGGATTCGAGTATCCGACGCAATTGCCGATTGGCCAGCCGATCGCGAACACCCAAATTTATATCCTTGATTCACACTTGCAACGGGTTCCGGTCGGAGTTCGAGGAGAACTTTACATCGGCGGGAGCGGCTTGGCGCGTGGGTATCTGAATCGTCCTGATCTAACGGCCGCCAAATTCATCGCGAATCCGTTCCGTGAGGGCGGTTCCTCTCGCCTCTACAAGACGGGCGATATGGCCCGATACGCGCCAGACGGCAATATCGAGTTCCTGGGCCGCAGCGATGATCAGATCAAGATTCGCGGCTTCCGGGTGGAGCTGGATGAAATTGAAACGGTCCTGAACCAGCATCCCGCCATCGAACAGGCGGTGGTCACGACTCGCGAAAACGATCTCGGTGAAAACAGCCTGGTGGCGTACCTCGTTCCAACCAAGACCGCCAATCTGCTTTGGACTGAAGTCATGCGCTTTCTGGAAGCGCGGCTTCCCGAGTACATGCTGCCATCATCACTGGTCATGGTGGAGACGATTCCGCTTACCCCCAATGGGAAACTGGACCGCCGGGCGTTGCCCGCTCCAAGCGGAGCCGACTCGGCGGGGGGCGCCGAAAACTTTGCCGGGCCAAGAGACGCGCTGGAAGCTCAACTGGTGAAGATCTGGGAATCGATCTTGGGGAAGAGCCCGATCGGAATCCGGCAAAACTTCTTCGCGCTGGGCGGACACTCTCTGCTGGCTGTACGGTTGGTCCACAGGATTGGACAGGAAACTGGAAGGAAATTGGCAATCGCGGCTCTTCTGCAAGCGCCGACTGTGGAGCAGCTAGCGGAAATGCTACGAGAGCGAGCCGACAGCGACTCGGGTTCGTCCCTGGTGGCGCTGCAGCCGGGCGGATGGCGGCCTCCTTTCTTTTGTGTGCATGGCCTCGGCGGGACCGTCCTCCGTTTCTATGGTCTCGCCCACGGCCTGGGCTCCGACCAGCCGGTTTACGCGCTGCAGGCACAGGGCACGGATGGAAAGCGTCCCTGTCACAGCAGAGTCGAGGACATGGCGAATCTTTACCTCCGCGAAATTCGGCAACTGCAGCCCCACGGCCCCTATTACCTGGGTGGATATTCTCTCGGCGGCTCTGTGGCACTGGAGATGGCACGAACCCTGCTCGCAGAGGGAGAGCAGGTGGGGATCGTGGCGCTGTTTGATACATTCGTCGACCGGTTCCAGTCCAAGAGCGACCTTCTCGCGAAGTTCTGGACGCTCGATTGGAATGAAAAGGTCTACCACGTGCGCCGTAAGGCTAGATTGCTGGGAAAACACACTCGAAGAACGATTGCCATCGCCCGCTTGCCCCGCGCTCTGAAGGAAGTCAGAAATGCCTGTACTCAGGCGGCTCAGCAGTATGCGATCCAGCCCTATGCCGGGAAGCTAACTCTATTCCATGCCACCGAAAGATCGCTTAGCAGCCCGGTCAATCCCATTGAAGGTTGGAAAGACGTGGCACTCGGTGGGATTGAACTACACGAGGTACCTGGCGGGCATGGCAGCCTTCTCGATGAGCCCCAAGTCAATGTTCTTGCCAAAAAGTTAAGAGCTTGTCTGGAGCAGGTGCAGGCAGAGCATTTTCACGTTCAATCGCCAGCCGCGATTAATCTGGATGTCCACACTTCGAGCGCTCGGTGACCCCATCCGTTATCAATTCTGTGAAAGAGGAAGCCTTGGATTCCAGTCGTCTCATGTCTGAGCCCGAAGTGTCGGCAGAGGATCGCGGCAAAGTCTCGAAGCTCTTGCACTGGGTTACGACGAGCGGACTCGCCTTGTTCGATCAAGGCTTCATTTCGGGATCCAATTTTCTGATTGGCATCCTGCTGGCGCGTTGGCTCACACCGGATGCGTACGGTTCTTACGCCCTGGCGTTTTCGATTCTATTGCTCCTGTTGTTGGTCTATCAGTCTCTGGTGCTGGAGCCGATGACAGTGTTTGGCGCTTCCAGCTATCGTCACTCGCTGCGCCCGTACTTTAAGCGTCTGCTCAAGATGCATTTGATTCTCGCCTCGGCGATAGTGGTAGTTCTGGGATGTGTTGCGGTGGCAATTCGATATTATGCTCCGCCCGGACCTCTACCGGGCGCCCTAGTGGGCGTTACCGTGGCAGCTCCCTGTATCTTGTTATTTTGGCTTGCGCGGCGTGTCTTCTATCTTGGCTTGTCGCTCGTTCCAGCGGCAACTGCGGCGGGAATTTACTTCGTGGTGGTTGTTGCCGGCATGTACTCAGCCTACCGTTTCCATTGGCTGTCGCCTCTCAGCGCCTACCTGGTAATGGCTTTGGGGGCATTGATCACTTCCGCTTTTCTCCTGATGCAGCTGCGAAAGCTACTGAGTGGCAGAACTAACCTTCCCAGTCAGGGTGCTCTCTGGCGGCGACATTGGGGATATGGCCGTTGGGCATTGGCAGGTTGCGTCGCGGGATGGATCCCTGCGTACATCTACTACCCGATATTAAGCAGCTCCTCCGGCATGGCTAGTGTCGGGGAACTGAAGGCGTTGACTAATTTGTCCTTGCCTTTGTTTCAGGCCTATACGGCCCTCTCCATGCTTTTCCTCCCGAACATTGCGCGGATCTATGCCGATGAGGGGCCACAGGGCGTGCTGGCCTTTACAAGAAAAATCACGATGGTATTCGTTGCCGGCGCGACCTTGTACTGGGCCGTTGTGATTCCGTTCCGTACCAATACATTTCACTTGCTCTATTCAGGGAAATATATGGAAGTAAGTTATCTGGTGCCATTAGTAGCGCTTGAATCAGTGCTGTGGTGCGCGACTTGTGGCCCTGCGATTGCCTTACGAGGTGTGGAGTCGCCTTCGTCAGTGTTCTGGGCGAGATGCGCCTCGACTTTCGTCTCCATCGCTGTCGGAATTGCGGTGACGTTGACCTACGGGATTCATGGAGCTCTGTGGGCGATGGCTGCGTCTACCGGAGCCACGCTAATCCTGGTCTTCATTCTTCTGCAGCGGAAAATGACAGAAGGCCTCGTCACCAGTTTGCCTGTTTCAGACTGCGCTCCTGTTCAGGAACTGCCTTAGATATTCAACCCTCGAATTATTTTATCGCGCGGAGTGAATCGAGTATGCGCTATACGTTGGGCCAATTGCGTCACGAGGTGGCGAAGACAAAAATCCGGGTTCCTGTGATTTGGGCGCGTCATCGTGGTTTCAGAGAGTCCGATGTTTTCCTTGCTTCTTACCCGAGGTCGGGCAATACGTGGCTGCGATTCCTGCTTCTGGAAATCCTTACGGGACAAACCGCGGAGTTTCAGAGAACGAATAACTTGCTCCCAAGCGTTGGCGAACATAGCGGAGCTGCGGCGTTGCTGCCAAATAAAGGACGGCTTATCAAAACCCACGAAAGTTATCGGCCGGAGTACAAAAAGGCTGTGTATCTGGTGCGCGATGCCCGCGACGTAGTCAGCTCAGAATACCAATTCCAGACTTCTCGAGGCTGGTTCGAAGGTAGCTTTGACGAGTACGTGCAATCTTTCGCTTGCGGCGACGTTAGTGGATACGGTTCCTGGCAGAGTCACGTGTCGTCGTGGGTGGACTCTCCCCTGGCTGGCACTGGCAACCTGCTGCTCTTGCGTTTCGAGGACATGCGGCGCGATACCGCGACGACTCTTTCGCAAATATGTGGCTTTCTGGGAGTGGAGAGCAAGGCTGGCGACGTTGAACGAGCGATTCAGAGCAATTCCCTCGAAAGAATGCGTGAGAAAGAAAAAAAGAATCCACAACGGGTATCGCAGAAGGGCCGATTTGTAGGTAGCGGCTCGGTTGAAGGCTGGCGGAGCAAGCTCAGCGAGGCCCAGATACAAATAATCGAGAAATATGCTGCCGGAACTCTTTTGCGTGTGGGATATCCTTGTCAAGAGCCTGCAAGCGTGGATGGCAGACTTGAGCCCTCTCCTTCAAGGTGTGCCGTGGCCAATTTGCAATGAAGGAGTGGACTTCGAACATGCTTGCCCAAGATTCTAACCATATGAGCTGGTCTCACAATGCGCTGTCGGGAAGGACGTGGCTGCTGTTGGCGTTGCTTTCCTGCGCCAGCGCCGGTCTTCTGCTGGCTCTTCCTGCTGGCCTGCTCTCCTGGCAGGCATTAGTTGTGGTCCTCGGACTGACGGCTGTTCTAATCTCACTGTGGTTTGTTCTGAGTGCGAGCCGTGAACGGGAAATGTGGCCGGAGAAAACCCTCCTGCTGATTTGGTGGGTCTTACTGGTATCCGAAGAAGTGTTCGATCCGTTCGTCCTGCCTAAGTTTGGCGTGGAGGCGGCGGAGAATGCCTTTGCCGGACGATTCTCGGTCGCTGCTTACGGCCAGTTAGCGCTCTGGATTCTCGCTGGGCTGATCAGTTTGATTTGCGTCTGGCGGCGCTGGGATTACCTGCGAGGTCTCTGGAGCAAGCCTTACCGCTGGGTTGCCTTGTTCGGATTGCTTTGCCTCGCCTCGACGCTTTATACCCCTCAGCCGCTGTTTGCCTTGGGCTGGGCTCTTAAGCTGCTGATCGTGATTTTCGTGGTCAAGGTGTCCGCTTCTACCTTGCAAAGCTCGGAGCGGATCGCATCTTTTTTCCGAGCCACTCTGTGGGGTTTTCTCTTCCTCTCTGTGACTCCTCTGGTCGTTGCGTTGATCCAGCCGACATACAGCGAAGACGGCCGCCTCGCTAATATCGCTCCCGATGGCCTTTCCGCCACGGCAGGCACTCTGCTCCTGCTTTCCTTGATGCTCTACAACATAAGCCGCAAGCGCTGGCTTCTGATCACGGCCGTCGTAGGTCTGGGGGTCATGATTTTCGCGGGCGGCAAAACCGCCATTGTGGCGGGAATTCTTTGCGGACTTTTGTACTTCTTACTGCAGGGCCGCGTGAGTTCCGCGGTGAGCCTGACGGCGGGCGTGCTGGCGGTAGGCGCGTTCATTCTGGCGTTTACTCCTCTTGCCTCGCACTTCGCCTGGTATTTCTCCTCCGGCCAGCTTGGCACTATCAGCGGCCGAGCGGACCTTTGGAGGACCGTGGCTCCGGCGATTTGGCAGCGTCCCATCATCGGTCACGGTTATCTGGCGAGCCGCTTTGTTGCTCTGCAAATCGAGAATGTTCCCTTTGGCGCACCACACATGCACAATGGCTTTCTCGAAGTCATGTACAACCAGGGATTGATTGGATTAGTTCTGATCGTTATCATTCATCTGGTAGTCGTGATAAATCTGCTCCGGGCATTTCGGTTACGCCGCAACACATCGAGCGGGATGCGTTTGTTCACTATCGGATCCATCGTCCTATACTTGAACCTCCTGATCAACGGCCTGTTCAACGCGAGCTTCGGAGGCCGAGCCGAGGCCCCATTCATGTTGCTGCTGGCCCTGGTAGTGATTAGCGACAGCCTGGTCAAACTATCCAGCCAGCGCATTCCGGAAGTGCGGACGAGCGTAAGTCCTGTGATCGAGTATCGGCCAGTCCACAGCCAAGTTTAGGTCGCTGACCGTGTAACGAACGCCAGCCCGTGAGAATATTGCTTGTTCACAACTCTTACCAGCAGCCCGGCGGCGAGGATGTGGTATTCCATTCCGAGCGTCAGTTGCTGGAAGGCGCCGGACATGACGTCTCGACATACTGCCGGAGCAATTGGGAGGCGAATAAGCGGTCACCCCTTGGCCGAGTCGCTTTGCTGAAAGGCTTTGTGTGGGCCGACGATAGCCGGCGGGAGATGGTCGAACTCCTGCGGCGCACGAAACCTGAGTTAGTTCACGTTCACAACACCTTCTTCATGATATCGCCCTCGATTTACTCGGCTTGTAAGGAAATGAACGTGCCCGTTGTGCAGACGTTGCATAATTACCGGCTGCTTTGTCCGGCGGCGACTTTGTATCGCGACGGTCATGTTTGCGAGGAGTGTCTTGACCATGGAATCTGGCGAAGCGTTTATCATGGCTGCTACCGGGACTCGCGAATGACAACGGCTGCGACCGCAGTGATGCTCGAATTCCATCGTCAACAAGGCACATGGAAAAGCCTGGTTCGCTGCTATGTCGCCCTGACTCAGTTTGCGCGTCAAAAGTTCATCCAGGGAGGCTTGCCGGCTGACCGAATTCGGGTGAAACCCAATTTCGTTCGGGATCCTGGAGTTCGCACCGGCGGAGGCGATTACGGTTTGTTCGTGGGACGTCTTACTGAAGACAAAGGCGTACTCACTATGGTTGAGGCGTGGCGCCAGCTAAAACAACAAATTCCGCTCCGCATTGCGGGCGATGGCCCTCTGCGGGCACAACTTGAGGCCGAGATAGGAAAAGGTGGACAGTCGACAGTTTCTCTGCTGGGACAAGTCTCTCACGATGAGATTCTGGCGGCCATGAAGCAGGCGCGCTTTCTAGTCTTTCCCAGTGAGTGGTATGAGGGGTTCCCTATGACCATCGCAGAGGCTTTCGGATGCGCGCTGCCGGTGATCTGTCCTGCTCTCGGCTCGATGCAGGAGATCGTGGATGACGGGCGTACGGGTCTGCACTTCCGTCCTTGCGATGCGGAAGATCTGGCGCGCAAAGTTGACTGGGCTTGGTCACATCGTGCGGATCTCGAACGGATGGGCCGCCACGCAAGAACCGAATACGAGGCTCACTATACTGCCGAACACAATTACGCAGCAATTATGGACATCTATCAGGAAGCTATAACTGTGTCCGCGTAGTGCATTCGCGGTCTCACCGGTTAGCTTCGACGGAACAGGCGATAGTTGGCACGCTGATATCCCCAATCTCAAACACAGGAAGGATTCGGTAAGAGGTTCCACAAACTCGTAACCAGACAAGGACAGGACTAATGAAAACTCAAAAACGAATACTAGTAACTGGGGCAGGTGGCTTTATCGGTCATCATTTAGTCAAGAGACTCAAGCGGGATGGACACTGGGTAAGGGGTGTGGACCTGAAGTATCCAGAATACGAGCAGAGTCCAGGGGATGAATTTGAAATCCAGGATCTACGGAAAGCGGATGCCTGTCTGCTCGCCACGCGGGGCGGCATCGATGAGGTGTACAACCTTGCTGCGGACATGGGCGGGATTGGTTACATCACTGCCTTTCATGCCGACATCAGCCGCAACAATATTCTCATCAACGCCCACATGCTGGAGGCAGCGCGGCAAAATGGAGTGAAGCGATTCCTGTTCTCTTCCTCCGCTTGCGTCTACGCCCAGGGAAAACAAAAAGACCCCGATGTGAAGCCGTTGCGCGAAGAGGATGCCTTTCCTGCCGATCCGGAACCCGGCTATGGATGGGAGAAACTATTTGCCGAGGAGCTCTGCCGGTATTATTGGAAAGACTATCGTTTCGAAACTCGCATCGTGCGTTTCCACAACGTGTACGGACCACTCGGTACTTACGAAGGTGGGAAAGAAAAGGCTCCGGCAGCGATTTCCCGCAAGATTGCGTTGACCCACGATGGCGGAGAAATTGAGGTCTGGGGCGATGGTGAGCAGACTCGTTCCTTTATGTACGTGGATGACTGTGTCGAAGGATTGATTCGCATCATGGCTTCGGATTACCGCGACGCCCTCAATCTGGGTACAGATGAGCTGGTCACGATTAACCAGTTAGTAGAGATGGTCGCCAGCATCGCAGGCAAGCGCATCGACAAGCAACACAACCTCAGCGGTCCGCAGGGAGTGAGAGGGCGCAATAGCGACAACTCGCGCACCCGTGAAGTGTTGGGCTGGGAGCCGTCGATCCCGCTGCATCACGGCCTAGCCATCACCTACCGTTGGATTGAATCACAACTCCACAAGGCTGAACCTGTCGGGGTCGCGGAGGATGCGCTTTCGTCGGCAACTTAGCTTGGGCGCTTCATATCTCAGCGGAACGCCGCTGCTGACCGGGCGTTCCGTTCGCGATATCTCGTTATTCGGAAGCTAATTCCACAAAAGTAATGTGGTCGTGAGACCTTTTTGGCGAGTCTACTGTGTCCCTATTGACAAGACTGAGCATGGCGCAGAACAAGAATAGAAACGGTTCAGCTTTGGCCCGCGCGGACAGGCGTTTTAGAGTTCTCGGCGTACCGGTAGACGCGGTTCAGATCCCCGGCGTAATCGGCCAGATTTCCCAGTGGATTGACGAACGTCATTCCGCTCGATACGTGGCCGTGACGGGCATGCACGGAATCACCGAATCACTCCACGATCCACATTTCCGAGTCATCCTGAAGGCCGCCGACCTTGTCGTTCCTGACGGCATGCCCCTCGTTTGGATCGGCCGTCTGCGCGGCCGGAAAATCAAGCGGCGGGTTTATGGACCCGAACTCATGGAAAGTTTCTGCCGTGAGACCGGTGCCAGGTATCGTCACTTCTTTTACGGCGGAGCTCCCGGCGTACCCGACGATCTCGCGCAAACCATGCAAGAGCGCTACGGAATTCAAGTCGCGGGCGCCTATTCGCCGCCTTTCCGGCCGCTGAGCATGGAAGAGGATCGCGAACTTATGCACCTGATCGACGGCGCTTCTCCTGATGTCTTGTGGATCGGACTCAGCACACCCAAGCAGGAGCGCTGGATGTATGAGCACCGAGACAAGATCGGTGTGCCCGTGATGCTAGGCGTCGGCGCGGCCTTTGATTTGAACACAAAGAGACTCAAGCAGGCGCCACGCTGGATGCGCGAAAATGGCCTTGAATGGTTTTTCCGCTTGCTCGCCGAACCTAAACGTCTGTGGCGCCGTTATCTGGTTTTCGGTTCTCACTTTGTTTTCAATGTCTGTCTGGAGTTCCTGGGTCTGAAGCAGTTCGAATAATCCGAACCTGAATCGCAGTACATTACACGTAAAATTGCGTGTGCACGGTGATCTACCTATGGCAACTGTGAGGGATGCGACCTCTGTGATCAGCGCCGATTTTCCGGCACAGACTGAGGGGCCCGTGTTCGTGGTGGGAGTGTTTCGCTCCGGTACCTCGTTCTTTTTTTCGCTCCTGAATAAACACCCGGAAATCGCTCTTCTGTACGAGGCGGACATAGCCTGTTTTCATCCCGCGTTGCCCTCAAGGCGGCTAAAGAAAGATTGGTTCGAGCGCCTTGATTTCTGGAATTCGTCCATGCAACGGCACGGAATTTCGCAGCCTGCCGATTTGCCCGCAAGGCCGAGTCCCAATGAAGCCGCGGCCTGGTTGTACCGGACCTATGCTGACCGCAAAGGCGCAAGAATATATGGGGAGAAGTCTCCCTCCTATGCGAATTGTCTCGAAAAACTGGCGACCAGATTTCCCAACATTCGGATTATCATTCTCTGGCGGAATCCGATTGATGTCTGTGACAGCGTCTGCCGAGCCGGTAAGACTTCCCGGTTTTTCCGCAAGCGTGGCATGGTATCTCGGATTCTCCACCATTTTGAACTGCTCCAGAAAGATTGCGACCGCTTGCTGGCACAGGGATCGCCAATCCTGCAAGTCGACTACGAATCGCTGGTCGGGGATCGCGAAAAGACCATGCGGCGAGTCTGCGAATTCCTAGATTTGGAATTCGACTCAGCGATGCTCTCCAGCAAAAACAGCAATTTGTCCATGGTTCCCGATGGCGTTCACCATCAACGAGTTCGCCGCGGCGAGCAGTTCGTGCCTTCCGAAAAGGAGGAAATGCTCTCAGACAGGACCAGCGGGAAAATCGGAAGGTATCAGACGCTGTGGGCGCAGAAGTATCCTTCTTTGCTGCTGGCCCAAACCTTCACTCATTGCCAGCCTGGGCCTCCTGGCTTCCTGGAGTTGTGCGTGGATCGTCTTGTCGGTAAGACATTGAGTGCTTGGGACATGCTGGTTAGGATCGTTTACTACCTGGCGCCGGTGAGTTGGTTGCGATTTTACCGAAAGCGTTTGATAAAAGTGTCTGGTGAGTTCGCCAAGGAACATTCCTAGAACGTTAACAGGCTTATCTAGGCAACCGTCAAGACAGCATCCCAAGTGAAGTCCAGTTTTATTATTCGCCATAAGTTGTTAGTGCACACCTGATCCGGAGGTAAAGATGAATCGGTACTTCATGAAGCCATTTTCCATGGCTCTCCTGCTGCTGGCTCCCGTCGTGCCAGTGCTCGCTCAGAGTCAGATCCAGCATGTAATTGTGATCATGCAGGAAAATCGAAGCACAGATAACCTTTTTCACGGCTTGCCCGGCGCGGACATCGCCAACACGGGGGTGAACTCTAAGGGCCAGACCATCACGCTGGAACCCATACATTTGGCGAGCCATTATGGGCCGAACCATTTGCGTTCTTCATGGCTGAAGATGTACGACGGCGGGAAAATGGATGGGGCCGACTTAATCTCGGTAACCTGCAACCCCAACCCCCATCAGGTAATTTGCCCTCCACGAAACCCTCAGTTCAAGTATGTGTACCCTAGCGATGTGCAACCTTATTTCCAGATGGCGGAACAGTATGTCTTCGCCGATCGCATGTTCCAGACTCACCAGGGGCCGAGCTTTGAAGCGCATCAGTATATTATTTCGGGGACTTCAGAGCCAACGGACCCGAGCAATATCTTAACCGCGGATAATCCTTTGGCACCGGGGGTTCCGAATCCCAACTGGAATACCGGGTGTACTGCCCCTCCGAATGAATACGTGCCGTCGAGTGACTTTTTCGGTAACGAAATCTATCAAGTATTCCCCTGCTTTACTCATCCAACGCTGATAAGTCTGCTTGACAATGCCCTGGTCAGTTGGCGTTACTACACTCCGTCAGCAAATAGCCTTTGGACAGGACCGAATGCGATTTCGACGATTCGTAACGGTCCGGATTGGAGCAACGTCATCCTGAATCAGGCGCAGATTTTGACGGACATTACAAGTGGTCAGTTGCCTTCAGTGAGCTGGGTGATGCCCGACATTCCTGAATCCGATCATCCCAATGGCAACGACGGCTCGGGCCCGTCCTGGGTCGCATCCATCGTGAATACGATCGGCGCCAGTCAGTACTGGTCAAGTACGGCCATATTCGTCACCTGGGATGAATGGGGTGGGTGGTATGACCACGTTGCGCCTCCTACACCGTTCTTTCACGACTACGAACTGGGTTTTCGGGTGCCGCTGCTTATCGTTTCTCCCTACGCCAAGCAGGGGTACGTTTCGCATGTTCAACATGATTTCGGCAGCATACTGAAGTTCATTGAGGTGACCTTTAACCTTGGCCTGATTAACGGGGATGAGTATGCGGATTCACGCGCCGACGATCTATCCGACTGTTTCAACTTCACGCGAAAAGCCAGGGCATTTCACAAGATTCCGGCGAAGTATGATGCAGAATACTTTATTCATAAGAAAATAGACACGGAGGATACAGATGACGACTAAGTAATAACCATCCGCCTACTCTTGAGCCTTGCGGCAAACCGGAAACACACCAAAGATTTGCCGCAGAGGCGCTGTCGTTGCGAACAATGCGGAGAGTCGGGAGGGACAGATGGAGCCGAGAACGAACGCGATAGCAATGCGGTGTGTGGTTCTGTTGGTGCTTGTGAGTAGCTCGATCGCCGCGAGCGCTCAGCTTGCCCAGACCCCGCCCATGGGATGGAATAGCTGGAACCACTTCGGCAAGACGATTGACGACCCCACAATTCGCGCGCAGGCCGCAGCCATGGTCAGCACAGGCATGCAGAACGCGGGCTACACCTACATCAACATTGACGACAGCTGGCAAGGCACGCGCGATGGCAACGGTAATATTCAACCGAACAGCAGATTTCCCGACATGGCGTCGCTCACCAGCTACGTGCACGGCCTGGGGCTGAAGATTGGAATTTACTCTTCGCCGGGACCGACCAGTTGCGCAGGTTATGTGGGCAGCTATGGCCACGAGGCACAGGATGCCCAGACTTTCGCCACATGGGGATTCGATTATCTCAAATATGATTGGTGCAGCGCCGGAAAGGTCTATCAGCCGGTTAACGTGGCGAATATGGAGAAGGCCTATAACCTGATGGATAATGCGCTGAAAGCAACGGGGCGACCGATCGTCTACAGTATTGATGAATACGGCATGCTCGCGGTGTGGAAGTGGGGAGCGTCCACGGGGGCAAACCTATGGCGCACCAGCCAGGACGTGAAAGACGATTTCTACGAGATGGCGGAGATCGGCTTTGGACAGGCGGGACTGCAATCCTATACGGGGCTAGGTGCTTGGAACGATCCCGATATGTTGCAGATCGGGAACGGCGGAATGACCAACGATGAATATCAAACCCAGATGACCTTGTGGTGCATCCTCGCGGCGCCCCTGATAGCAGGAAACGACCTGACCGCGATGACGCCTCCCATTCTCGCACTTCTCGCCAACCCGGAAGTGACCGCTGTCGACCAGGATCCGCTGGGCATTCAGGGTAAGCGTGCGTGGGAGCAAGGACCGCTGGAAGTCTGGGTCAAACCTTTGTCGACGACCGGACCGAATGCGGAGTGCTCGGATGCACCTTGCCTCGCGGTTGGGGTGTTTAATCGTGGAATGGGAACAGAATCGATTCCCCTCAACTTCCAATCGCTCGGCCTTAGCGGAGAAATTGCTGCACGCGATCTTTGGGCGCACAAGAATCTGGGACAAATTAAGAACGGGCACCTCGTAGTAGTGTCCGTGCATGGAGCAGCACTGCTCAAACTAGGGAAACAGCCGTAGCCAAGTGCGCCACGGGTCCGTGCTACAGCGCCCGACTACCTCACGCTTTTTCTGCGGTTCTGTCTTTTCGAGAAATCAATGCTTTTGTACGTCCAAACATATAAATGAAGGTAGGAATGCTTCCAGGAGGGGTTACTACAATGGCTCGACTTGCAAATTTCGCGCTTTCGACGAAGGGCTTTGTTCATGGCTTGGTCGTCTTATTGTTGGCCGGGGCTGCTCTATCCCAGTTAGGCTATGCCCAGGCGCCGACCGTGACTAGTGTTGCACCCAACATCGGACCAACGGCCGGGAACCGGAAGGTAACGGTCCATGGCACTAACTTCGTTAACAGTAGTTTGGCAGTGACATTCGGTGGCGATGCCGGTACCTCTGTTACTTTTGTATCGTCCACAGAGTTGACTGCGGTCACCCCTAAGCATGCTAGTGGCAAAGTCACTGTCACCGTCACTGATTCTAACGGTAACGGAAGTCTCGCTGACGCATACACATACACCGCTGGCCCAGTGGTTTTCACGGTTTCGCCGAGTTCTGGTAAGCCCGCAGGCGGCAATGTTGTAAAGCTTTTGGGCGCCAATCTAAAGACTGTTAACCAGGTTCTCTTCGGCACTTCGGCGGCGAAAATAAATTCCACAAGCCCGGGCGAAGTCGATGTAGTAGCTCCCAGCGGTGCCGGCAGCACCAACGTCACCGTACAGAATCCGCAAGGCAAGTACACTGTAAACAATGGTTATACCTACCTTCTTAGCATCACGACGCAGGGCTTGGATGATTCCAACAACGGTCTCCCCTACAGCAACACAATGTACTCCGTCGGCGGAAAGCCGCCCCTGACTTGGAAGCTCAGCAAGGGCACGTTGCCTAGCGGATTGGTAGTCAACGCATCGACCGGAACAATATCCGGCACTCCCAATGGCACGATCAATAACTACTACCCTACTTTCTCAGTGACAGACTCCTCCCAACCTCCGCAGAGCGTTTCGAAACAACTTCCGATGAACAATGTTTATGGATTTCAGGCGATCCCCATCCCGGCGACCTATTTTGGAATGTCGATTTACGACCAAGTCAACGTCTATCCTGAGGTTCCTTTCGGGTCCCTGGGCAAGGGTGACGGAACTACGTGGCCGTTCATCGAACAGGTGCAGGGAACGTTCAACTGGACGGCGTTAGACGAATACGTTGCTCTAGCCCAAGCCCATGGCTTACCCTTCTATTGGACCAACGCGAACATTCCACCCTGGGCAGCCGCCAATCAAAACAGTTGCTCGTACTATAAGGGCACGAAGATCCAGGCCTGCACCAGTATGGTGAATAACATTGCGTATCTAGACACCTTCATCAATACCCTGGTCGCGCGCTATAAAGGCCAAATCGCGATGTACGAACTTTGGAACGAGCCCAATGTGAGCAATGTGTTCACCGGGACCATTCCGCAAATGGTGACGCTAACGCAGCACGTCTACGCCGACGTTCGAGCCGACGATCCCGCTGCGTTGATCGCGGGTCCGTCGTCCACTGACGCCGATTATTTGTTGAGTTATTTCAAGCAAGGAGGACCCAAGGGCGTGGATATTATTGACATCCACGGCTATCCGAATGTCGGCCAGGATGATTCTCCCGAGGCGATCGTTGGGTTCAAGAGTGTTAATCCAAAGGTGAACATGGCATCCATCGGTTTGCAAAACAAGCCGATCTGGGACAGTGAGAACTCATGGGGAGGCCCCGACGCGAACCCGGATCCTGACTACCGGGCTTCGTTTGTGGCTCGCAGCCTCTTGGAACAGTGGTCAGTCGGTATGCAGGTGAACTACTGGTATGGTTGGGACGAGCCGGTGTGGGGTACTCTTTGGACTCCAAACGGGGGCGAGACACTTGCCGGTGCTACCTATGGGATAGTGGAAGGATGGATGCTAGGCGCCACCATGCCTTACCCATGCAGCGAGAATGGGGGCACATACTGGCTTGCGACCTATACCTGCGATTTGACGCGCTCTGGAGGCTATCAAGCGCGAGCCGTCTTTGATACCACGCAGACTTGCAGCAACGGAGTCTGTACAACGTCCTCGTACACACCCGATCCCCAGTACATTCAATACAGGGATATTACGGGAGCGGTCTATCCGATATCTCCAGGGGAAACGGTTCAAATCGGGCTCAAACCCATCCTTCTGGAAAATCAGAACCCGTAGTCGGTTCGGGCAAACAGGAGGGTAGGAAATTCCTACCCTCCACTTTACCTTTTCACCCTATCCTACTCTTTCCTCTCCTTATTACCCCTTCCTTGATCCCGATTCCCCTCCGCGCCTAAAATCTCCAGTTCCGCCCGGCTCTGAGCCGCGCGAGGAAATTTGGAGTTTCTACCAGCGGGGACTAGCAACGATGATCTCGACCAGGCAATTCGTGCGTGTGGCGTTGATTCTTGTTGTAAGCTTTCGGTCCTTATCGTTGGACGTCTCTCACTCCATCAGCCTCTCGCCTCCGCCCGACCCAATCCCGCAAACTTATTTCGGTTTGCATATTCACCGCGCAGCCACCACAACGCCGTGGCCGAGCGTGCCTTTCGGGAGTTGGCGCTTGTGGGATGCCGCGGTGAACTGGCTCAAGCTGGAGCCCGGCAAGGGGGTATGGCAGTTTGCAACTCTGGATCGCTGTGTTGAGTTAGCCGGGAAGCATCAGGTTGGCGTCGTGCTGACGTTGGGCCGAACCCCACGGTGGGCCTCGAGCCGGCCTGGCGAAGCGGCAGGCTCACGCCGTAATCCCGCACTGGGCGGCGCTGCTCCCCCTAAGAATCTCTCTGACTGGCAGAACTACGTACGCACCTTGGTCACTCGCTACAAGGGGCGGGTCGAGGCTTACGAAATTTGGAATGAACCCAATCTAACGAATTATTATTCCGGTTCTCCCGAGCAAATGATCATTCTGGCTCGGGAAGCATACTTGATCATCAAAGAAGTCGACCCTGCGGCCTTGGTCGTGGCTCCTTCTGCGGTAGGTCCGGGCGGCGCAGCTTGGTTGGAACGGTATTTCCAGTTAGGCGGCGCTAACTATGCCGATATCATCGGTTACCACTTCTATATGGGAGCGGCTGAACCTGAATCAATCTTGGAACGTATTCGCGAAGTGCAGCGGGTGATGGCGAAGAATAACATCACCAAGCCTCTCTGGGATACCGAGAATGGATGTTGCTTTCCCGTACATAAGTCTTTCACGTCGGAACGGGAGAAATCTGCCTATGTGGCGCGTCTCTATATTCTCGATTGGGCCGCTGGCGTCCGCCGCCTGTACTGGTATTCATGGGATAATCAGGAACTCAGCATTGCTTTTACCGAGTCCGACGATGCTCGGACCCGGCCCCCCGCCTTGGCATTTGCCCTAATTCAAAGATGGCTCGTGGGTGCGCGTCTGCGATCTTGCGCGCAAGACGATCAGGGTACGTGGGTCTGCGAGTTGAGCCGGGACTCAGATTATCGGGAATGGATCGCGTGGAATCCCGCCCGTAGCGCGCAGCTGGGTATACCAGCGGAGTGGAAAGTGCGTAACCTCCAACAATTGAATGGGGAGGAACGCAGCCTCGACCACAATACGAAGGTGGACGTCGACCTCTCGCCGATCTTGTTAGAGGGAAGTGACAAGTAAAGGCTAGACTATCGTCATCATTAGGGAACAGTTTCAATAAGGATGGGCTTGGCGCCGATCGTCACAGTTTTGGTGCCTCCTAACTTCGTCACATTTCCATCCAGATCCTGCCAATCCGTGGTGTATCCCGCTGGTATGGTGAATGTCGTCGAGCCGCAAGGGGCATTCTGGCAGGGGAAAGTCGTCGCCGAGCTATCCCAGACAAACAAACCCGCATAGCCGCCTGACCGGGTGATGCCGCACTGAAAAACTCCTACTTCAGGCGCGTTCGAACATTGAGACCCTGAGCAGCTACACGAGCCGTTAAAGGTCGCCCCTAGCGTCCACTCGTAGACCTGATTCATCGCCAGTCCTGCTGGACAGCGGAACCCGCCCTGCACTGTATCTCCCACCGTACAATTGTCCTGCTCGTTGTTTGCTCCCGATGCCCAAAACTCCCCCGATCCGCCACCGGTTTTGATAGGGAAGTCCTCTGCGTACCAGGACTCGCGCGCAAGAGCCGGATAATACGATTCCTGCAGCAGGAAAAGCCGTGCCGTTTGTGCGGCTCGCATATCCGGATCGGTCACATTGGTATCGGCGCCCCAGCTATATTCCGTATTGAGCGCCGGTTTTGAACCCTGCCCCGTGGCATTCATCACCTTGACTGCGCTTTTCCACTGCTCCAGCCAATTTTCCGGTATCGGGCAATTGGACGGGCAACCGCCTTTCCCGCTCGCGTAGTAGCCATGAAATCCAATCACGTCGAATTGAGAGCCGCCCAGAGTCAGAATCTTGTTCATATACGCAGCAGTATTTGGACCCTGCAAACCTACAAGTGCTGGTGAGCTGATCATGACGCTGGGGTCGAATGTTGGGATGATGCTGCGCGCGTCCTGTGCCATACGCACGAGCTGTTTTGCGGTTCCAACACTGGGCCCGCCACCGGGGTTTTCACTTGTGCAGTCGACGCCATTCTCGTCGCTATGGTTCCATTCCTTACAGACGTCGGGTTCATTCCACACCTCCCAGTAGGCAATGCGTTCACCATTCTGTTGCAGGTGTGTCATGAAGGCGGTCACGAACCACTTGAAGTTCTGATTGGTGCCGTCCCCGAGTCCGCTTCCCGGAATAGCGTCGATGTCGGAAGGCGGGTCGCAACCCCAGGAGAAGCCCGTGCCCCCGCCGCAACTGTCCACCGCGGCAATGCACGTGGGGTCCGCTCCAAAGTCGGCTTGTCCGTTGGCCGTGCAGCGGGATCCGCGAACGCTCAGATAGTCGGGCGTGTAATATGCGTCGTACATGAAGTCGACAGAGTGAGCGGTAAACTGGGTGGCATAGAAGTCGAAGGTTAGCCAGAGATACGCACAGTTTGTCGGATCATCGGCAGACTTGGCGTTCGGAACGCAATTTGGCACGAGGTCAGCGCTGGGGCATGGCGATCCGCCGGGGCCTAGCCCATCCTTGCTGCAACCTGATCCAGGAACAGGACACACGCTCCCGGTTGGATCGCACTGCACGATGTCATTCCACTTTATGTAACTTTCGCCTAACGACCGGGACCAGGTGAGCGGGAGTGCAGGGAAGGTGTGCGACTCCGGGTTGTTACAACTACTGCCATCCGGCCTGGTGTTCGAGATGGAACAAGGGTCATTGATAGTGAATCCGTAGAACGACGCGGGTATCGCGTTTGCTCCAAGTGGGTTCACCGTCAGAGTGCCGGATCCGGTCACTCCGCTTGCCACCGCTGAGATGTGTGCGGTGCCCTGGCTCACGGCAGTTACTAATCCGTTGCTGTTTACCGTGGCAATCGCAGTTGCATCCGAGTTCCAGGTGAAATTCACTCCGTTGATGACGTTTCCCTTGGCATCCTTGGCAACGGCTGTGAACTGCTTCGTTTGCCCCACGTTGAGGGTGGCCGTCGCCGGTGTCACAGTTATGCTTGCAATCGTCGATGGGTTCACGGTCAGGGTAGCCGTGCCATTCACACCATTCGCCGCGGCTGTGATGTGCGCCGTGCCTTGAGCTACGGCCGAAGCCAGTCCGTTGCTGTTTACCGTGGCAATCGGAGTTGCATCCGAACTCCAGGTGAAAACCACTCCGTTGATGACATTTCCATTGGCATCTTTGGCCACGGCTGTGAACTGCTGCGTTTGCCCGACGGTGATAGTGGCCGTCATGGGTGTCACGCTTACGCTTGCAACTACTGCCGGAGGCTGCACGTCTGACTTTGTTGACACGCCGCTGCAGCCCGGAAGAAAGAGAACGCCCAATAAAATCAGAAACGTTCCCAGGGCCGCAAATCGACTTCGAAATACTGGAAGATTCCCCACTTCTTTCGCCTCACGAGGCTCAAGTTCCAGGTCTGGATGATCTAACACGGCTTCAGGTAAATTGTTCCCCGCGTTTAACATCTACAAGCGATTGCGCTTTTCCCGGTTGACAGCCGGGATCCGGTTACCTGTGGTCGCGATTGGTGACGTCCACTGACGCATTATCTCAGCTTATGGCGATTTTCTGTATCATCGCTAGTACGCGGTTAGGCTTGACCTTTTGTACCAGCACCATCGGGTTGGTTCCGGGCGCACACCACTCGCCAGACTCAAACCGCTCTCGCCCTGACCTGCTCCCCGTTTTCCGAACAAGTCCGAGTATGATTTCGGACGAAGGAAAGGGGAAGGAGTATGTCGAAGAGCAGGCACACCGAAGCGCAGATAATCGGGGCGCTGAAGCAGTTGGAGGCGGGGCGCAAGGCGGAAGACGTGGCGCGGGAAGTGGGCGTGTCGAAGCACACGATCTACGCCTGGAAGGCGAAGTACGGTGGTATGGATGTGAGCCAGGCGCAGGAAGCCAAGCAGCTGCGCGACGAAAACACGCGGCTGCGGAAGCTGGTGGCGGATCTGAGTCTGGACAAGGATGCGCTGCAGTGGGTGATTGAAAAAAACGGGTGGAGCTCGCGGTCCTGAAGGCGACTGTCGAGCAGGTGCAAGAGAAGTATGCCTTCAGTGAGCGGCGGGCGTGCCGGGTGATGAGGATGGCGGTGGCGACGTACCGCTATCGGTCGCGGCGCACGGATGAACCGCTGCGGACGAAGCTGATGGAGTTGGCGCGGGAGAAGCCGCGCTTCGGGTATCGGCGGCTGCAGGTGTTGCTGGGTCGCTCGGGAGAGCATGTGAACCACAAGCGAGTGCATCGCGTATATCGCGAGGCCGGACTGATGATTCGGCGGAAGAAACGGAAACATTGTGTGCGCGAGGGAAAACCGCTGCTGGCGCGGACAGCGGCGAACCAGGAGTGGGCGCTGGATTTTGTGCACGATGCGGTGGCGTGCGGGCGGACGATCCGGGTGCTGAGCGTGGTGGATGCGTACACGCGGGAGTGTTTGGCTTTGGAAGTGGATACGAGCTTTGCCAGCCGGAGAGTCACGCGGGTGTTGGATGGGATCGTGGCCGAGCGGGGGCAGCCGGCAACGATCCGCTGCGACAACGGGCCAGAGCTGACGAGCCGGCATTTTCTGGCGTGGTGCGTGGAACGAAAGATCGAGTTGGTGCACATTCAACCGGGCAAGCCGACGCAGAACGCGCGGGTCGAAAGCTTTCACGGACGGCTGCGGGATGAATGTTTGAGCGTGAGTTGGTTTCAGAACTTGTTCGATGCGCGGCGGAAGATCGCAGCGTGGAAGACCGAGTACAACGAAGAGCGCCCGCACAGCAGTTTGGGATACCGTACGCCGAAAGAGTTTGCCGCGGCGCAGGCAGCGAGCTTCTACACAGCTGAGCGAGAGGCAAGGGATTCAAACGCCATCCCTTGCCCCTCGCGCTCCCCCATCCCGGCTCACACCGGAGATGGGACCGATGAAAGTTGTCGTATTCTTACGTGAACGAAAGCAGGGGGCAGGTCAGGAGCCCGACCATCCTACCTAATTACTCCCGAATCGCGCAACGGGAAGAAAGTCCATACGTCAATTAGGGAAAAAAGACTCCGCCAAGTGTGCTGGAGCCGGTTTGTCATAATTATCGCTAAGTTATATGACATCTGAAACGGGCCACCACGCGGAAGATATTCTCCTGTCAAGGGCATGATGTGAACTTGAACGACGCTATGTGGCTGCTCCACTCGTATACGCCATTTTTCTGGTAATACTGATTGGTGTACCAGAAGGTGCAGTCGTCGACTGGGTCGATGCTCATGCTGGTAACATCATTCCAGAAAGGATTCTTGGGTTGCTGGGATCCTCCGCCTTCGATGATGCTTGCTTCTGGCTCCAGTGTGCCCAGGGGGTCCGTGGGCACACGGCCACTGTAGCGGATTGCCGGATGCAGGGTAGTACTGGAGACGCTGTAGCCTACCGCAATGTCTCCTGCCTGATCCATCCCGATACTGCCATCCCAGCGGAAGCTGGCATCGGGATGAAACGAGCCTTGCTGATAGATTGTCTGGGGCCCCTCAGGATTGCGAATCTCATACCACCGGACCGCGGCAATGGCAGGGCTCCCGACCGCAACAGAGTGGGTGGCCACCAGCACGTCGTACGTGGTGAAATTGCGATACGCAACCCGATTCATGAGACGGTCGCCAAGCGAATCCAATAACTCGTTCGTATCCAGTTGCGGGACGCAGATTTTTCCGCCGCAGGCCTCCCCGAAGTTCTTCACGGTTAGAACCTTTGGACCTTTGAAGCTGGAGTTGGTTGGCGTCTGGAAGTCCACATGGAACTTGTAAAGGTGTAGCGAGTTTGTACTCAGCCCCAAAAAGTAGTTGGGCGCTCCTGCCGGAGGGGGAGTCGCACCGTCTAAATCCGAGGGAAGGATGGTCAGGTCGTGTCCCTTGGCAGTAACTTGAAAACAGATCATGGTGGCAGCGGCACCTGTCAGCATGGAGTTCCGGTCGACCGCACAAGGCTGCGCGGCGACGGCCCCGTAATTCTTGGCTTGGTTCTGCAGGTTGAACGTCACATAGTACGCGTCCGGCCACACCCCTACCTTTGGATAGTCGGGCCAATAACTGGCAGGTAGTTCGAACGCGTACAGATAGTAGCTCCCAGTGGCGTCAGAGGTGGTGGAAACTGCAAAGCACTCGTAGAAAGGCGGACCCGAAGTGTGCCGGCTCAACACCCAGCGACCTGCGGCCTTGTCATACTGAGTGCTGGGATCGCCCAGGTCGGAATTCTGGCATGGTCCCCCAAATCCCGCGAACACCGAATTCAGCTTCACCGGTCCAAGATCAAGTGCTCCCGTAACCTTGTCATAAACCGCGAACTGGGTGTTTACGGACTGAACGTATTGTGTTGCTCCCACGGCGCCGCTGGTATCGGCCGTTAACTTGCCTGGAGAAGAACCGATTCCGTCGAAACTCAATTCGATGACTGTCGAACGAGTACCATTTCCTCCTCCGCCTGCCACTACCGGGTGGGTATGCGAGGCGCCGGGGATGACCTGTTGAAGGGGAAGCGACGTAGCGTGGAAAGCCTCAGGAATCACCTCAGCCGGACTTATCTCGGTTCCGTCTTGGCAGACCGCGAAAGCTCCAAGAGTCACAGCGACAACGATCCCGAAAAGTGTGCTTCGAACTGCCGGCAAAGGTTTCATAAGCGTTCTTTATTGAGACAATAGATTTGATTCTTCCGCAATTCCGGTTTATCACGCGCTTAGTACACTAGGAAAACGTACGCCTTTATGTTGCCCACGAGGGGATTGCTATGTTCGCCGGTGCTCACGGAGGTAGCATCCTGGCCGTCGGTGGCATAGGCATAAAGCACATGAACTCCGAACTGTAATGGCGTAACGACCTTGCCTTGGAAGTTGCCGGAACCCTTGTTCGCGGCACCGCGCCACGGCCCCTGCCAGGTGTCGGTCAGGAAGAGGAGGTTGTTCACCCCGGTCTTGTTCGGTTCGAAAGTGTCCGCGGTCGAGAACGTGAAGGTTGGCGTCGGATTGTTGGTCTGGTTGCCCGGCAACGCCTTGATGGTCGCGGTGACCGGGATTGACTGCACTTGCTGCTCGGCGATCGCGGTCACGTATCCACTTCCCCAGTTGGCGGCGTAGATGTGCCCAGTCACCGGATTTGCGGCAACGTCGAGGACTTCGTATCCGTCTCCGTCGACAACTGTAGAAGTGCTATTTGTGATTCCATCGATCACACTAATGTTACCGCTCAGATAGTTGCCCACATACACTTTGTTGGATACGGGATTGACCGCGAGATGCCAAGGTCCCCTTGCATTCGTGTCGGAGACTGTCGTAGTGAGGTTGCTGGTCCCATTGATCACCGTTACGTTGTTGCTGCGGTAGTTGGCTACATAGATCTGATTCGTCGTCGAGTTCGCTGCCACACTGTACGACCCCGCGGCGTTGGGATCAGTGACAGTAGTAACCGCATTGGTGGCCCCATTAATGACGCTGACATTACTGCTGCTGCCATTGGCCACATAAATCAGGTTTGTCGCCGGATTCACCGCCACGTCCGCTGGTTCAATCGCATTCGGATCTGTCACGGTAGCTGTAGCTTTGGTCGTCCCATTTATGACGGTTACGTTGTTGCTGTCTTCATTCGCGACATAAATCGTGTTAGTTACCGGGTTTATTGCAATGGCCGCAGGTCCCTTCGCATTCGGATCAGTCACGGTCGTGGTAGCGTCGGTAGCTCCGTTGATCACGGTCACATTATTGCTGAGATAATTCGCGATGTAGATCAGATTCGTAACCGGATTCACGGCCACGGCAGTCGGCCCTTGGGCGTTGGGATCAGTAATCGTGGTAGTAGCGTTGGTAGCTCCGTTGATCACGGTCACGTTATTGCTGGCAACGTTTGCCACGTAAATCTTGTTGGTCATCGGATTTGCTGCCAGGGCTTGCGGGCTCTTGGCTTTAGGATCCGTGATCAGTGTGGCGTTATTGCTGCCGGCGATCGCCATCACGTTATTACTCCCCGCGTAGGCGACGTAGGCCTTGTTTGTGGCCAGGTTCACAGTTACGGCGCGCGGCCGGTGGGCTTTGGCCAACGTGATGCTGCTTGTCAGGTTGGTGGCGCCGTCAGCCTCTGTCACATTGTTACTATTCTCGTTAGCGACGTAGACCTTGTCGGTGACCGGGTTCACTGCCACGAACCAAGGGAAGAGAGCATTCGGGTCGGTGAGAGTGGTCGTGTTGTTGCTCGCACCGTCGATGACGGTCAGGTTGTTGCTATTCTTGTTTGCTACATAAATCTGGTTGTTCAGGGAATTTACCGCCACCGCCGCACATCCGGTCGCGTTGCGATCGTTGATTGTCGTCGTGAGGTTGGTGGTGCCATCGATCATGGTGACATTGCCGCTGAATACGTTGGATACGTAGATTTTGTTGGTGACAGGGTTGACTGCCAGATCGTTGGGGTGACTTGCGTTCGGGTCGGCGACCGTCGCGGCGACAGTACTATTGGCTCCGTTAATTACGGTTACGTTGTTGCTGTTGCCGTTGGCCACATAAATTGTGTCAGTGACCGGGTTGACGGCAACGGCCCAAGCGGTCTTCGCGTTGGGATCAGTGACGGTGGTAGTGGAGTTCGTGACGCCGTCAATTACTGTGACGTTACTGCTGCCGTAGTTTGCTACGTAGATCTTGTTGGTTAGCTGGTTCACTGCTATCGCGATAGGCTGAACCGCGTGTGGATCGGTTACGGTGGTGGTGGCGTTCGTCGTGCCGTTAATGACTGTAACGTTATTACTGGTGTAATTCGCTATGTAGATTTTGTTCGTCACCGGATTTATTGCAACTGCAGTGGGCCCCTGAGCATTGGGGTCAGTCACAGTCGCGCTATAAGCGAGTCCGGCGATTACCGTGACGTTGTTGCTCTGATAGTTTGCAACATAGAATTTGTTGCTTAGCGGATTCGCCGCAATGGCAACCGATCCCTGTGCATTGGGATCGGTGACAGTGGAAACAGTGGCGTTGCTGGCCGCGTTGATCACCGTCACGTTGCTGCTAGTGCCATTTCCCACTACATAGACCCTGTCCGTCACCGTGTCCACGGCAATCGCCTGCGGAGAAGTGCCGATACCTAGCGAGGCTGTCACAGACTGAGAGTGCATTCGGGCAGTGCCGAGGCTCACAAGCAGCACCAAACTCAGAAGGCTCCGTTTGGCTGGTGAGAGCCATCCCTGATCATACCGTGAGATCTTCATCGAACCTCCGATTGAGCCCCGAGGGGGTTCGGCCTTCGGCGTCGTCTTTATCTTATTCATTTCTTATCTCATCATTTCTTGAATGTCATCATGATCGCTATGAATGACAGTGATATGAGCGGCAGCCCGAGCTGATCGAGCCCGCCAAGCACAGGGATTCGGATCCCGCGCGGTTAGCTCAACAATATGGGCTAGGTGGCGGCTCCAGTCAAGATGCAGGAATTTGCACCCCTCATTATGTTTCTGCACAAGCAAGAAGGCACCCGAGAGCTTCAGTCACAGTGGGCCGCGTGAGTGTCGGCAGTCGCCACTGTGTGTAAATCCTCAGTCCAATTGGCTAAGAAGTTGCAGACTTGCAAGGAACAGGGTCGCTCTGTTTTTACCGGGCATTCGGCATTTCATCCAATTCGCGTAACCCATTGTGAACGGTGGACTTAGTCGGCGACTGCGGCAGTGGACGGTCAGCAGGTGTTGGCGAATCGGCAATTCACCTGCAGGGTACGAGGAGCTAGAGCTGCTTTCTTCTCCCCCTTTGTGTGTCTTGAGTAGCGCTCTGAGAAATTCTTTCCCCTTACTTCTGAAATTCTGACGCTGCGATAGAGAACTAATGCCTTTGGCAGAGAAAGAACTCGAGACGAGGTTTGCCGCAAGAGAGTCGGGCCTAGCGCCGCTCATTGTGAACTCAGGGTCCGGGGCGCATGGTCTAGCGTTTCATACCTTCCGCGTTTTTGACGAACTGGAGACTCTGCGCTCGATTTGGAAGTCTTGGCCAGGCGCCCGGGAGTCGGATTTCGACCTTTTCTCCTCCGCCATAAAATTGAGTGCGCAACCCTACGTCATTCTGCTCACACGAAACGAAATTCCGGAGTCAATTCTGATCGGGCGGCGCGAGCGCAAGAAAATGCTCTTTAAACTTGGCTATCTCACCGTCTGCCAGCGGGAAGTTGAAGTTATCGAATTTGTGCACGGCGGCTTGCGTGGGAATGCCTCCGAACAGAACTGTGCGGACCTAGTGCGGGAGATAATGCGGTCGCTGGCGGAGAGAGAAGCCGACTTTGCAGTCTTGCAACACCTCGATGTCAAATCTTCCCTATACCAGCAGGCGATCCGCTTGCCCGGTTTCCTTCAGCGCGATCACTCTCGTTGTCTGAAGCATCGTTGGCTTATGAAGTTTCCCCACGGCCTCGATGCATTCCTCATGAGCTTGGGCAGGAGCCAACGCTCCAAGTTACGCCGCAAATACAAAAAAGTCTTCATGCTCTTTCCCGGCAAAGTCCAGGTGAAGTGTTACCGGTCGCTTGCAGAACTCAATACGGCTGTCTTCGACATGGAACAAATAGCCAGCAAAACGGCGAAACGGCAATTAGGGTTCGGTTTTTCCGATACGCCGCAGGCCCGCGAGAAAATGGCGATTGCTGCCGAGAACGGCTGGCTGAGAGCGTATGTTCTCTATCTTGAAGGGAAGCCGGTTGCCTTCTGGGCGGGCGTCCTCTACCAACGCTGCTTGCACGCGGACCATGTGGCCTACGACCCGTTGTACGGCGAGGCCTCGCCTGGAATTTTTCTGTTTCTCAGTATCCTGGAGGACCTTCGCGACGAAGACATCGAGAGCATCGACTTCGGCAGGGGCAACACTCAGCTCCGCGAATGTTTCTGTGATGTGCGGCGTGCCGAAGCGCCCACGCAGATTTTTGCGCCCACGTTGCGCGGCATCCAATTGAACGTTTTGCACACGGCCGTCCATCTCATAAACCGGTGTTCTGTCGTGCTGCTCCGCCACGCCGGTTGCCTGGATTGGGTGAGGAAAACATGGCGAAACAAGCTTCTGCGGAGCCGCCAGCCACAGAACCGCAGAAGATTCGAGACCGTGGCCTCCGACGCTACTCAGGAATCACAGTCCTTGGTCTTTGAAGATTAGGCCCCTCGAGGAGAATCTGCACATTTTAGACACTACCGAGTATTTGGACTCCTTGACAGCGGTCAAGTTTTTCATACAATTCGTTATTGTTGTTTTCGGGGTTCCCCAACTGCTATTCCAGCGCTTTCCGGTCTCGACTCGCTGAATTAACGGCCACTATATTTTCTTGGAGGTGAAATATGCAGGGCGGCAACATCTTAGCAGCCAACTTTTCAGTACCCATCCGATGTGCGCTTCTGCGGAGCCGCTTCGAAGACCGAGCAAAAACTGTGCCGGTTGTCGCCCTGATGGCACTGTTGCTCTTCGTAATGGGTCAGCCACGGGCTGGGGCGCAACAGACTAAGAAAGACATTACTCAAATTCAGCACATCGTTCTGCTCATTCGCGAGAATCGTACCTTCGATAATTTGTTCGGCACATTTCCCGGCGCGAATGGAGCTACATCTGCGCCCATCTCCACTGGGCAGACGATTACGCTGGTACACGGCGAGGACCAGTATGCACGCGATCCAGACCACGGACCAAAGTCCGCGAGAGTCGCGATCGACGGTGGGAAGATGGATGCCTTCGACCTGGTCATCGATGGTAATCGTAATGGCGACTATCTTTCCCTCTCCCAGCAGGTTGAGGCGGACATTCCCAACTACTTTGCCTATGCACGTTATTTCGCCTTGGGCGACGAAATGTTTTCTTCCATCCCATCCGACAGCTATCCTGCCCATTTGTTTACGATTGCTGCTCAGAGTATGCAGGCGATTGACATCCCGCGTGGCCCAAAGCCCGGTGGCGACACTTGGGGCTGCGACGCTCCGAGTAATTGGTCCGCGCATTCCGAGACTCCGCAAGGGATATTCTTCAACGTTTACCCGTGCTACAGCAACGTAACCACCATGGCCGACTTACTGGACAATGCGGGGATCTCCTGGAAATCCTATGCGCCGACATTCAGCGAGTCGGGCTATGGCTTCAACATCTACGATGCCATCAAGCACATCCGCGAGGGTCCAGAGTGGAAGGCGAACGTGCTTCCCTACACCCAGTTTGCTTCGGATGCACTGGCTGGTAATCTCCCGTCGGTAACCTGGCTGGTAGCCGGGCAAGAAAGGACGGATCACCCCCCGCATAGTCTGTGCTTCGGAGAGAACTGGGTTGTGGACCAGCTTAACGCGATCATGCAGGGGCCGGACTGGGACAGCACGGTCGTCTTTATCGTTTGGGATGACTTCGGCGGCGTCTACGACCATGTGCCGCCTCCACCGGCGGTTGACATCTACGGGTTTGGCCCGCGTAGCGGGGTCTTGGTCATCTCGCCTTACGCAAAGAGCGGGCTCATTTCCCACGATGTCTTCGAATTCTCGTCCATGCTCAAGTTCATCGAGACGCGCTTCAATCTTCCCTCGCTCACCCAGCGGGACGCGAAGGCCAACAATATGCTGGACATGTTCGATTTCACGCAAGCGCCATTGCCGCCCCTTTTGCTGAACACGCGAACCTGTCCGCTCATCGCGTCCACCAGCTTCTTTGGGAATGTAGCTGTGGGACAAACCCTCCAGAATCAGGTGAACCTGTTTAACAATCGCTCGAATGATCTGACAATTTCCAGCATGCAAGCGTCGGCCAATTATTCAACCAGCAACAACTGTGGCTCGACTGTTCCCTCCATGGGGCAATGCCAGGTCAACATTGTGTTTAAACCGACGGCTGCGGGATCGAAACCTGGCACGCTGACGATTAAAGATAGCGACCCCACGAGTCCTCAGGTGATTCAGTTGACAGGTATGGGGAGCAACGTTGCCATTGACACAAGTATTTTTGAATATGGGACGGTGCCATTCGGCCACCCCAAGCACCATTCTTTCAGCCTGAAGAATCAAGCCTCCGTTGCACTGAACATCACCAGTATCACCACGGAGCGCGATTTCAGCCAGACCAACAACTGTCCCAAGTCGCTGCCGGCAGGAAGAAGCTGCAACATCGACGTGGCCTTCTCTCCGCTTGATGGCGGATACAGAGCAGGAGTTGTCACCATTGTCGATAGCGATCCCGGAAGTCCTCATACGATTTATTTCCGTGGCTATGGCTCGTCGCTAATTTATTCTCCAGGTGAGTTGACGTTCCCGTCTGAGCCAGTGGGCCAAACCAGCCCGCCGCAAACTGTCACGCTGACCGCATACGGCTCGAATCCTGTAAACTTCGGCAAAATCTTTTCCACAGGAGATTTTGCCCAAACTAACGATTGCCCCTCGTCGCTTTCCTCCGGGTCCCAGTGCCAAGTATCTGTGACCTTTACCCCGACGAAGCAGGGTTCGCGAACAGGTTCGGTTACGTTCGAAGACAGTGACCTTAACGCTCCCAACAGTGCGGTCTTACACGGTACGGGACAGTAAGGGGACTGGTACGCCGTAGGAAGATGCGGTGCGAGGCGGCTTGTGCCGGCACGACGTCTGAATTGAGCTTCGCTGGATGCGCGAGTACTGCTCAGAAAGCAACGTTCCGACTATCGTCCGGCAGCTGGCAGCGGGCAGCCGTACCTTCTTACTTAGGAACGTGCCGGATCGAGTGCGCGGGAGAGCTTTGCGCGTCACGCTTAGCGCACGTCCGCTTGCGGCTCTACCGATGCTTGCGTTATGCAGGACCAGTTCAACCCGCGTGGAGTTCCCGAGCTTTTGAAAAAACCTGAAGATGTAATTCCTAACGTGTGTGCTCGCTCAGACTGGCATCTCCGACAATCTCTCGGTTCGTAAGGTCCCTCGCAACTCGCTGCGCCGCGTCCTGCTCCAATCTTGGAGAGCTGATCAGGAAACGTCTCGAGACCGCTACGCGCACGTCACTCCGTGGCAGAGACTTTGGTCTCCCGAGCCATTGGCTAAGTGGTACTTTCGGCCATATGCCGGCAAAACGTTTTGCGCCGTCGTTCTGCTTAGCTCACCTGCCTAATCATGTTACGGTTTCGTTACAAACGACAGTCTCGCGTTTAATGTTGGAACGCGCATAGGCCTGCGAAAAAGCGAAGCAGCCATTTGGATGGGGCGCTGGACGCGGCGAGGCTTGAATGGGCGCTGCAGCGTCCTTGAGGAAATCGTGGACGCGCTCAACTCGGGTCTTGATCGGTTGGCGTGCGAATTCATCGGAACGCGATGCAATGATCGGCCATTTCCCTTGACGGACGAGCGGTTGCAAAATCTTTCACGTTGACAGCCCCCGATTCTTACAATAAGATTCGGCCCGTTCGCTTTCAGACCAGGAGCTGAGCTTGCATGATCCAGATTCTGGGTTGTGCGTTTCTACAATCGGCCTAGGTGAACTTTAGGCCCTTTCGCAGTGCAACGTGGCGTTTCTTCGGGGGTAAGAGATGTCGCGAGGTCCGGTTGCCCCGCGTGGCAAAGTTCGTCTCGATTAACGGAAGATAACAAAATCCTTAAGGAGAAAATGTGATGAAAAGATTGTCCACTCTGCTGGTAGCAGTTGCGGTCGTAGCCGCCCTTAGTTCGGCTAGCTATGCTGCGAACAACTACGTTATTACCAACGACGATAACAGTGGTGCTGCGAACACCGCGACCGTTTACACGATAAGCGGTAACACGCTTACTCTGAAAACAACCATCTCGACCGGCGGCACGGGATTCGGCGGCGGATACTTCGGCCTGCCCCGCGCATCCGTGGCCCACAGTTTGAAATATGGCAACTGCGCTTACATTGCCGATGCGGACTCGGGTGACATCGCCGGCATCAATCTCGCCACGCTAACAGTTACCGGCAACTTCAAGGGCGGCCCCAACGATAGCGGTGCGAGCTTAGGTATCGGCCTGACCGCGAAAGTCAACTACTTGTATGCGAACTACAGTGCCTCCGAAACGATTGGCACCTTCACCGAGCAGCCTGGCTGCATCCTGAAATACAAGACCAGCATTGGGCCAGTATTCGGTATGAACGGCGGCATCATCGATGGCTTTGAGGCGCATTTCGGGCGCTTGGTAGCTGCCTTCGCAGACGGCTCCATTGGGTCTTGGGATGTCTCGCACGGCGTACCCACGCCGAATGGCGAACCCACTGACCTGCAGCTCTCCGTCGGCTACAGCGCCAACACTGGCATCCCGGTTGCGGCAGACATCAGCGCTGACGGCAAATACGCGGTCTTCGCGGACATTAACGACGGCGGGGGCACCACCGAACTCGAAGTTTATCAACTGGGTTCGGCAGGGTTGAGCAACGGGGTAAATTACACCGGACTAGGAACCTGCAGCAACGGGGAATGCTACAACCAGTATGTACGGTTTAGCCCTGACATGACCGTCGTTTACACGTCGCTCGACATTGACGGCCAGGTCACCGCTGCATTTTTCAACGCGACAAACGGCACCATTGGCGCCTCCTGCACCAGTGGCACGTTCAAGAACTTTGAGACCGACTATTTTTACGCTGCAGCCCTTAGCACCCAGAGCACCGGCAATGGCAGCAACGTTTACGTTGCCGAATCTGGCGGAGCGCAGGGATTTAACGCGGTAGCGATCGTTGACGTAACCACCTCCAAAAAGGCGAATGGCAAGTCGTCCTGCACGCTGGCCGAGGATTCCTCGTCACCCGCTCTCGACAACAACTCCACCGGCTTCATGCTGTCCTTGACAGCTAGCCCGGCACGGCCGTTCTAACTAACCACAACGCTTCACAACAAAGGCACAGCCGCTTCGGCTGTGCCTTTTCTTAGCCCCCAACAACGCCACCGGCTTCATGCGTTCGTCGGCAGCTAGCCCGCGGCGCGGCCGCTCTAGCACTATTCGCTTTACAACCGGCAAGGCACAGCCGCTTCGGCTATGCCTTTTCTTAACTGCCTCTACCGGCAAGAAGGCCCATTTCTTACCGCAGAGCGCCGCTAAAGATGACGCGCTTTGCCAGAATGATATTTTCCCTGGATGGCTTGTGTCGACCATTGTCGATGCTGGATCTAGATCAATGATCGTATTGCCGACTCGCTAGTTGAATTACTCGTCAGCACCAGCTTCAGCAGGCTGCAGAAAAACCCTGGGTTTGACCTTGTTAGGAGGGCTCGGCTTGAGCCACGCCGTAATAACTAAGGGTCACTGAAGCCTGAAACGCGGCTTTTTTTCCGCACCCTGTTAGGCTCTGCCGGCCTATTGTCCAGCCGCCTTGAAGGTAGCGATCTGCATAACCCATGGGCCCTTGGCTGTCAACGGCGCGGTTGCTTGGTAGCTTCCCGTGGCACTGGATATGTTGTCTTCCGCGATATCGCCATCCGGAGTAAGGACGCGCGAAGTGTAGCCGGCGCCGGGTCCTTGCGTGTTTGCCGCCATGTCAGCCCCGAAAAGAAGTTCGGAGTTAAAGTTGATGGTTACCGATCCGCTATTAGCGAGCACGCTTTGCGTGTGGGCACCGACAGCTACGTCGAACGGGCTTGCCGGATCCAGACCGCTGTACTCGAGAATGCGGATGTCGGGACGAACCGCTGCGCGGTTGAATGTCACAGTGATAGTGTTAACACCCGAATTGATGTTCGGGGCGTAATAGATCGATTGCCTCAGTAGATCGCCAGTAGTCGGACCCACTGCCAGATTGTAGCTATTGCCAAGACTGTCGGTTACCGATGTTACGGTGGAAACCATATCATGCCAGCCCACCACGACGATGTTCATGTCGCCCTGGGTCTGCGATTGAGGATAGGTCACCGCCACTACGGAGTGATTCGACGTGGGCGCGGCATCCGCCACTTGGACAAAATTGATCGGCGTAATCCCGGCTCCGCAAGTCGGAATTTTGAAGTTGGCGATCCGCGTATTGCGATTCGGCGGAGGTCCAATCTCATTGGTGGGGAGATACTCGTTTACATACCAGAACGTGCAACCGTCGATGGGGTCAACCGTCATGCTCGTGTAGTCACCCCACTCATTGCTGTTCTCCTCATCGCCCTCGCCCGTCTGGACTAAGACTTCAGTGGGCGAGAAGGCATGGCCGAGGTTCCACCAGGCGGCTTTAATCCCCGGGTGGCTGGATGCGCTGGATACGCTATAGCCGACGGCGGCGTCGCCTTGCTGATCTTGAGCGATGCTTGGCATGAAGCGGAAGAGGCTGGTGTCGGGAGAGAGAGTACCTTCCTGAAAAACTGCCGGGGTTCCGCTGCCGCGCAGCTCATACCACCGGACTCCAGTCTGCACACTTGTGTTCTTACCGACCCGCACCGTGTGGCTCACGAGGAACGATTCGTAGCTACCGAAATTCCGGTAGTCCATTCGCGGCATGAGCCGGTCGCCAACCGTGTCCACGTGAAAGTGAGCGTTGTTGATCGGATTGATCGTCTTTTCCGGAGCACAGTAAGTGTTATATATCTCCGCCGCTGTGTAGCACCCAGGCGTATACGTCGAAACTGCGAGCGGAGTGTTGGTGAAGGTCGAGTTGGTCGGAGTTACCCAATCCACGTGGAAGTCCCATAAGTTAATGCTGTTGGATGTGATTGTCTTGCCGTCGTTAGGGGGATTTTGAATGCTAACCAGGAATTCATCCCGGCCGGTTGGCGGAGGCGTCGTCCCATCCACGTCCGCGGGAATGAGACTGTGCGAAAGAAACAGCGTGCCGTTCGTCGGAATCGGATTGGGATCCGAAAAACACTGCATTGGATTGGGATTCGGGTTTCCGATCAGCATGTTCGTTCGATCGAATGCACAAACCAGGCTCCCGATGTTCAGATGCTTTTGGGCAACGTCTTCCAGATCGAAAGAGGCGTAGTAAGCGTCTGCCCATGTGCCAATCTTGGGCCAGTCAGGAAAGTAGGTTTGGCCATTCGAGTTCTGCCCCAGGACTGGGTTCAGGAAGAATTCATACGTGTACCAGTCAAGGGTTGGAGAGGTTAAATCGTCGGTATTAGAGACGGCAATGCAGTAGTAATAATTGTCATTAGCCGGGGATGTATGGAAAGCGATCACCCATCGCGAAGCCATGCGGTCGAAGATGACGACGCCGTCCCCACCCACCGCCGAGCAGTCGTTTACGCCGTTATTCACCCAAGGCGTGGGGCCAGGCTGGGGAGTCAGCCACACGGGAGCGAAGGTGACTTTATCGAAGGCCTGATAGTAGACGTTAATCCATTCCATATACTGCTTGGTGCCAACTGCTCCGTTGGGATCATTGTCTAGCTGCGGATTCGGGACCTGGGAGTCATCGATCCCTTCGAACGTGGTAACGGTTTGACCTTGCGCGAAGCACGAAGCCAGAAAGAATAGAAAACACAGGATGGCGTGTCTCATTGATTGTTCCGAAATTATTCCGAACTTAAGGGTTTCTGGCAGAGGCCAGTTGTGGAAGCACTCGGGGCAACACTACAGTAGCATGCGCCAATCCTTACTGGTAGAGACGAAAGTGTGCAAGCCGAATGGCTCCAACTTGATCCTCAGGAGGGAAGATCGTCACGGTGCGTTGAAGTACCCATACAATTCGTCCTGGCAGGAAATCCCGTTGCTGGTGTCACAGGAAGTGAAGTATAGCTTCTCGCCGTACCAGCTACTCCCCGTATAGTCGCCCATGAAGTAACCGTTGAAACCGTCGTTGAGCGGATTCGAAGGCGCCTTTGCGAGATTTTTATTCGTTTGAAAACTGACGCCCCCATTGGTGGAAAACGCGGCATACGCTTCGTAGTTAATATTGGCAGGGTCATTCCGGCGATCAAGCCATGTGACTCCCAGGACTCCTTTGCTGCTGACGCGCATCCAATTGAAAAACTGATCGTGTTTGTCTGTTAGCGGTGTCACCCGCACCGGCTTGGACCAGGTGGCGCCCCCATCTGTGGAATGCGCGACCTCTTCCACCATGTAAGCTCCAGTCCAGTTGTAGAAGGCGGCGTATAGAGTGCCCGCGTGGGGGCCGCTGCTGTTGTCAATCGCGATTACCGGAATCTCGCTCACAGGCTCGTGAGTGTTAGGCAGACAGCCGAAGAATGCCCCGCAGCTGTCTTTCGTCAGGGCGGCGCTTGCGATCGGGCTCTCTGTTGACCACGTCATGCCCCCGTCGGTGGACTTGGAAATCAGCAGAGTAGCCGTCGTGTGGCCGCAATCCCCCTCCGGACCGTTGGCAGTGCAGCGCATCCACGAGACGTAAACCGCCCCGTCCCTACCGATGGCAAGATCGCTGAACTGATCGACTATGGGATAGAGTTGTTCCGCGTCGACTGCAACGGTGGTGAAGCTCTTTCCGCCATTTGCGGAGTGCGATACCGTAATCTCCGAATTGTTTGACGGGTCGAACTGCGTGGCGGAGATGTACAAATGGTTCTTATAGTGGCTGGTAGAGGTGGTGTCGACGTGTAGCCAGGGCTTGTCGGCCGATCCCCCAGCGAAAAACGCGGGTACCGCAATCGAGGCGGCGCCAAAATTCTTCTGGATCGCTATGGCGCCGTTACCCAAAGAGTCTAACTGTACCCCCGCGATGTATTTGTTGCTTGACAAATCGTAGGCCACACTCGGTTCGCCGGCCCCCGTGTAGCCTGCTGCCACATTCATACAGGTCTCGGTAAAACTAGATCCGCCATTTGTAGAGACAAACAGCCCTGTCAGATTGTCGCAGTTATAGTCATTGGCGCTTGACAACAACTGCTGACTGTTTCCCGGATTCGCGACAACCGTCGTTTCGTTACGTGGGGTTGTATCCGGAGGGGGCGAGACTTGGATGTTCGGCAAAACGCAAGGCTGCGGAGTGCAAGTCACTGTCGGTGGTTTGATTGCGAAGGCATCCGGCACCGAGTGGTCAGGACGCTGCATCTGGCCGCTAGCAATGGCGCGGCCAACCAGTAGGCCGCCTGAATAAGGAAGCCGGTCTCCATCAGGAATTTGGGCGGCAGCGGCAACAACAAGCGACAACACAGTTATTAATACCGTCACAAGCCGCGGGCGGATACCAGTTTTCATGTTTACTTACCCCAGGATTTCCAGGAAAACCAAAACGCGCAGCCAACAGAAGAAATTTTCGTCGGAGCAGCTTTGCTTGTCAATATGAATGATATTGCATAGCCCACTCCATTCCGTGAGCCGCTTGTGTTCTCAAGATCGATAGCCGGTTACTTATGGCTCGACCAGGATCTTGTGCATCATGCCGAGATCCTCGTGCAGCAGGATATGACAGTGAAATACAAACGTACCTGCGATCTGCGGGGGCCGGAAATCCATTCGCACCTTTATACTATGGTATGGTCCTGTGCCATCCCAGAAGGGAATTGCGAACGTATCGCGCATGTCTTGATGCTCAACTGGTTTTCCATCTATCTCCAACATCATGAAGTGAATCTGGTGTATATGGAAATCATGGGTCTCAAGGGCACGATTTTCAATCGTCCAATCCTCGACCGCTCCTAATTTCGTCGTGATCACAGGTTTTTCGTTCGGCTCGAAGACTTTTTGCTTCTGTCCGTCCACAGTAATGTAAAACTGGATGGGGCCATTGGTGCCGCCAAATTCCTCTGAGAAATACAGCTTTCGCTGTGCAGTGGGCGGCACATCCGCCAGGTTGGAACTGCTGAGCGTTTCTGCGGACGCGGGTGCCTTTGGCATGGTTGGGCCAGCAGCGTTGTCGTTGAGTTGAATATCGGCGAGCGTTTGCTGGAGGTCGGGATTTCCTGTGGGGCCGGTGGAATAGGCATTGGTGTAAAAGATGGCGCTTTGGCCTTTCGACGGGGCTTGCACGATAAACTCAGCTCGTCCCGCCGGCGGAATCAGAATCGTATCCTGATATCTCGGCTGCGAGAGAGGGAAGCCGTCAAATGCGATTAGTTGCAGCGGTTCTGCCTTGCCATTGACTTGCACCTGCAGCGGAAGGAAATCCTGCAGAGTGGCGTTTGCCACTCGCCAGAACTGCTTCTCACCGGGCTTCATCTGGATGACGGGATTATTGCCGCCAAGCATAGGCGCAACCTGGTAGTTAATCGTCAACTGGTAAGGACCAGGCACCCATGGAACCAGAAACTGCTGGCGAATGACAAAGACGCGCTCGGTGAGCCCTGCAACCTCGGGGCGAACTTTTTCCATCCCCTCGACAATCAGCGCGCCGGCCGCGCCGCCATTCACCTGAAACTCGGTAAAGCCGTGAATGTGCGGGTGGTACCAATACAGCCCGGGCGGCTGAACCGACGGAATTTGCATGTTGTATTTAAACCCGGCTGAGCCCGGCTGAATCACGGTGTTAATCACATCGTCTTGATGGCACGTTGGAGGAACCTCCATGCCATGGAAGTGCACGTTCGTAGAGTCGACTGTTAGTGCGCCACTATCGCCGCAGACCTTCTCATCCGAGGCCGCCATGTCCATCGTCGTCGCGTCGCTATCTTTGATGCGGTCGAGGATGTCGAGCTTGAACTGGTCCCCGGGATTGACCCGCAGAGTTGGTGACTCGATGACCTGGTTGTTCGCCGTGTACTTGTAACAATAGTGGGTATAGCCGTTGTTATCGACCGAGTGCGCCATAGTAAATGCCGCGGAAAGAACACCATTTTGCGAGGAAATGGCGAAGGGGTTGTTCACCACCGTACCGGATGCGGGACGGGGTGGGCACTGTGCCACGAGCTCCGGAATCGAAAATCCGCACAACACGATCGCCAGCAACCACCTCGACACTGAACGCATATCCAACTCCTTCATTTTCGCAAACGTCAAAGCAAGGTGCCGCACAGCCCATCATTTCCTAGAAACTTCGAGGGGGAAAATTACCAATGGACAGCAACCCGGGACTATCTGGATCTCCGACCGGCGACTTCGGATCTTCCTGCAGTAAACAGGTTTTTCCCGACAAATGAAGCCGCACTATCCCGATCGCAGAAGGGCTTCCGTACTCGGCGACATACACTCCGCCGGCATTGCCAGTTTGACCAATCAAAGCCAAACCTCCGAGGTACGACCAGCTCGTTGACAGGCCACGGATTGCGCTTGACGTGCACCCCGGGGACAACTTCCCAGTGGTCTTGTCGAAGAAAATGGCTGTAACTGCGTCGCCTTCTGTGTTGGCTACGTAGAGCACGGTTTCGTCGGGACTCAGCATGGCGTTGCTGGAGTTTATGCTCGCCTTGGAATTGTAGACCGCCGTTGAGGTCAACTTGCCCGACGAAATGTCAGACACTTCCGCCACCACCGATGTGGAAGTGTCTCCGAAAATCGCGTAGTGTCCATCACTCGTGATGTCGATGGAATTGGGATAGCTCGCACCCTGCGACTTCACAGTCGCAGTGGAATACTGCTTGTCACCATTCGATTGCGGCGCGCCACCTGAAATGTTAAAGGATTCGATGGAGCCATCGGTGTAGGTGGCAATCAGGATGTTGCCGTGGAGGGCCATGCCGTTGATGACTCCGCCTTGCAAACCGACAACCGATGTATCGTTGAGAAACGTGAGACTGCAGCCCGCCTCCACAACAAATGTTCCAATGGTGTTGGAATCGGTGAAGCTGGCATACAAATATTGGCTGTTCATCGCCAATCCAATACCGTTGGATGTGCCGCCGTCAGTGTCGGATCCCTTGGCGCTGCCGCCCACCGTCAAAGTGCCGACGTCAATTCCCACAATGTCGCCGGTTGTAGCTTCGGATGAATAGACGCACTGCTGGCTGCCGCTGTCGAGCACCGTAATCCGGTCTAAGCCAAAATAACCGCCTGAGATGCCGTAACCACCGGTGGACACCTCTGTCTTCAGAGTCAGCAGACCATCTTGCGATATGGTGTAAAAACTCACACTATCGTGGATGAGACCCGTCTGGTCGTTATTGGCAACGACGTAACGGGTGGCAGCCGCAGCACCGCCACCCATGGCGAGAATGCCCGTAATCAGCGCAGCCGCGCACAATAACCGAGACTCCGAGAATCTCTTCATGACTCTTTTCCTTCAGGCAGAAAGGTTCTGTGAAGTAGCTCAACCGTGGGCGTTGATATCCCCAGTGCGACTGACTTTTGCAGGTTTCATCGTCACCGAATCCTGCGCCCACCCAAGAACCTCGTCAACGTGCAAGAGTTGCACATCGGCTCGGCCACAGGCTCATACCCACTTAACTTCTTGGCCCCAAGCGCAGCCATTTTCCCCTCAATTCCTTCGGGTGTCAATGTGAAAGAATTTTCATTCTGGACTAATTCAGGAGGTGCGAAACGGCGAAGCGGAATTGCCCGACTCGGCTGCCAGACGTTGCTGCTCGGCCTGACCGCGATCTGTCAATTCTGTTGCTACGGGCGGTGGCGCAACTGTGGGTGCATACCGCTCTGCTGGTTTTCAACCAGGATGGGCTTAATGCCAACTGGAACACTTTGGCCGGTAATCGGGTTTACATTCCCCGCCAAATCTCTGTACTGAATGTACTGGGCGCCGACCTTGTATGGGTTGGTAGTGCAGACTCCGTTGCTGCAGGTTTGCGAAGTATCCCAGACAACCAGAGCCTGGTAGCCACCCGGAGCGGTCAGAGTGCAGGTCCAAATTGTCCCTGTAGGAGAACAAATGGAAGTCATGCTGCGGCCGACCATCCAATTGTAGACTTGCATGTAAGCTACACCGGCAGGGGTAAGGCCAGGTGGCTGCAGCACGAACAAGGTGCCCTCGAGAGGATTGTCGTATTGATACCAGAACTCGCTGCTGACACCGAGAGACCACAGAGTCATGTGATAGCGGGCAACGAATGCAGCCTGCAAATCGGGGTCCGTAAAGTCCTTGATGTTGTTGTTGGTCAGGCCCCAACTGTCTTCGCCGCTCCAGAGTGGTTTCGCGAGTTCCGCTGGCTGCAGGCTCGGCCTGATGCCGTTCAATCCTCCGCCACCATTCACGTAGTACATCAAACTTGCTTCGACGGGCTCCTGATTGACATATAGGTGGTAGTTGATGACGTCTACTGCATTGGCTCCTTGATTTCCCGTGGTGCAATAGGATTCGTTCTTTGGATTGTCATTGCAGTAGAGGAAGTTCTGCGCGACCGCGAGGGCACCGTTCGTGTTTGCCACGCTCGATGGCATGACAATCTGCGCTGTAGGATCGATGGCGGTGATCACGGAGCGGGCGTCCCGCGTCAGTCGCACGAGCTGAGCGTAGGTACCTTGAAACGAATAACAACAGGAGCCGTTGGGCGGTAAGTAGTTGGAGAGAACATGGCTACGGTAAACCTCGTTCCAAATCTCCCAGTACTTGATGTGGGCGTGGGTTTGCAGGTAGGTGGGATCATTGGCATGCATGGCGATTGTAGTCACCCAGTTGATCCAGGTCTGGTCCTTTCCAGTGCCGTCGGGGTTGATATCCGCAGGCAAATAACAAGACCCTTCATAGTTTTGCGCCGCGTAATCGCAGGTCGTATTTGTCGGCTTACCGGACGCCCACTGCGGCACCCGCCCAAGAGTGTACAAAACATTATTTATGCTCTGGGCTTTGAGCGAGAGAAGATATTGATCTAAGTTCGCCCAATTGGGGTTGAACTGGGGTGGGGGACCTGATACCTCGATGAACGGCCAGCTTGCCTGGTCATCCCAAAAGCGAAACTGCCCGAATGAAACCAGGGGGGGCATATCTCCAGGAGTTCCGACGATCATCCCGAAGAACGAAGCCGGTACCGGCAGCGCTGTCAAGAAGTTTGTGGAGCCGGAGCTGGATGCCTGGCCAGAGAGGCTAACCTGCGCAGCGCCCGTCGCACTTGCAATCAAAAGAATCGCGATGCGAGCGATCAACCCCGGCCTCATTTCGGCACCCAGTTTCCGGGGGACGGTCCTTCGCAGACATAGAGCGTGGAGCCGGCTCCGCCATCCATACGCGAGTACAAACTTCCGGGCGAGCACGAAGAGCTCGGAGCCCCAGTGCCCAGTGTCCAAGTCACGCTGGTTGTTCCGGAAGTAATTTGTACCACTCCGGGGCCAGAACCGTTTGTGCTGAGGGCAGGTGCGGCAACCGGCTCAGTGGAGGTTAGAGTTCCACCACTATCCGTAATCGGGGAACTGCCCAGGGTAAACAACGGTCCCGTCCCCGACCACTCGGCCAAAGCCCCTTGTGTCCCGGCGCCTTGAGCGTAGTTAGCTGCCGGATAGCCACCAAGGTTGAGAGCGTTTGAGGCCGTTGTAGCTAACGCGGCGGTTGCCGCAGTAAGGGCATTCACGTTGAGGAGAGCGGAACCGTCGCCCGCAAAGCTGGTTGCGGTGATGCTGCCGCTAAAAACATTGTTAACGCCGAGAAATGGAATCTTGGTTGCATCTACATTCAATGTGAGGCTGCCGCCGAGCGCGAGCGAGCCCCCGCCTGTCAGTCCTATACCAGTGTTGATTGTCATGGAGGCGTTAGCCAGCATGGCATTGGTTACTCCGCCGTTCGCGATGGTGATCGTGCCACTGGATGTGATCGGCCCGCCTGTCAGGCCAGCGCCGGTCCCCACGCTGGTTACCGTACCGGCTCCAGGAAAAGTCTGGCTCGGGATGAAGGTCACCAGCCCGCTGTTGCTTACACTGAGCGGGGTGCCCGAAAGCGACAAGGCTGGCGCAGTGCCGTTCGGAAATAAGGTGAGGGTATTGCGTATGGCGGCCATGCCATTGACATCCAGCAGCGCGGCGGGAGCGGTCGTCCCCAGGCCCAGCTTGCCGCCCGTCTGAAACAGCTTTGAGTCACCCAGCTTGGTGGAGCTTAACCATAGCGGCACGTAGTTCTGCGTGCCTCCCCCGCTAAATGTCGCCAAAGCATTGGGAGCGGCAGAACTGTTCGCGACGGTATTAGTGCTGAAATCTGAAGATGAAGAGCCGGGCGCCGGCATGAAAGCCGATGCTGGCTTTCCCCCCAAAGTTTCGGCATCCGCCGCCTTCAGAGCGTACGGCACGGCCACCAGCAGAATCCGAGTCTGTTCCGGTTTGCCCTCGACCCGAACCCCCAACCAGCGGGCTTCGCCCGCGCTGAACAACTCTATTGGAATGCCTTCGTTCGTCGTCGAACCGAGGAATACCGTTGACCTGCCCCCTGCTTTCGTTCACGTAAGAATACGACAACTTTCATCGGTCCCATCTCCGGTGTGAGCCGGGATGGGGGAGCGCGAGGGGCAAGGGATGGCGTTTGAATCCCTTGCCTCTCGCTCAGCTGTGTAGAAGCTCGCTGCCTGCGCCGCGGCAAACTCTTTCGGCGTACGGTATCCCAAACTGCTGTGCGGGCGCTCTTCGTTGTACTCGGTCTTCCACGCTGCGATCTTCCGCCGCGCATCGAACAAGTTCTGAAACCAACTCACGCTCAAACATTCATCCCGCAGCCGTCCGTGAAAGCTTTCGACCCGCGCGTTCTGCGTCGGCTTGCCCGGTTGAATGTGCACCAACTCGATCTTTCGTTCCACGCACCACGCCAGAAAATGCCGGCTCGTCAGCTCTGGCCCGTTGTCGCAGCGGATCGTTGCCGGCTGCCCCCGCTCGGCCACGATCCCATCCAACACCCGCGTGACTCTCCGGCTGGCAAAGCTCGTATCCACTTCCAAAGCCAAACACTCCCGCGTGTACGCATCCACCACGCTCAGCACCCGGATCGTCCGCCCGCACGCCACCGCATCGTGCACAAAATCCAGCGCCCACTCCTGGTTCGCCGCTGTCCGCGCCAGCAGCGGTTTTCCCTCGCGCACACAATGTTTCCGTTTCTTCCGCCGAATCATCAGTCCGGCCTCGCGATATACGCGATGCACTCGCTTGTGGTTCACATGCTCTCCCGAGCGACCCAGCAACACCTGCAGCCGCCGATACCCGAAGCGCGGCTTCTCCCGCGCCAACTCCATCAGCTTCGTCCGCAGCGGTTCATCCGTGCGCCGCGACCGATAGCGGTACGTCGCCACCGCCATCCTCATCACCCGGCACGCCCGCCGCTCACTGAAGGCATACTTCTCTTGCACCTGCTCGACAGTCGCCTTCAGGACCGCGAGCTCCACCCGTTTTTTTCAATCACCCACTGCAGCGCATCCTTGTCCAGACTCAGATCCGCCACCAGCTTCCGCAGCCGCGTGTTTTCGTCGCGCAGCTGCTTGGCTTCCTGCGCCTGGCTCACATCCATACCACCGTACTTCGCCTTCCAGGCGTAGATCGTGTGCTTCGACACGCCCACTTCCCGCGCCACGTCTTCCGCCTTGCGCCCCGCCTCCAACTGCTTCAGCGCCCCGATTATCTGCGCTTCGGTGTGCCTGCTCTTCGACATACTCCTTCCCCTTTCCTTCGTCCGAAATCATACTCGGACTTGTTCGGAAAACGGGGAGCAGGTCACCGTGTAACGGCCGGTCGCGTCGGCTTGCACGTTTTGAGTTTCCATCCAGAGAGGTACGCCGCCCTGTTGATTTTTGTAAAGTGCGAAAGTCACCCCTGCGATTCCTGAATACGGGTCGCCGCTGGAATCGATCAGGATGCCGCTGAATTTAATCAGACTCGGCACTACCGCCTGCGAAACCGTCTGCTGCTGGCCGTAGGCTCCTGAGACGCACGAGAGAGACAGAAGGATCTGAAGAGCAACCAAGCGGCGCTTCACACGCTACCTCCAAGGCGGATTAAAGTCCTGGGGCCCGAGTCAATTTACCTAAACCCAAGTTGCACGCAGTGTTGAGAGATTGTCTGTCGAACGATCTGATGGGGTCACATTGTGGATATGCTAATGCCGTTTGTCAATGTGAAAGAAATTGCAGGGTGCAAGAGCTGACGATTCGGAAACAATGCAGCCTTCAACTTCCTGAAGCTGGCGCTAATCGCCCGTTTCAGTCGTCATCTCCGTCATTATCGGGATCGATCGGCGGGGCGGAGTAATGCAGAAAGAAGTTTGCGTCGTGCGGCGCCGCTATTGTCTGAAACTGGCGGGGATGCCGCAGCGTGAAGAAATCGTCGAGACTGTTAGCGTAAGCGTCGGCATAGAATCCGGGTCCGATCAGACCCAGCGAACCAAAATTGTCCTCCATAAATCGCAGAATGCTTCCAAAATCGTAGACCGAGTTATCCACGTAGCCTTGAGGGGTATATGCCGAGACTACAAGCAGCGGTACGCGAAATCCGTAGACGTAGCCAGTGCCCCAACCGTTGAATTGTCCGATCTGGAACGGCGCAACGTGGTCGTACCACCCTCCCCAATCGTCCCATGTAATCAGGATGGCGGTATCCTCCCAATAGCCGCAGTTACTGTTGCCAATCGCGTTGACGATGGAGGCGACCCAGGAAGGCCCCAGACCTTTATTGATTGCGGCGTGGTCCGACGCCGCCCCGTCGGGAATCGCCCAGCTCACTGGAGCCAGCGCGCAGTTATTGATGTCGGTCAATATATTCGTCTCAGGCAACACAACGTGGTTCACCCAATCCGATCCTGTGCACACCAGCGACCCTTGCCGAAGCTCGGGTACACACATGTGTTTGATCGCATTCGGGGCTGTCCAGATAGAACCGGGGCTGGGAGCGTAGTAGTGCCAGTCGATTGCGCCGTGCGGGGCGTTATCCAAAAGGTCTGTAAAGGTCGGATGCTCAAAGCAAGGATACTGTTTTGAAGTCTCGTTGCCCTCCGGGTCGACCAGTGCCACGGTTTCGTCCGCGGGTGCGATACATCCTGCGTTATCTTTTAAGCCTCCCGGGGTCACGGGATTCTCGGCGGCGAAAAGGGAACTGTTGGTTGTAGGCGCGGAGGTTCCGGAGAGAAGAAATTGATGTGCCGGGAAGCTTGGTCCCTGGTTTGTCTGGAACATCTGATTTGCCCATCCGTACTGCGAGGCGATGTCGAAATATGGTTGAACAGTGCCTTTAGAGTTATCGACGTATTTGAACTGGGCATTGGTGGGCAGGTTGCAACCCGGATTAGGCTGCACTTGTACCTTATCCGCTCCATCCATTTTTCCATTGTCATACATCTGTACGAAGGCGGAATGCCTGTGGCTTAAGTCGTAACAGCCCGCCAATGCAGCCGCCCTCAGCGGGATCATTTTTCCCTTCGAGTTCAATCCCTGGGTAGCGATGTCGACCCCCGGCTCGAAATTGGGATTGCTTCCAAACAGGTTGTCCGGCGTCCGATTCTCCTGAACGATCACCACAACGTGATCGAAGGTATTCCGGCCGTGCTGGGCGTGGGCGAATACTGACGTGAGCAAAAACAGGACGGCAATAGTTATGGCATGGGGCTTCATGGACAGGTCTCCTAGTGACGTAGCGGCCGTTCTGTTTTCCGCAATGACGCTAACTGCGCAAAGACGAAGTCAGCATTTTGATTGCGGCTGCATTTGCTTGTCAATATGAATGATCCTGCACAGTCCATCGAGGCTGAAGTGCGTCATCTCGCCGATGGCGGGGATCTTAACGCGCAGGGATCAAGAAAGAGAGGGATATTTACCGATGGAACTAAATTAGGTTCGGGCGCGGAATGTAGCCGTCGACTCGAACAGCAGCCGGCGGGAGCTGGAGTCCAAAGCCAGCTCCCGCCGCGGCCATCGCGTACGCAGATCAGCGAACCATTCAGCGACCGACACTACTTGAACGCAATCACTCCGAACAATCCGTCTACATTGTTCTTCGGCCCAGCCGTAAAGTAGAGTTGGTTGGTTTTCCCGTTCGCGTTGTCGGGGCCCCCGCCGCCGAATTCAATTCCCCAGAGCTGACCAATCGTGATCGGCTTATGCGCCGCGTTCTTGACCGTCCCCACAAACTTTCCAGTGGTGAGATTGAATCCGTTGATAGTTCCCGTATTCGTGTTGTTGGAGATCAGCAGGGTATTGCTCAGCGGACCGAAATTTTTCGGAGCCACCGCGAATCCCCATGGCTGGTTCAGCGGTGCTCCGTGAGCAAGCCGCTTTATCAGGATCCACTCTTCGGAATAGATGTCGATGTATCCACCCCCACCGCCCGTCGCACTGACATAGGCGACGTAAAGCTTGCCATCGATATCTTGAACGTTGAACACCACGAATCCCTTCGGAACCTTTGGATCGGTAAACGACGTCACGAACTTAAAGGTGCCGTCGTACACGTCAATTTTGTTGTTGTTAAAGTCGGCGGCATAGAGATAATTCCCCGACTGCTTGCTCGTGATAGCCAGGCCGGTGTAGCTGGCTTTACTGCTGGAGTTGTTCACCGCAATCAGAGCGGTCGAGGGATCGAAATCCGACCAGCCTTGGATGGTGCCGTCCAGAGTCGCAAATAAAAACGCGGACGTCCAACCTTCTATCTGAAACTCGGCCGAACCGTTGTAGACAATTCCCGTCGGCGAGCCCGGCCCGTTGCCGCTCGCTGGAGGAATAGTCACCTGCAGACTTTGCGGCTCACCGGCTCCGTTGTACAGTGTGGACCATCCGTTCCATTCATCGCTCACCCAGAACGGAGTCTTGGGGCCGTAGGCGAGTCCCCATGCATTCTGCAGCAAGGGATCCTGGTACTTGGCCTTGCCAGATTGATTTGAAGTCAGGTTGGTTAGTTTGTACTGCGCAAAGGCCGAGCGGGAACTAAATCCCATCAAGAGCACGACCCACAAGGTTAAAGCGATGGTGCGAACGAATAGACGTTGCATGCTGATTTCTCCTTTTCGGTTAGACGGCTGGGAAACGGAAGAACCCAATATCCTCTGGTCCGCGAGCATGATATGGGTTGAAGAAATTCGGCTGGACAAGAAGCAACCCCTGTCGCTTCGCGGAGAGAGTTTGAAGCAAGGAAGGCGAAATTGAGATGAGGCGTCAGTTTTCGCTGGCCTCGTAGCTTCCCCATCATAGGGCTTCCCTCATACGCGCGATCATTCTGCAGGAGCGGCTCGGTCGCAGACTTTATATCCCAGCGGCACGCCTGAATTGTCACAAATATGTAAAAAAGTGTTCGTGCCCAGATGCGCTGCACTCTGCGCCCGGAGGGTGGTATTTCCTCTCTATCGGCAGTCGGCGCGTTGGCCATAAAATAGAAGACATGGGGAGTGGTCCGCCAAACTGCAATCGCAAAAGTGGTTGCATCGGAAAAGACAGTAGGTCGCGATTTATCTTGGGATTTGTTCGACTTGCGGGCAACCGGTTCTCGACATTTTGTGCTCTAAGAGTCGATTGCAACGCCCCTTTCGAATTCGAATCCGAAAGCGTGAGCCTTAACAGATAACGTGAATCCGAGAGGTAGCCAACCCTATGACTAACAGCTTAGGTGGTAAGACTACGATTCCCAAAGCCTTGTCGAGGCCGTGGGTGGTGTTTGGCTATCTGGTATTGACGTCAGTGTGCATAGCGATTATGAGTTGTTCCGGCGGGAGCAACAACAATTCAGGCGGAGGCGGTGGAGGAGGCGGCGGAGTTGCAGGACCGTTTTTTGGAATCGCTACAAATATGTTGAGCGATCCGTGGCCCGCTTCGCTGGTGCCGGTTGCCAGTTGGCGCAGTCTCGGTGGCTCGGTGAAATGGGCGGACATCAACACAGCGGAAGGTACTTATGATTTCAGCACGCTCGATCAATGGCTGAGCGAGGCCAAGGCCGGTGGTCAGGATGTGATGTTTACGATGTATGCAACCCCGACTTGGGCCTCATCGCGAGGCGAGAACTGTATTTCCCAAGGCAAGCCAGCTGGCTGTCTGGGGCCGCCAAACACGGGATGCAGCTTTCAATCGCAGAACGGACCCGGTATTTGTGATCCGCCCGTCGACCTTAACTGCGACGGCACCGGTCCTGACTTGCTCTTTCAGAACTTTGTGACCGCGCTGTTGACTCACGTTGGAGCAGGAGCGATCAAATACTGGGAAATGTGGAATGAGCCCAGCGTTGCCCATGAGTGGAACGCTGTGGCCGATTGCCCCAGCGTGCCGAACGCGCAATACCTGATGTTGGCAAGGATGGCCCAGGACATGCGTAATATAGTGAGCGCGGTCGATTCAAAAGCGCTGTTCACGACGCCGGCGCCAGTAGGTTCGGTTGCGGATTGGATGACTGGATATCTCGCGAACAGCAACGGTGGAAGTCTGGCCGACGTCATCGCGTTCCACGGCTACGTCTCGCAGACTTGTCAGGGGTGCCCGGAACCTGAAGACGTTGTGGGAATCGTTACGAATCTGCAGGCTGTGACGACCACCTATGGCCAGCAGAACAAACCGCTGTTTGATACCGAAGGCAGTTGGGGTGCAGTCAACGGCGCTCCGGCGATCACCGATCCTCAGCAGCAGGCCGCTTTCGCTGCGCGTTATTACCTGTTGCAGATGGGCGCCGGCGTAACGAAGCTGTATTGGTACGGATGGGACTTCAAAGACAGCGGATCGTTTTACGACTCGAGCACACAGGCGCTGAATCCGGCAGGTGTGGCCTACAAGCAAATTGTGAAATGGACGACCGGGGCTACGGTCCAGCCTTGTGCGCAGAATGGAACCCAGTGGAGTTGCACGATCAAAAGCTCAAGCGCAACCACCATGGCCGTCTGGGATACCTCAGAAACCTGTGATGGCAGTTGCGGCACTAAGAATATTACGGCGCCGCAAGGATTCACCTCGTATCTCGACGTGGCCGGGAACACCCACACTGTCTCCGGAGGCACCGTCCCGGTCGGCGCTCAACCGATCTTGCTGACCAATTAGATCTCAACCGCCGTTGTTCGCCGATTGTGATAAACAGTTAAGCCTAGTTCTTGTGGCCGGTCTGATTATTGCCGCCGGAAACCATAGCCGTGGGCAAAAGACCAAAGACTACGAGATTTTTGGATGTTCCGACGTAGACCTTTCCGTTGGCGACTGTGGGCATGTCAAAGTGGGTCGTGAGATCCATAGGATCTCGGGTGGGATTCTGGGTTGAACTGTACAACAACTCCAGGTTGGTGGCATCGAACGCATCCAGGTCGTGCCGGCCTGCCTGGCTCTCCACATCCCACAGGATCGCATCCGTGGCGCCATTAGCCGAAATAGAAAACAGGCTCATGCTAAAATGCTCGGCCGCGCTCGTCGCCACCGGCCCCGAGGATAGCACCCCGTCAATCAAAGAGAACGCCTTCACTGGCTGCCTAACCCCGCCGAAGTAGACGAGGTTGTTCCAATAGGTAGCGCCACCGTCGATCTCGACATTCTTATCGGGATCAAACGGTTCCTCTTGCACAACTTGGTCAACCATCGGGTTGTACTGCCCCAGGTTGTCCCGGTTTACGAGGTAAATCATCCCTTCCTTCCCCGCGATGATTCCTAAATGAGGGTACGGACCCGACTGGTCCGGCAAAACAACAAGTCCGGAGGATCCCAAATCCAAATCGTTGGCGTAAAGGTCAGCTTGGTTGTAGGGAGTAAAGTAGTCGACCAAGCTCAAGCTGCCGTCAGCAAGACTCAGCTTTAACAGGGTGTCGCCGTAGTCCAGGCCACCCATGTTGTAGTCGAAAAGTCCCTCGCCGGTGGCCACGTACACATCGCCGCTGCTGTCGACCGAAGGACCGTCGCCGGCCATCCACATACCTGGAATGGCTTGCTGGGTGGGACCCACGTCAAGCACGGCCAGTTGCTTGAGGCTGTTTGCGTCGTAGGCCATCGTCCATGCAGTGGAGGGAGGATCCTTGTCGCAACCCGCAGTGCCGAAAGCGATGTAGAGCACATTGTCGGAGAGCAGGAGTGCGGGACGCTGCATGCGATGCTGGTCTTGGAAGGTAACCTCTTTGTCGCCGCTTTCGTAGGAAGCTTTAATAACCACCGGTCCTCCGAGTTTTTCCTTCCCCGTTGTGATATCAAGGGCGTGCAGCCGGTGCACGTATTTTCCGCTCTCCAATGTCTTTGCCACCAAGTACATCGTCTTGGTGCCGGGATGGATTACGGGAGTTCCGACGATTCCGACTTCGGTGAAACCGGTGTCGGGGCAATTCTTTCCCATTTCTCCGAACGGAACTGTAGTTACTTTCGGCGGGTCAATCAGGCTCCTGTGCCACAAGGGCGAGGCGTTGTGGCCCGTCTTGTTATCGGCGTCGAACGCGTATATCCCATCATGCAATGTGGCCACGAATACCACGTTGTGATTTGCCCCATTGATGTGCAGTGTGGGCACATACAAAGGCTGGGCGACCACCATGCCGTCGAGGGGATGGGTAAAGAGTTCGCCGAATTGCTGCGTGTTCACCACAGCCGGGGTCAAGGTGGTTTCCTTAAGATTTTGCCCGGTACGCGCATTATCGTTGTGGTGCGTAAGCACTGATACCTGGGCCAGGCTTGGCAGCGACAACCCCACGGAAAGCAGAATCACAGGGACAGCAAGAGCCTCAGGATAACGTTTCATCATGAATCTCGCCTTCGACATCAAAGACGTCTACAGCAGGGTGAGTATCGCACAACTCGCCTCCACCGTAACACTGTGAAAAACTTTCGTCCGGATTTAAGAATCAGCACCCGCAGTCCCGATGCGGGACATCAACCCTTTCATTGGTTGTGTCTCGGTTTACATTGGTGTGATTGGTGTTATCTAGCTAATGATCGAGTACATGTACCAAGCCCGATCGCAAGATGCCCTAATGCGCTCTTGCGGACTTTCCTGCCTTCTATATCCTCAGCCTAACGCCACACTAAACGTTTAGCCGTTGCCGATTTTTGTGTTCTTGGTGGGTTGTTTTCCAACCGCAACCTTTGATCGCTCCCAGAAAAGAAGCAACGGCAGATCCCCCTTTACGGGTAGAGGTGTTCAGGATGAAGTACGCGAAAATGGGAGTGTTGTTATCTTGGTTTGCGACTCAATTCATTTTCTTACTTTCTGCAAATATGTCGGCTCAGATCCAAGGTGAACAGATCGGGTCAAAGTTCTTCGGAATGCACATGGGTATCGATACAGACCCGTGGCCAACCGGGCAGATACCCGGATCAGATCGCATGTGGAATGCCTGGGGAGCGCAACGACTAAAAGTGAATACGGCCGAGGGCGTCTACAACTGGGATACTTTCGACAACTTCCTGGCTGGAGCCAAGGCGGCCGGAATCGACGACATTCTCTATACCTTGTCTGACACGCCGGATTGGGCTTCGCAACGCGGCAGTCGCTGCAAGGGACCGGGGGATCCCGACGATAGTTGCACCGGACCAGCAGATAAAATCTGTGAAATTCATGCCATGTGTTACACCAACGCGGACTTGAAGGAGGATGGCACGGGTACGGATCAGACCTGGAAGGATTGGGTCACAGCCGTAGCCACTCACGCTAACAGTCTGGATCCAGCGAAGTATGCTCACGTCGGAGCCTGGGAAATCTGGAATGAATTCTTTCGCAATAAGGGTTTCCCGCATATCACCAGCCGTTACACTTGGCTAGGTACCTATGACCAGCTCATCCGCATGGCTCAAGATGCCAGAGCGATCATCCAATCCATCGATCCCACTGCTCTAATCGCGACTCCATCGAGCACAGTCGGCAGGCCTGGCAGCGAAATGCTGGCAAATTTTCTCTATTGCAACCAGCACCCACGCACGCGGTGCACCATGGGATCGGCCGGAAGCGAGGCCGTGGACATAATCAATGACCACGCCTATGAAACCGATGGAAAGCCTGAGAGGCTGGATTGGAGCTTCAAGAATCTCAAAACCTACTTGTCGGAAACCGACAGACGAAAGCCACTATGGATCACCGAAGGTGGTTGGGGACGGAACACGAATTTACCCGAAGCCGCATTGCAAGTTGGCTTTATCGCCCGCTGGCGGACCATTCTGCTTAGCAATGGTGTGGCTCGGTCCTACTGGTATGGCTACGACTACCCTGACGCGGGCACGCTCTGGAAAAATGAAACCCGCGAACTGACGCCGGCTGGTGAGGCTGATCAGCAACTTCAGAACTGGCTCGACGGCCAAAACTTTGGAGGATGCAAGACGGAGTCAACAGTCTGGTCCTGCCCCGTGGGGCCAAATCTCCTGGTTTGGGACTCCGCCGGCAACTCTGACTACGCTACTAAATACCGGCAATACACCAATCTTGCCGGCGATACCCACGCTGTTGAGGGCGGAAAAGTCACAATCGGTCTGCAACCAATTCTGCTCAGTGGAGATAATTTCCTCAGTCACGATTTTTGCCCTACTGGCTTCACAGATGCCCGGTGTGCAGTGATCCCTGCAATACCGTAAAGGCCCGCATAGTACAGTTGGCCAAAGAGACGAAGAATTCACAACGACGCCGCTTCCGGCACTTCCGCTTCCGGCAGTCGATGACCAGAGAAATCGTCTCCTCATTTCCCCTTTCCCATCGCATATTGGCGGCCGCTCTGCGGAGGCCGCCAACAAGTCATGAGCGGATACAGTAGAAGGGCACTGAGAAGAAAGGCTTCATTGACTTCATAGCCGTCTCCGGGTAAAGTTCTGCGGCGATAGTTTGACAGCCTCACCTGCGATGAAGCCTGTTGAGGCCCCCCCTGCTTGAATGCCTTTAAGAAGCCAAACCATTTAGGAGAGGAACCAGATCGTTATGAAGTTACGAACGCTCCCAGTTGTACTCGCACTCTTGCTTGGATCAGCCAGTATTGGCTTCTCCCAGACATGGACCCCACTGAAGAACCAACCTAGTTTTGCTGCCAATGCAGCTCTTTTGCTTACTGACGGCAGAGTGATCGTGCAAGACACGAATGCCAGCGATTGGTGGACGTTAACTCCCGATGATAAGGGCAGCTATGTCAACGGGACATGGAAGCAGATAGCTTCATTGCAAAGTGGATACTCTCCTCTGTACCATGCCGCCGCCATCCTGCCGGATGGCCGGCTCATGATTCAGGGTGGCGAATACAACGGTTCGAACACGCCGGTATGGACCAACCAGGGTTCGATTTACGATCCAGTGAAGAACAAATGGACCCCGGTAAACCCACCCTCAGGATGGAGCCAAATCGGCGACGCACAGAGCGTTATTCTCGAGGGCGGCACATTCATGCTGGGCGATCCCTTCGACACTGCGGATGCTCTGCTGGATGCGACCACGCTGACCTACACGGTCCTGAGCGGCACGGGAAAAGCTGACCGGAACGATGAGGAGGGCTGGCTCCTGATGCCTAACGGACAAGTCCTTACCACCGACGCCGAAGATGCGCCGAACTCCGAATTGTTCACTCGCAAGACGGAGACGTGGGCGAGCGCCGGCAGCACGATTGTTCGACTGGAAGACCCGGGCTCTCAGGAAATCGGGCCTATGGTTCTTCGCCCCAATGGAGTCGTCTTTGCAACGGGAGCCAATGCCAGTGGCGCGGGGCACACTTCGAATTACGATACTAAGACTGGAGACTGGACGGCAGGTCCAGACATCCCGGATGCGCTGGACATCGCTGATGGCCCGGCATCCCTGCTACCGGATGGGAACGTGCTGATCATGGCCTCCCCCGGCGTATTCAATAATGGCGTCCAATTCTTCGAGTGGAACGGGACATCCTTTACTAACTCGCCCAATATTTCCGGAGCTGGCGACATACCTTCCTTCGTGGGCGACATGCTTGTGCTGCCAACCGGCCAAGTGCTCCTTACAACCCAAGGGTCAACATCTCCTCAGGTGCTGGTGTACACTGCCAAGGGAACCTATAACTCCGCTTGGCGGCCAACCATCACCTCGGTACCGAAGACCATTACTCGTGGGACTCAGTACCTCATCAAGGGCACGCAGTTCAACGGCCTGTCGCAAGGTGCGTCTTACGGCGACGATACTCAATCGGCAACCAACTACGCCCTGGTGCGGATCACGAACAATGCTTCCAAACACGTGTTCTACGCTAAGACGGTCAACCCCAGCACCATGGCAGTCGCAACCGGGAGCAAGCCTGTGTCCACGCATTTTACGGTCTCAAAGGGCACGGAAACAGGCGACAGCAGTCTAGTCGTGGTCACAAACGGCATCCCTTCCGTACCGGTGGCAGTGACGATAAAGTAGCAGCAGCAGTAAGAATGAAACGACCGGCAACGCTTCAATCCACTCGTCTCCCCCTAATGCAAGTGGCGGGCGAGTGGATTTTTTTGTTTCTCAGAAATCGCCCAGGAGGAATTACTCACGTGTCGCTTAAATCTTGGCTATGTCGTGTGTCAGCGGCGCTGCTCTGCATTTTCGTGGTTGGGGGGCTCGCATTTGGCGCTGGAAAACCCAATTACCTGGTGACCAATGACGATGTTCCGGCCCAAATCCCATCGAGCGTTACGTTCTACACAATCGGTGCGGACGGGCTACTGACTTTGAAAACAAAGGTGCCGATAGGTCAAGGCGGCATCGGGGGCGGCTATTTTGGTGCGAACCGGGTGAATGTGCTAGACGATGGCAATGCAGAGTGCGTCTACGCTTCCCTGGCGTTGAACGGCGAGATAGTGGGAATTGTCGTTCAGACCCTGCATGATGCCGGCCATGCCAATGGCTCCAAGCAGGACACTGGCAGCTCGAATGGCATCGGCTTGGCTATGAACGACCAATACCTGTATGCCAGCTTCACCGACCACAGCACGATTGGAACGTTTCAGGTGAAGCCGGGCTGCAAGCTCGAGTTTGTTAGCGACATCAACGTGGGTGGACTGCAAGGCGGCACGATCGACGGAATGGTCATCCACGGAAATATCATGGTCGCCACTTACGGGGATGGCTCCATCGAATCGTTCGATATTTCGGCGGGCGTACCGGTCTCAAATGGCGATGAACAAAATTCCACCGGCTGGCGGCACTCGGGCAATACTTACCCAAATGGCATGGCCATCACGCAGGATGGACACTACGTCATCTTCGGCGATACCGCCCCCTCCACGGTGGTCGAAGTCTCGGATATTTCCTCTGGCAAATTGACTCCGACGATTGTCTATCACCTTGGAACCATACTCAGCTCCAGCAACGTGCTGCTCAGCCCCGATGAGACCCTACTCTACATAAGCAACACGCAAGGGGATCACATCACCGCTGCTTTTTTTGATGCCAGCACGGGCAAACTTTCAAAGGGTTGCATGTCCGGCAGGCTCAAAGGCTATAGCACCGACTGGTCCTATCTTGCATCGTTGGCTTTGGACAAGAATACGGGGACGGGAAGTCTCGTGTATGTTGCCGAGTTCGGATCTAGGTCCTCCATCGGAGAGATTGCAGTGACGTCGGAGGGCGGGAAGTGCACGCTGAAGGAGTTCGCAAGCTCTCCCGTCTCCGACCCCAACAGTCCGGGGTTGCTATCGATCACAGCTTTTCCGCCCCGGCGCTAACATCATTAATATTAATCTCTTTAACCTGCGCTATCTACCCGCGATCTCGAAGCTCACTTCCGGCTCGGAGGCGGGATCTGCGACGTCGGAATTGGATTCCTGCCTTCCTGGTCGTAGGACTTCCTCACGTAGCTTCCTTTTACGCCGGGCAGAGGTTTCTCGCCCCGCGAGCTGAATACGGGCTCGTTCGGCGAACTCAATAGAGCAGACTTCGTCGTGTACATGGCCTCGTTCAGTAAGCTACCTGGCGCCTTTGCCACGGCGAATACCCCGAACGGCTTCCCGTTTGTGTATGAGACTGCAAGGTAATCCGTCACCATCAAGCCGTCCTGCGATTGCGGCAGCCAGCTCAACTGCATCGGTCCAGCCAAATGTTTTCCTGCCGTCCAGGTATTGCCGCCGTTTGTTGAAGTCGTATAACCCACATTGAGTTCGCACGAATTATTGCAACTGGCGACGGGATAGTAATAGTAGGTCAACGCGAGGTGCGCAGTCTTTCCCGAGGTAGCCGGATCGATACCAATGCCGGCAAGAAAGTGGTCGACCGTGCTGCTGATAGGGTCGATCGGTATGCGGCTAATCGCGCTCCACTTCACCCCATCGCTGGAGGTGCTTACCACCAGATCGTTGCTACTGCAGCCGCTGCGGAAACTGCAATCAGGCCACACCACGAAGATCTTGCCCTTACTGGCGACCGCTGCGGCATTCAGGCCCAGGTCTCTCAGACCGCCATCCTGGCCACGAAAGTTCTGGTTGGCGATTTGCACCGTGCTGCTCCAACTGCTTCCGCCATTCGTAGATCGAAAAGCCTCGATTGGCCCGAAGAAGCTATTGAACGGCACGACAACCGCGCCATTGGGCTGAACCAGAGGCTGACCCCCGATCCCAGCCGCGTCATCCGCCGTGGCCATCGCTGGGCCCCAAGTCTTGCCGCCGTCAGTGGATGTGCTCATTTGGAGCAGTCCTGTGCTGTAACCCTGATCCCATTCCGCATAGCAATTGCCATAGTGCGGGCTGCTGGGAGTGGTATCACAGGTAATCCAGTTCTTGTCGTCCACGCCGCTTCTGTCCACGATGATAGGGTTTCCCCAGTGGATGCCGTCGCTGGAGCGGCTCACAGCTACATCTAGAGATCCGTCGTCGCCAATGATGGGAAGCGTGCAAATCAGCCATTCGCCGTGCTTTGGGTCGTAAATCACAGCCGCATCGCTAGCAGCATTATAAGTTCCATTCTTGTAGTGAATCGTCAGACCGGGGAGCAGGCCATGAGTCCAGGTCTTCCCGCCGTCCTTGGAGGTTGCAAACCCAATGTCCGAACCACCGCCCCCGTAAATTCTGGCCACCTGGAAAGCACTCACGATAGTCGAACCGTGTGCATACGTATCGGGTTCAACCTCGGTGTAATGTTGGCTTTCAGGATCGCCGGTGGGGTTGAACGGATCGCTGCTGATTCTCACCACAGGAAGCTGGGCCAGCGCCGGCGTAACCAGCGCGAAGCAAATCGCGAGCGCTAGAGCGGCTGTCAAACAGCCAAAGAGATTGCGTAGAAAGCGAAGATTCCGACTCATGGGGTCTCCCTTGGTGATGAAGAGTGCGAAGGCTTGCGAGCGTGTCCGGCCGACAGCGAGCACTACTATCGTCGGTCGTCCGGCAAAATATACGCTAGTCCCATCAAGCTGTCTATGTGAAGAATCTTTCACATTGGAACCGTTCAGATAGGAGATATGGAGTCTGCATAAAGTAAAATAAGGCCATGATCTTTCGCCATTCGTCGGTTATCGGGAAGACAGCGCCTCTCATTTTGGTTCTGACCGTGGGTCTGTTCGCGCAACCCGCGCCCCAGCAGAAGCCAGCGAACAAGGTGGTGGCGCGGATTGATGGCGAGGACTGGACCGCGAACGCTGTGAGCGCATGGCTAGACTCACTTCCGGCTCAAGTGCGGAACGCATACGCGCAAAATCCTGCAGAAACCATGAGCAAGACCTTGCTGCTTCAGCACCTCGCAGCGCTTGCGGAGCGTGATCACCTCGATAAGGAACCTAACCTCCAGCAGAATCTGGCATGGGCTCGCGAGAACCTTCTTTCGCAATGGGAATTGAACCGCGTCCGTGTCGGTTACGAACCATCGAGTGAGGAGGCGAGACGAGTCTACGACGAGAATCCGCAGCTATGGGAGCAAGCTAGAGTCCGAGCGATCTACATCTCCGCTATGCCTGACCAACGGTCGGCACAGGCCAAAATCGCCGATCTGCGAAAACGACTGGAAGGCGGTGCCGACTTCGCTCAGCTTGCCCGGGAGAACTCCGATGATAAAACGTCCGCGGAAAAAGGCGGAGCTTGGAATCCGTTGAGCCGTTCGAGCGCGTATCCCGAAGCCGTGAAGCGGACCATATTCGCGCTGCGGCCCGGTGAAATCAGCCAGCCAGTGCGCCAGCCCGACGGCTTCTATCTATTCAAGCTGGAGTCGATCGAGAAACAGCCATTCCAGGAGGCTCAATCCAGAATTTATGGAGAACTTGCGCTGGCCCACTTCAATCAATGGCTCGACAAGTTGAAGGCAAGATTTGCCGCCGAAGTGGAGGATCCCTCTTATTTTCCCCCTGTTACTGAGAAGGTAGATGTTGATGGGGACGGCGACGATGATGACGACGTCGGTGCCACCCCGCCATCAGTCACCAAAGCCGAGATGGAAACCCCTCCAGACAAAGTAGTAGTCGAAATCGACGGCACGAGTTGGAACGCCGCCCAGGTGAAAAATTATGTCGCGACGCTGCCGCCGGAGTTCCAGGAGGGTTACCGTCAGAACGCTTTGAAAATTTTGAGCGATAGCTTGATGATGCGGTATCTCGCGCAGCAGGCAGAGTTGCATCACACGGAAGAAGAGAATCAGCTAACAGCAGAAGATAGCCAGCTGACCCAGAACCTGCAGTGGGCCCGAGTGAATCTTCTGGCGGAAGCTGAGTTGAAGAATTCACGCACCAGCTATCGGCCGCCACTCGAGGAAGAGAAACAGTTCTATAGCCGAAACACCGAGCGTTGGGAGCAGGCCACGGCGCGGGCAATCTTTGTCTCATTTTCGACGGCCGCAGCGCCCAACGGCACACTCACGGCATGGCCGCCAGGTATAACGGTCCGGAGCGAGCAGCAGGCTCAGGCCAAGGTGGATGAGCTCCGGCAAGAATTGGCCGCTGGCGCGGATTTCGCGGAACTTGCCCGGCTCAACTCCGACGACAAGCTTTCGGCGAACAAAGGTGGTCAGTTGGATCCCATGAACCGCAACAGCCCTTACCCCAAAGCCGTGAAAGACGCGCTTTTCCAGCTCGAGCCGGGGGCGGCCAGCCAATCCGTGCGGCAACCTAGTGGTTTCTATCTTCTGCAACTGGAGTCATTGCAGAGGCAACCCTTTGCAGAAGTTGAAGCGATTATCTTTTCCGAGATCCAGCAAACTCACTTTAACCAATGGTTGAATAACCTAAGATCGCGGTTCGCGGTCCAGGTGGAGGATGCAGAGTTTCTTGCGGCTCATCCACAACGCTTCCCGTAAGACCCAAGCGGTTTACCCAGCGCTGCAAAAACGTACATACGCAAGAATGCCCGCCCAGTTGCCCGGGCGGGCATCTCTGATTACTGATTACTTCCTAACAAGAGCCTCAACGAGAGGTCTGCTGAAATTTAGCCACCGTTGCTACAAACACCTAGACCAAAAGGATTGTCGTGGAAAGTCATCCACCCCTTAACTGAAGTGGTGGTTGGAGCGCCGAAGTATTCAAGGAATACCAGGTCCTGCAGAGTGTAAGTAAACCCGCCCAGGGTGTATGTGAAACCACCATAGTTGGGGAAGCCTTCTTCGGGATCGCCAACTTCGAGAATTCCGCACGCTACTGGATTACCGTTCGGGTTTACCACGAGCGGATCGTCCAACCACTCGCCAGCTTCGTGGGACAGAGCCTCGGTATTCTGCGAGAAATCCCCCGGGGTGGTGATAAACGTGGCCTGCGAATAGGCTTGTGTGCCGTTCGCGCTGTGGTAGCCGCCGATGCAGCAGTTATTCAATACAGGGGGGCCACCGGTCAGGTAAGTATTATCGGTGATGAAGATCGGGAGCGAGTCAGGCGTGATTTCAGGATGGGCCGTGATGTAGCTTCCGAACTCGGGGTCAATCCAGTTGATGTTCACCAGGGCCGTTGGACCGCCGCCGCCGAAAGGATTCGACGACAAAACGGCGCCATTTGCCCCTGGGCTCAGGACCAGCGCGGGCAAAACGGTTGGGCCGCCCAGCAGGACATGGTAACCGAGATGGCTCTTGACCGTCTTCCAGAAATTGGCGCGCTGAAAGGCATCCTCATACTGCGTGGTGCCGATGTCGACTCCACCGAGGACATACTTCAGTTTCCCGAAAATCGGTGATTTCTCAGTCAGATTCATAACGGTCCTGCCGTCCTCTTCGTCGACGCTGGGATTGAATGTGTGGCTGCTGAACACAAGCTTCACCGGGATCAGGAACGCCTTGACAGTTGTGGATTTGCCCGTGCTCGGCGCAGCACCTACCATGTTGTAGCGATAGGTCTGCCCGCCATACATGAACGAGCCATTCCAAGTGGGCAGTGTGACTGCCGGGTTCGCACCTGCCGCAGCAGGCTTTGCCGGTAAAGTAACGAATCTGGGAACTGGACCCTCGGTAATTTGCTGACCGACTGCGGACGCACCTAAACAGCAGGCAAGGGCGGCCACGCTTACAATTAATTTCTTCATAGTTTTTCCTTTCATTCCTCTCGTGGGTGGACTTGAATTATTCGATCTTCTAACGGTTTCGACAACACAGGGAGTTGACGAGGCCGGATTATTTTGCTGGGTCTATAATCCTTTGTCAATATGAATGAATTTGCACTCGCCAGACCAGACAAGTACTACCGGGCCTAGTCATTGTTGATGTTGCGAGGCAACAAAAAATCCGCGCTCGCTTCGCAATTGCAGAAACGAGCGCGGTTGTGAGGTAGTGTTGAGGTGGCTAGTTCACTGAAATCGCGACAGCTTTCGAGGGAATCCCGTTGGCCACTACTTCAAGCGAACTGTCTCCCGTCTCCGCATCGGCCGGCACATCAAAGTGAGTGGAAACGATGGCCTTGCCGGTGGCTACCGCCATGGTGCTGTGATTATGCGTTTTAGCATAGAAAACGTGCTTCGTAGCGTTGTTCGTGATTCGTACCAGAGGGTAATTCGTTGCGGTCTGCAATTCATCGCCAAACGCGGCGGCCTGCGACAAGCCATTGAACTGCTTGCCGGAAATCTTGTAGGTGGTGCCCCGAGTTACTGCGTGTGGGTATGTGGCGATTACCGGAGCCCAGGAAGCTGAGGGTTTTCCCGGGGAAGTGTAGACCGCAGCGTAGTAGCTGATGCAGATCGTCTCCCCTGTAGGCAAAACTAGAACGGGCGCAACTCCCCCGACAGGTTCAAGCGTCAGGTTTGTTCCGTCCCACTCGTAGAGCGAACCAGAAACTCCCAATACCAGCACGTGACCATTCGGTAGCAGCACCGCATACGAATCGCCTGCGTTGTCATTGTTTGGGAAGTCAGGTCCCACAGTCCATTTTCCATCTGGATGATAGATCGCCGTATGCCCGGGCCCCTGCCCGAAATCCGAACTTGAGCCCGTCGCGAAAACCGTGCCGTCAGGACGAAGGATGCCCGGTCCGACCTCGCCGGGAGGATTGTAGCAACCGCCTCCGTAAGGAATACAGGAGCCTTGGTAAGGAGAGTGCAAGTCGACGATCGTGCTGCCGGCACTCAGCCATTCTTGTTTCGAGGGGATGTATCTCTCCGAGTGCGGAGCCTTCTTGACATCGTAGGTAAGCACTGAGCCGTCTGGCAAAAGCGTCCAGCCTTCCTCGGCGTTGAAGTCGTTCTTGCCCGTGGATCCCACCTCGGTCCATTTCAAAGTCGCAGGATCCAACGTTGCCATGCGCTTGTCCAGTTTCCTGCCTATCAGGTACTTGCCATCCGGCAACACTACGGATGGCGAGTCGCCGATATAGTTCCAACCATCCGGATGCCCCAGGGCTGTCCAGGTGTCGGCTGCCGGATCATAGATCGCGCCCATGTTTGTGAGTTCAAAGTTTGGGTTGTATTCTCCGCCCATAATCACGACCCGGCCATCAGCCAGTACGGCCGAAGCAAAAGCATAAGGAGTGTATCCAGGAGGGAGGCTGGCGATTTGCGTCCAGGTTCCGTTGACGTAGCTCCCCATATTGTCGGGAGTGAGCTTCCACCAATCGGACCAGGAGTTGCCTTGAAATATTACGGTGCCGTCGGTCAGTAAAAAGCCAATGCCCCCGCCAATACCATCTGAGGGCTGGTTAACGAGTGTCTGCAGCTTTTGCGCCTGCGAAAAAGCGGAAAAAGCGAATAGAAGCATAGTCAGCACAAGAGAGAATCTTTTTGACACAGCCGGGCCACCTTTCGTTGCATGTCACTACTTGGGAGCGAATCGGGCGATTCGTAAACTGGAGCGCGGTAATGTTAGCAAATAAACATGACTGGGTAAAATTGCAGAGTCGAAAGTCTCATTGATGGGCCGCGTCACCGAGCCTGTGCGACGAAGGTTCGACCTGTTTGCGAGTGGCATCGCGACCGGCCTTGTTCTTGGACGCGCTGCCGTTGACCCCGTTCCCCCGCCCCTGCTACCGTCATGTGTTTGCGCACAATAATGGAGATTCATCATGCCGGCTATCAAATTTCGCGGAGTCGATTTCATCCAGTATGATTCGCTGCTCACCGAGGAAGAACGCCTGGTCCGCGACACTACGCGGCAGTTCATCGAAGACAACCTTATTCCTATCATCGAAGAGTGCAACCGCGCCGGCCGGTTCCCGCGCGAACTGGTCAAGCCCATGGGTGAGCTTGGCTTCTTCGGCGCGTCGCTCCAAGGTTACGGTTGCGCCGGCATGGGCAACGTCGAGTACGGACTGGTGACCCAGGAACTCGAACGCGGGGACTCCGGCGTCCGCAGCTTCGTCAGCGTGCAGTCGGCGCTCGTGATGTATCCCATCCATACCTTCGGCAGCGAGGAGCAGAAGCAAACTTGGCTGCCCCCCATGCAGCGAGGCGAAAAGATCGGCTGCTTCGGGCTTACCGAGCCCGATTTCGGTTCCAATCCCGGAGGCATGCGCACGCGCGCTCGCAAAGTTGGCAACGAGTACGTTCTCAACGGCGAGAAGATGTGGATCACCTCCGGGAGCATCGCCGACGTTGCCGTGATCTGGGCCAAGGTGGAAAACGAAAACGAGAATGACAAAGAAAAGATTCGCGGCTTCTTGGTCGAAACCGACCGCCCCGGCTTCAAGGCCGACGACATTCATGGCAAGTGGTCGCTGCGCGCCTCAGTCACGTCAGGGCTGTCGCTGCAGGATGTCCACATCCCCGAGTCGAACCTGTTGCCCAAGAGCGGCGGCCTGAAGTCGCCGCTGATGTGCTTGAATCAAGCCCGCTACGGCATCGCCTGGGGCGCGGTCGGCGCGGCCATGTCGTGCTACGACTGCGCTCTGCAGTATGCCATCTTGCGCAAGCAGTGGCGCGACCAACCCATCGCCTCGCATCAGTTAGTGCAGGACAAACTCACCTGGATGATCAGCGAAATCACCAAAGCGCAGCTGCTCGTGCTGCAGGTCGGCCGCCTGAAAGATGCGGGCAAGGTGGAGCACCAGCACATCTCCATGGCCAAACGCAACAACGTCTGGATGGCACTCGAGTGCGCCCGCATGTCCCGCGACATCCTCGGCGCTAACGGCATCGCCGACGACTACCCAATCATGCGCCACTTGATGAACCTGGAATCGGTAAAGACCTACGAAGGCACCCACGACGTGCACTCGCTGATCATCGGGCACAGCGTGACCGGGATCGACGCGTTCTAGGATAAGCGCGGAGCATAGACATAACGTTAGCCCGTGTTTTCTTTCTAAGTTATGAGACAGCCGAAAATCCCGAAGGGTCACCCGACGGACGAAACCATCCTAGATTCTGTGAAAAAACGCGACGATCTGAACGACGTAATCCGCGAAGAGAGCAGCCGAGGCAGAAAGCGCCCAATCAACACCGCTGCGATTAATGAGAAGGCCGAAAGAAGGGAAGCGGTGCTTCGAGTATTCCGGCGCGGGACGAGGGAGGATTTGCGAGCACTTCTGAAGACTTGGGCCTATTCCAAGGAGGAAATCGAAACCGCACTCATCGAGTACGACGCTGCACGCGAGCAGCAATCTTCCTAGTTTCAGAATCGGCTTGCGCCCGTTTTTCGGGAGTCATCCTCGCGGCGCGCTCGTTAATCTCGGCTGCGACACGCTCTGCCAATTCCTCCAACCGATCTTCTTTCGGGCGCCTTAATTTGGCTACGGCCATCGTGCTCCTTATGTCTCGAGGTGATTCTATCAATTCCATTGTCGCTTGCAGATTAGGATGATGCAAGACTGACTTTGGTAACCCTAGTCACGACCTACGCCGTCGGTTTTTCTCGCGGCGGTTCCACGGCCAGAAACTCCTCTACGAAGCGCTGGCTGTAGCTTTCCAGCAAACTGCGTACGCGCTCTGGATTCGTGGACCGCAGAATCAATCCTGCGTGGTGATGCTTCTTGATTCGCAAGAACACCTCCGGATCGTTGTATCCCGACGTGTCGGGATTCTCCTGCCGCGCCAGGGAAATAATGACGCCACCATATTCCTCGCGAGCCGGGGGCAAGTGGTAACTTCCATCGCCTCCGGCAACTTCGATGCGGGCCCACTCCCGCCACAGGTTGATTCCCGTTGCCGCTTCGACCATTTCGTTGATGTACGCGCCGCCCACGCGCGCCGCACACTCCAGAAAATAGAAATGCCAATCGGCATGCGCCTTGATAAATTCTGCGTGGGACACACGCCCGCACCAACCCCAGCGCCGCAATCAGATCGCGATTGATTTGCCGTAGTCCTGAATCGTCCTCGCTTCCCCGTGGCACGGTGAATGTGGTGAACACTCCGCCGCCTTGCGCCACATTCATGGGCGGCTTGCCGTATTTACTTACATTGGCGAAGACCACTTCGCTTTCTGAAACCACGGAATCCACGTGGTAGACCTCGCCCGGAACAAATGTTTCCAGCAGAAACGACGACTGCTTATCCCCCAGTTGCTCCAGCACTGGCCACAACTCTTCGGCGGCATAGATTTTCTTAATCCCGATTGCCGATGCCTCCTGACGCGGCTTCAACACCCATGGGCCCGGGACATGGTCGAGGTAGTAGCGGATGTCCCCGTGGTTGAGCACAGGAACGAAATCGGGCACGCGCACCCCCCGATCCAGCGCCTTCATGCGCATCGCCAGCTTGTCGCGAAAATAGCGCATCGTGGTCAGCCCCATGCCCGGCACGCGCAGGTGCTCGCGCAGAGTCGCGGCGGTCTCCATGTCGTATTCGTCGAGCGCCACGATTCGGTCGATTTTCTGCGTGCGTGCCAGGTGCGTAACTGCCTGCACGATGTCTGCGAGAGGAATTTCGGCGGGAAGATAGAAGGTGTCGTCGAGGCTTTCGCGCGGCCAGTCGGCATTGCGCAGCTTCTCCGCCGTAAGCAGGAGCACCCGGCAGCCCTGGCGCTTGCACTCGCGCATGAACTCCTGTCCCTTTTCGTAGGTGGTGATGCAGAGAAAAGTCAGCGGGTGCGATTCCGGCATGAGTTCATCTCTGCGCAGGTTCGAGAGAATACCACGGCGGCAGCGGCCTCGGCATCGAAATTTACGATCTACCTCTCCAGATAATATTGCACTGAGGTCACAACGCGGACTGTCTTCATCAGGCTGCTGTCGGCTGTACCGGTGTTGTCGCCCTCCTCGCCGGTGTTGCTACCCTGATCCGCCGGAAGAATCGAGAACACCCCCTGATTCGCCTGCCGGATCGATCCAACCTTGCTGCCTGAATCGGAGGCGAAGCGTTCCGCCGCGGCCCGCGCATTGCGCGTGGCTTCGGTAATCATGTCGGGTTTGATGGAGTTCAATCCGCTGAACTTGTAGGCCAGTCCCTGACCCGGGTTGCTGTTCAACACAATGCCTTTTTGCAGCAGTTGCATCGTCTTCTGCGCCGCGGCCGCGACTTGATCGACCCGCGACGTTCTTACTGTGATTTGTTGTTCGACAATATATCGTTGCGGAGCCCGGTTGTTCCCGCCGTATTCGTTGGCCTGCGTGTCCACCACATGAACTACGTTCAACTCGATTTCGGTGGGCTTGATTCCTTGCTCCGCGAGAAAGTCCATGACGGCCTTCTTATCGGCTTCGGTCTTCGCGTAAACCGAAGACAGGTTGTCGCCTGCCTCCTTATAGCTCAGAGGCCAGATTGCCAGGTCGGATTTCACTGTTCGTTCTACCAGGCCTTTGACGCTGACATAGCGGTCGCTCAGACGGGTCGCCTTGATCTGCGCTCCCAGCACCCATCCGCCCACAATCAAGCCAAAGGCGAGCAGCACTCCCAGCGCCGGTATCTCGCCTTTTGACGAGTTCGTGGCTTCCATTTTATGGCCTCTTCTTGCCGCCCGAAGCTGCGCATGCGGTGGGGCTAAGTATAGCTCACGAGAGGATCCATTCAGCTCAGCACGCAGTTTTCCCTTGCACCACGATTGAAGTATTTTCATCTCCCGGCGATTGCGATATAGTCTCAACCCGGCGGACAACCGTTTCTTAATCGTGCTCGGAGGCTCTTATGGCTACGCAAACTCGCCCGGAAGGCAAGGCCCGCAGTTTCGGGGAAAACATTGAAAGCGACCTGGCGTCGCGATTTCTGCGCGTGGTCGAAGTGGCCGCAATCGCTTCCGCTCGCACCATGGGCCAGGGCGAGCGCAAACTCTCCGACCAGGTCGCCACCGAAGCCATGCGTCAGACCATGGACGCCATTCCTATGCGCGGCACCATCGTCATCGGCGAGGGCGAGCGCGACGAAGCGCCCATGCTTTACATCGGCGAAAAAGTCGGCGCCGAATTCACCGATGGCCGCGAGGTCCCCGAGGTCGACATCGCCGTCGATCCGCTGGAAGGCACGAACCTGTGCGCGACGGGCGCTCCCGGATCGATTACCGTACTTGCCGCTTCCGAACGCGGAGGCCTGCTCAACGCCCCCGACTGCTACATGGAAAAAATCGTGGTCGGGCCGTCGTGCAAGAACGCCGTCGAACTCGACGCGCCCGTCGTGGACAATCTGAAAAACATCGCGAAGAGATTGGAACGAGACGTGGAAGATCTGGTCGTGATTGTGCTCGATCGCCCACGCCACGACAAGCTGATCGCCGATATTCGCGCAGCAGGCGCGCGCATCCGACTCATCGGAGACGGCGACCTCTCGGCCGGCATCGCCGCCGCCGTTATCGGCACTGGCGTGCACGCTGTCATGGGCTCAGGTGGCGCGCCCGAAGGCGTGATTACCGCTGCCGCCATCCGCTGCCTTAACGGCTACATGCTCGGCCGCCTGGTGGTGAAGCCCGAGCAGGAAGAACGCCTCGCAAAAATGGGCATCAAAGACAAGAACAAAATCTACGAAGCCGAGGATCTTGCTCCCGGCAAGCAACTCATCTTCGCCGCCACCGGCGTCACCGAAGGAGCGCTGCTCAAGGGCGTCCGCTTCTTCGGCGAAGGCACGCGGACGTCTTCTGTGATCCTCACCCACCTCACCGGCAAAGTGCGCTTCATCGAGAGCATCCACCTGGAAAAAGGACCGGATGTGAAAGTGAGGTTCTAGATCGGTCGTTGGCCAAACCGGAACAACGTTTATTTCAGATACTCCTTCTTCACATCCTCGGGAACCTTGGGGAACGGTGGGAAGTCCTGCGACCATCCTTTGAACATCGCCACCGTGTTCTCGGCGCGCCGCGTGCCGTCGTGCACCGCGATCTTATGCGGCTTGCCGGGTTCATAACCCTCCCACAGCGAAACGCCTGCGTAAGCTCCGTCTTTGCGCAGGACGTAGTAGGTCATGTCGACAAAGCGCAGCTTGTTCATGTCGTTGTTGTAATTGCGCACGATGCGCTTGAGCGCGTCCATGCCAGCTTCCTGCGGGGACATTCCATGGCGCATGTTCTCGACGATCGTGTGCGCGCCCGCGACTTTGATGTTCTCTTCGCCGCTGCCGGTCGCTCCCGCTGAGCCTACATCCTGATCCGTGTAGCAACCCGCGCCGATGATCGGCGAATCGCCAACGCGTCCGGCAAGTTTGAAGGCTAATCCGCTGGTCGTGGTGCAGCCGGAGATTTCTCCTTTCTCGTTCAGCGCCGAGCAGTGAATCGTACCCGTCGGCGGAAACAACACTTTGTGGATGGCATCGCGGCGCAACTCCGGTGCGATGCCCAACTCGGCCGCGTGTTCTTCGAGCCGGCGGTAGCGCTCTTCCCGGAGTTGCGACTGCGGCTTCTCGTTTTGTCCGGGAGCTTGCCAGTGCGGGTCGGCGAGGCCTGGTCCCCACCAATCGTCGTTGGAGTGAAATTCCTTCCACAGCAGCCAGATCTTGCGGGAGTGGTCGGTGAGCAGGTTCTCGCGCGGGAAGCCGACAGCGACGGCGAAGCGCTCCGCGCCTTCAGCCGACCAGCATGACGTGTCCGGTGTGCTCGAACACGGCCTTTGAGACCAGCGAAACATTCTTGATGTTGCGCACGCCGCCGACCGAGCCGGCGCGGCGCGTCGGTCCGTGCATGCAGCAGGCGTCGAGTTCGACCACGCCTTCTTCGTTGGGAATTCCGCCGAGGCCGACGCTGCTGTCGTTGGGATCGTCTTCCGGTCCCTTGACCACTTTGAGCGCGGCGTCCAGCGTGTCGCCGCCGCTTTTCAGGAAGGCGAATGCGTCGTCGAGATAGTTGAGGCCGTTGTGGGCGCAGACGATGATGGGGCGTTTGTACGATCCCGATTGCGCTGTGTTCTTGCGCGGCTTGCGGATCGCGTTCCAATTCCTGTGGCGACTGCTCCTAGAACGGACGTCTTCACGAAATCACGGCGCGAGAAGGTCATGAGTTCTCTTTCTGTACGGAAGCGGGAAGCATATCACGCAGCTGAAGGCCTTTTCACCACGGAGGCACTGAGACACGGAGAAAAACCTTTTTGGGATTTTTATTTTATACTTTGGTTTTCTCTGTGTCTCCGTGGTGAGGCTTTGTTTTTACCTGTGGATTTCGACTGAAAATAATTCTTCGGAGTTGAAGATTGGGATGAGGTCGCGGGAATCGTGGGTAAGGTTCAGATTTGGGAAAACGGGGTAGTACCCCCTCCCCCCGGGTATATTGGAATCATCGATTTAGGGGGAAAATCGCGGTTTAATCTATGGGGCTCAATCACTTGCGGGTAAAATCTTGCGCACAAAGGACTTAGGTCCTGTGCGGCTCCCGCGCGATGTACCGCCTCCGCCTTGACCATGATGGGCTTGTTTGGTTTGGGGCGCAAGGTTAGATGTCACAAAGGGGCTGTGGAAGAAGTAGCGGTGTGCCCGTCGACTATTGCCCTCAGATAGCACGTAGAATTGTGGTACGCGGGGTGCGATTTCTCATGAAGGCCAAGACAACCAAACTGGAAGCCGAACGGCGGAGCGAGGGCGCAGGAGCTGCCGTCGCGCACGCAAGCGCGCACTGGCACGGCTACGTGAAGGAGTGGATCTGCGGTGGTCGCCTCCTCGATTCACGAATGATGACAGAAGGCATAGCCCCGCTTCTCGCACAGAACGCGAGAAATGTCACCCGGCGGAAGGGCGACGGGGGACTACTTGGTCGAAGCGCCACTCCCGATGATCAGGAAAGCTTCGTCGATGGTTGAATAACGCCGATAACGAACAGCAACTCTGGCGCCGGGTTTATGACTGCGAACCTCCGAATCAAGCTCCTCTACGCTGAAGAAATAGTGGTTATCAATCGCCAGAATGTAATCCCCTAGCCTTAAGCCCGCAGCATCGGCTGGCCCACCGGGCGTAATACCGTCTATCCGCACTCCATCGTGTCTCTCACCTTTCTTCTCGTCAGACGACAGGCCTAGAAAAGCTTCCATAGCGTTGTTCTTCGCTGGTGCTGCAGTGGAGGGAACCTCTTCCGCCTTTGGAGCTTGAGCATTGACTCCTGGATCATCGTGAGTCGTAGTTGGCGATGGCGGCGGCTCATGGGAGATCAATGCTGCCGACTTTGCAACGCCATCCTCCTGCTGGATGACTGCGCTAGACGTAGGTACACTTGTCACAGCCTGCATTGGAACGAGGCTCGCAGAGACTCTCACTGTCCCGGTTGAACTCTTTATCTTCCGTTCCCACGGGTTGAAGCCATTCTTACTGATTTTGATTATGTGTTGTCCCGCTTCGACTCCCACGGAAGAAGGCGTGTTTCCCGCGAAACTACCGTCCAGTTCGATATCCGCATCCGGGGGCGTCGATGAGATTTCGAGCGTGGCGGACAGTTGGCCTGTCACGGCAGCGGCTGGCGCAGCGACCGCGGCCACAACCGGCTGCGGACTCACCGCAGGCTTGCTCTCTTCAGGGGCGGCAGCAGCGACGGCACGCATCGCCGGTCCGTGTACGGCCCAGTCCTTGTTGATCGCTTCACACGCATCCTGAACTGAGCCACCCAGCGAAAGAGTCGATTTGCTCACGATGGCGTCTCCAGAAACTCTTGCGAACACTGCCACTTTGTTCTTGTGGCGCAGGGCCCCTTTGCCGCCCTCGTGGTCAAGAAGCACGATGTAGTCGGTCTTCTGTTGTATGTTGTTGACCGTCACCTCGGGACAGCGCTGTCCGAATGTTTTTATGATCTCGGCCGTTTGCGGACGCGCCCCTCCCGACATTGAACTCCCGTATGATCCCCTCGACCCCCCGCCCGACCCAAAGACCGACCACGATTGGCTGTCAGTTATGAAAACTCTAGCCTTCTCCGATTCGCCAGTCGCCTTCTGGTTCTCCTGCGCCGAAGCTAAGCACACCCACAAGATAGGACACAGGGAAGCAATCAACAACAATGGTGCGGCTCTCCTCATTGGCGACCTCCGGTGCTGGATTCTACCAGTCAGGTCAGGAGTCCGTGTCTTGCGCACCGTCACCGGTTCGGGGTAAGGGGGCAGCGACAAGCAGGTTCCTCACCGGGCTTTCGCCCGGTTCGGAATGACAAAGAGTTGAGGAGGTTTATGCGGTGAGAATTAACCGCTGGCTAATCCTCTGTAGCGGCCTACTAGTCCGGCTTGGCGGCCCAGGGATGGGCGCGCGGGGATATCGGTGATCGCGCGCACGTTTTTGCTCAGCTCGGAGCGGTAACGCAGCAGGGCGGCGATGTTGCCGACTTTGTCGAACTCGGCGTCGTCCTTGACGTAGAAGAGTTCGATATCGTGGAGGATGACCCAGGGCAGGATCGCTTCGCCCACGTCCACGACTTCGCGAGTCTCGCGGCCGCAGACTGGACAGAGGTGCACCAGGTGGGCATCGAGGTGGCCGCAGCCGGAGCACTCAACGGCCTGGGCGTGAAAGTTCTGGCCGATGAGCAGGGTTTGCACTTCGCCTAACTCCAGGGCATGGAGCACGCGGCGCAATCCGGTGAACCCCCGCGCGTTGTGGCGGGCCTGGTTGAGGGTTTCGCGCAGCACTTCCCGGCAGCGCGCCTCTTGCGCGTCTGCGAAAATCTTTTCGGCATGCGAGCGGATTTCTTCGTTGCTCACGTGAGCCACCTCGGCGGCAAACCGGCCGAGCAATTTCTGCTTGGCATAGGAATGCAGTTGCGGCTCGAACTGCGACCAGTGGGTGTCCTGGCAGCCGAGAATCCATTTATCGAACATGCCTTTTTCCAGACCTTCTTTAATGAACTCGGCGATGAACTTGAAGTGGTGGAGGGCATCGTCGGCGACGCGGCGCTCGGCATGGCCTGCATCGTAGCCGCCGAAGCCGTCGCCGCGGCCGCGGCGGGTTAAGGGATGAAAGAAATCCATGCGCTCGTTCAGTTCGCCCAGACGCAGATCGAACAGGCGGGCGCGATGACGATCGACCAGCACGACGCCGAGACGGGGAAATGCTCCGAGCAATTGGGCGAGCGGCTTCAGGTGGAAATGGCGGTTCACGGAGAGCTGCGTGCCGCTCGAGTTGCGCGGGGAGATCGTACTCGCGCCAGAAACCTTGCGCTGAGCAGGCGAAAATGGCCTTGGCGTGGGCACCGGCGTTGCTCATGCCGTTACTTAGCAAATCATGTGACAGACGCACGATGCGGTCGAGATCGGCGCGGGCCGATTCGTATTTGGCTTTACTATTGTTCTTGCCGTCACTAGTGCTCTTGCTTTCCAACTGGCGCAACACATCCCGCGCCAGGTCTTTAGTGAGGATCGTTTCTTCCTTATGGGCTTTGTTGCGAGGTGTGGTTGGCTGAAAGTAGTAACTCAGAGCGCAGGCATGCCTGGTCTTCAAATTGTGCCAGTTCGTGAATTTGGTCGCGGGTGATCATTCCTTGATCCCAGTCCTTTCACTAAGAAAGTGGAGTTACGCGATGCCGGTGGTCGCAAATCGTCCCTTGAATTGACCGACGAAAGCTGGGCGATTTGCGCAAGTGATCGCGCGCGGCAGAAATCGAGCTCAATACGCGGTCCGGCGGAGAGCCGGTGATGGCGGAGATTTCGTCGATGCCAAAGCCTTCGATGGCGTGCAGGATGAAAGCCTCGCGAACGGGCGGACTCAAATCGCGCAGAGCTGAGGCGATGAGGCGCATGAGTTCATCGGAGCCGACGATCTGCTCGGGGGTGGAGACGCGGCCGTCGGCGATGATGGTCTCTTCCGTGATGGCTTCGTCGGGCTGATGGAATTGCAGTCCGGGCTCGTCGCTGGCCTTGACGTTTTGCTTGCGGGCAGAGTCTTCGAGATGCACGGCGCCGCCGTTGCTGCCATCCGGGCGGGAGAGTTCATCGAGAGCGCGCATGGCCAGCCGGTAGAGCCATGGCTCCAGCGCGAGGCGTTCGGGCTTCTCTGTATCTGTACCTGTACCTTCAGCGCCCTCCCCGAGCGCGGCAGCGATGGTTTCATCGATCACTTCGTTGGTGGTGATGGAATCGGGCGCAATGAAGTCGGAGGTTTCGCGGAAATAGATTTCGCGTTCGACAAAACGCTCGAGGCGGGAGAGATTCACATTCACGTAGGAGCGCACGTCGTCGGAGGAAACGGTTGGCGGAAAGACTGCGGCCAGTGTCTGCTCGAAAGGCACGGAGGCATTGCGCCGTGCGGGGACGTCTTTCTGACGGCGCGACCACTTATGGGTGGAGCGCAGCAGGTCTTTATGTTTGCTGACCTGCTGCAGCAAATCTTCGAATGCGCTCTTGACCGCGGCGGTGGCGGTTGAGGCTTTGGCCTGGACGGCCATTTGTCCCGAAGGCAGGCGCAGGTTAAGGGAAACGCTGGTGCCTTCGCGGGCGGAAATCTCCTCGACCACGCCTTTGAGGTGAATCAGTTCGGGGCGAAAGACTTGAAGGCGTCTTCGCAGTTTTTCGATTTGATGCTGGATGTCTTTTTCTACGGCGGGAGTTTTATGAAGACGGTAACTGATGTGAACGTTCATTAGCACCTCGGGTATTGGAACGAAGTAACGCAACCCAGTGCTTGCTAAGAAAATTGTACACCCGCCAGAAGATAGTAAAACTGAAATTGCTGGGTGATTTTCTTGGGAACGGATTTGGGAATGCCGGGCAAACCGAGAATCTTAGGGCAGGGTTATTTGCAGGCGGCTGCAGTGCCAGATATGATCCGAGGATTCATGACCTGGGCACAAGTTCTGCTGGTCGCGTTGCTGGCTGGGGCTGCTTGGGCTCAAGCTCCGTCATCCAAAGAAGTCGACGCTGTCTATCCCGAAGCGCACGCGCTTTACCTGGATATTCATCAGAATCCGGAACTTTCTTCGCACGAAGTGCAGACAGCGGCGAAGCTGGCGAGTCGACTGCGAGGGCTCGGCTACGAGGTCACCGAACACGTAGGTGGAACGGGGATTGTTGCCATCTTGAAAAATGGCGCCGGGCCGACGGTGATGTTGCGAACAGAATTGGATGCGCTGCCCGTCGAAGAAAAAACCGGGCTGGCTTACGCGAGCCGAGCTCGCACCAAGGATGATGCAGGACACGAAGTGCCGGTCATGCACGCCTGCGGACACGATTTGCACATGGCGTCGCTGGTGGGCGCGGCGACGATTATGGCGCACAGCAAAAATACCTGGCACGGAACCCTGATGCTGATCGGACAGCCGGCGGAAGAAACCATTGGCGGCGCCAAAGCAATGCTTGCGGACGGATTGCTGACGCGCTTTCCCAGGCCGGACGTGGCGGTCGCGATGCATGTGAGCAACTTGCTGCCGGCGGGGAAGGTTGGAATCACTCCGGGTATTTTCAACACCAATGCGGACTCGCTGCGCATCACGATTTATGGCAAGGGCGGGCACGGTGCTGCGCCGAACACGGCGATTGATCCTATTGTGATTGCTGCCCGCACCATTCTGGCGCTGCAGACCATCGTTTCCCGCGAAGTGAAGCCGGGAGAGATGGCGGTGATCACGGTGGGCTACATTCAGGCGGGCACGAAGAACAACATTATTCCCGATCATGCTGAGCTGGGGCTGACAGTGCGCACCAGGAAGTCGGAGGTGCGCAAGCAAGTGCTGGTGGCGATCGCGCGAATCACCAAGGCTGAGGCCGAAGCGGCGGGCGCGCCGCGGGCGCCTTTGATCGATCACGATGAGTCGACGGATGCGGTGTACAACGATCCCGCGCTGGCTGAGCGGCTGAAGGGAGCGTTGGAAGCGGGGTTGGGCAAGGACAATGTTGCGATGCAAGAACCGATCCCGGCCTCGGAGGATTTTTCTTATTTCGTCGCGCAGGGGATTCCAGGTTTCTACTTCAACCTCGGGGGAGCAGACCCGCAGAAGTTCGCGCAGGCCAAGGCTTCCGGGACGGCGCTTCCTTCGAATCATTCGCCGCTGTTCGCGCCGGATGTGGATCCGGCGCTGCATACCGGGATTGAAGCGGAAGTGGTGGTGCTGAGGGAGCTGCTGAAGTAGTGGGTATAGAACAAACGAATCAGGGGAGAGCTATTCGTGGCGCAAGACGATCGCGGTCGCATCATCGCTCAGCGTGCCGCCACTCGCGAACTCTTGCACCTCGGTCAGCACCGACTGGGCTGATACGCCTGGTTTCTGCAAGGATTTCACAAGGCGCGAGGTTCCATAGTCCTCGCCTGCAGAGTTCGTCGCCTCTACCGCACCGTCGGTGTACATCAGCACGCGGTCGCCAGTCTGTAAGGTCAACCCTATCTCGGAGTATTCTGAGTTCATGAGCCCTAAGGGAAGGCCTTTTTCCGTTTCGAGTTCTGTAATCCTGGTCTGCTCGCGCACGAATAGAGGATAGGGATGGCCTCCGTTGGCGAGTTTCAGTGTCGCGTGTTTAGTATCGAGGATCGAATAGACCAAGGTAACGAATCGGCCCTCAGGAAGGTCCTTGAGGAGTGACCGATTCAAACGCGTAAGGACCTCGGAGGGGGAGTGCAATCCCTGGGCCGCCATGCGAAACAGGCTGCGCGTCGCCGACATGAGCAACGCCGCCGCCGTCCCTTTGCCGCAAACATCGCCTAGCGCGATTCCCCAGAAGCCCTCGCCAAGATCCACATAGTCATACCAGTCGCCTCCCACAGCGCTCAATTGCAGACAGGAACCATCAATCGCATAGCCAGAAATTACCGGTTCCTGTTCCGGCAAGAGTGCTCGCTGGATGTGCCTAGCCTCCGCCTGCTCACGGAGAGCCTTTTCTTTCTCCAACCTCTCTTGCCGGAAGAGGCGAGCATTTTCAATGGCGATGGCGATGTTATCCGCTAATGCGCGCAACAACTCGATTTGCTCAGGGAAAAATGCGTCAACTGTGGAGCTCTGTGCATTAAATATTCCGATCAGTTTTCCACGGCTGATAAGCGGAATGTCCACTTCGGAAAGTGTCGTGGACTCGCTGACCACATAATAGGGATCCTTCCTCACGTCAGGCGCGTAGTGCATCCTTGCGGTCGCCGCGACGTGGCCTACCATCCCCTCACCGCCGACCTTAAATCGATAGCCTTTGAGATGAACGTTGCTAAAGCCGCGAAGAGCAATTATCTCCATATCCTTTCCAGCGTCATCCTGCAGCAGCACCGCCGTCCGGTTACACCCAAAAGCCTCAGCAACGCCGCCTACGATCTCATCCAGCAATTTCTCCAAATCGAGTATGGAGTTCACCTTCTTCGCCGTGTCCTGCAACAGCAGAAGCTCACGCACTCGGCGTTCCAGAACCTGATTTGTGCTCATGGCGTAGGATGATAACGCAATTACCCGATATCACCCGTACAATGCATTGGATTATATGGTCGAAGACTTATCGGCCGCGATCATCGGCGCTTTAGGGCTTCGAGTTCGTCCAGGGTTCTTGGCCAGTCTGATCCGAGGAGGCGGGACAAGCTGCGGTCGGCTAGGACTTTGCCGCCGGTCTGGCAGCGGGCGCAGTAGTTGGTTTCTTTGTCGGCGTATCGAATTCGCAGGACGTTGTCGCCACATCTGGGACATGCTTCGCCGTAGCGGCCGTGGACTGCCATACCTTCACGAAAGGCCGTCACTTTTTCGGGGAAGGCGGCGTTGGCTTCGGCGCGGAGCCTGTCTACCCAGAATCGCAGTGTGTGCTGGGTCGCAGCAAAGAGTCTCTTCCATTCGGGCGGGTCGAGTTTTTGGGTCAGAGCCAGAGGAGACAGTTGCGCCGCGTGCAGGATTTCATCTGAATACGCGTTGCCGACGCCGCTCAAAAGACGCGGATCGGTGAGCGCACGCTTAAGCGTGTGGTTCTCGGCAGTGAGCGCGGCACGGAATGAATTGAGATCGCTGGAGAAGACATCGATGCCGCCGGCGTCGAAGGAATGCAATGCCTCCCCGCCGAGCACGACGTGCAAGGACGCGCGGCGCTTGGAGCCGGCCTCGGTAAGAACCAGGGAACCGTTGGGGAAGTCGAACCCTGCCAGGTTCTGGCGGCCGGCGAGCTTTGCTTCTGCCGCGCGCCAGTGCAAGCGGCCGGCAATCATCAGGTGAAGAACCAGCCAAAGATCGTCCTCTAAGCCGATTGCAATGCGCTTGCCGAGTCTTCGCAATTCGCGGACGACGCGACCTTCCACGTGCGCAAGCGGCGGTTGCGCGGTTCGCAGGAGGAAAGCGCTCTGTAGCCTTACACGCTCTAGCGGTTGACCGATGATGCGGGGCTCGACCGCGCTGATGTAGGCAGAGACGTCTGGCAGCTCTGGCATGGGTATAGGTTGCAACTGGAAACGGCAATTTGGCAACACGGCGTCAAGGCAACGGCGGTCGAGTCTCGCGGGACGGACCCTTTGGACCTCGGGGCACGCAGCGGAGGTGGTCTCTAGGGGTGGCAGACACCGAAGTCCTTGGCCACGCTTCCTGCTTCCCACACAAGCGTTTTGTCGTCCTTGGACTTTATTTTCTTGCCGCGCAATTTCATCCGATCACCCGGCAAAATGCCTGCGGTGTTGCCGGACAGAGCATAAATTTGCCTGTCTTTTTCGTCGGTGACGGTCATCCCGTTCGGCCCCGACATGACGCATCCGGTAAGCGATCGCTTCTTGGAATAGTGGACGATCAAGATGGCCGTAACTACCACGACGGCCGCAGCCACCACCACAGCCGCCACGATGCCGTTGTTCGCCTCTGACTTTAGGTCTGCCCGAGCAGGGGCGGCGAGCGCCGCACAGAGAACGACCACAAGAACCGCACGCCCAAGACTCTTCTGGATCACGATGTTCCTCTTTCGTGAACAGAACTGTTCGGTCATGGCCCGCTGAATAGCGGGCAGTACTTAAAGGAAAGTCTTCTATGTTTTGAGAAGAGAAGAGATATTACTCCCTGCCCCCGCGTCCGTAAAGGAGTTTTCCTAAGAGTTGATCTGCGCCAGGATCGCCCGTGCTTCTGCTGCGGGATCGGCGGCTTCGGTGATGGGACGGCCTACGACGATGTGACTTGCACCTGCGGCAATCGCTTCTGCGGGCGTGGCAACGCGAGCTTGATCTGCGTGACTGGAGCCGGCGGGGCGCACACCCGGGGTTACGATGGCGAAATTGTGGCCCAGCTCGGCGCGTACTGCGGCAGTCTCGTGGGCAGAAGTAACGATGCCCTTGCATCCGCTGTTCAGGGCCAGCGCGGCGAGGCGCAACACTTCTTCGCGCACGGTTCCACGGAAACCGACTTTTTCCATTTCGTTTTCGTCGAGGCTGGTGAGCACGGTGACTCCCAGGACAAGCAGAGCTTGGTTGCTGGCGCGGGCCGCGTCCACGGCGGCGTGGAGCATTTTACCGCCGCCGGCGGCGTGCACCGTCAACATGCTCACACCAAGCTTTGCCGCTTCGCGTACCGCGGAGGCCACGGTGTTGGGAATGTCGTGGTATTTCAAATCGAGGAAGACACGACGGCCTGAGGCTACGAGATCCCGCACTACCTGCGGACCCTCGGCGGTGTACAGTTGCATCCCGACTTTGTAGGTGAGCGCCGAGTCGCCGACGGCCGTCACGATCTTCTGTGCGGCCGCCGCCGTGGAAACGTCCAGGGCAACGATCAGATTCTCCCTCGCGTCGCTTTTGTGAAGATCAGCGACGCGTGCCTCGGAGTGGATGGAGTGGGGGAGAGTAGCCGACATCCCTGACAGTGTAGAGCGTTTAGCGGAGTTCCGCCATGGCATAGTTGGACGCCACGGTTTCGTAAACCGAGCGGCGCTTGGTGCGGGGTTTTACCACGTCCAGGCGAACGCGCTGCAAGCCGCGATGTTCGAACTCGAGCACTTGGGCGGCGCCGTAGGAAAGATCGATAATGCGGCCGGGAACGATGGGACCGCGGTCGTTTACTTTGACCACGACCGCTCGTCCGTTGCGCAGGTTCGTGACCCGCACGTAGCTTCCCAAGGGAAGCGTGGGATGCGCCGCAGTCATGTCGTACATGTCAAAGTCTTCACCGCTGGCGGTCGGTTTACCTACGAAATACTCGCCATACCACGAAGCGGTGCCAATCTGATACGGTTGATTTTTGCCGGTCTGATTGCGAATCTCGGGCTTGGCTGGAACTGCCCTAATCGGGGCTGAACTGGCCTCCGAGTTGTTCGGGCCCTGAGCCGCTCTCAGGCCGACGATCAGTGCAGCGATCATCAGTCCATGAGCTATACGTCTTTGCATTCAGTTCTCCTCGCATCTCAAAAGTCGTCCTAGCTAGGTTTTTTGTTAACGGTTTGTAAATGGTATGGGGCTGGGAGGGGGTTGTCAACCCGAAAGTGCTTGGTCTAGGGTGACCTGGTAGTAATGGATATCTCACGTAACTTGTTGTTTATGATGAGTAATCGGAAGCATGTCTATCAAAACAATGAAGTTAAATGTTTATAATGCAGTAAATACCCGACCAGATGTAGGATGAGTATAATTTTCATCATCAATAGATTCAATGACTTACATAGAATTCTTTCTAAGTTGTTTATGGTCAGAGTATTAGGTAGAAGGTTGCTTGGTGGCCGATGAAATATTTTGCCAGATTCATCGCGCTATGACCGTTGGTTATGGAAATTCGACAAAAGAGAAATGGCTGAGAAACCACCTGTTGTGCTGACCATCGCCGGTTTTGACCCGTCATCGGGGGCTGGGATCACGGGTGACATTAAGACGATTGCAGCCCACGGGTGCTATGGCGTGGCCTGCATTACCGCCCTAACTGTGCAGTCGACCGCCGGCGTTCGCCGCGTGGAGGCCGTCGATCCAGCTTTGGTGAGCGAGACGCTGGAGGAGCTTGCCTCTGACGTTCCGATTTCGGCCGTGCGCATCGGAATGCTGGGCTCGGCGAAGGTGGTGAAGGCCGTGGCGGAGTTCGTCGGGTCGCGAAAGGCTGGGTTGCAGTTGCCTAACGTGGTGTTGGATCCGATCTTAAAGTCATCCTCGGGCGCGGAACTGCTGGATGCGGCCGGAACTCGGCTCCTGATCGAGAAACTGATTCCCCTAGCCGATGTGATGACGCCGAATGTGGATGAGGCCGCAGTTCTAACCGGGATGAAGGTGACGGATCTCGATGAAATGCGGTCCGCGGCGGCGAAGCTCCATCAGATGGGTTCGGCCGCGGTGGTAATCACTGGTGGCCATCTGGAAAAGGCAATCGATTTGTTGAGCTTCACCACCAAGGGCGGAGTCGAGGAAGAAGTCTTCAAGGCGGAGCGGCAGCGTTCGAACTCCACTCACGGCACGGGCTGCGCCTTCGCCACGGCGATGGCCTGCCACCTGGCGCTGGGTCGCGGACTGGCCGAAGCCGCGCTGCTGGCCAAGACCTACGTGAGTTCAGCGATTGCCGCCGGGCATCCCTTGGGACGTGGAACTAGTCCCGTGCATCATCTATACCGCATGAACCTGCAAAGGCGTGCCGCGGGCTCGGGGAATGAATCGTAACCATTGCGGCAGCGAGGATTCTCTCGGGAAAGCCGCCGAGACGGCGGCGCTACTTTCGAGACGGCGGCGCTACTTTCGAGACGGCGGCGCTACTTTCGGGATGCTGGGGCTGCTTCCGGGAGGGCGGCGCTACTCGAGATCAGAAGGTTTCTTAAGCAGGATCCCAGCAACGAACGATGCTGTGGCGGCTAGTAGCCATTCGATCCGCCACATCTGGATTGCCTGAAACTCCGCCAGATTCGCCGCTCGATAGACGAAGCTGACGCCGATGGCTCCGGCGACGCAGCTGAGGCCGATGATGAAGGCGATCAGCGCCGCTGTGGGCAGACCGACCCAACGCTTGATCTCATGGAAGTGGAGATAGTGAATCCAGTCAGGAAATGAGAGCTTGCGCCAGGCAGCTACGATGGTTGCCGACTGCGATCGTACCCACATCACGTTCCGGGACCAAAGACCAGCTATGACCGCGGCAGGTGCGCTGGCAGTCTTCATTACCGGACGGCGCAGGCCGCAGGCATGACAGAACCGGGCGCCGATCATGAACTCGGTGCCACAATCGGCACAGGCCTCGGCCATCTCTGGGATTCCAAGGGGAAGAGTTGCCTCCGCCGCCGGTTCCAGAACGGTTGGAGATCTCCAAAAGTCCTGCTGCGTGTCGTGAACTACTTCTGCCATAAGAGATGGAAGGGCTTATCTGATGCAAGGCAAGCCGACGACCAAATGGTGCTCTCGACTAAATGGTTTTCAACTCAAATACTTGTAACTTTGGGCGCTTGGCGCGGGCAGGACTTCCGCGCAATTATTACTCGCAAACCCGTAAAGATGCGTCGGTTACGGTCGATAAGCTTCACGAAATTGTTGACCGCTGCAGGGGAGTGCCTTTGGTTCGTCCCGTGCATGCCCACACTTCAGTTAGACTAAACGCTAGGGCTAGCAGCCGGGATGCAGTCGCGTTTGAAATTATTCAAACGGCTCGTACAGAAGAGCGGGCCGTTCTGTCTTGTCATCTTCTGCCTGTGGTCGCCTCAGACCATCGCTCAAACCCGTGGAGCGGCGGGAAGCGTTTCCTCTGCCGCTGTGGCAAGCTCCGAACACGATCCGCTGGTCGATGCCGCCTTCGATCACTTCTACAACATGGATTATGACCGCGCGATACCGGAGTTCGAAAAGGTGCTGGACCGCCGGCCAAACGATCCTCAGGCAGTAAATCACGTTATGAGCGCAGTCCTGATGCGCGAACTCTATCGCATGGGCGCGATGAATTCGGGCGAATACGCCAACGACAGCTTCATCGGCGAGGCCCACCGTACTGCCGACCCCGCGGTGAAGGAGCGGATCAAACAATTAGTGGACCGCGCGGAGAGGCTGGAGGAACAGGAACTCAAGTCGAATCCTAACAACGTGGACGCACTTTATGCCCGCGGCGTGACCCGGGCGCAGTTCTCGCTATATACGGCGCTGGTCGAGCGCGCCTGGCTGTCCGCCCTGCGCAACGCAGTGGGGGCGCGCCACGATCACGAACGCGTCCTGGAACTGAATCCCAACTACGTGGATGCGAAGCTGGTCGTGGGCACGCACAACTATGTGATGGGCAGCCTGCCCTGGAGCGTGAAGGCCGCCGTGGCCCTGGTGGGGCTGAGCGGGACAAAGGAGAAAGGCCTCGAATACCTGCACGACGTAGCCAATAGCGATGGAGAGGACAGCGTCGACGCCAACGTGGTTCTGAGTTTGTTCCTGCGGCGCGAACATCGCTATGACGAAGCGCGCACAATCATGCACGATCTGGCGGGGCGGTATCCCAGGAACTATTTGTTTCCGTTGGAGGAAGCTAACCTCCTGCGCGCCATCGGACACGCGCCGGAGGCCGCGGCAGGCTATCGCAAAGTGTGGCAGAACGGCCGGGAAGGGAAGTACGGCAACTTGCATTACGAACTGGCAGCCTGGGGGTTGGGCGAACTGATGCGCAGCCAGAAAGACTATGCCGCAGCCGCAGCCGCTTATGAACTGGTGAGCGAGGCTCCCGACCCAGATCCGGAGACGTTGCAGAAGGCGAACCTGGCTGCCGGGGAAATGTATGACCTGTTGCAGAAGCGCGATTTGGCGATGAAAAAGTATCAGTCCGTCGTGGCCGAAAACGACCGCACCCTGCTGGCCGAGAAAGCCCGCGCCCACATCAGGGAAGCGTATCGGGAGTGAGGGAATTGAAAGCTCTGGGAGATGCGATGGAAACCTTCCGTCCACAATTTGTGTATTCTGTGGTAGATGCGTTACGGAGAGCGCAATTATGTACTGCAACTACTGCGGCAAGGTGATTCAGGATGACGCGGCGGTCTGTGCCTATTGCGGGGTTCGAATAGGAGCGTCGGTAGCGCGCAAGCGGCTGGTGCGGCCCCGGCAGGGGCGCAAGATCGCGGGTGTCTGTCTGGGTTTCGCCGAGTACTTCGACATCGATGTGACGGTGATACGCCTGGTGTGGCTGATTACATCTTTCATGACGGGGATTGGACTAATCTCCTATCCCATCGCCTGGATCGTCATGCCGGAGGAACCACTGTTGCTCGCGGCGCCGATGGGCGCGGAGCGTGTAACGAATCCGTAGGCTCGGTAACCCAAGCCTTGGCGACCCGGGTTCGCCAACCCAATTTCGTAAACCCAATTTCGCCAACCCAGTTTGCAGCTCATGCAACAGATTGCTATTCGGCAAGTAAAAAACGGCGACGCGGAGATTGTCTACCGGGTCCTCGGCGGCGACGGCCCTCCCGCAGTTCTGCTGCATCCTTTTCCCGCTAATCATGAATTTTGGCTGCCTGCGGCTGAGGCTCTGGCCACGCGCTATCGCGTCGTCCTGCCTGATCTGCGCGGGCACGGAGATTCCGAAGCGGGGGATGGGCCGGCCACAGTGGAGAAGCATGCCGCCGACATCGCTCGTGTGATGGACGACGCTGACATCGGCCGCGCCGCGATGATTGGCGTTTCCATCGGCGGATATGTTCTATTTGAGTTCTGGCGAAGGTATCGCGGCCGCGTCGCCGCGCTCGGCCTGTGCAACACCAAGGCGTCCGCCGATTCGGCCGAGGCACGTGCTGGACGGCTGCAGGCCGCTGCCGAGGTTCTCGAGCGCGGCACTGAACCGTTTTTCGAGAGCATGGTTCCGCGTCTGCTGGGTAAGAGCACGCGCGAGGCACGGCCTGATCTGGTCGGGGGCGCGCTGCGGATGATGGGGACAATGTCGCCCGAGGATGTGGCGCAAGTGCAGCGTGGTATGGCCGAGCGTGCCGACTCGGTGAATACGTTAAAGACTATCAATGTGCCCACGCTGATCGTGACCGGGGACGAAGACATACTGACCGGCTTGAACGAGGCTGAGTTGATGCGCCAGCATATTTCCGGAAGCCAGCTGCGCGTGATTGCGAAGGCTGGACATTATTCGGCGTGGGAGCAACCCGAGGAAGCAGGGAAGCTGCTGCGGCAGTTTCTGGAGGGAATGTCGTAGTGGCACAGTGCGAAAGTGCGAAAAGGAAGCGCGCCAGACGCGCAAGTGTAGGGTCGCAAAGAACGCGACCCTTCGCGCGGCTCGCCCAGATCCTTCACTGCTGCAAAGAACTCTTGTTCAGGATGACTATGATAGGGCGTGCTACAATTTTTCCGCCATGATTGATACGCTTTTAGTTGCAGAGAAAACGACGGTAAGCGCCAAAGGAGACGGGCCGGCCGTGGACTTAGGCAGCACTGTGGGCCGCGTGTTTCTGCTGACGCTTGAGATTACGAAGATTATCGAGCAGGAGTCGCTTGAGGTCAGCATCCATGGTTCTGTCGACGCAGCAGCATGGGACGCTAAGCCGCTTGTGACGCTTCCGCAGAAATTTTATTGCGGGCAGTCTCCGATGCTGCTGGATCTGACAGCGCATCCGGAGTTGAAGTTTGTGCGAGCGCACTGGGAAGTCGCGCGCTGGGGACGCGGGGTGGAGACGCCGATGTTCGAGTTCGGCCTGAGGCTGAAAGAAATTCCTGCGGACGTGCTGCGCGAGGCCGCGGCTGAGGCCAAGGCCGCGCTAAGTGGCCAGTGACCAGTGGTCAGGGACCAGTTTTGCAAAACTTAATTTCTGGCCACTGATCACTGATCACTCCCCCATTGACCACTCTTTGCATCTCTCCTTCCGCTATATTGATGCCGAGATGAAAAGTCCGTCCCAGGTCATCGTGCGTCCAGCGCGCAACGTGCGCGGGAGCGTTAGTCTTCCCGGCGACAAATCCATTTCGCACCGCTACGCGATGCTGGCGGCGATCGCTGATGGGCCGTCGCGGCTGGAGAACTATTCGACGGGCGCGGACTGCGCCAGCACTCTCGGCTGCCTGCGCTCGTTGGGAGTGGAATGGGCGCGCAAGGATGGGGCTGACAACGTCATCGAAGTGCAAGGATGCGGCTCGACGTTAACTGCTCCCAGCCAGCCCCTCGACTGCGGAAATTCCGGCTCAACGATTCGCATGCTGAGTGGAATTGTGGCGGGGCAGAACTTTTCCAGCGAGATGTCAGGCGATGAATCGCTCACGCGGCGTCCTATGGAGCGGGTGATCACGCCGCTCATGGCCATGGGCGCGCAAATTACCTCGCAGAAGGGGTGCCCGCCGCTGCGCATAACCGGCGCCAGCCTCAAAGCTATTGATTACAAGATGCCGGTAGCCAGCGCTCAGGTGAAGACTTGCCTTTTGTTTGCCGGGCTACTTGCCGACGGTGAAACCCGGATCGAAGAACCGCTGCGCACGCGGGATCATGGAGAAGTAGCTCTACGGGCATTTGGCGCGCATCTGAATCGCAACAAGAACGAAGTGTGGATTCGGGGCGGCCAGCGCTTGCAGGGAATCGAAGCGCGAGTTCCCGGCGATCTTTCCAGCGCGGCATTTTTCCTCTGTGCCGCCGCTCTTTTTCCCGGCTCGCCGTTGACCCTCACGAACTTGCTGATGAATCCGACGCGCGCGCGCCTGCTCGACATCTTGATGCAGATGGGCCTGCGTATTTCCGTAACTCAACTCGATGAGGTGCACGGCGAGTTGGTGGGCACGCTGCAGGTCGAGGGTGGACGATTGAAGGGCGAGGACATCGCCGGAGCCGATACTGCGGCGCTCATCGACGAGATTCCGGTTTTGGCTGCGATCGCCCCTTATACAGAGCAGGGAATCGAGGTGCGCGATGCGAAGGAGTTGCGCGTGAAGGAATCGGATCGCATTGCCTCCATCGCCGCTAACCTGCGCGCGATGGGCGCGCAGGTGGAAGAACGCGAAGACGGTTTGAAAATCCCCGGCGGACAGACGCTTCACGGCGCGGAACTCGAATCTTTCGGCGATCACCGCATCGCCATGGCCTTCAGCATCGCCGCCTTGCGAGCCCAGGGAAAAACGCTGATCCGCGGCAGCGAATGCGCGGCGATCTCCTACCCGGCGTTCTTCTCCACGCTGGAGGAATTGGTCGAGCGCTAGGGACGCCGCGATCTCGCTGCCCAGCCAAATGCGATATGATAAAGTAATCTCCACCGCGAATGGGCCGGACTTGTGGGAGTCCGAGCCAATTCACACGCCACCTCAAAATCGCAAAGGAGCTTGCCATGTCCACCCTCCGCGAACTGGTGAAAGACCGCAAGGTTTACTCTATCGACGCCGGACGCACCGTGCTGGACGCGGCGCGCTTCATGATGGAACACAACATCGGCGCCCTGCCCGTGCTGCGCAACGGAGAACTGGCCGGGATTTTTTCCGAGCGCGACATCATGAACCGTGTGGTCGCCGTGGGCCGGACGCCCGGGCACACTGCCGTGTCAGAAGTGATGACCGCCAACCCCCGGGCGGTTAACTTGGACGAGAGCATCGAAGAGTGCCTCTTCATCATGCACGAGTTCGGCTTCCGTCACCTACCCATTGTGGACGGGAAAGAACTTAAGGGACTGGTGTCGCTGCGCGATGTGGTCATGCAACAAGCGGCCGAACTGGAGCGCCAGGCCCGGCGCGCTGCGTCATAGAAGGTCTGAACGTCCGAAGCTCGCTCACTGCCGTTTCTGCAGTAGCAACTCGCCTTTTTTAGGCGGAAGCCTGAACGGAAACTCGAAAGCTTTCCCATCCAGCGGGAAGCGCAAGACCAAGTCCTCCCGCGTCTTCCAGCTTCCCAGCCATTTCGTCCTGGTATTGAAATAGACCCAGCCGCTCACTTCCGGGTTCGCCCGGTCGAGATGCGCCGGGCGCAGACTGTTGCGGCTGAGGAACTCGATCATTTGGTTGGCCGATTTCTGGTAGTCCTGCAGACGCGCTTCGAGAGCTTGCTTCTTTTCGGGTTGCTTCGCGACAGCGCGCCTGGTTTCGTCGTCGAGTGCATCGGCGTCGCGCTGAATCTTCTGGCTGTAGTCGTCCGGGTCGAGCGAGGGCTGCACGACTTTGAAGTGATTTATAAACTGCAGCGTGATTCCGTCTGGGCTCGCGTCCAGGCTGCCCGCACCCCGGTAGCGAATGGTCAGCAATACGCCGAAGAAGGGCCAGTTGCGATGGGGAATGATCTGCAGTTCGCGGGCATCAACAGCCAAGGTGATGCCTAGATCTCCCGACCACAACCCGTAGCGATACTTGCCGTCATCGCCGCGAGAAAAAGTGCATCCCAATTGCTCTTCGGACCAGCGCACGGCGGGCGGCTGGGTCGTGTGCTTACCTTTGTCTCGGTCTTGATCTTTGCCCTCCGCCCGCAGCGGCGAGGCCAACAGCAGCACGATAAGGATTGGCGAGCAACAGACGAGGCCCGCACGCCGGCGAACAATATTCCGGAGCCACATGAATCGCAAGCCCCTCTCAGTTCACTATAAGCGTGACCGTGACCGGGGTGGTGGTGGCGTTGCTGGGCGTGTTGCCGTTCTGGTCTGTGGCCGTGAGCGTGAAGGTGTAAGTATTATTCGGAGTGATCTCACCGTTGGGAGAATTTGTGGGGCGAGGCGAAGCGCAGGCAGGCATCAGAATTAAACCGCCGGCAATGGCTATGACCAGGAGCGCCCCGAATAGATGTTTCGGGCGAGTACAGGTTGTGCCCACTCCCATAAGTGCCAGCCCGGGAAGCAAGAGCCATAATGCGTAGAAGATTGGCGGGTGCTGCAGTCGGGCTGATCCGGGGATAGGGCCGAGCGTGGTGATGGTTAGAGTGGCGGTGGCGGGAGCGTTTCCTGAAACCATCACAGTGTCTGGCGGCAAGGAACTCGACCCGGAGGTCGCCGCGAATGAACAATACGGTGCATACGCCACCACGGGCGTAATCGAAAGGCAAGCCAGCGTCACGGTGCCGGTGTAGTTGGCAATGGGGCTGATGGTCACGAGCGCGGTCGCGATGTAGCCGGCAGGTACCGAGGGCGGAGTCGCGGTGGCGGACTGCACTAAGAGTGTGTAGTTTTCGGTTACATTCACGACGTTCAAAGTCAAGGTGACGGCTTGCGAGGAAGAGCCGCTAATGCCGGTCACCGAGATCGTGTATAAACCCGGGGGAGTGCCGCCGTTAGTGGGGAGCCCGCCGGTAGTAGTGATGGTCAGGAAAGCCTGGCCGGGCGGGGTCAGAGAGCTGGGACTCACCGCACACTGCGGGACAGATCCAGTTGCCGGCACCGGCGTTACAGTGCATGGAACGGTATCAAACGAGACTGAGCCATTGAAGCTTCCTACGGCAGCGAGGTCGAGGGTCGCAACCGAAGATCCGCCGGGATCCACTGCCGGCGGACTAAGAGGGCCCGATACGGTCAGCGTAAACTGCTGCTGACCATAAGCCAGGGACGCGGTGGCTGCTGCGAAGGGGAAGAGCAATAAAGCGAAGACGAGCGCGCGTACCGCGTGCCTGGATTTCATCATGAGGGGATGAGAACTCACTACCTTCGATTCCTCCAACGGCGCATAAGCTGCCCAATGCGGCCAGAAAGAATGCCGCCCGTCAGTCAGCCCCAAAGACAATAAAAATACAACAGGCCAGTCCCAGAATGCGCCAGACAGAATCTTAGACTACAGCCGTCTTTCATGCCAACCGGCAGCGTCGCGGTCAAAAGAATACGGCGCTTCCTTGGGAAGCGGATCGGTTCTTGAGGCTGAGTTAGTTAACGGTTAGAGTTAGAGATGGAGAGGTCCCGATCTCGGACCCTCCGGACGCGGTGCCTGATGCCGTTATGGTGTAGGTTCCGGCAGTCGTGCCCGGGCTTCCTCCACTTCCTCCTCCACTGCTGCCGCCGCCGCAGGCTGGCATGAGGAGCAGGCCGGTCAGCAGCGCAAGGAGCAGGAAACTATGCAGCTTCTTGTGGCGCGAACCAGGTGAAACGAGGCCCAAACTTAGCAGAGCCATTCCGCTTATTGGCAAGAACATCGCGTAGAGCAGGCCGGTCGAGTGACGGTTCGGATGCTGCAGCAAGAAAGCGGTGGCAGCAGTGGTGCTAACCGTGAGCGTTCCCGGTGCGGCCGCGGTGGCCGATGCGGCGGAGCAGGTTGGCAGATGAACCGCCCCGGTGGGGCCAGAGATACTGCAGATGAGAGTGACGCTGCCGGTAAAGCCATTATCAGGCGTTACCGTCACGGTTGAAGTGGCGGAGCCACCGGGATTCAGTCCCGCCGGCGAAAGCGGTGTTGCGGAGAGCGTGAAAGATGCGGTAGTTGACTGCGAAAATTTGACTACGTAGGCGTCGGCGTTGCCTCCTCCGCCGTTAGCCGCCTGATAGGGCGATTGAGTCGGGAAATTCGTCGACTGAGTGTCTCCCGTTACGTAGATAAAGCCGCCGTTCGTGGCGATGGCTCCGAAACCGCCGTCGTCCTCATTCGCCGAGCCGCCCAGATAAGTGGAAAAGATGAGCTGAGATCCCGTCGAGTTGAGCTCGCTCACGAAGCCATCGCTGCCACCTCCAAGAGCAGATTGGGTGGGGTTTGCCGTGGGAAGGTTAGAAGATGAGGTTTCGCCCGTCACGTAAGCGTTGTTGCTTGGGTCCACTGCGATGCCCGCGCCGGCGTCAAACCCGCTGCCACCAAGGTAGGTGGAGTACACAAGGGCGCTTCCCGCCGGATTCAATTTAGTCACGAATGCATCGGTGGCGCCGCCGTAGGTAGTCTGCAATGCCCCTGTGGTCGTGGGAAAGCTCGATGAGGTAGTGACCCCGGTGACGTAAGCGTTGTTGGCGGAATCAACGGCGATGCCGTCGCCCGCGTCAAGGGAACTCCCGCCGAGGAACGTCGAATAGACATAGCTGTTTCCGTTCGGGTTGAGGACCGTGACGAACGCATTGGCGTTGCCGTTCGCGCAACTGCCGCATGTAGTCTGGAAAGCTCCCGTCGTTGTGTGGAAGCTTGAACTATAAGTTTGTCCGGTGACGTAAGCGTTGTCGGACGAGTCCACGGCGACTGCGTTAACGGAGTCGCCCGCGACGGCCAGGTACGTGGAAAACGCCAGAGCTGTGCCGGAAGAGTTTAGCTTGGTAACGAATCCGCCGCCCGATGTCTGAATCGGATTCAGAGTGGGGAAATCCCCGGAAGAGGTTTTTCCCGCGACATAGACGTCTCCCGAATTATCTGAGGCCAAAGCGATCCCCAGCGCAACATCGGTACTCGTGCCCCCCAAGTAGGTGCTGTAAGCGAGGGCGCCGTTGAATGGGGCGAGCTCGAGCACAAAGGCATTGATGGTGCCCTTGAGCGTGCTCTGGAAGACGCCGGGGGTGTGGGGAAAGTTGTTGGAGGTCGTACCGCCGGCGATAAATGCGTGGCCAGCAAGGTCTACCGCGATGGCATTTCCGCTGTCGCCGTTGGCACCGTCGCCGCCAACGTAGACGGAGTAGAGCAGACTTTGCCCGTTCCCCGCGATGCAGGTGACAAACACATTCGCTGTGCCAGTCAGCGTGTTAGAAGCGCCAGGGAAATTCGCCGATGCGGTTTGTCCCGTGACAAAGGCGTTGTTGTTGCCATCGAAGGCGATGCCATAGCCCGCGTCATTCCCACTGCCGCCCAGGTAGGTGGAGTATAGGTAACTGACCGAGGGGTCAATTACCAACTCGCGGCTGTGATCGTAGTTACCGAGTTTGAAGCTGACGTTGTTAGCTTTCAGGATAAATTGTGCATCGACAGGTTGGCGCGCACCATTCTGTTCCTGATAAGCCACCGGCTTGTGCAGTAAAACGTCGCCGGCAGCGGAGGAAACTACCAGGTTGCCCGAGTCATCCGTTTTCATGCTCTTCGCGCCGGTGAAGTGGAGGCCAATGGGCGCAGGACTTGCACCCGCAGCCACGGCAAAGTCGAACTCCAATTGACGCTGCGCGCCATGGAACGTCAGGTTCACGCCGGGGTAGACGTCTTGGTACGAGACGCGGGCATACTGTGCCACATGCGTTTGCCATTTGGATGGATCATTGCCCACAAAATAGTTGATCGTCCCCGGCAACGGTTCGCTGGGAGCAATCTGCGCCAGCGCATTTCCCCCTGCAAGTTGCATACGCACCACCGCGACGGAATCTTTCTGCCGGTTGCGCGGCTTCGCAAGATTCCTAGCGAGCAGTTCCGTTCCGCGGCGAACCGCGGACGTTTTGCTCGGAGCGGATGGGGAACGAAGTGAGAAGACGGCATCGTTCGGTGTCAGGAACAAGATGTATCCATTTGCTCGCGCCATGTACGTGACCCGGGTGTCCGTCTGGCCCTGATTCCGTTCAAAGGCCAGGGGGAAAGCGGTGAAGTCGGTCTGATTGCGACCGCGCGCTGCAGGCGTGACAGTTGCGGGTTGTAGCGAGCGGGAGGCGGCGAAACCTGTGGCCGCGAAATTATTTGCAACGATATGACGCCTGGCCGGCGCAACAAGGAACAACGCCATCGCAACGGCAACGATGGATAAGACTGGCACGGTGCGAAAAGCACGGACCGAGCCTCTAGAGTCAGATGGTTTCGGCAAGAAGATCCTCCTAAGTGATTACGCGAAGAAACAATTGTTGGAAAAAATGAGTGGGGGAAGCGCGTCAGTCCCTAATTCTGACTCGGAACGTTAAGTCCTAACCAGGGCTCAGTCAGTTCGCACTCTGCAGCCTTATTCGCAAGCATGGTCTAGAACTCGGGGCTGGTCAACGGAATCAAGGATAGCAATTTAGCACTGCCGGCAACAAGCTATGAAAGGTGCAACGGCCGGTGCTGGGAGAGTGCAACGAATGTCACGGCTCGTCCTGCAGAAGTTCGGGCGACGGTAGAGTACCGCTTTCTACCTGCCTCTCGCGAGTGGCGCGCCGTTCATTGTCGATGCGAATGGAGGTCTCCAGTTCCTTCTTGCCTTCTTCTTTGCGGCCCATGTGGATCAGCACCTGACCCCGCACATAATGAATGTCGGTGCGCCCGGGATCGAGCTTGCCCGCGGAATCGATCGCGCTCAAGGCCGGTTGATATTTTTCTTCTCGCTGGTAAATCTTGGCCAGCCCCAGATAGGAATTCACCAGTCGCGGATCGCGCTTCAGCGCTTCCCGGTAGCTCCTCTCGGCGTCGCGGTCTTGCTCCAGAAGCGAGTAAACGTCCCCCAGTTCGTCGTAATTGAGGGCCAGATCGGGCTCTACGGCAGCATCTTTCAGAAACTCGTCGCGAGCATGTTCGTAGTCCTGCTTCTTTAGATAAGTCAGGCCCAGGTTGAAATGAACGAAAGTGAGTGCGGGATTAGCTTGCGCTGCAGTCTGGAAATCGGCCAGAGCCAAATCGTACTGCTCAAGATTGAGGTGCGCTTTGCCCATGAACAGGTGAAACTCGGGCGAACCCTCGCCCGCCTTGATGAGTTGTAACGTGGCTCTGTCATCCAGTTCCTTTCGTCCGGCGCGGTGGGCGGCGATCGAGAGCACATAGAGATAACTCAGTTGCCCGGAGTCCTCGGACCAGAGCGGCTCCAGCGTGTCGGCGGCGTCCGCCCACCGCTCCGCGAAAAAGTAGCACAAACCCAGCAGATGCCGCGGCTGCACCGCGCTGGGTTGATCGCGTACCACCGATTCGAAAAGTGGAATAGCTTTAAGAAACTGGCTTTGCCGGTAATAGACGAGGCCGATGTTCAGCCGGACCCCGGGTTCGCGCGGCAGCAGATGCTCCGATTTGCGCAGCATCTCGAGGGCTTTCGCCCATTGCTTGCGGCGCATGTAGACGACGCCAAGATTTGCGTCGGCTCCGCCGGCTTGCGGATTCAAAGCCAGTACCTTCCGGAAGTCGTGCTCGGCTTCGTCCAATCGGCCTCGGTTCAGTGCATCCTGTCCCGCCAGAAAGATTTGTGCGGGATCTGACGCCGTTCCAGAAGAGGCTACTGGCGCGCCATGTCGCGGGTTGGAGGCCGTTCCCGAGGATGAAGTTTGCGGCGATATTGCCGCGGCTACACCGGCCAGCAACAGGCAGCCCACAACTCCGGGAAAAATATGCGCGCTTGACACTCGACTCACTCTCTGCTGTAGTGTCCGCCAACCGTCGCGTTGAATCAAGCGCGGGGGCCGGTCGTTCAACATTCTGTTGCAACGCGCAGTGTTTCGCAAACCAGGGCAGAGATTCGATGGTCACGATTCGCGATGTAGCGAAGGAGAGCGGGTTTTCATCCACCACGGTGTCGATCGTTCTCAACGACGCTCCGCTGGCCCGTTATATTCCGCCGGTGACCAAGAAGCGCATCGAGCGTGCCGCCGAAAAGCTGGGCTACCGTCCCAACCAGTTTGCCCGCTCTCTGCGCAGTAAACGCAGCCACACCGTTGGCGTCATGGTCTTCGATATGACCGACCCCTACTGCACGCTGGTGCTGCGCGGCATCGAAAACACGCTTTACCAGGCTTCTTACTTGCCGATTCTCACTGATGTTCACAATGAGCGCAGCCGCTTTGAGCGTTATCTCGAGATGCTGCTCGACCGCCGCATCGAAGGACTGGTTGTTCTCGCCAACTGGCTTTTTCTCGATATCACCCTGCTCGCCGATCTGGAAAAAAGCGGCATCCCCACCGTTCTCATCGCCTGCGAACTTAAAGGGGACTCGATGAGTTCGGTGATCGTGGACAACGAAGTCGGGGGCTACCTCGCGCTCGAACATCTGCAGAGCCTCGGTCATCGCAAGATTGCCTTTATCCGGGGCCCCAAGACTTTGGCTGACAGTTCTCCACGCTGGCGAGGCATTCGCAAATGCGCTAAAGCGTACGGACTAGAAATCGATCTCCGTCTGGTTGTGGACCTGCCCGAGTCGCGCGATCCTATTTCCAGCTTTGAAATGGGCCAGAAGCTGACCGAGAACTTGATCAAGCAGAAGCACCAGTTCACCGCTTTGCTGGCCTTCGACGATATGACCGCCTTCGGCGCCATCCGTGCGCTGAGCAAAGCGGGTCTGCGGGTGCCTGAGCAGTGCTCCGTGATCGGCTTCGACGATGTGGCCGCGTCGGCTCTCTGCACGCCGCCGCTCACTACGGTTCGCCAGCCCATGGAAGCGATGGGTGCGGATGCAGTGGGTATTGTTCTGGAAGGCATCAACTGCGTACTCGAAAAACGCGAGGTCATCGGACACCACCGAAAGGTGGCGCCGGAACTGGTGGTGCGGGAGTCGACTCGCCGCCTCCCGTAGAGTGGCTACACCTGTGGCAGGAAAGATCCTTTGACAAGTTCGGAGGCACCGGCAGCCGGGCCGGCCATTTTTTCTCTTGACATCAGATAGCCAATAAAAGCACTATTCATACGTTTTAATAAACCGGCAGTGGGTGCCGGGCAGTTGCTGAAACCGGGGTCACTTAGAACAAATCGCCGACTGCCGTGGCTGCGTCAGGCACGGCCATGTTCCGTGGTGCGCAAATCGTTTGCGCGCGGGAGAAGACCTTAACCATGAAATCTTATCGGATGCTTTTGCGAATCGCGCTAGGGCTGCTGACTTTTTGCGCAATGGCTTGGGCTCAGGACACTGCATCAATCACGGGCACCATCACCGATCCGAGCGGCGCGGCGGTTCCTAATGCTCAGGTGACATGGCAACACAGAACACGGAATTAATCGCACAGCGCCAGCAACGGAAGCGGCGATTTTCTCTTTGCCTCATTGCCCATCGGTTCCTACGATATGACGGTCACGGCAGAGGGATTCAAGAAATATGAAGCCAAGGGCATCGTCCTGGTCAGTGGCACAAAAGGCTCGGGTGAACGTCACGCTGGAAGTCGGAACCATCAGCACCGAAATCGTAGTCCAAGGGATCGGAAGTGGCGCAGGTCGAAACCCAATCGTCGGACTTGGGCAATATGGTCAGCGGCAAGGAAATCAGTCAACTCGAATTGAACGGACGCGATTTTACCCAACTGATTGCGCTGTCCCCGGGTGTGAGCGACCAATCCGGACAGGATGAAGGCGGCGAGGGTGCGACCACGGTGGCGTTCAGCATCAACGGCGGTCGCACCGAATACAACAACTTTGAAATAGACGGCGGTGACATGCTGGACAACGGCAGCAACACTACGCTCAACGTTTATCCCAGCATCGACGCGATTGCTGAAGTGAAAGTCCTGACTTCCGACTACGGCGCGCAATACGGAAAGAATGGTTCTGGCACGGTCGAAGTGGAAACCAAGTCCGGCACCAACCACTTCCACGGGGACTTGTACGAATTCCTGCGCAACGACGATTTCAACGCGACCCAATTCGGTTTGACTTCGGTTCCGGAGTACAAGAAGAACGATTTCGGTTTTACCATCGGCGGTCCGGTCTACATTCCTGGCCACTACAACACCGATAAGCAGAAAACGTTTTTCTTCTGGTCGGAAGAATGGCGACGCGATCTGACCCCGGCTTGAAGTTTCTTTTCGCAGACAATGGTTCCGACCATGCGACCGCATGGGAAATTTCAACGACCAATGTACGGTCGCGGTCTCTAGTCTGGAATGCCCAGTTGATTCCGCAGTTTATCAATGGCGTCGCTCAGGCGGTCGGCACTGCACCCGGGGACGTGGGTCAGCCATTTGTCAATAATCAAGTACCGATTCAAAATGCCGCAGTTGCGTCGGCCCTGACCGCGCTGATTCCCGCGCCCAACGGCACCTCGTCCGGCGGACTCACGGATCAGTGGTACGCGACTCCCACGCTACCCACGCACTGGCGCCAGGAACTGTTCAAGATCGATCACAACATCAACAGCAAGCTTCGCGCCAGCTTCCGCTACATTCATGACTCCTGGAATCAACAGTACCCGGTTCCTCTATGGACGTCGGTGTTACCTTCCCGACGATTCAGACAAACTTCAACAATCCCGGCGTCAGCATGGTGGCGCGGCTCACAGCCAACGATTACCCCGACGCTGCTGAACGAATTCGTCGCCAGCTATACTACGGATCACATCTCCACGCAGTTGAGCGGTCCCTGGCAGCGCGGCAACGGTTCTGGCAACCTCGGGCTCTACGACAATGGCTTTGGACGGCCGAAGGTTCCCGGCATAAGTCTCTCCGATGGCCAATACAGCTTTCGCCGAAGATCCTGGTTACGTGCCAGAACGGGCCCATGAATTCGAACCCGACATACGGTTTCCGCGACAATGTGACCAAGATCATCGGGTCGCACAACATTCAATTCGGCATGTTCTTCGTCAATGCTCACAAGAACGAAATTCCGCAGCCGCCAAACGGTCCGAACGGCATATTAGGTTTCGCCAACGGGAGTAACGGCGCTGCCCCAAAATTCCACCGGCAACGCCTACGCCGATCTTGCTTCTCGGCAACATGGCCAGTTTCACTCAACAACAATTGCAGCTCAAGCTGCACAACTTCTATAAAATCTATGAGCCGTATTTTCAGGACGACTGGCATGCCACGCGGCGCCTGACGTTGAACCTGGGAATGCGTTTCAGCTTCTATGGAACTTATCGCGAGCTGAACAATCTGGCTTACAATTTCGATTCGGCCCGTTACGTTCCCGGCAATAGCGGCGTAGATACCACTGGCAACGTGACCGGAGCAGCTCCCGGCAACCCGCTTTTTAGCGCGACCTCCACTAATCCTTACAACGGCTGGGTGCAGTGCGGTGTAACGGTTGGGGTTCCCAAGGGCTGCATGAACAACCACTGGTGGAACCCCGCGCCCCGCTGGGATTTGCGTTCGATCCGTTCGGCGACGGGAAGTGGGCGATTCGCGGCGGATACGGCATTTTCTATGAACACATGAACGGCAACGAGTCCAATACAGACTTGTTGGAGCCTTTCGATAACAAGACCCAGACCACGAGGGTCACTAACAATTCGGCAGGAAATCTTCCGGCTATGCCAGCCTCAATCCCAGCCTGCTCGGTGCTGGCGCGCCGCCGATCATCGTTGGTTCGATTCCGACCAAAGCGACTTGGCCCTACATGCAAGAGTGGCACTTCGATGTTCAGCACGAGATTGCGAAGGGAACGGTGGCCACGGTTTCTTACGTCGGCAGCGTAGGCGTTCATTTGACTCGCGCTTATGAGTTGAACCAGATCCTGCCGGCTTCCCTTCAACCCGGCGGGAACCCTTATCTGCGAGGCCAGGTGATCACGGCCAGTGATTGCAACAACATAAGTAACGGCACGGATACTGTGGATGCATACGGCGTTCCGACCAATGCGGTGACTTCCTACGGGACGCCCCTTCCCTATACAGCGGGAGTCGGCGGAGGCCCTCCGTCGGGCGCGGCGGTTAATTTGTCGGTGGCTTGCGGCAACAGCCCGAATGCATTCCGCCCATATCCTGGATATGGCAGTATTGGGCGCAAGGACCAGACTGCTTCCTCCAACTACAACGCGCTGGAAGCCTCGGTGCGGCGTAGCATCGGCGGACTTCAGCTGAATCTCTGCGTACACGTACAGCCATTCGATCGACAATGCCTCCTCGGCCAACGATGTGGGGTTGATAAACACCTACGCGCTCAATAGTTTTCGCGCAAGCTCTACTTTTGATCAACGGAACACCTTTACCTTTGCCTACGTTTACGATTTGCCGTTTTTCAAGAAAGCTGGCTTGGCGCATAAGCTGATGGGAGGCTGGCAGTGGTCGGGCATCACGCTCATTCAGAGCGGCACTCCCTTCAGCGTATACAACCGGGGCAATGGCTCGATCGCGCCGGGCGACAACGCAGGCGTGGGCAACCTCAACTCTCAAATCGACAATCTGGGCAGCCTAACGGCTGGGTCATACCCTGATCTTGTCGGCAACCCCAGAACAGGCGTTCAGAACACGCCATCCCCGGGTTTTGGGCCTCTGCTCTATAACCCTGCTGCGTTTGTTGCGCCGACAGGCCTGACTTTCGGCGACGCAGGAAGAAACATATCTGAACAATCCGTGGCGGACTAACTTTGACATGGCGTTGATCAAGCACTTCGCCGTCACGGAAAGCAAATATTTTGAATTCCGGGCTGAAGCGTTCAATGTTTTCAATCACACGGAATACTCAACTGGCTGGGCGGTGATGGGGGCTCAGCTGGCGACAACTCCGGAGCAAGGGAACGCCGACAGCACGATTGTCTGCTACGGAGGCGCCAACAACTCGGCGGGTGATCCCAGTTGCGTATCGAGCACCGGCCTAACCCTGCTTTCTGCGCCCAGGAGTCGGCGCACAAGGCGACGAATTCTTCAGCTAGCGCTGAAGTTTATCTTCTAGCTCGGGGAGCATCAACGTCAAGACCCGGCTAGGGCATTGCTTTTTGGGGATGGATCCGAGCAGGACCGTCATCCGACTTGCACCTGCTGTGTCGCTGCCACCGCTTCCAGCGCGTGCTCCAGGTCTGCGATCAGATCGTCTGCATTCTCGATTCCTACCGAGAGCCGGATCATCTGTTCGGTCACTCCCGTCTTGGCGCGCTCCTCGGCTGGAATCATGGCATGCGAGGTTAGCACCGGAATGGACACCAGCGACTCCACTCCACCCAGACTTGGGGCCAGGGTAAACAATCGCATGGCCTCGCTCACTCGCCGCGCGTCTTCGCCCGAGCCTTCGACTTCAAAGCTGACCATCCCTCCCCCGCCACTCATCTGCTGGCGCGCCACGCTATATTGGGGATGGCTTTTCAAGAAGGGATAATGCACGCTCCGTACCTTGGCGTGCTCAGACAGAAACTCCGCGACCTTCAGCGCGTTTTCATTCTGCCGCGCCACGCGTACCGCCAGCGTCTTCAGCCCGCGCACCAGCATCCACGACGCATGCGGGTCCATGCAGTTGCCCAGCGTCGTACGCGTCTGCCAGATTCTTTCCATTAATTCATGCCGCCCCCCCACCACGCCGCAAATCAGATCGGAATGCCCGGCCATATATTTCGTTCCCGAATGCATCACCAGGTCGATGCCGAATTCTGCGGGATGCTGATTGATCGGAGTGCCAAATGTGGCGTCAATCATGCTCAGCAGCTTGTGCTGCCTGGCCAGAGCCACCGCTCTCTTGAAGTCCACCACGCGCAAGGTTGGATTGGTCGGCGACTCCAGATACAGCAGTTTTGTATTGGGGCGGATTGCCCGCCCGCGCTGCTCATACTCAGTTGTGTCAACAAACGTGGTCTCGATCCCCAGTTTTGGTAGCCACCGGGAGAGAAATTTGTTCGCGCCGCCATAAATGTCGCGCTGCGCCACAATATGGTCGCCGCTCTTGAGCAACGCCATGATCGTGGTCGTGATCGCGCCCATGCCGGAAGCGAACGTGAGCGCTGCGTCCACGCCTTCCAACTCCGCGATTGTCTTCTCCGCAACCGTGTTCGTTGGATTGCCGTAGCGCGTGTAAAAGTGATCGGTGTCGGTAGCGCGCAGCTGCTCGTCGTTGTCGGCGACTTCGAACGTGGAAGTCTGATAGATCGGCGTGGCCACCGGCCCGTTTTTCTTCTGCAGTTCTGCCGCGCCGCGCACCGCTTTGGTTTCGGAGTGATGGGTGTGTCGTTTCATGAACACCTCGTTCGTTACAGAATAATTGTGCAACGAAGGTCCCGCAAGAAGCTTCACGCGACTACCATTTATAATGTTCGTTCCAGGTAAAGCGATACGCGGACCAACATCTACTGAACGAAGCGGCTTCGCTCCGAGAAGCCGGGAGGACTTTCATGGTGAAAAAACTGAAAACCAAGACCTCCGCCGGCAGAAAAACAAGAAACGCGCAGCACTCCCGCGCTCAACGCGCTGTCACGAAACACGCAGCCAGTGAGCGCCAACTCCAGCACATTCCCTGGCACATGGTTCCGCTCGAAGACCTGAACCCGCTGCTGCAGCGACAGTTCGTGGTCGGTCAGGAAATTATGCTGGCGCGCGTGCTGCTGAAGAAAGGTTGCATCGTCCCTGAGCACAGCCATCACAACGAACAACTTACTTACATTCTAGACGGGGCGCTGAAGTTCTGGATCGATGGCCGGGAAATCGTGGTTCACACCGGGGAGGTCCTTTGCATCCCCGCCCACATGCCACATAAGGCCGAGGCCCTCGAAGATACGGTTGATCTCGATGTTTTCAATCCTCCGCGCGCCGATTGGATCGGCAAGACCGACCACTACCTGCGAGGCGAGAAATAAGCTCATCCATGTTTTCTTCCACTACGTCTGAGCAAGGCTCTGCACCCAGCCAGGCCACATTTCGTTTTCGTTGCATCGGCTGCGGGTCGATCACCGGTTCTGCCGCGCAGGATTTCCGCTGTTCGGGGTGCGGCAACTTGCTTGAGATCACCGACTCATCGTGGAATTCCCGCAACCCCACCGCTTTGAAATCCCTCTGGCGCGAACGCCGCACTTTGGACGAACCTCTCGATCTCAGCGGAGTATGGAGATTCCGCGAACTTCTCCCCGCGCCTGCCTCCGAGCAGCACATCGTCAGTCTGCGCGAAGGCAACACTCCGCTGTACGAACTTCCACAATCCTCCCGCGCCATGGGCGTCCCGCATCTCTACGCCAAGCATCAAGGGATGAATCCGACCGGCTCGTTCAAGGATGCTGGCATGACGGTTGCCGCCACGTTTGCCCGGCAGGCTGGATACAAGTGGGTAGCATGCGCTTCCACCGGCAATACGTCTGCATCGATGGCCGCGTATGCCGCGCGCGGCGGCCTGCGCAGCCTCGTCTTGGTGCCTGAAGGCAAAATATCCTGGAGCAAACTATCCCAGGCACTTGACTACGGTGCGCACACCTGCCAGGTTCGAACCGATTTCGACGGCTGCCTCCGCTTGCTGCAAGAGCTTGTGCGGCGCGCGCCGGTCTATCAGTTGAATTCCATCAACCCCTTCCGTCTCGAAGGACAGAAAACGCTCGCGTTCGAATTACTGGAGCAACTCGAGTGGGAGCCTCCCGATCACATCATCCTCCCCGGTGGCAACCTCGGCAATAGTTCGGCGATAGGGAAAGCGCTGTTGGAGATGCGCGACATCGGCCTGATTCCACGTCTGCCAAAGTTGTCCGTGATTCAAGCCGAGGGCGCCAATGCTTTGGTGCGCACTCTGCGCGAAGCTGGCGGCAAGCGACTCGTCAGCGTGCAAGCTGCAACGCGGGCCACGGCGATCAGCATCGGCAACCCGGCTTCGTGGGAGAAAGCTGTAAAGGTGCTGCAAACCACGGGTGGTGCCTGCGAAGAAGTCAGCGAACTCGAGATCGCCCAGGCCAAAGCCGAAATCGGCGCTGAAGGCATTGGCTGCGAACCCGCATCCGCAGTCACACTCGCCGGCCTGAAAAAACTGCTTCGGCAGGGTTTCGTGAAGCCGGAGGAAACGGTTGTCCTCGTTCTTACGGGAAACCTGCTCAAGGATCCCGACTTTACGATGGAATTTCACCGCGGAACTCTTTTTCAGGGCACCGCCGATGAGCAAGAAAGCGCGAAGCTGAATCCGTTTCGCCATCCTCCTGTCGTCGTTGATGCCACTCTGGATGCCGTGATCAAAGTTCTGGAGCAAGCGGAAAGATCCGGCCCCGGCCCGATGCACTCCAATGTCTAAGAAAAACAAAAGGAAGAAAGCCCGCCCATCCTCGTTCCATCTCGCTTTGCCCGCCACGTCGGCCAATCTGGGCCCGGCTTTCGATGCCGCGGCGCTGGCCATGGAACTCTACATCACGATCGACGCTCGGCCTGCTTCCAATTTCTCAATTGTAGCTACGGGACGGGACCGGGAAATCTGCCAATGCCTGGAGAATCACCTTATCCTCGCTACCTATCGTGAAGTCCTCCAGGCGCATAGAGCGGAGGTCATTCCGTTGTCGCTTCGAATTAAGAACGACATCCCCATCGGCAAAGGCTGCGGCTCTTCCGCCGCTGCGCGCCTCGCTGGCATCGCCCTCGCCAATCACTTCGGCAATTTACGATGGACCGATGCTCAGATCATCGGGGAGGCTTCCCGGCGCGAGCACCATCCTGACAACGCTTCTGCCTGCTGGATGGGCGGTCTCACCATAGCCCGCATGTCCGATGACGCGGAGGCGCAGGTGGTCTCTATCCGTCCAAAAGGGAAGTGGCCGCTGTTGCTTGCCATCCCTGATCAAGTTCTTCCTACTGAAGACGCTCGCCGCGTGCTGCCTGCGCAGTATTCGCGGGACGACGCGGTCGCGAACATCCAGAACTCCATGCTGCTGCTGGCTGCCTTCACCCAAGGCCGCCACGACTTGCTCGGTGCCGCGCTTCAAGATCGCATCCATCAGCCTTACCGCTCCGCGCTTTGTCCGCTGCTGCCATGTCTGCAGCAATTGACCGGGAAACCAGGCGTTCTTGGCGCAGCTCTCAGCGGCGCGGGTCCGTCGGTGATCGTCTTCCTCGATCCCCAGTCCGCAGCACAGAAGACACGAAAATCCGTCGCTGCCCACCTTGCCCAAACCGGACTCCGCGCCGAGTTGCTCCTTACTTCCATCTCGCCGCGCGACGTCCGCTGTTGAACGCCCGAACTCTCCAACCCCGTGGGGCCACGAAAGTGCTATTTACCCAAGCCAACTATTCCGGATATGTTTGCTCGTTCCTCCCCAAATAGAAACTTATCCATCCCCCGAGTGTTTGTGACGAACGGGTCGCCCCGTCGTCGAAAGATCAAACGCGTTAGGGGATGGGCAGGGAATGAAACCGAAAATGCAACACCAAGTTCAGCCACGGGAGAATGCCCCACCGCGGAGTGCGGAGATCCGGGTGAGCCAAGGGAAGGTTGAGGAGGAAATCAAAGATTTTCTTCAGGCTGTCAATTCCTACGCTGCCCGCGTTGCCAAAGAACCTCGTGTGAGCTTTCAGCAGCACCTGTCCAGTATCTTCGCGGCTCGCACTGATGAACATAACCGCCGCGACAGCCGTTCCCGCCGTCAGTAATTGAGCCGAGCCTTCGTCTATCGACTGGCCGGCGGTATGATCCCGTTCATGCGCAAGTACTCCACCATCTGCCCGTAGTGGTCGAAACCGTGCCATGACACGCTGGTTGCCAGACTGAGGCGTGTTACTCTTCCTTCTCCCCACGGGCTCTTGACCGTTTCCACCAGGTTCTTATCATTGATGGTGTGAACCGCTTTGTGCACGTATGCAAAAGAATCATTCAGATACTTCAGAATGTCGGCTTTGGTGGTGATCGAGGCCGGCCCCGATTCGTCTCCGATATCCACTGGGGGTTTCTCTTCCAAAATAGCCGCGCCCAGTTCATAGTTCACGGCCGCGACATGTTTTATCTGCTGGGCGAACGTCCGCACGCCTTTGAACTCTCCATTCGTCGGCGCAAATCCGAACTTATCTTCGGGCATCGCCTCCGCTGCCGGAACAAAATCATGCTCGAGGTTCGACACCGTGTTGTCCAGCACTTGCGTGACGGTGCGATGTTCGTCCTTACCCTTGTCCTGGGCGGTGACAACCATAGCCAGTGCCAGCACGGAAAATATAAGACAGCAAAAGCTTTTCCTCATGACGATTGCCCCCTTCAGATCAACACTTGCTCTGAAAATCATTACGTCCCGCTTCTCTAAGCGTCCGTCGCCGCTGTTCTTCGCGAACATAGAGGTTAAAGCACATCATGCGCTTACTTTCATTTTGCTGCTCAAGACGTCACTGTGCCAAACGGCCATTCCCGGCCTCTCCACGCCCGAATCATATAGATCATGATGCCTGCCAACAATATTACGACCGCGTACCGCATCTCCTTTTGCCAGTTCGCCCGGCCGAACAAGATGAAAAGAAATCCGGAGATCGCCACCAGCGCCGGTAGGGGGTACAGCCACATGCGAAACGGACGCACGACCTCTGGCCGGGTCACGCGGAACACGATCAGTCCAATCGCCTGCACCAGGAATTGCAGGACAAGACGAATGACCACCAGAGCCGCGATCGCGTCCCGCAGCCGCAGAAAACAGAATGCTGCCGCCACCACTCCAAGTGCTACCAGCGAAACATATGGGAATCGGTATACGGGATGCACTTTGGCAAATGCCCCGAAATAGTTTCCGTCCAAGGCTGCCGCATACGGCACGCGCGAATACCCCAGCGTCAGCGAGAATACCGATGCGAATGCGGCCACGATTATCAGGCCCGTCACCAATCGTGCCGCCCACGGCCCGTAAATCCTCTGCATGAACAACGACACCACGTACAATCCGCTGTTGTTATGCCCCGCCTGCAGCATCTCCCGCCAGGGAATCACGGCCAGAATGCACAAGTTCATCATTAGATATAGACAGGCTACGAGCAAAATGGAAAGCAGCAGAGCCCGCGGAATATTCCGCGTCGGATCTTTTATTTCATCGCCCAGGTAGCAAACATTGTAATAGCCCCAATAGTCATAAGTGGCCACCATAAGGGCTCCGCCCAACCCAGTGAAAAACGCGGGCGAGAGAGTGAACGCGCCCGGAGGAAAATCAAACGCGCGGGCGGCGTTGAAGTGAGTCAGCCCGGCGAAGATGATCCATCCAATCGTTGCCATGACGCCTACCCACAATAGGTTCGAAAGGCGCCCAATCACCGTGATGCGCCGATAGAGTAGAAAGACCGTGAAGGCGCAGATAATTATCGCCAGTGCGGTTCCCGGCGTGACAATCCAGCTCACCTGAAGCGGCCCTGCCCACGGAATGGGCAAAGCCGCAGTGTGTGCGGCGTAAACCGTCTCCAGGCTCGGCCAGTAATAGGCGGCATAGCCCGCTAACCCGATGCATCCGCTGGCAACCGAAAGCGGAGCGCTAAAGGAAAGCTGCCAGATGAACAGAAACGAAATCAGCCGCCCCCATTTCTGCGGGCCATAAATCTCGCTCAGATAGCGATACGATCCGCCTGATCCCGGAAACGCCGCGCCCAGCTCTGCAGACACCAGGCCGTCGCACACGGCCAGCAGCGCGCCGGCTATCCATCCCAGCATGGCTTGCGGGCCGCCCATCGCGCTCAAGACCAGCGGCATGGTGATGAACGGCCCCACGCCGATCATGTCAATCATGTTGAGCGCTGTCGCGCTGCCAAGGCCCATGCCGCGGATTAGGCTGGGAGAACCCGAATTATTCTGCGAAGCAGTCGACATTTCGTGGAAGGACTAACGACCAACGACCGCTCTTCGATTAATGACCGCCCTTATGCCCCGCGCTCAGCAGATTCACATAAAGCCGCACTGCCCCCGGAACTCCCGCAGGCAATTGCCGGAAGAAGGCATACCCCGTATAGATGTAAGTTCCCTTACCATACTGCGCAAGCAGCAGGCCACCCTTCTGTGCGTCCTCGCCGGGATCGTGACAGCTCAGCAACGGCTTGAAATGATCATCCCACTTGTCCATGAAGTAGAGGCCGCGCTCCTGCACCCAGCCGTCGAAGTCGCGGGACGTGATCTCATTCGGATAATGAAACACTCCATCTTCCGGCGCCAGAATTTCCACCGGAGCCTCCTCTACCGAAACCCTCGCCCGGCTCAGTTCCGCAGGGTAGGGCGTGAAGTGCCCGCTGTTAAAATCTCCCACGCCAGTGTTATATTGCACGACCAGCGTTCCGCCGGCCGCGACAAAATCGAGCAGCTTCTGGTTATTCGCGGCAACATCCTTCTGCGTATCGTAGGCGCGAATTCCCAGCACAATCGTCTCGTAGCGACTTAAGTCCTCGTCCGCGATTGTCTCCGGCGGAATCGAGGTTACATCCATCCCCGCTTGTCTCAGTACAGTGGGAATGTCATCGCCCGCGCCCATGATGTAAGCGATCTTCAAATCATGCGGCGCCTTTACATCCACAATGCTCACCCGCTGCACCGCCGGCTGGTAATAATAAAAGCTGCCCAGGTCTTCGCGCGTCACCAGCGTGTAGCCTTCGCTGAACTTTTCGCCGTCGGCCTCGAGCACAGCGCGGATCTTTGCCCGCCCTTCCTGTAAGCCGGCAGGGAAGAGCTTGAAGTGGAAATCCCGCTTTTCTCCGCGCCGCGTGAACTCTACCGCAAACTGTGCTGGCTCCGACCGCCAACCTTGCGGCAATTCCAGACGTAGCACGCCTCGCGACTCACGGCTGAGATTGCCGGTCACGCCGACCGCGACTGCTGAACTCGAACCGTTGTGCGTCGAAATCAATTGCGTGCCGGGCTCCAAGGCAACCGAAAATGCAGGCACCACCGCCAAGGGACGAGCGCGCTCTTTTCCAGCATCATCCACGAACGCTGTGACCACCGTCGCCTCAATTGCGCTTGTTCCCCTCACGCCGTCCGCACCCTCCACCAAATATTCCACTCGCGCCCGCAGCACTGGAGGCGGGAACGGCAGCGTCACATACCGTTCATCGTCGATGTGATTCAGGCTCTCCGTCTCTGGAGCGTCGCGATGCCAGTACGGCCGCGTATACGCCGCATTCTTCGGCACCTGCAGACGAAAGACCACGTGAACGGTGTCGCCGGGCTTGACGGCAACCTGCTTGGTCTGGTCGGAAGTCGTTCCCCAACGCTCCGGCACCTCGAGCTTCAATCCGTGGATGGACAGCCGGTCTTTCGATCCGTTGTGAAAATCTACCGCGACCAAAAACTCCTGCCCCGGCGAAACCGAGGTCAATGCATCTGCTTCCTTCGGAATTTCATTAGCGACCCGGCTCTCTGACTCCGCTTGGGGAACCGCAACCGCCTCGAGGCTCAGGTTCAGAGCTTCGTTCAATCCTGTCTGTGCCTGTTCGCGTTTCTCTTCGATCCGGGCCAGCAGATCGGCCTTGGCAGCAACACTCAAAGTGCTCTCGCTGACTTCGGCGTGCACTCGCTCCAATCTGGCTACAATCGCCAACAGAGGCACCGTTGCACCGAAACCATCGTTTCCCTTCGCATGCTCGCTGGCTTCAGTAACTTTGCGCGCAATTTCAGTCAACTCCTGCCGCAACCGCGGAACCTTGGATTCTTCAGGCCCCAATCGCTCCGCCAGTCCCGGCAATGTCGTGTCGATCCCGTTGAAGAAGTCTTTTTCATGCCCGTCTTTATCCAACTTAGCAGGCTCTACCGAATCCACCAGCTCGTAGAACGTGAACCGGTCTCCCGGATCAACATTCCAGTTCGCCGCGCCCTGCGAGAGTTGATGCCGCAATCCCCGCATGGCGAACTGCACATAGGACAGTCCCAGGTCCGCGCTTTGCTCGCCGGTGTTCAGCTTGACGGTCCAGTTCGCATCTGGACAGGTCATCGCCCCGAACCCGCACACATTTCCGATGTAGAGTTTCTTAGGCTGCCACGGTTGCAGCCCCTGCGCTATCTGCTCGGGAAACCGCTTCGGGTCCGCCGCCGCGCGAAACGCCTCCTTGGTCAGGATGCTCGACGCCTGGTGGTGCCCATGTCCATCCCGCGGGGTTCCCGAAAACCGCGCCACCAGTACGTCCGGACGGAAAGTCCGAATCACCCGCACCATATCCCCCAGCGCGATGTCGTGCCCGCCCCACTTGGCAAAAGTTTCGTCCGCGCTCTTCGAAAAACCAAAGTCGGCTACGCGCGAGAACCTCTCTTGAACGCCGTAATACTGGTCCGCCGCCAGCAGTTCCAGCGTTCGCAGCACGCCGAGCACATCCGATAAATTACTGCCGACCTTGTTCTGCCCGCCCTCGCCGCGGTTCAGCGTCATCAGCAGCACGCTCGCTCCGCGCCCGCGCGATTCCAGCGTCAGCATTCCGCCATCTTCATCGTCGGGATGCGCCACAGTCTGCATCAGCCGCGCAGTCGTGCCCAGCTTGCGCAATATCAGCCGCAGCCCGAGGACGCCTCTATCTTGAGGAATCTCGGGAGGAGATCCCTGATAAGGGAGTTGCGGAAAGTCCGTTACCAGAGTTGGGGAATGTTCAGCAGTGGTTGCAGCCTTAATCGGACGCGCAGAACTATTAGCAATCCGCCGTGGTGAGGCCACTAGCAGAACTGGAATCGCCAGCAACAATAAAAATGAAGTTCGGAGGATTGAAGTTTCGACAAAATGCCGGACGGCCCGCCCCATGCGGCTGGCAAAGTTTCTGCGCGCGAAGAAGTTCACCCTACAAGGATGGGGCCTAACCTCGCTCCGACGCAAATTCTTTCCTCTCGTAGCCTAGAACTTAGACTCCGGCCAGAAGAAAGAGTAAGCCCAGAGCCAATACAAACAACTGAGAACTGATTTACTGCCGTCCTTCCTTCAGCGTCTCCTGACACTTGCCGCCCGCGGTGAGCACTTCGTCAAAGGCCGTCTCCTTGCGCAAGTCTTTCAAAAGAGGATCCTCCAACAACGCCGAATAAGCGCAATAATTCTGCTGCACCGCGGCCTTCAGCAGACGCAAGGCTGCGTCCTTCTGCCCGCAATAAGCCATGAGGGCGCCCACGTGATACCAGGCTTCGGGATCAGGTTCTGTCATCACAGAAGCCTCCGCCTCGCGCACGATCCGGTCCATGTCAGGCGGCCGCTGCGCCTGAGTGCACGCCACTATTAGTTCCCGGTGGTAGGCCGGAGCCTTCGCCACGCTTTTCGCAGCCTCTCGCGCCTGCTCGACGTTCCCCGCAGCCAGGTCAACATAAGGCATGATCCACGCCGCCCACTCAGAGCCTGCATCCAGATGTACGAAATCCATCGCTTTTTCGGTCTTGCCCAGCTCCAGAAATGCCCACGCGCACGACCGGAAATTGAAGTTCCCGGGATCCAGCGAGCGCGCCGTGTTGCATTCTTGCGTGGCCTGCTCCAGCATGCCCGCATAGCGCAGAACATAGCTGAAAGCGAAATGCGCATCCGCGCTCTGCGGGCGGCGTCGCACTAGGTCCGTCGCAGCATCGTAAGCCCGGCCCAGATCGCCCCGCTCCACCCGGTTCGTGATCAAGTCACTCGCCGCGGCTATACGGTTTGGATCAAGCGACAACGCCCGCTCATATGCGGAATTAGAACGCTGGAACATTTTCTCGCCACCGCCGCCATAAGTCGAATCATAGTAGTACCTAAGCCCCAGCGCTTCCCATGCTGGCGCATAGCCTGAGTCCTCTCCGACCACGTGTTCCAGCACGGCGATCGCATCTTTGTTCGGCCCGGGATCGTGAGGCAGGGCGAGAGCGTGCAGGTAGAGATCGTAGGCTTCCTGACTTTTAGGCCGTGACGCCGCGCTCAACTCGCCTCCTGCGACGCCCAGGGCTGGTAGCAGCCCCTGCTGCACCTGCGTACTCAATTGGTTTTGCAGGGAAATCAAATCGTTCACCGGCGCCGTGACCGTACCCTGCCATAACAACCGGTCCGTAGGCACATCTATTGCCTCCAAGGTTACAGTCAACTGCTCGCCCTGCCGAAGGAAGTGCCCAGTCAGCAGCCGGCCCACGCGCAGTTCTTGACCTGCCTTGCGCGGATCCAGATCCAGTGACACGTACCTCCGCGTCACCGACGAAGGCCGCACCTCCAGCGACCGCGAATAGGTCAACACGCTGGTCAACTCGTCCGCCAACGCGAAGCGCAGGTAATCCACGGCAAAATCGCCGTTCATGTTCTGCAGGGGCAGCACCGCAATCGCGTTCTTCTGCTCCATGCTCGCTTGGGACCGGTGTTTCAGCCAGTACGCTCCCACCGCGCCCAACAGCGTTACCAGAATAGCCGCCAGCCCCAGCAGCAGCCATAACTGCCACCGGCTGCCCGTGTGCCCAAACGTCTGGCTCGCAATCCGCAGCTTTGCGGTCTGCAATCCACTTTTCACCTGCCCGGATTCATTCTCGCGCTTCAGTTGCTGCAAATCGGACTTCATCTGCGTGGCGCTTTGGTACCGCTGCCTGCGGTCCTTCTCCATCGCCTTGCCAATGATGCCTTCCAGTTCCACCGGAACCTTGAGATTCAGTTCTCGCGGTGGTACGGGCTTGTCGTGCAGCACCGCATCCAGAGTCATGAGCGAGTTCTTGCCCGCGAACGGCTTCTTCCCGGTCGACATTTCATACATCACCACGCCGAAAGAAAACAGGTCGGTACGAAAATCGATTTCCTCGCTCCGGGCCTGCTCCGGTGACATGTAAACCGCCGTTCCCGGAATCACCCCGATGGCGGTCAAGGAATTTTCCGCGGCCATTCCCTCGCTGTCGGTGCCGGGATTGTGCAGCAGCTTGGCCAGCCCGAAATCCAGCACTTTTACCTGTCCGCTTGGAGTGAGGAAAATGTTCGCCGGCTTAATGTCCCGGTGCACGATCCCCTTCGCGTGAGACGCGGCCAGCGCGTCCGCTACCTGAATACTGACGTCGAGCACCTTCTCGGTCGGCATCGCCTGTCCCGAGATGCATTGCTTCAGGCTCTCGCCTTCCAGCTTCTCCATCACGATGAAGGGATGGCCGTTGTTATCCTCGATGCCGTGGATAGTGCAGATGTTGGGATGATTCAGCAGCGATGCCGCCCTCGCTTCCCGCGTGAAGCGTTCCAGCGATTTGGGGTCGCCCGCAAGGTTCTCGGGAATGAACTTCAGGGCAACATGCCGCCCCAGCTTCAGGTCTTCAGCCTCGTAAACCACGCCCATGCCACCGCCCCCGAGCTTACCCAGGACGCGATAGTGGGACACTGTCTGGCCAATCATGAGAGGAACGAACCCCCGAACGCGGTAATGTTAGGCCCGCCTGCGGCTGCGGTCAACAGGTCCGTTTTGATTGTTATCATTCCCAAACTGACAACCACCTTATCCTTTTGTGTCTGCTTGCTGGCTCCAAGTTGCCTCGCGGCGACTAATATGAGCTAGTAACCTTGAATTATTGAATTAGCGAGGCAGTTTGTATGGCGCAGACCCACGGTAACGATTCTCCCCAAATGCGAGAGGCCATCCGGCATCGCGCCGCTGAACTATTCCGGAGCAGTGGATCCGTCGGAGGCCGCGATGCCGAAAACTGGTACCAAGCCGAGGCCGAGATCCTTCGCGAGTCGGCTGGCAGTCCGCTTCGCCGAGCCGTCGTCGTCAATATCCGGGGCGTAGTCTATACGGGGGAATACGAATGTATCTCAGCGGAGGGCTACGTTCCCGGCGAATGGAAACCTGGCGACCCTGTTCCCGTCCGCCTGGTCGGCGACAAACTCTACCTGCGCCGCCCCAACGGCCGCGAACTCCAGACCACTATCGTAAAGAGAATCGGCTAACTAAAGCCTTTGTTATCCTGAGCGGAGTGCCTGCTTCGCGAAGCGAAACAGGCACGCGGTCGAAGGACCCCTTTACGGTTGCGCATTCATCGGCCTAGCTAGGTGTTTCAATCGCCTTCCACCCAAAGCGCCGCAGACGCTCCCACCCACTCCATATTCTTATTGTGATCCACGCCCATCATCAAACCTCGTCCCATGCGGATAATCGTGAGCACGGCCTTTAATTCCTCCTGCCACACATACATCACCCGGACCTCGGCCTTCGTCCCGCCAAACGGAGTTTCGATTACCGGCTCGAAGTGCAGCCGCTCCTGCAGAATGTATTCCGCCCGCTTCTCCGCTGGAATCGCCGTGATATCTTCCTTCTTCGGCGCGATGACCACGCCCAGCCCGGCGAAAGAATACAACGGCTTCAGTGCATAGTTCTGTAGGTCGTCTGGAATCCGCTCCAATCGGTCAAGAAACCAAGTCTTCGGCACCGACTCATGCCGCAAATATGGAATGGAAAACTTGCTGATACGAAAATACCAGTTCGGATGCCCCGCCCACTCCACCTCGAGATCATCGCGCCAATCGAACCCGAGCTTCACTTGCGTGCGCTGCAATTCATCCACAATCGTCCGATTGTAGATTCGCCGTATTGGCACCCGGCCTCCGTTCCTTTCGTAGTAAAGCTGCGATCCTTGCTTCCTGATCGCCGTAATGTCGACCGTTCTCACACTCAGCATCTTTTCGGTCAATAGAAAATCCGGCAGCGTTTTTTGCTTCTGCGGATGAATCTCCATCAGGATCACGTTCTCCGGATCATGTTTGCCGACAATTGCCCGCCGCAAGAGTTCACGATAAGATTTCTCATCCAGCCCGCTCAAGAAGAAACTCAGCCGCTCATTCCCGAAAGCCGAAGCCCGGTTGTCAAGCCCATACACGTCGATATAGCTTTGCGCCAGCGTCACCTGATAGGCGTAGAGCGAAGGGAAGGCCTGCAACTCGACCAGTTTCGGCTGCAACTCGCCCCTCGCATCCCGCACCAAACCAAAATCCACTTGTACGAACAGAGGGTGCGCCGGCTCGTTCGCAACCCGAAATTCGGCCGGAATCGATGCGTCAGATCGCGCCCGATACTCGGCACTCTCCACCAGTTGCCGGATCAAGTCCTTTCCATCATCCGCCATCCGCTCCAGGAGCTGCTTGGGAAAGAAGCAAGGAGTCTCCGATAGCCGGAACTGCACATGAGTTCCGCAAGCGTCGTCAATCCGCCGCAAGAATGTCTGATATTTTTCAGGAGTAAAGCTGGCGTTGAACTGCTTTCGCAGAGATGGGATCATTGGTAACGTCGAAGTATCACGTAGCGCTGGCGTCCGCCTAAAGGTTTGTCATTCCGAGCGAAGCGAGGAATCTTGGTTCCGCCTGAGGCAGGACAGCTCTACGCCTCCACCAAGAACTTCCCGTCCTGCATGATCTGCTCGTCGTCCACCCAGATGTTAAACTTCCGTCCCACTACATCGATATGGGTCGACGAATCCCACTCCGCCCCGGTGTGCGCGCCATAGGGATTCCCAAACGCAATATGCACACCAGGATATTTTTCATCCTGCAGAATCTGCCCGATCACGTCCTTCAAGTCAATGTTGGTCCCGATGGCAAACTCGCCCACCCGGTCGCTGTTCTCGTCCGTATGCGTATATTTCCAGAAGTCGTCTTCCAGTTCGCGATTCTCCGAGTGCGCCTCGGTAAGCCGGTTTTTCTTCATGTGCACGGTGAGCGGATTCTCCCGCAAATTGCCAAACTTCGCACACAGGTAGTCTCCCACCACTCCATCGATGACGAATGTCCCATTCACTTCGCCCGGCGTTGTAAAGATTTCTCCGCCCGGCAGGTTTCCCCATTTTTCGGGACTGATGATCCCACTGGTTTTCAGCCAGCGGTAGTTATGATTCAACTCCGCCGTGAGATCGGTGCCCGCCGCTGTTTTTGCCCGCACTCGCTGCGCCTTGCGCACCATCGCAACCACCTTAGCGCTCAGCCGGTCCACCTTCTGAAAATCGGCCCGCATACCTTCTAACATGATCTGCCGGTTAATGTTCACCATGTGGGCGTGCCGGATCTTTCGCCGGTTCACCACGTCGGTCATCTGCATACGCGTGCGCAGTTCATTCCGCTGGGCTTGCACGGCAAAAATCGAAACCTGGCTCGTTTCCAGGTCTTCCAGAATCTCCGAAGGCAAATCCTTCAGCGGGCGCTCCGCCAGATCCTCCAGCACCCAGGCGCGATATGGCGAGCCCAGTTCGTCAAGTTCATGCGCGATAGCCGCCGCGATCTCGAGCGTGGCCTCGTCGGTGATGATGCAAACCTTCTCAACGGGTTTCACGCGCAGGCAAACCTGCACGGCATTGCGAGCGCCAGGTGTGTATTCAGGATCAAAGGGAATGTAATTCGAGCGGGTGCCCCATCCTTCTCGCGGTTTGCGCGAGAGGTCGACTTCCTTTCCGGGAATGTTCATCCTACTTTTCTCACGGCAGCCGGCTCATCCTCAGCCAGCCCCGTTTCCGTCTCCTCAATGATGTAGTCGACAACTTTCTTCAAATCTCCAGACTCGCGGTACACCTGCAATTGCCGGTCCGCGCCGCTGCCCCGCTCCAGCATGGTATGGATATAACTCAGTTCTTCGCGCGAATCCAGTTCGTCCACCACATCGTCCACAAAATCCAGGTACTCGTGGATCAAATCCTTCGCGGGTACTTCCGTTTGCTTGCCGAAATCGATCAGCTTGCCGCTCATCCCGTAGCGCGCCGCGCGCCACTTATTCTCCATGAGAAGCGCCCGGCGGTATAAACGGAATCCCTGATTCGCGGTATGCAGCTTATAAAGTTTTGCCACCGTGGCCTGAATCAGCGCCGCCAGCGCAATCGTCTCATCGGCGCGCATCGGTATATCGCACACCCGAAACTCGATCGTGTTAAAAAACGGATGCGGCCGGATGTCCCACCATATTTTTTTCGCATTGTCGATGCAATTCGTCTTGATCAGCAGCTTAATGAAATTTTCGTATTCGCCCCAGCTGGGAAAGTAATCGGGAATGTTGGTCCGCGGAAACTTGTCGAATACCTTGCAGCGGTACGATTTCAACCCCGTATCCATGCCCAGCCAAAACGGCGAATTGGTCGAGAGCGCGAGCAGGTGCGGCAGAAAATACCGCGCATGATTCATCATGTGGATCGCCGTCTCACGATCCTCAATGCCAATATGCACATGCAGGCCAAAGATCAGATTCGCCCGCGCCACCAACTGCATGTCCTCGACAATATCCTGGTAACGCGCATCCGGATGAATTTCCTGCACCCGCCAATCGGCAAACGGATGCGTCGCGACTGAAGCCAGCCGCAGCCCGTTCTCCCGCGCAAGCCGCACGATGTCGCGGCGCAGCATCTTCACTTCTGCCCTAGCTTCCTTGATGTTCTTGCAAACCCCAGTCCCCACCTCGACCACGGACTGATGCATCTCCGCCTTCACCCGCTCTTGTAAGATCAGCTTGCCCTTTTCGAGCAGCTCCACCTGAATATGGGACCGCAGATCCCGTGTCTCCGGATCTATGGTCTGATATTCCTCTTCAATCCCGATGCTGAAGGTAGGTTTCATTGCGTGTTAGGTAATTTGCTCGCCGCGCGATCAAGCTTGTCATTCCGAGCGAAGCGAGGAACCCTGGTTTCGTCGAGAGTCTCCAAACTGCCGGCGCCCATCCTTTCACATTCATTGCGAAAGGGCGGGGAAATCAAGCCTTAACAGTATAACAACGAGCCCCACGCCCCAAAGAAAGCGTTTTTTCTTTAGCTCATCCACTGCTACTTCGCCGCCTTCCCTCGCTTCCGCTCCGCCACCCACCCCGGTTCGCCCTTGCGCTTCTCCTTCATCGGACTCCCGTTCAAGAAGCTAGCCCATCGCAACTCCTGCGCCGGATTCTCTCCGCTCACCGCCATCTTCACCGCCATCTCGGCCACCGCATTCACAATCCAATCGAAGTTTTCCTGGCCCACCGACGTGATCTCCGCATCCGGCGCCGGATTCAGAAAATCGATCGCATACGGCACTCCACCCTCCACCGCAAACTCCACGGTGTTCAAGTCGTACCCCAGCACGCGGCACAAAGTCAGCGCGTCTTTTTCAATTCTGGACCGTAAGGCTACCGTGGACGGCGGCGGATTGCCCTTCACATAGCGCTCATGATGCGGAGCCCGCGGGTCGTACTTCATGATGTGTACTTTTTCCTGACCGACTACATAGCACCGGTAATACTCCTCAAATACCACCCCATGCTGCAAGGTCATACACAGATCGCCGGTCTGGTTGTAATGCTGAAAAAACTCCTCCGGCGAATGGACGTGATAAACATGCTTCCATCCGCCCCCGGAATAGGGTTTCAGAAAAGCAGGGAAGCCGACGTAATCAAACAATTCCTGCCAGTTCAGCGGATAGATCAAGTTCCGCATCGACTTATCGGTCGTTCCTTCCGGATGCTTGTTGTGCGGCAGAATCACCGTCGGCGGAATCGCCACGCCCAGCTTGTGCGCCAGCGCGTAATTGAAGAACTTGTCATCCGCCGTCCACCAGAACGGATTGTTCACCACGATCGTGCCCTGCATCGCCGCATTCTTCAAGTAAGCCCGGTAAAACGGAATATCCTGCGAGATGCGGTCGATGATCACGTCATATTTCTTGGGCTCATCCATCCGAATCCCTCCAATCGACACAAACTCCGCCGTAGGCTCCCTCAACGTCCATGGAGTTAATCTTCTCCACCAAAGCCGGCGGAAACGTGTTTTCCATCCCAAACAAAATTCCAATTTTCTTCATTGCTAACCTTCCAGCCTTCTCTAATCTTGTCATTCCGAACCGGGCAGAAGGCCCGGTGAGGAACCTGCTGTTTCTTTTCGCTAAGCCGCTACCGCCTTAAAAATACTTCGCCGCCATCCTCAGCCACAAAGGCCAGTCATGCTTAGAATTGTCGTTATAAATATCCAGCCAATGCGGCACCGCCTTGCCGTTCAAAATCGCCGACATTTTCACATTCTGATCCAGGCACATATCCCAATCCGCTGACCCCAGCACAATCTTCATTTGCCGGTAACGGCTCAGAAACCAATCGTCGTTCTGATTCGGCAAATAGTCGGGCGGGCAGTTGAAGTAGCAATCATCGTCATAATAGCCATCCAGAAACTGATGGATATCGAACGCCCCGCTCATGCTCACGCAGTGCGTCACCACATCGGGATGCTTAAAAGCGAAATTTATCGCGTGGTAAGCTCCAAAGCTGCACCCGGTCACTGCCAGCCTCGGGGTTTGGTTCTTCCACCGGATAAACGGCACCAGCTCATGCAGAATGTACCGCTCATACTGCAAATGCCGTAGCACCCGCACCTTGGGATGCACGCCCCTGTTGTACCAGCTCTCCAGATCCACGCCATCGGGGCAGAAGACCTGCAAATCGCCGCGCTCGATCTTCGGCGCCAGCACGCTTATCATCCCACGGTCTTCATACTCGAAGAATTTTCCCATGGAGGTCGGAAACACCAGCAGCGGCGTCCCCGCATGCCCGAATACGAGCGCCTCCATATCCCGGTTGAGTTCCTGGCTGTACCCTTTGTGATATTCGCGATTCATTCTTTGGCAGTACCTGCGACGAAGTATCTTACCTGAACCGAGCCTCTCCCCTCACTTTTGTACTGGGCCCAAAACGTTCCAACCCTACAAAATGATATCGTGATACGAGATATGTCCTGGAAGCTTCCCAAACTTGTTCCGCGCTCCGCACCTCTAGTCATTCTTATCCTAACGTTCGCCGCGGTCGCGGCCTTCGCCGGGGTCAGCCATCTCGTGACCCGGTTCAACGCCAATCAACAGGCCCGGGGACGCAAGCTTTACGCTGTGGGCCTCACCGACGCCAACGCCGGCCGTTACGACGACGCCATTGCCGCTTTCCGCGCCGCTCTGACCTGCGATCCCGCCAACTCTCAATATCAGCTCAGCCTGGCCCGCGCCCTGCGCGATAGCAACGATCCCCGCCGGCTCGACGAAGCCGAATCCTACCTCCTCGCACTCTGGCAGCGCACTCCACAAGACGCCGCTGTCAATCTCGCCCTCGCCCGCGTCGCCGCCCACCGCGGTTCCATCGAAGACGCCACCCGCTACTACCACAATGCCATGTACGGCGTCTGGAACGCCGACCCCGACGCCAACCGCAGCAAAGCCCGCATCGAACTGATCCAGTTCCTGCTCGAAAAAGGCGCTCCCGACAAGGCCGAATCGGAACTCATAGCCCTCGCAACTTCATTGCCGCCCAATCCCGCAGCCCACCTCAAGGCGGCACAACTGTTCGAGCAAGCCCAAGATTATACCGGCGCGATTGCTCAATATCAGGCAGTTCTTCGCGTCGATCCCGGCAACGCCAGTGCCCTGACCGGTGCGGGAATGGCCGCCTACCATTCCGGCAACTATTCGACTGCCCAGCGATATCTACGCGCCGCAGTCAACGTTAGTCCGCAGGATGCGAATGCCCGCGAACTCCTCGCTACCACCGACCTCATCCTCCGCGCCAATCCTTTCCGGAGCCACATCTCCGACGCCGAACGCAACCGCCGCATCACCGCCGCCTTCGATCAGGCTGAGAGGCGCCTCACCGAATGCGCCCAGAAAACTGGTGTCGACCTTAAGCCCCCTGCTACAGTCACGGCATCTCCGCTCTCCAGTCTGCAATCCCGCTGGATGGCCGCAAAACCAGATCTCGCCCGCTTGCGCTCTGCCGCAGAAACCGATCTCCCAGATTCGATCATGGATAACGTATTCCAAATCGAACAGCAAACCGCCGCGACTTGTGGTCCGCCGCAAGGACTTGACCTCGCACTGCTCCTGATCTCCCAAAAACGCGAGGCCTCCGCTCAATGAGCAATCCCGCTGCCGGTAATTCTCCGTTGTCTTCGCCACAAGCTTCTGTGTCTCGGATACGCATCTCACGCCGCTTGTTTTCTACCATCGAAGGCGTTTTCAACGAAGAAGTATTCTTCCTCATCCTCTCCGTCTTCATCGGAATCTTCTCTGGCCTCGCCGTGGTCTGTTTTCGTCTCGCCATTGACTGGACGCACCTTGCCCTGCTCGGCCCACTCCCGCAAACCCATGGCTGGCGCCTGGTTGCCGTCCCTGCAGTGGCGGGGCTGGTGGTGGCGGCTCTTGTGATGCAAATATTTCCGGCCATCCGGGGCAGCGGCGTTAACCAGACCAAGGCGGCTCTCTACATCTTTAACGGTTTCATCCCGTTTCGCACCGGTGTCGGAAAATTCATCTGCGCCGGGATCGCCATCGGCTCCGGTCAATCCCTGGGCCCGGAAGATCCCTCGCTCCAGATCGGAGCCAGCATCGCCTCCGCTCTCGGACGGTGGCTGCACATCTCCCGCGAAAAACTTCGCCTCATGGCACCCGTCGGCGCCGCCGCCGGTCTGGCCGCAGCTTTCAATGCTCCTATCTCCGCCGTCCTTTTCGTCATCGAAGAAGTTATCGGACGGTGGAGCGCCGGCATTCTTGGTTCCGTCGTACTCTCGGCTGTCGCCAGCGTCGTGATCGTGCGCGGCTTTCTCGGCAGCGAGCCGCTTTTCCGCATTCCCGTTACTACGTTTAAGAGGCCCTCCGAACTCCTCGCCTACGCCGTCCTTGGCATCGTCGGGGGCTTAGCTTCCGTCATCTTTGCTAAACTGATCGGCTATTTCCGTCCCCGTTTAAAAGCCCTTCCGCGCTGGACGCAATACTTCCAGCCTGCGTTCGCCGGACTGCTCGTCGGCCTCATCGGCTTCTTCGGTTTTCCCCAAGTGATGGGCGCCGGTTACGATGCCATGGACCAAGCCATGCACAACCAATACGCCTGGAAAGTCCTTGCCATTTTAGCTGTCCTGAAGATTATCGCGACCACCGTCTCCTTCGTCAGCGGGACTCCGGGCGGCATGTTCGCGCCCACGCTTTTTATTGGCGCCATGCTCGGAGGCGCAGTCGGCGATCGCATGCACCACTTTTTCCCCTACCTCACAGGATCGACCGGAACCTACGTGCTGGTTGGCATGGGCGTACTCTTCGCAGGATTTCTGCGCGTTCCGATGACCTCCGTTTTCATGGTGCTGGAAGTCAGCGGAAACTACGAGATCATTGTCCCCGTTATCGTCGCGAACACTGTCTCTTACCTGGTCTCCCGTAGTCTGCAAACCGTTCCCATCTTCGACCTCCTTACCCGTCAGGACGGGCTGATCCTGCCCTCGCTCGAAGAGGAGCGCGAAGAAACCATCCTCCGCGTCGAAGATGCCATGCTCCCTGTCCCAACCATCATCCTCAGCGCCCAGGACTACGTCGACGCCAACGCCCACCGCATTCAGGATCTCCCTGAGTCCACATTCCTCGTGCGCCTGCATCCCAGCGGGTGGAGCGCTGTCAGCCGCGACCAGCTCAAGCGCTTTTTCCAGGAAGGCAAAGGCGAACTTACCCTCGGCTCCGTTCTACCGCCCCAGTCTCTACCCAGCCTCTACCCCGATCTCCCGCTTGATGCCGCTCTCCGTTACGTGAACCTTTACCCGCTCATCCCCGTAGTCAACCGCGCCGACGCGCGCAAACTCGAGGGCGTCATCTCGCGCGATTCCGTCTTCACAAAATATGGAAGCAAACAAACGGTGGCTGCAGTCTGAACGCGCTATTCGGAGGTTCGTATCGAGGGGCTCATCCGTGAGGAGTTTCGAGTGAGTCGAGGGTTCGTATCGGAGCTGGCACTCTTAAGGCTTGCCGCCGGCCCGCTTGTAATCGCTATATTTGATGATCTCCTTTACCTTGACGGACGCGGTCTTAAACTGCAGCGTGTCATCGGAGCGCGTATACGCCGGAAACCAGTAGCGCCCATCGACTAGCTGGCGATACGTCTCAAATGTGGGAGGTAAATCCCGCTGCTCGCGCCTTTTCACCTTTGTTACCTTCTCGGGACCGCTCTTGCCGCACACTTTTACAATCTGAAAATCCTGCGCGTCCACCCAGATTCGCCCCTCAAAATATCGCCGGCTCTTTTCGTCCTTCTTCTTCGGCTCCACGTTAAATTGATACGTATCCAGGTCGTCCACGTGCTGCTGCCCGGCATAAGTCAGCTTGTACTGGGGCAGATCTTCGCTCGTCAGCATTAGCGGCATGAAGACCCGAATATCCTCCATGTCCTCCTGGGTAAGTTGAATCCCGCGTAATGTCGATTGCGCTGCAAACGTAACTTCCTCCTTCCGTTTGCCTTTTTCGTCATAGGAGACGTTCGTCACCTCGTGGAACTCTCCCGTCACGTCTTTGCCGACAAGCGTTTGCATCAGAGCATCCTGTTTGTAGGTGTAGTGAAGGCGGGCTTGCTTCGCAGCTGCCTCGGCCGCCCCCAACTTTTGGAGTACATTCTGCACGCTGAGTGTCTTCGGCGGAGCCGTATCCAGCGGTCCGTTTCCCGCATCGCAATCGGATTGCCCCCACAGTACGGCAGGGAGCAAAAGGACCAGAATGGCGGTTGACCGAAAAGCGCGCTGAATGAACTCTGGCATGATCAAGGTAGGCAGTATACGCCAGAGTGATGTTGCTCTCCTTTGCGTCCTTTGCGTCTTTTCTTAGCGATCTCAGCGGCTAAAACCTGTGTCCCGATGCCACAACCCCTGTCTTCCACTTATGTGCAAATCCTTGCCACCTGCCTTCATGGGCGCCCTCTAACTCGAATCCCACCCGTTCCGGTGTGGTATGCGGATTGCCTCTACCTATACCGGAAGCCGCGATACGCGAGCTATTACCAGCTCTTTCACAACTTTAGGTGAACTCCCTCAGACAGGATCAATGCTATGAAAACCACAATCTTTGTTCTCTGCTTTCTGTGCGCATCGGTCGCCGCCTTAGGACAAACGGCCTCCGTGATGAGCAACACAGCGCAGCCCATTTCGATGCCCGACGATCGAACTCAGCACGCCGACGTGCACGCCCTGGGTACGGAGACCAGCCTGCTCACCAGCGGTACCATCAGCTGGGGAAAAGGCGAAGTCCCACTAGCGGAGCTTGGATCGCCGATCTACCACACTCCTCTGGGCGACGTAGCCCGCGCTTACAGAAAAGAACACGCGAATGTCCCGAAGGCCACCAAGGTTTTCGAGAAACAGTGAAGTCTTGGTTCGAACTTGGACTAATGAGCATGGGCGCTCATCGCTCTCAACAGCGATAGCGCCCTGAAACCCGAAGTCACCTGACATTGATTGTTTAGCGCACTCCACGAATCCCTGGCGCCCTTCGTGGTTTAACGAGAGGTCAAGAATTACAGTGGAAGCTCGCAGGCTAGAGCGGCCGGGGACATTTTTCCCTGGCCACTAGCCACTGACCACTGGCCACTGTCTCAACGCCACCTCCGTCACGAAAGTTTACTTCCGAGGCATGAATGCGTCACTTCAAGGATGGTCGTGGCGTTGCCATCCCAGCTCAAAACTTGCACGATCACGCGGATGGGGGCTGTGACGCCGTCAAGGAATTCTCGTCCAAGCACCTGGGTTTTTTTTGGTCAACCATACTTCGCACCGCTTCCGATAACCGGCACTGATGCACCGATAGCTCCTTGGCCATCTCAGCAGCCGCATCTTGAATCACGTCCAAACGTTTGGCGCAGTCCGATCCCGGTTCCACTTCTGCGCTCGCCAATTCGCAACAGCCGACAATCACCGACAGCTTGTCAACCAGGCGATGCGCCAACAAACAAGCTGGCTCGTAGCAGCCCACATTGGAATCATTCATAACGCCATCCTCCTCCCTGTTTCCCCATTTTCTATTTCAATTTTGATGGCGTATCGCAGCCGGCACTGTGACAGGCATCACAGCGTCTGCATTACCTTTGGACATGGCCAACTGCGGCGCTGGTGCACTACGCCGAGACAACCTGCTGCCGGGCGAGCGACCGCGGCACGATCCCTTCCTTGATCAGAATACTGCGATCGGTGCCTTCGAGGATGCCACGAAACAAAGCGTAAACCTTCACTTCTGTGGGGTTGAAGTATTCGCCATGAACGGCGATTCCGTCAACCGACCGGTCAATCAAATCTGAGCAATCGACGTCCCAAACGTTGTCCGGCACCGGGTACGTCCTATCCAGGCCGGAGCGGCCCAGGCGGCGCTTGCCAAAATGCTTCAGCCCGGCAGATGCTCCCAGCACATTGTCGCGCCCAGTATACAAAGCGGTAATTCGGTAGGAGAGATTTGCCAGGCCCTCGCCATCCCCGTGAGAAACATTCTCGCCATTGCGAAAAAGGTCGTTGTCCACATCCGCCGCAACCATGATCACTTCCTGCATCAGGCTCACCAGCAAGGGCCGATTCTTGCGGGTCCATAAGGCGTTCATGGCGTATTCCAGAGCGTAATTACCCATACTGTGGGCGATGATCGAGGTCTTAGCCCGGCACGCATTATCGGGATTAATCGCGGCAGCGGCCTCCTGCGCTGTCATCCAGTCGTACAGCGTCGATAAAACGCTGGTAAGATCGTCCCCGGTCTGGCGCGCCTCGGCGCGGTCGGGAAGATAGCCGAGAAGGGATCCCTTCGAGGGCCAATCGAATGAGACCAGCTCACCCAGCGAAGTTGGACCGTCGAAAAGCTGAGTGGCGACGGTGTTGTAGCGGCCCACAGCTTGTTTCCAGTCGTTGTCATAGCCATGGATAAAAAGAGTGACGTGTTTCTGCTTCTCCGTCGGGGTCTTGAGGGGATCAGGGAAGGTTCTTGCCGCGGAGACCAGGTCGTCCCGGAATTGTTTGAGCGTGCGTCGTGTCCAAGAGGAACGGAGTGTGATGTCGGCTCCAGGCTTCGCTGCACGATCGAATGTCCAATAAGTCAAAGGAGCAAAATTACAGCCGAAGCCATCGTTATCGGTATCTTGGTTGCGATTCGTAATAAGCCATCGCATAACTTCCCTCCGCCGCACTTATACGCCCAGATAAGCAGCATGTAAATAACATGAGTCTAGATTTTGGTTTTGATTGTTTTGCAAAGCTGGGAAGCACCGACCTCTCTCTCTTTCGCTATGTAGCGGACCTTGGGGGGCCACTACAGCTCATGTGGGGACGGGCGCTCTCGCCCGTCCATGCGGCCCAGGTGTATCGGGCCCAGCGCGTTTTGAGAAGCCTCAGGGAGACGTGCTCGAAAAGAACCAATGTCATTCCGAACCGGGCGCCAAGCTCGGTGAAGAACCGCTTCACATGCAAGTCTTTTCACGGTGTTGCGAATAACCGAATGGGCGTACAATTCGTGCCGTTCCTGGAGTCAACAAGCAGGTTCCTCATAAAACGATCAAAGGTGAAATCTATATGCACAAAAGGCAAGCTTCCCAGCGTCTATTTCTGATCATCCTGCAACCCATAAATGCCTCGTTGGCGTTTGGCCTCGCCCTTATGCTGTGCGCAGCTGTAACCCCACCCGCGCAGGCGCAAACTTACACCGTGCTCTACACCTTCATGGGTGGCACGGACGGAGCCTATCCCTCGGCACCCTTAATTCGGGACGCTGAGGGTAATCTTTATAGCACGACCGGGGAAAACGCCCAGGCGAACTGCACCTCCTACTGCGGCGACGTGTTTAGGATCGATCCTGAGGGCAACGAAACTACTCTGCACACCTTCGTGGGCGGTAAGGACGGGTCAGCCCCGTCATCAGGTGTGGTTCGCGATCACGCTGGAAACCTGTACGGTACCACGCTCAATGGCGGCAAAGGCCCGGGTTCGCTAGGAGTTGTTTACAAAATTGACCCCGACAACAAAGAGACCATCCTTCACTATTTTCCCGAGACGGCGAAGGATGGAATAGGTCCCGATGGCGTGGTCCTCGATTCGGAAGGCAACCTATACGGAACCACAATCGAGGGCCCTGGCACGGGATGCGGCTTCGGTTGTGGAATTATTTTTAAACTCAACCCAGCCGGCAAGGAAACGATAACAAAGCGTTTCAATGAGACGGGATATTGGGAGGCCGGCTACCTGGTGCGGGACCCAGCCGGCAACGAGTATGGCGTAACTGGCCTTGACGGCGGAACCGGCTGCGGCGGCATCGGCTGTGGGACGGTTTTCAAGGTCGACACAGCGGGGAAACTGTCCATTGTGTATGCCTTCAAAGGTGGTTCGGATGGACTCGAACCCAATGGACCGGTCGTCATCGATAAGGCTGGGAATCTTTACGGCGTGACCTGGGAGGGCGGCGATACTTCGGCGTGCCCGCCATCCGGCTGCGGGACCGTTTACAAGATCGACAAGGCTGGCAAGGAGACGGTGCTGCACAAATTCTCGCTCAGGGACGGGTACCTTCCCTATGGCGGCCTGGTCCTGGACTCCAACGGTAACCTCTATGGCACAACCTTTGCCGGCGGCGCAAACTGCCTCCCCGCAGGGTGTGGAACTGTGTATAAACTTGACAAAAGCGGCAAGGAAACCGTCCTCTACAGCTTTAGTGGTGGGACAGACGGCGACCAGCCCCTTGCAGGCCTGGTTCGGGACAAGGCCGGCAACTTGTATGGCACCGCTACCTACGGCGGCTATACCGGTGGGACGGGATTATGCTTCCCCAGCGGCTGCGGCGTCGTCTTCAAGCTGACACCCTAGATCGCTAACACCGTAGACCGACGCGGCAAATAAAACGCTATGCACGGACAAACCTCGCAATAAAGCGATGTCATTCCGAACCGGGCGAAAAGCCCGGTGAGGAACCTGCTTTTTCGGGCAGGCAGATGCCCCTTATGGCACCTCGGCCGCCAGACTCGCGGATCGCGCTCTTGGTTTAATTCGCTCGGCGGCGCCGTTTCGAGAGGCAATACGCAGGTCGTAGTCGTTCTGCAGGTTGAGCCAGAACTGGCCGGGCATGCCGAAATACCTTCCGAGGCGGAGTGCGGTGTCCGCGCTAATGGCGCGCTCTCCGCGCACAACCTCGTAGATGCCGGGGAAGTGCAGCGCCCTGGCAAGCGCATAGGCACTGACACCCATCGGTTCCATGAATTCGCTCTTAAGGATTTCCCCCGGATGGACGGCGAAGATTTTTTTCTGCAACTTGGCCAAGCCTAGCTCCTATTGTCGGGCCCATGGGACCCAGATTCGGTCGTGCCTTCTAGGTGGTAGTCGGCGATCTCTACTTCGAATGCATTGCCGGCCCGCCACACGAAGCACACGCGGTATTGATCGTTGATCCGGATGCTGTGCTGACCCGTCCGATTCCCGCGGAGTGCCTCCAGATGGTTGCCCGGCGGAACCTTCAGGTTGTCCAGCGCTACGGATGCGTTCAGGATCGCTAGCTTCTTGAATGCCCGTAGTTGAAGATCAGGCGGCAGGCCCCGGCTCTTGCCGGTTTTCCATAGCCGTTCGGTTTCCGGGTCACGGAAACTCACGATCATGGCTTTATACTAACGCAACGCGGTAGTACTATAAAGCGTTAGTATAGCTCGGGGACGGCAGCCGGGCCGGTGTGGCCTCTGATGTTCGTCCTTGACAGGTCCTATTCGACCCCCAACTCTTTCGCCAACGCCTTCCACTTCCCATCCACGAGCCTCTTGGTCTTCGCGTCCATCACAATCTCATCCGGCCAAGGCCGCGTGAACCCCTCCGTCGCCCACTTGCGCGTGGCGTCGATTCCCATCTTCGAGCCGTAATTAGCAAGCCGGGAAGCGTGATCGAGCGAATCGACCGGACCGAGCATGAATTGAATATCGCGCTCTGGGTCGATGTGGTTCAGAACCTTCAGCGTGACATCGGAGAGATCCTGCACATCAACATCTTCGTCGACCACGATGATGCACTTGGTAAACATCGCCTGCCCCAGCGACCAGATGGCGTTCATCACCTTGCGAGCCTGCCCCGGATAGGACTTGCGAATCGAGACGATCATCAAATTGTGAAAGACGCCTTCGATGGGAAGATTGATGTCGATCAATTCAGGAATGGTAAGCCGCATCAACGGGAGAAATACGCGCTCCACCGCTTTGCCCATGTAGGCATCTTCCATGGGAGGCTTCCCGACTATGGTGGTCGCGTAAATGGGATCTTTCCGATGCGTGATGCACTGCACGTGGAAGACGGGATAAAGATCCTCGAGCGAGTAAAAGCCGGTGTGGTCGCCAAAGGGGCCTTCGGTGCGAAGCTCATCGAGGTTGACGTACCCTTCAAGAACAATTTCGCTGGAGGCGGGAACTTCCAGATCGACCGTCTCGCACCTAACCAGTTCGACGGGAGCTGCACGGAGAAATCCCGCGATCAAATATTCCTCAACATCAGGAGGAGCGGGAACAATGGCGGAGAAGGTAACGGCCGGGTCCGTACCGATGGCGACGGCAACTTCCATTTTTCCAGAAGGATGAGTGCCTTCAGCCAGGTTCGATCCTCCCGAGGTTTGCGCCATTATATTCACGGCTGCGCGCGCAAAATCCGCGCGCGCCGGACCGGCGACTGCCGTCCCCACATGGTCCTGGTTTGAGCCTTCAGACGATGCATTTCTCAGGGCTTGGCGGTAATGTTCCGCCGCCACTTTTTGTTTTTGCCAATGTGCGGCGGTGGTTTTTGGGTCGTAGACCTGGAGGCGGTACATCCCTACATTGCGTTTGCCGGATTTGGGGTCGCGCGTGATTACGCAGGGAAGCGTGATGAAGCGACCGGCATCCTGGGGCCAGCATTGCAGGATAGGGAAATCAAGCAGCGAGAAGTTATCGCGTTTGATTACTTCTTTACAGGAGCCGGTGGAAACGGTTTTGGGAAAGAACTTGCCCGCTTCGGTGAGGAGCGGGAGCATTTTTAGTTTGTCGAGGAAGCCTTGCGGGGATTTGAGGTCCATGAAGACGCGGATGCGGTCGGCGAATTCATCGAAGGAGTTCACACCCAGGGCTAGTTTCATGCGATCTTCGGAACCGAACTGATTGATGAGGAGTTGAGAGCCTGGGTAGCCTTTGATGTTTTGGAATAGAAGAGCGGGGCCGCCGGGCTTGCCAGTTTTGTATTTACTGACGCGGTCGGTGATTTCTGCGATTTCGAGGATGGGATCGGCTTCAGTTTGAATGCGCTTGAGTTCGCCGGCGCGGTCGAGGGCGGCGATCCATTGGCGGACGTCGTCGAAGGGCAATGGTGTCTCCTGAGAACTGATGATTATACCGAGTTGCTGCGAAGAAACACCTGGCCACGGATTGGTACGGATTCACACAGATAGAACAAAAGCTTCACCACAGAGGGGACAGCGGATCACAGGGTGCAGTACTCACAGCTTGCCCCGGAGCATGGTGATGACGTCGTCGGAAGTGACTACGCCGACCAGTTTGTTGTGTTCGTCGATGACGGGAAGCGTCACCAGGTTGTATTTGTCGAAGAGCTCGGCGACCTGGTTGTCGCTTGCGGCTTCATGGGTCTGGATGAGGGGCTCCTGCGTGAGGGAAAGCAGCGGAGTGTTGGGCTGGGCGAGAACGATTTTCACCAGTGGGACGGCGCCGGCGAGCGTACCGTGGGAATCGACTAGATAGATGGTGTTGAGGGTTTCGATGCCGCCTTGGAACTCGCGTATGACGCCGATGGCATTTTCGACGGTGGCGGTCACGGGGAGGGCGAGGAACTCGGTCGTCATGCGTCCGGCGGCAGTTTCCTCGCGGTGTTCGAGCAATTCGACGACTTCCTGACTGGCCTCGGGCTTCATTTCAACCAGGATCTCTTCGGTGCGATCCTGAGACAGGTCAGCCAGGAGATCGGCGGCAGCGTCGGGATCCATCTCCTCAACGATGTCAGCGGCGCGCTCGGAGTCGAGAGATTCGACGATCGATTTCTGAACGCTGGGCTCAACTTCTTCCAGTGTTTCGGCGGCGACGTCTTCATCCAGGGTGCGGAAGACGGCTTCGCGTTCATCGGGAGCGAGGTCTTCGACGATGTCAGCGATGTCGGCGGGATGCAGCGTGGCCAGGCCCTCGTGAGAAATCTTAAGTTTCACGCGGCGCGCGGGATCGGTTTCGATTAGGTCGACAAAACTCCACGGGATGGTGCGGGGAGGAATTCTCTCCAGCAGGACATGGAGAGCGGCGCGCGGCGCCAGTCCCCGCAAAAGGCGGCGGATCGCGCCACGAGCGCCAATATCGACGGAATGAACGCGCAGGATGGCGTGCGGCTGTCCCGCCTCGATCGTGGAGTCGACTTGAAGGTCGACATCATTGACGCGAACGACTTTGCGTCCGTGAACGTCGATGACCTGCTGATCGAGGAGGTCACGTTCGAGCAGGAAGAGGCCTTCGGCGCCATTGGCGGCCGGCCAATCCGAAGGCTTGGTGGAGGTGTGAATGTTGGCGTCGATCGTGGAAACCGCGGAAAAGGGCAGAACACGGTTGCCGGATTTGGTTTTCACTATGAACGAGGCAATGCGGTTACGGTCTTCCTGAGGGGCAAGTGTGACTTCGCGCACGCGTCCGGCAGCCCCGCCGGACGGGTCATAGACCGTGGCGCCGAGCAGTTCGGAAAGAGACAGCGTGTTCATCCGGGGTAGAGAATAACGGAATTCCGCGGGAGAGAGCAATGAATTGTGGGGGTGGGAGAAAAAATCTCCCGTCGGCATCCTAAAGCAAGGATGATCCCAAGAATGATCCAAAGAAACCTAAAGAACATCGACGACGATCAGGGTAATGTCGTCCTGCTGGCTGGTCGAGGCAGGCTGCCACTTGCGGAGTTCGGAAAGCAGGTGCTCCACCAACTCAGACGCTGGTTGCAAGCGGTTGTCACGGACTACTTGTTCAAGCCGCCGCTCTCCGAATGACTCGCCGCTGGCATTCTCAGGCTCTACCAGTCCGTCGGTATAAATCAGGAAGCGGTGGCCAGCCTCGACCGCAAGGTTGCGCACGGGATACTCGCAATCTTGCATGATTCCAAAGAGCAGGCCGTTGCTCTCCAGGCGTTGAAGTTCGCTGCACGCATTCTTCCAGCACAATAACGGGGGATGTCCCGCCGCCGAATATCGCGCTGTGTGGTTCTCAGTGTCTATCCACAAGTACGCCGCGGAGGTAAGTTGGCCTCGGAACTCGGCAGAGAGGATGCGATTCAAGCCGCCAAGCACCTGCGCGGGATCGCCAGCGTGAACGGCAACAGCCTGCATGGCCACTTTGATCATGGAGGAGATGAGCGCTGCCGGAATGCCATGTCCAGAAACGTCCGCCACAAGGATGCCCAGATGGTTGTTGTCGGTTTGAACGAAGTGGTAGAAGTCGCCGGCAACGGCGGTCATAGGGCGATATGAGGCAGCAATCCGCAGTTTCTCAAGCTCGGGAACGCTTGCCGGAAGGATGGAAGACTGTATTTCCCGCGCGGTTTCCAGTTCCGTTTCGATGGAAAGCAGACGGCGCTCGTTCGTAAACACTATTTCCAAAGCCACGTAGCCCAGCGAAAACAGCAGGGCTGCGAAGCCCAATGAGTCAACCAGAGGCAAGATGGGGTAGTGCAACACACCCATCAAGTTGGTGTACACGGCCTCCAGGCAGAAAATGAGCGTGCCGGCGGCGAGTACCCGGTGGTTCGAAATCACGAGGAACTTGGAAAGCTTGGGAACGAAGGTGACGAGTACCAAGATGAACAGAGCAAGAACTGCAAGCAGGTTGTTGTAGAAGATCCATGGGCCGCGCGAACCACCATGAATAAAGGTGCCAATACCACCAATCGCGATGACCAGTCCCGCCATGATCTCCAACTGGATGAGGAGCCTAAGCTTGCCAACGCTCAGCTCTCGCCAGGCGAACAAGGCTGAGACCAGGAGCAGATACATGACCGCCGTGTTAACGTAAGGCTCGGCAGATTTGAGAGCGTGGGGCAGAACCTGCAAAGCAGTGAGCGGGCGGTCCAGGGTTTGCAGGCCATAGAGCGCGCTCCAGATTCCCAACCATAAGAGGGTGCGAACGCTTCCGCGGCGGCGGATGGCGGCGATGGCGCAGGCCGTCACTCCTATCGACAGAAAACCGTTCCCAGGATAAGTCGATCAACTGGGCGCGGAGCGTCGCCAGATCTGCGTCTGCCGCACTCATGCCGCGCATTCAGGCTCCGTTTCGTTTTTTTGGATTTGTCTTGCTGGGAATGTTCTCTGCTAGAATTTCATTTTTCCGGTTGAAACTGTCCACGAGCTAGCCGAAGCAGCTGATTTCGTAACTGGTGCGCCGGCCTGAAGGCCCGCTCGCACCCGCTTAGTCCAAATTCGCCAGACCGTATAATCATTTGAATGCGGCTTGTTCTCGACATCTTCGGGCAGATGAATGGAGCACAATTCGAAGTCGTGGGCAGACTGCAGAGAATAAGTTACTCCCGAGGACCTGGTAACGAGTGAATATGACGGTAGACGATCAAATTTTGAGTTTGGTACCGCCGAAGGCGGACGCGAGCGTGGCTTATGGCGGCGATCAGAATCAGTTTATGGATTTGCGGCTGCCGAAGGGGAAGGGCCCGCATGCCCTAGCGGTCGTCATTCACGGTGGATATTGGCGCGCGAAATACGATCTAGGATACATGGGCCATCTGTGCGCGGCGTTGACTGCAAAAGGAATTGCGACGGAAAACTTGGAATACCGGCGAGTGGGCAATGCAGGCGGAGGATGGCCGGGAACGTTTTCCGACATACGCGCGGGTTACCAATTTCTCGTGCAAAATGCACACAAGTATGAGTTCGACACGCGGCGAATCGTGGCAATTGGGCATTCGGCCGGAGGTCAGTTCGCTTTGTGTTTGGCCGCGCACGAAACCGGCGTGAAGGCGGCGATATCGCTGGCGGGTGTGGTGGATTTGCAGCGGGCGTACGAGCTGCATCTGAGTAACGACGCAGTGGTGGAGTTTCTGGGCGGGGCCCCGCGGAAGTTGCGGATCATTACCGGGAAGCCGATCCGATGAAAGTTGCGATCGGAGCGCGGCAGTGGCTGGTGCATGGCGCGATGGACGACGTGGTGCCGCCAGCTCTCAGCAGAGATTACGTGAGCGCAAAGCAGAAGATGAAAGGAAGAAGTGCGGCTGGTGGAGATTGTGGGCGCGGGGCATTTTGAGGTGGTCGATCCGCGGTCGGCGCGATGGAAGCATGTGGAGCGAGTGGTGATGGATGCGGTAGGATGAGGCGCGCGAGCCAGATGATGCCGAAGGCTCCCGTGCCAGCCAGGTTCTTTGCCAGCTAGGTTCTTGGCGGCGGCGGACCGAGAATCTGCGTGTCGTGCCGGCTCACGATCTTGGAAACCTCCGCGCCGAAGTGCGCCTCTGACGGCGAGAGACGCGCAACAAGCTCATGCAGCTCTGGAAAAAAGCGCTCGAAGCCGCAGGGATTGCCTGATCCAAGGAACCGTACCGGCTGCTTCCCCGAATTGGCTTGTGCGTGCGGCGTGCCGTGGGGCACTACTGCGACGGTACCTGGCTCCAAGTCGTGCCACCGGCCATCGACATAGACAGAGAGAACGCCATCCAACACGAAGAACTGCTCGTTGGTTTGATGGTGGAAGTGCAGGCCGGTCGTGTAGCCGGGATCTTCGCGGAACTCTCCCAGCCACCAGCTTCCACTCGAGCGCTCTGCGTCCACCAGGATCCGTGCCTCCCCGCGGCCCATGCTGTAGACCCGCGCCTGAGCCGGTTTGATGATCATAGTTCCCCTCTACGCCGGGAGTCTAGCACAGGCTGGAGGGGCATTCGAGATTTCTAGGAGCCAGATCTTTTCCGTATCGCTTGTTCTGTCTCCACAGCCTGCTGTCGCACATCATTCGAAATGTCTGGCAGGTCGCGCTCGTAGGGGCGAATGGCAGAGAGATCATCAGGCTGGCCGATGAGATAGAGGGCGCGAAGAGCTTCCCACACCTGATCGTTCGCGGGATCGACCACAGCCACTTCCGCTCCGGCGGCAAGATTCGCTCCGGCCCCGGCGACCGAGCGAATCCGGCCGGGAATCGGGGAGCGGATTTCCGCAATCTGTGCGTGTCCGTATTCCATCTTGGCGATTAATCCGCTCTGGTGGATGGCAGTCCCGGGGCGGTCAGCGTCGAGGATGCGGCCGGTTTCCGGGGAAGGAATATGTGCTGGCTGCAGCAGGGCCAGAATCTGCGGGCGGCCTGATGCGTCGCCGAAGCGCACGAGCGACAGCGCCGCGTTGCCGCGAACCATCGGCGAAGAGTCGGTGAGCATCTTCAGCAACGCCTCATGAAATCCTGCGCCGGATGTGTCCTGTCCCATGACCCAGGCATCGGTATTGCGAACTTCTTCCACGGGATCGGCGGCCAGGCGCACCAGGTCTGGATACCATTGTTTCGCAGTGGCATCCTGCCGCGTGATGCGCTCGCCCACCTGCACCAGCGCCTGCTGAATGTGCCGCGGTTTCTTCGTGTCGTGAATGTACTCGTTCAGTTGCTGATCAGAAAGCTTGCGGCCGAACCATGTATTCCACCAGAACAGAAAAGGCATCAGGCAGATCAGCCACGCGGTGAGGAAGAAGAGAAGCTTCTGAGTGCGGGACATGCCCGGCTTTCGAACTTCAACGTCGTCAGTAGGTGGAACTGGAATCGGATTGGCAGACATACTTATCGACAAAGGATCTGTCACCATTACTCTACGACATCGGCGTCGAGCACGCGGTCCTGTTCCAGGTAATGCGAAACCGCATATTGAGCCAGAAGTGGCGTCTGGAGCCGGATTTCAGCTCCGATCCAGGCGCCTTTGGGGTAGGGGGTCCGCTGCGCCTCGCCCTTCGGCAAGCTCAGAGCAGGCTTTGGTGGTGCGGCCGAGATGGCTGCGGGTACACGGCTTGGGGAAAGTCCGCCGCTGCCGAATTGGATACCGAAGTCGGCGCTCTGGATCTGATCGAATTGCTTGATCTCGCGCCAGGCTTCGTCGCCGACAGTGCCGGCTACATCAATTTTCAATCTGACCTTCGCCATACAAACAAAGTCCTTCACCACAGAGGTCACGGAGGGACACGTGGTAAACCTTGACTCTATCCGTTTAGCTGTGCGGGAACCACTGATACAGCATAAAGTATACGATCACTCCGGTTACGCTGACGTACATCCACAATGGCCAGGTCCAGCGCGCAATGGCGCGATGACGATCATAGCGGCCCCGCAAGCCGCGGTTCAAAGTGATGATGACCATGGGAACGATTACGATGGCCAATGTTACATGAGGGATCAGCACGATTAAATAAATAACATGCCAAAAGTGGTCGCCGAGAAAACGAATGTCCCCAACGTGATAATGAAAATACAAATAGCATGCCAGGAAAAGCGCCGAGGAGACAACGGCGGCGATCATGCATGCGCGATGAGCCGCGACCTTTCCACGCATAATAAGACTGCGACCGACGAACAGAAGCACCGCGCTGGTTCCGTTCAAACTGGCGATCAGGGCAGGGAAGTAGGCGTATTGCTCGGCGATCATATTTTTGGCGATCAGGTTTTGGCGATTATATTTTGATCAGGCGGCGGGCCTCGTGGTACGACGGCTTGCCATGTAGAATGCGAGTCCGAACATGACCAGCGAAAACAAGAGCAACGTGGCGATCGCCGAGGACAGCGGGAACTGCGTCTCCATCCCGGGATAAAGCAGATCGCGAACCGCTTCGACGCCGTAGGTGAGCGGGTTCATGTGCATCAAGGCACGGATCCATCCCGAGGCTCCAGACAGCGGAAACAGCGCGCCCGATAGCAGCCACAGCGGAATCAGAAACAGGTTGATGATGCCATGGAAGGCCGAGGTGGAATCCATGGGCCAGGCGATAGCGAAGCCCAGCGCGGTCAACGCAAATGAAACCAAAAAGACCACGAGGGCCACTAACAGGATTTGCAGCAGCGCAAGATGCACTCCCGCGAACGGCGCAAAGATAAGGAAAATCAGTCCCTGGATTGTCGCAAGCGTTGTGCCCCCGAGAACTTTGCCCAGCACAATCGCGGAGCGCGGAACCGGAGCCACCATCACGGAGAGCAGGAATCCTTCCTTGCGGTCCTCGATGAGCGACATCATCGCGAAAATCGAGGTGAAGAGCACGATCAGAATCAGCGTGCCGGGATAAAAATAGTCCATGTAGTGCTGCTGGCCCTGGCCGCCGGCAGCGCGAAAGGAGTTGCCGAATCCTGAGCCCAGCACCACCCAGAACACGAGGGGCGACGCCAACACGCCAACTACACGCGACTTCTGGCGGTAGAAGCGCACAATCTCGCGCCACCACAGCGTGAATGCGGGCAGCATCACGCCGGCAGAGGCGGGCGCAGCCGGTCTCGAAAGTGTGACAGTTTGAGTAGCCATGAAATCCTAACTCGCCTTCGGCGCCGGAGGCTTGCTGGCGGGATCCGCAGCTTTCTCCTTGCCGGTCGTTTTCTTGCCAATCATTTTGTGACCAAGCATCCCCTTATCACGCATCTCCCAGTACGCGTTCAGCAGGAAAGTTCCCGAAAGCGTGAGCAGGATCAAGCTTGTGAACAGACCGTCGACAGTGGTGATCATGCCATTCAGCAGCGTCCACACGATTCCCAGCAAGGGGAGAATGCCAAGCACGAGAGAGAGTACAAGAATCATGGAAAGCAAAATTACCTCCTGCTGTGATCTTCCGCGTCCTGCGCGTCGTTTTGTTCGGTCCAGAACTTGTGTCCGGTGCGGTGAATGAAAACGTCCTCGAGCGCCGGCTTGCTGATTGAGATCGCCTCGATCTCTCCGGGAAAAGCCTCGACAACCTCGGTTACAAACCGGTGTGCGCCTTGCCGTTCTATGCGCACCTGATTTTCAAGGACAGTGGTTTCTACGTGAAAGCGCGACCGGATACGCTCGGCCAGCACGGCCGCATCGTGGGCGGCGTCGAGCAGCACGACGTCGCCGCCGATTTCGCTCTTCAGTTCTCCGGGTGTGCCCAGAGCCACCAGATTGCCTTCATTCATGATGGCAAGGCGATCACAGCGTTCGGCCTCTTCCATCAAGTGCGTGGTTACCAGCACAGAGACATGCTCCTCGTCGCGCAGCGTCTGCAGATACTGCCAGAGATCGCGCCGTGCGCCGGGATCGAGGCCGGTGGTCGGTTCATCGAGCAACAGCACTCCGGGATGGTGCAACAATCCTTTAGCCAACTCGATACGCCGCTGCATTCCGCCGGAAAAAGTTTCAACGAGTTCCTTGGCGCGATCCGCGAGGCCAACGCGCGCGAGGATTTCATGAATGCGCTTCTTCAGCGGGGCCCCGCGCAATCCGTAAAGATGTCCCTGATGCCAAAGATTCTCGTAGGCGGTGAGCTTCAGATCAACGCTCTGCGCCTGAAAGACCACGCCGATTTGCCGCCGCAAGCGCGCCGGTTCTTGCGCCGCATCGTAGCCCATGATCGTAGCGCGGCCCGCGCTTGGAAGCATCAAGGTGGAGAGAATCCGGAAGAGCGTGGTCTTGCCGCTGCCGTTGGGACCGAGCAAGCCGAACAACTCAGCCTGGCGCACATCAAATGAAACGCCATTTAAAGCGGTGCGGTTCTCATAGCGATGCACCAGATTTTCCACGCAAATAACGGGCTCACTGGAAGCATTGGTTACTTCCGTGGCGGCGTCGGCGATAGCGGAAACTTTCGATACCAAGGTTGTCCTGAATTAGTTCAACACTAGTTTACGACGAGACAGGCTCCAACATCATCAGAATGAACAAAAGAGGCAAATAGAGTCGGCGATGATCACGCCACCGACGCGTCCTGCTGCGCCTGAGGGACCCGCTCTTCAAATGCGACGGGGACGTGCCGCCATACCTGAATCGCCAGAACCACCGTAGTCGCCAGCAACAGCGCTCCCACTGCCACATGCGCCACCGTAGAGATGACCATGGGAAGTTCCGGTTGCGCGGCGTCTCTGCCCCAGGCCACGCGAGTCACAAATGCGGTGAAGCCCAGGCAGAGCTGCGTGATCAGTAGCGACAGCATCACGATCGCCGGACGCCGCACCGCCTCAATCTGCGAGTAGACGGAAAGGGCCCGCACGGCCGTCCAAGCAAGAACGAACGAGACCGTCACTGCGTTCAGCACATGCGGCCACCAACTCATGCCGTGATGGCGGAACATCCCGCCGAGAATGAGTTGCACGTAGAGCACGAAGATTGACAGTAATGTCAGAGTGGAGAGGCTGGGGCGGCGCGAGTCGAACTCCACTCGTGGTTGTTCTTCTACCCATTTGCGCCCGGTGAAAAGCGCGATGGCCACGGCAATGCAAAAAAATGTTTGCGCCACGGTGGCGTGGGCCGTGGAAACTGCTGGAGGTTGGAAGAGCAAAACGGTAAGTCCGCCGAGAATCGCCTGCGCGATCACTGTACAAAAGGCGCCCACCGCCAGCCAGCGCATCCAGCGCCGCCGCTCCACCAACAAAGTCCAGATTGCGATTGCCAGGGTGAGCGTCACCAGCGTGCCGGCCACCATGCGGTGGCTCCACTCATAGCGCACTCCGCCCACGAAGTGAGGCACCTTCACCAGGTAGCCGAACGATGTTGGCCAGTCGGGAACCGACAACCCAGCGTCGTTGCTCGTGACCAACGCTCCAGCCGTAATCACGACAAGGGTCGCGCATGCCGTGAGCACGGCGAAGGCGTGGTGGGCGCGGTTGTATGTTGCCGGGATCGCTTTCAGAGTCGTTTCCCCGAGAGTCGCGGGCTGCGCGAACCGGCGGCAGTCCGCTTGCGTCAAAGGATTATTTTACTACTCGCCCGCCTTGAAGCTCTGGTCCACGGTCTTTGTTTCTTTCGGGCCGACTGTCACCTTCTGGTCTTGCTCGCCCAATTTCTCCTGCACGAAGGCAATCGTATAGTCGCCCGGAGGCAACCCCTTGATTTCGTATTTTCCGCTCTTGTCGGTGACCGCATAGAACGGGCTCTTCACCACGTTGATGTACATCTTCATCCACGGATGCTGGTTGCACTTCACCGGCAGCATGATTTCTTCACGGGCAAAGCTCTTCTCGAGTGGAGCGGACGATGGCGGCTGCGACTCGTTCCATTCGCGATTATCTTTTGGCGTGGGATGAATGTTGTGCGTGGTCTGATCGTCATTCTTAATCTCAACGGTCTGCCCAGCCATCACGCCCAGCACATGCGGATGATACTTGCAACCACTTTGGTCGAGGGCGACGGGGGTACTGGGAACGTCGAAGGTACGATTGCCGAGACCGTCTTTTACATAAACGAAAACGTTGGCGAGATCGCCGCCCGAGACGACTACAGTCTCCGCTTCGTTCGCGCCCTTGCAAGCTGGGTCCTGGCTCATGTCGATCTTCGCCTCTTTCGGCGCCGCGCCATCGAACTTCACGGTGCCGTCGATAGTTGCTACCGTCGCCGGATCAATGGGAGTCGCCGCAGGGGTCGTCGGCGCGGGTATCGAAGACGTGTTCGCCGGCTGCTCCTCTTTCTTATTGCACGCTGCCATGAGCAGCAAGCCACACAAAGCCAGCACGCCGACCGATATCATTCTCCAACTTTTTTTCTTATTCATGATGTCCTTTCTTTCCTCTAGAGTGGATTCTTTTAACAAAACTTGTCATCTCAGCGAGGGATCTTGGTTCTTGCTGGCTGCCACCAGTGTTGCCGCCGCGGGCAAACACCCAGATCCCTCGCCTTCGCTCGGGATGACAACTCGAAAGTAGGGCGACAACCCGAAAGTGGATTAAGCCACCGAACCCGCCATTCTACCGCGAACCGCCGCTGGCTGCTTCACGAGATTCTGCGGCCGCCTGCCTATGATCGCTCTTTGTCTTTGGCTGCAGCGCTGCTTTCGCGTGCGGCATCGACGCCGCTACTCTGCGCTGCTCTTCCGGCGTCAATTGGAAGATGTAATCGGTCAGGAGCTTGCGATGATCTCCTTCGTAGCCCTGGAATGACGGCGGCGTCGGGCCGGCGAACACCCACTGATTATTCTGCTGCTTGAACAGTCCCGAAGGCATCGACGTTCCCGGACTGACTGCCTGCGGATCGGTGATCCAGCGCTCGACCCAATCCGGCTTCAGCCGTTCTTTTGCCAACAGGAAGTTCGGAGCTGTGGCGATCTTGTCGTGCGCTGCATCGCCGGTAGCGTGGCACTTCAAGCAAGGAGCCGCCGAACTGGAAAACAGGCTGCGCGCCATGTCGGTTTCCTTCGCGGTCAGCACCGGCACCTCTTCCGGAATGTAAGGCATCGGCTGCTGCGACAGCGCCTGGAAGAAGCGCACCAGCTTGCGCAATTCGTTGTCGGAGAAAGAGAACGTGGGCATCCGCACCTTCAAGTACGGACGTACGCCGTTGCGGTTCGTGTCTGTTGTACTCAATGCGGGATTCGACAAGAACTTACGCAGCCACTCGGGATCGACGCGCGCGCCTTCCGTGAGCAGCTTTGGAGGCAATTGCTCCTGCGCATCCTGATACTGCGGCAATCCCATCAGAATGGTCTTCTGGCCGGGGATGAACTGGTGGCAACCCATGCAGTTGTATTTCTTGACGATCCACCAACCCTCCTGAATATCGTGCCGCGCGTCGCCCGGTTTGTATTGATAACTCGCGGGCAGGGAAGTCTCTTCACTTCCCATCAGGAACGTTGTGAGATCGAGCACCTGCTCCTTGGTGAGATGCAGATTGGGCATGCGCGCCGCTTCCATCTCGCCCTTGACCTTGCCCTTATCGTAAACCTCAGGCTCGGCAAGCTTGTGCTCGAAGAATCCCTTCTGGTTGTACCAGGGTTCTTTCGCCGGACCGTCCGGCAGGCGCGCCAGATCCTCCTTATTCGTAATCGGTTCGGCATCCTTGCCGCCGCGCTGCGCGACCGTGGTAAACAGCGCGAAGTCCAGACGCTCGATCGGCTTGCTGCCTTCATACGTGAGTTCTGTTCCGATGCGTCCCTCATCCTCCATGCCGGCAATCTCATGGCAGCCGGCGCAGCCAAAATGCCGAATCCACTTCTGGCCCTCGGCTTTCAGCGCCGGATCATCCATGAACGGCGCATTCGGATACGACGACGGCTCCTGCTTCTTCTGCGTCATTAAATAAGTTGCAAGGTCTTCCGCATCCTCTGGAGACAACCGCAAGCTGGGCATGACCGTCATGTTCTGCACTTGCAGTTCGTGCCCGTCGTTGGGGCATTTACTGTGGTCAAGATCGAACTTGTAAGGGAGGCCCTTCTTGGCATAATCCTCCGGGCCGATGTCTTTCTTTTCGTAGGGGCAATAAGGCCGCGTACGCTCGCGCGCGTTGTGAATCCAACGCACCAGATAATCGTAATTAGCTTTTTCGCCGACCCGGCTCAGATTCGCGGCGAAGGTTCCACCGTGCATCTGCTCGCCTTCGCCGATCGAGTGGCAGGCCAGACATCCCCGCTCCTCGAATAGTTCTCTTCCGTGGGCAGCGTTCCCCGGCTTGTGCTGGGGAAGAGGATCGGTAAATCCCGATTGCCAGATGTACGCCGAAATAGCCTGAATCTGATGATCGGTCAAACGGAAATTCGGCATCTTCGTCGTAGGACGAAAATCTGTGGGCTTCTTCAGCCAGACCGGAATCCAATTCTTGTTCAACTTCAGCCGGACATCTTTCAGGTTCGGCCCCACCTTTTTCTCGTCCTGCATCAGGCTGTGCGACTGGAAATCAAGCTGTTGCAACCGCCCGTCCAGCTTGCTGTTCGCCACTCTCAGGTCAACCGCCTGCGTGTTGAGTTTGTTGGCTTCTTCGTTCGACGCTGCCGCATCCGCCTGCTTCATCAGGTAGGCGGTCTGCTTCACGTTGTCTATCTTCTGGTTCTCGATCTGTTTGATCTGCTGGCTAATCGCGTTCAGATCCTCAGGTTCTTTGTCATATCCCTCGTCGCGATGGCAGCCGATGCAACCTTTCTGCCGGAACAGGTCTTTGCCGTTATTGATGGTCATCCACTGCTCGTCGCCGCTGACTAGCACCATGTCGGCCGCATGGCAGTTCTGGCAACCCGCTTCTGTGTTTTCTTTCGGAAACAGCGGCCACAGCCAGTGCTCGTAGGTTCCATGTGCCTTTTCGATGCTCGTAGTCGCGCGTCCATTGCCTTGATGACACGGCGAGCAACCAAACTTTTCCGGATCGTGAATCCTCAATAACGCGGGTTCGGGATGGCTGGCGAACGCATCGGCATACTCATCCGGCTTCTTCTCGCCCTTCGCCATCATCGATATCGGAGTGATCTTCAGCGGCTCGCGCGCGTTCATGTGGCAGGATTCACAGCGGTCCACGATATTTGCTTCGGCCACATTGATCTGCACGATGGCGGGATCCCACTCCGTTGCCCTCTTTTTCAAGCCCTCGATTTGCTGCGGCGTCAGGTCGACCATGTGGTCGGTGATGTATTCGTCCATCTTCGCTCGGGCCGCCGTGACCGGTTTTAACACTTCGCCAAGCTCCAGGCTCAACTTTGTTTTCTCGTCGCGAATGCTGTTGTAGGTCTCTTCAAGTTGCGGGAAATTGAATTCCTTTCTGCTGCCGTCGGGGAATACAACGGTGGCAACTTTGGCCTTGTACACGTCGATTTCTTTCTGCTTGCTCGCCTTGGCCGAGGCGCTGGTGCTGGTTTCGAACTCGTAAGTGAGCGCGTTGACGTAGGCGCGGCGATCGGTAAACACGCTCTGCACAGCCAGCAGACGTGCGTTCGCATCGTCGAGCTTTTCGCGCGCCTCTTTGGCAGCCGCGGCGGAATCGCCGCTGGCTTTCTTCCATGTGGCATTCAGCGCCGCGTAGTCTGGATTTTTTTCAACGTCCTGTTCCGACGCCGCCGACTTGGACTTCGCCGTGTTCAAAAATGCCGAATAACGATCCTTCCATTGTTCCTGGAATGCTTTCCACGGACGCTGGCCCCACGCCTCATCCCACAGGGCCCAGAACAACGTCGCCATCAAAATCACCATCGCGATCAGGTAATACGCCGCGTACGACTTGCTTGTGATCGGGTCCTGCTCGGGGTTGGGTTGTTCAGGCACCGCTTCCTCCGAAATCCTTTGTCATGCTAGAAATACTTGTCATTCCGAGCGAAGCGAGGAATCTGTTGTCCTAGCCCGCATCCCTGCTCACTGTGCATTCATGGTTTTCAAATATTGAACCAGGGCGTAATCCACACATACTTGATGTGCCACAAAAGCCGCAGCCCCATCTTCATGGGCAAGGCCACCATAGTGAGCAACAGAAATTGCGTGATGCCAAACTGCAGCAGGCTCATGCGTTTGAAATCTTTCCCCAGGAATCGCCGGAACAGCGAATACACGACGAATCCCCCCAGCAGGTAGTAGCCGCCAACCACAATCGCGCCGAAAATCCCCTTACCCAGGTTCGATGTGATTCCAAAAATGTCGGGCAAGTCGCGGTTCACCTCGTAGATCAGCCGGTTGTGATCCCAGGTTTGCCCCGGCCAGAACCACTGCCAGCCCGGGCCCCGGATGAACGTTCCGATAAGGATCATCGAAACCCAAAGAATGATGAAGCCGAAGAGAAATGTGCCAATGGAAAATTTGCGCTGCTTCCACGTGTAATAGCCGCTGCCCAGCGGATTCGTATCGATATAAGGAATGACCATCAGGCCGACGATGATCATCGTGGGCATTACCACGCCGGCGATCCAGGGATCGAAATAGACGAGCATCTCCTGGAGTCCGAGGAAATACCACGGAGCTTTCGCCGGGTTCATGGTTAAGTTTGGATTGGCGGGCTCTTCCAGCGGAGCGTTCAGCGTGATCGACCAGACCATCAGAATAATCGTGACGATGATGGCGGCGAGAAATTCAATGCGGAGAAGAAATGGCCAGACGTGAACTTCCTTCTGCCAGCCGGCTTTGAAAGGCCAGGTCTTGCGGTGATGCGTCTTGGCCAGGGCGGCGTCACCCTCCAGTTGGGCGATCAGTTGATCGTTGGCGTGCGCCTGCTTCCACGCGAGGTAGATGTAGAAGCACAAGAGCGGGATCAAGCCCACGATCGGCACATTGTCCGGAGCCGAGCAAATTTCCCAAAGTTGTCGCCAGTCCATAATTATTCTCGGTGTGAATCAAATCAAAAATCTTTGTCATTCCGAACCGGGCGAAAGCCAAGTCTTGTCATTCCGAACCGCGCTGAAAGCGCGGTGAGGAACCTGCTGTTTTCCTAGCTGGAGCCCGAAAGCCGACTGCCGAAGCCCGCTACTCTCCCGCCGCCTTCGGCCCTCTGCGCGGCTTATCCGCCTCCGCCTCCAGCATCACCGGAGCTGGCCCCGATATTCCGCCATCTTTTCTCACCCGCCAGAAATGCACGATCATCAGAATCGAAGCCACGATCGGAATTCCGATGCAGTGCCAAATGTAGGACCGCAACAGAGCATTCGCATCGACGATCGACCCGCCCAGCAATCCAAAACGCACGTCGTTATACGGAGTCATGCCCAGTTGCGCGCCGAACGGGCCTTCGTGCCCCAACAGCGGAGTCGCCCGCGCCATGTTCGTGCCCACGGTGACGGCCCAGAACCCCAGTTGATCATCGGGCAGCAGGTAGCCCGTGAACGACAGCAACAGAGTAAACACCAGCAGCAGCACCCCGATGTTCCAGTTGAACTCGCGCGGCTTTTTATACGACCCGGTGAGAAATACGCGGAACATGTGCAGCCACACACCGATCACCATCAAGTGCGCGGCCCAGCGATGCATGTTGCGCAGGATCTTTCCGAACGGCACGTCGTGCTCGAGATAAAGCACATCGCGAAACGCCTGCACCTTGCTGGGATGGTAATAAAACATCAGCAGCACGCCGGTGTAGGTGAGGATGATGAACAGAAAAAACGTGATCCCGCCCATCCCCCAGGTGTAGCTGTAGCGCACCGCATCGCGATTGATCTTCGCGGGATGCAAATGCAGGAACACGTTGGAAAGCACGCCCAGCGCCCGGTTGCGCGGAGTGTCGTCGTGCTTGTGGCGGAAGATCGAGGTGTAGACCTGGGTCTTGGTCGGATCCTTCAGCCCCTCGATCTGCTCTTTCGCCTTGGCGGGGATCTCGACCTTCATCGCCTGAATATCGTCTTTGACGCGATCGACCAGCCCCACTTTGCCATTCTTGCCGTTCGGATTTTTTTCGTCAGCCATAAATGATTGCCAACCCTCTAATAAGCTTTGTCATTCCGAACCGGGCAAAGCCCGGTGAGGAATCTGCTGTCGACTCCATCGCCACCGTTCTCGCTCATCACACTCCGGTTAAGAACGCCCCTGGATCGTTGAAATGACTCGGTTGTCCCTTCGGCCACTGGTAAAGTCGCGAAGTATCCACGATGATCTGCCCATCAGGCGCCAGCTCAATCTTGGCGCGGTCCATGGGGCGCGGCGCCGGTCCTTCAAAATTGATCCCCTCACTGTCATAGCCGCTGCCATGGCAAGGGCACTTGAACTTGTTCTCGCTCGGCTTCCAATCCGGCGTGCAACCCAGGTGGGTGCAGCGCGCATAGATCACGAACACGCGGTCGGGCGTGCGATCGACCCAGATGCGGTATTTCTGCTGAAACTTGGTATCGACTCCCAAGGCGAACTCCGAAGGATAGCCAATCTTGAAAACCGAGTTGGGTTCAAACAGAGTGCGGGGGAGAAAGAATCGGAAAAAGGCCAGGAACCATGCAGTCAGAAATGCAGTCACGGCGACCCACACCAGCCGCCGCCGCCGCCGGTCGATGTCGGTGTTCGCCGGCCCGGTCGACGAAAGCCCGCCAGCCGCTGCCGCCTTCGACGTTCCCACCGCTGGCGTGCCCACGTATTTTGTGGCATCAGCCGCGCCCGTGGCTGCGGGCTTTGCCGCTTCTGGATTCGGGCTGGGCTTCGCGCCCTCCGGCTCCGCCATGACTCTTCCTCCTGTTCTTGACCACCGGTCTTAGGTCGTGTTAGGTCTTAGGGTCTTGCCTAAGACCTAACACCTAAGACCCGAAATCCGCAGACCCGAAATCGCAATCGATAAATCGTCGACACAATACTCAGTCGGCCGCCATCAACGTCTCTGTGGCGATCTGCCCTTCCGCTTGCATGAATCGGAATGCAGGCCTGAACTGCTTCGTCCAGCGCTTCCAGCACCAACTGTCCCAGCGCCGAAATAAATTTCGGAGAATCATTCAACCCGGCGCTCATCTCGAACTGCGCGATGCCCAGCCGCCGAGCCACTTCGCGCATTTCGTGATCGATTTCTCCCAGAGTTTCCACGTGATCGGACACAAACGCCACCGGCACGATGCAGACTTCCCGCGATTTCTCGGCCGCCAGATCATGCAGCGTGCGGTGCAAGGAAGGCTGCAGCCATTTGCTGGCGCCCACCTTGCTCTGGTAGCAGAGCCGGTGACCGATTGGACCATCCCCCGCGTTCCATCAGCAGGCGCACCGTTTCCTCGATCTGCCGCTGGTAAGGATCACCCTTCGCAATCACCGACATGGGGACACTATGCGCGCTGAAAACAATTTCGGCTCGGCCAGGATCAGGAAATCGCGCCAGAGCCTCCTCAATCTTCTCGATCACCGCATCTAAATACATCGGATGCCGATAGAAGGGCCCCACGTTGTGCACGGGAATATTGCTGCGGAACAGCCGCTGCCACTCGTTCAGACTCGATCCGGTCGTGGTTGAGGAATACTGCGGATACAAAGGCAGCAGGACAACTTCGTCGCAGCATGCAGCTTCGGAGTTCCGCGATAGCTTCGCTGGTAAATGGATGCCAATACCGCATGGCCACGAAGCAGCGCGCATCCAGGCCACGGCTTGCCAACTCTGACTCCAGCGACTGCGCCTGCCGCTGGGTGAAGCGCCGGATGGGCGAACCTCCGCCGATTGTCGCGTAGTGGTGCTGCACTTTGCGGGCGCGCGTGGTCGAAATCAGTTCGAGCCAGAGGTTTGCGCCCGATGCGGGCAAAGGGAAAGTCAATAATATCGGGGTCGCAAAAGAGGTTATAAAGGAAAGGTTCTATCGCAGCCAGCGTGTCCGGACCGCCCAGCTGAAACAGAACTACCCCCACACGGCGCGTTGTCTTCGCCATCCCCTCAGAATCCCCAGAACGGGCGAATTTACTCTCATCTGCGGCCAGAGTCAATGCCCCAATCGCAACCTGAGTGGAATTTGCGACGAATCCGAGGGGTTCGGGGCGGAGCCTGCCTGAGCGAAGTCGGAGGGTTTTTCGGGCTTCAGCGAAACTTTCTCCGTTGGATCAGCATCAAAGTGTTTTGCCGAAGCCCGAAGCCGGAAGCCTTTTTTTACTTCACGGCAGCCTCAACTCGCCGTGCTCCGGAACTACCTTCTGCCCGCGCTGGCCATCGTGAAAGTACAGCACCCGCAGCATCTTGACCACCTGCGGATCGGGGTCGCCACCCATGGTCGCATTCTCAACCGCGATCACCACATGGCCATCGCGCGTCTCGCGTCGCAACGTTTCCGTTACATCGACAAAATGCCCGGCTCCGCCCCAGAACGCGCGCATCGATATGGAGCTCACGCCCATGGTACTCATATCCTCTCTCCGGATCCAGAACCAGATTCACGTGCGCATATTCGGGATAGCGGAACTCCTCAACTTTGCCGTCCCAATGCCGTATGCGGATAAAAAGTTCTTTGACGTGACCGCGCGCGGGATCCGCGCCGAAGGTCTGGTCAGTCACATCGAAGCGCAGAACCCCGTCGTGCATAAAGGACCGTACCTGTTGCGTGACATCGACGCGACGGTTGCCGGCGCCAAACTCTGCCGCCACCAACTCCCCGCCTTGTGCGGCCGCCACGCCCGCAAACAGAAACATGAACGCCATACCGCCGATTATGGTTGCGAGTAACCTGTGCTTCATAACGCCCCTTTTCTGCCTCAATAATTGGTGAGGCCCCAAGCATCAAGCGAAAAACGGTTTCTATTGGGCAGGCGCCGGCGCAATCTTCGCCCGCTCCATTTCTTCGATCACCGCGTCCGCGAATTCCGATGTGCCCGCCTGACCGCCAGTATCCCGCGTCAGCTTTTCCGGATGGCGGTATACCTTCTCCAACGCGTTGCGAATCAGCGTGGACGCATCGAACTCGCCCAGATGCCGCAGCATCAGCAACGAAGACCGCAACAGCGCCGTGGGATTCGCCAGATTCTTGCCCGCGATGTCGGGCGCCGAGCCATGCACCGCTTCGAAAATCGCGCAGTTATCGCCCAGGTTTGCGCTGGGCACAAATCCCAGTCCGCCCACGAATGCCGCGCACAAATCGGAAAGAATGTCGCCGTAAAGATTTTCCATCACCAGCATGTCGTACTGATACGGATTCATCACCAACTGCATGCAAGTGTTGTCCACAATATGCTCGCCGTAAATGATTTCGGGATATTCCTTGGCCACCGCGCGGCAGCACCGCAGGAACAATCCGTCCGACAGCTTCATGATGTTGGCTTTGTGGACGGCGTGAATTTTCTTGCGCTGATTCTTGCGCGCATAGGCGAAAGCAAATTTCGCAATGCGGGTCGAAGCCTTCTCCGTGATGATCTTCAAACTTTCCACCACACCGGGAACGACCTCGTGCTCCAGCCCAGAGTAAAGGCTCTCCGTGTTCTCGCGCACGATGATGAGATCCACATCCGGATAACGCGTGGGAATGTGCGGCAGGTTCCGGATCGGACGGAAGTTCGCATACAGCTCAAATTTCCGGCGCAGGGCAACGTTGATGCTGGAAAACCCGCCTCCAACGGGCGTAGTCACCGGTCCCTTCAAACCCACGTGCGTGCGCTCGAGGGATTCGATCATTTCCTTCGGAATGTATTCGCCGTACTTCTCATAAGCATCGGACCCCACCTCGAAAAATTCCCATTGGAACTTCACGCCAGTGGCTTCCAGAATGCGCACCGTTGCTTGCGTCACTTCAGGCCCAATGCCATCGCCGGGAATAAGGGTTACTTTATGGCTCATGATTCAATCTTAATCGGCCACTGATCACTGGCCGCTTTTCTTCACCTTAACTTCGGATGCTTCTTTCACTTTCACCAAATCCTTCAACTCATTCATGAACTCTTTGACGTCCTTGAAATCCAGATATACTGACGCAAACCGCACATATGCCACTTTGTCATACCGTCGTAAGCGGTTCATGATCAACTCGCCCAGTTCGCTGGTCTTGCGCTCTCGTTCCTGCGATTCGATGACGAACGACTCCGCCTCGTTCACAATCTGTTCCAGTTTGCTGATCGGCACCGGACGCTTTTCGCACGCCCGCAGCAGCCCGTTCAGAACTTTCTGCCGGTCGAACTTTTCCCTCCGTCCATCCTTCTTCACCACCATGTAAGGGATTTCGTCGATGCGCTCGTAGGTCGTGAAGCGCTTGCCGCACTTCAGGCACTCGCGCCGCCGGCGGATCGATTCCGCCTCTTTGCTCTCCCGCGAGTCCACCACTTTATCGTTCGCAAATCCGCAAAAAGGACATTTCATAGCGCTGACGCTTTCCAGCCAAACTCAATATTCGTCACACCCGACGCCCGAATGAAACTCAAACTCTTGTATAACGCAGCCTGAGCGAAACTCAACTCCTTTGCCATTCCGACGCCCGACACTGAGCGTAGCGAAGTGGACGAACGAGGAACCTGCTGTTCTTTGCAGCGACACAAAATTGTAACAGGGGATCACAACTGGAGAGCGCACCCGTCTGATCCACAGGCCTTCCCATTGACCGAAGAATTCGACTCCAGTTGAGTACGAGGGACCAAAAGGTTAAGCGTGCGCCGCGAACCGGTCCAACAGCGACTCCAGAACTCTCTCTTTTTTCTGCAAGGTAACCTTGAAGTCGCGATGATCGGTGTGCCAGATTTCATGAAGCAGTGCGCGATGGCGTTCCTCAAGGATCTCGAACAACAACTCTTTTTCCTCATCGCTAAGCGTCAGCGAAACTCCAGTCTCTGTCATAAGCACCTCCCGATATCTCTACAAATATTTTACCGCTGAGGGGGCTGAACATGCAGCGCTGCGGTCGGGTCGTGATGCGCGTCAGCCGAAGCGCGTCCGCCGTGAAGCCCCAAAAGCCCGCCCAAGTCAACCCATCTCCGCTTCTTCCGCCTGATGGCTCTCCTTCGACAACTTCCTCAATGACAATCTCTCATGACGCGCCAGCGCCAAGCCCAGCGGCACCACCGCTGCAAACGTAACCAGCCACAGCAGAATTCCGCAACTAGCAGCCAGTTCCGGAGGCACGTCGAACACGCTCGACAAAGCCGCAATCGTTGCCATCTGCGAACCTCCGCCCACAGCCGGCAACTGCAGCATCGAGCCCACCATACTCGCGCCCATTAGAATCAGAATCTGCGATACCGGAATCTCCAGCGAAACCACGCCATACGAATGAGTGACTTCCTGATATGCCAGCGCGATGAGGTACCACATTCCGACCGACGTTACCGCCAGCCAGAGCATCGACATAGGTCCATGAATCGTATCCAGTCCCACCCCAAATTCACGCACTCTCGCTGCCAGCTTGTGCCCAAGGTTGGCGGAGAGATGTCCGAATCGTTGTTCTACCCACTGCGCCACCGCTTCGCCGCTGCGCCGCATAACGATTGCGGCCAGCGTCGTTGCCAACACGATGCCGATCAGAAAAAAACCACCTTCGCGAAAGCGCAAATAATATTCTGGATGCGGAATCGCGGGCAGGGCGCTGGGCAAGAAAATCGCCAGCACCATCAACACGGTGAAAGCTCCCACATCGAAGATGCGTTCCACCGCCCACGCCGCCAACTGCGAAGAGAAGGGGAGATCCGTTCGGCGTGCGATCAGATAGGGGCGAATGAATTCTCCCGCGCGGCCCAGCAGCGCCAGCCCGGTGAATCCAATTAAGGTCGGCGACAACATTTGCAAAACCGTCGCCTTTGGACGAACCGGCTTGAGAAAAATCTTCCACCGGATTGCCCGCAAGACATACCCGATGTAAATCAGCGCTATCGCATGCAAAATGTGGACTTTCTTGATGCGGTGCGTTTGCGCCCAAAACGTGCCCCAATCAAAGGTTTGCCAGTGCCGATACTGCAAGTAAACCAGCACGGCCAGGATCAAGAACACGACCACGCTGGCCAAGATGCGCTTTCTGTCCATGAAGGGGGAAGCCTCGCGCCGCGACCCGCGCAACGCGAAGCGGAAACGGCACTCCCAAGGTAAATGAGTGTGAGAAGAGGGTCAAACGCAGAGAGAAACCGTTCGGCTGCTCGCAACAAAACCGCTGCTTGTCATCCCCAACAAACTGTCGTCCCGAGCGAAAAAAAAGGTTGTCATCCGCGTGGCATAAAAAAGGTTTGTCATGCGCGTGGCACAAAAACCGTTTGTCATCCGCGTGGCATAAAAAAGAGTTTGTCATCCCGAGCTTCTGCCTGCGCCACCCGCGTCGCCGCTTTGAGCACAAGGCCAGGTCCTCGCGTTGCAGGATGACACTGAAAATCTCACAGCTGGGATGTTTGTTACTTGCTGGCTTGTGTAGGATTTGCCTCCGCCTGGGTTGGCGGAGAACTTGACTTGTGGGGCTTGGCCGCCGAGACACGAGTCGCGGTTGACTTGCCCGCTGAAGTCTTCTGAGTCACATGCTGGGACGCGGTCTTTGCCGCGATTTTCTTGTTGTAATCGCGCACGATGCGCGCGACATAAGCTTTGGTTTCGTGATAAGGAGGAACGCCGCCATACTGCTCCACGCGCTGCGGGCCGGCGTTGTATGCCGCCAGCGCCTTGATCAAGATCGAAGTCGTAACGCTCCAGCAGTTCGCGCAGATAACGCGTGCCGCCCTCCACGTTGGCCTGCGGATCGAAAGCGTTCCGCACGCCCAAGTCTGACGCGGTCTCCGGCATCAATTGCATCAGTCCCTGCGCGCCCTTCGGCGATACTGCCCGCACGTTGAAGCCGCTCTCCGCGCGAATCACGCTGTTCACCAGGTCCGGGATCCAGGCGATACGTTCCACTGGCGGTTTCTATCAACTCGTTCAGGTCCAGCGGCTGCCCAAGGTTCGCCGACTCGCAGTCCGAGGGCGAAGCGGGACTGTCTTTCTTTGCGTCAAGCGCCTTTGAGTCAACCGCCTCTGCTTCAACCGGCAATGTTTCAAAGTGGTCAATCTCCTCGGTCGGCACATCGACAAAACTCGATTTGTCTCCATCGACATACAGACGAGTGATCGTCCCAATAACTTCCCGGCGTTCATGTCGGATAGTAAATCCATTGCGGAGCACCGCCGAGTCGGCCGCTGGGCAGGGAAGCGCGGTCAGCGCAAGAGAGTAATCACTGCTGCCCATACCCCGACCCGGATCGCCCTCTTCATCTCAAACATTCTAGCCGACCACTTCCGCCACCGCTGCTGCTACGCCGCACTGGTCATTACCCAGGGTCACATTCCAACCGCGCCCGCGCAACTCCTCGCAGGCATTCCCCATAATAACCGGATGGCCGGCAAACTCAAGCATTTCTATGTCGTTGTGGTTGTCACCGATGGCCATGACCTGATCGCGCCCGAAGCCGCGGTGCGCCGCCCACCGCTCCAGGGCGTGTCCCTTGGAGCAGCCCGCATTCAGCACGTCAATCATGGAGAGATCCCTCTGCGGGTATTCAGTGCGAAGAACGGTAATGCGGTTGTCCATCCCGCAAGCCTTCGAGCACGCGCAGGGCTTCGCTCATGCGCGTCATCGAACCGCAAAACATGGTCTGCACCGGATCACTCACCAGAGCCTTCTCGATGGGCACCACGAACTCGATGTACGCCATATTTTTCTCCAGCCAACGCCGGATACTCGCGTTCAAATCGTCCAAGTGCTCGAGCACGATTGCTCCCTTAGTTTCTTTGTCAAATGTAAGAACGGTATTGCCGCGAAATTCTTGCAGCCCGCTGCACAATTCGCGACACGTCTCTCGCGGCATCAGGTCGCGGTGAAATGTCTCACCAGAGAGGGACCGCGTTACCGCACCATTCGAGCTGATCAGCCACAGGTCAAACCCCAGCTCTTGCGCGATGGGCAACGCGAATGTGTGACGACGGCCCGTAACCAGCACAATTTCGATACCCGAATTGTGGGCGCGGCGCAGAGCCAAGAGATCATCGGGTGAAATCTGAAATTGCGGATTGAGCAGCGTGCCGTCGATATCGGTGGCGATTAGACGAATGGAGCCGGGCTTCGGGCTTCGGCCTTCGGGCTTCGGCAAAGCCGGGCTTCCGGCTTCGGCCTTCGGGTTTCGGCCATCCCTTTTCTCACTGTTCACCCTTTCATTGTGACATACGTAATCAGCCATCTGGCCTCGGTTGTCCAGGTTATGTCGGGCATGCGAGTCGATTTCCACAGCGCCTCGGTGATACATGTCACTGCCGAACTGGTTTCCAATAGGTAATGTCGATACTTCGCCTGAGCGCTGAAGCCTGAGGCCAATAGCCGGAACCAGTCATGAGTGGAACCTACAAGGACCTTGAGGTTTGGCAGTCGTCTATGGAGCTTGTAGTTGAGGCATATCGCGCCAGTGAAGCCTTTCCAAGAAGGGAAATGTTTGGACTGACCAGTCAGATGCGGCGGGCCGCAGTCTCCGTCGCCAGCAATATTGCCGAAGGCAAAGGCCGTTTCTCCGACCGCGAACTGATCCAGTTCCTCGGCGTGGCCCGCGGCTCGGTGTTCGAAGTTGAAACACAGGTCGAGATAGCCCTGAGGCTGGGCTTTCTGTCCGAAATGCAGGCAACAAAACTGGCGAAGCTATGCGCCGAAGTGGGCCGCTTGCTAAACGGTCTTATCAAAGTAGTCAGAAAGCCCGCCGCGTAGCCGTTTCGCTGAAGCCCGAACGCCGAAGCCCGAAGCCCATGTTATATTTCGCTTTCCATGGGACTTCTCTTCTTTTTCTTTCACTGGTGGGGATTCTTGCTGCAGGCGATCGCGATTGTGCACTTCATTCGCCGCCGGCCAGACACCTACTGGATTTTTGTCATCTTGTTTTTGGGATGGATCGGCGCGGCAGTTTACATTGTGGCCGAGGTCATTCCCGACGCTAGCCTGCTCCGTACCTCATTTCAAGTATTTCCGCGCCGCCACAGAATCCACGAGCTGGAGCGGGCGATTTTGGATAATCCTTCCGCCGGGAATTATGAAGAGTTGGGATTGCTCTATCTGGACGATGGCGATTTTGCCCGAGCGCGCGGATGTTACGACCGGTCGATTTCGCAACGGTCGGATTCGGTGGATCCGTTTTACCGCCGCGGGGTGGCAGAGGTGGAGTTGGGCGACTTCGCCGCAGCCGTGCCCGATCTCGAGCGAACGGTCGAGGCTGATCCCACTTACGATTTTCATCGGGCGATTGGATTGTTGGCCCACGCCTACGCCCAGACCGGGCAGACCGAAAAAGCCGCGAAGCTTTTTCAACAGGCTGCGAAGATTTCTACCAGCTCCGAGACTTACTACAACTACGCCACCTTCCTTCAGTCGCAGGGGCGTACCGACGAAGCCCGCCAGTGGGCCCAGAAAATCCTCGACAAACGGCCCACCATGCCCGCCTATCAGCGCCGCCGCGAGCGTCCCTGGTTTCGCAAAGCCTATGCGCTCCTAGCCCGGCTAAGCCTGCAGAACAAATAGTGGTCGAGCCACAGGTCGGCTGAACGACGGCCGGAGGGCGAGCGCCTAACCGCGCACGTTCCTATAAGTTGTCATCCTGAGCGAAGAAACTGCTTCGCGAAGCGAGTAGTTTCGTAGTCGAAGGATCCCTGCACTATTGGTAGCCCCTGTGCCGTCTCAGGGAGTTCTCCTTGCGCATCCCTGTCTGGTTTTTATATATACCTTGACAAGTATATGCACTTCGGAGTATATCAAACGAATGGAATCTGCCTTCGAAATCATTGCGGAGCCGAACCGCCGCGCCATATTGAGCCTCCTGGTCTCGTCACAACAGTCGGTGGGAGAGATCGAGCGTCAGCTTCGTATGTCGCAGCCGACCGTGTCCAAGCACCTGCGAGTGCTGCGCGACGCCGGTTTCGTGGAATCCACGGTGGACGCACAGCGCCGTCTCTACCGCCTGAAACCTGAACCATTTCAGGAGGTCGATGCCTGGCTGGCTCAGTTCCGCCGGTTCTGGTCCGCTCACGTCGATGCTCTCGAACGACACCTTGATCGAATGGATCAGGACCGCATGGATCGATTAACGCCATCAACACCGTCAACCGCAACGAAACGGAAAACTAAGCAGAAGAAGACGCGGCCCAAACCGCGAACGTGACAAAGGAGAAACGAAATGAAAATCAAACTCACTAGCGTATACGTGGACGACCAGAGCAAGGCCCTGCATTTCTATACGGAGGTACTGGGCTTCGTGAAGAAGACCGATTTCAGTCAGGGCCCATATCGCTGGCTGACCGTGGCCTCGCCCGAGGAGCCGGACGGCACTGAGCTGCAGCTGGCGCTGAACAACAACCCCGCAGCCAAAGCGTATCAGCAGGCGATCTTTCAACAGAACCAGCCTGCGGCCAACTTTATCACCGACGACATCAAGGGCGACTACGAATGCATCAAGGCCCGCGGCGCCGAGTTCACGATGCCGCCCACCGACGTAACCGGCTCGACCATTGCAATGCTGAAAGACACCTGCGGCAACCTCATTCAGCTCACGCAGCTGATGCGCTGGTAGGCAGATCATCACCAGGACAATCAGCGGGAGAAAATAGATGAACATTCGCGAGCAGTACATTCCCGGTCCCGCCAACCTGGCGCGGATACAAAAGGACCGGGGACAAAATGGGGAAGAAAAGTGGACGCTCATTCTCGTCCGCGAACTGCGCCACTCGCCGGAAAAAGTCTGGCAGGCGCTTACCGACCCGGCGCAACTGCGGGAGTGGGCTCCCTTCGACGCCGATGGGAGCCTGGGCACGGTTGGAAACAGGGTGAAGATCACCACGGTGGCAGCGCCCACGCTGCGCGTTAGCGAAACGACCGTAACGCGAGCCGACGCTCCTAAGGCGCTTGAGTACAACTGGGGCGACCACGACATGCGGTGGGAACTCGAAGCCACTGGTGAAGGCACGCGCCTGACGCTATGGACCAACATCGGCCGCCGTTTCATCGCCATGGGTGCTGCGGGCTGGCACATCTGTTTCGATGTTCTGGATCGGCTGCTCGGCGGAACTCCCATTGGCCGAATCGTCGGCAGCGAGGCGATGAAGTTCGGCTGGCAGCGATTGAACGCGGAGTACGCCAAGCAGTTCGGTATTGAATCGCCAAACTGGCCGCCTCAAGCGGGTCAGAAGTCGTGAATCGAGGGATCACAAGGCTCAGGAACGAAGAGACCTAAAATCAAATTCAAGGAGAGACATCATGGCCACAACAGCCAATACAGCCAACGTGGTGAACCGAAGCATCACACGTACGATTTGCCGCGGGATTCACATCGTCTTTGCCATTCCGATACTCGGTTATATCTATAGTCCGTTTGAAAAACTTCCGGACTACGCGTTCAGGACTCGGTTTGTCTTCGTTCCAATCATGGTCCTTTCGGGGTTGTGGATGTGGAAAGGCCATGTGGTTCGACGACTTATTTCAAAAAGATCGGTCTGACAAGACTCTGCAGGGCGGGCCGACGAACACTTGGGCGTCCCATTCTGGGATGTAAGTTTATCTTTTAGTTACCCTACCCCCCTCCCCCCTCCGGTGTCTAAAATATCTGGAATCAACGACTTTACAAAAAAATGCCGCGCAAAATCTTCATAACAAAGATCTTATGAGTCAAAATCTTGAAAGCATGGGACTTACGGGCCGATTTCTGACCGCGAGCGTCTTTGCCGATGTTGCTCCGTGTACGGCCTTTGGCTGGACAATGATGGAACGAATCGGTGGCTGTGCGCAAGGGCAGATGTCACAAGGTTGAGCTGTGGAAATTCTTGGGCCCGTGCGGCATAACAGCACCGATTGGCCTGGCAGCTTGGAGAATCCCATCCTTTGCAAAAGCGCAAGGGATGGGCCGCCCGCGGTTGCGGTCCAGCTACTGGCAATCGATCTTGTTGTCCTGTGCGGCGGCGATCTGCCATTTACCGTTGCGCTTCAGCCAGGTATCGGTCCAGACCTGGCACTGTTTGGCGTCGGGATGGGTTTTGTCTTTCCCGATAGAGTGCTCACTGCCGTAAATGATGGCCACGTCCTCGCCCGAAGAAGAAGAAAAGAAGCGCACCTTGGCGTCGTCGAGTGCGCAGCCGTGAGCCGAGCGTGGGCCTTTTTCATCGCGCAGCTCATCGGCTTTGGTGTAGCGCTGGCCGCGAGTGCTGGTGCCCTGGAAATCGTCGGCCAACAACTCGGAGACGACTCCGTTATTCGTGCAAACGCCTTCGGCCCACTTGCGCTCCATGTCGATCATGAACTTCGCGGTTTTGTCGTCGGGTGTGGCCCAATGGCTTTGCTGGGCATAGGCTGCGGTCATAAGGAGCTACGACGCACATCACGAGGCAGATCAGGTGCGGGATTCGGTGACGCATCGTCCCTCCGGTAGTTGAGTCACTATACAGCTAACTCGCGCGTGTGGCTGGGCGACCTACTCAGGGAAAGCTCGTAATAGGGATGGGACGTTCACCTGCGGAGTATTCAGCGGCCCTTGATACCATCGCCTGAGGTGCCCACCTGTCGAAAACCGCGACAGGTGGGGCAGCCTCGATTGTGGTGATCCATGTTGTGGTGATCCATGGAAAGACAGGAGGCACGCGTATGGGCCAGCACCGGCGCGGCGCGGTTGTAGGGAGTCAAAATCCCCGCCCTGTCGCAAAAGACGCGACAAGGACGGGGCACCCTCGGGTAAACTTCTGTGGAAGCGAGGGGGCAGCCACTTCCACTTGCGGAGGTTGCAGGTTAGGCTGGGCGACGCTAAATTAGGTACCTACGGCGCGGCTGAAGCCGCGCTCTTTCAAAACGAATTCAAACTGACCCACTAATGAAAGGAAGCGTCGCGATGGAAACTGCTGCTGCGTTTATCGATGAGAGGATCAAGGAGCTCGGAGACTGGCGCGGGAAGATGCTGGCGAAAGTGCGCGGGATCATACACGCGGCCGACCCTGAGATCGTCGAAGAGCGGAAGTGGGTCAGGTCGACCTCGCCGGGAACCCCGGTGTTTTCTCATGACGGCATCGTGTGCACGGGAGAGACGTACAAGACCGTCGTCAAGATCACATTTGCCAAGGGAGCTGCGTTGAAGGATCCTGCAGGTCTGTTCAACTCCAGCCTGGAGGGGAATGTCAGGCGCGCTATTGACATCCGTGAAGGCGAGAAGATCGATGAAGCGGCTTTGAAGGATCTCATCCGCGCTGCCGTGGCCCTCAATCTTGAGGGCAAGAGTAAACCGAAGGGCAAGCCGCGGCCGCGAGCGAGCAGCAAGCGGGCCGGCTAGACTCATCGCAGATCCCCGCTCCACAAAAACCAAGATCTCTCTGTTGGCGAAAGCGCGCCGGACACTGTTGGCGACGTCCTGCGCTCGCGTCGTTTACCCATCGTTAACATAACTTTTGCAAGTTCGTGACAACTTCCACGATCGCGGTTGCGAGAATGTTGCTCCGCCCCGGTGAACATTCCGAGCCAAAGGGGCGCAACCAAAGCAGCAATGGAGATCAAATGAAAAAAATGAGAAACGTCGATGGCAAGATTTGGATCGCGTTGTCCTACAGGGTAATAACAGTGCTCCTGGCGGTATTTTGCTGTCTTGCTTCTGGGTTCGGCCGCGGTGTGGCAGAGGCACAGGAAGCGGAGCACGCCGTTCCCACCGGCGCAAGCGTGGTGATCGTGCAGCCCAAGTTCGGAGGTCAAATCCTGGGCTACGACATTGCAAGCAAAGGTAGCGAAGGCCTGTTCAGCGAGGCTTTCGCGGAACCGAATGGAAACACCCTGGTGGCAACAGAAGCTTTTGACCAAAAGACGGGCGCGATCGTCAAGGTCGTGGCCAAAGAAAATGGTCGCATTTCTACTGATTACGACACTCTGGAAATCAATGCCCCGGATCTCGGACTCGTCCTCTACCAGCACGCGGGAAAGAATCAGTTTCGAACGCTGAACCCGCTGAGCGGTAATAAATTTACCGGGGTGTGGCAGCCGCCGATTAAGCACAACTACGATCTGTTGGGGATAAGTGTCGCTCAGGGAACGGCCGAGGTGGCAGCTTACCAATCGTCGTTTGTCACCGGACTGACTTATGTCTTCAGGTCGAACATTGAGGCAAATACCTTCGGGCGGCAAATTTCTCTGAAGCCTATCATCGATGTTGACGAGTTCTTCGAACCAGCAATTGCGCTGGACACGGCAACGAAGCAAGCGGTCCTGGCCGATTCGCACGGTTGCCCGGAGCCGGGTCCGCAGTGTGCTACGAGCATTGCCCTGGTGAACCTTTCGACCGGGAAGATCAGCGAGTTCACCGACGATTTAGGCGTCGGAACTGTGAACGGACTTGCAGTTGACCCGGCGACGGGCATTGCGGTGACCACGACGCTGGTTGATCAGGGGGTGGAGTTCTATAATTTGGCGACAGAGACGGGGTTCGAGGAAATAATTCCCAACTCCGGGAGTGAAATCCAAGCCGGTTTGGACGTCGAGTTCGATCGCGTTCACAAGCTGTTCTTGATCGAGCAATACACGTCCACTGGAAACATTGACGACCCTCAACCTCGAGTTTATGTCTACGATGAAGCCGGCACGCTGGTGGAAACCATCACCGGACTTCAGCGACTCCCGGTTAGCCCGACGCGAATAGTGTTAAATCCCAACACTCGAACCGGGGTTCTTCCCGTGGTCGTGGAACCGGAAAATCTGGTCTTGGAGCTGCAGGCCTTCAGGTACTAGCGAAGCCGAGGTGCATTAGTTCTGAAAAGCGACGCACGCTGCGATGCAAACGCCAGTTAATTACGGTCGTTGGTGTCGATGTTGAAGCCGAGGATGGCGTTTACCTCGACCGACCGTTGGCCGCGCATGGCGGGGCGGAACTTCCAACTGGGCAGCGCGGCTACGATCTTCGCGGTCATGGCAGCTGGACCGGGCTCGACGACCTGAATGTTTCTGAGGTTGCCGGAAGCGTCGAGCCGGCATTTGATGACGACGCGAGCGTGGGGAAGATTTGCCGGCAAATCGGTGCGCAGGCCTTGCGGGCCGACGATTGTTTCCCCTTGGGCGCGCGCCGCCGGATTCACCTCGGCGAATTGCATTACTACCGTGCCGATCGCGGTATCGACGTAGACGGTGTAGTTGTCGCCGGGGAGCTTGCCGTAGAAATCAAAGGCTCCGCCGGAGCGCGACGTGGCGACGATGGTGATAGCTGGTCCCTCCTGCTTCTTCACCGAGGTGCGTCCGGGAATAATGGGATCGTTGCCTTCCGATCCGAAGCTGGGCAGGTTGACGACCGTGGTAGTGCTGCCGCCGCGAACGTCCACGCCGGGGACGACGGGCACGCCGGTAGTAGCGGTGCCTGCGCCGCCGGGACCGGGGGTGGGAGAGATTCCGGCATGGGCATTGGGATCGGAGCCGCGGCCGGGTCCGGTCTTGCCAGCGCCGGGGCCTTCGCTGGTGAGGCCGCTGCCGGGGCCACTCGCCGCGACCGACGCCGACGCCTCCGCCAGAGCCGCCGAGGCCGGGCTCGTCTGAACCAGCGGGAGACATCGCGATTGAGCCTTTGCCGCCGGTGCCGGGCGCTCCAACTTGTGAGCCGGGCTGGGACGAGATCACGATTCCGGCTTTGTCGCTATTTCCGCCCGCGCCTTTGGGAGGAGCGAGAACTGAGCCGGCGTCGCCGGGACCGCCGAGGCCGAAGCCTTTTCTGCCGGAGCCGGAAAGGCCTGTTCCAGAACCAGCCGAGGGAGGCGGAGGAATGACATTTTCTGCCAGGAGGGTGCCATTGCCTGATGAGCCGGAATTTCCCGAGCCAGACGGCGAGCCGTGCCCAGAGCCTGTGACCGATGGAGGTGGAGGAATTACGTTCCCGCCGAGGGATGTGCCTCGCGTTCTGCCGGAGGATGGACCGCGCGCCGTGCCGGAGTTCCCGGTCGAAGCCCCGACTTGGGGCGGAGGCGGAATGACGTTGCTAGCAAGCGAACGGCCGCCTGCGCCGCTGACGCTGCGTCCGGCTTCCGAATTGCTTCCCGTGGGGGCACTGGGTGGTGGCGGCACGACTTCCTGGGTGCCGAAGATCTTCCCTACGATTGAGCTCAAGAACGATCCATTGCCGGTTTGTGTGGGCGGAGGGGGAACCACTTTAGGGGTCATGCCAGATGCGCCGCTTTCCAACCGGCGGAGGTCGTGGGGCGAATCGGCGGATGGTGGCGGGGCGATCACGGAGGGAGCGGGAAGATTGAGTTTCGCATTGCGGCCAGACTCGCGCTCCGGTGCTGAGACTGGCGGAGGAACGACCGCAACGTCGTTCATCCGCACTCGCGATGGCGAAACTTCACGGCCAACGACGGCGGGAGCGGGCGGGATCACGCGGGCGTTCAATGCCGGACTGGAACGCGAGCGGTCGCGCGAAACCTGCGTCGAAACGGGCCCGATAACGTTGGGAGTCAAAGATGGCGCAGCCGCGATGCGACCTCGCGAAATATTGGGAGCTGGAGCGATGATGCTAGGGTTGAGCTTGGGCGTATAAAGCGTGTGGTCGGACCTGAGGTTGGGCGCAGGAGGCACGACCTCCGCATTCAGTAGGGAAGCAGAGCGAAATTTGTCGGAAGAAATGCTGGGAGCCGGGGGCACGACTGAATCGAGAGTGACACCGTTGCGGGAGTGATCGCGAGCGACGTTGGCGGGCGCGGGAGCGATCACATTGGCGGGAAGACTTGGAGTCCGGAGAGACGACCGAAGGCCTTCCGCCGGAGGCGGTCCGGGGTTGGACTTGAAGGCGAGCAGGTTGGCAACGGCCTCAACGGAGGCAGGAAGTTTAAGGTTTGGAGCGTCGACGACCTGCGATGTGAGCGAGCCGCCGCGGGCCACGTGAATGGTCTGGGTGCGGTGATGCGCTTCCTGGCCTCCGGCGCGTCCGGTTTGGCTGGACTGCGCGCCGCCCAGGTCTTCGGTACGCGGCAATTCGTCGCCGGAGTAATAGATGACTTCGTAAGGCTTGACCTTGGGCGCGGCATAAGGACGCAAGCGGTCAATCTCGCGCGGCATGACGACGGCAACGAACACCAAGAAACCCTGCATCAGTAAGGACACGAACATGCCCCGGTAGGGCATGAGAGTGTCGGGTGCTTCCCCAGCTAGGCGCCTGCGCGAGCGCGAAAAAGCGGGACGGATGTTAGTGACGAACTCCTGCCAGCGCGGGGACCACTCGACCAGCAGCTTGGGCTCGTCGTGAAGGTGAGCGAGCACGCTCTCTTCGAGTTGGAGAGTTTCGGTCAAGCGACTATCTGATTCTGGCTTCGGTGCGATGCCGGGGGGAAACAATCTCCTAGCTAGTTTGCTTCATTTTCATCTGGATTTCAATATGATCGCCCAAAGCAGTTTCAGTTCTGGCCAGCGTGTGGCTGGGTAACTCCAGGACTGAGGCGGCCTGCAGGCGGACCGGGGAGAATCGCCAGGGCTGGAGATTGTGCTCGAGGTGTACCACCGTCCCAGCGCGATCTAAATAGAGTACGTCAATAGGGAAGCGCATAGCAAGGGTATGAACGCCGCGGCAGGGACGAATCCACAGGCCGCAACTGTTACCAAAGTCACCTTCCGAAGTTCCCAGCAAGCCACGCAGGCGCGACCAGTGGGTCTGGGCTATCGCAAGGTTAGTTGCAAGAAAGAGCTGGCGGGTTTTGTTGAAAGCCTGATAGGAGGGAAGGACGCTTCGTTTTGCCCGTCGGGTACGCATCACTTCAAACCGATTTTCCTACTTCGAAACCAGGGAGCGATAGGCCTGAATGAGTGCCGGACCAATCGTGACCGCGAGGAAGGGCACCAGAATGAATATGACGAGCGGAGGGACCATCTTAATGGTAGTCTTGGCAGCCTGTTCTTCGGCGCGCTGGCGGCGAGCGGTGCGCAGAGAATCCGAGTGAACGCGTAAAGCTTGGGCCACGCTGGTGCCAAAGCGATCGGTCTGGATGAGAGTACCCACCAGCGAGCGAATATCATCTACGCCGGTGCGGTCAACGAGATTGCGCAATGCTTCGGCGCGGGGCTTGCCGGCGCGCATCTCCAGGTTGACGAGATGAAATTCGTCGCTGAGGTCGGGATGGGCGTGATGCAAGTCTTTGCCGACGCGCATCAAGGCCTGGTCCAAGGCCAATCCGGCTTCCACGCAGATCACTGTCAGATCGAGAGCGTCGGGCAGGGCGATGCGGATACGCTGCTGGCGGTCTTTAATCATTCGCTTCAGGAAGAAGCGGGGAAGGAAGAAACCGAACGCGGGCACGCAGACCAGCAAGGACAGGCTGTTGAAACCGGAAAAGACTACAACTCCGGCCAGGCCGAGAAATGCCAACACAAGACGAGTCCCGAGATAGTAGCTGACATGGCGCGATTCGCGAAGTCCGGCCTGAATCAGCCACGCGCGGGTGCGGGAAACGTCGGAGGGCGACAGCGGAATGGCTTTGCTGATGGGATCGAGCGCCTGCTCCAGCCGCTCCTTTACCTTGACCACCGGCCTCTCGGGGGCTTGGACTTGCTGCCCGCCCAAGGCTCGCAGGCGCGCTCCCAGAACGGAGCTGGGCGTGACTACGGCTGCGCCGAAGGCAAACACCACCAGCGCGACGGTCACGAATATTACGATGACGAGAAGCAGCAAGGGCATTTCTTATACCTGATCGTACCTAAACCTGAATCTTGATAATCTTCCGGATCACGAAATAGCCGACGGTCTGCAGGGTAATGGCGAACACTAGCAAGATATGTCCAAAGGGATCATAAAAAAGCGGCCTTACAAAGTCCGGGCTGAAAGTGTAGAGAACGGCCACGACCGTCGGCGGCATGGCCATTAGCAGGGCCATGGTGAGGCGGCCTTGCGCGGTGTGAACCCGTACCTGGCGCTGAATCTTGAAACGCTCGCGGATTACGTAGGACAAGTTGTCCAGGATTTCGGCGAGGTTGCCGCCGGTTTCGCGCTGCAGCATGACGGCGGTGACGAAGAATTTTACGTCCACCAGGGGCACGCGCTCAGTGAGGTTCATTAGGGCATCGCGCACCGGCATGCCGAATTTCTGCTCTTCGTAGAGTTTGCGGAATTCGCTGGCCAGAGGTTCGGAGATTTCGTTGGAAATCATTTCCAGTGCGGTAGTGAAAGCATGTCCGGCGCGGACGGCGCGGGCCAGAGTGTCGATGGCCTCGGGAAAAAGCTCCTCGATTTTTTCAAAGCGCTTCTGCCGGCGGTAGGACACAAAAGCATAGGGAATAAGAGCACCGATAACCAGCGCGGCCCAGGCGACGGCAGGATTTTTGGTCAGGATCAAAACTATGATTGCGGCCAAGACGCCGGCGAGGCCGCACATCGCTAGAAAATTGCCGGCGCGAAACTTCATGCCCGCCTGCAACAACGAATCCTGCATGGCCGAAACCCGCGCGGAACGGCGCAGGATAGTATCGAGGGCGGGGATCTTGCTGAGTTGCTCGTCGCGCAGCAGGGCGAGTTCTTCGTTAGGGTCGCGCTCCGGCGCCTTCTGCACTGTGGCCAGGCGGTCTCTGATCAGGCGGGCTTGAGCGCGCCGTTCATCGAGCAGGGAAATGACGGCGAAGGTCGCGAGCGCAACCACGACGAACACGAGAAGCGCGATCAAGACTGTGGGCATAGGTTTAATTCCAATTGCCGATTGCCAACTGCCGATTGATCATTACGGCGTCCGCTCTTCTGCCTCTTTCCTCAAATCTCGGTCTTTGACTCAAACAGCGCCGGGCGCAGTCGCGCTCCGGAAGTCGCCAGCCGGTCGGCAAATAACGGACGGAATCCGGTGGCGCGGAAGATCCCGCGGACCTTTCCGCTTTCGTCGATGCCGCGCCGCTCAAACACGAAAATATCCTGCATGGTAATGGATTCATCATCCAAGCCGGTGACCTCGGAAATCGAGATCACCTTTGCGGGTGCCGTCCGACAAGCGAGCGACCTGTACCACGGCATGAATGGCGGAAGCGATCTGATGGCGCACCGCGCGCTCGGGAATGTTGAGATTGGCCATGGAAACCATGTTCTCGATACGAGCCAGTGCATCACGCACGGAGTTGGCGTGAACCGTGGTGAGAGAGCCCTCATGGCCCGTGTTCATGGCCTGTAACATATCGAAAGCTTCTTCGCCGCGGACCTCGCCGACCACGATGCGGTCAGGCCGCATACGCAGGCTGTTGATAACCAACTGGCGCTGGCGCACCGCGCCTTTGCCTTCGATGTTAGGCGCGCGGGTTTCGAGGCGGACCACGTGCTCCTGCTTGAGTTGCAATTCGGCGGCGTCTTCGATAGTGACGATGCGCTCCACGTTGGGAATGTAGCCGGAGAGCACGTTGAGCAATGTGGTTTTGCCGGCGCCGGTGCCGCCTGAGATCAGCAGGTTCAACTTCCCCTTCACCATGATGGAGAGAAGTTCAAGCATGGCCTCGGTGAGAGTGTGATTCTCGATCATGTTGCGGGCCGTAACCGGGTCGCGCCCGAAACGGCGGATGGAAAGGCAAGCGCCATCCAATGCGAGGGGTGGAATAATCGCGTTCACGCGCGAGCCATCAGCCAGGCGGGCGTCGACCATGGGAGAAGATTCGTCGACGCGCCGGCCCACGCGGGAGACGATGCGCTCGATGATCTGCATGAGGTGCTGGTTGTCTTTGAACGACAAGCCAGTCAATTCCAGTTTGCCGGCGCGCTCAATGTAAACCTTGTCGAAGCGGTTAACCAGGATGTCGGAGATGGTGTGGTCCTTGAGCAAGGGTTCGAGCGGACCGAGACCGAAAATTTCGTCCAGAATTTCGCGCGACAGACGCTCGCGTTCGGCGAAGCTGAGGGGAATAATTTCGTTGTTGACCGAGTTGCGGATGAGGACGAGAACTTCTTCGCGGGCGGAGTCGCCGGTGGAGCGGCCTAGCTTTTCCAGATCGAGGCGATCGAGGATCTTGCGATGCAGGTCTGCCTTTACCTGCTGGTACTCGCTGTGCTCGAAGGTCTGGAGATTGGCCATGAAATCTTATATCGAATGTCGATTGCGGTGCGGCTGAAGCCGCACCCTTTCAAAAACTTTATACCGTTTTGAACAACGACCAGGCGGTACGCTTCACATCCACGTCATTGCGCGTCAATTCGTTCGCCAGCCCGGAAAAGCAACGGGCAATCTCGGTGTGACTTTGTTCCATGACCGGCGTGCCGCGATCAATCGCGGTGGAGATGGCGAAATATTGATTGGGGACGCGCCACAGCAATTTGATGCCGGCAGCATTTTCCGCATCCGCCTCACTGAAGCCTGGGACCTTGCGAAAGCGGTTGAGGACCAGCCGCACTCGTTCGCGATGGCCGGTTTCTCCCAGATACTGCTGCACGCGGGCCGCACTCCATAGCGAGGCCACATCGGTACAGGCGACAAGCAGTACGCACTCCGACAAGTTGGCGACCAGGCGGCTGGCGGCATCGAGGCGGGAAGAATTGTCTACCACCACATAACGGTAGTGCGCTACCAGCAAGTCGAACAGCCGTACAAACTCTGTGGTGCTAGGTTCGATCGATGCCGGTGCGTTGGGTCCGGCCAGCAACTGCAGGCCGCCACTATGCCGGGTCATAAAACTTTCCATCAGCGAACTATCCATGCGGTGAAGATTGCGGGTGGCGTCGGCCAAGGTGAACAAAGGTTTGAGATTCAAGTGCAGTGCCGAGTGACCAAGGGGGGCAAGGTCCACGAAAGCGGTGTGACCGTGGGCCGCCTGCAACGCCAGGGCAAGATTGACGGCCACGGTGGTCGCTCCGCTGCCGCCCTTGGCATTGACGACGGTGAACACTTTGCCGCGCGGGCCTTCCTTCTGGACCCGGCGCTGGGCCGTGGTCAGCCGGACAAAAGCCTCCAGCAGGTCGGTGGTAGTGGTGGGGCGTTCGATGAACTCGCGGGCGCCGGCGCGCATTGCGCTCACGATCACTTGCGGCTGGTTGAGGTTTCCGATCGCGAACACGGCGGTATCGGCCAATTCCTGGTGCAGAAGTTCAATCGCGCGCATGGCCATAGCGGGATTGTCGCTGGGAATATCCACCATGAGGACATCGGGATTAGCCGCCTGCACACGCCGCATGACCGGATCCGCGGCCGCTACCGGGAAACTGGCGCAGATATGGACCGTGCGGGCCACGCTGGTGCCATCCACTAACACCTGGAGGACGGTGCGTTGCTCATTGTCCACGGCCACGATAACGACGGAAAGCTCAGACATAATCTACGTCTACTTTACACCACCTCAAAACCCAGTTCTCAGTATGCAGTTGTCAGTCGTTCCACCTGCTCACCATGGCCGTGGAATGCTCCACGAAGGCTTTTTGGAATCGAACTTCTGGTTGTTCATGAAAGGTTCCGGATTCTTGGGTCCGGCCGGAGGCTCGGCATTGGGCGAGATCCGGTGCACGGTACACAGGACCATCAGTTCTTGATTGCTTTTGGAAAGGCTCTTGCTTTTGAAAAACGCGCCCAGGATCGGAATATCCGCCCAGGCCCGGTACCTTATTCCAAACGTCGGTGACGCGATTGTCGATCAAGCCGGCGATGACGAAACTTTGTCCATCCCGTAATTCAAATTCGGTCTCAGCCTTGCGCGTGCTCAATGCCGGAACGGTGAAACCGGAAATGGTAAGCGCGTCGGCAAAATCCAGGGTGCTGACCTCAGGGGCGACCAGGAGGTGAATATTGCCGTTGGGCATAATTACGGGCGTGAACTCCAGCTTCACGCCGAACTCCTTGAAGGAGATGGTGACGGCGGTAAATCCCGCACCGGGCTGCACGATGGGGAAAGGAAACTGGCCGCCGGCGAGGAAACTGGCTTTCTTGCCATTGACGGCGATGAGAGTGGGTTCGGAGAGAATCTGGAGCAGGTTCTTGGTCTGTAGCGCTTCGATCACGGCGCCCAGGTGAATATTGGGCTGGAATAAGAAACATGTTCGAGAACATTGCTGACGGTTTGGTTGGCCGCGAAGGGGGGGCTTTGTCCTATGCGTCTGAGTGATCTGTTGCGGAGCCGAAGCCGCCGAATTGGCCGGTGGTTGAGGTTCCCGACCGAGTTGGCGGCGCCAGTTGGAGAGAAATGTTGGCGCCAAGCTGGGTGAGCGCCGAGCGGTCGACCTCGGCGAACTTCACTTCCAGCAGGATTTCCTGCGCGCCCACGGGACCGAAGGTGAGCACATTGACCACGTTTTTCGAATAGGCGGAGGCGAGTTCTCCGGCGCGCTTGGCGACGTCCTCGGTAGTAACGTGGCCGGAGAGAACAATCGCAGCGCGCGAAGGCGTGACCGAGATCTGTTCCTCGGGGAAGACGCGATGTTCTTCTTCGGCGCAGGCGCTGACGTCGACGTCGACGCGGAGATCGAAGCTGCGCGAGCGTTCGTTTTCATCCCAGATGATCAGCGAGACTTCGCCGGGAGAGCGTCCGTGAACCAGGATCTGGGTGGAAGTAAGTACGGCCGGATCCGCGACGGTGGGGTCGGTTACCGAGATGCGTTTGATTGGCTCCTGGGTATTGATCAGCAGAGATTTGTTGACCATGACGCGCAGCGGAGCCGAACCTTGAGGCTGAGCGGATTGGGGCGGAAGCGTGGCTTGGGTGGCGATGGAGAGGACACGGTTGGCGCAGTTGGATCCTGGGGCGCCTGAGTCGCCGCCTGTAGAGCCGTGCCTCGGCCAGGGCGGAGCCTGGGCAGAACGAACAACGGGAATAGAAGCGACAATGCGACGGCTACGAAAAGTGTCGTGCGAACCTTCATCGTGTGATTCCTCTCCACATGAGGAAACCTGTGGTGCAGCGTACCGAACGCGCGAAATGAAACTGCTTTCCGACTACTTGGGTTCATCACCGCTTTGTTCCGGCAACGTGGTGACGGTTTTCTTGTCGCCTTTATAGACCTCTACACTGAGCACCGATGGAGAGGGAGGTGGTTTCTCAGTCTTCTTTTCCTTCACGTGATGAACCGTCGGCTTGGGCGGAGCTACGGGTTCAGTGCCGCCCTTGTATAGACCCTTGGCATTGGCTGCATCCACGGAATCCTGGTGGGTGTCGAGCGGGTTGCGCAGCGAGAGTTGGATTTTGCCTTCGGAACTGGCCAGGGTGAGGCGTTCGGCGTCCTCGGGCGAAGCCAAAAGCGTGATCACGGGAGTGGTTTGGGCTTCCCGGATGGACGTTGCGCTCCAACGTGTGGCCGGAGGCAATCACAGCCACATTCTGCAGTACGGTGGTGGTTTGAGGTTCCGTACTCACCGTTGGGAGTGCCGGTAAGGAGAACGTCGACACGGGTTCCGGGACCGACGAAACCGGCGACGGAGACCACCTCATTCACCCGCACCGAAACGGCGCGCATGCCCGGCGGAATCAGAGAAGGCAAGCCGGATCCGGCATTTTCAGGAGCCAGCTTGCTGGGCAAAATGAATTCCCCCTTGGAGATGGGAATGATTACGCCGCGGCCCAGCACTTGAGATTTCTTCGCGTAAGCTCCTGCAGGAAGGCCGGAGACCGGGAATCTGGCGATCCGCACGTCATGGTCTTCGACTCGGGCTCCGACCTGAATGTCATCGAGCGGCTACGATCACATCAGCGCCGGGCTCGGCGCTCGTCGGGCCTTTGCTTTGCAAGTTCTTGTAGACGAGGATGCTGACCAAGGCTCCCAGGGCCAGGGCCAAACCTCCGATCATCAACAAACGGGTACGGTTCATAGCGCTCCGTCAAACTGGGCAAACACAATTATCCCTGTCGTCGCCAAGGGAAAAGTGACTTTGTCGTGCTGCCCGCGCAGAATCCCTACTGAATCGAACTGGCGACGTTGGAGAAAACATTATTCGCATTGGAGCCGATGAGCCGAATCGTGCCCACGACGATGACGAGGATCACAGCCAGCATCACCGCGTACTCCGCAATGTCCTGGCCCTCTTCCTCGCGCCACAATCTCCAAAGATGTTCCATACTTTCCGCCCTCCTAGAAAACGTAAACTTCGAAACAGCTTACTCCAAGCAGATCAAAAGCCCATTGCCTTTCAGGCACTTGCGCCCTTTACTCATCACTGGGCTGCAGAGAGACTTATTCTGCAGTGATCTCCCTCATAATAACCTGCAAAATGCCCCGACAGGCGTAATTTTCTTGCGGGCACGGTTACTATTGTTGTGCGGTTGCCGCCTGTATGGCATGGGAAGTCGCAGTCAAAACGACGGCTTGCGGATCTTCGTAGGCGACTGTCCAGCCGGGTGAACTCCGCAAACCAGTCGCGAGAGCGGAATTGGCGGGGACAAGCACCGTGTCGATTCTCCACTGCTGCAGGGTCTGCCGCCAGTCGCCTTTAAGCTGATAAGTGTCGGCGAACTGATCCAGGAGTTGCTGGCCGTAGAGATCAGCCCTGCCGTCGATGAAGACGCGAGTGCCGGGGTAAAGCTTCCAGATCAGGTAGCCGCCCCAGTCGTAGTGGTTGAAAATGGGGCCGCGAGGGGGATGGGTCTGAAGAAATGCTGCGGCACGGGCAGGGAAGCGTTCATCTCAGCCTGTGGTTGGCGCTGGATCACCTGGGCGGCGTGGACCCCGGCGAAGACGGCCATCGCCAACACGATCGCGGTGTTGAGCGCCGGGATAAACACGAAGGGCGAATGCCGTGGCCGCGAGTGGATCGTGGTGCCAGTCCCCGAGCGCGGCAGATGAGCGGCACTGCGATCAAAATGAAAAGCGGCATCATGCGAATGGAACAAAGGCCGGCGCAGAGACTGACAACTAACAGAAGCAGATCCCGCGGCCGCACGTCGCGGTCGAGACCAGCCGAGAATGGCGAACGGTGGCCAGCACAACCAGCAGGAAAGGCCAGTACTCAGCATGATGAAAATTAGGTGAGGCCCATTCGACGATGTAGTTTTGCATGGCGGCCGAGCGGAGAGTCTCAACCGGGTAGGAAAACATGCGCAGTCCGTTGGGATTCAGAGGCACAATCAGCAGATCGAGCAGCAAGCACGAGCGCTCACGTCCGCAAGAGCAGCGGCGTTCTGGCGGGAGCGTCCAAGCCCGCGTTCGATTAGTCCTCCTGCGAGGAACAAGGCGAGTAGAGCTGGCCCAAGGGCAAATCCGGCGTGCAGATTTACCCAGAGCAGCGTGAGCGGGAGAGTCCACCAAAGAAGTTTCGGATTGCGCTCGGAGCGCTCCAGAATCAGCAGCCACAGACTGGTCAGCAGAAGAGAAAGAACCTGAGGACGCACTCCCCAGACTGGCATCGTGGCCCAGGCCGCGCAAAGACGGCCACGCCTGCAACGTAGGGATCCGGCCCGCAGCGCAGAGTAAAGCAAGAAGAACGTGCGCACAGGATCGCGGCGAAAGACAACGATCAAACCGCCGAAGCCTGTGACGTTCGATCGAACTCGTAGAGCAGGAGGTCGGTAAGCCACTCATGCGCAACCCAGGGCTCTCCAGCGCGAGTGTAGGAGAAAGGATCGGTGTGAGGAACGCTTTTGTGCTCGGCAATGTACTGCCCGGTCTTGAGGTGCCACCAGAGATCGGGATCGGTCACATTGCGCGCGGTCAAGGCAAACAGGCCGAGGAAGAGGACTGCCAGGAAAGTGCGTTTTACCGTGAGCAATCCTCTCATAGGGAATCCATCATAGCGGGTGATGGGCGTGCGGGGTAAAATCGCAGTCCATCGTGGATTCCAGGAAAAAACAGCCTTCGCCGGCGAGCCTATCCAAATTGCAGCGGGGTTTCCTGCGAATATTCATCGCAGGGATGTTGTGCCTTCATCTGCTGTTTTTCATCAATCTCCGCGAACGAATCAAGCTTGGGTACCCGGATTTCACGGTCTTTTACACGGCAGCGACGATGTTGCAAGCGGGATTCGGACATCAACTTTATGACGCACACGTGCAATACGAAGTGCAGAAAAAAGTTGTGGGCGACATTCCCGAGCGGCACGGCGCTTTGCCCTACATCCACCCGCCCTTTGAAGCGTTGATCTTCGTGCCGCTGAGTCGGTGGCCTTATCCGCGGGCGTTTGCCGCGTGGGATCTGTTGAACCTTGCCGTACTTTTCGGCGTGGCCCTGCTGTTGCGGCGGTCTGTGAATACGCTTCGCCTGATTCCGCCTTGGGAATTTTTCATCGCGAGTCTCGCGTTCTTCCCGGTCTTCGACTGCTTTTTGCAAGGGCAGGATTCCATCTTGCTGTTGTTGCTTTGCGTGTTAGGGTTCAATGCACTGAAGAGGGAATCGGACTTGCTCGCGGGCTGCTGGTTTGCTTTGGGTACGTTCAAGTTTCAGTTCATGATCCCGATCGTTTTGCTCCTCGTGATCTGGAAACGAAGGCGCGTGGCGATTGGATTCGCAATAGTTTCAGCACTGCTCGTGCTTATTTCAGCCGGTCTAACGGGATGGCAAAGTCTGCTTCACTATCCTGAATTCGTTCTGCAGATAGCGAAGGCGCCGGGCTTAGGCGGGGTTGCCGCTGGATTTGCACCGAACCTGCGGGGATTGGCTCTGGGACTGCTTTCGCCTTTTGCGAAGTCGCTGGGCACAGCGATAGGCTTGCTCGCTTCGGTCGTGTTGTTTCTCTTCGCGGCGTTGAGGGGACGCGAAGCGTCCGGGCCGCAAGGCCTCGAACTGCAATTTTCGCTGGCTATCGTGGTCTCTGTATTGGCCGCATGGCAAACCAACATGCACGACCTCAGCCTGCTGGTTCTGCCCCTGATCCTGATAACCGACTATAGTATGCGCACGCTCACGCAGGAGCCACGCAGGCGCCGCTTCCTGCTGCTTCCGGTTTTGCCAGTCCTGATCAGCCCGCTGTGGATTGCGCTTTGGCTGGTCGGCAGCGCGGTAAATCTGATGACGATACCTCTTCTGTGGTGGGTGTGGGAGATTGGCAAGGAACTGTCGCGCGATTCAGACTACTGTCAAAGCCTCGGCTATGCCGGAGAATCCGGCTGACGATAGCGACGGGACAGGACCACAACCAGCATCGGCAGGTAAAGAAAGATAACGGCCCACCGTCCGACCTCAGTGAAGCTGTGTGGAACGTAGTACCAGCGCCAGATGCCAGCGCCCCAGCTGAAGAAAACGGTGGCAAGAATCTCGCGCCGCGATTTTGGAATGAGCCACAGGATGAAGCTGTCGAAAAACCACCGCTGGGGCATGCAAGCGGCCAGCAGCAGCAGGATCGCGTCTCGGTCTCGATAACGAAACAGCGCGAGTGATAGCACCGGTCCAGGCAAGACCAGCAGCGGAACGAAATGCTCATAGTTCTTCATCTGCGCGATCCAAAGCTCGGGCCACCTTGGCATAATGGCAAGGCTTAGCGCGCCGACGACGAGGCAAGCCACGACGCCGCGGCCGCTCGCGCGCGTGAGAAAGACCGGCAACCCGATCTGTGGTTTCGCCATCGTGACCGGCAGCAGCAATGGAAAAAAGGCGCTGGCGGCGATCATTGGCGACCACTGAACGGTGAGAAGTCCGGCCCAGTAGGGGTAGGCCAGAAATATCAGTAAACCGCGAAAGCTATGCCGCGTGAGACCAAAAGCCAACATCGCGGAACTGAGTCCCCAGAATGTGCCGGCGGCGATTTGCGGCTGCAGGCGCACGAAGGGCAGCGCGAAAAGCCCCGCCGTGACAGGATACTGTTCGAGCGGAGTGTCGTAGGGGTTTTGCCGCGCGAGCAGCCGGTGCGCGAGATGCAGCGCCCAGCGGAAATCAGCGGCGTCCTGATGAAAGTGCTTCATCAGAAACCAGCAGAAGACGCCGCTAGCCAGGCCGATGGCCGCCGAAACTGCAATGCGCAGCTTCATGAGGAGTTCTTCAGAGCATAAGTTGTAACATGGACGGCCATACGGGAGTTGCGGCCGTTATCTTGCGAAAAAAGTTTCAGCTCGAAATGTGGATTGCGCTGCTGTGCGCGGGCAGCATGTGGTTCTACGTGCAGCGTGTGCTTATTCCTTATGAGAAAGCCGACTCCGCGGCGCATGAGCGTCCGCGCGGCAATCTCTCCGATCTTTATCCGCGTTGGCTGGGAGCGCGTGAACTGCTGTTGCACCATCGCAATCCCTACGGCAGCGCCATCACTCAAGAAATCCAAGAAGGATACTACGGCCGTGAACTGGATCCGGATCGAACGGGCGATCCCAAGGATCAGCAGGGATTTGCGTATCCCGTATATGTGGTGTTCTTGCTGGCGCCGCTGATCGGTTTTCCTTTTCATGCCGTGCAGATATTTTTTCACTGGCTGCTGGTGGGGCTGACGGCGGCCAGCGTTTGGCTGTGGCTGCGCGTCCTGCGCTGGCGGATACCTGTTGCGGCCATGGCCGCTGGCATCGCGCTTACACTGGGAAGCTTTCCCGCAGTGCAGGGAATCAAGTTGCAGCAGTTGAGCCTGCTGGTGGCGGCGTTGCTGGCTGCGTCGGTAGCCTGCGTCAGCAGCGGATTCCTGTTCCTCGCCGGATCGTTGCTGGCGCTGGCGACGATCAAGCCGCAACTGGCATGGCCTCTGGTGGCGTGGGTGCTTTTATGGGCATGCGCCGATTGGCGGGCGCGTCGCAGGGTCGTGCTGGGCTTTGGGCTGGCGATGACTCTGTTGCTGGGCGGCGCAGAGATCATGCTTCCCGGCTGGTGGCGAATGTTTGCTGAGGCCATCGGGCAATACCACCACTACACACAGAATCAGTCCGTGATCGAAGTGATGCTGAACGAAGTTTTGGGCCCCGTCGCGAATGGGACCGTGGGCCGGGTGGGCGGGCAAATCCTCGCAGTGATCGCTATTGTCGCTTGCGGACCGCTGTTGTGGAAGCTACGACGAGAGCAAGCAAAAGCTTCAGGATTCAGCAGCGCGACCGCGCTGGTGCTGGCGTTGACTGTGCTCGTGATACCGATGTATGCACCTTACAACCAGGTTCTCTTGCTGCCCGCAATCCTGTTGCTGGTGCGCGAGCGGGCGGCGTTCGTGTCGCGGTCACGCATTCGCCGTTTGGCGTACGGCGTAGGCGCGCTTCTTTTGGGATGGCAGTGGACTGCCAGCCTTGGCCTGACTGTCGTTTACTTGCTCGTCTCGCGGGCATGGGCGCTCGATGGCTGGCAGTGGCCGTTCTTCGCAACGTTTGCTCTGCCCGTGTGGATGTTCGCCTTGACTTTCTTTTATGCGCAAGACGAACCGCGCCGCCCGGCGCTGACTGCGAACAAGGCGATCAATGGAATCGAGACCAGCGCATAGGAGTGCGCCTGCAAGGCAAGCAGGTGTAGTGGAGGCAAGAAGAGTAGCGCGCAAAGAGCGACGGTCGCGATGGTCACAGGGCGCACGGAAGGTGTTCGCAGTTTTACTCCGGCGTCGCCGAGCAGCAGAGCCATCGGCAACAACAGAAGGCTCAGGTCGTGCGGGTTGAGGTGATAGCTGACCAGAAGCGCAAACAGCACAGTGGCGGCGAACGCGCGGTCGAACTCGGGTTGAGGATCGCTTGAGAGTTCCGGTTGAGACGCGCGCCGCGCCTGTTTCCAGCAGGTTAGCGTTGCAGCCAGCGCGGCTGCAGAAAGGATCGACAATAAGGCGAGGGCCCACAGTGATCGGTCGCGGTGGACGAAAAGGTAGGTTAATCCGCGGATGTTCGCCATGGCCTGAGGAATCACACCGGCGAACGGCTGTGCTTGCAGATGCACCAGAAAGTCTGGATACACTGTGAAGACGGATCGTCCACAGATCGCAGCCGACAATCCTGCCAGCGCCAGAGTAACCAGGCTGAAGCCTTTCGTAAGGCCGGTTCTGGCGTTTTTGCTTTGTGTCAAGGCGAGCACTAATAGTAGCGGCAGCACGAGTTGAAACTTAAAGAGACCGAGGCTGAGCCAGCATCCCGCTGCAAACGCGCGGTCGCGCCGAAGGGCCATGAAAGCTAGAATCACCAGCAGCAGCAGGAGCAGGGAATCCTGACCTTGCACAAAACAGAGCAACACTGGAACAAAAGTAAGCGACGCCGCAAGCCCTGCATGCCAATCCCAGGGGAGCAAGGCTTCATTCGCCAGACGGCGTAAGGCGACGGCGAGAAATGCGATGTTCAGAAAAGACCACAGCAGATATGCGCGGCGCAGCGGGAGCCAGGCTACGGTGAGATAGACTGCGGCTTCAAAGGGCGGGTGGATGTAGAGCGTGCCCACTCTTCCGGCGTAACGAGTCTGATATTGGCGCTGGATCGCGGCATCATAGAGTTGGTGTCCGTGGCCCTCAGCCAGCATGCGCGCGGCGCAATAAAAGTCGGGGAAATCGGTGCCGAGCAGTGAATTCGAAAGCCGTGCTGCGCCGAAGGCAGCCAGACGAGCCGACGAAGATAAGAAGAATAACGGCCTTTATATTTGCCCGGGAGGTACGCAACCGCTGCCGAGTTGGGTCCGGAGGGGGCACGCCGCAGTCTATCGAAGGCGCAGCGGGAGCGCTACGGGCAGTCTCCGGTTCTGGCAGATCACGAAGGCCCTTCCCGCCGAGGGCTGATTCCTGTCATTATGCTTATCGGCATGGCCTCCGGGTAAACTTGTAAGGAGGCGGCGCCACACCCCATGACATTGAGTGCGATAGGCCGTTCGAAGTCTTCCGGCTCGGGCGTGTTTCCGGCGCTGGTGCTGGTCCAAGGCAACGAGCAGAAAAACATCGTCCTCAATCGAACTCCGTTCAGCGTGGGACGCAAGGTCGACAAAGATCTGGTGATCGCCGATCCCCGCGTCTCGCGCGATCACGCGCTCATCGTGCTGGAGGAAGACGGATTTTTTCTCGTCGATCAGGGAAGCAAGCACGGTACATTCGTCAACGGGGAACGGATTCAGCGGCAAAAGCTGGAGCGCAACGATCGTCTGGAGTTCGGCGCTCGCGATTCCACCTACGCCATCTTCAATCCGGCGCACGGCACTTCGAACACGGCGCGCGAGTTTCTGAGCCAGATTTCAGGCATACAGATCTCGCAGGAAGCCACCGACCTGGAAAAGCTGACTTTGTTTCTGGAAGCGGCGCGCAAGTTGAACACCGCGGGCGTGCTCGATGAAATTCTGATGACCATGCTGGAGGTCACGCTGCGGCTGACGCGCGCCGAACGCGGCTACGTCTTTCTCAAGGATGAGGAAGGCAAACTGCGGCTGGCTGCGGGACGCAACAGCAAAGGCGAGGCGCTGTTGGACGACAAAACTATTTCCCACTCCGCACTCGACGAATCCCTGCGTTCGAACTCGGAGTTTCTGCTGACCGATACCGGCAGTTCGATGGATCTGGCGGCCCGGCAGAGCATCGTGGCCTACGATCTGCGCACCGTGATTTGCATTCCTTTGCGCAAGCGGCAGGTGCAGGCCGTCCGCGACCAGCAAACGCCGGCGCCCAACGCGTCCTCTGAAGTAGCAGGAGTTTTGTATGTCGACTCGCGCTTCGCTTCGCGGGAATTTTCCGGCGTCGGCCACGATATCCTGCGGGCCATCGCGACAGAAGCCGGGTCGCTGATCGAGAATGCCCGGCTGGTACAGGCCGAAGAAGAATCGCGGCGCTATCAGCAGGAATTGACCATTGCCGCCAGCATCCAGCAGAGATTAATGCAGGTAAAGATTCCCGACGTTCCTTTTGCCAAATTGCGCGGAAAGAACCTGTCTTGCAAAGAAATTGGAGGCGACTTCTTCGATGCGGTGAATACCAAGGAGGGCCTCGCTGTCGTGCTCGCGGATGTAAGCGGCAAGGGAGTTTCGGCGGCGCTGCTGGCGTCCACGCTGCAGGGCATGATTTATTCGCACTTGAGTTCGGGCATGCCGCTGCTGGACGTTGTCTCTGCCGTGAACCACTTCTTCACCGAAAAACTGGTGGGAGAAAAATACGCCACCGTCCTGCTGGCGCGTCTGCGCCGGGATGGCGATCTGGAATATGTAAATTGCGGCCACGTGCAGCCCCTGCTGGTCTGTGCTGGTGAGGTGATGCGCCCGCCGCACGGCAATGTGCCGGTAGGGCTGCTGCCGGATGCGACCTTTGAAAGCGCCCGCTGCCAGCTTAATTCGGGCGACCGCTTCATCCTGGTGACCGATGGCGTCACCGAAGCGGAAAACTCCATGGGAGATTTTTTCGAAGACTCGCGGCTGGAAGCGGCCGCAGCCAAGGCTCCCACGTTGGAAGGAATTTTTTCCGCGGTCACGGAATTCTGCGCCGGCAATCCCCTCAGCGACGACTGCACGGTTGTGGAATTGGTTTACTCGAACGCTGGCGCAGAGGCAGAGGCATAGATCCACAACCATAGCCGAAACAGTGATCGCTTATGCCACGGTTACCGTATAGTCCGTACCCTCCCAGCGATTCTCCTGCGGCCAATAGAACGTGAACACGACCTGGCTCCCGCTAGGCAGCGAGGCGGTTGGTAAGTCGAGTATGTGGAGGCCCAAGCCTGTGTCGCGCGTGTTCGTGTCCACAGAAGTCTTCCAGCCGTCAAGGCTCCAATGCACCAGAGCAGGATTCAGCAGCTTGATGCGTAGCTGTTTGTGGCGGGGAACGGACCTGGGCTTGTTGTTGAGCCTCCAGCCAGAGACTTGTCGCACGGGCTTTTCCACCTGATAGCGCTGCACGGTCTGCGGAGGCTGGTCGAAAATCTTGCCGTCATGCAGGGAACGGCGCAACTTCACGTACTCGGAATGGGCCCAAACCAACGGGCAAGCCGAGCCTGTAGGCTTGCCGCGGAATAACTCATACGTAGGGATATCGTCTGCATCCCAGACCTGCTCGGGAAGCAGGCGGCTCTGGCCTAAGGGGCAGTGCTCCATCATGGTCAGCAAGGCCTCCGCTTCGCGGACCCGGCCCGCGGCCAGTTCGTAGTGAGCGCGTTCCCCGGCCAGCAGAGGCCAGGGACGGCCGATTCCGGTGCCGTTGAACGGTGAACCGTCTTTGTGCTCGCCGTAGCCGTCGCCGTTATAGCGATACCAGCATAGACCCTGCGGCAGTTGCACGCGCAGCAAAGCGTCGATTACGCGAATGGTGTTAAGAATGCGCGGATCGTCTGGAGCACGCAATCCGAATCGCACCAGCGCCAGTGAGTCGGGACTGATGATGTGATACGCGAGTTGCGGATTTTCTCCCGGCGGACGGTTCTTGATGGGAACGAAGCCCTGTGTCGGCGACGCTGCTCCATCAGCTATCCGGGGGAGCGATGCGCACGTAATAACCCTCGACGCCAATTTGCTGGGCGAGATCGCCGCCCCTGGCGTAGACCCAGCGTTCGATGTTGTCGTTCCAGGCGTCGGCGGTGTCGCGCAGAGTCGAGGCTTGGTCGCTGTGCCCGGTAAGTTCGGCAATGTCGGCTGCCGCCAGCAGCGCCGAAATTTCCGCCGCCAGCGTAAAAGGAGAATAACCCGCCTCTTCCTCCCAGCGATCCTGCTGGGTGACCGGGCCGTTGCGCAGGATGAAACTGGCCGCGTTGCGCACCATCGGCCACCAGCGCTCCAGTTTGCCCAGATGCGGCGCTCCTTCGCGGCGCAACAGATCAAGCAGCAGGATGGGGAAAGCGGTTTCGTCCATCTGGACGCCGCTCCAGTAAGGGCGCCCGTCGAGCCAGAGATTCTGCGCCCAGTTGCCCGCAGCCTCCTGCGTAGCCTCCAGATAGCGCAGCACTCGGACGGCGTCGGTGGCTGCGCCGGCTGCCAGCAACGCGCCTGCGGTCTCGACCAGATCGCGCGGCCACACCAGGTGATAGCCGCCGAGGTCTTCATCGCCTTTATTGAAGCCCCACGGAATGGAAAGGCTGGCGATGATGCCTCCTAGAAAGTCCTTGCCCTCGTGCGTGCGCAAGACTGCCATCGACGCGCGATAAAGACCAGAGTGCCGCGATGGTTCGTCGAGTGGGAGCAGGGTGCTCTGCCAGTTTCTCCAGTGGAAAACATAATGCTCGCGAAGTTCGTTGTAATCTTCCAGCAGGGTGGAGCGAACCTGCTGCCCGGCTTCATGCCACATCGCTCCAAATCCCAGGGCGAGCACAAACTCTCCGCTGCAAGCCGCGAGGTCGATTTCCCCCGTGCACGCGAGGTTCCCGTTTTCGGCGCGCTGGTACTCCCACTCCATCTGGAAATGTTTGGAGATGTCCTGCCATCCGTCGGACGCGCCCACAAATCCCACGGACATCTTTTTCCACGGCGCCGAGCAGCCCATAGCCAGAGCGGTTCCGTCGTGTTCGGCAAGAAACAGGGGCAGGCCTTTATAGTCGCCGACCCAGCCCGTGTTGTTGTAACCGCAGTTGGCCAAATGGGGCGAGAGCAACGCGTAAAGGTGATAATCGGAGAGCTGCCCTTGCAGCGGTTCGAAGCGGACCTTCTGCAGACCACGTTGCGGTAGGGATCGGTCAGGATTTCTTTTTGGATTCTGTAGCGGCCGCTGATATCGGTGTTGGTCAGCTCAAACGCGGGGACGCCCGGCTCAAACGGCTTGTTCTCAAACCTACAGTGCCGCTTCTCCTCGGAAAAGAAAGCCTTGCCATCGGTAACCATGAAACCGAGGTCGCGGGTGCAGGCCTGATCAACCCGCGGGAAATAGACTTCGTTCAGAATGCCGTGACTCAGCGTAAACCAGACCTTGCTGTGCTGGTTCAATGCAGTTCCTGCGCCGGTTTTGGCGCTTGAGGTCCAGCGGGGCGGAATCCCCGGCCAGCCGGGGGCGTAACGCGTAGGGGAATCGCTCATACAGTTGTCGCTCGCTGGGGGATGATCAGATTGAGATTGAGACCTATTTGCCCGATGTTTACCCTCGGGATCAATTCAAGCCGCAGGAACGACAATGAGATGGACGCCTGACCAACAAGTTGCATCGAAGTAGCACGGGCAAAAAGTAATGTTGCATTACTGCGGAAAGACGCGACAATAGAAGGATTCGATCGAATACGCATGGCGACAACTTCCCAATCCAGAATCGGCGTAACCCTCGGTATGGTAACAGCCCTGGCGCTTGTCTTGGTGTTGTGCGCCCCGGCGAACGCCGGCGGTTCACCCGGTGCCAGCGGCACCACTCTGGATCATGGATTTCTCGGGCTCTACAACTTGGATTTCAATGGCGCGCAAAAAGATTTCTCGGCTTGGGAATCCCAGCACCCTGACGATCCGGTGGGGCCCGTCAGCGAAGCTGCGGGATGTCTTTTCTCGGAGTTCAACCGCCTGGGCGTGCTGGAGTCGCAGTTCTATGAGAGTGACGCAGCGTTTGGCGCGCGTGCGAAGCTCAACCCGGATCCCACAGTGCACGACCATTTCGAGGCCGGGCTCGATCGCGCACAGCAATTGGCCCGTGCCCGCCTGAGCAACGATGCCAAAGACCGTGACGCGTTGTTCGCCATGACTCTTGCCTCTGGATTGCAAGCGGACTACGCGGCCCTGATCGAGAAGAAGAACCTGGCCCCCCTGCACTACACCAAAGAGGCCTCCACCTGGGCGCAACAGCTTCTCGCTGTCTGCGACCATGACTGCGCCGATGTGCTGGTGGCGACCGGGTTCAGCAAGTACATTATTGGCAGTATGACCGCACCGGTGCGCTGGCTCCTGCGCATGGGCGGATTGCCCGGCGACAAGCAGGATGGCATTGCGGACTTGCAGACGACTGCTGCACACGGGCGTTATCTGAAACCTTTTGCGCGTATTCTGCTGGCAATTGCCTACGTCCGTGACAAAGACAAGACCCGCGCCCTCGAACTGCTCACTTCACTGCGTACCCAGTTTCCCGGCAATACGCTATTTCCTCGGGAAATTGCGCGTTTAACGCCCTCAGTCGCATCCCCGCACTAAGGCCCGGTTCATTCATCAGAAATTCACTCGTTTGTAACCGTGCTGTAACATAGCGCCAATAGAAACGAGGATATCTATTCCGAGGAGATCGCATGATGCGCAGATTGACGCTTCTATTGTTGTGCGCCCTTGCAGCTCTGCCGCTGGCAGGCCAGACCAAACTCAACGCAGCCGGGGCGACGTTCCCGTATCCGATTTATTCGAAGTGGTTCAACGAATACCACATATTGCACCCAGATATCGAGATCAACTACCAATCCATCGGCAGCGGCGGCGGCATTCGCCAAATAACCGAGGGCACGGTGGATTTTGGCGCCAGCGACATGCCCATGAAAGATGGGCAACTCGCCGAAGCTCAGGCCAAGCAGAAAACCAAGATTCTCAACCTTCCCAGCGTACTGGGCGCGGACGTGCCGGCCTACAACATTCCGGGAGTAAGCGGGGAGGTGAAGTTCACTCCCCAGGCTCTGGCAGGAATCTTTTTAGGAAAGATTACGAACTGGAACGACAAGGCCATCACCAGCGTGAATCCTGGCGTCAACTTTCCCGACAAACCGATTATCGTAACGCACCGCTCCGATGGCAGCGGGACCACCTTCATCTGGACTGACTATCTGTCGAAGATCAGCGCGGAGTGGGAGGGCAGGGTGGGCAGGAACACCTCTGTGCAATGGCCGGTCGGCTTGGGCGGAAAGGGCAACGAAGGGGTGGCAGGGTTGATTCGCCAGATGCAAGGCGCCATCGGCTACATCGAACTGATTTATGCCGTGCAAAACCACATCGCCTATGGCAGTGTCGAAAACTCTGCGGGAAACTTTGTGAAGGCTTCTCTGGAGAGCGTCACGGCCGCGGCCGCGTCGGCTCCCAAAATGCCGGCGGACTTTCGTGTCTCCATCACCAACGCGCCCGGGAAAGACGCATATCCCATCTCCAGTTTTACCTGGTTGTTGATTCCGCAGCAGGCGAAAGACCCGGCGAAAGGCAAAATCATCTCCGACTTTCTGAACTGGATGCTTACTGACGGGCAGAAGATGACAGCGGCACTCAGCTATGCGCCCCTGCCAGGGAGCGTTGTCGAGAAAGAGAAAGCGGCAATCAAGCAACTCCGCTAAGTTCCTGCAAGAATAGCGGCCAGTGGTCAGTCATTGGAAGCGTGAAAGACTGAAAGCAAGGTGACTGCCACTGGCCGCGGATTTTCCTTCTTTGATTCTGCCTTCTGCACCAACCAAGAGGATGTTTTATACTAGCTCCGCAGTTGTCCCCACGCGGCTTTAGTGCCGTGAAGGGAATCCCCGTCAGCAAGAATTAAAGACAAGATCGAACGATCGACGAAGACCCTCGCACATGGCCCGCATTTCGCTGGAAAATCCTGAGTATTATCTCAACCGCGATACCTCCTGGCTCGCGTTCAACCGGCGTGTGCTCGAGGAAGCCCAGGATGAAGGCAATCCGCTTCTGGAGCGATTGAAGTTCCTGGCCATCTCGGCCAGCAATCTGGATGAGTTCTTCGAGATTCGCGTGGCTTCGATGATGCAGCAGATCGAGGACGGCTACAACGAAGCTGGCCCCGATGGAATAACGCTGGTTGAGAAGCGCGAGATTCTGTCGCGCCTCACGCACGAGTTCGTGGATGAGCAGTATGAGTGCTGGAATGCGTTGCGCCCGGCGATGGCCGAGCGCGGCATTCGAGTGCTTGCCTTGCACGAACTGGACGCTGATGCCCGGCGCTTCGTCGACGAATATTGCGAGAAGGAGTTGGACCCGCTCCTCACTCCCGTGACGGTGGATCCCAGCCATCCTTTTCCCCGCGTGATCAATAAAGCGCTGTGCCTGGGTTTTCTGCTGCGCCGCCGCCGCCGCTCCGCGCTCACTTATACCGGCGTGGTCTCCGTGCCTCGCGCGTTGCCTCGCCTGGTGCGGCTGCCCTCGGAGACGACGACCGACTTCATTTTTCTCGCCGATCTGGTCGCCCACCACGCCCAGAACATGTATCGCGGCTACGACATCGTATCCTCGGCTCCCTTTCGCGTGACCCGGAACAGCAATCTTTATCTGCAGGAGGAAGAGGCGCGCAATCTTCTCGAATCCGTGCGGGCAGAGTTGCACAACCGCCGCAAAGGCGACGCGGTGCGCATGGAGATTGAGGCTGACGCCGATCCCGAAATCATCGACCGCCTGCGCACCGTGTTCGAAATCGATCCCTGGCAGGTTTTTCCCGTGAACGGCCCGGTCAACCTTTCGCGTTTGTTTAATGTGTATGACCAGACCCAGCGCCCCGACCTCAAGTATCGTCCCTTCGCCCCGCGCGAATTGCGGCTCACCGCCAAGTCCCAGAATCTGTTCGAAGAAATGAGACGGCACGACATTCTGCTGCATCATCCCTACGACTCCTACGACGCGGTGGTGTCGTTCATCGAGTCGGCGGCGGAAGATGAGCACGTGCTTTCCATTAAGCAAACCCTCTACCGTACCAGCGAGCATTCCCTGATCGTCCCTTCGCTGATGGATGCGGCTTCGCGCAAGGAAGTGACGGCGGTGGTCGAGTTGAAGGCGCGTTTCGACGAAGCCCACAACATCCGCTGGGCGCGCGAAATGGAAGACGCCGGTGTGCAGGTCTTTCATGGCCTGGTTGGCCTGAAGACGCATTGCAAACTTTCGCTGCTGGTGCGCCGCGACCCCGATGGCGTTCGCAGCTACGCGCACATCGGAACCGGAAACTACAATGCCGCCACGGCGCGTATCTACACTGATCTCAGCCTGTTCACGGCCAATTCGGAGATTACCCGCGCCGTGCACGATGTCTTCAGTTTTCTCACCGCCTATGCCGAGAACCCGAGCTATGAGCCGTTGCTGGTTGCCCCGCTCGATCTTGCGGAAAAAGTGATTGCCCTGATCGATCGCGAGGCCGACCACGCGCGCCAGGGCCGCCCGGCGCGCATCATTGCCAAGATGAACGCCCTGCTCGATAAAAATGTGGTGCAAGCTTTGTATCGCGCTTCCCAGGCCGGAGTGGAGATTGATCTGATTGTGCGGGGCATTTGCGCCTTGCGTCCGGGAGTCCGGGGCGTGAGCGACCGCATCCGGGTACGCAGTATTGTAGGACGGTTCCTGGAGCACAGCCGGATCTACTACTTCGCGAATGGCGGGGAGGAAGAAATCTACATGGGCAGTGCGGACTTGATGCCGCGCAATCTCTATGAACGCGTCGAAATCCTCGTCCCCCTGCGCGACGAATTCCTGCGCGAGCGCGTGCGCCACGAGATTCTCGACGCCTATCTGGCGGATAACCGCAAGGCACGCATCTTGCGGCGCGATGCCACCTACGTTCGCGCCTGGCAGACCGCTCGCAGCAAGAGCAATGGCAAACCGCCTTCAGGCGCGGCCGCGTTCAGCGCGCAGGATTATCTGATCAGCCTGGCCGAAGGCAAGCAGGTGCCGGAATTGCCTGCACCGCGGCCCACGGTGGGGAAGGGCAAAGCTGCCGTCGGAAGAGTACGATAATCCGCGATGATCATTTATTTTCTGCGTCATGCCAGCGCCGGCGAAGCCTTCATCAACCCGAAGAAGGACGAGAAGCGCGCGCTGGACAAAGAAGGCATCGAACAGTGCGGCTACGTGGGCCGCGCCTTGGCTGCGATTGAGGCCCAGGTAGACGTAATTATCTCCAGCCCGCTCAAGCGCTCCACCCAGACCGCTTCGCTGGTCGGCAACGAGATGGGTTACGAAGGCAAGCTGCAAATCGAGACCGCGCTGCGTCCCGGGGCCACGTTCGCCGACTTTCGCCGCCTGCTGGAAAAATACGCGAGCCAGGAATCGATTATGGTCGTCGGACATAATCCCAACCTGAGCCAGTTCCTGGGCACGTTGATCAGCGAATCCGGCTGCGAAGCTTCGGTGGATCTTAAGAAGGGTGCCGTGGCCCGCGTCGACATGCGCCGCAGCTCCGGCACGCTGCAGTGGTGCTTGACTCCGAAAGCCCTGCGCACTCTCTATACCGCCGCCGTGGAAAGTTCACGCCCGAAAACTTCGCGGAAGTAAATGCAGTTCTTCTCGATCGCCCACAATTCCAGGTCCACGCCCATCCGCCGGCGCGGCACTAGCGTTAGTCTTATTTCTGGCCCGTGTTGAGTGATGCGCACCTTTTGCACGGCGCGGCTCCGGCCCAGGTTCAGGGCGCGCGCCAGCCGGAGTAGCATGATCGCCTTTTGCACCGCAGAGCGGTCCGCCGGATCGATTGCTTTCATGGGTCCATCTTCCATGGTGGGGCGCGACTTTCCCAGATAGCGCGCGATGGCCGCGATAATGCGGCGCTGTTGCGGCGTGTAGCCCAGAATCTCCGAATTCGAAATGATGTAGTAAGTGTGCCGGTGATGCCCGTTGCGGTTGACGTAGTCTCCCACCTCGTAGAGCATGGCGGCCGCCGCCAGCCACTCGCGGAATTCCGGCGGCAGTCCGTGCACAGAGCGCAGCGCCGAGAACAAGAACAGGGCGGATTCGCGCACATCGAGCGCGTGCTTCATATCCACGTGGTAGTGACCCACGGCCCTGCCGATCGATTCCCACCGTTCCGATTCAATCTGTTTTCCCGAGCGCGTGCTGCGGTCGTGTTCTGCGGCCATCTGTGCCAACAGTCCGTCACGCAGACCCAGTGCGGAATAACGAAAACTCTTGAGATGGCAGCGATCGAGCAGTTCGTGGTAAACGATCGCGCCGGCGACAATAATTTCCGCCCGCCGCGGACCGATGCCTTCAATCTGCCGCCGATCGCCCACCGGCACGCGCGCCAGTCGCTGCGCGATTCGCGCCATCTCGATGCGGGAGACGACCGCACCCTGCCGTCTTCCATCCTTTCGCAGATGGCTGGCCGCGGCCGCCAGCGCGGCGGCGGTTCCTGACGTGGCAATCACGTTCTTCACTTTCGCCGCCACCACGCGCGGCGCGATACGGTTCACTTCGCGCGTCACGAACCCTTGCAGCCGTTTGAGTTCGCCCTTGCGCGGCGGATCATGGCCCAGAAATTCATCGGTCAGGCGGACCGCTCCCAGCGGCAGACTCACCATGTCGCGAACATGTCCCCGCCCGGAAACCGTCAGCTCGCAACTTCCGCCGCCCAGATCGATCATCAGCGCGGGGGCGCTGTCGACGCGGAGATTGGAAACCAGTCCCAAATGGATCAGGCGCGCCTCTTCCAATCCCGAAATAATTTCCACCGTCCACCCTGTCGCCGAACGCACCCACTCCAGAAAAGCTTGCGAATTGCGGGCGTCGCGCACCGCGCTGGTTGCGACAACCCGGACTGGATCGGTAACCACCTGCTGGGTGGCGCGGTGAAAGCGCCGCAACACCTTCACGGTTTCGGCCATCGATTCGGGCGTGAGAAAGCCCGAACGAAAAACTCCCTCCCCCAATCGCGTAACCTCGCGGTCTTCGTGGATAGCATGAAGGCGGCCACGCGTGAGGCGCGCGATCTTCAGCCGGACGGAATTGGATCCAATATCAACCGCGGCAAAGGTCGGCATGAGGCAAGGCCAACAGTTTACATGCGTCGGCCTGCGCGGTCATCTGCTGAACTTCACAGTTTCGTTGATCCCCGCGTTTCAGGCTTGTAGCCGCTGGGTAAGATAAAACGAAGTTGCGGACGCCGCGCGGAGAACAACCTCGGGAGTACACCGATAATTAAGAAAATCTGGGACGAGATTCAAGCGGCAGAAATCGAGGCTCGGCTCTTCTGACTGGCCGCAAGGGTCGAAACTTGGGTGGCGGCACTGGGTTTGGCGTGGTGTGCCGCCCGCATCTGCGAGAGCACTGCAACAGCATGGCGAAATTTTGCTCCGGTTACGTTGCTCAGCTCCGCCACTAGCGACGACTCATGCACATCGCCGAGATCCTGGCGAGCAGTCTGCGTCAGGGTGAGCCAGTCATGCCAATCGCCCAAAACGTCTTGCAGGCGCTTAAGCGTGGCGATGAACCGTGTTGCTTCGGGGGACGGCTCAGCGAACTCCGCCGCGTAGCGGGCCCGCTTACTCAAAATCCGGTAGCGGTGCAGCATGGCTTCGGTGACGGGTGCGTCCTCGCGGTTAATCCGGTCCAGCATCCCTCGAGCGACTGCCAGCGGATCCCGGCTCACTTCCGGGTTGAAGTTCTTGCTGGCGCGTTTGAGCCGTTTGCGAATTTCGCGGACGGTTTTTTCCTCGACGGCTTTCCGCAGCTTTTTTTCCTGCTGGGCGCGGAGTTCGATCAGGCGGTTCACCAGTTGCGTCTTGCGCCGCGGTTCCCTCGGCATTTTCAACGCGCGCAAAGCAGCCAATTGGACATCCAGATCGCGCACCTTGCCGGCGCGCTTGCGGATTCGTGCCAGCATCTTCAGCAATTTTTTCTGGCTCCGGTCTAGCTTTGAGGAAAGTTCACCCAGCAGTATTTGTAGACGCCGCGTGCCCGTACGAAAGCGGTGGACATTCTCCGCCCGTGGTTTGGAGGAAAGCTTGACCAAGTCCTGCTCAAGCTTTTGAAAAACAACGCTGCTGCGCTTTGGCGCGATGGGCATAGAAAGAATCGGATCGGGAGATGAAAATACAGCCTGGCTAAGCAAAAGGCAACCCGAAAAGCTGAGTTATTTTAACATCCTGTTAACAGCATTCTGCTACGGTGAACACGAATGGCCATGCCTGCCCCACGCCGGCCTGATATGCCTGGTCCGCAACCCGTTGCAGAGACGAAGGTTAGTGACCTCTCCCCTGCAGGGAAGGCGACCGCGCTGTTTCTCCAGAAGAGCAGCGGCGAAACCGGCGACTCGGTCTTCAAATTTGCCATGCTGCTGTGCGGCTTGTCCGTGCTGGCTATGCTGGTATTGATTGTCTATGAACTGATGCTGCGCTCCGGACCTTCCTGGCACGCGTTCGGATTTAAGTTTTTCAACGGGCACGATTGGGATCCGGTGAGCGAGCAGTTTGGCGCATTGCCATTCATTTATGGAACCCTGGTCTCCTCGCTCCTCGCTTTGCTCATTGCCGTGCCGCTGTCGATCGGGGTTGCTGTATTCACCACTGAGATGTGTCCTCCTGTTTTGCGCGGGCCGCTTTCTTTTTTTGTCGAACTCCTGGCCGCGATTCCCAGCGTAGTCTACGGCCTGTGGGCCATCTTCGTTCTAGTGCCGCTCCTCAGCAACTACATTCAGCCGTTCCTGGCGAAGACATTAGGCTGGACTCGATTGTTCGAAGGTCCGCCCTACGGCATCGGGATGCTGGCAGCAGGAATCATCTTGTCTATCATGATTATCCCAATCATTTCCTCCATCACCCGTGAAGTGCTGATGGTCGTACCCCAGCACCAGCGGGAGGCTGCGCTCGCACTGGGCGCAACGCGGTGGGAAATGATTCGCGTAGGCGTGCTCCGCAATGCCCGCGCCGGCATCATGGGGGGCATCATTCTTGGCCTCGGGCGCGCGCTCGGCGAAACCATGGCCGTCACTATGGTGATCGGAAACCGCCCGGAGATAGCCAAGTCCCTGTTTGCGCCGGGATACACCATGGCCAGCGTGCTGGCGAATGAGTTCACCGAAGCTACGGGCGACGTGTACCTGTCGGCTCTCATCGAAATTGGACTGGCTCTTTTCCTGGTCACGATCATCGTCAACGCCCTGGCGCGATTGCTGGTCTGGACAGTCACCCGCGGCCAGCCTGCGAGCGCTCGTGCCTGATACCAGCAACAGTGCCGCGCTGCACACCGTCCCGCCCATCGCTCTGCGGCGCCGGATTACCGACCACATCATGACCGGCGCGGCCGTGCTCACAGTCATCCTGGTTCTGGCGCCACTGGCCGCGATCTTCGGCTATCTCGTTTACCGCGGCATCGGCTCAATCAACTGGGCCTTTCTCACGCAAACTCCGAAGCCGGTGGGCGAAGCCGGCGGCGGAATGGCAAATGCCATTGTCGGTTCGGCGTTCATCCTTGCCCTGGCCAGCATTCTGGGTGTTCCCGTGGGCGTGGGCGCTGGCATCTATCTCGCCGAGTTTGGCCGCAACCGCTTCGGCGATGCTATTCGCTTCACGGCCGATGTGTTGAATGGCGTACCTTCCATCGTGATCGGCATCGTGGCCTACGCGATCGTCGTTCTCGCCCAGAAGCACTTCTCCGCTCTGGCTGGGGGCGTGGCGTTGGCCATCATGATGGTCCCCACCATCGCGCGCACTACTGAAGAAATGCTTCTGCTGGTGCCGCAATCTTTGCGCGAGGCCGCTTACGGGCTGGGTATTCCGCGCTGGCGCACCACTCTCTCCGTTACGCTGCGCACCGCAACTTCGGGAGTGATTACCGGAATCATGCTGGCCTTTGCCCGCGTGGCGGGCGAGACCGCGCCTTTGCTGTTTACGGCATTCGGCAACCAGTTCTGGAATCTGCGGGTCGATCAGCCTACTGCGGCCCTGTCGCTGCAGATCTACTCTTATGCCATTTCTCCCTACGACGAATGGCATCGGCAGGCATGGGCGGGGGCGCTCGTGCTTATTATTCTCATCGTCACTGCGGTCTCGGCCGTGCGCTACGTCGTCCGCCGTGGTACCTTCGGAGCAGCATAGTTATGGGCGTTGGAATCCAGGTCGAAAATCTCAATGCCTGGTACGGCAAAACCCAGGCGTTATACGACATCAAAATAACGGTGGCGGCCAACCACGCCACGGCTCTGATCGGGCCTTCGGGCTGCGGCAAGTCGACGTTTATCCGCTGCCTGAATCGCATGCACGAGACCATTCCCGAAGCGCGAGTGACCGGCAGCGTCCTCATCGGGGACATCAGCGCTTACAATGGAACGTCGGCGACCCAGCTTCGCCGCCGGGTGGGTATGGTGTTTCAAAAGGCGAATCCATTCCCCACCATGTCGATCTATGACAACGTTGCTTCGGGATTGAAGCTGAATGGTTTTCGCGACCGCCGCAAGCTGGACGAAATCGTGCAGCGGTCACTGGACTCCGCAGCTCTGTGGAATGAAGTAAAGGACTCCGTTCACAAAAAGTCGGGAGCCAGCCTCTCGGGCGGCCAGCAGCAGCGGCTTTGCATCGCCCGCGCGCTGGCGGTCGAGCCTGAAGTGCTGCTGATGGACGAGCCCTGCTCGGCGCTCGATCCTATCTCGACCGGAAAAATCGAGGAATTGATCTTTCAGCTCAAGGAACGGTATACGATTGTAATAGTGACTCACAATATGCAGCAGGCGGCGCGCGTTGCCGAGTTTACAGGGTTTTTCCTGCTGGGCCGCCTGATTGAGTTCGACAAGACGGAAAAGATCTTCACCAAACCGTCGGACAAGAAGACGGAAGATTACATTACCGGCCGATTTGGATAAGGCTGATTTGGATAAGGAAAGGTTCGGATAATGCGCACGCGCTTTCAACAGGGTCTCGACGATCTACGCCAGAAACTGCTCCGCATGGGTGGACTGGCGGAGCAGGCGGTGGATCGCGCCCGTCAGGCCTATATCGATCGCGATCTCAATCGCTGTCATTTGGTTCTGGAAGGCGAGACTCTCATCAACACGGCGGAGCGTGAGATTGACGAGGCCGCTTTTGACCTGCTCGCGATGCAGCAGCCCATGGCCGTCGATCTGCGCTTCATCCTCGCCGTCACCAAGATCAATTCTGATCTGGAACGCGTCGGCGACCAGGCCGTCAACATTGCTGAGCGCGTCATGGACATGGTTGAACTTCCCGCGGCTGATCTGCCGGTGGATATCGCGCGCATGGGCGCAGCCGTCAGCGCCATGGTCCGCCGCGCGCTGGAGTCGTTCATCGAAGGCAAGGCCGAACTCGCCCAGGCGGTGCTGGAAATGGATAACGTCGTCGATCGTATGAAGGATGATGCCTTCATCCAACTCGTGAAGACCATGAACCAGCGTCCCGAAGTAGTGCGGCAGGCTCTCGACGCGTTGCTGGTAGCTCGCAATCTCGAGCGCGTAGCCGACCACGCCACCAACATCGCCGAGGATGTCATTTTCTGGGTACAGGGCGCCGACGTCCGGCATAATGTGGGCACAGCGGAAGAACATCCCCAGCCGAGCCACGAGGGATCAACGAGCGCTTCGGGAGTTTAGAAAGTCCCAATCAGAATCTGACATCCCTATTAGTTTTGTCATCCTGAGCGGAGCGGATTGATTCGCAAAGCGAATCAGCCTGCGGAGTCGAAAGCCTGCCCTGACCGAAGCCGAAGGGGATCCCTTGCACGCTCTTACTGCTCTTGGCTGCGCCAGGCGTTTTCACAGCAAACTACTTCCCGCGGAGGCCCCGTGATCCAATTCTCCCGAATCATTCTCATAACCGCATTTCTTGCGCTGCTGGTTGCAGTTCTATTTGCCCAGGAACAGCCGGCTGCCTCGTCGATCTCATTGCCCACCAGCAAGACGCTGACGCTTCCCACTCCCGGCCGCATCGGCAGCACCAACAGCTTCCCCGCCACCATTGCGATCAGCTCGGATGGCCGCTACGCCGCGCTCTTGAACGACGGCTACGGCACTCAGGAGACGTTGGCCACCCAGTCGATCGCAGTGCTTGATCTGAAGACGAATCAACTCACCGATTATCCCGACAAGCGTTTCGGCGACGACGCGCACCAGAGCTACTTCCTCGGCTTGATCTTCGGCTCCGACGGCAAGCATATTTACGCCTCGGTCGGTTCGGTTACCGATCCGACCGGACAGAAACCAGGAAACCTGGGCAATGGGATCGCTGTTTACACCTTCACAGATGGCAAGGTCGCGCCCGAACGATTCATCGCCATCGAACCGCAGGCGTTAGCTGCGGGGAAAAAAGTTGCGATTGGTTTGCGCAAGACGCCGCCGGGCACGGCGATTCCATATCCTGCAGGACTGGCGCTGATTTCAGCGCGTGGCCACGCTCACGCTAACGACGATCGAATACTCGTTGCTGACAATCTTTCCGACAACATCGTGCTCCTCGAGGTCGCAAGCGGAAAAGTGCTGCAACGCTTCGACGTCAGCACCAGCGACTTGGTCCCATCTTCATTTCCCTACACCTGCGTGGTCACGCGCGATGGCCGCCGCGCCTGGTGCAGCCTGTGGAATGCGTCGCGCATCGCCCAACTGGATCTGATCAAAGGCAAGGTCGTGCGTTGGATCAAACTGCGACAGCCCGAGGATCCGATTGCACCGGGCTCGCATCCGACAGCCCTGCTCTTGAGTCCCAATGAGAAAACGCTATATGTCGCGCTCTCAAATGTTGACGAAGTCGCCGATGGTTGGAACGGACAGCGGGCAGCCGTTCGGGTCTCTGGGTACGTCGGTGTTCTATCAGAAGATAACCGGACGGATTAGCTCTCCGCAGCTGCTAGGCGGAAGCTATCCCACTGCTCTAGCTGAGTCCGAGGACGGCAAACTTCTGTTCGTCGCAGACTCTTCCCTCGATGCTGTTGTCGTTTTCGAGGTTTCGAGCTTCTATACAGGGCCGCCGGCTGGCGACACAGGCTTCGTTCCCATTGGCTTCATCCCCACCGACTGGTACCCCAGCGCTCTCGCCGTTCACGGCGACGACCTTATCATCGCCACCGCCAAGGGCCAAGGCACAGGCCCTAACGCCGGCCGGGGCAAGACGACATACGAGGTCAAACATCACAGTCATCCGTATATTCCCACGCTGCTGCGCGGCTCGATCGCGCGTCTGAACATTCTCTCGACTCTCGCCAAGCTTGAAGAACTCACCCGTACCGTCGAGCATGACAACCTGCTGCATAACAATCCCGGGACGATCCAGTTTCTCGGCGGCAAGAATCCGATCAAGCACGTCATCTACGTCATCAAGGAGAACCGCACCTACGACCAGATACTCGGCGACCTGAAGGTCGGCGACGGCGATCCGTCCCTCACGATGTACGGCGCCGACATCACGCCTAACGAGCACAAACTCGCGCTGCAATTCGGCGTGCTCGACAATTTTTACGACAGTGGCGAAGTTTCCGGCGATGGACATCTCTGGTCCACCGCCGCCATCACCAGCGACTACAACGAAAAAACCTGGCAGATCAACTACCGCGGCAAGGAACGCACCTACGATTTCCAGGGCACGGTTGCCGATGAATATCCCCTCGATCACAACCAGCCCGATATCGACGACCCCTCCACCGGTTTTCTTTGGGACAACGTCGCGCACCATGGGTTGAGCTATCGCGACTACGGCGAATTTGTCGGCGCGGAGTGGTGCAACAAGCCCCGTAACGTGGCGACGCCAAAGCAGGGAACTCCTTCGACGCTGGAGTCCACTTGTCCCCGCACTGAACTTCACCAGGGCGATACTCTGCCCTCGAATGTAGGCGATCCCCACGGTGCGGCCAGTCCTTATCCGTGGAACGTGCCTTTGTTCAATGGTGTCAAGCCCAGCAACGCCGTCCTGCGCGATCATTTCGATCCGCTCTTTCCTGATTTCAACACCGACTATCCCGACCAGCTCCGCGCCGACGAATTCCTCAATGAATTCGCGGCCTACAGGCGCGCGCGAGAGTCGAACGAGGGCCTGGAATTCCAGTTGCCGGCATTCGTTCTGCTGTATCTGCCCGATGATCACACCGGAGGCACGCGGCCTGAGCACCCGCGCCCCGCCGCCTCGGTGGCCGATAACGACCTGGCGCTGGGGCGCGTCGTCGATGCCGTTAGCCACAGTCCCTACTGGGACGACACGGCTATCTTCATTCTCGAAGACGACGCGCAAAATGGCGGCGATCATATCGATGCTCATCGATCTACCGCGTTTGTCGTCAGCAAATATTCGCCGGGCGCCGCAGCTAAACCCTATGTCGAGCACCGCTTCTACACCACGGTCAACCTGATTCACACCATGGAGATGCTGCTCGGCCTGCCGCCCATGAACCAAAATGACGGCTACGCCCCGGTAATGGGCCCGATGTTCTCGGGCAAGGGCGACCAGCCCGCCTTCAAAGCGGACTTCCGCAACCTCAAGAACGGCCTGATCTACGAGACCAACAAACGCGATGCGCAGGGTGCAAAGGAATCAGCCAAGATGGATTTCTCCCGCCCCGACGCCGCCGGAGCCGCACGCCTGAACAACATTCTCTGGCGCGATCAGAAAGGTGCCGCACCTGTGCCCACGCCAAAACACACGATGCTTCCGGCGGGAGGGGATTGAAATTCGTTGAGGTGCGTTCTCGCCTAATCGTGGCTGCCGGCGAAGCTGGTCAATTCGGAGAGACTGACCAAAACGGGAACAAACTACTACCTTGCTCCAATCCAGGAACTCCCTCCACGTCTGGACTAATTTAACTTCTTGCCGATTAATCCAGCATGGGCGCAGCCATCCCTGAATTCCGCAAGCCCGTCATGACCCTGGTCGAAGCCTTGTGGCAAGACCCCAGCGGTGCATGGCAAACATCTCCCGCCCGTATGGAAGACAAGTCTGCAGGAGGCGCCTGTATCCGCGTCAAGACAAAGATCGGCGTAGGAGCAAAGCTGAGAATTCAGTGGCGCTTCGAGAACTTCTCCGGTACTGCCAAGTATTGCCGGAGCGAGGGAAGGGAATATCTTGTGGGTATTCAGCGAGATCTCGCGGAGAGTCCGAATCCCAGTCGGCCTGTTCCCGCGGCTGTCGCGCCGCAGAAAAGCCCGACCAGCGGCGATCTCCTGATTTCAACGATCGAGACTCAAGGCACGCCGCAGCGGCCACAGAGCAAGCCGAATGCAAGTCTCGAAGCCTCACCGAGCGGCGAAAGCTTACCAACCGGGCACGTCGCCATCGCCGCGATCGCGCTGCCTGCCGGTGCACTGGGTCACAAAGATCGCAAGGATCCGCCAATGGATGATCGGCCAATGCACGATCCGCCGGTGGAGGCTCGGCCAAGCGAGGATCGGCCACGGGCAGATCCGCCCCACGCGCTGTCCCGCAACTTCCGTCCTCTGCGGCGAAGTGAAATCCGCGCTCAAAACCCGCCACAGCGGGCTCTTAAGGAAAGAAAAAGTATGGCACGCAAATGGCTCGAAATAACCTGGCGTAACAAATCGGAGCCCCACAGCGGTGGCCGCCCGCAAATCGGCGACGAAAACAGCAACGGCGAAAGTGACAAGGAGAATCTCATGTCTCACGTGAATCAACCCGCGGAAAAGGCTGCCTCGCATTCGGCGCGAGAGGTCCCAACGTTCCAGGTGGAGCTGTCGTCTATGGACGATATTTATCGCGCAGCCGGAATCATGACTCCTCGCAAGGGATACAGCATTACCAAGGTGGTCGATATGCTGAGTTCCCGGCACATGAGCGGGTTATCGAAGGAGATGAAGCGGGTTGCGCTGTTGATGGCCCTCGATGCGGCTGGTGTCCCCATCGACGAAGTCCTGCAGGACGCCAAAACCCGCCAGCAAGCCCTCGATAGCTACGAGGCCGCGCAGAAGAAGCAGGTTGAGGCAGAGTGGGCCAGGAAGGCCGAAGAGGTTGTCCAAATCCAGGCGGAACTGGAGAGCATTAAAGCCCACTATGCGGCACGCATCAGCCGCAACCTGGAGGGTGTGGCGCGTGAGAAAGCAACCTTTAACGGTTGGCTCATTTTGAAGCAGCAGGAATCTCAAAGTATGGCCGAGGCCGCCGAGCTTTGTTCGAAGGTGACACTCTCCGAACCGGCCTGTGTTCCCCCGGAGGTCAGCATGGTGAAAGCGGCGGCCGCCGGAGCAGGAGGGGCCAAAGAAGAATCGCACGGCGACGCCATTCATTAGCCCGCGCTCCTGTTTTACACTACAGATGTGAAGATCGCGCTCGGCCAAATCAACCCTACGGTCGGAGATTTCTCCGGCAACGCCGCCAAGATCATTGACTACTCTCGCCGAGCGCAGGCGAGCGGCGCGGGACTGATCCTGTTTCCCGAGTTGTCGGTGTGCGGATATCCGCCCCGCGATCTAGTGGAGCGGCCATCGTTTGTCGCGCGCAATCGCGAAACCGTCGAGCGGATTGCCAGCGAGACGCGCGGCATCGCCGTCATCTGTGGTCTGGTTACTCCCGCCCACTCCGAAACCGGCAAGTCCGCCATGAATTCTGCCATGCTCTTGCAGGACGGCAAAGTCGCCTTCGTGCAGTCGAAGATGCTGTTGCCCACCTACGATGTCTTCGACGAGATGCGCAACTTCGCTCCCGCAAAAAGCCAGGACTTGTTCTCCTTCTGCGGTAATCGCATGGCTCTCACCATTTGCGAAGATGCGTGGAACGACAAGCTGTTCTGGCCCAAACGCCTGTACACGCTCGATCCCATCGAAACCCTGATCCGCGCCGGCGGAAACTTCGTGCTCAACATCTCCTCATCGCCCTTCTGGATCGGCAAGCGCGAATTGCGCCGCGACATGCTGGCCGCTATCGCGCGCCATCATAAGGTCCCGGTCGCTCTGGTCAATCAAGTTGGAGGCAATGACAGCCTGGTCTTCGACGGCTCCAGCCTGGTGTTCAATGCAGAAGGTAACATCATCGCGCAGGGCGCTTCGTTCGAGGAAGATCTCATCTACTTCGATTCCAAAGCCCTCACCGGCGATATGCATGAACAGATCGAAGGCGAGGAAGCCAGCGTGTACGCCGCGCTGGTGCTGGGCACCCGCGACTATATGCGCAAGTGCGGATTTCACCAAGCCATCATCGCATTGAGCGGAGGCATTGATTCGGCGCTCACCGCCGTCATCGCAGCCGACGCAGTCGGTCCGGAGAACGTGTTCGGCGTAGGCATGCCCGGTCCATATTCTTCGCCCGGCTCGATCGATGACGCCCGGGCGCTGGCCAGGAACCTCGGCATCCGCTTCGAGTTGCTTCCCATCAATCGCGCATTTGAAGCGTACCGGGAGACCTTGCAGCTGGTTTTTGCGGGACAGAAGGAGGATGTTACCGAGGAAAACATCCAGTCGCGCGCCCGTGGCACGCTGCTGATGGCACTCTCCAACAAATTCGGCGCCATTGTGCTTTCTACCGGCAACAAGAGCGAACTCGGCGTGGGCTACTGTACACTTTATGGAGACATGGTGGGGGGGCTGGCAGTCATCTCGGACGTTCCGAAAACTCTGGTTTATCGTCTCAGCCATTACGTGAACTCACGCCGCCCGGTCATTCCGGAGGCCACGCTGGAGAAGCCGCCGTCGGCGGAGTTACGGCCCAACCAGAAGGACAGTGACTCGCTGCCGCCTTACGAGATTCTTGACGCCGTGCTGGAGGACTACGTGGAAGCCGCGCACTCCGCCGAACAGATCGCGGCCAATCATGGCTTTGACATCGAGTTGGTGCGCCGCGTGGTCAGAATGGTGGATCGTGCCGAATACAAACGCCAGCAGGCTGCTCCCGGCATAAAGATTTCCGCAAAAGCTTTCGGCTATGGCCGCCGTATTCCGATTGCCGCGAAGAGCGAGGTCTGAAGGGGATTGGTCACAGGCTCCCAGCGTGTCCTTCTAAATACTGAGTTGAAAGGAAACCATGCGCAGCTCTATTCATCTGATTCTAATTCTCTTGTTTACGGGCAGTTTGGCGGCAGCGCAAAGCTCGGCAAAGGCCGGGACCGCGGACCAGCCGGCTCCCGGGACGGCCGTCAACCTTCCTTCGGAAGCCACCGTAGATTCTTTTCTGCAGCAGACCTTTGGCCATGATCCGCAGGTGAGCTGGAAGATTTCCAGCATCAAACCCGCGCCCGCGGCGGGTCTTGCCGAAGTGAACATCGTCATGGCCACGCCTCAGGGCCAGCAAGCGAGCCGGTTTTATGTTACTCCGGACGGCGAGCACGCCGTGGTGGGCGAGATCATTCCTTTCGGCGCCAAACCGTTTGATCCGGCAAACAAGAAGCTGGAGAAGGGCGTTACGGGTCCGTCACGTGGGCCGAAAGACGCTCCGGTCATGATTGTCGAGTTCGGCGATCTGCAGTGTCCGGCATGCAAGGCCGCGCAACCTGCGATCGAGGGACTGATCGCAGCTGAGCCCAACGCGCGTTTCGTCTTTCAGAACTTTCCCCTGCCAATACATAACTGGGCGGCCAAAGGGGCGGCTTACGCGGATTGTGTCGGGCAAGCATCCAATGATGCGTTCTGGAAGTTCATTGCCAAAACCTACGAAACGCAGGGCGATATTACGGCCGAAAACGCCGATCAAAAGTTGACTGCGCTGGCCGATGGTGCTGGCGTGAAGGGCGCCGACATTGCAGTGTGCGCGAGCACTCCGGTAACCCAGGAACATGTGGACGCTTCTATCGCCCTGGGGAAGTCGCTGAATGTGAACGCAACGCCGACGCTGTTTATCAATGGCCGCAGCATCGGAAACGTCAGCCAGGTTCCTGCCGACACGCTGAAAAGTCTGGTGGAGTTTGCCGCAAAACAGAAGTGAATTGGGCTTCGGGCTTCAGCTGTCGGGCTTCGGCTTTTCAATGGAGACTTTCAGCATCGTCGATCAGGAAAGGATTCGCCGAAGCTTGAGGGCCGAAGCCCGGAGCCCGCTGCTAGTGGGTGCTCACCCAAATCTCGTCGGTGGCGAGGTTCTTGCTCGCCACCACGTGCGGCGTGATGATGATGAGTAACTCATCGTTCTCTTTCATGCGGGTGTTGTCGCTTACCGCCCAGTCAATGCCGGGGATGGCTGCAATTCCCGGGATGCCGCTCATCGAGCGTTGATCGTTGGTGGTGATTTCCCCCGCCACCACAGCCGGTTCGCCATCGCGGAGCCGTATGCTTCCCTTATATTCCGAGTTGGAAAGCACCGGAACACCATTCGCACTCTGCCCGGTGAGCGACCGCAGTTGCAGTTCGAGCGCCAGGCTCACATCGCGGTTGCCGTGAACAACCGGTTTCGCTTTTAGGCTTAGGCCCAGATCCTCATAACTGACCGAGGGAAATGGCGCGACATAGCTCTGATTGCCCAGCACTCCCGCAATCGCTGACGAGTTATAAATCGGCGCGTAGGTTCCATTCAGAATCGGATAACGCTCGCCCACGTGGAGGGTCGCATCATTGCCTTGCCCGGCACGCAGGGTGACGCGACTCAGGCTGCGTGCCCACGACTCATTAAGGGAAAGAGCAGTCGTGAGATGATCCAGGCTCACTCCAGAGAAGGTGAGGCCGCCGCCAAAGGTAGCCAGGGGCTGGCTGAAGATTCCACTGGTCTGGTTCTGCAGTTGCGCCAGAAGCCCGGACAGAGCCGAACTGCCGGCGGCGTTGATGCCGCCGGAAGAAATCAGCGAGTTGACCAGCGATGAGATGCTCTGTCCACCCAGCGCCGCGAGCGCTGCCACCGGAATGTTGTACATGTTGAAAGTATTCGGAACGTGCATGCCGATCTCGCGGGTGAAGCTATGACTGATCTGGTAAACCTCAACATCGAGTGATACCTGTGGGCGATCGCCGGTCAATTGGTCCAGCAACTTGGTACACGCCGCCAAGCCTGCCTGTGGGGCACGCACTTCGACGGTGCCCATTTGGCCTGAATTTATTTTCTGCAATTCGCAGACGTTGCGCAGGGCATTAACCAGTTCGGTGGTCTCCTGTGGCGTGGACCCTCCGGGAAGGGCAAATGTGGCCAGCGACATACGATCAAATTGCTTGTGATTTGCCGCGCTATCTTCCGCGATCAGCACCTGGTGAGCATCGAGCGCGGTCCACATGGTCTTGCTTACGCGGCACGCAAGGTCTAAGGCGGTGAAGAAGCCAACATCGTCGATGTTAAAACGCACCGGCTTCGATTTCACCGAATCGTCAAATTCCACGGTCACTCCGTAGGCTGAAGCCAACTCGGTGAACAAGCCGCGAACCTCGCCACTGTAATGAAACGTTGCCTGCTCGGCTTTAGGCTGAAGATGGATCTCTGCAGAATCGGCTGCCAACGCCGCCATTCCACCAGGCGCTGGCGCGGCCGGGTCGCGCAACGATTCGGCGAGGCGTTGCAGCGTGTAGGCATTGTCAGGGTCAAGTTCCAGGCCAGCGCGAAACTCAGCTGTAGCCTGTTTCCGCTGGCCGTCCGCGAGGAATGCGTCGCCGCGTTCCGTGTGCTGAAACACCAACTGCGCCTTGGTCAGTTCCATCGCAGAGAGAAACTTTATGTTGTGCGGAACCAGCCGCGAGGCCCGATCGAACTGGGCAAAGGCTTCTTCTTCCAGATGCTTGCGATCCAACTTCATGCCGTGGCTATAGGCGCTGCGGGCCTGCTTGAGATCATCCTTGGTGGGAGCACAGTCGAGGCCGCCCGGCACTCCGTTGCCGCACGAGATGATTGCACCGTCGGCGGTCGCATCGTCTCCTGCGAACGCCGGAAGGCCCAGCGTGGCGGCCAGCAGACACACCACGAAAATGAACCGCAGACGCTCCATTGGTTTCGATTTTAACTTGCCGCCTCGTTCTCGCGAATAGCTAGTGGTGCCCGTACCTTTGGTCTAAATGGGCAGCAGGGGATGCAGCACACAGCTCGTGAGAACGAAAAAGATGCGCTTCCTTGCAAGAATGTCGCTCAGCTCAGCATCAGCCGCTCGATATCCAGCGCCTTGCCGGTTTTCTCGTCGCAGGCAATCACTACCGCGCACAACCGGACATCGCCCGTGGCCGGCTCAAAGCGCACCGGCATGCCATTGAGGAACTTGTTGACCACCAGTTCTTTCTTCACGCCGATCACGCCGTCGTAAGGGCCGGTCATGCCGACGTCGGTGATGTAGGCCGTCCCTTGCGGAAGAACTTTTTCATCCGCCGTAGGCACATGGGTGTGCGTGCCTACGACCGCCGTCACGCGCCCATCGAGATACCAGCCGAGGGAAATCTTCTCGGAAGTGGCCTCGGCGTGGAAGTCCACGACGATGACCTTTGCCTCGATTTTCTTCAAGAGTTGGTCGGCGATCCGAAATGGATCGTCGTTCGAAGCCATGAACACGCGCCCCTGCAGGTTGATCACGGCGTAAGAAATTTTCCCCTTGTGACCCTCATAGACGCCCCAGCCAGGCATGTCGGCGGGATAATTCGCGGGACGAAGCACGCGCCGTTGCGGACCGTGGCCGTTGCCTTCGACCATCTGGAAGTAATCGATGATTTCGCGTTTGTCCCAGACATGGTTGCCCGTGGTGATGACATCGATATTAAGCTCGAAGAGTTCTTCCGCCAGCGCCCCAGTAATGCCGAAACCGGCCGCCGAGTTCTCGCCGTTAGCAATGATCAGGTCGATGGTGTGGTCGCGAACGATGCCGGGAAGCCGGTCTTTGACGATGGTTCGTCCCGGCCGTCCGAAAATGTCGCCGATGAAGAGAATCCGCATGGTGACGCCCGCCGAACTTTGATGGTACCACGCGAATTCCGGCGGGCCGCTCGGCGATTCGTTTGGCCTCTCGCAGCATGGCTTTGCGGATCACTCCGGAAAAAAGACCGACGAGGAGCCAATACGCTCGGAACTTCAGGGTTGCGGAACGGCCGAAGGTCTGTACCCGCGTTTCGGTCGTAAGCTGCGTACCGCCATCCTTGAGTGCTAGCGAGAAACTCCAAACCGCCTTGGCATATCCTTCGCGGTGAAAATCCGCGAACTCGGCAGGCGTGAGACCGCGAACGACTCCGCCGTCGGGCCTCCAGAAGCGGCCTACGATACCCAGCACCACCTCGCGCTGCGGAACTTCTGCGAGCTCGAGGAAGGAACCACGCCCGCTGTCGCGCGCCTCAGACTCCGGAACTCTGCCGCGGCCGATACGATGACGGCGCAGGCGCATCAGAATCCGAATGATGGGAAGCTCCGAGAAATTGGCGTGCTTTAGAGCGGCGAACGTTTTTTCATCCGAGGCGTGCACGAGAATCGAATAGCTGGCGCTGACCTGATACTGCGGCAGCCATTCGTCGATGGCCGTCACTTGACCAACTCCGCGCTACGCAAGAAATCATAGTTGCCCGCCGGGTTCAACTTCAGATTCACCACGCGTTTGTTGTGAACGAGAACGTTATCCAGATACCACAGATCGATGTAGGGAAGTTCTTCGGCTAATATGCGCTGCAGTTCGGCATAGATCGGCTTGCGCACGGCGGGATCGACTTCGCGACGGGCCTCGTCGATGAGGGCGTCTACTTTCGGATTCAAATAGTAGCCCCGGTTGGCGCCGTTCGGCGGGAACCTCGATGAATGAAACACGCTGAAGATGTCGGGATCCTGATTGCCTCCGACCCATCGCAACCCGTAGAGCTGGAATGCTCCATGAGTGACATCGGCAAAAAAGGTGGCCGCTTCGAAGCTGCGAATGTCGAGCGCGATGCCTACGTCGCGCAACTGCTGCTGCATAACGGCCGCCATCAATCGCGTGCTCTCGGTAGTAGAAGTCTTCATGGTGATGTGGAAACGCACGCCGTTCGTCTCCGGATAGCCGGCCGCATCGAGAAGCGCGCGAGCTTTGGCGGAATCGTGGTCGTAAACCGGCACGTCCCCGTTGTAAGCCCAGCTTTGCGGGGGCAGAACGCTATGCGCCGGTTGCGCCTCGCCGCGCCACAAATATTTGATCATGGGGCGCCGGTCGAGGGCATAGGCGATGGCCTGGCGGACGCGTACATCTTTTAGAATCGGATCGCGCAAGTTAAAGCCCAGATACTGAACTTCGGTACCGGGAGCACGTTCGACCGCAAGAAAAGGTTCGCGCTCGAGCGTGATCACGGTATCTGGCGTGAGGGAATTGCTGGCAATATCACCGGTTCCTTTGCGCAGTTCAAGAGCCTGGGTGGTTGCATCGGGCACCACGGCAAAGCGCACGCGAGCCAGTTTCACTTTCTGGCCCCAGTAGTTGTCGTTGCGTTCGATGACTACTTCTTTGTCGGTTTCGGCGCTGACGAACTTAAACGGCCCGGAGCCGATGGGGTGCCGCGACATTTCGTCTCCACTGCCGGCGGGCACGATGCCGATGGCTCCCTCCGTCAGGTTCCACAGCAATCCGGCATCCGGTTCCTTCATGTGAAATACGATTCTGAAATCGTCCGGAGCATCGATGTGATCGACAAAGTGATATGCCGACGCCCGAGTGCTGCGAATCTTCCCGCTGAGCAGCGAATCGAAGGTCCATTTCACGTCGCGCGAGGTGAGAGGTCGGCCGTCGTGAAAAGTTACTCCGTGACGCAGGTAAAAAATGTAAGTGAGAGGATCGGGAACCTCCCAGCGCTCGGCCAGGCCCGGCGCGACATTCAGATTCGCGCTGCGTGTGAGGAGATAGTCGAAAATCAAGCTGTCGATGCGCTCCGACTGCGCATCGATTCCCACGCGCGGGTCGAGATTCGTAGGGCTCGATTCGATCACCATCACCAGAGTGTTGGGATCAGGCTTCGTGGAGCAGGAGGGCAGGAGAAACGCCAACGCAAGCGGGACTAGAACTGAAACGGCATTTCGCATCAGCGGCAGTCCTGGCACATCTGGTGGAGGCTGTTGACGGTTTTCCAGTTTCGCGTAGTGGTGACAACGGACAAAATCCGGTCCACCGGGCTTTTCATCAAAACACTTTGGGAAACTCCATTGGGCAGGTAGAAATAAATCTCTCTGCCGGAAGCGCGGCACTGATCTGGCGCGGCGGTCAAGTCCGCCAACTTCTTTAGAGCGGCTGGTGCAGGAGCCTCGGACAGGAACATGACATGGAGTTTTTCCTGGTCGACCCCGCGCTCACTCAGGAAGGGGTTGCCTTCGATCGTCTTGGTCATTTCGTCGATGCTGCGCGAGATGACGGGGACCGGAAATCCAAAATCGCTGAGGATTTGTTTCTCGATCTTGTTGCACAGTTTGACTGTAGAGAGTTTTCCGGCTTTGAAAACAACATTTCCGCTTTGAATATAAGTTTGGACCTGCTCGAACCCCAGGTCCTCGAACGATCTTCGAAGCTGGTCCATCTTGATTCGCTTGTGGCCGCCAACATTAATTCCGCGGAGCATTGAGACGTAAATCGGCATCGTTTACCAGTGGTCTTACGAATTCTACAGATATGCAATTTTACCCAGCACCGCGGCGCGCGTCGCCCCCGTTGCCGATGGAATGTTCGAGGCCCGGCAGTGCCAGGTTTCGTGCGCCAGAACCGCAAAGGCTACCGCCTCTTTTGCGGCCGAGGGCAGGCCGAATTCGTCCGAGAATCGCAGACGCAATCTGAGCGGCGCGAGTTCGCGAGTTAACATGGCCACGAGCGTTGAGTTTTTCGCTCCTCCACCGGAAATAATTATTTCGTGAAACGTCCGCCATCGCGTGGAGTTGGAGTTGTTTAAGACGAATCGTTGCACTGCGTTGGCAATCGATTTCGCGGTCAGAGCGGTGGCCGTGGCCATAATATCTTGCTTCTGGCAACCTTGACAGGTTTGCAGAAAGTCGCGCACAAAGTCACGGCCGAATTCCTCGCGTCCCGCGGTCTTGGGAGGGTGTCTCCGGAAAAAAGTCCGCCGCAATATTTTGTTGACGACCGGATCGAGCACTTCTCCGGAAGCCGCAATTCTTCCGCCGCGATCGAACGGCCGAGCGAACAACTTCTCGGCGAGGGCGTCGATCACCATGTTGCCGGGTCCGGTATCGAACGCGATTACATCGTTCGCCGGCGCGTCTGCAGGGATGGCGGTAAGGTTTGCAATGCCGCCAATGTTTTGCACGATTTTTCCCACCCGCGTGTCGCGGAAGAGCATGTAGTCGAGGAAAGGAACCAGCGGCGCACCCTTGCCGCCAACCGCCATGTCTGCGGGGCGGAAATCCGAAACCACGGGCACGCCGACTCGCGCGGCAACGATCGCCGACTCACCCACCTGCCACGTGGCCGCTAATTTGCGTCCGAGAAAACGCTGCCGCTCGCCCTGATGATAAAGCGTTTGCCCATGGCAGCCGATCAGATCCACTTTGACGTGAAACTGTTGCGCGGTGGCGAGAACTGCTTCGGAATAAAGTTCGCCCAAAAGAAAATTCAGCCGGGCGAGATCGGGCACGCTGGCTCGCGGCGCATTCATCGCTGCCAGCACGGCCGTGCGAACCTTCTTTGGGTAAGGATATTCGGCGTGCCCGAGCAATTCGAAAGATGCTCCCCGACTTTCGCTCATCCGCACCAACGCAACGTCGATGCCATCAGCGGAGGTTCCGCTCATCACTCCCGCCACGATCATGGGTTTCTTCTTCATGTTCGCGGCGGTCCCGAATCCTCTTGGCGATTCAGAGCCTCCAGCCGCACTTGCTCGCCAAATTCCCAGAGCTTGCGGGAAGGCTTTTCCACGGTTGCGGCGGAAGGTGACTTGGTTTGGCGCAAAATCTTCGCCGACTTCTTCTTGAATACCAATACTCGTCGCGCCGCCTCTTCGGCGCGTGTGGCGAACTTCGGGTCGCGCTCTGTCGTGTTCACCAGCTCTTCATAAGCCTGCGCAATGTGTTCCTCATGGCGGCAGATCAGAAGCAAATCTCCGCCCGCGCGGATGTGCTCGACCGCGGCCTTGCCTACCGGAGCCGCCGCCAGGACTCCGCCCATTTCGAGATCGTCCGAAACGATCAGGTTGCGGTAGCCAATTCGCTTGCGAAGGATGTCGGTAATCCACAGCTTCGAGAGCGAAGCGGGACTCTGATCGTGCGTGACTTGCGGATACGCGGCGTGCGCGATCATCACCATCGGCATTTGCGTGCGCAGCAGGCGATAAGGGAGTATGTCCTCAGCCCAGAGTTTCTTCAGTGACTTCTCAATCACCGGCAGGTTTTGATGGCTGTCGAGCGTGCCCTCGCCCAGGCCGGGAAAGTGCTTGCCACATCCCAGTACACCAGCGGCGCGCAGTCCAGCCAGGAACTCGCGAGCGTAGGCGGCCGTTTCCCGCGGATTCGCCGAGACCACCCGGGAACTCAGTACACTGCGCGAGGCTTCGAATGCCAAATCTAACACCGGGGCGAAATCGACGTTGAATCCCAGAGCGCGGCAGTTCTCTCCGATCAGGTGTCCGTGCTTGCGGAAAAGCTTCCGGTCGCCGGTGGCGAATACCTCGGACGCTGAGGGCGCTGGCGCGAGCGCTTCGCGGAAGCGGTCGACGCTTCCGCCTTCGAGATCGACGCAGGTAAAGAGCGGAATCGACACGCACTTCTGGCACTCGCGCAGAAGGCGCCAGGTCTGCTCGGGAGTCCTAATGTTGCGCGCGAACAGAATCACTCCCGCGGGCTGCAGCCGCTTGAGCAGGGAACTGAGGCGCGGCGCCATCTCAGTGCCGTCGAAGCCGACGATCAGGAACTGGCCGATATGATTCTGGGCTGTCACGGAGTGGGGTTCTCTCGATCAGATGGAGGACGCAGATGAACAGCAGAGCCAAGCCATTTCGCTATCACAAAGATCACTATGATCGCAGCCAACGCGGCGAGCATTTCTCCGCCGAGTGCAGCGACTCGCTGCAAGGCGCGGTGCGCGCCAGCGAGCCACAGGGCGGCGCGAACAGTAAATTGAGTGCCAGCCATGGCGAAGGCAAGCCTCAACGGCATTGCTCTAGAGTGGAAGATGCCAGCGGCGCAGAAGATCGCGCCCACGACCAGAGCGAGCGACGGGCGTGGCATCCTGCCGGGTTGTGCGAGCATCAAAACGAGATTCCATATCGACAAGATCGCGATGCAAATGACGGCTGCGAGCACGAAGCCCACCTTTGCGTTCACTATTCGATCGCTGTTAGTTGCGCTCTCGAACATGGGACTCTCCCTGACGCCGTTTAGTCTGTTGCAAGTCCTATTCGATCTGCTTCTTCAACTCCGCCAGCAGATTCAACGCTTCCAAAGGCGTAAGGCGGTTCAAGTCTACTTCGCGCAACTTCTCCAGAACTGGTTGCGACAGCGGAGTGAAGATGGTCAACTGCGTTGGCGGAGTCGTGGCTCCGGGCGAAAGATGATCCGTCGCCAGCCGCTCGACGGATTCATGCTCATCGAGCACCTCGCGCGCGCGCGTGATCACTTCATTCGGCAGCCCGGCGAGCTTAGCCACTTCGATGCCGTAGCTGCGGTCGGCAGTGCCCGGTTCAACCTTGCGGAGAAAGACGATGCCGCCGCCGGTTTCCTTTACCGAGACGTGATAGTTCTTCACTCCGGTGAGCTGCGCGGCCAATTCCGTCAGCTCGAAATAGTGTGTGGCAAACAGAGTCTTGGCCCGCACTCGCGCGTGCAAATACTCGATTGCGGCCCAAGCAATCGCCAGGCCGTCGTAAGTCGAAGTGCCGCGGCCCACTTCATCCAGGAGGATCAACGAGCGCGGCGTTGCGGTATGCAGGATCGCGGCCGTCTCCGTCATCTCGACCATGAAGGTCGAGCGCCCCCGGGCTAGATTGTCGCTGGCGCCGATGCGGGTGAAGACACGATCGACCACGCTTAGCCGCGCCGAGCGGGCGGGAACGAACGAACCCATCTGCGCCAGGATCACGATCAGCGCCGTTTGCCTGAGGTAAGTGGATTTGCCGCCCATGTTCGGCCCAGTCAGCAGCAGGATCGTGTGCGTGGTCGCGTTCAAGTAAAGATCGTTGGGCACAAAACGTTCGCTGCCCCCAGCCAATTCTTGCTGCTCGATCACAGGATGGCGACCTTCGACGATCTCCAGGTCGCCAGCAGCGCCATTGCCCAAAGTCTGGTCTACCGAAGTCCTATTCGTCGAGGAAACGACTTGCGGCCTGCAGTAGTTCCGTAGCGCGGCAACGTGCGCCAGCGAAGCCAGCACATCGACCTCGGCCAGCGCCAGCGCGGTCTGCCGGATTCGCTTGGCCTCGGAAGCGATTGCCGTGCGCAAGTCGGTGAAAAGCCGGCGCTCGATCTCGACGATCTTCTCCTGTGCGTCGAGAATCTTGGCTTCATACTCTTTCAACTCGGGGGTGGTGAAGCGCTCAGCGCCCACGAGAGTTTGTTTGCGTTCATAATCCTGTGGAACCAGGTGCAGGTTCGGCTTCGAGACCTCGATGTAGTAGCCGAAGATCGAATTGAATTTCACCTTGAGGGAGGCAATCCCGGTTCGCCCGCGTTCGCGCTGTTCGATCTGTGCCAGCACCTGCTTGCTGTTGCGGGAGAGTTCGCGCAACTCGTCCAGATCGCGATTTACTCCCGCGGCAATCACGCCGCCATCGGCGAAACTCAGCGGTGGTTCGGGCACGATCGTGGTTTCAATACGGCCGCGCAGATCGGCTAGCTCGTCGAGTGATTCGTGTAGAGTGTTCAGCCGCTCCGCTGCCAAATGTCCCACGGCGGTTTTGATAGCCGGAATTTTCGCCAGCGACGCTGCCAGCGCCAACACATCGCGCGGATTCGCGGTCTCGAGGGTTACGCGACTCAAAAGGCGCTCCAGGTCGAGCACGCCGTCGAGCGCGCGGCGCAGTTCTTCCCGGGCGATGGTATTCTTCACGCCGGCTTCGACCGCATCCAGGCGGGCGTTGATCTCTGCGAGATCGAGCGATGGCCGAAGCAGCCACGCCCGCAGGAGCCGCTTACCCATGGGCGTGACCGCGGCATCGATCGAGCGAAAGAGGGTGACGCCCGCATCCGCGCCGGCAAATAGCGGCTCAATCAGTTCCAGATTGCGGACCGTAACCGCATCGAGCACCAGGCAATTCTGCCGCTCGTACCAGCCGATGCGGTCAACGTGGTCCAGCGATCCGCGCTGCGTCGAGCGCACATAGTAGAGAATCGCCCCCGCCGCGGCCGCTGCCGCGGTCCGGCCCGCCAAGCCGAATCCCTCTAGCGATAGAACGCCGAAATGGTTTTCCAGCAGCGGAATCGTATGGTCGGGCGCGAAGATCCAGTCGTCGAGCGGAGTTTCCGCGCACATGGCGCCAGATGCCCGAGGCTGAGGCGCTGACTCGTGAGCTCGATGCGTGAGCAAGCATCGGCTGGTTCTGGTATCGAACAGCGGCGCCGCTGAGCCGTATAGCAATTCTTTCGGTCGCAGCTGTTCCAGTTCCTCCTGCACTCGGCGCAGAGCATTGTCACCCGAAAATTCGGTCGCGCGAAACTCTCCAGTCGAAAGATCGAGGGCCGCAAAGCCCACACGCTCTCCCACCTGAGCCAGGGCTGCCAGGAAGTTATTTTCTTCCGATCCCAGTAAAGAATCGGCCGCCGTCCCGGGCGTCACCACTCGCGTTACTTCGCGCCGGACCAACTTGGTGCCAATCTGTTTCCTCGCGAGGCGCGCATCTTCCATTTGCTCGCAGATGGCCACCTTAAAGCCCTTGCGGATGAGCTTTCCAATATAGCCTTCCGCCGCGTGGTGGGGCACTCCGCACATCGGCACTGCGATGCCTTTCTCTTTATTGCGCGAGGTCAGCGTGATCTGCAGCTCTTTGGAGGCGACAATGGCGTCATCAAAGAAGAGTTCGTAGAAATCCCCCAGGCGAAAGAACAGCAGTGCGGTGGGATGTTCTTTTTTGACCGCGGCATATTGCCGCATCAGCGGAGTGGACGGCTCGGTCATTCGTCAAAACGGGACAGTGGGCTTGGCGCGGATTATAACAAGTCCACTCCCTCGGGTGCTGGCGCTCGGGGTGCGCTGACGGAAATGGCAGTTGACGCGGCTTCTCCCGCAATGTTTAGCTGATATATGGAACTACGCAAAGATCCCATCACCCGCTCCTGGGTCATAACCGGAGACGACGCGGCTGAACCTGCACCGCGTCCTGAAACCGTCTGCCGGTTCTGCCCAGATTCGCCGGAAGCTACGCAAGTCATCGCCGCGGTACCCAGCACGGCGGACTGGTCGGCGCGCTCGGTTGTGCACCCCACACCGCTTTACCACATTGAAGGCGAGCCCGGACGCCGCGGCGACGGCATTTACGACCGCATGAGTTCGGTTGGCGCACACGAAGTTTTGGTGGAGAATCCCCGGCATGACCGCCAGCTCTGGCAGGCCAGCGACGAAGAGATCGGGCAGTTCTTACGTCTCGCCGCCGAACGCATCATGGATCTCAAGCGGGACCCGCGGATAAAGTACGTCAGCCTTTTCAAAGACCACGGCACCAATGCCGGACAGGAATTTGCGCATCCCACATCGCAACTCACTGCCACCATGTTCGTGCCCCGGCGTGTCCTCTACGAATTGCGGGCAGGTCGGGAGTATTTCCAAAGCAAGGAACGCTGCGTCTTCTGCGATATTCTCACGCAAGAGGAGCGGCAGGCCTCGCGGGTGATTGAGGCCCACGGCGATTATGTCGCGATCGGGCCCTACGCGCCCCGCGTGCCTTACGAAACCTGGATCATCCCCCGCAACCATGACTCCTCCTTCGAGCGCACGGGGCTGTCAAGACCGGGGCTGCGGGTCCATCTCGCCGCGTTGCTGCGTCACACGCTGCAGCGCATCCGCTGTCTCACGGAAGGTTTCCATCTCGTGCTGCACACGTCGCCCAACAGTCTGCATCCCTCGAAGGCGCTGGGGTTTTGGAAGACGATTGACGACGACTACCACTGGCACATCGAGATCATGCCGGTCATCGCCGCCAAGGCCCGCTCCTATACGTTCAAGGAGGTGTATTACTCGCCGGTCAGTTCCGAGACCGCAGTCAAGCAGTTGCGGGAGGCAAGAATTGACGGCTGAGGCGATCCCGGTTAGGGCATCTGGCAGGTGTCCAGGTCTCGCCTGTTACCTATCCTGACTACATGCCCCAAGGAGAAGTCCGCGTCGAGGACCGGGACGGCTACACTCTACGTATTGGCCAATCTGGCTGGTCGAGGCTGGCTGGATCAAAGGCTTCGCGGGCGCGGGCGCATTGTTTACAATAGAAGATTCGTCTGCCCGGGCCCGCGGAATCGTTGCGCGGAAGGGCGTGCTGCGGACGAAGAATATTTTGGAACCGTCAAACCAACTGGAACCGTCAAACCACAAGCCGGGAGCGTCGGCTGTGGTATCCCCCACCGTGTATTGGCGCGTAGAGGGAAGTCTGCTTGATCTGACGGTGGTCGAGCCGGTGGCGTTCTTTACCTGGAACGCGCAGACCTTCGTCGAGCGCTGGTGGCGGCGTGGGCTGATCTTCGTGATGGCGGCATTGCGCCCGGTTCTGTATTCCACCAATCGCAAGTTTGCGACGCGCGTGGTGCACACGGCATTGCGAGGTGTTAGTCGCGACCGGCTGGATCTATTGGGCGAAGAATATTTCCAATACAAATTGAAGCCTCGTTTGAAAGCGCATGGCGTGGAGCGCGTGCAAGGACTTGTGCGCACGGGCGCGGACGTGGTGCTGGTGAGCCAGGGACTAGACCACGTGATGAAGCCGCTGGCGCAGCATCTTGGAGTCAAGCGAATCGTGGCCAACCGGCTGGAGTTTCGTGATGGCGTAGCGACGGGAAGGCTGCTGGAGCCGGTGATCCGGCCACGGGGAGGATTTGCTTTGCTCCGGGAGCAGAGTCCGGACGGCCGGCGGGCGCCAAAAACGCTGGCCCGGCAATTAGACATCACGCTGGAAGACCTGCGGGGAGCCGTGATTGGGGCCGGCCGGGAACCGGTGGACCGGGAGCGCCCGATCGTAGATTTCGAGGGGCAACGTCAAGCCGGGGGGTTCTCCGTGCGCCGGGCGCTAACCGGCAAGCATGTGATGCTGATCGGGGTCACCGGATTTATTGGGAAGGTTTGGCTGACAAACACGCTGATGGAGTTGCCGGAGATCGGGCGGATTTATCTGCTGATCCGGCGGCAGAAGTCGAATCCGGCGGTGCGGCGGTTTGAAAAGATCGTGGAAGAATCGCCGGTCTTCGATTCGCTTTTTGATTCGTACGGCGCCGGTCTTGGCGAGTATCTGCGGGACAAAGTGGAGGTGGTGGAAGGAGACGTCACGCAAGGGGGCCTGGGGCTGAATGCCGAGGTGGCGCGCCGGCTGCAGAGAAATCTTGATTTGATCGTGAATAGTTCGGGATTGACAGACTTCAATCCAGACCTGCGGGATGCGCTGGCGACCAACACAGATGCGGTGTTGAACATCCTGGAGTTTGTGCGTGGAACGGATCGCGCGGGGCTGTTGCATCTCTCGACCTGCTATGTCGCCGGCGAGCGCGATGGACGAGTAACGGAAAAACTGACTCCGAATTACAACCCGCACCGGGTGGTGGATTTTGATGCCGAGCAGGAATGGCAGACGCTGCATAACGTGATTGCCCAGGCGGAAGCGCAGGCTGAGGGTGCGGAAATAACGGCCGGACTGAAGATGCAATCGCTGGCGAAAGAACATGCAGCGAAGGGATTGCAGGGAGCGGCCCTCGACAATCAGATCCGTAAGAACCGGATTCGATGGTTGAAGACGTACCTGACCGAAGCCGGGACGCGACGGGCGAAAGAGTTGGGCTGGCCGAATACTTATACCCTCACCAAGAGTCTGGCGGAATCGCTGATTGTGAAGTACGGGGTGGGTTTGCCGATTGCCGTGGTTCGTCCCGCGATTGTCGAGACCTCGGTAGCGAAGCCGTTCCAGGGCTGGAACGAGGGAATCAACACATCGGCGTCTCTGTCCTATTTGTTAGGCACCTACTTCCGGCAGTTGCCGTCGAATGAAAGTAAGCGGCTGGACATTATCCCGGTAGACGCGGTGTGCGCGGGGATGACCCTGATCGCGGCGGCGATCGTGGAACGGCGGCATGACCAGTTGTATCAGTTGGCGACTTCGGCGACGAATCCTTGCGACATGGGGCGGTCGATCGAGCTGACGTCGCTGGCGCATCGCAAACACTACCGGGCGCAGGAAGGCCTGGAATCGTGGCTCCGGCTGCGGTTCGATGCGATTCCAGTATCCAAGGAACGGTACCAGCGGATGTCGGCGCCGGCACAGAAGGCGATTGTGAAGTCGATTCAGCGGATCATGTCGCCGCTGCCGTTGAAGAAGATGCCCCTGGTGAAGACGGAGAGAAATCTGGAACGGGTGGAGAAACTGATTGAGTTGTTCGAGCCGTTCATCCTGTTTAACGAGCACGACTTCGCGGCGGACAATGTGGAGAAGCTTTCGCACGCGCTGGTAGCGGACGAGCAGGAGGAGTTCGGATACAAGGCTCGGATGCTCGACTGGTGGGATTACTGGATCAATGTGCATATTCCGGCCCTGCGGAAATGGACTTATCCGTTGATTGAAGGCAGGCCGCTGGACGCGCGTCCGGCGCGGAGTTTGCAGAATGGAGAGACGGTGAAGACCGGGACATGAGGGGAACGTGGTGAAGATCGCACCTCAGGGCTAAGGCCTATCCTCTTGTAAAGACTTTATCACAGCGCTGAAAGCGCTGCGCCACCCAAGGGCCTCTGAAAAAACTGGGTAGTAGCTGGCGACAGATCAGTGGCGACAAAGAAACGGAATCGGTGAATGGCAATATTTTTGACGGGATCTACGGGATACATTGGCGCACATGTGGCGGCGAATTTGCTGCAGAATCATGGCGCGGCTTTGAATGTGCTGGTGCGGGCGCGGGATGTTGGCGAGGCCGAAGGGCGGCTATGGCAGGCGCTGCAACTGCATCTGGACTTCCCACAGTTTTACGAATTGTTGCAGACCCGGGTGCGCGTGTTTCGCGGTGACTTGACGGAGCCCGGCTTCGGACTGGGTCGCGACGAATATGACCGGTTGGTTCACACCAGTGATTCGGTAATTCACTGCGCGGCTTCGCTGAACCGGAAATCGGAGAAGAGCTGCTTGAATGTGAATCTGCGGGGCACGCTCGAGGTGTTGACGCTGGCGCGCCACGCCGAGCATTATCACGGGTTAAGGCGCTTCAGCCAGGTGAGCACGGTAGCGGTGGCCGGCAAGCGGCAAAACGAAGTCGTCGCCGAGGACCGGTCGATTGACTGGGAGCGGTCGGATTACGATCCGTATGCGCGAACCAAGAAATTTGGCGAGCACATGATGCGGGTGCTGCTGCCGGAGACGCCGAAGACGATTTTCCGTCCGAGCATTGTGCTGGGCGACAGCCGCTATGCGGAGACTACGCAGTTCGATATGGTAAAGGCTTTTGTGTTTCTGGCAGGCTTGCCGGTGCTGCCATTTCGTCCGACCGACAAGATCGACATTGTCAATGTGGATTTTGTCGCCGAAGCGATTGCGGCGCTGCATCAGAAAGAGCATCCGGAGCACGATACTTATCATCTTTCGTCGGGAGTTGGGTCTCAGACGTTTCGTGAGATCACCAGGGCTTTAGCGGCTGCACAGAATAAGCGCTCGCCGGTGTTTGTGCCAGTGGCGGAAAGTCCATTCGCGGGGTCGGTGAATTTTCTCGCGAACCGAAAGGGAACAATTGGAAGAAGTGCGTCGCTGATGAAGGTGTTTATGCCGTATCTGGTGTGGAACACGGTGTTCGACAATACGCGGGTGACGAAGGAGTTGGGCAAAAAGCCTGTGCCGTTCTCCGAGTATTGCTATCCGTTATTGAAGTTCAGCCGGGAGAATGACTTCGCGTACAAGTACCGGCCGTGGCCGGCGGCTGCGGGAGGAACGGCGGCATGATGGACTTTATTCTGGAAGCCTGGGTAAGCAGCTCGATCGAGCGCGCCAAGGCGGGATGGATGCTGGGCCAGGGCGGTCGCTGGAAGCCGGGCGGGAAACTGAAGCTTCTGTTTGCGGGCTACAACGGTACGCGGAATATGGGATCGGATGTGCGCGTGGAAGAGATGCTGCGGCAGATCCGGCACATTCTGGGTGCGGATCGCGTGGAGTTCAGCGTGATGAGCCAGAACGTCGATTTCTCGCGCGGATACTTCGAGGGTACAAAGCAGGTGCATCTGCCCGACATTTTTCCGCCATTCCTGGCGAATGAAGTGCCGAAGCATGATGGGGTGGTGGCGTGCGAAGGGTCAATGTTCAAGAGCAAGTTCGCCAATGCGCTCACCACGATGATGATCGGATCGCTGGGCATTGCAGCGGCCCAGAATAAGTTGTCCGTGGGCTATGGCGCCGAAGCCGGCCACATGGATCCGCTGGTGGCGAAAATGTGCGGGCGGTATTGCCGAAAGTCATTTGTAATTACACGAAATGAGGAATCGCGAGGAGTGTTGCGCGAGCTGGGCGTGCCGACTGAGTTGGGAACCGACACGGCGTGGACGTTTGAACCGCGACCGCCGGAATACGGGCAGAGCGTGTTGAGAAAAGTGGGCTGGGATGGGCGGACGCCGGTACTTGTGGTGTGCCCGATTAATCCGTTTGAATGGCCGGTGAAAGCTTCGGTCGCGAAGTATGCGGTGCGAAGTTTAACCGGCGCCTATAAGGACAGCCATTACCGCACCGTGTATTTTCATAATTCGGGGCCGGCGGCGGATGAGGCGTATCGGAAATATTGGACGGCGATTGCGAATGCGGTCGATGCGTTCCGCAAGAGGAAGAATGTTTTCGTGATTCTGGCCGCGACGGAAAGATTAGACGCACGTCCGGCAAGACGGATTGCAGAAAAGCTCGGCGGCGTGCCAGTGCTGACCTCGGACGAATACAACATGTACGAACTGGTAAGCATTTTGCGGTCGTGCCACATGATGGCGTCATCGCGGTATCACGGGATCGTGACCTCGATGCCCGCGCTGGTGCCGTCAGCGGGAATCACGATGGACGAACGCATTCGGAACTTAATGGGGGAGCGAGGACATCAGGATTTGCTGATGACCGTGGACGATCCCGATCTTGAAGCGAAGCTGCTGACGGCTCTGGAGAAACTCAGTTGTGAGGGCGAGGCAATTGCCGCCGGAATTGCTAAAACGGTTGTCAAGAATTTGAAAGTGATGGCGCGCATGGGCGTGTATTTTGAGGAGGAAGTGCAAAGAAGGTATCCCGAGTTTCCGACGCGCCGGGGAGAATGGAGTTGGGAGGATTACTTGCCGCCAATGAGTAACGGTTTGCGGGATTTGGTGGCGGCTTACAGCTAATCGGCTCGCGCAGCTCAAAAAGCTCTTAACTGCGAAGGGCGCCGAAGTCCGAAAAGGTCGCAAAGAAAACCGATTCAATTTTGCAATCCAGGCTTTGAGTACACTCATTCCATTCATCGGAGAAATATTTTCGCAGCTCCAGGCGGCTGCCGATACGCGGATTCTTGCCGAGATTCGTGGCGGCGAAATCACGGGCGTGACCGGCGGCGAGTTGCTGGAGTTGGTCCGCAAGGCACGAACGTTTATAGCTTCGAGAGGTTTGCCGAAGGGCGACAGGTGCGGGCTCCTGGCGGCAAACAGCATTCGCTGGGTGGCGATGGATCTGGCGCTCATGGCGGAAGGACTGATCGTGGTGCCGCTGTACTCGCGGCAGTCGCCGGCGGAGTTGGTCGCGATGATGATGGACTGCACACCGACGATTCTCTGCTGCGGGGACGCGGGGTTGCGGGATGGGATCGCGCAGAGTTGGCCGGATGCCCCGCAGCAGTTCTTGTTTGATGAAATCTTCGCAGGCGTGGATGGAGTGCAGTTGGATCGGCCGCAGGTGGGAAATGACGGTCCGGTAACAATCATCTACACTTCCGGAACATCAGGCGAAGCCAAAGGTGTGGTGCTGACCGCGGCGAATGTGGGCTTCATGTTGGACAGGACGGCGGAGCGGCTAGATCAGTTGATGTCGGCTTCGCCTTCCAGATTGGCGGGCCAAGATCGCGTCTTTCATTACTTGCCATTTACGTTTGCGGCGTCGTGGATCGCATTGTTGACGTTTCTGAAGCGACGAAGCCTGGTCACCATCAACATGGACCTGGCCAAGATTGCGAATGATATGAGAGCTGTCGCTCCCGATTATTTTCTGAACGTGCCGCAGTTGCTGGAGCGCATGCGGCGGGCCGTGGATGAACAATTGTGGCAGACCGGCGGCGTCGCCCAGGCGATTTATGCGCGAGCGAAAGGCGCTTGGTCGCGGAGGCAGGATGGCCAACCGAGAGCAGGCGATGCCATGTGGCTGAGTCTGGCGAACGCGCTGGTCTTTCCCGCGATCCGCAAAAAGATGATCGGGAGAAATCTGAAAGCGCTGATTTGCGGGTCGGCGCCGCTGAATCCGGAGACGCAGCTTTATTTCATGATGCTGAGAATTCGTGTGCTGCAAGTTTACGGCCTGACCGAGACAACCGCGATTTGCACGATGGACGATCCGAACCGGGTCGAGGTGGGGCGCGTGGGACCTGCGATTTCGAGCATGGAGATGAAGTTGGGCGAGCATGATGAAATTCTGGTGCGCGGACCTAATATTTTCAAAGAATACTGGAACCGTCCGGAGCAAACGGCGGAGGCTTTGCGCGATGCGTGGTTTCATACCGGCGATCAAGGCGAAGTTAACGCGGCGGGGAACTGGCGTGTTGCCGGGCGGATCAAGAATTTGATTGTGCTGGGATCAGGACACAAGATTTCTCCGGAGCCAATAGAAAGTGCGATAGCGAAAAACTTGCCAGCAGCGCAGCAGGTGGTTCTGGTGGGGAACGGCCGGGGTTACTTGACGGCGATTGTGACCGGGAGCGCGTCGCAAGAAGCGGTGCAAGCTGCGCTGGATGCGGTGAATCCTGAATTGCCGCATTACAAGCAGGTTCGGGCATTTTGGGTGAGCGGGGAAGCGTTCTCGATTGAAAACGGCGCGTTAACGGTAAATGGAAAGCTGAAGCGGGACGTGATAGCGGCTCAGATGAAGAATGAGATCGAACAGATGTACAGGGTGAAACAGGCGGTTTGATGCAAACCACTAAAGGCATCGTGCACCATGGAAGTTCCGAGCCTCGTGTTGCGGGCCGGGGTGCTGGGAGGGCCGCGGGGAGTGCCTTATCCTGGACGCTTGCCGACGGCGTGATCGAACTGGCGCTGCATCGTGAGCCTTGCAACGAACTAGGATCAGTTTCGCTCTATGAGCTTGAGAAATTTGCAGCCGCGTTGGAGGACATGCAGGCGGAGTCGCATGCGCTAATTATCCATAGCGAGCTGAAGCCTGGATTTTGCGCAGGAGCCGATTTGCGCGAACTGTACCGGCGGTCGCAGACGATGGACAAAACGGAAGCGGTTAAGGGTGTGCGGGATTTTCTGGAACGCATCCACCGCGTATTGAATCTGATTGATTCCGTGCCTTTGACCACGATTGCAGCAGTGCATGGGGTGACGTTCGGAGGAGGCTTCGAGCTGGCGCTGACTTGCGACTTGATTATCGCGGACAAGATGGCGCGGTTTTGTTTTCCGGAGCTGAGGCTAGGGTTGATTCCGGGCTTCGGCGGAATCCCGCGTCTGAAGCGGGATTTGGGGAACGCCGTCGTGAGAGATCTCTTGCTGACGGGACGCAGCTTCAATGCGACCAAGGCGCAGCAGGTCGGACTCGTGAGCCAGGTGGTGGGCGAAGGCGAGGCGCTGCGAGCCGCGCGGGCTACGGCTCTGCAGCTAGGGAAGTTTGATCGCGCGACGGCTGCAGCGGCGAAAAAGTTTATCAAGCCCATTCCGCATGAAGAACTGCGGCGCGAGATCGATATGTTTTGCGAGCTGTTTGCGCGCCCGGCCGTGCAGGCGGGATTGCGGAAGTTTGTGGAGAGCACGGATGCACAACCGTATTTGCCTTGACTCGCGCAGAATGGCGAGCGCCGAGTAGATGGGGTCCTTCGCTTCGCTCAGGATGACAAACATTCATGAATACCACTGATCAGACACTGGACGAAATACTGAGTCTTGCCGCGGCCCACTTCAAGGTGGCGCGGGAAAAACTTGCTCCTGACGATGACTTTTTCAAGACGCTTGGAATTGACAGCTTGCAGACGCTCGATCTGCTGACGAAGCTGGAAAATCATTTTCGCGTGGAGTTGCCTGATTATGAGCTGCAAGGAGTTTCCGACTTTCGCACGCTGGCGGGGAAGATTCAGGCAAGACTCTAGAGAGAAATCCACCACGGAGGAACTGAGGCACGGAGAAAAAGCGGGCCAGTCCCTTGTTTGCGGGCTGCGATTTTGCCATTCTAGTGTGCGGGTAAACTCATTATTCTCCGTGTCTCTGTGCCTCTGTGGTGAAATTAGTCTTTAATGCTCGATCTCCAAAAATATAGCTGTCTCGGCGCTGCTTTGCGCGACGCGCTGGAGCGTTTTTCCGGCCAGACTTGCCTGATCGAGGCGGATCGCGAGCGGGAGAAGACGCGGCTTACCTACTCCGACTTCAAAGAGATCAGCTTACCCTTGGCGCGGGCGCTGGAAGACGCGGACTTCGATGCCGGCGATCGCGCAGCCATCCTCATGACGAATCAGTCGAAGTGGCTGATTTCGGCGTACGCGATTTTCTATAGCGGCGGGGTGCTGGTCCCACTGGATTACAAACTGACCCCGGCCGAGCAATTGCAACTGCTTGCGCACTCGAACGCCAAGGTGCTGGTGGTGGAGTATTACCTGTGGCGGGCGATTACGCAATCGCCGGAGTTCCAAAAGATCAGAACAGCGCTGGTGCTGGTGACGGAGGCGCCGCTGGGCGTGGACCTGGCCGGCGGATTCCGATGGGAAGACTTCAAGCGCAAGGGCGCGCCCGATTTTGTGATGCGGCGGCGGGAAGATGTGGCCTGCATTGTGTATTCCTCGGGCACGGGCGGGCGGCCCAAGGGTTGCGTGCTGACCCATGAGAACTATCTGGAGCAGTGCCGGGCGTTGACGGCGTGGTATCCATTCTGGCCCGGGGTGCGGTATTTGAGCATTCTGCCGACGAACCATGCCATTGATTTCATGGTGGGATTCATTGGGCCGTTTGTATGTGGGGCGTGCGTGGTGCATTTGCGAACCCTGCGTCCGGAGTTTGTGCGGGACGCCTTTGTGCGCTACCGGATTACGTATGTATCGCTGGTGCCGATGATCGTGAAGAATCTAGAGCGTGGGTTACGGGCGAAGTTCGACGAGTTGCCGGCATGGAAGCGCACAATCCTGAATCGCATGATCGGGCTCAATAAAATGCTGACGCGAAGCAGACCACGGGTGAAAGTGAGCCGCGCGCTGTTGCCGGCGGTGCATCGTGCGTTTGGCGGGGAGTTGCTGGCCCTGATCACGGGCGGCGCGTTCATGGAGCCTTCGACCATGCAGTTCTTTTATGAGCTGGGAATTCCAGTGGTCAACGGCTACGGGTTGACGGAGGCGGGGACGGCGCTGACTTTGAACGATCTGAAGCCGTTTCGCGCGGACACTGTGGGCAAGCCGCTGCCGGGTGTGGAACTGCGGGTACTGAGTCCAAACGAAGAGGGAATTGGCGAAATTGCCGCCCGCAGCAAGACGGTGATGTCGCATTATCTGGATGATCCTGAGATGACGGTGGAAACGATTGTCGATGGATGGCTGCTGACGGGCGATTTAGGGCGTTTTGACGACAGCGGGCATCTGCAACTTTTCGGGCGGAAGAAGAACATGATCGTCACCGAAGGCGGAAAGAATATTTATCCCGAGGATATTGAAACAGTGTTCGATGGCCTGCCGGTGAAAGAGTACTGCGTGTTCGCGGCGAACTATGTGTGGCCGCAAAAGCAGTTGGGGCGCGAAATGCTGGTGATGGCGCTGCGGCTGGAGCAGAATCAGCGCTTCGACAGCGTTCTGCTGGGTGAGATCCTAAACCGTAATCGGCGGTTGCCGGATTTCAAACGCGTCGGCGGGTATGTGATCTGGGAGAAAGATTTTCCGCGGACGGCATCGATGAAGATCAAGCGGCAGGCTCTAGCGGAAGAAATAGGAAAGACGCTCGAGCGGGGAGCGGCGGTGGAGCTGTGAACGGGCGAGCATCGTATCTGGCCATCGTCAATCCCGCGGCCGGAGGCGGTCGGAGCCGCAAGATGCTGGGTCCAGTATTGGAGCGGTTGCGAGCGGGTGGAGTTGCGCTCGAGGTGGCCGAGACCCATGGTGCCGGGGACGCTACGCGGATTGCGCGCGAGGCCTACGGCCGCGGTCGGCGGCGTTTTATCGCGGCGGGCGGGGATGGGACTTCGTATGAACTGGTGAACGGGATTTTCCCGTTGGCGAGTGCGGGCGAGCGTCCCACACTGGGTTTTTTGCCGCTGGGCACGGGGAATTCTTTTCTGCGCGATTTCAGCGACCGTGGGGTGGAGCACGCGATCGAGTCGCTGATTGCCGGACGAACGCAGGCTTGCGATGTGCTGCGGTTGCGGCACCGCGGCGGTGTGATTCATTACATCAATCTGTTAAGCGTGGGCTTTCCGGCGGATGTCGCGAACTTACGGGCCCGGTGTTTCAGCAGCCAGGGGGAGTTGGGATACTTCATCTCGATTTTCCTCAGTCTGGCGCGGTTGCGCAGGCGGCCTTTTCCGGTGCGGGTTGACGGTGAAACAGAATTTGACCGCCGGCGCTGCTTGTTCCTTACCTTCAACAACAGCAAGTTTACCGGCGGGACGATGATGATCGCGCCCAAGGCCGAGGTAAACAGCGGACGGATTGAATACGTCCGCTGGGGTGCGATTGGGCGACTGGGGCTGATGCGGAATCTGCCGAAACTTTATGATGGCTCGCACATTGAACATCCACTGGCCGAGCGTAAGGCAGTGACGCGGGTGGAGTTTGATCTGGACTCGCCGGTGGATCTGATGGTGGATGGAGAAGTGTTGGCGCTGCATTGCGAGGGGCTGGATGTGTTGCCGGGGGCGTTGGACGTTGTGGCATAGGGTTGGCCGCGATGACGAAGTCTCGACGGAACTCGTGAGTCAAGCCTGCGCTCAGGCCGTGATATAAAAAGAATCATGTCGGATGATAGGCGAAAGCGGCAGCAGGGACGCGCCCCAGCGCCGGAGACAAGTATCCCGTCGCGGAAGAAGCTGATGTGGGGCGGCATTGTGCTGTTGTTTGTGGCGGCGTATGCCGCGGGTTGGGAGTACAAGAACCACCGCTACGATGGATTCGCGAAGTGTCTGGCGGCCAAGCAGGCGAAGATGTACGGCTTGTACTGGTGTCCACACTGCATCGAGCAGAAAGGAATGTTTGGGAAGGCTTTTCAGTACGTGCCTTACGTCGAATGCGCGATCAAGAATTCCCGTGAGCTTGCCCCTGCGTGCAAAGCGGCCGGTGTGAAGTTGTTTCCGAGTTGGCAGTTTGGGACTGGTCAACCGATAGAAGGTGTCTTCCCCATGCAAGAACTCAGCGACAAGACTGGGTGCGGTTTGCCGTGAGTGCAACTGGAAATCAGCCGGCTGTGGCAAACCCAGTCTCCTCGAAGGACAATCGGGTTCTGTTTCTGGCCATCTCGGTTTTGGCCTTGGCCGGAATGATGGTTTCAGCCGTCTCGCTACAGCGGCATTACGCGAAATCGGCGTCGGCGTTCTGCGATTTTGCTGAACAATTCAACTGCGACATTGTGAATCGGAGTGAATATTCGAGCGTGATGGGAATTCCCGTGGCGGCGATTGGCATTGCCGGATACGGAGTGCTCTTAGCGCTGGCGACTGTTTATCGATCGCGGGCAGAGACGCCTTTGCGCCTGCTGGCGGCGGCAGCGGCGGGATTGGCCTTCGCGCTTTATCTGACGTATATCGAAGGATATGTGCTGGATACCTGGTGCATTTTGTGCTTGAGCTCTCTGGGGCTGATTGCGGGAATCACGGTTCTGGCAGGAGTGGTGAAGGCAATGGCCGTCACGCGTTGACGGTTGGCGATTAAGAACGCGTGGGAGTTGAAGGCGTACTTTTCTCGAGTGTCGCAAAAACTCTTCTGATGGGGAAAATCCAGAAAATCAAGAATGGTGCCGTCGCCGTTGCTGAAGTCCTGCGTGCCACAGGAGCAGCCGGCGATCTGCGGCTGCATCAATTTCGCAGCCGCATCTTCCGCAATACGCGTTTCTTGCGCGTCTGGCTGCCTCCGGGATATGACGATGCAGCCAATGCAGACCGACACTACCCAGTCTTGTATTTGAACGACGGGCAGAATTTGTTTGAGGCTTCGACTTCCTTTGCGGGGGTCGAGTGGCAAGTGGATGAAGCTGCCGAGCGGTTGATCCGCGAAGGCGCGATACCGCCGATGATTGTTGTTGGAATCGATAACACCGGCAAGGACCGGATTCGCGAGTACATGCCGCATCGCTCCATGCACCCCATGACCCTGCGGGTACGAGGCCGGCATTATCCAGATTTCTTGATGAAGGAAATTATGCCCTTTGTGGAGGGCAAATACCGCGTGGCGACGGGTCCGGAGAATACGGGACTTGGGGGATCGTCTCTGGGTGCGTTGATTGCCCTATATACCGTGACTGTGCAGGCCGGGAATGATTGGGCGATTGCTGCTGGAGAGTCCGTCGCTGTGGGCGTCTCACGGCCAGGCGATTAAGGAAAGCCGATCGGTGAGGATTTGGCCGGAGCGTATATTTCTGGCCGCGGGAACTGCCGAGGCCGGCAGCGCGGAGAGAAGCCGCACCGTGGTGGATGATGTGAGGGAACTCGCGGCCATCATACGGCGGGCAGTGCTCAGTGAGAAGCGGCTGCGGCTGGTCATCAAAGACGGAGCCGGGCACAGCGAAGCGGCATGGGCGGAGCGATTTCCTGAGGCGCTACGGTTTCTGTTCGGACAGTAGGTTACGTCAAGGAGAATTCGGAACCGGAACGGATTTCCTTCCAGCTTTCCATATCCCGTACAAGAGAGCGGCCATGACAGGAATCGAAAGCTGAAAGTGTGTCCAGCGCGCGAGCGGGCCGAGCAGCGGAAGTAGGAACGCGAGATAGAGCAAGAGCTTGAAGTGTCGCGCGGCAGGGTGGTCGGGTTGAGAAATGATCCAGTCGGAGAGCAGAAGGAATGCGGGTGCGAGGATCACGAGGTCGTACACCGTGAGATGCGGGGCGAGCAAAACTGTTGCCAGCAGCAATGCAGAATAACGCAACGACAGTGACAAAGACGAGCGGCTTCGCCAGCAAACAACGGTCACAGCTGATACCAGGACTGCAGTGAAGAGATAGAGCGCGAGAGAAGTTGCAGGCCAGGGGATGAGCATGGTCCAGAAGGTTCGCAGGCAGTGGGTTTGGTAAAGTCTGGGTTCAAGTTGCGGAAGCAGGTTGGGCAGGTTGAGAAGCGTTCTCATCCAGTGGCGAAGCGGATCGAGCCCGTAGTAAAGCCATGCTGCGGCTAATTGCGCTGTGGCGGAGAGAAGTGCTCCGGCCATCACCTTCCAGTTAAGTGTGACGAGGAAGACAAGCCAAGCGGCCACAGCTAGTTGTGGCTTGAAGATGAGGCATCCGAGAGCGATACCCGCGAGGAATTCACGCCGGGCTCGCAGAGCATGAAAAGCGAGGGTGAAGCAGGCGAGAGCCAAAGCGGAGCTTTGTCCCCACGCGATCAGGTGCCAGAAGGCAGGGAAGGCAAGGGCGAGAATGATGATAGTAAGTCTGTGATCGCGCAACTTCGGACAGGTGCGCCAAATGGCATAGCAGCAGACAACGTAGATGAGTGAGCTTAGAGTGAGCCAGAAGATCAGCGCGCATGAATAAGACAGGCGGGCAAAGGGCGCGAAGAAGATCGAAACCTGCGGGGGATAAAGCGGCAAATAACGAATGCCGGCAGCAGCCAGGACGCGCTCGCTAGCGAGTTGAGATTGAGCGTTCATGTTATACAGATCGGCGCCACGATGAGCGAGAGCGAGCGAGCCGAGAGTGTAGAAATGCAGAAAGTCTGTGCCCTTCAGGTTCCCGGCTCGATCAATCAGGCCGGGTGTGGCCATGTTCCATATGTAAACGGACCACAGGCAGAGCGCGAAGATCAGGCCATGCATACGCAGTCGCTTGGCAGTGAACCATCTCGCGGAAGTGGAGAGTTCAGCCATCTATCCGGTTTGTCTAGTCGTGGCTGGTGATGCTGGCGAAACTTGAGGCAGCGTGGTGGCGAGAAAGAGTAGCGGGCCAAGAACCGCGAACGGAAGCAATAGGCTGGTATAGAGCGGAGCGAGCAGGAAGTTCACAAACCAAGCCCGCGTTTCGCCGAGCAATCCAAGAATCGCAAAGGGAGCAAGAAGCCACGGAAGAATCGCCATGACATCGCACAACGATATGAATATGCGAGAGAGAAGGTTCCCAGACCAAAGCTCCGGCCCATGATGAAGGATGAGCACCACCGCGGGCAAGAGTAGCAGGTGATTATAGGGTGACAATGCCGTGGGGATAATCAGCACCGTCAGCGCTGATACCAACGCAAAAGCGAGGAAGAAGTCAGTGGAACTCGCGGGTTCGCGGCGCACCCTCCAGCAAAACAACGCCGCCGCAAGCAGGCCGCCGACGCTGACTAGCCAGCGCAAAGAGAGCGGTAAGAACACACCGATCAAGGGCGTGGCATCCGCATGCTTTGTATAACTGGCCAGGACGCCGGGATAACGAAACACCCACCCCGGCACCAGATATTCGGAGGCCACAATGAGCACCGCGAGAGTCGCTGCAAATCCCCATAGGAGAGGCAGTCGCCGTCGCCAGTCGCCTGCCATCCACACCAGGAACCAGCAAATCGCAAGCAGCGCCATTGGCGGTTTGATCGTCGCTAAAGCTAACAGCATTCCCGCCAGAAACAGATTTCCGGCAACGGCAGCGGCGACTGCTCCAGAGAGAAGGGCCGCGACTAACAGGCCAAACTGCAACAGATGCAAGCCCTGCAGCACCGGGACGCTCGAAAGCACCATTGCGAACAACGTGACTCGAGCCAACAGGGACCACTGAAGTCCAATGATAGATAACCAGAGAGCTACGCTGAGGGCCGTCACGGCCGCCAATATCCACCAGAAAACGATTTGCGCCGAGTGGAACTGCATCTTAATCGTCGGCGCAAGAACGAAAATCACGTACAAAGGATAGTTGAAGCTTTGCTCCCTGCCGTCGTACGCGAGTTGAATCTCTCGCGTGACCTCGGGGCTGTAAGGATCACGATGGTGGAGCAGGACTTCCCGGGCTCCGTACCATCGTGGATAGAGGTCCGTCAGAGCCCGCGCCTTCATCAGGCTCGGGTCGTTCGTCCTTGCCGCATCGGCTTCAGGCAAGTGAGTCCAATAGAAAACCATGCTGGCCGGGCACACTAAGAGGAAGAGAAAGAGAGCCGTCTGTTTCAATGGCGGGCCGATGGTGAACATGTTCCGCGAAGAAACTCGAACTCCTTTCCTTGAGCGATGGCTCGATCAGTTGGAGTAGGGTAGCAGTTGCGGCGAGGCATTGTCGGGCGATAGTTTATCGGGCTCCAGGAGCCATATCTTTCGATCTCGAAAATACTGCAGCAACTCCCGGTTGCCCTCTACGCCCATGTCGCGCGCCCACACCACTTTGGCGGCGTCGATATCGGCGCCGTTGTAGACCCACTCCCGGTCCACATTGTGATCAGGCCCATACTTGACGATCACAAGCTGAGCGCCGGGAAGTTGCTGAAGCTGGCGCAGCATCGCCGCTCGCTCCAGGTTGCCCCGCGGCCACGCAGGTTCGATGTGAGTATGAGTGAGAACGGCCGTCACTCGCAAAAGAATCATAGCGCACGCTAGCATCGGGATCATCCGCACCAAAGCTCGCCCCTCCGGGCGGAGAGCAGGGCGCCATTGCCACAAGTGGCGCATGCCTTGCACCAGTAACAAATACAGCGCGCCCGTGGCTGGAGCGAAGTAGTGAGGAAGCGTCCAGGTCTGGACCGAAAATGCAAGCCACATGGCCGCGCATATCAGAAGCGGCAAACGCATCTTACGCTCGCGAACCAACCAGGGAAGCGCGATCAGAGGCAGCGTGAGCAGCGGGCCCAGATAGAACTGCCACCACGAGATGAACTTTTCTGCCCCGCGCCGCAGATAACCGGTGAAGGTACGGTTGCGCTCGAACTCACTCAACTCCCAACGGTAGAAATCACGCATCACCGCGTTGTGATATGCAGGCTCGGGGCGAGGCGTTTGCCAAATGAAGTAGGGAGCAGTGGCGTAAGTGTCGCGATTCGTCTGATAGGCCATGTGGAAGGGATTGCCGGTAACGCGGTAGTAGTAGTAGCCGGTGCCTGCAGCCGCGATGAGCAACACACAGAAGATAGGCACGACGACTCGTGGTAATGATCGGCCGAACGGAGGGTGCTTTGTGCCTGCAAGCCAGAAAAGCATTGCGAAAGCCACGGGGATGGAGAAGGCCAAGCCTTCATACGGCCGGCTGTTGGCCAGGATCGCGAGGCCCAGCGCCATCAGCACAGCATCACCGATGCGGAGGTGCCGGCACAGACGCGGCCAGGCTCCGAGGACGAGCGCGCCCCCAAGAGCTGCCACCGAGGCGCACCAATACGTATTCATCCAATAACTGAGGACGCCGAGCCGAAGCACGGCCAGCGCGGCTCCGAGCAGGGCCCACGGTGGAGGTAGCCAGCCCTGCAGCATCCAGCAAAGGGCAGAGCACATGAGCGCAGTTACGAGTATCTGCCCGATCCATGGATGTCCTAACCATTCGCCGGCAGCGAGGGCGATGCCTTCCGCCGGAGGATACATCGACATATAGGTGGGCTGTTCGATGATGTGGAAACTTTCGAAATAGATCCACATGGGGTGGGTGGGATTCGTGAGCCGGCCATGGGCGAATGTGTCGCCTGCGAGAAGATAGCTGAACTCGTCGTTAAAGCGAGGCTGGGGAATGCCGAGAATCGGGATGAGCGCAACCCGAATTGCAATAACACTGAAGCCCACCATCACGACCGACAGTCGCTGGCGGCGGGCCAGGCGGGCGAAGGAGCGGTCCACGGATTGAAAAGCCGGAGTCTGGGCTCCGCTGGAACTTCTTCGAGACGAAATGAGAATCAATCCACCGGCGGCCGTCACCAGGAGAAGTTCGAGTAGCGTCACCAACCACGGAGCGAGCCGCAGGTAAAAGTTGTGCATCGCGAAACGAAGCCGTGAATTATTCTTACGGAGAGAAACCAGACTATCATCAAATGACGGTTCGATTCTCCTGGGGAATTGTCTTATAAATAGACTGGCGGGGAAACCTGCGGGTGCAGTCAGACATCATTGAATGGTGACCGCACGGCATCTTCGAAGGTAAGGGGCAACGTGAAAGCAAAAAAAGGTGTGATCGGAATTCTTACTGGCGGCGGCGATGTGCCCGGCTTGAACCCTGCCATCCGTGCCGTAACCATCCGCGCCCTGGGCGAAGGATGCGAAGTGATTGGCTTGCGCCGCGGATGGGCCGGTCTGGTCGACATGGTCCGCGACAAAGAGTACGACAATAGCGAAAACTTCCAAACTCTGTCCGAGGATTTAGTCAACCGCACCGGCCGCACCGGTGGCACGTTTCTGCATACCTCGCGCACCAACCCCAGCCGGATCGAGCAGACCCGCGTCCCGCCTCACCTGCGGGACGTTTATACCGCGGAGAAGAACGATCTGACCCCCGAGGTGCTGAAGAATCTGGACTGGCTCGGCATCGATTACCTCATCCCCATCGGCGGCGACGACACGCTGAGCTATGGCGTGCGCCTTTATCAGGAAGGAGTGAAGGTGGTCGCCATTCCCAAGACCATGGACAATGATGTTCCCGGCACCGACTACTGCATTGGCTTCAGCACCTGTGTGACGCGCACGATTTCCATGACCAACAGCCTGCGCACCAGCGCCGGCTCCCACGAACGCTTCATGGTGCTCGAAGTCTTCGGCCGCTATGCGGGATTCACGGCGATGCTGCCTACCATGGCGGGAGCTGCGCACCGCTGCGTAATTCCGGAGTATCAATTCGATATCGAGCGGCTCACGGAGTTGTTGGTCCGTGACCGCCAGAAAAACCCCAGTCACTACTCCGTCGTCCTCGTTTCCGAAGGAGCGATGTTTAAGGGCGGAGAAATGGTTTTTGAAAAAGAAACCACGGACGCTTTCGGCCACAAGAAACTCGGCGGGATTGGAGATCTGGTGTCAGAAAAACTAAAGGAGCTTTCCCCCAAGTTCAACAACGGCAAAACGATCAATACCATTAATCAGAAGCTAGGCTATTTGGTGCGCTGCGGTGATCCCGACGCCATTGACTCCGTTGTCCCGATGGCCTACGGCAACCTCGCGCTGGACCTGCTGCTGGGCAAGATCCACGGACGGCTGGTAGTGTTGAGGAATGGCCGTTACGACAATATTCCCATCGACACGGTTACCGCCTCGAAAAAGGTGGTGAATGTAAAGGAGCACTACAACGTCGACCGTCTCAGGCCCTACTACAAAAGCTTCGAGATGAAGCCGCTTTTCATTATGACCAGCGAGGGATAGTCGTTATCGGGCCGCGATTGGCCCGAAGCTTCTAGCTCTTGAGCCCGATGGCAGCACTTTCCATTTGATCGTGGACTTCCTCCGCGCGGCGCAGAGCGGTCTGCACGTTGTCGCAAATATTCTCGGCTCCAACCACTTCTTCGAACTCCGCCTGATGAATCAGGCCAGCAGGTTGCTCGCGCGCGCCGCAGAGAATCAAGGTTCGATTGCTGGCGTGCAGTTGACGCGCGACTTGCTCTATTGCGAATAAGCCGGTGGCGTCGAGTGCCGTCATATTGCGCAGGCGCAGAATGACGACGGGCGGCAGTGTATGCAGGTCCTCGGTAACGGCATTGATCTTGTCGGTGGCGCCGAACAGGAACGGCCCGTGGATGCGGAAGATGGTTGCGTAGTAAGGGATGTCTTTGTCCTGCAGAATGTGCATGCGGCCATCTTCGACATATTCGTCGGTGACCTGGGAAACGGTGGTAGTAGCGGCGACGCGGCTGATGAACAGCAGCGCGGCGAGGATCATCCCAGCTTCCACGGCGACAGTGAGGTCGGCGAAGACCGTAAGAGCAAACGTAACCAGCCAGACGCTGATGTCAGTCTTGGTAAGTTTCAGCAGTTGCGGGATCTCGCGCCATTCGCCCATGTTGTACGCAACGACCATAAGAATTCCGGCAAGCACGGCCAGCGGTACGTGCCGCACCAGCGGCGCAGCGAAGAGCAGGATGCAGAGCAGAGTGACAGCGTGGATCATGCCCGCTACGGGAGACTGCGCTCCTGCGCGAATGTTCGTAGCCGTGCGTGCGATGGCGCCGGTGGCCGGAAGTCCGCCAAACATGGGAGAAACAATGTTGGCCACGCCCTGACCGATGAGTTCGACGTTGGGATTGTGACGGTCGTTGCTCATGCGATCGGAAACCACTGCCGACATAAGAGATTCGATCGCTCCCAGCATGGCGACGGTAAGCGCAGGTCCGAGCAGGCCGTGAATGAGGTCGGTGCGAAACCGGGGTATCACGAAATGAGGCAAGCCTGCGGGAATTCCGCCGAAACGCGAGCCAATGGTTTCTACCGGCAATTTGAACAAGATGACGGCGGCGGTGCCGAGCAGAAAAGCAACGATCGCGCCCGGAATCCGATTAGAAAGCGCGCGGCATAGGATCATCACGAGCACGGTTCCCGCAGCCAGCGCGGTCGCGGTGTAAGAAAGAGTATGGAAGTTCGCGGCTAGGGCCTCCATGCGCAGCCAGAAGACGCCGGGAACTTTGGCGAGTTGCAGGCCGAAGAAATCCTTCACCTGAGTGCTGGCGATCAGGATGGCGATGCCGTTGGTGAAACCGATGACGACGGGTCGCGGAATAAACTTGACTGCGGTTCCCATGCCGGCGATGCCCATGATCACTAGCAGGATGCCGGCCATCACAGTACACATAAAGAGGCCATCGACGCCGTGCAGCGCAACGATACCAGCGATCACCACAACGAAAGCACCGGTGGGGCCGCCAATTTGCGTCTTGGAGCCGCCGAGCAGAGAAATCAGGAAACCGGTGACGATAGCGCAGTAGATACCGGCCTGCGGGGTCAGTCCGGAGGCGATGGCAAAAGCCATGGCCAGAGGCAAGGCGACCAGGCCCACCGTGATGCCGGCAACGAGATCGTGAAGGAATTTGTTGGCGTTGTAGTCCCGCAGACAAAGGACAGACTTCGGGAGCCAACGTTCATCAAGGAAAGCATAGGCCATTTTTCTATTATGCAACAAGCGTCTGTGGAAGAAATGGAATTAGGCAGGAGCCAACGAACAAAAGAACATGGCCGCATGAAGCGACCTATTTACTTGGCGAATCTCCTCCCTATGATCTGCGCAGCTTCCGCGCTAAACTGCACTCACATGCGAGTTCTGGGTATCGATTGCGGCGGAGAGTATACCGGGTATGGCGTCGTCGAAATGCATTCCGGCGGAGCGCTGGTGTGTCTGACGTGCGGCGCGATCAAGCTATCGCCGCGGGAGCCGCTGGCGCGGCGGCTGTCGCGAATCTATGACAAACTCGGGGCGCTTATCGTCGAGCATCATCCCGATGAAGTGGCGATCGAGGGAATTTTTTACGCCCTGAATGTGAAGTCGGCATTGAAGCTGGGACAGGTGCGCGGAGTCGCCATGCTGGCGGCGGCCGCGGCGGGCTTGGAGGTGGCGGAGTATTCTCCGCTGACCATCAAGTCGTCGGTGGTGGGATATGGACGGGCGGAGAAGCAACAAGTGCAGCACATGGTGACGCGCTTGCTGGGGTTGGCCGAGGCTCCGGAGCCGATGGATGCATCAGATGCGCTGGCCATCGCGATTTGCCATCTGCACACCTCGGGCACTCTGGAAAGGCAGGGGGCTGCGGCGCGGTGATGACTCGGCCATTTCTCAGTCGATCGTTCCGAGTGCGAGGCATGAGTTTGTGGCGCGCAATTGGGATGGGAGCGCTGGTGGTCGCCGCAATGTCTGCGCGGCTAGTGTCACAGAAGGCGACGAGCAGCGCGGCGGCATCCCCCGCGGTGATCACCTTTACATTCGACTTTCCCCAGTCTAGTCCTGAGCACTACACAATCGCTGTCGACGCAACCGGGCATGCGCATTACGAATGCACTGGGAAAGTGGTCGAGGACGCAGAGGAGCAGTTGTACGAGATGGATTTCGAAGTGTCCGCCGCGAATCGGGAGCGAATTTTCGGGTGGGCGAAACAGGCGCAATATTTCACGGGCATGATCGACTCTACCAAACACAAGGTGGCTTTCACCGGAACCAAAATTCTGAGTTATCAGGATAGCCAACGTTCCAACACAGCGCGATACAACTATTCAGCGCTCGAACCGGTGCGCCAACTAACCGCGCTTTTCCAGAACATGGCGGGTACGCTTGAATATGGGCGCCGTCTCGCGTACTACCATCGCTATCAGAAGCTGGCGCTGGACCAGGAGTTGAAGCGCATGGAAGCGCAGGCGAAGAACCGCGAGCTAAGCGAGATAAACGGGGTGGCGCCGGTGCTGCAGGAAATTATCGACGACACCACAGTAATCAATGTGGTGCGGGCACGGGCCAAGGAGTTGATCGAGATGGGAACCAGCGCTGCGGCTGGCCGTTGATGCGAATGCCGCAGGACCTAATGTCCCAATGAACTATCTAATGAACCAGGATGCCCGCGTAACCTACGACCATATCGCGGTCGCCGCTGACATCGCCTGAGGTTGCGTATTTGACCAGTTCGGCTGAAGCTGCGCCGAGCTTCTTGGTCGCGGTCAGCATGGCGACAGCCGGACCGAAGCCACACATACTGATGTGCTGTTGCGTGACTGCATCATATACGGCGCGCGCGTCCAAGCGGAGAATTGGTTCGATCGCGATGCGATCTTTCACCCGCGTAATGGCGTCAGATTCATAGTGATTCATGTCGCTGGAGGCGACAATCAACACAGGACCGTCGTGTGCCGCGATCACATCTCCAATCGCGTTCCCCAGTTGTTCGAGGGTTTCAAAATTCCCTGTACCTACGGCGATGGGAACAAACTTGAGTTGGGGCCGGCACACTTGCAGAAATGGCAACTCGACTTCAGCGCCGTGCTCGCTGCGGTGTGCCGTTGAATCCTCCTGCAACAGCGGACATCTGCGCTTGAGAGCGCTCGCGAATGCGCTATCGATGGGAACGTCGCCCAGAGGCGTTTCCCAGGCGCCTTCGCTAATGATTGCCAGGGCCCGGCCCACGCCGGTGTGGTTGGGACACATCACCAGGCAGAGTTGCGGAATCTCCACGGCAGCAAATACGGCGCCCGCCACGTGGCCGGAATACATATAGCCGGCGTGGGGGACGATGCAGCCTAAAGCGCGAACGGGTTTTTGATGGGGATTTTGGGATAGATAGGTACAGACCTCTTCGCGCAGAGAGTTGTGATCGCGAGGATAAAATCGCCCCGCAACCGCTGGATGGCGAACGGGGCTCGCAGCCATAGATACTCCTGTTCAAACAATGCTACGAGCCGTGGTGGTTGTCGCGCAAGCCACGGAAGAGCGCCGCGCTTTCTTCTAGACTCAGCGTCTCAGCCCGGGCCGCGGGTTTCACCCGGGCCTGAGCCAGCGCGGCGCGCAGACGAGCCTCTGGATAGTTCGACTTGAGGTTGTTCCACAGGGTCTTGCGCTTCTGGCCGAAAGAAAGCTTCAGAAAGTCGATGAAGCCGTCTTGCATCTGGCTGTCCCGGTCGAAGCCCAGTTCTTTCTGCCGCGGAGCTATGGTGAGCCGCAACGCTGTGGAATGCACTTTAGGGGGAGGGGAAAAGGCGCCCGGCGGCAGGGTAAAAAGTTTCTCCACGCGAGCAAAGAGCTGCGCCGTGGCGGAGAGCAGCCCATAATCGCGGCCCCCCGGGTCGGCCGCAATGCGATCTGCCACTTCGCGTTGCACCAGGACGATGATGCTCGCAAAATATTTCGAGTAATCGAACAAGCGGAGCAGAATGTCGGAAGTGATGTAGTAGGGAAGATTGCCGATCACCTTGACCGGTTCGGGCCGGAACTCGATGCCGGGACGGCGCAGGCCGGGCTTGGGGCCGAACAGGGAATCGAAATCGATGGAAAGAATATCGGCCTCGATCACCTCTACACTGGAAAACATGCCGAAGCGCAACCGAAGCTGCGCCGCTAGCACGCGGTCGAGTTCCACGGCGATCAGACGGCGGGCGCGTTTGGCCAGCAAGGAAGTGAGGACGCCGCGTCCGGGACCGATTTCGAGGACGGTCTGTTGCGAAATGTCGCCCAGCGCGTCGACCATCTTCAAGGCATAACTTTCGCTGGCGAGAAAATGCTGGCCCAACTTGGGCTTGTGTTGCGGGCGACGAGCGGACACGACCTTCGGCACGTTGACCCTCATTTCCTCGGGCATATAGACTGGCTATTCGGCCCGCATGTTTTTGCGCGCGGGACGATTGGGTCCCGCAACAGCTATCCATAATACCGTGCGCCCGCCAAAAGCGGGTCTTGCCCTGGGAGGGGTTCATGCATATCGCATTCGTGGCTTCGGAAGGTGTGCCATTTTCAAAGACCGGCGGATTGGCAGACGTGGTCGGCGCGTTGCCGCGCGCGCTGGCGTCGCTGGGGCATCAAGTCAGCGTTTACCTGCCTCGTTACAAGCAGACCAAGCTCACCGACGCGGCGACCGTCGTGCGCAGCATCACCATCCCTTTCGATGACAAGTACCGCTTTGCCTCGGTAGTAACCGGCGGCAGCCAGTCCGGTGTACGTTTTTATTTTGTCGACTATCCCGAATATTTCGATCGTGATGCGCTTTACGGCACGCCTGCAGGTGATTATCCCGATAACGCGGAGCGCTTTGCGCTCTTCTCTCGCGCCGTGCTGGAAGCGACAAAGATTCTGGGCGTGCCCAACGTGTTTCATTGTCACGACTGGCAGTCGGCCCTGGTTCCGGTGCTGCTGCGCACCGTGTATGCGGAAGACCCAGCGTTCCGCGACGTAGGCACGGTGTTTACGATCCATAACATGGGCTATCAAGGATTGTTTCCGCCGGAGACGCTGCCGCTGCTCATGCTGCCCTGGGACCTGTTCACCATGTCGAAGATGGAATTCTTTGGGCAGGTGAACTTTCTGAAAGGCGCGCTGACCTATTCCGACTATGTCACCACGGTGAGCAAGAAATACAGCCAGGAGATTCAAACCGCTGAGTATGGCTTTGGACTGGAAGGCGTGCTGCGCGACCGGGCTTCGACCGTCACGGGAATATTGAATGGCGTGGACTACGACGAGTGGAGCCCGCAGGCGGACAAGTTCATCGTTGCGAAATATTCCCCGCAGGATCTTTCCGGCAAAGCCCAGTGCAAGCAGGATCTGCTGGCGGCGTTTGGGGTGAAGACTCCTGATCCGAAGCTGCCGGTGATCGGCATCGTATCCCGCTTCGCCGCGCAGAAAGGCTTTGATTTGATTGCCCAGATCATGGACCGGCTGGCGCGCGAAGAGATGATCATGGTCGTTCTCGGTTCCGGCGACAAGCAGTACGAAGAAATGTTTGCCCGCCTCCACAAACAGTTCCCCAACAAGATTGCCTTGAAGGTGGCTTACGACAACGCTGTCGCGCACAAGATCGAGGCCGGGTCCGACATGTTCTTAATGCCTTCTAGATACGAACCTTGCGGGCTAAACCAAATCTATAGCTTGAAGTACGGCACGGTGCCGGTCGTTCGCGCCACCGGTGGCCTTGACGATACTATCGAGCCCTGGGACGCGCGCTCCGGCAAAGGCACGGGCTTCAAGTTCACGGAATACAACGGCGAGTCACTACTGCTGACCATCAAGCAGGCACTGCAGGCTTTTCGCGATCAGACGTCGTGGCAAGTACTTATGCGCAATGGCATGAACAAGGATTTTTCCTGGAGCGCCTCGGCGCGCGAGTACGGCAAGGTTTATGAGCGCGTGAAGCAGATGCGCGGCGCGGCGAGTGTGCAGGAGAAGGTGCTGGTGTAATCGCAGAGCTGCACAAATACTCGTCGTCCCGAGCGAAGCGAGGGGATGAATTCACGTTTGAAGTGCAACAGTGTGTTGCAAGAATACCTCGTTGGGAGTTTGGAAGGCGAGGCACTTTCTGGGGGTGTCGTTGAAGCGTTCCAGAAGGCCAGCGAGGCGGAGTGGGGGCAGCGCATTGAGGTCGGTCTTTCTGGGTAACTGACGGCGCAACCGACCAATCGCGTTTTCGATGCCGCCCTTCTGCCACGGCGAATGGGTGTCGCAGAACCAGGTCGCGATGCCAAACCTTCGGCTCAGGAGATAGTGCTTGCTGAACTCCGTTCCGTTATCAAAGGTCATGGACTGGCAGGCGCACGGCGGCATGGCTTCCACCATGGCGCTGAGATTGTCGGCGACCGACTGCGCCGTTCTCGCCTCCTGCCGCAGCAGCAGGGCGCGCCGCGATCTGCGTTCCTGGACCACCAGCAGGAACTGTCCCGGTTTGCTGAAGCTCATGAGGTCGGCTTCCCAATCGCCGGAGCGGGTTCGGGCCTCCACCGCGGCCGGGCGATCATGAATGGAAACCCGGTCCAAGATGGACGCCGTCGACCATCGGCCATTGGGCAGACGCTTCCCGCGACGGTACTTTTGGCGAGGCAGCCAGCGATGCAAGGTTTCGTGGAACGACCAACTGCGCCAATAAATGTAGCGGTAGATCGATTCGTAGCTGATGCGGTCGCTGCCGGGCCCCCGGGCCAAGCGTCCGGCAATCTGCTCCGGCGACCATCCCTCGGCCAGGCGTCGCAAAACTTCCCCGCGAAGCTCCGGTTGACGTTCCATCTTATGGGCTCGACCGCGTGCATGCCGGCGCAGCATCAACTCCTGCGCGCGCTGCGGATCGTAACCACCGCTCCACTTCTTGGACGCCTTGCTGTTGCGCTTCAGTTCACGACTGATGGTCGCCACGTTCCGCCCAAGAACTCCGGCGATGAACCGCAGAGATTTACCGTCTGCATGCAGACGGTAAATCTCAATACGCTCCGTAAGTCCCAACTGCTCATAACTTCGCTTTCCCATCGCAACACCTTTGTACGGTGTTGCACTTGATTCGTGAACCCAAGGGGACCTCGGAGGGCAGCGCCTCTCGCGCGGCGGGCTTTACCCTCTTCATAATCTCGCTGTAGGCAAACTCGCCAGTTCAAACAGGCATTATTGCCAACCGCCGCCCAGAGCCTGATAGAGCTGGACCAGAGCGATGAGTTCGTTGCCTCGCGCCTGCGCCAGTCCCAGCTCTGCCGTAAGCGAGTTCGTCTCATTGGTCAACACTTCCAGGTAATCGGTGGTTCCGGCTTTGAAGCGAACCTGGGACAGGCGCGCCGCGTCCTCTGCCGATTCGAACAGGTGCTGTTGCTGAGCTGTGAACTCTTGATCTTTGCGATAGGCAACCAGCGCGTTCGAGACATCGCGGAAAGCACCTTGAATGGTCTGTTGGTAGGTCAAGACCATCTGGTCGCGCTGCGCTTCGGTAAGGCGAACATTCGATTTCAGTCTTCCTCCCTCAAAGATAGGCTGTGTCAAAGAGGCAGCCAGGTTCCAGACACCGGCCGGGCCGGTGAACAGATTTGTGAGAGCTGGACTCTCGTAGCCGGCAGTTCCGGTAAGCGAGATTTGCGGAAAGTACGCAGCCCGGGCTACACCGATCTGCGGGTTGGCGGCCATCAGATTTGCTTCTGCTTCGCGAACGTCCGGCCGCCGCTCCAGCAATGACGAGGGAATGCCAACCGGTACCTCGGGAGCATGTGGCTGCTCGGTCAATTTCAGTCCTCGAGGAACATCGCCGGGGTTGTTGCCGAGAAGTATGCTGATAGCATTTTCCTGTTGAGCGATCTCGCGCTCAAAATCCGGTATTTGGGTTGCGGCAGTGTATACGAGCTGCTCGGATTGGCGCACATCCAACATCGAATTGATGCCGTGCTGCTCCAAAGTTTGGGTCAACTGGAGTGAGTCGCTCCGCGAACTCACCGTGCGCTTGGAAATCTCCAGTTCGAGATCCAGCTGGCGAAGCTGAAAGTAGGAAGTCGCCAGGTTGGCGACCAGAGTCGCCATGACTTCTTTCTGCGCCCACTGGCTGGCCAACAGATTGGCACGTGCCGCCTCGGTTGCGCGCCGGTATTTTCCCCAGAAATCCAGATTCCAGGCCGCGGATGCGGCAACTTCGCCCTGCGTGAGTTCATAGGCAGGAATCGGCCCGAGTTTCGGATTCTGCAGGCTTGTGACATTGCCGCCTGCACTCAGAGTCGGAAGCTGGTCGGCACGCGTGATTCCGAGTTGCGCCTGCGCCTGCAGAACTCGCGTCGCGGCGATGCGAACGTCATAGTTGTTCTTGAGCGCCGTACGAATCAGCGCCTGAAGTTCGGGATCCTGAAACACGTCCCACCATTTTTCGTCGCCCAAAGATTGAACAGACGAAGACTGAACGGTCGAAGATCGCACAGACGAAGATCGCACGGACGATCCCGCTGGCGGCTGTAGCTTCGCCTGGTCAGGCTGAGGATTCGGCGCCGCCGATGAATCAGCCGTTGCGCCACGATAGGTGCCTGGAACGTCCACGCTAGGACGCCGGTAGTTTGGTCCGACCGCGCAGCCTGTCAGTCCGACAATGGCGAGCAGAACGCCCAGAGAAAAATGAGTACGCTTAAGAATGAGATTCATAGGATTAATCTCCACTCGCTTCCTGCGGTGCGAACGCTGGAGCCCCAATTGGTACAGGCTTCCGCGTCGAGCGCAGGAACGGAACTCGATCCAGCACCTTTTCCTGGAATTCCTCCAGGTACAGATAGATAGCCGGGGTTACGAATAAAGTGATGAACTGCGAAACAATCAGGCCGCCGACTACCACTAGTCCGAGTGGCCGGCGTGAAGATCCGTCAGCACCGTAACCAAGCGCGATGGGAAGCGCGCCCAGCAAAGCTGCGGCCGTCGTCATCATGATCGGCCGGAAGCGTTCCATGCTGGCGTCGTGAATCGCCTGGTCGTCGGCAATTCCTTGCCGAACCCGTTGATCCGCGAAGTCGACGATCATGATTCCGTTTTTCTTCACGATGCCCATCAGCATGAACATGCCAATGTAGGCGTACAGGGACGCTTCCGCGCCAAATAGCCACAGGGTCAGCAATCCGCCGAGCAGCGCTACAGGCAATGACGAAAGCACAGTGATCGGGTGCAGATAGCTCTCATAAAGAATCGCGAGAATCACGTACATGACGAACACCGCGACGAGCATGAGGATCGCCAAGTCGGAGACCGTGTTCTGAAAAACCAAAGCCTCACCTTGCAGTGATCCTTGAATGCCCGGCGGGAGAATCTGCTTCGCGGTTTGTTGCACGAATTGAGTCGCCGGTCCGATAGCGTATCCGGGTTTCAAGTTGAAGAACATGGTGACGCTGGTCATTTGATTGATATGGTTGACCGCTTGCGGCCCAATGACGAGGTGCGAACTGGTGACCGCATTGAGCGGAACCATGCGCTGACCGTCGTCGCTCTTAATGTAGAGCTTGCTCAAGTCTTCCGGAGCGGACCGTTGATCGTCGGCGACTTCCAGAATTACCTGGTATTGGTCCGTCGCCTTCTTAATGAGGTAGCTATAGTTCTCCGAATAGGCGTCGTGCAGAAGGGTCAGAATACGGGTCTCCGACACTCCATAAAGCTTTGCCTGATCGCGCAGAATGTCGACTTGCAAGTTCGGGGTGTGATTGTAGAGATCGGAATTCACGAACAGGAATCCGGGATACTCGTGCATCTTTGCCATCATCTTTCCGGCCGTTCCGTAGACTTCGTTGGCATCGATGCCAGAAAGAGCGAAAGCAAATTGTCCCTGCGCGTTGGCCGTCGCGCCCGTGCTGATTTCCAGCGCCGGATTCGGTTGCAGGAAGGCCACCACCCCCGGAATCGTGCCGGCGATTCCCCCCATCAACTGGCCAGCCACTTGAGCGATCGGAGGCCGTTCCTTGGGATCTTTGAGAAACGCGATCAGGAATGCCTGATTTGAGCCGAGGAAACCGGCGTTCCCGCTCATTGTGAACGTGCTGCGCACGGCGGGATTCGCTTTCATGATTTTTTCCGCCTGCGTCTGATAGGCGCGCATCTGGTCGGGCGACGTTCCCTCCTGCGCCACCAGCACGCCGCGAATGAACGAACTGTCGCCTACGGGAAGAAAAGCCTTCGGGACCACGTAAAACAGGTATGCGGTCCCCGCCAGGCAGACCACCCAAGTCACGGCTGAAATCCAGCGATTGCGCAGAAAGAACCAGAGGTAGCGTCCGTAAACGTCGAGCACTCGCCGCTCGAAGGCGCCGAAGACCCGCTCCATCCAGGTTTTCTTCGCTCCTTCTCCACGATTGCTCAGCAATCTGGAAGTCATCAGGGGCGTAAGCGTGAGTGAAACAATTCCGCTGGCCAGAATTGAGATCACGATGGTGATGGAGAATTCGCGGAAGATGCGTCCCATCAAACCGCTCATGAACACGAGCGGGATAAACACCGCGGCCAGCGAGAGCGTCATGGCCAGGATGGTGAAGCTGATCTCTTTGGCCGATTCCACAGATGCATCGAAGGCGCTGAGGCCTCCTTCCATCAATCGAACCGTGTTTTCCAGAAAGACAATGGCATCATCAACCAGAAAACCGATGGCTAACGTCAATGCCATCAGAGATAGATTGTCCAGGCTATAGCCCAGAACCTTCATGGCAACGAACGTCAGCAACAGCGACAACGGTAATGCCACAGCAGGAATCATCGTGTCGGTCGCGCGTCCCAGGAAGATGAAGATCACCATGACTACGAGCACGAAGGCGATGTACAGCGTTGTCTGGACATCTTTGATTCCACCGACGATGGTTTGCGAACGGTCGTAGGCCGGAACGATCAGAACCGAGCCGGGAAGTTGAGATTGAATCGTGGGAAGAAGGTCGCGCACCGACTTCGCGACTTCCACTGCATTCACACCGGCACGGCGAAATACGCCGACCACAACAGTTGCGCCGGGCTGCGGGTAGCCGCGCACCCAGAAGCGCATGTCGATGCGTTCATTCTGCAGGCCGTCCTTGGATGACGCGACATCCTTCAGATGAACCGGCGCGCCATTGCTTTGGCCGACGATGAGGTCATCGTATTCGTCGGCGTTCATGAGCTGTCCCTGAGGCTGCAACAGGAAAGTGCGATGCGGGCCGTCGAACTGCCCGGCGCCGGTGTAGGCGGTGCCGTTCTTGATAGCATTGGTCAGATCTTCAAGCGTGATGTTGCGGACCGCCATCTTCGACGGATCGGCTTTGATCCTCACTGCCGACTGAGTGCCGTAGATCGCAACCTGGCTGACGCCAGGTAAAATGCTGATGCGCTCGCCAACCTGAGTGTTGGCGTAGTCGTACAGCTGTCCTTTGGTCGCGGTGTCGCTGACCATCGCGATATACATGATCGGCTGATCGTTCGGGTTCGTTTTCGTGAACGTGGGGGGACTGGGCAGATCGACGGGAAGCTGTCCCTGCGCCCGCGTGATGGCGGCTTGCACGTCGGTGGCAGCCCCGTCGAGGCTCTTGGAGAGATCGAATTGCAGCACGAAGCTGGAAAATCCCTGCCCATTATTCGAGGTCACCAGTTCCAAGCCCGGAATCTGCATGAACTGGCGTTCGAGTGGCGTAGCCACGTTGTTCGCCATCGTTTCGGGCGTGGCTCCCGGATAACTTACCTGTACTTGGATCACGGGATAGTCGATGGCCGGAAGATCGCTGACGGGCAGGCGAAAATAGGCCGCCACTCCGAACAGGATTACCGACACCGTCAACGCCACCGTCATAACCGGGCGACGAATAAAGAGTTCAGAGAGATTCACGACTGCCCTCCTGGATTCTGAGTGGTCTTGCCACTTGCATTCGAACTGGGCGCTGCAGTAGAAGCGCCATCGACGCGGACCTTGCCGCCGGGCCGAACCAGCATCTGGCCCGCCAGCACCACGCGCTCATTTGGGGCGATTCCTTCGGTCACAACAACCTGATCGCCCTGGCGCTGCCCGAGTTTCACCGGGCGGAGTTCGGCCGTGTCATCCGACTTAACAACGTAAACGAACGGCCCGCGCTGGCTGATCTGGGCAGCCTGATTCGGAATCAGCACTGCTCCCTTCTCGGTGGAGAGTACAAGTTTCACATCCACAAATTGGCCAGGCCAGAAATGATGGTCGGAGTTGCTCATGGTGGCACGCAAGTTCACCGTGCCAGTGCCGTTCTGCACGGCATTGTCGAGGAATTCGACGCGCCCGCTTCTGGCCGTGCTTTCTGCGTCCGAAGGAAGTCGAACTGCCGCTTTCAGCGTGCCCCTCGACATCTGTTTTTGAACTGCCGGCAGGTCGCCCTCGGTGATAGTGAAATTCGCGTAAATGGGATCGAGGTGCTGGATCGAGAGCAGCGACGTTGTGTTCGGCTGCACGACGTTTCCTACATCGACCAGACGAGCGCCGGCTCGGCCATCGATCGGCGAATGAATGTAGCAATACTCAAGGTTGATCTTCGCGGTTTCCAGTGCCGCTTCGGCAGCTTCGACCTGCGCCTGATCCACATCGACGGTGTTCTTCTTCGTGTCGTAATCCTGCTGTGAGATCGCCTTCTGCCCGATAACTTCCTGGTCGCGCGTGAACTGGATCTTCGCCAGATCGAGCGCCGCTTTTGCCTGTGCCAGAGATGCTTGCGCCGAATCGACCTGGGCCTTGTACGGGCGAGGATCGATGACAAACAGAAGCTGCCCACGCCTGAGGTTTTCGCCATCTTGAAAGTGCCGCTCGACGATGCGGCCATTGACCTGTGGCGTCACTGTGACGGCCTCGAAGGCTGCATTTCTGCCGATTTCGTCCAGATAGCGGGGCACATCCTGCGCGGTCGCCCGAACCGCGGTCACCAGGGGCGGCGGCATCGCCGGCGCTGCTGCGTGAACGTTGCCTCTGCTGCAGGCCGCTGCCGCCAGCAGCGCAGCCGCCACCAGGGCGAGTTTTGCATTGCGTAAGAAAACCTCAGTCCTAAGCATCGTCGTTGCCATCCTTATCTCTAAAATTGTGTCGTGGTTATGCAGAAGCGAGACTGGGAACAGCCGTGAACTGCAGCTCAGATCCAGAGTCATCCCGTCGCGTTTTCTGGTAAGAACCGATGCTCACCAATTTCCCGTGAAGATCGGCGAATTTTCCTAATCGTTCGAGCGCTCGAGTTCGCGCTCCCGCTACGTCGCCGCGGGTGCAACCGAGCAGAAGCGAGCATTCCTGATCGGAGTAGCGTTCCAGCACCGACATCACGAATGCGAAGCGTTCGAATACCGGCAGATCGACAATCCCGGCAATTTCGGCCTGCTCAGCTAGCGCATCGTCACAGCTGGGATTTGCCGTCGCATGTGGTACTCCGGCCGTTTTCCACGGGCGGATCAGTCGAATCGCGTTCTGGATGATCACCCGCCGCGCCCACGATTCCGCCCATTCTTTGAAAACCTGACTTCCTTGCTGGGCGGTATGAAGGCCGCCGACAAAGCATTGCTCGGCAATGGTGCGATCCCCGGCCAATAAGAACGACAACAGATACAAGCCGTTCATGTCGCTCTTGAATATTCGGCAGAAATCGCTTTTCGTCGCGTATAGCGCCGGTACCTGGTTGGTGACTTTTCTTCTACCAAACATTTTTCCCCCACCCTTCTCCGAGTAGTCGTTTAAACTCCGCGCAATTCGACAAACAAGTTAGGTCAAGAGCTACACCAGCACCTGCGAGCCAACTGTTTCAAGACATGCTTCGTGAGCACGCCTCTGCACGAAAACTTCGCGCCTTCCCTCATCAATTTGATTAGCGTGGTCTCGCCGTCTGCGCTGATGTAGGTCACGTTCGTCAGATCAACCACGAGTTTCCTGCCTTGAAGCTCTTCTCCGGCTGTTTTCCACGCGCTCTCAACCTCCTCGGTCCAGGGACGAATCAGCCTGCCTTCCAGCCTCATCATTCGCTGGCTGCGCTCTTCAACGATCGAGATCTTGAACATTGGTCATCCGCCGCACGCTTTCTGTTATTGCAACGTACGGACCAAAGCGAGACGCCTTTCGCGACTCGCGTAAGTCACTGAAATTTATGGGTGAGCGATATGACTTCGGTAAACCGGTGTCGAGAAGTGTCGATGCCCATTTCGACAATTGACTTCGACAATCGACTTCGCCAATTGAGGGCAGGCGCGAAGGCCAGGCAGTCCAAGACCGCCGGAGGAAAGGACATCACATAATTTGCAGTGCTAAGAGATGCTGCGTGGTTCGATCCCGAGCTTCTTCATGCGCGAGATGAGCGTGGTTCGCTTGATGCCCATGCGCGCGGCCGCCCCTTGCGCACCGGCAACTCGACCCTTGGTCTCCTTGAGGATGCGCACGATCTCATCGTGATCGTGGACCTCCCGTGAGCCAGCAATAGGCTGGATTTTTCCGTTAGTGCCAATCTCTCCCAGGGGCAACTGCAATGCCGACGTACGCGTCAAGATCACCGAGCGCTCGATGAAGTTCTCCAACTCGCGGATATTTCCCGGCCAGTGCCAGGCGGCAAGCTTCTTCATCGCGGCGGTTGGAATGGAATCGATCTCTTTTTCCATGCGGCGGCTGTACTTCTGGGTGAAGTAGCGAACGAGTAATGGAATGTCCTCCGGGCGCTCCCGCAATGGAGGAATGCGAATCGGAAAAACATTCAGCCGGTAATACAAGTCTTGGCGGAACTCACGCCTTTCAATCATCTTTTCCAGGTCACGGTTCGTGGCTGCCACCAGTCGCACATCCACTTTCTTGGTGCGGGTGCTGCCGAGTCGCTCGAATTCCCGCTCTTGCAGAGCACGAAGAAGTTTTGGCTGGATTTCGATCGGAATGTCACCCACCTCGTCCAGAAACAACGAACCTTGATCCGCCAGCTCCAGTCGGCCGACCTTCTGCGAGATCGCTCCCGTGAATGCACCCCGTTCGTGCCCAAAAAGCTCGCTTTCCAGCAAGCCTGTGGGAATGGCCGCACAGTTGAGTTTCACGAAGGTTCTATCTTTGCGTTTGCTGCGATCGTGGATGGCCCGAGCCATCAACTCTTTTCCCGTCCCTGTTTCTCCCAACAGCAATACCGTCGAATCGCTCGGAGCTACCGTCTCTACCAGATTCAGAACCTGGCGCAGAGCTGAGCTTTGCCCCACGATTCCCACGATCGCTTCATAGTCCATCTCGCCACGGATCTCATCTTGCAGATACAGGTTCTCTTGCGCCAATCGGTCCGTCAGTTCTGCGATCTTGCCGTAGGCCAGCGCATTTTCTACCGCGATTGCCACCTGATTGGCTACTTGAATCAAGAACGAGACCTCGTCGTTGTCGAATGCATTCTCCTCCCGCTTCGCGACTGCCAGCACCCCCAGCATCCGGCTCTTGCTGATTAAGGGTACGTCGCAGAAGGAGTGCAAGCCCTCTCCCACGGCCTTGGCATACATCTCCGGGGAAATCTGCGCAAGATCAAGACGGTTCACAACAATCGGCTTGCCGGCCTTGAACGAATCTCCGGGCATCGAGCCCTCGATGGGGACCAGCCCTCCTTCGGTGAAAATCCCACGGCCCTCGGGAAAGTCGAGCGCATGCACTCGCAGTTGAGCGCCCTCCGCGTCTGCCAACATGATCGCCGCAGCGTCGCAATGCATCACACGGCGGACACTCGCAGAGGCAGCCACCAGCAGATCGTGAAACTCCAGATTGGAGACAACCTGGTTCGACAGATCGAGAATCAACTTCAGGCGCTCTTGTACCCGCTGCGAAATATATAAGTTCACCGCCGCATCGATGGCCAGAGCAATCTGTTCCGAGGCTACACTGAGAAAGCGGACCTCTTCCTCGTCATAGCCGTTCGGATAAGACCGGCCTAAACTCAGCACACCCAAGCGGCGCGATCCTCGAACTAAGGGGAGGCTGCAAGTTGATGCAACACCGTGGTTGGCAAGGAAATCTCCGTAGGTCCGAAACCGCGCCTCCTGCCCCCAATCCGGAGTGACGAGGGGCAAGCCGGTTTCGTAAACCCATGGAATAGGAGAGTGTTCGGAAGAAAGGTCGTCAAGCGCTGCCGATTCCGCTCTTTCGCCGTTCGCCTCCAGCAACGACCAGCACGTGCGGTTGGTCTCCTTATCGAACGTCGTTACGTGTATGAAATCAAAAGCGGTAACTTCCTTCAGTCTTTGGACCAGCGCATTGGAGGCGCAGTCGCAGTCACCCGCCGCGGCAATAGCGTTGGTTGCGCGCAGCAATGCCAGATAGCGTTGCTCTTCCACCATTGGGTAGCTTGACGCAGTAGTAACCATGGCCTCGCTCGTCTTCGTTCGTGCGGTTGTTCGCAGCGGCGCTACCTTAGGTTCCTAACCCCAGTCCCCAGGACAGACTTGCGTATGCCCAATCTGATGCAGGGGCACTGTAGAAAGGTTCTGAAAGTGTCGGAGCAATCGACATCTGTCGAAAAATTCGTCGAAGCCCTCGACAACTGCGCCACGCTCGTTTTGCCTGCAACCGTTAAAACTACGTCCTATCAGCAGCTAACACGCACTCCCGGCAAATAGAGACTTTGGCAGCTCCGGTGCGTGAGTCCATCGCGAATGCGAGCCTTCAGCAAACGTGATCGTTGCGACTTGCAGGCTCGGAATACTTTTGTCTAGGAGGCAAACATTGGCCCTGAAATCGCAGGAGCAATTCAGAACAGAAACACACTTGCCCGTCCACCAAACCGGCGACATCACAACCCACTTTCAAACCAGGAAGGGTAGCATTACTACACAAGAGAACCCCGTCACCTTCATTAAAACCGCACCACCCGAATGGCTTTTAGCTCTCTGGAAAGAAATCGATGACAAGACCTTCGGCAAAGGCTTCGACTGCTTTGCGGAAGATGCAGTTTGCAATCTCGGCGTTGCCGATTGGCATGGACGCGAAGCGATTCGCAAGGGCCTGAAAGCATTCATCGATACGGGCTTTACCGCGCATCACGACGTGGTGGAGTATTGGGATGGCGGGCTGCTCAAGGTCTTTCGGGGAATCGTGACTATGAGACCGGACGACCCCAGCAAGAGCACCGTGAAACCTTCCATGGCTCACTTCTTCTACATGGACAAGAATGACCCAATCAAGGTTAGCCGCTGGATCGGAGCGGTAGGGCCTGTCGCGTTTTAATCTGCCGCACCGCGAGCAAACCTCTCCGTGGCGGGGTGCTAAAGCCACGTTTTATTAGCTGCTAGCAAGTAGCCTCGCTAATTTGAGACTTTGGCACCTCCGCTGCGTGAGTTCATCACGAATGAGAGCCAATGCCTGCACGAGATGTCCGATGCATTGATCGCTCTTCTGCAGCGGCCGTTAGGATTATGCTTATGACTGGCCGAACGATAACGATAATGATATGGATCAACGGGCTTCGCAAAACCAGCGCTCGATGCCACTTGCCGCGAATCTCGGGTTGGCGCGTCCTCCAGCCATTTACCTGATTGCCATCCTCTTGGGCTTGGTATTGCATTTTGCCTGGCCGATCCGATTCATTCCGAACTTGGCAAGGCCGTTCGGCGGGTTGATCGCGGTTTTTGCTGTCACGCTTTTCATCTGGTCGATCAGAACATTCCGTTCAGCGGGCACGCCAGTGCCTGGAAATCGACCGACTACCACCATGGTCAAGGCCGGGCCGTACCGCTTCAGTCGCAACCCCATCTACCTCGCGTTCTCGCTGTTTCAGGCTGGAATCGCGCTCGGCGTCAACGATGCCTGGATCATGATCACTCTGCTCCCGGCGATTGCCGTAATCTCGTTCGTCGTCATACCCCGTGAGGAAAGTTATCTCGAAGCGCGCTTCGGTGAGGAATACGCGGCCTATAAAGCAAGCGTGCGGCGCTGGCTGTAGTCGGCGCATCTTCCATCGAGCCTGGCACAATCCAAGTCCCGGTCCGAATCGCAGCCAGTGACGGACCCCGGACTGGTAGTGGACCAGTTTCGTTTTGAAACTGGTCCACTACCCCCGGACTGACGCAAGAGTTCGAGTCCCCCGGTGTGTTCTAGAATAGAAAGTTAACCGGGCCGGCTAACCCTTTTCGAGGGAGGCCGAGTTCAGTTATTGATCGATTCTGCCCAGGAGAATCTGTTTGTCCGTGAAGGTCGGCATAGATTTTGGTACAACCCGCGTCGTGGTCGCAGCCGTTGATCGTGGCAATTATCCGCTGGTCAACTTCGAAACCCCAGACGGGCAGGTGCGCGACTGGTTTCCCCCGCTGATCGCTGTGCGGGGAAAAACGCGCGCCTATGGCTGGGAAGCCTGGCTGGCGCAAGGGCAACCGGGTTGGACCGTATCCCGTTCCCTAAAGCGTTTTCTGCGGAACGCCGGACCTGAGACTCGGTTCGAGATCGAAGGACAGTCCTTTGAAATCCGACAACTCATGCGGGAATTGATGGAGGCTTTGCGAGATCAGCTGCGCGAGCATTCCTCCTTAGCGGGCGGCCGGAACGGTCCGTTGGAAGTAATGTTGGGGGTGCCGGCGAATGCCAATAGCAATCAGCGTTTTATGACGACGGAAGCGGCCCGGGACGCGGGGTTCGCAGTTCTCGGCTTGTTGAACGAACCCTCCGCGGCAGCCGTCGAGTTTGCCCACCGGGACCGCGCCGAGCACAAGGCCCGTTCTGAGGGCTGGCTCATGGTTTATGACTTGGGCGGCGGCACGTTTGACGCTTCGCTTATCGAATTGGGCGACGACACCCACTCCATTGTTGCATCGGACGGCATTCCCACGGTAGGCGGTGACGACTTTGACGAGATTCTAACGGAGCTCGCGCTCACCTCTGCCGGCGTCTCTGGCGCCGAACAAGAGGGCCTCTCTGCGTCCGAGTGGTTCACTCTCTTGGAGGAGTGCCGCGAAAAGAAGGAAGCACTCAATCCCAATACCCGTAAGGTGACCGTCGATCTCGAGCGTGTACGCCGCAACTGGCGCGAAGTCTCCATCGCGGCGGGCGTTTTCTATGAACGATGCAGGCCCCTGATCGAGTCCACCCGTGAGGTGGTCAACCGATTACTTGCTGAGCATCCGCAGCGCCCCATCGACACGCTTTACGTTACGGGCGGTGGCTCCGAGTTGCCGCCCGTGGCGCGCATCCTGCGCGAGGAGTTCGGCAGGCGAGTGCGCCGTTCGGCATACATGCGGTCGGCGACAGCAATCGGATTGGCAATCCGGGCTGACTCGCAATCCGGCTTCGTGTTGCGAGACCAGTTCATGCGGAATTTCGGACTCTGGCGCGAGACCGACGACGGACGCAGCATTGCATTCGATCTTATCTTCCCACGCGGCACCGCTTTGCCGGGCCCCAAACAACCGCCGTTGGTGAGCGCACGCTCTTATCGCCCTGCCCACAATGTTGGCCACTTCCGCTATCTCGAGTGCGCGCGGCTGGCGGACGACGGCCGGCCGGTCGGCGAGATCACCGATTGGGACGACATCCGCTTTCCCTTCGATCCGAATTTGCAGGATTGCGCCGATCTTGCGTCCATCCCGGTGATCCGCACCCCGGCCACAAAGAGCTTCGTGATTCAAGAGAACTACACTTGCGATAGCAGCGGCAATCTTGCCGTGGAGATTTCGAACAAGTCCACCGGCTACGAGAAGACGTTCCCCCTCGGCCGCTGGTCCGCAAAACAAACCAAAATGGCGTCGAGTCGCGCAAGAGCCCACCGGGCTTAGAATTAGACTTTCAGGGCCGAGCTGCCTGCCCGCCATGAAGGTGCAGTACGCGGTCTCTCAACCTGCCCTATTCCACTGCCACTTTCGTGCCCTTCTGAGGCTGACTCGACAAATGCTCAATGCGCGCGTCTAGCATCTCCCGGATGGCCTTAAGAAACTCGACGCGAGAGTTGGTCAAGTGCTGTCGGGCAGCAGCCGGAATCCCCACGTACTGGCGAACGGTGTCTACGATCTCGCGGCATGGGCATGCCTCGTGCACGTCATGCTCCCTCGCCGTTGACTGAGCTTCCTGTGGCTCGTTCATTGCGCCTCCTTCATTTCGACCGTCAAAACACGGTTTTCCAACCGCGCCCTAACCGGGAACAACCCCGCCATCGACCGTGGCAGGCCAACATGGCGGCGAAGCGTGCCGATCTCGACCACCAGTTCGTCGCCCTTCTTAAACAATCCGATTTCACCTTTGGTGGCAAACGGCAGCTGCACTCGAACTTCGTAGGCTCCGTTCTGTTTCCCGAAGCTGAAGGGCTTTTCTGTCCGCGTTACCGCCGACGGATCTTCCCCTGCAGGATACAGCACTCCCGCTAACTCCTCCAGCCGTTGCCTCCCCAAGACCTCGCGAGCGAACAAGGGCACGCGCTTCACCGGAACGGGAGCAAAGTACTCTTCGATCTCATGCAGAATCTTGTCCTGTGAGGTGTGCCACTCCTTGAACCAAGCGTCGCTGACTTCCTGTGGGAGCAGGCGATTGACAATGACCGCATCCACTGTCAGCCCGTGCAGCGAGAAGTACACAAACGCCCGTTCCGTTTCCCGGAGCACCATTTTCTCCGGGTTGGTCACCAGCCGAACGCTGGTGGTGTACGGGTCTTCCATGATGTCGTCCACGCCCTCCAGCTTGCCAAACAGCTCTCGGATATTTACGAAGTAGCTGTCCGTAGGGAGTTCGAACGGCGCCACGCGGTTGGCAATGGGCCGCACCGCCTTTAGGAAATTACGTTGAAACGGAAAAATGTGCTTCATGTACCAGTCCAGCGTTGTGGGCATGCTAATGAAGCGCATGGACTCCGCCGTGGGCGCCGCGTCCAGGACGATTACATCGTAGCGTTGCTCGCGCTGGTATTGGTTGACGTACATCATGGCGCTGAGTTCTTCCATGCCCGGCAGAATCGCAAGTTCCTCGGCCTCTACTCCGCTTATTCCGGTAGTGCGCAGCACCGAGGTCACGTAGGAAGAGATCTCCTGCCAATGGCGCTTGATCTCTTTCTGAATATTGAGTTCCTGGATCCAGAGCCGGTCCCCCACCTGTAACGGATCGGAGGTTTGCAGGTGAAACAGGTCGTTCTCCAAATCGAAGGAGTCGCCGAGGCTATGCGCCGGGTCGATGCTCATCACCAGCGTGCGATAGTTCAGCGCCGCAAGTTTGACGCCAGTGGCGGCTGCCAGGCTGGTCTTGCCCACACCGCCCTTGCCCGTGAACATAAGAATTCTCATATCCCCATTGTAAGGCTTGGAGCGCGCCGGAGTTCTTGTGCCAAAAGAAGTTAGGACGGAGCCGATGTCCTGCCTAGCGGAGCCGAGCCATCCAGATTTGCCGGCCATAGAACGCGAGATTCAGAGCGCATATCATCACCCCTGCCACCGTCAGCGCGGTTGCAGAGATGTCCGGATAGACCAACTTGTCCAGGTAATGGAGCAGGAACCCACCCTGGTACGGCTCGACTCCGGCCCGGGCTTCAAACCAGTTTTCCAGTACCGTCAAAGGACACGGCCAAGGAAGTAGCTCGCTAAGAATCCCCCACACCAGAGAACCGATATGCAGCCCACGAAGTATTGAGCGCGAGCGTGTTAGCAGAGCACCGAAGACCACCCACAAAATGAACAGTGCATGCACAAACAGAACGAAAGTCGCGAGTGCAGAATAGAAATTCGCAGTAAGAACACCCGTGTGCACCTCTAGAATTTACCGCAATTATGAGATTGTCGGGGATTCCCCAATCGCTGAACAATGAACAATGACGGTCCCATCGTGGATGCCGCACGCTTAATTCTCGGCTGGAGTCTCTCCGGCGTTCAGCGAAAAGTGCTGCACAATCTTCCACTCCCCGCCAATCTTCTCCATGACAATCAGGTATTGTCCAAGATGAACGACCGAGCCAACCAGCCTCTTGGTTCGCCCTGTCCCATAGGCGAGTGTTCCAGAACTCTTTTCAACGCCTGGTTCGATTGCTTCCAGCCTGCTTCCTTGGTCTAGCCCCGACTTGACCCAGCTCCGAATTTCCTTCCGTCCTCTAAAAGTTCCGCCATCACTTACCAGCGTAGCGTCTTCGGCGTACAGCGCCACGACCGTGTCCACGTCTTTCGCGTTGTATGCTCTGAGGAATTCCTGCCTCAACTGCGGTCCCGGTTCGAGGCTGGATGGCACTTTCGGCCCGGACTCCTGCGCCCACGTGTTCAAGCCGAGTATCAACAGTAGTGCTGCTAGGTTCCTCATCGCTTCATCTCCAATGCCGCTCGATCCGGCTTATAACACCATGCCCTTATAACACCATGCCTTATAACACCACGGACGCGCAGGGGTGAGTACCATCACTGCTTCGAAATTGCCCCCGCTCGCATTACGCCTCCCGTCGAATCCCAAGGGCAGACCCCATACAAGCCTTCGCTTTTTCTTCCTTCCAGGAACTGTCCGCTGCTACAATCCGCTCATGGCCGTCACCTCCGAGCTGCCGGCTTTCGCCCGCACTATCTTCCACGTAGACATGGACGCCTTCTTCGTCTCAGTGGAGGAACTGTACGATCCTTCGTTGAAAGGCAAAGCTGTCGTCGTCGGCGGGCAGCGCCACGAGCGCGGTGTGGTTTCGGCGGCATCGTACGAGGCGCGCAAGTTCGGAGTGCATTCGGCCATGCCTCTGCGCACCGCCGCCAAGCATTGTCCGCATGCCATCTTCGTCGATGGCCACCCGGAGCGTTACCGCCAGTGCTCGGAAAAAGTCTTCAAGGTCCTAACGGCATTCTCGCCGCAGGTCGAGATGGCTTCCATCGATGAAGCCTATCTCGACATGACCGGAACGGCACGGCTGCACGGCCCGCCGCTGAAGGCAGCCCATAAACTCCATCAGCGGATGAAAGAAGAGACCCATCTGAATTGCTCGATCGGCATCGGATCGTCGCGTCTGATCGCGAAGGTTTCATCCGCGCAAGCCAAGCCCAACGGCGTGTTGTGGATTGTGCCGGGAGGAGAATCGAAGTTCCTTGCGCCCCTCGACGTGCGCGCGATTCCCGGCGTCGGCAAGGTGATGGAAAGCCATCTTCACGAGTTGGGCATCAAGCAAGTGGGAGATCTCGCGCGGCTCGAAGTATCGGAACTGGAACAACGATTCGGCAAATGGGGACTTGCGCTGGCCGGCAAAGCCCGCGGGCAAGATGCCGGCGGATGGTTCGATGCCGAAGTTGGCGCCGACACCGAAGCCAAATCGATCAGCCACGAACATACTTACGACCAAGACACGGCCGACGCGAATCAGCTTGAAGCTACGCTGATGCGGCTTTCCGAGATGGTGGGACGCCGCTTGCGGGAAGCCAGTCTGCACGCGCGCACCGTTCAACTCAAACTGCGCTACAAAGATTTCACCACGATCACACGCGCTCATACGTTGCCTGCACCCACTCAGCTGGATGGCGAAATCTTCGAGCAGGTGCGCACGCTCTTGCGCAAGAACTGGAAGCAGGGAAGCCAGGTGCGGCTGCTGGGCGTGCAGGCGTCGTCGTTTGAGCAGCAGACGGAACAGATCAATTTGCTCGAAAGCGGCCGGCAGCAGCGCTGGAAGGCCGCGCTGGCCGCCGCCGACCGCCTGCGCGACAAGTTTGGCGAATCGAGCGTCAAGCTGGCCACCGGCCTGCCCGGAACGTTCCGCGAACGCACGCACGAAAATCCCGCGGGGTTGCCGGGGAAGGGCAGGGACAAATTTAAGCCCGGGTAGTGCGAGAAGTTTGCTTCCCTAAGAGTTGACCACAAAGCCTCCGCCACACTAAGATTTCCGGTCACCTCTCAGTTATTGTCAGGAGTCCGACATGCGCAACCGTCTGCGGGCGATCCTTGCCCTGGCCCCTTTTTCTTTGTTCCTGATCTCATTCCTCTTTCCCGTTGCTTCTGCCCAAACCGATCCGCCGCTGCTGCTGCGTTTTCCCACGGTGAGCAAGACGCAGATTGTCTTCAATTACGCCGGCGATCTCTGGATTGTCAGTCGCGACGGCGGTGATGCGCGCCGTCTAACATCTGGCGTTGGGGTCGAGACCCTTCCCAGTTTCTCTCCCGACGGAACGATGATTGCATTCACCGGCGAGTACGACGGCAACCGCGATGTATACGTGGTTGCGGCCACCGGAGGCGTGCCGCGGCGTTTGACCTTCCATCCTGCCGACGAACTCGTTCTTGGCTGGGCGCCCGACGGCAAGAGCATTTTGTTCTCCTCCTGGGGCAATAGCTTCCGGCATTTCGAGGAGCAACTCTATACTGTGCCGGTAGAAGGCGGGTTTCCCACCGAGCTGCCGATCCCAATCAGCGCGGAAGCCTCATTTTCTCCCGACGGCAGCCACCTGGTGTATGTTCCGCATATTCAATGGCAGGCGGCGTGGAAGCGCTACCACGGCGGCCAGACTACACCCATCTGGATTGCCGATCTGAAGGATTCCAGCGTCGTCAAGATTCCTCGCGACAACTCGAATGATCATTATCCGCAGTGGATCGGCGATACGATTTATTTTCTTTCCGACCGCAATGGGCCGGTGAGTTTGTTTGCCTATAACACTGGGAGCAAGCAAGTTTCGGAAGTTCTACACAGCGACGGCTTCGACTTCAAAACGATTTCGGCGGGCCCGGATGCCATTGTCATCGAGCAGTTCGGAGCCATCAAGCTCTATGACTTGAACACGCACCAGGCGAAGAATGTTTCCATTCGCGTCAACGGAGATTTCGATGCGGTGCGGCCGCACTTCGCCAACGTCGAACCGAAACGCATTCAGAATTTCGGCATTTCGCCCACCGGCGCGCGAGCCGTGTTTGAGGCTTGGGGAGAAATTTTTACCGTCCCCACCGACAAAGGAGATATTCGCAATCTGACGCACAGCCCGGCTGTGGCGGACCGCGATCCGGCCTGGTCGCCGGACGGAAAATCGATAGCATATTTTTCCGATGACTCAGGGGAATATGAATTGTGCATACGCGGGCAAAACGGCCTGGGTGAGGTGCGGCACATCAATCTGGGAAATCCGCCGTCATTTTTCTACACTCCGACGTGGTCGCCGGATAGCAAGAAGATTGCTTATTCGGATAAGCGGATGAACTTGTGGTACGTCGATCTCGATAACCCGCAGCCGAAGCTGATCGATACCGATTATTACTGGACGTTCGCCCCCATGCAGATCAACCAGAACTGGTCACCGGACAGCAAATGGGTGGCCTACACGCGCCAACTCCGCAGCGGCCTGCACGCAGTCTTCCTCTATTCCCTCGATCAGGGTAAAGCCTTTCAGATCACGGATGGCATGAGTGACACGCTGTATCCGCTCTTTGATAAGAATGGAAAGTACCTTTATTTCGCGGCTTCCACGGATATGGCGCTCTCCACGGCAGGGCTCGACATGTCGAGCGACGAGCACCGGGTGACGCGCAGTGTCTATGTCGCGGTATTGAGCAAGGATCTGCCATCGCCGCTGGCCCCGGAAAGCGACGAGGAAAAAATCGGCGCAACTGTCAAGGACAAGTCCCCCGACAAAGACAAAGAAAACAGTAAGGCGAGCGCTAAGTCCACCGGCGGCAAAGACACGCACAAGAACAACAAGGACGATAAGGACAAAAATAACGACAAGGACAAGGACAAAGATAATAAAGACAAGGACAAAGACAAAGACAAAGACAAAAAAGAAGAGCCTGTCGCCGTCAAAATCGATATCGAAGGCATCAGCCAGCGCATTCTCGCCTTGCCGATTCCAGCCAAGAATTACACCAACATGCTTTCCGGCAAGTCGGGCATTTTGTTCCTTCAGGAGGCCGACATCGCGTTAAGCGAGGAGGATCAGCGCAACCTCAAGGGCACAATCCAGAAGTTTGATTTGAGCAAGCGCAAGGTGGACAAGTGGATTGACGACGTGAATGACTACTCGGTTTCCTTCGACGGAGCAAAGATCCTTTACCGCAAGGGTGAAGCCTGGGCGACGGCGTCGGCCGATGATGCGCCCGCTCCGGGTGGTCCACCCAAACCCGGTCTGGGTCCGCTCAAGTTCGCAGGCTGGGAGGTTTATGTCGAACCCCGGACGATGTGGAAGCAGATTTATAACGAAACCTGGCGCATCGAGCGGGACTTTTTCTACGATCCGCATTACCACGGCCTTGACCTCGACAAAGTGAAGAAGAAGTATGAGCCGTATCTCGAGGGGATAGCATCGCGAGGCGAACTCACGTACCTCTTTCAGGAATGCCTCGGCGAAATGACGGTCGGCCACATGTTCGTGGGCGGAGGCGAAACGCCCGAGCCTAAGAAGGTGAAGGGCGGACTACTGGGCGCTGACTACAGCCTGGAGAACGGCCGCTATCGCATCGCGAAGGTGTATGACGGAGAAAACTGGAATCCGGGCCTGCAGGCCCCGCTAACCCAGCCGGGCGTCAACGCCAAAGTTGGCGACTATATTCTGGCGGTCAACGGCCGCGAACTGCACTCGCAGGACAACATCTACAGCTTCTTCGAGGAGACAGCCGGCAAACAAGTGGTGCTGAAGATCGGCGCGAATCCCGACAGTAGTGACAAGGATAACGATAAAGACGCGCGCGAGGTCACCGTCGTACCGGTTGCGAGCGAGGAGGGTCTCCGTCACCTGGCCTGGATCGAAGACAATCGCCGCAAGGTAGACCAGGCAACCGGAGGACGCGTTGCCTATGTTTACGTGCCCAATACTGCTGGCGGCGGTTTCACCAGCTTCAATCGCTACTTCTTCTCGCAGGTGGGCAAAGAAGCGGTAATTATCGATGAGCGCTTTAACGAAGGCGGCCAGCTCGCCGACTACATCATTGACTACCTGCGGCGGCCCATCATGAGCAAAGTGGTGACCCGCGAAGGCCACGACTGGTCGAGTCCATCCGAGGCGATCTTCGGACCCAAGGTGATGATCATCAACGAAATGTCAGGCTCGGGCGGCGACGCCTTGCCCTGGTACTTCCGAAAAGCCGGGCTGGGGCCGCTCGTCGGCAAGAGAACCTGGGGCGGGTTGGTTGGGATCGGGGGCTATCCTGAATTAATCGATGGCGGACACGTCACCGCGCCGCGCGCCGCGATCTACGGCCTCAAAGGCCAGTGGGAAGTGGAGAACGTCGGTGTCTCGCCAGACTATGACGTCGATCTCGACCCCGCCGCCTATCGCAACGGCCACGACGCGCAACTCGACAAGGCAATCGAGGTAGTGATGCAGCAATTAAAGGAGCATCCACTGCCGCAGTTCCAGCGGCCGGCGTACCCGAATTATCACGAAAAGGATGGGTTGGGAGCGAAATGAGAAAAGTACTACGCGCATCCGCAAGACTTCCGCGTCTGCTCGTGACTCAGGTCTGTCACCCATAATTGGGTGATTTATTAAATGTCACCCAATTATGGGTGACTACTTGAAAATCACCCATATTTGGGTGACAATAGGGCGGGGCCCCGCGATCTCAATGGAGGGACCAGACTGGTGCGCGCGTCGCAACGCTACATCGCCCTTATCGCAGATATGGTGAGCTCGCGAAGTATGCCTCGTTCTCAACGACGCGTCCTCCAGCAGAAATTCGCCCGAATGATTGACAGTTTCAACCGGGATTACCAAAAAAAGATTGCGTCAAAGTTTGTCATTACGTTGGGAGACGAGTTTCAGGGCCTCTTAAACTCTGCCACTGTGATTCCCGACCTGATTTGGCGCCTGGAACAAGACTTGCCCCAGCGAGAATTTCGCGTGGGTGTTGGCCTCGGAACGCTCGACACGCCGCTCCAAAAAGTAGCCATCAATATCGATGGGCCGGCGCTGCACGCTGCCCGTGCGGCAATTGAGTATGCCAAGAAAGAAAAAGCTCTTGGAGGCGTATTTCGCGGCTTCGATGAACTTGATGACATCCTAGATGGGATGGCCAGTCTGCTACAGTTTCAGCGTTCCCGCTGGACTCAGCCTCAGCGCAACATCGTAAATCTTTTGAGAAAGGGCATGCCGCAGACCGAAGCTGCCGACGAGTTGGGAATAACGAGGCAGGTTGTTTCCAAGCAGGCCCTTGCCTCTGGGTGTTATCCCTACATTGCCGCGGATAAGGCCTGGCGTATTATTCTCCAGAAACAGGCGGATCGTTTGCTAGTTTCGAAACATGGCCCCTCCCAAAGTCATTAGCCGCGAATTCTTGCTTTGGTGTCAGTCGCTGCTGCTGTGGAGTTTTGCGGCGTACGGCATCACGGCCGATCCTTTGGCCGGGGAGACGGCACGATTCCCCTGGAAGCATTGGATGCTTTGGCTCTCATTCCGGGCGGCTTTCGCCTCCAGCCTCGCGTACTACGTTTCTCGTTCGATTGCCTTGTCTGGCCTGGTGCTTCTTGCCACTCTATTTCAACCGCTTGTCCGTTATCGTCTACCCATGCAACGGCTCGCTGTGTTTGAGGTGGTTTGGATTACGGCGTTCGTGGCGTTAAGTCTGTGGGTGATCCGATATTTTGAGCTTGCTGCGCAGAGAATGAGCGATTTGATGTCTTCTGCTCAACTGGCTGCGCTTTGCATTTTTGCAAGCACGTTGTTCGTGGTCGTCCGCGGTGGCACCTATATTGTGCGTGGAGTTCTCCAACAATCCGGTGTCGTACCCTCCAAGAAACGATCAAATGCAAGTTCGGAACAGTCGCCAACCTCCTCACAGACACCGGTACCAGAATCCGAAGCCTCAGGCCCTCCTACTTCGATTGCGGCCTCAGTCGAGCCGCTCGCTCCACCTACCGACGATGTCGAAGAATACAACCGTGGCCGGCTAATAGGGAACTTAGAACGCATTGTTCTGACGATTGTAGTTGCTGCGGGAAGCTACGCGGCCCTTGCTTTTCTCGTTGCCGCCAAGGGTGTTGTGCGGTCGGATGAATTCGATAATAGGGATTTTGCGGAGTACTTCCTGATCGGGTCCCTCACTAGCGTCCTCATCGCACTCTGCGCCGGTATTGCTCTCCGATTCGCACTGATCCACCTCTGGCCTGACTTGCTAAGTTTGCAAATTCAATAACGACTGCGGCTCATACACACGCGTTCCCCGTCGAGGTTAGTGTTTCTGAGGGACATCATCAGCAATAACAAAACGAAGGCCGGGTATCCCGGAAGTTGATTCCGGATCCCGGCCCTCGTCTTATTGCAACTTGATTGTAGCGCCCCTTCGACCTTCGTCTCAGGGCAGGCTCTCGGCGGCCCGAAGCCGGCCAAAGGCCGGCGCTACAGTAGAGCTTTACCTAGTTGCCCGAAGGTGCGTTAGCAGCGGCCGTGGCCGGTGTCGCGCTCGGAGTCGCCGCGGCGCCGTAACGTGCCAACCGCGGATAGAACGGCGTGACTTCAAACGGCATCTTGTCGCGCGCCGAGGTGATGGCGACCGGAGATGTCTTCACCATTTCCGCCTTGTCATCCCAGGGATTGATCTTGACGCGTCCCCCCAGCGGAAGCGCCGCAACCTGGTCCAGTTTAGTGTTGTCCAGCGCCGGACCCTTGCTCTCCAGAGCCGCCAGCCGGTCGATGCTGCCATTCGATGCCAGCGGATTGCCCAGGTGCGTGGTCAGCAGAGCGTTGAGCTGCGGCGCGCGCGCCTGCAGCGCCTTCAAGAACAAGCCCACGTTGTCGAGCTTCTGCGCGTAAGGCGAGTTGTTCAGCAGTTCGATAGCCTTCTTGTCGGCCGCGGCTTCTTCTTCCGGAATGTGCTTGAAGCCCAGGTTGTTGTAAGTGGAATCGTCGGAGAACAGCATGCGGTCGTTGAAGGCATACTTGCTGCCCAGATTGTGCCCGAGCACGATGTGCGCCAGTTCATGCGCGAGCACCGCAGCCAGGCTGGCCTCGTCGGGAAGCACATCGATCAAGCCTCGGCTGATCACGATGGTGTTGCCCACGCTGAAGGTTTCAAGCGGCGCCGTGAGCAGCACGCGCGTGCGTACCGGACGCGGCAAATCAATGTTGTTGGTGACCTCAAGGTTGTTAACCACGGTTTGCAGAATGTGGTCCACATCGCCTTCCGGCGCCAGCAATCCAGCGCGCGTTAGGCGCTCGATGACGTTGTCTTCCGCCTGCTGCTGCCATTCCCGCTCAGCCTGCAGCGGAGAAGCATCCTGTGCGGCTTGGCTCTCATCCTTTACGCTGTCCACCCGAATCTGCGTCAGTTCGTCGTCCTTATCGCCTTTCTTCAGGTCATAACCCCAGATGCGGGTCTGCGCCTTGAAGGCCATCTTGTTCTTCACCCCAGCGCTGAAGTCGCCTTCCTCGCTGTATATATAGGATGGCACCCAGTAGCCCGGAATCAGGTTCAGGCGCCAGCTATCCATGTGGAAGAAGTAAGAATTCTTCGGCGCCGGAGCGTAAGTGCCGTTGAGGCGGACGATGTTGTAGTCCTGATCTTCCACCCAGACCCGTCCCAGGAATCGGCCACGGCCGGAACTCTTCTTCGGCGTGACGTCAAATACCAGGCAGCGGATATCGCCCAGAAACTCGCGGCGGATGTAATGGAAATCATAGTGGGAGCGGTCAAAGTCAGTGCGATCGGCGTACACCATCCAGGAGAAGCCCAGGGGCTGGTATTGCACCTTGAACAGCTTGTTGAAGCCGCCCATCAGCCGGCTCTGCATGCCCTTGTCTTGTTCCTTCAAGTAATCCTTGCGGTCAACCGTTTCGCCCATATCCATGCGGCCAAGGAAGTAGTGGTCGGCACTCGGTATCGGGCCGAGTTGCGGGTCCGCGGTCAGATTCTGCAGGTAAGTCTCGACCACCGGAGTGCGGTTGGAGAGCGCCTTCATCAGCCCGTGTTCGCGCTCGATGAAGCGGTCCACCACCTGATCCATGGTAGTGGGCGCAGGCAGCGCCGAAGCCGTTGGCGCCGGAGCCGTTCCCGCCTGCGATCCTGCTTCTGACGTCTGCGCCGCAGCCGTTGCCGGCGCGGTTTGAGCGGCATTAGGAGCGGCGTCAGGAGCAGCGCTCGGTGCAGCATCACTAGCCGCCGGCGTTGCCGCCGTCTGCGTGGCTGCGGCAGCCTCGGGCTGCGTCGAAGGTTGTGACTCCGCCGGTTGCTGCGCGGCTGCGCTCACCGATACTAGCAGTGCGGCTGTTAACATCCATTTCCTAGTACGCATGACTCTTCTCTCCATTAGAACCAGTTCTCAGTACCCGGTACCTCGTACCAGTTCCCAGCCGCGACAAGTGGGTTCACGACTTAACTGGGTACTAGGTACTCGGTACTGTTTTCAGTACGCCATTTGAAATGTCACATGCACAATCGCCGTCGAATCCGCCGGCTGTCCCATCCGTAGTGCCGGCTTGAAACGCATCTTGTTGGCGGCCGCAATGGCGGCTTCATCCAGCCCGTGGCCCAAGCCCTTAACCACGCGATTCACATGCAGACTCCCGTTTGCCTCGAACAGCACTTCCAGCAGAACTTCGCCTTCCAGCTTTAGGCTGCGCGCTTCGTCGGTATAAACCGGTTGCGGCTTAAACGTAATCTCCACCGCACTGGTAGCCGGCCCGGACCCTGCCTGCGCAATCCTGGGTCCGCTGTGCACCACCTGCTCCGCCCCGAAACCGCCGGTCGCTACGCCAGCTCCGCTGCTGCGTCCGTCGCCTTTTCCTCCGGTCGCGATGCCATTGCCGAAATCGGCGCTGGCTACCGTTCCCTTGATGCCTTTCGCTCCGCCCGATCCATTGCCTTGTCCCGGGCCGACGGGCATGTCAAACCCGCCCGCCTGCGCCGCATACAGCTTCGCGCCTTGCTTGCCTGTCCCTTTCAAACCATTGGGATCGCCGAAGCCTCCAGTCTGCACTTTTTCCACCGGGGCATTGACCGTGGGAGCCGCCGAGCTCCCAGAAAACTCTCCGACATGCAGAAGTTGAGGACGCGCTCCGCCTGCATTGATTTTCAACTGCGGTGCGTTGAACGTGTTGACCACCACTTTCGGCGCTACCACAGGCTCGACAGTCCGGTTATGAAGAACCTCGTGCGGCACAATCAACCGCGGCTTCTCGAAAACCGGTGCCGCAGGCAGCAGCTTCGGCCTCACCGTCGGCTTCACTGTTTTGATCGGCTCAGGCTCCGGCCTCAGCGCGGGCAGCGGAATGATTTCGGTGACGTGATACTGCCTGAAACTCATCCTCTCCGGAAACAGAATCCCCAGATTCACCAGGAGAAAAGTGAGCACCACCATGAAGGCGTAGCTCGCCGCCAGCGCGCGCTTGTCGATCTTGCGCTCGGGGAGAATGCCGAGCTGAAAGCCTTGTTGAGACGTAGCCATGTATGCACTCCAAGGGGATCCTGGCCGAGGGAGCGGACCGGGACTGGAGTCTTCACACTACGGGAGATCGGACAGTGGGTAAACGTGTCCACGGCTCTTGACCTAAGGTAACTAGAAAAAGAGTAACTGTGGGACTCAGCCCAAAACAGGCTAGGGACGCGGCCTTGCCGCACCCCTCCGCTCTGTCATCCCGAGCGCAGTCGAGGGACCCCTACACCCTCACCCGTGCCCAGCGGCGTCAGGGAGTTCTACCGCACTTTCGGGGCAGAAGACGCTGGACCTTGATTCTGCAGTGCGCAAGCACGGACCCTGCAATACCGTGGAAGAGCGGCGCTTCAGCGCCGCGTAAAGCCCCCTCCATCATTGTTTGTCATTCCGACCGGAGCCGGAGCGAACGCGACGGCGGAGCGGAGGAACCTGCTTTTCTCGCCAGCACCACGATCCATGTGGGAACAGCCGCCTCGGCCGTTCACCGGAGCGCAGCGACGCTCATGTGGAACGGACACTCCGTTGCTTTTGATCTTGATTTTGATCTCGCAGGGCACAAGCACGTACCCCTGCAAGACCGTGGAAGAACGCCGCTTCGACCCCGCGTAAAACCTCCTCCACCATCATTTTGTCATTCCGACCGGAGCCGGAGCGAACGCGACGGCGGAGCGGAGGAACTTGCTTTTCTCCGGGGGCAAGCACAACCGGGAAGGGCAAGGGAGCTTTGAAAGGGCGCGGCTTCAAGCCGCGCCGTAAAAGGTTGTGGGTCGAGCAGCGCTTCCAGGGCTGCGTGAGACCCGAATTGTTGGGGCGAAGACGCGGAGTGGAACCATCAGACTCCAGCCGCTTCAGCGGCGGCATTCGATAGCCCCGGACGTAAGTCCGGGGAAGCGAATGGGAGAAGGAACAAGTCCCGGCAGGGACGACACCATCTCACGCAGGCGCTTCCACCGCTGCGTCAATGCTTTCTCCCAGAGATGGCTTTAGCCACTGAGGTCCCTGAATTCGGCAAGATCGGGAAGGGCACGATCCCGTTTGAGAAGCTATCGGCCAAAGAGTAGTATTCTTTTCCACAGGCGGCGAGGCGGATCGCGGTCCACTCGTCACAGACAAACTCATTGGGTAGCACTGACCATGGTACTTGGAGTGTGCCCAATGCAAAACGAATTATTGATCGGTGAATCGCTAGAATCCTTGGATATGGCTGGCACGACACCAGAGCAACGCCTCAGCTCGTTGGAAGCCAAGGCTGAAAATACGAAGGAACAGCTAAGTAAGTTGGAGACAAACGCCGGCGAACTATCAAAAGCGGTTATTGAAATCAGGAATGACCTGAAGTGGCACCGGTTCATCGGATGGGGCATAGCCGCGGTTTATGCCGCGATTTTCACATGGTTTCTCAATTCATATTTACCCGACAAGTTCAACGATAGACTGCCGGCGAATTTCAAAGAAGAGTGGGGAAGCCTGAAGCAAAATATCACGGTTATCCAAGACCGCCTTAATCGCCTGACACCGGCTACCCTCAACGACCTAATACCCCCGCCCACTGGTAGCACGAAGGCAAAGACAGTCGCGACACAATTAAGGAAGGCATCTCAAGTGATCGACGTTGCACTCAAGAGTCAAATTCCAGGCGATCCTGACCTGCTTTCTCCACTACGTTGGCGCGTCGCGGACATTGCCCAACGGTATAAGAACGATTCCGAAGTGCGCTTAGCGGCATCCGCAACAGAGGTACGGTTGGAGGGTTACGTAATAGCCAGCCGAAAACTGCTGGAAGGTCTCAAGCCACAAACGGTTGCGCCTTCCGATACGGAAACCAGCATCGGCCTACGCAGCTACTTCATGGACTTCACCATGGTCTGCAAGTATCCAGAAGCCTACTTTATCAAAGCAGAGTCATTGGCGAGGGCCGAAACGGCAGCCATTGTTGATGTGACCGTTGTTGCCTGTCAGCAAAAACTAGAGGGATTTAAGTGGTTAAACGTCCAGTTCAAAAACAACACGGTGAGCTACCATGGAGGACCGCTCTACCTCGCCGATGTCACCTTCCAAAACTCGCATTTTGATTTCGGAAATGATGTTGAAAGTCAGGAGGTGCTTTCGGCAATTATCGCGCGGCACGGGAAACCAGTGAGCCTGCTGGTTGAACCGCAGGGGCAGAGGGCACCTAGGTGAAGCGGGAACCTTTTCTTGCGGCTCGCTCCTATTGTGGTTCTCGGCGCCGGCTTCGCCCTAAACATTCGCTTAAGCGTTGAGTCGAGTCTCTGTCCTGTCTATTTTTGGGGGCTGGACGACCCTAGCCAGCACCGTAAAGCGACGCTGCAGAAGCCAGAGCCTTTATACAGCGCAGGACCTCCAACTGTGCAACGACGACCCAATTTTCCACAGGCCCCACCTGTGACATCTGCCCTTGCGCACAGCCCCCACTTCGTTTCAGAATTGTCCCAGCAATAGCAGTACAAGCAGCGCCATGAAACGGAGGCTCCGGCTAGGAAATCACGCCGTAACTGCTTTGTTATCTAGATTATGACCTCTAAGTCCTTTGTTTAACGGATCTTGCGGAGAAAAACACCGTAATCCGATGATTCTAAAGATTAGGGGAAGAGGGGGGGAGGGGGGTACCCTGTAACCAAATAGTAATCGCTGCCTGCGAAACCAGGCGAAAACTGGCACGCCCGCCAAAATAACCAGCAACCCATAAAAAGAATTCGGCCAGTCTTCACGGAAGGTGTAATAGAGCAGCACGGCAGCCGCAGCAATAAAGAGAGCAGGCACAACCGGATAACCAACCATGCGATAAGGCCGCACAGCATCAGGATCGCGCCAACGAAAAACGAAAACCGTGCTGCCGGCAATCATATAAAAGAGCCACTCCGCAAAAATGGCCAGCGAAAAAAGCTGCCGGAAATTTCCTCCCAGCAAAAGCAGAATGATCGATAGCACTAACTGCAACACGATGGCAACCGAAGGCGTATGAAACCGCGGATGCACTTCCGCCAGAGCCGAGAAAAAATATCCATCGCGAGCCACAGCATAAGGCACGCGAGCCCCGCTCATGATCGTGCCGTTCAGCGTAACCAGCATCGAGATCGCCATCCCCGCAGACACGATGCTAGCTCCCATTCGTCCCATAACCAGCGCGACCGCATCGGAAGCAGGCCGCGGCGAAGCCGCAATCGCACTCGCCGGCAACACGTACTGCACTCCGGCATTTACCAGGACATACAACACTCCAACGGTAGCAACGCCCGCAATCAGCGCAATCGGAATATTCCGTTCCGGCCTCTTCACTTCGCCGGCGACCATGTTGAGGTCGTTCCATCCGTCATACGCCCACAGCGCGGCCACCAGCGCCGCCATGAATCCGGCGATCCCGCCTTTTGCCCCGGCAAATGTCGTGGCAAAGTTGCTCCAGCCGCTTCCGGACGCGCTTCCTGCTCCGCTGAAGCAGATCACCACGATGCCGAGAATGATTGCCACCTTCAGCACGGTGAACATAAGCTGGAACTCGCCCGCCTTCTTGACTCCAAGGTAGTTCAAGACAGAAATAAGAATGGCTGCGGAAATAGCCACAATTTGGCCCCAGGTCACGGCGAAGGGAACTGTGACGGCATTGGAAGGGAAGAACGAAAAGACGGAAAACGTTCCCAGAATGCGAACCAGCCCGGTAGCGATCGTGGCTACAGATGCGGGTTTCGCGATGACGAACCACGTCCAGGCGTAAAGAAATCCTCCCAGCGGACCGTAGGCGTCGCGCACGTAAACGTACTCGCCGCCCGCCTGCGGCTTCATGGCGCCGAGTTCGGCGTAAGTAAGCGCGCCAAAAAAAGACAGCAGCCCGCCCACCAGCCATGCCAGATAAACCAGCTTAGCCGAGCCCACGGCCTGCATCATCTCGGTCGGAACCAGAAAGATTCCGCTGCCAATGATCGTCCCCACGACGATGGCTGAAGCGTGGCTAACGCCCAGATCACGGGCCAACTCGGGACGTGCAGTCGTTCGCTCAGGCATGGTAGGAGTGAGTCAGTATACGCGTGGAACTCGCCGCATATCCCACCATGAACGTCACCACAGTCCCGATCATTACCCACCAGGTCCACGGGACCGCTGTCCAGTTCCACAGGTACAGCTCGATCCCAAATCCGAAAAGCATCCCCACCGTCGCTCCAGCTTGATTCGCCCGCCGCGTCAGCACTCCGAGCAGGAACACGCCCAGCAGAGCCCCATAAGCCACGGACGCGATTTGCAACCCAACCTCTATGACCCTGCCTGCATTATGCAGCGAGAGCACCGCCAACCCGAACAACACGATCGCCCAAACAAATGTTGAAAGCCGCGACAGCCGCATTCGTGTGGGTTCGTCGGCCTGTGGACGGAAGCGCACATAAAAATCCATGATGGAACTCGACGACAAAGCATTCAATGCCGCGCTCAAGTTCGACATTGCCGCCGCCAGAATCGCGGCAATCAGCAGCCCGGAGATTCCGTGCGGCATCCGGCTGACGATGAACGTGGGATAGATCCGGTCGGGCTTCCCAAAAGTTGCCGAAGGCACGCGGTAGTAGGCCCACAGCATGACCCCAACCATCAGGAACAAAGCAAACTGAAACAGGATAGCTACGCCGCTCGAAAGCAGCGCCGTCACCGACTGCTTCTGACTTCTGGCGGCGAGCAACCGCTGCACAATAAGTTGATCGGTGCCGTGGCTTGCAGTCGTAAGAAACGCGCCGCCGATCACACCCGCCCAGAAGGTATAGGGAATCCAGAAGCTTGGTGTAAAGTCAAACACCTGCAGTTTGCCCGCACTCGCAGCTGCGGAATGGATCGCACTCCATCCTCCGGGCACGAGATGCAGAATTGTCCACAAGCCCACCAGCGTTCCACCGACGTAGATTACCGTCTGCACCACGTCGGTCCAGATTACCGCCGCCAGGCCGCCCTCGAATGTATAGATGAGCGTCAATACTGTGATGATGGCAATCGAGGCCACTTCGCCGGTTCCCAGCGCGATCGCCACCACAATCGATACGGCATAAACCCGCACGCCTTCGGCCGCCGTCCGGGTCAACAGAAACAGTCCAGCGGTCAGTGAGCGCAATTCGCGCCCAAAGCGGCGTTCAATTAATTCGTAAGCGGTGTAAAGATCGCCGCGAAAATAATGCGGCAGCAGCACAAAGCTGATCACCACCCTCCCCACGACGTATCCCATCACCACCTGCAGGAAGGTGAGGTTCGTGTCATAAGCAAGTCCGGGGATGCTGATGATGGTGAGCGTGCTGGTCTCGGCAGCCACGATGGAAAGCGCGATGGCCCACCACGGAATATCGCGTCCCGCAAGAAAATAATCGCGCAGCGAGCGCTGCCGCTTGCGGAAGCGCAAGCCGAACAAAGTGATCCCCACCAGATAAAGCGCGATGATGGCGAGATCAAGTTTGTCAAGGCCCATATCGCTCTGGTACGCCTCCGCGGAGGTCGCGAAGAAAAGCTAATCCGACTACACCACTTTCCGTATGACCGTTTCCGTAGGATCGTAGGGCTCCGAGGAACAAGCCATGAGCCACAGCGGCACCTTGCCGTCGTTGCGAACCGCATGGGAACTGCCCGGCGAAACCAGCACCAGCACCGCGCTGCCGCCATCAAACGAACGGTGCTCCGCTGCCATGCCCTCGCCTTCGTCCCAGTGCAGCGACCAGGCGGGACCGGGCAGAATGACGATGACTTCGCGCCCGCACAAGTGATAGTGATTTCCGCGCACCGCTCCCGGCCCGGTAGAAGCCAGGTGAATGTCCGCCATGCGTCGCAGAAAATCCAGCGCCGCTGAGGGAGTGGTAAAGCTGAAACCTCGACCGTCGCCGTTATTGCGAAGCTCAGATATTTGAATCTTCATCGTCTCTATCCCAATTATGGCGTGCATCGAATTTCAATACGAGTGCGTCTCTATGGACCTTTGACCGAAGGGTCTTAGGTTCCTAGGTCTCAGGTCTTAGGGCTGCGGGATCATCGCCCCCCCAAATAAAACCCGATAGTCAAAGGATCGAAGCCTAAGACCTAAGACCTAAGACCCAAACCTATTCCGAGAACTAAGAACTGCCTTGTGGTAAAAATGATGCTTGGCCTACTACTTAGGCATTGATGGCGGCGGCAGCAAGACAACTTGCGCGGTGGGCGACGAGACTTCGCTTCTCGCCAAAGTCACCGTGGGACCCAGCAACATCACCCGCGTAGGGGAGACTCGCGCTCGCGAGGCTCTGCAAAAGTCCATCCGAGAGGCGTGTGCTGCGGCGCAGATCGCGCCGCAGCAAGTGCGGAGCGCCTGCATCGGAGTTGCGGGCGCCGGACGCGAGGAGAATGCCGGTACCGTCGGGGACATCGTGGCGGAGATAATTCCCGGCAAAATCGGCGTTGTAGGCGACATGGAGATCGCTCTCACCGCAGCCTTCGATGAGGGGCCCGGTGTGATCGTTATCGCGGGAACCGGATCGATTGCCTACGGTCGCGATGCCGAGGGCAGGACCGCGCGCGCCGGAGGCTGGGGCTACGCCATTTCCGATGAAGGCTCGGCTTACTGGATCGGCTGTGCCGCCGTCAGTGCACTGATGCGCGTGATCGATCAGAGCGAGGATGCTGAAGCCGCGGCCGACGCCTCGTTGCTTTTCGGCGAAGTGAAAGCAGCCTGGCGCCTGGGCTCATTCGACGAGTTAGTGCGCGCCGCCAACGCCAGTGCCCACTTTGCCAGGCTGTTTCCTGCGATTCTGACTGCGGCCAATGCCGGCGACACTCTTGCCCAACGCGTGCTCGCCCAGGCGGGCAGAGAACTCGCTCAACTGGCGGCAATCGTGGTTCGCCGGCTTTTCGCAGAAGGCAATGGAAACTTGCCGGCCTCACGGCTGGCTTTGGCCGGGGGCGTTTTCAGGAATTCAACAACCGTGCGCGAAGTTTTCTGCCATGAAATGGGCAAATTCGATCCGAGCCTCGAGGTGAATCGGCAGGTCGTCGAGCCGGTGGCGGGGGCTTTGCAGATGGCGCGGGCAAGATCTGGATGAAGTAAGAATCAATCGTCGCTCCATATCGGCTCTGACCTTAGTAACCTGCTCCGACCATGCCCTTATCCTAAGATCTTCATCAAGCCATGCGCGAATTCGCGTACTCACTTCTCGAGCAGCTTGGGTTCGATGAGCCGTGGAAGCCGGTCTCGCGGCCTGCCCTGGTTGCCTGGCTTGTCTTTTATGTCGCCTTCCTCGCCTACGCCTTTTCCGCGCACGGGGGATTTCTTTTCATCGACAGCGCCAACCTCGTCGTGCACGAGGGCGGCCACAACCTGTTCAGCTGGTTCGGTCCCACGCTCTGCCTTTGGGGAGGCACGCTGCTGCAGTGGCTGGTCCCGTGTCTTCTGGCCGTGTACTTCTTCAGGCAACGCGAAACGGCGGGCTTTGTGTTCTGCCTGTTTTTCTTCTTCGAGAACTGGCTGTACACCGCAACCTACATGGCCGACGCACGGGCCATGGTGCTGCCCCTGGTCACGACCGGTGACCCCGAGTTTGCCCGGCACGACTTCAACGCCATCTTCTCAAGCCTGGGCGTGCTGGACTATGACACCACGATCGCCGCGGTGGTTCGCGCTCTGGGGTGGTGCGGAATGATCGCCGTAGTAATTTGGTTTGCCCGGCAAGAAACCAGTCACAAAGCATCAAGCCCGCTGGAAGCGCCGGGCGAAGAAGCGATCAGGTTCCAACAGTTCCTCTCCAGGGAATCGGATCGGCCTTCTTCGCAGAGGCCGAGAGACTAACATCCTCCCGGTCGGGCGGCCCCGAACGACTCCACCACGCAGTCCACACTTTCTATGTTTCTGGGCCTCTGGAGTGAGCGGTTTGGTCGGCGAAGATCAGACGGGCTGTTGCTGGGTCATGCAGTGCATGGTGCCGAGTCCCCAGACCAGATCGCCGGAGTAGATCGGGACTATCTCCCTTGTGGGGAATAGCGCTGCCAGCGTGTTTAGGGCTATGCGGTCATTGGGATCGTTGAAAACCGGCACGAGCACGATGCCGTTCGCTATGTAGAAATTGGCGTAGCTGGCGGGCAGGCGGCGCTGCTCGAAGACGACTGGTCTGGGCATGGGGAGTTCCACGATGTTCAGGGGCTTGCCATTTTGATCGGTGGCGGATTTTAGGCGGCGGAGATTGTCGCGCAGGGCCTTATAGTTTGCATCTTTCGGATTGCTTTCGATCACGGTCACGACGGTGTCGGGCGCTACGAAGCGGGTTAGATCATCGACATGGCCGTGAGTGTCGTCGCCGGAGATGCCGTTGCCCAGCCAGATTACGTGCGTCGCGCCCAGATAATCGGCGAAGAGCTGCTCGTAGTCTTTGCGGGACATGCCGGGGTTGCGCTGCTGGACTTTGCTGAGGAGACATTCTTCGGTGGTCAGGATGGTGCCTTGTCCGTTGACGTCGATGGAGCCGCCTTCGAGGACTACGCGGGTGCTGTTGTGTTGTGGGCGGATTTCTTTTGCGTAGGCTACGCTGGCCATGAGGGCGCCGATTTTTTCGTCCTGGCGGTAGTTGGAGTATTTGGCCCAGGCGTTGAAGCGGAAGTTGAGGGCGAACGGACCCTCAGGGGCTAAAGCCCTTTTCCTTTTGGCGTCTTGGTCGGCACGACTGAAGTCATGCCCTTCCCGATCTCTAATCACTGAAGATTTCGTCGAGGAGTCGTGCTCTTGCCGATCAAAGGTGGGGGCTAAAGCCCCCGTTGGACAGCCGAGGGCGGCTGTCCCCACATGGGCCCTTGCGAAGATGCAGCCGGAGTCGCGGAGCCATCCACGATTTGTGGACCAGCGGTGGAATTGGACGTTCTTTACCGGCGCGTTGGATCTTTCCAGCATTTTGCGGGCTTGGCGTTCTGCTGGAGCGTCGTTGACGATCAGATCGACCTGCTCGTGGCGGGCCAGATTGCGAATGATTTCGGTGTAGACCCACGGGATGGGCTCGAACTTGCCGGGCCAATCGGCGTGATGGTGCGGCCAGGCTAGCCAAGTGGCGGCGTGGGGCTCCCACTCGGCGGGCATGCGAAAGCCGCGCGCGGCGAGGGTCTGCGACAGCGCTAAAGTGTTACTTGAAGTATTGCGACGTGGCCTTTTCACAATTGGCCCTTACTTTCCGTCCAATAAGCGGTTGGAGATGGGGGCGTAGGCGTCGATTCTGCGGTCGCGGAGGAACGGCCAGTTGCGGCGGATGTCTTCGAGGGCTTTCAGGTCTACATCACCCATCAGGATTTCCTCATGGGCGTGCGAGGCCTCGGCCAGCACTCGGCCGAAGGGATCGCAGAAGAACGATGCGCCCCAGAATTCTAGTCCCTGACCTGGGGCGGACTTTCCGCGGACGTTGCCGTTCTCGAAGCCTACGCGATTGACGGCCGCTACGTAAACGCCGTTGGCTATGGCGTGAGCGCGCTGGATGGTGCGCCAGGCGTCGTGCTGGGCTACGCCGAATTCGGCCTTCTCGGCGGGATGCCAGCCGATCGCTGTGGGATAGAAGAGGACTTGCGCGCCTTGCAACGCGGTGAGGCGCGCGCCTTCGGGGAACCATTGATCCCAGCAGACTAGAGTGCCGAGGCGGCCGACGCTGGTGTCGAGCGCGCGGAAGCCGAGGTCGCCGGGGGTGAAGTAGAACTTTTCGTAGTAGAGCGGATCGTCGGGGATGTGCATCTTGCGGTAGAGGCCACGCAGGGATCCGTCGGAATCGAAGATGGCGGCGGTGTTGTGATAGACGCCGGGGGCGCGCTTCTCGAAAAGAGATGCGATCAGGACTACTCCGTGCTGGCGGGCGGCGGCGGCTAGTTTTTCGCTGGTGGGGCCGGGAATCGGTTCGGCTAAATCGAAGAGGGTATGGTCTTCGCGCTGGCAGAAGTATTGGGTTTGGAAGAGTTCGGGGAGGCAGACAACCTTGGCGCCGCGTCCGGCGGCGTCGGCTACGCGTTCGATTGCCTTTTGTAGATTTTGTTCCGGCTCCGGGCCGCAGGACATCTGTACCAGGGCTACGCGGAACTTGTCAGGGGGCACGCGTTGTTCCTCGACGATCAATATAGCATTTGAACCGGCCGTCAGATTGGCGTTCGTGGAATCCCACTTCTCGCAAAGAACGCGAGAAATGGGGCACCCAGCGTTCGTTTGAGATCGACAACAGACGAGCGTCTACTTCTACTTCGGCTTTTGGCTTTGGGTTGCGAAGGCACGGGCCAGCCGCGGGTTTGCAGCTACTAATTCCTTCAGACGCTTGTTGATTTCGTCCGACGGGGCGGAGCGGAGGATGGCTTCGACGGCGGTTTCGGCTTGTAGGGATTCGGTGCTGACTAGATTCAGCAAGAATTCTAGCGCGGCATCCTGGCGGGTTAGGGCTATGGCGGAGAGCAGGACTGAGCGGAACCACGGATCGGATTCTTCGGTGAAGCGTTCGCGCAGGACTTCGAAGGCTTGCGGAGAATGCGTGCCGGCGATGGCCAGGGCCGCTTCGGCTGCGGAGTCGTCGGCAGCGGCCAGGAAACGGCTGACCCAGGGGGTCGCGCTGACGCCTTCGATGCGAAGGATGCCGCTATAGCAGGCACCGAGAACTTCAGGTTCTTCTTCTGGCGGTTGCCCTGGCTTTCTGGATTTTAGATTGGAATCTAGAATCGCTCTTAGACGAAACAGGAGCGCGGCGGATGGCGATCCGACCTGCTCGATAGCGCGGACCGCTTCGGCGCGAACTGCTTTGTCTTTATCCCCCAGCAACTCGACCAAATGCATGAGCAGATCAGCTTCAATCAAGCTACGGCATTGCACCAGCGCCAGAGCGCAGGTGGCGCGCAGGGTACCGGCGGAGTCGGAAGCGCCTCCGTAGGAGGGTTCGGGCTGGATGTGTTTCATGCCGCGGAGAAAAACCGCGGCATCTTGATACTCGAATGCAGCAAGGGCTCGGCTGATAGCATTCTTCGCCCAGCATTGCGGATCGGTCTTGATGGGATTTTCGAAAAAGCGGTCGAAGGCGGTTAGCAACTCCGGAGTGAGCTGAGTGAGATTGAAGGCGCGAATCAGATCGGCAGCTTTGGCGACTATAAAGTTGTTGCGATTCGCCAAGGCCTTGCGCAGCGGCTCTGTAGCGGCTTCCGGGGGCAATTGGCGGAGCGCGTCGAGGGCGGCTAATTGTTCTTCGAATTTGCGCTTGCCGGGCATGATGGAAGTGTAGCGCGAGGTTCCTGTAAAGTATCTATCAGGAAATCTTGGCCACGGATTTGCACGGATTCACACGGATCTAAATTGAGTTGGAGGCATCTTGAAAAACGGAAATCATGGCAAGCCGCATCAGGGGAAGTCGCACGATCACGCGGGACACGTCGGCGATGGAATGGATCGGCGGCTGCATAATCCGATCGAGGACAAGCTGATTCCTTTGGAGCCGCTGGATTTGGGCAAAGTGAAGTCGATCGACGATCTAGTTCGGGCGATGTCGAAGACGGCTTTTACCGGACGGCAACTGGGCGAGGCAGCTGACGTGCTGGAGGCGATGGCTCGCGACGAGGAGTGTTTTGTGGTAATGACGCTCTCGGGCGCAATGACCGTGGCCAAGCAGGGGCTGATCGTTACCGACTTGATTGATCGCGGCATTGTGAATGCTGTGGTTTCGACCGGGGCTTTAATGGCGCATGGGCTGGTAGAGGCTACGGGGCGCGCGCATTTCCGGGCCAATCCCGAGGTAAGTGACGAGGAACTTTACGAACAGGGTTACAACCGCGTCTATGACACGCTGGAGCCGGAGCAGAACCTGGACGACGTGGAAGAAGTGATGTCGGCAGTGCTGGAGGGCTGGGATCACAACGAAGTGATGTGCTCGTATAAGTTGAATCATGCGATTGGGGCGTACCTGGCGGAACACACGCGAGAGCGCGGGATTTTGAAATCGGCGTTTGAGAAAGGCGTGCCGGTGTTTGTGCCGGCGTTCAGCGATTCGGAGCTAGGACTGGACACGGCGCTGAACAACCGTCTGCGGGAATCTACGGGGCGGCACAAGATACGGTTTGATCCGTTCGAGGATCTGGAGCACTTTGCGGCAACGCTTTTGCGGCAGAAGAAGCTGGGCATTGTGACTATCGGCGGGGGAGTGCCGCGGAACTGGTCGCAGCAGTTTGGTCCGTTCTGCGAATTGCGGCACCGGCGGTTGGGAGAGAATGTGCCGCTGAAGCGTTATCACTATGGGCTGCGGATTTGTCCGGAGCCGGTGTATTGGGGAGGATTGTCAGGGAGTCCTTATAGCGAAGCGGTGTCTTGGGGGAAGTTTGTGCCTCCGGCGGAGGGTGGGAGATTTGGGGAAGTTTTTGTGGATGCTACGGTTGGGTTGCCTTTGATTGTTGCCGCGGTGCTTGAGCGGCTGGATAAGAAGGGGAGTAAGGCTGGAAAGGGGAGGGTGGGCGCGGCTCGGAAGTAGGCCGTAGGTTTTTGTGGCGATTTATGCTCTGCGGCCCGATGAGGCTGGGCCGCTGGACGGGCGAATGCGCCCGTCCCCACGCGAGTTGCGATGGCCCCGTCCCCACATAAGTTGTGATGGTGATGAGGCGCTAGGCGCCGGCTTCTGAGGATGATTCGCGAGTTCTGCGATAGAGGGGCGCGAGGATGCTTTTTTCTAACACCTCGGACTCGGCCCGTACCCAGTCTTGCAGGGCGAGGCCTTCGGCCTGTCCGCGCTCGTCATAGAGTCGCTGGGCGCGCAGGCGGATCTTCCTTTCCAGCAATTCGGCTATGAGGGCTTGCTGTTTTTTCCTGCGAGTATCGTTATCCAAGATTACTCCTTGCGTTTAAATCGGTATTTGTCTTCAGTTCTATGATACGAGAGGGTGGTTAAGGGAAGGTTACATTTGGCAGAGCTTTGGGGTTACTTAAGTATTATCATATCACGCTTGGGCGAATTAGCGGGCTCTTAATGTATGCCGGTCGTGGGTCAGTTCGCATTCGTTTTGAAAGGGCGCGGCTTCAGCCGCCGCGGGGATATGTTTGAAACTGAGCCACTACCTGTATGCCGAGCAGTTTGACGAGGAAGCAAGCCAAGCGCACCCTGCCCGGTGAGCGCCGTCACTGCTCGACGATTGCTTTTGCTGCGACAATTGTATGGAAGGCCGGAGGCTACTCGAACCCGGGAGCGTCATCAGATGAGCCTCAAATCAAATCTGGCTCTTCGTTTCTCGCTTGGGTTAGTGGTGTGGGTCGCTGTGCTGTTCATTCCCGCTGGTTCCTTAAGGTTTTGGCAGGGGTGGGCGTATCTAGTGATTTGGTTTGTCCCAACGCTATTCGCTTTTGGTTATTTCTATAAGCACGATCCACAATTGATCGAGCGCAGGCTGCGGAGGAAGGAAAAAGTGCCCGAACAGAAGCTAATCATGAGGTTCGCCTTCGTGATTTGCTTGATCGGCTATTTGCTCCCTGGTCTCGACCACCGATTTGGCTGGTCTCACTTGCCCTTGTGGTTGACGATTCTCTCGCAGGCATTCGTTCTTGGCGGCTGCCTGATGATGTTTTGGGTCTTGAGGGGGAATAGTTTCGCTGGCTCTACCATTCGAGTCGAGCCCGGTCAGCGGGTGATTTCTGATGGGCCGTATCGCATCGTCCGCCATCCCATGTATTTGGGCGCCAGCGTGATGTTTTTGTTCGCGCCGTTAGCGCTAGGTTCGTACTTCGCCTTACCTGTTTTTGCCCTCTTCATCCCCATCATCGTTTTCCGCTTGCTCAATGAGGAAAAGGTTCTTCGCCAGGAACTGCCCGGCTATACGCAATACTGCCTGCACACGCGCTTCCGGCTGGTTCCCCACGTCTGGTAAGGCCAGGGCGATGGGCACTCGTTTACAGCACGTCGAACGAACGTGTTGCTGCTCACTGACGTGCACTTGCCGCTGTGCTAGAACTCGGAACTAAACAAATCGGTTAGGGAGGGAATCATGTTGGGAGGTCTGCTCTTCGTGGTATGTGTCATCCTGCAATTTCATTATCATGACCCGATTCCGTGGTACATCTGGGCGCTTGCACCGATCGCTCAGTTTGTTGCCTTCGGAGAACCAGCGATGAGATCGGCCATAGCTTCGAAGAGGACATGAAAGCCTTATAGGTTACGCAGGAGCCGGTACGAGATAGAGAGCGCAGCTTTTTGCATGGTGGAAGGACGTGAAGGCTGGCGCTGCGCGGATCAGGTTACTAAGGCTTTGAAATGGGAAGTCCCGTGTCTAGAATCGCTGTCACCGTACTCCTCTTTCTGGTCACGCTGCTGTCTGGCGTTTGGGTCAGCCGAAATCTCAGGCTAAACGACCCACGGCCTTCCGGGAAGCCATTAGCGGGTGCGGATTTCGCTGTCCATAAACTCTTCGCGCTTGCGATGGGGATTACCGCAGCGCTAACCATTCGCAACCTGCACAGAGGTATGGAGTTCAGAAGCATCGAATTAACTGCCGTTATCGTCGCCGGATTGCTTTTTCTGCTCATGGTCGTTTCGGGCAGTTTGCTGAGCCTCGGCAAGGCAAGAAACGACGAAGTAGTGGCCCTTCATAAGATCGGCTCGCTACTGACAGTCATTGCTACATCCGAGGTCATTTACCTTCTGACACGTGGCAGATGGTAACCCGTCCTGGAGTGCAGACTTCTGCTAGGTGCTGGTCCCAACACTAGTCGAAAATCAAGACAGCAGAGGCAATCACGGTGGTCCACAGGCCGCGCTTGTCTCCGACGGCGGACTGGGTGACGTTGGCGGTGCGGACGATTTTGTTGGAGAGGCGGTAGATTTGCTTTTTTTCGTCCCAGGAGCGGTCGGGGTCGAACTCAACGTTCAGCGTGGTGGCGAGCATTTCGGCGGCTAGTTCTTCGGCGTATTCGCCGGCGGCGTCTTCGGTTTCGCCGAAGGAGTGGTGCTCGCTGAGATATCCGTAGGTGTTTTTGTCGGCGGGAATGGCTACGCCGATCGAGGAGGCCAGCAGGCGGTGGGCTTCGTGGGTGGAGTTTTCAGCCACAACCGCAAACACTACCTCGCCCGGATTCAGATAGGTTACGCCCTCTTTGCGGGCCAGCATCTTGCAATTTGGGGGAAAAATAGAAGAGACGCGCACCAGGTTTTGCGCGGCTATGCCGGCGTCGCGCAAGGCCAATTCGAAAGACGTTAACCGCTCGCGGTGTTTTCCGACTCCCTTAGTAAAGAACATCCGCTTGGGAACCATGTCTTTGCCCAATGCTGTATCCTCCGGCAGGAAAAATTGAGATAGAAGAATGCACAATTTAACACAATGCCTTGTAAAGGAAAGATGAATTTCTTGGGCGTACAGAAAAATGGCGGGAAGCCGCTGGCGCGGAACCCCGCCATATGCCCGGTGCAAATTGGGGGAGGGCCCGGGCAGAACGGCCATACTGTACCACAAGGGTCGGCCGCGGTACAAAAAAGATGGTCGGTCTGGCGTTTTACGGACAACCGCCAGTCTTCATCACTTGGCGCAGGTCACTTGGCGGCGGCGACCGAACTCACTTCGATGGTGTCGCCATTCAGAGTGCCGGTTACCGTGGCATTCTTGCCGGCTTGCTGGTCCAACATAGCCAAAGCCGTTTTGTCGGTCGCGTCCAAAATATAAATCTTCTCGCCCACGACCAATGCGTATTTGGAACCCTTAGAGACGCAGGCGCGGGTGCACTCTGCTGGCGTGCCTTCCATGTGTTGCCTGCCACACATGGCGTCGCCAACCTCGCCGGTAAAGTTCTGCTTGCCCCCGGCGAGGGCATAGGGAGTGGAGAGAACGGTCACAGAGAAGAGAAGGATTGCCATCGACACAAACCATGGCGATGCGAACCACCGCGAAGCACGATTCATTTCATGTTCTCCTCTGGGACGAGAACCCAGGTAGCGCCGTCGCCCCGCCGCGGTCGCGAGAGTGTTGCGACGGCCGCCGGCGCTACCAACCCCAATCCATGGTCAGTAGATGATCAAGAGTCGCAAAAGGTTACTGACTTTAACGGTCATGGCGCAGTTTTAGTAAGGAAGCGAGCCGAACCCGCGTTATCGCGTCGCAAAGAACGCGACGCTTCGCGCGGCTCGCCCAGATCCTTCGCTGCGCAAAAAACGCTTGCTCAGGATGACAATCAAGCGGCACCCCTATCTTTTTAATGGTCGCTTTACTGTGGCGCCTTGGCAGTATATTGCAAATCGACGTCGACCGTCTTGGTGGTGATGACGGCGGTCACGTGGCTGGCGACATCCCAGTCGAGGGCCGCCGGTAGCAGCCTTCTGGCTTCCGGCAGGAACTGCTTGAGGTAGGCAGCATCGTAAACATCGCCGGGGCGGAGCTTCCAGGCGGCCCGCAGTCTGGCGGTGTAATTATTATCGAGCCCGCGGAACTCAAGCTCTCCCATGTGGAATACAGCGCCCTCGTCGACCACAAGGTGGAAGACCACGGTTCCGGCGTGGTCGTCGAATTGGGCGTCAGCCTTGATAGTGGCGAGGACATTTCCGCGTGATCCATAGAACTCCTGGACGGAGCGCAGGTCTTTGTCTAGTTGAAGTGTATTTGCGGTTTGCCCGGCTTTGGCGTGGAGGAGCGGATCGAGCGCAGCGCTCGGGATGGCTCCATTTCCCGACCAATCCCAGCGAGCAAGCTTGTACTGGATGCCCGGGGTGAGGGGAAATGTGACATCCACGAAAGTTGGTTTTGTGCGATTATCACTGGGTTCTGCCGGGAGCAGTTTGACGACCTTGGGTTGCGGAAGAGCACATGAGGCTTTGAGATATCCGTGTTCATAGAAGATCGGCAGCAGAGTGTGCTCGATGAAGTTGGTCATGAAATCGCGGGAGTATTCGAGATCGGTGATTTTTTCCGCGGCGGCCTGGAACAATGGCAGTTCAATCGCACCCGCGCCGGGGAACTCGACATGGCGGATGCGAATGCTCACGCCAGCTACGTTGTAAACGATCGACATAAGATGATCGCTCCTGTCGCTGTTGCGCAGGTAATCGACGTGGCCCGGGATGCCGTTTTCGACCAGCAGGGCTTGAAGAACGTCCGAGACCTGGTCGGGTAAACGCCCGCTCGCGGGCAATTCTCCCTTAAAAAGCGGAATACGCCCGTGCACTTTCTGGAGCAACTCTTCGTCCGTGAACCAGACGAAGTCAGTAAAGCGGGCGGGAACAAATTTGTCGGCATCGGCGACCTGGAACTCGAGCTTGGTGCCTTCTGACGAAAAGGTGAAGGTGTAGGCGATCTTGCTGAAGGCTCCGCTCTCGCCGAGTTGCCGCGCGGCCTTTTTGAAATCTTCTTCGTGGGCGATGGTGCCAACGGGTAAGCCACTGGCGGCTGCGACTTCCTGCGAAGTAAAGCGCTTGCTGCCGGTTACTTTTACCTCAATGAGCTTATACGTGGGCATGGAACGAGTTGCGGCGGGCTGGGTCTGAGCTGTGGCGGAGAAGGAGGGAAGCATGATTAGGATGGGCAAGAGCCGGCAAGGAATGCGGAAGGCTGACACGCGAGTCTTCATTATTCTATTTCGAATCTTAGCCCACGCCGGGCTGGATTTGAGCTTTCGACCAACGGCTTACGCCGCTTCGGCCTCGCTCAGGGCAGGCTGGGCTGCATTCTGGCGCCGCTTCGCGGCTGAACAGCTTCCGAGCTTGGCAGGCTTTAGATTGCAGTGCTGAGCGGGCTGTTCTTAACGATTCTGTCCACAAGCTTGAGTGTCTTGGCCGACTCGGACGGGTTGGGGATCTCGTGGTCGGTTGCTTCGATCAGGCCTTCTTCAACCGCCTCGAGGGCCAACGCAGAGCGCTCCAGGACAAGGAGGAGATACTTTTGAGCGATTGGGCGATCGGCGGGATGAATGAGGACCCACCAGCGACGGATGGACTCCTGAACCTCGGCCTCGGTTTTTTCGCCTACGACCAGTGTGTCAATCAGACGGTAGACCTTGCTCTTGACTGCCTGATACGAGACAGAAACTTCCTGAGGCATGGGGGATCCGAGTTGCTGATCGTGAGGTAGCAATCTGCCATCCAAACCGTAGATGCTTGCACTGTAAGTCCTTTTCGTTATCTAGCATCGATGCGCAATCCTACGAATGGAATAAACCCGAATTTTGGATATGAATTCTGGAAGCCTATGCGGAGCTCATTCGTTCCAGAGGGATGCCTTTATTCGGGATTACAGTTTCAATTTGATACGGTCAGCGCTCTTATCACCAGCAGGTTACAATGTTGCGCTCTCACGACCCTCTCAGGAACTCGTTGCAAGATTGGGGGAGCCGAAGCTTGTAGCGCTTTACAAATCTTGAAATCGGTATGTAAGACACAAAATTTGGAGGCGGGATGAAAAGGTTGGTATGGATTCTTGCATTTCCCATGTTGATCTCAGTTGCGGGCTGGGCGCAGAGCGAGCCGGCTGCAAGCGGCTCGCAGGAGACTGAAACCCAGCCGCGAATGTTCTTTCCTCGCGATATGTTTTGGGGGTGGGCGCAATTTGACCTAGCTCCTCCGCATAACGAAATCGATCCGAACCTGTGCGCCGGCAACGCGGGCCAGTATGGCGGCGTGAACGCTCCCTGCAGCCTTTTTGCCCGTTATATGCTGTCTGGGATGCTCGAGGTGCGTCCCTTTGGCCGGGGGGAGCTGCGACGATTTATGGTGTTTGGCGCGCCGGCGTTCCTGTTCGGCAAGACTATTCCGCAGACGCTCTATACCTGGTCGCCGGATGCAATTGGCATTGAGCACTCGTGGGGTGTCGGGATCTTTATCGCGAAAGGATTCGAGTTTCGCGTGACCCAGCACTTCCTGTTTGACCGGCTGGGCGCACGCGACACGAATCTGGGGCCGGCCGATCTGGGCAACAATGGGCCTTGGGGACGTTACATGACGGTGGGCGTGCGTAAGTCTTTCGGGACAAGGCGTTGGTGACGGCGGTCACACAAGTCTGTGACGGGAGACTTAGTTAGCGGGCGGAGGTATTCTCTATAATCCAGGAATTCTAGAAGTGTTTAGAATTTCAACAGGAGGCTGAGGATGGCGGGTTCTTATAACGGTGTGGCTGTACCGTCCGACGGGAAAAAGATCGGATATGCGAATGGAAAGTACGCGGTGCCTGATAATCCGATTATTCCATTTATAGAGGGCGACGGAACCGGGCGCGACATTTGGAAGGCATCGATACGCGTGTTCGACGCGGCGGTCGAAAGAGCCTATAACGGCAAGCGTCGTGTCGCATGGTATGAGGTGTTTGCCGGGGAGAAAGCCAAGGCGAAGTTCGATACCTGGCTGCCCGATGACACGGTAGATGCGATCCGCGAATTTCGCGTCTCTATCAAAGGTCCGTTGACCACGCCTGTGGGCGGTGGCATTCGCTCGCTGAATGTTGCGCTGCGGCAGATTCTTGATCTCTATGGCTGCGTGCGTCCGGTGAAGTACTACAAGGGCGTGCCTTCGCCGGTGAAGCATCCCGACCGCATGGACATTGTGATCTTCCGCGAAAACACGGAGGACGTGTACATCGGAATCGAGTGGGAAGAGGGAACTGCGGAGTGCGCGAAGCTGATCGAGTTTCTCAACAAAGACATGCTGAAGAACGGAAAGAAGCAGATACGGCTGGATTCCGGCGTGGGCATCAAGCCGATCTCGGTGACTGGAACCAAGCGCCTCGTGCGCATGGCGATTCAGCATGCGCTGGAGAGCGGCCGCAAGAGTGTGACGCTGGTGCACAAGGGCAACATCCAGAAATTTACCGAGGGCGCATTCCGCAAGTGGGGATATGAGCTGGCCACTGAGGAGTTTCGCGACAAGGTGGTCACGGAGCGCGAGAGCTGGATCGTCGACAACAAAGACAAGAATCCGAACCTGACCGCGGCGCAGAATGCGGAACTGGTTGAGCCGGGGATGGAGTTTGCTCCGCCGGCGTTCCGACAGGCGGTGGAACGGGAAGTCAAGGAAGTGCTTGACCGCATCTATGCCACGCACGGCAAGGGGCAGTGGAAAAAGAAAATCATGGTCAACGACCGCATCGCCGATTCGATCTTCCAGCAGGTGGTGACGCGGGCGGATGAATACTCGGTGCTGGCGACTCCGAATCTGAATGGCGATTACATTTCCGACGCTTGCGCGGCGCAGGTCGGGGGGCTAGGCATTGCTCCGGGGGCGAATGTTGGCGATGGCTATGCGATCTTTGAAGCGACGCACGGCACCGCTCCGAAATATGCCGATAAAGATGTGATCAATCCGGGGTCGGTGATGTTATCGGGCGTAATGATGTTCCGCTTTCTGGGATGGAACGAGGCCGCGGACCTGATCGAGGGCGGCATGGAAAAAACCATTCTGCAGAAAAAAGTTACTTATGACTTTGAGCGGCTGATGGAAGGCGCGACCAAAGTGAAAACCAGCCAATTCGCCGACTGCATTATCGAAAACATGGGCGTGGCGGTTTTCGCTGGGGCGAGATAAAGGCTTTAACCACAGGGGACACAGGGTCACACAGGGTATGCCTCAAGCGGTTTACCCTATAATTCTCCGTGTCTCTGTGGTAGAGGTTTTAGCATTTCATTAGGAAAGGAACTCATTCATGCGGAAGAAAGTAACAATCGTAGGTTCAGGCAACGTGGGTGCGACGGCGGCTCATTGGATTGCGTCGAAGGAACTGGCCGATGTAGTGCTGATTGACATCATTGAAGGCGTGCCGCAGGGCAAGGGATTGGATCTGCTCGAAGCCATGCCCATCGAGAAGCGCGATTCCTACATTACGGGGACGAACGACTACAAAGACACGGCGAATTCCGACATCGTAGTCATCACCGCGGGCATTCCGCGCAAGCCGGGCATGAGCCGCGACGATCTGCTCAACACCAATTTCAACATCATGAAGGCGGTGGTGGGCGAGGTGGTGAAGCATTCGCCGAACTGCATTCTGATAATCGTTTCGAACCCGCTGGACGCGATGGCGCAGGCGGCCTACAAGTTGAGCGGATTTCCGCGCGAGCGTGTGGTGGGCATGGCGGGCGTGCTGGATTCCGCGCGCTTCCGCGCATTTATCGCCGATGAATTGAAAGTCAGCGTGGAGAATGTAACCGCATTTGTGCTTGGCGGTCACGGCGATACCATGGTGCCGCTGCCGCGCTATTCCACCGTGGCTGGCATCCCGATTACGGAGTTAATCGAGAAGTCGCGGCTCGATGCCTTGGTGCAGCGCACGCGCGACGGCGGGGCCGAGATTGTAAAGTATCTTAAAACTGGCTCGGCTTACTACGCGCCTTCGGCTGCCGCGACGGAGATGGTGGAGGCGATTCTCAAAGACAAGAAAAAGATTCTGCCCTGTGCCGCGTATTTGCAAGGCGAGTACGGGATCAACGGCCTCTACGTCGGCGTGCCGGTGAAGCTGGGCGCGAAGGGGATCGAGCAGATTATCGAGATCAAGCTGACGGCCGAAGAGAGGGCCGGGTTAGATAAGAGCGCGGCGGCGGTGAAGGAGTTGTGTGGGGTGATTGGAGTCTGATCCGGGAAGGGCACGAGTTTCTCACTCGTGCCGCCCGCGGCGTTATACGCCGGCTTAGCCACTGAGGTGCTTTGCCCCCACACGCTGAAGCAGGTGAAACTAAGTAAGTTGACTCGGCACGACTGAACTTCGTGCCCCTCGTCGGCTTCAGTTCAATGCGCTGCTCTACACCTTCTCCACCGTCACCTTCTTCACCACCACATCCTTGTTCGGCTTATCCTGGCGGTTGCGCGGGACTTCGGAAATCTTGGTGACCACGTCCTGACCTTCGACGACCTCGCCGAAAATCGTGTGCTTGCCGGTCAGCCACGTCGTGGGCGCGACGGTGATAAAGAACTGCGAGCCGTTGGTGTTGGGGCCGGCATTCGCCATGGCCAGGATTCCCGGCTTGTCGAGCTTGTGTGGCGAGCCTTTGGTTTCGTCTTCGAACTGGTAGCCGGGGCCTCCCATTCCAGTACCTTGCGGATCGCCGCCCTGGATCATGAAGTCGGGAATCACGCGATGAAAAATTGTTCCGTCATAAAGGCGGTCTTTGGATTTCTTGCGGGTCGAGGGATGCGTCCACTCGCGCTTGCCTTCGGCCAGATCCACAAAGTTGGCTACGGTTTTGGGCGCGTCTTTCTCGAAGAGGCGGCAGACAATGGTTCCTTCCGATGTATCAAAAATGGCATAGGTTCCCGCTGAACGGCTCATGGATATATTTTCTCCTTAGGTTGGTGGCTCCTGATTCTAGCAGGAGACGAAAAAACTGGCGGCAGCGAACACTCTGAGGCGGTCGTTTTCCCCTTACTTGAGATTCGGCGGCACCAGGTATTCGTCGAAGAAGTCCCGGGTCTCAAGAGCCAGGCGCCTGCGCGCTTCGGGCGTCTGCAGAGTGTGGCCATCTTCGACTTTCACGAACTCTACTGGGACGTGCGCCTCCTTCAGTTTGTTCGCGAGTTCCTCGGCTTGCGCAATGGGAACGTTTTCATCGTGCGTGCCGTGAAAAATAAGGAACGGCGCAGACTTCTTGGAAACGTGAAATACGGGCGACGCGTCCTGCCAGATTTCTGGACGATGGGCATAGTCTCCGCCAAAGAAAGTGGTCAGAAAGGCGTCACCCTCGGGATCGCGATTGGTGGTGAAATCGGTAGGCCCGCTGAAGTCGACCACGGCCTGCACTTTGCTGGAGTACTTGGCGAGCGCCGGGTCGGAATTATCGCGAGTATCTTCCATCCCCAGCAGCGCAGCCAACTGTGCACCCGCCGAGTGTCCCCATGCGCCGATACGATTGGGATCCATACCGTATTTTGCGGCGTTGGCGCGAATCCAGCGCACTGCCCGCTGAACGTCGTCGAGTTGGGCTGGCCAAAGATTCTCGTTGCCATGCGTTAGCCGGTAATCGACCGCGAAGGCGACAAAGCCGGAGCGAGCAAGAAACGCCCCCATGCCGCTCATGGTTGACTTGTCAAAGCTGGTCCAGCCTCCGCCGTGAAGCAGGACGACCGCCGGACGCAAGTCGGAAGAGGGTTCACCGGGTTCGTACACGTCAAGCAGCAGAGGATGGCCGGCCGCTGTGCCGTAGGGGACATCCGAGTGAACGGAAGTCGCCGAGTTCTGGGGCTGTGTCCTGGGCATTTGCGGGGACGGTTGCGGCGGCTCGGACGGCGCGCTGCGCGGCATCTGCCCCCAAACCGCCGAAGTAATTGCGACGATGGCAACAGTCAGGAAAAGGGCACGCTGAATCATAAACGCCGTTTGTTTCCGAGATTTGTGGCGCTCCAAGAGCAGGGATAGCCCCAGCTAGTTCGGACTCGAAGGGGTTGCGCTCGCCGGCCTCTTAGCCGGCGTTGCAGGCTTAGCCGCGGCGGCCGCTCCCTCGTGAACGATTTTGATGTGAACAATCTTCACTGGACGAAAGGGCCTGTCATTGCTGGGGTCGGTAGCCATACGCGCAATTTTTCTCACGAGTTCCACGCTAGCCTCGTCGCACTGGCCGAAGATGGTGTAATTGCCATTCAGGTGCGGCACAGCCACTTCGGTGATGAAGAACTGCGATCCGTTCGTGTCAGGACCGGAGTTGGCATAAGCGAGGCGGCCTGGCTTGTCGAACAAGAGGTCGGAAGAGACTTCGTTTTTGAATTTGTATCCGGGGTCGCCAGTGCCGTTGCCTGCAGGGTCGCCCCCCTGGATCATGAAGCTAGGTATTACGCGATGAAAAATCGTGCCGTCGTAAAGCGGCACGCCATGCTTGGTGGACCCGCTGACTGGATTCTTCCAGTCCTTGGTGCCGGTGGCGAGGCCGATGAAGTTCTCGACTCCGATTGGCGCTTTGTCGGGGAAGAGGGTACACGTTAAGTTCCCCGCCGTTGTCTCAATGACTGCCGTTGGCTTGCCCGTTGCGGTCGCATGGTGAACCGGAGGCTTGGCTGCTGTACTTGGTTTGGCCGCAGGCGCGGCTTGCGTACTCGTTTGTGCGCCAACGGCGACCGCTGCCATGGCGAGCAGAATGAAAACTGAGAAAGCATTACGCATAATTGCTCCTTGCACGGGCACATCGTGCCCGGCCGTTTACTTCAACGTTGCATTGTACGACAAGAAGACGCCAGACAGCGCAGCGGGTCAATGGGACTGAGCCTGCATTTCGCGGCTGACAGCTTCGACCTGGCGGAATACGCGCAGAATGTTGCCACCGAGAATTTTCTTGATGTCTTCGGCGTTATAGCCGCGGTCGAGCAGAGCCTGCGTGATCTTGGGCAGGTCGGCAGCGGAATCCATCCCCCGGGGAGTCGCGCCGTTGACGCCCGTCGAAATCAGAACCCAAGCCAACATGATCCACTCCGGCGACCTTGGCGATGTGGTCCACGTGGTCGATTAGCGCTTTAAAAGGCGGGCGCGGGATCTTCGCCGTCCACTCGCGAGCGATGCGGTCAAGTTCAATGGAACTGACGGGTTTGCCGTCCGCTTTCAGCAAGTCTCTATATTTCTGGATCGCGGCTCCCTGATCTTTGCTCTGGGCTTGCGCGGCTTTGCGGAAGTCCTCGTCCACGAAGGCAGAAAAAAAGTTCACTTGCACCACTCCCCCATTCTTGGCCACCGCGCGCAGCATGTCGTCCGTCATGTTTCGAGGAGCGTCCACGAGCGCTCGGGCCGAAGAATGCGAAGCGATGAGCGGAGCTTTCGTGGTTGCGATTGCATCCCAAAAAGTCTTGTCGGCAACGTGCGAGATGTCAACCATCATGCCGAGTCGATTCATCTCCAGCACCACCTGCTTGCCGAAATCGGTGAGGCCGTTGTGGTGCTGTACCTTGGGGTCGTTGATGTCGCCAGAGGAGTCTGCCCACTCGTTGGTGTTCGACCAGGAGAGTGTCATGTAGCGCACGCCGAGACGGTAATAATCGCGCAGCGGTGCATGTCGTTCTCAATCGAGTGTCCGCCCTCGATGCCCATCAGCGCGGCGAGCTTATGTTCTTTGTGTGCGCGCTCGATGTCGGCCACAGAAAACGCCATCATCATGCGGTCACGATGCCGCGCTGCCTGTTCGTAGACGGAGTCGATGAGATCGAATGTGTGCTGCGCGAAGTGGCCCTGGTTAGTATCGGGATCCACCCAGATGGAGAAAAACTCCGCGCCCAGGTTGCCGCGGCGGGCCTTGTCGAGGCTTATGTGCCCAACATCGTTGGGATCGGTTGATCCAATGTCAAAGCCCTCGTCAAGGAAGCGCTGGGGCGTGTCGGCATGGGTGTCGACGACGAGAGCGGAGTCGTGAATCGCGCGAGCCTTGGCGCTAATGGGCGCATCCGACGGGTTCGCAGATTGCGCAGCGGCTGAACAAGCGGCAGCCACCAAGCAAAGTAAGAGGATTTTGATGCGATGCATAGGTTTGATTTGGATCGGCTAGTGTTAGAGCGAGTCAACCGATTGTATAGGCATGAGCGTGACGAAAGAAAGCGACCGAAGCCGTGCTAACCCAATCTGGTGGGGGTTGCGTGGGAGAACTGGTCGTTCGGCAACGGCGAGGCACAATACGCGGTGTGACTATTCGGCGCTGTCGGCGGTGACGAGGGTGGGTTCGGTACGCTCGACGGGAACGACGTCCTGGGTTTCGCGCCAGTCCGCATAGCGGCCTGAGACCATGATGTGGAAGACCCACTGGCGTCGCTCTTCCTCGGGTTCAACCAGGCCGAGAGACTTCATGTAGAACAGGTAACGCTCCATCCAGTGAACCTGCTCCCGGGTCATGCCACGGCGCTGCAGGTCGACGGTGAGGCCGGCGAGATGCGACGATGCGGTTTCGCCCTCGGCCGGAGCCGCATTGCGATTGTGCCGGCGAAGTTTTTTCTGGACCTTCACGGTACGCACCGCGGAATTCACCTGAATCTGTTCGTGGAAGCGGTGGTAATAGGCCTGCGAAATGTCCTGCACGAAGTCCCGAGTCCAGGGACGGCAGTAGCGGCGCGAAGGGTCGAGACGCGGATCGAAGCGCAGCGTCTCTCCCGCGATGATGGGCTGCAGGGCTCCACTGGCTTTCAGCGCTTCCAGTTCGTCATCGTCCTGAATGCGAGGCAATTCCAGGCGGTCGATTTCGGCGTTCTGGATTAGAAGAGATTCGTGGGAAGGGCGGAACATCGGATTCCAGCGCGTCCAATGCAGAAGGCGATGCCTGGCATGGTGGACTGGCCTGTGCTTGACGGTCGTGACCGCAAAAAGCGGCGTGCACAGGCATGCTAGCAGGGAAGCCAAAATCATTCGGCGCTGTAAGCTTGGTCTCAATCAGTCCCTAGTCTTTCGTTCGTCTCAGTGAAACCGTCCGGGTATTGTAAGCCATCGTGTCAAGCCGCCCAACCATTGATTGCAGGCTGGCCGTTACCGGAGTGACGCGGGCGTTATCCCGCTCTGGTTACCGCCTGGTTACCCAGGCTCTCCCGCGAACAGTTCCGGCATTGATGGGAGCACGCGAAACGCCATCCCAGCGCGGGATTCAACGCCGGTGCATATGCTCACGACGCAACAAGATAGCTTTATTAGAAGAGGCGACGAGCGGGCTTGTTAGCCGCAGAAGTGACAAAAACTAGCGCCGGAAAAGGTCACTGATGGCTTGTTTCATAACCGCGCCCCCGACCTCGGAAATGGAGCGGGTCAGGGGGATATCTTTGGGGCATACCTCCACGCAGTTCTGGGCATAGCCGCACTCCTGAATGCCGCCGTCGCCCATCAGCGCCGCGAGACGCTCGCGTTGCAGCGCCTTGCCCGTGGGATGCATATTGAACAGGCGCACCTGCGCGATGGTGGCCGCGCCTACGAAGCCGGTGTCCTCGTTGAACTGCGGGCAGGCTTCCATGCAACAAGCAACAGGAGATGCAGCGGGAGATGGGATAGGCTGCTTCCTGCTCCTCCGGCGACATGCGCGGACCAGGGCCGAGATCGTAGGTGCCGTCGACGGGAAGCCACGGCTTTGACGGCTTTGAGGTTCTCGAAGATCACGCTGCGGTCGGTGGCCAGATCGCGCACGATAGGGAACTTGGAAAACGGCTCGAGCTTCACCGGCTGCTCGAGCTTGTCGATCAGCGCGGAGCAGGCCATGCGGGCGCGTCCGTTGATGAGCATGGCGCAGGAGCCGCAAACTTCTTCGAGGCAATTGGAGTCGTAAGTAATAGGCGTGGTCGCCTTACCGTCGCGAGTGACGGGGTTGGCAGCAATCTCCATCAGGCAGGAGATCACGTTCATGTTCGGCTGGTAGGCGAGTTCGAACTCTTCCCAGTACGACTTGGAGGTCGGGGTGTTCTGGCGCTTGATTTTGAGGAGGACGGATTTATTAGCCATGACTCGATTCTGTTGGTGCGCCCAAATTGAGCTGTGTCACTTCGTTCTCTTGAGCGAGACGACCAAACCACCAATTCCAGCCGACCGCTAAAAACACAAACACGCCAGTGGTAATCCCGCCTAACACGCGCGGCGAGTACAAAAAATACAAGAAGTCAACCGTCGCTCAGGCGACATACCCCATCACGACGAAAAACCCTGAACGACGGAGCCTCCGCCGCATCAATACTTCCTCGGCCTTGGCGGAATCAGCGACGTATCCACCGGCTCGAACTCAAACTTCGGCTCATCTGCGTCCGGCGCGAAATAGGCTTTCGTTGTCTTCAGAAAATTCTTGTCGTCGCGGTCGGGGAAGTCCGGCTTGTAGTGCGCGCCGCGCGATTCATCGCGCATGCGCGCGCCCTGCGCGATCACCCTCGCCAACTGCAGCATGTTGTAGAGCTGGCGCGTGAAGACGACGCTGGTGTTTGCCCATTGCGTGCGGTCGCTCAGGTTCACCTTGCGGAAGCGCTCCAGCAGTTCAACCAGCTTCGCATCCGTCTGTTGCAGGTTCTTGTTATAGCGGATGACCGTGCAATCCTTGGTCATCAGTTCACCCAGTTCCTGCCACAGCTTGAATGGATTCTCCGTGCCCTGGTTGTTCATGAGCTGGGCATTGTTCTCTTCCTGCTTCTTTTTCTCAGCCTCGAAGCAGCCGTTGCCATCAGGGAGCGCCTGCAAGCCGCGCGCATACTTCACGGCATTCGGTCCCGCGATTTGTCCGCCGAAAATGCAGGAGACAAGCGAGTTCGCGCCCAGGCGATTCGCGCCGTGATATTGATATTCGCACTCGCCCGCAGCATAAATGCCCGGAATATTCGTAGCCTGCCTGAAGTCGATCCACAACCCGCCCATGGTGTAATGCATGCCGGGAAAAATCTTCATCGGCGTCTCGCGCGGATCGTCGCCCACGAACTTCTCGTAGATTTCGAGAATGCCTTCCAGCTTGCGATCGAGAATCTTGCGGTCGATGTGCGTCAGGTCGAGATAAACCATCGGCTTGCCGTCGATGCCGAGGTGGTGTTCGTAGACAACTTTGAAAATCGCGCGCGTCGCCACGTCGCGCGGAACTAGGTTCCCGTACTTCGGATACCACTCTTCCAGAAAGTACCAGCGTTCACTCTGCGGGATCGACTTCGGATCGCGCTTGTCGCCCGGCGTCTTCGGCACCCACACGCGTCCGCCTTCACCGCGCGCCGATTCCGACATCAGGCGCAGCTTGTCGTTTCCCGGAATGGAGGTGGGATGGACCTGAATGAATTCGCCATTGGCGTAGTAGCAGCCCTGCTGGTAAAGCGCCGACTGCGCCGAACCGGTGCAGACCACAGAATTTGTTGACTTGCCAAAGATCGCGCCGATGCCACCGGTGCAAATGATAACGGCGTCGGCAGGAAAAGTTCGCACGGCCATGCTCCGTAGATCCATGGCGCAGATACCGCGGCAGACGCGGTTTCCGTCCAGCACCGCGGAGAGAAACTCCCAGTGCTCGTACTTCTTCACCTTGCCTTCGGATTCGTAGCGGCGGACCTGCTCGTCGAGCGCGTAGAGCAGTTGCTGACCCGTGGTAGCTCCGGCGAAGGCAGTGCGGTTGTATAACGTCCCGCCGAAGCGGCGAAAGTCGAGCAGGCCTTCGGGCGTACGGTTGAAGGGAACGCCCATGCGGTCGAGCAGGTCGATGATGCCCGGCGCGGCCTCGCACATGTCCTTGACCGGAGGCTGGTTCGCGAGGAAATCGCCGCCATAGACCGTGTCGTCAAGGTGGATCCACGTGGAGTCTCCTTCGCCTTTCAGGTTCTTCGCGGCGTTGATGCCGCCCTGCGCGCACACCGAATGCGAGCGCTTCACCGGAACAATGGAGAAGAGATCGACGTTCGCGCCCATCTCGGCAATCTTGATGACGGCGGCGAGTCCGGCGAGTCCGCCGCCGATGACGATGATTTTGGGAGCTGCCATTTCACTGCACCGGCTTTCCGTAAGATGCCGTTTTTGCTTTAGTCGCGTGGCCCGTGTCCACGACGGTTCCTCCTGGGGTTGGAGCATCCGGGAAGCGCTCGCTGAATGTGTACAAGCTCACCAGACCCACCACGCTCAAGAGCAGGAAAAATGCCAGACACAACTTGAGGAATCTCTGCTGCGCCTTGTCGCCGGTGACAATCCCCCATTTTGCCGAGAATAGCCAGATGCCGTAGGCGAAGTGCCACGACGCGCAGATCAGCCCGACCACGTAGAAAGCAAGCAGCAGCGGATGATGAACCTCCGCGGCCACCTTGCCAAACGAGAACTCAGGATGATCGTGCAGGTCAACCCCGGTAAACCGCATCGTGTAGGTATGCCACAGGATGTAAACGAAGGCGATGCCGCCGGTCCAGCGCTGCGCTGTGTACATCCAGTTTCCGGTCCAGGGATATTCGGCAACGTTTCCATCACCGCGATACCAGATGTAGAAACCGTAAAGCGCATGGAACGCGATGGGTACCCAGATGCCGAAGAGTTCGAGAAAGAAGACCAGCGGAAGATTCGCCAAAAAACTGACCTGGCGCGCGTAGGCTGGAGGTCCGCTGATCGCGGTGGAGTTCGAAATCAAAATGTGTTCGAAGAGAAATGCACCGACGGGAACGATGCCGGTAAGTGAATGCAGCCGGCGCATCACAAACGACACACCCCGGCCAGCGCGCAGCGGCGCGACTCCATGCCTTACGACTGTGTTGACAGCGGGAGCAGTAGAACTGGCTGCAGACGCCACGTATCGCTCCTTATGAGTTTTGAGACGATAAAGGAACTGTACATTATCGGCGCACGTGAGAAGTGAAGTCAAGATGACACATCACAAGCACCTGTGATGTAGCTCATTGCCTCTTGCGTGCAAAGTCAGAACCGTCTTGATTATTTTCCGATTTCATCGCACCACGCCAGGAACTGGCGGAATGCCGCGCCCCGGTGGCTGTAGTTTGATTTCTCCTCCGCAGTGAGTTCCGCAAACGTTTTTCCAATCTTAGGAAAATAAAAGAGCGGATCGTAACCGAAGCCGTTCGCGCCGCGCCGAGCTTCGCGGATGATTCCCTCGGCCGTGCCCCGAAACGCAGCCAGGGTTTTGCCGTCGCGCGCGGCAGCCAGTAGGCAGACAAATCGGCCGGTGCGCTGGGCAGGCGCAACACCTTTCATTTCGCGCAGAACGCGAGCGTTGTTGGCCTCGTCGTCGGTGTTCGCATCGGCTTCGTGCGGTTCCTGGCCTTGCAGATCAGGCGCGGCGTAGCGTGCAGAGTGAACGCCGGGAGCGCCGTTCAGCGCATCAATCTCCAAACCGGAGTCATCGGCGACAACAATTTCTCCCGGAACATATTGGCTGTAAGCTTCGGCTTTCTTGCGCGCATTGGCTTCGAACGTGAGTCCGTCTTCGATCACGGCTGGCAGGGAAGAGAAACCAGGGATGCCGGCGATTTCGACTCCGTGCTGCCGAGCGGCCCCGGCGAAATCGCGCAGTTTGCCTGAATTGGAGGTAGCGATGAGGATTCTTCGCATCGCGAGCGTCGTGCGGGTCCGAGTATTCCTAGGACGAGGATACCCAAAAACAAGCCTGCGTACCTGGAGAGGTTAGTGGAGAAGTCGTCAGACTGTACTCTAGCGCACCTTCCAGTTTAATCGAGATTTAACATTCCTGAAACCGTCACGCAACAAGCATGAGCTACCGTACTCGCATTGGGGTGGAACAGACCACGGAGAATTGAAGAATCCGTGCCAGAGACGGGGTGCGGGTTCTTCTCCTCCGGAGACGGTCCACCGCAAAGCCTCTCGCACACCCCGCCAATTTCGCTGCCTTTAGTTCACCTGCCCCTAGCGCTAATTCCCAACAGTCCGCCAGTCAACTGCCACGAGAGGCTTTTACTTTGCAGTGGATATTTTGAGAACCAACTCAGGCAGGGAAGCGGCGGTCAGCAAATCTAGGTTGCGACGCTCTCGCTCGAGCGCTGGCGGCGAAGCTCCTCGAAGAAGTCATCCTGTTGCAGCGTCGGCCCGTGCCGCAGCAATTCGAGCAGAGGATCTTCCAGTTCTTCGGTCGGCCCTCGCCTGCCTCCTCGTGAGCGGCTCAAATTGGCTCAGGTCGGCCATGAGGGCGCGCGGAGAAATGCTCAGATCGAGCATGGATTCGGGAAAGCTGCGGAGAAGGCTGATCAGATTGCCCACTTCAGCACGCTGTTCGGCCGTGCGGGAAGGGAACTCCAGTCCCATGCCGTGACCGGGGTGCGTGACCCGGACCACGCCTTCGGTGTGGACGGCTATATCTTCAGCTTTCAAACAAAGGTCCACCAGCGCCATGCTCGGGAAACGGCGAATCGGTTTCCACATAACAGCCGCCCAGGCTCAGATCAGTAAGCTTGCAATGCGAAACAGCTTCTTCTTCCGGCCCGCTCGGAATCACCGCTGCGGCCCGCAGCCAAACTCTGGAGTTGAGCTTTGATCGACTCTTCCAAATCCAGAAAGCGGACTCCCGTTTGACCGTTCGGGTTCGCCCAAGCCACCTGTCCGTTGGCGTGGACTTCAAGACTGCCGTCAGGCAATTGAAAGCGAAAATTCAGCAGCGCCCCCGGCGCCTGGGGCTCGGCCGTAAGAACATCCATTCCGGTTTCGCTCAGGTCAAGAAGAATTCCTTCGGCCTTGCGGCGCATCAGGCAGCGTGAGTTCTACCGGAGCTTGCACTGGGACGCGGTAAGCGCGGCGGCGTTCGCGATTTAACAAGGCCGCCACGGCACGTAAGCCAGCGTGGCTCTCTCTTGGGAAAGCGGTTGGTACAGTATGAAATGTGCGCCGCTGTTAAGAATGTCGCGCGCCTTGGCCGGTTCGGCAAGCAGCGCGACGGTGACGGGCGCGTTTCCTGAATTCAACTGGCGGGCTTCTTCGAGCACCTCGGCAGCGATTTCCGGCTCTTCGAAATCAACGATGAGCACATCGAACTTTTGTTGATGAAGACGCTGGACCGCCTCAGCGAAAACAGCAGAACGCTCCACCGCGATCCCGTAGGGCGGCAGGACCCGCCCCAGGATCTCGGAAGCGCAATCGTCAGTGGAAACCAGCAATGCCAGAAAGGTCATAGCTAGTCTTCCCGCCGAACCGTGGCGAGATTAAGGCCAACGAGGCGCCGTCGGCCGTGTCGCCTTGGGAGCCGTCGTGCCTGAAGCGCCCGCACCCGCCTTTGCCGACATCGCGTCTGAAACGTCGTCGACTTCTGTCAAGACTGCATTGTCTTCGTCATCATTTTCGGCGAGCAAGGGAGCCACTTCACGCAGCTTCTCTGCTGCCTGCTGCAGCATCTCAATCTGCTTGCCCAGCTGGGCGTACCTGGTCTGCTTCTGCCGCAACACTTCATGAATATCCTTCATAAGACCCCCTGTGGTGAATGTAAGGAGGCTGGCCGCATGGGTCAACGGTAATCCCGGCATGCCGGTTACCGCAGTAATCGGTAAATCAAAGATGGGCGGCCAGGCAAGCCTCCCAGGGACAACCGAAAAACAATTTGTCAGGATGGAATTTGTTATACGTCCGCTCGTGACTCAGAGCTCGGCGCGATCAATTCCCCGAGTCGGCGGGAGAGATTCCGTGCCAAAGACCGGTAAAAGCGCGAGGCGAGGTGAGGGAACAGCTCAAATAGCGTTTCCAGGGTCGGATGATCAAGGTGATAAGCCTCAATCTCCTCTTCGGCAAACACGGTGGCGCTGGCAGCTACATCTTCGAGAAGCGACATTTCTCCGCAGATTTCGCCCGGCCCAATGGCAGGAGCCTTATTTGAAAGCGATTTGTACTCTGGCCTTTCCTTTGAGCAAAAGATAAATGCCATTCGCTTTCTTGCCTTTTGCACCAGAGCTTCGCCCTTCTTGAGGCAGACACGGCTGGCCTTGTCGACGAGCAGCGCCCAGTCGTTCGCCGAAAGATATCCATTCTTAGAGGACGACAGTACGGACACTTCCCGGTCGATAACGTTTGTGATGGCGCGCGTGCAAGTCGATGAGAAACGAGATCGTCGGCGTGGCGGCTTCCAACGGTACCGACGCCAGTTGTCGGGGCCGACGCGAGAGGGAAGGTCGATCTCAGATCCGTCCGCAGGAAGTTCGGCCGCCGGGCGCAGCTCGCGAACCTGTTTTGACGTGGGACAGCGTGGCGAAGGTAAAACCTCAAAAGCGTTCATGGCAAGGCCCCCACGACGGGACAGTGTTGATTTGCCTTGGCGGTACTCTGCCTTACGATCAACTCAGGCTCCACGACGATTTCCTGGGCATGCCGCTTTGGAGGAACTCCAACCCCGCGCAGAACAACTTCGGCGGCGATTCTGCCCATCTTGCGCAACGGTTGTTTGACCGTAGTTAGCTCTGGACTGGAGTGCGCCGCGCCCTGAATGTCATCGAACCCTACCACGGAAACATCCTCTGGAATACGCAGATTCGAATGCCGTAATGCGCGCACCGCTCCCAGCGCGGAGATATCGTTAAAAGCGAAGATCGCGGTAAATGGCTCTTTGGAGTGGATCAACTTTTTAGCCGCCTTGTAACCAACTTGCGGAGACGGAGAATCTCCTTCCAGTTGGACGGTTAGTTTCGATCGAACTTCAAGACCGAGGCGTACCGCAGCTTCCAGGTTAGCCCTCCAGCGCACTTCGGTATCGGAACTGAATTCCTGGCCTTTGATGAAAGCAACCTTGCGATGGCCGAGGTGCAACAGATGCTGGAGCGCAAGTTCCGAGGCGCGATCATGATCGAGCACGATATTGGTTACGCCCGCCGCCTGATTGTGTCCGGAAATGGTGGCGACGGGTACAGGCAGGGCATGATGCCAGAAAGTGTCGATTGCAATCACGCCATCCACGTTGCGGTCCAGGAACATCTTGGGATATTCCTCGATCAGGTCCGGACGATGGCGGTGACTGGTAACCAAGTAGAAGTAGCCTTCTTCGAGGAGGTAGTCCTCAATCCCGCCAAGCACGGTGGCGGTGTAGCCCTCGCTGATTTCCGGGACAATGACTCCCACCGTGAAACTGCGGCGAGTGCGCAGGGAGCGCGCCAGAAAATTGGGACGGTAATTGAGCTTCCGGGCCCCCGCCAGAATCCGGTCCTTGGTTTCCTGCGGAATCGAATCCGCGTGCGAGGAACGATTCAGAACCAGCGACACCGTGGCCGGGGAAAATCCCAGATAATCTGCCAAGTGCTTCAAGCTGGTCGGACTTCGCACTCGGGAAGACTTTTTTTCGGAATGTGCGCGCAATTTTCTTCCGGGCACGTTGCGCAGTCTCGCACATTGTGTGGTTGCTGACAAGGGATTTCAGGCTAATTTCCTTGACAGTGTTCTAACGAAGATGGTAAAAGCTCCGTTTAGATTGAAGTAGAAATGAATCGATTTATTCCTGATTTAGTAATGGATCACTCATCCAGAGGAAGCTGTCAACACGCTAAATTTTGCTGGCGAAGGAGTGCTCGATGACGAGAGGGAATTTGCTGGCCCGCTTGCTGCTGGTTGCCGTTTTTTCTTCGATGTTTCTACTCGGTTCCGCGCAAGCGCAATTTCGCGGCGCCCTCCGCGGAACAGTGACTGATCCCACCGGCGCAGCGATTCCTGGCGCTTCCTTGACTTTGGTGGATACGGCCACGAACAAAACTCTGACGTCTACGACCGACTCCGCTGGAATTTACGAATTCAACGCGCTGCCTCCTGACTCTTTCCGTCTTACCGTGGAGAAAGCTGGGTTCACGAAGAAGGTGATCGCGGACCTCGTGATCATCCCCGAGCAACCCAATGCGCTGAACCTGCAACTGGAGGTGGGCCAGGTTCAAACCACCGTAACAGTGTCGGGCGAAACCCATACATTAGATACTGAGACAGCCACGGTGAGCGGCACGATCACCAGCGACCAGATCGACCACATGCCGTCATTCGGACGGGACGTCACCAAACTTGCGGCGCTCGCTCCCGGCACCTTCGGCGATAACGCGCAGGGAGCCGGTGGTAACACCCACAACATCCCCGGCACTCAGTCCGGGGCAGGGACTTCTGGTGGCAACGTCGGCATCTTTTCTACTGAAAACCTCGCGCCGATCATCGGCGCGGGCAACCAGATCGAGAACAACGGCATTTCGATCGACGGGATCAGTACGACTAGCGCCGTCTGGGGCGGTTCTACAGTCATCACCCCGTCTGAGGATTCCGTGGAGAGCGTAAAAATCCTCTCCAATGGCTATGATGCAGAGAATGGCCGCTTCACCGGCGCCCAGATTCAGGTTACTTCCAAGAGCGGCACGAACCACGTCCATGGCGGTGTCTTCTTCACTTCCCATCGTCCCGGCCTGAACGCTTATGAACCTTACGGCCCCCAGCACACCACGCCGGTCAGAGACGACAACTTCTTTGATCAGTTCGGCGGCAACGTCGGCGGCCCGATCTGGAAAAATAAAATCTTCGCCTTCTTTAACTATGAGACGGTCCGCACCCCGAGTTCCGTGCCCCAGATCGCCAATGGATGGTACGATACGGCCGCCTTCGACGGCCTGGCGCCTGCTGGAAGCATTGCCTCGACGTACCTCACCTTCCCCGGTTCTGGCCCTATCAGTAAGGGCATCAATCCTTCCACTTGCGCCGATGCCGGCCTCACGGAGGGAGTAAACTGCACGGCGATTCCGGGCCAGGGATTGAATCTCGGTACACCCTTGACGACAGGGCTGGGAACGCAGGATCTTGGCTGGACTAGTGTGACGAACCCCGGCTGCGGAGGAGCTGGTACTGGCTGCGGAACACCTGGCGCTCCACTGGGCACGGTGGCCGACATCGCAAATTATGTAACCGAGGCCGCGAGCACATCCTCGAAGGCTCAATACAATGGCCGACTGGATGCGGATCTCACCCAGAAAGATCACCTTGCCTTCGCCATCTACTGGGTTCCGCAGTCAACCAGTTTCTTGAATGGTCCCGCCCGTCAATACAATTACTTTCACCACACGCAAATCAATGAGGCGTATTCCGTAATCTGGAACCACACCATCTCGTCGAGTTTCCTCAACGAAGCGCGCGCGAATGCGGCTGGATGGCACTGGAACGAGGTTGCGTCCAATCCGCAATCGCCGGTGGGACTTCCGGCAGACTCCATTCTTCAAGTCGGCAGCCTCACCGGCAGCACGAACATAAATTCTTTTGGGCCCAATGTCGGCAGCATTCTGGATCAGTGGACCTACAGCATCAAGGATGTGGCCACCAAGATTATCGGGCGCCACACTATTAAATTTGGAGGTGACGCCACGCGCCTCTATTACCTGCAGGATTGTGCCGGCTGCGCTGTGCCACACTACAACTTCTACAACCTGTGGGACTTCCTCAACGATGCGCCACAAAGCGAAGGTGTGAACGTCAATCCTAATACCGGGGCTCCCACGACGATTCGCCAGGACCAACGTGAAAACATCTGGGGGATCTTTGCCCAGGATGACTTCAAAGTGCGCCGGAACTTGACCCTGAATCTAGGCCTGCGCTATTCCTATTTTGGTCCGCTCTATTCCACAGAAGGCAACATGCTTCGGGCCACGCCGGGCGCAGGGTCAGCTTACATAACCGGTCTGACGGTTCAGAAAGCAAATTCATGGAATGCGCAGAAGGATAACCTGGGGCCCCAGATTGGTTTTGCCTGGAGTCCGAGTCAATTCCACGACAAACTCGTGATCCGCGGCGGTTACGGCCTGAACTATAACCAGGAAGAGATCGCCATTTCGGCCAATATCAGTCAGAATCCCGGATTGGTCGTGAGCCCCTTCTTGGGCAGCCCCTCGCCGGCATCGATAAATCCTGGCATTCTTTACGCCACTTCGGCAAACGTGCACTCGCTCAACGCCTATCCGGCAAATCCGCACACGATTGCGACTTTTGGCCCGAATGGACTGCCTGTAACCGGCCCGGGCGGCACGCCACCGAGTCCGGTTAGCGTTGAAATCTTCCCAACTACCCTTCCCACCATGCGGGTCCATCATTATTCGCTGGACACCCAGTACGATCTGGGTCACCAGTGGATCATGTCGTTGGGATACTTGGGAAGCCAGTCGCGCAACCTCTACTTCCACCAGAACCCGAACTCCCTGCCGGCGGCCTTGGGTTATTCCCTAGGCACGGGATGGCCAAACACGTCGCCGACCGGCGGCGGTGGAGACTACTGGGGTGTTAACGGCAGCGGCAACTACAACGCTTTGCTGGCTGAAGTGAAGCATCAGTTCGCGCGCCAGTTCATGTCCGATGCTCAATTCACCTGGTCCAAGAGCTTGGATGACAGTTCCGCACCCTACTCCGAGCAGCCCTATCCCTATGACCCGAGCCTGAACTATGGACCCTCCGACTACAACGTGACTAAAGCGTTCAAGCTTTTCGGGTTGTGGCAGCCGGTCTTCTTCCACGGCAGCAGAGGCTGGATGGAAAAGGTCGCCGGCGGCTGGTCGCTCAGCGGCATCTTCAATTGGCACTCCGGATTCCCCTGGACCCCGCTGGCGAATACGCCGGCTCCGGGAGGCGGGGGAAGCCTCTACTGCGAGACCTGCGGCGTTTCGACGCTGCCAGCTCTGTACCTGGGTGGTGCGGGGAACAGTACGAGTAACGATCAGTTCAAGACGGGTTCGAACTATCCCAACGGTGGCACGGCCTATTTCGCCGCGCCGGCCTATACTGCCTACAATACGGCCGGGGGCACCCCCGCTTACGGAAACGCCCTGCCTCAGGTCGTTCATCGCAATTCGGTCACCGGTCCCGGATACAGGGACGTGGATTTTACCTTAGCCAAGAGTTTCGGCCTCCCCAACATGAAGGGACTCGGCGAAAACGCCAAGCTTGAACTGCGAATGGATGCCTACAATCTGTTCAACAATTTGAACTTCGACGGGACCCAGATCCAGACGAACATCGATAACCCGCACTTCGGCGTTGACCAGGCTTTACTTGGTGCGCGTGTGCTGGCGCTGACGGCGCGATTCAACTTCTAACTGGCAACCCCTATCGCTGGGGCGCGTCTCGCAAGGGACGCGCCCTTTCGTTTTTTGGTTAATGAGATTTAGCGGCGACTCGGTCTGGCTTGAATCCGATCCGGTCAAGCATGGGTTTGATCTCCGGGTTCGACATAAACAACTTCCAGATCAATCCCGTGCGATAGTTCTCGATCATCACCGTAATGGGGGCCTGGTTGAGTCCCATGAAAATCGGCGAAATCCAATCCTGGCTTAAGTTGATGGCATCGCGCGGGCCGTACTCGCCCCAGGCCCGGTCGCCGAGATCGCGATAAACGTGTTTGAACGCCTCCATCGAAGCCTGCGGCGTGTAGGGGAAAGACGACAGCGCGCCGGTGAACGTCATGGTTCCGTCGTCGAGCTGCGGCCTTGGTTCGTGAGGCAAATAGCCCTCGGGCCCATCACTCGCAGTTAAACCCCAGAAGTTAGCGCCGTAACCTTGATAGTGCCCGGAATTTTGGATGCAATAGGCGAGATTGATTCGCGCCATCGCCCGGTTGTTGTTGAAATAGTCAGTGAAGCGGTCGTGAATGCCGCGGGGATCAAATCCCATGTACGAATAATGCGTGAAGAACAGCGGCCCGCCTGAGCCCACGCCAACATCGAGCTTGATGCCGTAGTAGGTGTGACCGTTCACATAACGATCGCCTTCGTGCGTGTTCGACCATCCCTGGCGGTACTTGGCGCCCGCCTCGCCCTGATTGGCCCACCCAGAGTAGTAAAGCTCGGCAGGAACGGCGTGCGTGGGCGAGGCAATCGCGAGCAGATACACGATCATGGCCTCGTTAAATCCGGTGAGGCGATGGTTGATGTACCACGACCACTCGGGCGACCAATGCCAATAGAGAGCGTCGCTTTGCGGCGATTGCCGATACCAGTCCCACTCGACGGTCTCCCAAAGATGGGAAATTCTGCGGAATAGATCTTTTTCATTCTCGGCGGGGCCATTGAAATATTGCCGCGCGGAAAGTAAGCCCTCCATCAAGAAAGCAGTTTCCACCATATCGCCGCCGTTATCGAACCGGTCGAAAACTGGAAGCGTTTGCCCGGAGTTACCGTCCATGAAGTGAGACCAGACGCCGTGATAGCGGGGCGCTTTTTCCAGGAAGGTCACGATCTTAGTCAGCCTGTTCAGTCCCTGCTCGCGAGAAATAAACCCTCGATCCACACCAACGATTAGGGCCATGATGCCAAAGCCACTCGCGCCAGTGGCCACAATCCGATCGTCGCCGGGAATGCTTTCCAGGGTCATCCCGGCCACGGGATGCGCACCTTCCCAGTAGTAGCGGAAGCAGGCCTCCTGCAACATGGTGAGAAGTTCGTCGTCGTTGAGCGGTCTGGTTTCGGCAGAAGCGATGTTCGAGAACGGGGACAAGCTGTACCGATGATCTGAAGCCGCAACTTTATAGCGCGCGCTGACGCCGGTCTTGCCGCGATAGTCCGCGTAGCGATTGACTCCAGGAACTTGAATTCCAACGGGCTGGAAATTGCCGCCTTCCAGCGAACGGTAGATCACATAGCGCTCAAGCGCGGCGTCGTGTACTGGATCCCAACTGATGTCAACATGCCGCTCATAGCCCTTAGCGCGAACATTCCGCGGCGCAGGGAGGTTCGAAGCCACGGCCTGCAGCCCACTCGACGCAACCCCGCGGTCATCAATCATGAGTTCATCGATTATGAGAGTGTGCTCGACAGAATCGCGTTGGTTCTGGATAAAGACGATCTTGTTCAGCCGGCGAGGCTGCAATTCGTGAATAGAGCCAGTCTTGAACTCCTCCAACGGAATTTGCACTTGAACCCATTTTCCCGGTGGCAGATCTCGAACGAACTTTCCTAGCGGAAGCGAAATCGAAAAATTCTCACCCGTGTCCGAGACTTGAACCAACGGTAAGTTGCTGGCCGAAATGCCTTCTTCCGAAAGACACCAAAAGTAAAGGCTATCGCCCTGGAAATCGATTTCCCGGTTTCTGAAATTGATCGCGCTAATTCCCGCCTCCCACCCGCCACCTGGGAGGGAGCGCCACTTCAGCCGCAGCGCATTGGGAGGGGTGTAAAAGTGGTCGCGGCTTACTGGAAGCTTTCCGTTAACGAGATCGAGTGTGGATGGAGGGGTTGCTTTACCGGAGCTGTAGTAGTAAGCATCCGGCTCGAGACTGTTGTCGAAAATCGTGTGCGTGTAATACTGAGCGTCACTTTTGGCGAAGGGGCAAACAACAGCCAGACAGAGCAAGCGCAAGATCCAGCGCGAAGCGAACTGGGACTGAAATCTTTTGGCTGTCACTTTGTTAGGATGCTACGGGTCTGTTGCTTTGTTTGGCAAGCACGTCCCGCAATCAACGGCGATCTCCAAAATCGAGGTGTTCCCTATTCACTTTGGGAAGCAGCACATCCAGAATCAACATGACGACACAGCCAAACAGAGGAATCAGTAATCCGTATTTCAGGCTGTCGAGCCTGGTGGAAACGTAGCCCACGAGCCATGGCACGGTAGCGCCACCCGCGCCAGCCAGTGCGAACATCGTGCCGGCAATCGGGGACGCCGCGGCGCCGAACTTGCGAGAGAGACTGGCGACGGCGATGGGAAAAACTGACGAAAGCCCCAGTCCAGCCAGGCTGACGCCGATCGCGATTACCGAAAGATTCCTGGCTCCTAACAGTGCGACGATGCCAACCGCGCTCAGAACCAGGCCACTTTGAGCCAGCTTCAGTTCCTGCACATTCCGCAAGACCGCGGGAGCCAGCACTCGTCCTAACAGCAATCCCGCCCAGAAGAACGAAGGCATGAGAACCCACAGCGTGCCGGTTCCTGGTGCCATCCTCTGTGCGTAGGTTGCGGTCCAGCCACTCACGCTGGCTTCGCTGCCGACATACAGAAAGAATAGGGCGCCGAGGATCGGCACCGAGCGGCTCCGCCACGGGCTCATCGCCGCCTGGCAGCCGTTATCCCGCTTCGGAGAGAGAACGGGAAATGCAATCGTTGACATGCCCACGGCCACAGCCGTCAGCAAGATAGCAAGGCCATATAGCAGATACGAAGGGCGATGTATATGGAGCAGCGCAGCCACGATGAAGGGGCAACTCGCGGCTCCCACTCCCCACGAGAGGTTGATCAGGCTCAACGCCGCGGCGCGATTCTCCGGATTCAGCTCGGAAACCAGGAGGTTCGTAGTGGGTATGGCAAACCCGAATCCGATTCCAAACCCCAATGTCGATACGATGCCCAGCCTCCAACTCCCGGCCAGGAGCGTTCCCGAGCCCAGCGCCATGAGCCCCAAGCCAAGCAAGAGGGAAATGCGGTAACCCCGGCGCGACATGAGGAAACTCGACCCCAGCACGCCCAGCATCGAACCGCTGAATTGCGCGGTGAATAGATATCCCGCGCGTGCATCGTTGAGCGCCCAGTGCGCAGACAGCACAGGAAGCAGTGCTCCCAACATGGTGTTGACCACTCCCGTCAGGACAAATCCAGCATGCAGCAGCGCCGTTAATCGTCCGCTGCCAGTTTGCGCTCGCGGCTTGTCGACAGACCGAGACACGGCAATTCATTTGTAGCATGAGGTGATGCTTTTGCGAGACTGGAGGGGAATGCTGGATGCTCACTCAAATCCAACTGCGGTCATCGCCGCCGGCAGCTCGGGATCCTTCATGTAGGTCGGGTGCGACTCCGAGGATTCAGGTTGCAACATTCTCAGTCGCACCAGACTCGTCGCAAGCAGGTGTGGAAACTACCGCGATTGCCCGACTTCTGGGTGCAACTCCACACGCTGCATATTCCTCTCAAACGAGGAGGAAGTGATCTCACAGATCAGCGACTTCGTGAATAGCCTTCCTGCCAAGCGTTAAGCAAGGCCAGAAGGGAAGGCTTACGGGCCGGATGAGCGATACAGGTTGCATCCGCAGGTAGTCGCACGTCGGCTTGTAACACTGATTCGCATACAGATCGGTTCCCAGTTGTCGTAACCAGGGCTTACGCTCATTGAACTCGATGACTAGCACAAGCGAGCAATGAAAACGCCCAGGCTCATCTTGTGAGTCTGGGCGCTTTATCTCGCCTCTCGTCTAAACCGGATCGCGCTCTAGTGATGGCCCCCGCCGTGCGAACCACCCCGATATCCGGGGAGGGCGTGTTCAGCCTTCGCTTCATGCCCAGCGTTGCCTACATGGCCTTGCCCATCCCGCGCCTCGTTCCCCTGGAAGTGGTTGAAGCGCTCCGCCCCGCGCTCCGGCAACGGTCCAACGTAACCGTGATGAGGATCAAAGCGGTTGTCGACATGGCCGTAAAAGCCGTGAGGGCCGTGAAACCAGGGGCCGGCTCCAAGAAACACTCCGCCTACAAACCAATCGGGCCCATAATAGCCGTATGGAGCACAGTCATATGGGGCATAGTCGAAGTACCCGTATGGGCACACGGGAGCCGGTCCGATGTTTATGCCGACAGAAACCTGGGCTTGCGCCTCAGGGGCACAGCATAAAAGACCAGCTACGAGAACTGCGAAAGCAAGCGCACTGAGTTTGAACATGATTTCCTCTTGATTCGTTCGAAGTTTCAACCTGGAACAACTGAGGGCCAGCATAATACCAACGATCAGCAGCGGGCAAACCCGAAGTTGACACTCCATTGTTGTAAGCAAGCCGTCACACGTTTTGACCCTGCAACCGGGGATTTTGAGTGCAATCGGGATGTTTCGCCAAAAACTGCTTTGAGACACCGCCAACTCCACGGTTTTCATTGACTTGCCTGTTTCGCAGACGTAGGATTCGCGCCAGTGATCGGCCGCGGCCAGCAGCCTCCTTGCGCTCCCTGACAAAGAAAGATGCAAGCTTCCTTACCCGGTCCAACCGCGCCAAGCGTCGGAGGTGTTCCTCATTCCCACAATTTCTTACATCCCCACTTCTCAAACCACGCGACCGTGCTTGGCCGCCGCATACGCTTTCCACTGGCGCAAAATCGCCTCAACACTCAATGACCGGCGGTCAAAACGTGTAATGGCCTGGTTACGGCACTTTGTCATGCGAGTGCCTTCGTTAACGCCCATGAGAAGGGAACAATCAAGCTGGCGACCAAGACGACACGCTTTTCCTTGCCGCTGCCAAAAAGGGCGATGATGAATCCGAGGGCCGAAAGAGCGACCCAAAACACGTATCCCTCACCCGCGCCAACCCGATCGGCAAGTCGAATTTTCCCGCGATGTGATCGGGCTCACACACATGTGTGACGCAACGCGCAGCAGCTCTCGACACCTGCCCTGATAATAGGTCACATTTCCGGCCTGACAATTTGAATGAAATAACGGTCTGTGGAGGCAAGAATGGGGTTCCAGATTAAGCAGGTGGCGTTTTCTTTGCTCGTGGCAGTTCCGGTGACCGGGTTGCTTTACTTCGCTGCACTGAATCCGCCTACCGTAATGGCAGTTCCAAGCTATGCGCGGCAGACCGGTTTGGCCTGCAGTGGCTGCCACTACACTCCCCCGGAACTCAACCCCGCCGGACGTAAATTCAAACTGACTGGCTACGTCGATAGGGGAGATGACACCAAAACCGTAAAGGCCGATGGAGGCAAAAAGCGCGCCCCTCTCGATCTGCTCGCGTCATTGCCATTGTCCATTATGCTTGAGACCTCGTTTACCGAACTCAAGACTGCGCAGCCGCAAACCCAGAACGGCAACTTCGAGTTCCCTCAAGATTTCTCCCTGTTCCTTTCGGGCGCATGGACCAGCCGCGTGGGAAGCTTTCTTCAGGTGACGTACGACACGCAGGACGATCACTTCACCAGCGACAACACCGATATCCGCTTCGCGGACAAGACGAAACTAGGGGGCAAGGAGCTGGTTTACGGCATCGATCTCAATAACAATCCCACCGTCGAGGATCTTTGGAACAGCACGCCAGCCTGGGGCTACCCGTGGATCGCCAGCGACAGCGCTCCTACTCCCAACGCCGGCGCTTTCATCAACGGCGGTTTGGCCCAGGACGTAGCTGGACTCGGCGCGTTTGGCATGTGGAACGACCATCTCTATCTGGACGCCGCCATCTATCGTTCTGAGCACGTGGGGGGACCGCAGCCGAACCCAGGCGTGGGCGCGGGCTTCAATATCCGCGGCGTCGCTCCGTACTGGCGCCTGGCGTGGCAGGAGTTAACGGGAAAAACGCAGTATGAAATCGGTACTTATGGTATGCACCTGCGTTCGACACCCAATGAAATCACCGATCCCACCGGGGCCAGCATTCCGACGGATTCGTACACGGACTGGGCAATCGACACGCAAATCGACCGCACCATCGTCAGAACTGACGTGCTTTCATTCCGGGCTACGTACATCCGGGAAAACAATGATCTGCTGAGCCTGCTGTATCAGGGCGGTGGTCCAGGGAGTTTGACTCCGCTGGTGTCGCAAGGTTCGCACCATTTAAACACGGTCATGGCCAATGCCGAATATCACATCGGCAACAAGTACACGGGCACGTTCGGCTGGTTCAATACAACTGGGACATCGGATCTCGCATTTTATCCGGCGGGGACTGCTGTGACCGGCAATTTCAATGGCGACCCGAGAAGCGCGGGATACCTTTTGAACGTCTCTTACTGGCCGTGGCAGAACCTGCAACTCGCGGCGCAATACACCGGCTATACGCGCTTCAATGGCGCAGCGACGAACTACGACGGCTTCGGACGCAACGCGAGCGCCAACAATACGCTCTATCTGGATGCCAGGATTTTTTTCTAGAGATAATTCGCTTCATTGAAGCGGGTTTTCCTTAGCAGCAAGTGAGCCGTTGTTTGCAACGATTTCAAGGAGAAGAGAACAATGAACAGCAAGTTCGCAATGAAGATATTCGCTGTGGTCGCGCTGATCGGTGGGCTCGGAGTGGCTGCGTGGGCCGGGGACATCGACGGGAAAGTTACGGGAAGGAAGGGCAAGTCTGTGGTTTATGTCGAGACCATTGCGGGCAAGACCTTTCCCGCTCCCAAAGACCATCCGGTAATGGATCAAAAAGGGCTCGTCTTTGTGCCGCACATCATGGTCGTACAACAGGGCACAACGGTTGAGTTCCTGAACAGCGACACGGTACAACACAACGTCTTCTGGACCGCAATCGGAAACGACAAAAAAGCGGGACACAATCTCGGGACGTGGCCCAAGGGCGAGAAGCGGCCTTTTACGTTTGACAAACCTGGTGTTGTGCCGGTGCTCTGCAATGTGCATCCGGAAATGGCGGGATATATCATCGTCAGCCCAACTCCGTACTTTGCCGAGACCGACGACAGCGGCAATTACAAGATCAAAGACATTCCCGACGGCAGTTACACCGTGACGGCTTGGCATGAAGGCGCCAAGAACCAGTCGAAACCGGTGACGGTGGCGGGCGTGGGCAAGGCCGATTTCACCCTCAGCAAGTAGAGCGACGAGAGAACGGAGGGAGCGATAGAAACGGCGATCCACTCGCTCCCACCCGTTTTTCTTCGTTCTCTGGACTTGGGCTGCATGGGCCAACCACGGTGCGTTTCATCGCCGCAGGACTACAAAGTGCCTTCATGCTGAAGCGCTATAAGAACAAGAAGGTCGACGGGGATTGGCTGAACACGAACTTCCCCTGCATGATGGCCTGCCCGGCGCACACCAACGCTGGACGCTATGTTGGCCTCATTGCCGAGGGCCGCTTCGAAGAAGCCTATCGTATCGCGCGCGACCCCAATCCGCTGGCCAGCATCTGCGGACGGGTGTGCGCGCATCCCTGCGAGACTGCGTGCCGCCGCGGTGAGATCGACCGGCCCATTTCCATCCGCGCTCTCAAGCGTTTTCTCACCGAGCAATTTGGGCCCGAGTCGAAGCATCCCATCCATGTCAATGAAGGCCGCGGGCAGAAGAAGCTTCCCTTCAAGGTAGCGGTCATTGGCGGCGGCCCCGTAGGACTCTCGGCAGCACACGATCTTGCCCTGATGGGCTACGCCGTCACGATTTTCGAAGCGGCACCGGTGGCTGGCGGAATGCTGTACCTGGGCATCCCCGAATACCGCCTGCCGCGCAGTGTGGTCGAAGCGCAGGTGCGCGAGATTCTTGAGACCGGCGACATCACGCTCAAGCTGAACCATGCGGCCGGCCGCGACTTCACGGTTTCCGATCTCCGTCATCAGGGTTTCGACGCTGTACTTATCGCCGTGGGCGCGCATCGCAGCCGCGATCTCAGCATTCCTGGAGTTGATCTCGACGGGGTGCACAAGGGCATCGACTTTTTGCTCAACGTGAACCTGGGCTACAAATTCACCATCGGCAAGAAAGTGATCGTGATCGGCGGCGGCAACGTGGCTATGGACGTGGCCCGGTCGGCAGCACGCGAAGTGGTGCGGCAACATGCGGGCGGCGTGCAGGATGTCGAACCTTCCGCTGAAAACGTGAGCGCTGTCGCCACCAAGGAGATGGTCGACATTTCTCTTTCTGCTTTGCGCATGGGTGCGCAGGAAGTGAATCTGGTCTGCCTGGAACCTCGCGACCAGATGCCCGCCGCTCTCGAAGAAATTGAGGAAGCCGAACAGGAAGGTATAAGAATGCATCCCGGTCTCGGCCCCAAGCGGATGGTGGGCAAAGATGGCAAGGTGGTTGCACTCGAGACACTTAAGACCAAGTGGGTGTTTGACGAGAACAAGCGCTTCAATCCCGCATTTTTCGAAGGCAGCGAAAGCCAGATCGCGTGCGACACGATCATCATGGCGATTGGCCAGGCTCCGCGGCTCGACTTCCTCACGCCCGAGGATGGAGTTGAACTGTCTCCGCGTGGCCTGATCGCCGTCAACCCGCAAACGTTGATGACTTCCGCTCGTGGGATATTTGCGGGCGGCGACTGCGTCTTCGGCCCGCGTCTGATTATCGACAGCGTGGGCGACGGCAAACGTGCCGCGGTCGGCATCGATCAATACTTCCACGCTCAGCGCGCGCATGAAGCGGCCGCCGGAGCTCCCGGCAAGGGTGCGGCCATTGATGGGGTGGCTCACGGCAGGCACGCCGCAAGCGGCATTGATGGGTGGCTGGCTGGTCCCAAGGAACTTCGAGCCCCTTATCGAAGTCGAAGTGCTGAAACGGCACAGCATGCCACTGAACTACCTCGACATCAACCGCCAGCCCGTGCCCATGCTTCCTCTCGAGCGGCGCACGGGCGTGACGGAAGTGGAAGTCGGTTACGATGAGCCGGAAGCAATCGCGGAAGCGCAACGCTGCCTGCACTGTTGGGTCAACACAATCTTCGAGGGCTCGCCAGAGGATGGCAGCATGTGCATCCTGTGCGGCGGCTGCGTCGATGTGTGCCCGGAAAAATGTCTCGAGCTGGTGTCGCTTGATCGTATCGAATTCGAACCGCAGACCGTGCAGCATATCCGCGACAACCAGGAACTGTTCAGCGTTGAATTGGACGAGGTGGCGGCGGACGAACTGGGCATCGTCACCGGTTCCGCGATGTTGAAAGACGAGACGCGATGCATCCGCTGCGGGCTGTGCGCCATGCGCTGTCCGGTGGGCACGATCACCATGGAGTCTTACAACCTGATTCCCGCCGAACCGACGGGGCTGATCTCGGTGGCGGCGATTGGAGCGGGACTGCAGTCGAAGTAATTTGCGAGACCTACATGACAGACGAAAATAAAACTGCAAATGCGAGCGACGAGGTCAACCGCCGCCGGTTCTTTGCGAAACTAGGTCTGGGTTCGCTCGGCATCGCCGCCGCAGGCACCGCGGCCTTCGCGTATCAGTTCCTGGAGCCGAATGTGCTGTACGAGCCTTCGCCTGTGGTCAACGCCGGCAAGCCCGACCGCTATCCGCTCGATTCGGTCACGCTCGATGTGAACTCGGGCATCTATATCATTCATTCGCAGGAAGGCTATTTCTCCCTTAGCGCAGTGTGTACCCATCTGGGCTGTCTGACGGCGTGGAAGCCGGACCTGGGCATCATTGCCTGCCCATGCCACGGCAGCAAGTTCAAAGAAGACGGCGAGAAGATCGAAGGCCCGGCTCCGCGCCCACTGCCCTGGAAGCGCATCTGGGTGAACGACGATGGAGATTTGCTGGTGGACCGCTCCACCGACGTTCCTCCGTTGCAGCGCGATTCCTTCGTGAGGGTCTGATTAGAGAGAACCAGCAATGGCAAAAACGGTAGACCAATACTTCGACGACTTACGCGGCACGCGGGTGTGGCGCTCGATCTTCCGCAGCGGTACCGGATCGAGCACACTGAAGCGCGCGCTGGCCATCCAGCAGAACGTATTCCTGCACCTGTTCTCCACCAAGGTGCGCACGCGCATGCTGGGCTTTAGCGCAACCTGGTATTTGGGCACGTTGACGCTGGGGACATTCTTCATTCTCGTCGCAACCGGAATCCCACTGATGCTCTACTACCACCCGTCTGCGCCGCAAGCTTACGCCGATACGAAGGACTTGCAGTTTGTGGTCTCCTCCGGATTGTTCTTGCGCAATCTGCATCGCTGGTCAGCGCACGCCATGGTTTTCCTTGTCTTCGCGCATATGTTTAAAGTTTTTTACCGCGGCTCTTACCGCACTCCGCGCGAGTTCAACTGGGTGATCGGCGTAATTCTTTTGCTGATGACGCTCTTGCTCAGCTATACCGGCTATCTGCTGCCCTGGGACCAGCTCGCCTACTGGGCCATTACCGTGGGATCGAACATCGCCTCTGCCGTGCCCCTCATGGGCAACAAGATTCACTTTCTATTGCTCGGGGGGAACGCAGTCAACGCCAATGCCCTGCTTCGTTTCTATGTGTTGCACTGCATGATTCTGCCGCTGACGGCGATGTTCTTCGTCGCCATCCACTTCTGGCGCATTCGCAAAGACGGCGGCCTCTACTCTCACGCCAGCGAACCGGCGACGGTACGTGCGAAGACTGCGAGTGGCGACGCAACCGCGAAGGAGGCGCAATAATCGTGGCTGACTCCAAAGACTTTACCGCGGGCATCGATTCCAACGCAAAGAAGTCTCCTCGCCGCATCGTATTCATCACCCGCCGCACCTCGGCTCAGGTGAAGGCCGAAACCGAAGATCAGATGCAGACCTTTCCCGAGGTCCTGTTTCGCGCGGCCGTAGCCATTCAAGTCCTTGCCATTGCGCTGGTGTGGATCGCTCTCATTTTCAATGCCCCGCTCGAAGGCCTCGCCGATCCTTCCCACACTCCAAATCCGGCGAAGGCCCCGTGGTATTTTCTTGGGCTGCAGGAAATGCTGCACTACTTTCCTCCAGTGGTTGCGGGCGTGCTGGCGCCCGGGCTGGTGGTCATGGCGCTGATCGTCATTCCCTATTTCAAGGTCAACATCGAAGCCGAAGGGCTCTTCCTGAAAGATCGCCAACAGCGGCTGCGGATCTTCTATTTGGTCGCGACTGCTCTGTCGTTGTTTCTGTTGTTCTTCAAGGTCTACGCGGCCCTGGTCCCGACGCTCATCATGGCCGCGATAATGCTCGTGGCGGCGCAGAGTTCTCCGCAGTCGCCCTCAGCTTTCCGCCGCTATCTGGCAGCCCGGCCGCTTTCCTATTGGGTGATGACGTGGTTTTTGTTCGAGTTGGTGGTGCTCACTGCCATCGGCACATTTTTCCGGGGGCCGGGATGGTCCTGGGTCTGGCCGTGGCAAGGGTCCTGATTTGCTGAAGAAAGTCGCGCGCATGAAAGAAAACCTCAAGTCGCTGTGGCAGAAATTGTTCGGGGACAGTGTTCGCGCCTTCGGCGTGGTCAGTCTGGTATTCCTGATTTCATTAGCCATCGCTCCCGCGAAAAACCACTTCAGCGAGTGGCGCCACTATCAGCATGGCTATTTGAAAATGATTCGCAACCGCAGCGACGCGGTCACGCTGCAACGGCATTTTGTGGGAGGAATTCAGCAGATCTGGCTCCCCGACCTCGGAGTGGTCGACCGCTGCACCAGTTGTCACGTCGGCTTAAAAGAAGTCAGCCTCAACGACATAAACCGGCAGCCCTTCCGTCCGCATCCCGTAATCCCACACAAGCTCGACCAATTCGGATGCACCATGTGCCATCGCGGTCAAGGCGCCGCCACAACCGTAAGCGAAGCGCACAACAGCACGCTGGCGTGGGAGCAGCCGATTCTGCCGGCGAAGTACATCGAGTCGTCGTGTGGAGAGTGCCATCGCGGACCCGTCCCAGGCACGCCTCAGCTGACTGAAGGCCGGCATCTGCTTTCCCGCTACGGTTGCGTGCATTGCCACGCGGTGAAACTGCCCGACGGAAGAACAATGAAGGCGACGGACGATCCGCCTTCGCTCTCGCACATCGCCGACAAAACCACCCGCGAGTGGATATACGGTTGGCTGAAAGATCCGCAAGCCTACGCCAGTACGGCGACGATGCCGAATTTCAAGCTGAGTGATGACGACGCGCGCGATATGTCCGCGTTTCTGATTGCAAACAGCACTCCGCAGCCTGGGGACACAGCTGCGCTTTCAGCGAAGGCGTCGTCTGATCCCGCGACCGGCGCTACTTTATACGGCCAATCCTTCTGCGCTTCGTGTCACGCGGTGCAAAATGCCGCCGGTAATCTGGTCGGCGGTGACGTTGGCCCTGAACTGACTCGCGTAGGCAACAAGGTAAAGCCCGAGTGGCTGCAGGCATGGCTGCGCAATCCGCGCGCGTACGACGCCCAGACCGCGATGCCGCACTACCGCTTCGACGATCCTCAGGTCGCAACGCTCTCCGGATTCCTGCTGGCGAAGACCGATTCCGATCTGCTAGCCAACGTTCATCTCGAGCCCGCAACCGCGGAGCAGGTCGCGCATGGCAAACGCCTGGTCTCCGATTACGGCTGCGCGTCGTGTCATGAAATCGCTGGCGTCAAGAAGCCGGAGAACTTTGCCCCCGATCTCAGCCGCATCGGCAGCAAGCCGGTCACGCAACTCGTATTTCTTACCGGCATGCAACACACGCTTCCCGATTACATCGCAACCAAAATCAAGCAGCCGCGCTCCTTCGGACAAAACCTGAAGATGCCTCAGTACAGTTTCATACCGGCACAAATCGATTCCCTCGCCACCGCCCTACTCGCATTGAATGATCGCTCCGCCACGTTGCCGGCGTCGCTGACAGTCGCGTCAAAGCTCGAGTCCGACTATCAGCCCGCGGGCAAGGCCGGAAAGCTGATGACCGACCTTGCCTGCTTCAGTTGCCATCGCATCAATGGCCACGGTGGCGATATGGCCCCAGACCTCACCTGGGAAGGCAGTTCCGTGCAGCACCAGTGGCTGGTGGGGTTCCTGAAAAATCCGAACACGCTGCGGCCCGCGCTGATTCGCCGCATGCCGAAGTTCAACCTCACCGACGGTGAGGCCAACGAACTCACGGATTACATAATGACCGTGTACCAGAGTCCGGCAATCGACCGCGACTCCATGCCTCTAAGCGGCTACTCGCCGGGCGAAGTTGAACTGGGTAAACAACTCTTCTACGGCAAATACGCCTGCCAGGGCTGCCACATCGTAGATACCAAAACCGACAAGGGCTACATCGGCCCAACCCTCACTCAGGTTGGTTCACGGCTGACAGCTGCGTGGGTTTTCGAATGGATGAAGAATCCGCAGGCACTGCGCCCCGGCACAGTGGAACCTAACCGTGCCATGAGCGACGAAGATGCGCGTGCCCTCACCGCGTTCCTGATGTCACAGAAAACCGGTGGCAAATCAGAGGTCGCAAAGGCAAAGAAATGATCCGTCACCTTCTGATCATCGCGATATTGTTTGTTGTGGCACTAGCCACGTCCTGTTCGCACCAGCGAACCTCGACGCCTCTGCCCCAACCAACGGCGTTCGGCGCGGCCATTGTCGAATCCAGTGGTGGGAAACAAATCGCGCAGGCAGGAAACCTTCTGCCGCAGCCCGTGGTCGTGCAGGTGAATGATGAACAAGGCGCCGCTGTCCCTGGCGCGCTCGTCGAATTCCGCGCCGCGCCAGGAGTGGCTTTCGATCCAGCATACGGCCTCACCGATTCCAGCGGGCAGGTTACGACTAACGTTACGCTCGGCGGCATGGCCGGCCGCTATCCACTAACCGCGTTCACCACTGACAAGTCGCGAAAGAAAGTCACACTCACCGTCGAAGAGATCGCTCTCGGTTACCAGCAGACTCTGGGCCGCCAGCTCGACGATCAGTACTGCGAACGCTGTCACAATCCCGAGTCAACGGTCGAGCGCGTCTCGAACTTCGACAATCTCGAAATCAAGCCGCATCCTTTCACCGAGGGCGACACGCTCAACAAAATCACCGACGCAGATCTCACTGCCATCATCAGCCACGGTGGCCCCGCACTGAACAAGTCTGCGCTCATGCCGGCCTGGGGAAACACTCTCAGCAAGTCCGACATTCAGGCGCTCATATCCTACATTCGTGCCGTCGCCGATCCGCCCAACCGCAATACCGGCCCGGTGTACGCGCGGAATTAAGGAAACCGCCTCGAGCCGATGGCCACCGAGCTACTTGCAGCTCGACTCGAGGGGTGGAGTACGTGGGCCCATTGCTTTCCAATCGAATCCCTTTTTGCGATTCCACCGCCGCCCAGTTTCTCGAAGATGCGGCAGTGGGAGATATTGGCCGATCACTGGAGCGGAATCCTACGTCTGCAAGACGGGCAACTCAATGAAAGGCTGAGAGTTGGTGATGTCAAGCTGCTTGTGTAAATAGGTTGAGGGTGCGACTTCTCCATTGCCTGACGCGAGTGGGCGAGGCGGGCGCTGATGCGTTCGAGATACAGCGCGTCGCGGACACTCCAGCATCTTGATCTCCCAGCGCTACGTGCATCCGACGCTGCGGAAGGTCGAGGAGGCGTTCACGAAGCCGAACGCCTACAATCAGAGGAAGATCGAGGAACTCCGGCGCGAGCAGGAGACCGTCCAATGAGTCACTACGGTTTTCACTACGGTGCGGGAACGGCCAAAACTGGCGGTTCCCGCAAGTCGTTGAAAAATGGTGCGCCCTGAGAGATTCGAACTCCCGACCTTCTGGTTCGTAGCCCCTTTGTGCGCTACAAGCCCGTCTAAGCCAATCTGTAAAACGCTGAAAACATTACAAGGGAATCAGCGAAACTGACGCTGGTTTGGGTCCGAATTGGACCCCGAACCCGCACAGTTCGAGCACAGTGGACCTAACCGAGAAATCTCAAGTGCTCTCTTCTTCCCCTGCCATCACTGATCGTTACGGTGAACGGGTACACAACCGGCACTGACGCGCTTTGGGAAATGCCTTTTTGAGTTATCAGTATTGAAAAAAGCTGTACACCATCGCTGTCTCGAAGCGCTGTTACATCCACGTCCAGGGTAATTGGGCCACTCTTCTCCCACTCTTTGAAAAACATGTTGAGCGTCTGGATCACCGGCTCCCACGATGCCCCCAGCAAGTCCCTTCGGAGTAGTATCACGATCTCTTCTCCTTGCCGGTACTCGGCGTCAAGCTCTCGGCAGAATAAAAGCGAGTAGCAATCAGACGGTCATTGTCGAACTTGTCAAAATCAACTACCGTCCAGTAGGTCCGACCAGAAAGACTCGTGTACTCACACTGCAGGCTTCTGCCGTTGAGGGCGGTAATGCCACCACCCTTAGCTAGAATACCTGTGTCGAAACTCGCATCAACCTCAATAAACCCAACTTCACACATGAGATCGAGGCCGAGCTGGCGCGCCGAACCCCTCTCAGTCGGGGACAACCTGATATGAAGTGCCGGACCCTCGCCAACATTGAAGAGCCTAAGACCTCTACCCAGAACGGCACCGTGACGGACCACGATTGCAGGTCGAATCTGCCCTTCGAGCTGCTCGTAAGCCGCAGTCACCTGACGTTGGCTTGCTTCCACCTGCTCCTGCGCTGTTTTCCTCAGTCGCTCAGTCTCCTGCAGGTATCGCCAAACGAAACGCGCAGTGACAATCAACACGACCACTTGCGCCCAGGCTGCCAACATTGTCCAGAAAGGAATAGCGGAAGCCCCGCTCATGGTGCCAGTGTAGGTGTTCACCAGCACAACTGCAAACCTCCGACCGACCTTCCTGTATCGCCATAACGCTGTAGAATTACGCCTACCGGGGAGGAAGGGGAATGCCAACAGAATACGATCCAAAGATCATGCAGGAGTGTGCTGACGCCCTCTATGAGCAGGCACGACATATAATAATCCGAGAAGCTCTAAAGTACGGGCTCATCGTGTTCCTTTTGTCAGTGGTTGTGCTTGCTGTGGGTGCAATCACCTACCACTCTGAGTTTCCCAATCAGGCACAAGGAATTGTCATTGTTTTTCTAACCCTTATCGCTGTCGTAGCTGGGGTTGATGCAGGACGGAGAAAAGCGTTTAACCTAAAGTTGGAAGCCCAACAACTTTTGTGTCAGAGGCAGATCGAGCAGAACACTCGTGCGAGGTAAACAGGTTGCCATCCGGCGCGCGCATGGGAACCGAACGAGCAGTCCAGGACTATGCGAATCAAAACGTGGTTTCACGAAGTCTTTGGCAGCAAAGGCGACTTTCGGGCAGTGTATTTTTGGATCACCGTCCCCTTGGCAATCCTCGGCATCATCGTCAGGTTTATCCCGAGCCTGGCATCGCATTTGCCAACCCTGTTGCTCTACCTGCCTGCTTCTGGTTTTGTGCTTGGCTTCATCGTCTGCGTTAGCACGGCTTTCAACCGCGCTAGCGCCCGCGCGGACGCAGCCGAGCAACAACTGAGGGGACTTTCCATTGATCTGCAATCGGTGACTGCGGGCGAGTATGTTTCCCCTGAAGACATCGGAGGGGTCAAAGCTCACCACTATGTTGTGATTGCGTTGCCCTTGGTCGTCAGGAACCACGATGGCGGTCACGACAGCTCGATAGAACTGGTGAGTTGTACAACCAACCTGCGATCTACCCCCTGCGACCGCGTTTTTTTCGAAACACCCACTATTTACAAAAACTTTCCAGAGCAGCAATCCCGTCATAGGGCAATCTCTGCTGGAGATATACGCGATCTACTGGTAACTGCATTCTTCGAGTTTCCGATCTCGAACACACATCTGGCCGCCACGGAGGTAACCGGGGAGCTGGAACTGAGGGACAATCGCAAGATATCGTTGACGGTTCCGTTTTCGACTAGCATCATAAAGAATGCGGTCCAGGTAGCGAACAGGGACCCACGTTCATAGGCCAGTGAAACCGCCTGAAAATAAATCCAAGATTTGCACCAGGAATGGTGCGAATTCATTCCGGGAAAACCAGTATATCCCTAGGGTGCACATCAGCCCACGGAGACTGCCATGAAGAGAACCGAACAACAAGCAAGACTGAGAGAACTAGTGGAATCGTTAAACAATTGGAACAGCTCTGCAGAGGCTTTCGCAGAGCGCGATCATTCTGACGCGCTCAAGGGAATTGATTCTAAGGAGCTGCACCAAATGCTAGCAGTGGTAAAACGAGGGGAGGTCGCATTGGAAACATTCAAAGGTGCCTTGGTGGAATGCTTGGATGAAATCTTGCGCAAAGCCGGGGCAGTGCCTAGCGCGAACTGAATCCCAACAAGTTTCCCACCCAGGGCCGTTCGATCTTCGGATCGGACGGCCTTTCTTTTTGCCCATGATTGAGGGGTTTTGAGTAGGTTGAGTTTTCATAATTTCATATATAGCTTAGGGCAGTAGGTCGAGCGTGTAGGCATTCGCTTTCTATTTCCTTGGCATTGATTTAGCGCATAAACAGTGGAGATTCGTGCATTAGCTCTGTGCTTTAGCGTGTCGGAATTAGCTTGACAAATTCTTATCAGGATTTACTATCAGCTCGGAGGATCGCAACGAACTGGGCGCATCGTCGGAAACGGCTCACGGTCTACCGCGTGGCGTGAACGAAGGACCACCACGCAAGGGCGGAGGAGAGCGACGCCTAGCGATGCAAGCCACGAGAGTACCGGAACCGACCGGGATGTGTTAGCCGGTCGCACCGGAAGTGTGTGGCTGTGGATCGCCCATGCCTCCAAAATCCCGACGCTGGTACATTATTTTCGCTCGTAGAGCGAGGATCCCCCTCCGGCTGGTACTTACCACGCTGAACCTCAATAGAAGCCCTAGAATCGCCTCTAATCGCAAAGTACCTCACAATACAAAGTGCTCCACTCTCGCCCAGAAGGGAAAAACGCTTATAGCGCTTGTGGTTGACAACCAAATGGGCTGCTGTAAGCCCCTCGCAGTCAGTGACTTGCAGTGGGCTGTGCGTGTACTGTGCGCGGGTTTTGAACGTTCCGTGGGCAACATGGCCAGTGCTCCACCCCAACCAACTCGCGGGAAACGGGACGTAACACGAAGGGATCACCGCCAGTGAGCAACCCGCGGCATTTGCGGCAGTAAACGACTCGCCCCAGCTTTTCTCTATATCGGTAGGGCAAGAGTTCAGCCATTTTGTACCTCACGAAAATAAGGGGCACGGGTAGCAGTTCCGTACCCCTCACCAGCCAACAGAAGCGGGCGATTTGGAGGCGCGACGCCCAGCGCGTGACCTTGTGTCGCCCTTTGTTAATTCCCTACGTCGCCGGGCAACTCCCGGATCAGGGGCAATGAAGCGACGCAGGCCTTGCAAATTTTGAACGGATGAGGGCTGAGGCAGGATTCCATTTAGGCCGGGAACCCCAGCTCTCTCACGACGCCGTTTCGCACCGTACTTTCCTCCCGGTAGATTTTCATTGCCAGCGAAAAACCTGAACGCTATTTGCTGGCAACACGCCCGCGAACGTATTTACCGCGTTGATCGCTGGCGCCCCTTCCTGCACGGACCCGCCCGTGGTTGCCGGAGGCGTTGTCTGCGGAACATTCCATGCGGGCGCGGGGCGCGTATTTTCTACCGCGGCTCGCGGAACGCCGTCATCGGCTGCCGCCGTCAACGCCGAGACGTAAATCGTGGTGGCGGATTCTCCATTGCTTGTTGGGGGCTCCGGTGGAATGTCAGGATAGTTCCAGGCATTCGTGCCGCCCCAACCAAATTTGTTATATGTTGACCCGAAAGGCCCTACTCCCTGGGTCGTAAACAAGGTCGTCATGTAGTTGCCTGACACCCAAACATCCCCGGCAGAATTCATTGCTGGTCCGACGTTTTGTACGCTTCCACCAGGGGAACCTCCCGGATTTACGATTGGATCACCCATGATTAAACCCCTTCCTCTGCCGCTTCCTGGTGGACGGCGGCGCAAACGTAGTCAACACCATGTTGCACCAGCGTGGCGAACATGCTATCCGCTTCGGGATGGCTCTTAAACGGCTTCATGGCCGCGGAGTTTCGGAATTTATCTACAAGGGCCTGAATCGCGGACCGGTGCTTCGTTGACGTCCAGTTTCCTTGTGGCTTGGCCGTCTTTGCGAGCACAGGCGTGGGTGCGGGGGCGGTGAATAGTTCTAGCTCAGGGATAGTCGGAGCCGGTGTGGGCAATTCTCCCAAAAGTTCCTTCACCAGAGCCGCATTTTCGATTTTCTGGCAGATAGCCTCCGAAGCCGGGCTTGCAGGCGTGAATTGCCAAAGAGGATCATCCCAGGGAAGATCGGGTGCGGGCTTCGGACGAGCCGCGGGTGGAGCCTCGAAGCCAAAAATTGTGTGAAATAGGGTCATAGGGCGTTCTCCTCAAAACCAGTGCCGCCAAAATTGGCGTCGTAAAATTCACTAAACTGCTTTCCCGATTCGATGGGCGGATTGGCCAGCGCAGCCTGCTTCAAGAGTAGTGCGTGGCGACATCCCAGCAAAAAGCGTTCGGTCGTTAGCTCGCCCATCACCTTGTCGATGTGGTCGATTCGGTTTTTGATTTTCTCAATTGTTTGTGTTTCCATTAGCTCCCCCTTGTGGCGATGGCGATGGATAACCATGACCGCAGAGAATTGTTTCTATCTGTTCACAAATTGCGCCTAGCTGCGGTTCGTCGGACGGTATGCGCTCCAACGTTCTGATAACTTGCTTTCTGGCGCGCATCGCGGGCGTGTCTTCCAAACACCGTGGCGGCGTGGCGAGAATTTGATCCAGCAATTCGACGGTCAAAATGGTTTCGCCGGTTGGCGTTCGCTGGGTGCTCTCGATTTCGGCCTTCGTTTCCAGTCTGCGCCTGATTTCCATTTCGACCCGCAGGCTGATGCTCAACGCGGTTAGCAAGGATTTGGCGTCGCCCTGCAATCCCGCACCTGTACCTGCGAGGCTGATTTTCTCGGCCAAAGCGCGCAGCCGCTGATCGCTTCGCTCCAGATTGTCGGGTGTGTCATCCAAGGTGCTTGGAGAAACACAAGCGGCAAGGTGCGCTTCGACTGCCACAGGATCAAGGCCAGTGGAGGCCGCGATTGCGTCGGGCGTCGCCCCACATGCCAACATGCTGCCTATCTCCAAGGCATAGGGGCTAGTGCAAACCAAACAGTCAGTCATTGCATTCCCCCTTCCAGCACTCTGCGAATCTCCGCGGGTCTGATCTTGTAGTGCCCATACCGACCGACTTTGAGGGCGTTCACAAGCTTCAACTTGATCCATCGGCGTAGCGTTTGCATGGACACATTCAACGCCACGGCACTTTCACGCAAAGAAAGTGGCCTTTCCGCGAACAGCGCCAGATTGGTCTCCTGATTTCGGAGCATGGCCGCGCCTAAAAGGCCGAAGCGTGCATCTTGGCCAACCGCCAAGGCCGAGGGGAGTGGAGCACGCTTTAGGGTAATCTGATCCATGTTTCTCTAGTTTCTGATAGTTCAGAAGCGTCAGGATAAACTAGCACAGTCGCAAGATCGTTTGCAAGGAAATTGCGAACCGTGAACCCGGTGATGTCGGGGCGCAAGGGTCGTGGGACCGACCGAAGGCGCGAGGGGCGGCAATTCAGTTATCAGCAGAATCAGAATCTCGAATCGTAGTCGGGTGGTTGACTACTTTTCAGACTACGATTTGAAGACGATTGGGGGGATTAAGGGTTGAGACGGGGGAAACGTCGTCGTTGTCAGTACCCCATATACCCCATGCGATTTTTTTGTACTCTCGAAGAGAGAGAGAGAGAGAGAGAGAGAGAGAGAGAAGAGAAATAAAGGACTTAAAAGAACTTAAAAGAACCATAACTCTCGAAACGTCGTCATCGTAGTCAATCGTAGTCTTTGATCTGACTACGATTCGCTTGTCTTTTTCCTGGGGGGGGCCCCTACCCCCTGTTTTTTGACTACGATTTGATTCCTGCAAGATCATCAATCCTAGCCATGCCCTTTATAATAAATCTTCGTGATCGCGAAAACCGAACTCGTGCCCAGCGCTCTGCATTTCGAGGAGAGACTCCGGCAACATCTGCACCTAGACGATGGCGCCGAATTGTCGAAGCTGCTCCACGATCCGCGGGTTTTCGCCGTCATAGCCGGATTGTTGCAGGCGTTTGTGGCACCGACCATGCCCACTGACGTAAATCAAGTTCTGGAGATGCAACGCGAGCGTGGCCGACGCCGTAAGCAGGCAATCCCCAGGGCTGTGGCGGCGCTGATAAAAGCCGCGGGCCGTTATCGTGCCCTGGAAGGGCTGGAAAGGCTCAACCCTGGCCTTGCCGATCAGATGGAGCAAGAGGCGTTTCGCTTGCTACTCCAGGAAAACCGCTGGGAACAGCTTCACAATGAGAAACGGCTGGGCATGGGGAAAGACTGGATTTTCTTGGTTATCCTGGAAGACTTCGTGAAACTCTGGAGTGAAAGCCTTGGCCAGCCCTATAGCCTCACAGCCGCCGATCTGTTGCGTCTGCAAATTGCGGGCGAGTGCGCGCAGGGCTTGCACTTAGGATCGAACCCGCGCCTTCCTGTGCCGGATGATCTGCGCGGGTTAGCCCACTTTCGCGCGAATCCCAGAAATTCGCTGTTCTGTAAGCTCGCAGCGAACTATGCTGCGCATCTGGTCATCAATCTTCCCATGCGACCGTTGCTGATTCTCCGCGACGCCTAAACCCCTCGCAGGTTCCGTCCGCAACGAAATTTAGAAAAACGGCAATTTTCATTTCAGTGACGCTTTCCCCCGCGCCTGTCATTATTCGCATGTATGGCCAATCACACTGAACTGGAACCGCTGCTGGTGACCAAGAAGACCGCTGCCCGGCTCTTGGCCGTTAGCGAGAGCACTATCGACAACATGATCCGCAGTCAGGAATTACCAGCCCGTCAGATCCGTAAAAGGGTCTTGGTGCAGCTGTCTGCGGTACGGGCGTTGGCAAGCGGGAACAGAAGTTTGACAAGCTCGTAAAAACGAGCGCCGCGGCATTCGCCCTTTTTCTGTCCCTGTCCGGAGACTGGAGGCGCGCGCCGCGGCGGAGGTCCCTTATGAAACGATTCGATCTTACTGCTAATCCCGGATCGCCTGCAAGCCTTCCTGAAAAATCGGAAGGGCGCGAACCCGAAAATATTCCGCTGACCTGCGCCATTCGGCACCGTCAGATGATGGCGCGTTTCCCAAATGCCGCCCTGGATTTGGTCCCGGTGTCGGTCAAGCAAGTTTTTCCCTGCGAGCGCTGCCGCGCACCTGTGGCGCTTGTGCGGCTGGGTCACGAAGTTAAGTTGCTGGACGCATTCGAGAACCGCTTCCAGCCACGCTGGTGGGCACCGTGGGAAGCCGATCCGGTGATCGGCGATCATCATTGCGAGGGGGCTTGCCGGTGAGCGAGCACGAGATTCTGCCGCTCCGCGGCTCCGTCAACGTTGTTGCTAAAGCCGCGCGCGATTTGCAAAATGCGCGATTCAATCCGATCGTGCTCCCCCCGCGCAGTAAGAATCCCAACCGTGAGGGCTGGCAGAACGAACGCTACACTGCGGCAGATGTTCCCGCGATATTTCTCCCCACCTCGAACATTGGCGTGCTGCTGGGCAAAGCGGGTAACGGTCGTGTTGACATTGACGGCGATTGCCTAGAAGCCATCAAACTCATGCCAGAATTTCTGCCCCGCACGGATTTTATCCACGGCAGACCCAGCCGCCCACGATCCCATTACTGGTATACCTGCAATCCCGTGCCGGAGCACCGAAAGTTTGAATTCAATGGAGAGTGTTTGCTGGAGCTTCGCAGTGTGGGGCAGACGGTCGCGCCGCCGTCGATCCATCCAAGTGGTGAACAACTAACCTGGGATCATGCGGAAGGCACACCCGCCAGTGTTGCCAGTGAGGCGCTGACTTCTGCTGTGCGTGAGCTGGCAGCCGCCACGCTAACGGTTCGAGGCTATCCCCAAGAGGGCAGCCGCCACTTTTTTTCTCTTGCTGTTGCTGGTTTTCTTCTGCGTCAGGGCTGGGATGAAGCCCACGTTCGCCGCTTTGTTAGGGCCGTGGCCACGGTCGCCGGGGATGAAGAAATCAGAGATCGTGAAACCGCCGTGGAGAGCACAGCCGAGCGTTTGGTCACAGACGGGAAGGCCGTTGGCGGAACCCGATTGCGGGAACTGATGGGCAACGCGGCCTTTGACAAGTTCTGCGAGTGGCTGGGATTCGCGCGGGCTGGTCGCTTTGAAGTGTTGCTGCCCACTATCGAAGCCGACGAAGTTGCGCCCGAAATCCTTCCACAGTGGCCAGAGGACACCCTAGAAGGGGATCGCATTTCCGATCTGACTTACGCGCTGTATGACGGGACGGCCATTCCGCCGCAGTTCCTGCGAGAAACGATCAACTTGGCCGCGGGTGCCCTGATCGAGAGTAGGGTTGGATTTCCTCAGCATCGGGGCTTGCACACACGCCGTTATCTTGCGCTTGTCAGTGAACGGGCGCAGCAGTGCAAAAAGGGGAATCCTGGAATCGTGTCTGCGGGAATACCCCTGAGGGCGGAGCGCTACGTCCCTTGCTTGATGCCGCGGGCGTGAAGGTACTGAACGGCTCAGGAATCGGCTCCGGTCAGTATCTTGCCAAAGAACTGGAGTCGAACCCGCGCGCCATTATCCCATGGGATGAGACTACGGGTTTTTTCGCGCAGACCGGAATGCAAAACTCAACACTACTCTCGGTTCTGAAGTCGCTGTACGAAGGAAATTCAGCTTGGACGGGCAGTCTCACGAACAAGAAATTTGGCACCGATGAGGCTCACCTAAGCGTTCTCCTGCACTCGACGCGGACGAGCTTCGTGGAAGGTTTCAAACTGCGTGGCGGGGTGGGTGACGGCCTATTATCACGTTTCACGCTGGTGTATTCGGCTGGGATGCCTGCGGTCCCGGTCTGGCAGGAGCGCAATTTTGCTGAGGAAAGGCAGAGCGTTGAACGCATCAGCGCTCTGATTCCTGCGCGCTTCGTGCCGCTGGATATTGACGAAAAAGCCCGTGAGCGGTTCGTGGAATTCGCGCGGCTGCTCCTGTCTCCGCAACATCCGCACCCGGACCACGTTCGCCGGCTTCCGGAATTGACCAAAGTTGATCTGTTGCTACGCGCCGTTTTCTCCGGCAGCACGATTATCACGCTTGAAATGGTAGACCGTGCAATTACCTGGGGTGAGCATCAATTGGCTCTGCGCCTCGCGCTATGGCCTGTGGATGCCACCGACAAAGTTGAATCCATGACGCAAGTCCTCCTGCGCCGGTTGAAGAAAGGATCTGCGTCTGCGAACGATCTTCGCCGTGCCGCAAACCTTGACCGCGACGGCTGCCATGAGACTTTTTCGCGCGCAATGACCGCGCTGAAGCGCTCCGGGGCCCTGATCATTTTGGGCAAAAATCGCAAAGGTCGCGAGGTATTCGGCCTAGACGTTGATGATTCCGACACAGAGGTAGCGCAATGAGCTTCACGTACACGCCTCGCTCTGCGGAATCCTTGATTAAGCGGGCGGCGCAGAAATTCGACGGCGCCGTTTTTCCAGAAGCCGCGCGGAAGTTCGCGCGCGGTTTACAGGGCAACACGGTAGAACCCGAACAGAATAACGGCGCTGTTCTAGCCGGCAGTAGAGTGAAAAAAAGTAAGCAAGTCTGCCTTTGCGGCCATCAGCGTGACCAACATTGCCTTGAGGAGCCGATACAGCACTGGCCTGCGAGCGAAGGGGCCTATGGTTTTTATTTTTGCCTGACTGAGCACTGCGAGGCATTGCAAAAGAATGGCGATCCCTGCGACTGCTGGGCGTTCCGCGAAAACGAAAACGATGTACCGGAAATGAAACGGCGCAAGGCCCACGAATTCACGCTGTGCCAGACGTGCGCGCATCCGAAAGCCCATCACTGCACCCAGAGCCGAAAAAAAGTCGTTCCGGGAACCTATCAAGGTCTCATGGTGGGCGATGATCTCATCGTGTGCAAACACACTCTGCCCGGGGGCGCGGCTTACATCTGCACCTCTGCAAGCTGCGCCGAGGCCGACTGTGCGTGTACCAAGTTCCGTAATCCTTTGCTGAAAAAACGGGCACGGAAGCTTCGCATTCCGAAAACTCCAAAAGCACTCCCTGGGGCTAGCTTCAAGCCTCTAATTCCGCCTGAAGATTTGCGCGCGGCGAACGAACGCTACCTGCAAGAGCAGGCCGCACACGTCCCGAAGGCGAAGGATCGCAGGGCGGAAATTCTGCTTGAGGTAGTGCGCGAAGATCCTAACGCTTACACGGTCGCGCAATTGGCCGAAGCCGCGGAGCGTTCACCATCTTGGGTACGAAAGCACCTGCGCGCAGCCGGGATCACGCTGGCCAAGGCTGGCAGGGGGAGCGAGTGACCACATTCTGCATTTTGTGCAAAGGTGAAATTCCCCGGGATCGTCAGCGCAGAGGCGCGTGTACATGCGGTCCCATCTGTCAAAAAGAACTGCGTCGCCTAAGGCGCAACGCACGCTCTGAACGATTCTGCCGTTTATGTGGGCGCAAGGCTAAGGCAAGCAAGAAAGCGAAACTTTCAGAGGTTGTGCCGCATGAGCACAGCCCGATTACAACGAACGCGTGAACCCATGAACAGCCAACTAGAGTCCGTCCTGCAGGCCGCGCGCACTTTGCCCCCGGCGGAGTTGCCCCGGCTGCTGGGCGATCTGGCGGAGATCGCGGCCACGGCCCAGGCACGGCTGAGCGCTCCGGCTCCGTTGCTGCAGGCCGATGAGCTGTTGACCTGCAAGCAGGCCGCCGTGCGTCTCAATTGCTCCCCGGATTACCTCTACCGGCGTGGGCGTGAACTGCCCTTCGCCCGCCGTCTGGGAAGAAAGCTACTGTTCTCGCAGAACGGGATCGCGGCTTATCTCGCCAAACAAAAATAAGACTTTGTGCTTGACAACCCTAGCCGTTAGGCACTACAGTTAGGCACTACAGGGGTTGGGAATGTTCATACGGAAAAAGACGATCAAGGGTCAGACTTACCACTACCTGGTGGAATCGGTGCGCGTCCAGGGCGGTGTACAGCAGAAAGTCTTGGCTTACCTGGGCGCGTTCGACAACGTTGAGGATGCTTATAGAGCCGCCACTGGCAAGCGGCGGGCAAAGCTGGCAAAGTACCGGAACTTCAAAAAGGAGAAACCATGACAACGGAGAAACGTGAACGTGGTAGAGGACGCATTTACCAGCGTCCCGGTATCAGCGCATTCTGGTGGATGGCGTTCTATTCACGTGGGAAACAGTACCGCATGAGCACGGGCGAGACCGAGGAAAAGAAAGCGTTGCAGGCGCTCAAGCGCAAACTGATAGAGCGTGACGGGGAGCATGGTGGTGGAAAAAAGATGATTACCCCCCTGCAGCAGCGCGTCACGGTGAAAGAACTGCTGGAGGCGCTGAAAGTCGATTACAAACTGCGTGGCAAGAGCGGCGTGCGCCTGTTGTCCAACCTGAAGCCCCTAGAAGAACACTTTGGCGATTACCGGGCCATGGAACTCACTAGCTCTGAAATCGACAAGTTCATCGCACACGCCCTGCAGCATGGCCGCCGCGTGGTCAAGGAAGTTCCGGGCAAACCGGCTAAGGTTGCCAAGCCTGCGAAACCTGCCAGCATCAACCGCTGCCTTCAGCTTTTGGGCCAAAGCTACAAGTTGGCGAAAGAGCAAGGGCGCTTAAACTATGAACCCCACATTCGCCGCCTGAGCGAGAAAGACAACGTGCGCCAGGGCTTTTTCTCGGACGCCGAATTTCGCAAAGTTGCAGCCAATCTACCGGCACACCTGCAAGACTTCGCCCTGTTCGGCTATCTCACTGGCTGGCGCAAAGGAGAGATTGCATCGCTACTGTGGGAACAAGTCGAAACCGACATCATCCGATTGCTTGCAGCGAACTCCAAAAACGGAGAATCCCGGATCGTGACGTTCGAGACGGGTGAACTGGCCGAACTCATGACACGCCGCCAAGTTGCGCGTCTGGCGCAGACCGCGACCGGCACGGTACAGGCCAAGTACATCTTCCATTGCAAGGGTGAACCCATTGGGGATTTTAGGAAAGCGTGGGCGACAGCTTGCAAGCTGGCCGGTGTAGAGCATCGCCTCTTTCACGATCTACGCAGAACCGCAGTGCGCGAAATGCTGCGCTCCGGCGTGCATGAGAGCACGGCGCGGAAGATCAGCGGCCACAAGACGGCCAGCATGTTACAGCGCTACAACATCCAGTCTGAGTCCGACATTCGGGAAGCGATGCAGTTGCGCGAGACGCGAATCGTGAGCCAACAACAGGAGAAACGGCTGGCCATTCAGTAAGAACCCGCACAGAACCCGCACAGTGGGACAAAAACAAAGGGGGTTGCAAATCGCAGCCCCCTTTTAATTGCTTTGTTTTCAGTGAAGAATGGTGCGCCCTGAGAGATTCGAACTCCCGACCTTCTGGTTCGTAGCCAGACGCTCTATCCAGCTGAGCTAAGGGCGCAGAGTTGCTTTGGTAGGAAACTTCTCAAGGAATTATAGCGGAACTTGCTGCTTGCTGCGAACGTTTGAGATTAGCGTTGCCGACATGATTGCAGTCACCGTTGATCGACGTGCCGTCGCGAGGTCAGATAGGGTCTTTCCCTTACGAGCCCACTAGATACCAAAAATTAAGCCTCTAGTTCCTTTCCACAACCCTTAGGCCCCTTCGTTGCTAAGCTCCGACGAGCGAAGTAAATCTTTCCCGCCTCAGAGCAATTCCTACAAAGCAGCGTCGCAGCCACCTTTGTTTTGAGTGCGTTACGCGACGGCAACCGAGTGCATATGTAAACCCCAGACGAAGTGGCGCGCAACGGGGCACTCCAAGAAGGACTTCGGCCAGAGGTTTTCTTGGGTGCCCCTTGCATTTGCTCTTCAGGCCAAACCGAGCCAAGCCGTCCCTAAAAATTTGTCATGCCGGACAGGGCCGAGGCCTGCCCTGGTTCTGCCGGAACCCTGAGCGAAGCCGAGGGGAACCTGCTGTTGCTGGCCGTGCCACGACTGCCAACCGTTACACCAGTGCCAACCGCTCGCGGACATCCACTCCAGCCTGGCGCAAGAGTCTCGCCACAGCCTCAGCCTTGAGGCGTGAAGCGTCGAACTCCACCCGCACCGTGCGTTCATTTTTGTTAAATTGAACCCTCCGAACTCCATAGACTTCACGCATGCCATCGATGGCCCGCAATTCGTTCTCGCCGGGCACAGCCACATAGCGAAAAACCACTTCCAGGTAAGTCATGCGATAATCCTCTGCTGCCAATGAATAATGAAAGCCGACGCCCGGACCGTCTGCCAGGCTGAATCTAATATAGAGCATCGCGTATCGAAGACGACAGAGAGGGTTACGTAGCGCGCTCGTAACAGGCTTCCAGCTGTGTACCCCCTCATTTCCACATGTCCACGAAACCACCAAATCCAGCACCCGCCCTCGAACGCGATCCAGTCTGCGGAATGAATGTAAATCCAGCGACCGCTAAGCATGTCTACGAACACGCTGGAAAGAACTACTACTTCTGCTGTGCCGGATGCCGAGAAAAGTTTACGGCGAACCCGGCAAAATATCTGAAAGCACCCACAGCTGCCAAACCCTCCGCCTTAGTGATGCTGGCTGCCGCGAAACCGCAAGTTCATCTCGTAGATCCGGCCAGGCCCCAAACTCAACAATCATCCGCAGCGCCAGCGGGCGTCGCTTACGTCTGCCCCATGTGCCCCGAGGTCAGCGAAACCAAGCCGGGCGCTTGCCCTTCCTGCGGAATGGCACTTGAGCCGGAAATTCCAGTCGCCCCGTCGACGCGCACCGAGTACACGTGCCCCATGCATCCGGCGATCGTGCGACCCGGTCCGGGCTCGTGTCCGATCTGCGGCATGGCGCTCGATCCCCGCACCATCACCACTGCAGCCGAGGAAAATCCCGAACTGCGCGACATGACCCGCCGCTTCTGGATCAGCCTCGCCCTCACCGCGCCGCTGCTCGCAATCGCCATGGGCAGCATGTTCTGGCCGCACGCGTTCATGGGGGGATTCGACATCGCCAGGGGCGACCGGTATCTGATGATCCCCTGGAGTCGGATTCTGCCCTGGCTGGAGTTCGCCCTCGCCACGCCGGTTGTGCTCTGGGGCGGCGCGCCCTTCTTCCAGCGCTTCTGGACTTCGCTCATCAATCGCAGTCCGAACATGTTCACACTGATCGGCATGGGCACCGGCGTCGCCTACGCATACAGCGTAGCGGCTACGATCGCGCCGCAGATTTTTCCCGAATCGATGCGCTTTATGGGAGGCTATCCCGACGTTTACTTCGAATCGGCGGCCGCCATCACGACTTTGGTCTTGCTCGGTCAAGTCATGGAACTGCGCGCGCGCAGCCGCACCAGCGCTGCTATCCGTGCGCTGCTCGATCTCAGTCCGAAGATCGCGCATTTGCTTAACTCCGACGGTAGTGAAAAAGATATTCCGCTCGAGCAGGTCAAGTCCGGCGACCGTCTACGCGTGCGCCCCGGCGAGAAGATTCCCGTTGACGGCGTCGTGCTCGAAGGCCGCAGCACAGTTGACGAGTCCATGATCAGCGGCGAGTCCATGCCGGTCGAGAAATCGCCGGATAACGACAGCAAAGTCATAGGGGCCACCATCAGCGGCACCGGCTCCTTCGTGATGCGCGCCGAGCGTGTGGGCAGCGAGACTTTGCTGGCGCGCATCGTGCAACTCGTCGGCCAGGCACAGCGCAGCCGCGCTCCCATTCAGCGGCTCGCAGACCGGGTTGCGAAATGGTTTGTTCCCACCGTGGTCGGGGTTGCTGTGCTCGCGTTTTTCGTGTGGTTCTTAGTAGGCCCGCAACCGCGCCTCGCGCATGCGCTGGTGAACGCTGTAGCGGTGCTCATCATCGCCTGCCCCTGCGCGTTAGGACTCGCAACGCCCATGGCGATCATGGTCGGCGTGGGCCGCGGCGCGCGCGCCGGCGTGCTGATTAAGAACGCTGAGGCGCTCGAGATCATGGAAAAGGTCGACACGCTCGTGGTCGACAAAACCGGAACGCTGACCGAGGGCAAGCCGCAGCTGGTAAGTTGGTCTCAGGCGTTTGACGACGACCCTGAACCGCTTCGCCTCGCCGCCAGCCTCGAGCAGGCCAGCGAACATCCCCTGGGTTCGGTGGTTGTCCATGCCGCCCTGAAGCGCGGACTGCGGCTTTCTCAGCCAGAAGAATTTCACTCCATCACCGGCAAGGGCGTAGTGGGCGTCGTCGACGGAAGAAAGATCGCAGCCGGCAGCCTTCCTCTAATGATCTTAGTCGGTGCGCTGAAGCCTGGAAGCGGCCGCAGCTATGGCACAGTGCCCGGGGGTACGCCTATTTTCGTGGCCATCGATGGCAAGCCTGTCGGCAGCCTTACTGTCGCAGACAAACTCAAACCTTCCACGCCGGATGCTCTCCGGGATCTCAAAGCTCAAGGCATCAAGATCGTCATGCTCACCGGCGATAGCAAAGAAGTCGCAGTGAAAATCGCTGAGCGACTTGGCATCTCCGAATTCGAAGCCGAAGTCCTGCCCGAAAAGAAGTTGGAAGTCATCCGCAAGCTGCAAGGGCAGGGAAGAGTGGTCGCCATGGCGGGCGACGGCATCAACGACGCCCCAGCACTCGCACAGGCCGATGTCGGCATCGCCATGGGCACCGGCACCGACATTGCTATGGAAAGCGGCGGCATCACTCTGCTCAAGGGCGATCTGACCGGTATTCTGCGCGCCCGCAAACTAAGCCAGGCCACCATGCGCAACATCCGCCAGAACCTGTTCTTTGCTTTTATCTACAACGCAATCGGTGTGCCCATCGCCGCCGGAGTGCTCTATCCCTTCTTCGGCCTGCTGCTCAGTCCCATCTTCGCCGCTGCAGCCATGAGCTTCAGCTCAGTCTCGGTGATCACCAACGCCCTGCGCCTGCGCAATGTCAAGTTGTGAGGTGTGGAATTTTGACCGTGTGGGTCGCACACTCCTGTCCGCCGCTCTTGACCTTGATTGTTCCTGTACGTAAAAGTGGACAATTCGTGAGTGCCGCGAATGCTTGCAGCACTGCGGAAGAGCGGCGCTTAAGCGCCGTAGAATTAGAATGCGTCTGGGCTTCAGCCCCGCGGGAGTCTACAAGTTTCCCGGAAAGTCAATAATTCCGGGCTCGGTCCAATCCATTCGGAAAAGTGAAGTTGTAGGGCGGTGCCTACCTTAGTATTCGCTTCCGCCGTTCATAGGCCACGCCCACAGCTCCGCCGATGGCTGCCCACAGAAGGACGTTGTGGAACATTGCGCCGAGCGTAGCCGCTCCCAGGCAAGCACCGATAGCCACTGCTAGCAGGTGGTTCTTCGTAATCTCCATGTGCGCTGCCTTCCTCCCCGAGGGACAACCATCAATCCACATTTCTTTTTACAGCTTGCTCAAGTAATCAATGATCTCCGGCTCCGTCCAATCCACCGCCCCAATAAACTTCCGCCGCATCACGCCCTTGCGATCGATGATGTAAGTCTCAGGAAACTTGAACGTCCCATACAGGCTGTTGCTCTTCTGGTCCGGATCCCGCACCGTCAGCAGATTCACGCCGTGGTCCTTTAGGAACCGCCGGTAGTTGCTTTCGTCGACGTCAACGCTCACTGCCACCACCGTCACGCCCTTCGACTGCATGAGCTGTTGCATCCGCACCAGCGACGGCATTTCCTCGATGCAGGGCGGACACCATGTCGCCCAGAAGTTCAGCACCACCACCTGCCCCTTGAATTGGCTCAGTGTAACGGTGCGGTCGGAATCGTGCACCGTGAAATCCGGGGCCGCCAGACCGACTCGCGGCGGCCGCGTCCCGCTATAGCAACTGGACAGTGCCAACAAGATAGCCAACAAAAGGCAGACTGATCTAACAGCACCGGCAAAACGAAGCATGCGTCGCACGCAGCTATAATACTGGATTCGACCCTATGGCTGCGAAAGAAACAGCACATGCGTTGAAGGCTCGGCGTGACCGGGGCCGTTTCTGATGCACTTCCGTTTCATCACATCCACCCCGCTAAACATTGTTCAGGGCAGCGGCACCTTCGCCGGCATCAGCACGCTCGCAAAATTCTTGAGAATTGCCGGAGCCACCGTAGACCTGGTAACGCCCACCGTAAAGTTTCCCATCTACACTGTGGAGCGCGTTGTGTTCAACGAAATGCTTCCCTTCGGCCGTCGAACCGACGCGATCACGGTGGGTTTCGACATGGATGGATACACCTTGGCGGGGCGAGGACACGGACTCCATATCGCATCGATTAAAGGCGTAATCGCTGATGAAATGCGCTTTGAAGCCGGACTAACCAGGGCCACGATGCGCGTGCAGGCCGCGTGTGAGAAGCGTCACCTTCAGCGCGCGAACCTGATAATCGCGACCAGCCGCTACGCCTCCTCACGAATTCAGCAGCTCTATTCAACTTCGAAGCAACCTCGCATCGTTCCCGAAGCAGTCGATCTCATCGCATGGCGCAATCTGCTCGAACTCAATCTAACCCAGCCTCCCCGTGACAAATTCATTGTGCTCTCGGTCTGCCGCTTCTATCCTCGAAAACGGCTGCACGTTCTGCTGAGTGCCGCAGACCGCCTCCGCTCCCGAATACCAGAATTGGAAATTCGCATCGTCGGCGACGGACCGGAAGCTCCTCGCCTCAAGGCCCTGTACGAAAAGAAAAACTTGCAGGGAATCGTGACCTGGCTCGGCGATGTCTCACAAGCCGAACTCGCGAGGGAATATAACCGCTGCCACATTTTCTGTCTGCCCAGTGTCCAGGAGGCATTCGGCATCGTTTTCCTGGAGGCCATGGCGAGCCGCAAGCCCATAGTCGCCGCCCTCGCCGGGGCAGCGCCCGAAATAGTTAGGCACGGAATTCTTGCCGAGCCAGACGACGAAGGCGCACTGGCGGATGCGATTGAGCGTCTATACGCAGACGAAACCTTGCGTGCGACAACAGCAGCCGCGGGATTAGAATTCGTCAAGCAGTTCGACGCTCCCATTGTTGCCGCCTCGTTCCTGCACGAAGTGGAAGTCGCTGCCGGCCTCGTTGCAGCCCGTTCCTTGTCGAGAGTCGAAGAGAGCCGCTCGACCCGGTAATATATTCTCTTAGGTTGGAATTCACTGGCCACCGGCCACTAGCAACTGTTCTTATGGTCTATCTCACACGCAAAGCTGAATTTTCCGCATCGCATTACTACCACAACCCAGACTTCACTCCCGAGGAGAACCGCCGTATCTTCGGCAAATGTAATAACCCCAACGGACACGGCCACAACTACACTCTCGAAGTTACAGTAAAGGGCGAGGTCGATCCGCGCTCCGGCTTCGTTGTCGACCTCAAACAGCTTAAAGAGGTCATGCACCGCGAAGTGCTCGATGCCATGGACCACCGCTTCCTCAACAAAGAAGTCCCCGAGTTTCTACATCAAATCCCTACAACGGAAAACATAGCGATAGCCATCTGGCAGCGCCTGGTCACCAAGCTTGAGCAAGCGAAGCTGCACAGGGTCCGAGTCTACGAAACCCCAGACCTATTCGTAGACTTCTACGGAGAAAAATGAGGTCAAGCCAAAAGCTTGGAGCTAGAAGCTAGAAGCTGAATCATGAAAGCTCATCTATCCCGCCGCTATCTTTTCTCCGCATCGCACCGTCTGCACAGCGAAACCATGTCTGAAAAAGAGAACCAGCAGACCTACGGCAAATGCAACAACCCCTTCGGCCACGGCCACAACTACATCGTGGAAGTAACTGTCAGCGGCCCAGTCGACCAAAAAACCGGAATGGTCTGCAACCTCACCGATCTCGACAGTTTCATCGAAAGGGAAGTGCTCGCCCGCTACGCCCACGAGAACCTGAATACGCTGCGAGAATTCGCCCAGGCAGTTCCCACCACCGAGAATCTCTGCATCCAGATCTACGAAATAGTGCACCGCGGCTTCCATCAAGCGCATCTTGAAAGAGTGCGGCTAGAAGAAACCATGATGAATTCGTTCGAATACGCGGGCAAAAAGTCCGGTTTTCAAATCGCAAAATGACCCGATCACCCGAACTCACAAATGAACATGAAACCCTCAATCGAACAACCAACTCTCACCAGCGCCAGCTTCGAGGACCTGGTCCAGGAAATGCTAGTCCGTCTCGGCGAAGACCCGCACCGTGAAGGTCTCCAGCAAACTCCACAACGCGTTCGCAAATCTTTGCAGTTCCTCACCCGCGGCTACACCGAGGATCCCGAAGCGTTGCTCAAAGGCGCGCTCTTCACCGTCACTTACGACGAGATGGTCATCGTAAAAGACATCGAGATGTTCAGCCTCTGCGAGCATCACCTGCTGCCCTTCTTCGGCAAAGTGCACGTAGCCTATATTCCCAACGGCAAGGTCATCGGCCTGAGCAAAGTCCCGCGTTTAGTCGAACTATTCTCCCGCCGCCTGCAGATTCAAGAACGCCTGACCACGCAAATCGCCGAGACCATCCAAAAAGTAATCGAACCGCAAGGCGTAGGCGTCGTCATCGAAGCCCGCCATCTCTGCATGATGATGCGCGGCGTAGAAAAGCAGCATTCCGCCGCCGTAACATCTTCCATGCTGGGCTGCATTCCGCAACGAAGAGGAAACGCGCTCCGAATTCCTCTCCCTGATCCGCCAGCGCCCCAACGGAATGTAGTTGAAGCGCTTCTGCAGATGACTTGGGATCGTGTCGAGCGATCAGATGTTTACATAGAAAGGATTTCCGTCTAAGATAGCGCTCGCCCTTTCAGACATCCCGGAGGAACCGCCATGCGAAAAGCATCTCTCCTCGCTGCAGCACTGTTCGCCATAGCCATTCTCACTCAACCCGCCCACGCGCAAGACAAAAAAGATGCAGCCGTGAAGCCGCCCGACGGCGAGTCCAAGGTCGTGCTCGACTCCTGGAACGACATTGGCCGCAAACTCATCGCCATGGCCGAAGATTTTCCCGAGGATAAATACGATTTCAAACCCACGCCCGCCCAGCGCACCTTCGCCGAACAACTCCTCCACGCCGCCGGAGCAAATTATTATTTCACCAACCCAGCCATGGGCAAGAAGACGCCCGTCGAAGAAAATCCCAAACGCGATCAGTACAAAACCAAGGCCGACGTCGTGGCCTTCGTAAAGAAGTCCTTCGCCGACGGCGCTGCCGCCATCAAAGCTAAAGGCGACAAGGGAATGAAAGACTTGCTTGTCGATCCCTTCGCCCACCAGCAGGTGCGCGTCGTAGACATGGCCTACGGTTTGATCGAACACTGCGGCGAACACTACGGCCAACTAGCCGTCTACTATCGCATAGCCGGATTAGTCCCCCCAGAATCGCGTCCCAAGAAGTAAAGCGTAGCGCCGCCGTCCCGGCGGCTGTCAGGCGGGCGTCTCGCCCGCCTTGGGAGGACCAAATCCGTCGAGTCCGCGCGACTTCAAACCGAAAGCTCACCTATTAATTTTGGAGGCAAGTTTTGCAGCCACCGTTCCGATCCAAGCAGGAAGTCATGATCGACGCGCCTTTGGAGGCGGTGTGGTCGTTCAGCATGGATCTGACGACGATCCCGGAGTTCCATCCTCGCGTGGTCAAGGTTGATCTTCTTTCTGGCAAGGCCCTCCGCGAACCGGGCGCGTCATATCAATGTCATCTTTCGGGCGGGAAGCACACCTGCGTCGAGAAGGACATCGAAATTATCCCGCTGCAGAAGATCGTCACTGTCTATACATTCGGTATCAGTAAGATTCTCAGCGATTACAGGGTGGAAACGACGTTCCAGACGCTCGGTCATCGGTCAACCAAGGTGGAAATTAGCCACTATTACTCGACGACAACCCTGAAAGCCAAGTTCCTCAACTTAATCGCAAAAGGTAAGATCGCCCGCGAGACCCAGGCAACCTTGAATGCTGCCAAAGCCACGATAGAGGCTGCCTGCCGAGCGGGATAGGGGGTTTATCAGACCGGTTCTACTCACTGCAACGCATACGGATATCTAAGCCGCCGCTCTCCGAAAACTTTCACCAGCAGCGCTCCGGAAATAAATCCCCCAACATGCGCCCAAAACGCCACCCCTCCCATGCTCCGGCCCTGCACCGCAAGCGAGGTCGCCGTCCCGCTCAGAAAATTCAGCGCGAACCAGTAGCCCAGAATGATCCACGCTGGTACCCACAACACAAACACGAAGAACCACGTCAGCACCCTCGCCCGCGGATAGAGAACGAAATATGCTCCCAGCACACCCGCGATCGCGCCGCTGGCTCCCAACGCGGGCGCCGTCGAATGCAGATTCATCAGCATGTGCGTGCCCATGGCCAGCACGCCGGTCAGAAGGTAGAACACCAGATACTTGAAATGTCCCAGGTAGTCCTCAACATTGTCTCCAAAAATATAGAGAAACCACATATTCCCGATCACATGCATCCACGACCCGTGCAAGAACAGCGACGTGAAGAAGGGAACCACGATCGCAATCAGAGGATACCTGGGCGAGCCCGACAGAAACGCCCCCACATGAGACGGCACCACTCCGAACTGACGGACCAGCAACTCCAGGCTTCGAGGATCCAGGGTCCACTCGAAGAAGAAAATTACCAGGTTCAACCCGATCAGAAACCAGGTCACCCATGGAGTGCTATACCGAGGCTGGTCGTCGCGAAGAGGAAGCATAAAGGAATCTGTTAACTTAGTAAACGATGCTTGTCATCCCGAGCAAGCGTTTTTTGCGCAGCGAGGGATCTGGGCGAGCCGCGCGAAGCGTCGCAGCCCGCCCTGAGTTTGCCGAAGGGTCCTCTGCGACGCAACAATCGCGCGTCTGGCTCGCTTCCTTAATTGCACTACCAAATTCCCCAATGAACGGCGTTATCATTGTCGATAAGCCCGCCGGTTGGACCTCGCACGACGTGGTCAACCGTCTGCGCCGCATTCTCGGCCAGCGCTCCGTCGGCCATCTCGGCACGCTAGACCCCCTCGCCACCGGCGTGCTCCCGCTTGTTACCGGCAGCCTGACCCGCTTGTCCCAGTTTTACACCGCGTCCGAGAAGACCTACGAAGGCGTAATCCGCTTCGGCTACGCCACCACCACCTACGATGCCGACGGCGACCCTCTGGGCGACCCCATCCCAGTCACTCTCGAACTGGAACACCTGAAGAAGCTCGCCTCCGGTTTCCTCGGTATAATCGAGCAAGTCCCGCCACCGTTCTCGGCCAAAAAAATCCACGGCATCCCAGCCTACAAGCTCGCAAGAAAACAAAAAGAGGTAGTCCTGAAGCCGGTGCAAGTCGAGATCAAGGAATTCGCTATCCTGTCGGTCGAAGCTGACCGCGCCCGCTTCCGCGCCCGCGTTTCCTCTGGAACCTATATGCGCTCCGTAGCCCACGAAATGGGCCAACTGTCTGGCTCAGGTGCTCACCTCGAAGCGCTGCGCCGCACCGCCGTAGCCGAATTCGATATCACCCAGGCCCACACTCTCGAAGAGATAGAGAATCAAATGAAGGAACGACAAGTAAGCCATACACAAACAAAGCCTTGCCATGAACAAAACAACGAAACACAAACAGAAGTTTGTCATTCCGAACCGGGCGAAAAGCCCGGTGAGGAACCTGCTGTTTCCCACCTCGAAGGCATAGCCGCACTCTTCGTCCACCCCCGCCAACTCCTGCCCCAATTTCCCTCGGTAACCGCCGATGATCCCACCGCCGCCCGCATCCGCGCCGGCCGCCCCGTCAACCTCCCCGAACTCTCCCGCGCCCGCCAGGTAAAGGTCTTCCACGGCCAACGCGATCTGATCGCCATCGCCACCCGCTTAGCCGGCACATTATTCCATCCCAAAATCGTCTTTCCCTGCAGCTAGTGCGTGAGCGGTTGACTCCTGCCCATCGGAAGGGGATACTTGGATTGCCCGTTGGGGAAAATCATGCCACGCACGCCTGGGAAACCTGCCAAGTCCTAGGTCACTTCATCAACAGACTGGTCAGCAACACATGCCAATTCACATCAAAAAGGAAACTCCAATGACTCGATTGTTGCCCAGGTTTTCTGAAGAAAGTCATTCCCAAGGAAGTCGCAGTCTCGTGGTTCCGTTGTTTCAGCTTGTAACCTGCCTGCTGATTCTCGTGTTGTCAGCCGCGGGGCAGACTTCTTTGGAACCAATCTCCCCGCCCGCTGAGAAGGGCTTTACAGGAATATTTGGCGGAGGCCCGTTTTATAAGACTGCAAATTTCAATGTCGACAATGACATAGCTGAAATTGAACACTCTGGTTTCTCCGAAGCCATCGTCTGGAGCGTTGAAGTCAATAGCCAGGGTGACTTGAACTTCAACGGCGAGTTTCCGTTGACTTCGAATGGCGTCTATGTGGGCAATAAGACTTATCCGAGATTCGCCGAGCATATGGCCACGCTAAAGCAAGCGGGAATCGTCAAAAGAGTCACCTTCAGCATCGGTTCCTCAAACTACGGAGACTGGGAAAACATCACTGCTTTGGTGGAGGCGCAAGGCGTCGGCCCAAAGAGCATTCTGTACAAAGATTTTAAGGCCCTGAAACAAGCGATCCCGGCTCTGGATGCCCTCGATTTCGACGACGAAAATAGCTATAACCTCTCCACCACGGTTAAGTTCGGAGTCATGGTGGGCAAACTTGGCTATCACGTCTTGCCCGACCCTTATGTCAACGCCAGCTATTGGCAGAGTGTGGTTTCAGAAATCAACAAGCAACGCCCGGGCACGGTAGACGGAGTACATCTTCAGGCCTATGCCGGCGGCGGAGGAAACAATCCATGCTCGGGTTGGGATTTTGGAGAGGTGCCTGTTTTCCCCGGAGTGTGGGACAAGAACTACACCCCAAGCCAAGTGGAGACGGTGATGAGCGGCTGGCACAATGAATGCGGGATAATCGGCGGCTTCATGTGGATCTACGACGACTTTGTGGGCAATGGCCTTGCCAAGAAGTACGCTACGGCGATCAACCAGGGAGTCAAATAGAACCGTCGCACCTGCACAGTTGTGGCGCCACAGATCGGTAGTTGGCGTGAGATCCCCCTTAACGCTTACTGACCGGCGCAGTCCTCCCAGGCCGGGAGCGGTCGGTGCAAATGATCGAGTTGGCGTGTTTCCGGCAGTCTATGGCAATCCCCGGTGCAACCGCGGAACTTCTTTGTGCATCGGTTGTTATAGTAGGGTCGAAATCGTGCACAAAGATGCGATACGTCACCTCGGCTACCTCGTTTCCCCGCTTATTCTAGGCAGTCTTTTCCTCAGCGGTTGCGGATCTCACAATCGGACTAACTCGTTCGGTACGATCATCAGCGGCGGTTCCGGCACGTCAGGCGGCAGCTCTGGCGGAACTTCGGGTGGCACTTCGGGTGGCACCTCGGGTGGCACCTCAGGCGGTACTTCGGGTGGGACTTCGGGTGGCGGATCAGGGGGATCAGGCGGCTCCGGTGGATCCGGATCTATTGCCATCGGCCCTGGCTCCGAAGAAACTGCATCCCTCGATTCCGCTGGCTACTATCCTGCCCTATTTCATGCTGCGCCATACCAGGGCGTGGTGAATGGAGGTCAATCCCGTGCCGTCGTCGGGGCCAAGATCTATGTCCTTCAAATCAACTCCGGCGCGTATGGCAACTCCTCGACCTCACTGCTCACCTCCGCTACCGGCAACCCAGCCGATTCTATCGGTCACTACGTTCTCAGCGGTGAATACGGTGGCTTCTCCATTGCTGGCGATTACACCTGCACCGCCGGCCACCAAGTCTATCTTTATGCTCGGGGCGGCAACAGCGGGGATGACGGGGCGAACTCCGCCATTGGCCTGATGACCGCACTCGGCGTCTGCCCGGAGATCGGAAATTTTGACGCCGCTGCTCCTTTCATCTTCGTGAACGAAGTAACAACCGTGGCGGCGGCTTATGCCATGGCCGGGACTGCCACCGACGCGACCCACGTCATTGGTTCGGCAAAGCCAGTCGCGGCGACGGGCATCGCCAATGCCGCCGACCTGGCCAGCATCGTCACGGGATTCGCCAACTCCACTCTGCCTTCCCAGCCGGAAAGCAACGTCCCGCAGACCAAGATTCATACCCTGGCGAACATCCTGTCTGCCTGCATCAACTCCAGTTCGCCAACCTCCGCCAGTTGCACCACTCTGTTCAGCAACGCGCGGAGCCACGGCGCATCTGGAACTGCACCGGAAGAAACAGCCACAGCCGCTATAAACATCGCTCGCAATCCTCACACCAACATTGCTGTCCTCTATGGCCTCCAACCCAGGCTCTCTGCTCCCTTCCTGCCGGCCCTGGAATCTGCTCCACCGGATTTCGACCTCTCCCTCGCTTCGGAAAGCTCGAACGACTCTGTCGCCTCCTTGTTACCTCACCTCTAACGGTTAACCCCTGAAGCATGCTGAGCCATCAGACGTGTGCTAGCCCGGAAGGCCGAACTCCATCTGCATTGTGTTAACTTGGGCTGCGACGGAAGTGCGATTGAGGAGGGAAGCCCGACTTCGGAGGAGCGATATGAATGGGACATCCAGGCGCACGCCAGGAAATCCCGTCTGCGCAGCTTGAACTTTGCCCGCCTCTGGCTACTTTGTTGAGACGGCCTTGACCTGGTATCCAGAAGGGACCGAGAGCCACGATGTATCCGGATTTCCCCGCACAAGATTCGTGACCGTCAGTGTTACTTCCCCTAACTGCGGATCGCTGCGGACTATGGAGAGATCCATGTGCAGGTCGGGGGAATACCAGACATCCGTCTGACTGACGGCAGTGCGGCTGGTGCCAGAAGAACTCGATACGGTTTGGCGCGTTCCCACCACCGGCAAATCGTCGATCGTCTGCTGGCCAAGGCTCTCCCGAGTCGTATTTCCGCTACTGCCGCCACCAGCATCCTCCGTAACCAGGGACGGATGGAATGTGGTCGTGGCGCAATTCATCGTAGCGGTTGTGCAAGTGGTGCGCGTGGCGGCGACCGGATCCAAGATGGTGAAGCTGCGCAGAGGAGGTTCCGCGTTCGAATCCGCCGGAATGAATTCGCGAATTTCGCGGCGGACGCGTCCTTGCGAGTCGCGCGCCACTACCGTGTAGTATTTCCGCGATACCGTGTCGCCGCCCACCTGCGGCTCGTTCCAGGTCACGATAATTCTCGCCGTGAATGGAGCATTGACGACGGACGGTATTTCAATGCCTTCGATATGAGCGCGAACCGCGCCCGCCGACCCCGAGGTCTGAGAAACAGCTGTAACGCTGCTGAAGGCAAGACAAAGGGAAACACCGAGCAGAATAGAGGAACGCATAGGTACGCTCCGCGCAGACGCTTTCAGTATCCCACAACCAAATAGATGCGGCAATCGCCTTAACTGCCGCCCGTGCCGCAAACATTTAAGCCATAACCGGCCGCTCAGACTCAGTCCCCGTTTCTATCTATCGATTGCCTATGGCCGCATTCCTGCACTTTGATTGTCATCCTGAACAAGCGTTCTTTGCGCACTGAAGAGCCTGTCCCGAGCTTGCCGAGGGAATCTGGGCGAGCCGCGCGACGGGTCGCGTTCTTTGCAACCCATCAATCGCGCGCGTTTGGCTCGCTTACTTGTCGAACTGCACCACTACCCACATTTCCGTCAGTTGTGGCACACTTTCCGTTATGCGTGCGACCCCTGCTTTGAGGAGAGTCTATACCCCAATGTGGCCTCGTCGGATTGAGACGCGGTTGGTCTTTGGCACGATGCTCCTTTTCGCTTCGGCGTTCCTGGATGTGCACGCGCAGAGAAGCGATGCGGCCCCGGGCGCTCAGCGGTTCATGGAGTACTGTGCCGCTTGTCATGGTGCCGATGGCCGGGGCGGAGACAAAGCTCCGCCTCTAGTTTCCGCGTCGAACCCCACCCATCTCTCCGACTCGGAACTTTTTCGAATTGTGCACGATGGGACAAAGGGCGGGATGCCACCTTTCGCCCAGATCGGCGATGCCAACATTGGAGCCGTCGTGCACTTCCTCCGCCGGCTCGAAAACAACGCCGCCTCGAAGAGCGCCTCCTCGGAGGTCGCTGTAACCGGAGATGTCGACGCCGGACGGACACTGTTTTTTGGTAAAGCGCAATGCTCCGCCTGCCATTTGATGCAGGGGCAGGGCGGATTTATCGCGAGGAATTTGACCGCCTACGGCCTCGACCGCACATCCGAAGCTATCCTGCACGCCATCACGATTCCCGACACTCCGCTCGTGCCCTCATCTCAGGTAGTAACGGTCACGACCGGCACCGGGCAGAAGGTGACCGGCGTTCTGCGAAACGAGGACAACTTCACCTTGGCACTGCAGACCGAAGACGGCCGCTATCATTTGCTGGCGCGGAGCGACGTCAGGGACGTGCACTACACCGAACACTCGCTGATGCCGCGTGACTACAGCACGCGGCTGTCGCCGAAGGAACTGGATGACATTGTGAGTTTCATGATTGTCGAGAGCAGGAATCCGCGCCCGGAGAAGGCGCCAGGTCGATGACTTGCCGGGGACCGGAGGCGGCGCTCACCATGACAAGACTGCAATCGATCCATGTGCGATTTGCCAGTCGAGTGCTCAGAGCCCTCGTAGCCGGTGGTCTGCTGCTGGCAATGTGCGCTGGCAATGGGTACGCACAAAGCGGAAAACCTGAAACCCATTTTGCCGGCAACCAGGCAACGATCCCGGACGAAGTTAATGGCCTGATCAACGTTCGGCAGAGCGACTTACTCCAGACGCATGTTGCCGACAACTGGGTTTCCTACAATGGCGATTACAGTGGCGCTCGCTACAGCAGCCTGACTCAGATCACGCCGGGCAATGTGGGCCAGTTGGCGGCACAGTGGGTGTTCCACCCGCGCGCAGTCAGCCCCCTCGAAGTCACTCCCTTGGCCGTTGCCGGCATTATGTTCGTTACCAGCGCCAACGATGCCTACGCCCTGGACGCAAAGACGGGCAAGGTGCTGTGGCATCATGTGCGAGCCGTTTCACAGGGCCTGGTTGACGACCCCGCCCAGCATCACAATCGTGGTGTGGCCATCCTGGGCACTCGCGTTTACATGGAAACGGACAACGCACATTTGCTGTGCCTCGATGCGCGCTCGGGCCACCTGATTTGGGAGGTTCCGTTTGCGACCGGCAACAAGAACTACGGCGCGACCAGCGCACCCTTGATCGTAAAAAACAAGGTGGTGGTCGGCATTTCAGGTGGCGATGCCGGCGTGCGCGGCTTCCTGGCTGCCTTCGATGTGGAAACGGGCGAGGAGAAATGGCGGTTCTGGACCATACCCGGTCCCGGCGAGAAGGGCAATGAGAGCTGGCCAGGAGACAGCTACCTGCATGGTGGAGGGGCGACGTGGATGCCAGGCACCTACGATCCGGACCTCAACACACTCTTTTGGGGCACGGGCAATCCGGCCCCCGACTACGATGGCACGGTCCGCCCGGGCGACGACCTGTACACCAGCTGCCTGCTGGCATTGGATCCTGATACCGGCACGCTGAAATGGTACTTCCAGTTTAGCCCTCATAACTTGTTTGACTATGACGCCGCGCAAACGCCGGTGATCGTGAACGCAAGCTTCCAGGGTAAGCCGCGCAAGTTGATCGTGACCGCAAACCGTAACGGATTCCTTTACATCCTGGACCGGACAAATGGTGAATTTCTCTTCGCCAAACCCTTCATGAACACTCAGAATTGGGCCAAGGGCCTCGACCAGAACGGTCGACCCATTCTCGCCGGCCTTACTCCCAACCAGGATGGCGTTCGCGTCTGTCCCGCCAACGGCGGGGCGACGAACTGGTACTCGCCCAGCTACGACCCGATCCTCCACATGTTCTATTTCCGCTCCTATGAAGCCTGCGCAGTCATCCACTCGAACCCAAAACCTTTCGAAGAAGGCAGAACCTACTACGCCAGCGGTATGCGGGGCGCGGACGAGGCCGGCAAAGCGTATATCAATGCCTTCGATCTGGATACGCTCGATTTCGCCTGGCGCGATCTCCAAATCGGCAGAAGCAAGGGTTGGGGTGGCGTGATGTCAACCGCAACGGGTCTGCTCGCTTACGGCGACGACGCCCACAATTTCGTGATCCTGGATGGACGCACAGGCAAGCCTTTGTGGCACTTCAACGTTGGACAATTGATTCATGCCTCTCCCATGAGTTATGCGATTAACGGCAGGCAGTATTTCGCGATTGCCGCAGGCAGCGATGTATTTTCATTTGCGCTCCCCTGATCGTTTACCTGGGCAAGCTTCAACGGCTGACACGATGCTTTACCACGTCGGCGGTGACGTACACGCTCCACGTCCAAATCCGCTTGCGCCTGCGCGGCGGTGCCTCACCGGGCAGAGCAGCGCGAGATCAATCCTAGCCAGCCGCGCTGAGCGTTAGCGCGGAATTCTCCTTGACCCCGCCCATATATACCTTATCTGGGGGATGACAGCTCTCTAGGGCCGCGATATGCTGCCCTGGGTTCGGGGGGAGTGTCGCTGCGGGACGTGAGGTCCTCGCCCTGGGAAGATGCGCAGACGAGGCTTTGCCGGCTCATCCGCGCCCGGGTTTCCAATATTTAGGATCGGGAGGTAGCCATGAAAAGATTCGTTCTGACCGTTTTACTGGCCCTTGCCTTACCGTCTGCAGCTCTAGCCAATATCGTAACGATTGATAATAACAACGGAACTCTTGTGGCAAGCACCAGCGGGTTGTCCTTGGTGTCTGACATCACCGGGATCTTCGGTGGCTATGGCTCGCCTCATGGTTCCGATATCGGGACTTTCAGCCTTACCTTGGGGCCTCTGCTGACGGGGAGTCTGCAAACCGGGGGAACTTTCGGCTACGGGGGCACCTACTCGCTTAGCGTCAATCCAGGGGTGATCCCAAGATTTCCGCAAGGCACCACACTCTTTACCGGCTACTTCACTTACTGTCCCGCGTGTAATGGCCGCCTGGGATATGGCCCAGTTACCTGGACTCTCCTGTCACCTGGGACCTATATGCTCGAAGGTTACGTCACAGGCTATTGGAGGAACGGTTGGGAAGGATATGGGCTCGTTAAGGAGGTTTACACCGGTTCCTTTAGTGCCAACGGGGTCTTCACGGCAACCAGCGGTAGCGGGTTCTCCCTGGTGACTCCCGAGCCATCCACTGCCGGATTGTTCTTGACAGGATTGGTTGGTGTCGCTGGAATTCTTCGGAAGAAGCTCAGGGTCTGAACCTTCCCCCGGCCTTGACTTCAAGCATACCCTCCGGACAGTCAGTGACGTTCACGGCGACGGTAGCGGGACAGTTCGGCGGGCGAGTGACCGGAAACGTTACCTTCATGGACGGAACAACAACCTTGGCTACAGTTAAGCTGGCCGTTGGAAACCACATCATAACCGCAGCCTCGCTGACACAGACCGTGAAGTAGCGCGTGGGCAGCGGAGGCGCCTTGAAGATAGGCAATGTCCGATAACAGGTATTATGTAAAGTCAACTAAGTCAGCCAAAGGCCTTGCCTGAAATTCCCTGTGAACCTCTGTGTCCCCTGTGTTTAATGCCCTTCACGCCACAGCCACGCTACAATGACTTCAACATGAGCGTAGACCTCGACAAACGCGTCGAGCACCTAGAGAACGGCCAAAGTCATCGCTCCGCGCTCCGCCTGACAAAAGGAAGACAACGTCCCCACCCAATCTAGCCAATCACTTCCACCGACCCCGCCGGCGCGAACTGCAGAATCTTTCGGTCCAGCGTAGCCAACTTCCCCCGATTGTGGATCGCCAGGGCTACCAGGTAGGCGTCTGTGATCTGGTGATGGCCCTGGACACGCTCTTTGAGGAACTGCATTGCGTCCGGCAGCGAGATCGAGTCCGGCCAGAACTGATGCGCCCGGTCCCGCAAGCTCACGGTCAGGCTTTCAACGGCTTGCCGCACCGAAACCGAACTTGAAGAAAAAGCCGGATTGGACACGATGCGCACAAAGCCACTCTGCACCAGCGGACAGGTCGCCCATCCCTTGGCGCTGTTCTTGGCAAACCATGCCCGCCCCAGCAGGTGCTGTCTGTGCTCTGGCCACGCGAGTGACCTGCTCCCCGTTTTCCGAACAAGTCCGAGTATGATTTCGGACGAAGGAAAGGGGAAGGAGTATGTCGAAGAGCAGGCACACCGAAGCGCAGATAATCGGGGCGCTGAAGCAGTTGGAGGCGGGGCGCAAGGCGGAAGACGTGGCGCGGGAAGTGGGCGTGTCGAAGCACACGATCTACGCCTGGAAGGCGAAGTACGGTGGTATGGATGTGAGCCAGGCGCAGGAAGCCAAGCAGCTGCGCGACGAAAACACGCGGCTGCGGAAGCTGGTGGCGGATCTGAGTCTGGACAAGGATGCGCTGCAGTGGGTGATTGAAAAAAACGGGTGGAGCTCGCGGTCCTGAAGGCGACTGTCGAGCAGGTGCAAGAGAAGTATGCCTTCAGTGAGCGGCGGGCGTGCCGGGTGATGAGGATGGCGGTGGCGACGTACCGCTATCGGTCGCGGCGCACGGATGAACCGCTGCGGACGAAGCTGATGGAGTTGGCGCGGGAGAAGCCGCGCTTCGGGTATCGGCGGCTGCAGGTGTTGCTGGGTCGCTCGGGAGAGCATGTGAACCACAAGCGAGTGCATCGCGTATATCGCGAGGCCGGACTGATGATTCGGCGGAAGAAACGGAAACATTGTGTGCGCGAGGGAAAACCGCTGCTGGCGCGGACAGCGGCGAACCAGGAGTGGGCGCTGGATTTTGTGCACGATGCGGTGGCGTGCGGGCGGACGATCCGGGTGCTGAGCGTGGTGGATGCGTACACGCGGGAGTGTTTGGCTTTGGAAGTGGATACGAGCTTTGCCAGCCGGAGAGTCACGCGGGTGTTGGATGGGATCGTGGCCGAGCGGGGGCAGCCGGCAACGATCCGCTGCGACAACGGGCCAGAGCTGACGAGCCGGCATTTTCTGGCGTGGTGCGTGGAACGAAAGATCGAGTTGGTGCACATTCAACCGGGCAAGCCGACGCAGAACGCGCGGGTCGAAAGCTTTCACGGACGGCTGCGGGATGAATGTTTGAGCGTGAGTTGGTTTCAGAACTTGTTCGATGCGCGGCGGAAGATCGCAGCGTGGAAGACCGAGTACAACGAAGAGCGCCCGCACAGCAGTTTGGGATACCGTACGCCGAAAGAGTTTGCCGCGGCGCAGGCAGCGAGCTTCTACACAGCTGAGCGAGAGGCAAGGGATTCAAACGCCATCCCTTGCCCCTCGCGCTCCCCCATCCCGGCTCACACCGGAGATGGGACCGATGAAAGTTGTCGTATTCTTACGTGAACGAAAGCAGGGGGCAGGTCACCAGGGCGATTAGAACGTTGACGTCCAGCAGATAAGCGGTCATTCGAATTCCGATTCAAGAAGCTCCTTCACCCGCTCGCTGCTAATCTTGGGTCCGCCCGGAGCCACGTCGAAGACCACAAATCCGTTCACCAATCGGGTAGGAACCTCCGCCTTAGCGCCCTTCCGCACCAACTCCGAAGCCGCTTTCCCCAAGGCCAGAGAGCGGGACTCAGAGTATTCCCGCAGAATTCTTACCGCGTCATCATCCAGGTTCAGCGTGGTGCGCATAGTAACTATATGATGTCACATGAATTATTCTGATGTCAACAAGGGAAGAAGCGCATCATAGATGGCTGCTTGATGACGGGTTCAAGCCTGAAGGCTGGTGTTGGCTTACGAATACAGATAGCTGCCGGCTCGCTACATCTTGTACTTCCCCAGATCCTCGTCGTTCAGCCCTTCCAGATATTTGCGCAGTTCCTCGGCGGTAACGCGGTCCGACCCATTCGCCGCCTGTTTCGAATTCTTCAGCACTACTTCATCCACAAATATCGGGCAGTCCACCCGCAGCGCCAGCGCCAGCGCATCCGAAGGCCGCGAGTCAATGCTGATCACTTCCCCGCTGCGCTCCAGCCAGATCACCGCGTAAAACGTATCCTCGCGCAGCTCTGTAACCACAACCTTATGCACCTGCGTCTCCAGCCCAGTCAGCACATTCTTAATCAGATCGTGCGTCATCGGACGCGGTGTGCTCACCTTCTCCATCTCCAACGCAATCGCATTCGCCTCATAAACCCCCACCCAGATCGGCAGCACACTTTCTCCCGCCACGTCCTTAAGGATCACAATCGGCATATTCGACACCGGATCCATCAAAAGGCCGCGGATTGTCATTTCTAGCTCCATATTCGACTCCTTCAACTTGGCTGCGCTGACTTTCCTGTTTTTTATATCACCATTTCACCTAAGAGACTGTTGGGAAAGCTTACTGTTGTTTTTACTGGGAGGTATGTTCCCGGCTTGGGCGCGTACGAATCTGGTGCGGTAAAATTCAGCGTTTTGTTCTGCGATGTGCGCCCGATCCACTGGGCGCGGGATTCGTTCTTGCCCTCAACCATTACTTCTAGCGTTGTCCCTATATATTTCTTGTAGCGTGCGATTTGGATCTCTTTCTGTTTTGTCATCAGCACTTCGAGACGGCGCGATTTCTCTTGATCTGGAATTGCATCCTCCAGCGCCAGCGACGGCGTGTTTGGCCTTGGGGAGTACTTGAAGGTGAAGATGCTGTCGTAGCCGACTTCCTCAATCAAGGTCAGAGTCTGCGCGAAATCTTCTTCGGTCTCTCCGGGAAAGCCTACGATTACGTCGCTGGTGATGCTGATCTCGCGCTTGGCTGATTTCATCCAGGCGATGCGTTCGAGATATTGTTCGCGAGTGTAAAGCCGCTGCATGGCATTCAGCACGCGGTCCGATCCGCTCTGCACGGGCAAGTGGACGTGATCGCAAAGTGCAGGCACTGCTTCGATAGCTTCAACAATGTCGCGTCCGAAGTCGCGCGGATGCGAGGTTGTGAATCGCACTCTTCTGATGCCTGGCACTTCGCCTACGGCCGCCAGCAATTCTGAGAAGGATCTCTTCCCTGCCGGATCTTTGTATGAGTTCACGTTCTGGCCCAGCAGTTGAATCTCGGTGTAGCCGAGATCGGCCATCTGGCGGGCTTCGGCCAGCACCGACGCCGAAGTGCGGCTGCGCTCTTTGCCGCGAGTGAACGGGACCACGCAGTAGGCGCAGAACTTGTCGCAGCCTTCGATGATGGTGATGTATCCGCGATGGGGATTGGTGCGGGCGGTGAACTCGGTCTCAAAGCATTTGTCGGTTTCGCGATCGTCGAGGCCGGTGATGCGGACCAGGCCTCCGGCTTCCGGCTTCATCGACGCGGGTCCCGGCTTCCGGCATTCGGCTTCCGGAGGCCGGATGCCGGACGCCCCCTCCAGTTGAGTGAGCATTTGCGGCAGGTTTCTATACGACGCTGAGCCGCAGACCAGCGAGACGTGGGGGGCGCGCTCGAAAATCTTTTCGCCTTCTTGCTGCGCGACGCAGCCGAGCACGCCAAACTTTTTGCCCTGGGCCAGCAGCTTCTTGTAGTCGGCGAGGCGGTGAAAGACTTTCTGCTCGGCTTTGTCGCGGATGGAGCAGGTGTTGTACAGAATCAAGTCGGCCTGCTCGACCGTCTGCACCTGGCGGTAGCCCTCGTGCACCAGCGTGCCGATGACTTTTTCGGAGTCATGCACGTTCATCTGGCAGCCGAAGGTTTCGAGGTAGAAGGTCTTGTGTGGAACCCCAGACATTTTCACAGTATAACCCGATTTAATTCGAGATTACCCTGCGCTGTCATCCTGGGCTCGTGCCCTTTGCGGGACGAAGTATCTATGGATTCGTCGGCGGCGTTGGTGACGCCGACAGAAATGCATAGGTCCTTCGTTGGGAGTTCCCCGCCTATCGGCGGGGAACTCCGCTGCCTCAGGATGACAAGCAGAGTGGAATTACGCGGCCGCCCTGCGCCCAAAGTTACTTGACGCGGGGAGCGTGGCACGGCAGACTCGGTGTATAAGGTGCGAACCTAGGCGCTCTGCTTAGGATGAGATTGAAGGGCGGCTGCGAAGCCGGCCCTTTGTGTTTTGGCTCTGCAGGATCCCGTTTGGGAATCCCACTTCTCGCAAAAGACGCGAGAAATGGGGCACCCCTTTTTGTGGATCTGCATGGGACAGCAGGTTCCTCACCGGGCTTGCGCCCGGTTCGGAATGACAAGGTGTGGATGTGGGTGCGGTGCGGGGTCTTGTGGCCGATTCCGGTGAGAGTCAAAATCCCATGGGCGTGGCGTTGGTGAATCCCACCCTTCGCAAAGTGCGCGAAGGATGGGGCAGCCACTTTTGTGGCTCTGTCTGGGACAGCAGGTTCCTCACCGGGCTTGCGCCCGGTTCGGAATGACAACGTGTGTGGGAGATGCTTCATCGGCCGTCCTTGCCCAAGAAAAAAGCCCCACTTCCCGCACGCGGGCGGAACGTGGGGCCCGGATTATGACGAGTGGCGAACTGTGCCCCGAGTTAGTGGGACGAAGCTGCGCCCTCGCAGGTCTTTGAAATGTGCTTAAACGAGGCGACGTTGAGCGTTTGTTCGGGCGTCTTTCCCATGGCGCCGGTCGACGACGCCGATGCCGGACTTACCGTACCGGTCATCTTCATCTCGTGGCCGATGTGCTCGCTCAGCTTCGCGGTGTCTCCGGTCAACTGAAAAGCCTTGCCGCTTTTCTCGGTCAGGGTATAGGTGCCGCCGGAGCTGCTCAGACATCCTTTAATAGTCTTTTGGGCTGCCGCGTTTCCGGTCGAGCCCTGGTTCGGATAACTCTGCGCGACCGCCCAAGACGTGCCGAGCAGCAGGATTGAAAACAGCAGTAAATGTCGCATGAAGAACCTCCGAATTCCTGGATCTGATTTGGGTTGGCTGGTGAGTCCCATCCAGCGCCCATGCGTGAGTTTCTGGCTCATAGAAATTGTCGGTCTTTCGATGGCGCGGCGGCAATACAGGGTTTGCTGGAGAAGTATAGGCATTGGTGAGAATACCCAAAAGCCTTCCCCGCTGATGCAGCGCTCAAGCGCCGCTGCTGCTCCACCCAAAAGCAAACCTGACGGCACGGCTGAAGCCGTGCCCTTCCCGATCAAAAGCAACGTCAAAGGCGTCGGACAGGAGTGTCCGATCCACACGAGCGTTGCAGAACCTCCGGCCTTTTGTCTGTGACGAATGAACTCAGCCGCGGAGGGGGCAGACGGCGCAGCGGACTTCCATATGTTTGCTGCGGCAGCGGCGGGGGAGGCCTTTGCGCAAACGGACGCTTAGGCAGGAATCGAGGAGGCACCAGGCTTCGCGATACTTTTCGAACATGGCTTTCGATTGGCGGCGGGTGGTGGGATAGAAGCGGATGCCTTTGCGCGGTCCAATGGCCTGGATGGGGATGATGTACCAGATGTTTTCGGGGACGATGTAGGCTACGAAGAAGTCGATTTCTTTGCTGGTGTAGACGCGGCCGCTGGCTCCGGTGGTTTTGACGCGGTAGCGATTTTCGGCATAGGCGGTGGCGGATTTGACCTGGACGCGGAAGAGTCCGTGGCCGAAGTCGACTACCGTATCGTAGCGCTCGCTGTCTCCCCAGGGAATTAAGACGCCGCTGTTCAGGGCGGTGGCTCGGGCTAAGAAGGCGGCTTGGGCGGCTTCTCCGCGACGTTTGCGGGTGGGAGTGGCGGCGTGGAGGGTGATTATTTCTGGAGTGGCGGGTTGTTGCTTCGAATTGTTGGGTTTGCTGCTCATAATTAAAAGGGCGCAGCCTGGTGGCTGCGCCTGGGGCGCTCCTTCTTTAGTTTGTTGGAACAGAGTCAAAAGCAAAGTCAAAGGCGTCGGACAGGAGTGTCCGACCCACACGGGCATTGCTTGGAAATACAAACGGCGCAGACTGGAAGGCCTGCGCCGCTGTTTCTACTCTATAATTTCATTATATCATGTTGCATAGGGTGAAACCGTCACATTAGCTGGATTTATTTCTCCCAGCGAATCAACGAGTTAGTCCAAAAAGCGGGGCTTTGGGGGCTTGACAAGATTTCGGGCCGGATGGGAGGTTATTCTTGCGATACGTCCCGTGAGGAGCCGGAGTTTCATCGTCTATAATCGCGTGAAGGAATTCTCCAAATCACAATGCATCTGCTTCCCTACTCTGCAGTTTTTGTCGGCGGCGAGATTCTGGATCTTCTTAGCAGTACCGGGCCGGTCGCCAAGTTCGTTCTTCTCACGTTGCTGGCTTTCAGCCTGATTTCCTGGGCAATCATCCTGGGCAAATGGAGTTTGCTGCGGCGGGCGCGGGTGCAGAGCGGACGCTTTCTGCGCGCCTTTCGCAAAGCGCAACGCCTGCAGGACATCGCCACGGTGGCCGATCAGTTCCGTCCCAGCCCGCTGGTGGGAGTCTTTGAAGGCGGATTTCAGGAATACAAACGGCAACTGGCTTCCCCCGCGGCCTCGCTGCGCAGTCTGACCGCGGTGCAGCGCGGCATGCAGATTGGAGCGTCGGAGGAAATTACGCGCCTGGAGCGCAACGTGCCGTGGCTTGCGATCACGGCCGCGGTCACACCGTTCATCGGATTGTTTGGGACGGTGTGGGGAATCATAGACGCCTTTCACGGCCTTGGGACGGCGGGTGGGGCAACGCTGCGCGCGGTCGCGCCCGGCATTTCGGAAGCTCTCATCACCACCGCTGCCGGACTGGCTGCGGCCATTCCAGCGGTGATCGCCTACAACCTGATCGGCAATTCGATTCGCGAGTTTGCCGCGCGGGGCGACGATTTCACCCTGGAAGTGCTTAACGCGGTGGAGAGCATGCAGGCGCAGCCCGCCGTAGAAGCGAGGCGCTGATGGCTTTTACCATGTCCAACGGGCGCACTCAAAGCGCACTGGCCGATATCAACATCACTCCGCTGGTCGATGTCGTGCTGGTCCTGCTCATCATCTTCATGGTTACCGCGCCGGTTCTGCAGTCGGGGATTGAAGTGAACGTGCCCAAGACGCGAACGGTTAAGGAAATCACGGAAGAACGGATCGTGATCACCATCAATAAGGATCAGCGGGTTTTCATGGGCAACGACGCCATCAATATCAACCAGATCGGGGCCAAGCTGCGGCAGAAGATTCGCGATCCGCGCAACCAGTTCATCTTCGTGCGGGCCGATGAGAACGTGCCCTTCGGCGCTTTCGCGACGGTCATGGACGCGGTGAAGCAAGCGGGCATCACCAACATCAGCATTGTGACTCAGCCTTTGGAAGAACATGGCGCGAAACGCTGAGATATTTTTCGAGCACGACAACTGGGGACGCGCCCTGGCCTGGTCGGCGGGATTCCACATCGCGGTCACGGCACTCATCGTGGTCTACACGGCAGTGTTCACGGTGAGCCAAGGCGTAGGCTGGGGATCGGGCGGAGGCGGTTCGGCGATTGGGGTCACGCTGGTGAGTGCGGTGCCTTTGCCGGCCAAGCCGGCGTCAAAGCAAAACGTGCTGGCGAACGAATCCAAGGGGCTCACCCAGTCGCAACCAAAGATCGAAGAGAAAGAACCAGACGCGATCGAGATCCAGGGGAAGAACACCAAGGTCAAGCCGAAGAAGCAGCCTACCCCGACGAAGGCAAAGCCTGAGCCAGCGCCGCAGGAGGAAACTAACCAGGTCGCGTTCGGCGAAGGTGGGCCGGTCAGCGGTCCTTATGGCACTTTCGACGCTGGCGGCGCCAAGGGTGGTTTCGGTATCACGGGTGGCGGCGGCGACTTTGGCACGAGATACGGATGGTACGTTCAGATCATTCAGCGAAAGGTCTCGGAGAATTGGCTGAAATATGAAGTCGATCCCTCGATCAGGAGCGCGCAACGGGTGTACATCACTTTCGATGTTGCCCGCGACGGCCATCCCTACAATGTGCAGGTGGAGCAATCGAGCGGCGTGCCCTCGCTCGACATTTCGGCCACGCGGGCGTTGCAGCGTATCGACACGTTTGGCCCACTGCCCTCGGACTATACTGGCAGCAAGATTTCAGTGGAGTATTGGTTTGATTACAGCCGAAAATAATCTTGTCACCTTAGAGAGCGGTTGCCGCATCCATAAGGTTGATATTCCGAGATTCCGATTTGCCGAAAAAAGCGCTTCGGCATCCACCTAATTACTGCTGAGAGTGCGGGCGGGTAAGTATGATGGATCGCAAATGACTGATCGTAACTTGTCACGGAAAACATATCGGAGTACGATATTGTCGTATACAGTATCCTTTTGCCCGGGTTGGCGTAACGGCTCCAAACGGATGGACCTCACACAAAGACCAGTTCCGCATTCCAGCTCCAGCGTACGGCTCCTGAGGGCCTTGAGCCTGCTGATTCTGCTCGGCTCGCTCTTCTCGTACACATGCTTCGCTCAGGATTGGGTTCGGACCGGTTCCGGACTGGGCGTCGAAAAAGTCCGTCTGGCCGTTCCTGACTTCAAACCCTCGAACGGGGATCCGCAGAACGAGGCGCTGCTGAAGACTTTTAACGACACTTTCTGGAACGACCTGGACAATTCCGGCGTGGTCGAACTGGTCTCCAAGAGCTTCTATCCCCTGCAGGTACCGGGTAATCCGCCCGAGGTCACATTCGGAGTTTGGAATTCGCCTCCACCCAACGCGGCGATGCTGGCTTTTGGAAATCTTGGCGTCGCGGGCGGCAAACTTACGGTGCAGGGCTGGCTTTACGACGTAAAAAATACGGCTTCGCCGGAGGTTCTGGGCAAGCAATACACTGACGTTGCCAGCGCCGAAGCTGCCCGCGTAATCGCCCACAAGTTTGCCGATGAGATCATCTTCCGGCTGGGCGGCGGCATTCCCGGCATCGCCGAGAGCAAAATTTATTTCGTCAGCGATCGCTGCGGCCACAAGGAAATCTGGGTGATGGATTACGACGGCTCGAATCAGCGGCAACTCACTCAGCCGGAACTCCGATATCGCTTTCACCGCGCATTTCGCCCGACGGTTCCCGCCTCGCCTTCAGTTCTTTGACCAAGAGCGGATGGGAGATTCTGATGTTCTCCATCCGGATCTCAACCGTGCGGTCAGCTTTCCGCATTTCGGCGGCACTAACCTTTCGCCCTCCTGGTCGTCCGGATGGGGCTCGACCTCGCGCTCTCCTCCTCTCGCGGCGGCAATTCGCGAAATTTATGTCTGCGACGCTTCCGGAGCCAATCTTCACCGTATGACGACGGGCAAAGGCCCGGACGTGTCTCCCACATGGAATCGCAAGACCGGAGCTCAGATCGCTTTCGTCAGCGGCAGCACCGGATTGCCGCAGGTCTATACGATGGAGGCCGACGGTACCAACCTGCCGCGCATGACCGACCAGGGATATGCCGTGTCGCCCAACTGGTCGCCCAACGGCCAGTTTCTGACACTGGCCTGGACCCGCAAGTATGGCCCCGGCGCGCCGGGCTCTTCCGACATCTATTTAATGGATATCGCGAGCAAACAATGGGTTCAGCTTACGCACGATGGCGGGCGCAACGATTTTCCTTCGTGGTCGCCGGACGGCCGCCACATCGTGTTTGAGTCCCAGACGCTCGGGCAAATCGGAAATCTGGATGATGCTCGCCGACGGCACTAAGCTTCATCAGTTGACTTTTACGGGACGCAACACGCAACCGAACTGGAGTTGGAAGTAGAAACACTTCGTCTGAACTCGGGAAGGTTTTTCGGGTTCGCAGGAGGATCAAACGTGAAGAGGAAGAACATGAAGCATCAAAGTCTTGAAGGTACTCGCAACCGTCGTTACTCTGGCCGCTATTTTCATGCTCGGCGCATGCCACAAGAAAACAGCTCCGCCACCCCCCCACCGCCACCGCCAGCGGCCGCACCCACCGCTTCGATTTCCGTTAGCCCAGATACCATTCAGCCCGGGCAGTCCGCCACTCTGAGTTGGCAGACTTCCAATGCGACCGACGTCTCCATCGACGGCATCGGGGCGGTTCAGCCCAGCGGATCGCAGAACGGTAAGCCCTACTGGTTCGACGACCTATCATCTGGTTGCCAAAGGCTCCGGAGGGACCCAGGAGGCCACCACGCGCCTCACCGTCACGGCGCCGCCACCGCCGCCGGCGGCCACTCCGTCGCCCACCGACGAAGACTTGTTTGGCCGCAGCGTCAAGGACATTTACTTCGACTACGACAAGTCCAACATTCGAGCTGACCAGGAGGCCTCCATCCAGGCTGACATACTCTTCCTGAATCAGCATCCCAGCATCAGCTTTCACGATTGAGGGACATTGCGATGATCGCGGCTCAACCGAATACAACCTGGCCCTGGGCGACCAGCGCGCCAATTCGGTAAAGAACGCCCTGACCACAGGCGGCATGAATGCCAGCCGCATCAAGACCATCAGCTACGGCAAAGAAAAGCCGTTCTGCATGGAAGACAACGAAAGCTGTTGGCAGCAAAATCGCCGCGGCCACTTCGTTTATCAGAAGTAGTTGGTACGCTCCTTGGGGAGGGGCGGAGGAAACTCCGCCCCTAATTTTCTAGGTTCCAGCCACAAAGCTTCCCAACCCGCAGCGCCAACAATCCGTCTAAAATGGGTTTCAGGAAACCTACGCCTATGACACTACGACGCTTCTCCGCTGTTCTCGCCCTGCTCTCTACCCTCTGGCTGGCCGCTGCGCCGGCTTGGGGCGCCAGCAAAGAAATGATCCAGTTGCAAACGCAAGTGCAGCAACTGCAGGAGCAGATGACCGCCATGCAGCGCAGCTTCGACGAGCGCATGGGCGTGATGAAGAACCTGGTCGAGCAGGATACCGACGCGATCAACAAGGTGACCGTCGCCATCAACTCTCTGCAGGCGACATTGCAGAAACAGCAGGGAGACTCGGCTGCGCACGTCGACCAGCTGGCCGGCCAGATCCAATCGCTCAACGACACGCTCGACGAACTCAAGGCGCGCCTGGCAAAGGTCAGCAAGCAACTCGAGGACATGCAATCATCGCAGCAAAGCTTGGCGGCGCAGCAGTCCGCTCAGGCGCAACAGGCGGCGGCTGCAGCCGCGGCAGCGCCTCCTCCCGATGTGCTTTACAACAATGCCCTGCGCGATTACAACGGCAACAAGAACGATCTGGCTACTCAGGAATTTTCCGACTACATCAAGTTCTATCCCAACACTGATCTCGCCGGAAACTGCTACTTCTATCTGGGCGAGATTCAATTCCGCCAGGGAAACTACCAGCAGGCCGCGCAGAACTACGACCAGGTAGTGCAGAACTTTCCCACCGGAAGCAAGTCTGCTTCCGCGCAATTGAAGAAAGGTTTTGCCCTCATCGAACTGGGCAAACAGGAAGATGGAGTGGTGGAACTACGGCACGTGATCCAGCGTTATCCTAAATCCAACGAAGCGCTGCAGGCGCGCGAACGGCTTCGCAAACTCGGAGTCTCAACGCGGCGGGGAGAATAGTTTTTGTTTCGGGAGGTTCATCGTGACTACCAGCATTCTTAAGGACGATCCCGACCGCGCCAAGGGCGCTGTCGAAATTGAAGAGCACCACCACGACGGCAACCTCGGACTCTCCGAGCAACTCGGGCATCGCGACCAGGATCCCCTTGTAAAGGGCGCCGACACAGACTTCCCAGAACCGGGCGGGAGCCCGGAACATTCCGGCTAAAACAGCAAGTGAAGCGCCGGCGTCTCGCCGGCCACTCCCGAGCATGGGCGGGACGCCACGGGCAGCGCCGGGACGGCGGCGCTACACAGCTTCTAAATCGCCATCGCGCCGACTTCTTTTTCCACCTCAACCGTATCGACCATAACGATAGCGTCCCAGGGACAGCCGTCGAGGAAGCAGCCGTCGGGGCCTTTGCTGAGGCACTTCTTGCAGCCGATGCAAAGGATGGGATCGACCGCGATGCGGCCGAAAGGCGTGCTATCTTCGTCGTCGACCCAGAACATGCAGTCTTCCACCGGACAATATTCCACGCAGGCGGGTGAGCCGGCGCATCCCGTGCAGCATTCGGTGATAACCGCCAGTTCTTTTGGCTTCTTCTTCCGAGGCGTAGTCAGGCCCTTGGACCTGGGTTCAGACTTCATCTCGTCGGGAACCATGCCGACGGCTTTGGTGGCGCCGGGTGCAGGAGGCATGGAGGAGATTATAACCCAGGAGACCGGGCTTCGGGCTTTGGCTCTCGGGCTTCGGCTTCCGGCTTCCGTCCAGAGACGAGCGACTTACAATGCAGAGTTCGCCCGAGTCGGAAATTACTCCTCCCGGAATGGCACCATTGCCGTTTATCTTGCGGGCTGCCCCATTTATTGGGCTCTGCATTCTGCTATAGTTCCCTGCAAAGGAGCATCCCATGGCTGGAAAGAGTCTGAACCGGGTTCAACTGATCGGTAATCTTGGGAAAGATCCAGAAGTGAAATACACGCCGCAAGGCACGCCCGTGGCCAAGCTCACCATCGCCACCAACGAGCGCTTCAAAGACAAGGCCGGAGAATGGCAGGACCGCACCGAGTGGCACAACGTTGTGCTCTGGCAGCGCCTTGCCGAGATCGCGGGCGAGTATCTGAAGAAGGGCGGCAAAGTCTACATCGAAGGCCGCCTGCAAACCCGCTCTTGGGACGATAAGACCAGCGGCCAGAAGAAGTATATGACCGAAGTGGTAGCCAGCGATCTGATCCTGCTCGGCGGCCGCGGCGAAGGCGGCGGAGAGTCCAGCGGCAGTTCGCGCGGGGCAAGCGCAGCGGCTGGCGGCGGCAACAACTTCGATCAGCGCGCGCCGGAGCCCGAGCACGCGGGAGCGGCGTCTGGTCCAATCACAGATGAAGATATTCCGTTCTAGGCAGGTGTCGCCGGGGGGGGCGGCTGGCAAAGAAGAATGAGGTTGTCTTGCTAACTTTCATAAACTGTCATAATATGACGGTATGGCTATGACGTCTCTTAACATCTCACTGCCCGAGCCCTTGAAACAATACGTTGAAGGGCAAGTTGCTTCGGGCGATTGGGGTACGCCCAGCGAATACATCCGAGAACTAATCCGCCAAGATAAGGAACGGCGGCTCCACTCCCTCGAACAGGACCTCATCGCAGCCGCCAAGGGGCCTACGATAGAACTTTCCCTGACGGAAGTCCGCAAGAAGGGTCTGCTCGCCGTTCTACGCAAGCAGGCTGGCAAGAAATGAATCGTGTCGAGCTTCGCCTCACTGATGTCGCCGTCAGCGACATTCAGGAGCAAGCCGACTGGTACGAACAGCGTTCAGGCCACACATTGGCCAGACGATGGGAATATCAAGTTACTGCAGCTCTGATTCGCATTGAGAAGAATCCCCGCTCGGGGGCAAAATGCGGTTTCAGCGCCGGTGAACTGCAGGGCGTACGACGGATGCCCATCGCCGGCTTTCCGAAACACCTGATCTTCTATCGCGAGCAAGAGGAGGAGATCAGGATTCTCCGTGTAGTTCATGGCGCCCGCGACCTCGAAAGCCTACTCTAACCCTCGGGGGCCACCAACCGAGTACAATACTTCTCCATGACCGAACTAGCCGACAAAAAATGCGTGCCCTGCCGGGGCGGAACGCCGCCGCTCAAGGGTAAGGAACTCGAGGCGCTGCACAAGATCGTCCCGCAGTGGGAAGTGGTCGAGCACCACCACATCACGCGCGCCTTTACATTTCCCGATTTCAAGCAGGCGCTCGACTTCGTGAATCGCGTGGGCGCGCTGGCCGAAGAGCAAGGCCATCATCCGAATATTCTGCTGGGCTGGGGCAAGGCGCAGATCACGCTCTGGACGCACAAGATCGACGGCCTCACCGAGAGCGATTTCATCATGGCCGCCAAAATTGACCGGCTCCCGGGTTCCCGATAGCGCATCTCCGTAGAGACGTAGCAAGCTACGTCTCTGCGACATCTTCATTCACAACTCCGGCTGCAGTTTGAGCTTCAGGTCGGCGGCGATCTGCTTGCCGTGGAAGCGGCCGTTCTCGATGAAGATTTCGTTGGTTCGCGATCCGGCGACAATCACTCCCGCCACATAAATCCCGGGCACATTGCTCTCCAGCGAGACCGGATCGCAGACCGGGCGGCATTGCTCCTCGGAAAGCTCGATGCCCATGCTCCGTAAAAAGTCGTAGTCGGGGTGGTAGCCGATCAGAGCGAGCACGAAGTCATTCTTCAGGCGGATGGGCCCGCGCGGGGTGACGATGACGACGTGGTCGATTCCGATTTCCTGCACCTGGCTGTCGAAGTAGGCTTCGATATCCCCATTCTTGATACGGTTCTCCAGATCAGGCTTAATCCAATACTTCACATGGTGGTGGATGCGGGATTCGCGATGCACCAGGGTTACGCGGGCGCCATGCCGCCACAAATCGAGCGCGGCGATAGCCGCGGAATTCTTGCCGCCGATCACCAGCACATCGGTGTCGTAGTAAGGATGAGCCTCGGCATAATAGTGCGCTACCTTGGGCAGTTCCTCGCCGGGCAGGTTGAGTTGATTGGCGAGGTCGTAGTAACCCGTGGAAACGATCACTTTGCGAGTGTGGTAGTCGTGGGGCCGGCCGGCACGGTCGGTAGCGGTGATGCTGAAGTTTCCGTCATCGCCCATGACCGTCTTGACCCATTCGTACTGGCGAATGTCGACGCGGTAATGCTCGGCAACTTTGCGGTAATACTCGAGAGCCTCCTCGCGGGTAGGCTTCTGGTTCGCGGTGGTGAAGGGGAGTTCGCCGATTTCGAGAAGCTCGGGCGTGGTAAAGAACACCATTCCTGCGGGATAGTGAAAAAGCGAATTCACCAGGCAGCCCTTGTCGAGCACAACGACCTTAAGCCCGAGTTTCTGGGCTTCGATGGCGCAGGCCAGGCCGGTGGGCCCGGCTCCGATCACGAGAACGTCGGTGTGCACCTCGGGATGGGGAACGGCCTTGGCCTTGGGCAGCGTTGCAACGTCTTCGGCGGTGAGGAAGTCGGGCATTGGCGTAGGCCAGAGACCGATGATTCTAGCACGTAGGCGGCCGAGTGATGGGAGGTTAGGAAGTGGCGTCCGCAAGCGCGAAAGTTCCGGGGCGAACTTCGCGTTCAATTGCGCGAGCGAGCTTGTCCTGCGCAACTTCAAGATCGTAGGCGGACTGAAGGTTCAGCCAGAATCTCGCACTGGTGTTGAAGTAGCGGGCGAGCCGCAGGGCCGTGTCAGGCGTGACGCCGCGACGCTCGTGGACGATCTCGGCTATGCGCGTGACGGGAACGCGGAGATCGAGCGCCAGCCGGTTCATGCTGAGATGGAGGGGCTCCATGAATTCGGCGCGGAGAATCTCGCCGGGATGAATGGGAGGTAGGAGGTTTTTGACTTTCGGCATTGGTATACTTTAATTCTAGCCGACCGCCGGGCTAACTTAATGAACTTCGTAACCATCGATGACATTCGGCACGCCGGATTCATTGGCGAAGTTACGGTCTCGGCGCTTCAGGTATCGAGTTGTCGCGAGGTGCCGGACGAACCAGGCGTGTATCTCATATTGCGGCGTGACCTTGCACCCCCGGCCTTTCGTCCTCAGGGCACCGGGTGCGAAAAATATACAAACGAAAAAGTCAGCGATCTACAGGGAAAATGGGTCGAGGGCACGGTCGTATTGAATATTGGCAAGGCGGGAGGACGCGACATCGCCGAGACTCTCAGGGACCGGCTGGGAAAATACATGCGGTTCGGCAAGGGAAGGAACTCCGGGCACTCGGGCGGAAGACGCATCTGGCAGTTGCGTGACTCGGGCGATTTACTCGTGTGCTGGAAGGTTACGGGGAGAGCCGTCCCCAGGGAAGCCGAAACGGAACTGATCAAACAGTTCGAGCAAAGACACGGCAAACTCCCATTTGCCAACGCGAGGCACTAAATAGCGACGGATTTAGGATTCGCGCGCGGCAACCACGGCGAATTTCACGCCCAAGGCGTGCAGAACAGAATTGATGGTTTCAAACCGTGGGTGTGCGCCTGCACTCAGAGTTTTGTACAGGCTCTCCCGGCCCAGTCCTGCGTCTTTGGCGATCTGGGCGATGCCTCGCGCTTTGCCACGTCGCCCAGTGCGGCTACGAATACATCGGGGTTGGGGTCTTCGGCGGCTGCCGAAAGATATTCCGCAATGACTGCATCACTGTCGAGATACGCCGCCGCGTCGAATGGTTTATAGGTTGTTTTCCTTTTCTTCATGGTTTTGCCTTTTTGAGTTCGCGAGCCATTTGTTTCGCTTTCGCGATGTCTTTCGGTTGAGATGCCTTTACGCCACCAGCCAACAAAACATAGACGGTCGATTTCGTCCGCGTGTAGTAAAGCGATACCCCGCCCCAACATGAACGCGCATCTCGGAAACGCCTTCGCCGACCGCTTCGCAATCGCCGAAGTTTCCCAGTGTCGCGCTTTAAGTCGAGCCAGGATTCTGGCCTTTGCTTTTTTGTCGGCTAGATTGGACAGCCACGCATCGAAATCGGACGACCGCAGGAATGTATTCAAGTTGTTTCAGTGTATCCGAGTGGATACTTTTCTGCAAGCCTAAAGCGTAATCCGTCCGCCTGCGAACATCGCGCACGTGCACATCACAAGTTGATGTGTTCCCGATCACAGTAGAGACGTTGGGCCCGCGATATAATTTCCCGGTTACCTCATCCATCGCGACTCTTAAGGACACATTATGCCAATCGCCGCAGAACCAGCCACGCAAACCCGCATTGAATCCGACAGCATGGGAAAGATCGAAGTCCCGGCCAACGTTTATTGGGGGGCGCAGACGCAGCGTTCGCTGCTGCACTTCAACATTGGGCGCGACACCATGCCGCCGGAGCTGATCCGAGCATTCGGCATCCTCAAGAAGGCGTGCGCGCTGGTGAATCAGGATTTGGGCAAGCTGCCCGCGGACAAGGCCAAGCTGATCGTGCAGGCGGCCGACGAAGTGATTGCGGGCAAGCTGAACGACCAGTTTCCGCTGCGCATATGGCAGACGGGCAGCGGCACGCAGACCAACATGAACGTGAATGAGGTCATCGCGAACCGCGCCATTGAAATTGCCGGCGGCGAGCTGGGATCGAAGAAGCCGATCCATCCCAATGACCATGTGAATATGTCGCAGTCGTCGAACGACACCTTTCCGGCGGCGATGCACATTGCCGCCGCCGACCGGGTGAAGAACACGCTGATTCCCGCGATCAAGAATGTGCACGATGCAATCGCAGCGAAGGCAAAAGAATTTAACGATGTGGTAAAGATCGGCCGCACGCACTTGCAGGATGCCGTACCGCTGACGTTTGGGCAGGAGTTTGGCGGCTGGGCCAGCCTGCTGGAGCGCGACATCAGGCGTTTGGAACAGGCGCTCGAGGGACTCTACGATCTCGCTATCGGCGGAACTGCTGTGGGGACAGGTTTGAATACGCATCCCGAATTTGCGGAGCGGGCTGCGAAGAAGATTGCTGAACTCACCGGACTTCCCTTCCGCTCGCACGGTAACAAGTTCGCGGCGCTCTCGGCGCATGATGAGATCGTGTTCGCGCAAGGCGCGATGGAAACACTGGCTGCATCTCTGATGAAAATTTCGAACGATATCCGATGGCTGGCTTCAGGTCCGCGCTGCGGCTTGGGCGAGCTTTCGATTCCGGAAAATGAACCTGGATCTTCGATCATGCCGGGCAAGGTGAATCCAACGCAGTGTGAAGCGATGACCATGGTCTGCGTGCAGGTTCACGGCGCGACTGCCGCGGTGGGATTCGCCGGCTCTCAGGGCAACTTTGAACTCAATGTGTACAAGCCGGTGATCATTTACAACTTCCTGCACTCGGTCACGCTGATCGCCGACGCTTGCCACGGGTACGTCGAGTACATGATCAAGGGCATCGAGGTCGATCGCGCCAAGGTGGATTGGTACGTGAAGAACTCGCTGATGCTGGTGACCGCGCTGGCGCCGAAGGTGGGATACGACAAGGCCGCGCAAATCGCCCACACTGCGCATGTGGAGCACAGCAGCCTGCGCGAGGCAGCGTTGAAGCTGGGTTATCTTACGGGTGAGGAGTTTGATCAGTTGGTTAGGCCTGAGAGGATGACGCGGCCGTAGTGGATTTCGGCCTGAAAATAAAGTTTGGAGCTTCGTTGCGGCGGGTGTTGGAGGGCTCACTTTTGAGCTGAGAATGCACCGAAAATGGGGCGGTAACCCCCCTCCCCCCCTTTCTGCATAATCTTTGGAATCATCACGTTACGGTGTTTTTCCCGGCAAAATCTAGATGTCAAAGAGCTTAGATACTAAGATCTTGGAAACAAAGGACTTCGGGACGCGACGAATTGGCTTGTGCCAACCGTTGCGGCCTCGACCATGATTGCGCAAGTCGTGGGCTGTGCGCAAGGGCAGATGAACAAGTTAGGCCTGTGGAAATTCTTTGGGTGGCTAGGCCCGATGGCCTCGACTCCTGGTTCCTCAGGTCACCGCCGCCTAAGAGTCCGCGTCAAGGCTGGGGTATCTTCCGCCCGAGCCCTGATACCATCGTCCGTGGTGCCCACCCTTCGAAAATCGCGAAGGGTGGGGCACCCTCAGCCTTAGTGATGCAAAGGTGGGCCAGCCCCCATACTGGTGGAACAACATGACAGAGCCGAAGTCTATCCCGCCCGAGGTTGTTGCGAGAGTGAAGCAGGCGTTCGACTCTCACCGAGCGTCCCAGACTCAGAGTACAGGTGCGAGTACTAATTTCCATGAAAAACTTGCGGTCTTGACAGCAGGTTCGCTAGCACTTGCCGTATCTGGTGCTGGAGCTTTGTATCAGAAACCTCTGACAGACCCGTTTGCCAACCGACTTCTGTTTGATAGCTTGGCAATTTCAGTCGCCTGTCTCTGGGCTTCCTTGGTGGGTTCTGTGTTGCACAATTTTCTGGAGTCCTACGCGCTTCATTCGGATAGCAAGACAGATTTCCTTGAAAGCAGCGTTAACCTCTTCGGCATTGCCTTAAGCATCGGGGCGGAGGTCAAGGACGAGGATGGGAACACCATTTCGCCGTTCAAGGGAAAGATAGTAGATAGTTTGAGGAGCAAGCAGCAGCAACATCTGATGCGGGCGATAAGTGTTCGTAGGGTTGAAATGCCGCTAAGCGTAATCGCCATCTCTTTATTCGCCCTCGGATACCTTTCTGTCGTTGGGTACGTGCTTGTCTTGGCTGCCAGCGTTCGCTAGGACGGGTGCCCACTCAAGCACGGTTTTGGCTCGAGTTGGGATGCTCACACGTCACAGACTTAGTCCGGCGAACAAGATTAGATTGTCCTCAAGCCATGGGGGCTGACTCGTTTTCACGAGCGTGGACATGCGAGCGGGCCTAGCGCCTGATACGCGCCAGGGCATTCTCACGATGCTGACCGCGCGGGGAGAATTCGGGGAGAATTCCCTGAGGCAGCACAGGGGGCAGCAGCCCAGTAGGGATCCTTCGACTGCGGAACTGCTTCGCTCAGGATGACAGAGCTAATAGCTAATTGGCGGGATGCGTTAATCGCAGCGCTGAGGCGCTGCGCCACCCAAACGCCTCGCTGCGCTTGGCGGGACGGCCGAGGCGGCCGTCCCCACACTATGCAATCCCCACACAAGCATGCTTAAAATGCCCAGCGTAGGAGCGATGCGCCTACTGTAAATCCTGCGCCTACCGAGGCCATTAGCACCAGACTTCCCTTCTTCAGCTTGCCTTCTTCGATGGCCGTGCTCATGGCTAGCGGTATCGTGCCGGCTGTGGTGTTGCCGTAGCGCTCGATGTTGACGATCACGCTTTCGGGGCGCAGGCCGAGGCGATCAGCCGTGGCGTTGATGATGCGCAGGTTGGCTTGATGGGGGATGAAGGCGTCGATGTCGGAACCTTTGAGGCCGTTGCGCTCGAGCAACTTCAGGCAGGCTTCGGTTTGTTTGCGCACGGCGAACTTGAAGACTTGCTGGCCGTCCTGATGAACGACGTGCATCTTTTTGTCTACGGTTTCGTGCGTCGACGGATTCAGGCTGCCGCCGCCCGGCATGTACAGAAAGCATCCGCCGGAGCCGTCGATTTCGTGGATGAAGTCGATCAGGCCAACGGACTCGTCTTCGGAGGGTTCCAAAATCACGGCGCCCGCGCCGTCGCCGAAGATCACGCAGGTGGCGCGGTCGGTGTAATCGATGATCGAAGACATCACGTCGGCGCCGATCACCAGCACCCGCTTATGAGTGCCGGAGGCGACAAATTGCGCTCCTGTCTGCACCGCGTAAACGAAAGCGGAGCAGGCTGCTGAGAGATCGAATCCCCAAACGCCCTGAGCGCCGAGCTTGTGCTGAACCAGGCAGGCGGTCGAGGGAAAGAACATGTCGGGCGTGACCGTGCCGACGATGATGGCGTCGAGGTCGCTGGGAGCCAGACCACGCTGCGCGAGAGCCTTCTTGGCGGCCTCGACGGCAAGATCGCTGGTGGCTACGCCTTTTTCGACGATGTGGCGTTCGCGAATGCCGACGCGGGACAAAATCCAGTCATTGGTGGTATCGACCATTTTTTCCAGGTCGGCGTTGGTGAGAAGTTTGGGTGGCACGTAGGTGCCGAGGGCACTGATTTTTACACGGATCGGATTAGCCAATGATTGCTCCTGAGTCGGTTGCTGGAGTTTCTAATTATGAGACTCAGTATTTTGCAGGATTGGACGGAGAATGTCTAACTGAGTTTGTTCCAGGCTGGGTTGGTTCAGGCAAGACGCCAGAACTCGGAGGTGAGCCCGAGCGAGCGGAATCGCGTTGACTATAAGGGAGGCCGAACTGCAAGTCCACCAGCGCATCCCAAATGCCGGGAACCCGCGTGGGCTTATGCGGCCTGACGGGAGAGTTCGTGCGACATCCATTCGCGAATGAAATTGGGACACGCGATCAGATCGAAGGCGTAGCCTTCTCCGCGCAGGAGATAAAGCAGTGCAGCACGATCGATTTCCTCCAGGTTCTGCAGATCAAGCAATACCCACAACTCGCACGCCCCTGCGGTTTGCACCAGTTGATCGAGATACGAAAGATGGCCCAGGAGTAATTTTCCAGACACGCGAATTGTGACATCAGGAATACTTGCAGTGGATGAGGTCTTTTGCATTTTCACTCCCATGGCGGGGCAATGAGTTCTTGCCGTGCGTCTATATGAATAACGGTCGGGAGGCGGCTCCTTGCGTAAAGGGCAGTAAAAAGAGTGTAAAGATTTATGGGAATCGGGCTGCTGGGCGGGTACGAGTGGAAAACGCTCGATATCGGAAACGGAAATAATAAGCCAGGCACCGGGGGCCCACTGCACACGCAAGAGCCCGTTACCGTTGCTTCCTTCCGGACCTGGCGGGGTTGGCGAGAGTACGTCGCGTGAGACCGATGCCTGACTGGAATCATTCTAACAAAGGGAAGCTGATTTCTTCGTTGCCTGCCGTCGACACCCACCTGGTCTCCGGCGCCGTGATCGAAAGCCATGTGACTTTTGGTGCAAGAATCGCGCAGGAAAGCCTTCCCTTATCGTTGGATAATGTCGAACAATAGAATTTCGACCTTAGGAGGAATGACGTCTTAAGGCGGATCGGCTCTGCAGTTTTCACCCGCGACACTCAATGCCGCAACCGAATCAAAAACCCGGCTTGATTCCCGTTTCCCAGGCGATCAACACTTACTTTGAGCTGTCGCTTTATCTACTTGTGCTGATGGGGTTTGGGTCACTAGCAAGTACTGGCGGGCTGGGTTTGCCGGCGATCCTGCTGGCAGGAGCGGCTTTGGCGTTCCGAGGCTATTTGCTGGCGCAGAGCCGACGGATTGTGATTTCGGAGCGCTGGACTACGCCACTGACCGTAGGATATTTCGCTTTCTATGGCGTGGATTACTTCCTGCTCTCCCGCAGCTTCCTGACTGCGACGGTGCACTTGGTGCTATTCGCCGTGGTGGTGCGATCATTTTCTCTGCGCCGCGATCGCGACTATACGATGCTGGCGGTCCTGGCTTTCCTGATGGTGCTGGCTTCGGCGGTGTTAACCGTGGACAGCGTGTTCCTGCTTTTCTTTGCCGGGTTCACGCTGACGGCGGTGGCGACATTCATCCTGATGGAGATGAGGCGGTCGGGGCGAGCCGCGGGCTTTCAGGCGCGACATTCCAGCGATGTGCAGGAGCACCGGCATTTGGCCTTCTCGCTGGTGCGTATGACGCCGGCCTTGGTGGCAATGATTCTGGTAGGTGCGGCGGCTGTGTTTTTTCTTTTGCCTCGCATGTCGGCAGGCTATCTCGGCGGCTACTCGTTCGGTACCGATTTTTCTACGGGCTTCAGCGATCGGGTGCAGTTGGGCGGGATCGGGCAGATCCAGCAGTCGAACGCGGTGGTGATGCACATCCAGATCGACGGAGATCAACATGGCCGCTATGCGCTGCACTGGCGCGGCGTAGCTCTGGCGGATTTCGACGGCAAGAATTGGTCGAATCCGCGTGGGCAATACGAGTTGCCGCGGGATGAATATGGAGGATTCCCCGTGCCGCTTTTCGGCCAGGGAGTAGCGCAGGCTGCGCTGGCGCGCACTGAGGCGATGGCGGGAGGATCGAATCGGCTGATTCATTACCGCGTGTTGATGGAGCCGATCGGCACTAACGTTTTCTTTCTCGCTCCCTGGGCGCGCCGGGTAAGCGGAACCTATCGCGCGATGCAGATCGACCGGGGCGGGGCGGTCTCCAATCTTGATGGCGAGCGTGCAGTGAGCCTCTATGAGGCTGACTCCGACATCTCTACGCCTTCTCCCGAGCAGCTGCGGCAGGCCGGAGATTATATTCCGCAATTTGCTCTGGCCTATTTGCAAACGCCACCGGGACTCGATGCGCGGATTCCGCAGCTGGCGGCGCAGATTGCGGGATCATCTTCAAATGACTACGACAAGGCGGTGGCACTGGAACACTACCTGCAGACGCATTACGGATACACGCTGCAGTTGCCCGGCTCGCCGGTCGCCGATCCCCTGGCGAACTTCCTTTTCGAGCGCAAGCAAGGGCACTGCGAGTACTTCGCATCTTCCATGGCCGTAATGCTGCGCACGCTGCGCATTCCATCTCGCGTGGTGAACGGCTTCGTCAGCGACGAATTCAACGACGTCACAGATAACTACGTGGTCCGGGCAAGGAATGCCCACTCCTGGGTGGAAGCCTATTTCCCCGGCTACGGGTGGATCACGTTTGACCCCACGCCAGACAGCGGCGTCGGATCACCGCAAGGCTGGGGCCGGGTGATGTTGTATCTGGACGCGGCGTCATCGTTCTGGCGGGAGTGGGTCATCAGTTATGACTCATCGCATCAGTCGCTTCTGGGCCAGTCGGTGATGAGCGGCACACGCAGTTCAATGGAGCGGGCACGCATGTGGGCACGGCTGCGCTATGCGCGCATGTTGAACTGGGCGCGAAAGAGCCAGCGGAGCGTGGAGCACGCGCCGGGAAAGTGGTTAGGAGTCAGCGCTGCGGCTGCGTTCCTCTTGCTGGGTTTGGCCAATGCCGGGCGGATTGCACGGATGATTCGCAGGAGACGCCTGCAGGCACATCCCGAGCGGTCACCGGATCAAGGGGCTGCGATGTGGTATGAGCGCATGGCTCGCTATCTGGCCCGGCGTGGGGTGCGGAAATCCACAACGCAAACGGCCCAGGAATTTGTGCGCGTCATCGCAGATGAGCGGTTGCGCGTGCGGGTCGGGCAATTCACGGACGCTTACGAATCGGCGCGCTTCGGAAATTCCGCGGACGACGCGCAACGATTGCCGGAGTTGTATGAAGAAGTAGAGTCAGCAGCTAAGAAGTAAGTTCTGACCTTCCGTGATAGTGTCGCCTCATCTACGGATCATGCAGCAGCATCAGACCCCGCAGATTGACTAGAAATGGTAGACCACGCCGCCGCCGACGAAGTAGTTGTGCTGGCGGGTCTTGCCCGTGTCGGCCAGGGGTAGATCCGGCGTGCCCGAATAGAAGTCGCGGACCTGGCCGCGAATGCCGAACTTGTGCCAGACTTTGACGTCCAGACCCGCGCCGATCTGAAGTACTCCCGAAGTCTTGGAGCCGCCGGGGTTGGTCCCGTAATAGATAAGGTTGTTGCTTTCGCTGAAGTGGGCGAAGCCGCCGCCAACACTGAGCCAGGGCGAAACTGCAGTCTCGGGAAAAAAGTTCACGCGAGCAGAAGGCGTAACGAAGATCTGTTTGTACTTAGCGGGAACGACGTTGCCGCCGGAATTGAGTTTCTCATCCAGATTGAATACCGCAGGCACTTCTCCCGAGACGGCAAAGATGGGAGTGGCCAGGAAGCGGCGTGCATAATTCACTTCGAACGTGAGCCCTTTGCCGGAGCGGACAAAAGGGTTGACGGCCGGCGCGTTCGGACCCTGAATGCCCTGGTCGCTAATGAAGATGCGGCCAATCATGCCGGTAACTTCGTTCTTCTCTTCCTGGGCCGATGCGAAGGCCCCAAGAATAGTGGTCACAGCCAGGACTGCGATTACGGCCAGTTTCCCAGACATTTCCCCTCCAGGATGCGGGACTTACTTTTTCTTCGGTAAGGCCCTAGGGTAGCATGAAGAAAGGAGTTTTCTTCCACAGGCACTATCTTTTGTGGTGCCGAGGTCAACCGCACTTTGAGCTGGGTCCGGCGGTGGTTCTCTGGGAATGCCGTCAGCGAATGTTAGAATAATGTGATTGCATGCCCTCGAAAAGCCTCACTATCTCACGTTCCAGCGAAAAAACCACCGACGCCGTGCCGAGTGACCCTGCAAAGGGTGCGCGTCCACAGAAAGTGGGTTTTGTCAGCTTGGGATGCCCCAAGAATCTCGTCGACAGTGAGGTGATGATGGGCCTACTGGTGCGGGCCGGAGCCGAACTCTCACCTCGGGCCGAGGACGCCGACGTGATCGTGGTCAATACCTGTTCGTTCATCGAAAGCGCGCAACAGGAGTCGGTGAACACGATCCTTGAAATGGCTCAGCACAAGACCTCGGGGCGAGCGAAGAAGCTGGTCGTGGCGGGATGCCTGGTGGAACGCTTTCGCGATGAAATCAGCAAGCGAATTCCTGAAGTCGATGCCGTTGTTGGGACCGGAGAGTTGCAGAACATCCTCGCGGCGACGGGCGTTGCAGCGGCTCCGGCACAAGGAGCTTCTCCGTTCGTGGTGTTGCCTTCGCGAGCCGAGGGCGATGCTCGGGCGGCGCAGGGACGATTCTCTCGCGGACAGTGGGATGGCGCTATCGCCGACCTGCCCAACTATTTATATGACGACGAGACCCCGCGCATTCTGGCGACGCCAAAATCCACGGCGTACATCAAGATCGCGGAAGGCTGCGACCATCCCTGCACATTTTGCATCATCCCGCAGTTACGGGGACAGTTTCGTTCGCGGCGCTTCGAGTCGGTGGTAGCGGAAGCCGAGCGATTGGCGCAGGCCGGCGTGCGTGAGATCACTCTGATCGGGCAGGACACGACCTGCTACGGCGAAGACTTCGGTCTGAAGGATGGTTTGGCGCTGCTGCTCGAAAAGCTCGCCAAGATTGAAGACTTGCGCTGGATCCGCTTTCTCTATGCCTATCCCAACAAGATCACGGGCAAATTGTTGGAGACGATCGCATCATCAAAGAAGATTTGTTCTTACATGGATGTGCCGCTGCAGCATGCGTCGGCGGGGGTGCTGAAGCGCATGAAGCGCGGAGGCGGCTCAGACGTTTTCATGCGGTCGATTCATAAGATGCGCCGCGCCATTCGTGACCTCACTTTGCGCACGTCATTCATTGTGGGCTTTCCGGGAGAAACCGAGAAAGAATTTGAAGAGCTGTGCGAATTCGTGCGCGAAGCTCAGTTCGACTGGATGGGAACCTTTGGCTATTCCGATCAAGAAGGCGCCGACGCATACGGATTGGGGAAGAAGATTTCACCCCGAGAGATCGATCGGCGACGCAAGCATCTGATGGGAATCCAGCGCCAGATCAGCAAGAAGAAAAAGAAAGAGCTCGTGGGACAGGAGTTCGACCTGCTGCTCGAGGGAACGTCGGACGAGACCGATTTGCTGATGGAAGGCCGCACTTCGATGCATGCACCCGAAATCGACGGCAAAGTCTTCGTGAACGACTTTCCGGAGGACACCGAGCCGCAGCCCGGCGAGTTTTATCGCTGCCAGATCACCGAAGCGCACGACTACGACCTGGTGGCGAGAATCGTATAGCAGGCTGTTCGCTCTGAAAATGTGATTCGGCAAGAACCTGGAACATTCCCTGGCCATGCCTCGCAAACGCACTCTGAAGTTGCGCTGCCCAATCTGTAAGAAAGCCGTGAAGAACGGCGATCCGGAGTTTCCCTTCTGCAGCGACCGTTGCCGCACAATCGACTTGGGTAAGTGGGCGAGCGGAGAGTATGTAATTGCATCGCCGGTGACGGACGCAGACGAGCCGATCAGAGAGAACACGCCGGAAGACTCGGAGGGAGAACCATGAAAGGCACGCTTGAGGATGGTGAGAAAGTGTGCGGGCGGGATGGCCGCGCCACAGCCGCCGAGGACGGCGGCGCTACTCCCACTGATGCTGTTAAGACTGCATGAACGCCGCCACGTTCGACCGAACCCCACGCTGGGCGATGCTGGTCGCCACGTTCTTCGGCATCGGCCGGTTGCGGCCGGGGCCGGGGAGCTGGGGATCGGCAGCGACCGTGTTATTGTGGGCAGCGCTGGCCTATGCGCTACCGCCTGCGTTCCGGACGCCGGTTGCTATCGCCTTGGCGGTCGCGGTCACACTGATCGGCATTCCTGCATCTACGCTGGTGGCGCGCGGCTCGGGAACGAAAGATCCGCAGTTTGTGGTGATCGATGAGGTTGCGGGTCAACTGGTGGCTTTGGTCGCAGTGCCGCTTGCATGGAAATCTTTTCTGGTGGGCTTTATACTTTTTCGTGTCTTCGATATCGTAAAGCCGCCGCCGGTGCGACAATTGGAGGCGCTCCCGGAAGGCGCCGGGATTGTGCTGGACGACATGGCCGCCGGTCTCTACGCGCTGGGAATCGTGCATCTCTTATTGCACTTTGGTCTTCTAAGGTAGTGCGAGTGTTTTCCTCATGGGATTCTCCGACCGCATCCTGGGTAAGAAAAGCGTGAATGGTGGACCGCACATCGAGTCCGTATCGCCGGTGCTGGCGCTGGCCGGAGGAGAAGTCCGCATTGTGGGCTCGGGATTGCGGCCCCCGCAGTACCAGCGCCCCCGCGTGCAGTTTGGCGAGGTTGAGGGTGGTGTGGTGATCAGCTCGGATGCTTTTCTCGTCGCCCGTGTCCCCGAAGGAGCGACTTCGGGCCCGGTGGTGGTTGCCACCGATGGACATGTCAGCAATCCGCACACCGTCAAGGTAGCCGTGCCCATCGCCGAGAATTTGCATCCCGTGACTAATCCAGCACTCGATGCGCAAGGCAATATCTACGCGACGTTTTCGGGTTCACGGGGCCAAAAGGTCCCGATCGCGATCTTCAAGATCGATACCAACTATGCCGTCAAGCCATTCGTCGTCGAGATGATGAACGCGACCGCGATTGCCTTCGACCGCCAGGGGCAGATGTATGTCTCTTCGCGACATGACGGGGCAGTTTATCGCGTAGCGCCAAATGGAAACATGACGACGTATGCCGAGGGCATGGGCGTCGCGACGGGCATAGCTTTTGACCGGAATCAGAACCTCTACGTGGGGGACCGCAGCGGCACGATTTTCAAGATTGGCCGTGACCAGCAGGTATTTGTGTTCGCCACACTGGAGCCCAGCGTCTCGGCCTATCACCTGGCTTTCGGTCCGCAGGGAGACTTGTTTGTGACCGGTCCTACCACATCGAGCTTCGACTGCGTGCACAGAATTGATCCGCAGGGCACGGTTCATACATTCTTCCGCGGCCTGGGTCGGCCCCAAGGCGTGGCTTTTGACTCGACAGGCAATCTATATGTGGCTGCATCCCTCTCCGGCAGGCGTGGCATTGTGAAGATCACCCCGCAAGGCAAAGCCAGCCTGGAAGTTGCCGGCCATGGACTAGTGGGGCTGGCCTTCGCGCCGGGTCGCAGCGTGATTCTGGCGACTAACGATGCGGTTCATCATCTTTCATGGAACATTCCGGGGCTCCCGCTGCTACCGGAGTAGCTGGAAACAGTTCTCAGTTCTCAGGTCTCAGAAAAACCGCGACTGCATTACTGAAAACTGACAACTGACAGCTGGAGCTGCGTTTTTCATTTACACTTCTAGCCGTGAACGCTGAGATCATCGCGGTCGGCTCCGAGCTATTGACGCCCTTCCGCATGGATACGAACTCTCTGTATCTCACCGAGCAGATCAATCAGTTGGGCGTTGAAGTTATTTTCAAGAGCGTGGTGGGCGACGATCTCAAGCGCCTGATTGCGGCCGCGCAACATGCGCTGTTTCGCTCAGAGATCGTGATCTTCAGCGGCGGTCTGGGGCCGACTGAAGATGATCTTACCCGCGAAGCTGTGGCTGAGGCCTTGGGCCTTTCTCTGCGGCGCGATGAGGAGGTTCTGGTCGGTATTGAGCGGCGCTTCTCCACTCGCGGTTGGAAAATGTATCCCAACAATGCCAAGCAAGCGGACGTTCTCGAGGGAGCGGTGGTGTTGCCGAACGCGAATGGAACTGCGCCGGGACAGTGGTTGAGCGGCAAATTCGATGGACGCGAGCGCATCGTCATCCTGCTGCCCGGGCCTCCGCACGAACTGAAGGCGTTGTTTGAAGCGGAGTGCCGCGAGCGTTTGCGGGCGAAGTTACCTGCCGCATTCCTGGCCACTCGCGTGTTGAAGGTGGCCATGCTCGGCGAATCTCAGGTGGATGCGCGCGTGGCGCCCATCTACAAACAGTTTGCCGAGGTGCAGACCACCATTCTGGCGGGAGCGGGAGAAGTTCAATTGCATTTCAACTCGCGCGCCGAAACCATGGCAGCGGCGCAGACGCGTGTGGACGAAGCAGCCGATGCGGTTGAGGAAGAACTCGATGATGCCGTGTTCTCGCGCGACGGCGAGTCACTGGAGCAGATCGTGGGCTACTGGCTGCAGATGCGCAATGCCACGCTGGCCGTGGCGGAGTCTTGCACGGGCGGGTTGCTGGGTGAGCGGATCACGTCTGTCGCGGGAAGTTCGCGCTACTTTGCCGGCGGCGCCATCGTCTATTCAAATGCCGTAAAAACAGAACTGGCGGGAGTGCCCGCCGACATGATTGAACGCCATGGAGCCGTGAGCCGCGAAGTGGCGGCCGCGCTGGCGGAGGGCATCCGTTACCGTTGCGAGGCGACTCTTGGGGTGGGCATCACGGGCGTGGCCGGTCCCGCCGGAGGAACTGTAGAGAAGCCGGTGGGCTTGGTGTTCCACGCTTTGGCCAGCGATAGCGGGACGAATGTGATCGAGCGCCAGTTCCCTGGCGACCGCAAACGTATCCGGCTGTTCGCAACTACGATGGCGTTGGATATGGTGCGAAGGAAGTTGATGTGAGCGGAAAGCTTCTAGCTCCTAGCTTCTAGCCGCCAGGTTCCAGCTTGCGTGGAGGACCCATAAAGCCTGGGCAGTGGCCAGGAGCTAGCAGCTAGAAGCGATTTTATGCGCCTCTTCGTTGCGCTGGATATCGTCGATGCAATCCGCGATCGAATCGCCCGCTTTCTCGACGGCGTGCGCGGGTTTGCCCCCGATGCGCGCTGGGTGCGGCCAGAATCGCTGCACGTTACGTTGAAGTTCATCGGCGAAAAGCCTGAGGAAGAGGTCGAGAAAATCAAACGAGTGCTGGAGACCGTTGCGGCTGGCAGATTCGAAATGAATTTCCTCGGCTATGGATTTTTTCCCAGTGCGCGGGCCGCACGAGTGTTCTGGGTCGGCATCGAAGCTGGGCGGGGGCTGCCGCCTCTAGCTGAAATGGTGGATGAAAAGCTGGCTTCGCTTGCCATTGCGAAAGAAGAGCATGTTTTCAATCCGCACCTCACGCTGGCGCGAGGCGGAGGTGGTTCCGGTTCGCCGCGCAAGCAGCCGGGAGACCGCCCGAACCGAGGCTTTCAGCGGTTGCAGGAAAAACTGGGGGCTTTGCCTCCGCCGGAGTTTGGTACCATGACAGTCCGCGAGTTTTTTCTTTACCAGAGTCAGCTTTCGCCCGCAGGGTCAAAATACACGAAGCTTGCGGCATTCGTTTTGCGCTAGGCGATTGAGCTAAGACACCCTTTGCAAACGCTTGTTATTATCGCCGCCCTGAGCTACCTGCTGGGATCGATTCCCTTCGGTTATCTGCTGGTGCGCGTCTTCCGCGGCGAAGATGTGCGTCAAAGCGGCAGTGGAAATATCGGGGCGACCAATGTTTCTCGCAAGTCGCCGGTGCTAGGGGCCTTTACGCTGCTGCTGGATGCACTGAAAGGAAGCGCGGCGGTCTCGATAGGATATTTCTTCGCAGGCCGAACGCAGGAGGGCGTTTTGCCTTATCAGGCGATGTCCATGGCGGCGTTTTTCGCGGTTCTCGGCCACATGTTTCCGGTGTGGTTGAAGTTTCGCGGAGGTAAAGGAGTGGCGACCGGGCTGGGCTCATTTGTGGTGATCGCTCCTAAGGTGGTACTGGTGGCCGCCGGCATCTTTATCGCAGTAGTGGTTCTCTTTCGTTACGTTTCTCTCGCGTCGATTATCGCGGTTGCATCCTTTCCGCTGCTGGTTTACGAGATGCACGCGTATGGCAAGGCGCCAATCACGCTTGGATTCATGGCCGCCACTTCCCTGCTTATCATCGCGCGGCACCATCAAAATATACGGCGCTTATTGGCCGGCACGGAGAGCCGCGTGGGAGCGAAGCGCGGATGAGCGAGATTGCGATCATCGGCGCTGGGGCCTGGGGCACGGCTCTCTCGATTGTTCTGGGACGCAAAGAGACTCATCGGGTTCGACTTTGGGTTTATGAAAAAGAAGTTTGTGAGTCCATTGCTCAGCAGGGCGTGAATGAGAAGTTTCTTCCGGGTGAGCCCATCCCCGCGTGCGTGACGCCCTGCAATGACCTTGCCGAAGCGCTTGAGGGTGCTGCCATCGTGGTGAGCGTGATGCCCTCGCACCATTGCCGCCGCCTGTTTGAACAGATGCGACCCCACCTGCCCACCGAGGCTATGATCGTCAGCGCAGCCAAGGGACTGGAAGAACATTCCCTGCTGCGCATGACCGAAGTGATCTCGCAGGTTTGCAACCGCGACGGCGTTCCTGTAACGCGCATCGGAGCGCTGAGTGGCCCATCGTTCGCTGTCGAAGCTGCGCGAGGAGATCCGACCGCGATCGCCATCGCGTCGCAGGACAAAGAACTCGCGCGCGTAGTGCAGCAAGAATTCAGCCACGCCAGCTTTCGCGTTTACACCAATGAAGATCCCGTTGGAGTGGAACTGGGCGGCGCGCTGAAAAACACAGTCGCGATCGCCGCCGGCATTTGCGCGGGCCTCGGTCTGGGACATAATTCTGTCGCAGCCCTGATCACGCGCGGTTTGGCGGAGATGACGCGGCTGGTCGTGGCCTGTGGAGGCAGAGCCGAAACCATGGCTGGTCTCGCGGGCCTGGGCGACTTGGTATTAACCTGCACTGGCGGCCTCTCCCGCAATCGCAGCGTGGGCGTCGAGCTGGGCCGCGGACGGAAGCTGCCCGAGATTCTAGCGGGAATGCATGGCATGGTAGCAGAGGGAATCTTTACCACGACCGTGGCCGTGGGGTTGGCGCGGGCCCGCGGCGTCGAAATGCCCATCATCGAGCAGATGCACCTCATCCTGCACGAAGGCAAAGCTCCGCGTGAAGCAATTTACGAACTGATGACCCGCAGCAGCAAGAGCGAAACGCTCAGGACGTGAACCGGCAAGAAACGGAAGCCGGCAGCCGGATTCCAACGCATTTGCTTGCCAAACCCGTGCCAGACGGTCATTCCTGCTAGTACTTTCGTAATGGCGCGGCTCATGGTTTTCGCCTCCGAGCGACCCTTGCCCATTAAAATTCTATAGACACCTGTGAAATTCGCCGCCACTTCGATCGACGGCGCCTTAGAACCAAGCCAGGGGAGCGACTTGTCTTTCACAGCACCCAATCCGGCGCGCGTGCCTATTTTGTACGTAATTCTCGGCGTGCTACTAATCATCAGCATTGTCCCGATGTACTTCTATTCCGCGCAAGTGGAGGCAATTAATCGCGACCGGCTGAAGACCAACGAGATGCTTCTGCAGAACACGGTGACACGGTCGCTGGCCGACGACCTTTCCCAGCACGAACGCTCCCTGCGAATGATGCTGGCCAACCTTTCGTCGGCGATTCAGGTGGCAAGCGGTGGCGACATCGGCGGCAAGAACATCCAAGCGCCGGAGTTGCGAGCGCTATTGGAAAACTTTGTTTCTTCCTCCGATGAACTGGCTTATGCCACCCTGCTCAACTCTGAAGGCAAAGGAGTCTCGGCGGGACGGATCGCGCCAGACGCTTTTCTGCAGCGCGAATTGCAACACGCTTATGACGCAGCCCGCGATGGCCGTGCCTACAACGGGCAGGCACTCCAGGTGGGAGACGGCAAGTCGGCGCGAACGGTCTTGCTGGTGAGCAGCCCGGTCAGCTACGACGGCCGTTTTCTGGGCATGGTGGGCGCGGTCGTAGATCTCCAATTCCTGATTCGCCGCCTGCAGGAAGTCAGTGGCGGCGGTTTGATCCCCTATGTTGTGGATGCTCAGGGTCGCCTGGTCGCTGCCGGTACTCCGCAGTATGCGACCGGCCAGGACATGAAGAGCCTGGAAATCGTCCGCAATTTCGTAGACGAGGGCAGCAAGGCGCAGTTGGCCGCCACCAAAGAATTCGCCGTACACGACGGCAACAATAATGTCGAGATGCTCGGCACCTACAGCCCGGTCATGGCGCTCGATTGGGCCGTCGTGGTGCAGAAGCCGCAACTGGAGGCCTACCGCGGAGTCATCGAGATGCAACGCACGGCGCGGCTGCTGGCCCTGCTGGCCGTGCTGTTGAGCATTGGCGTAAGCATCGTCGCGGCCCGCAGAATTACTAATCCCTTGCAGATCCTTACCCAGTCCAGCCGGGCTCTGGCGCGGGGCGACTTTTCGCAGCGGGTTCATCTGGCCAGCCGCACCGAAATCGGCGAATTAGCCGAAACCTTTAACACCATGTCGCGGGACCTGGAACAGTTCGTCGAAGATTTGAAGCGGGCCGCGGAGGAGAATCGCGCTCTGTTTCTGGGATCGATCCAGATGCTGGCGGGCGCAGTCGACGAGAAGGATCCATACACTCGCGGCCATTCCGACCGGGTCACGCGTTACTCGATGATGATCGGCAAAGAACTGGGCCTTCCGCCGGCTTTCATGGAAACGCTTCAGATTTCCGCGCAGCTCCACGACGTGGGCAAGATCGGCATCGAAGATCGAATCCTCAAGAAACCCGGTGCGCTGAATGCCGAAGAATTCGAAGTCATGAAGACGCATACCACGAAGGGCGCCAATCTTCTGCGTCCGGTAACTCAGCTTGCGGAAATGCTGCCCGGCATTGAGCTTCACCACGAAGCTCTCGACGGCCGCGGCTACCCTTATGGTCTCAAGGGAGATCAGATTCCGATGCTGGCGCGCGTCATCGCCGTGGCCGACACTTTCGATGCACTGACCACCAATCGTCCTTATCAGCACGCGTACCCTCCGGAAGAAGCGCTTAAAATCATCCGTGATCTTGCCGGTAAACGTCTCGATCCCGAGACCGTAGCAGCGCTGGTTGCGGTTTACGAGCGCGGCGAGATTCGCATCCCGCGCAGCATCGCTATCAAAAGGCCGGTGGCCGCCGAGGCGTCAGCGAGCGCCCCGGCTACGGTCCCGGCGCTGCCTGTTGTGGAGGCTTCCAACCTGGAACGAACACGCGTCTAAGATTTCCCGCTTATCCTCTGCGCGTCATTAGTACCGAGTACCTAGTACCTAGTACCGAGCGACACTCCCCGCGCACGATCTCGCCAAATTCTTTCAATGCGTTCCCTCGGTACTCGGTACTAGGTACTCGGTACTGATACGAGACCGCTATAATCAAACTTTTAGGATCCTTGATGATTCAAACTTTGTTCGGCAGTACTGAAGAAAAGAAGCCGGGACTCTTCGAGCGCATGAAGCAGGCGGTCACGCGCACCCGCGAGAACCTCGCCGAGCGCATTGACGAGGTCGTGGGCTTCGGCAAGGAAATTGACCGCAACACGCTCGACGATTTGGAGGCCACGCTGATCGGCGCCGACCTGGGTAACACGACCACACAAGAAGTGCTGAGCAAGCTGCGCGACAAGGCGGACCGCAAACAGATCAAGGACGTGCAGGAGTTGAAGCGGCTGCTGAAAGAAGAGTTGCTGGCGATTCTGAGCGCTGCGAACTCCCGGCCGGTCAACAAAGTAGACGGCGCGCCTGAAGTAATTCTCGTGGTCGGAGTAAATGGAACCGGCAAGACTACGACGATCGGCAAGCTGTCGCAGGTGTTCCGCGGGCAAGGCAAGAGCGTGCTACTGTGCGCCGCCGATACCTTCCGCGCGGCGGCCATCGAGCAACTGGAAATCTGGGGACAGCGCACGGGCACGGAGGTGATTAAGACCAAGCCCGGCGGTGATCCCGCGGCCGTGCTGTTCGATGCGCTGCAAGCCGCCACGGCGCGGAAGACGGATTACGTCATCGTTGACACTGCGGGCAGACTCCACACCAAGGCCAGCCTCATGTCCGAGCTGGAAAAAATGCATCGCACGGCTCAGCGCATTATTCCCGGGGCGCCGCACGAGACGCTGCTGGTGATGGACGCAACCACCGGCCAAAACGGATTGCAGCAGGCGCGCCTGTTCACGCAGTCGGCGGGGGTGACCGGAATCGTGCTCACCAAGCTCGACGGCACCGCCAAGGGCGGCGTGGTGGTCGCCATCTCGCGCGAATTGGGCCTGCCCGTGCGGTTTGTCGGTGTGGGCGAGAAAGTGGGCGATCTGCTGCCCTTCGACCCAAAAGAGTTTGTGGATTCGCTCTTCGAATGAAAACTGTTTTCACCGCGGAGACACGGAGTCACGGAGAACAATTCTAGGAGTTACTCTCCTCCGTGTCTCCGTGTCTCGGTGGTGGACTTGCTCTATCCCAGGGATGCCCGACCACGCCAGCGACGAAAACTTCCTGCATCGCGCTCTTGATCTTGCGCGGCAAGGCATCGGATTAGCTTCGCCAAATCCCTATGTCGGCACTGTGATCGTCGACGCGCAGGGCAGCATCGTGGGTACTGGCGTCTACACCTACGATGGCGTGAAGCACGCCGAGGTGATCGCCCTCGCGCAGGCCGGCGCGAAAACCAGAGGCGGCACCCTCTACATCAATCTCGAACCACACTCGCACCAGGGCCGCACGCCGCCATGCACCGACGCTCTGATCGCTGCCGGAATTCATCGCGTGGTTGCTTCCGTGCACGATCCCAATCCCAAAGTAAACGGGCGAGGTTTTGAGAAGCTGCGGGGCGCGGGTGTGCACGTGGAAGTCGGACGACTGGAGGCCGAAGCCCGCCGTCTGAATGAGGCCTTCGCGCGTTACATTCGCCATGGCGTTCCTCTCGTCACCCTGAAGGCCGCGATGAGTCTTGATGGCAAGATCGCCCCGCCACCGGCGGCGGGATCCAAACCTGAGATGGCAACGCCTGCCGGCGAATGGATCACTGGCGAGGGCTCGCGCGCGCACGTCCACCAACAGCGTCACCAGAGCGATGCAATTCTAGTAGGCGTGGGAACAATACTCGCGGATGATCCGCTGCTCACCGATCGCAGCGGCAATCCGCGGCGGCGCCCCTTGCTGCGCGTGATTTTGGATTCGCATCTGCGCTTGCCGCTGGATTCGCGCTTAGTGCAAAGCGTCGCCAATAAGAACACTTCCAAGAACGATATGCTGGTCTTTCATTCGTCAGGTGAGGATGAGAAAAAGCGTGAACTCGAGGCACGCGGCATTGGGGTCGAGCAACTCGCACCGGCGGATGGCCGCCCGGACCTTCATGCCGTTCTGCGGCGCCTGGGACAACTCGAAATCACCAGTGTGATGATCGAGGGCGGATCGGCAATAAATGCCACGGCGCTTGCCGCCGGGATAGTCGACAAGGTATTTCTGTACTACGCGCCGAAGATCATGGCGGGCATGGGATCGGTTCCGTTCGCCGCAGGCAGCTTCCACCAAACGAATGATCCAACTCGTATCAAGCATCTACACCTTCATCGTTTCGGAGAAGACTTCGCGGTGGAGGGATATTTGCGCGATCCCTACGAAGAGTGAATCCACTACGGAGCCGTGATGCACTAAGGCACGAAGAAAATAACTTCACAAATGCTTCTCTGTGTCTCAACGCCTCCGTGGTGGGTTTAAGATGTTCCTTATTGCTTGAGGTACTAATGTTTACTGGCATCGTCGAAGAAGTCGGACGCGTCGCCGGCATCGAACAACGCGGCGAGAATCGCCGCATCACCATTACCGCCGAGCATGCGCCCAAAGAACTGCAATCCGGTCACAGCGTCGCGGTGAGCGGGGTCTGCCTCACTGCGCTGGACATCAAGCCAGGATCGTTCTGCGCCGATTTGGCGCCTGAAACCTGGATGCGAACGTCATTTTCGCGCATGCACGAGGGCGCCCTGGTCAACTTGGAGTTGCCCATGAAAGCCGATGGCCGCTTCGGCGGTCACATCGTGCAAGGCCATGTGGATGGCGTCGGCAAGCTCATCGCTCTGGAGCGCATTGCCGACTCGGAAAACTGGTGGCTACGCATCGAATTGCCCGAGGACGTGGAGAAATATACGGTTTTCAAAGGCTCGATCTCAATTGAAGGGATCAGCCTCACGGTGGCGAAGTTGGAAGGCGGAATCTGCACCATCGCCATCATTCCGCACACCGTCGAGATGACGAACCTCAACTCTCTCAAGCCTGGCGATCCGGTGAATCTCGAAGCTGATCTGATTGCAAAGTATGTCGAGAAGATGATGACCCGAGAAGTGGCCGAGAGCGCGCTCACCGTGGAAGAGTTGGTGCGGCAAGGATTCTGAAAACAGTGTCCAGTGATCAGTGGCCAGTGGTCGGTGACTACACCAGCAACGCTGGTCTTTGCGGCGACTGCGTCCACGCCCGGCAAACCAGGTCCGATCGCGGCTCGATGTTTGTGCAGTGCCAGCTCTCGTTTACCGACCCGCGATTTGAGAAATATCCGCGCCTTCCAGTGCTCACTTGCAGCGGCTACAGTAAAAGGCGGAAACCGTAACGGATCCGATTACGTGAGTGCTTTACTGGCCACTGACCACTGACCACCGACCACTGCCTCAGACTTCCAGTTTCAGCTCGTCCAACTCAAGGAAGTCCTGCACGATAGGCTCCTTGCATTTCTCCATCTCCGCGTAAGTACCGAAGAAGATCGCCTTCCCTCCGTACAAGAAAACGACCCGGTCCGCCAGTTTCTGGGCGAGCCGCATATCGTGCGTGACCACGATGCTGGTCAGGCCTAGTTGCCGCTTGAGCCGCTCGATGAGATCGCCGAGCAGTTGGGCCATCAGCGGATCGACCATGGTGGTGGGCTCGTCGTAGAGGATGCACTCCGGCCGCGCCGCCAGCGCCCGCGCAATCGCCACCGAACGTTTCATACCTGTCGACAGATCCGACGGAAGCAGGTCGCGCATCTCCTGCACCCCCACCATCTTCAACAATCCATCGACGATCTCGTTGATCTGCTCTTCTGACATGTCGCGCGATTCGCGCAGGGGAAATGCCACATTCTCACCGACGGTAAGGGAATCAAACAGCGCTCCATTCTGAAAGACCATGGTGACTTTCTTTCGGACCGCTTCCCATTGTTCTTCAGTAAAGTCCGTAACGTCTTCGCCCGCGACGATCACACGGCCGGAATCTGCCTTGAGAAAACCCATGAGCAACTGCAGCGAAACCGATTTGCCCACGCCACTGCGGCCTAGAATGCAGACGGTCTCCCCCGCCCGGACGTCGAAGCTAACGCGATCGAGAACCACGTTGTCGCCGAAAGCTTTGGAAACCTCGCGGAACTCGATATAACGCTGCTGGACGGGATCGGGCATCGGTGGGTTTCTCGAAAAGTCAGAGCAGGAAGTCAGGCCCTGCGCTTCTCGGCCTCCAATTCCTCAGGCGTGTTCAAGTTGCGGAAGATAGTAGGCGAAAATCCAGCGCCTTCTAATTCTTCCTCATCGACTGCTCGCGTTCGGACCGCGTTCGAACAAGCCGTCGATCCGGTTTCGCCCGGCAAGCAAAGAGCGCTCCGCCGCATCGGCAAATTCCCGGCGGTAAACAGCGCACAGCGGCTGCCAGCCCTCGCCGTCACGTGGAACCACCGCGGCCGCTTCCGGCGTGCTTTGGGCATGGCTGATCAAATATTGCAAGAATGCCCACGAGACAAATGGCGTGTCCACCGCCAGAATTACATTGAGTTCGCTCGGCGAAGACCGCAGCGCAGCATGAATTCCGCCCAGCGGCCCGCAGTCGCGGAATATATCTTCCACAACCGGGGCAAAGGGCGCAAACTTCTCTGTGCTTCCCACGATACGCACATCGGGAGTGATTGAGCGCGCCAAGTCGAGCGCCCGGGCCAGCAGCGTGCGGCCCTGGTAGTCCACGAATGCCTTATCGGAGCCCATGCGAGTGCTCTTCCCACCAGCAAGAATGAAGGCGGTCACTTCCGGCGCAGGGGCGTCTCCCATGCCGCGATCATACACTTTGCCCTTCCGGAAGGCCTTTGGGAAGGCCGCATGTTGCTCTCTTTCGACGAACGTTCCACAGCATAAACACGTGCATCAACACCGTTTCTCCTCGGGGCCAGCCCCCTGACCGACACGTAAGTAACCTATGCAAGAAACCCACTCCGGGAGATGATGGGCTTGGCGCTGGGTCCGAAAGTAACTACATGCCGCAGAAAATCATGGATGTTCTTATGCTTGGGCGGTGCTCCCACGAGTTTTCCTGGCCCCGTCGTGGCGCGGACGGAGACTACTATCAGGTTTGCCTGTTGTGCGCAGCCGAGTACAAGTATGACTGGAGCACCATGCGCCGCACCAAACGCGTGGAGCATGCCAAGCCCGAAACCGTCGTTCGGCGCAGCCATACTCGTGAGAAACGGCCCTCGTGGACTCCCCGCGCCCGCCGCCTGAAGCTGGACGAGGCGCTTCGTTACCGCATCAACCGGACCAGTACCTGGTATGAGGGCCGTATCGAAAACCTCAGTCAGACGGGCGTGCTCTTTCTGGGGCCGCAACAGTTGCCGGTGAATGCCCTGGTCGAGATGGTGTTTGAGATGCCCGAAGAAATTTCCGGCCAGAAGAACCGCAACGTGCTGTGCCAGGGTCGCGTGATCCGTTGCGCAGACGAGCGAAGTAAGGCAACCAAGAATCAAGATTCAGAAAACGAAGTCAACCTCTTAGCGGCCTCGATCGTCGACTACAAGTTCATCCATTAGAACCTCGGCAGCGCGGCCTCCGCTCCATCGTTCATTCTCTGTGTACGACGCTCGTCTCTCCGATCACTACCCAGCTGCGCATTAGTTACGCGCTACCAGAGCTTGTGATTCAGATCACAGTCAGGCTACAATCCCCACCCTACACTGTTTGGTTGTGGCAGTTTGCCTTTAAGGAGGAATTATGCGTGCAATGAGATTTTGCTGTGCAGCCACGATTCTGATGGCAGCTGTGGCGTTTGCCGTCGCTCAGGATCAAACGGCGCCAGCCCCAGATCAGAAATCCCAAGTAACAGTCAAACACGTTCCCATCAGCAAGACATCGGCCTCTTCCGGCAAAGAGATGTTCGTCAACTATTGTGCCGTTTGCCATGGGAAGGACGGCAAAGGCAACGGTCCTGCGGCCCCGGCTCTCAAAAATCCTCCGACGGATCTGACCGCCCTAGCTCAGAAAAACGGCGGGAAGTTCGATTCTGCGCACGTCGCAGCTGTGATCCGTGGACAGGCCGGAACCCCAGCTCACGGCAGCGCGGACATGCCCGTGTGGGGTCCGCTATTCTCCAGCATCAGTCAGGGACATCAAAGCGAAGTGCAGCAACGTGTCGCCAACCTGGTCAAGTACATCGAGGGCTTGCAGGTGAAGTAAGGCGTTATAACCTCCCGTTTGCAAAACGCGCTATGGTCGGGCGCTCTCCACGCGCCCGAACTCATATTTTCAGGATGACCGCTCCCTCGCCGGGAGTTCTCAGTGAATTCCGGCGATTCGCTATTGCAGGATAAATCCGGTAACCGGAAGCCGCGTCCTTGTCCGGTCGGACAGTGACTTCAGTACCTTAGTTCTCCTGCCCTCGTCGCCTTATAATCCACTCAAGAACCGGAAATACTTGCGTTCTGAGGAAGATGTGCGCGTCGAAGCGGGATCGCACTTCCGAAGAACGCCCAGAAACTCAGTGGATCCTTTTCAGGCATTCGCGATTTTTCTCCTCGGGCTGGCCTTCGGCAGCTTTCTGAATGTGTGTATTTACCGCCTGCCCCTGGATTTATCAGTCGTAACGCCGCGTTCGGCCTGCCCCCGCTGCAAGCGCCCGATCGCCTTCTATGACAACATGCCGGTCGTCAGCTGGCTGCTTCTTCGCGGCCGCTGCCGCCACTGCAAAGCCAGAATTTCGCCGCGCTACCTTTTCGTGGAGTTGCTCACCGGCGCTCTCTTCTACGGCTGTTACGCCTATACCGGATTCACTCTGACCACATTGAAGTATTGCGTCTTCGGATTCCTGCTGCTTGGCCTCATCTTCACCGACGCCGAAACCAAACTCCTGCCCGATAAGTTGACTCTCCCCGGCCTGGCGTTGGGTGTGCTGTTCAGCTTGCTGGTTCCGGTGCACGACGTGGCTTCGCAGTTTCTGCCTGGAATCGTAAGCTTACCCTTCAGCGCGGACATCGCCACCCGCCTGCTTTCCCTTCTCGATTCCCTGCTGGGTGCGGCCTTGGGTGCTTCATTCATTTACGGCGCGGGAGCGGCCTATTTGCGCTGGCGCGGGGCCGAAGGCATGGGCTTCGGCGATGTGAAACTGATGGCGATGGTGGGCGCCTTCCTCGGCATGAAACTCACCATTCTCACCATCTTCGCCGCTTCGCTGGCGGGATCGCTGTTTGGTCTGACTACTGTGCTGGTCGTGTGGATCAAGCGCACTCATCGTTTCCGCCGGCGGCTCGAAAACCTGCAGGCCGCGCGCCGCCGCGGGTGGCAATCCGCGCAAATGGTCTACCGGCATTACCAAATGCCGTTCGGCGTTTTTCTGGGCAGCATGGCCCTGCTCGCGGTTTTCGTCGGCAATCAATTCCTGCGCTGGTACGGGAGGTTTTGGTGGTAAGGCTCCTTGCCAATCCGATGGTGCTGCGTGCCGCGTTGTTGCTATTTGCGGCGGGAACGGGCTTTATGTTTGCCGTCTGGCTCATGCGCAGCTTGCGGCGCAACATCAATGCCGAATTCGATATCGACTCCGCATCCGCGCCCAAGCTCGAGGCTCTACCCCTGCACCTCTACAACACCGTCATCCAGCAACTCAAGCAGCAAAAACATGAACTGCAGGTGCAGACGCTGGCTGAGCAGCGCCGCGCCCGCACCACTGAGAATTTCAGTCAGGCCGTACTTTCCAACCTTTCCTCCGGGGTGCTCGTCTTCGGCGCCAACGGGCTGGTGAAACAAGCTAATCCCGCCGCCAAGGAGATCCTCGGTTTCAATTCTCCCTCGGGCATGAGCGTGGACGATATTTTTCGCGGCGCATCGGTTTGTTCGCCGGGCTCTTACTCCGGCTATACCGCCGTTTACGCCGATGGAATCGGAGACACGGAGGGCCGGCTCACGGAAGAAGTCAACGCGGTGCTGCGCGAGGGCAGCCAGTGCCGGCAAATCGAAGCGGATTACACCGCGCCCACCGGCCAGAAGCTTCGTATCGCGGTCACGGTGTCGCCGGTGCCCGCGGTGGATGGCAGCCTGCTCGGAGCCGCTTGCCTGATCAGCGACCGCAGCGAATTTGAACGCATTCGCCACCAGCAGCAGTTGCACGGCGAGATTTCCGCCGAGATGGCGCTGGAGTTGCGCACCTCTCTGGCCACCATCGCCGGATATGCCCAGCAGTTGGCGCGCAATCGCGATCCTGAACTGGCCCCGGAGTTAGCCGCCGACATTGCCAGCGAGGCGGCGCGTCTCGATCGCCACATCGGAGGGTTCCTGATCGCGAAGGACGCAGCCCAGGGCGCTGCTGCTGGCACGTCAAGTCGTGCCACTGTAGCCGGTAGCAAGACTTGAAGGTCGTCACTAGTGACTTAGATTAAGCGGTCAGATTAGAGATCGAGCCGCGAGACGTAAGCAATCAAAGGGGTGAAACTTATGAAGCGCATCAAATACATCGGGTTGGGATTGGCACTCGCGTCGTCCGCACTCCTGCTGAGTTCTCTGGCTGGCGCGCAGACCACATCATCGGCGCCGGATCAATCGTCCCTCGGCGACTACGCGCGCAAGATCCGCAAGGATCCGGGCGCCCCCAAAGCCAGGCCCAAGGTCTTTGACAACGACAACCTTCCGGTGGACGACAAGCTCTCCGTCGTGGGGCCGGCGCCGGCCGCGAATCAGGCTTCCGCCCCTGCTGACAGTAAAGACAAGGACAAAGACGCGGCTGCCGCCAAACCTGCCGACGAGCAGGCCAAGAAACAAGCCGCCTGGAAGGCTTGGCAGGATAAGCTCTCCGCACAGAAAGATGCAGTCGACCTCGCCAGCCGCGAACTCGACGTCACGCAGCGCGAATACGAGCTTCGCGCGGCCGCCATGTATGCCGACGTGGGCAACCGCCTGCGCAATTCAGCCCAGTGGGACAAGGAAGACGCGGAATATAAGCAGAAGATCGCCGACAAGCACAAAGCCGTCGACGATGCCAAGCAGAAGCTTGAGGACATGAAGGAAGAAGCACGCAAGTCCGGCGTCCCATCGGCCATGATCGAGTAGCGCAGGAGTGCTGGCCGTGAGGCCTGCGTTAAGGGCACCGAGCTGAATTGGACTTCAGCGCCCCAGGATTTGTCATTCCGAGCGGAGCCGGAGCGACAGCGACGGCGGAGTCGAGAGCCCGCCTTGAGCGAAGCCGAAGGGAACCTGCTGTCCGCCGGCGCCATCGCAAGGCCACCCCGCTCGGAAATGTGGGCTTCACCCCCTGACACCCGCTCTTTCGCGCAGCCGCAGAAGCTGTTTCAGGTGATGCCGTCCATGCACCACATGAAGCTTCCTCCACTGCGTCGCGCTCAGCGGGCCCAGAATGGGATGATCAAGTAGAAGCACGCGGCCCCCGAAGCGCGCTTCACACTGCGCGATGATCGCATCCATCGCCGCCATCTTTGCCCCAAGATCCCTTCGCACCTTCTCCACCGGAATGCCTTTTGGCTCCGCCACAGCAGGCGCTTTGCGTCCAGGTGGGCATGTAACCGAATCCTATGACTACAGAACTCTGCACGCGATGCTTCACGCGAGGCTCGCGTTGCCAGCGGCTTGCCGGCTTTCATCACTCTCTCGAATCCGTTGATCGTTCCCGTATAGCTCAGGTATAGATGTTCCAAAACCTCCGCCGCACACCACTTCCCTGGCGCATGCCAGTTCAACTGCTCGCTGGACAAGCCTTCCACCGCTGCTTCCAGGCTTTCTTTCAATTTTTCCAGATGGGAATCCATGGCGCTACTCTAGCATTTTGATGCGCTTCAGGTAGAATGTTGCGTCCATTAAATCATTCCAGTCAGTAGCAGGAAGGTCTCCATGAAGATGCGGGACGTTATGCAACCGACGGCCATCGCCGCCGCGCTGGTGCTGCTCGCGCTGCTTGCGGGTTGCGAGTCCAATACGCCAAAGCCGACCCAGGCCAAGCCGGAGCCCAAGCCTCCAGAACTGCTCACCGCCCGCGCCGCCTTTCAGAAAACTTTTATCGCCGCGCGCAATTACGCTGCGGACGTGAAGCCGTTCCGCATCGAGTCCATCCCTTCCCCCGACGGCAATGGCCGGGATGGCAAGTCGGCGATCTGGCGTATCAGCTTCGCCTCCGCCATCCAGCACGGAGTGAAGCCTTTCTACTGGTCTGGCAGCAATGCCCCTGATGCTCCCTCGCGTGGAGTCTCTCCGGGTAATGAGGACACCTACAACCAGAACAACGCGTCTACTCAGACTTTTGACGCAGCTTTCCTTAAGATAGATTCCGACGAGGCTTTTACTGAGGCCCAGAAACACGGCGGCGACAAACTCCTGGAAAAAGATCCCGCCACGCCGGTGATTTACATCTGCGACTGGAACCACAACACCAACGAGCTGAGCTGGCATGTCATCTATGGCGGGTCTCGCGAAACCGCCAAGCTGACGGTCTCCGTCAACGCCTCTACCGGCGCGTTCATCCGCGTGGAGAAGTAGGATTGGGCTCGCTCGTTGGGGTGATTGCGAAGAGGACAACCAGAGCCGCGCCGCGGCTTTATTTTCGCTGCTCGGCCTGCTTCATCTGGTTCTGGATGGAGGCAAAGAAGCGGCACAGCGCGTTGGCCGAGGCAATGGCGCTCTGCAGCGTTTGGGGTTCCCCGAAGGAAACGATATCTGCCACGGAATACTGCAGACGGAGGCGGTCGGCGGCGCACTGCGCGCTCAGTAGTTCCACTTTCGCGGCGCGGAGCTCCGAGATTAAGCGGCCCACTCCCGCCGGTTTGCTCGATTCGTCGTTCAACATCTACAAGTCCTCACTCGAAGAGATTCCCGGCGTGCGCCTGCCGGAGCCAATTTGATAGGGGAAGGCTGTAAGCGACTAACGCTTGTGGCTCCGGCAGGACACAGGCTGTGGATTAACGTTCTGTTAGTATCGATAAATTGTACGGTGTTAGTTATACATAGTCAAAGTAATTCGGGTCTGGCAGTCATCCAGGTGGTACGGAGGGCCGTTGCCCAGGCAACCTGATCCGCAACTCGAACGGCGCATTCTTGACGCCGCCTGCCGGCTGTGGTCGCGGGGCGGCGAAGCGGCGCTCACCATGCGCGGCGTCGCCAGGGCGGCCGGCACTACTACTCCCACGGTCTATGAGCGCTACCGCGACCGCGACGATATTCTGCGCGCCGTTCGCATCCAGACCCGCGTCGAACTCTTTGCCGTCCTTGGCCGCACCCGCACCATCACGCAAGCCTGCGAACGCTATCTCGAGTTTGCCCTTGAGCATCCCCACGCCTACGCGATGCTCTACGACGGGTTCGCCCAGCCTCCATCTCTGCATGAGCCCTGGCCTTCCTTTAATCTCATGCGGCAACGCCTGACACAACGGCTGGGCGGGACGCCCCGCGAGCGTACTCGCCTCATGCTCTCGGTGTGGTCACTGATGCATGGCACCGCCATGCTGATGATCCGCGGCGGAGTTGCCGGACCGCTGCGCACCCAGATGGTTCACTGTTGTCTGGACGCTGTTGAAGCCATCATCACAGAGGCCGCACGATCCAAGGGCAAGACTTATTCCGGCCCGAAGTGGCCGCTGAATCTGATTCTGGGTGAAGCCGCGCAGAGCAAAGTGAGCGATGGTGAGCCGGACAAAAAGAAAAGGTCTCGGGTCTTAGGTTCTAGGCCTTAGGCAAAACCCTAAGACCCTAAACCTAACACCCAAGACCCAACACCCAACACCTAAGACCCACTACTTCGCTGCTGTCTCCGCCTTCAACCGGTCAATCGCTTTCTGCGCCTCAGAAGCCTGCGGCCCGTGCGGCAGAATCTTCAAGTAACTTTCATACTCAGTTTCGGCATCATCCAGAATCCCCAGCTTCTCCAGGCACACAGCCAGCCGGATCGTGGCGATCGCATCGTTATTCTTGTAGCGCAACGCTTCCCGATACCGGTCTTCAGCAGCGCGATAATTCTTGCGCTTGAAATAGAAATCCCCCACCTCAACGTCTTTCGTCGCCTTGTGCGGATCCCAGGCGTGCATTTCCGTAATCCCGCCGCCCGAGCCTTCAGCTTCGGCTTCGGCCACCGCAGTCGAACTTTTGGGATGCACCTTGGCGTCGTCGGCAGGCGGGTTCAAGTCTATTAGGGTGTCTTTGCTGGAACTGTCTCCGACGCCCAGATCCAGGTCCTCGACCCGCACGCGATCGGAACGCGGCGGCTCCATACTGGGCGTGCTCTTCTTCGCTGAATCGCCATTCACCGGCGCGGCGTTTCCCGGTCGATCCCCCGGAAAAGTAGTGTCTCGGCTCAACCCAGAAGAATCTTGACCATCCGTCGGTGGAGGCGGCGAGGCAGGCTTCGACTCCTGTTGCGCCCACGCCACAACGCACAATCCCAGCAGCAAACCCAACCAAGACCAACATCGCATGACGTCTATTATTCTACCGTAGAGCAGGCATAGTATGGGGTTGACGGTAGTGCCGGCATCCTCCCCGGCTTGTGGAGAGAGCCTGCCCTGAGCCTGCCGAAGGCGCGCCCCGCCCTCTCGGCGGTGAGCGTAACGCGCCCCGCCGCTTCGTTTCACAGCGCGTGGCCTGCCTGGGCGTAGTCGGAAAAACGGCGTCGCTACAAAAAAATACAGGCCCCTCAGGAGGAAGCATTGAGCGGCCTGTTTGGCGAAGCCCTCCGGGGGGAGGAAAAAAATCTTCGTCCTATCTACATCGACGACGGATTGTTCTGTCCGGTCGTCGCTGGTGCCGCCGTCGGCTGGGTCGTGTCGCCCACGGTGTTGGTCATCAGGCGAACGTCCACGCGGCGGTTGTCGGCGCGGCCAGTTCTGGTCTTGTTCGACTCCACAGGCTTGTCCTTGCCCAGTCCGATCACGTAAATCTTGTGCGCGGGCACATTGTATTTCGACGCCAGATATTGGATCACCGAGTCGGCGCGGCGCTGGCTCAAATCGTAGTTGTACTCGGCCGAACCCACGGAATCCGTGCTGCCCTCGAGCGCGATGATGTAGCCCTTGGTGTTGGCAATCGTCCCAGCCAACTGATCAAGCGCTTCTTTCGCCTTGGGCGTCAGATTATCCTGATTGAAGCCGAACTTCACCGACGTCTCCGCGACTGGACGATAATTGTCCAGGTTGGCGACCGCATTGGTGAGCACGCCTACGCGCTGGTTGGCCGCGTCCGCCATCTGCTGCGCTGAAGTTGCCGACTGGTTCGCCGCCTGCGCTTTCTGTTCGACATCCGCCGTCTTGACGTTCAGCGCCTGAATGCCGGCCTGCGCCCGGGCATCGACGTCCTTGATGTCCTTGCTGTTCTTGGCCGTCATGTCGTCTAGTTCGTTGGTCTTGTTGATCAGCGGTGTGGTCTGTTGCTTCACATAGTTCTTGCTGGTGCAGCCGACCGTGGCCGCTATGCTCACTGCCAGGAAAATCGATAACGAAGTGCGGGTCATGTTTAGAAAGGCTCCTTGATTTCTTCTCTCGTCGCAATCGGGTTTCTTACCCGTCGCCTAATTCCTGTGTCTTGCAGCCCTGGGAAAGCGCTCATCCTTACTCCATCTCTTGCAATTGCACGGGACGTGCCAGTGTTCTACCCAACGCAGCGCCCAACATAAGTATATACGTTTTCAACCAGTTGCGAACCTAAACCCGACGCGACCCCGTATCTTCCCGGATGCGCGGGAACGCAAACCCCACCATTGGCAATGGAAATTTTATACGGTAAGCAGTCTCACCGACGACTACCTCAGTGTTCCTGTTAGCGTCCTTAGCAGCCCTTTTTGGCGGTCCTTTGCGGTCAAAGCTTTTGTCTCTTGCGCTTAGAAGCTCACCCGCCCGCATCCCCCCAGGCCTGTGAGCAAACGACAAAAGAACGTAAAATGAAAGTCTGCTTCTAACGTGGACCTTCTTCAGAAAATCCGCACCATCCCCGCCGAGCCCGGCGTGTACCTCTACAAGAACGCCGAAGGCGAAGTCATCTACGTGGGCAAGGCGAAGAACCTGCGCAGTCGCGTCGCCAGCTACTTTCACGAAGCCCGCTGGGAGGACTCCAAAACCGGCACTCTAATGCGCGAAGCCGCCGACGTGGACTACATCGTCGTCGCCAACAACAAAGAAGCGCTGGCGCTCGAAAACAATCTCATCAAGCAGCGCAAGCCCCGCTTCAACATCCTGCTGCGCGACGATAAGACTTACCCCTACGTGAAGCTCACGCTGGGCGAGCGCTGGCCGCGCGTCTATGTGACGCGCCGTCTGCGCAAAGACGGCAGCGTCTACTATGGCCCCTACTTCCCTGCCAATCTCGCTTACCGCATCGTCGATCTCATCCACCGCAACTTTCTGATTCCCTCCTGCAAGGTCGACCTCACGCGTTTTCACCCGCGTCCCTGCCTGCAGTACTACATCAAGCGTTGTCTGGGCCCCTGCGTGAAAGATCTCACTACTCCCGATGCATACCAGGAAGCCGTACGCGATGTGAAGCTGTTTTTGGAAGGTCGCCCCACAGATCTAAGCAAGTCGCTGCACACCCGCATGGGGCAAGCAGCCGCGGCGCAGGAATATGAACGCGCCGCCCGCTATCGTGACCTGATTTCGACGGTCGAGCAGCTGCAGGAACGCCAGCGCATCGCCGCGGCCGAGGGCGATGACGCCGACGTCTTCGGCTACCACTATGAAAACGGCATGCTGGCGGTAAATTTATTTCACATGCGCGGCGGCCGCGTGGTAGACCGCCGCGAATTCTTCTGGGAAGACCTGCCGGAGTTTGTGTGGGTCCCGGTCTCTGACCCGGACGCGGGTCGCAGACCCGCCTTGGAACCCTCCAGTGGCCATGCGGGCACGAACACCCTTGCCCGTCCAAGCGAGCGTAGCGAGCCGGCATCGTCTAGCACTGATCCCTTCAATCCCGGCGAATTCTTCTCGGCCCTGCTCAAGCAACTCTACATCGGCCAACCCTATGTGCCGCGCAATCTCTATGTCCCTGTAGATTTCGAAGATCGTGAAGAGTTGCAGGATTTACTCTCGGAACAAATCGCAGGTGAGAACGCGCGCGCAGCAAGAGTTCACATCCTCGTCCCCCAGCGCGGGGACAAGCGCGCGCTCATTGATCTTGCCGGCACCAACGCGAAGCAGTCCTACGATCAGCGTTTTCGCGTGCTCAAACCCAATGCCAAGGCCATCCAGGAAGAACTGCAAGACGCGCTCAGCCTGCCCGAATTACCCAAACGCATCGAGTGCTTCGACATCTCACACATTCAGGGCGCGGAGACCGTTGCCTCCATGGTGGTCTGGGAAGACGGCAAGATGAACAAATCGGATTACCGCAAGTTCATCATCCGCACCGTCGAGGGCGTTGACGATTTCGCTTCCATGCGCGAGGTGGTCACGCGCCGATATAAACGTGTGCAGGAAGAAAACAAGCCGATGCCGAGCCTGGTGTTGATCGACGGCGGCTTAGGCCAGCTGCACGCGGCGGCCGACGCCCTGGAGTCGCTCGAGATCATCAACCAGCCCCTCGCCGCCATAGCCAAGCGCGAAGAGATTCTCTACGTCTACGGGCAGGAGAAGGATCCAATCGCACTCGATCATCACTCTCCGGTGCTGCATTTGATTCAACTCATTCGCGACGAGGCCCACCGCTTCGCCGTCACCTTCCATCGCAAACGCCGGCAGATGCGCGACCGCTCCACCGAACTGTTGGAGATCCCCGGAGTCGGCGAGAGCACAACTCGCCGTCTCCTCGAACACTTCGGCAGTGTACAGGCTGTAAAGCAGGCCGACGCGGCCGCGCTGTCGGCGGTCGTAACTCGGGGACAGGCGGAAGCGATCAGCAATCACTTTCGGAAATAGTTGATTCTATTGAATAAGCTAAGCACGATGGATTGATTCTATTGACCTTAGCTAGAGAGCACCCACGCCTACATCAGCCGACTTGGCGCGAGCTGCCCCCGATCGTTCGCGCAGAATATCGTTTGCCGAGCCTGGGAGCCACCAGGATCGACGATTCGGGTCCGACATGGCCCCAAGCTTCACCGCGCAACTCAAACGCGTACAGTGGTCTAAAAATGACATTGCGTCTAGATTATAGCTTGCAGCTACTATTGTACATACACGCCCGCGTTGTAAGTGTAGATTCCGCAGCCCGCGATGCCGCGATGGACCCAAGAAGCCGGATGCTGACCGCTACTTCTTATACAGCGTGGGCTGCGGACCTTTTTCCAAGGTTTTGCGGTCCCAGATCCAGCCTTCGCGGGTGTAGCTGGCGAGTTCGAAGTCCTGCGTAAGTTCGAGGGCGTCGACGGGACAGGCGTCTTCGCAGAGTCCGCAGAACATGCAGCGGCTGAGGTCGTAGGTGAAGTTGGTGAGTTCCTTGCGGCGGGTTTGCTCGTTGCGTGCGCTGGAGACCACGATCAGATTCTCCGGGCAGGCGACGGCGCACAGGTCGCAGGCGATGCACATGGTCTCGTCGGTGTCAGGATTGACGTTCAGCCGGGGCGCGCCACGGTAGCGCTCGGCCACCTGCGGCCGCTCCAGGGGATATTGCTCGGTGCAGATTTCCTTAGGATCCTGATAGCGGAAGGTGATCTTCAACCCCTGCAGAAGGTCGATCAGAAAAACTTTGCGCAGCAGCTTCGGCATCCCCATGACGGGGTTAGCATATCACTGAGCAGCCGCCAGTTGCCAGTTGCCGGTTAATTGTCATCCTGAACAACTTCCTGGCCATTCCCGCTGCGGAGAGGTTCTGTGCCAACGACCAACGACCAACTGCCAACGACGTCCCCCGACGAACTGTGGATGGAAGAAGCTCTGCGAGCGGCACAGCGCGCGCTCGAAGCCGGCGAAGTTCCCGTGGGAGCGGTGGTGGTGTGCGAGGGGCGCATCATGGGCCGGGGATGGAATCGCAACATCGGAGACTCCGATCCCACGGCCCATGCAGAGATTGTCGCGCTGCGCGAAGCCGCGGCGGCCGTTGGTAACCATCGTCTGGCGGAGTGCGACCTGTTCGCTACCATTGAACCGTGCCCGATGTGCGCCGGAGCAATGGTGCATGCGAGGATCAAACGCCTGGTTTACGGCGCGGACGATCCCAAAACTGGCGCGGTGCAATCGGTAATACAGGTGCTGAATCACCCGCAACTGAACCACAAAGTGGAGGTCCGCAGCGGAGTACTGGCAGGCCGCAGCGCCGAGCTGCTACAAAAATTCTTTAAGAACCGTCGTTAGCCAATGGGAAGCCTGAATCGCTTGGAAAGCTGCTTTCGTGGGACTTCGACAAGCTGATCATCGCGCATGGCGCCTGCCTAGAGAGTGATGCGAAGCCATTTGTGGAGCGGGCCTTCCGATGGCTCGTGGCTGGAGAAAGATAAATGTCCAAGAGAGTTCTTCTTTTCGCCCCGTGCGCATTCAACTTGGCAGAAACAAGCAGAATGGTCGAGATCGCGAAAGGCATCGAGGGTCACCCAACCGCGAGCCAGACCTTCGACGTTCACTTCATCTCCGACGGAGGCGAGTTCGAGTCACTGATCGAGAAACACGGTTTTCCCTTGACCCGGCTGGAACCCCGTCTCACCCCAGAAAAGATCGAACATATCGGCAAGGTGGACCGCGGCGAAAAGTTTGCACCCGCGTTCACCGACCGTGAAATGGTCCAGCGCGTCGAAAGCGAGATTGTCTGTCTCAAGAATGTGAAGCCCGTTGCGGTTGTGACCGGGTCGTACGTAACGATTCCGGTTACGTGCCGGGTTCTGCGGATCCCGCTCGTTTGGGTTGTTCAATCCACCTGGCTGCCTGACTTCTTTTGTCATGGTGCAGGTATGACCGATCGCATCAAGCCAGCTCCCGTGAAAGTGCTGGCTGACTGGTTCATACTGCGATTTATCAACTTCTGGATCAGGTACGGATTCCTGAATTCCATCAATCGAACAGCAAGGCATTTCGGCGTTGCAAGCTTTGAGTCCATCTTCGAGTTCTGGCGAGGCGACATAACCCTCGTGGCCGAGCCGCCCGAATTTACCGGGATCACGCTACCGAAGAGCCACTACTTTATCGGTCCTCTAATCCCGCGAGAGGAGTTCGCTCTACCTCCGGAAGTCGCAAGCCTTCCGAAGGACAAGCCCCTGATCTACTTCGCCATGGGGAGCTCTGGCACACCCAGCATCGTCGCCAAGATTGTTGAGAGCTTCGCCGAAAAGCCGTACCGCGTGATTGCTCCGGTAAAGTTTCAGCTTGCCAAAGTGCGTGGAGTGCGGGTTCCGGCGAACGTCATGGTTACGGACTGGGTCCCGGCGCTGCAGGTTAATAAGATGGCCGATCTTGCCGTCATTCACGGCGGGATCGGGACCGTTATGACCGCCGCTCTGGCAGGCAAGCCTGTCGTTGGTGTCGGCATGCAGATCGAGCAGGTGGCCAATCTGGCCGCTCTCGAACGATTGGGGTTCGCGATCCGGGTTCCCAAATCGCGAGATCCTTCCGCGAAGGTGCAGAACGCCATCCGCAAATTGATGCATGATGAAGCCGCAAAGACAAAGGCAGCCGCTTTCGCTAGGACCATCGCGCAATGGGATGGGCCGCGCATCGCCGCGGCAAGGATGCTGGAACGCTATGGCAGTGCCTAATGAACATTTTGATCTTCGAGGTTGGAAGACGACCCGTAATGGCAGTACCCCCTCGCTCATCGATTGCCAGTCAGCGCTCGACTGGGTTCTTTGGAAGGGCCGTCGCGGTTACTTACTGAGCCATTCGCCACGCCTCCGGAAAGAAGGCACTGCATCGTGCTACGATACAAATAACATCTGCCCGCGGCTTATGGGAACGAATGGCTGACACTGAAAGTCAAATCTCTGGGGCCTCGACGACGGGCGGATTACCGGTCGATACCTCTTTAGCGCCAGCTTTGCAAGCCGCCCGGACTCCGGCGCAAATTCCCCTGGTTAGCCTACGCACTGTTTTCATTAGCGCCCTATCGATCCTCATTGCCTGTGCGGCCGGTGTTGTAGCACGGGTCCTGACGGCGCTCATCGGCCTGATCACCAACCTTTCCTTCTTCGGCCGATTTTCCTTTGCCTTCAACTCCCCCGCTGGAAATCACCTTGGCGCGTGGGTGGTTTTAGTCCCCGTGATCGGTGGGCTGATCGTCGGCGTCATGGCCCGCTTCGGTTCGGAGGCCATCCGTGGCCACGGCATTCCCGAAGCGATGGAGCAGGTTCTTTTCGGCGGCAGCCGGGTTCCGCCGCGGATCACCTTCCTAAAACCTCTCTCGGCGGCGATCGCCATCGGCACGGGCGGACCCTTCGGCGCGGAAGGCCCCATCATCGCAACTGGAGCTGCATTAGGCTCGCTCGTCGGCCAGTTCCTCAAAATGACCGCCGACGAACGCAAAACACTTCTCGCCGCTGGGGCGGCGGCCGGCATGGCTGCTACTTTTGGCAGCCCTGTCTCGGCAGTCTTGCTCGCGATCGAACTCCTTCTCTTCGAATACCGTCCGCGCTCCATCATTCCGGTCGCGCTCGCCTGTGTCACTGCTCAGGCAGTTCGAATCGCCTTCGTCGGCAACGCTCCGATTTTTGCGATGCCGGACGTCGTTCACCCGCACGGCTACGCGTTGGCTGTGTATGTCCTGGTAGGAGCGGTTGTGGGTGTGGCTGCGGTGCTCGCAACTCGCGCCGTTTACGGCGTCGAAGACGTCTTTGACCGTTTACCGATCCACTGGATGTGGTGGCCCGCCATCGGTGCCGTCGCTGTGGGAGTGATTGGATATTTTGCGCCGCACACTATGGGCGTCGGCTACGACAACATTGAAAACATCGTGAGCGGCAATATCCTGGGAAGAGCACTGATTGCTCTCTTCGTGCTGAAGTTTGTCTCGTGGGCGATTTCTCTCGGCAGCGGAACTTCTGGCGGGACGCTGGCGCCGTTGTTCACCATTGGCGGTGGATTGGGGTCGGTTCTCGGCGCAATCGCGGTCGCCTTTTTCCCCGGCCTCGGCTTAGACATTCGGGTGGCCGCGCTGGTCGGAATGGCCGCCATGTTTGCGGGGGCCTCGCGCGCGCTCCTAGCCTCAGTCGTCTTCGCTTTCGAAACTACCCGCCAACCGCTTAGCCTCTTGCCGCTGCTTGGCGGCTGCACCGCTGCATTCCTCATCTCCTCGCTCTTGATGCGTCACACCATCATGACCGAGAAGATCGCGCGTCGCGGGGTTCGCGTGCTCGCCGAATACTCCATCGACTATCTTGACCAGGTTCTCGTCAGGACGGTGGCGACGAGAGACGTCGTGGCTCTGGCTGCGGATGACACATTGGCCGCGGTGCGCGCGTGGTTTGCGTCGCGTGCCGCCGGCACGGGACATCAAGGCTTTCCGGTTCTCGATCGTGACCAAAACCTGGTGGGCGTCATCACTCGGCGCGACATCTTTGACGCCGCAGATCCCGAAACTTCGACGCTCCGCCAAATTCTCAAGCGTCCGCCAGCCATCGTCTTCGAGGACAACTCTCTTCGCGAAGCCGCCGACCACCTCGTGAATGAAAATGTTGGGCGCCTGGCCGTCGTTGCCCGTGACAATCCCCGCAAGGTCACTGGCTGGCTCACCCGCAGTGACATCCTCTCGGCTCACCGCCAGCGTCTCGACGACGCTTCACTCTCGAATCGGGAGATCAACATCCGAGCCATCCGCCTGAATCGTATCTCCGCATATCAGCCATAGTTTAGCTAAAGGGATCTAGTTAGAAGAAAGCGTCGTACCGGACGGAGAGGCGGACGGCTATCAACTCATTAAAGACGCTTCACGCAATCCCAGGTGCCTCGGGCTAGTTCCATGTGGCTTGGGAATCAGCCAGGCACAAATGGCGGAGAGAGAGGGATTCGAACCCCCGATACCCGTAAAGGTATACACGCTTTCGAGGCGCGCGCCTTCAGCCACTCGGCCATCTCTCCGCGCCGTTTATTCGATTTCATTTTATCAGGGAAGCCGCGCAGTTCTGATTTTCCCCGGCGATCGCGGGAAGCCGACCTCGCCAACCCAGTTGTTAGCTCCACGCCAAGCGCTACGGGCAGTAGCGCTCACTCTCCAAAGCGAACTCCGGTGTTGGCTCCGTTCACGGCGTTCTCTTTCGGATCGCCACCAGTTCCGTCTGCACGGGAACGCCTCGAGCCACTTTGACCCGCAGCAAGGCCTCGAAGGGTTTCAAATCGCTGGCCTTGGTTACCGAGAGACGGGATAGCAAGTCTCCTACCGAATTCTGCCGAGAAACGAATTCAACCGCACCTTCGGTCCCGAACGTCGTGGTTCCGGCGAGGATCATTACAGATCGAGCCGGATTTAATCCTGGCATCAGAGCAATGATTGCATAGTCCTCGGTCAGGGGTGAAGTGGAGGGACTCGCTACCGCGACCGCCGGTTCGCCGGAGCGGGGGTGCACGTTAACAATGGCCAAGTCTCCCTGGCGAGGTCCGGAGGGGAGCCGCTGAAAAATGAATTCCTTGCTTCCCGGAATATCCAGTAACGTAAGATTCTCCGATGGCGAACCCACAAAAATCAGATCATTGTTCTGAACGTCGTCGAGCGAGAACAGGCTCCCGCGCTTTACCAGAATTCGGCGGTGAAGTAATCCGAATACCTGATCGAGGTTGTGAACCGCCAGCACTTCGCCCACGCCGGTGTAATGGTCAAAGATAAGATCCCGTTGATCGCGTGCGGCATTGTAATACCTCATTCCGGTCTCTGGCCGGCCAATGAAGGCGGCGTTGCTGAAAATGATCCAAGGCTCTTCCGGTCCGGTCACAAAGGGATTCCAGAAGGTTCGAAGCGACGCCGGAACCGGTTCGGCTTCACTGGCCAGAGCGGGTGCGGCCGATTTGCGACCAGACAGCAGCGCCACCAGCGCCAGGAGCGAGGCGGCCAACAGAATCGAGACCACCACGAAAGCGGCCAGCCAGGGCCTTGTATTGTGCTGGGCCGGAACCTCCTCAGGTTCATGCAGCCAAGCTCCGCCCGTGTGGACTCTTCCATCCGCCGCGCGGTTATGAAAGGAAAGAACATAGCTGCCTTTCGGCAGTTCCACCAAGATGGGATCTTCCACGCCCTCGCTAGCGTAGTATTCTGCCAGCTTGGTACGTAACCGACCGGCCTGGACTCGCACCGTTGAATCGGCCTGGGGATCGAAATGGGCGGGCCGTCCAAATACTTCGGTGGCAATCTGGTATTCCTTGACCGCGGCAGGGGGATCAGCCAGGGAATGTTCTGCCAGATAGCGGAGCAGCCGACGAAGGGATTCCGATCCATGCAGGCTATGACTATTGGTAAGCTTCTCTATTTCCTGGAAGCTTTGTTCCCGGCCTGCAGCGAAATTGCGAGTTACAGCCATTTAACAGAAAAGTAACAGCCTCTGCTATCACCCTGCAATACCGACACTTTACACCTGTAACGGTATCAGACGTAGTGAAACTTCTCCAAGCCCTTGGTTTGTACTATCAGCTTGCACGTGGTTTTTAGTATTTCTCATTCGAGCGACTGCAGGGGGGGCGCACACCGTTAACCAAGCTGCGGAAAAAGATCGCGCCTCAGTAAGAATAAAGGGAGCGCAAGCCTCAGCGCCATGAACGCGCGCATTGTTTCTCTGGGCCACGTTGCCCGATGATTAGGAGGAAGTATGAAGGGAAGATTGTTTCTGGTTCTCGGCCTTGGCTTGTGCCTTGCTAGTCTCGCCTGGGGCCAGTCGAGCACAGGTACAATTCAGGGCTTTGTAGCGGATGCTCAAGGAGCGGTCATCCCTAACGCTTCGATAACCATCACTAACCTGGGCACCAATCGGCCTATCACGGTTACAAGCAACGGGGAGGGCCTGTTCAGTCTGCCCGCTTTAGACCCGGGCTCTTACCGGGTGGAGGTGAAGGAGACAAACTTCACCACGGAAACACAAGAGGTCACGCTGCAGACGGCTCAAGTCGTGAACCTGCAGTTCAAATTGCAACCGGGCTCGACCAGTCAAACAGTGGAGGTAACGGCCGCAAGTCCCATTGTCGACACCACGACTTCCTCTGTAGGCACTACAGTCGTCGGCCGACAACTTACGGACCTTCCCTTGAATGGCCGCAATTTTACGGACTTGGCGGAACTGGTTCCCGGCGTTACCCGCGGACAGCCTGGGAACACGCAAACCGGACAAGGCAACCAGGCTGAAACTTTCAGATATGCCACCAGCGGTGGAGGGGCGATTTCCGCCAATGGTGTACGTCTTCAGGCGAACAATTTTTTGTTTGACGGCATTGACAACAACGAATCTCTCGTGAACACAATCGTTTTCTTCGTGAATCCGGATGCGATTCAGGAGTTCCGTGTGGATACAAACGTGGCTCCGGCCGAGTACGGCCGCGCCGGCGGAGCGGTCATTAATGCCACCTACAAATCGGGCACGAATAATCGGCACGGTGTCGGTTTTTATCAACTCCGCAACAGCGCGGCTGACGCCAGCCCGAACTATTTCTCGCCGACTGTGCCCAAGCCATTGTTCCATCGCAATCAGTTCGGCTTGTCCGGTGGCGGAGACCTGATCAAGAACAAATTGTTTATTTTTGCCGATTACCAAGGGGTGCGGCAGACGCTGCCTTTGAGTGACGGTCCCATCACGGTCCCCACCGCCTTGGAACGCACCGGCAACTTTTCGGAATTGCTCCCCACCATTCAACTGATGCAGCCCGGCGGTCAAGGGATACCAGTAGCGGGCAACATCTTCACCGGCCCATTTGTTACAGCTGGCTTTAATTACCTCAACGCCTTCCCCTCGCCGAACATCACTTCTGCAAGCGACTCACGCTGCACACTGGGTGCAACCGACGGGGTCATGCGTCGAGAGCAACTTCCAGCCGGATCGCATACAGAGGCAAACGTATGACGACTTTAACGGTCGGCTAGACTACATTCTCGGTACGCGCGATCAGATATTCGCCCGATATAGTTACGGCCAGGATCTGGACGTCACCAGTTCGCAGCTATCGACGCTGCCCGCGGGGTATGGCTCGGGCGTTCAGTTCCAGCATCCGCGCAGCATTGTTCTGGGCGAAACCCACACCTTTGGAACTAACCTGATCAACGAGTTCCGTCTGGGCTACGTTCGTTCATTCCTTGGATACGAACCACCGCTGGGCGACATGCCGGTCTCGGCCAATCTGGGCATTCCCAATGCGAATACCAGCTCGCTGCTCGGCGGGGGTGCGCTGATTGGAAACAACGGCAGCCAACTTTCCTACACCGGAGACTATGGCGACTACTTTGTGCCGGAAGACACCTACCAACTGGCAGACAATGTTTCATGGGTAAAGGGACGCAACACCTTCAAGTTCGGCGTGAACTTCATCTGGCGGCAGGTAAACTTCTTCAATCCCATCGCTGGCAAAGGTTACTACCAGGCGAACTCGACCGAGCCGTGGTCGACCGGATTTGAACAGGCGGACCTGCTGGTGGGCTGGATCACCGACTATCAGGTTGGCCCGGCCAGCGCAATGTTCCACACCCGCAGCTGGGAGAATGGTTTCTACGGGCAGGACGATTACAGAGTCAATAACCGTCTGACTTTGAACCTCGGCCTGCGCTACGATCTGTTCACCTGGCCGACTGAAATCAACAATCGCATGGCAAACTTTAATGTGGCGACAGGGGCCATCGAGCTGGCGGGTCAAAACGGCGTTTCCGACAGCGCGGGCCTGTCAAATCCCACGAAGAATTTCGCTCCGCGCATCGGTTTTGCCTATGACCTGCGCGGCGATCAGAAGACGGTGGTGCGCGGCGGCTACGGTATCTTCTACTTCGTGGACCGCGAAGGCATCGACAAACAGATGTCGCAGAATGCGCCCTTTGGCGGAAGCGCCTACTACTCTTACGCGAACGGCTTGACCAACAACGGCTATTTCGTGAATGGCAGCGGGCTTTTGCTGACTTTGGGTGGATTGACCACAGCCAACGTCAACGGAACTCCAAATATCGGCGCGATCACCCCCACCGGCTTCCCCAGCAAAGCGTCACTGCCGGTAAGTCTTACGCACCCGCAAAGCGTCAGCCTGACAGGCTGGCTGCCGCACGACACCTCTTCCAACATGCAGGAGTGGAATGTGCAAATCGAGCATCAACTGGATGCGAAGACGGCCATGACCCTGGCCTACGTTGGTACAAAGGGGACGCACCTTTCCACCTTCTATGATGTGAATCGTGCCGCCTACGACACTGATGGCGTTCAGCCGTACCCCGGATTGGGCACAGTGCCAGTGAACGACACCAGCGGTAATTCCATTTATAACGGTTTGCACGCGCAGGTGGAGCGGCGGCTCAGCAAGGGCATTCAGTTCTTCGGCGCTTATACCTGGTCGCACGCCATCGACAATACACAGGCTGGCTTCGACACCGATTTCCGTTACGGCGGCAACGTGGTCGATCCCTTCCAATGGCCAACTCGGGAACGCGCCAACTCCAACCTCGACGTGCGCAATCGCTTCGTAATGAATGCCCTCTATGAACTGCCCTTCGGCCGGGGCCAGAGCTTCGGTCATAATTGGAACCCCGCCGTCGATGCGGTTCTGGGGGGCTGGCAGTTCAGTCCGATTCTCACTTTTGCCAGTGGCTTCCCCTTTGATGTGGTTTGCGACTACTGCAGCAATCCCAGCACACGGCCGAACGTGGTTGGACCGCTGCATCAAACGAACGTCCCAGCCCAGTGGTTTGTAACCTCTTCCTTTACCAAGGCGGCGACTTTTCCTGGTTCCAATACTCCCGTTGCGCCCGGCGATTCGCCCAGGAATCCATTTAACGGAGCGGGAACAAAAACCATGGATCTAAGTTTGAGCAAGAGCTTCACCTTCACCGAGGGGGTCCACGCCAAGTTGAGCGGGGAGTTCTTCAACTTGTTCAATACGCCGCAGTTTTCTCCTCCGGATGGAAACATGAACGATGGAGGAGGATTCGGGAAAGTCACCACCCTGCGTTTCGACAGCCAACGCGAAATCCAAGTAACGCTGCGCGTAAGCTTCTAGAAACAAAAGATCCCAACGGGGGAGCAGTTGGTTGCTCCCCCCGCTTCCCTGGCATCTCATGAAAAGCCGATTCCACCACTTTGCAGCCTGGGTTATTCCCTTCTGTTTTCTTGCGCTGCTGGCGGTGGCGCCGGCGCAAACGCCAATCGTGCAGAGAGTGGAACCGCCGAACTGGTGGATTGGCCTGCCTGACCCTATGTTGCTGATCACCGGCGAACATCTTGCCGGAATCCGTGCATCCACCCGTACTCCCGGCATTCGTATCGTTCGCAGGCTCGACGGGATCGGGGGCCGTTATGAGTTTATCTGGCTGGAAATCACAAATGCATCACCGGGAACAGTCAGTCTAGATCTTGCGAATGAGGACGGACATCAGCAGGTGGATCTGCGATTGGAACCTCGAGATCCCGCGGCTGAAACCGGGAAGGAAGGCGGCGGCTTCAACGGCTTCGGACCCGAGGACGTCATCTACCTGATCATGCCTGATCGTTTCGATGACGGCGACGCTGGCAACAATTTTCCCGCTGCCGGCGCCTATGATCGCAGCGCACCCCGCTCCTATCACGGTGGCGATTTGCGCGGCATTCAACAGCGGCTGCCTTATCTGAAAGATCTGGGCGTCACGACCATTTGGATCACACCGGTTTATCAGAACGATGACCGGACGGGCAGGGACTACCACGGCTATGGAGCGGTCGATCTGTATGCAGTTGAAAAGCATCTGGGCACGCTCGCCGATTACCGAGCACTGGTGAAGGCGGCCCACAAGCAGGGAATGAAGGTGTTGCTCGATATTGTGCCCAACCACGTTGGTCCCACGCATCCATGGCTTGAGAATCCACCGACCGATCGCTGGTTCCATGGCACGCGCGTAAAACATCTGGCGACCGGTTCATCCTTTGCTGCCGAGGCGGACCCGCATGGGTCGCTGTCCGAGAAGCGCGAGGTCGTCGAAGGCTGGTTCGCCGGGATTCTCCCAGATATGGGAACTGACGACCCGATCACGGCGCAATACCTGCGCCAGAACGCGCTCTGGTGGGCGGAAACGGGCGGGCTCGACGGTTTTCGGATCGATACTTTTCCGTATGTCGACCGCCGGTTCTGGCATGACTTTCACGCCGACCTTCACCATACCTACCCGCGCTTCCGCACTGTGGGCGAAGTGTTCAACCCCGATCCGACGGTGACCGCATTTTTCGTGGGTGGAAAGACCACCGAAGGCATCGATACCGGCCTCGATACGGTCTTCGATTTCCCGCTCTACTCGACCATCCGCAAAGTCGTGCTGCGGAATGCCTCCGCGAAAGAACTGGAAGACGTTTTGCGCTGCGACTGGATGTTTCCTCATCCCGAAAATCTGGTTACCTTCTTCGGTAATCACGACACCAAGCGCTTCATGGGGGAGCCCGGCGCTACCACGCAAAAGCTGGAGTTGGCATTCTCTCTTCTGCTGACGCTGCGCGGGATTCCTGAAATTTACTACGGCGACGAAATCGGAATGCCTGGCGGCGACGATCCTGACAACCGGCGCGATTTCCCCGGTGGCTTTCCCGGCGACAAACGCGACGCCTTCACTGCTGAAGGCCGCACTCCCGAAGAACAGAGCGTGTTTACGCATGTCCGCAATCTGCTGCGGCTGCGTCGCGAACATCCTGCGTTGCGCGGAGGGGAATTGATCCACATTTTCGGGAACGACCAGGCTCTCGCTTACGTTCGCCAGTACTCCGGAAGCGAGAACCTACGCGCCGAACAGTTGTTGATGGTGATGAACAATGCCGACGAGTCGAGGAATGTTGAATTCAACATCCGAGATACGCCCATCGCTAAGACTCGGTCGGTTACGGCATTAATGGGGACAGGTGCAGCCGAAGTGATGAACGGAACGGAGATTAGAGTTCCGGTGGCTCCACGCTCGTTGGCTATCTATCAGCTGAACTGAGTTCATGTTGAGCAGACCATGTTGCGTAGACCACGTTGAGCAGACCATGTTGAGCAGAAAAGGACAAGCGTGGTTTGGGAAAGACGACTGAAGGCTCCTTATGGAAGTCAAAAGACGCTGCTTCTTCTTCCTATTGATTGGCATCGTGGCCGCGCCGGCATTTCTCGCGGCACAAATGGCACCCGGCGCTCCCGGAGCGATCCCCACCTGGACTCCTGGCAGCAAAGAAGCAGTGGGTACCGCTACCTCCGTTGATTCTAAGGTCTGGTTCACACTCCAAGGCGGCATCCTGACCGAGGTCTACTATCCCCGCCTGGATACGGCCGATGTGCATGGGCTGGAGTTCGCAGTGAGCGATGGAAAGACTGTCTGGATTGAGTCCAACGACATGGCGCATTCGCTGGCGTCGATCGATGAGAATGCATTGGTCTATCGTCAGACCAGCAGTGATCCTGCCGGCCACTTCCGGATCACCAAAACGTATGCCACCGACTCGCACCGCGATACTCTGCTGATTGACGTCGCGTTTTCTGCATCCGCAGCTTATTCGCTGTACGTGCTTTACGATCCTTCGCTGAACAATTCTGGCTTCGGCGATACTGGCTACACCGACGGGGATGTGCTTGTTGCCGAAAAAACTGGCGTCGCGTCTGCTTTAGCAAGCAGCAACCGCTTCACGCAAATGGCTAATGGATTCGCCGGTGTCAGTGACGGCTACACCGACCTGCTGCTCCATCACCGGCTCACCTGGGCCTACGCACGGGCTGAGAACGGCAATGTAATTCAGGCGGCCAAGGTCGAGGGCGCTCATTTCACTCTGGCGCTCGGATTCGGCGCCACCCCGGCATCGGCGATCGAGAGCGCCCGCGCCAGCCTGCGGAGCGGATTTGCGGCGATCATTGCGGATTACACCGAGGGATGGCATGAATACGCGCGCAGCCTAAGGCGCGTGGATCAGCGCTACGCCGGGCAATTCCGCCGCGCCGCCATGACCCTTAAAGCCCACGAAGACAAAACCTTTCATGGCGCCATGATCGCTTCCATGAGCATCCCATGGGGGCTTGCCGTCAAAGCCGATGTTCCGGGCGTGGGTGGCTACCACTTAATCTGGGCTCGAGACCTTTACGAGGTCGCGACTGCAATGCTAGCCGCCGGCGACCGAGCCGCCGCCGGGCGCGCGCTCGATTATCTGTTCAACGTGCAGCAGAAGCCCGACGGCAGCTTTCCGCAAAATAGCTGGCTCGACGGCAGACCTTACTGGCCTGCGCTGCAGATGGATGAAGTTTCGTACCCGATGATTTTGGCCTGGCAATTAGGCAGGAGCGACGCCGAGACGTGGCAGCATCACGTCCGTCCGGAGGCTGAATTTGTCATTCTTCACGGTCCAGCAACCCAGGAGGAACGCTGGGAGGAATTGCCGGGATATTCCCCTTCCACCATCGCCGCCGAGATCGCGGGGCTGGTTTGCGCCGCGGATCTGGCTCGCAAGAATGGCGCCAACGACGACGCCGATCGCTATCTCAAGACTGCGGATGACTGGGCGGGAAGGCTGGAAAGCTGGATGGTTACCAAGACCGGCCATCTGGCTGGAGCGCTGGGTTCCGAGGGGTATTACATTCGCATCGACAACAATACGGATCCCGATGACGGCTATCAGCTCGACGTTCGCAACGGCGGAGGAACGTGGGACGAGCGGGATGTGGTTGACGCCGGTTTCCTCGAACTGGTAAGACTCGGGATTCGTCCCGCCGATGATCCCACTATCGAGCGTTCGCTTAAAGTGATCGACGCGACCATCCGGGTGCAGACTCCGAACGGCCCCAGTTTCCACCGTTACAACCACGATGGCTACGGAGAGACTTTTTTCGGAGGTCCCTGGCTGGGCCAGGGTATCGGAAGAATCTGGCCCATCTTCACCGGAGAACGCGGAGAGTATGAAGTCGCCCGCGGCCGCGATGCCACAAGCTATCTGGATGCAATGCTAAACTTTGCAAACTCCGGGGGAATGATTCCAGAACAAGTTTGGGACCAGGCTGATCCCACAGAATCACACTTTGCTTTTGGTTCGGGCACCGGCTCCGCCACTCCACTGGCCTGGAGCATGGCCCAATTCATTCGGCTCGTAGTCTGCGTCGAGGAAAAGCGCATCATCGAGCAGCCGGCCGTCGTCGCCGGACACTTCCTAAAACAGACTTCGCAGAAGACCGCGTCTTCCGCTTCAACGGCATTACGCCGCTGAGATGGAAGCAGCGGACTGCAGCCAGTTTTCCATTTGCGCGTGATCGACCAGTCCGGCCTGTTGCGTCACCAGCCGTCCTCCGTAAAAGACAGCAAAATTTGGGATGCCGCGAACATTGAAGCGGGCCGCCAGTTGCGGATAGCGCTCGGTATCGACCTTCACCACGACCGCGCGGCCTGCCATGTCCGCCGCGGTGCGGGCAACTTCCGGTGCAGCCATGCGACAAGGCCCGCACCACGCCGCCCAGAAATCAACCAATACCGGGACGCGGGCATTTTGCGTGATTTCGTCGAATTGCTCGGCGTCGACTTCCAGTGGCTCGTTCACCGGCGGCAAATCAGACTTACATGCGCCGCAGCGGCCAGCGTCGGCAAGATGCTTGGCGGGAATCCGATTTTTCTGTCCGCAACTATTGCAAGTTCGTACAATAGGCATCTGCCTTCTCCTCCACTAGGCCCCTAATACTGCGATAGAAATCAGCAAGTTCCGCGGAGCGCCACTACTTCTTCCCCGCACGATTCCCCTGCTTCGGCAACAGTCCAAAGATCTGCAATTGCTTGTAGCTGGCCACAAATACCTGCCCATTCGCCACCACCGGAACCAGATTGGCATTCCCCGTCAGGTTCGGCCAGTCGCCTGCAACCTCTGCAAACAGCTCCTTCATGGTCGTCTTGCCTGAGTCCGGATTGAACGCCAGCAATCGAAGCGGCGCGGTTTTCGTGTTCGCAGGATGCGCCAATGCCCAGATGATCGGATGGGCAGTGCCATTCGATGAAATCGTGGTAAAAAATCCAGGCTGGCCTTGTCCACCTCCAATCGACGGAGACGAGATTGCCAACTCTAGAGCTGGCTTGGGAGATGTCTTCACTCTCCATACCTTGGCAATTGCGCCGCCGCTGCTTACAACCCGGCCGAGACCGTCCGTCGGATCTACATAGTAGGACTGGCCACAAAAGCAAACGCCGACCGAGTAGGTGCCCAGCACATTATTCTTCTTCGGCGAGTAACCTCCCAGATGGTCTTCGTTCATGAAATACATGTTTCCATCTTTGCCTGCCGCCACCGCCAGATGTGGCTTCGGTCCCGGTTGATCAGGCAAAACCAACACACCACCCGAGCCGAAATCCACATCGCCTTTATCCAGGCTTATTTGGTCACTCGGAGTAAACAGATCAAGCACCGTCGTGAGCGTCGACGAGACCTTCACCACACTCTCCTGAAGGTTGGTGACTCCATCGTAGGTGTTAGGGTCCGAGTTCCCGGTTACAAACAGAATGTTTCCTTCATCATCCGTTGCTGGCCCGTAACCTGACATCCAGATCGCCGACAGAAAGAAATCGTCGTTATCGTTTGCCTGTAGATCATTGAGTTGGTTGGAGGGAAACGGCTCCAGAGTTCCCGCCGTCCACCCCAGCAACCACCCCCGCGAAAGGTTCGCAGCGGCATCACAAAAACTTCCAAAACCGGCATAAATGCTGCCGTTCGCGAGCAGTAACGCCGGACGTTGCCGTTCATAAGTCGCGTTGAAAGTGTAGGTCGTTCCATTGGTCAATTCGTGCGACGCGACCACGAGCTGCGGAGCCACCTTGTTCGTCAAACTCCCCAGATCAAGCGCGTGCAGCCGGTAAGCTGGACCGCTTTGATCCTGCGTATAAATCATCACGTAAAGCGTTTTGCTCTCCCGATCGATCGCCGGCGTCGAGTTGATTCCCACATTCGGCCCATTGAACCTGCATCCCAACGGATACGACACCGGCGTCCCAAAATTCGGACTCAACAACACCGTTCCCGTGTGAACATCAATCGCGTACACCGTATTACTTTCCGTCGCCACATAAGCCACGTCGTGAGTACCCTGATGTTTCCCAGCAGTGATTACTACTCCCGGAACCACCAGCGGTTGCGCGTCCACCTGATCATCGAGCGTCACTTTGTGCAGCAACCCAAACGTTTTCTTCCCCACGTTAGCGGGCTTCAGGAGCGTCTCGTGCTGATTCCAGCCCGTACGATGGTTATTGTAGTGATAAGTCGTAACCGCTATCTGTCCAGCAGATGGCGCAACACTAATGGTGATGAACAAAACAATGGCAACGGCAAGCGCAACCGTGCCACCGGTAGCGCAATTCCCATGATGTCTTGTCATGATCGTATCCGGAATTTCCCATTGACCAAACATGGCTGCCATTGACTCCTTTCGTCGACATTGACCTGCTTGAGAGCGCAAAACATACCCCCCAGATCACTGGGAAGCAATTAGATCAAGTTGGAGGTTAAGGTCAGCGCCCTCTTTGAGGCTCACCGCCTTAGCTTCGTCTTCGTACTGGCTGAGAAAATCCGGATCCAGATAACTGCCCCGTTCGACGTCTTGCCAGGCAAAGACCTCGTAGTCTCCGGGAATAAGGTTTTTCAGGGAGAATCGACCCTGCCGGTCCGAGACGGTTTGCCGATAATAGCGAGGCTGGCTGCGCAGTTCTGCATCCGGGACGAGCACGACTGTGGCGCCGGGGAATGGTTGCTGATCATTCGTTACTGTTCCCTCGATCCGGGCTACGCCAGAACTCACGGCCAACTCTAAAGATTGAACCGGCTGACCCCGGACGACCGTGACCCCCGTTTTCAGCACGTCCGGAGTTTGAACCGACTTCAGGTAGAAACCGGCAGCGATGGGAAAGAAGCTGATGCGGTAGTTGCCCTCGGTCACATTTTGAAACGAAAAACTTCCATCCGGCTTTACGGAGGCGTTCTCCACTTCAAGCATGTAGCCCCTGGCAACGGAGGGTTGTGCTGGCTCCAAAACGCCGGTCAGACGGGTGAGATCGAAATTCGCCTTGCCATCCAAGAGGATGCGGCCGCTGACTTCCACTCCGCTCCTGACGGCGACTTCCACATTCCGAACGTCGGCGTCGCCCACCTGAACGGGTTTCTGTCCCCACTTCGATTTGTCGTTTTCCGACTCGACCGGTTTCTCCGCCACCAGCAGGTAATTTCCTCGCGGAACACCTTTCAATTCGAAGTTGCCCTTGGCGTCGGCGGTGGCCGAATACGATATTGGCGTGACATTGCCTTCTTCCAGCAGCGTCAACTCAGATCCGTTAATCGGCAATTTGCTCACAGCGTCGATAACCTTTCCCGTGACCATGGCGGCGCGTACGCGGCTGAGCGCGATGTCGATGCCCGCCATTTGTTCACCAGCGCGAAGCGTCAGCAAAGTGGAGTGGCCCTGGTCGCGGGTTCCGGGAAAATAAGTGGGGGCATAGACATCCTTGCTTTTTGTGTCCGCCTTCGACTCCTGGGAAGGAACTGCACGGAGATAGTAGTCTCCAGCCGGCAAAGCCGCGATACTGTATTGGCCCGCCTTATTGCTCTCGGCGCTCGCGGTCTCGTCAAACTCCGGCTTTCCGAACCGGTGGGAGCGCTTAAGCGCCTGCACACTTACACCGGAAACAGGGTTGCCGTCGGCGGTCGAGATTAGTCCAGAGACAATCCCCCCCGGCATCAAGTAGATGACCACGCCATCGAGATGCTGACCGGAGGCGAGGTCGAACACTGAACGGCGGGGGCCATGCCCGCTAGGACCTTGATTCACGTACCCTTGGTGGGAGGCGAGAATGAAGTATCGTCCCGGCGGCAAGTGGTCGAATGAAAACCGGCCAATGCTGTCGGTGGCCGCAGGCTCGACCTTAGCAGCTTCTCCGGACGCGACAAAGCTTCGCGCCGATACTGTTACTCCCTGCACTGGTTGCTGGCTGATAGCATCCACAACCGTGCCGGAGAGTGTACATTTTTGCGAGTCCGTCGCATCTTGGGCGCGCGGCACAGCCACACTAAGCGCGAAAACCACCATCAACAGGCCCGCTCGCCTCATTGCGGCTTCCACCTTCATCGCAGAGCCCAAGAGTACTTTATACCCGGCGGAACTGAATGCCAAGACCGGCAACTGGCGAGCTATTGTGTTTATGAATGCTTTCTGAGGGCTGTTACCCGCGCCCGGTTGGTATCTGAGTTGCCCAGCCTGACGCCAGTCACTGCTGCGCTTCTATGCGGAGCCTGCAGGTCGCAGCGGCACAGGACGCAGCGCATGGCTACCGTGTAAACCAAATGCGCGTAGGCCGGACACTTGCTATTCGGACAGATTTTTGTCGTCATCGCGGGTCCCTTTGCCGATCGCCCGTCGCGGGCAGACAGCGACCATAAGAAGTAGTGGTGAAGGTAGCACAAGCAGCCGCTCTCGCCGACGCACATTTTCAGCGGCGGGTCATCGGATTTTCTTCTGAGACGCCACTTCTGCACCGACGCGAAGCGTATAGTTGGTCCAGCGTTGGAGTCGCTTGATGCTGCCGGATGAGCCCAAGGGTTGGCGGAGGCTGTGGGAAGCGGCGCAAGCTGAGAAGGACCCGAAAAAGCTCGCCGAATTAATCGACCAACTGAACCAGTTGCTTAGTGAGCATGAAAAGGCGGCCGAGGACGAGACAAGGCCCCGCAATCGGCCTCTGCGTCAGCGTGCCGGGCAACGGCCGATTTAACTGGCTCTCAAGACCTATCCAGCTCGGAGCGTATTTCAAGAATTCGGCATTTTCGCCTCTGATAAGCTCCCAGTTCTTCGTCGGTAAAATCGTTGAACTTTCGGCCTACAACGGATTCCACTTGTTGCTGAAGGAGTTCGCACACCTCAAGCGCGGTCACGTCGATCTCTGCTGCACCCATCCCACAGAGTTACCAGCAACGGTTCCGCCTCGAAGTGCGCGGGCGCACTCTTCATGGTGATCTACGTCACTTCCCTCCCAGAATGGCCTCGATTTGCCGCAGGTGGTTCACATCGTGCCCTGCAAACATGTGCGCGATGTGCTCGATGGTTTCCTGGCCACGCTCGGCGTGGATTCCGTAGTGCTTCCACTGCTCGCGGGTCAGCGATTTGAGCAGCGCGAGGTTGGCTTCGCGAGCGGCGCGAAAGTGCTCGACAGATTTACGCGGGTCACGCTTCGCATAGTGCCCGGCTGTGACCCATGCATCCTGATCGAAGGCCGCGACCGGAGTGCCCGGCGAGCCCAGAATCAGCCGCATGCGAAAACCGCCCACGATTTCCGCGTCGCCAATGTGCGCGAGAATTTCCCCTACAGACCACTTGTCAGGCGCCGGGCGGTTGCGCAATTTGGCTGTCGGCACACCCTTGATGAGTTTTTCGAGTTTTTTGGCGTGCGCGGCTTGCACTGCCAGTGATTTTTTTTCTTCCACGTAGCTGGTGACCCGTTGCGTGTACTGCTGCGGCGTTTCCTTCATTTTGCTTAGCCCTCCGGAATCCGCTGATAGCACTACCAATATAGTGGGTGCCCCGTCCTTCGCGTATTTTGCGAAGGGCGGGAGCCTCGAACGCTTGCGCTAGGCCGGCTCTCGGCTGTCCCGCGACAGCGAAGCCGCGCGGCTCCCCTACTGGCCCTCTTTCTGTCCCGCCACAAACGTAGTCCAAGGTCCAGCCTTCATATCGCGCAGCAGCGGCTTTTGCCACGAGAATTCCGGGTGCTTCTCCAGAAAACCGGCAGCCAGGAAATCCGCTCCACAAGGATGGCCGGCCCGCGCCACGAAACTCATCTTCTCCGCCATCTTACTGTCGGTGGCTTTGCCCTGTACCGCTCCTTCGGGACTGTAACGGTTCCCTTCCCCACTCCTTCACGCCGCGCGGACGACGCATCGACATGCCCGCACAGCGAGCGCTCGTCGGGCTGCGGCTTTTCTTCAAAGGTATACAAAAGCTGTCGAAGTGGTCGGACAGAAAGCGTTCTGCCATCTCGACATCAATCGTTCCCTTGGCGCGCTGTACCATCTCTTCGGCGCGGGCGTGACGCGCGTTCATAGAAGACGATGCGTCGTTGGGATCAAAGCCGATGGTCTCTTCGCGGATCAACTTGGGATCGCGCGCGAAAGTTCGAACTGACGTAATATCCATCTTTCGTGCGCCACAGCGGCGTGTTCTTCAGTCCCAGTTCGAGATACGCAATCTCCCCGGTCTTGCGATCGCCGATCAGCCAGTCGTTGGCGTATCCGCCATTGTTTCCTTCCTCGATGATCCGCACGTAATCGTCGATGCTCTGCGGCATACTGCAGACGCTTTGCGCGAGCGCATGAATTCCGGCTTGCCGTTCGGGTCCCAGCCTTCGAATTGCGTGATAGTCGTTTCCGTGATCATGATTCCCGCGGCATTTACGCCGAAATCATCGTCGCTGGTAATCACGCCGGGAAAGCCGTCCATGAGAATGCGCTGGCCGTGCTTGCGGCACAATGTCGAAGATCGATCACCCAGCGCTCGCCGTCCAGGTAGCCAGTCCAGTTATTGTGCGCGATCACAATCTGATGATCTTTGGTGTAGCTTCCGGTGGCAATAAACGCGCTGCAGTGTCCTTCGCGCTTTCACATCGGGCGCCTTCGCCTGCGTCTCGCGCTTGTTCAGCCACGGCACATAATAATCCGGAACCTCTTCAAACCCGTTCAGCGCGACAATGTCATACACATCGAAATTGACTCCGTGCGCCTGCGCGCCATCGGCAATGCCCTGCAATTCCTGCTGATATTCGGCGTCGATGTGCGGCCACAGCATCTCCCGCGCCGTTCTTGCGAAAGAACTCCCAAGCGCGCTGGGTGTCGTGCATATCCATAAGCTTGACTACCGCGAGGGCGTCGCCAATCTCCGGGGCGAGCAAATAGCCATGCTGAAAGCCAATGTCGGATGGCGATCCCTCGAGATGAACATAGGTCCAACCGCCCTTCTGGAAGCGGTAAGCCTTTTGCAGCCGTGCGTCGGAAGAAGTTCGCAGCTTTCGCTGACGCAGCGGAGGCAGGCAGGACAACCGCCCCCGCGAAAGCGATGAGCACGAGTGTCAAGCATCGCAATGATAAAGATAAAGATAAAGATGAAAATCTAACCCTGTGAGCCATTGGCGTCCCTTCTTTCCTTAGTGAACGCCATTGTAGCGGAAACCGGGGATGAAGAAATACGGACCAAAAAGGCGGTAGTGTCTCGGTTTGGTTATGGTGACGCCCGCCGGACAAGCCGCCCCACAGGGCGCGGCGACCGCATTTAATCCACCCGCAGGAGCATTCCGCTGCCGGCTTCCACATTCACATTGCCGCGCTCCGACCCCAGGATCTGACCTCGCCTGCTGGATCGTTCGTCCCGCATGCGTGATATCAGGTCGTCAAAACCATAAACTCCGCAGGCGTTCGAGGAAAAGACCCAAACTGCGTGCGGATTTTCCTCGCCCGAAACTTCTCCCGAAACCTGACGGCATCTCGGACGGAAATTGCCGGTGACTCCAAGCAATAAGGGGTTTGATTCATTCTCCGACTCTTTGTCTCACCCAGACATTTTCAGGGGTTCCCCGGTCCGCGCCCATTACCGGGATTTTCGCTTCCTCGACATCCATCATCGACGCGAGCGCCCTCAAATTGGTCGTGATCGGGAATTGGCGTTTGGAAACAACAAGGGTGTCAAAGCGGATGGACACTTGCGCGCCTTTCCCGGGCTCGACAGTCACGACCTGGCCGATCACTTTGGCACCCGCCTCAATTCTCGAATGGGGCGACAGCGGCACATCCTCCATCACTCGCGCCGTAATGACCTGCCCGGGCTTCACCTTTCGCGAATTGATGGAGGAATTCAATTGCACGGGAAGCATTGTGCCGGCGGGAATTGCGTTTTGGCCGGACGACTGAGTCGCGAAAGCCAAAAGACTGATCAAGACATTTGTCTCATAGAATCCTCGACCGCCTCTCTTCGACCGCCTCCGTTGGCCTTTCCACCCATTCAGCCGGAAGAGCCTGTCAAACATCCCTAAGGGTTCTAGGGTGTCGCTGGGACGTATACCTGGTGCGGGGCAACCAGGTCCGCATTAGATACTTCCGTCGTGACCCTGATCCTCTGCCACCCGCTTTTCTTCCGCGGTTTAGCGTTGAATGTCAACCAGTATTGATGGTCCAGATGGCGCCCCATATCTTCGAGATAAGGTTTAAAGGCAACCGCCGAACCGGTGAAGCCGATGTAATACGACTCGCCGCCGGTATCCTCGGCCAGGTGCGCAAGATACATCTGTCCCCAATAGCTTAGCCAGTAGCTATGGCCGAAGTGCCCTACTCCCGGGTTATAGATGGCGAAGACGGCGATGTTCGCCCGTACCGCTTCGTCGATTGCCGCATCCAGATAGGGATCGTTCAAATCCGCGCTCCCGTAATAAGGATCGATTCCGTCCGTTACCATCAGAACCTCTCGGCGATCGGAGCTTTCCGGCCAGCGTTTAATCAGATCGCTCAGCGAGATGTAGGGACTGGCGTTGATGCCTGGAATTCCCATGGGAAGCCGCAGCGCCTTCGCAGCCGCATCATGATCGGTAGTCAGGTTCTGCAACACCTTCGCAGTACCGTTCTCCATGTAGGCCACGCCGATCTTGGTGGATGCCGTCTGCGAGACGATGAAGTTGTGGAGTTCATCGAGTTGTTTGCCGAGACTGAAGCTGGAGCCGTCGTCGAGCAGAATAAAAAGTTCGAGTCCCCCGTGCTCGCCCTTCGCGGGAACCCAATCCGTGACCTGGTCACGGTCATGGCCTTCGTATACCAAGACATCACTTTTGGTGATTTCAGGTACGGTTGTGCCGTGACGAGCTTCGGCAGTCACCAGCAAATGTACCGGCGTTCCCTGCGCTGCTGCGTTCTGCACACAAACGCTCACGGCGAGGCACGCAAAATGGCAAAGCTAAGCGTGGAACTGAGTAGACAACCAGATTGTTTCATAAACGTTCCTCCGGATTGTGGCCGCTGCCGACGGCAAATTCACCCCAGGCCTTATCCTAACTGCTTGGATGCAGCCGGGGCCATGAACGAGCTTTTGTTCGCGCTCGCGGTCGAGACGGCCAGTCGGGCCAAGTGCCGCTACGGCCAAACCGATCTGACCTATAAAAAAGGGGCGCGATTCTGCGCCCCCATCTTTCTCAGGCCACCGGCCGGCGTGGCCACCGCCTCCACCCCCGTGGGAGCCACCCACCTCCACCGCCGTGGAAGCCACGCCGCCTCGTGGAAGCCTCCGCCGCCATGGGATCCACCGCCACGGAATACCCGCCGCCACGGAATCCACTAGCGCCCCTGAATCCGCCGAAACTGTTGTGCGCCATCGCTGGGCCCGAGTGGAAGGCGCCACGCACGCACCGCGTCCGGTGTAGACGCCATGCGCATAATTCCTGCTGGTCGCGTAACGTGGACCTGCTCCCCAGGCACGAACGTTGGCCGCATTAAACGTGTGGTTGTAATGTCCGCCATAGAACGGAGCCCGATGGACCAACCCGGCGAATAGAATCCCCAGCCGAACGGGCTGTGGCAGATTCCACCCCAAGGCATGAAAGTGTAGGCCCCGAACCACGGGTCCCAATCCCAGCCCCATCCAAATCCGGCACCCCAAAACGGATCGCCCCACCATCCGCCCCAGCCCCAGCCGTCGTCCACGATGGTATTCGCTGCGTCCACGTTGGCCTCTGCGACATAGGAGGAACGCAGACTGCTCCAATCGTAAAGATCGCCGGTTTCATAGGTCTTTCTTTTTGAACCCTTCCGCTTTGACCGGATCATCCGCTGCCAGCGACAGTTCATGTCCGCCTTTCAATTTGACTTCCTTACCGCGATCATGCACTACGGCCTGGCCGTCGAACACGCGCGCCTGATTCTCCCGCAGATTGAAGTCGTAGAGTCCGGGCTTCAGCATCCTGACGGTCGCGTCTCCTTCCATGATCCGCAGGTTATTCTGCGGATAAATGTCGTCCACCTCCACTATGGCGTGACCCTGCGTCAATCTCAACGCAGTGAAAGTCAGGCTATTGGCCTTCATCTCGACAGAGGTATTGTTGCCGACGCGCAGAAATACGCCCGGCGTTAGCAGGACTTCGGCCTTACCCTGGTCAGTGCGGATCGACTGGCCGACTTCGACGACAGTTTTTCCAATGGCGTTCTGGTCAACGGGCTTGTCGGCAACATAAACCTGCCCCTCGACATAATTTACCGTTCCCGGCACAGCTGAATTTGGGCTCGCGTCGCTTGCCCACGCGGGCGCAGATAAAACCGCTGCCAGGAACAAGCTCGCTAGACCTTGTACCTGTAACAGCCTCATAACCCCTCCTGAGCTTTTCCCTTTCTCGCTACTATTAGATGGTGCGGGACGACGGGCGCGATGCCACCGCGGCTCGCCACAGAGACAGGGCATTGAGCGTCATCGGCGATGCGCTCATCGTCAATTTAGATGTCTGTGCGCTGCTCCGTATGCCTCTGTAAATACCAGCAGGGCACGTATCCGGCGCGGGGAAACACCGCATGGACGCAGGTTTGCGCCTCCGGCGGATTGAAGATGAATTCGAGTCTTGCCGTTTTTCTGCAGCACTGCGTCGTAGCGCGTGACCGTGACTTGTCCGAAGGGTTGGCGGTTCGCCGAAACGCGATAGCGGAAAACAAGGTAGTCCGCGGCGTACGCAAGCACGGTGAGGCTGAGAGCCGACAGAAAGGCCGTGGCCGCCCATCGAAGCAGCAGATGACGAATTTTCTCACCCTGCGCCGGACTCACCGGGGCCAATTATACTGGCTGGCGCGGCTGAAAACCCCGAGCCCGCGGCTGGTCCTGCATGACATCGCTCGGAGTTCTGTAAAATCAGGGGCGTATAATCGCCGCCTTCGAAACCAAAAAGGAGAGATTTGCGGATGCGCGTTCTGTTAATCGGCGGTACGATGTTCATCGGCAAAACGCTGGTCGCGCGCCTGCTTGATGCGGGGCACGAAATCACATTGTTTCATCGCAAGGCGGAGCATCCGTTTGGTCCCGACGTCCGCAGCGTGGTCGGAAACCGGAACGATGCGCTTTCCGTTCGCAGCGCGCTGGCTGGCCGGCAGTTCGATGCTGTTTGCGACATTGCCTACGACTGGGAACGGGGAACCACCGGACCGCAGGTCGAGGCCACTGCGAAGGCCGTTCCCGGCCCTCTTTCGCGTTACATTTTCATGTCGAGCGTGGCCGCTTACGGCCATGGCCTGAACCATGGGGAAGATGATGCGCTGGCCCCCGATACTGATGCGAACGACTACGTTCGCAACAAAGCTATGAGCGAGCGGGCTCTGTTCCGCATGCATCGCGAATCGCAGTTTCCGGCGGTCACCATGCGGCCGCCGTTTGTTTATGGTCCGGAGAATCCATTCTATCGCGAAGCCTTTTTTTGGGACCGCATTCGGAACGACCGGCCCATCATAGTTCCAGGCGATGGGAAACGCCTGATGCAATTCGTGTATGTCGATGATCTGGTGACGGCGTGTTGCCATGCCCTGGAGAATCCGGCGGCTGTCGGCCGCGCCTTCAATGTGGCCTGCGAAACCGCCGTGACCCAAACCGAGTTGGTGACCGAATTTGCCAGCGCGGCGGGCAAGCCGGCGTCGATCGTGTATGTGCCACGCGAGATTATTGAGCGAAATGGCGGGAACGCGTTTCGCGATCCCCTGTATTTCGGCGAGTATTACGATCTTCCCTCGATTACCGAGACTGTGGACAGTGTGCAGCGGGTGCTCGGGGTCCAACTGACGCCTTTTGCCAGCGGACTTCGAGAAACCTACCGTTGGTATTCGGCCAGGCCCGCGCAACGGAGCGCGGATTTCTCCTTTGATGACAAATTGTTGCGCGAGGCAGCTGCGGCGTAGCATGTCCACGTGTTGGTAGCAAGTTAAAATGTCCGGTTTTTGTAGCAAGTGAAATGTCCGGTTTCAAAGTTGAGCCCTCGTCGTGTGCGTTGGGTTGAGTTTGGGGATGGGGTTGCAGGGGAAGGGGTCGGTTTCCCTTCCCCTGCTCGTCTCTGTAGAAGCTTTGGCCGACAGGAGGATCCCGCCGCCGTCATAGCGACCCAGGCAATGCGGTCCGTGGGTCAGACTCAGAGTTCCATCCAGATGCTGATGCACCATCACCTGGCAACCTGCCAAGGTCGCTCGCCAGCGCACCCGCTCGATCTGCAAGCTCAGGTTCTGAAAGCTCACCGTGTTGTCGCGGTTCACGCTGCGTTCGAACTGCAGCGAGAAAATCCGTTCCAGGTCACGACTCCGGCAAGGTACGAAAGCGTTGCCCCGCTGCCTGGGCGCGACCTGAAAACGGCGATTGAACTCGGCGATGTACTCTTCCCGCAGAAACCGGTTCGCCGCCTCCAGCGTCCCCAGCTGGCGCAGCCGCAACTCCTGCGGCAAGCGGCCCTGCCAAGTCGAGAAGTTGCGCTCGCTGCGTCCGCGCGCTTCCGGCGAGTAGGCCGGGATCATCTGCACTCCCAACTCGTGCAACGCCCGTCCCACTTGCGTGCGGCGATGGTAGTCCACCTTGCCCCCCACCTTCGGCGTCAGCCAGAAATGGCTTCCCCGATCGCTGTACAGCGCGCAGAACACCCCTTTGCGCTCGATCACTTCCCGCAGTCCCGCCATCACCGTTGCCGTCGATTCCTCTTCCACCAACTGGGCGTAGTAAATCTCGCTGGTGGCATCGTCCAGAATCACGATCAGGTCGTACCAGCGTTCGTCCTGAAACCACTGATGGCGGCTGCCGTCGATATGCAACAGCATCCCCGGCAACGGCCGCCGCTCCCGCCGCTTGCGATGCGCCCCGCGCTTGCGTCCCCGCGCCACCAGACCCGCTCCCTGCAGGGCCTGCTTCACCCAGGTGTAACTCAGTTCGATCCCGTGCTCGGCCTGCAACTTCTCGTGAAAGTGCTGCACGTTCAGATCGAAATACTTTTCCCGGTACAACGCCAACACTTTCTCCACCGTCGCCACCGGCACCCGACGACGCGAGGGCTGGCCCCGCCGCCGGTCCAGCAACCCGTTGTACCCCTCTTCCACGTAGCGCTCCCGCCAACGCCGCATGTGCCGGTCGCTGATCCCAAGGATCTCCGCCGCCTGCCACCAGGTAATCTTCTTCGCCATCGCCTGCAACATTACATCCTGTACTTTCATCGCCCGCTCCATCGCGGCCCTCGGATAAGCTTCCATGCTCCGCATGGTCTCCTATCCTCACCGCCCGCTAAGCGGACATTTCACTTGCTATCTCAACCGGACATATCATGTGCTACCGACAGCGTAGCATGTCCACGTTGACAACTCCCCGCTTCCACAGGCACACTACCGCATTGCCGGTTCCTAGCTGCGGCGAAGCCCTCTACGGGCCAATTCCAAAGGACAGGTGCGGGTCTAACACGTATTCATCGCCCATGGAGCAATCAGTCTCCTACACGCTCGATTCCACTTTGGAAACCGTGGACCATGCGGAGGAAAACGCCACCCGCATCGCCACCGAATTGGGCTTTGGAGAAGACGAGGTCATGCAGATTTCCATGGCGGTGCGTGAGGGCGCGGTCAATGCGGTTCTCCACGGCAACGCCTACGCCCCGGATAAAAAGGTTATTCTGTCTTTCGAGCGCACTCCGGAAGATCTCGTGATTACGATTCGCGATCAGGGAAAAGGCATCGACCTGGGCGGAATTCCCAATCCTCTGGCGCCGGAAAATCTGCTCAAAACTTCCGGACGCGGCATCTTTCTGATGCGCTCTTTTATGGACGTGGTGGAAATCCGCCCGTCCCACACAGGCACCGAAATTAAATTGATCAAGCACGTCCGCGGGCCATCCCCGGGCGGCAAGGAGGGGTCTCAGTGAGCATGAAACTTAGCACCCGGCAGGTCGACGGAGTCACCATTGTGGACTGCAGCGGCCGCATCACTCTCGGCGAAGGTAGCGTGGTCATGCGCGACACCGTGCGCGATCTCCTCGCCAAGGGCAACAAGAAAATCGTCCTCAATCTCGGCGAGGTCAACTATATCGACAGCTCCGGCATCGGCGAACTGGTCAGCGCCTTTACCACCACCAAGAACCAGGGTGGCGAACTCAAGTTGCTGCATCTCACCAAGAAGGTGCACGATCTGCTGCAGATCACCAAGCTCTACACCGTCTTCGACGTGAAAGACGACGAAGCCGCCGCAGTCAAGGGATTCAAATAAGCTCGGTACCGCCGCGTTTGGCACCAGCGTCGCTTTGAAAGGGCGCGGCTTCAAGCCGCGCCGTAAAGCCCTCAACTAGAGGGATGTCATTCCGAACCGGGCGCCAAGCCCGGTGAGGAACCTGCTGCTCTGCTTAAATCTCCACGAAAAGCCTACCCTACTCGTCGCGTCTTTCGACAAGTCTAGTTTTCCACAGCCCAACCCTGTGACATCTACCCTTGCGCCGCCACAACAACTCCCTCCATAATTGTCCAAGCAAATGCAGTAAATCAGACGACAGGAAACGGTCGCGATAGGCCAAAAGTCGGCCCGCAAGTCCTTTGTTGTCTAGATTATGACCTCTAAGTCCTTTGTCCAACGGATTTTACAAGGAAAAACACCGTAACTCCATGATTCCAGAGATAGGGGGGTGGGGGGGGGCCGTATTAAACAGGTAAACAGTTACCAAACCATAAACAGATTCACGACCCGAAATAGCCCTCAGTTTTCATGTCCACAAAAAATAATTTCGCGGCGCTGGCGCCAGCATTCTCTAGGTACTCGGTACTAGCTACTAGGCACTTGCTGTCAGCGCTCCTGCTGTTAACAGCGGCAGCCGCCTCCGACTGTCTCTCCATCAGCGAAGCCAGCCAGCACGTCGGCGAAACCAAATGCGTGACCGGAAAAGTTGTGCGCGTGAAGGTCGGCGCCAGAGGCGTGCATTTCGTCGACTTCTGCCAGGATCAAATGGCTTGCCCGTTCACGGTCGTGGTCTTCCCTTCCGACCTTAAAGACATCGGCGACGTCCGCCGCCTCGCCGGACAGGTCATCGAGATTCACGGTCCAGTCAAACTCTACGGCGGACGCGCCGAGATCATCCTGACCCGGGTCAGCCAGTTAACCGCCGGCTCAACCCTGATCCCGCCGCTGCCTAAAAACTACGACGTGGAAAAGCAAGGCCACTACAGCGCCGGCAGAATGCGTCCCACCAAAAAGCCCGCGAAAGTCAAAGGCACGCCCAACAGCACCGCAACCTACGGCAACGAAGCCGATGCGAGCGGAGAACCGCCGTAACAGCAGACACTCGCGTAGACTAAGGCAGAGCAAAGAGGATTATCCCTGACGCCCAAACTTTCAACTCGATCAGACAAATACTTTTGGTTGGACCCAGCGAAAATAAAGCGTGCACAAAAAGCGCTAGGGGCTAAAACGCAGACCGAAGCTGTCGACCGCGCCCTCGACCTGGTCATCGAGAAAGCTCGACGCCAATGTCTAGCTGTCGCGAACGAGGACAGGAGTTCCGACTTCGTTACAAAAGATTGAGGACTCTCTTGTTCTCACACCATGCCCTTCCGCAACTCCTCCAGCGGATACTTCGTCCCGCGCCAAACGATTCCGTCATTCCACAACGTATGAAACATCGAACGCAGCAAAGTGTAAACGAAGAGCACCGTGCTAACCGGATGTAGAGCAAAATAATACGCCGGAACCCGTGACCGCCACGACATCCCGAGATAGATCAGAAACATCGACGCCAGAGCGATCGCGTATGGCAATCGTTCCCATCCCTGCGCCAGCCACACTCCGAGAAAAGGCATGAGGTTCAGAAATGCCAGCCCGAAAACCGAGATGAGAGTTCGCCACCACTGAAACGACAACACCGCGAAAAAGTTCTTCGTCAGATTGTCGACCACGCCTTTCGCACCACGAGCCCAGCGAATCGAAATCAGATCCGCGCCAAAAACATTACGCTGTGCGAAACCGGCGTTCTTCACCACTTTGCCCAGCTTCATGTCATCCAGCACTTCCATGCGCAGGGCTTCGTAGGTGCCCACCGCGTCGTATACGCCGCGCCGAATCAGGTTGAAAGCGCCCACTCCCATGTGATCTTTCGTCTTCGGATCCGCCACCTTCCACGGTCGATGCCCGAACACGAACATGGTCTGGAAGAATGCGATCATCATATATTCGCCCGCACGCTTCATGATCATCTGGGGAAACAGGACTACATGATCCGCGCGCTCCGCCTCGGCGTAAGCCAGCGCACGCCGCACCGATTCCGGCTTGAACTGCACGTCGGCGTCAGTGAACAAGAGCCAGTTGCCAGTCGCCTGATTCGCGGCCGTCCACATCGCATGGGTTTTCCCCAACCAGCCCGCGGGCAATTCGCGGTGATGAACGACGCGCAGCCGATTGTGGACGTCATCGTGACCCGCGAGTCGCTCCATGATTTCCCCGGTGTGATCAGTCGAGCGATCGTTGACGGCGATCACTTCGTAGTTGTCATAGTCGAGCGCAAGCAGCGCCCGCAACGAAGACTCGATATCCTCTTCTTCATTGCGCGCTGGGACGATGACCGAAACGCGCGGATTGCCAGTCGGATTGCGGTCCCACTCCGGCTTGGAGACGTCGGCGACGCTGGGCATGCCGATCGCCGCGTCGACGATGCGAGAGAACCAGGCTAGCGCGAGAATCGTGCCTGCAATCCAGTGAAAGTAATGCATCGGATATTGCAAACCTACCACGGAGTCACGGAGTCACGGAGAAGACAACTTCTTTAGCCACGAAACAAAAAAGTCGGCATCGGTTGTTCTTGTGAGATCTACGATTTTCTCCGTGTCTCAGTGCCTCCGTGGTGGATGTTTTAGCGTGTGTCTCCCAACTGCACCGGCAACGCGAATTTCATTCCGTAAAACAGTATGGCAGACGAGATGACCATGGCGATTACCGGCAGGATGAATGCGGCTTGCAGCGAGCGCTTGTCCGCGACCCAGCCCATCATCGTGGGTGAAGGCACATCGCCCAGAATGTGAATGATGAAGATGTTTACCGCGAGCGCCGTTGCCCGGATGTGAGCGTCGACGGAGTTGATTACGGCCGCGTTCAGCGGCGCAGTATTGAACAGGAGCAAGAACGCCGCGACCGCGATCGCAGGGATCATGGCGCGGCCCGTGACGAAGAGCGCCACAATCATCACCGGGACGCCGAGCGCCATGCTGGCTGCTGAAACTAAGTAATAAGAACTCTTCATGCGGCGCAGCAAATAGTCGCCCAGCCATCCGCCCGCCAAAGAAGCGACAATGCCATCTCCAACGATGATGAGGCCAAACATCAGGTTCGCGGTCTCGAGCGTGTAGTGGCGCTCGCTATACAGGAACTGCGGCATCCACACTTGGATACCGCCGAGAGAAAACGTCATCGCAGCCATGCCTAGCGTCGAAGTCAGGAACGCCGGATTGCGAATCAAACCCAACACAGTTGTGCGCTCGGGAGTGCCTTTCAGCGAATCGAATTGCCCGCGTTCCGGTTCGTTGAGAAACAGAACGGAAATTGCCAGCGCGAAGCCCGGAGCGGCTGCGATGTAGAACGGAAACCGCCAGCCGTGGTGCGGAGCCAGATAGCCGCCCAGCAAATATCCCGCGGCCGAGCCCACGGGAATCGCCAGATAAAATACGCCCAGAATTCGGCCTCGTTTCTCTTCGGCAAAAAGATCGGCAACAAAAGTCGGCGCGATGGTGACGAACGTCGCTTCCCCAATGCCGACCAGTGTGTGCCGAACCAACAACTCGGTGTAGTTATGGGTAAATGCAGTCAGCAGCGTAAGCCCGCTCCAGAAGACCGCGCCCAGCACGATGATCAGCTTGCGCGAGTAGCGGTCGGCTAGAGGGCCAACAAAGGGCGCGGCAATCATGTAGAAGCCCAGGAACGCGCTAGTGAGATAGCCGATCTGGGTCTTGCTCAGGTGGAATTCGTCCTGCACCAGCGGTTGCACCGCGAACAGCACATTGCGATCCGCATAGTTCAGCAGGTTCAGAGCCGTGAGCACGATCAGCGCGGTGCGCGGTTGGAGTTTCGCGGAAGTCACAGGTCAGCGAATATAGCATGGACGCAGTTGTCACGGTCGGCGCCCAGGACATTTGACATTAGCGACAATTGTCGCTATCATAGGCGACAAATGGTAAACGAGCTCCGCGCCGTGGTGAAGGAATTGGGCGGTCGAAGTGTTCTGGGGAGAAACCTGGCGACCCAACGCGATCTTTGCGATGCCATTCGCGAGGGCTTCCCTCCCGCGGTAGTCGAAGAGTTGATGCGGGCTTCCGGCCTTACGCTCAAGGAGTTGGCTGAAGCCCTCGATCTCTCGCCGCGCAGCCTGCAGCGCAGACGGCGGAGCGGACGGCTGGCGCGTTTCGAATCCGATCGCCTCTACCGCCTGGCCCGCATCGTCGCGCTGGCCGAAGAGAGTCTTGGCGGCCGCGAGACTGCGATGCGCTGGCTGAAGCGCTCGAATCGCGCGCTCGGCGGTACTGCTCCCATCCATGCCGTGGATACGGAGTTGGGTGCTCGTCAGGTCGAGAACGTGCTCGGCCGGATCGCCTACGGCGGGATCAGTTGACTCTGGTCTATCGCGTGCTGCGTAAGGCTTACGCCCGCACACCCCTCGACGGCGAAGGCGCCTACCGCTACGGCGGCCGATGGTCGAGCGTGGGGACTCGGCTCGCCTACACGTCCGAACATCAATCGCTGGCAATGCTGGAGTACTTCGTTCATCTCGAGGCCGCAGACGCGCCGCGCGATTTAGTTCTGGTCGCCATAGAGGTGCCAAATGATCTGCCCAAGCAACGCGTTGCCGTGGGCGAACTTCCGTCGAACTGGCGGCAAACGCCGGCTCCGGCCGACCTGGCCCGGATCGGCGACGAATTTGTGCGCAAGGGGACGCATTGCGTCCTGATTGTGCCTTCGGCCCTGGCGCCGAATGAAAACAACTGGCTCTTGAATCCGCAGCATGCCAGCTTTGTGCGCGTGGTCGTATCGCGAATCGAGCCGCTGAGTTACGACGAGAGAATGTTTGGAGTTTCGCGGAGGAGACGGCGCAAGCGGTAGACCCTTTGTCGTTCCTCTGTTCGGCCATAATAACGATTGCCATTATTAACGGATGCTGTTATGCTTGGAGCGTGATCAAGACGTTCGCCAACAAGCGGACGGAGGTAATCTGGAGGAGCGGCAAGACTGCCGGTTCTCCGCCGGCGAGCGTCACCAAGCGAAAACTGGCAATGCTCGATGGCGCAATGGCGTTGGACGACTTGAGATACCCACCGGGCAACCGCTTGGAGAAACTTCGGGGCAACCGGCAGGGACAGTATAGTGTCCGAATCAACGATCAATACCGCATCTGCTTCCTGTGGCGCGGGCACGATATTTTTGAGGTCGACATTACGGACTATCATTAGGAATCGGCAAGATCGCCGAGGAGTGGGCTGGAACGTAAGGCATTATGAGTATCATCAGAAAAGGCGCACCTGCCTGGGGAATACACCCCGGTGAGATCTTGCGGGAAGAGTTTCTCAAGCCCCTGAAAATGTCTGCGTACGAACTGGCGAAGCGGCTTCGCGTTCCCGTGCCCCGCGTTAACGACATCGTACTTGAGCGCCGTGGGATTAGCGCCGACACGGCTGTCCGCCTGTCGCGCTTTTTCGGGACGACGGAGCAGTTTTGGTTGAACCTGCAGGATGCATACGAAGTCAGCCGCGTTATGGCTGAACAGGCAGCCGAGATTAAACGCATCGAGCCGCGGGCAGCGTCCGCGTCACACTAGTTAATCCAAGTCGTCACTCCGACGATTAGTTACTACCTCTTCCTGAGGTTCGCCCGCGGCCACTTCGCAATTACTATCGTCGAAATTCCTCCCCGCGGACGGAACTCTCCCTTCACTTCGGCCCACACTGGCTTCGCCCACCGCACTACATCTTTCAACACCCGGTTCACAACGTTCTCCTGAAAGATTCCCAGGTTGCGGTAACTCTGCAGATATTCTTTATACGACTTTAGTTCCAGGCAAAGTTTATCGGGCTGGTAACGCAGTGTGATCACGCCAAAGTCTGGCAGGCCCGTCTTCGGGCATACCGAAGTGAATTCGGGATCGTCGATGACAATCTCGTAGCCGGGAAACTGGTTGGGCCAGGTTTCGATTTCGGGAAATTTGGCGTCCAGGCCGGCGGCGGCGTGCTCAGGCGTGTACCTTGGTTTTGGCATGAAGATTATTGTCCCACATGCCTCGGCCGGCAGGCCCGCGTACATCGTCGCGATGGTCAACGCTTAGGTTTCAGGAGACTTGGATGGCTGGGCTGGTAGATGCCTATTTTCCCGCCGCCGGGAAGTTCGAATTTAGCGAGCTTTCCCCAACGCTGTTCGTTCACATCGGAGACCTTCACCTTCTTCGATTTCAGTTCTTTCAAGGTTGCCGCGAGGTCGTCGCACATGAAGTAAAGCTCGTGCTGGTCGTTCTTGTCTGAATCATGAAACGCGGCTTCGCTTGGCGGCATGGCGAAAATCAGCCAGCCATGGCCGGCGTCGACCGAGGAAAGCTTGAGCACATCGCGAAAGAAAGCCCGGTCGGCTTCCGCGTCCTTGGTGTAGATAACAATGTGCGCGCCGTTGATCATGCGTGACCTCCCGGCTGTCTGAACCGCGAAGGTCATTGTAATCGCCACGCTCAGTCGTTAAAACATTGAATCCCCGATACCCGATGAGTTCTCATAAGAATTGCTCATCTGGAGTCTTCTATCGAAGTCAGCAGCGTTTCTTCATTTCTCGAATACTACGGAAAAATCCGCCAGCGCACTCTGCGGGTTGTCCAGTGCATTCCGCCGGACAAATTTGATTGGACCCATCAAGAGGGCAAGTTCAGCTTCGCCGACCTGATCCGACATATTGCGGCGATTGAGCGGTATATGTACGCCGAGAACGTGCAGATGAAGCCCAGCCGCTATGCGGGGCACGGCAAAGAATTGGCGGATGGGCCGGATAACGTTATAGCGTTTATGAACCGGCTGCACGCTGAATCGCTCGAGATCTTTGGCCGTCTTTCTGACGAGGACTTGAGGAAGAAGTGCATTACTCCTGCCGGAGCACCCATTGGAATTGGGAAATGGCTGCGGGCGCTGGTGGAGCATGAGATCCATCATCGCGGACAGGTTTACGTTTATCTTGCAATGCTCGGAATCAGCACTCCTCCAATTTACGGATTGACTTCGGAAGAATTGCGGGCCAAGAGCTAATCTGGTAGTGGTGCATTTTGATAGGGAAGCGAGCCAAACGCGCGATTATTGCGTCGCAAAAAACGCGACGCGTCGCGCGGCTCGCCAGATCCTTCACTGCGCAAAAAACGCTTGTTCAGGATGACAACCAAGTTGCACCACTACCGCAAATCTTGACGCGGCTTCGGCAGCGGGAAGCCTTTCATGCAGACCACCGTGCGGTCCGCGTCCTCGGGTTTCGCGTGAAGGAAGCCGAGGTTCGCCGTTCAAAGCACATCGCCTTTCATGACCAGACTTGTATTGTTATCCAGCGGCGCATTCGCCTTGGTGGCGATCAGGATGCGCTGCGAACCGTCGGGCGACAGCACCCAGATTTGATTTAGCAAAAGCTCGGATACGTAGATGTTGCCTTTGGCGTCCAACTCGATACCATCGAATGCAGAAAAACCATAAGGCAGCGCTACCGGTTCCCCCGCTGTGCCATCGTGTTTAATCGGAATCCGGAGCACCATGGGGTCGCCGTCGGTGACGGCATAGATGTTCTTTTGCTGCTTGTCGAGGACGAGATCGTTGACGCCGAGAGGAAATCCCGAATAAGGCTTCGGAGACCAATTGAGCAGAGGGTGCGCCGACCACAGGTCCACGTTCTTCCCATCCGCAGAGATTTTCCAAATTCCGGAGTAGGTGAGGTCTGTCATGTAGACATTGCCGCTCGAGTCGATCGCAACATCATCGGGATAGCAGAACGGCCAGCCCTCCGCTTTGGTTGCGAGAGGCGTCACCTTTCGGGTCTTGGCATCGATTTTATACACGCCGGAGCTGGTTACGGTGGCATCGCGGCAAGCGGGATGGAAAGGATTCCCAAATCTTTTCTGAAGTCGCGCTTCGAGTGGCCCGTGTAGGCGACGTAGATGTTGCCGGCCTGATCGAGATCGAGCCCGATCAGGTCTCCGTTTCCACTCTCTTCCTTCGACGGCACCCATGCGATGTGATCGTAGCTGCCGTCGTCCTTGAGCATGACGACTTCCCCGATATGCATCAGGGTCGCGTAGAGGTTGCCCTGCGAATCGACTGCCGAGGCCTTCCGGGGTGTCGGGGAGTTTGGCCATGACCCAGGCCTTGAACTGGGCGGCTGCATGGCGGAGGAGGGGCAAGAGACAGCGCGCAACCAATCATGCAAAGCATCGGGAGAGTTCTTGTTTTTCGCAGCTGCGTCTTGACCAAGTTACCGCTTCTCAGAATCATGTTGATAGTCCCCGGAGTCGAAATAGAAACGTATTCGAATCTACAGGAAGAAGTGGACACTTACAGCTTTTTAATTCGAGCAGCCCCCAGAGTATGACATCTACAAACCCACACCGCAGGGCGCATCCGCCACCGCTGCCCGCATCTAATCATGTAACGGCTTGGGCGGACGGCGTTCTTTCGGGGCCGTCTGGGTGGTAAATTAATGCTTGCAGTTGTCGCCGCCGTACCCTGGCCGCAGCCTGAAAGATAACCGGTTGGCAGCAACCAACAACAATTCGAACGGCCGGCCATCCACTCGTAAGGGCCGAATCTGGTGGGCGCTCGGAGTGCTCGCCGTGCTTGCCGTGATCCCGGTGTTCACCCGGCCCGGCCCCATAAAGGTGCGCACCACCACAGTAGAGCGTGGTCCCATTCGCAGCCTGATCTCCACCAACGGCAAAGCCGAGCCTATCCAGAACTTCGAGGCGCACGCGCCGGTTGCCACCACGGTGAAACATCTGTTTATAAAAGAGGGAGACCGAGTTCGCCGGGGGCAATTGCTGTTGCAGCTCGACGATGCCGACTTGCGCAGCCAGGCCGCGCGCGCGCAGGCGCAAATAAAACTGCGCAGGCCAGTCAAGCAGACATTAGCTACCGGCGGAACTCGCGAAGAAATGCTCACCCTCGATGCGCAACTCACGAAAGCCCGCAGTGAACGCAACGCAGCGCGGCGAAATGTGGACGCTTACCGGCGTTTGCAGCGGCAGGGCGCGGCTTCCGACGGGCGAGGTCAAGCAGGCCGAAGATACGCTGCAGCGCGCCCAGGCCGACACTCACCCTGCTGGAGAGAAAAAAGAAGGACCGCTACTCCCAGCCGGAAGTTGCCAAGGTTCAAGCCCAGGGATCGGAAGCCCAGGCCGCCTACGATGCTGCCGAAGATGCTCGGGCGAAATCCAGCGTGCGCGCTCCCTTTGATGGCATCGTTTACGCGCTTCCGGTTAAACAGGGCGCTTACGTTCAGATGGGAGATCTGCTCTTGCAGGAAGGCGATCTTTCGCGGATGCTGGTGCGCACTTTCGTCGATGAACCCGACATCGGCCGTCTCGCCACCGGGCAGAAAATTGAAGTCACATGGGACGCTCTTCCCGGACGCATCTGGAAAGGCGTGGTCAGTACCGTTCCTTCCACAGTCAAACTGCGCGGCGCGCGCAACGTGGGCGAGGTCACCTGCACACTCGACAACCATGATCTGCGCCTGCTGCCCAACGTGAATGTGGGCGTTACGATTATTACCGCCGAACACAGCGGCGTGCTCACGCTGCTGCGGGAGGCCGTGCACATTGATGACACCAGGCCCTACGTTTATGAAGTGGTAGAGGGTAGACTCGAACGCCGCGGGATCGAAGTCGCTCTTCAAAATCTTACGCGGGTTGAGGTTACGGCGGGACTGCCCGAACATTCCATTGTGGCGCTGTCCTCGGTCGACTCCAAACCTCTGACCGACGGCGCCCGCGTAAAAGTGGTGCAGTAGCGAATGCGCTGGAGATGGATCAGGGAAAATTCTTATCATTTGAAGCGGAGCTGGATTGACCAAAACTCTTGTCATTCCGAACCGGGCGCCAAGCCCGGTGAGAGCCTGCCCCGAGCTTGCCGAGGGGAACCTGCTTTTCGAGTCCAGCGTTTGGCTCGATTCCTTATCGTCACGCTCTCGATCCTGGCATCTGGCAATTCGCTCGCAGCCCAGACTCCTCAGGACCTCCTCGCCACGGGCCGCGTAGATCAAGCCATCCGAACGCTGGTGCAACAGATCCAAAGCTCGCCCACTGCGAATGATTTCAACCTGCTCTGCCGGGCGCAATTCGAACTCGGCGCTTGGGACGCGGGCATTCACGCATGCGAAAAAGCTGTCGCACTTGCACCCGACAACAGCCTCTATCATCTTTGGCTGGGCCGTATCTACGGAGAGAAGGCGGACCACGCCGGCTTCCTGACAGCCGCCGGGCTCGCCGGAAAAGTTCGCACCGAGTTCGAGCGCACCGTCGAGCTGTCTCCCAGCAACTGGGAAGCCCGCACCGATCTCGCCGAGTTCTATCTGGAGGCTCCGGGAATCGTCGGCGGGGGCAAAGACAAGGCGCGCGCCCAGGCCGCCCTTATCGCGCCCCTGAATCCGGCCATGGCGCATTGGGTGCTGGCGCGTATCGCGGAAAAAAACAAAGACAACCCAGCGGCCGAGCGGGAATATCGAGCTGCCATCGATGCCAGCAATGGAGGCGCGCGCGCCTGGGTGAATCTCGCCGGCTTTTATCGCCACACCAACCGCTTCGACGACATGGAGCATGCCCTGCGCACCATGGAATCCAGCCCGCTCGATCGTCCCGCGTCTCTAGTGGATGGCGCCGGCGTTTTGCTGCGCGCCGGACGCAACTATCCCATGGCGATTCGCCTCCTGCGGCGCTATATCGCCTTGCCTAACCCGGTAGAGGAAGCTCCAGTTTTCAAGGCCCACACCCTGCTCGGCGAGGTGCTCGAAAAACAAGGCGACCGGCGAGCGGCCGCCGAAGAATATCGCGCAGCCCTGGCCATGGCACGCGGTTACCGTCCGGCTCAGGAAGGATTAAAGCGGGTAACGCGCTAGCCGTTTGTCAATGAGTGATAGGCGATGTTACAACAGCCAGTCACCAATAGTTCTGCATGTCATCTGAGAATTGTCCACCAACAACCATCTTGCGAAGCTGATCCAAGTTCTTCGCGCCGTGAAACCCCGCGCCGCCCCAAACGAACTGCAAGTGATTTTGCGGATCGACTTTGAACAGCAGCACGCAATAGCTGTGTGCATAACCGCCTAGCTCGTAATGAACAAACCATTCGTCGCCCTGTGCGCCCGCGAAAATGAGGCGTCTGCGAGGCAAACCACGGTCAACCACGACATCCGTGACCTGAAACTTCTGTCCGGGGTTGGCTAGTGCAAACGAGGGTTCAGCGGTAATTGTTGCAAACGCCCGCTTCACCGTAGTAGTTGGCATAGCTTCCGTTTTCGTCACGTCGGTGAACGGGCCGTCGAGAATGCGGTCTCTCTCCGCTGGCGACAACCGCTTGTGGAACTGCTGTGCGCTTAACGTAATTGAGAAGAAAAATATGGCTACGATGATCCGATGCTGGTTCATCATGCATTTGATTCTAACTGTCGAGAACAGGCCGTTACACTCAGAACCCCGGTCGATGAGTGATAAGGCGATGTTCCGCCGACTAAACTCACTTACTTGCCGGATGGCCGGTGTCTTCAAGCCCCAGGTCTTTCGGCGTCACCCCCGATTGCTGCATTAGTTCGCGCTGCGCACTCTCCAATTGCCTGTTCAGCGCCAGCAAGTTATCGCGGAGTGCCCGTGATTTATTCATTCGCCCATTGAATTCGGCCCTCACCTTCTCATCCCCGATCACAAGACGCGTACCCTGAACTCGAATCTTCGCCGAATTCGCCAGCGCAAATTCATAGAACGCTGCTGTGGCGTCGCCCCACTGTTTCTCAACCTCCGTTGCTTGCCGGCGAATGTTCAGCGGTTTCGATTCGCCATATGTCTTCCGGATTCCCTCCATGAAGTCGGAATCGGAAGAGCCTGATAATCCTGAGCTGTCCAGTCGCTTCTGAATCCGCTGGGGGAGGCTTTCCAACTGCAGCGAGTAGCGTTGGTCAACCGCCACTGCACCGCGTACCGCGTCCAGGCTGCGCTGCATGGTCTCTGTACTCGAGAACGACTCGACGGAGTACAGCCTCTTCAGCTCAGGATTGAATTGCCCCACGTCACGATCAAACGTCTTCCTCTCGTCCAGGATGTCTCGCATGATGTTGCGTACCAGTTCGTCCAAGCTCCGCGGATGGTCCTTGTCGTCCGCCGGCTTGAGGCCTGCCGCCTCCTTCATGAGGTCGGCGATGTGTTGGTGCAAACTTACCGGATGCTGGTAACTTATGAGGAAGAAGAGAAGGCTAAAACCGCTGAACCACACACCAAAGAGGTTGAAGTTCCTGACGGATTTGCGTCCCGCAATCCCGTAGGCAATCAGAGCTGGCAGCAGGGTAAAGCCGACTGCGTACCCCAACGTTTCCGCATCTGCAATTTCGTAGGACCAACGTCCACGCTCGAAACAGAGCCAGGAACAGCCCAAGAGCGATTCCGCACCACCCTAGAATTAAATGAAGTTTGTTCGAAGGCGGCGCGGGCGGCTGGGGTTGCGGCTCAAGCCCAAGAGTAGTCGGCGTGTCCATCGGCCCGCCCCAAAATATTTCCCTGCGCTGGGACTCTATCCTTCCGTCCCCCCTGCCGTCAAGCCCTGACTAACCGGCCAAAGGCTATGTCAGCTGTCGCAAACAGGCGATAGCGCTCGTTGACACCGCGCGGCTCTCGCGCACCTCGCTACGCAGTCCCACGGAGGGACTTTGATTTTGCAGACACGGCGCGTTCGAGCAGCCTGGGCGCCTTCAGCCGCCGGCACCACTCTTCAAATTCTTGACGCGGACCCTTCCACCGAAGATCTTCGACCGTATCAAACACGGGCACATCGAATCGCAAAGCTGCAAGCGTGCGAAACAACAGAGCATCGTCCCATGCGCTGAACAGCGATTCGGAAAGCACTCGCGCCCTGCGAATGGATGGATCCCACTGCTTCCAATCCTTCGGAATGTCTTCGAGGTGAGGATAGTGAGACAACGCCGCGGCCGCGGCCTTTGCGCCCCAGCCGGGCACACCCGGAAAGCCATCGGCGCTGTCCCCGACCACCGCCAGATAATCTGGAATCGATTGCGGCTTCACTCCGAACTTCGCCACTACGCCGCCTTCATCGCGCAAAATATTTTGCCTGCGGTCCAGTTGCACGACGCGCTTCCCTACCACGCACTGAGCCAGATCCTTGTCCGGAGTACAGATGAACACCTGCCGCACTCGATCGTCTCTCGCGGCGTTAGTGGCCGCGGAGGCCAGCGCGTCATCCGCCTCGAACTCGACCATCGGCCAAACCATCACTCCCATCGCTTCCAGCGCCTCCTCAAGGATGGGGAACTGCGAAAGCAACTCAGCGGCCACCCCCTCGCTAGTCTTGTATCCCGGATACAAATCGTTGCGAAACGACTCCACGACATGATCGGTTGCAACCCCAATGTGAGTTGCTCCCCCTTCGATCATCGACAACACGGAATTCAACACACCGCGCACCGCGCCAATCTCCTGGCCGTTCACATCCGCCGCGGCCGGCACTGCGAAAAAGTGCCGGAACAATTCATAAGTCCCGTCGATCAAGTGCACGTCCATATGTCTCCGGTCGGTTTCCTGCAAAGCGATGTTATATAGGAAAATACATCATGACCTCCGTCCGCATCGACAAATGGCTCTGGGCCGCGAGATTCTTCAAGACCCGAGCCTTGGCCGCACGTGCCTGTGAACTGGGCAGGATTCAATCTAACGCGCAGCCCGCCAAGCCTGCGCGCGAAGTTCACATCGGAAATATGTTGCGAATCACCAACGATGGCGGCGACTTCGAGGTCGAAGTCCTGCTGCTCAGCGACGTGCGCGGCCCCGCTTCGGTTGCGCAAACTCTCTACCGCGAAACCGAGGCCAGCCGCGAACTCCGCCAGAAAGTAGCCGCCGAGCGCAAAGCCATACGGCAGTTCGAAGAGTTACCCGCAGGCAGACCCTCCAAACGCGACCGCCGGCACATCATCCAGTTCCGCGGCCGAGGCTGAGTGTAGTCAATACGAACAAACTTTAGGTAATGGGTCAGTTTTCAAACTGGCCTGTTACCAAACTTTGTCATTCCGAACCAGGCTGAAAGCCCGGTGAGAGCCTGCCCTGAGCTTGCCGAAGGGAACCTGCTGTTCCTGGCAGACTGTTCCGCCTATGCCCAATCGCCTCTGACCCATCCTAATCATTTCTCTCGCATCCGATTGTCCGTAGAATCTTTCCAGATGTCACGAAGGTGAAAAGAATGAAAAACCAAAGGATAAGCACGCGCATTCATCGATTCCTACTGGCGGTGCTCCTCCTGCCAACTTCCCTGCTGGCCGAGCCGGTCACACTGCACCGTGCGGTGGAACTCGCACTGCAACGCGCCACCGGTATCGGCATCGCTGCGGCCGACCAGCAACACGCTTCCGCCAGCTATCGCGAACTGCGCAATAGCTATATCCCGCAATTGACCGCGGGCGCCGGGATTGGCTGGTCCGATGGTTTTCCCCTCAGCCTCGAAGGCGCTGCTCCTTCCCTGTTCAACGTAACCGCACAATCGGCGCTCATCAATCCCGCATTGCGAGACTTCATCCACGCTGCGCAGTCCGACGTTGCGGTCAGCAACCTGCACATAAAAGACCAGCGCAATCAGATCATTCAGGACACGGTGTTGAGCTATACCGGGCTGGCCAAATGGGAACTGCGTTTGAGCCGCCTGCGGGAAACTCTGGCCGCCGCAGAACAAATGGAAGCCGCCGTCGCCAAGCGCGTCAAAGAAGGTATCGACAGTGAAGTGGATAGCACCAAGGCTCGCTTGTCCGTGGCCCGTGTGCGTTTGCGCCGCGCTGAAGCGGCCGGCTCTGCCGACGTTCTCCGCGAACATCTTTCCAAGCTCACGGGACTGCCTCTGGCCTCGATCGAGATCGATCCGGACTCGCTGCCGGCGCTGCCCTCAGTCAAGCCGGAGGACAAAACTGACGAGGAGTCCGTGGCCAAAGCCACGGATGCAAATCCCACCGTACAGGCCGCGGTGGAACATGCGCGCGCCCAATACCTGCGGGTAAAGGGAGAACGCCGGTCTCTATGGCCCAGCATTGACTTCGCCGCCCAGTATGCGAACCTCGCCACCTACAATAATTACGACGCCTATTACACGCACTTCCAGCCCAACAACGCTACCGTTGGAATCTCCATCCACCTTCCTTTTCTGAACTATGCCCAGCATGCCCGAGTTCAGGAGGCCGAGTCGGAAGCGCGCAAGGCTAAGAAGCAAGCAGAGGCGGCGCGCAATCAGGTCTCCGAAGAGACCCTGCGCCTGCAGCGCTCCGTCACGCAGATGCAGGCCGCCCGCGACGTGGCCGAACTCGAGTATGAGCTCGCCCAGAAAAATGTCGAGGCCGTCCGCACTCGCATGGAAGCCTCCACCGCCAACCTGCACGATCTCGACAGCGCCCAAACCCAAGCCAGCGAGCGCCTGATCGCATTGCAGGATGTCACGTTCGAACTGGAGCGCAGCCAGGTAGCGCTAATGCGCGCCACCGGAGATTTGGAAAGCTGGGCCCTGGGCTCGAAATAAGATTCAAAATAAAAATCCGCATTCAGACGAACCTGCATAAACACTGCTTTTTCACCGCATCCCCGCCCCCGGATGCTAAAATAGTACTTACCCACTATGCCTCTAAAAACACTGTTCCTGAACCCCCCTTCGTTCGAAAACTTCGACGGCGGCGCCGGCTCGCGTTGGCCCGCCACCCGCGAGATCGAGTCCTATTGGTATCCGGTGTGGCTGGCTTATCCGGCGGGGATGCTGGAAGGGGCGCGGCTTCTGGATGCGCCGCCGCACTATATTTCCGCGGAGCAGACGATTGAGATTGCCAGGGACTACGAGTTTCTGGTCCTGTTCACCTCGACTCCCGGGTTTCCTGGCGACATCGGCTTGTCCAAGGCGATCAAGGCGGCGAATCCCAAGATCAGGATTGCTTTTGTGGGGCCGCATGTCAGCGTGTTGCCGGAAAAATCGTTGCGCGATTGTCCCTCGATCGATTTCGTGGCCCGCAAAGAGTTTGACTATGCGGTGGTGGACTATGCCGAAGGGCAAGCCGCTGGAGGAGATTCCCGGCATTTCGTTTTTGAAAGATGGTAAGGTGGTGCACAATCCGGATGCACCGCAGATTCAGGATCTGGATGCGCTGCCTCACGTCACCGACATCTACAAGCGCGACCTCGACGTTACCCGTTACAACGTGCCCTTTCTGCTGAATCCTTATGTCTCGCTTTACACCACGCGTGGATGTCCGGCGCAGTGTACTTTCTGCCTGTGGCCGCAGACTTTGAGCGGACATCCGTGGCGCAAACGCTCTACTGACGATGTTGCGGCGGAAATGTCGAAGGTCAAGCAGTACTGGCCCGAAGTAAAAGAATTCTTTTTCGACGACGATACCTTCAACATCCAGAAGGCGCGCACCATCGAATTGTGCACGAAGTTGAAGCCGTTGGGGCTGACGTGGTCCTGCACCTCGCGCGTCACCACAGATTACGAAACCCTGAAGGCGATGAAGGAAGCCGGATGCCGGCTGCTCATCGTCGGCTACGAATCCGGCGATCAGCAGATCCTGAAGAACATCAAGAAGGGCGCAACCGTCGAGCGCGCCCGCCAGTTCACCAAAGACTGCCACAAGCTCGGCCTGGTAATTCACGGCGACTTCATCATGGGATTACCGGGGGAGACTCGGGAGACTATCAACAACACCATCAAGTTCGCGAAGGAGCTGGATGTCGAGACCATTCAGGTTTCCGTGGCGCACGCGTACCCGGGCACTGAGCTTTATGACTATGCCGTGAAGAACGGGTACATTGTTGGCGACAACAAGATGGTGGATGAAGGCGGACACCAACTGGCGCACATCGAGTATCCCGGACTGCCGGCCGACGAGATTCTTTCCGCGGTGCATCGATTTTACGATGAGTATTATTTCCGGCCGAAGGCGGTGTTCCGCATCCTGAAGAAAGCGGCGTTTGACGGCAATGACCGCAAGCGGCTCTACCGGGAGGCGAAGACCTTCCTGAAGCTGCGCTCACAGCGCAACAAACTGGTGAAGAAGCACGGCGAAGAGGCTGCTGCGGAACTCGCCAAAGCGTAATGCCGTGAATGCGTACCAAACGCGCGAAAAGCAGGTTCCTCACCGGGCTTGGCGCCCGGTTCGGAATGACAAGTGAACTCCGTGAGCGTCTAACCTCCAAGTGAACTTTCGCAAGTATCTTGTGCTGGCTGGAGTCACCGTGTTTGCCGCGGCTGGAGACTCCATGCTTTCGCATGGGATGAAGCAAATCGGCAGCATCTCTGTCCATTATCCACAGGGCGTTATCTTCGCGGTGCTTAATCCTTGGGTCGCGTTTGGGATTCTTCTTCTGCTGGCGTTTTTTGCCACCTACATGACTGCGCTGTCGTGGGCTGATCTTACTTATGTTCTGCCAGCCACATCGCTGGGTTATGTGCTGCTGGCCCTGGTCGCGCGGTTTGTGCTGCACGAGCACGTGAGTCCGCTACGGTGGCTGGGGATTGTGTTGATCACTGGTGGGGTGGGATTTGTGGCGGGGGGGCCGAGTTTGACGGAGCATCATCCTACACATCCACACATGGAGTGCGAGGACCAGGTTCACATCGTGGCGACTAAGGCAAAGTCCACACTTCTCGCAAAAGACGCGAGAAATGGGGCACCCCATGTCGGAGTGACGGATAAATCATGAAAGCTATTTACACCTGGAGCGCGATTCTTGCCATCGTGTTTGCGTCGGTAGTGGGCGATGTGCTTTTGGCTCGCGCCATGCGGCAGGTTGGGGATGTTGGGGCTTTGTGGCGGCGGGCTGGGATTGGGGTCGTGATTGGACGGACGCTTGGGAATCCTAACTTTCTGCTTGGGGTTACGGCGATGGCCGTAGCCTTCTTCAGCTTGCTGTTTGCGCTCTCCTGGGGTGACGTGAGTCTGGTGGCTCCTGCTGCCGCTTCGCTTACCTTTATCGGCAACGCGGTTGCCGCGAAAATCTTTTTGCATGAGAAAGTGGATCGGCGGAGGTGGATTGCGGCTTCTCTGGTGGCTGCGGGGGTAGCGCTGCTAGCCGGGTAACCTTGACAATGCCGCTGGCGGAGTTATTCTGGAAGTGCTTGACAGGCAGCGTTCAGTACTAATTTTGCGAAATGCCCCGGATGACTACCGGGGCTTTCGTGTGTCTGGCCGGTACAGCGTGCGTTCCATGATCCTTTTGCAAAGAACAAAATAATAAAGATGGTGCACTCAGCAGTATCCTTGTAGGTCGCAGCGGAAATATTCGGGGCAATCATGGCTCCAGATGATCCGAAACAGCGTCTCGCCGCCGAACGTAGACATAGGGGGCTGGCCCATCCTTTCCGAATAAATCTGGACCGGGGGTGCCCCGTCCTTGTCGCGTTTTTCGCGACAGGGCGGGGATTTTGATCTTCTGTAACCGCGCCCCAGCCCCCAGCTGCTCCCTCTTTCGCGCCGTCCACTGGGACTCGATCTCTGCCCCTCCTTCGACCCCCAGATACGGAGGACGGGAGGTCAAGTTCCCCGCCCTGTCTCTGCAAAAGACGCTGAGACGAGGACGGGGCACCCTTCTTGGTGCGATGCATTGCAACGAGCGCGTTCCCAGTTTCGGAATCGCCGAGAAAATTCCCACGCGCTGCCTCCCGGAAACCGCCCCGCTTCGGCTTACGATTATCTCTGCTATGCCGTGGGGTCTCAAGCGATATCAGGAAGCGCGGTGCTTGCACTTTCTCACGTTCAGTTGCTACCGGCGGGCACGTCTTTTGACTACGCCGCGAGCCCGTGACATCTTCGAGCTAACGCTGGAGCAGGCGCGACGATGGTATGGATTCTACGTCGCCGGATATGTGGTCATGCCCGAGCACATTCACTTGCTCATTACCGAGCCGGAACGGGCGAAGCTCTCGCTCGCACTGCAAATGCTCAAGCAGAATGTGGCACGGCAGCTGCGCGAATCCGAGGGCGGTTCTTTTTGGCAGCCCCGCTATTATGATTTCAATGTCTGGAGCGAAGCCAAACGCATCGAGAAGCTGCGCTATATTCATCGCAATCCCGTGCGGAGGGGATTGGTGTCGAGCCCGGAGGGGTGGGCCTGGAGCAGCTTCCGCCACTATGTTTCAGGACTTGAGGGAGTGGTAGAGATCGAGTCGCAGTGGACGGCACGAAAGAGGGAGCAGCTCGGGGTTGGGGCGCGGTTATAGGAAGTCAAAACCCCCGCCCTGTCTCTGCAAAGAACGCAGAGACGAGGACGGGGCACCCCAGGGTAAGGGGCCCCATACCTTGTGCTTGCAAAACCGACGAACCTGGGGCAGCCTCTTTCGCGGTGGTTCGCCTGCGAAACATTCAAAGATGGGCCAGCGCGCCTTTGGTTTTTTCTTGTCAAGACCCTGGAGTTGATGATTTCTTTGTAAGCTATTCATTCGGATGGGAATATAAAGTTGCCAGAGGTGACACAATTACCCCCTTCAGTTTGGTATTCTGATAATAGAGGGTAAGAAAACGTGGCGCAGGTCCTTTTGGGCTTGCGCCATTTTTGTTGCCCGGAAGCGGAGTGCTGGGAATATGAGTGGAGCATCGGGATCCGGGGTGGGACGGAAGAGCGGGTGGAAACCTAAGAAGCCCGCTGTGCCGGGTGCGGGGAGCAGGAACCGGGGCGATATGTCGGAGATGCAGTTCATGATTCAGGCGTCGAAGCGGGGATTTGGCGTGGCCAAGCCGTTTGGCCACAATGAACGCTACGATGTGATTCTGGATACGGGGCGGCGGAGGTTATTGCGGGTGCAGGTGAAGGGGAGCGGATGCTGGCGAGACAACGGATTCTCGGTGGACACTTGCTGGAGGACGAGTCGAGGACGGGAGCCGTACACGGCGGAGCAAATCGATTTTCTGGCAGCGGTATACAACGGACGGAAAGCGCATGGCCGGCAGATTTGGTATGTGATTCCTGTGCGGGCCCTGGGCGGGCGGCTGAACGTTAAGCTTTATCCGTTCGGCGCGAGGCGGGGTGGGCACACGCTGTTTGAGAAATATCGGGATGCATGGAAATTGCTGGGCCGGCCAGAACCAAGGGAATGAAAGTCGTCCCCACGGAACAGAAAATGGAACGGTAACCAATACACACAGAGTGTCTGGCGCAACACAAGTTGGTCCTTCGTTTTGAATGAAAGATTTTACCTAACCCGGGTCGAAACTTTGCACTGCTGACCGCGGGCGGACATTTCCGGATCAGCGAGAAGACCGCTGGGACCTACACTGGGTCCTTTATTCGGGGGCCTGCTACCTGTGGCAGATCTGTAAGTTCTACATAAACCCCCTCTAAATTGCCTTGCGGAGAGCGGTTTGCGGTGACCCTAAACCCCAAAGTATGGTTCCGCAACTAACCTTCTGGCCCTGTGTTCTTGCTCAACAAATGGCACGCGGAGTGCTGAGTTAGAGATGGGTTCGGCGTCTGGCATGGTGAGTCCGGGCGCTTGTGGGACAGGGGTATGGTGAAAGGAATTGCATCCTACGGGGTCGTCGGTTTTGTGCTGCTGGCTGCCTGCGGGGCATGGTGCGAGGCCGCGAGACAACCCCTGCCGGACGCTCCTTCGGCGCTGGTTGCATCCCGGACGCAGAGATCCGAGGCGCTCGCCGAGGAAGCTCGTGCCCCGTTGAGCGTGGGCACAACGGGCGCGCCTGGGTGGTCGATGCGGCAGGAAGGACTTCTCTTTTCGAGCGGGACTACATTCCATCACAAAGATCCTGAGGCGATTTTTCGCAAGTACTTGTATCCGTCATCGCAGGGGCGCCCCTCGATTAATCGCTCTGCAAACGGTGAGAGTTTAATGGGCCGAGGCGTGCATGCGGCCGAGCGCACCGTGGTGACGCGGAACGAGTTGGGAAAAGGCAGGATCAATACTTCATACCTGCTGCGAACGCTGACGTCAGTGGCCAAGGATAGCGCCTCAACTCCTTATTGGAGACGCCATTTTACCGACTCGGCCGGCGATTTTGGTTCAACCGTGGGCAGCGATGCGGGGATGAATCTGTGGCATGAGTTTGGACCCAGCATTGAACATCTTTTGAAAAACCATACGCCCGCATTTGTCTCCCAGATCGAAAAGCGCATCGGCGCCTAGGTCAACAGTCTATCCAAATAAGCGCATCAGGCCTGCGGGTGGCAGATCAGGCGCCAGGAAGTGGGAGTCGTTCGTGCCCGCGGCGCGGGTGAGGGCTTGGGCAGCCAGGTATCCGCTGCGGACGGCGCCTTCCATAGTGGCGGGCCAGCCGGTAGCGGTCCAATCGCCGGCCAGGAAAACGCGAGGCCAGGCGGTGGTTTGCGGCGGACGGAAAGCGTCGATGCCGGGGCGTGGGGAGTAGGTGGCGTGGACTTCTTTAATTACAGTCGACTTCAGCAGATTTGCGGTGCGCGCCGCGGGGAAGAATTCGCGGACTTCCTTTAGAGCCAGATCGACGATTTCGGCGCGCGATTTGTCGATGAGATTTTTCGAGGCGCTTACGACAAGTTCGATATAGGTGCCGGAGACCTCAGGGGCTGAAGCCCGTTTCTTTTTGCCGTCTTGCGGCACGGCTGAAGCCGTGCCCTGATACGAATCGTTAGCGGCACGACTTAAGTCGTGCCCTTCCCGATCTCTTCCCGCTAAGGCCTGGGGAGATGCGGTGACGCTGCGCGCGGCTAGCAGGCGCGACTTGTGGAACATCCATTGAATTGTGCGGTCTAGTAAGACGGCGTGATCCAGATCGCTGATCTGGCGGTCGAACCAGAGATGAATGCCGGTGATGGGAGAGCATTCGAAGTGGGTTAACTTTTCGCGCAAGGGCGCTGCTTCCGGGCTTTGCGGCAGCACTCGATCCAAGCTGTCGAATGGAAGGGCTAGAACCAGATAGTCAAAAACTTTTTCGACATCGCCAGCGCGGACTTGCACCTGCGCGGGCTCTGGAGAGAAAGCTTCAATGGAGTTGCGGAAGCGAATCTCGCCGGCACGGGCGCGAATGTAATCTCCGGCGCGGTTGTAGAGGTCGGTTAAGGGAATGCTGGGAACGCCCATGTGGCGTGCCTCGGGGGACTTCATCGATTCGCGCACTACTTGCGCCGCGTAGGAAATCGAGATCAGGTCGAGGTCTTCACTTAGGGCGCTGACCAGGATGGGCTTCCAGAAACGCTGGATGGCGTTTTGCGTTTGTCCGTGCTGGTGACACCAGTCCAGAAATGAACGGCCAGTGTCTCGCTGCTTCGTCAAGGTTAGGGCGGCGATGGCGCGCGAGATTACCAACTTGTCTCTCGCATCTAGAAACGGAAAGCGCAGGAACGACGGCGCGGTGTGCAACGGCGCAGGCAGCGGAGAGGCGCGCATCACGCTGGCGCGGCCGCCGGGTTCGATGAAAGTCATTTCGTCGTACCAGTGGATTTTGTCTTCGACGCCGATGCGGCGGTAGAACTCGACCAGGTTGGTGCAGACGCGAAAGAGTACGTGCTGGCAGTTGTCGACGACCTCTCCGGTGCCGGGATGTTCGTAGGAAGAAGCGCGTCCGCCCAGATAGGGGCGGCGCTCGAACAGAGTTACGCGAAAGCCGGAGTCCGCAAGCGCGCAGGCTGCAGCCAGGCCGGCCAGGCCGCCTCCGGCTATAGCTACGGTGGGTTGGGTTGGGGTCTGGGTCATGCGGGATTCGGGTTCAGCGATTCGTCGCCGATGCTACTTCTATTGCGCTGCTGGCAAACAGCAGGTTCCCTTCGACAAGCTCAGGGCAGGCTCTCACCGGGCTTTCAGCCCGGTTCGGAATGACAAACCTTAATTTCAGCCCGGTTCGGAATGACAATCTTACCTTCAAGGTTTGGGATAGCGAGATCATCAGGTGATGCGTTGTAGAAAACCTTTCCCAAGGACTCGCAATTTTTCGCTGACGGTCAGAGTTACCTTGCCGCTGAATACGTCGTACTGGCGGGCGGCGATTTTTTCCAGCAACTTGCGATAGATGTTGACCAGCACCCATAGGGCGGGCTGGCTGTCTTCCGAAATATATGGGATGAGTTGCTCGCCGGCCTGGTAGAACTCGCGGGCTCGGTCGGCTTCGAGCGCCAGCAGCGGGCGGAGGCGGGCTGCGTCTGGCGCAGAAAGCAGATCGGCGGCCGAGAGACCGAACTTTGCCAGATCTTCTTCCGGCAAATACACCCGGCCCATGGCGGCGTCCTCTTTCACATCGCGAATGATGTTGGTGAGTTGGAAGGCGAGGCCGCACTGCTCGGCGAGAGGCTCGGCTGCGGGATCGCGATATCCGAAGATGTGGATGCAGACTAAGCCCACCACCGACGCAACCCGGTGGCAATACACTTTGAGATCGTCGAATGTTTGGTATTGCACCGTCAGGCTGGACGATGCGGGTACTCCTTCACTCTGCGCTCCCGCTTCTTCCACGTCCATTGCCGTGCCGGTTGCGAGTTCGTCGAGCAGGCCTGCTGGGATGGTATAGCGACGCTGCGCATCGGTGAGCGCCAGCAAAATTGGATCGTCGCTCGGATCGCCTTGCTGCACGCGGTGCAGCGCGGCGAGCCATGTGGTCAGCTTGAAGCGGCGCTCCTCGAGGCTGAGGCTGGGGTCGTCGGCAATATCGTCGCAACGGCGCATGAAGGCATACACCGCGCAGAGCGCCTGGCGCTTATGCTTGGGCAGTACCAGAAATGCGTAGTAGAAATTCTTCGCGTTGGTGCGCGTGATCCCGCGGCACACCGAATACGCCATGGTGAGTTGTGCCGGAGCCGGACTCCATGGAAGCGACGCGGGCTGGGTTCCTGCACTCATCGGAGGCGGCCTCCGGTGTCCGGCCTCGGGCGTGCGGCCTCCGGTTCCCGGCTTCCGCCAGTTCTTCCGAGCAGCTTACTTACAGCGGCGCGAGCCACCAGAGCCAACTTGCGGGGCTTGGAAATTACTGGCCGACTTCCCAGCACGGCATAGCCCTGGCGCTCAATGGCGTGGAGGATCTCCTGGCCGCCGCGGCTGAACAGTTCGAGATCTACCGCTAGTGCTTTATCCACTTTGCTCACCAGAGGCAGGCCGCGGCCGAACCATTCGCGTGCGCGCTCGACTTCAAATTTCATCATCTCGCGGAACGCAGGCGTGTTGCGGTTCTTCTGGATGTCTTCTTCGCTCACCGAATACCGCCGCAAGTCTTCGAGCGGAAGGTAGATTCGTCCCTTGGCGTAGTCGACCGTCACATCCTGCCAGAAGTTTGCCAACTGCAACGCGGTGCAGGTGTAGTCGGAAAGCTGCTGACGCTCGGCATCATGATAGCCGCAGAGGTAGAGCACGAGATGCCCTACAGGATTCGCCGAATAGCGGCAGTAGGCGAGCACATCGTCGAAGGTGGGGAAACGAGTGACCGTTTGATCCTGACGAAAGGCGATCAGGAGATCGGAAAACTCATGCTTCGGGATGTCGAACTTCTTCACCGTTTCTGCCAGCGCTACGAAAACCGGGTGGCGCGGAGCGCCTTCATAGCAGGCATCGAGTTGGGCTTGCCATTGATCGAGCAGGACAAGAGATGCCTTCGCGTCACCGACCTCGTCTCCGAGATCGTCGGAGATGCGACAGTAGGCATAGACGTTGAAGAAATCCTGGCGGAGTTTTGCAGGGAGGAACCAGGTTGCTACAGAAAAATTTTCGTAATGGGTGCGGGCAAGATGGCGACAGTATGCTTGAGCTTCCTCAAGTGAAGGCGCGGCGGATGGGATCGCGTAGGCGGCCGGGAGACGGTCCCATCCTTCGGAAAGTACTTCAGCGGGCTGAGATTCGTGGGCAACAAAGCTCATGTTCAGGCATCTCGGTGTCCGGCAAAATCCTGAGCATTGTGAGAACTCCCCGCATGGCCGGAGGTGCTGCGGGCTTGCATGGGGTCCTTCGCTTCGCTCAGGATGACAGACCACTTGTAAATATTACGGGCACATTCTCGCGACGACAGGCCACTTCTCATGACGACGGGCCACCTTGTCGATCAGTGGCCGGGGATGATGGCGGTTTTGATGTCGCCCCCGCGGTTCAGCATATGGCGAAGCACCTTTTGCAGGCTCGAAAGCGGAGCTTCGCCCGTGATGTAGTCGGTGGGACGAATTTTCTTAGCTGCAATCAGCCCGAATGCCCGGCGCACGGTTTCCGGCGTGTGATGGAACGTGGCCTTCAACGTGATCTCTCCGTAGTGCAGACGGTTGGTATCGAGCTGCACCTTCGATCCGCTGGAGCAGCCGCCGAAGAAGTTTACCGTGCCACCTTTGCGGACCATCTCGACGGTCCACTCCCAGGCTTCGGGACGGCCGACTGCTTCTATGACTACGTCGCAACCGCGCTTTTGCGGGGTCAACGCCCTCACGGCCTCTACCACGTTCGGTACTTTCGTGGTCTGCACGATTTCATGAGCACCCATGTGCTTGGCTGCCACGACTTGCTCATCACGCTTGACCACGGCGATTACGTTGCAGCCGATGGCTCGGGCCACTTGCACGAACATCAATCCGATGGGGCCACCGCCGATGATCGTAACCGTGTCGCCAATCTCGACGCCTGTTTCATGCAGGCCGCGCAACACGCAGGCCAGCGGCTCGGTCATCGCCGCGTCTTCGAAACTTACACCGGGCGGAATGACGAGCATGTTCGCTTCCACAATGCGCCGCGGCACGCGAATGTATTCCGCGTAGGCTCCGTTGTTGAAGAGCAGGTCTTCGCACAGATTTTCCTGGTGCTTGGAGCAGTAGAAGCACATCTGGCAGGGGGCGGAGTTGAGGGCGACGACGCGCATGCCCTTCTTGAAGGTGTGCACGCTTTCGCCGACTTCCTCAATCACTCCAGCCAGTTCGTGGCCGAAGAGGGCGGGGGGCACAATCATGCGGGCGTGATAGCCGCGCTGATACACTTTGAGGTCGGTGCCGCAGGTGAGCGCCACCTGCACTTTGACCAGGACCTCTCCCTTTTCCACTCGAGGGATGGGGACTCGTTCAATTTTCAGATCTTCTTTGCCGTACAGCACGGCAGCCGTCATTTTTCCATTCACTGATTGCTTCCTTGCCTATTCCGTAACTTATCTCGCAGCCCAGGCCATCCCGGGCTGAATTACGATCTTCATCGACGCCGGCTGCGGATGAGCCGCGAGTTCTAAAGCTCGCGCAGCCTCCTGCAGCGGGAACCGGTGGCTAATCAGACGCTCCATATCCATTTCCCGGGCCGTATCTTTGCCCATCCGACTTTGGCCCATCCCATCTTGGCCCATCACAAAACGAACGGACTCTTCCTGCAAATCTACAGATGCACTATACGACCCCACCAGCGTCTTCTCGTCGACGCAAATCGCCGCTGGATCCACGATCACCTCTCCGCGCTGCGTCTGCGCAAACAGCAACACCCGGCCGCCGGGACGGGCCGCATCCATGGCGGATCGAATCAGGGCATTACTGCCCACCGCCAAGATTACAGCGTCGGCCCCACGCCCATCTGTCTGCTCCCGCACAGAGCGGACCGCGTCCTGCTGCGACGCGTCTATCAAGTGCTCGAATCCAAGGCTTTTAGTTATTCTAAGCCTCTCGGGATACAAATCGGAAGTAATAACCGTGGCCCCTGCCCTTCGCGCCAGGACACTTAGTATGATGCCGATGGGTCCCTGGCCTATGGCCAGCACGGTCTCGCCCGGTTCCAGGCGAAGGGCCTCGATCCCCTTCATGCAGGTATTTACCGGCTCCACGAAACAGGCCTGCTCAAACGAGATCCCCTCGGGGATCTTTACCGTTCCCTGGTCGACGATCCAATCCATCACGCGGACGTACTCGGCGAAGCCTCCCCCGGAAGGCTCGAAGCCTGCGGTGCAGCCAACCTTTTTGTAGGTTGGGCACTGCGCGAAGGTCTTATGCCGGCAGTAGTAACACTGGCGGCAGGGGATGTGATGGAAAACCACCACCCGATCTCCGGGCTCGAACCGGGTTACTCCCGCGCCTACGGCGGCTACTACACCTGAGGTTTCGTGGCCGAAGATGCGAGGCGCGGAATGCGATCCTGTGGCAATTTTTTTTAGGTCGGTGCCGCAAACTCCGCAGGTATGCACTCGCACCAGCAACTCGCCAGTGCCGATCACGGGCACGGGAACTGTCTCCAAGCGGACATCGTTTACTCCGCGGTAGACAGCGGCCAGCATGGTCGAAGGAATCGACTGGCTGTAGTGTTCGATTGCGACTTGTCCAGCAATTCCCATCGGGAGTTAGATGAACTCAACCTCGCACGCGGTTCATTCGCCAGCTTTATGAAGTCTCAGCTATCGGCCATCAGCTATCAGTAAAGGCAAGACCTAAATCCTCTACGCCGCATATTCGCTTGCCATCCTATTTTGCGGGAGGCTCTGCCTGCCTGGGGTCTGTGTTGCGAAACTCGACTGCCACCGTCATGGAGTCCAGGTAGGGCGAATCCAGCGGGGTAAAGTGGTACGCCTTCACTTGCAACACGACATAAAAACTCTCAACCTTGATGATTCGTCTGGCATCGACGGGAACCGGCGCCAAGCGGCTCGCGTCAAGCCGCCACAGTGCATCTTTCGCTCTACTCGGCGGTTCGTCAGACGGCGCTGGCGAGCTCAACAAGACGTTGTCGTAAATCGGGTGCCGCAGATCAGCCAATTTCACTTGCCAGGATGTGATCTTGGTGTCGCCCTGGGGAATGCGGGGGACAATCGAGAAAACATACCGATCGGCCCCACGCGAATCTTTGATACGCTCACGGTAAACCGGGTCCTGCGGGGTGAGCTTGGCCTCAAAACTTTCTTCTACGACATGGCCCACGCCTTGCCGAAAGCTCTCGGCGTAAACGGTAGCAGTGGGCGATTGCGCGGCGAGACGGATCGCTGCGCACACGATGATTGGAAGCGATCCCACTTTTCGGAGCAACATCGTGCGCACTCTCATTCACGACCTCGGGCATGCGACCCTCCGCCCATGACAGAAGCCTGACCTTCCGGGGAAGCAGCGGTCGGTAGCGGCATGACCTTTTCTGCTGCCTGGCCTGATGTTCGAATCAACTCCTGGCGGAGACTCTGCAGATGCTCTCCCAACGCCTTTGCTGCCTTGCGGCTGTTGCTCGCCAGCCTCGCCACACGCAGCCACAGCCATGGACGCAAGGCCACGAATAACGTAAAGCTGGTTGTCCGGAATCGGCCTTGTGGATCAATGAAGCGCGCCATTTGTGGCATTTCAAAATCTACTTCATCGGAGATCACTTTGGTGGTGTCAAACTGAATTCCATGAGCGCGAGCCGCCGCAGCCACCGCAGACGCCTCCATATCGACCGCGTGCGCACCATAGGCCTGCACCAACTTCGTTTTCTGATCGACGCCGGCCACCGCCATGAAACTCACTACTGTACCTCTTCTGTTCCCGGGTCCGTTTCCGGAATCGACGTCGAGGCGGCTGCTGTCGCGCGCGTCAATCACCACAGCCGGCGTGAGAATGTCGCCGATGTGCAGGCTCGCATCCAGCGCCCCGGCAAATCCGACCGACTGAATCAGCATTGGACGATATAGCACAATCACCGCTTCGGCCGCTCGACGTGCCGCTTCTCCGCCAATTCCGCCACAAACGACAACCATTTCGTCCCGCTCGAAGAAAACAAATCTGCGGCCTTCGCACTCACGCTCGACACTGCTCCAGCCCTTGGTCAACCCGCTAACTTCGCGCTCCAGCGCTGCGACGATAGCGATTTTAGGCATACCCGTTGGCCCGGAACCACTCTACTGCCCGGCGCAAGGCTCCATCCGCGGGCACCGTCTTCCAGCCCAGTTCGCGCTCAACCTTGCCGGAACTGGCCCACATCTTTTTCTTTCCCATACGCACAGTTTCGATCGTCGCGCGCGGCTCGCGCCCCAGCAGGCGGCCTGATACCGTCTCATCCACCGCACCCGCCATGTAGGCGACAAAGTACGGCAGCTTCACTTGCGGCGAAGGCAGGCCTGCAATCGCTCCCAACTTATCCAGGATCTGTTTCAACGTCAGGTTCTCGCCGCCCAGAATGTAGCGTTCGCCGCTCTTGCCCTTTTCCAGCGCGGCCACATGCCCCAGCGCGCACTCCCGAACATCCACAAGGTTCAATCCCGTCTCCACATAAGCTGGAAACTTCCGCTTCAAGAAGTCTACGACGATTCGTCCTGTGGGAGTCGGTTTGACGTCGTGCTCACCCACCGGCGTTGTCGGATTCACGGTCACCACCCGCATTCCGCTGCGGCCCGCTTCGAGCGCCACCTGTTCGGCCATAAACTTCGAGCGCTTGTAGTGGCCGATCATGTCCGCCAGCGAAACTGGCGAGTCTTCGTTGGCAGGACGACCGTTCCCGGTGAATCCAATCGTCGCCACGCTCGACGTGTAGATTACGCACTGCACTTTGTTTTTGCGCGCTGCATCGAGAATCGCCCGCGTACCCTCGACATTCGACTTGTACATCTCCGCCGGATCCCGCACCCACAGGCGATAGTCGGCAGCTACATGAAAAACAACCTCGCAGCCCTCCATCGCCTTTTCCAGCGATAGCGGGTCGCGCAGATCGCCGGTCGCGGTTTCGGCCTTCGTTGTCCCGGAGTTCAAGGCTTCCAGATTCTTCAGATTGCTGCTCGAGCGAACCAGCAGCCGCAGCTGGGCACCTTGTTCGGCCAGTACTCGGGCCACATGTGAGCCTAGAAATCCGGTAGCGCCAGTGACGAAAGCCTTCAAAAACAATCTCAGTTCTTAGTTCTTAGTTCTCAGTTTCGATGCTCGACGCTTTGGGGGCAACCGAGAATCGAGAACTGAGAACCAGCGAACTAATTTTCCGCCTTCTCCATCACCTTGGCATACGTCGTCAGCGCGAGCAGCGGGAAGTACTGCCGGTAGAGGTGATACTTCAAATAGAACACGCGCGGGAAGCCTGTGCCCGTGCAATAAGGCTCATCCCATGATCCATCGTCTTTCTGCGTGCGCAACAGATAAGCGATCCCGCGGGCCACCGAATCGCTGCGCGTATCGCCAACCGCGAGCAGTCCCAGAATCGCCCAGGCCGTCTGCGACGGCGTGCTTTCGCCGACGCCGCGCAGCGTCGGATCGTCGTAGGATCCCACACTCTCGCCCCAGCCGCCATCCGGATTCTGCACCATACGCAGCCATTCCGCCGCCTGCTGCATGCAAGGCTCGTGATTGTCCATGCCAATGGCTTCGAGGCCGCGCAGCACCAGGGCTGTACCGTAGATGTAATTCACGCCCCAGCGCCCGAACCAGCTTCCATCCGGCTCCTGCTCTTTGCGGATGAATTGAATCGCGCGCTCGACCGCTGGATGCTTCTTGTCGTAACCGTAGGTTGCCATCATCTCCAGAATGCGGCCTGTAATATCCACCGTAGGCGGATCGAGCATGGCGTTGTGATCGGCAAAGGGGACGTACTGAAAAACCATGCGGTCGTTGTCTTTGTCGAACGACGCCCAGCCGCCATTCTTGCATTGCATGGAGAATATCCAGTCGATGGCGCGCTGCACAGATTCGCGCTGGTAACGTCCATTGGGATGTTCCACCCGGCTCAACGCCAGACAAACCATCGCGCTGTCATCGACATCAGGATAGAACTCGTTATTAAACTCGAAGTACCATCCACCCGGCTTGCCCTTCTTGTTCTTGATCTGCCAATCGCCGGGATTGCGCACCTGCTTCTGCAGGATCCAGTCGGCGCTCTTCACCATTCGCGGATCATTCGCCGGAACACCTGCCTCGCCCAGCGCGAACATGGCATACGCCGTATCCCACACTGGAGACATGCAAGGCTGCATGCGGAAAGTGTCACTTTCTTCGATGCCCAGCTTCTCAAACTCATCCAGGGCGCGAATCACCTGCGGATCATCGAGAGAGTATCCCTGACAGCGTAGCGCGATGATAGAGTTCATGATCGAAGGATAGATGCCGGCCAGGCCGTCGCTCATCTCGAAGCGCTCAAGCACCCACTTCTCCGCGCTCTTCAGCGCTATCGAACGCAACGGCCGGATATGGACACGCTCCAGGTAGTGCGTCAGGCGATCCAGGCAGAGAAAGAAATTGCGCCAGGAAATCAGTTGTTTCGACCAGCGGAGGTGCATGCGCGACTTCAGCATCCCGCCGACGAACAGTTCTTCAACCCCCATTTCTCGCGGAATTTTCTTGAAGGGCTTCTTGGCGTAGCAGATGGAAAGCGGCACCAGGATGGCCCGCGACCATGAGGAAATCTCGTAGATGTTGAACCAGAACCAGTTGGGAAACAGCACGATCTCCGGGGGAATCGCCGGGACGGCGTCGTAATCGTACTGTCCGAAGAAGCACAGATAGATTTTGGTGAATGTGTTGACCTCGGTCACGCCCCCGAGTTCGAGAATCTTCTCCCGGGCGCGCTGCAGCACGGGATGGTTGGCCTTGTATCCCGCGAGCTTCAGCCCGAAATACGCCTTCACCGAGGCGCTAATGTTGGAAGGACCGCCGGCATGAATGCTCCAGCCGCCGTCCTCGTTCTGATGCTGAACAATCCAGTTGGCCGCTTTGCGGAAGCGTTCGGGCTCGCCCGTTCCCAATAGTGTGTGCAGCAGAATGTAATCCGACTCCAGCGTGGTGTCGGCTTCCAGTTCTCCGCACCAGTAGCCATCTTCGTGCTGTGCGGAAAAAAGAAGCTTGCGGGCCGCGCCCATCGCGGCGGCTACTCGGCTGGCGAACCCGTCGATCTTGCCAAAGCGAAGTTGCGGTTCGGAGGCTAGGTTCGCATCAGGGGAGTTTGTATCCATCAATATATGGCTCCATTAGTTACGGCTCTGTCAAACATGGCTCCGTTAATCGGCGGTGACGCCTGCCGGAGCGGCGGCGATAGCCTCAACGATTTCCGGCGGCAGCCCGAAGCGAACGTTTTCCGGCATTACTTCAAGTTCCTGCACGTTGTCGAAACCTTTGCTGGCCAGAAACTTCATGGTTTCTTCGACCAGGCACTCGGGCGCGGATGCGCCAGCCGTCAGCGCGATCGTCTTCACACTCACCAACCAATCGGATTCAATGTCTCGATAGCTATCGATGAGGTGCGCCTTCGTTCCCAGCTTCCTCGCCACCTCGACCAGTCGATTCGAATTGGAACTGTTCTCCGACCCCACCACCAGTAACAGATCGGATTCCGAGGCGACTTCCTTCACGGCCACCTGGCGGTTTTCGGTGGCATAGCAGATATCCTGCGCCGCCGGCCCTTTTATGTTCGGAAATCTTTTCTTCAACGCCGCGATGATGTCTTTCGTTTCGTCCAAGCTGAGCGTGGTTTGCGTGAGATATGCCACGCGATTCGGGTCGGGAACGGTCAGCGATTTCACCTGCTCCGGAGTTCCGACTACCTGGGTCACCAGCGGAGCTTCGCCGAGAGTCCCAATCACTTCGTCGTGATCGTGGTGCCCGATCAGGATCAGCGAATAGCCTTCCTTGGCAAACTTCACTGCTTCCACATGAACCTTGGTGACCAGCGGACAGGTCGCATCGATGACCCGCAGGCCGCGCCGGGCGCTGTGCTCGCGCACCTCGGGTGAAACGCCGTGGGCGCTGTAGATCACGCGCTCACCGTTGGGCACTTCATCCTCGCTGTCGACAAAAATCGCGCCCTTGCCGCGCAACTCATCCACCACAAAGCTGTTGTGGACGATCTCCTTGCGAACATAAATGGGCGGACCGAAAGCCTCCAAAGCGATTCGAACCACGTCAATGGCCCGCACCACCCCGGCGCAAAACCCCCTTGGCTTCAGCAAAAGCACGGTTTTTCCCTTGCTGTTTGGCAATCTCAAACTCCCATCCCTGTGATTGTTCCTGGTAATGATCTTTCCCCCGACTATATAAGATGCAAAAACTGGCCGCTGCCGGGCATGTTTAGGGTACATGAATGCATTGAGGCCATATAAACTAAACTATCGGAAAGTGCCATTGTGGTCAACGTAAGCCACAGAAACGGCGGGGATTAGCAGTGGATGGGGATTCCGAGCAGCGAATGGATGGCCGACTCGGTCCGCGTTTGACCAACGCGAGTTACTCGAAGCCAAGGTCTTTCAGCTCCTGGTCAGTCAACGGGTCAAACGCATCGGCCGTCCAGGAGATCTTTCCCTTCCAGCGGCCCGGCGTCCGCGCTCCCCTCCCAACTGCAGGCAAAGCAACGAGCTTCACCACGGGACGATTTCCTCGCGCGATGATGATCCCCTCACCCTGGCAGGCCTTCTTAATCAGCCGAGACAGCTGCGTCTTCGCCTTTTGGATCGTGATGGTTTCCATGTCTATATGTTACCCGTTCGCCTTAATCATCTGCTCGGCATGCTTCCGCGAAGTATCCGTCAGCTTGGCGCCGCTCAGCATGCGTGCTACTTCTTCGGTGCGCTCTTCGCCCACGACCTTGCGGATACTCGTGCGCGTCCGCCCGCCCCATGCCTTCTTTTCGATGACATAGTGATGATCGGCAAAAGTGGCTATCTGTGGTAAGTGGGTTACGCATAACACCTGGTTGGCCCGCGCCAGTTCTTTCAGTTTCTTTCCTACGGCTTCAGCGGCTCGGCCTCCAATGCCGGTGTCGATTTCGTCAAAGACCATGGTGCGCTGGGCGGGTTGTTGAACTGCGGGGCGCGGGGAGCTAGCTTTCGCGGGCATAAGTGCCCGCGCCACACGGTTCGATCCCGCTTCCACGCTCACTTTCAGGGCCAGCATTACCCGCGACAACTCTCCCCCAGACGCAACGTGTTCCAACTGGAGCATCGGCTCGCCCGGATTCGTCGCGATCATGTAGACGACCTGATCGATTCCCGCTGACGTCCAGTTCCCTTCTTCCTCCCTCATCGTCATATCGATGCGAAATGTCGACCTCATCGCCAGATCGTTGATCTCGGTCTCGACCAGCTTCTCCAGCTTGCGCGCTGCGTTGCTTCGATTCTTCGAAAGCGCTCGCGCTACTCGCAAATACTCTGTGCCTGCCTTCGCGAGATCGGCGCGCAGCTCTCGAAGGATGTCGTCTTTGTTTTCAATTTCCGAAAGCTTGCGTGCCACATCCGCTCCGAAAGCAATCACATCGTCGAGCGCCGGACCGTACTTCCGCTTCAGGCGGTCGAGCAATGCCAGCCGATCTTCCACCTCAGCCAGATGTTCTGGCGAGGCATGGATTCCGCCCGCATAGTCCCGCACTGTCGCTCCAACATCTTCTACGCTGATGCGCGCCGTCTCGAGCGCAGCCAGAGCCTCCTGAAACTTGGGCTCATAGCGCGCCAGTTCCTCAATCTGTTTTTGCGCAGCCCGCATCGAGGACGTGGTGGAACCATCGCCTTCGTACAGCAGATCGAAGGCCTGCATCGCCGCGTTATAAATCTTCTCCGCGTTGGCGAGTACGCGCTTCTCCGTTTCCAGTTGCTCATCCTCGCCCGCCTGCAGCTTGGCCTCTTCGATCTCCCGCTTCTGAAACATCCACAGATCTACTAATCGCAACCGGTCCTGCTCGCCCTGTTCCAATTCCTCGATGCGGCTGCGAATTCCCTTCCACGATTCATAGGCCGCCGTTACCGGCTCGATATGGCTTCCCGCAAACCCATCCAGCAGCGCCAGCCTGGCCGCACCGTCGAACGCTAGAATCGTTTCATTCTGCGCGTGGATGGTCGCCAATTGCGGCGCTAGTTGCCGCAGCACGGCGACGGTTGCCGCCTGATTGTTGATAAATACGCGGCCCTTGCCGCCGGCCGCAATCTCACGCCGCACGATCAGCGACCCGTCTTCCGACTCGTCTAGCCCATGGTGTTCGAGCACCTTCTCGATCGCTACCCCGACCTGGCCCGCGCACTCGAAAACCGCTGACACGACTGCACGCTCGGCTCCCGCGCGAATCACGTCACTCGACGCCTTTTCCCCCAACAGAAGCGCCAGCGCATCGATCAGAATGGATTTCCCCGCCCCCGTTTCCCCCGTCAGCAGGTTCAGCCCGGAGGCGAATTCCACCGCCGCATTGTCGATCACGGCATAATTCTCCAAATGCAATTCGATCAGCACGGACCCTCCTCGGGTCACCATGTCGAAGTTTTGCGCAGCATAGCATGAAAAGCAGCTGTCAGTTGCCAGCCTGCCAGCTGCCTGTGTTTGCGCCGTAAAGGCTTTATCGGGCTGCTTCTGCAAAACTTACTGCTTATTAGAAATGATCGGCGCCGGGCGTGCTGGTGGAGGCGTAGTAGCCTTTGCGGGCGTAGACGTGCAGCTTGTGGCCGTCTTTTTCGGCTTTAATCTCGATGGCGCGGTACTGGCCATCGCGTTTGAAGAGAGCAGGTTTATAGGAGATGAGATAGCGGCTGCGGATAACCTGCTGTAGATCGTTGAGACTGCCGTTGAGACGGTGAACCGAGCCCGGGGAGAAGAACGCTCCGCCGGTAAGTTCGGCCACCGTGGCTAGGGCACGCTCACCCACCACGGCGTCCTCGTTGGGAGAGTCGATCGCTTCCCGCGTGCTGACGGTGTAGATGGCAACTTCTCCCCGCTGGGCTCGAGCGATCGCCTGTTTGAGTGTGACGCTGCTGGAGTTGTCCTCGCCGTCACTGATGATGACGAGAACTCTGGCCACGGGCTGGGTTTCCGGGCGTTTGGCAAGTCTATCGGCGGCGAAATTGACGGCGTCCCAAAGGGCAGTGCCGCCGGATGGCACGAGCTCGCCGACCGCAGGGGAAATCAGCGACTGGTCGCCGGTGAAATCCTGTACCAGCAGAACCGAGTTGGCGAAGCCGACCACGAAGGCGAGATCGTCCTTTCCCGTCACGACCGTCTTCATGAAGCTGCTGGCGGCGGCTTGCTCGAACTTGAAGCGATCCTTAATGGAAGCGCTGGTGTCGACCACCAGACCGAGGCGGAGTGGCAACTCAGCCTCGTTGCGAAATCCGGTAACAACTGCGGGAAGTTTGCTGTTGTCGTGAATTTCCACGTCTTTGCCGTGAGGTTGGTTACTGATTTTCCATGATCGGTGGCCGCAAAAAAGACTGCGACCTCATCCGTCGAGGCGTGCAGGATGAGGCCCCCCTTCCTCGTGATCGGCACATTGGGGCGCGAAACGGGTCCGACCGGCGTATCCGCGTCGGGGAGAGTCGGGGCATCGCCTTCGGCTTCAGCATCAGCAATTTCACTGCTTTCCTTCGCATCCTGCAAAAGCTTTCGGATGCGCTCGGGCAGCTCCACCGGCCCGGTAGGAGCTGCGGCGGCAACTTCTGTGATGGAGACTTTCAGACCTCCATCCGGGGCAGCAGCCGCGCGCGGGCGATTCTGATCCCGCTTCATATCCTCCATGATCTGCACCGCAGCCAATGCAGCCGGCGATTTGGGGTCCTCACGCAACAGAGTCAACAACTCCTTTTGCGCCTCCGGCAGTTTTTCTTGCGCTGCCCAGGCTGCGGCCGCGTAGAAATGAACCATCGCAGCGCCATCGTGTTTGTCCTTGTGTACCTGGCGGGCAGTCGCGATTGCGCCCGCATAATCGTGGTTCATGAATTGTCCGTAAGTCAGCGCAGTAAGCAGTTGAAGATCGAGCGGGGCCATGTCGGACGCTTTCTTAATGGCTTCCTCCGCAGCCGGAAAGTGCTGCAGGGCGAGTTCGGCGCAGCCCAGATTCAAATAGGAAGTGGGAAGATGATCGTCGAGCGCGATGGCTTGGGCGAACTCGGCGCGGGCCTGATCGTTCTGCTTCAACCCCAGATAAGCGGAACCGAGCGCATTGTGGGCCGCCACGTAACTGGAATAGATCGACGTAGCCGTGGTCAGGTGCTCGACCGCACCCTGTAGATCCTTCCGCTGCAGAAGCTGATACCCCTTGTCGTACTCTTTGCGCGCCTTGCCCGGAGCCTTGAGGTCCAGCTTCGACAGGGAGCCGCCGGGGGTCTCCAGCGGGCTGCGGATTTGACCATCAATGAGGAACAGACTCTCATTGAGCCCCATCGACTGGGTTGGGTTCGTAAACGCGGTCGCAAATGTTGGGGAATTGGAATTGGGTCCCAAACTCATCATCTGGGCTGACGCAGCAGAAGAGAGCAGTATAAGTAGAGATGCCCGAAGCGACGCGCCCGTGATCATAATCCTGTGCCCCCGAACAGAACTAGATAGAAGGAACCGCACTACTTGCCACGTAGACAGGAGTTTATTCCGACTAGTGGCTGGGGGCAATAGAGAAGATGGACCTTAGTGCCAACCCGCCCCCTTGCGCGTTATTGTCTTTTCCGGCTCAGAATCAGGTCGAGGAATGCCCGGTGCACCCTCGTATCTTCACTGAGTTCAGGATGGAAGGTCGCGGCCATGACTTTTCCCTGCCGCACGGCGACTACGTCTGCGCCTTCGGTGGCCATGACTTCAACTCCTTTGCCTACGCGCTCGATCTTCGGAGCACGGATGAAGACCATTTCGAGCGGCGAGCCGGGCTTGCCGTTGAGAGAACTCTGCAGTAGCTCGCCCTCGCGGATCGAGCTATCGCGCTGGCGTCCGTACGCATTGCGGCGGATGCGCATGTCGATCGCCCCCAGGCCCGCCTGCTTCGGGTTTTCCACTTCAGTCGCTAATAAGATTGCTCCGGCGCAGGTGCCGAAGGTTGGCTTCATGCGCACAAACTGCTTCAGCTTTTCGAAGCCTTCTTCTCCCAGCAATTTCAGAAACGTGCCGGATTCGCCTCCGGGAATGACCAGGCCGTCGATCTCGTCCAGCTGTTCAGGCTTTTTTACCAGCACCACCTCGGCGCCCAGCTCTTCCAGCCGCCGCCGGTGCGCCTCGAAATCTCCTT
>CAVPDX010000009.1:0-35154 GCA_963702775.1 uncultured Acidobacteriaceae bacterium
TCGGAATGACAAAATCAAGAAGGGATTTTGCTGAAGCCCGCTCGCCGAAGCCCGAAGCCCAACCTATTTCAGCGCGGGTGAACTTCCCAGTTGCAGCCCGAGGCCGGAACCGTAATACTCCGCCAGCGCCTGCCTCTCTTGCTCGGTTAGCAGCCCTGCGATGGTCCGCATGGGCATGTTGATGTCGTTGGCGCGAGTCCCGTTGGCGAATGCTTCCAGTTGATTCAGAACGTAATCCCCATTCTGCGTCGCTAGCGACGGCACTCCGGGAAGATAGGCCACCGGACCGTGGCAGGCTTGGCAGGGCGGAATGCCGCGCTCTCCATCTCCGAACGAGACCAGATGCAATGCAATTGCGGCATGTGCGGGATCGGGCCGGGACTGCGGGAAGGCACGGTTATCCTGAGGATCGGAAAAGATGGGCAGCTTCGCGAAATAGGCGACTACGTCAGCCTGGTCGCGCGGCGAAAGCGACGCGGCAATCGGATCCATCGCGTGCGACAGCCGTTTGTGAGTTCGGAAATCTTCCAATTGTTTCCAGATTGCGAGCTTGTCTATCCCCGCAAGGTTGGGAGTTGTGGGTCTGTCGCTGAAGCCTTCGGAACCGTGGCAGTGTTCGCAGCGCCTGGCCAGAAGCAGGCCTCGAAAAGCATCTCCGGAGGAAGCGGCTATCTTGGTCTCGGGTGTCCAGGCAACGTAGGAAGGGATGTGATCGGGAGGGTTGTCACCCGCCTGGAGCAGTAGCGCACTCGCGGCCAGCGCGACGAGAACGATCAGCGCAAGGCTAATCGCGGAGTTAAAGCGCGTTACCCTTGTAACCGACGCCGCGGGTTGCTTATCGCGCTGCACAGGTTCCCCTTTCTTCAGGGCGCAAGGCGGGGAACTGGTCGGGCGGTACTACTTTCAGCTCGGAGCGCATGGCGTAGTGTCCCGCGCCGCAGAATTCGCGGCAGACCGTCTTGTAATCGCCGGCGCGGGGAAACTGGAGTTGGGCCTCGCTGATCGTTCCTGGGAGAACCTTCACGGCATAATCGGTGCCGTTGAAAGTGAGCGAGTGGACGGCGTCAGCGCTGGTGATGCGAAGGTGAACCGGAACCCCGGCAGGAACCAGAATGCAATGCGGGATGAATAGATATTGCTCTGCAATCATGCGCACCGTAACGGAGCCATCCGGATTCTGCTCGGTTCCGAGATTGTTCTCCACAAACTCTCCAGCCAGGTGAAGCGATACAGGATCGACTTGGCGAGAGCCTTTTAGAAAACGCAGAATTGGAACGTCGATTTGATAGTAGCGGGTGGCGGGGATAAGACACAGAATCAGGGCAGTGATCAAGATCGTTCTTAGCTTGCGCCAGTTCACAGGTAGCTCGATTTACCGGGCTGCTTCCAGTTCCTTGAGCACGGGGCTGCAGCGCTCGCAGACCGTGGGATAGTTTTTGTCCTCGCCAACGTGGGTCGAGTAATTCCAGCAGCGCTCGCACTTGGCGCCATCGGCCTTCTTCACCTCGAGGTGGACGCTGCCCGTGCCGTTGCCGGAGGCCTGGGTTAGGGTTACCGCCGAGACGATGAACAGGTAGCGAAGGTGGTCGGCGTATCGTTTCAGCACGGAGTAAACGGGATCCGATGCAGTGAGAATCACCTGGGCTTCAAGACCGGTGCCGATCAGCTTGTTGTTGCGTGCTTCTTCGAGGGCTTTTAGAACTTCGTCGCGAACGGAGCGGAGGGTTGTCCAATCTTCATCAGACTTTGAGTCCGCTTCTGAAGCGAACTCGCTGGGAGCCGGGAACGATGCCAAGTGCACACTCTCATCACGTTCCACCGCTCTCGGCAAATACTGCCAAACCTCTTCGCAGGTAAAGCTCATAATTGGAGCGAGCAGACGAACCAAAGCTTCACCGATGCGCCAGATCGCGGTCTGGGCGCTGCGTCGACCGTGCGACTTGGGTGCGGAGACGTATAGGCGGTCTTTTAGAACGTCAAAATAAAAAGCGCTCAAGTCAACGATACAAAAATCATTTACGCGATGATAGATTTTGTGAAACGCGAACTCGTCGTACCAGTTTCTTAGGGCAAACGTCACCACCGCCGTCCGGCGCAACATATATTGGTCGAGAGATACCATGCTTTCGAACGGAACCGCGTCAACTTGCGGATCGAAATCTCCTAGATTTCCCAGAATGTAGCGGAAGGTGTTGCGGATCTTGCGGTAATTTTCCGCGACCGTGAGCATCAAGCGTTCGGAGCCGACTACATCCTCGCGGAAATCGACAGAGGCTACCCAGAGACGCACAATCTCTCCGCCGAGACGGTTGGCAATGTCGACCGGATCCACGTCGTTCCCCTTGGATTTCGACATCGCTTGACCGTTCTCGTCGAGCGTCCATCCCGGCGTGACTACGCCTTTGTAGGGCGGCGTGCCATGCGTGCCCATGGCACAGAGCAGAGACGACTGGAACCAGCCGCGATATTGGTCGCCGCCTTCAAGATAGAGATCGGACGGCCAGGGATAGCTGGGCTCATCGGCGATGAGTGCAAGATAGCTCGCGCCGGATTCCAGCCAGACGTCGAAGATATCGGTTTCTTTCTCGAACTTGGTGCCGCCGCAATGTGGGCATTTCGTGCCCGCCGGAAGAATTGTGTCGGACTCGGACGTGAACCAGGCATCGGCGCCGGAGCGGGCGAAGAGTTCGACGACCTTGCGATTGATGGCGCGGTCATTGAGCGGCTTGCCGCAGCTTTCGCAAAGAAAGACGGCGATAGGCACGCCCCACACGCGCTGCCGCGAGATGCACCAGTCGGGGCGGGTGGCGATCATGTTCGTGAGTCGTTCTTCGCCCCATGCCGGGTCCCATTTCACCTGCTTGATTTCTTCCAGCGTGCGCGTGCGCAAGGTGTCGTCCTTCCGACTTTGCCGCCTGGCATCGGCGTTTCCATCGAGATGAACCACTGCTCGGTGGCGCGGAAGATTACTGGATTGTGGCAGCGCCAGCAGTGCGGATAAGAGTGCTCGGTCTTTTCCGCATGCAGCAGTGCGCCGCGGGCTCTTGAGCAGGTCGATGATCGGTTGGTTCGCATCCCAGACGCGTTTGCCGGTGTATTCTGGCAGGCCGTTGCGCAGGATGCCTTTTTCGTCGACGTTGCTGGTGGCGTCGAGGCCGTACTTGACGCCGGTGAGGAAGTCCTCCGCGCCGTGTGAGGGCGCAGTGTGGACCACGCCCGTGCCGGTGTCCATGGTTACGTACTCGGCGAGCACGCCAAGAATTTTGCGGTCGAGGAAGGGATGCTGAAAGTTCAGGTGCTCAAGCTTGCGGCCAGGGAAGTGCGCGAGTTCGATGTGGCTCGGCGAGGTTACACTTTTCCGCCACGTCTTTCGCCAGCTTAGACGCCACAATGTAAACTTCGCCGCCGGATTCTAAAGCTACATATTCTTCGTCCGGATGAAAGGCCACCGCCATGGACGCAGGCAGCGTCCACGGAGTGGTGGTCCAGATGATGGTCGAAACTTTCTTTTTTCCGAGGGGCCCGCCAGCGCCGGGTCGATTTTCGCGGGACCATCGAGCAACGCATATTTCACCCACACCGTGGGGCTGGTGTGGTTCTCGTACTCGACCTCGGCTTCGGCCAAAGCGGTTTCGTCGTGCATGCACCAGTAGACGGCGCGCAGGCCTTTGTAGACGAAGTCCATTCTCGTAGAAGGAAAAGAAAGTCGAGAGCACGACCGACTCGTACTGCGGATTCATGGTGGCGTAAGGCCGGTCGAAGCGGCCGAAGACGCCGATGCGTTTGAACTGCTGGCGTTGCAGGTCGAGAAACTTCTGGGCGTACTTGCGGCATTCCGCACGCACGTCCGTGGGACGCATCTGCAGCTTCTTGCCGCCGAGTTCCTTATCCACCTTGATTTCGATGGGCAGGCCGTGGCAATCCCATCCCGGCACGTAGGGCGCGTCGTATCCCGCCATGGTCTTCGACTTGACGATGAAATCCTTAAGGCACTTATTCAGCGCCGTGCCCAAGTGGATGGGGCCGCTGGTGTAGGGCGGTCCGTCGTGCAGAATGTAGCGGGTGATCCTTTACGGGCCTGCGCGGATGCGCTCGTAGATCCCCGTCTGCTCCCAGCGCGCCAGCATTTTGGGCTCATTCTGGGGCAGGTTGGCCTTCATGGGGAAGGCGGTTTTAGGCAGATTGATGGTGGCTTTCAGTTCGAGCGGCACCCGGTTGGCTTCTCCCAAATGATTGAATCTTTTCATTATAGGGAGGCATGGTCAGAACGTCTACGTGGCCAAAACGGCTCAAAAATCCGGAAACCGGAAGTACCGCCATTCTCGTCGGAAGCCGACCGAATTTTCGCAAGGGAACTGCAAATACACTGCGTAAACGGGTGCGAAAGAGGTACAATTTTAGTGGAGTCTGCGCTTCCCGCGGGACGGTTCGGGAGCCTGGCCCGCCTGGGGGCCGTCAACGCCGATCATAGGAAGCTAGACAACAGCCAGAGAAGATTCTAACGAAGGCAACTTGTTGGAAAGCCTGCTCATCTGTGTAAGCGGGGCACTGCCGAGAAGCCTGTTTCAGAACCAAGGACGAACCGGGGAATAATGGCATCAGCAGAAGTCAATCCGAACGTCAATTCCGGTAACGGCAATGAGCCGGAACTCCACCTTCTGCTGGCTCCCGACACGTTTGAGCCGCTTTGGAAGTCGCTTTTCCGGGGCCTGGACGAATTTTTCTTTCCCAAGAAACTTCCGCCGCTAAAGCTGGAATCGAAGCCGGTCCCGGTAAAGGATATCTGGGGCTTCTACAACTACAAGAAGAATGGAGCGTTGGGCTCGACGGCTGCCCACGTGATTGTGATTGGATTGATTATTGGCGGCACGATTCTGGGGCGGCGAATCGTCACCAAGGTCGAGGCCAAGCCGCAAGTCGAGACCAAATTGCTCGATCCCGGCGACTACGTGCTTAAGCCAGCGAAGACGCAGGCCGGTGGCGGCGGCGGCGGCGGCGACCGCGATGTTCTGCAGGCGTCGAAGGGACGTTTGCCGAAGTTCTCAATGCAGCAGATTACGCCGCCGGCGGCGGTGATCCGGAACTTGAATCCCAAGCTGGCGGTTGAGCCTACGGTGATTGTGCCGCCCGATATCAAGGTGGCGCAGCTTAACATGCCGAACCTGGGCGATCCGAAATCCTCCGCGATGATTCCCTCGAATGGAACAGGATCGGGAAGCTGGGATCGGTTCGGGCTCCGGTGGGGGCGTCGGCTCAGGACACGGGCCGGGAGTAGGACCGGGTTCGGGCGGCGGCATGGGCGGCGGTGTTTTCCGCATGGGACAGGGCGCAACCCAGCCTCGGGTGATTTACGGGCCGGATCCTGAGTTTTCCGAAGAGGCGCGCAAGGCGAAATATCAGGGAACTTGCGTTCTGGGCGTTATCGTAGACGCCAACGGCCTTCCCACGAATATCCGCGTGATCACTTCTCTCGGCATGGGGCTGGACGAGAAAGCGATTGAAGCGGTCAAGACTTGGCGCTTCGAGCCTGCCAGGAAAGATGGCCATCCCGTGCCTTATGCGATCAGTCTAGAAGTAGATTTTCATCTTTACTGAGGCCAAGCCGTAACACTCAAGCTGTCTCCTTCCGAAGCACTGCCAGGTGCAGCAGTACTCGGCGCGAAAACCCCAGCCGGTGATACAACTCAATCGCGCGCACATTATTTTCGCGGACGTGTAGGAACGGCGTCTCTCCGCGACTGAGGATCCGGCGCATAACCTCGATCATCAGGGTGCGGGCGTAGCCATGGCCGGTGTGCTCGGGATGCGTGCACACCGCGCTGACCTCGGTGTAGCCTGGAACGCTCATTCGCTCACCTGCCATCGCTATGAGTTTTCCATTGCTGCGGATTCCAAGGTAGGTACCCATCTCATGAGTGCGCCTGCTGAAAGGACCGGGCTTGGTGAGGGCTGTAAGCTCCATCATTTCTGGCACGTCGGACAGCGCCCATTTCGATGATTTCAGGATCGGATGAGGACTGCGGAAGCCGAATCGCTCGCACCATCGCAAACCATCTGCGGCATGGGAGTGCCGAGGATGAGCTTCCATCCGGGCCGCGGCTGGTACGGCTCGTCCAGAGCCAGGTTAACGGTTTGGCCGGGGGCGAGCAGTGCCGCCAAGGACTCATATCCTCGCAACGTGGGCTCAAGGAAGCCGCCGATAGTAGATATTTCCGGCATAAACCTGCGGGCCTGATCGAAGGATTCGGCCAGGTTCGCCTGCCGCGTGGTTAGAGCCGACCAGACAACATTGTCGAGGGGATGCATGGGTGAGCTCGAGCCAACGGTTTCTATTTGAGTAATCGGATGATGACTCGGACACAGTAATTCTCCGGTGGTTTGATGCGCTATCCGATCCTTGCGCGCAAACACTAATCGCGGAATTTTACTCCTTCAAATCCACATGCTGGACGTTTTCGATGGGATGGCCGAGGAACCGCTCGCCCAAGCGCCGGAATTTATCGACCGAGTCGGTGGCAAAGAACTTTAGCCGGGGCAGGGCACGCCGCTCCTCAGAAACAGCCGGAGTGGAGGGTAAGAGCGACTGTAGATGTGCGGCAACGGCGCGGGCTGTGGATTCGGCAGAGTCGACAATGCTGACGTGCGACGGCGCTATGCGACGCAGCAGCGGCTTAAGCAGCGGATAGTGAGTGCAGCCGAGCACGAGAACATCCGCATCGTGGAAGCCTTCGCTAAAGGCCTCGCCCAGATAAATCTGGGCGACCTGTTCGGTGACGGGATGTTCCACCCAGCCTTCTTCTACCAACGGAACAAGTAGCGGGCAAGCCTTCTCTCGCGCATCGAGGCCCTTAGCCTCAAGCGCTTTCCGGTAGGCGTGGCTGCTGACCGTGGCTTCAGTCCCAATGACGACGACTTTCTTATTCTTGCTGACGGAAGCGGCGGCCTCAGCCCCGGGCTCAACTACGCCGACGACGGGCACATGAGCTGCGGCCGTGATGCGGTCGAGCGCGAGTGCAGTTGCGGTGTTGCAGGCGATAACCAGCAGCTCGGCACCCTTGGCTTCAAGGAAGTGAGCCGCCTCGACGGCATAGCGCGCCACCGTTTCAACCGACTTGGAGCCGTAGGGAAGGCGGGCGGTATCGCCGAAGTAGAGATAATCCGCGTCAGGGATGAGTTCAAGTAAAGCTTTAAGAACCGTGAGTCCGCCGAAGCCGGAATCGAATACGCCGATGGTGGGACGACGAGAGGTCACCCTAGGCTGGCCGCAACCGTCTTAGATCCCGGGGGCGCAATTGCACATTGGGAATCGAGGCGGTTTTTGTTCTGGACAACTCTTCGATAGTTGATTCCACGATGTCGTGGTTCAGGCGGAAGAGCTTCGACAGCAACCCCCTTAGGCCATCGAGGTCACTCGCAATCCACATCTTCCCATACACGTAAGCATCCTCAACAAATCTATCGCCGACGGGCTCATTAAGAATTCTAAACGTCTCGCCAGGGTACGGAGCATAAGTAACGTAGTATGCGCTCGGAGTTCCCCTTGGAATGGTCCCGAACTCCGTGATACTAATCGATCCATCAGGAATCTCGGTTTGTTTCTCCAGAGACCTCAAAACCGGATCTTTGGGACTGCGGAGAAAAATCCGCCGCCATGGGAGTTGGGGATCCATCCCCGCATCATGCAGAGCCCGTAAAACCTGCTCATAAGCTGCTTTGGGTCCTTTCGAGTCGACCAGTGGGGTGGCAATAAAAAACTGCCATTCGCTGATTTGGGAGACATGAGCCCAGAAGGCAACATTGACTGGAATGTGCTCTTGGTCTAACACCAGCAGAATCTTTCGGCCAATATCGAGATCTCTATCTACCAGTGTTGCCGTAGCCATCGAAGAACTCCATTCCGCCCTGTAGCCGCACGGTACAGCGCGTTGCCATTCAAGCCGCTCGTCAAGTATCGGCTTTCTACTTTCCAGTCTTTAACGATCGCCCAGTTGGTTTTTAGAGCAGCGTTGGTTGCAACTGAGATGTTCAATGTCGATTCTAAACCAGCAGCTACGAGTAACGTGTTCAAATCGTGAGTGTAGATTTTGTCTCTAACAACTCTCGGATCAGCCGGGAAATCGTGGCGTTGTGTTTTACGTGCGATTGCCGATTTCAATGCACACTCTACCGCCAGGCCTGTCATGTAGTAAGCGCCCTCGTTATTTCCATCTCTGAGGAGTGTTCGAGCATCATTTAAGCGCAACCGGGTAAGATGCTGGAAGTCTTTGCGCGTCATAGCAATGCAATCTTACTCACCGACTTTTGGCAGCAGACAGATATCCGTCACTCTTATCCGACAATTCACGTTCACAACACGGCCCCAGCGGGATCGGCGCGCCATGCGGGCAAGTGCGCGGATGCCCAAGGAAAGTGCAAATCTTGTCGGTCGCTTCGGGCGAGAGGATGTGCTCGAATTTGCAGGCCTGCTGCTCGATCTCGGATTCGCTGTCCATCGCCAGGCTGTCGGTAAACAGGCGCTCGGCCAGGCGGTGCCGGCGGATGATGCTGCCGGCGCGTTCGCGGCCGCGCGGCGTTAGTTCTACGATCAGGGTGCCGTCGCCCACCGAAGCGGCCACGGGCTTGAGCGCATCGTGGCAGGGATTCGCGAACGGCTTGTGATCGTGGGGATGAGGCGGATGAGGAGCGGAAGATACCAGGTCCATCTGGATCATCTTCTCAATCGCCAAGCTCACCGGCAGCGCGCCGTGAACTTCCATGCGCTCAACCTCGGCGATCTCGCCGTGTTCGGCCAGTACCCAGAGTTCTTCGAGCACCTCATCGAACTGCTCCTCATCGGCCATGGCAAAGACTTCCTGGGAGGCAATCTTGCCGTGGTGGAACTCGATGCGGCGGTCGGCGAGGCGCGCCACTACGGGATCGTGCGTGACCATCACGATCGTTCGTCCCTGCTGATGAAACTCGCGCAGCAGGCGCAGGACAATCTCTTCGTTTTGCCCGTCAAGATTGCCCGTGGGCTCGTCGGCCAGGATAATTTTTGGATCATTGATCAAGGCTCGTGCAATGCAGACGCGCTGCTGTTCGCCTCCGGAAAGCTGCGATGGCAGGTGATGCGCGCGCTCGCCCAGGCCCACGCGGGTCAGAGCTTCAATCGCCTCTTTCTCATCGGTCATGCTGTGAAAGTACTGCGCCAGCATGACATTTTCGACGGCGGTAAGAAACGGAATCAGATGAAACTGCTGAAAGATGAATCCAATCTTCTCCGCGCGCACGCGATTCAATTCCGCTGCGGGAATAGCGGCAACATTCTGGCCGTCGAGCCAGATTTCGCCCGACGTGGGACGGTCAAGGCACCCGATCAGATTCACCAGCGTCGATTTACCCGATCCCGATGGCCCCATGATGGAAAGCCACTCGCCTCGCGCTACGTGCAGAGAGATATGATCGAGCGCATGAATGGACCCATTGTCCTTGCCCTTGCCACCGCCGTTTCCGTTTGTGTTTCGTTTCCCACAGCCTTGGCGGGGTAGAGCTTGGTCACGTTTTTGATCTGAATCATTTCACTCTCCCCTCAGAATGACCGCGGGTTGCACCCGGCGCAACAGCGAAATCGGCAGGATCGCCGAAAGCAACGTTACTACCATGCTACCAGCCAGAACAAACGGCAGGACGCTGAACCGTGGAACCACGGGAGCATGGAAGTTAACCCGGCCAATCCAGGCGGCGATGCCGATGCCAAAAAGAAATCCAATCACAGCGCCAGTCGCACCCAGGGCCGCGGCTTCCGCAGCGAAGAATCCATTGAGCAAGCGATCGGACGCCCCCAGCGCTTTCATGATGGCAAAATCACGCCGGCGGTCAAACACCCATCCCATCAGGGTGGAGAGCACGCACAGCGCAGCCGTCAGAATAATCAGCGCGGCCGCGGCCAGCAGCGTGGCGCGAGTTTTGCCCAACACGCGCGCTTCGCCTTCCATGATTTGGCGCACCGGGCGAACATCGGCGGCCGGGATCGCCTGCTCCAGTTGGTGCATGATCGCTGTAATTTCTTCCGGCGAACCGGTGGCAGCGACCTCGATGGTTGAGGGTTGAACTCCTGTCCAGGAAACAAAATCCGGCAGGGCAAGATACACGCGGCTGTCTTCGGCGGCGGCGGTCTGCACCGTTCCTCCCGGCGTGAGGTGAATTATGTGTCCTTGAAAACTAAGATCGAAGGGTTGGTTTTTCGGCGAGACTACAGAAACTGCGCGCACTCCGATCAGCGCCTGTTGCGGCGCTGAAGGCCAGTTGCTCACCGACCACCAGCGGTCTAGTTGCTTGACCCGATCGAAATCTGCGCCCGCCACAACCACGGGCTGACCCTCGCTGGTCCGGCCACCACGAGCGCGAACGGGGCAACGATGCCGCGCCCGGCGAGCGTAGATTCCGCGCGCGCCAGGGCGTCCGCGGGAAGGGAAGCACCGTCTCTTGCCGACGAGAATGATATTCGCGCCATAGTTGCGGAACTCGCGCCGCAACTTGGCCTGCACATCAACATAAAGATTCAGCATCGCAGTGGCCACGGCAGCCGCCACTACCATGGCAAATAGAGCGGAAGCCGCGCGCCCGCGGCGAAGCACGGCGGCGCGCACCAGCATCCGAACAAACATGGACGTATGTGGAGACTGCGCACGGCTGGCGGCTACTGTCTGCGGGCTTGCGTTCACAGTTCACCTCGCAAGGCGAACACGGGATCCAGCCGCGCCGCGTTGCGAATGGCGGCAGCGCTACCTGCAAAAGTGACGATCACGGCGATCGCGAGGATCACAGGAAAGAGCACGGGCGGAATCGCGATCTCAGAGTTAAAGATGGAACGGCCGATCTGTTGCGCCAGCAACCCGCCAGCGGCGAAGCCCACGAGTCCTCCGATCAAGGCAAGCAGCGTTGCCTCCGCAAAAAAGATAGACGCGACCGCGAACCTTCCCGCGCCCAAAGCTTTCATTAGTCCTACTTCCGCGCGACGCTCGAAGATCGCTGTGGCCATGGCCGCAGACACTGCCAACGCCGATGCAAACAGCGCCGCCAGCGTTACTAGAAAGATCAGGCCCTCGATGCGAGTGAGCACAGCGCCTTCGTTCTGGGCAACCTGGCGAATCTGCTCGGCGTGGGAGTGGGAAATTGCCTCCTGCAACTGAAAGGCAATCGATTGCGGATACGGCGAGCAATACCAGCGGTCATAGACCGGGCCGGACATGCTCTTGGGGTCGCGGCGGCCCAGCGCATCTTCGGGCTTAGTGAGGGCGCTAACGTAAACGCGGCGAACCGCGCCGGGTTTGCCGAGAATCTCCTGAGCCAGAGTGATCGGCGCCACGATCTGGTCGTCTTCAATGCCTCCGGTGGAGAGAATTCCACTGACGTGCAACTCGCGGCCGGAAAGCGTAAGCTGATCGCCGGGTTTCGCCGAAAGGCGCGCCGCTAGCCGCTCTCCAAGCAAAACATCGCGAGAGCTGTCATCCGGCCAGGCTCCCGCAACCTTCCACCAGGAGTAGATGGAGCGCACGCCCGTGTTGAAGTCCTCTTTGCCAAAAGAAACTTTCTTGGCGAAGTAAGTTCCGAGCAATGTGAGATTTTCGGTTTTGCCGCCGCTCTGCAGCGTAACATTCACCGGCAGCATGGGCGCAAATCCCGTGATGTTGTTGTGCCAGAAAGTCCCCTTGATCTTGGGCAGGTCTGCCTCGTTCAGAAACGCGCCGTCGCTCGGCGGCTTCAGGTTGACGCCGCCGATTTCCACGTCGAGTGTATCTTCCTGCGGAGTCACGAGAATGTTCGCGCCGATGGTGCGCAACTCGCGATTGATCTTGTCGCCAATGTCGGTGGCGACCGCAATCATTGCAGTAGCCACAGTGACGCCCAGGGTGATCGCCGCGCCAGCCAGCAATTTACGCCGCTTTTGTCGGCGGAAGGATTCGTAAACGAGGCGGACGAACATCTCTTACTGTTTCTCGAACACGCGGCTGCCGGCCGCAATGTCCGCCTCCTGAATAATCACGGAGTCGGCGGTCTGCGTGGCTTTGAGAGGAATTGGATTGCAGCCGCCCGCTGTGCCCACCGACTGTGGATTGATCGGAGCGGCGCAATTCTTGCAAATAACTCCGTTGCCCGACTTGTAGAAACCGACCGCGCCGCAGATTTCGCAGGCGTCCAGAACGGTGGCGATCTTGCCGTCCGGCTTCTGATAGAGCCAGAAGCGAACCGCAACCCCATTCTCCTGCGCCTGAAAGCGGTGCAAGTCTCCATCGGAAACCTGGGCTAATGGGATCTTCACCTGACCGTTCGTGAAACGTAACGTCGGTGGCTGGCGACAGCGCGCTCACGCTCTTGGTATAGATAAATTCGGCCGTGATCAGCGCGATGAAGACGAAGGAGAAGCCATAGACCGAAGCCATCCAGAGGCTTTCCCGGCGCGCCGTCCAGGCCGCCTTCCGGCGCTCCGCCGCCGACGCAGACAGCAGCACCGGCTCGCGCCGCTTGGCATCGAACAACACCATCAGCGCAGCCAGAGTGAAAATGGTGACGAAGAAGAAGAGATCGTTGCGCACAATCGGCCCGACGATGGCCATTTCGCGCTTGGAAGAAGGAATCACTCCGCTTTCCGACAATTCATGCAGCCCGGCAACCACCAACTGTAACGCCACCAGAAACAGGATGGCAGTGGTTACGCGAAAGAATTTCTGCAGATTAATCCGTACGCTGCCCTTGACGAACATCACGCCGAAGGCAATGGCCGCCAGCACGCCCAACAGCGTGCCCAGAAAGCTCATCAGTTCAGTTGAGTTTAAAGAGACGGCGGAAAGAATCAGGACGGTCTCCGCGCCTTCGCGCAGCACCATGAGAAATACAAAGAAGAACAGGCCAATCCAGGCGTCGTCACCCGCCAGCAGGCCGACTTTGCCTTCGATCTGGCCTTTTAGCTTGCGTCCCGTCTTCATCATGAAAATAACCATGGTGACGACGAAGAAGGCGGCGACCAGCATGATCCAGCCTTCGAACACGTCTTCGTTCCAGTTCAGCCGGGAAATCACCACCGCGAGCCCAATGCTGCCCACGAAAGCGCAGCCCAGGGCGGCATAGACGGCCTTGCGCAGGTCGTTCCGGCCAATCTTCGACAAGTAGGCCAGCGTGATGCCGACGATGAGGGCGGCCTCGACCCCTTCGCGCAGCGTAATGATGAAAGCCTGAAGCATCTATGAGTGACCTGGTTTCCTGAAAATGATCTTGAAAATGAATTTCAATTTCAACTTAAAGGATATGCCGCGGGCGGCGGGGGCGTCAATCCGCTGCGTCACAAATGCGCGTGATCCGCATCACACGGCGAAATAGGGGATTAAACGGACGCAGCGGTCCCGTGCCATAATCAAAACCCGACAGCTATCCGTCCGTCGAGGACCGCGTCCAATCTATGAGGCTTTATTGCAAAGTACTCCCGGGAGCACGTTCATGAAAACATCACGCCGCAATTCATTCCTGGCGCAAGCTCTTGCCTGCGCCGTAATCCTGTTTCCGTTGTTCGCCGCCCGTGCCGCAGCTCCGGCAACAGAAGAACCGGCAAAGCCCGCCCTGCCGACAGGCCCGGCCGTCAACTTGTCCTACATGGAAACCACGGTGCGGCCGGGGGACGATTTTTACCGGTACGCCAATGGTGAATGGATCAAGCACACCGAGATTCCCGCCGACCGCGGAGGAACTTCGCCCTTCCTGCCAGTTTCCGATGAAACCGACAAACGGGTTGCCGATCTGATCGCCGAGGCCACCAAAAGCGGCGCTCCCGCCGGCGACAAAGCGCGCAAGATCGCCGATCTCTACAACTCTTTCATGGATGAGGCCGGCATCGAAGCCAAAGGCCTGAAGCCGCTGCAGCCGCATTTGGCGGCCATTGCCGCGATCCACGATAAACGCGCATTGGCGCACGCTCTCGGGGAGACTCTCCGCGCCGATGTCGACGCGCTCAATAACACCAACTTTTATACGCCCAATCTTTTCGGTCTTTGGGTTGCCCCCGGCTTCAACGAAATCGAGCACTATACCGCTTACCTGTTGCAGGGCGGTCTGCGGCTGCCGGACCGCGAATACTATCTCTCCGACACCGCCGCGATGAAAGATATCCGCAGCAAGTACCAGGCGCACGTTGCCACCATGCTGAAGCTCGCGGGATTCAATGGCACCGAAGCTCGCGCCGCTCGCGTCATCGAACTGGAACATGCCATCGCCGAAAAACACCTCAGCCTGGCCGAGAACGACGACATCCACAAGGCCAACAACACGTGGACCCCCGCCGACTTCGCCGCAAAGGCCCCCGGCCTTGATTGGGGAGAGTATTTCCGTGGCGCGGATCTCACCAAGCAGCCTAGTTTCATAGTCTGGCAGCCCACTGCCTTCGCTGGAGAATCCGCCCTCGTGGCCTCAACCGCGCTCGAGACCTGGAAGGACTGGCTGGCTTATCACTTCATCGAATCCCAAGCCGTGGCCTTGCCCAAGGCCTTTAGCGATGAGCATTTCGCCTTCTACGGAAAAGTCCTCTCCGGCGTTCCCGAAGAGCGGGCGCGCTGGAAGCGAGCCGTCGATCTGGTAAGCGGCTTTCTGGGAGACGACATTGGCCAGCTCTACGCCAAGCGCTACTTCCCGCCTGAATCCAAGGCGGAGGTAGAAGCCATGGTGGTTAACATCAAGGCAGCCTTTCGCAAACGCATCGACGCATTAGGGTGGATGAATCCCGCGACCAAGGCTGAGGCCCTGGCCAAGCTCGACACTCTTTACGTGGGCGTCGGCTACGGAGAAAGTTGGCACGATTACTCTAACTTTGAAGTGAAAGCCGACGACCTCTTCGGAAATGTCTGGCGTGGCCGGCTCGCCGAATATCACCGCCAGGTGGCGCGGCTGGGCGCTCCGATTGACCGCAAAGAGTGGTGCGATGACGCCGCAGACCATCAACGCCGTGAATCTGCCTCTGCAAAACGCGCTGAACTTTCCTGCCGGCATTCTGCAGCCGCCATTCTTCGATCCGAACGCCCCCGCGGCGGCCAACTACGGTTCCATCGGAGCAATCATCGGCCACGAGATCAGCCACACTTTCGACAACGAAGGCAGCGCGTTCGACTCCAAAGGCCGGGTACGCAACTGGTGGACGCCGGAAGACCTCGCGCACTTCGATAGTGCCACCGCAAAACTAGCCGCGCAATACGATACTTACAAACCTTTTCCCGATCTTGCCCTGAATGGCAAGCAGACGCTAGGGGAGAACATCGCCGACCTTGGCGGACTAGCCGCTTCCTACGACGCGTACAAGTTCTCGTTGGCGGGCCAGCCGGCACCTGTACACAACGGACTCTCTGGCGATCAGCAATTCTTTCTAGCCTTCGCGCAAGCCTGGGCTGAGAAGAATCGCGACGAAGCACTTCGCCAGCAAGTGTTGACAGACGGCCACTCCCCTGGTGAATACCGCGCCCTCGAGGTTCGCAATCTCGATCCTTGGTACGCCGCGTTCGATGTTCAGCAGGGAGAGAAGCTGTATCTAGCGCCTGCAGACCGCGTGAGAATCTGGTAGGCCGGTAAGTGGAGAAACACATGTGGGGACAGCCGGTCCCGGCCGTCCGGCGGCCCAGGTTCATCGGGCGCTGTGTTGCCCTAACCTAAACGGAGTCCGCTGCGGAGTCAGTCGGCTTTATGGCGATATTTCACCAATTTGACCAGATATCTCCGATTGTCGACGATCAGACTAGAGCGCGGCGAAACGGCCGAGACTTGTGTTGGTAGGGCTGTTCTAATCGATCAGCTCGATTTCCTTCAGCAGGCAGATTCCCTCGTTCTCGCCAACTATGAATCCGATCAGGACATCGCCCGTGTCCCCGGTCTCAGCCTGCAAAATCTCAATCTCGGTGCCGATGGGAAACCCAGTCGTTTCCTCACTGCCGACAAGATGCGCACGTAGCGGCAAGTCGCGTTCAAACCGATACGGAACACTACGGCCGTCTGGAATGTAGAAGATTACCTCTTCCGCATCTTGGTCTGCTTGAGTAGCAACTCGACCCTTTAAGGCGCGGCGCTTAGACATAACCGCTTGAGTATGGCATGAGCCGCATCACGAGCAAACCGGAAGTTAAGTGTTGTGAACCGGCCATAGCACTCACAACCTTCTCAGGAATGTATTAGCCTGCGCCAACTGCGGAAACAACTTTTCCTCCGCCTGGAACTCCGCCGAATGGACGCAACGCCTGCTACCGCGCAGTCGCACGGGATGCTTGAGGTGCAGCATCTCGTGGTAAACGATGTATTCCACCGCATAGCGGGGAACGGAGAATTGATCAAAGATGCGGCTGATCACGATTGCATTATGCGCCGGATCATAGTGGCCGAGGATGCGGCGAGTCTTGGTGGGGCTCCAACTCATGCGCGGACGGCCCAGCAGTCCATGGAAGAAACGCCGGTTCAGATCCTCGAAAATGCTATCGAGATCGTAGACGTGGCCTTGCGGAGAATCCAGTTGCTTGCGTCCGCGCATCTGCCGCACCAGGTGGGTTTTGCGCACAACTTCGTGGCTGCCCAAATATTTTCGATAACGCGCCGCGTGGCTGCGGTCGATGGGCTTGCGATACATCTTGGCCAGCAGAATGTGGGCGATGGCGCGTACCACCGCCTCCGGCGCGCCTTCGAGCAGATCGGAAAGCCGCACCAGCAGCCTGCCCTCGCGCAAGCGAATGGTGTTGTTGACATTCGCGAAAGCAAAGAATTCAATCTTCAGTTCAGGCGGCGCAGTGCCGGGACGCAACTGCTTGTGTTCTTTATGGAAAAGTTCGAGCAATCCCTCACGCACAGTGTGCCCAGAGTAACACGGCGCTCGGCTCTCGGCTTCCGGCTCAAAAACCTCTATTTACTGGGCCGGAAACCGGGAGCCGGACGCCATATTCACTCCGATTTGCCGCCGTACGGCTTAACGTCGGATTTTTTCTTATGCTTGGCAGCTTCTTGCTGCTCAACCAGTAGCTTGCGGTGGTCCTGTGCGGAAGAGTTGAGCGTGTCGATAGCGTTGGTTAGAACGAATTCGTATTGCTTCGTCTCTTCCGGAGCTACGTCAGCCGCGTTTTTCAAAGCTCGCAGCTCAGCCTGGAATTCGGTATCGGCGTCGATGATCTGCTTCAGTGGCTTGCGAATGTCGTCCTTGCGATCGATATAGGTTTCTATGTTGTCGTTTAATTCATCGTAGATGAGCAGGAAGTCGTCGAGCCTGTCGTGGATTTGCTGAGGACGATCCATGATCTTCGGATCGCTGCGCATCTGATCCAGCCCGATCAGACGTGCCCGGGCAAACTTCACATAAAGCGCGAGCCGCTGCAGCGGTTCCCAGCTGGTATCGCGGATTTGATCAACCTCCGACGGAGTGAAGGGATCCCGGTGACGCTGGGCCGGAGACGCCACGGCTACCAGCAATACCAGTCCTAGATAAATCCATGCCCGGAATGAACAAGCGCTCATTTCTTGACGCCTTTCGAAAACATCGCAGCCAGCAGATCGTCGCGTATCTTCTGCAGACGATCAATAGTGATCTGGACCTGCGCCTGGTCCTCATGTGAGACTGCGTGCTTCATGTCGGCCAGTCTGCGGGCCATCTTACGGATGGCAATCTCGCTGTCCTTTTCGTGCCTACGGGATTGGATGGCGTAATCCCGAGCCAACTCAGAAAATGCGACCACGTCCACCAGCGCAGTTTTTGCTTTCTCACTGTCGTCCGCAACGTAAAGCTTGTCAGCGGCGGCGAGCTGCAGCTCCGATATGCGAATGCACAAAGGGGGACGATTTGCGATGCTGGCATCGCCGACTCGCGCCTTCAGAGCTTCAACCGTGTCTTGTTCTGCGCCCACCAAGGTCCACGGCATGGATACGATCCATACTGCAAGGCCGAGTGTCGCAATCCGCCAGCATCGTAAATATTCCGTTGCGAACGCCATGGGGTTCCGTCGCGGCTATTTCTTCGGCTCGATGGCAATGAGCCGATGTTTCGCCTTCCACTCTTCATCAGGATACTTCCCGTTGGCGGTTTTGAGGAAGAGGTGATAATTTGCCGCCGCGTTCTTGAAGTCGCGCAGATGGTCGTAGGCTGACGCCCGCAGGAAATAGGCAATGGGAATCTCCGGCAGCAGCTTCGCCCGGGCATCCAGCGCGCGAATTACCAGCGGGTACTGCTGGTTCTCGCCGGCGGCGAACGCCAGGTCACCATAGGCCTCCCCAAGATCGGGCTTGATTTTTATGGCAGTCATGAATTCCTGCTGGGCTTCGGGAAATTTCTTCTGCCGCAACAGAGCCTGGCCGAGACGGCGATGAAGTTCAGCCTGGATGGGGTGAGCGCTAAGCAGCTCACGGTAAACCGCCTCAGCCAAGTCATTCTTTCCGGCGGTGGTATACAAGTCGGCGAGATCACGCTGCGCAGCATCGTCAGCTGGAGAGAGCTTGATTCCTGCCTGCATTTCGGCGATGGCGGCGTCGGTCTTGCCTTCCGCCGCCAGCACTCGTCCCAACTGAATGTGAGCGGCGGCGGAGTCCGAATGTTCGGTCAGCAATTTCCGTAGATAGTCTTCCGCCTCGGGAAAACGCTGTCCGCGCATGTAGATGTTGGCCAGCCCGATCACTGCATCAGTTGACCGCGAATCGAGCGCCAGGGCCTGCTTGTACTCATGCTCGGCATCGGCGAATTTATTGTCCCGTTCGAGAAGGTGGCCGGCAGCAAGATGCGGCTCGGCCTCCTTGAGTTGAAGCGTCTCCGCGTGCTGATAAGCGGCGAGTGCCTCTTCCGGCTCCGACTTTTCAATCGTCTGTGCGAGTGATAGCCACGCCCGGTACTGGCCCTCGGCAGAGTGACTGGTGGGCTTCAGACGAGTCGCCGCGCGCAAATACTTTTCCGCATCGGGCTGGCCGGTCTTGGCCAGTTGCAGCCCAAGGTTCAGGTTCGATTCGAAAACGTCGGGCTTGGCCGCAACCGACTTGCGATAAGCCGCGATCGATTCGTCCACCTTGCCCAGAGCATTTTCGACGAACCCCAGATCGAACCACGCCACATAATTGGCTGGATCGCGGTCAACTAACTTGCGGAGCAGAGGCTCCGCGGCAGAATAATTCCTCTTCTCAATCGCCGCTTCCGCCTGGGTGAGTTCGGCTGGCTGAGTTGGAGAATCCTCATCCGGAACCTGAATGTGATGAATCGACCGGTGAGTCTGGGTCTGCGACGACGTTTGGGACGAAGATGTTCCCGTCGGCGAGTTGGAATCTTGAGCGACTAAGCCCGCGCCCATCGCCAGAGCCATGACTGCACCGGCAAGACGTTTACTTGCTCCCATTGGACCGCACCGCTCCGTTGCCATTGCTCGCGCTATTATCATTCAGCAGCCGAGCGAGATACTGCCCCGTATAAGAGCCGGAGATCTTGGCGATCGCCTCCGGCGGACCCACTCCCACGATCTTGCCGCCACGCGCTCCGCCTTCCGGTCCCAGGTCGATCACCCAGTCCGCGGTCTTAATCACTTCCAGATTGTGTTCGATCACCAGGATGGAGCCGCCTGCATCAATGAGACGGCGGAAGGCTGCCAGAAGTTTGCTGACGTCATCGAAATGCAACCCAGTCGTGGGCTCGTCAAAAATATAGAGCATTCGCCGCCGCCGGCGACTTTCCTCTTGCCGCCCCGCGCTCGGCCGGCCAATTTCCCGGGCGGCGGGTTGCAGATGCGCCGCCAGTTTCATGCGCTGCGCTTCTCCTCCCGATAAAGTCGTAGCCGATTGCCCCAGCCGCAGATATCCCAGGCCAACCTCTTCCAGTACACGCAGCTTGTCGGTGATCTTCGGAACCTCGGCAAAAAACCGGAGCGCTTCTTTCACTGTGAGGTTCAACACTTCATGAATATTCTTGCCGTGGTAGCGAACCTCGAGCACCTGCGCCTTGTAGCGTGTGCCTTTGCATTCTTCGCAGATCAATTCAACGTCGGCGAGAAACTGCATTTCCACCGTAACCGTGCCGTCGCCCTGACAAGTCTCGCAGCGCCCCCCGGGGATATTGAACGAAAAATGCCCAGAAGTGAAGCCGCGCTTCTTAGCCTCAGGCAACGCGGCAAAAAGCTCGCGGATGGCATCAAACGCCTTGATGTAAGTCACGGGATTCGACCGCGGCGTCCGCCCAATTGGAGATTGATCGACCAGCACAACTTCGTCGATAAACTCGTCGCCCTCCAGACTTTCCCAGGTAGCCGCGCCCCGCGCTGGCACTGTGTTTTGCTGCTTCTTGGCTTCTCCCAGTGCCTGATACAACACCTGGTGCAACAAAGTAGATTTGCCCGAGCCGGAGACTCCCGTAATCGCGACCAGCATCCCCAGAGGAATGCAGAAGTCGGCGCCCTTCAGATTATTCGCCCGCACGCCCTTGATCCTGATCTGCTGCGTCCCCGGCTGCCGGCGCACTGCAGGTACCAGAATATGTAAATCTTGCGCAAGATAGCGGCCCGTCAGCGACGCGGGATTCCGCAGGATCTCCTCGTACGTTCCCGCCGCCACCAGTTTGCCACCATTCTCTCCTGCCCCGGGCCCAAGGTCGAGAATCCGGTCCGCCGTGCGCATGATGTCAGGATCATGCTCGACCACCAGGATCGTGTTCCCCAAATCGCGCAGATCATGCAGAATGTCGATCAGCCGGTGCGTATCGCGGCTGTGCAATCCGATCGAAGGTTCGTCGAGGACGTACAACGTGCCCACCAGCCGTGATCCGAGCGATGTAGCGAGTTGAATGCGCTGGGCCTCACCTCCCGAAAGCGTGGACGATAAGCGGTCGAGCGTCAAATACTCCAGGCCGACGTCATTAAGAAACCGCAATCGCTCGCGGATTTCCTGCAGTAACCGGTCCGCAATATCGGCTTCCTCAGGGCTCAACTGCACTCCAGCAAAGAAGGTCGCCGCATCCTCCACTGTCATGGCGCAAACTTCGCAAATGTTTTTTCCGTTGACCTTCACCTGCCGGGCTTCCATCCGCAGACGCGTGCCGCGGCATTCGAGACAAGTCGAATATCCGCGATAGCGGCTCAAAAATACGCGGATGTGCAGCTTGTACTTCTTCCGTTCCAGATACTGAAAAAACCCACGCACGCCCAGAAACTTTCCATCCCCATCGAGAATAAGTTCCTGCTGCGCGGCGTCGAGCTCGGCCCAAGGCACATCGAGCGGGATATCCTCCTGCTTGGCAAAGCGTTTCATGTCCGTGAACAGCGTTCGGTACTTGGGCTTGTTCCATGGGTCAATCGCGCCTTCGCCCAAGGATTTCATGGGGTCGGGAATAACGCGCTCCAGGTCGAAGTCAATGGTGTTCCCAAATCCCTGGCATCGTGCGCACGCGCCGTAGGGATTGTTGAACGAGAACAAGCGAGGCTCGGGCTCTTCATAACGCAAGTTGCAAGTCTTGCATTCGAAGCGCTGCGCAAATCGCAAAACCCGTGTGGCGCGGGCGCCTTCGCCCGCGGAAGCTAGGGAATCAACTCTCGCGGGGAGCTCAAAGATAACCTCGCCCGCTTCCCGGTAAGCCGTCTCGATCGCATCCACGATGCGCGTGCGCGCTTCCGCGGAAACCGTAAGCCGGTCCACCAACACAAACACAGGCTGGTCGAAGCGAATATCCAGCAGCGATTCCGGCGTCGAGAACTCAAACACTTGTCCCGCTTGATAGAGCCGATTGAAACCAGCTTTGCGCAACTCGAACAGCCGAGCCTTAAGTTGATCGGTCAATCCCGAGTTAGGCGCAGAAGTTTTCTTGGACTTGCGTGCGCGTGGTGTTTTCTTGTCAGCTTTCTGGGGCGCTGCAGCGGGCGGTTCCAGAGGAAACAAAACTTGCACTCGTGTTTCCGGGTCCAGCGCCAACACTGCATCCGCAATTTCGTCGACCGTATCTTTCTTCACTTCGCGGCCGCAGTTCACGCAGTAGGTGCGCCCAATCCGGGCAAACAGCAACCGGAGATAGTCGTAAATTTCAGTTGCCGTCGCCACGGTCGACCGCGGATTGCGCGTAGTATTCTTCTGCCGAATCGCCACCGCTGGTGCGATGCCGTCGATCGAATCCACGTCAGGCTTCTCGATGCGCTCCAGGAATTGCCGCGCGTAGGCCGACAGGGACTCCACATACCGCCGCTGACCCTCTGCATAAATGGTGTCAAACGCCAGCGAAGACTTGCCCGATCCCGACACGCCTGTCACCACTGTCAAAGTATTGTGCGGAACCTCGAAGTCGACGTTCTGCAAGTTATGAACGCGCGCGCCGCGAACAACTATGCTCTCCGTAAATAGGGACTCAGACATCGGGTACGAGGTCATCGGCTAGGCCGTTACCGCTGGACGCGTTCCCAGTCGGTTCAGAACGTACTGCCGAATCTTTTATTATAAAGCAGAGTTTTAGATGGAAAGCGGTTGGAGGAACGGACCGCAAATTTGCCGGATGGCAGACAACTCGGAGATTTCCGTATCAGGGCACGCCCTTAGGCGCTCCTAGTCCGGATCTTGGTCGCGCCGCTTTCCATACCGGAAAGCCAATGCGACCCCGAACCCCATAATCCCGATCGGTGGAATCAGCAGCACCAGGATGGCCCGGTTCAGCGCCTGCTGGCCTTCTTTGGGAGTGCTTTTTGCCGCCGCATTGCACATCGCACAACCCTGCCCGAAGCTCGGCATCGCGCCGGCACAAAGCACTGTCAGCAGAGCAAGAGCACGAGCTTTGCCGTAAAGAAACTTCATAACCCTACTTCACGCCCAGGCGCAAGACGCGCTCGGCGTCCGGAAAAAAGAAACAGAACATAATCACAAAGCAAGCCGTCACCGAGACGATCAGCAACCAGCGCATGATCGCCTTTTCAAACTTCAGGTGCATGAAGTAGGCAATGATCAACGCTGACTTGATGATGGAGAGAATCATCAGAACTTCCAGCATGTTCTTTGGATTTTTGAACACCTGGTTGTAACCCAGCCAGACCTCGATGCCGGTCAGAACCAGCAGCGCGCCCCACACCCAGAAATACTGGCCCTTGCTATCGTCGTGCTTCGCCACATCATGCATCGTTTTTTCTCCGCGATCCCACCGCTACACTATCTTGGTCGACATCAAATAAACCAGTGGGAAGATGAACATCCACACCAGGTCGACAAAGTGCCAGTACAATCCAGACACTTCAACATCATGCGCGTCGTAATCCTTGGGCTTCAGGAAAAGAATAATCGCGCAGACAACTAGCGCGATCCCCAGCACATAAACTGGGTAGTGGAACACGTTGCCAGCAGGAATCAGAAATGCTGCGGCGATCCAGATCACGCCCAGGATTGGCAGAAACCATTTCCGAAACGCCACCACCCCTAGATAAATCACTCCGATCGTGACGTGCAGCATGTGCATGGCTGTCAGGCCGAAAAATGCCTGAGTGAATTGGGGAACGTTTTTCGAAATCTCGGCATACTCACCGCTGGAGTGCGACGCCGACACGCCCAGGAGAGACATAAATCCCGGCAAATACAGCCCCTCATCGATCAGCTTGCTCCACTCCAGGCCGTGCAGCACGATGAATGCGGTGCCGAAGATCATCGTCGCCAGCAGCCAGTTCCGCGTCCAGACGCGATCGTGGCGTTGCGCTGCAAATACTCCAAGCACCATGGTCAGCGAACTGGAGAGCAGGCACGCCGTCATAATCGAGGCGTTGATAATGCTGGCCACGTGAAACGGCGTCGGCCAGGGGACCGTGTAAATCCGGTTGTAGCTGAAGGCAAACAACAAAGCCCCGAAGGTCAGCGAGTCCGAGGCCAGGAACAGCCACATCCCAACTTTTTTCGAATAAGCTCCAAACAGTGGAGCTTCGTACTCGCCCGCCGCTCCGTGCCCGGCAGCGGCGGTGTGTTCCAGCGCAGCGTCAGCCATTCCCCAGTTTCCCCTTTCGCGTTAGCGCGCGAAATGCTAAGAGAGCAAAAACATAAATCCACAGCAGGGCCATGAAGTGCCAATACCAGGCCGTTACGTCGACCACGATTCGGCGCCCCTCGATAGGTTTTTGTTGCAGGGAAGTGATACCCGCCCAGAGCAACGCAACCATCCCGCCCGCCAGGTGCACCGCATGAGCCGCCGTCAACAAGTAAACGAAAGAACTGTCAGGATTCGTGCTGACCAGAAATCCCCGGGCCTTCAGTTCGCCCCAAGCCATCCACTGCCCCACTAGAAATCCCAACCCAAGAACGATGGTCGCGCCTAGCCACGGAAAACTTCTTTCGTCTCCCAGTGAAACTCCGGGAATCGACTGCAGCGGAGCCAGCGCAGCCAGCCGCTTAACGTTGCGTCGCGCGCCTTCCATCGTCAAGCTGCTTACCAGAAGTATCGCCGTGTTGATGAACAAGAGCACCCACGGCAACTGCACTGCGCCCCAATCACGAAAGTGTGTGCGGGTTAAGTCGTCAAAGGTCGGCAGACCCCGCCGCACAATCAGCGCGCTGGTCAGGGAAACAAATACCATGCTGACGGTCGCGATCGCACAGATCAATCCCAGCCGCGCCCGCCGCAGCCGAGCCCCATAATTCGGTAACCCGGAATCAGGAGAGCCGCCATCATCCCCGCCCCCGTTCGGAGGCGCAGGCACACTCCCTCCGCGGCCCAACTGATTCACGGGAGTGCTTGGTGTATAAGTCGCCATAAGCAAAACTCACTAGATCCGCGCAAGCAAAGAGTGGAGCAGCGCTTCAGCGCTACGATAAAGCATTCCTTTCACGACGGGCTTTATAGCCCCTGAGGGACCTACCATCAGTGTCCCGTCGATCCCACTGGCGGATCCGTCTGCATCACAAAATCCCGAGCCGCACCTGGAACCCCATACTCATAAGGACCGTTATGCACCACCGGCGTAACGCCACCAAAATTGTCATGCGGTGGAGGCGTCGCTGTGGTCCACTCCAAAGTTGTCGATTCCCAGGGATTGTCGCTCGCCTTCGGCCCTTTAAACATGCTCCAGAACAGATTGATCACAAAAATGAACTGTGCCGCAATCGTGATAATCGCGGCATAGGTCATGAAGCGGTGAAGCGGCATCAATTTCACCAGATACGCCACTTCCGTGTATTGCGAGTAGCGCCGCGTGCCTCCGGCAATGCCCAGATAATGCATCGGCATGAAGATGGCGTAGGTCCCGAGAAGCGTGATGAAGAAATGCACGCGTCCCCAGGTTTCATTCATCATCCGCCCAAACATTTTCGGGAACCAGTAATAGGTAGCCGCAAACATCCCAAAGATCGCAGCCACGCCCATGATCAGGTGGAAGTGACCGACCACAAAATAAGTATCGTGCAGTTGAATATCGAGTACCGGCTGCGCCAGGAACGGACCGCTCAACCCGCCGGAGACGAAAAGGGAAACGAAACCGATGGCATACAGCATCGGCGTATGGAAGCGTATGCGCCCCTTCAACATCGTGCCCAGCCAGTTGAACGTCTTGATGGCCGAAGGCACCCCAATGCACATGGTGAGCAGCGAGAAAGCAAACGCGGAATACGGGCTCATGCCGCTCATGAACATATGGTGGCCCCACACCATGAACCCCAAAAATCCGATGGCCAGCATGGCATAGACCATCGCCTTATAGCCGAAAATAGGCTTGCGCGAGAACGTAGAAAGAATCTGCGAAGTCACGCCCATGCCCGGCAAAATCGCAATGTAAACCTCAGGATGCCCGAAGAACCAGAACAGATGCTGCCAAAGCAGTGGCGATCCGCCCTTGTGCTGCATGACCTGCCCGTTCATCACCACCAGCGGCACATAGAAACTCGTGCCCAGGTTGCGGTCCATCAGCAACAGGATCCCCGCCGAAAGCAGCACGCCAAACGCCAGCAACCCGAGAATCGCCGTGATGAACCACGACCACACGGTCAACGGCATGCGCATCATGGTCATGCCTTTGGCCCGCATGTCGAGCGTAGTCGTAAGAAAATTCAGGGCGCCCATCAACGACGCTAAACAGAAAATCGCAATGCTAGTGATCCACAGATCCGCGCCAAGCCCTTCACCCGGACCGGCCGATTGCACTGCGCTCAATGGTGGATATCCCGTCCACCCATGCAGCGGCGCTCCACCCGTGACGAAGAATGCCGAGATCATCACCACGAACGCGACAAACGTCGTCCAAAACGAAAGCATGTTCAGCACCGGAAACGCCATGTCCGGCGCACCAATCTGAATGGGCAGAAAATAATTTCCAAATCCCCCCTGCGGCGCCGTAGTCAGCACAAAGAACACCATGATGGTGCCATGCATGGTGAGCAGCGCGAGATACTGCTCCGGCTTGATCTCACCCACTAGCGGCAGGACTGCCGACGGCCAATACAAGTGAATCCGCATCAGCAGCGACAGAAACATCCCCACCCATACCGCGGTGAGCGCCAGGAAGAAATACTGAATGCCGATGACTTTGTGATCCAGGCTGAAAATATATTTTCGTATGAAGCCCTGCGGGGCCGCATGCGCGTGAGCGGTAGCCGAGGTTGCCATTTATTGTTTCTCCGCCTCCCGTGCCGCCAGCCACTTATCAAAATTCTCCTGGCTGACGACGTGTACCATGCCGTGCATCTTGTAGTGACCCAGGCCGCAAAGTTCGGCGCAGGCAATTTCATACTGGCCAATCGTGATCGGCTTGAAATGCATGTGGATGTTGAGCCCCGGCACCGCGTCTTGCTTGAAGCGCAAGGAAGGGACAAAAAAGCTGTGGATCACGTCCACCGACCGCAGGCTCAAGTCGACCTCGCGGTCCACCGGCAGATACATGGTCCCCGTAACCACATCGTCTTTAGCAGCCGGATCGGAAGTATTAAGCCCCACCGCAGCTTCTCCGCCGGCCGACGGATCCATCAGCTTGACGCTGGTCCCGCCGAACTTCCCATCCGGCCCCGGATAACGAAAGTACCAGGCAAACTGCATGCCCGTAACCTCAACCTGCACTGCGCCCGGCTCCGCCGGATCAAACCGTTGAGCCGCCCAAACGCTGCTGCCCATCAGGTTCAATCCAATGAACAAAACCGTGGTCAGCGCGGTCCATACGACTTCAAGCTTCACATTGCCGTGCGAATAATCCACCGGCGGCGAGGAAGGCTGCTCCCGGTATCTCCACGCGAAGTAGCCGAGAGAGAGCTGTGCCGCCAGGAAAACGATTCCCATCAGCACAAACGTCAGGGCAAATTGCCGGTCAATAAAGCCCGTGGCCGCTGAAGCCCCAACTGGAAGCCACCATGTCTTGGCGACAAAGAAGTACGTGCTGGCCAGAGTGATCAGCCAGATCACAGCCATCAACGCAAGCCCCATTCCCCAACCCTCCCCACACAAACCAATAGGAAGCTAAGTTCCCCGCAATCGTTGCCGCGTCCCACAACGCAAGTCAACGGTCGGCGGCGAGTTTATCACAGCGCCATGAGGATAATGCAATCGAGTTTTCGAAAGAAAAAAAATCAGCTACAGATTTTCGCGGATTCCCACGGATAAAACAATTAAAACTCAAGGGAAGGGAGCAGTTCTAATTACCCCGTGTGACCCCGCGCCCCCTGTGGTAAAGATTTTTCTTTCCCAGTAGCCGCGTTCTCGTCGAAATTCAAGTCCGCAAAGACAAACTGATTCTGGACTATAGTCTCACCCACCGAAACCGGCAGTACGTGTACGCCACCGAACATAGGCCCCGCATACACAAATGAATGGAATTCTCCCCTTTCGCCACAGGGATCCACGTCTGAGGGCAAAGCCGCCAGCACCGCTTCATCGAACTCGCGGCCGGCAAACGACCGGTCAAGCTTCGCAGTGTCGACGCAAGTCAATTTTGCCCGCGTGCCGGAAGCAATCATCTCCCGCGCCAAAGCATGCGTAGGCAGCCCCCAAAGCGGAAACACGGGTTGCAGCCCTGTGTCTTGCATCTTCCGCTCCCGGTAGGCGCGCACGTCCTCAAGAAACAAATCGCCAAAAGCAACTCCTGCAATCCCTTCGGCTACTGCCTTGGCGCAAGTTTGAGCCATCAGCGCTTCGTACTGCTCATTCGAGCACGGCCAAGGCAACGCAACGCTCCACAACGGCAATCCAGCGGCCGCAGCCTGAAGTTCGACGAGTTCGCGCCGCACCGCGTGCATCGCAACCCGGTCAGCCTCCCCGTTGAATGTAGTCAAAAGCCCCATAACCTCATACTCACCGCGTTGGCGGAGCACATGCAAACTCCAAGCGCTGTCCTTCCCGCTGCTCCAGGACAAAAGAATTCGCTTCATGGGAAAATCTTAGCCGCCGAATTACTCTGTGCCTTTTTGTATAAAGCCCTTGATCTTGATCCGTGTGAATCCGCGAAAATCCGTGGCCAAGATTTATTTTTCATGCCACTCCGGTACCCGCCCCGGAGTCCAAGGCGCTCCAGTTGCCTCCATATCTTTCTCAAGTTTGATCAAATCAACCTCAACCAAAGTATGAAGTTTATCCAGCTGCCCGGTGAACTCCGCAGCCGCGATGTTGTAATCCTCAACATGAGTTTGCGTCGGCTTGGTAAGGGCGAAGCGCTCACCCTCGAGGATCGCCTCCACCCGATCATTGATCGAGGTGGGAACTGGCTCGTTAAGTTTCGCCACCTCGGTATCTCCCCGCAGCGCGCGCAAGATTTCACGGTTGCGCTGCTCAATCGAATCTGCCGTAGCGCCCAACTGCTTCGCCACCGCGGGCGTTTCCCGCAGAGCTTCACGAATCGATTTGAGCCTCGCCGTCACTTCATCCGAAGTATGCAGCGCGCCTGAGACCGCCCGATAAAGCCGCGCGGTTTTTCGCAAAAATTCTTCCTGTGCCGCGCGATCCGCCGCACTCATGGAAGCCGCGCCCTCCGTCATGACTTTAAAGTTCTGCGCTCCCGTCAATTCCGTAACCGTGCCGGCCATCTTCTGGAACATGCGTACCGAATACGTGCCAGAAATCACCAGCGGCCCTTGTTTTCCCGCCTCGGGTAAGTCTCCGTATTCCTCAGCATGCTCGCGCAAAGCCGGAGCGGAATACCGCAGGTCCCACGCCGCCCGCTGAAAGCCAGCCTCGATGCTACCCTCTACCCGTCGAATCGGCGCGCCCGACTCGTCATAAATCATGAAGTACACCTCGGGCTTTGCCTCTTCGGCCTCGGCCCGCAGTTCAACGTTCGTGGGATACGGCAGCGTCTGGTTCTTTTTCGCCGCCTCTTTCTCCGCCTCCTGCCGCTTTTCCTTCTTCGTCTTCAACTTCTCTTTCAAGTAAGCTGTGAACACCGCTCCATAAGGAGGATTGTCCGCCGCGTAAAACGCATCTCCCTGAAACGCCTTCTTATGCCCGCCCAAACTACCCAGCGGCCACCGCTCGATATACAGCAACGAATCTTTCACAAAAGCGCCGCAGCCTGCTCCACCGATTCCGGCTTGATCTGCCGCAGCGCCGAAATATCGTCGAGCACATAAAAGCCGCGTCCGAAGGTCGCAATCACCAGATCGCCTTCGCGCGCCTGCATCACCATATCGCGCACCGCGACCGTCGGCAGTCCACCCTTGAGCTGCACCCATTTCTGCCCGCCATCGATCGTGAAGAACGTTCCGAACTCCGTGCCCGCAAACAATAAGTTCGGGATTCACTGTGTCTTCGGCAAAAGCCAGCACCGAGCCGTTCTCCGGCAGATTCCCGGCAATAGAGTTCCACGTCTTGCCCGCGTCCGTCGATTTCAGCAGATAGGGTTTGAAGTCTTCGTCCTTATGATTGTCGAAGGCTGCATAGACCGTGTTCGCATTCATATTGCGAAGCCGCCAGCCGGCTCACATACGTCATCTCCGGAACCCCGGAAACTTTCTCGTACTTCGTCCAACTCTGCCCGCCATCGCTCGTGACTTGAATCAGCCCGTCATCGGTGCCCACATAGATAAGCCCTTCTTGTTTCGGCGACTCCGACAACGCCACAATATTTCCATAGAACGAAGTCGACGACGTTCTTCGCCACCGCATCCGGATCCCACACCTTCCCCATCACTGGCAATTTATTGCGATCAATTTGCCGCGTAAGGTCGCCGCTGATCGCTTTCCAAGTGTCGCCCCGGTCGTCGCTGCGAAACAGTTTGTTAGCCGCAAAATAGAGCCGCGTATGCGAGTGCGGACTGATCATCACCGGCGAATCCCAGTTCCACCGCAGCGGAGGCTCGCCTTTCCCCTCCTGCGGCTGCAGCACCAACTGCTGCCCGGTCGGCTTGTCCTCGCGATTTAGCACCCCGTATTGCGATTCCGAATAAATCGTATTCGAGTCCACCGGATCCACCGCCGACCGGAATCCGTCTCCGGTCGAGGTGACAAACCAATCGGAGTTCACAATGCCAGTGATGTTTCGCGTCCGCGAAGGCCCGCACCACGAAAAATTATCCTGCGTTCCGCCGCACACGTTGTAGAAGGGAAGCGCGTTGTCCACGGCAACGTCGTAGAACTGCACCGTCGGCAGGTTCGCCTTGTATTCCCAGTTCTTGGCGTTGTCCCAGGTTTCATACATCCCGCCATCCGAGCCCATCAGCCAGTGTCTGGTGTCGTCGGGATCGATCCACATGGCGTGATTATCGATATGATGGTGCGTCTCCTCGATTTTCTTCAGAGTCTTGCCGCCGTCCAGCGATTCCTGCAGGAAAGTGTTCATCACAAAGATGCGGTCCACGTTTTTCGGGTCCGTGAAAATCCGCGCGTAATATTGTGCCTGCGCATCGAATTCATTCTGCCGGTCCCAGGTCGCGCCCACGATCATTCGACCGAAAAATTCCGCCCTTGCCATCGGCCGCTTCAATCGAGGCATACACCACACTGGGATCAACCGCAGAAACCGCCAGCCCGATCCTCCCCATATCAACGCTAGGCAGACCAGACTTCAATTTGTTCCAGGAGCCCCAGCGTCGGTGGATTTGTAGATCGCACTCTCCGGCCCGCCGTCGATCAGAGTAAACACATGCCGCCGCCGCTGGTAGGCTGACGCATAAACAACATCGGGATTCGACGGATCAATCGCCACATCCGCCACGCCGGTGTTCTCGCTGATCGTCAGCACAGCCTTCCAGTTCTTGCCGCCGTCGGTCGTTTTGTAAAGCCCGCGATCGCCGCCCGGGCCCCCACAACGGCCCCTCCGCCGCCACATAAACCACTTTCGAATCCCGCGGGTCGATGACCACCCGCCCGATATGCTCCGACTTTTTCAGCCCCAGATTCTGCCAATTCTTCCCGCCATCGTCCGACCGGTAAATGCCATCTCCATAAGCCACGCTTCGCTGCGAGTTGCTTTCGCCCGCGCCCACCCACACCACCGCCGGGTCATTCGGATCCAGCGCAACCCATCCAATCGAATACGATCCTTCCTTGTCGAACACTGGAGTCCACGTGTTGCCATCGTTCACCGTCTTCCAAACTCCGCCGCAAGCCACGCCCACGTAGTACTCAAACTTGTTCTTAGGATTCACCGCAATCGCGATTACCCGCCCCGAAGCCACAGCCGGCCCAATCGTGCGGAACTTCAGCCCAGAAAAAGTATCGGCGTTCATCCCCGGCTTTTTCTCTTCGTCTTTCTTTTCTTCCTCCGCCGCAGTCTTGCTGTCTCCTTTCTTTTTATCTTTCTTCCGATCTTTCTTAGCCGCGGGCTGCCCCGGCTTGTCCACATCTTTATCCTGCTGAGCGTGGGCTAGCATCGAGAAGCCCAAAAATGCGGCGGCGAGAACGACAGCAATGCGCAATCTCACAAGCAGCTCCTATCGAAAGATTTCCGAAACCGATATGTATACAGGATTCCCACTAAAGAAAGAAGCGCCTTTAACCGTCGGTACTGTTATAGTTGACCTAGGAATGTGGCAAGATTTCCCCTGCCTTTGGGAGGTTGAAATGACGGCCAGCGAACACAAGGTGCTTGCGCGCGGAGTAGCTGCAGGCACAATCATGGGAGTGGCAATAGGGCTTATGATAGCGTTGTTCATCGCGATCAGGCCGGAACTGTTTAGGGCGCTGATACCGTAGTTGGGCCGCGTCCGCAATCAGCTTCACGATATAGACGGCGCACCGTATCCTATTTGTCCGGGTCACCACAAGAAAATTCAAACTGAGACACTACCTAACCGTCCAGGTTTCTCTTCGCGCCCTTTGCGCCGCCTTAGCGCTCTTTGCGGTTAAAAGCGGTTAAAAACTGTTGCATCTGATCCGGCCGCACTGAAATCAACCCATGTCCCAGAAGCCCCACGGCCACGATACCCGCGACGTCAAACTGCCAAAGAACAACTGCTTCGTCTGCGGCCCGGACAATCCCGAAGGCATGCGCCTGAAATTTATCCTGGACGAAGAACGCCAAACCTTCGTCTGCCGCTTCCGGCTGGGCAAGCGCTATACCGGACCACCGGGCCACTGCCACGGGGGCGTAATCGCCTGCATCTTAGACGACGCCATGGGCAAGGTGAACAAACTGCATCACGTAATCGCGCTAACCCGCGAAATGACGGTCGAATATCTCAAGCCAGTCCCTTTGCACCAGCCCCTCCGTGTAGAGGGCCGCGAGATCAAAGCCGAAGGCAGAACCCACATTAACGCCGCCGAAATCGTGAACGAGAAAGGCGAAATCCTGGCCCGCAGCCGCGGCACCTTCATAGCCATCGATCCGGCAAAAATGTTCGCCAAGCACGTAGAAAGATAGCTCGTGTGGGTCGGACACTCTTGTCCGACGCTTTTGACTTTGATCTTCTGAGAGTTCCCGGCTCAGAGTCGGGGTACCGCGAATTATGAACGCGCTGTAAAATAGATGTGGGTTCGCTGAAAGCTGACAGCTGAGAGCTGAAAGCGCTTCCAGAAAAGAGTCCACACCATGTCGCAAAACAACGGTAGCAACACCAGTCTCCGCCTGAAGACCGGCCTAGCCGAAATGCTAAAAGGCGGAATGATCATGGACGTGACCAACGCCGAGCAGGCTTCCATCGCGGAAAAAGCTGGGGCCGTCGCCGTGATGGCGCTGGAGCGAGTGCCGGCGCAGATCCGCGCGGAAGGCGGCGTGGCGCGCATGGCCTCGCCTAAGAAGATTCGCGAGATCATGGCCACGGTTTCCATTCCGGTGATGGCTAAGTGCCGCATCGGACATTTCGCTGAGGCCCAAATTTTGCAGGAACTCGGTGTCGATTATATCGACGAAAGCGAAGTGCTCACTCCAGCCGATGAAGCCCACCACGTCGACAAGCACGCGTTCACGGTGCCATTCGTATGCGGGGCGCGCAATCTCGGAGAAGCCCTGCGCCGCATCGCCGAGGGCGCAGCCATGATCCGCACCAAAGGGGAGGCCGGCACCGGCGACGTAGTCCACGCCGTCAAGCACATTCGCCAGATCGTGCAGGAGATGAAAATCCTGACGGTGCTGGGCGAAGAAGAACTCTACGCCAAAGCCAAAGAACACGGCGCGCCATACGAACTAGTAAAGATGGTGGCCAAAACCGGCAAGCTGCCCGTCCCCAACTTCAGCGCGGGAGGAATCGCGACGCCAGCCGATGCAAGCCTGGTCATGCAGCTAGGAGCCGAAGCCGTGTTCGTAGGCAGCGGCATCTTCATGAAAGACAGCACGACCTGCGCTTCGCCCCGCCGGAGCAAGCCGAAAAGCGAGCCCGCGCCATAGTGAAAGCCGCGACGCATTTCAACGACCCTAAAGTATTACTTGAAGTCAGCGAAGACCTGACAGGCGCGATGAAGGGACTGGCTGTGGCAGGGATGGATGAGGCGCAGATGCTGCAGACTCGGGGATGGTAGAAAGTCATAGGAGATTCGCCGCCTTATCCAGGAGCGGATCGTTACACGTTCTAGGTGAAGTGATCATCCGCGCTGCTCGAGCGGTCTTCGCTCGGTCCGGAACCCAGATCGTCATATCAAGCCCACCCCGGCGGTAGGGTGACACCAAGCCCTCGGTTTGGAGAAGGCGCAGCACCGGGGGGACTAAGCGTCGACCGTGATGATCGAGTCCCCGCTGGAGGGCATTTTCCTTTCGGCCAGATCCGCTCTGTAGATAGATCTTCCTAAGAATTGTGAGGAGCACCTTGGCTCCAAGTGGCAAATCCATGCTACCTATAGCGCTTGTCGTCTCGGGAGCGTCCGAGAAGCGGTCAAACTGGCACGCGCTGTCGAATACCCCCGGAGGAAGGTCGGTTCTTGATGAACGGCCCTCAAGTTCGTCGACGTAGCATCCATCGAATCGAGGAAGGCGTGCAGCGTCGACGTCAGCGTCGATGGCCAGAGTAGAAAAGAAACAACTGCGGAAACGAATGCGTGAGCAATCTCCTAGTTTTTGCAGCAGCTCAAGATGTGGGATGTAGATGTCGTCGAGTTGCACTGGAACGTCAATCGCGCAGCCAAGCTCCATCGCCACCCGGACCAGATCGAGTACCAGGAAGGTTAGGTCCTGCAGTTCTTGCGCTCTGCGGATGACCGCATTCACTGTCCCTGATGAAACCCCGGAGTCTTGGACCTTGATCACGGTGAGTCCGATCCCCAGCGCACTTAACCCAATCTCTGCCCCGCGAAAGACGTGTGGATTCATACCGAAAGGGTCGGAGAAGAAGTGCACGACATCTCCGGCGCGACAGGCATCTGGCGGGTGGCCCAGGTCTCGGATTCCCATGTCTCGCAAAGGCGGCGAGACATGGGGCACCCCATTTTGAATATTTCCAATTTCAAAACATCATCTTTCAGCCTTGGCGGGTGGCCCAGGTCTGAGCTTCCCATGTCTCGCAAAAGCGGCGAGACATGGGGCACCCCAGCTTGATCATTCTCCCAATGTTGATCATTCTCCATTTTGAACGTTCTCCATTTCGAACATTCACATTGTTGGTTCAGCTGTCAGCCAAGGCGTTCCCGTCACGCCGCTGGAGGGCGGATTGTCATCATTAGAATATCCGTATCGTTGATTCGGACTGGACCCGGTTCGCCTGAGGAGTACCAACGAAAACTGCTCCAAGGCCATTGCTCCGGCGAGGCTACCAGTCCACGCGCTACTGGATTGCGATGAATGTAGCGCAGCTTTTCGATTCGCTTCTTCTCCGTCCAAACATTGAAATCGTAAAACCGCGCCTGCCAGAAGCGATTTGATT